>JANUBW010000003.1 GCA_024809215.1 Niastella sp. OAS944 | reverse complement strand
TCTGCAAGGGGCGTAAGAGACATCAGCTTCTTCTTATTCAGACTCGCTAAAATCTATGCGTAACAAACTAATCCCCCAAGAATTTGACTTGATCCTAATTATATAATACAAAACCCCTCCCACTGCATCGGGAGGGGTTTATCTTTTACCTCAGGTTCATCAGACTTACTTGCCTTTCAATTTGTGGTTCTTCCGTATCACAGCACCGTGGTTTTTCAGTCTTATATTTTAGTGAGCATCGGTGATGATCACCGGTTTCTTCTTAAACTTCTGCAGGTAAATTACCGGAATGGCAGCCAGTACAAAAAAGCCTATCAGCATGTACATATGATCGTAGGTTACCAGCATGGTTTGCCTAATGATATTTCCTTCCATCATACGATCGCTTGCCTGCTGGGCATCCAGTAAATTATATCCCTTACCCATTAACATTTGTATCATACCTTCTTTACGCTGCACGTAGGCGGGGTTAAAGCTGTTCGTATTACTCAACAGTGCGTTACGTACTTCGCCCGATTTAACGTGTATTAGCGTGGTAAGAATGGCCACACCAAATGAACCACCCAACTGACGCATCATGTTGTTCAAACCGGTACCCTGGCCTATTTGCTTTCCCTGAAGGCTTGAAACCGCCAACGTGGTCAATGGAACGAACAGGATGGCCATACCGATACCGCGAATAATAAGCGGCCAGAAGAAGTCGCCTGTGCCCGACTCAAGCGTGCTGTTCGACAACAGCCAGCAGAATACAAAGAACAGGATAAAGCCACCGGTTGCCATATACTGGGCCGGTACGCCCCGCTTCAACATAGCGCCTACAAAAGGCATCATGATGATGGTTGCCAAACCACCGGGCAATAAGATCAACCCGGTTTGCAGGGCGGTAAAGTGTAACAGGTTCTGACAAAATACCGGAAATATAAATACCGAACCGTATAAAGCGAACCCGAGCGCAAATGACGTTATAGTACCAATTGCAAAGCTTCGGTTCTTCAGAATGCGAAAGTCCACAACCGGGTGATCGGTGCTCAGCTCGCGCCAAAGAAAACCTATACCGGCTAATACTGTTGTTACTGTAAGGAATGCAATGTAGGGTGTTTGAAACCAGTCTTCAGTTTCCCCTTTCTCCAATACTACCTGTAAACTACCTACACCTATTGCCAGCAACAATATACCCCACCAGTCTATCGGTTTGCCCTTGGCAAACATCGGCGACTCCCGCACAAACATCGACACCAGAAAGGCGGCCACTGCTCCTACAGGGATGTTTACATAGAAGATATAACGCCAGTTGGTATTATCAACAATGTAACCACCAATGGTGGGCCCAAGGGTTGGCCCTACTACCGCACCCAAACCAAACAGGGCTGTTGCCATACCTATTTCTTCACGGGGCCAGGTTTCCATCAATATGGCCTGCGCTGTTGACAGCAAGCCACCACCAGCCAAACCTTGTAATAACCTATATAAGATCAGCTCTGTGAGCGAGGTAGCCTGTCCGCATAAATAGGAGGCAGCGGTAAAGATCAGAATGGAGGCCAGAAAATAATTCTTTCGTCCAAAACGATCGCCCAACCAACCCGACATTGGCAATACAATTACGTTGGCCACTGCATAACCTGTTACCAGCCATCCGGCATCTTCCAAGGTGGCGCCCAGGTTACCCATAATATCGGGAAGGGCCACGTTCACAATGGTTGTATCGATCAACTCCAGCAGTGAAGCCATGATCACGGTAATGGTGATGATCCATTTCCTAAATCCTTGTTCTGCCATTTTAAATAATTTATTTTTTAAGCTCGCGTCAGTAGGTTACCTCGCTATCCGCAGCCTAAAGCTAAAAGCCGTAAGCTTTAAGCGAAAGGCACAAGGTAAACATAACGCAAAACTGTATTTGCTTACAGCTTAAAGCTTATCGCTTATAGCTGTATTCTACGATTTCTTAGTATCAACCACCACTTTGGCGCTCATGCCCGGACGTAAATTATTCAGGAACGCAGCATCAGATTTATCTAACTTAATGCGAACCGGAATACGTTGAACAACTTTTACGAAGTTACCGGTAGCGTTATCGGGAGGCAACAAAGAGAACTTGGCACCGGTTGCACCAGCAAATGATTCTACAGTTCCGTTTATTGGGTGATCGGCAAATGCATCTACATTAATATGAACGGCCTGACCAACCTTAATACTTTCAATTTGTGTTTCTTTGAAATTAGCTGTCAGGTACAATCCGCCATCATTTACAATTGAGAACAATGACTGACCAGCCTGAACCAGTTGACCGGGTTGAATGGTCTTTTTAGAAATAATACCATCGGTTGGCGCGGTAATAACTGTATAGCTTATTTGCAATTTTGCATAGTCAATATCAGCCTGACGCAATCCGATGTTTGAAGCAGTTGCCTGTACCTGTTGACGGTTGGTACTTACTTTTTCAGTAACAACGGGCACCTGGGTTTGCGTTACACGCAATGCAGCTTCAGCAGCATCTTTTTCAGCCTTGGCAGCATCATACTGCGCCTTGGTTATTGCATGATCTTCGTACAGGGCTTCATAGCGTTTGAAATCTTCAGCCGCTTTCCACACGCGTACTTTAGCTGTTTCAATATTTGCCTGTGCAGTTGCAATACCGGTTCTTGCCTCATTTACTGCAAACTGTTGTACGTTCACCGATTGACGGGCTACAGCCAGGGCAGCTTCAGCCTGTTGCAATTTGATCTGAAAATCGCGGTCGTCCAATACCACCAGGGTATCGCCTGCTTTTACAAACTGGTTATCCTTAAAACGGATCTCTTTAATATAACCGCTTACCCGTGAAACTACCGGGCTTATGTCTGCATCTATTTGCGCGTTATCGGTTTCCTCGTGGCTTTTACCATAAAAATATTCCTTGGCGGTAAATCCTAATGCGCCAACTAATACAAGACCCAGGATAACAGGGAAAATGATCTTTTTTCCTTTACTCTTTTGTGCTTGTGCTTCGCTCATACAATATCTCTTTAATACTTTTTTAAATGGTGTTAGGGTTGAATATGTCCGGTTGTTTTCAAAAGGGTATAATAAGCGGCCGTAGCGTCGGCTTTTGCCAGCTCAAGATTCAAACGCGATTCGTACAACAGGGTTTGTGCTTCGATACGGTCGGTGGTAGTTGCCAGGTTGTTCTTGAATTTTGATTCTGTTATTCTCTCGTTCTCTGTAGCCTGTACCACTGCATCGTTCAATAACTTAATTTTTTCAAGCGTTTGCTGATACTGGTTGAATGATCTGTTTACATCCATCTTTATTTGATCGGTCAGCAGATCGCGGGTAGCAGCCACTTCCTGTCGTTGTAAATTGGCTTCGGTTAACTTGTTCTTGTTCTTGAAAAAACCTGTAATATCCCAGCTTGCATTTATACCTACAACAAAAGGGGCCAGATAGCTTGCGCTTTTAGGTATCAATGATTTTGTGGGGTTAATGTAATACAGGTTACCGCCTACGCCAACAGTGGGCATTTTTTCGTCGTGAATTTTTTTGACGTTAACTTCTGCCAGTTTATCCTGGTAGTTCAGCGAGCTGAACTCCTTTCTATCTTGCAGGGCCTGCTTTGTGTAAACTTCCGGGCTTTCATTCAAATCCAGTTTGTAAACCACATCCTGTACCTGTACTGTAGTATTCTCAGGCAGACCCAGCAAGATATTCAGGTTATAATTAACCACTTTAAGGTTATTGTTCAATTCAATTTCCTGTATCTGTATATTCGATTTTTGTAATTGGAATCGTAATACATCGTTCTTGGTAGCCAATCCCTGGCTTTCGAATTTCTTAACTTCCGCCAGTTTCTGATCTACATCCTGCAGGTTTTGTGTTACAATTTTTTGGTTCTGCTGAATTTTGTAAAAGTTGATATAGGCATTGATGATATTATATACAATTTCATCTTTGTCTGTTTCGGCATTCAGCTTGCTGCTTTGTATCAAAATGTTGGCCGACTCCTTTGCATACCGGTAACGGTGACCTGCAATAATGGGCTGGTTAATGCTCAGCGTTCCCTGATACAAGGTGTTATCAAATGGGAACTTCATGGCTTTGGGGTCTGAACCATCTGATGATGGCAGTGCAAAGCTTCTTTGCAACATTAAGGCGTGACTGTAACCTGCACTTACTTTAACAGTTGGCAGGGTTTCATCCTTTGCCTGTTCCAGTTGCGAAACGGCCTGATCGATCTTATTTTGTGCCACCTTCAATTGCTTGCTGTTGGCCACACCCAGCCGAACGGCTTCCTCCAGGCTGATGGTCCTTGTTTGTGCCTGTGCAGTAAAAATGGTTAGTAATAAGGCTAATCCCGATACTATTTTCTTATTCAAGTTCATGCGTTCTATATTATAATGTTATTCTTCGTTTTTGATATCAAGGTGCGCCCGCATCATTTGTTTTAAATGTGTTTTTAACCGGGGAGTTATTTTCTTACGATATGAGACATCATCTGTTTCTTCAATTTTCCAAAGGCGGCAATACAGGCTTTTTGAATTTGTTACATGCGTGAGGGTGCCAAACACACTCGCCATCGTAAGCTCTATATCTACTTTACAAAATATCTTTTTCTTTTGTCCGTCTGCGATCACTTTTTTGATCTGTTCCAGGTTACGCGTCTTGATATTTATTATAAGCTCTTTTATTTCGGGCGACCGGGTATGATTGTATTGTTGCGACATGATACAATGGAACCGGAAGTTGTTAAATATCTTCTCTACGTAAAAATCAACCAGCTTATCTATCTTATCCCAGGGGGTAAGGGTTTGATTTTTACTTAATTCCTCAATTATTCCTATGGTATAACCGGCCCGGTCTTCAATCAAAGCTTCCAACAACTTCTCCTTTGAACCGAAGTAGTAAGAGATCATGGCAAGATTAACGTTAGCGAGTTGCGCAATATCCCGCACAGAAGTCCCATCAAATCCTTTTTCAGCAAACAGGGTTTCGGCTATCGCCAGAATGTGTGCCCTTTTATCAACTTTTTCCGTGAGTGACATAAAGATCTTTCTTTTGGAACCACAAAATTAAACAAACGTTTAAATTAAACAAACGTTTAAATAACTTTTACCGGCCGTATTTGTCAACATGGTTGCAATTCCTAACTATCAACCATTAGTAAGCCCTCACTGCTAAACGCGTTAGTACATTGATTGTAAAGGCGCTTAAGTTTGTGTAGGCTGAATGGCGAAGGGGGTTGGCAGAAATTGTAAAAAAGGGTGCGATAACAATTAAATAACAAAAAGGTGAATGGTGAGTGGTAAGTGGTGAGTGGGCTCGCCAATTTTGAAGATGATAACAGTTCTTGCGCCACCTAAATTTTATTGCCGATTGCTAATTGCCGCTCAAACGCACGCCCAATCGACGCATCAACATCGGTTGCAATTAATTTTATATAGCCATAAATTTTTACATAATACCACATACTAAACGATATGTATTATCGTTTCATTGGGGATTTACACTACGTATGTTTACTGCATACTATTTTCCGTAACCTGGTTTCAGGCTAAAATGAAGAAAAGAGAGGGCGATTACATCGAAACTTAGGTTATACTTCAGTCACTTAGTTCTCATTTAATAATATCAGGGTATGAACCGGCTTTTCTAAGCCGGTTTTCTTTTTTATATCGGCGCTTACTGCTAATAATTTTTAGCATAAAAATATGCCGCCCTTAAAAAAGGGCGGCCTTTTTTGCCCTATGCACTATTTAACCCCTATTAGAAACTCTTAATAATTTCTTTCTTCGCCCAAACAAAGCCGGGCGTACAATTATACTTATTGAGAATATTTTTTATTAGTTAACCGTAATAGCACTATATGAAACCCTTAACCTGCAGTACCAGTTGCTTCATGATCTAAAATTATACGCTTACATCGGTGGCAGATTGCCTGGGAAGGCCTGTTGTTTTTCTGTAATAAAAGGGGCTGGCTATACTTGTGTTACGTGCAGAGAGTCGAATGGCGATGTTCAGGGTACAATAGTTCAACAAATACAGGAAAAGGTTTTTACCAGTTTTCATAGTCAACGGATTTCTTTACCAGGGAGCGATGCTTCATCTTTACTCCCCTTTATGTGCCAAAGATATTTAACCATTGAATACCATACAATAGCATTATTACTTAGGAGCATCCTACGTACATGTCACCGTTAGTTGATGAATTTACCAGCGTGTACAAACACGCAGTAGGCTTTCAACCGTTATACATATGCATTATACCTATAAATGACCCATTAAATAAACCTGTAATTACATTTAACCCAGCTGTTAACGTTACATATAAAAAATGTATTAAAGAATAATACAGTGTGACGATATACGACAGTTTATTCACAAGTAAAAAACAACCAATACATACAGCCCGTTTAATGTTGAGCCGTCCTATATAAACGTTAATAAAAAACCCATTCCGGTCAGGCGGAATGGGTTAATTGTTTTCTGCACAACTATTTTAAGTAACTGCTTACTGCAGGTCTAGGAATGGTTTGTTCTGTAATATCTTTTCTATTTCTTCCATTACCTCTGCTGTTAATAAAGGTAATGCGGCAGTAGCTTTCAGGTTCTCGTGCAGCTGCTCTGTTTTAGTAGCGCCCAATATAGCAGTGGTCACATGGGGGTTTTTGATGGTCCAGGCAATTGACAATGCCGCCAGTGACACATTCAGCTGTTTAGCCAGTCCACTCAGTTGCTTTGCTTTCCTTATTTTTTCATCCTGCAACCATCTGTTCTTTAGCCAGTCGAACCCTTTTATGGCCAGGCGCGAGTCATCGGGAATGCCATCATTATATTTACCGGTTAAAAAGCCGGCAGCCAGCGGGCTCCAGATGGTAGTTCCCAGGCCAACATTTCTAAATACAGGAAGGTAATCCATTTCCATTTTGTAGCGCTCAAACATATTGTATTGCGGCTGTTCCATAACAGGCCCTATTAAACAATACTGTTGGGCTACGCGGTGGGCTTCCATAATTTCGGCGCCACTCCACATACTGGTTCCCCAGTATAATATCTTACCCTGTTGAACCAGGTTGTGCATGGTCCATACCACTTCCTCAATAGGTACAGCGGGATCGGGGCGGTGACAGAAATAAAGATCGAGGTAATCGTGTTGCAAACGTTCAAGCGCCTCGTGGCAGGCTTCTACAATGTGTTTTCTGCTTAAACCTGTTTGGTTAGGTTTGTTATCCCTTCGCCAGCCAAAAAACACTTTCGATGAAATTACGTACGAGGTGCGGTCCCAGTTCTTTTTCTTCAATACCCGGCCCATCATCTTTTCGCTTTCACCAAAAGCATACCCTTCCGCATTGTCAAAAAAGTTAATGCCGGCATCGTAGGATATTCCCATCAATGTATCAGCTATACTGTCGTCAATTTGTTTGTGAAATGTAACCCAGCTGCCAAAAGAAAGAACACTCAGTTGTAATCCAGATCGTCCAAGTCTTCTGTATTCCATAAAGTTGTGTTTAGGCGTCAAATGTAAGGGATTAGTTAACACGCCAACTCTTCAACTTAATCAGGAATTCCGTTCTCCGGCACCAACATGGGGCCTTCGCTGCCATATAAGGTATACGATTTGAGGTCTTGCGCGGCCTTCAGGCCATATTTTGCGAAGATGATCTTATCTGGCTGGTATATTTGAGCAGGTTTGCTTGTATAAAACTCTTGTTTGTCCTGGTCCCACCATAACTCCTGGGTCTTTAAGGTATCGCCACTTTTTATGTTCAGCACCAGTACACTGTCGCGTAATAATACTTTATGATCATACTCCACGTACTTTGAATACCGCGCATCGAGCGTACTTTCTATTTCAGTACTGTCGTTATAAAAATCAACATGCAGTGTGCGGGGAAATTCTATATAGGGAGAATCGGCCTGGTACCTTAGCATATACGGGGCGGTAAGTTTTGCTTTTACCTTACCCTGCTGGCTCATATAGCTTTCAATATTCTTTGCCTCTTCTATCGCTATTTGCTTTTTGTATAGATCATCAACAACCTTTGGATCATTCTCACAGGAACTCATCATCGACACAAACCCTATGAGCAGGACCGCGGCAAAAAAATAATATGTAGTTCTTTTCCTTTGCATATTTCGATTGCTATAACCCGGTTACTCACTTATTATTGTGCTCGCTGATAGCATAAAGTCCCTTAAAGATCAGGTCTGGGTCTGCAAATATCCTGTTTTTCAAATGATACACAAAATAGGGTGCATCGCCCCCGGTTAACACCACGTTAAAGTTCCCATACCTTTCTTTATAGGCATCTATCATTCCATCAATTTCTTTGGCCATGCCCAGTATAACACCACTGAGTATATTGGTGCGGGTATCGTACCCGATCAACGACATGTTCCAGTCTTTTTCAACAAGTGGTAATTTGGCGGTAAACATTTTTAATGACTTAAACCGCATTTCCATACCCGGCGAAATACCACCGCCCAAAAACTCTTTGTATTTATTAACGAAGTTATAAGTAATGGCGCTGCCCAACCCTATTATCAGATTGTTATGCTCAGGAAAAAGATCAACTGCTGCCGACATCAGCGCCAGCCTGTCGGCACCAATATCGGAAGGTTTACCCACCGGTGTGGTAATAGGCAGCTTTGACGCATGATTTAATTTGTGAAAGCGGCTAGCCGAAGCCAGCAACTGCTCAAGGCCGGCATTATGATCTATTACAGATGAGAGGATCGACTTCGCTGGTGTGTATTTTTCAATAAGGTGTTTGATAGTTTCATCACTATCATTCTCCAATATCAACACTTCCTGTAACTCCCTGTTATTAAAAATACCACACTTCAACCGGGTGTTGCCGAAATCAAAACATAATGTTGTTTGACCCAATCTTACAAAATTTAAACGGTTTGCTGGAACAATTACCGGATGAAGATATGGTGCTGACTTTACAAATCGAAATCAAAGGCCGATAAATTACGGAAATGCCCGTTCAGCTTTACTTTTTCTTTCAATTGCTCCATTTCCAACAGCATAGGCAATACTTTTTGCAAATGCCTTTTTATATACTCCTGGCGTTGCAATTCTTTCATGAGGCCCAAAAACTCATACTCTTCTTCCAACGATAACCCTGCATGGTGGCCAACATCATACGCTTTTAGCTGATCATCGGGTTTTTTAAAATCCTTTGTTATGTTCAGCAATTTGTGCAATTGCTTTACTCCCGACACCACTTTTTGCATCAGCTCGCGATTGCCATAATCATCATTTTCAGGATAATTTACAATAGCGCCGCTGTATAATTTTTCAGGTATCTGCTGTATTACTTCCAACACACGAAAAATGCGCAATCCTTCTGTTTTAATATCCATTTCACCATTCTCGTAGGTTTGCACAATTTCGTTCACCTGTACAAGGGTGCCCATTTCCTGCAGTTTATTATTTACCACTGAAGGAATACCAAATGTTCTTTTAGTTTCAAAACATTCAGTTATCAGCTGTTTATAGCGGGGTTCAAAAATATGAAGATGTACTTTTTCGCCGGGAAAAACTACTATGCTCAGCGGGAAAATAGGAATGAAATTGGTCATATAAAATACGTGTTTTTCAATCTACCACAATGTTTTTAAACCTGTAAATTATATTCTACATTAAGCTACATTTGCAGGGTATATTATACAACTATTTAACATCTTTTATTATAAAAAGTTATGAAAATTTCGGGATTTATTATTATACGAAATGCTGTAATTAATGATTATCCCGTAACGGAGGCAATACGGTCTGTATTACCCCTGGTAGATGAAATGATCGTAAGTATTGGCGATTGTGAGGACGATACCCTTGGGTTAATTCAGTCTATTTCTTCTGATAAGATCCGCATTGTGCATTCAGTGTGGGACCCTGCATTACGTCAGGGCGGCGCGGTACTGGCGGCTGAAACCGACAAAGCATTTGCCCATGTTTCACCCGACTCCGACTGGGCCTTTTACATTCAGGCCGATGAAGTGGTACATGAAAAATATTACCCCGCCATTTTGGAAGCCGCCAAAAAATACAAAGACAACAAGGAGGTGGAAGGCCTTTTATTCAAATACACCCATTTTTACGGGACGTATAATTATGTAGGTGATAGCCGGCGCTGGTACAATCGCGAAATACGCTTAATACGCAACGATAAAAGCATTCATTCCTGGAAAGACGCCCAGGGCTTTCGCAAAAACGGCGATAAGCTCAATGTAAAACTCATAGATGCGCATATATATCATTATGGCTGGGTAAAAAGCCCTAAACAAATGCTGCAAAAGCAAAAGAATATTGGTAAATTCTGGCGTAGCGATGAGGAATGGGAACAGTTTTTAACAGAATCTGATTTCTGGGACTTCAACAACGAATTCGATTCTCTGGCAAAGTTTACAGATACGCACCCGGCTGTTATGCAGGAGCGCATTAAAAAGCAGAACTGGAAAATTGAAATGGACATAAAGCATAAACGCTTTTCATTCAAAAACCGCCTGTTGTATTATATTGAAAAAGCAACCGGCAAGCGCCTGTTCGATTACAAAAACTATAGAATTTTAAAATAATTCCAATAGTTGTTGCGCAACGTACCAACATTAAAAACAATGCAATGAGTTCGATTACAGCAGTAATCATCACCCATAATGAAGCCCGGAATATTCAAAAATGCCTGGTATCACTAAAAACGGTAGCCGATGAAATAATTGTGGTTGACAGCTTTTCAACTGATGATACCGTAGCCATTTGCCAACAGGAAGGTGCGAAAGTTATTCAAAACGCATGGCCGGGCTTTGGACCGCAAAAGAATTTTGGTATTCAGCACGCAAAACATGAGTATATTTTATCACTCGATGCCGATGAAGCATTGGATGATGAATTGATCGCAAGTATTCAAACAGCCAAAAAACAGGGCCTGCAGAACATGTACGAATTTACCCGGCTGAATTATTATTACGGTAAATTCCTTCGTCACGGATTTGAATACCCCGATTACAAGATCCGTTTGTTTCCTAAAAGCAAAGTGCGGTGGAATGATGAGCTGGTGCATGAAACCCTGCAAATATCCCCCAACGTAACGCTTCAGCGACTGAAAGGCCATTTATTACATTATACTTATTACGCCATACGCGAACATGTAGCCAAAGCAAACAAGTATACCGATCTGGGCGCCGAATTGAATTTCAAAAAAGGGAAAAAAGCCTCCTGGTTTAAGATTATATTCAGTCCGCTCATAACCTTTATTCAGGCCTATGTTTTTAAAAAAGGATTTTTAGATGGTGGGCATGGATTTATATTAGCTGTTTTTCATGCGTACGGAGCGTTTATGAAATACACCAAACTGTGGATGTTAAATAACGAAAAACCAAATGAACAATAAACCATCCAATACATTACTGATCTCCACCTACAACTGGCCCGAGGCCCTGTCGCTGGTATTAAAGAGTGTTGCCCGGCAAACCGTACTCCCCGATGAAGTGATCATTGCCGATGATGGTTCAGATAACAGAACACGTTCAGTTATTGAGGAATTTCAGAGTAAGTTTCCTACTCCCTTATATCATGAATGGCAACCCGACAAAGGATTTCAAAAAACGATCATTTTAAATAAAGCACTGGCCAAAGCAAAAGGCGATTATATAATACAGGTAGATGGCGACGTATTGCTCCATAACCGTTTTATTGAAGATCACCTGCGCTTTGCCAAACCCAACTCATTTGTAGCCGGCACCCGGGTGATCATGAACCAGGCCCTTACAAAAGAAGTTTTACAAAAAGGAATTCTTACAATTCCGTTTTTTGCCAAAGGCCGCAAAAACTTCTTTAATGGCATTCGCTCCCCGCAACTTACCAACATTATGGAGAAGCGGTACAGGACGAACGAAAAGAACGTGTATTACATAAAAGGATGTAACACGGCCTACTGGCTTAAAGACATGATAAAAGTGAATGGTTATAATGAAGACATTACCGGCTGGGGCAAAGAAGACAGTGAACTTAGCATCAGGCTGTACAATGCAGGTGTACAGAAAAGATATCTGAAATTCGGCGCCCTTGTTTATCATATGTGGCATCGGGAGTTTTCGCGCGACAAAGAAGAACGCAACACCCGGCTAATGCAGCAAACCATTCAGGAAAAACAAACCTGGTGTAACACTGGCTTAAACAAGTATTTGAAATCATAAACAGAACATGCATACGCAGGCGCCCACTAACTGGCAGCTCTTGCTGCAACAAATACAGGAAGGTTCGCAAAAAGCCATTTCCCGGTGTATTTCACTGGTTGAAAATGAAGTGCACGGCTATGCGCAATTCCTGGCAGCATTGCCTGTTAACAAGCGTACGCAGATCATTGGCATAACAGGCCCGCCTGGCGCAGGCAAAAGCACATTGACCGATGCCCTTATTGGCGAACTGGTGGCAGCGCAAAAGAAAATAGCCGTGCTCTGTGTTGATCCCTCCTCTCCTTTTAACCTTGGCGCCCTGTTGGGCGATCGTATTAGAATGAGCGAATGGTACAGCCATCCCAATGTATTTATCCGTTCGCTGGCAACCAGGGGCTCGCTGGGCGGATTGCATCCCAAAATCATTGAACTTACCGAAGTGTTAAAAGCATCGTCTTTTGATAACATTATTATAGAAACCGTTGGGGTTGGACAAAGCGAAGTAGAAATTGCCGCACTGGCCGATGTTACCACAGTTGTGTTGGTACCCGAAGCGGGCGATGAAGTGCAAACCATGAAGGCAGGTCTTATGGAAATAGCCGATATTTTCGTTGTGAATAAAGCCGACCGGCCCGATGCCGATACTTTTTTCCGAAACCTCAAACTCATGCTTCAGCCGGCATTTCATGCCACTGCGGTTGATATACCGGTTATAAAAACAGTGGCCTCACAAAAGAAAGGCATACCTGAATTATATGAAGCCATCACCAACCGGTTGAAACAGGTGCATACAACCGAAAAAAAGTTCAGGTTACTGGCCGACAAAGCCTATTACCTGTTGCAAAAGCACCGCATGAAAGACATTAGTAAGGAAGCATTGCTGGCCGCTATTCAAAAAGAAAATATCACCAACGTTTATTCGTTTATAACCAGGTATTATTAAAATCCGATAGAAGAACATATGCATATATTGTATTGCACATTTGGGAACCGTTTTTCGAATCACCTGCAGGCTGCATTCTCGGCTATGTCATTTCTGCAACAGCCCAATGAAGTAAAATCGATAAACATAATAACCGATGCGGCGCCATTTTATCAACACCTGGCAAAGCACGCCAATATAATTCCGGTAACCCCTGAGAAAATAAAAGAATGGAAAGGACCGCACGACTTCTTTTGGCGTGTTAAAATAAAGGCTATTGAACAAATAGCTAATATGTATACCGGCAGTCCGGTTATTTATTGCGATACCGATACGTTCCTATACAGTAATATAGCTTCCCTGAAAGCTGAACTGCTGGGCGGCAAAGCCTATATGCACGAAGATGAAGGCGCTTTGTCAACATTAAAAGATAA
The DNA here is from genome assembly GCA_024809215.1 of Niastella sp. OAS944. GTDB lineage: Bacteria > Bacteroidota > Bacteroidia > Chitinophagales > Chitinophagaceae > Niastella. Next base: position 865,124 of record JANUBW010000003.1, on the reverse strand, counting down.
AACCAGTAAAAGAACCTGGCGGGCATTAGAGGGCAAAACATTTGGCGGACTGGCTATGAAGCCAACCGATCATATGTGGAATGCAGGGGTAGTATCAACGCCTAATAACCAAAACGGAAAAGATGTTGAGCTGGCCTTACAGATATGTGATGAAATGTGTGCAGGCGGTGTGCCCTTCAGGTTGGTAGAACAATACTCTTTATCTCTGGCCCTTAATCATATTTACACCCTCGGCGACGCCACTCCCTGGATTGCACACTACTGGCGTAACAAAGAAGACTGGGACCCATTTATACTCGCATGGATTGCTGAACAACAGTTCAAGGGTAAGAACTTTGAAGAAATGCTGGCCGGTTTTGCCCAGCTCGATCTAAGCCAGGTGCCGGTGATCATTAAGAGAAAATACACCGCCGTAAAATGGCATCGCGCCGTTGACTGGCTTTTCCCACCACGAAATCATAAATATGTAAAGCGGAATATGTAAGGCTGTTGCGGGGTATCAATGATCGCTTTTCCACCAACGGTAGCCAATATAACCCATGATAATTAATGGAGTAAGGCCCAGGTAAACAATACCCATATTCAATGCCTTGGCGGGTTTTTCGCCCAGTTGCTGCGCAGTTTTGGTGCAGATACTACATTGCGCCGATACATCGGCCGGCAGCACAAAAAACAACATTAACAGTACAAATATTATCACGTGCGCTCTCATAGTAAATCCAATTACGTGGCAAAAATACGATAAAAAGTTGACGCGTAGACAAAGCCTGCCCTCAGTTGGTTGGCGCACAACAAAAAGGGAATTGCTCTTTTGGAACAATTCCCTTTTTTTATTTAAAAGTATTAGCTTCTCTTACGCTTCAGCCTTCATTGACTTAGCCTGTTTCTTTCTTTCTTCTTCATTAAGTATGGTTTTACGCATACGAATGAAGTTAGGCGTAACCTCAATACACTCATCATGCTGAATGTACTCCATGCACTCTTCGAGGGTAAGCTGAATTTTAGGTGCAATGTTAGTTGCAGCATCGCTACCGCTGGCACGCATATTGGTGAGTTTCTTTCCTTCGGTAATTTGCACTACCAGGTCGCCTGGTTTAATATGCTCGCCAATGATCTGACCTGCATATATTTCTTCACCTGGATCAATGAAGAACGAACCTCTATCCTGTAATTTATCGAGTGAATAACCGGTTGAAGCTCCGTTTTCCTTAGCTAACAACACACCGTTGTTACGGCCAGGAATAGCACCTTTCCAGGCTTTATATTCGCTGAAGCGGTGGGCCATTACAGCTTCACCCTGTGTGTTGGTAAGCATTTGCGTACGCAAACCAATTAAACCGCGTGAAGGAATTTCAAACTCCAGGTGTTGCATTTCACCTTTGGTTTCCATCACCAGCATTTCACCTTTACGGCGGGTAACCAGGTCAATTACTTTAGAAGCAAATTCCTGGGGTACATCCACCACAAGGATCTCATATGGTTCAGATTTCTTACCGTCAATTTGTTTTACGATAACCTGGGGTTGACCTACCGTTAACTCATATCCTTCACGACGCATGGTCTCAATCAATACGCCTAAGTGCAGGATACCGCGGCCATATACTACGAAAGCATCGCCGTTGTCGCTATCCATAACCCTTAAGGCCAGGTTCTTTTCAGTTTCTTTCATCAAACGATCGCGCAGGTGGCGGCTCGTTACGAACTTACCATCTTTACCATAGAAAGGTGAGTTGTTGATTGAGAACAACATGTTCATGGTAGGCTCATCAACACTGATAACTGGTAATGCTTCAGGATTTTCAAAATCGGCAATGGTATCGCCAATGTTGAAACCTTCAATACCTACAACAGCGCACAGGTCGCCGGCAACTACTTCAGTTACTTTTTTCTTGCCCATGCCTTCGAACACATACAGTTCTTTTACGCGGGTCTTTTTAATGCTGCCATCACCCTGTACCAGTGAAATGGGCTGATTTTCTTTTATGGTTCCGCGTGATACTCTACCCACGGCAATACGACCCAGGAATGATGAATAATCCAGGGAAGTGATCTGCATTTGCAGGGTACCTTCGCTTACTTTTGGTGGTGGTACATGTTTCAGAATACCATCCAGCAAAGGATTGATATTATCAGTTGGAGTTAATGAATCGTTGAACCAGCCGTTTCTTCCGCTACCGTAATAAGTAGGAAAATCGAGCTGCTCTTCTGTAGCATCGAGGTTGAAGAATAATTCAAATACGGCATCATGTACTTCATCGGGACGGCAGTTTGGCTTATCCACTTTATTGATGATCACAATTGGCCGCAGGTTCAACTGCAATGCTTTTTGTAATACGAAGCGGGTTTGTGGCATGGGGCCTTCAAAGGCATCTACCAGCAAACACACACCATCGGCCATTTTCAGAACACGTTCAACCTCACCACCAAAGTCGGCGTGGCCAGGGGTATCAATTACATTGATCTTTACATCTTTGTATGTTACCGCCGCGTTCTTACTGAAGATGGTGATACCTCTTTCTCTTTCCAGATCATTACTGTCCATGATGAGGTCACCAGTTTCCTGGTTATCACGAAACACTTTGGTAGCGTGTAAAATTTTGTCTACCAGGGTAGTTTTTCCGTGGTCAACGTGGGCAATAATGGCGATGTTTCTGATATCCATAAAATCCTTATTCCTGACAGGAATTGCTTTTTTAATTTCTTAATAATGAATGCCTTAAAATGCTGTAATTTTTGCAATGGCAAACGAGGCGCAAAGGTACGCCAAATCAATGGGCGAGGCAAGCAAATGGGGAAACTTTATGTTTAATTAATTCAGGTTTATAAAGGTTTTTATGGACATAAATCCTTGTAAACCCTCATAAAACGAATTAATTTTTTATGGCAGCATGCTAAACAAATAGCAGTCACGGATTTATAAGCTCCAAATCCCAAATTCCAAGTTCCAAAAAAAAATTCCAAATCTCAAATTCCAAGATCCAAAAGAAATTCCAAATCACAAGATCCAAGTTCTCCTATCGAAATGTTGGGATTTGGAATTTGGAACTTGGGATTTGTTTGGAGCTTGTGATTTGGAATTTGGAATTTATACTTTAATATATATTTTTCTTTTATCTAAATACCAGCCGGCCAGCCAGCAGGCCAGCATAAAACAAACCGCAAAAAGCAGTGAACCCAAATACATACCGGCAAATTTGAATATGTGTTCGTATATAGGTCCATAAATATGTGTACCCCGCATAAGGATGGCCACCACTTCCGACAACAGATAAATGAACAGGGCGTTCTTCCCAAAAACCTCAAAAAAGGTTGCCCAGCGGTCTTTTTGCAGGAAGTCAACGATGTAAATGATCACCGCCAGAATAATGCAATCGAGCCCTATTGCAAGTAGCGCAAATGGGCTGCTCCACAGGTTTTTGTTTATGGGGAACCAATTGTTCCAAACCAATGCAAGCGCCGTTAACCCACAACCGGTTAATGTTAAACGCATCAGCATGCCGGTGTTTTTTCCCGTTAATTGTATATAACGCCCAACAAGATAACCTGCAATTACATTGGTTGTGGCTGGCAGGGTGCCCAAAATGCCATTGGGTTCCCAGGGAATTACCTCGCCATGGTTCATATGGTTTGGCCCCAGTACCCAAAGATCTAACCGCGTTGCTGCATTCCCGGCCATGGTGTATTGCTCACCAGGCACGCCAAACATCAACAGTATGAATTGATACGCTATCAATAAAAACACAGCGGCAATAAAAGCGCCTTTGGGTTTGGCGAAGTATATAAGTAGCGCGGCTATGCAATAGCATAATGCTATCCGTTGCAATACACCCAGCACCCTTGTATCGGAAAATGACTTAAATACAAATCCGCTTTCTTCTTTATGTACAAATGGGAACCAATACAACAAAAAGCCCAGTATAAATAACAACACGGTGCGTTTGAAAATTTTACCCAGTACCTGCGCCTGAGGCATGCTGTACCATTTTTTAACGGCAAAGCATAATGCATTACCAACGGCAAACAGAAAAGAGGGATACACCAGGTCGGCAGGCGTAAAGCCATGCCAGGCAGCGTGTTGCAGGGGAGCATATATCGCCTGCTGATTGCCGGGTGTATTTACAAGGATCATTAAACATATGGTCAATCCACGAAATACATCCAACGCAATGTAGCGGTTGTTTAGGGTCATAGTTACAAGGTCTATAATAGAATAGAAACCAATAGTAATATACGGGTAATTAACAAGGAGGTAACAAATACGTGCAAGCGTTTTCTACAGAAACCTGCGGATTAAACTTACAATTACCGTTATCAGTACACTGAACACAATCATTGTAGTGACAGGAAAATAAAACCGGAAGTTCTCTTTTTCAATACGAATATCCCCGGGCAGGTGGCCTATCCAATGCAGCTTATCGTGAAAGAAATAGATCACCACACCTATTACCACCACGGCGGCGCCAATGAGCATAATATACTTGCCGGTATCGGAATTCATAAAAAAATCATTTTAATTAGCCCCCAATGCTTTCCCAGATAATAAAAAGCTGTTAATTTCAGCCAAATTTACGTATGCGTAAAATAAAATGGCTCCTCATAATTGTGGCAATCCTGGCCATTGCCTATTTCGCAGGACCCAACCCCTCAGCACCTGTATACTCTACTGCCATGCCCCAGGTGCCGGCAGAACCTGCTACTCTTGTAAATTACATTAAACAACAGGAAGCCGCCCATACGGTTAAACCCGATAACGAAGCAAGGGTTGTATGGGCCAACGACTCACTTAAAAACAAAACCGAGTATTCGCTGGTTTACCTGCATGGCTTTACGGCCTCACAAGGTGAAGGCGATCCGGTTCACCGCTACCTGGCCAAAAAGTTTGGTTGCAATTTGTATTTATCGCGCCTGGCCGAGCACGGCATCGATACTACCGAGCCTATGGTGAACCTTACCGCAGATAACCTGTGGGAATCTGCCAAGCAGGCCCTGGCCATTGGAAAACAGCTTGGTAATAAAGTTATATTGGTTGGAACCTCTACCGGCGGCACACTTGCGCTGAAACTGGCAGCCGAGTACCCCGATATATATGCGCTGATCCTTATGTCGCCCAATATTGCCATCAACGACCCCACTGCCTGGATCCTTAACAACCCCTGGGGATTACAAATAGCCAGAATGGTTACAGGCTCAAAATACCTCGATTCGGAAGATAAGCGGGAAGAATTTCGTAAGTACTGGACCTACCATTACCGCATAGAAGCAGCTGTAAACCTCGAAGAGCTGGTTGAAACTTCTATGAAGCAAGAGACCTTTGCACGCGTTAAACAACCTACGCTTACCTTGTATTATTATAAAGATGAAGTACATCAGGATAGTACTGTTAAAGTAAGCGCCATTAAGGAGATGTTCAGCCAGCTGGGCACACCGGCCGATAAGAAACGTGAAAAAGCAATGCCCAATACCGGCAACCATGTTATTGGTTCGTGGATACGGTCACACGACGTTCCTGGTGTTGAAAAAGAAACCGAATTGTTTATGACCGAAGTGCTGGGTATAAAGCCAGTTTAAATCAAAATTCACAAAGCTTACCACATAGAAAAGGGTCCCGCCAATGAAGCGGGACCCTTTTTATTAATGAAACCCTGTTGTTAATGTCTTCCATAATTATTATCTCTACCGTTATTGTTCCTGTTGTTATCGTACCGGTCGTTGTAATCCCTGTCGTTTCCTCTGTTACGATCATCACGGTTAAACCTGTCGTTAGAAATTGTTTTAACCGATACGTTACCTGAACGATTGATATCTACATCGATCAACTGGCCGGGAGCAACAAACATAGAACTGTTGTAGATCACCTTTGTCATTTTTCTAAAACCAAAGCTCTCAGTTTTATAAATGGTGATGGAGTGGTTACCTGAGCGAACGTTATCCATTACAAACGTATTATTCAGGTCGTACATTCTACCATCGATCTTCACCTGCATCTTTGAACGGTCGTTATTTGAGATTGATATTTTTGATGTTTTAGGACCAGGAGCAGCAAAAGTGGTTATACTAAACAATACGGCAATAAGTGTAAAAATCTTTTTCATATACTGTTTCCTCCATTGTTTTTATACAGTAATAGATGGCTTTTAAGCGTGGTCGTTTACTAACGATGTGTTAAAGGGGAAATACAAGCTTAAAGCTGTAAGCCGAAAGTCAAAAGCAAATACAGTTCCTTCTAAAATGCTGCTATAAAAAGAAATGGCCTCCCGTTTTACCAGGAGGCCATTGTTGTTTATTTATAGCGTACGTTATTTGTTAAATCTGCCATCGCGATCGTTATAGTCACGTCCATGGCCATGATCCCTGTCATTATCCCAACGGTCGTTACGGCCATTGCGATCATCACGGTCAAAACGGGTGTCTACCCATACTCTTTCGCCACGGTTGATATTAATGTTCAGCGACTCCCAAGGTTTAACAAAAGTTGTGTTGCTGTACACCATCTGTGGCCTTTTTCTAAACATACCGTAGTTATCTACTTTATACACTTCAATGCGGTGGCGGCCACTTCGGATGTTATCCATTACAAAACCATTGCGATTCATGTTATACTGTTTACCATCGATGAACACCTGTATAAAGGCATCGCTGTTACTGCGGATGGCTAATTTACTATCACTGGGACGAGGGTTTACGTTAGCGGCAAAGATTGTTACGCTGAATAAGATTGCGGCAAGTGTAAAGATCTTTTTCATATACTGTTTCCTCCATTGTTTTTATACAGTAATAGATTGAAAACAGTGTATGTCGTTTACAAACGGTATGTTAAAGAGCTAACGCTTGTTATTTTGCGCCATTAACAATCCTTTAGGAGCTGCGGCACAACCTTATCTTCCTCTGTTGAACTCTTCCATCACTTCCATTTCACCCTGGCAAAGCTTTACTTTCTTCCAGTCTGTTTCGCCTTGTAAATTTATAATGTATATCAATGGGTGATCGGGTGTTTCAATCTCCTGCACTATGTATATTTTATAATCGTAGTAAGTGCTTTTTACAATAGCGCGAATATTACGGGCCAGTTGCTTTTCTTCATAATACTTCATTATATAGCTCAGGTCGCCGCGACTGTTGTACATTGCCCGGTATTGAACGCTGTCGCGAATGAAAACAGCAGTATGGCTTCCGTTGCTATTATGCCATTTCACATCTTGTACATCGCCATATCGACTAACAAAATCGCGCATGGCCCGTACGTTAACATCATTCAAATACTCGCCCCTGGGTTTCAATGTTTTTACATTGGCGGTGGCCAGCGAGTTGCCGCCCTGTTGCGAGTAGGCACAACCGGTTAATGCCACTATAGACATACCGGTGGCGATCAATAATTTTTTCATTGCTATACTTTAATTTGGGTTAAACAATCCATGGCGAATTTATTCGCTTATATAAGAATTTATAATAAAATGGTATTGCGGCCGGTTACATGATAAGCTAAAATTCACTGCTAGACTAGTTCATATGCAATTCAACTGCATTTAAAAGCTCCTTAACCGCCCCGGAACAGCATTTGCAAAATGTTTCACCACGTTACCAATTTGCGGTTAAGGTTATGTTAATAAGGAATTATGGAAATACATGTGCGACACCGACAGTATGCGTACAACTTACACCCCTTCTGCTTAAACCTGCGCTACATCAAGGATTCCATGCTTCTTGTGTAACAAATTCCTTATGCTCAATGGCTTTGTTTTGCTTTGCTATCAGAAACACACAATTAATTACTCAACCTAAAACTTTCATTTTATGCAAAGCAAATCACTAAAACCCATATGGGTCCTTCTACTTGCTACAACAATGGCATGCCTGCAATCATTCACGGCAAAATTGGGCGGCGAGGGCTTTGAGATATATCTCAACAATAAACTAATACTGTGGCAGGCGGTAAATAAACCATTTACGCTCCACAGCCTGCAGTTAGATAAAGCAAACAAAGACGATCAGTTAGTGATCTATTATCACCATTGCGGGTCTACCGGAAAAGACAGAACCATAGCTATTAAAGATGATAAAGGCAATACCATTAAAGAATGGAAGTTTGCCGATGCATCCGGCTCTAACAACAAGGGTATGACGATACCGGTAAAAGAATTGTTACAGCTTGAAAAAAATTATTCTCAAACAAATTTGAACATCGTTTACTTCTCGCAGCAATTGCCCCAGGGCCGAGAACTTTCGGGCTTGAAATTCAATGGTAAAGCTACTGCATACAAAGACAATAAGGGAATATAATAAGAATACAAAATTCCAAATTCCAAATCACAAGTTCCAAATAAATACGAATACAAAATCACAAATACCAAATCACAAGATATAAATACCAAATACCAAATTCCAAGAACCAAAATACAAATACAAAATCCCAAGGTCCAAATTGCAAACTGGAATTTGAACCTTGGGATTTATTTGGAACTTGGAATTTGGAACTTGTGATTTCTTTTGGAGCTTGGATCTTGGAATTTGAGATTTATTTGGTTTTCTTATACTCTTCCAACACTTCCATGTCGCGTTCGCACACACGAACGTTTTTTATTGTAGTGGAATCTTCCAAGTGAACAACATATACCACGGGTTTCATTCTTTCTTCAATTTCATCTACCAGGGTAATGGTATAATCGTAATACTCACTTTTTACCATACCCCTTACATCGCGAGGCATAACATTTTCGTAATACTGCCGTATAGTATATACAAACTCACCCCGGCAGTTGTACACCGTTCTGCACTTGCTCTTGTTTTTTCCGGTATACTTTACTACATACCCGCTTTCAACAACATTCCAATCGGCGTTAACAGCATTGTTGTCGCGTTTTAAAAAGTCGCGCATGGCCTTTACGTGCACTTTATTTATTGGCAGGGTGCTCATATGCAACGACTGTAAATTATCAGTTAACGGTTGCCTGTTAACCTGTTGTGCTGTTACCGCTGCGGAAAACAGCACAATCGAAATACTTGTTACAATTACATTTTTCATGGCTATATTTTTTGGTATTAGATCGGTATTGTTTAAAGCAAAGCAACTTAATTATCGACCACCTGAATTTTTAAATTCGATGAACCCATCGGCTTTTCGGCAACCGTAACAAAAAAGGCAATTATGGCGTTTGGCCTGAAAAATGGTCGTTCGTCGAAAGAAAGGGTGATCAGGAAAAGATTTGGGGCCAGCCAATTAGATAATAAAAATATAAAACGGTTTCAGGGCACATTCATATACAGGTTAACCTATCATGAACGTTATCTTTGCGCTTTGTAATCTGATAACATGCAGCGAAAGATCATCTATCTAATTAACCCAATTTCCGGAACCAAAGGAAAATCGTCCTTAAAGGAGTTGATTGCCCGCGAAACCAGCAAACGTAACATTCCCTTTGAAATACTGCCAACGGCCATTGATGGCGATTATAGCCCTGTTAAATACAAAATAGAAACAGAACAGGTGACTGATGTGGTTATTTGTGGAGGCGATGGCACGGTGAACCAGGTGGTAAAAGGCCTGGCCTCAACCAATGTGCAGTTTGGCATTATTCCCATGGGTTCGGGTAACGGACTGGCGCTGGCAGCCGGTATTCCCAAAGCCAGTGCAAAAGCGCTGGAAATTGTTTTTACCGGCAAAGCCCTTTTAACCGATGGTTTTATGGTAAATGAGCATTTTGCCTGTATGTTATGCGGGCTGGGTTTCGATGCCCAGGTAGCGCATCAGTTTGCCGACCAGCCCAAACGTGGTTTAGGCACTTATGCTTCGCTTACCACCCGCCATTTTTTCAATGCCAAACCATACCCCTTTAGGGTTAATGCCAATAAACTGGAATTTAGTACCGAGGCTTTCTTTTTAAGCGTTGCCAACAGCAACCAGTTTGGCAATAATTTCACCATTGCGCCCCAGGCTGTATTAAGTGATGGGTTACTCGATGTGGTGATCGTTAAAAAAATTGCCAAGCCCCTGCTGTTATTAACTGTTATGCGCCAGGTGTTGGCCGGGCGTATACGACGTATAGAGAACTCGATGAGCTCGCCCGTAATATATTTTCAAACCAGTGAATTATTTATCAGCAATCCGGCTGAGGCGCCCATTCATATTGATGGCGAGCCCTGGGAATGCCAGCGACAATTGCATATTAAAGTGTTACCGCATTATTTTAAACTTATTCATGCCGCTACCGTGTAGTTAATGAATGGCTGTTTTTCATCAGCTGCTGAAACTCGGCAAATGTTTGCTGAATACCAGGATTGCCGAGTGCGCCGGCAATGTTTAATTTTTCGCTTTTGGTAAGATGGAAATTCAACGCTGCGCGGGCATCGCTTTTTTCGGGTATGTATTGAAAGCAAAAATTGAAAAAGTAATTCCCCATCATAGATCGGGCAAGCCCCATAAGGTCGTTCTGGCTATACTCCTGCATTTTAAACCAGTTGTATTCAAGCAACAACATGGGTTTAGTGGCCAGCTCGGTTATATTGGTTGACTCATAAGGATGTTCCCAGCCGCCTGTTTTGCGGTCGCGAATATGAATTAACACTACTCCTGAAGTGTTTTCCCGTATCCATTGCTGAAATACCTGTATATAACGAAGCGCCGTTTCCTGCCCATAATTATCACGTATACCCGCATCCATTACATCAATTACCGGCTCGCTGGGCAACCAAACATTGGGCAACACATAAGGGAATGTTGCGTTCATTCGCAAGGCGGTGAGCATACGCAGGTTCAAAGGGTCCTGCTTTGCAAACAAAGCCTGGTAATCTACCGCATCACAGTCAGAACTTACCATCTGGCTACTGTCGTAAGCCGGCCGCATTAAAAAACTCATGGGCTGGGTACTAACAATCATTTTGCGGCCATCCCGGGTAACCACTGAATTAAATAACATCAATGGAATGCGCGCATTCTTTTCATCATTGTACCAGTCTTTCAACTGATGGTTCAGCATGCCGCGGGTATTCGAATTTAGCTTTTGCTCAAAGGCATAACCGCGGTCTTTAATATATTCATACGGACCTACTTTAAACCGTTGTGCAGGCGCCGCCAGGTCGCGGGCCACAAAAGAAGTGAACAGCGGGTTCAACAGATCGTTGGAGATATCGTTGAGGTATTTTTTGTCCTGCAGGTTAATGTGCTGGCCGGCAGCCCTGGCCCTGCTAAGCTCTCTAAAATAAGAGGCGCCCAGCATTCCGCCCGAAGCACCGGTAATAAGCACCGTTTTGTTCATCAACTCACCATTGGTTATACTATCCAGGTGCTGTAATACATTCATAGTAAAAGTAGCGCTGCGGTTACCACCGCCACTTGTGGTAATGATAAACATCAGCGGCTTTGCCTCTGTTTGCCGCGCTTTCCAATTCTCCAAAATGGAGATCATGTTCTGTTTGTCGGCCTTCATTTTTTCGGGCGTGCACAACGACAACAATGATTCGGATGTATACAGCGGCCGCTGGTCTTTGTTCTTATAATTTAAGCCATACGCTTTGTTACTGGGATCAATGATCTCGTAACGGTATAAGATATTGGTGAAAATAAACAACACAATGAGGAATGGAATGCTCCAGCTTTGCAGAAAATAAGAAAAGGCGCCCGACACGGCAATTAAAATGGCAAAGAACAGGGTAATACCTGCTGCGGCAGGTAGCTGAAACAGTGGATTATCTAACCAAAACCCTAATAATATGAGCACTATAAATGCAATGAATATTGATACCACGGCGGCAAAGTGGTGGCGGCTGAAAATGGTTTCAATGAACTCACGGCTGTAATGCGATACGTCGCGTACTTTTTTGAGCCTGAACATGGCATTCACATACCACTCCACTTTTATTAAACGGCTTTGATTGAGCGTAACCTCATCTTTTTTAAACTGCGCTTTAAATAACTGTGGATTGCTTATAACGGGGGTCAGCCGCCTGATTATATTCTTATCGGCCCTGAAGAAATAGAAAAGGGAAACAACAATAATGAGTACCAGTCCGCTTAAAAAGCCCAGCACCAATATGGCAATTTCGCCATAGGACATTAGTTCTTTATTACGTTCAAAGCCTACCGCTTTTATAAAGTAGAAGATCAGAAATACCAGCGGAATGCCGCCATTGTTGATGCAGTATTTTAAAAAGGGATTACTTGTGGTGGCCAGAAACCTGAAATGCCGGCTGAATAAAATAAAGGTGGTAATATTCCAGCTCATGATGAAAACCCCAATGGCCATACCTACGAACAATGAAGCCACCATGCTTACATTACCCAGGTATTCGGGCGCCAGGTACAGCGAGTCGGCGCCGAAGGTCTTCATGAAAGAACCATTCACAGTGCTGAATAACACGAACCAGAAGATCAGCAGCACCTGAAATTTTTTTAAGTGCAACAAAACCAACTGTACCGGAAACGAATGATATAACCCCTTCCAAAAAAGTTTCATACTAACCCTGGCTTAAAGTGTTAATTGGGCCTTTTTTCCCAATATACTACTAAAACGAAAAGACAGTGCCAAGATTATGAAGGTTGCTTAAAAGTTGGTTTGCGGGTGAGAAATAAGAGGGCAATCAGGCTTAACAGTAATAACATGCCCGTTATTTGGTGCAGCTGTGCATTCCATTCAAAAGTTCCCCAGCGATTGGGAACAATTTTAGTACTGGTTAACACTGAGAAAATTCCCAATATTACCTGTACAAATACGAGGATCGAAGGCCAGCGGCGGGCCTTGCTGAAAATTAAACTCGATGCCGGCTCCCGGAAGAGTTTTACCGAATAAATTATTATCAATAATAATAACGTGTATGCCAGCCCCCTGTGCACAAAGTGAATGGTGATCTTGTTCTCAAAAAAATTGAGCATGGCCGGTTGCTCCCTGAATAAGCCTTCGGGCACCCAGCTGCCATTGATGGTTGGCCAGGTAGGCGCTGCCGTTGCTGCTTTATGACCAGCCATTAGCGCACCAAACATTAATTGCAGAAATACAATAATGATGAGCGCCCAGGTCCATTTGTACAGGTTGGGCAAATTTGCCCGGTTGTGTACGGGAACTTTAAACCGCAACCCCAGCCAAAAGGCATAGCTTATTAACGCCAGGGCAAAAATAAAGTGCATGGCCAGTTTGGTTGGGCGTACGTACACGGCATCGCCGGTGAGGCCACTGGCCACCATTATCCAGCCAATGGCGCCCTGAAAAGCACCAAACAAAAAGAGAAAAAGCAGGGAGCTTATTATTTCTTTTTTTATATACCGTTTGGCTACCAGGTATACAAACCCTACTGCAAATGCCACGGCTATGAGGCGTGCCCACAGGCGGTGGAACCATTCCCAAAAAAAGATGAATTTGAAGTCGGAAAGGGTAAAGTCGGTATTCAGTAACCGGTATTGCGGTGTTTGTTGGTATTTGGTAAATTTCTCAAGCCATTGTGCTTCGTTAAGCGGGGGTAATGCGCCGGTAACCACATCCCATTCGGTAATTGATAATCCAGATCCGGTGAGGCGGGTAACGCCCCCTAAAACTACCTGCACCAATAACATGATCACGCCTAAAAATATCCAGTTGGATACTGCCCGGTTGGCTCGTTGTTCAAAAGATATGGTACTCATTGCGGCGCAAAGATAACGAAGAACAATGTGCCAATGTGATAATTTGCTAATGTGCTAATAAATACAGGGCTTCGCTGCGCTCCGCCTTGTTAACTCGTCAACTTGTTAACTCGTCAACTTGTTAACTATCCTCGGCGATCAACAATAGTTAACCTATTCACCAAACACTTTGCGTTGAACAACCTTTCCCCACTGCATTTCACATTATCACATTAGCTAATTATCACATTACTTTAATGTATCCCCACCCTTCATGCTGCTTGGTAACAATTTCAAAAATCGCATCAGGCACCACATCAACTCCGGGAAGTAATTGAGTTTTATCAACATTATGCCTTTTCATGGTGGCGCCGCACACTTTAAAGCTGGCCTTTTTGTTACTGCTCAGGTCCTGAATGGCATCGGCAACGATCGACTTATCCTTCATGGCCATGGCCAGCGCATCGCCATAAATGGCTACTTCCAATTGCGCGTCTGGCCGCGACTGTGATATTCCCTTTATTTGCCTGATGACCGTTTTATATGCAGCAGTATCGCCGCTGGTTATATCAAACACTACTTTGTATGGTGTTTGTGCCAAAGCCAATACAGGCATCAATAACACAACAATTAACAGGTTATTCTTTTTCATATCGTTATTTTTTACAGTTATTTCTTTCCACTTTCCTTTGCCTTTTTAATAGGGCCAAACGGACCGTACTTATGTTGTAGTTCAGAAAACGTATCACTATATGGACCAAAGGGATGATCAAATGGTTTGGAACTAATTTTCGGCCAGTCTTTCGACAGGTCTTTTCCCGGGCGTGGCTGTGCATTTATAAATGCAGCAACATCCCAGGCCTGTTCATCCGTTAACTGTGAATTACCGTGAGAAACGCCAAAAGGCATATTGTCTTTTACATACCCTGCCATTCGCGACAGGCGGTATAAACCAGCGCCTACATTATAACTATGGGGCCCCCATAATGGCGGATATAAATAACCCACATGAGTTACGGTATCTGGCTGGCCGGCGCCGTTGGCGCCATGGCAAAGCTGGCATTTCTCTATAAATACCAGTTTTCCCTTCACTCCATCAGCAGCCCTAGCGAGGTCTTTTAAAGAAGAAATGCCTGAGCCTAATGGTTTATTACCTTTTGCCACATTGGTACCCAGCCAATGCATATAGGCTACAATAGCACGCATTTCGCGACTATTGGTATCAAGTGGTTTACCATTGAGGCTTCTTTCAATACAATCATTCACCCGTTTATCAATTGTTTCAACGGTACCGCTGCGGTCGCGGTATTTGGGGTAGGTTGATGATACGGCACTGTAATTATTTCCATATGGTTTGGTGCCTGCTGCCAGGTGGCAGTTCTGGCAGTTCATCCCATTGGTAGTATGGGCCACCGTTCCATTAGGGCCCAGGTAATAAGAGGTACGTGCTATGAGGTCGCGTCCATAACGTACCTCAACACCTGCAGTTGTATGTGGAATAGTGTTTGAATCGGGCGCCTGCCAGGGCATTTCAGGCGCTTCGGAAGCAATGATCTTTTGATGTTTATTTATGGCTTTACGATTGGTAACAGTAAGCCAAACTGCGACGGAGATACCTATCGCCAAAAATCCAAATACCATATTACGGTTCATGATGTAGCAAGCTGATCGTTGTGTAGGGTTACAATGTATACCGGGCGCTGCAACGCCCGATATACAAGATGTAACCAATATAAATAAAGGGGGTTAAAGAAAATGCAGGTCAATTATTAACCGGCAAAGCAGTAGGTACATCCTTTTTCCTGCGCACGGCCCAGCGCCCAAACACCCGAAGGCACTAATTGCACATTAGGTAATATACCTGCTATCCACTCTTTTTTAACGGTTTCCGCATCCATCTTCATCATATCGGCAGCTACTGCACTGTAAACAGTGATAGCCATGTTGCATACGCAGAACATTACACCATTATCCTGCAGTTGATTAATAGCAATAGGCACAGCACCAACGCCTGGTATTTTATAATCTTCTTTTGGCTTCCAGAATGGATTAAAAGTGGCCGGTTGTTTAGTTGCAGGGTCATGGGCCTTGAACAATTCACCCAATTTATATTTTTCCCACAGATCGCTTTGAAATGCGTATGGAATGGCATCGTGCCTTAGCACTACTACTACACTACAATCTTTTCCGGGTGTACCGGTGGCTTCATTGGTCAACAAAAAAACCTTTGGCCACGCAAATGGCATTAACTCGTGTGGTTGTGTGGCATCAAACACAATGCGGTGTTTCCCTTTAATTTTATTGAACCATGCTTCCGGATCGGCATGGTCATCTGGCAAAAAAAACTGTTCTGCCTGTGCTTCAAACGGTGCAATTGAAACTGTTCCCAAAGCTGCTGCACCAGCGGCTATTTTTCCTAAAAAGTCGCGGCGCGAAGAGGAGTTTGATTTGTTGGTTTGCATATACAGCCAAATTTTAGTTATAGAAATGAGAGGGCATGGTGGGCATGGATCAATGCTCATTCATGGAGTAGGCACAATGCTACGTTACATCCCCTGTGATGATGCTGTAATGAAATCCCCTGGTATTGAACAATTCCTGAAAACAATTGGCAATCTGCAATTTGCAATTGACAAAGACTGCCGGTTATCGGGCATCCCGATTAATTGCGAATCTGGCCTTTGTCTATTGCCTTTTGCCTATTGTCCATTGTTCTGAATGTGGTTATTCAGTAGATTGGAGACGGTTGGGTTCTCAGGAACTTATAATGTAATAGAAAGGAATAGGTTTTACATGCGATCAATTATAAAGGCAGGAATCTCCGTTCTGTAAAATTTGAGTAACAATCACATAAAATCCGTATTAAAGATAGTTATTCTATGAATTAGCACCCAAATTTTTAAAAAGAAGGCAATATTGCTTAATAAACGATGTTATTCCCTTAAAAAGTTAGCAGTTATAAAATGGCCCAATTTCGTTTAATAAATAAAACTTTTCGTTTAATGAAATGACCATTTCGTTTAACGCCAAACACTTTTTATTAAATGATTTATCCGTTTCGTTTAACGATAACCACTTTTCATGAAATGAAATGGCCATTCTGTTTAACGGGAAACACTATTCATGAAATTATTTATTCACTTCGTTTAACAAAAAACATTTTCCGTGAAATGATTTGTCCGTTCTCTTTAACGAAACGTTCATTTCGTTTAACGAAAAAGACTTTTCATGAAATGATTTGTCCATTCCGTTTAACGCAAAAGGCTTTTCATAAAATGATTTGTTCATTTCGTTTAACGGGAAACACTTTTTGTGAAACGAAATGTACATTCCGTTTCACAAAATTGCCCCTAATGCGGCAATTTATTACGCAGCCTGCCATATACCCAGGTACCGGCTATGGCGCTTAACAAGGTGATAATGATAACGGTAGCACCGGTTCCTATCAATGCGTACAAAGGACCAGGACAAGCGCCCGTTAATGCCCAACCGGCGCCAAATAACAACCCGCCATAAACCTGGCCTTTATTAAATTGCTTGGGATGCAATTCAATGCGCTCGCCATATATGGTTTTCACTTTGAATTTTTTGATGAGCCACACAGAAATGATGCCTGTTACTACAGCACTACCAATAACTCCATACATATGAAAACTTTGCAGCCGGAACATTTCCTGGATGCGGAACCAGGAGATCACTTCAGCTTTCACTAACAGTATTCCAAAAAATAACCCTGCCACCAGGTATTTTAATGAATGGTACCAGGCGTGTTGCATTTGCGACTCATTAATGCAAATAGTATCCAGCGAACGAACTTCAAAATCGGTATTGGTCTCTTTTATAATGGCAGGTTGTTTAATTTCTCTTGTTTCCATAGTAAATACTTTACAGGTTTAAGATGGCGGGTAAAATGAGGTTGGCAGTTATAAAACCACCAATCATAAAACAACAGGTGGCTACCAGCGAAGGCCATTGCAAATTGCTAAGGCCCATAATGGCATGGCCCGATGTACAACCACCGGCATACCTGGTGCCAAAGCCAACTAAAAAGCCGCCGGCTACCATCAATATAAAACCTCGCAACGTTAGCAACGAAGGCCAGTTAAACAGATCGACCGGAACAATAGAAGAGTAATCGTTGATATTATATTGTTGCAGCGTGTTCACCAGCTTTGGGTTTACCACTACCGGTGCACCACTACTCAACCACTGTGTTGCTACTATAGCGCCCAATAATATACCAGCTACAAAAAACAAATTCCAGGCTTCTTTACGCCAGTTGTATTTGAAAAATGGAATATTTGCCGGTATACAGGCAGCGCAAATATGCCGCAGTGACGACGACACGCCAAACGCTTTGTTTCCCATTATCAATAACAACGGTACCGTTAGCCCTATCAATGGGCCGGCCACATACCAGGGCCAGGGTTGTTTAATCCATTCCCAGAATTGCATGATGAATTAATTTTTGTAAAAATGGTCTTTTCAAAAAAAAAGCTGTGCGACATAAATCACACAGCTATAAGTTAATGAAATTTTTTCTATTTTCTACCAAATTGATGCACTATTGCATTTACAGCATAGTGGTAGGACATACACAATCTGTAACCGGGAATTTTCCTGAGTCTTTAATGGCTTTAAATCCGCCTTTTACATCGATGAGGTTTTCAAAACCACGGGCTTTTAAAACAGAAATAAAGATCATGGAACGGTAGCCGCCGGCGCAATGTACATACCATGTCTTATTTTTATCAACCAGTTGCATGCTGTCGTTCACATAATCAAGGCTTGCATTTACTGCGCCTTTTACATGTTCCGATTCGTACTCACTTTGTTTGCGTACATCCAGTATGTTTATATTAGGGTTAGCCTCATATGCAGCCGCCATTTCGGTAACAGGGATTGAAGTAATAGTATCAACTTCTTTATTTGCTTTATTCCATGCAACCAAACCACCTTCTAAATAACCAATTGCATTATCATAACCCACCCTGGCCAAACGGGTAACTACTTCCTCCTGACGTCCTTCATCGGCAACTATCAGTATAGCCTGTTTTATATCAGGTATTAATGCGCCTACCCAGGGAGCAAAGTTACCATCGATACCAATGTTTATTGAGTTGGGAATAAAACCTTTTGCAAAGGTTTGCGGCGCTCTTGTATCAAGAATAAGCGCACCGGTTTCATTGGCAGCAGCTTCAAATGCTTCAACATTTAATGGGTGTGTGCCCTTTTTCAATACTTCATTTATACTTTCATACCCTTGTTTGTTCAACTGCACATTCAATGGAAAGTATTGTGGCGGCGCCATTAAACCAGTAGTCACTTCTTTTATAAACTCGTTCCTGGTCATATTTGCACGCAGGGCATAGTTCGTTTCTTTTTGATGGCCTAAGGTATCCTGTGTTTCCTTGCTCATATTTTTTCCGCAGGCGCTGCCTGCACCGTGTGCAGGATATACGATCAGCGAATCGGGCAAGGGCATTATCTTATTGCGCAACGAATCGAATAACAAACCGGCCAGGTCTTCCTGTGTAAGATGCGCCGCTTTTTGCGCCAGGTCGGGCCGGCCAACATCACCAATGAATAACGTATCGCCGCTAAACAGCGCCACTTCTTTACCCGTTTCATCTTTCAACAAGTAACAGCTGCTTTCCATGGTATGCCCCGGTGTATGCAACACAGTAAAAGTTCCTTTACCTAATTTAAATACTTCGCCATCGGTAGCAATATGCGCGTCGAACGACGGCGTTGCTGTAGGGCCGTATACAATAGTAGCGCCTGTTGCTTTTGCCAGATCGAGGTGACCCGATACAAAATCAGCATGAAAATGGGTTTCAAAAACATACTTTATAGTAGCGCCATTGCGTGCCGCTTTTTGTACATACGGATCAATTTCACGCAGCGGATCAATAACAACCGCTTCTCCTTCGCTTTCTATATAGTATGCACCCTGCGCCAGGCAACCGGTATATATTTGTTCAATCTTCATAATCGTGTAGTTTAATAAAAACGTAAATTCAGTATAATGGTTTTAATAGAATATGACTTTTATCACAAATGAAACTAATGATAAGCAGCGCCCCTAGGCAAAACACAGCTCTTGTATTAAAATAAATAATCCTATAGCCAGCACAAACCAGCCAAACCCTTTTTTTAATGATTGTCCGGGTATTTTATTGCTCAAAGCCGTTCCAACAAAAATGCCCAATACTGCAATGGCAGTAAACGATAACAATTGCCCCCAGTGAATGTTGTAATGTGACAGGGTAGTAAAAAAACCAAAGTAAGAACTAATGGCCATAATGGTTAATGAAGTACCTACTGCTATTTTCATAGGCAACCTGCTTATAAGTACCAGTGCCGGAATGATCAAAAAACCACCACCAGCGCCCAGCAAACCGGTAATGGCGCCAATTAGCAACCCTTGAATTATTAGTCCACCCATACGTTTTTTACCAATGGCCGGCATAGGTGTTTTACTATCTGACCGTATCATAGACACAGCTGCCGCCAGCATTAACAAGGCAAACAGCACCATTAAAAAAACTCCTCTGCTAATGTCCAACGAACCTATGGTAAATAAATGAGGGGGAATAAGCGGAAATAAAAACCAGCGAACAAGAAATACCGATAACAGCGAGGGCAAGCCGAAATAAAGTACTACCTTAAAATCAATCAATTTTTTAAAGTAAGCACGAGCGCCGCCTACCAGGCTACAACTGCCTACTACAAAAAGTGAATATGTTGCTGCCAATTCCGGTTGCACGTGCAACAGGTACACAAATACGGGCACAGTGAGTATTGAACCACCACCGCCTATTAAACCTAGCGATACACCAATTAATACGGCTGCTAAATAACCGGCTATTTCCATTTAAATATATAATTCGGTAAAACAACAACAGACAAGCTTTAATGATCACGTAACAGTTAACCGAGTATTGGCATACTGAACCATGCAATCATTAGGTGAAGGTGCAAGAAATTAAAACGCCGGTAGGTGACGAAGGTCACACTAAGCATGATTATCGTCAAATAAGTTTTTGCGGAGGTAATTACTAAAAGATCATTTCTAATTCTTTCAGCAATAAAACAAACTGCATTAAATTAAGCAGCATTATTGTTTAATGGTCTTTAAAACTTTGCGTTTATAATTGAATAATTTCAATAGCGTTACGATGCAGTTTCAATTTTCCAAATTGTTCCATCTTTTTTAGCAAACGCGAAATAACCTCACGCGAAGAATTCAATTCATTGGCAATTTCCTGGTGGTTGATGGTAAGCAGGTTGGTGCGCATGGTTTCCTGGTGCTTTTTCAAATAGAACTCAAGCCGTTCGTCCATACCGCGAAAAGCAATATGATCAATAGTGCTTAACAATTCTTCAAAGCGTGCGCGATATGTAGAAATCACAAAATAGCTCCAGCTTTTATATTTGGCCATCCATTCTTCCATTAAATGCAGCGGAATGGCTATGATCTCCGTATCCTTTACCGCTTTTGCCATAATGGCGCTGCGTTTGTGTTCAGCCGCACATACCATGGACAATGCACAGGCCTGGCCGGGTTGCAGGTAATACATGAAAAACTCGTTGCCGTCCTCATCTTCCCGGTAAATTTTAACCAGCCCGTTCAAAATTAACATGGTCGACCTGAAATACTGACCGGTTCGCATCAGCTGTTCGTCGGTTTTGAACGCGCGAATTTCGCCCTGCTCCTGAATTTCGAGCTGCAATTCCTTTTCAAATGCCGGAAATCGCAGTGGTATAGTGCTTAATTCCATAATGGGAATGTGATGTGTAAAAAAACAAAGTTGGTAAATAATATTTAAATACGGGCATACCTTATTTTTGAGCTCAAGAACATCACTCCCTTGTTAAAACTCTTTTATCAAACTGAACTTGTTGAAGCCGGCTGCGACGAAGCAGGCCGTGGCTGTTTGGCAGGCCCCGTGTTTGCTGCAGCAGTTATTCTTCCCGAAGGATTTTACCACGAAAAACTCAACGATTCAAAACAGGTAACAGAGGAAGACCGGTACGAATTGCGGTCGTTTATTGAAAAAAATGCCGTTAGTTACCAGGTGGCCATGGTTGACCATGAAGAAATTGACCGCATCAATATTTTAAATGCTTCTTTTAAGGCCATGCACCTGGCCATTGAGAAATTAAAAACTAAAGCCAGATTCCTGATCATTGACGGTAACCGGTTTACCAAATACAAACGGGTTCCTCACGCATGCATTATTCAGGGCGATGCCCATTACGCATCCATAGCGGCGGCCAGCATTTTGGCTAAAACCTACCGCGATGATTTTATGCGTAACCTGCATCCCGATTTTCCGGAATATAAATGGATCACAAACAAAGGCTATGGCACCAAAGAACACCGCAAGGCCATTGAGCAGTTTGGATTAACGCCCTATCACCGCCGGTCGTTCTCATGTACCAATTCCCAGCTGGAGCTGGATATGGAGTAAGCCTAATATAACATTTCAGAAAAAAAGCTTTGTTTTCTTTCCCCCCACTCTTGCCGTAAAATGCTTAAATAAAGCACATCGCGGCGGCGGTTGCCATGTATTATATCAACGCTGCGCAAAACCCCTTCGGGTATCATACCCACTTTTAAATAAGCTGCTTTGGCCCGTTCATTCAAATTATCGACCCGTACTTCAACACGCTCCATTTTCATAACTTCAAAGGCATAGGAAAATAAGGCAAAGAACACAGGCCTTATAATACCTGTACCCATAAACGCTGAGCCCAGCCATACACTGCCAATTTCAACCCTTTTATCGGGAAAGGAAATAGCCATAAAGCTTGCACTGCCACAAATTTCATTACTGTGCTTATCAATAAGAATAAATGGCGCTCTTTTCTCTTCATCCCTTTCCTTCCTCAGCTTTTGGATCCAGCTTTTAAAAACATTCTCATCGCTCAGGTCATTTCTGAAATAGGTCCAAATTGCTTTTTCTTTGGTGAGTGGCAAAAGGCTTTCATAATCTTCCGGAGTAATTAATCGTAATAATACCCTGGGGGTTTCGAGTGTAAAGTTGTCCGGGAAGAATTTCTGGTATTCTGTCTTCATTATGCTAGCAAGCTTTTCGTAAAAATAAGGTCTTAAGTACTTCAAACAATCAGAAGTAAGAGGTATGAGGTAAGAAGCACGAAAAAAGGCATTTAGAGATTCGGAATTTAGAGATTTTGAGATTTGTCAGAAGGCAGGAAATTTATGAAATCTCAAAATCGCGAAATCTCAAAATCAGAAATCTACTCTTACCTCCTATTTCTTACGTCCTACTTCATTTTTTATATAGCAAAAGTTTACCTAATTCATTATAGTTTCATTCGACCTCGGCCGCATCCCACTCCCCGGCTCCCTGTCTTATAAGCACCGGCTCATCGCCTGTACAATCAATAACGGTAGAAGGCACCATGCCGCCAATTCCGCCATCGGCCACAACATCAACCAGCTTTTCAAAATTATCGTGCATGATCTCAGGATCGGTATATTCCTCAACCATGGTTCCCGGCAAAGTTGTACTTAAAATTGGGTGGCCCAGTTCTTTTACAATGGTTCGGGCAATAAGATTATCGGGAATACGCAGGCCTATTGTATTCTTTTTGCTTTGTAAAATTTTAGGCACTTCTTTACTGGCAGGCAGAATGAAAGTATACGGGCCCGGCAAATAGTGTTTTAACATTCTATACATGGGCGTGCTGATGCTTTTTGTATACTGGCTTAAATCGCTTAGATCGTAACATACAAATGAAAGCTGCGCCTTTTGCGGGTCTATGTTTTTGATACGACAAATACGTTCAATCGCTTTGTGTTGAAAGATGTCGCACCCCAAACCATAAATGGTATCGGTGGGATAAACAATAATTCCGCCTTTCGACAAAACATTTACGATTGTCGAAATGTTTCGCGGTTGTGGGTTCTCTGGATGAAGATGTAACAACATAACGGCAAATTATAATTTCTAATGTAAGCCACATAACTCTAACGGCAAAATGTGCGCCTAGCATACACATGCGATATTTAATAAAAATGTTAAAGCCGCTTATATATTCGTTACCCCTTTATGTTGCGGGCATGATTTTAATATTAAATTTGTGCAAACTTATTTCATGCAATTACAACCTGTTGACCGCGTTGCAAAAATCAGCGCAGAAGACTTTCAGCAGTGTTACTATCTGCCATTGAAACCAGTTGTTATTACCAACCTGGCTGAAAACTGGCCCGCCTACGATAAGTGGAACTGGGCTTACTTCAAAGAAATAGTAGGTAGTAAAAGAGTTGGGCTGTATAACAACGTAAAGAGCGACGCCTACACCCCTATTAACACGGCCGACGATTATAAGACCTTTGGTGAGTACGTTGATATGATAAGCCAGGGGCCGGCAGGATGGCGTATATTCCTCTTCAATATTTTTGATCACGCACCCCAGTTAACACAAGATTTTACCTGGCCCGATCACCTGATGAAAGGCTTTGTAAAAAAATACCCCATGCTTTTTGTGGGTGGCGCCACCAGCATTACCCATATGCATTTCGACATCGACATGTCGCACATTTTGCATACCCAGTTTGTGGGACGCAAAAAAGTATTGCTATTCCCATTTGAAGAACAACATAAGCTATACCGTAAGCCTTTTGAAGTGCTGAGCCTGGCCGACTTTTCGAATTACCACCAGGCACACGACAAGCCTAATTATACCCAATTTCCCGCATTGAAGCTGGCCCGGGGTTATGAAGTGGTCCTCAACCATGGCGATACGCTGTTTATGCCCGCGGGTTACTGGCATCATATGGAATACCTTGATAGCGGTTTTGCCATGAGCCTGAGAGCTTTACAATCTTCTTTAACCGGTAAGCTCAAGGGCGCCTGGAACCTGTTTGGAATGCGTAATATTGATACACTCATGAAAAGAACTGCGCCCAAGTGGTGGTATGAGTACAAAAGAACCAGCCTTTTGAAAGCTGCAGGCAAAGAATTGGAGGCTTCAGACGTAAGATAAAAAAGATGGACTTTTTAATTATCATTTGATCTCCCTTAAGAAAACTCTTAAGCGGGCCAGACATTAAAAAATTATAAGAAAATTATTGGAGTTTATAAAAACTGTCTTTATTTTTACCGGGCTATGTGTTGAATAACCTTCTCACCGGCATTGCACCCTGAAACTAATCCAATCTCCCTATTTCCAACCATCCAATTTCTAGTTACTCCAATTTCCAAATAAATTATAATAACTTGTTTTTAAGTACGGATATTAACTTGTTCGTACCGTATATTGTCCGCCACCCTTTTTAATTATATCTCTGTTTACCGTGCTGCTGATCCTTTGTGCCTAGAAACTGCAAATAAAAAGATTGTACCAGTAACTAAAACTAACTGCTTTTACTCCTGTACCAGCAGTCAAATTTAAATTACTAACCGTAGAAGGAGATTTGCCTTGGTATGCAACGGCCATTTTGCTGCATGCAATGATTCGTCACCTTCACTATTATAATATCTGGTTTCTGTCCATCATCCATTGAACCCCATTTGCGATCAAATTATTATATAACAACATATTGCTTAACTTCTTTCTTTTTGTGGTTTCAGAGGTAAGCACAGGCCGGCGATATCCATCGCTGGCTCCTTTTTTTATAGAGGATTAGTTATCCCTTATGTTCTGCCCTTTTATCGGCAGGCTTTACCCAAAACTTTCTGGTAACTGCCACCAGTGGCTTTTCAACATATAGATAAACAAGATAACCTGCTACTACTGTTACCGTAAACAAAACAATGGTAAACAGCAAAGCATTAGAAGTGAGACTCAGCCGCTTTAACAATAAGGCGGTGCCACTTAAAGTAAAAGGATGGAATAAGTATAAAGAGTAAGACGAATTTCCTGCTGCCAAAAACAATTTCTTCAGGCCCGATGCACCGGCCTTTATAAAACCTTCCAAACATAAAAAACCGGCAAACACAAATAACATGGGAATACCCCATAACCAACCCCGGTTGTTTTCCTGGTTGGGTACCTTTAAAACCGCTTCTGTAACAAGCAGCGACACCCCCACAAAACAAAGCAGTATGCCCGTTATAGCATTGGGTTTTATCAGCTTTTTATTAAAAACATAAAAGCAGCCCATACCGTAAATAAATTCCAAATACAAATTATTGGTGGCAAACCAAAAGGGGTACCCACTTACTGAAAATAACAGCCCCACAACTACCATCAGCAACAATATCACCGATGAAACCTGCACAGCTCTATAGGTGCCTTTGTAAATGAACAGGCCAAATATGATGTAAAACAAAAACTCAAAACTAAGCGTCCAGCCATTTGAGTTGAGAAACCTTGTTCCGTTAGGAAATAAAGTGTAGGAAGCCCAAATGCTGGTTTCACCACCCGAAGTATTTATAATTTCGGGCTTGTAGAAAAATATTATTAATGCTATTGTGGTAGTGAGCCAGTAAAGTGGCAGAATTCTTTTTATACGATGAAGTATGAACTGGCCGAAGGTAAGGTTGCGGCCAAATGTAGAAAAGCACATGATATAGCCAGAGATAATAAAAAACAGGTCAACTCCCGAGCCGCCAATTAAAAACCCATTTAAGGCGCCGTTTCCATATTGGCCCCCTTTGATGGAGATATGCAGCAATACTACCAAAATAGCGGCAAGGCCCCGCATAATTTGAATAGATTCAATATTGGTATCATTCGTTTTTCCTAGGGAATACCGGGAGGTTTGTTGCTTCATAGCACATATTAACACGTTGCTGCCGAAAACAAAACGGCCGGAAAGCAAATGCAAACAGTGATCATTGCAGTGCTGCCCGGCCGGTTTTTTATTTACAAATCGTTTAAATAAGATGATTATGCAATGGTCCAGGTTTCTTTACCACGTAACAACTTGTCTAAATTTCCTTTGCCTTTTGCCATTACTTCATCAATTTGCATTTGCATGCCATCTTCATAACAAGGGCGATCGGTTTCATAAAACACCCCAAACGGACGCGGCAAATGATCGGGCAGGCGTGGGTCATCGAACATGCGTACAAGGATCTGCGCTTTGTAGAAATCGTTTTCATCATGCACCCACAAGTCGTTTACAGAACCGCCGTTGTTTAAATCAACGATAACAGGTTTAAAACCATCTAACTTAATTCCTTTGTCCTTATTGGCGCCAAACACTAACGGTTTGCCATGTTCCAGGAAAAGGGTGTTATCAAGCTTTGTCGATTTCTCGGTAAATGTTTCAAACGCACCATCGTTGAAGATGTTACAGTTTTGATAGATCTCGAGGAAAGAAGCGCCTTTATGTTTATGGCTTCTTATCAACGCATCCTGCAGGTGTTTGGGATCGCGGTCCATTGAACGGGCAACGAAGGTTGCATCGGCCCCCATGGCTAAAGCCAGCGGGTTAAATGGATGATCGATACTGCCAAAAGGTGTTGACTTGGTTACTTTATTTTCCTCTGAAGTTGGCGAATACTGCCCTTTTGTTAAACCATAGATCTGGTTATTGAACAACATCACATTCACATCGAAATTGCGACGCAACAAATGAATGGTATGGTTACCGCCAATACTCAATCCATCACCATCACCGGTAACAATCCAAACGCTTAATTCAGGCCTGGCAGCTTTCAGTCCACTCGCAACTGCTGTTGCACGGCCATGAATTGAGTGCATGCCATACGTATTCATATAGTAAGGGAAGCGGCTGCTGCAGCCGATACCGGATATGATAACTATGTTTTCCTTTGGAATACCCAAACCCGGCATTATCTTTTGCACTTGCGCCAAAATGGAGTAGTCGCCACAACCAGGGCACCAACGAACTTCCTGGTCGGTAGCAAAATCTTTTGGCGTTAAAGCGGGCGCTGTAGTTTCACTCATATTATATAGATTACTGCAAAATTATCGCAATAACCAACAATGAGCAAGGATTATTAATAGCTCGAACTGTTAATATGACAATGGTGTGACCACTGATCATAGAATATTGATTTTAAAGGCGAAAATGGGTCTGAATTCGTATTTTCAGCACTCAAAATTCAAAGCATGAGAACGCTTGTATACCTTATTGCACTGCTTATTTCTGCGGCAGCAACGGGTCAAACCAAACAACCTGTTTCTGTTACAGATATGCTTAAAATCAAATCCATTGGCAATGTGGCCCTGTCGCCCGATGGCAACAAAGCTGTTTTTACAGTTACAGCCATTGAAAATGAGGGCGAAAGCAAGTGGGATTATAAATATGTTTCACAGCTTTGGCTTGTGCCAACCGATGGCAATTCAACTCCACGCCAACTTACCACCCGCGAAAGCGCTTCACAACCTGCCTGGAGCCCCGATGGTAAACAATTGGCATTTAGCCGGCTGGCAGATGGCAAACAGCAGATCTTTCTGCTTTCTCTCGATGGTGGCGAAGCCAGGCAATTAACGAAGTTTAAATATGGCGCCAGCGCCCCCAAATGGAGTCCCGATGGCAAACAGCTGCTGTTTGCTGCCAACATTCCCTTGCCCGATCTTATAAAAGATTCTGTATTGAACCCGCTGGGCAAAGTGCCCGACTGGCCTTTTGAAAAACCAGGGTTCAATAACAATGACCAACTAAAGCCCACAAAAGCAAAGGCAAACCCCGATGGTTCCATTGATGAGGTTAGGGCTTACCTTAACAATAACGTGGTTGATAAAAAAGCCCGGGTTATCAATAAACTCAATTTTCAGGATGAGCTCAATATCAACAGCGACCTGGGTTTTATCCATTTCTTTGTTACCGGCACCCAGCCAGGCGATTCACCTGTTGCCGTAACGCATGGCTTTTATTCTTTTGCCACCGCTGATTTCACGCCCGATGGCAAACAGCTTGTTTTATCGGCACACATCGATTCTTTGGAGCACCCTAACCGGTCGCAGGAGAACGAAATTTATTTAGCCAATGCCAATGGAAGCGGTTTGCGCAAGCTGATTGGCAAAAAAGAAATGGCTTATTCCGTTCCACGTATTTCTCCTTCGGGCAAATGGCTGGCATTTCAGATTTCTGAAGAAACATTTGTAAAAGTGCCTCAGCTGGCTATAATGCCGGTAAATGGTTCAGAAAAGGATATGATCATTATTCCTTTCGACCGCTTTAAAGGCAATGTAACCTGGAGCCAGGATGAAAAGTTTTTGTACCTCACCACCGCCAGCAATGGCGGTGTTCCGCTTTACAGGGTGAATGTAAAAACCAAACAGGTTGAACAGCTTACCGACTACAATACGGGCATCAGCAGCTTCGATATAGTTAACAACAAGCTTGTTTTTGTAAAAACAGAAGTGGCCAATCCATTTGAATTATACCTGGCCGATGCCAACGCAAAAAATGAACGCCGCATTAGCAACTTCAATTTCGACTGGCTGCAAAACAAACAACTTTCTTTTCCCGAAAAGAAAACCTTTACCAACGAAAAGGGATTGACCATTGAGTATTGGGTAATGAAACCGGCCAATTATGAGCCCGGAAAAAAATATCCGCTGGTACTTGAAATTCATGGCGGACCTTCAGCCATGTGGGGCCCGGGCGAAAGCAGCATGTGGCACGAGTACCAGTTCTTTTGCAGCAAAGGATATGGCGTGGTGTATTGTAACCCGCGCGGCAGCGGTGGTTATGGCGAGAATTTTTTGCGGGCCAATATCAACGACTGGGGCAACGGCCCATCGGGCGACGTGTTAACTGCATTAGATAAAACCGTAGCCGAGGGCTGGGCCGATACGTCGAAGCTTGTAGTTACCGGTGGTTCCTATGCTGGTTACCTGGTTGCCTGGATCATAGCACACGACCATCGTTTTAAAGCAGCCTGCTCACAACGCGGTGTATACGACCTGAGCACATTTTTTGGTGAAGGCAACGCCTGGCGGCTGGTGCCCAATTATTTTGGCGGCTATCCCTGGGAAGCCGAAGCCAAAGCAAACCTGCAACGCGAATCGCCTATTACCTATGTGCAGGATATTACAACTCCTTATATTATCTTTCACGGCGATAACGACCGGCGCACAGGTTTTGTAGAAAGCGAAATGTTATATCGCAGCCTGAAAGTACTTGGCCGACCGGTTGAATATGTACGGCATCCGAATGCCACACATGAAATAACCCGCAGTGGCGATAACCGGCAACGGATTGACCAAATGTTACGCACCTGGGAGTTTTTTGAGCGTTGGATAAAATAATTAAATAAAGTATATAGTGAACAACAAGCTTCTTCAGTATGGAATACCAGTGCTGGTACTGCTGGTAATTTTCTTTCCCTTATTTCAGACCAATTTTGTTTATTTAGACGATGCTCATCTATTATGGCATAATGAAAAAGAAGTGTCGCTCGATGTTTGGTTCAAACATGGCCGACTTATAAGCGGGCTCACAATAGGAAATCGCTGGGCCAGCATAAACAACATAGATGCAGTAAAACTATCGCGCATTTATTCCATTATAGGATGGCTACTGGCCATTTGTGTATTTGTAAAGGTTGCCACGCAATGGGCGCGTTTGAATTTGATCGATAATCGGGTAGTGCTTGTAGGCGCCGTTTATATTGCATGTAGCCCGTTTGTAGCCATTACCATTGGCTGGGGCGGTACCTGCTTCGCCTTTTGGATAGCTTATACAGCCGGACTTTTAGGCGGTCATATATTGTATACTCAATTAATAAAACACAAACGCTTTCTGTCTATACCTATCCATATACAGTTGCTTGTTCTTTTACTGGGGCTTGTTTCGCTGTTTACTTATCAAATAGGCATTGGCATGTTCCTTATTCCGTTCTTACTGCATTATAACAGCCGCAAGTTTGAGAAACCCGATGCAATACTTATCACCGGTGTAATTTCAATGCTGGTTGTTGTAGGTATTTATTTTCTCCTTTATAAATTACAAATACGGGTTCAAAAACTTGAAATTGCCGAACGTACCGAATTGGAATTAAACGTATTTAAAAAGATCTCTTTCTTTGTTGGCGTACCTACCGCACAAGCTTTCAGCTTTAATATGCTGTTTAGTTTAAGAAGTATTTTCTCGCAGGTGTTTTACATTTTAGCTATTGTGGCATGGGCAGTGCACGCTTTTACTACCGAACGTAATAAACCGGTTGTAAACAAGATCATTTACCTGGCCGTGGTATTTGCCCTGCTTATGCTCATTTACCTGCCCGTAATGGTAACCGTTGAAAACTTTTCTTCGTACCGCACCATGATGGCATTGAACACAGCAGTTACTTTAATGCTCATCAACATGATAGTGCAATGGATAAAACCAGTTTCATGGAAACAGGGCTTTGCCATTGCCGCCATGCTCATTTTTGCGGCTGTGGGTTTTTATAATTTCCGGTCTAACTTTTTGAACCCAATTGTAAAAGAATACCAACTGGTACGTGCCAATGTTGAAAAACAATATACCCCCGGCATTAATAAAGTGTATTTTCTGCGGCCCCCCGAAGATCTTTATAAAGAACAATACAACGTTAATTATTACCGCGATGAATTTGGCGTTCCGCTAACGCATAAAGACTGGGTACCAGAACCACTGGTTAAACAAATAATTTATGAAAAGACCCACGACAAAAGCATTGCCGATAAAGTACAGATAGTAATGTTCGCCCCCGAAGAAGCGGAGAACTTCAATAAGCAGGTGGCGTTAAAAGAACCAAACGCTTTTGCTGTGGATGTTCTGCAAATGTTTAATAATAAGTAATAGGCTGGAATAAAAAAGGGGAGCGCTCATTAAGAACGCTCCCCTTTTTATTTATTAAAACTTCAACTACTTAAACTTGAACGATAAGCCAATTTGACCAACGCGGTTTGAATAGTCGGGCAAATTACGTTTTGAAATATCGGCCAGCCCAATTATGTATCGGCCATAAATGCCTACCTGGCGGGTGATATCAAATCCAAGTCCAATAGCCAACCCTGCATCTGCCTTTTTATAGTATTCATCTACCTCCCATTTATCGTCATCATTTTTATTATTGGCGGCCAGTAAGATCCCTATTTGTGGACCAAAGTCAATATAAAACTGTTTTGTAGCATGAAACTGGAACATGATGGGTATTTGCAAATAACTCAGCGCCAGGGTAAGTTCTTCATTGCCAACTCTATATTGTTGCCCCTGGCCGGAGTATAACAACTCTGGTTGAATGCTCCATTGCGAAGATAGTTTGCTGTTTATAAACACACCAATATGTCCGCTCAGCCTGTTATCGCCATTTAAACCAGCAACATCTGAAATATTCAATCCACCTTTTATACCGACGGAAATTTTTTGTGCCTGTGAGTTTATTGCAAATGCAATAAACATAGCCAGGACTAAAAGATATTTGTTCATGTTTGAAGGGAATTTGTTGATCCCACGCGTTCAAAGCTTATGCCAGTTTACCTTATGCCCAGCCAGCAACTTGTTAATATATCAATTCATGGAAAGGTTTTGTACAACCCCCATATTTACGGTGTTCAATTGTTCCTGCTGTTTAATAACATAATCAGCAAAACGGGTCATTACAGAATCGGGCAACGGTACCGATGGAGGAAATGTTTGTTGTAAGGGGTTTACCTGTTTGCCGTTTTTCCAAAAGCGGTAACATACGTGTGGGCCTGTAGCCAAACCTGTGCTGCCCACATAACCAATAACCTGTCCCTGCCGTACACTTTGCCCGGCCCTAACAGCTTGTTTGGTCATGTGCAGGTATTGGGTTGAATAGGTATCATCATGTTTTACCTTAACATAATTACCATTATTGTTTGAGAATTCCGATTCAACTACAACGCCATCGCCTGTTGAGATAATTGGCGTTCCTTCGGGTGCAGCATAATCGGTACCTAAATGTGTTTTCCATCTTTTTTGTACAGGATGAAAACGCCTTAATGAATAACCTGAAGTTATATGACTGAACTTAAGCGGCGCTTTTAAGAAAGACTTGCGTAAGCTCTTTCCTTTTTCATCATAGTAATCGCCTGCTTCTGTTGTATCGGACTTATAATAGAATGCATAAAATTTTTCACCGTTGTGTGAAAATACGGCCGATTGAATAGCGCCTGTTTCAACCGGTTCGTTTTTTATATAGCGTTGCTCGTATAATATTTTAAAATAGTCGCCATCGTGTATTGAATAAAAATCTACTGTATAGGCGTACAGATCGGCCATCTTCATAGCCAGCGCCGGATCGATACCCGATTTTTTAAATGTTTCATATAACGATCCGTCAATAATGCCCGAAGCAGTTTCAAGGCGTGCAGTTACCTGTCGTTTACCGGTCACTACTTTTACCGAATCGCGCAGGTCGTACATAACATAGTCAACAGCGTTAGGTTGATATACAAAATAATTAACCTTATGGGTGGTGTCTTTTGATGCAAATACTGTGTACTGGGCGCCGGCTTTCATTTTACGTACGTCATATACGTATTTTGATTTTGCCTGCAACCGGGCAATTGTATTGGTATCAACGTTATATAATTCCAGAATGGAGGTCAGGAATTCATTTCGCTGAATAATGCTTTCGGTAACATTAAATGAATCGAGGGGAAGGCCAAACCGGCGCGGAACTATAATAACAGATGAATCTTTTTTTGCCTGGGGTGCTTTTTCTCCCGGTAAAGAAAGGTTCAAGCTGCTCAATACAATTACTGCCACTATCAAGACGGCCATAAGTGAAAAAGCAATGCCCCAATCCCTGTGTGTAAACATATATGTTTAATTGCCGGTTTTGTTAAGCGGCTTGTTAGCGCAAAAACAATGCCCGGCGACGTTTTGACGTATGACTTTTTTCTTCCATTTTAAAGTCAGGCAGTTACAGTCATTAATAAAGCTTGATATATGCCTTGCCGGTATGCAGGCGGCATTTTGACAAGAATCGTAAAAATACGTGTCTTTTAAAATTGAATTAACATCCGCGACTAACCTACTACATTTCTGCTGAAAGGCAAAAGGGAAAGCTCCATTAATTTCAAATGCTGGCGTCCAAAGGGAATTCCGATAATGGTGATATAAAAAATAGCAGCAAATAAAAGGTGAACAATTGCGGTATACAAGCCGCCGCACAACAACCAAATTATATTACATAATAGCGAAAGACATCCTTCGCCACCTTGTTTGGGAACAATACTTTTACCAAAAGGCCATAATACCACCCCGGCTAATTTAAAACATTGCAATCCCCAGGGAATGCCTACAATGCTAAGGCATAATACAAAGCCGCCAACAATATAACCAAGAGCGGCGGCCAGGCCACCAAATATTAACCAAATGAGATTACCAAGCAGGTTCATGATGATGTTTGCATTATATGTTTTTCTTTATAGAAACTCCGGTAAGCAAAAAACGCGCTTGCCAGCATCAATATACCACCCAATACAAATGGCGCTCCCGCAAACTGTACAGGAGCCGACTTATGTGTAAAATAATTAAACAATTGTGTCATCAGCAGTGGGCCAACTATCGATGTCAAACTCATCAAACTGGTAAGTATACCCTGCAACTCACCCTGTGCATTTGGCGGCACATGACTCGATATAGTAGCCTGTAATGCCGGACCGGCAATACCGCCCAGGCAATAAGGTACTAAAAAAACAAACATCATCCACGTTTGAGTGGCAAAAGCAAACAAAAACATGCCTGCCGAATAAAATAACAACCCTATATAAATACTTTTTATGTTACCTAATATTGGATGCACCTTTCCCATAAGCCAGGTTTGTACAAGCGCAACCAGTACACCTACAACACCCAGCGAAAACCCGATCATTTTTTCGCTCCAGTTAAACTTATATACAGTAAAATAGTTCCAGTTACTTTGTACGGCATGTGCAGCAATGTAAACAAACACTAACGACGAAATAAGCCCAACGATACCAGGATATTTTTTCAATTGTAATAAGGAACCTAACGGGTTGGCACGTTTCCAATCGAATTGGCGGCGGTGTTCTTTATCCAGCGACTCAGGTAAAATAAAATAACCATATAACCAGTTCAACAAACAAAGAACGGCGGCTGCATAAAATGGCGCACGTAATCCAAACCCGCCTAACATACCACCTATAACGGGACCAATAATAAAGCCCAGGCCAAAGGCGGCGCCAATCATTCCAAAATTCTTTGCCCTGTTATCGGCATCGCTGATATCGGCAATGTATGCTGAGGCAGTTGTAAAACTGGCGCCCGTTATACCCGAAATTACACGGCCAACAAATAACCAGGCATAGGTAGGTGCAAAGGCCATGAACAAATAATCGATCCCAAAACCAAATAATGAGAACAGTAATACGGGCCGGCGGCCATACTTATCGCTTAACGCACCTAATAAAGGAGCAATGGCATATTGCATGAGCGCATACACCGTTACTAACCATCCGCCATACTTACTTGTTTCGCCGGGTGGCATATGTTTAAGCTCACCAATGAGTTTAGGCATTACAGGAATTATCAACCCCCATCCAATAACATCTACAAGAATAGTGATAAAGATAAACTTCAATGCTGCCGGGCGTGCTGTTTTCATGCTTTATAAGTTGCTGCAAAGTAAATGGCTTTTTTTAACTATGGTGGTATAATTATTTAAGCATGTATAACATTAATAATTTGATACCTGGCTGGTAAAACAATGGCTAACCTGCAATGGCATATAGGATGTTCGGGGTTTCATTATAAAGAATGGAAAGAAGTTTTTTATCCCAAAGGAGTGCCGCAACGTTTATGGCTCGATCATTATTGTAAACATTTCAATACGCTTGAACTAAACGTTACCTTTTACCGGTTTCCGCAATTATCTTTCTTACAAAACTGGCATCAAAAAACACCTGCACAGTTTTCTTTTGCGGTTAAAGCACCGCGGCTTATTACACATTATAAAAAATTCGACGGGGTTGAATCACTGCTGAGCGATTTTTATGGAACTATACAAGAAGGATTAAAAGAAAAACTGGGTTGTGTTTTGTTTCAGTTGCCGGCACAATTATCTTATTCAGATGAATTGTTACAAAGGATCACACATCAGTTGAACCCTTCTTTTATTAATGTAGTTGAATTTCGACACGCATCGTGGTGGCAAACAAAAGTGCGGGAAACACTAAGCGATCATCATATAAGCTTTTGTGGAATCAGTCATCCCCTGTTGCCCAATGAAGTGGTGGCCAATACAGAAAACATCTATTATCGTTTTCATGGGGTTCCGCATTTATATTATTCGACGTATGATAACAGCTTCTTACAACAGGTAGTGAATGCTATAAGTTCTGCTAAACATGCAAAGCAGGCATATGTATATTTCAATAATACTGCTCAAACTGCTGCTATACAAAATGCTCAATTTGTTCAACAACTTATAGCAATATAATTGCGGCATTTTGCCTGTAGTGTTCTTTCCCGCAACCATGTAATGGGTTTACAGCTGGTAAAAACCTGCATTAAATGAAAACATGTATAAGAACAACTTGATTTTTCCTAAAAAATAATAGAAAATAAAAAAGAAGATATCCTCAACTGTCTTTTTCACACTTTTAGTTCGTTAATTTGCCTCGCACTTTTTTATACGACGCCCTGGTTAAGGCACTGATAATTTTAAATCCGTACACTTTTTATCCGTACATCGTTTAAATTTAATTGTACCCTGTGGAGCATTTTAAAGTATATTAAAGTCCGTTTGTATGAAAAGCCTGATGCAATTCACTCACACCGTACCATCTACTCAAACAGTCACAGAACCTGTTCCTCTTCACCGGCTCGTTGATCAACTAATGGTAGGCCTTTTACCTCTTGTTACCGGTAAAAAAAGCTTTATTATTAACGACGTCGACCAAACATTCCAACTTCAAGCCGATGAAAATTTGCTGGCCTATGTGCTGGGTAACCTGTTAAGCGGCGCAATTAATGGAACTGAAAATGTGTGTATCAGGGTTGAGGCGATTTGTAACAAAGATGGGGTGCAGATCCGTGTTCGTAATAACGGCACTTATTTCTACAGCACCGTATCAAATGGATTTTCGCACGTAGTACAGGCAGCCCGGCAACTGGGCGGCAATATCAGCATCTACAATCAACGCAACGAGGGCACCACGCTTGCATTTTCCATGGCAACCCCGGTTCAAACAATTTGCTAGTAGTGATCTAAATTATTTTTTCTGTTTATCAGAGATCTTAAGGCCCTTGTCGTTATAACTTCCCTTAGCGCCCTTTTGCAATAAGGTAAACGACATTGGCGTAGATATTACAGGCGGTAGCAGTCCCAGAAAGCTAATGAACCCTACTTTCTTCAACAGGGGGTATATTTTAACAAGTGTTGCGTGACGTTCTGCAAACTCTTTATCTTCTTCCAAACGCAGGAAAGTATCTTTCATTCCTTTTTGTTGAAAGCTTACATCCATGCCTATATTAGAGGCTATCTTTTTTACTTTAGGTAGTGTTATGAAGTTGAGCGAGCGCCAAAGGCCTTCTTTTGAAACGCCTTTTATTTTACCAATCAATTGTGGAAAACCGGGCACCAGTGGCAAACCATAATGGGGCTCAAATGGTATCACATAATTGGGGCAATGGTGAAGCATCATACCACCATCGGCAAGTACACTTTTAAACTTGTTAAAAGCAAGCTCTATATTTTTCGGTAGCAGATGTTCCACAACATTCACCGAATACAGCAGATCGTATTTGCCATGTACAGCGGGATCAAGATCTTCAGCAATAAGATCGAGGATCAAATTTCCCGGAAGTTTATAATAATCCCAAATGGCATTCTGAATTTGCAGGTTGAATTCAAAACCAATTTCACTGGGTTCAATACCCGTAATATTTACCCCGTTCATGTGCAGCCAGGCAACAAGCATTCCGGGGCCCGACCCAACTTCAAGTATGCGGCCTTCGAGTGTGAATTTAGAAAGCAGCCTCATGCCAAATACCGCCTCTTCTACATAGTTGAAATATTGTTTGCTTATTTCATCCCATGAATAAGTAATGCGGCTTTTAATATAACTTATTAATGCTTCAGATTTAAGCTCATTGGCATAAGCTTTCATCTTCTGTTCATCGAATACGTTTTGATTTACTGGCACTGTATGGGTGGGTTTTTCTTTTTCTAAAGGCGACAAAACTAATCAAATATCGGCATTAATGTATTTTTTGCCGGCTGTGCCATACTATGAGGGCCGTAAACAAAAAAGTCCCGACGGACATGCCGTCGGGACCCAGTTATTTTAAACCCAAAGGGATTAATAACGATTGTTGTAGCTGTTGTTACGGCTGAAAGAGCGTTTTTCGCCGCCACCGCCGTTACCGCTACGCTCTTCACGAGGACGAGCTTCAGCAACTTTGATCTCCCGGCCTTCAACTCTTCCACCATCCAGTTCAGCGATTGCTTTTCTGGCAGCTTCATCGTTAGCCATTTCAACAAAACCGAATCCACGGCTTTTGCCAGTGAATTTATCAGTGATTACACGTGCAGAAGAAACTTCGCCGTATTCAGCAAAAAAGCCTTCCAAATCATCATCAGTAACGTTGAAACTTAAATTTGAAACATAAATGTTCATACTCTTAACTAAAATTGGTTAAAAATTATTAATGGATCTGAGGTAAAGCAGGGAGTAAAAGAAGACTAACAACTATTAGCAGAAATGCGTAGCGAGATATATCGTTCACTTACCATATGCTTGTATCACTCAAATGTGGATGCAAAGATACTCTATTAATATTGAATAACAATCATTATCCTGGTTGCTGGTACGTTAATTTATTCTAACACATGGTTGGCTAAATAAAAACATCTAATGTATTTACAACAGGACCCATTCAATGCACAACATTGTTGTAATTAACAGCTGCTGTTACCGTAAAACATAAGGAATAACAACGTATCGTTCAGGTAAACTGTTATTAACATAGTCACAAAGTACCGCGCCCGTTACAACAACAAGTCGCTTGTCTTATGGTTTGAATCCTGTATCTTGTTTAATCGTTTTTTAACCCGTTTCAATAGCTAAAACACACCTGCTATGTTTTTTAAAAAGAAAATTACGGTTGTGGGCACTTTAGTTGCTTTGGTAGTTTTAGGTATAGCGGCCAGCGCTCCGGCTGACCCTACTTACAAAAACCTGAAAGTACTGCCCAAAAATATCACACATGAACAGCTCGACAGTGTGATGCATCAATTTAACAGATCGCTGAATGTTAAATGTAATTTTTGCCACGCTTCACAAAAAGACAATCCGCGTAAGCTCGATTTTGCAAGCGACGAAAAAGGCGAAAAGAACGTTACGCGCGATATGATGCGCATGACTGAACGCATCAACAAAAAGTTCTTTAAGTTCAAAAAAGAGGAGGGTAAAATTCCACCGGTAGGTTGTATGACCTGTCATAATGGAAACCCCCATCCCGAAGCAATGGCGCCAAAAGAAGAAAAAAAAGGCCCCCCGCCGCCGGCAGCACCACAAAACCCTGCTAATTAATTAACAAAGCAGTTACATTCAATTCCACATTTTACGGTATAAATTATTCAGGCCCGGTTTGTTCATAGTGATCTGTTGAACAAACCGGGCCTTATCTTTATTATTACGAAAACGATTACGTTAGATAAAACCAAACCGCAGCAGGACGGCGCCCTTAATTATTTAATATTTTTCAAATTTCCTAATCCTAAGTCCCCTATTTGCAATTTACCTACTTTTGCACCCTTATCTATTTGCAATGAGCGCACAACAATTTGATTTTGGCATGATTGGCCTCGGCGTTATGGGCAGAAACTTTCTGCTTAATATGGCCGATCACGGCTTCAAAGTAATTGGTTTTGATAAAGACAATCAGAAAACCTCGGCGCTGGAATCAGACGCCACAGCAGGTACTACTGTAAAAGGCGTTGGCTCTTTACAGGATATGATCAACCAGCTGGCTGTTCCCCGAAAGATCATGATGCTGGTGCCCGCCGGCAAACCGGTTGATGATGTTATTGAAAGCCTGCTGCCCCTGGTGCAAAAAGGCGATATCATTATCGATGGCGGTAACAGCCATTTTACCGATACCTTAAGACGTGTTACCTATTTGCAAGGCAAAGGCATTCACTTTATGGGTATTGGTGTATCGGGTGGCGAACAGGGCGCACGTACAGGTCCAAGCATTATGCCCGGCGGCGATCCTGAAGCATATCCTCACGTACGTCCCATGCTGGAAGCCGTTGCCGCAAAAGTTGATTCAATTCCCTGCGTAGCCCACCTGGGTAAAGGCGCAGCCGGTCACTATGTTAAAATGGTGCACAATGGAATTGAATACGCCATCATGCAGCTGATAAGCGAGAGTTACGACCTGTTACATCGTGGCCTCGGTTTAAGCAACGACGAACTGCATACCGTTTTTGATAGCTGGAACAAAGGTGAACTGCGTTCTTTTCTTATTGAAATTACTGCCGACATCTTTTTACAACCCGACGATAAAACGCCCAACCGCCTCGTTGATATGATCCTCGATAAAGCAGGCGCAAAAGGCACTGGTAAATGGACATCACAGGACGCTATGGACCTTGGCGTTCCCATTCCTACCATTGATATGGCTGTTACCATGCGTAACCTCAGTGCCCTGAAAAGCGAGCGGGTTCAGGCTTCTGCATTATACCCTGAAATATCAGGACTGATAAGCGCGCCCAAAGAGCAATTCATTAAACAGGTGCACGATGCCTTGTTATTTGCCACTATCATCAGCTATGCGCAAGGCCTTGCCCAATTGCACAAAGCCAGCACCGAGCTCGATATGCAAATACCTATGCCGCAAGTGGTAAGCGTATGGCGCGGAGGTTGTATTATTCGTTCAACCCTGCTGGGTCTTTTTGGAAACGCATTCAATGCGAACCCGCAGCTGTCGAATTTGTTATTAGATACACAGGTAGCCCAAATATTGCAATCAAAAGCAGCCGGTTTGCGTGCTGTAGCCGCCATGGCCATTCAACATGGAATACCTGCCGGAGCGTTAATGAGCGCGCTGAGCTATTTCGATACATACAGAAGTAAGCAATTGCCCATTAACCTGCTGCAGGCGCAGCGCGATTATTTTGGGGCTCACACTTATCAACGCGTTGACCAGGAAGGTTCATTCCATACCGCCTGGGGCAAAAAATAAAACGATATTTCAATTCAGCATATGACAAACCATAAATGTCCGCCAGCCTCTTTGCTATTCATCTTTGGTGGCAGTGGCGATTTGAACCAGCGTAAACTTTCACCCGCCCTATACAACCTGTTTATCGATAACTGGATGCCTGAAAAATTTCAGATCGTTGGTATTGGCCGTACAGCCTATACCGATGACAGTTTCAGAAAACATCTGCTCGATGGCATTCAGCAGTTCTCGCGCCGCAAGGGCGATCAAAACGGCAAATGGCAGGCGTTCTCAAAAAACCTCTCTTATCTGCAAATGGATGCCGGTAATGAGGCCGACTACCAGAAGATTGCCGAAATCGTTAAGCAAAAAGAGCAGGAGTTTGGCGAGCATCCCAACGTCATTTTTTACATGTCTGTAGCCCCGCACCTGGTACCACAAATTGCCAGCAAGCTGGGCGCATTGAATATTTGTAAGGATACAAGATGCACGCGCATTGTGGTTGAAAAGCCATTTGGCCACGATCTTAAAAGCGCTCATGAGCTGAATGGGTTATTGACCTCCATGTTCGATGAAACCCAGATCTATCGCATAGATCACTACCTGGGTAAAGAAACCGTTCAAAACATTCTGGCATTACGTTTTGCCAATGCATTGTTTGAACCAATCTGGAACAGGAACTATATTGATCATATTCAAATTACGGCTGCCGAAACAGTAGGGCTTGAAGGCCGCGATGATTATTACGAACGCTCCGGCGCCCTGCGCGATATGGTGCAGAACCACATTCTGCAACTATTGTGCATGATTGCCATGGAAGCACCGGTTTCATTCGATGCCAATGAGATCAGAAATAAAAAAGTAGACGTTCTGAACGCCATTCGTAAATACAGCAAAGAAGAAGTACACAAATATGCCGTGCGTGGTCAGTATTCAGATGGCTGGATGCAAGGCAAAAAAGTACCGGGCTATCGTAACGAAGGCAAGGTAAATCCTCAATCGCCCACCGATACCTTTGCCGCTGTAAAATTCCATATCGACAACTGGCGCTGGCAGGATGTACCTTTTTATGTACGCACCGGAAAACGCCTGCATGAAAAGTCGACCATTATCACTGTGCAGTTTAAACCGGCGCCCAATTTTGCATTTCCACAGGAAGCGGCGCTTACCTGGAGGCCCAACAGACTTACCATAAGCATTCAACCCGAAATGGATATCCGCTTACGCTTTCAGGCAAAACGCCCGGGCCAAACGGTTAGCCTGAACCCGGTTGACATGACATTCAATTACAAAGATGCCTACGGCGATGATGATCCTGAAGCATACGAAACCCTGTTGCTCGATGTAATGGAAGGCAACGCTACCCTGTTTATGCGCAGCGACCAGGTTGAAGCAGCATGGAAAGTGGTTATGCCTATTCAGGAAGCCTGGGAAACAAGAGGCCCCGTTGATTTCCCCAATTATGCACCCGACAGCTGGGGACCCGAAGATGCAGAAGCACTTATTGCCCGCGATGGCCGCAACTGGATCACATTACCAAAAGCCCACCAGGGCGTACAGGCCGGAGGTTTAGACAATAAGTAATTATAAAATCAGTAAAAGGTGTGGCATTCCCAACAAGTTGGAATGCCACACCTTACATTTAAAAGTAACATGCTCCATATATACAACACCCCCGAAGAAGTAAGCAAATCCCTCGCAGAATGGATAACACAAGCCATTGAAACCACCCTCAAAAAACAGGATCGGTTTACCTGGGTTGTAACAGGTGGCAATTCGCCCAAACAGCTGTACGAACTGCTGGCTACTTCGCCCTATCGGGAGCGTATTGACTGGAGCAAACTGCATATTTTTTGGGGCGATGAGCGAGCCGTTCCTTTCGACGACAGCCGCAATAATGCAAAAATGACCTTTGAGCATTTGCTCAACAAAGTGCCTGTTTTACGCGAACAGGTACATATTATGGACACTAAGCTTTCGCCCGAAGTTTCGGCCAGTGCCTATGATGCTATTCTTCATCGCTATTTTGGCAACGAAGGCCCCAGCTTCGACCTGGTGCTTAACGGCATGGGCGACGATGGCCATACGTTATCACTATTCCCCCACACCGCGGTAATTCACGAAAAACAAGCCTG
This sequence comes from Niastella sp. OAS944, assembly GCA_024809215.1. Classification (GTDB taxonomy): domain Bacteria; phylum Bacteroidota; class Bacteroidia; order Chitinophagales; family Chitinophagaceae; genus Niastella. Next base: position 822,316 of record JANUBW010000003.1, on the reverse strand, counting down.
GGTAAGCTCCTTCTACCTCGATGCCCAGCAAATGTTCCGAATAACTTTAACTGCCCCCATAGTAAACAGGGCCGCAAAAGTGGCATTTCTCACCTTTGGCGCTAACAAAGCCAACGCTTTATACGAAGTTTTAAAGGGTGCACGCAATATTGACCAATACCCTTCGCAGATCATTCAACCAGGCAGCGGCGAACTGCATTGGTTTGTTGATGAAGCTGCCGCCAGTAAGGTAAAATAACGGAATACAATTATCCCCAAATCATACTACATTATAATTCAACGAAATATAACTTATTGAATAATTCTAATCAATAATTAATAAATTTTTTACTCCTTTTGGATAAATTTTTGCCTTTTTGCATAGGGGAAAGTGCAAATACTTAGTTTTAATGTAGTTATTGTAATGTTAACACCCAAGAGAAACACCCCATATAATTGTATCAACGAAAACTTGCCAGGCATTGCCTTGCAAGCCCATCTTCTTTTGCTACCCGTTTATGCCTCATGCTCTATTACTGCACTCCAAAACCCATTAACGCATGACTAAACTGGTATCCATAATTGTTCCGGTGCATAACGAAAAGGAGAATGTTTCGGTGATGGCAAAAGCCATTAAGCGCGTTTTTGCAGACCTGGATTATCGTTATAACCTGATTTTTGTGGATGATGGCAGCAGTGATTTAACATTACACGAAATAAAGAAGCTGGCCATTCAGGATGAGCATATCAGGTATGTTTCATTTTCACGCAACTTTGGCCATCAGGCTGCCATTAAAGCCGGGCTTGATAAAGCCGATGGAGATTGTGTGATAACGCTGGACGGCGATATGCAACACCCACCCCAGTTAATACCCCAGCTATTGGAGAAATGGGAAGAAGGGTACGATATGGTTTATACAGTTCGCAAAGAAGATAAAAAACTGCCTTTCACAAAAAGAATAACATCCAACCTTTTTTACCGCATCATTAACCGGTTGAGCGATATTAAAATTGAAAAAGGCGCGGCCGATTTCAGGTTAATGAATAGAAATGTGGTTGATGTGCTTAAAAACCTGCAGGAGTTTGAACCCTTCTTTAGAGGACTTGTAAAATGGGCAGGTTTTAAACAGGTGGCTATTGAATACCATCCAGACCAGCGCAAATCGGGGGTAACGAAATATACCTCCAAAAAGATGATAAAGTTTGCCTTACAGGGCATTACTTCTTTTAGTATCAGACCGCTGTATGCAGCCATTTATATTGGCTTTTTGTGTGCAGCCTTCTCAACACTATACATTCCTTACGCTATTTACAGTTATTATTTTGGGTACACTATTTCGGGTTGGACCTCCGTAATAGTGATCATTGTGTTCTTTGGTGGCTTGCAGCTGATGATACTTGGTATCATTGGTATTTATTTAGGCAAGCTGTTTATGCAAAACAAACATCGACCTATTTACATTGTAAAAGAATCAAATATCCATGAACCGTCAGCGATACATATTGATGAGTTTTGATGTAGAGGAGTTTGATATGCCATTAGAGTACGATCAAAGTCTTTCCATTTATGAACAAATGGAAACGGGCTTCAAGGGCCTACAGGCCACCATGTCGGTAATTAATGGTCATGATGCGCCTTGCACATTTTTTACAACTGCTCATTTTGCCAATTGGTTTGCCGACAGCATTAAACAAATGTCGCGCAAACATGAAATAGCTTCTCATACATTCTATCATTCTCAATACAAAACAGCCGATCTTTTACAAAGCAGGCTCGAGCTGGAGAACATAACCGGTCAGCCGGTATATGGGTTAAGAATGCCGCGCATGATGAAAGTGCCTATGCAGGATGTTATTCAGGCTGGTTATAGCTACGATTCTTCAGTGAATCCCACCTGGATTCCCGGACGGTATAATAATCTTTCGCTGCCCCGCACCATGTATTACGATGAAAATATGCTGCGTGTACCCGCTTCGGTGAGTCCGCGCCTGCGTATACCGTTGTTTTGGCTTGCCTTTAAAAATATGCCTTACAGCCTGTTTAAATCACTTTGTATACAAACATTGAAAAAAGACGGTTACCTGTGCCTGTATTTCCATCCCTGGGAGTTTACTGATATTTGGGAGTTTGACTTACCAGGCTACGCCAAAAGATGGAGTGGCGAAAAATTGCAGCAGCGTTTGTACAGGCTTATTAAAGACCTGAAAGCAGAAGGCGAATTTACCACTATGTGGCAAATGGTTTCAGAAGCCAAATCGCTTGAACCACGCCAGCTCAATCAACAGGCAAACGCAGTTAGAGCAATCAAGCAGGAAATTCCCCTGGCAAAATAAAGTAACACTGTATTTATTTAAAAAAGGCGGCTACCATTTCATTGGTAAGCTTCCTTTCTCCTTTTGTCCAAATTGAGTTGGGGGGCGGAAACTCATTGCGGCAGTAACCTCCCTGGTTTTTAAAATCAAATACTGCGTGGCAATAATTATTGATGATAAGACCGCACTGCATCCAGCTTTTTGACCATACGATCCTGATGGTACCTTTCCTTTGCTCTTCAGGCACCTCTTCAATATTGTAAATATGTACGGCGTCTAAAATGGTTTGTTTGCCAGTGCCGGGTTCCACTTCCAATGCATAGAAATAGCCTGTATCAGTATCGTCTTCAAAAACAACGGCAAAATTGTTCTCTTCGTTCGTACATTCAACAAACGTGCTATCACCGGCCATATAGGCCTGCTCCCGCAATAAGTATCCGTTCATTTATAGCTTATTTTGCATCTACCGAATCATACACTATTACTTTGCTCCACAGATGCGAATAGTCTTCAACAAATTTCAGGTGAATGGGATCTACCTGGTAGCTCTGCTGATCGGCGCCATTATCGAACAAACAGAACCATGAAATGGCATAAGTGCGTTCAATAACATCGCGGTTAGTATCTGCCGGCTGGCCAATATGAAATGTTTTAATGGTCTTTACTTTCGACAATTTTGTGAGGCCTTCAATCAGTTTGGCTTTGTCTTCCTTGCTGCCGGTGTTCTTTAACCAAAAATAAACGTGATGTATAAACTTATTTTCTATCATAACAGGATCCCCTTTTTCAGCTAAGGTAACTAATCCGCCGGCAACTACTGCCTTTGAGGTATTGCTAATGAACTCACGTCTGGTTGACATATATTGTAAGCTTTTAGTAAAACTAACGAATTTGCGGGAAGGCAATCCCCGTTATTTTGCGATACACATCTACCGCAAACAGGTCGGTCATACCGGCAATAAAATCAACCACCGACTGAATATCGTTGTACAGCTTCTTTGGATCGTTGGTTATTACAAATTGCTGCGATATTAACTGAAGCAGCTTTCTTGATTTAGCGCTTTGTGGGTTAATAACTGCTGCAAAGAATTCTTTCAACAAACCGCCGATAACGTTATAACCAGCTATTTCTATTTCCACTACTGAACGATGATTATAAATATGCTCAATGGAAAAATCATCAATGGTCTTTATCAGTTGTAATTCGGTTTCGGGTAAATAATCTATCAACGATTTTTGCAATCTTCCCTGCAACAGGTCATCTTCATGCTGCATAAATACATTGGTAACACGATTGATCAGCAGGTTTATCAGTTTGGCGCGCAGGAACTGTACCCGCTGGTTATGGTCGTTAATATCATTGAACACCTGTTCTACGCGGTCGCGCGCATCATAGCCTTCTTCATTATTGAAGAACTGCAGAAAGAGGTCTTTGATAGTATCAATTGAAATAATATTCAGGCGGTGGGCATCTTCAAAATCAATAATGCGGTAACAGATATCATCAGCCGCTTCAACCAGATATACAAACGGATGGCGGGCATAAACATTCTTCCCTACTTCAAGTTGGGGTATACCCAACTCTTTGGCAATATATTTATAGGTATCAACTTCCGAATCGAAGAACCCCGATTTTTTGGTTACCAGTTGTTTCTTATTAAATCCGTTCAGCGAATCGGAAGGATATTTTACAATAGAGGCCAGCGTCGCATAGGTTAATTTAAACCCGCCCGCGGCTTTTTCATTAAAGCTATGCGTAAGCGTTCTGAAAGCATTGGCGTTCCCTTCAAAAAAAAGAAAATCGCGTTGCTGGTTCTCACTCAACAGGTCTTTGAACTGCCGTTCTTCTGAACCGGTAAGTTCTCTGAAAAAGGTCCTTATGGCATCTTCGCCCGAATGCCCGAAGGGCGGGTTGCCAATATCGTGGGCCAGGCAACCGGCAGCAATTACCGAGGGTAATTCGTATTTATAGAACTCGTGGAAATAGTCATTTTCCTGCGGGTATTTTTGAGCTATGGCATCGCCTACCGCTTTGCCCAATGAACGGCCAACGGAAGCCACCTCCAAACTATGGGTTAACCGGTTATGCACAAATACCCCGGGACCGGGCAACGGAAATACCTGGGTTTTGTTTTGCAGGCGGCGAAAGGCGCTTGAAAAAATAAGGCGGTCGTAATCGCGTACAAATGAAGTACGTACGGCATCGGTATAAGCCGTTTTGTGCTCAGAACCACTTCGTTTGCTACTATTGAGTTGTTGCCAGTTCATAATGGCGACAAAAATAACCGAAAATAACTGCCGCCACACAATACACCCAAAGTAGTGACGCCAAACAGGAAATTGTGTGCCTTTACATATTTGGAACCCATTTAATGACAGGTACAAACCCTTAGATTTTATACAAATCCTGCCTGATTTTGGGCAAAAGCTATGCGAATTGCAAGGCAGTTACTATATTGATCCTGATTTTTGCCCTATAAAACTAATCCCTATGCGTATCGTACCGTTCGTTAACAGTTTACTGGTAGTTACTTTTTTGGCCGTTATTGCATCTATGGCTATTATGTTTACCAGCACCGGTTATATTGACAAAGTTACCCACAGCTGTTTTATTCTTCATGTAGCCAGTGCCTTTTTATTGCTGGCCCGCGCCGCGTTTAAACCTGATGAAAGCGAAAGTGAGGGTGAAGGCGAACAGGCATAATAAAAAAGCCTTTTACCCAAAGGCAAAAGGCTTTAATTCACCGTCCTGATAAATTCTTTATAGCGGATACCTGTTGTCGCCAATAAGCTTTGCAGCAATGCGGCGTTTGGCTTCCTTGGTATTAATGGGATCAACCTTGGTAAAACGCTTCAATCCCAGCAGCATCATTCGTTGTTCGTCGCCATCGGCAAATGCATTTATTGCGTCTTTGCCATGTTTATTTATAATGTCGGCTGCATCGTACAACCAGGTCCTTGTTATGTCAAGTTCATACGAAACAGCGGCTTCGCCTTTGCGTTCGGCAAGCTTCATTACGCGTAACAGGGCGCTTTCGGCCGCAAACGTTTGAATGGCCATGTCGGCTATATGCATCAGTATTTCCTGCTCCTGCTCAATCTTCATCATCAACTTTTGAACGGCGCCGCCTGCAGTAAGCAGTATGGCCTTTTTAAAGTTGGCGATTATCTTTTTCTCTTTTGCAAATGCTTCTTCATCGCCACTGCCAAAGTCGGGGATGCTCATCAGTTCCTTTTGCACATTCATGGCACTTGTCATTAGGTCGAGGCGGCCTTTCATGGCGCGCTTCAACACCATATCAACCGTTAACAGGCGATTGATCTCGTTGGTACCTTCATAAATCCGGTTGATGCGGCTATCGCGATAGGCTTTAGAGATAACATACTCATCGCTATATCCATTACCACCATGTATTTGCACACCTTCATCAACAATCAGGTCGAGCACTTCGCTGCCAAATACTTTCAATATGGCGCATTCAATGGCATATTCTTCAGCGCCACCTAACACCGCCTCATTAAATGGTTTGCCAGAGCTCAGCAGTTCATGTTCTTTATCATCTATCCATTTGGCGGTGCGATACAGCGCACTTTCGCATACCCACATAGCAATGGCCATTTCGGCCAGCTTGTTCTTTATGGCACCAAAATTAGCAATGGGTGTTTTAAACTGTTCGCGCGTATTAGCGTATTGAATGGTGGTGGTAGTTGCCCGTTTTGCGCCACCCAGTGCAGCAGCACATAATTTCAACCGGCCTATGTTCAAAATGTTGAATGCAATAATGTGGCCCTTGCCAACTTCGCCCAGCAGGTTTTCAACAGGTACTTTACAATCCTGGAAATACAGTTGAACGGTTGAAGAACCTTTGATACCCATTTTATGTTCTTCGGCGCCCTGGGTAAAACCTTCAAAACCTCTTTCAACAATAAATGCCGAAAACTTATCGCCGTCTATTTTTGCAAATACCGTATACACATCGGCAAAGCCGCCATTGGTGATCCAGCATTTTTGTCCGTTCAGTAAATAATGTTTTCCATCGGCGCTTAAGGTGGCTGTTGTTTTTGCGCCCAGTGCATCGCTACCGCTGTTGGGCTCTGTGAGGCCGTAAGCGCCTTTCCATTCGCCGGTAGCCAGCTTGGGTATATATTTCTCTTTTTGTTGTTCGGTGCCAAAATAAAGGATCGGCAGGGTTCCTATACCCATGTGGGCCGAAACCGCCACAGAAAATGAAAAACCGCCGCCCAGTCCTTCGCCAACCAGGTTGCTGGTAATAAAATCTTTTCCCAACCCACCATATTGTTCGGGAATGCTGGCGCCCAGCAAACCCTGCTCACCGGCTTTGGTAACCAGGGAAGGCATAAGGCCTGGTTCCAGTTTATCAATACGCTCCAGAATAGGCATTACTTCGGTATCCAGAAAAGAAGCGCACATATCTTTTACCATCTGTTGCTCTTCGGAAAAATCTTCCGGAATGAAAGTATCAAAAGGTGAGCTTTCCTTTATCAGCCATTCGCCGCCTTTGAGTGTTTGTTGTGTGGTGGTGCTCATATGAATGTGTTTATGTTGGGATAAAATTGTTTTTCGGCAATCGTTGTGATCGGCAATCGGCAATGGATCGCTATTGTGCAGGCCTCGCCTTCGTGAAACGGCAAACGTGAAACGCGAAAGGCCGCTTACATTCGTGACTCGCGTTTCGTTCGGCAATCGGCAATCGTGAATCGGCAATGGCTCGCTATTGTGCAGCCTCGCTTTCGTGAAACGTGAAAGAGCTATTCGTCGACCATCTGCACAGAAACCCTTTATCAACTCAATCAACTATATCATCTTTTCAACTCCCTAGTCAACTTGTTAACTTGTCAACTCGTTAACTTACTTCCTACTTCTTACCTCATCCTCTTAATACCATCTCCCTTCCTTTATCAACTATATCACCTCTATCAACTTTTCAACTACCTTGTCAACCTGTTAACTTGTCAACTCGTCAACTTACTTCAGATTATCATACACAAGCTGCAATACCTCCCGGCATACATCTATCCTATCGGGCGAAACGCCTTCCAGCGCTTCGTTCAGGGTTTGATTGGCCAGCTCCATGGTTTGCTCCTGTAACTTTTGCGCCTGCTTGGTTAAGTAGATCATGTTCATGCGCCGGTCCGATTCGGACGGTACACGTTTTACTAATTGCAATTTCTCCAGGTTATCTACTAACCGGGTAATGCTTGGTTTATCTCTGAAAGAAGCATTGCCTAGCTCCTGCTGACTGATGCCATCCTGTTTCCACAAATGATACAATACGCTCCACTGTTCAATGGTGATATTAAGATTCGCCGTATTGAACTTCTTTTGCAGCCGCCGGGCTATGGCCGTTGATGCTTTTCCAGTGATAAAACTGTATAACTCGCCTCTCTTGAATTGGTTGTTTGACATATAGTTGTTTATACAACTATCCAAATCTAGGATATTCCTTTCACTTAAGCAAGTTTTTACACGGTAAAATTTTGAATGGTCGTAAATGAACTGTTTTCGGGCAAAACCACTTGACACTAAATTATTAAGTGAGTGAAAATGAAGCATATGAACAGGAATATATTGCAAAAACAGAAGATTGTTTACTAAATAGCGGCCATTGCTTTTAAAATTCTGTTCCCTATTTTCAATATTTTGTCCATTACTTTCAATATTCCAGCGCTTATTTTCAAAATGGCGACCGATACTTTCAATATTATGGCCATTACTTTCAAAATTCAGCATACTATTTTCAGAATATTATTCTGTTTTTTCGACTTTGAACTCCTCTTTTTAGCACTCCCGGTTCTTCTTTTTGAAGAACAAGTTCATTCCATTGCATAAAGAGATATTTTTGGGCCACATGCAAACCGACTTTCTTCCATATCGGTCTTCAAAAATGCACTACTGCCGGTTTGGCAACGGGCAAAAGATATTGTTATGTTTTCACGGGTATGGCGAGTCGGAGGAAACCTTTCATTTTTTAGAGAACTACATTGCTCCTGAATACACCCTGTTTGCCATAGATCTTCCTTTTCATGGAAAAACCCAATGGCAGGAAGGGTTGCGGTTTACCACAACCGATCTGCTGGCCATTATAGAAGCGTTGTGTAAAAAGCATTCACTGGCTGCAAACCAATTCACATTGCTGGGTTATAGTATGGGTGGCAGAGTAGCTTTGCAATTGCTACAGATAATACCCGCTAAAATTGAAAAGACCATTTTGCTGGCGCCCGATGGCCTCAAAGTAAATTTCTGGTACTGGCTGGCTACACAAACTTACATCGGTAACCGCCTGTTTGGGTTTACCATGAAACACCCCGGCTGGTTCTTTTCGCTGCTTAAGGCCGGGAACCGCCTTAAGCTTATCAACCAAAGTGTTTTAAAATTCACCCGTTATTATATTCATGATATAACAGTAAGAAGATTATTATATGAACGCTGGACCTGTATGCGTGCTATTAAACCCAATCTTGCATTTATAAAAAAGCTAATTCAAACGCATCAAATACCTGTAAGATTACTTTATGGTCAATACGACCGCATAATAAGGTATGAACGGGGAGAAAAATTTCGCAAGAGTATCGATTCTTTCTGTACGTTGCATATTATTCAGACAGGCCACCAGGTTTTACAGGAAAAACACGTGAATCAGATAATACAACTAATACAATCATAGAATATATTTCCAAATCCAATTGAATGATGCCGTTTTTCTTTTTCCTGTTCTTTTTGTTCATGGTGGTGTATGCAGTGCTCATAGCCTACTATCATTCTGCATGGAACCGCTTACCCGAATTTGTTTTACCCGAAAAACCGGCATCGGTTCTCATTTCTGTTATTATAGCCGCGCGTAACGAAGAAAATAATATTCAGGGGCTGTTACAATCACTGAATGCCCAGCAGTATCCCAAAGAATTATATGAAGTGATCATCGTTGACGATCATTCAACTGATAGCACCTGGCAACTATTACAACAACAACCCTTTTCATCGATGCAGGTGAAACCATTGCAGTTAAAAGAATTTGTTGAAGAAAATGGAGTAATAGCTTCCTATAAAAAGAAAGCCATAGAAACAGGTATCAATGCAGCAATGGGTACACTCATTGTTACAACCGATGCCGATTGCCGTTTCGATCCGTTGTGGCTGCACACCATTGCTTCTTTTTATGAGGCCAACGATGCCAGGTTCATTGCCGCGCCGGTTACCTTTTACAACCAGCACACATTGCTTTCAGTATTTCAATCACTCGATTTTTTAACCCTGCAGGGAATAACCGCTGCATCAGTTTACAAACGGTTCCACTCTATGTGCAATGGCGCTAACCTGGCTTATGAGCGATCGGCCTTTTATGAAGTGAACGGCTTTAACAATATCGATAATATTGCATCGGGCGATGATATGTTACTGATGCATAAGATCTTTAAGCAATACCCCGACAAGGTATTCTATCTCAAGAACCGCCATGCTATTGTAACCACCGAGCCTGTTAGCACCTGGAAGCAATTCTTTCACCAACGTATTCGCTGGGCCAGCAAGGCCGACAGTTACGACGACAAGCGGATCTTTGTTGTATTGTTGCTTGTATACCTGTTGAATGTTTGCTTTTTAGCAGGCGCCATAGCAGCATTTTTTAAAACCACCTGGCTGGGGCTTGGCCTGCTGTTGTTACTTGCCAAAATATTAATTGAATTTCCATTTGTAAATTCAGTAGCCATCTTTTTTGGCCAGCAGAAGTTAATGAAGTACTTTCCTTTTTTACAACCACTGCATATTGCCTATACCATCATTGCAGGCTGGTTGGGAAAATTTGGACATTATGAGTGGAAAGGAAGGCGCATTAAAAAATAATACAGCTCCCACAAGGACAACCTGGCGTCGGCTTAAACGTAACAAAGGCGCGCTTATTGGCATTACAATAATCGTATTGGCCATACTGGTAGCGCTGTTTGCTTATGTGCTGGCCCCGGATGGTTCGCCCAATGCAAACAGAATGGTGATTGAAATAGGTGGCCAGCAACCAGGTTATACACAAACATTTCTACAATTACCACGCGATAGAAAAATACAAAACACTTCTTTCTTTACACGTTTGTTCTATGGCGAAGAAGACAAATACCAATACATTCCCATTCAAAGCTATCAACAAAACGGCGACAGCCTTATTGTTCAGAAATATATTGATGAAGGTATTACCGAACGGTTAGCGTTTCCTGTTTCACAAACACAGTGGCAGGAAGGGTCACAAAGTGGCCCTTTTAAGGTCACTACAAAAAAGTTTCGACTGGGTAGTGATAAATACGGCCGCGATATTTTGAGCAGACTGCTTGTAGGCGTTCGGGTAAGCCTTGGTGTAGGGTTGGTGACTGTAATTATTTCATTAAGCATTGGCGTTTTACTGGGCGCGCTGGCTGGTTATTTCAGAGGCAAAACCGATGATACAATCATGTGGTTCATCAACGTGATCTGGAGCATTCCTACACTTTTGCTGGTTTTTGCAATCACATTGGTACTCGGAAAAGGCTTTTGGCAGGTGTTTATTGCTATTGGGCTTACCATGTGGGTAAGTGTGGCGCGTATCATTCGCGGACAGGTATTAAGCGTTCGCGAATTGGAATATATTGAGGCCGCAAGAGCGCTTGGTTATTCACATACGCGGATTATTTTTCGTCATGTGCTGCCCAATGTAATGGGCCCGGTAATGGTGGTTGCGGCATCCAACTTTGCATCTGCCATTGTAATTGAAGCTGGTTTAAGTTTTTTGGGTGTAGGCGTTCAACCGCCACAACCAAGCTGGGGACTAATGATCAAAGAAAACTACAACTTCATAATTACACATAACCCAATGCTTGCCCTGGCACCTGGTTTTGCCATTATGTTACTGGTGCTGGCATTCAATATGCTGGGCAATGGCCTTCGGGATGCCTTACAGGTGAAGGAGTAAGAAAGTTAACAAGTTGACGAGGTAACAAGTTGACGAGGGAGTTGAAAAGTTGATAGAGGTGATATAGTTGATAAAGGAAATAGTTTTTAGTTCTTGGTTTTTAGTTGGCGAGATAGCTCAGGCTGTTTTGTATTCGCTTTAGGCCTTCGGCTTTAAGCCTTCAGCTGTATTTCACGTTTTACGTTTGCCGTTTCACGTTTTACGAAAGCGAGGCCCGCATAATAGCGAACCATTGCCGATTGCCGATTCACGATTGCCGGAAACAACTACTACAACAAAAAACCCCGGCAAATTACCAGGGCCTTCATGTATATAATTTCTACTCTTTTATTTTGCTGCGTAACGATAACTACCCTTCCACTGATTGGTATTACATGTTTTTGACGTTACTACTGTTTCAACCACACATGTAACATTTTTGGGTGTTTTGGTAATCAGGATGCTGTTGGCCTCTAACGCATTTTCTATGGTAGTTGTAAAATATGGACTTGAAGAGCCTTCAGCTTTTGCAGTAACTGTTATAGTAGCGCCGCCTGCAGGCATCGTTTCTATTTTCACATATAAAGAGAAGTCGGTGCCAGGTTGTGCAGCATCATTAGCGCCGTTGGCAGGTGTGGTGGCTACCTTTAATTCCTGTTCTCCACATTTGGTGTTATTGTCGTCTTTTTTCTTTTTACAACTTACAGAAACAGCCAATACAAACAGAAAGGACAAGCCGAGGATTAAATTTTTCATGATAGGTAAAGATAAAAGTTATAGTAATGCTATTAAACGCAAAATCCACTTTGAACTACATACCTATGTTACCGAAATATTCTTATTGTGTAAAAACCTGTACGTTACGGCTAAAGCTTTCTTCTAATGAGATAAACGTTTCAGTTCGTTCTATACCCTTTATCTTCTGTAACTCATCGTGTAATACAAACCGTAATTGATTAATGTCTTTACAAACTATCTCAGCAAACATACTGTAATTACCTGTAGTGTAGTTCAATCGTACAATTTCGGGGATACGCTGCAGTTCTTTGGCTACGAAATCATACAGGGAGCTTTTCTCAAGATATATGCCAATAAATGCAATCACATCATATCCGAGCGCTTTTAGGTCCACATTTAATTTAGTACCTTTGACAATACCTGCTTCCTGCAATTTCTTTATACGAACATGGATGGTACCTCCGGAAACGAATAACTTCTTACCAAGATCAGCATAGGAAATTTCAGCATTGTCCATCATCTCATGGATTATCTGCAGATCCAGTTTATCTAAATTCAATTTAGTCGCCATTTTTGCAATCGTTTTTTTACAAAATTCAACCAATGGTGCAAATATTTATATATTATCGAAACTTTCAAAATTTTTCTTGAATAATCTACAATGAATCTGCCAATTTCTTTAATATTGTGCTGTAATAGTTCTTTAAACGACGACAAATACACTGTGGGGTGATGAAATTTGGCAGACATGCCCTCTTGTCTCGAGGGTGGGGAAAAGAGGACAAATTACGCTTTCGGGCGTGGCTAACAACCCCGTGGAGGTTCGAATCCTTCTCCTACAGCACAGATCTTTTTTACACGTTTTTATCTTGTGGAGTGATGAAACTTGGCAGACATGCCCTCTTGTCTCGGGGGTGGGGGTTTGGGATAAACGTGGTGTAATGCCGATTTAGCAATAGATCGACTAGGGTTGACCACTTTAGAATTGCGCCATGGCTAACTACCCCGTGGAGGTTCGAATCCTCCCTCTACAGCTTAATTAAACCCTCAGTAATCATTTACTGAGGGTTTTGTTTTATACGTCGTTTTTTTCCCTTCTTTTTCTCGCCTATTTTTGCCGCTTCATGGGTCAGAAAAAATTACAACGCTTTGCAGAAGTACTCACATTTAAAAATGTGCTGCAATACCCCGAAAATACAGCGGGTACCTGGAAGAACTTTTTTCATAACGATAATCCCATAACGCTCGAACTCGCCTGCGGCAAAGGAGAATATGCAGTTGGTTTGGGCCGGCTGTTTCCTGACCGGAACTTTCTGGGGGTAGACGTGAAAGGAAACCGCATTTGGGTAGGCGCCAAAAAGGCCCTGCAGGAGAACCTTACCAATGTGGGCTTCCTGCGCACCCAAATCGATCGTATTGGTACTTATTTTGCGCCAGGCGAAGTGTCGGAGATATGGCTTACCTTCCCCGATCCGCAGCTAAGAACGTCAAAAGCCAGGAAAAGGCTCACACATCCCAAATTCCTGCGCTTATACCAACAAATAATGAAACCGGGCGGTATAGTTCACCTGAAAACCGATTCGCCCAGTTTGTACCGGTTTACCAAATGGGTGATTGAGTTATACGATCTGCCAGTAATTGCAGACATCGATAATGTATACGCCCAGGATACGGTAAGCGATGTACTACAAATAAAAACGCACTACGAGAGCCTCGATATTGCGCAAAGCAACCGGGTGCATTACCTTCAGTTTATGCTGCCGGCCGAGCCACTGCCCGATAAAGAAAGCGCTTTAAAAATATTATTGCTTGAAGAAGAATCTGACCGAAGGAGTTGATTTTTATTATAACGAACAGGGGTATATGGTGCTTACGGCACAATATCACTTTGAACGGGGTTATTGTTGTGGAAACGGATGCAAGCATTGCCCTTTCGAATATGTAAATGTGCCTGAGCCGCGAAAAAGCCAGCTTTTAAATCAACATACACAAGATGGCAACACCCAAAAAAAACAATAAGTCTGTAAGGGAAAAACTGGCCAGCGTAAACCCATCGGGTAAAAAAGACGATTCTTTCTTTGACCTGGTTTTTGAAGTGACGCGCCAAATTCCCAAAGGCCGTGTTACTTCTTATGGCGCTATTGCTTCGTGCCTGGGCACTAAATTATCGGCCCGAATGGTAGGCTGGGCTATGCATGCCGCCGGTTCGGCAAAACCCAAAGTACCCGCACACCGCGTGGTGAACCGCAATGGTATGCTCACCGGCAAACATCACTTTAACCCACCTTCCCAAATGGCAGCCATGCTAAAAAAAGAAGGCATTAAGGTGAAGAATGATACGGTTGTTGATTTTAAGAAACTTTTCTGGGATCCTTCGACTGAAATGATTTAAGCGCGCAGTCGTGAAACGGCAGTCGTGAATCGGCAATCGGCAATAGCGTCCAAAACTTATGGCCTTGCTACCATAAAAAAATGCCCAACTTCGCATATGCTACATTGGGCAATACCTTTATCAACTCCATCAACTTTATTAACTTTTCAACTCCCTCGTCAACTCGCCAACTAACCTACAACTCCACCATCGCCTTAATAACTCCCGTCTCCGGTTTAAGCCAGCTGGCGAATTCGCTTTTTACCTCATCGAACTTAACCCGATGTGTGATGTAAGTAGCGGGGTTTACCAAACCTTTCTTCATGCTTTGCATAACCAGGTCAAAGTCTTCGCGGGTTGCATTGCGGCTGCTCATCAATGTGGCCTCACGCTTGTGGAATTCAGGATGTGAAAAACTGATCTCATTCTTTTGCAATCCAACCAACACATAGCGGGCGCCATGTGCCATATATTGAAATGCATTATTGATAGCTTTCAAACTACCGGTAGCATCAATTACTACAGTAGGCATATCGTTGTTAGTGATCTCCTGTAAACGTTTTGTTACATCATCGGTAGCTGCGTTGATGGTGTGTGCCACCTGCAATTTCTCACGGCAAAACTCCAGGCGTTGTTCGTTTATGTCCATGGCAATTACATTACCACCGGCAATACGGGCAAACTCCATAATGCCAAGGCCTATAGGTCCGGCACCAATTACCAGCACAAATTCACCAGGCTGTACCGCCGCCCTGCGTACACCATGTGCGCCAATGGCCAGTGGTTCTACCAATGCCAGCTCATCAAAGCTCAATCCCTCACCATGCAGCAATGAATAGGTGGGAACAACCAGGTATTCACGCATACCGCCATCAACGTGTACACCACAAACTTTTATGTTGGTGCAGCAATTGGGCTTACCACTGCGGCAGGCAATACAGGTTCCGCAATTAAAGTAAGGGATAATGGTAACGGCTTCGCCGGGTTTAAAACCAACTGCACCACCCATAACATATTCAGCCGCCAGCTCATGGCCTAAAATCCGTGGATAATTAAAAAATGGCTGTGTACCTTCATAAGCATGCAGATCGGTTCCGCAAATGCCTATCCGTCTTATTTTAATTAAAGAATGTTTTTCGGGTGTAACCGGCATCTCACCATCCTGGTATTCCAGTTGTCCGGGAGTAACACAAACTAATTGCTTCATATTGAGAAATGTTTTTAATCAGAACTACTTTTTTCCTGCTCCTTCTAACCGCTTTACTTCATCGTTATTGAGGTTCAGGAACATGGTGATATTCGCTTTTCGCGGCGCAAACACCATCATGGCCAATAAATGAAATATGGCCAGGGCAAAAAATGCAAAGTTGCCCGAGATAATAAAACCTATTCCGGCCACTATGCCCGGCGCCTCAATCATTGCCCACCACATTATACACGCTGCGCGGTACATTTCCATCCTTTTCTCTCCTGGTTCGGTACTATTACGGGCGGCAAATATCCTTTTCTTGAAGATCTTAAAGCCACCTATCAGCAATAATGCTGATAGCAACACACAACCTACCTGCAGGTTCCTTTGCATGGGCTCATCGGCAATAACAGGAATACCCTGCAGCACAATAATGAGCGACACAATATCGAACATGGCCATACCTACCAGTAAGCCAATATGCACGATCTTTATTACACTAAATGCGTTGGGTTGATGTTGCATGAAACGTGATTAATAATACGGGCTTATGAGCAAATACACCAATACGCCCGTTACCGAAACATATAACCAAATAGGCCACGTTATACGGGCCAGTTTAATATGTTTAGGCCACTCGCCTATTAACGCCCGGTATGCAGTAAATAATACAAACGGGAGAATTATTGCTGCTAATGGAATGTGTGTAGCAAGAATTATATAGTAGAATGTTCTTTTGCCGCCTACCAATGCTTTTTCGGCTTCGGTAACCACACCATCATGATCGATATCGCCAAACTTGGTTTCACCGGCAAACAGGTGATGGCAAATGTAAGAAAGCAGGAAAATAACCGATAGTATCAATGCGGCCATCATGATCTTTTTGTGCTGCTCGTATTTACCCTGCCTTACTACCATTAACCCCGCCAGTAACAACAGGCTTACTATTGAGTTAACAAAAGCATTCAGTTTTGCAAACACATGCACATCAAAACCAAGATCAACGTCGAGTTTAATGCGGCTTAATAATACCACCGCGGCAAATACAACGAAAGAAACTACAAGGATCAGCCATTTGGCTTTATTATCATTTTTTGCCAGTACAGGAGGAAGCATACTTATTAAAATTTGGGTTCTTTTGCAGGTTTACGGGTGATCCATACAAACAGCACAACGGCCACTATTACGGCAATATAAATTGGCCAAATACTTTTCAGTTGTGCTAAAACCGGCGAAGCTTCGTTCTTTTCTTTTTCAAGCATCAGCAGGGTAATATCCTCTGCCAGGCGCGATAGTGATGCTGTATCTAAACCATTATAATATCCACGTACAACACCTTTTTTATCGAGTACTACAAATTTCTCGGTATGAATGAAATTTGAATCAACGCCTTCGCCATCCTGCAAACCAAGTTTCACCTCGTTCAATGCAAAATCATAGATGGTTTTCTTGGGGCCGGTAAGCATCCACCACACATCGCTGTTCACCCCAAAAGCATCGGCATATTTCTTTATCTGCGCTACGCTATCCCTTTCAGGGTCTACAGTAAATGATACAAACTGTACAAATGAGGTATCTATTCTTTTGGTAACATCCTTCATTTTAAGCGCATCCTGCAGGCCTTTCATATTCCTGGTAAGGTAGGGGCAAATTGAAGGACAGTGTGTGAAGAAATAGTCTGCCACTACGATCTTGCCATGCAGATCGTGCATGGATACTTTTTCGCCCAACTGGTTTTGCAAGGTAATATTGCCCACCTGGTGCCAAATGGTATCGCTTACTCTTTTCCCATTCTTTACCGTATCAATTACTTCATCGGCATAATAATGCGGCGGCATGTGAATGGCGTCGCGGCTTACCCCTTTTACTATGAAATAGCTTATTACTGGTAAGAAAATGGCAATACACAGGGCTAATAATGCTTTCTGACTCACGATTATTTCTTTTGCTGCGCAAAGTTACCTCACGAGGCAATGCCATGCAGCTTTTTATTAAAATAAGACACATTTATGTATTTCCAATAAGACACCTCTTTACAACTCTTTGTTCGCTAGCCGTTTCTACCTACAAAAAAAGAACCACCGCTGTAGCAGCGATGGTTCTTTTTTATATCACATTTAGCAGTAAAGTCAATTAATGTATTTTACCAGGCTCCTGGGTTTCACCATGCTTTTGCTCGCCATGTTCTTCACCATGTGCTGGTTGTGGAGCAGCTTTTTCTGTGCTACGCTCAATATAATGCCTATCGTAGGTATTACGCAGGTTTTTGTAAGAATTTCCATCCCACAAAAAGGCGGTAATAAACCAAATGAACAGCAATGCAGGAATTGAAATGGTCAATATCATATTCCTGATCTCATGACGCAAGTGCATGAACTCAGCTATAATAAAGAAAGCTTTTGCCAGTGTAAGAACGATGAACACACCATTCAATAAATGCTTAACCAGGTGCGGATTTGAAAATTCAACTGAATAATATCCGATAGCCAGTATAAGCTCAAATACAGTTATGTATAAAAGTATGCGGAAGGTTTTCCAGATCGCTTTTCTGTCGAAAGTATGTTGCTCGTCATGAGCGTGCTGATGTTCTGCTACATGTGCATTTTCCATAATCGCAATATTATATATAAATCAATTAACTGCCTATATTGTTATAAACCGTGTTGTTCTTGCTACAACCTAGAACAGGTAGAAGCAGGTGAATACGAATACCCAAACCAGATCAACGAAGTGCCAGTACAAACCAGCTTTTTCGATCATCAGGTAGTGACCTCTTCTGTCGAACACACCCTGGTAGGTCATGATGAACATAATGATATTGATCACTACACCACTCAATACGTGGAAGCCATGGAAACCAGTGATGGTAAAGAAGAAGTTGGTAAAGTTGGTTGAAGAAACGGTTCCATCGATGTTAGGGAAAGGATTGTGACCCCACCATGCACCCTGATGGTGTAAGTGCCACCATTCCCATGCCTGACAACCCAGGAACGCAGCTCCACCGAGGATGGTCCAGCCTAACCATTTCAAAACTTCTTTTCTATTGTTTTCATGGCCGGCGCCTACTGCCAGTACCATGGTTACAGAGCTCATGATGAGAATGAAGGTCATCAAGCTCACAAACGCCAACGGAATGCTCATTTCACCTACAACAGGGAATGATCTGAACACGTGATTGGGATCGGGCCATGAGTTAGTTGAAAAACGAATGGTTCCGTAAGAAATCAGGAATGCGCCAAAAGTAAAAGCATCACTCATTAAGAAATACCACATCATCAGCTTTCCATACTCCACTTTAAATGGGCTCTTTCCACCTGACCACATGCCTGTATTAGCCGTTGCTGCTTGTGCCATGTTACTATTTTAGTATTAGTAGTTCTGCAATTATAATTTAAACAAAAAGAACACGAACAAATAAACCCATAACAGGTCTACAAAATGCCAGTAGGTGCTCATTACTTCTACTGGTATTGAATTATAGTTTCGGATGCGTGCACTAAAGGCTTTGATAAACATTATTATCAATGCGACAACTCCGCCTAAAACGTGCACCGCGTGTAACCCGAAAATTACATACAGGAACTGGGCTGCCCCAGTTGGTCCTTTCAATTTGGAACCGGCATCCCATAACTGCGAAAATCCAATGATCTGCATAGTTATGAAACCAAAGCCCAATACCATGGTTACCGTTAATAAACGTCGGTATTGCTGCATGCCCCGCTCTTTGAACGATTTCAGCGCCCACTGCATAGTGAGGCTGCTGATAAGCATTACTGCAGTTGAATAATAAAAGAGCGTTGGCATGGTTACGGTTTCAAAACCAGCCATGCTGCCTTTTACAATATAGGCACTGGTTAAACCGGCAAACATCATAATGATGCTGCCTATGGCAACCCACAAAGTGAATTTGTGGGGATGTATTTTTTTTCTTTGCGTACTCACTGCTTCTGTCATCACGGTTTTTAAGTTTTATGATTCGTCGATGATGAATCTTGTTCCTTAATGTATCTTATCTGCCAGCAACGCCAGTAACACAACAGGCAAATAAATGTAGCTGCCGAACATTACGCGGCGGGCTGCTTTCTTCTCCATTTCACGATACAGGCGTATGCTTTGCCACAACATCAACAGGTTTGCTGCCAGTACAATGTAAAAGCTTACCATGCCGCTCATGCCTACCAGGTAGGGCAACATACCCACGGGTATCAATACAAGCGAATAGATGATCGATTGTATGGCCGAATACTTTGTGGGGCCTTCTACCGATGGCATCAGTTTAAATCCGGCATTGGTGTAATCCTTGTGTGCAATCCAGGCAATAGCCCAGAAGTGCGGAAACTGCCAGAAGAACTGAATGGCAAACAGCACCCACCCACCTGCGCTTAACTCATCCTGCCCTGCCGTCCAGCCAATTAAACAAGGTAACGCACCAGGTACAGCGCCTAACAGCACTGATATAGCACTTATCTTTTTTAACGGTGTGTACATGTATGCATATACAAACCAGCTAAACAGGGCCAAACCTGCCGATAACCAGTTAAAATAATAACCGAGTATAAACAAGCCGGCTGCAATGGAAATGATGACAAATGCCCAGGCTTCTGCCGGTTGCATTCTGCCAGCGGCCACGGGCCGTTTGGCAGTACGCGCCATCATGGCGTCGGTATCCTTCTCAACAATCTGGTTTACCCCATTGGCACTGCCGGTTACCAGCAAACCGCCTATAAACAACAGAATGATGTGAAGCCAGTCGAACTCAACCACTTTCGGCGCCAGCAGGTAACTGATAACAGAAGAGAATACAACCATGAAGCTGAGGCTGAACTTAATCAGCATCATATAATCTCTTACCTTACCGGCAATATTGAAAGAACTCTGTTGCTTCACGGTTACTTGCTCCATCAGTTATTGAATATTGTTTAGTGTGCCTTTTTCTTTGGCTAATTAGCACATTATCTCATTAGCACATTCTGCTTAGTGTTTGCTCTCATTCGCACTGATAGGCTCAGTTTGCGGAATGAAATCACGTCCATCCTTGCTATAGTCATAAGCCCAACGGTGAACTTCAGGTATTTCACCTTCCCAGTTACCGTGGCCAGGATGAATTGGAGCTGTCCACTCAAGTGTGGTAGCACCCCATGGGTTTTGTGTTGTTACTTTTCTTCCTTTGAAGATAGAGTAGAAGAAGTTGAACACAAACAGTAATTGTATAGCGAATACGATGATAGCTACAGTAGAGATGAACTTGTTCAGATCACCGAACTGGTTAAATGAAGCCCAGTTGCTGTAATCCAGGTAACGACGTGGCATACCGGCCAAACCTTCATAGTGCATAGGCCAGAAGATAAGGTAGGCGCCTGCCAGTGTAACCCAAAAGTGAATGAAGGCCAGTGTATTGTTCATGTAACGGCCATACATTTTGGGGAACCAGTGGTAAATACCGGCAAACATTCCAAAGAAGGCAGATACACCCATTACTATATGGAAGTGCGCTATCACGAAATAAGTATCGTGCAGGTGAATATCCAATGTAGAGTTACCCAGGAAGATACCAGTTAAACCACCAGAGATGAACAGGCTCACAAAACCTAATGCGAACAGCATACCGGGGGTGAACTTGATATTTGCCTTCCAAATGGTAGTTAACCAGTTGAACACTTTGATGGCTGAAGGTACAGCGATCAACAGGGTCAGCAATACGAACACAGAACCAAGGAATGGGTTCAAACCGGTTACAAACATGTGGTGCGCCCAAACCAGGAAGGCGAGGATGGTGATGGCGAACATTGAGCCCACCATGGCCATATAACCAAAGATCGGTTTGCGCGAGTTAACTGAGAGGATCTCAGATGCCATACCCATCGCAGGCAACAGGATGATGTATACCTCAGGGTGACCCAGGAACCAGAACAAGTGCTGGTAAAGGATGGCACTACCACCTTCATTTGGTAAAGCCTGGTTAGTAGCAGCAATATAAATATCTGACAGGTAGAAGCTGGTGCCGCCGTGACGATCGAACAGCAACAGAATGAAACCTGATAATAATACAGGGAATGATAAGATACCTAATACAGCAGTAAAGAACAATGCCCAGATTGTAAGAGGCAAACGGGTCATGCTCATACCTTTTGTACGCAGGTTCAATACAGTTGAAACGTAGTTCAAACCACCAAGCAGTGACGACACTACGAACAGCGCCATAGCTGTGATCCACAGATCCATACCCACTTTAGAACCAGGTGAAGCATCACCCAGGGCACTTAAAGGCGGGTAGGCTGTCCAACCACCACTGAATGGACCGGTTTGTACGAACAGTGAAGATAACATTACGATGCTACCGGCAAAGAAGAACCAGTACGACAGCATGTTCATCATGGGAGAAGCCATGTCGCGGGCGCCCACTTGCAAAGGAATGAGGAAGTTGGCGAACGTACCACTTAAACCACCGGTTAACACGAAGAATACCAGAACGGTACCGTGCATAGTTACAAGGGCATAATAGTTCTCGGGGGTAATTTTACCACCGCGTGCCCAGTTGCCCAGAATATCTTCCAGCCAGGGGAAAGTTTGATCGGGATAACCCAACTGTAAGCGGAATAATACAGACATCAAACCACCCAGTATGGCCCAGATCATGCCAGTTATCAGGAACTGCTTGGCAATGATCTTGTGATCCATGCTGAATACATATTTTGAAACAAACGACTGATGGTGATGATGCGCACCATGTTCGTCGTGATGCACTTCATGCGATGTAGCTACTTCTGCGTGACCGTGGCTCATTGTATCTTATTTTGAAGGTCGTAATTTAAATTCTGTTTCTGTTACCAGTTATTTTTTGGTTGTAACGTGCGCTGCAGAATCTACAACTGCAGGTTGTGGTGCAGGAGCAGCGGCTGGAGCCGGAGCAGCAGTAGCTGCTGGCTTGTAGCCTGGCTCTTGCTTGGCACGCCATAAAATAAACTCATCACGTTTTACTACCTTAATAAGCCCTTTCATTGAATAGTGGCCGTTACCGCACATTTGGTCGCAGGCAATTTCATATTCAAAATTGGGGTTATTTGTGATCTTCTTCATCTCTTCTGTAGTGAACTTAGGCGTAAACCACAGGGTTGTTGGAGTACCAGGAACGGCGTCCATTTTCAAACGGAAGTGAGGCAGACCTACGTCATGGATCACATCGCGTGAATTGATGATCAGTTTTACCGGTTGATCTTTTACCAACACCATAGCAGTGGTAGTAATGATATCATCGAATCCGGCAGCATCTGCTTTCAGGTTACGAACACCATTTGGCGTTTCCATGGTAGAATCTTTCCATACCATACCCAACATGTTGCCATTGGCCTCATCTATCATACGGAAATATTTCTTACCAAATGTATTGTCCTTACCGGGGTAACGATAGATCCAACCGAACTGACGACCGGTAATTTCAACCTGCATAGCATCCTGTGGAGCTTCGCCGGTGATCTTGAACCAGTAGTACAAACCAAAACCTACCAGTATACACAGGGTAATAGCAGGAACGGTAGTCCAAATAAGTTCCAGTTTGTTATTGTGGGGATAATAGAATGCTCTTCTTTTATCGCTATGCTGGTATTTGTAAGCAAACCAGAATAATAAGATCTGGGTAATGAAGAATACGATACCTGTAATAAGTAACGTGATCTTCAACATGGTATCGATGTTCTCACCATGCTCAGAAGCTGAAGGGAAAGGCATCAGCGTTTTGTGGTACAACGCTTTGTTGCACCAGTATACACCTATGATACCCAATACCAGGAACACTACCATCAAAAATCCATTGATCCTGTTATTTTGTTCGAAAGACTTTTTTTCTCCCTTTAATACGGAGACATACTCACTCGCCTTGGCTATCTGAAACGTAATCAGAAACCCAAGCGCCAGGATAGCTAATAAAAATAATCCGGTAGTTGTCATGATCTTTCAATAATTTTTATACTATCGAAACTGTGTTCGTTGTTTTATTAAGTCTCATACCGTTAAGCAATGCTTACGTATGATGTATAATACTCTCTTTGATGAACGGGTGGTTTTGGGCAACCAGGGGCGCTTTTGTTAAAGCACGGCCTACGGCAAACATGATCAAACCTACAAAACCGGCAGCCACACCAAAATCAAATACGTTCAGCGAAACCTTCTCAGGGAACAAGCTGGCGTGGATCATTTGATAGAAATCGAGCCAGTGACCGAAAATGATCAGGATAGCCATAAACGTAACCGTTGTATAATTTCTTTTTGAACCACGGCGCATTAATATTAATAACGGAGCCAGGAAGTTTATGATAAACATAAACCAGTACAGGCCGCTATATGCACCACTGTGGCTATGGCTGGTGATACGTGAATTGAAGTAAACAGTTTCTTCAGGCACGTTCGCATACCATATAAGCATGTATTGTGAGAACCACAGGTACGTCCAGAAGATAGAGAAGGCAAACATGAACTTACCCAGGTCATGAATGTGCTCTTCGTTGGTATACTCGAGGTAGCTTTGATTTTTCAGGAACACCACAAAGATGGTGATCAGGGCCATACCGCTTACAAAAGTACTGGCAAAGGTGTACCAGCTGTACATGGTAGAATACCAGTGTGCATCGATACTCATTAACCAGAACCATGGCGTAACGCTCATTACGGTCAATGCAAACCATACGATGAATACGGCAGCCCAAACGGTATTTTTAAAGATGTATTTACGACCAGCCTCAGCATCGGGCAGCGGAGTGGTATCCAGCTCACGGCTTAACTGACGCATTTTATAACCTAATACAATCCACAAACCAATAGACAGGATGGTCCAGGTAATAAAGAAACCTCTGTTCAAAAAGGCCGATTTGCCTTCGAGGATCTTATCGCCATGTGGCTCTAACCAATGGAATATATGAATGTCAGGAATTAACACCAGGCATAATAATACGATACCGGCTATAATACCTAAAGGAATTACTGCAACTGAGATCGCTTCGGTAACCCTACGGAAAGATAACTGCCAACCGCCCCAGGCCAGGGTAGTAGCGCAAATAAAAAACATGGCGGCATTGGTAACCAGCAGAAAGAAAACACTGTTCTGCAGCATGGTAGCCCAAAATCTAGCTGGGTGATGACCGGTTCCGTATAAAACAAAACCGATGATTACAGATAAAATGCCGACTCCCATCAAAGCCAATGACCAGGTTCTGTATCGTGCGGGGATGGCGAAAAATTCTTTAATAGCCATTATCAGTAATTTATATGTTCTGTGTTCGTGTCAGTTATTTTTTTGTTGTATCGGCAACTTTTGCTGCTGCAGGCGCTGCTGGTTTTGCAGCTGCTGCTGAATCAGCGGCAGGCGCTGCTGCGGCTGCAGGTTTACCACCACCCTGTTTTGATTTCACATAGTGAATGATCTGCCAGCGTTGTGTGGTGCTCAACTGAGAAGCGTAGCTACCCATTTGACCTTTACCATAAGTTACAGAATAAAACATCTGTCCCTCAGGCATGTTAACATATTTTGCATTACCTGCAAGGTTAGCAGGAGCTGCTGAGAACGGGCCATTACCACCATTGTACAATGGGCCATTACCATCGAGCGCCGTACCATGGCAGATACCGCAGTTTACAAGATATAAACGTTCTGCTTCTTTCATTTGTACTGCATCCAGGGCAGGTAACGGGTTTGTTACATGCACTGATTGTGCGTAGTTAGCGGTGTCGCCAGGCTTGTCTGCTGCCAAAAGAAAAGGCAGTAACTCACCACGTTTAATGGTACCTGCTACCGGCAAGCGGTTATAATGAATACCCTGCTTTGCGAGTGTATCAATAGGTGCATAGGTTTCATATGCCCGGCTGTAAGCCATGTCTGGCATATACACTTTGCCCGGACTTCTACGTACGTCACTGCAACTCCACACTATCACAGACATCACTAAAACAGAAATAATTGATAATTTTTTCATCTTAAAGTATTCAGATATTATGCAGAAACAGTTTCGCTTTGACCTTCAAACAATTTTTGATCTTTATCGTATCTACCTAACCACCATCCGGTTTCGGCATGTTGTACGTTTACGCCAAAAGCGCCAACACTGGTCAGGAATGAACTTAATTCCGCTTCGTTTGTCTTTTCAGGACACTCAATCACCATCGTAAACTGATCATCAGTTGAACGCAGGTTAAAGTGGTGTTTCTTTACGAAAGGCGCCAGCTGGCACAGGTAGCAGAAGGTGATCACCATACCCACGCAGGCACACAATACAGTAAACTCGAAGGTGATGGGAATCCAGGCTGGTAAAGCAAAGTGTGGTTTACCACCCACGTTCAAAGGGAAATCTTTGGTGAATACCCATGTCATGAATGACAACATAGAGGTAGTTCCAAAAATACCATATAAGAATCCGGCTGTGTGGATGCTGGTATCCCGTAAACCCATGGCGGTGTCTAAGCCGTGAATGGGAAATGGAGTATATACATCGTGCAGCTTATAACCTGATTTGCGTACTTTTTTAACGGCATCAAATAACGGCCCCTCATCATCAAAACAACCGACAACAAATTTTTTAACAGCCATATAAAGATTTTGATATTTCTTGTTTCGAGAATTCTGTTTCTGTAATGCCTCTACAATTAGTGATGATCGCTGTGAATATCGTGATACAAATGATCAACACTGTTCTTTTCAATTTGGAACATGTTCTTCTTATAGTTATCACCTGATCTTTTCAGGATGTGCTTGATCTCAGCCACCGCAATTACAGGGAAGAACTTAGAGAACAGGAAGTAACACGTAAAGAACAAACCGAACGTACCCATGTAGAACCCGATCTCCCAAATACTTGGGCTGTAGTAAGTACTCCAGCTACTTGGCAGATAGTCGCGGTAGATAGAGGTTACAATGATCACAAAACGCTCGAACCACATACCGATATTTACGATAACCGACATGAAGAAGGTAACTACCAGGTTACGACGCAATTTGCGGAACCAGAAGATCTGCGGAGAGATCACGTTACAACCCATCATCAGCCAGTAGCTCCATCCGTAAGGGCTGAAGATGTTCAACCTGTTTTGAGCGAATGCCCAGCTTTCGTTGGCGTTTTGACCATACCATGATATAAACAACTCGGTTAAGTAGGCAACACCCACAATAGAACCGGTTAATACAATTACTTTGTTCATCACCTCAATGTGCTCGAGGGTAATGTAGTCTTCCAGCTTCAGTACTTTCCGGCTTATCAACAACAGGGTTTGCACCATTGCAAAACCAGAGAAGATGGCACCCGCAACGAAGTAAGGCGGGAAGATGGTAGTATGCCAACCAGGTACAACTGAAGTTGCGAAGTCGAACGATACCACCGTGTGTACTGATAATACCAGCGGTGTACTCATACCAGCCAGTACCAGTGAAAGGCTTTCGTGACGTTGCCAGTGTTTGGTAGAACCGGTCCAACCGAACGACAACAGACCGTACATATATTTACGCCATTTCAATTTAGCGCGGTCACGTACGGTAGCAAGGTCAGGAAGAAGACCAGAGTACCAGAACAATAATGATACAGTGAAGTATGTAGAGATCGCGAATACGTCCCACAACAGCGGCGAGTTAAAGTTAACCCATAACGGACCGCGGGTATTTGCATAAGGCAGTACGAAGAACGCCATCCACACACGACCCATGTGCCAGATCGGGAACTGACCCGCACACATTACCGCAAAGATGGTCATCGCTTCCGCAGCGCGGTTCACACCTGTTCTCCATCCCTGGCGGAACAGCAACAGGATCGCTGAGATCAGTGTACCAGCGTGACCGATACCTACCCACCATACGAAGTTGGTGATGTCCCAGCCCCAACCTATCGTTTTGTTCAGGTTCCACTGACCAACACCATAGGTAACCTCGCGGTAAATTGAATACACACCAAAAAGTAACAGTGCTACTGAGATAAGAAAACCGGTCCACCAGAGGCGGCTTGGGTTTGCTTCAATAGGACGCACAATATCTTCCGTTACCTGGTGATAATCCTTGTTATTGTCTACCAGCGGAGGTCTTACTTGCGATTCGTATCTAATTAATGACATGTTATATGCTTTTAGCTATTCATCCCGGCGTATCGGGAAATCGTTAGCTGAAAAATTTAGTTTACCTGTTCAACTTATCCTTTGTGCTCTGCAGCATGTTCGGCTGCAGCTACGTGTTCACTACCGGTAAGCACACCTTCATTGCTGATCTCTTTGGTGTTTCTCACTTTCGCCAGATAGTTAATATTTGGCATGGTGTGAATTTCTTCCAGAGCGTAGTAGATACGGTTGTCGTTCTCAACACGATTTTTTGCGATCGCACTTTGAGAATTGTTCACGTTACCAAACACAATAGCGTCGGCTGAACATGCCTGTTGACAAGCAGTTTGGAAGTCTCTGTCTTCCAGCGGACGGTTTTGTTTTTTGGCTTCAAGCTTACCAGCTTGTGCTCTTTGCACGCAGAATGAACATTTTTCCATTACACCACGGCTACGTACTGTAACATCTGGGTTCAGTACCATGCGGGTGAGGTCATCGTTCATCATCAGTACAACATCGTCCAGTTTGCCTTCCTCAACCAGCGGTTGTTGGTTGTTAGCGAAGCTATCGGCGCCAGTGTAATCGGCCCAGTTGAAACGACGTACTTTATAAGGACAGTTGTTAGCGCAATAACGGGTACCGATACAGCGGTTGTAAGCCATCATGTTGATGCCTTCGCTGCTGTGGTGTGTAGCGGCCACCGGACAAACGTTTTCACAAGGAGCGTTGTCGCAATGCTGACACAGCATCGGTTGGAATACAGTTTGGATGCTTTCTGCATCATTAGGGTTACCGCTGAAGTAACGGTCGATACGCAACCAGTGCATATCGTGGTAACGCATAACCTCGTGTTTACCTACGATAGGAACGTTGTTCTCGATGTGACAGGCTACCACGCAGGCGCCGCAACCGAAGCAACTGTTGAGGTCGATGCTCATACCCCATTTAATGCCCGGACGGTCATAAACAGGATAGTGTGTACCATCTTTTTCGAACTTCTCGAGTCCGCCGAAATTCTTCAGTTCAGCAGCTCTTTCGTTCTTAACGACGTTAACGTCGTGTTTATATTCTTCGAGGGTTACTTCACGAATTACACCGTGACGGCCTTCGTAGCTGTTGTGTGTTTGACCCTGGGCAATTTTGTATGTTTTGCCGGTTGTAGACATTTCTGCCTGGCCATTCCATTCAAAGGTTGAACCGTTGAAGCTCAGTAAAGGATATGCGTTCTTACCCAGAACACTTACTTTACCGTCAACACCATCAGCAGCTAATACTGCACGGCCAACACCTTTATCACGACCATAACCTACAGCTATGGCGATTGTATTTTCCTGTGTACCGGGAACTACGATGATTGGCAGTTCCACTTCATTACCACGAACTTTTACTTTAATAACCGGCTTCTCAACATTAACCTCGTAACCGTCGGCAGATCTTCTGTCGGCCAGGTCAATGTCGAATTTCTTGGCCAGTGCAGGAGAAATAACCGCGTAGTTATCCCAGCTTACGCGGGTGATAGGATCGGGTAATTCGAGCAACCATGGGTTGTTAGCCTGTTTACCGCTACCAACACCCGTTTTTTGGTATACTACAACTTCAAACTCGCTGTTCTTCTTTTGTGTATTGGCAGCAGAAATTGCCTGTGCCACAGCGCCGTTATTGAAAGTTGCACCTGCTTCAGTACCTGGTGTTTCAATAACACCATCCTGTAAAGCTTTATTGAAGTTTGCCTGGCTGCCTAATTTAGTTAACCAGTAATTTTTAAGATATACATCCCATGCAGTGGGATTACCAGCCCAGTTTAACAAGGTTTGCTCGAAAGGTCTTGTATCGAACAAAGGATTGATAGTAGGCTGAATTAAGCTGATGTAACCAGCTTTTGGTTCAGTATCGCCCCAGCTTTCGAGGAAGTGAGGAGCTGGTAAAATGTATTTACACAGTTGGGTTGTTTCGTCTTTTCTGTCGTTGAAAGAAACAGTGAGTTTCACTGCTTTCAAGCCTTTTACGAAACTTGCTGAATCGTAGTATTCGTATACAGGGTTAGCACCGTAGATCAACAGGGCGCCAACTTTGCTTTGTTGCATGTCCTGAACCAGTGTAACCATTTCGCTATCGATACCCTGGTGCATCAGAATGGGGTTAGCCCAGCTGATGGTAGAACCATAAGCGCCGATGGCGTCGTTGATGGCGTTTACAATGATCTGAACCTGTACGTTGTTGCTTCCGCTAACTACCAGGCCTTTGCCACGGTTAGCAAGCAATTCTTTTGCTGCTGCTTCAATACCGGCTTTCAGCTTTCCGCTTACACCAGTAGCTCCCTGGCCATTCACTGCGCTTAATAAAGCAGCAGCTACGATACCAGCTTCAGACGGACGGTGAACAAAACGCTCGTCGGCAGAGGCACCGGTAGTGCTCATCATGCTTTCGAACTGGAAGTGTTTGCTCATGTCCTTCTTGGTCTTATTTACCTTACGGTTCTTGCTGTAGCCGTGTTGGAACTCAACAGGGCTCAGCCAGGTACATAAGAAATCGGCACCAAGGCTCACTATAGTTTGAGCGTTATCGAAGTTATATGATGGAATAGCGCGTTTTCCGAAGGTTGCTTCATTTGCCAGCAGCATACCGCTATAAGAGATAGCGTCGAACTGAACGTGTTTGCTGTTGGGGTATTTCGCTAAGAATTCTGCGATAACCTGTTTGGTAGAAGGCGATGTGATGGTTGAGGTTAATAAAACCAACTGACCACCGTTTGCAGCTAAAGCGCTCTTAATGTCGCGGTCGATTGCCTCGTAATTGGTTGCCGTGTTATTAGCAATAGGGTGAGGTAAACGGGCCGTATCATATAAGTCGAGCACCGACGCCTGCATGCGGGCAGAAGATCCACCCTTTGTGAAAGTAGAAAGTGTATTACCTTCTAATTTGATAGGACGTCCATCGCGCACTTTGGCTACAACTGGAATTGCTTCACCGCCACTTACATAAGTAGTAGCATAGTAATCAGCAACACCCGGCACCATATCCTGAGGCTTGTTCACATAAGGGATCGCCTTTCTAACTTTAGTTTCGCAACTGGCCGCGGCTATTGCAGCCGCTGTACTAAAACCAAGATATTTCAAAAAGTCTCTACGAGAGGCAGGACTTACATCAAGTCCTTTTTTATCAGCACTTTCAAACGGCAATTCTTCTTTGAACTCGTTTGAAATCGACTTTTCATAGGCCTCACTGTTATTGAGCTCTCCGAAACTCTGCCAGTACTTTTTGTTAGCCATTTATCTTAATATTTGAGAATTTGTGAATTTGGAAGTTTGAAAGCTTGTTTTTTATAACCTTTCTTTCAAACTGGGTTTTTATTCAACGGACCATTTACACCAATCAGCAGGCTGATATTAGTAGTGACATTTTTGACACTCCAGGCCGCCGATATCATTAACAGTTACACTGTCTCTCGTTCCAGCTTTGATCTCGTCGTGATACTTTTTGTAAATGCTGTAGAACTTGTTGCCTTCGTCGCCGTTTTTGCCGCCGAAGTTAACTTTAGTTGTACGGTGACAGTTGATACACCAGCCCATGCTGAGGTCAGCAAATTGGTATACTTCATCCATTTTCTGGATCTCACCATGACAGGTTTGACACTGTACTTTACCGGCATTTACGTGTTGAGCGTGGCTAAAGAATACGTGGTCGGGCAGGTTATGGATCTTTGTCCAGGCAATTTCCTGTCCTTTACCAGTGTATTTCTTTGTAGCTGGGTCCCAACCAGAAGCTGCATAGATCTTTTTGATCTCTTCTGTACCGTTTACCTCTGTACCATCTTCGCGATACAATTTACCAGCAGTGCCAGTGTACTCGTTGATGGTCATGTGACAGTTCATACAAACATTCACTGAAGGAATGTTGGCATGTTTGCCTTCCATCGCACCACCGTGACAGTACAAGCAACTGATCTGGTTTTGACCGGCGTGTACTTTGTGTGAGTAATAAATAGGTTGTTCAGGTTGGTAGTTTGTGCTACGTCCTAAACCAATGGCGCCTTTCACTATAAAGAAACCGCCAACTACAAAAAGGATCAGCGTTATTAAAGTGATGTAAGATTTGTTACGATAGAACGGAATTGGCTCATATGCAGGGATGCCATCCTGTTCGTCGGCCAATTTTTTCAGGTTGCTGTTCACTTGCAACATGATCAGTGCTACTACAGCAAGGATCAGGGTCAGTACGCCGTATAAGATAGAATTATCTTTTTCGTCGATAACCTGTGCACCACCAGCACCAGCAGGAGCACCGCCGCCACCAGCAGTTGGAGGACCTGCTTTGAACGTTTTTTCTACGTAGTCAATAACTGCGTCAATTTCTTTCTCAGACAATGATGCAAAGGCAGTCATCATTGCACCGCCAAACTTTTGTTTCAATCCCTGTGTATAGGGATCGGTTTGCATAAAACCAGCCGGATTATGAACCCATGCGTAAAGCTTTTTACGATCAGTCCAGGGGCCACGTGCTGTTACTCCTCCTAATGCCGGTCCGGTAAGATCTTTGAACACAGAGTGACAGGAAGCACAGTTATCACTGAAAATGGCCTTCCCATCCTGAGCTGAAATCTTATTTCCGAACGACAATAATAAAAAGAACAATGCACTGAAGAGGGTTCGCTTAACATTTGCTCGATGATCAATCATATTGTTGGATATGATGAAATTATGTGGAAAAATTTCCCGAATTGGGTGCAAAAATAAGTCAGGATTTTAACAAAATCACAACCTGTTTAAAATTTTTTTAATGTAGGCCTGGCGCGGGTTTCAGCGGATTTTACCATGTTCATTAAAACGGTTCAGTCAGAAATGTCATGCTTTTGTCAAGTTGACAACTAATGTTTCGCATCTCGTAAACGGATAGTAAAAACCACTTTTCTCCACCCCGATTTTTTCCTGCACTTTTGCGTTCATGTTTCATCGACTGAAACAAAAATGGAACGTTAATGGCACCCAGTTGATTTTAATACTGTGTGTTTTTGCCATTACCGGAACAACAACGGCCTGGTTAACCCGATCGGTTACCCAATGGCTGCAACTCGATGCTTCATCGTTTTGGTACTGGGCCATTAAGATAGGGATCCTCCTTTTTGGCTATCAGATACTGATCCTTCTTTTCGCCATTCCATTTGGCCAATTTAATTTCTTCTGGAATTATGAAAAGAAGATCCTTCAACGTATGAAGCTGATTAGCAACCCGTCGTTGCCAGGTAAAAAACAAAACCTAAATAAAATAAACGTAGATCATTATATGCTTAGCGCGGGGATTGAAGAAACAGGCACTAATCAATCGGCAATCGGCAATCGGCAATCGGCAATGTCCGATCAGCCAGCTGAAGAAAATCAGAAAGCTCAACATTCGGCCACTCAACCAAAAACCAAAAACCAGAAACCAGAAACCATTAATGTAGCCATTTTTGCGTCGGGGGCCGGTTCAAATGCTCAAAAGATCATTGACCATTTCAGGCAACATACCGAAATTAAAATAGCATTAATTGTTTGCAACAAACCAGGCGCAGGCGTATTAACAATTGCCCAAAAAGAGAATATTCCCACTTTAATAATAGAGAAGGAACCCTTCTTCAGAGGCAATGCCTACGTTGACGAACTAAAACAACATAATGTTGATTTTATTGTACTTGCCGGATTTTTATGGAAAGTTCCCGTTGCACTGGTGCAGGCATTTCCTTTATCTATAATAAATATACATCCTGCCCTGCTGCCAAATTATGGGGGCAAAGGCATGTATGGCCGTTTTGTGCATGAAGCCGTGATCACCGCCAAAGAAAAAGAAAGCGGCATCAGCATCCATTATGTTGATGAATTATATGATCACGGGAAACTGATCTTCCAGGCCCGCTGTACCATCGATGAAACCGACACAGCCGATAGCCTGGCCCAAAAGATTCACGCCCTGGAGCATGAACATTACCCGGTTATTGTTGAAAAAGTAGCCCGCGAACTGCAAAAACGCCGTTAAAACGGTCAGGCTTTTTATGTTAATATCATTTTCTTGCAGTAATATCACAAATTCAATTTCAACAGCTTGACATTACAACGGTACATAATTTTAATTTTACTGGTTTGCGGCTCACTCACAGGCTTTAGCCAGGTGCAAATTCAGGTTAAAGGAAAGGTGTTCGATATGAGCCAGCAGATACCGTTGGCAGGCGTGAGCGTAATGAGCACCGGCGGCAATGGTACCATCACCGATTCCCTGGGCCGGTACTCCTTATATGTAAAAGACACCGACTCCATCACCTTCTCCTATTTAAATAAAGGAACGCCTAAATACCCGGTGGCTTCCATCCCCAACCAGCAGAACTTTGAAATTTCGCTGCATGTAAATGTCACTGAGCTTAAGACCATTATGGTAAAACAACGGAATTACCATTTGGACTCTCTTGAGAACCGGAAGGAATATGCCAAAGCATTTAATTTTAGAAAGCCAGGCATTGGCATAGTTAGCCCCAACACGCAAAATGCAGCCGTTGGCGTTGACCTCGACCAGCTTATAGATGTTTTCAACTTCAAAAAGAACCGCCGCCAGGCTGCCTTCCGCGACAGGCTGATTGAAGAAGAAAAAGAGAAATACATTGATCATCGCTTTAGCCGGCCCCTGGTTATAAGGCTTACCCAATTACGCGGCCCCGAGCTGGATACTTTTATGACCCGCTACCGGCCCGATCTGGTTTTTATAGAATCGGCCACCGACTACGAGTTGCAGGATTATATTAAGAAGAGCTTTCAGAAATATGTGAAATTGAAGGAGATTATGGGTGAGTTGAAGAAGGAGAATGAGTAGTTGGAAAAAGTTGACATGTTGACGAGTTAACAAGTTGACTAGGATAAATAGAATGGCTGTGCGTTTTTAAGGGGCAGGTTGACATTCTACATTGAACATTCGATATTCAACATTCCTTCCTAACTTACTACCCTAAACATGACCAGCACTCATGAAACAGATCGTTATCGTAATAGCAGCATTACTATATTTTACTACAGCCTTCGCCCAATCAACTCATCCCGTGCTCAGCATAGCCTCAACTCCCGAGGCCGGCGGCTTCTCTTCAAAGCGTTTAAGCCGCATCGATACCGCGTTGAAAGAATATGTTGACAAAGGGCGAATGAACGGCGCCGTGGCCATGATCGTGCACGATGGCAAAATTGTGTATTACAAAAACTTCGGATATAACGACCAGGAAGCTAAAACACCTATGCCCAAAGATGGCATCTTTCGCATAGCGTCCCAAACAAAAGCCATTACCAGCGTTGCAGTGATGATGTTGTTTGAAGAAGGCAAATTCATGCTCGACGATCCTATTTCCAACTTTATTCCAGAGTTCAGGAACCCAAAGGTCCTCGACAAATACAATAAAGCCGATACAACCTATACAACCGTTCCGGCAAAAAGAGAGATCACCATTCGCGATCTGCTTACACACACAAGCGGACTGGGTTATGCACAGATCGGTACAACCGAAGCTAAAAACATATATTATAAAGCCGGCGTAATTGGCGGTATCGGCGTTCCCGATTTTGTGCTGGCCGATAAAATGAAGATCCTCGGCGGCTTGCCTTTATTTCACCAGCCAGGCGAAAAATGGACATACGGTCTTAATGACGACGTACTGGGTTACCTTATTGAAGTGGTATCGGGTATGAGCCTGAAAGACTTTCTGACCAAACGCATTTTTGAGCCGCTGGGCATGAAAGACACTTATTTTTATTTACCTGCCGATAAAAAGAACCGGTTGGTAATGCTGTATACAGAAGACAGCGCAACAAAGAAACTGGTTAAAATGCCAGAGAAATTAAATCTGTATGCAGATATGTACCGCGATTATCCCAAAATGAATGGTACTTACTATTCAGGTGGCGCCGGTTTATCATCTACGGTATACGACTATGCCATATTTCTGCAAATGTTATTGAACGGTGGCGAATACAATGGCAAACGGATATTAAGCCATAACAGCGTTCGTATGATGACCATGAACCAGATTGGCGATATCAGCCGCGGCGCCAATAAATTCGGCCTTGGTTTTGGCATTACCACCGAAAGAGGCAGCGCGCTGCTACCTACACAGGAAGGCACATACGAGTGGGGCGGCATGTTTGCCACTACGTATTGGGTAGATCCTAAGGAAAAATTAATTGGTTTGGTTTACCGCAATATATGGCCCACCAGTTGGGGCAGCCTGGGTAATTTATATAAGGTGCTGGTATACCAGGCCATGAACTATTAATAACCTCAAGCTTCATTACAATATGAAAAAACACCTCATACTGTTACTAAGCAGCCTGTTGTTTTTGGTTAACCTGTTTGCACAGGAAACACCTTCATTTGTAAAGGACAGTCTCGATGCATATGTACAAAAAGCACTGGCCGACTGGCAAATTCCTGGTGTAGCGGTATGCGTGGTAAAGGATGGAAAAGTGGTTGTAATGAAAGGTTATGGTGTTACCGAATTGGGCACTACGAATAAGGTAGATGAGAATACCTTATTTATGATTGGTTCTAATACAAAAGCATTCACGGCAACGGCCATGGCCATGCTGGCAGTTGATAAAAAGATCTCGCTCGATAGCCCGGTTATAAAATATTTACCCGATTTTAAATTGTACGATCCCTGGGTTACAAAACAGGCGAATGTTCGCGACCTGCTTTGCCATCGCCTGGGTTTTGAAACCTTTCAGGGCGATTTCATGTATTTCGATTCGGACCTTACCATTGCTGAAGTACGTGAAAAACTTAGCAAGGTAAAACCATTGTACAGCTTTCGCAGCCGCTGGGGTTACACCAACGCGGCATTTTTGACCGCCGGTGAAATTATTCCTAAAGTAAGCAATCAAAGCTGGGCCGGTTTCCTAAAGGAAAAAATATTCACGCCATTGGAAATGAACAATACATTGGCGCTATCAAATGACATTACAACTGCAACTAACAGAGCAACGGCACATACTGTTGCACAGGGCGTTCTAAAAAAAATTCCCTATGGTAAAATTGATAACCTGGCGCCTGCCGGTAGCATTTCTTCAAGTATAAAC
Source organism: Niastella sp. OAS944 (assembly GCA_024809215.1). Lineage (GTDB taxonomy): Bacteria > Bacteroidota > Bacteroidia > Chitinophagales > Chitinophagaceae > Niastella. The sequence goes on along the minus strand of JANUBW010000003.1, from coordinate 785,653 downwards.
GATATGAGCCATTGGGTAATGGCTCAGTTGAATGGTGGTAAGTATAACGATAAACAGGTTATACCACAGGCAGCCATAGCACAAACCTGGTTGCCGCATTCTATTATGGGCAATGGTGGTCACCGATTTACAAGAGCACACTTCTTATTATATGGCCTTGGCTGGATGCTGCAGGAATACAGCGGTAGAAAAATTGTTTCGCACACCGGTGGTGTAAATGGTTTTGTAACCAGTGTAACCCTGTTGCCCGAGGAAAAACTGGGCATCCTTGTGTTTACCAATACTGATGCCAATAACTTTTTTGAATCGTTGAAGAATGAAATAATGGATGCTTATTTAGGTTTGCCGTATCGTAATTACAGCCAGGTACACCTGAATGGTTATAAAAAGAACCAGGATGAAGAAGCTGCATGGTTACAAAAAATGAAAGATACCATTGCACTGAACCGTCCCACTACCCTGCCACTGGCATCTTATGCCGGTACTTATGAACATAATGTATATGGTAAAATGACCATTGCCATTGAGAACAAAAAACTTATTGCCCGCTTCGAGCATCATCATGGCCGTTATGTTACGCTGGAACCATTAGGCGGCAATAACTTTTTGGCCACTTTCAATGATCCTTTATATGGTATAAAAGAATGGCCATTTACCACCGCCAATGGTAAAATAAGATCGGTAACCGTTACCATGGCCGATTTTGTAGAGTTTACGCCATATGAGTTCTATAAGAAAAAGTGACCTGCTTTTTAATGAAAAACTCATAGTATATTTCAGGTTGAAATATTAATGTTATGGATCAACTTAACCTCGGCATAGGAACCCGTTTACAACACCGCCAGCATGGCCCGGGTGTTATAGTAGGTATCAGGTACGCAACCTACCTCATCTCTTTTATAAATCATGGGATTAAAGAGATAGATAAAAACGATAGTTTTCTGGAAGAGATCATTCCTGAAAACGTTACCGAAGAAATAGAAACACACAGCGATGTTGAAAGATCGTTGTTGAAGATCTTACGTTTATGGGGCGGCTTCTCAGAGAACGTTCCATTAGGCGATCGCTGGAAGAATGGCCTTATGATTTTACAACCGGCCGATAAAACACAAAAGGGAAAAGAGGTGCCCATCGATGTGTTCTTTCATAAAATAGTGATGCTGCGCGATCGTTTACGTGTGTTGGAACAACAGATAAATGCACACAAAATATTGAGCGATGAGGATAAGGTGAACCTGCAGCAATACATTACCCGTATATACGGTTCATTAACAACATTCAATGTTTTATTCAGAAATAAAGAGCATTGGTTTATTGGTGAAAAAGGCGCCACAACCGATTAATGGTGGCACAGGTTTTTAACTGTTATTGAAAACAGTTATATGGACAAGCTAGAAATTAAAGGGAACTGGAATAAGTGGAAAGGAAAGATCAAACAAGCCTACGGGAACCTGACAGATGATGATATAAAATATGAAGAAGGCAAGGATGACGAATGGCTGGGCCGTATGCAGGAAAAGACAGGTAAAACCAAAGATGACCTGATCAAATGGCTTAGAGATCTCGGTTAATTACACTTATTCCAACAATAGTAAAGGTGGGTCGTACGGCCCACCTTTATATTTTTTTATATAAAAAAGAGAAGGCGCTTACTGCTCCTTCTCTTTTCTTGTACAGATGCAAAACCAACCTTGAAGTGAAAACAAATTATTTATAACTACTTTTAGTGTTTGGGCCTATTAATAGTGTCTTTTGTATGGGTACTGTCCTCGTTAGAGCCTGTAACCGGGGGTTGCGGATAAGCTGTAGATGGGTCTCGCTGGTGTGCGGAACTCATAGAATCATAATTCTGCTGATTTTCATTTGTAGAACTATCGTATCCCTGTGCATTTTTTGATGTGCCGCCATCGCCACAATACATTAGGCCGCATAAACCCAACGCGATCAACATTTGATAGAAATAGTTAGTCTTTTTCATAAGAATGCACTTTCCATTATTACTAAAATAATCATTCCAGCCTTACGCTTCACATCGCGCCGGGTTAGCAATTGCTGTGGAATTTTTGCAACAGACCCGCCCCTGCCCGCATAAAAACGCAGCCCAAAATGTTAAAACGGTTCCCTAATTTTAAAACCAACTATGAGAAAATTATTAACTGCACTTATTCTATTTGCAGGCACAGCCTGCATGGGACAAACATCCTGCGATATTTTAATACGTAATGGCCGCATTATAGATGGCGCCGGCAACAGCTGGTATTACGGCGATGTAGCCGTAACCGCTGGTAAAATAACAGCCATTGGTAAACTCACCGATTACACGGCACCAAAGATCATTGACGCAAAAAAAATGATCGTTGCCCCCGGCTTTATAGATGTGCATGGCCACGTAGAAGGCGCCATATTTCAATGGCCTACTGCCGACAACTATATTCTCGATGGTGTTACCACTGTGATAACCGGCAACTGTGGCGGTTCTTCCAGTAATTTAAAAAACTTCTTTCATCGTATTGACAGCCTGCACCCTTCTATAAACATAGCCACTTTATATGGCCATAACACTGTTCGCCAGGAAGTGATGGACCGCGATAATCGTTTACCCACAACTGCCGAACAACAACAAATGGAATCGCTGGTTGAAAAAGCAATGAAGGAAGGCGCGGTAGGCATCAGCACCGGACTTATTTATATCCCCGGCACCTTTGCCAATACCGAAGAAGTGGTGGGGCTGGCAAAAGTAGCCTCACTATATAACGGCGTATATGCATCGCATATTCGTAATGAAGAAAGCAAAGCTGTAGAGGCCATTAATGAAGCTATCAATATTGGCAAGGCTGCCAATATACCCGTGCAGGTTTCACACTTTAAAATAGGCGGCAAAGCCAACTGGGGCACCAGTAATATTACTCTTGGTTTAATTCAACAGGCGCGGCAGGATGGCTGGGATGTAACCATAGATCAATATCCTTATACCGCCAGCAGCACCAACCTGGGTGTGCGTATGCCCGACTGGGCATTTGCCGGCGGCAACGATTCTTTAAAAATTCGTTTACATAACCCTGCTACCCGTGCGCAAATAAAAAAAGAAATGCTTGCCCAGCTGGCTAAATACAAATTCAAAAACTACAGTTATTGTGTGGTGGCCAGCTATTCAACCGACAGCAGCTACAATGGTAAAAGCATTACCGAAATAAATAAACTGATGGGCCGCAAATCAAAGGCCGCCCAGGAAGCCGAAACCATTATGGATATGGTAGAAAAAGGCGGTGCACAAATGGTATATCACAGCATGAATGAAGAAGATGTGAAGTACATTATGCGATATCCATTCTGTATGGCCGGCGCCGATGCCGGGGTACCCATGCCGGGCAAAGGCATGCCGCATCCGCGTGGCTATGGCACCAATGCCCGCATACTGGGAAAATATGTGCGCGAAGAAAAAGTGATCATACTTGAAGAAGCCATTCGCCGCATGACATCATTGGCCGCACAGAAGTTCCAGCTAAAAGACCGCGGATTATTAAAAGAAGGCATGGCTGCAGATATTGTAATATTTGATGATAAAACCGTAAGTGATCATGCCACATTTGAACAGCCGCATCAGTATTCCACCGGTTTTCATTATGTAATTGTGAATGGACAGGTTGTTGTTGATGACAGTAAACATACAGGGGTTAGAAGCGGCGCTTCGTTGTATGGGCCGGCTTATAGGAAGTAGTTGCCGGTTACCAGGTGCCGGTTGCCAGTTGCCAGGAAAAGCAAATACAGTTATCGGGCGGCCAGGTACCTGTTCCCAAGAATACAAAACGCACAAAACAGTAGCGAGCCACGCGCTAAAATCCCGGCAACAGGTAACCGGAAACCGGTAACACTAACCTTGAAAGAATTAGCATCAATACCTACACCCTGAAACTTGCAACCTGAAACCTGTAACTTTAACTATGAAGTTCCTTCTAATCCTTTTACTGCCATTACAATTAGTTGCACAAACACGTGAAGAAATTTTACGCTGGGAGAAACAGGCAAAACAGGTAACCATCATTCGCGACTCATGGGGCATTCCGCATATATATGGAAAAACCGATGCCGATTGCGTATTTGGATTACTGTATGCCCAATGTGAAGATGACTTTAAACGGGTAGAAGCGAATTACATTGATATTTTAGGAAGAAGCGCCGAAGTATATGGTGAAAATAACCTGTATACCGATTTGTACACCCGGCTACTGGTAGACCCGGCCGGTGCGCAGGAAGATTATAAGAAGAGTCCGGCCTGGTTAAAGAAATTATTGCAGGCCTATGCCGATGGCATCAATTATTATCTATACAAACATTCAACAGTAAAGCCCGCTTTATTAACACGTTTTGAACCCTGGTTCCAACTCATGTGGACCGACGGCAGCATTGCAGCCATTAAATCGGGTGGACTCACCGTTGATGATCTAAAGAATTTCTATACCGGCGATCCTACAAGTATAATTCCCATCAAAACATCTGAGGAAGATACAAAAGCAACCGGTTCCAATGGATTTGCGCTGGCGCCATCACGTACCGCATCGGGAAATGCTATTTTGTATATAAATCCGCATGTAACGTTTTACTTCAGGCCCGAGGTGCATGTGATAAGTGAAGAAGGATTGAATGCCTATGGCGCAGTTACGTGGGGACAAATGTTCGTTTACCAGGGATTTAATGAGCATTGTGGGTGGATGCATACATCGGGTTATTCTGATGTGGCCGATCTGTATGCAGAGAAGGTAATTAGAAAAAGCGGCAAGTTCTTTTACGAATATAATAACAAGGAAATTCCTGTACAGCAACGGGAGATGAAGCTGCGCTACAAAGTGGACGATCAAATAAAAACAAAAACATTTACCACCTGGCATACACAACATGGGCCTATTATGGGCAGTCGTGATAGTAAATGGCTAAGTGTACAAGCTGTTAACCGCTCATTGAATGCATTGATACAATCGTACCTGCGTACGAAGGCAAACGGATTTGAAGCGTTCAAAAAGAATATGGAGCTCGTATCGAACGGATCGAACAACACGGTGTTTGCCGATGATAAAGGCAATATCGCTTATTGGCATGGCAACTTTATTCCGCGCAGAGATACCGCATTTAATTGGAACGAACCAGTTGACGGCAGCATTAGCGCCACCGCCTGGAAAGGACTGCATACATTGGATGAAACCATTCATTTATACAACCCGGCGAGTGGTTTTATTCAGAACTGCAATTCAACGCCATTTACGGCAGCAGGCAGTAGCAGTCCGAAAAAAGAGCAATATCCATCGTATATGGCAACCGAACCAGATAATTTCCGCGGCATATTGGCAGCGCGCTTAATGGAGAAGGCAAACAAGTTTACTATTGATAGTATTATTTCAGCGGGATACAACACCTATTTGGCTGCGTTTGAGAAGCTTATCCCTTCGTTGATATCGCGATATAAGGACTTATCTGAAACCGATTCTATTTATACAAAACTGGCCGGCCCTGTTGCCGAGTTAAAAAGCTGGGACCTGAAAGCCAGCGAAACTTCTATTGCCACTACGCTGGCCATTGAATGGATAACCAAATTACGCGGGCCTATTAACCGGATTCGCATAAATGGGCAGGAAGTAGATTATGTAACCCGGGTAAATGAATATGCCCGTTCGGGCGCCACAGCCGAAATGATGACGTCATTGATGGCTGTAGCAGATGAGCTCACCTACAAATTCGGCACCTGGAAAACGCCCTGGGGAGCAATAAACCGCTATCAGCGATTGAATGGCTGGTTACAGCCTTTGTACGACGATAATCAGCCAAGCCTTCCGGTGGGCATGGCAGCAAGTACCTACGGTTGCTTACCCTCGTATGTGAGTGCATACTTTAGTGGCAGCAAAAAAAGATATGGCTACAATGGCAACAGTTTTATTTGCGCTGTGGAATTTGGGAAGAAAGTAAAAGCCAAATCATTACTGGCTGGCGGCCAAAGCGGCGACCCGGCATCCAAACATTTTGGCGATCAGGCTGAGATGTATACGAAGGGTATTTTTAAGGATGTGCTTTTTTATAAAGAGGATGTGATGAAGCATGTGGAGCGGGAGTATCGGCCGGGGGAGTAATGAAAGAGGTAAGATGTATGAAGTAAGAAGACTTTGAGTATTCAGGTTTCTTTACTTTTTCAAACCTCAGACCTGATACTTCGTATTCCTACTTCTTACTTCGTACATCCTACTTCTATTTAATGATCAGCGCGCCGCTGCCAGATGTTGAAATAACTTTTGTACCGGCAGACTGCACCGAATAGCGGCCGCCAAAGTTTACACCCGCCATGCTGGTGTTCACAATAATATTTCCACCACCGGGCGATACCACATTAGCACCTCCTGCCGATACCACGTTTGCACCACCGGCAGACACGACATTTGCGCCACCCGCCGATACCACGTTACCACCGCCAGGAGATACTACATTCACTGCCACCTGCTGGCCATTTATAAAGAAGCCAACCAGCACATTGTTATTATTCCATGCGGCAGTCTTTATTTGCAAGTTCTGTTTGTTCAACGAGCTTTGAAACTCGTTAATGTATTTTTTTAGTTCATCGTAATTATTCCAGCTGCCGTTGTTGTAGTTTTTGATGTTCAGTTCCCATGCATTGGGCTGGCGATTGTATAGTTCTTTATACACCTGAAAGATCCAGGCATCGCCGGTAAGCGCGGGCATCGCAGTTGACTTTTTCGAATTGTAGGTCTTAATGTAGCCTACCAGTTCGTTGTAATTGTTCCAGCTGCCGTTGTTGTAGTTTTTGATATTGCATTCATCGGCAGAAGGCGTACGGTTGTAAAGCTGTTTGTAAGCCTGCGTTATCCAGGGATCGCAATTTTGAGCATTTGCAAAAGAAAAAAGGAACAGGCATAGCAAGGTTGCCAGGAAGATCTTGTTAATCATAAAGTGTTTTGGTTGTGTGTGCGTTAATTACACACATAAATATTAAATCTTCGGCATATATAGATGATTGTTATTGTGAATTTAAATAGAAGTTGATTGAAAGCAATAATTTCAAGTGACTTGCAACATTGATGTTTATTCGCGTGGCAACTGGAAGTGTGTTGCATAAAAAAAACCAGGTCCCACTTTTCAAATATTAAGTCAACACACCAATGGGACCTGGTATTTCTAATCAAATAATTATCCACCAAAAACCACACTGATAATATCGCTGGGCATGCCCACTTCATCATCACCTAGCAGTCCTATAGCCATATACTCGCGCTTTTCGGGTTGGCCGTTGGTAAGTGGGCGCTCATCGTCGTAAGGGGAATGATTGTCGCGGGCAAGAAATTCCCATTGTGCAGTTCCTACCAGGCGTGTATAGATGTTGACACCTGAAAAACTTTTCTTTACAAATGAAATACGTACGCGACCAGGCAGCACTTCTGCTTTTAATGTTGTTTTACTGCCCTTCAATACAGTCGTATCTACAGTAGTACCTATAATACCGAGATCAAGGCCAATGGCTTCGGTATAAGCAGTATGAGCTTTGATGCGGGTAACGAAACCACGAATGACGGCAAGCGCATCACTTTTCAAATCGTCTTTCACGGCGATGATCTGCTGCACCTCGGTTTTCTTTTGTTCAATCTCTGTGATCTTGGCGCTGGTTTCGTTACAGCGGGTTTCCGCTAATTTAATTTCCTCAGCAGTTAGTCCGAGCGATTGACCATAATTGCTGATCTTTTTACCATAATTTGTAAACCAGATTGCGAGCTGAGGCTCGGAACGGGGGATGTAGTCGGTGGCCATAGCTGTAGAGTTTAATGTTAAAGAATAATAGAAAAGTAATAGCTACACCAAAATCAGGAGATCAACGAAGGATCGGTTATGTTCACCGGATATATCGTTGCCGGCAACGGAGGTTGCGTTAACGGCAACCACGGTTTGGTTGATGGCAACGGAGGCTCCGTTGATTAAAACAACAGAACCGTTGAGTTGTACTAAAGAGCTGTTGCCATTTGCAATACATCCGTTGATGGCACCCAGGCATTGGTTGCATTCTCCCATTTCCCGTTGCCGGCAACTGCGCTGTTGTAGAATTCATCACAAGTTTTAACCGATTGATTTTGAATACCACTTTTTTGAAAGAAATGAAAGACAAAACAAAAATCTACCCGGATAGTTGATTTTTTACAACTTTTTAAAATTATCGTATAGATGTAAGCGCTACACGCCGTTTGTTGGTTGCAGATATGTGTACCAAACAAACATTACACTGATCAATACCGCTGCATTTGTTCTTTTATAAGGTTTACAACTTTTCGATACGATTCCTGGTTTTTAGCCATCAACAATATGATTTCATTTAATTTTTCTTTTAATTTACCACCTACGTCCTTTGCTTTGGCATAAAACATTGTTGACTTCTCATCATCATTGAAATGGTCATTATATAAAGAGAGCCAGAGATCTATTTCTTCTTTCAATAATGTAGCTTCTAATCTGGCCTCCGAAAGCCTGCCTGTATCTGTTTCACCAAAACTATCCTGGTGATTAAGATCGAAATACAGGTAAACTGAATTTATATCAATGTATTTGTTATCATTCAATTCGCCCAACCACTCACTATTATGTTCAATGATCTGCTCTATAAATTCGGTGTCGGGCTCCGTTTTATCCCATAATTTGGCATACATTTCATAAGCCTTTTTTGCATGGATCATGCGTTCATAAAAGGTATAATAGTAAGCCATGGCTTTTTCAGCCACCTGCAATTTTCTTTCATAAGTATGCTTTCTGAGATCCTTTCTTAAATCAAACTTATGGGTGAAAATGCGAACTAATTCGCGTAAGACTTCGGTAAGCAGCGAGCCGCTCAGGAAGCCAATGATAGCGTCTGTGGTCATAGTGATTAATTTTAGAGATGTGAAATATTAATCAGGGGCTTAACGTGGAGAGGGAAATCATGGGGGCGGAAAATGGAGAACATAAATCTAACAGCACCGGACATATTGGTTGGTGGGATTGCTGCATGGGGGAGGGAAAAAGTGAGACTAGTGCTTTTGATTGTGTAATTAACACAGCATTGGGGATTATACATTTACGGCAAGATCAAGTAATTTTTGGCAGTAGGCTATTTGGAAGAAATTTGAACTCGACATAGATTTTTCCGAAATCGTTGGAACCAAGTTTGGGCGGGATGATTTTTACGTTTTTGATTGCCCTTTTATTTGCGGGGTTGTTGATGAATTTTAGGTAGGCGGATGGGGTGAAGAGTTTAGTGTGTATAGATCTATAAAAGTTACGCATAGGGCTAATTAATATAAATTAAATAATCCGACCTTGTATAAGCCTATAGAATATCATTCAAATGTTATTCCTGCTTTTGCAGACTTTGCAATAAGATAATTAATAAAAGCACTGCATGAAACAAGCATAAATTTGGCATCTTCAAAATCACAATCTGCCATTTCGGTTAAACCATGCCTTATCCCATCAGCATCGCTTGTATATCCATAAATTTGTTTAAATCCTCTTTCTAAGGCTGCGTGAATTTTAATTTTTGATTTTATCTTATCAATAGCTCCAGCAAGAGTATCTTTTGAATTACCACTGATAATTTTGGTTATTGACTCTACAGCGGATATAGATTCTTTTATTGAATTTCGGTAATCTGGATTTTTCCGATCAGCAAGTAAATCTAATCCTGTTTTTAAATGCAAACTGACTATACTCAATTTGTCTTTTAACGAAGACGCTTCTTCAATTGTTAGTATCTCCTCCTCTGAAACAATCTGAAGCACTTTATTATTTACTATCCTATATCCTGCCACTTCTTTTTTTAATGCAAGATTACATTCCTCTATAAATTTTATTTGTGTTTGCTCAGTATAATATAAATCGTCAATTTTAGCACTTCCAATAAATTCTATCAAATCATATATCTCATACCAATCTGCATAGGTAAAAAACCATTTTTTCAAATAACCAAGAAATCCATCCGAGTTAATGACATCGCTAGCACTGTACTTAGGTATTTTATCAACTTGTAAATTAAAAAACTCTATCCAAATAAGTCGGCATACCTCTCCTCTTTTGGGTTGTAAATCTCCTTGGCACCTCACATTACTAAACTGATTAAAAAAGCCTTCCAACAAAATATTCCAGAGCCGATTCATAAGGTCACTATCAATTGACCCTATTTGCAGAACTGTTTTAATAGATTTAAATCCATTCCTTTGAGAAAATAACAATATAAAAACTATCTTCAGATTAAACTAATATAATTATTTACAAAAAAACCATCCGTACAACACGAATGGTTTCTATAATAAAAACGTTTGTCACGCCTACTAGGAGATTTTATGATTTTCAATCTTCTTAATTTTCATCTGCGCAAAATAAGGATGATCAGGATGCACGACGAGTTCCTGCCTTGCAGGATGAACCAATACATCCATATCTTCCATCGGAATTGCCCCCAGTAAAGGTTCAGAATCATCAGGTAATACCATCGCACGGCAAGTGGTTTGTCTATTTTTAAACCGTACTTCAACGGGCGCAACAACATTACATTCCACTATATGACCATTAGCTAATTGGGCCTTTCTAGTTTCAACGACAGGTAACTGTAACTGTTCCTGAATATTCTCATTAATACATAACATTATCGCACCGGTATCAACAAGTATGTTTACATGCATGCGCTTAACTTCATCAACGTCCAGAAGATTACGTCGAGACATTTCAAGATCGCCACCGTTAATTAATTCAATATCAGCATAAACTAGTCCCATACTGTGTTCAAATTGTTTATAAATTTAATAATTTATTTCTTCCCCAGCAACCGCTCCATCATCTCCACCTTCTCCCGCTCAGCCTGAAGCAATCGCTCATACAATTTCTCATTCTTATCTATTACCTCCATTAGCTTATCCAATGGATTGAAAGTACAGTTATTAATAGAACCTGACCCTCCACCATTATTGATGCTATTATCATGGAAATGGTTTGTTATGAAATTAACCACTGCCTCCGGATCATAGTTTTTAATAGCGTCAACAGAAGTATTTAAAGCTTTTGCTGCCTGCTCCAATATTTCAGGCTCAATACTCTCCTTGCCTTCCAGTAATGAGATCTTCTTTTGCGTCCAGTCATCCCCCATCAATTCAGCCAGTGTTTCCTGTTTCATTTTTCTTATTTCGCGTATGCTTTTTATATTCTCGCCCTGATGTGTTGAAATGGCCATACCGTTAGTGTTATAAAACAAATATAACTTTTTGATGTGATAAATAGCATAGCGGTAACTGAATAAAATATCACGGTTTTCGAATAAAATATTCACCGGCAGAATATATTATCTAATTACGGCTATGTTACTTTGTTCTTACAATAGCGTTTCGATTACGCTCAAAGTATTAGCCAAAAATAAAGCTCTAATTAGTAGCACCGTTCTGTAAACATCATTTTCTAATCCAAGAGCTTTATCAATTATGAACAACGTAATTCACATGGCGCCTGTAAGGCACCTTCCCCAAAAGTTGCTACACCATGAAGACCATAAACAGTTTGCAACCGAAGCAAGTGTAGATTTTTACAACGCCACCATTTCCTTTTTCGACAACCATCCACCCGGAAATTGGCCAAAGACCTGTATAAACTCATATTCGCTCTCATGGAGCACCAGGCTAACAACCAGCAGGCGGTTAATTTTGCAAGTTCTATTTACGACTTTAAGCAACTGCTGAATTTACTTGAAGAAGCCGATCGCCTTCGGCATAAAGATGATCTGTATAACCAGGCGTTTTTTGACTTTGTAACGGATTTCATGTACGAAAACGATCCATCAACCATTTACGGCCACCTTTGCCGGATAAGTCTCGATTTCATCAGGTATGAACTGCAAATAGGCTACCCCACCTTCATTAATGAATTCCTGCCCGATGTGTTGGCATTGCTTGAGTGGCTGAATAAAGGCGCTACCCTTTAAAGCTTAAGTGCAATTACGACCAGTAAACCTCCATTATAATAATCAAATAATTTAAACCATGAGTATTGAAGCAACTCAATGTGCGCCTATAAGCGCCACAGAAGACGAAACATGGGCTGCCGTTGAAGTTATTGTGAAAGCAGTAGCCTCAGATAGCCCATTGTGCAAGGCCCTGCAAACGATCCGTTACAATGGATACTATATAAGTAAAATGATAAGAGGTATCAAAATCGGTACACATTTCCAGGCCTCCGGTAAAAGCCATTCTACCGTACCCGAAATTTTGATAAGTGGCAAGTGGCTTCAACAAAAGGGTTTTAACCCCGGAAATAAAATATGGGTACTTCCTTTTTCTGAAATGCTGATTGTAATTCCACAAGGTCCCAAATAACCACCTTAAAAACAACAAGACCTGTCAGGTGCATTCAACTCACTAATTAAGCGAGCTCAAATGATGCACCTTACAGGTCTTCTTACTTCCTACCTCCTACTTCTTACTTCTTCTACCTACCCCTTATAATACGGCATATGCGTATCCTGAAATTTCTTCTGCGCTGCCTCCCAGGTATTCATTTGCTGGGTGCGCTCTTTATTCATGGTGTTATTTGTTTGATTGAATACGTTGATGCTTTCGTTGTACTCCTTCACCGCTTTGTTGTATGCATCAACATCTTCTTTCGTACGGCTGCTGGCCGATTTGGCTTCGAAGGCCTTCTTCGTTTTATTGAAGTTCTCTTCCTTCAAGTAAAAATCAGTAAGCTTGGGAACATCTGTTTCAGCTACCTTTTTATAATACTTCAACACTTCGCGGCATGCATTGGCAAGAGAAGGATCGCCATTAAAAGTTTTCAAGGTATCAATACCCTGAAAGCCTTCATTGGCAAATTTCAATAACGAACTGCGGCTTTGCTCTACATCATTGACCTTTTTATTGTTCATGGCCTCTACCATTTCCTTATCCATCCAATTGCATTTAAAGAAAATAAGGAACAGCGAATTTGTATAATCATTCAACTTACCTGCCGTTTCCAATTTAGAGCCCAGGGCGCTTTGTGTTTCATCGATGCGCACATTATACTTGGCAGCAAACTCTTTTGATGCCACTTGTACTTTATTATTTGCTTCGTTAAGCTTTTCGTCTATTTTTTCCTGTAACAGAAAATAGGCCGACATAGCATCGAACGATTGCTCAGCTACCTCTTCCATATCAACGATCTTTTTGTAGTCTTCGTTAAATACGCGGTACACAAGAGTAATGTAATCTATTGAGCCCTGGCGTAAGCTGTTATCGCCTTTATACTTTGGCAGGTCGGTTGTTTTGTATTTGCTTTGGTTAATGCTTTCCAGCACCTCGGCGCGCAGCTTTTCTACTTTGCGCGCCTTGCGTCCGTGCGCTGCTGCGCTCAGGTATTGCATATACTTCTGGTCCATATCGGTACGAGCCTTAAATATGGCTGTCATATACTCACCAGGGTTTTCAATGGCTTGTGCGTTTGAGGAAATACTAATAGTTACAAGGGCAATGATCAGGAACAACAGGTTCCATTTCTTTTTTTTCATAGCGAATGTTTGGCTGTATTAAGGGTTTTAGGTTACTGTTTCATAGCGGCCATTACGCGATAGGCGACCTTTACGTATGCATCATTCAACAGATCGTCTTTCCATTCTGCATCTAACTCACTATCCTGTTGTTTTTGTTTCTGGCCCGCAGGCTTCACCACTGTGTAGATAGCCTTCTCCTCTTTTGGCTTTTTAATTGCACCAGCCTGTTCATCCTTATATTTCCTATAATTCCAATAGTCTTCAATAAACAGGGAAATATCTTTCTTTACACGCCCGGCCTTTGTATAATCAATAAATTGTTGCACATACTTAAAGTAAGCCGATGTTTCCATTTCCTTCTTTGCAATGCCATCTGCCGCAGCCACTGGCAATGGCGCAAGTGGCTTATAGTATTTATTAGCATCGATCGTTGAGGCCGGCAATGCATATTTTTCATTCACCTCTCTTTCTGACGAGGCATCGGTTAAATCGGGTAACAATACATCGGGCTTAACACCATTAGCCTGCGCTGTTGTGCCATTTATACGAAACAGTTTTGAAGTTGTGAGCTTTATGTAACTGGACGCATCTTTTTTACCATTATAATTTTCCAGGTTAATAGTTGTATCAATCGGCAATACTATCTGCGATGTCGCTTTGCCATAGGTTGGCGATCCAACTATCAATGCACGATTATAATCCTGCATAACAGCCGCCACCAATTCCGATGCCGATGCACTGAACCCATTTACCAGCATCAACAATGGGCCGTCATAAATAGTACCACGCACCATATCTTTTAAAGTGGCAGCCTTGGGCTCGCGGGTCTTTAATTGCGCCACCGGACCGCCATCAATAAATATCCCCGATAACTCAATAGCTTCCTGTAACGAGCCGCCGCCATTATAGCGCAGATCTATCATCAGGCCTTCTATGTTTTCTTTCTTTAGTTTAACTATTTCTTTGGCCACATCATTTGCACAACCATTTATGCCTTTTGTACCTTCCCAATCAGAATAAAACGCAGGCAGTGAGATAAAACCTATTTTTCGGTCGCCCTGCAAAATGTAGCTCTTTACTTTTTCTTCTTCCTCTTCATCCGCTTCTTTCTCTAACCGCTCTTTTTGTAATGTAACCTGGCGTGTGGTGCCATCGGCTTTTTTCACGGTGATATTAACACTATTTCCACCCGATGAAGCAAGCACCTGCTCCACTTCTTTTACTTCGGCATCGGCCACATCAATAGGTTCTTTCTTTTCCCATTGTATGCTTTGTATTTTATCGCCCTGATTCAACCGGCCGCTTTTGTAAGCGGTACTACCAGGCTTCAGGTAATCTATTTGCGCATGTCCATCATTATCTTCAGTGAAAGTAACGCCATACTCAAGTGGCTTCTTTCCCAGCTGGCTTTCGAAATTCTCTTTGGCATCTAATGAAAAATACGTCGTATGAGGGTCGTATGTTTTAGCCAACGCACTGCAATACATATTGCCAATGATAAACTCCAATCCTTGCGGACTTTGCAAAATTCGTTTCACTGATCGCTTCAGTGTTATATTGGCCTTTCTGCGCAACGATGGTTCAAGGCTATCGATAATTTTTTTCGAAGGCAGCTTACCAGGAATAATAAGATTCGCATATTCTGTTATTCCATACAATACCGTATACTTTACCAGCTTGTACATTTTGGTGCGCATGGCAGTAACGTTGGCAGGGTAAGTGGTATCTTCCACTACCGTATACTTTTCTTTTAGCGAAAAGTTGAAAGGCGTTTTGCTTACGTTATCAAGCATGGTATCTGCCTGTTGCAGCCGCTGCTTGTAGGTGGTAACCAATAATTGAAGGAAGTTCGATTTGCGGCCTTTTATTTCATCATCGAGTTGCAGGCGGTAGGCTTCCAACTTCTTCACATCATCCTGTGTAAAGAAAATGCGTTCTTCGTCGAGCGAGGTCATCAGTTCGCGAAAAATAGCAGCAGATCGTTCATCATCTAACGGGCGGGGTTGAATGTGGAATTTCTCCACCATGCGGCTCACGAGGTAGGCATCGGTCACCGGTTTTTGAAGCGATTGTGCATACAGCACGTTACTACCAAACACTACAAGGATCAGAAAAAGAAGTTGGCGCATATTAGTTCCAAGGTTATTGTTTTCTACAGGGGGATTGAGGTGTGATCTTTTTCTTCTTCTATGTTATTTCATCAGCGCTTTCAAAACCTACCATATCTCTTTAAAATCTACGCGGGCTGTACATTCAGGAAAGAAAAATTCGTGCACAATGTCTTTGCCAGATTGTTTTAAATGATACTCACCACCCAGTAACTCATATACCTCTGCCTCAACTTTATCGGGTGCAATTACTATATAATATCGAATCCCCTGCTTTTCGTAAATACAATATTTTGTATAACGATCTTTTAGCTCTGTTTTCGGAGTTAATACCTCTGCAACCAGAACAGGTGCAAAATCAAGGACCTCTTTTGTTATTTCACCATCTACAATCAACAAATCAGGTTGTAAGATTATATCATCAGTTACCAGGTAATCTATTGGCAGATACCCTCCATATACTTTATAGCTTTCAATTAACACACCAAACGCCGCAGTTAAATTACTGGCAATTCTTTGATGATCAGGCCCGGGAAGCGGATGCATTGCCCAAGCTATCCCATCAATCAATTCCCATTTCCCTTCCCACAGAATCCAATCCTCGTATGTATAATGCGGTAATATTCTTACAGAACTTCTCAATGCTCTTACTTTTATAAAGATATAAAATCAATTTGAAAAGTGAAAGCACCGCAATTACATACTATTGATAATTAATTGTATTCAAGACCATTGACTCTAATACCTTAGCAACTTCACCACCGTTTCGCCCAACCTGCTTTTTGCCAGAAAGTTATTTTCCAGCTCCTGGTTAAAGGGTACCGGCGTATCTAATGAGGCGCATCGCAGTACCGGCGCATCGAGGTTCTGAAAACAATGCTCCCCTATCCAGGCCGCTATTTCACCACCAATTCCACCAATTAAAGTATCCTCGTGCAGCACCAGCACCCGGCCGGTTCTTTCAACTGCAGCTTTAATGGCATCGTAGTCTAGTGGCGCCAAGGTGCGCAGGTCAAGTATATCGATGGAGATCTCCGGATGCGCAGCCGCGTAGTCTTCTGCCCAAATTACTCCCTGTCCGTAGGTTATAATGCTTATATCTTCACCACTGCGCACATGTCGCGCTTTCCCAATTTCGGTTTCATAATACTCCGTTGGTACGTCGCCACTAACGCTGCGGTATAAGGCCTTATGCTCAAAATATAAAACCGGATTGGGATCATTGATGGCTGCTATCAAAAGCCCTTTTGCATCGGCAGGTGTTGATGGGTACACCACTTTTAACCCCGGCGTATGCACAAACCAGGCTTCGTTGGTTTGGGAGTGGAAGGGACCGGCCCCAACACCCGCGCCGCATGGCATGCGAATAACCACATTGGCACTTTGCCCCCAGCGGTAATGTATTTTGGCCAGGTTATTCACAATTTGCGTAAAACCCATGGTCACAAAATCGGCAAACTGCATTTCTATCATGCTGCGGTAACCCTGCAAGCTCAACCCTAATGAAGCGCCCAGAATAGCACTTTCACACAACGGCGTGTTACGCACCCGCTCCTTGCCAAACTCTTCTACAAAACCTTCGGTTATTTTAAATACACCGCCATATTCTGCAATATCCTGCCCCATCAATATAAGGTTATCGTGCTGCTGCATGCTTTGCTTCAGCCCTTCCTTAATAGCATCAATAAATCGGTGATGTGAAACTTCATCAGACTGCTGCACCGGCGGGTGTGAAAAATAAATTGACGAGCTTCGTACTTCGGGCTCCTTCTTCTCAGCATATACCTCCTGCAGTTCGCGTTCGGTATCTACATGCATTGGCTTTGCATTAAAGCCAATACTGCATTCTACATCAATATAATCTTTCAGGTCCTGGTGTATAGCATCTATTAACTCTTTGTTGAGTACATGCTTCGACATCAGGAACTGTTCAAAATTCTTTATGGGATCTTTCATTTCCCACACTTCAAACAAATAGGGAGGAACGTATTTTGTACCGCTGGCCTCTTCGTGGCCGCGCATGCGGAAGGTGGCGCACTCAACCAGGTAAGGCCGCTGGTATTCGGTGCAATATTTTTTTACGCCTTTTATGGTATCATAAACACCGAGGATATTATTTCCATCGATCTTCACTCCATCAATTCCATAACCGCGGGCTTTTTCAACCAGCGCCTCGCAACGGTATTGCTCATTCACCGGCGTGCTAAGTGCGTAGCCGTTATTTTCTATTACAAAGATCACTGGCAGGTCCCACACGGCAGCTACATTCACCGCTTCGTGAAAATCGCCTTCACTGGTGCCACCCTCGCCGGTAAATACCACCACTACCTTATTTTCTTTCTTTAGTTTATGCGCCAGCGCTATTCCATCTGCAATGCCTAACTGCGGCCCCAGGTGCGATATCATTCCACAAATATGATGTTGCGCATTTCCAAAGTGAAAGCTGCGCTCACGTCCTTTGCTGTAACCGCTCTGGTTTCCCTGCCATTGCATCAGCAATTTATGCAAGGGCATATGCCGGCTTGTAAATACACCCAGATTACGGTGCAGGGGCAGTATCCACTCATCTTCTTCCAGCGCCTGGGTAACACCCACTGCTATTGCTTCCTGACCAATGCCACTAAACCACTTGGAGATCTTTCCCTGCCGCAACAAAACCAACATCTTCTCTTCGATCATCCGGGGTAATAACAGGCTCTTATAAAAATGAACCAGTTGCTCAGTCGTCAAATCTTTGCTATCGAAGTGCATACAGTATGGTAATAAAATAATATACCATGAAGTTAGGGCAAATCAAATATCCATAGCGGGTGGCGGCTATTCTTTTTCGCTGGTTTTTTCTTTATATAATACCGACGTAACAATCGACAACAGCAGGCTGAACAAAAGCGCCCACCAAAACCCGTTCACCTGAAATCCTTTCAGCATTTTATCGGCCAGCAAAATGATAACGGCGTTGATCACAAATAAAAAAAGCCCTAATGTTACCAGGGTAATGGGCAACGTAATTAAGATCAGGATGGGTTTTACAATGGCGTTTAACACTGCCAGCACAAGAGCCAGCACTATTGCCGTTGTGAACGCATCTATTCGCACCCCGCTTAAAATATAGGATAATCCAAATGCAACGATGGAGGTTACGACGATACGCATGATGAAATTCATAGTATTAGTGGTTTAGTTATACATATGTCGGTGAGAATTGTAAATGTAACAAGCAGTCAGGTGAAGAGCAGGCTTTATCGTGAAACGGCAAACGTGAAACGTGAAAGGGCTCGCTAATTTCCCAGGTTCGCTCATGAACTTGCGCCGCCCAAATTTTTTTAGCCGATCACCGACAAAACGCGAGCCTTGAAATAGAGCGATCGTTTGCCGTTTCACGTTTCACGTTTGCCGATTGCCGATTCACGTTTCACTACCTTAAATAACCACCAACTCATAAAACTCCGCAGGATCCAAATACTTCTTCGCCAGTTCCTGCAGCTCTTTGGCAGTTATGGTCTTTATGATCTGAACGCTTCGATTGAAATAATCTTCATCCACATTGTTCAGGATCATACTCTTCCAACGGCCAATTACCTGAAAGGGCCCATCCAGATCGCCCAGAATGGTGCCTATCATTGAATTGCGCGTCATCATCATCTCTTCATCGTCTATCACCTCTTCGCGCAACTGCTCCATTTCATAATATACCTCCTTTACGGTTTCTGCTGTCACATCGCGCCCCGCTTCGGTGCTCACCATCCAGCCACTGGTCGCCGTAAAGTTCATTAAATAGCTGTAAATGCCATAGGTATAACCTTTCTCCTCACGAATATTACCCATTAACCGCGAACCGAAAAATCCACCCAGCACGTTGTTCAATACCTGCACTTTTTGAAAGTCGGGGTGGTTGCGGTTGGGGAAAGGCCGCGCAATGCGAATGGCCGACTGCACACCATCGGCATCATTTACTATGTGATACTTTTTCTCCTTTGCGGGTAACACAGGATGTTGTATTGCCTCGGCACCGCCTAAACCGGTACGCGGTTTTAATGGCAACTTGCCAAAATGCGTTTCCAGCGAATCAATAATTCCGGCAGGCAGTTTACCAGCTAAAAATATAACACAACGTCCCTCTTTGTAGTAATTATTGTAAAACGAAACCACGTCTTCACGGGTAACGCCCGTATAATCTTCCAGGTTGGTGTACTTTCCGTATGGGTGATCTTCACCAAACAAATAGGCATCTATTAACCGGCCGGCAACAAATTCGCCTTTCTGCAGGTTTACCTTTAACCGTTGCTGTGCGTTTTGCACATAGATATTCAGCTCTTCCTGTGGAAAAACGGCATCCTGTACCAGTTCGGCCACTACAGGCAGCAACTCGTTAACGTGTTTGCCTAAGGTATGCAGGGTTATGTCGGCCGTTTCGTTGTAACAGGCACGGTTGAGGTAAGCGCCGTGGTATTCAAAATGTTCGTTTATTTCAAAAGCATTGCGTTTGCTGGTGCCGTTCTTCAATAAAAAATTGGTAGCAGCGGCTACCGCCTTTTTAGTTTCGAACCAGTTACCGGCCGAAAATACCCAGTTCACCATTAAGGTATCTTCGGTACCCATATCAATTGCATATACTTCAACACCGTTACTGAGCGTATATTTTTTATAAGCCGGTAATTTTATATCAAAAGCAACCGGGTCTATAATTGGAGGAGCAATATTTCTGTTAGGCATATCTTCTTTTTAGTCGTCGTTTATTCGTCAATTAGTTCTCACTATAATACTTCAGTGTAGAACAATTATTTGTATTGAAAATCTTTTGGCTGTACTTCAAAATATCGTCGCCGGTTACGGAGAAGTATTTATCGCGGTCGCTGTTGAACAGTGAAGCATCGCCCAGTAATTCATAAAACGCCAGGTTGTTGGCGCGGGTGAGCACGCTCATATCTTCAAAGGCAAGCGTAGCCTCGGTTTTGTTCTTTATTTTGGTAAGCTCTTTTTCGCTGATGCCATGCTGTTTCAGTTTTTCAATTTCTTCATTGATGGCCTTTTCAGCGTCTTCCATTTTTACGCCTTTTATCAATTTGCCTTCAATGGCCAGCAGGCCTTTGTCCACCGTTCCAAAATGGTAACACTCTATTTGGCTGAACAACTGCTTTTCTTTTACCAGTTTTTGGTATAGGCGCGATGAACCACCGCCACCCAACACCTCGGTAATCAGGTCGGCTACATAATACCCATGATCGAGACGGTTATCCATATGCCATACCTTATAAATAGCATCGAGCGGAACGTTGGCTTTAACCTCCATTTCGCGGGCTTCGTTTTGCACAGGTTCATCAGGTATTTGGCGATTGTATTTATCTCCCATTTCAATATCGCCAAACCATTTTTCGGCCAGTTGGCGCACCTGGTCGGCCTTTACATGGCCTGCTACAACCAATATAGCATTTACCGGGCGGTAATGTTTAAAGAAGAAATTCTTTACATCCTGCAAGGTGGCATTTTCAATATGCGAAAGTTCTTTGCCTATGGTCATCCAGCGATAGGGATGTTGTTTGTAAGCCATTTCGCGCAACTTAAACCATACATCACCGTAGGGTTTGTTTATGTAATGCTCCTTAAATTCTTCAATAACCACTTTACGCTGCACGTCGAGGCTTTTTTCGCTAAAGCCCAGCGATAGCATGCGGTCGCTCTCTAACCAAAACGCTGTTTCCAGGTTTTCGGCCGGCAGCTGAATATAATAGTTGGTTACATCGTTGCTTGTGTAGGCATTGTTTTCGCCGCCCGCCATTTGCAGGGGCGTTTCAAAATCTTCAATATTAACCGAACCACCAAACATCAGGTGTTCGAACAAATGGGCAAAACCTGTTTTATTGGGATCTTCGTCTTTGGCGCCTACATCGTACATCACATTTAATACCGCCATTGGCGTTGAGTGATCTTCATGTACTATAACCCGTAATCCATTCGAAAGCGTGAATTTTTCAAATTGTATCATATGCCGTAATTGCTTTTATTGGGAAGTAAAACCTGTAAGGTTCGCCTTTGGGTTCTGAAAGAATATTAGGCTGACGCGATCCTGACAGGTCGGTCTTAAAAGCTGATCCGCCAGCAGGCGGATGCAATTGAACCTAATATAAGTTCAGGCTGAAAATGATGCACCTTACAGGTCAGCCCGTGACTACAAATTAACGACAAGTTGAGGTATTTGGTTGAAACTGATTGAGAAAAGACGTTACCGCCCGGTTAAGATGTTTTTCACCTTCAGGGTAAGCACAACGGGCCCCTCTTTTCGTAGCACCAACACTTTAAGCTTTTCGCCGGGCGTTTGCATCAGGTTCTTATATGTTTGAATATTATTACTGAAATTGTTCGCCACGGCCATAATTACGTCGCCTTCCTTAAAACCCGCCTGCTCGGCTGGGGATTCGGGCATAATATCAACTACCTGAATTTCACCGTCAACCACATACATGCCCAGCCCGGTATAGGAGTAATCAAACTGTTCCTTATAATGCGAATTGGGGGTCATGTAAATATCCTTACGCTCATAGTTTATAATCAGGTTGAACCGGCGCAACAGGTCATTACCAATTAACCCCGCCAGGGCCGGGTAGGCCGTTACATTATATTCATCGTCGAAAATATAGGTAGGAACGTTCCTGAACCTGAAGGGTCCCACCTGAACCTGCTTTATAACTCCCTGTTTCATAGGCGCTTTACCACCCAACCCCTCAGCCTGGGTAGCATACCATTTACGCTTGGGCTTTATAAAATTGCTGTCGCTTACAAAATCGGCCGACAACAGCAGGCACATGCCGGCGCCGGTATCAAAATAGAACCTTGAAGTAAGGGGTCGGTTGTCTCTTATATTAGCACCCAAAATTGGAATAGTATTGATGAGGGGTTTCAGCAAAAAGCCGCCACGGGGGTATTTGATGGTGCCTTTGGTGTAAACCGATATTTTGAGGCTGTCATAATCAACCGCTACAATATACCTGGCCAAAAAGCTAAGACCAATAATACCATCTATTTTTTCGCCATAGGCGCTGGTGAGTACATCGTAGTCATTAATATGAAAATCAAGGTTTTCTACATCCAAATTATCGGGCATGTGCAGGGTTTGCCGGTAAGAAAAATAAACCCGCCGTACCCCCGCAATGCCACGAATGGTGCGGTCGCTCAAAGTGGTTTGAACCTTTAAATAGCTGGCGGTGGCCGAATCGAGCGAAATGCCGCCGCTACCAGTATCGAGAATGAAATTAAGCGTATCGGGAAAATTGCTCAGCCTGGCCTTTAAAGTAATAATGCCCCCCGTGAGCAGTTTGAACGGAAATTTGGCAATAAGCTTTGCCGGCGGCGGAATAAATTCTTCCTGGGCCTGCACAAAAGATGCCGTCAGTATTAGTAGCAAAATGGGTATGGTCAACAATCGCATGGGTGCGCGGTTATGCAGTAAGTAAGATAAAATATTTATGTGAAACTGTTAAACCATTGGTATAAAAACACATAAACAACGCCCTTCGCCTGCTAAAATACTGCGAACAGGATATGTATACCATACGATTTACTTCTTATACCATACGTATTGAACCGATCGTTTAGTACTTTTGTTGCTACAATAAATTTTTCTATGCACCTGGATGATCTGTACGCGAAAGCCCTGAATTTTGAAATGCTGAGTATTGAGGAGGGAATGCACCTTTTTGAACATGCCCCCTTAACGGAACTGATGTTTGTAGCCAACGAATTACGTAAAAAACAGGTGCCTCATGGTAAAGTTACCTGGCAAATAGACCGTAACGTTAATACCACCAACGTATGTATTGCCAACTGTAAGTTCTGTAACTTCTTTCGCATACCCGGACATGCCGATGCCTATATTACCGATATTGATACCTATAAAAAGAAGATCGACGAAACCATCCGCTGGGGTGGCGATCAGTTATTGTTGCAAGGTGGCCACCACCCTAACCTGGGTTTACAGTTCTATGTTGACCTTTTTAAACAATTAAAGTCACTGTACCCTACCATTAAATTGCACACCCTTGGGCCCCCCGAAGTAGCCCATATCACCAAACTCGAAAAAAGCACCCACCGCGAGGTGCTCACCGCCCTCAAGGAAGCGGGTATGGATAGCTTACCTGGCGCCGGTGCCGAAATATTGGTTGACCGCGTTCGCCGCCTTATTTCAAAAGGAAAATGCGGCTCACAGGAGTGGCTCGATATCATGCACGAAGCGCATAAACTAAACATCACCACTTCGGGTACCATGATGTTTGGCCACGTAGAAACAATACGCGAACGTTTCGAACACCTGATGAAAATCAGAGAGGTGCAAGCTAAAAAGCCTGCCGAAGCCAAAGGTTTCCTGGCATTTATTCCCTGGACCTTCCAGGACGTTGACACTCTGCTGACTAAAATTCGTGGTGTGCACAACCTCACCACGCCCGACGAATATATTCGCATGATTGCCATAAGCCGCATCATGCTGCCTAATGTGAAGAACATTCAGGCCAGCTGGCTTACCGTTGGTAAACAAACTGCCCAAATATGTTTGCACTCAGGCGCCAATGACTTTGGCAGCATCATGCTCGAAGAAAATGTGGTAAGCGCCGCCGGCGCCCCCCACCGCTTCACTTTTAAAAGCATGCAACAGGCCATTAAAGAGGCCGGGTTTGAACCACAATTGCGTAACCAGCAATATGAGTGGCGCCAAATGCCAGCGCAAATAGAGGAGCAGGTGATTGATTATTAGTAGAATTATTTTTCATATGAAGCCCCGACAGTAACGCCGGGGCTTTTTATTGTCTGATAATCATCAATTTTCATTTGATTTGGCTTATTATTTCTCTTTAGCGGCCCGCATCTAAAGCTAAAAAAATGATAGATTACCCTTATTTGCACTAAAAAATAACGGTTGATATTCAATACAATCCTAATTTCAAAGTTATATATCCGGATAGGTATAGTATCCTGAAAAAACCATGAAGAGTCCCTTTCGTAAATTGATAAGAATTGCTGTAGTACTGCTTGCTGCCGTGCTTCTGTTCAATTTTTTTGGCTATTACATGATTCATCTGTCGAGCAAACAGAATGAAAAAATGGTAAAGCTGGTGAATATCAGCGCGCAACAGCAAACGCTTAGTCAGCTTATTACCAAAGACGTAATGCTGCTTACGAAAGGCAACCTGCCCGAACGTGAACAACAGGCCATTCGCGAAGACCTGAAAAAAGCCACCGACACCTTTATTGACTGCAACCAGCTTTTACGCGAAAAAATAAAGATCGAAACCGATGAACCGGTCACCAACGACCTGCTTGAAATAACCCGCGAACTTACAAATGCCCAAACCCATTTGAAAGGCATAGTTGCCGTGGCCCAGGAAGTGATTCAGGCCGATAGCCAGTTACTGGCCATTAATGGCGCATTGTACAAACAGCAAATAATCTATAGCGAAAGAAAGTTCTTCCCACTAATGAACGAAGTGGTAGAACGCTACACCGCTGTTGTTACCGATAGAATTGAAGAATCGAGCAATATCAATACCGGCAAATTCATTTCGCTTATCATTGCCCTCATCTGTCTTATTTTCCTGGTAATAGATCCTTTGCTGCGCAGCAATAAACAAAACTACGAAGCGCTGCAAGCCGCACGCAATGCCTTGCTGCGTGAAAAACAATATCTGTCGTCCATTCTCAATTCGCAAACCAACTACGTTATTCGTATAGACCGCAATGGCAATTTCACATATGCCAACCCGCAGTTTTTGCAATCCTTTAGGTATACCGAAAATGAACTAATGGGTGTTGGTTTTTTTACCACCATTCATCCCAAAGATCTGCACCGTTGCCAGGAAGTGGCCGATCAGTGCTGGCAACACCCGGGTACGGTTTTCAAATTACTTATAAAAAAACCAATTAAAAGCACCAATACTTTTCAGTGGACCGATTGGGAATTTATTGCCCTACAAAATGAAGATGGTGTTTCTGAAATTCAGGGTATTGGCGTGAACGTTACCGAAAAAGTAATTGCCGAACAGGCGCTGCAGAACAGCGAGCAAAAATTCCGGTTGCTTGCGGAGCATGCTGAAGATATTATTTCTGTTAGCAATCCCGAAGGCGTTTTCCAATACGTATCGCCTTCGGTTGAAAAAGCGCTTGGTTATAGCCGCGAAGAAATGGAAGGCCATAGCATTACCTCCTTTGTTCACCCTGAGGATGTGCATGTGTTCACACCGCACAAGGGCAGCATTGCATTGGGTAGAATTGACAACCTTACCCTACGCTACCGCATTATAACCAAATGGAGCGAATATATTTGGCTTGAAAGTATTTTGAAGCCGGTACAGGAAAACGGCGAAGTAGTAAAGATCATTACTACTTCACGTAACGTAACCGAACAAAAGAAAGCCGAGGCAGAACGTGAACAGTTGCTGGTTGATGTAAAACAATCGGAAGAACTGTTGCGCACCATTATTGATAGCACCCCCGACTGGATCTTTATAAAAGACCACAACCACAAGTTTCTGCTGGTAAACCAGGCCTTTGCCGATTCGCTGCGCAAAACACCAAAGGAAATTGTTGGTAAAGACGATCTTGAAATTGGTTTCCAGCCCGAATATGTTACCGGTGACCCGTCACGTGGCATTCGTGGTTTTTGGGCCGATGATGATGAAGTATATAAGACCGGCAAGGTTATGTACATACCCGAAGAGCTAAACTTTGCCAATGGTCAGCAGAATACTATGAGCACAGTTAAAGTGCCCATGAAAGATGCCGAAGGAACTGTGTGGGGTGTAATGGGCTTTGTACACAACATTACTCCGCTTAAAAAAGTAGAAGAGAACCTGCGTCGTAAAGACCAGTTATTACAGGCGGTAGCCGAAGCAACGCATTTGCTTATTAGTAACAACAACCTCGATCAGGCCATTGGCGAAGCCATTCAGCTGCTGGGTATGAAGATGCAGGTTGATGCGCTTAATGTATATAAGAACGAATACGTGCTGGCTGAGGACAAATGGTACACAAGCAGGTTATGGCAATGGGAAAGCGCCACCGATGAACTGATCTATCGTTCGCCCGAATTTCAAAATAAGGACCTTGACGTTAAGTCGCCCCTTTTTCAAACCCTTATACGGGAAGAAATATTCTGCAGCCATGTAAAGAATATCGACTATCCGGTTTTGCGTTCTTACTATGAAGAAAGAGGCGTTAAAACCGCCGCCGTGCTGCCCATATTTACCATGCATTATTTCTGGGGCTTTGTAGCCTTTAGCGATTGCACCCAGGAGCGCGACTGGACCATTACCGAATTCAGTATACTGCAATCATTTGCCGCCACCCTGGCCGCCGCCATCGAGCGTAAGCAAATGGAGCAGGAGCTGGTGCAGGCAAAGGATATGGCCGAATCGGCCAACCAGGCCAAGAGCGAATTCATGGCAAACATGAGCCACGAATTGCGTACGCCTATGAACGGCATCATTGGTTTTACCGACCTGGTGCTTACCACTTCATTACAACATTCACAACGCGATTACCTGGAGAATGTAAAGAAATCAGCATACGGTTTGCTCGATATCATCAACGACATTCTCGACTTCTCAAAACTGGAAGCAGGTAAACTGCAAATAGATAATACCTCATTTAGAATTGATGAACTGGTTGAAGAAACCATCGACATACTGACTGTAAAGGCTTTTGAAAAGAAGCTCGAAATGGTTTGCCATATCGATCCGTTATTGCCCAGCCGGGTTAGCGGCGACCCTGTTCGTATACGCCAGATCTTTGTGAACCTGTTGGGCAACGCCATTAAGTTTACACAGAAAGGCGAAATATTTGTGTCGCTGAAAAAAGCGGGCACCATATACGTTAAAGACAAAAAGAAATTCATCAATATCGAATTAAGCGTACGTGATACCGGTATTGGTATTCCCAAAGAAAAACTGGTAAAAATATTCGACAGCTTTACGCAAGCCGATTCTTCAACCACCCGTAAATACGGTGGTACCGGGTTAGGACTTACCATTTCAAAAAGCCTGGCTGAATTAATGGATGGCAGCTTGAACGTAGAGAGTGAAGCCGGCCGTGGCAGCACGTTCACCTTGCGCCTGCCGCTTGAAATTGTAAATCTTGAACCACAAATTACCGGCGCTTACCGCCCGCCATTAAAGAAAGTATTGGTGATTGATGACAATGCCAGCAACCGTTGGATGATGCAGGAAATATTCCGCTACTTCAACATCCCATGCGAAACAGCAAAAGGCGGCAGGGAAGCATTGGCCATTTTAGATCGCATACATGAACATGGCGAGCCGCTCGATCTTATTTTAACCGATCACCATATGCCCGAAATGGATGGCATGCAACTGGTACAGGAAATACGCAAATCATCAAAAGTTTTTGCACAACCTGTTATTATGATGCTGTCTTCTTTAGAGAAGAATTTGTTCCAACGCCAGGCAGAAAAGCTGGGCATACAAGCTTTTCTTAGCAAACCGGTTAAACTGTATGAATTATACGCTACGCTTTCTGCTATGTTCATCACAGGCACGCAACAGCCTGAGAAATTAAGCCCAATACCAACTATTGAAAAAATAGCTGATGCAGCAAGTATAATGGTGGTTGAAGACGAACCTATCAATATGATGTTGATCACAGAAGTATTGAGCAGAATGGGGTTTGCTGTTATTAAGGCCACCAATGGTAAACAGGCGCTTGAGCTGTTGCAACAGCAGGACCCTCAGCTGATATTTATGGATGTGAATATGCCCGAAATGGATGGCTTTACCACTACCCGCCTTATAAGGCAACTGCCCGAGCCGTACTGCCTCATTCCCGTAATTGCCCTTACTGCCGATGCCATGCAAGGCGATAAAGAAAAATGTATTGAGGCCGGCATGAACGACTATATTTCAAAACCCTTTAAGTTAGAAGAGATTGAAGCGGTACTAAAGAAAAGGATGTTGCTGGTGTAAAAATTTTAACATTTTACCCGTTACATTTTTACAACCGCTGCGACCCATTTTTTGTCTAATAGTCAAACTAAATTCAGAAAATGATCAAACAGCAAACATCGACCTCTTTGATATTTTGTGTGCTAATGGATATCATTGGCTACGCTACCTACACTATACCCTTTCTGGGTGAGTTTGGAGATATCATTTGGGCCCCCATTTCTGCACTCATTTTCTACAAAACATTCGGTGGTTGGAAGGGTGCGTTAGGGGGTGTATTTAACTTTATTGAAGAAGCGCTTCCGTTTACCGATTTTATTCCGAGCTTCACTATCATGTGGTTTTTCAAATACTTGAAAAACCCGCAGCAACAGCCAATAAAAACAATCAAGATCACTGGCCGTTAACCTACAACAAATCGGTAGCCGATACCCTTAATTGTAATTATTTCAAGCAGGTCGTCTTCTTTTAAGTAACCGCGCAACTTCGTGATGTAAACATCGAGGTTGCGCGAGTTAAAAAAGGAGTCATTGCCCCAAAGCATATTCAAAATGTCTTTGCGGCCAATGATCTTTTCGCGGTTCTCGTAAAGTAATTTAAGTAACTCGCTTTCGCGAAACGACAGCTTTCTTTCTTCATTAAAACCTGTTAACAGCTGGCGGCTAACAGAAAAGTTGTATTTGCCAATGGGTAATGTATCTTTTCCATTGGTAGTACGGGCGCCCTGTTCTTTTACCCGAAGTGCATTTTCAATACGTACTATTAATTCTTCCATACTAAATGGCTTGCGTATATAATCGTTGCCGCCAATGGAAAAGCCTTTTACCAGATCATCAGTTTGTGTTTTGGCTGTAAGGAAGATGATGGGCACCGTAGCATTTATTTCGCGTATTTCACCGGCAAGCGTAAAACCATCTTTATTAGGCAGCATTACATCCAACACGCACACATCGGGGTTTACCTTTTTAAAAACAGATAATACATTTACGCCGTCGCTTTCCATGGTAACTTCAAACTGCCGGCTCTCCAGGCTTTCTTTTACAATTTTGCCCAGGAATAATTCGTCTTCAACATATAGGACCTTGGTTTTACTCATAAGGCTGCGGGAAGTTTTATTATAAACTGGCTGCCAATACCGGGCTGGCTTTCTACATCAATTGAACCGTAATGCCGCTGAATAACATAGGCCACATAACTTAACCCTAAACCATACCCTTTTACATTATGGGTATTGCCTGCGGGCACCCTAAAGAATTTTTCAAATATCTTTTTATGATACTCAGCCGGTATGCCAATTCCGTTATCGGTTACCCGAAGTAAAATGCGTTCATTCTCCTCTCTTAGTTCAATATGAATGGAAGGGTTTTCCTTACTATACTTCAATGCATTATCAAGCAGGTTGAACAATACGCTGGTAATATGCAGGCGATCGGCTTCTACTTCAAACCGGTATCCCTGTACCTGCAAATTTACCTTGGCTTTGTATTTTTCAAATTGCAGCTTCATGGAGTTCACCACGTCTTTAACCAGCACGTTCAGGTCAACGATCTCTTCTTTTAATTCAACCTGGTGTTTTTCAAACATCGATAGCTTTAGTACTTTATCAACCAAAAACGATAACCGCTGCAACTCGTTCGATGAAATGGCCAGGTATTCTTTTGTTTTTTCGGGGTCTTGCAGGGCATCGAAATTTCGTAATGCCTCAATAGCCACACTTACGGTAGCAATAGGTGTTTTAAGTTCGTGGGTTATATTACTTATGAAGTCGTTCTTTATTTGTGTTAGTTTTCGCTGTTGCACAAGTGTGCGCATTAACAGCGCAAACGACAAAATGGTAAGCCCTACTAGGAATAGCGAAAACAAGATCTGCGGCCACATTTTTTGCAGGGCAAAGGGTGTTAAACTACCTACATCGAGATGATAGGTTATGGGGTGATTGATGCCAATGGTAATTTCATTTTCCTTTTCATAAAACGGCGGTCCGGGTATGTCGTCACGTGATGGGGCTTTACGGCTAAGAGGGGGTGAAGGCATGTCTTCCAACGACGTTACCTTATGGCTGGTAATAGTAAAGGGAATTAAAATGTTTTCTTTTCTCAGCCGTCGCCCATACCGCATTGTAAGTTCTTTTACACCAATAGTATCCTGCAATGAATCAACCCGGCTTAATACTCTTATTATTCCCGGGCCGGGGCCATCCTTAAAAATATGGATCTCTGAAAGTGAGTCGCCGGGTACGGCCCTCTCATGTATAAAATCGGTTGAAGTTTCCCTTACAAGTACATGAAACTTTTTCTCGTCCCCCAGGGAGTCAATTGCTCTTGCCCGCATGGCATCCAACATACCTACTGCGCCAAAACCGGCCCGCCTGAAATGTATATTCTGGCCAAGGCTGGTATCGAGCTTTAGCTTTTCTGCCCTAATATGTTGTACCGTTTCGCGAAACAGCACGTTGGTGCGAAAAGTTAGCTCCAGCTTTTTCTCCCTGTAATTCTTACGCAGCCAATATGCCTGGAAGGTTGCTACAGCTACAATAGCCAGCAACATTAAAACAACCGGAAAATACAAACGGCGCCTGTTCATAACACTACAAAAGTAGCCGTTTAAACCTGCCAGCCTAATACCATTAACCTTAATTAACATTAAACCAAGGTGCATTAACCTGTTACCGTTACCGGCTGCAATAGTTTTGAAACAAATAATACAATTATGAAAATGATATATGTTCTGGCAGGCGTATTAATGTCTTTGCAGTTGCATGCCCAGCAACAAACGGGGCGGGTAGTGTATGAATATACCCGGCAAATGCAAATAAGAATGGGTGGCCCCGGCGGGCCCGATCAACCGCCACCGCCACCCCATGCCCACACTATTAAACAGGAAGTACTGTTTGGTAACAATCAAATGTTGCGTCGTGCATTGGAAGACAATAATATTAACGACTTTCCGGGCGAAGGTGGCGGCATTCAGATCCGCGCTTTCGGCATGGGCGATGATGATATTACCTGGCTCAATTTTACTGATGGCCGTAAAGTGGAACAAAAAGAATTCGCAGCCAAACAATACCTGGTTAGCGATAGTATTCGTAAACAAAACTGGAAGCTTACCGGCGAAACCAAAACGGTATTGGGCTATGCATGCCAGCAGGCCACTACAACCCGCTATAGCAAACGCATGATGATGTCGATGGATAACGGCGAAATGGTCCGAAAAGAAGTGCCCGATACCAGCCAGGTGGTGGTATGGTTTACACCAACAGTTCCTGTACCAGCTGGTCCTGATTATGAAGGACAGTTACCTGGCCTGATATTACAAATTGACATTAACGGCAACACTACCTATAAAGCGATTGAAGTATCGCAGAAAGCAGATGTTACGGCTATTAAAGAACCAAAGAAAGGCAAGAAAATAACAGCTGAGGAATTTAATAAAGAAAGGGAAAAACTTATGGCCGAAATGCAACGTAATGGCCCCAGAAGAATTGGACATGGGGGGTAATTCAATGTAGTATTAAACGCATACCCTAATAATACGTAATAGTATTGCCATAATCATTATAAGACAGTGATGACCATCATAGATTAATTGAATAAATCATTCTACTTTCACCATGGTTTTTCATAGGATATTGGATTAACACGGGCTGGATTTCTATCCGGCCTTTTTTATATTCTTTAAACCGATAGCATCGGTTATTTTGTATTGTTACTTTAAAAAAGTTATCGCTAATCAATAATTCACTAAACCTGTAATTATGTGATGGCCGTCATAGATTTTATGATTTTAAGATGTTAATTTCAAAGTGGTTTTTCATAGGATATTGGATTAATACGGGGCTGGATTTCTATCCGGCCCTTCTTCTTAATCGCGCGAAAGTATTAATGCATTATAGGGACCCAAGTTAACAGCTATACTATACAGCTGGCCATCCTGTTTGCTTTCAAAGGTTTCAGCATCCAATGCTTCTGTATCAGTAAAACTTTCATCATACCCTTTCCAGTCGCTGTTAAAACGAACTTTCCATACACCTTCTTCGGGTACACCTATCACGTAATCCTTATGTTCTTTATTAGCAAAGTTTAGAACAACAATAGTACTGTCCTTAGGACCGCCATCGTACCAGCGATGAAAGGCAATAACTTTATCATTATTGTTTACGTGAATAACCTGCGAATGCTGTCCCGAGAGGCCTTTTGTTAATCCATCAACATTACGGCGCAGGCGAATACAATCGCGGTACAGGCGGGCAATGCCTTTAAAGGCGGAGAACTTTTCCCAGTCGAGGGGATTTTGATCATCGAATTCCTTGTTCTCAACGAACTCCTGGCCCTGAAAGATCATAGGTATACCCGCGCAGGTAAAAACCATTACGGCACCCAATACCGATCTCTTTTTGGCAAACCAGCCTTGCGAATCACCAGGCGCTATTTCTTCAGGCACCCGTACTTTACCATTGGCCACATCGTCGTGCGATTCGGTATAGATCACCCGTTGAAATGGATCGCCATTAAAATTGTGTGTAATAGCGTATTGAATTTTGTCCATATTGCGGTGTTCGTCTTCGGGCACCTTCAATTCATCGCGTACACTGAAAGTAAAGCTGGGGTCCCATTGGGTATTGAAACCCTCACCGCCATCTTCTAATTTTTTGGTGATCCATTCATTGTTTTGCAGGTCTTCGGCAATGGTTATTTTCCATGGGTACCGCGCTTTTATTTCTTCATTTATCCATTTCATAAGCGTCCAGCCCTCGGGCAGGTCGGCATCGGGCAGGTTTTTACCATGTACATTACGAACAAACAAAAGCGCATCGGTACGTAAGCCGTCTAAATGATAATCTTCGAGCCACATTAAAGCGTTATCGCGTAAATACTGTCGCACTTCGGGCCGGCCATAATCGGGGCGCGTATGACCCCAGGGTGTTTCAGCCCGCCAATCCTGGTAAAAATAAATACCACCGGCCCCATTCTCGCTCCAGCCATCAAATTGCCAAAGATCGAGGTCCGATGGGCCAAAGTGATTGTACACCACATCGAGTATAACCGCAATGCCCAGTTCATGCGCAGTATTGATAAGCGCTTTCAATCCTTTTACACCGCCATAGTCGCTCTCAATAGCAAAGGGGTGCGATAAATTATATCCCCACGAAAAGCCGCCCGGAAATTCGGTGGCAGGCATTATTTCAATAGCATTTACACCCAATGCTTTTAAATAGCCTAAGCGCTGCCTGGCCGTTTCAAAAGTGCCGGGCTTACCGTTTTCTTTTACATTAAAAGTTCCTATATGCATTTCATAGATCACCAGCTCGTTCCAGCTGGGCATATGAAAATCCTGATCTGTCCATTCAAAATGCGGATCGGTTATTATGGAGTTGCCGGCCGAGTTGGTCATTTCACGTGCATAGGGATCGTAGCGATGGAGCTCACCAATATCGGTTTGTAAAACATATTTGTATTCATTGCCTATTGCAGCATCCGGAACGTTCAGCCCCCAATACCCATTGCCTTCATGGGTCATTTGATTCTTGTTCTTTGCCCAGTTATTAAATGTACCTGTTACAAATACCTTTTTGGCGTGGGGCGCCCAAACTCTGAAAAATACGCCATTCTCGTGGGGAATAGCGCCCATTCCTTCAACCCTTACCGCAGGGGCTGCCAGCGTAGTGCTTTTCTTTGACATGGTAGTAAAGTTTGTGGATTTACATACCACCAATGCAATTTTGCTACCATGCCATAAGAGCTTATCTTCTAATAACATGAACATCGCTTACTTGGCCCGGCGCGCTCAAACCGTTCCTGGTAAGGCTGTAGGTAAAGCTTAGCAGGAAAAAGCGCTGCAGGTTCTTTACCCTTTTATCTTCAATATAGTTTTGGCTGGTACTGCGGCTTACGCCTATGTTTTGTTTTAACAGGTCGAAAGCCGATAGCTTAATTTCACCCCGGTTATAACGCAGGAACTGTTTGCTTACAAAAGCATTCCACAAAGGCACTTTTGCATTGAACCCACTGGCCAGTTGGTTATTAATGGTATAGGTAAATTCTGTATTAAAGTAAAAGCTTTTGGGTAGTTGCCAGTTTACTTCGGTACCATATGTATGGTTCAGGTATTCGGTATTTAAAGATGCCTGTAAACCATATTGCGTTTTGTAATAATTGGTGCCGGCCAATAACGATATGTCTAGCTTTTCAGTTGCACTGATCTCAAATCGCACTTCGGGCGAAATGTTTAAAGTATTAATGCTGTTTACTGCGCTATTGATGAATGATTTGTTTTTTGTATAACTGCCATTGGTACTAAAGTGTACCGAACCTTTCAAAAAGCGTATAGGCAATCCAAGGTGTACGCTACCGCTTATATCGTACGTTCCATCAACATTTACCGGCCGGGTGGTTTTTACACCAACTGAATCTATGGTATCAAAATCAACGATCTTGTTATCGGTACGGCGTACATTAAAAAAAGCAAACAGGTTCTTGTTTCTGAATGGGTTCACTGAGAAAAAATTAAGTTGCACCGAATGCGTTAACTCCTGTTTCAGATCGGCATTACCAGCTTTTATATTTAACGGGTCGGTGTTATCGGGTACGGGTTGTAATTGTGTTACCGATGGCTGTTTGGTAGTTGTTGTATAGTTCAGGCGCAGGTTACGGAATTTGGTGAAATTATACTGCATGCGCACATTGGGCAACAGGTTGTGAAATGTTTTGCTTATGGTAGTATCCTTACCCGCCGCAATACTCTGCCCTTCCAGCTCTGACTGTTGCCAGTTTACGCCAGCCGCTGCATTGAATTTTCGCAATTGCATTCGCCAGCGAATACCAAACTGATTGTACCCATAACTGTTTTCATAATCATTGGTAAGGCGATCGTTCAGGTGGTCGAACTTACCGCTTAGTTTATTATAATCGTACGTTGTTTTTTGTGCCATACTTACCGTATTACTTTTTGCCACACTGAATTCAAGCAATGACTTTTTAAAAATGGGCTCTGTATACACCAGTTTTGCTGTGTAGCCGTTCAGATCGCTGTTATTGGTATTGTGCTGGTTTATTGAATCGGTCCTTATAATTGTACCTGCGGTATTACGATAAGTATTGGTTGAAAACAAACTACCATCGCCCTCACTGTTATTCAGGTTGTTTTGTAAGCTCAACGAAAGTGTTCTTCCCGCTCGCCTGAACTTCTTCCTGAACAGCAGGTCGTTCCTGAAATTATATCCCTTATTATTCGACTCATTTTCACTATACCCACTGGTGCCCGGTTTACCGGTAAGCGATAAAGTGTTGTAATCACTTACAGATGAATTGGCAGTTTGCTGGTAACCAATAGAAGGCGATATTTTTATACTGTGAAAGGAATCTATTTGAATATCGGCGCCCAGGTTTAGCTTATGGCTATTATTGAGGTTCTTTGCAAATGAATTCTGATTATAATAGTACGATGAATCGCCGGGTAAAAAATACTGCCGTTGTATATGACTTTCGGTATTGGGGTTATAACGGTTGTAGAAATAGTTACTGGTAAAATTGGTTTTATTGCCAATGATATTATTGTAATTGAAGCCACCGCCCCAAATGGTTCTTATGCCATTGCTGTTATCGTTCTGGCCAGTAGGTTCATCGTTTCTCAAATTTATTTCAATACCGCCACCACCGCCCGATGGCTGCATATTGCTCATGCCTCCATTAAAGCTCAACATATCCATAAACGAAAACCCTTCCGAATTGGTATTGTTACCCATACCAATTACCGAAAGCTGGCGCGCACCCTTAAATGAGTTTACATTGAACCTGCCCTCGTAGCGGTTATTGGTGCCACCGCCAGCCATTGCCTTGCCAAACATGCCCTTCTTTTTGTCTTTCTTCAATTTCAGGTTAATGGTCTTTTCGCTATTACCATCATCAAAACCTGTAAGCTGGGCCTGGTCGCTTGCTTTATCGTATACCTGTACTTTATCAACCGCATCGGCCGGCAGGTTGC
The DNA here is from genome assembly GCA_024809215.1 of Niastella sp. OAS944. Lineage (GTDB taxonomy): Bacteria > Bacteroidota > Bacteroidia > Chitinophagales > Chitinophagaceae > Niastella. Next base: position 749,102 of record JANUBW010000003.1, on the reverse strand, counting down.
GGGTGGCCAGTTTAGGGTCATTGCCAAAGAACTCTTTGCCATCGACCAGTACTTTCTTTACCTCCTGCCCCTGTGCTTTTACGGTACCGTCTTTTTCTACTTTAATACCAGGCATTTTTTTCAGCAACTGCTCTACAGTGGCATTGGGTACTATTTTAAATGAACCTGCATTGTATTGCACCGTATCATCAATTAAGGTAACGGGCGGCGCTTCGGCAGTAACCGTTACTTCGCTTAGCATACGGCTAACATCGTTCATTATAATGTTACCCAGGTTCACCTGTTTGTTGTTATCGCCGATGGTAAAAAGCCGGCTGCTGTTGTGATAGCTTACATGGGTGGTGAGCAGGCGATATTCGCCATTGGCAAGCCCGGCTATTTCAAATTGCCCTTTGCTATCGGTCATTGTAAACGAAACCAGGGAGGAATCTTTTTTCTGCAGTAGTGTTATAGTAGCAGCCACAACGGGTTGTTTGGCCAGCGTATCAAACGCAACGCCTTTTACTACCCCGTTCTTTTGGGCCAGTAAGCATGAATACAAAAAACAGCAAATGATGAGCAGGTAAACCTTCTTCATACCGGGTAAATTTTCGTGTTGGTAAAACCGCTACGAAAATATTCTTACCCGCCGGCAACGAAGGTTAAGCAGGGTTGGTTTAATGTTAATGAAGGTTAATGTTTGGCCCACACCTGTACGGAGGCCGTTTCACTTGGGCTTTCTTCAAATACCTGTAAAACGATCTTCCACGCACCGGCATCTGCCAGTAACTGCATTTCAACATGCAGCTTTTGTATACTTCCTGTATTGGGCAGAAAATGGAAAGAAATGATGGTTTGTTTTTTATCTTTTTCAGGCGCCTGGTACTGGCCATTGAGGATGACAGGCTTTTGCCCTTCAAGTTTAACTATGGTATTGTGAATTTCGTTGTACAATTCGCTGAACCTTGTTTTTGCTTTCAGAAAGTCGTTCGAGGTGAACAACTCGCAGGTCCAGCTATACAATTCATTTGTTTTGTACTGGGTAAGTACGCAGTTCACCGAACCCGGAATTACAACCTTTGACTTATAATTAACACTGGGCTCATACGCCGAAATGCGATCTCCCTTAATATTGTTGAAGTGATTGGGATAGTCTTCTATCACCATTTTAAGTGCAGCGTTGGTGTTATTGGTGAATACGCTTTGTGCGCCAGCGCTCAGGCTTACTAATAAAGCCAGTAACAATGGGGTTACTTTGCTCATGGGTAGGGTATTTGTAACGGAAAAATAGTGAATTCCAACATGTTATTAACAGGTTAAATGCTAAATTCATACAAACACAATAAAAAAGCGCCATTGAACGTTACTTGGGGTAGCTTATTCACTTATTCATTATCAATTCAATACCAATGAAAAAAAATCCAATGTACCACGATGTACAAATTGCCAAGATCAACAAAACCATTTATCGCCCTTCTTCAAACATCATTCGTTTTGCAAAATCCCTGTTAGCGGTAATTATGCTGGGTAATTCGCCCATCAGCACTCCTTCACCGGTAAGAAGGAAATTCCACTAATTATTTAATATTATTTATAACGAATAGCACTTACCTCTGAAACCACAATTGTATGTGCTAGCACTCCCGGCTTCGGTCGGGAGTTTTTTATTTAGGGCATGTCCTAAATAAAAAATGCCACACCCCGGAGGTGCGGCACTTTTATACTATTTGGTTGGAACTATTAATTATTAATGGGGGTAGCTGGCATACCGCCAGTTGGTCCGCCTCCATTTATGTTGCGCTCCATTTGGCGTTGAATATTCCTTGGCATTCCCGGAGGGCCTCCACGACGCTGCTCGCCGGCACGGTTAAGGTTGTAAGTAAAGGTTAGCATGAAGTAACGCTTCAGCACAGTTGAGCGGGTATCCTGCACATAGCCATCACTTATTGTACGCGAAATGCTCTGGTTCTGGTTCAACAGGTCATTTACCGAAAACTTCAATTCACCATTCTTCTTTTTGAACAGCTGGTAAGCAAGGCTCGAATTCCACAAAGGAATGCTTTGGTTAAAGCCATCGGCACGGCCTGTGTTTATATAATAATCAAAGTCGGTTGATAATACAAAACTCTTCAGGAATGTATAACTAACATCGGCAGAATATGTTTGCGTAAAGTATTCATTATTCTGAATAGATTGCTGGCTATAAGTTGCCTTATTCCAGGCAACACTACCATTCAAGCCAACTATCAATGCGTCTTTGATGTTCAGGTTAATACCGGCAGTTTGCGTTATTACAAACGTGTTGGTAATATTTTGCTTTTGATACAGAACGTTGATGTCGCGGTTATACGAAATTGAGTTATTGAAGTTCAGGCTGCTTCCTTTCATTCTTCCCTGTAATGGCAGGCCAAATGTAATAAAAGATGAAGTGCTGAACGATCCATTCAGGTTCACCGGAACAGTATACTGCGCGCCGTAAGGCAACGTATCGAGACCGTATTTCTGCCTGATGTCTGGCATCAATGTATCGATGCTGTTAACGATCTTATTTTGCGTATTATTCAGGTTTATGTTTACGCTCAGAAATTTAAAAGTAGCGGCATCAAATGTATTATAGTTCAGGTTTACATTGTGTGTAAACTCCTGTTTCAAAGAAGGGTTACCATTGGTAACAGATAATACATTCGTTGCATCGGGCACCTCCTGCAACTGGTTTACCGACGGCTGGTTGGTTCTTCCCCTATAAAATAACCGCAGGTTCTTTGAGCGGCTGAACTGATAGCTAAAGTTTGCTGTAGGGAACAGGTTAGTATATGATTGCTTTATAGTAGTGTCGCCATACAATGCACGCTGGTTAAAATTATTCAACTCAGAATGTTCAACAGAGGCCCCAATTTGCCAGCTGTACTTCGCTTTCTGTACACGGAAATTAGCGCCGGCGCGATGGGCAATAAAATCATTCTCTAAATAGTTGGTCTGGCTTTTATATACCGAGTCGTATTTTCTTGCTACAGAATCATAATGTGAAAAAGCATCGCGGTCGCTGGTTGAATGGCGGTTGGTATAGGCATAGTTAAACTCCAGGATCTTGTTAAGGCCAATGGGTTCAGTATAAGAAGTACTGAGCACATTGTTCATTGATCTGGTTTTTTGGAGCGATTGAAAATCCTGACTTGTACCACCCGTTATAAGGCCCTTGGCATTATAAGTAGTTAATGGCGTTTGTGTAATACCCTTGCCTTCGCTATTGTTAATAGCGTTGTTCCAGCCAATTGTTAATGTACGGCCCAGCTTATGAAACTTACGGCGATACAATAAGTTATTGTTCAGGTTTATTCCATCGCGTTCATTACTGTTTATGTTTTTGCCTTCATTGGCAAGGAACTCGGGCGTTCTGGGCGATTGGGCACGTGTAAACAACGTATCATAAGTATACGATTCGGAATGTTGTAAAACCAGGCTTGGGGTGTACAACAAAGAGTTCATTGAGTCAATATAATATTCAAAGCGAAGATTGAACCGGTGGTTCTGGTTCTTCGTGTTGGAGAACATATCTTCACTCTGTAAGGTTGTAGAGTCGTCGTTGATAGTACGTTGCGTAAGGCTTTGTTGCTGTTTTTTGTTTTCGCTGGTTGAAAAGAAATAGCTGCCTGTAACATCTATCTTACTACCCCATTTATCGGTATAGTTAATGCCTGCATTGGTTGCTTTTGTAATACCGGTATTGCTGCTACCGAAATTACTGAAGTTGCCACCGCCGCCGCCAAAGTTTCCGCCGCCGCCACCGCCCCGGCGACCACCACCACCTCCGCCGCCGCCACTAAAGCCACCGCCTCCTCCACCGCCACCGCGTGAAGAACCATAACCACCCATATTGCCTACAATGTCATTAAATGAAAAGCTCGACTTATTGAGGTTGTTTGATCCAGCCAGTACGCTTATTCGACGGTCGTTATCGAAACGGTTAAACATAGCGCTTGCCTGGTAACGATCGTTATCGCCGGCCCCGGCAATAAAGCGTCCGAAATATCCTTTGCGTTTATCTTTCTTTAATTTGATGTTTATTGTTTTTGACCTGCTACCATCATCAATTCGGGTAAACTTAGCCTGGTCGCTCATATCATCAAACACCTGTACCGATTCAATCATATCGGCGGTTATGTTCTTGGTAGCCATTTTAGGATCGGTGCCAAAAAACTCCTTGCCATCAACATATACTTTTTGCACATCTTCACCCTGTGCTTTTACATTACCGTCTTTATCAACCTGCACACCTGGTAATTTCTTTAACAGGTCTTCGGCAGTTGAGTTAGGTTTTGTTTTAAAGGCATCGGCCCTAAACTCAACTGTATCTTTTTTAACGCTAATTGGCGGAGCTTCAACGACCACTTCTTTCAGCATGTCGTCTTTCTTACTCATGTAAACGGTGCCAAGCTGCACATTGGGCGTTTCCGCCGAAACAGTGAATTTAATATATTTTGGAGCATAACCCTGATAGGTGATCATTAAACGATAATTGCCGGCATTCAGGTTTTTTATCCTGAATTCGCCCTTGGCATCGGCCAGGGTATATGATACAACGCTTGTATCGGTTGCATGTAGAACGGTAACAGTAGCATCGGTAAGGTGATCAACATACATACTGTCGTATAACTTTCCCTGTATGCTGCCCGAAACATTCTGGGCAAAACCAGCGGAAGCAAATACAAGGAACAGGAAAAACAGGGTAAAAATCTTTTTCATGAATGGATTATGAACATTAGTGATATAACCTTTTGACGCTACTCCCACAAAAAACTTGTGTAAACAAGGCTTTCTGCCAAAAGTTTACCGTCTCGACAATTTTAATATGTTTTCCAAAAAGATATGCCACGATGCGGCATTATTCCATGCGTATCGTGGCATATTCACTTTATTAATGTAAACCAGGTTGTTAGCTGAAGAGGTATTCTACGTCTTCTCTTGTCAGTGACTTCACAAATCCTTCATCGTCAGTGATCAGGTCCTTGGCCAGTGACCGCTTTTTATCCTGCAGCTGTAATATCTTATCCTCAATAGTGTCTTTACAGATCATGCGGTAGGCAAAAATGTTCTTGGTTTGGCCAATACGGTGTGTACGGTCAATCGCTTGTTGCTCAACGGCAGGGTTCCACCACGGGTCAACTATGTACACATAGTCTGCCGCAGTAAGGTTCAAACCCACACCACCCGCTTTAAGTGAGATCAGGAACACGCGGCATTTTTCATCATTTTGAAAACGTTGAATAGCGCGTTCGCGATCAATGGCAGAAGTGCTGCCATCGAAGTATTCAAAGTCAACTTCCTGCTCTTTTAGTTTCTCTTTAATAAGGGCCAGCATACCCAGGAACTGTGAGAACACCAGCGCTTTATGGTTACTGATGTTTTCAGTGATCTCACGGGTCAGCTCTTCCAGTTTTATTGAGTGGTTAGGGAACTTCTCTGTTTCATTTAAAATGGCCGGCGAATCACATATCTGGCGCAACTTCATAAGCCCCTGTAAGATGGTGAGCTGGCTACGCTGTATACCCTGCTGTTCAATGGTGCCCATGATCTTATCGCGGAAGTCGTTGCGATAGGCATCGTATATAGCCTGTTGTTCTGATTCCATTTCACAAAACAGAATAGTTTCGATCTTGTCGGGAAGATCTTTGGCCACCTGCTCTTTTGTACGGCGTAATATGAATGGATATAATAGTTTACGTAAATGGTCTTTACGATCGGCCTCGCCAAATTTATCAATGGGAATAGCAAACTCCTGTCTAAAGAACTCCACACTTCCCAGCATACCCGGGTTCAGGAAGTTCATTTGGGCAAAAATGTCGAAGGTGTTATTCTGCAAAGGCGTACCACTTAAACAGATCCTGTTCTTTGAATTCAGCAGGCAGGCAGCCTTGGTAACCTTACTGGTTGGGTTCTTAATGGCTTGCGATTCATCGAGCACCACATAATCGAATGGTATTTCAACCAGCAGTTTTATATCGCTGCGTAAAGTACCGTATGTGGTAATAATGATCTCAGCGTTCATGAACTGTTCCTTCCCTCTTGTTCTTTCGCCACCATGGTGAATGTAGTAGGTAAGCGTGGGGGTGAACTTCTTGATCTCATTTTCCCAGTTAAACATCAACGTGGTGGGACAAACTACCAATGCACGCAGTTTACCATGACTGGTCCTATAATAGTTCAGATAAGATAAAGCCTGTACGGTTTTACCCAAACCCATGTCATCGGCCAGAATGCCACCCCAGCCAATTTCGCTTAAGTAATGTAACCAGTGATATCCATGCTCCTGGTATGGACGAAGCACACTCTTTAAGTGTTCAGGCAACGGTATCTCCTGTATCTTGTTAAAGCTTTTTAGTTGTTCGTACTTTTCTTCCAGCTTCAACACCAGCTCTTCTTCACTGCGGTTATCATACAGCTCATCAATTACGCTCATATGATATTTGGAAAGACGCAACTGGTTTTGCTTACCCTCGCCCACCCTAAACAGCAATGAATATTTTTTGATCCACTCCTCGGGTAAAATACCCAGGGTACCATCGTTCAGTTGTACAAACTGCTGGCGGTTGGCCAGGGCTTTCTTAACATCGGCAATGGTTACCTTTTGATCGCCAAACACAATATCAACCCGTGCATCGAACCAGTCGGTATTGCTGCTGATGTGGATCTTTGTTTGCGGGCGCGCGGTATTAAAACGGAAGTTCTTCAACGCATCAAACCCAAACACCGGGATCTTCATTTCCTTCATGGCATCAACAAACAGGAAGAACCAGTTATTCTTTAACACATCGCTTCCTTTCAATGCCAGCTGCTGGCCACCTTCGGGTCTTATAAAACCTGAGTGCAGGTTCTCTAATTTTTGTATGAAGCCCGTTTCTTTTTCTTTATTGCGGTGAACGATCACCACTCTTTCGGTATCGGGTATTACCAGTTCATCTTTACCACCGGGTTTTGTTTCAAACCCTTTGTAGGAGAACAATGGTTGAAATACCAGGTAATCGCCTTTCTCCTGAAGCACCACGCGTTTTTCCGGATCACCGTCCTTTACTTCGCTTACCAGGCTGCCATCAAAATCAACATGGTATTCTTTGGTAAGCGGCAATACCATCTTACGCAGTTGCTCGGGCCAGTCGGCCTTTGAATAAACCAGTTTTCCCTTTCCATGGAATTGTGTAACCAGGCTCACGTCTTCCGGCTTATCCCACAGAAATAAATTATCGTTATAAAAGAAAAGTAAACTGCTGTCGATGCCGTTTTCGCTGATGTTCACTTGTTGACCATTCAACTTTACCCAACATTCAATTTCATATTGGCTCTTACCGGCAATTACTTTAAAGAAAGGGGTAATATAGTCTGTAACTATACCGGCCGTATGCAGGTTCTCAGTTTTAAATACTTTCTTCCCGTTCAGGTAAAATACAAACGGATTGGCCGCTACATCTGTAAACAGCTTTTTCAGCTTTGGATGCAGGTACTCAACCATCAGGGCTTTTGTTTCTTCGGGCAGGTCATCTTCTTCGTGGTGAATGATGTTTTCCCAAATACCGCTGAATGGTGAATTGCGGTTAAGGTATTTGGTAACCTCTACATCCTGCATTTTACGCAGCTGAGGTATCATTTGCTTGTCGGCCTCGCTGTACACCTCAATGTTCACAAATTTGCTTAGGTCAAGCTTTTCAACCTTACCCGTGTATTGTGTGCCTTCTTCATTTATTTCGCCACTGATGGCGTCAACTGAAAAACCGGGATAGCTTTCATAATTGAAATTAAACACTACGCCTATGCGATGTGAAGAACGTTCTTCTTTGATATCTTCAACCGCAGCCTCTGCTTCTGTAGCGGCTGGCGTTTCAATTACCGGCTTTGGTTTCGACCTGGCGGCGTCCTGTGGTGAAATGCGTTTAATAGACGAATCGAGCACCCGTAAAAAAGGTTTGCCATCTTTATAGGTGAACTCAAATTTGCCATCGAGGTTATCGCTTAGCTGATAACCATAGGCCTCCAGTAATTTATTCTTTTCTTTATCCCAGTTACGAATACTGTCGAAGTAATAGGGGCCGTATGCATTCAACAATTGCAGAAAAACGATCACCTTGGGTAAACATAATGGATGCTGGCGGTCTTCGTAATTACAGCTGGTATCAAAATTCCGCTCTTCGTTCTTACGTATAACCACCTTCCAGGGCGTGCCATCGATGTTAACTGTAGCTTTTACAACTTCGTCCTGCGCATATTCTATATCGGCGCGTTGTGTACGAAGGTATTTTTCTGCTTCTGTATATACTTCGGGAGAGCAAAGCAACCGTAGTGTTTTCAGATCAATGAATTTCATCTTCAACACGGTATGCTTTTGATCATAATCCACCTTCTCGGTCTTCAACATATTTTTATCCAGCATTTCCTGCAGCTGAATAAGCGCTGCAGCTTCGTGCCGGCAAATATCGCCGAGGTTATAGGGACATGCACAACGAACACTCAGCGTTCGCGAATCTTTAAACTTCTGTATGTTTACTTTATAGTAGGTGGTATAGGAGTCGTCTTTCACCCTGAAGGTTACCGAGTCAAGGAGTTCGTCATAGTCCACCAGTTCAACATATCCAATGGCGTGTATCTTTTTCCCCCTACGGATCACTTCGTCAGTTCCATTGGTATATACATACTTAATAAGATGAGGTAGTGCCATGCTTAATTTTAAGTTTCCTAATCCAAATGTCAAAAGGGCAATCTGCAAAAGTAAAGGAAAAAAGGTGAGCTTATAAAGAAAAAACCGATCTTAAACAAAATTAATATGGTGGGCTGGCAGGCTGTTATTTCCGAATCATCCGGTTGCCAGTGTTTTATAAACAGATAATAAAATAATTTGTTCGCTCTCCCTTAAAAACGCCTTAAAAAATCAATTAAATGCTATTGTAAACAGCAATACAAATAATGCAGCTTTCTTTGATAAGGTATAGAAAAATGTGTTAAAAAAGTATTATTTCTTCACCAATAACTAATACAAAGAATGGCTGGCCTTGCGTTTCGCAGTTTTACACCCTTTTAAAAGATTGAGGATTTTATTACCAACAATTATTGGTATAGGCTTTGTCTAATTATAACTTTGTTTGCACCTAAGCCTGAAAAATTACTACAATGAACCCGTTCATGCGTTTATTGATCATTCTGCTGTTTGCTTCCTTTTCTTCGGTTGGCCAAAAATTGAAAAAAGCCGATAAAGTTGTGATTACCAACCTGCAGGCACACATAACGTACCTGGCAGACGATAAGTTGGAAGGTAGAAGAGCCGGCTCTAACGGAGAAAAACTGGCCAGCGAATACATAAGCAGCGAATTTCAAAAAGCCGGCCTTGAACCAAAAGGGGAAAAAGGTTGGCTACAGCCATTTGAAATATATGATGGCAAACAAATAAATGCTTCCACGCTGCTGTTCATAAACGATCGTGAACTGAAATTACATGATGAATATTTCCCTTTTGTATTTTGCCCCGGCGCCAGTATTGAGGCTGCCGTATCACCTGCCGTAAAAGAAACAGGCGTTCCCTGGTTTACCGATCTGAAAGATATAATTGAAGACAATAAAGAGAACCCGCATTTTGATATCACCAATGCCATTAAAACAATGGCAAATAAAGTTGCCGGTAAAGGCGCTACTGCATTGTTTGTTTATAACAGCTCAGCAATAGCCGATGAACTCAAATTTGATGCAAAGGATAATTCACAGCCTTTGACCATTCCGGTTGTGTATTTAACAGCAAAGGCCTGCAAACAATACCTGGCCGATGAATCGGCCACACTTGACCTGAAGTTAAAAACAGCTATAAGTGATAAAAAAAGAACAGGCCACAACGTTATTGGCTATATCAATAATGGCGCACCTGCAACTATTGTTATTGGCGCCCATTACGATCATTTAGGCTATGGCGAAGATGGTAACTCACTATTGCGTACTGCCGAAAAACAAGTGCATAATGGCGCCGACGATAATGCCAGCGGAACCGCTGCATTAATAGAGCTTGCCCGTTCGCTTAAATTGTCGAAAGACAAAAACAATAACTACGTATTCATTGCCTTCTCGGGCGAAGAATTGGGCTTATTTGGTTCGAAGTATTTTACCGAACACCCAACCATTGAGTTGCAATCGGTGAACTATATGATCAATATGGATATGATAGGCCGCCTAAACGACAGCAGTAAAACCATAACCGTTGGCGGTTATGGCACCTCGCCTGCCTGGGGTAATGTATTTACCGCATTAAGCAAACAAAAGTATTTTACCGTTAAATACGACAGCAGCGGCGTAGGCCCCAGCGATCATACATCGTTTTATTTAAAGAACATTCCCGTGCTTTTCTTTTTTACCGGGTTGCACAGCGATTATCATAAACCTACCGATGACGCCGGTAAGATCAATTATACCGGGGAGCTATTCATTATAAAATACATTGAAAGCCTGGTTACACAAACCAATACCAAAGGCAAACTGACCTTTCAAAAAACACGTGAACCTGCCACTACCACCACTGCCCGGTTTAGTGTAACCCTGGGCATTATGCCCGATTACACTTTTTCGGGAAACGGTGTACGGATTGATGGAGTGAGCGATGGACGCCCTGCTCAAAAAGCCGGACTGCAGACCGGGGATATAATTGTACAACTGGGCACCTTCGATACCAACTCGCTTGAAGCCTATATGCAGGCACTGGGCAGGTTTCATAAGGGCGATAAAACCACGGTTAAGTATAAAAGAGGGCCCGATACGAAAGAAGGCAATGTTGAATTTTAAGTTTTATACCTTTACGGCAATAAAATGGAATGAAACTTAAGCTCGACCTGGATGATTTGGCCAATGATTTTTTCGACAATACCCGTTTGCTGGGTATTGTGGCGCCCCTTAAAAGCTACCAGTTTTGCTGGCATCTTAATAATTTACTTCACTTCGATTTTCGCATAAACAACGATATAGAGATCCAACTGCAAAAGAAAAACCGCTACTATTACTTTTCGGTTTTTGAATATCGTGAACCCACCGGCAGCCTGGTACACTATTTATACAATAATCAGTACGACGGAGAATACCTGTTGCCCGAATTCAGACACCTTGACTTTTTATGGTTAATGAAAGACGACACCGTGACCGATGCTTTTTTTCATCAAATACTTGAATCGGTGAAAACCATATCGGGTGTTCAGTTGGTTATGGAGTTAACGAATGAGAAGATCAAGAATAAAGGCCACCTGATTTTTTAGTTGACGAGGAGTTGAAAAGTTGACAGAGTTGATAAAGGTGATAAAGGATTTACATTTAGAACCTGTATTCGCTTTCAGCCTTAGGCCTTCGGCTTTCAGCTGTATTTATTTGCTGCCCCGCTTCAATTAACACAAAATCTTCATTTATATGTGGACAGAAGAAAATAACAAACTATACCGGAAGTTCGAATTTAAGAACTTTTCCGAAGCTTTTGCCTTTATGACGCGTGTTGCTTTGGCAGCAGAAAAAATGGACCATCATCCTTTATGGACCAATGTGTATAACAAAGTAGAAGTATGGTTAAGCACCCACGATGCCGGTGATGTGGTTACCGATAAAGACCGGCAGCTGGCAAAGAAGATAGACGCACTGGTTAAATAGTTGACGAGTTAACAAGTTGACGAGTTGCCTCTGTGCAGCATGCCGCGTAATAGTTGAAAGGTTGATAAAGGTGATAGAGTTGATAAAGGGAATACAGCTCAGGCTGTTTTGTATTCGCTTTAGCCCTTCGGCTTTGGGCTTTCACTAGCTGTTTTTACGCTTGCCCATTCACGAAAGCAACCAACCTCCATATTCTTATATGCCTTTTAATAAAACCAATTAAAAAAGCCATCCCTTAATGAGATGGCTTCTTGTTATGTTTTGAGGCATGTGGCCTTCAGCCGTTCATGCTTGCTAAGAACTCGTAGTTGTCTTTTGTACCGCGCATACGTTTCAGCAATTCATGCATCGCTTCTTCCGTATTCATATCAGTAAGATACACACGCAGCAGGTTCATCCGTTGTAATACATCACGCTCTAACAACAGATCGTCACGGCGGGTTGATGATGCTACCAGGTCAATGGCAGGGAATACGCGCTTGTTTGCCAAACGGCGATCGAGCTGCAATTCCATGTTACCGGTTCCTTTGAACTCTTCAAAGATAACCTCATCCATTTTAGAACCAGTATCAATCAGGGCGGTTGCCAATATTGTCAATGACCCACCATTCTCAATTTTACGGGCGGCACCAAAGAATTGTTTAGGCTTTTGCATTGCGTTCGCTTCCACACCACCTGATAATACTTTACCAGATGCAGGCGCTACGGTGTTGTGCGCACGGGCCAAACGGGTGATAGAGTCTAACAGGATCACAACATCATGACCGCACTCAACCAAACGTTTTGCTTTTTGTAAAGCGATGGTAGAAACCTTTACGTGCTTTTCAGCAGGCTCATCGAAAGTAGAGGCAATTACTTCAGCACGTACGCTACGCTCCATATCGGTAACCTCCTCAGGACGCTCATCAACCAGCACCACCATCAAATAACACTCTGGGTGGTTGGCCGCAATAGCGTTTGCTACTTCTTTCAGCAATACTGTTTTACCTGTTTTAGGTTGCGCAACAATCAATCCACGCTGTCCTTTACCAATGGGCGTGAACAGGTCCATTATACGGGTGCTATATTGATTAGGTGCGGTGAACAGGTTTAATTTTTCGTAAGGGAAAAGTGGCGTTAAGTAATCGAACGGCACCCGGTCCCGTACATCTTCAGGTTGTTTACCGTTAATGGTTTCAACCTTCAACAACGCAAAGTATTTTTCACCTTCTTTTGGCGGACGAACTGCACCAAATATGGTGTCGCCGGTTTTTAAGCCAAATAGTTTTATCTGTGAAGGAGAAACATAAATATCGTCGGGAGAAGAAAGGTAGTTATAATCTGAGGAGCGTAAGAAGCCATATCCGTCGGGCATCATTTCAAGTACACCTTCTGCCATAATAACGCCGTCAAACTCAATGTTAAAGGCAGATTCGCGACGATGGGGATATGATTTTTGTTGCTGCTCTGAAGAAGGCTGTGGTTCTGCAATGCGCTCGTGGTGTTCCTGGTGGGCTGTTATGGTGTTATTCCCTTGCTCATCATCCTCTTCATCTTCTTCATCATGATGATCTTGAATATCTGTTAATTCATCTTCATCGCTATCATCATTCATTACTGGTAATATTGGTGTAGCTTCTTCTTCCTCTTCTTCTTCAGGCTCTGGCTTTTTGCGTCCTTTCTTTGCCGGAACCGGCTTTTCAACCACTACCTTCTTTTTAGGCGCTTCCTTCTTTAATTCTTTACGCACTGGTTTATCATCACCGCTTACCACATCAGCTTCTTCAGTTGCGTTTGCTGTAGTTGTTTTAACTACACGTTTACGTTTACCTTTTTCATCTGTCGCACCATTCTTTACTGCACTGGCTACAATAGCCTGCTTATCGAGTATTTTATATACTAGTTCCTGTTTGTCTAATTTTTTTGCGTTGGGTATTTTTAACTGTTCAGCTATATCTAACAGTTCTGGAACGAGCATGTCGTTCAATTGCAAAATGTCATACATAAAATAACTTGTGAGTTAACACCTTAATCAGACGAGCAAACTTTGTTCGTTGAAAAAATCTAGTGAAAAAAAATTGAAATGAGTTTATATGCGTGGAAAAGAATAACTGATGAGCTTTGTGAGTATCGGGTATGACTTATCAGCCCTATTCCAAACACAATAATACGCCAAATTTACAAAAAGCAAAAATTTTTGGGTTTGATCCCGCTTTTCTGTCACTTTTTTAACCCTGAAGGCACTTAATCAGGGAAATGGGCTACTTTCCACGGTCGGTTTAAGTCCTGCTTTATTTACTTAACTCTATCTCTGCGGCAACCTTATAATGAAATGATCTACAACCAGGCCGGTTTATTTGTTAATAGGTATGCAATTTCAGTTCCACCTTAATTGAATTGCAGCACAAATATTATAAAAAAATATTTACATTATGACTGATCTGCTGCAATTACCCGCTATTTTTTATAAAAAAGGGCGCCTGCTTCCTAAATATAAGCATAATTACTACTTACATGCACCTTATAAAGCCGGGTTATGCAATGTGTATAAGTTATTTATCAAAGATCAATAAAAGAACCAGAACACATAAGGTGTTACCCTTATGCCAGGGATCAGTAGCGGGTATTGGCCATTTACCATTATTTATAAGCTGTGCCATTAAACTGGTTAACAAACGAATAACAATTACGGTTAACCTAACAGTTATGCTTATCAACTAGCTGAATTGTATTTATCAGGATAGATCGTAACAATGCAGGAGTACCGAAAATAAGAAATCCCTGTGCAAATAACGCACAGGGATTTGAATTAGTTTATTAAAGGAAAGCTAAAGTTCAATAGTCGATTGCCTATTGATTGTGTATTACCAGTTTTCCATCTTCATAAAATGGCAGTATGTTAGCCATATCGGGCGTAAGGCAATAACGCATATCTTTTTCCAAACCAAAATTGGTAAGGCGCTGATAGTGGGTTGCATTCTTTTCTTTAAGGAACTCATACATGTCGCTTTTTGCGTTTTTGTATAAGGTTTCCGCAATACCCGAGCTATCGCAATTGATAGAAAAATGATCTTTTATTTGATGTATAACTGCACCGGCAAACAACATATCTTCCATATTAACACGGTCTTTCCATGCAGAGCAGCCCAGTAACACCGGCTGATTTTGCTGAACCAGGTACTCACACACTGCGGACAAGTTAGGGAACGAACCAGTGATAACATGTTGTGCGCCCCGCTCCAATGCCATATGCAATAACTTGGTTCCATTGGTGGTGGTTAACACCAGCGTTTTACCGCCGATAAATTCTTTAGAATATTCAAATGGAGAGTTTCCATATTCCAATCCCTCTGCAATTTTTCCATCGCGTTCGCCAGCCGTGATGGCTTCAATTTTCTTGCCCAGTTCAATACATTTAGCTACGCTATCAACCGGAATAATGCATTTGGCGCCATTGTACAAGGCGGTTGCAATGGTAGATGTAGCGCGGAAAACGTCAATTATTACTACAATGGTGTTGTTAATATCGTACAAATCAAGTAACGCTGGAGACGGAGATGTGTATAGAGTCGGTTTGCTGTTTGACATATTTCAATTAAACCGCAAAAGTAAGATTTTGGGGTGAGTGGTGAACGGCGAAAACTTAGGAAAGCGCTAAAAATTTGTAAACATTGTAACTGATGAATAGTCAATGTTGAACATCCTATTGTTTATTTTCCAATAGATGCTTCCATTTACTGCCCTCTGCATATTCCTTGATCACCTGATTACGTTGTTCCAATAGTTTTTCAAGATAGCCGGAAAGATAAATGCCACTGAAGAATTTGCCCAGTGGGCCATAGGGCGCTTCGAAATTAAAAATATCTATCATCAATGTACCATTTTCAATTGCCTTGAAATGGTGCTCATGTTTCATTTTTTTGAAATCGCCTTTTTTCATTTCATCAACAAAGGAAAAAGGCCTTTCCATGGCAGTGATCTGTACCTGCAATACCCGTGTTCTCATCAAATGTTTAGCTTTCCAGGTTACCGTTTCATTCAGGTTTATCAATCCCATTACGGTTCCCGCTACTGCTTCTTCGCGATGCTCAGACATTGACTTTTTATGCAATTCGATACTACGGCTCAAATCAAAAACTCTTTCTATAGGTGCAGCAATAAAGGTTGTTAAGTGGATTATGGGCATATGCAGGAATCAATTTTGAAAACGTCTTCCCCAAGCAGCAAGAAGTACGCCAAGGTAATAAAAAGCACCAAATCTCAAATCACAAGACCAAATAAATCCCAAAACACAAATCACAAAATTCAAAAACACATAAAATAAAAAAGGCACAAGTGGGATTCCGCTTGTGCCTTTTTATTATGTAATGTTTCTATTATACAAATGGGAACTTCACCACTTTTGCTTTCAGCAGTTTGTCGCGTACGCCAATGAAAATTTCTGAATCAATGGCAGTGTGGGCCACATCAACATAGCCCATACCAATGGCTTTTTGCAAGCTGGGCGCCTGTGTGCCCGAAGTAACAAAACCTATTTTATTTCCGGCCGCATCTTTTATATCGTAGTGATGACGGGGAATACCTTTATCTACCATTTCAAAGCCTACCAGTTTACGGGTAACACCGGCAGCTTTTTGTTGCTCAATAATGGGGCGGGCAGTAAAGTCTTTGGTGAACTTGGTGATCCAGCCCAAACCGGCTTCCAAAGGCGAAGTGGCATCGTCGATATCGTTCCCGTACAGGCAAAAACCCATTTCCAAACGAAGCGTATCGCGGGCGCCTAAACCAATTGGTTTTAATCCCTGGGGGCCACCCAGGTTAAACAGGGCATCCCAAATTTTATCGGCACTGCCATCCTTATCCTCAAAATATATTTCAACACCACCGGCGCCGGTATAACCCGTAGCGCTAATAAGCACATTATCAACCCCGGCAAATTTGCCCTTGGCAAATGTGTAATACTTTAAATTAAGAATATCGATGTCCGTTAAGCTTTGCAGCATTTTGGTTGCGTTGGGACCCTGTATAGCCAATAAACAGGTTTTGTCGGAAATGTTATGCATTTCCACATTCTTTGTGTTGAATTTGGAGATCCAGTTCCAGTCTTTTTCAATGTTGGAAGCATTTACTACCAGCATGTATACTTTATTCTCTTCAATGCAGTATACCAGCAGATCGTCAACAATGCCACCCTGTTCGTTAGGCAAACAGCTGTACTGGGCTTTGCCGGCTGTTAATTTGGAAGCGTCGTTGGATGTAACGCGTTGAATAAGATCAAGCGCATTTTCTCCTTTCAGAATGAACTCTCCCATATGGCTTACGTCAAAAACGCCGGCATTATTGCGTACGGCAGCATGTTCATCGTTTATACCGCTATACGAAATAGGCATATTATACCCGGCAAATTCAGCCATTTTAGCCCCCAGGGCTATATGCTTTTGCGTGAAAGGAGTGTTCTTCATACAGTATGTGTAGTTTTTGTTTGTGGGCGCAAAAGTAAAGAATCAATTGGCAATGCGCAATTGGCATTTGCCAAACATGGGGGTGAATGATGAATAAGGTGGGTGTTCAGGTTACCAGTTACAGGTTACCGGGTCCTTAATGGCAGCATGCCTTTCTTTGTTCAGCCTGTTGCCCAGGCAACTGGTACCTGGAAACCAGCAACAGTATTCCAATTAAAAAGGGCCCTATAGAGGGCCCCTGTTGTTCCAACTTCAACCCCGCCTGCTTCCGACGTTCGGATAACAGAGCGGCGGGGAGGTTTTATATAGCTGAGGACTGCACTTTTGCTGGTGTAGTATCCTTTTGGTTTTCCCTTGTTTTACGTTGGTAACGGTAACCGCCACCGTGGGTGCTATCGATCTCTTTGTTTAACTGTTTGCGCTCGCGTTCTTCTTCAATTTTCTGCTTTTTAAGTTCGCCCTTCAATTCCTCTTCAGTCATCTCTTTTTCGCGCTCTTTATATTCACCACGAAGTAACGCCTGAGGGTCAAGGTCTTTAACTTTCTTGGGGCCATCGGGTGTCATTATATATTCTTTACCATCTTCAACCCAATATGTACGTTCCCAGGTATCGCTAATGTCAATACTGCCGCGGTGGTTATAATTCACATCAAAATGATCGTAGCGTCCAACGTTCCGGTCTAACATAAACCTTTTACCAACCGGAACCTGCAATACCAGCAATACCTGTTGGTTGCGCCAGCGTTCGTTCTTGCTTATTGAAAATCCTTTGGGCAGGTACACGGTGCTGTCGTTTTGTGATATGGGGAAATTGATCTTCTCTGCAATACTTCTTGCCACTACAGGATCTTTTCCGCGGCTGAACCGCACCTTGGTTATATGAAAATTATTATCAAGGCTTTTCACCACATCAATACGCACCATATTCAGCATAATGGAATCGAGGTTGGCGCCAAACAAAGGCCACTCATTGTCCCAGTTCCAACCCCAGCCCCAGTCATTGCTATAGTAACGGTAGTTTATATTTTGCGAAGTAACATCGAGAAACAATTTACCGGTTGAAGGCTGGGTTAAAGTAACATTCTCCTCCACAAAATTTCTCGATTTAAAGCTTCGGATAATAGAGCCAACCAGTAACGCGGCGCTCATAATTCCGATAAACCATAAAGTTCCAAACACATAACCCAGGTAATGGTTTTTAGAGCGCACACCCATTATACGGCGCACCAGCCACGTGATCATAGAAATGATAGGTACTGCAAGGAACAGGAAAACGGTTAGCCAGGCCAGTGAGTTTTGCCAAAAACCTTCCAGTAAAAATTCCTTTACCGACATCAGAGGCACACTGCCAAAAAGCATAGCAATCAACACGCCAAATAAAGCAAGGGCAACAATACCTACAATAAACAGGAAGAAGGCTTTAAACAATACCCCGATTATATGTGCAATACCACTGCCGGCATTACGGGCCGTTGCCGAAGCCTCGGTAGTAAATGTTTTTACCCGTTCGCTTTTTGCATATTGCCTTGCCTGGCTGCCAAACTGCTGGGCGCTTTCTTTAACTTCATTTCCCCAGTTCTGTGCTTTAGATCTGAAACTCTCCAGGTCTTCCTTAACAGTATCACGAATTGAGTTCAGATCTACGCGCTCCCCCCGCATTTCAAGTTTTTCAGCTGCTGTAACGGCAACGGGTACCGCAATCCACAAAACAATATAACTTATAAACAATGTACTACCCAACGAACCCGATACTACACGAGGAATGAAAGAGAAAGTAAAATCGTCCCACCACCAATGAAAAGGGCCCGATAGCAAACCAAGAATGAAGGGCAACGCAAATATGAGGCGGGGCACCCAGGTGTTGATGTTCAAATAAGCAGCCAAACCACCACAAACACCAGCTATCACTTTATCGTCTGCACTACGATATAGCCGTTTTGTAATATTCGATTGAACCGACTGTGAAGGCACCGCTACCCATAAAATAAGGTATACAAGCAAACCAGAACCACCGGTGAAAAGCAATACCACAAAAATGATACGCATTATAACGGGGTCTATGCGAAAGTAGTTGGCCAGGCCGCTACATACACCGGCAATGATCTTATCATCGGCATTGCGAACCAGTTTGCGGTGCGTTGCATACTGTGGACCAGGGCCGGCCTGCGATTGTTGATGAGCGCCCTGTTGTTGCTCTTCGCCTGCACCCGCGCCGGTTGAAGCATTGGAAGCGCTACCGCCATTGGAGCCGGTTTCGGCTTCAAAGTCTTCGGGGCGGCCCATGCTTGCCATCACCGCTTGTACATCGGCGTCGGTAATGCAGGTAGCGCCTTTTTTTATTGTTTCTGAAAACAATTCAGCAATACGGCTTTCAATGTCGTTAATGATCTCATCGCGGCCTTCTTCGTTGGCGAAATACCTTCGCAAACTATCTATGTATTGCTTCAATATTTCGAAAGCAGTTTCCTCAATAGGAACTACCCTGCCCTGGAAATTTATATTGATTACCTTTTTCATGGTGAATAGTGTTTGTTGGTTGAAGTTTTAGTTGTTGGGTTGGGGTGTTTCCTTAGGATATTCTGAATTTTCAATGGCATTGTTCTCATTGACCGAGGTTGCCAGCGACTCCCTTTTGCTTGCCAGCGTATTCACTGCATTGGCCAGCTCGTTCCAGGTTGTTTCCAGCTCTTTAAAAAACTCTTCGCCTTTAGGGGTAAGCGAAAAGTATTTGCGGGGAGGGCCCGAATTACTCTCAACCCATCGATAGGTTAACATTTCTGCATTCTTCAACCGGGTTAATAAGGGGTAAAGGGTACCCTCCAGGATCTGGAGATTTGCCCCTCTCATTTCATCCACAATATCACTCGGGTAAGCTTCCCCGCGGCGAATGATTGAGAGTATGCAAAACTCCAGTATCCCTTTCCGCATCTGACTTTGGGTGTTCTCAATATTCATGGCTATACTTTTTCTCAGACCTACAAACTGTCTGTTTCATATTACTGGTTTATAGAATTGTTTGCTGCAGCTATCGGCTCTGCCTTTATGATCTGGTACAAACCCAATAACTGGAATATATTTTCAAAAGATCCTGTTTGCCGTTGCCCTTTAATGGTAATTGAATGGTCCTGCTGCTCAGGCCCCATTACTACTAAGTTATCGCTCTTCTCTTTTTTATCAACCCAGTTATACTGTTTACCGCCTAAGATCACCACTTCGGGCCTCGAGGCTTTTTGCTTATCCATATTAGCGCCCAACGTAAACAGGGCGATCAAAATGGCTATAATAATTGGGATTGGCATGGCTTGGTGTGAGGCAGGGTTTTATTCCCTTTCACATCACAAATATAAGGAGGTTTTTAGTACTATGCAACACATAGTACCATTCTAATCACGGTAATGTTTATAAAATGCTAATCAGCTTAACCAAAAACATTTGATTTTCAATGATTTTGGATTGAAGCATTCTTGAAACTAGGTTTTTGGGATTGTATGAGTGGTAGAAAAGCGAGGTCGAAAGGAGTTAGTTGGGCTGGGCCAGCTTTGGGATTTTGGAAAGGATCTATTTCACCTAGCAGGGACCTCACAGGGAAATAACAGGGACCTCACAGGGACCTTACAGGCATTTTACCCCTGTTAGGTCCCTGAAAAGTCCTTTTAAAATTCCTTTGAAGTCCCTGTTATTCCCATAAATGGCAATCAAAATTCTTTGCCCAGGGTAAATAGAATGGGCGGATAAGCTTTCCTTTTCAGGATGACTTATCCGCCCAATAATTCATTTATAGCTTTCTTACCTAAGCGTGCAAATATTCTGTACCTGTAAACGGCCAGTACCTTCAACTACCAGGTTTACCGGTTTGGTTTGCTGGTTAGGGCCGCTAAATGTTACCTGAATTTGGTTGCTACCGGTTTGCAATGGAATGCGGGTATATAATATAGTATGTGGCAGGGTTTGCCAGTTACGGGTGTCGGCCTTTTCAGATATTAAGCTGAACAGCTGAATGGCCGAAGCAAGCGCCTCTTTCTCATCTTTGTTCTTATCGTCTTTTTTAGGGCGGGCCGCGGCCTCTGCTATTTTCTTAATAGCAATACGGCTCAGCGCCTTGGACATCTCTTTTAAAAACCTTTCCCGCAAAGTGGCAAAAGCCAGATCGTTGATGTTTTCGGCCTGCTCAAAATTATATAGAACATTATTTACCAAAACGGTGCCGTGTGTATACGCCACCGGTTGCTCAAGGTATTTGGGAAACGCCACCCGCAGCGAGCGCAGATCGGCCAGTTTAATGTTTTCCGGGTTGAAGTTACTATCAAAAATAAAGGGCACATTGGTTGAGCCGCTGGGATCGGTAAACATAAAATTACCCAGCCCGTCTTTGGTAAGAGCAAAGAAAAAGCTTTGCTCCTGTTTTACCGGGGCCAGCCCGTTTTCCCAAAAAAGCACCAGCTCACCACCCGGCGCTGTAGCCGAAGGTTTGTAAGTAGTGTTCAGCAATGTTGAATAGTGTTGAACATCTTCGGTAAAACCATTGGCGGCAGCAGTACGTAACACATCCTGCTTCAATTGATCGGGCAGGCTTACACCATACCATTCACCTTTATTCTTTAAAAATACATCGGCCGCATTACGGTACGAGACAAACGCATTGTTCATATCGCCGCTTTGTTCATAAATAATACCCTGCAGTATTAAAGCCAGGGCATCGTCGCTATAACGGTTGGTATTAAAACCGGCTTTATCCTGTTGCGCATAGTTACGCAATGAAATACGCCGGGCCTCAACCATGGCATCTTCAGTTTTGCCCAGTCCCAGATAGTTCAGCGATTTGTAATAATGCACCATGAACTTTTCAAAATCTTCACCCTTATACGTTTCCATCATAGGGTTAAGCAAAGTGCCTACGGCTATATCACCTGCCGTTGTTCGGGCATCTTCAATAAAAAGATCGGCTTCATTAAAATACAGGTTGCTGCTATCGTACTGCTTTAGCAAATGCGCCATTTTCCCTTTTTCAAAAAGGTACAACAGCTTGTTGCGTTTGCGCAGCAATAGCTTGTTTTGATCAAGGGCCCTATACGCCTTATCGTACTGGTTATTGAGCACCTGCTCGTAATACGAGCCAATACGATTGTTGTATGTGACGCAGGAAAACAACAAGGGCATCAGGCATACTATAGCCAATGCCCTTATCATATGTTTTGATAATAAATTCATGGGGGTACCATTGCTGATCAACGGGCGTTGCGGTCAATTAGTTCTGTACGTATTTAGCTATTTTTTTATCGCCTATCCATACCACTTCATTGCTTTGCATGTTGGTAAGCTCAAGGTTTATTTGGTAGTACACAACCTTTTTACGCTTTTGTGAATCAACTATGGAGTTAATAGAACCTTGCAAAATGTAATCGGCTCCCTGTTCAAGACCAAATTTTTTCATGCTGCTGGCGCTGGCATTGGTTTGCTGATCGGCTCTTTCGGCACGCAGCTCTTCTCTTTTTTTACCACCCTGTACCAAACGTACGCGGCCGCTTTTTACAAATGATTGTTCAACGTCTTTTACAAAAGTTTCGGCTTCAATGTGCTCATGGCTTTTGTTGGTAACAAAACCTACGATCACCACGGGTCTTTGTCCGTTATGTTGTTCCTGGTGTTCGCCTACCCATTTTTCTCTTAAAATATCATCGATCATTTGGTCAGCCACCAGGCGGCTGTCGGTATTGTTCCAGCGGCCGCTAAGGTCAATTTGCTCTTGGGGGTCAATACGGGTTACTTTGTGTGCACACGAAATACTTGTACCGGCTACAACCAGGGCCATAACGGCCAGATAAACGTTTTTCATTTCTTATATTTTAAAGGAAACAGTAGTTATCAAAGATTCTTAGCGTGACTTTCTCCACTGGGGTCGCATTGGCTGCGGTCCCATACATTAGTATTCAAAACAATTTGTTGGTATTGCTTATTACCTGCTTAATAACCAGCCAACCGTTGCAGCGGTAGCAGCCAGGGGAATCAGGTTCCAGTTATTCCACCGGGAGCGATAGTAATTATGATATGGACGGTAATTATACCAATAGTTACCCGAATAACTGGGATAATAAGAATAAGATGGATAATTATAATTATAACCGTAATTATAATTATACCCGTAATCGTTATAGTAATAACCATAGCGGGCTCTTTCTAAACGTATCTGACGGCGGAAAGCCCTGCGGTCCTCGCGTCTTTGCTGTCTGTCGGCCATCCAGTCAATAGCCTTATAGGTATCCTGAATGGTTTCCCCGTGTGTAACGTTTAATGAATCGGCCATGCCCATGTACCTGGCCTGGCTTACCATATAATCGGGATTTTGGTCGGGCGCAAGTGATTGCGACATGCCCCACGTAGCTATAAGCATAGCAAGTGGTAACAGTAACAAGTTATAAAGTACATTTCGTTTCATTGATTGAGGTTTTACTTTTTATTGTAGTGCAAAGTTATTAACGAAAAAGACAATACATTAATTATTTCAATGTTGCCCTAATTCTTCCCGGGTACAGAATAGTAACGTTGTTTAGTTAATCAATGTTTGCTACCACTAAAATAATCAGCAACTCGTTAAGTAGGAGTTAAAGAAAAAAGCCCCAACGTTTGGGGCTCAAAATCAATTAATTATTTCTTTAATCCAATCTCGCGCAGGCGTTCATCGAGGTATTCACCGGCGGTAGCATCAGGAAAAGCCTTAGGATGGCTTTCATCGATACAACTTTCTAAGCAAGCCAGGCTCATTTCGCCTTTCGGATGCAGAAAGAAGGGGATAGAAAACCTTGAAGAACCCCACATTTCCCTTGGTGGATTTACGACCCTGTGCGTAGTAGATTTTAGTTTATTATTGGTAAGGCGTTGTAACATGTCGCCCACGTTCACTACTATTTGCTCAGGTAATGAAGTTACCGGTACCCATTCATTTTGTTTGGTTAGAATTTGTAATCCATCGGCCGAAGCGCCAACAAGCAGGGTTATTAAGTTAATATCCTCATGCTGTTCGGCACGAATGGCCGATTTTGGCTCCTGTGTTATAGGCGGATAATGAATAGCCCGCAAAATGGAATTGCCATTATGAATGTATTCGTCAAAATAATGCTCATTGAGCCCCAGATACAAGGCAATTGCCTGTAACAATGCCCTACCCGATTTCTCAAATGCGCGGTACGCTTTTGTAAACGTGGCATTGAATGCAGGCACATCGTTTACCTGAACATTATCGGGATATTCACTTTTAATAGGATCATTATCTTCAACCACCTGACCGAATTGGAAGAACTCTTTTAAGTCTGGCGCATCACTTCCCTTTGCATGTTCTTTGCCAAACGATGTATACCCTCGCTGACCAGCCAGATCCGGTATTTCATATTTCTTCTTTTCTTCGCCGGGTAAAGCAAAAAACTGTTGCACATATTTATACAGATCGGCAATGAGGTCATCGGGTATGCCATGATTCTTTACTGCCACGAATCCTACTTCTTCATACGCTTTGCCTAACTGATTAACAAATGCTTGCTTTAACTGTGGATCGCCAGATAAAAAATCGGCGAGGTTCACTACCGGTATTGCCATAAAAATTATTTATTCGGTTAATACAATGAATTACCTGAAATTTCGAGGGACATACAATTTACAAAACCCTGCAAGCTCCACAAAATTTAAGACAATAAATAATTGTTTACAGAATACCGGTAATTGGGTATTTCGAAGCATAAGCCGTTAGTAAGTGCCCATTACTTTACCCATAAAACTATAGCGCCGATGTGCTTTTTGTATTGGCAACATCTTTTTCCTGGGGCGTAACATCCAATACAGCATAATGCTTCACATCATTTATCAACATTTCATCCAATACGTTTACAACATTCTGGTAATTCGATTCCGGCGTTGGCTTTATCATTACCATAAGGTCTTCATGTTTACCAGCTTTCGTTTTGTCAAGCGCCGCCTGTTTTGTTCTAATAATTTGTCCCAGCCCATCTGTTACGGAATAACTGGTAACACCATAAGTATTTTCTTTTAATGCGCTCTCTAAATCGCCATGGTAATAAAAGATCCTGTTTGCATCGAGTGGTATTACTGTCAATGCGGTGCTTTGGCCAATGGGTGTAAGATCACCATCATCGGTATCTTTCGGCATTGCCAATTTCATCACTTTGGGGCTTGACATTGTGGTAGTGAAAATAAAAAAGGTGATCAATAAAAACCCGAGGTCAACCATGGGAGTTAAGTCAACACGGGTACTTAATTTTTTACTTCTGCGCGCACCGGGTTTGTTGCTGCCGGTGGCAGGTGCATTTATTTCAGCCATAAGTTGTTGGTTTGAAAATAAGATGCGGTGGCACAATTTTTCCATATATATAAGGAGCGGAAAAGAACTTTTATTAATTAAAAAAGAAAAAACATGAAAACACTGGTAGTTCCTACCGATTTTTCGTCTGTAAGTGTCAATGCAATGAATTATGCTGTTGACATGGCGCAGGCAATTAATGCCGGTATAGTGTTACTGCACGTGTACAATGTACCGGTATCCTTTACAGATCCCCCTGTGTCGCCCGTTACTACTGTTTCTATTGAAGAAGTAAAAAGGACCAGTATAGAACGGTTAGAGGAATTGAAAAAGAACCTGGTTATAGCCACTGCAGGACAAATTCAAGTATACACCGAGGCACGTTTAGGCGATACTATTGAAGAATTGGGAGCTATATGCAAATCGGTTCAACCACTTGCTATTATTATGGGCAGCCATGGCGCAACCGGGCTGGAGCGAATGATCATGGGCAGCAATACGCTCACCGCTATTCGCCAGTTAAAATGCCCGGTAATTGTTGTGCCACCCGGCACTACTTATCATGGCATCAAAAAAATTGGACTGGCTTGTGATTTTGAAAATGTAGTGCAGTCGACACCGGTAGAGTATATTAAAAATATAGTGCAGGAATTTGGTGCTGAATTGTATGTGCTGAATGTACAGGATATTGATCAGGATGATTTGGAAGAAACCACAATGGACAATGCTTATCTGGATGCCATGTTGGAAGATGTACGTCCTAAATATGTGCAGCTAACAGGCAAAGATGTAATGGAAAGCATCAGCAGTTTTGCGGAGCATAATAACCTCGACATGGTTATGATAATTCCCAAAAAACATCGGTTTATCGACAGGCTTTTTCATAAAAGCAAAAGTCGTGAACTAATAACCCATGCACACATACCGATAGTTTCCATTCATGAATAGCTATCAAAAAAGAAAAGGCGTCCCGCTATATAAGGACGCCTTTTTTATTTAAATATTATTGCTTAGAATTCTGCATTCTTCGGCGTTCTTGGGAAGGCAATTACGTCGCGTATGTTGGTCATACCTGTTACAAACAATACCATTCTTTCGAAGCCAAGGCCAAAGCCGGCATGCGGTACTGTACCATAGCGGCGGGTATCGAGGAACCACCACATTTCTTCAACAGGGATGTGCATTTCTTCCATGCGCTGTGTAAGTTTATCAAGGCGTTCTTCCCTTTGTGAACCACCAACAATTTCACCAATACCAGGCGCAAGGATATCCATGGCGGCTACGGTTTTACCATCATCGTTCTGGCGCATATAAAACGCCTTAATGTCTTTAGGATAGTTGGTAACGATAACCGGTTTTTTGAAATGCTTTTCAACCAGGTAGCGTTCGTGCTCGCTTTGCATATCGATGCCCCATTTCACTTCATACTGGAATTTCTTCTTTTTGTATGCTGGTGAATTAAGCAAAATGTCGATGGCTTCGGTATAGGTTATACGCTCAAAATTATTATTCAGTACGAACTCCAGCTTTTCAATCAATCCCATTTCGCTGCGCTTATCCTGTGGCAGTTGTTTTTCTTCTTCTGCCAGGCGTTGCGCCAGAAAATCCAGGTCTTCGCGGTTATTCTCCATCACATGGCGAATAAGGTATTTGATGAACTCTTCGGCCAGGTTCATATTATCTTCCAGGTCGTAGAAGGCCATTTCAGGCTCAATCATCCAAAACTCTGCCAGGTGACGGGCGGTGTTTGAATTCTCGGCTCTGAAGGTAGGCCCAAAGGTATAGATCTCACTAAAGGCCATGGCAGCCAGTTCACCTTCCAGTTGACCGCTCACTGTTAAGTTGGTACTGCGGCCAAAGAAGTCTTCTTTAAAATTGATGGAGCCGTCTTCGTTGCGCGGCGGATTGTCCATTGGCAATGTGGTTACACGAAACATTTCACCGGCGCCTTCGGCATCGCTGGCTGTAACTATGGGCGTGTGCATGTACACAAAACCCTTTTCGTTATAGAATTTATGAACGGCGAATGCCAATGCGTGGCGCACACGAAACACCGAACCAAAGGTTTGGGTACGGAAACGCAGGTGAGCGATTTCGCGTAAATACTCAAGGCTTGGACGGTTTCTTAATTGTAATGGATACTTTTCCGGATCGCAATCACCTAAAATTTCGATAGTAGTTGCTTTTACTTCAACTTTCTGGCCTTTACCCTGAGAAGCGATAAGGGTACCAGTTACTTTTACTGAAGCGCTTTGGGTAAGTCGTTTAAGGATAGCTTCATCAAACGTGCCCAGTTCAGCCACCACCTGTATATTATTATTGGTACTACCGTCATTAATGGCAATAAACTGATTATTGCGGAAGCCCCGCACCCAACCCATAACAATAACTTCCTGCCCGGTAGGCTCACTGGCCAGCAGATCTTTAACTTTTACCCGTTTGTTGAACATATCCTATAAGTTTTAAAACGTTTTACCCGCGTTCTGGCGGGCAGCAAAGATAAGTATTGGTAGAAGTTTGTGAGTTGAAAACAAGGAGGATAATAAATATTTGAGAAACTAATGAGTGTTTGTTACTTTTAAACCAACAACTTATAACCCATAAAAAGCCAACCGCTCATGTTTTATGAAAAGTAAGTTGTATACGCTTGAGAAAGCACCTTTTCTCACGCTTGGTGTTTCTCCACTTATTGCAGCGTTCAGATATTACGAAGACCTGCGCAAGGCAGTTCCGCCAAATGGCGATTTTCACCATGCATTTACCTTCTTTCTTACATTCCTTATAATTGGAATATTTTCCATTGGCTTGTATATAGGGTTTACTATTTCTGAACGAAACATTGCCCGCAATCTGGAAAAAACCAAGGCAGGCTAGGGTGAGGCAGTCGAGGAAAAGTATTGTAAATCAACGCTTAACGCCATCAAATAGTTGAAAAGTTGATACCGGTGATGGAGTTGATAAAGGAAATACAAGTTGACGAGTTAACCGGTTAACGAGTTGACGAGGAGTTGAAAAGTTGATAGCGTTGAGAAAGTTAATAGAGGAAATACAGGTTGACGAATAATTGAGGAAATTCAGGCGCAGCGAAGCCGAAAAACGTTGGCAAAAGCCAGTCACACTGGACAATGGCGAGCGCAGCGAAGACCCCAAAAACTGAACAACTGAATAACAGAATAACTTGCATCTAAGAACGAGTAACATTCCTGTACTTAGGGCTCTCACCTGTGAACTGTGAACCATGAACAGTGAATTGAGAACTACAAACTGAGAACATTTAGGTGAAAGACTGAGTTTCGTCAACTCAACTCCCTCGCCTTTCAGCTACTTTTGTTCCTATGAAAATCGCCTTCTTTTCCACGCAGCCATACGATAAGGAGTATTTCACAAAGTATAACACCAACCATGAGTTGGCATTTTTTGAGGCCCAGCTGAACGAGCAAACAGTTACCCTGGCCGAAGGCTGTGGGGCCGTCTGTGCTTTTGTAAACGATGTGCTGAACGCCGCCGTAATAAAAGGGCTGGCAGCCGGGGGCGTGCAACTCATTGCTATGCGATGTGCGGGCTACAACAACGTTGACCTGGAAGCAACAAAAGCCAACAACATTAAAATAGTGCGGGTGCCAGCCTATTCGCCATATGCGGTTGCAGAGCATGCCGTGGCGCTTATTCTTACGCTAAACCGCAAAACGCATAAAGCGTATAATCGCGTGCGGGAAGGCAACTTTTCACTGGAAAATTTAACCGGGTTCGACCTGTACGGTAAAACGGTGGGCGTTATAGGCACTGGCAAAATAGGCCAGGTGTTTGCCCAAATAATGAAGGGCTTTGGTTGCCGGGTGCTGGCATTCGACCTTATTGCCAATAAAGACCTGGAAGCAAAGGGCATTGAATACCTGCCGCTGGTAAAGCTGCTTCCGCAATGCGATATCATTTCATTACATTGCCCGCTTACCGATCAAACAAAACATATTATAAATGCTAATACACTGCGGTTGATGAAACCCGGCGTTATGCTTATCAATACCAGCCGCGGCGCTTTGATTGATACGCGTGATGCCATTCATGCCTTAAAAACATGTCACCTTGGTTACCTGGGCATCGATGTGTATGAGCAGGAAGAAAAGTTGTTTTTTCATAATTTGAGTGAGCAGATCATTGAAGATGACATTATTATGCGTTTGATGAGCTTCCCCAATGTGCTTATAACCAGCCACCAGGGTTTCTTTACCGATGAAGCGCTTACCGAAATTGCCAAAACCACCCTGCAAAATGTGCAGGATTTTGAGGCCGGCAAACCACTCGTGAACAAAGTAATCTAAGTGTTTTGTTATAATCACCTAGTTTTTACTTATATCGTAAATCCCGGCCGGGTATTAATTGGTAATTTTGCGGTCTCTTTTTAGCACCCTTTTGCTTAATGCAAAAGGGCATTTTTTGTAATGGCGAAGACGATACATATTGCATTAGTAGGAAATCCAAACAGTGGCAAAAGTTCCCTGTTCAATGTTTTAACCGGCCTGAACCAGAAAGTAGGAAACTTTCCGGGTGTAACGGTAGACAAAAAAGTAGGCTTCTGTCAACTATCAGATGAGGTTACCGCTTCTATTGTTGACCTGCCTGGTACTTATAGCTTATACCCCCGGCGTGAAGATGAATGGGTGGCTTACCGTGTTTTGATGCGGCAGGATAAAGAAGTGGATGAGCCTGAAATGGTAGTTTTAATTGCTGACGCCAGCAACCTAAAGCGCAACCTGCTATTTGCGTCGCAGATCATTGACCTGAAAATTCCTGTAGTGGTAGGCCTTACCATGATGGATATTGCCCGGCAAAAAGGCATTCAAATAGATGTGCCTGAACTGGAAAGAGAATTGGGTGTACCGGTAATTCCCATCAACCCGCGTAAGAACAAAGGCATTCAACCACTGAAAAAAGCGATAGAACAAACCGCCCTCGAATTATACAAAGCGCCTGTTCGCGATTTTATCAATAACGAAGCACTGGCACCGGCCGCCATTGGTAGTGTGAAGGAATTGTTTCCCGAGCTGAGCGATTATAAAGCTGTTCACTATCTCATCAACCACGAGTCGTTTTCCCTGCACAAATCAATACAGGATAAAATTGAATCTATTGAACAGGCTAATAACTTCAATCATACCAAAACGCAGGCAGAAGAAATACTGCAGCGTTATCAACGTATAGGCGCCATTCTGAAACAATCGGTAACTGAGCCGTCGCCGCTGCAAAAAACATTGTTCACCGAAAAGCTGGATAATATCTTTTTACACCGTCGTTGGGGTTATCTTATTCTGTTGGCTGTTTTGTTCCTTTTATTTCAAAGTGTTTTTTGGCTGGCCGAATACCCAATGAATGCGATAGACTGGGCATTTGGTGCAATTAGCGGCTGGCTTACCAATGTTATGTCGCCAGGCTGGTTTTCCGACTTATTTATTAATGGTATTGTGGCAGGCCTGGGTGGCATCCTGATCTTTATTCCACAGATAATGATCTTGTTTGGTTTGGTTACCATACTTGAAGACACGGGGTATATGGCCCGCATAAGTTTTTTAACCGATAAACTAATGCGCAAAGTGGGCTTAAATGGTAAAAGCGTAATGCCTATGATCAGTGGCTTTGCCTGTGCCGTGCCGGCCATTATGAGCGCCCGTAATATTGAAAACAAAAAAGAAAGATTACTCACTATATTGGTTACACCCTTAATGAGCTGCAGCGCCCGCCTGCCCGTGTATACCATTCTTATTGGGTTGGTTATTCCCAAGAAAATGTTTGCCGGCTTTTTGGGTTTGCAGGGTTTGGTAATGATGGGCCTGTACCTAATGGGACCAATAATGTCAATGTTGGTTTCATATATTGCCCGCTTGTTTATTAACATTAAAGAGAAAAGCTTTTTCATTCTGGAACTTCCGGTGTACCGGGCGCCCCGTTGGAAGAACGTGTTGGTGACAATGGTTAGCAAGGCAAAGATCTTTGTATTTGATGCCGGCAAAATAATCATGGTCATTAGTCTTATACTTTGGGCATTGAGCACGTATGGACCTAAAGCAAAAATGGCCGAGGTTGAAAGCCGGTACGAACAACAAATAAAAGAACATCCCGATCAGGAAGCCGAACTCAGCCGGTCAAAAAATACCGAGCTGCTGGCAAATTCATATGCAGGCATTTTAGGCCGCAGCATTGAGCCGGTGATTGAACCATTGGGGTACGACTGGAAAATTGGTATTGCCCTGATCACCTCATTTGCTGCACGTGAAGTGTTTGTTGGA
The DNA here is from genome assembly GCA_024809215.1 of Niastella sp. OAS944. Classification (GTDB taxonomy): domain Bacteria; phylum Bacteroidota; class Bacteroidia; order Chitinophagales; family Chitinophagaceae; genus Niastella. The sequence goes on along the minus strand of JANUBW010000003.1, from coordinate 717,446 downwards.
ACCATGGCAACACTGTATAGTGTTGAAGGTGGCGACGATGCCGATGAAAGTACACTGATGCAAAAAATGCATGCAGCTGTACGGCCCGATGGCAGTAAGGTATACACCCTGGCAACCGGCATTTCGCTAATGATATTTTATGCATTCGCCATGCAGTGTATGAGTACCCTTGCTATTGTTAAAAGAGAAACGCGTAGCTGGAAATGGCCATTGATACAACTGGTTTATATGACCGGGCTGGCTTATGTAATGAGTTTGATAGCTTATCAACTACTGAAATAGACTTACAATATTTAAACGATCCGCCTACGCTAAGGCTTCGGCGGACAAAGAAAAAGGGGCTCTCGACAGAGTCCCTTTGTGTTTTTGTCCAATCCATGAAAAATAAACCGTCCTAATAATATCTTTTATGTGCGTTGCAATCGCATTTATTACTTGAGTGTAAATTTAAATATGAATTACTGCATAGGCAACAACCAAGAACTCCCTTAACTATTGGCTAACAAAACCAGATCGCTACTTCATCATTTGTGCAATTCACACTTATATATAAGACAGTAAATGATATAAAAGGTTTGTTGTACAAATCTTAAATGGTTGTTAAAGCAACTTTCACAAAGAAGTGTATAAATAAGAGGAGATACAATGTAGGAGGGGTGCTTTTAATTACCCTATTAATTTACTTCGTTTTTCGAGCATTACTGTAGTGCGCCATATTCCATCGAGCTGGGCAATACGTTCGCGATAACCAATATAGCGAAAACCACATTGTTCGTGTAAATGAATACTGGCCCTGTTCTCTTCATGAATAACGCTCAACAACGACCAAATGTCGTTTTGTTCACTTAGGTTTATCAACTCTTCAAGCAGCATTCTGCCAATACCTTTTCGCTGGTGTTGCTGATGAACATACACGCTTACTTCGGCTACACCGCTATAACATTCCCTTGCCGATACAGGTGTAAGCGCAGCCCAGCCAACTGGTTCATTTCCATCCAGTGCTATTATTCTTGAGTGGGGAAGATATTTGAGGTTAAATGTTTCCCAGTTAGGCACTTTGGTTTCAAAGGTGGCCATACCTGAGGCAATACCATGGCCATAGATTTCAAGTACGGCACCGGCATGTTCGGCAAGCATTGGGATAAGCGTTATCATACAGCTAATTTAAAAAATTAACCGTTTATATTCGTGCTAAACGTTCAGCAGCCAGCGCCAGTGTTTCTTCTTTTTTGCCAAAACAAAAGCGTACTACTTTGTTATCGGTTGCATTTTGGTAAAACGCAGAAACGGGAATAACGGCTACCCCAAATTCTTTGGTGATGCGAACCGCAAAATCCTTATCGGTTTCATCGCTAATGCGATCGTACTTAGCACAAATGAAATAACTGCCCTTGCTATCGAGCATTGTAAAGCGGGTATCTTTCATCAATTGTAAAAAGTAATCGCGCTTATTTTGCAGAAAAGAAGCAAGGGATAAATAGGAGTCTTTATTACGCAGAAAGGTAGCCAGCGCCACCTGCGAAGGGGTATGACAGCTAAAGCAATTGAACTGATGCACTTTACGAAACTCGCTGGTAAAAGCGGCCGGCGCCACGCAGTATCCCAGCTTCCAACCCGTGCAATGATACACTTTACCAAATGAAAAACATATAAAACTTCTTTGCACCAGATCGGGGTAGCGCAGTATGCTTTGGTGTTTTACATTATCAAAAACAATATGCTCATATACTTCATCTGATACAATGATGATGTTGGTGTCTTTAACCAGCTCGCGCAGTTGCAGAATATCTTCTTCGCGCAGCACAGCGCCGGTTGGGTTGTGCGGTGAGTTCAGCATAATAACCCTGGTTTTGGGAGTTATCTTTTCACGCACTTCTGCCCAGTTGATCTTGTATTCGGGAAATTGCAAATTGATGCGTACCGGTACGGCGCCATTCACTACTATGTTGGGTATATAACTATCGTATGCCGGTTCAAAAACAATTACTTCATCGCCAGGTTGTAATACTGTAGTAAGCGCAGTATAAATAGCATAGGTGCCGCCGGGTGTAATTGTTATATCTGTGTCGGGACTTACAATTGAGTTATACAAAAATTCAATCTTTTCGGCAACGGCTTCGCGCAACGGCATCCAGCCGGGCATGGGAGCGTATTGATTATACCCATTGTTCATGGCTTCGGTTACCAAAGCGGTTAGCCCGGCGCTCATGGGAAAATCGGGAAACCCCTGTCCCAGATTCACAGCTTTATGCCCGGTAGCCAGGGCGCTCATAACAGTGAAAATGGTAGTGCCAACCTGGGGAAGTTTTGATTGAATTTGTATCGGCGTCAATGTGATAAGTTTATTTTTTATTACCCTTAAGCTGCTCTCGTGCTTTTGCCGGCAGGCTTTTTACAATTAGCTCATAAGAGTCATCGATCCATTCTTTCAGCAGGGTGTTGGAGGCGGCTCCATCAACCACAATGGTATTCCAGTGCTTCTTATTCATATGGTAACCCGGCTGAACGCAATCGTAGCGTTCGCGCAGCTCAATGGCTTTTTCGGGATCACACTTTACATTAAACTGCAATGGTTCTGAGTTCATGCCACAAAGCAGGAAGATCTTTCCGCCTACTTTATAAACCAGCGTATCGGGGCCAAAGGGTAGCGTTTCTTCCACAGCTGGTTTTGAAAGGCAATAATCGCGAAGAGATTCTATATCCATACACCTCTGTTTTACGATTTAATTTCTATACTGTCGGCATCTATTTTTTCTTCCCCCGTCATACGCAGGTATACCTGTACAGCAGTTATCACATCTTTCTGGCAATAGGTAGCAATGCGTTCCAGGTCTTTATCTTTCCAGTACACTTCCCAAACCATGCTGCCGTCGATATCATCTTTGGGGGTAGGAATGCCCAGCGTACAGGCCAGCAGGTTAAGTGAGGTGAATGTTTTAAAATCACCAAAACGCCAAAGGTCCATGGTATCGAGGTGACTTATTTCCCAGGGCTTTTTGCCGCGGGTGTTGAGTATGGCAGGCAGGGGAATATTATGAATGATCATGCGGCGGCACAGGAATGGAAAATCAAATTCTTTTCCGTTGTGTGCGCACAGGCATTTATTGGCGTCGGTAGCCCAACGTTTCAGCATATCGCAAAACTGTAACAACAATTCCTTTTCATCTTCGCCATAAAAACTTTTTATGATCAGCTTTTTTGTAGGATTATATCCTTGTATAATTCCACAACTGATGCATACAATTTTACCGAATTCGGAATATATACCGGCCCGGTTATAGATGGTTTCTACAGTTTCTTCTTCCTTATTGCGAATTAAATAGGCAGCTTTAACATCCCAAAGGGCTTTCCATTCGGGAGGTAATTTATCGTAGCAATCGTACTGCGGAACTGTTTCTATGTCGAGAAAAAGAATGTTGTTGAGTGTAACCATTCTTAAAGATACTTATCTCCCTTGTTCCTTTTTACTTCTGCAACATAATCTTTGATCTCCTGTTCTTTTTCTCTTTTGCAGATAAGTAACACGTCGTTGGTATCAACTACTATGTAGTCTTCCAAACCCTGTATTACCACTAATTTGCTTTCGGGTGTATGAACGATGCTACGCTGTGTATCGAATACCATAACATTACCTTTAATGGCATTCTCCTCTTTGTCTTTTGCGAAGTTATCCCAGGCGCTGTTCCAGCTACCCAAATCGCTCCAGCCGAAGGAAGAAGGAATTACATATACGTTATCGGCCTTTTCCATTATACCAAAGTCGATTGAGATATTGGTACAAAGCGGATAAATGCGTTGCAATGCAGGATTTTCCTGTGTGGTATTGAAATGTGTTTTTTCAGCTTCAAATACATCGAACATTTCGGGCAGGTGTTTCGCAAAAGCGGGTATGATGTTTTTTACCTGCCAAACGAAAATGCCGGCGTTCCATAAGAAGTCCCCGCTGGCCAAAAAGCTCTTTGCAATATCCAGTTCGGGTTTTTCTGTAAACAACTTTACTTTATACACATTGTCGCTTACCGTATATTGTTCAAATTGTATATACCCATAACCGGTATGTGGATAAGTGGGTTGAATACCCAGCGTTACCAATGCATTATGTTCACTAACAAAACCAAGCGCTTCGAAACAAACTTTATTAAATGCAATTGGGTCCAGTATCAGATGATCTGAAGGAGCTACTATAAGCGAAGCCTCGGGATCGAGCTGGCTCAGTTTATAGGAAATATAGGCTATACAAGGTGCGGTATTTTTGCGTGAAGGCTCGCCCAGGATATTCTGCAGAGGCAATTGTGGTAATTGCTTCTTTACAATATTTATATATTCACTTGAGGTAACTACAAAAATATTTTCAGCCGGTATAAAAGAAGCAAATCGGTCATACGTGGCCTGTATGAGTGTTTTTCCAGTATTCAATATATCGAGGAACTGTTTGGGGTAATTGGTACGGCTCATAGGCCAAAAACGGCTTCCTATTCCCCCCGCCATTATTGCTACGTAGTGATGTTTGTTCATTTTTGTAAAGTTGTCCTTCAGCTAAGCCTGAAATGTTGATATGTTAACTGGTGTAAAAACAATTCTGCTACAAACGAAAAATTGTCAACATTATTAGTTGATAAAGTTACAAACTTGCTGATCATTAAAAATAACTCAAATGAGCCCTTCCCTTATAAGATCGTGCAGGTGAACAAAACCATGGTATTCCATTTCAGCCGATACAACTACCAACTGATTGATATCGAACTTTCTTAAACGATCAAGCGCTTCAACAGCCAATGCATCGGCGGTGATCGTTTTTGGGTTAAGCGTCATGATCTCTTTGGCCGTCACGCTGTCTAAGGGAATATTCTTTTCGAGCATTCGTCGCAGATCGCCATCGGTAATGATGCCCAACAAGCGATTGTTATCGTCGGTAACAGCTGTTGTTCCCAGCCGTTTCTTTGATATTTCTACAATCACTTCTTTTAGTGAAGCAGCAGCACTAACCTTTGGTTTTTCGTTGTTTACATAGAGGTCGGATACGCGCAGGTATAATTTTTTTCCGAGAGTACCGCCAGGATGGAACCGGGCAAAATCTTCTGAAGTAAAACCTCTTAACTCCATAAGGGTTACTGCAATAGCATCGCCCATAACCAGTTGGGCTGTTGTGCTCGATGTGGGCGCCAGGTTGTTTGGGCAGGCTTCCTGCGATACGGTGGTGTTCAGAACAATATTCGACTGGCGGGCTAAAAACGAACCGATGTTACCCACCATACCGATCATGATATTGCCGAAATTTCTGACCAGTGGTACCAATACTTTTATTTCGGGGCTTTCGCCACTTTTGCTAATGATCATTACTACGTCATCCTGCTGTACCATTCCCAGGTCGCCGTGAATAGCATCTGCCGCATGCAAAAAAACGGCAGGTGTTCCTGTTGAGTTTAAGGTGGCAACCAATTTCTGGGCTATCAATGCGCTTTTGCCAATGCCACTGATAACCAGCCTGCCCTTCATGTTGTAAATGGCATTTACAGCTTTTTCAAAATCATCGTTCACCATAGTTTGTAAAGACGCTATGGCTTCTGCTTCCAACCCAATGGTTCGAAGCGCAACAGACTTAATATCAATGGCAGACACGGTTGACATATTAAGGCGCAAACCTACTTGAAAATGTTAATTGCACAAAGCTTTACTTAATTATTGCGGGTATCCTGTTCATTTTGCTGTTCATGTTATCCACAGCCCTGCGATGCATTATTTATCAAACGCTTATACCAACAACGGTGTTCGGCTTTTGTTAAGTTAAGCAGTTTATTCTTAAATCTGCTATAGTATCTTAGTTATCATACAACGAATTGCTATTACATGACTGAATGTCACTTAAGTAGCTTTTTAAATATGAGGATTTGACAATTAAAAGATTGGCATAACAACAAAAATGAATTAAATTCGCATCCCTTTACATGTTTTGCCTATTACATTCTTATCCTAAAGGGCCTGATTTAAAACCCATTCACCTGACGATTTGCTAAAGGGCAACAAGTACCATTTATTGACGTTAATAAAAACCGTCAATCAGGCTTGGTAATTATATTTTCTGAAACAATCTGTGCGAAGGAAACACTTTGAGCAATGTCAACCACATCAAAAAAATCACCGTCTAAAACGGCAAAAGTTCAGAAAGACAAAGACACAACAGTAGCAAAGAAAAAAATATCAAATTCTTCTTCTACTACTTCTACCATTACAAGCGCTTCTTTACATCAAGCTCTCCAGGAGCAATTTGGATTCGATCATTTCAAAGGCAACCAGGAAGCCATCATCAAAAGTTTATTGTCGGGAAAAGATACGTTTGTAATTAAACCTACAGGCGGTGGAAAAAGCTTGTGTTATCAGTTGCCCGCCATCATGAGTGAAGGTGTGGCTATTATTATAAGTCCGCTCATTGCGTTAATGAAAAACCAGGTTGACCTGGTGCGCAGTTACAGCAGTAAAGATGATGTAGCGCATTTTCTTAACTCTACGTTAACAAAAAAGGAAATTCGCGAAGTGCATGATGACCTGTTAAGCGGTCGCACAAAAATGCTATACGTTGCGCCCGAAACATTGACCAAACAGGAAAATCTGGAGTTCTTTTCAGATCTGAAACTTTCCTTTTTTGCAGTTGACGAAGCGCACTGTATTTCAGAATGGGGACACGATTTCCGTCCTGAATACAGAAGGTTGCGTGAGATGATGACGCAAATTAATCCTGACATACCGGTAATTGCGTTAACAGCCACCGCAACGCCAAAAGTTCAAAGTGATATTATCAAGAACCTGGCCTTAAAAGAACCAGAGATCTTTATATCTTCTTTTAACCGCCCCAACCTGTATTACGAAATACAGCCTAAGATCAAGAAAGATCAAACCGCCAAGAACATTGTGCGTTTCATTGTTCAAATGAAAGGCAAAAGCGGTATCATTTATACATTAAATCGTAAGACCACTGAAGAACTGGCCGACATGCTGATGGCCAATGGCATAAAAGCCGTTGCTTATCACGCGGGTCTCGACAGTAAATTACGTGCTGAACGGCAGGACCTGTTTCTGAATGAAGACGTTCAGGTTATTGTTGCCACCATTGCATTTGGAATGGGTATCGACAAACCGGATATCCGTTTTGTTATCCACTTCAACATTCCAAAAAGTATTGAGAACTATTACCAGGAAACCGGTCGCGCCGGCCGTGATGGACTGGAAGGAAAATGTATTCTTTACTATTCACATAAAGACGTTTCAAAACTCGAACACCTGATGCGCGATAAACCACTGAGCGAACGCGAAGTGGGTGCACAACTCATTAGTGAAACGGTAGCGTATGCCGAAAGTGGCGTATGCCGTCGTAAAATACTGATGAGCTATTTTGGTGAAGAGTATACCGACCAGAATTGCGGACAGTGTGATAACTGTTTACATCCGAAAGAACAGGTTGAAGCAAAAGACAATGTGGTGAAAGTATTGAAGGTGATCAAAGCGCTCGACGAACGTTTTGCATCTGACTATACGGTGAACATCATCATTGGAAGGTTAACGCCTAATATTACCATGTACCGCCATGAAGGCCTTGCCGAATTTGGTATTGGTAACGATCAACCCGACCATTACTGGAACTCACTGATAAGGCAAATGTTGCTGGAAGGATTGTTGAGTAAGGATATTGAAGATTATGGTGTATTAAAGATCACCAAGAATGGAGAAGCTTTCAGCAAAAAGCCAAAATCGTTCAAGATCGTTCTGAACAATTTATATGAAGAGGCCAATGCCGATGACGATGAAGGTTCAGAAGCAGCCACAGGTGCAGCAGCTGATGAAAAGCTGTTTGAAATGCTGAAAGAACTGCGTCAGAAAGAAGCCAAAAGAAAATCACTGCCACCGTTTGTGATCTTCCTTGAAACTTCGCTGCAGGATATGGCCACTTTATACCCCACTACATTGGAAGAGCTTGAAAAATGCTCTGGCGTAAGTAAAGGCAAGGCCATTCGCTATGGTAAACCGTTTATTGAAATGGTAGCCCGCTATGTTGAGGAGAATAATATTGTGCGCCCCGATGATTTCGTAATGAAAAGTGTGGTTAACAAAAGCGGTAATAAAGTATACATTATTCAACAGACCGATAAAAAGATCCCCCTCGAGGTTATTGCCAAAAACAAAGGCTGGCGTATGGATGAAATGCTGGAAGAAATGGAAACCATTGCAGCCAGCGGAACAAAGCTGAACCTTGATTACGCCATTGCCGAAATGCTTGATGAAAATGAGCAGGAGGATATTATTGAGTACTTCAAAGGTTGTGAAACTTCATCATTGCAGGTTGCATTGGAAGAACTTGCAGACGATAACTTTACCTGGGAGCAATTGAAGATCATGCGCATCAAGTTTCTGGCCCAGTACGGTATGTAATCGACGAAGCTTATTGAATTATATTGACCCCGACGGTAACCGTCGGGGTTTTATTTATACCCTGCCTTATGGCAGGGATCATTCATCGAACAATAACGAGCTTTAATCGAAATAAAAACCATATTTAGCTCCTTGTTAATACTTTAGATGCCAGAATCCCGTTTATGAGTGTAGAGATTAATTTACCTCCTAAACGATAAATTTAATCCTAATGAAAACCATTGTACTCATGGGCATTTCGTGCTTGATGCTGGCATGTGTGTATGGGGTAATGATAAAGAAGAGTGAGGTCAGCAATCTTTTATCTCTAAACAAGGCGAACAATACGGTTTCCTCATTTGGTTCTGACATGAACAAAGCCGCTCCGGCTATTGACAGTGCAGAAAATAAAACTTCCACCTCCAAAACTTTAGATGACAGCCACTGGATATATGATCCTCTTTTTGAAAAAGCGGCTGGTTCTGAATTAATAACAGATATTGAAGTAGACTTAGCAGCTCCACAGCAGAAGGATAATCCTGAAGCAATTAAGCGTGAGGCGCCGGAACAGGAGCATGCAACTCAACCAGAGGTAAAGAAGCTGATATTGGATTTAGGTAACGATAGTACGCCGGTGAAGAAGGATTTAGTGGAAGTGATTTAATAAAGAAATTTTTTGAACAAAATAGGATTAAGAAACTGCAATAAGGGCATGAATAATGAATAAGCCGACAGCATCCGTAGCCCACGGATGCTTTTTTTTGGCCAGAAAAATAATTAAAATCCTTGTGGCGTGCCGATGGATATCTGGCATCGCGCTATGGAATAATTGCAGAAAAAAAAATCGAAATCTTTTTACATTTTTTGGTGTTTTATTGGGAATATCTCCTATTTTTGCAGCCCGATTTAGCCAAACAGGTATGAAAAGGGAAAAATAAAAAAAGGTGCGGTAGCTCAGTCGGTAGAGCAAAGGACTGAAAATCCTTGTGTCGGCGGTTCGATCCCGCCCCACACCACGAAAAGCCTCTGATAAATATCAGGGGCTTTTTTATTTATATACAATTGTAAAAGGTCTTAAAAAACCTTCTCCCAAACTTTATATTTACCATCGGTGGCTTTTTATGCAATTTCCTGTGCTTATTATGAGTCATTCACCGCTTATTTTGGATCATCCGGCTGTTTATATGATATATCCCTTACTTAAATCGCCGCACCAATTGCTTTGTATGGATCATCAGTAGTTAGTTTTGTCTCGTTGGTAGGTAAAAACGGGACATCGGTACTTAAATATCGATTGTATATTAAAAACTTAGATCCCAAAAAAGGAAGGGACATTCCATAAAAATTGACTTACGAGCCAAAGTTGCCCAGGGATGTTCTTTAAAAAGCTATTTATGTTTCGTTATTAGCCACCAACGTGTCATACTTAGCCCGGGATGAGTCATAATAAGTTACTGCCACAGCATAATTAGTAACTGAGGTCTCATAAATAGTTACTAACGCCACATAAAAACCAAGAAGCGCTTCAATTTTTGATACATTTACAACAAACGTCCAATGTAAAAATTTATGTACTCAAGAATTTGACCTGATCCTAGTCTTGTCCGGCATTTAAATGACTCCCTAAACTCCAGCGGAGAACACTTAACCTTTGTTTTAAAAAACTTATTAAAGCTTTGCGGATACCCGAAGCCCAGGTTATACGCTATTTCTGCAATAGATAAATTGGTGGTTGAAAGCGCCGCTTTAGCCTTTTCAATAACCTTGTTGTGTATATGCTGCTGTGCGTTTTGGCCGGTTAGCGTACGTAGCAAATCACTTAAATAATGTGGTGAAAGATGTAATTCATCGGCTAAAAACTGAACCGTGGGCAATCCGTTTGTAAGCGCTGTTTCGCTGTTAAAGTAGTCGTCGAGTATTTTTTCAAGGCGGGTCAATACATCGTGGTTTACCGCTTTACGGGTATTGAATTGCCTTTTATAATATCGATTGCTGTAATTCAACAATAGTTCTATTTGGGAAATGATCACATCCTGGCTGCTGTCATCAATCCTCTCTTCCAACTCGCTTCCAATAATGCGGAATACAGATTCAATAGTTACTTTTTCTTTCTCAGAAAGATGGAGCGCCTCGTTAGTTGCATACGAGAAGACGTGATACTTTTTAATGTTCGCAGCTAAGGGATAGGTTTGTAAAAAATCAGGATGCACAAACAAATTCATTCCTTCATATTCCTCGGCATCATCGGGTGCATTAAGTAATTGATCGGGAGATACAAATACCATCCCGCCTTCGTCGAAGTCATAATACCCCTGCCCATATTTTACCTTCGCGGGTACCTGTTCCATGTAAGATATCTTATAAAAATTAAGAAGCAGGGAGGTCGGAAATTCTTCTTTTACCATTTTCACATCGCAATTGCGAATAAGGCTAACAAGCGGATGTGTTGGTTTTGGTAAACCAAGCAGCTTATGCAATTCGGAAATTGAATTGATCCTATGTGGTGTATTGTCCACTTGTTTCATATATTAAAAGTACAACTATTTAGGGTAGAGGAATTGCAAAGGGTTATCCCTTTGAATCGCCTCTACCCTGTTCTTTATAATTTAGTGGAGAAAAAGCTTGCGAGTTTATCAACAGCGGGTGTTACAAACGCTTTTTTATAATACAGGTCAACATGTGTTGCTCCTTCAATTATACACAACTCTTTGGAGTCTTGTGCGCCGGCCATTGCCTCATCAGTTATCCACTTTGTTACTGCTTCAGACCCTACTATCATTAATAATGGGCGGGGCGCTATCATTTGTACAAAGCGCAAGGCATCAAAACCTGCAATACGGTCAACACTGCTCCAGGTAAAAGTTTTTGCAGAACGAGGGTGTGCATATGGCGTCGTACAGTAATATTGCCAGCCTTCATAAACATGCTGTCCCAACGCTTTTGCCTGTTCTTCCGTTTCAGGAAATATTGGGAATGATGCAGGCGCCTCTCCTTTTGCTTCGGCCGTTCTGGCCGCAGCAGCATAGTTGAGCATATTTTTTATAATAGAAATGTCCTGAGTGCCATCACCGCCATTCCTGAATTGCCGGCCTATATCAGCAGCACTCACCGTTGCAATGGCTTTTACCCGCGTATCAGTAGCTGCTGCTGCAATTCCATAACCGCCCGATGCACAAATACCCAATACACCTATGCGCTCAGGATTCACAAAAGCAAGGGTACTCATAAATGAAACGGCCGCTTTAATATCTTCCACGCGTTGTGCAGGGTCTTCCAGTCCGCGAGGCAGGCCTTCACTTTCGCCCTGGTAAGCAGCATCAAAAGCCAGGGTAACAAATCCCTTTTCGGCCAAAAGGCTGGCATACAAACCAGCGGTTTGTTCTTTCACTGCAGTGCCGGGGTGGCCTACCACTATTGCAGGTAATGGTCCTGTTATTGAATCTATAGGTGCTGGCAGGTATAAATGGGCGGCAAGTTTCAATTTGTTCGACAGAAAGGATACGTCCTTTTTTGTAACCTGTGCGCTTACGTCCGCCTGAATGGTTGTGTTCATATTTCTTTGTTTAATTGTGATACACAAAATTCAAACACAGGGGGCTGCTGCAAGTATCCAAAGTACTGGTTCTATAAATCAAAACGGAGTTTCTTACAGGGGGATGTTAAAACCATCCCAAACTATAAAGAAAGTAAGCGGTTATAATGAAAGTTATGATCGCTTTTTTATATTTTGAATATCCAACACACTATAATTAGTGAAAATTGCCGCTACTATCTTCGGTTCTTTCATTGCCTATCTTGTACTATGTATAGGAACATTCCTCATGTTGCAAATGGCAATTGATTACTCGTCTTTTAAAACTGATATTCATTTTCTTCAATACAAACAGGAGTATATTCACATTCCATTGTGGAAAACAGCATTCTATATTCACGTTTTTAGTAGTGTGCTTGCGCTCGCGGCAGGACTAACTCAGTTTTCAGATCACGTATTAAAGAAGTACCGTCGGTTGCACCGGATTGTTGGGTGGATATATGTAGTTGGTATATTGATCATCAATTTTCCGGCTGCCCTTATAATGGCGTATTATGCCAATGGGTTACTTCCTTCAAAAATTGCTTTTACCGTCTTCGATTGCTTGTGGTTTTGGTTTACCTTAAAAGCGGTTATGGCTGCGCGAAAAAGAGACATCAGGCAACATAAACGGTTTATGATCCGCAGTTTTTCGCTTACCTTTTCAGCCATTACATTGCGCTCATGGAAAATAATACTTGCAAATACATTTCATCCAGATCCGTTAACCCTTTATATGATAGATGCCTGGATAGGCTTTGTTCCTAACCTGTTACTTGCCGAATGGTTAATATGGAAAGCACAAAGAAAAAGAGCTATCGCTCAATCCTGATATTATTAATTACCAGAAAGATTGTAACCCCCGCGATCAATATAAAACTTCCAAACCATATCAATACCCGAAACAACTTAGCATGTGCATTTCCGGCTTTAACCAGATTTTTATGCACTGCCTGCGATATAGCGGTAGCCGCCCAACCCGAAAGAAGTAGCAAAACAATGGGTAATAGAAGTAAAAGTGTCATAACAAAAGGGTTATACCATAATATTACTGTTTCGCATTGGTAATAAAAGTTAAGCAATTCTTAATCCATAGCATTATTCTTTACTTATATACGTTGATGCCTGTGGGCCGTGAAGGATTCGAACCTTCTGCGTTTCTAATGTACCAGATTTACAGTCTGGCGCAACTCCACCATCGTTGCCGACGACCCATGTAATACCCACCTTCTCCGCCGGCTGGCGGATACAGTGGGCAACGGCGGAGAGCAAAGGAATCGAACCTTCATCCCGTTGTTAAACGAGAAACATCTTAGCAGGATGCCGCAGCAAACCAATATCTGGCCTACTCTCCAATAAGAACATATAAGTCCGCCTTTGTTTAAACTACAGCGGACGATGCGGAAGGTGCAGGACTCGAACCTGCAAACGCTGTAACACGTACGGCAGTTTTCAAGACTGCTGCATTGCCAATTATGCTAACCTTCCAAAATACTAAGAGAGCAGGATGGGAATTGAACCCATATTAAATTGGTTTTGCAGACCAATCTCCATACCGGTATTGAGTACCTGCTCTTATGTAGCCGCACCGGGATTCGAACCCGGACTGGACAGGGTTTAAAACTGTTGTCTCCTTCCAATTGGACTATACGGCTATGCATAACAGTAGCCCCTGTGAGATTCGAACTCACACTATACTGATCCTAAGTCAGCAGCCTCTTCCGTTGGGCTAAGGGGCTAAAAACAAAAAACCCTTCAAGTTTTTTACCTGAAGGGCTTATGCTTATATAAGTTATGTATTTGCTTTAACTCTTATTCGCATGTATATAACTGCCCTTCAGCTCGCTGCTATAGCAACTGAGTGATAATGACAGTAAATATGAATTAGTGCGAATCATGACACAAAGCTAGCAAAAGAATTTTGATATCGCCAAACATTGCGCAATATATTTTTCTCACTAAAAAGGGAAGCTCTCCGCCAGCTGGCGGAGAACCTCCCTTGTTTACTTCATCATTTTACGCTAACGTTGTCTGGCACCAATTGGTAATCATGAAACGTTAAAGAAACCGTAGCACGGCCACTTGATAAACTTCTTAACGTGATGATATATCCGAACAGGCCTGACAAAGGAACTTCCGCTTTTATACACTGCACATTTCCTTTCATTTCAATTCCTCTGATGATGCCACGTCTTCGATTTAAGTCACCCGTAATGGCGCCCATGTATTCATCGGGCGTTGTTATATCAACTTGCATAACCGGCTCCAACATCTTTGGCGCCGCTTTCAACGCAGCAGCTTTAAAGCCCATACCGGCAGCCAGTTCAAAGTCCTGTGCATGCGAGTCGTTTTCATGAATGTCGCCATCAAACAACCTTACACGCATCGATTTCACGGGATAACCAGCCAGTACACCCGACTGCATAGCCGCGGCAAAACCTTTTTGAACAGAAGCAATGAACTCCTTTGGTATAGCGCCACCTTTGATCTCATCAATAAATTCAAGTCCCGGCAAATTCTGCTCACGGGGCGAAAGTTCAAAATGGATCTCGGCATAACTACCGGGACCACCATTCTGTTTCTTGAATATTTCCTTATGTAAAACAGACTGCGTTAAAATTTCCTTATAGGCTATTTGCGGCTGCCCTTTGTTAACCTCCACCTCGTATTCAGTAGCTAACTTTTCCAACACAACTTCCAGGTGTAACTCGCCCATACCCTTAAGGATCGTTTGCCCGGTTTCTTTATTTGTTTCTACCACCAGCGTAGGATCTTCATCTAACAACTGTGATAATGCCTCTCCCAATTTCACAGATTCTTTCGACGACTTCGCTTCAATGGAGTAACCGATCATAGGTTCGGGGAAGAAAATACTTTCTAACAATACTTTGTTGTCCGGATCGGCCAATGTATCGCCTGTTTTTACTTCCTTCAACCCAACCAGTGCACCAATGTCGCCAGCGCCAATTTGATCAACGGTTTCATACTTATCGCTCATGATGCGCATTAACCTGCTCACCCGCACTTTCTTTCCGGTGCGGCTATTCCACACAGTATCACCTTGCCGCAATACACCTGAATATACTCTTACCAATGCCAGCTTACCTGTATAATCATTAGTGATGATCTTAAACGCAAGCCCGGCAAATGGCGCATTCTCATCGGTTCGTACCACCTTCTGTTCTTCTGTCGATGGATCTATACCAGCAACATCAGTTATATCAACAGGCGAAGGCAAATATTGCACAACCGCATTAAGCAAAGGTTGCACGCCCTTGTTCCTGTAAGCAGCACCGCATACTACCGGCACCAATTGCATACTGACGGTTGCCTGGCGCAACGCCTTATAAATGGTTTTGGTTGTTATGGCAGCCGCATTTGTTGTGAACAGTTCAAACAATTCTTCATTGGTCAATGACAATTCTTCTAACAAATGATTGCGTTGCTTTTCTGCCTCCGGCAACAAATGGGCGGGGATGGCTGTCTCTTCAAATTGTTTTCCATCATCGCTGTTCCATAGTAATGCCCGCATGGTTATAAGATCAACAATACCACGATGATCGTCTTCGGCGCCAATTGGCAATTGCACCGGAACAGCATTCGCGTGTAACAATGTTCTTATTTCATTTACCACGCGCATAAACTCAGCACCCTGCCGGTCCATTTTATTGATCATAACAATACGCGGTATGTTATACCTGTTGGCCTGGCGCCATACCGATTCCGATTGTGGTTGTACGCCACTCTTTGCACAAAACACAGCCACGGCGCCATCGAGCACCCGCAACGATCTTTCTACTTCCGCCGCAAAATCAACGTGGCCAGGAGTATCGATAATATTTATCTGATACCTTTCACCCGCATAGTCCCAATAAGTAGTTATAGCAGCAGATGAAATGGTTATGCCTCTTTTCTCTTCCTGCGGATCGCTGTCCATCACTGTGTTTCCATCATCAACATTACCTAAGCGATGCGTAAACCCTGTATAATAAAGCATACGTTCGGTGACAGTTGTTTTACCAGCATCGACGTGCGCCATAATTCCAATATTTCTGAATTGTTGTAACCGTTTCATAAAGTATATCTGTAGAGAATAAATAAAAAAGCCCCCCGTTTGTAACGAGAGGCTTTCTGCAATATGCAAAACACACCTAACGTCACCGAACATGGTCAGTGAATACGCTAATTATTGTTTTGATTATGAATTTCATATTGCTGAATTAATAATAATATTTAAATGCCGGGGAAACAATCACGGGGAGACAAACAAAAACGCCTTCCCGAATATTGGGAAGGCGTAAACTATTATAATAGTAACGATTAATCCCTTTTATCCGGTAATGGGTTTGTCTCCCCATTTCCTATAAAGACAATACAAGTACTGGCAATTACAGCCCTGATGGCCGAATTAGCGTTTATACCTGTCTTGTATGTTATGGTCTTAATCATGATACTTAATGATCGAATTGAGATGCAAAACTATATAATTATTTCAAAACAACAAATCCCCGGACCAAAAGGGTGGGGATTTGTTTTACCTGACACTTGCTTCTTCCCTACAAGATATAATAATACTTTTCCTGATTTTTTACCTCTGGCAGGTCCTGATCGTGCATCAACTGTTTAAGATCACGTTCAATAGTACCTGCAATGGCGGTCATAGGTGTATCGGTTGGCTTGTTCTCAAAGGGGTCCTGTAAATGAATGGCCATTTTTTCTATCAGCAAAAATGAAGCACTGATGGCCACCACTAAAGGCACTTCAAGAAACCCGAAATAATCTATCACACCAAATGGCAACATGGCAATAAATAACAGCAAAGAGAAATGAATATATAAACTATAGGTGCTGGGGAATACAGTGTTCTTTATACGTTCACATTTGCCCATAGCATCACACAGGCGGGTAAGCGTTTTATCTATCTCCATTTGCTGGTACCTGTTTATATAACCTTCTTCAAGGGCGCGGCGCAGGTCTTTTCCATGCTGATCGAGCAGGGCCATTGGCACATTATTAAAGCGGGAAAGAACTTCCAATTCTCTTTTGCTTAAAAATTTATCTAACCCACTGGTAGGGTTCATGCGGCGCAGGCTTTGTCCCAGTGAATAACACCAGGCAATTTGCCGGCGTACCATCCGCTGCCGCCATTGGTGTACCATGTCTTCTTCATACTGGCTTTCAGTAAAATTGAGTACCTGCCGGGCCAATGTACGGGAGTCGTTCACAATGGCGCCCCATACCTGGCGGGCTTCCCACCAGCGATCATACGCCTGGTTGCTTCTAAAACCGAGCAGTAAAGATATTACTGTACCCAACACGGCCGGTACGGCTAATGGAATACTTATAGGCACTTCGAGGAACCATTCATGTATAACTGCTATAGCTAAACTATACACCAGTATTATTACCAATTCAATCTTTACTTTTCCAAACACATAACCAATCGGTATATTTTTTTTCAGTAACATCTTTCGTAAAGTTTAGCGTTATCAATTAATTTCATCTTTGTGCATTCAGCAGGCGCAACAAGGCAACTGCATCTTCTTCCACCGCCTGTATCTCGGGCATGGTTATAACCCGGCGTCTTGATTTGAACTGGCGTAAAAGAGGAACGCCGCTTTTTTTGAACATCCTCTCAGGATCGACGCTGTCAGCATGCACTTTAATAAATTCAAACTCTTCGGGATAAGCAATAAGATCAACATCATTGGCATCAACGAAGTTGCGGAACACAGCAGGGGTATTGCCATACAGGTGACGGAAGGTGATGGTGTTTACCTGTTTGGGAAACTGCTGTTTTATTTGTTTACAGCTATTTCTAAAAGCATCTGTTAACAGATCGTGATATGGTTTCCGCTGGTTCCTTATAAGATCACCAGTAAAGAATGGCATTTGAAAAGCGTGGAACAACATGATGTTCAATACCTGTTCGCCCATGGTTTGAATGGTGCTTTCAACCAGCTCAAAAGAAGCAGGAGTAAAATCGGTAGGTACCAATACATTGCGCATACTGTAATCATTAAATTGAACAATGAAGTTTACAGTACAAAATTGCCACAATGGTATTAGAGGCTCTTAAGAGGTACTTAAGAATGCATTAAAAAGTAAATAAGAATACGATTAGAGAAATTAGGAACCGTTAAGAAGACTGTGAATGTAGAACAACCTCTACAATAGTGCCTTTATTTTCTTCTGACCTTATTAGTAATTCCCCGTTGTGCAAACGGATAATATTACGCGCCAATGGCAACCCTACCCCATGCCCTTCGAACCGATCGGTATTGGAAGCCCGGTAAAATGGATCAAACACATATTTAAGCTCTGAGGCAGGAATACCTATACCTTCATCAACAACCTTGATGCTTATCTTATCTTTTACCACATACAGCGAAAGTTGTACAGGCTTGTCGTTACTGTATTTACAGGCATTTACAACAATATTAGTAATTGCCAGTTTTAACAAATGATAATTACCTTCTACAGATAATTGTTGTTCGTTTGGCGGCAGTTCGCCAAAATGCAGCTGTACATGATTTTCGGGATGCAGCTCATCGATGGCCGCTTTTACTTCACAAACCAGTTCATCCATTCTTACCACAGAACGGCGTTGCTTCTTGCCATCGAAACCACTTTGCGCCAGTGCCAGCAGGCTGCTGGTGAGGTGATCGAGTTTACCAGCTTCATTTAATATTACCTGCAAACTTTGGCGGTACTCTTCATTGGTGCGGGCTTTTTTAAGTGCGATATCTGCCTCGCCCATAATAGTTGTTAGCGGGGTGCGCAATTCATGTGAGGCGTTGCTTACAAAATTGTTCTGGGTTTCAAAAGCTGTTTGCAGGCGATCGAGCATAGTATTGAAAGTATTCGCCAGTTCGGTCATTTCATCTTTACCTTTCTTAAGCTCAAGACGCAGGTGCAGGTTATGCGCGCTAATGTCCTGCACTTTACTTATCAACTGGCGCAGGGGCTGAAAAGTTTTACGGCTAAAGAAGATTCCCACCGTGAATACCAGCAACACGCCAACAATAAAGGTGGCTATTTTGGCCTGTAACAACGTACTCAGCAGGCGGTTGGCATATTCATTCACAGCCGATTTAATTACTATGTAGGTTTTGCCATCGTCGTGGTATAAAATGCCTGCATAATGCACTTTGTCTTTATGAATATAAACCGTCTTCCCTTCTGCTTCTATAATGTTGTAGTAAAATGATTGCGGCAGGTTGCTCACCCTGGGTTCTATGGTATTGGAAACAGAGTCCCAGGTAAGCAGATATTCTTTTTCTTTGGGCAATACTTCCAGATACTGCTGCCGCAGCTCCTGGTAGGTTACTGTACTTAATTTATTTTGTTCAAAACGAAGTTTGGCGGCAACCCTTACACGCAATTCAAGGCGTTTAAGGAAATCGTTAGATGCAAACCGGCTGATAAAGTAAAACGTTGTAAAACTGATAAACAATATCAACAGTGCCGTAAGCACGGTAAACAGCAATGCGGTTTGTGTTTGGATCTTCAATGGTAAGGTTATTTTTTATCTTCTTTAAGAATATAACCCATACCTATCATGGTATGGATCAATTTCTGTGCAGGATTGATATCTATTTTTTTACGCAGGTAATTCACATATACGTCCACCACATTCGTGCTCATGTTAAAATCTATGCCCCATACATTTTCAAGCAGTTCCATACGGCTTAATACGCGGCCGCGGTTCTGTAACATAAATTCAAGCAACCGGTATTCTGTTGCCGTAAGGTTAACCGGCTCGCCATTGAGGGCGGCTGTGCGTGTACTGGTATTTAGCGAAAGATTGCCTATTTGCAGCACATCTGACTGTACATTATTACTGCCCAGTAATTTACGCCGGCCCAGGGTCCTGAGCCTGGCTTCCAGCTCGGCAAACTGAAAAGGTTTTACCAGGTAATCATCTGCGCCGCTATCGAGGCCGGCCACAATATTCTCTGTAGTGCCTAATGCTGTAAGCATCAGGATGGGCGTATCTATTTGTTGGCGGCGCAATTCCTTACACAGCTGCATGCCATTGATGCCCGGCAGCATAATGTCGAGCACCAGTACATCGAACTGGTTTTTAAGTGCCATATCATGCCCAATAAGGCCATCGGGCGCTACCGACACTTCATAGCCGGCTTCCTTTAAACCTTTGCTCAGCATACCAGCCAATGCTGCTTCGTCTTCAACTAAAAGAATCTTCATCCTTGATCGTATTATGGCACAAAAGTAACCCCCAATGGCCAAATGGCCAGTTTCGGCCCTGAAAGCCCATTAAAAAACAAATCCCCGCCAAAAATGGCAGGGAATGCTTTTTGTTGATCGGCTATACTTTTATATTAATACTCAAACTTCAATTTTGTTTCTCCATCATCTGAGGTCAATGGATATCCATCGCTATCGTAGGTGTAGGTAGTTTTGAGTTCATGATCAAACTGAGTTCCGCCGGGGAAATCATAATAGGCTGTTAACATTTCGTTCTTTGCAAAGAACTGCAGCGTATATCCAATGTCGAGCACCCATTTTGAGATGGTAGGGAAACCCGGCTTTTTGGTACCCCAGGTAAATGACACACTAAATGCTTCTTCCCCTTCCATGGTTGCTTTCTCCAGGTTGCCTGTGCTGTTATAAGCAAGGCTAACTGTTTCTTCCATATCGGCCACCTTCATTTGCTTTTTGATCTTTGTCACCTGGTTGTTAACAACAGTATAAGTAAGCACATCGTCCTGAGTTACATCATCGGGCTCGCCGGCAACTTTGTGCACTGCTTTTACGGTACCTGTAACAGGTAAGCCATTGCTGTACGTATAGGTGTAAGTGGTATAATAGTTATGGTCCCTGACCTCCATTTTTGTAACATTGCCCGATCCATCGAGGGTCAATGAAGTATACTCGAGGCCATCGGCAGTAGTAAATGATTTAAACTTGCTGCCTTCGTAAGTAAGGTTGTAAACACTTGTGCTGCCGTTCTCGGTTTTGGTAACTTTTTTCAACAGCTTTGTTTTGCCGCCGTTGTTACCATCGTTTGAATCTTTGTCTTTCTTACATGAACTAAAAACCAGCATCGTGAATGCACCGGCTAAAAGAACAATCTTTTTCATACTTGTAATAGTGTGTTGTTTGTTATTTGGTCCTTCTTCACCTGCATATTGTATTGGCTATACTTTGCTGGCGGTGAAGCACGATGCAATATTAGCATGCAA
This sequence comes from Niastella sp. OAS944, assembly GCA_024809215.1. Lineage (GTDB taxonomy): Bacteria > Bacteroidota > Bacteroidia > Chitinophagales > Chitinophagaceae > Niastella. The sequence continues at coordinate 696,266 of JANUBW010000003.1, read as the reverse complement.
ATAAGCCATAAACATTGGCAACTGGTGTGAAATGTGTTTTATGCTACATGAACTGTATAAACCCAATATTGCATCAACATCAAATTCAGGTTATCATTAAATATTATCAACTGCTTTTACTTGTACAATGAATGTTTTTTAACGAATGTTCCACGTTCATTCACAGATTCAATTTTTGTATAAAAGCCTGATAAAGAGGGTATCTTTGTACTTCCAAACATTGTATCATGTCGATTCGCATTTTTATTACCGGAGGTACTTTTGATAAGGAATACAACGAACTGAACGGTGAACTGTATTTTAAGGATACACACATGCAGGAGCTGCTTGACAAAGGAAGAAGCCAGCTACCGGTTAATATTAAAACGCTGATGATGATCGACAGCCTTGAAATGACGGCCGACCATCGCAACTATATTGCAACAGAATGTGAGCAATGTGAAGAAGACAAGATCGTAATAACCCATGGCACCGATACCATGGCAGATACTGCCCGGGTTTTGGCGAAGAGAATTACCGATAAAACTATAATATTAACAGGCGCTATGATACCCATTAAATTCGGTAGCTCCGATGGTTTGTTCAACCTGGGTAGCGCGCTCGCTTTTGTACAATCCCTGCCGCCAGGCGTTTATGTGGCTATGAATGGCCGCTATTTTAACTGGGATAATGTTCGCAAAAACAGACAGACGGGAATTTTTGAAGAACTGAAACCAGTAAGCACCAGTGCAGAATAAAACTGCCTGGTAGCAGTTTTATTTCTTTGGAGGCAGGTTGAAAGCAACAGCTTCATGTTCGAAATGACCTTTGTGCGCACCATCGCAAAACGGTTTGTTGTTCGACATGCCGCAACGGCAGAATGAAACTACTTCGCGACCGCCCAGGTCGTACACATTGCCATTTTTATCTACAACTTCAAAATCGCCTTCTACGCGTAAAGAACCATTGCTGTTTACTGTGATCTTTGTTGATGCCATTGTAAGTGGAAAATTTTAGGGTCGCAAGATACATCAATAGATAGCCTCGATACTCACTTCTTTTCCATTAAATAAAAATGAATTGCCGGCTACTTTATTCTGTAAGGTTTTTGCCAATGGGGCCTGCGGCGAAAGATAAATGATCAACCTGTCATCAATGGTTTGTTTACCCAAACCGGCAGCAATAAAAAATACCATACCGGCGCATTCAATACAGGCGCCGGGAAAAACTTTAGTATAAACCACATCGGTTTTTACTTCATGCAACAAAGCCAGTTCCTTTACCTGTTGCGCCAGTTGTTTTGAATGCATTTCTTTTTCCAACTGGTTCATGGCCCTGGCCGTTTCGTATTTATCGCCGGCAGAACTTTTTTCTTCGCTATTGGCTGCTTCCTGCGCATTTTTGATCAACGTTCTGGCAGCAGCCATCCGCTGCTCAATGATCTGCTGGCCAGTCAGTTTGAGTTTATTCTTAAATGCTATTTTTTCTGCTTCTGTCACTATGCTAAAGTAAAGGAAAGAATACAATATATACCAGTTGGTTCTTTTTAAGTATATGTTGCCGGTTACCGGTTGCCAGGTACCGGGCTGTATTTGTATTTCCTGGTAACCGGAAACAGGGACCTGGTAACCTTCGCGTTTGGTAATTTGTTAAAGAAATTCAAAAGACTCCAGATATGAATAAATACTTATGTAATTATAAACCCCAGCGCATCTGATAAGAAAACCAGAAATATGCATACCCTAAATAAGCTGTTCGCAAGTAGCCTTTTGATCGCCGGTGCCTCTGCCTTTATGTTTGGGAAGGAAGCTCCCCACCCTACACCACATTTGCCAACGCCGCCTGCCAAAAAAGTACAGGTTGCCGTACTGCTCGATGTAAGTAACAGTATGGATGGTTTAATTGATCAGGCCAAAGCACAATTATGGAACATGGTAAGTGTACTAGGTAAAGCTACCTGTAACGACGTTGCCCCTACCGTTGAAATTGCGTTGTACGAGTATGGCCGCCCTACCAACGACGCGCGTTCGGGTTATGTAAAACAGATTAACTATTTTACCCGCGATCTTGACGAGGTTTCACGCAATCTTTTCAAACTTACTACCAATGGCGGCGATGAATATTGCGGACATGTGATGTATACTTCTTTAACCAGTTTAGAGTGGGATGCCAACCCAGATAACTATAAAGTTATTTTCATTGCCGGCAATGAAGATTTCCTGCAAGGTGATATTCCCTTTACAAAAGCCTGTACCGAAGCCAAGAAAAAAGGCGTTACCATTAACACCATTTATTGCGGCGACAGAATGCAGGGTATTAAAGAACACTGGAACCTGGGTAGTGAATGCGGAACGGGCAGTTATACCAACATTAATCAAAACGCCCAGGTACTTGATATTCCTACACCATATGATACCATTCTTTTTCAGCTGAACATTCAATTGAATGGCACTTATATTGGTTACGGACAAAGCGGCCGGGCCAGTGCATCCAAACAAGCCGAAGTAGATCAACTGAACTATAGTAATAATAAAGCCGCAGCTGCGCAACGGGTGGCGGTGAAAAGTAAAAAGCAATTGTACGACAACCGCAACTGGGACCTGGTTGATGCCAGCGATGCCGATGCTTCGGTTGTTGATAAAGTAGATATGAAAACCCTGCCCGATGACTTAAAGGACAAAAGCCGCAGCGAGGTAAAACAAATTGTTGCTACCAAAAGCAAGGAACGCACCGCCATACAAAAACAGATCTCTGAGGTGTCGGTGAAGCGGGAGGCGTATATCAATGCGGAAAAAGCACGCCGGTCGGCCAATAAGAACGAGCAAACGCTTGAAACAGAAATTGAAAAAATACTCAGGCAGCAGGCCAAAAAGTATAATCTTACTATTCAATAACTGCAAAGGACGGTTCCAGCTAAATAAAAAGCGGAGGTAGTTAATGCAAAAGCAAAAAACTATCTCCGCTAACTTTTTTAATGAGTTGCTGCTTTAGAATGGCAGATCGTCGTCACCGGCTGATGATGCCTGGAAAGTTGTTCCCTGCACATCATTATAGCTGGAATTGTTATCAGGAGCAGCGCCGCCACTACCTTTTTTACCCATTTTCCATGCTTTTACGTCGGTATACCAACGACCATTGTATTCGCGGCTTTCTACATCAAAAGACACATCAACCAGGTCGCCGGTCTTAAAGCTACCCATATCAATTTTATCGCCCCAAACGGCAATGCAAACCTTTTTAGGGTACTGATCGCCGGTTTCAAGAATAAACTCCTGCTTCTTCCAGGTACCATTTTTTCCCTGGCCCGTTTGAAGCTGTAAGAACTGAATAATTTTGCCGCTGATATCCATAAGTAATATTTTCCTTTATACGAGCCAAAGGTAGGTTTAGGAACTGCATTTTAAGAAAAAGAAACCCCACAATTTTTTAACAGCCATCCTCCTCGCCTTCATCGTCAAAATGATCTTTGAGGCCCAATTCTTTACAGGTGCACCACTCGTTAAAAGGGCAGGAAGGCGGGTCGTAGGAGCAAAATTCAATGGTTTCAAAGCCGTTTTCCACAATGGCCACTTTTTTTTCCAGCACACTTATCAGCAGGTTATATTTTTGGGCAGCAGGTAATTTTTCGGGAATTTCTACCCCTATATTCCAGGTAAACAACAATTTCTCAAAAGCCAGGCTTACCGACTCCATTTGTTCATTGGTGAGCTTTTCTGCCGGTGGAAACTGTTCTTTTTGTAAACCGGAATAATAACTGAAATCATGCTCCGGTTCATTCTCAAGCCATCGCTCCACTTCTTCAAAATATCGTTCTATGGCCTCCACATCATTTTCTGCGGATATAGCATATGTATCAGGTTGTTCATCGCGACAGGCTTCGGCAATATCCGAAAGCAGGTGGTTAATATAGGACTGCATACAATAAAACTTCAATTACGCAAGCATAATCGTATTACATTAACAAGTAGCAATTACAAATTGAAGGGTTTAATTTTTCGGATAGCGCCATGTGCGCTATATATTATAACGGAGAAAAAGATTGTACATAGCCTACACCGTTATAATCTGGCTTTATATATTATTTGGAAAGTTAATTAATTATTGCAATAAAAAAAGCCTCCCGATACATCGGGAAGCTTTTACAAAAATTTCAAGAAGTTATTCTTAGGCTGCCATTCTGTTATGTAACTGATCGCCTATGGCCTCTGCTACATTTCTTGGAATGTTGCTCGCAGCAGTTCCCCTGTCGATGGCTGTGATCTTGCCCGATACCGGATGCCATCCAAAAATATACACCGGACTCCCATTTACACTTACGCGGTATTGCGTTTCCATGGTATAGGTTTGAAAAGAGGTGGCCTTTACAAAAAAAGGAATATCATCAACCATCAATTCAAACTCCTCTGTCCTTGTTGTGTTCTTTTTTGTTTTCATAGAACCTCCTTTTAAAAGTGAATAAAGACAGTAATTTTTCAACAACTATGCCGGAATAGCCTTGCCAGTTACTGCCATCTTCACTTTAAAACTATTTTAATAGGAGATTCCCTTCAAATCAATACATTATGGTGCACACCCAAAATGAGTGGGCATTTTACACTACATTTTGTGGAAAAAAGGACTTATGACCCCCTTTGTGCACGGCCAGCTACGCGGGTTGATTTGGCAGCTCCCTTAGAATTACTTTTTCCTTTGGTTGGAATGGGCGATTTGCCGCCTGTTGCCGGAGTGCCTTTCTTTTTGTCTTTATTCTTATTCGTGTTAAACAGTGACATAATTAACAATTTTAAACTTGTAAAGTTACTAAATCAAAAAATCACAAATTCCAAATCTCAAGATCCAAAAAAAATACCAAGAACCAAATCACAAAATCCAAAAAGAAATGCCAAAATACCAACTTCAAATCGTAAAACATACTAAATAAACATTGAGTTCTGGTTTTTGATGCTTTGATTTGAAGCTTGGTGTTTAGGTTTTGTGATTTATTTGGTTCTTGGAGCTTGGAATTTGGAATTTAAAAAAGCCATCCTGCAACAGATGGCTTTACTTTTTTTCATGGCTCAACTCTCTACTGAACCTAAAACTTACTAACCCACTTAATTCAGCATTTGGTACCGTTATACCGAAACTAACGGCTGTTGTTCTATAATCATTTGTAATTCAACCAATAACGGACTAATGCCGACATTTATTCGGTATCACTCTACAAATTTACAATAAATTTCTTAAAAGATCGCGACGAACAGAATATTATTCAGAAATCCCCTAATTTTACAGAAAATTCATCGGAATGGATGTTGTTTTAGATAATACCGATCTGCAGATCCTGGAGCGTATGCAAGCCAACGCCCGCATTTCGAATGCCGATCTGGCCCGGGAATTAAACATGGCCCCTTCGGCTGTTTTGGAACGGGTTAAAAAGCTGGAGCAGAAAAAAGTGATCCAGGGTTATACAACGCAGATCAACCCGGGCACCGTTCAGCAAAAACTGCTGGCCTTTATTTTTATTCGTTCATCTGAAGGCTTTACCTGTAGCAGCAATACCGCACAGGCATTGGCGGCTATACCTGAGGTGCAGGAAGTACATCATATTGCCGGTGAAGATTGTTATCTTATTAAAGTTCGTACCGCTGATTCATCGTCACTAATGGCCCTTATGCGAAATCAGCTGCAAAAGATCCCTAATATAGCCTCTACAAAAACAACCATCGTTTTGGAAACCGTGAAAGAGCAACAACAATTGGTGATTCCTAAAATTTAACTGTCATGTCCAACCAAGCAAAAAAAAGCGCCAGTCCTTTAATGGTCGTAATTGCTTTTGCAACCGTTTACCTGGTATGGGGTTCCACGTATTTCTTTATTCAACGTGCTGTTGAAACTATTCCTCCATTTATTTTAGGTGCCATTCGCTTTTTAATTGCGGGCGGCCTGTTACTTGGCTGGTGTGCCATAAAGGGTGAAAAGCTATTTAACTGGGCACATATAAAACCGGCGCTGGTGAGCGGCCTGCTGATGCTTTTTATTGGTAACGGTGCAGTTATTTGGGCCGAAACATCGCTGCCAAGTTCACTGGTAGCCGTTCTGGTTTCCTCGGCACCCATTTGGTTTGTGGTGCTTGATAAGCCCAAGTGGCACGAAAACCTTACCAGCCGCAACACCATTGCAGGTTTAATTGTAGGTTTTATTGGTGTTATTTTATTATTCAGCGAACAAACTTCCAAAGCCCTGGGCGCAGGTAATGGTCACCAGGTAATTGGATTAATTGTTTTGATCATTGGCGCAATGGCATGGGCCGGCGGTTCATTATACAGCAAATACAAATCAACTTCAAAAAGCGCCACTGTAAATACCGCCTGGCAAATGATGGCAGCCGGTATTGCATTTGTTCCCGGCAGCTTTTTCAATAATGAATGGAGCTCATTTCATGTACAGGCCGTAACAACCAGCTCATGGCTGTCGTTGGTATATCTTATTACTATGGGTTCACTGGCCGGCTTTAGTGCTTATGTTTGGTTATTGCAGGTTAGGTCGGCAACACAGGTGAGTACCTACGCCTATGTAAACCCCGTGGTAGCAGTTTTACTGGGTGTTCTTTTCGCCAACGAAACCATGACCGGTTTACAAATTACCGGACTGGCGGTTATTCTGCTGAGCGTATTGTTAATAAACCTGGCAAAATATCGCAGCGAAAAAAAAGCGGGCGCGAATTCGAACTCAACACCCGTTAAAAATAACATCGCTATTCCGCCAAGGCCAAAAGCTGTCATCTAAATCCGGAACGCTTATCTTAAATTCATTATATAATTATTAATAACTGGCCAGCCTGGCATTAAAAGCAGGTTGGCCATTTTATTTTGTGTTAATTCAAGGCAGTAGCATGTAAGGCCATGGGTTTAATTGTATCTTGTGGCACCCCCTTGAAATGAGTACATAAACTCAGAACTAAAAACTTTTCTTCCCGACCGTTGAAAATGATAGGGCTTATTACTATTTTTAGCGCCTGTCTATACATTAGCTTTTTTAACATTCAATGTCTACTGTACCTTCAATCTCTGATCTATGAAAAAGGGAGTTAAAATCTTTTGGTGGGTGTTTTTTGGCGGACTGTTATTTGGAATTCTGTTTATTATGTCGGCCAATTTTGGTTTGTTAGGTAAAATGCCTTCCATTGATGAGTTATCAAATCCAACCTCACTTGTTGCCAGCCAGGTATATGCCGAAGATGGCAGCCTTTTGGGCAAATATTTAATCGAAGACCGTATTGACGTAGAATATAAAGAGATCAGTCCGCAGGTATTAAATGCGCTTGTGGCTACTGAAGACGAACGTTTTTACCAACATAATGGTATCGATCTCCGCTCAATTATGCGCTCACTTTCTTCTTTTGGAACCAAAGGCGGCGCCAGTACCATTACTATGCAAACCGCCAAAAACCTGTTCACCGAAGGCTGGAGCACCAGTAATCTCTTTACGCGTATAATCCAAAAGGTGAAAGAAGGGATTATTGCAGTGAAGCTGGAGCGCAATTTCTCGAAAGAAGAGATCATTACGCTTTACCTGAACACGGTAGCCTTTGGTGATAATGTGTATGGTATCAGGAATGCCGCCAAAACTTTCTTTCAAAAAGAACCCGACGATCTGTCAACTTCTGAAGCCGCCGTACTGGTAGGTATGGTTAATGGTGAGATCTATAATCCGCGCCGTTTCCCCGATCGTGCAAAAACCAGGCGCAATACTGTATTGCACCAAATGGTTAGAAGCAATTTCATAAGTGAAGCCGAGGCTAATGCAATGGGCAAAGAACCCATTAAGCTGAATTATAAAAAGCTGAATGAAAATACCGGGTTGGCACCTTATTTCCGTTCAGTATTGGGCGAAGAATTAAAGAAATGGTGTAAAGACCATGAGAACCCTGCCACCGGTAAGCCATACAACATTTACAAAGATGGTTTGAAGATATATACCACCATCAACCCACGCATGCAGCAGTATGCTGAAGAAGCCGTTTGGAAACATATGGCTAACATGCAGAAAATATTGAGTGCACAAAAGAATATTAAGAATGGTACTGTTTGGAAAGACCATGAGAATGTGCTGGAAGCAGCAATGAAAGCCAGCGATCGCTGGAAGGGCATGAAAAAGAATGGCGCCAGTGACGATGATATTCGCAAATCGTTCTTTGTAAAAACGCAAATGAACGTTTTTGCCTGGAATGCCAAACATCAGATAGATACGGTAATGACGCCGTACGACAGTATTAAATATTCCCGCGCCATGTTGCAGGCAGGCTTTATGGCTATGGACCCGCAAACCGGCGCTGTAAAAGCCTGGGTAGGTGGTATAGATTTCAAAACCTATAAATTCGACCACGTTAACGTTGGCACCAAACGCCAGGTGGGTAGTACCATTAAACCATTATTGTATGGTATGGCTATTAATGATGGCGGCTTTACGCCTTCAACGCCTGTTGAAGATGTACAGCAAATGTTTGAGGGTTTTGGTCCTGTACCTGCTACCACAGCATCCTGCTCGAACCAAACCATGCCCATGGCCGAAGCGCTTGCCCAATCACGTAACTGTGCAACGGCCTATATTATGAAACAAATGGGTAACAAAGGCAATGATGCCGCTGTGCGTTTTGTTGAATTCCTGAAAAAAGTGGGTGTTGAAACCGACATCAAACCTTTACCTGCAATTTGTTTGGGTAGTGGTGAAACCTCATTATACGAAATGATGCATGCCTATAGCATGTACCCCGCGGGTGGTTTCTCAGTAAAACCTATGTATATTACCCGTATTGAAGATAAGAACGGTAACGTGTTACAATCATTTACTTCTGAACGTAAAGAAGTGATCAACGCTGCAACAGCCTATAATGTAATGACCATGATGAATGGCGTTATGACACGCGGTACGGGCAGGCGCGCTGCCAGCTATGGCATTAACGTAGCCAATTTCAGTGGTAAAACCGGTACTACCAACGATAACAGTGACGCCTGGTTTATGGGTTATTCACCACAAATATTGTGTGGTGTATGGACGGGTTGCGACGACCGTTTTATTCGCTTCAGCAGTACCGCTGTTGGTCAGGGTTCTTCTGTGGCATTGCCTGTTTGGGCTTATTTTTATGGCAGCTGTTTAAAAGACAAAACTACCGGGCTCGATAGTAAAGTTGCTTTTGTAAGACCAGAAGGTATGGTTGTAGATACAATAAAACCATGGGATAAGCCAGTTGATGATGTTGAAGGCGGAAAAGACACGGTAACAACCGGAGCAAGTGACTACTAATACATATTAAGATTTAAATGGGGCCGACTAAAAATTTTTAGTCGGCCCTTTTTCTTTTATATTGCTCTTCGTTAATAATACACCTGCATGCACAAGTTATTTTCAGTCACAGTTGCTATCATATTATCATTATCAGGTTACACCCAGGTAAAATACGAGCCGGCCGAAACTTTTGCGCCGGGTTTGTATTCTAATAATGGTAATACCATTCGTTCGGCCAATGGCGCACCCGGACCGGCGTACTGGCAAAACCGCGCTGATTATAATTTGCAGGCTACCATCGATACCATTAAACAACAATTAACGGGTTACGCAATTATTCGATATACCAATAACAGTCCCGATTCATTGCAATCATTATGGTTGCTGCTTGAGCAGAACCTGTATAAAAAAGGCGCCCGCAGTAATTTTTTGTTCGATCAACAACCGCAGGAGTTTACCACAGGTTTCGAAATTGACGAAGTGAAAATTGGTCAGGGAGCAACAACAACTGCTGCCAATTATATTGTGACCGACACACGTATGCAAATACGGCTTAATAAAGCGGTGCCTGCAAAAAGCGGAACCATTAGTATTTATATTAAATATCATTATACCATTCCCGGCGCTTTTGGCGGCCGTACCGATTATGTGAGAACAAAGAATGGTACCATATATGAAATAGCACAATGGTATCCGCGTATGTGCGTGTATGATGATCTGTTGGGTTGGAACACGCATCCATTCTTAGGCAGCGGTGAATTTTATTGCGAGTATGGCAATTTCGATTATAGCGTAACTGTTCCCTGGAATTTTATAGTTGCCGGCGCGGGTGAATTGCAAAATGCCAACGAGGTATTAACCAAACAACAAATTGAACGGCTGGCCACAGCCCGCAATAGTGATAAAACCGTAATGATACGTTCTGCCAAAGAAGTAACTGAGGCAACAAGCAGACCAGTGCAAAAAGGTACCCTTACCTGGCGGTTTAAAATGAATAATACGCGCGATGTAGCTTTTGGCGCCAGTCCTGCATTTATATGGGATGCAGCCAGGGTTAATTTGCCACAGGGCAAAAAGTGTTTGGCTATGTCGGTATACCCGGTGGAGAGCGATGGCACTGAAGCCTGGAGCCGTAGTACCGAATACCTGAAAGCCTCTATTGAGCATTTTTCTGAGAAATGGTTTGTATACCCCTATCCTACTGCTGTTAATGAAGCCGGCATAGCCGCCGGGATGGAATATCCGGGAATTCTTTTCGATGGTATGAACGATAAAACCAAAGAACTGTATTGGGTAACCGCGCATGAAATAGGCCATAACTGGTTCCCTATGATCGTAGGCTCCAATGAACGCCGCCATGCCTGGATGGATGAAGGCTTCAATACTTTTATTGGTATTTATGCCTCCGATGCATTTAACAAAGGTGAATATGCGCCCAAGCGCGATGCTGAATATGCACCAGATGGTGGTAACCCCGCCGATGAAATTCGACCCTGGTTAAGTGATACCAACGCTCCATCGATGATGATGCCTGCCGATGTTATTCCTGAAAAATATCGCCACCCCATCTCCTACTTTAAACCCGCATATGGGTTATACCTGCTGCGTGAATATATTTTGGGTAAAGACCGTTTTGATTATGCTTTCCGCAGGTATATTCACAACTGGGCTTATAAACATCCTTCGCCCGAAGATTTTTTCCGCACAATGGATAATGAGGCAGGTGAAGACCTTAGCTGGTTTTGGCGTGGCTGGTTTTATAATAACTGGGCGCTCGATCAGGCAGTACAACAAGTGGCAGTAGCCGGTAATAAAGCAACCATTACCATTGCCAACAACTATAAACTGGTTATGCCCGTAGTTGTTCAGCTTACGTTTAATAATGGAAGCACCCAGCGGATTGAATTACCTGTTGAAACCTGGTTTCAGCGTACGAGTTATACATTTTCTGTTCCTGTTAACGCAGCAGTAACTGCCGTTACCATTGACCCCGACCAGGTATTGCCCGATGCCAACAGGGAAAATAATGTGTTCAAGATTAAATAAAAGCCCATGATGAGCCTCACTGAAAAATTATTGTTTGTAGCGGTTGGGTTTCTGATCATCATTTTTATTGCTGTGGGAGTTATTAACAAAAGCGATAAATTAAAAATGTTGAAAGAGAAATATGAGGAAGCGTTGCAGGGCGAAGACAGGGCTGAAGCCATTGCTGCGGGCGAGGCGTATTACAGATCGTTAAGGGGTGGGGAATTGAGTTTGGAAGATGAGCGGCGTATCTTAAGGGATGTTTCCCATATACCGGAGGCGGAGGTTGATGATGAGTTGAAGAGTTAACTGGTTAACGAGTTGACGAGGGCGTTGAAAAGTTAACAAGGGAGTTGATGAAGGTGATAAAGACTTGAAAGGAATGCTTTTGACTTGGTACGGTTCAGCATTTGGCCGCACTGTTTTCATTTAACGCCTCTGCTTACGGCAGGGTCGCAACAAAGAACTAAGAACTCAATAACTGAACAACTGAATAACTTACTAACATTCTAGTCAACAAGTTAACTCGTCAACCTCTTAGTTAAGGAACGAAATCATTCAATTTAACGCCACAACCTACATAGGATACACCCCCACACCTCACCTCCACCCTATACTCATACCAATTATCACTCATACCATCGCTGCAGAATTCGGGTTTAATAACTATTTGCATGGTAGCTGAATCTTTTTGCACATTATAAATATATTGTCCGTTTTGTTGAACGGCAGGTGCATAGGCAAATACAGTAGGTGCCGTGCTATCGACCCGCAAAAAACTTATTTGTTTGTCTTTATCAATTTCCATTAACCAAAAGGGTTCATTACCCAGTGCAAAAAAATCGATGCCGGCGGCTTTCTTTTCCATCCAGGCAATATTATCGGCGCCAATAATAGTAGGACTTAAATAAGTATCTGGATACAATGGCGCCGGGGCGCCGGTCATGCTTAATTCACTCAAACCTTTATTAGTAACCGCAAAGTGTTTGAACACCTGGTTATTCACCAATAATTTTAATTGATCGTTGGTGGTTTGCCACTGGCCCATTGTTTCCAATGGTGCGGTTTCTTTTCCATTAAACACATCTTTAAAATGAAATTGATGATCGGCCGATAAAAGAATCTTACGCGTAATGCTAAAGCAATCGCTACAAGGTATAATGCCCGTATAATAACCGGGTACAAAAGAAGTAGGCGCACCCGATTCTTCGGGAATAAGTTGATTGGTAAATGTGGAGTCTATTATTGTAGTATCTGAAACCTGGGGAACGTGTATGGGTACGGGATTGTTACAGGCCAGGGTAACCATTATAATCAGGCGAAAACAGCATTTCATAACACAATACGAGCAAAGAATGGGCCGGTTGTGTATATAAAACAGAAAAAATTTAGGGTACGGATGTTTGTAATTAGCCCTTCTTGTATTTGGGCCCATCCTGCTAGCTTGCTTTGCCCTTGTGTTCCCAATATTCTTTTACAATGCGGCCATTTGACATTTGACGAAGCCTTCGGGTGAAGCGCTCCCCCTTTATCTGACCAGTGTCGTCCTTGCGGCCAAGGACCAGTACTATGGCATCACCTTCGCGGTCTGTTTTAAATGCCATGTCGTAGCAATTGCAATGTGTTTCAATAAAAGAAGACGGTTGATACTTCTTGCGTAAAATTTTTAAAACAGGTTCTTCCAGCTCCATAATTCTAATTTTTATATCATGAGCAAATGGTTTTTCATTTTCATAGATGGTGAGGCCTGCTTTTCACTACCGCTATACTGTTAGCCACAAACGAATATTATTTTACGGTCAAGGGGGAGATGTAAATGATCAAGCACGGAAGTTAAAACGCTGAATTTTACAGCTAATGGGGCAATCCACGGTTAAACACGCACGTAGTTCATTTGAATAAAAATGTTGAGCGTTTAAAATTGTTGAAATAATAATGCCACTCATTTAAGCCAAAATGTGCATAGTTTTTTTCGCACATATACTAAAACGTGGCATATGTTGTACAAACCAGGGGAAGGATGTTTATGAATAAGGTGGGTAGTTTTAAACGAACAGGCACACTATGCCAGTATGAAAAAATAAAGGGAGAGCACGGAATTTTCCTTCACTTTTAAAAATTATAGCAGGTATTTTCTATCAATAAGTCTTAGGAGAGCGGCGTCCGGGTTTAACCGGAAAAAGTCACAACTCTTTAAAGTTACAACAATACACCTAAAAAAGTGCAACTCGTTTGCCCGTATTAACAAAGAATGCAACAATTTATCAAATGTCAAATGCGGGGTGTATGTTTATAGCCGCGTATTATATACTAATGATGGGTCACTTATCGTTTATTTTCAACTTTTTGTACAATACACTCGTTAAAATACGTACTTTATAGTCATGGATTATTTGAAGAAGTATAAAAGCTTTTTATACAGTTATTACCTTAGTTCCGGAGTACGTATTACAATAGGGGTGGTTTTACCGGCCCTTATTTTCAGCTACCTCGATATGCTGTCGCAGGGGGTGGCTATTTCATTAGGCGCCATGTGTGTTAGCGGAACCGATAATCCCGGCCCTATTCACCACCGGCGCAATGGTATGCTTATCTGTTTGTTGTTCCTGGTGGCAGTTGCCATTTTAACCAGTCTTTCCGCCTCGTACCCGGTTTTGCTGGGTATTAATATTACAGTTTGTTGTTTTGTTTTTTCCATGATAGGGGTTTACGGAAGCCGCGCCATTTCTATTGGTGTTTCGGCGCTGCTTATTATGGTGTTGCAAATAGGGCATCCCGGCCATGGCAAAGAAGTGTTTCTTCAGGGCGCCTATATTTTATTAGGCGGTCTTTGGTATACCGGGTTAAGCTTGTTGTTACACAGGTTTGCCCCTTATAAGCTGGCGCAACAGGCATTGGGTGAATGTATACAGGCCACCGCCAATTACATTCGCATAAGGGCCCTTTTTTATGATGCAACAACCGATCGTGAAAAGGCTTACCAGCAAATGATTGAACAACAGGTGATCGTTCACACCGAACAGGAGCTGGTGCGCGAAATGTTGTTCAAAAGCCGCTACATTGTAAAAGAATCAACCAATACAGGCCGCACCCTGTTGATGCTGTTCAGAAGCCTGGTAGATCTGTTTGAAAAGATCATGACGGCCTACCACGACGATTATAAAGAACTGCATGCTGCTTTTGAAGGCACCGAGATCATGGAACGCTACCGCCAGCTTATATTAATATTAGCCGCTGAGCTCGATGATATCAGTATAGCCGTTAAAAGCGGCCGCCGTTCGCACCAAACAACTGCCCTGGCCGATGCCATAAAAGAAACCCGCCGGTATTATATTGAGCTTAGGAACTTAAAAAGAACTCCGGAAACCCTGGAGTATTATATTACCATGCGCAATATCCTCAGTAATATAGAGGACATTGCCGCCCGTATTAATACCCTTCATTTATACACTACTTATAAAAAGGTGGCTTCTACCGAACCGGCCGATTACGAAAAATTTGTAAACAGGCAGGATTTCAGCCTGAAAGTTCTTACCGATAACCTAAGCCTGCAATCAAACTATTTCAGGCATTCATTGCGGGTAAGTTTGGCTACCCTGGCTGGTTACATCATATCTATGTTTTTACAGGTGGGGCATAACTACTGGATCCTGCTTACCATTATTGTAATTCTAAAACCCAATTACAGCTTAACTAAAAAACGAAATTTCGAAAGGTTGTTTGGTACCATTGCAGGGGCCATTGCCGGTTTAATTATCTTATATTTTATAAAAGACAGAACGGCCCTGTTCTTTATTATGCTGGTGCTTATGCTGGGCACTTACAGCCTGCTGCGCACCAATTATATGTGGAGCGTTATTTTTATGACCCCCTATGTGTTATTGATCTTTCAATTACTTTACGACACTCCCCTCAAAAATGTATTGACCGACAGGTTGATAGATACCAGTATAGGTTCGGCCATTGCCTTTATTGCCAATTTACTACTGGTGCCGCTGTGGGAGCATGAACAAATATCGGGTTACATAGCCACAGCCATTGAAAAGAACACCGCCTGGTTTAAAACAGTTGCTACCGAATTTATGGGTAAGAAGGTTTTGCCTACCGAATATCGCGTGAGCCGTAAAGAAGCATTGGTAGCGCTGGGTAATTTATCAGATGCATTTACGCGTATGCTGGCAGAACCCAAATGGCAACAGAAGAACGTAAATATCATTCACCAGTTTGTGGTATACAATCACCTGCTTACTTCACATATTGCTACCCTCTCGCATTTCGGACAACAATTTGCGGCCATCAATGCCACTAAAGATTTTGTTCCGGTAACCAATTATATTGAATCGGAACTTAACGCATCAAAAGCAATTATAAAAGGGGAAGAACCACAGGCCGAACCCACCCGCCAACCGCAATGGCAACAGATAGATAAACGGGTGAACAATTTACTTATCAATCGCCACAAAGAATTACAGGAAGGGCTGGCTGATACCGACACACGTGGCGTATTGCTGGCCGTTAAATCTGTTACCGATGAGTTTAAGATATTGCATGATGTAACTGCTGATATTAAAAAAATGAGCCTGCAGTTAGCACAAGCCAAATAAAAATAAATTCCAAGAACCAAATCACAAGATCCAAATAAAAAATACCAAATAACAAATCACAAGAACCAAAGAAGAAATACAAAATCTCAACTGTGCTATTTACAGGGTTTTGGATTGGAGCTTGGAATTTGAGTTTTGGAATTTATTTGGTTCTTGGATCTAGTGATTTGGGATTTCCACTTCAAGCACACTTTTCCGCAGTTCACTCACCTTTACCTCGTCACGGTTTTTATAGCAGCTTAGTTTTGTTATCAAAAGTATAACATGAAAAATATTGCCGTGGCTGCCCTGTTGGCCGCTATACCATTTGCCGGTTCGGCCCAATTAGGCGGGCTGATGAACAAAGTTAAAAACAAAGTAAACCAACGGGTTGATCAACGAGTTGATAGGGCCATTGATAAAGAACTTGATAAAGCAGAAGGAAAAACAGTTTCCAACTCTTCCTCTTCTTCAAATACCAGCAAAAGCAGTACTGCTGCAACTGCAGAAGAACCGGTTTTAAAAAGCACCGGGAAATATGATTTCATTGCCGGTGAAAAAATATTCTACTACGAAAACTTTGAAAACGAAGCCATGGGCGAATTACCCATTGGCTGGAACACAAACGGCACAGGCGAAATAACTACCCTCGATAAATATCCCGGTAAATGGTTACGTGTGCATAGCCCCTTCACATATCTTACCGCAAACAAAACTGAGTTCAGCGAGAACTATACTATAGAATTCGATATAATTCTGCAATTAAAGAACAATGGCTGGATGTATCCACAGGTTTCTTTTGGCCTTTTTTCATCTGGTACAGAAACTACTACCGACAATACATTTCTGAAAGACTATAACAAATACGGTGCAGTAACTGCTTTGTTTAGTCCGGGTGAGTTTAAAAGTACAAAAGCGGTGCTTAAATCATATGTTGATGGACAAAGCTTTTTTACCGGCGAACCAAAAGGATTGCCCGAGCTTGAACAATGGTATGGCAAACCGGTGCATATAGCTATACAAGTGCAAAAAGAACGTTATCGTATGTGGGCAAATGAAGTAAAAATATTCGACATTCCTAAGGGCGTTCCTACCAATTATGGTATAAACCAGTTGCAAATACGGGCACATTCTACCAATTATAACGACAGTCAGTATGGTATTTATGTAAGCAATATTAAAATGGCCAAAGGTTTACCCGATACCCGCCATAAACTTATAGATGAAGGCAAATTCAGCACTACTTCTATTTTATTCGATGTAAATGCAGCCACGTTAAAACCCGAATCGTTTGGAACTATAAAAGAAGTGGCCAATATTTTAAAAGAGTATAAAGATGTGCGGATAAAGATCTTCGGTCATACCGATAGCGACGGGAACGATAAAGACAACCTGGCGCTTTCACAAAAAAGATCAGAAGCAGTAAAAACAGCATTGGTAAATGAATATGGTATTGATGCAACAAGAATTGAAACCGATGGAAAGGGAGAAGCCGAACCCGTAGCGGATAATAAAACTAAAGAAGGGAAAGCGGCGAATAGAAGGATTGAAATGAAAGTAATTAAATAAAGTGCTTTACACCTAAGTGAAAAGTTGACGAGTTAACTGGTTAACTCGTCAACTTTTTAGCGTTTATAATGCTCATGTTAGGCAAACTTCTTTCTTGCCTTATGATGCATTACAGAATTACTCTGCTTATAACTTCAGAGATCACCGATTGGCCGTTTAGTCCAATGGCAATTACCCTGAACCAATAGGTAACCAACGGTTTCAACCCAGTAATGGTGTGCTTTCGATGAGCGGTTGTTTCGCTCACCCAAACCGTTGTTTCCGATGGCGGATCTGCCGAATACTGATGAACATATGCGCGGGCGCCTTTTACCGAGTTCACCAATATATTAGCTTCACCGGGGTTTCCATTTGTTACAACCATGCTTTGAATGGTTGCTAACAATCTGGCGCCCCCATTTTCTTTAGCCAGATCGAAGCCGCTGCTTAACATTTTTACGCGGTCTCCGTTACTTACCTGCATTACGTAAAAGCCCAGCTGAACCATAATATCGATCAAAGATCTTCGATCTTCTTTTCTAACCGCTATTAAAGTTCTGCTTCCGTCTGCAGCATTGTTCATTGAAACCTGAAATTTTGATGTTCTTTTTTCAAGTTCCTGAACTAATGACGTATCGGGAAAAAATGAATTGCCTTTTACGTTGCTTATTATGCGGTTTGCCGCTTTTGCTACTTCGGCATCACGGCTGTTCTTAAATGGAAAAACTATACGACTCATAAAATGAATTTAAACTGTGAAAAAAAAGGTTTCAAACGCGCTACTTAAACAGGACCATAACCAGATAATTGGCCAATAAAGAATAGGTAAGGCACACGAATGGCTGCGATTCCTGCGCTTCTGCAGGATCCTTTATACTACTACCATAAGATCATAGTAAAACAGAAAAACCGGAATGCAACAATTCTGTTTTCACGGAACGGAGATTAGTACTTTGCTAATTAGCAGACATGTCTTAGAATTCTTTGTGTACTTGTTATACCGGCTATCAATTGACAATTCGAATATACGGTGGCCGCCAGGCGATTTCCAAATTTTGGCAACACTTGGCAACACTTGGCAACATTTTTATAGGTAACTACTTAGTGTCCTGTTCGGATACCGGTATTTTATAACGCTATTTGCTACCCTAAATGATTGTAAAATGACGCAAATAGTTACCCTTTGCGCATGTAATACACTTGCAAATACTGATGGTCGTCAAGATTTTGCCGTTATTCATGTAGAAAAAACATCTTTTTTTGAATTCATTATGGTCATCTTTGCGCCATTTATAGCCATCCATGCGTTATTGATGGCCATCTTTGCGTCATTGACAGCTACCAATGCGTTGTGGATTGCCATCTTTGCGTCATTGATAGTAACCTATGCGTTATTTATAGCCTTCTTTACGTTCCCGAAAGCTATTTATGCGTCATTGACAGGCATCGTTACTTTATCGATAGCTATCAATGCGCCATTGATAAGCATCTTTACGTCATTTATAGCTACCTATGCGTTTATGATAGGCACCTTTGCATTATTGATAGCTATAACTGTGATACTTTTTCCACAAAAAAGGCGGCAATTTCTTGCCGCCCTTCTTAGTTACACAGTTGCCATTTGTTTTTCAAGTGCACCTTTCACTTTCTGCCAGCGTATGGGTGGTAACTCATCGCTTGCAATCATATATAATGTTTGAAAAGCCGGTTCCGGTGCTGTGCTACGCACATGTTTTAACCACGTAATGATCTCTTCGTTATTAAGGCTCCTGATCATATAAACACTGGTAGCCTGTAATTCAGCAAATGGAATATTGGCTACAATGGTGTTGTTGATATCCATGATCTCCACATCGGTATAATGTTTCCATAAGGCAATGTTGAGTATACGTTCTTCACGGGCCATATGACTTAAATTAAATGCCATAAACTCAACATAGGCTGTATGTATGGCATTACCTGCATCTATACGTTCTGCAGATGAAACGGCATTGTTAAAAGCATTCAATAAACCCTTTAACCGTTGCGCCATAGCTATATCTTCTTCATGCTCCTGCTCAAAAGAATGTACAAGGGCAGCATCATACTTTGCTATGGCCGGCAACACGTAAGTATCTTCATGCAATGCATGCTTATCAAATAAGTCGGCTATCTCGTGTACTTTTTTCAACGCAACTTCCGATTCATCGGCATCGGTAAAATCGGTTTGTTGTAAAAGGCTGCCTGTTTCGTACAAAAGGGCACGCAGGGCTTTGTGAATGTGATTAAAAATGTTGTAACGCATATGTAAATTGTTGTTTATCGTATTGCCACCAGGTTATTAACAGGTTTGTATTTTGTATTGTGAATTTCTTGCGCAGGCTCCAGTAAATCGGCCACATATTTTGCCACCAGTTCATTTGGTTTATAACGCGCAAACTCCTGGCTAAGCTTAATAACATTCTTTTTGTACAGGGCATTACCGGTAACTTTATCAACAGCCTGGCGCACCTGCGCGGGGTTAGGGCGTTCGGTTTTAAGGTTTATACCCAAATTAAAATAACCTACCCTTGCGCAGATCTCATTTTTACCTTCATGCACGCCGGCAACAACCAATGGCAGTTCATTTTCTATTCCTAACATAACACCACCATAACCGCCATTGGTTATATAGGCATGGGCGTAGGGCATTACCTCATTAAAGGGTATAAAATCTTCAATTATTAAGTTGCGTTGTGGATAAGCCGCCTGTAATTCTTTGGTTTGCGAACCACCCGTTGTGCATATCACCAGCGTATCGCTATTTTTAAATGCTTCAAGCGTGGGAACAATTAGTTTTGTCACATCTTTTTCCACAGTGCCCTGTGTTATCAACACAATTTTTCTATACTGCATCAATCGCTCATCGAACCAGGCCACATGTTGTTTTTTACCTGAATAAGGTAACAGCGGTCCAATAAACCTGATGTTCTTTCCAAGATCACTGCGCTTATATTCAAACGATGGCGTTCCGCTTTGCAATAACAACGATGCTTTTTTTATACCTAAATCAAATACAGAATAGTTGTGATGCTCCATGCCGTACTTATCCATAATATCATATAGCAACCTGTTCGATCTTTTAAACAATACCTGTTTGGTAAGAAATCGTAATAGTGATTGTTTCAACTTACCAGGTAAAGTGTTGGAGGGCGTCATTCCCAAACCCGCGGGCGGCAGGTCTTTTGAAGTTTCTGTAAGCGGCAATACACCAATGGCCACTACCGGAATTTGCATTTTATCGGTAACAAAAGGAATGGCGGTAAAAGCATTATCACATATCAACACATCGAACGGAAATTCTGTGTATATATCCAATATATCTGTATAATATTCGTCTGCCCGCAGAATGAACATATTTTGTATATCCCAATTCAGTTTTTTAAGCGCACCTTTCATTTCTTTTCGTTCTGCAAAAAGTTCTTCCATATTGTTGGCGGTAAGCTCAAGCGCCTTTTGAAAAGGATAATGCGGTATATCCAGCTTCTTTATTTTATTGGTATACTCCCGTGAACCATACCATCGCACATCCGCACCCGATTGCTGTAAGTAAACAGCTAATCCGGTTAACGGGTTAAAGTGGCCGTCGGCCGGAAAGTTGGCAAATAAGATCTTCTTTCCTTCCAGCGACCGGTTGCTTTTGATAAGTTTCATGGTTGTAATTTTTCTTTGTTAGCGTTTAATGACCCTGTAAAAATGGTTCAAAGACAAGCAGCGCAAAGGCCCGCTGTGCATGAGTTGTTATTGATTTTGTATGAACTGCCGCCGCCGGAACATGGCCCCTTTCAATTCATAACCGGTTTTTACCGGTTCAGCCCCGTTATCAACAATTCATCATTACAAATCCACATTTAAGCGGGTCAAAAGATTATATTTGAGAATTCATTACTTTTTTGTGCATCGTATATTTCTAATCATTGCATTTTTATGTGTATGTAGTCTGGTTTGTCTGTCGCAGGATGAAAGGCAATATGCATTTTCACATTATTCAACCGATAAAGGACTGGCTGGTCATGAAATAAAAGCCGTACAGCAAGATAAAGCCGGTTATTTGTGGGTAGGTTCTGTAATAGGCTTACAACGGTTTGATGGTACCCGTTTTCTTACATTCCGTCATAAAAGCTCCGACTCTGCCAGCATTCCCGATAACAACATCAATCACCTCTTTCGCGATAAAAAAGATAATCTGTGGTTAATTACAGCAGCTGGCAATGTAGGCACTTTCGATACCAGAAAGTTTAAGTATAAACCGGTAGCCATCGCTTACACCAAAAAGAATTCGCTTCAGGCCGATAAAAGATTTTTTACCGATAGTCGCGGCAATATTTACCTTCTTTGTTTTAGAACAGAATTGCTTGTTTATAATGAAAAGGAAAACACATTTGTTCCGGCCAGTCATTTGATACCATTGCCGCCCAAATGGCCTATACTTGGTTTTTGCGAAGATGCACAAACCGGTAAATATTATATTGGCACCGACAGCGGACTGGTAGTTTTCAACAGCCATACTAACAAGTTGAGTTATGCAGGTCACACTGTGGAAAACGAACCGGTAATAGAACAATTTGGTCGCCTTACTTATGGCGGACCTATGCTGCTCGATTCAAAACATCGCCTTTGGCTTATTACCTGGCCGCCTACATTAGGGTGCCCTTCTTTTTACTGTTATAACCTGGCCAGCAATACTACCGTTTTAAAAAACTATAGCTTTTTTCCCCTGATAAAAGAATACCACGAACCCAGTGGTATGATAGAGCAAAAGAATGGTACGGTATGGATAAAGGGCGGAAAAATTTTTGCCAGCTATCTTGAAAAAGAAAACAAATTTCAACTGGTGCACAATGGCTACACCAACGATCAAAGCATTGCTTTTGAAACCGTACACGATTTGTATGAAGATGGGGAAGAAAATCTATGGGTAGCTACCAATAATAACGGGTTGTTCAGGTTCAATCCCAGTCGCGAATTTTTTACCAACGTTCACCACATAAACCGCGCAACGCATAAAACCGGTGAAGGTCCGCCCTTAAGTTTTATTTCCGATAATAATAACACCCTTCTGATGGGCGCCTGGGGCAACGGCATTTACCGTTTCGACTCTTCTTTTAACAACATACCGCTTAAGATAAAAGGTATTGTTGAAAACAATGCCATATCGGTATGGAACATGCTGCAAAGCAATGATAGCAATATAGTATGGATGGGTACACAACCGGGGGGGTTATACAAATACAACCGGCAAACGCAAAGCGCCGTTTATTATGATATTCCGGCAATTGAAAAATCGACCGTGCGGCAACTTGCCGAGGATAAATATGGCAACCTGTGGATAGGCACGCATACCCGTGGCTTATTTAAATACACCAAAACCGGAACGGAATATAATTTCACAAAGAATGTTGAGAAAATAACAACAGTTGATGATCGTACCATTCATGCGCTTACCCTCGACAAAAACGGTAACCTGCTGGTAGCTACAAGCGCCAATGGCGTTTATATTATTGATACCAGAAGCAGCAGGCCCATTCAGCATTTTACAATGGAAGGTCCGCCGCAGCAACGGCTGCAAAGCATGTATGCTTCTTCGTTTTGCATTTTTAACGATACCACCATTTTCATTGGCGGGGGCGGATTAAATATGTACAATCCCGTTAAACAAACAATTAAGAAAATACTTACGCCCTACAATTTACCCGATGAGGTAGCTGCCATTCAAAAAGACAGAAGCGGCAATATTTGGGTAACGCTAAGCTCGGGCATGTTCAAACTTAACCCCAACTATCTTCGGGTGTTCATGCTTTTCGATCGCATTGAGGGCATTACCAACGATCACTTCACTAATAATGCATCGGCTGTTTTGCCTAATGGCCGTATGGTCTTTGGCAGCAGCAATCATTTCATTGCTTTTACTCCCGAAAAAATTATAGCGTCAGACTCTTTACCCGATGTTTCTATTTCTGGTTTTAAGATCCTGAACAAACCGGTAGCAGTTGATTCATTGCTCAATTTGAAACGCATTGAGCTTGGCCCTACCGAAAACTCTATTACCATTGAGCTTTCGTATTTATTATACGGGTGCAATTCAATTCTTAAATACAAACTCGAAGGCATTGATAAAGATTGGGTACATGCCGATGTTACCAATCAGGCCGTATACCCCTATTTGCCAACAGGCACTTATACTTTTAAGGCATTAACAGAAGGTGGTGATGGAAAGCCGGCAAAAAATATAACCACGCTTATAATAAAAGTAAAACCACGTTACTGGCAAACCTGGTGGTTCTTTGGGCTCATCATATTTGTAGGTGTAGGTATTTTTCTGTGGGTCGACAAATTGCGAATGCAAAAAATTAAAGCTACCGAAAGCGTTCGCAATCGTATTGCTACCAGCCTTACCGAAGATATGGGCAATTCGCTCAGCAGCATTAATATTACCAGTGAGCTGGCCAAAACAAAAATTGATAGCGATACCGGTAGAACGAAAGAATATATAAACCAGATCAGCGACAGCAGCAACCGCATGGTGCAGGCAATGTATGATATGGTTTGGAGCATTAACCCCGATAATGATTCGTTGCAACATACCATTGACAGAATGAAAAATTATGCTGCGGAAATGGAGAGTATGTATTCGCCGTCGATCATTTTTCAGGTTGATGAGCAGGCGAAAGATCTGCGGTTGAAAATGGAAACGCGGTATGAAATGCTGAGTATTTTTAAAGAAGCGGTAAACAATGCTGCCCGTCATGCGCAGGCAAAATATATTGAGGTGAACCTGCAATATAAAAACCCTACCATCACATTGTGTATTCGCGATGATGGTAAGGGATTTAATGTAGAGTTGGTGGAACTTTCGAGAGGACTGAGCGAAATGCGCCGCCGCGCCGGGACCATTAATGCCAAACTCACGTTGAAATCGGAAATTAATACGGGAACGACTGTTGTTTTAACGATGTTGCGTTGATGCTTGAAGCATAGTTCTTCAATGAACACTTTGTTGACGTGAGTGGTGAATGGTGAGTGGGCCTCCGGAATTTTTAGGTCCATGTCAATTTGCATCCTCGCTTTCGCACCAGGCCCTGCTAACTCATTACCTTAAAATTCTCCCTCAAGAGTTTTCATTTTCATTTCAACCCTTTATCAACTTTATCACCTCTATCAACTTTTCAACTTCCTATCTTGTCAACCAATCTGCCTTTCATTATCACATTATCACATTATCACATTGCACATTATCACATTTGTCATTTCCCCATCCACTTCTTAAAATCAGTAACCTTCTCCCTGCTAACGATAGCCTCTTTATCAACTGCGGGTTTTAAATTCAATAATAAGCGGTTGCCAAAATAATCATGTATTTGATCGATGCTGTTCACCGCCACATAAAATGCGCGGCTGATGCGGAAGAATTGATTAGGATCGAGCATTTCTTCCAGATCGTCCATAGTATAATCAACCACAAATTTGCGGTTATCGGTTGTTTTGAAGAAGTTCAGGCGGCCATCGCTGTAGAAATAAGCGATCTCTTCTACATCAACACTCACTAACTTTTGCGCATGTTTTACCAAAAAGCGTTTGCGGTATTCTTTGGGTTGCAACTTTTGTTGCAGCTCTTTTACCAGGTTATCAACATTGAGTGAAGGCGTGGGCGCGCTGTTGTTACCATAAAGCGATTTCAGTCCTTTTAGTTTTTCCAGCGCTGCGTGCAGGTCTTCTTTCTGAATAGGTTTTAATAAATAATCAATGCTGTTTACCTTAAATGCTTTCAGGGCATATTCATCGTATGAGGTGGTAAAAATAACCGTGCTTTTAACGTCTACCTTATCGAAGATCTCGAAGCTTTGGCCGTCTGCCAGTTCAATATCCATCAATATGAGATCGGGCGAAGGGTTTTGTTGCAGCCAGTTTACCGAGCTGCGAATGCTATCGGCCACCCCAACTACCTGTGCGGTGGAATCAACACTGGCAAGGGTCTTTTGCAGTTTTTTTACTGCCAGTTCTTCGTCTTCAATAATAAGTACTTTCATGTCCGTGGTTTTTGTGGAAGATGCAAATTACAAATCAGGTACTGTTTTGTGGACCGGGTAGGCATGAATTGCCAAATAGGGCGATGAACTGTAGTTTTTGACGTTCTAAGGGTGTATAAGTGGTACAATGACCGCGAACTCTTTTCCATCATCGCGCACGCTGATCTCTTCCTGCTTCATAAGCCGGTACTTTTTAACTATGTTGCTCAAACCCACTTTGTTTGAGGAAACCATTCTGTCTTTTCGTTGCAGGTTATTGCTTACGATCAGTTTGCCACTATTAGTAGTAAGGATCATGATCTGTAAGGGTTTGTCTTTCAGTATCATGTTGTGTTTCACTGCATTCTCAACCAGCATTTGCAGGGTTAGCGGTGGCACCAGGTAGGTCAAAAAGCGTTCTTCAATAGTAGTTTGCATATCGAGCCCGTCGCCATAACGGGTTTTCAACAAATGAAAATATGAGTTTATGAAATCCATTTCGGCCTGCAGGGTGGTTAATCCGTCTTCGTTGGTACGCAAGAGGTAACGGTACACCTTACTCATTTCATCGAGAAACTTTTCTGCCTTTTCGGGATCATCGCTAATGAGCGAAGAAAGGGAATTGAGGCTATTGAACAAAAAGTGCGGGTTTACCTGGCCTTTTAGTCCCTCGAGCTGGCTTTGGAGGTTTTCTTTTTTTAATTGTTCGGCTTCATCAACCACTTCGCGCCAGCGTTCAAAAAAGGCGGCGCCTTCGTTAAGGCTGGTAGCCATAATATTACAAAAAGCGCCTACGATCAGCGCCCAGGCATAGCGGTTCAGGTTTATCTGGTAGCCCATGAAACCAATATAGTCGTACCCCCAGAATAATATACTAAGGGCGGTAACCATTAGGGTAATGTAAATGATGAGGCCAATGGATATACGTTTGAAGGTTTGGCTGTATTTGGGAAAGCGGTTGCGTAAGCTAAAGGCCACCATGCCGCAGCAAACATACACCAGTGCTATAACGCTGAGGGTTATGCCTGTTGAGATCAAAAAACTGCCTGGTGACGAAAAGTATTGATTACCAAATATTGCAAAATTCAATAGAACGGCAAATGGGGGTAATATGATAAATGCAATTACCCTTTCTTTCCGGGAGTACGTTAATGGTTTTATGTCGCCGGCAAATGCCTCCATGCCATCAATTTACGATTAAATTACAACTGTTTTTGCAGGGGTAGCACCAATTGGCACATTTGCCGATGAATTGGTTCATTGGCCAGGTTAATTGTGCGGGTCCTTGTTGCAAAGTTAATTGGCAGCCAGCAACAAAAAGAGGCTTCCCTTACAGGAAACCCCTAAAAATTTATCATTGAGCTGTCGCCTTTTTATTATCACATTAGCACATTATCAAATTATCACATTGCTCTTTACTCCTTCATCTTCCCCGACTTCTTCAAATACCTTACAAACAAATAGGCAAAACCCAACAGGGGAAGTATAATGGCCAGTAGTATGTTGCGCAGCCGTACATCACCATTGGTGATTTGGGGATATTTCAACAACAAAATAAGGGTGATGCCGCTTAGCCAAATGTATTGGGTATTGTACTCTTTTAGTATCCAGCGGCGCCATTTGAACTCCATGCTTTTAAATGTTGCTGAAATACCTTTCAACCTGGGCACCCAGCGGTTAACAGCTTTTGTATAGCGATCGTATTGTTCGCCGAACTTGTTGCGGAGAAAATTCTCTTCGGCCAGCACAATGGCCTGGTACACAAAAAGAAAAAATGGAATAAACACGGCTACATATAAAAGCGAGTTCGACAATACGCCAACACCGCATAACATTAAAATATTACCTACGTACAAAGGGTTACGGCAATGATTAAAAATACCGCGGGTAACCAGTTCTTCTGCATATACTTTTCCTTCTTTACCGCCGCGAATAATATAAGCCAAACCAATAGTTGCACCTCTTATAAGCTGACCGCTTACAGTAATGAGTAAACCAAGTACTACAGGCAACATATAATAGTTAACGCCAAAAACCTCAGGTGAGAACAATGGAGCAGAGGGAATAAAAAGAGCCAGATACAGGAACATAAACAAAAAGTTCCTGTACCGGAAAAAGAAATTACCGATTGGGATCATTCGTATTTAGGGCTTTTTAATTTTTTACGGCAACGATGCCTGAGAAGTTATACCATTTGAAAAATATTTCACAATGCGAAAACCCGGCTTCGCGCAGCATCAGTATGTTTTCGCTTAGTTTATAAGGGATCAGCACGTTTTCGAGCGCTTCGCGCTTTTGCGAGATCTCCATTTCGCTGTAATGCTGCCGTCTTTTATAATTATAGTAGTAGTCTATAAAATCGCGGTTGAACTGACTTTCTTCGGCCAGAATTTTTTCAACGATGATCAATACGCCATTATCTACCAAACCATCAACGATCTTTTTAAGCAATTTCTCACGGTAAAGCGGCCGTACAAATTGAAGGGTTAAACAAAGGATCACCACGGAAGCGTTTTTGATCTCTACCCCATTATTTAAATCGCCCACAACAAGGTCATAAGGCCTGCTAATGCCGGCTTCATCGAGCTTTCCTTTGCACTTTTGAAGCATATCGGCCGAGTCGTCGATACCAACAAAACGCACATCCTTAGAGATAGTATCATCCATCAATATAAATGAGGTTCCGGTTGAACAACCGAGATCGTATACATTGGTACCGTCAAGCGCATGGTTTGCAGCAAGTTCAGCGATCATTCTTTGCATTTCGGCATAAAATGGTACCGAACGGCTAACCATGTCGTCAAACACATCGGCTACTTTCTTACTAAATTTAAAATCAGCCGGTTTGAGTGTCTGTTCCTTAAAAACTTCGTCCTTTAGCATTGGCCTGGTTTCTTAGTTGGTTTAATAATGAGACGTCAGCATTTTTATAACATTGCTATTTTGTCATAAATAATTATACCAGTATACCGCTACAACAGGAACATTAACCGACTCCGAGGGTGGAATGTATCCAATTTACTTAAAAATAGCTGAAAATCCTACCGTGTTG
Organism: Niastella sp. OAS944; assembly: GCA_024809215.1. Classification (GTDB taxonomy): domain Bacteria; phylum Bacteroidota; class Bacteroidia; order Chitinophagales; family Chitinophagaceae; genus Niastella. The sequence goes on along the minus strand of JANUBW010000003.1, from coordinate 667,788 downwards.
CAGCATTAAAGTCCCATTAATTAGACAAAATGGCAAATTGCGTAGACGAAACCCAATCATCCTATAAACGAAAGATTTCAGGTTAATAAAATGCGTGTGTGGGAGAAGGAAAGACTGAGCTAAGGGTATACCAATAAATTAAAATAAGTTAAATATAAAGGGCGGGGAATTTAACGGTGAAATAATTTGAAATGCTTTATTGCCGTAGCATCTTTGTGGTGTTAACAGTTAACGCATATCCAACATCACTGAAATACCTGGTCTCATATCCATTGAAAACTATCAGAATCCAATAAGTGAAAAGCCGTCCAAGTCCAAACCTGTGAAACCTGTCCAATCCTTATGATAAAAACCTAACGTTTACCAAGGATCCCTTATTAAGTAATTACCCCGCTTTTTGCGGGGTTTTCTTTTATGGCACCAACTTATAAAAACCTCTTGCATTACCCGAAATATGCTTATTTTTACTTATGCACGTTGGTTGCTTGCCACCTATTTCAATCAACTGCCATCATTTTACTTCTGGTTATAGGTTCATTTAGTACAGTGCTTCCCAACCCTTTGCAAGACAAACTATTCCCGCGCAATACATTCACTTAATGACCAATTAGTTTGATTTAGGGCTATCGTAGCCTGCATTGTAGTGTTTAGCTCTTAAAACCAGTTCTTCAAATGAAACAAAAACTTATGTGCATTTTATTCATCGATGATGATGAGCCAACTAATTTCCTAAACAAATTGCTTGTTGAAGAAATGGGTTGCGCGCATCATGTTCAGGTAGTTACCAGTGGCAGGGAAGCATTGGAATATTTAACCGGTAGCGGTGCATTTAATAATGGTACCGAGCATCCCCGTCCCGATCTTATTTTCCTTGATATTAACATGCCAGGTATGGATGGCTGGGAGTTCTTACAACATTATCAAAAGCTTCCATCAACACAAAAAGCGAATATTGTTATGGTAATGCTTACCACAAGTTTAAACCCCGACGATCAAATAGCAGCGCAGGAAAATGTGGAGATCTCCGGGTTCGAAAACAAACCGCTTCAACCAGAGGTGATCCAAAAAATAATAACCCGTTTTTTTCCTGAAGCCTGTTAACACCTTCTATCGTTGGTTATGAAAGATCAAAATGAAATCCTTCTCGAAAATGAAAAAGCATTCAAATCTTTATTTGAACATGCTACCATAAGTATTTTGGTAACCGACGAAAATGGTGATATTAACCTGGTTAATCCAAATGCCGAAAAGCTTTTTGGTTATACCAAAGAAGAACTTAGCGGAAAACCAATAGAACTTTTAATTCCCGAAAATTTAAGAGAAATACATCGCCAACACCGGCAACATTATTTTCAGGCTCCCAAAGCCAGGCCCATGGGATTGGGTAAAGACCTGTTTGCCCGCGATAAAAATGGCCGCACCTTTCCGGTAGAGATCAGTCTTGGTTATTATAAACTGGGCGCCCAAAAAATGGCTGTGGCATTTATAACCGATGTAAGCGAAAGAAAAAAAGCCGAAGCCATATTACGTGCCAGCGAAGAAACCACCCGGCTTATTATGAACTCGGCACTGGATGCTATTATTTGTATTGATAGCAATGGCTGCATCACGGTATGGAACCCGCAGGCCGAACAAATATTTGGCTGGAAGGAAGAAGAAGTAAAAGGCCGCCGCTTATCCGAGACCATTGTTCCACAACAACACCGCGAAGCACACGAAGCCGGACTGAAACGTTATTTAAATACCCGCGAGCAAAGTGTATTAAATAAACTAATTGAAATTACTGCACTCCATCGCAATGGTAAAGAGTTTCCCATTGAGCTAACCATTATACCAATGCGCCAAAATGATACCGATTTCTTTTGCGCATTTATTAGAGATATTACCGATCGGCGGGAAGCTGAAGTCAGGCAAAAAGAATATGCCGAAGACCTGAAGAGAAAGAATATCGAACTGGAGCAATTTGCCTATGTAGCTTCGCACGATCTACAGGAGCCGTTGCGAACTGTATCGGGCTTTGTTGAATTGTTGAAAAGGCATTATAAACACGAGGCCGATGAAAACGTTACCAAATATATCAACTATATAACCGATGCCTCGGACAGAATGCGGCGATTGGTGCAGGACCTGCTCGATTATTCAAGGCTGGGACGTGAACGAATTTTAGAACCCATCGACTGTAACCAGGTTGTACAGCAGGTTTTGAGTGATCTAACCATGGCTGTTCAGGAAAGTCATGCAGTTATTAACATCGATATGTTACCAACTATTTCCGGCTATGCTACCGAAATGAAACAGTTGTTCCAAAACCTGATCAGCAATTCGCTTAAATTTCGCAAACCGGGCGAACCGCCGGTTATCAACATTTCGGTAATGCCCAAGGATGACCACTGGCAGTTTAAAATATCCGACAATGGAATAGGTATTGATGAAAAATACTGGGAGCGCATTTTTATCATCTTTCAACGGTTACATACCAAGAATGAATATGAGGGAACTGGTATCGGCCTTGCACATTGCAAAAAAATTGCGGAATTGCATAATGGAAGAATTTGGGTTGATTCGGTTGTAGGTGAAGGAAGTACTTTTTATTTTACTATAAAGAAGCGATTTACGGATAAGTGGAAGTAAGGTAAAAAACTAAATTCTTTAGGGATATGAAATAAATATTTTATATCTTAGGAGTATAATTGTTCTACTATGGCTAAATATTATAAGTATTATCCGACTCTGGAGGAACGTAATAAGGCTGTAATGGAAGCCCTTGACGAAACATTTAAAAAAATCATGGCTTCAAAAGAAGCAGCAGATGATTTTTTCAAAAGGGCGGGGATAATTCTGGAAGATGCTCCAGAAACCGAAACTGATTCAAAGCCTTAAAAATCTAAATAATGGCTTATCATCAACCTTTTGAAATTTCAGCTTTTCACAGCTGTGATAGAGAGGTCGGCCTACGGATCTTAAACGGAGAGGATGACCTTATCGCAAGTGAAAATGAATGGGACTGGCTTGGCCCAGGTATTTATTTCTGGGAGCAAAACCCGGGTAGAGCATTGGAATATGCAATTGAATGTGCTTCTGGCTGGCAGAAGAATAAAACAAGAATAAAAACACCCTTTGTAATAGGCGCTATCATTGAGTTGGGGAACTGCTTGAACTTGCTGGAACCTGGTTCAATAGAAATGGTAAAAAAGGCCTATGATAAGTTCGCAGAATCTTGTGTAGAAAATGGTAAATCAATACCCGTCAATAAAGGCCCTATTAGAAAACTGGATTGCTCGGTCATTAAATGTTTGCACGCATCTACAGACGAAAATCAACAAAGCCGATTTGATACCGTTCGAAGTGCATTTAACGAAGGAGGTCAAATTTATCCAAATTCAAATTTTTACGATCGCCTGCATATTGAAATATGTGTTCGTAATCCCACTTTGATTAAAGGTTACTTTCTTCCAAGACCCATTGGGGAGTTTAACCCCTATCTTAAAAAGCAATATTCATTTTAGTTCTCCTTCAATCCGGCAATCACACCCCTCACCAACTCCGCCTCATACCCCTTTTGCAATAAATAATCGCTTGTCTTACTCATTTTTACAAACAGGTTCACACCTTCCCCCGTTACACTGTTCCATTTTTGTTCGGCCAGCTTATGCAATGTTTTCTCATAATCATCGTCATTAATTTCTTTCATTGCCTTGTTTACACAATATGCGCTTACCTGTTTTTGCTGCAGGGCATGTTTTATTTTAACCCGCCCCCATTGTTTCATACGAAATTTTCCACCCGCATACTGAATAGCAAACCGCTCTTCGTTCAGGTAATCTTCCTCAATCAATTGCGAAATCGACTCTTCAACCACTTGTTTACGCAAGCCAAAAGAATACAGCTTTTCTTTCACCTCCATATGGCAGCGCTCCTGGTAAGCACAGTAATGCCTAAGTTTTTGCAATGCCTGTTCCTTTGTTAATTGTTGCTTTCTCTGAAACATTGTAAATTAAACAGGCAATGAACAATTAAACTTTGCCAATTGTCCATTGCCTGTTGCCTTATTGATTTATTCTTCTATTCTATCTAAACAACCAAAATCATTCTTTAGCAGATCGTCATAATAATCTGCTTTCTTGAACAGGTTATCAAACACCTTTACACCCCCTTCCTTGGTAATATCGAGGTCGTACATAATGCACGATAATACGATATTCTGGTTCTGACAGCTTAACACCAAACTATTGGTGCGGTAATTCTCCTGCAACAGGAACTGGTAAAGCGGTTTTATTTTAAGCGCATCCTGTGGCAGCTGACACAAAAACGCATCGCCTACCACAAAGAAGTTTTCGGCATTGTAGGTGATCTTTATCTTGGCGCTTCCTTCACGCACTTCCCAGCGGTTTACGCCTTCGCGCGAAAGTTTTATGTCTTTTCCCAGTTCTTTCAAAATATCTTCAATGATTTTTGCTACACCGGTAGGCACTACCTCCTGCTCGGGCATAGTAGGCAATTTAACCTCGGTACCGCAAGCCGGGCAATACTTTTCCGAATCAATATTTTCGGGCAATACCAGGTAATCGCAACTATGGCAACGGGTACTGCTAACGCCTTTGTGTGGCGCATATAATTGCAGCGCCTGGCGCAGATAGCTTACCGGTAAAGCGAAACCAAGGTTATCGCCTCCCTGTACTTTAAACGAGTTTACGCCAATTACTTCACCATTGATATTTACGAGCGGGCCGCCACTGTTACCGGGGTTGATGGCCGCATCGATCTGAATAAATTTCAATCCATCGCGAATGCGATCAACTTTTGATATAACACCCTGCGTAGCGCTATAATTAAAGCCAAAAGGGTGACCAATTGCCAACACCTCATCGCCATCTTTTAAGGCATCGTAATTACCTAAACGAATTGTGGGAATTTCGGCATTGGCAGGCCCTTGCAAAAATGCCAGGTCGTGCTTGCGATCGGTATACCAAACCCGCGATAATGTTTTTTCAAATGTTTTACCGGCAATGGTAACCTCTGCATTATCCTGCACCACATGATCATTGGTTACTATTATATCATATTCCTTTAAATAAAACCCGGTGCCGGTACCGGTTTGCGTTGCTATTTGTATGATGGCGGGATGAAACTGTCCGATTATATCCTGAACCATTGATTAATATTTTTTGTAAGCGTGACACGCTTTGTAATGTTAGTTTGAATCGAAATTTAAAGCCGTGATCTCCGTACTAAAGCTGCTATTGAATGCAACCAGATTGTTAAACTTCAGCGTTTCCATTCTGAACACCAGTTTAGGATATTTAGGTTGCCACTCGGTAACGATCTGCTCTATCCGTTGGCGAATGGCTTCCGGATTGAATTGACCATTCAGCACCTCATAATACGGTACGGTAAAATTGAGCGCTTCGAAATATTCGCGGTAGTTGATCTGAAAGAATAATAATATCAGGTCACTCAGTGGCTTGGGTAAGCTGTACGAATACTGGCTGAACGAAAGCGCATACTCCATTACATTATTGGCAACCGTAGGATAGTTGTTATCGCGGTACCAAACCACATTCTGTGCAGCTGCATTTATAGCATCTGCCACGGTTTGGTGGTGCTGTGGAACTACAATAGAGAATGTATGTTTTGCACGGAACAGGTATGGGTACACATCTTCTTTCGTTTTGTTCATCAGCTTTTTGTACCCTTCAATCATACCCTGGTTACGCTCCATGGTCGATTTTTCGTCCTTACGGTAATAGATCTCCACAATCTTTTCAAGTTCGTTGAGCAGTTTACCATCCGGACAAACCAAATAATCGATACGGAAGGCCAGTGAAAGCAACAGGTAAGCTATGCCACCTGAAAACTTATCGGCATCCAGCGTTTCAATATATTCGAGGGTTTGTTTTACCCAAATCATCATGTGGTTGAACTTCACTTCTTTTTCCGCCTCGGGAATTGCAATGATGTGCTCAGTATCTACCGTTTGCAGGGCGGCAAATTCCTGTACCAGCAGGTCATCGAGTTTATCGGCTTTTACTGCCAGCTCTTTTAACCCATAATATAATTTATTGGGATTGGCAGTTTTTATATCGCTATCGAAGCGCATACACAACCGGTCGTTGTCGAGGGCGTACCGACTGTAGTAAAGGTTAAAATTCATTTCAAGCAGGCGACGCATTACCGGTACGCTGGCCTGGGGCATACGGGCCAGGGTTATTTCTGCCTTCAGACTTTCTTTGTCAAATTCGCCACGAACGATCTTGGAACCCTGAAATATCTGGAAAGTGCCATTTTCATTGTTTCGCTGCAGAATCACATTCTTCTCTTTGTCATCGGCCAGGTAGTCGAAAAATGCATCGATGCTTTCGTAGTAGGACTGTTGTTTGAACAGGTTATCGGCATCGGTCCAACGGCGTACTTTTTCAACCGTTTTGTTATTATCGGAATAGCGGCCAAAAGGAATATCCGGGTTTTCGGGCTTCTTTTTACCACGTCCGAAAAGTTTGTCAAACATATAAGGTTATATTGTTTTTAATACACAATCAGGTTCCTATATTAACACCAATATGGCTGATAAAATTGCTGTTTATATAATTTTTAATCAATGAGTTCCGAAAAATACCCACAAAGCTCAATGCCGAAGGCATAACATGGCACTCCGTACCTAACCAGATTCCGGAGGCTGGTTCAACCTTTAGCATTGCGCATTCAGCGAGTGTCCTCAGCCGGATTTAGCATTTTAATGGGAAAGCAGCCTTAACCACACCGGTCGGAAATTGAATGAATTATTGCCGTTTTGTAGTTAACGGACCCAACGACCTGCCTGGTGCTTCCTACGGTTTGGAAAGTGGTATTATTTTCAACCGGCACCCCGGTACATATTTCAGAAGCCGGTTTTTCAATACCGTCGGATGGCAAGATAGCGTATTTGTGGATTTCGTGTTTTAAAAAAACCGGGTAATTTGTTCAGTCATAACCCTATATTTGCTCAAATCTTAATCAGTTATATGAAGTTTATCGTTTCATCTTCGGCTTTATTGAAACAATTACAACAGATTAGCGGGGTGATCAATGCCAATACGGTGCTGCCGATCCTGGAAGATTTTTTATTTGACGTGCAAAAAAATCAACTATCGGTAGTGGCCACTGATCTGGAAACAGTAATGAAAATTCAGCTTGAAGTAGAGGCGAAGGACACGGGCCGGGTATGTATACCAGCCAAGATCCTGATGGATTCACTGAAGAACATTCCGGAGCAACCGCTTACTTTCAACATTGACAAAAATTACGCGGTTGAAATAACCAGCGATAATGGTAAGTATAAGGTTATGGGTGAAAATCCTGATAACTTTCCTAAAGATCCTGTGGCCGATGATACCAATTCATTTACAGTTAATTCATCTGCCCTGGTAACTGCCATTAATAAAACCCTTTTTGCGGTAAGTAACGATGACCTGCGTCCGGCCATGACAGGGGTATTCTTTGAAATGGATAAGAAAGGTTTGCAATTTGTTGCTACCGATGCTCACCGTTTGGTTCGTTACAAACGTACTGATGTAAGCTGTCCTAAAACCGATTCACTCATTGTTCCTAAAAAACCGCTTACCCTTTTAAAAGCGGCTATGCCGGTGAACGATGATGAGCTTACCATCAGCTACAACAGCAACCACCTGTTTGTAACGCATGGTACCACCCAGCTGAGCTGTCGTCTTATTGACGCCCGTTTCCCCGATTATAAAGTAGTTATCCCTACCGATAACCCATATAAATTGACAGTAAATCGCACCGATTTCCAGGGCGCTTTACGCCGTGTTGGTATTTTTAGTAACAAAAGCACCAATCAAGTTGTATTAAGTATCAGCGGTAGCCAGTTACAGTTAACCGCCCAGGATATCGACTTTTCGTTTGAAGGTAATGAGCGCATGAAGTGTCAGTACAATGGTGAAGACCTGCAGATAGCCTTCAACGCCAAATTCCTGATCGAAATGCTGAACGCTACCGATACCGATGATGTTACCGTTGAATTATCAACGTCTACAAAAGCGGGTATCATTCGTCCGGGCGACCAGGATGAAAATGAAGAACTGCTGATGCTGGTTATGCCTTTAATGTTGAATACCTGATCGCTATTTTTATATATTTCGCTATTACATACAGCAACCCCGCAAATGGCGGGGTTTTTTATTTTTACGATAGCGGAAAAATTTAGATGATAGCAAAACGTTTTAACTGCATCGTCTAAAAAATTTCCATGGCCTGTTTCTTTTTTTCTGACTCGTCTAAAAATTTCTGGCATCAAAAACTTTTTAGACACATCGGAAAAAAAATAATTGATAGTATAAAAATTTTAATTCATGACTTGAATCCTAAAATGCAGCTGTATAATTTTTCCTGGGTGTAAAAATTTAATTTTTTGACGTATAAAAAAAATTTCAAGCTCTCAAATCCTTTAAATAGCGCATTTTAAAAATTTTATATTGATATAAAATTTTTAATCCCTCCATAAATAAACCAGGCCTTTCCGCAGGTCATTTTATGCTTTCCCAGGCCATTTGCTAACGGATATTTTGGCGTAAATTACTGGTACAAACGATGTATGCCATGCAAGCATTTATGCAATTTTGGGAGAACATCGCCCCCTGGCAACGAATGGCCATTTTAATGGGCGGTATGATCTTCTTCTGGCTTATTGAAGGTTATTATCCCCTTTTCCGTTTTTCGTGGAAACGATATAAACATGCCGGCGTAAACCTCATATTTCTTACTACAACTGTTATTCTTAATATAGTATTAGGCTCTATCACCATCATTGCCTGCAAATGGGTTACCGATCATAATTTTGGTTTGCTGAACCTGTTCAACCTGCCGCTCTGGGCTAATATCATTTTAAGCCTGCTGTTTATGGATTTCTTTGCCCAGTATGCACCGCATTACCTGATGCATAAGGTAAAGTTTATGTGGAAATTCCATATGATCCATCACAGCGATACCAAGGTTGATGTTACTACGGGTACCCGCCATCACCCCGGCGAGTGGATATTTAGAGAATGCTTTACTATTATCGGCGTGTATTGTATTGGGCTTTCAATTGGAATGTATTTCTTATACCGCAGCATGTCGGCCATTTTCACGCATTTCAATCATGCTAATATTCATGTACCGGCCTGGCTCGATACACCCATTAGCTGGATCTTTGTTTCGCCCAATATGCACAAGGTGCATCATCATTATAAACGGCCATATACCGATACTAACTATGCTAATATCTTTTCCCTGTGGGACAGGCTGTTTGGCACCTTTGCCTACACAGATCCCAAGCAATTAAAGTATGGGCTAGATGTACTTGAAGATAGTACCGACGAGAGTTTGGGGTACCAACTGAAGTTGCCGTTCAATAAAAATATAAAGACGGATTATTGAGAAGTTCCTGTTACTGCTGCTGTTGAATCATTTCAAGATACCTTCTATACGAATTCTCATCAGTTTTATTACCGCCATTGGTAACGGGCTGTGGTGTTAATATAGTAGCCCGGTCGTCCTGTACATGACCATCTTCATAACTTACCGAAACACCCACTTCGAGGTTGTGGTTCGATGTGCCTTTATATGTTCCTTTTACGGGCGAACAATCGCTGAAATTTCGGCCCACGGCCAATCGCACATGCAGGTCGTTCACAAAACAGTTATTGGTAGGGTCAAGGCCCAGCCAGCCATAATTGGGAATATAAGCTTCTACCCAGGCATGGGTGGCGCCTTCACCTCGCATACCGTTACGGTTGGGACAAATATACCCACTCACATACCGGGCGGGAATACCTATCATACGCAACATCACCAGTAAAATATGTGCAAAGTCCTGGCAAACGCCGGCTTTTAATTTCCATATTTCGTCTGGAGTAGTTTCAACACTGGTAACACCCTGTATATATTGAAACTCGCGATAAACATATTCGTTGAGTTTTTGCGCGGTAGTCAGCGGCGTAACCTGCATATATTGCCCTACCTGGGTATCGCGTTTTATTTCACCTACCACTTCGCAGCTTTCCTGCTTAAGAAAATCAATATAGGGCACCTGGTATTTGATTGCCTGTAAAGCAGCCCATTGTTCTTCCTTTGGTAATGAATCTTCGGGCATTGGCCTGCTTTTGGTGACCACTTCAATTTTTGAATCTATCTTCAGTTCACTGTGTGCATCGGCAAACATGAAAGTACCCACTTCGTTACCATAATAATCTTTATACACCTCCACAACAGGTTCACCGGTAATGGCGAGGTCTTGTTTCAATACCGTTTGGTATTCATCCTTTACAGGATATAAAATGATCTGGTTGGCGCTATCGCGAACCGGCACCTCGTATGTATATCTTGTAACGTGATGAATTTTGAATTGTGGCATGGCTGACAAAAATACAAACTCCTTATTGGTTTTAAGAATAGGCAAAACAACATTGGTTCAGGGCATTGGCTATGGCGTACAGATCATTTTTGATGTCGATCAAATATTGATGCAGGTTTTGATTAATGATCGATTCCGCCGTTGAATAACGAACCTTACTCAGCAGCTTTCCTATCATAAAATCGAGCTGCTGGTAGTTGTTCACCTTACCTTCCTGTTTCAGCCTGTCGAAATAGCGTTGCAAGCGGGTAATTGAATATATAATAGATCGGGGAAAATGATTGTTCAGCACTAACTGCTCAACCACATTACGGGCTTCGAAACCTGTACGGTAGGTTTTCAGGTATAATTCGTAACCGGCAATGGAAAGCAGTAAATATTTCCAGTAAGGGGCATCGGCCGCGGTATCTATATCCGGGTTATTTATAAACCGCACATTCAGCAAATCGACCGTTAAAATGGCCCGTTCAAGAAATTTTCCAATATTCATAAAAGAATAGCCCTCCCCGCGCGACATGGTAATATCGGCCGTTCCGTAATATAACAAGCCTTGTTTTATCAGCACATCCAGTATAGTAATGGGATCATCTTTCTGCAACCAGTGGGCCAGCCACTCTTCCTTGGTGGTATGGTAATAATCGTTCAGGCATTGCCATAATTCTTTAGTAATGTGGTCCTGTACACTACGGGCATTTTCGCGGGCCCGTGTAACAATATTCACAACAGCATTGGGATTACCCTTGTCTGTAACAATATATTGCAGAATAGCCCGGGGATTTGTTTCCAGCTTTTTAGCTTCCGGTTCTTCCAAATAGGTAAACAACCGAAGTACCGGCCGCCACGAAAATTCTGAAATGCTATCCTGCGAATAGGCATAATTCACCTTCAACATTCGTAAAATACCATCACTTCGTTCAATATAACGGCTCATCCAGTATAAGCTATCGGCTACTCTACTTAACATTAATCAGTACGTTGTTTTAGTTTTCATTTCTGTATTTCCTTTCTCATTTCTCTGTTCCTCATTTTTCATTCTTCATTTCTATTATCCCGCCAGCACCCACGTATCCTTACTTCCACCGCCTTGCGAGCTATTCACTACCAACGACCCTTCCCTCAAAGCAACCCGGGTTAACCCACCGGGCACAATTTCAATCCCGTCTGGACCACACAAGGCATAAGGGCGCAAGTCAACGCGGCGCGGTTGCAATTTTCCCTGCATATAACAAGGCGCCGAAGACAAACTAATAATAGGTTGTGCAATAAACTGGCGCGGATCTTTATTTATAGCCGCACAGTAACTCATTATTTCTTCCTCAGTGGCCGTATTACCCATCAGCATACCATAACCGCCGCTTTCATTGGTCTTTTTCACCACCATGTTGGTAATATTCTTAAAAACATAGTCCCGTTGCTCCAGGTTATCGAGGTGATAAGTAGGTACATTCTTCAATATAGGTTCCTCGTTCAGGTAATATTTTATCATATCGGGAACATATAAATAAATAGCCTTATCATCGGCCACGCCATTGCCCACAGCATTTACAATAGCTACGTTACCCTTGCGGTAAGCATTCATTATGCCCGATACGCCCAATACGCTATTAGGATTGAAAGTGAGGGGATCAAGAAATTCATCATCAACCCGGCGATAAATAACATCCACCTGTTGCAGTCCAAAGGTGGTTTTCATATAAACCCGGTGGTTATCCACAACCAGGTCGCGGCCTTCAACTAATTCCACACCCATCAGCCTGGCCAGCGTGGTATGTTCAAAATATGCTGAATTATATATTCCTGGTGTTAATAAAACGATGGTGGGGTTGGCTATTTGCCTGGGCGAAAGGGAAACCAGATTCTTGTGTAAGATATTAGGATATTCTATTACACTTCGCACATTGTTCTGGGGTAGCAGATCGGGGAAAAGGCGTTTGGTTATTTCGCGGTTTTCAAGCATATAACTTACGCCACTGGGCGTTCGCAGATTATCTTCCAGAATATAAAATGAACCGTCATTATTACGTATAAGATCTATACCCGCAATATGCACATACAGGTCGTAAGGAACCGGCAGGTTATACATTTCGCGCAAATAATGCGGACAGCTGTATATCATATCAATGGGAACTACCCCGTCTTTTAAAATAAACTGGTTATGGTAAACATCTTTGAGAAAAAGGTTTAGCGCCTTCAGCCTTTGTTTAATGCCTTTTTCAATATGGCTCCACTCGGCAGCGGTAATTATGCGGGGAATAATATCGAACGGAAATATTTTTTCAATGCCTTCACCACTGCTATATACGGTGAAGGTAACACCCTGGCTCATAAAAAGGCGTTTAGCCAGTTCCTCCTTTTTGTTCAGCTCTTCAAGGTCCAGTTGCTGCATAAATTCTACCACCCGCTGGTATTGTTCACGAACGGTAGCTTGCGTGTACATTTCGTCCCAGGTATTGGTATCTACATAGTAGGTCTTCAGCAATTCGGTGGCTTGCATACAGAATAGTTTGGTTATAGTAACTGGCAGGCAAATCGCTGGAGGGAAAAGACGATCTATCCAAATATAACGAAATGACTGCGTTTAGCCAATCATTCATTGCTATATTCTTATCTTTATCGCGTATGAAAAAAATTGCAATGATCCCGGCCCGCTATGCGGCAACCCGGTTTCCTGCCAAATTGATGCAGCAGCTGGGTAATAAAACTGTTATTCGCCACACCTATGACAATACCGTAGCCACGGATTTATTCGATGAAGTATGGGTGGTGACAGATAGTGAAATTATTTATAATGAAATTGTTTCAAATGGCGGCAAGGCCTGTATGAGCCGTCAACAGCACGAAAGCGGCAGCGACCGTATTGCCGAAGCGGTGGCCGATATAGAAACAGATATTGTAGTGAATGTGCAGGGCGATGAACCTTTTGTAAAAAAAGAACCGCTTCAAAAATTGTTACAGGTATTTGAAGGCGAAGCAGGTGCTAAAGTACAGGTAGCTTCCCTGATGCAGGTGTTGAAAGAACCACAATTCATTGCCGATCCCAACTATGTGAAAGTAGCGGTTGATAAACATATGAACTCCCTGTTTTTCAGCAGAAGCATTATCCCCTACCCACGTAATAACGAAGCAGTGATCACCTATTATGAACATATTGGTGTATACGCTTTTCGTAAAGATGCGCTGATGAGCTTTACCACCTGGCCCATGACCCCACTGGAAGCCGCTGAAAAAATTGAATGCCTTCGTTATCTCGAAAATGGCGTTCCCTTAAAAATGGTAATAACAGATTATATGGGTGTTGAAATTGATACACCCGAAGACCTTGAAAGGGCAGCCCGGCTTTTACAATAATTATAATTAACCAACATGACGCAACCACTTTGGGGTATCGATTTGGGAGGAACCAAAATAGAAGGGGCCATCGTTCCTTCATTAGATAATCCACAACCTATTCTCAGGACCCGTATCGATACGGAAGGCCATAAAGGATACGAGCACATCATTGGCCAGATCGATAAATTGGTTCAAACAATGAAACAGCAATCAGGCTTGCAACCTGCCCGTTTGGGACTGGGTACGCCCGGTGTACTGGACCCCATTTTGCAAACTATGAAGAACTGCAACAGCACTGCCCTGAATGGACAGCCGCTGAAAAAAGACCTGGAAGAAAAGCTCGGAATTCCCTGTGTATTGGCCAATGACGCCAATTGTTTTGCCCTTGCCGAAACGCATTGGGGCGTTGTAAAACAACAGGCGCCCGATGCCAAAGTGGTGTTCGGTATTATTATGGGTACCGGTGTTGGCGGCGGTATTGTAATAAATGGCCATGTGTGGAATGGCAAACATGGCATTGCCGGCGAATGGGGACATAATTTCCTCGATGAATCGGGCGGCCCCTGTTATTGCGGCCGTACGGGTTGTGTGGAAACGGTTTTATCGGGCCCCGGTTTGCAACGGTATTATAAAAGTATTACCGGTTCCATGCTTTCGTTAAAAGATATTTTGGCCCACTCACTGCAGGGGAACGACCAGGCAGCCGTAAAGACCATCGACAGGCTTAACCATTTTTTTGGTAAGGCCGTATCGGTAATTACCAATATGCTCGATCCCGATGTTATTGTAGTTGGTGGTGGTGTGGGAAATATCGACAGTATTTATACTGCCGGTGTTGAATCGCTGCACAAATTCATTTTCAATAACCGCGTTGACGTTCAAATTCTAAAACCCAGCCTCGGCGATAGCGCCGGCGTTTTTGGCGCTGCGGCGTTAGTGGCGTAATTCGTAAAACGGAAAACGTGAAAGGGCTCGCGCGGTTTTGAGATTTACTTGTTTTTTGCACCAGCCATTTAAGGCGGCCCACAATAAAACGAAAGGGGTGAGTACCGCCGTACGGCGAACTCACCCCTTTCAATTATCCTTTTTTTCGTTATCCACTACATCTGCCCGAGTGTTCTGCCCAAAGGCAATCGGACATCACGCAATTAGCGAATCTTTTCACGTTTGCCGTTTCACGTTTCACGTCGTCTTAAGCGAGTACGGTTATCAACGATTTTATTATTGCTCCAAGTTTTACACCTTCAAGAATACGGCTTTCAGAACCGCCATGTTGTAAAATTGATTGTTCGTGCGAAGTAATGCACATTTCACAACCATTTATTGATGAAACAACCAGGCTCACCAGTTCAAAAAACTCTTTACCCAAAACAGGGTTCATCATAATGCTCATTTTTATACCAGCAGGCGTATTGGTATAAAAATCCTTATTCATAAAATGGCGGAAGCGGTAGAATACATTGTTCGCGTTCATCAAAGATGTACACGAAACTATCTCTGCCAGTTCAGCCTCGTTGGCGCCAGCTTCCTGGGCCTGCGCGCGAAAAGAATCTTTCAGCAGATCGAATTTTTCATTTACCGCAACTGCATAGGCCAGTAACAACGCTTCCTTTTTATTCAGGTATTGCGTGTTGTTCAGCACATTGCTCACATTGATCTTCAGGTCCTTTATATATTTCGATTCAGCTACCAACAATTGTTGTGCAGTGGCAGAAGGCGTATACTCAGGTATTTGCAGATCATTTAACAGGTTGCTAAAAGTTTCATTCTGTATTGCTATTCCCTGGCTCATGTTAAATACGTTTGTTTAAAATTAAGGACCGGATAAAAGAACATAGTTCACGAGGGTTATTTTGCACATTACCACTCTTTAGTAATGTCTTTTTAACCGGTCCTTACCACGTAGTTTTGTTACGCTATAAAAATTAGTTCATGCTTAATGCAGTGGTCAATGTTTCCTGACCTTTTTGCCAGTTGCAAGGACACAGTTCGTCTGTTTGCAGGGCATCCAGTACACGAACAACTTCCTGTACGTTACGGCCAACATTCAGGTCATATACACTTACCCAGCGTACAATACCTTGTGGGTCTATGATGAAGGTAGCGCGGTAAGCGATCTTCTCTTCAGAATCAAGAATACCCAGTTCTTCAGCCAGTGATTTAGAAGTATCGGCCAGCATAGGGAATTTCAGGTCTTTCAAATCGTTGTGATCTCTTCTCCATGCTGCATGCACAAATTCTGAATCGGTTGAAGCGCCTATCAAAATGGCATCTCTGTCAGTAAATTCGCTGTGTTTTTTGTTGAACTCCGCTATTTCAGTAGGACACACGAAAGTGAAATCTTTCGGCCACCAGAACATTACTGTCCATTTTCCTTTTGAAGTGGCGTACTCATTTGTTAATTCCATGAATTCTTTGCCTTTCTCAATAGATACAACCGCTTTCTTCTTAAATGCCGGGAACTGAGTTCCGATAGACAACACTTTGTTACTCATATTATGATTTAAAATTTTTAGAATGCTAATCGCCAAACGCACTAATATTTCGGCTAATGCTTAAGCATTATGCTTTGAACTTTCAGGAAAATGGCAGGAAAACAATCGTGATGCCCGTTAATGGGCTATGGTTGAGTGACGCAAAGATGCCAAAAAATGATATAGATTTTTATAGTATTATTCTATAATCAGATAGATTTTATCTATAATCGTATCGAGTACTATAATGCCTTCATCGGTATCGTTCAAATGCCCCAATAATTCTCCTTTACTGTTCCAGGCAGCAGATCTGCCACCGCAAAGCCCATCTTCACACATTCCCACACTATTGCTCATTAAAACGGTCATCCCGTATTTACTGGCAGTTTCACTTAGGCTTGCCCACGCTTTTTCCACACCTTTTACTGTTTTGGCCACACTGGCTACATATAGCTCAGCACCGGACTTGCGGGCATTTGCCGAATGTTCATGAACAGATATCTCATAACAAATAGCCAGGGCAATGGGTGTATTATTAATTATTAAGCCTTGTAAATTTTCACCACTTACAAAAAAGGGTTCTTCATCGGCATGCAAATACATTTTTGAGTTGGCCTGCCGTGGTTTATTGGGCTGAAACAAAACCATGGTAATATGAATACCGGATTCAGCATTTGTTGGTACGCCCACACCAATGGTGATCTGCTTTTCGTTGCTTAATTGTTGAAGAACTTCAAAGCGGCTGTCGTTAATACCGGTAGCTAGTTCTTTGGCAAGTGAGGGTTCATACCCGGTCAACGACAGTTCGGGGAAAATAATAATATCAGCACCATTATCGGCGGCGCGTGTGGCCAGGGTTATATGGTTTTTAATATTACCTTCAATATCCCCGGTAAGTGGTTTTGTTTGCGCTACTGCTATTTTCATTGGATAAGCTTTAATTTATAAGGATAATTATTTTTTAGGTTGTAGCTTTTTTATCACCTTTTCTACCCGCGCCCGTTTTGTTTCTTTTTCAATTTCTGCAAGCCGTGCCGATAGCGTTTGTATAAAAACAGCTTTGTTATTTTCATTTATAACCGGCAATGCATTTTCTGCATACATAGGCAATTGATTGGTGGGGCATAATTTCAATCGCTCCAGTAACAGCTTAAATGCATCTTCAGTACATTTTTTTACAGCCGCCAGTTTTATTAAAATTCCCACACAATGGTCATTGGTAATTACCGACCCCTTATCGGCCACAGCCACGATCGTTGGCAATGCGTTATACACAGCATCGGGTTTTTCATTGGTTATAGCATGCAGGGCCGTCATGGCGCCCCATTGCATGCGATTGTTCTTACTGCTCAAAAGCTCTATAAAACTATTAACATGGTTTGCCACCAATATAGGCTTTAGAGTAGCGATCTCATATAACACTTTTATACAATCGCTTTGTACGTCTTTACTTTTATTGCTTAGGTTATCAACCAGTTCCTGCACCGCTTTTTTATCATTGTTGCCGGCAATTTCAGCGGCCAGCTCCTGGTTTGGCACTTCATCTCTTCTACCAAGCGAAGACGCCAGTTTATTAATAACACCCATATTGCTCAATTTACGAATTCCTTTTAGCAGCAGGCCGGGTGCCGCTGTAGGTTTTTCCCACTGTAATAGGCAATTTTTACTGGCAATCACAGTTTTATATAAAATTTTTACCATCCCGGGCCTTGCGGGGGTGTATGGAATTATTTGACAATTGTCGATTGCCAATTGCCCATTGATTCCGACCTTCGCACGGCTAAATCACAGTATCTTTTAAAAATCATTTAGCGTAAGCATATGAAGTTCAGAAACTTTAAAATGGTCGATTATGTAATATACGGCCACGGCAGTTTTAACCAGCTCGATGAAATTTTAGCTCCACATAGAAAAGGCGATGCGCCCATGATCTTCCTAGTAGATCATTTTTTTGAAAACGGCGCCACCACCGGCGACGGCAAATCGCTTGTAAGCCGCATTCCTTTACGTGGTAAGGACAAAGTGATCTTTGCAGATGTTACATATGAACCAAAAACAACTCAGGTTGATAAACTGGCAAAACAATTAAAAGATGAGTTTGGCACCGTGAGCGGTATTATTGGCATAGGCGGCGGCTCAACCCTCGACCTGGCCAAAGCGGTTTCTTTAATGATGACCAATACTGGTTCTTCGGCCGACTATCAGGGCTGGGACCTGGTAAAAGTTGCCGGCGTTTACAAAGTGGGTATCCCTACTTTAAGTGGAACCGGTGCTGAGGTTTCACGTACCACAGTTCTTACCGGCCCTACCCGTAAACTGGGTATGAACTCTGATTTCACCCCTTTTAGCCAGATCGTTCTTGACCCCGAATTAATAGCCAACGCACCCGTTAACCAGCGTTTTTATACAGGTATGGATTGCTATATCCATTGTATTGAAAGCCTGCAAGGCACTTACCTGAACGAGTTCAGCAAATCGTATGGCGAAAAAGCATTGCAATTATGCCAGCACATTTTTCTTGAAAAAGATAACTGGGACGCTGAGTGCGACGAAAAACTGATGATGGCATCTTTTGCCGGCGGTATGAGCATCGCTTATTCACAGGTAGGCGTTGCACACGCTGTAAGTTATGGCTTAAGTTATTTGCTGGGCACCAAACATGGTATTGGTAATTGTATTGTTATGAACCATCTTGAACCTTACTACCCGGAAGGCGTAGCTGAGTTTAAAAGAATGGTTGAGAAAAATAATATCGATATTCCTGTTGGTATTTGTAAAGGTCTTTCCGACGAACAGTTCGATACAATGATCAATGTATCACTGGGCATGAAACCGTTATGGGAAAATGCATTGGGTAAAGACTGGGAAAAAATTATGACCCGCGAAAAATTACGCGCCTTGTACGAGAAGCTGTAATTAATAATTATATAATCACAACGGTAATATTTTACGAGAACGGAGTTGCAATTTGTAACTCCGTTTTTGTTTTATAGGCAGTATTTGCGTTGGGCATTAAGCGTTACGCCTTCGGTCTTTTTCAGTAAATTCACATAAAACCTGTTATATGAAAAAAATCATTCTTGGTGTTTGCCTGCTAATGGCAGGTTCTGCCTGGGCGCAGGATAAATATGTCCCCACTATTAAACAAGGTACAAAACTGGCTTACTCAGCTTTTTTAAATGGTCAAACTTTTCCCTGTACTTTTTCTTTTGATTCTGTTGCTACCGGTTTTCTTAAAATGGGTTGGAATGTTGAAGGTTTTGGTGGCGGCACCTGGGTTATGAAAAGCAAATCGCTGGAAAGCGGGTTGAAAGGTTTTTGGGACCAGCCTTCGCCCGGCACCGAGCAGGTACTGGCAGATGACCAAACTGCCATTGTATTTTCAAAAGCCCAATGGGACCAATTACAAAAAGATAAAAAGATAGATCTGGACAATCAAAGCTTTAGCGTTAAAACCCCTAACGAGCAACAGCAATTAAAGATAACGGGTAAACCAGTTGATGCCTTTTTTGTAGAAAATGCTGCCGGATCTACCCGAATTTGGATCCTTAACAATGCGGCCTTTCCTGTAATGCTAAAAATTGAAGGAAATAGCCTGGGCGCCGACCTCACCATTAACTCCGTAGAATAATTATTATAATTGTATGCTTTTTGCAGCAGTTACTCTTTGCCATTAACAAGTCAATTAGTGGCAAAGGGTATTGTATTTCAGTATTTTTAGCCATTTTTGTTATATGAGTCCTCAGAAATACCTGCGTTATTTAATGTTGCCATCCCTGTTCGGCACAGCCCGAACCAAGGAAATATTGCAGGTTAATCCTACCATTGTTCCCACACGTGAAGAAGCCAAGGATGTAAAGATCTCTGTATATGAGTACAACGCTGCTACCATACAGGAGTATAACGTTGAAACCGTATCGGAGTGTTTACATTGTAAGGATACTGACTATATCAGCTGGATCAATATTGATGGGTTACGAAAGACCGATGTGGAAGCCATTTGTAACGGGTACGATATTCACCCACTGGTAATAGAGGATATATTAAGTATTAACCAACGTCCGAAGATGGACGAAGTTGATAACATACTTTTCTGCCTGCTGAATATGCTTTATTTCAACGAGGAGAAAAGTTCGGTTGAATCAGAGCAAATAAGTATCATTTTGGGCAAAAATTTTGTGCTCTCTTTTCAGGAAGATGCCCAACGGGATGTGTTCAATCCAGTAAGAACAAGACTAAAAATAACTAACGCCAAGATCAGGCAACGTGGCGCCGATTACCTGTGTTATTCACTTCTTGATATGATTGTTGATAACTACTTTATTGTAATGGAAAAAGTAGGAGAACAAATTGAGTTGCTCGAAGAGGAAGTGATCCGCAGCAGCAATACCCGTTCATTGGCCCGTATTAACAAACTGCGTAAAGAACTGATCGTATTAAAAAGAAATTTTGCGCCGGTGCGCGATCTGCTGAATGGCATTATTCGTAGCGAAAGCGATTTGTTGGAAGACCGCCACACAAAATATTATAAAGACGTATACGATCACATTGTGCAGGCCTTTGACTTAAGTGAAAACTACCGCGATATTATAATGAGTATGCAGGACCTGTATATAAACAATGTGAACCTGCGTATGAATGAGGTTATGAAGGTAATGGCCATCGTTACCTGCTTAATGGCTCCTGCTACAGTAATAGGCGGCATCTTTGGGATGAATTTTGATAAGATCCCCTACCTGCATAATGATTGGGGATTTTTTATTGCTGTAGGGCTAATGTTATTAATACCGTTGTGGATGCTACGGCTTTTCAGAAAAAGAGGATGGTTTTAACAAGAAACCCGTTAATATATTGAGGGCAAGTTGTAAATTCAGCAACACAACCAAAAAACGAACACATGCCCTCGAATCGCCGCCATTTTTTAAAACAATTGGGTGGACTGGCAGCCGGCTTTGGCGCCGCTTCCACCGGATTATCTTTTATTACTTCTACTAACGACAATATTCAAACAAATGCTCATACGTTAGCTAACGATGTAGCAGCACCGCCGTTGTTCTTTACCATTTCACTTGCCCAATGGTCATTGCACAAAAAGCTTTGGGCAAAGGAAATGGATAATCTCGATTTTCCCTCAGTAGCCAAAAATACCTATGGTATAAGTGTAGTGGAATATGTGAACCAGTTCTTCAAAGACAAGGCAAAAGATGAGAAATACCTTGCCGAACTTTTAAAACGTTGCAATGATAATGGAGTAAAAAATCACCTGATCATGTGCGATGGTGAAGGTGAGCTGGGCGACCTGGATGATAAAAAAAGATTACAGGCTGTGGAAAACCATTACAAATGGGTTGATGCCGCCAAATTTTTGGGTTGTTCAACCATTCGCGTAAATGCATTTGGTGTGGGCACCAGTGAAGATGTGCAAAAAGCCGCCATCGATGGCCTGGGCAGGCTTGGCGAATATGCCGCCAAAACCGGCATTAATGTAATTGTGGAAAACCATGGTGGTTATACGTCAAACGGGGAATGGCTGGCCAAAGTAATGAAAACAGTGAACAAAAAAAATGTAGGTACGCTACCCGACTTTGGTAATTTCTGTATCAAGCGTGAAGGTGGCGCCATGTGGGGCGCTAAATGTATTGAAGAATATGATCGCTATAAAGGCGTTGCCGAAATGATGCCTTATGCGAAAGGCGTTAGCGCCAAAACCCACGATTTTGATGAAGAAGGAAATTGCATAGAAACCGATTATGCAAGAATGCTAAAAGTAGTAAAAGCCGCCGGCTTTAAAGGTTATATGGGTATAGAATACGAAGGCGACAAGTTAAGTGAAGAAGAAGGGATCAGGAAAACAAAGGCTTTGCTTGAACGTGTTGGGGCTGCTTTGAAATAAGAGCAAAAATTCCAAGAACCAAATCTCAAGATCCAAATAAATTCCAAAATACAAATCCCGGTTCCAATAAGGAGTCTGGGATTTGTATTTTTATGCGTTACAGGTTGCAACAAAAATTATAATTATTCCTACCAAAAATAACACACCAAATAGCGTCAGTTTTTTTTGTAATTGAAACTTCCAAAGGTCCTTATCATCCATGTATTATGATTTGTAGTTTTTGATATTTGGTATTTATGCTTTTATTATTTGGATATTGTGATTTGAAATTTGTGATTTTTCTTCTAGTAACTGGTTTCATCCAATTTTACTTTTCCCTTAAAGGTCCAAAATACAAATGAAGTATAGGTAGCTACCAGTGGAGTACCTATAAGAGCAATTATCAATAGTATCTTCATTGTTTTGGCTGAGGCAGCAGCATTTTGAATTGTTATGCTGTTATCAGGATTAGTTCTTGAATACAATAAATAAGGAAACACCTCCAGGGCCACCATTATTAACAATAATGAAATGGTTACCGATGAACTAATGAATGCATAACGGTATTTTCCAATCTTCAATTGTCGTGGAATATTTGCAATGGCCAATACCATCAATACAGGTATAATAAATGATGTAGGATGTTCCCTGAAAAAATCACCCAAATGCGGTACATATAATAATGTGTATAACGTGGTGATCACAAAACTCAGCACAAAGAATATGATGAACTGCCGGGCCAGTATATATAATTTAGTATACAGGCGATTCTCCGTTTTCATAACTAAATAAATAGCGCCATGCATCATAAACAACGCCAGTGTTGTTATGGCCACCATTATAGAAAAGAAATTAAAGAACGAAAGCCAGTCGCCGTTGAATTCTTTTTGTTCGTTCAATGATATACCTAACGCTACATTCCCAAGCATTAACCCCAGCGATAAGGATATTATTATGGAAGCCACGCAATACACAATGTCCCATGTTTTGCGCCATAATAAACCGGGTTCTTTGCTTCGAAATTCAATTGCAACACCACGAAAGATCAACCCAACCAGGAAGATCATGAATGGAACATAAAAAGCAGAAAAAATTGCGGCATATGCTACAGGGAATCCGGCAAACAAAGCGCCACCACCAATAACCAGCCATACTTCATTACCATCCCACACAGGGCCAATGGCATTAAGCGCAATACGCCGGCTTAATTCTTTATTCAATAAAAGGTGTAATGCCCCGGCGCCCAAATCGAACCCATCGAGTATTGCATAACCACTTATCACCGCACCGAAAACCAAATACCACCAAACGTTATAATCGAGTCCTAAGAATGTTTCCATTGTAAATTCATTTATGGTTTATAAAACGGTACTAATGAGCGGGAGCTGCATTTTGCCCGTTTGAGTGGTCAAGAATGGGGTTATCTCGCTTGCTGCCTTCATCAATATCTTCTTTGGTACCATAATCCACAGGGCCATGTTGAATTTTTTTGTTCAGCAAATAAAGGAACAATACTAATAACAACATATACACAACGGTAAACAGTATAAGTGAAAACACCACCTGGTTAGCAGTCACTGTTTTCGACAATGCATCGGAAGTTTTCAACAAACCATATACTACCCAGGGTTGTCGTCCCATTTCTGCAGCAAACCAACCGGTTTGATTGGCAATTTGCGGACCCAGCACTGCCCAAACAAACACCCACATCAACCATCGTTTTTCAAACAGTTTATTTTTAAAGGCCAGCCATGATGCATAAAGCGTTAGTGCAATCATAAACATACCGATACCAATCATGATATGATAGAACTGGAATATGGTATTTACCTGTGAGGGTCGTTCATCGGGCTTAAAAGCATTGAGACCTTTTACCGGTTTTTTAAAATCGAATTGAGTTAGAAATGATAAACCACCGGGAATTTTTATACCGGTAACTTTTTGGTTCTTGTTATCAACATATCCCAATAAAAACATATCGGCCACGGCCATGCTATCATAGTGACCTTCGAGCGCAGCTAGTTTTGCCGGCTGATGTTTATAAACTACATCAGCACTTCTATGACCCGCGAATAATTGTAACAGTGAAAATACAGTTGCGGCCACCAGGGCTATTTTGAAAGATGGTTTTGCAATTTCAAGGTGTTTGCCTTTTAAAATATACCAGGCATTTACACTCAGCACTAAAAATATCCCCGCTAAAAAAGCTGCTATCCACACGTGTATTAACCGGTCAACACTGGAGGGGTTAAATACCATGGCCCAAAAATCTGTGATCTCGGCCCGGGCTTCCATGCCACTGCCAACAATATGATAACCGGCCGGGGTTTGTTGCCAGGAGTTGGCTACTACAATCCAAATGGCTGAGAACATAGAACCAAGAAATACCATGACGGTGGAAAAGAAGTGAACTTTTGAACTTACGCGGTTCCAACCAAAAATAAGAATACCTAAAAAGCCCGATTCCAGTGCAAAAGCAAAAATACCTTCAGCCGCCAGAGCACTGCCAAAAATATCGCCCACATACTTCGAATACGTAGCCCAGTTGGTACCAAACTCAAATTCCATAATAATACCGGTAGCTACACCAATACCAAAAATCAGAGCAAAGATCTTGATCCAGAAACGGGTTATCTGTTCATACATTTTATTGCCGGTCTTCAGGTACAAACCCTCAAAAACCACAAGCAATAAACCAAGTCCAATGCTTAGGGGTGGATAAATGTAATGGAAGGCGATAGTAAATGCGAATTGGATCCGTGCTAGTATTTCAACGTCCATGGTGGCCGGTTTTGGTTTCTATATAATTAAGCTACGCAAGTAATATATATGCCATGTTCCTTGCTCCCTCCCAATAAATCGAAAGGACCGGAGGGAGGCCTCAAAAAAAAAGCCGACGCATTGGCATCGGCTTTCGTTAGTTATTTCTTTTTATAGATGGGAACAGTGCTGCAAGGTTCGCCATACATAAGGCTTTTAGCTACCGGCATTAATTTTTTTGTAATAGCCAGGTAAGCAAACTCTCCTATCGGAATATCTCCACACCCTTTAACAACGATCCTTTTATCAACAAACGGTTCCGTATCTATAGCATCTATATTACGTACAAAAAGTTGTTGACGGGCAGTTTGTTCATCGCCAAAGATCACATCTTTTGCAACCGGCTGCAGGTACGAACCAACCAGCATATATGCCCACATGGGAATAATAGCATCGGCCGTACAGGTAACTGCTACCACTTTATTTTGATAGGCACTCCAATCGTTATTTTGTAATGCTGCACGGAATTCTTTTTCCTTTAGGATCAATTCCATGAACAAGTGCGGCTTAAGGTCAAAGACCACAATTTCTTCAGCAGGATAATAGCTTTCCAGGTCGAGGGTGACCAGTTGGCTCTGTGCTATCTTATTTACAATTTCTTCACTCATAATACTCATTTTCACGCTACGAACACAAAGGTAAGTAGGATTTAGTTAAGTAGTTAACAAGTTGACGAGTTAACATATTGACAAATAAGATAGAAATTTCCTCTATAAAAAGCAAATGGGGCTGATAAGTTTCCTTATCAACCCCACTTAATATGTTAATCTATTGACTAGAAGAACTTAATTCTGTTATCCTTAATGGTAGCGGCTTTTTTCAGGGTTTCAATTGCTCTGTATCCTGTCATAGCACCCATTTGTTGTTGAAGGTTTGCCTGTTGCGCCTTCACATCGAAGTTCGGGTTAGGGGCAGCAGAAACGTTATCAACTTTAATAACAAATACGCCAATTTCACCTTTTATAGCAGGAGAGATTTTTGTTTGATACTCTTTATTGAAAGAAGCACCCAACACTTTCATTTCATTACCCACATTTGGAATAAATGTGCTATTGAAAGTTACACTGTCAGCTCTCAATACCTGTTGACCGGTAGCTTGTGCTACAGCATCCAAAGTAGCGGCACTGCCAATTTTTTTGGTAATGATTTCAGCTTTTTTATTGTTTTTGATCTTATACTCAACTAAAGGACGTGCTTTTTCAACCGACATGGTTCCTTTTTCCGAAACCTTAGCAACAGCAGGAACAACATATTTATCACCTACCAAATATGCATGTTCGGCAACAGTTCCTTTTTTAGCTTCATTGAATGCCCAGCGAACGATTTCGCGCGATTCACCTAATCCCATGATCATGTAATCAGATTCTTTCACATCGGCTGATAATACATTCAACTTTCTTTTTTGAGCGTTTGCTTCAAAATCTTTCGGGTTGCGGCTCTCAGCTGCAAATTGAGCTGCTGTACCACTGGCGGTATTTACTGTTTCATCGCTAGGTACAACCGGGCGACTGAGGTAAGCCAGTTTGTATGCAGTTTCAACTTTTTTCTGGCTCAGCACTTCTATATAATGGTATCCGCTGTATGAACCGTTTTCAACTTTTACAACTTTCTTATCGCCGGTGTTACCGTAGAAGATCACTTCAGCAAATTCTTTGCTGAGGGTAGAAAATTGCATAGAACCGAATTCGTACTCACCACCTTTTTCTTTGCTACCGGCATCATCGCTGTATTTAACAACCATGCTGTCGAAGCTGGCTCCACCGCTGATAGCAAGTTGAATGCTATCGATTAATTTTTTAGCAGCGCTGTCGGTTCTGGTCTGACCTTGCTGATCGGCAATTTTTATAAGAATGTGACGGCTTTTCACGCTATCGGGCATGCTACGACGACCAACCATTTTGGCCAGGGTATAGTTACCACCATCGAGGTAAGGACCAAACACGGCGCCATCGGCTAGTTTGCGTAAAGTATCGGCATTGGCCATTTGCATATGGCTGCTCAATACATAACCATCAAAGAATGGAGTTTCGCTTGAA
This sequence comes from Niastella sp. OAS944, assembly GCA_024809215.1. GTDB lineage: Bacteria > Bacteroidota > Bacteroidia > Chitinophagales > Chitinophagaceae > Niastella. Next base: position 640,869 of record JANUBW010000003.1, on the reverse strand, counting down.
TTGTTTGCCAGTACATTTTGAACATCGGCAGTAGTAGCGGCATTTGCCAAAGCATCTTTTGCGTTAGCTACTGTATTATATACAGCCTGACTATCTTTTGAGTTTGGTGCAGCATCAAAAGTTACATACACCAGGCTACGTTCATTTTCCTGTTTGTAAGTTTCTTTGTGTGCATTCACATATTCCTGCACATCTTCGTCAGTTACTTTAATAGTAGAATCTGAGATGCTTGAATAAGGAACGTTCACATATGAAATAGAAGCACGTTGGCTGTTCTCAGTATTTGCTTTTTCGAGCAACCATTTTGGAACATACATGCTTTTTCCAATGAGAGATGTGAATTTCTCACGCTGACGGCTTTTTTCCAGTGCAGGAACAAATTCACCCCAGAAGCTATTATATTGAGGCGAGCCTTTTTTCAATGACTTGATAGCCTGGTAAGCCATCTGTGCATTGAACTGACCGGTTGAATCGGTAAACTGTTGTCTTAACATTTGAGGCGGGTTGGCACCATATAATAGATCGCCTACTTCTTTGTCAGATACTGTAATGCCGAGTTTTTCATACTCGCTGCCCATCAACGCGTCTTCTACATACTCGTTCCACAGGCTTTCACGGATTTGGTTGCGCAACTGATCGTTAACGGGGTAATTCTGTGCGCGGTAGTTTTCTTCGGCCATTTTGTAGCGTTGCTCAAAATCGCGAACGTCGATACTGGTACCATTAACTTTTCCCAGGGTAGTAGAGTTACCGCTAAACAATCCGCGGCTACCACCTTGAAGGGCGTCTTGTACGATAAAGGCGATAAGGGCTAACGCAATCGCGCCGATGATAATCCACGCTGCTTTGTCGCGGATGGTTTGAATAACTGACATATTATAGGTATACCTCTTTTTGTAAGGATGGCAAAAATAGGAGAAAAAAGTTTATGAACAAACTGTGGAAAACCATTCAAAACCAGCATCGAGTAAAGGTTCTACCATTCACAGCCATGTGAACAACCTCCATTTTTTTAATATGAATACGAATCGTGGAACGGTGCCGTGAAAACACTACAAACAGGGGGTACTGTATAACCCTAAAAACCTGTGGATAACCCCGTTTTTTGCACTTTGCTTTTGGTGGATAGTTGGCCGATAAGTTTTGATGAATACTTTTCCCTACCCCCCGGTGTATAAAAACCCTTAGTTATTCAACATCCATTAACAGACTTTTTATGTGTGAACACCGTTCTATTTTTCCCGGCCTTTTTTAATCCACTGCCGTGGAAAACTGCCTAAAACCTAAGCCAGGTAACAATTGTTTAATGTTGAAAGAAAGTGGAAAACCGTGGATAACCATGTTGTTGTAACTTTACCAAATTTCTTGAAAGTCATTTTATCCACGAATCCACAGGCGTAATAATAATAGGTATTTTATAAAAAAAAGAAATTAATATAAATACTATGGTAGATATCCACCTTGCTGACGCAAAAAAAAATTTGATGAAGGCCGGGTTCCTCGACATTGAAATTGACCCCACGCTCGATTTGTTTCATGAGATAGAGCGGTTGAAAAAAGAAAAAAATGCCATCCTGCTCGCGCACTATTACCAGGAGCCCGATATTCAGGATGTGGCCGATTACATTGGGGATAGTTTGGGGTTGGCGCAAAAAGCCCAAAACACCGATGCCGACATCATCGTTTTTGCCGGGGTGCATTTTATGGCTGAAACTGCCAAGATCCTGAACCCAAACAAAAAAGTGCTGCTGCCCGATCTCAACGCAGGTTGTTCACTGGCCGATAGCGCACCGGCCGACCAATTCAGAAAATTCAAAGAGAAACATCCCGATCATATCGTGATCTCGTACATCAACTGTACGGCCGACATCAAAGCACTGAGCGACATCATCGTTACATCGAGCAATGCCGAAAAGATCGTTGAAAGTGTACCGCCCGATCAAAAGATCATTTTTGCGCCCGACAAAAACCTGGGTGCATACCTGGTGAAAAAAACAGGCCGCGATATGGTTTTGTGGAATGGCGCCTGTATGGTTCACGAAATTTTCAGTTTGGAAAAGATCACAAAGCTGAAGACCCGTCACCCAAATGCGAAATTCATTGCTCACCCGGAGTGTGAAGAACCAGTACTCAGGCTGGCCGATTACATTGGGTCAACAACTGGTTTGCTGAAATACACCCAGCAGAGTGATGCAACTGAATTCATTGTTGCCACCGAAACCGGCATTTTGCACCAGATGCAAAAAGCCAGTCCAAACAAGACATTCATTCCCGCGCCACCGAATAACAGCTGCGCCTGCAATGATTGTCCACACATGAAACTCAATACGTTGGAAAAGCTGTACCTGTGCATGGAGTATGAAACTCCCGAGATCCAGATGGAAGAAGAATTGCGCAAGGCAGCCAGGAAACCAATTGACAGAATGTTGGAAATAAGTGCGAGATATGGTTTGTAGGTCCTAAGTTCACCCACATTTACGAACGAAATAGTTGAAATTGGCAGTTTGTCCCCAAAATACCGGGAATGAATTGCCAATTTTGCTTTTTGGAGAAAGTAGGTATTGGTTTTGAACACTATAGCTCGTAAATTAGTGGATAAACCTGTGGATAACCTATTAATAAGGCCGTATTTCAACACAATGGCTGTTAGGGAAGCTGTTTTCGGTCACATCAGTTTCCTGGAATAAGCTTTAAAACTATATTTGCTCCATGGCAGAAGATTTGAGCATTGTGCAGGGCACAAAAGAAGAAAAGTATCAGTCAGTAATTCCCCAAATAAAAGCTTTAGTAGAAGGCGAGCCCGACCTGGTTGCCAACCTGGCTAACATAGTTGCTGCGTTAATGGAACAATTCGGTTGGTTGTGGGTAGGGTTCTACCTCGTGAAAGAAAATCAATTAGTACTGGCTCCATTTCAGGGACCGGTTGCCTGCACACGTATCAGAAAAGGGAGAGGCGTTTGTGGAACCAGTTGGGAAAAAGCCGTAACGGTCATAGTTCCAGACGTTGAAAAATTTCCCGGACATATTGCCTGCAGCAGTAAGTCACGATCAGAGATTGTTGTTCCAATTATTCGTGGCAACAAAGTAATGGGTGTATTGGATGTGGATAGTGATCAGCTGGCTGCATTCGACGAAACAGATAAACATTTTCTTGAAGAGATTGTAGATCTGATCATTTTTGAGTAGTACTCAAATACCTTGTCATATGAAAAGAAGAAAATTTATTGAGAATGCGGCACTGTCTTCAACCGCTTTGCTTCTTGGTCAATCTGCATTAGCTGATGCTGGTAAAGCAGTAAAGAAAGAACTGTACGAATGGCGGGAGTATGAAATTAAGTTTAGGGGCAGTGTGGCTACATTGCATGAATATCTTGAGAAAGCACTCATTCCTGCATTAAATAAATACGGAGTTAAAACAGTCGGTGTTTTTAATGAGATCGGCAAAACGGAGCCGGCAAAAATATATGTGCTGATCGCTTATCCGTCTTTTGAAGAATATCTTTCAATAAATGCGAGCATCAAAAAAGATAATGCCTATTTGAAAAGCAGTGATAACTGGAATAAAGTTCCTGCCGACAAGCCGGTGTATAACAGGATCACCACTTCTTTGTCTTTGGCTTTTGATGGATATCCCACAATAACAGCTCCGGTTAAAGAACCACGAATTTTCGAATTAAGAACTTATGAAGGTTACAGTGAAGATGCTGTGGCTCGTAAAGTGAAAATGTTTAATGAAGAAGAGTTTCCTATTTTTTATAGAACCAACCTGACACCGGTATTTTTTGGTGAAGTGTTGGCCGGTCCAAATTTACCTTGCCTTACATATATGATCACGTTTAAGAATATGGAGGAGCGCGATAAGAACTGGGCAGCTTTTGGCGCCGATGCCGACTGGAAGAAAGTTTCTAACGATCCGAAGTATGCGAATACGGTATCGAACATACGAAGAACATTTCTTGAACCACTTCCCTACTCACAGGTTTAGCTACTAATATAATCTTCACTTTTTATTGGCAGTGCTATTTTCTTAAGGCTACACAATAGTTGTAAATTAGGAAAAGGCGAATTAAAGAAAGGCAGATGATAATTTGATATGGTATTTAAGCTGAGGGATAATATTATTAATATTAATAATGAGTCATCTTTTATGATCTTTCTTCATCTTATTGAAATTATTATTTATATAATTGGTATAACACATCGCAAGCAATTGAAGAATGGCGATAGCCCAAGTTTGGCAGAGATCTTTAGAAACAGAAGGCAGCAAAAGATCTCTACCAATATGAGCTAGGAATTATCTTCCCATATACACCATTAATATTTGAACGTCACTAGGGTTCACTCCACTTATTCTGCTAGCCTGGCCCAATGTGCGTGGTTTTATTTTTTTGAATTTCTGTAATGCTTCAGCAGAAAGCGAAACTATTCGGTTGTAGTCGAAGTTGTCAGGAATAATTAGATCTTCCAGCTGATTCATTCTTTTTACTAGTTCTTTTTCTTTTTCTATATATACATTGTACTTGATCTGAATATCGGCTTGTTCAATGATCTCATCTGTGAAACCGGTTAATGCCTGTTTAATTTTTGGCAAACCGGCAATCATTGACTCAAGTGAAATATTTGGACGAAGCAAAAGCTGAATTGCTTTTTGTTTTTCTTTAATTGGAGCTGAATTATTTTCTGCCAGATATCCATCGGCTTCAGAAGGTTCCAGAGAGATCTCTTTCAGAATATTTTTAATTTTTTCTACGCCATCTTTTTTGCTGATCACTTTATCCATTCTTTCCTGCGATGCCAGGCCAAGTCGATAACTTAATTCGGTAAGACGTATGTCGGCGTTATCCTGACGGAGTATTGTTCTGAACTCAGCACGACTGGTGAACATACGATATGGTTCTTCAGTTCCTTTGCTTATGAGATCATCTATAAGAACGCCGATGTAAGCATCGCTTCTTTTTAAAATAACCGGGTCAAGCGCTTTTGCTTTTTGATGAGCATTGATGCCGGCCATCAGACCCTGACAAGCGGCTTCTTCATAACCGGTGGTTCCGTTAATTTGTCCGGCAAAGAATAGATTACTGATCAACTGTGTTTCCAGCGAATGTTTCAATTGTGTTGGTGGAAAGTAATCGTATTCGATGGCATAGCCTGGGCGGAAAACCCGCACATTTTCAAAACCAGCCACCTGACGTAAAGCTGCAATTTGAACTTCTTCAGGGAGTGAAGTAGAAAAGCCGTTTACATAGATCTCGATTGTATTCCAGCCTTCGGGTTCAACAAAGAGCTGGTGTCTTTCGCGTTCTGCAAAACGGTTGATCTTATCTTCAATACTTGGGCAATATCTTGGTCCGGTTCCTTCAATTCTTCCGGCATACATTGGACTTCTGTCGAATCCCGTTTTCAGAATATCGTGAACTTTTTGACTTGTATAAGTGATCCAACAGCTGCGTTGTTCAACTGGTTTATTAGTATCGGTGAATGAAAAGCCAACTACTTCATCATCCCCTTTTTGTTCTTCCATTTTGCTGTAGTCGAGACTGCGGCCATCAATACGAGGAGGTGTTCCTGTTTTTAGGCGGTCGCTTTCAAAGCCGAGTTCAACCAGTTGTTCGGTAATACCGGTGGCTGCTTTTTCAGCAACCCGGCCACCGCCGAATTGTTTTTCACCAATATGTATGATACCGTTAAGGAAGGTACCACTGGTTATAACAACTGCTTTTGATTTTATTTCATGACCTAAACCGGTGATTACACCACATGCACGACCGTCTTTTATTATGAGCGACCGAACCATGTCCTGATAAAAGTCAACATTGGGCGTTTTCTCCAACATTTCCCGCCAGGTGGCTGCAAATAACATGCGGTCATTTTGTGCCCGGGGGCTCCACATGGCCGGACCTTTTGAAAGGTTGAGCATGCGAAACTGGATCATACTTATGTCGGTGACAATACCAGAGTAACCACCCATAGCATCAATTTCACGAACAATTTGTCCTTTTGCAATACCACCCATGGCTGGGTTACAACTCATTTGGGCAATGGTTTGCATGTTCATAGTTACTAAAAGAACTTTTGAACCAAGGTTGGCGGCTGCAGCGGCTGCTTCGCAACCGGCATGACCTGCCCCTACAACTATTATATCGTATTCTGGAAACATGATGCAAAATTACATGATGGCTGTGAACGGGTAAAAAGAGAAAGGAATAGCTAAGGGTTATTTAGGAGGATATTGGGTTTCTTTATGAGTGTTTTTGCTATTTATTATTTGGCCAGGCCCGTATTGAAAAGGAATAGTTAGGTAGATATAGTTTGAATGACCCCTTATACTTAGCCATTCAGGAGGAAGAAGAAGGGGATGTTTTAGGTTCTTCCTTTTAGGAAATGGGTTCTTTTTTCCTGCTTTAAGTACCCGGTGGATCTTCATTTTGAAGGGAGAGTCTTTAAATCTTTCACTGGTAGGGCTAAGTCCTTCTATGCTTTTTGGTCGACGTTTTAATTGTTGGTTTTTAGGATTAGTTTTACAGGTGATTATTACCTTGATGTTCCGAAATGTAAGGGAAGTGGAGAATGAAATTGTTAGGCCTTATTGCAAGGAAGTAACCTTTAGAGGGATATAGTTAATTGCTTCCGTCAGGTGCTTTATGAAATGAATGGTTACTTTGTTTTGCTTGGTTATGCTCCTCGGTGTATGAGTTAAAGGAATAGTTCTCCTCCTGCATCCTTCCCTTCTTTTTGAGTAAAGAGTATTAACATAGTGCTTCGAGGTATTTAAAGTGATTTCGAAGATTCATTCTTTACCCCGATAGGTAGTATCCTATTTCTCCCCTACCCTTTAATTTATTAGTGCTTTCTTTAAAGCCTTCAATACTTCTTTTACCGTGGAGTCATCATAAGTACCCGTTGTTTCACACACATTTCCACGCTCATGTTCCACGTGGAACCAAGAGGTTGTTATCTATTTGCTTGCCTCCCCTTTGTTTACCCTTACCTTATTAAGATAGTGGATACTACAGAAGTGTATTTCCTCCTGGCAAGTACTTGTTATGGATAAGGAAGTTATGGAAAGATTGGATTTATCTAACCTGGTTAATGGCAAGTGACAAGGTCATTTTGAAGTATTTAAACTATAGTCCTTTTGAACTTACGTCTTCTACTTTGAGCCTTGGCTTTATGACTAACCCTTTATTGAGCTTCCGATGTGTTGTATTCCCTGGGGTTTGTCTACATGTATATCTTATGTCCTTACCTATTCAAGTCTTTAACCCTTTCTTTTAACTCCTCTCTTTTGGAGTATCTTTCCCTGTTCTTGGTTGCTGTTTTTTATATGTAAATGTTCATGTGCTTGCTAATACCCTTTTGACCCTTTATTGAATCCTTACTATATCTCCTTAACCCTCCTTTGCAAGTACATGTTTGTATTTGGGCAATGAAGGTTGGCCTTGACTCCTTCTCTTATCTGAGGTTTTGGCGAAAACTTCCCTCCTTACTTGATTATAGGTAACAGGTTCATGTACCAGTTGGCGATGTTCGGTGTTTGACTAGAGCCTTTTCGCCCTTTATTTATTCCTTGCCATATCTCCATGACCCCTCCTTTACGAGTACATGTTTGTTATAAGACAACGGAGTTTGACCCTGACTCCGTCTCTCATCTTATATTTGGCTATACGCTTTCCTCCTTACCTGATTATTTAAGTACAGGTTCATGTACCTGTTAGCGATGTTTGGTATTTGGTTAGAGCCTTTACGCCCTTTATTTATTCCTTTCTACATATCCTTTGGCTTCCTTTACAAGTCCATGTTTGTATTAGGGCAATGATGGTAGGCCTTAACTCCTTCTCCTATCTTAGGTTTTTGGCCTATACTCTCTCCTTTCTTAATTCTTTAGGTACGGGTTCATGTACTCGGTATCCATATTCGTATTTGACTAGAGCCTTTTCGTCCTTTGATTACTTGCTATATCAATGATGGTAAGCCTTGCTCCTTTTACTCTGTAGCCCTATTACCTTGCCTTGTTATCTATCAGACTTTGCCTTGTTGGTTTACTTTAAAGTGCGCTATTTCTATACTGTGCTTATAACCAAGGCTCGGTCTAATTCCTCTATCCCTTTTTCTTTTATGAGATAGACCTATATGTTTGGGTGTATTAATGGTAGGCTAAGTATTTCCCTACTGTACCCCTTTTTCCTTAAATCTCGGTACATAACGATAGGCTTTTACGGACAACCTATATTGAGAATCTTTCATTCTATAGCGGGGCCTTTCCTGCCATTGCCTACTTATTTAAACAAGGGAATAGTTAACCAGGAACAAGGTTCCCTCCTAGTAATTGATCCCTTAGCCTATAACTACCTTACCCAGGGTATTTTAAGAGGAGTTATTTACTGGTAGGTATAAGGATTATAGTCTTCCCCAGTAATATCTGGCTTCCGTTTGGGTAGTCTCTTCTTCCTGAATATTTACAGGAACGTACCTGTGTTTTATTGGTTTCTTTTATTTTGATACTGGTAAGGGTGAATGAATCATTGCTTTCTAAACTAGACCTATTATTTTAAAGTGGGCAACTAGTAGGAGGAGACTTCTGTACAACCCTTACCTATTTCGTTATCGAGGTGAATTTTTGTTTTATATGAGAGATTATGGGAAGATTGTTTAAACAGGTAGGTTCTTTATGAACCTGACTTTTGTATATACCCAATTTATATTGAAGAGATACTCCAATGTATCAAATAGTGCTTGCAGTAAAAGAGGAGTAACAAGTACTGTGGTCCGCCTTGATAAACATTCAGACGGCAGACCCTTTATCTAATCTAAGAAGCCATAAATAGAAAGTTTATTTTCATACCAGTAAAGAAGGGGGATCTTCTCCCCCGTAATTTGTTTTGCAAGACCTACTTCTTGAAGACGTAATTTATTTCCTGTGTAACAGTTCGCGTTCCACGTGGAACACGCTATTTGACTTTTGATAAGTAGTAGTGTAGATATTTGTCCTCAGCCTTTCTCATAAGGACTTGGTCTTTCTCAGTCTTGTCTTTAAGACCACACAGGTGCAATGCACCATGAAAGATCACTCTTAATAGTTCATGTTTGAAGGATACCTCATAGTTCTGGGCATTATCCCTAACCCGGTCAATACTGATATAGATTTCACCGATAACTGAGTTGGGCTTTTCTGAAAGGTCGAAGGTGATGATATCGGTATAGTAGTTATGTTTTAGGTGTTGTTTATTTATCTCTAAAAGGTATTCATCTGAACAGAAGATGTATTGAAGTTGTTCCAATTTAGTCTTCTCCTTTTTAAAGATATCCCTTACAACTTCTTTAACCAGGGTACGCTGGGTAAAAGAAACGGGTAACATGTAATGAAAATGAATGGGGGGAGTTGTGTTATTCTTTTGCATTTTTCGAAATTCGTAACAGTCATTTATTAATACAAAGCTACATTTGTTGGACTATTCAATTATGAAACGATTATCAGAAATAAGAACAGGAGCTGTTGCCCGGATACTTTCTTTTGAAAACAACGACCTGTTTCTTAAACTAATGGAAATGGGTTGTGTACCGGGAGAGTTGGTTAAGGTAGAACAGGTTGCCCCCCTGGGCGATCCCATCTCAATAACTGTAGCTGGTTATAATCTCAGCCTGCGATTGAATGAAGCCGATAACATTTTTGTAGAAGAACTGGGAATCGCTTAAGCGGTTCCTTTTTCTTTTTGATTTTTCATTTCCTCATCTTGAAGTACTTATCCCAACCCAATGCTTCAGTAATTTATTATCATCTACCACCTGCCTCGTATTGTTTAAATACATGGACTTTTTTCCTCAGCTTCTTTTTCCTTAATTAGTTTACTGCAGCATCACCACATCATCATTCTTCATTTGCTTGTCTCTCTTTATTTCATCTTCTAAGCTTCACTTATATCTTTCCACACTTAGGCTCCCTTCTTTCAACTATTAATCTCTTGCATAATAGAACATTTCTGGTCTTACCAATCTCTCTTCAATCTAAGTGCAAACTTTCTCCTTTCACTATAAATCCATATATCTATCATTCTCCCTCCATTCATCCTCCATTATATAATGGAAGATGAATGGAGGATGAATGGAGGATGAACGAAGAAAAAATGAATAATTAGTGTTGTCATCTATAAGGAATAGACTTAACGCAAGCTTCGTGTTGCAAAGAATGACTTTAGCTAGAATTGAATTTGTGAGTGTCTTTTATTTGCCGATATGCATCTTGCGGAGAGAAAAAATGTGATCGATGGGCAGCCGACTTTAGGGTATGTAATAAGTTTCACCACCTAATGTTGAGATTATAGGTCAGTCTGCATTAAATCAAAAACGCACAACAGTATTCCACAAACAGATTTCATTCGTGCACTTTCTTGCCGGTTCCTCTTCCCGCTTAAATCTGTTTCTTTGCAGTATAATAGGCATCGCACAAACGCGATTTATTCTGGAACTTTAAAAGCGGGGAATTAACAATCAAATGAAAGTCGGACTTTATTTCGGATCGTTCAATCCTATACATCATGGTCATTTGATCATTGCCAATTTCATGTTACAGCATTCTGATCTCGATCAAATATGGCTGGTAGTTTCGCCACAAAATCCGTTCAAACAATCGGCCAGTTTGCTGAGTGCTTATGACCGCTATAACCTGGTGCAGCTGGCTGTAGAAAATGAACCGAAATTAAAAGTTAGCGATATCGAATTCAAATTACCGCAGCCCTCCTACACTGTAAATACACTCACCTATTTACAGGAAAAATATCCTACACATCAGTTCGCTATTATAATGGGAAGCGACAGTTTTGAGAATCTTGCCAAATGGAAAAATTATGAATTCATTCTTCAACACTATCCCATTTTAGTTTACCGGCGCCCGGGTCACGATGTGATCAATAATTTTAAAACAGCAAATATTACAATATTAGATGCACCATTGTTGCAAATATCTGCTACGCATATTCGCAATAATATCCGGCAGGGAAAATCTATTCGTTACCTGGTACCAGATAAAGTAGTGGAAGAAATAGAACGTAATCATTACTATCGATAACTAACAACCGAAAAACCATAACCGAAGTTTTTCATCTGCTGATCATAGTCAATCATTGATTGCAATATTGTGTTGACCTTTTCTATCATTGCCAGGCACCCCATCCGTTACCGCTAATGAATACAGGAAAAATAAATTGAACCTGATCATATTATGAAAAAATACACATTAATTTTGTTCCTGATATTTGGCGCCGATTACCTGTTTGCACAAAAGGTTGATAACCGGTTGCAAAAAAAAATTGAAAGCCTGGTAAAAGATCTACATGGTGATATTGGGGTGTATGTAAAAAATTTGCACACCGGCAAAGTGGCCGCAGTAAATGCCGATTCAATTTTTCCGACCGCCAGTATGGTGAAGGTGACTATACTAATAGGTATTCAGGATAAAATTGAAAAAGGTCAATTGGAATATCATCAGCAACTTGAATACAAAGATTCTTTGCTGTATGCCGGTGAAGACATTTTGGGTTCATTCAAAAGTGGTGAAAAAATAGGACTGCATAAGGTGTTAATGTTAATGCTAACTACCAGCGACAATACCGCCAGTTTGTGGTTACAAAGTTTGGCCGGCACAGGAACAAGAATAAATGAAATACTCGATTCACTCGGAATGGTATATACCCGGATAAATTCCAGAACGCCGGGCCGTGAAGCAAACCGGCTGCAATATGGCTGGGGACAAACCACACCCCGGGAAATGGGAACGCTGATGGAAAAAATTTATCGCGGCGAAGTGATCAGCAAAAAGGCAAGTGAAAAAATGGTGCGCCTGCTTGGGAGAAATTATAATGATGAGCAGGCGATTGCCGAAATTCCGCCGGCCGTATTTGTAGCATCAAAAAATGGTTGTGTAAATGCATCGCGTAGTGAAATATTATTGGTGATGGCTCCAAATGGTCCGTACATATTTTCTGTACAAACCAAAAACCTGCAGGACCAAAGTTGGGACAATTCAAACGAGGCCTGGGTACTCACCCGAAAGCTGAGTGCTTTATGCTGGAATTATTTTGAACCACGTTCGCGCTGGAAACCGGCATTATAAGTCGTCTGACCTAACGCAACATTGCCTAACTTGTGCCCATTCGGGGTTTTGAATAAATGGAATGATATTACTGCGCCATATACCTTTTTTAAAAGCGGTTTTTATTCATAGTGTTTCTGCCTTTGGCGGACCGCAAGGTCATTTTGGCATGGTAATGAAAACTTTCGTTCACCGCCGGCACGATGTTACCGAACAGGAATTGTTGGAATATAATTCTTTCTGCCAACTGTTGCCCGGCGCATCTTCAACCCAGGTATTAACATTGATCGGTTACAAACGCGGCGGAATACCGCTGGCCGTTTTAACCCTCGCCATCTGGATTGCCCCGGCCTGTATTTTAATGGGCGCCTTTTCTTTTTTGCTTGAGTACATTGATAGTAAGTCCATCAGTAATGGCGTCTTTAAATATATTCAACCCATGGCGGTGGGCTTCCTGGCATTTGCTGCAACCAGGTCGTTCCGGCTGGCCATACATAATAATATTACCCGGGTTATAATGATAGTAAGTTCAGTCACTACTTACTTTTTGTTTAAGTCGCCCTGGATATTTCCGATACTGTTATTGGTGGGCGGGTTTGTTACCAACCTCAGTGACAAACGCATTCCCGAAAAAGCGCAACCCGTTAAACAAATAAAATGGGGAAACATCTGGCTGTTTGCCATCATATTTTTAATGGCCGGGGTAGTAAGTGAATTGGCTCGTAAAAATGACTGGCCCAATCGCCGTCCGCTAAACCTTTTTGAAAATACCTATCGCTTCGGCAGTCTGGTATTTGGCGGCGGACAGGTTTTAATTCCTATGATGTACGAGCAATATGTTGAACGCCCAAAGTCGCCGGTGGTTATCAGGAAGAACCTGAACAAAAAAGAAAATGTGATCAGCATTGAGCGCGATGATTTTTATACCGGCGCAGGTATTGTTCGCGCTATGCCCGGCCCTGTGTTTTCTGTCTCTTCTTTTATGGGCGGCATGGCCATGAAAGATAAAGGAACCGGTTGGCAATTGTTGGGTTGCCTTATTGGCTCGGTGGCTATTTTTTTACCAAGCGCCTTACTTGTTCTTTTCTTTTTTCCCATTTGGCATAACCTGCAACGCTATGTAATTGTATACCGTGCATTGGAAGGCATCAATGCTGTGGTAGTAGGAATAATGGTGGCAGGTACCATATATATGATGCGCGATATTTCATTTATCGGTTTTCATACTGTAAGCATATTGAATATGGCCGTTATACTAGGCACCTGGCTATTGCTAAGTTTTTCAAAGATCCCCTCTCCTTTTATTGTATTGTTTTGTTTCCTTCTCGGTTGGATATTATAGATATATATCTAAAAGCCGCTTTGGGCCTGCATTTCATATATGCTTTTATCTAATTTACCGTTCGAATTTAAAATTGCTGTTCCCGTGCAATTTTTGTAAATTACATATAGCGGTATTCTGCAGATAAAAGCTTTTTGAATGTATGAGGCGTGTACTACTATACTTCATTCTGCTATTGGCTTGTCCCTGGCCATTGTATGCGCAAAAAGTACTTTCCATAAAATTAGAAGCAACTATCAATCCCGCTACTGCCGATTTTATTCATCGCGCTATAGAAGTAGCGCAAAATGAACGCGCCACTTGTTTACTTATTCATTTAAATACACCGGGCGGATTGCTGAAAAGTACCCGTGTTATTGTAAGTGATATTCTTGAATCGCCGGTGCCGGTGGTTGTATATGTTTCTCCGGGCGGAGCGCATGCCGGTTCAGCTGGTGTATTTATAACTATGGCTGCACATATTGCGGCCATGGCGCCCGGCACCAATATTGGTGCGGCACACCCCGTAACTACCCAGGGCGAAATGGATTCCATTATGAGTACAAAAGCTACTAACGATGCTATGGCATTTATAAAATCCATCGCAGCCAAACGTGGGCGCAATGCCGATTGGGGTGCACAAGCCGTTCGCAATAGTGTTTCGTTAACTGAAGCCGAAGCACTGGAAAATAATGTGATCAATCTGGTTGCTGGCAGTGAACAGGAGTTGCTTAATAAAATAGATGGTAAACAGATTACCGTTAGTACAGGTACTGTTTCATTAAATACAAAAAACGCAACTATACATATGCTCGAAATGGGCTGGGGCGAAAAAATGCTCAATATTCTAAGTGATCCCAATGTAGCGTATATCTTATTCCTGCTGGGTTTGTACGGATTGCTTTTTGAACTGTACAGTCCGGGTGCTATTTTTCCCGGTGTCATTGGTGGCATTTGCATCATACTTGCTTTGTATGCCATGCATACCTTACCGGTTAACTATGCAGGTCTTGCGCTCATTGTTTTTGGTGTTATATTATTTTTGCTCGAAATAAAAATTGTAAGTCATGGTTTGTTAGGCATTGGTGGTGTTATATCATTATTGCTTGGCTCTATGATGCTCATACGAACAGATGAAACCTGGCATGTGGCCAGTCTTTCATTAACGGTTATCATAACGGCAGTAACTATAAGTTCACTTTTCTTTTTGTTTGTTATAGGGATGGGATTAAAAGCGCAGCGCGCAAAACCGGCCATTGGTTTAGAAGCAATGATTGGTGAAATAGGTCAATCGTTAAGTGAGCTAAATCCTGGTGGTACAGTGCGCATGCATGGCGAAATATGGAAAGCTATTTCAAAAACAGGTCTTATTGCCGAAGGAAGAAAAGTAGTGGTAACCGGTTTTTTGAATTTCACGCTTCAGGTTGAACCATATAATGAACCTTCAGTATAAACCTATTTAATTATGCAAACATTACCTGTATCGGCCATTGTCATACTGTTTTTCTTCATCTTCATACTTAGCAGTGCCATTCGCATTTTGCGCGAATACGAACGCGGCGTTGTATTCAGATTAGGTCGCCTGATATCGGTGCGCGGGCCCGGCCTTATTATATTAATACCCGTTATTGATAAAATGGTAAAAGTAAGTTTGCGCACAGTAGTAATGGATGTGCCGCCGCAAGATATTATTACCGAAGACAACGTTTCAATAAAAGTAAATGCCGTTGTATACTTCAGGGTATTGCAACCACAAAAAGCTATTGTAGAAGTAGAGAATTATTTGGTGGCTACTTCTCAATTTTCACAAACAACATTACGCAGTGTGTTAGGGCAATCGGAGTTGGATGATCTTTTATCGCAGCGCGAAAAAATAAATCAAAAGTTGCAACAGATCATTGATACGCATACTGAGCCATGGGGTATAAAAGTTTCGAATGTAGAAGTAAAACAAATTGATCTGCCGCAGGAAATGCAACGTGCTATGGCTAAGCAGGCAGAAGCAGAACGCGAGCGTCGCTCGAAAGTAATTGCTGCCGAAGGTGAATACCAGGCTTCGCAGCGACTGGCCGATGCCGCCCGCATTTTAAGCGAGCAGCCCAGTGCACTAACGTTGCGTTACTTACAAACACTACGCGAAATTGCAACAGAAAATAATTCAACCACTATATTCCCGGTACCTATTGATTTACTAAAACCGTTTTTGAATAAGGGAACTACTTGATAAATATCAAAAATTACGGAGAGCATTAGTATGAAGAAGTAAATAGATTGTTTTATTAGTAGGTAATTATAAATAAGACTGCTAATAAAATATATGTAATGAGTAATCCGCCTTATGAATTCAGTAGGGAATCTTTGCATAGATATACGTTTACAAGTTCAGGTAAACGGGCTATAGATAAAGTAGTGGAGTTTACTCCAATGTCAAAAAGTGATGTTTATAACCTGGCTTTTGGCGATCTGTTACCAAATGGTGAGATAGATGACAAGGTTAATTCAAACAACGGGGATATTATTAAGATCTTTGCAACGGTCGTTGATATTCTACAAGATTTTACCGAACAAAATCCGGCTTATATAATATTGTTTTCGGGAAGCACACCTCTGCGAACCTTATTATACAAACGCATTTTAAAAACATATTATCAATCATTTAGTGCAAAATTTGCTGTACTTGGGCTTGTTGACAAAGAAGGTGAATCAGTACAAATTCCATTTGATGCGGAAAGCACAGATAATTATTATGCTTTTTTAGTAAAAAGAATTAATTAAATTTGATATATGGCAAAGAAGAAAACAGTAAAGAGAAGGTCTACAAAAAGATTAAAAGATCAGAATACTGTTATTGTAATAAAAACATTGCATCCTGCAAAGGATACTTTATTCCCTGAAAAGTTAGCCAAAGCAGAAGCTATCTTAAAAGAGATTGGAGAGATCAAATTTTAACTTCCCTACCTATATTGATTTGTTTGTTTAGGCCGCCCGCCTATATAGTTATTCTTTCTTTCAAGTTGATATATGCCAAAGAAAAAAACATTAAGAAGAATAAGTAAATCAAAATCGAAAGGTCGAAAGAATGTTGTTGCAGTAAAACCAATACGTCTTTCAGAAGGTACTTTATTCCCCGAAAAATTGGCGAAAGCAAACGAGTTACTAAAGAATGCCAAAATGATGGATTTTTAATGTTCCCCACCCATATTAATACTTGTTTAGGCGCCCGCCTATATGTTTAATTTCTTTCATAAACAGCTCCATTCTTTTTATTAAATGCCTCCTATACAGTAACTTCATAATAATAATTAGTACCATAATTATTTAATTGATGCTTACCGCCGGTCGCTTGCCAGCGCATTGATTATCATTATTAAAGGAGGAACATGAGTGCAGAACATCAACGACTTGCGGTTAATTCCACAAGGAAAATTCCTTTGGAACAATGGGGACCGTATCTAAGCGAACGCCAATGGGGGACAGTTAGGGAAGATTTTAGCGCAAATGGTGATGCCTGGAATTACCTGAACCATGATCAGTCGCGCTTTCGCGCCTATCGTTGGGGTGAAGATGGAATTGCAGGTATCTCTGATTTCTTTCAAAACCTGTGTTTCGCCATTACTGTTTGGAATGGAAAGGATGCCATTTTGAAAGAAAGACTGTTTGGCCTTGGCAACTATGAAGGCAACCATGGCGAGGATGTAAAGGAACTGTATTACTACCTCGACAATTTGCCTACCCATTATTATATGGAGTATTTGTATAAATACCCACAACAAAAATTTCCTTACGACGAACTATTGTCAGCAAACAGGCAACGTTCACGCACCGAGCCTGAATTTGAAATTCTCGATACGGGCATTTTTAACAACAACGAATATTTCGATGTAAATATCACCTATGCCAAACACAATTCAAAAGACATTGGCATCAGGATCAATATTCATAACCATCACAGCAAATCGGCCGAAATAACAGTATTGCCTACACTATGGTTTTACAATCGCTGGAGCTGGGATGCGTCGAAGAAAAAGCCTTCCATTGCCTGGCGCGATAAAACATCGGTAAAGGCCACGCACCACCGGCTTGGCACTTACTATTTATATTTTCAACCGCCACGTGATTGCCTGTTCACCGAAAATGAAACCAATTTTGAAGTGGTGAGCGGCAAACCAAATTTATCGCCTTTTACCAAGGATGCTTTTCATGGCGCCATTATAAAAGGAGAAAATATTGCTGCGCTACGGCAAAAGAAATCGGGGACCAAGTTTGCACCAGTATATAAACTACGCATACAGGGTGGTCGTTCAGAAAGCATTTATTTGCGGCTCAGCAATAAAATGATTGAAACGCCTTTTCACCCCGGCTTTGAAGACATTTTTAAATTACGGAAGGAGGAAGCCGATGCCTTTTATGCCAAGGTGCTGGAGAATACAAAAACAACCGGACTGGCAAGAATTTCGCGTCGTGCATTGGCCGGTTTATTATGGAGTAAACAGTATTACCACTTTGATATAGAACGCTGGCTCACTACCAGCGACCAGCTATCGCCAATAAACCCGGCCCGGTTAACAGGCCGCAACCACGACTGGAAGCACCTGAAAAACCAGGACATTATTTGCATGCCCGATAAATGGGAATATCCCTGGTATGCGGCGTGGGACCTTGCATTTCAGTGCATTCCCATGGCCATGGTTGACCCTGTGTTTGCCAAACACCAGCTTACGCTCATCATGCGCGAATGGTATATGAAACCCGATGGGCAGTTACCTGCGTACGAATGGAACTTCAGCGATGTAAACCCACCAGTGCAGGCCTGGGCCGCTATGGAAGTGTATAGAATTGAAAAGAAACAAACAGGCAAAGGCGATATTCCATTCCTGAAAAGAGTGTTCCAAAAGCTCCTCATTAACTTCACCTGGTGGATAAACCGGAAAGATTCCAATGGTAACAACATGTTCCAGGGCGGTTTCCTTGGGCTTGATAATATTGGAGTATTCAATCGTAGCCACCTGGTGCATAATGATATGGAACTGGAACAGGCCGATGGTACAAGCTGGATGGGGATGTACGCTTTGAATATGTTGGATATGGCATTGGAAATTGCCATGCACGATAGTTCATTTGAAGATACAGGCACCAAATTCTTTGAGCAGTTTGTAATGATTGCCGAAGCGTTGAACGAACAGGGCATGTGGAACCAGGAGGATAAATTCTTTTACGATACCCTTTCAATTGCCGGTTCTGAACCATTACACTTACGTATTTTCTCAATAGTAGGGCTCACATCGCTTTTTGCGGTATCAACCATTGAAAAGCGCATGTTAGATAAACTGGATGATTTCAGGAAACGCATCACCTGGTTCGAGAATTACCGTAAGAAGAATAATAAGTTTTGGCCCAATGAAGAAAGAAGCGATGGTAAAACAATTTTGTTATCGCTGGTGCCAAAAGAACGCGTGGTATTTCTGTTGCAAAGGTTGTTAGATGAAACGCAGTTTCTATCAGAGTGGGGTATACGCGCTTTGTCGAAGTACCACGAAAAGAATCCATACTCAGTAACCATTCGCGGTATTGAATATAAGATACAATATGAGCCCGGCGATTCAACTTCCGATATGTTTGGCGGTAACTCAAACTGGCGTGGCCCGTTATGGATGCCCATAAACTATATCATCATTCAATCAATTCGTCACTTTGGTGAATTTTATGGAAATGAATTGCTGGTAGAGTGCCCCACTGGTTCAGGAAAAAAGATGAACCTGATACAGGTGGCCGAAGAACTAACCCGCAGGCTCATTACTTTGTTTCAACCTAATCAGCATGGCAAACGTCCGTCGCATGGTGCATACAGCTGGTTTTATCAACGCTCCGAAAATGCAGATCTCATTTTGTTCTATGAATATTTTCATGGCGAAACGGGTGCAGGCTTAGGGGCCAGCCACCAAACCGGTTGGACGGCACTCGTTGCTGAACTGGTGCATTCACTGGAAGAAAAACAATATTTCACCGATGAACCACCACCGGAAGAGAAAGAAAAGAAGTAACGGGTGGTAACGAAAAATAGCGATCCCGGATGATCATATAATTATATGATCATCCGGGATTTTTAATTAATTGGTTGTCTTCGCTTTTTATAATTACTACCTGGTAGCCTTCCCCATTGTGCCCATGGCATATGTATTGCAAAACTGTAAGTGTACAAAGAATATGATTTATACAAAAAAGGACAGCTATGAAGAAATTGATAGTAGTAGTTCCGGCTTTCCTTTTTGTATTCGCATCAGTACATGCACAGAATGACTCTGTACTTCTGACTCGCGATACATTACCCATTCAACAGCCGGAAATAAAAGACAAACCTAAAGAGGTTTACAAACTTAACCTGGGCGCCGATATACCGGTGACCGCTACGGGAACTTTATGGTCGTTATACGCCTTTTCCCAAATTTATAGTAAAGACCCCAGTGATGCAGAAACAATACTGGCACTGGATAAAAGCCAGGTACCACGTTTCGATCGTTGGGCCATACGACCTTATAATGAAAAGGTTGATAAAATAAGTTATTTACCTTTCTATGCATCGATGCCGATGCCTGTATTTTTCTTATTTGATAAACGAATGAGAAAAGACATTGCAAAGCTCTCCTTTCTATACCTGGAGGCTATGTCGGTAACCGGTTTATTATACACAGGTTCAACCTACCTTACCAACCGCTACCGGCCATATGTATGGGATGAAGGAACGCCTTTAGATTATCGTACGCGAGGTGGAGGTAAGAATTCATTCTATGCGGGGCACGTAGCATTGGTGGCTACTTCAACCTTCTTCTTTGCACAGGTATGGGCCGATTATCATCCGGATTCAAAAGCAAAATGGGTATGGTATGGGTTAGCTGGTGCTGCTACCGGCGCAACCGCTTACTGGCGGTATAGGGGTGGTTTACACTTTCCTTCAGATATAGCGTTGGGAGTAGTACAAGGTACCCTTACCGGAATACTGGTTCCGAAATTACATAAGACCAGACTGATCAAAAATCCGAATCTTTCTATAACGCCATTCACCGGCTTATCACATGGGCTGGCCGTTAGATACAAATTATGACAGGAAGAGAATACAAGCTTTATATTACTGAAAACTCTATAGGAAATTCAACGATCCCCGACACATTTTGTAATGAGTTGGGGATTAGTTCTAATGCCATAAATACTTCTGAAGGCACCTCAAATGGTGGTCGAATATTCCAACGTGCTGCGGGCAAAAAGCCAAATTTGGGAAAATAGAATTCATGTCCAAAAACAAAAACATCGGTATAACCAAGCTCTGTTGCTTTTTGTAAACCAATAATAAGCAATTTGGCACCGAGTCCTCTTTTTTGGTGAGCAGGATGCACAACCATTGAGGTTACACCTAAACTTTCATACTTGAAGTCGCCATTGGTAATGGTGATCTTTGAAAATAAAATATACCCGATCAATGTATCATCCAAATAGGCCACCAGTGAAAGCTGAGGAATAAAATTGGAACCCTGGCGAATTTGATCAACCAGTCTGGCCTCATTGTCTTGCCCAAAGACAAATTTGTTTAGCTCATAGATCTCATCTATGTCAGCCGGGTCTTCCGGCCTTATTGAAACGTTCATTGTAGTAACATTACATTAGTTATTATACAAATTACGAACCACACCCGCATTTGGATGCTTTATAACGCCAAAACAACAATTCTATATATAAGATAGTAATTGTGGGTTACACGTTGTATAAAAAACGACAATGATTTGTTAATGCCTGGGGACTGTACTTATGTAATTATAATGTAAGGCTTTATAAAGCCAGCGAAGCTACTTCCCTGCTATAATCATGTTGCAGGTCCTCATGCATGCCAAGCAGGGTTTTATTTATCTTTTCAACCTGACTTTTATACATGTTGGTGATAACAACATTCTTTTCAAAGGGAATACCGCTTTCCTGTATTGATTTGCAGAAGTAGATGAGTAATTCAACAGTAACCTGTGAAGAACCGGTATACCTGATGTGTTTGTTTATATTTCTTAATATTTTGCGCAAGGTTTTTTTAACATAGTACAAACTACTTTGATTGATCTCCTCAAACTGTTCATCCACTTCCTTCTTCACAGATTGAATAAACCCTTCCTCGTTGTGCGCTTCAAACATCAGGTAGGTCAATAGCTCTTTATTTTCCTTTTTATATTTAGCCAGCCGCAGGCAAAGTTCTGTTAATTCGGTGGCGGGCATAGTTAATAACTCCTGTTTTAGTTCCTGAATACTGGCGCTTCTCATAATACAAAAATATTGAAATGGGCTTCAGCTATTTATAGTTTTTACAAACCCGGTTGTTTTAGGTTCAAAACCCAGGTACTGGTAAAAGGCATGCGCATCGCGCCTTTCTTCGCGGTTACCACTGTTTAAAAGCACCTGCTGTGCACCCAATTCAATGGCCCAGTCAATAGATTTCTGCAACAATGCTTTGCCCAACCCTATTTTCCTGTATTCTTTATTAACTACCAGCGCCCCTACCCTTATATATATTCCATTTTTTTCCCAATAATAATTACGAAGCAAACCTATCATGCCCACCACCTGGTTATTATAAACAGCTACCCAGGTAATATAATCGGGTTGCGACTGTAATGCCTCATAACGGGTTTGCATTTCGGTTGCAGTAGTAGGATAACCCAGTTCGGTCATCAATAAGGCCAGAACAGGTACATCGGCTTCAATGGCCTGCCGTATTATGCAATTGTTTTCAATCATGGTAAAATAAAATTACAAAATACCATAACGCAGGCGAAATGCACAATTACTACCTTTGATGCACTAATTAAGATCATGTCAACACTTACCGTTACAACTATACAAAGCAATTTGCATTGGGAAGATAAAACCGCCAACCTGCAAATGTTTGAAGAAAAGATAAAGGGGCTGCAACAGCGAACAGAGGTGGTAGTGCTTCCTGAAATGTTCAGCACCGGGTTTAGTATGCAACCCGAAAAACTGGCCGAAAAAATGGATGGCCCAGCGGTAGGCTGGATGAAGAAGTTGTCGGCCGAAAGAAAGATCATTCTTACCGGCAGTTTGATCATTGAAGAAGAAGGCCATTTTTACAATCGCCTGGTATGGATGTTGCCTAACGGGCAATATGGGTATTACGATAAACGCCATTTGTTTGGTTATGCCCATGAAGACCAGCATTATGCTCCTGGCAGTAAACGATTGATAGCTTCGGTTAAAGGCTGGAAGATCAACCTGCTGGTATGTTATGATCTGCGCTTCCCGGTATGGAGCAGGCAAAAACCTGCGGTGTCATCGCTTGCCGACCTGGTGGCCTCAGAAATGGAAGCGCACGATCTTCCTGTGCCCCCACCCCAGGAAACCGGTTCTTCGGCAATAGACCAAACACCTGAGTACGATGTGTTGATATATGTAGCAAACTGGCCCGAAAGGCGTAACCATGCATGGAAAACCCTGTTGCAGGCAAGGGCTATTGAGAACCAGTGCTATGTTATAGGTGTGAACCGCGTAGGAACCGATGGCAATGGCATATACCATAGCGGAGATAGTATGATCGTAGATGCATTGGGATCGGTTATATACACCAAAGCGAATGACGAAGAAGTGTTCACTACCACCCTGCAAAAAGAGTCGCTGGAAGAGGTTAGAAGTAAACTGCCTTTTTTGAAAGATGCAGACCGGTTTATAATAGCGTAAAATAAAATCGTATAAATCATATCCATGTTTACAGCATATACCAACGGAAAAATATTTACAGGCGAAAATATAGGGAACGGAAAGGCAGTATTGACAGATAATGAAACAATAGTGGGTTTGGTAAATGCCGATAGCATTCCTTCGCAATACAGAACAGAAGACCTGAAAGGCTTTACCCTTGCCCCGGCATTTGTTGATATGCAGATATACGGTGGTAATGGAAAATTGTTCTCGCAGGATCTAAGTGTAGAATCGTTAAAGGCAACCTATGAATATTGCCTGCATGGTGGCTGTACACAGTTTATGATAACCATGGCCACCAATACCGTTGAAAAATTTTTACAGGGGTTTGAAGTGGTACGTGAGTACTGGCAACAGGGCGGAAAAGGATTATTGGGCCTGCACCTCGAAGGACCATACATTAACGCCGCCAAACGCGGTGCGCATCTCGAAAACTGTGTTAAGAAACCTACAGTAGCAGAAGTGGAAATGCTGTTGAAAAAAGGCGAAGGCGTGTTTAAAATGATGACCCTGGCCCCCGAGCAATGCGACGATGCGATCATAGAATTACTGCAACAACATAATATCATTATTTCTGCCGGGCATAGCAATGCAACTTATCAACAAGCTATGGCTGCTTTTAATAAAGGAATTCCGGCCGCTACGCATATGTTCAATGCTATGTCGCCCTTACAGCACCGCGAGCCGGGCATGGTAGGCGCCATTATGAACCATTCGTTTGTAATGAGCAGCATTGTTTGCGATGGGGTGCATGTAGATTATGCGGCAGTTCATATTGCTAAAAAAGTATTACAACACCGTCTTTTCTTTATAACCGATGCTGTGGCTGAAACTACCAGCGGAGAATATCAACACCTGTACCGTGGCGATAGGTACGCATTGCCCGATGGTACTTTATCGGGTTCGGCGTTAACCATGTTGCAATGTGTGAAGAATGGGGTTGAGCATGCGGGCATCTCTCTTGAAGAAGCATTGCGAATGGCAACAACTTATCCGGCAAAATTGGTTAGTGATAAAAAGCTGGGTAAAATTGAAGCAGGTTATCAGGCCGACTTTGTTGTGTTTGATAATATGCTCAACCTGCAACGGGTTTATTGCTGAGCAATGCCAATCTTTTGCTTTTGCAAAATGATATGGCGAATAACGGCAGCTTTAGGATCGATACCGCGAATAATGGTTTCTCGGGTAGGCGATACCTGAATATCGGGAATAATACCCCGGCCTTCTTTAACCAGGTCTTTATCCATCACCAGCCTGAATTTAGGAAGGCGGAAGCGTACTTTGGTATTAGGTAATGTAACGTCGGGGATCATCCAGGCCGAATTACCATAGGCGCCGCCACCGGTTTCCTCACCTACCACCTTTACATTTTGTTGCCCCTGTAACGCTTTTACAAATAGTGTAGTGGCTGAGAAAGAATTACCACCGGTAACCAGGTATACGTTGTTATTGAAATGATAGCGTTTTTTGGGATGAAAATAATGACGTTCAAAATAGCCGAAGTGGTATTTTCCATCATCTTTCTTATGTGTTACAAACTGCATCAGCGACCAGTAAAATGGCTGCCAGCCTATGTATTTGTGGTATTTACTGCTTCTGCGAACTGCATATAAAGAATCGGCCAGTTTAAATTTCTTATTAGCCAGGTAACGGGTAAGCAAGGTAGAAAGGCCTGCATCGCCACCGCCGTTGGTCCTTACATCAACAACCAGGTGTTGAATATTGCGGCGTTGTAATTCGCGAAACACTTTACGGTAAAAAGAGCGAAGCCTGTTACCGCGGGTAAATGTGTGAATCGTCATGTAGGCCGAGGACAGGCTGGTATCTATTTGCACGTATCGGGCGCTCAGCGGTAGCAGGGGTCTTTGTCTTTCTTTTTCTTTTGGTGGTTTGGGAGCGGCGGTTACAGCGTGAGCAACCCGTTTGGTGGTATCTTTTAGCGAGGGGTCGAACACAGGAACGCTTACCGTTTGTTCAATACCGTTGCTATCAATATAGGATACGGCTATTTGATCTTTCAACCCAATTATATTACGGTATAAATTTCCAAATGAGCCACTATTGCTTAACGATTGGTATTTGCCATTTAAACTGTTGCCGTCGCCTGAAATAAAATTCATGAAAGAATCGGTGAGGCGGCGGGTGCTATAACCATCAATGGCTGTAACCAGGGTACCATACCGTAAAATAGAATCTTTTCTGTTAATATTAGCCGTTATGGCCATTGAGTCGCCCCAAACCTTAAAGCTAAGGGGGAACATCTTTATTTTGGCTGTATCGAGGTATTTGGAGTATTTTTTTGAATACCTAACGGCAGTATGTCCGCAATGTACCTTACTAATAACGTAGGAAAGAACATTGCGGAACTGCGTTTCGGTCATGGAATCGGTGATATGGCTGAACCCTTCATTAAAATACAGGTCCATGCTGTCTTTTGGGGTAAACCAATAGAGGCTTGGGTGCGATTCCTCGAGCACGCCTCTAAACACACGATAATCCTGCTGTAATTGCTTTTGGCTGTATTTATGCTGAGGATCAAAGGTTTGTCGTGATGCAGAGCAGCCAATGAGGCCGGTAACAAAAAAAAGTATGGCAACGTAGGATATCTTCTGCATCATGCAATCACCTTTTATTTTTTAAAAGCATTCCAACCCTGGGCAGTAATATTATGAACCTGGCCGCCTCTGGTATTTATTTTTATTCCCTCAGCGGCATCGGTCATGTATCCAATGACGCTAATTTGTTCATTTAAAACGATCTTTTCGTAATCAGATTGTTTCATTGTGAACAGTAATTCATAATCTTCACCACCGCTAAGGGCGCAGGCTGTGGGATCTATTTCAAATTTAAAGGCAGCTTTGCGCATTTCTTCGGCAATGGGCAATTTTTCCTCATACAATACACAACCAAGCTGACTTTGTTCGCAAATGTGAAGTATTTCAGAGCTCAGTCCGTCGCTTACATCCATCATAGCGGTAGGCACTATATTCTGCATTTCCAGGAATTCAACAATATCCTTGCGGGCCTCGGGTTTTAACAACCTGCCAATCACATAGCTTTCTCCTTCTAAATCGGGTTGAACCTGAGGACTTTCCAAATATATCTGTTTTTCGCGCTCCAGGAACAGTAAACCTACATAAGCGGCGCCCAGGTCGCCACTGCAGCAGATAAGGTCGCCTTTTTGAGCGGTATTCCTTTTTACATAGTTACCTGGCGTTACCTCGCCAATGGCGGTAACAGAAATAACGAACCCCTTTTGGCTGGTGCTGGTGTCGCCGCCAATAAGATCGACCCCGTATTTTTCGCAGGCGGCATAAATACCTTCATAGAACTCACTGATGGCCTCAACACTAAAGCGGTTGCTGATGCCTATACTCACCGTTATTTGGGTTGGTGTGGCATTCATGGCGTAAATGTCGCTCAGGTTCACTACCACACTTTTGTACCCCAGGTGTTTAAGGGGGGTGTACATGAGGTCGAAGTGAACACCTTCGATCAGCAGATCGGTGGTGATAACGGTTTGTTTTCCAAAATGATCTATTACCGCTGCATCGTCGCCCACACCCAAAACAGATGATGCGTTCTTTATTTCTATATTTCTTGTAAGGTGTTCAATTAAACCAAATTCGCCCAGGGAGCTTATTTCTGTTCTGCTTTCACTCATGGTTCTAAAATGATATTATCTTATAAAGTAAATAGCAATACTCCGCCCTCGCTTCGCGAAGCAAGGGCGGAGCAAAAAGACTATTAAAGTTATTGAATTATTCGGCAGTGGGTGCCAATAGGCAATAGACAATGGGCAATAAGCAAAAGGGAGTTCGCGAATTATGGGTAGTCCGAAAATTCGGCAACTCTTGCCAATTGCATATTGCCAATTGCTTTGCGCCGGAGGCGCAAAGTTTACGCCTTATCGTTCACCCAATTTAACATATCGTCGTGTATTTTACCGTTTGAAGCGGCGATATGGGGTTGGTAGGGTGAATATGGCTTGCCTTCGAAATCGGTTATTTTACCGCCGGCTTCTTCAACGATCAAAAATCCGGCAGCGCTATCCCAGGCCTGTAATTTATGCTCATAAAAGCCATCGAAACGACCGGCGGCTACCCAGCAAAGGTCCATGGCGGCAGAGCCCAACCGGCGAACGGGAATACCAGCCCTGATGAAACGGGAAAATGCTTCGAGCGGACCGTTAGGGTTGTTAATATATGTGTATGGGAAACCTGTTACCAGGCACGATTTCTTAATGTCGCTTTCGATGCTAACGTGAATAGGCTCGCCATTAAGAGAGGCGCCTTTTCCTTTTTCAGCGAAATAGTATTCTTTAATGAAAGGGTTAAGCACTGCGCCCATGATCATAGTGCCATTGTGCTCCAATCCTATAGAAACGCAGCAAATGGGAATACCGTGAGCGTAGTTCACTGTACCGTCAATGGGGTCAATGATCCACTTGTATTCGCTGTCCATAACGAGTTCCCCCGATTCTTCACTAAGGATAAAATGATCGGGGAATGCCGATTTGATGGTGTCGATAATGGCTTTTTCAGAAGCGTGGTCGGCCTCTGTTACCAGGTTATTGATACCTTCTTTATTACTGATGAGCAGATTTTTAGAGTTAAAATAATGCTGCATCACTTTGGCGCCGGCTTCGGTGGCGTTTATTAAAGTTTCTTTTAACATGGCGCAAAGATAAGGGTGTAAAGGCACAAGGCTCAAGATTCAGGGCATAAGGATAAGGGCGTAAAAACCAGGGCTCGGGGGCTTCAAATTTGAGGTGTTGAAAATTACCCAGACACTTGGGATATAAACACTTGTGCCTTGTACCCTGAACCTTGTATCTTGCAACATATGCTGCTGTCTGTCATTATTGTGAATTATAATGTTAAATACTTTCTGGAACAGTGCCTTTGTTCGGTAAGGAAAGCTATTGCGGCCAATACCCATGAAACCGGCCGGCGGAATGTGGAAGTATGGGTGGTGGATAATAATTCAACAGACAAAAGCATTGAATACCTCCAAATGAAATTCCCGTTTGTTCAATTTATAAAGAACACTATAAACCTGGGTTTTTCAAAAGCCAATAACCAGGCAATACAACACGCCAATGGAAAGTATATTTTGTTTTTAAACCCCGATACTATTGTACCCGAGGATGCTTTTACCAAATGTATTGCATTTATGGAAGCAACACCCGATGCGGGTGCGTTGGGTGTGCAAATGGTGGATGGCGCTGGCCAGTATTTAAAAGAATCGAAAAGAGGCTTTCCTTCATTATGGGTATCATTTTGTAAAATGAGCGGCCTCACCCGTTGGTTTCCTACTTCAAAGATCTTTGCCGGTTATTACATGGGGCATTTAAGCAACCAGCAGTTACAAAAGGTAGATATTTTATCGGGCGCATTTATGATGGCGAAAAAAGAAGTGCTTGACAGAACCGGGGGCTTTGATGAACAGTTTTTTATGTATGGCGAAGACATAGACCTTAGTTACCGGATTCAACGGGCAGGGTTTACTAATTATTATTTTTCCGACTGCACTATAATACATTTCAAGGGTGAAAGCACCCGTAAGGACAGCAAGTATGTTCGCCAGTTCTATAAAGCGATGGTACAATTTGTACAAAAGCATTTTCATGGTGAGCTGGCCTGGTTTTATACGGGGTTGCTTGAAGCGGTTATTTGGTTACGGGCAGCCATCACTGTTGTAAGCAGGGAGCATGGCGAACGGTCTGTCAGGTACGAAGGCACACCTGCATTTTACCTGGCTGGTGATGAAAAAAGTGCAAATGAAGTACGGTCTGTTTTAAACTCCTTTCCCAATTACTCTGTTACTACTGTTGCAGATGATGCCAAAGAGTGGATCTTTTGCGAAGGCGATGCCTATTCTTTTAAACAGATAATTGAACAAATACAAACCTGCCCCAGCTGGTTAAAACCATTTATACATGCCAATGGAACTTACACCATTGTAGGAAGTCATTCAAAAGATCAACGAGGGTATGCTATTGTGAGTGAATGAAGAGGCGTGAACATGTGATTAAAGAAAGAAATACGGTTGATATATAGTCACTTTGTAATAGCATAGTTTTACACCGCGTTTACGTAAGCGCTGATGCTTATATGTTATTTAACATTAAACCTTTTCTTATGCAAAGTCAAATTCTACACTTCTTTTCTATTTTATTCTGCCCCTGTAAATCTACGGGCATCTTTTAAATCACACATTTCGGTTGATAGTAGTATAAGGTTTTCTTATACCATAGGTTCAATCTAATGCATTGGCATTAGGGGTTGAACAGGATAGCTATTGTATTTTCTTAATCATTAAATATAATCTTTATGAAAATGTTTAAACACATCGTTTCATCTGCATGCTTATTTATTTTGGCACAGTCGTTAATGGCACAAAACACTTTTCCTGCTGTAGGCAGGGTGGGTATAGGAACTTCAAGTCCGCAGAATGCGTTGGACGTCGTAGGAGGCAGTGTATTAATTGAAACCAATAACGACCCGGTTCTTACATTCAATAACAATGATAACTCCTGGCAATATCTTCAATTTAATAGAAGCAATGTACGCCAGTTATGGATGGGTTTAGATGGAGGACAGGATTTTTATTTTACAAAGGAAACGCAGGGGAATCTTGTCTTGAATCCAATGAACGGTCAGGTAGTTAGCACTTCGCATTTGAGGTTCGATGCAGGGCGTGAAATTTCTTTTGTCGATAATGGGCAAATAAGAAGTTTTGACGACAACCATCGAATTCTATTCCGTCGCGATGAAAATAAAATGGAATTCCGTGAGTACGGTAGTATAGTGTTTTCTCCAGGAGCTACTAATGCCTTGGAAACATCTAAGGTTGTGATGCTTGCCAATGGTAGCGTAGGTATTGGCACAAACAGTCCTGGAAACTTCAAGCTCGCCGTTGAAGGTGGAATTGCTGCCCGCAGTGTAAAGGTTACTACAGCTGCTTTTGCTGATTATGTTTTTGAACCAACATATAAGTTAAGACCACTTTCAAGTGTAGAGAGCTACATCAACGAAAACAAACATCTGCCTGGAATGCCTTCGGCAAAAGAAGTTGAAAAAGATGGTGGTTTTGAGCTGGGTAATATGAATGTAAAGCTGTTGGAGAAAATCGAGGAGCTTACTTTATATGTTATCGAACTTAAAAAAGAGAATGAACAAATGAAGAAGGAGATCAAGGATATCAGGAAGAAGAAATAAGAGGTTTTTATTGAGCTTGGTTATTAAAACAAATGCTTAACCTATAACGGAGAGAAATGAGAAAGTTTTTAAAACTAATATATGTGTGTTTCGGGTTTATTACTGCTAACACATACGCGCAAACCAGTTGCCCCGACGCAACTAATATTTCTAATAATCAGTTTGTATGTGGGCTTTATGGGGATGCAAACGGAAATTCAAACTGGAATTGGGAAATAAGACCTGATGATCCTAGTGGTAAATATTGTGAACATTGGTATGCCAGGATCAACAATGCCACTAACCTTACCGCCATGCGCTCGCCATTTGTAGACCCACAAACAAGCGCATTGGAATTGATTGTGCAGCAGGAGGATTATAAAAAAACAAAAGGTTGGGAGTTATTACGTAGAAATTTTGGTTGCCAGGGTCAGGTAGGTTATCCTTATTTTATACTGTATAATAAATACACCGGCCTAATGCGTGTATTTATATATCAACCGGTACCACCAACACCACAATATTCTTCATTTTTGGTGGAATTAACACCTGTTAAATCGGCTTACCCGGCAACCACTTCATTAGGTGATGCAATATTAACTGCGCCTGATAAATATCAAACATCAACCTCATCAAGCACATTTGGCCGAAAGATTATTTCCGTTACTGAGGATGCCGGCAGCAGCAATTGGCGGGTGGCTGAATTTAATCTTGGGTTTGACCCAAATATTCAGGATGGTAATTATTTAGGGTCTGGAATAAGCCTTGTCATGTATGGCCTGGTTAATTCTACAGTAAAAGCGAAAATAAGAGGCGGAAGCGTTTCGGGAAGTGATCCCAAGATTTATAGCTTTAGTTATTCACCCGATAATCCCGTACCCACACCCAATGGAGAAAATTTTGATTTCAAGACCCAGGGCGAAAAGTTTACAAAATTCAGTAAAACTTTAGACGGGATGGGCGCGGACATTAATAAAGCCGCAAAATCTATTGTCAATAGTTTAAGTAATGTTACTAATGAAAAAAGCTTAAAAGGCCGGATAAAAGGCCTTGCGGAAGGCCTTAGCAAAGTAACTGAAACGACGGGTTCTTTGACCAAATTGCTCAATCAGGTAGGTGCTATTTCCGGAATTGCCGGTAGTGCATTATCCTTCATAGGAGGCGTTGTAGGCTTGTTTGGAGGCGGGGATGACGTACCTGGAGCCTTACCCATCTATACTTCATATGATCTGACACTGGATGGCACAATAACAGCAAAAACTACAGGCCAGTCAATTGTTTTACGTATTCCCGGCGCCCAGCAACCTGGCCCCGACAATTTACCATATTACAGATGTCCCGTTGGTATTTTCAATATTAAAAATACGCCACAAGCTGAGAAGATTACTTACGAAAGAGCTTATGCCTATAAGGATTGGTATCCAAGTGGTCCACCTCCTGCTAATTATATGAGAATACCAACACTGGCAAATTTTGTTTCTTATAGGATGAGCAATGATATTCAGGTGTCTTTTAACAGTGGCGCCGGGCTCGATCTGGTTTCTGTACAAGCTGCTATTGTTGGAGAGGTGCAGAAAGGTGGGGATGGAAATGCCGCGTATGATTTATTGATGGATCATGGTACCAATCTTTTAGGGCCTTTTCCTGATTATCGTAATTATCATTCTTACAATTTTATGCTTCCCGATTTTCAGGCCGGGATATTACAAATGACCACGTTTGAGCCTGAACATAATTTGCATACGTTTCAAACCCCCTATGTTAATATAGAATGTTTGAATGGACTTGCGTTCAATGCCCGGGCAGAAACAAATGTATTCTTAAGGGTTAAAGCAATATTGAAGAAGAAGAATGACCCTGCTAATACTCCTATCTATTACATTCGTGATTATGCTATTGATGCTACCGAAGTAGAAATGGATGGCGGTTTACGTAGTGACCTTAGACGTTGGAACTCCTACGAATATCCAACTCCTTTTACCAATTATTCGGAACTGCCTATGTACATTGCTCCAGATAGGCTGTTTAATAACAATCATTTTACCGGTTACTCAGAAGAAAGGGCGGATAATACCATTACTGCCGAAAGTAATGTCTTTATAGCCGCTAATGCAGACGTTACATTTAAGGCAGGTTATGAGGTGGAGCTGAATGACGGTTTTGAAGCTGAAAATGGAAGTAATTTTGAAGCAACACTCAAAATAAATCAGAGTAATCTTACCTGTGGCACACTTCAAGCCCAAGCGTATAATTATGGACAAGGCTGTTATAATACCAATGTGTCGGCATTAAGAGTGGAAACCAAACCAGCCGTTAATGAAACCGTTAGTCAGGAAAGTTTAAAAGTTTACCCCATACCCACCAGCGGTAAACTTTTCATAGAAGGGGTAAAAGCCAGTAACAAAACAACCATTACCATTCTCGATCAATCCGGAAGGTTGATCAAAGAACTGAGACCGGCTTCTTTCGATGGCGGCCGCATAGACGTGGATGTTTCATCCTTGAGCAATGGGGTATATTTTGTAAAAATTCAAACCCTTGAACAAATCATAACGCGGAAAATTGTAGTTACCAAGTAACTGAGTTCAGTAAAAAAAGTCGCCCTAACCGGCGGCTTTTTTTCAAACCGAAAATTCATATTCACCTAATTCGGCCTACGAGCCGAACAGAGTATCCATTTGTTTTTTCTTAACCATCAAATCATATTTTATGTTGAAAAAGTCTTTACAGTTAAGTATTGCATTATTTTTTATTGGCAGCAGTTCATTTGCACAGTGGGCAGGAAGTTCTGCCACTTCTGGCGATACATACAGAGATGGCAATGTTGGTATAGGAACAGCCAGTCCCGTTTCAAAATTACATGTACAGGGAGAATCGTTCTTTGACGGGAATCTACGTTTGGGACAATATACAAGTGCCCTTGGGTATGCTAAAAAATTATCTTTTGATGATGAAACTGGTTCAGATGGAGTTTGGTTTTCACGGTATATGGTTGCAAATGATGCAACGGAATTTAGATTAAATATTGGTGACGAAGGACAGGCCGCCGATAAATATGTTATTGGGTTCACTAACTGGCAAACCGGTATTTGGACCCCGAAATATTTTTTTGGTATGGATGGGAGAATGGGTATTGGTACCGACAATCCCGGATCCTATAAATTAGCGGTTGAAGGTTCTATCGCATCCCGTGGAATAAAAGTAACTACAGTATCGCCCTTTCCTGATTACGTTTTTGAACCAACCTATAAGCTCAGACCGCTTTCAAATCTGGAGAATTACATCAACGAAAACAAACACCTGCCTGGTATTCCTTCAGCAAAAGAAGTTGAAAAAGATGGCGGTATTGAACTGGGTAACATGAACGTAAAGTTGCTTGAAAAAGTAGAGGAGTTAACGCTGTATATACTTGAGTTGAATAAAAAGCTGGCAGCGCAACAAAAGGAAATTGAGCAATTACAAAAATCATCAAAGTAAAAACCGAACTATGAAAAGGATTACAATTATCCTGATTGGGCTGTTGCTTGGTATGCAACTCCAGTCGTTTTCCCAATGGATTTACAATACCAGTAGCCGGGGCAATTTTAATTTTAGTATGCCTGAATATCCTACCACAATGGATACCTTAGGCTTGCTAACGTATATATGTGCTCCTAATGACAACAGCAACATCTCATACCATGTTGAGTATATAGAAGATGCCTGGATAAGCGGTAATACAGATCTGGGCGAAATTATAGATACCAGTGGCCCCGCTTCCAGGTTGGCTGCAGACCCATGTTACATTGATAGCATTGCAAAATTCTTAAACGTGTATGCGCAGGTATTTCAGTATTCAACGCAGGGTACCATAGAAGGGTTTGAGACTTCAGACTATTCGACCTGTTCAATACGTGGACGAGAGTTAACAGTAAGGCATCAGAACTTAAGTGGTGATGGTGATTATTATTTTACGTTCACCAGGTATTACTATTGGAACGGCAAGCTACTCATCTTTTCCGTTTCTGGTCCCGAAGCCAATTTATCGGCCTTGTATTCCTACAAGAACCAGTTTTTTAGTTCCATTTACATATACTAGAAACACTCTGGTTAAACCTTTAAATAAATAATCAAAATGAAAAATATTATACTCGGTCTATTCTGTTGGTCCTTTGCATGTGCAGGGTACGGCCAGTTTGTTACACCGGGCCGGTTACCTGTTCAAAGCTGTCATGTTGATGTAAATACCAATTCAGACTTCCGTGATGATCTGAAGCGGGCAATTTTTAGTTTCAATGCAGGAGGATTTGGCAATTGCAGTGCTACACTGGTAAATCGCAAAACCAGTCAGGACCAGGTGGGGCAATACTTTATCACTGCATGGCATTGTTTCAAGCAGGGCTCAAGTTGCGATGGATCAACATTTGATTTTAACAATGGGTGGGTAACAATGCGGTTCAATTATCAAAGCCCTAATGGTCAAAGCCTCGTTTTTGACCAGAACACAAATGGCCAATTATATGAAATTACGCGCAGGGTGCGCCTGGTTGAAAAAGTTGACTGCTATTTAGGCGATTTTGCGTTATGTGAAATTTTAGGCGATCCTATTCCTCCTTATTTCAATCCTTATTATGCCGGATGGTATCCTACCGAAATAGGATTAAATGCCAATGGAGAATTTGCGGCTATACATCATCCCGCCGGCACTATAAAAAAGATCTCAGCAGTAGATCATGTGTGGCCATCTACCAATGTTGTAAAAACAACCTGTCAAACTGTTACAAAAGTTATTGACGTTTTGCTTGGCTGGATATGGAAAAGAAGATGGTCGACCCAGGTTATTTGTACATATGCCCAGGTGCCTTATTATGGAACAAAGTATAAGGTGTCTGGTTATAATTACGGAATTACAGAAGGAGGTTCATCCGGTGGCGGGTTTTTTACCGGTGAATGGGGTACGGCCGGAGCAAATCGATTGGTGGGCCAATTATCTGCTGCTGCGCCTGATCATGAATGCAATACATGGGTTGACCCAGGGATAAGTTATTTTGGTAAACTGTCTGATGCATATTACAGGCAGTCTGTAAAAAATACCCTCAATCCCGGCAATGATCTTTGGACCGATAATGCGGGTATGGGTGGAACGCAGATCACCTGTTATCCGCAGATCACCATTAATGGCGGACCCAGTATCCCTGGCGCTACCCTGCTGTATCCTGCCAATACATACCAGCCACAGAATGCAGTAACACTTACTGCGCAAACAGATTTTGTTACAAACCAGAATGTGATCATCAAAACCGGAGCTGATTTTACTTTCAGGGCTGGTCAAAATGTTGATCTCAATCCTGGATTTGATGTTGAGCCTGGTGCCAACTTTACGGCTGAGGTAACACCATCGCCCTGTAGTTTTGGAAATCAGGGCAGAATGGCTACTAACAGTTCTGAATTAAAGGAAGCGCTTAAACGCATTCCTGCTCCGCAGGAGAAAAAATTCGAGATCTCGAAATATCTGCCAGCGGTGGAAAAAGAAAAGAAAACAGGGAATAATGTAAATGCCTTTAATGTATACCCGAACCCTTCGAAAGGAATAATCAATGTGGATTTTTTCCTCTCAGAAAAGGAAAAAAATGTAGCGCTGGATATTTATGACCTGTACGGACGTCATATTCTTTCAAAAAAATACACGAACACCTATTTTATCAAAGAACAGCTTGTACTGCCCACTACCAGTAGTGGAATGTTTAATTTGATAATCAAGACAAATAGTGGAACATTTTCGAAACGGATAGTACGTGCTAATTAAAAGCGTATTACCCAGATAGTTGAAGGTTCGAATAATCACTTTTCAAAAAAAGTCGCCCAAACCGGCGGCTTTTTTCTTTTACCCATGCAGCATTTCCTAATCTTTGCAAAATGTGCAATATATCAGGCTAAAAACCTTTAATTTTGATTTAATGCCTGACCAAACGGGCAATTAATTAATGGCCCTAATTGATATCTCTTTACCCCGGTCCGTTGCCAGAGCGTTGAGATTGCCTGAGAAGTCACCAAGGCGGCAACAGATTAGGGTGCTGAAGAAATTGCTGAAGAAAGCCCGGTTTACCGAATTCGGTCAAAATTACCGTTTCGATGAGATCCTATTGAGCAAACACGCCGGCAAAAAATTCCAGCAACTGGTTCCTACCTATGATTACAATAAGATTTATGCTGAATGGTGGCATAAAACCCTCGAAGGTAAAAGGGATATTTGCTGGCCCGGAAAGATAAAATATTTTGCCCTTAGCTCCGGAACCTCCGAGTCTGCAAGCAAGTATATTCCAATTACCAATGACCTGATGCGCGGAAACCGCATCGTGATGATAAAGCAATTACTTTCTTTACGCACCTATCACGATATTCCTGTAAAAAGTATTGGCAAAGGATGGTTAATGCTGGGCGGTAGTACCGACCTTCAAAAAGGCCCCGGATATTATGCCGGCGACCTTAGCGGCATAACCGCTAAAAAGGTACCATTCTGGTTCTCACCTTTTTATAAACCGGGTAAAAAAATTGCCCGCACCCGCGACTGGAATAGTAAAATTGAAGCCATTGTTGAAGAAGCCCCTAACTGGGATATTGGCTTCGTAGTAGGCGTTCCGGCCTGGATACAAATGTGCATGGAAAAGATCGTGGAGCGCTACCAACTCAATTCCATTCACGATATGTGGCCAAACCTCGCATTTTTCGTTCATGGCGGCGTTTCTTTTGAACCCTATAAAAAAGGCTTTAATAAACTGGTAGCCAAACCGCTTACGTTTATTGAAACATATCTTGCCTCGGAAGGTTTTATTGCCTACCAGGACCGCCAGGATTCACCCGGCATGCGCCTGGCCCTCAATGATCATATCTTTTTCGAGTTTGTGCCTTTCAACAACGATAATTTCGATGCCGATGGCAACCTGGTCGAAAACCCGGAGGCCCTTATGATACACCAGGTAGAAGAAGGGAAAGATTATGCCATTCTGTTAAGCACAACCGCCGGCGCATGGCGCTACCTGATAGGCGATACGGTTCGGTTTGTTGATAAAGAACGTTGTGAGATCATCATCACCGGCCGTACCAAACACTTTTTAAGCCTGGTTGGTGAGCACCTGAGCGTTGACAATATGAACAAGGCCATTAAGCTGGCAAGTGAAGAAATGAATGTAAACATCCCGGAATATACAGTAGCTGGTATTCCTCATGGTTTGTTCTTTGCCCATCAATGGTGGATTGCCTGTGACGATGCTGTTGACCCCGAGTTGCTGCGTCAGAAAATAGACAACTGCCTGAAAGAGGTGAACGACGATTATGCAGTGGAAAGAAACAGTGCTTTAAAAGAAGTTTACCTGAAAGTGTTACCTGTTTCAAAATTCATGGAATTTATGCATTTGAAAGGAAAGATCGGCGGACAGCATAAATTTCCACGGGTTATGAAAGGTAAGATGTTTGAGGACTGGAACAAGTTCATTGAAACCGGTACTATTTCGCAACCTGCTTAGTATTGATGATTTTACGATTTATTTGAGAACTGTTTTACCTACCTTGCGTGCACGCATATTAAAACTGGAATATTTATAAGGGTATAGCATGTGGGAAGCCATAATAAAAGGGTTAACGCTGGGATGTATTCTTGCTCTATCTGTAGGGCCCGTAATATTTACCATAATAAAGCAAAGTTTGAATAATGGCCATACCGGCGGGTTAAGTTTTGTAACCGG
Organism: Niastella sp. OAS944; assembly: GCA_024809215.1. Classification (GTDB taxonomy): domain Bacteria; phylum Bacteroidota; class Bacteroidia; order Chitinophagales; family Chitinophagaceae; genus Niastella. The sequence continues at coordinate 602,796 of JANUBW010000003.1, read as the reverse complement.
GGTATGGGTAAGTGATATAATACTGGTTGTTATAAGTAACGCCTTTTCGGCCTTTGTGGCCGGTTTAATGGCTCACAAAAATATCATCGGCTATTTGGGCAGTACCTTTTTGGTGGGGGTTGGTGTATACTACCTTTTCTTTAAAAAGGTAGTGCTTAGGACCGATACCGATGGCAATGCGCTTAAAATGCGCAAATTTGATCTGTTCAAGATCTTTACAAGTGGCTTTTTTCTGAATACCCTTAATCCCAGTATCTTTCTTTTCTGGCTGGGTACCGCCTCTGCAGTTTCAAAACACTCATTTAATCAGCGGATCCTGATCTTCTCCATTTGCCTGGCTGTTAATATTGCTGCTGATATTTTAAAAGTAATGCTGGCGGGTAAATTACGTAACAAACTTACCCTGCATAATATTTCATTAATTAATAAGGTGTCTGGCGTAATACTGGTTGGTTTTGGCCTGGCCTTATTTTATGCTTCTTTCTTTATGCCCGATAAGATCATGGGTCACTAGTTCTTCAGAGGTCTTTAACAAATAATTAGTTAAATAACAGGAAGGCCCTGTGTAACTTGTTGCCGAATGAAGCAAACTATACTTTCAATATTACTGCTGTCCATTACACAAGTTACCTTATCACAAACCTCCGATTTTGTTGTATTAAAAAAACGTAACAACCGAACGTTAAAGACCTATTATCCCGGCGCATTTATTTCGGCAGTCACCTACAACGGATTTTCTATAAATGGATTTATTAAAGAAATTCGCCATGACTCAGTTTACATTTTACAGCAGGAACGCAAATTAGTGTCTACTGACTTTGGTTCTACTCTTGATACTGTATCCTATACCTTCGGCATAGACTATCGTGAAATAAAATCTTTTCATTATACAAGCCAGTATACCTGGGGGCGCAAACGGGGCTTTGCTGCTATAACCCTTCCCCGATTGATGAAGATGGGCGGCATAGGCTTCATAGTACTGGAACTGGTCAACTCTGCTTACCGCAAGGAATCTTTATCTGAAAATAATAAAGCGGTTCCCCTTGCCATAGCTGCCGGTGTAGCTGCCACCGGTTTTGCCATCAGTTATTTCCAAAATAAAACCGATAAGGCCGGCGGAAAGTACAAGGTAGTATATGTGAAAAATTCAAAATAAGAAAATATCAAAGGCCTGTAACACGTTTAAGGAACAGCAAGCAAAATTGTATCTTGCGGCCAAAGCAGTTCCCTACTCATGTCAACTACAACGAAAGAAAAAGCCCATCGCATCTGGCGAATCATTAAAAGGACTTTGATCTTTCTTATACTTTTTCAGTTTTTTTATATTCTCCTGTTAAAGTGGGTTGATCCGCCTTTCACCTTAACCCAGCTGGGTAGCCTTTTTACCGGCAATGGGTTGAAGCGCGATTATGTGGATATGAAGCAGGTGTCTTCGTACGGGCGCCTGTCGTTTATTGCTGCTGAAGATCAGTTGTTCCCCGACCATAATGGGTTCGATTGGAAAAGCATTCAAAAGGCGATGGAATACAATAAAAAGAAACCGAATCGTATAAAAGGTGCTTCAACCATTAGTCAACAGGTAGCAAAAAATGTTTTCCTGTGGCAGGGCCGCAGCTGGCTTCGCAAAGGCCTTGAAGTGTATTTTACATTTATGATAGAACTAATGTGGGGTAAAAACCGTATAATGGAAATGTACCTCAACGTTTCTGAAATGGGCCCCGGTGTTTTTGGAATTGAAGCTGCTGCGCAGAACTACTTTAAAAAGCCCGCTAAAAAACTCACCCGGCAGGAAGCCGCAATGATAGCCTCATGTATGCCCAACCCCAAAAAATATACGGTAAAGCCACTATCGAGGTACGTGGCCAGGCGATATCCCTGGGTAATGACGCAAATGTCTTTTTTGCAAAACGACCCCGATATTCAAAAACTGTTGCAGTATTAATTAAGGCAAAGCTCAAACTCGGTACTATTTATAGAAGGAAACCCTGGCAAAATGGTGCCAATACATAATCTGGCTTTATAATTTTTTGCTGCTACTTCGGCAGGAATATTAATATGAAGTTCAAGAGCGGAACCTGATAGCTTTTGTACAGTGGTACCCGTATTTATTATTGTCTTTACTTCACCATCACAATATAACACCAGCCATACAGGCGTTTCGCTATAAGCAGGCTGCTGAAAACAGGCCCTGTAATTTTCAGGAATAGAAACACTGGTATTTATTTGAACAACTCCCTTTTGCTTAACAGAACATTTAATACCGGTGAATAACACTCTCGAAAATGAATAGTAGCCATGATAGATGCCTGCCTTTGGAAAACGCCAGCCATTTGGTTTAAACAACCATTCATAATCTTTGCTATTACGGGGAACATCAACATACACCGTTTTTCCAATTAATGAATCTTCAACCGGCCACAAATTATAATTATTACGACGGTAATAAGGTGAGTTCATTGAAAGGGCCGGTACCCCGGAATAGAACCAGTATTTGGAAGCCTGTTGATAGGTATTCACAAAAACCACAGGCAGGTCACCTGCTTTATTATGCATCTCGTTTGCCCATTCCCGATTTCCATGAAACTCATTACGTTCAACCCATGAAACGGGCGGAAACCATGACATTATATAAAGCCGCACAGCCACTACCAGCAGTAGCGTAATGGGAATGCTTCTGTATACCCATTTTTGCAGTTGATAATTTTGAACAAAATACCGGTGACTTAACACCATTATGGGAATAAGAGCTGTTACCGTCCAGTTGGCCTCTACCCGGCCTTTATAGGTACTTATTAAGAATACCACGTAGGTGCCTGCCATCGTGTACTTCATGGCCCGTTCAACAGCAGATGCGGGCTTGTACCGGAATGCAGCCCAAAGCAGCAACCAACCTATTACCGGCCCCGCAAATACTAGTTGTCCCAACAGGTATTCGGTAGTAAACCTGAATTTATAATCGGCTGCATTGCGTTCAAACAAATGAAATTGAACAGATGGAAAATTATGCTGGTACTGCCAGTAAATGTGCGGAACAAACAACGCCAGGCAAACCAGCAGAGAAACATATGTGTTTTTATTGGCAAATAATTTCAGATTCGATAATAGCACCAACCCTATTACCAACACACCATGGTATTTACTGTATAACAAACAGGCCATGCAAACGCCCAGCAAAATGGCGTTGAAAATATTATTGTATTGAAGAAATCGTTGATAGAGCCAGTAAAACAATACCATAAAGAACAGCAGGGGTGTATCGGGCACTGCAATCATTCCGCCTACCTGGGCAACGGCAATAGAACCGGCAACTGCATAAAATAAGGTATCATCTTTTCTATGGGTAAGCTTATGAACAAAGAATATAGTGGCGGTATTTAATATCACTATAAATAGCCGAACGCCGAACTCATTATTAAAAATAGCATAGCCTGCTTTTACCAATGCTGCAATCATTGGCGGATGATCAAAATACCCCCAATCAATAAAGCGGGAATACACCCAGTAATAGGCTTCATCATCGAATAATTCTGTATTCGCGGCCTGAATAATGCTTAGTAACGCCCATCCGCTATAAAATAGCAATCGATGATTTCTTTGCAGCGCATTTGGCATAAAAGCAACAACAACGCAGCAATAGAAAGGGTTGAATTAAACATGTAAAACGTTTACCGCCTGTATGGCTTTTTGTAGCCGTTCATCATAATTGCCCGATATTTCAACCCAGGGAACAGACTGATTAGTGAGGAGGTTCTTATATATTTCATATAACTCTAGTCGTGGGGCCAGGTCGGGATATTCTCTTAACGGATCGTGTATCCAGGGCAGGTCGATGTTGCATAAAAGGTATAAATCATATTTCCTTTTTGTAATTTGATCGAGCACCCACTGATGGCATTTCCCAAAAACAAATTCACACCACACCTTCATTACATATTGATCGGTATCTACGAACAGGACCTTTGCAAAAGGGGCTGCCCTGTTAATATAACTTTCTTCCAATGCTACCTGGCCTTTGGCAATGGTAAGCAGGTCGTCATACGTATATTCGGTACCATGTTCAATCAGATATTCACGCGCATATTCAGGTACCCAGGTGGTGTTATAGTGTTTTGCCAGCTGCTCACTCAACGTGCTTTTCCCTGTTGACTCCGGACCTATGATCACTACTTTTTTCATTAGTACCTTTTAATTGATTTTACCATGTTTTAGCGCACGTTTTCTCCATTCAATTAAACCAAACACCGCCATTACAAACAGTACAAAATAAAAAACACTGGTAAAAACATATTGCTTGGCAAAGTATAACGGTATAGAGGCAATGTTGGTCGCAATCCACCAGTACCAGCTTTCAACCTTCTTTTTTGCCATCAGCCACATGCCGGTAAAGGCGGTTGCTGAAGCAAATGCATCGGCCCAGGGAATGGTGGCAGAATAGAACGCCTGTTTTAAATAGTGAAGCGCGGCATAAATGGCAACATAAAAAAAGGCAAAGAACAATAATTGCTGAACCCATTCGCGACGGCTTGAAAACTGTACGGTAACCACATAATGCTGTTGCTTGTCTTTTTTAAGCCAAAGCACCCAGCCGTAAATGCTCATGATGGTATAGTACAGGTTAACACTTGCCTCGCCAAACAGGCTTCGTTCGGCACTCAGAAATATATAAATAACGGTGCTGATAAGCCCTACAGGGTACACCCATATATTTTCAATGCGTGAAAACCATACACTGGCAATGCCCGAAAAAACAGCAAGGTATTCGAGAAATGTAGTGGCACGCATGCCTTCAATAAATTGGGTCAGGAATTCCTGGTACGTCATTGTATAAAAAAATGCAATTTAGTTCTATTGACAATAATATTGCTGTAACTCCTGGTCTGCACATTCGGCCCAGTTTACGATATTTGGCCCCTAAATAGCATATCCCTTGAATTATTATACCAATAAAACCGTTTGGATCACCGGCGCCTCTTCGGGCATTGGCGAGGCCCTTACTTACGAACTTGTAAAACTGGGTGCAAAAATTATTATTTCGGCCCGGCGACAGGAAGAATTGAAACGCGTACAGCAACAGGCAGGCGCAGCGAATGTATATGTGCTTCCGCTCGACCTGGAGGCCGCCGATACATTTCCCACAAAAGTACAGGAGGCTATTAGCGCCTTTTCACAAATTGATATAATGGTGCACAATGGCGGCATTAGCCAGCGAAGCAAAGTAAAAGATACCCTGCCGGCAGTGCAACGTAAAGTAATGGAGGTTGATTATTTCAGTTATATAGAACTTACGCGGTTATTATTACCACACATGCAACAACGGCAAACGGGGCATATTATAGCCATTAGTAGCGTAATGGGCAAAATAGGTACGCCTATGCGCTCGGCTTATGCCGCTGCCAAACATGCCCTGCATGGCTTTTTTGACTGCCTGCGTGCCGAGGTATGGCGCGACAATATAAAAGTTACGCTGATTATGCCCGGCTATATAAGGACCCAGGTTTCGCTAAATGCGGTTACTGCTTCGGGCGAGAAGCTCAATGAGTTGGGCAAAAATATTGGCCATGGCTACCCGGCCGATAAAACAGCACAGCAGATACTGAAAGCTATTCGCAAAGGGAAGTTTGAAAAATATGTTGGACGGCCTTTTTCGCAGGAGTGGATGGCCGTTCATCTTATGCGATTATTTCCATCGCTGGCCATTAAGGTGTTTAAAAATGCCGTACCGGAATAGAACCGTTGTACAACTCGCAGAACTTTTTAAGATTGGTAAGGCCTTCGCTAAACTGATTTTTAAGGTTTTTGTGGATCATGTAACCCATTAACCGGCCTATAGGGTAAGGTAGCAATCCTGAATTTTGCCAGGTAACTTTTGTTTCACCACTACCCCATTCTTCAAAAAGCCAGTTATCGCGGGCAATGGTCTTAAAAGGTTTTATAAATTCAAGGTCAAAATGAATATGCCTGTCGTCGATATCGCGCAGGGTAAGACTGCCTGTGCCTATTTTACTTTCCTTCCACGAATATTTATGGCCGGGCTGTTTTGATAAACCGGTAATATTGGTAGTGCTGCTATTTTCTTTGGGTTGCCATGGGTTCCATTGTATATGATTGTGAAAATCGGCCACTTTATCCATAACAAAAGCACATGGCTTTTTTATTATAGCCGATTTCTCTATAAAATACCCGTTGGGCAAAAACAAAGCAATGATTAACAGTAGCACTATCACTACCACTAACGCACCTAAAATATACAGAAAGGTCATAAACCTGCTGTTTTGCTGAATTTACTGCATTCCCACAATACAGCCAAGCGAGGTGAATATCTCAGCTATACTTTCTTCCTGTTCACATAAGTACAAAAAAAGACCTTCCCTTTGCGGGGGAAGGTCAACGCAATAAAGTTATATTAACTACTTAAGTGTTATTCTGCCTCAGCCACTACTTCCTTAACCTCGGGGATCATGCGCTTCATCATTCCTTCAATACCTGCCTTTAAGGTGATCATTGAAGAAGGACAACCACTGCATGAGCCTTGCAACATCAGGTTTACAACACCTTCGTTATAGCTTTTAAATTGAATAGCACCGCCATCCATTTCCACCGCTGGTTTTACATAGTTTTCCAGTAACTCTTTAATACGCTTAACCACATCGTCGTCATCGGCGGCAACTGTGTTTGAGCTTTCCTGTTTAATAGTAGCGATCTCGTCTTCATTGATCACCACTTTATTTTCTTCCAGGTATTCTTTCAAAAACTGGCGAATGGTTGGAATAACGTCATTCCAATCGGTTTCAACAGTTTTTGTAAGGGTTACAAAGTTGCTGGCGATGAAAACCGCCTTTATAAAGGGAAAACCAAATAATTCGGTAGCCAGTGGCGAGGCCTTGGCATTTTCCAGATCCGGAAAATCAATGCTTTTGCCCGGATACAACAACTTATTGGCCACAAATTTCATTGTCTCCGGATTAGGCGTCATTTCTGTATAAATACTAATGACAGGACTTCCTGTTTTGATCATGATACTTCCTTCGTTTAAGTTGAATACAAAAATAACAATTGCGCGCTGCAATTGTTTCTTATTTTGAAAAACTTGTTCTCGTAAGGTTTTACCAGGACAAAATATGCTGAATATAGTGCCTGAAGCGGGGAAAAGCCATTTTAATGATCACAATCATCTTCATGAGCATGATTGTGCACCCGGCAGGCCCTGAAGTTTATTAAATGAGCGGTTACGATCATTAAAACAGCAAAAGGCAGGATCCAAAGCTGGTATTGATGCCATATTTGCTTGGCTATCAGCCCGGTAATGCCAACGGCGAAAATGATAATGGGAAGCGTGCTATGGTGATGTTTCTTATATCCATGGCGAAGGGAATACACCCCAATGCCAAAGGCCAGAAAGATCATAAAATATTCAAACGCTTCATTGTCAATTATATTTATGCCCAAAACAGGCAAACTGGTTAATGCCAGGGGTAAAATTGCGCAGTGGATTGCGCAGGCAAGTGAAGCGGCCACACCCATCGCATCCCAGTTTACTCTAAAATTCATGGCCCGAAGATAAGAAGTAAATTTATTCGCATGCAACTTTGTTGCAAAAAGATTCGTTATAAAAATAAATCCATTGGTTGCGGAGAGGCTAGCCGTACCTTTGAGGCCTGAAAATATCAACATTGTTATGAACCGTAAAGTGTTCTTTTATATTGGCTTTTTTATAGTGCTGGCGATTGGTTTCTATTTCGCTATGACGCAGGTAATTCCTGGTTTTGGCGATGTAAAGCTACCTGTGGTGCAACGAATTAAACCTTTTAGTTTTATAAACCAGGATGGGGAGCGGGTAACAGAAAGATCAGTAGAAGGCAAAGTATACGTGGCGGAATATTTTTTTACCACCTGCCCCAGTATTTGCCCTCAGCTGAACACCAATATGCACAAAATATACGAGGAGTTTAAAAATGAACCGGCTTTTATGATCTTGTCGCACACCGTTGATCCTGATAATGACACGGTGGGCCGGTTAAAATGGTACGCCGATTCATTAAAAGTGAATACAAAACAGTGGGTGTTCTTAACGGGCCGTAAAGATAGCCTGTACCTTACAGCACGTAACAGCTATGTGTTAGATGACCCGCAAAACAACCTGCAGAACATTAATGACCAGTTTTTGCACACCCAGTTCTTTGCCCTGGTTGACAGAATTGGCCGGGTGCGTAAAATTTACGACGGCTTAAAGAAAGAAGAAATAGAAGAATTGAAAAAAGATATAAAGAAGTTGTTGCGGGAACATAATCCCGGTGAGCGTTTTTCAAATAATGTTTTCGGCAGCTAATGCTGCAGTGTTTAATGATTTCACAATGGAGGCACAGATAGACGATATACTTCGTAAAAATCAATTAAGTGTGACCGGTAGCCGTAAGCGCATACTGGAGTTGTTTTTATTGAGCAACGGAGCGCTGGCGCATGGCGATATTGAAAAAAAGACCGGTGAAAAATTCGACCGGGTTACTGTTTACCGTACGCTGCAAACATTCCTTGAAAAAGGAATTATTCATACCATACCAACCGCCGATAATTCGGTGTTGTACGCCCTTTGTAAAGATGATTGCTCCGAGGGACATCACCACGATAACCACGTTCACTTTATATGTCAGAAATGTGGCAAAACAATTTGCCTGGCCGATGTACATATTCCTGAAGTAAAATTACCAGGTGGGTTTTTACCACACGACTACCAAATGGTGGTTACTGGTTTGTGTAAAGAGTGCCGTTAAAAAACTTGATAACAATCAGTAAATAACAATTCCGGTTATTCGCCAACGATGTAAAACCAATTGGCAATAGACAATACGCAATAGGCAAAATGGTTTCGCGATTTTTAAATACCGGCGACCCTTGCTTATTGCCCATTGCAAATTGGCATTTGCGTTTATCCCGGTGTGCCATAACCGGTATTTTCTTTTTGGAAGAAATTCTGTGCATCTCATTAAAGAGGGATTAAAAACTGACCGTGGTCAGTAAAATCCAATGCTTAACCAATTTTGCTTTGATCATTTGAAATGCCCGCCAGTACTGAATTCTATTTATTAATAACCTTTAACAAAATCTTGGACATATAAAAACACAAAGCCCCGATGTAGAAACACCGGGACTTTTGGTTAAGGCTCTGATTAGTAGCTATTTTATGATAGTTGGCAGCAGTTGCTACCTAAATCAACTCTATTTTTTAATGCTACAAATATAATAGAATGAATTAATATTTCGCATACCATGAACTGGGTATTTTTTTCCCGGCTATGGATGAACGTTTAGTTTATCCATTTCGCCTTTTACAAATTGCATCAGCTGCTTTATATAGTCGGGAGAAAAGTTAAAAACAAGTCCTGCCGCTTTGTACAGTTCAGGTAATGTTTTAGTTCCACCCAATTGTAGTGACGTCATATAGTTGTTAATGGCTGCTGTTTTATCTTTTCTGAACTGCATCCACAAACCAATGGCGCCTAACTGAGCAATACCATATTCAATATAGTACAACGGAACTTCAAACAAATGCAGCTGTCGTTGCCAGGCGTAGGTGCGATAACCTTCCAGTCCTTCCCAGTCAACCACATTGCTCGAGAACTCGTTCAGGATCTCCATCCATTTTGCAGACCGCTCTTCTACTGTATGTGTAGGATTTTCGTATACCCAGTGTTGAAACTTGTCGATGGTGGCTATCCAGGGGAATATGGTTATCACTCTTTCCAGCTGGTGTTCTTTAGCCCTTATAAGGTCTTCTTCTTTGGTAAAGAAAACATCCCAGGCGTCCATGCTGAACAATTCCATCGACATGCTGGCTACTTCGGCTATCTCCATTGGGTACTCTTTGAAAGAGGTTAACTCCAATGGGTGGGCGAGAAATGAATGTACCGCATGGCCACCTTCGTGTACCATGGTTGTAACATCACTCATTTGTCCGGCCGCATTCATAAATATAAAGGGCGCTCCTGTTTCGGCCAGCGGACAATTATACCCGCCGGGCGCTTTTCCTTTACGGCTATCCAGGTCGAGGCGTTTCATTTCGCTCATTTTGCGCAGGCAATCGGCAAAGAAAGGATGAACCTGGTCGAAGCATTCAATACTTTTCTCCAACAGTTCATTGCCTGTGCTAAACGGATTCAGTGGAGCAACACCTTCTGGTTCTGCTTCAGAATCCCAGGGGCGTAAAGAAGTAAGGTTCAGTTTTTTCTTTTTCCGCTCATTGATAATATTTACCAGTGGCAGTACGTGTTGTTTTACAGCTTCGTGAAACTGAAAGCAATCTTCTTTTGTATAATCGAAACGGCCCAGCTCTTTAAACTTATAATCGCGGTAGTTATCGAAACCGGCATTTTTAGCTACCTGGTGTCTTTTTTGTATCAATTGCGTATACAGGTCGTTCAATGCATCCTTATCCTGTAAGCGTCGTTCGTTTATTTTGCGGTAAACGCTTTCGCGCAGGCTGCGGTCGTGGCTTTCGAGGAATTTACTGGCCTGTTGCAGAGTGTATTCCTTTCCGTTCACTTCAACCGTCATTTTACCGGCAATGGTGCCAAACTGTTGTGCCAGTACGGCCAGTTCAGATTGCAGGGGAATATTTTCTTCGCGAAACAGCTCGATGCTTTTACGAACGCTACGCAGGTAGGTAAAATATTTTTGCTGGTCAAGTTTTGCCACGAATGGGCTTTCAACCAGTTTTTTATTCAGCTTATCGGCATAGGGCTGAATTTGAGGCTGAATTTGGGTTACAAAGAACACGAAGGCTTCTTCAAGCGTTTTGTTCTCGGTATCGCAGGTCATTTTAATCTGGCGCCAGCACGCATCTTCACTTACTACGGCTTCCAGTTCGCTCATATCGTACAACCATTTTTCCAGGTCGGCATTTGAGTTAATGGGCCTGTCGAGCAGGTTCTTAAAATAAGGTTCAAGATTATCCCAGGTAGTTACTGTAAAATCTTCAGGTAAAAATTGCCTTGGCAATTTTTTAATGTCGGCAGTATGATTCATTGTATCACCTTTTTTAAAATAAGAAAGCTACAAACTTCCGGTATAAAAACCAGCAGCCTGTAGCTTTAGTTTATTAAAGAATGCTAAATTACTTTTTGGCGTCTTTTTTAGGAGCCGCTTTCTTTTTAGGCGCTTCTTCAGTAGCATCGCCCTCTTCTTTCTTGGCTTTAGGGGCTGCTTTTTTCTTAGGGGCTGCTTCTTTCTTTTCTTCGCCGTCGCCTTCAGCTTCTTCTTTTTTAGCTTTGGGAGCCGCTTTCTTTTTAGGGGCTGCTTCTTTCTTTTCTTCTTCACCAGCTGCTTCAGCTACTTCTTTTTTAGCTGCTTTCGGCTTTTCTGCTTTAGCAGGAGCTGCTGCTGTTTCTTCTACTGCAACTGCTTCTTCAACGCCTTCTTCTTCAGGGGCTGCTTCTCTTAATTTAATTTCGATATTGTTCGACTTCAATACGCCATACCACTTTACCATCTTCTTCATATCGCTTGAGTATACGCGGTCGAAATCGAGGTCGGCATAAACTTTTTCGAAATATTTTTTCACTGCCGCATTATCCTTATCGTCAGGCAGGTTCTCGCCACTATTTTGCATGGCTGTAAAAATATCCACCAGGTTCACATTATCGCGAACTGTATATACTTCAATGCTTTCGAGATGAGAAAAATTATGTATCCTGCTCGAAACAAATTTTGTGCTTTTGTCTTCCAGTGACCGTACAATAGCGCCATCAGATTTACTGCTCACCAATTCGAATAATCCTGGTAAACCTGTTACAGCAACAATTTTAGCGTATTCCATATCAATACAAATTTTTTAAGGAGTTGCAAGATAATCTGATTTTGGCAAACGGTGTTCCAAAATAGTCTGAAAGATGGTGTCCGATAGGTTCCGGCCCAAAAAACCAGTATGGTGAATGGGGCAACATGGGCCCATTTTGGGGCTTCAACACAATATTTTTTGTTTTAGCGCAGGTTTTTAGCCCTTGCCGGCATCCAAACAGGGTATACTTTCCATAAACTAAATCTCATAGCATGAAAAAAGTGTTTTTATTATTAGCGATTGCAATAACCGGGACATTTGCCGTACAAGCCCAGGGTGGTCCTGGCGGCGGCGGTGGTTTTCAACGCCGTACCCCCGAAGAGAGATTAAAACAGGTTAAAGAAAAACTGGTTGACCTGAAGCTTGATGGCGACCAGACCACTAAAAGCGATAGCACTTTCCTGGAGTTTTTCAGGGCTCAGAATAAAATGATAGAAGATATGCGGGCCGGCGGCGGCGCCCCTGACCGGGATGCCATGCGCGAAAAAATGCAAAAAATGAGCGCTGATCGCGACGAAAAGCTGAAAAAGATCTTTACCGAGGACCAATACAAGAAATGGAAGGATGAAATTGAGCCTTCTATGCGTCCTCAACGCGGCGGCGGACCACGTGGTGGCGGCGCAGGCGGCGGCAACAACTAATGCTGTGATGCACAAATTCCCCGGTAGTTTATTTTATCGGGGTTTTTTATGGGCAATGGGCAATGGTCAGTGGTGAATGGTGAATGTGGTCGCCTAATTAATAATTAATAATATGTTTTGAATTCCCGAACTCCAGAGCTCCTTCTAATTTGTATTGCCACTCATCATTTAGCATATTCGACAATATTCGCGGATCTCTCCCTGTATTCCATTATCACATTATCTCATTAGCATATTATCACAATAACCTACTGTCCCATCCATTGCTTGAAGGCGGCGGCATTTTCCTGACTTATTATAATATCTTCTGTTACAAGGGGCACAACTTCAAGTAATAATTTGCTTTTTGGGTAGGTTTTTATACGTTTAATGGCGCTCATATTTACCAGGTATTTACGATTTACCCGGTAAAAGGAGGTAGGGTCAACCTGGGTCTCAATATCGGCCAGCGATTGGTCCATAATAAATTTTTGCCCGCTGCTGTCAACCATGCAAACCAACTTATGAGTAGCGTAAAAATAGGCCACTTCTTCTGCCTTAATGCTAATGTAATCTGTACCCCGTTTTACCAGGAACCGTTTTTTATACCCAGCCTGTGATTGGGTGGCCGGCCAGTTTGCCAAGGTTTGATAGTTGCCGGTAAAATGTTGTTTTAGCTTTTGATACTTTTTGAGGGCCGCATCCAGCTTTTCGGGTTTTACCGGTTTTAGCAAATAATCTATACTGTTATGTTCAAATGCTTCCTGCCAGTATTCATCATAGGCGGTAATAAATATAACCGGGCATTCAATATTTATTTGTTCAAATATTTTAAACGACAGGCCATCGCTCAGTTCAATATCCATAAATATCAACTCGGGTGTGGCATGCTGTTGCAGCCAGTCGATGGCTTCCTTTACACTGCCCAATACCGCTTCAACATATACCTGTTGACTACCTACAGCAAGTAATGAAAGTAATTTTTCTGCTGCCGGTTTTTCGTCTTCTATAATAACGCAGTTCATATCAGGCAATTTTTAAAATGGGTAATGAAACAGTGAAATCGCTGGCTGATTCCGATACACTAATTTCTTTACTGGTGGTTAATCTATAACGTTCGCCCAGGTTATTCAACCCAATGCGGGAGGAAGTTTTTCTTAAAACTTTTTTTCGTACCTGGTTATGAATGATCAATTCATCGTTTTGCATTTCTATGGTAATTACCAGGGGCAGGGCATCGGAAAACTCATTATGCTTAATGGCATTCTCAACCAGTATTTGCAGTGAGATAGGGGGTATTAAATACAGATCGAATAGTGCAGGGTCAATATTTATTTGTAATTGAACAGCCTGTTCGAACCTGATCTTCAACAATGAAAAATAATCGGTTAAAAATAGTATTTCTTCATGAAGCAAAACCAGCTCGCGAACTTTGTTTTGAAGAATGTACCGGTAAACGTCGGCCAGGTTATCATTGAACTTTTTTGCTTTGGCCGGTTCTTTTTCAATAAGGTGCGATAATGTATTTAATGAATTGAATATAAAATGCGGGTCTATCTGATTCTTCAGTGCCTCCAGTTCCGCTTCGGCCCTGGCCCTTTCCAGTTGCTCTTTCTTCAGCTTTTCATTTTCTGCCTCACGCACTAAAAATACCGTTTCATAAATATGTGTAATAAACAATACGCTTATCATTATTACAAGCGTGGTTGTATAAAGCAGGTCCCAATTAACTATGCCATTATTGAAGATCTTATACCATATCACCAGCATCAATGCGCTTATAGGAATAGTATAAAAAGAGATGGCCAATACAAGCACTACAATTTTGCGCACCGGTTTATTAAACCAGTCGAAGTAACTACGCAGGGTAAACAGCAGGTAACGGTTACCCTCCCATATTAAAAACGCAATACCAATGGTAAATAAAAAGCTGAGCTTGAATTTCCAGGTTGAAGGCGTTTGATTGTTCACCATAGGTGATCAATGGAATAACGACGCCGAATGCAGGTATAAGAATAATTCTGAACCCAATATCGTTCAGGCGCACGGCGCTGCCTGTTTTTTTGATCGGCTTATTATTGATATTGATCGGCTGCTTTTCCAACCTTATTCCCTTTTAGTTGAAGGTATAAAAATTAGCAAATAGATTTGAAATAACTATAGGGGCGTGGGTTTTAATTAAAAACTATTTGTTTATGACAATGCCTTTAATAAACTGGTGGGCTGTGCTGGTAGCCGGTATTTCGTCATTTGTAGTGGGCGGCATTTGGTACTCGCCCGGGCTGTTTGGCCGGGCCTGGATGAAGGATAACAATTTCACCGAAGAACAAATTAGAAAAGGCGGTAATAAAGGAAAGATCTTTGGCTTTACACTTATTTTTTCACTATTGATGTCGGTAAACCTGGCCATGTTTTTAGCCACACCGGCAGACTGCCCGCCGCAATGCGCAGCCAAAGCCGATATTACCTGGGGCGCCATTGCTGGTTTTTTAGCCGGCATTTGGACGTTTTGCGCCATTGCCATTCATAGTTTGTTTGAATTAAAACCCTGGCGCCTGATATGTATTAACGGATTTTATAGTGTGGTAGCATTAATATTAATGGGGGCCATCATTGGCGCCTGGCATTAAAACGCAATTCAATATATAGCCATGAAAATGCCTTGAAGGAGTCTGCGCATACAATGCAACAATTCCTTCAAGGCTTTATATACCTGCACAAAAAAACAATAAAATATGTCAACTATTGACTGGAGCAAGTTCGTTACACGTATAAATATAAGCGCACCTGCTGAAGACATTTATAAAATGTGGGCCACCCGGGGTGGAATGGAAAGCTGGTTTGTACGCCTGAGTGAGTACAAGGATAAAGATGGTGTTGAAAGAGGCACTGATGAAGAAATAACTATTGGCGATACCTATAAATGGCTTTGGTTTGGTTATGGAGATGAAGCTGTTGAAAACGGTAAAATACTTGAGCTGAACCATAAAGACCGTTTCAGGTTCAGCTTTGGTAAAGCAGGTAATGTTACAGTAACGATCACAGAGGAAGAAGGGGAACATATTGTAGAACTAACACAGGAGGATATACCAACTGATGAAAAGGGCATGTACAATTTTCATGTGGGTTGTAAAGGCGGCTGGACATTCTATTTGGCAAACCTGAAGTCGATACTGGAAGGTGGAATAGACCTGAGGAATAAGAAAGTGAGACAAAAAGAAATGTTGAATAGCTGATTGTTTTTTAAACGCTCATTTTAAAAAGTTTTTGATACGGGGAATTTTTAGATGAGCCGGAAAAAAAGCAACCACATATTAAAGCTTTTTTTATGCTGCGTATAAAAAGTTTTTTAATGCCGGGAATTTTTAGCGTGAGTAGGAAACGCAACAACAGCATATCAAAACTTTTTAGTTTGATGTCTTTAAAAAGTTTTCAATAGGCGCAGATTGTTTTCTGACCACCGGGAAAAATTAAATGCGTTGGAAAAAAAATAATTAATAGCTGAAGCTTTTTGTTCGATGCGGTTAAAAGTTTTTTGATAGCGGGAGTTTTGTAGGAGGGGCGCCAAAAAAGTTAAAGAGGCTAAAAAATGCATTTAATAATGCCGTTTAAAATTTTAGCTATAGGGAAAGACAATTTTTGCTGTTATATAATTTGATAAATGTCAAAACCAAAAAGAAACAGGGGTTCCCGATTTATCGGGAACCCCTGTTTCTTTTCTTTACGGTATTTATTTAGCCCTGGTGAACGTAATCTCCATAGTTTTCATCTCCTGACCACCCATATTCATAAACATTTCCATTTTTTGGGTATTGTCGTTAATAACGGCAAAGGTTTCTTTTACATCCATTTCCTTACCGGTCATTGGGTCGGTTGTTTTGCCTTTCAATGTGGCCGTTTTAGTGGCATCGTCCCAGGTGCCTTCCATATACATAATACCGGTTCCCATATTATCGATCCAACTGCTAACAAGTACTTTTCGGGCATTGTCCCAACCCAGCGTGCTTTGCCCTTCAAAAGGCTGGCCCATCATGTTGCCGGAGTGTGTACTTAGTTGATAACGCCCTCCCATTATCATTTTGTTTACACAGGTTGAAGTGCTTTTTGTTGGCGGTGCGCCGGGCTGCATCCACATGCTTACATCGCCTTTCCATTTACCATCCCATTTGGCCAGCATCTTATGAACATCGCCAGGTGTCATGTAATCTGTCCAGGCTTTCATTTGATCCTGTTGCGTTTGTGCACTGGCATTAAAGCTATTGATGATAAATAATACAGCGGTAGCCGCAATGGCAAGCTTTTTCATAACTGTTAGTTTTTATAAAAATACAAAATCAAAAAAGGTACCAATGTGCAATCTGATCAATATCAATTAATACCTGATGAAGCGGGATTGCAACACGATGAAAACCGTACCGAACGAAATACCTTTTGTAACTTCAGCAATATGTTATACTAATACACTTCGCTATGAGAAAGTATACTGTTACTATTTGTTTATTGTTTGTGTTTGTAACTATATCAATGGCACAACAACCTGTTTACACAAATACTGAGTTCAAACCCCTGCATGGGTTAACAGGTTTGTGGAAAATGGATAGTAAACGCGGCGCCTTATACGAAGAGTGGCAGGTTAGTGGCGATAACCAGCTTACAGGCCGCAGTTATAAGATAAGTAACAATGATACTATAGTGCTGGAGAATGTGGTTATTTCATTACAGGGCAATGCTATTTTTTATACACCGGTAGTACGGGATCAAAATAATCAACAACCGGTCCCATTTAAATTGATCTCTTATAATAATAACCGTTACGTGTTTGAGAATAAAGAACACGATTATCCGCAACGGGTGATCTATGAACTTATTTCTTCGAATGAAATACGGGCAAGAATTGAGGGGAATAAGAATGGAAAGGAGTCTGGCTCTGATTTTAATTATACCCGGCTTAAATAACAAGCATGAGGTATAAAGCTTGTTGATCTTCATACCTCATACTTCTTACTTCTCTCAATCGGCAGGGAACTGCGATCTATCAATATTAGGTATAATGCGCAGTGCGTTCTTATAATATACTTTCTTCAGGATAGCATCGGGCAGGCCCATGCCATACATAGCCCAAAAGGCATGATACTTTTTATGATAGGGAAAATATTCGTCTTCGGTTTCAAGCACTCTAAAGTAGGTGGCATATTCATCGGGCACCCAGCTGTCTTTTCCAAATAAAATGCGGTCCTGGTATTTTTCAAAGAATTTACGCGCCATGCGAGGCTGGCGGCCCAGTTCGGCAATCACGGCGCCAAATTCCACTACAACGTTTGGCATATCATCTAACAGCTCGCCCAGCTTAGGCAGATTATTAGGGTACCAGCCAAAATGCGCTGCAATAAATGTGGTGCGGGAATGCTTTTTAAACATACGGTGCTGCTCTTCAATCAGCACTTCCCAGGGTGCAGGATCGTTGGGGCCTCTTTTGCGGCCCGGGTGCGAAGTAATCTCGAGCCAGCGTTCGTTGTGCTCATCTTCCGGGTCCCAAAAGGGTTTGGGGTCGGCGGTGTGTATAAGCACCGGTATTTTAAGCTCGCCGCATTTATCCCAAATGGCATCTAAACGCGGGTCATCGACGGTTACACGTTTGCCGGTATTGTCTTTCACTGAAAGGCCCAGGTTCTTGAATACTTTTAAGCCATTGGCGCCATATTTTGCATCTTCTTCTAACTGTTTAACGGCTTTTTCCGTCCAGCCGGGGTCACCGATGCCGTTGAAGTTGATATTGGCAAAAACAATAAACCGTTTGGGACTGGTTGAACGAATATTGTCGATCTTATTTTGAAGGCTTTTGCCATTGTCACCGCTAAGATTTACCATCACCGCCATATTCAACTTGTCCATGTCTTTTTGCAGGTCTTTGAGGTCTGAAGGCGACATGCCGCGTTGGTGATTATGCACATCGATGAATGGATAGCGGGCGCGGTTTAATTTATGTTCTGGTACTACCAGCGTTGAAGTAGGGGTATATTTTTCAAAATCCATGTGCGACGTTTGCGCACTGGCGGTTTGTAATGCTATTAGTGAACCGGTGATGATCAGCAGCCTTCTCATGCCTGGAATTAATTTCTTCCAATTTAGTGGGTATTGGTAGAATTAGGAAACCGGTTGTGTAAATGGGAGTCTTAAAATGAAAAAGGCCCCTACTATTGCAGAGGCACCCTATAAACTAGTTAACTCGTCAACCAGTCAACATGTTAACTCTCAATCAAGCTTCATCTTATACTTATCAGCATACTTGTTTATCCAGTCGTACAACCGATGTACATCCTCCTTCTTAAACAATTGGGTGCCGGGGTTCATTGTGGCAGCGGTACCGCAGGCTACACCAAAGCGTACCGTTTCGGAAATTGTTTTTCCCTGGCTCAGCATCCACACCATACCGGCTACCATGCTATCGCCGGCGCCAACAGTGCTTTGCTTTTTCACCGTGGGCGTTGGTATATGTTCACATCCGTCGCGGGTAACCAGCAAAGCGCCGGTTGGCCCCATTGAAACTACCATTACTTCACAACTTCCCTGCTTAATAACTTCCATAGCGGCATCATCAACCTCATTAACCTCAA
Organism: Niastella sp. OAS944; assembly: GCA_024809215.1. GTDB lineage: Bacteria > Bacteroidota > Bacteroidia > Chitinophagales > Chitinophagaceae > Niastella. The sequence continues at coordinate 583,732 of JANUBW010000003.1, read as the reverse complement.
GGTGTTCTTTGCCTACTAAAGCACATAGTTCGCTTAGATTGGGTTTTAAAAGATAGACGCCCTCTTTTGCCGCCAATTGCAATGGTTTGCCTGAGGTATCAATAATATAGCGGGCATTTAACTTCTTAACTACTTTGGCCAGCTCACCAAAAAAGTCTTCGGGTAAACCGGGCGGCAGACTGCCACTGGCAACAATACAGGTTGGGCGTGGTTCCAGTTGTTGCAACAGCTCAAAACAGGCATGTGCTTCTTTGTCGCTCAATGAAGCGCCCGGCATTACAAACCTGAATTGCTGATTGGTATCTGTTTCACGAACCACAATATTTTCGCGGGTTTCATGTGCAACAGGAATGCTTTTGTAATTGATCTGCCTTTGAGAAAGATAATTTTCGATCAGTTTGCCATTCATGCCACCTGAAGGGAAAACGGCTAATGATTCGCCACCCAGTTCTTTAATGGCTTTGCTTACGTTTATTCCGCCGCCACCAGCTTCAGTAATAAGCTCACTGCAACGCATTTTCTTTTCGGGCACCAGTTTATTTATAGACGTGCTTTTGTCTACAGCGGGATTCATTGTGATTGTAACGATCATGGTACTGTTTTTAAATGACTTGTTTGTTCTCTTCCAAAGCAGCGTCGATCCGTTGTTTTAAAACGTCATATTCAGTATAGCCCGATGCAAGCAAAACAAATTTCGATTCACTAACCTGCATCAATACGGCGGGAAAGCCAGATACTTTTAATTGTTTACATATTGAAAATTCTTCGTAGGCTTTTTCTTTATATGCAGGGTCTTTTAATGCATTATAGAATGGTTCAACAGGGATTGCATATTTTTCAAGCAAATGCCTGTAGGCCTCATTATCACACAGATCGCGGCCTTCATATTGAAGCGCGTATTGTAGGTCATACGCAAATGCTATCTGTTTATCGGGATGATATTCCTTGAACACACATAAGGCAATGGCTGGCTTTTCTGAATTGGGAAACCAATCGCTCAAATCGGGGTTCTTTATATGCCATAGAAAGTCTTCTCCAAATTTTGCGCCGGTAAATTCTGCTACCGTTTGGCAGTTTTGCCGAAAATAGTCGGCCATCACACTTATAGGTTTGGGTGTTTCGGGTAGGATCATTCCACCCGAAAGCACTTCAAATTGTAACCTATTGCCATATTCGCCGGCTATTTGTGTCATAACGGGGCTAAACCCATAACACCAGTTGCAATAAGCATCATAACAATAAAATATCACAGGTTCCATATTGACTGTGAATTTACGGCGATCCTTTCAATAACAAAATAAAAACGGCTACCTGATAATTTCACAGATAGCCGTTTACTATAGATCGTTATATGAGGGTTATTTCTTTCGTTTCCTGTAAATGAGTATCGCTTCCTCGGTAGTATTGGCGCTGCTTTTAACCAATCCTTTAAGTGTTAGTATATTTTCATCAACTCCTATTACAACAAATACTTTTGCATCACTGCCGGTAGCGTCGTTCAGCTTTAGTACGGTGGGCCGTCTTTCATCAACTACTCTTTTACCTAATTCATATTTAACTTCTTTTACCAGTTCTTCCCTGATGTTCCATTTATAAAGTTTTACTTCATTGGTACATCCTGTTTTGTTAGATCCGTAATAAGTTTTTGCATTGAAATCGGGAAACAATTCAAGTTGCTGGTCTTTTCTGCAATCATCAAATTCCCAGAAAGCGTCGGAAGAGCGGTAGCCATCTTTATTGAGATCAACGGGATGTTTGAATTTAACAGACTGGAGTACCCACACACCCGTAAACTGCGCCGTATCGTATTGAGCGTATAAGGTGATGAATAAAAAGCAAACGATTAAAGAAGCTACAATGCGTTTCATAGTATAAGATTAAGGGTATGGTTCACAGAAACGACTTCTGTAAATAGAACGCCGAAAGATCAATAATATTTCTGTAAAAGAGAAATGTTTAACTAAAAAAAGCTTTAGCAATCATTTACTAATCAATGCTTCAAGTAGCTCTTTTGTAGTTGGCCACTCCGGTTTAATGATGCTATATACGATGGTGTTGCGAAATGTACCATCGTCGTTTTTGCGATGGCATCTTAGTAATCCTTCTTTAATGCCACCTATCTTTTCAATGGCCTTTTGCGATCGAACGTTGGTTTCTCTTGTTCTGAATTCAACACGCATAATGTTGGCCTTTTCAAAGCAAAAGGTCAATAGTAAATATTTGCTTTCTATGTTAATCTTTGTTCCCCAAACAATTGGTGACAACCACGTAGGCCCAATCTCCAATTGATGATTTACGGGATCAATGTTAATAAACCCTGTACAGCCACACACCTGTTTGTTGCTTTTATTACGAACAACATATGTAACCGTTTGACCGCTCAGATTTTGCTGCAGCCGGTCTTTGATGAATATATCATAGGAATGTTTGTCTTTTATGTTATAAGGCAGGTTCTGCCAAATGCGTTCATCCAATGCTACTGATTCCAATTCGGATATATGATCATTTGTAAGTCGTTCAAGATCTATATTATGCCCGGGAAGAAGTTCTTCGAATCGCATTGTGGTATGTTTAAACTTTAAGCTGTCGGCAATACAATTATACCCATTTAAAGGCTAATGCAATTTAGTATAACAAAAAAAGTCCCCCCGAAATTAATCGGGGGGACTTTCAATTTGATTATTATGAAAAAAGCATTATCCCCTTCTTGGCCGGCTTCCTCCTCCAAGACCACCACCACCAAAACCACCACCACTATTTCCGCCGCCATTGTTTCCTCCGTTATTTCCGCCACCTCCTACCGAAGGTCTTGAGCCGCCACCTGAACCGAATCCGCCGTTCGAAGGTCTTGAACCGCCGCCCGAGCTGAATCCACCACCCGAAGGTCTTGATCCGCCACCTGAACCGAATCCACCACCTGAAGATCTTGGGCCGGGGTTAAAACCACCGCCGCCAGAAGATATTGGTGTGCGAACAGGTGATGATGGTCTGCCAGAAAAACCACCGTTATTGTTACTGCCGCCATTGTAAGGTCTGTCAATAGTGCGGGTACTTCCACCGCCTGGGCGGTCTATAACTCTTCCGGGGCCGCCCTGGGGATCGGCATTGCCGATACTACCTAAACGGCCTGGACCTGCGTTTCCACTTCCATTTCCATTGCGCCACTCGCGTGGGCCGCTAAAGCCGTTATTACCGTTGGTTGGGTTTAAATTACCGGAGCGTGGAGATATTCGTCCGCCATTGTTATCTGAAGAATTCCATCCTCTGGTATAACCACCATTACTGCCACCTGTAACCGGGCGACCAGTACGTCCGCCGGGATTATAAGTTCCATTGCCGGTTCCAAAACCTCTGCCGCTGCCTACATCACTGCGTCCACCTCTATCGGGGCGACTGCCTCCATTTCCGCCAGGTGAAAACCGTCCACCGTTGTTGCCATTATTTGCATAGCCCATACGGCCACCATTATAACCACCATAACGTCCGCCATTGTAACGGGGGCCACGGTCATAACCATTGCGATCATAATCGCGGGTTACCACACCACTTCTTCCTCTGTATATGTTAGTATTGCCATAGTAGTTATTTATAACGGTTACATTGCTATACTGGCGATATGATCTGTAACTGTTATAACCATAGTAGCCGCCACGGTAGTAATAAGACGGGCCATAGTAGCAAGGGCGATACACGCGTGGGCCACCCCACCAGCCGCCACAACCATAATAACCCCATGGGTAAGGATTTCCTATGTTGATGCTTACATTAAACCAGTCCCAGCCAAAACCTACCCCAAAGCCCCAACCAAACCAGGGATTATAGCGGGTAGCAAACCCCCAGGTATAAGGCCGCGCATAATAGTAACGGCCATGCCAGGGGCGATAGTAATAACCGGTTCCATATACAACAGTAGGGCCATATACATAGGCGTTCAAATAACCAGGGGTATAACCCATGTAAACATAATCGGGTGTTACATCGTAGATATCAACATACTTCATGTAATACACCGGATAGCGTGGAGGGATCAGGGCTACTGCATATGGGCGTCTTACGCAAACGGCCCAGGGGCCTACTGCATTATACGATTCGTACCAAACACCATTGTCAACACTATAATACCTGCCCTGCCAGCGGATCACAGATCCGGGCGTGTTGGTAGCATAATACATATCGGTTCCATCAATAGCTTCAAATTCCGGGTCGCCATCATATGTAACTTCTTCACGTACTTTACTGCGTTCAACTTTTGCTGTTTGCGGAACCTGTGCTTCTGCAACGGCATCGTTCGCTTCTTCGGTTCCTGCTACGCTGGCCAGTACATTGTCTTTAGGCGATCCTTTGGGTATTTTGGCAAAATCGGCGGGTAGTTGGTCGGCTGCTACATAGTCCCATTTGCCACTGAGGGTTTTTGATTTATACCAGCGACCCGACAACAACACATAATATTGTTGCGAGTTAATGTCCATGAAAATATCGTTCTCAGAGTTTGATACGTACAACAAACCGGTGCCATCTACTGCAGAGAAATTGGCTTCTCCTTTCGATTGTATCAATTCTGCAGGCTCAGTAGTAACTAGTATATTGTAAATGGTGTTGGCATCAGATTCTTTCTTCTCTTCAGGATTATTTTTTGCGTCGGCCTCTTTGATCGATGCTTCAATTTTATCGAGGTTGTTCGGAATGTCGGTGATCAGTTTGTAAGGGCCGGTAGCTGCAGGAGCAGTATACCAGTGTTTGCCACCGTACAAATAGAATTTATCGTCGCGGTTCTTTACTAAAACGAAGGGCGTATTTACTACAGCCTCTACACCCCAGTCTTTATTGGTTTGAAGTTTAGGGGTGCCATCAATTGAAACCAGAATGGATGGAACGTTGGAGTAAATAACTTTTGGGGGTGTGTTGCTGATCTGGGTGGCCAGGCTGTTTTGTTGTTTGTTCAGGTCCAGAGAAGATTGCAGTTCCTTATTGGCAAACGCTATGTTCCAGGAAGGGACCCTGTCTTCAAGTGTATTGGCAAATTTTTCCAGTTTGGCATCATCATCTTCACCAGGCAGTTTAATGTTGGTGATGTAGATTGATTTAACCTGTACCTGGTCGCCCTGGCTTTCTGTAGTGGCTTTTAACCAGGCTACACCAAAAACGGGCTCCGACTTACCGCTTTCCGTTATAGAAATAGCAGCATGGGCTTTTAACGTGTTATCAGCAAACGATTCGGGCTGCCATTGGTAGAGTTTAATGATGGTCCCATCGGAAGTAGTTGCCGTTTTGGGCCAACTGTCCTGGGCCATAACCAAGTGCGTGATCATGCTTCCCAACACTACGGCCAACAGTGTAAAGATCTTCATATACGGGTGTTTATTTTTTTTGAATAATCCATTGCGCAGAAATCTTACATTAATTTACTACCATTAGACGGCAGTTTAAAGCAGAGGTTTCGAAATATGCCAGTATTGGCAAAACATTAGACAAAGCAATTGTTAAAGGATAGGTTTACTATTGACAAATTAATGTCTTTTTAATAGCGGTGCGCTTCAAAGACTGTCATTTAGTGTTTTACGTGTATTTTTGAGCGACATATGAAAACGCGTAAAAATTTATTTATTGCCCTGGAAGGAATTGATGGTAGCGGTAAAAGCACCCAAACGAAACTGTTGACAGAACAGTTAACTGCCCAGGGACATAAAGTATATAGCACTTTTGAACCTACTAATAATCAGATTGGCAAGCTGATAAGAGATATTTTAAGAGGAAATACCAAAGCAGATCATCGTGTTATTGCCGGGCTGTTTGTTGCCGACAGGTTAGATCATTTATTGAATGAAGAATATGGCATTGTGAAAAAACTTGAAGAAGGGTATACCGTGATCATGGACCGGTATCTTTTTTCATCTTACGCATACCAGGGCGCCCATATGGATATTGACTGGGTAATTCAGGCCAATGCCATGAGCGCCCAAATACTTCGTCCTGATGTAAATATCTTTATCGATGTTTCGCCCGAAGTGAGCATGCACCGGGTGCATACCAACAGAGAAAACGTTGAGTTATTTGAAACGCTCGATGGCTTAAAGCTTGTGCGTTCGAAATATATGGAGGCGTTTGAAAAGCTGAAAGATGTTGAGTATGTTTTTAGTGTTGATGGCAATCGTACACCCGGGCTTATAGCACAGGACATTTGGCAAAAAGTACAATCCATGCTTGGCCAATAGTAATATTACTTCGCAAACTTCATGGGGTATTTTGCCTGTATCTGCCCTTTTGAAATTTTATCCAGCTTTGCCTGTAGTAATTTACGGGTGAGCGGCTTCAGGTAATCGAGATACAAAACACCTTCGGTATGATCGTATTCGTGTTGTATCATTCGTGCGGTTGTACCGTAGAAGGTTTTGATTTGTTTTTCAAACTGCCGGTTGAAGTATTCAATGGTAATGCTCCACGGGCGTTTTACGCGTTCTGCGATTGCAGGAATGCTAAGGCAGCCTTCTTCATCGATCCAGGCTTCATCCGATTCGTCGATAACGGATGCGTTTATAAAGGTTTCTACAATGCCGGTGTCTTCAGGAACAAAATAATCTTCACGAAGATCATCTTCCATTTTGTCGTAGGTTGATTTGCTGTCGACAACAAACAGCCGAATGGGCATATTTACCTGTGGGGCGGCAAGTCCGCAACCGTGGGCGCCGTACATGGTTTCCCACATATTGTCGATAAGGGTATTGAGGTTGGGATAGGTGGCATCGATCTCATCGCATTGTTTTCTTAAGATCTCATGGCCATAAGATAAGATGGGTAGCTGCATGGGGCAATCGTATTATGAAAATGCGCCCCGATGCATCGGGGCGCATGTAAGAAAATTTAGTGTGCTTCGAGCCAGTTAACGCCCGATCCAACCTCTGCTTCAACCGGTACTTCATTGGGTAATGGCAGTGCCGAACGCATACACTCGAGGATGATGGGTTTTATAATATCTATTTCTTCTTTCACCGCGTCAAACACCAACTCATCATGCACCTGCAAGATCATCTTTGATTCAAACTTATGTTTGCGGAACTCATGATATACTTTCACCATTGCCAGTTTTATCATATCTGCCGCGGTGCCCTGAATGGGTGAGTTAATGGCGTTGCGTTCTGCAAAACCACGCACTGTAAAGTTTGATGAGTTTATATCGCGCAACCAGCGTTTACGGCCCATAATGGTTTGAACAAAACCATTTTCGCGTGCAGAATTGATGGTATCGTCCATATACTTCTGAATACCGCTGAATTGCTTTTTATAATTATCGATGATCTCTTTTGCTTCGGTACGGCTTATGCCCAGGTTATCGGCCAGTCCAAAGGCGCCCTGCCCATATATGATACCAAAGTTTACGCTCTTGGCTTTATATCGTTGTTCTTTTGTTACTGCCGACTCTTCTACCCCATATACCTTGGCTGCGGTGGCGGTATGAATGTCAATTCCTTTTTTGAATGCTTCGCACATAGCCGGGTCGCCACTGATGGCGGCTACAATACGTAATTCAATTTGTGAATAGTCGGCTGAGATCAACACACGGTTGCTATCGCGGGGAACAAATGCCTTTCTGATCTCACGGCCTCTTTCTGTTCGAATAGGAATGTTTTGCAGGTTGGGATTGTTGCTCGACAACCTGCCGGTTACCGCTACCGATTGGGCATAGGAAGTATGTACCCGGCCGGTTTTGCGATTGATCAGTTCGGGTAATGAATCAACGTAGGTTGATTTAAGTTTGGTAAGCTCTCTGAACGTCAATATATCTTCTACTATCTTGTTCTGATGTGCCAGTTTCAACAACACATCTTCCCCGGTTGCATATTGGCCGGTTTTTGTTTTTTTAGCTTTGGGATCGAGTTTTAGTCTTTCAAATAATACTTCGCCTAACTGGCGGGGAGAAGCGAGGTTGAACTTAACACCGGCCTGTTCGTACACTTTGTCTTCGGCCACTGCTGCTTCGCGTTCCAGTTCTTTTGAATATTCACGCAGGAAATCAACATCTACTTTTACGCCTTCATATTCCATTTCCATCAACACTTTGGCCAACGGGTTTTCTACTTCCTGGAACACTTTTTCTACTTCCCGGCTTTTTAATAAAGGTGTTAATACCTGTTTCAACTGCAGGGTTATATCGGCATCTTCTGCTGCGTAGTCGCTTATTTTTTCAATGGCAACATCCCGCATATTCAGCTGGTTCTTTCCTTTTTTGCCTATCAGTTCTTCAATATGCACAGGCTCATACCCTAAAAATTGAGCACTGAGCATATCCATACTACGTTTGCCATCGGGTTCAATTACATAGTGCGCAAGCATGGTATCGAAAGTTTGGCCTTTTAGCTCATAACCATACCATTTCATTACAAGCATGTCGTATTTCAGGTTCTGGCCAATCCAAAGAACATCTTCTTTATTGAATACCGGTTCAAAATGCTTAAGAATGTTTTTCGTTGCTTCCTGATCGGCGGGGCAGGGAACGTAATATGCTTCACCGGGTTTACAGGAGAAGCTCATTCCCACCAGCTCTACATCATTCGCGTCAATACCCGTAGTTTCGGTATCGAAACAGATCTCTTTTTCTTCGAGTAATTCTTTTACAAGGGTCTTAAGAGCATCTTCTTCCTGAATGGTACGGTATTGATGGGCTGTATTATGAATATTTTTACCGGCAGGCATTATATCGCCATCTACGGCACGGTCTTCATCGCCGGCTGCTTCCGCTTTTTGCGTTTTGGTCGCTTTAGCCGATTCTACTGCATTTCCAAACAAATCGGTTTGCACTCCCTGTGGCGTTGCTGTTGTGCCTGGTACTATGGATATCTCTTCACCGAGTATGCGTTTGGCTACTGTTTTAAATTCCAGGTCAATAAACACTTCTTTCAACAGATCGCGATTCCACTCTTTAAGGCGGAAATCCTCTTCATGAAACTCAATGGGAACATCTGTAATGATGGTGGCCAGTTTTTTTGAAAGTATGGCGGCGTTCTTACCATTACGCACTTTTTCGCCCAGCGCGCCTTTTATTTTATCGGCGTTTTCAAGCACATTCTCCAGGGTGCCATATTCATTCAACAATTTAGCGGCTGTTTTTTCACCTACGCCGGCAATACCTGGTATGTTATCAACAGCATCGCCCATGAGCCCTAAAATGTCAACTACCTGGTGAACTTCTTTGATATTCCATTTTTCACAAACCTCTTTAGCGCCCAGGATCTCGGCATCGCCACCCTGGTAGCCGGGTTTGTAAATTTTAACGTTGCCATCAACCAGTTGTCCGTAGTCTTTATCGGGCGTAACCATAAATACCTGGAAGCCGGCTGCGGAACCTTTTTTGCTAAGGGTGCCAATAACGTCATCGGCTTCAAAGCCATCAACCTCCAGTACGGGAATATTAAAGCCACGGATGATCTTTTTAATATCAGGAATGGCTGCCATCAGGTCTTCCGGAGCTTCCTGCCGGTTGGCTTTATAATCGGTGAATTCGGTATGCCGTTCGGTGGGCGCCTGCGTATCAAAACAAACTGCCATATGGGTTGGCTTTTGGTTGTTGATAAGGTCGAGCAGGGTATTTATAAAACCAAACTGGGCATTGGTGTTCTTGCCTTTTGAAGTAATGCGTGGATTGCGGATAAGCGCATAATAGGCACGGAAAATAAGTGCCAGGGCATCGAGTAAAAAAACTTTCTTATCGGTTGATTGATTCTCCATATGGTGTCCTCCAATTATTATTCACAATGCCCCGAAGGTAATAACTATGAAGCTTTTAAAAAGCGGTTAATTAGCCCATCGGCCCGATTGTTACACATAGTCACCACCGGTCATAAACCCGATGGCTAATTAACCTAATATTGGAGGCTTCGCACTGTGTAAAAACAGCTTAAGAAGAATATATGAAAAGGAACTTCGTGCTTGAATTAAGGTGCGTTGCTTTATTTAACCTTGTTGGCGCTGGCTGTAGTTTGCGCGGCCCGGCCAACCTGCTCATTTGAATCATCTTTTGAAAATTCGGTCAGGTAAATAGCATATGCCAGGCAGGCAAATGCAAATAGGTTAAATAAGCGACGACGCATACGACGGGCTCTCATACACTGAAATGATATGGGTTTAGGGGTTGATTTCGAACGTATTAAGAACGAGATGTTGCGGGGAATATTTTATTTATACACATTATTTTTTAAAGTTGACAAGTTGACGGGTTAACAAGTTGACGAGGGAGTTGATAAGTTGATGGAGTTGAAAGGTTGATAAAGGAAATACAAGAGTTGTTCAGTTATTCAGCTTGTAACTTGACTGGAGGTGATCTCGCTTCGCTCGATCACTTGACTGTTCAGCTCGCAAGGCGCGGCAGCGCCAATAGCCGTGATCCCACAAAAAAGAGGCCCTGTAAAGAGCCTCTTATGTATTGTAAACTTTCTTTTTAATCTGTAACACCGTTAGCTGAATCCTTGTTAACTCGTCAACTTGTTAACCCGTTAACTCTTTAGTTCCTGCAACTGTTTCTGCAAAGAAAACATTTCGTCGCGAAGGCGGGCGGCTTCCATAAAGTCGAGGTCGCGGGCCGCTTTCTCCATTTCCTTTTTGGTTTTGGCAATGGCCTTTTCCATCTGTGGAATGGTTTGATAAACCACCTGCTCTTCTGCCGCAATGTTTTGAACCAGTTCGTCGTTGGGCGCCAATGCATGCGGGTTGTTGGGGTCGTAGCCCTTGATATCCAGCACCGAGGTTTGTGCAAATACCTGATCGCGCGATTTCTTTACCGTCCTCGGCACAATGCCATGTAAGGTATTGTGGGCAATTTGTTTTTCGCGGCGGCGGTTGGTTTCGTCAATCGTGCGTTGCATGCTTTCCGTCATCTTATCGGCATAAAAGATCACCAGTCCATCAACGTTACGGGCCGCACGGCCGGCAGTTTGGGTAAGCGATTTTTCGTTACGCAAAAAACCTTCTTTATCGGCATCCAGAATGGCCACCAGCGAAACTTCCGGCAAATCGAGTCCCTCACGCAACAGGTTCACCCCTACCAGTACATCAATTTCGCCCAGCCGTAGTTGGCGCAGGATCTCTACCCGTTCCAGCGTATCTACCTCACTGTGAATATATTTTGACTTTATATTAATGCGGTGCAGGTATTTATCCATTTCTTCCGCCATCCGTTTGGTAAGTGTGGTTACCAGTACCCGGTCGCCCTTTTTAACGCGTTTATCAATTTCATCTAACAGGTCGTCAATCTGGTTAACGCTGGGGCGAATTTCAATCGGCGGGTCTAACAAACCGGTGGGTCGAACCACCTGTTCCACCACTATACCATCCGTTTTTTCCAGCTCGTAATCGCCGGGGGTAGCCGAAACAAATATGGTCTGGTCGAGCATCGATTCAAACTCATGAAAGTTCAGGGGCCGGTTGTCGAGCGCTGAAGGTAGCCGGAAGCCATAGTCGACCAGCACCAGTTTACGGCTTCTATCGCCGCCGTACATACCGCTTACCTGCGGAACGGTTTGGTGGCTTTCATCAATTACGCATAAAAAGTCTTTTGGAAAATAGTCGAGCAAACAGAATGGGCGGGTGCCTGGGTGGCGGCGGTCGAAGAAACGGGAATAGTTTTCTACCCCATTACAATAGCCCAGCTCGCGGATCATTTCCACATCATAGTTCACACGCTCGTTAAGACGCTGTGCCTCAATGAATTTTCCTACACTTTTGAAGTACTCTACCTGAGAGGCGGCTTCATCCTGTATTTCGGCAAGGATTTGTTGTATAATGTCTTTGGGCGCCAGGTACAGGTTGGCCGGGAAGATGGCGGCGTTTTCCACCATGCCTATCCGTTTGGCGGTTTTTATGTCGAGGGTTTCAATGGTCTCAATTTCGTCACCAAAAAAGGTAATGCGATAACCAAAATCAACGTAGGGCAGGTTTATATCAACGGTATCGCCCTGCACCCTGAAGTTACCCCGGTTGAAATCAATGGTGCTGCGTGAGTACAAGGAGTTTACAAGGGCGTGCAAAAAGCCCTGGCGGCTGATCACCTGGCCCTGGTGAATTCGAATGATCCCGTTCTCAAATTCGGCGGGGTTACCAATACCATAAATACAGCTTACCGAGGCCACTACAATAATATCACGGCGGCCGCTTAGCAGTTCTGTGGTAGCCTGAAGGCGCAGTTTATCCAGTTCCTCATTGATACTCAGGTCTTTTTCAATATAAGTATCACTAACCGGCATATAGGCCTCGGGCTGGTAATAATCGTAATAACTTACAAAATAGCCTACCGCATTTTCAGGAAAGAACTGTTTGAACTCGCCGTACAACTGGGCCACCAGTGTTTTATTATGGGTAAGCACCAGAGTAGGTTTTTGTACCTGCTGAATTACGTTAGCTACTGTATATGTTTTACCAGAACCAGTAACACCCAGTAAGGTTTGATATTTTTCGCCATCGTTCAGTCCCGTAACGAGCTGACGAATAGCCTCCGGCTGATCGCCGGCGGGTTGGTATGGAGCAAATAGTTTAAAAGCCATGTTGTTTAGATCTACACAAATTTACCGTGTTAACCCTTTCCAAAGTTGAATGGCTTTGGAAAGGGGCCTATATAAAACGGTTCTGGCTTTTAATTGTTCAGGATGCGGGTGAGCAAAAAGTTAAACTTTCCGGTTCAAATAGCTGGTATAGTCGGGAATGTTTACCATGTATTCTTCCATCATTAGCGGGGAGGTGAGAATAAAATCGGCGGTAGCCCGGTCGTTGGCAACAATGCAGTTCCAGGCAATGGCTACACGAAGCAGGGCTTTTACATCGCTGTCGTGCGGTTGTGCTTCCATGGGGTCCCAAAAGAATATAAGCATATCGATATCGCCGCTGGCTATCATGGCGCCAATTTGCTGATCGCCACCCAATGGCCCGCTAAGCAAACCTCTTACCGGGCGGTCAAGTGCGTTCTCGAGCAATTTACCGGTTGTACCGGTAGCATATAATTCGTGTCTTGCGAGAACGGTCTTATTAAACTCCGCCCATTCTATCAGGTCTTTTTTCTTGTTATCGTGCGCTACCATGGCAATGCGTTTACGGGCGTTCAGTTTTCTAACTCTAAGCATAAACTTGGGTTCTTGATTGAAATATATAGGGGAACAAGGTAAATGACTTTTAAAAAACTTTAACGGCCCGGGCCGAATTTTATTAGGGCCCAAACGTTTTCCACATTCGGGCACAGTAATTGTTAATAGTGATGTTCTTGATTTTGACCCATTAAATTCCATGAAGAAAGGCGTACTGGTATATTTAATATGCCTGCTTGTACACGTATGTACAGCGCAGGAAGAGGCTACGGTAGTTCCACCGGTGGTAAGTCAAACTCCTGCAGATATTGCTGATACCACTGATACCACAAGCTACGTTACTGATCTTACCTTAAGCATATTTGAGAACGCAAGGGTTATTCTGGGTTGGAAACAGCCGGAAGATACATCGCTTGCTTTTGCCGTTATAGAGCGTAGCACCGGCGGTCGCAATTTTGAAGTGGTGGCTGTTATAAAGAAGTCGGATATAAAGTCGCTGAATGAATGGATCGATGACGCGCCCCCTAAAGGTCGCAGCATGTACCGGGTTAAGTTTTCGGGAAAGGAAAATCAGCAGGCCGCTTATTCAAAACCAGCTGAGGCTACTATTATGGGCGATATATCGTTCAGGTTTTATCCTAACCCCGTTGATAATATATTAATTATCCGTTCCGAATCGCAACTCGACATTCAGGTGATTGATGCGGTGGGTAAACAACGCATCGCAATCAACAATTTGCAGGGACTTCAAACCCTCAATGTTACTTCGCTTGAAAAGGGCATTTATTTTCTGCGCATAAACAATCATAATACGGGTCTTATTACCCAGGAAAAATTGATTAAGAACTGAAGAATTTAATTGACCAAGGTCATGCTCAACCGATGATAGCAGGTTTCCTGACCTCATATTTAAAAATGTCAATAACTTTCCTGATTCGTAACCCCGCTATAGTCTTTCCTGCCGTCTTTTAATGTGTATTTTGCTGGTTGTCTGCTGGTTATAGACATAAATATTGCATGTATTTCTACGTGTAAACAGGTATTTAAACCACCAAATACCTTGGTATTTCTACTATTACCACAAAATGGTATTGCAGATATCAGAATTCCCCACTATTTTTACCTCGGTTTTTCATAGGATATTGGATTTTAAAAGCGGGGTTGAATTTCTATTCAGACCCCTTTTTTATTTTATACCGGTAATACTTGTGTAGCTAATAAAATACACCCGGTAAATACACAACAGTTTACTGCTTCCCAACCTATTAAGCCGTACTAATCATTTCGATATATTTCTTTTGAATAAGTAATAATAAAAAACGTCCCGGGCGAAACCGGAACGTTATACTTACTAACCCATTTAAATTCTAAACTGGAACCAGGAAATGAATTGCGTGTTAGGCAGATTGCATTTCTACTATTTTTGCCCTGATCTTCACTTCAATTTCGTTAGAGAGTTCAGGATTATCTATCAATAATTGCTTAACGGCATCGCGGCCCTGACCAAGTTTATTAGACTCATAGCTGAACCAGCTTCCGCTTTTATTTACAATTCCAAGTTCAACGCCCATATCGAGAATTTCACCGGTTTTTGAAATGCCTTCGCCAAACACGATATCGAATTCTGCGGCGCGGAAAGGAGGAGCTACTTTATTTTTTACCACTTTTACTTTTACGCGGTTACCAATGGCTTCATCACCGTCTTTAATTTGAGCCTGACGGCGAATATCCAAACGAACCGAAGCGTAGAATTTTAAGGCGTTACCACCGGTAGTAGTTTCGGGGTTACCGAACATAACACCAATTTTTTCACGCAGCTGGTTAATGAAGATGCAGATGGTATTTGTTTTATTGATGGTGGCAGTGAGTTTACGCAGGGCCTGAGACATAAGACGGGCCTGTAAACCCATTTTGCTGTCGCCCATTTCACCTTCCAACTCACCTTTTGGTACCAGGGCGGCCACAGAGTCAATTACTACAACATCCAGGGCGCCTGATAAAATAAGACGGTCGGCGATCTCAAGGGCTTGCTCACCATAGTCGGGTTGAGAAATAAGCAGGCTATCTACATCAACCCCCAGTTTGCGGGCGTACAGGCTATCAAAGGCGTGTTCCGCATCGATGATGGCGCACATACCACCTTTTTTCTGAGCTTCAGCAATAACATGTATTGCGATGGTTGTTTTACCAGAAGATTCAGGTCCGTAGATCTCAACGATACGACCTTTAGGTAAACCGCCAACGCCGAGGGCTGAATCCAAACCGATTGAACCGGTGGAGATCACTTCGATGGGGTCTTGTGATTTTTCATTCATCATCATCACACTGCCCTTACCGAAATCTTTTTCAATTTTATCTATAGTAAGCTTGAGCGCTTTTGCTTTTTCGTTATCTACTTTATCTGTTGCCATAATGGGTTGTTTTTAATTCTTTCAAATTTACCGATTGCCAAATGTAGAGAAAATTATCTTATCAACACTAACTATTTTAGTATTTACGCACTAATTATTTTGGGGCATTAGTGAGCGTGGGTGGGCAATACATAATATTAGTAGGAGTTCCCGTTCCCGGTTTCCCGACACCGGGCCTGGCATTCGGGACTGCTGATTATTATCGGGAATCTTGACATTTCGGAAGCGACCGGTAACTGGCATCCCGGTAACCGGTAACAACGAAAAAACCCTGCCAGCGCGACGTAGCAGGGTTACCCACATGAAATTTCGAGAAAACTACTTCTTGGAAAAGGCAATGGCTGAAACCCATGTGGTTGCTAACAAAGTGACAATAATTAAAAATAACAATCAATACCACTTAGTGGTATTTTTAGTCACACCCTGCATCATAAAATATGACTATGATCAGTATAACCAGCATAACAGTGAAAATGTGTGAATTACGAATTAAATTCGCTTACATTCTTTGCCTTTGCCAATGCTTATTTAAGGCGCTATTAAGTAAATCGCCTTTGTAATTGCGGAGAACCAACAGGCAGTACGGTAATTTTGTCATTACATATTGATCACTATTCTACCGCTGCATTCTATATTATATACCTTGAATTAGCCACGTACTACTATGTATTAAAAAGAAGGGTTATTGTAAGAGCGCGTATAACGGATGATAATTGCCGTTAGGTTGCTTAAGGGCATTTGTACATGACTGAACATGTTCCTTTAAGGTTGCACCCGATTAAAAAATAAAGTGCTTTTTTTTCAATAGCGATGGATTGCTGAAAAATTTTATTAAAACAAACTTAAATTACTGATTTAAATAATTTTCGATCACTGATAATGGCTTCAATCTATACCTTTGCCACTGCCAGGCACAATACTTGCTAAAGGGCCATATAAAGGGAATGGCAGTGCGGTATTTGGCAAAACAATTAAAACAACATACTATATGAAATGTAAGCAGGTGTTATTAACAGGATTATCTTCTCTGTTACTTTTTTCATGTGTTAGCTCAAAAAAATATAAAGGCGAAGTTGCAAAATACAATGAGCTGAATGGTAACTATGTGAAGTTACAGGGCGATTTGAAAGGTTGTGAAGATGCAAAAGCTGAATATGCGCGTAATAAAGAAAAACTGGAAGGTGAAATAGAGAACCTGAAAAAACAAAACGAGTTCTTAAAAGAGAACAATACACAGGCGTTAAAGCAATTGCAAGACCTGTCGGTTATTTCTTCTTCACAAGCTGAAAGCATTAAGAAATCATTGGAGAATATTGGTGCTAAAGACCTGTACATCCAGGACCTGCAGGCTTCAATGGCGCGTAAAGATTCATTGAACATGGCGCTGGTGATGAACCTGAAAGGCGCTATTGGCAACATGGCCGATGAGGACATCAATATCAAGGTTGATAAAGGTGTAGTATACATCGATATCTCTGACAAACTGTTGTTCAACAGCGGTAGCTATGTGATCACTCCAAAAGCAAATGAAGTATTGGGTAAAGTGGCCAAAGTATTAGCTGCGCAACCCGATATTGAGTTTATGGTAGAAGGTCATACCGATAATGTGAAATTTGCCCGTGCGCCATTGCTCGACAACTGGGATCTGAGCGTACACCGTGCTACTTCCGTAGTTCGTGTATTACAAAATCAATATGGTTTAAATCCGGCTCATATAGCAGCTGCTGGTCGTGGTGAATATTTACCTGTTGCACCAAACGATACACCTGCCGGCCGTGCCGCCAACCGCAGAACAAGGATCGTGATCCTGCCTCAGCTCGATCAGTTCTTCAAACTGCTTGAACCTAAGAAATAAGTAAAAGTTTAATAAGATTTCTTAAGCCCTGACGGTATCGTCAGGGCTTTTTTTATGTGTTTTAAAGTCGGATCGCTAATGTAATTCTAATAATACCCTAATGTGGCCAGCTTAATGCGGGTATGGATTTAAGTGATTTTACTTAATATTTTTTTCCAAACCCCTTGAATGTGATAATTTGTTCGCCTGTTGATCATTTTTTCAATCATGTTGCGTTTGTTTATCGAACCCCAGTAGAAATGCCCTGACCGGTTGTTATGAAATATTTGAAATGGATCGTCTTTTTTGCCCTGCTTATATGCGGCCATTTGCCTGCTTGCCTCGCAAAGGATGAACCATTGACGGATGTTGCCGCAAAAAAAGGCGTTCTCGACCTGCGTACAAGTGATTTAAATGGGAAACCGGTTAACCTCGATGGAGAGTGGCAATTTTACTGGCGACAGCTTTTATGGCCCGGCGATTCAATAGTTCGAACTCCTGATTATGTACCCTACCCTTCTTTGTGGAACAAGATCAAATTACATGGCCATGCGCTTCCCGCAGAAGGCTATGCTACCTATTCACTCACTATTTTACTTCCCAGGAACCGGCCGCATCTGGCATTGTTGATGCCCGATGTCTATTGCTCGTACCGGTTATTTATAAATGACTCTTTATTATTGTCGAATGGCCGGCCCGATACAACGGAAGAAAAGGCTGTTCCCTTCTGGTGTACACATACTGTAAACCTGCCAGGTAATACAGATACCGTTCACCTGCTGTTACAGGTAGCCAACTTCTGGCATACAAAGGGCGGTTCTTACAAACAGCTTTTTGTTGGTAAAAGTGAAGAGTTGCGGTTGGGCCTGCAACGCGACCGCGCCTACGATCTGCTGCTGGCCGGTTGTTTGTTTATGGGCGGTTTGTTCTTTTTCGGCTTTTATGCTTTTGGTAGCCGCGATAAGGCCATATTATATTTCTCATTGTTTTGCATTGTATATAGCTATAGAATGATAGGCACCAGCCTGTACGTGCTGCATTCCATCTTCCCCGGTCTTAGCTGGTTTCTTACTATACGAATAGAATATTTAAGCCTAACATTGGGCGTTGCCCTGTTTAGCCGGTATTTTCAAAGTGTATATCCTAAAGACGTCAATAAGGTTATTGTAAATGCGGTGGTGTACATCTGTTTGTTTTACTCGCTCATGATAGCCGTATTGCCACCGTGGTTATTTACCAAAGGCATTATGCCCTTTTTGGTAGTGATGTTCATGTACATTGGTTTTGCATTTTATTCCTGCATCAGGGCCGTGAAATATAAAAGGGTGGGCGCCCCATTTGCGTTAATGAGTTGCGCAGTAATGCTAATGGTTTTCCTTATCATCAACCTGCATTATTTTCAAATTGTAAGTACTGATAAGTGGATCGTTTTCTTCGGCTATGTGACCTTCTTCTTTTTACAGTCGCTGGTATTATCGCATCGCTTTGCATTTGCGCTTAAAAAAGCGGCCGATGAGGCAGAACAGGGGTTAAGAACAAAGACGGAATTCCTTTCAACCATGTCGCACGAAATACGCACACCGTTGAATGTGGTCATCGGAATGGCGCACCTGCTGCTACGCAACACGCCGCGGAAAGACCAGGAAAAGAACCTGAACGTATTATTGTTCTCTGCCAATAACCTGCTTTCGATAGTAAACGATATCCTCGATTATAACAAAATAGAAGCCGGCAAGATCAACTTCGAAATGATACCGATGGATATTTCATCGATAGCACAACATATTACCGGCGGTTTAAGCAGTAAAGCAGTGGAAAAGAACATAGCTTTAACTACAGACATCGATAGCCGCATTACCCATAAAATAATTGGTGATCCCACACGTACCAGTCAGGTTATTTATAACCTGGTGCATAATGCCATAAAGTTTACCGAAGAGGGTGCTGTTAACTTGTCGATACAGGTTGAAAAGATGACCGATGAAAATGTAACGCTTACTATTAAGGTTAGCGATACCGGTATTGGTATTGAACCCGAAAAGCAGCAATTGATATTCGATCGTTTTACCCAGGCCGATTCCAGCACCTCACGCAGTTATGGCGGTACCGGACTGGGGCTTGCCATTACCAAACGAATACTGGAACTTCAAGGCGTAGCACTGAATTTACGAAGCGAGCCGGGAAAAGGATCTGTATTCTTTTATACCCAGCAGTTTGCTTTGAGTAATGAACCCGTTACGCAGGAAGCGCAGCATGATCTGGTGGCGGAACCTGACATGCAATTGCAAAATGTTCCCATACTGGTAGTAGAAGACAATCCTTTTAATATTATGGTAGCGCAATCGTTGCTCGAGCGTAGCGGGGCTATTGTTGATGTTGCCAATAATGGGGAAGAAGCGTTGGAGAAAATTCAACCGGGTAAATACCGTCTGGTGTTGATGGACCTGAACATGCCTGTTATGGATGGGTTTGAAGCAACGCGCCGGCTGCGCGCCCGTGGTGTAACATTACCAGTGATTGCGTTAACTGCCAGCTTACCTGCCGAAGTAGAAAAAGATGTAAACAGTGCCGGGCTTACCGATATAGTAGTGAAACCATTTAATCCCGATGAGTTGTTAAGGGTATTGTTAAAACACCTGAAGAACTAACTGAACTACTCCACCGGTTTAAAGAACAATTGAAAGTGTACGGTGATCTCCTCTTTTATTTTAATAATGCCGGCGAATTTTTTAGGCGGGGTTAAGTTGAACTCCGAGAACAACAAGGCTTTTGTTCCGTTCATTTGAATAAGTCCGGTACTGGTAGTGCTGGTCCTGAAATCTATTGTAGTGCATTTGATCTGTCCGGCTAACTGTATCTCAACTTTACCTCTAACTATTTGAGGGTTGTGCACATCAAATGCATCCAGGCATATGAACTGTATTTTAAGAAAGCGGTTTTGATCGGCCTTTAAGGTTTTTCTGAAGTCGTTGGTGATAATACGTTGGTGACAATCAAAGTCATTTATATTAACATTAAGGCGGCTGTTGTTGAATACAAACTGCCGGGTTGTTTCATTTTTAATATACTGTAAGGTGTCTGCTTCAAGGTATTTGGTAACCTCGCAACAGAAAGGGCTCAGGTTCGAACGGCCTTCGATATTTAAAGAACTATTGCCGGCCACTGCCCAGCGTTTTACCAACGGTTTTGCGCCATTATTTTCACACCAGGGCATTATTCCCAAAAGCAAATGGAAGAATATTATGATTAGCATAACCCCGATTTTAAAATTAGATGTGCCCCGATGCATTGGGGCACATCTCTATTTAGGCTAAAATCCAACTGTAGCAGCTATTACATACCCGTTGAATTTCCCTTCGTTGCGAATATCGCCTACAGGAAAATCGCGGTAGTTCTGTTGAACATACTCACCTTTCAATAACACATTGCGGGTAATGAACCAGCCAGCGCTTCCCACTATACGGTCAACTGTTACGTCTTCAGCAAAACCCAAATTTCCTTTAACTACATTGTAGCGTGCGGCTACATACAGGTTCTCTTTACAACCGAAGCGGTAAACACCGTCAATGGCAAACTGATTCATTTTTCTTGAGGAGTATTCTGCATTCGATCTGCCCCGGGCCTGTTCATAAGTACCGAATACTTCAAAGCCATATATTTTAGCAAAGGCGTTTACCTGTGCAGCATCAATTTTTTTGGTGAAGCCGGGGTTTAAACGACCACTGAAGGCGTTGGCTGAATAAGTGCCTGTTGTAGGTTCCAACACCATAAAGTAGTTAGAACCGGTGCGGTCGCCACCATACAGTGTATTACCGTTTTTGCCAGCGCTGCCGTTATGGTAATAAGAAACAGCAACACGCACCCGTACGTTTTCAGTTAACCTGTTATCATAAGCGCCTTTGAAATAAAGCGATGGGCTTTTATGTACGTTGTCGTCCTGTGGCGTTGCTATCACTGAGTCAATATTACCCTTTATCAATCCATTGCTAACACCTGCCATACCAAGGAAACCGTTTTTTTGAACATATATTTCACCGCCTATTTCAGTTGAGAACGCATCCATAATATAGTTTTCGGCAAATGGGTTGTAGAAGGTGTGGCCGCCATCTGATCTGCGAAAGTGCTGATCGCCATAGTTGATCTCCATATGACCCACTTTAATGGTGGTAACTTTCATAATGTCATCGAAGATCTTTCCTTTTAGAGGCAATTTATCAAACTGAATGTAACCGCCTTTTACCCAGGTTTCGTTATGGTGCCTCGATGACAAATAAGAAGTAAGGTTTAAACGAATACCATCTGCTAAGGCCACATCCATGGTAAGGTTGGCATTGGCCGTATTAAAACCGGGCGTAATGCCATATAATTTAGGAGTGGTGGTTTTTCCGTAGCTGTTCTCGTGTTTCAGCCCCTGAAAGGTTTGGGTGAAGCCACCGCCAAAACGGATCTTAGTACCGGTGAATTCTATATTGGTCGACTTAGGTGTTTCAAATACATTGATACCACGTTGATCATTATATCGCATATAAGCAATACTGTCGCTGAATTGTGCTTTTAAAGCCATGGGTAAGCAGCAGGCTGCAATGGTGAAAGCTTTCAAAAGCAAGGATGTGTATCTCATTATAGTAAATTTTAAGTTGATTAATTGTTGAGGTTATTTGGCTTTATAGAGGAGATTGAATTTTACGGTGATGTCGTCGCCGGTTTTAATGGCGCCCAGCATAATGCTGGGGGGCGTAACGTTATAGGATGTCATTTTCAGTTTGTAAGACCCATTAAGGGTAATGCTTTTGTCGGCATTTACGATGCAGATGCCCGTTACATCAACATCTTTTGTAACTCCACTTATGGTTAACCTGCCTTTTGAGTATACCTGGTAAGTGCTACCGGCAGGTTTTATTGAAGCAGACAGAACTGTAAAGCTAAGCTGTGCAAATTTATCGCTGTGCATGGCTTTGTAAGCGTTCTTATCCATACCGGAGTGTTCGCTCTTCAAACTTTCAACAGGTAATGTAAAAGTCAGTGCAGAAAGCCCGCTAAGGGCGCCATGTGCATCGGAAATGAATACGGCGGTACTGTTGCCTTTGTCGGTATTCATTTCCCAGTCGTGAATGTTTGATGTACCAAGGATTTGGATCTTAGCAGGCCCGGATGTTTGATAGGTGGTTTGTGAATGAGCGGTGTTAAACAGGCCTAGGCTACATATAATAAAGGAAAGCGTAACATATTTTATAGCGTGCAGCCTGTTTGAAAATGAGCGTTTCATAAAAATTCTTTTAAAGTATTAGGAGATGTTTCGGTTTTGGTTGATATCTCAAAGCTATACCCGATAAAACCGGATGTGCTTGATGGCAGTCAAATCAAAACATGAACATGGTCATCAGGGGAGATGGTATTAAATCAGGTTTTGGGGTGCGAAGAGCAAACCGTGGTCAGCCCGTCTTTGCCATGGCTGCGGCGGGCCAAAGCGGGCACAAAGTTTTTAAATATGAGGAAGGAGACTATTTTTGTGACATAAATTATCTACTATGAAATGGACCGGACGACGTGAAAGCTCTAATGTTGATGACCGTAGAGGTATTTCGGGGGGTGGATTGGCTGTTGGCGGTGGCATTATTGGCGTAATTGTCTTATTAGTAAGGTTCTTTGTGCTTGGCGATTCTTCTGCAATAAATGATGCAATACCACAGCAGGGAGGCCCGCAACAGGAAATGAGTGCCGAAGAAAAAAAGCTCGATGACGAAAGGGCCAGTTTTGTGAAAGTGGTGCTTGCCGATACCGAAGACGTTTGGAATCAAATTTTTTCACAAGGCGGCAAAAAATATGTTGAGCCTACACTGGTTATGTTCAGGCAATCGGTTCAAAGCGCCTGTGGAATGGCCGGTGCTGCAACCGGGCCTTTTTACTGCCCCGGCGATCA
This sequence comes from Niastella sp. OAS944, assembly GCA_024809215.1. Classification (GTDB taxonomy): domain Bacteria; phylum Bacteroidota; class Bacteroidia; order Chitinophagales; family Chitinophagaceae; genus Niastella. Next base: position 560,506 of record JANUBW010000003.1, on the reverse strand, counting down.
ACAGGTTTATATAGACCTGTCGTTCTTTGAAGACATGCAAAACAAACTAAATGCCAGTGGCGATTTTGCCATGGCTTATGTTATTGCACATGAAGTTGGCCATCACATTCAAAAGCTCAACGGCACCAGCGATAAAATGAATCAGCTGCGCCAGCGGTTAAGTGAGGAAGAGTACAATAAATATAGTGTGAAGCTCGAACTGCAGGCCGATTTTCTGGCAGGTGTATGGGCACACCATGCACAAAAAATGAAGAACATTTTGGAAGAGAATGATATTGACGAAGCCCTGAATGCGGCCAACGCCATTGGCGACGACCGCCTGCAAAAGCAAGCCCAGGGCCGTGTAGTTCCCGAATCATTTACCCATGGTACATCGGCCCAACGGGTTTACTGGTTTAAAAAAGGATTTGAAACAGGTGATGTTAGTCAGGGCAATACATTCCAGGACCCTTCTTTGAATTAAATCTCATGATCCAAAAAATAAAATACAAAATCCCAAGCTCCAAACGGACTTGGGATTTTGTATTTGTTGGGATTTATTGGAGCTTGTAATTTGAGATTTGGAATTTTCCTCTGGCATAAAATTTTTAGCTACCAGGGTATGAGACCGTTTACCTTACTAGTAAGCATTATGTTACTGTCTTGTAATGGTTCCCCTGGCAATAATTTACCCACTACCGACAGTACAGATCAGGCAAAAAAAGATACAACCCTGGCGCAAGCGCCGGCTCCTGTGCCTGAAAAAGATACTACTAAATTGGGTGGAGTATGGTTTTTACAACCCGTTATGGCATCTGATACCGCAGTAGGTAAAATTCCGCGGTTAGATCTAAACCTGTCAACCAAGCGGTTTACAGGTAACACCGGTTGTAATAATATGAATGGTAGTTTCGATTTCACCGATACTACTATTCAATTTAATCAACGGATTGTAACCACCAGAATGGCTTGTGTTGGTTATAATGAAAAAGCGTTTTTGGAAAACCTGTTACGGGCCAATAATTACAAACTTCAAAATGGCATGCTCATCCTGATGTTCGATCAAACCGAATTGTCGCGGTGGACACGTAAAGTGGCGCCTAAACCGGTAGTAAATAAGGCCTAGTTTTTTCGTTATGCTTTTTTCAAACCAGCCGGTCTTATCCGGTCAATCAGGAAGGAGCTAAGCAACAGCCAAAAGGAGCCTATGCAAAAGCCCGCCACCACATCGGTGAAATAATGCACGCGTAAATAAATGCGACTAAAGCCTATCGATAATAATAAAGCGATCACGAGTAACAGTAATGTCCATTTTAAAACGGGGTGTGGCCTTTCTTCTTTCCAAATGATGATCATTAACAACCCATAAAAGCAAACACTCATAAATGCATGTCCGCTGGGGAAGCTTAGTCCTTTGGCTGGTTCAAGCAAAGGAATTAGCGGGCGGTGGCGATTGAATAATAATTTCAACCCCAGCATAATAAGCACGCTGCTAAGCGCAATGGCGCTCACCTTTATTGAATACCGCGACTTCTTGGTAAATAGAAAAAATAAACACAATAATGTATTGGCGGGAATAAGAAAATAATGTGAGCCAAAGAAGGTAATGACCTCCATTAATTTAGTTGTACTGTCGTTTACAATGGAATGTGCAAAAGCGAATGCTTTTTCATCGGCATCGGTTTTGTCGAGGTAAAATACCCGGTAGGCAATGATCACGAAACTGAAAAGACTAATGGTAAATGCCCCCAGCAAAATGATCAGTTCTTTTGAAAAGATAACGACTTTGTCGGCTACTTTCTTTTCTTCGGGTGGCAGACTTGTTTGTACCATATGCTATTAATTATGCCTGTTAATTAGTATCCTTGCTAACCTGTAACCATTCCCTGTAACTCAACACTGCTTTTATTTCAATCCACGAATAGTCTTCGCCCAGCTTTTCTTTCACGGGTGCAGAGCCAGGGGTTGGTAAATTCAATTCTTCCACGGTTCTTAGTATAGTAGCTATTTTATCTTCAGGCACCAGTTCTTTTACATCTATTTCACCGGTCTTTACAAACGAAACCAGGTGGCTTTCAATGGTAGAAGGCGCCAGTTCACGAATAGTTGCTATTTCAGTAATGTTCTTACCTTCTTTAAACAATTGAAGGCTTATTCGGTTCGTTTCGCCTTTTGGTAACCTGGCAGTGGCGGTTTTCTTTTCAACTACTGCTTCCTGTTTTATTACTTCCGTTCGTTTTTGCCCAACTAATTCAAGTATTTCAGTAGTATTTACGCCTTTTATCAGTCCTTCGGTAATTTGTACTGCCTGGTTAAGTTGTTGTTTTTTTCGTTGTGGCAACAGGCTTAGTTGCTGTAGGTGGGTAACATATTTTTTTGCCTTTGGCTTTGCTTTTATTTCGGCTATATGATTTTTGATGGAAGTTTCCATTTCATCCATAGCCTGTAAAAAATAAGTGCTTCCGGCCGATACACGTTGATGCAGGAACTGGTAACCATCTTCAGGAGCATTGGGTAACAACTGTTCCAATTGCCGGGTAAACTTATCGGCCATTTCCTGTTGTTTCAACACTGCATCGAGCAGGCCTTTTGCCCAAACCACACAATGGTTTTTATCGGGCACCTGTCGGGTCTCATAGCTTTCATAGTGCATTTCCATGCCTTCTGCCAGCTTTAACCAATCGAAGGTTTGAACAAGGGAGCGGGTTATATATATCTTTTGTTGTAAATGTAATTCCTGTGCCAGCTGATCTTCTTCTTTTTCGAGCCGCGTAAATTCAATCACCCGTTCATCGGTATGAATGTTTGAAGGTTGAATGCGCGAGTAAAGTATCAATCCGGCCAATGATGTTAACCGGCTAAGGGCAACATAAACCTGGCCGGGGGCAAATGAGGCGCCGGCATCAATGATGGCTCTTTCGAAGGTTAGCCCCTGGCTTTTGTGAATGGTAATAGCCCAGGCCAGCCTTATGGGGTATTGCTTGAATGCGCCCACTTCCTCCTCTTCAATCATATCCTGCTCCTGGTTGTACTGGTATTTGATGTTGCGCCAGGTTTCTTTTTCAAGCAGCATATCGTGTTCATCGCCTTCGAACCTGATATAGATGTCGCCGCTGAGTATGCGCGAGATGGTGGCAATTTTACCATTGTAAAATCTTCTTGACTCGCCTTTATCGTTTTTAATGAACATGATCTGTGCGCCTTCTTTTAATTGCAGCAACACATCGGCCGGGTAGGCCCGTTCATTAAAATCACCGGTTACTTCGGCTTTGCACTCGCTTATGTTGCCATTCAGTTTTTCAAGCTGCGCCTGGTTTATTGTATCTGCCTTGGCGTTATGGGTGGTAAGGGTTATATAATTTTCGTTCTCTGCACTTTCATAACCCGGCAGGTAATGTTTGTGCAGCAGATCGAGGTCTGCCTGGGTAGTTTTATTGTTCCGGATGTTATTAAGTACCTTAATAAACTCCTCATCAGTTTGGCGGTAGATCTTCTTTAATTCGAGGTAAAGCGGTGGGCTTTGCTGCAAAGCCTGTGCATCAAAAAAGAACGGACTGCGATATTGCTGACGCAAAATGTCCCATTCATCGTTTTTAACAACTGGCGGTAACTGAAACAGGTCACCGATATACAGCATTTGAACGCCGCCAAATGGCTCAAACTGCTTTTTACGAACATGTCGAAGAATACAATCTATTTCATCGAGAATATCGGCCCGTAGCATGCTCACCTCATCAACAATGAGTAGTTCCAGTTCCTGCAGCAATACCTTTTTATCGTTATTGAGCCTAAGGTTCTTTAATAGTGTATGCGGGGTGTTGAAGGAGCTATTGCTGTTCCAACCGGATTGCTGAACCGGTAAGAACGAGCCATGCGGCAACTGGAAAAAAGAGTGCATGGTAACCCCACCTGCATTAATGGCCGCCACCCCGGTAGGGGCTACGATAGCCAGCTTTTTAAATGTATTTTCCCGAATGTATTTAAGGAAGGTGGTCTTTCCCGTGCCTGCTTTTCCGGTAACAAAGAGGTGCCGGTTGGTTTGATTCACAAACCTAACAGCCAGCTGAAACAAATGATTTGACGAGTCACCGGAGAAAGCCATAACACCTCAGTTTGAGGCAAGATAATACATGCGTTACGAAAGGCAATGAGTAAATGACATAAAGCAAGTTTTTTGAAAGTTGATATGTATTAAGCAGTTAGTAATATATAATCTTATTATATTGTAATGATTTAAGCAGCCACCTATACCATTAAACTTTAAACTGCTTATATAAATGAAAATGTTATTCATGAATTAATTCATGAAATAAACGGCTATAAAGTAATGCTCGATTTTGACCTGGCTAAATTATATGGCGTAACTACCAAAGCATTAAACCAGGCCATGAAACGCAATCTCGAGCGTTTTCCTTCGGATTTTAGTTTTCAACTCACAAAAGAACAATGGGATGCTTTGCGGTCACAAATTGTGACCGCAAAAAAGAAAGGAAACCAATACCTTCCATTTGCATATACAGAGCATGGAGTAACTATGTTAGCCAGTGTTTTACGTAGTGAAAGAGCCGTAAAGATGAACATTGCCATTGTAAGGGCTTTTATTGCCCTTCGGAAAATAAGCATGCACTACAATGAACTGGCCGAAAAGATTAAAGAGTTGGAAATCAGGTACAACAAACAGTTTTTTTCCCCATCAAAAACGCCTAATGGCCATTGGCGAAAACCTTTTGCCGGCTGGCAGACAACCATTTCCACAGGGAAATTTTATTTTGTTACCAGGCAAAGACTCATTGCGGAAGAGAAAAAATTCATTGCGGCTAGACGAAGCATTTTTGCCAACTGACCAAGGTCCATTGCGATCATACAAAAGACATTTGCCATTGGGCAAAGCATAATTGTCTGCGGACAAAGGTTCTTTGCCCCCGGGCAATTATATAATTGCAGGGGCAAAAACTCAATTGCCAGAGACAATTAACCATTTGCCGTGGGCAAATGACAATTGTCCACGGGCAAACGGTCAATGGCCCGGGACAAAACAAAATTGTCCCTGGGCAATCACCTATTTGCCCTGGGCAAAAATGTAATTGCCAAGGGCAAAGCATAATTGTCCGCGGGCAATGATCCATTGTCCGTGGACAATTTTAACTACTTCATTGATTATCAATATCCCTTATTACTCATTTCGTTTGCTTAAAGGAAATTTCAACGGCTGGAACGCTATCGGGTAAGCTTAGCCCCAGTGCTATATATTATAATTATATACATCCGCTTTTTTATTGTGTGCCAAGCTGAAAAAATGAAAATTCAGGTAGAAATAAGTGGAAAATAACAAAGGTGAATGTCATGTTTTAAGATCTAAATTCAAAAAAATCACCTTTTTTATATGATTTAGATCACAGAAAGCGCGGGAAATTAAAAAATGGCTTATATTAGCAGAGTGGAAATAAAAAAGCCACCTGTAGAAACAGCTGGCCTCTAACGATTGCTTGCCATATGAAAAAAGAGATAAATCTATTTGTCTTTTTGAATACCGCGTATTAACTTGCCGTATTCTTTTTTGAGCCTCTAATGATTGCTATACACTAACGATTGCTTCCCATTATCATTTTGCTCATTTGCTGAATCAAAAGTAGGATGTAAATCCGTATCTTTCAATACATCTTACTACCGGTTTAATTACGCCAAGAGTGTGAAAGAAATCCTAAAACCCTTGCCGGTATTGAGTTTCAGGCAAATTTCATAATTATGTCCAACCGATTTACAGATGCATTGTTTCAATTGGTTCATTCACTGGAGAAGTCGGAAAAGAGGCACTTTAAACTTTATATAAAAAGGAGTTCGGCAAACGAAGACTTAAAGATCATACGCTTATTCGACGCGTTGGATAAATTGCCCGAATATGACGAAAAGTTGTTGCTTAAAAAGTTACCAGACATTAAGAAGCCGCAACTTGCCAACATAAAAACACATTTATATAAACAGTTATTGGCCAGCCTTAGGCTGTTAAAGGCTACCGAAAATATTGATCTTCAACTCAGTGAACACCTTGATCATGCACGGGTGCTTTACAATAAGGGATTAAAACTGCAAGGCCTTAAAATTCTTGAAAAGGCCAAGGAGATTGCACGTGCCAACCAGAAGTTCAATTTCCTGGCACAGGTTATCTCTCTGGAGAAAAAGATCGAAACCCTTCATATTACCCGCAGTTCTACCGAAAAAACACTTCAATTAGCTGAGGAAGCACAGGAAATAAGCAGTCATATCGACCGCGTTACCCGGCTTTCGAACCTCGCCCTGCTTATGTACCGGTGGTTTGTGCTTAATGGTCACGCCCGCAACCCCGAAGATCTGCAGCAAATGGATAAATTCTTCAAAGAATATCTGCCTGCCGACCTGGGTGAAGTGAATGGCTTTTACGAAAAGCTTTACCTGTACCAAAGCTATAGCTGGTATGCATTTATAAAGCAGGACTTTTTAATGTATTACCGCTACGGCCAAAAGTGGATAGATCTGTACGAAGAACATCCGCTGATGAAGGAAGTAGAAACCGGGCACTATATAAAGGGCATGCATAACCTGCTGAATGCCCATTTTGATTTGCGTAACTTCAAACGATTTGAAATTACGCTAAAGCAGTTTGAAGAGTTTTCTAAAACACCCGTTGCTACGCACCACGACAACTTCCGCACACATACATTTATTTATATAAACAGCGCCAAAATTAACCAGCACCTGATGCAGGGCACCTTCCGCGAAGGTCTTGCCCTTGTGCCTGAAATTGAGGAAAAGCTGGAAGAATATGCGCTGTTTGTTGATCAGCACCGTATTCTGGTATTCAACTACAAGATTGCCACCCTGCATTTTGGAAATGGCGATTTTGAAAAATGTATCGATTACCTGCAGCGCATTATCAACGGACCTATTGACCTGCGGGTTGACCTGCAATGTTACGCGCGTTTACTTCATATGCTGGCCCACTACGAAATGGGTAACTACGAGCTGATGGAATCTCTCAGCAAATCGGTTTTCCGCTTTATGGCCCGTATGAAGAACATAACAGTGGTAGAAGAAGAAATGCTGAAATTCCTGCGTCATTCATTTGGAATAAGTCCGCGTGAGTTAAAGCCCGAGTTGGAAAAATTCTTACATAAGATCAAACATCTTGAAAAGAACCCATTTGAAACCAGGGCATTCGCATACCTCGATATTATTTCCTGGACGGAAAGCAAAGTATACCAGAAGCCTATGCGCGATGTTGTATATGGAAAATATTTAGAAAGCCGGCACCGCTTACTCAGTAAAGCCTGATTGGCCGATAATAATAGTAAAGCCCCCGACTGTACTTGTCGGGGGCTTTTTAATGTCCTAACGGTTTTATAACTTCAGGGAAACAAGTCTTTATGACAATACGCCGGTTACTGATTTTAATAGCGTTGCTTAGCAGTATTGCTTCCATAGGCCAGGTAACGTTAACCAGGCCAAGAAATTTAGAAAGCGCCAATGAAAAAGGCACACGCACCAACAATGGGCAACCCGGTGCAAAATACTGGCAAAACACAGGCAACTATACTATCGATATCAATTTTGACCCGGCCACGCGGCTGCTCTCCGGTAAAGTTGACATTGAATATGTTAATAACAGCCCCAATAACCTGCAACAGATTGTATTTAAACTGTATCCCAATATTTACAAAAAAGGAAGCATTCGCCTGATGCCGGTAAAACCTTCCGATATTACAGACGGCGTTCGCATTTCATCGTTCCAATACAATGGCACAGCTGTAGATAGCACCCGGCTACACATTAGCGGTACCAATATGACCGTACCGGTTAGTACATTGGCGCCCGGCGGTACCATGAAGTTCAGCATTCAATATTCGTATACGCTTAATAAAACCTCACACATTCGTACCGGTGAAATTGAACCCGGCGCCGATTTTATTGCCTACTTTTTTCCGCGTATAGCCGTGTATGATGATGTTGATGGCTGGAATACAGAACCCTATACCGGACCGCAGGAGTTCTACAATGATTTTGGCAATTTTAATGTAGCTGTTACAGTACCCACAAATTTTGTAGTGTGGGCAACCGGCGATCTTACCAATTGCAGCGATGTGTTCACCGAAACCTATTGCCAGCGTTTACAAACAGCCGAAAAACAGGACGGTGTCGTTGAAATAATTGATTCGGCCGACCTGCAAAGAAAGAATATCACCAAACAAAACGCGTTCAACACCTGGAAATTTGCTGCAACCGATGTATGCGATTTTGCGTTTGCCGTAAGCGATCACTATATGTGGAAATCGACCAGTTTGGAAGTAGATGCCGCTACAAAAAGAAGAACAAGAGTTGATGCGGTTTTTAATCCCTCGCACAAAGATTATTATGAAGTGGTTGATTTTGGCCGTAAAACAGTTTGGGCTATGAGTTATGTGTTTCCGCGCTGGCCTTTTCCCTATTCGCACGTAACCATTGTAGATGGGCTCGATCAAATGGAATATCCAATGATGGTGAACGATAACCCGCTTGCCAGCAGGGTCGAAACAATTGAACTGGTCGATCACGAAGTGTTCCACATGATGTTTCCTTTTTACATGGGTACCAACGAAACAAAATATGGGTGGATGGATGAAGGCTGGGCAACTATTGGCGAATGGATCATTTCATCGATCATCGACAGCAGCCTTACCGATGATTATGGTGTTGGCGGTTATGAGCGACTGGCAGGCACTGAGAACGACTCTCCTATTGGTACGCTTTCAACACAAATTAGCGGCAGTAACTATTTTGTAAACTCGTATCCTAAACCGGCGTTGGGATATCTCTACGTAAAAGATCTGTTGGGCGATTCGCTTTTTACTACGGCATTACACTTTTATATTCAACAGTGGAAAGGTAAACATCCTCTTCCTTTCGATTTTTTTAATTGTATGAACGTGGGCGCAGGAAAAAATTTGAACTGGTTCTGGAAAAGATGGTTCCTCGATGGAGGTATTCCCGACCTGTCGTTAAAAAAAGTGGTTAAAACTGCAACAGGCTACACCGTAACGGTTGATTGTGTTGGAAATAAACCCGTTCCGGTTGATTTAACAATTACTTATGCTGATGGTACAAAGAGCACAGTACATCGATCCGTAGCTGTGTGGGAGAAATCGAATTCAGTCACCTTGGCACTCACTGCAAAAACGTCTGTTAAATCAATTTCCCTGGGTAGTACCTATGTTCCCGATGTAAATAAGAAGAATAATGTGTGGAATAATAAGTGAGGAATTTTTTTCATGTAGCTTGCTCAATAAGGGTTTGCAATTACTGATTGGAAAAACATTCATAGGTTTTTAGTTTTTCATTCGTTTTTCGCAAATTAAATTTGCATCTTTGCAGACGCTTGCTGCCGTACAAAAGAGTTTAGTTATTTCCATAGTAAAACCGATTATTATAATGTATACTCACATTTGGCTCAAATACCTGCCCATTCTGAGAATTTTAATGAAGAAGTCGGCCGCGGGTGATCAAGTGCTCAACCTCAATCGTCCTGATTTTGAAAAAGCCGGCGTTGCACGCAAAGCCGGGTACAAATTCACCATTGAGTTTACCAATGGCAAAGTAGCTAATGTGATAAGCACATCTCAGTTAGCCCTCGATCTGGCTACTGTAATGCTGGAAGATGCTACTTGCAAAACGTTGTTCGCTAACAACAATTACGCTATTAGCCTGAACACTAAGTTCCAGGTGAGCATCAAAAATGTTACTCCGCAACCAGAAGCACTGGCTTTAGAGGAAACAACAGCGTAAGCAACTGGTTCATACCTTTAACCCATTTCTCCCGAACCATAATATATTTAGTCCTGACTGTACTCGTACTTGTCAGGACTTTTTTATTCCTACAACTTCAATTTGGTACAGTTTATAACTAGTTATTAACTACCAGTATTTAATATTTTTTTTCCGCTACAAATAATCAGCAGAGGCGTTAACTTGCATAAATGCAAGATTATTTACAGGGATTGAACGCGCAACAGCGTGAAGCCGTTTTACATAGAGATGGTCCGTTAATGATTGTGGCGGGGGCCGGTAGTGGAAAAACAAAAGTACTTACCACCCGTATTGCTCACTTAATGGCCACCGGTGTTGATGCTTTTAACATACTGGCGCTCACCTTTACCAATAAGGCCGCCAAGGAAATGAAGGAACGTATTGAAAAAGTGCTTGGCAACAGCGACGCCAGGAACCTGTATATAGGTACTTTCCATAGTGTGTTTGCCCGTATTTTACGTGGCGAGGCACATAACATTGGTTATCCCAACAACTTTACCATTTACGATACCGACGATACCAAGAGCGTTATAAAAACAGTGGTGAACGAGATGAACCTCGATGACAAAGTGTACAAACCCGCTGCTGTTTATAATCGTATCTCAGGTGCAAAGAACGCATTGGTGGGCCCTGCAGAATATGCAAATGATTACGCGTGTCAGCAGGAAGACATGCGCGCTAACCGCCCCGCCATTGCACAGATCTACGACGCATATGTAAAACGTTGTTTTAAGAACGGCGCTATGGACTTCGACGATCTGCTGTTGAAGTTTTATGAGTTGCTTAGAACTGTTCCCGAATCACTGAGCAAATACCAACGCAAGTTTAAATACATTCTGGTTGATGAGTACCAGGATACCAACCCCGCACAGTATGAAGTAATAAAACTGCTTGGCGCCATGCACGAAAATGTGTGCGTGGTGGGTGACGATGCGCAAAGTATCTATAGCTTCCGCGGCGCCACCATTGAAAACATTTTACAGTTTCAGAAAGATTACGATGATGCCAAAGTGGTGAAACTGGAGCAAAACTATCGCAGTTCAAAAAGTATTCTCGATGTAGCCAACGAAGTGATCAAAAATAACAAAGGACAAATTCCTAAAAACCTTTGGACAGAAAAAGGTGAGGGCGAGAAGATAAAGCTGGTTCGGTTAAACACCGATAACGATGAAGGTAAGTTTGTTGCAGATACCATTCAGGAACAAAAACTGCGCAACCATTATAATAACCGCGATTTTGCCATCTTATACCGCACCAATGCACAAAGCCGTGCATTTGAAGAAAGCCTGCGGCGTATGGCCATTCCCTATACCATGTTTGGTGGTCTTAGCTTCTACTCACGCAAAGAGATCAAGGATTACGTTGCTTACCTGCGCGTGATCGTTAACCCACGCGATGAAGAAGCGTTGAAGCGTATTATCAATTATCCCGTTCGGGGCATTGGTAAAACCACCATCGATAAAACGGTATTGATAGCCAACCAATACAACATTTCCATGTGGGAAGTACTGGAGCGGGCGAACCAGGCTGGTTTTAAAGCCGGCACGCTGGAAGCCATTGAAAATTTTGTTACCATGATCAAGAGCTTTGCCAGCATGCTGCAAAACAAGAACGCGTACGATGTAGCGGTGCATGTTGGTAAACAAACCAATTTTGTAAAAGAACTATTCAACGATAAAAGCACCGAAGGTGTTCAACGGTACGAGAACGTGCAGGAGTTGCTGAACAGTATAAAAGAATGGACCGAAAGCCCCGATACCGAAGATGGTGAAGTAACCGACAAAGGCCTGGGCGCTTATCTGCAACAGATCACCCTGCTTACAGATGCCGACGAAAAAGACCCCAATGCCGATACAGTAAAATTAATGTCGATTCACGCGGCAAAAGGTTTGGAGTTTGGTTGTGTGTTTGCTGCCGGGTTAGAAGAAATGCTTTTCCCCAATGCACTGGCAATAAACTCCCGCGAAGAACTGGAAGAAGAACGCCGGTTGTTTTATGTGGTAATTACCAGAGCCAAAGAAAGACTTTGGATCTCTTACGCCAATACCCGTTACCGATTTGGTAACCTGGTGCAAAACGAACCGAGCCGCTTTTTAGAAGAACTGCCTCCGCAATATGTTGACAGAAGTTTTGCTGGTGGCGGTATGCGTAACCAAACCGGCACTGGCGGCAATCGCAGCTCCTACGGATCAACTGGCGGCGGCTGGGGCGGTGGCCAATCGGCCAACCAGGCTGAAAAACGCTACGGTCCGCCACCATCAAAGAAAGCAACAACAACCCCAACATCTACTACGCCTTCTTATATTTCGCCCAAGCCGCAAAGCAAACCGGTTGAGCATACGCCTTCGGCCGATTTTGTTGCCAGCGATGTATCTAACTTACAGGTAGGGCAGCGGGTTGAGCACCAGAAATTTGGTTTTGGCGAAGTGGTAAAAATGGAAGGAAGTTCGCACAACCCCATTGCAACCGTTAAGTTTGAACTGAATGGTGAGAAAAAGATCATGCTTAACTATGCGCGGTTAAGGATAATTGAACAATAGACAATAAGTAATTGACAATAGACAAAGGGTCCCGGCTGAACCGGGACCCTTTGTTATTTTATCAGGTAGTAAATACTTTCATCACGCCATTCCTAAATAGCTTCCCAATGGGTATGTCGGTTTTATCAACCTCAACCAGTTCGTTAGTGAAGCTTTTTATTTTGTTAATGGAAACTATAAATGAGCGGTGGGTACGTACAAAAAGTTTTTCGGGCAACATAGCCTCTACCGAGCTGATAGACTGTTTTGTGATGATAACGCCATGTATGGTATATACCTTAATGTAATCTTTCATGCTTTCGATGTATAAAATATCATCGAGCATCACTTTTACCATTTTACGATCGGCGCGGAAGTAAACAAAACTTTCATTTTTCTTTTCTTCTGTTACGGTGCTAACGACAGGCTTTAAAGTATGCGCTGAACCAGCAAGTGGATAAGCTTTATTGACCGCCTTTAAAAAGCGATCGAACCGAATGGGTTTCATCAGGTAATCTACCACATCCAGCTCATACCCCTCCAGTGCATATTCTGAAAAAGCAGTTGTGATTATGACCTTGGGCGGGTTCTTCAATGTTTTTATAAAATCGGTACCGTTTAGCTGCGGCATACGAATATCGAGAAATAAAAGATCAACAGGGTGCTGTTGCAGGGATGTAAGGGCCTGAATGGCGTTGGCGCATTCGCCCATCAGTTGCAGCGTTGGTATTTCCTGAACATAGCGTCGAATGATCTCACGCGCAGGCGGTTCATCATCGATAATAAGGCATCGTATGGTTTGTATATCATCCATTATATGCAAGCTTATAACTACTGGTTTCTTTTTTGGTAAGGGGCAGTTTCTCTAATTCCAGACAAAGGTTTACAATGAATACCTCTTCTTCGTCGGTAATTGTAAGCTCATGTTTGCCGGGGTATAAAAAATCGAGCCGCTTGCGTACATTCATAATGCCAATGCCTTTGAAATTAATTCTTGTTACTTCATTGGTTTTCCCGTTCATGAGCTTTACATACATGCGGTTGTTTTCGATGGCAACATGCAGGCTTAGCCAGGGTTGATCTATCATATGGCTGGTGCCGTGTTTAAAACAGTTTTCAACAAGCGGCAGCAGCAACAGCGGTGCAATTGCCAGGTTATCGGTATTGGCCGGCAGGTCAACGTGAACATCCAGGTTCTTGTCGTATCTGATCTGCTCCAGGGAAATATAATCCTGCACCATTTTCAATTCTTTCTCCAGGGGCACCTGCGGTTGGTTGCATTCATACAACATAAAACGCAGCATATCTGATAGCCCCATTACCAATTGCGATGCAACCGGCGCGGTGTTTTGCGTATGCGAGTAAATGTTATTAAGCGTATTGAATAAAAAGTGGGGGTGAACCTGGGCTTTTAGCAGCTGCAATTGAGCCTCGGCATTTTCTTTTTGCAATTGCAGATTGCGTTGTTCTTTAACATACCAGTGTTTCATTAATTTAATGGCCGCTGCAATACCACCAATAGTAATGCCGCCACGTAAGCCGGCCATAAGTGCCAGGTGAACTTCGAAGATGGCCCGTTTTCTTAAATATAAACGATGAACATCATCATGCATAACCACCCGTTGTATTTCAGGAATGATAGTGGCCGATAAAATGGTAGAAATTACCGCGGCTCCTAAAAAGCTGATAGCTACCCACAAGGCTGTGAGCCAGTATTTTTGTTTGAGCAGAAAACGCGGAATAACAAAATACATGAGCATAAAGCCAACGAAAATGTGCGCTATCATGTAAACCAACGATTCGCAAAAGGAATCTAACAGGCGTATTGAATAAGTGGGTGTGCCGGTATAACCAATCACAGAATACAGTACCCCCTGAAACAACCACCAGAAACCCCAGAATGCCAGATGGCGCCGGATGCGGTATTTAGGCGCATCGGAAAATATAAAGGGGTATTGTTGGGTTGGCTGCATATACTAAAATTACATTTCGTTTGGCGTAAATGCATGGCGGGTTGTGTTAATATCGCTGTACATCAGGTTTTCATCGACAAAAGTTCTTTCTTTACCAACCTACCATCTCCCCTTCAAACTATTCACTACCAACGACCCATCCTCAATCACCCTATGCTCCTTCTCCCAGGCTACTACCGTCGCTTCCAGCACCTGTTTCAGTTGCATTTTGGTTTTGCGCTTTTCGGGGTTCAGGCGAACGTCTTCAAGCTTTTCTTTATAAACCATTACCCCGTCGTTATTATAGAAGTAAACGATGTGTTGTTTGGGTGAATGAATATTGCTTTCTATCATCCACCATCCTTTTGAGGATGCAAATTCCGGTACAGGGCGTGGCTTGTTTTGTGCAATAGCGGTATGCAATAAAAGACCAATGATGCCCACAACGATCCATTTTGTTTTCATGACTAATAGCTTTACGTAAATAATGTAGAACACCGTAAAGCTATTCTTTTGACGGGCTGGCAAATGCTAATGTGGCCGGTGTGCAAATAATCCATGTTAGAATGCAGCCGGCTGTAGACGAAATGCAAAAAGGAAGATGAAATGTTTTGGTCGTCGAAATAGGAATGGGCTCGACAAGTATACCATGTAACCCTCACCCACAGCATCACTGTACTGCTAAACATTGCAAAAACGGATTTTTATGGGTTTAAATCATTGAATTGTAGTATGTAATAGTTGATCCGTATCAAATTTACCTCTATTTGTTACAAAGACCCGATACGGGATTGCCCAAATGCCAAAACTTTACTACCTTATATGAATGTACGAAAAACCCCCACCCTTCGGCTCTTATTATGTAACACTAAGTGTATCTGGCTGGATAGATGTTTTTACCTGCCACACTTATTGCGAAATTTTAATTGACAACCTAAACAATTGTATCGACAACAAACACCTGTATGTTTATGAATACGTGTTAATGCCCAGCTACATCACAATTGTTGCTTCTTCAAAAAAGAAGCACATCTCTACCGTCTTAAGGGAATTTAAAAATGGTACTGCAAAGCAAATACTGAAATCAATTGCAGAAAATCCCGATGAGAAGCGAAAAGAATGGATGATGCGATTGTTCAGTTATTACAGCAACCGGTACCAGCACGATGCGGAACATCACTTTTGGCAGTTTGGCAATCATCCGGTAGTATTGGACAGCTCCGAATTGTTTGCCCACCATGTTACAGAAGTGGTGAACCTGCCGGTAACTACCCGGCTGGTTGATGACCCGCATCATTATGTTTATAGCAGCGCCCATCCCCATCAACGGGTTAAGCTGGCTCCCTGGCAATAGTTTTTAAATAACACCTCCGTATACCTCTGTCAAGCTATTGACGGCTACCGCCGGTTTATCAAAATTGGCTGGGAAGCCCTTTTCATGCCTTTACTAAAAGTTTATTAAAAGAAACATCTTGCGATATCGATAAAGCATTCCTGTTCAGCAAAAAATATTAATGAAACATTATTATTCTATCGAAGCCATTAACATCCGGAAGTTTTATAAACAACATTTTGTATATTACACTTCCTTGTCTATGCTATATTCTTTAGCCTGATTGTACGTATACCAATACCCGGCTTCTTACCAACAGCACGGTTTTATTTATTAATTACCCTACGATTCCCGACGTATTTGTTTATTAATGAATATTGATAAAGCAATGCTCCTATGATAAATAAGAATAAAGACCAGGGTCTACCGCAGCATGATTGTTCTTACCTGACCTTTAATGTAGTAGACTGGATCGATGTGTTTATAAGACCTACCTATAAGCAGATCATTGTTGAGGCGTTAAACCACTGTATAACAGCCAAAAAATTCACTGTATATGCCTGGTGCCTAATGACCAATCACCTGCACCTGCTTGCCAGGGCACAGGATGGATCGGGCCTGGCCATGATAGAGAAAGAATTTAAAAGATATACCACTACCAAAATACTCGAGGCTATAGATATTGAGCCCGACCTGCGCCGCTCGTGGATGCTGCAGCGATTTGAGAGCTGCAGTCTGTCGCTTAAAAAAATTGAAAAATTTCAATTGTGGCAAACCTGTACCAATCCTGCCTATATTGATTTCAAACAGGTATATAAACTACAGGAAAGGGTTTTGTACATACACGAAAACCCCATTCGCGATGGAATAGTTGACAGCCCGGAACATTACCTATACAGTTCGGCGGCTGATTATGCCGGCAAACAGGGGCCGGTTAAAGTGCAGGTCATCAATTTTGAATCGCTGCGGATGTCGCTGTTAAAAAACGGATCATAAGGCATTCTTTAGGGCCTCAACCGTTTTCTTCTCACTGCCCACAAAAATTTTATCATTTACAAAAACTACCGGTCTTTTTAAGAAGGTGTATTCATCGAGGATGAGCTGGCGATAATCCTTTTCGGTAAGGGATTTGTCTTTCAGACCCATTTCCTTGTATTTCATGGCGCGGCGGCTGAACAGCGATTCATAACTGCCGGTCTTTTCTTTCATTTCGTCTAACTGGGCGGGGGTTATCTTTTCGGTTTTTATCTCCTGCATCTCAAATCCCTTTTTATCAATGCCGGTTTCTTTAATAATGGCCTGGCAGGTGGTGCAATTGCCCAGATGATACATTTTTTTCATGGCACGAAGATAGTGGTTATCAGCAGTTTGAGTGGTAACGCAGGCTTAATTGGTGCTAAAATGTTGTAATTTGCCGGCGAAATTTGGCGTTATAGGTTCGGGTTAGCCGCAACCGACAGCCGGCTTTCACATTTTATTAAATAATAATGGTGTTTTGCCTGTAATTTTTAAGGCAAATCGCCGACCAATTAAGTATCTTTTCGCTAAAACCAACCCAATTGCAGGCAAAACTTAACCAGGATGAGTTTGTGGCATTGGTGCACCAACACCGCGCTATGTTGTATAAGGTGTGTAATTTGTATTGCACATCCGATTACGATAAACAGGACCTTTTCCAGGAGATCGTGATACAATTATGGGGCGCATATCCACGGTTCAGGGGTGACTCAAAATTCAGCACCTGGCTGTACCGTATTGCACTCAATACCGCCATTTCTGACCTGCGTAAACAAAAGAAGATCATTAAAAGCGTAGAACCCGATTTATTACCAACGGAGATACAGGACATTCAATATAGCAACGAAAAAGAAGAACGGTTGCAGCAACTTTATAAAGCTATTAACCATCTTACTGAAATAGAACGGGCTATTACAATGCTGTACCTTGAAGACAAGAGTTACGAAGAAATGGAAGATATTTTGGGGATCAATCAGAATAACCTGCGCGTGAAAATGAACCGGATCAAAGAAAAATTACGTAAACTCACAAAATCAGTAGAACATGGAGTTAGATAGCCTGAAAGATATATGGAAGGATCTGGATGAAACAGATCTTCAACCGGGCAGGGATGTGCCGATTTCGTCCATGTTGCATAAACGGTCGCAAAGTACCATTGCAAGGCTGAAGCGCAACCTCAACCGCGAGCTCATCGCAGTACTGATCATATATTCATTAACTATCTGGTACATTGTTACATTCAAGGGAATGTATAGTGAGCTGGCCGTGTTGCTGGCATTGGTAGGCGGCGCTTTTCTGTTTTATTACTACCGCAAAAGCAAGTTGCTGAAACAAATGGAGTGCGTTGCCTGTGAAGTACGCTCAAACCTGAAACAACAATTGGGAACACTCGAAAAGTATGTTCGCTTTTATTTTATCGCAGGCACCATACTTACCCCACTTGCTTATTTTGCCGCCGGCCTTATTATCATGTTCAATGCCCACGAAGGCAATTCACATGTGGTAGATGTTTCAATTGATGCGCAAACCTCCGTTGCACAAATGCCCATTGCCCAACATATTAGTAACCACCGATTTTTCGTTCTATTTCTTTCAATTGGTGCAGTGCTTACCCTTGGCAGTTATTTTTTGAACCGTTGGCTGATTGGTAAACTGTATGGGCAGCATATACAAAAGCTAAAAGATCTGTTGCAGCAGATGGATGAGGAAGCTTAGAATACCGGCTTTTTTATTCAAATAACATATAACCCCAACCCTATCAATCAATGCGTACCCTGTTAACTGTAATCCTATTACTGACCGGTAGTGTATTGCTTGCCCAGCAATCGAACTTTATCAAAGACCGGCCATTTACCCCACATGTGGTAAACGATTATGGCAGTTTTCTTTCATCGGGCGATGAAAGAACGCTCGAAAAAGAACTCATCTCCTTCCGCGAAAAAAAGGGCTATTCAATTGTAATTATTACCCTGTCAACATTGACCGATAACTCAGGCTACACCTGGTCTGTTGAGGATGCAGCGTTACAATACTTTAATAAATGGGGTATTGGCAGCAAACGCAGCAACGATGGTGTATTGATCTTACTAAGCAAAGACCCCCGCCGGGTAAGAATTGCTACCGGCTCGGGCATCGATCATAAATTAACCGATGAAGTTTGCCAGCGTATTATCGATAGAACAATAGTGCCCAAATATAAAATGGGTTGGTATTATACCGGTTTAAAAGAAGGCGTGAAAGATATTGAATCGGCACTTACCGGTTGGGCGAGCCCTGGCCGAACTAATAGCCCAACTACCGCACATAGCGGAACCACAGCGCAAGCTACCGATAACTGGTCAACAGTAGAGGAACCAGCGCCATCGCAAACCCAGGCTCAGGCACAACCTCAACCGTTAGCTCAAAATACTTCGCCCTATGCATATAGCAGCCAGCGCAGACCTCCAACAGTTGGCGAAACTATTATGGGTTTCTTAATGATGGCGCTGTTTGTTTGGTTACGGGTACGATACATTAAGTCGAAGGACCGCAGCACGGGAAATAATTTTGTAGATTATATGAATGCTACAGGTTATGTGTTCTTATGGTTCCTGAAGATCTTTTGGTGGACCCTGGTTTGTGTCTTTGGAATTTTCGCCATCTTCTTTGGTATCAATGTTTGGAAAGGAAGGACATTTAGCAGTGGCGCAGGCGCCAGCTTTGGTGGTGGAAAAAGCAGTGGAGGCGGTGCTACCGGCAGTTGGTAAGAAAACATAAAAAATGATAAAAGCAAACCGGTTACTGTTATCAGTAACCGGTTTTTCTTTTTGCTGCAACCTGAAGCCTGTAATAAGCATCCATATTGAGGGTGTTTGATTTTTAAGTAATTTAACTCTCTAAAAACGATACGTTATGCCAACTCGTCGGGATTTCCTCAAACAATCATCTTTGCTTACCGCTGGTTTTTTTATCAATAAAGAAGAATGGTTTGCCCAACCCAAAAAGATCGGCCTTCAGCTTTACACACTTCGCAGCGAAATGGCGAAAGACCCAAAAGGAACATTGGCCAAAGTTGCCGCCCAGGGTTATAATACCGTTGAAACTTATGGCTATGGCGACGGCAAATGGTTTGGAATGAACGCCACAGAATTGCGATCAACCTTAAAATCACACGGACTATCAAGCCCAAGTGGTCATACCTTCCCCGCCAGCATATTTTTACAAAGCAGATGGGAAGAAAAATGGAAACCAGCCGTTACCGATGCCAAAGCACTGGGGCAGGAATTTATTGTTATACCCTGGCTCGAAGAAGAATACCGCCAGGCCGATAACTACAAAAAGATAGCTGCGGCCCTTAACAAGGCCGGTGAAATAGCCAAAAAAACAGGTCTTAAGCTGGCTTATCATAACCACGATTTTGAATTGGCACCAGCAGGTGGCACAACCGGCTATGATACCCTGCTGAAAGATACCGATCCCAAACTGGTGTTTTTTGAAATGGATATTTACTGGGTATCAAAAGCCGGTAAAGATCCTTTGGCCTTATTTGCCAAACATCCGGGCCGCTTTGCCATGTGGCATGTAAAGGATATGGATAATACCCCCAAGAAATTCTTTACCGAAGTAGGTAATGGCGTTATCAACTATAAAAAGATCTTTAACTATGCCAAACAAAGTGGTATGAAATACTTCTTTGTTGAGCAGGATATGTGCCCCGGAGCCCCGCTTGATAGTACTGCAAAAAGCATAGCGTACCTGAAGAAGAATATCATTAAATAAACTGTTCTATTATTCTACCTAATACCATTTTCTTATGCAAAGAAGGAGGTTCCTGCAACAGGCAGGTACATTGCTTGCCGGAGGCACTGTTTTGTCGGCCCTGGATAATAACGCGTTTGCCATATTTAAAAATCGCATCGCCCCATCAGATCAATTAGTGATTGGCGCCATTGGCATCAATGGCATGGGCTGGGCAAATGTAACTGCAGCATTGAAAGTGCCTGGTGTTATCATTGGCGCTTTATGCGACGTTGACAAAAATGTGATCGACAAACGAATGGCCGAGCTGGCAAAGAACAATATCGACACCTCAAAGGTGAAAACCTATGGCGATTACCGTAAGCTGCTCGATCAAAAAGATATTGACATTGTAATTGTAGGTACGCCCGACCACTGGCATGCCCTGCAAATGATACATGCCGCGGAAGCTGGTAAAGATGTATATGTTGAAAAGCCTGTTGGTAACTCCATTGTTGAATGTCGTGCTATGATAGCGGCGCAAAAGCGCTATAATAAAGTAGTACAGGCCGGCCAATGGCAACGCAGCCAGCAACATTTTAAAGATGCGGTTGAATATGTACAAAGCGGTAAGCTGGGTATGATAAGGACCGTAAAAGTATGGTGCTACCAGGGCTGGATGAAACCGGCGCCGGTTGTGCCTGACAGTAATCCACCTGCCGGTGTTGATTATGCCGCCTGGTTAGGCCCCGCTCAAAAACGGGCCTTCAATGCCAGCCGTTTTCATTTCAACTTCCGCTGGTTTTGGGATTATGCCGGTGGCTTAATGACCGACTGGGGCGTGCACCTCCTCGACTATGCGCTGCTGGGTATGAAAGCCGATGTGCCCAAATCAATAGCAGCACTGGGTGGTAAGTTTGCCTACCCCGACCTAAGCGAAGAAACACCCGACACATTAACTACGCTGTACGAATTCGATAAATTCAACCTGGTATGGGATTCTGCCATGGGTATCGACAACGGTTCTTACGGCAGAACCCACGGTATTGGGTTTATTGGTAACAATGGTACCCTGGTACTGCACCGCGGCGGCTGGGAGGTTTTGGAAGAAGCCAAAAGTACCAATAAAGCCAGCAAGCCATATGTACAATCATTAGACAATGGGTTAGACCTTCACTGGGTGAATTTCATTGATGTGGTGAAGTCGAGGAAAATGGAGGATCTGAATTGTTCCATTCAGGCAGGGTCGCATGTGGCCACCGTTGCCCAAATGGGAAACATAGCATTCCGAAGCGGACAAAAATTAATATGGGATAAAGAGAAAGAAAAGTTCACCGACGAAAAGATAAACAGCCAGTACCTGGCGAAGGAGTACCATAATGGGTATAAGCTTCCTAAAGTGTAGATACAAGTTGACGAGTTAACTGGTTAACAAGTTAACTCGTCAACTTTCTTTTATAACTTCTTGATCTTAATATTACGGTACCAAACAGAGTTGCCATGGTCTTGCAAAGCAATTCTACCTTTTTTGTAGGTTCCAAAGCCAGGCCATTGTTTAAACTTGCTGGCGGCTATCATTTTTTTCCAGGCATCATCCCACATGGTGGTAGTAAGAATCTTGGTGCCGTTCAAATGAAATTCAAGCGCGCCTTTATTACTGATCACTTCAACCTGGTTCCATTCACCGGCCGGCTTTACAGTTTCAGGTGAGCTGGTAATAAGATCGTATAGATCGCCTGCCCGGTGTTTAATGATCTTGGCGTCTTTGTGAGCCGCATTATCGAGCACCTGCATTTCGGGGCCTGTGTGATAAGTTTCGCCAAATTTAGGCCCCTCCTGCACGTAAAACATGATACCGCTGTTACCTCCGGGGTCAATCTTCCAATCGAGCTTCAGATCAAAACTTTCATATTCATCATTGGTAAGCAAATCGCCACCGCCTACGATCTTACCATCTTTTATAGTGGCAGTGTCGAGATGCAGGGCGCCATCGGCTACCTTCCAGGCAGCGCCATCGGTTTTATTATTGAACACATGGAAATTGCTTTTCGAAGTACCATCGAAGAGTAATTGCCAGCCTTCGCTTTTTTCAGCGTCGGTCAGTTTGTTGGTCATATCTGCAGGAGCAGCTGTAGCCATGGTATCGGTTTTTGTTGTGTCGGCTTCTGGTTGTTGTGAACCTGAATTTCCGCCCTGGCAACCGGTAATGGCGCCGGCAATGATGAGGCAGGCAAAAGTTGTGCGCATATGTTAGATGATTTTAGTGAAAAGACGAATTATAACCGTTTGATCTGAATGTTGCGGAACGAAACGCCATTGCCATGGTCCTGCAGGGCAATACGTCCTTTTTGAAACATGCCAAAGCCCGCCCAGTTCTTGAACTTACTGTTTGCGATCAGTTGCTTCCAGTTATCGTTCCACATGGTGGTAGCAACAACTTTAGCGCCATTCTGATGCAATTCAAGCTGGCCTTTATTAACAATGAGCTCTATTGAGTTCCACTGGCCCCAGGGATGAACGTTCTCTGTAGAGCTGGCAACAAGATCATACAGGTCGCCGGCGCGGTGTTTATTGATCTTTGCATCGCGGTGGCCGGTATTGTCAATGATCTGCATTTCGGGCCCGGTTAAATAAGATTGGGCATACTTCGGATCTTCCTGGGTTAAAAAAATAATGCCACTGTTTCCGGCAGTATCAATTTTCCATTCCAGCTTCAGATCAAAGTTTTCAAATTCTTCATTGGTAACGAGATCACCGCCACCGGCTCCGTTTTTCTTTGCTGTAGGGTCCAGGTATAAGATGCCGTCTTTAACCGTCCAGGCCGAACCGTCGGATTTGTTGTTGTAAATGTGCCAGGCGCTTTTTGAGCTGCCATCGAACAGTACCTGCCAGCCATCATTTTTGATTGATGATGCTTTGGTTGAACCGGTTGTTTTACTGGCTGTGTGGCATGCAAGCGACACTACAGGAAATAAGGCGATGATTAACTTCTTCATGTGTTTTTGAACGTAAAAAGAAACCCCTGCTTTTCAGGAGCAGGGGTTGTATTATGTTACTGATTTTTTAAATTCAGAATGTACCTAACCATTTCCTTTGCGCTGTCTGCACTCAGGGCTGGGTGCGGTGTCATTGGTACAGTGCCCCAGTTACCCGAGCCGCCTTTGATCACCTTTTCAGCAAGCATGTTAATGTTTGCATCGGTTGTTTCATATTTCTTAGCTACATCGGTATAAGCAGGGCCGATATTTTTTTCGCTGATCTTATGACAGGTAGTGCAATCTAATGCGCCTATCATTTCCAGGGCTTTGTCATTGGCTGCTGTTGAAGCGCCACCAGCTGGTGCAGTTGTGCTTTCAGCGGGTTTTTCTCCTTCCTTCTTAGTGCTATCTGAAGAGTTGCAGGCAACCATAGCTGTACAAAGAGCAGCAAAAACAACGTACTTCTTCATCTAAATAAAAGTTTTAGTTCACAGAATTGTGCAAGTTATATCTTTAGCAAATTACATTATTTTAATCCTAATACCGATCTGTTAAATTTTTCATCGCTTCCGGTACCGGCAAAATCGTCAAATGCTTTTTCTGTTACCCGTATAATGTGGTCTTTAATGAACACAGCACCTTCTTTAGCGCCATCTTCAGGATGTTTTATACAGCATTCCCATTCCAGCACGGCCCAGCCCGCATAATCATAAGCTGCCAGCTTGCTGAAAATAGATTTGAAATCAACCTGGCCATCGCCCAGTGAGCGAAAGCGGCCGGCCCTGTCGATCCAGTTTTGATAGCCGCCATATACACCCTGCTTACCGGTTGGGTTAAACTCAGCATCCTTTGCATGGAACATGCGAATACGTTCATGGTAATTGTCGATGTATTCGAGATAATCCAGGCATTGTAATACCAGGTGCGATGGGTCGTACAGCAAACAGGCCCTTGGGTGGTTGTTGGTGTGCTGTAAGAACATTTCATAAGAGATTCCATCATGCAGGTCTTCGCCGGGGTGAATTTCGTAACAAAGGTCAACCCCGTTTTCATCAAAGGTGTTCAGGATGGGAAGCCAGCGGTTGGCCAGTTCCTTAAATCCTGTTTCAACCAAACCGGCCGGGCGTTGTGGCCAGGGATAAACCGTAGGCCATAACAATGCGCCGCTAAAAGTAGCATGCGCGTTAAGGCCAAGATTTTGTGATGCTTTGGCGGCGTAGTGCAATTGTTGAACGGCCCATTCGGTCCTTGCTTTGGGATTGTTGCGAAACTTTTCCGGAGCAAAGCCATCGAACAGGGTATCATAAGCAGGGTGAACTGCTACCAGTTGTCCCTGCAGGTGTGTTGATAGTTCGGTTATTTCAAGACCGCATTCATTTACGATGCCTTTTATCTCATCGGCATAGGTTTTACTTTCTGCAGCCTTTTGTAAATCGATACAGCGGCTATCCCAGGTAGGAATTTGCACGCCTATATAACCCAGGCTTTTGGCCCACTGGCAAATTGATTTCAGTGAGTTGAATGGCGGCTGATCACCCATGAACTGGGCCAGAAATAAGCCAGGTCCTTTTAATGTTTTCATTAAATGACTTTGATTGTTAAAAATTACAAGAACCAAGCACCAAGATCCAAAGAAATTTCAAGTCCCATTCTCAAGTTCCAATTTAAATCCCAAAAAGCCTCAATAAAGAATTGGAATTTGGTGTTTTTATTGGAGCTTGGAATTTGAATTTTTGAATTTATTTGGAACCTGGAATTTGTGATTTGGAGCTTTTCCGTTATACTTCAAACAACGTCCACTTCTCTTTGCTGGCGCTGCTTTTTACAACATTATCAATAAACGCCATGCCCCGAACGCCTTCGTCTACCCGAGGAAAGTCGAGCATTTCTTTTGAAGGTTGTTGTCCGTCAATTTTGGCTCCCAGTGTCAATGCAAAGTTGCGATAGATATTGCCGAATGCCTCGAGGTAACCTTCGGGGTGCCCGCCCGGAGTGCGGCAGTTGTGTGTGGCAAAAGAAGATAATACACTGGTGTAGTTAGCGCCCGCGCGTAAGATCTGTGTAGGTTGATCGAGCCATTTGGCAATAAGGGTATTGGGTTCGTGTTGTGCCCATTCAACGCCACCCAACTCGCCGTATACCCGAATTTTTAAAGCGTTCTCTTCCCCGGCGGCTATTTGCGAAGCAATTAAAGCACCGGCGGCGCCATTATCAAATTTTAATAGAACATTGCCATCATCATCGAGGTGGCGGCCTTCAACCATTGTATTCAGGTCGGCGCAAAGATGGGTTATCTTCAAACCGGTAATGTATTCTGTAAGGTGTGCAGCGTGTGTACCAATATCGCCCATAGCACCGCTCTTACCCGATTTTTTAGGATCGGTTCTCCAGGCGGCCTGTGCGTTTCCTTCGCGTTCGCTCAAACGGCTTAACCAGCCTTGCGGATATTCAACAATTACTTTTCTAACCTTACCCAGTGCACCGCCCTGTACCATAGCACGGGCCTGTTTTACCATAGGATAACCCGAATAGGTATGTGTTAAACATAACTGCAAACCGGTTTCCTCAACTTTTTTGCTTAACTGTTTAGCTTCGTCGAGTGTAAAGGTCATAGGCTTTTCGATCACCACATGAAAGCCATGATCGAGCGCCATCATAGCAGGAGCAAAATGTGCAAAGTTGGGCGTAACGATGGTTACAAAATCCATACGTTTATCGGCTGGTAATTTGCTTTCGGCCCTGATCATATCTTCGTAATTGGTATATATACGATCCTCGGGAAGAAATAACATTTTTCCAGATTCGATGGCCACTTCAGGATTTACACTTAGTGCGCCGCAGCACAGTTCAATGAGTCCGTCCATATTGGCAGCAATGCGGTGAACAGCGCCGATAAAGGCATCTTTGCCTCCACCTACCATTCCCATTCTTAATTTTCTGTTCATGAAATATTAATTAGAAAATGTGAAAAAGGATTTGTTTTAAAATAAAAAATTACATTTACATGCTTATTGTGAATCTAACGAATTTACAATTGCGTTCGATAAAGTTACGGTGGTTCGGTAAAAACTTTAAAAATTATCAATTACCAGCCGTATATTAAACCAAAAAGATTTCTTGCCATGCAACAACCAACTATCAATCGCGGCCAGCTTTTCTGGGCCAGTTGTTTAGCTCTTTTAGTAACCTCTTTATCTTTCGGCATACGTGCCGGTATCTTAGGCCAGTTAGGTACCGAATTTCAACTCAACGCTTCTCAATTAGGGACCATAGCAGCCACAGCATTCTGGGGCTTTCCTTTAGCCGTTATTATTGGCGGTATGGTAGTAGATGTTATTGGCATGAAAAAGTTGCTTTTACTTGCCTGTTTCTTTCACCTGGTAGGTATTATATTAACTGTTTTTGCCAAAGGGTACTGGCCATTATTTCTCTCTACCTTATTAATAGGTATTGCCAACGGTACGGTAGAAGCGGCCTGTAACCCACTGGTAGCAGCTATATTCCCCGAAAATAAAACCACTAAATTAAATCACTTTCACCTTTGGTTTCCCGGCGGTATTGTTATAGGAACGCTTATAGTATTCTTATATAATAAAGCAGGTATAGGTCCTATTGCCGGTATGCAACCCTGGCAAATACAGGTGGCCGTAATGCTTATTCCTACTTTAATTTATGGTTACCTGGTAAGCAAGCTGAAATTCCCGGTTACTGAACGGGTAGCTGCCGGTGTTTCAACAGGCGACATGTATAAATCATTATTGAATCCGCTGTTTATTTTCATGATCATCTGTATGTTCGGAACAGCCATTACAGAGTTGTTTACCGGGCAGTGGATAGATGTATTATTAAAGAATGTTACCGATAACCCCATATTGTTGCTTACGCTCGAAACCGGTGTAATGGTTGTAGGCCGCGGCCTGGCTGAGCCTGTTGTGCATCGCTTATCGCCACAGGGGGTACTGCTTATATCGGCCATACTTTCTGCTTTAGGAATTTATTTGTTAGGTCATACTACAGGGAACATGGTTTTCGTAGGCGCCTTAATTTTCGGTATGGGTGTTTGTTATTTCTGGCCAACCATGATCGGGTTTGTTTCAGAAAACCTTCCCAAAACAGGTGCAGTAGGATTGAACTTAATGGGCGGCGCAGGTATGTTTGCGGTGTCAATATATATGATGCTTATGGGAAGCCATTATGATAAACTGCTGGCCGATAAGTTACCCGCAGGCGCCGATCTGAAAACGTATATGGGCGCAGCCCCGGGATCAGAAATGGCCAATGCGCTTTCTGAAGCTAAAAAAGCAGCCGGTCCGCAGATCTTAGATACCACTTTAATTATTCCAATAGTATTGGTTGTAGCGTTTGCAGGGTTGGTTTTTTACATGCGCGGCAGAAAGAAGGCCGAGCTGTTAACACCTGTTAGCGCATAATAGTACTATCTTAACCATTAATAATATTTTAACATCGGCGGTTCCACAATTAAACGATTTTGTGAGAACAATTTGTAAATTTCAATCTTAACATTTTTAAACATGGCCAATCAATCGCGAAGAGTTGCCATTAAAAACCTGGTAGCGGGAACGGCCGCACTGGGAACTGCCAACGTGCTTTCGTCTTTTACCACTTCTGAAGAAACTAAATCAACAGCCTTGAAAGGAAATATCAACCATGCTGTGTGCCGTTGGTGCTACGGTTCAATTCCGTTGGATGAGTTTGCTGCGGCCGCAAAAAAAATGGGTATCAGCGCTATTGACCTCGTTGGTCCTAAAGACTGGCCAACCCTGCAGAAATACGGTGTGTTCTCCTCTATGTGCAACGGCGCCGAAATAAACCTGGTAGATGGCTGGAATGATAAAAAATTCCACGCCCAGTTAATAAAGAACTATACCGAAATGATTCCCCTGGTAGCAAAAGCAGGTTATAAAAACCTTATTTGCTTCAGCGGCAACCGCCGGGGTATAGACGATGAAACAGGTTGGAACAATTGTGCAGAAGGATTGAAACAGATCATGAGCATAGCCGAAAAGAACAACGTGATCATTGTAATGGAGCTGCTCAATAGTAAAGTAAACCACAAAGACTACCAGTGCGATAAAACCGCCTGGGGTGTAGAGCTCGCCAAACGTATAGGATCAGAAAACTTCAAACTGTTATACGACATCTATCACATGCAAATAGATGAAGGCGATGTTATAAGGACCATTAAAGACAACCACCAATACATTGCACATTACCACACCGGCGGTGTTCCCGGCCGGAATGAAATTGATGAAACGCAGGAATTATATTATCCTGCCATCATGAAGGCCATTTTAGACACCGGCTTTAAAGGTTATGTGGCGCAGGAGTTTATTCCAAACCGCAAAACCAATGAAGAAAAACTGGTATCGCTTGAAAAAGCGATCAAAATCTGTGATGTATAATAGCTGTTACTTATTTCTATACGTGTTTCTTATAAACTAAAAACGATTGAACCATGGCAGATAATGTTTATGATGCTATTGTAGTGGGCTCGGGCATTAGTGGCGGCTGGGCTGCAAAAGAACTTACCGAAAAAGGATTGAAAGTTTTGTTGCTTGAACGCGGTGAAAATATTGAACACATAAAGGGGTACGCAAGTGCCAACAAAGCACCTTGGGAATTTCCACACCGCGGTGGCAAAACCCAGGAAATGATAAAGGAGTATCCTGTATTGAACCGGGACTATCCTCTCAACGAAACGAACCTGAATTACTGGACAAATGAAAAAGATTGTCCGTATACCGAAACAAAACGGTTCGACTGGTATCGTGGTTATCATGTGGGCGGCCGCTCCTTAATGTGGGGCCGTCAAAGCTATCGCTTAAGTGATCTCGACTTTGGAGCCAATGCTAAAGAAGGCCACGCTATTGACTGGCCTATTCGTTACAAAGACATTGCGCCCTGGTACGATCATGTTGAAAAATTCGCAGGTATAAGTGGTACCAAAGAAGGTCTGCCTCATTTACCCGACGGGCAGTTTCAACCCGGCATGGAATTGAACTGTGTTGAAAAAGATGTAGCAGCCCGCCTTAAAGCATATTACAAAGGAGAACGTCATTTATTCATAGGCCGCGTGGCCAATATTACCCAGGAATTACCAGGCCGTACAAAATGCCAGTTCCGCAACAAATGCTGGCTGGGTTGTCCGTTCGGTGGTTACTTCAGCACGCAATCATCTACTTTACCAGCTGCCATGGCAACCGGTAACCTTACGCTTCGTCCTTTCTCTATTGTTACAAAAGTGTTGTACGATAAAGACAAGAAAAAAGCCACGGGTGTTGAGATCATAGATGCGCAGGATAACAAGACCTACGAGTACAAATCGAAAGTGGTGTTCCTGTGTGCTTCGGCATTTAACAGTACCTGGGTGTTGTTTAATTCGGCCACGGATGTATGGCAGGGCGGTTTGGGCAGCAGCAGCGGCGAGTTGGGCCATAATGTTATGGACCACCACTTCAGAGTAGGCGCCGATGGCATGGCCGAAGGGTATGATGACAAATATTATTTCGGTCGCAGACCAACAGGTTTCTATATTCCCCGCTTCCGCAATGTTGGCAGCGATAAAAGAGATTATGTTCGTGGTTTTGGTTATCAGGGTGCAGCCAGCCGTCAGGGTTGGAACCGCCAGATAGCTGAGCTGGGAATTGGTGCCGAACTGAAGGACGCATTAACAGAACCAGGTCCCTGGTCGCTGGGTATGACCGCCTTCGGCGAAATTTTACCTTACCACGAGAACAGGATCTCACTCGATACATCGAAAAAAGATAAATGGGGACTGCCCGTTCTGGCTATCGATTGCGAATTGAAGGAAAATGAGAAGAAGATGCGCATAGATATGAAGAACGACGCCATGGAAATGCTTACCAACGCCGGATTGAAAAATGTAAAAGCCAGCGAAAGCGATTATTTCATGGGCATGGGTATTCATGAAATGGGAACAGCCCGTATGGGTAAAGATCCCAAAACATCGGTGCTCAATGCGCACAACCAGGTTTGGGATGCTCCCAACGTATACGTAACAGACGGCGCTTGTATGACATCTGCCGCCTGCGTAAACCCATCACTTACTTACATGGCATTAACGGCCCGCGCCGCTGACCATGCCGTAAGTGAACTAAAAAAAGGAAATATTTAAAACAGAATAAGCTAATGTGATAATATGCTAATGTGCTATTGGCAGATTGATGTCTTAAATACATTTAAAAAATTATTTAAATTACACGCTGCTTTATTTTAAATGAAAGCGTCTTAACCGGTGTATTTCATTATCACATTATCATATTATCACATTATCAAATTAATAGTATGGGGGATTCCTTAAACGTACACCTAAACACTAAAGCAACCGCACAAAACACCTATGATGCAATTGTTGTAGGTTCAGGTATAAGTGGTGGCTGGGCCGCCAAAGAATTATGCGAAAAGGGTTTAAAAACATTGGTGCTGGAGCGCGGTAGAAATGTGGAACACATTAAAGACTACGCCGGAACAGAAAAGAATATATGGGAGTTACCCTACCATATGAACAAGAGTGAAGAAGACAAGAAGAACAGCCCTATTCAAAGTAAATGTTATGCTTATGACGAGGTGTCGAAAAAGTTCTTTGTCAACGATATCGAAAACCCATACAACGAGGTAAAGAAATTCTGGTGGATCCGTGGATACCATGTTGGCGGCCGTTCGCTGATGTGGGGCCGTCAAAGCTACCGGTGGAGTGATATTGATTTTGAAGCCAATGCCAAGGACGGGCACGGTGTTGACTGGCCCATTCGCTACAAAGACCTGGCGCCATGGTACAGCTATGTAGAAAAGTTCGCCGGTATAAATGGTAATAGAGATGGTTTGGCGCAATTGC
The DNA here is from genome assembly GCA_024809215.1 of Niastella sp. OAS944. Classification (GTDB taxonomy): domain Bacteria; phylum Bacteroidota; class Bacteroidia; order Chitinophagales; family Chitinophagaceae; genus Niastella. The sequence goes on along the minus strand of JANUBW010000003.1, from coordinate 529,322 downwards.
CCGACGGGGAATTTTTGCCAGCAATGGAAATGAATTGCCTCGAAAAACATGTGGCTGCCAGCCTTAAGCAAAGCTATACCGACCGGGTAATGATCATGGGCCGTTCGGCCAACCACACCAGGCAGGTAGGCGACCGTGGACCCTGCCAGTACCGCAACAAATGCCACCAGGGCTGTCCGTTCGGTGGTTATTTCAGCAGTAACTCGGCAACACTGCCCGCAGCAAAGAAAACCGGCAATCTTACTTTACGGCCGAACTCAATTGTGCTCGACGTACTGTACGATAAAGACAAAAAGAAAGCTACAGGTGTTCGCATCCTCGATGCGGAAACCATGAAAACCGAAGAGTATTATGCCAAAATAGTGTTCCTGAACGCATCTACCCTGGGCACTGCTCACATTCTGTTACATTCCGTATCGGATGTATTCCCGAATGGATTTGGCAACAGCAGCGAGCAGGTGGGCCACAACCTCATGGACCATCACTATGGTGTAGGAGCGCACGGAGATTATGACGGGTTTGAGGATTCGTATTATTATGGAAGAAGACCAAATGGTATTTACATACCCCGGTTCAGAAACATAAGTGAAAAAACAAAGCGCAGCGATTATGTACGCGGTTTTGGTTACCAGGGTGGCGCAAGCCGGGGCCGGGTTAGCAACGGCGATGGCATTGGTGTTGAACTGAAAGAAAGTCTTACCGAACCCGGTAAATGGTCAATGGGTATTGGGGCCTGGGGTGAACATTTACCCTATTATGAGAACAAGGTTACCTTAAACAAAGAGAGGAAAGATAAATGGGGGCTGCCTATACTTGATATCGATTGTGAGTTCAAGGAAAATGAAAAGATCATGCGCAAAGACATGACGGACAGCGCAGCAGAGATGTTGGAAAAAGCAGGATTAAAAAATGTGAAGACATTCGACAACGATCCCCCGCCCGGATTCTGTATTCATGAAATGGGTACGGCCCGTATGGGAAGAGATCCTAAAACATCGGTGCTGAATGGTAACAACCAAATGCACGATGTAAAGAATGTGTTCATTACCGATGGCGCCGCTATGGCATCATCAGCCTGCCAAAACCCATCGTTAACGTATATGGCGCTTACGGCACGGGCGGCTGATTTTGCAGTGAATGAATTAAAGAAAGGCAATCTGTAGTCAATGTGCTAATGTGATAATTTGCTAATGTGCGATGCTTTAATGCGAAGCTCAAAAGTAAATGCTGGCACTAATAAATTGAAATTCTTAAAACGATTCATACTTCAAATTTATAATTATGAACAGAAGAGACGCATTATCCCGTGTTGCATTGTTGTTGGGGAGTACGGTGATCGGGGCTGAATTCTTTCTGAGCGGTTGCGCCAGTGGCGATAAAAAAGTTGGCCAGTCGGTTGACTTTACCGCCGACGATATTGCTTACCTGGATGAAGTAGCGGAAACCATTATTCCTGCCACCGATACCCCAGGCGCCAAAGCTGCCAAGGTTGGTACATTCATGACCGTTATGGTAAAAGACTGCTATGACGAAAAGAACCAGAAGATCTTTCTGGAAGGCATGAATAAACTGAACGAGGCCAGCAAGAAGAAATTCAGCGGCAACGGGTTTTTGAAAGCAACGCCCGAACAACGTAAAGAGCTGTTGAACGAGCTGGATAAAGAACAAAAAGATTACGCAAAGAATAAAAAGAAGGAAGACGGCGCGCACTACTTTACACAGATGAAACAGTTAACGCTGTTGGGTTACTTCACATCTGAACCCGGCGCTACACAAGCTTTACGCTATGTGCCAGTGCCCGGCCGTTACGATGCGTGCATCCCTTATAAAAAAGGCGACAAAGCCTGGGCTTTATAAAATATTGAATGTCGAATAACGAATGATGAATGATGAAGTGTATTTCACTTCAACATTCATCATTTACTATTAAATACAAGTGATTCATGCAAAATAGAAGAAGTTTCCTCAAAGCAACCGGAACATTGGCGTCGGGATTATTAATAGGAAGATCAGCCTTCTCTATGGAAGATTTTGAGACCAATGCAAGCATTAAAAAATTCGGTTTGCAGTTATACTCTCTCCGCACCGATCTGCCAAAAGATCCCAAAGGGGTTTTAAAACAAGTGGCAGCTTTTGGCTATAAGCAAATTGAAAGTTACGAAGGCAAGGATGGCATGTTTTGGGGCATGACCAATAAAGAGTTCAAGAAATATATGGATGAGCTGGGCCTTACCATTGTGTCGAGCCACTGTAACGTATTCAGTGATTTTGAAACAAAGGCGGCACAGGCAGGTGAAATAGGCATGAAGTATTTGATATGCCCAAGTTTGGGTGGTCGCAATAAATCGATAGATGATTTTAAAAAGGCAGTTGATACGTTCAATGCCTGCGGCGACATTTGTAAAAAGAATGGATTGCGTTTTGCCTATCACAACCACGGCTACAGCTTTGAAACAATGGACGGTCAGCTGCCACAGGATATATTGATGCAGGGCACCAATAAAGACACGGTTGATTTTGAAATGGATATTTACTGGGTTGTTACAGCCGGCGCAGACCCAATTGCCTGGTTTAATAAATACCCCGGCCGCTGGAAGTTGTGCCACGTAAAGGACCGCAGAAAAGGCGCCGATCCAAAAGATCACGAAGCCTCTATTGACCTGGGTATTGGTAGTATTGATTTTAAAAAGATACTGAAAGCAGGTAAATCAAATGGCCTGGAGTATTATATTGTTGAGCAGGAGCGTTACGATAACAGCACGCCGCTGAAAAGTGCAGAGGTAGATGCTGCGTATATGAAGAAGTTTAAGTTTTAAGATAGAATTTTAATATATAAGAAAGCCCGGAGGTAATTTGAAGCCTCCGGGTTTTTTATGCAGGTTAACGGGTTAACTGGTTAACGAATTAACTCGTCAACTAAATCTTATCTTTAAACAAACAACTACACATATTATGAGAAGTTTACCTCTCTTCATTTTATCCTTCTTTTTAATTCAACAGGTTTGGGCACAGGATAAAGATGAACAGGCCGTTCGAAAAATACTAGGCGACCAAACCATTGCCTGGAATGCCGGAAATATTGAAGAATTTATGAAAGGGTACTGGAACAATGACTCTTTAATGTTTATTGGAAAAAGCGGTGTAACATATGGATACCAGAACACACTAATGAACTATAAAAAGAATTACAGCAATTCCGACGAAATGGGTACCCTGTCTTTTGACCTCATTAAAGTACAGCGCCTCTCCCGTGATTATTACTTCGTTGTAGGAAAATGGCATTTGAAAAGAAAGGTGGGCGATGTAGGTGGCCACTATGATCTAATTTTCAGAAAGATCAACGGCTCCTGGTTTATTGTTTCTGATCATAGCAGTTAAACTATAGTGCTAAATAGCAATAGGGATTCTCTATAGGTACCATGATGAATGCGCGGAAATTGTTGAACCACTTCAACCTTGTTTGCACCGTTATGACAGCCATATTGGTGGCGGCCATAATGTGCGAACTTAAACCATACAATCATGGCTCTTATAATTATCGGGTTTGTCATTTTTCTTATTGGCCTGGCAGTAGCCCGCAACCAGGATAACTTCCGTCGCTTTGCTGCACCTGTTCGCATCCTTGGCGCCATCGTTATATTAATTGGGATCATAACGTCGTGCATTATTCAAATTGATGCCGGAGAGGTGGGCGTAAAAAAGCTGTTTGGTAAAGTACAGAACGATGTATTGACAAGTGGCTTACACTTCATAAACCCATTGCTCGATGTAGAAAAGATGGACGTAAAAACCCAAAACTATACAATGAGCGGGGTACATGATGAAGGCCAGAAATCGGGTGATGACGCCATACGCGCCCTTACTGCCGACGGCCTTGAAGTAGTGATCGACCTCACGGTTTTGTACAGGGTACTACCAACCGATGCGCCCCGTATTGTACGCGAAACCGGCCTCGACTTTACCAGTAAGGTGGTACGACCGGTTACCCGCACCAAGATCCGCGACAATGCCGTGTATTATGAAGCGGTAGCACTGTATTCTTCTAAACGCGATGAATTTCAGGCCCGCATTTTTAAAAGCATTGAAGCCGATTTTAAAAACCGCGGACTGGTACTTGAGCAATTACTCGTTCGCAACATAACGCTGCCGGCCATGGTGAAAACGGCCATAGAGCAAAAGATAACGGCTGAACAGGATGCGCAAAAAATGCAGTTTGTATTGGCAAAAGAGCGCCAGGAAGCTGAGCGCAAGCGTGTTGAAGCGCAGGGTATTTCAGATTATCAGCGCATCATTAGCGAAAGCCTTACCGACAGGCAACTACAGTATGAGCAAATAAAAGCCCTGAAAGACCTCGCCGGTTCGGGCAACGCAAAAATGGTAATTATGGGCAAGGGGAATACACCGGTTATTTTGGATGCGAAGCAGTAGGTAGTCGTGAATCGTGAATCGGCAATCGGCAATAGCTCGCGATTATCGGTGCCCGCTATTAATCGTGAGTTACCTGAAACTTAAAACCCGCAACCTGTATTTTGTATTCCCTGAAACTTGCACCCTGCAACCTGTAACTTGAATTTTTGCATTTCCCGGCAACAGGAACCCGGTAACTGGGAACCCTGTATGGGTAAGTAATATTTTAACTCATAAACCGTTTAAGGATGTCAACCAAGCCGTAGATTTGTGCCGGCGAACAGATTATATCCTAATTGAATATTAATGAGAAAGATTATCATGGTGTTATGTTGCACCCCCCTGGCAACATTTGCTCAAAACTTTCATTTGTCGGCCCGGGTGGGCATCGCCAATTACCAGGGCGATCTGCAATCAAAGAACATTACTTTTAAACAGGCAAAATTCATGGGGTCACTGGGCGCCATGTATGATATATCGGAACATGTTACTGCCCGTACCTATTTTACGCTTACATCACTGGCAGGCGACGATAAAAAAGGTACCACTGCAATGAAAGCCCGTAACCTGAGCTTTCAAAGCCGGATCTTTGAATGGGAGCTGGGTGCACAATACAATATTTTAAGCCTTAACAACAGCTGGTGGACTCCCTATATTTATGCAGGAGTGGGTTTGTTTCACTTTAACCCGTACGCCAAAACTGCCGATGGCAACAAAACCTATCTAAAGCCATTGAGCACCGAAGGTCAGGGTATAGTTGCTGGTAAAAATGAATATAAACTTACCCAGTTTATGATACCACTTGGAATTGGGGCCATGTATGCCATTAGTGAAGATGTAAGGGTGGGAATAGAAATGGGCTATCGCAAATTATTTACCGATTACCTCGATGATGTTAGTACCCAATATGTTGACCAGGGCACTTTGTTGGCTGCAAAAGGACAAACTGCTGTTGACCTGGCTTACCGGGGCGATGAAGTTGGTGCTGGCGCATATCCTGCGGCTAAAAGTCCCCGTGGTGGATCGAGCGTAAAAGATGGTTATTATTATATGGCCGCTACCGTAACTGTTCGTGGAATTTTCTTCGATACCTACAGGCGTATTGCTGGGTTACCCACTTATCACAGAGATAGAAAAGTTGGTTGTCCGGCTACCAGATTCTAATTTGAAGTTGATAAGTTAACAAGGCTGAAACAAAAGATTTTTATACAAGGCTTCCTTCAACCAGGGAGCCTTTTGTGTTTATTTCACGTTTGCCGTTTCACGTGAGCGAGGCTGAATAGTGGCGAGCCATTGCCGATTGCCGCTTTTCACCCATGCGGAAACTTCTTCTTCCAAATACGAACATATAAATAGATGAGGGCTGCCGTGGTAACGGCGAACCAAATGTAGAAGATGATATTGCCAATAGTTATTTTAGGGTTGGGTACCAACAGGTCGTTATAAGCGCCAATGGCCACGGTAATGGTAAGCCAAAAAAATCCTGCTGAAACAGTCCAAACGATCCGCTTCAAAAAGTCCTTAACATCATGTTCCATCATATCCATACAGGAAAATTTTTTAGAGGCTGTAAAACTTTACTTTTTGTATCGTCCAAAAATTCCCGGTTGTCGAAAATTTTTTGAACCGCATCATCTAAAAAGTTTTTGCTATCAAAAAAAAATAAAATCAGCATCTGCAGTTCGTTTTTATGATAGCAAAGCGTCCCTAAGCCCCTATAAAATTACATTTTGTAAGGGCAAAATGGCTTAAAAGCCTTATTCTTTCCGTTTAATTGACCAGTAATTTCTTGAAGTCGGTAGAGTCGCCGCTAAATGCGTTGAAATCAACCTTGGCAAAAATACCATTCACATGGCCCTGCTCGCTGTATTGCCAAAAATGCCAGTCGCGGTAAATGCGGGGTTTTTCTTTTTGCAGGTAATGGGCCACCCATAAAGGGTATTCATCAAATTCATCTTTGAGTACCTGTTGGTAAAAATCAACATTGGCGTATATGATGGGTTTAACCCCGTAGTAATTCTCAACAGTTGTAAGCCATTCTTTTACCCGCTCGCGTACTTTTTTCCAGGGCACACCGTATGTGGCTTCCACATCGAGCACGGGCGGCAGGTCGCCGGGTTGCAGTTCTACCGTTTTAATAAAATGCTCGGCCTGGGCCTTGCCATTTTTGGTGGCAATAAAAAAATGATAGGCGCCGCGAGCCATGCCGGCATCTTTGGCCCTTTTCCAGTTACGTTTAAAAAAACGGTCCAGGCTTTCAACTCCTTCGGTTGCTTTTATGAATGTAAAGCCCATTTTAATGCCTGCTACATTCATATTTCTTACGCTTTCCCAGTCAATAGTTTCCTGGTAGCGGCTTACATCTATGCCATGAATTGTATATCGGGTGGGAACTTCAATGCCAAATGCCGCATATCGGGTAAAATGAGCTCTTCTTTCCTGCCACCATTCATACGCCCTCAACACCAGCATGCAAATTGTTGCTGCTACGATCAGGCTAACGACTAATTTCCAAACAATGGCTACCTTTTTTTTATTTGCCATAAGGGTACACAAATATATTGGAGCGCTTAAACAAAGCGATGATATAATCTGTTGAAGTGGAAAATTTTAACTCTTTTAAACGTTGCGGTACTTAAAACATTGTCTTTAAGCTTACGAACCCTAATTTTACACTCCTATGCCCGCAATTAACTGGCACGATAGTTTCAATTTAATATCGAGGTTAACACCCCGCCGGGCATGGAATGCAGGTAAGGTATTAAGCAGTTATTATATAAGTAAGATAACCGGCAAACCAGTGCAGTGGGGGTATCCCATCTCTATTTCATTCGAACCTACCACATCGTGCAATTTACGCTGTCCGGAATGCCCCAGCGGTTTAAGGGCATTTACCAGGCCAACGGGAATGCTGAAAAATGATTTCTTCCGGCAAACTATTGATCAACTGTCAAAAGACCTCTTATACCTTGTCTTTTATTTTCAGGGCGAACCGTATTTAAACCCGGCTTTTCTCGATATGGTGAAATACGCATCGGAAAAGGGGATATATACTGCCACCTCCACCAATGCACATTACCTCACCGATGAAAACGCCCGTAAAACGGTTGAAAGCGGCCTCGACAGGCTGATCATTTCATTAGATGGCACTACCCAGGATGTGTATCAACAATATAGGGTGGGCGGAAAATTGCATAAGGTATTGGAAGGGGCCCGAAATATAGTAAAGTGGAAAAAAGAACTCAGGAGTAAAACGCCGTTCGTATTCTTCCAGTTTTTGGTAGTAAAACCGAACGAGCATCAGATAGAAGATGTAAAGCGGCTGGCAGCAGAGATAGGAGTTGATGAAGTAAGATTTAAAACAGCCCAGGTGTACGATTATGAGAACGATCCTAATAAGCTAATACCATCCATTGAAAAGTTCAGCCGGTACCGCAAAAACAAAAGCGGAAAAATGGAGATCAGGAATAACCTGAGCAACCATTGCTGGCGGTTATGGCACGCTACGGTTATTAGCTGGGATGGACTGGTTGTACCCTGTTGCTTTGATAAAGATGCCCAGCATCCGTTGGGTGACCTGAAAGGTATGAGCTTTAAAGAAGTGTGGCATAACGATAAGTATAAACGATTTCGTGAGCAGGTGTTGATGGGGCGGAAAAATATTGATATTTGCGCCAATTGCAGTGAAGGAACAAGAGTGTGGGGCGACTAAGGGAAATTATATAACGTAGGCTGGTAAGAGTAATCAAAAAAGAGGAATAGTAGCTTTAAAAGTGCTTAAGGAATAAGAAATAATGTAATTTCGAAAAACAAAATAGGTTTAGCAGTACAATAATAAGGTCAGCCAATAGACCAGACCAAATAACCCCTAACAACCCGGGAAATAAACCCAAAACAATGCTTAGAATTAGGACCCAAAACTAAGCACAAGGAAACCTGATCCTTCCCCATACCTGACCGCAGAACAAGTTTAAACCAGTGAGTATATGTCCTTGTCTGCATCTGTTTGTAGCCGGTTGCAACATCAGCATGAAACTATTCAAGAACTGTTGAATGAGTTTTCAGAAGACCAATTACAGCAACGTATACATAGCGATAAATGGAGTGCTTTTGAGCAGGTAGCTCATGTAGTTACTTATCAATCTGTATTCCGATAACGACCCTATGAAATGCAGTACACATAGCATATTTATGCTAACGCGGTCGACCCGCCCCTGGTTATCAGTTTTTATTCAATAACTAATATTTATTCCTGTGCAGACCATGAGTATAGAAAAAGACATACAACAGCCAAAGTTCCGGAATGAGTATCATAAAACGGTGGTCAACCTGATCTTTACCTACAACTGGATAACAGAAAAGACCAAACAGTTTTTTGAAAAGGGAGATATTACCTCCCAGCAGTATAATATTCTCCGCATTTTGCGGGGTGCCGGAAAGCCATTGTCCACGTTACAGATCCGCCAGCGGATGTTGGATAAAATGAGTGATACCAGTCGTATTGTTGACAGGCTGGTAAAGAAAGAGTTAGTACAAAAAGTGATATGTAAAACCGACCGTCGGCTGGTAGATGTTACCATAACCGATACCGGTATGCAGTTGCTCGACCGGCTAGATAGCTACAACGAGCAAATGGATTCCATGCTGGGCAATTTGAGTGAAGAGGACGCTAAAATGTTAAATCAGCTTCTCGATAAGATAAGAAATTCAGAATAACCGTACTTTTATTGAAATCCGTTAATCTTTAATCCGAATATGAAAAGAACACTAAGCCTGTTGGTAGTGGCCTGTTTTATAGTGTTTAATGTTGTAGCGCAGCCTAAATATGAATTTAGGGCAGCATGGATTGCTACAGTTGATAACATTGACTGGCCTACACGTGGAAATTATAATACTGAAAGCCAGAAAGCAGAGTATATAAACCTGCTTGAAATGCATAAGCGTAATGGCTTAAATGCCGTTATCGTACAGGTACGACCCTGCGCCGATGCATTTTATCCATCACAATACGAGCCCTGGAGCCAATGGCTTACCGGTAAACAAGGTAAGGCGCCAACTCCTTATTACGACCCATTGGCATTCATGGTTGAAGAGGCCCATAAACGCGGTATGGAGTTCCATGCCTGGTGCAATCCTTACCGGGCCGAGTTTGCCATAGGTAAAGCGCCCATTGCTGCCAGCCATATTACCAAAACACATCCCGAGTGGTTTTTGAGTTATGGCGGTACCCGGTATTTCGATCCCGGTAATAAAGAAGCACAGAATTATGTGGTGAATGTGATCCGAGATATTGTTAGCCGCTACGATATAGATGCTATTCATTTTGATGATTATTTCTACCCATACCCCATTTCAGGCAAAGAATTCCCTGATAAAGATTCTTATCAGAAATACGGAAATGGGCTGAGCCTTGGCGATTGGCGTCGGAGCAATACCGATTCTATCATCTTAAAGCTTAGCAACGCCATTAAAGAAGAGAACAGGTTTTGCCGTTTTGGAATTTCACCCTTCGCCATTTGGCGCAACCGCAGCCAGGACCCCGAAGGCAGTGAAACTCAGGCGCTGACCAACTATAGTGAGTTGTATGCCGATATCTTACTTTGGTTAAAAAGCGGCTGGATAGACTATGTAGCGCCACAGATCTATTTTGAATTTGGTCACCCCCGGGCAGCTTATGAAGTGTTGCTCGACTGGTGGGCAAAGCACAGCTACGGCAAGCATTGTTATGTTGGACTGGGCATTTTTAAAGCCGGTTCAAGTGCAGCGTGGAAAGATAAAACCCAGATCCCGCGCCAGATACAGGCTATGCGCCAATATCCTGAAATTCAGGGTGCTATTTACTTCAGTACGGCCTCCTTCTTAAAAAATCCGCTGGGTTGGAACGATAGCCTGCGCTATAATTATTATAAAGAACCGGCCATGGTGCCACCTATGCCGTGGATTGATGAAGTTAGACCCGAAACCCCTGAAGTGGTTTCAATAAAACCGGTTGATACCACCTTGCGCATAGAAGTAGCAAGAACAAAAACAACCTCTACCCAGGCGAAAAAAATAAAATGTTACCGTTTATACGCTTGTTATAATGAGGAGTTCAATAACAACAATTTTTATAACGCCCAATTAATAGGAAGCCGTTTCGATTCGGTCGACACTTGTGTGTTTTACGCGCCGTTGCGGAACGATAAAAAATTTGTAAGGTTTTATGTAACCTGCCTAGATGATGAGAATACCGAAAGCAAGCCATACCCCAACTGGCCGATAAAGCTGGAGGCCGTAAAGGTGGACAGGTTGGGCTGGACGTTGAATAGAGAGGCTAATACAGCGGCGAAGTAGGGAAAAGTTGACAGGTTGAAGAGTTAATAAGTTGACAAGCCGGCAGTGCGGCTACCAATAGGTAAAAGGATTAAAGATATGGGAGGCTTCCTGCAAAGGGAGCCTCTTTTTTGTTTCCGGGTTCCGGTTACCAGTTGCCGGGAATACAAATACAGATTCCGGGTTCAGGAGAATAGGAGCTGCGAAGCCGCGACGCATAGCAATAATCTTTTCCGCACGTTAGCGACGGGGGACCCAAAAACCATCCGGAACCGCCGAAGGCGGCGAAGGAGCATCGTTTTTAACTTACAAACTGAACAACTGACCAACTCACAAACTTGTATTCCCTTTATCAACTTTATCATCTCCTTCAACTTTTCAACTTCCTTGTCAACCTGTCAACTTGTTAACCTGCAACTATTTACCAAATTACTTTGTTCAACCGGTACCCATGCTAATATCCAAACTGGATCACCACTATCCACCGAAATATCTACCTTTGCTGACCAAATATTTTGACAAATAAACCATAAACAAATTCAATATGCCTGGCTTTGAACTATGGGGCGCCGATGAACGCAAACAAGTTAATGATGTACTTGAAACCGGTATCCTGATGCGGTTTGGATTCGATGGAGCACGTAAAGGGATCTGGAAAGCAAAAGAGCTGGAAGCAGCCATCAATAAAAAATTTGGCTGCCAGTATACCCACCTGGTATCGAGCGGCACTACAGCCCTTACCACCGTATTAAGCGCATTGGGAATAGGCTATGGCGATGAGGTGATAATGCCCACCTTTACATTTGTGGCCAGCTTTGAATCTATCATCAGCGTAGGTGCCCTGCCCGTGCTGGTTGATGTAGACGATACCCTTACCATGAACCCCGATGCGGTTCGCAAAGCCATTACGTCCAAAACAAAATGCGTTATGCCTGTACATATGTGCGGCGCCCAGGCCGATATGGACGCCCTGCAACAAATATGTAAAGAACACAACCTGATATTGCTGGAGGATGCCTGCCAAAGCTTTGGCGCTACTTATAAAGGAAAATACCTGGGTACCATTGGCGATGCCGGTTGCTATTCCTTCGACTTTGTAAAAACAGTTACCTGTGGCGAAGGCGGTGCAATTGTAACCAATAGGGAAGATGTGTATATTAACAGCGACGGCTTCAGCGATCATGGTCACGACCACAAAGGTGTAGACCGTGGCGCCGATCTGCATCCGTTCCTGGGTTACAACTACCGCATATCTGAACTACATGCCGCAGTAGGTTTAGCGCAGTTTAACCGCCTGGAAGAGTTTCTGACCAAACAACGTGCTGGCCATTCTCAGCTGAAAGCCATTCTGGCTCAGGTGCCAGAGATCAGCTTCCGCCGGGTGCTCGATGAAGCAGGCGATAGCTGCACTTTCTTAAGCTGGTTCTTACCAACCACCGAATTAACACAGGCAGTAGTTGCTGAATTAAAAGCCCAGAATGCATGGGGTGGCAACTTCTACTGGTTCGATCATAACTGGCATTATATACGCAAATGGGAGCACCTGAAGAAGGGCGTTACACTTAATGCCCTGCACCCCGAGTACAAAGCAGCCATTATGCAACAGGCCAATAAAGATTTTTCGCCAAGTGATGCAGTAATGAGCCGCGGTATTACAACACAGATCTCGCTGCTTACAGGCGAGCAACAAATGAAAGAAAAAGGGGAGAAAATTGTAGCGGCAGTGAAGAAAGTACTGGCTGCGCAAAAGATCTCAGCCTAACCATAATTTTACTACCAGGCCCACGTTTAGAAGATGATGTCAGCAAAAGATATCATCTTCTGAACGTTGCTAAACCAGCGCATTTAAAATGGAAAAGACCGTTATCTCTATAAAAACAGGCATGTGTGTTTGCCTGGTAGCGTTATTAGTATTGGCCGGTTGTAAAAGTCAGGATTCGCAAAGCGGAAGTGCCGCCCGTAACATCAGCGATTCGGCCCGAAAAGCGCAGGACCGCCTCGACAGTCTAAGAAAAACCCACTATTTGAATAACGACCTCTCCATTATTTTCCTCGATGCCACCTCCTGGATCATGAAATCGCAAATGGCTTTAACCAGGGCCGAAATGAGTGGTAATAAAAAAGAAATGGTCGACAGCCTCCTCATAAACAGTACCCAGGGCGATACATTGTATTTGACTTTAAGAAGAATGTATGAAGCCGGCGCTGTGTTTGCCACCTCATATGAAGAGAAAGATGAATACCGCGCCATGCGCGAGCCAGACAGCTCCAAACTGTGGCTGCAGAAATACTTTAAAGAAAGTACGCCAAAAGATGCGTTAAGTACTTTGCAAAAGTTTCAGCAGGATGTTACTGTTATTAATAAGATTGTGAGGAAGTAGCTGCTGACAATCGTGAATGATCGTGAATCGCCGAACGGCGTGAAACGTGAAACGGCAAACGTGAAACGCTTTACTTTCGAGGTTCGCGGCTTTACGCAATCAGGTTGAATTTTCAGTCAGTGCAAAATTAGTTTTTAGTCCGAAAAATCGCGAGCCCTTTCACGTTTCACGTTTCACGACCAGCCAACTATTACCTATGACCTTCTTTACATTCGCTACAGCCATATTCTAATCTATTAGCCTGCTCCAAAGAACCCAGTCTAAACCGGAAAGCCACTTTTGTAACCTTCTCCAACTCTAACTCCCGTTTACAAAATAAGCCAAACCGCTGGGTGTAATAATTGTTACTAATAGTACTCACCACATTTGGGGCCTGAAAAACAGGCTGAACGGCCACTTTGGGGTGGCTTACTTCATGAAAACCAGTTGTTGGTAACTTTTTAGGTAGTTTATACATAGAAACCGCCGCTACTTTGTCCGAAGAAAATAACACCCGGCCCAATGTTATATTTACTTGATTTTGAGCCGAAATAATCCCCGGCAGCAAACAAAAAGCCGCAAAGACAATAATTTTATAAAAACCTTTCACAACGTTCATTACATTTGTTTGTAAATTTACGGCCTGATTTTTGTGGTTGCCGCGAATTTTTGTTAAATTTTTAAGCAACTAACTGAAATAAAATATTGACGCACATGGCATTGAGTCAAAGTTTACAGCAAAAGCTACTCCAAAAACTTTCTCCCCAGCAGATTCAGCTTATGAAGTTGCTGCAGGTGCCTACGGCTAATTTAGAAGAAAGGATCAAAGAAGAACTGGAAGAAAATCCGGCTTTGGAAGTGTCTGAAGAAAATCATGACGAGTATGATAATGAGACGAAAGATGAATTCGACAGTAGCGATGAAGAGGATTTTGATGTAGATGGCAGTGAGGATGAGTATGATAATATTGACATTAGCGAATACGTAGGCGATGAAGACGGAGAAATAGCTGATTACAAATTGCGGGATGATAACTATCCCGAAATGGACGACAAGAAAGTAGTTCCATATAAAATAGAAACGTCTTTTCATGAACACCTGCTGGGGCAGCTGGGAATGTTAAAGATGAGCGATAAAGAACGCCGTATTGCCGAACAAATAGTAGGCAGTATTGACGATGATGGTTACCTGCGCCGCGAAACCGCAGCCATTGTTGATGACCTCGCATTCCGCCAGAATATTGATACTAATGAGCAGGAAGTGGAAAAGGTGATCAGACTGGTTCAACAATTTGACCCGCCGGGCGTAGGTGCCCGCGACCTGCAGGAGTGTTTATTGATACAATTACACCGCCAGCAGGTAGAAGGTAGAAATGTTGACCGCGCCATTGATGTACTTACCGATTACTTCGATGAGTTTACCAAAAAGCACTACGATAAAATTCAACGTGGCCTTAACCTCGATGATGATGGACTGAAAGATGTGATCAGCCATATCATTCGCCTTACGCCAAAACCCGGCGGTAATCATTACGACATCAATAAGGCTGAAAGTTATGTAGTGCCCGACTTCTTTGTTTATAACAATGGCGGTAAGCTGGAACTTACCCTCAACTCTAAGAACGCGCCCGATCTGCGAATAAGCGAAGGCTATCGCGATATGCTGCGCGAATATGATAAGGGCAGCAAAAAAGACAAACGGCAAAAAGAAGCTATCATTTTCATAAAGCAAAAGATCGATGCGGCCAAGTGGTTCATCGATGCCATTAAACAACGCCAGCACACACTGAGCAGTGTAATGGAAACCATCATGACCTATCAGCGCGAGTTCTTCCTTACGGGCGATGAAACCACGCTGAAGCCCATGATCCTGAAAGATATTGCCGAACGCACCGGGCTCGATATCTCCACGGTAAGCCGCGTGGCCAACAGTAAGTTTGTACAAACTGAATTTGGTACATACAGGTTGAAATTCTTCTTTAGCGAATCTCTTAGTACCGATAGCGGGGAAGAAGTTTCAACACGTGAAGTAAAAAAGATCCTCAGCGATCTTATTGAAGGCGAAAGCAAAAAGAAACCCCTGAGCGATGAAAAACTCACCGAGCTATTGCAGGAAAAAGGTTATAATATTGCACGCCGAACCGTTGCCAAGTACCGCGAACAATTGAATATTCCGGTGGCCCGGTTAAGGAAAGAACTGTAATAGAAGCTAGTTATGTCAACAACACCGATCGCCGCCGAGCCGCTTAAACATCCGGCGCCCGTAAGGGCTTTGGCGCATTTTTTTTCCTATGTTTTTCACCCGTTATTTATTCCGGCCTATGTAACAGCATTCCTGGTGTTTGTTGATCCATATACGTTTGCCGGACTGAGCTTTAAACCAAGATTGTTCAGGCTCATTTTTGTTGCTTTCAATACTGCAGCGATACCGGGTTTTGCCGTGTTCCTCATGTGGCGGTTGAAGCTTATACAATCTATGTTCTTGCGTACGCAAAAAGAAAGGATCATACCATATGCAGCAGCCATGATCTTTTACTTTTGGGCCTGGTACGTTGCACATAGACAAAATGAAAACCCTGCACCATTTATTCAATTTCTATTAGGCACATTTCTGGCTGTTTGCGCCGCCTGGTTTTTGAATATCGTAAATAAAGTAAGTATGCATGCCATTGCTGTAGGTGGAATGGCCACGTTCTTCTTATTACATGCATTTAGCCAGCAGGATGTTACCGGAATTTATTTCTCTTATGCTATTATAGTTGCCGGCGTGGTGTGTACCTCCCGCCTTATTGTTTCTGATCATTCACTGGCAGAAGTTTATCTGGGCCTTATTGCCGGCGCCCTTTGCCAGGTGCTTGCAGTGTGGTTGGGATAAGATAAAAATATTATAAATAGAAAAGGGGCCGCTGTGCATCAGCGGCCCCTTTTTCTATTTATATCAATGTCTTATTTAACTATTCAATACCCTCGATTTCTGAATGTAGGTTTTGGTAGGATGATAGATGAACAGGCAGCTTCCATCCTTTATAGTTTGAATAACCCTTCCGGTTTCTTGTTGAGGAAGCGCCGGGCAACCCTGGCTACGGCCATTGATAGGGCTACGGGCTAAAAAACTGGCACCTACATACTCTGAGCCATGAATAACAATGTTACGTTCGTCGGCTTTGTCGTTAAAGTTCTTTTCCAGTCCCTGAATTTTTAAAGCCAGCCCGTGGGTGCCGTAATAAGTAGAGCCGGTTTTATAAAAACCGAGGCTGCTTTTATGCGACTCGGGGCTATTTGAAAAAGAGCGGGCATATTCCCCACCCGAATTGCGGCCATGCGCTACCCAGGTATTGATAAGCACTTTCTTTGTTTCCATGTCAATTACGTAAAATCTTTTGCGGCGTGAGCTTTGGCTAAAGTCGCAAATAGAAAGAACTTCATCTTTCATCACTTTTCCATGCTCAACCAGGTTGCGATAACCCTTAAGAGCATATTCAAATGCTTTTATAGAAAGGCCCCATTTTTTCAGTTTCATTTCTTTGTACATGCCCTCCGCTTCGGCTTCAAAAAGCTCGGCAGCAGTTTTAACATGCGCACTTGCTACCGCGGGCATTCGAACTGGTGCTGCTGTAGAAATAACCGCAGCAGGTTCTTTTACCTCTTCATCAGTACCCGATGTAATTACCGGCGATACTGCCAAAAAACACAACAATGCCCCCATTGACATTTTCCTGTACGTCCGCTTCATAGGAATTAGAACTTATATGGATTTGTAACTATTTGTTTCGGTGATTACGGCTTAGTAACGAAGCTTTCCCGAAATTATTTCGAAAATTCAGGTTGATTTGCAGTGTTTTCCGAAATTATTTTTCTGGTATGTATAAGAAAGTATTCTTTCCTAGGGGAAATCCCCTAATGGCGGGCAGGCACATTTGGTACAATTACCTGGGAGAGCCCTCGCCTCTTTTTTCAATATTGAATTCGTTGGCGTAGATCTTAATGAGCACAAGGAAAAGGGAGATGAGAATGGGGCCAAAAATAAGACCTATAAACCCGAAGAGGCCTACCCCAATAATAACCCCAAAACCTGTTATCAGCGGGTGTACATCGCCAAGGCGTTTAAGTACAATAAACCTAAACAGGTTATCTACTGTACCAATAATGCCAAGGCCGTATATCAGCATAATAAGCCCCTTGCCATTATGACCATTGGCAAAGAACAACAGGCTTACCGGAATATAGGCAATAGCGGCGCCCAGCACAGGTAACATACTGGTAATACAGGTTATCACAAACCAAAACCAGGGTTCATCAACACCCAGTATAAGATAGCCAATAAGACCCACTATCCCCTGCAGAATAGCAATAAGAGGAATACCAATGGCATTCGAGTACACCATACTGTTAAGCTCCTTGCGAAGCAGCAGGGTATTCTCATCTTTCAAAGGTACCCAGTCGTAAAAATTCGATTCCATTTTACGGCCATCCACCAGCATGAAGTATAAAATAAAATACATGATCACAATGGTGGTCAATGTATCAAAGGTGGCCCCAAGTATTTTGGGTAATGTATTGCCACCCCAGGCGGTTACTTTTTCCAGGTTAGCACTGGTAAGTATCTGGATCTTGTACTGCGCTTCTATTTTTTCTACGAACGATTGAATTGAGCCCAGCACTTCTTGCGAGTGCTCCATAAAGAAGGCAACTTTTGTAGTAAGCATATTGGCCACCAGGAAAATGGGCAGCAAAATGATCAGGAACGACAACAGCATAAGCAATGCTGCACTAAGGCTTTTCTTCCATTTATACTTACCCATTAAAATGAACATCCATTTGCGCAGCAATACATACAGGGTATAGGCGCCCAAAAAGGCCGGAATAAGGGTTTTTAACTGGTTGAACAATACGATGCCCAGTGCAATAATGGTGGCCAGTATAAGCACCTGCCTGATGGCGTTATTGGGAATTTGCTGCTTCATGAAGGTTGTAACTAAGAATTAAAAGTAACCAATAATTGCAAAAGCCATTCCTATAAAAACAAAAAGGGCGGGTCCTCCACCAGCTGGCGGAGGGCTCGCCCTGTAAGAACAGTATGTTGATCTATATTTTAACCTGCTTCCATTTGCCTCTTCTGAAAAGAATGATACCGGCAATTGAAATACCTGTTTCCGCTGCTACAATAGCAATGAACACGCCTTTGGGGCCCAGTTCAAAAATGATAGCCAGCAGGTATGCCAGCGGTACCTGAAAAAGCCAGAAGCCGAATATATTGATAAGCGTAGGTGTTTTAGTGTCTCCCGCCCCGTTAAAAGCATTGGATACAACCATGCCTATGCCATAAAAAATATAACCAAGGCTAATGATGCGTAAGGCCTGCACCCCATATGAAACAATGGAGGTGTCTTTGTTCATAAAGCCCACAATAGGTTGGGCAAATAACAAAAACACCAGCATTACAGAGGCCATGAAGATGAGGTTGAACTGCACCGTTTTCCATACCGATTGTTCAGCCCGCAGCGGTTGTTGTGCACCCAGGTTTTGACCTACCAGCGTGGCCGCTGCATTACTAAGACCCCAGGCTGGTAATAAAAAGAACATGATCAACCTCAACGCTACAGCATAACCATCAACAGCTGCATCGCCAAATGTGGCCATAATTCGCGTAAGCACTATCCAGCTGCCCGAAGGGATCAGGAACTGTGCAATGCCGGTACTGGCAATATTGACAATAGATTTAATAACTGGCCAGTCGGGTACAAGGTATTGTCGTCTTAATTTAATAATACGCTTACCATTGAATAAATGATATAATTGATAAAGAACTCCAATACCGCGGCCGGTGGTGGTAGCCACAGCGGCGCCGGTTATGCCAAAGGCCGGAATGGGGCCAAGGCCATGGATCAATATGGGGCAGAGAATAATATTACAAATGTTGGCGATCCATAACGAGCGCATAGCCATTGACGCATCGCCGGCGCCTCTGAAAATGCCGTTGATGAGAAACAGCAACATAATAACAATACTGCCGCCAAAAATGATACGGGTAAAGTTGGTGCCTATGCGAATTGTTTCGGCCGAACCGCCCATGAGTCTTAAAATATCTGACGCAAAATATAAACCGGTAATACTAACAATAGCAGTTACGAAAAACGCAATCAGCAGAGATTGCATGCCGGCCTTTGATGCCGCTTCCGGATTCTTTTCACCAACCCGGCGGGCAACCATGGCAGTGGTAGCCATACTAAGCCCAATAGCCACTGAATAAACAATAGTGATCACCGATTCGGTAAGTACCACGGTTGAAATGGCTTCCCGCTGGTTCAGCTTGCCAACAAAATAAATATCTACAAGCGCAAAAACCGACTCCAGCACCATTTCAAGTATCATGGGCACGGCCAGTAAGAATACTGCCCGGCGTATGCTTCCTTGTGTATAGTCCTGCTCCTGGCCGCTCAATGCCTGTTTAAATAAAGAGAAAAAAGTTTTGATACGTGGCGTACCAACATTCGATGTTTGGTCTGTCATACAGATCCTGTTTAACTGGTAATACAATAAATAAAATGACTGCGCTGCAAGCGCTAATAAAAAAATGCAGATGTTGGGAAGTGTTCGTGGAACATGCCTGATGCTGCAGCGAACGGCGTCTTAAATTTTCATGCTTCGGTTAATTGAAGAGAGGCAAAGGTAGCCAATGCCCCCAATAACCAAAATTTTTTTACCGGCAAAAGGCTAAGCCCTTAATAATAAACGATGAAAGCGGATTATATAGGGTTGAATGGTAACAGGCTTTTCTTTTTGGCGAATTAGACCGATCGGTTTATTTTTGTGTGGTGACAAAAGCAGAAAAAACAAAAGAACTCATTATTGCCAAAGCGGCGCCGCTGTTCAACAAGAAGGGATATGCCGGTACTTCCATGAGCGATATTATGAAAGCCACCGGCCTGGCAAAAGGCGGGCTGTATGGCAATTTCGAAAGCAAGGATGAAATTGCCGCCCTTGCCTTTGAATACTCATACAACCAGTTAAAAGAAGATATTGGCCAAA
This sequence comes from Niastella sp. OAS944, assembly GCA_024809215.1. Classification (GTDB taxonomy): domain Bacteria; phylum Bacteroidota; class Bacteroidia; order Chitinophagales; family Chitinophagaceae; genus Niastella. Next base: position 509,215 of record JANUBW010000003.1, on the reverse strand, counting down.
AGATAAAAGCCAAAAAAACGGGTGTAGATAAGTTGCTTGCTATTTTTCAATACTATAAGAACTATACAGTTTCACCACCAATAGATGGCGGCTGTCCGCTTATGAATACCGCAGTTGATGCCGATGATGCTTTTCCCTTTTTAAAAAAGAAAGCAAAACAGGCGTTACAGGAAATGCTGGGCTCTCTGCAACATATTATAAAATTGGGCATACAGGAAGGCGCATTTCGCAACGACCTGAATGTGAAGAAGGAGGCCGAATTAATATTTGCTTTAATAGAAGGCGGTATTATGATGGCCAAAGTGCTCGATGATGTAACGGTGTTGAACAGGTTGTTAGATAACCTGAAAAACCGCATAGAAACAGAATACATTAACCAGCCGGCATAAACCGGCAGATATTAAATTATATGCAAACCACACAACCAAAAACATTTTATACAGTACGGTTTAGTGATTGTGATCCCATGGGCCACCTGAACAATGCAAGGTATATCGATTACATGTTGAACGCCCGCGAAGATCATCTGAAACAGGCTTATCAAATAGACCTGTTAGAATACCATAAGCAAGGCATTGCCTGGGTAGTGCGCCGACATGATATACAATATATACGTCCGGCGTTTTATAACGAAACGGTATGCATTGAATCAAGACTTATTGAGCTGGCCGATTCGCATGTGATGGTTGAAATGTTAATGTATGATGAAAAGCAAACGACTTTAAAAGCCATTATGTGGACCAACTTTACAAGTGTTGATGTTAAGACCGGCCGCAAGAAAGAACACCCTGCGGCGTTTATGGATTTCGCCTCTGCTATTAAAGTAGGTGAAGTGAATATACATGGAGGCTTAACAGAAAGAATAAAGTCTTTGAAGAACCCCGTGCATTAACAAAACCACAACAGTTTATATAATTAACCCCTGATAAGGAAGGCACATTTCCTTATCAGGGGTTGTTCGTTTAAAGCAACACCTGTTAATGAATTACTAATACCATATAATTCCGCTTTACCTGTAGCAATACCCTTTTCTTCTTAGCATTTCTTTAATAAACTTCCTGGCTTTTGCGCCATCTATTAGTACATAAAAGCAATACGCTTTAACAAGTAAAACAATCACCTAAAAACATTAGATATGAAAACGTTTTTTACCCTCACTACCATTGTACTGATAGTAATTGCCAGTTTAGTAAGTGTAGTTTTATTTCAACACGGACATTATACTTTCTCGGCACTGTTAGTATTGACCAGCTTTTTATCCGCTACATTATGGATATATGTGCTGGGCGCAAAGAAAGTGGTATTGAGCTAATATATAAAGCTTCTTTCAGTCATAACATAAGGGTTCCAGGAACTGGTGTTTACCGGTTCCTTTTTTTATTGTTACACTTCAGCTATTTCGGGCCATTCATAGGCACCAACCTCGTTACGGCCCGGAACAGTAAACAAATGCATACCTATATTTTGAAATGAAAAGGGAAATACGCTTATTAAAGGGAGTTACCATGACTGATAACTATTTTGCCGAAGTAATTACCGGCCTTCAAATAAGCAAAAGCGTCAATGGAATTATTGAAATCAAAAACCCGGTCAATAACAGGTTGAAGTTTGTTTACAGCGATGGCTTTATTCATGGCAATAAACTGGGCGCGGTTACCCACAGCAATAGGTCTTATGTGCGCACCTGACATAAAAAGCAAACCTATTTGAACAGGTTGCAGATCGCCGCCCATTCGCCCAATGAAATTTATTTGACCGCCGGCTGTTGTTGATAGGATAGATTGTTCTAAAGTAGTGCCGGCAACTTCAACAACCTGGTCAACCCCATTTCCATTGGTTAACTGCCGCACTGTTTTATGCCATTCGGGTGTTGTGCGATAATTAATTACTTCATGAGCGCCCAGGGCTTTTAACCGTTCGGCTTTAGCATCATCTGAAGTGGTGGCAATTACCCGGGCGCCAAAAAGCCTGGCAAATTGAATGGCAAAAATCGAAACACTGCCCGACCCAAGTGTTAATATCGTTTGACCTGGCAGCAAGGGTTTGCCGCTTGTTAATGCATTCCATGCGGTAAGCGCAGCACAGGGTAAAGTGGCTGCTTCTTCAAAAGAAAGATGATCGGGAATGGTAACAACTGCGTTCTGGTGTACTACTGCATATTCCGTTAAAAGGCCATTCAGCGATCCGCCTATTTGTGCAGCATATTCCCAGGTAAACTGACCTTCGAGCCACAGGGGAAACATATTTACAGCAACACGGTCCCCTGGTTTTGTACGGGTAACTTCACTGCCTGTTTGTACCACTTCACCAGCGCCATCTGAAACAGCGATGACATCGGGCATTACAGGCAACAGGTAATTTCCCTGCATAATACTAATGTCGCGAAAGCTAAGACTGTTTGCTCTGATCCTGATAAGTACCTCCTGTGGGCCTGGCTGGGGAACAGGATGTTCCTTTGCCTGTATACCTGCTAAACCATGTCCGTTTTGAATATGAAAGCTTTTCATTTTTTGAACTGACTGCATCAAAAAAAATTTAGGCAACAAATCTAACGTGGTAGGTATATTTGAGTCAAGTATGCACCAATTGGTAGCCTACATACCAGAAGTATACTATTGTTGATAATCAGCAATAAAAAATTTTCAACATGATCAAAATAAAACGGCTCACTGCTGCTAAATGCCCGGTCGATTACGCATTTCAACGTATTGGCGGCAAATACAAGGCGCGTATTTTATGGCTTTTGAAAGATGAAGTAAGGCGATATGGTGAGCTTCGCAGGTATGTGACCGGAATAACGCCAAAAATGCTTTCGCAGGTTTTGCGTGAGTTGGAAGATGATCAATTAATAACCCGCACTGTTTATTTTGAAGTTCCACCCCGGGTTGAATATAGCTTAACCGATACTGCTCGTGAACTTATACCTGCCATAATACTTATAAGCACATGGGGGCACGAACAAATGCAACACCAGGGTGTGGAAGTGATGCAGGAGACCGAAGCTGAAAAAATGTAATTACCTGCCTGCTTTATGCTCTACCTCGTTGCCCAATTCGGGTTCAGCATTAATGAACCAATTGGGCAATTCATGTTCATGTAATTTCCATTGGTTATTTTCATCGCGCGCAAGGGTGGCTGTTATTAGCCGCCCGCTGCTATCTACCACTGAAATGTGGAAATAAATAGCCACAGAATTAATGCGGGTAAAATAAAACTCCCGTTTCTGGCCGTCCTTGCACAAAATAGTAGTTGAGAATTCTGTTTCCATAATAGCACCGTTTAACCCATAATACAAAGGTGCACAATAATCTTTCCAGTCTTTGGTATTGTAAACCAATACCGGTAAAAAGAGTTGTTTTTGTTTAACAAGCTGATGAAAACCAGTAATTTATTAATGTTGAAGCTTTATTGAGTGAGGCAATTTATTTAGGAGCGATCATTATCAGTGCAACGATAAGTGTAAAAATAGCCACACCGATATATGAATAAAAGGGATGGCGGTGTTTAAAACAGGATGCAACATTTGGGCAACTTTCTTCCTAAAAATTTCGTAAATTCATAAGAGATGATCCTGTATGACCTAAACGGGGACTTTTTTACTGCCCATCTTTGATCAATTACCCTTTACTGCATTTTATAGTAATCACCTTTTTGCCAAAAGCATGAAGAGAATTGTAATTGGCTGCTTGCTGCTGCTTACGCTTTTTGCCGCCCGTGCCGATCACATCACAGGTGGCGAAATGAGTTATACTTATATGGGTGAAAGCGGAGGCAAACATACCTATGCAATTACAGCCAGGTTGTTTATGGATTGCTATAGCAACCGGCGGCTTCCCGACCCTGCTTACTTTGGCATCTTCGATAAAACCAATGGCAGCCGCATAACCGATCTGTCAATAAAAATGGTGCGGCAAGACAGGCTTCTTCTTAGTAACCCCGGGCCCTGCATTACCAACCCGCCTAGTGTTTGTTACGATATAGGTTTATATGAATTTGTTGTAAGCCTGCCGGCCTCGGCAGAAGGATACGTAATTGCCATACAGGTGGTATACCGCGTGCAGGGCATCAGCAATTTAACGCCGGGCTATGGCAATATTGGTGCTACCTACACCGGTGAAATTCCCGGCACCAGTAAAGTAGGTTCGGGACCGATAAATAACAGCGCTCGTTTTACGGGTGACGATATGGTGGTGATATGCGCCAATAACGCTTTCTCATACAACTTTGCTGCGGCAGATGCAGACAATGATCAGTTACGGTATTCATTTGCCGACGCTTTTATTGGTGGCTCAGGTGGTGGCGGAACCAATTTTCCACCGGCAGCGCCTCCTTATCAGTCAGTGCCCTACGGCTCCAATTATGGTTCAAATGCACCGCTGGGCGGTCATGTAAAGATCAATGCCAACACCGGCATGATAACAGGTGTTGCGCCCGGCGATGGTGTTTATGTGGTAACAGTACAGGTTGAAGAAATAAGGAATGGTGTGGTGATAGCCACTCAGCGTAAAGATCTGCAAATACGTATCACCGCTTGTACCATTGCATCGGCCTCTATGCCGCCCGATTATATGTTATGTAAGAACTCGCAAACCATTGCACTTTCAAACATGAGCACAAGCCCGCTTATTACGTCAACCAATTGGGAGGTGTATGATAATAAAGGGAATTCAATTTTTAGTTCAAACAGTGCAGCCACATCATTTACATTTCCCGATACGGGAACTTACTCTGTAAAGCTCATCATAAATCGAAATCAGCAATGTTCCGATTCATCGATCACTACTGCATATGTGTATCCTGGTTTTGTACCCGATTTTAATGTGGATGGTATTTGCTTTAAAAAGCCAACCCGGTTCTTTGATAAAACGGTGACCAGGTATGGACAGGTGAATTCGTGGGCGTGGGATTTTGGTGATGGTACCGGTAATGACAAATCTTTTATAACGTCTCCCACCTATACATATCAGTATATGGGGAATAAAGAGGTGCGGCTGGTGGCAACAAATACAAAGGGGTGCCGCGATACGGCAATCAGGAACATCAGCATTGTTGATAAACCGCCCCTGTCGCTTGCTTTTCGCGATACGCTTATTTGTATTCCCGATGCGCTTAAGCTACAGGCAACAGGCAATGGTGTTTTTAGTTGGACGCCCGGTACTGCCATGATAAATGGCAGTACGGCAACGCCTATTGTGAACCCGGTAACAACCACCACCTATACAGTTCATCTCGACGACAATGGATGTCTTAATCAGGATTCAGTGAAGGTGCGGGTAGTTGACCATGTTACCTTACAGGCAATGAATGATACCACCATTTGCCAGGGCGATACTATAAGGTTACGGGTGCAATCAGATGGGTTGAGGTATTTATGGGCGCCGGTAAACCAGGTGCTCAATCATACAGCGGCCAATCCATTAGCGGTAACATGGTTTGCTACCAGTTACCAGGTAACAGCGGGCATAGGCAGTTGTACCGCCACCGACAGGGTGATAGTTACCCCGGTACCATACCCTGTAGCAATAGCAGGCGTTGATACCACTATTTGCTTTGCTACCCCTGCCCTGTTACATGGCAGCACAGAGGCTATTACATACGCATGGATACCCAATTCAACATTAAGTAATGTTAATTCATTAAACCCTGTTGCAACCCCTAAAGCTACCACTGCTTATGTATTAGCAGCATATGATAACAAAGGATGTCCCAAACCGGGGTACGATACAGTGATCGTTAATGTGCTACCCGATATACTTGCATATGCCGGAAGAGATACCGCTGTAGTTACCGGTCAGTTATTACAACTACAGGCAAGCGGCGGGGTAAAATATCGGTGGATACCTGAAGCCAGTTTATCGAACTATGCAATAGCAAACCCTACGGCCACTTACAGCAATCCTTCGGCGGGTATTTCATATAAAGTGATGGTGTATAACGAAGCCAATTGTGTTGATTCGGCTTATATAAAAGTGAAGGTATTTAAAACGCTTCCTTCGGTTTTTGTACCCAATGCATTTACGCCAAACAGAGATGGCCGCAACGATTTGCTGCGCCCTATAGCAGCAGGCATTGCCCACATCGATTACTTTCAAATATATAATCGCTGGGGACAGCTGGTGTTCAGCACAACAATAAATGAATACGGCTGGGATGGAACCGTTGGCGGCAAGCTGCAACCTTCGGGCACTTATGTGTGGATTGTAAAAGCGGTTGACTACCTGGGCGCGCCCTATATACAACGCGGCACGCTGGTATTGCTACGATAGTTTTTCAGTACTCCAGTCCATCGAAAATACATTCAGCAGGCAATTACACAATTCACTGATGCGGGTGGGTTTTGTTAAGAAGTAATGTGCACCCAGCTGCATGATCTCCTGTTTGTCTTTTTGGTTTGAGCTGGTGGTGTAAATAATAAGCGGAACGGTAGCGTACCTTGGGAGCTTCTTTATTTCAATTAAACATTCCTTGCCATTGAGCTTTGGCATGTTCAGGTCGAGGAAAATAAAATCGGGTAAGGGAATGGTCTCATCTTTCAACTGCCGTAATGCTACTTCTCCATTATTGGCATAAAAACAGTTGAAAGGTATATTCAAATCCTTCATAGCCTCATTAATAAACAGCTGATCATCTTCATCATCATCAATTATGAAAAGGGTTTTTGCTTTGTGCATGAGGTTTGAATAATAAGTAATAAAATTACCAATTTTCGAGAGTATTTTCCCGTATGAAAATTATTTTAATCTTGTAGGAGTATCAGCAATCGGAGCGGCAAACGTGAAACGTGAAAGGGCGGCTCAATTTTGAGCCTCACGTACTTTTGGCAATCGGCAAACGTGAAACGTGAAACGGCAAACGACCGCCCAATTTTGAGGCTCGCGTTTTGTCAATGACCGGCAATAAATTTTGGCGGCTCAGATTCGTAAACAAATCTGAATATTCGCGAACCCTTTCACGTTTCACGTTTGCCGTTTCACGACTCAGTACCCACCCCCCTGAATCAAATTGTCGTTGAATCCTGTATCTTCAGCTTTGCGATACTGCCGGTAAACCTTTATTATGCCTTCCGGCAGGCTAAACCAACGATTTATGCACCACTTGAAAATTGTAATTAAACAGCTTCTTATTCTATCGTTATTATTGCCAATATGCCTGCGTGCACAAACGCAAAAAGCTATTGTAAAGGGAAACCTCCACCGCGATTATTTTGTTCAATCACTTGTGCAAATTGCCAATCCGGTTTTAAATGCTCTTAGCAAAAACGAGCTTAAAAAGAAAATGCCGGTTGAAGCAAAGACCAACGACCGGCAAAACTATACCTACCTCGAGGCCTTCGGTCGCTTACTTGCAGGAATGGCGCCCTGGCTTGAACTGGGCCCGGATAGTACTGCCGAAGGTAAGCTGCGCCAAAAATATATTGACCTTAGTATAGCATGCATTCGCAACGCCACAGACCCGGCTGCGCCCGATTATATGAACTTTTACAAGGGCGGGCAGGCACTGGTTGATGCGGCGTTTTTGTCGCAGGCCCTGCTGCGTGCACCCAGCCAGTTATGGGGCCGGCTCGATTCAAAAACAAAGAAGAATGTACTGGATGCGCTAAAGAGTTCGCGGGTGATAACGCCCGGCCATAGCAACTGGCTTTTTTTCAGCGCCATGGTTGAGGCCGCCCTGTTACAATTTGAGGGAAGCTGTGATAAAATGCGTGTAGACTATGCCGTATCGCAACACCTGCAATGGTACAAAGGTGATGGCGCCTATGGCGATGGCGCCACTTTCCACTGGGATTATTACAACAGTTTTGTCATTCAACCCATGTTCCTCGAAGTATTGCAGGCGCTTATTACCAGCGGACAAAATGAAAATAAGACCTGGGACATGGAGCTGGCGCGCGCCCGTCGCTATGCGGCTGTACAGGAACGCATGATCTCCCCCGAAGGCACGTATCCACCAATTGGCCGTTCGCTGGCTTACCGCTTTGGAGCCTTTCAGCTATTATCGAAGATCGCACTAATGCATCAACTGCCTGCCGATGTACTGCCGCAACAGGTAAGGTGCGCATTGTATGAAGTGGTTAAAAAGCAAATGGAAGCACCCGGTACATTCGATACAGACGGATGGCTTACAATAGGCCTGGTTGGCCATCAACCCGGTATTGGTGAAAATTATATTTCAACCGGTAGTTTGTATTTATGCTCACAGGTATTTCTTGTGCTGGGTTTGCCTGCCACCGACCCCTTTTGGCAAAATGCCAATGCCGACTGGACCGCAAAAAAAGCCTGGAAGGGTGAACCCATTCCCATTGATCATGCCATTGAGAATTAAACAAACACCTGGCCTCATTGCCTGCATTTGACGATAGCTATGATGAAACAGATGCGGTAACATCATGGCGTCGCCAGCTGGCAGAAGCGGCGAAATTGCAGGCACTGCCACCCGCAGTGCCATTCAGTCGGTACAAAATGCCCTCATAAATGTCATTGAACAGTCAAACACTTCGGTAGGCTAAGAAATATGTTCATTTTACATAAGTGTTAACCCGCTGTTTTTGCCGATACCCTCACTGCATCGGGCATTTATTGCCCAATTGGTTCGACATTTGCCCTTCAGGAATGTGATTGATTGAAATGGTAAAAGGTTGTTAAAGCAATTGCTTACACCCAGCCAAATATTATAAAAACTCGTTAATAGAAACCTGGAGGCCCATTACCAATGAATGTAAAAACTATAACCCGTGCAACGATCGTAGGTGTGTTGATCTTCGCCGCCTGTAAAAAAAGTGATTCCATATCTTCTGACAACAACAATACTTCAACCAGTAACTGTGTGGTGCAGCAAAGCGCCGAAAATGGAAGATTAATTACCGACCAGTACATAATTGCTTATAACCCTTCAACCAGCAGCAGTTTATCATCCACTGCCCGGGTTGCTTCTTTTAGTAATGACCTGTTGCAACGAAATAAAATAAACCTGGGTGCCTTGCGTAATACCTTCGCAGGTACGCCCGGCCGCAGTTTAGGTGGTTTTATTGCAAAGCTGTCTGGGGCCGAACTGCTTCGCTTAAAAGCAGATAGTTCTATCAAAATGATTGAGCAGGACCGCGTAGTGGCCTATGGTACTTGTTTTCAGGTGGTTGAACCAAAAACCATTACCTGGAACGTGGCTCGCGTAGGGTATGGCGATGGCACTGGCAAAACGGCCTGGATCATTGATTCGGGAATTGATTTTACCCACCCCGACCTGAACGCAGATGCAACACGCAGTAAATCATTTATTAATGGTGTAACCTCGGCCGCCGATGAAAACGGACATGGTACCCATGTGGCCGGCATCATAGGTGCAAAAAATAACTCCGAAGGTGTATTAGGTGTTGCCTCTGGCGCAAGCCTGGTAGCCTGCCGGGTATTTGATAAGAACGGCGAAGGCACCCTCGGTTCTATCATACAGGCATTATCATACATTAGCAGCAATGCAAAAGCAGGCGATGTGGTAAATATGAGCCTGGGCGAAGATGAGCCTTCAAACATCCTCGATGAGCAGGTTAAGAACATAGCAGCCAAAGGTATTTTCTTTGCCATTGCAGCTGGTAACGACGGCAAATCGGCTAACGGATTTTCACCTGGCCGCGTGAACGCCACTAACATCTATACCGTGTCTGCAGTTGACAGCCTCGATAATTTTGCTTCTTTTTCAAACTATGGCAATGATGTGGTTGATTATGCAGCACCCGGTGTACGTATACCTTCCACATACCTCAATGGTAAATATGCCATTTTTAGCGGAACCTCAATGGCAACCCCACATGTGGCCGGTTTGTTATTACTTAAAGGAAATGCTATAACCACTTCTGGTACAGCTAAAAATGACCCAGACGGCACGCCCGATCCTATTGCCCATAAATAGCTGCCCTATACGTTTTAGTTAGCATATTGGGGAATTCGTTGCCCAACAAAAGCTGGTTCTAAATTTCGATGCATGATGCATCGATGAAAGTAAAACAAAAACAACCGCGCAGATATGTAATTTCCCAAAAACTGGATGCATTCTTTATTGATATGTATTCATTAGGTCAGTTTATGGGACGCTTTTTCCGTGCAGTGTTTTTACCTCCTTATGAGTTTAAAGAGATCATTAAGCAGAGTTATGCGGTAGGGGTAAAATCATTACCACTAATAACGCTTACCGGTTTTATAACAGGCATCGTATTTACAAAACAAAGTCGCCCATCGTTATCTGAGTTCGGCGCAACTTCCTGGCTACCGTCACTGGTAGCCATTGCTATTATTCGGGCATTGGCCCCGCTGGTAACGGGCCTTATTACAGCAGGTAAAGTAGGCTCAAATATTGGCGCCGAGCTGGGCTCCATGAAAGTTACCGAGCAAATAGATGCCATGGAAGTATCGGCTACCAACCCATTTAAATTTCTTGTTGTTACCCGCGTGCTGGCCACCACTTTTATGGTGCCTTTATTAATGTTATACATGGCCTTGCTTGCTTTAGCGGGCGCCTTTGTAAATGTGCACGCCAATGAACAAACCAGCTTTGTTTCTTTTATTGAGAACGGTTTTCACAGCATCAACTTTATTGATATTTTTTCATCGGTCTTAAAGTCAATCGTCTTTGGTTTTACCATTGGCATTATAAGTTGTTATCAGGGTTATAATACAACCCAGGGAACGCAGGGCGTAGGCCGTGCGGCCAACACCTCCGTGGTGATGGCCATGTTCCTGATATTTATAGAAGAAATAGTTATTGTACAGATCACTAACTGGTTCAGACCATAATGATAAAAGAAGGATTACATATCGACAGAACAAAATGCGTGATCTGTATTCGGGATCTGCACAAATCTTTTGGGCCAAACCATGTGCTGCGTGGCATTGACCTTGATGTTTACCAGGGTGAGAACGTAGTAGTGCTGGGAAGATCGGGTACTGGTAAATCGGTGCTGATAAAAATAATTGCCGGTTTATTAAAACCCGATAAAGGAACCGTAAATGTATTAGGTAATGATGTTACTGCCATTAGCTATCGCGAACTGGAGCAACTGCGTTTACGCATTGGATTTTCATTTCAAAACAGTGCCCTGTACGATAGTATGACGGTGCGCGAGAACCTGGAGTTTCCTTTGTTGCGCAATTCAAAACACTTAAGCAGGGGGCAGGTAACTGAGGCGGTGGAAAAAGCACTTGACGCTGTTGGCCTGTCGCAAACCATTAACCAGTGGCCGGCCGAACTGTCGGGTGGGCAACGAAAACGTATAGGCATTGCGCGTACCCTTATTATGCAACCTGCTATTATGTTGTACGATGAACCAACCGCCGGGCTCGATCCCATTACCAGTATGGAAATAAACGAGCTTATTAAAGAAGTACAGTTAAAGTTCAATACCAGCTCTATAATTATTACGCATGACCTTACCTGTGCCAAAATAACCGGCGATCGTTTAGCTGTTTTGCTCGATGGCCGTTTTGTACAGGAAGGTTCGTTTGAGCAGGTGTTTTCAAGCGGCGATGAGCGACTAAAAAGTTTTTATGATTACAACTTTATAACCTGATTGAAAATGCACTAAAAATGGTTACTAATGAGCACAGAAAAAAATAAACGAACTGTAATAGTCGGCCTGTTTGTAACAATAGGCCTGCTGATCTTGTTGGTTGGCGTTTTTACTCTTGGCGGACAGAAAAAAACATTTGCCCCTTCTATTAAAGTGCAGGCGGTTTTTGATAATGTGAACGGATTACAGAAGGGCGATAATGTTTGGTTTTCCGGAGTAAAAGTGGGCATTGTAAAGTCGGTTGAATTTAATGGCAATTCGCAGATACGGGTAACAATGCATATTGAAAGAAAAGCTCAGGAGTTTATTCGTAAAGATGCCAAAGCTAAAGTGGGCGCCGAAGGTTTTATTGGTAATAAACTGGTAGTTATTTATGGCGGTACCGAACCGGCTGGCGCTATTGAGGGTGGCGAACATTTGATGGTTGAAAAAACACTAAGCACCGATGATATGATGGCCACATTGCAAAAGAACAACGAAAACCTGGTGGCTATTACTACCGATTTTAAAACAGTGAGCAACCGCCTGGTGAATGGTGAAGGCACTGCAGGCGCTTTACTTACCGATGCTACTTTATACAAAAGCCTGGCAAGCACTGCCAGTAATTTACAATTGGCAGCGCGCAACAGCCAGTTGCTTAGCAGCCGCATTGCAGAGTATACAGCGCAGTTAGAAAAGCCCGGCAGCCTGGCAAATGGTCTGGTGCATGATACCGTTATCATGACCAACTTACAATCTGCTGTACGGCAAATAAACGATGCCGCCAATGCTACCCGTTCGTTTACAGCCAATTTAAGATCAGTAAGTGATCAGCTGCATACAAACAATAATGCCGCAGGCGTATTACTAAACGATCCGCAGGCTGCCGATGATCTTAGGAACATACTGGAAAACCTCAATTCGGGTAGCCGCAAACTCGATGAAGATCTGGAGGCCTTACAACACAATTTTTTATTCCGTGGTTTTTTTAGAAAGAAAGCAAAGCGCGAAGCGAAGGAGCGTGAAGCCGCTGAAAAAGCACAGGAAGCTGCAGAGAAAAATTAAATAAATACCCCCATACAACATCAATATTTATTACTGTTAAAATTAACTTAAGGGCCTTATTGGGCAAACTTCTTGCGCCTTGTAACGTTATATACGGGTAACTCATTCATTAATCAATACCAACGAAAAATTAATGCCCACATCCAATCATCCCAAAGTAAAGTACATCCTTCCACTGTTACTAGTGGCCGTAGTGTGTTTCATTTTCGCTGCACCTGCAGCGAGTTTTCTGAACAATAAAAAGACTCATACAGCTATCCCCGTGAAGGATTCAGCTATTGACAACACAGTTAGTGCTGTTAACCAGTACAGTATGTTGTATGGTCAAATGAAGTTAGACAGCCTGGGGCTTTCACAGGAAGCCTTTAACTATGGATTACAAGGCTATATGGGACTGCTTGAAAGCGGCACTGTTAAAAAGAACAATGTACTTTCCATCGTTGATTTCAGTTTGCCTTCTTCAAAAAAGAGGTTGTTTGTAATTGATGTAACTACAGGCAAATTGTTGTTCAATACATTTGTTTCGCATGGCCGTAATTCAGGTAAAGAAATGGCTACAGAGTTTTCAAACGATCTTAACAGCTTTAAGAGTAGTTTGGGCTTTTACGTAACAGGAAATACCTATAAAGGCGAACATGGTTATTCTTTACGCCTTGAAGGTATGGAGGCAGGAATAAATGACAATGCATTTAACAGAAGTATTGTTATGCATGCAGCTAATTATGTAAATGAAAAGGTTATACAAATGACGGGGTTTTTAGGCCGCAGCCTGGGTTGCCCTGCTGTACCGCCAACTTTACATAAAGCCATTATCAATACCATTAAAGATGGCAGCTGTTTGTTTTTGTACAGTCCCGATACGGCTTATCTTTCTCATTCTAAAATGATAGCCAAACCAATGGCCATGCAACAGCCGGTTACGGGTTAAAAATATAGGTGAGCCACATTTACCATTGCGTAGAACAACAAATGTGGCACACCATAATAATAGTTTTACCGCGCATAAAAAAGAAAAGTCCTTCCGGTTCGCCGGGAGGACTTTTAGTTTTTCATACGTAAATGATCACCAGTTCTCAATCGGAAAAGCTCTTTATTATTAGTTGCGTATTATAGGACAGTCGAGAGTGCTTCTTTTTCCAAACGTGTATATGATGCCTAACGAAATGTTTGAGTAAAAGTCATTTTTATTGGGGTTCGATGCCTTACTGAACCCATCAATATAATCGCTAAAGGTGAAGCGATACGACCCTTCGGCCATTAATGATAATTTGTCTGTAATAGGGTATCTGAATCCGATGCCTACGGGAATAACTCCAATAGTGCTGGGTAGTGTATGCGTAGAATCTTCAGCCAGACCTTCGAGCAAAGTTGTTTCACTGGCAAAATAATCATAATTAATGTTGCTCCAGTCGCGGGTAATACGTAAGGCGCTAATGCCAATGCCACCAAAGATGTACGGAGATATTATTTTCCTTTCGCCATAATTGTTTCCTAGAATATTCCAAACCAACAGTTCTGAAATTTCGGTCACCCGGGTACCAAATCTGAATGCACGTTCTTTACGCCATTCGGGTGTTTTGTAATTGGCGTCATCGGCCGTTAGTTTTCCATGGGCTAGGTTAGTGCGTAATGAAAAAGAACGCGAAAGCAGGCGGTTATAAAAGATGTTGAATGCAAACCCTGGCGTTTTAAATGCGCCGGCATCTTCAGGAGTAAGGTCGCCCTGGTAAATGAACATGCCCACACCTAAACCTATTTCGTGTTTAGGAACAAGGAATTGTGCATGTAATGAATTAAAGAAGCTGCAAGCAATAAGCGTAAATACAATGGCCTTCCTGGAAATCACTTTCATGAAACGAATGTTTGGTCGGGTAGAAAGCGGCCATGAAAAAGAGTTTGGTTATTGATCTATTGTATTAAGAAGGCTGGTAAGTGTAAAAGTTTAATCGCAGCTGGAAAATTATTCTTAAAATTTCTTCGGTAACGGGCATAAGAAAAGCCCTGTGGAAACAGGGCTTTGCACTTTAAAAGTAACACCCATGAAAAACGAGTTCTAAAAATTTCTTTGTACTTATTTTGACGATGTTAGGCACTTATCATTGCGCTTACATCTGAAATTATTTTTAATTATTTGGGGCTCCTGCGTCTATCCAACAGGTAATAAGGGCTTTTTGACTGGCGCTGAAAGCTGCGTCTTGTGGCATGGTGCCGCTTGCTACCACATCTTTTATTTTTACCCTTGCATTAAAAATCTGCGTGTAAGTTACAAGTGGGCCGGGACCGTTTACGCTTCCCGTAGCATGGCAATTGCTTTTTGCACAACTTGTATTCATTAATGGCTGTACTGTACCTGAAAACGTGGTGGTGATGGTGCTGCAATCAACAGTGGCAGGCGTGTTATCATTTTCACTGTCTTTTTTACAAGCTATAACAAGAACTGTCATTAATACGATAAAGCCCGCCAGACTAAGTAATTTCTTCATACAGGTTGTTTTATTGGAAATTGATCGGTTTCTGTCTTCTTCTTTTACGTTACAACGGGTAAATAGGTTGCCGCGCCCCTAACCGCCAATAATAACTGCACTGTATAAAACAAAATTGCTTTGAACAACATAAAAATAGTTCCAATATTAAGTATTGCAATAATGTTATAGACGAAACCGGCAAATGTATCGGGGAAAGGCCCGTTTTATTATCAATTTTTCTTCCAGTTAATGATGAAATTTACGTAACTATCGCTGATGGGTAGTTCTACGCCGGCTGCTAATTGTACCTTCCGGTTTTGAATGGATCTCACTTTTGCCACAGACACAATATAGCTGCGATGTATTCGCTGGAATTTATCTGCAGGCAGTTTTTCCAGCACTTTTTTCATTGACATAAGTGTTAACACTGGCCTGGCCCCGGTAATGTGTATCTTAATATAATCTTCGAGGCTTTCTATGTATTCAATTTCATTTAATTGAATTTTAACCAGCTTGTATTCTGAATGTACAAATAAGCAGTCGTTATCATCTTGTGCCGGCGTACTCTTGTACTTATAATAATCAATTGCTTTATGTACTGCCCTGGTAAACCGGTCGATATTGATAGGTTTTAGCAGGTAATCCACGGCATCCAGTTCAAACCCTTCAATGGCAAATTGCTTATGTGCTGTAGTAAAAATGATCAGTGGCTTTTGTTGCAAAGAGCGTACCAGGTCAATACCCGAAATATCGGGCATATTGATATCGATAAACAGCAGGTCGATCTTAGTATTACGTAATAATTCAACCGCTGAAATAGCATCGTCGAATGTATGTACCAGTTTTAATTGAGGAAAGCGGGTAATATAGGTTTGTAAGAGCTCCAGCGCCAGGGGCTCATCATCTATGGCAACACATTTCAATTGCATAACGAAACAGTTTAAGCTAGTAAGATCAACTCTACGGAAAAGAAACCGTTTTCGTTGGTTATGTTCAATAAATGTTTGTTAGGGTACAAATGATTGAGCCGTTTTTGAGCATTGGCAATACCAATACCCGTACGTTGAGGGGTGCCTGCTGGCGTAAAGATCTTATTGTGGCAATAGAATGTAATGCTTCGCTCGTCGGCTGTTAATTGAATGGTTATAGTAGTATTTTCATGATTGCTGATGCCATACTTGAATACGTTCTCCACAAAAGTGATCAGCAATAAAGGTACTATGGTTTTATCGTTGAGCCTGCCCCTTACGGCAAAATCAACCGTTGTTTTTTTACTTAGCCGCAGCCGCTGCAGTTCTATAAAATCATTGATACAATCAACTTCCAATTGTAGTGGAACAAAATGCTGTGAAACATCATCAGTTACATATCGCATAATGTTCGACAGCTTCATAATGCTATCGGCCGTTTTATCATTTTTAGTAATGGCCAGCGTGTAAATATTGTTCAGGGTATTAAATAAGAAATGCGGATTGATCTGTGCTTTTAAAAAGGATAGTTCTGCTTGTGCTTTGTCGGCCTCGGCGCGGGCAACCTGTTGAAGCGATGTGCGCCACTGGCGGGTTATTTGTATGGCCATTCCCAACGCAATGGTCATTATGTAAAGAAAGATACTTACAATATCAATGCGCATATTCCTTGGTCCGCCATGCCTGGGCCCTCTTGGGGGGCCACCACCTGGTCCATTATATGCTCCACGATTAGGCATTACCATATCGTTTGGTCGCGGTGGATGATGGTGCTGTAAAAGCAATTCAAAAGGCCGGGCATAAGCTATCAAAATAAACAACACCAATATTATGGCTGCGTAAAACAGATACTTCCTTTTAAGATATAGCTGCGGAATAAGCCAGTAAGTATTAAGGTAGAAGATAAAAATATAAGTAAGACAAAAGATCCAGTACCCAATTGACAATACAATAACGCCCACGCCATCTTCACCGGCCTGGCCGCTCATGAAAAGCAGGGGCAGTAGCATAAAAGCCAGTCCTGCAAATACATGTATAAAAACATCGGGTATCCTTGAATAAGGCATGTTGCAAAGAAATAAAAGGGAAATTACATATTAATGATTGTATCGGTAATACAAGGGTTTGTATAGATGGAGGTTAGGGGTAGTTGACGAGTTAACAAGGGTTTAAGTGCAGCAGGTTGATTAATAGTTGACAGGTTGAAATTTAAAAGGCGATAAACGCCAACGAAATTTAGGTTATAAGAAAAGCCCCTCCCCCCACCGGGGGAGATCGGGAGGGTAGGCCACGAGGTGGCGGTAACGAGTTAACTCGTTAACACGTCAACTCGTTAACTTGCCTGTTCGGAGTCCTTGGGCTTGTCGTAAATCAGTGACTGTCTTTTATTTACAGTTCTGGCCCTCTGTATTTCTTACTTCTTACCTCCTAACTCTTACCTCACTATTCTATAACACTTCCCCCAAATTTTATAAACCCCGTTCCGAAAAAACAATATACTTTTACACCGAATGAAAAAGCTCCTGGTATCCATATTAGCCATTTTTTACCTCGGCACCTCGGTAGGCGCTACGGTAAACCTGCATTATTGCATGGGCGAACTGGTGAACTGGGACCTTTCCGTGCAAGACACCCACACCTGTGGCAATTGCGGCATGGAAAAGGTGAAGAGTAAAAAGAATGGTTGCTGCGAGGATAAGCACCATACACTTCAGGTTGAAAAAGACCAAAAAGGTGAAAGCCGGTTTCAGACCGATGCTCCGGTTGGTGTAGCAGTGATCACTACCTATTCTCCTTTCGTATTACCGGTTATTTCTTCTATAACTGAAGAATACCCCGTATCAAACGCACCTCCCCGAAGTACAGTGCCCGTGCGTATTCGCTATTGTATTTTCCGTATCTGATCAATTTCCCTTTCTATACCCCGGCATTCTGTTGGGCAGTTGGCATTATTGTCTGCAATGCCTGCTTACGTTTCCATTTAGTATTCAACATAAAATTATAGCATAAGAAAAGCACCGCTCAATGGTTTGCATTTTCCTGTGCGCCTGTATTTAAATTATTCATAACTACAAAACTCATTCAAATGAAAAAGTTATTCATTGGTGTATTAGCTACTATTTCAATTATTGCATATTCCTGCGGCGAAAGCGCTTCAAACACAACCCCAAAAGAAGAAAAAGCACCCGAAGCGGCGCATGCTACAGCAGAAGAGAACGCCGAGGTTAAAGTAGTAAAAGCATCTTTTACAAATGTTGATGCAGCCGTGGCCAATCAAATTAAAAACATTACAGATGATTACCTGCAAATAAAGAATGCCCTCACTAATGGCAAGGCTGCCGATGCCGGCGAGGCCGCCAATAAAATGCTGGCAGCTTTGAAAGGCTTAGACAAATCACTGCTTTCGGCCGACCAGAAAAAAGTATACGATCAACAGGAAGGGAATTTAAAAACAAGTGGCGAACATATTGCAAAAAGCACCGGAGATATTGAACACCAGCGCGAGATGTTTAGCTCTTTGAGCGAAAGCCTGTACACCGTGGTAAAAGCCTTTGGTGGCGGCAAAACCCTGTACCACGATCATTGCCCAATGGCTAAAGATGGCAAAGGCGCTATGTGGTTAAGCGAAACCAAAGAAATAAAGAATCCCTATTTCGGCGATAAAATGATGGAGTGCGGAAGTGTTGAGGAGGAGATCCAGTAGTTAATGTGCTAATGTGATAATTCGATAATGTGATAATGAAAGGCAATCGGCAATCGGCAATCGGCAATCGGCAATCGGCAATCGGCAATCGGCAATCGGCAATCGGCAATCGGCAATAATTTCGGGCGGCGCAAGATCGCATATTAGTCGTGAAATTCGCGAGGCTGTATTCCATTATCGAATTATCTAATTATCGAATTATCACATTCGCTTCGCGAGGCCATTCACGATTCATCCGCCAGCTGGCGGACCGATTCACGGCCTAAAAGTGAAAGGCCTCTGTTTTAGAAGAGGCATCTTGTATTTATTTCACGTTTCGCGTTTGCCGTTTCACGACCAGCCTCTTGTGAGCTATTCACATTCCCTATTCAATACAGCACAATAAATAAGCAATGATCTCTTCATTAATATCCTGGTCACTCAAAAACCGGTACGTGGTGCTGGCTTTGGCAGCCGCACTGCTTGTATGGGGCTTTATCAATGTAAAGAAAAACCCCATCGATGCCATCCCCGACCTGTCTGAAAACCAGGTGATCGTTTTTACCGAATGGATGGGGCGCAGCCCGCAGATCATCGAAGACCAGGTGACCTACCCACTGGTAAGCAACCTGCAAGGTATACCCAATGTAAAGAACGTACGCGCCACCTCTATGTTCGGGATGAGTTTTGTGTACGTGATCTTCGACGATAATACCGATATCTATTGGGCGCGCACCCGCGTGCTCGAGCGCCTGAACTATGCGCAACGTTTATTGCCCGAAGGCATTACGCCAACCCTGGGTCCCGATGGTACCGGCGTGGGTCACGTATTCTGGTACTCGCTCGATGCCAAACAAATGGACCTCGGCGAACAACGCGCATTGCAGGACTGGTACATAAAACTCGCTTTACAAACCGTGCCCGGTGTGGCCGAAGTTTCGTCCTTTGGTGGTTTTGAAAAACAATACCAGCTGGTGCTCGACCCCGTTAAGCTGCAGTTTTACAACGTATCGCTGATGGATGTAATGAACAAAGTAAAAGAAGCGAACAATGATGTAGGCGGCCGCAAGTTCGAAATGAGCGATATGGCGTACATCATTCGCGGACTGGGTTATGTAAAAAGCAAAGAAGACCTCGAAAGCATTGCAGTAAGTAATTACAATGGCATTCCGGTTAGGGTAAAAGACATAGGCACCGTGCAAATGGGCGGCGATCTGCGCTTGGGCATCTTCGATGAAAATGGACAGGGCGAAGTAGTAGGCGGTATTGTCGTAATGCGCTATGGCGAAAATGCCGATAAAGTGATCACCGCAATCAAAGAGAAAATGAAAGAAGTGGAGAAAGGCCTGCCAGGTGGCGTAACTTTTAAGACCGGTTACGATCGCAGTGAACTCATACAAGCCGCTGTGGGCAATGTAAAGAACAAGCTCATTGAAGAAATGGCGGTGGTATGTTTAATTGTGATCATTTTCCTGTTTCACTGGCGCAGCGCCCTAAGCATCATTATACAAATTCCTATCACCATTGCCGTAAGCTTTATTTTATTGAACGCCATTGGGCTGTCGTCGAATATTATGTCGTTAACCGGTATTGCGCTGGCAATAGGAGTTATTGTCGACAATGGAATTATTATGAGCGAAAACGCGTATCGCCACCTGGCCGAATACCAGCAACAGCAAAGCGCAAAATCTTGATGCAATGACGAAACTATTTAACAAAATACGCGGAAATAAGAATAACCGTATCCCCGAACTGGTACGCATGCAAATCATTGAAAAGGCATGTAAACAGGTATCGCGCGGGGTGTTCTTTTCCACCATTATTATCATTACCTCGTTCCTGCCGGTATTTCTGTTAACGGGGCAGGAAGGAAAATTGTTTCACCCGCTGGCCTATACCAAAACCTTTATAATGGTGGTTGATGCCCTGCTGGTGGTAACACTGGCGCCGGTATTGATCTCGTTCTTTATGAAAGGAAAGTTCAGACCCGAAAATGCCAACCCGGTAAACCGGTTGCTGGAGCGGGTATATGAACCAGTGATACGGGCCTGTATTAAATGGCGTAAAACAACCATCGCAATAAATATCATTGCGCTGGCCATCAGTATTCCTTTGTTGATGAGTTTGGGCCGCGAATTTATGCCGCCGCTCGATGAAGGGTCGCTGTTATTTATGCCGGTTACTTTACCCGATGTTTCGAACAGTGAAGTAAAGCGCATTTTGCAGGTGCAGGACAAGATCATAAAAACCGTTCCCGAAGTAAAGAACGTATTGGGTAAGGCCGGGCGTGCCAACACCGCTACCGATAACTCACCCATCAGTATGATCGAAACTATTATTCTGCTTAAACCACAAGCCGAATGGCGACCTGGTTTAACCAAGAACGACATCATCAACGAACTGAACAATAAGCTGCAAATACCGGGTGTTACCAATGGGTGGACGCAACCCATCATTAACCGCATCAATATGCTTTCAACAGGTATTCGTACCGATGTGGGCGTAAAGGTGTACGGACAAAACCTCGATACCATTTATGCTTTTGCACAAACCATCAAAAAGCAACTGGAAGGCATAGATGGGGTAAAAGACCTGTATGTTGAACCAATTACCGGCGGCAAGTATATCGACATTCATATTAAACGCGATGAAATTGGCCGCTATGGTTTAAGCATCGACGATGTGAACCGCGTAATTGAAATTGCCCTGGGTGGTATGAAGCTGACCACCACTGTTGAAGGCCGTCAGCGCTTTTCGGTGAATGCGCGCTTTGGCCAGGATTTTCGGAATAACCTCACCGCATTGAAAAGGTTACAGGTGCAAACCATGAATTACGGTCCTGTGCCCCTGGAAGCAGTAGCCGATGTAGGTATTGCAGAAGGCCCGCCCATGATCAATTCAGAAAATGCCATGTTGCGCGGTACGGTGTTGTTCAATGTGCGTGAACGCGACCTGGGTAGTACGGTAAACGAAGCGCGTGAAAAGCTGAATGCCATGATCAACAAATTGCCCAAAGGGTATTACCTGGAGTGGAGCGGTCAGTACGAAAACCTCATTCGCAGTGAACGTACGTTGAAGTTGATCTTGCCGGTTGTATTGCTGATCATTTTCATCTCCATGTATTTCGCTTTTCATTCGGCCCGCGAAGCATTTCTTAGCCTTATTACAATACCATTTGCCCTTATTGGTGGCGCGTATATGATCTTCATCTGGGATGTAAACCTCTCCGTTGCAGTGGCGGTTGGCTTTATTGCCTTGTTCGGGCTGGCAGTTGAAACCGGAATAGTAATGGTGATCTATTTAAACGATGCCATGCAACAGCTGGTTGACAAAAAGGGCAATTCAAGAGAAACCATTACCAAAGAAGAGTTGCGCGAGCATGTAATTGCCGGGGCTGCCAAAAGGTTACGGCCAAAGATAATGACCGTGTGTGTGTCGCTTTTTGCGCTGGTGCCCATTTTATGGAGCCATGGTGTGGGTAGCGATGTTATGAAGCCCATCGTGTTGCCAATGGTAGGCGGTGTGCTTACTTCTGCCACGCATATTTTGTTGGTAACTCCACTTATATTTTTAATGGCAAAGGAATACGAATTGCGCAAGCATGGCAAAATTGATGTGTTGGAAGCGAAGCATTAAATACGTAAGACCTGTAAGGTCCATCACATGAGCGTGCAAAATTTTTATGTTGAATTGGACCTGACAGGTCTGGTAATTCACAACAAATCAGAAAATATGTTCAAAAAGGTATTAATAACCGGACTGTTTGCAAGTATAGCACTAACTATACAGGCGCAGGAATCTATGACGTTGGAAAACATCTTAACAACCATAGAAAAAAACAACCCCGGGTTAAAGATGTACGAGTCGGAAGCGCGCGCTTTCAATGAAGCCGCCAAAGGCGCTTATAGTTGGATGCCACCCGAGGGCGGCGCCGGTTTGTTTATGACGCCGTATAATACCAAAGAAATAAAGGCCGATAAAATGATGATGAAGGAAGGTATGGGCTATTTTATGGTATCGGCGCAGCAAATGTTTCCCAGTAGAAAAAAGCAGGATGCCGAAGCCGCCTGGATGCGCAGCATGAGTACCGTAGAAACAGAGAAAAGAAAAGTGGCGCTGAATGATTTGCTGTATGTAGCAAAAAAAAGCTACTACGAATGGCTGGTATTGTTGAAACGGCAAACCGTGCTCGATGAAGGCACCCGCATTTTGGATTTCATGATCAAAAGCGCTGAAATACGCTATAAGAATGGGTTGGGCAAAATAAGCGCTTATTATAAAGCAAAGGCGGCACTGGCCAATATCGATAACATGAAGCTGATGCTGGAAAATGAATTGCGACAAAAGCGCATTATGCTCAACAGCCTTATGTATCGTAACGTACAGCAGGAATTTTCCATCGATACCTTGTTTACCTGGAAAGATTTTCCGGTGTCGATCCTCGACTCTGCGTACCTCAAAAGCCGCCGCAGCGATATCATGGCCCTGCAACGCAATATGGAAGTGAATAACCTGCAACGCAATGCTGAGCTGGCAAAACTAAAACCAGAATTTGGTGTCAGGTACGATCATATGATAGGGCTTAGCACCCAGCCATCGCAGTTTACTATTATGGCTATGGTGAAACTGCCGCTGGCCAAATGGTCGTCGAAAATGAATAAGGCAAAAGCAGAAAGCCTGGTTTGGCAAAACGAATCGTTGAAAAGCCAGCAGCAAATGATCCTGAATGAAGCTACCGGTATGGCCGGTTCTGCCCGGGCGGAACTGGAAACCAAAAAGAAACAAATGCGTTTGTACGAAACGCAAATTGTTCCGGCGCTGCAAAAGAATTTTCAAACCATGCAACTGGGCTACGAACAAAATACCGAAGAGCTTTTTGAGTTGTTCGATGCCTGGGAGGCTTTAAATATGACACAGTTAGAATACCTGGAACAGTTGAAAACTGCTTTATTAATGCAAGCAGAATTAGAGAAGATCCTGGAGATAAAATAAAATAGTTTATGAAAAGTTTTAGCCTTTTGCCTTTAGCCTTTTGCCTTTTGCCTATTGCCTTCACAGCTTGTAAAGAAACAAAAAAGCACCAACCCGAAGAAAAGGCTTCAGTGAAGGAAACATACACCTGCCCCATGCACCCGCAGATCATAAAAGACAAACCTGGTAGTTGTCCTGTTTGTGGTATGGACCTGGTTAAAAAGTCTGCAGGCGGTGAAAAGGTAGGTGATGTTACCCTCAACGATCTGTTGCGCCCTTCGAACCAGTATGTACTTTCGTCTATACCTACGGTACATATACAGGAGCGCGACGAACCGGTTGAAATAACTTCCTACGGTTTTATTACCTACGATACCCGGCAGGCCGGTACGGTTTCTTCAAACATAAATGGCCGCATTGAAAAATTGTATGTGAAATACCGGTATCAAAAGGTGAATAAAGGCCAAAAGATAATGGATGTATACAGTCCGGAATTGTTAACGGCGCAGCAAAACCTGTTGTTCCTGTTACAGCGCGATGCCGATAACCAACCGCTTATTGCTGCAGCGCGTCAAAAGTTATTATTACTGGGCATGAGCAATACACAACTTAACCAGGTAGAAAAAAGCGGTAAGCCTGTTTTCACCGTTTCTATTTATAGCGGCTATACAGGACACATACACGAATCGGAGACCATGCAGCCCCAGGCGCAAACCGGCATGAAAGATATTTCGCTCATCACCGAAGAGCTTACCTTAAAAGAAGGCATGTATGTGTCAAAGGCCCAGAACCTGTTTGTTATTTATAACCCTTCAAAGGCCTGGGCGGTGTTGAATATTTTCTCAGGTCAGGCAGCAATGGTAAAGGTGGGCGATAAAGTGCGCATCTCGCCCGAAACGGCGCCCGATAAGGATTTCAGGGCTGCTATTAGTTTTATTGAACCGTTTTACCGGCCCGATAGTAAAACCGCTACAGCCAGGGTATACTTTAATAATCCCAACATGGGCATTCCCATCGGCAGCCAGGTAAAGGCAGTGATCTTCGCCGGCGCCCGCTCGGCCCGATGGCTACCCGAAGAGTCGGTTCTTACGCTGGGCCTCGATAAAGTGGTGTTCGTAAAAAAAGACGACGCTTTTGTCGCCCATAAAATACAGACAGGTCTGGTCAATAATCATTTGATCCAGGTGTTGAGTGGATTAACGGAGGAAGACGAAGTGGCGGCCAATGCCCAATACCTGGTAGATAGCGAGAGTTTTATAAAAGTGAAACAATAGAAAATTATGCTTCAACATATTTTATATAATGGAACCAGCAGCAGGAATTCTTCTCAGCTTTTCTTGCGACGCTCCCTTGTGCGCCTGGTCCTTTGCGCAGCTTTTTTTGCCATGCTGTTTATAACCGCCTGTAAGAACAAAAAAACAACCGAAGCAACAAAAAGCGATACTTATTATACCTGTTCCATGCACCCGCAAATAATGCAGGATAAACCAGGTACCTGTCCTATTTGCCATATGGACCTGATACCCGTGGCAAAGTCAAACGAAACAAAAGACGAGCTTATGCTCAGCGATGAACAAATACAGCTGGGCAATATTCAAACCGATACCCTGGGCCATGCATTGGCAGGCGATAAAGTGGTGCTTACCGCAACCCTCAATTTCGATGAAATGAAGGTGAATACAGTAAGCGCCCGCATCACCGGCCGTATAGACAGATTGTATTTTAAAAATACCGGCGACTATATAAAAAAAGGCGATCATCTGTTCGATCTGTATAGCGAAGAACTGAACACGGCCAAACAGGAGTACCTGGCTGCCCTTGAGCGGCAACAAACACTTGGTAATTCTATTGTAGATTTTAAGCAATTGCTGCAAAGCGCAAAGAACAAACTGATGTTATGGGGCGTAAGCGAATCGCAGATAGATGCCCTGGCAAAAACAAAACAATTCTCACCCCTTACCGCATTTTACAGCACCGCAACGGGGTATGCTACCGAAATACCAGTTAAAGAAGGTCAATACGTAACGGAAGGTGGGGTTATTGTAAAATTAGCCGACCTCTCAACGCTGTGGGCCGAAGCGCAGGTGTATGCCTCACAGCTATCCTCAGTTGATTATAAGGGGTTAGCCCATGTGCAGTTGCCCGATGTGCCCGGCAAAGAAATAACCGGTAAAGTAACTTTTGCCAACCCTGAGATCAGTACCGATACCCGCATCAATTTATTACGGGTTTCAATACCTAATACCACAAATCAATTAAAACCCGGTATGCCCGCTTATGTGGTTTTAAAAGGCAGCGCCGGCAATGCCACCACGCTTCCCATAGATGCTGTGCTGCGCGATGGTAAAATGGCCATGGTGTGGGTGCAGACAGATAAAAACACCTACAAAAGAAAGTCTGTGGAAACCGGTTTAGAAAGTGGCGATCGAATTGAAATAAAGGAAGGCCTCCAAAATGGCGATGTAGTGGTAATAAGCGGTGCTTATTTGCTCAACAGTGAGTATATTTTTAAAAAAGGCGCCGAACCCATGGAGGGGCATAAGCACTAAAGGGAGGGTAATCAAGCCCGCAATACACCTGTAAACCTTGTCTAAAGGTTGTGTGAACCCTGTGTGATCCATGTGTCAAAGGATATACTTTACTAAGGGAACACACAACTTTGACACATGGCTGACACATGGATTATACCATTCGTCCCAGGTTTCATGTGTGCTCGTCCCACATTTACCATATAGCTATGCCTGTATATTGCATTTCGTCCCTGGTTTAACACATGCTCGTCCCTGGTTTGACACATGCCCGTCCCATTTTTCAAAACTCAGTTGATAGTTAATTTACCTTTGTGATTCGTACGAAAGGTTCTTTGACATAGTTGAAACTATAATACACCTAAAATAAAAAGGTCCCGATTGTTATCGGGACCCTTTTGGTAAACTTAAATGAATTGTGAACTATCGGGACGGTGTATCTTCTTACTTTACTTTGTTTACTACAGTTTCTTCAACGTAAGTGTGGCTTCTGTTGATTGAATAAACTTCTGTAGAACCGTTGTTTTTAGATTTTACAACCACGTTCAGGGCTGCATCACCAAACTCTTCAGATTTCAACAGGAACTTTTTAGAGATGGCTGCACCTTTGAATTTCTCAGTGTACAACACGTTGCCATACTCATCGCGGAAAGTAACTGTATACTCATCTTCTACAGTTGACTTCAGGCTCAGTTCGAAAACAGGTTGATTTTCTTTATTACCGATGAACTTCAGTTCAGTAGTATGTTTGTTTGGACCTTCTTCATTTGCAACTGCGCTGTTAGAGAAAGCGAAGGTAAAAGCGATTAAAACGATAGCGATAATTCCGTAATTCTTCATTGCCTTTTTCATAAATGCGTATTTTATATATTATCTTTTAAATTCTGTTGATTGTTTAACTATGGAGTAACAATCGATTCAGGCAGGCAATTCGTACGTCTTTTCGAAAGAGAGAGCAACTTTGCTTTGAGGTTCACCCGGTTGGTGTTTGTGTCTGTTGCTTTTCGTGATACAAACATACCACTACATTTACGCCCCCAAAAATCAACTCTACTGCATTTATAGGATGGTTAAGCCCCCTATGAAATGTTAAAACCCGCTGCCAACACGGGTTTTGCGTAAAACTGGTCATGATGCCCAACACGTTTTACAGCTGCTTAAAACGGGCACAGTTAATAATTGCTTAACCTGTTTTTGCATTTGAAACCCCTTTTTCCTGCCTTTGGGCTAACTGAGACAGAAAATGAGCGCTAACGTTTGTTAGTATTTTTGACAAATATGGTTATCTTTGAAACCACTAAAAATGTTTCACATGTCGGTTCAGGAATTAGAAAAGATCTTTTTGTCGAAAATTGACCAGGAAATCAAGATCGAACCAAAGGATTGGATGCCCGATGCTTACCGCAAAACGCTGGTAAGGCAAATATCGCAGCATGCGCATAGTGAAATTGTAGGTATGCTGCCCGAGGGCAACTGGATCAGTCGCGCCCCCAGCCTTAAGCGCAAGGCTATTTTGCTGGCCAAGGTGCAGGATGAAGCAGGGCACGGCCTGTACCTGTATTCCGCAACTGAAACATTAGGCACTACCCGCGAACAAACCATTACCGACCTGCATAGCGGAAAAGCCAAGTATTCTTCCATTTTCAACTACCCTACACTTACCTGGGGCGATATTGGCGCTATTGGCTGGCTGGTTGACGGCGCCGCCATTTTAAACCAGGTAATGCTGTGCCGCACATCGTATGGGCCTTATGCCCGCGCCATGGTGCGTATATGCAAAGAAGAAAGCTTTCATCAACGCCAGGGGTTCGATATACTGATGGCGCTTTCGCAGGGAACTCCCGAGCAACGCGACATGTGCCAGGATGCTATTAACCGCTGGTGGTGGCCATCATTGATGATGTTTGGTCCACATGATAGCGAGTCAACAAATAGTGAACAAAGCACCAAATGGAAGATCAAGCGCATGAGCAATGACGAATTGCGCCAGAAGTTTGTTGATATGATAGCCGAACAGGTAAAGGTGCTGAACATGACCCTGCCCGACGACAAATTGAAATGGAATGAAGAAACCAAACATTACGACTTTGGCGAAATTAACTGGACGGAATTTTGGAATGTAGTAAAAGGCAACGGCCCCTGTAACAAACAACGCCTCGATGCGCGGCGCAAGGCCTGGGATGAAGGCGCCTGGGTTCGCGAAGCTGCCAGCGCACATGCCGCCAAACGCAAAATGCGGGAAGAAACGAAAGAAGAAAAGCAAATTGCTTAAGTAACTAAAAACGATTGTAATGAATATAAGCATCACAAAATATTATTACGGCGATATTCCTGAGGATAAGGGCAGTGGAGGAAATAAACTTTTTTCTAATTCCTCCCCCACCGGGGGAGGTAAGGAGGGGGCCAGCCAGGGGGAGGCTAAAGCCAACGGCGCCGACTGGCCTTTATGGGAAGTATTCATCCGCAGCAAACAGGGTATAGATCATAAACATGTTGGTAGCCTGCATGCAGCCGATGCAAAAATGGCCATTGAAAATGCACGCGATGTGTACACCCGCCGTATGGAAGGGATAAGCATTTGGGTGGTGGAAAGCAAATACATACATGCATCCAATCCCGATGAAGCGGCATCGCTGTATGAACCGGCCAATGATAAAGTGTACCGTCACCCTACGTTTTACGATCTGCCCGATGAGTTAACCCATATGTAAAAAATGACAAAGGAAATTATATATAACTATACGCTTCACCTGGCCGATAATGCGCTTATTCTGGCTCAACGCAACAGTGAGTGGTGCGGGCACGGGCCCATACTTGAGCAGGATATTGCCATCACCAATATTTCATTAGACCTTATTGGGCAGGCAAGGAGCTTGTATCAGTACGCCGCCGAAGGCTGCGAAGGCGCCACTGAAGACACCCTCGCATACCTGCGCGACGTTCGCGCTTATAAGAACTGTTTGCTGGTTGAACAACCCAATGGCGACTGGGCGCAAACAATACTTCGCCAGTTCTTCTTTAGTACTTATCAATATTTTTTATATCAGCGTTTGCAACAATCGGCCGATGCCACCCTGGCGGCCATTGCCGAAAAATCGTTGAAAGAAGTTACCTATCATGTACGCTGGAGCAGTGAGTGGGTAATACGTTTAGGCGATGGTACCGGGGAAAGCCATAACCGCATGTTGAATGCCCTTGATGAATTGTGGGCATTCACCGGCGAATTGTTTACACCGGCCGGCTATGAAATGGAAGCAGTTAAACTGGGCATTGGAGTTGATGTAAATGAAATAAAAGGGGAATGGGAGCAACGCGTTAATGAGATCTTTGCAGAAGCAACCCTGCCTTCACCCACAACCGAAGGCGTGTGGATGCAAGCTGGTGGAAAAACCGGCGTGCATACCGAACATATGGGTTTTATTCTTGCCGAAATGCAATCGATGCAGAGAGCGTATCCGGGGTGCGAATGGTAAGGTTAATGTGATAATGTGATAATGAATACAGAAGGTGATGTTAACTTAGCAGCACAATGCAAACAAATGAAAACATATTAACTAAGAATATATGGTCACTCCTTCAGGAAGTAACCGACCCCGAAGTGCCTGTGCTCACAATTATTGACCTGGGAATAGTACGCGATGTTAAAATAAACAAAGCAGGTGCTGAGAATGAAATTGAAGTAGTGATAACGCCTACCTATTCGGGTTGCCCCGCCATGGATGTAATTCGAATGAACATAAGGATGGTGCTGCTGGAGCATGGTTTCAAAAATGTGCAGATCACTACCATTCTTTCACCCGCCTGGACAACCGACTGGATGAGCGATGCCGGCAAAGAAAAATTAAAAGCCTATGGCATTGCGCCACCGAACCCCAAACAACAGGTTTGCAATACGCAGTTGTTTGCAGAAGATGAAGCGGTACAATGCCCGCATTGTAACTCGTACAATACCCGCCGCATTAGTGAGTTTGGTTCAACCGCCTGCAAATCGTTGTTTCAATGTAACGATTGCCACGAACCGTTCGATTATTTTAAATGCTATTAAAAGCTTCCCACTTATATGTCATCTATTCTTTTTACGATTGAAGGAGGAATTGCCACCATTACATTGAACCGGCCCGATAAATTAAATTCATTTAACCGCGAAATGGCTTTGTTGCTGCAACAGCAGCTCGATGAATGCGCTTCCCTGCAAGGCATACGCTGTGTGTATATAACCGGTGCAGGCAAAGGTTTTTGCGCCGGGCAGGATCTTGCCGAAGTGGTAGACCCCGAAGGCCCGGGTATGCAAAGGATCTTAAGTGAACATTACAATCCTATCATTACACGTATTCGCAATCTTGAAAAGCCCGTAGTGGCAGCCGTGAATGGGGTGGCTGCCGGCGCCGGCGCTAACATTGCACTGGCTTGCGATATAGTGGTAGCAACCCAATCGGCCTCGTTTATACAAGCCTTTTCAAAAATTGGGTTGATACCCGATAGCGGTGGTACGTTTATGTTACCCCGGTTAATTGGATGGCAAAAAGCAAGCGCCATTATGATGCTGGGCGATAAGATCACAGCTCCGCAGGCAGAGCAAATGGGCATGATCTATAAAGTATTTCCCGATGAAAGCTTTTCGGCCGAAAGCAAAAAGATAGCGCTCACTTTATCACAAATGCCCACAAGGGGGCTGGCTTATACAAAACAGGTGCTCAGCAGATCAATGACCAATAACCTGGAGCAACAGCTGCAATTGGAAGATGAGTATCAGCAAAGGTCGGCAAATACGAAAGACTTCAAAGAAGGGGTGCAGTCGTTCCTCGAAAAGCGGAACCCTGAGTTTAAAGGCGAATAAACCATCACTATGTCAGCAAGCAAAACAAAAGCCACCGCCATTGTCGACGCCATGATGAATAAAGACTATTTCAGTCAGTGGCTGGGTATTGTTCGGTTGGAAGAGCGCGATGGTTTCTGCAAGTTAAAAATGACCATCCGCAAGGAAATGTGTAATGGCTTTGAAATTGCTCATGGCGGAATCAGTTATTCCTTTGCCGATAGTGCATTGGCATTTGCCTCTAACAGCCATGGGCGGCATGCCGTTTCAATAGAAACTTCTATTTCACATATAAAGCCGCTTAAAACAGATGATGTAATAGTAGCTGTTGCCGAAGAAAAAAGCCGCAGTAATAAAATAGCCATTTACGAAGTGCGGGTTGAAAAAGAGAATGGCGAGCTGGTGGCACTTTTTAAAGGCACTGTTTTTAGAAAGGAAACCGAATGGAACGTGTAAGGTCCCATTCGGTTTGGCAATTAATGATTAACCAGTTTTAAAGCACCCTCGCTATAGCGTTGTCCTACATTGGGATATTTGTTAACAACTGCCTCTATATTTTTCAACTCACCCTCGCTTAAGGTAATATCAACGGCACCGGCATTTTCTTCCAGGTATTTTCTTCTTTTGGTACCGGGAATAGGTATTATATCTTCACCCTGCGCCAACACCCAGGCTAATGCCAGTTGGGCCGGTGTGCAACCTTTTTGTTCGGCCAGCACGGCAAAATCACTTACCAACAACTGGTTGTTTTGCCAGTGTTCATTGTCAAAGCGAGGTAATGTTTTGCGATAATCATCATCTGGCAAACTGTCTTTATCAGGCGGTAAGGTGGCGGTAACCAACCCTCGTGCAAGCGGACTGTAAGGAACAAACGTAATTCCCAGTTCGCGCAGCGTGCCAAGGATATTATCTTCAACATCGCGTGTTAATAACGAATATTCACTTTGCAATGCGGTTATCGGGTGCACGGCATGTGCTTTACGTATTGTTTTGGCAGAGGCTTCAGACAATCCAAGATAGCGGACCTTCCCCTCTTTCACCAGTTCTGCCATGGCGCCAACCATATCCTCCACCGGAACATTGGGATCAATACGGTGCGCGTAATACAAGTCGATGGTATCGATCTTCAATCGTTGTAAGCTTTTTTCAACGGCGGTTTTTAAGTAAGCGGGTGAGCCATCAAAATAGGTTGCGCCTGTACCAGCGAAATTTCCGGTTTGGCCTTCTCTTTGACGGAAGCCAAATTTGGTAGCAATGAAAATTTTATCTCTGTTTGGTACCAGCACTTTTGAGATCAGTTCTTCATTATGGCCAAAGCCGTACATATCGGCCGTATCCCAAAAATTAATACCCAGCTCCAATGCCCTGTTAAGTGTAGCAATTGATTCTTCATCATTGCGAGGGCCATAGGCAAAGCTCATGCCCATGCAGCCGAGCCCGATGGCCGAAAGCTGAACGCCGGTATTACCCAGACTTCTGTATTTCATAAAATTGTGTTTTGGAAACAAATTTAAAAAAGGAAAATCCCTTGGGTTTTGTTTATTTCAAACCATTAATTGCGAAATTCAAACAACGAAATTGGAACAATTAAAAGCCAAAATGGTTGGGCGCTGGCGTGTTATCTTTGATCAAACATTCCTGCATATGATCTATTCGTTTAAAGGGTTTATACCTGTTGTACATCCTTCATCATTTGTACATCCGCAAGCTGCTGTAACCGGTAATGTTATCATTGGTAAAAATGTATATGTGGGCCCTGGCGCCGCCATCCGTGGCGATTGGGGTGGAATTGTAATTGAGGACGGGTGTAATGTGCAGGAAAATTGTACCATTCATATGTTTCCCGGCGTAACGGTATTGTTGAAAGAGGGTGCGCATATTGGTCACGGTGCAGTGATACATGGCGCTACCATTGGCCGCAATTGCCTGGTAGGAATGAACAGTGTGATCATGGATAATGTAGAATTGGGTGATGAATGTATCGTTGGCGCACTCAGTTTTATAAAAGCCGATGAAAAGATACCTGCGCGCAGTTTACTCGTAGGCAATCCCGCGAAGATCATAAAGCAGGTATCGGATGAAATGATTGGCTGGAAGACGGAGGGTACTCGTTTGTATCAAATGTTGCCTGGTGAAATGAAGAGTGAGTGGGTTGCTTGTGAGGCATTGACGGAGGTTCCTGTTGATAGGCCGGAGCAGAGTAGTTTATATAAAACCTGGAATTCGGTTAAGGGGAGTGAGTGATTGTAAGAATGTTGAGTTAAAATGTTGATAGAGTTGATAGAGGTGATAAAGGAAATACAGTTCCTAATTTGACATATGATAAAAAATTAAGCAGGGTGTTCTTTTAGAAAGATATTGAATTACCTTAATGGTTCAACGATAGCTATGTCAGAAACAGGATATCAGAACTATGAGGAGCTGCAGTGTTGGAAACACTCGCGCGTGTTAAAAAATGAGCTATTTGCTTTGGCCAAAACATTTCCTGCTGAAGAAAAGTATCGGCTTATTGACCAATTAGTCAGAAGTTCACGATCTATAAACGCCCAAATTGCCGAAGGTCATGGCCGGCGAACAACGCCGGATAAAATAAAATTCTGTATTCAGGCCCGCGGCTCTCTACACGAAACCCTCAATCACCTCATCGATGCAT
Organism: Niastella sp. OAS944; assembly: GCA_024809215.1. GTDB lineage: Bacteria > Bacteroidota > Bacteroidia > Chitinophagales > Chitinophagaceae > Niastella. Next base: position 475,533 of record JANUBW010000003.1, on the reverse strand, counting down.
TTGACTGTTCGTATATCAATTCTAAACAACTTCAATACTTCAGGGAGAAGATCAAAGAAGTGGAAAGGATACTAAATGGCTACATCGCTTATCTCGAAAGTAAGCTGCCCCCAAAATAACTCTGTACAGGTCAATAACTTAGCTATTCACCGAAGCGCTGTATTACCTCTATCAACTATATCAACTCTATCAACTTTTCAACTTACCTTTGCACCCAATTTTATAAGTAAGTAACATAGTGGAAAAATCAAACTTTGTAGATCAGATAAGAATATTTTGCCGCAGCGGCCATGGCGGTGCAGGAAGCAAACACTTCATGCGCACCAAATTCAATCCCCAGGCGGGGCCCGATGGTGGTGATGGCGGTCGTGGTGGCCATATCATACTGCGTGGTAACAAAAACATGTGGACGCTATTACACCTTCGCTATTATAAAAACGTGCTGGCCGAAGATGGCCAGGGTGGTAATAAAAACAACATGACCGGTCGTGATGGTAAAGATATTATCATTGAAGTGCCGCTTGGTACTGTAGCTCGTGACGAAGAAACCGAAGTACAGGAAGCTGAGATCTTAGAGCACGGCCAGGAAATAGTTTGGATAAAAGGTGGCCGCGGCGGATTGGGCAATGCTCATTTTGCCACACCTACCAACCAGGCGCCCGAATATGCCCAACCGGGCGAACCCGGCGAAGAAGCCTGGAAAGTGCTGGAGTTAAAAGTGCTGGCCGATGTAGGATTGGTAGGCTTTCCAAATGCAGGTAAATCAACCCTGCTTTCGGTTATTACCGCCGCCAAACCCAAGATCGCAGATTATGCATTTACCACCATCAATCCTAATTTAGGTATTGTGGCTTATCGCGATGGTAAAAGCTTTTGCGTGGCCGATCTGCCAGGGATCATTGAAGGCGCTGCCGAAGGGCGCGGACTGGGGCATCGCTTCTTGCGACATATTGAACGCAACTCGGTTTTGCTGTTTGTTATTCCGGCCGATAGTAATGATCACAGAAAAGAGTTTAACATTCTGGTGAATGAGCTGGAAGAATACAACCCCGAGCTGTTGCACAAACAATTCCTCATTGCCATTAGTAAAAGCGAAATGCTCGATGATGAATTGAAAGCTGCCGTTAAAAAAGAACTGCCGCAAAACGTTCCTCATATTTTTATTTCTTCTATTACTCAACAGGGACTTGGTGAATTAAAAGACCTGCTTTGGAAATCGTTGAATGAAGGGTTGGAGGTTGCTAACAGTTAGCGCAGCGTTATACCGTTATGGTAACTGTACATAATACACAGGTATTTAATGTGACAAACAACATAGGCAATACAATTTTTAGGGTATTGAAATTGCGGTAGATAGTAACTACCTTAGGGATACCCTAAAACTGTTTGCTTATGTTGGCCATATATGGTTTACTTAACCGTTTTGGTACCCTCCTGCGTAACCTCTTTCGTGCATTATGGGTATTCTTTCCCGGTATCTTATTCCTCGTACTTACCCAGGTTTGTTTTTGGAACCTTGCCCAGGGAAAAGACCTGATGGTACTAGCCACCGAACACCGGGGTTTCTTTCTGTTATTTCAATCGTTGCTTGGTTTTTTAGTACTGGTAAGCTGGTATGCTGCCCGTACAGTTGCCTATGCCAAACAGCAAAGCGCTTATACGGCGCCGGATTATTTGCAGGAAGGCTATTATAAACACATGCCCCGCTTTATAGGCTTTTCTTTATTCACCATTATAATGCTGGCCTTTGCGCAAACGCCCTTGTTTGACAGGAAGATTGATGATGATAGTAAAATGTTTTATGTTTTACTGGCTCTTTCCATCCCCTATTATTTCGGGGTCAACAACTTCATCGAGCGCAATTTTAAAGTGATACGGGTTAACTGGTTATTTGTGATCACTATGTTGGTGGTAGTAACAGGGTCCGTTTTGCTTACACGTAAATTAGACCGCTACTCCTGGCTTATAATTGTAATGATGATGGTATTGCAGTTATGTTTTATGGTGCTGGTGGTTACAAGGCGCGAGCTGTTACAAAAAAAGAAAAAGGCTAAAAGTGTGGAGGCTATACCAAGCAGTAAAGTACAACGCCTGGCTAAGAGGCTGGGTATTCCACGCGAAGAAATCCGCTTTCATGTAATATTCCTTTTTATAAGCGTGGTGATGCTGGCCGTGTACCTGGCCTGTACGGTGAACGTGGCATTTGCCGTATTTCTTGGTTCATTCCCATTTGTATTACTGGCATTTTCGGTATTTATGGGTTTTGGTTTTATCATCACGTTTTTGTCGGTACGCAAAGGCATAAACATTCACCTCATCGTGCTTATCATCGTTTTCATTTTTGGTCAGTGGACGGAACGTCATTATACGGGTTTGATTGAGAACCCGCCAAAAAAGGTAAGTTTCGCCAATAAGGCCAGTGTAAGAGATTACTTTATTCAATGGGTGAAAGACAGGGATACATTGATCAGGAAGTCGCAGGGATTTCCGGTGTATTTTGTATTGAGCGATGGCGGCGCTTCCCGCTCGGGTTACTGGGTGGCTTCGGTATTGGGAAAACTGGAAGACACGTCGAACCACGATTTCTCGAAACACCTGTTCTGTTTATCGGGCGCTTCGGGTGGTAGTGTAGGCAATGCAGCGTTTTATACTTTATTAAAAAATGCAGCCGACAGGCCCGATAAAAGCCTGCCCAAAAATCAACCGTTTTATGAGGCGGGAAAAGAATACCTGCGCAGCGACTTTCTTACATACACACTCAGTCGCATGTTGGGCCACGACTTTTTTGTGGCCATGTTCCCGTTCGATACAAAGGGCGATAGGGCAAAAGCTCTTACCGATGCACTGGAGCAGGCGCCCAATGACAGCGTACTGTTGAAGAACCAGCTGCAGGTGCCAATGTCGGAACTGGCTATTTATAAAGACAAAGTGACCACCAAACTGCCCATTCTTTGTGTGAATACCACTCGTATGCAGGATGGCGCGCCGTCGGTTATCAGTACTATACAAATTGATCCGCTTACATTTAATAACCGTGTAGATGTGCTGGCGCGTATTAATAATGGCCGCGATATGAAGCTGAGCACCGCCTGTGTACTGGGGGCCAGCTTTCCGTATGTTAGTCCGGCCGGCCGTATAGATGGTGTGAAATTCCTAAGCAAAGGGCCTACTGAATTTCCTTTTTACTTTGTTGATGGCGGTTATGTTGATAACTCCGGCGCCGGTGTTGTACATGAAATGATCATTAAGCTGAACTCATTGCGCGACTCAATTTGCAAATCACAAACCGATACCATTTTACGCTCCAACTGTAAAAAGATCTCTTTCTACGTAATGCACATAAGTAACGGCCCGGAGGGCGATGTGTTACTGAAAAAAGTAAACCCATTTGTAAACGACCTGGCAGCGCCCATAAAAACGCTCATGGGCGCTTATGGTGTACAAACAAGTATCAACGATAGCCGTCTCAAAAACTATCTGCAAAACATGTATGGCAATGGGCTGCATTACAAACCCATTAACCTGTACCGGCCAAAAGAGCCCTTGAAATACTCCATGAACTGGGTCATTTCAAAACGTACGCTTGATAGTATGGACAAACGACTGTACTCATCGGATGTTCGTGCGTATATGGTGAAAATATTGCATGAAATAAAGAAGTAAGATGTATGAAGTATGAAGTAAGAAATACAGTTTTGAGGCACCTGTATTGGGGTTCTTCGTACTTCTTACTTCTTACCTCCTACTTCTAGTAAGCTCTTCCAATAGTATCACACACTGCTTTCAGCAATGAATATTCATCATTGGCATCCTGGCCCTTTTCCCACATCATAACACCATTGCCGCGTTGTTGGGCGAGCATGGTTTTACGCTTTATGGTTGGCTGCCCGTTATAGTAGATCATATATGGGCTGGGCCAGCCGCTGGTAGTAACCATTGCCGAATCGCTGTTGGGGCTGCCGCCTTGCGCAAGAATTGATGAATACGCTAACGTGGTATTGGTTTGGGTTATACCACTTGGGCGGCCATATGCCGGTAAACCCAATACACATTTTGCCTTGGGCAAACCACGCGTATTTAACCAGTAATTTAAACAGGTTACCGCCAGTTCGTAGGGCGAATGTTGGCGATACGGCACCGTAGTATTGAAATCGTCATAGGCCATAATATTCATCCAGTCAACATAGCCAAACACTTCAGTTTTTATGGCATCTCTATAACTGCCCGCATACTTACCAGCAGTAATGGCGGCAGTTAAATAATACTTACTGCCCAGGTGGCATGAATCGCTGAGCTCTTTCATCATAGATGTAAATGCCACATCGGTACTATCGGCAGTGCTGGGAAATTCCCAGTCAATATCGGCGCCATCTAACTGATATTGTCGAAGGATGTTCATCAGGTTTTTTATAAATGAATTTCTACCCGTGGCTGTAACCGCCATCGCTTTCCAGTTGGCTGTTGTTCCATTTACACTAATGAATATTTTGGCGTTGTTTGCCTTTGCCTTATTCACTACCAATTGAAAGCGCGAAGGGTTGTTAACAACCGGCACACCGCTGCTGTTAACAGTGGCAAATGCATAATTCACTACATTGGTCATTCGAAACTTTGAATCGGGAATGGTTGCGGGATCGCGGTAGTTGGGCATATAACCAATTACTTTAAATCCAAAATCGGGTGGCGGCGCAATGGTAACAGGTTCTTCGGTTATCGGATTCTTTTTACTACAGGCCACTAATAAGCTCAATACTGCAAGTACAGTAACATAGGATTGCCGGTTTAACATAAAGTAGAGATTTTGAGGGGGTGAAAATAAGCGAATATTTATAATTATCATGGTTTGGTTATCCACCTTATTAATTGATTTATATGTGTTTGCGTTATTCTGCAGATAAGTGTTCCGAATGATGTGTATGGAGGTGCACCGGCTGAAAAAAGTTGGTGTTTTCCGTTATCCAAACGCAAAATTCAATAGGTTTGCCGCCACAAAAGCTATCATAATATGAAGAAACTATTATTAACGGTTGTATTGGCCGTTACTATGGTGCGCAGCTTTGCCGATGAAGGCATGTGGCTGCCGCTATTGCTTGGGCAACAAGTGTATAACGATATGGTGAAGCGTGGTTTAAAGCTTACCAAAGAACAGTTGTACAGTGTGAACAAAGCCTCTATCAAAGACGCTATCATTATCTTCGGTGGATTTTGCACTGGCGAAATTGTAAGTAACGAAGGGCTTATTTTTACCAACCACCACTGCGGTTACGATGCCGTGGCAACCGCCAGCTCAGTTACCAACAACTACCTCAAAAACGGTTTCTGGGCAAAAAGCAAACAGGAAGAAATTCCTTCTCCCGGCTTATATGCAGAGTTCCTTACTAAAATAGAAGATGTTACAGCCGAAGTACTGAAGGCTGCAGAAGGCTTGAGCGGACTGGACCGTGTAAAGAAAGTAACTGAGATCACAACAGAGATCAACAAGCGTTACAGTGATGAAGCTACCAGCACCATTGCCCGCGTGAATGCATTGTTCAAAGGCAATCAATACCTGGTGTTTGTTTACAAACGTTATAACGATATCAGGCTTGCCGGCGTTCCACCCGAAAGCATTGGTAAATATGGCGGCGATACCGATAACTGGGAATGGCCACGCCACACCGGCGACTTCTCTATCTTCCGCGTATATATGGGTAAAGATGGAAAAGCTGCTGCTTACTCGCCCGAGAACGTTCCTTTAAAACCTAAACATTTTCTGCCTGTTTCAATTAAAGGAATAAAAGATGGTGATTATGCCATGATATATGGTTACCCCGGCAGCACCAATCGTTATGAAACTTCATATGGCATTAAACAAAAAATTGATATCGATAATCCAACGCTGGTAAAGCTGCGCGATATGCGGTTGAAGTATATGTTCGATCAAATGAAGAACGATGCCGCCATTAAATTGCAGCTGGCCGCTGATTATGCTTCTATTGCCAACTACTGGAAATTCTTTGATGGTGAAAGCAAACAGCTGATCAAGTACAATGTGTACGATCAAAAGAAAGCCACTGAAGCCAAGTTCCAAAGCTGGGCAAATGGCAAACCTGAGTTTGAAAGTATTTTCAAAGATTGGGGTGCAGCCTATGATGCATGGCGTCCGTATTCAAAACACCGCATGTACATCAATGAAGGTATTTTCGGTTCGCCATTGTTGGCATATGCGGCTTCTTTACAACAACTCGAGAACGCTATTGTACAAAAAGGAAGCTCAGAAGCGATAAAGAAAGCGCTGGAAAGCGCCAAAGAAGCAAGGACTGAATTGATGAAGAGCGAAAACAAAGCCAGTGACCAGAATATTGTAGCTGCTGTTTTGCAGATGTATTATAAAGATGTTGATAAGGCACAACAACCTATTGGTTTTTATGATGGCGTAAAATCGGGTTATGGTGATTTGAACGATGAAACTACCTATAAAAAATATGCAGCTTCCATCTTCGCCAATACCATGATCCTTGATAATGCAAAATGGGATGCATTCAGCAGCAATCCCGATGCAACCGTATTGCAGGCAGATGCTGCCTATGCAGTGGCCAGTGCATTTTTAAAGAACTGGCAGGGTAAGTATTTGCAATACTACCAACAATTCAATTTAAAAAATACAGAGTTTGGCCGTTTGTATTTGAAAGGCATTATGCAAATGGATACCGTTAAGGCAAAGAAAATGTATCCCGATGCTACCTTTACCATGCGTGTAAGTTTTGGTAATGTAAAAAGCTATGCTCCGCGCGATGCTGTTAAATACGACTACGTAACCACCATGAAGGGTATTTTAGAAAAATACAAACCCGGTGATTATGAGTTCGACCTGCCCGAAAAATTAATTGAGGTGGCAAAGAAAAAAGACTTCGGCCAGTACATCGATAAGCAACGCAACGACCTGGTTGTAGGGTTTATCACTACCAATGATATTACCGGCGGTAACTCAGGTTCACCAGTGATCGATGCCAGCGGAAATCTTATTGGTTTGGCATTCGATGGCAACTATGAAGCATTGAGCCATAAAATTTCATTCGATCCTGTTTACAATCGTACCATTTGTGTGGATGTTCGCTATGTGTTGTGGTGCATTGACAAACTGGGCGGCGCTACCAACCTAATTAATGAGTTGAAGCTTGTAAAGCAATAATCGGCCTACCTGTTTTAAACGTGCCACGGTTCCAAACCGTGGCACGCTTGCTTTATATGAGATTCTTTCGTTTATTTTGTGGTTCAATTTCAAACGATGATGATGGATCAGGATGATAAAGAAATATTACGCGAAGAACGGGAAGAAATGAACTATTCCGACCCCGCTCCGAAATTCGCCCGTTTTGTGAATTACATTGTTGACTGGGTGGCCATTGGGGTAATTTTAAGGGCGGTTAAATTTAGCTTGGCGTATCTTACATTGGGCGCAAAGTACCGCGAGCATATTTATTATAAGATAATAGACCTGGAGCACCTTGATCTTGAGGTTATACAACAAAACCTGTATGTTTCCATGGTTGTTACTTTTTTATATTATCTCATTTTTGAAGGCGTAACCCGGGGCAGAACGTTGGGTAAGATAATGACAGATACCGCTGCCATTACCCAGGACGGAACGCCATTTACCTTTGCCCATGCGCTTACGCGCACCTTGTGCAGGTTTATTCCTTTTGAACCCCTTAGCGCGCTAATTTCCTACTTGCCCTGGCACGATAGTATTTCGAAAACGGCAGTCGTTCGTAAAACTTGGTGATTCTTTATAAATCAGAAAAGGCTTCCGAAGGAAGCCTTTTCTGATAATATTTGAGTCCTGGAGAATAGTAGCGAGCTTTAAAGTTGAACTCCTTGTTAACCTGTTAACTCGTCAACTCTTTCGCCGCTTCCACCCTCGGCTTTGCATCAATAACATCTTCCTTACGTGGGCGAATGATCAACCGCAGGGTTGGGTCGTTGGTTATAAACGACCAGAACCAGCTAAAGGCCAGTTTTACTTTGTTGCGGAAACCGATCAATGGAATAATGTGAATGAACAGCCAAATAAACCAGGCGCCAAAACCTTTAAAAAACAGCTTGGGAAGGTCAACCACCGCCTTGTATTTAGAAATGATGGCCATGCTGCCCTTATCATTATATACAAAGCCTTCCATGGTTTTGTTATCTGCTTCTCTAATGAGGTTGGCAGCCAGTTTATCGCCATGCTGAATGGCTACCTGTGCCAGTTGCGGGTGCCCGTTGGGCCATTTTGTATCGCTGGTTTGTAAACTTTGATCACCCAGCGCAAAAATATTTTGTGTGTCGTGAACTTTATTGAACTCGTTTACTATAATTCTTTTACCCCGGCCAATAGCGGTTGCCGGTAAACCGGGCACTTCACGGGCAATTACGCCCGAAGCCCATATTAATACGTTGGTAGGAATTGTTCTGCCATCGGCCAGGTAAACGATATCATCACGATAATCCTTAACGGCCGTATTGGTAATGATCTTTACACCCAGTTTTAGTAAGATCCTGGTGGCTTCCTGTTGCGATTTAACGCTCATGGGGCCTAACAATGCCTTGCCGGCATCAACCAGGTAAAGGTGTGAACGCAGGTCTTTTATTTCGGGGTATTCTTTGAGTGCAATGTTGCGACCTAACTCGGCCAGCATACCAGCCAGCTCAACGCCTGTGGGGCCGCCGCCGGCGATAACGATATTCAGGTGTTTTTCTTTTTCCTTCATATCGTTGGTGTGCACTGCCTCTTCCATATTCAACAGCAAATGGTTGCGCAGGTTAAGGGCATCGTCGATGGTTTTCATGGGCAGGGCGTTTGCTTTAACCTGCTCCATGCCAAAGTAATTGCTTTCGGTACCCATAGCCAGAACCAGGTAATCGTATTCAACAATACCGGTATCTGTTTCAATAGTGTTTTGTTCGGGGTTTACTTTTTTTAAAGACCCCATGTGAAAGCGCAGGTTATGTTTCTTTTGAAACAATCTGCGGAACGGGTAGCTGATGTTTGAGGGTTCAATGAACGCCGTGGCCACCTGGTATAAAAGTGGTGGAAAGAAGGTGTAATTGTTCTTATCTACCAGGGTAATGTGGAAACGTTTGTCTTTCGAAAGTTTTTTAATGAGGTTTATGCCGGCGAATCCACCACCGACGATAACTACTCTTTTTACTGGTTGTTCCATAACTCGTTCTTCTTATTAACATTAATGAACTATTGCAACCCTTTATTGCATAAAGGGCGCCTATCGCCTAACTAACTTTTCAGGTTATGGCAAGTGGTAATAAAGCAAGGATGGAGATTGATAGACGGTGCAAAGTTCGTTACTATTCCTGAAATAGCATAAAAAACATGCCAGCGGATGGCTGAATGCATGTTATCAATGAGTTATAGTTGTGTGGAATTAGCCTGCTTTACGAAGCAGCTCTGTATAATTGGCGGTAATTAAAGGTATCACTTCTTCGATGATCTTTTTGAAATCGTGGATCTGGTCCTTCAAAGCCGGAAACTCTTCTTCCGTCCACGGTGTATTTTCAATTTTTTCAGCAATGGCAGCGGCTGAAGATATGTTCAGGTTGTTGAGTGAAGATTTCATTCTATGGGCCAGGAACTTTACCTGTTTCAGGTCCTTTTTTTCAAAAGCTTCTTCCAGGTTGGTAAGTCCGGTAATGGTTTCGCTTATGAATACCTGCAACATCTTAACAATGAATTTTTCATCGCCGCGGGTAATTTGTTTCAGCTTACCCAAATCGTATAAAGGAGCGTTGGTAACCTTATTTGTTTTGCCTGCGCCAAAATGCGTTTCGCGCCCCAGCCATTTGGCTATCAGCCGTACCAGGTCTTCTTCTTCAAATGGTTTGCTTAGGTAATCGTTCATGCCCGCCTGTATGCATTTTTCCATTTCGCCCTTAACCGCATTGGCGGTAAGCGCTATAATGGGTATGGTTGAGTGCAGGTCGTTACGAATAAGGCGGGTGGCTTCAAGACCATCCATTACCGGCATTTGAATATCCATTAGAACAATATCAAACGGATGGCTTCTGAGGGACTCAATGGCTTCAACCCCGTTCACCGCCTCAGAAATGGAGGCGCCATATTGATTCAGGATGGTTTCTGCCACTACCCGGTTCATTTCGTTGTCTTCTACAAGCAGTATTTTCTTATCGGCCAGAATATGGGCTTCAACATGGCTGTTGTCTTTTTTGGGCAGATCGCTTTCTGTGCCTTTTGCAAAAGACAGGGTGATGTTCACCTGGGTGCCTTCGCCTTTTTTACTTTTTACGGCAATGGAACCGTTCATTAGTTCAACAAGCTGTTTAACGATGCTCATGCCCAGGCCGGTGCCACCATAGCTGCGGGCAATGCTTTCATCTTCCTGGCTGAATTTGTTGAAAAGGTTCTTTAAGTACCCTTCATCCATGCCCTTGCCCGTATCGTTGATAACTATCTCAAGAGATTGATTATCGCCTTGCTCTTCATTAAGCAAACACTGTAACGTAACACTGCCCCGTTTAGTGAACTTGATGGAGTTACTAAGCAGGTTCATCAGGATCTGGTTTATGCGGAAGGGATCGCCTTTTAAAACCCTGGTTACATTGGGATCAACAACCACTTCAAACAATAAACCTTTTTCCTCGGCTTTTAATTTCAGTACGCGGCTGGTATTGGTTACCAGGTCGTGCATATTGAAACCAATTTCTTCAAGCGTTACTTTGCCTGCTTCCAGTTTTGAAAAGTCGAGAATATCGTTAATGATCACCAGCAGGTTTTCGGCGGCAGTGCCAATGATCTCCAAAAAGGATGTTTGCTGCTGGTTGAGTGATGTTTTTTGTAGTTGTTTGCTCATGCCCAAAATAGCGTTCATGGGCGTTCTTATTTCATGGCTCATGTTAGCCAGGAAGAGGTCTTTGGCATGCACCGATTTTTCGGCCAGTTGTTTTGCTTCCTCCAACTGTTTTTGCAGCATTTTTTGCTGGGTAATATCGAGGTGAATGCCAATAGATCCTATGAGCTGTTGTTTGTCGTTGTATAAGGGGGCACCGCACACCAGCCACCAGTTGGCATTGCTGTCTTTGGTGCGTACGTTCATTTCGTATGCATCTGACAGGCCCCGTTGCCGCGATTGGTTCTTTTCAACCATGATATTCCTGTATTCATCCTTTACAAAAAGATCGGCGGCATTTTTACCAATAAGCTCATGTTCTTCATAACCGCTCATTGAACAAAAGCTTTGGTTTACGTACCTGATGTTTTCTTTGAGGTCAACCTCAATAAGGCCCAGGTTCATATTGGCAATAATACTGCGGTACTTTTCTTCCTGACGTTTAAGTTTTATTTCGGAACGTTTTCTTTCGGTAATGTCGTTGTACGTCCATAGGTGCCCGCGGTAAATATCATCAATAAACAGGGGAATATAATTTCTTTCAAGCACCCGGCCGTCGGCCATTTCCATTTGCTCGCAGTCGACATGTATGCGGTTGTTTAAGTGTTTTCTTGTGCGGCTTAAAAACTCGTTATGGTGTTTAAAAAGCACGGCGCTGCTTTCATATAGTTCGGTGCATTCAATGCCTACCAGGGTATCGGGTGAACCGGGATAGCCGAAGAATTCAGTGAATTTTTTATTGGTAAGAACCACTTTTCCGTTCTCATCTTCGAGCAGTACCCCTGTTTGCAGGTTTTTTAGCAGGTGCGACAATCTATTGGCTGTTGCCGATAATTCACCCTGAATGGTTTTAAAACTCTGAATATCGGTTAGCGTGCCAATAATGGTAATGGGTTTGCCGCTTTTCGATTTGCTGATGATACCGCCGCGGTTAAGGATCCATCTTATGCTTCCATCTTTCAGCTTCACGCGGTATTCAACACAATGTTTTGTGATCTCTCCGCTCATGTACTGGCGAAAGGTGTTTATGGCAATATGGCGATCTTCTTCAAGGATCGATTGCCACCAATCCATATTATCGGAACCTTGATATGTATTTTTATCGAGGTCGAGAATAGATTTTTCGTTGGCGGCAAAGGTGATTGTTTGCGAGGGAAAATGATATTCCCATACATTGTCGTCGATGGTTGAAAGCGCCAGTCGAAGGCGTTTTTCAGATTGTTGCAACAGGTCGTCGGCCTTCTTTTTTTCCTGTAATTCGTGTTCAAGATAATTTATAATGTCTGAAAGATCGTCGGTATCGTTATATGCAATGTTTTTGGACCCCTTGAATTTATTGATGGTTTGTTTTAGTTGTTGAATGGATGCGTGTTTGAGCCTGGCTTCTTTTTTCAGCGTTTCGTTTATTTGAATGTACTCGTTCTCACTGCAGGCAAAAGCATGGTTGAAAAGCTTCCGGTCCCGCTCATATTCTTCATACGAATCGTGCACCGCCTGAATAAAACGGGCGAGGTGTTCCTGATTTTTATAATCTTCAGGAAGGTATTTTTTTATTTGGCGTTCAAGAAGTTTATTAAAGGCCATATCGCAATTATAACTCATCGAAGGTGGTAATGGTCATTGTTTGGTTATGCAACTCGCATTTCGCATTATCATTAAAGGGAGAAATTTCGCCGTATGAGTAAAAGCCGGTTAGCAGTGTATTATTGCCAAATGTATCGGCAACGGCTTCTACTTCTTCTTCTGTTCGTTTTCCTAAAATGATCTTGCGGCCTACACAGCTGATCAATAATGCCAGTTGAGGCGCCGCGGGTAATTTTTGAAAAGCCTGTCCGGCGGCGTTGGTGGCGGCATCAACCAGTTTATCGAAATTGGCTTTCATGAACCTTACCTTCGAACCGTTAGGTATATCGCCTGCAAATACCATGCTGCCTGAATCCTGGTCAATAGAGAGTATGGTTCGTACAATAGGAGCATCGTCTTCGTGTATTTTAATACCCAGCGGAAACAGCAGGGCCGAGCCCGGTAGTTCATCTGCATAGGTGCCCAGGTAGGTTTTATATAGGTCCAGGGCTTTTTGTCCTTCTATTTCAAACAGTTGGTTGGCAACTGATTTAGTAACGGTGCGTTCGGGACCAAAAATTTCCCAGCCGCCCATTGAGGCGTGTGAAACAACAAAGTGGTTGCCATAAAAAGGAATGGCTACAATATTGCCGCCCGATGGCTGTTCGTTCAACCCCACCAGGGTGGATTGAAAATTAGTGCCATCGCCGGCCAGGCCGCCTGTTACCGGTACCCGGTCATTTACCAGTTCGTTTATGCCACGAACCAGTTCGCTGCCATTTACATTGCTACCGTCGGAAATAACTAAAATATAAGCCAGGTCCTTAAAATCAATCAGTTTTATTAGGCCTTTACCGGCTTCATAACTGTTCTCAAAATCGCGAATATTTACAGTAACGGGTTGAATAGTAGTTTTTTCAAACTCAATGGCTGCTACCGATACGGTGTTATCGTTAACGCGGTTATTAATAATTTCCCCGGCGGTGGAACATAATACAACATGGGCGTTAGGGAACTTTGATTTTAATTCTTCGAAAACAGGTTGGGTATTAATAACCTCTTTGCCGCCAAAACCCAGTACCAGCTGTATTTTGGAAACTTCGGCGGATGCGCCGCCATTTTGGGTTTGCAATTTGTTGTCGTTGAATAAAAACAATGTTGTTTGCATGTGGAAGCGTTTAAGGTTAATAATCCATCATTACGGATAAATTGATTAGTGCAGGCGGATTAAAAAATACCCTTCTAACAGAACGCAGGGGGGAATAAAATATTCAAAGACAAATCGGAAGGGTATTGGATAACTCTTATTGAATTTAGCCTGTATGTTTAAAACAGCAACTTTGTTACACTACTAAGTTATTCTGAAATAAGCTATCAGGAAAACATAAGTGGTATAACCGTTAGTTTATTGACATAGGTCAATATGGAGGCGGATTTGAGCTAAGGGGAGCAGGAAAACGGGAATAGAAAATAAGGGTTTTATTGTAGAAGGCTTAGAAGTTTGTCTTTATTCACCATGGCAGCTTTATAACCCGCTTCATAAATAAGATCGGCTTTATTTACGTCGAACATGCCAAATTCGTGCAGATCGGGCTCGATAAATACATGCAGGCTGGGTACTTTGCTGTAAACCGTGGGAGCAATGGCCATGTGAAAGCATTTTTCGATCATATTCATTTTACCAATGCGTTTGCCATTACCAACACCCTTTGGAATGTTGTTTACATAGCAGCCAATAAGTACATCGCAGTTGTTCTGGAGTGGTTCAACCGGGAAGTTGTTAAGCAGGCCGCCGTCTACAAGAATGTGATCGTTGATCTTTACCGGTTCAAAGATCACGGGAACAGAAGCGGAGGCAATAACGGTTTCAATTAGTTTGCCCTGGGAGAAGGTGATGGCTTCGTTGGTGGCGTAATCGGTAGCGATTATAAAAAGTTGTTTGTTCAGGCTTTCGTAACTATCTATAGGAATGCAGGTTTCCAGCACTTTTCGCAGCGCTTTCATGGAAAAGAAACCATCTTTATTCATTAAAAAGCTCGACCAGCCGAAGTAGGAGTTCTTTTTCATGATCTCAAGAATAGTTTTGGGCGAATGGCCGGCGGCGTATAAAGCGCCAACAATGGCGCCGGCGCTAACGCCTGAAATGGCATTGGGTTCAATTTGTAATTCTTCCAACACCTGTAACAAACCTAAATGGGCGAACCCACGTACTCCACCGCCACTTAATACAATACCGATTTTTGCCATTGAACGAGAATTTAAAACTGCGACCTAAAGTATACGCTTTTGGCGTTAAATGCAATAGTGGGGTTGAATATTTTACGCTTCGGGATTAATAATTTTTATTATGCCTCATTTAACATTTTTCTGTGTTTGGTTCAGAAATATACCGGGGTTATTTCCGTTAGCGGAAGATAACCCTTACAGCAATGCGCCAGCCCTTTTTTCACTTCGTTATGGTGGTAACGTTGCTGGCCGGTTGTGGCCAGCGGGAGGATGTGGACCGGTTGAAAATTATAAATCAAAGTTTGGAGGAGGCGAATACTGTTATTCAGAATGAAAACGAAGTTCTTGGAAAAGCTTTGACGGTGAGGGCGCGCACGCCACGAACCCTCTATTATGGAAAGATATGGGAGCCAAGGGGAAACCGTATAAGAAGAGAAGCCGATAGTATTGTTACTATGATAGAGAATTTAAAGAGCGATCTGTTAAAGCAGAAAGAAGATCCTTCCTTTGATAAAATGATGCAAAGGCTGGCGGCATTTAAAGACAGTATTCCTTTCATATTTAAGGGAGACTCCTCGCTGGAGTTTGCTTATATACAAAATGACATACTTGCGATGCACGCAAAAGCGCCGCTGCTATACGGCTATTCAGATTGCCTGAATAAAGACCAGCGCATACAGTTCATAAAAAATTGGCGGGAAAAGAATTTCTCAGGCGCCTCTTCTGTAATGGCAATACTTGTATTAAATAAGATTGAACACGATGTGTTGGCAACGGCAAAGCTATTTTTAGATTTCTGTTTTAGTAAAACGGAGGTACATACCTGTGGTTTTAGAGGGATTGCATTAATGAACAGTAACTATGTAAAACAAGGCCAGTCAATAGAGGTAACGGCAGGCATTGGTGATTTCGATACGGCGGAAGCGCCCCGGATATCTATAGCAGGTAAAGAAATAGCATTGAATAATGAAGGTGCGGCTGTTCATCGTTTTGCTGCTGTTGGCAAACCGGGCAACAACAAGATCAGGGTTGAGTTTGAGTTTATGAAACCCGATGGTTCCAATGAACATGTATACAAGGACCTTAATTATATAATTGCTGATGAGAAATAATTTAATAATGATAAGACCCTATTATGTTGCCTTGTTAGCCATGCTTGCTGCCTGCCAGCCAAAGGAGAACAAGGTGCAGTTGAATGCTATTAATGCAAGTCTTGAAAAGTCGAATGAGCTTATTAAACGTGCAAGTGAACGAGCTTTAGAGCAAATGGAGAATAACCACCATGACATACCCAATAGCGATAGAATAGTTAAGTTGTTGTTGATAATGAGAAAGGCAAAAGCCGAAACAGACTCCCTTGCCAATTTAGTTGAGAATTTAAAAACGCAATTGTTAAAGCAATCAGGTAACCTGGGGGTGGACAATGCGCCAATTCTTCATTCTTTGTATGAACCTAATGGCAGCGGGTATAGACTGCTCAATAATCTGGCTTCTATCAAAGATAGTTTGTCTGCTATTTTCAGTATTGTAGATTCCAGCAACACTCCATATTTATACGAAACTACAAAAGAGAATATTGACAAACTTCGAAATGCAAGCCCACTGCTGCCAGATTACACAGATAAAATGAATGCAAAGCAACGTGCTGGGTACTTTAACAAATGGCTCGAAGATAATATGAGGGGAAGCTCTGCTTTAATGGCAATGGTGGTATTAAATAAATTGGAAAACGATATACTTAATACAGGAACAATGTTGATGGAATATTGCTGTAATCAGGTTGGCTATGTAGATGGGCGGGGATTTTATGAAAAATATAATGCAATAGCAGTTTTAAATAGCAGCTATGTAAAGCGTGGGCAAACTCTAGAAGTAACCGCGGGTGCAGCCGCATTTGGAAGGGCCGCAAACCCCAGGGTATCAATAGATGATAAGGAAATACAATTGGATAAAGATGGGGTTGCCTTGTATAAGTTTAAAGCTGCCGGAAAGCCGGGGAAGCATATTGTGCCGGTAAAAATTGCGTTTAAAAAGATTAATGGTTATACAAGTTCTGTAATAAAAAAGCTTGAGTATATAATAGCTGAGAAATAACATTATGACAATGAAAATAGCCATTCTTTTTCCTGCATGCCTTACTATCTTCATGACCGCCTGCCGCCAACAGCAACCTGTAAGCCAGTTGAAAGAGATCAATGAAGCGCTTGAAAAAGCAAACTCTATAAAAAGTATTGCAAACAGATGTAACAGGGTATTCAAAAACAGATTGGCTTAATAAGAATTTTGATAATTGTTCGCCTTTATTGGCAGTTATGGTCTTAAATGAAATTGAGGCCAATGTGTTGCGCTCAGAGAATAATCTCGTTAATTACTGTAATTATAATGTGGTGTTCAATTTTTGTGGATATTACAGACCTTCTCCAATTGCATCAATAAACAACAATATAGTAAAACCAGGCGAGGCAATAATGGTTACTGCAGGTGTAGGCGTTTTTGACAAGGATGCATCCGCGCGAATTACAATAAACGGCACCCGAATTAAATTATATGAAAGCCCTGTTGCGAGATACGAATTCATTGCCACTGGAAAGCCCGGAACTTATAATATACCAGTGAAAATAGAATATAAAGAATCAGACGGTTCTTGGCAAACGGCATCTAAAAATCTCCAGTATATTATAACTGATGATAAATAAAGAACCCCATCCCGGCAAGCCGGAACGGGGTATTGGTTAATAATGATTGTTTACTGAATGATGCGAAGAACCGGGTCCCAGTATATTGGATTTCCGTCTTTGTCAATGACAATGACACGGAACCACATTCTGGAAGCTGATTCAAGGCCGGTAAAAGTATGCGTAGGTTTTAGCGTTGTTTCTCCTGCCCACACACTTTGCGGTGTTAACGGATCTGCTGTACACTGATGTACATACGCCCTTGCTTTAGTTACTCTGGTTATGCTGGTAGTTACCTGTCCAGCCATTCCCAAATCAACTTGCAGTTTGGGTGGCGCCTTTTGCCTTTTAGCCGTTTCTCCGTTGATTTCAAAGCCACTCGACAATAACATGGCTTTGTCGCCTTTACAGATCTGAGTTACATAATAAGCCAGTTCTGTAAGCATTTGCCGCAGGTTGGCTTGTTTACCGTCCTTGATAGCAACCTTTTCCCGATCAAAACCGCCGGCATTAGATAACGCGGTTACAAATTCTTCCAACGCATTTTCTATTTCTGCCAGCACAGGTGTTGGATTCGGAAAATAGGTATTCTCTTTTAAACTGTCCAGAATGCGATGGGTGATTTTTATTAAATCCCCTGCACGACAGTAATTGAACCTCATTAGTATTCTATTGATTTTAATCTTTTTCATTTTACTTGTTTTTTGATGGTTTTAAATTGATTTTAAAAACTGCTACTAATCAGTACAACTTGGATGGCCATCAAAGTTGATCGATAACAACTTCAGAATTGTTTAAATCGTTATGCTGAGGATCCTTGCAACAATTCGGTTATTCATTTCTGTTGCTGTTTCTGAGAACAAACCTAGAATGAATTTTTGAATCAAAAAACAGGCATGAGTGAAAATGAGCGATTTTGAGCGATAATGATCAATTATGAGTCAAAATAGTCACTTTGACTTGCCTCAAAAACTGATCGCCGTCAGCTATTTTGAGCTTAAGATGTTAATACATGGGTTCTTGCGGATGCTTAATTGGCGTGACGATACTACAAAAAACAAGACGCAAGGTGAGTAAACGAATAAATAAAGCTGTAAAAAAGGATACGGGGTGACAAAACCTTTTTTTCGATGCATTCAAGGGGATTATCGATAGCAAAAACTTTTTGTTTAAGTCAGAAGAACATAAGCAGGTGGTTAAAACTTTTTAGTTGATACGGTTAAAAGAAATTCAATAATAGAAACTTTTATATTGTATCAGAAAGGAAGTAATCACTATGACCGAAAGCTTTTTCCTATACGATTAAAAGGTTTTTGATAGGCGGTTATTTTCTTCTGAGTCAGAGAACAGGAATGAGCGGTGAGAAGAAAAAGAAACGGTACTTAAAAACATTGTAGTTAGTGTGTTTAAAAAGTTGCCAATAGCCGAAATTTTGAGACGGACCGAAATAAAAGAAACACCAATATCAAAAGATTTTTTTCAATATAAAAGGAATCCTAAGTTATAAAGCATTGCAAACGTTGTCGGGAACGATTGCACAGAAAAATGACCAACCACAGCA
The DNA here is from genome assembly GCA_024809215.1 of Niastella sp. OAS944. Taxonomy (GTDB): domain Bacteria; phylum Bacteroidota; class Bacteroidia; order Chitinophagales; family Chitinophagaceae; genus Niastella. The sequence goes on along the minus strand of JANUBW010000003.1, from coordinate 456,625 downwards.
CCATTCATTTTTAGTAATCACTATCTTCCATATACGACATTTATTTAGGGTTACTAACGATTGCCTGGCCATTAGCTGCAGCCATTTTAATTTGTACCCGCTTTTTAGCCTCTCTCCTTTATCGAATGATCTCCCCAGGTAACCGGGTTGCACACCCATTTTATTTACAGTTGCTATTATTAACGATTAACTCGCTTCCAAATGAAAAAAACACCCATTTGTATGGCAGTGCTTGCCATTGTCTTTTGTATTTTTTCCTGCTCAAAGCCGGGTACTTCCGAAGAAGAACCCAGCATTCAAAACGACGCCAGGACTGCCAGCGCCGAGGCCGCCTTTGGCATTGCCGGCTTCGCCACGCAGAATGGCGGCACCACCGGCGGACAAGGCGGAACAACAGTTACAGCTACCACCTATGCGCAATTGAAAAGCTATCTCGAAAGTTCAACCACTTACATTAAGGGTAACCCAAAGGATCTACAATGGCACTAAAGGTGGCCGCATCAACGTAAATTCAAACAAAACATTGCTGGGCGTTGGCACTGCCGGCTTTCTGGACGGCGTAGGATTGAATATTTCCAGTAAACGGAATATCATAATCCAGAATATCAAGATCACACTCACTTCTATCACCGACCGCAGCGATCCGGCAGTTTATGATCCGGATGGCGATGAAGGTCTGCCGCAGATCATTGTAAATGGCGGCGATTGTATAAGCATTCAGGGAAGCAGCTCAAATGTGTGGATAGACCATTGCGAGCTCTATAATACCGACCCCACCGTTCAAACCAATAAAGACCTGTACGATGGGTTGGTTGATATCAAAAATACCAGCCAGTATGTTACATTGTCGTGGAATTATTTTCATGACAACCACAAAACCCACCTGGTGGGTTCGTCAGATTCAGATCTTTCAGACCGGAAGTTGACATTCCACCATAATTATTACCGGAACATACAATCGCGGTTGCCACTGAACCGGGGTGGTGTGGCGCATGTATACAACAACTATTATAATGTTATCAGGGGATCGGCTGTTGATTCGCGCATGGGCGCCTGTGTTCGGGTAGAGAACAATGTATTTGAAACAGTAAAAAGTCCCATAATAGCCAGCGGTACCACCCTTGGTAAATACCAGGTGATTGGCAATACCTTCTCTGGTATTACTGGTACTGCCGCTCCAACTTCTTCAACCTGCACATTTACGCCGCCGTATTCTTATTCACTGGATGCTGCCAGTGCAGTAAAATCGGGCGTGACTTCAGGTGCTGGTATAGGGAAGATCTAAAAAAATGCATTAGTTTACTTGTAAACGTAGTTGCGGAATGCAGCTACGTTTTTTTAATTCCCGTTAGTTTGCGTTGTAATTTTTCTTAAATTAAGGGTCTGGAATGGGGATCACTGTCAAACCAAAACGAAATGACCATATTAAAAACGATTGCTGCTCTTCTGCTATTCAACAATACACTATACGCTCAACAATCATTGCCCTGGAAAGGGAAAAAATGCGCAGTAGTATTGACCTACGACGATGGGCTCGATGTACACATTACCAACGCGCTTCCTGCGCTTGATTCCTTAGGATTAAAAGCTACTTTTTACATTGCCAATTATATGGGCGGCCTGCAAAAGCAGGTACCAGGCTGGCGGGCAGCAGCGGCCAAAGGGCATGAACTGGCCAATCATACCATGTTTCATCCCTGTGAAGGTGGCAGAGCGGGCCGGGAATTTGTAAATGCCGATTATGACATGAACAATTACTCCATGCGCCGTATCACGAATGAGATCAAGGCCATGAATGCCGTTTTATACGCAATTGACGCAAAGACCACCAGGACCTTTGCTTTCCCTTGCGGCGATAACAAAGTGCACGACACTGCGTATATCGATACTATGCATGATGAATTTATTGCGGCCCGCGGTGTAGTAGGTACAATACCAACCATCGATAAAGTAAACCTGTACGATTTCCCAGGTTATGGAGTGTTCAATCACACAGGCGAAGCAATGATAGAATGGGTAAAGGAGGCCGAAGCCAAACAGGGATTGCTGGTGATCATTTTTCATGGGGTTGGCGGCGGCCATAATATAAATGTTTCCTTACCGGCGCATAGCCAACTGCTACATTATTTAAAGCAACATGAAAAAGACATTTGGATAGCGCCTCTGGCACAGGTGGCAAAGTGGGTAAAGGAGAAGCAGGGAAAGTAGGGGTTTTGGGTGTTTGAAATGAATGATTACATTAGGGTTGCTGTAAGTAGCTGATAGGCATTGTTTTGCGTTATTGGTTATAAGGGTATTGTTATTGCGAAATGTCACCTTTTTTCATAAATTTGTGACAAAATGCAAGCCACACATACACATATTGAGCATGTAATACTGCGACGGAAAGGGGGCGAATTAATTTTCCCTACAGATTTTCGTGGCAAGGGCACGGAGGATGCTATTAAAAAGGCATTATCCAGGCTTACTCAAAAAGGTGTGTTGAAGCGATTGGCTCATGGTATTTATTATATTCCTAAAACAGACCCGGTATTAGGTGACCTTCGGCCTGGAGCAGAAGATGTTGTGAAGATGCTTGCCAAAAAAGAAAAAATACGGGTACGTCCGGCTGGTGCCTATGTGCTTCACCAGTTAGGTTTAACAACTCAGGTCCCAACCAAACTCGTCTACATAACAGATGGGCATCCCCGCCTTTTTAAGTTGGGGAGAATGCAGATCAAATTCAAAGCAACTACGCCTAAAAAGCTATCAACTATTGGTAAGATCAGTAGTTTGGTAATTCAGGCCCTTGAAGAAATAGGGACTGACAATGTTGATGCAAAAACGGAATTAAAACTTTATGAGCTCTTAATGAAGGAAGTTCCAAAAAACTTGAAGCATGATCTTGCACTGGCCCCTGCTAAAGTAAACGATTACATTGTCAAACTTTTGAAAAAGCAGGCAAATGACAGGTTGGTTGACGCTAACAAACGAACAACGAAAAGCGACCATTGATCAGGCAGAACAATTAAGCGGCATTAGCGCCAAGGTTATTGAAAAAGATTGGTGGGTGACACTTACGCTGAAAGCATTATTCAGTTCAATATACTCCAGGTACATAGTATTCAAAGGCGGCACTTCGTTAAGTAAGTGCTGGAGACTTATTGCACGATTTTCAGAAGATGTCGATATTGCGTTATCTCCTGAAGCGTTTGGGATGAAGTATGTTAAATATCCTTCGTTATATACGCCTAGTAGTTATATAGCAGACGAAGTAAAAGTTGAAGCGAGTGTACGATCGCTTCGGACACCATACACAACAGTCGCTATCCATTCTCTTCTTAATGAGCATAATCCTAATCCTGTTTATGGCGAAACACTTTTTGAAGTAGATGCGGTTGAGCCACGAAAAACGTTTCTGGAAAAGGCGTTCCTGCTTCATGAAGAATTTGGAAAACCAGACAGGTCCAGGATCAAATCTGATCGAATGTCCAGACATTTATATGACCTGGGAAATATTATGAACACCCCCTTTGGGCAGGAAGCCCTAAATGATTTCCGGTTATATGATTATATAGTAAAGCGCCGCGAATCATATAACAGAATTTCATGGGTAAATTACAAAAGCCTAAAACGTTCTTCTTTATCATTTATTCCCCCTGACGACCTTATTGATGTGTATCGGCAGGACTACAGTCGCATGCAGGAGCAAATGATTTATGGAGACACGCTCTCTTTTGATGATTTAATAGGGCAATTGAAGAAATTACAAAACGATTTTAGGAAAAATCAATAATCTAAAAATCTACGTTTAAATATTGCAGAGATAAGAGTATATTTAGGGTAATTAACCCTTATGGAACTTCGACTCCTTGTTGTACGAACAACAGATATTGCCCGGCTTGCAGATTTTTATTCTTTACTGGGCTTAACCTTTGACTATCACAAACACGATAAATCCCCTTATCACTATTCAGCTTCAATTGGAAAAACCATCCTAGAAATTTATCCCCTGGCAAAAGGTCAAACGGAAGCCGATAAAGATCTGAGATTAGGATTCGCAGTAAATGATCTTGCTGCAACTATTCAATTGCTAAAAACCAAGCAAACAGAATTTTTATCGGAACCAATGCATACAGATTATGGATTTATGACCATCGTAAAAGACCCCGATGGACGTAAAATAGAATTATATGAGAACCAGTTATAGTACCGTAGTTGTAAAAGTATCAAAGACACCCGGCGAAGTAGCAGCGCAAATTGAAAGATGGTTTTTGTTGTATCACAAAACGGAAAAGACGTCCTTCAGCGGCTCTGAAACATTTACCATTTTTGATCTATTGTCTCCCGAAAAACAAAAGGAGTTAGTAAAACATGTTGAGTTTAATAAACAGGAAATCCCCGTGCTGGTTATGTTCCTCAACAGTAACGAATGCATACTAAATACTACCGAACGATTTATTCATATTGATAATAAAGGAACATCGTCCCTTTATTATACTGAGTTTGATGGCCCCAATGGCTTTAAAGCATTAGGTCCGGGAACTATGGATAATCTTACGGTGGTTAGCATTAAAAAGGAGGGAAAACTGGAAGAGTTTGGTTTGAAAAAGAAAGACGGGGAAGTAGTTTACTGGCCGGTGCCTACAGGAAAGCCGGGATTTGCATTCTGGAATATTACAGACAGGTTCAAGATCATCGGCCGGCGATTTGTAATTAAAAAGAAAAAATAGCTTGTACACAAAAATTTATTGGGTGCATGATTTCGCCAATGGGGCGAAACTTGGCATTATGCCCCGGCCGCGGGGTGATGAGTGGTTAGAACAGAAGCCGGATATTCAGTCGTTATCCATTGCCGAATGGGCATTGGCCGATCCTCAATAATCGCCGGCTCTATTCTGTTAAAGGCAGGTTTTAAAACTGATCAAATCTTACAAAAGATCACTCAGCAAGAGGGCTTAAAGTGCCAGACACCGATCAGCAGGTGCAATGGTTAAGAAGCAGGGAGAACGGTTAACCCTAAAACTTGATCTTCAAATCATACTCCTTCTTCAATGTCAATAACGCTTCGGCATTTCCGCGTGCATCATCAACAGGATTATGCGTATGCTTTGTTTTGCGCAGGTGTTTAAAATTTTGGAAGGTATCCAGCACCACTCCTTTATAAAGGCTGCCCAGGTTCTGAGAGCTAAAGCCAAACGGATTTGAACCCGTGAAATGATGAAAGTACCAGCAGATAAACATCCAGTCGAAACCATTATTATCGCTGATAAAGATCGGCCGGTCCTGGGCCACCCTGCTGATCCAGTTTGCAAATGATTTCATAACAGTTGCAGCATCATCAAACTCCATTGTTTCTTCCCTTGTAAAACCAGAAACGGCTAATGCTTCGGGAATGAATTTATTTGAAATGGGTTTGCATTTACCATAAAAGGTTTTGTTCAGTTGTTCATCAACCAGTACAGCGCCAAATGAGATCATGGAATAGTCGCCGGGTATGGGACCATCGCTCTCTATATCAACCATGATATAAGCCATAAAAATTGTGTTTAAGGTTTTAAAATATTGTTCTGATAATTGCCAGGTCGTCACCTGGCTTCAATCCCCAGTTGTTTTGAATGTCGAGCAGTTTGCTGTTCAACATATTGCCGTTATTGCTTCCTTCGGCATCAAACAACAGGTGTTCTACCACATTGCCCGGGCTTGCATAGGTTTTGTTGTCAAATTTGTTAAAAGTAAATATGCCATCAGTTGCCAGACTGAAGTCCTGAATATGCTGCGCAGCTATCCTTTGCTGTTGGTTGTTGTACCAGCTGTTGAATGCTTCATTTAAATGGTATCCCAAATAATCGGGTTTGTTATCCTGTTCAAATTCATACAGCTGGTTATTGATACATATGAGCCCATCGCCTACGCATAGGAACTCACCTGAGCGGTTTTCTGTATCAATAACGCCCATCAATAAAGTATTCAGTACTTCATCCCTTTCTAACTGAAGTATATTTTTTGCACTGCGTAGCTCCTCAAATAACTGCCTGGTTATTTGTTCAAGAGTTAGCTGTAAGCTTGCTGAGTTCTTTGTTATGAACTCTTTGTAGTTATACTCTTTGCAAACTTTTCTTAGCAATTTACCTGTTAAAGTAGCTGCGAAGTAGCTGTCGGTGCCCATTGTGCAGCCGTCCATTACAGCACAAAGAAGCTTATTCTTTCCAATTTCTGCAGTGATAAAATAGTCTTCGCAATGGTTGGTGTGAAGCTCACCGATTTGTAGCGTAGTATAGATCCTCATTCAGAAATACCATGCAAAATTAGTAAAATCTAAATAATACGCAATAGCCCTGGAAATTTTGCCCGGATTTTACCTATATTCATTAAAACCTGATCTCTTCTATGAACCGTTTATATATGCGAAATTTTGTGTGCATGTGCGCACTTATTACCTTACTGTTACCTGTTATTGCCTTTTCTCAAATTGCAACAAGAAAATATAAAATTGGCGAAAGGTATAAATATAAATTAACCACCGAAACCTGGCGTAATGATAAGTATACTGGCAAAACAGTATCAACTGCCGAACATCAGGTTGTTAATATAAACGGAATATTGTCAGAAGAAATAAAATGGATAAGCAAGATAACTTACAACGGATCTGCTTCTGCTTCGCTCGACAGCATTGCACAGAAAGTAGCGCCATACCGCATTTCGCTTTTGCCCAACGGTAAAGTACTATTGCCTGCATTAACCGTTTCTGAAATGGTAGGCGAAGTTACCGACCTCAATACCTTTTTTGTAGCTGTTGCTCCGGCTTCAAATGCCGGCAAGGTGTCTGCAAAGGATACGGTTTATATTAACAAAGAACCGCGCCAGGGAAATTTTGCCGACAGCGTATTTATCTTATATGGCACAGATTGTATTGAAATGTCGCAACATTTTATAACCTCCGATAAATTAAGTACAACCATTCGTACCGACTTTCTGCCGCCGGCTTCTTTTTGCCTTACTCCAAAACTGGATACCGTTGCAACACAGCTCTATGACCAGCCCAATAACTTTCAAATGATACAAAAGGGCGCAGGTGATAAAGTGAATTTTTTCTGGGGTGTTGAAACGTTTACCATCACTTCCCGGATCGATAATAAAACCGGCGCCATCATAGAGGCCGGTATGGAAAATACATTGAACCTGCAAATGCGGTACAATGCCTCGAAAGATCTGCAATCGTATGCCATACAATTGCCGGTTAAAATAAAAAGGCATTTGAAGCTGGAACTGGTGAAAGAATAATTTCTATATTCTTCCCTAACTTTACCTGCTATGAATCAAAAAATGCTTCACCGGCCTTTTGAATTATACGTAGCCGATATGGAATTGTGGTATGCCCGGCCGTTGAAATATCATTTTTTTGAAATTGTTCAAATTCTCGAAGGCGAAGGTATTCGTGAAGTAAATGAGAACCGGTATCCGTATAGCAAAGGCAGCATATTTTTGTTTACCCCGCTCGACTGCCGGGGTTTTGAAATGAGCACACCTACCCGCTTTTGTTCTATCCGCTTTTCGGAAGTGTTCCTTGGTAAATGTAAAGATGAGCAGGAACGCGGGCGCATTGCCCAATGGCTTCGCCAGCTGGAACATATTTTCTACCATCATAACCGCTTTGAGCGAATGCTTATAAAGGAGGAGGCCGATTGCCAAATGATAAGTACGCTTATTGGCAATATGGTACAGGAGTACGAAGCGCAACAACCTTATTACGAAGAGAACCTGCAACATTTTATTACCCTGGTGCTCAACATTCTTGCCCGTAATGTGGCCGATAGCAAATTGAATGTACCGGCAAACCCCCAGCCAGAGCCGCTTATAAATCGCATGTTGCTGCACGTGCATGAAAATATTCGTAATCCCGAACAGCTGCGCATCAGTCACCTGGCCAGTCATTTTAACTTATCGGCCAACTATGTAGGCGAATACTTTAGAAAACTTACCGGTGAAAGCCTGCAACAATATATTACACAATATAAAATGCAATTGGTGCAACACCGCCTAACCAATAGTGCCCTAACCGTTAGCCAGATCGCTGCTGAACTGGGCTTTACCGACGAAAGCCATTTAAACCGCCAGTTCAGAAAACATAGCGGGGTTAGTCCAATGGAGTTTCGCAAAAACGTGAAATCAATGTGATAATTTGATAATTTGCTAATGTGATAATGCTAAACTTTCGGTCACTCCGCCTTTTATCGCGAGCCTCGCAATAGGGCATTATCTCATTATCGAATTATCACATTAGCTAATTCCTCAACCCCGAATTGTACCGAACAAACCTTTCTTTTTCACTGTTCACCCATGGCCATGGCTGCTAATTTTGACATTAAATAAAGTGTCAATCATGAAATTAAATAAGTTATTGTCGCCATTGGTCACTGATACCATTACTTTAAAAAACCGCGTAGTTATGGCCCCCATGAGCCGTCGCCGGGCGCAGAATGGGGTTCCCAATTCCTCCTATGAATTATATTTTGCGCAAAGGGCCGGCGCCGGTTTAATAATTACCGATAATACAGCTGTAACGGCCAATGGTACCGGCTATCTGAATGTTCCCGGAATTTATAATGAAGCACAAAAAGCAGGCTGGAAGAAAGTGGTTGATGCCGTTCATGCCCGCGGCGGAAAGATCATTGTTCAACTGGTGCACGCAGGCCGTATTGGCCATTCGCTCAATTATGAAGGCAATGAACCTATTGTAGCGCCTTCTGCGGTACAGGCCAGTGGCGTAATGCGCATTCCCGGCGATCTCCATGTGCCTATGCCCGTACCCAAAGCGCTCACTACTGAAGGTACAAAAGCAATGGTGCAGGCGCATATACAGGCTGCTATAAATGCTATTGAAGTTGGTTTTGATGGAGTAGAAATTCATGGGGCGCATGGCTTTCTGCCCGAACAATTCTTAAATCCGCATACCAATCGCCGCACCGATGAGTATGGTGGTAGTATAGAAAATAGAAGCCGGTTTTTGCTCGAGATCATGAAAGGCGTTGTAGCTGCCATTGGTAAAGAAAAGACCGGCATAAGATTGTCGCCTTTTGCGCGCATCAACGACCTGCCTGCTTATGAAGAAGAAGCCGAAACTTATAAGTACGTTATTGACGAATTACAAAAACTCGATATCCTGTACATACACCTTTCGGCCCTGGTCTCTGATGGAAGCTCATCAATACCTACCGCATTTTTGCAAGATGTGCGTAGCCGCTTTAATAACCTGCTGATGCTGGCAGGTGGTTTTACCGCCGCTTCTGCAGAAAATATTTTACAACAAAACCTGGTTAACCTGGTGGCTTTTGGTAAACCTTTTATTGCCAACCCCGATCTGGTTGAACGATTCAGAAACAATACCGAACTGGCTATTCCCGACCCCGAAACATTTTACCAGGGCGGCGATGCCGGATATATTGACTACCCCGCTATTCACACAAATGAACGATCACACTGTGCTGCCCTTTAACCGGGCGCACAGTGGTTAATCAATTTCCGAATGAAAGTTCAACAGGAAGTTAACCAGGTTCACCTCGGGTTGAATGCCTAATTTCTTTCTTAAGCGGTGGCGCCCCAGCTCAACGCCCTTTATGGTAATGTTCATGATCTGCGCAATTTCTTTACTGGTTAAATTCAACCGTAAATAAGCACATAATTTAAGATCGCTTGCTGTTAAATTGGGATACACGCTTTTTAATGATACCAGGAAGTTGCTGTGTACTTTATCGAAGTGTACGGCAAATTGCTCCCAGTTCTGTTTCATTTTTTCGTCGCCCAGCATACGCAGGATCTTTTTATAATCGGTGTTATCTTTATCTACTTCACTCGATTTTTTCATGCGCACAAACTCTTCTTTCACCTTCATCAGCATTTCGCCTTTTTGCACAAGCGTAAATGTGGTTGATGCAAGCTCTGTATTTTTTACCTGTATTTCCGATTGCAGCTTTTCATTTTGTAAACGAATGATCTCTTTTTCGTTTCTTTCCAGCTCCAGCTGATGCAGGTACATCAATTGCTTTTGTTCTTCCTGGTGTTTTTCTATTTCCAACTGGTGCAAATATTCCATCCGCCTGCGCTCTTCATCGTGCTTTAGCTGTTGCATAATGAATTTTTTCTTCTGCCATTTGTAAATAGCATATAAAAGCAACAGCGCTAAAATTGTATAGATCGAATAAGCATATGTGGTGCGATACCAGGGCGCCAGAATGGTAAACCGGTAAACAGCTACTTTCGATTCCTGCCCCTCGTGCGTTCTTGCCTTTATTTTAAAAGTGTAAGTGCCGGGTGACAGGTAGGTATAATCTTTTTCGTTTTTCTTTGTCCAGGCACTCCAGCCATTGTCATAATCTTCCAAAAAGTAAGCATACTCTATGCTGCCCTGTTTGCCATATAATGGCGAAGAATAGTCGAAGTGTACTGAGTTCCAGGCATATTTTATTTCGGGCGTTTCATCCATTTCTGTGTTGATATATCCACCGAAAATGGTGCTGTCTCTTTTATTTACAATACGTACATCACTTATGTGTATGGGAATATCTTCTTTAAATTGTTTGTACTGGTCGTAATTCACCAGGTAAAAGCCCTCTTCGGCTGCAATGAAAATATTATTACTGTTATATGGATAAATATATTCCAATCCATTTCCTGTGATCTTTCCATTGAGCTCGGGTATATAAATAATGCGCGGTTGCTTGCCGCTTAGATCGGCAACACCCAGGTGCCGGTTGTGCACAAACCAAATATTGCCATTGCCATCTTCTTTCATATACCTGATGGGCGCTTTGGGCAATATATTTTGCAAAAATTGCGAAGGTTCAAAATCGCTGGTCCTGGTATTGTATTCGAATATGCCTTTGTCGTTGCTAAGAATTATGCGGCCCTTTATTTTAAAAATGTGATTGTTGTTATTTGAAACAATTCCTTTAGTGTCTTTATACGGAACATACGTAGGGTTAACGCCCCCATTCAATGTTATTTTATATAATCCTTTATAGGGGTGTGCCGCCCAGGCAATTGAATTATCAAGCGCCACAAAACGGGCCGATTCAAAATGTGAATGTATTTGTGGATTGGTAAAACGGCCATTCTTGAAATTATAAAAATTCAATCCATTATAAGTACCTGCCAATACTACCGGCGACGGCGACACATTACTTAAGGGAAGAAACATCCAGAAGCCTGAAGTGCTATCTATCATTTTGGTAACGCCGTTCTCAATTACAAAAAAACCATCGTTGTGGCCCATTACCAGTTGTCCGTTCAGTTCACTCAGGTTCCACACCTGGCCTTTAGGCCCTTTTATTAATTCGAATTTACTTTTTATCAACCCTATTTCCGGTTGTGTTGAAATAGCTGTCTGGTAAACTCCATTCGAGGTACCTATGTATAAATGGTCTTTAAAAATGATGGCTGCTTTGCCGGCGCTTTGTTCCTGGTAATCGGGGTAAATATGTTTTATGGCATTGTTATAAGCGATGAAATCGATGCCATTATCGAGGCCCAGCCAAATATTCTTTTTGTTATCTATAAAAAGGCTCAGGATGTTATTGCTTTGCAGCCCGTCTTGTTTTGAAAGCCGTTGTACCAGCTCCCCTTTTTCATTTATTATAAAACAACCTGCCAGGTTGGTGATAATAGCTATCTGGTTTTTATCTATCACGGCGGCGCTGTAAGGGTTCTTTTCATTTATCAGCCGCATGTCGGGGGTGTTAAAAGGAGTTATCTGTTCCTTGTATAAAATATACGACCCGTGGTGCTTGGTAAGAAGTAATGAACTGTCGCCTGTAATGGGCACAATGGCAGTGATCTCGGCTTTCTCAGGAAAATAATCGGCTTTGGAAAAAGGTACCCATTCGCCGTTTTGAAACTGAAGCAATCCTTTTTGCCAGGCTTTTGTAATAAGTTTATTATTATGTAGCCCCAAAAAGCTCCAGGCTGCATTACCATAAACCGTGATCTTGTCGTTCTCTAATTTGAATATTTTGCGGAAGGCTCTAAAGAAAACGGCATTTCCAACTGGAACAACATTCCAGATATCGGTAAAGTCTTTTTGATTTTCAGGAACGAGGTTGTTTAAAGAATGGTACTGAAGCTTTCCGTTCTTATCGGGTCCAAAAAAACCTATTTCACCCTGCGACCCAATGTAAATGCGGCCATCGTTTCCAACGGCTATCGAACGTACCCCTGTGCCGCCGGGTAAAGTATATTTCTTCCAAAAACTTCCGTCAAAACTTAATAGTCCTTCATCGTTGGCGGCGTAAATAATACCTTTTTTATCCTGAACGATCTTCCAGTTTTGAGTGCCGGCATTATATACCTGTTTGGGATAATTAATGATCTCTGGCAGGGCAATGGTGTTTTGAGTAAACCCATTGAATACTCCAAGGCAACAAATCGATAACAGCAGTTTTCTCATCATGACAGGCAATTGAGGGCGATAGAAGAACTAAGGTAAGTAAATGATAGATATGATAGAGGGGGCCGATGTGGTGTTAATAGGGTAAAGTAATTGTTCTTTAACCTCTTATGTTGTTTTTGATGTGGTAATGATGTGGTGATAAAATGAAATTTTTTAAATGGTAGTTCTAATTTTAGCTACCCAAAAAATGCCCCATGTTTAAAAACAAACCGATTCGCTTGCTTTTCCTCTTACTGATAATTATAGTTAAACAACATCAATCCAATGCCCAGGGTCTTTTAAAGGTCAGCGGTAAACAAATAGTGAATGAAAAAGGCCGGAACATAATTCTTCGTGGAGTTGGTTTAGGCGGCTGGATGTTGCAGGAAGGGTATATGCTGCAACTAAGCGGCTTAGGCATGCAACATAGAATAAGGGCACAAATGGTTGAACTTATTGGTGAAGATAGTACCCGCACATTTTACGATACCTGGCTGGCAAACCATACCCGCAGAATTGATATCGATTCTATGAAGGCATGGGGATTCAACTCTGTTCGTCTTCCCATGCACTATAACCTGTATACGCTGCCGGTTGAGCAGGAACCTGTTGCCGGAAAGCAAACCTGGCTGGAAAAAGGTTTTCAAATGACCGATAGCCTGCTTGCCTGGTGCAAAGCCAATAACATGTACCTTATTCTCGATCTGCACGCCGCACCGGGCGGACAGGGAAATGACAATAATATTTCTGACCGCGACCCCGCCAAACCATCGTTGTGGGATAGCGAGGCCAACCGTCTGAAAACGATAGCGCTGTGGAAAAAGCTGGCAGAGCGTTACACCAACGAGCCATTTATTGGCGGCTACGATATTCTTAATGAACCCAACTGGGGCTTTGCCGATTTGGTAAATGATAAGAACGGCCTTAACGAAAAAGGGAATGAGCCCCTTAAGCAATTGATGGTGGATATTACCAAAGCCATTCGCGAGGTTGATACAAAACACCTCATCATAATTGAAGGCAATGGATGGGGCAATAATTACAATGGCATATTACCACCCTGGGATAACAATATGGTACTAAGCTTTCATAAATACTGGAATTTCAACACCCAAGAAGCCATTCAACATATACTCGATACAAGGGAGAAATACAATGTGCCGGTATGGTTGGGCGAAACCGGTGAGAATTCAAATGTGTGGTTTACCGAAGCGGTGAGGCTGCTCGAAGCCAACAATATTGGCTGGGCCTGGTGGCCACTAAAAAAACTGGGCAATAATAACCCAATGCAGGTACTGTCGAACAAAGATTATGATAAGGTACTTGCATACTGGTCAAAAAGAGGACCGCAGCCTTCAAAAGCGGAAGCATATAATGGATTGATGCAGCTGGCAGCAGCCACACGCCTGGAGAATACCATTATAAAACGCGATGTGCTGGATGCACTGTTCCGGCAGCCTTTTTCGAGATCCACCCTTCCATTTAAAACCCATGTCATAAAAAATGGTGCTGAAGTAAAAGCTGTTGACTACGACCTGGGTATAAACGGCGCAGCCTACCAGGACACCGATACGGCCGACTACCACATTTCAAATGGAAAACGGGGTGGCAACCGCGGCCGGGTATATAGAAATGATGGCGTTGATATTACCACCGACCCTGCAGCCCTTAATAGTTACATTGTAAACCATACAGCTGCCGGCGAATGGTTACAATACACACTCGATGTTGTACAGGGCGGCAAATACAAGGTGAAGCTTAATTACAATGCTAACAAGGAAAACGGCAGGCTCTCTTTATATGTGAATAATAGCAATACCAAAAAGGTAACAGTGCCAAAAGGTAGCGACTGGCAGGCCCTGGAAATAAATGATGTAGAATTGAAAAAAGGCGCCAACACCCTTCGCATTTATATCGATTCCGGTGAAATGGACCTCCGTTCCTTACAGTTTACTACCGTTAAGTAATAAATCAATAGTTGATGTGGTAATGTAGTGGTGCCTTTTTAGGCCGGGGCACATCAACAGTATATTTTTAGAATGCTGATTTAATTAACTAACAATTGACTTGCGCTAATATGTGTTTTAATGTAGGATTCTGGTTGGTATGGCTAATGCTCGCCGGCGGTTGCAAAAGGAGCAATGATGCCGAAAATCCACCTCTTACCCCCGACCCAGACCCGCCAAAAGCTACCACCGCTGTAAGTTTGTATGTAACCAATGGCGACAAAACTTTGCTTTTTAGAAAATCGAATGATGTGCTGGTGTTTTCAGGTACGGGCACTGCAAGCACAACTATTGAAGTAGACTCCGCCCAAATTTTTCAAACGATTGATGGCTTCGGGTATACATTAACAGGCGGCAGCGCTACCCTGTTGAATTCGTTGCCGGCCATTACACGTGATCACCTATTGAAAGAGCTTTTTTTGTGGGACAGTACAAACATAGGCGTAAGTTATTTGCGCATCAGTATCGGCGCCTCTGACCTTAGTGATTCTACCTTCTCCTATGACGACATGCCTGCTGGCGAAACCGATGTTAATCTAACGCATTTCACCCTCAACAAAGAAAAGCAGGACCTGATACCCATTCTGAAAAAGATCGTTGCACTAAACCCTTCAATAAAGATCCTGGGATCGCCCTGGTCGGCCCCGGTATGGATGAAGACCAACGGCAGCTTTAAAGGCGGTAGTCTGAAACCCGAATATTACGCAGCTTACGCCAATTACTTTGTAAAGTATATACAGGCAATGAAGGCCGAAGGTATAACCATCGACGCCATTACCCCGCAGAATGAACCGCTGCATGGTGGCAATAACCCAAGCATGGTAATGCAGGCAACGGAGCAGGCTTCGTTTATTAAAAATAACCTGGGACCAGCCTTTGCAAGCGCCGGCATTAACACCAAAATAATTACTTACGATCATAATGCCGATAAGCCTGAATATCCGCTGGCAATATTGAACGATGCAGCGGCCAAACCTTTTGTCAATGGCTCGGCCTTTCACTTGTACGGCGGCAGTATTTCGGCGCTTAGTACGGTACATAGTGCGCACCCCGACAAGCATGTTTATTTTACTGAACAATGGGTGGGTGGCCCCGGCGATTTTGCCGGCGATTTGAAATGGCATGTGGAGAACCTGATCATTGGCGCCACCCGTAACTGGAGCCGTAATGTGCTGGAATGGAACCTGGCGGCAGATGCCAGCTACAAACCACATACTACCGGCGGTTGCACTTCCTGTTTAGGGGCGCTCACCATTAGCTCCAATGTAAGTAGAAATGTATCGTATTACATAATTGCGCATGCCAGCAAATTTGTTCGTCCCGGTTCGGTACGTATAGGTTCTACCAATGCCGGTTCACTGGCAACGGTGGCATTCAAAAATCCTGAGGGTAAAAAAGTGTTGATCGTGCTGAATAAAGGAACAAATACCGAATCATTCAACATAAAGTTCAATGGCAGTATGGTTACCTCACTATTGAAAGGAGGCGCTGTAGGAACCTATGTATGGTAAATAGAAAAATAATTATAATGAAGAAAATTGCTGTCCCGTTTTTAATTCTTGTTACCCAAGCAGCTGTTGTGAAGGCGCAACAAACCGGCACTAAGAAAAACTATAAAACCGTTACCGTTTACACCACTGCCGATAAAACTGATTACCGGCTTTCAAAAACAAACACCCTAACCCTTACTCCGTATGGCCAGCCCCTGGAGACTCAGCCCTGCGTATTTATTGATGCAACGCGAAAATTTCAAACCATAACAGGTATAGGCGGCGCCATTACCGACGCCAGCGCCGAAACATTTGCAAAGTTGCCTGCTGCCACACAGGATGAATTGATAAATGCTTATTACAATCCGGAAAAAGGGATCGGTTACTCACTGGTGCGTACGAATATTAACAGCTGCGATTTCTCAAGCGATACGTACACGTATATTGCCGAGAACGATGCCGCGCTGAAAACGTTCAATATTGCGCATGATGAGAAGTATCGTATACCAATGATCAAAAGGGCCATTGCTACCGCCGGAAGAAAAACACCATTATTTGTTAGTCCATGGAGCCCACCCGCCTTTATGAAAGACAACAACAACATGTTGCAGGGCGGAAAATTGAAAGAGGAATTTAAACAAAGCTGGGCCAATTATTTTGTAAAGTACATTAAAGCCTATGAAGCCAAAGGCATTCCTGTGTGGGGACTAACCGTACAAAACGAGCCCATGGCCAAACAACGCTGGGAATCGTGCATCTTTACTGCTGAAGAAGAGCGCGATTTCATAAAGAAGTATTTAGGGCCTACATTACAACAACAGGGCCTGGGCAGTAAAAAGCTGATTGCGTGGGACCATAACCGCGATCTGTTGTACCAGCGGGCAACAACTATTTTAAATGATGCTGCCGCTGCCAAATATGTTTGGGGTATTGGTTTTCACTGGTACGAAACCTGGACCGGAAGCGCTATGCAATTTGAGAACCTGAGAAGAGTGCATGAAACGTTTCCCGATAAGAACCTTGTGTTTACAGAAGGCTGTGTTGAGAAGTTTGATTTGAACCGCATCAACGAATGGTCAATTGGCGAGCGTTATGGCTTTTCACTGGTGAATGATTTCAACAGTGGTACCGTTGCCTGGACCGACTGGAATATTCTGCTCGATGAGAACGGTGGACCAAACCATGTTGGTAACTTTTGTTTTGCGCCGGTACATGCCGATACAAAAACAGGTAAGTTGATTTACACAAATGCCTATTATTACCTGGGGCATTTTTCAAAGTTTGTAAAAGCCGGCGCCAACCGTATTGGTACGGCCTCGAGCCGCGATAAACTGTCTGCAACGGCATTTATAAATCCTGATGGTAAGTTGATAGTAGTAGTGTTAAACCTGTCGAACGATGCGGTAGAATATAATTTGTGGTTACAGGGCAGTGCTGCTGCTGTTAATAGTTTGCCCCATTCAATTACAACGCTGGTTATTGAGTAATACACTGATCGCTATAAAAACAAGAGAGTCCCGCCTTCAAGGCGGGACTCTCTTGTTTTTATATATTACTATCGGGTAATTGGTTTCTTATTGTGAAATGTATGTGGCGTTGAACTGGCCATTAGTGATAACCGTGCTGTCTTTTGCATTTGACCAGCTATAAAGTACACCGCTGAAAGTGCCGGCAATTTTTTTACCTGATTTGTCAAAGTTGGTAAGTTTTAATGTGCCGTGCGCATTGTAAGCAAAGTCCATAAACATAGCATTTCTCTTATTGTCAGAAAAGGCAATATCTACATCGTCAAAATCATACGCCGTATTAACTTTAAGGGTATCCGGTACTGAAACTATAAAGTATGATGAATCCTTGGTCAGGTCGCCTTCAATATGGATACCACCGTTAGCAGCAACGGCTGTTACTCCTGAAAAATCATAGGTTGTGCCGTCTATGGTTGCACTTAATGGTTTAGGGCTGTCGTCTTTATCTTTTTTACAGCTGGTTACTACAATTGATAAAGTAAGGGCTACAACAGCAGACATTGCCAGGAACTGGCGGTTTTTGGTTTTCATAACTTTTTTTAGGTTTGTGGACTAAGAAACGGGTTAGTGTAACCTTTATTGTTGTGGTTTTTTAGCGTGGATTGTTACTGTATAGTATACACGGTGCATTTTCGCTGTTTTTTATACCTGCGAACTATAAATGCATTCAGGTTACGGTGCACGGTTATTGCCTAAAACAACACACTTATTGCTTAAACTGCACACTTATTCGTTGGGCTTGCTATTACCAAAAAAAAGTGGCACCTTGTGCGGTTAAGCCTGGAAGGTGCCAGATATTATAAAAAAAAATTTAATTTTTTTTAAAGAAAGCTTCTGTTCCCATCTCTTATTTTACCTGGACTGCGAAGTTGTCTTGTTTGGTATTCACGAAACATAAAATGCATTTCCTGCCTCCTGCTTTTGTATTATTCCTTTAAAAATGAACACTGACTGTAACATTAGCGTACACAAGCATAAACCAGTCTAACTATAAGTTGTTGGGTTATAGCGTGTAAAAAACTGGCATTTTTTAGGTTGGCATCTTTTGCCGCAGGCGCCATAAAAGGAGCATATGATCAAAAACTATTTTAAAACTGCTTTCCGCAATCTGTTTAAAACCCCATTACTTTCTTTTATTAATATAACAGGACTGGCATTGGGAATGGCCGGCGCTGGTTTGCTTTTATTGAATATCTATTATGAAATAAGCATCGATCAGTTTCATGAGAAGAAAGACCAGGTTTTTAAAGTATATAATAAAACCTCTGTAAATGACCGCCTGATCTGTCATGACCATAGCCAGGCGCCACTGGGACCGGCCATGCAAAAGGAATTTCCGGGAATAAAACAGATGGCCCGCATTGCCAGCACAGGAAAGCAGGTGGGATATAAAGATAAAATGCTACAGGCTAATGGTTATTATGCCGATGCGCCTTTCCTGAACATGTTTAGTTTTCCTTTATTGGCGGGGAGCAAACAGGCAGCGTTGAATGACAAGCATGCAATTGTTATTACTGAAAAGCTGGCAAAAAAGATCTTTGGTGAGGAAGATCCTTTGAATAAAGTGATCCGTTTGGATAATACCCGCGACGTTACTGTATCTGGGGTGCTTAAAGATATTCCAATGAACAGTTCGCTGAAGTTTGAATATCTGTTACCCTGGGAAGATAATAACGATAAATGGGATATTTATTTTGCAAACACTTTTGTTGAGTTGAATAAGGCAGAAGAAGCAGGTACTATTGATAAACAGATAGCTGATATTATTAGCAGGCACAGTAAAAATGAACAACATTCCCAGGTGTTTTTACATCCTGTAGCAAAAATGCATTTGCAGGGTTCGTTTGATGAAAAGGGAAAACCGAAAACTCAATCCGAAATATATTTCCTGAGTGTACTGGCTGCAATAATGCTTTTAATAGGCTGTATAAACTTTATGAACCTTAGCACGGCACACAGTGGAAAACGAGGAAAAGAAGTAGGCGTTAGAAAGATAATGGGCGCGGTAAAGAAATCGCTGATAGTACAGTTTATAACAGAATCAACCTTACTGGCTTTTATTGCAGGTTGCGTAAGTTTACTCATTGTTCAGCTGGTTTGGCCCACATTCAGCGCCATGGCTAAAGTTAGAATAGATATTCCCTGGCATTTACCGGCTTTCTGGTTGTCGACGCTGACGTTTATTTTGTTTACCGGAATACTGGCGGGCAGTTATCCTGCTTTTTATTTGTCGTCATTTAAACCGGTTAAGGTATTAAAAGGCGTATTCAGCAATAAGGCGTCGTTGATAACACCACGGCGTATATTGGTAGTGGTTCAGTTTGTGCTGGCCATATTCCTTATGAACTTTGCGATCCTTTTTCGCAAACAGGCCAGTTTTACCGAAAACCGGGAAATGGGATTTGGAAAAGATGGATTGATCTTTCAGTCAATGACAAATGATCTGCGAAAAAACTTTGAAGCCGTTGAGCAGGAGCTAATGAGTACCGGTTTGGTAACATCTATTTGTAAAAGCAATTCGGCAATAACAAGGTCTGGCGGCGGTATAAGTGGTTTGGAATGGAATGGCAGGGACGATAATAAATATGTTTCATTTGGTTTGTTTACTTCCATTGGCGGTTTTGTAAAAACGAATGGACTTACTTTACTGGCCGGCCGGGATATAGACTATTATAATTATAAATCCGATAAAAAATCCTGCGTTATAAATGAAAGCGCTGCTAAGGAATTAGGTTTTGCCAATCCCGTTGGGCAAACCATAAAGGAAGATAACCATACCTGGAATATCATTGGCGTTGTAAAGGATTTTTATCAAAGCTCGCCAGGTGAATTATCTAAACCCGTAATGATAAGATATGGTACAGATGATGGAACGATCAATATAAGAATGCAAACCAGCAGCATATCGTTGCAGGGTATCAGCAAAGTCGAAGAAATATTAAAAAAGAATAACCCCGGTTATATTACCGACCTGCAATTTGCCGATGAGGATGTGGCCCGTACTTTTCAGCAACGGAAGAATGCATCCAATTTAATAAACTCCTTTACATTGATAGCCATATTTATTGCCAGTATGGGATTGTTGGGACTTACCGCCTACATGGTTGAAATGAGAAGGCGTGAAGTTGGTATAAGAAAAGTGCTGGGCGCCAGTGTTGCTAAGATAACTAGGTTGCTGGCGAAAGAATTTGTAAAGCTTGTAGGCATTTCGGTGCTCATTGCTTCGCCGCTGGCCTGGCTGTTTATGAATTACTTTTTACAGCAGTTCAGTTACAGAACAACAATAAGCTGGTGGATACTGCCGGTAACGGGTATTATTGCTATAGTCATTGCAATCGCTACAATCAGTTTTCAAACAATTAAAACGGCGATAGCCAATCCCGTGAATGCGCTAAGAAGTGAGTAACAACGCAAGAGAAATGCACATGAAATAATCAGTTGGGAGAAAAGACGCCAGTCTATTCTCCCATCTTTTGTTTCAGCATGGCCAGTTCAGCTTCTATATTTACCAGGCGTTTGTAAATTTCACCGGGGCCCGGAAGTTGTCTTGTCCAACGTTCAACCACATACCATATTTCAGCCACTTCATCCATATCCATAACTATGGTGGGAAATTCACCGGCGTGGTTGTTATCGCTTTTTACAATGATCTTCCCTTCGTGGTGGCGGTTAATAAGACGTTTTATCAATACACCCTGTGTGCGGGTAACCAATACATATACGCGATCATCACGAACTTCCGAAATGTCGGCCCAGCGGGCAATAACACGGTCGGCATCCTGCAACGTGGGGAACATGGAGTGGCCTTCTACTTCAAATATGCGGTAAGTGCCGTTGGTATAACCAGGCAGCCGGTAAGCCGATAACGATTGAATAAATTGCGGATCGCCATACCCCAGCATGTAACCAGCCCTTGCTTTCACCGGTACATATATTATATTCTCTTCGCCCTGGCTATCGATCGTGACAATTTTTGGGGCTTGAAAACGCCGATAGGGGTATAAGGTGCTGCCCACCACAGAAACCGGCAGGTCGTCATCTACAGGCGGTTGATACTGCCGCACCACGGAAGTCACATTGCCCCCAACCGCGCCATTTTTTTTGTCACGATCGTCATTTTTCTCATCATTTCCGCCTTTTAATTCGACAAGGCTTTCTTTCGACAAATCGAGGCTGATAAGCTCATCCATTGAGATGTCGAAAAATGAGGCAATTTTTTCTAATGTGTTCAAGTCAGGCTCAGAATGGGTTGTTTCGTAATTCGAAAAGGTATTTCGCTTCAAACCCAGTGCTGTAGCCACTTCTGCTTGTGTCAGTCCTTTCTTTTTTCTTAAAAAAGAAAGGTTCGATGCAAAAAAAGTTGGCATAAAGTAAAATTTTCTGCCTCAAAAATTGGTAATGTCAAAAAATGAGGCGTATATTTGCTGTATCGAAAAACGATACAAATATGCATGAGGCTAAAAGTAGGCAAAAAATCGAGGAATCAATGCTCCGGCGGCGCGATGTGGCTGCTTTGGTGGCAGAAATTCACGGTGTTACGGCCGATCATGTCAGAAAAGTGGTCAGAGGTGATCGAGAAAATGAGCAAATTCTGGCAACCTACATGCACATAATTGAGAACGATAACATGTTATTAAGGGCTGCAAAAGATGTTGTGCCTTTTAAACAAGACCTGAATCCTGAAGCATGAAAGCTGCCTGATCATGATCCATTTATTTATACAGAATGATCTGGCTCCCCATCTCAAAGCGCAGATATGCCATTTACTCAAGTGGGACGAGCTGCAGTATGGAGAATTTCAGTTTCAATGTGGCTGTTTGTATTTGCAATATTATATATCAAAAGATCCTGTGGCTATTGATGAAGTGTTACTCCATCGCCTTTATTGGAAATGGTGGAAGTACGAATGGCTCGACAGAGATTATGTTCTTGCCGGCACCCTGGTGAAATGTGACAAACTTTCTATAGAAGAGAAAAGGAGGCTGTATCGTAATTGGCACGATGCACGCGTATTAGCCGATGAGTGTTCGCCGGTAGGATTAATTATGAGCAACGGATATAAAAAAATGATTAGCGAAATAATAAAATCGGAAGTGTTATGAATATACTCACAAGAAAAGAGCTATCAATCGTAAGTCTAGTAATTACGCGTGCTCAATCGGAAATTCAAGAACAAGCTGGTATTGACGTAGTGTTGGTTCCCCGCTATTCGAATAAACGAGTGGAAGATGATGTGAGGCAACTGTTTGAGTCAATGTGTGAATGTTGGAATGTACAACTTTCATGGGTAAGTGATAAAAGCAGAGCAAACGACAGACCTGTTATGAGAAAACTATTATGGATGGCAGGCAAAAAGCGTTTTCCACAGATCTCTTATTGCGTGTTGGCTAACCTTACAGGAGCAACCGACCACGCTGGAGTAATTAAAGGAATTAGAAGCGGGTACGACTGGTTACGTGTACAGGACGAAAAGTTCCTGAAGTATTACGAGCCTGTTAAAAGCTATTTGATGGAATTAGAAGAAGAGCAGGTATTAAGCGTGCATTAGTACGGTGGCAGAAGAACCCACCAATGCACCGCCTGCTACCTTATTTTATAAACAAGTAAATTATAAACGTATGTTCCGTGAAAAAAAACGAGTGATCAACAATGTAGATTATGATCAAGCCCAGGAGGCATCTGCAAGATATGCTGAAATTTCTGCCCGTCTTGGTTTTTTAGAAGCGCAAATAAACGAGCGCATCAATAGCATTAAAGATGAGTTCGCCGATGAGATCATTCACCTCACCCGCGAAAAAGAAAGGCAATTTGAAACGTTGGAAGTTTATGCAAAAGAGCAGAAAGATAATTGGGGCCGGCGCAAAAGCCTTGATCTTTTACACAGTGTTATCGGTTTTCGTACAGGAACACCCAGGGTTACCAAAGACAAAATGTTTACCTGGGATAATATACTTGATATGGTAAAAGAAAGATTCCCTTCACTAATTCGTGCTAAATACGAGCTCGATAAAGAAGCGATCATTGCCATGCGCGATGATAAAGAGTTCCTGGAGGTGCAAAAAGCATGTTATATAGACGTAGAGCAAAGCGAATCGTTCTATGTTGAAGCAAAACAGCTGGAGTTAATGCGTCAACGCGCCTAGTGCTCCGCTTTAAATATTTTTCGGTTCTGATTGTAATTTTTGTGTCATAGCTAGTAAGTACGCCGTTCTGTTTCTACAGAGTGGCCTTTAAACAGGCATAGCGATGGTAATTGCTGCAGCGAGGTTGCCGGCAGAAGGGTCGTAGTAATTTGCGATACGCCGGATGTGACTTAGCCATTTCCTTATCTGTTTTAAACTATCCATGTCACATACCAACGCCTTTCTGCTCAAAGTGCGAAGGTCTGCAACCGTTGGTATGCCTGTTGTTACTTGTTTTAACTGCTCAAGCGCCATCCAACCCATGGCATGCAGAGAATGTATAGTGATAGCGTAATTTTGTTTTGCTTTTTTAGAAGCCGGCAACTGCCATAATAAATTATTGATGCGCGCCACCTCATTCATAAAGTTCTGCTGCAGTTTTTCGTAGTTGCGATATAAAATGGGCAGCGTATAAACGCCGTTATTCACATCTTTATAAACATCAAACGCGTCGTTGGTCAATTGCATTAAACCCGCAATGGGGAAAAGTATTTCTCTTACTTTTTCATTTGGATAATCATCGAGCACAGCGCAATATAACAGCACTGCAAAATAACTTTTGTTATAGGTTACCTGGTAAAGTTCATCTTCGGCGATATTTTCATTTAATTGTTTCAACGACTCCTTTTGCCAGCAAGCGACTGCCTGTAGCTGTTCAATGAACAAATCTTTCCCGGGCAGGTTCCGCAATATCTCAAGGTATAATTTTACAACCAGCCGGTCAGTATCTTTTAAGGCTACATAGGTTGTGGGATTTGTAACCAGTGAGGTTATCTGTTCGTGATCAAGAATTTTGTCGTCGAAAAGATCATCGAACAAAGGCCCGAAAACACTAAGCAGAACAATGCGTTTATTTTCTTCAGCACTTAATTTTTTGCCACTTAATTCATACAGGTTGCCGCAAACCAGGTTTAACCCCAGTTGCCAGTATTTGGTTATTCTTTTTATATGGGTAGCAGTAAATGTTTGTTCAATATTGGGAATAAGACCGGCCAATGCTACCGGAAGATGGTCTTTGAGAAAACGTTCTTGTTTTTTTACCCGCCGGTAAAGGCACAACATCCTGGTAAGGATGCGATAATTATTGACGGAAGGTTGATTGCTTAGGTGCATGGCCGGCAAATTAATCTTTTATTTTCCAATCACTGTCCAGTCGTGGTTGCCCAATCCTTTATTAATATACTCATCCATTAAAGCGGCAATGGCCGGCATCAGCAATAATTGGTGGCCGCTTTGTTGGGCTGCATCAATAAATAACTGCGTGTCTTTACGGGCCATGTTCAATTCCCAGGATGGTTGCGAATGGTCGGCGCCCGTCATACGTTGCAAACGGGTTGTTACAAGTGTGCCCGGGTTCCATGAGTTAAATAACGTAAGCAGATCTTCTACCGAAACCCCAAGTGATTTTGATAAAGTGAGCGTGTCCTTTAACCCTGCGGTAAGGCAAACCAAAAAAGCATTGCCCGCCAGCTTCATGGAAGCCGCTTTACCTACTTCGGCACCAAAGTGAAGCAGTTTGCCGGTCATTTTAGCCAGCCCGGGCGTAAGAGAATTAATGATGGCCTCATCGCCCGATAACAGGATAAAACCTGTACTCTCCAGTGCATTTATGGGGCCCATGAACACTGGTGCATGTTGATAGGTAAATCCTTTTGCTTTCCAGGCCTCCGTTCTTTTTATGGCGCCTTCTTTTGAAGTGGTTGTATGGTCTATGATAATAGCGCCAGGAGCAAAGCCCGCCTCGGCAACTTTAAGTACTTCATCAACAGAGGCATCGTCTTTTAAGGTAAGGTGAATTTCCGTAGCCCCTTTTACAGCGTCCTGTGCTTGTGCAAATGCTTTGGCGCCTGCTTTTTCAAGCTCCTGCGCCTTTGAAAAAGTGCGGTTCCAAACCTGTACTGTTTCTCCACGTTTGAGCATGGCCCGAACAAAGTTCGAACCTAATAACCCCATGCCTAAAAATGCTTTCATGATGATTTTTTTGCAAAGATTGGTGTTTTTGGGAAAACTATGGCAAAAGACAGATCACCACAAATAAAGTACATATTATAGCGGCTATATGAAAAAATGAACAATGTGATGTCAGTAATCGTACTTTCTGATGTCATATAATGCCATAATTAGGATATGTATAGCCATTTGACTTTTTATTTGCATATGGCGAAGGATAAACGCTATACTACGGTTAGAAATCTTATTACAGGGGGATATATAAAAAGCTTTTCAGAGATCTGGGACACATTACCAAAAACTATTGTAGCCCGCGATCTGAAAAAGCATCACCAAACATTCTCAAAACTTATTAGTAGTCCGGAAAAGATAAAGTTTGAAGAAGCCATTGAAATTGCATCGTTGATTGAAATTGAGAGTATTCAAATAATAAACCTTATCTATAATGAATTAGACCCCGACAAAAAGTATAAATGAGTTTTATTGATTAGGAATAGTTACACGATAATCTTCACAAAGAACAAATCAGGTCTGCATTAGCGGGCCTTTTTTGATGCTTATTCCTTTCGTAAAATATATATATTGTCCGTTTCTTTTATTTGCAATTCTCCTTTGTTGGTATTGAACTCGAAGAAGGACCCGTTTGGAACATTCATAAAGTAGTTGGCATTTATCGGTTCTATGTTCATTGATCTCCCTGCAGCTTCAATAGTCAGCTTGTTGTTTTCTTTTTTACAGGTTACTTTAAAAGGAAGGTTGCCTGAATAAGTGCCGGTGTATTTATCAGCGTTTGTATTTTGCAAAGTATGCGCAGATGAGAATGGGATTGTATATTGCTTATTAAAGCAAATTTTTAGTACCCCATCCAGTATATCAACTCTTGGATATAAAATACCATTAGTGATATAACATACGGCCATTTTGCTTTCAGGATAATACCGCACTGCCGAATAAAACTCTTCAATTCTTCCGTTGTGCCCATACCCTTTAGTTGCGTCAAAATCATAAGGGAATATGCCCATGCCATAGCCATCGATCATAGTTGTCATGTTGGTAAGGCTTGTTTTGTTTATAAGCCTGCCGTTAAATAGCGCATGAATAAACACAGTTAGGTCGCCAGGTGTTGATACAATTGCTCCTGCGCCGCTATGTATATTTACATTGGTTTCTTTTTCCGTGGTCCAGGCGCCGTTGGAATATTTGTACGAACTGCTTTCATTCCTGTTATAATCAATCGGCTTTCCGAAATAAGTATGGGTTAAACCTATTCGGGAAATTATTTTCTTTTCGAGAATTGCTGCGTAGGATCCTTTCGCAATTTTTTCTATAATATAGCTTAGCAATAGAAAGTTTGAATTGCAATAATCTGCTTTCGCCCCGGGTTCAAAGTCGGCGCCTTTATCAGCAATTATTTT
The DNA here is from genome assembly GCA_024809215.1 of Niastella sp. OAS944. Classification (GTDB taxonomy): domain Bacteria; phylum Bacteroidota; class Bacteroidia; order Chitinophagales; family Chitinophagaceae; genus Niastella. The sequence goes on along the minus strand of JANUBW010000003.1, from coordinate 429,653 downwards.
AAGTAACTCTTCCTGAGTTTTGGGTTTATCCATCCAGTCGGGGAAATTGGTGTCAACAGTATAGTTGTGCAGGCCGCTCCGGTGATATAACATATCTTTTATTGTGATCTTGCCGGCATTAGGCAATTGCGGATAGAATGTTGACAGGCTTTGGTCAAGGCTTAGTTTCCCTTCCTCCATGAGCTGAAGGATCATCACAGCCGTAAACATTTTTGATACGGAGCCAATCCTGTATTTAGTATTGATATCCGGCACTGCTTTTCTATTACTGCCAAGTGTAATAAAGCCAATTGCTTTTTGATATACTGGTTTACCGTTAATGGAAACAGCTACACTGCCGGTTGCAAGATGACGGGTTTGCAACACATCGAACAGGCTGTCGAGCTTTTTTACATCGGGCGATTGGGAATAGGATGCAGAAAGAAAGGATACAAAAAGAAACAGGAGCAGCGAAAGTGCTTTGGTAAAAACGGTCGTATACATAAAGGGAAATTACAAAAGTAGAGGGAAACTTCTCATTGGAGTTTCCCTTTTAACAGTGTAGTATTATTTAATAACTGGCAGGTGAATGCCGTCTGTATCATCTAGCCGGGCAATAATGCCCCAGCCATAAAAATAGTTGGTAAGGCCAATAAGGATCTCGTTCTTTCCCTTTTGCAATGGCAACTTTATGGCAGCATTTTCTATAGTACATCTTCCGCGTGGGAATTTCTGCCCTGGTGTTCCAAAATGATTTTTATCAGAATAAAGGAACTGCCCGTTTATAAATAAACAAACCTCATCGCTAAAGCCCAAATTCAACATACGCTCCTGCACTTTGTCGCTTTCAATTGTTGTTTTTAACCAGGCCAGCCTGCGGTTTTTGAAATCGGTTGCCCCAAACAGCCTTGTCAAATTTACTATGCCACGGTCTTCGGCTGTTATGTTGGTCCATTCAGTAGTACTATCTGGAAAACCAAGAGTGGCAACGCGCATAATGGGTGGTATAATTTCTTTGCCAAATTCAAACCCAATGCCTTTGCTTACCTGCCAGTTACGCAGGTACCGGGTATCGTTATATGAGGAAATATAACCGGGGGCAGGGTCAAGATTTTCGACAACATCAGGTTTTAGTACAACGTTGGCAATTGCCACTTCACCACCTGAAAATGAAATACCGCCATTTTCTCTCCCCCCTTCCAGTTTAGGCACCACCAGGGCCGGCCGGCTCATATCGTTTACATATGCTTTCATTTGTTTGCCCGATAAAACCAGTTTCACATGGTTCCATGTTGGTATGTTCAGTTTGGCGCCGGCCTGGTATTCGTCGGTGAGGTCCCAAATGCTCATGCCATCTATAAGGGCTGAGTATTGAAGCGTAGTACGGCTTTCTGGCGAGGTGCTTCCAAAATAACGCAGGTAAAAATGCTCGCCATTTTTTCCGTCATCAGACAAATGGAAATTAATGCCGGGAAATCCCTGGCCCAATGCTACATCATATTCAATGGTGCCGTTTGCGAATTGTATATCTTTTAGCACCAGTGGCGATGCATTTTTTATACGTATGGCTTTTACATTCTTTTCCATGGTAAATTCAACGCCGGTGGTGTCATGTTTCCAATGCGCAGCATCCATGGGTATGCTTATTTCCTGGCTGGCTTTCTTTGGCTGTTTTTGAGCAACAGCAGTAATGGCAACAGAAGGCACGATAATGAGAAAAATGATGATTTTTTTGAATGTGCAATTCATAAATATCTGTTTTTAACTTTAGGTATTAGCGCAAACAAGGTACATGCAAAGGCCGGCGGCCCCCTGTGCAAGTGTGCGCCAAACCGGTGCAAACAAGTGCCAATCACATTCATCAGTAAATAATGGATAACAATAGCGAACAATACTACCTGGCCCGCATACTTGATAAGATAGTGCTGCTGTTTGAACGGGGTGCCAGCGATCAGTGGACAACCTACGACTTTGAAAAACTGTCGGAAGCGATCTTTGACCGTACCCAAATCCGGCTAAGTGTAACAACCCTTAAGCGTATTTGGGGCAGGTTGAAGTACGACAGTGCGCCCACCCTTACTACGCTTAACACGCTGGCGCAATTTGCCGGGTATGTTGATTGGCTTCAGTTTAAACAAAAAGAAGACCAGCCTGGCGAACCGGTTGTTACAATGGTACCGGAACCATCCGGAAAGAAAACCAGGTTTTGGCTGGTGGGGTTTGCCGGCAGCGTGCTGCTAATAGTGGGTGTGTATTTATTGTTTCTTTCGGCCCGCCAAAAACAACCGCATTATGATGAGGGCCAGTTTGATTTCAGCGCCAACAAAGTGATCACCGAAGGGGTGCCCAATTCTGTTATATTCCATTATGCCGTGCCGCGCGGAATAAAACCCGATTCACTTTTTATTGTACAAACCTGGGACATTACCCGCAAACAACTTGTGCCGGGCGATAAGCATGAACATTCAGCTATATATTATTATCCCGGTTTTTTTAAGACCAAACTGATTGCCGATGGGCAGGTTGTGAAAACGCACGATCTGTGGATCACGTCTGGTGGCTGGCTATGTTTACTGGAAGATGAGCCGGTACCTGTTTACTTAAAAAAAGAACAATACCTGCAAAATGGCATTGTTGAAGTGACCGAGGCAATGCTGGCTCCGCATCGCAAATCGCCTGCACAGCGGCTTCGGATTTTCTATCAGCGCGAAATGGGCGACCTTATGAACGATAACTTCACGTTTGAAACGATGCTGAAGAATGATTTTGACGATGGCTCAAACGCCTGCCATAAGGCACAGGTGCTTATTCAGTGTAAGAATGATATAATTATGATCCCTTTGGCTGCCAAACCTTGTGTAGGTGATCTGTCGCTTTATTTTTGCGGAGCAGCAGCAGAAAGCAAAACAGCTGACCTTAGCGGCTTTGGATGTGATCTTACACAATGGACATCGTTACGGGTGGAAGTGGTGAATAAGGCGGCGACCATTTATGTAAACAATAAAAAAGCGTATTCCTTTTTGTTCCCTAATAAGCCAACGGGTATTGTAGGTGTGCAATACAGGTTTAATGGAGCTGCTGCCGTAAAGGAAACAAGATTTAAGGCGGGAAACAAGGTGTATGAAATGGAGTGAGGCCGTTTTTCATTATATTACAACATAAACGCTTACATGAATATATTGCAGGAGCTGGAGAACTGGATACCTTATAAACTTTCGTTCGTTGATGAGCAGCCGCATTGTGAATGGTTGTACACAAACGATAAAGAGTTTACCGAACCGTTTTTTGATGAAACGATCTCAAGGTGCCGGAGTGCTAATTTTCACAGCTTCAGAAGCGTGAGTGGTATAGAAGTGTTGCCGCAATGGTCAGAAGGAATTGAGCGGGTGCAGCCTTCGGCGTTTATTTTCCATGTGTCAAGATGTGGGTCAACACTGGCTTCGCAGCTGCTGGCTCAGGACCGCACCAATATTGTGCTCTCAGAAGTTCCTTTTTTCGATTCCATACTTCGGGCAGGAAATAATATTCCTTATCAGGTGCTAAAAGATGCCCTTGCTTTTTATTCACCGGTAAAAAATTATAGAAAACGCCTGTTTATTAAAACCGATAGCTGGCATATTTTCTTTTATAAACAAATACGGGAGCTATACCCGCAAACGCCTTTCATTTTGCTGTATCGCCGGCCCGATGAAGTGGTGAGGTCGCAACAAAAACGAAGAGGAATGCATGCCATCCCCGGTGTAATTGAACCTGCACTGTTTGGTTTCGAAAAGGATGTGCGGGTAATGAACCAGGATGTATATCTGGGCGAAGTGCTTGATAAATATTTTCAGGCTTTTTTGCAGGTGTTGGAAAAAGATACTCTTGCTACTCCTATCAATTATAACGAAGGCCCTGTTGCCGTGGTAGAAAAGATAGCGCAGATAACAAACACGCCTGTTAGCGAGGAAGCAATGGAAAAGATAAGAAGTCGCGCCATGTATCACGCCAAGTATCCTGAACAGGTTTTTTCAGAAGAGGCCATTCAGGATCCTGTACCTGATTATTGCCGGTCGGCATATGATAAATATGAGGTCCTTGATAAAATAAGGAAGTCGTACAATTTTTGAACCGACTGTGCAGCAGGTTCGGAGCTTGTATCGATGACCAGGTGGGGCGAAAGCGGAGCTTCGTATGTGTCATTTACACCTGTAAGGTTAAAAAGCTTATCGGGGTGGTCATCATGTAATAATGCACGCTTATACAAACCTTTTGTATCTCTATTTATAAGAACATGCATCTCGCATTTTATCCATACCGTTTTTGCGTCGTAGTTTTTTGTCAACTCATTTCTGATCTCTTCAAAAGGATTGATAGCGGCGATCATAACAATGTCGGCCTTCGTTTTAAGCGACCAGGCTGCTTTACCAAGCCTTCTGATATTCTCCATTCTGTCTTCCTTTGAAAAGCCCAGGTCTTTGCAAAGTGTTTTCCGGTATACATCGCCGTCAATGATCACTACTTTTAATGATTGCTGTTCAAGCAGTGTTTTTACACCTTCGGCCAACGTGCTTTTCCCTGCGCCGGAGAGCCCGGTTAGTTGAATTATCATGGTATGGTCATTAAAAGGATTCAGGAAATCTTTGTAGTTTTATCAACATGAGCATAATCAAGTCTGCAATATTGAATATACCTGTTGACATCAAAAGTATTCAAAAAGAAGTTACAATACTTCAGGCAGAACTTTGGCAGCCGCATTTAAACAAGTGGGATTATGAGGGCGGATGGGATGTTTTATCGCTCCGCTCACCTGGCGGTGGTTTAAATACGTTGGCTGAAGCGTTGAATAATGAACCCTATGCCAATACGCTACTGCTGAAGCAATGCCCATCGGTTCGTTTGCTGTTAGATAGTTTGCAATGCGAAAAATTATCGGCCCGTTTCCTGAACCTGCATGCGGGGGCAGTGATAAAAGAACATACCGATAAGGAATTATATTTTGAGAAAGGCGAGGCCCGCTTGCATTTTCCCATAGTTACAAATCCGTTTGTTGAATTTTATCTCGATAACGAGCGTTTACCAATGCAGGAAGGCGAGTGCTGGTATATAAATGCCAATCTGCCTCACCGGCTTGCAAATAATGGAAGCAATAACAGAATACATCTGGTAGTAGATTGTATGGTAAATGACTGGTTGCAGGAAGTGTTTAGGAATTGCATTACAAAAACGGAATTGATGGAAAGAGATATTGTTTTACGAAATAAAAACACAACAATCCAAATCATCAACGAGTTGAGAATGCGGGCCGATAGCACGTCGGTACAATTAGCTAATGAATTGGAGCGGCAGTTAAATGAGGCTGAGGGTGGTGGCTAGGAAAAGATTTTACAGATGATGATGAATGAATCGCTATAAAACACAAAGCCACCCGAAGGAGGCTTTGTAAACTGTATGTAAAAATTGTAAGCTTAAACAGGAATTTTACTTCCATATTTTGTAAGCCATTGTTCATAGCTCAACAGGTCGGGGTTAAGTTGTTTAGACATATTTACATCCCTTGTTTTATTTAATTCCTTTTCAAACTCATCATAAAACTGGAACATATTTCCAAGGTCATCGGCGCCGGGGAAGCCAAAACTTCTATATACATCCGCAGAAACTTTATTGTAAACTACCTGTTCACCCAATACTTTGCTCAATCCATCGGCCATTTCATTTCCCGTTAAATGTTCACCGGCAATACCAACTCTTTTACCCACCATTTCGGTTCCTTTTTTAAAAATGCCATATGCACATTTGCCAATGTCTTCTGCTGCAATGCCAGCCATCTTCGCATTTCCTATTGGGAGGGTAAGTGCTAACTTACCATCTTCGCCACGTTTGGGTCCGGCGCCAAAGTAGATAAAATTATCCCAGTAAAAAGACGCCAGTAAAAATGTTGTAGGTATGCCAGCTTCTATAAACAATTTATCCGATTCTCCTTTGCCATCAAAGTGAGGAACCTTATACTCTCCATGCAGGGTTGGCATTCGCTGATCGTTAAGGGGAATGTATTCACGCACATCTTCCAATGTAGACCAGATGGCATGTTTTAGATCGGTTTTTTTTGCGGCCTCTACAAATATGGCTGCTTCTGCTTTTTCTTTTTCAGGGGAGAAGTGGGCCCAGAAAAAGGTAACGAAAAAAGCGCCATAAGCACCACGAAGTGCATTTTCGACAGACTGCCGATCATCAATATCCGCAGCAACAACCTCCGCTCCGAGTTGTGCCAGCTCTTTTGCTTTGTCGGAATTAACATCGCGGGTAACAGCTCTAACAGCGAACTCGCTGTTTTTATCTTGCAGAATAGCGTGGGCAAGCCCACCGCCCTGGGCGCCAGTGGCGCCGAATATGGTGATGATTTTTTTGGATGGCATATAATATATTTTCCATCTGAATTTAATGCAAAAGCATCATGAAAAATCATGATATAGATCATGAAAAGCCGACATCACTGCCGGCCATTGAAGCGCTAAATAAAATTCCAGGGCATTATTTGCTCTATTTCTTAAGCATCGATTCAAATAATTTGTCAGCTATACTCACAAGCTTACTCTGAGCAGTTGGGTCAAACTCATTTGAAAGCAGAACAATGCCTGCATTCACTTCCGGATATATAACGCAATAACTTGAAAATCCAAAGGTGCCACCCGTGTGCCAGATCTTTCGGATATTATTCTTTATCCTGTTTATCCGCCAAAATAACCCTATCCCCGTACTATCTATATAGTTTTGCGTAGGAATATGTGACAGCCGAACCGATTTGTTTTTGAGATTGAACCTATCTCATAAATACTATTAGCTACTGGCAGCACTTTGTGCCCTTTTCTGATGGTGCCGTAATTATAAGTATATATTTTACCGTTTTTAATTATTCCAAGTGAAAGCCCGGCGCGTGATGTATCAGCCATAAAATCAACTAGAATATTTTGCACGAGTGTATCCATACTACTTCTTAATGGATTATCGGTGGCCATAGATGCGCACTTTTGCGAGTGGCCATAAAAAGTTGGCAACAAACAAAGAGATATAAGCGTAATCTGTTTCATAACCTGTTAAAAATAGCGTATAATAGCGGAATATAATCCTGGCATCAATTTTAGACCGACGAGCTTAAACTATGAGAGTTGCTATTTTTTCTGACATACACGGCAAAATATTGTTGCCTTTCAAATTGGTAGATGTATATCAAAAAGAAACAGGCAATAAAATTGATTTTATTTTACAGTGTGGCGATATGGGCGCATATCCTAACATTGAAAATTTAGACAAGGCAACAATAAAACACGCCAGGTACGACAGAGACGAATTAGGATTTTATGATGGTTTTACTAAAGTAAATCGGGATATCAAGACGTTTTTAGACAATCTGGGTATAAGTATGATTTGTGTTCGTGGGAATCACGAAGACCACGATTTTTTAGATAATTTGGAAAAGGAGAACTTTCAGAGCAGCAAATTCCCTATTGACATTTATAAAAAAGTGTTCGTTTGTAAGTCGGGTTTAAAACAAGAATTGCGAACGGAAAATGACGTATTGAAATTTGTTGGAATAGGTAGAATTGGAGACAGAAAAGGAAGAACAGAAAAACGGTTTATTCAGGAATACGAAAGAAAAGAAATAAAAAAACTACTTAAAACACGAGACACGTTTGATATCTTAATCACTCACGATAAAGACGACGGTAGTCAAAGGGGTTATGGAATGGCTGAGATAAGAGAGGTGTTGGACAACATTATTTTTCACTATCATTTTTACGGACATACGGGAGAACCATTTAAACAGGAAACAGATTATAATGGCATAACCCAATCCATAAAAGTAAAAGAACTGGAATTTAATGAAAGTGGAATTTTAGAAAAAGGTTGTATGATAATATTAACAAAAGAAAAAGGTGATTTAAGCATTGAAATTGTTGACCAAAAGTTGACAAATAGATTGACAAAATATAATTGGAAAGACTAGTAAATGTGCAGGGCTAACTACGGTGATGCTTTGCTTTGAGAATACCCAAAATATTTAATTTGTCAGGTTCGTAAAAAATTAGGTAACTGCCATCATGGTCAGTATTCAACCAGGTTATGCCTAATTCTTTAGAATTGCTTTGTTGCAAGTTGGAAACTGTTATTTTGTAGTCGTTGATGTAATCAATATCAAATTTTCCGTGGTCTTTTGCAATTTGAAGTCTAAGCTTGTATAGGCTGGCTATGTGATCCTGTGGCATAACAATTCCAGGATGGAAATAACGGTCGGATTTAGCTATTATCTCATAAATCTCCCGGATATATTTCTTATCTAAATTGAGTCTGCAAAGATCGGTAAACGTGTCAAAAGTCAGTTTGCTCATAGAGATTGAAGGTTTGTGGTTGCTTCCCGCGAAAAACACAAAAGCCTCCAAAGATGAAATGTAGTTAAATAAAAAAGCTGCCTCTCGGCAGCCTTTTCGCTCCCAATAGACAGTTTTTGAAACAGTTGATCCTTCATTTAGACTTTTGCTGGGTTAAACAACAACATATCTAATCAGATTCGCAACCGTGATTTAGCATAGTACTCGTTAATAATTGTCGTGAATATAGATCAGGATAAGTATTCATAAATTTTTAGATCATAGGTAAAAATAAACTTATCAATATTACGTTGTTGGGTGGTATTTAGCCCCAGATTAATTTAAACTGTTTCTAACAGTTTAAATTAATAGATAATAAATGTAATTTGCGCCGCATAACTAAATCCTAAAGCTTATTTCTTATAATCCCCTTCCAGATACCATTTTTGTAAATTTTACTTTTATTATGAAAAAAAAAACAGCCCTATTTCTATTGATCGCAGCACCGATCGTATTCAGTGCATGTAAGAAATCCAAGGACTCTGGTCCTGAAAACGATCCATCCATTTATGAATTGCCTTATGATAAAGAAGGTGTAACCGCCAATAAAGCCTTTATGGAGTCTGAAGGGCGGGATTTTGTCAAAAAAGTTGATGATTTGAGTTCCAATACTGCTATAGAAGCATTAAAAAACTTCAATAGGTTGGAAGCTCCTGAAATAGACATAACGGTAACTGCCTTCAGAAAAATGACAGACGGATCGCAGGAAATAGAAGCCCTAAACAATGTGCTAAGGATACTAACTACGGAGAAGAAATCATATATTCCAAGCAAGGCATTTGGAATTTACAAATATAATCAATCTACAAAAAAGTGGGATCGGACTGCTTCCAGCGACAAAATTGAATTTCATTTTCCTGCTGCAGAGAATGGAAATACGAACAATACTGTGTTGACTATTACATATAAGAATTCTGGAAAATCCTATGTGGAGAATAGTACGAACTACAGCTATGTATACAATCCTCAAACAGGCAGCTACGATGTTGTTGAAAAAAATATAGAAGAGACCTATGAATTGCCTTCCGAGCTAATGGCCAGAATGACGATTAACAGTTCGGAAGTGTTGAACCTGTCTTCAAGCTATTCTTACCATGAGGATAAGCTCCCTCAATTGATTAGTGTAAAGCTTTCTCTCGGATCATATACCACGAAGTTGGAAACTAAGAATGACAATAAGCTGGTAAGTTTTAAATTTAGCTTCGGCAAAGGGGCGGAAACTTTAATGAATTTAGAAACCAACTCAAACTTCAGTTCGCTGTCGTATGACAAACTGGCGAATTCGAAGGATGACGAAGCGTTAGATCTATTCGTTTCTGCCAACACAACATTTACAGTAGGCAACTTTACGCTGGGTGGACAACTTGATTATGCATTGATGCACAATGAACTGAAAGCAGTTCGCGACAAAGAGCCTGTTTCTCCAGATTGGGCGACCTATTTCGCAGGCATAAAATATCCTAATTATAATGAATACAGCAGCTATGACGCATACCAGAAAGCGTTGAACGAGTATAATGCGAAATGGGACGCTGCATACAAGCTTTATGACTCCGCCTATAAAAAGTATGAGAAAGATCGTGAGGTGTATGAAAAAGAGTATTATACCTTGTTGGCAAACCTTTTAAACAAACACGGTGCTGTAGTAGCCGTAAACACAAAAACAAAGAAGAAAATAGCAGCAGTTACCTTTCAGCTAAAGGAGGAAGTATATCAATACGGCAATACAACTGTACATTCTTATGATGTGGAACCTTTGCTTGTATTCGGAGATGAATCAAAAGTCAGCTTTGAGGTATTTGGAGAGACAGGTTTTGATAATCTGATCGACGATGTCGAAGCTTTGTTGGATAAATTTGAGAACTAAAAGCGCCTGGCGCTTATCAGATAATATCGAAATGCCATCACGCAAAACGTGATGGCATTTTTATTTAATAATCAGCTTGTCAACCGAAGAATTGGCGCCATACCAGATGCCAACACCATTGATACCATTCCCTTCAATATTACCAGAAAAATCAGAGGAGTAGTTCAGAAATGAAAGTGCAAGACCTTGTTGCGAAACCGCAGACCATAAAGAATAACTAGTTGCGGAAACATTAGATACCTTTATTGCTATTTCATCACCTTTTTTATAATATCTGGAAGAGTTCATGGTGTCTTGTATCGATCGGGTCCTCATCAATGATACAGTAAATTCTTTGCCGGCCCGATCAATAGCCCTGATCCCTCTGGGAGTAGTTGCATAGAACTCATGTTGGGTTTGCAACTTCGTAAACAAAAGATAATTGGCTTCCGGATTTGCATTGTCAATATTTACGACAGGTTGAGCTCTTTCCGGGTCAATCCATTCATATGATATGTTTTTTATTGCAGGCTTATAAAGTGGGATCTCTGTTTCGGAAAGAAGAACATCATTGTTGTATTTAACTTCCAATTTGTACTTCTGACCTGCCTTTCCTTTCAGAGAATTACCAACATAAAATAAATAAGGGAAAACTTTATCGTTGCGCGTCAATGTCAGCACTTCTTCTTCTCCTGCGCCAGAGACCTTTACGGTTGCCCAACGCACAATAAGAGCTTCCAGTTGCTCTTCGTCGATAATGAAGTTAGTGGGGATGTTGTGCATTACTTTCACCACAGGAACTGCTCCATTTTCAATAACACCTTCAACTACAAACTTAGGGTCAAATTCTTTTTGGGCAGCTTCCTTTATGCATGCAGAAAATGCCGTACCTATAATGATTGTTAATAGTAATTTTTTCATAGCAGTTCTAATGAATAAGTAAGAGCAGGTAACAGGGGCAAACTTGCGCCATCTTTTTGAATCATTTTAAAGGCATTGTTCTGTTGAAATAAATCCCGGTCATAACTTTGGTATATATAAATTGGATTAGAGCGATTGTAGACATTGATAATTGAAATACCCAGGGTTTGCCTGCATTTGCGGGTTTTATTCAAAAGCCAGTTTACGCTTGCGTCCAATCTGTGATAGGCAGCCATCCGGGCACTGTTTTTGGCGCCATATTCCGCCAATACGGAATTGCCAAAATAATACATCCCTATGGTGGGAGTATATGCGCTTCCGCTATTGTACATGAAACTAACTGAGAAAGTTATTTTCGGAGTCATTTTATAGGAATTCACAATACTTAAATTATGCGGCCGGTCGTAAATATATTTATACCATTCTCCGTTATTGATTGCATCAAATTTCCTGAAGCTTCTTGAATAGGAGTAGTTTACTGTGAAGTAATTGCGGGTGGTAATAAATCTGGCAAAAAAATCGGCTCCGTAAGTAACCCCATTACCATTTTTTACTCCACTGGCAATATCATTGCTTTCATTTAAAGAGATGATGTTCCCGTTAAATTCTTTTAAGCCAGACAGCCATCTGTAATAAACATCTACACTGTATTCGATGCTGGCCCCTGCGTAACGGTATCCGCCGGAGGCTTCCCGGATCTTTGAAACAGAAAGATTTCGGTTGGCATGAATTACGTAATCAACAGGCAGGTTAATATTTGTAAGGCCAACCTGGTGTATTGGCTGATAAGCCATCGACAAACTACAGAAAAAAGAATTCCTTGCATCCATCAGATAGGATACTGAAAGTGCCGGATTAATAAAAAACAGGCGTTCAACAGCTGAAACTGTAGAAAGATTCAGTGAGCCTTCCAGTTCAATTTTTTCCGACAATGGAGATTTAGCGTTCAAAAAATACTTAAATAAATGCTGATTACTTTTATACCGGATATTGCCACCAGATTGAGCAGGCTGCCCCTCATTCTGAAGGGTAGTGCCTAAATCATCCATCATATAAAGGAAGCCTGTTTCCAACGAGCGGCGCGATTTTCGATACGCCAGTGTAGAATTAATGCTTAAGGTTTTTTGATGATTGAATAGCGCAAACTCTTCGCCATAGAGATCAAATGCAACACGGGTATTGTACTTTGAATATCCTATATTATTTTCCCATTGCAGATATTGCCGGAGATCAGCAGTATGAGTTATGCCCATAACCAGATTTCCCCAATCCATACTATTCTTTGCCGTCTGCTCATAAAGATCAAACATAGCTTTATCTCTGCCCAGGTATAAGAAGGCTTTTATCTCACTCTTGTTGAAAACCCTTTTGGCGTTCATGTTAAAGTCGAATAGGTCATAGTTCATACCTTCTAAATCCTTTCCCGTTTTACGTAATACAGGCCACAGTGTTTTATTCATAAAGGTATTCCTCCAGAATATTTCCATCATTTGACTAGAGTCCCGTTCAATTCTGGCGCCTACGCCCAGGTGAGCCAGGGAGGCTTCTGCTTTTATAAGGGTAGTATCTCTGACTTGCCAGTTGCTATTTATATCAATGTAGCCCGATAATTTCCCAAAATACTTTCCCGGAACAACGCCCGTGTAGATCTTCAGGTCTTCAACAACGTTATTATTGAATAAAGGGAATAATCCGAAAAGATGGCTTGGGTTATGAACAAGGACCCCATTGTAAAAATAGCCATTGCTTCCTGAGGGAAGCCCTCTGTACTGCACACCCGAATTGGCATCGCCCCCATTGCCAAAACCAGGAAGAAAGCGTATTGATTTTAAAGGATCTGCTATCCCCATTATCTTTGGTACCAGTTCTATCTGCTTTGCGCTTAATGTAAGCCTGTTCACTCCATTAATTAACTGCTTTTGTCTGGCTACTGTAACGGTATCCATATTTTTAATAGTATCCGCTACAGACTGACCATATAGGAGGTTGTAGATGAGGAGTGCCAGGGTGAAGGTTAATCCGGTTTTCAAGAATTCAGTTGATAACGTTAATGACAAATTGTTGTGAAATTACAATTTTTACACTTCGATAATTAGTGCCCATGCTAAACGTTTTCACAGAGCTGTACTTTTTGAATAGTTCATAGCCGTGCAGAAGGCCATCTTTACCACCGCTTCTTCAATGGCAGGCAAAAGATTAAGCTCTTACCGTTTACGAATGCAAATAGAAATGTAGTTAAAAAACACCTGAAGTTGTTAGTTGAAATAACTACCTGCCGAAAGAAGACGAAGGTAAAGGCACATGGTATGCCCACTTGCTGGCAAATTACTGGCAAAAATGCAAAAAGGCCGCCGAGAGGCGACCTTTTAAGTGATTGATTTTCTGCTCCCCCTTCAGGACTTGAACCTGAGACCCTCTGATTAACAGCCCCGATTATCCGCTTTTTTTAGCTTAATCAGGGTTAATCAACTTTAGCTTAATCGTTTAATATTCACATAATTATACAGTTTTCTCTAATTTCAGTGAAATGCAGAAAAAGAGCGTTTAACTGCCGTTTGTTTGAAAATTGTTTGAAAATTTTCGGGTAGGTGGGATTTGTGAATCGTAAAATTTTCATTGTATGAACGTAACAACGAATGTGTTTTTGGACACCCGGAGGATCAAAAAGAAAACGAAAACTTATCCTGTAAAGCTGCGGGTAACCTGTAACCGGAAGCACCAGGAATACCAGACAGTATTTGACCTTACCAGCGAGGACTATAAAAAATTAGGTGCCTCCCGGGTAAGTGACTGGTTAAGGGAGGTTAAGGATAAGCTGAAGGAAATTGAATCTACAGCCAGTAAAGTGGCAAAGGATCTCGATCCTTTTACCTATGAGGACTTTGAAAAGGACTATATTTTAGGAAATCCTTTATTTCACCAGCGAAATGCCATCAAAGCTTCTGCCGTACCGGTCACCAATCAGTTTAATATAGAAGAATATGGCAATCGCTTCCCTATTCTTAAGTTGCCGGAACCGGAGCCTAATACGGTGCTGGCCACTACCCTTTATTATATCCGCAAGCTGTTGGAAGAACATAGAATCAGAACAGCGGCCAGCTATCAGACCACCTATATGACATTTTCCCGGTTTCGCGGAAATGTACGGTTTACGCAGATTGATGTAGCTTTTCTAAAGCAGTTTGAAGACTGGATGCTGAAGCAGGATTATTCCAAAACGACGGTTGGTATTTACACCAGAACTTTGCGAACGCTATTTAATGAGGCAATTTTTCTGGGAATCATTAAAAGAGATAAATGCTATCCGTTCGGAAGACGCAAGTACCAACCACCAGCCTCAAGGAATATAAAAAAGGCGTTAACCCTGGAAGACGTTGGCAAAATTTATTACTATGAGCCTATTTGCTTGGAAGAGCGGAAAGCTAAGGACTTTTGGCTGTTTTCCTATTTCGCTAACGGCATAAACCCAACTGACATAGCCCATTTAAAGTATAAGAACATTGACGGGGATTACATCACATTTGAAAGAGCCAAAACGGAAAACGCCACCCGATCAGCTCCTAAGCCTATTACGGTTTATATAACAGAAGACATGCAGCAGATCATTGATTTTTGGAGTACCAAGGACAAACGTCCAGGTAATTATATATTTCCTGTCCTTCAGCACGACATAACGCCACTGCGCCAGGTTGAGTTGATAGAATTATTTGTGCAGGCTCTTAATGATTGGATGCGCAAGATCAAAAAGAAGCTGGATATTGAAAAGGCCGTCACGACTTACGTTGCACGACATACTTTTTCAACTATTATGAAACGGTCAGGGGTAAGTACTGAGTTTATCCAGGAGTCTTTGGGCCATACGAGTATTAAAACCACCGAAAACTACCTGGATAGTTTTGAAAAGACGGTGAAGAAGGAGTATTCGCAGAAGTTAGTGGCGTTTAAGAAAGATTCTGATGGCAATATCCCATAATAAAGGAAAGTAAAACCTAACATTTATACGATATACACAATTAGATATAACATAAGTAAATTGAATGACGAAATAAATATATTGTTTTGGTTATAATTTGGATAAGCTTATCTTTGTTACATGGCACGGATTGTAAAACTCAAAAAAGTAGATATAGATAAGTTTTTTGATGAAATGGTAATTGCCGTGGGTAAAACTGCCGAAACTTTTAAGTTTAAGAAAGCCGAAAAATTCGAATATGATAGTTATTCGAAATACTATAGGAGGTTAAAGCAGAGCCTTAAATACTCTCTTATTTCAATGCCAACAGGTTCAGGTTGTACATTTACAGCCCACTATCCTGTTGACATAGAGAAGATATTTAATTATGCTTTTTTGAAGCGTGATTTTATAGAGAAATTGACAAATTATAGAAAAAAGTCTCTAGTGTCCAGGCATCACGCTATTGACGCTATAATTGTAGGTTGTGTCACAGTATTAGATTGTAGAGATTTAGTTTCGATACCTGCTGACAAAAAAAAATATAATAACAGTTATTAGAAAGCAACTTCAGGTAATTAGAAAGTTGTTGGCTGTATTAAGAAAAAAGAAGGTTTCTTGTTATGTATTAGACCTTCGTCAGTTTTTCAGAAACAAAATAAGATTTCTATTCAAAAATATGGATGATTGTCCAAGCCATAACAATGTGTTCAAATTTAAAAATTGTAACCCATTGTTAAGAACAATCATCACACATGAAAAAAATAGAAACTATTCAATATTTGCAGGATTTGCATAATAATGATACATCACTGAGTGAAAATCACAAGAAAGCTATTGAAGAAGCTATTAGGGAAATCAAGAAGAATAAAAATTTGGAGGCAGCCGTTATACTTCTTCATCTATTGGATATATCAATTAAAATACCAGAAATATTAAATGAATTTAGGTAAGGCTATTAAGAATGTTCGTAAACGGAAAAAGCTAAGTCAAGAAGAATTAGCTAGAGGAGCAGGTATTACGCAAGCTGCCTTATCACAAATTGAGAATGGTAAAAGGCCAGGTACAAAAACCTTAAATAAAATTTGTACAGCACTCGAAATTTCGGAATCCTTAATTTATGTTATTGGAATTGAAGAGGAAGATGTGCCGAAAAAAAATAAAGTTTTGTACAAAAAGTTATTCCCGGTTATCCAAGATTTAGTATTGCAGATTGCAATGGAATAATACTTTATGCTTCTTTTAGTTTGTTCGTTTTTATTTTATATCGTAAGCTGTTACCAAATAGTCTCTGTCTGTGTGAAAGAGGAAAAAATAGCGTTACTGAAAGGAAGCTTTCGCCCCGCTGTTAAACCAAAAGTGTAAATACTCCAAATGAGTGAAGGCCACTGTTTATATAAAAGGCATCAATTACCAGATATATGTTTTAATCAGAAAAAGGTAAATTAGAGACAAATATCAGATTTTACTAGGCATGCACAAGTCACTATATTACAAATTCTATTGGCTGAATATTAATTTATTCAGCCTTTTTAATGTTATTACTGAATGGTATAGCAAGCTCCAGGCAGCAGTTAATTTTGGATGAATGAAAAATATTATTTTTAGTATCAGAAAAAATTAAATGCTAACCATGAATTACACCTTTGAAGATTGGGTAAACAATAAGATCTGTATGGAAATCGGCTTCGATGGGGAGTTCTTAGCAAATGATAGTGAGAGGTATTTAGAACTTGAGTCAATGGGAAAAATAACATATGAGGTTATAAATAAAATACAAGAAGCACAAAGTAAGACTTATGAATACATTATCGGATCTTCTTTGAATTTATATGAGAGTGCTTTAGACAGGCAGACCAAAGGAACTTTGAGTTTACTTGATGTGCTTGCAACAAGAATAAAAAACATCAAAGATTTCATTTCAAAACATCAGGATATATATTACGAAGTTATTTTACCAAGAAGACATAGAGGTATCAAAATCGGGGCTAAATTTATTACAGCTAATTTGTATTTAGATTATAAGAATAATAAACATATAGATGCGATGTGGCATCCAAGGGCTAATTATCAATTGCGAGTCAATGACCAACTCCAATATTTCCCGACAAAAGACCAATGGCAATTTATTATTGTTGAGGTACAAGTACGGTGGATGAAAAGATTAGAAGAAATAAGAGACTGTCAACTAATTCAGGAAAAAAGAATACTTGATCTTAAGGAAAAAAATAGGGAATACGACAAGTTAATTTTGGACTATCATAACAGGTATTCGGTGGCAACAAATTTTATTATTTCAAAAGAGTTTATTGAAAACGAAATAAATGATTGGACGAAAAATGTTCGAAATCCCTTTGAAATTCAAATTGGATGTAATGAAGGCGAACTTGTTAAACCATTTAATGTAGCGCAATATGCTACAATTGCGTACAACTATTTACTTAAAGGGCATAATCCTCAAGTAAAACAATTAATAAAAGATGCAAAAGAAAAGTGTTTAGAAGCAAATAACAAATTGATAGAAAAATCAGGGAAATTAACAGGAGTTGTTCCAATTAATTTTGATTTTGAGCAGATAATAGTGAATTGGATTATAACTGGAGTTGGCTTTGCTATGTATATTAATTTCTTGCAGAATCAATTAAGAAAAGATGTCTCTTACCAATCCTTTGATAAATTATTCGAAGATGCAATATTATACCAACTAATCACTTACAAAAATGCAGCGCAAAAGGAGGCATTGCGCGCCTTGCATAATTATCAATTTAATGCCTGGTTATTAGAAAAAAGTAAGAATCGAGACTTTTTAGAGATTAATTATAAAGAGGTGCTGACTAAGGAAAATTTTTTGTTGTACTTACTAGATGAGCGTGATAAATTAAATAGGGATAAAACTTTTTTTGAAAAAGAGAAATCATCTTGGAAATTAAAGGATGTTGGTACAATAGATTCATTCATTAAGGATGAGTTAATAAATCGTTTAGAAGAAATAGAAAAAAAGTTATCAACTAAAATTGAAAATTGGAAGAAAAGAGACGACAAAATCGGATGTGCAGCTTTTTGTGAGCTTCTTTTAGATCACAATTTTTTTCTTTTTCAACATAAAAAAAGTAGAATAAAATCACTAGCAGCATTTGCAATGTTGAGATATGGTAATGAAATTGCAGTTCAGTTAGCAGGAAGCAAGAAAGCAGCGCGACTTGAACATAAAAAGCTTTTGAAAAAATATTTTAAATAGCCCAAATGTACCGTACTGTACCCTGTTTTTAGCTTACACTATGTGTTTGTAAGTCAATGAATTAACAGGTTTTGGATGGGGTGTACCTATAATTTCTCACTTTATTCAAACGTCATGATTAAACAATTTTGAAAAACAAATTGATTATCATGAAAATTAAGAGCAATAGAAGTGAATTGAAAAGAGTTTACGAATTTTTATTAAATAACTATGCTACAGCAACTGAGGTGTCGGTAGCATTAAACATTTATCGGCCAAATCTTTGCAGATATAAAAGAAAGTTGCAAAAAATGGGCTATTTGAGTGAAATAGGAATTGTTGTCTGTCCAATAACAAAAAGATATGCAGCCTTGTTAACTTCAATTATTTGATTTATCCAATTACCGTTGGAGATCTATATAAGTATAAATTGAATTTTGAGTTCGAGTCAAGAACCAGGTGAAAAGTGTATGCCATCAAAGGGATAAATTATTCAATATTTTCGTTCTTAATTCCTTTAATTTAATATCTAGTAGAGAAATCTCTGATGCAAGTTTTTCTATATCTACAGGTTGTTTTTCATCTTTAATGTGTACATAGCGTTCCAAGTTGATGTTGAATTCATTTTGTGCAATTTCTTCTAGTGAAACAACAGAACTAAAGCCGTTCACAACCGCTAAACTATTTTTTGAAGGATCTTGTTTAAAAGCGTTATATGTGGAAACTATACGTTCGATGCCTTCAGATGAAAGAATATTCTTTCTACGGTTTTGGTAGAATTCATTACTGGCGTTAATAAATAAAATATTTTGATTGTCTCCACGATTCTTATTAAATAGTAATACGGCTACTGGAATGGTAGTTGCTGTTAACAGGTTTGCTGGCAAACCTATTACGGCTTCTAATAGATTATCTTCTATTATTCCTTTTCGAATTTCTTGCTCTTGTCCTTTTCTGACCAATGTACCGTGACTTACTAATATTCCAATGCGACCTTTCTGATTTGTAGAAGCAGTTAACATGTGTGAGATAAATGCATAATCACCTTTGTTTTCTGGGGGCATCCCCCATTTAAACATGCGATAGTCCAGGCCATTCCTCCACCAGTGACTAATTGAAAACGGAGGCGTAGATACAACTATATCGAATTGACTAAGGTTATTTTGTGCTATAAATTTAGGGTCGTTAATTGAATCGCCAAGTTGAATATTTGCGTCATCAAAACAATGAATAAACATATTCATCCTTGCTATATTATAAGTCTCTTGATTTACTTCTTGACCATGTAATCTAACCCCTTTATTTTGGCAATTCCCAAAGTGAACAAGCGACCCTCCATAACCACAAGCAGGGTCGTAAATTGTATCTTGCTCCTGTGGTTCTAGTAATAATTTTAATAAAGCACTTACCTCATATGGCGTATTAGTATATCCGCCTTTTTTCCCTTCAAACCAACTGATTTTTTCCAAAAGTAATTCGAAACACTGGGCAATGGTATCATTGCTTTCCACAGAAGGTTGAAAATTAAAATCAGAAAAAAAGTCTAATAGTGAGTGTAAGATAGAAACATACGAATTTCTATCTTTAAAGCTCATGGCAGCATCGTATCCTATTGAAGAAAAAATACCTTCAAATTTATCTTTATTAGCGAGTTCTATTTCTCGTAGCGCAACATGAAAATAATTTACAAATTCGGGATGTAAACTAAGTTTTCTAACCGTATCAAAGTCTGTATCTTTTGGAATAATAAAACGGCAAATAGGCAAATTATTTCCTTGCTTTAGCTCGTTGTTATTTTTCTCAAGTAATGAATCTTTCCAGAGATCGCTGATGTATTTAAAGAAGAAAAAAGATAGGATATAGGGTGGGTATTCATTTGCGCTTAGGAAACCTCTTAATTTGTTTGCAGCCTCCCAAAAAATTAGTTCAGCCATTTGGCTGGCCGTTGTCTGTCCGACAATATTACTATAATAGTCTTTTGAGTTTTTCATTTATTAAAATTGCCCACTTTTCGTCACGTTCTTTTGCATATTGCATTTCTTCCTGACGAAATAAATATGTTTCTCCAATTAGTCGTTGTGCTGACAAAGTCGGAACCTTTATCTCAAAATGCCTTAAATCATCGATAGAAAGGTTATGGACTGTAGTTTTAACTTGTGAAATCTTAAATAATTCTTGTGACTCAGGTAAATTGAGATACCACCAAAGATAAAGTGAATCCACATATTCTTTAATGGGTCTAATAACTATAAAGGCTCCGGCCGGGAGTATTGGAAGAGAATACTTTTTACTTTCAAAAAGAATAGCTTTATTGGTATTGCCTTTCGCAATTAATAATATGTCATAATCTTTCAAAAAGTATTTATCCGATCCATGAAATTCGGGTGTAGTTGCCAAGTTTGAATAATCTATTTCACCACTTGACGTATTCACATCTTTTAGTTGAATTACTCCAATTCCATTTGTTCCATTGATTTCCAGTGATTTACGAAAAGAGTAACCAGAAAAAATGTCGCTATAAGCTTGAAATTTCGCCATATTTGCATAATATTATTATGTAGTAAAATTAAAGGCTTGTTTTCAAATGCGCAAATAATATTTACATAATGTTATTATGTGGTTGAGTTTTTTTAGAAAATTAACTTCAAGGAAATCTTGGGATCCGGTAATTTCAGATAATATTTAAACCGATAACCTATAGACATGAACATAAGAAAGAGACTATTTTCCAATTTGTTCCTCCGTAACATGATTTCAGACCTGTTTGGTCGTTCGGGCAATTACAACACACCGGGCTCTTTCATCCCATACTTTCAATATAAAATTGGTGATTTCCAAGATGATAATCATTTTTTATATTTTCAACGAGAACCCTTTGGCCGTCGGTATTATAACGAGTTCTTTAATAAGCTGAATCAATATATTCATGGCCATATACCAGATTATCTTGAATTTCATTTTTCGGCATATTCTGACAAACATGGTTTTTTAAAATTCCTTCAGCATGAGATTTCTGGCAGATTGAAGCAGAAGAGTGGCCAGGCGCGGTCCCAGAAATTGGAGATTGCCCAGGAATGGGTGGCTGAAAAACAGCAGGAACTAAAATCAGCTCAAAAGATAGCTTTGCAACAAGAGATTAAACAGGGAGTTCAGGATATGCTACCGTTTGCAAGTGGCGTTAACCTGGGAGAAATTGAAAATATAGCCCAAACACTATCCCAAAAGCTAAGTGATCGTATTGAGCTGATCCTGTCGGGAACAGAGGAACGTATGTTGTCTATAACCGATTCTTATGTTACGGGGAACATAGAACTGAATAACCAGAATCACCTGGTTAAGGTTATTAAACTTTTCAAGTTGCTCAAAGATGTCCAGGCTCCTCCTGAAAAAGCCAAGGCAGAGCAGTTATTCAGAAGATTCTCTGATACTGATATTGCTGCCATTCTTCGGCTGCATTTTGAACCATTCAAATCTAAGCAGCATAACAGTATTCAGAAGATAGATATTAAAAAGGCAGACGAGAGTATTCCAAACAAAAACCCTAAAGTTCAGAAGCTTGAGGCTGCATTGCAGGAGTATTTTTATAGTTAATAAAGGTCTCTAACCCACCTTAATCTTGCATAATCGTTTAATCTTCAATCTCAAAAATTCCATGACTCATCCATCATTGACTTTCCTCGTTTCTTAACTCAAATTACGTCCATAAAACAAATTTTTATGGACACTTTATTTATTCCTAATGAAAATGATTTTCGGCGGTGGATCAGGGAGGCGGTGAAAGAATGCCTGGAAAACACGCCCATAAAAACACCTCCTTCTGCAAACAAACCTGAAGATGAACCGCTAATTACCCGCAAGGAAGTAGCATATATGTTCCGCGTTTCCCTAGTCACTTTACATGAGTGGATGAAACAGGGGCTACCCTTCCATAAACAGGGAGGTCGCGTTTATTTCCTGCGCTCTGAGGTAATGGACTATCTGAAACAGAAACGCCGGCATCCATTTATTGATCCTCAAACCGACCGAGTAGCCGAAAAATGATGTTCGTTTTCACACTACCCTAATACCTAGCCTTGGTTTAGACAGACATTTATTGGTTAACAAATTTAAAAATCAACCTTATGGCTGAGTTTAAGAGACAGACTTTCCTGTTAAGCACTGGAAAGCAGATCAAGTTGCATGGGAATAGCTTTTTTATTAGTAAATCCCTTGAGATTGGAGAGGGCTTTGTGCCCAACATCTTTTCTCTATTTGAAGAACAAATGGGTGGGAAGACTTATGCCACCGTTTCGAACCCACACAAATTAACATCGGAAGAATTACAAGAGCTGGCTGATTATAACATCCGGTTATGGCTCGATTTAAAGGACAGTATTCGCAATAATGGGTTAAGCAATCCCAGAATTTTTGGTCGGGAGGTGGGAAAATCTGAAGACGGAACAGACGAAAGATCTCCAAAACCTAAGCGCGAGAAACCTAATCTTTTCAAAGAATCTGAAAAACGTGAAGTATGAAACAATTTACTTGTGATGATGCCAAACAGATTGATATGGTAAATTATCTGGCTTCCTTAAACCATTCGCCACAGAAAGTACACAACGACGATTATCGGTACTTGTCTCCGTTGCGGACAGAGAGAACCGCGTCATTTAAAGTGAACCGGGAAAAGCAAATTTGGTATGACCACGGTTTAGGCAAAGGAGGCGACCTCATTGATTTCGGAACACTATACCACAAATGTTCCGTTAATGAATTGCTTAATCGTTTGTCGGAGTACCACACCCGCCCGGTTCTTTCTTTTCACCCGCCTACTATTTCAGGCAATCCTTCGGGTGCCAATTCCCGTGTTGCTGGTGAAAAGAAAGAGACCACAGAAAGCAAAATTGTTGTGCTGGATTCCCGCCCCCTGACTGCAATCGAACTTTTAAATTACCTGAATAAAAGGTGCATCCCGCTGGAAATAGCCAACCGCTTTTGTAAGGAAGTTGATTTTCTTTTGTATGGCAAAAAGCATACGGTGATCGGTTTTCAAAATAAAGCCGGTGGCTACGAGTTACGAAACGAAAATTTTAAGGGTAGCAGTTCCCCAAAGGATGTAACTTTTGTAGATAACCGGACTGACGATGTTGCGGTGTTTGAAGGATTTTTCAGCTTCCTTTCTTTTTGCACCGTCAATAAAAATCTAACAGCCCCACTGACAAATTGCCTTGTACTAAACTCCCTTTCTTTTTTTGAAAAAAGTCGCTCCCTGATGGAACAATACAACCAGCTTCATTTGATTTTAGACAGAGATATCGCCGGTATGAAATGCACAAAACAGGCTTTACAATGGGACCGAGATAAGTATATAGATCGAAGTGATTTCTATCAAAACTATAAAGATTTAAACGACTGGCTTATTCATCACCAGCACAGCCAAAAGCAAAGCCAAAAGATAGACAGGAAGCTTTGACGTTCGGGTAGCCAGCTATGTTTTGGTAATACCAAAACGCTGGCCCATTCATGCTATCGCATTCATGGGGACGAACCCGCCTATCGGCGGATTCGTGAAAACAAGGAGGAAAGATTATGGAGCAGCAAGAAAAATCAACAAAAAATAAAGGTGGCCGTCCTAGAAAGGCTATAAAAAAAGATAAACTAATACCAGTAAAATGTAGCGCATATGAAAGGCGTGTTATTGTGGCAAAAGCAAAAAGTGCAGATGTGTCTACATCAGAATACATGAGGGAAATAGCGTTGAACGGTAAAATTGACAGGCGTGAAAAAGCATTACCGCCGGAGGTTTTACAATTAACTGCAATGCTTAATCACATAGCTGCAAATCTCAATCAGATTGCCAAAAAGCGTAACGGAATAGAAGAATTAACAGCCTATGAACGGGCGAATTTAAAAATTCAATCAGCCGAGTTGAAGCAATTAGCGGTTAATATAAAATTGCATTTACAATGATCGGATATGTGGGAACCGGTGCTTCTTTTTATGAATGCATTAGGTATTGTTTGGAGGACAAAAACAATTTAAGCGAAGAACAGAAGGTTTTAAAAACGCTGAAAGATCAATTGCAACACAAAGACAGGGCTGAAATTTTAGAATTCAATAAGTGTGTTGGAGACCTGGGCGAGCTGACCAGCCAGTTTATAGATGTTGCCAAATTGAGTAAAAGAGTTGAAAAGCCGGTGTTTCATTTTTCCCTTCGGCCTGCACCAGGTGATGTACTTTCCCGGGACCAACTTATAGAAATGGGAAAAGAATGCGCAAAACAGTTTGGAGTTGCGGACAATCAATACCTTATTATACTACATAAAGACACCACCGAGCCACATATACATATTGTCGCCAACAGGGTGGGCTTTGATGGGAAAGTTGCAAAGGATAACTACAGTTACAGAAAAATGGATGGCCTTTGCAGGCAGCTTGAAAAGCAGTTTCACCTAAAAGAAGTATTAAGTGCCCGCCGGTTTTTGCCAGAAGAACTGCGGCACCTTCCGCGCCTTGATAGTCGAAAAGAAAAACTAAAAACCGATATCCGCGACACTTTGAAGCAGGTAAACTCCTTTCAACACTTCGAAGAAAAAATGAAATCGCTAGGTTATACGGTGTTAAAAGGTAGGGGTATCTCTTTCGTCGATGATAAAAAAGTAAAGATAAAAGGTAGTGAGGTTGGTTTTTCGCTGGCTAAGATTGAAAAGATTCTTCATCTGAAACAGGAAATATCAATTAAACAGGAGAAACAAAAACTACGGGAAATAGCTCTCCAAAGGGATATAGATAATGCACATACTCCTGTTCAGAAGCTGTTATTAAAGACAACTCATTCGAACCGGCAGGAAGATTTTGAAGTGTTAGAGTTGATAAAGCAGCTAGACAAATTGTTGAACGTCCTGCTGAAACCGGAGTACGTAGATCAGTCAGTAAGCCCGGAATTATTAAAAGAGGCCAGACGTAAAAAGCATCGGCATAAGCCATCATAGTAAACATTCTATCATTTAAAATTTTAAAATATGGAGCCTAAAAATATTGAAAAAGTGGAAGCTGGCAGTTTAGAGATCGTATTGAATGAATTTTCGGAGGAACAAAAGACACACGCGAAATCTATAGGCGACCTGGTTATAGCAGTGAATGGCTTAACTGGAAAATTAATACAACTTGAAGAAAAGCTGGACAAGCGTAAGGATGTAACGGTTCATACTAATACTAAACCTATAGAAGATATTTTAAAGAAAGCAGTGACCGAAACGAAATTAATAGTAAGCGGTCAGCGTAAAAGCGTAACTAAGAAGTATCAGTTATTGCTATTTCCCGAACAGGATGCCAAACTGTTCTATAAAATAGTTTTTGGCCGATGGTTTATGTGGCTGGCAATAATTGTATTCTTAAATTTTCTTTACGATTGGGCTGTTCATTGGTCTGATAATAATAAAGAGGTAAAATTACAACAGTTGCAAAATGATAGATTTACTGACTCCTGGAATTATTTGTATAAGGGGAGTAAAAAAGATGTCAGGAAATTAATGGACAGTGCATGGGTAAAAAGTGCTAATAGATAAATTGTAAAAAGTCCCGGTGTAGACACATCGGGGCTTTATGGTTTAATGGCTCTGATTAGCATCTTTTTGACAATGGCTTATTTCCACTGCATTAATTTATATTGTTCGATTTATTGCTTGGCAAATGAAATTATTTTCTTCTGAGCTTTTTTAATTGGTAATTACGATGATTAATGTTTTGAATAGTCTTTTACCTTTCTGGTATCTTTTATTGCCGCTACTCTATCATTATCGATAGAGCGGTAGCCATAATCATAACAATAATAATATTCTTTCTTATTATCAGGATGAATTTGCTCCGTGAAGTACTCAAAATGAAATCCTTTTTCAACCAATTTTTTACGCTCAATCACTAAAATCTTTTTCTTTCTGCTCGCCAGAAGCTCTTCAAGTATGCGCCTGTTCTTACGTAAAATATTATTGATGTTTCGTACAACAGGAAGTGAGTAGGAGTATAACCGGTTGTTGTAGTTGTTTCGGCATGAGTCATCGCAGAATTTTTTATCTGAACGACCTTTAATAAGCCTATCGCAAGCCAAACACTTTTTATCCGTCATTTTATCAAACTTTTAAAACCGGTTAAAGTATTATTGCGTATTAACAAATTACAGAGTAGAACCTGGCCACAAATCATACATTTTAGCACGGCTACTCACGCAATCAAGATTAATTAGGAAGTATACAACAAGGTTGACATATTCATTTTCTTTTATTGAATAATCTATCTCGTTTTCGGCATACTCGATTGCATAACCTAACCATTTATGAGAATCATTTATTGCAAGTTTTTGCAGCCGATCGATAAATATTTTATAATAGATTTTCCCATAGCTATCAAGTTTATCTCTTCTTGATTTCGATATGAATTTAAAACAAAGAGAAAAGAAATACTTTGATACAGAAAAACGTCCTCGATCCTTTTCAATGAATGTCCAAATTTGATCTATGATATTGTCTTCAAGTTCATTGAGATCTAATATCCACAAGTCCCACCTGCTTTTAGCTAGCAAGGGGGCGATTTTAGCAAACACGCCATCCGCTGTAGTCCATGTCGTCGTAGCGATCAATTCACAAAAGCAAAGCTTAAAAGGGTTCTTGTATTTGTTTTTAAGGTACAAAAGCCTCTCTTCATTACTTGCGGGAAGGTTTTTATCAATGCGACGATCCAATCGTATATATTTTTTGTCCATTGGGACTTAACTCATTTTTATAAGGTGATTAAATTGAGCTGCCGTGTGAGTGGCAAATATTCTAACGGATTAAAAACGGACCATGTTTTGAAAAACTACATACTTGAGATGCTTTGTCTTGTATGTACTTTTTTACTAGCGTTGATTAATATGCTTATGGTTTCAACAGCTGTTGTGCAGATTTAATCAGACATTGAACATTTCGATAAATATCCCAAACCTGCTGCAAACAAATTACATTAGCCCACCATTCGCCCGAATAAGAGATGCTGGCTTCATACCAGTCGTCTAATTCTCTGATGGCATATTTTATCGGGAACTTTTCAAAAAAAGCGGCTATTACTTTTTTAGGGTCCGCGATCTGTGATTGGGTAAGTTCAGTAAGCGCATGTAAACCTGAAATTTGGTCTTTTATCTCGGCGTTATCGATGTTTTGCAGGGTAATTACAAACAATGCCTCAATTAGGGCAATCAAGTGATCATGAAAAACAATAAGGTTGCTGCGTTGTTCAGCTTCATCATAAACAGTACTATCCACCGATAATCCGATCAATAGCCACCCCTTAATTTCTTCAACGATAAACGCTTTATCTGGGCTGAATACCTGTTTAAGTACATAAAGAGGGTCACTTTCAACATATTCAATTAGGCGCTTAGGCTTGCAAAGGATTTCTTCGTTTTCCTTATTATCATCAATAAGTGGTAGAGTTGAATCTTCGCCCCTCTTTGGCTTTGCTGATTTGGTAACTAATAATGCAGCTTCAATCAATTCCTCAACTTTTTCATAAAAGTAAATTTGATTATTACGGTCATGTGGATCCTCAGAAACGCTGCGTGAACTGGAAACTACTTCAGTTAGCCAATCCCATAATAATTTTCTTGTCTCGTTTAAATGGTAACACTGAAAAAACTCGTAGAAAACCTGAGATGGATCGTTTTTCTGTTCTTCAGTGAGGCGTAACGGCTCATTGTACCACAGGGGATGTTTGTTGTAAGATTTGCCGCTGAAGCCGAAGTTAGAAGCGGATTTGGTTAATGGCTCTTCCATATGTAAAAGTTTTAGTTTACATAATTACATACGAGCCTGCAGAAGTGTAGGCGTAAACGAACGGATTAGATAACGGGCTAAAAAAAGGGTTGTAGCCTACCACCCCTGCAACACGGGCTCTGACAAAGCCCACCACTTTCGTGGTTAACCGCGAAGGAGCAAATAGGCCCAACCCTATAGTGTAAATATAAAGATTGGGCTTCACTTACTCTCGCGGTTTAAATTTGTCAGATTCGTGTTGCGAGACTCGTGATAATGCAATACGTTTTTAAAGGCGTATTGATCAGCTTATAATTTCAATACGAATTTAAATAAGAAAACATAAAAATGTGCTTATAACCCCATTTTATTTTATTAACATACCCAGACTTTGCGAGTTCAACTCTTGATATGGAAACTTCAGATTTCACATTGGAACTTGAAAGGCTCGGAAAGCGTATTAGGCAAGTACGGAAACATAGGAATTTGACATTGCTTGAATTGGAGACAATTTCGGGTATTAACGACAGTGACCTGAGCCGTTATGAGCAAGGGAAGGAAAACCTTGAATTTCTGACAATTTTTAAAATAGCGAAAGCTTTAAATGTGGAGGTTCACGTTTTAACTAACTACGATGGTACTTTGCCTGGTGATAAATCTAAAAAATAAAAAACCAATTGTTTGCAAGCAATAATAGTAACATGATATCTTCTTTTTTGTCATTATTTTTATTTTATTTTCAAGGATTTTCGTATCCTCAGTTCCATCCAATTGGAAACGAAAAGGGAAGTGAACATGTTAAAGTGAATGTAGATTACAGAAATGTTAGGAAAGTGCCTGTTCCTCGTCTAGTTGGTTTGCCACTTTTCGAGGCAATGCAAATGCTGAGAAGTAAAAAACTGGAAGTGGGATTAATCTTTGCTGACGATCAAATTAAAAACTTTACTATCTCAGATCTCATCGTTTATATTCAAAATCCCAAAGAAAAATATGATGACGGAAGGCAAAACTATATCCATAAGGGCGAGCAGATTGATTTGTGGATCACAGATGATAGGTCTAAGATTAAAAAGTAAGCTACGTTATTGATTCTATGAGGTTTGACTTTCTAAAGAAGTTTTGGAATAAGAAAAAGCCCGCTAAAATTAGGCTAATAGGTAACGATCTTGATCAGAATAAATTGAATACAAATAAGCCAGTTCATATTACCGCCGAATTGCTGAATAATCTAGAACGAACAAATGGCATTGAAGAGCTTGTCACACAGCAAGATTTTTATGAAGTGCTTAAGATTGATAAGGCAATAGTCTATTTGCTGGTTAATTGGTCCGGGCCAGAGCTCGTATCTCGCTATTGTGTTTATCAGGCTCTCAAGGAGCTTGGCACCGAAGGCACTCCGTCTTTTAAAATTGATTGTTCAGATCAGTCCAAAGAATATATTGTGGACTGGTTAGAGAAACAGAAAAAAGGAGATATACATTTCTATTATGGTGGTTGGGGAGAAACTTTATTCCTTCACAAAGGAAATATAACTGATTATATAAGTAATCCTGCAAAATTGGGTCTTTCACAGACAAAGGAGAAGCTATCAAATTGGAAAACTTTCGTCAGCCATTAAACTCACTGGGCCGGTCCAAGAGGGAAAAGTTAATAAAAATCAATTCTTTTAAACGTGTCTATATGAAAACAGGTTTGATAGTAGTGTTTCTCTTTTTTTTCTTGGCGGCTAATTCTCAAGATTTTTTACTAAAAAGTGAAAGTGAAATATTTTCTTTTGACACCCAAAATGGTAAACATGTACTATTGGCAAAGGATAAAGCCAATGCTTATATCGTGTACAGGTATGGAACTAAAGACTCTGTTGAGTTTGAGTTTCCGGAAAAGAACAAGGATAGCTGGAATAAATTCAAGTACTCTTTTTATCTAAGAGGAGGTGGTGTTCAGAACGAGGGAATGGATCTGAACTATGTGTATTTTATTAATAAGGGATATAAGTATAGCATATGCGATACCTATAATTCAGTTGGTAACAAATCAGAATTAGGCATTGAAGTCACAAATTTAAAAACGAGCAAAACGGTAGATATAAAAGGAGTGGGAAAGACTCGGAAAGGAACCCTGATAGATTTCAGAGACAATAAGCTTTTAGAGATTGTAGAATTTGACCAGTAGAAGGCTATTTGGGTATAATTAAAATACTCTTTTTTTTATAATAGTTTCGATTCTTCACCCGATACACTTTTCCCTTTGAGAATACCCAAAATATTTAATTTATCAGGTTCGTACAAAGTAAACAAATAAGAACAGTATGAAACGAAGTGAAAAGGCAGTATTGTATTTTGTGGTATTTATGATTGGCGCTTTTATCATTATTTATAATTATTCAGAAAAAAAAGCAAGGGAGCTAAATGCCAATAAAGCGATAGGGAAAGGATCTATAACAGGCATGGATATGGTGCATAAAGGGAGGGGGATTTTCGTCAAGTATGTTTTTGAAGTAAAAGGAGATTTTGTAAAGGATAAAGCAATTATTCCTATAGAAAGTAATCAGTTAGAAATGTTGTCAAAGAATTTAATAGGAAGGGAGTTTCCTGTCATTTATGATACTTTAAATAAAACAAATAATAAGATATTATTTTTTAAAGAAGAATTTATGAGTTATGGATTAGATGTTCCTGATAGTCTTCATTATATCTTTCACTTGCTCGACAGTTTGACATACAAGAAAAATTGAGGTTTTTGATTCAAGAGCATATAGCTTATGATGTGAATTGGGTTAAAAAATTGATTGAGCAACAAAGACAATAAATGAAAATTTCTAAAAAAATCTTTCAACAAAATAGCATAAACCAAATATGAAAAGATTTTGAAATCCGGCTTAAAAATGACAAATATGAGTTGTCCGGAAAAACATCACCAATCTAAATGGATTTATTCTCAATTAACGCCTAGAATCAACAAATATGGGATGGGGGTTATCAGTTTGATTGTATGGCATTTAAAAGTCATAGTCAATAATTCCCAGTACAGACCGAATTACGATTCGTAACTTCACGAAATCAAGCTCTTTTTCACCACCTGTCCCGACTGTTTGAAAATTGTTTGAAAATTCGCCCAAATACGACAAAAGCCACCCGAAGGTGGCTTTGTAAGCTATTGTTTTTGAGCGCTCCCCCTTCAGGACTTGAACCTGAGACCCTCTGATTAACAGTCAGATGCTCTAACCAACTGAGCTAAGGAGGAATTTGTTTTTCCCTTTCGTTGACCTGTAAGAACCGTGGTTGTTTACCGCCCCTCCGAAATGGGCAGCAAAAATAAGGAAATTTCTATTTCTACCAACACTTGCTCAAGAAAAATCAACGTTTTATTGAAATTTTTTTGCTTCACATCATTGAATTTCTCCAATGGAGCGGTGTTACTTACAACCACCCAAACAATCCACCATCAGGCAAACCCACAAATATCGCTTCTCCCCGTACTTCAACCGGGTAGGTTTTTAAATAATATCCTTCCCCA
Source organism: Niastella sp. OAS944 (assembly GCA_024809215.1). Taxonomy (GTDB): domain Bacteria; phylum Bacteroidota; class Bacteroidia; order Chitinophagales; family Chitinophagaceae; genus Niastella. The sequence continues at coordinate 398,053 of JANUBW010000003.1, read as the reverse complement.
CTTGTATTACGGCCATTTTGTAAACTGAATTTATACCGGTGAACCGGGCAAACTACATTTCCAACCGCATCTACATAGCCTTCACTCATTATACCGCTCGCGTGCGGACATTTATAAGCAAATGCATACCACTGCTCGCGATGCCGGGTAATACAAATTTTTTTGCCTTTAACCTCAGTAACAGCAATGCCCTGCTCATTAAAAGTAAGCTCCTGTGGATGTTCGGCTACCTGGTGGTACTGGTATTTTTTCTCGGTCATGCAGACTTAATCTCTAATAGGTAAATAAGGCGCATCGCCATTAATAAAAACCCGTTTTATAGGGGTAACGTATGGCGTATAATTCCTTTACCTTATTTAATATGGTAGATCGTAATTCGTCGATGTTCAATCTTTCGGTTGCAGAAATAAAAACACAATTACCCTGCAATTGATTTTCCCACCGCTCTTTCAGATCTTTTAATATCTCGGCCCGCACCTCTTCTTCCAGCCACGGATCAAACGTGTTTTTTTCGTATTGGTCCATTTTATTGAAGATGGTGATCGTTGGCTTATCTATCACTTCCAGCTCCTGCAATGTTTTGTTTACTACGCCAAGCTGATCTTCATATTGCGGATGGCCGGTGTCAACCACATGTAATAAAATGTCGGCCTCGCGTACCTCGTCGAGTGTGCTTTTAAAACTTTCTACCAGGTGGTGTGGTAATTTGCGTATGAACCCTACCGTATCGCTTAACAGGAACGGCGTTACTTCAAAAACTACTTTACGGGTAGTGGTATCGAGTGTGGCGAATAGTTTATTCTCGGCAAATACCTCACTTTTAGCCAGCAGGTTCATGATGGTGCTTTTGCCTACATTGGTATAACCTACAAGTGCAACACGAATAAATTCACCGCGATCTTTACGTTGAGTGGCTGCCTGTTTGTCTATTTCGCTCAACCGCTTACGTAATAGTGCCAGTTTTTCACGTACTATACGGCGGTCAGTTTCAATTTCCGTTTCACCCGGACCTCTGGTCCCAATACCACCACCCAAACGTTCAAGGTGTTTCCACATACCACGCAGGCGAGGCAGCAGGTACTGATACTGGGCTAATTCAACCTGGGTTTTTGCCTGCGCTGTTTTGGCGCGGCGGGCAAATATGTCGAGAATAAGGTCACTGCGGTCGATGGTCTTTACATCCAGTACCTTTTCAATATTCTGGATCTGTGAGCCGCTCAGCTCATCGTCAAAAATTACAATGTTTATATCACGGCCTTCAATGTAATTCCTGATCTCTTCCAGCTTTCCTTTACCCACAAAGGTGCGGCTATCGGGATGCGGAAGCTTCTGCACAAAGCGTTTTACGGCTTTGGCGCCGGCGGTTTCGGCCAGAAATGCCAATTCATCCAGGTATTCGGTTACCTGCTCTTCAGTTTGTAATTTATGTACCAGTCCTACCAGTACAGCCTTCTCTTCTTTTTGAATGATATTCTTCTTGTCTAACAATTCCTTCGATTTGTGGTGCAAAAGTAAGCTGAAAAACCGGAAATGACGGCGGTTCCCGTGATCAGGCTGCTTGTATTTGCGTCGCGGGCTTTACTGGGATTTTGCAATAAGCGTATTGGGATTTCCCGGGACCTGAAAAGCGCTTAAAAAGGACTTAATAGGGACTTTACAAGGATTTTGCCCCTATGAGGTCCCTGCCAGGTCCCTGCTATGTCCCTGTGAAGTCCCTGTTAGTCCCGATTATGGCACAAAAAAATCCGGAAGAAGTGTCGCTTGTGCGATCCCTTCTTCCGGACTCAATGAATTTTGAACTTTATGTTTTAGCGCTTCTCTGCTTTTTTTATAATCCGCTGATTGTTAAACCAATCTGAAACGGTCGAATGTCGGGGCCTGCGCCATCTTTTACGAAGTTGTTTATCTGGTACTGGCCATAAATTCCAAAGATGCCTTTACTGATGCGGGCGTCTACTACCAGGCGTGTACTATTAAAGAAGCGTTTTGATTTTATCTTTTCTGTGTAGTTGTTAATAGTTCCACCGTTGGCGCTTAAAAGGGTTTTTCCTTTTGTCATGGCGCTTAACATAGTTCCTACTTTACCACCTATTGCACCTTTCCAGCTTTTGTTTGGTTTTGAAGGATCGGCGGTAAAGCGAAGCTCAACCGGGATCTCGAGGTAAGTGGTGGCTACTTTATATTTTTTGAAATAGTTAGAGGCGGTATCGGCGCTGAATGAAAGTGTGTTGTGCGACAGGCCGGCAATATCAACCGAGGTTCTGTTAAGGTAGAAGTTGTCGGTTCCCAAACCAAGACCAATGCCTACACTAAACTGCGGACTGGTTTTAAAAGGGAAGTCGAACATGAAATATGCGTTGAAACTACGGGGTATACCTTTGGTATTAACGGTGTCGGGTATTGAAGACCAACCATTATACCCTAATTGCAACATGAAATGGTCGTTACCGTGACGTTGGCTTAAAGCCTTGAGCCACTCGTTCTTTTTCGTCGTCTTGGCTGCTGCGGGAGCAGGCTCCGGGGCCGGCGAAACTGGAGTTATTGCTTTAGTTGAATCCTGTGCAAATAAGGGAAATACAAATGCCAATGCGAGGGAAAGCGTAATCAATTTTTTCATACTGTTCTCAAATGATTGTCAAAAGTATCTTTCACAGGGTTAATGAAAGGTTAAGGTTACAAAAAAGCCCATAGCACTGCCATGGGCAAAATGAGGTATGGTTGACTTTGTTTGCGCATCAGCCCTCCCGATTGAATCGGGATATCGGCAAACGATACGTCAAATAAGGAAATTAACACTACAGAGACCCTATTTTGATCGACCAGTAAGAGTCGACTAGTGTAAGGGGTACTCTAACCCTTCTCCTTATATTATTAGGAAGAAAAAGCCAACAATGAAATAAGAACTGTGTGGATCCTGTTGGGATCGAACCAACGACCCCCTGATTATGAGTCAGGTGCTCTAACCGTCTGAGCTAAGGATCCATTCCGAGTTTAGTCGGAAAATATCTTGAATAAAAAGAGCTTCGTTTGAAAGAGCAGCAAAATTATAGAAATTCATTCAGTACCCACACAGAAATCTCATTTAATTTTTAAATTACCTGGTGCAGCAGCTTTCGGGCGACCTATTTGGTCTTTTTTTCTGACGATTTGCGTTTTTTTATTATGCCTGCCAGCCCTCATATCCAGGATTTGCAACAACGTATTGCGCTATACAATGACCAGTTGGCCTATAAAGAATTGTTTGCCCTGTTCTTTAAGTCCCTGCAACAATTTGCCATCACTTTCGTGCGTTCGCCCGAGGTAGCCGAAGAAATAGTTTCCGACGTATTAATTAAGGTGTGGAAAAAAAGGGCCGGCCTCAGCCGTATCAATAACCTCAAATTATACCTTTTTATCAGCACCAGGAACGGATCGCTCAATTATCTCCGTACACAAAAGAAAACCATGCTGCAACCCGAGCCGTACTTTGTACAGCTTCAGAGCATTTATTTTAATCCCGAAAAACTAATGCTCACTGCCGAAATGATGAACCGGGTGCAAAAAGCCATTAATGACCTTCCACCCCGCTGCCAGCTTATATTTAAGCTTATAAAGGAAGACGGACTTAAGTATCGCGAGGTGGCCGACTTACTAAACCTTTCTTTGAAAACTATTGAAAACCAAATGGCTATTGCCATTCGTAAAATTGGTTTGGCTATCCATTTCGATATACGCGCCACCTTGTCTTCATGATCACCCTGGTATGAAATTCCCTGTACAGATGTAAGAACCGCCAATAAAAAAATCTTTCAAACTCTTGGGGGTATGCTTTTTAAAGTAGTGTCCTTATAAGTATATACTATTTATATACACATGAGTAAGGACAGAACCTGGTTTTTAGTTGGCAAAAAACTAGCTGGTGAGGCAAGTGCCGAAGAATTGAACGAACTGGAAGGACTGTTGCGTAGCGATCCTGACATGCATTATGCGCTTCAAAACATAACTGACTTATGGAACCTGCCAACGCCTGCAAATAATGATGTAGACGATGCCTTCAATCGTCATATCAGCAGAATGAATGATGCCGGCGTTCAATGGAGCCAGGCCGATCAGGTTGAATACCAACCCAACGAACCATATTCACAACGACGTTCCCGCAAATCGCTTTTTATAATTAGTATAGCCGCTGCCGTTCTAATGGCGGCCAGTTTATATTGGTATAATTCCGTAACACTAAAAACAATTTCAACCCGCCCTTTTGTGGCCGGCCAGGCGGCCCCAAATAATATAAGCACCCGCAATGGTTCTAAAACCACCATCACTTTGCCCGACGGGTCAAAGGTTTGGCTAAATGCCGGCAGTTCGCTTACCTATAATAAAGATTTTGGGGGCGAAATAAGAGAGGTAGACCTTAGTGGCGAAGCATTTTTTGAAGTACAACCAGCCATTTCGCCTTCAACTGCACAAAGAATACCATTTATAATTCATACCCGTCATATAGATGTTCGCGTGTTGGGTACTGCTTTCAATGTGAGATCGTACCCTGGCGATAAACAAACCGAAACCAGCCTGGTGCATGGCAAGGTAGAAGTGTTGATACATAACCGCCCCGACGCAAAGATCGTGTTGCACCCCAATGAAAAACTGGTAGTAAATAATGAAGACACAACGGCGCCGCTTACCGCTAAGCCGGGGGCATCGGGTAAGGAAACGTTTTATTCTGTAGGCAAATTAACCTATACCAACAGCGACAGCATTCTGATTGAAACAGCCTGGGTGCAAAACAAACTTGTGTTCAATAATGAAAGCTTACTTGAAATAGCGCAAAAAATGGAACGCTGGTATAATGTGGAGATCAGCTTCAAGGATGAAAAAATACAAACAGAACGGTTCTCGGGAACTTTCGAAAATGAGGCCATTCAACAAGCCCTGGATTATATAAGTATTGCAACCGCATTTCATTATACCATGCAGGGTAATAAAATAACTATAGATAGATGATTATTTAAATCAAAACGATTGCAAATGCATAATAACAGTTCGTAGACCTTTAAACAAAAGCGGAACCTCATTGCAGTGAGATTCCGCCAGGTAAATAACAGGCTGAAACAATATTTCCTGTTTAAGGCGCAGGAAATACCTATTAATTAACCTACCAATTAACAAAGTATGAAAAAAAACGGAATTCTGCTGAGTTTCGGCAGGGACCCGCTTTTGCTAAAGTTTGTCCTGATAATGAAGCTTTCATTTTTCATAATACTGCTTAGCTGTCTTCATGTTGCTGCCGGTGGCTTCTCCCAAAACAGGATAAGCGTCGACTTTCAATCGACCCAATTAAAACGGGCCTTGTCATTGATTGAAAAGAAAAGCAATTTTCGCTTTTTGTATAACGAAAGGCTGGTTACCAATGCGCCTCGCATTACACTCAATATGACCAATGCCGAAGTGACCGACATATTGACCCGGTTGCTAAATAATACGGGTCTTTCATATCAGCTCATGGCCAATAACCTGGTGATCTTAAAAACTGGTATTGCGACAGTGCAGGACATTAAGGTGTTGGGGCGGGTTACCAGTACAACGGGTGAACCGGTGGCAGGTGCTTCAGTACTTGTAAAAAATACAAGTATAGGAACTACTACCGATGGCGCGGGTAATTATTCATTAACAGTGCCCGATAGCGCTATACTGGTGTTTTCATCCCTGGGTTTTGCTACCCAGGAAGTACCTGTGAACGGGAAAGCTACCATTGATGTTAGTTTGAAAGCTGCCGATGCCTCTTCGCTGGAACAGGTAGTTGTAGTAGGGTATGGTACCAGTACAAAAAGAGATCTAACTGCCCCTGTTGCGGTAATAAATCCTGAGGAATTGAACAAGCGTACAACGGCCAGTCCCATGCAGGCATTACAGGGTAATGTAACGGGGGTGCAGGTAATTACCAGTGGCGCACCGGGCGGTTCACCTACAGTAAAGATAAGAGGTGTAGGTTCATTCAATAATACTTCGCCCCTGTATGTGGTAGATGGGATGTTCGTTGATAATATCGATTTTCTAAATACCAATGATATTGGTGAAATGTCAATTTTGAAAGACGCCTCCGCAGCAGCCATTTATGGGGTACGTGCTGCAAACGGTGTGGTAATTATTACCACTAAAAAAGGAAAATACAATCAAAAGACCCGCGTAACCTATAACGGATACTTTGGTGTGCAAAACCCAACGGGTAATTATAAACTTGCCAATGGCTCACAGTATGCTGCTATGCAGTTGGACAAGCAAACAAAAGCAGATTCTTCACGTGTTACGAACTCGGTAACAAAATTTGGCGGTAGTGGGGTAAGCCCAGCTACCAACACCGACTGGTACGATGAAATATTAAAGAATTCTGCCCTTATGCACAATCACAGCATCGATTTAAGTGGTGGCGCCAGCAAAGTAAGCTATACACTTGGGTTGAATTACTTTTTCCAGGATGGGGTTACAGAAACCGAAAGCAGTTATAAAAGATATAACGGCCGCTTACAAATTGAAGCCAAGCCATATGATTTTTTAAAGATGGGCATCACTGCACATTTCACCAATTTCACGCAACGAAATCCTAATGCCGGTGCATTTTACCTGGCATATCTGGCTTCTCCATTATATCCCGTGTTTGATGCTACCAATACATTGGCAAAGCCCGAAAAATATGCTTCTTCCACTACACTTGGTTTTGCAAACGGCGTTTTTAACAACCCGGTTGCTGCTGCCAATTACTGGTACGACAAAACAAAAGGTTTCCAGGTGCTTCCCTCGGTTTACCTGGAGGCAGACATTATAAAAAATAAATTGTCTGTTCGGTCCCAGTTAAGTCAGCGCTATGGTTCTAACCTGAACCAGAATTATATTCCGGAATATTATGTTGATAATATTCAGCAGGCAAGAGTGTCGGTGCTAACCACTACCCAGGACAGAACGCAGAACTATATCCTCGATAATTTAATAACCTATAGAGGTAACAAAGACAAACATCATTGGACGGTTTTATTAGGTCAATCGGCCCGTCAGGAGCAGTTCAGGTCAACACAGGTGATCACCGATAGCCTGCCGCCCGATCAGGTTTACTGGTATGCCGATCAGGGGCCACGCCGGTCAAATGGTTACAACGAAACAGGTTTTAGAAATACTTCTATCTCCTATTTTGGCAGATTGGAGTATAACTATGCCGGTAAGTATTTATTAACGGGAACTTTTCGTGCAGACGGAACTTCGAAATACCAGGAGAAATGGGGTTATTTTCCTTCAGTAGGTGTAGGTTGGGTTATTTCGGATGAGGCCTTTATGAATGATTCCAGAATAATCAACCTGTTGAAACTTCGCGGATCGTGGGGAAAACTGGGTAACGACAATGTGCCACCGAGTACCGGTTATGCGGTGGTATACAGTGGCAATGATTTTTCAGGCATTTTCAATAGCACCGGCATTACCAATGGTGTACCCACAACCGGTTATCGCATTGATCCCATATTTGGTACTGTAAAGTGGGAAGTGGTTGACGAATGGGATGTTGGTATTGATTTTTCATTGCTAAATAAGCGGTTAAAAGGTTCTGTGGACTACTATAACCGCAGAACGAATGATCTGGCATTTGAAAGAACTTATCCCTTTATAAGCAATGCTAAAGTATATAGTAACTGGGGTAAGGTAGATAACAGTGGTATTGAGGTTACTCTTGATTGGAATGATAAATTAGGCGCACTGGGGTATCATATAGGCGGTAATCTCACTACGGTGAAAAATGAAGTGAAGGACCTCGCTGGTCAGGATAACATTCCGGGTGGTGTAGCCGAATTTCCAACCCGGTCGCAGGTTGGCGATCCTTTCAATTACTTTTACGGATACCAGGTAGCAGGTGTTTACCAGAACCAGGCCGAAATAAATGCCGATCCCATTGCGGTTGCCAATAATATAAAACCAGGGTATTTCAGGTTCGCAGATGTGAACAATGATAAAAAGCTTGATGAGAACGATCGCGTAAACCTGGGAAGCTACCTTCCTAAGATCAATTATGGATTTAATCTTGGATTGGATTACAAAAATTTTGACCTGAGCATTTTCTTTCAGGGTGTTGGTCAAAGCTATATCCTGAACAATAATCGGGCAGCCCGGCAAAAGTTTCCCGATATGAATGGCGATGAGGAATTTGTTACGGGGTTGTGGACGGGCGAAGGTTCTACCAATAAATATCCTTCTGCCATTGCTTCCGCTCAATCATGGAATAATAATGCAAGCTCGTTTTTTGTAGAGAACGGATCATACCTGCGGCTGCAGAATATACAACTGGGATACAATTTTAAACTCGGTGGAACAAATGGCGCATCGTTCAGAGTATATGCTACTGCCGATAGGCCGGCTATTTGGACCAGGTACTCTGGCATAACGCCGGAAATAGCAGCTCCGGCGCAGCTACCGAAAGACAGGGCAGCGGGTCCGACTAACGTGACGCCTACCCAGATATCATCGTTCGGATACGATAATAATGTGTATCCCACCACCGCTGTTTATTCTCTGGGTGTAAGAATTACTTATTAACCTTAATTACTCAGGATCATGAACACAATAAAATATATCTTATTTCTACTGCTTGTAATACAGGCAACAGCATGTAAGAAGTATCTTGATCACGATGTGGAAGACAGACCTCGCAGCACATCGATCGATTACACCAACTTAGGGGCTATGTATTCACCTGTGTCAGGAGCTTATCGCACTGTATCGGGCGAAAATCCGGGTTTTATACACTGGATGGATTGTGGTGTGCGCGTAGTGCGCGGAGATGATGTGGCCAAGGGATCGGCGCCCAACGATCAGGGAACGCTTTCTGATATCAAGAACTTTCAAAATGAAAACCCGGGTGTAGTTACTTTCTGGGGTAATAATAACTATTGGAACGATCACTACGCCGCAGTACTGTATTGCAACGAAGCGTTGAACGACCTAGACAGGTATCGGGCAAATATAGCCGCCGGTGATGTTGCAAACCTGGCATTATACAATCAGTATAGGTTTGAAATAAGGGTCCTTCGGGCATGGGCGCATATACTGATATCACGTGTATTTGGTAATGTGCCTATTGTTACCAACAACGACACTTTAATTTCACGAAGGGCAAGTTCTGTACTTGAAATACGCCAGTGGGTGATAAGTGAAATGGATTCGGCTATTGGCTTTTTAGAAGATGCCCGGCCTAACCAGGCCACTCATAAAGGTGCAGTAACAAAATATACCGCCCTTCTAATAAAGGCTAAAGCAGCTGCCGATGCTGCAGGGAACGATAATGGAAGTCCGTACTGGGACATTGTGCTTTCGGCCACCAATGATATTATCAACAGCAACAAGTTTAGCTTATTCCCCGATTTCTATCAGTTATGGAAGATACCGGGAAAGCTTTCTGATGAATCGTTGCTTGAACTACAGTTTACCGACTTTGGCACCAGTACGGGAACTACGGTTACACCCGGTGTATTTTTTACTTTTCAGGGACCCAATGGGGATCAGAAAGGCAGCCCGGTTTCTGGTTGGGGTTTTTTATCCCCCACACAGGAAATTGTTGATTTTTTCAATAGCCGGAATGATTCTGTTCGCCTGAAAACGACCATATTGAATGCAGGTGCAAGCGGCAGCGATTTTGTAACCAGTCCATCGGGGGATAAGATCTATGGCAATTCAAACGCCCAAACGCGATTTATGGGTAAGGCTTATTTGCCTGCCAATCAAATGACGCCGGGTAGAACCGATTATGGTTCTAACAACAACGTGCGTGTATTGCGATATGCCGATGTGTTGTTGTTAAATGCTGAAGCAAAAGTACGTAAAGGCCAGAATGGCGATGTGCCATTTAACCTGGTTCACCAGCGTGCAAAGCTAAGCCCTGTTACCGGTGTTACCCTACAACAGGTATTGGACGAGCGCCGGGCAGAGTTTGCATGTGAGTGGTGGGGCGAAAGATATAATGATCTGATACGCACCGGCCAGGCTGCCACCGTATTGGCTTCGCAGGGATTTGCACCTGGTAAGGAGTATGTGCCAATACCCCAGGCACAAAAAGACCTGAACCCGAATTTGTAAAGGCTCACTGATTTGTAGTTGCGAAGTTTGATGGTTGCTGCTTCTGTTTAGTGTCAGCCATCAAACTTTAAATGTAGTGTTAATCGTACCCATACATGTACCGAAACCAAACGCAACGCGGCAATGATACGATCCAGGTTAACCCTAATAGTGATTTTAATTTCTGTTTTACTGATCAGTTGTACCAATACGCAAAAAACGACAAATGGCGACGCCAAATTTACGGCCGAGGATGAGGAACTTTTTTCAAAAGTGCAGGAGCAAACCTTCCAATACTTTTGGGAAGGTGCAGAACCCAATAGTGGCATGGCGCGGGAGCGCATTCATATTGACAATGAGTATCCCGAAAATGATCAAAGCGTTGTAACAAGCGGTGGCAGTGGTTTTGGTGTTATGGCTTTGCTGGTTGGCATACATCGTGGTTTTATTACCCGCCTTCAGGGACGTGAGCGGCTCGATAAAATAGTTCACTTTTTGCAAACATCCGATCGTTTTCATGGAGCCATGCCGCATTGGTGGAATGGTGAAACCGGTAAGGTTAAACCTTTCGGGCGTAAAGACAATGGTGGTGACCTGGTTGAAACGTCTTTTCTTATGCAGGGGTTACTATGTGTGCGCCAGTTCTTTCACAATGGCGATTCGGCCGAAAAAGTGCTGGCCGCCCGAATAGATACTTTATGGCGCGAGGTTGAGTTTGACTGGTATCGCAATGGCGCAAACGTATTATACTGGCATTGGAGCCCCAATTATAAATGGGAAATGAATTTTCCGGTGGTTGGTTATAATGAATGTTTAATAATGTATATTCTGGCGGCATCGTCGCCTACACATGGCGTACCGCCCGAAGTATATCATGAAGGCTGGGCGCGTAACGGTCGCATTACAGGTTCCTGCCCGGTATATGATTATAGATTGCAATTGTACCACCAGGGCGACTCGCCATACGGCGGGCCACTGTTTTGGGCGCACTACTCTTACCTGGGCCTCGACCCCCGTGGGCTACGAGACAGGTATGCCGATTACTGGGCCGAAAATTTAAACCAAACCCTTATCAACTACACCTGGTGTGTAAAGAACCCAAAATATTTTAGAGGGTATGGCCCCGATAGTTGGGGACTTACAGCCAGTTACTCAGTGAATGGGTATGCTGCCCATGCCCCGGGCAATTATACCGATCTTGGTGTTATATCGCCTACCGCAGCTTTATCTTCTTTCCCTTACACCCCACAACGCTCCATGCAGGCCATGCGGCATTGGTACAACGATATGAAAGATAAGTTGTGGGGGCCGTATGGTTTTTATGATGCGTTCAGTCAAGCCGCTAACTGGTTCCCCGAGCGATACCTGGCCATAGATCAGGGGCCTATTGTTGTTATGATGGAGAACTATCGTACCGGATTGCTGTGGAAATTGTTTATGAGCTGTCCCGAAGTAAAAGCCGGGCTAAAGAAGCTGGGCTTTACCAGTCCGAATTTTAAATAGGCGGCGCTCCCAAAATAATTATACCATGTTTACCAAACTTGTTATAACCGTTTTTCTCATTGCGGCCACTAACCCGCAGGTGTTCCCTCAAAGCAACAGTAAAGTGGGCAGCTCGCCAATTGGCGGGCGGCCCGCTTTTACTCAAAGAACGTATTGCAATCCCTTGAATATCGATTATGGCTACACGCCCATCCCTAATTTTACCGAGTGGGGTAAACATCGCGCTACCGCCGACCCCGTGATTGTGAATTATAAGGGCGATTATTATTTATTCAGCACCAACCAATGGGGCTACTGGTGGAGCAATGACCTTAGTAACTGGCACTTTGTATCGCGTTTGTTCCTTAAGCCCTGGCATAAGGTGTATGATGAGCTATGTGCACCCGCTGTTTGTGTAATGGGCGATACCATGCTGGTGTTTGGCTCAACCTATTCAACCAATTTTCCTATATGGATGAGCACCAATCCCAAAGGAAATGAATGGAAGGAGGCGATTGATTCTTTTGAGATCGGTGGCTGGGACCCCGACTTTTTTCCTGATGATGATGGCAAGCTGTATATGTACAATGGCAGCAGTAACCGGTATCCATTGTATGGAATTGAAATTGACCGAAAAACTTTTGCGCCCAAAGGTACCCGCAAGGAAATGTATTTGTTAGAACCCTGGCGTTACGGCTGGCAACGCTTTGGCGAATATTTAGATAATACGTTCCTCGATCCTTTTATTGAAGGCGCCTGGATGACAAAACATAACGGAAAGTATTACCTGCAATATGGTGCGCCCGGCACTGAGTTCAGTGGTTATGCCGATGGTGTGGTTGTGGGTGATCATCCATTAGGCCCTTTTACACCGCAATCATTTCCCTTTAGTTATAAACCTGGTGGTTTTGCCCGGGGCGCGGGCCATGGCGCCACCTTTAAAGACAACAATAATAACTGGTGGCATGTGTCGACCATTGCCATCTCAGTGAAGAATAATTTCGAAAGGCGTATTGGAATTTGGCCGGCCGGCTTCGATAAAGATGATGTAATGTATATGAATGCGGCTTTTGGGGACTACCCTTATTACCTGCCTGGGACCCCTTCCCAGCCTCCCCCAAAGGGGGAGGTCTTCACCGGATGGATGTTACTCAACTACAACAAACCCGTTTCTGTTTCATCTACCCTCCCCAGCTATTACCCAAACTTCGCTGTTGATGAAAATATAAAAACCTACTGGAGCGCCGCTACCGGTAATACAGGTGAATGGATACAAACCGATTTGGGAAACCTAAGCACTGTAAAGGCCATTCAGATAAATTATGCCGATCAGGATGTGGAATTCCTGGGTAAACAACAAGGCACTTATCACCAATACAAACTATACCACAGTACCGATGGCAAAAAATGGAAGGTGCTTGTTGATAAAAGCAACAATAAAACCGATGTGCCGCACGACTATGTGGAATTAGAGAGCCCGGTGCAAACCAGGTATATAAAACTGGAAAATATCCACATGCCCACGGGCAAATTTGCCATCAGCGGACTTCGTGTTTTTGGCAACGGCAATGGCAGCAAGCCCGATACGGTAAAGCAGTTTGTTGTTTTACGTACCGAAAAGGACAAACGCAGTGCCTGGCTAAAATGGCGCCCGGTTGATAATGCCTATGCCTACAATGTTTATATGGGCATAGCGCCCGATAAATTGTACAACTGCATTATGATATACAGTGCCAATGAATATTACTGTAAGGCCATGGATATGGAAAAGCCCTGTTATTTTTCTATTGAAGCCATTAATGAAAATGGCGTATCGGCCAAAAGCCAGGTAGTAAAGGTTGAATAGTACTAAGACTAAAACTTATACATATGCGCAGGACATTACTATTGCTTGTTACCTTATTCTCCCTGTTGCACATAGCTGCACAAACACCAGACGCCAAAATGAAAACATTTGTGGCCGGCCTCATGAGCAAAATGACGCTCGACGAAAAAATAGGCCAGTTGAACCTGGTAACACCCGGCTGGGGCGTGCCTACCGGCTCGGTAGTAAGCAAAGGCGTTGAAGATAATATTCGCAAAGGCCGGGTGGGTGGCTTGTTTGGCATATTCGGTCCCGATAAAGTGCGCCAGGCGCAAACGCTGGCTATGAATGAAAGCCGCCTTAAAATTCCGCTGATCTTTGGTCTCGATGTAATACATGGACATAAAACCATTTTCCCCATTCCACTGGGGCTTTCCTGCTCATGGGATACGGCCCTTATTGAACGCAGCGCCCGAATTGCCGCCACCGAAGCTTCGGCCGATGGATTGTGCTGGGTTTTTTCGCCCATGGTTGATATTGCCCGCGACGCCCGCTGGGGCCGTATTGCAGAAGGCTCGGGCGAAGATCCTTACCTGGGCTCAAAGATAGCAAGGGCCATGGTCAAAGGCTACCAGGGTACCGACCTTACAAAAGACAATACAGTAATGGCCTGTGTAAAACATTTTGCCTTGTATGGAGCTGCAGAATCGGGCCGCGATTACAACACCACCGATATGAGCCGCATAAGAATGTACAACGAATACCTGCCGCCCTATAAGGCCGCGGTAGATGCCGGTGTTGGCAGTGTTATGAGCTCATTTAATGAAATAGATGGCATACCGGCAACAGGCAATCGCTGGTTGTTAACCAACTTGCTTCGTACGCAATGGGGATTTAAGGGATTTGTAGTTTCTGATTATACCTCGGTGAACGAAATGATAGCACACGGTATGGGCGACTTGCAGGCCGTATCGGCGCAGGCTTTGAATGCAGGGCTGGATATGGATATGGTAGGCGAAGGCTTTTTGACCACATTACAAAAATCGCTGAAGGCCGGAACGGTTACTACAAAACAAATTGATGATGCCTGCCGGCGTATACTGGAAGCAAAATATAGGCTGGGTTTGTTTGATGACCCATTTCGTTATGTAAATGACACCCGCCCCGGCAAAGAGATTCTGACTGCCGAAAACCGGCAGGCGGCACGTGAAATAGCAGCCCGCTCAATGGTTCTTTTAAAAAATGACCGCCAGGTATTGCCATTGAAGAAATCGGGCACAATAGCGCTTATTGGCCCGCTGGCGAATAACCATACAGAAATGCTGGGCACCTGGGCCGTGTCGGGCGATAACACCAAAAGTATTACCATACAACAGGGAATACAGAACGTATCAGGCAATAGTGTAAGTATCGTATATGCAAAAGGCGCCAATATTACCGACGATAGTGCTTTTGCCAAACGAATTAGTCCGTTTGCAAAACCAACGGAAATAGATGCACGGCATCCTGATGATATGATTCATGAAGCCATAGACGTTGCCGCCAAAGCCGATGCGGTAGTAGTAGTAGTGGGCGAAGCTGCAGAAATGTCGGGCGAGTCGGCCAGCCGTACCGATCTGGATTTACCGGGCAGCCAGCGAAAGCTGGTGGAGGCGTTGATAAAAACAGGGAAGCCATTGGTGGTGGTATTACTAAATGGACGGCCCCTTGCCCTGCCCTGGTTGCAGGAGGGCGCTTCTGCCATTTTGGAAGCCTGGTTTGCCGGTACCGAGGCTGGCAATGCCATAGCCGATGTGTTGTTTGGGAATTACAATCCATCGGGCAAACTCACTACCTCCTTTCCGCGCAATGTTGGCCAGGTACCCATTTATTATAATCACAAAAATACCGGCCGACCGTTTGAGGGTGGCGATCCCAAGTTCAAATCAGATTACCTCGATGTGGTAAATGAACCCTTGTACCCCTTTGGTTATGGGCTAAGCTACTCAAGCTTTTCATACGACACTGTGCTGCTAAGCGAAACCACCTTACGCCCCGGTCAATCGATAACCGCATCGGTTACGGTTACCAATAAAGGCGATGTGGCCGGCGAAGAAACTGTGCAACTATACATTAGAGATATGGTAGGTTCGGTAACCCGACCATTAAAAGAATTGAAAGGGTTTAAGAAAATAATGCTGAAAGCGCACGAGGCTGTTAAGGTAGATTTTTCAATTACCGAAAACGAACTTAAGTTTTATAACAGCGACTTGAAATATGCGGCCGAGCCAGGCGATTTTAAGGTGTTTATTGGCACCAACAGCCGCGATGTAAAGGAAGCTGCATTCAGGTTGGTAAAATAATTTTGAGGCGTAACTTGCGCCCAAACTATCAATTAATGGCACCTGTGAAAAACATAATATTCGACCTGGGCGGCGTTTTGTTGAACCTCGATGTAGCGCAAACCCGCAATGCATTTATTAAGCTTGGTCTTAAGCAAATAGATGAACTGTTTCGCATAGGGCATGCGGAGGGTTTTTTCAAAGACTATGAAGTAGGCGCTATCTCAGATGAGGAATTTGTTGAAAAGGCCCGCCAATTGTCGCTTCCCGGCACCAGCAGCAGCCAGGTAATAGATGCCTGGAATGTTATGCTGCTCGATTTTCCGGCAGAACGGGTACAATTCCTTGATCAGTTAAAGAATAAATACCGGTTATTCTTATTCAGCAATACCAACGCCATTCACCTGAAGTATTTTCACAAAAGCTACCAGGATGTGTATGGCAGGGCCATGGATGATCTTTTTGAAAAGGCATACTACTCGCATGTGATCAACCATCGCAAGCCCGATGTGGCGGCCTTTGAATACGTTATAAACGACAGTAAGCTGCATGCTGCAGAAACCCTCTTTATTGACGATGCACTGGTAAATGTAGAAGGAGCGCGCCAGGCGGGTTTACAGGCCGTTCATTTAACAGATGGGAAGACTATACTCGATCTGGGGCTTTAAAGCTATACAACGGTGAACGTTGATCTAACTGTTTCCGGTTACCGGATCCCGGTTTCCGGGTAAAAAATCGGAGGTCCCGACTGAAGATAGAGTGATCGACATTCAAGGCCCGGGAACTGGCAACCGGTACCCGGCAACTAGTCTTTCACTTCCTCAAAATCAATGTATTCGCCACCTTTTGGCGAAGGCGCAGCGGCCTTGTTGGCTGATGAAGATGATGGCCGGCCTGAGGTGCTGGTATTTTGTTGAAAAGGTGGCTGTTGTTGTTGCTGGCGTTGAAATTCCTTTATTTGCCTGCGAACCCGCCAGCTCATTTTAAGTACAGGCACCAGAAAGTTGAATACAAACTTGTATAAGAAAAAGGCCAGTAATATGTATAAAAGAAGGCGCGATAAATTCATATTATAAAAACTAAAGGTACAAATACAGCACCTAACAAACTGTTAAGTTGGCTGCATCAAAAAAATTATCATAGCTACAATAGGGCCCGTTAAGGTGTTTGGGAACATGGCAAAACTATAAAAAACCAACAAGTATACCTTTTAGAATGTTCATTGGGCCTGCTTTTTAGCTTTTCTTTTCTATATGAATGACGATTGAGGCTTAAAGAAATTGTGGTTTATTCAAAATTAACAAAGGGGTTTTTGGAATTAATTATTTAATTACCTTACCTTTGCCAAGGCAAAAGATGTTTAGAAAGGGAACGGAATCGTTCCCTTCTTTATTTCCCATAAGAGCATGGAAACACCAGTACAGGCAATTGAAAAAATGATTCAGGATATGCTGGCCGATGATCCGGCATATTTCCTGGTTGAGATTAGAGTAAAACCTACCAATAATGTAAAGCTGTTTTTGGATGGGGATCAGGGAGTGACTATTGAAAAATGTATTTCCTGGAACCGGGCTTTATATAAGAAAATTGAGGAGGATAATCTATTCCCTAACGGAGACTTTTCGCTTGAAGTATCTTCTCCCGGCGTTGACGAACCCTTAAAATTGTTGCGACAATACAAGAAGAACCTTGGCCGTACGGTTGAGGTTGTGCTTAAAGACGGTATTAAAATTACCGGTAAAATGCTTGAAGCAGGTGATGAAGGCATTACGGTGGAAGAAACGAAAGGAAAAAATAAAAAGAAAGAGGTGATAAACCACCAATTTCAATTCGATCAAATAAAATCAACAACAATTCAAACTGTATTTTAATAAGATTTCTTCCGATCCGTCGGGAGAAGGCAAAAATTATAGAATATGGCAAGCATAAATTTGATAGAGGCCTTCGCAGATTTTAAGGATGCAGAAAATATTGATCGTCCTACCATGATGAAAGTGGTAGAGGATGTTTTCAAAACCCTGCTGCGTAAAAAATATGGCAGTGACGAGAATTTTGACGTAATTGTGAATGCTGAGAAAGGTGACCTCGAAATTATGCGCCGTCGTACCATCGTTGAAGACGGAGCTGTAATGGACCCGCTGGCAGAAATTGGTTACAGCGATGCCATAAAAATAGAACCAGACTTTGAAGTAGGCGAAGAAATATATGAAGAAATAAATATTCTTGATTTCGGCCGCCGGGCCATCCTGGCAGCCAAACAAACCCTGGCAAGCCGTATTAGTGACTTGAAAAAGAACGTACTGGTTAAAAAATATGGCGACAGAATAGGTGAAATTATCAGTGCTGAAGTATACCAGGTTTGGAAAAAAGAAATTTTATTGCTCGATGAAGAGGGGAATGAGTTAATATTGCCTAAATCTGAGCAAATTCCGCAAGACTATTTCAAGAAAGGTGAAAATATCCGCGCCGTTGTTAAAAAAGTAGAATTAAAAAACAATTCTCCGGTCATTATTTTATCCCGTACCTCTCCCTCTTTCCTTGCAAAACTGCTTGAAATTGAGGTGCCTGAAATATTTGATGGTTTAATTGTTATTAAAAAGATCGTTCGTGAGCCCGGCGAAAGGGCGAAAGTGGCCGTAGAGTCATATGACGATCGTATTGACCCCGTAGGCGCCTGCGTAGGTATGAAAGGTAGCCGTATTCATGGGATCGTACGGGAATTAAAAAATGAAAACATCGATGTTATAAACTGGACCAATAATATTCAACTTTTAATCCAACGTTCGCTTACCCCGGCCAAGATCACTACCCAGGACCTTGACAATGACAAAAAGCAGGCGAATGTTTACCTGAAACCCGACCAGGTTTCACTGGCAATTGGAAAAAAAGGCGTAAATATTAAGCTGGCACAGGAATTAACAGGATATAGCATTGACGTTTATCGCGATACAGAAGGCGAACCCCAGGAATTCGACATCGATCTGGAAGAATTCAGCGATGAAATTGAAACCTGGATCCTTGATGAACTTAAACGGGTTGGTTGTGATACGGCACGCAGCGTGCTGGATCTTACCGCCGAAGAGCTGGAAAGAAGGACCGACCTGGAAAGAGAGACCATCAACGAAGTTCGCCGCATATTGAACGAGGAATTTGAAAAAGGATAGGCTGAAAAGTCGAACTTTGGATCATAGCTGTAAAGGGATTTTGCAAATTAAAGCCGTCTAAATGGAACGCTGTGCAATAGCACAGAATCCATTTATATGCATGGTTTTAAATGATAATGTGACCAAATTGACTTTTTACAAGTAATTTGCTTATCCAAACAGCGAACAAAACAAAAAATTGTCTTACAATAACGAATGGCAGAAACAACAACACTAAGATTAATGGCCGCAGCCAAAGAGTTTAACATCGGCAAAGAAACGCTGGTAGACTTTTTGGTAGGAAAGGGATTTAGCAAAGACGACCTGAAACCTACGTCAAAACTGACGGAGGACATGTACCGTGCTTTGCAACAGGAATTCCAGAGTGATAAGGTGGCCAAGTTAAAAAGCGACCAGATTGATCTGCCGAAGGGAAGCCTGGAAGCTAAGAAGAAGAAAGAGGACGATGCTGCTGCGGCCGCTAAAAAAGAGGTGGTGAAAAAGCAGGAGCCAACGCCTGTTGTGGAAGAGAAGAAGGAGGAAAAAGTAGAGAAGAAAGAAGAGAAAGTAGAAAAGGTAGAGGTTGTACAGAAGGTAGAAGTTGTAGAAAAGGTAGAGCCGAAAGAAGAGAATGTAGAAGTTGTAGAGAAAAAGGTAGAAGAAGTTCCTCCTGTAGTGGAAGTTAAACAACCACCGGTTGTTGCTGAAAAAGTGGAGACCCCACCAGTTGTTGCTGTTGAAGAAAAGAAAGAGCCGAAAGAAGAAGTTATAGAACAGCCAAAAGCTGAAGAAAAGCAACCGGAAGTAATTACTAAAGTTGAAGCGCCTGAATTAGAAGGGCCTAAAGTATTAGATAAGATCGATCTGTCGGCAATAGATTCTTCAACAAGACCGAAGAAGACGCCTGTTGTTGTTAAGAAAGATCAGGAGCCTTCAGTTAAGGCTAAAGAAGAAACCCCAGTGGTGAAGGAAGAAGAACCGAAGACTACGCCGGTGGAAGAAGTACAGGAGCCAAAAGTAGAAAAACCTTCTGTAGCGCCTGTAGCTGAGGAAAAGACGAAAAAGCCCAAAGAGGAAGTTCCTCAACAACAGCAGAAACAACAACAACAACCTGTTAAAAGGGTAGTTGTAGAAAAGAAAAAAGAACAGGAGCCGGTAAAGGAAGTGCCAAAAGAAGAAGAGAAAGCAGAAGCACTGCCCCCGGTTATTGAAAATATTAAAGCAGATAAACTTACGGGACCGAAAATTCTGGGCAAAATAGAATTACCGGTTGGCGACGAAGCCCGCACCAAACCGAAGCCCAACGAGGAAAAAAGGAAGCGCAAGCGCATTCCCATTGAAAAGAAGGACCAGCAGCAGTCGCAACAAACTGCGCAGGAGCGGGCTCAACATCTTTTCAAAAAACCACAACAAGGCGGCGGACAAGGCGGTCATCATGGAGGCGGCGGTCATCACCACGGTGGTGGACAGGGCCAGCAAGGTGGCGGTCAACATCGCCAGGGCGGAGGCCAGCACCAGGGTGGCGGCGGAAACTTCAGAGG
The DNA here is from genome assembly GCA_024809215.1 of Niastella sp. OAS944. Lineage (GTDB taxonomy): Bacteria > Bacteroidota > Bacteroidia > Chitinophagales > Chitinophagaceae > Niastella. Next base: position 377,697 of record JANUBW010000003.1, on the reverse strand, counting down.
CGGCGGTGGAAACCGGCCAAATCAACGCCACGGTGGTCAGGGCGGCGGAAATCGTCACGTGTCGCGCGAGCCTAAAGAGATCAACGAAAAAGAGATCCAGGATAAAATACGTGAAACACAGGCCAAGCTTTCTGGTGGTAAAGGCAGCAATAAGGGCATAAAGAAAGCCCGCCGCCACGAAAAACGCCAGAATATGGCTGAGCGCCAAGGTGTGGAAGGAGAAGATAACAAGCTGCAGGTTACTGAGTTTATCAGCGTAAGCGAACTGGCCAACCTGATGGATGTAAGCTTTGCAGAAGTTATCAGTAAGTGTATGAGCCTTGGTCTCATGGTGTCAATTAACCAACGTTTAGATGCCGAGGTAATTGAACTGGTAGCCGGTGAATTTGGATACGAAGCTGAGTTCATCGATATGGAAAAGCAGCTTGAACTGGAGGAGGAGGAAGATGCAGATAACGAAGAAGATCTGCAACACCGCGCGCCAATCGTTACCATCATGGGTCACGTTGACCACGGTAAAACTTCATTGCTCGACTATATACGTAGCGCGAATGTGGTAGCCGGTGAGGCAGGTGGTATCACCCAGCACATCGGAGCTTACGAAGTAACCCTTCCCAATGGTAAAAAGATAAGCTTCCTCGATACACCTGGTCACGAAGCGTTTACCGCGATGCGTGCCCGTGGTGCCAAAGTAACCGATATTGCGGTAATTGTGGTAGCAGCCGATGATGCGGTGATGCCACAAACCAAGGAAGCCATCAGCCACGCACAGGCTGCCGGTGTACCAATGATCTTTGCCATCAACAAAATAGATAAAGACGGCGCCAACGCCCAAAAGATATACGAACAACTGGCCGGTATGAACCTCCTTGTTGAAGAATGGGGTGGTAAATATCAAAGCCAGGAACTGAGTGCCAAGAAGGGATTGAATGTTGATAAGCTCCTTGAAAAGATCCTGCTTGAAGCAGAGTTACTTGAGCTGAAAGCCAATCCTGACCGTGAAGCAACTGGTACCATCATTGAAGCTACCCTCGATAAAGGTCGCGGTTATGTAGCAACAGTACTGGTGCAGAACGGTACCTTAAAACATGGCGACCTGGTTGTATCCGGTCAGTTCTACGGCCGTGTAAAAGCTATGTTCAACGAGCGTAACAAACGTGTTGATGTAGCGCCACCTTCTACTCCCGTTCTGATCTTAGGTTTGAATGGTGCGCCACAAGCCGGTGAGAAGTTCAAGGTTTATGAAGATGAAGCAGAGGCTAAAGAAGTAGCAAACCGCCGTGCACAGATACTGCGTGAGCAAGGTATAAGGACCAAGAAACACATTACGCTCGATGAAATTGGTCGTCGTTTGGCATTGGGTAACTTCAAACAGCTGAACCTGATCCTGAAAGGTGACGTGGATGGTTCGGTTGAGGCCCTGAGTGATTCATTACAAAAATTATCAACCGAAGAGATTGTAGTATCGGTTGTACATAAAGCAGTAGGTGCAATCAGCGAAAGCGATGTAATGCTGGCAACGGCTTCAGACGCCATCGTGGTTGGTTTCAACGTACGGCCTTCAACGCAGGCAAACCGCCTGGCCGAATCAGAAGGTGTGGAAATCAAACTTTACTCAATCATCTATAACGCCATCGAAGAAGTTAAGAGCGCGATGGAAGGGATGTTGGAGCCGAAGATCACCGAAAAGATCGTTGCCAACGTGGAAGTACGGAACGTATTCGTGTTCGACAAAGCCACAGTTGCCGGTTGTTATGTACTCGATGGAAAAATTCTGCGTAACTCCAAGATCCGCGTTATTCGCGATGGCATCGTAGAGTTCCCAAGAGGTGAAGGACAAAGCGCTGAACTGCAATCACTGAAACGCTTTAAAGACGATGTGAAGGAAGTGCCTTCAGGCATGGAGTGCGGTTTAACCGTTAAAAACTTCAGCGGTATTAAAGTAGGTGATATCATCGAAGCGTTTGAACTGGAAGAAGTAAAAAGAACATTATAAGGTTTCAATAACCAAAGGATCAAGGCACAAGAAGGATTTTCCACTTGTGCCTTCTTTCTTGGTACCTTTATCGTCGAAACTTTTGTTAAATAACAACCTTGCCACTGAATAAATGGTTAGGTAACAAGTAAATTTGGCCCTGTCTCTTTCAAAAATTACCAGATGAAAGTTGTTTTTACATTAATTACCGCCCTGTTTTTTGTGACCATGGGGGTAGCCCAGGCGCCCCGCAAAGTAACTGCCGATAAAATTGTGGGCATTGTAGGCGATAAGATCATTTTAAAATCTGACGTATATAACGATATCCTCGACCGCCAGCGCCGTGGGGAGCCCGTTCCTGAAAACGCCGATTGCGCTATTATGGAACAGATCCTTACGCTGAAAGCCCTGGTACTGCAAGCCGAGAAAGACTCTATTCAGGTGGGTGACGATGAAATAGACGCCCTGCTCGATAACCAGATCCGCGGGTTTATTCAAATGTACGGGTCAAAAGAAGCGCTGGAAGAGATTGCCGGCCGTACCGTTTACCAGATCAAGGAAGATTTCAGGGTTACCTTTAGAGAAAGAAAGCTGGCCGAGCGTATGCGCGATAAGATCGTAGAAAGCATCAAGATCACGCCACAGGAAGTAAGGGAGTATTTTTTAAAGAAAGATCAGAAGAACCTGCCATTTTACGAACAGCAGGTGGTTATAGGGGAAATTGTAATGAACCCGAAAGCCAGCCGCGACCTTGAAAAGCTTACGATAGATGAGTTGAACGATTTCAAAAAGCAGGTTGAGTCCGGTACACAGAAATTTGAAACACTCGCACGTTTATATACCGATGACCCGGGAAGTAAGGAAAATGGTGGTCAATACTCCATTAACCGCACTGAAAAAACCTGGGACCCTGCATTTCTGAATAATGCATTCCGATTGAAAGAAGGACAAATATCCCCGGTGTTCAAATCAAAATTCGGTTACCACATTATTCAAATGGTAAGCCGCGCCGGTGACGATGCCATCGTTCGTCATATTTTGCGTATTCCAAAGATCACCGATGAAGAAATAAATGAAACCATCACCAAGCTCGATTCTGTTAGGGCTAAACTGATAGCCGGAACAATTTCATTTGGTGAGGCTGTAGCAAAGTACAGTGATGATGAAAACTCAAAATTCACTGGTGGTTATAAGCAAGGTCAAAATGGTACCACCTTCCTCGAAATGAACCAGCTTGATAAAGACCTGGTAGAAATGTTAGCCAAGAGTGGTTTGAAAGCAGGCGAATATTCAAAGCCTACAGCATACACCGATGAAAGAGGAAAAAGAGGCGTTCGTATCGTTTATTTAAAAACCCGCACAACGCCACATATTGAGAATTTGAAAGATGATTATGACCACCTGGCCAAAGAGGCGGTGGAGATCAAAAAGCAAAAAGCACTTGAAGCCTGGTTTGCCGGAAAGATCCCAACCTATTATATAATGATCGATCAGGATTTCAAAGGTTGCGGTACCCTACAAAACTGGATGCAATATGCATCTACCGGAAATAAATAGGTCAAATTATAAGTTCTAAATATTTGAAGCCCTCCCGATGCATCGGGAGGGTTTTTATTTACCGGTATCATGATAATGTAGCGGCAAACTTTTGTTAATACCGTTATGGCCGCTGGGTAAACGTAAAAGCAGCAAGTAAATTTAGGTTCTATCACCCATCTAAAACTTCTCAAATGAAACCTGCTTTTACACTTATTACAAGCGTGATATTAGTGACTACAGTTGTGGCACAGCCCACACAAAAAGTAGTAGCCGATAAAATTGTAGGCAACGTAGGCGATAAGATCATTTTGAGATCTGATGTATATAACGATATCGATGACCGTCGCCGGCGTGGAGAACCGCTACCTGAAAATGCCGACTGTTTTGTTATGGAACAAAAGCTTACGCTGAAGGCACTGGTACTGCAAGCCGAAAAAGATTCTTTAAAAATAGAAGATGATGAAATAGAAGCCCTGCTCGATAATCAGGTGCGCGGGTTTATTCGCATGTATGGATCAAAAGAAGCTGTCGAGGATATTTCGGGTCGAACGATTTATCAGCTTAAAGAAGATATGCGTAAACTTTTTACCGAAATGAAACTGGCTGAACGTGTACAATATAAGATCGTAGAGAATGTAAGAATAACTCCGTTGGAAGTGAAAGATTATTTTTTGAAGAAAGATCAAAGCAATTTGCCGTTTTACGAATCACAATTAGTGATAGGTGAAATTGTAGTGAACCCTAAAGCAAGTCACGAACTAGAAGTACTATGTCATGAGGATGTAAGTGATTTTAAAAAACAGGTAGAGGCTGGCACGCAGAAATTTGAGATCCTGGCCCGCCTCTATTCAGATGACCTGGAAACAAAGGACAAAGGCGGATATCTTTTCATCAATAGAACTGAAAAAAACTGGGGGCCCTCTTTCGTTAAGGAGCAGGCTTTTATTAACAATACATTCCGGTTAAAAGAAGGACAGGTTTCACCAGTGTTCAAAACAAAAGCAGGTTACCACATTATACAAATGGTTAGCCGCGCAGGCGACGACGCTGTTATCCGGCATATATTACGTACACCCAAAATAACCGATGCCGAAATAAACGAGTCGATAACAAAGCTTGATTCTGCATGGGCTAAACTTATTGCCGGTACTACTACATTTGGAGAGGCCGTTGCAAAATATAGCGAAGATGAGAACACGAAGTACAATGGCGGTTATCTTCAAAATGCTGAAGGAACTCCTTTTATGGACATCACCCAACTTGATAAAGAATTAGTAGAGTTATTGGCAAAATCAAACATCCAGGCGGGACAGTATTCAAAACCTACGGCTTTCACAAATGAAAATGGTAAACGGGCCGTGCGTATTGTTTATTTAAAAACCCGTACAGCGCCACATCGTGAAAATTTAAAAGATGATTACGACCAATTGGCCAGGGAAGCACTTGCCATAAAAAAGCAAAAGGCTGTGGAGGCCTGGTTTGCTACAAGGATACCGAAATATTATATTATGATTGACCAGGACTTCAAAAGCTGCACTACTTTGAAGAACTGGATTAGATACGCATCCACAGGAAATAATTAACTGACATTATAATTTGAAAATATTTGAAGCCCTCCCGATGCATCGGGAGGGCTAATTTTTTATAATGGTGTTTGGGTAGCGAAATGTCGTTTTTTTCGTTTCTTTACACTTATATGCTTTTGCTGTAATGCATTATTTATTGTAATTAATAGTCATTTAAATGTAAGAGTAAACACTTAAATGGGTTAGAAACGTACAACTGACTGTTGGCATGAACCAGCTTTTAAGTATTTTGTATAAGTATTTACATGTAAATATCACGTTAATTTTTATCATGTAATGCGGCAATAGCTGTATGTTAAAACAGTCAAAGAAATCCATTCCTGAAGTAGCGCCTCATTATACCGCCTTTAGCTTGCAAACAGACATGGCGGGAATAATTTTGTCGGCTTCAGCTGACCTGCTTTCTTTTACTGGTAAGCATAAGGAAGAGCTTATAGGCAACTCTTTCAAAAAGATCATTGATTCGGCCGATAAACCCAAACTACAGGCAATTTTAAATACCGGTGTTGATACCGGCTTAACAATACAACTTGCATTGAAAGGAAAAACGGGTGTACGCCATATTGGGTTTACTGCTAAAAATCATAAAAGCAGCCGCAATACAGCTGATGTAATTGCCTGGGATGCTGTACATGAGAACAAGCCCGCTTTCACTCCTGCTTCAAACAATCTGCTTCAAAAATTCTTCCTGCTCTCAAACGACCTGTTGTGTTTAATTGATGAGGAAGGAAATATAAAAAACGTAAATCAGTTATTTGTCAACCTGCTTGGGTACAGTGCCGCAGAAATGATCGGTAAACAGTTTATACATTTTATACATATTAATGAGCGGCCACAACTGCTTGAGTTGGGGGCACCAATTGAATATTGGTATAGCTGTAAGAACGGTAAGGTGAAAAAGATCAGCTGGTCAACTACATATTTGGAAGATGATAATCTAACGCTGGCGCTTGGCCGGGAATTGGAAGACCATATTCTTCCCGAGAATACCAATGCTACGCTGAAGGAAGTGTACCAGGAGTTAAAAGAAGTCACTGAACGTTATAAAGCATTTGTACAGCAAAGCTCAGAGATCATTTGGCGGTGTGAGTTACAAACACCCATAAATATTAACGACCCTGAAGAACAACAATTGAAACAGTTGTTTGAAGGGTATCTGGCGGAATGTAACGACCAAATGGCGCATTTTTATGGCTATGAAAATGCAGCTGGTGTAATTGGAAAAAAGGTATCGAAGTTCTTCGATCCTAAAGAACCTGTAACTTACCAGGTGGCCCGGGAGTTTATACAACAGGGGTATAAAATTTATCGCCGGTTGTCGATGCATATTGATCATGCAGGTAATAAAAGATATTTCTTAAACAACCTGGTGGGTGTAGTGGAAGATGGCAAACTGTTGCGTGTGTGGACCACCCAAAATGAAATTACCCAGCTTCGGCTGGCCGAAAAAGCCAATCGCTACCAGGCCAGTGTAATGGAGAATGTTTTTGATGCGGTAATGTCGTCTGATGAAAACTACCTCACTAAAAGCTATAACCAGGCAGCTGAAAAACTATTCGGCATAAAGACCGCCGACATTATGGGGCGGGCTATACATGAAGTAATAGATTTCGACATTCACAATTCTTCTCGCGAAAAGCTGTTGGAAGAATTATTTGAAACGGGCGCCTGGAATGGGGAGATTTCTTTTACAAGACCCACAGATGGTAAAAGAGTGGATATGTGGTCGACCCTTTCTTTACTAAAGAATAAAAAGGGTGAGGTCACTGATATCATTTCTATTAATAAAGACATTACCGAAAGAAAAAATGCCGAGCAAACGATACGTGAAGGCGAAGAACGTTTTCGGCAGTTTGCCGATGCAGCCCCGGTCATTATTTGGGTAAGTGATGAATTGGATACTACCATTTACGTAAATAAATGTTTTGAACAATTTACCGGCGTTACGTTTGGTGAATTGGATGGCGATGGTTGGGAAAAGATCATTCATACAGCCGATGTTCCGATTGCTTGCGAAAAATACAAAAGGTATTTCAGGTATCGCGAACCGGTTGTGTTGGAATACCGCCTTAAAAATAAAGATAATGAGTACCGTTGGGTACTCGATCATGGCGTGCCCCGCTTTTTAGAGGACGGCACTTTTGTAGGCTATATTGGTTCTATAGTTGACATACATGACCGCAAACTGGCCGAAGAAAAGATCCGCTTTCAGGTACAGGTAATGCAGGATGTATCGGAAGGTATAATTTCAACCGACCTCAACCTTAACATAATATCGTTTAATAAAGCCGCTGAAAAAATATACGGTATACCTGGTGAAGAGATCATTGGTAAACGGTTAAACGACTTTATTGATCTTACCTATTTATCAAACACCTGGGAAGAAGCCTTACAGCAGGTGCATGAAAATGACAGCTGGGAAGGCCAGGCTTATTATAACCGGCACGATGGTAAACGCGTTTACCTCAATTGTGCATTGTCGTTTGTAAAGAACGACCGTGGTGCCCGTATTGGTTTTGCAGGTATTTACCGCGATATTACAGAGGCCCGTCAATCGCAGGAAGACCTGCGTATAAATGAAGAAAGATACCGCTCGGTAGTGCATGCATTAGGCGAGGGTATTTTGATGCACGATAAACATGGGGAGATCATTGCCTGTAATCGCAGCGCAGAAATGATACTGGGCGTATCGGGCAATTTATTAATAGGAAAAACTACAGGTACCGAAAGTTTATGTATATATGAGAATGGAACGCCATTTCCGCCAGAGCAACATCCATCGTTGATCACCCTACGCACCGGCCGTTCGTTGCAGAATGTGATCATGGGTATTCAGCGAACAGATGGCTCACTGCTTTGGATCTCAATAAACACCGAGCCGGTATATTACACTGAGCAACGGGTACACCCCGATGCGGTGGTTTCATCTTTTGTTGATATTACGCAAAAGAAAGCCGCCGAAATTGAATTAAGAACCAGTCAGCACCAGTTAACAGAATATTCAGAACGTATTACAAACATTCTGGCCAGTATAACCGATGGCTTTATTGCTGTAGATAAGAACCAGAATATATTTTTATGGAACCATGCCGTTGAGCGATTGACGGGGTTGGATGCAAAAGATGTAATTGGTTCTGGTATAGAAAAGATCTTCCCCAATTTTGTTGGTACAGCTGAGTACCGGCGATATGTAGAAGCCATTGAGTACGGCAGCTCTTCTACATTCGATCATTTTGTACCAGCCTTCAATCGCTGGCTCGAAACGAGTGTGTATCCATTCTCTCAGGGAGCATTTATATATTTCAAAGATATTTCTGATCGTAAAAAACAGGAGCGGTTGCTTGAGTTGGAGAAGGAAGTGTTGGAGATAAATGCACAACCAGCCGCCTCGTTAAAAACAACGGTCGATTATTTTTTGGGTGGGTTAGAAAAGATCTTCACCAATATGATATGCTCGGTAATAATGCCGAGTGATGATAAGGAAACTATACTGCACTTATCGGGTGCTGGCCTGCCCGAAGATTATGCACGTTTAATAAATGGCGTACACATTGGACCCGAAGCCGGTTCTTGCGGCACTGCTATATATAGAAAGGAAAGGGTGATAACGGTTGATATTGAAACCGACCCGTTGTGGAATACTTATCGCCATGTGGCCGGGCAGTTTGGTTTACGGTCCTGCTGGTCGTTCCCTATTTTAAATGCTGCCAACGAGGTACTGGCAACCATTGCCATTTATCACCGGTACCCTGCAACGCCAACAGATACCGAGCTGAGCCTGTTTGAACGCATCAGCAGTCAGTTGCGGATAATCATTGAAAATAAAAATGCCGAGTTAAAGATCAGGTTGAGCAATGAGCGGTATTTGCTGGTAACAAAAGCTACCAACGATGCCATTTGGGATTGGGATGTAAGCACCAACACCTTGTATTGGGGTGAAGGCATTTACACCTTGTTTGGATTTAAGCCAGGGTATGTTGATAACTCAAATCATTTCTGGGAAAACTGCATTCACCCCGAAGACCGCGACCGCGTGGTGAATGGGTTAGATAAATTTATAAAAGACAACACCTCTACCATATGGGAAGATGAGTACCGGTTCATAAAACCCAATGGCGAGTATGCACTGGTCTTTGACCGTGGCTTTTTGATCTTCGACCACTCGGGTAAAATTGCCCGTATGGTTGGCTCCATGCAGGATATAACTGACAAGAAGGAACTGGAGAAGAAGTTATTGAAACAGGAAGTAGATAAACAAAAGGTAATTGCCCAGGCGGTGGTAAATGCGCAGGAAAAAGAAAGAGCCGAAATTGGCAAGGAGCTGCACGATAATGTGAACCAGATATTGTCAACGGCAAAACTATATCTTGAGCTGGCGCAAACGGATGATAACAGCCGGCTCGAATTGATCAACCGCAGTACCAATAATATTTCGCTTGCCATTAATGAGATCAGGACCATTTCACGCTCGCTGGTGCCCCCGAGTATCGGGGACCTGGGGTTGATTGACTCAGTGCAGGACCTGGTGGAGAATATTAAAGCCACAAGAAGATTACACGTTGAGTTTTATTATTCGGGAACAATTGATAATGTACTCGATGAAAAAAGGAAACTGATGCTTTTCCGCATCATTCAGGAGCAGGTGAACAATGTGTTGAAGCATGCTTCGGCCAAAAACCTGGTTATAGAGCTCATTGCCGATAGTGAGGGTCATGCGGTAGATCTTACCATCAGTGATGATGGCAAAGGATTCGAGTTGGATAAAGTGAGATCGAAAAAAGGTGTGGGCCTGTCGAACATCGCCAGCCGCGCCCAGCTATTCAATGGCAGTGTGCATATAGTAACTGCGTTGGGCGAAGGATGTAAACTAAAAATAAATGTCCCTATTTCAAATATCTAAACCCCCTTATTGATTATGGAAAAAATTAGTGTATTAATTGCAGACGACCACAAATTGATACGGGAAACCTGGAGTTTCATCCTGAATAACGACCCCCGTTTCACTGTGGTTGCAGAATGCGGCGATTCGGAACAGGCTGTTGAAATGGCCAAGAACAAAAAGCCCCAGATTGTGCTCATGGATATAAACATGTTGCCTATATCGGGTTTTGAGGCCACTGAAAAGATCAGGAAGGTATCGCCTGCTTCACGCATCATTGGCATTTCCATGCACTCACAACCGGCTTACGCCAAAAAAATGTTACAGATTGGCGCCCGGGGTTATGTTACCAAAAACTCATCGAAAGAAGAGATGATAACAGCCATTATGGAAGTGCACAGTGGCAATAAATACATCTGCGATGAAATAAAGAATAATATATCAGAGCTGGTGTTGGAAGAAAACAAGGATGTGCCGAATGTGAATGCGCTTACCGAAAGGGAAATTCAGATCATTAACCTCATTAAGGAAGGGCAATCGTCGAAAGAAATTGCCATGAGCCTGAACATTTCTTTAAAAACGGTAGAGGTGCACCGTCATAATATTCTGAAGAAATTAAAACTGAAAAATTCGGCCTCACTGGTGAATTTTATAAATAATGTGGCTACCAGTATGTAAATAGGGGGATGCTGGTAATCATGTTGTTGTAGTATAAATTCTACAATAAATAGTTATAATTATCAATGCAAAAGAGGATTCCATAACTATTCGGGGGACATACAACTTTCGCGTAAGGGTAAACCTTTATTTTTGGCTGAAAAAATTCATTAAGTGTTTAAAAGACATGAGATATTTTATGATTTCTTTCAGAAAAATCATCAATTTAGCGCTACCAATATCTATAGTAAAACAAATTAAAATCCAACGTCCAAAATCCAAGGATCCTAACGAAAAGCTGAACCGTCCAATGCCCGTTTAAATTAAAAAACAAACCGGCGCAGATATTGATCCAATGTCCTGATGAGGAACAACCCCCATACCTATGAAGACTGGGGGTTTTTTTCATTTTCCCCGCCTTAACATTCCTTTGTTTTCTCTTCTCATTTATTCATTGTAGCTTTGCGCTTTCTTTTCATAATTCGGGAGTAATTACATGAGTGATGCAATAAAACATGAATGCGGATTAGCATTCATCCGTCTAAGAAAGCCGTTCTCCTATTATTTGCAACAATACGGTACAGTAATGTGGGGCCTCAATAAGCTGTACCTGCTCATGGAAAAGCAACATAACCGCGGTCAGGATGGTGCGGGTGTAGCAGCTGTGAAGCTGAATGTTGAGCCTGGTTACCCCTTCTTGCAGCGTATCCGCAGCAGCGCTCCACAACCAATAGCAGATGTTTTCAGTAAAATAAACCAGGAAGTAAAGGAGCTGGAAAAATACCAGCCCGATGTAATGAAGCATGCCGGTTTAATGAAAGGGCATATTTCATTCCTGGGTGAACTGTTATTAGGTCATTTGCGCTACGGTACACAGGGAAAGAATAATGTAGAGTTCTGTCATCCGTTTATAAAACGCCACACCATTCCGGCACGTAATATGGCGCTGGCTGGTAATTTCAACCTCGTTAATACCGACGAGCTGTTTGATCTTATTAATATTGAACCTGGCGAGTTCCAAAAACAAAGCGACCTGGCTGCAATGATGGAAGTAATTCATCATTTTGTGGTAAAAGGCGATGAGAATTCTCCCGGCGAAATGGATGTATTAACGGCTTTACGTAAAGCTGTTCCTCTTTTTGATGGTGGTTTTACTGTAGGCGGTCTGTTGGGTAATGGCGATTCCTTTATATTCCGCGATGCCCATGGAATTCGTCCGGCCTATTATTATATAAGTGAAGATGCTATTGTAGCGGCTTCAGAGCGGTCGGCCATACGCACGGTATTCAACGTTGGTGAAAATGAAGTGAAGGAGTTAATGCCTGGTATGGGGCTGGTTGTAAAAAGCAATGGTGAAATAATTATTGATAAAGTTGTTGAACCCAAAGAGCGTAAGGCTTGTAGCTTTGAGCGCATCTACTTCTCAAGGGGTAGCGATGAAAAAATTTATCGCGAACGTATTGCCCTGGGTTACAACTTAAGTCCGCAGATCTTAAATGCTGTTGATCACGATCTTAAGAATACGATCTTTTCATTTATACCTAATACAGCAGAAGTTGCTTTTTACGGTTTATGGAAAGGGCTCGATGACTATTTGAAAAAAGTTAAGATAGAACGTATTTTATCGTGGGGCAAGGATATTACAGAGGAGAAGTTGTCAGAAATGATCAACCGTAAGATCAGGATAGAAAAGATTGCTATTAAGGACGTTAAAATGCGTACATTCATTACAGAAGATGTAAGCCGTAATGAAATGGTGCAACACGTTTATGATGTAACTTACGGAACAGTAGAGAAAGGCGCCGATACCCTGGTAGTTATCGATGATTCCATTGTAAGAGGTACTACCCTCAAAGAAAGTATTGTTCGTATGCTGGCCAGGCTGGAGCCCAAGAAGATAATAGTTGTGTCTTCTGCGCCCCAGATCCGGTACCCGGATTGTTACGGAATTGACATGAGTAAACTGGGCGATTTCATTGCATTCAGAGCAGCTACAGAGTTATGGAAAGAGATGGGCAAAGAGGATTGCCTGAAGGAGCTGTATGAAAAATGTAAAGAATTGCAACGTTTAGGTCAGTTACATACGGAAAACGTAGTTCAGGACGTTTATAAACCATTCACAACCGAACAGATCTCAAATAAAATTGCTGAATTAATTACCCCTAAGGGCCTAACAGTTCCTGTACAGGTAATTTATCAGACAATAGAGTCCCTTCACGAAGCGTGTCCAACCAATACAGGCGACTGGTATTTTACAGGAAATTACCCAACCCCTGGTGGCAACCGGGTGGTAAACAAAGCATTTATCAACTATATGGAGGGTAAAAATGTAAGAGGGTATTAGATTTGCCTATCATATTGAATATTACAAGATTATTAATGCATTTTTAAAATGAAGTTTGCGTATATCAGAAAAAATGCTTAATATCAAGTACGGGATTATATGTAACACCTTCAATACCCCTAAGAAAGCAACGGTATAAGTCTCATCCATTAGTAGTTGTACAAAAGGTCTATGAAACAGCCCTTAGCTGTTTCGCGTGCCGTTGTGCAGATAATAAGCTCATTCACACACTACTGAAAAAAAAATCGTATGAGTAAAATTACCATCATGATTGTTGATGATCACACCTTGATCCGTGAAACCTGGTCGTATTTATTAGGAAGGAACGAAGACCTGGAAGTAATAGCCGAATTGGGGGATGGTCAACGCGCCATTGAAATTGCCCGGGACAAACGCCCCAATATTGTACTGCTTGATATCAATATGTCGCCATTGAATGGGTTCGATATATTGAAAATGATCCGTAAGCTTTCGCCCGGTTCAAAAGTGATAGCCGTATCAATGCACTCACAACCCGCTTATGCCAAAAAAATGCTCCGCCTTGGCGCCCGTGGTTATGTAACAAAGAACTCACCCCGCAAAGAAATGCTCGATGCCATTCATCAGGTAACTGCTGGCAATGTATACATCTGCCAGGAGGTGAAGAATATTCTTAGCGAGCAAATGATGAATGAAGATGAAGGCGGCGATGGTTTGAACCAGCTATCCGAACGTGAGATCGAAGTTATTAACCTCATCAGAAATGGTTTGTCATCGAAAGAAATTGCAGATAAGTTAGCCATCTCAATTAAGACAGTGGAAGTTCACCGCCACAATATTCTAAAGAAATTAAAGGTGAAAAATACCGCGTCATTGATAAACTACATCAACTCAAGCGGACTGTAATTCTACTTCATACATATAGTTCATAATACATAAAATTGTACGTATTTTCCCTCGTGTGTGAATGCGTTTGGCAAAGTATTTGCGGCAAGTGCACTTGCCGACCGTTTAGCTTCCTATGGGGAACCAATTTTAATAACAGGCCTGTTAAAATATCTGATTCCTTTGATCGAACTCATTATTTTTAGGGGGATTTATCCCCCTATTATTTTTTATGAAATCAGTAATAATCATAAGGCACGCAAAAAGCAGTTGGGACAATATTGGAGAAAGCGATTTTGATCGTCCTTTGAACGACCGGGGTAAAGATGATGCACCCAAGATGGCCAAACGATTGCTCGAAAGAAAAGTTTCAATTGATGCGTTCATCTCAAGCTCTGCCAAAAGAGCCCGCAAAACCGCAGCACTTTTTATTAAGGAATTTGATGGCGATAAAGAAGACATTAAACTTGTACCAGCGTTATACCTGGCGGGTCCCGATGCTTTTTATGATGCCATAGCAAAAGCGCCTGCTTCTGCAAAAACCATTGCCCTCTTTGGCCACAATCCCGGCATTACCGAATTTGCAAACGATTTAACCGATGTGCGGGTAGATGATATGCCTACCTGCGCCATGTTTGCCGTTAAAGCAGATATTAAAGATTGGTCAGAGTTTAAGGATGCTGAGAAGCAGTATTGGTTTTTTGATTATCCAAAGTCCGGACTGTGATAGTGGGATTAAGGGAGGCTTTCAATCGTTTCGCGAATCACTTGCTTATATTCTTCCATTCCCATGGTTAGCAAGCGAAATTCAAATTGTCTTGCATCGTCCAATGCTTTCATTAATAAAAAGCTTGCCTGTGAAACAGTATAGGCTAGTTGTTGGTTGTGCAGGTGCGTGGCCAGGTACTCCTGCTCGGCCTGGCCAGGCGTAGGAACAAGAATACTTTTTTTCTTCAGCTTCATCAGGTCCATCACAGTTGTATAACCACTACGGCTAATTACAATTTCTGCATTACAAATTAATTCGTTCAGCAGGGCGGCAGATGCATGATTGTAAATGGTACAGTTATTTTCAACACGTACTTCATTATTCTCTTTTGGCAATGCTCTTACCAGCACTGTTTTTTCGGGCATCAATTTCATTGCACTCAATACAAGCTCTTCAAAAATGGTGCGTTGTGGCTCGGGCCCCGAAAGAATAATTAAAACATCAATGGAATTGGTTTGTTGTTTGCAGGTAGTGAACCGGCTGAGCCCGCCAATGTATTGAACCGGAATGGCCGGCATTTTTTGGGGGTTCGACAATTCCCCGGCCAATGACCTTGTTCCCTGTTGATCGGGCACCCAGCAGGTGGAAAATTTTTTAATGCGCCGGTAATTCAATTTTTGAAGTAAACCATCGGCCAGTTTACCCAGCCCGGTTTTTATATGTAACTGATGGGTAATGAAAACAGAAGGAATATTGGGCGAATAAAAACCAAAGCGGTTGTCGCTGATAATGAGATCAACCTTTTGCGATTTCAGGAAAATATTCAACCAGGTGTTTTCGTTATTGATTTTGATCAATATTTTTGGTGTCTGAAGGATGATCCGGATTATAGTACCCCACCTTTTTTTACCGTATTTCAAATTATACCCTGATAAGTATACGTAAGCAAGCTGAGGAAATTCTCTTGATAGTACAGCTTTTTGAGTTGAATTACAGGCTATAATAACGTTGCAACCCTGATGTAATAATACGTTGATGATTGGAATACAACGGGTGGTATGTCCTAATCCCCAATCCAACGGCGATAGTAATACGACGGGTTTTTCCGGTGCTGTGTTAAAATTGTTGTTTTCGGGCAATATCAAATACTAATTTGTTCGTAAAATAGTTTAATTTAGTAAGAACCAAGTATATGAAGAAAGTAAGTTATTCCATGATCGTTTTGTTAATAGTCAGCCTGGTTTTTGCCAGTTGCAGTTCAGGTAGAGGGATCGCAGGTGGCGGTTCATCCAAAAAATGCGGCTGTGGTTTAAACAGGGGATTTGTAGGTTATTAAAGCCGATGCAGAAATGAAAAATGCCAATCGTGATTTGCTTGTCCTGGTAAAGGATGCCTATACAAACAAGGAAGCAATGCAATATGAGCTTCAACAACTGAATACGCTGCTGGTGAATTTCGAAACACTGGAAAGCTTTTGTATAGCGCACGAGGTATTCGATATTCAAAAATTCCGGATACTTACGAAAAGATCACAATTGAAAAAGATCATTGAAAAGGATACTTTAAAACCTTTCATGTTTATCTGCAACAAGAACTAGCTTAAAAGAACACCATAATAAAAAAAGCGTCCCGGTTTAAGATCGGGACGCTTTTTTTTGTTTATTGGCGATTAGCTCAATTTCTTCAAGGCATTTCTCAACTGATCGATCATTTTACTGATCTCTTCTTTTTTACAGGTGCCTACGCTTAGGCGGTACCAGGGTGAGGACTTGTCGGCGCCGAATGCATAAAACGGCACTACTGCTAATTTAGCTTCATTAAGCAGGTAGGCGGTTACATCACTTTGTTGAGTGAGTTGTTTGCCATCGGCTGTTTTTTTACCAACCAGGTCGATCTTTATGGTAAGATAAATAGCAGCCTGCGGAGCAATAGCGTCAACAGAAAAGCCTTCTTTTTTTAATTGCTGTAAGCCATTATAAATATCGCGCAAACGCACTTCCACTTCTGCTTTAAATTGCTTTAGATAATTATCTATTGCTTCGTTATTAAGCAGGTAACGGGCGCAGGCTTTTTGTTCGGCCATAGGCGCCCAGGCGCCAAGGTGGCTTAATATGGCGTTCATTTTATCGCGAATAAGCTGGGGGCCAAACGCCCAACCTACACGTACGCCGGTTGCGGCAAAACACTTGCTAATGGCGTCGATGAATATGGTGTACTGCTGCATGGCCGGCCTCAGCGATACGGGGTTGTAGTGTTCAATATCGCCATAAGTAAGCTGCCAGTACATTTGATCGTACATCACGTATAACTTCTTTTCATTATCGCCCCGGCGGCTGTTCTCTTCCAGAACCATATCACAAATGTCTTCCAGATCGTGTTTGGTAAAGGTGGTGCCGGTAGGGTTTTGCGGTGAGCACAATGCAAGCAAAGTAGCGCCCTTTAAATGCGGTTTTATGTCTTTGGCAACAGGCATAAAGTTGTTTTCGGCCCGGGCTTCAATAACCACATGTTCGGCGCCTATAAAGTGCGTATAGTGGTTGTTGTTCCATGATGGAACTGCATAGATCACCTTGTCTTCCTTATCACAAACGGCGCGGTATAATGAATATATAAGCGGCCGGCCACCCGAGGCTACCAGTATTTCGGATGCTTTATAGTTGAGCTGCTCGCGTTCCTTCAGAAAGTGAGCGAGGGCCTCGCGCAAATCGAGGTTGCCGTCTCCGGCGGGGTAGTTGGTAAAATGATTGCGGTAAGCTGTTATGATCTCTTCTTCCAGCTCTTTTGGAATAGGAAATATGGCAGGGTCAAAGTCACCAACGGTAAAATTATAGATCCTTTCTCCGGCACGGATCTTTTCACGGATTTCTCCCCCCAGTTTTACTATTTCCGAACCAATTAATGTTTCTGCAAGATGGCTAAGTTTCATCTGTAAAAATTATAGCACAAAAATAAGATGTTGTGGCCCTTATCTACTTTTTACATGTAATATTTCGGGCATGTTAACATGTATATCCTGTTACCTTTGCACGTAATTAACAACTTAAGCGTTTTTATTTTCAATAATTCAGCTATTTTTCTGTTATTTCAATACTATGAAACGACTTTTTACCCTGGCTACCTTGTTGATAAGCTGCATGTTAGCCAAAGCGCAACAGGGATATAATATTCCCATTACGCTAAAACCTTATAAGAATACCTATGTGTATTTGGGTTACTATTATGGCAGAATGAAAGCCCTGGCCGATTCGGCCCTGCTGGATACCAATGGCAAAGGGGTTTTTAAGGGAAAAGATCCACTACCCGGTGGTATTTACTTCATTGTTTCGCCCCGCAAGGAAATATTGTTCGAAATACTTCTTGACAAACAACAGCAGTTTTCAATTGCTGCCGATTCGGCAACCCTGCCTAATAATGTAGTTTTTACGGGCTCGCAGGATAATTCACTATTTCACTTATATACCCGTTTTACCAATACCATTGGAAACGACATCAATAAAACCAATGAGGAGTTTAAAACGGTAAAGAACGCAAAAGACTCGGCAAAGCTGAAAACGCGGTTAAAACTGCTTACCGACAGAATGCAGGTATATCGCGATAGTATGATCGCTAAAAACCCCAACACCTTCCTTACGGCCCTGTTTCAGGCGATGAAGGAACCAATAGTACCGCCTGCTGCAAAACACCCCGGCGGTAAATATGACTCACTATTTGCATACAGATATTATAAATCGCATTACTGGGATGGCGTTTCATTCAGCGATGGCCGCCTGGTGCGAACTCCATTCTTTGAAGCAAAGCTCGAGAAGTATTATAAGGAACTGGTAGTACCAAATCCCGACTCAATAAAACAGGAAGTTGATCATATGCTGTTGTATTCAAGATCCAACCAGGAAATGTTCAAGTTCCTGCTGGTGCACTTTGTACAGAAGTATGTGAACCCCGAATACATGGGACAGGATGCTGTATTTGTTCACCTGTTTGAAAAATACATCAATACAGGCCAGGCCGACTTTTTTACCGAGAAGTACAAAGACTACATGTTCAAGCGGGCTTATAGCCTTATGGCTAACCTCATAGGCCAGCCGGCGGCGAATCTTGAGCTGGTAGATACGCTTGACAAGCCCGCATCATTATACGATATTAAAAGCGAGTTTACCGTTATTTGTTTTTGGGACCCCACCTGTAGCCATTGTAAAGAAACTGTACCTAAGGTAGATTCAATACTGAAGGCAAAATGGAAGAATGAAGGCGTTACAGTGTACGGTGTAATGGTAGATGGCGGTAAAGACCTTTGGAAGAAGTTTATTCACGATAATAACTTAACCGGCTGGATACATGCCTACCAGTTACCTTCGCAACAGAAAGAAGAAGAGGCGGCAGGAAAACCTAATTACCGTCAGCTATATGATGTTTACCAAACTCCTATCTTGTATTTGTTAGATAAGGATAAACGCATTGTAGCCAAAAAGCTTACCTATTTACAATTAGACGAAGTAATAGACCTTAAACTAAAAAACAAAAAAATCTAAATAGCATTATGACTGTTATCAGTAAAGCGGCAGTTGCTCTATTATTGATCATCATGACTGCCACAGGAAACGCCCAGGTATTGTTTACTTATGGTGGTAAACCGGTTACAAAGAACGAGTTCTTAAAAGCCTACAATAAGAATAATACCGACGGCAAGCCCAGTGACAAATCGTACAGTGATTACCTTGAGTTATACATCAGGTTCAAACTAAAAGTGCAGGCGGCGCTCGATAAAAAACTCGATACGCTGGCAAACCAGAAAGCAGAGTTGCAGGGTTTTCGCAACCAGGTAGTAGAGAGCTATATGCGCGACGAGAATAGTATACATGACCTGGTTAAAGAAGCTATTATTCGCAGCAAAAAGGATATACATATTGCCCATATTTTTGTGGCCGCACGGGAAGATGGCCCCGCAGAAAATATAAAGAAGGCACAGGAAAAAATTAATGCAGCCTGGGCTCAGTTGCAAAAAGGCGAGGATTTTGGAAAGGTTGCATCAGAATATTCAGATGATCCGTCGGCATCGGTGAACAAAGGCGATATCGGTTTTATTACTGCTTTGGTATTGCCTTACACGCTTGAAAATACGATTTACTCTACATCCGTTGGTAAAAATTCGGCGCCTGTTCGCAGCAAGGCCGGCTTCCATATTTTCCGCAACCTGGGCGAAAGACCCGGATTAGGAAGAATGAGAGCAGCGCAAATACTGTTGGCTTTTCCGCCCAACTCTACTGAAGAACAAAAAAAGGAAATAAAGAAAAGAGCCGATTCAATCTATAATGTATTAACAAAGGGTAGCGACTTTAAAGTACTGGTGGCCCAGTTTAGCAATGATAATATTTCATGGCAGGCTGGTGGCGAAATGCTGGAGTTTGGCGTAGGGCAATATGACCTGGATTTTGAGAATGCAGCCTTTGCACTTAAGAAAGACGGCGACATCGCCGCCCCTGTATTGACAAGCTACGGTTACCACATCATTAAACGCTTACACTATAAGCCGGCTGCAGGTGATACCAGCGATGCACAAACAAAAGAAGATTTTAACCAGCGTATGACGTCCACCGACAGAATGGATGTATCGCGAAAGCTCATGTATAAAAAAGTGTTGCTGTTATCTGGTTATAAAAAGCATGCAGTAAATGACAAACATCTTTTTGTAATTATGGATAGCCTTTTACAAAAGAAAAGCTTCCCTGTTTTTGCAGATATAAATGCCAAAACCCCGCTGGTGTCATTTACTAAAAAAACAATTACCGTAAAAGACCTTCAGGCATACCTTGAAACCATACGTGCTTATGAAGGTGTACGTGCCGGCAAAACCGATCAGGACCTGTTAGATGGATTTATTGAAACAAGTGCATTTGATTATTACCGCCAGCACCTTGAAGAGTATAATAAAGAATTTGCTTACCAGTTAAACGAGTTTAAGGAAGGCAACCTGTTGTTTGAAATTATGCAGCGTAATATTTGGGACCCTGCATCAACCGATACAACCGGGTTGAAGAATTACTACAATAGCAATAAAGCTAAATACATTTGGGAAAGCAGCGCCGATGCCATTATGCTCACTGCTTCAAGCCCTGAAGCCGCCGAAGAGTACAGGACCAAAATAAAAGAGAACTATAAAGACTGGAGAAAGTACCTCGATTTAAGTGGTGGCAAATTGCAGGGCGATAGTGGCCGATTTGAATTAGCACAAATTCCCGTTGTAGGAAGAACAAACTTTACCGAAGGCCTGGTTACTGCCAACGTAAAGAATGAAACAGATAATTCGGTTACGTTTGTATACATAATTAAGTTATATCCTAATCGCGAACCACGTGATTTTACCGATGCAAGAGGCTTTGTGATAAACGACTACCAAACGTTCCTTGAAGAAAAATGGATAACCGAGTTGAAAAAGAAATATCCGGTAAAAATTAATGACGCCGTTTTAAATAGTCTGCCAAAGTAATTTAAACCTGGCGCAACTATTCTGGTCATAGCGAGGTAAAAGTTCCAAATCACCCTGTAAAACAACAAGCATGATCGCAAAGCGTTTCATTAATTTGTTTATCATTAGTAGTATTAGCGTAACTTCCTTTGCCCAGAACAGTTCCAGTTCAACCACCAGCGCTGCCTGGTTAAAAGGCGGCGTAAACTTTGCCAATGTTTCTTATAATAGTAAAGGTGAAGTTGATGACGCCAACCTGCTAACCTCTTTTCATGTTGGAATTATGGGCGACATAACTTTTGGTAAAGTGCTGGCTATTCAACCTGGTATCATTTTCACAGGTAAAGGCTCAAAAATTCAAAAAGGTACGTCAACCGATCTCACTTATTATAAGGCCACTGTAAACCCTTATTATATTGAGATACCAGTGAACATTGCGCTCAAACTGCCCATATCAAAAGAATCGAATTTCTTTGTAGGCGCCGGACCGTATATAGCCATGGGCGTTGGCGGCAAACGTAAAATTGAAGGCAAGGCGTTTGGCGTAGCCTATAGCAGTAAAGAAAAAATCGAATACAGCAGCGACGATCCTTCAACCTTCAATAACGAAGAAGGCACCGGGTTGGGCGTAATGAAAAGATTCGATTATGGATTAAACGGTACATTAGGTTTTCAACTCGATGGTGGAATGATAGCGCTTAATTATGGTTATGGCCTGGCCAAGCTGCAATCGGGCTCAAACAGTTCAGAAGATAATGACAATAAGCACCGGGTATTGAGTATATCTGTTGGCTTTAAGTTATAGTGAAAAGATCTTTCACAATTCAACCCTCCCGAATCGATCGGGAGGGTTTTTTATTTATTGTATTTCGTAAATGTATACAACTCTGTTTTGAAAAACCATTTTTCCTTGTTCGTGCAGGAAGGGAAGCGACGACCGGTCTTCTTCGGTAATGAGAAAGCGGATATTGTATTTTTTTAGCGACTGGTATTGATTGTCGGTCCAGGTACTGAAGTACCTGCAATTAAGATAATAACAAAACTGTGTTGATTCTTCCATGGCATAGTTGTCAGATGCAATAGATTGACCTTTTAAGAACGAAAACTTTGGCAATTGCTCATAAAAGCTTTTATAGTACAGGTATTCGCCCGAGCTGCTGGCCAGTTTACGCTGCCCAAGCTTTACAAAAGGAACAATGCTAAATGCCAACAGAACAGCTATTACCGGTACAAAGATCTTTTTATTGATAAAGGGCCAGGCGGCCTGTGCAATAAAGAACAACAACAGGTGAAAAAGAATTATAAAAACCAATACATACCTGTCGAGCACAAACAGTGGCAGGTACAACAATGGATAACAGATAAAGAACCAGGTAATTTTTTTAATACCGTTATTACGGTCAATGCTGATCCTCTTCCTGTTTATAAAAATTATGAAAAGGCTGGATATTAGTAAAAGCCATTTGGCGCCAGTTGCGTCGATGATTCGAATTAGTTCAAGAACAGATGTCTTAATAAGGTTTACCTGGTGCCAAAAGCTTCGGCTATCGTTGAGGGGCGACCACTTGTACTCATCTAATAAGTGGGCCGGATTGGTGTGAGCGCTGTATGCTTTTTCAAAAGGCGGGGCAATTAACCTGGCATTGGTAGGATAAAGGCCACCATAATCGGGGCTCATAAAGTTGTGATTGAACTTACCGGCGGTGGTAACAACTGGTTGTCCTTCGTGTATACTTATTGTAATGATCCAGGCACAGGAAAGTAATATGAAAATGCCATACGTTCTTACAATCGGAAAAAGCTGTTTAGGTTGGCCGCGGCCATGCCCGTAAAATGTATAAGCCAGCCAGGTGAACATAAACAGGTGAATGGGCACAAAATTATACAGCTTTGAAAAGTAGGCAAAGGCAGCTACCAAACCTGCAAGCCATTGCATACGTTTATTAAATGCAAACTGTTTATCAGTAACCAACAACAGGAACAATAAACAAAACGCTGCGGCCATAAGATCGGGAGTTAAAGACGACATGGCATAGAACA
Source organism: Niastella sp. OAS944 (assembly GCA_024809215.1). Taxonomy (GTDB): domain Bacteria; phylum Bacteroidota; class Bacteroidia; order Chitinophagales; family Chitinophagaceae; genus Niastella. The sequence continues at coordinate 354,641 of JANUBW010000003.1, read as the reverse complement.
GCATTAATAAAAGCGCGTACAGGCTAAAACCAATATAAAACAAAGGCTGGCTAAAGTAACGTTGGGCAAGTTTACACAAAACATACAGCCCCAGGGCAGCAGCCAAAAAGTTTATTACATAACAGCTTTGTGGTACAGGAAAACCTATCAGTTTACAAATGCACAGGAGCCACGTATACATGGGCGACCAGAACCCGCTGATGGCATGTTGCCAGTCGCCGGCAATATATCGTTCGGCCAGGTTGATGTAAGAAAGCGTATCGTTATTGAGGAATTTATGACAGGTGAACTGAAAATACAGTCCAACAAAAGAGGCAATAATAAACAGGCCGGTGAGCAATTTATTAAAGCCTGTTTGTTCGTTCATGGTGCAGTAAGTTTGTTATCAAAGTTGTTGTAAACAACAAGGGTTTAGCAAAGCAGTGTGCCTGGCTAAACCCCCGGTAATTAAATGAAGTGCTCGTGTTTATTTACACAATTTCCTTAACTACATTATAGATCACTTTAGGTTTTCCCAGTGTATAGTAGTGCAGCACCGGTACGTTCGCCTTTTTCAATTCTTTCGATTGCAGTAACAACCACTCCTGTCCTACTTTCTCTACATCAGCATCGGTTTTGCAATTCATGATCTCGTTGCTGAGGTCATCGGGAATATCAACATGGAATGTGCGAGGTATTACCGATAGCTGTTTTTTGCTGGTAATGGGTTTTAACCCTGGAATGATGGGGATGTTGATATCATTCTCGCGGCATTTTTTTACAAAGTCAAAGTACTTCTGGTTGTCGAAGAACATTTGTGTTACTATATAATCGGCGCCGGCTGCTACCTTGGCTTTTAAAAAGGCCAGATCGGTTTGCAGGTTAGGTGCTTCAAAGTGTTTTTCGGGATAACCGGCTACGCCAATACAGAAATCGGTTTTAAAACCATCGCGAATATCTTCTTCGAGGTAAATACCGGTGTTCAGGTTCACTACCTGTTTCAACAGATCGAACGCATATGCGTTGCCGCCTGGTTCCGGTTCAAATACTGTTTCGTTCTTGGCTGCATCGCCGCGAAGTACGAGTACGTTATCAACACCAATAAAGTTAAGGTCAATAAGGGCATCTTCGGTTTCGCGTTTATTAAAACCGCCGCAAATAAGGTGAGGAACAGCATCTACCCGGTAGTGGTTCATTAAGGCAGCGCAAATGCCAACGGTGCCAGGGCGTTTGCGCACTTCTACCTTTTCAAAAGTACTGTCGGCCCTCTTTTTAAATACGTGTTCGCTGCGGTGGTAGGTAACATTTACAAAGGCAGGCTTAAACTCCATCAAAGGGTCGAGGTGCTCATAAATGGAGTTAATGGTCTTGCCTTTTAATGGCGGTAGTATTTCAAAAGAAATAAGCGGGCTTTTGGCCTGGCGAATGTGATCGATAACTTTCATGTAAATAAAAACAAGTTTTTCAAAGGCCCCACCAATATTTAGGTTTTTAACAGAACACCGGTGCCCCTTGCAAGTAATCTTTATGTGTTAAACGAAAAATCAAAATTCTGTTTTCCCTGAAAATAAGCACATTAGCAAAAATGAGTATTTTCAGCCGTATTACCGGTCTGCAAACATAACGCAGGAAATTGGGATGGCAAATACCTGTTAAATTACCGTATCAATGGTCTTCTATTTGAATTAGTTCTGGTATTTTTGCCGGAAACCTTAATTACAATTGATCAGCGAGATTAATACACAGGAACTAGTTAAAATTTACCGTAACCGTACCGTGGTAAATCATGTTTCGGTAAACGTAAAACAAGGTGAAATTGTGGGTTTGCTGGGTCCAAACGGAGCCGGTAAAACCACTTCATTTTACATGGTAGTGGGTCTTATTAAGCCCGATGAAGGAAAAGTATTTCTCGATCAGCAGGAGATCACGCAACTACCTATGTACAAGCGGGCCCAAATGGGTATTGGCTATCTGCCCCAGGAAGCCTCGGTATTTCGTAAGCTCAGTGTGGAAGACAATATTAAAGCGGTGTTGGAGATGACAAAGCTTACCAAAGCCCAGCAACGCGACAAGCTGGAGGGCCTGCTCGATGAATTCCGCCTGCATCACGTACGCAAGAACAATGGCGATTCCCTCAGTGGTGGCGAACGTCGTAGAACTGAAATTGCACGGGCGCTGGCCGTAGATCCCAAGTTTATATTATTAGATGAACCTTTTGCCGGGGTAGACCCTATTGCCGTAGAAGATATTCAGGCAGTAGTTGCCCGGTTAAAGTATAAGAATATCGGCATTTTGATCACCGATCATAATGTGAACGAAACGCTCTCCATTTGTGACCGGGCCTATTTACTCATTGATGGGAAAATATTTCAACATGGTACAGCCGAAGAGCTGGCCGAAAATGAGCAGGTACGCCGTTTATACCTTGGTCGCAATTTTGAATTGAAACGCAAGGATTATTTACATGAAGAAGCGCTGAAAGGCATGGATATTTCTTCAAATAAGTGATCTGCAACTGGTAAGAATGGTTGATTGACCATTTTCAAAGGAAAGTATCTCAATCAGTTATTAGGAAATAAGCTCATGTATCTGGCTATTTGGCCATATATATGAACTCCCCTGTTGCATATTGATGTTTATTCCCCCAAATACCTTATTTTGCCGATAGTGAAAATCCTAAAGTGAGACTATTATCGCCTGCCATATCATCATTGGCCCGCATGCGCCTGTGGCGTATAGACGGGTGGAAGAATAACCCGGCCGACGCCCAACGCGAGGTGTTGCAGGACCTGGTAACTGCTGCTCAATACACTGAGTTTGGTAGAAAGTATAACTTTTCAGGACTGTTCAATGTAAGGACCTTTAAACAAACAGTTCCAATACATGAGTATGAAGACCTGCAGCCTTACATTCACCGCATTATGCAGGGCGAGCAAAACCTGTTATGGAATACCCCTGTATACTGGTTTGCCAAAAGCAGCGGAACCACCAGCGATAAAAGCAAGTTCATTCCGGTTACCGACGAAAGTCTTGAAGACTGCCATTACAAAGCAGCCAAGGATGTGTTAACACTCTACTATCAGTTCAATCCCGATTCGGACCTGTTAACAGGAAAAGGATTGGTCATTGGCGGAAGCCATAATATAAACCCCCTCAATTCTGATGCGCAGTATGGCGACCTGAGCGCTGTATTGTTACAAAACTCTCCTTTTTGGGGGCATTGGTTACGGGTACCCGATCTTAGCATTGCCCTTATGGATGAATGGGAAAGCAAGATCGAAAAGCTTGCAAACAGTACCATAAATCAAAATGTAACCTCCATTTCGGGTGTACCTACCTGGACGCTGGTATTGTTTCGCCGTATACTGGAACTTACCGGCAAAAGCACCATGGCCGAGGTTTGGCCCCACCTGGAATTATATATGCATGGCGGAGTTTCATTTACGCCCTATAAAGAACAGTTTGAAAAACTAATAGGCAAGCCCATACATTACCTCGAAATGTATAATGCCAGTGAAGGTTTTTTTGCAGCGCAGGACCGCCCAGGTGAAGAAGGCATGCTGCTGTTTACCGATCACGGTATATTTATGGAGTTTATGCCATTGGAAGAGTATGGAAAAAAACATCCCGAAACCATCGGTTTGCAGGATGTAGAGCTGGGTAAGAATTATGCCATGGTGGTAAGCACCAATGGCGGTTTGTGGCGGTATTTGTTGGGCGATACGGTTCAGTTCACTTCTTTAAATCCATTTAAAATAAAGGTGAGCGGCCGGGTAAAGCATTTTATAAATGCCTTTGGTGAAGAAATAATTGTAGATAATACCGATAAAGCCATTGCGGTGGCCAGCGAAAAAACCGGCGCCGTAGTAAATGATTATACCGCAGCCCCCGTATATTTTAGCGATAGCGGTAACGGCGGTCATGAATGGCTGATAGAATTTGAAAGAGAACCGGCCGACCTCCATCATTTTGCCCTTGAGCTGGATAGCGCACTCAAAAGTGTGAACAGCGATTACGAAGCCAAACGCCATAAAGATATAGCCCTGCGCCAGCCATTGGTAAGATCGCTTTCCAAGGGCGTATTTACAACCTGGTTAAAAAGCAAGGGCAAGCTGGGCGGGCAGCACAAGGTGCCACGCCTTAGTAATGACAGAAAGTATATTGAAGAAATTCTTTGTTTGAAGCTAGAAGTATGAAGTAAGAGGTATGAGGTAAGAAGATCATGATTGTTAGGGCCTCGAAAGTATTCGCGGCTTAAGCCATAGTACTTCGTACTTTTTTCTCTATTTCCTGATTCTTACATCCGAATTCCAACCAAGGCATAGTGACCTCGTACTTCGTATTTCCTATTTCTTACATCCTACATCCGTCTTCCTACATCTGACTTCTGCTTCCGGCTTTAGAACTTAGAACTGGGAACTAGGAACTCTAAACAAGGAACTCGGAACTCCGACTTCATTTCTGTACTTTTGCTCACCCAAATACGATACTATGAAATTATTAGACGGAAAAGTTGCTATTGTAACCGGTGCAGCCCGTGGCATTGGTGAGGCTATTGCCTATAAGCTGGCAGAGCATGGCGCACACGTAGCATTTAGTTATGTTAGCGACAGCAGCGCCGAAAAGGCCGCTCAGCTTGAGCAAAAAATAAAAGCACTGGGCGTAAAATCCAAAGCGTATAAAAGTAATGCCGGTGTTTTTGCCGAAAGCGAAGCATTTGTAAATGATGTAGTAAAAGAATTCGGTACCGTAGATATATGTGTGAACAATGCCGGTATATCAAAAGATAATTTGTTGCTGCGTATGACCGAAGAGCAGTGGGACGATGTAATGGATATAAACCTGAAAAGCGTTTACAATATGACCAAACAGGTTATTCGTCCTATGATGAAAGCCAAAAAAGGTTCTATTGTAAATATGAGCTCTATTATTGGTATACGTGGTAACGCAGGTCAAAGCAGCTATGCGGCCAGCAAGGCGGGTATCATAGGGTTTACCAAATCGATAGCGCACGAACTGGGTAGCCGCAACGTACGTTGCAATGCCATTGCCCCCGGTTTTGTTGAAACCGATATGACCCATTACCTGAAAGATGGCGATGGTGCAAAAGATTTCCTCGCAAAAATTCCTTTAGGCCGCTTTGGCAGTGCCGAAGAAATTGCCAACACCACGTTGTTTCTGGCTTCTGATATGAGTTCTTATATTACCGGCCAGGTAATAAGCGCCTGCGGAGGGTTGAATATTTAAGCTTAAAATAATTGTATCTTTAAGATAAGTGCCTTCTGTTATGGAAGGCATTTTTTTTACCAAATGATCTATTGATGGTTACTGTTATACTTATCGTTTTTGTGCTTGGTTATGCTGCCATTGCCCTTGAACATGTGATCAGGTTGAACAAGGCCGCTTCTGCTTTAATAACCGGGGTGTTGTGCTGGACGATCTATATGTTGTATTCAAACGATAGTCACCTGGTGAACGAACAGCTTACCGGGCATTTGGGCGAAATTGCCGGCATTCTTTTCTTTTTGCTGGGCGCCATGACCATTGTAGAGCTGATAGATGCACATGATGGCTTTGAAGTAATAACCAGCCGGATAAAAACAACAAAGAAGGCAAAGCTTTTATGGATTATTGGCGGTCTTTCGTTTTTTCTTTCAGCTATATTAGATAACCTTACCACGGCTATTGTAATGGTATCATTGATCAGAAAACTGATCAGGAACAAGCAGGCCCGGTTGCTTTTTTGCGGGGTAGTTGTAATTGCAGCCAATGCCGGCGGCGCCTGGTCGCCTATTGGCGATGTAACTACTACCATGTTATGGATTGGTGGCCAAATTACCACCAGCCAAATTGTTGGTAAACTGTTTTTACCCAGTGTGGCTTGTGCAGTTGCGCCCATGTTATTAATGAGCTTTCGTATGCGTGGACAATTGGAAGTAGGCGGTACCGAAGAAGCAAAAACAATAAAACCCGAAGCGCCGGTGCGCGACAGGAATGTGATATTCATCTCTGGTGTATTGATCCTGTTGCTTGTGCCTGTATTTAAAACCCTTACTCATTTGCCGCCTTTTATGGGCATGTTAATGGGCCTGGGCATTATGTGGATAATAACCGAGGCGCTTCATCATAAAAAAGACACCCAGGATAAACATGTGCTTTCTGTATTATATGCCTTACGAAAAATTGATACACCCAGCATATTATTCTTCCTGGGTATTTTAATAAGCGTGGCCTCGCTGCAGTCAATTGGGGCATTAATGAATGTGGCGCAAACATTAGATCAAAAGATTGGTAACCCAACCATTATTGTTAGTATTATTGGCATTCTTTCATCAATAGTTGATAATGTTCCGCTGGTAGCGGCATCAATGGGTATGTACTCGTTGGAGCAATATCCCACCGATCATTTCTTTTGGCATTTTCTGGCCTATTGTGCAGGAACCGGCGGCAGCCTGTTGATCATTGGTTCGGCAGCCGGCGTTGCAGCTATGGGAATAGAAAAAATTGAATTCTTCTGGTACCTGAAGAAGATTGCATGGCTGGCGTTGGTAGGGTACTTAGCAGGGATTGGAGTGTTCTTGTTACAACAGTTGTTTTAATATACAGTTACAGGTTGCAAGTTGCAGGGAAAACAAGTAATTACAGCCCTGTAACCTGTGCCTTGTAACCTGTAACTGCGTTTTAGATGTAGTTAGCCGAACTTTATTGAACTTCTTTCTTAAAACTTAATATTCCTCGTCTTAATATAATGATGCCATAACAACATAGCTGCAATTGATCTATAGGGCCGCCAGTGTTCGGCAAGAAGTAAAATTTCTTCACGCGGTGTATTGGCTGGTAATTGCTTTACTTCTTTTAAAGCGTTTACCATAGCCAGGTCGCCAATGGGGAAAATATCGGTGCGTTGCAATGCAAATAACAGATACACATCGGCAGTCCAATCACCAATACCTTTAACCTGTTTTAAAATGCCACGTACTTCATCATCGTGCGAGGTGGTAAGTTTATTGAGTCGAATTTTCTTTGAAAGAAGCGCTTCGGCCAGGTGCCTTGCGTATACTGTTTTTTGCCGGCTGAAATAACAGGCTCTCAATTCTTCATCGGTTAATTGTAATAATTTGGCCGGGGTTATTTGCCCTATCTTTTCTTTTAGTTTATTGAATGCGGCCCGCGCCGATGCCAGTGATACCTGTTGCTCTAAAACAATATGAATAAGCGTAGCAAAGGAAGCCGGGCGTGTCCACATGGGTGGATAGCTATGTTGTTGAAGAATGTTCTTAAAGATAAGGTCCCTTTTACCCAGTTCGTTACACAACTGTTGAAAGTTATCGCTGGTAAATTGTTGCATGATGAAAATTGGGCTGACCTGTAGACAGGGAGGCTCTTTATTTTAGTTTCAAGGTACCAGTTACCGGATACCGGTTGCCGGGCCCTACATTCAGGATGCCCGCCAAATAATTAGCGGTCTGAAAATTCAAGGCCTGGAAACTGGTAACCGGGAACCGGAAACTTAACCCCATCTCTATTTTGTTTTTGTTTTAAACTTTTCAATAGCGTTTTTGGTAAAGGCGCTCAGTACCAGTCTGCCGCTGATGGCCGCCCTTTCCAATAACAACCGGTCCCAATGTTCGGTGCCCTGCCAGAACATTCTTTTCATTTCGGTCATGGCTTCAGGATTACTTAGTGCAAGTGTATCTGCCAACCGTTGAACCGATTCATCCATATTCTCAATAGACGCATGCAGTTCGGAATACAAGCCTTTTCTTTTTGCCCATTCGGCATTGCGCCACATAGTGGCGTCAATGGCCAGGCTGTTAAAGGCCGATAAACCTACTTTACGTTCTACTGCCGGGCCAACCACAAAAGGGCCAATGCCTACGGCCAGCTCGCTTAATTTAATATCTGCACCTTCGGTGGCAATGGCATAGTCTGCAGCTGCGGCAAGCCCTACGCCACCGCCAACACATTTGCCTTGTATACGGGCTATAATAAACTGCGGGCATTTACGCATGGCGTTTATCACATGCGCAAAGCCACTAAAAAATTGTAAACCTTCTTCGTGGGTTTTTATGGCAGTAAGTTCATCAAAGGAGGCGCCGGCGCAAAACGTTCTTTCTCCTGCCGAGCGCAGCACAATTACTTTGGTATCCTCATCATTACCTGCCGCATGAATAGTTTGCGCCAGTTCATCGAGTAGGAGGCCCGGCAGCGAATTACTTTGCGGGTGAAAGAACTCGATGGAGTTAATACCATTGTGGTCAATATGTGACTTTACATATCCTAAAGACATAAAATGAATTTTAACAAGCGGTTATTGTATTTTTTTAGCAACCATGGTAAGGATTGTTGCCACGGCCACCTGCTCACCGGTTTCGTCACTTACCTGTACCAGCCATTTTACAATACCTTTGGCAATATCGTTCTCGTCTTTTTTCTCCTGTTCAATTTTTTCTTTACATGTTAGCTGCACGCCAATAGTAGCGCCTGCATAAACCGGTTTAATGAACCGGCATTCTTCAAGACCATAGTTAAGCATAACCGGTCCTTTTTTAGCGTCAACAAACAAACCGGCAGCGGCGCTTAAAATAAAGTAACCATGGGCCACCGGTTTTTCGAATATGGTTCCGCCCAATGAAGTATGATCGGTATGTGCATAAAAATGGTCCCAGCTGATATTGGCAAAGTTCACAATATCGGCTTCGGTAACGGTGCGTTTATGCGTAATGATGGTGTCGCCGATTTGCAGTTCTTCAAAGTATTTTCTGAAGGGGTGTTTTTCTTCTTCCCTTGTTTGAGCGCCGGTTTGGTAAACATTGGTAATGGCAGTAATGGCTGTGGGCGATCCTTGTAATGCGGTGCGTTGCATATAGTGATGAACACCGCGAATTCCACCCATTTCTTCGCCACCACCGGCGCGGCCGGGGCCGCCATGCACTAACAATGGTAACGGCGAGCCATGGCCGGTGCTTTCTTTGGCGCATTCATTGTTAAGCACCAGTATACGTCCGTGGTGAGTGGCTGCGCCTAATACAAATTCGCGCGCAACAGCGTTGCTGGCAGTAACAATTGAACAAACCAGCGAACCTTTTCCTTTTTTGGCCAATGCAATTGATTCGTCGATGGTGCTGTAAGGCATAATGGTGCTTACGGGTCCAAATGCTTCAACGCTGTGCACCGCTTCGTTATCAAAAGGCTTTTCGTTCTTTAATAACAGCGGGCTCATAAAGGCCCCTTTTTGAGCATCGGCATCCAGCACCTGCACGCTATCGAGCGAGCCATAAACAATTTGTGAGGAAGCAAGCAGTTTTTGTACCTGGGCCAATACTTCTTCGCGCTGGCTTTGCCCTGCCAGGGAGCCCATACGCACTTTTTCATTCAGGGGGTTACCAATGGTTGTTTGGCTAAGCGCTTTACCCAATGCCAGCCATACGTCTTCCATTTTATTTTCAGGAACAAAAATGCGCCTGATGGCGGTACATTTTTGTCCGGCTTTGGTGGTCATTTCTCTACGTACTTCTTTAATGAAGATATCCCATTCGGGCATAGCCGGAGTTACATCGTTGCCCAGTACAATACAGTTCAGCGAGTCGGCTTCCATGGTAAAGGGTACATTCTCGGCCAGTATACGCGGGTGCGATTTCAATTGCAATCCTGTAGAAGCAGAACCGGTAAAGGTTACTATATCCTGAGCCGTTACATGGCTGAGCAGGTCGCCAGCCGAACCACATAGTAGTTGTAAAGAGCCTTCGGGTAAAATGCCGGAGGCGATTATTTCCTGTACAACGGCTTCGGTTAAATATGAGGTTATAGTGGCCGGTTTTACAATGGCGGGTACGCCGGCTAGTAAGTTCACTGCAATTTTCTCCAGCATGCCCCATACCGGAAAATTAAAAGCATTGATGTGAATTGCTACCCCTTCTTTAGGCACCAGAATATGCTGGCCCATAAAGGTACCGCCTTTGCCAAGCGAAATAGGATCGCCATCGGTGCAGTAAGGTTCGTTGGGGAATTTGCGGCGCAGTGAGGCATAGGAAAACAAATTGCCAATACCGCCTTCTATATCAACCCAGCTATCGGCTTTGGTGGCGCCGGTTTTATAACTGATAGCATAGAATTTGTCAAGATGATTGCGCAGGTGTAAGGCCACCGCTTTTAACATAAGGCCGCGTTCGTGAAAGGTGAGTTTTCGTAATGCGGGGTTGCCGGTTTTTCTTCCATACTCCAGAATGGCGTTGAAGTCGAGACCGCGGGTGCTGGCATAGCCAATCGTTTCGCCGTTTACCGCATTGTACAATGCCTGGCCTTCTCCGTCGCCAGTGATCCACCGGCCGGTTACATAATTACCCAGTTTTTTCATGCAAAATGTAGTTTTTGTTTTCAATGGACCCGGCGGTGCCGGGGAAATCGTTAGTTGCTAAATCGTTGGTCGTGAAACGGCAAACGTGAAACGTGAAAAATCTCCGAAATTCGAGGCGTCCTTTCATCCGTTACATCTTAACGCACAGAACTTCTACGCTGATGAAAATAGGCGGAGGGCTGCGGTCGCAAGATGCATTATTTCACGTTTCACGTCTCCCGTTTCACGTTACTTGATAATGATCGCAACTGCTAATGTAGCATATCCCCGGCTAATACCATCATAACGGAAGCCTGTATAGCTAAGCTGCACATTGAGGCGTTGGGTTTTGGGGGGAAGGTTAATGCCGGCAGCGGCGCCATAGCCCAATTGTACGCGTGCCGATGACATATTGTTTAAAAGAAAATTTATAGCTCCGGCGCGAAGTGAGGCATACACATTTGAAAGCGGGTACATTTTTACGCCGGCCAGTACCGGAATGGTGTACGACTTATTTTTAGCATCAACATATATGGCTTTGTCGCCGGTAAAGTAGTTATAAGAGGCTTCGGCTTCGGCCGCGAAATGTTTTGACACCATTTTTTCGGCGCCAACAAGGCCGCCAATGCCAACATGATTAGATGTGAGATTTGATAATCCGAATGAAACAGTAGCACCCAGTCGGTATTCAGGCCCCGGTTTTATTTGAGCAGTAGCGGTTTGTACAAACACGATACACGCCAAAAATATAAGCCGGAAACTATTTGCCATCACTCTTCTGGATTAATGGTGCGAAATTAGTTTAAACCCATCTATAAAACGGATTTTAAATAACCCAGCGTATAAAAGTGGTTAACTTTGATCCGATTTTTTAAATAGTAAAAACAAGCATATTTATGTTGCGGTTAATGATAGCCCTTGTAAGCCTTAGCCTGTTTATGGCTGCCTGTAATAACGGTGCTTCGTCTGGTGAAGCAGCAGAACATAAAAGCGGTCCGCCGGCCCCTAAAACAAAAGAAGATTCTTTGTTTCATGAAGTAATGGAAGGGCACGATGCCGGTATGGCCAAAGTGGGCAAGCTGCGGGGAAATATTAAAGAAACCGAACGCCGGCTCGATAGCTTGGGCAAACTGCCCGCCAAACAGGTGAATGTGGCTTATAAACAATCATTGACCAGTCTGCAGGCGGCGCTGAATAAAGCCAATACCGAAATGAACAACTGGATGGGCGCCTTTAAAGTAGATACCTTAACCAACAATAAACAACTGCGTATAAAATACCTGGAAGAAGAAAAAGCAAAGGTAGCGGTGGTGAAAGAGCTCATTTATTCATCGCTGAACCAGGCCGATTCGGTGTTGAGGCCCAGTGCCAATAGACAATAAGCAATAGGCAATTGACAAATTAACCGATTCAATCTTTTAAGTTGTTAATTTGATCTTGTAAGCCATCGTTCAACTTTTCAAATTGGTTGATTTAATCTTTTGAATCATCATTCAATTCAATTTTCACATCGTTCAATCTTTCAAATCGATCGGTTTGATCTTTTGAAGGACCGTTCAATCTTTTGAATCGGTGATTTAATGTTTCGAATTGATCGTTTTGACCTTTTAAGCCATCGTTCAATTCTTCAGAACGATGATTTAATGTTTCAAATCGATCGGTTTGATCTTTTGAAGGACCGTTCAATCGGTTTAAACCATCGTTTTTTTCAATTAAGCCATCGTTCAATTCTTCAGAACGATGATTTAACATTTCAAATTGATCGGTTTGATCTTTTAAAGGACCGTTCAATCTTTTGAATCATCGATTTAATGTTTCGAATTGATCGATTGGGTCTTTTAAGCCATCATTTAATTCTTCAGAACGATGATTTAACGTTTCAAATTGATCGGTTTGATCTTTTAAGCCCTCGTTCAATTGCTTTTGACGGTCATTTGAATCAATTAAGCCCACATTCAATTGTTCAAGTGTGCGATTTGATCGAATTGGATGATCGTTTAATTCTTCTAAAGGGTCATTTAAAGCAATTAAGCCCTCGTTCAATCGCTTTTAACGGTCATGTTTTTCCATTAGCCCATTAGCAAATTATCACATTAGCACATTATTCTCCGCCACTCTGTCACAAAATGCTTCTGGTAAATTATTTGCCGGTTCTAACCCATGGAAACCATACAATCTACAGTACAATTAGTACAGCATACTGATCATGAATTGTTGGATGCGTACTCAAAAACAATCACTGGTGTTGTAGGCAGCGTAGCGGAGGCCGTAGTGCATATTGAGGTTTCGAAAAACGTTATCGACCGCCGAACACGCCAGGAACGCATGACCCAGGGCAGCGGCTCTGGTTTTATAATTTCTTCCGATGGGTTTATTGTTACCAATCACCACGTTATAGAAAATGCCGGCTCAATAAAAGTAAGCCTGGCCGATGGCCGTAAGGTAAATGCCGAACTAAAAGGAAGCGACCGCAGCACCGATATTGCCGTGCTTAAAATTTATGAGAACGGCCTCAGGTCCCTGTCGTTTGCCAATAGCGACCAATTACAGGTTGGGCAAATTGCCATAGCCATTGGTAACCCGCTGGGTTTGCAGCATACCGTTACGGCCGGCGTTGTAAGTGCATTGGGCAGAACCCTGCGGGCATCGGATGGCCGGCTTATAGATGATGTCATTCAAACAGATGCATCTTTAAATCCCGGTAATTCTGGCGGTCCGCTCACCAACTCATTAGGTCAGGTTATTGGCGTAAACACTGCCATGATACCCACGGCGCATGGAATTTGTTTTGCCGTTTCATCCAATGTGGCGGCCTATGTAAGTGGTAAACTCATTATGCAGGGAAGGGTAAAACGTGGCTATCTGGGGCTGGCCGGGCAGTTGGTAAACCTTACCGAACGGATGATTGCTGCCAACAGGCTGCAAAAGCATACCGGTGTGTATATTTCAGAAATTGAGGCCGATATACCTGCTTATAATAGCGAGCTGCGAACCGGCGATATTATTGTTGGGTTTAACGATCAGCCCATTGCAACCATCGATGACCTGCATAAACAACTGAACGAAAAAACCATTGGGCAGCGAATTAAGGTGCAGGTGTTAAGGGGTGGGCATGCTGCCACTGTAACTGTAATTCCGGGAGAGATGAGATAGTTCTTAGTTTTTAGTTCTCAGTTCTTTATACTCGCGACTCGCGATTAATAGAGATGCTGCATTTGCTTTAGGCTTTCGGCTTACAGCTTTTGGCCGTTTTCATTTACGATTGGCAAAAAATAAAACGTGCCACGAATCACTGTAAGAGGCCAGGTGGCTTCGTTCAGGAACGTGGCACGTTTTCAAATATATTATCGCTTATACTTAAGCGCGCTTTTTATCAATTTCAGCTGCGAGCGAGCCAAAGATCTCATCGATGCTGCCTTCGCCTTTTACTTTCGACACTTTATTGAACTTAGCGTAGTGATCGGCTACGATGGCTGTTTTTTTACGATATTCTTCCAAACGCTGACGGATCACATTCTCATCGCGGTCGTCGCTGCGCGAAGAGGTTTTACCTCTGTTCAGCAGGCGGGCAACCAGCTCTTCTTCACCCACTTCCAACGCCAGTACCAACGATATTTCACTTCCTTTACCCGTTAAAAGGGTGTCAAGGGCTTCAGCCTGGGCAGTTGTTCTTGGAAAACCATCGAACAAAAAGCCTTTGGCGGCTGGGTTGGCATCCAGTGCAGAGCCAATCATACCAATAACCACTTCATCGGGCACCAGTTGGCCTTTATCCATAAATGATTTTGCCTCAAGGCCCAACTGGGTTTGGTTAGCAATTTCCTTACGCAACAAATCGCCGGTTGAAAGGTGTATCAGGCCAAATTTTTCGATCAGCTTTTCTGACTGGGTTCCTTTTCCACTTCCGGGAGGTCCAAATAATATGAGATTAAACATGTTTGTTAAGTCCCGTTTAAGTCCTTTTTCGGGTCGGCAAATATAAACCAACCCTAGAAATATACCCTTTAGAATATGGGCTTTCTGATTAAAAAATATTTAATGAGAATGGTGTTTTTTTGCCATGGATGCTGCTTTCAGGCGGCGAAGCCGCCTTTTTATTAATATGGAACCAACCTATAGCCTCAACAAAATGTTAAGGTCATAGGGAATGTCGTTTGGCAGACATCCAAAGCCTTACCCGGCTACGTACATTTGGTAAATACAATCAATTTTTATGAAGCGCGTTCTCCAAAGCCTGACATTATTAATGCTGGCTGTTATATTGCAGCAATGCACTTATTCTCAATCTAATACAACGAAAAAGGAAAATAAGAATATGGACACATCTAAAAAGAACCCGGTTTATTCCCGCACCGACTCGGCAAAGGTGAATATCAGTGAAGAAGAGTGGAAAAAGATACTGCCGGCCGACGTGTATGCCATTGCAAGGGGAAAGGGCACCGAACGGCCCTGGACAAGCAAGTTCGAAGAATCGAAGGAAATAGGCACCTACTACTGCGCGGCCTGCGGTAACCCGCTGTTTAAAAGCGATACCAAGTTCGAAAGCGGCTGCGGCTGGCCAAGTTTTTACCAGCCCATTACCAAGGGCAGCATTATTTATGCGCCCGATAACACCCACGGAATGAGCCGTACCGAAGTGATGTGCGGCCGCTGTAAAGCACACCTGGGCCACGTTTTTGAAGATGGGCCGCCGCCAACTGGTTTAAGGTATTGCATAAACGGCGTAGTGCTCGACTTTGAAAAAGCCCAGGCCGCTGAGAAAAAGTACAACGAAGGGCAATAACTGGGATTGGGAATTGAGGGATTAATGGAATTTGGGATTGAATTCGTTTGGAACTTGTGATTTGAGATTTGGGATTTTATTCCCCAATAGGGGAAATGTTTATAAATCGTAAAATAATGAGCAAAAATGAAAAATAACAGCAACCTTCTACAGCGGGCCATTGTTATTGAATTAGCGACTGTGGTTATTTAACCACTGGTCTATTTTTGCTTGTAATAATAGCGTGAAGGTGGCAGCCCTGTTTAATTATGGGGCTGCCTTTTTTGTGTCCTGTGTTGGGAGTGATAATTTGAAAGCTAAATTCTTGGATGAGGGGTGTTTATTGATTGTATAAATATAAAGTAAGATGTAAGAAGTAGGAAGTATGAAGAACCTGAAATTCGAGCCACCTGATTAAAACGCAGCCGGCTGTGTTTTATAGGAATTCCTTAAGAATAGGTCTTTTCTTACCTCTTACTTCATACCTCTTACTTCTTACCTCCTACCTCTTACTTCGGCCTATTAGCCTTGTGAATATTCCTTCAAACTTGCTGTCTCTTAAGGCCAGCTAACCATTTCCAGCTAACTTTGCGCCATGAAAAAAAAGAAGCCCCTTTTACAAAAGGTTACAGTTGAAGATTATGCTGCAGAAGGCAAGGCCCTAAGCAAACTCGATGGAAAAGTGATATTTATTGAAGGGGCCGTTCCCGGCGATGTGGTTGATGTGCAGTTATCGAAAAGTAAAAAAGAATGGGGTGAGGGCAAAGCCATTCATTTTCACTCCCTGAGCCCCGACAGGGTAACGCCGTTTTGCGATCATTTTGGCGTTTGTGGCGGCTGTAAATGGCAAATGCTGCCTTATGAAAAACAATTGCAATACAAACAGAACGAAGTGGCGCAAAACCTGCGTCGCATAGGAAAAGTAGAATTACCGCCCATTCAGCCTATTTTAGGTTGTACCGAAACCGCCCGGTACCGCAATAAGCTGGAATTTACCTTTAGCAACCGCCGGTATTTACTGCCCAATGAAATTGCGGCTGCAAGAGATACAGAAATTGAACAGGAAAGTGCCCTGGGTTTTCACGTGCCCCGGTTGTTTGATAAAGTAATTGACATTACTACCTGCCATTTAATGGCCGAGCCGGTGAACGCCATTAAGAATACCATTCGCGATTACGCAAAGGAGCACAACCTGGCTTTTTATGATATTCGTTTTCATACCGGCTGGCTGCGCACGCTTATTGTGCGGGTAGCTACCACCGGCGAGGTAATGGTGAATGTGTGTTTTGGTTACGATGATGAAGCAGAACGCATCCGCCTGTTCGATCATTTACTGAAAAAAGTGCCCGGCATCACTACCCTGTTGTATACTATCAATCCAAAAAAGAACGATACCATTTACGACCTGGAGCCAAAAGCATATTTTGGAAAAGGTTATATCATAGAAACTTTATCGACCGGTTCAGGCGCACAGCCGTTGAAATTCAAGATCGGTCCCAAATCTTTCTTCCAA
This sequence comes from Niastella sp. OAS944, assembly GCA_024809215.1. Taxonomy (GTDB): domain Bacteria; phylum Bacteroidota; class Bacteroidia; order Chitinophagales; family Chitinophagaceae; genus Niastella. Next base: position 338,051 of record JANUBW010000003.1, on the reverse strand, counting down.
ACCAATACCCGCCAGGGCGAACGATTGTACCAGGTTACCCGCGAGCTGGCGAACCTTACCGGTAATGAAACCGTTTATGATCTGTATTGCGGAACAGGAAGCATTGGATTATTTGTAAGCGATAAAGCAAAGAAGATCATTGGGGTTGAAACGGTGGCCGAAGCCATTGCCGATGCAAAGGAAAATGCAGCCCTTAACAATATTGAACATGCGCAGTTTTTCGCCGGCGATGTAATAGACGTTTGTACCAGTGAATTTTTTGAGCAGCATGGTAAACCCGATGTGGTGATCACCGATCCGCCACGGGCAGGCATGCATGAAAAGTTGGTTCGGAAAATACTCGAAACATCGGCACCACTGGTGGTATATGTGAGCTGTAACCCGGCAACGCAGGCCAGAGACCTGAACCTGCTTAACGAAAAGTATGAAGTTACATATGTACAACCGGTAGATATGTTCCCGCACACCCATCATATTGAAAATGTTGTTCAACTGAAACTCAGATAAATTCTGTGGGGAAGCCTGCAATATTAAGTTGCTGAAGTAAGAAGTAAGAGGTAGGAAGTTCGGGATTATTCATACATCTTATTTCTTGCATCTTACCTCGGTAAAATAGAACCGCGGAGAATAAAATAACAAACTCAGTATCCTATTTGTAACAAAACATCCCGAAATTCATGTAATTAAACTTAGCAGAATGGTAGATTTTGGAACGAGAGGGTATCAGCGTATTCCACCGGTAATAAAGAACCTGATCATAGCTAACGTATTGTTTTGGGTAGCTGAGCTCACTTTTAAAGATGCATTTATTGATACCCTTTCCCTGCATTATTACCAGTCGCCTAAGTTTGGGCTTTGGCAAGTGGTGACCTACATGTTCCTTCATGATCCTTCGAGCATTGGCCACATACTTATGAACATGCTGTTTTTGTGGCTGTTTGGTTCAGAGCTTGAGGAAATATGGGGCAGCAAACGTTTCCTGCTGTTTTATTTACTAAGCGGAGTTGGCGCGGCTATAATTACGATGGCTGCCTATACAATAGAATTCAACATACTATTAAACAGGGCCAACAATGGGGTTATATCAATAGAAGAATTTAAGGTAAGGGGAGCTTCAATTTATCACAGTTTAATGCTGGGTGCCTCCGGCGCCATAAATGGCGTAATGGCGGCTTTTGCCTACCTTTTTCCAAACAGGCCATGGCCTTTGTTCTTTTTTCCGATAAAAGTAAAGTATGTGGTGTTGTTTTATTTTCTGGTAGACCTGTTTGGCGGCATCAACCCCCGGTACGGTGATAATGTAGGGCATTTTGCCCACGTTGGCGGTGCAATAGTTGGTTTGATTTTAGTTATAACAATGAATAAAAATAACCGGCGCACCTTTTATTGACCGGCTGCAACTTTAACAGCACATTAGCTGTTAAAATAATGGGGGAATACATTGGGCCTGGCGTTTTATTCTCGTAATGGATTTTGTAAATTCACTAAAATATATTCCGTGCTAAGAGAAGATAGGTATAGGAAAAGAATTGGTTTGGGCCAGGACGGCAATTCCCTGGTCTTGCTGGTTGGTATTATAGCCATCGTCTTCTGTATTTTCAAGTTCATTTGGCTTGTGTATAACATTGCCGACAAAGACCTTGCAGCATACGATAAAAACATTTTTAACTGGTTGGTAATACCGGGCGATGTTGAAAAGTTTATGTCGCGCCCCTGGACGCTGATCACTTTTATGTTCATGCACAAAGACGTGTGGGACGCGCTGGGAAATTTGTTATGGCTGTGGGCATTCGGATATATTTTACAGGATATTTCAGGTAACAAAAAGCTCATTCCCATTTTTGTTTATGGAAGCATAGGCGCAGGTTTATTATTCGAACTGTGTTACAACCTGGCACCTCAACTGGCGCCCATGAGGCAGTCGGTTACCCTTATTGGTGCTTCGGCCGGTATAATGGCTATTGCCGTAGCCGCTACTTCACTGGCGCCCGATTATCGCATTTTTCCCATGATAAATGGCGGTATTCCTTTGTGGATCCTCACCGTATTATATTTTGCCGTTGATATTGCACGAATAGCAGGCGGAAGTTTAGCGGCAGGGCATTTTGCCCATTTGGCCGGCGCTGCCGTTGGCTTTTTGTTTGTGTATCAATTGCGTCGTGGACACGACTGGAGCAACTGGATGAACAACTTCTTCGACTGGATAAGTAACCTGTTCAACCCCGATAGGCAAAGCTGGAAAAAGACCGCGAAAACCGAATTGCATTATAACTCAAGAGGAACTCAACCATATAAAAAGATCCCGAATATAACCCAGAAAAGGATTGATGAAATTTTAGATAAGATCAATCAGCAAGGCTATCGTTTTCTCACCGATGAAGAAAAAGATATTCTGAAACGGGCAGCAGAAGATGAAGAATTGTAATTTTAAGTATGGCCCGGTTTGTTAGAACATTTACAAAGCGGTTGTGCATTATATTGAACGTGGTTATCGCGGGTCTTTTCCTGATAGCCTGCGTAAATGCCTGGCTGCATCCTTCAAAATGGTGGTTTTTTTCTCTGCTTGGACTGGGCTTTCCGGTACTACTGATCCTGATATTTGCCTTTCTTATATTCTGGCTCATCTTTCGTTCAAAATGGGCTGTTCTTTCGGCGCTGGTGCTACTGCTTGGGTTTGGAAATATCCGCGTTTTTCTGGGCCTGCATTTCGCTACTACCTATAAACCTAAAAAGCCCGATGGCACCCTGCGCATCTTAACCTGGAATGTACATTGGTTCGATGATCATAATAAAAAGATCAAAGAACGGAAGGACTACCGTAAAAAGATGATCGCTTTTATAAAGGAACAGAATGCCGATATCCTGTGCTTTCAGGAATTTCTTGAACTGGGAAAATCGTTTACCTCAAGCAATACCAACGCTATTTTACAACTTAATTATCCCTACTATTACCGGGTTATTGATTATGGGGCGGCAAGCGGCGGACGTTTTCAGGCGGGCGTAGCTATTTTCTCCCGTTATCCTATTATCGATACCCAGCGGGTGCGGTACCCCGACCCTGCCAATTTGCGGGCAGCTGAAAGCCTCATTTCAGCAGATGTGTTGGTGAACGGCAAAAAGATAAGGATTTATACTACCCATTTACAATCTGTTCTATTTCAAAAGAACGATTACCGCAATATCGAGATCATTAAAGGGGCCGATGACAGTATGGTGGCGGCCTCCCGCTCCATTGTAAAAAAGCTAAGGCTGGGCTATTCCTTCAGGGGCTACCAGGCCGATCTGGTGCGAAATAAACTCGATAGCTGCCCATACCCCGAGGTTATTTGCGGCGATTTCAACGATGTGCCCAACTCCTATACTTATTTTCATATAAAAGGTAACCGCCAGGATGTTTTTGTTAGAAGAGGCAGCGGCATTGGCCGTACTTTTACAGCCGTTTCGCCTACACTGCGCATCGATTATATACTGGCCGATAAGGCGTTCGAAGTACTACAATATAACCGCTTTCTGGTGCCATGGTCAGATCATTACCCGGTGGTGGCTGATTTGAAGCTTGTCGGGGATTAAGGGGTGTCATTTTGGTGCTAAGTTTTAATCGTAAAACGTGAAACGGCAAACGTGAAACGGCCGCTCAAATTCCAAAGCTCACGCCTGATGGCCAAGCTGTTAAACTTTTGAGGACGGAGGTAATTATTAATCTCAAAGCTCGCGAGCTATTTCACGTTTCACGTTTGCCGTTTCTCGACGCAGTAACAGTTTATTTTATCCTAAAAACCCTATATTTGAATCATGATCCTTCGTTTACCATCTTGCTGTTGTTGCTGATTCAATTCGCCGTTCTGGCGGGATACTTTACTTTTGCATTTACCGGCTTTAAATTAACAATCATCAGACTGATCAATGATTTTTTATGAGTGAACTGAAAGTGCTTAATTCATATACCAGGCAAAAAGAAGTGTTTAAGCCTATAACGCCTGGTCATGTGGGATTGTATGTGTGCGGACCAACCGTAAGCGGTGAAAGCCACCTGGGGCATGCGCGGCCGTATGTAACCTTCGACGTTATTTATCGCTATCTTATGCACCTCGGCTATAAAGTACGTTATGTACGTAATATTACCGATGCCGGCCACTTTGAAGAAGAAGGGCGGGAAGCGGAAGATAAGATCGCCAAAAAAGCGGTGCTCGAAAAGCTGGAGCCCATGGAACTGGTGCAGAAATACACCAACCTTTTTCATTGGGGTATGAAACAGCTCAATAACCTTGATCCCAGCATAGAGCCTACTGCCACCGGCCATATTGTTGAGCAGATAGAAATGATAAAAAAGATCATGGAGGAAGGCTACGCCTATGAGGTAAATGGCTCGGTTTATTTTGATGTAAAAAAGTATGCAGAAAACTACCCATACGGTAAGCTCAGCGGTCGAGTAATGGACGAAATGCTCGAAACTACCCGCGAGCTGGAAGGACAGGATGAAAAGAACAACAAAGCGGATTTTGCCTTATGGAAGGCGGCCCCTGAAGAACATATCATGCGTTGGGTAAGCCCCTGGGGCGAAGGTTTTCCCGGCTGGCACATCGAGTGCTCGGCCATGAGCAATAAATACCTGGGCAGCGAATTCGATATTCACGGTGGTGGTATGGACCTTCAGTTCCCGCACCACGAAAGTGAAATTGCCCAAAGTACCATTTGCAATAAACATGTGCCCGCCCGTTACTGGTTGCATAATAATATGATCACCATCAACGGCCGCAAAATGGGTAAAAGCTACAATAACGTGATAAAGCTAACGGAGTTGTTTAGTGGCCAACATCCGTTGCTCGAAAAAGCCTATAGCGGACAAACCATTCGCTTTTTTATTCTGCAAACACATTACCGCAGCACGCTCGATTTTAGTAATGAAGCATTGCAGGCATCGGAAAAAGGGTTGAAGCGCCTGTGGGAAGCGTATGAAGTATTACGTAAGCTGGAAGTTACCGGTTTAACCGCTGAGGCCGGCGATAAAGACCTGGATAAGAAGATCACAGAATTACTGCTTGAGCTGGATGAATTCATGAACGATGATTTCAATACCGCCAAAGTACTGGCCAATATGTTTGAGCTGGTGCCGGTAATAAACTCAATAAAAGACAAACACATTGCGCCCACCGCTCTTAGCGCCGGCACAATGGAAATGTTGCAGAAGTATTTCAAAACATACGTTGAAGATATACTGGCGCTCAGCGGCGATGTAGAAAAAGAAGATGGAAAGCTGGAAGGCGTAATTGGATTGTTGATTGAAATAAGAAAAGAAGCCAAGGCAAGAAAAGACTATGCCACCTCTGATAAAATTCGCCAGCAGTTGCAAGGCCTGGGCATTTTGCTGAAAGATGAGAAGGATGGTGGAATAAGTTATTCGTTTGCGTAAGAAAACAGCTGCAAGCTTTAAGCTGCAAGCAATACAAAAGGTGCATTTCCCTGAGATGGATGATGCACCTTTTTTTATTAGTATTTATTATTTTTTTAGCAGGGCTGTATTGGCTTGTGGCTTGCAGCTTGAGGCTTGTAGCTGTATTTCATTTGCATATTTTCTCATTTTCAAATTTGCACATTTGCCTTTTTGCTTGCTCTGATCATTTCTCTTTTACCCGGCGGTCCAGGTATTTTTTCAACATGAAAACCTGCTGCCAGCAGGGCGCGGCGAACATCTCCTTTACTGCAATAGGTTACCAAAATACCATCGGGCGCCAACATGCCCAGCATACGTTCAAACACTTCTTTGGTCCATAGCTCAGGTTGAGCGGCCGGTGCAAATGCATCGTAGTAAATGATGTTTATTGGCTCGCTGGGCGTATAGTTGGCCAACAGGCTTTTTATCTTTTTAAACGAAAAGAAATTAGTGATCTCCTGGGCTTTGTTCCATTCACCTGAGTGCAACGATTCAAATACCGGTTGCCAGAACCCCTGGGCCAGGGCTTCGCAATAATTCAGTTTTTGCGTAATGGCTTCTTCGAGGGGGAATGCTTCAATGGTTTCATACATCACCTTGCGTTGCAGTCTTTTTGCTTCCAGTAATGAAAGCAGGGCATTGAGGCCGGTGCCAAAACCCATTTCAAATATTACACAACGGCTGGCGGCGCTATGTTGTTCAAACCAGTACTTCAATCCCGATTCAATGAACACGTGCAACGATTCCTGTATAGCCCCATATACCGAATGGTACGAAACTTCCCACTCGGGAATAGCTACAGAATGAGAACCATCTTTTGTAACGATCAAATTTCGTTGCATGAACACAAAATTAACGGCTAAATTGCATAAGACGGTACAACAGGTATCGGCCTTGTGTAAACCTACAATAAATATGGATCACGAACATACCTTACACCTTTCCAAAGACAGGAAATTAAAAAAGCTCATAGAACACAATGGGGTTTTCACCCTAACCAAACGAAAAAATGTTTGCATATACCTCTGCGCTTCTATTATGAGCCAACAGCTTTCAACCAAGGTGGCAGATGTTATTTATCAGCGGTTTTTGAACCTGTATGGTACTAAGGAACCAACGCCCGAACAGATACTGAATACGGCGCCCGAAACTTTACGCGCTATTGGTTTATCGAATGCCAAAGTAAGTTATGTGCATAATGTGGCGCGCTTTGCCATTGAGCAGGGCATGGACCATCGCAAGCTGAATAAAATGGATGATGAAGAAGTGATCGTATACCTGTCGCAAATAAAAGGCGTTGGCCGCTGGACGGTTGAAATGCTGTTGATGTTTGCCCTGGCCCGCCCAAATGTATTTGCCCTTGACGACCTGGGTATTCAAAATGCCATGATAGCCCTGTACAAACTCGATCGCACCAATAAAAAACAGTTCAGGGAAGACATGCTGCGGGTAGCAAAGAAATGGGACCCCTATCGCAGCTACGCCTGTTTGTACCTTTGGCGCTATAAAGACAACCCGCCACCTTTAAAGAATAAATAACCGTATTGTTATTGGAATGTAAAAGAGCCGGCACCTGTTAAACCTTTGAAGCAATTGGTATTCCCATGCGAAAAGAAATATGAAAAAGGGAATACTTTTAGGCCTTATACTGGTGGCTTGCTTTTATGAAAGTAATGCCCAATATGGCGGACGCTACGGTCGGGGATACCGGCGCGAACGATTTCAGGAGATACAAAATTTCAAACCCTCGCTCGATGTATCCATTGGCTATGGGTTTCCCAATCTCGATAAATACTTACTCACCGATTTCTATAATTATTACCAGGGAAGTACTACCCAAACGGGCCCTGTGATAGCAAGCGTCGATTATCATTTTACACCCCGTATGGCCATTGGCGTAATGGTAAACTATGGTAAGGTAAGCAGGCCATATTATAATGCCTATACCGGCGAACAGGATTTTACCGGAAGCATAACCAACACTGCCTTGTTATTGAATTTTACGCGTTATTTGGGCAGCTCGCAAAAGATACTACCCTATACGAGAACAGCTATTGGTATTAATACCGGCACCAGTAAATATGTAACCAGCGATGGCGGCAAGGCTGCAGATACTGATGAAGGTACTTCATTGGCATATCAGGTGGGGATGGGTGTTCAGTTCAATGCTACCAAAAACGGCGGTTTCTTTGTAGAAGCAGGTTATGGAAAGTATATTTTATCGGGTGGGTTGAAGCTGAGATTTTGAACGGCAATCGGCAATCGGCAATCGGCAATGCGTCCGAAACTTAGGGCCTCGCTATCGTGAAACGTGAGACGTGAGACGTGAAGGGTTCGCTTAATTTTGAAGCTCGCACTTTGGCTGCAACAGGCTTAAATTTCGGGCGGCGTATGAGCTTAAATAAATCTGAACAATCGCGAGCCATTCACGATTCACGATTGCCGATTCACGACTTGAAATGAAAAAGCCCCTGCATATACAAGGGTTTCCACTATATTTCACGTTTGCCGTTTCACGTTTCACGACTGAAGCACCGCGCTTCCTTCCTCCACCTGTTCTCTCAATTCCTTAATGGTCATATTATATAATACGCTGTTGCGGTTTTGTACCCGTTGCACCAGGTGCACGTGGGCTATAAAGTTTTGAACAATGGCTATTTTATCGCTTGGCGTAACCACCAGTAATTGCAGGTGAAGCTGTTTACACAACTCCATCAGGTATGTTGCTTTTTCCTCATCCTGGTTACTAAAGCTTTCATCTACTGCAATAAAACGAAGGCTGCGGCTGTTCTTCCCTTCGCGGGTGATACCAAATTGATAAGCAATGGCACTACATAAAATGGTATAAGTAAGCTGGGCTTTTTCACCACCCGAAAGCTGTCCCATTTGACGGTAGGTTTTCTTCAGCTCATCGGTATTGCGGAATTTTTCATCGGCCCAAAATTCAAACCAGTTACGCACGTCCATTACTTTATTACGATAGCTTTCATTTTTGTCAAGTTCATCTATCAGCGGCCTAACCTTTTGGGTAAAGTGTTTCGATTTGTCTTCAAAACTGCTTTGTTGCCAGTTGGCGGCCTGGGGCAGCGCATCGAGCAGGCGGGCGCGGAACTCTTTAATATCAGTTCCGGCAGGCACGGGTCTTTTTCCCAGCTGAATATAAGTATCGGGCAGGCGGTTGAAATTAATACCGCTTAACGACTGGTTCAGGCGGGTAACGCTGTTATTGATATCGCGCTCCCATTTTTCCATTTCTTCGTTCAGTCCGCCGATCTTATACGTAATAGTGTCGTTGATATAACTTTCAAAATCGTGTTTGTATTTGGGCAGGTTCTCATGCACCAGTTTGGCCAGCCAGTCAATGTATTCATTGGCATAGGCCGCATCTTCGGGCAGGTGTTGTACATCGCCATCCCATTCGGGACTGAATTTATTTTTTATTTCAGTTGAAGGGTTCTTGATGCGGTTGATGCATTTGTTCAGCTGGGTTTCTTCACGATGCAGTTCATCTTTTTGTTTTTCGTGCAAACGCGTTTTATCCTGCTTAAGCCCATCGTATATTTCATCGATATTATCGAGGGTGATATTCGATAGCAGGGCTGCCTGTTGTTGTTGAAATTGTAACAGCCCGTCTTTATCAGTTTCATTAATGTGCTGCAACAGTGGCTGAATAGCTTCCTGTTGTTGCTCGTATTGTGCAACGCGGTCTTTTAGCCTGGTTTCATCTATCAGTAACTGGCCGCGTTGGTTTTCGGCCTCTTCTTTTTTCTGTTGAATATCCAGCAACTGCGCTTTTAAATTATCCAGGTCTTTATTGGCTTTGCGTAATCCGTTTATTTGTTCCTGCAACTTATGAATGCTGCGTTGAACGCCGGCAATATCAAGTTCAGTAAAGCCTTTGTGATCGCGAATGCGGGTAATGGCATAGAACTGTTTTTGCAGCCGTTCGTCTTTGCTCTTGCATTTATCAAGCGTTTCTTTGGCTTTCACTACCTGGTCGGCCAGTTGGTTGCGCTTCTTTATCAGAAATTCTTTTTTCTTTTCATTGTTCCAACCCATTACATACTTACTGGGGTCGTTCTTACCGTTTCGGTCGTCTTTCTCGTGGCGGCTTTTGTTTTTTATAAGGCCGTTAAGCGTGATGGCTTTATCGTACCTGTCGAGTGTTTTTTCATCAGTTATACATACGTGATCATAAAAGCTGATAATCTGTTGTTCAACCCAGTCGCTTAATTTGTTTTCGGAATAAAACTCCAGCTTATCGGCAACGGAATCTTTGGGGGCATTTTGCACCAGTGGAATTTCCGTTACGTGATCGTACACCAGGCGAATACCCAGGTGGGTGTTGTTTACGTACTTGTTTACTTTTTTATAGTGTTTGTCGGGCACCAGTAAGCGCAATGCAAACGGCCGCAGTAGTTTTTCCAGTGTGGGCTGCCATTCCATTGCGTCGCCCCGCACCTGCATTAATTCACCGCAATAAGGAAGGTCGTTCTGATCGAGGCTCAGCGCGTCGCAGATCTGTTTACGAACACTTATAAGGTTAGCGGGAATATTGTTTCTGCTTTGCAACAGGTTGTTCAGTTCATCCTCTACCTTTTTCTTTTCTACATCCCATTTCTCTTTATTGCGTTTGGCCGAATATTCATCTTCTTCGTTAAGGCGTTGTTTGGTTTCCAACTCCAGCCTTTTTCTGTTCGATTCTTTTACAATCCGGTTGTAAGCGCTTTCATCGGTGGGTTGCTTTTCTTCAATATGCAGTTCTTCGCACCAGCCGGTGAACATGGCCAGGTTTTCGGTAGCCTCCTGTTTTTGTAATTCCAGTTCCTGTACTTCTTTTTCCAGGTTCTGCATACGCTGGCCGGCCTTGTTTTGATCTATCTGGTTCTTTATTACACGCTCTTCTTCCTGCAGCTGTTCATATGTTAATTTAACATGCTGCTGTTTTTGCTGAATATCTTTAATGGTGGCATTGTTCTCTTCAATGGCCTGGTGTAATAATTCGTTGCGGGTAAAGCTGTTCCAGATCCTGGCGGTTTGCAGCAATTGTTCCGACTGTTCTATATCATTCTTTAAAGTATTATAAGCTTTGAAATGCTGTTCAACGGGTGTCAGCAACCGTATCTGCTCTTCGGCTTTTTCAATGTTACGTTGTGCATCCAACAGGGTAGCCAGGTGTTTTTTCAGGTCCTGAAACGATTCTTCCATGTTCCGGGGCTCAAGCATGTGCATACGGATAAACTCATCGAGGTTACCCAGTACTTTAATACCTACGGTTTGGTTAAACAGTTGCAGGGCCTGCACGCTTTGCATACCCAGCACATGCACCAGTTGCTGGGCATATTTGCTGGCGGCATCAAACCACTCTATTTGTTTACGGCTTCCTTTATTATAACGTTGATCGAGCGTTCTTTTCCATTGGCCGTTGAGATCAAAAGGTTTAAAGTCTACGTCTATGCTTAAGGGCTTATGAGCAATGCCAAAAAGCCTTTTCATATCGCCACCCGAAAAGTACCGTACCTGAAAAAGTGTTACTGTTTGCTCGGCTTCGTTGGCAAAATGCGCCAACAGAATGCTATAGGCTTCGTCTTTATTTTCGCGCAGGTACAGGGTTTTCAACGAACCGGTGCTTTCACTGTTCATACTACCATAGCCACCCATTACATAGGTTTCTTCGGTACGGTCGCCCTTCTTTTCACTACCACTACTTTGGTTATAAAAGCGGTACTTTTTTTCGGGAACAATTAGTGTGAGCAGGGCATCAACAAAGGTGGTTTTACCACTACCGTTTGAGCCGGTAAGCAAACTGGTTTCGCCCATTGGCCTTATACTGTGCACCACATCATCGAATGTGCCCCAGTTGAAGATCTCCATATATTGTAACCTGAAACCGCTTTTCTGACTATCAGTGCTGAAAACGTTTAACTGCATAATTGTGTACTACTGCTAATTTTTAATAGGGCTGTTGTTCCTGTTGAGTTTCCTGGGTTATTCCTTCCTTCGCTTCTTTATACCGTACCAGCTGCTGATAGAAATGGTCCAGGTCTTCGGTGCTTACTTTGGCTTTTATTATCTTTTTTATGCGGAACTTCTGTTCGTCGGGAAGGTCATTTGTTTCGGTTTTATCGAGAAAACCATTTTCTTCGGCTTTATCAATCAACCGGTCTATTTCTTTAAGGAACTTTACCCGGCTGGCATTTTCTTTAAAGAACAGCTCGGCGTATTCTTTTATCTCCCGGCGTTTTTTTATCAGTTCGCGGTTGGTGGCTTCGCCTACTTCAAACTCGGCCATCATTTCGCGCAACAAAACCATCATTACGCTTTCTTCATAAGTAAGAGAACGTCTTTGGATCCAGCTAACCGGGTTCTCATCTTCTTCAAAAGGGTAATGCTTTATATAGGCATAGCCGTCCTGTTCATCGAGCACAAGGGCCAGGCCCATTTGCAGTAGAAAACCGGTTAGTTCTACTTTGTATTGGATCAGTTTTTCCCAGGTGCTTTTCTCCACGTATTCAACGGGGCCTTTCAAAAGTTTTACAAATACCGATGTGTAGGGTAATATTCTTTGCTGGGTGCTCATTTCAGTTATTTACTAAATAATAAATAAGGTACTTCTACAAATTTGGTGGCAGCTTCATTTATGGGTATATGTTCACTGGTATTTTGTATCACCTGTACCCGGCTTGCCTTATCGCGCAGGAAACCAAAATAACTTACTATTTCTGCAATTCCGTTCTCCAGTGGCTGCTGCTCCAGTATTTCTTTAAGCGTAGCGGTTTGTTTGTCTTTCAGGGTGTTCTCCACTTTTTGCCACAGTCGCTTTTTATCAATATGCGTGGTGCTCACCATACGGCTGAAGCGTTCGGGATCGGCTATTTTTTCGGTGGCTGCTACGGGTTGTTTTACCGCAACCTTGTCTTTCTTTTGTTCAAACAGCAGCTTCCGTTCCATCAGCATTCTTATTTCTACCCCTTCATCTATACTAATTCCGGCTGTTACTTCCTCGTCTTCCATCAGGTCAAAGATCAGTTCCTTAATGTTACCTATTTGGTGACGTAACCTTTTATGGCGGGCAATTTCTTTTTCAGAGATAATGCGGCTCAGCTTTTCGGCCATTTTATCGTTGGCATCGTACACCGTTTTTCCCTGTTCAAGCAACAATGATTTAATGTTTTGCAGAAACTGGTCATCGGCTTCAATACCACGGTCTTTTAAAAGGTCGAGCAATTGTTCAGTAAGTTCTTTCCAGTCTTGCTGGCCGGCGCGGGAAATAAGGAAATCCCAGAATGCATAAAAGCTTTTACCCTGGTTGCTATTACGCAGGGCATCATACGCTGCAAAGGCAAAGCCTACAATGGCGCCTTTGTTCTGTTCAGCCTTTGTATGCTGTTCAACAATGGCGCGGTGTATTTGCTTAAAGTTATCTTCTACTTCCCTGAAATCGCTAATAAGGTCGTAGCAAAGGCGGGTGAAAAGATCGAGCCGTTCCTGTACCTGCGAGTTGCTGTAGTTTGCGGGTGCAACGCCCAGTTCTATTGCTTTTATTTCTTTATCAATTTCGGCGCGGCGATCTTTTAACATTTGCAACCGCTTGGGGCGGTCGTCTTCTGTTTTTTCAACAATATCCTGTAAGGAATTGAACAATAGTTTAAACCGGCTTTCGGTTCCCACGTGGTTGCGCGCTGTTAGCGACATCAGCCACTGAAATACTTTTTCAGTATGGGCGCTCAATTGGTATTGAACATTGCCTTCGGCATCCTGCAGATCCTGCAGAATTCTTTTTTGCACCCAGTTTAAAATATATTTACGGCTGCGGGTTTCCTCATCCTCGCCAAAAATGATCTTGGCCTCCTCAAAATCTTCATCACCGTCTTCCTGGTGCGAAAGGGCTTCTGATAATAATTGTATTAACGTGTCTTCCTGAATAACAAATTTGTTCTCTTCTTTATATACATGGTATAAAAAAGGTAAATACCAACGGGCGCTTCGGGAGCGAAGCATTTGTACGGCAGGGCTGGCAGTAAGTAAATACAGTAGGTCTTCCTGTTTCATATTCACAAATCCTGTACTGGTTTTCCGGTTAATACAGAACGACTAAAATAGGCCAATTCTACAAATTCTATAATTTATCTGTCCCCGCATGTGTATAAATTCTTAGGTGGGTAATACCCAGATACATGAGTGGCTGGTCACCACGGGTGACAAACTACTCTATTAAAAATCAATTAGGTATTGGAATTATCAAACGTTTTTTTCTATCTTACGAACCTCAATTTGTAGCCCATTCCTATGCGTCTTGTAAAACAAAGTATCCTCTATTTTAAAGAGGGAAATTCCGATAAAGTTTATGAGATCGACCTTTGCGATGTAGGTAATGATAAATATGTGGTGAACTTTCGCTATGGTCGCAGAAATGCCAAATTAAAAGAAGGCAGTAAAACACCGGTGCCAGTGTCCCTGGCCGATGCAGAAAAATTGTTTGGTGAATTAGAGGACGAAAAGATCTCAAAAGGCTATACAGCTTCTGAAAGCGGCGTTTCTTCAATACCCACTTCTGCTAACTTCAAACTTGCTACCGAAACAACCATTGGCGCCAGCTTTATGTCGTTACCAGCCGGGCGTACCAAAGGAATTCTGCAACGTTTATATAATGCCGTTCAGGGTAATACCACTTCCTATAAAACAAAATGGAAACTTACCCGGGTAATATGGAAGGCTGGTGAATATAAGATCCCCGAAGCCGCTCAATATATTATTAAGTTATATAATAATGGCGATGTACTGCATCAGTATAGCGCTACCTGGGCGTTGGCGCGTTGTGGTAATGAAATAGCCATACCGGCATTGCAACAGATCTTTAAAGAACATGCATCGCCGCTGGTAAGCAAAATAGCCGGCGCCGGCTTGTTATTGTTGTTAAAGGCACAGGCTAAAGAAGAACATCTTACCCATTACCTTAATTCTTTGCCCGAACCAATAAAGGCTGCCATTGAAGGCAATCAGGAGAAAGAGCTAACCGCTTTAATACAGGAAAGAGTTGAACAACAACAACCACAATATAACTGGCTCGAAAGCCTGTACCTTGTTTCTGTTGAAAAAAGATGGCTGCGCCCCATTGTAAAGAACTTATTACTGCAGGTGCCATTAAAGCCAAACTATTTTAAACATGTACGGTCTGTTTTTAAACAGGCCGAACTGTTAGATGATTTTGAGATCTCGGGCATGCTGGTATTGCGGTTTGAGCGCGAGCGCGAAATGTTTGTTCATCACTTTTCGTTGAACGACCAGCGCGGTGAGAATTATTTTGTACAAACCAGCAGCTATGTGAACCCGCACAAGGAACTAAGAAAAACGAACAGCCGGCTGGCTTATTCACAACGAACCCGCCGGTATTTACGTTACCGGGTAAACCGCAGGTTGCAGATGTATGGTAACCTCGATAGTACCGACTATGTAAAACTGGCAACGGGAATTTTGCTCTCTTATAATAAAGAAACCGATTTTAAGGAGTCATATTCTACCTGGGATTATAAATGGAACGGCCGCAACTATGCGAGAACGGAGATCCGTTTTCCGCAAAATGCGCATGCCTTCTTCCTGCATAAAATATTAAGCGGCGATCATCCCGAACTGTTATTGTTGCATACCGGCATTTGGCGTATTAAAACAGAGCAGGAGCTGCTGGCCAATAAGCCTCAACAACAATCACCTGGCAATAAAGAAGGTGGCGGACTGTTAAAGAAGATCACCGGCATTTTTGGTAAGAAAAAAGAAGACGGGCAGCAGGGAAATGCTGGCAACCCACAACTTAGTGTGCCAAATGAGAACGGTACCCCGTTCCTGCATTTATGGAACAAACTACCGCAGTCGTACGTGCAACTATTGATGGATGCCCAGCTCGATGAAATACATGAGTTTGCACAGGGCGCTTTGATTGCGCACCCACAGTGGAATGAGATTAAAGGGAAGCTTGATAAATATGCCTGCAAAAAATTATTACTTTCTCCTTTCGAAATACCTGCTGCATTTGGTTTGCAATTGACCGTTGAGAAATTCGCCGGCAAACAGGCCGATCTTGACCTCATTATTGCCATGCTGAACTCGCGCAATGCAGATGCCCGCAATAAAGGAAAGGAATGGACTGCCCAATACCAGCAACATTACCTGCAACAGAGTGACTTTATCAAAGACCTGATCTTTGCAGCTGATGCCGATATTGCTGCCTGGTCAAAAGGATTGATAAAGAATGGCAACCTGGGTAAGGATATTAAGAATGTAGTAGTGGGTAAATCAATTGCCCAATTGATGGCCATCGTTGATTTTACACCAGCGAACGAACCCATTATAAAACGTGCATCTGATACGCTGCTTGAGTTGTTTGATGAGGAAATACAACAGGTCCCACTTTCTGTTATAGCCGATCTGCTGCAACACGAAGTGCCACCGGTTCTTATATTCGGGTTAAGCCTGTTAAGAAGAAAGAAACAGCCGGGTAATTTGGCGGAGTTGAGTAAATCATTGCTCTTTGGTTTATTACAACATTCTTATGCACCGGTTCGCGATATGGGCATAGCCTTACTGAACGACATGCCCGAAGATATTTTGCTGCAACATTGCGATGCGATGATTACATGCATTACCTCACCTTTTGAGAATGTTAGGCGTGGAGTGGCCTCTGCTATTGATCGCATGGCGAAAAAGGATGGGCGTTTTGGAGAAGCGGCGGCCGAGGTGTTAATGCCTTATTTATTAAGGAAAGAAACCAGCGAAGGGTTGCATAACGACATCAGCGCACTTTTATGTAATGAGCTGAGTAACTTTTTGCACTACGCCAATAAAGAACTTGCCCTAAATCTGTTATACGGTAATTACAATGCTGCGCAGAATGTAGGTATCGTAATACTTGAAAAATATACCGATCCCGCCCAATTGACCCTGCCACAGGTGATAGCGCTTGGCGCACACGAAAACCTGAATGTACGGGAGTGGTGCTGGAAGTTTTATAAAGAGCAGGTTGCCCGCATCAAGTACGAAAAAGATACAGCGGTTAAACTGATTGATAGTAAATGGAAAGATACCCGGCAGTTTGCCATGCAATACTTCAGGGAACAATTTACCGCCGACGACTGGACACCCGAAGCGCTCATTGCGCTGGCCGATAGTGTAAAGCCCGATATTGAAGCATATGGCCGCGAACTGATCACCAAGTTCTTCACCGGCGATGAGGGTACCAGCTACCTGCTGAAATTAAGCCAGCACCCCAGCGAGAACATGCAATTGTTTGCTACCAATTACCTCGAACGTTATGCTGCTGATGATATAGAAAAGATACAATCGCTGGAGTTTTATTTCCGCTCGGTATTAACGAGGGTAAATAAAAGCCGCATTGCTAAAAACAGGATCTATCATTTCCTGTTGGTAGAAGGCCGTAAGTCGGAAACCGCCGCCAAAGTAGTTGGCGCCATCCTTACCGATGTTTCTGCCATTGCAGCCATTGGCGATAAGGCGAAATGTATTGAGGTGTTGTTGCAGTTGAAGTCGCTGTATGAGGTAGAAACTCCGTTGGTAGTGAAAGCAATTGAAGTGAGAGGCTAATTAATAGAATTACATTCCTATAAAAGATTCCCATGCTATTCAAGTACAAATTCGCAGGAAACAGTACGGTAACCAGTACGTCGCAAAAGACGGGACTGTCGTTTGCGCCCGATACCCTGCGTGAAAGCGCCTGGTTTGTAGGCAAGCTGCATAAAAAACTGGCTTTTCGCGAAGCCATTTCTGCACTGCACGATGTTGTTGTCAGCGATCTGCGGTTCAAACCAAAAGATAAAACAGCTTATAAAGAATGGGTAGCGCAAAACGAAGCTTTGTTCCTGGCCGAATATATGGCCGGATACGATGCCAATGCAGCCAACAATCGCATTGAGCAAATAAAAGCCGAGTTAACCGATGTGCGTTCGCAGAAGGAAAAACTGATGGCGCCTTTTTATAACGCCCGCCAGAAATACTTCAATTATTTATACGAAAAGAATAAAGAGGCCTGGTTTGTACTTGACCCGGTTATTACCATTCATCCCGATGAATTGTTTTTTGAATGCTTCAGCCAGGATGAATCAACCTACGGTAAACTGGGCTGCAACTATAATGTATTCAAACAACTCGACGACTATAAATGCGGAACTACAAACGTTGATTACTCTTCAGCGTTATATGAAGAATTCCAAAAGATCCGCGATTATAAAGAGACAGAATTAAAAGTTGATCCCAGTGGCTTTACCGTTCAAACTACCCACGAGGAACAATATAAAGAAGTAAAGATCGATTTGCCCGAAAGCTGGGTGCGTGGATTTTTACAGGTGAGCAGCGCCATGACCCTGCCTACCATTCAGTTCGACCTGCACCCAATGGATATTTATAATATCTGTTTGTTGCTGCGCCGCTTCAAAGAAAAAAGAGGACCGCGCTCATTACGTTATGTGCTGGAGCCTGGTCAACCGGTTAAAGTAATACTGGAACCCTGGGGTAAGGAGATCATTTGTGCCCGCAGCATATACCCGGGGCCAACCAGGCAGGAAGTAAGAACATGGGGAAGAAGAAGATTGCTTATACTTGAAAGGCTCATACCCGTTGCAAAGAAATTCACCGTTCATTTACTGGGCACTGGTTTGCCTTCGTTTTATATAGCCGACCTGGGCGATATGAATTTCACGTTGGGCCTTAGCGGTTGGACCGCTAACGACTGGAGCCATGCAGGCAATTTCGATCTGCTGGCGCCAAGGCTGGATGTGGATGATGCCATAAAAGCAAAAGTATTCACTTCCATTCAACAGGACTGGTTGGGAACTGCCCAACATTTTGCACAGAAGTTAAGTTTGGATTCTGCTCAGGTATCGGGTGCCTTAAGCGCTTACACCCAGGCGGGACGTGTTATTTATGATCTTAACCGCAATGTTTATCGCTTACGTGAGTTAAGCCGTGAACCATTACCGTTTGATAAACTTCGTTTCGATAACCCGCGCGAAGAAATGGCGGCCGAATTACTGAAGTCGAAAGAAATAACATTCAACTCGCAGGAACTGGCCGATGGAAGTACCCAGTTAAGCGGTACCGTAAAAGCATCGCGTAAGACTTATGATATGCAAATGGTAATAGATGCCGATGAAAAAATAAGATCGGCCAACTGTGATTGCAGTTACTATATTGAAAATAAGTTATACAAAGGTCCTTGTGAGCATATGCTGGCCATTCGCCAGTCGTTTAACAAAACAAGAATAAAAGAAGGATTCAGGTAAGGGTATATGTGACCAACATTTAAAAAAAGAATCCCTGATTTATTTAGAAATTAAAAAATAGGAATCTATATTTGTTAACCGCATTTCGTGTTCTTTGACAGAGGGGAAATAAATTACATGCACCTTGCTTCCGAAAGGAAAGAGCGATGTTTCGTCGTTCATGCAACATGAATATTTCATGCATCACCAAATGTAATCTTTACTATGGCATATAGGTACCACCGTACTATTTTCAGTACAGGCACTATGTGCCTAAATAGTACGGTGGTACCCATATGCCTTGCGTTGATTAATCTGGTCACCAGCAGGCACGAAGGCAGCATGCTTTCCCTCTGTCAATAACATGGATCTCTTCTTCACCCAACATGGCAGATAACAAAAACATTCGTCAGGAATTATACGACCGCATCCGCGAAAGTTCAAAAGACGATGTCGTTCTGGAAGAAATGAAGCGTATGGGCTTCTGGTCTAAGAATATAAATGGCCCTGGTGTTCCCGAGCTTTTAATAAAAAAAGAAACTGAGCTTAATAAAGAGCTCAATAAGCTGTATTCCGAAAGGCAAAGGTATCAGAACAAAGAAGCCGTGCTGAAAGAAATGCGGCTGAAGCGTATGGCCGATACCCGCCTGAAAAGGGAAGAGAACAAAAAGAAAAAAGAACTGGCCCGGTTGGAGCGAGCAGAGGCCTGGCAAAAAAAGAAACAAACCGAGATCATTTACCTGGGCGAAGGTGTTTCAATTGGGCTGAATAATATTGATAATAACCTGGCCGCTTTACAAAAGCACAACCTGCCGGTTTTTAATAATGAAAATGAGCTCGCCAATGCCATTGGCATTCCCTTAAAAGAGCTGCGCTTTTTATCATTCAACAGAAGAGTATCTACCATTTCGCATTACCGAAAATTTTTTATTCCTAAAAAGTCAGGTGGTAAAAGAATGATCTCGGCGCCTATGCCGCGGTTGAAACATGTGCAATACTGGATACTTGAAAATATTCTCAACAAAGTAGCCGTTCATCCCGCTGTTCATGGCTTTGCTTTACAACGCTCTATTATCAGCAATGCACAGCCGCATGTTGGTAAAGAAGTAGTGGTGAACGTTGATGTAAAAGATTTCTTCCCTTCTATACATTATAAACGCGTAAAAGGACTGTTACAACAATTGGGTTATTCAGAAAAAATTGCTGTAATACTTGCCTTGTTGTGCACCGAAGCGGTTACTGAAGAAGTAGCCATTGATGGCAGGAACTACTTTGTCCAGAAAGGCAACCGCGTATTACCACAAGGGGCGCCAACCAGCCCGGCTATAACCAACATATTGTGTTACCAGTTAGATAAAAGACTGCAGGGCCTGGCCAATAAAACGAAATGTAGTTATACACGTTATGCCGATGATGTTACTTTTTCTTTTAATAGTCCCGATACCAATGCACAACAATTGGTTTGGCGTATAAAGAAAGTACTGGCCGATGAAGGCTTTACGGTGCATCCGGAAAAAATACGCATTATGCGTAAAGGCACTCACCAGGAAGTGACTGGTGTGGTGGTGAATGAAAAGCTGGGATTAAGCCGTAAAAAGCTGCGTCAGTTTAGAGCGGTACTTCACCAGTTAAAAACAAAAGAGGCTGCTGAATTGAAATGGGGCAATGGTAACCTGGCCAGTGCCGTTACCGGTTATGCTAATTTTGTAAAGATGGTAAAACCGGCACAGGGTGCCGCCTTACAAAATCAAATTGCTGCATTATTGCAAACAAACCGGTTACAGTATCCATCAACAATTGTTAACGCGCCAAAAAATAACAATCAAAATACTTCTTCTTCTCAAAATAATACTACCGATACCAACAAGGATGACGACAAACCCTGGTGGAATGTAGTATAAGCAAAGTGATAAAACCAACAATAAAAAAAGAGTCCCGCTAACAGCAGGACTCTTTTTATTTTATGTGAATAGTTGTTAATGCCCCAGCTTTATAAGTTTGATCGTTTCTCTGCTGTTGCCTTGTTTTATTTCGAGATAATAAATACCGGGGATGTAGTTATTACCCAGGAAGAACAGACCGGTAGCAGGCAATCCGTTCCGTGATTCAACAAGTTTCCCGGCATTGTTGGTAACGGCTATGCTGATTGGTTTAGGCGAAGTGCTTAGCGTCATAATAATAAACTGGCCGGGTGACGGGTTAGGGAATGCCTTTACCGTTAATATGCCATCGTTTTCGCCGGGGAACAATGGAACACTAACCTGGGTGGATGCGGTGCTGCTATTGCCTGCACTATCGGTAGCCGTAATGGCAATAGAGTACACCCTGGCTTTGGTAAGATTCGAACGTTCGGCCCGTAGTTTAATATGATGCGCATCAACAATAACCCAATCGGGTTCATTGCCGGCTGCTTCGTTACTGGTTATTGCCAGGGAACTGGTAACGCCGCCGCAGTTATCGGTAAGGGTATAGTCGATGGTAACATCGCGCAGCTTATGGTTTGGCGGCCATAATTGCGTAGGTGTGGCTGAGATGTTTGTGATCAATGGGCTTTCAGTATCATTCACCACCACTGTATAACTATAGGTTGCGGTATTGCCTGCATGGTCGGCCACCGTCCAGTTTACCAGGGTTGAACCTTTCGCGAAAACCACACCGCTCAGGGTATTTGATTGAACAGGTGCAGCCGTTACGCCGTTTGTTGTAAGTGTATAAGAGATCAACAGGCTATCGTCGCAATTATCAGTTGCTGTTATATCGAGTTGGTTGCCGGCAGTAAATGAACAGCTGGCCGAATCGGTTGATAAAATAAGGGTACCGCCATTGCTTACTGTAAGAACCGGTGAGTTTATTACTGGTAATTCGTGATCAACAGTAGTTACAAGAAAGCTGCAGGTATCTGTATTGCCGCCGGCATCGGTAGCTATAAGCGTAACAGGTGTAACCTGCTGACCACTTACGATAGTACCAGCTGCGGGTAATTGTGTGATGGTAACCGGTGAAGATGCCTGCACTTTTGATAGCTGTGTATAATCAGGTAGCACCGCCGAGCAGTTGCTGTTCAGTACCAGTAGTGTATCTGGCTGGCAAATAATATCCGGCGCAGCGCTGGAAACCAGGTTAGAAGGCACACTTTCATTATGAAACCTGTCGGTAGTGGTTACTACATAATAATAGGTGCTGTCAACTGAAACAGACTTGTCAGTATAGCCTGTTGTATCGTTGGTAGTAATGTAAAGAATATTATCGGCCCGGCTGGTATCAATAACTGCACTGGTTGATCGGTATACTACAAACTGCCAGGCTTTATTCATTTCATCGCTTGTAACAGGTTTGTTCCATTTTAATACTACTGAATCGTAATTATATCTTACGGCTGTAACATTGGTGGGTTTATCGGGGGCAATACTGTCGCGCCAGGGCATATTGGGCACCAGCGCCGGTTTGTTATAAAAGAACAATCGCAGCGAATCGCGAAAACCCAGTTTGCTGGTACTGCGCAAACTATTGGTATTATAAACGGCGGCGCCATAAATATTAGGAAGCGAGCGGTTCAATCGTACCTCGTTGGGTATCATAGATGGGTTGGCCCAGTTGGTACCTTGCGCGGGGTCATTTACTTTATAACCTGCAAGGCCAATATAAATGTGGCGGCCATAAGCATTGTTATTCCACCAGGGTACAATTACGCCATAATTGGCGCCGGCCTGCCCAATATACCAGTATACCTGTGGGCACAAATAATCAACCCAGCCCATTTGGATCCATTTACGGGTATCGGCATATAGTGAGGTATAGTGTTCGAGCCCGCTGGTAGCAGAACCAATAGCCGGGTTGGTGCTGTTACGATAAATGCCTGAAGGTGATACACCAAATTTTACCCAGGGTTTAATGTTTTTGATGCTGTCATAAACACGTTCTATCAACAGGTTCACATTGTCGCGGCGCCAGTCGGCCTTTACAGTAAAGCCGCGTGGGTAGTCAGCAAACGAGGTGCTGTCGTTAAAGGGCGCTGTGCCGGCGGCTGGTGGCGAAGGATAGAAATAGTCATCGAAGTGAATACCGTCAACGTCATAACGGTGTACAATGTCTGTAATAACGCTGGTAACATAATCGCGTACAGCTGGCAAGGCCGGGTCAAGAATACGCAAGGTGCCCTGGCTTAACAACCACTCAGGATGTGTTTTGGTAACGTGGTTGGCGGCATAGCCCGGAATGTTGTTTGAGTTGCCCGAAGCCCGGTAAGGGTTAAGCCAGGCATGAAATTCGATGCCTCTTTTATGACATTCTTCAATGGCGAATTGCATGGGGTCCCATAAGGGATCGGGTGCTTTACCCTGTGTACCGGTAAGATCGGCCGACCAGGGTTCAATGCCACTGGCATACATGGCATCGCATTGGCTGCGTACCTGTATGAACAGTGAGGTAAGTCCTGTAGCTTTGTGATGATCGAGAATAGTTAGTAAGGCGGCACGTTGCTGTGCAGGTGTTTGGGTGCGGTTGGGCCAATCAATATTGGTGTAAGTAGCAATCCAGGCGCCCCGGAACTCTCGCTTTGGTTGTGCAATTGTTGAAACGCATAGCAGGCATGCTACGTAAACAGTTAGTAGATTTTTTAACATGGTAGGTTATTTTTGCAGGTATTGTCGAATTTACAGCCTCTATTGCAAAAGCTTGCGATATTTCGGGACTTTATAGCCGCAAAAAACTGCAAATGGAAGCAATTAATAATTAATTCATACAGTAGGTTAATTTTGCCAGGTAGAACAACCGGTTGCGTAAACTGATAATTATGATTCGTAAGAAAATAGATGTAGACATTATTAAGGATGTGTTGGAAGCGTTGTTGGAAGCGCAGCCACATTCTACGTTTGTGCAAAGCTTGTATCGCCAGTACGAGGAGCGGGGCGGACTAAGCAAAAAGCAACTGGAAGGGTTGTATAATAAATCGCTGAAGGTAGATTCAATTCCCGATAGTAAACGTGCTACGCTTGAAGCGGTGATCTTAAAGCGGCCTACCCGTTATAAATCGGCGCCGCCGCCACCCAAGCCAATGTATGAAAAGGATGAGCGTGTAGGTAAGATGATGGAAGACATCCTTGCCAAATATCCCCAGCATAAGCGGGTGGTTTTCTTAAAAGCGAAATACGACAATAATGAAACCCTTACACCTGCCGAAATTTTAGAGGTTGAGAGATTTACTAGGGTGTTGAAATAGTTTGTGGTTTACGGTTTGTAGTTTGTGGGTTATATTATTCGAGAAAGCCGTTCGCATTTCAACGTGCGGTAGCAACAACAAACTATAAACTACAAACCACAAACAGCTTTTAAGCCTCTTCGTCGAAATAAAACTTATAAAACTTCTTCCCCGTCATTTCATCAACGCCCTTTTCAATAAGATCGCGGCGGCCATGAATATATACGTGGAAGTTCTTGTCGAGCTTTAAAACGGTCTTGAATGCACGCTGTTGTTGTTTAACAGCCGATACGTGAATGGCAAATTCATCCTGTATTTCGAAGTTGCGTGCAGATTCGAAGTTCTTTTTATAATCCATAAAGGTTTCAGCCACTTCCTGGTGGTGAATAACTTCATTGGTGAACTCTTCCATGCTGAAGTTCTCTTTGGTCTTAAAGTATTCCATGGAGCGGTTCAGCATATCTATCTGGTCGCTTTTCGATACCTCGAATTTCTCGGGGTATTCATTGGTGATAAAGCTTTTGCAAAGGCTGAGGTATTTATCGGTGTGGTGAAAGCTGTCTGAATAAGGGGTTACGTTCAAAAAATCGGTTACCCAGTACTGGGCATCGTTTTGTTTGTTGGTGGCATCAACCACGCAAACTTTAAATCCTTCGTTTGTATTGGCATGAAAGATAAGACAGCCTTTATCGAGCTTGTTGATGTTCACTCCTTCTTCATGTATCACTTCCCAGCTTTGGCCATGTTGAAATACTTTTAAGAAGGTTTCTTTGGTCTCTGATTTAAACAGGCCTATTGCCCTGGTAAAATCGCCTTCAAAAGGCACATCATCAAACATTACCACATAAAACTCCCCTTCCTTTACTTTTACGTGCGTTGATTTACCATAAAGGAATTGCGCCAGTAAGGCGCTTTGCTGGGTAAAGCTTTCGCGGTCTTCGAAGATCTTGCGTACAAATGAATATACCTCATTCATTTCTATATCACTAAGGTGGGTAAAATGATATAGTTCATTCTCGTTGAATGGGCCCAGAAAGTATTTGGTGAGTAGTTTACTTACGATCTCATCGTTGAGGGTAAGCGGGTTCATGGAAAGCTTTAAGTCTTCGCCACGGGATGGATTACCTACTTTATGCACAATAACCTGTTGCAGCTGTACGCCGTCAATACCAGTCATAACCTTTTTTTGAGGCCGCGAAGATAAGGTTGGGAAGGCTATGGAATCAGAAAGATTTCCCGGGCCTGCAATAGATGTTGATAATTTTTAATTTGCAACGAATACGAGTGACCGCTTGTCTTCAATAAAACCTTAATGAAACGCCTTTTATCCTCATTGATTGTCATATTGTTAGTTATAGTATCCTGCAAAAAAGAAAAGAATGATGAAGAGGCGGTGCCCGAAGGGGAAGATTATGGGTGTATTGAACGGAGCTTTTATAAGCCAAATGATCATACCATTAGCAGCAACGAGGTGGCCATTGCAAATATGCTGTTTTCAACAGCTAAAATAGATTTTAGTCAATTCAGGTATTATCAGTACAAGCACGATACAGGCCAGTATTTTCGTGCCCCATATACAATGCGTGACAAAAAGTTTGTATGGGTAGAACGAGGCGACAGAGGACTGCGTGTTTTTAAGGGAGAACGATTGTATCTTTTTTGGGACGACACCCTTGTGGAACCAAGCCCTACTGACATTGATGTGTCACACATGGTATCGGGTATGGATACTACTTCAAATTTATCACTCGCAAGGGTGAGAAGGCTGTTCAGGCATGACATGGAAATGAAATTTCCTACAGACAACAATTCCCAACGTATTGATTATACCGATACCTGTTTCGTTGCTGAATTTGGGTTTTATGTACAAACAGTTGATAGGCAAAACCACCGAAAATGTATAAAGGCCTGGCGGGTAGCCAAAAAGAACAGTGCGAATGATGTACCGGCAGGATATTATGATGATGAAAGTGGAAAGCTGCTTACATTCATTATCCATAATTAATGAAACTATTTCACATCAAAATCAACCACTACCTTATCAGTTCGCGGGTGGCTTTGGCAGGTGAGAATATAGCCGGCTTCCACTTCTTCCTGTTCCAGGGCGTAGTTATTGTCCATATCAACCTGGCCTTCAATGAGCTTGGCCTTACAGGTGCTGCAAACACCGCCTTTGCAGGAAAACGGCAGGTCGGCGCCTTGTTGCAGGGCGGCTTCCAGTATGGTTTGGCCTTCGTATGGAAGTTCGAAGTCAAATCCTATTCCATCGAGTTTTACAGTAACCTTACTTTTTTCGGTAGTGCCTTCTTCTTTTCCTGCCTCATATTTCCTACTTCTTACTTCAGCCTTTTCGCCCGGTGTGGTAAACAGCTCAAAATGGATCTTCTTTTTTTCTATACCATATTCCTGCAGCCAGTTCATAACCGTAAAGATCATTTGTTCGGGACCGCAAATAAAAATATCATCCATGCCACGAACATCGATCAGTTTTTCGCTCAGCAGGTTCAGCTTTTCGTCATTAATTCTTCCTGAATAGATGGCGGCATCTGTTTGCTCGCGGCTTAACAGAAAGTGAATGGCAAGGCGGTTGATGTATTTGTTCTTTAAGGCTTCCAGCTGCTCTTTGAAGATAATGCTGTTCCTGCTTTGGTTACCGTATACCAGGGTAAAGCTGCTATCGGGTTCAGTTAACAGGGTGGTCTTTATGATAGAAATAACCGGCGTAATGCCACTGCCGGCTGCAAAGGCCAGATACTTTTTTTTGTGCGTGGGGTTAAGCTCTGTAAAGAAGGTACCGGTAGGCGGCATTACTTCAACCACATCGCCTTTTTTCAACATATTATTGGCCCAAACGGAGAACTTGCCATAAGGCGCTTTTTTAATGGCTACCCGAAGCTCATTATCGGTGGGGCAACTGCAAATAGAATAGGAGCGCCGTACCTCTTCATTATTTATGACCGTACGAAGTGTAAGGTTTTGCCCTTGTTTGAACAGGTAGGCGGTCTTTAATTCTTCAGGCACCTCAAATGCTATAGATACACATTCGGGCGTTTCTTTCCTGATATCAGCAATCGTTAGATGATGAAAATGCGTAGCCAAAAGGGCGATATTTTTAGTGAAACTATGCTTGTTTACGGAGGCCGTCAACCAGTATCTGCACCATATTATCTTCCAGCACTTCGCCGGCGATCTTCTTTTTACTGCGATGCCATGATTCAATACCGCTAACAGCATGTAACATGATCAATACTGCAGTAGGTGCGTCAATTGGTTTTATTTCTCCTTTACGAATACCTTCTTCAATAATGGATGCAATACGTTGCCGGTAAGCCCTGCGCTGGGTTTGCATGTTCGATAAATAAGGGTCGGTAAGGTGCTTCCATTCTCGGTCGCTTACATATACCTCTTCATAATTATCGAGCATTTGCCGAATATGGAACCGGAGAACGGCTTGTATTTTTTCAATGGCCGATTTATTGGGAGTGGCATCCACTTCCTCAATCTGCGACATGAAATTGTTGGCTGTTTTAAAGCAGATCTCCTGCAGGATCTCAG
Organism: Niastella sp. OAS944; assembly: GCA_024809215.1. Taxonomy (GTDB): domain Bacteria; phylum Bacteroidota; class Bacteroidia; order Chitinophagales; family Chitinophagaceae; genus Niastella. Next base: position 310,600 of record JANUBW010000003.1, on the reverse strand, counting down.
CTTTTGAGCTGATGTGATTATACAGGCTGGCTGCCTCTACTCCTACATGCTCGGCCAAATCGCGCATGGAAGTGGCGCTGAAGCCTTTTTCACGGAACAGCTTGGCTGCCTTGGCAATGATTACGTCTTTTCGTGTACCGTTTCTGTTTCTTTTAATTTTAGCCATATGAATCGGGGGTCAAAGATAATAAAAATGCTAACAATTGTTAGCGTGATAGTCAATAATACAGGTAAAAAAATAAAATTAGTTTACTAACGATTAATCGGCAATAACACTAAGTGGGCAGTATATACGGTAATAATCAGGCCACTGCATGAACGGCATGCAGGGTATCAATGTAGTTTGTGTTGAAGGGGGCAAGTTAATAAATAGTATGGCAAAACCGCTTTGTTGTTTCAGCACATAAGAAATTTCGCGTAGGTTTGCACGCCGCCTCCAACCCCCGTTGCCACTTGGAAACAGGGATGTACAGAGGTTTTCATTTAAATTCTTCATAAATACATTAACTATTCACCCAGGGCCGCCTTTAAGGCCGGACTATATGGGTTAAAAATTTGCTTATGTCTTTGATCGCTGTGGGCACAATGGCCTTTGATGCAATTGAAACACCTTTTGCTAAAACCGACTTGGTTATAGGCGGGTCTGCCACGTATGTAGCTTATGCTGCCAGCAATTTTATTCAGCCGGTTCAGCAGATCTCTATTGTGGGCTTCGACTTTCCCAAAGAAGAAATGCAGGAGTTGGAGAAAAGAGGTGTACAGTTAGAAGGTGTTAAGGTAGTGCCCGATAAGAAGTCTTTCTTCTGGAGTGGCAAATACCACATGGATATGAACAGCCGCGATACGCTGGTTACCGACCTGAACGTATTGCTGGACTTTGATCCCGTGGTGCCTGAATCGTACCAAAGCGCCGAGTTCCTGATGCTGGGTAACCTCGATCCCAAGATCCAGCTGAGCGTGATAAAGCAAATGAAAACCCGTCCCAAGTTGATCGTAATGGATACTATGAACTTCTGGATGGAAGTTGCCATGCCGGGGCTGGAAGAAGTGTTGAAAGAAGTAGATGTATTGATGCTGAATGATAGTGAAGCCCGTCAGCTGAGCGCCCAGTTCTCACTGGTAAAAGCAGCTAAAGAGATCTTGAAAATGGGTCCTAAATACCTGATCATTAAGAAAGGTGAGCACGGCGCCCTGTTGTTCCATAAAGACCAGGTGTTCTTTGCTCCTGCATTACCATTGGAAGATGTGTTTGACCCCACAGGTGCAGGCGATACTTTTGCCGGTGGCTTTATGGGACACATTGCCCACACAAAAGATATTTCGTTCGATAACATGAAAACAGCCATTATCGTAGGTTCGGCCATGGCTTCTTTCTGTGTTGAGAAATTTGGTCCTCAACGCCTGAAAGAGATCACCCGTGCCGATATCGATGCCCGCATTCAACAGTTCGTTGATCTGGTGAGCTTTGATATTGAGCTGGTTTAAATAAGAAATTTAAGGTGGGTCGCCCTATAAGGGCGGCTCACCTTTTTGTAGAAGGCGAGCCCCTCTTGGAGAGGGACCCGCCTTTTTCGTTAATTTACCTTCTCGCCAGCGTAACCACCTGTTTGAACTTCCTGGTCTTCCCCTGCAGATTAAAGATCTCTGTTAACACTACATACATACCAATGGGCAGTTTCGCCAACCGGTCGTCGAGCCCATCCCAGCGAAAGCGGCCGGCGGCGCCCAATATGGCATTATTTACCAGGTGACGAACAAGACGACCGTTGACGTCAAAAATGCGAACGTTGGCCACATAGCCCGGTTCACCCAATTGGTATTCGATGGCCGCAAAATCATTATACCCGTCATTATCGGGCGAAAAAATGGCGGGCGTTATGGCTATTTGTCCCTGGGGCTGGCCTTCGGCCATTAATTGTGAGTTTGCATAACCCGGTGTTCCATAACCTGCGGTGGAGGCGGCCGACGACCAATTCGATTTATCCTGCGTGGGTAAATTATAATTTAGCCTTTCAAGGGCAACACCTTCTTTTTCGCTCACCAATGCAAAATGCCAGTTTTGATCGTATCGCAATTCATCAATAATAGTACCCTGTAAATTCATTAATACAATAGTTCCTTTATCGTCGGGTAGCGAGGGAAGCGCTGTAAGTTCAATAATAAGTGATGGGTCTTTCACCAGGTACTGCTGTTGCAGCCATTGCCTGTTTTCTGTAAGTACCTTGTACTCGCCAGGGAACAATAACCACGATGCTGCGCTTACTGAAGTGATGCTGGTGAGTTGCCCGGTGGCATTGCGCGTGGCCAGGTACAATTGTTTAAGGTCAAAGGTCCTGTTGCTGCGGTTATATATTTCTATATAATCAAAGCCATCGGGTTTGGGGTTGAACAATACTTCATTGATAACAATGGAAAAGCTATCGGCCAAAACCGGTAAGCCGGCTTTGGCTATATTCAGCTGGTTGATCTCATTGCCCGAGCAATCTTTTATCTGCTTTGCCTTTAGTTCATACACTGTTTGATTGTTAAGTGGCGAAGCGAGTTTTAATATAATTTCTGTGCAAAGGGGCATTATAACATTTGCCGAAACTGGTTGCGCCATGCCGTTATTAATAGTATAGTTGGCGGGTGTTGCGGCAGTAGCACTATCGAGCGGTTCATCAAATAAGGCTAAAATAGTAATGCTGTCGATAGTGGCGCTACGAATAAGTGCCGGCGGTTGTTCGTCTATATTAGTAGCATTTACATCATTTATCTTTCCGGGCGAACCCCCATTGTTATTTTCACTGGCCTTCCAGTTATTCATGCCTGTACAGGGGTTCTTTGTATCTATCATTTCGAGCGACCAGCCGCCATCGCTTTTAACGGCATTTTGGTACCAGCTGCTGTTATAGGCAACTGAATGAATGAGCCTGCCTTCAGCTGAGTATAATGATATAATATCTGCATCATTATTTAAAGAAGGGAAATTGCTAACGCCAACGGTGTTGCCAAAAGGTGTGAATGAAGCAACTGCATTGGTAGCACATATAATCACAAAGCTATCGGGCTGTAGTACAAAGTTAGTGGCAATAGTAGCGGTTGTACTGCCATCACTCAACTTCCAGTTGCGTATGTTAAAGGCCGTTGTAGAAACGTTCTTTAGTTCAACAAATTCGGCATTGGGTAATTGAATGGGTGGGCTTGGGTCGGGAAACAGTTCATCGATCACGACATCAAAGCGATTGGCAAACTGGGCGATGGCGCCGCTGCACATAAGCAAAAGGCCGCAAACTATAATCATGCGGCGAAAAGCAGGTAGCATCATAATTAATTGGTTTAATACTACCTAAGCAGAGCCAGCCCTGAGGGCGGGCAAATGTAAAAAATATATAAAAAAATTAAATTTGGGTGTAAAGGAATTGCTGACTAATTTTGGCCTTCGAAATGCAAAACATAAAGAAAAATACAAAGACTACCAAGACAAGCTCCATACACGGGGAAGGTTGAGGACTACTTTGTATACCAACATATTCAGAGGCCTTCCCACAGAACGGGAAGGCTTTTTTATTTTAATGCACTGCCTCAAAGGGCCGTGATCAACTAAAAAAACAAAACAAAAGGAGCAAAACATGAAAGTTGCGGTTGTAGGTGCCACCGGTTTAGTGGGTACCAAAATGTTACAGGTATTGGCCGAAAGGAATTTCCCGGTTACTGAATTACTTCCCGTAGCCTCTGAAAAATCGGTAGGTAAAGAAGTAGAGTTCAAAGGAAAGAAATTCAAAGTGGTTAGCATGACCGATGCTATTGCCGCAAAACCAGCTGTGGCTTTATTTTCAGCCGGTGGAAGCACTTCACTGGAGTGGGCGCCCAAGTTTGCTGAAGCAGGTATTACGGTTATTGACAACTCTTCTGCCTGGCGTATGGACCCCTCTAAGAAATTAGTGGTGCCTGAAGTGAATGCCGATGTGCTCACTGCTGCCGACAAGATCATTGCCAATCCCAACTGTTCTACCATTCAAATGGTAGTGGCTTTGCAACCTTTGCATAAAAAATATAACATTACCCGTGTAGTAGTATCAACCTACCAAAGCGTTACCGGTACTGGTAAAAAAGCGGTTGATCAAATGATGGGCGAGCGTTTGAAAGCAGTAAAAGATGCTAAAGACGAATACCCTATGGCATATAAATACCCCATTGACCTGAACGTTATTCCTCAGATAGATGTTTTCCTCGATAACGGTTATACGAAAGAGGAAATGAAAATGGTGAATGAAACTAAAAAGATCATGGGCGACGACTCAATTCGTGTAACTGCTACAACTGTACGTATCCCTGTTATGGGCGGTCACAGCGAAAGCGTAAACGTTGAGTTCAATAAAGATTATGAACTGGGCGAAGTAAAATCGCTGTTACAGTCTGCTCCTGGTGTTGTGTTGGTCGATGAGCCTGCTACCCAGCAATACCCCATGCCAATGGATGCGCATGAAAAAGATGAAGTGTTTGTGGGAAGATTGCGTCGTGATGAAACACAGCCTAATACGCTTAACATGTGGATCGTGAGCGACAACCTCCGTAAAGGTGCTGCTACCAACGCGGTTCAAATTGCAGAGTACCTGATGAGTAAAGGTCTGTTGAAATAATGAATGTTGAATAATGAATAGCGAATGTCGAAGTGGCTTCACTTCGACATTCGTCATTTAATATTCGTTATTCAACATTTTCAAGCGCCCGGTTTATAAACGCTACCATGGGCTGCAGGGCCTCAAAGGCCATTAAGGTTTTTTTAAGGAGCTCTTTTGAGGTGAGGTCAACATCTTTCAACGATTGCATCGCTATCCAGCTTTTTAGCTTTAAGTACTCTCCGGCCGGATTGTCTTTATCGAAGCCTTGCGGCACCCGGCTTAAGCTCATATCCTCTTCGCGGTACAGATCGCCATATATATTGGTAAACTTTTTCGCCTGTATGATCTTCTTGAACTCATCGAAGCAATAGTCAATTTCCTGCCTTACTTTTTTGGTCTCAGGTGGCATAGGCATCCAAATGCCGCCGCCAACAAAGCTTTGCCCGGGCTCGCAATGGAAGTAGTAGCCGGCAAAGATCGATTTACGGCCGCCGCGGTTTATGCTGGCGCCCATATTCGTTTTATAAGGCGTTTTGTCTTTTGAGAAGCGAATGTCGCGATTGATACGGAACATGCATTTCTTAGCTTCCTGTTCGCGTATGGTTTCATCTTTTTGACCGTGTTTGTCAATAACTACCTGTATAAATGATCCGAAGTCGTTTTTAGCCTCTTCGTATTGTTTACGATGGGCATCGAACCAGGGCTTGTTATTGTTCTTTGTAAGGTCTTTAAGGAATTTTAAAGTGGAGGGTTGCAGCATGCTAACAAAGATAAGGGGCAATGTGATAATGTGATAATGTGATAATGAAAAGCAGAAAGGCAGTTGGCGTGAAACGTGAAACGGCAAACGTGAAAGCCGGTAGCAATTCGTCTTCGCCAAGGCTTCGGCGAACAAGTTGGCAATAAAATTCGGGCGGCGCAAAATAGCATATCAGCCTTAACATTAGTGAGCCCACTCACCATTCACCACTCACCACTCTCCACTCACGTTACCCCAAAAAAATAAGTGGCGTGAAAGCTAGCCTTATGCATTCACACCACTTATTTGCTTGCATCAATTACCGGGCACTATTTAATCCTGCCCCAGTTTTCACCACTTTTAATGCGGTACATGGTCATCTCAGAGACGCCAAATTTTTCCGCTAATTTTTTGATGGTGATCTTCCGGTTCTTGTCGTTGAGGATCTTTTTAATGCCTTGAACCTGTTTTGCGTTCAGCTTCAAACCTTCGGTTCTGTTTGCCTGTACTTTTTTGTACGCAATTTTAGCCGGGCTGTGTTGCTGATGCTCGATCATTTCTTCAAGAGTGGCCCATTTCAGGTTCTTTACCGCATTATCAAGTTTGTTGTGATTAATGTGAATCACATACTTGTTCTTGAGTGAGGCTTTTTTGAGAAATAAACGGGCTATCTCACGGTGAATGTACAGTGTACCGTTGTTGCCTGGCCGATGCAGGTTCAAAGTTCTGTAACCGGTAGTTAAAGAGCCCTGGAGCAACTTACCATCTTCAACAACGTCTTCTGTGTAGCTGGCTATGCGTCCCATGGAGGATAACGCATACTTTTTACGGAGGTGTTTCCAGCCTGGAAACTGTAGGGGTTTCCACACCTCGTTGGGGAGTTTTTTTATCATCGCCTTTTCCTTTTGGCTAAAGTTACAAAAAAACAAATGTGAAATTCAAACAATTGATAAGAATCATATCAATGATGTATAAGGGACAGGAACTCGGCTTCGGTTATGATCTTGATTGAGGTTATCTTTTTGGCCTTTTCCAGCTTGCTTCCTGCCTCATCTCCCGCTACCAGATAGTTTAAGTTCGCACTAACACTGCTCAATATCTTGCCTCCGTTAGTTTCAACCATTGCCTCTGCATCACTTCGCTTGAGGGTGGGCAAGGTGCCCGTAAATAAAAACGTTTGACCGCTCAGGTTGCCTCCCGTTACAAGGTCTTTTTTGTCGTTTTTCAGCTTCAGGCCTAGTTCTTCAAGCTTTTGAAGGGTGGCTATGTTGTCCAAATTTTGGAAAAACTGGTGAACGCTGCCTGCTACTTTAGGTCCAATATCTTCCAACCCTTGTAAAGTTTCCAACGTATAATCCTTTAAATCTAACACATGCTTAACAGCATGGGCAAGTGTTTTTGCGGTTGTTTCACCAACATACCTTACACCCAGGGCAAATATGAGCCGGTGTATGGGTTGTGCCTTTGATGTTTCAATAGCCGCTTGCAGGTTGGTGATACTCTTCTTACCAAAGCCTTCTAACGTACTTATTTGATCAAAAGGTAACTGGTATATTCCGGGTATATCCTTAAGAAAGCCCAAGGCAAAGAACTTACGTATGTTGGCCTCGCCCAGGCCCCTTATGTCCATAGCATCTTTGCTTGTAAAGTGAATGATGCGTTCAACCACCTGGGCCTCACAGTTGATATTGCTGCAACGCCAAACAGCCTCTTCTTCGGGCTTTTCAAGCTTATCGCCACATACCGGGCAGTTGGTAGGAAAGTCGATCTTTTGTTCAGTACCGTTACGCAGTTCAGGTAACGATTTAACAATATAGGGTATCACATCACCGGCTCTTTCAACCAGTACGGTATCCCCTATCATCAGGTCTTTTTCCTTTATCACTTCTTCATTGAACAATGAAATAGAACCAACGGTAACACCGCCAATAGGTACAGGTTCTATCTTAGCTACCGGTGTAACCGAACCGGTACGGCCAACCTGAAACTCTACCGCTTTTAATTTGCTGGTAGCCTGACGGGCTTTGAACTTGAAGGCTATGGCCCAGCGGGGGTGGTGGGTGGTCATGCCCAGCTGTTCCTGTTGGTGAATATCGTTGATCTTTATTACCATGCCATCTATTTCATAGGGCAGGTCATCGCGTTGCTTTTCAAACTCATGGCAGTATTCAATAACCGCGTCAATGCCTTTTAACACTTTTTTTTCTTTCATGGGGCTGCGAAAGCCAAGGTCCCATAACATATTCAAACAACCGCTATGGCTATCAAGTTCTTTGGTAAGCTCTTTTTCTGGTAATTGGGTATAATGGCTTATCTGGTAAAGAAAGGCTTCAAGGTTTCGTTTACCCACTTCCTTGGGGTCTTTAATGCGTAAAGTACCGGCTGCCGCATTACGTGGATTGGCTAACGGCGGCAGGTTCTGTTCTGCAAGCTGATCGTTATACTTCTTAAAGCTTTGCTTGCTCATCAAAATTTCACCCCTGATCTCAATTTGTTCAAGGCCATACTTTGAAATGGCGGCCGATAAGGGAATACTTCTGATCTGTTTAATGTTGGTAGTTATATCATCGCCCTGTACGCCATTGCCTCTTGTTGCTCCCCGGGTAAGCAGGTCGTTCTCATATACAAGTGAAATGCTGGCCCCATCGAACTTTGGCTCAACGCAGTACTCAAGCACATCAACCTTGGCCAGCTCCCGCGCCCGGCGGTCAAAGTCAATAAGGTCGTTGGCGTTATACGAGTTATCGAGCGAAAGCATAGGCACCAGGTGCGATACCGTTGGGAATGATGAGGTAAGCTCTTTGGCTACCCGTTGCGTGGGCGAATCGGGCGTGCGCAGGGCCGGGTTCTCTTTCTCTAATTTTTCAAGTGCTTTATATAATTGATCGTATTCAAAGTCGGCAATAAGAGGATCATTCAAAATATAATACCGGTGCTCATGAAAACGAAGCACATCCCGCAGCGTTTCTATGCCCTGCTCGGTTATATGGCCTTGGGAGTTCTTCTCCATTAAATCGGTAGTGGCCTTTTGTAAAGCTTTTGTTTGGTCGGGTGAATACATAAATTAATATGGTTGTTCTGTTTTTTTAGTAAAGTTAAATCAATGGCCTGTTTTATTTACTGGCTGATAGTCACTGTTAGCCCATCATAAATATTGACGAATATCAATTACTGTGTTGTTTGAAAGGCGGCAAAATAGCGTGTTTTATTCAAAAACAACAGCTTTCATACAAGGATAACTGTTGTAAAACTAATTCAAAGGCAATAAGTTGTATATGCAACGCGAATTTGAAAAGGGTATGGTATTTGAAACATGTCCGATATCAAAAAGTGTAGTAAAAAAGATAAGATGTGTTGAGGAGTGCATTAATCAGTTTATCTTTGGACCAGGAGTTACAAAAACCGGCAACCAGGCCCATACCGGATTGCATCTGCAGATGTTTTTGATTGCGCGCCAATGGACAACCCACCGGTTATCTTTCAATAGTACTATCTAGTAAGTAAGACCTTAGTTATTATACAGTTGCATGAGATGATGATTCCCAGCCGTGCTCATGAAGTATTTTTTAACCGGCCTGTTATTAAATCAATACAGGTTGAAAACTAATTGTATAACCCTGACAATCTGCATTTAGCCATGGGAACAGCATTGCAAAGAACCATTCATCAGCTTCGCTCTGAAGACCGCGAATTTTTTCAAATCGCAATTTCGGTTGACTGTGTAATATTCGGTTTCGACAAAAACGAACTGAAAGTATTGCTCATCAAATCTGACCTGGAAGAGTTTAATAATCAATGGTCTTTACTGGGCGACCTCGTTCGCCCCGATGAAAATCTTGAAACTGCCTCTTACCGGGTATTGAAAGACCGCACAGGTCTCGATGATGTATACCTTGAGCAAGTGTATACATTTGGCGAAGTGAATCGCCACCCTGCCGGGCGTGTTATTAGCACCGCCTATTATTCTTTGATAAATATCAAAGAGCACCAACCTGTACTCACCGATAATGAGCTGCACTGGCATCCTGTAAATGAGATCAATACGCTGGCTTTTGATCATAAGACCATTCTCGATACCTGCCTGGAACGGCTGCAGTCAAAGATTGAAGAATATCCTATTGTATTTAATCTGTTGCCTGAGAAGTTCTCACTGCGTGAGTTACAAACCTTGTATGAAGCCATACTGGGTATTAAGATGGACCGCCGCAACTTCCGAAAGAAGTTCTTCCTTATGGATTGGCTTGAGGATATGAACGAACTGGAACAGGATGTTCCACACCGTCCCGGTAAATTATACCGCTTTAATGCCAGCCGTTTCTCAAGCGGTAAAGAAAAGACTCCAATGCCGGTATAACCTTAGCTTATTATTTTAAATGATGATATAAAAGCAGCTTTTCTACGGAAAGGCTGTCTTTTTTTATAGGAGGCACTAATCTCATCAATCCCATTGCATGGTTAAAGCATATATTACTAAACCATGCTGACCATTTATAACCCCATCAGTTAAAGTATTACAGTCGCAGTATGTGAGTATCGGCTAGTGTAGGCTAAATCGAGTTAATTATTTTTTGAAGTGTTGGAATTTAGTTAAATTGTGTATAGGCTACGCATTGGTATTCTCATTATATAACCAATAACGACTACTATTATGCCCTCAATTCGATTGCTAAAGGCAATACTGCCTTTATTTATTGCCTTCTATTGCCTCAACGTTAACGCTCAAACAAAACAAATTACAGGAAACATCAAGGACAGCAAAGGTGCCGGTATTGCAGGTGCTTCTGTTGTTATTAAAGGGTCCCAGGGTGGAACTACAACCGGTTCCGATGGATTCTTTAGGCTCAACGTGCCCGAAGCTACAAAAACACTAACCGTTAGTGCCGTAGGATTTACATCACAGGATGTAGATGTTTCTACCAGCAATGTGGTTAGTTTGGTTTTGGTTGAAAGCCAGAGTAGCTTAAATGAAGTTGTAGTAGTTGGATATGGTGGAGTACGAAAAAGAGATATAACGGGTTCGGTAGCCGTTGTATCTGCCAAGGATTTTAACAAGGGGCAAATTAATACGCCCGAACAGTTATTACAAGGTAAGGTGCCTGGTTTACAGATCACCAACAGTAGTGGCCAGCCAGGTGGTTTAACCATTGTAAAGATCAGGGGAAACAACTCCATTAGAACGGGTAACACGCCATTATATGTGGTAGATGGGGTTATTTTAGATGGCCGTACACCCCGGCCCAATTTTGCTCCTTCCGGTGTGGGCACAACACCTGCAAGCGACCCGCTTACATTTATCAATCCCAACGAAATTTCAGATGTACAGGTGCTGAAAGATGCATCTGCATCAGCCATTTTCGGTTCTCGGGGGGCTAATGGTGTTATACAAATAACCACTAAAAAAGGAGCGCTTGGCCCGGCCAAAATAGATGTTAACGCATCTGTTGGCTTTAGCAATGAAATGCGGAAGATAGATGTGCTTGATGCCGGTGGTTACAGGGCTGCTATTGCAAAATACGGCGCGCCCAATTCCGATTCCGGTGCCAATATTAACCCATTTGATGAGATCCTTCGCCATGGCGCTACTCAAAATTATTCTGTTGCTTTAAGCGGCGGTAACGAAAATGGAAGATACCGGGCCTCATTTTTTGCAGGCGATCAGGATGGTATTATCCTAAAAAGCAACCTCAAAAAATATGTGGGCAATTTTAATGGCCAGTATAAATTCCTCGATAAAAAACTAAGCATTGATTTTAATACCACAGTGGCCAATGTGGGTGAGCATATAGCCCCTATATCGCAGGATGCGGGTAGCAATGGTACATTGATCTCGCTTGCACTAATATGGAACCCTACGCTTCGGTTAAGATACGATGACGGAACCTATAACCAGGCAAACCCCAGCGGCCAGGTTAACCCGCTGGCACTCTCCGATGCTTATACCGATATTTCTAACATCACTACAGTGCTGGGTAATGTAAACGCGGCGTATAAATTTTTCGACTGGCTTGAATATCGTTTTGTATACGGGCTAAATTATGGTACCGGTAACCGTAAAGGTGAAATACAGGGCTGGATAAAAGGAACCGGTGGTAATGCCGACGGGGCAGGTGCCGCGGCCGTATTAAATAATAACCTGTTTTCACAAACCCTTACCCATACATTAAACTTTAATAAAGATATTGGCGACGATTTTTCAATAAATGCATTAGCCGGGTATGAATACTGGAAAACTGAATACTGGGGAAGCAGTACATCAGTTTTTGGTTTCGATTATAATCTTCAACAAACAAACCGCGTGGCCAATCATTACTACGATAACATGGACGATGGTAAACGCGCTAATTTAAACACAGGATCATTCAGAGATCCCATTGTTGAAATTCAAAGCTATTTTGCCCGGGGCGTATTTAATTACCAGGGTAAATATTCTCTAACTGCCACCTTCAGGGCCGACGGCTCCAGTAAGTTTGGTTCAGAGAACAGATATGCATACTTCCCTTCGCTTGCCGCATCATGGCTTATTTCAGGCGAAGACTTTATGAAAGGCAGCCATTTATTTAATACGTTGAAATTGCGTTTAGGTTATGGCCAAACCGGTAACCAGGAATTTGCAGCAGATGCAGCCCTCGATGTATACCGGTACTCAAGCAATGGTTCAATTACAACCAACCACTTTGGAAACAAAAACCTGAAATGGGAAACCGTTGAGTCATACAACGTAGGTCTCGATTTTGCAATGTTAGGCAACCGGCTCAATGGGGTTGTCGATTATTTCTATAAAAAAACCAAGGATCCCATATTTCTGGCTGTAGTACCACAGCCAACAGGCGCAGGCGGTGTGCAATATAAGAACCTCGACGGTGCTTATGTTCGCAACAGTGGCGTTGAAGTTGGTTTGTGGGGCGATATCATTATGGGAAAAGATTTTAACTGGAGCGCCAATGCTAACGTAACATTTGTAAAGAACAAGTTCATTTTCCCACAGGCAGGTAAAACACCGTTGGCATTAACCGGCGGGTTACACGGTCAGGGAACTACCAACGCATTCTCCGAAGCCATTGCACATAATCAACCGGTAGATGTTTTCTATCTTCCCACATTCCAGGGGTTCGATAAGGACGGTATCGGAGTATATACTCTTACCCCGGATTATGTAGGCGATCCCAATCCTTCGGCATATGTTGGATTTAGTACCGATGTGTCTTATAAGAAATGGAGTATTAACCTGGGAACCCATGGTTCTTTCGGTAACAAATTGTACAACAATACGGCCATGAGCGTACTGAATATCTCCAATATTAATGGCGGAAGAAATATCGCATCGGGCCTTGTTACAACCAGCGAAAGCTCAGCCAACCCTATCACTACCTCAACCCGTTTCCTCGAAAGCGGAAACTATTTCAAACTACACAGCGCTACGTTGCGGTATACGTTTGGCAATGTTGGCAAGTATCTCAAGAACTTTAGTATTTATGTTGCTGCCAATAACGTATTTGTTATTTCAAAGTATAAAGGTTTCGATCCTGAAGTGAATGTTGATAAAGCATTGAATGGAATTCCGTCGTTGGGTGTCGATTATATCGGTTATCCAACACAACGAACATTTTTATTTGGAACAAGCTTTTCTTTATAACAGTCACGACAAAAATAATAATTATGAAACTCAAATATATTTGCACGGCCGGGTTGGTACTGTCGCTGGGTTGTACCAAATTAGATCAGAAATTGAACGATAGCTTCACTACGCCTGGGGGCAGTTCTTCAGACATAAATGCATTATTGACCGGTACCTATAATAGTATGAATGCTTTAATGCATAGTCAGGAACGTTTGTTCTCGCTGCAGGAAACCACTACCGACGAAGCATTGGTTCCCGTACGTGGCGGCGACTGGGACGATAACGGCACATGGCGGGTAATGCACACACACAACTGGACAACCATTCACGTTCAAATTAAAAATACTTTCAACTTACTTGGGCAGTTAGAAAGCGGCGCCATTACAACCATGGCTTTTAACCCTAACCCCACTCAAAAAGCCGAAGCATTATTCCTTCGTTCTTTGTCACAGTTCTATTTCCTCGATCTGTTTGGCCAGGTGCCATACAGGCAGGTGGTTGATTACAACTCAATAGGCCCCGCCCCGGTATTGCAACCCAATGAGGCTATTGATACATTAACTACTATATTAAATAGTATCATTCCGCAGTTGCCAGAAGCCAACCTGCCTTATAAGGCCAGCCCCGATGCGGCCCGGTTCCTGTTAATGAAAGTTTTATTAAACAAGGGCGCATTCCTGAATAAACAAGCCCCTACATTCGATAACGCCGATATGCAACAGGTGGTAACGCTGGGAAATGCCATCATCAATAGCGGTAAATACAGCCTTACTACCAATTATTTCGACAATTTCGGTCCCGATAATGCAAATCTTTCCAAAGAACGGATCCTGGCCTGGCACAACACTGGTGCTGCCCAATCAGGAGATGGTATAAACACTGGCGACATTCGCGCCCGCTGGATGATGACATTGCACTATAATTCCTGGGACAAGAACAACACTTATGGAAGCGCAGGCTGGAACGGCTTTTCTACCGTGGCCGATTTCTACAATACATTTGGTGCAAGTGATAAACGGCTGGGTGGTGTAGACTATCCTGGCGTTACCGACCAGTCGGGACTAAAGCCCGGTTTTGTAGTAGGCCAGCAGGTAAATGAGAACGGAGTGGCTATAAAAGATCGTCAGGGTAATGCCTTGTCGTTTACCCCCGATGTTAAATTAATAGAGATCGATAAAAAAAGGTTGGAAGTAGCAGGTATCCGTGTTATTAAGTATCCGCCCGACTATACGGCATATAACACCGGTAACCAGCGAAATCAATTACAAATATTCCGTTATGCCGATGTGTTGCTAATGGTGGCTGAAGCCAAATTACGGCAATCTGCTCCCGATGTGGCCGGCGCGCTTTTGTTAATTAATCAATTGAGAGCAGCCCGTGGCGCTACTCCTCTGTTAAGTATCACGTTGGTGAATCCCGCTAACGTTTATGATGCTGGTACTTTACTGGCCGAAAGAGGCCGTGAATTGTATTGGGAAAGCTGGCGCCGCCAGGACCTTATACGGTTTGGCGTGTTCCTGAAACCATGGGCCTTAAAAGAAGCCGATGCCGATCCGGTAAGAAATCTGCTGTTCCCCATTGCGCCGGATGAATTACTCGCCAATCCTAACCTAAAACAAAATCCCGGATACGGAGAATAGTTTTAATGCTTAAATTTAGTATAGTTACAAAGGTCATTATTCAATAATGACCTTTGTCCATTTTCACGGTTAAGCACACAGTCATAATATTCAATAATATTCATATTTGGATGTATATAAATAGATCGCTTGTTTGCCTGCTTACAGGGTTTGTTTTTTCTTTGGCCTGTAAAAACAATAAAGAAGCACCCGCAACTTTGTTCGAACTGGTTGAAAATACCGGTATCAATTTTACAAACCCGGTTGTTGACCAGGAGTACGATAACAGTTTTTTGTTCCGTAACTTTTATAATGGCGGCGGTGTAGCCATTGGCGATATCAATAACGATGGGCTGGCCGATATACTGCTTACCTCGAATATGGAAGAGAATAAGCTGTACCTGAATAAGGGAAGCTTTGCCTTTGAAGATATTACCGCTAAAAGCGGTATGAAACAGGATAGCATGTGGAGCACGGGAGCGGTAATGGCAGATATTAATAATGATGGCTGGCTCGATATGTATATCTGTAATTCGGGTCACATGAAATCGGGCCGTCGCCGAAATAAGTTATACATCAACAACCACAATCTCACCTTTACCGAAGCAGCCGCACAATACGGGTTAAATATTTCGGCCTATACTACACAGGTTTCATTTTTTGATTACGACCTCGATGGCGATCTTGATTGTTTTATGATCGATAACAGCCCCATGCCTGTAAACACGCTGGGCTATACCAATCAGCGTGATCTGCCGGCAAAAGAATGGCAGGTAGCAGATTTTGTAAAAGATGGCGGCGATCACCTGTACCGGAACGATAACGGCCGCTTTACCGAAGTGAATAAAGAAGCAGGCATACACGGTACCTTAATGAGTTTTGGTCTCGGTGTTTCGGTTGGCGACGTCAATAACGACGGCTATCCTGATATTTACGTAGCCAACGACTCGTACGAGCGCGATTATTTATACGTAAATCAAAAGAACGGCACCTTCAAAGATGAAATGGAAAAGTGTATGAAGCAAAACAGCTTTTCCTCCATGGGCGCCGATATTGGCGATATAAATAACGATGGGTATGCCGATATTTTTACCACAGACATGTTGCCCGATAATGACTACCGCCTTAAAACCCTGGGCGCATTTGATAATATTGACCAGTACCGTAACAAATTGCAAATAGGCTTTTACCACCAGTATATGAAAAACTGTTTGCAGTTAAATAATGGTAATGGTACCTTCTCCGATGTGGCCAATTATAGTGGCGTATGTGCCAGCGACTGGAGCTGGGGCGCTCTGCTATTTGATGCCGATAATGATGGACTGAATGATATTTATATATGCAATGGCGTGAACCGTGATGTTACCGATCTTGATTTTATGGAGTTCTTTGCCAATGATGTAATACAGAAAATGGTATTGACCGGTAAAAAAGAAAAAGTGAACGAGGTGCTGGAGCATATTCCCAAAACACCGGTAATAAACAAAGCGTATAAGAACCTGGGAAGCCTTCGGTTCGCAGATGCAGGTAACTCATGGGGTTTCACCCAAACCTCATTTTCAAACGGCGCTGCTTATGGCGATCTTGATAACGATGGCGATCTTGACCTGGTCATAAATAACATAAACCAGCAGGCGTTTATTTATAAGAACCGCTCACGCGAACAGAATTCCAACCATTACATTAGTATACTCTTAAAGGGCCACGGCCAAAATACTTATGCCATTGGCAGCAAAATAATGGTGCATACCGGTGGCGCTATTATTACCCGCGAAGTAGTGCCCAGCAGGGGGTTTCAATCGTCGGTGGATTATAAACAGGTGATTGGCCTGGGCAGGGAAAATGTTATTGACTCCATAGTAGTAATGTGGCCCAATCGTACAGTTACAACTTTTATTAAACCAGCCATCGATACCACACATATATTTACGCAAAAGGCCGGCATACAACATCTGCTACCCGACAGTGTTCAAAATAATACATGGCTGTTTACTGCAATACCACAGGCCTTTGAAAAACATGTGGAAGACGATAATGTAGATTTTTATTATGAACGTAATATTCCTGAAATACTTTCCCGCGAAGGACCCAAAGTAGCCACAGCCGATGTAAATGGCGATGGACTGTCAGATATGTATATAGGCGGAACAAAAAGCCACCCCGGGCAATTATACCTGCAACAAAAAAGCGGTGGCTTTAAAAAGAAGGGTGTGCCCGTATTTCTTCAGTTCAAAGATTTTGAAGATGAGGCAGTGCTGTTCTTCGATTGTGATAGAGATGGTGATGCCGATCTGTTTGTTGGTCCCGGTGGAAATAACAGTCCGCCCTACAGCCGCGAAATGCAATGCCGGCTAATGAAGAATGATGGAAATGGAAGTTTTACATTAGATGCTACCGCGTTGCATACAGATGGTATGAATACCGCCGTGGCTGCTGCATATGATTTTGACAACGATGGCGACCTCGATCTGTTTGTTGGTAGTAGAAGCACGCCCCGCAACTATGGCGTTACGCCAACCAGCTACCTGTTTGTGAATAATGGTAATGGACAGTTTACCGATATGGCAAAAGCAAAGAACCCAAACATCGCAACCATTGGTATGGTTACCGGTGCCGTATGGGCCAACGTGGCAGGTGATGAAGCAAAAGAGCTTATAATAACCGGTGAGTGGATGGCGCCGCGCATATTCTCATACAAGGGCGACAGGTTCGCCGAAGTAAAAAGTAACCTTAATGAGTTGTATGGCTTATGGCAAACGGTTGTTGCTACCGATGTAAATAATGACGGCAAAACCGACCTGGTATTGGGAAACATAGGCGATAATTTTTACCTGCACCCCAATAAAGAAAACCCGGTAAAGCTTTGGATAAACGATTTCAATAACAACGGATCGGAAGATAAAGTATTGACCCGTACAGCCGATAAACGCGATGTGCCGGTGTTCCTGAAAAAAGAAATGCAGGAAGAAATTCCTACCATTAAAAAGGAGAACCTGAAGAATAAGGATTACGCAAAACGGTCGATACAGGAATTGTTTTCAAAAGAACTGATCGATAAAAGCAATGTAAGACTGTTTAATTACACCAGTTCCTGTATAGCTGTCAATAATGGTAATGGCAGCTTTACTGTTCAGCCATTACCCTACCAGGTGCAGCTTTCAATGATGAGTGCAATACTATGTGCCGACCTTAATAAAGATGGGTTTACCGATATGGTATTGGGTGGCAATAAATCGGGCTTTCCGCCACAGTTTGGCAAACTCGATGCAAGTTATGGCGAAGTGCTGATCAATAATGGAAATGGTGGTTTTGCCTGGTTGCCCCCGCGCCAAACAGGTTTGCTGGTTGATGGCGAAGTGCGGGATATTAGTCTGATTGCAGGCGCGGGAAATAATTATGTATTGTTTGCAAGGAACGACGATTACCCGGTTCTATACAAATTAAAGAAGTAAAATATAGGAGTAGCTAATGATGATCGTTAGAAAACAGTGGACAGGCTTTTGTTTAATAGTCCTGGTCATGTATATTATTGCTGCATGCAGGCGGGGCGATAAACAGCCTCCTTTGTTTGAAGTGTTGGATAAAAGCGGCACCGGCTTGCAGTTTGCCAATACCTTAACCCCTACCGATTCGTTTAACATTTTCCATTACATGTATTTCTATAACGGCGCAGGTGCCGGCGCTGCCGATTTTAATAATGATGGGCTCATTGATCTGTTCTTTGCCTCAAACCAGGAGCAAAACAAACTGTATTTGAATAAAGGTAATATGCAATTCAGGGATGTAACAGCTGCCGCTGGTATACCCAACGATCATGGCTGGAGCACGGGCGTATCGGTTGTAGATATTAATAACGATGGCATGATGGATATTTACGTATGCCGCGTAGGAAATTATGGACCTTTAAAAGGTAATAATCAGTTCCTGGTTTGTACAGGAATAGATAAGGACGGTGTTCCGCATTATACTGATAAAGCAAAAGAGCTGGGGCTCAATTTCTCTGGCTTTAGCACACAGGCCGCATTCTTTGATTATGATCTCGACGGCGATCTCGATATGTACCTGTTGAACCACTCAATACATGAGAACGGGACCTTTCATCCAAGAAGCGAGTTTCTGGGAACGTATCATCCTTTATCAGGCGACCGTCTCTACCGTAACGATCTTATTTCGGCCCCCCCCTCCACTGGGGGGAGGCCCGGGGAGGCCGATAACCAGATGTTTACCGATGTTACAAAAGAATCAGGTATCAACAGCTCTGCTATTGGCTATGGGCTTGGTATTGCAATAAGCGATATTGACCTCGACGGGTATCCCGACGTATATATTGGGAACGACTTCCATGAAAACGATTACCTGTACCTGAATCAGCATAATGGCTCTTTTAAAGAAGATCTTGATCGTTGTATAAACCATACCAGCAGGTATACCATGGGAGTTGATATAGCAGATGTGAATAATGATGGGTATTCAGAGATCATTGCAATGGATATGTTGCCGGCAGACCCTTATATTTTAAAAAGATCGCTTGGTGAGGAGTCATGGGATATTTTCGACCTTAAATTAAAGAATGGCTATAATTATCAGTACACCCGAAATAATTTGCAGTTGAACGATCGTAACGGTGCATTTAGTGAAATAGGTTTGTATAGCGGCGTGTATGCAACCGACTGGTCGTGGGCTGCTTTATGGATGGATTTTGATAATGACGGCCTGAAGGATCTATTTATATCGAACGGCATTCCAAAACGAATGAACGATATAGACTACATCAATTATATCTCCAATCAGGAAATACAAAATAAGTTATGGGCCAATAAGTTGAATGAAAAGGATATGGCCCTTATTGATAAATTTCCCCAAATAAAAATTCCCAATAAGTTTTTTAAGAATACGGGTAATTTGGTATTTGCCGATATAGAGCAACAGGTGGGCAACAACGAATCAACCTACTCAAACGGCGCCGTGTATGCCGATCTTGATAATGACGGCGACCTGGATGTAATAGTTAATAACATCAACGCCCCGGCGCTTATCTATGAAAATAAAACTAACGACAAACACAACAAAACTTATGTTGACATTAAACTAATAGGGCCGGCCGGTAATGTTAACGCTGTAGGTGCTAAGGCCGTGTTGTTTTCAGCAGGGCATATATACCTGTATGAAAAACAAGGGGTGCATGGTTTTATGTCGGGCATGGAAATTCCCATGCACATAGGGCTCGATAAAATAAAAGTAGATTCCGCATTTCTTGTATGGCCCGATAATACTTATCAGCCAGTAAATTTTCCACCCAATACCAAACAACTAACAATGGCCTGGCAAAAGGGATTGCCGGCATTCAATTACAAGGTTATAACTACTTATAAAAAGAACGCATCTTTACGCCTTACCAATATTGCCGACAGTGTTCAGTTACAATTTCTGCATAAAGAAAATCATTTCCCCGAGTTTGATCGCGAGCCGTTGATACCGCATATGCTTTCAACGGAAGGGCCCGCACTGGCAGTGGGCGATATAAATAACGATGGGCTGCAGGATGTATTTATTGGTTCGGCCAAATGGGGAAAAAGCGCAGTGTATTTACAAAAGGCCGGCGGAACTTTTTATAGAAGCAGTGAACCCGCACTTGATGCAGACAGTACGTTTGAAGATGTTGATGCCAGTATTGTAGATATTAATAAAGACGGCTTTGATGATCTTATTGTAGCCAGCGGTGGTAATGAATTTTATGGTAACGATGAACACCTGCTGCCGCGGGTTTACCTAAACGATGGGAAAGGCCAGTTTACCCGCCTGCCCAATGCAATTACCGGCATCTATGAAACCGTATCGTGTATTGTGCCCGGCGATTTCAATAATGATGGCTACGTTGATCTGTTTGTTGGGGGCCGGGCAATTCCCTGGGCTTACGGACAAGCGCCAGTCTCCTATTTATTACAAAACGATGGCACCGGAAAATTCAAAGATGTAACGGCTGCACATGCAAAGGATTTAAGCAACGCAGGTTTTGTTACCCGTGCTGTTTGGTTCGATGTAGATAAGGATGGTGATAATGACCTTATATGCTCTTTTGAATGGGGAGGTATAGATGCCTGGCTCAATAACAAAGGACAGTTTACACGCAAGTCGCTAACAGAAAAAAAAGGCTGGTGGAATTTTATACTGCCATACGATTTTGATAACGATGGCGATATTGACCTGGTGGCCGGTAACCTGGGTATGAACAGCCGGCTAAAGGCATCGGATAAAGAGCCGGTAAGGTTGTACTATAATGATTTTGATGATAACGGTAAAAAGGAACAGGTGATGACGTATTATGTGCAGGGAAAGGAAATACCTTTTGCCAATAAGTCGGAGCTGGAAAAGAAAATGCCCGTATTAAAGAAGAACTTTCTGTATGCCGAAGATTTTGCCAAAGCGCAGTTGAATGAACTGTTGTCGCCTGCCAAATTAAAAGGAGCCGATTTGTTTACGGCCAATTATTTTCCCAATGCCATTCTTATAAACGATGGCTATATGCACTTTACTACCCGGCCCTTGCCCTGGCAGGCGCAGTTAACAAGTTACCGCGATGCAGCGGTGGTAAATGCCAATAACGACAGTCTGCCCGATTTGTTACTGGGCGGAAATTATTACGAAAGCAATGTTGAAATGGGGCGCTATGATGCCGATTGGGGAACAATATTACTAAACAGAGGACGTGGTGTATTTGATGTGGAAAGCACCAATGGTATTTTAATAAAAGGCCAGGTACGGCGCATTAAAAAGATTGATATAGGAAAGAATGATGCGTATATACTGGCCCGCAATAATGATAGTGTTATGGTAGTTCGGTTCTCAAAATAGAGGGAAATAAATATCAGTGACCCAGCGGCTGGTATCGGGTTCTGTACTTCTGTCTGTAATTAGTTTTTGAAAAGGGAGTGCCATCACTACTCTTTGATAATCCTGAACATATAATTGAAATTGATGAATGGCTTCGTCAACTGACGATGCACCTCCATGTACCCTTATTACCCAAAAGCGGTTAAGGGGAATGTTTTGATTAAAGAACTTTCCACTGGCCGGAACTTCCCTGTCAACAGGCAGCGCTGTTAATAGTTGATAGCCTGCAGGGTTCAATGGCGTAAGGTTCATTAAAGGCGGCGCAGTTTGTTTTGCCCGGTGGCTGGCGCTGTATTTCTTAAGGGCGTTTATTTGCGTATAAACCGTTGATACATTAGGATAATCTTTTTGTATAGACTTTGTACTTATCAATAAAGAATCTCTGAAAACGATTATCTCGAAGGAGATACCGTAAATGTTTTCTTTTTTCTCAGCAAAGGTTTTAAAGCGGCTAAGTACAGCATCCATATTGCTTTTTAGCGCCACCGCCTGCCGGTAATGTTGAATGCGTTTAAACGGATTAATACCGGTTGCAATACTGCACTGCCAGTGCAGCGTACTGGAATCACCGGTAGCAGGAAATACATGCAACACGCTACGGGGCATTAGCTCGTTTTGCTGAATTAGGATCTCAAGCGTGTTCCTCAACTCTTTGGTAATGGAAAAGGAACCATCTTTATAATGAAATGTGTTGCTGTTCGATTGTACGCCTGGCCACCAGGCCTGCCACTTACCGGCATTCGATAATACCCTATAGGCGCCATTAGCGGTACAGTTAATGGATGTTATTTGAACAATATTCAGTTGGCCCGGAATAAAAATATAAATACTTGCAAAAGCCGCAATAAAAACAACAGCTATTACCAGGAACCATTTTTTCATAGTGGCTTATTGTACGTCTTTCTGATGGTCGATGATGAATTGAATAATTTCTTCAAGCGGAATATTAATACGCGCTATGGCATCGGTAACATCATCACGATTTACCTGGGCGGCAAAAGAAGGGTTTTTAAGTTTTTTCAGAACACTTTTTACATCCATACCTTCGTAACGGGTGGGCCGTATAAGCGCTGCGGCATGAATAAAGCCAGATAGCTCATCAAAGGCATAGATCATTTTATCCATGGTATTGTTAGGTTCAACACCAAAATACCTTGGCCCGTGCGATGCTATGCAATGAAGTACTTCAGGGTCGATATTGCGGCGTTCAAGCTCCTCAATAATTACACGGCAATGGTCGTTGGGATGTTTTTCCCAGTCGGCATCATGCAGCAGGCCGGCCAATTCCCATTTGCGGGCGGTCAATTCATCGGCGTTTTCTTTTTCAATGGCCCAGGCTTTCATAACGGCGGCCACCTGTTTCATGTGCAGTCGCAGCCGCTCATTGGGTACCCATGCGTTCAATAATTCGTGGGCTTCTTCAATGGGCATCAGGTTTCCGGTATTGGCTACTTCGCCAAATGTATTTCGGTTGAGTAGGTGTATGGACATGGTTACTGTAGTGATTTTTGAGTTGTGACTGCTCGTAAGTTACGATTTGCTCTTCAATTTTCAGTTTAAAAGCGTAGAGGGAGTTGCCGCGGAGCAACAGAGAACCTACTGAGGAGCTACTAAGGAGTTACATCGCTATAAGGTCGCTATAAGGTCGCTATAAGGTCGCTGTAATGTCGGTATAAGCTCGCGATAAGGTGAGGGAAAAGTTGCGTCGTATTTGAAATACTTTGTATCTTCCGGGTAAGGGAATGCGAATGAGCTATATTCATTAAAGCTATTAAAACTTTTTGACTATGGCCAAATCAAACAACATTGTCACCCACGAACTAAGTGGAACAATCGATAACCTCACCTTCGTTAATAGCAAGGCATATGGTCCTCATGTTCGCCGTAAAAGAGGTACAGATAAAGAAGCAGTTTTAAATGAGACCATGAAGGAAAGCAGCAATAAGCTGATTCATGTAAACCAAATAGCCAGTCTCATTTTCAAAAGTATCAGCAGCGAACACAAAGATGGCAAACTCTGGCGCCGCTTACTTTCAAAACTTCGTTTACAGTTAAGAGACTACAATTTCAATGATGTTAGTTGCCTGTTTAATTTGGAGTGCCATACAACCCGAACATTGGAAAAAATGTTTCTGCACCTTTTGGATGTGAAGGTGCATAAGATCGAAAAACGCCAGATGCACATTCATCTGAATTTACCCGATACCCCGCTGTACGATAAAAAATACCTGAAGGAATTTCAAATAAGCATGCACATTTTATACCCTGATTTTGAAAATAGCAAATTAAAGAAAGAAGTAGCCTGCAGCGATGTTTTACAAAAAGGCAATTGTGCAAAGGCGTTTTCATTCGCAGTGCCGGTTCCGGCCAAAGCCACAGAGTATGCCATATTTATGAAAGTGACGGAGTGTGAAGATGGGGAGGCGTTAAATTACCCTCAATCTACCGGCATGCGGTGTGTGGCTGTAGGTGTTATTGAAAGAAAGCAGCAGGCGCAGTCAGTGCGCAAGGCGCCTGTAAAAAAGAAACGAGTAGTAAAAAAAGCTCCTCAACCCCAAAGAGGAAGCAAATTAAAGAAGTAGAAATTAAAACTTTATATGCCCGTTGGCTCTGGAGTGCAGGTTTGGGACAATTGAAGTTTCGGCCGGTACGCAAGGTTATGATGTACGCTCAACGTTAGCGAACCAAACCCTAAACTCGAAATCAGAAACTGTTGGCGAAAGCCAGGCTCCAAGGCCCAGGGCGGGCGCAGCGAACCTAATGAAACTGAATAACTGAGAACGGCCTGTGAGCTGCGAACTGCGAACTATGAACTAAAAACTGTGAACTAAGCTAGCCAAAAACCTGAGGTTTTCCTGTGAACTAAGAACTATGAACTATGAGCTGTGAACTGAATCGGCAAAGGTTCGGCCAGCGCAAACCCAGGCGTTATTTTTAACTTTCGCGAGCCCCACTCACCATTCACCATTCACCATTCACCACTCATCATTCACTAGCCAAAGACCTAAGGTTTTCCTGTGAACTAAGAACTAAGAACTAAGAACTATGAACTATGAACTAGGAACTGCAAACTCAAAGGTTAACACCGACAAACCACCTTATTTACCTAACATTTTCCGTAAAGGAAGAGCCTAAAACCCAGAAAAACCGGGCCTTTGAGGCAGTAAGAAAAAATATATGTCAAAATATTTATTGAAAATCAATAAATTGTAAAGCTTCGATGAAAAAATAGTTTCCTAATTTGTTGTTCTACCCATTATATCCTTCTATCTTTGCGACCCGTTTTTAGTTACCCATACTATTTTCGGAAATGGCAGGCGGGATGGCGCTGCTGTTTATTTCTTAACCGGCTGAAGCCTAAAAAATAGTTTCAGCTAAAAGTTTTAAAAATGAGTAAACTACATTTCACTACCCAACATGCGAATGCGGCTACCGTAAAACGCAACTGGTATGTTGTAGACGGTACCAATCAAACCGTGGGACGCATGTGCGCGAAAATAGCGGCCATTCTTCGTGGTAAGAATAAGCCTTATTATACGCCACATGTTGATTGCGGAGACTACATCATTGTTATCAATGCCGAAAAAGTAAAATTCACCGGCAACAAAACCGAGGAAAAAGAATACCTGACCTTCTCAGGTTACCCCGGTGGTCAAAAATCTGAAACTGCTCGCGAACTGCTGCGTCGTCGCCCCGAAGTAGTAGTAGAAAGAGCGGTAAAAGGTATGTTGCCAAAGAATCGCCTTGGCCGCAAAATGTATAAAAAACTATTTGTGTATGCCGGCGACCAACACGAGCATGCTGCACAGAAACCACAATCTTTAACTTTCTAATTGTAAATCATACATGGAAAAGCAAAAAAATGCCGTAGGTCGTCGTAAAGAAGCTGTGACACGTATCTGGTTGTCACGCGGAACCGGTAAGATCACCGTTAACGATAAAGACTACAAAGAATATTTTCAATTGGTTTATTTACAAAACCAGGTTGAGCTGCCTTTAAAAGCTACTCAGACTCTCGATAAATTTGATGTAAAGATCAATGCTGCCGGTGGTGGTATGAAAGGCCAGGCTGAAGCCGCTAAACTCGGTATCGGTCGTGCGCTGATTGAACTGAACGCTGAATTCCGTCCTGCATTAAAAGCAGCTGGTGTTCTTCGTCGCGATCCAAGATCTGTTGAGCGTAAGAAATTCGGTCACAAAAAAGCTCGTCGCAGCTACCAGTTCAGCAAACGTTAATCCATACCAACGCCTCCGTCTTTTGGCGGAGCGCGTTTTGGAAGCGCTTGTGGTCATTATCAAATTTTTCAAACACACATTTTCAACTTAGATAAATGGAAAATAACACTTCATTGCAACAGCAGCTCCTGGATGCCGGTGTTCACTTCGGTCACCTGCGTAAGAAGTGGAACCCAAAAATGTTACCTTACATTTTTGCTGAAAAGAAAGGTATTCACATCATCGACCTCAATAAAACTACCGAGCACCTGCAAGAAGCGGCTGCTGCTTTAAAGCAGATCGCCCGCAGCGGTAAAAAGATCATGTTCGTTGGTACAAAGAAACAAGCGAAAGAAATTGTTACTGAGTGCGCACGTAAAGTGAACATGCCTTTCGTTACCGAGCGTTGGTTAGGTGGTATGTTGACCAACTTCAACACCGTTCGTAAAAGCGTTAAGAAAATGCAGAGCATCGACAAAATGCTGAGCGAAAGCACTGCAGACGTTCTTACCAAAAAAGAAAAATTAACCCTCGGTCGCGACCGCGATAAAATGGATAAAGTATTGGGTGGTATCAGCCAACTGGGCCGTGTACCTGCCGCTTTGTTCATCATCGACATCGGTCACGAGCACATCGCATTGGCTGAAGCCAAAAGATTGGGCATCACTACCTTCGGTATGGTTGATACCAACTGCGATCCTAATAAAGTTGACTTTGCAATTCCTGCAAACGACGACGCTACCAAATCTATCGCTATCATTACTCAATACGTTACTGCCGCTATAGCTGAAGGTCTTGCTGAAAGACAAGCTGCTAAAGACGAAGAAACTGATGTTGATGCTGAGGATATCGAAAAAGAAAAGAAAGCACAACGCCTGCAGGCTGAAGCTGAAGCTGAAGGTGGTCGCGGTCGCGGTCAAGGCGGCGGTCGTGGTCAGGGCGGTGGCGGTGGTCACCGCGGTGGTGGCCAAAACAGAGGTGGCGGTGGTCAGAACAGAGGCGGTGGTAACCGTCCTGGCGGCAACCGTGGACCTGGCGGTGGCAGAAGATAGTTGCTTAGTTCTCAGTTCTTAGTTCATAATTATGAACCTGGCTGCAGATCAACTATTGAACTTCCGTTGCGTCGCACTCTTGTGCTGTTATAACGCTACTGAACAGAATTAATAAAATGAAAATGCTTCACGAATAGTTTGATTTGAATAGAATCGGGTTATTTGTGACGCATTTTCAAATTTCAAACATAATTAAATCTTCAAATTACTATGTCAGGTGTTGCTATTACTGCCGCTGATATTAATAAGCTGCGTCAGATGACCGGTGCCGGAATGATGGATTGCCGTAAGGCTTTGACAGAAACCAATGGCGATTTCGAAGCAGCTATCGACTGGCTTCGTAAAAAAGGCGCTAAGGTTGCTGCACTGCGTGGCGATCGTGAGGCAAAAGAAGGTGTGGTTTTGGCTAAAACCACTGCTGATAATAAAACAGGTATCGCCATTTGCGTTAGCTGCGAAACCGACTTCGTTGGTAAAAACGCCGACTTCGTTGCTTTTGCACAAAGCATTATCGATGCTGCTGTTGCCGGCAATGTAAAATCACTCGATGAACTGAACGCTGTTTCTATCAACGGCGCTAAAGTTGCCGACCTGGTTAACGATAAATTAGCCAGCATTGGTGAAAAAATTGGTATTACTAAATTTGAGCGTGTAGATGCTGAGTTTGTTGCCTCTTACATTCACGGTGCAAACCGTATTGGTGTACTGGTAGGTTTAAGCAAAGCTGCTGCTGAAGCTGGTAGAGACGTAGCTATGCAAATTGCTGCTATGAACCCGGTTGCTGTTGATGCAAGCTCTGTTTCTGCTGCTACTATCGAGCGCGAGCGCGCCATCGTTACCGAGCAAATTAAGGCTGATCCTAAAATGGCCGGTAAACCCGATGATATGATCAATAAGATCGCCGAAGGTAAACTGAACGCCTTCTTTAAAGAAAGCACCCTGGTTAACCAGGCTTTCGTAAAAGATAGCTCTAAAACCGTAGGTGATTACCTGAAAAGCGTTGATGGTGGCTTAACTGTTACCGAATTCAAACGCGTAGCTTTGGGATAATACTTCGAAGAATATCAATTCTAAATAAATAAAGGGGAAACTGCTTACGGGTAGTTTCCTCTTTTTTTTGAGCTGGTGTGTAAAGCATTTCACAAAAGGTGTAAAACATTAATAAAAAATCCTTTCTTTGCACAGCCCTTTAAGTTCTTTTTCCCTGGTGCTTAGTGCTTAATTTTTGGTGCTAAGTTCCTGGTTCTTAGAATCCTGGCCCAGTGCCTGTGATTAGCGTTGTTGGTTGAAATTCAGAAACAGGAATCATAAATATAAAAGGTCAGTCATACATGCTACCAAAGTACAAACGCATTTTAGTAAAACTCTCCGGTGAATCGTTGATGGGCGATAAAAGTTTTGGAATGGATCCCGCTATCCTGGCGCAATATGCACATGACATCAAAGAGGTGGCCGACCTGGGTGTTCAGGTGGCTATTGTTATTGGTGGCGGTAATATTTACCGGGGTATGAATGAAGCAGAAACTGGTATCGAACGCGCTCATGGCGATTATATGGGCATGCTGGCCACGGTGATAAACGGAATGGCCATGCAGGCTATGTTAGAGAAGATAGGCGTTTTTACACGCTTACAAAGTGCCATAAAAATGGAACAGATCGCTGAACCATACATTCGCCGCCGCGCAATTCGCCACGTTGAAAAAGGCAGAGTAGTGATCTTTGGCGCCGGAACCGGTAACCCTTATTTCACAACCGATACGGCCGGCTCGCTGCGCGCTATCGAAATACAGGCCGATGTGATCCTGAAAGGCACCCGCGTTGATGGCATTTACACGGCCGATCCTGAAAAAGATCCCACAGCCAAAAAATACGAAAGCATCACCTTCCAGGAATGCATCTCAAAAAACCTGCGGGTAATGGACATGACGGCGTTTACCCTTTGTATGGAGAACAAACTGCCCATCATTGTATTTGATATGAACAAACCGGGCAACCTGCGCCGCGTAGCTTGTGGCGAAAAGGTTGGTACCCTGGTAAAAGGCTAATAAATAGTTAATAAATAGCTGATAAACAGCGGCTTAAATTTATTTGGCGCATTTTTGCATTTATCAGTTTACTGTATTAAATTTCCTATAAGAAAAACCACCTTCCCCGGTGGTTTTTTCATTCCGTCTTTTTTCAAAATCCCATGAAAAATAGTCTGTGTTGATCGCTATCTGTGATGCGGTATTTATACTAATTCCGAAGCCGTTATGAACTATTTACTGGTTATACTGGGGTATCAGATGTACGTTGGGATCCTTGAAATTATTATCTTCCTGCTGGGCGGTGTAGCACTCGGCTTCTTTATTCATTTCTTTTTGGTGAGCCGAAGGACCATGTCGTTAAAACTTCCCGAGCCCGAACCGCCTATTCTGGCCGATACTGCTTTTCTTGATAATGAAGAATGGCGTCTGAAATATTATGAGGATATGGAACTGCAGGAAAAAGAACAAATGCAGTTACGCCGCGAGCTCGATGAAGTGCGCGATAATGAGCAGTTGCTTACCATTGAAGTGGAAGAGCTGCACAAGGAATTAAAACGCCGCCACGATGCACCACAGCCTGCAGAAAGAACGCTTTCATCGCAGGAGGAACAAAGTGAGGAATACCTTATGCGCCTGCAAAAAACGCAGCAGGGGCTGGCAGAACAACACCATCAAATAACCTTACTGCTCGATCAAATAGAACTGTTGAAGCAAACAGAGTTCAAACACATTGATACAATAAAAGCCAACGAGGAGCTGAACGCCCGCCTGAACGAAATGCTTACCGTACTGGCCGGTAAGGATGCCCGCATTGTTGAACTGGAGCAACAACAGCTGCTGTCAGATGAAATGGAAGAGCGCATGCAAAAGGCATATGAAGAGTTCAATGCCCTGCGTGAAAAATTGTCGAAAGTAGAAAGCCTTAGCAACCCGCCCAGCCGCCAGTTTGAGTTTGAAGAAATACAACAGAACAACTTTAAGCTCATAAGGGAGTTTGACGAGTACAAACAAAAGCATTTAGACCTGTTGGAGGAGAACCGCCGCCTGTCGCGCCTGCTGGCCGATACCGAAGAAAAACTGCGCGAATCGAACTTTCAACGCCAGCAGTTGCAAAAAAAGGTAACCTTTCTTGAAGAGCTTAACCGCGATCTGCAACAGATCTCTGAACATAATAAAAAGCTGGAGAACCAGCTTCGCCGTATGAGCGAAATTGAAGTAATGCTTGCAAGGGTACAGGGAAAAGGTAATAAGGGGCAGGATCAGCCACCGGAGTAATAATACGGCTGAAAGCCTAAAGCTAAAAGTCTAAAGCAAATACAAAATACAGCCGAAAGCCTAAAGCTAAAAGCCGAAAGCGAATACAGCAGCGGCAATCCGGAACTATATTCACTTCGACATTCAACATCAACATTTGTCTTCACCTTTTTAATTTCTAATTCTTCATTCCTCATTTACACGTCTATAGCCAATATCTACACGGTTATTGGCAAAAACGCACACTTATAAACTAATTACCGCCAAGTAAGAATTGTTATTTACTTTTCGGCCCCAATAAGGTCATCCTACGGCCTTTTTACTACTAACGTTCGCTATAAGACCCGTAAGAAAAAAAGTTGTAACGGTAACAATATCCCAAACAAAAACCTTTAATTATTATTCGTATCTATGAAACAATTTCTACTTGTGTTAGCCATGGGCGTGGCTGTTATTTCGTGTAAAAAAAACAATGATGATGTAACGCCTGTTCTCAATTTAAATCAAACTTCTCTTTCAATAGCGCCGGTTCAGGGCGCTTCGGCAGAATTGATCGTTGAATCAAATGTCGAGTGGCAGGTTGCGGTGTCATCCGGCGCCGAATGGTTACAGGCAAATAAAACCTCAGGTAAAGGAAACGACACCATTCGCTTATCTGCAATTAGTGAATACGAAGGTACGCAGGCGCGCTCGGCAACAATTACTGTAACGGCGGGCAATTTGCAGGCGCAGGCAACCATCTCACAAAAACCTTATAACGTACAACTGTCGTATCAGAAAAATTGGGGTGGCGCCGCAGACGATTACATTAATGATGTAATAGCTACTAAAGACGGCGGCCTGTTTTTATCGGGTATTACTGCCAGCAATAAAAGCGGCGATGTAATTTCAAATCATGGCGATTACGATGCCTGGTTGGTTAAATTAAACAGTAACCACGATACTGTTTGGACCCGTGTAATGGGTGGTACCTGGTACGATGCGGCTATAGATGCTATTGCTACTGCCGATGGTGGTTATATAGTTGCCGGGTACACACAAAGTAATTCAAATGGCGATGTGGGCGCCAACAATGGTCAAACCGACTGGTGGATCATAAAATTTAACAGCAATGGTACAACTGCCTGGACCAAAACCCTTGGCGGAGCGTATGATGATTATGCGCAAAGCATAGCAGCCACTGCCGACGGCGGTTTTGTAGTTGTAGGCGAATCCCTTTCTGTTAGTACTAACAAAGATGTACTGGTAGTGAAATTTAACAGCAATGGAAACGTAGAGTGGCAAAAATCATATGGCGGTTCTGCAGAAGATGCAGGCTATGCTGTTAGTGTTTCTTCAACCGGGTCAATATTTGTGGCAGGTACCACAAGGAGTAGTAATAGTGGAGATGTAGGCACTGGTTATGGTATGGAGGACTACCTGATCCTAAAGCTGAAAGCAAATGGCGATAAGGAATGGGCGAAGGTTTTTGGCGGTAGCAATTATGATCGTGCCAATGGCATAGTAAGCACACCCGATGGCGGCGCCATTATAAACGGTAATACCTACAGTAACCAAAGCGGCACCGTAGGAACAATTCATGGTGGTAGCGACATGTGGGTTATTAAAGTAAATGCAAACGGAGAAATAGAATGGAACCGTTTAATGGGCGGTACTTCTTACGAAGATGGTACTGCGGTTGCGGTTGCCCCCGGTGGCGGCTACCTCATTGCCGGTACATCGAGCTCTATGGATGGCGATGTGGGGGTAACCCAGGGCTATGATGACCTGTGGTTGTTAAAATTAAACACCAGCGGTAAAACATTATGGAGCAAAACGTTTGGCGGGGTCGATTATGAATATGGCGCCTCTTTGTTGATAAATACCGATGGCAGCTTTTATGTTGGTGGTTATACAACAACCACTTCAAAAGGTAAAGACGATGGCCTGTTGTTGAAATACAAAGAGTATTAATCTTCTTAGTTGAACTTATATTGTTAAACAACAAACCCGCTCCTGTTTGAGCGGGTTTGTTGTTTTTAATTTATTTATTCATTCCTACAAGTTTCTTAAACTCATCGGTTAAACAACCTTGTATTTCTTTAAAAGGAATGTACAGCTTTATCTGGCCGGCAGCATAGGCTGCAATTTCGTACGGGTCGTAACTGAAGGTGATGCCTTTGGAAGTAATTATACAATTATTTGGTGTAGGAAGGGTATCAACCAGCAGGAATTCGGAAAGCTTTTGGTTACCTGATGCGTTAAAGTATTCACGTACTTTCTTTTCCTGTAACGCCGGTAGCTGAGCGCATTCATTAAACACGGCGCCTACTTCACTGTTATTTACCAGGTCAATATTTACATATTTTATGGTGTAATTGCCATGCGCCCCGCCGTTATCTTCCCAGGTCAATATAGAAAGCGTTAGTAATTGTTTACTCAGGTATACAATATTTACACTAATACTAACGCCATATTTTTCAATTTCACCTCCCTGGCTCAGTACATCTTTTTTATCGGCAAGCATTGCCTCGCCTATTGTACCGTTTGTAGATGTATAGCCAAATGCCTCAAAGATCTTTTCCCTTATTAGTTTTGTTGCCGGGTGTGTTGATGAAGCGGTGGGGCACACTGCAGCAGCATCATACGTTATTTCGGAACGGCCAAATTGCTGATCTTTCGGTAACGATCTAGACCCTTTAGTGATCACATAGTCGAAGTATAAGCCGTTTGTATTAAGGGGTTTTGTTACCCTAAATGGCAGCACTTTTCCATTATGCAACCAGGTACCTGAAAAAGAACTGTCTTTAAATTTTCCTGAAAATTCTTCATTCATATCACCGCTTTCGCGGTTGTTGTTGGTTAGTCGTAAGGACCCGTCGTTTTGCAGTACACCGAACAGATCAATGGTTTCTTCTGTAGAGTTGTAATAATAGCTTCCGTAAAAATCATTGCCTTTGCGATGTATGTTAAGGGTAATGGGGTATTTATCAATAGAACCGGTAAGTTGATAGAAACGGGTGATAAGAGGAGCGGGTTTACTTTTTTGTGCAAGGGTAATATGAACGCTACCCGCAATTAATAACAAAGTAAAAATATATTTCATACGGTAAAGTATAAGTAGAAGTAAGGTTAATTTAGCAGCTAAATGGTTATGATCAAAATCAGGAATGTTAATTGTTCATGCCATTAACTTTGCTTTATAAAATTACAGGTTCATGTCATCAACTATAGCAGATATTCGTAAAGATTACAAGTTAAGGTCGCTTTTGGAGAAAGACGTAGATGCAAGTGCCATTGGGCAGTTTGATAAATGGTGGCAGGAGGCCATACATAGTGAAATTGATGAAGTAAACGCCATGACGCTGGCTACTGCATCTGCCGATGGTATACCGGCTGCACGAATTGTGTTATTAAAAGGTTTTGATGAGCGCGGCTTTGTATTTTTTACCAATTACGACAGCTTTAAAGGGCTGCAACTGGCCGAAAACCCAAGGGCCTGCCTGGTTTTTTTCTGGAAAGAACTGGAACGGCAGGTGCGTATAACCGGCCTGGTGGAGAAAGTTTCTGCAGAGGAAAGTGATATTTATTTTAACAGTCGCCCCGAAGGAAGTCGTATTGGCGCATGGGCATCGCCACAAAGCCAGGTTATTGAGAACAGGGAGTGGTTAGAGGAGCGGGAAAAAACACTGGTTAAAGATTTCACTGGTAAACCGTTGAGCCGGCCTGCCCATTGGGGCGGATATCGTGTAAAACCTATAAACATTGAATTTTGGCAGGGGCGCCCCAGCCGTTTGCACGATAGGTTGCAGTATAGCTTACAGGGCGATAATACCTGGAAGATTGAGCGCCTGGCGCCTTAATTAGCTTGCCTTCTATAAAAAATTAAGAGGTTAACAGGTTGAGAATTAGCTTTTCAACTTATTAACCTCTTATCCCGTCTATAAAGTTCTTACTTCTTTTTTTCTGCAATTCTTTTAATTCTTGCAGGACGGCTTTTACCGTATGATCCTTTGAAGATCTTACCTTTCTTCGTTTTTTTATCTCCTCTACCCATGTTATTGGTTTATTAAGTGATTATAAAATTGATGCAAAAATAAAAAAAGCTCCGATACTTCGCATGCAGTAACGGAGCCTTTCGTGCGTAAGGCAATAATTATAATTTAGCCTGCAATTCTTTACCTGCTTTAAAACGGGCAACTTTTTTAGCTTTAATCTTAATCACAGCACCGGTTTGCGGATTACGACCATTGCGAGCTGCTCTTTTTGATACAGAGAATGTACCAAAACCTACCAGGGTAACTTTACCACCACCTTTCAGGGTTTTGGTAACTGCTTCGATGAAAGAATCCAGAGCAGCATTAGCCTGAGTCTTGGTAATGCCTGAATCATCGGCAAGTTTTGCAATTAATTCAGCTTTGTTCATAGTGTGATTTTTTAAGAATTTATGCAGCAACAAATTTAGCCGCTTTTTACTTGAAACAAAATTTTTTGGTCGAAAAATTAACATTTGATAAAGTGCTGAAATCCGCTTGGGGCAAGGATTTTAGCAAATTGAAATGTTTTGTAATGTGTTATGTGAATTGATGTTACACGCTGAAAGCCTGTACTGCGCTGTGTTTCATGCGATGCCGGCTGAAATGCTGGCCTGTAAAGGGTTTCGTGGAATATACAATAAATTTAGCCGGGGAAACCTTTAAAATTTATTTTCCACAATCAGTTCACAACCTCCATTACTGTATTGAACGCAATAAAGCGTTCTCCCCATTTATCAAATGCCTGCTGCCTGAAAACAGGGGCAAATTCCTCAATGTACCTGATATAGTTTTCCAGTGTTGGCGCGAAATATTGTATTACAAAGGTCAGGCCATCGCTATCATCCTGCTCCAGCAAACGGAACATTTTCCATTGGGAAAACTGTCCACATGCCATTATTGCGGGTATATGTTCCTGCTGTTGCCACTGTATCCACGCTTCTTCAATGTCAGGAACGATCTTTATCGTAATGTTATGAACGATCATGGCGACAGTATAATACAATTTGCATGATAAAATGTTGTATCAAACGCAGAATAAGGTGTAAAAATTACAATTGATCACTAATTAAGTTCCAGATAAACCGGGCAATGATCACTGTGCTTAACATCGTGATATATGTCGGCATTCTTCAAGCGGTTGCGTAATGGTTCGGTAGCATTGATGTAATCGAGCCGCCAACCTTTATTTTGCAGTCTTACTGTAGGGAAACGCTGGCTCCACCAGCTGTAGCGATTTGGCTCAGGATGAAAATGACGGAAAGTATCTATCCAGCCATTATTAAAAAGTTTATCCATCCACGCTCTTTCATTGGGTAAAAAGCCCGAAGTGTTCTTATTTCCCTTAGGGTCGTGAATATCTATTTCGGTGTGGGCAATATTATAATCGCCGCACAAAATGAGGTTGGGATGTTTTTGCTTCAGTGTTTCCAAATAGGAATAAAAGTGATCGAGCCACTCGTATTTAAATGTTTGCCGTACATCACCGGTTGTACCCGATGGAAAATACGCATTCACAAGGCGGATATCTCCGAAATCGAGCTGTATTATTCTTCCTTCATCATCACTTACCGCATGTTTGTTGCCGTATTCAACGTTATCGGGTTTTATTTTGGTAAATACGGCTACACCGCTATACCCTTTTTTCGATGCCGAAAACCAGTAGTCTTCATAACCGCACTCGATAACCTGCTGACGGTTTACATTGTCTTTAGTGGCTTTTGTTTCCTGCAGGCAAATAATATCTGCGGGGTCGGTCTTTAACCATTCGCAAAAACCCTTTGTCATGGCGGCTCGTATGCCATTAACATTATAGCTAATGATGCGCATGATTTTTTGTTTAATTTGGCTGGCAATTTACACTATTGATATGGAAGCAGCTTCAGTAAAGAAAAAGATTGAGCCAATAATACCACCTAAGGAGCAGGTTTATTTAGAAGGGCCTAAAAGCCGTACTTATGAGCTGGCCTTTGCGTGGCGGGTGTTCAAACAATTTATTAAGGGATTCAGGTCATTGCATTTTATGGGTCCCTGTATCACTGTTTTTGGTTCGGCCCGGTTTAAAGAAGACCATCCATATTATGAAAGCGCCCGCACTTTTGGCAAACGCATTGCCGAAACCGGTTTTGTTACCATGACGGGCGGCGGCCCCGGTATTATGGAAGCTGCCAATCGCGGGGCTTTTGAAAACGGCGGGGTATCAGTTGGTTGTAACATACAATTGCCATTTGAGCAACATGTAAATAAATACGTAACCAAGTCAATTACCTTCGAGCATTTCTTTGTACGCAAAGTGTTATTGGTTAAATACTCATATGCGTTTATCATTATGCCGGGTGGCTTTGGCACTATGGATGAGTTCTTTGAAACGTTGACCCTTGTACAAACCAAAACAATTACGCAATTCCCCATTGTGTTATTTGGAAAAGAATACTACAGCAACTTGTGGAACTATGCGGAGTTTATGGCACAACAGGGCACCATCAGTCGCGAGGACATGAAACTTGTTTTGCTTACCGACAGCATTGATGAAGCAATGGACCATATTCAGTCTTATATCAGCAGCAATTATAAAGTGAGGCCCCGCCAGGCCTGGCGCTGGTTGTTTGAGAAGAGATAAACAATTATAATGCAAAAGGGGTAATGGCTTGCACAGCTCATTACCCCTTTTGTTATTTTATAACAGTCGTCTTCTATTTATGCTTCTTGATGGTGGGGATGTTTACACCCAGGCTTAAGATCAATTCATAAGTGCCAAATGCCTGGCGGGCTTTGCCTTTGTATATATGCAAATGGGCATACCGGGCATAATCTATTTTATGGGAAAACTCAAGGTATGCATATTTGTAAAAGGTAGCTTTTATTGCCTGTTCAACGCCGAAGTTCCAACCGCCAAACTGAAAGTCGGGTTTGTTTTTTTGTCCGAAAAAGCTGTTCTCAACGTGTGGAAGAACGGGGCCAATACCTGCTTTACCTAACATATCGATCCTTATTTTGTTAGTAGGGTGCTCATACAGGTTCCAGTTCTTTACAATGTTGAACAATAAGAAATTGGCGCCGTTGTTGAGGAAGTAATAAAACCCGTTCTCTTCCTTCCAGTCTAAGGTAGCGTCAACTGGCTTATTGTCCATTTTACCAGTATAATGAATTTCCTGCTGGTCTATAATGTATTTGGTGTGGTCGAAGTTTATCTCAATGGCCAGGTCGTCGCTGAAGAAATAACCAAGGCGGTAATTGTATTGCGGAATAGTTAATGCTCTGCTGAACAAGCCTTCGTCCCAGCCCGGATGGTCATGCGCTTCAACGTGTCTTAAGCTATAATAATTGCCAAGCTCTGGCTGGTTGATCCTGATGTTGCTTTTTGTGTACCATTCCTTATTATAACCCCAGGAGAAATAAATTTCACCTTTGCGGCTCGATTTGGATCTGGATTGTGCTGCTACGAAATAAGGCACTAGATTAACCATACATGCTATTGCTATAATAGCATGTATACGGGAATTACTCATGACGCTACAGATTAATAGTCGTTAACCAAGGGAACGATGCCCAAACGAATATGATGTTTTTAATATTGTGAACCAGTCTTTACAAAGATTTACACATCATACTCAAGAACAGGGCGCAGCCATCTTTCTATCTCTTCAACCGGCATATTTTTGCGGGCGGCATAATCAACAACCTGGTCTTTCTGAATTTTACCTAATCCAAAATACTGGCTTTGCGGATGGGCGAAATACCAGCCGCAAATAGACGATGCGGGGTACATGGCCAGGGATTCTGTAAGGGTAATACCTGTAGCTTCCTGTCCGCCAAGCAAATTGAATAGTTTGTATTTTTCAGTATGATCAGGGCAGGCCGGATAACCTGGCGCTGGTCTTATTCCTGAATATGATTCTTTTATTAATTCTTCGTTAGTTAAATGCTCTTCTTTTGCATATCCCCAAAATTCCTTCCGCACCCGTTCATGCAATAGCTCGGCAAAAGCCTCGGCAAGCCTATCTGCTAACACCTGTAGCATAATTTTGTTGTAATCGTCGTGATTTTCTACAAACTTTTTTATGTGAGGCTCTATTCCATGTATAGTAACAGAGAACGCCCCCATGTAATCATTTCCGCCATTGGTTTCTGGCTTTACAAAGTCAGCTAAAGAAAAGTTCGGTTGCCCGGCAGCTTTTTTATTTTGCTGGCGCAGTGATTCGAGCCTGGCCTTTTCTTTCCCGTTCTCGTCATAAATGAACATAGAGTCTTTGCCATTGCTGTTTGCCTGCCAGAAACCGATAACCCCGCGGGCGGTTAACCATTTTTCTTTAATGATGGTGTTAAGCAGTTCGTTGGCGTCTTCAAACAATTTGGTGGCTTCCTTTCCTACTTTTTCATCCTGTAAAATGGCCGGGAACTTACCATGTAACTCCCAGGCTATAAAGAACGGGCCCCAGTCTATGTAGTCAACCAGTTCGTTGAGGTCGTAGTTATCGAAGATCTTTGTGCCGGTGAATTGGGGCACAACCGGCGTATAGTTGTTCCAGTCGATGGCTACGCGGTTTTCCTGTGCCTGTTCGAAAGGGAGATATTGCTTTGCTGTTTTTTTGCTACCGAAATCGTCGCGCAGTTTTTGGTATTCTTTACCTATGGTTGAAAGGAATTCGGGCTTTTGTTCTTTGCTTAATAATGAACCGGCCACGGTTACACTGCGCGATGCATCGAGCACATGCACTACCCCGTTTTCGTATTGGGGGGCTATTTTAACGGCCGTGTGCATACGCGATGTGGTGGCGCCCCCAATAAGCAGGGGCTGGTTCATGTTGCGCCGTTTCATTTCGTGGGCTACGTGCACCATTTCGTCGAGCGAAGGGGTAATAAGGCCACTTAAACCAATGATGTCTACTTTTTCTTTCTGTGCTGTTTCAAGGATCTTGTCGGCAGGCACCATTACACCCATGTCGATAATATCGTAGCCATTACAGCCTAATACCACGCCTACAATGTTCTTTCCTATATCATGTACATCGCCTTTAACAGTAGCTAATAAGATCTTGGCAGCACCTGATGTGGCTGATGCCTCTCCGCTGTTACGCAGTCTTTCTTTCTCTTCTTCAATATATGGGGTAAGAATAGCCACTGACTTTTTCATTACACGGGCGCTTTTTACCACCTGTGGCAGAAACATTTTACCACTTCCAAACAGGTCGCCCACCACGTTCATACCGTCCATTAAAGGGCCTTCAATAACATCGAGTGGTTTGGGGTACTTCTGGCGGGCCTCTTCGGTATCCTGGTCAATATAGTCGGTAATACCGTTAATGAGTGCATGTTTAAGGCGATCTTCAACAGTATTGGCGCGCCAGGCTTCGTTCTTTACCTCTGATTTATCTTTTGCCTTAACTGTTTCTGCAAATGTTATCAGGCGGTCGGTAGCATCTTCGCGGCGGTTCTGTATAACATCTTCGCACAGCTCGCGTAGTTGCGGTTCTATTTCATCGTAAACCACCAGCTGGCCGGCGTTTACGATACCCATATCCATACCCGCTTTAATAGCGTGGTACAGGAATACCGAGTGCATAGCCTCGCGTACGGGCTCGTTACCACGAAATGAGAAAGATACGTTACTAACCCCGCCGCTAATTTTGGCCAGGGGCATTCTTTGTTTTATGATGCGGGTAGCCTCAATAAAGTCAACGGCATAGTTGTTATGCTCTTCAATACCTGTTGCTACTGCAAATATGTTGGGGTCGAAAATAATATCCTGTGGGTCGAAGCCAACCTGTTCGGTAAGGATGTTGTAGGCGGTTGTACAAATATCTACGCGGCGTTGCAGGGTATCGGCCTGTCCCTGTTCATCGAATGCCATTACAACAACCGAAGCGCCATATAGCTTACAGATCTTTGCTTCGCGAATGAACTTGTCAACTCCTTCTTTCATGGAAATTGAGTTCACTATACATTTACCCTGAACGCATTTTAAGCCGGCTTCAATTACTTCGAATTTTGAGCTGTCGATCATGATGGGGATCTTGGCAATATCGGGCTCGCTTTGTAGCAGGTTCAGGAAGGTGGTCATGGCTTTTACGCCATCCAGCAGGGCATCGTCCATATTTACGTCAAGTACCTGGGCGCCGCTTTCTACCTGTTGGCGGGCAACACTGAGTGCTTCTTCATACTTGTTCTCCCTGATAAGCCGGGCGAATTTTTTTGAACCGGTTACGTTGGTACGTTCACCTACGTTCACAAAATTGGTTTCGGGGCGAATGACCAATGGCTCTAAGCCCGAAAGGCGCAAGTATGGTTTTATCGTAATATTTGTGGACATAATTATTTACTTTTTAGGAATCTTGAAACCTATTGGTTCCCGCGCAGGCGCTGGTTCCTGCAGCAGTAATTCCTTTAATATTTTAAAAATGGTCTGTATCTCTTCGTCTTTTTTGATAAGGTTCTTTTCAATGGACTCGATCTTGTTCCTTATTTCTTCATTGTTCAGGTTGTTTAACAGGAACTGCCGCAACCTGGTGTATACTCTAATGATCTGAACATTCTTGCCAGGTCCCTGTCTAACATTACTTTTTGCCCGCGAATAATCCGAATACAATCAATAATCTCCTGATCTTCAATGGCTTTAGTCAGTTTCTTACTCATAGCAATTTGTTTAATGATTTACATTAATGAATTACTACTACCAGAGCTGATCCTGTTTGATATCACAAATTGTGATATCAAAATTTCCTTTTCCTGTTTGAGGTCGCAAATTGCGACCTCAAGTTTCTTTATAAAGCCTTCTCCAATTCCGGTAAGGGTCTTGGTTTGAATTTGCGAACGTGCTCGGCAATGTGCTGAATATGATCTGGCGTGGTGCCGCAACAGCCGCCCACAATATTTACAAAACCTTCGCTGGCCCAGTCTTCAAGGAAGTGGGCAGTTTGCTCAGGTTGTTCATCATATTCGCCCATGGCGTTTGGCAAACCTGCATTAGGGTAAGCCGATGTATAACAAGCTGCTATTTGGCTTAACTCTTCAATATGCGGCCGCATGTCCGAAGCACCCAACGCACAGTTGAGGCCTATGGAAAGCGGTTTGGCGTGCATAACTGAAGTATAGAAGGCTTCAAGGGTTTGTCCGCTCAATGTACGACCCGAGGCATCGGTAATGGTGCCACTGATCATGATAGGCAGCTCGACCTTATTTTCGTCGGCGAAATATTTCTTTATAGCATATATAGCGGCTTTGGCATTGAGGGTATCGAAGATGGTCTCAATCAGTAACAGATCAACACCACCATCAACCAGTCCCTTTACCTGCTCGTAATAAGCAGTCATTGCCTCATCGAACGTAAGCGCCCTGAAACCAGGGTTGTTTACATCGGGCGATAAGGAAAGTGTTTTATTGAGCGGACCAATGGCACCGGCTACCCAGGCTCTTTCGCGACCATTTTTGTTGGTAGAAGGATCGGCAAAGAACTCCTTTACGGCCTCTTTGGCCACCTTGGCGGCTTCGAAGTTCAACTCATAGGCCAGCGACTCCATGTGGTAGTCGGCCAGTGATATAACCTGCGCATTGAACGTATTGGTTTCAATAATATCGGCGCCGGCTGCGAGATATTCTTTGTGAATGCCTTTAATGATGTTGGGTTGCGTAAGTACCAGAAGGTCATTGTTCCCTTTTAGGTCGCTGGGCCAATCTTTAAAACGTTCACCCCGGTAATCGGGTTCTTCAAGCTTATGGCGTTGGATCATGGTTCCCATAGCCCCATCAATGATCAGGATCCTTTCCTGAAGGCATTGTTGTATTGTTTTCATGCTGCCCTCCTTTTATTTAGCATAGCGGTTTTTGTTGATGAGCAAGGCCGGTCAAATGTCAATATCGGTCCAGATGTCAGTATCAGGACGCTGCTGGCAACAACGAAGTAAGCATTTGCGACACTCAACTTCATTCATTACCGAACCGGTAAACGTTGGGAAACTTGTTGTGGCGTGAGTTTCTTTGCGTTTATTAGTTCAGTTATAAGCATCTGTTCTGATGGTTATAATAGAGCCAGATGCCGGTCCCTGCTCAGGATGCACAGGCCGAACAATAAACAAATCTGCCTATGCGGATGCAAATTTACAGCTTGTTATGTTAATATCAAAGTGGGCGTGTGTTTGACGCATTCTGCCTAGTGTTGTACATATTTTTCAACCGGCAGGCGGTTGGTAATACTGCGTGCAAGCGTCATTTCATCGGCGTATTCCAGTTCGCCGCCAAAAGCGATACCGCGGGCAATGGTGGTGATCTTAACAGAAGTGCCCTGTAGCTTTTTTTGAATATAATAAATGGTGGTATCGCCTTGTATGTTGGGGTTCAGGGCAAAAATGAGCTCTTCGGTCTTTTCCTGGGGAATTCGTTGTATAAGAGGTTCAATGGTAAGCTGGTCGGGCCCAATGCCATCGAGCGGGGAAATAATGCCGCCCAGTACATGGTAAACGCCGCTGAACTGCTGGGTGCTTTCAATGGCTATAACATCACGAATGTTCTCAACCACACAAATGAGTTCCTGCTTACGCATGGGATTGGCGCAAATGGCGCAGGTGGAATGATCGGCCACATTGTAACAACGTTCGCAAAACTTTATCTCCCGGCGCATTTTAAGTATCGCTTCGCCAAAATTCTCAACATTGCCGGGGTCTTGCTTCAATAAATGAAGCACCAGCCGCAACGCCGTTTTCTTTCCAATACCGGGCAGTTTTGCAAATTCACTCACTGCATTCTCTAACAAAGAAGAAGAAAATTCCATAAGGCAAAGATAGTTCTAAGTTCTTAGTTCCCAGCTCATAGTTCACTGTTCAAAGTACCGGGTACAATTAAAAAGGGCCCCTGCCTAATAAGCAGAGACCCAGTTATTTACCTATACTGTTTATTTAGTTTTATCCTCTTTTTAATTTCTCATTTCTAATTCTTCATTTGTCATTTCTCAAGGGTAATATCAATGATATTATCCCATTTGGCTTTCACCGTTATTTTGCGGCTTATAGGCAATACTTTTTCGGGCTGATGGCGCTTTTCAAAGAAGGAGCCGGGGTCCCAAATACCGTTTTTGTTATCATCATATAAAATGCGCAGGTCGTATTCGCCAGGGGCAAATAATCTGGCGTAGAATTCTTTATTGGTCATGGGCCAGGAGAACTTTACCTGGTCGCCTGAAATAAATTGCAGAACAGGATTTCTACTCAGATCGAGATTTATGAGACGCAGTTTGAGCAACCCATATTCGTTTTCGTCTTTGGTTCTAAAGGCGATGGTATCATGTTTAGGTGCGGTATTACCTGCTGTATCTATGGCAAATGCCGAGTCAACAATGACATTGTAGGCTGTATTAGGCGCCCAGGCATACGAAAGGGTCACTTTTTTGTTGCTGGTATCCCTAATAAAGCGGTATTTGGTAAGCAATTCATCTTTTTCGTTTGCCAGTCGTACTTTGGTCGTATCGAACGTTTTGAGCGGTGTGTTAAACCTGAACTCGAACTGGCTTAGCAGATCTAATTCGGTACCGCTAAGGCTGGTTTCAAATTTTAGGCTTTTATCTTCTTTGTTGTCTTTCTTTCTGTTATTTCCCCCTTTACCTGGCGTTGGCGGTTTAGGGCCTTTTCCATTTTTATCTTCCTCTTCTTTTTCGGTGTAAGCGTATAAGGTCAATGGCTTTGGCGAAATTTCGGGCGTTACACGTGCATCGGCAAAAGCAAATAACTGGCTGCTGCTGAGGTAACGGCGTTGGCCGCCTTCATCTTTTAACGCAAACAGGGCAAAATTACCACCGGGCAGGTTATTGAAGTTATAGTTGCCATCTTTATCAACCCGGGCAACGTAGCGGGGCTTTTCTTTTATTACTGCCGAATCGTCGGTGCTGCTATGCAGCATAACAATAAGGGTAGAGTCGGTTTTTCCGGTTTCGGCAATGATCACTTTACCCGTAAGCTTTAATGAATCGAGCGCGTCGCCTGTAGAGAACCGGTAGGTGAAGTTCTTTAATATATTGCCTTCGTTTATGTCTTTTAGGGCATTACCAAAATCGAGAGCGTAGGTAGTGTTCGGTTCCAGGGTGTCTTTCACAGTTACCGTTACCGTACGAAGTTTATAATCGACGAGGGGATTTATTTTGGGTACC
Source organism: Niastella sp. OAS944 (assembly GCA_024809215.1). Lineage (GTDB taxonomy): Bacteria > Bacteroidota > Bacteroidia > Chitinophagales > Chitinophagaceae > Niastella. The sequence goes on along the minus strand of JANUBW010000003.1, from coordinate 266,436 downwards.
GGCGATACCAGCAGGTTTTCCTGGATGTTCTCTATTTGCACAAACTCATCAAACTCCATAACGATCTTTTTGCCGGTAAACTTAGTGGCAGAGTCGCGTGGATTTACTTTCAAAAGTCGGGGTGGCAGCGAGTCGCGTGGACCGCCCATGGGAGGCGCAATATTGGCACAACCAGTTTGCACCAGGGTAGAAGGAAGCAGTGCGATGATGATGAGTAACGGCGAAACTATCTTAAATATAGAAGCATACTTCATAAGGCCGCAAACTTAAGCTGTTTATTGGCAAATGTTGCCTCTAAAGCGTTAAATGTTGTTGGTTGCCGGGTGCGGATGCTTTGCCTAAACGGCTGGTTGAATTTGCTCAGAGGTTTCGAATGTAAGGCCCGAAAACCGGAAACCGGTAACTGGTAACCTGATGCCAATTGTCAGGAACTTTAAGCCCGAAACATGTAACCTGAAACTACCCGTTCTCCTCTTCCTCTTCGGCCAGATCGTGCAGGGCAATGGCCATTTTATTTGTTTTAACAAAATTGCACCAGTGGCAGTCGTCTTTGCCGCAACCAATATAAAAATCGCGTTTCTGGATCTTTTCCCAAACGTTTACTATCTGTTGCGAAACGGTGGTAATATCTGCAGGGGTAATAACAACCTTTTCCTTGCGGTATAATTTCTTTTTATCGGGCTCAATAAAGTCAAACTCGGTGCTTATTACCTGCCAGTCCTTACTTTCATAATTATCTACCAGTATCTTATAAAACACGGCCTGGCGCCAGTAATCGCCACCATTGGGCTCTCTTTCGCTGGGTGGCTGTAGTTTGGGTTTTGCTTTATCAGGATCGCCCGTTTTATAATCCACAATGTTCACCTGTTTGCCGTCAAACTCCAGTTTATCGAGCTTACCTTTTAACTGCACTCCGTTCACCACCACGTTTCGAATGTTTCTTTCAACAGCTACTACACGGTTCCAGCTATAAATGTAATTGTCGTAATAATTTGAGAGTACTTCCTGTCCATATTCCAATCGGCGGTCGTACTGTTCGCGGGTAAAGTTTTCGCGGTGGCGGTGCATGTACCAGTTAAAATCATCGATGAACTCGCCCTTGCCCGGAAACCTGTTGTTGTTTTCCCGCATCTTTTCAAACAACCTTTGCAGCGCATGGTGAATGGCCGAACCAAACTCCGTAGCCTCGTTCTTAGGCGATGGAATACGCAACAGATTTTTGAAATAAAACTCCAGCGGGCATTTTAAGTAGTTGTTCAGCGCCGTTACGTTCATTACAAACCGGTCGAGCAGAGCAGTAATAAAATCTTCTTCTATACGGCCTATCTCCGGCGCCTCGGTTTCGGAAAGTTGTACCAGTTGGAATTCGGTAAGCACTTCATCGCTGGTAAATACTTTTTCAACGGGCAGCTGGTGCTGCTCCTGTATTTCGGCCAGGAACATAGAAGGTTCCAGTTCCTTGCCATCGTTCTTAAAGCGGCAATAAGAAATATATAAGTAGTGCTCGGCGCGGGTAAGGGCAACATAAAAGAGACGGCGAAGTTCTTCTACATCTGTGTTTTCTCTGTTAGCGGCGGAGCTATTGGCATCAAGACTTTCGAAAACATTCTCGGGTATCTTATAACCACCGCCGGGTTTGCGTTTCTTTTCCCAGCTACTGGCATTTACACCGGCGATAAACACATATTCAAACTCAAGTCCTTTAGAGCCGTGCGCGGTGAGCAGGTTTACACCTTTATCGTTACCGCTTACCTGAACAAGTGGTAATGGCAAACCTTCTTTTTCCATGAGGTCAAAGATCTGAACCAGGTCGGTAAGCTGCAATAAAGGATTGCGATGGGTTTCTTCTTTTATAAAATCGAACAAAGCAGTTAGCACCTGCATCATCCATGCCTTTTCGGGGCTTTGCATAATGTTGTTCAGCAAACCGGTACGACGAATGATGTTTTCAACAAGCACCTGCAGGGTAACATTGGGTACAATGGCAATAAGCCGCTCAAGGGCTTTGGATGCCTGTTGCAGTCCGGGGTGCAGGCCTTTGCTGAACAGGTCGGCCGGCGGCGTATTGGCTTTATCGTGCAACAAACGACGAAGTGACGTTTTGTTATTAGCATAGGCACGGTCGGCTACTTCAATGCTCAACTTGGCAATTTCAATTGGCGGAATGTTAAACCAGTCGAAATGCAATATTTCAAACAACATTTCATCGCCGCCATAAGTGATCTCATGTTCGGCTGCGATGTATTTAATAAGCTTTATTATTTTCTTAGCGAAGGGTTCCTGCAAAAGATTTATATGCCGTTTGCTGTAAACCGGCAGTCCCAGCATTTTGAAATACTGGGTCAGCTCTTCGCCGTATTTATTCTCGCGGTAAATGATACTTATTCTTCCCGGCAATACGCCTTGCGATAACAGCTCCTGCACCTGCAGGGTAATGTTTATCATTTCATGACGTTGCGTTTCGTATTCTCTTATTGTGGGTATTGCGTCCGCAGGTTCCAGTGCAAAGAACTTGGGGTGCGATGATTTAAGATTTTTGCTGAGGCCCTCAATTTGTTTTACCAACCGTTCCTGGTTGTTATTGATGAGCGTCATACTTACATCGAGAATGGGTTGGGCCGAACGGTAGTTGTTGGTTAAAACAATCATCAGGGTTTCGCTGTATGATTTGGCAAATTGCAACATGTTCTCTACGTTGGCGCCCTGAAAGCGATAGATACTTTGGTCATCATCGCCCACCACAAAAACGTTGGGTGATTCCCAAAAGTTGATAAGCAGTTTTACCAGCTGGTTTTGTGTGCCGCTGGTATCCTGAAACTCATCAACCAATATATAAAGGAACTGCTCCTGGTAACGGGTTAACAAAGCCGGGTTTTCTTCAAAAGCTTTGATCACCCAGTTTATCATATCGTCAAAATCGTACCGGTTGCGGCTGCGCATCAGCTGTTGAAAACGTTCAAATTCATTTACAGCTGCCCGCAGCTTTTCCATTTTCTCTTTTTCTTCGTCGAACTTATCTTTCTTTAGGTCGCCTGCCTTAAAGCCTTTGTACGCTCTTTTGTAAATGAATTCATCACGGGTTGGCAGGTCGGCCAGGTAGGCATCAATACGTTCGCTTATAAACGTGGGCGACCAGCCTTCGCGTTTCATGGTGCTGAACAGCGACTGCAGGTTATGTATTTCGTAGTATACATCGCCCCGGTAGCGTTTAAGCGGGTGATTTTTAGGAAATGTATCAATGAGGTATTTGAACAGTTCTATTCTTTCGAGTTCAGAAATAGGATCGAGCGCTGTTTTTTCAAAAAGCGAAAGATTTTCCTGAATGATATCGTTGCAAAATGCGTGAAAGGTGTAGAGGTTAACGCGGTACGCATCGGGGCCAATGAATTGTGACAAACGTTTTCGCATGGCCACCACTCCGGCGTCGGTATACGTTAAGCAAAGAATGTTGCGGGGTTGCGAATCTGTTTCCAACAGAATCTTGCCAATGCGACTGGCAAGGATCTGGGTTTTACCGGTTCCAGGCCCTGCAATAACCATAACCGGTCCTTCAATTGTGTCAACAGCAAGTTTCTGCTGTTCGTTCAGCCTCTTGTATTCTTCAGTGAATTTCTGGTGAAGGCGCTCCCGATTCACGCTCATATGTCAAAGATAACGAACGGTGAATAAATATGTTGAGGCCCTTATATGATGAACGAGACAATGTTTAGAAACTGCCTTAGAATGTGCAAAAGTTTTGAGAGGAATTTAGTCACAATGCTGACCCATTTTGAGTGAATATTACCTGATTTTACTGCATATTCGTATTTTAAACACATTGATTCCACTAAATAGAAACAACTATTGATTGATAATAAGTAGCTTATGAGGCGAAAAGAAAGTCTGGTTTCTACCCTGGAATCGGTCTTTAATTGGGAATAAAATCAAACTTTCGTCGTTTCATACCTACAGATCACACAATAATGAAAAACCAACACCCATTAAAGATATTTATACTCGAAGACGATGTTTGGTATGGCTCTATGTTGCAGCACTACCTGGCATTGAACCCCGATTACGAGGTTAAACGTTTTCATAACTGTAAAGACTTCCTTAACCATTTGCACGAACGGCCCGAAGTTGTTACGCTCGACTATTCGATGCCCGATATGGATGGCAGTGAAGTACTGAAGCGGATAAAGGAAGTTGACCCCGGTATACAGGTTATTGTTATTTCGGGTCAGGAAGATATTAAAACGGCCATCAACCTCATTAAGAATGGGGCCTTCGATTATATTGTTAAAGACGACGATGCCAAGGACCGACTTTGGAACAGCCTGCTTCATTTAAAGGAAATAGATGGCCTGCGTAAGGAGGTGGAGCATTTGAAAGAGCAGGTTGGAAAGAAGTACGACTACTCAAAATATCTTATTGGCAAAAGCCCTACGTTCGAAAAGGTGTTCAGCCTTATTGAAAAAGCCTGTAAAACCAATATTACTGTATCTGTTACCGGCGAAACCGGTACCGGTAAAGAAATGGTGGCCCGGGCTATTCACTATAACAGCGATAAAAGCAAAAAGCCATTTGTGGCAGTGAATGTGGCAGCTATTCCCAGGGAGCTTATAGAGAGCGAGCTGTTTGGACATGAAAAAGGTGCATTTACCGGTGCTATTACCCGCCGTATAGGTAAATTTGAAGAAGCGCATAACGGTACGCTTTTTTTAGATGAAATAGGTGAGCTTGATATAAACCTGCAAGCTAAACTGCTGCGGGTGTTACAGGAGCGTGAAATAACCAGGGTTGGCGGAAATGAAGTAGTGCCAATAAATGTGCGGATAATAGTAGCTACCCACAAGAATTTACTGGAAGAAGTACAGGCCAGAAGATTCAGGGAAGATTTGTACTACCGTTTGATTGGTTTACCTATACAGATACCCCCATTGAGAGAGCGTGGCAACGACATCATCATACTTGCCAAGCACTTTATGGACCAGTTCTGCAAAGAGAATAATACAGATAAGAAATTATTATCGCCCGAGGCCCAGCAGCGGCTGTTGCATCATGCATTTCCCGGAAATGTGCGGGAGTTGCGTTCGGTTATAGAACTGTCGGTAGTAATGGCCGATGGCGATACTATTTTGCCTGAGCACATAACGCTTAATTCGAGCTCTTCGGTAAACGACCTTATGAATAAGGACAGAACGCTGAAAGAATTTGAATTACAGATCATACAGCACTATCTCGATAAATACGATAAGGATGTATTACTGGTAGCTAAAAAACTGGATATAGGCAAATCAACCATTTATCGTATGATACAGGCCGGTGAGCTGAACGCGCGGTAACCGGTTGTAGCCTGCTGATATCTGTTATAATGAAACCATTGAAGAACATACAGAACGAGGGTAAGGATGTACCGCTAATAAAGAGCGGGCGGGAAGGTGATAAGAGTAGTGCAGAAGAAGTGCTTCTTAATATTCCTGCTGAAATTGCTGTTTATAATACAAAAGGCGAGATCCTGTTCATTAATTCGGCGATTATAAAAGATGAAGCAACCAGGGAGTGGCTGATTGGCAAAACGGTTGAAGACTATTGCAAAATATTGCAAAAGCCACACGAGCTGGCTGTAAGGCGAAAAGAAATGATAGAAGAAGCAGTGCAAACAAAGCAGCTGCTGAAATGGGAAGAGCGGTTTGAGCTCGCCGACGGACAGGTAAAATATCATGTAAGGCATATACAACCTGTATTGGATGACGAAGGGCAGGTTAAGTTCTGCATTGCTTACAGTATAGATATCAGCGATCAAAAGCGGGCTGAAGAGTATATACAGTTAAGTGAGAAAAAATACCGCGACCTTTTCAATTATAGTCAGGCCTGGATCTGTACGCATGACCTTCAGGGAAAGTTATTGAGTGTAAACCCTGCTGCAAGTTTGGCCCTCGATTATACGGCCGGTGAAATGGTGGGGCGGCAGTTGATGGAGTTTATACCACAGGAAGATCATATACTGTATGAATCTAACTACCTGCAACCGATATTACGGCATGGCAAATCGGAAGGTGTATTTAGGATACAGGGTAAAACCGGAAAGATCATTTACCTGTTGTATCAGAATTATAAAATGGATGTGCCGGGTGTTGAACCATATGTAATTGGTTTTGCGCAAGACATATCCGACCGCATAAAAATTGAGCGGGAGTTAAGAACGGCAAAGAAGATAACAGAGGAAGCGGCCAGGGCCAAGGAAGTATTTCTTGCCAATATGAGCCATGAAATACGCACACCCATGAACGGGGTGTTGGGCATTGCCGGGTTGCTGGCCAAAACAAAACTCGATGAACAGCAGCAGAATTATTTGCGGCTTATTCAGGAATCGGCCAATAACCTGCTATTGCTGGTGAACGATGTGCTTGACCTTGAAAAGATAATTTTAGGCAAACTGCAATTTGAGCATGTGGTGTTTTCGCTGACCGACCGTATAGAGCTTTGTTTACAATCGTTTATTTATAAGGCAGAGGAAAAGGGCATTGGGTTGGTGCATGAGAATCTGCTTGGTGAAAACCTGGTGGTGCTGGGCGACCCGTACCGGTTAGGCCAGGTAATGACCAACCTTATAAACAATGCCATTAAGTTTACCGAAACCGGGGCCGTAACTGTTGAAACAAAGCTGCTGCAGAAAATTAATAATGAAGTGCGAATAGCTTTTAGTGTGAGGGACACTGGAATTGGAATCACCGAAAGCCAGATGGGATTAATATTTGAACCCTTTATGCAGGCGGATGTTGCTATAACACGCACGCATGGAGGTACTGGTTTGGGACTAAGTATTTGCAGGGAATTAATAACCATGATGGGCGGAGAATTAAAAGTGGAAAGTGTGTCGGGCAAAGGATCATCATTTAGCTTTGAATTACCGTTTGCAATTAGTTCATCTAAACTCAATCAATCAACCGTGGCACAAGACCTGAATTATCAAAGCCTGGGCAACAGGAATGTTCTGGTGGCCGAGGATGTGGAGTTGAATCAATACCTTGTCAGGCATATAATGGAGTCGTGGGGTTTTACTGTAGATGTTGTAAGCAATGGCCGCGAGGCTGTTGATAAAATACAGGAAAATAGTTACGACATAGTGCTTATGGATATACAAATGCCCGAGATGGATGGCATGGAAGCCACGAGGGCCATCAGGCAGTTGAACGATCCGGTTAAAGCAGCTATTCCCATAGTGGCATTAACCGCCAATGCATTGAAGGGGGATAGTGAAAAATACCTGGCAGCGGGCATGAATGATTTTCTACCCAAGCCATTTAATGAACAAAAGTTATTTCTTGTTATATCACATAATTTAAAAACCAGTGCGAAGGAGGCCATACCTATGCGTGAAACGAATACAACCGTAACCGGCGATCAGGAAAAATTATATGATCTCAGCATGGTGCAAACCATTGCGGGTGGCGATACCGGTTTTGTAAAAAAGATGGTGCAATTGTTTATAGAAACGGTGCCGCCATCGATGACGGATATTCAAAAGGAAACCGGGCAGCAGAACTGGGTAAATGTAAGCAAGCTGGCGCATAAGATGAAAGCTACCATTGATAGTATGGGAATAGTTAAGATAAAAGAGGTGGTGCGGGCGATAGAAGCGAATGGAAAGAAGGGGGAGGATGTAGATAAGATACCGGGGCAGGTGCAGGAGGTGATTGAGGTGCTTGAGGCGTGTGTTTTTCAGCTAAAGAAGGATTTTGATTTATAGATAAAAGAGTGACGAGTAAACAAGTTGACGAGTTGACAAGGTGTTATAAAAATAAAAGTCGGAAGTATGAAGGTTTTTGAGCTTCGTACTTCCGACTTCTTATTTCTTACCTCGGCTGCAGATTAACCTGGCAGGCGGGGAATATGTTTTTCTAATTCTTTTATTTGTTTTACGATCTCGGGGGTAGTAGGTTTAAGCGCTTTTGCCTTGCGGAAGAACTCTTTAGCTGCCCTGAACTCGCGTTTGTTCATCATGATATTACACATTTGCAGGTAGGCTGCTGCTTCATTTTCTTTATCGGGCAAACCTTCACGAATGGCCTGGCGAATGTATTTTTCGGCTTGTTTAAAGTCGTTCTTTTGTAAAGAGATCATGCCCATTTGCAGCATGCTGGCGCCTTTTACTTCTTTCATTGGGGTGCCCAGGTCGAGGCCTTTCTTCATATTCTTCTCCGCGGTATCAAAGTCCTGTTCCATCATTGCCAGCTGACCTTTAAAGGTGAAATAGGCAGAGCGGATGGGTTTATACAACAGGTTGGGATATTTTACCGAGTTAAGCACACGTTTGGCGCCATCGACGTCGCCGGCTTCCATGTGTTCCTGAATAAGGCGGAGCGGACCGATAAAGAAGTGGCCGGCAATAAGAATGAGGCCAATAAAATAGAGTGGGAAAGCGGGCCAGAAACCGTAGTTGACATTGGCCAGTACGCCCAAAACTATCAGCGCCAGACCCACGTAAAGGCGGTAACGTATGAGCCAAACATAAAACTTCATAAACCTTTATTTTTTTAAGGACTGCAAAGATAGGCTGAAAATGTCAGTTACTGGTTGCCGGTTTCCGGTTACCAGGCGCCGGTTGCAGACAACCAGGACCCAGGCGGCTGCCGGCGAACGAATATTTTTTTCGGCCAATGACCAATTTCCATATGGCAAAGGTCCGTTTCCTTTGGACCACGAACCGCTGCTGTTGGAAAAACTTCTATTTCCAATTGGAAATTTATTGCTGCCCGCTGGCAAACCTTCTTTGTCGGCAGACAAAGGATAATTGCAAGTGGGAAGTAGATAATTGCCGGTGGGCAAAGGTTCTTTGCCCACGGGCAATTATGTTTTTACAGGGGCAAACAACCGATTTCCCGGGGCAATTATTCAAATGCGAGGGGCAATTTTGCATTTGCCGTGGGCAATTAGATAATTTTCCGGGGTAACGACTAATTGCCGGGGGCAAAAACCCAATTGCCCGGGGCAGAAACAAAAGTGCCGCGGGCAATTTGTCTTTGTCCGGGGGCAAAATATCTTTGCCCTTGGGCAATTTTGACCAGAATGTTGATTATCAATAGCAGCCTTTGTGGATATAGTGCCTACTTGTCGTCGTTGATCTCGATCCAATAGCCATCGGGGTCGCGGAAATAGAGTTGTTTTACCCCGTCTACGCGATTGGTAACGGTATTCTTCTCCCCTGCCCAATTCTCAAATTCAATATTGTGTTTTTTGAGATTGGCGATGAAATCGTTGATGGAAGGAACGCTGAAGCAAAGGTGGGCGTTTTTATCGTGAGGCGTTTTTTCTTTGGCGCCGGAAATAATATGCAGGTGGCCCGGACTGCCAAGGCTGAACCAGGTATGGCGGCCATCATGAAAAGGCTCGGGAATGGTATCGAGACCAATCACTTTTTGATAGAACTGGGTGCTGACCTTTAAATCAACTACATATTGGGCTATGTGATTTATGCGCGGTTTATTTTGAGCGGCGACGCTCAGGGAAACGAATGAAAGTATTATACCTATGCCTTTTTTCATATGTGCCTGTTTGTGTAATTAATACGGAAGTTAGTAAAACCATACCTATTGGCAGCAAGCAAAATTGCCCTCCCGATACATCGGAAGGGCAATTCAATATATTATAAGTAATACAGCTTATTGACGGTCCCAGAAAGCAGGTGGCTCAATACCCAGGCTGCGCAGGTAAACGTAAGCCTGACCGCGGTGGTGAATTTCGTTATCGATTACATAACACATAAGCGAGATGCCGGTGCCGGGCCATTGGCCAAAGGCAACATCCTCTTCCTGCCAGCGGTGAGCAGGAACGGTTGGCCAAAGTTCATTGATTTGGGTGGTAGCATCATCCCACAGCGCCAGCAGTTCAGCTTTGGTATTTACTTGTTCAGCCTCGGCCCATTTTTGCCATTGGCCGGTGGCAGTACCTTTCAGACTGGGTACGCCCATGCCGAGGAATTCGTACACCAGCACAGCGAAGGGACGCATGCCGCCGATGGAATAGGTAAACAGCTTATCTTCAGGAAAAGCTTCAATCATTCTGCGGGTAAGTCTGCGATGGCCTTGCCAGTGTGTGAGCAGTTGCTCAGGTGTAAAAACAGAGACTGTAGCGCTGGGTGTTAATTCTTTGGTAGACATGAGTATTATTTTTTAAGTATTGGTATTGATTACACCACAAAAGTATCGGGGGGTAATGACAACAGTATGTCAGCAGGATACGAAAAAAGAAAAAGTTTTTTGCCGGCAGATATAATGAAAGGATTTTCAGGGGATTTAGTGGTTGGTTTCCGTGGGTTAATGGTTTTCTTCTTATTTTTGCGCTCCACCAGGCGCCAGGTGATTAAGTTGGCGTTTGAATGGTCCCGTAGTTCTTGCCTCACGCCCGCTCGGCGTTTGAGAAAGAGCGAAAGGTTTAAAACTGGTCCCGTAGTTCAATGGATAGAATAGAAGTTTCCTAAACTTTTGATACAGGTTCGATTCCTGTCGGGACTACTAGAGATTGTAAAGACAGAAATGTCAGAATTTAAAAACCCGCATAGAATGTTGATTCTTTGCGGGTTTTTTGTTTTTGGTTGATACAACCTGACAAATAATTACCCGCTTATACAACCGCTAAAAGGGAGCATCGAGGGAGCGAGCCTTAAATTTTTATTTTTGCTCCCTCCAAGTTCTGAAACCCTTGCTGTGACTGGGTTCCACCGAATTGACGAAGTGATGGAGAGGACTTGAGCGAAGGAAACAATATTCGGTTAACAAAAAATGTGATTGTATGAGTAAGGGAAATTTAAACCTATTCATCCGGTTCCGGCTGTTCAAAACCCGGGGCAAAAATGGGAAGCTGCCCGTTTATGTACGTTTTACGATCAACCAGAAAAGGGTTGAATTATCTACCAATGAATATGTGGCCCCAATTGCCTGGGATGCCGAAGGGCAGTTTGTAAAAGGCAAAACGGAAGAAGCGCAGACAATTAACCGCCGCCTGGCATTAATTAAAGGAGATCTGCACAAAAAGTACCTGCAACTGGAAGCGCTGGGTAAGCCCATTACTGCAGAAATTTTAAAGAACCTGTACCAGGGCGTTGATGAGAACCGGAAATCGCTACAGGAGGCGATAGATATTTATTACGACCGGTTTGCCGAAAAGGTAACCAGCGGGCAGAAATCGAAACACAGTCTGAAATGTGTACACACCACCCGGGAAAAGTTAAAGGTGTTTACCAAGCACCAGTACAAACTAGCCGACATGCAGCTGAAAGAAATAAAGCCAGCATTCGCCGGCGACTTTGAGCATTGGTTAGTGACCCATGAAAAGGGTTGTAACAATACCGCCATGAAGTACATCCGCATACTGAAGCGGGTATTAAAGTTTGCGGTTGACCAGGGCTGGTTAGAAGCCAACCCGTTAGGCCGGTTTAAATGCACCTACGAAGAACCCAGCCGCGAACGCCTGACGATGGAAGAAATAATGGCCCTGTACCATAAGGAGTTTGCATCAGAACGGTTAACCGAAGTGCGGGATGTATTTCTTTTCAGTTGTTACACCGGCTTCGCCTACCAGGATGTGTACAACCTTACACCCGATAACATAGTAACCGGCATCGACGGTGAAAAATGGATTGCCACCGACCGCCGCAAAACAGGCACGCCCGAACGGGTGCCACTCCTACCTATCGCTTTAGAAATGGTTGAAAAGTACCGAAACCATCTATGGTGCCGCAGCAAGAACCGCCTACTGCCAGTAAACACCAACCAGTGTTACAATGGCTACCTGAAAGAAATAGCCGATGTATGTGGAATTAAAAAGTGCCTCACCACCCACATGGCACGTCACACATTCGCTACCACTATTCTGCTGGAGCAGGATGTGCCAATAGAAACGGTTAGCCAATTGTTAGGCCATCGCAGCATACGTACAACACAGATATATGCTAAGGTGAGTCAGAAAAAGGTAAGTCAGAATATGAAGGTGCTGAAGGAGAAGCTGGCGGGGATGAATCAAGTGAAGGAAAGTAAGGGATAGATTTTTTGGTTTTTATACAGGCTCCCTTTCAGGAATGGAGGGGGCTTGTTTATGGCCGTATGCTATTAATTCTCTCTGCTACACTATTCCTTCACTTAATCATTGCCCGTATGAATCTTGATCATTATCAATTTAAAATAGCACCGACTATCATGAATATGAGTTTTATAGCGATGGCCCGCGCGGTCAGATAAAAAAGATGGTGGCATTTAGTTTAGTCAATTGGAAAGGTATATCATTCTATAATCTGGCATTTGGCGATTACATAGATGAGCTAAACAAACTGAATGACGATTCCGTTAGTAATAATGGAGACAGGCAAAAGGTTCTTGCTACAGTAGCAGCTATTGTCATCGATTTTACTAATCATTTTCCAGATGCTTTAATATTTGCTACTGGAAGTACACCCTCCCGGACCCGGCTTTATCAAATGAACCTTAACCGGCTCTGGGGTGAAATAAAATTGCTGTTTCAGATTTATGGTGTGAAATCAAATGGTACCATGGAATTATTTCGCGCAAAAGAAAACTACCAGGGCTTTTATGCCAGACGTATTTTACACTAATTAATATTTTGTAACTTTAAATGCCTTAAATATATGAGTATGCCAAAAAACAAGAAAACAATTAAGCCAGTATATAAGCCCGGTATTATAAGCGATGAAGTAAAGGATCTTAGCAATGATCCCTTTATTATTAGGAAGAACGAAATGGCTAAAAAAATGGTTGACCGGGTTGGTTTTCCTAAAGAGTTTTTGAAGAAGAAGTAAAAGTTATAGAAAGACCTGCATTGATATGCAGGTCTTTTTCCATATATAAATTAGTGCTGATCGATACGGCGATTCGAAGAATAAGGCGCACCGTCTTTTCATGATAAAATCGTACACCCTATACCAATTTGCCCTCATTTTTAACCCTAATACCTTGGAGTAAATAAAATATGAACGAACAATTTGTAACTGACATTAGGATTATCAAAAAAGCAATAGCAGAAAGAAAGCTTGTAGTTTTTGCAGGGGCAGGAATTTCTGTTGATTCAGGAGCTCCATTGTGGGGCCAATTAATAAATGAATTATCAAGAGAAATTGATATACCCAAAAATGAAACTGATTATCTAAGGATAGCCCAAATGTATTATAATGAGAGGCATCAAAAAGAGCTTATTGATAAGGTAAGGAAAATATTAAAAAATAAACAACTCAGATATAATGAAATTCACGAGGCCATCTTTGAATTAAATCCTGAATATATAATAACCACAAATTTTGACGATCTTTTAGAGCAAGTAATTAAAGCAAAAGCCTACCCCTTCTCAATAATAAAAAAAGACATAGAATTTCCATATGGAAATAATACTAAGCTTTTAATAAAGATGCATGGCGATTTAGAAGAAGGCAATATTGTTTTTAAGGAAGACGACTATTTAGAATATGCAGATAAGCATCCGCTAATAGAAAGTTTTATTAAAGGGGTATTTGCAAACAAAGTAGTGTTGTTTATCGGATATAGTTTCTCCGATACAAACCTAAAGATGATTGTTCAAAATGTAAGAAATGTCTTGGGAGCCGATTTTCAGTATGCATTTATGTTGTCGACAGAGCAAAATTTTAATGGGGCTAAAAGGCAATACCTTAAAAATAAGGGAATCAATGTTGTAAATTATTATGACGCAATGTTACCTGATAAATCAAACTGGATAGAGCAATATTTGTTTACAGGAAATAATGCACTTAATCATGAATTTTTTAAAAGGAATACTGCTCTTTCAGATCATGGTGCAAAACTTTTGTATCTAATTCGGTTCATTTCTAAATATCTGGAATTCCCTGAGACAATTCTACAAGAGGATCCAATAAGCCAGATGTACAAATCATTATATCGATTCAATGATTTACGAGTTCTTCCCGCAAACTTTTTAAGCAACTTATTTCCCTTCAATAACAGGAAGGGATATATCAATAATTATTTTGATTTTACAATAGGAAGTAATAATAAAAAGCTCATCAAGCTTTTCTTCGAAGAAATTGACAGTAAAGATTTTACTCTCAAAGAAATTTATTTTAGTAATTATTCAATACCCTTTTATAGGAAACAAGAATTAGAAAAATTATTGGCAGCTATTATAGACAAAATGAATTACTCAAGTATATTTCATTTTGGAAAAAATAAGGAAGTAATTGATCGTTTTGAATATCCTAAGAAATTTGATGAAAAGATAGACCTACGAGCCCCTAGCAGAACTTGTGAATGTTTAAACTGCCTATTAAACGAAGTAAAAGTAAAGGAATTTTTAAAAAAACTTAAGGAACAATCAATTACAGAAACCTCAGATTTGCTAAATGACCTATTAGTCGCTTATTCAAATTATAAAGCTGGAAATTTTCGAGCCTCATACAACCAATTTGAAGAAATAGCAAATAAAGCCTGGCAACTTGGTAAGTACAATTCTTATTATATCTCTAAGAGGAATATAAAATACCTTAGAAATTTAATTAACTGGAATGATGAACAAATAAGCGATGAAAACAAGAAAATGATTCTTCAGAAAATTGATGACCTTGATTTAGATAAATTGCTTTTCCAAATTCCGAATCTTGATGATGATCAGTATAAATTATTAAAGAAAATCCGAGATGATCAGATTTTAAATGAGGTGGAGGTTAATATAAATAATTACTACGGTAAAGTAATTGAAATTTATGAGCAGTATAAAAATAAAACAGGACAAGTTGTTGGGTCAAGTTATCCTTACCTAATAGCAGAAGAGATAAACAAATTGTTCTACTTTTATACCTATAACTATATAATAATTGATGAGTTCTTTGATTTTATTAGAGTGATGCAAAAAGGAATCATGGCATTTTTGATTTGTTATTCCATTGATGATAGTTATAGAGAAAAACTAGAAAGATTTAATTTTTGGATTTTAAAACATATAATTTTTTATGGGAATGACGATAGTGTGCTAAAAACGATAAATAAGTATAATATTAAAGAGCTAAAAATTAAAGAAGAAGATGTCTCCGATGCATTCCAATTCTTAAACAATCTTTTCGAATCAGTTTATACCGAAAATAACTTCCTGGGAAAGACTGTTTCTTTAGATCTTAACCTTTCAATACAAAATAAAAATTATTTTTTCTTAAATAGAATCAGGAGAATAACTCACAATTCCCTTATAGTGTTTGCAGGGATTAAAATACCTCAAGAATATGGTCATATTTTGGTGAGGAATTTTTTAAACTTTTTGGAGGCGCAGGACTTTTTAGGTCCTGTCAGTAGCAAATATTTAAATAGTTTCTTGATTAATATTAAAGAGTTTTTCTCACATGAAGATTATACAAAGTTGCTTAGGGTCGTTGTGGACACTGATGCTAAGTATGCAAATGGTACTTTTTACCAAGTAATCGGATTTGGACTTAAAGAACAGTTTCCAAACAAGTTTTTAGAAGATACCGATCTAATTAAAAGAATATTAGCTATAAATTCATATAATAAAAGACATGATAACGACAATGGATATATATATCTTTGGAAAGCTTGTAGTCAAGAGAATAAAGATTTGATCAAATCGCAAGTGCACCTTCTGTTAAAAACAAAATTCACTGAATTAATTTATGTTGAAGCTTGTTTCGAAGGTATAATTTCTCCATCTTCATATTATGACGATTATGTAAGAGAGTTAGAGTCGCAAATATTTAGAGCAAATCAGTGGGATGGTAATTCTGATTTCGATGACATTACTTTCTATAATTTCATTAGTTTAATTTATGAGCTAAGGTTAAACGTTGAAGAAATACCCTTTAACAGATGGGATGAATATCCTGAGTTTTGGAAGTTTTTCTTCAGACCTGACTCCTACGAAATGTCAAAATTCAGCGCAAAATGGCTGGTAAGTGGTATGCAGGAGTCGGTTCATAGTCACCTTAGAGAATTTCCTGCAATTGGGTCGGCGATTAAAGAATCCCTGAAAAAAGAATATCATGCACAATTAGCAGTAATCTATTCAAAATATTATTTAGATTAGTTTTAATTAATTATGATAAAATTCTATACTCTGACTTTAGACAAAACAAAAAGGAATCAGTTTGGTTAAGGTGAGCTAGAAGAAGTGAGATGCTGTTAAAACAAGAGATTAACCGCTCAAAAACCTTTAAAGACACTAAATACCAATTTGATAGGAGATTGGTGCACAGGCGTTTTCAATATACGGCCTTTATAAGCTTTTCTTCGGTAAGGCGGATTATGTCAAGCTGCCTGGATATTTCCTTTTTTGATTTAATAATGTTCCCTTCACGATATATTTTGAAAAGACTACCTAAAGTGTCGGCCAGAAAGTCTTTGACGAATGACTCACAAAGCTCTCCTTTGACATTAGAGTAGATTGGGTTTTTCATGTGCTTTCGTTCATAATATTTTATTATTTTTAGAGTATCAGTATGGATTAATCGATATTTATGGATGTGTATGGCAAATCATTAATAATCCAGTTGAGTTTATTGGCAATACAGATGTTAGCCATCTTATTGCATATAAATTGAAAACCAGTTTTTTATATCCTCTTTTTCCTTTGATGTAAAATCTCCCCTCTTACCTCCATTGATTGAATATTCATGTGAACTTACGTAAGGCTGGTATTTTTTACAAAGATTTTTTGCTACAGCTTCGATTGAGTTACCGAAATCGTTATTGAATTTTGAAATATAGAAATTCGTCTGTTGCTGACTATTATAATCTGGATTTATCCCTATTGCTGTAGCTGACATTATTTCTAAGATTAAATCACCAGCATCCATGCAGTATTTCAGAAACACGGGAAAGAGAGAGTTAGTTACCATGTCTATAACTAAATTTTCAACGTCTTGTCTAGGGTAACAAACGGGTAGATATTTTTGACTACCAATAATGTAGGGTATTGTAAAGCCCTTTTTGCCTTTCTTTTTTTGTTCAGTTAGGAGAGTTTGCCAATATCTCATTATAGAATACATATTAAGAATTGCAGTTAATTTTTCAAATTATTCGAAGTATAAATTATAATATATGGTGTATATTTTTGACAAATTTATTTGTTTACAAAGGCTTATCATTATCCCATAATTGGGCGCCCATTATAAATAGATCAGTACGCTTATTCAGTGTCGTGCTAAGGAAACAATAGCGGCTTAATAGTCTCGTAAATTGGAGAAGCAATCAAATTTGCAAACACATTAACTCCTACATCTTTCATTAAGTTACCAATGTTTTTTAATTGTTGTATTACAGGATTGGAACGTTTGAGTTGCTTTCGTGCGTAATCAATTTCCATTTGAAATTCGGATTGGAATGAAGATTCCAATTGGATAATGACCTTTTCTAATTTTTCTAAAAAGTCTATAATAACTTCTGGGCTTTGTTGCGCTACCTGATGTTGACTTGAGTGAGTGGATGCTTGCAGTAACTGAACAGGAGAATAGACGTTTTCTAGGGTAATCGAGTTGTGTTGAACATGAGAAGGAGCCGTAGTGACATCGTTCTCTAAACTTTCTAAATACATAATTCCTCTTTGAGTAATATGAAAGTGGTTCCCAATAAAAGTTTCTAGATGTCCAATATAACTTAAAGAAGATACAAAGTTATCTACTTGCTCTTCTGATAATCCCAAATTTTCACCAACAATGTATCCACCTCTGTCATTTTTATTGTAATGCTCTTCTTCAACTTTGCTATTACTTTTTTCTCTTTTTGATAGCCCAAACAAAACACCCGTCGGTGAGGATAGCATTTCTCTCCTTGCAATTGCATATATATTTCTTAGAAACTGGTCCCTGTCATGTTTTTCTTGTTTTAAATCCATTTCGCTATTTATTGAATTGATAATTGTTGAGTTTTTGGGATTAAGATTAATATTCATCTTTTTTGCTCTTATTTCAACATACCTACGACCGGAATTATTGAGTTGATACTTATTTTTTTTGTGTTCAACATATGCTTTAAGTTCAAATTGCAACATTTGATGGAGATTCAAAGAGTCGTAACCGTCGGTGATTTTAGGAGCATGCGACTCCAACAATGAAGGAAATTCGTCCAATTTAATAGGTGCCTCTTGGTTAAATAAGAACCGAAGAATGGTAAAAGTATAGTCCGAAAATAATGATTCAAGGATAAGATTTTCCTGTGCTTGTAAAAATCTAACCATCCAATCGCACCCAAGCTGTGTAATGCTAACACGATTATCGATTAGTTCTGCTAACTTATAGCTGAAAAGAGGTACACATAGATCTTCTGCACGGGATGCTGCGCCCAGACCGAGATCCATAGAAATACTACCATAGATCACTCCTTTGGCATTCTTTCGTTTGTATAAATTCGCCAACACTTGCCGACTTTCAATGGATAATGATGGCTGCGTATTGTTCATAAACCAAATTTAACCAGAATTTTTCACGTTAAAACTTCAAGTGAATCCCGCCAAGGCTGTGTTTGTAAAGCTAATCTCGTCTTGCGTAGCTGTTTATTTTAGCATTGCAGAAAAGTTACACAAACTTTATTCAAGTTCAACCACTTATCTTTCCAGGACGTCCCACCTCTTTTCACGTCTCCACAACGCCTTACTTTGTACGGGTAAACCTATTTGTGAGTCTGTAAAAAGTGACGTATGAGTGAGGTAAATAACAATGCACCGTTTCTGTTGATTCAGAAACCACAGGAGTTAATCAAATTATTCGAGGGATTGATTGACCGGAAGATCCGGGAAATGGGTGTCCAGGCACCGCCGCCACCAGCCTGCCTGGCTGGTGAATCTCCGTTCCTTTCCACCAAAGATGTTCAGAAGATTTTTAACGTCAGCCGCCAGACGATAAACGATTGGCGTAAGTCCGGCTTATTGCCTTCCATCAAGATCAAATCCAGACGGTATTTTATTCGGGAGCAGGTTCAGGCATTACACCAAAAAGGGTCTGTCGCCGATAACCAGTAAACGTCATCGGCTGCGTATACTTTACGCATGGGTTGGTTGTGCTATGGACTGCGCAGATGAGGGTGAATAAAGTTGGTGTTTGGCTGTCCAGTGCATGTCGCCATCAGTAAAAAGATTCATAACCGATTGGCTATAGTCTGCATCAATTCGGTGATGTAAACGCCCCTTCTTTTTTAATGAAGATCAACGACGGTGCCAGGGTTAGATCATGGTGCTGAAATAGTCGGTGATCTGGTTATATTGTACGCCCGATTTTACAGCTGTCCGGTTCAAGATTTCTGTATCGGAATAGCTGGCCAAATAGCGCCAAATCTCTCTTTCTTTTGGCCAGCAAAAACCGACCTCAAAACAGGTTCTCAACCCGCCGTGAGTGACACGTTGAGGGCTGGCCAAAAGAAAAAAAATGAACCGGCAAAATGTTGATAGTTGGTAGCAGCTTAATTGGTTCAACCACCCTGTTTTAGTCCCCAAAATACGCAGTGTATTCGGTTGCAAATTGTGATGTCGTTTGGCCACTATGCCAGCATCTTTTTGTATTACAATAAGCAGACTTTAACAACCTCAAAAAAATAAGATGGAAGGCATGAGTTGCCGAGGGAAATGCCGGGTGTAGCAGTGGCTAAAGCATGCCATTATTGTTGATAAAGTACACATGTATGTTGCCGTATTTGAATGCTTCTTTGGTGACCCATGAGGAACCGGAAATAGGGAGCAACAACTGACAAATTTTCTGGCACAAAACCTAGTGCTTTTTAAAACGCATGTTGTTAAAAAGAGGATAACTAACAGACATCCCTATGTTTTAAAACGGATTCAACCGGTTTAGAGCATACTATGCAAGCCAGGAAATATTAAGGCCTAGGGTATGTTAATCTGAAGGTTTAAATAAAAGCCATAGGCTTTTAAGGTATTTTCATAACAAGTACAATGAAAGGCAAACCCTGCCATCAGGCAGACTACTTTGAGTTTTTAGTAGCAAGCTATGGTTTTGTCGGACCAAAACCTTTTTCCCTCATCCGCCGCGGCGGATTCTGGAACATTAGAACCTAAATCATTTTAAAAACAGAGAGGAGGAAGATTATGAAGATGATGAATCAAACTATCAAAAACAAGGGTGGGCGCCCTAAAAAAGGACTTAAAAAAGAATGCCGCGTAAGCGTTAGGTGTTCGTTTATCCAGCGAAAGGCCATACAGGCCAAAGCCAGGTCGGTGAATTTTTCCGTATCGGAATACCTTCTTACGATGGGCCTGACCGGTAAAATTGACAGTAAGGAAAAAGCGCTGCCGAAAGAAATTTTAAAGTTTACTGGAACGCTAAATCACCTGGCTGCAAACCTCAATCAGATTGCCAAAAAGCGAAATGGAATAGAGCCGTTAAATGCTTTCGAACGGGCCGATTTATTAGTGCAATCGAACGATTTAAAACAGCTTTCCCTGACCATTAAAAACTACCTGCAATGATCGGAAAAGTTGTTACCGGAAGCTCCTTTTATCACTGCTTAAAATACTGCATGGAAGATAAAATAAATTTATCCGAAGCGCAGAAATTACAGCTGTCGAAAAAAGACAATGTTCAACACAAAGACCGGGCTGAAGTGATCTATCGTAACTACTGTTGTGGCAACGTAAATGAGCTGACCAGTCAGTTCAGTGAAGTGAGTAAATTAAGCCGCCGTGTGGAAAAGCCGGTACTGCATTTAACCCTGAGCCTTGCGCATGGTGAAAACCTTTCAAAGAATCAATTGATAGAATTAGCTCAGGCATGTACGGAGGCATTTAAAGTAGATCAGAACCAATATGCCGTAATACTGCATAAAGATACCCGCGCCCAGCACATTCATATTGTTGCCAACCGGGTAGGTTATGATGGTAAGGTAGTCAGCAATAGCAACAGCTATTTGCGAATGGCTAAACTGTGCCGTGAACTGGAAATAAAGCATGGGTTAAAACAGGTGCTTAACCCGCGTGCTTTTTTATCAAAAGAGCAGCGAATGATTCCACGGCAAAATGCCCGCATGGATCAATTAAAAGGGAACATACAACAGGTTCTAAAACAGGTAAAGACAATTGAACAGTTTGAGCAGAAAATGAACGCCCTGGGTTACCAGGTTTTGAAAGGTAGGGGTATTGCTTTTATCGATGATAAAAAGGTAAAGATCAAGGGAAGTGAAGTTGGGTATTCGCTGATGAGGATAGAAAAAATATTAGGCCAGCAAGAGACGCAAAAGCAAGCGCAGCCGACCGTTGATACAGCAAAGCACACGACTGGTTCCAGGCGGTCAGGGAAGTCGGTCGAGCATACAACGGAAAAAGAGATGGCCTTACCTGCCGCTGGTCAGCATGGATCTAACATTCTGGAAATACTTACAAAACCTGAGAATACCGAGGAACTGAATCCGATGCTGACAAAAGAGAAAAAGAAGAAAAAGCGCAAGCATCGGTTGAATCTGTGATCATTAAAAATTTAAAACTTAATCTATGAATGAAGATAAAATGGAAACAATTGAATTGGCTGTGCGGGAACAGGCACAAGAATTAACAAAGATCAGCCAGGAAATAAGCAGCGTTACTGAAAGTTTGAATTTGTTACGCCATGAGGTTACCAGCTTTTCGGAGAAACTAAAAAAGCAAAATGTGACGGTTAATACCGACACCAGGGCGATTGAAAGCAAGCTGGATGGTGCTCTTTTAAACATGAACCACATGATAGAAAGAGCATTGAATAAAATGCGCACAAATGTCTGGCAACTGTATTTTCAAATGAATGGCCCCAAATGGACGGTGGTGTTGCTAGTTGTATTGACCTTTCTTTTTTTAGCTTATAATCTATGGTCTAATTTTATTTCGCTGAAAAAGTAAATTCAGCACCTTATCATTACCGAAAGCCCCGGTGTAGACACACCCGGGCTTTATGGTAATGGCTCTGATTAGCAATTTTTAAACGGTACTTACTCCCGCTAACTTCGTCTTATATAGTTCAATTTGTTCTTTGGCAAAAGCAATAGTTTCTTTCAGGTATTTTACCAACTCCTGTGTTAGTGATAGCTCTTTTTGAAGTCGGTTGTTTTCTTCCGTGATCCTCTGAACCTGTTCTGTGAACGTTTGGATCTGGTTGTTCAGATCAGCGACCTCATCATGCCGCAGGCTTTTCAAAGGTTCTTCAGTATAAAACACCGCAAAAAAATCTGTGTTAAGCGCCTTTGAAATAGTTACAAGCAGGTCGGTTGACATAGCTGCACGGTCATATATGTCTGGAATGGTCTTTTCATTCCTATGAATAAGGGCGCCAAACTCCTTATAGGTAAGCCGTTTTGCTTCTACTGTTTTTTGAACAATCTCTCCAAGATGTATAGACATACCCCCTCCTGACTTAAGTGTTAACCGGCTTTTCGATCATGTCTATTTCTAATATCTCCTCATCGGTAAGGCCCGATACTTCTCTGGTCACCTGCATGGCCGCCGCTTTGGTAAGGTTATCGCTGTTCTTTTGAATATACCGGGCGATGGTAAATTCAGTACAGCCCAACACATCCATCAACCGGCGCCGTGTGGCAGGGTTATTTATTGCCTTGAGGGCTTTTTGTGTAAGTTTCATAATCGGAAAGGTTTTAATTGCTTAAAGATTAAATTGAGTAGCCCTAAAACGGGTCACGTGGTCGATTTTATGACCAGGCATTAAGGCACTACTTGTGATTTTGGATCCGTAAAATTTTCTCTTGAATATGTTTTGTCATGTATTTATACCTATTCGTTTCTTCCAATATATCCCCTATAGACAAATGATCAGTAAAACCAACTTCCCATTTTGATTTATCCAGACGAGCCAGGTTTGCCTCCGAGAAACGGATATTGTTACAAAACTCAATTACCTTCTGAAGCAATTCGCACAAATAGTAGAAATTGTCTCCAAAAAGCCTTTTTATATCATTACCTACCTTTTCATCAGTGGCAAAAAAATATAAGGCAGACGCTGCCGCATCCGAATAAACCCCTGTAGTAACATGAACGCCGAGTGGTGATAAAAAAAGGTAAACCGAGTTGGCAATATCCTCTTCGTTGATTGTCTGGTCAGACAATTCCAAAAATTCGTCAATTACTTCAATTAGCTTCTCCTCGGCACTAATTCTTTCAGCATCTTTTGGGGGCTTAGTTTGATTTTCCATTTATAAGGCTTTAGGATTAACATACGGTTGAACTGGATGATAATTCACTAAACCTATTTTTACGCTTGTTTTCTTCTTTTAATTCTCTTCTTTCTTTTTTACGCCGTTGTTTATTAGCACGTTTCTTTATGATAAATGCTGCTTCAATAAGTTCTTCTATCTTTTCATAAAAGAACATATGATCGCTACGGTCGTGAATTCCATTTGAAATAGTATGTGAACTTGAGACAACTTCAGTTAGCCACTCCCATAAAGTTTGCCGAGTTTCATTCAAGTGATAGCATTGAAAGAACTCCTCCATTACCGATAAAGGGTCACGCTTCTGTTCTTTGGTCAGCCGTAACGGTTCGTTGTACCATTGGGGGTGATTGTTGTGGGTTTTACCGCAAAAGACTATCCCAGGGCGGGCATTGGTTAATGGCTCATTCATGAGAAAGAATTTAAGGTTAATGAATATGGTTATGAGCCTAAAAAGAAAGGAAGGTTCCTGGGGCGGATTATAACGGGCCAAAATACTAAAGGGTTGGAACCTGCCGTCCTTTGTCGCACAGGTCCTGACAAGACCCCACCTTTCGGTGACAACGCAAAGTTTAAGCAGGCCCAACCCAATAGTGCAATATAAGGGTTGGGCGCTTTACTTAATCTCGCGTTGTTAGAATTTGTCAGGTTCGTGCGACGAGACTCTCAAGCGCAATACTTCCTGTTAGGAAGAACCGCAAAAACATAATATGGTATAGAATAATATTCCTTAGCTATAACTAAGAATGAAGATAGGGCTTTTTTGCATAATTGCAAATAAGAATAATAAAAGTTGTGGCAAATTCTACTACCAAGAAAGGAAAAAGCAGTTTTGAACTGGCGATAGTTGATTTAGTTCGGCAGAAAAGACGTGATAATAAATTAACGCAGGAGAATATTGCTACATGCCTGAATGTTACTCCTGGCTACATAGGGCAAATTGAAAGCCTAACGGAGCCTTCTATGTATACACACGATCAATTAAATATTCTTGCTATAGAAATGGATTGTTCACCTAAAGACTTTTATCCAGAAGAACCTGTAAAAAAGAAATGAGCATCAAGATTATCTATTGTTTGTGCTTTCGATTATTTTCCAACTCTATTATTTTTTTATCTGCTGCAATTGCCAGGGGCCGAAGCGCTGATTTTTGTATTATGTTTGATAAGCCTGTTATGTCCTTAATTAACTGGTTGAATTCGCCTTCGCCCTTATAAGAATATATGCCTTTATTCTTATAGTTATTAAGCTCTTCCTCCCACGTACTTTTACTTTTGCCATTCAATCCATGAAGTAGTTCAGCCTCGACTTTAAATTTGTTGGAATTTTCATAATCTATTCTTTCAATACATTTCTTATCGGCAAGGAGATCCAGAAGAATCAAAATTTGCTTCTTTGAAAGCACTCCAGCTTGCTTACCCTTTATATCATTTGTTCCGGGTAGAGCAGTTCCGTTATATTCGGTAAAGTAATGACAAGTATTGTTGTATACTTTTTGTTCGAGACGGTTTTGAATGAAGGTTATTTCCGGTTTTATATTATTACCATAGCTGTTAATCTGATTCATTGCATGGAACAGTGCTTTTTCAAAGTCAGTGTCTGCATTGGTTAGAAATTCCTGCAGGATTGAAAACTGTTGATAGATTAGTTGTTTATTTACCTGTTCAATCAGCAATGGATGGTACCGGTCACCCAGGGTGCAGATATAATACAAAACAGCCGTTATGTAGGAAAGGGCATATTTAATTATGTGTAGGACTCGGTAGTGTGCGATGTACGCGATTGGAGAAGAAAGCTGAGTATCAATCTGGTTTTTCGCTTTGAAGAGTTTGTAGAGCCTGTAGTGGCCTAATAAACGCTGGGAGATGTTTTGGTTATACCATCCTGACCATTCGAGAAATCGGCACCCAAGCAGGCTGGTTATGCCATTCAATTTATCTTTCATCGTGTAATCACGGTCAGGTGATTTCACGGCATGCAACACACTTAAATCCATACTTCACGATTTTCTGTCTTAAAAATATGGAAAAATTTGTCAGCGTATGAAAAGTACTGACTTTAAGTTTTTTTATCTAAAGTTTTGGAGTTGGCCCGGACAGTTAGTAAAGAACTCTATGAGGTATTGCGTAATATGTTACGCTACAGTTGTTCATTTTATAGAGTCAATCGAGTGGTTTATTTTTTTGATAGTACTTCTTTTTTTGTAAATACTAGTTTTTCTCCTACAGCCGTAACTACATATAGATCGTTTGTTTTTATACACGCTAACACCTTTTTGTATAATGCAGCTTTTGACTCATCAGTAATATTGTCATAACCCAAAGAACCGCTCTTCGGATGAACAAACATTAAGTATAGGTTTTCGTTTTTTACGATGAGCAAGTAGTATACCCTAAAGCCTCCACTTCCGCTTAATCGTTTCTTAATATAGGGAGAGTCATCACTATTATTTAATCTTGTACCAGCCTTTAATGCAGTTACGTCTTTGTCGAAGAAATGATCAATAATATCCTTTTCGAGGGATGAGTAAGAATCCTTTTTCTTTAATTTTTCATATTCGGCCTTAAAATCATCTAAGCAATAAATAGTCATTAAACTAAGGAAAGTTCTTTGGTAATTTCCTCAAAATCGGGAATATTTGGCAAGAAAAAAAATCTGGATTCAAGGTCCTGTGCAACCTCCTTTAAATCGTCTATTGCAGCTTTAAAGTTTTTGATTTCTATATTTGCAATGCCTTTGGAACGAATAATATTTAATGACACATATTGTCTCAGAAGTGAAGAATGTAAATCTCTAATTGCTGAAATCAAATCATTGATCTTCATCAAAGTATCATTATCAACATCCTTATCATTAAACCAAGTTATTTCTTCTATTTTTTCGACTAAGGTGTTAATATTATTTGCTTTGGTTACAAATAAACTTTTAAATTCCAGTATTTTATCTAAAAAAGCGTTGATTTTTACTTCATCTAACACGGCCTCTTTCTTTTCCTCAAAAGAGAGCTTCCTCACGTTTTCAAACGTCTCTGATAATCCAAGGTTATGTGTTAAACAGTTCATTCTTCAGAATTAGGTACCTAATAATAACGTAAATATAAGGATTATGTTTTCTGATTTCTTTTTTCTTCGAAATAATACTAAGTGACAAATACACGATTGATAACCAGTGATATGTACGGTTGATTACGCAATAAATTAGATAAAATCAAAGCAAAAGTTAGGCCACGCATTGTAGATTATGATACCCGGGTTTGGGCGGCAAGCAAAATTGAGGCGCAAGAGATAGTTTGGATTTAGTTAACAGATTGAAGAGTGATCCTTTAAGATATGACGCTATTTTAACTCATATTTCCCGGTAAATTGATAAGAAGCGCCGCAAACTATGCGGAGATTAAGTTGATAATCTCCGCAATCCTTAACTTGGTGCAGCATTTACTTTACTACAAGAAACTGTAAAAGTTCCTAATTTAATTGCATAATTTCCCATAGATGGCCATCTGACCTTTAGTAGAAGCTCAAAACACATCATCATTTTAATAGAAATGAATATTGAATTTACAAACAGCGTTCCTGAAGAACTGAGAAATCAAATATTGCTTGTTTCAGGCAAGCAATCGGTAAAATGGGGTAATGTTGAGTATCTCGTTTTGAAAAATAATGATATAATAAATAAGGCTTTTCAAATTCGCTTCGGGTCTTATTGTAGTCCGTTTAAAGATGTTATAATACGTAATAATCTATTGGCTATTGGACATCAAGGTCACTTTTATCTTTATGACCTTTTAGAAAATGCAAGTGTATTAGTATTACAGGTGGACGGTTATTTTGGACATCTTTACTTCAATGAAAATTTGTTCTATGTTACTGGGTCGGGAAGCATTTATTGTATTGACGAAAGGGGTAATTTAATTTGGAAAAACTCCAGTCTGGGTGTAGATGGTATTTTGATAGAAAGATTTAATGAAAATAGAATATATGGAAATGGCGAATGTGATCCGCCTGGGGGGTGGCAAGATTTTGTTTTAGATAATGCCACTGGTGAGCCTATTAAATGATTAACAAGTTTTGACTTCATTTACGAATCTACCTTCGAGTAACTCAAGGAGCATTTAGTTGCCCGCCTTTTTTTCTTAAAACATACTTTTTGTAACATACCCGGGCTAATATAAAAAGCAGCAGATTAAAGAAGACTGTTAACCAAAATAGAAATTTATCTATATGCCGCCAGTCTATGATTTCAATTAAAGGATGAAAATCCGGATTGTCACTTTGTTTAATACCAACAGTTTTTTCTGTAATAACAAAATAATCTCCAAATGCGCGATAATGCTGGTGCAGGTAGTCCTCCATTGTATTTGACCCGTTATCCGCTATCATTACTCCGCTTACATCAAAATCCAAGGATGTGTCGGGGAGCTGCCCTTTTAATTTAAGTTGGCCAAATACTACTTCATAATTGGGGCCTGTAGTGGCAAGTGTTGTTACTACTATTTTATTTTTTGACAAAATCCCTAAGGTCTCAATTCCATATGCCAACAGGCTTGTTCCTGCCAGAAAAAAGAGTAAGGCTGCCAGTCCATACTTTTGCCTATTCATAGAACAGTTGCTTTTAATATTTGACCGAGTTCATTCAGAAGAATAATGATACGCAACTTACTCTTTCTTTACTGTTGTTTACATCTAATTTTTCTCCCATCTTTTCTCTACCTTCGATCCCATCAAGAACTCCCACCACCACCCAATTTTCGCGGGGGCGCCGAGGGAGCAGCAAATAGCGCTTAGTGTAACCAGTTGATAATATGCGGGTTTAAAATAAAAAAGCAGTCCTGTCGGGACTACTTGAAGATAAACGTTGGGATATGTTTTGGTTATACCACCCTGACCATTCGAAACCGGCACCCGAGCGGGCCTGGTTATGCCATTCAATTTATCCTTCATCGTGTATTCACGGTCCGGTGATTTCACGGCGTGCAACACACTTAAATCCATACTTCACGATTTTCGATATTAAAAATATGGAATAGTTTGTCAGCCCATGTAGAGTAACCCCTGTAAATTTTGCAGGGGGTTAGTAATTTTGTTTAAAAATACTGCTGCAGTATCCATCAAGTAAAAAGGCGGTCTCCTATGTTTGCAAACATAAGAAACCGTCTCATTATAATTTTCTATTTCTTCACCAGCTTCACACTTGTTCCGTTCGCCAGTCGCAGTATATATACGCCTCCCGGCAAATGGCTCATATTTATAGAAGTGTTATAATTATTGAAAATAATAGTTTGTAGAGGCCGGCCGGCTGCATCTACCAACAATGCTTTTGTATGCAGCAATGCATCGCCGGTGATCTGTATGGTAACGCTTTGTGTTACCGGAACCGGATACGCCACTATGGAAGGGCTGTTGCTTCCTGGTATTAATCGAATCACGGAAGAATAGGAAGAGTGTCCATCTATATCGGTTTGCAATATGCGGTACCAGGCAGCTTTTTGTAAAACAGCGGCCTCTGTAAAGGAATAATGATTCTCCCCATCCCCTTTGCTGATAAGCGTACCAATGCTGGTAAATCTTACGCCGTCTTCCGTTTTTTCAATGCTGTAATCTTTTACGCTGGTTTCGGCAACAGTAAAGTTAATAACCGGTTGCTGCTGGCTATTTAAATGACCATCCACAGTTAACCAGGTCAGTGGCAAGGGGCCGGCTTCGCCACCGCTTCCATCTGCCACATTCACCTGCCTTAATTTACTTACAAAAACACTTTGGCCAAAGCGCTGATAAGGATAATAACCGGCTAAAACACTAAATGTATTCGGGCCTGGGTCCATATCCAGCAAACCGGTAAAATAGCCGATCGTTAACACACCTCCGAGTTTATCTACTGCTACATCGTACCCCCTTACCACATTGGATTTATAGTTTGTGTGCATCGTTTCTGCCCATACATAATTGCCATCCCGGTCAAGCTTGCTGATGTATACCGTGTAGGTAATGGAGTCAGTGAGCAGTGCAGTTCCTGGTCCTGGGTCAGCATCCATGGCCGCCGTGTAAGAACCCGTTGTAAATACATTTCCCGCCGCATCTACAGTTATGCCGTTTGCCGTCTGAGGCAATGCGCTGCTTAATTGTTTTACCCATATATAGTTACCTAATGCATCCAGCTTTAGTATATAAGCGCTGGAGGTGCCGGTAAGATTGGCCGTTCCCGCACCAGGATCAAAATCAACTGTGTTATCAAAGATGCCTGTGAGGTATATATTACTACCGGAATCTGTTGCCAGGTCGTTACCATAGGTTGCGTTTATTTGTTTGGCCCAGACATGACCGCCATTGCTATTGAGCTTACTAATGTACACACCGGCAGTAAGCATTGTTATGCCTGTACCTGGATCAAAATCGCCTCCATTGGCGCTTTGTCCGCAGGTGTATATATTTCCGCTACCGTCAAGCGCTATTGCCTGTGCCCTGTCATCGCCGGTTCCTCCCATTTGTTTAACCCATACGATATTGCCATTGGCATCCAGCTTTATTACAAATACGTCGTTGGCGCCGGATGAAGTTAATGGTACAGGCCCGGACGGGGTACTCACATCAACCGTACCGGCAAAAACGCCTGTTATATAGGAATTGCCGGCAGCATCTATTGCAATCGACTGTCCTTCTCCTGTGAGCAAATTCGTTGCCCATAGGTATTGACCGGCAGGGCTTAGCTTAAGCACAAAGGCATTGGCGCCATCTACCGAGCTCAGGTTAGCCGTACCTGGCCCAGGATCAAAATCAACGGTACCTGTAAAATAACCCGTAACGTATGTATTACCTGCTGCATCAACCGCTATTTTGGTGGCCCGGTCGTTGGAAGCAGCCCCAAAACGAGCTTTCCACACCTTATTACCGCTTGCATCTACTTTCACAATAAACATATCCTCACCGCCTGTTGCTGTATCCTGATCAAATCTGTTATAAGAAGGGTCAATATCTATCTCTCCCTGAAAGAAGCCTGCCATGTATACATTGTTAGCCGAATCTGTTGCCACACTGGTACCGGTAGCTGTTCCACCGAAAGCAGGTATCCAGTCGCCCCATACAAAAACGGCATCCCGTTGATTGTTACGCGACAATAATTTGTTGATGAATACGCCCTGGCCGCTGCCGGCATTAACAGGCTGAGCAGCCGGGCCGGGGTCTATATCCATCATGCCGTTAAAAGATCCCACTGTATATATACTATTGTTTGGGTCAACCGCAAGACCATAGCTTTCATCCAGCCCCACACCACCAAAACTTTTCCCCCAGATATAATTACCATTAGGGTCCAGCAGGCTGATGTATACATCATAACCACCTGCCGAAGTAAGAGGAGATATACCCTGTTCCGGGTCTGCCTCCATATAACCATAAAATATACCTGTGGTATATACGTTCCCCTTATCGTCCAATGCAATACTGCGTGAATATTCAGTCGAGTTGCCGCCTATTTGTTTTACCCAAACATAATTACCTGCCGCATCGAATTTAGCAACAAATGCATCCGAAGCGCCTGACGCATATAAAACAACCCAGTTTGGCCAACCATGGTTCGGATCAAAATTTACCCCGCGATTAAAAGTACCGGTAAAGTATAAGTTGTCAGCGTTATCTACAGTAATATCGTTACTGTATAAAGCCGCTATGCTTTTCACATATACAAAATCGCCATTGGCGTTTAACTTACTTACATAGATATTATAGCCTGTATCTACAACTTTAATGGTGGCTGTACCTGCGCCGGGATCATAATCGGCGATGCCGTTAAAGCGGCCTGTGCTGTATACATTACCGTTGTGGTCGACTGTTATAGCGCCGGGCAGGTCTTCCATTGCACCGCCCATTTGTTTTGCCCACTGGCAGGCGCCGGTAGCATCCAGTTTTAGCACAAAGGCATCATTGGCGCCGGCAGAAGCCAATGTGGTGCTGCCTGCACTCGTGTTAACGGTTGAGGCGCCGGTAAAAGATCCGGTTGCATATATGTTACCGGTAGCATCTAAGGTAAGTGCGGCTGGCATACCGGTTAATAAAGGAGTTGCCCATTCGTAGTCGCCGGCTGCATTGTATTTGGCTACAAAAACGGTGGATCCGCCAGCCGCAGTGAGACTGGCTACGCCAGGGCCGGGGTCAAAATCCAGTGTACCATTGAAATACCCTGTAACATACGTATTACCGGCTGCATCCGTGGTTATATCGAATGCCCGGTCACTGTATGCAGCACCGAGTTGTATAGACCATACATACAGACCGGCAGTGTCTAGTTTGGTAATGAAGATATCATCTGAACCGGTGGAAGTAAGGTTCACGGTAGCGCCAGTGGGGTCAGCATCCAGTGTGCCTGAAAAAAAACCGGTTGTATATATATTACCGCGGGCATCTAGCGCCACACTGTAGCCTGAAGCAGTGGCGGTAGAGGTAAGCGCCCGTCCCCATCTATATGCAACATCCTGTGATTGGGATAATAAAGGAATGATGAACACAGAAATGCCTAACAGCAATCTGTGAACAGAGAAGTAAAGCCGTATCATATAAAAGGTATTTGGTTGCAGCGTGAAGTAAGCGGATACACCAAAGCGGATTTGTATAAAATCTTATGCCGCTGCAAAACAAAAGCCTGCGATGTATCTAGAGGCCCCAACCACTCGCCACACATTTAATTATGTTGTATGCATTGCCCAAACTGATAATTGTAGCCGTTATCTGTTGTGTCATCATGACAAGTAAAAAGGCCGTCCCGATGTGCATTGGAACGGCCTGTAAAGTGTGTTAACGAAACCGGATTATTCGGTGTACCCTTATTCTGTTTCAGTACGGCGCCGGTATTCTGTGTTATTTCGGTGGTAGGTATTGGCCAGAAATTATGATAGGCAATCCCAAACGGGTAAGCGTAATGGCCAAGAGCTCTTCTAAATACAGTTTACGCGGGCGTTCGTCAAGAATATAATCCATCCGATTTGATGACTCGGGATATTTACAATTCGACGAGAGATTTCGAAGAAAAACTACACTTAGAATCGGTTCTGAATGGCACAACGAAACCGGAAATTAGGGTATGGAACCTTTCAGGTTCTTATGACCCTCAAGTTCTATTTATTCTTAAAATAGACAGTGCATTGGATCACATCCATTGTTTTATTACATAAATTCACAAAAAGATACAACTTTATACAGGTAAACAATAATCGAAGGATGTGTATAATCCGATCCATCTTGGTGATATGCTTAGATTATGCGCCAGCTTTATTTTGACCAGCTAAATTTTGTTTCCCTTGTCAAATTGGTTTTTTCAATTTCAAGTTCGGTACTAAACATGTCGATTCAACATATGTAAAATAACCTCTGCAAATTTTGCGAAAGTAACCTTTTTTGCGATTTTTTAGTTGATTCGAGAATAATAGGGACACAGGTTATATTTACATATATTAGCGCCATCCTAAAAAAATTAATAATCTTGTTACCAGCAGAAATACAATACTTACTCAATAATAACGATGAGGATGACATCAACGCTACTATTACAAAAGCAGATTATTCTGGTCATGTTCCTCTTTTGGATTTTAACATATATGGATCGGACGTCGAACCTCAAAATTGGACACTTGAAGTTGTTGGTCATAGGGCAAGCGAAATTTCGTTTACATCTATTGTTAAGGATTCAACCGTCTTAATAACAAACGATCATCCTTACTTATGGCAATAGTCAGACGTTCAAACTTCGTTATATTTTAAAGGGTCAAGTCCGGATATATACAGGGTTGTTGCAGAATTAAATCAAATAGACTTTAAATTATTTGGAAGGTACTTAAATTCCAGTGAACAACTCTATACAATACTGCGGACGTCTAATGGCTTGTTAACGAAAGGTCCCCAAAAGCTATTGACGCACCGGCCTTGTGAGCGAATGTTTCCTGATTGCCGGTAGCCTTGCTTTTTATAAGTCGATCAAGAAGTTGTATCTTTCTAAAGTGTTATTTGCTTTTCTTCTAAGATTTTTATGTGATATATTTATTGTAATTGAATAATCCCCCATTTGCCATTCTGCTTAACCCAGGCTCTGTTCTTATAAAATTTTCCTGCCTTTTCAAATTTCATAGTCGACAACGGTTTGCCATTCTCATATAAATATTCGTAAGTGCCTTTGGTTTTTGCAAGCAGGATGTCATTGCCGGCATTTTCCAGGTTATCATATTGGTAAGGTACTATCAGCAATTCTTGCTGCATGTCATAAACCCCTTCTTTGTTCAATGCCTGAAAGGTTTCCACTTCCAATACTTCACCCTCTTTAATTTCCCTTTCTGATTGGGCACTAGTTACAATACATTTATCTTCTGTAAATTCTTTTATATAGCCGAATTGGAATGGAATGATTGTTTTACCGGTTGAGTTGATAGCGCTCACGAGCTCTTTTCCGTCAACTGTTTTCGAAACGACCTGTAAATTATTACATGGTGTCAGGATTGCGCTGAATTGAGGTTCAATTATAATGTCAAACTGTTTATTGATAAATCCGAAACCCTTACCAGAAATGGAGATCACTGCTAACGGTCCTTCAAAAGAATAGGCCTCCGTCCATTCTTCCGGACAGTCAAAAACAACATTTCCTTTTGTATCTATATACTGATGTTTATTATCCTCTGTTATTACGGCGGCAATGCCATTTTGAAAGTTATAAGTTGTGCGATATTTGCCAGGAAGGCGATTGCCCGCTGTATCTATATAAGTTTTGTCGGGCCTTATTTTATTATCGCCCCACACCTCAACAGCCAGCATATTATCATGGAAATTACCCCGTGCATAGCTGAGCCTGCAGTTTGTTTTGAGTTGCGAACCATCTTCTTTAAAGATCAGGGCGCTTTCTTCACTTCCAAGTGAATAAAACGAGGGGCCTATGTAATGGAAATTGTTTGCTTTACATGGATAAATGGTGTCGCCTTTCTGGTTGATCAAGCCGGTATAATACCCATTGCTAACTGGTATCAATCCTATTTTAGATACAGGCTCACTGGCAATCGGCTTCAGTTGATAGTTGCCTTCAAAATCGATCAACCCGTACCGGCTATAATGTTCAACCCCGCATAAGCCATTTTCTAATATTTCGCCAACTTCGCCACTCAGTTGTAAAAAGGGCTCTTTATACCAGGTGAGCTTTCTTGTTTTAATAACTTTTGCAACTGGATGAGAACAACCGAAAAATACGACAGACGCCAGGAACAGGACTACGGATATTTTTTTCATTTTTTGATATTGGTTTTTGATACGGAAAGCCACCAGAATCCTTTAGTAATACATGGCCATTTAGCCTTATCAATAGGCTCAAATATACGTAATAACGTTGTGTAAGGAGATCTGATTGTATCATATCCATCCACCTGTTCAATGTTGCTTCTAAACGTAAAGCACATACTATTCAATTACTGTAATTTATGCGGGTTTTTGCTGGTGTTTTGCATCTTTAATTGCGGTATTTTTAATTAAGTTTTACAACAGGCAGCTTTTTCGAATGTAGTTGATCTTGTGAATTGATTTCAGTCCAGCATTCTATGAATTACCCCGTGTCACGAAAACTCGCCATATCGTTTAAACATCTTTCGTAAATATCAATTATCAACCAAAACTTTCGCTATGAAGAAACAAATTCTGGTCATGGTATTTGCGCTATTTGCATGTTGCCTTGCATCATACGCGCAAACCAGTATTAGAGGCGTTGTCACCGATTACTCAAGTAAAGGCCCCATTACAGGCGCAACCGTACAGGTTAAAGGAAGCAAAACAGCCGTAATTACAGGCAATGATGGCAGTTATGAGATCAGCGTGCCTTCCAATGCTACTTTACTGGTATTTCAGCATACTGGTTACGGTACCAAAGAGGTTGCTATTAGTGGACGTAATGAAATTAATATAGAACTGCAGGCCGACTGGCGGTCGCTTAATGAAGTGATGGTTATTGCTTATGGTACCGCAAAAAAAGGCACCTATACCGGTGCTGCTTCGGTCATTAAACAAAGTGAGATCAAAGATGTACCCTCTACCTCTTTTCAAAATGCCCTGGTGGGCAGAGTATCCGGCGTGCAAATAACTACTGCAAGCGGTGAGGCCGGCGCCACCCCCAGCATACGCATCAGGGGCGTAGGCTCTATGAATGCCAGTAATGAACCGTTATATGTTATTGATGGCGTTCCCGTTATTTCGGGCGATCAGGGTAGCCTGAGCGCCAGCGGCTCATATATCGGTTCCAACAACGTCATGAATACACTGAACCCCGCCGATATTGAAACCATCACCATCTTAAAAGATGCCGCTGCTTCATCCCTGTATGGCTCAAGAGCTGCTAACGGTGTTGTGGTTATCACTACCAAACGTGGTAAAAAAGGGAAACCCGTGGTGCATTTGTCTTCCTCCATAGGTGTTACGCCAAAGTGGGCCACAGATAACTATGAAGTGGGAGGTATACAGGAACAAATAAATATGTTGTATAGGATACTGTACGACAATAAAACCTCGGCCGGACAAACTGCCGCTCAAGCCAACACCTATGCGCTTTCGCAATTGAATAGCAAGTTCAATAGACATGGGTATAAATTTTCAACCGCCGGTACAGGCCTTTCCGAAAATGTGGTCATCAGCGGCATGACCGATGGACTCGAAAACCGCGAGGGTACTTATTTTGATTGGGACAAAGCTTATTTTGGAACAGGAACTTACTTAACTAACGATCTCTCGGTAAGTGGCGGTGATCAAAATACAACCTATTATACTTCCCTAAACTATACAAAAGATCAAAACAGGGTGCGGGTAAATAAATTCGATCGTATTTCTGGTCGTGCAAACATATCTCAGAAAGTGGGAAAACACCTGGAGTTTACTACCAATGTGGGGGTTGCCAGAAACAATCAGTCTGGTTTTAACGATACCAGAAGTTCGGGTGCCAACTACTTCTACCAGGTAAAAAACCTGTTATGGCCTTTTTACTGGCCAACAGACTATAAAACGGGCCAACCGTTTACAGCAAGGTATGGAAGCCTGGCGTACAACAATCTTTATTATAATAATGAATGGGATAATAGTTCAATCACCAAAAGATTTTCTGTAAACGAAACGGTGCTGCTTAATGTTCTGCCGGATCTGAATTTTAAATCTGTATTCTCTTTTGATAACTCTGAGATCAAGGACCATTTGTATTACAGCGCCATTCACTACAACGGTTCTTCAACGAATGGATCGGTAACTGAAACAGGTACCACTGTCTCAAAACTGGTTTCTTCCAATACCGTCAACTACGCAAAAGATTTCGGACAACACAACTTTTCATTTTTAGGCGGTTTTGAAGTAGAGAAAAACAGAACAGACTTCCAGACTTCAACGGCAACAAATCTCGCCTCCAGTGCATTGACCACTTTATCACCGGCAGGTGCTTATGTGGCCAGCGGCTACGAGTATGGCAACTCGATCGTTTCCCTGTTATCGCGCCTGGAGTATAATTACAATCAGAAATATTTTCTCTCGGGGTCTTTTCGTCGTGATGGATCATCGAAACTGGCGCCGGAAACCCGCTGGGGTAATTTCTGGTCAGTGGCAGGATCATGGAAGATCAGCAACGAAGAATTCATGAAGGACCTTACTTATCTTAGTAATTTAAGATTACGTGCTTCCTATGGTATCAATGGTACATTGCCTTCACAAAATTACGGATGGCGAACATTGACCAGTTTTACCCTTCGCTATAACGGCAATCCTGGTGGGTCGCTGTCTGCCCACGCCAATCCAGATCTTACCTGGGAAACGAATTACACAACCAATATTGGTTTGGAGTTTGGCCTCTTCAAACAAAGGTTAACAGGTAGTATTGAGTTTTTCAACCGCGATTCCAGAAATCTTTTGCAGGACGTTCCTACTTCCACAACCACGGGTTTTTCAAGTGCATTGGCCAATGTAGGTGAAATAAATAATAAGGGTGTAGAAGTTGAGATCGGCGGAGATATCATTAACAACAACTTACTCAGGTGGAGCGCATCTGTAAATGCATCGTTCATTAAATCAAAAGTTACCAAATTGTATGGCGGCAGAGATATTATCTGGTACGATCCCACAGGTGGCGATACCAGGTCGCAATTCATTTACAGAGAAGGTTCATCTACCCTGAGTTTTTATGGTTATGAATGGGGTGGTGTAGACTCAAAGAATGGCAACAACGTTTGGTATGTAAACGATCCGGCCGATTCAAAAGCAGGCGACTTTATTTATAATGAAAGAGGCGCCACTTATTCATACAACAAAGCAAATTATAAGATCATTGGTAATGCAATGCCCGATGTTTATGGAGGTTTTAATACAGACGTTGCCTATAAAGGCGTCACACTGGGACTAAACTTTATTTATAAGCTTGGCGGCAATTTGTACGACGGCGCTTTCAAAGATGTTGCCGACGACGGTTATTACTGGGAAAGGATCAGAATAGAATCTTTGTATGGAGATATGTGGACGCCCGAAAACACTGGCGGTAGTATGCCACTGCTCAGAGGTACCGACCTTTTAGATCCAATGCAATACAGCTCACGGCATATGAGCAGCGCCAGCTTTTTACGGTTAAAGAACATCAACCTGTCTTATGATCTTCCCGGTAGTGTAATAGGTAAAGTTGGCATTACCAGTGCGAGAGTGTTCTTTAACGGTAGCAATTTGCTCACCTTCTCAAAGTATAAGAATGCCGATCCTGAAGTAAATAATTATGGAACCCGTGGATGGGAAACGCCCATTGGAAAAATTTACACATTCGGCATTGATCTTAATTTCTAATTCATTAAACTTATTATAAAATGAATAATCAACTGAGAATATTCATAGTCAGCCTACTTGCGCTTGGTTTGTTTTCGTGTAAGAAAACGCTCGATGTAGAACCTACCAACCAGGTAAACGCCAATAATTCAATAAAAACGCCCGCCGATGCGCAAATAATGATCAATGGTATTGTACGCAGCATGAGTAATGCCGATTACTACGGAAGAAATTTCTTACTCTATGGCGATGCAAAAGGTGGCGACATGACAGTTCCACAACAGGGAAGAGGCAATGATGCGTTGTATACGTTTAATCACTCCGCCAGCAATAATAGTTATTCCACTTACTGGTCACAAATATATTTTACCCTGTTACAGGTGAACAACCTGCTCCAGAACATCGAACAATTGGAAGCGGGCGGCGCCACCGGATTTAATAGTTATAAAGGACAGGCATTAACACTTCGTGCCATAATGTATTTTGATTTGGTTCGCCTTTATGGAAAATCGTATGACGTCGATAAAAATGCATATGGCGTTCCGAATATCACAATACCATTAAAGTCAACTGAACAGCCTTTAAGAAATACCGTTGCCGATAACTACAATCAGATATTGTCAGACTTAAAAGCGGCGGCCCCATTATTGGCGAAAACAAAATCGAATGGTTTTGTGAATTATTACGGCAACCTGGCTATGCAGGCCCGGGTTTACCTGTATATGAAAGATTATCCCAATGCTTTAAAAGCAGCAGAAGAGATTATCACAAGCAACGTATATACGTTATATACCAATGCAGCCTGGGTAGACTCCTGGAAAACACAGTATGGTTCAGAATCAATTTTTGAAATTGGTGTTTATCCGCTCGAAGGAGATCTGGGCGCAGGCTCCATAGGTGCTTATCACAGGAAGAAAGGAGATGGCGGATCCAGTATTTTGGGCTGGTTCATAGCCAGTGATTATTTTCTGACCAGACTGAAAGAAGATGCAGCCGATGTACGATGGGGTGTTATGAATGACGATGAGATCTCTACTACAGCCAAACCCCGAAAAGGAGCCTTGTATAAATACAGCGGAAGCATTTCATTGGCAGGTGATGGTAAAGCCACCAATACGGCGGTTAATATTAAATTGATCAGGTTATCTGAAATTTATCTGATAGCTGCAGAAGCTGCCTTGCCTGCTGATGCCCTTAAAGCGGCCACTTACTTAAACGCTATCCGTAAACGTGCACCTAACCTGCCCGCCGCCACCGCAGCAACAGTGACCATTGATATGATACTCGATGAAAGAAGCAAAGAGCTGTTTGGTGAAGGGCAAAGATTTTTTGATATGATACGGCTGAACAGATCTATCACATTTAATGATGAAATTATCGGCATATCGGTAGCTACCCGCCCAAAAACAATTGACAGAACTTTTTATAAAACGCTGTTACCGATCTCCCAGGCAGAGATCAATGCAAACCCTGGCATACAGGCTCAACAGAATCCCCAGTATTAGTAGTTTAACTACAGGACTTACTATTTATACGAAGACCGGCACAGAAATGTGCCGGTCTTTGTTTCTTACCTCCGGTTGCGGACAAATAGAAAATAAATTTAATTCCGAAGTACCCCCTTCGGTAGTCCCACCGTACAGTATATGTACTGTTATTGCAAAAAGGTGGCATGATCACTATGGGCAATTGCCTCTGGTGATCAATTGGAAAAGTATTGCCTGTTGCTGAACCTGAACAAGCTTTAAGTGATAACAGAATCCAGCAGCGTCATGTGGAATAACCAACTTTCAACCGTTACCAGCAAAAACTCATCGGCTATGCCCAACTGCCGGGCGTCAACTCTTGCATACCAATGAATACCAATCACCCACAAGCAGGTCTTGCTGACAGCATAAATCTATAGAACCCCCTATATACCAATACACAAGTATTATTTCTGAACCAATGAAAAATCCAAACCGTACAAACATGAAGATTACCCTTATGAGTAATGAGCTTCTGTTGAAGCAGAAATGGCTGCGATCTGCTGCCATGAAGATGAGAACAACAACGTTGCTTTTTGTGCTCATGCTTTTTGTGCAGCGATCATGGGCCCAAACCGGGTTGCTGAATGATGATTTCTCAACCGGCAGCACCAATAACTGGAAAGCGGCTACCTCCGGTTCTACCGGACAAATTGTAAATGGCCGTTTTGTGGTAACGATGGCCCTGCAGTCAAGCGGCAAATACCGCGGCGATTTTCAAAAAACAGGCGGCGTAACCTTCAACCGTAGCGCCTATCCTATTGTAGCCATCAAGTTCAACAAACCGCCCCGGTGTAACTATTTCTTCGATACCAACCTGGGGTCATTCAATGGTACCAATAACAATGCCACCAAAATAGCTTCGGCTACTGGCAATGTTTATTACTGGGACCTTTCTAAAGGTACCCTGGGAACTACTACATTGGCTGAAGGCAGCGCTACTACCCTTACATCATTCACATTTAAAATAGCCGATGTGGTGTTAAGTTCCACAGAAGTTGCTGCGAATGATATTCAATATGAGGTAGACTGGGTTAAAACCTTTACATCGGCCGACGAGCTGCGTGCGTATGTAGGCGTTAACAATCCACCTTCGTTTTCTTTCACCGGAACCTTTGTACATCCGGGATTATTGCACAACACGGGCGACCTGGCAAGGATAAAAGCAGCTGTGGCAAACAAATTTGGCCGTCCTTATCAAAGTTATCAGTTGCTGCAAAGTTCAACCCGGTCTTCTGCTTCTTACACAATGGCAGGACCTTACCAGCAACTTACCCGCGACGCCAGCGTTACAGTGAACGGTGTAGGCGGCGGTACAATAAAAAATGGCGTGGAAGCCGATTTTCTGGCAGCTTATTACAATGCGCTCATGTATAACATCACAGGTAATGAAGCGCATGCCAAAAAATCTATCGAAATAATAGATGCTTATGCAGCTACCACTACCGGTATTACCGGTGTTGATGCAGAACTGAACGGCCTGTACGGCTTTATGCTGGCCAATGCTGCCGAGCTTATGCGCGCTACATATGCAGCATGGCCGGTGGAAAAGCAACAGCAATGCGCAACCATGCTTAAGAATGTATTTTATCCCGTGCTGCAGAACTTTAAACCCTGCTCACATGGTAACTGGGATATCATTTGTATGAAGGCATTGATGGCAATTGCTATCTACAGCAATGATACCGACATGTTCAACCGGGTAGTAACCTACTTTTACCATGGCGAAGGCAATGGCAGTATCGATAATTATGTATTGACTGCTGCTGGTCAGTTGCAGGAAAGCAACCGCGACCAGCCACACGTAATGCTGGCATTGGGCTCAATGGCCGAACTGGCTGAAATGGGCGTTAAGCAGGGTATCGATCTTTACTCTGCTTCTGGTAATGCCATTATGCGTGGCTATGAGTATACCGCGAAATTTAACTTAGGCAATACCGTAGATTACCAAACAGCCTACGATTATTGCGAAAAGAACTACAGCGATTACACACCCGAAGCTATTTCTGAAAATGGTCGCGGTCAGTTTAGATCTGTATTTGAAATTGCGTATAACCATTATGTTGTTCGCAAGGGACTGCAAATGCCCTGGACATTGCAGGTAATGACTGCTATGGGGCCAGAAGGAGCGCCTGCCGGTGCAGACAATCCGGGTTATGGCTCTTTGTTCTTCTACCTGAATAGCGCTCCCGGTTATCCCGGCGATAGCATTGTAGCGCCGGTTGATACCACTATTGGTTTAATTAAGGATAACTTTACTTCTACAGCCGATGGCTGGGCCGCAGTTACATCTGGTTCAACAGCCAGTGTAGTGGATGGTAAACTGGTAGTTACCCTGGTTACTCAATCGAACGGTAAAGGCCGTGGCGATGCAAAGAGAACAGCAGGCGCCACATTGCATCCTGGCAACTATCCCATCTTTGCCATCAAGTTCAAAAAGCCAACGGCAGGTAATATCACATTCGATACCAACCTGGGTTCGTTTGGAAATGGTGCCAATAAGTGGACTGGCAAAGTAGGTGATGATATTTATTATTACGATCTTACTAAAGGAGGATTCGGCGCAACGCCCACCATGCTGAGCAAGGATAAATCGACCCTGTTAACTACCTTCCAGTTTAAAGTAGCGGATATTAGTTCCGGTGAAACCAGCTATGCAATAGATTGGATAAAAACAGTGAAAACAGTTGCTGATTTGCAGGAACCGGCTCCGCTTACTCCGCAAAGCATCATTTTCGATTCACTGCCAGTGAAGATACTGGGCGATACCACAGCTCTTGTGCTGAAGGCTACTGCCAGCTCGGGCCTGCCGGTTACCTATACCATTTCTGATACTACAATTGCTACTATTGTTAACAATACGGTAGTTGTTAAGAGCGATGGTACTGTGATCATCACCGCCTCACAATCTGGTAATACAACTTATGAGCCTGCAACGCCTGTTGCCCGTACGCTCATCATTAAGGATACCATCAGCGGTTTAATAGATGACAACTTCATTGGTACCAACGATGGCTGGGCTGCTGCAACCAGTGGTTCAGTAGCAACTGTTCAGGATGGTAAACTGGTAGTTGCCCTTGTTACCCAATCGAACGGTAAAGGCCGTGGCGATGCAAAGAGGACCGCCGGCGCCAAATTGTTACCAAACAATTATCCCATCGTAGCCATCCGCGTTAAAAAACCACAGGTAGCCAATATCACATTCGATACCAACCTGGGTGCTTTTGGCAATGGCTCTAATAAGTGGACTGGCATCGTAGGCGATGATATCTATTACTATGACCTTACCAAAGGTACTTTCGGTGCTGCTGCTACCAAACTGCTGCAGGACAGAGGTACTAAACTCACTACATTCCAGTTCAAAGTAGCTGATGTTACTTCTGGTGAAGCCAGCTATGCGATAGAGTGGGTGAAAACAGTAAAATCTATTGAAGATCTGAAGAATACTTTACCCCATATAGAGCAAAGCATCAGCTTTGATTCGCTGGCTGCAGTTACATTGGGCGATACAACTCCAATCGTGCTGAATGCTACCGCCAGCTCAAACCTGCCGGTTAGCTATGCCGTTTCCGATTCTGCTATCGCCACTATTTTGAATGGTGTAGTAATACCTAAACGTGCTGGTACAGTAATGATCACCGCTTCGCAAACAGGTGATTCGGCATACCTGCCTGCTGCACCTGTTTCGCGTACGTTGACGATAAACCGGATGGCACAAAGCATCAGCTTCGATCCTATTCCGGCTGTTCTATTAGGCGATACAGCAGCTATTGTACTCAATGCAACAGCTACCTCTGGTTTGCCTGTTACCTATACCAGTTCCGATTCAACCATCGCTACCATTGTTAATGGCGTGGTTAAGGTTAATCGCGATGGTACTGTGATCATTACCGCTTCTCAATTGGGTGACTCAAATTACCTGCCTGCTGAACCGGTTGCTCGCACGCTCACCATTGCTCCGTTGAAAATAGCTGTACAATCGCTTGATGGCGACAAAGGGAAAACTGCTAATAACAGCATCAATCCTTATCTGAAACTGGAAAATAACGGTACTGCTACTATACCTTATGGTGAGTTAACTGCCCGTTACTGGTTTACTGCAGAGAACTTTGCCGGCATCAATACCTGGATAGATTATGCACAACTGGGTAACAGCAAAGTGAAAATGAAATATGTGCAGCTGGATGCCCCACGCGCCGGTGCTTATGGTTATATCGAATACAGTTTCGATAAATCTGCGGGCAACCTGGTTGCTGGTGCTAATTCCGGTGTAATTCAGTCACGGTTTGCCAATACCGACTGGGTAAACTTCAACGAAACTGATGACTATTCATACGTGTATAACAAAGATTATGCAAACAACAGCCACATTACGTTGTACCGTAATGGCCAATTGGTATGGGGTGAAGAACCTGCAGCCGTAACACCTGAGGTGAAGGTGAAAGTTTATTCATCTTCTAAACACGGAGGCAATAATTCCATCAGTACCGAGCTTACCATTAACAACGAAGGCAATATACCCGTAGCGTATGGCGACCTGAGCGTTCGTTACTGGTTTACAGCCGATGGTACTGCTGCACTTAATTCATGGGTAGACTATGCGAAACTGGGCAATAGCAATATCATCACCAGCTTCAATGAGGTAACTCCTGCAGCAACCGGTGCCGATAAGTACTTCGAGATCAGGATCAGGCCAACGCTGGGTAACCTGTACCCTGCAGGCAATACCGGTACTATTCAATACCGCATAGCAAAATCCGATTGGTCGAACTTTACGTTTGCTAACGACTACTCATATAAAGCGCCTGCGGCATTGGCGGTGAATGATCATATAACCGTTTATTACAAAGGACAATTGATCTTCGGTACAGAACCAACTGCTGAGCAACTGGCACGTGTGGCTACCAATACCACTACGCAGGTAATGGAGAATACAAAAGGTAATGCTGCGGCTGGCAACATCGTTCTGTTCCCGAACCCAACAAAAGATCAGTTGAATATTCAGGTAAGTAGCGTGGTTCCTGGTGCACTGGTACAGGTTTATAGCCTCAATGGCAACCTGTTACTTTCACGCAGCATCACCGCTTCTACCCAAACTATTTCTTTGCAATCACTGGCAACCGGTA
The DNA here is from genome assembly GCA_024809215.1 of Niastella sp. OAS944. Lineage (GTDB taxonomy): Bacteria > Bacteroidota > Bacteroidia > Chitinophagales > Chitinophagaceae > Niastella. The sequence continues at coordinate 221,836 of JANUBW010000003.1, read as the reverse complement.
TTTACGAGGTTCAGGTGCGCAACGGAAATACGGTGACAACAAAACGAATTATCAAACACTAAATCCAATAGCTTCCTTTCGGAGCTACACTTGTTAAATAAAAGACCCGCTGTATAGGCGGGTTTTTTGTTGTTAAATATCAGGTCTGACAACCTTTTACGGTCTGTCGGCTTTCGGGCAACAGGTCAGTTTGATTGGGAAGGTGTCTTTGAAAACAATGTTTTAATCTGCCTATAGTCAATAACTTTTGTTAGCGTAAAATTAAATAAAGGTATTTCGCCTGCTCTTAAATACACTTCACCGCCTAATGATACGCCAGGGCTTTCAACCAAAGTGGCGTCAATATGAAACCGGATATACCAATTCATGCTCGTACTATATTTAGTCATGTCAGTTGTACTCGTTTTTATACGGGATGAGGGATAGCGTAGAATATTAAGGCCACTTTGAAGAAATGTCTTAAGGTTTACAGATGAGCCTGAATGAATGTACATATATCCGAGATATAAATTAGAGTTCCATGAGTTTGTTCGATCTTTTGTGAGCAAAGGGCGGAAAATATAGGAACTGTCTCTCTTTCTTAAGTGGGTAGATGTGTCTGATAGAATACTGTGATTGGTGTAGTTATAGGTATTAGTTTGATAATCGATATAGAAGCCTGCCATAGCATAAAAGTTATAATTATTATTTGGCTTCATTAAGTTTCGGAGGTAGCTAAAGCTAAATCCGAGATTTTCCGTTACTATTTCCCTAAACGAATTGTATTGCCCTCTGGCAATAGTTATTGAATCGGGTTGTCCAGGTTTAAAAACTATATCTGAAAAAGGAATTCTATATAAAGAATCCCTCTCTCTAAAGAATCTATTTTTTTCAAACGTAATGTAAAATTGATGTTTACGCGGTTCATTATTACTCAAGGGTATCAAAAAAGATCCTCTGAAATAAAGATCTTTGGCTTTTACACCATCGACCAGGTCAACATTAGTCCCCACAAAAAACCAGTATTCATTATCATTGTTTTCCAACTCTCCAAAAGGTTTTACATAAATTTCAGTAGTTGTCGATTTATCGTCAGTCAGTCTAATATCATTTCCTTTTTCATCTTTAGCTTTTACTCGAAATACTAAGGTTCTGTCATTCTTGGTGTCCCTGGTAAAAGCCACTTTAAAGGTCACCTCTGAATCCTTTGAAGTGTCTGTTATTTTATGAGTTAATTCGGCGGGCAACATCAAATCCTTAACATTAGTCTTATCAAGGTCAACAGAAAAAAAGATTGTGGGGTTTGAGAAAACTGTTTGTTTGGGAATTTTGATTTTGGATATATAATAGGATTGTGACGAACTCGTGTGAATTGTATCCTTCAATTTTTCAAAACTTACGGTTAGGGATTTATCTTTTTGAGCCAACCCTTCTATGGATATCAGCAAAAAAAATAATGTTATATGTTTTTTCATAACTGCGGTTTAGTTATTGAAAATGCCAATTGGATTTGAAACTCTTCATTACTCGAGATTAAACATATGGCTTGAAGCAAACAAAGGTGTTTTTCACGTTTTTTATTTGACTGGATATAGATAAATTACTAGGTATGAATCATCAAACGAGAGATGACCACAAATACCTTTAAAGTAACCATACATATGGTTTCAAGTCTTGACGGAATTATTGCCAAAAAAGATAATAGCATTTCATGGTTTGAGACATCAGACTATTACGAGAAAGGAATAGGAATTACCGAACAAGACACAGAGGAGTTTCTTAAAAAAATAGATTGCTATATAATGGGGGCCCATACGTACGAACACGCTCTGGAACTTTCAAAATTGTATGGGTGGGCTTATGGCGACGTGCCGACAATTGTAGTAACTCACAGAAACCTGCCAATAGAAAGACAAAACATTGAGATTTATTCGGGCGATCTCAACAAACTTGTGAATGAACAGCTGAAACAAAAATATAAAAATGTTTGGCTCGTTGGTGGAGCTATGCTTGCCAAAAAGTTCATTCTTTTAAAATTAGCGGATGAAATAAGGTTGTCAGTCATGCCAATTATTTTGGGCGATGGAACGTTGTTTTTTGACCATATAGGACACGAACAGGCGTTGCACCTGAAAGACGTAACGGCATACAAAAGCGGAATGGTGGAGCTGTGTTATGAAATCAGGAAATAAAATATCTATCCTCACCGCAGTTTTTTAATCACCTCGATCGAAACCAAATAAACGTCCCCTCTGCTGGCATAGAGTAGTTACTTACCATCGGGATGGCTCCATGGGCAATTACTGCAAACACCAAATAAAATTCATCCGCTTACTTTGTTTTCCAATTAAAATTTAAGGCGCCACACTTGGGATATTTAATATATTCTTCATCAAGACTGTGATAGCTGCAACGATTACAATGCCCATAAACCTTGTTAATATGGGTTACAATGTATTTCGCATCAATATGCTTAATTTTAAATTTGTCCATAAGAAGCCTTACAGTTTGAAGAGGCGAGGTCAAATTCAATTCGTGTAATTCTATTTTTTCAGCCTGTTTGAAATCGGGGATATCTATCACTTCATTTTGCAAACAATTCTTACACTGAACTTTCATGGTTAGTAAATTGTATTAGCGTCCTCGGGCTTATTTATACCTGATATCAAATTTACAGTATCACCGGGCACTTTTACATATATTAGTATCCCCAATTCATTAAAATGACAGCAGAGTTAAAGAAATATTTACTGGAACATTGCAGGGCCTGGATGTTGCCCGAAGAAATTAGGGCATTAACTCGCATTGGACTTACAAAGTATGGTGAAGAAACTGATAGGAAGTTAGCTTTAGTTGAACCTAAAATTGAAGCTATGTATGGATTTGCAGACGAGAAAACCAATCAGCTTGTCGAAATGGGTAAAGAAAGGTTGGAGATCAGGATCGCTGAACGACTTCTAAAGGATTCAGGAGATACGATAATTAACAATTGCCCTAAATGTGGAAAGTTAACAAGAACCCCAAAAGCAAAGCAATGCAGGTACTGTAAACACGACTGGCATTAACAAAACAGATACTTTATAAATTCAAAGCCCTTATAAAATCATGATTTTATAAGGGCTTTTTTGTGTACGACTGATTGGTTTTTTATATGGATCTTAAAAGCAGGTCAAATTTTACAGTTACAAATTCACCGGCTTTTACAGCGTCCTGCATAATTCCCGGTGGTTGTACATTATAGTCAGTCATTTTTAATTTCAGCGCACCGGTATAACTGATGCTTTTATCAGCTTTCAAATGACCAGTGGCTGTAACCACCACGTCTTTTGTAACACTCGAAATGGTAAGCTTTCCTTTGGCTGTTAACAAATACCCGGTTACGCCATTAGGTTTTATATGTATAGAGGAGGCCGTAAAACTGATGTTATTGTATTTGTCAGTTTTGAGCGCTTCGTAGGCATGCTTATCCATATACGTGTTGAAGCTTTTCAGGCTTTCGGCAGGCACTGTAAAACTGATATTTGATACACCGTTCAACTTGCCAGTGCTGGTAACATAGAACAAACTGGAACAATACCCCTGATCAGATTTCATATCCCAGTCATGAACATTGGAAGTTCCTGTAATAACAAGCTTTACACCGCCAATGGATTCATACTTTGTTTGGGCGTGGGCAATTGATAAGGTAAACAATAATAGCAAAGTGAGGAATAAATGGGTAATGCGTGATGAAGTTTTCATTAGAGTAAATTTTGTTACTTATGATTTCCATCACAAAACTATTTTACCTCTTCTGCTATACGCATGACCTTGGTTGGTATATAGCTGATAACTGTCAGCCCGGCAAGTGCTTGAAAACAGCGTCAAATTTTATTTTCTTCCAACAACCCCGCAAAGCCTTTATCGTTTGCTGTTTCTATTTGAATAATTTCATCAACAAAGATATTACCGGTATATCCCATGGGATTGCCTTTTTCGGGCGCCTGAGGAACTCCAATTCCAAATCTTGCCAGATATTCTGTTTTACAATGGGGGCAATGGTACAGGATGGGTGACAAAGAGGTCATGCGCTGCAGATCAGATACGTATTCAAAATTCAGGCTGTTAATATAGTACACGCTATTTACGGCTCTTAATTCCAAATTCTTAAATAATTGAACGATATTATTTAGGAATTCTGTCTTGTAATTCCTTGAGTCCATGTTATTGAACTTTGTGTATGCTGCAGCGTGCGTTTCATAATCCTCTCCAAACGAAACGTTCCGGAAGCAGTTTTTACATTCATGACTTATTTTCCAACTGCTGTTAAATTCAACTTCAAATGGAACTTTGTTTTTTGAATTGTAAGGTAATTCGGTTGGTAATTTCATTTTGGGCTCCAGTACTTTGCCGAAAAAATGTACGTACACCTCTTCTATATTTGCTCTTTTATTTATCTGGCTCATGGTGCTTATTGTGGATTGTTCGGTATATATTGACGCTGGCAGCAGGTTCCAGGTGAGCGATACTGTATTGCGGCGCTGATCTTTAATTTTATGACGTTTTCTTTTGCGGCGGCCAGGCGCCTCTTCTCGTTGAGCTACCCATTGAATGTGATAGTTCACCAATTGCGGCTTTGGAATAAACTCCTCATTCAATTTGATCTGTTTAATCAGCAGGTTGGCAACGGCACGTGCCCTTCGTTCACTCAACTTAATATTCTGCTGCTGATCGTTAAGCGAGCCGGAACATACGATAACAGCCTCAAATTTTTGACGCGGGTGCTCGGCAAAGAACCTGACAATGCGTTGTGCAACCGGTTCCATTACTTTTTTAGCATCATCTGTTTTTTCAGCAGGAATATTAAAACTATCTGCAGGGAAGAATATGGCCGTTTCAAACTGTGAAGATGTTGAAATATCGTACAGGTCGCACAACGTTTTAATGTTGGTCAGTGCTTTTTGAATGACCACGTTGGTACGTTCGGCAAACGTGAGGATCTCTTCCTTGGTACCGGATTTATGAAGATGAACGGAAATTGCAGTCAGGGAATCAAATTGGTTTATGGTTTCATTCAGGCTATCGATGATCTTATTGCCAATCTGAACATCTACTTCATTACACTGAACTTTTTTAGCGGTAATTTTAATGGTACTGCTGACTTCCTTTTTTAAATATTTCAGGGTTTCTATAACTGTTTTGGTTAAAGGTTGTACACAATGGCTGGGGCCGCATGATGCAATTAATATACTCATGGAAAGTAAACCCACGAAAAGTAAGGTACGGATCATGGGAATAAAGATAATATGTTATTTAAATATCTCAAATGTTAGTCATTTCGTGTTTATTTTGAAGAAGTTCACTTACCTCTTAAATTCGATATTCAAAATAAACCTGTCGCACTATGAAATTCAGGAAAACGAGCTGTTTTGTATTTAGCTTACTGTTATCATCCATGTCTTACGCACAGCAAACCAGGCAGGAAGTATTTATGGAAGATATCGATCGCTTCTGGATCGCCTATGACAGTGTTCAAACCACTACAGACTCACTAAGGCAGATACAGTACATTAAAGAACTGTATACCGATAAAGGCACCGATGGCTTAAAGCTATTCATGAAATTGAGGAAATATACGCCTGAAGTATGGGCGCGGGCAATTCGTCAGTACCCGAAATTCTGGAGGACCATACGCCCCAACACCCTGGTGGTAAAACAAAAACAGGCTGAAATACTAGCTGCAGTAGAGCGTTTCAAAAGAGTTTATCCCGATTACCGCTATGCTACAATCTATTTTACGATAGGTGCACTTAGATCGGCAGGTGTTGCAGAAGGTAATACGGCTTTAATAGGTATGGAATTAACCGGCGGCAGCCCATTGATCGATGTATCGGAGTTTCCCAATAAAAGAATTGAAAGGTATTTTAAAACCCAGGATATCGGTAATATTATAGCTGTTACAGTGCATGAATACGTGCATACCCAACAGAAAGAAGAAGGAAAAACCTTGTTAGGTCAATCTATTTATGAAGGTGCCTGTGATTTCATTACCGAACTCGCGTTGGGAACAACCCTCACAAATTCGTATCTCCAATATGGGAAAGCACATGAAGCAGAACTTAAGGTAGCTTTCAAAAAAGAAATGCTTAATACAGATTATAGTCAATGGATATACAATGGATCTACTGCAAAGGAAATGGGCGATTTGGGTTACTTTATGGGATATACCATTTGTAAATCGTATTACAAGAACGCAACCGATAAGAAGAAGGCTATCAAAGACATTATCGAACTTCCTTACTCCGATCAGGAAAAAGTTGAACAGTTCCTGCAGGCATCAGGGTATTATAAGGAATAGCAACTATTATTGATGTTATATTACCGCTTTGGCCTCATAGGGGCCTGTGCTGCTTTAATAGCCATATCGATGTCGTCAATAAATACCTCATCGGGCATTTCGCAATATATATCATTCAAATGATGGCCTGTGCCAGCCAGTGCCCGGGCTTTTTGTAAAGTTGTAAGCGCTTCTTTGTTGCGGTGCATCAATTGTAATATTAACCCCTGGTAATAATATATTTCGGCGTAATTGTCGTATCGTTTTATTTGCCGTTCAAGGTCTAAGAGAGCGCCGGCGTAGTCTTTTGTTCTCATTTTTGTTACCGCCCGGTGCAGATAGTCTGATAAACCAACCCACTTTTCACCTTGTTGTGCTACTATACTGTCAATACCCAGCGAAAAATAATGAAAGGCCTGCTGATAATTTCCCAACTCACGATGGCAAATAGCCATAACAATGTATAAATGGTAATTACCATCGCCACTATAGGATGGGTGGAAAGCTGTTAACGTGTCAAAGCTGCGCAGGTCATGTAAGGCGCCTTCATAATCCCGTAAAAATTTAAACAGGCACCAGCCTCTGATGCCCAAAAACAACCTGGGCTTCAGCAATACTGCTTTATCGAGGTATTTTCGCCACGTATAATAATCTCCGCGTTTTAAATAAGGAATACTGATGGCCCGCCAGGCTTCAGCATAATCTGGACAGGTCCTGATAGCGCTGTCGTAGTATTGCTGTGATTTTTGGGAGCCTTGCGCAAAGGAGTTTGCTTCATTGTATAAAAGGCAGGCTTTAATATGACAGCTGTCGGTAAATACCCGGCAATTGGTTTGTGCCCGGCACCATAGTACCGTTGACATCAAAAGCAACAACAGGTTGGTTTTAATTAAGGTAACACACATTCAATGGCTCCTTTTTTTAGTTTGAAGGTTATATATTGATAGCTGTCATAGATCTTGTTCTTATATTCGGCCGGTTGCCAGTTTTTGAGGGCTTTTGTTAGTGTCATTAACTGGCTGCAAATACTGTCATTGAATTTATAAGGCTGGTAATGGGCATCAAGCTCATACATTCTAAACCGCCCTGTTTTACCTGAACAATTGATTATAAAACGTATGGTTAAATAACCAGTTTGCTCGGCTGTTTGTGCCGGGCGATAATTGCGTTTGAAATACTGTTCAATTTCTCTTTTATGTTGTTTATAGTACGAACCGGTATTATAATATTGAAATACTTCATTGGGGTTGCAAATAATAAAGCCTGGATCATCGAGCAACGCATTAAAAGCTATATCGCCGGTATTAGGTGGAAAACTGTCGGTTTGTGCAGATAAAGTATTGCCTGCTGTTAATATTAAAAAGAGCAACAAGCAGTTTAGTATATGAATTGAGCATGGCCTGGCTAAAGTTCTCATGTGTTTATTAATTGTAAACCGGGGTTACCTGGTATCATTAGATACTGAAAGATATGATTTAACACAAAACAATAACCTGCCCTCTTGTAGTTAGATTGCTACGTAAAAACACGAATAAAAAATCGTTTTGTTCTCACAATAAATTTTTTAATACGTTTTGTTTGTATTTAAAAAAAATGACATCTATTTTGGGCCTCATAAAACCCAATATTTCATGAAAAAGATCTCTCTCAGTATCCTAATGTTAGCATCAGCTGTTTTTGCTAAAGCCCAGCAAGAGCACGTATTTAAACCTTTCAAAGTAGATGTTAGTTTGGGATATGCCATTCCGGGCGGAGAAGGCGCCAAAGGCGGCGTTTTATTTGTCGTTGAACCTAAGTATGCGGTTATCCCCAATGTTTCGGTTGGTCTTCGCTGGGAACTGGCAGTTATGGCCCGCGGAACTTCCGATGCCACCGGAAGTACAGCAAAAGTTGATGCAAAAGCAGCAGGCTCTTATTTGCTTACCGGTGATTATTATTTCACCCAAACCACAGTTCGTCCGTTTGCAGGTGCTGGTTTAGGTATTTATTCCCTGGCGGCCGCTTCAGTTGATAACAGCAGCGCTTCTGCCGGAGCAAGTAATAAATTTGGCGAAATGGTTAGAGCTGGTGTTGAACTTGCCCACTTCCGTGTAGGACTGGAATATAATATCGTTCCTAAAACTACCATGGAAACAGTTAACTCTTCAGGTGTAAAAACCTCTAATGATATGAAGAACGGTTATATGGGCATCAAGCTCGGATTTGTTATCGGCGGCGGTAAAATCAAAAAATAAACCGACATAATCTTTGAAATAATAGGGTCCCAACGGTTTCGTTGGGACCTTTTTTATGCCTGGTAACCAATAGCGAATGCCCCTGGTGTACCAAGGGCATCCTTATTAAGAATAACGTTACGCAGTTGGAACAGCCATTCGTACTTCAACAATGGCTCCGTACTTGATGATGGGGCATCCTTTTGCAATTTCCACTGCTTCGTCATAATCTTTTGCTCTTATCAGAAATAACCCACCAATGGATACCGTGCCTTCAGCATAAGGGCCATTGTGTATTTTCTTTGCTGAACTTACAACTCTGCCGTCAACATCCCATCGCTTAGGCGGAGCTACTAATTTCTCCTGGGCCGCTATTCCTGCAATCCAATCCTGGTAAGGTTTCATTGCCTCTTTCATTTGCTCTGGTGAAGGGCTTGGATGTTTGCTTGTAAGATCTCTGTGGATTGCGATTAAAAACTCGTTCATTTTGATTTGATTTTTATGGTTTAAAAAAATGGATACTTTGTTTTGAATGTTGTACGTGTGTATTTATTAGAAAGGAGTCAACTATAATTTTTCAGCTGCGCTAATAATAAATGCTGCTACTTTTTTCGGGTCTGTGACCATGGGTACATGGCCGGTTTGAAGTTCGATGCTGGTTGCTTTTATGAGTTTGGCCTTGAATCGTTGCAGGTCGGGATTTATCATTCCATCTTTTGCTGCAACAATTGACCATGATGGTTTGGTTTTCCAGGCTGGGCTATATACTTTCTGTTGGGTGGCCGATGCAGCCCAGGGTACCTGTGTAACAAGTATTATTTTTCTTTCATCAGGTGTTGCGTCCTGTGCAAAAAACTCGTTGATCCCTTTTTGAGACAGAGACAAAAAGCCATCGGAGCTAAGCTGGAACTCTGGTCCAACTGCCGTTGGCGCCATAGCGGCATTAACGTCGTTAACATTTTGGCCATCTTCAGGAACCAGGGCTGCTACGTAGAGCAATCCGGCCACCTTTGCATCTTTGCCCGCTTCGGAGATCACCATTCCGCCATAGGAATGTCCTATCAGCAGTACGGGCCCTTCCATTTGAGCGATGGCCCGTTTGGTTGCAGCAACATCATCGGCAAATGAAGTGAGCGGGTTTTGAACGGCAACTACATTTAGCCCTTTGCCCTGAAGTACAGGAATGATCTTTGACCAGCTTGAACCATCGGCGAAGGCGCCGTGAACCAATACTATATTCTTTATTCCTTTGGAAGCAGATTGTGATCTTGCAATTTGGGGTAGTGAAACTATTGTAAATACTACTATAAGTATTAACGAACTGAGTTTTTTAGTGAACATAAAATTTGTTTTATTGATTAAGGATGTGTTTCCTTTCCCTCCTTTGGGAGGTTGGGTAGGATCAAGAAGCTCACGCATTCGTTTGAATAGGGACGCGGCTTACTCCTGTTCCGGTGTAGCCGGGAGGAATAAATCAATTTGTTTTCAAAAAAAATACAATGAAATGTTAGTCTGCTGCCTGTTGACTTGCCGTGTTGTTGACCGGTTTTCGTAAGGATAATACGCCGGCGTAGGGTTATCCTAATGCACGAACAGGTGGAAAGTGCATTCCCATTACAACCGCCTCGGCAAGCTGACACCCGTCATCTTCGTTTCAACAGATAGCTGGTCATTGCCGTTAGGCTATTTATTATCGCCGGAATCTTTAATGATAGCGATTTTCATAGTTTTATTTTAATTGTTTGTTGTACCATAATAGGCCAACGAAATGCCAACTAATCAAATTATTGAAAGTCAATGAGATTGTTAAATTGAGGGATCCTGTTTTTCACTGTAATTAGTGAATGCACGATATGATTCATTAAATAAAGTGAAGAATAGCTTTTGTAAAAGGCTGGCTGATTTTTCCCTTTCAGTTTTATACTGCCCGGTTATTCTGTATAATAGTATTTTTCTATCTCACTGTTCTCAAATACAAATGATTCCAGGTGGGAAAATTGGCTGCAAAGCGTCTTGCAAAGCCGGGGTTGAAAATATTTGTGCTCATATACAATATGGTTAAAGATCAAATGTCAGCTTTAATTATGAGCTTTGCCCCAACAACCTTTCTATGCAGCAAGACCAGCAAATTTTAGATAAATGCATTCAATTCCTTAACAGCATCGGCATTTCCATCGCATTCAGAAAAATTGAGAACGGCAGTTTTTTACCGGGCTTGCTTATAGAGCAGGGATGTATTGTGATTGACAAAGACGCCTTACTGTATCCTGGTGATATTTTGCACGAAGCGGGGCATATTGCTGTTGTGCCTGCCGATCGCCGTTCATTATTGGGTAAGGAAGCTATTATAGAAAGTAAGGAGCGGGAAACAGAAGAAATGATGGCCATTGCCTGGTCTTATGCGGCCTGTATATATTTGCAAATTGATCCGCATATTGTTTTTCACGAGCAGGGATACAAGGGCAGTGGCAAAAGCATTGTTGAGAATTTTCAGGCCGGCCATTTTTTCGGCACTCCTATGTTGCAGTGGTGTAAAATGACCATTGAACCCAGGAATGCCCAGCCTGGTGAATCCGCTTATCCACAAATGTTAAAATGGTTACGGGATTAATGGAACACTTAAATCAACACATGCAGCATTTAGAAGATAATAATTTAACCATTCAACTGCTAGGTTTCAATAGACCCACTGAACTTACGGAAAGTTTTTATTTTCTCGAAATGTCTACTTTACAAGCGACAACCCTTTTGCCACGAGACACACAATTGCTTTCGTGCAAAATTGTTGCTTATTCAAAGGACAATCCATACCTCGATAATAAAATAGTTGATGGGTTTAAAACTATTGGCGACTTCAATAACTTCTTTTTAAATAATCCAGATTATTTCATTCATAACTGCGAAATTGAAATAGAAGGTAGAATGACTATTGGCAGCCATGATGACGGTGAGGTTTCTATTGAATATCCTATCGAGAGTTCTGATCAGGCAATTATAACCAGGATCTTTGAGACGTACAATCTGGATAAAGGGATAATAGAGATCCTAAAAAGTAAGCCCGGCCATCTTTTTGGCATCGATAATGAAAACAAGGTGATAGCAGAATATATAAATTTTGACGACTATTTAACCCGGGCGCTTAATTGGTTTAAATGATCCCGTAATAAATAGAAATAGGTCAGCAACTGTCAAAAATAATGGATACTTGCAAATACTGTTAGCAGGTATTATTTTTCGGTTTTAATTCTAAATCTCAATCCTTTGGAAAAGCATGTTCGTGATAAGCTAGTACAAATAGCTTCCAGCCTTTATAAGCAAAAATGGAACGCTATTCAAATTAGGGAAGCTTTAATAGAAAAAGGAAAGCTAACACCCGAAATGGCCCGGCAAATTGAAGAAGCCGGCCGGCGTGATTATAAACGAATGAAACGAAGTGCCAACGCCCATATTGCCTCTGGTAGTTTTTTGTTTGTGGTTGGTGTATTGATCACCTGGGGAGCGTTTATTGCTACCGGTGGTGGGCTGATAGTTGTGTGCTTTGGGGTTATTGGTCTCGGAATTGCCGAGTTTCTTCATGGACTTAGAATACGTAGCGGCGTATAATATTCCGTATTAATTGATTTATTATAAAGTCCCGACGTTGCCGTCGGGACTCTTTTTATTATGAAAGGGTTACCAGATCACTTTTCCCATCACCGGATCACTAAAACTTTCTTTTCCTGTTTCAACCCTGCCGGCGTATCGTTTTTCAAATGCTTCGGCACCATTGACCTTTACACTGAGGTCGTACCAGCCATGGCTTTCTTTTAGCGGTAGAACTACGGTATCCTTGCTGCCTTTTGCTATTTCGCGTACCAGGTCTTTCTTTTTGTACCCGTTGTCTTTAATTGTTATTTGTACAGCTTTTTGTGCATTCTTATTGGCAAACTGTAAAATCACATTACCGGTTGGCTTATGTGTTTTTGCATCCAGCTCATACTCCAGGTTTATTTCCAGTTCAGGATCTGATGCGCCGCCTTTGAATTCGCGGTAAAAACCATTAGGCCCATACAGGCGCAGATGATACTGGTTATTTTCAAATGCATCCAACGGCCAGGTATAGTTAAGACTGTCGCCGGCTTTTACGGCAAAACCCCAATTGCGCGAAATGTCCTGTATTCCTTTTTCGGTATACTTACCGGGTGCGTATACGGTAAATGGTGAGCCGGCAGCCTGTTTGCCAAAAGCTTTATTGCCGGCTGTCATTTTTATCTCTATTTGATTTTTATGAGCGTTGTAAGTTGCATCGGCATACAACTCGTAAGGCAACGCGCTCGATGCACGTACACCTTTCTCCTGCCACATTACCTGGTCAATGGCGCCCGGTGTTTGAATAATGTTGTTGATCTGCTGCCCGGTCAATTGTTTAATGCCTTTGGGCTCTTGTTTGAATTTGGCATTATAGATCTCTTCAACAAATTTATTGCGGTTCAAAAAGGGCAGCGTTTCCATCTTATTACCATTGTATGGACTGAACGCAGCGGTAAGATCGCCACAGATGGTTCTTCTCCATTCGCTGATATTCGTCTGGTGAATTTTTTTACCTAGTTTTTGGGCGAAGAATGTTTCCAGGAATTGTTGTGTAGAGGTATGATCGAATACCTGTGAGCATACTTTTCCGCCGCGGCTCCAGGGCGATGCAATGATCATGGGTACACGAAAACCTAAACCAATAGGCGCTTCGCGTGCTGCCTTTTTCGACACGCCCTGCGCCAGTTCATTTTCCAAACGTACATATTCTACTTCAGTGTCGATGCCGGCTGACACTTTTCCGGTTTCAGGACGCTTTTCATCGGGAATATAAAAAGGTTGTGCATGATCGAAGTATCCATCGTTTTCATCGTAGGTAACAATGAAGATGGTCTTTTTCCATACTTCCGGATTTTTGGTAAGAATATCCAATATCTCCGAAACATACCAGGCGCCGTACCAGGGCGCGCTTGGATGGTCGCTGAAATTTTGCGGCGCTGCCAGCCACGATACGGCAGGCAACTTACCTTCATTTACATCTTTGCGGAACTGGTATAACAGGTCGCCGGCAGGTACGGCCAGCTCACGTTGTGTACCATTATCATCATAACTAAGCTTGCTTAATTTACGGTAACCGGGGTCGCCATTGTTTACTACAAAAGCCCGTTCAAACAGGCGTTTCTCCTTGTCGGTGAGTTTATCAAAATTCTCTTTCTTCCATTTATTTAGTTCGGAGCGGGCGTTATCCAATGCCTCCTGTTTCTTCGCTACAGCTGCTTTTATGTTTTTTGCAGCTTCTTCCGATGAAGGGCTTTCTTCTTCCAGTTTGCCTATCTGGCCTGGCAAAGTATCTATCAGGTTTTGCAGGGCCTGCACATAGCGGGTGGTGAACTTTACATTAAAAGCCGAAAAGAACTCCAGGTTGTTACAACCAAAATTGGCCAGCCATGATCTTTCTTCGCCTTTAAAACCACCGCCGCAGCTTAATTCGTTTTGGTAGAACTTCCATGGAATATTGTTCTCTTCAAGCAATTCAGGAAAAGTGGTCCAGGGTAGTTTGGCATAACTGTAATCATCGTTACGAATATGTGCTTTGGGGCGGCCATCTACCTCATGGGTGATCTTACCATTCCAGAAAAATGAACGGTTGGGCGTAGTGCTGGTCATGGCAGAACAAAAGTGCTGATCGCAAATGGTAAAAGCATCTGCCAGTGCATAGTTAAACGGAAGGTCTTCGCGTGTATAATAGCCCAGCGTTAAAGGCAGGTGGGCATATTGTTTATTGCCCGGTCTTTTTGCAATAAGCCATTTGTCGTATTTGCCGTTATTGTTAGCGTCTACCTGGCTGGCGCGCGAGTGTGGCAGGGAGCCCATCCAGGTTATTTTTGAATCTTTAATGTCTAAACGAAAAGGTGCATAGGTTTCGCCCTTTTCATTGGTTTGCAACCATACCGGTTTTTTATCGGGCAGCATAAGCGCACGGGGATCATTAAAGCCGCGCACACCTTGCAGGGTGCCAAAACAATGATCAAAAGAGCGGTTCTCCTGCATGAGTATTACAATATGCTCCGCATCGAGAAAGGTGCTGCCAACAGCCGGGTCAATTGCCAGTGCCCGTTGAATGGAAGCGGGCAGTACTTGCGACAAACCTGCAGCGCCTGAGAGCAACAATGATTTTTTTAGGAATTCCCTACGTGTATCCATGTTCATTTTGTGTGAGAGGTATGATGTTTTTTTTCTAACCTATTGACGGAATTTTGGGGTAGATGGTACTAGTTGAAGACCGGCGTAAATATTAATTTAATATTAATTATTAGTTGGCTGAAGAGGTATGACGGTATTACCAACCGGGGAGTTGCGGTTGATATAAAAAATAATGAAGCAATCGTTTGCGCCGGCTCAGGCAGAAGCAATCTTATTAGCGGAAGATGCGGTAGCAATTTTTATGCGCCGGTGCACCATGTGTAGAAAGCCCAGCCCGTCCAGGTTTCAATAAAATATTGTCTGTTGTTCCAGGCGTCGTTGAGGCTGGTAACATCAACTACATCATGTTCACTAAGAAAATCGAAAGTAGACGCGTTGCTTCCATTTTTAGTGATGGTTAAACTTGCTTCGCCCTGCATACCCCTCAAAATTTCGTTATAACTTTTAGTAAAGTCTTCAATATCGTAATATAAAGCGGTGTCAGGGAAATCACAAATGTCGAGGTTTACCATTGCTGTGAATTGTTCGGGCGTTAAGTCGTTCAGCATTTGTTCAGTCCACATTTCAAATTCCAATAAATACCGTTGCAGTAAGAATACGACCGCTTCTTCGGGTTTGTCGGTGACCTGTTTGTCGATGATCAACAGCTTTGCCTGGCACCATAATTCACTGTCTGTTGAGAATATGTAGTAATCAGTTGCTTTCCACTTGTTGCTGTATAGAATTTCGGGAGTGGTGGGGGTATGATTGATATTGAACTGGTACGCCATTGGTGGTAAAATGCAAATATTTTCCTGAATAAGCAAATTGACTTAAACTTGTACAAGTTAAACAGGAATGGTTGAGATCTTCGATAATATCAGAAAAATATATCAGTTCAGCCCGCCATGTGAAGAACTGGCCAGCTATATTGAGTTCTTTTCCGAATCTTCACCCCACGCAACGCATGCCTTCGCCGGTAACGATTGCTTTACAGTTAAAATGTTTGCCAGCCTTACGCCTACTTTCTGGATCAATTTGGGAACATCATACTACCTTACCCTCGGAAATAAACACTTTCTGGTGCCTGGCAACCATGACATTCTCCTTACCAGAGATACCATTGTCGAAAGATATAATCAACCGGCCGATCATATATTTACTGTTAAGTTCTACCCCGGTGCTCTGGAATCGGTTTTAGGCGTAGACCAGTCACAAATGGCAGGTAAGCTGGTGCCTTTGCAGCAAGTGCTTCCTGCCTCTTTAATTATGCGTATTAAAGTTGCCGGTGGTTTTTACGAAAGGAAGAAGTTACTTGAAGACCACTTTCTTGATCAGCTAAAAACAAAAAGAGCGCGTACCCATTATATTGAGCTGGTGACCAAAACAATTGCCATGTATGAAGGTGGGAGCATGAAATATAATGTTGACGAACTTGCCGAACGGTTGTTTATGTCCTCAAAAACCATTAACCGGTATTTTAATAAAGTGGTTGGCATAACCCCTAAAAAGTATCTTTCAATAATGAGGTGCCGAACGGCACTGACCGCCTTTGTGGCCAATAAGCAGGCATTCGATCCTGCGGTTTATGGTTATCATGATATGAGCCATTTTTATAAAGAGGCTATAAAATTTACCGGGGAAAGAATGATTGATCATGGCCGTTAAATTGTCCTTTTTTTACCTGCGCTTTTATGGGTGAGCCGGTTACATTTGTTAAAAAAATAGCTGCCATGAGAATGCTCCTGGTTTTGTTTATTGTTGTTACCTGTTTTATTCAAAATACTTATTGCCAAAAGAAACCTGCCTACATACCCCGCATAGAACCCTGCGATTGTGCTGTGAAGGTTGATAGTAACTATAGCCACCAATGTGCTTACCTGGTGGTACCCGAGAACAGGAAAAAGGCAAATGGGAAATTTGTTAAGCTGCCGTTTATTATAGTTAAAAGTAATAACCCCAATAAAAGAAAAGATCCGCTGTTATTTACTGCAGGCGGCCCCGGGGGCAGTTCACTTGGCTGGATAACCGGTGCGCGTAATCGCGGTGTCATCAACGACAGGGATTGTATAGCATTTGAACAGCGCGGCACCCACTTTGCCATTCCCAATCTTTCGAGTGATGAATTGAGCGACGCTATCAGGGAGTCGTACAGGAAGAATCTTTCTAAAGATAGTATGGTAATTGTGGGCGTTAAACGCTATAAACAGGCGCTTGAAAAGAAGGGAATAGATATAGCCGGATACAATACCGATGAAACGGTTGCAGATATCCACGATCTGTTACAGGTTTTGCAAATTGATTCGGTTAATTTGTTCGGCGGCTCATATAGTGGCGGACTAATGCTTGCCGTGCTGCAAAAAGATCCCTCGCGCATCAGGTCATTGGTGCTCGATTCTCCGCTACCTACATTTATCCCGATAGATGAGGATGAACCCGCCAATTTTAATGAAGCGCTTGCCATATTGTTTGATCATTGCGATAAAGATTCAACAAACACGGCATTGTATGGGAACTTAAAAGAGAAGTTCGATCACTATTTTTCTTCAATAGAAAATAAAGCTTTTTATTACCCTTATACCGATTCGGGCAGGGTATTGAATATAGAATATACCAGAAGCGACTTGTTAAATATTGTTGTGAATGCCTTTTACGATCAGGCGCACATAAAGGACATTCCTTATCTTATAACGCAAATGATACAGGGCAATCACCAGCCATATATAAAAGAGGTTATTGAAAATATTTTTAATGGTGGAAATGGACCTTCAGGAATGCGGATCTCTGTTTATTGTGCCGATCAAACTGCGTATCATGAAGAATCTATATTGCGCCAGGTGTATGGCCCCTATCCTTATATGAAAGGATATCACATTAACGATGTGTACAGGGAAATGTGCGATTGCTGGAAGTCGCCGCCCATACAGGCGCAAACCAAAAAGCCGTTTTACTCAACCAAACCTGTGCTGTTGGCAGATGGCGAAATGGACCCGGCCTGCCGGCCTTTATATATCGACATGATCCATCACTATATGCCTAATAGCCATCGCTTGTTATACCGTAACCGTTCTCACATGGTATTGGGTGGGGTTATAGGCAATACTATTATCCGCAATTTTCTGAATGACCCTTTTAAAAAGATTGAATCGGGCAATAAGGATATCATCTCCTATTAGATGTTATTTCAGCTTACAACCTGGTTAATACCCCTTACCAATTACAGCCATTATTGTAATTACTTCATGGCATGAAATTGTTTGCCTTTTCAAAAATGCTGCTCATCTGCACTGGTGTTTGTCTTGTTCATTCCACGGTATTCGCACAAGCTAAAAGCCAATGGGTGTATACCAATGCCAGTAACAAACTTCAATACAAAACTACGGAACGCGGCGACCGGATAATGGATTTTTCCTATGCCGGTTATATGGGTGGCGGCGTTGCCATTCCTGCTGTTCCGGTAAAAATAACTGTTAGCCCTTCGGCGGGCGATAACTCCATAACCATTCAGGAAGCTATTGATCAGGTAGCTGCCCTGAAAATGGTAAATGGAATACGCGGTGCTGTGTTGTTAAAACCGGGCACTTACAATTGCGAACGGCCAATAACCATTACTGCAAGCGGCGTTGTATTACGGGGAAGCGGAGCTGCAGAAAATGGTTCTGTCATTAATATGACCGGTTTGCCCCATGCCTGCTTTGTTGTAAAGGGCAATGTTACAACCAAGGCAACCAAAGCAACATCTACTATTGCCGATCAATATGTTCCCGCCGGCAGCGTTAGTTTCAAATTACAACATGTCAAAGAACTGGCGCCGGGCGATACCATTCGTATTTCCCGGCCGGTTACCGAAGCATGGGTTCGGTTTATGGGAATGGATACCCTGGTTCGCGATGGTAAAAAGCAAACCTGGATCACCGGTGACATAACAACTGAAAGGGTTATTAAAAAGATCAGTAAAAATGTGATCACAGTTGATTATCCCCTTACAGATTCCTACGATATGAAATACCTGGGAACTGATGGTGTTTCGGTAACTAAGATCACAACACAGGGCGGTATTTCACAAACCGGTATTGAGAACCTGCGCATTGTTGCGCCTGCACAATCGGTAACCATTAACGATGGGTTGTATAAAGCGCTTGGCATGAGTGATGTAACCGACGGCTGGGTTCGTAATATAGAGATCGTTAATACAACCAACAGCATTAGCATTACTGCAAACAGGGTAACGGTCGATCATGTTAACATCATGCACGATGTGCCTACAAAAGGTTCCGCCAAACCAGCCGATCTCAATGGAAGCGGAGCGCAATTGCTTTTTAATGAATGTAATATTACCGGCGATAATCTCTTCTATTTCGCCACCGGCGCCAAGGTAAGCGGGCCCATAGTTTTATTGAACTGTACCTTTAAAGGTAACGGCTGGATACAGCCGCATCAGCGTTGGGCTACAGGATTGCTGGTTGATAATTGCCAAGTTCCCGATGGTGGTATCGATTTTATGAACAGAGGTTCCATGGGTTCCGGCCATGGCTGGTCAATTGGTTGGGCCGTTGCCTGGAACTGTACTGCCCGTTCTTATTTAAACCAGTTACCTCCCGGCTCGGTAAACTGGGTCATTGGTTGCAAAGGCGAACCGCAAAAAAGAGCTGTTCCATTTAATACCGAACCCTTTTTACCCGAAGGAATTTACGATGCCCATAATACACCCGTTAATCCTTCAAGCCTTTACCTGGCGCAATTAACTGAAAGATTGGGAGCGACAGCCGTTCAGCTAATTGGATACCGTTGATAAGCAAATATACCCCGCTTTTTAAGGCGATTTTGAAAAATGGGACGGGCATGTGTCAAACCTGGGACGAGCATGTGTGAAACCAGGGACGAAGTGCATATTGCATGTGTAAACCCTATAATTTGTGGGACGAGCACACATAAAACCAGGGACGAATGGCATAATCCATGTGTCAACCATGTGTGAAACATGTGTGTTCCCTTAGTAAAGTATGCTATTTGACACATGGTTCACACAAGGATGACACAAGGTTCACATAAGGTTGAACGAAAGGACCTACTTGTTATTCAGGAAAAAACTAAGTACCGTTGCCGCTTCATCAATATTAAGCCTGGCGCCGCTCATATTAGCTGTAATTGCAAAAATATACCCGCTATCAGGCCAGAAAAATACAAAGGACCTTCCGCCGTCAATGGCGCCACCGTGGTGAATATATTTTACGCCCTGTTTAGTTTCATTAATACGCCAGGCAATGCCCACATTGGTGCTTTTACCATTTTCAAGCTTTTGATCGGTAAACAACAACTCAACGGTTTTGGCATCGAGCAGTTGATTTGTTATAAGTCCCCGAACCATATTCACAAGATCAATAGTAGATGATAAGAACCCGCCGCCGGCCCACTTATAACTGTTATCAACATAGTCGGAGTTATGTACCCCGCCGCTTTTTGTGGGCTCATAAAACCTCACCCTGCCCGGGATGATACTGTCATTCTTATCAGGAAATGTATGCGTCATGCCCAATGGTAAAAAAATGCTGTCGCGCATGTAGGACAGAAAATCTTTTTGCGCGGCAGCTTCTACAACAGCGCTTAAAAGGCTAAAGCCGAAGGTGGAATAGTTGTAAGCCGTTCCTGGTTTGAAAAGAAGGGTATCATTCTTAAAGATCGATAAACCTTCCTGCACATTCTTGTAATACCTGGGTGCTATTAATTGGTCCTCCTTTATATAGTGTCTGATGCCAGCCGTATGTCCTGCCAGCTGGCGGGCTGTTATGGGATATTTTTTTGCAGGAAAATCGGGCAGGTATTGCTGCACCGGTGCATCGAGGTTGAGTTTGCCTTGTTGATAAAGCCTGCCAACCGCCAATGCGGTCAATAGTTTTGAAACGGAGCCTAAGCGAAATACGGAGTTTATTGTTACGGGTGATTGATTTTCCAGGTCGGCATAACCGAAACCTTCGGCCCAAAGTATTTTTTCCCTGTTGCCTACACAAATTGAAATGCCCGGAATATGCTGGCTGGTTTGCAGGGAATCAATATATTTTTCGGCAGTGAGGATGGCCTTTTTAAATGCCTTATCGCGAATAGCTTCTTTAGATTTGCCCGGTTGTGCTAAAATGCAAAAGGAACAGAGCAGCAAAGTAGTTGTTAAAATTATCTTCATGGCTATATGAATTTAAATAGTTGGGCATAAATTATAAATTTACATGGGCTACTTTAACAGAAATACATGAGTTGATGCAGTTAAAACGTTATGACGCCAGATTGAACGCAATACAGTGTATAATATTAACAGATATGTGTGACCGTGTAAACTACGAAACTCCAACAACTTGACAAGTAAAAGAAAATGGCTAAGGCGTGGCATAAGGACATTAATATTGCTCTTTGTGCTCATGAACATTATCGCAGCTTTTCATTCGTACAAGTTCACGCATTTTGCAGCAGGTAATGTTACAAAAACTAATAACCCGGATAAGCTTTCTGTAGGGCAAAAAGTTAACACCCTGTTGTTTGGTGTAAGTAATCCGCGCCCTGTAAACAATGTAATCCCTTTGGCACACTTTACAACCATTCGATTAAAAAGTAATAAAGAAATTGAATGCTGGAGTATAAACACCGATAGCGCAAAAGGTACAGTTGTGCTGTTTCACGGGTTTGGAGGGCAAAAATCTTCAATGCTTGATAAGGCTGCTATTTTTAGAGGTCTTGGCTATAATACATTCCTTGTTGATTTTATGGGCTCGGGCGGTTCTGAAGGTAATCAAACCACCATTGGCTATAAAGAAGCTGAACAGGTAAAAACCTGTTTTGAGTATTTAACTAAACAAGGCGAAAAGAAGATCTGTTTGTTTGGCACTTCCATGGGGGCCGTGGCTATAATGAAAGCAATACATGATTTTCAAATAAAGCCTGAGGCTATTATCATTGAATGCCCATTTGGTTCTATGTACAAAACAGTTTGCGCCCGGTTCAGATCAATGAATGTACCTGCATTTCCTATGGCTGGTTTATTGGTGTTTTGGGGCGGTGTTGAAAATGGGTTCTGGGCCTTTGGGCACAACCCAACAAAGTATGCAAAGCATATTAGCTGCCCTACGTTGTTGTTGTATGGTGCAAAAGATGAAAAGGTAAGCAAAGAAGAAACAGACGCCATCTTTGCCAATTTAAAAGGCAGAAAGGAATTGAAGATCTACCAGGAAGCTGGACACGAAAATTACCTGTTGAAATATAAAAATGAATGGACGCGGGATGTAGAAGAGTTCATGCATCAATTTTAAAATAAAGAGCCTTCCGGTAGATCGGAAGGCTCTTTATTTTAAGTTGTAGGTACAAGTTGCCGGTTACCAGTTTCCAGGCCTTGAATTTTGAGACCGACAACTATTTGTCGGGCATCCTGAATGTAGGGCCCGGCAACGGGTATCCGGTAACCGGTAACTTCTAGAAACCCAGTTTACTTCCCAGGTCGCCAAGAATATTACCACCGGAATTATTGTCTGATCCTTCACCGCTGGTACCCAATAAAGAATCGATTTGACCGCCAAATTGCGGGAATTTTTGCTTTACAAAACCGGCCACTACACCTAAAACCTGTTGCGCCTGTTCGGCAGGAATACCTGTTTTTTCTACTATTTGTTTAACTAAATCGCTCATTATATTTAATTTTTATATACTGCAAATGTAAGAAAGGCCGGGGCAAAAAAGCTACATATTGCCGTTGGGGCGCAGCACAATTTTTGATGCCTATATCAGAAATATATTGTATGGCACACCCTTTCAAAATATCTATAGAAACGGCCGTGTTGAACGACCTGCGCAACAGATTGCAAAATGCCCGCTGGACAAACCCTATCGATAATGATAAATGGGAAGCAGGAACAAATGAAACCTATTTAAAGGAGTTGTGTGCATATTGGGCTAATGGTTTTAACTGGAATAAAAATGAAGCTTACCTGAATTCGTTTTCGCATTTTAAAACATCTATAGATGGAACCGGTATTCATTTTATTCATGAAAAGGGTAAAGGCGCCAACAGCATGCCGCTTTTATTGGTACACGGATTTCCCGATTCCTTTATACGCTTTCTTAAAGTAATTCCTTTATTGACTGCAGCAGATGAAAATGGTTTTTCATTTGATGTTGTTGTTCCTTCATTACCGGGTTATGGTTTTTCCGATATTCCCGATAAACCTGGTATGAATCAGCAACGTATGGCCAGCCTGTTTACAAAACTCATGAAAAACGAGTTGGGGTATTCGGAATATATGGTACATGGTGGCGATTGGGGCAGCAGTATCACGGAGCAGATTGCGCTTAATGATGAACAACATGTAAAAGGCATTCATCTTACCGATGTGCCCTGGTACCATTTATTCACTATTGCGCCCAATGAACTTTCAGCAGCGGAACAAAAGTATTTACAGGCAGGTCAGCAATGGAGCCAAACTGAAGGCGCCTATGCCATGATACAAAGTACCAGACCGCAATCGCTTACTTATGGATTAAACGATTCGCCGGTGGGCCTTGCGGGTTGGATCATTGAAAAGTTTTACCATTGGAGCGATTGTAATGGCAGGCTCGAAAATGTTTTTACCAAAGATGAACTGCTTACCAACCTTACCATTTATTGGGCAACACAAACAATATATTCTGCCATCAATCTTTATTATGAAGCTGGCGCGTTATTGATGCAAATGAGTAAAAGCAAAGACATTAAAAAAGTAGCGGTGCCTACAGCTGTGGCACAGTTCCCTAAAGATATGATACCTGCTCCGCGTGATTTTGCAGCGCGCTTTTTTAATATACAGCAATGGACAGAAATGCCTGCAGGCGGACATTTTGCAGCCATGGAACAACCCACGTTGTTTGCTAACGACATTCGCCAGTTTGCCAAAGAATTGTAATGAGGGAAAGGGCCTAACGCCGGCCCTTGTCTTCCAGTTTCAATTTTTTCTTCCAGAAAAAATAGGAAAGAATGCCAGGCACAAACCATACTAACATAAAGGCCAGCATGGGATCTATCTTTTTGGCCACGGCAACACCTGCGTATACTGCGCCCATAAGATCGAAAAACAAACCGGCATACGCCCATTCTTTTATTGTTTTTAAACGCGGCATTAAAATAACAATTGACCCTATCAGTTTGGCTAAGCCGGTAAATGGAATAAAGTATATAGGAAAACCAAGGTAGCCATGTATAAAGCCCTTTGCTTTTTCATTCATAAGTATACTGTCGTATGAAGAGAATATCATGAGTGCCGCAAAAAGGATCGTGAACACCCAGTAAAGAATGTTGATGGTCTTCGGTTTCATAATAGTTGGTATTGGTTCATACAAGTTAACGCAAACTATAATAACAAACAAAAAAGCCCAACGGGTTCTCTTGCACGCTTCAGCGAAACAAAGGTTACCAGCGATGCCGGCCAATTAAGGTTAGTTAAAAGCTAGTTTCCGTTTTGCGAAGCGTTTGTACAGTTTTTATATTTGAATTATATGGAACCTAAAAACGATCTGCTTTCGCGCCGCCAGTGGCTTGGCAAACTTACTGTGCCTGCAATGGCTGTTACCGCCGCCGCATTGCCTGCAACCGCATTGGCAGCGCCACACCAAAAAAACAACGACAACTTACGGGGCGCCCGCATTTTCAATGTGCGCGATCATGGTGCAAAGGGCGATGGCAAAACCCCCGATACAAAAGCCATACAGGCGGCCATTGACCTATGTAATAAAGAAAATGGTGGTACGGTGCTGATACCCGCGGGTGATTTTGTTTGTGGTACCATTGAGTTGAGGTCGAATGTTACGTTACACGTTTCGGTACAGGGACGTTTGCTTGGCAGTACCCGCCGCGAAGATTATAGTGCCGGCAAAGGCGTGCCGCCGGGCAATGGAAACATTGTGTTTATCTATGCGGTAAATGCAGAGAATATAACAATCGAAGGGCGCGGTACTATTGATGGCAGCGGCCAGGCGTTCTATAATGGTAAAGGCGATAATACGGGGCCGGGCCAACGGGGTGTTGGCGGAAATTTCGACCGGCCGCATTTGATCGTTTTTTACCAATGCACCAATTTTTTAGTGCAGGATGTTTTATTGACCCGCAGCGCCTACCATTGTTTTCGCATTTTGAAATGCAAACAGATACAACTACACGGCATTAGAATATATAACCGCGTAAACAAAAACAACGATGGCTTTCATTTTAACGATAGCCAGTATGTGCACATCAGCAATTGCGATATACAGTGCCAGGACGACGCCTGTGCGCTTTTTGGCAGCAACCAGTTTGTAACCATAACCAACTGTAGCTTTAGCACCCGCTGGTCCATCTTCAGGTTTGGCAGCGGCGAAGCGCAGAACATTGTTGTAAATAATTGTTTGATTTACGATACCTATGGTTGCCCTGTTAAGATCAGTTCGGGCAAGGCGCGTATAGAGAACCTTAGTTTCTCGAACATTATTATGCGTAATGTAACCGGGCCTATTGGTATTGCCTTTACAAATACCAGCAACAGGAACAATGCAACTGATAATGCGAATGACACCACTTCGTTTGTGCGTAATATTTCATTCAATGGCATTCGCGCCACGGTTGTTGAAAAGCCGGTGAATCACCCTGATATTGCATTTGGGGTGAATGTATTTGATGGCGAATTAAATTCATGCATTACATTGAATGGTGTTGGCAATGCATTTCTTGAGAATATCAGCTTTACCGATGTACATGTTACTTATGCCGGTGGCGGTACAAAAGAACAGGCATTGAAAAGAGACGTGCCCCAGGTAGCAGCCGAATATTTTGGCGTTTGGGCAACGCAGCCATTTGGTCCGCCGGCCTATGGCTTGTATGCCCGTAATGTAAAGAACCTTACGCTGCACAATGTTAGGTTTGAATATGAAAAAGCCGATGCCCGCCCCGCGGTTATTTTCGATAATGTGCACGATGCATCGGTAACAGGCTTAAGCGCCAAAGGAAGCGTTGATGCCGAGTTGATCAGGATCATTAATTCGAAAGATATTTTAATAGCCGCCACACGTGTATTGACAAATGCAGCTGCTTTTTTACAGGTAGAAGGTGAGGCCTGCGAAGGCATTGTTGTAAATGGCGGCGATTTGCGTAAAGCGCTGAAACCGTTGGTGTTTGAAAGAGGGGCCGGAAAGAATGCGGTGGTAATGGGATGAGTTGATAACTGATAACAGTGAAGGATGCATTATTTTCACGAAAATAGACGCACTTTTAAAATCGAAAGGCTTTTTTTCATGAAAAAAGCCTTTTCTTTTTAATAGAATTGGGATTTTTCATGAAAACAATACTTGTTTTCATGAAAAAAAGCTTTTGCATTCAAAAGAAACAAAAATTCTCATGAAAATGATACCTGTTTTCATGAGAACAGATCATTTAATTTAATTAACAACCAATATTTCATGAAAAAAGGACTTTTTTCATGAGAAAGTTTCCTGCTTTAAAATAGTGCTGCTATAAAATTAAAACTGGTAGTGTTGCTTAATTATTTTACCATTCAATTGTCCACTGGCTTTCATCATTTACAAAATAATTAAGCCCATTGCTCATATGGTGCAGTTCCTTTCCATCTTTTCTAAAACTTGTCTTTGTTTCATACACCCGCACGCCATTGTTGTCGCGGGTTAAATAATTGATCAGTGCAGGTAAGGTGGGTGGCAGGTCGTGCAGCCACTGTGCATCTTCCTCTTTTACAAACGCCTGGCTCATATAATGTTATTTAAAGTAAGCTAATGTAATCATTTATAAAAAAATAATGCCGGGGCCGGGGCAGGTCATAAAATAACTTCTGCATTTTTGTATTCTAAATTAAGTATATGGAAAGTTTAAAAGGTAAAGTGGCGTTGGTTACAGGCGCCGGGAAAGGAATTGGAAAAGCTATTGCCATTGCCCTGGCAAACGAAGGTGTGAACGTTGGGTTAATAGCCAGAACGGAGAAAGATGTAAAAGCAGTTGCCGATGAGGTTAGTAAACTGGGTGTGAAAAGTGCTTTTGCTACGGCCGATGTTAGTAACCGTGCCGGGGTGGAAGCGGCCGTTGAAAAACTGAATAAAGAACTGGGGAATGTTGATATCCTTATCAATAACGCAGGTACGGCTACGTTTGGTAATTTTCTGGCGCTGGAACCCGAAGTGTGGGAGCAACAGATAAAAGTAAATGTGTTTGGCGTTTATTATACTACACGCGCTGTACTGCCGCAAATGATTGAACGTAAAACCGGCGACATTGTAAATATTTCTTCTACAGCCGGCAAAACCGGCAGTGCTGTTACCAGCGCTTATGCGGCGTCGAAATTTGCTGTATTTGGTTTAAGTGAAAGCCTTATGCAGGAAGTAAGAAAACACAATATTCGGGTAACCGCACTGGCGCCCAGCACCGTTGTTACCGACCTGGCTAATAGCGCTAACCTGGTTACCGGTGATCCTGAAAGAGTGATGCACCCAGAAGACTTTGCTGAGCTTATTATTGCGCAATTGAAACTCAATAGAAGAGTGTTTGTAAAAGAAGCGAGTATTTTTTCAACCAATCCATAAATGACAAAGGTGGGTCGCCCTTGGCGGGCGGCCCACCTTGGCCTTTTATTTTGAAACTCAAAGCGAGCACCTCTTGAAGAGGTAACCGCCTAATCTAAGAATGCTTAATTCAATCCCAATGAAAACATTGATCGTTGATTCAAAAAAACTGTTCTATTATACGCTGATCTCGCCGGAATCCACTTACGAAGATCTCTAGTTCTTCTTATACCCGCTAAACCCATCATACAGGGCTTTCAGTTCTTTTGCCTTTTCCGGGTATTCTTCAATCACATTGGTGCGTTCCGAAGGATCGTAGTTTATATTGAACAGCTCTTTTGCTTCAGGGTTTTGTTTGGTGGAAATGTGATTTACACCTGCCGGAACCTCGCGGTACTTCCAGGCGCCCTGTCTTACGGCTTCCAGTTTACCATTGTTTACAATATAAATGGGGCGGTGCTCATAATGTTTAGGATCGGCCTTGCCTGTTAACAGGTCGGTGATATCCTGTCCGTCTAACGTACGTTGTTGTGGCACTGGCGCATTGGTAATACGCGCCAGTGTGGGCAGAATATCAAGGTTGCTGATGGGGTTTGTTAAGGTTAAACCGGTTGGCGTATGTCCCTTCCAGTAAAAAATAAACGGTTCACGGATACCGCCTTCATAAGATTGTCCTTTCGACCCTCTGAAGACACCGGCTGTGCCTGCATGCCAGGGTTTGGTTACACCGTCTTGCTCCATGCGGCCGGGGAACTCTATCCAGGGACCATTATCGCTTGAGAACATAAAGATGGTATTATCAAGCAGCTTCTTATCTTTTAATTTTTCAAAAACCCGGGCAAGGCTGGCATCAAG
This sequence comes from Niastella sp. OAS944, assembly GCA_024809215.1. Lineage (GTDB taxonomy): Bacteria > Bacteroidota > Bacteroidia > Chitinophagales > Chitinophagaceae > Niastella. The sequence goes on along the minus strand of JANUBW010000003.1, from coordinate 193,732 downwards.
TTCTTCAACAACAGCGCCTAATGGGCCGCCATCCTGGTGACCTTTTAAATAGCTGGCAGCGGCTGCCCTGGCAACTGGTAAGTGCGGCAGGTTGTAAGAGAGGTAAAGAAAGAAGGGTGTGCCTTTTTTCTGTTTGTCGATATAAGAAATAGCTTCTTTAGTATACAGGTAAGTAAGCGATGAATCTTCGGGCTGATCTACTTCCGGTGTACGGTTGCGATAGATCCTGATGGTGGTATCGGTTTTCACATAAGGAAAACGATAGTCATGGCTATACAGCAAACCGTAATAAGAATCGAAGCCCTGCGCTGTTGGATAATGATAATCCTGTTTATCGCCCAAATGCCATTTGCCAACCATAGAAGTGTTATAGCCCACTTTCTTCAGCATTTCGGCAATGGTAACCTCATCATCGGCTAAACCTAATGGTGAACCGGGCGCCAGCGGTGAGGGTAAATTATACCGCGAAGCATAACGGCCGGTAAGTAATGATGCCCTCGAAGGTGTGCACGAGGGGCTTGACACAACATAGTTGGTGGCCTTTATTCCCTTAGCTGCCACCGAATCGAGAAACGGGGTTTGAATGACCGGGTTACCATAAGTGCTAAGGTCAGAATAACCCATATCGTCGGTTAAAACGAAAATGATATTGGGGCGTTCCTGCGCCTGTAGTGTTACGCTAAAAAGTGTTGCGGCTAAAACAGTTATTGCTTTTATGTTTTTCATCATTAAAAAAATAAGCGGTAATGCAATATAAGTATTGTTGATAGTATCGAAAGGTGTCATGCAATCGTTACCACGTTAGGGAATGTTGATGTTTTTTGGTGAGGAGTTCCATGTGAAGCAGGTGCCTGATTTGGAGGCGGCTGTTGCTTTTATATGTAAGGCTACTGTGGAATAACGAGCAGTCGGCAATCGGCAATCGGCAATCGGCAATCGGCAATCGGCAATCGGCAATCGGCAATCGGCAATCGGCAATCGGCAATCGGCAATCGGCAATCGGCAATAAAATTCGGGCGGCGCAAGATAGTATATTAGGCTTAATGTTCGCGAGCCCACTCACCACTCACCATTCACCACACCACTCACCACTCACCACTCACCATTTTGTCTAAATCCCCCTTGGTTAAAGTCCATATCACACCAGGGGCAAACTGTATATTGACAATACATTTGTTGTATAAAAATTACAACAATGATAAAAGAACAAACCAATGTACTGACCACGCAACAAGTGGCGGCGCGGTTCAACGAGTTGGCACAACAGGAAAAATGGTTCGAGATACAAGCGGAGTTCTTTGCAGATAATGTTAAGAGTGTCGATCCGCCCGGCTCGCCCTATATGGGGTATGCAGAAGGTAAAGCGGCGGTTCGTAAAAAGGGCGAAGACTTTGTAAAACAAATTACAGGGTTGCACAGCGCTTATACATCAGAACCAATTGTTACAGGGAATCATTTTGCGGTAACAAGAGAAATGGATATTACAACGCAGCTGCATGGTAGAATTCAAATAAACGAGATCATGTTGTATGAAGTAAAAGATGGGCAAATAGTATTGGAGCAATTCTTTTATTAAACTAAAAACCCGCATAAGATCTGGTCCTATGCGGGTTTTGAAATAAGTTACCGGTTACCAGTTACCTGTTACCGGGAAACCCGAATTTCGGAGCACCCGATTTCTTATCGGCAGGCTGCACATAAGGCCTGGGAACCGGGAACTGGAAACTGTTTAAAATTTATACCCCAGGCTCAGCGTAAAGTGTGCGCCGTTGCCCTGCACATACTCTGCATCCTGCACACGGTACTGGCTTCTGGCCGGGTAATACGATTGGTTAAATACGTTCTCAATACCCAACGCCACGTTAAATGATTGGTTGATCTTATAACCACCATTAAAGTTGAAATAAGTTACCGGTTTAACGGGGCCTTCGCTAAGTCCATATACACCTGTGCTTCTGGGCTCAAAGCGATGGCGGCTGCCGGTGTGAATGGTAGACAGCTGCAGGTTCAAAGCCGAAACAGGGCTATAGCTGATAAAGCCGGTTGCTTTCAGCGGCATAATGCGTTCGCCGTTCATATATACTTTGCTGCCGTCTTCTTTTTCTGATTTTCCTTCAACATACGAAACGGTACCACCGGCACGCAGGCCCTTAACGATCTGTGCTTCTGCTGCAACTTCATAACCTTCTACTCTTTCAGGCTCACGCTGTGTTACAAAGATGCCATTTTGCTCAACCAGGTTGGCGCCCAGTTTTGAGGTATTGATAAAATAAGCTGCGGTTACACTTACAGGTCCAACCTGGCTGCTGAAACCGGCTTCGTAGTTATTGATGATAACAGGGTCTGTTGTTATTTGGTCAAGTGAACTTTGGGTAGCACTGCGTAAAACGCGGCCAAGTTCATTCAACCCAAACGCCTGCCCGAAGCTTACAAATGGGTTAAAGTAGGGCGTGCGTGTATAGCGTATGCCCGCATTGAACATGGTGGCGTTAAAGTGAAGGGTGCCGCCCTGTACAAACTTGCCGCCTGAGCCATCGGCATTTTTTGAAATGGTAGTGAAATCAGGTACTTCAATATTAGCATCTTCATACCTCACTCCGCCTTTAATAACAAAATCTTTATAATCTATTTTAACCTGGGCAAATGGCGCATAGTTCATCATTTTCATGTCGGGGATGTACACGCGGCCATCGGTCAACGTTTGGTTGGTACGGTCTTTTAACACATCCATACCATAGGTAACATCACCTGAAAGGAACTTCCATTTCCAGGGGGTGTTCAGGTTAAGGCGTACACCTCTTTTCCAGCTTTCAATATAGGTTTGACCGGGGCCATACCAGGCAGTTGATTTTTCAACATACCGGTTCAGCGATTGAAAATGGTGATCGTATGCTACCAGTTCAAGGCTGCTGTTAAATGGCAGTTTGCTGGCACGGTAGCTAACATACAGATTATGGTTATGGGGTGTGCCAGCTGCTTCGCCGGGGTCAACACCTTCAACGCCATAGGCAGGCGATACGCCGTACTTACCGGCAACGTTTATATAATCGGCATACTGGCGGCTGCGGAATAAATTGTACGAAACGGTTACTTGCTGGTTATCGGTAATATGGTAACTGAGTTTACCAAACAGGTTGTAGTTCTTTGTTTCGCCAAGGCCGTCGGGTTGCGCAATAACATTTCCATCTGCGTCTTTTTGTACGCCGGCCTCACTGTAAATTCCGCTAACAACGTAAGAGAATTTTTTTATGTTGCCATATAAGGTTTGTGAAACCCGGTAGCCTAATGTATGGCTTGAGTAGTCGATATTCCCGTCTGTGCTTAGTTGCGTTTCACCACTGATGGCCTTACCGCCTTCGGGTTTTTTTGTAATAAAGTTGATGATACCGCCACCAGAGCCATTTCCGTAAATAGAAGTAGCGCCTTTTATCACCTCAACACGCTCTATAACCGCAGGGTCAATGGTGCGCATATCGCGGCTGCCATTCATAAGTGGGGTCGATTGCGGAATTCCATCAATAAGTACCAGCACGGCACGGCCGCGAAGCGTTTGTCCGGCATTGGTGGCCTTATTGGTATAAGTACCAAGACCGGGAACTGTATTACCAAGTATCGATGTCATGTTTGGGTTTATCGATAGCTGCTCTTTTATTTGTTTTGCCTGCAGAATGGTCACCGAAGAGGGCACTTCATTTATGCTTTCCACTTTACGGCCGGCAGTAACCACAACTTCATTCATAATGCCGTCGGCTTCCATGGTAATGTATATATCGGCTTCTTTTCCTTCCTGCACATGTACGGTAAGCGTATTGGCCAAATAGCCGGCTGCCGTGATAACGATCTCCTGACGTCCTGTTTATATATTGCTTACTACGAATTTGCCTGTTGAGTCGGTCATGGTGACAGCCTTTTTTTGTATGGAAATAGTTGCATGGGGCAACGCTTCTCCTTTTGCTGTATGCACTGTACCTTTCAACGATCCGCTTTTAACCTGGGCCTGTAACTGTAGGATAATCAATGAGAAAAATAGCACTAGAAAACACCTGTTCATTATCATGATTTTATGGGGTGGGGCAAGGTGCTCCATTTATTCGGTTTGGCTGTGCCGGATCAGGAATTAATGCTTTCGAATTGCGGAAAAACTACATGTGGTAAATATAAACAGGTAGGAATGGGCCAATTGCCATTTTGACGTAATTGTCGTGAATTATCGGTGCCCGCGTTTATTAAATTATCCATACCCGCTTTGATAAGTAACTGAAAACTTTTACTTTACGCACAATACAAGTACCCTTATTATGAAAACAATCTTCCTTGCGCTCCCTGTAGTGGTGAGCCTGTTGATCTCTTGTGGTAAAAACAAACACACAGTAGCCTATAACGCTTCTTTTTGTAAAGAGCACGTAGTTAAGATCGACGACACCTTGACCCTGCAATCAGAAAGTACAGACCGCTTTGCTAAACTTAAGCTATGGAGTGGCGAGCACACCGTTTCAATTGATGGCGGTAAGCCACAAACATTCGACGTTGACAAAAATGGCATCCTGAATATCGCAAAAGAAGAATTTGTAATATTTCCGATCGAGTTCACTATAGGGAAGCAACACCCATTGTTGGGTGGAACTCTTGGAATGCCTAACTGGATCATTATTGATTCTTTTGCCGTAGGGAATGAACGTTTTTTAGGACAGCGGGTCGACAAAACCAAAAGAGATCGCATTTTGAAAGCGGGTAAAGGCACTGAAGATAGTGAGCTGCAGTTGACTGAAAAAAGCCAACTGTATATCAATGAAGCCTGGGACATTGGTGTTGCCGACGAAACGCCCGAGACTGTTAAGGAGAAGGTTAGTAAGAATACAAGAAACGTATACCGTAAAAAAGTGCTGGAGGCAAAAACCTTCCTGCTTTACTCTATAACAACAGGCACTTATCGCGTGGCGGCCCTTTCTTCTTTTCCGGAGTAAATGCAATTTTCGAAGCATTTGCCCGTTAGCCTTTCCACAATATTTAAAACCTGTTATCGTATGAAAATTACCAGTAACGTCACTTACGTTTTGCCCTTTTTAATTTTGTTGATACCCTCGTGGTTTTTAGAAGGTGTTTTGTCTATATGGTTATATTATATTCCTGCAGTTAGAGATAACTGGAATTTATATTACCCGATAAAGGTCGTTTTTGCAATAATTACCGCCGGCCTTTTTTACCTGGCTTTTTTAAAGCTGGCACATAAAGTAAAACCAATTGTTTTTAAAATTATCCTTGTAGCTTATCCAGTACTTATAGCGATCACTCTTTACCGTCACTCCTCCTTCTTCCTGATTTCCATTGTTCTTGGGCTGTTATTACTGTGGGCGTATACGCTTTTTAATACCCGCTATATGGCTACGTTAACCGATACTTCTATTCAGTACAAGAACCTGTTGGGCCATGTAGGTGAAATTCCTTTAACTACCCTTACCAAGCTCGAACAAAAAAGAAATATTCTGAGCATGGTTTCGCGTATTGGCCGCCTGTTGGATATTTCGAAAAAAACCGCTGTTGGCTTTCGTGATGAACACCTCGATGAGTATGAAATAAATCTGTTCATGAAGGTTATGCAGCATAATAAAATCTTTCATAGAATAATAGAGAAATCGAATAAAGCAGGAAACCTGAATGTAAGACAATACACTGTGTAACAAGTTGTTCTACAGTACCGTAAAATGTGCCCCACCTCGAAGGTGTGGCACATTTTCATTTCTGAACTGTTTATTAGTACATTTGAATTATATAAGACCAACTTTTTACCTATTTCAAATGTAATACTATGATGGATAAAAGGATCCCCACCGAAAGTTTGCAGGAGTATTACGATAGAACTGGGCTGGCAGTGCCTAAAGACCAGTTACCTGTGGTTAGCGGCGGCAGCCACTTCAACATAAGGTATATTACCTGCCGAACCGGAAAAACGCCTTTTAACAGAAGGGATTATTATAAAATATGCCTCAGCAATGCCACCGGCAAAGGAAAAGGCACGCTGATATACGACGAGCAGGAAATTCAATTGCACCCACCCTGCCTTATTTTCACCAATCCATCGGTACCTGCCTCCATAGAGTTGACATATATCCATGCCAACCGGTACGGCGTAATATTCAATAAACAGTTTATAGAAAGCGCTATTCCTTCCGATGTGCAATATGCCAGTCCATTGTTCAACCCCTCCGTATTCCCTATTGTAAATCTTACTGAGGAAGAGCGCGACCGGCTTCATATGTACTTTGGTGAAATGCAACGGATGCAGGAGTCTGATTACTCCTACAAATGGGATATGATCAGGAATATTTTGCAACTGGTAATACATGAAGGAGTAAGGTTACAGCAAAATCAGCTTGCACAAAACGGTGCCGTGCGCGACCGCCTGGTGAATGCTTTTTATACATTGTTGAATCAACAGTTTCCTGTTGATTCGCCCGAGAATTCGTTAAAATTATTAACACCGGCGCATTTTGCCGATCAGCTGCATGTGCATGTGAACCACTTGAACAGTGTGGTGAAAAAGTATTCCGGCAAATCAACCCGCACTATCATTCATGAACGCATCGTGAGCGAGGCCAAGGCCTTACTACGCAATACCAACTGGAATATTGCCGAAATAGCCTATGCGCTTGGTTTTGAATACCCTTCGCACTTCAATAAATACTTTAAACAGTTCGCTTCGGTGGCGCCCATGGAATTCAGGCAGCAAAATATTGCAATTCCGGCCAGTCTTTGATTTGTATAACCATCCCTTTGAATGGTATAATTACCGGGGTGGCCATGTGATATACCTTTACATCATCAATTAAAAGGTACTAACATGAGGAACATTACACCATCACGGATACAAGCAAATACCTGGGTCGCACTGGGTTTAATTCCCCTGTCGGGCTTTGCAATGGATGTTTATATACCATCACTGCCCGATATGGCTACACAGCTGCACACTACACCTGCAGCCATTCAATTAACACTTTCGCTGTTTATTATTAGCTATGGCGTTTCACAATTGATTGTGGGCGGCCTGCTCGATAGTTATGGCCGTTACTGGCCAACCATGATCTCGATGCTGGTCTTCAGCGCAAGCAGTTTTGCCATTGCCTTTACCGAAAGCATCCAGTTCATTTACCTGATGCGTATTATACAGGGCTTTACGGTGGCCGTAATTATCGTCAGCAAACGGTCGTTCTTTGTTGATGTATATAGTGGCGATCAACTGAAAAAGTATACCAGTTTGTTTTCTGTTATCTGGGCAATAGGGCCTATCGTGGCGCCTTTCCTGGGTGGCTTTTTTCAAACAACCTGGGGCTGGAAATCGAACTTCATCTTCCTGGGTATTTTTAGTTTCGCGTTTTTTATTATTGAAGTGCTTATAGGCGGCGAATCACAAAAACAGGTGCAGCCGTTCAGTATAAAAAATGTGCTCGATACTTATGGCAAAATGGTAAAAACGCCCGACTTTACCGCTGGCATGGTCATTCTTGGTTTAGCCTATGCTATGATCCTGTTTTATGGAATGGCCAGTCCGTTCCTGATTGAGCAGAAATTGCATTTGTCGGCAACAACTACCGGTTATGCGGCATTGTTTAGTGGTCTTTCGGTAATGACGGGCGGCACACTTTCGCGGATCCTGATCAAAAAACCTTTTCTAAAAAAGTTAATATTCGCTTCTACCCTGCAACTGGTAGCGGTTACCTTGTTGATAACGCTTACATTTTATCACCAGAGCTTAGTTACGTTGCTGTTGTTTGTATTTCTGTTGCACAGTACCGGCGGGTTTATTTTCAACAACCTGATGTCTTATACCCTCACCCGTTTTCCACAATATGCAGGTAAAGCAGCCGGTTTGGTAGGCGGTGGATTTTCGGTAGTAACATCAGTGTTAAGTTCATTACTTGTGAATTCATTAAGCATTACCAGTCAAACCATGCTGGGTGTGGCTTATGCGGTACTTGCAGCCGGCAGCTTCCTGGTAATTGTAAGAACAAAATGGGTAACCCACGAAAGCGTAAAACCGGCCCAAAATACGCAACAGGTTGAGGCAGCTGTTGCAGCGTAACGGTTTCCGGTAACAATTTTTTGTTGCTATTTTTATAGAAAAAAGAATGGGCGTTGAATTAATAAGTGCAATCAGGAAACAGTATAACCCCGTTCAACCCTCCATTTTCTATAAAGCAGACAGCAGAGTGAGTTACCAGGAGCATATACCGGCCGACTTGCTTCACCCTTATATATATTGTTATTGGCAGTTGGTTGCTCCAATCCCGATGGAGCAACCTTTTATTTATAGGGTAGTGGCCGATGCCTGCATGGATATTTACTTCAACATGCACGATGCGGCCGATAGTTATGTAATGGGTTTTTGCAAACAGTATACAGAGTTTGCCCTGCCCCAGTCGTTTCATTATGTGGGCGTGCGTTTCTTGCCTGCGGCCTTCCCTTATTTGTTTTCGATAGATGGCAGCGAGCTTAGCAACCGGTACGAGAAATTAAGTGATGTTGTTCCGCCACTGGCTAAATATATTGCAGATCATATGCAGGCCGGTTATACAGCGGATAAAATAGTGGCATTGCTAAATAAATTTTTTACGAACCGTTTAATAAAGCAAACGCCGGCAACTGACCCCCGTTTTATGGAATCGGTTTTACAAATTCTTAAAAGCGCCGGCGGTCTGCATATAGAAAGTGAACTTAACACAGGACTTAGTGCCAGGCAGCTTCGCCGGATGTTTAATTTTTATATTGGCGATAGCCCCAAGATCTTCTCACAGATCATCCGGTTTCAACAACTGCTGAAAGCAAAACCATCTACACAATTATTAAAAAGTGAAAAACTGTTTTTCGATGCAGGGTATTACGACCAGTCGCATTTTATAAAAGCGTTCAAAACTTTTTATGGTACTACACCCGCTAAAATTATGGGGGAATAAATCTGCTACGGTCGATTATGTCCGATTTTTACAATGAATTCCCTTGCCTGCGAAGGAAATTTGTAAAAAAAAACGATGCGCACCACCTTTGTTACGTTCCTGTTTGTTACTTTTTCAACAGGGGGGTTTTCTCAAAATTCATTAACCACAAAAACGGGTAGTAAAATGAAGTTGAATGCAGGTATTGTTACTTCGAAGCTGGAAGAGACTAAAAAATTTTATACAGAGCAGCTTGGTTTTGGAGTAACATTTCAGAATGAATTTTATCTATTGTTGCATACACCCAATAAGCAGGCAGAGTTGAGCTTTTTAATGCCCGATCATCCTTCGCAACAAACATTGTTTCAGCCGGCTTTTACGGGCAGGGGTGTTTTCCTTACCATTGAAGTAGAGAAGGTGGATGAGTGGTACCAGCAATTAAAAAGGAAGGGTGTTGAAATAAAGATAGATCTTCGTTCTGAGCCCTGGGGCGACCGGCATTTTGCCATTCAGGACCCCAATGGCGTAGGTATTGATTTTGTTACATACACCCAGCCGGAAAAGCAGTAGCCTAACTAGATAGTTACCGCTTCCTGATCTTTGAATATGGTTGAAATGAATTTTTTGCCGGGGAAAAAAGTGAAGATCATGGCCAATTGAATGAGAAAGGTTAAAAACAGGCACGCCAAGGCTCATGTTTTTTCTTACAAAATAGAAATAAAGTTTAAGGTATCAAAGTGCGGCACGCCTCAATGGGATGCCGCACTTTTTGCTTTCCGCTTAAAAAAGCTGGTGTAAATAAAGAAGATCGCAAAGCCCCACATAAACAATGCAACAAATATGTTGGTACTATCGGCCGAATAATTCACGGACATCATGTCGTTCTCTTCTTTATTATACAATACCTCTAACTTGTCATTGGCCTTTAATTTTTCAAAGTCTTCCTCTTCAATAGGTATTGTTTTTTGTTCGTTGCCAAACTGAACGGTGGCGTCATAATCATAAAACCAGCTGTTACGTTTGCTACGGGCATGATAGTTGGTACTCAACACGGTCACTGTTTCACTCTTGCTGTTGTTTCTTATTTTATTATAATACTGGTTGTATTGCCAGGCATTGTAAGTGAAATATAATGCAACACCAACTACCAAACCGGTAACAATAAACCGCCCGATATGGCCTAACAATGGAATTTGCAAAAAGCCGGCAAGAATGCTCAACGCTATCAATGTAAATACGGTGGTAAGCATCAGGGTGAGCAGTAGCCATTTTTGTCCCTCGTTCCACCGGCCCATAAAAGAAAAAGAGATCAGGCGCGAACTGGTGCTAGGTTTATTGAAGTGCATCTGCCTGTTCAATTGGCGAAAGCCATCCAATTCAGGATGGTATAATAAGGTAACCTTGTCGCCTACGTAAACCCAGCCCGAATCCTGCACGTACCGGCTTGTATATAACCGGTTATTATAATTAAATGTTATATAGACCTTATTTGAGAACTGATCGTACCAGGTGAGGTTTTGCCGGTCGGTGGCTGTAACCTGTACTTTTACGGGGTGGCCTTCCTTAATGAACTGTTGCAGTTCTTTTTCGTTCTTATATAATTGCCAGCTGCCCCAGGCCAAAACGCCCAAAACGGCTGCAAAAATTAATAGCGTAATTAATCTAAAGAAGCTTCTGACAGATGATAAAATTCTGTTAGCCATTCGTTTTTAATGTATAATGATGCAAAAAATACAGGATTACCACGATAGCTCAAATGGGGGAATTCAAATTTGTGATTTCTTTTTTTTCAATATTTCGCCCCGATTTAACGTTGTAATAATATTAAAGCCGTAAGGCACTGGATGCATATAAAGTACATATATATTAAATTAGCCTGTTAAAAATCCAAACGATGACAAAGGTTGAGGGGTTGCATACCTTGGTAAGGACTTATTGCATAGATGCGATCGCATTTTGGAAAAAAGAGTACGCTGAAAAACGCACAGGTTCAGATTTTCCTGAGTATACCTATTCTGATTCTGATTATAATTTGTTTCCCCGCTATAATGCGCTCGACGCCATTTTAAAAGGCATTGAATTGTTAGTGCCAACGGAATATCGCGATTTTAAAACACTGAAAAAAGATATCATAGAAGTGGCGCTGGAAAATGAAACGGCTTTTACAAATAACCCCGATAATGACATTGAAGAGAAAGCCATTAAGGAAGAAAGGGTTAAGTTCAAAGCCTATGTTGAGTCATTGAAGGAAAGTGATGTAAAAGATATAGAACCGTTGCCATTACGCCGGCGGTTGAAAACCAACGAAAAAATGACCGTGCGTCAAATGCTGCACGAGGTGTGGGGTTACGATGGCGACTATTGGGAGCCGTTGGGTAAAAAAAGCCCGAAAGAAACCGTATTTCTGCTTTCAAAATATATTACTGATGGCGACCGCCTTTTTATCAAAGAGTTGTTGGCAAAAAAAGGCGGTAAACATTTGTATGAGGTAAACGAAACAGGCGACGATTACGAAACCGACCTGGAAAGCATTAGTTCCTTTTACCAGGACCATGAAGTGATGTATTTTGATGAAACCTACAAATGGGCTATCTATGGCTCACACGAGGAAACCATCACTTTTGGCGGCGAGTGGCTCATCAACAGTATTAAAGAAAGATTCAAAGACAGGCCTGAACTGATTAACAGCTGGAATTAATATATTTTAATAATGACTTCGAAAATTTAGTAATATATCGGCCAGACCTTATTTTTGTTAAGGACCCCCGTTCCCATGACAAAACCAATTGAATGTCGAAGCCGATACCAACCAACGAACAACTTTCCCAAAGAATAGAAGAACTGGAACGAGAAAATGCAGCCCTGCGCAGAGATTTCAGTCTGCTTACAGGTAAGCATGCCGTAAAAGTTCCCGAAGCCTTTAAACCATTTTTTGACGCTGCCCAACAAGCGGTTCGCAATTACTTCAGCGAACTAAAAATGGACCCTTCCCGCGGCACTATTGAAATTAACGATCAGCGTTATGTGCTGGTGCGCGCTTCGGCCTTTTCGAAAGGGTTCCTGGAAACCATTCAGCACTTGTATGCCGACAGAGGCGAGAACGAAGCATTTTCTATTGGTCATAATTTTTTGTTCGATTATGCGCATGTAATAGGAATGCATGATGCCAGGGACTTCCACCAAATAATGCATTTAACCGATCCGCTTTCAAAATTGAGCGCCGGTCCGGTGCATTTTGCTTATTCGGGTTGGGCCTTTGTAGATATACTGCCGGAAAGCAATCCAACACCCAATGAGGATTTTTGTCTTATTTACGAACATCCCTATTCGTTTGAAGCCGATTCGTGGGTACGCAACGGCGTCAGGTCAAAAGAACCGGTATGCATTATGAATGCCGGCTACTCATCGGGCTGGTGCGAAGAAAGTTTTGGTTTTCCATTAACGGCTGTTGAAGTGAGTTGCGTTGCCAAAGGCGATGATTGCTGCCGGTTCATTATGTCGCCACCGCATAAGATACAGGAGCACCTGGAACGGTTCAACGCTAAAAACCCTGGACTGCAAACAACAAAGCAGCCTTATACTATCCCAACTTTTTTTGAAAGAAAAAAGGTGGAAGAAGAAATGGAGCGGTCGCGCAAACTGGCTGAAGAATCGGCAAAAGCAAAAGATGATTTTATTGCCAATATGAGCCACGAGCTGCGAACGCCATTGGGGGCAATATTGGGCTTTGCCGATCTGTTGCAAAAAACTGAACTGGGCGATATTCAAAAAGATTATATAGAAGCCATCAATACCTCGGGCAAAAGCCTGTTGTCGATCATCAACGATGTGCTCGATCTGTCGAAACTCGATGCAGGCAAGTTTATCATTGAAACTGTACCGTTCAGTGTGCCTGAATTAATGCATTCGGTACAGGTAATGTTCTCCTCTAAAGCATCGGCGAAGGGGTTACGTTTAAGTTGTAGTGTCGATATGTCGATCAATTACCAGTTGACAGGCGATCCTATGCGCCTTACCCAGATACTTGTGAACCTGCTTGGCAATGCGGTTAAGTTTACCGAAGCCGGCGGAATTTATATAAACTGTATTGTAGAAAAAGAAGAAGACAATAAAGTGCAGCTTTGTTTTACAGTGAAAGATACAGGCATTGGTATAGATGGAGATAAACTCGGTAGCGTTTTTGAACGGTTCTCACAGGCAGACACCGATATTTCGCGCAGGTATGGTGGTAGCGGGCTCGGGCTTGCCATTACCAAACAGCTTATTGAATTGCAGGGCGGGCATATTACCGTTTCAAGCACTAAAGGGAAAGGCACCGAATTTCAGTTCACGCTTCCATACGAAAAAAGCGCCGAGCAAATGGTAGTGCCGAAAAATGAACCGGCTGCAAAACAAAGGCCCCATGGTTTTAAAAAAATAATGATCGTTGAGGATAACCTTATGAACCAGAAGCTGGCTTCCTATTTTTTGCAGAATAATGGATTCGATATAATTATAGCCACCAATGGTAAAAAGGCACTGGAGATATTGAAAAGCCAAACCGTTGACCTGATATTGATGGATATTCAAATGCCGGTGATGGATGGTTATCAAACTGCAAAGGCAATTAGGGAAGAATTGAAGATCACCACACCTATTATTGCTACTACGGCGCATGCGTTGTCGGGTGAAAAAGAAAAATGTATTCAGGCGGGTATGAACGATTACCTGTCGAAGCCATTTAAAGAAACCGATCTGCTGAATAAAATAGCTTCCTGGGCACAACGTAAAGACCAGGCAGTTGCAGCAACCAACAAGGAGGGCACCACCTCAGTGGGCATCGATCTTTCTTTTTTAATGACGCAAACCAGGGAGAATAAAAGTTTTGTTGGGGAAATGATACATATTTTCAAGGAGCAGAACCCCAAAGATATTGCGGCATTAAAGAATGCAATAGAGCTGGGCGATTATAAAGCCATTTACAGAACGGCCCATGCCGTACGGAACGGCATTATATTTTTTGGTTTGAACCGGGTAATAGGCGACCACCTGGTACAAATAGAAAAATTAGCGATGGCCAATGAAGGCATTCAGGATATGAAGCCGCTGCTGCAAAAGGTGACCGATGTGTGTAATGCGGCCGTACGTAAGCTCGACAGTTTAAGCGATGACCTGAATGGAATTAATAAACCTTTATAATTTTGTGGCTCAAATTTCGCAGTATCCTGCGCTGATCAACTTATAAATATGAAGCATATTGTATCCCTTGCCCTTTTGTCTTGTTTGGTTTTTGGTGTTAGTGCAAATCCATTAAAAGTTCCCGGTAAAAAGCCTTACGTAACTGCAGCAGCCTCCACTGCAACTGCAAGTATGGCCGATGATATTCTTAAGCTTATAAATGACTATCGCAGAAAGAAAGGCCTGGGCGCCCTGTCAATGAATGCCACCATGAATGCAGAAGCGCAGAAGCATAGTGAAAATATGGCATCGCACCGTACTGCTTTTAGTCATAATGGTTTTCAGGGCCGCATAAAAAGAATTTCATCTTCACTCAATGGAGTGTCTTATTCGGCGGAGAATGTGGCTATGGGAAGTACTTCTGCAAAGCAGGTGGTACAGGAATGGTTAAGCAGCCCTATGCATAAAAAGAATATTGAAGGGCCTTACACCCTCACGGGCATTGGTGTTGCCGCCGACAAAAAAGGTGCACTTTATTTTACCCAGATATTTGTATCGAATTAAACCAGACCTGTAAGGTCCATCATAGGGTTATGCATTTTCAGCATGAAGTCTTGGACCTGACAGGTCTGGCCAATGAACCTGTCAGGTCTAAGACTACCTAATAATTAAGCGTGCTTAAATGATAGACCTTACAGGTCAATCCTTCAACCACGCACTCGTAAGCGATTGCTTCGCTTTTAAAAGATCTTTCGGTGTTCCTTCAAATAGCACCTGACCGCCTTTGTGGCCACCTTCGGGGCCCATGTCAATGATCCAATCGGCATTTTTGATTATACTGATATTATGCTCAATGATCACTACGGTATTGCCGGCATCAACCAGGCGGTTGATGATGGAAAGCAGGTGCCCAATGTCAGACATATGTAAACCCGTTGTAGGTTCATCCATTACATAAATGCTTCCTTTTTTATGCAGCTCACTGGCCAGTTTTATTCTTTGACATTCGCCACCCGATAAAGTGCTTAACGGCTGACCCAGGGTGAGGTAGTCGAGACCCACATCACTCATGGCCTGCAGTTTTTTCCTTATCTCTTTTTGATTAAAGAACTCAAGCGCGGCTTGTACGGTTAAGTTCAATACATCGGCTATTGATTTGCCATCGAGTTTGTAGGCCAGCACTTCTTCTTTAAATCTTTTGCCTTCACAAATTTCGCAGGGCGTTTTTATTCCATCTAAAAACGCCAGATCGGTATATACAACCCCGGCGCCCTGACAGTTTTCGCAAGCGCCCTGTGAGTTAAAGCTGAACAGGGAGGCACTTACTTTATTGGCAGCAGCAAACGCTTTTCTTACATCATCCATTATGCCGGTGTAGGTGGCCGGGTTACTTCGGCTTGATGTGCCAACTGCCGATTGGTCGATCACGATCGCTTCCTCATGTTGTTTTAAAAATACATGATGTATAAGCGAGCTTTTACCCGAACCGGCTACGCCGGTTACAACTGTTAATATACCAGTGGGAATGTCGACACTTACATTTTGTAAATTGTTTACGCGTGCTTTTTTAACCGGCAGCTTACCAGTGGCTGTTCTAAAACTTTCTTTAATGGGAATGGTTTGTTGCATGAACCGGCCGGTAAGGGTTTGCGCTTTCAACAGGTTGGTAAAGCTGCCCTCAAAAACAATATTACCGCCTTTGTTACCCGCATGCGGACCAACATCAACAATATGATCGGCGATCTTTATAACATCGGGGTCGTGCTCCACTACGATCACTGTATTTCCTTTGTCGCGCAACTTCTTCAGCAGATCGTTCAGGCGATGCACATCGCGTGGATGCAGGCCTACGCTGGGTTCATCGAAAATATACATTACATCAACCAGGCTGCTGCTGAGGTGTTTTACCATTTTTATGCGTTGCGATTCACCACCCGATAAGGTGCTGGTCTCACGATCGAGGCTCAGGTAATCGAGACCAATATCAACCAGGTGTTGCAGGCGTTCGCGCAACGTTTTAAGCATGGGCGCCGCCACAGGATCGGTGATCGCATTCAATGCATTGATGAGCTCGGTAATTTCCATGGCCGATAGTTCGGCAATGTTCTTTTGGTTGATCCTGCAATTCAATGCCGCCTGGCTTAACCGTGCGCCTTTACACAATGGGCAGGGCGCCAAACCAATATATGGCGCTACTTTCTTTTGTGTTCGTTCAGAAAGCGTTTTCAGATCGCGTTTAATATAGGCCTTGGTGAATTTTTCAATAATGCCCATATAGGTGACGTTTATAACGCCGCCGCCAAACTGCATTTTTATTTTCTGTGGTTTGCTATAGAGCAACAGGTCCATTTCCTCCTGGGTGTAATCGCGCAGCTTTTTATTTACATCAAAAAATCCTGAGCTGCTGTACATGGCAATTTCCCACGATGCAAAAACCGGCACCTGCACCGCGCCTTCCTGCAGCGACTTGTCCATGTCAAGAAAAGATGCTGCTTTTACTCCCATCTTTTTACCCAGTCCGCCACACTCGGGGCACATACCTTGCGGATCGTTAAATGAAAATGCATTGGAGTAACCAACGTGCGGCTGGCCAACGCGTGAATACAGCAATCGTAATACAGGCGCAATGTCGGTAATGGTGCCAACGGTTGAAGTAGAACCGCCACCCAGCCGTTTTTGATCAACTACAATGGCCATACTTAAATTTTCAATGGCCTCGGCCTGCGGCGGTGCATAGCGAGGTAAGAAGTTGCGCACAAACATGCTGAAATTCTCATATAACTGACGCTGTGCTTCTGTAGCAATGGTATCAAATACAATGGACGATTTTCCCGAACCCGATACACCGGTAAAGATGGTGATCTTTCGTTTCGGAATTTGCAGGGAAACATTCCTGAGGTTATTTTCCCGCGCTCCTTTGATTTCAATGAATTCCTGTTGCATAGTTTATATTGAGTGTCGTAAATGTTGTAACAGCAATAAGGGCAGGGCTGATAAGAAAAGGGCATGCAATTTCGGGAAAATCTATTGTTTGGGACTTGTACCGAAACGACATTATTGCCGCTTATAAAAAAGCGGGTGGGGAAAACAGCGAGTGGCAAGTAGTAAATGGTTAGTGGGAAATACAAAAGGGGAATTGCTGAAAGAAAGCGATGCCTGAAAAAATAAAAGCGAGTGACAAGTAGAAGCCCTACTCGCCACTCGCTATCTGACTTACCCTTTTCCTATATCACCTCTATCAATTCTATCAACTTTTCAACTCCTGGTCAACTTGTCAACTTATTGCTTTATCAACTTAATCACCTTACTCTCACCCTCCTGCCTGATCTCGGCAAGATAAACACCTGCCTTCCATTCATTTCCAACAACGAGCGATTGGCCCGGTGTAGTTGTATATTGCTTCACAAGCTGTCCGTTTATATTTCTAACAATTACCTGTACTTGTTTTGTACTTACGCTTTGAATGTTCAGTACAAAAAAGTTGGTTGAAGGATTGGGTAATATTTTCACCTTCAGCGATCGTGTTATTTCTTCATCGATCACCTCGGCAACTTCGTTTGTTTGTATTCTGGCGCCTGTTGAATCACGTACGGTTGACCAGGTGCCTATTTCCTGGTAATCGTTGACTGCAACACGTGTTAATTGTGATACGCCATTTCCTTGTGCAGGTGATAGAAGAAATTGCTCGTGCAGATAAAGGAAGTCGCCATCGGGATAAGCCGGGGTATACTTTTGCATGCGGCTGTCGCCGTTTTCGCAATTGTCGTTACCGCCATACCATAGCCTGAATTTAAATTCTTTTCTGCCTGCTTTGCGGGCCAGTATTTTCAGATCGAGGCGATCGCCGGGTGTATAAGGTATGCTGTCGCTGTTAAGCGGGATGTTACATGCGCGGGCCACAGGAAGGCCATTGCCGGTCATAGTCTGGTTCAATAAACTTCCTGTTGCTACCAGTTGGCCATTGCGGAATAATTGCGCCTGCAGATCAATCCGGCGGTCGTTACCGTTCGATGCGCCAACAAAAACAGTAACTGCCCCGAATTTGCTTTGCGGGTATTTTACGGTTATTAATTGTGTAGCGGTAGCGGTATTACCGCTTAGGTCGGTGGCTGTATAGGTAACAATAGTGTTGCCGGCAGAAAAAACAGCCGGTGCATCGCTGGTTAGGCTGGCAATTCCCGCATTGTCGGTGGCAGTTGCTGTACCTGTTTGCACCGTTGCGGTAGTTGCATATGGTGCAATAAATGCGGTAATGGCTGCGGGCGCTGTTATCTGCGGTGCAATGGTGTCTTTTACAACTATAACAGTTATTGAATCGGACCACGCAACCAGTTGTGCATTGTCGGTGGCTTTGGCGCGAATGCCATATGAACCTTCGGTCAGATCGGCCAGGTTCCATTGATAAGGGGCCTGCTCTATGCTTCCTTTCTCAATACCATTTACTAAAAAATTCACGGCTGTTACTTTGCGGTCATCGGTTGCCTGTGCCTGTAATAATAACGCGCTGTGTTCGGGAATGGTGTCGCTTGCTGCTTTCGAAAGTGTTACCTGGGGATACGCGTCTATATATAATACCGGGCGCAGGCTGGCAGTTGCGGCCTCTTTACTGTAAAAACTAGCGTCATTGGTTTGACCGGCAACACTTGAAACAATGCCCAGGGTAATTATTTTATCGCCACTGGCTTCTGTTGCAACAGCATTACTTATGTCCCATTCGGCATACCCTGAGCTTTTACCAGGTGTTGAACCAAGTCGCAATGTTGTATCGGGTTTAGTATTCCAGGTAATGCCTGTTTCTGTCCAGCTATCATTATCGCATTTATATACCAGCCATTGGGTGCCGGTGATGGTAGTACCTGCACCGGCAAGGTTAAGCCTTAAGATGGCCTGGCCGGGGTTGGTAAAGTTGGTGACATCGAATTTCAAATAACTGATACGGCTGAATCCGCTGTTGCCATCTTTTTTAACGACGAGCGTGGTACCGGTGCCGTAATTCACAGTGGCATATGAAGCGTCGCGTACATACGCATCGGCAGCAGGATAGGTTCCGCCCACTACAATACCAGAACCGGAAGAGCGAACGGTATCTCCCTGTAGTCCTATGGCCTGTGCTGTGAGCGAATAATTGCCCACGGGCGCCTGCCACGAATAACTGTAAGGCGCGGTGTTGTCTGAACCTATCAATGCACCGTTTGCATAAAAATCAATTTTTGCAACTGAGCCAAAAGCGCTGGCCTGCAACAATACCGTGCTGCCCGCAGGGTACGATGCATTATTGGCGGGTGCTGTTAGTGTTACTGCTTCTATGGTAATGTTAACGGCTGTAGAAGTAACAGTGGCGTTATTGGCTGCTGTTGATTTGGCAGTGAGTGTATAACTGCCTGGGTTGGCATTATTCCAGTTAAAGCTATATGGCCGCGTACTGTCTGTTGCCAACAAAGTAGTGCCCTGATAAAATTCAACTTTAGTTATAGGTGTTGGCCCAAATGAAGTGGCCTCTATAGCAATGTTGCTGCCTGCTGCATATATGGTGTTATTTACAGGTGACGTAATTGTCGCCACCAGGTCTTCGCGTAAAGTAGAAGGATCAACCGGCGGTGGCGGATAACCAAGCGCATCGAGTTCATTGTATATCGACTGGCTTACATTTAAACCCCAGTTGCGAAAGAACTGGCCCAGGTTGTGGCCGGTGATCTGGCAACTCATTAACATAAACAAACGCATTTCGGCTTCATCGCCGCTGGCCGAAGGCGCTTCGGCGCGAATGCGTTTATGCATGGTGTGATAGAAACTGTCGCCATACACCATCCATAGCTGATGGAACATGCCCAGCCGGGTGAACAGGGCCACACTGCTGGCATTGAAATTTTTAGAGGCCTGGGGCAGCGCCAGGTAATCCATAATCGTATTCCAGTCGCTGGCACCCAAGCCTTGTGCCGTGGGATGAATGGCTCGTTTGGCGGCCAGCGAATAAATATTTACAGTAACCTCGGTACAGGTTGACCAGGTCCACAGGAATTGCTGGTGGTGATGCCCCGCTTCATGAAAAACACCCCAGCCGCCGGAGTCAAGAATATAAGCGGGATCGAGCAACCAGTTGATGCTGCCGGTGGGAATACGTATACGCCCGAGCGATGTAGCATCGGGGTTGCCGCTTGCTTTTTCAACCATCATTAGTTTGTTGCGAAGGAATGGCGCATGAATGGGCAGACTGTTGTCGAGACCGCTGATATCGCCTTCGGCTTTTAGTACGCTGTCCATTAGTGTAAGCAGCAGGTCCTGGTTCTTGCTTTGGTATTCTACTGCCTTTATTCGCGATACAACAATGAACACCCGGTTGCTGATCATGGTGACGTTGGGCGAAGATGTATCTGCCGCCAGCTGGTTGAGCCAGTCGGTATGGGTGGTGCTGCCCAAAATATAAAGGGGCATCAGTTGATACCCGCTTTGAAAAGTTACCCGCACCTTATTGTTATTATTGGGCGTAGCTGAAGAGAATTGCAGGTAAAGATCACCGCCATTTACATTGGTGATGGTATTAACGCCGGCCGCTAATGTATAAGTGGTAACCGTTTGGCGGTCGTAGGTGCCAACGATGAGTTTGGGCAGATCGGTGCCGCTGAGTTGTTCAACCAGTATGGTAAATGCGGTATTGGCGGTTGCCCTAACACCGGTAGGTTCAAAATCGGCCACCTGTAGCGATGTTTTTATGCGGCCGGTTTCGGTGGCAATGTTGGGCACCTGGGTAAGCTCCCAGGTAGTGCGGTTGATCATAACGTTTGGTGGCGAAGCTTTTGTTCCCAAAAGGGTGAGGCACAGTAATAATGCCAGCAATAAGCGGCAGTTAGTTTTTAGTCTCATTTTGTTTGGTATTTGATTTAAAAATGGAAGATGACTAAAGCTACCTGTTCATTTTTTCATGAATACCCGACAAAACGGGCAGAAATACCGGGGAAATTATTCAAAAGTTAAAGTTTAGGCGGCCTGTTGCGTTTGCTATGTAATTTTCAGAACTTCTGCATCCTACTTTTAAATTAACTGCATGAAACCCTTGCTAATTTTTTGTCAGCTCCTGACTGCAGCAGTTTCGCTGGGCCAAAATTCTGGTAACCCTTTACAATTCAGAAGCTTTGGTATTAGCCTGGGTGTTGGAAGGGATGAATGCCTGGTGCTTGCTACAAAAGTGGGCGAGGTTGGTTTGGCTGGCTCAATAACAGGTAACTGGCGCAGAGTTGATGTAGCTAAAGCCGATGAAATTGTATACGGAGCTTACCTGGAAAACCCTTGTTTTTTCAATAAGGATACAGGTTTTGTTTCCGGCTCCATCTATTCAAAAAATTATAAAGACGATATTATTTACCATACGACAGATGGCGGCAGTAAATGGAAGGCTATAAAATTTGGCCAGAATGGCCGGGTCGACGATGCTGTTTATACTGATAGTGGCCAGGCATGGTTAAGCATCACTGGTAGTGGTATAGCCTATTCAAATGATTATGGGCTTACCTGGAAAAAATGTAAAAACCCTGACGTAAAACAACGGTTTGCACATATCTTCTTCAATACAAACAGACAGGGCATCATTGGTTCTTTATGGAATCTTCTTGC
This sequence comes from Niastella sp. OAS944, assembly GCA_024809215.1. GTDB lineage: Bacteria > Bacteroidota > Bacteroidia > Chitinophagales > Chitinophagaceae > Niastella. Next base: position 172,040 of record JANUBW010000003.1, on the reverse strand, counting down.
TTACACAAATGACAATTGCAATACCTGGAAGTATTTACCTACCCCGCTCGACCAGAAAAAATACGACAAGACAGCTAAGAAAGAGAGGGCTGATATTAACCGCGTAGCCATTTTTAAAGACTATTTTCTGGCTGCACAGGAAGATCTGGTCTTTTACAGCAAGCGCGATTCTATAAATTGGATCTGGTTGCCAGATTATTCCGATTTCTATACCGATGCCAATAATTCGGCTTTATTTTTCAGAACTAATAAAAACAATTATGTGCGGGCCGATGACAACTTCAAGCCGGTCCATACTCTTGAAGTAACAGGAACAAGCTATGATGCGAGATGCAGAAATGGCAGCCTGTTTGTTGTATGTAATAACAAAATGATTCAATTGACTACCGGGAATGAGATCGTAAGTACTTTATTTACAGAAAAAAATGCGCCCGGTAATGAACCTGTAAGTATAGGATACCAGCCAGGTGGAAATATTGGTTATATGGATAATAAGATCTTTGTGCAGAAGCAGTACAATGGCAGCTGGCAATATCTTTTCACATTCCCCATGGTGTTAGATTCCAATCATATTATAAATATAACGAAGGAAGGAAGCCTGTTATATTTTCACGGACAAGATTCCTTGTTTTATTTTGATTTTACGGGCCGCCTTATTAAGAAAACAACAAAGGATACCATGGTAGCCGGCTTTGTTAAAAGCGGTATTAAACAACTTGTTTTCAGCAATGGCAGCCGTGGTTGTTATCATTACCAGTTGGCTAAACTTCAGTATACAAATATGGGCGATGAATTTGGCGGGGCGATAGAATCGGGCGGCACTGTAAATGGTAAAGGCATGCCTGATAATGAAGACCGAATAGGTGTAAGGGATGTAGCTGATTTTGCAAACCTGATCCCTGCACTGTATAACCCAGTACACGCAACTACAATAGAGGATCTTGGTTTTAGCGAAAGCGATTACAAGCAATGCAAAAAAGATATATTGGAATTTCAGCAGCGTTTATCAAAAGATAACAAAAAAAGCAGAGAGGATGATTTTACGTTCTACCGGAATAACCTCGATTTTGACCGTTTGCTTAATCTTGTTGATTCCATAAAGTATTTGGATACAAACAGGGTATTTGCTTTTTTGATGGGTTTTGATCGTTTTTTTAGCACAACCACCAATTGGAAAACGATCGAGCTTGTTAACAATGATAATGAAGTGTTGTCTGTCTCCTACACATACAGCAGCTTTCCTAATGTATTTCATTTTCCCTGGCAGGTGAGTTTGAATGGATACAGCACCGTTTCAATAGATATAAATATTAACCGGTTTATTGAAAAAGTATATCCTTCATTTTTGCCGGGCTCTGGTAAGGTGAAGGTGTTACATGAATTGGTGAAGAGGTTATATTGAAAAATTATCAAATCATTATCTTCCACCCCAACACCCACCGCAAATATCATTCACCGGTAAAAATTCGGAAATTTGTGAAATAATCATAAATTCGAATTCGACCAACTAATTGTTACCGGTGTTACATCCCCTGAAAGATAATGATATGCTACTGGCTATTGCGCACGATGATGAACGCGCATTCAATAGCTTATTCTATGAGTATCACCAGCAATTGGGCCGTTTTGTTTTTTCCGTCACCCGCTCAAAAGAACTTACCGAAGAGATCATTCAGGATGTTTTTGTAAAGCTGTGGGAGAACCGCGCAGCATTACCCGCCATAAAAAACTTCAGTGCTTACCTGTTTATTATTACCCGCAACCACACCCTCAACACCATCAGAAAACAGGTGCAGGAAAAAGAAAAACAACAACAGCTGGCACAGCATTATGAACAGGCAGAAGAAGCAGGAACAGTTGCTGAAGATACGCGTTATGCCTTGTTAGACAGTGCCGTAGATCAATTGCCCCAGCAACAAAGAAAAGTATACCTGTTAAGACAGCAGGGGCTTAAAAATGCCGATGTTGCCTATGAACTCGACCTCTCTGTTAACTCTGTAAAAAAATACCAGCAGTGGGCTATGCAAACGATTGTGAAACTCATAAAGGCAGGCCCTTTTACCGGGCTCATTATAATTTCTTCCAGATTTTTTTAATTTTTTTCTTTTCCATATCTCCCTTTTTCACCATCCTGTGTCTTTAATTATAAACGGGTAGTGCCGGCACTACAAGAATTTTTACACCATGGCTAATGCAAGGCTGAATTCGCTTATTGAACGCTTTCATAATAAAACCATCAGCGATGCTGAGCACGAAGAGCTATTGGCCCTGCTTTCGCAAAATGAACATGCAGCCATTGCCCGCAAGTTCTTTAGGGACGTAATGGAAAGCCAGGGCAGTAATGAACCGTTCTTTACAGAAGCGAACAGCGAAGCCATATATAGCTCGGTGCAGACGAAGATTGGGGCCCGGGAACAAAAACGTAGCGTACGAATGCTGCCTGTGTGGAAATGGGCGGGTGTTGCCGCAGCAGCCTGTGTATTATTAATAGCCGGCTATTGGGTGTTTAAACCAGCTGCACAAAAAGAAGCGCAGCCGGTAGTGCAAACAGAAAACGCAAATCCAGATCTGTTGCCGGGTAAGAAGAACAAAGCTGTGCTCATACTGGCCGATAATAAACAAATAGTGCTCGATTCAACCGGCGCAGGTGTGCTGAGCACGCAGGGCAATGCAAGTGTTAGAAAAGATGCGAACGGACAGATCATTTACGAAACTGGTAGCGCAAATAATATACCCGCCGGGGTGGTATATAATATATTAGAAATTCCAAATGGCGGCGAATATGAACTGGTATTATCAGACGGTAGTAAGGTATGGCTCAACAGCGCATCACGAATAAAATTTCCGGTTAATTTTTCAGGCAATACAAGAGATGTGGAATTAAGCGGCGAAGCCTACTTTGAAATTGCAAAAGATAAAGCCCGGCCCTTCAAAGTACATTTCAATACCTCAACTGTAGAAGTACTGGGCACGCACTTTAACGTGAATGCTTATAATAATGAAGCCACACAGGCGGTTACTTTATTAGAAGGCTCGGTAAAAGTTTCAAATTCGCTAGAAGGCATAAAAATAAAACCAGGCCAACAGGCTATGCTGGGCAATGAGAATAAACTAAAAGTAAAAGAGGTAGATGTAGAAGAGGCCGTTGCCTGGAAGAACGGGTTGTTTATTTTCGTTGACGAAGACATAAAAAGCATCATGCGCAAACTGGCGCGCTGGTACGATTTCACCCCCGAATACCAGGGTAATATTGGCGAAGAAGAATTTGGGGGTATGATCTCCAAATACAGGAATATATCAGAAGCACTAAAAATGTTTGAATCTACCGGTACCATTCATTTCAAAATAATTCCGGGAGATAGTTCGGGTAAAGGAAAGAAAGTCATCATCACTAAGTGAAATTAAATTAAACCTCCCTGTTGAATGTGGGCCGGCGGTGTAAACACACTGCCCGGATAACTATTCACTTTTCAAAAAATAAAACCAGGTACACTCCATTTATAAATTACAACCAACTGAACGTATATGGTATTTTATACAGTGCCCCCACGCAAATTGCTGGCCGGGATGGTTTGGATCATTCTTCTGTTGCAGGTAAGTACAACCGCATTCGCACAGAAAGTAACCATCAATGAGCGCAACAAACCCCTTACAGATATTTTCAAAGAAATTAGAAAACAAAGCGGGCTCGACTTTGTGTACAATGTAAAAGCCGTTAAAAAAATAGGGAACGTTTCGGTTAGTTTAACGAATGCAGATGTATCATCTGTATTAAGCGCCTGTTTATCGGGTTCCAATCTTTCTTTTGAAATAAATAATAAAGGCATCATTATAAAAGAGGCAGTTAAAAAGCCGGAAGAAAAACCAAAAGAAGCCCCGCCTGTAAATATCAAAGGAAAAGTAACTGATAGCAAAGGCGCACCACTGGCCGGCGCTACGGTAAGAACGCGCAATTCAAATCGCACAACATTAACCAATGATAACGGCGAATTTGAGTTGTTGAATGTTGACGAAAAAGATGTGGTGATCATTTCATACACCGGTTATGTTACCAAAGAGCTGGCGGCTTCCAGCGCTTCCTTTGCAGTTTCGCTTAATGAGTTAATGCAGAACATGAGCGAGGTGGTAATTGTAGGTTATGGCACTACAAAAAAGGTCAACCTCACCGGCGCCATTTCACAGGTGGGTGGCGAGGCCATCAATCAACGACCCACATCAAACGTGGTGAATTCGTTGCAGGGTTTGCTGCCGGGTTTGAATATACAATCGAACAATGGTAACCCGGGCGAAACACCCGAGATCAATGTACGGGGGTTCAACTCCCTCAATGGCGGTTCGCCTCTGATACTGATCGACGGTATAGAAGGTAGCATCGATCGCCTTAACCCCATGGATGTAGAAAATGTGACGGTGCTAAAAGATGCAGCTTCTGCCGCCATCTATGGCGCCCGGGGGGCATTTGGCGTAATACTTATTACCACCAAAAAAGGGAAGGAAGGTAAGGTGCAGATCAACTATACCAACAACTTTGGTATGGCCCGCCCAACCAACCGTACCGATTTTATTTCAAACCCATACGAATATGGTAAAACGGTTGACGCCGCTTTGTATGGCTATAATGGTACCACTTATACAGGTTACAACGATGCAGATTATGAAAAACTGCAACAGGTGCTTGCCGGCGAACGTGAGCCTTTCAGGGAGCTGCAACCCAACGGCAGTTATAAATTCTTTTACAATACCAACTGGTACGATTACCTGTTTCGCAAATGGCAATATTCTTCAAGCCACAACCTTTCGCTTTCGGGTGGTAACGAAAAATTGCAGGGATATCTTTCTGCCCGCAAATACGAAACGCAAAGCATACAGAATGTAAATGATGCCGACCTGAAGAAGTACAATATTAAAGGAAATCTGAAGTTCAAAGTAAACAACTGGATCGAGATCAGTAATAACACCCAGCTGAGTTCTGATGATCAGTTGGAGTTTGCCGGCGCCAAATCGGGCTACGGCGGCTTATGGAGCAACACCACCTGGTATTTTCTTTTCCCTTTTTACCCAACCGAAATCGACGGCACGCCGTTCGACTTCTTCGCCAACGGCGCACAGGCAGCCTTACGCGATAAATCGAATTATATAAAAACACATCGCGAACAACTGGTAAATACGATCAGCGGAAAAATAACACCATTTAAAGACCTGCAGATAAATATTGATTACAGCAATACCATAAATCATTTGGCCCGCACTACCCGGTTGAACCAGTTCTCTTTTTTGGGTGGCGATAAAGTGCAACTGCAAACAGGCGGCGTTAACAGGCTTACCGAAGAACGCGACCGCAGCAATTACAATGCATTGAATATTTACGGTACCTATACAAAGAGCTTACAGCAAAAGCACAATTTTAAGTTGCTTGTTGGGTTTAACCAGGAAGAAGCGAACAGCGACCAGGTAACGGCAGAACAAGGTGGTTTGCTGGCTAACAATTTGTCGAGCCTTAATTTAGGTACTGAAATACTAAGGGCTACCGGTGAAGGCTATACTTGGGGTGTGCAGGGTTATTTTGGCAGGTTTAATTATGATTATAAGAACCGCTATTTGCTTGAAGTGAATGCCCGGTACGACGGATCTTCGAGGTTCCCGGCAAATAGCCGCTGGGGTTTCTTCCCTTCCGTTTCTGCAGGCTGGTATGTTAGCCGCGAAAAATTCTTTGAACCGGTGAAGGATGTAATGAGTTCTTTCAAACTCAGGGCATCATATGGTAAATTGGGTAACCAGAACATTGCATATAATACCTTTTTACAATTGCTGGCAACCGGACAAACAAGCTGGCTGATCAATAATGCAAAGGCGAATTATGTAGGGGCGCCACCACCCTTGCCAAAGGTGGTGAGTTGGGAGAATACACGCACCGCAAACTTCGGCGCCGACCTGGGTTTCTTTAACGACCGCTTCACAGCATCGTTCGATTATTTTGAAAAGAATGTAGAAGACATGTACCTGCCGGGTGAAAAATTGCCATCGGTATTTGGTGCAGCAGAACCAAAAGAAAATATTGGCAGTTTACGTAACCGCGGTTTTGAATTAAGCCTTGGGTACAATAACAGCTTTTTGGTAATGGGCAGTCCATTACGTTTTAGAGCAACCGCCAGCGTATACAATTTTGTGGGTGTAATTACAAAGTATCCTAACCCCAATGGCTTAATGACAACTTATTGGGAAGGTCAGAAGCTGGGCACCATTTACGGTTACAAAACCGATGGCCAGTTCAAAACCGATAAAGAAGCGCTTGAATACGAGAACAGCTTCAATGCCGGCGGCCGGGCGCCGGGCGTTAACCTGGGCCAGGTATATAACTACGAATTGAACATTGTACAAAATACCGAGTGGAAACATTTACGCGCTGGTGATTTAAAATACCTCGACGTTAATGAGGACGGCGCCATTAACAAAGGAAAGAGCACATTGGAAGATCATGGTGACTGGGCTGCTATTGGTAATGCCATGCCGCAATATCCGTTTGGGTTTACCATCAACGCCGACTGGAAAAATATTGACCTTTCGATTGCAGGCGCTGGAGTAACCAAACAAGACTGGTACCCTTCGGGCGATATCTATTGGGGAACGTATGAGCGGCCTTATTTATCATTTATAAGAAAAGACCTGGTGGCCAATGCATGGACGCCGGAAAAACCCGGCCGCTACCCGCAAATACAACGCGGCTATGCAGCGCTGAATACCAGTGGGCTTCGTTCGCTGGGCGAAACCAATGATAACTATCTCACCAATGTGGGTTATTTAAGAGTTAAGAATTTAACTATTGGCTACACACTTCCCGACCGGTTAACAAAGCGGGCGCAGATACAAAAATTACGTGTATACATAAGTGGTGAGAATATTCTGACCTGGAGCTTTGGCGGCCTCACCCGTTATCTCGATCCTGAAATGGCCGGGGCCGGTGTTAATTATTCAAGCCCCGGTTCGGCAGTTGTTCGCGGAAGGGCTGAAGACTATCCTATTGGGAAAATATTTTCAGCAGGCATCAACCTTACTCTCTAATTCATGATCTCAAAAGAAATTGTAATGAAAAGGCTAGCAATTTTACCGGCAATAATAACCGTACTTTATATAAGCAGCTGTAATAAAAGCGACCTGCTCGATAAAACCTCTAAAGACAGCATCGATGCCGATAAGTTCTTCAATACGGCAACCGATTTACAGGTATATACCAACGGATTCTATGATATGCTGCCCACAACAACCGTATATACCGACGATCAGTACAGCGACAATATGATACCGCTTATAGTAGGCGATCGCGTAAAAGGGGCCCGTATTGTTCCTGCTTCCAATACGGGCACCAACTGGCAATGGGCCGACCTGCGCCGCATAAATTATTTTCTGGAGCATTATGAAAAATGCCCCGACAATGCGGCCAAACTGAAGTACGGCGGCATTGCCCGCTTTTTTAGAGCTTACTTCTATTATGATAAAGTAAAGACCTTTGGCGATGTGCCCTTTTATAATAAAGTACTGGCGGCAAATGATCCCGATCTGTATAAAGCCCGCGATTCGCGCAAGCTGGTAATGGATTCTGTATTGGCCGATATAAATTATGCAGTGGCAAACATTCCCAAAGAAATTCAGCTGAACCAGGTCACTAAATACACTGCCCTGTTATTAAAAGCCCGCATTTGTTTGTTTGAAGGCACATTTAGAAAATACCATGCGCTGGGCGATCATGAAAAATTTTTAACGGAGGCCGCTGCCGCAGCTAATGAACTTATAAACAGCGGTGCTTATAAATTGCTTACTACCGGTGGGGTAAATGCATCGTACCGCGAATTGTTTGCCCGCAATGATCAGGATGCCACAGAAACCATACTGGCAAGAGATTACAACCCAACATTCGGCCGTCATGGATTGAGCTATTTAATGGTGGCGCCTACAGCCGGCGTATACGGCATTCCGAAAGATATGATCGATAGCTACCTAATGAAAGATGGAAGCCGCTTCACTGATTTACCTGATTATAAAACCAAAGGTTTTTATGACGAAATGCAGAACCGCGATCCGCGGTTAACGCAAACTACACCCGGTCCTGATTTTACAGCGTATAAAGAAACAACCCGCGAACCGGTAAACCTTAACATTACCACAACCGGTTACCGCGTTATAAAAGCACTGGCCACCCGCGACCAGTGGGGTTCGCTAAATTCATATAACGACATCATTATTTTCCGCTATGCCGAAGCATTGCTGGTGCTGGCCGAAGCAAAAGGCGAACTTGGAACACTTACCCAGGCCGATCTGGATAAATCAATAAATGTATTAAGAACAAGGGCCGGAATGCCTGCATTAAACCTGGCTGTTGCAAACAGCAATCCCGATCCCTTTCTTGCCGATCTGTATCCCAATGTTACTACAGGTGTTAACAAAGGTGTGTTGCTGGAGATAAGAAGAGAGCGGCGGATAGAAATGTTTAATGAAGGTTTGCGCTGGGACGATCTTATGCGCTGGAAAGAAGGAAAGAAATTAGAAAAACCAATGGTGGGTATGTACTTCCCGGGCCTGGGCGCTTTTGATTTCAATAACGATGGCAAGGCCGATGTGTATTTACATACAGGCAATGCTTCCGGCGCACCTGCCGGCACTCCCAGCATCATTAATGTAAATCAAAAGAAATTGACCAATGGTACATCGGGCAACTTCAACCCCTTGTCAAATACCCCGCGCACCTTTAATGAGCTCAAAGATTACTATTACCCCCTGCCCATTGAAGACCTGACGCTTAACCCAAACCTGGACCAAAACCCTTACTGGACGAACTAATTCCTTAACCATATAATACTTGTTACTATGAGAAAAATGATCTCATTGGGCATCCTATGCTCAATAGTGTGTACCTCTGCCATGTCGCAGTATACGCTCGATAGTACCCGCCGTATGTCGCCGGGTGTGGTGTACAAGCACTATAAAACAACTTCGCCCATACGGCGAATCCATCTAATGGAAATAGACCTTACAGAATCAACGGTAAACCTGCAGGCGGTAAAAGCCGGCGATACCATCAATGGAGCAGAGGAAACAGTGCCGGTAATGTATAAAGCCCATGATAATTTTCGCGCGCACGATGTAACGGCAGCCATCAATTCAGATTTCTTTACCAGTAACCTTACGATAAAGAACACCCGGCATATGATGATCGGCGATGGAGAGATATTGTATGATACCATGCTGAACAGAACGGTATTCGGAATAACGGAAAGCAGATCACCGTTCATTACCAAGCTCAATGGGGCCTATAGCGTTACGGCCGGCGCAACAACCCGTTCCATCGATCACATTAACCGCTATGGTGGTACCGATCAACTGGTGATGTACAATCGTTTTAAAGGTGACAGTACCCACACTAAACCTGGCGGTACTGAAATTAAAATAGTGCCGGTAAATGGCATTGGCGACTGGAAGGCCAATGCAACTATTTCCTGTAAAGTGCTGGCCAAATCAACTACCGGTAATATGGCCTTCGATTCGGGGCAGGCCGTGTTGTATGGATTGGGCACCGCACAAACATTTCTCAATAACCTCAACGTCAATGATGTGATCTCGCTGAACCTGCAGGTAATTGATAACTCAACCGGCATCACTAACATTAAGCAACTCTCCGGCGGTTGGTTGAAACTGGTGAATGATGGCGTTAATTACGTTGCCATAAGTAGGGCCGACGAAAACGGACCGATACCAGATAGCATGGCGCCCAGAACCGCTATTGGTTATAATCAGGCGAAAAACAAGATCTATTTTGTAGTAGTTGATGGCCGCCGGCCTGGTATAAGTGAGGGCATGACCCTGCCGCAATTGGCAGACTTTATGATATTCTCTGGTAGTTACCAGGCCTTGAATTTCGATGGCGGCGGCTCATCTACCATGATGGGTAGTGATATGTTGAAGAATCTTCCATCAGATGCCGGCGGAGCAAGGAAAATTGCCAGTTGTTTGCTGGCCTATCTTTCAAGTATTACCCTCGATGATTTTGAAAATGGCGTAGGGCATTTTAATCGCAATCCAAACTACAGTTCAACAACCGTAGGTGTAAGTACTACTTCTGTGGTTGATACTGCAAAAACCTGTCACAGCGGTTACCGCTCACTCATTGTAAAGCTATACGATAATACGGCCGTGACCACCGCCTGGAAGGCGCGCATTTTATCGGGTGACGGCGAAAACAGTAAAAACCGCTACTTCGACAACCATGGTACAATTAGTTTTTATATGCGTACGGAAACGGCCAACACCAATGCAAAAGTTCGGCTTTGGCTTAATGATAGCGATGGTATTGAGTTGTCGCCGCAGCTTAACGTGATCAATGACGGGCAATGGCATAAATATGTTTGGAACCTTACCAACTTCAATGGTACTACTTACGATACCGGTAACGGGGTACTCAATAGCAATGGCATCAGGTTGAACTCCATTGAATTTACACAACCAAATACCGCCAATACCTGGTTTATTTTTTTCGATGATATAATGGTTGATCCCAATGGTACCGAAACAACAGGCGCCCGTATGATGGGTGAACCTGAAAAAGCGGCGTCGGCTGCTGCAACTGAGATGATACAGCGAAATGAAAATAAGATTATAGTATATCCTAACCCGGGCACGGGTATTTTCACCATTGATTTTAAACAAGAACCTGTGAACGATTTCAGCGTGAAAGTGCTGGATACGTACGGAAAGAAGTTGTCGGAAAGAAAATATTCCGGCGGCACGCAAAAGATCGATCTGGGTCATTTGCCCAAAGGGGTGTATATTCTATATGTAAATTCAACGGCAGTAAATGAATCGTTTAAAGTTGTGATAAAATAAGTGAGTTGTGAATGGTGAGTTGTGAGTGGCTCTCCGAATAACAAAACGGCTGATAATTCGCGACCATTGCGATTGTTCAGCATGCCAAAAAATTCAGGCACCCACTCACCACTGACCATTCACCACTGACATTAATAAGCAAATGATGAATCTCTTGAAACATATTCTTGTTTACCTGTTCCTTTCTATTTTGGCTTCCCCCGCTTTTTCGCAAAACAATCAATTGCGTGTAATAACCTACAATATATTGGAAGGTATGAAGCTCGATACTGCGGCGGGCAAACCTGTTTTTGTTCAGTGGGTAAAACAAATGGACCCCGATGTGCTGGCCTTACAGGAAGTAACTGGTTTCACTCAGGCTTCGCTTGAAAAGCTGGCCGAATCATACGGGCATCCTTATACTGTGCTATTGATTGAGGGTGAGAAGTTTCCGGTGGCCATTACCAGTAAATACCCTATCGTAAATGTGCAAAAGGTAAGTGATAATATGGACCGCGGTTTTATAATCGCTCGCATAAAAGATTTTTATGTAGTATCATTGCATTTTACACCATTCGATTATCGCAAACGGCGCCAGGAGGTTGATCTGTTGATGGCGCACATTAATGCACAATCCGCAAAGCAAAACTGGTTGATCATGGGCGATTTCAATACGCTTTCGCCGGCCGACTCAGCCAATTACAGCGATGGCCGCATGGTGGAGAATTACCTGAAATACGAAAAGAAATACGCACCCATAAAGAAACTGGCCGATAATAAACTCGATTATACGGTTATTGAAAAAGTGCTGGCGAATGGGTTTACCGATGCCTTAAAGAAAACGACACCGGAATTTGTAAAAACGGTTCATCCCAAACGGTTCGAACCAAAGACAGGTACTGATGTAACATCGCGCATTGATTTTATTTTTGTGAGTAAGGACCTTGTAAAAAAGATTGCAAGTACAAGGGTGATCGTCGATGACTTTACCAACAATTACTCAGACCACTATCCGGTTTTGCTTGATCTGAAATGAAAAAAATGAAATACCAGGTTTTAAAATTCTTTAGCTGCAGTTTTGTGCTACTTACGTTTACGGCCACTATAATGGCTCAAACCGAAAAAGACAAATACCTGCAGCTAAAGAATTTTCCTTTTTTGTACATGATTGAAGTTCCACTGCAGCGATCAGCCGTACAGCCAAACAGTTTTGTTGAAAGTTATTACCGCATCATGCGCGATGTAGAGAATATGAAGGATTGTAAAACGGCCAGCTGTTACAGCACTGCTTTACAATATACCGATTCCGAAATTGCAGCTATTGGCAACGACCTGGTGCATTTGGTAACGACACCGGGTTCTGTTAAGGAGCGGGTACGCAAACTAAAACAAAGCGGATTGTATCCATTGTTTATGAAAGAACCCGATACCGCTTTTGTTCGCAAGGCCTGGGAAACCGATGCCCGCGGTATTGCTTATGTGCTTAACACCTATATAGCAGGAAAGAAGCCTTTGTATCCAAAGATCGACTCTATTAGTTTTGATAAAGCAGATGCCGGTTTTCGCGATAAGGTAGCCGCCAGTGTACAAAAGGTAATGAAGAATAAATCGGGCGCTTTTTTTAGTATGTCGTTACTGTTTGCAGTGGAAGCATTGAAGTTGAACGACCGCGATGAAGCTGCCCGCTATCTGCCGTTGACCGCTGGTGAAAATGCCGCAGCGTTTAACAGAGTTCAAAAAATAAAGTGGAAGAATTATCCGTACAGTGCCATTCTTGTTCCGGGGCTTGGGCCAGAACAGCCAGATGTAAAGCTCGATCCCAATGGCGCCAAACGGTGCGACAGTGCAGCAGTTCGGTACCTTGAAGGTAAGGCGCCCTTTGTGATAGTTTCCGGCGGACATGTTCATCCAAATAAAACACCTTATTGCGAAGCCATTGAAATGAAAAAGTACATGGTAGAAGTACTGCACCTTCCCGCTTCGGCCATTATTATAGAACCACACGCACGCCATACCACTACCAACCTTCGAAATGCCAATCGCCTCCTTTTCCTTTTCAAAATGCCATTTAATAAACCTGTGTTGATCGTTACCGACGCTTCGCAGAATACTTATATCAATGGCAGTATGAAAGATAAAGTGGTGAAAGAGCTCGGCTACACGCCTTTTAGTTCAATAACAAAACTAAGTGCAACAGAAACGGAGTATCTGCCATCGGATAATTCACGGCAGGCCAATTCACTTGACCCGCTCGATCCCTAATACAATCCTTTAAATATAGACACATGAAAACCCCTTTACCTAAACTTTTGCTTTCTGTTTCGCTGCTGATGGTATTACAGTTATCTTTTTCACAGGACACGATCAGGTATGTTGATGCCGGCACCTTGTTAATGACCGGCAAGGCAAAGAACACCGATTCAATTTATTGGCGTGTTGATAGTGTTGATGCCATTGGCTTTCCCCCCAATGTTAAAAGACTGACCAAACACAGTGCCGGCATTGCCGTGTTATTCGAAGCAAATTCAAGCGTTATTCGTGCAAAATGGAAGTTGCCGGCCGAAGTGTACATGCACAACATGACACCCATTGCACACAGCGGTCTCGACCTGTATTGTTTAAAAGATGGCAAGTGGCAATTTGTAAGCACAGGCAAGCCGGCCAAAGGAACTGAGCAGGACCAACTGATTGTTCAGAATATGGATGGCAGTAGGAAACAGTTTATGATGTACCTGCCGTTGTATAATGGCATTGGCGATGTGCAAATTGGCGTACACACAAATGCAACCATTAACAAACCCGCACAGCCAGGCATTAATAAATCAAAACGTATTGTAGTGTATGGATCCAGTGTAGTACAAGGTGCTTCGGCCAGCCGGCCTGGTATGGCCTACCCCGCCATACTGCAACGCCGCACCGGTTACGATGTAATTAATTTAGGTTTTAGCGGCAGTGCAAAAATGGAACCTGAGTTGGCAACATATTTAGCCACTGTACAGGCAGACTGCTATGTATTGGACTGTATACCCAACCCTTCGCCCGAACAGATAAGAGACCGCTCACAATATTTTATAAAATATATTCGAGAGCATCAGCCAAATACACCCATTGTATTGGTAGAGACGGTGTTCAGACAAAATGGCCTCTTTGATCAACAAATAGGTGAAAATACAAGAAGACAAAACGAAGAGATAAAAAAAGCATATGAGAAGTTGAAACAGGAAGGCGTAAAGAATCTCTTTTATATTGAAAGTGAAAAACTTATTGGTGACGATCATGAAGCAACCATAGATGGCATACACTTAACCGATGTTGGTTTTATGCGTATTGCCGATGCCATACTGCCGGTTATAAAGAAAGCGATGAACGAAAAGAAGTAACTCACCTGTGCCACACTTTCAAGGTGTGGCACACTTACTTATTAACGATACTGCGATTTTATTATATCTGCAAACGGAGTCCACCAGCAGGCTTTTTGGCCGCAGGCCTTCAATGCATCGTTGGCCCATGTGTTACAGGTATGAAATAAACTGTAGCGGCCTTTGGCTTCATAAAAAGCATCGTGGTTGCCATACACTTTTTCTTTACCAATAACAATGGGCGCCCCGGCGCTGTTGAACTGCAGGCTTTTTTCAATAAAGGTTATCAGGCGCTGGTATTGTTCGGAAGAGATCTCAAGTTTTACACAGTTCTTACCTTCTTTAGGTGTTTTATAATAAGTGGTGTGAACGGCAGATGAGCTAAGCCAGAAGGCAGCTTTAAAGGCGGTGCTGGCTTTGAGGTCGGCCCAGGTAGGTGTTTCAAGGTAAAAGCCTTTATCGCCCCAGCCAAAAGCCAAATAATTGAATGTGGAATCGCTGGTGCGGGTGTCTTTATATAAAAAGCTTTGGCTCCAGTCTTTAAACGTTGTTTTAACAGGTAATAGCAGATCGGTATGAACAGGACTGCTTTTTATATAGATGGTTACCTGGTGTGCAGTATTTTTTTCGGGGGATACAGACAGGCGCGAGAGCGCCCAGGCACAACCGAGATATAATAGAACGAGGCTTACAATGGTTAAAATGGTGTAACCAGTGTATTTCAGAATCTTTCTCATGTGTGGAAAGGTTATTGATCTTCTCTTTATTCCTAAACCCACATGAAAGTAACCTATTTAGTGAAGAAACTATGGCCCTGAAAAATGTTAAAACTAACAGAATGGGCCATAGTTATCGAGAGTGCCCCGTCTTTTTACGGGGTTACTTATACAGTGTTTCCCGCATTTGCACTAATACCAACTCAATCTGTTCTTTGTTGGGGACATTGGGTAGCGTGCTGTTCTCATACGCCGCCTCAATGTCGGCCATCAGTGAATCGGCCATTGCCAGCAGATCGTTGTATTGGTATTCACCGGTTTTAATGGAAAGTAACTCCTGCCGGTTTAACCGTTTTACGTTCAATGTTCCCTGTTCTATAATTTCTTTCGCTACCTGCAGTAGCCTTATGGTGTGCATCATGTTCTTGGCATCGTACCCTTTACCATGTTCTGCATTACCCAGGTAACGGTGCTCATTACGCTTTTCAACCCATTCCCAGTACTCCTTATAGTCTTTGCAATAAGAAGAATAATGTTCCAGGTTAAAGAACAGATAGGCTACTTCTTTTTCGCCTTTAGGTATTGAGGAAAGCGATACCTCATTGGCCAGTTCACTGCTCATTATACCGCGGTACCGGTGAACATTATTTTCATCATAGAACAGGGCATACAATCCTTTTGTATGGGTGATGTTTACAAGGCCACACCTTTCCTGCACATAATTGTTTTGCGCCAGCCATTCGGTTAACGGAACCGACTGATGACCCTGCATTATAAAACAAAAATCAAGTACCGATTTTCTTACTTCATCAACGGGGTTAATGATCTTCTTTTTATAACCCCTTGCTTTTTTTATTTGGGTAAGGGCATAGCCCCCAAAGGTTTCTTTGCAAAGCTTCGACAGGAACATATTTATATGCAACCTGTTCATAATGGGGTGGCGGTACAATACGCAGTCTTCGGGCGATGCCAGCAGCTCGAGTATATTGGGATTGTTCTTTGTTAATAACTCAACAAAACGCCCCAGTTCATAATACACTTCATCGCTGGTTTCATTGCTTATTTGCGGAATATATTCCAGTCCGTAGAATTGCGCCTTTGGCAAATAGTAAACACCTTTAATGTCTGTATCAGACGTGGGCGTATTTAATCCATATGCCTTACTGCCGCTGATGCATTCAAACAACAGCAACCCCTGTTCCTTTATATCATTTATGGTCATACTTTGTAATGGTGTTTACAAAGAATTCATCCAGCCGTTCGGCATAGAAAGGTTCTTTGGGAAGTTGTTTCGATGCTTCATCGATGCGGGCGAACTCCTGGTCAATATATGTTTTCAATTCGGCATCTATGTTTATTATAAAGCCTTCGGCAGCGGTTGACTTAACGGTTATTAACTCACTAACCTGTTGTTGCAAATGTTGCGGCAAAAGCGTCATAAGCGGCCCAATGGTCATGGGTGCTATACTTTCCTTTTGGAGGCACCATTTGGCTGCCAGTAAGGGCCTTAGTACATAGAACAGTTTTTTGATGGTTATTTCGCTGCCATTGGTCATGCCGGCCAGTGCGCCCTGGGCTATACCAAGGTAGTGATGAATATTGGAACGCCGGCTGAAATAATGCTGGCACAACGCCCATAGGTCTTCTTTAAAGCCAGGCTCCTGGCGGTAAATAATGGGCGATTGCAACCACTCAAAAGGGGTAACGTTCGATTTGCGCATCAGCTGCAACACCTTGCGAATGTCCCAGCCATACATGTCTAAATCGCCGCTGATGGCGAAGTTGAGATCGTCGGTGCGTTCCATTACAGAAAGATAGTAGCGATAAGGACGCACGTATATAAACCGTACATCAAAATCGCTATCGGGGCTTGGAAACTCCCAACCCCGGCTACCCGATTCGCACGAGAACAGGATCTTTATGTTGTGTTCTTTTTCAACTGCCGCCAGCTTATCTAATATCAGCTGTTTCATACTATTCTTTTTTATAAATGATCTTACCCTGGTATTCGCCAAGGACCACTTTGCCATAGATTATTTTCGTCCAACCATTTTCGAAGCCATGGTTATTGGCTATTAAAAAACCTTTGTTGGCATCTTTCTTCACTACTTTATGCGCATCGATGTATCTGCCTTTTACTTTACAAAATACAATATCGCCAATATGGTAATCATCTGCCTTTACAAATGTTAGCAAACTTCCGTTTTTCAATATCGGCAACATGGAGCTGCCAAACGCTTTTAATTTTCCGCTTCCGGCTACATCGAGATCGGCTTTAAGCCTTTCATACTTATTCATGTCTTTCTAAAAAAAATATCTTATGTGATTCTAAGGAAATGAAGTAATATGTAGGAAGAGTCTGTATTTTCCTGCCTCCTACTTCTTATTTCTTACTTCATGTTCTTCGTGACTCAAACTTTGTTTTTAATATCAGCGCATTTATATTGAGTCTAAGTGCCCCCGGTGGGATTCGAACCCACATACTCATCGCTGAGCTGCATGGCTGTAAATACGCTTCCCTACTTTACTGAATGGTATTCGGTGCACTGTAAACTCTACCCATAATTTCGCATAGATATTACGGGAATGTCCACACACGCTGCGGTCCCAATTTTACCGCAGGCTTTTCCTTTTAAGCTACAGGGGAGTTTGGAAGTAAGAAGTAGGAAGTATGAAGTAAGAAGAGGTTGAATTTCGGGTTTTCCTACTTCTTACATCTTACTTCCTGCTTCAGTTACTTAAAACAAAAATTATTCTAGTCTATCAATAGCTTCGTCACTGCCGCCGTATTCAATGCCCACTCTTTAGTGTATACTTCATCGGCTTGTGGAGTTTCAACCAATTGCAGATTTTGGGCTTCGGCCTTTATTTGCAACAACTCACCAATGGTTAGTTTGCTTTCCAGTTTTTTCAGGAACAAATCCACATTTCCACCCTGCAGGTTGGCAACGATCGCTCCGCCGAATTCCATTTCCAACCAAATGATCTCGCTTTTTTGCACATCCAGTATACCAAACACCAAACCTTTGCTAAGGTTATTTACAATACGCACCTGGTGTTGTACACAAGATGGGTCGTAAGCCACACCGGTAGTACGTGAAATTTGCATTGGGTGTTTGCTGTTCATCCAACCTACCACAACGGTATTTGAAATAGCGCCCGCACTAAAAGCATTGCAGGTGAAAGAAACATACTTCGCGCCTGCCTTTTGCAGTTCAGGAATATTTATTTCTATATACTCTGCAGTACCAATTTTATCGGGTATGCTCACAAAATCACCACTGTGTTTACAACCAGTGGTAACCAGGTTGTAATAAGAGCAGGCATCTGTTTTATCGGCATATGCAATTTGACAGCTCAGGTCCATATCTAAATGCATAGCAGGTAAACCAATACCCCATTGCATAAACAAACGAACGGTATCACCTTCTACGGCAAAGCGCGTACCCATTAATGCGGCCGACATATCCTGCACCGTAGTACCGCGGTCGCCAATAGAAACCGGTATCTTGTACAGCATCGGTTCTATATACATGGTTTTACCTTCAGGTTTTACTTTGGCAAAACGCTTTCTAACAGTTTCTATACACAAGCCTTTGACAGCTTTTTTCATTTCATCGAGGTCTTCAACGCCATACAATTTCAGCAGGCGGTTAGGCGCTATGCTTTTATTGGTGCCGCCAAGCGGTTTTACCACACGCTGATTGTTATGGTCGAAATAATTATCGGCATACATGCTCAGCGTAAACAACAGGCGGGCCGGTACTTTGTCTATTATTTCGCTAAATGCATTGATGGTAACATCGGTTCCAAACCAAAGCATATTGGCAAACAAAGAGCGTGCAAATAAACCCGGACGCTGTTTCAACAAGCCAAGAGTTGTGGCCGCATCATGGCGAAGACGATACTGATCAACCTTACCCTGCCATACCTCGTATTCTTCTTTATAGAACTTATCTAACAGATCGCGCAGTTTATCGTAACCTTTACGTTGACTGTATTCAGCCAATCGTAATGCTCTGATGAAACGTACCCAAATACCCCGTTTAGGGTGCATCATTTCGCACATCTTTGCCGTATCGGTTTGCAGGTTGTTCAGCCAGGTGGCAACCATTAAACAATCTTTACGGATATATTTCAACTTTAAGGCGGCTTTTTCCTTCAGCTTTTCTGCTGCGCCATTTCCTTTATGTATAAGGTGCCGGTTGTTCTTTGCTTTGCGATTGATAATTGTGGCTGGTTCAAGTATCTGCGCAAACCCGGTATGTTTGTACCACAGGTAACGTAAGATATCGGTTGGTGAGCTAAAGAATTGCTGTGCTTTTTCGGGCTGGTTCTGGATCACAAAAACATCTATCACGGCCATCAACGTTTCCTTTATACCTATGGTTACATCGGGCAAAGGAAATTCTGTCAGCAGGATCTTCAGGCTATCGGTTTGCGTTGCATCCAACGCGGTTTTGGAGGTCAGCAGGTCTTTCAAAAATTTACCAGCATCTTCACGGTGCCATAACTCCAATACCTTTTGTTCACTACCTTGTTTGTAATGTTCAATTTTACCAAACTCAAACGGTGTTTTACAGTATGGGCAACCGGTATACCGGTTCAATGGGAACGTATTATCGGGGATAATATGTCCGCATGGTAAGGTGGTGCCGTTTGTTTTGAACACATTGGCAAAAAAAGTAATTATATGATCGAGTACTGTTTCGTTGGTAGGCACATCCCAGCCTTTTACCAGGGGTGTCCAGTTCTTGTTCACACCGGTTACATCGCGCAACATGTCAAGCACTTCAAGTTGATAGCCGGGTGTGGCATTGTTCAATGCCGTCAGCAGGTTTTCAGTAACACCAAACCCCAGGCTGGCTAAATTGGCTACTAACAAACTGGTATTCCCTGTAAGAGAATTGAATTTGTTGACAATAGCTGTTTCGGGAATAAATATGGCCTTTTGACGAAGGCTCACTTTTAATAACGCATTCATAAGACTAAGTTTAAAAACCTGGTAATTTTGCTGCTGAACCAAATAGAAGTAAGCAACAGTTGACCAAAGTTTGTGAAGCAGGTTGGATTCGAACCAACGACACATGAATCAATAAGAAGTAAGTACTAATTGACCAGGGTAATTTTTAAACAGATCCAAATGTTGAAGTATGTTTAAATTGACCGCCAATAATTTTAGAACTTTTCATTGCTCTACCACTGAGCTACTGCTTCCCCACAAAAACGGTAATTGATTAAGTTTATTAAAGTTAGAAGTAACTTATTCTTGACCTGCTTTTGATATAGCAAATATGCACATACGCCTGCGCAGCGTATTTGCGCAATAGGAAATTATTTTCTTCTTTGTTTTTAAATGTTTGAAAAACAGTTGAATAAAGCTGAAAATAATTGAAATAATGAAAAAGTAGCGCATGGCTGCGCAGTTCTATTGCGTAGTAAAAAGCGGCATATTATATTTACTGCACCAAAACCGTATATGTCGATAAATAAACTGGCCCTGATTCGGTATAAAACCATTGACGACTGTTTACGTAACAGGTATCGGAAATGGTCGTTAGATGACCTTATTGAAAAAGTAGCGGATGTTTTGTACGAGCTGGAAGGAATTACCACCGGCGTAAGCAAACGCACCATTCAGATGGATATTCAGGTAATGCGTAGTGATAAACTTGGTTATAATGCCCCCATTGTTGTAACCGACAGAAAGTTTTATGCCTATAGCGAACCCGATTACAGTATTACCAATGCCCCGGTAAACAAAGCCGATGTAGAAAAAATGAAGGAGATCGTGGGCGTGCTGAAGCAGTTCAATGAGTTCAGCTACTTCGATGAAATGAGCGATATGATAGCCCGGCTGGAAAATAACCTTTACCGCACTACGCACCAAGGGCGTAACTATATACAGTTTGAAAATAACCGGCTGTTAAAGGGGCTTGAGCATATTAATCCTATTTACCAGGCCATATTAAATAAGCGATCGTTGCTGATAGAATACAAATCATTTAAGGCGCTCGCCAGCCAGCAATTGATCTGTTATCCTTATTTGATGAAGGAATACCGCAACCGCTGGTTCCTGATTGCGCGGGCCAAAAAGAAGAAAATGTTATTCACCCTGGCCCTCGATCGTATTATCGAATTTCAGGAGCTGGTAAAAGAGCCGTTTGTTGAAGAAGAGAAAATTGACTTCGACCATTACTTCGACGATCTTATTGGCGTTACAAAAACGGAAAATGAAAAAGCGCAGCGGGTGGTATTGTTTATTGACAAACACAATGCGCCGTATGTGCTTACCAAACCCTTACATCATTCGCAAAAGGTGGTAAAGGAAGATGAGAACGGCATCATCATTCAAATAAACGTGGTAGTGAATTTTGAGTTGGAAAGAGAGATCCTTGGCTTTGGCGAATGTATGAAGGTGCTGGGGCCGCGTATGTTGGCGATGAAGGTGAGTAGAAGGTTGAGTAATGCAGCCGGGTTGTATGGAGGGAAGTTGACGGGGAGTTGACGAGTTAACAAGTTGACTAGAAGTTGAAAAGTTGATGGCGGTGATAAAGTTGATAAAGGAAAAGGCAAGTAGTAAGTAGCTAGTGGCGAGTGGGAAATACAAGCTGCCCTGAGTTTCGGAACAATTGTCGATTGCCGGGTAACGCGAGTCTCGAAAATAAACGACCATTTCACGTTTCACGTTTGCCGTTTTACGAAAAAAGCCCCTGATATTCACAGAGGCTTTTATTATTTCAAAAGGAATTTTATTTAACAAAAGTACCAGTCACTCTCGTCTTATTGCTGGTAATTACCAAATGATAAACACCGCTGGCAAGTTGCGAAAGAACAGGAATTGTTTGCACCGCGGTACCGCCGTTGTGCTGGTAGCGGGTTGAAGATACTGTTACTCCGGCGCTGTTGACCACTTGCAATGTATAGGCGCCTGCTGATAAGCTGGCTTCAAACTGAAGCGTATTGTTTTTTACCGGGTTGGGTTGTACGCTCACATACTGCGTTGCATTGTTGTTACCTTTAAGCGATACAATAGATGAATAACGTACGTTGCCCGCCGCTTCTTCAATGCGAAGGCGGTAATAATTAACACCCGCTAATGGCGATGCATCGGGGTAATTATAGCTATGGCTTCCATTTGTATTGGTTGCAGTTACCGTGGCAAGTGTTGCGAATTTACTGCCATCTGCAGATCGTTCGATTATATAACGTTCAATACTGCTTTCATCGGCTACCTGCCAGTCGAGCTGAACGGCGGTATTTTTCCATTGCGCGGCAAAACGGGTAATGGTAACAGGCAGTACAAACCCAGGCGAGGTAACAAAGTATGGTAAATAATTGTCTTCTGAATAATAAGCAATGGCGGCGCCGGTTCCCGAGCTGATCATACTTGCATGACTGCCTAAATTTTCGCCAGTATTAACAGCCCGCACCGGCGTGCCCCAGGTTGTACCGCTGGCATTGGTAGCGCGAATGAATTTTAGTTTGTAACTGGTGGCGTCATAATAAGAAACAGCCGGATAGCTATTCATTATCTGCAGGGAAGGGTATGCGCCCACATCTGAAGTTGCATCGAGTGTTAACGCAGTTCCCCAGGCGGTTCCGTTGGCATTGGTAGCCCGAATGAACTTCAGGTCTCTGCCTGTTAAATAATAATAAGCAATAGCCGGAAAGCCATCTACTATTTGCAGGGAAAGATGATCGCCAACATTGTCGTTATCTACCGTTATTGGCGTTCCCCATAAGGTTCCATTGGCATCAGTTGCCTGAACATATTTCAGGTCGCCATTAGTGTTATCAACATAAGCAATAGCCGGAAAGCCATTTACCATCTGAAAGGAAATTTGTGTAACCTGAGTATTTGTTCCGGCAATAGTTATGGGTGTTCCCCAGGCTGTTCCATCGGCGTTAGTGGCACGAATGAACTTTATAA
Organism: Niastella sp. OAS944; assembly: GCA_024809215.1. Lineage (GTDB taxonomy): Bacteria > Bacteroidota > Bacteroidia > Chitinophagales > Chitinophagaceae > Niastella. Next base: position 149,181 of record JANUBW010000003.1, on the reverse strand, counting down.
CCTTGTTGGTATTGTCGAAATAAGCAATAGCCGGTAAGTTATTCACTAACTGAAGACGGGCGTAATAACCAACGTCGGCAGTTCCGCCATTATCCACAGTTGCCGGTATACTCCAGCCTGTTCCATCTGCATTAACAGCCCGAACAAACTTCAGATCGCCGGTGGTAGCCGTGTAATAGGCGATGGCCGGATTTCCATTCACCACCTGTAAAGATGGGTACAGACCTGTATTGCCGATAACATCAGGAGATTTCTGTGTTGCCCATGTAAATCCGCCGGCATCATTGGCCCTTGCATATTTCAGATCGTCATTGCCGTCGTCATAATAAGCCATGGCGGGGTTGCCATTTACCAGCTGTAAGGAAATGTAGAGCCCTGTGATGCCTACTACATCAAATGTTTGCGGCGTAGCCCAGGTTGTTCCGTTTACATTAGTGGCCCGTACATATTTTAAGTCGGTATTGTTTTGGTCGTAATAAGCGATGGCGGGCATGCCATTTACTACCTGTAAACAACTGTATGTTCCTGTGGAGCCGGCTGCATCGATTAATACAGAGGCGCCCCATGATGTTCCATTTACATCGGTGGCCTGCACATAGCACGCCCGGCCGTAAAGAAAGCGGAAATATGAAATAGCAGGTAGCCCATTTATTACATTCAGGGAAAAATAAGCGCTGTAGCCCATACCCGTATTTACCGGAGCGCCCCAGCCGCCGCCATTCGCATCGGTAGCCCTCACAAAATACAGGATTTCGTTGGTAGCATCTGAATAGGCTATAGCGGGAAAACCATTTATTGTTTGCAGCGAGGAATACAGGCCAACGCTGGCAGTTGATGCATCAACTGTAAACGGTACGCCCCAGCTGCTGCCGTTGGCATCGGTAGCACGTACATACTTTAAGTTGCGATTGGTAACGTCATAATAAGACATAGCCGGAAAGCCATTAATTACCTGCATAGAGATGTAGGTTCCTACGTTATCCGTTCCACTACCATCTACCGTTACCGGTGTGCCCCATGAAGTTCCATTGGCATCAGTAGCCTGTATGTATTTCAGATCGCCGTTGGTAGCGTCGTAGTAAGCAATGGCGGGCAAACCATTTACTACCTGCAGCGTGGCATATTCTCCAATATTGCCTGCTGTTTGTATGGTAATTGGTGTACCCCAGGCCGTGCCATTGGCATTGGTAGCTCTTACAAAGTTCAGATCGGCGCGACCCGAATAGTAGTAGGCTATGGCAGGGAAGCCGTTCACTATTTCCATAGACGAATATCTGCCAACACTACCCGATGAATCAACCCAAATGGGTGCGCCCCATGAAGAACCATCGGCATCATTCGCCCGAACATAGGTCAGGTTCGTGTGCGTTTCGTCATTAAAAGCAATGGCCGGGTTGCCGTTCACTACCCGTAGTGAGGGGTAGTACGAGCCAGCTTGTCCGCCTGTGCCATCAAAAGGGTTAACTACGCGCACAGGTGCATTAAAGGTTTGTGAATGGCTGGTTTGTACTGATAAAAGAATTAGAAAAAACAAAATACTAACAGGGGGTGCCAGTTGCATAGGTCTGGCGTTAGGGTAAACAGACTTCATAGATAAAATTAAGTTACAGTAATTGAGGGATCACTTTATTAAGGGCATTTCAAACGCAAATTTTATGCTAAGAGCCGGGTAGAAGCGAGTATGTGACTAAGAATGTTATTGTTGGTGATTGATATAATTATAACCGTTATATGATGGCGAAAAGGGTAATGGGTTTGGGTAGAAGGGGTTATTTGTGTATTGGTGATTTGATGTTTTAAATTGACGATTTGATCTTTTAAGCTAAGGTTTAAAGTTTCAAATTGATGATTTGAATTATTGAATCATTGAATTGATCTTTTGAATAATGATTCAATTCGTTTAACCATCGATTTCATATTATGAATGGGTCGGTTTGATCTTTTAAGCCATCGTTTAATAATTCAAATTGACGATTTGAATTATTGAATCGTTGATTTGATCTTTTGAATGACAGTTCAATTCATTTAACCATCGATTTAATTTTATGAATGGGCAGTTTAATTCTTTTAAGCCGTCGTTTGATCTTTCAAATTGATGATTTGAATTATTGGATCGTTGATTTGATCTTTTGAATGACAGTTCAATTCATTTAGCCATCGATTTAATTTTATGAATGGGCAGTATAATTCTTTAAGCCATGGTTTGATCTTTCAGGTTGACGATTTGAAGGATTGAACCGTTGATTTGATCTTTTGAATGACAGTTCAAATCATTTAACCATCGAATTAATTTTATGAATGGGCGGTTAAATTCTTTTAAGCCGTCGTTTGATCTTTCAAATTGACAATTTGAATTATTAAATCGTTGATTTGATCTTTTGAATGGCAATTAAATTCATTTAACTATCGAGAAGGGGTTTTAAAGTCAATTTAGGATAACAAATAGCGTTAGAAATATTGACGACGGTCAGGGTTTGAAGATTAAAATATGCCGCTAAAAGTTCAGTCACTAAGTAGTTCTACCTAGGAAATGTTGCCAAGTGTTGCCAAATGTTGCCAAAATTTGGAAGTCGCATGCTGGCCACCGTATCTTCGAATTGTCAATTGATCGCCGGTATAACAAGCGCAAGAAAATAAGTTCCCGACATGTCTGCTAATTAGCTCCTCCGTTCCGTGAAAATAGGATGTTTGCATTCCGGTCTTTCTGTTTTACTATGATCTTATGGTAGTAGTATAAAGGATCCTGCAGAAGCGCAGGGGTCGCAGCCATTCTTATGCCTTACCTATTCTTTATTGGCCAATTCTCTGGTTATCCTCCTGTATAAGTAGCGCGTGTTCAAAACCATTTTTTCACTGTTAAATTAAGTATCATGAAAAAGAAGATCATTTCTTCGTTTATATACTGCCGGGATGGCGAATTAGTAAAAATCACCCGCCGGATCCTGGACAGTATGAAGCAGAATGCCAGTTTCCCAAATGCAGGTCCCTTGCTGGAGCTGATAGAAAAAGCGCTGGAACAATATGCAGCAGCCCTATCAGCTGCCGGTGGCCGCGACCGGGTGTTGGCTTCTATTAAGGATGACAAAAAGACCGCGCTGCAACAATTGCTTACAGAGTTGGCTTATTACGTAACCCAAACGGCTAAAGGTGATAAAAGCCTGCTGCTTGCCAGCGGTTTTGATATCAATGCCGATAAAAATCCGTCGGAAAAACCTGCGCCTAAACTTGAGGTTAGTCTTGATGTGCCTGGTCAGGCTACGATCCGCATACCACGGGTAACAGGTGCAAGGGCTTACGTACACCAGTATACAGCCGATCCGTTAACATCACAAAGTGTTTGGATGAGTGAGACCTCACTTAAGCCCGAGCACACCTTTAACGGGTTTGGGTCAGCGGCTAAGATCTGGGTAAGGATCATTGTCATCAACAAAAAAGGCGAGTCAATATACTGGGAACCGGTTTCCCGTATTGTTCAGTAAGCCTTTTGTTTCGTTAAGGTCCGGGCCGGCAATGGCCCGGACTTTTTTTATGATATGCCCAGGTCTGCACTGTTGGGAAGTTTGAATTTGCATATAAGCCAACCCTTTGGTCGCTATTTAGCATTGGCCATTCACCATTGACCAGAATAAATTTGCGCAACCGATCAGGTTGCGTGTATATTTGCAACCGAACGGTTGCTAAATTGGCCGTTCTGTTCTTATGAGACGCGACGTATTTCAGGCTATTGCCGACCCAACCCGCCGTGCAATTCTTAGTTTGCTGGCTGTACAGGCCATGACCCCCAACGCCCTGGCCGAGAATTTCAATACCAGCCGGCAGGCTATATCAAAACACATCAGGATCCTTACCGAATGTCAACTCGTAACCCAGGAACAAACAGGAAGAGAGATCTACTATTACTTTAACGCTAAAAAACTTAAAGAAGTGGACAAATGGCTTCAACAGTTCCGGGCACAATGGGATACCCGGTTCTCACAACTTGACACTCTATTAAAGAACATTAAAAACAAAAAGTCATGATGGTAACTAAAGAAACAAATTATGCTACCGATGCTTCAAACAAAAAGCTATTGGTTGAAAGGGTTTTTGATGCACCGGTTGAAATGGTATGGAAAGCCTGGAAGCAAAGCGAACTGTTAGATCAATGGTGGGCGCCCAAACCCTGGAAGGCCAATACCGTATCGATGGATTTTCGTGAAGGCGGTAAGTGGTTCTATTATATGGAAGGCCCCGATGGTTCACGCCATTATTGCAAAGTTGATTATAAAACTATTGTTCCCAACAGTTCATTCAGCGGTTATGATGGCTTTGCCGATGAGAAGGGAAATACCTTAACCGAGCCGCCTGGTATGGATTGGAAATGTGTGTTCAAAGCTGAAGGTGATATAACAAAAGTTGAAATAGAAGTTACGTTTGCTTCAGAAGATGATATGAAGAAGATCATTGAAATGGGCTTCAAAGAAGGTTTTGCTATGGCCCATACCAACCTCGACGAATTGCTGGCGAAACAATAATATTTATATAAAAGGGCGGGTCGCTCTTAATGTGTAGGGAGGGTACTCCGCAGCTGGCGGAGTGCTCTCCCTTTTTCTTTCACCGTTAGTAACGTACATATTTAACCTGCGGCATATAGTCACATACTCACCTTTAGTGTTAAACTAAAAACTATAAACTGAGAACTATAAACTTTGTTTTTTTGTAGCTTTAGCAACTTAAATACCTCATCCATGGCTAAAAGCGCAAAAAAAGCAAAACCAAAGCCTAAGCCTGACACTACTTCAAATACCAAAACTGAAACCATGACTACTCAAGGATTAACTGCTAATTCCCTTGCAACAGCAGAAGCCCCCCATTCACAACCGGTAGATGTTACTTTTAATTTTACCAGTGGCGTTGGACAAGCCACCGCAGTTCTCTTTCGTAAAGGTGTTTTGATCAACATGCAAAGTATTAGTAAAAGCGGCAATGTTAACTTTTCTGAAGTGCAAAGCGGAGATGTGATCTCTATAAGTGGCGTTTGCGCCGGAAAAGCCAATGTTGCTATTAACACACCTACAACCCCTGTTACACCCGAACAATTCAATGCCGGATTGATCATCGCAGGTTATTTAGTTAATTAATAAAAAGGTAATATGACTGGAAAGTTTTCCGTGCTAACGGCAGGGTTACTTATATGCCTGTGCGTACAGGTGAAGGCGCAACAAAAAACACCCAACCCGGTGTTTACTGCCGATTCTTTGGCCACAGGTAATTATAAAGATGTGCTGAACAGCTTTTTTCAATTTGCATTTGAAAGAATGACAAGTCCCAACAAAGAGCTAAAGTTCACCGGTACCCCATTTGCTGTAATGGCCAAGCTCGACACTACCTTGTTGGTCGATACCCTGTATACAAAATACAGAGCGCTCAGGAATCTCAATTACATGGTCTCTTTACGGCTCGATACTTCTTTTAGGTTCAATGGATTTTCATCGGGTATAAAATATGCCATTATCAACAAACGCGATGAAACTGTGTCGCGGGTATTCCTGAACACCGTACGTAATCATGCCCGGTCGAAACAACTGTTTGCACTAAACGATCTTATTATGGCAAAGATCTCAACCATGCCTAACCCGGCTGGTGCTATTATGGAGTATACCGGCTTCAGGCAAGGCATAACAAATTTCAATGCATTGAGCCAGTCTTTGCAGGATACTATTCTGGCCGTAGCCGCCTCAAGCGATGCTACCCGCGGGCTGGGCGAAATATTAAAACGCAACAGTGATTTTAACCTGGCGCAAACGGCCGATAGTATTTACCAGGACCTTCGCTCAAACTTCAACCAGAACTTGCTTTGGACGGTAGGTGTTACTGACACTACATATAAGGATCAGTTGATGTTCTCCAATATTGTAATTCATACAGAGCTAATAAAAGGGTTGAACAAGTTTAGTACAAGCAAAAATGATCTTGAGTTGAACATCAGGTCGCAATTACAACTGGCCGATGATACCCTGCAGCTAAAGCGCGATCTGAAGCGGGCCGTTTTTAATTTTGAACCGGGCATTAACTGGGCAATAAAAACAAGGCATACCCGCAAAAGCTACCTTGAATTAAAATTCAGCGGCGGCTATTTTTATAATTTCAGTCAGCTATATGCCGGTGAAGAACGCAACCGGCTTTTCTTCAATGGCACAATTAGAATAAGGGTGATGAATGATATTTGGGTGCCGGTTGAATTTAAGTACGAACCAAAGAACGGCAACCTGTTTGGCTTTATTAATGTGAGGGCGAATTTTAAGGCGCTGGCCGGCGCTGCGAGGATGTTGTAAAGATGAGTTGACGAGTTAACAAGCGTGATAAAGGCAATGAAAGTATTCCCCTCCCCCCACCGGGGGAGGGGCCAGGGGCGGGGCCAATGTATCCCTTTTCCCAGTCTCCCCTACGGCGCATTCTTAAACGTAGCCGGCACACCACCATCAGTGTCATAATGTGTAGGTGCTTCGCCGGTACCATCCCATGCATCTATAAGAATAGAAGAGGAGAGTTTGCCGCTGGTTAATCCATTGGGGTTCTTTAAAATCAGGCCGCTGCTTCCTGAAAATACCAGCGGAATGTTCATGCTGCCAAAGCCTTCAAGCCCTACCCCCAGCGTACGTGCAGGGTCGAGCGAACTACCGTTGCAGGAAGTTCTTTTTACCCGCACGCCTGTGATCACTTCTTTTATATTAAGCCATATTCTGATAGTTATACCATCTGCCGACTCCCATTTTTTGACTTTGAAACCGTTGACGCTTGGAGTTGTTGGTGAGTTCATGGGTTGCATGCCCGATGAGGCAGGAAGCGAAACGCTGGTTGTGGTTGCGCATGTACCAGGTTTAGGCGGAGTAACAATTGTTGCGCTGCCCGATAATGTAAAGCGGGCCGCCGTTCCAGTGGCCAGGGTGTTTTCCTCAGATAAAATGGGTGTTACGTTTGATGGGCATGGTTGGCCAAATCCGCGGTATACAAGTTCAAATAAGGTTGTTTCTTTTAAAGGTTCTTTAGTGGTTGAGTTCAGTACGCCACCCTGAAAGCGCTCGTACAAAAATTTCCCGGTGAATTTTCGCAGGGTCGCCTGGGCGATTGTTTTTCCATTGGCCTGTATATCTATAGCGCCTGAAATTGTTTCGTCTATCTTACAGCGAATGATCGTGGGGGCCCACAGGTCAACTTCAACCGCGGTGCTGTTAATGGTTACAGATCGTTTGTCTGCGCCAGGATCAGCGCCAAAGGAGCCATACATATATAACCTGCATTTTCCGCCGTTTGTGGATTTCATGTCGTCTTCATCAACCTGCAGATAGGCAACGTTTTTATTCGATACTACAGTGATATTTGAAATGAGCATGAATTGTCCTTTGCGATGCATTTGAATATTCACTACTATGGCTTCCGGATTTGCTGCGGGTACTTTCTTCGGCGCCGTGTAAGAAGCAACTGCACCGCGTGGTGCCAGTTTTCCTTCGCCATGGTACGTCCAGCCTTTGATCTCATCGGGCCGCAGCTCACGCGGCGCTGTATATACAGGTGTGGTTGCTTCACCTTTGGGTTGGTCATCGGGATCTACATAGGGAAACCGGGTTGTAACTTTCAATGCTACTTCTTCTTCGGTATTTACTATTTTTTCAGCAGGTGTAAGTGTCATGCTTTTAAAATAACCCCAGTCGCTAAAATGAGTGGTGGTGACTGTTAGGGTACGCTTTGTGCGGTCAACTATAGTAGTGTTAAGCGCCTGCCAGTCGCCTTTTTCATCCTGAAAGGCAACATCCAAAAATTGCGGCAAGGTGTTCAGGGTATCTTCTGCTTTATAATTAAAAACAATAGTTACGGGTTTGCTGAACCGTTCGCCATGTGGTAAAATGCGAAAAGCCTGTCCAATGCCGCCAGGCAATTCATTGCCGATGGGTTGAATGCTTAATTCTTTGGCGGCGCTTAGGGCGCCGGCGGGAATGATCACCCGTATGCGGCCATCGGCGCTGGCCAGTTCGCCACCCTGGGCGTCAATTGTTTTTTTAACTGCAGTGCCTGCGGGTGAGCCTACCGGTGTTTGGGTGTTGGTGTCAATGGGTTCATCAAGCGCACTGTTCTTGCGCCCGCATGAGCATATTAATAATATGCTAACTGCTGCTATTGCCGCGGCAAATGAAAAATACTGTTTCATGATTGGCTATAATTAATGTGACTGCAAGCTAGGCCGGCAAACAGGGCCAGGCCAGTACAGCATTCATTGATTGCGGTTAGTGATGCATGAATTGAAGAAAGGGTGAGCAGACAGAGCAGAAAGAGCAAGCTTTAAATATCTTTAATTATCTTTCATTTTAATGATTGTTTAATGCATTTAAATCCAGGTTTCAGTTATTTTTAAAGTATTAAAACTCGTCCGGTTAGCCGGTCTGATTCTTCATTTGTTATATAACTAATTAAAATTCAGTTAAATAAAAATGTTAACATTCACGTTTTAATTTGATATTATTTACTTAACATTGTGCTTTAAATAACTTAAAATACATTTAATTCATTTGCCGAAACTAAATGTATTTGTTATGATAGAAAATGTAAGACGGCAAACACCTGCCACAACGAAACGATTGTTCACTGATTTTTCACGCTCTAACCTTGCTATATGAGATCAAGTTCTTTCTTCAGGCAATTAATGCTGCCCACCATATTTGTGGTGCATGCTTTGTTCCTGCTGCTGGCATCACCCACAGGAACATATGCGCAAACCAAACAGCCCATTAAGATCGAAGGGCAGGTACTCGATGATAAAGGCACACCACTGTCAGGTGTAAATATTACCATCAAAGGCGCCAGTTCAGGTGTAGCAACCGACGGTGATGGCAACTTCATAATTGACGCACCAGCCGAAAGCGCTACCCTGGTATTTTCTTCCATTGGCTACGTTACACGCGAAATAGCTGTAAAAAGCACAACAAAAAACCTTTCCATAAAACTGCAGTCGGCCAGCAGTACATTAAATGATGTTGTTGTAATTGGCTACGGTACACAGAAAAAAGTAAACCTAACCGGTTCGGTTGAAAATATTGGTGCAGCCCGCCTGGCCGACCGCCCGGTAACGCAATTGTCGGCTGCATTACAGGGCATAGCGCCCGGCGTTACTGTAACCACTGCTACCGGCGCCCCCGGCAGTGATGCCGGCACCATACGTATTCGGGGTATTGGTACACTTAATAACGCCAACCCGCTCGTTTTAATAGATGGTATAGAAGGCAATATGAATGAGCTCGATCCCAATATGATCGAAAGTATTTCGGTGTTGAAAGATGCCGCATCTTCTGCTATTTATGGTTCCCGCGCTGCCAATGGCGTACTGCTGGTAACTACCAAAAGAGCAAAAGGCGAAAAGCTTACTATTACTTACAATGGTTACATGGGTAAACAAACACCCACCAATTTACCCGATAAAGTAGATGCACTCGATCATATGCGCATGTTGAACGTGGCGTATAAAAACACAGGCATAACCCCCGTATACACCGATCAGTTTATTGAAAAGTACAGCCAGGAAATGGCCAATAATCCCGATCTGTATCCTGATACCGACTGGCAAAAAGAAGTGTTGAAGGGCTCGGGTATGATGCAGAACCACTCGGTAGGCATTAGCGGAACATCGGGAAAATTGCGTTTTCTAACTTCATTAGGTTATCTGAAGCAGGATGGTATTATAAAATCATCTTCATTCGAACGCTATACCCTGCGTAACAATGCCGATGTAAAGTTCAGTAATAAGGTAAGCATGAAGCTCGATCTGCAATTGATAAACCGTAATACAACACAGCCTGGTCGCGGTATGACAAACGTGTTCTCCCAAATGAACCGTATTCCTGCAGTACAGCTTGGCCGTTTATCTGATGGCAGATGGGGCGAAGGCTGGAATGGGAATAACCCGATAGCCATGGTAGAAGACGGCGGTACCTTGAAAAATAATACGCTGAGCCTGCAGGGAAATTTACAGCTGACCTATAAACCCGTTAGCTGGTTAACGGCCGACCTGGTAGCAGCACCCCGTTTCGTAAACTCTTACGACGACAATTTTATAAAAGCGGTAACCACCTACACAGGCGCTGGTTCGCCTTTAATACCCCAGCCGGCTAAAAGCGAAAAAACAAATACCAATGCCCGCTCGTATTATGGTAACTATCGCGCCAATATAACCGCAGATAAAGAATTGGGCGAACACAGTATTAAGTGGTTGGTGGGTGCATCAAAAGAAACCTATTACGCTTCTGACTTTACCGCCTTTCGCGACAACTACCAGTTTCCCGATTATACAGTACTTAACGCTGGCGACAAAAGCAATCAGCAATCATCCGGAACCGCTTCTGAGTGGACGTTGCAAAGCTTTTTCAGCCGTATTAATTATAGCTTCAAAGGACGATATTTGTTCGAAGCCAACGCCCGGTACGATGGCTCAAGCCGCTTTGTTGAAGGGAAAAGATATGGGTTCTTCCCTTCTTTCTCGGCCGGCTGGCGCATTAGCGAAGAAAATTTTATGCAAAACCTGCGCAGTGTGGTCACCGATCTGAAATTCCGTGGAAGCTGGGGAACATTGGGTAACCAGAATATAGGTACCTACCCTTTTGCGTCGAACATTGCATTGGGCTCTTATACAATGGCCGGACAGGTTGTTTCGCTTGGCGCCCTGAACGATATGAACAATGAAGAAATTACCTGGGAAACTACCACCATGACGAATGTGGGTGTTGATGTAACGTTGTTCAAAAACCTTTCAATCACGGCCGACTGGTACCGGAAAATTACCGACGATATTTTAATGACCCTTGATATTCCTTTATACATTGGGTTGAACGCGCCGTTCCAAAACGCGGGTAAAGTAAGCAACATTGGCTGGGAGTTAGGCATTAACTACAATGGTCGTGCTGGTAAAGATTTCACCTATGGCATTGGGTTCAATATCTCAGATGTGAAGAACAAGGTACTCGATCTAAAAGGTATCAGTGTATCGAATCTGTTGCAGAACCGCGAAGGATATTCCATCAATTCAATTTATGCACTGGAAGCCGATGGATATTTTCAGTCGCAGGATGAGGTTGCTAACCATGCAACACAAATTCCTGGAACCGGCCCTGGCGATATCAGGTTTGTAAATCAGAATAAGGATAACATCATAAATAATGATGATTATAAAATTATAGGCAGTACCATTCCCCGCTATACCTATGGCCTTAACCTGAATGCAGCTTACAAAGGCTTTAGCTTTAATGCCTTTATACAAGGTGTGGGCAAAGCCAATGGCTATTTATATTCATATGCCATTCAGCCATTTTATAGCGGTGGAACTGCACATGAAATACATAAGGATTACTGGACACCCGAAAATCCCAACGCACAGTTTCCCCGCCTTACCTATAATGATAATGGTAACAACTATCAGCCTTCCGGTTTTTGGATGAAAAATGCGGCTTATGCCCGTTTGAAAAATATTCAGTTGGGGTATTCATTGCCGGTATCGCTCATTAATAAATGGGGCATGAATGCAGTGAAGGTGTATGTAAGCGGCCAGAACCTGCTTACCCGCGATAAATTCTGGAAAGGGTACGATGTGGAAACGCCTGTAGGAACGGGTAATGCTTATCCGCAGGTGAAAGTGTATACCGTTGGTTTGGACATTAAATTCTAAACATCCTTATTTACAAAACATGAAACGTACTAGCACTATAATATTGTTTGCCGGTATTGTCGCCGGAATAGCGGCGTGTAATAAATCGCTTGACAAACTGCCGCTCGATAGCCCCTCTTCAGAAACATTTTATAAAAATGCTACCGAAGTGGAAATGGGAATTATAGGTTGTTATAAATCATTAAACTGGAATTTAAAAGATGCCCGCCCCTGGCCGGTGATGCTCGATAATGCTTCTGATATCAGTTGGAACCGAAGCGCGCATGCAGTGCAGGAGCTGGGCAATGGTACCGCCACCAGCGCCAATGGTTCGGCAGAACTTGCCTGGACGCAGTGTTACAAATCCATAGGCCGCGCCAATTTTTTGTTAGATAATATTGACAGGGCTACCGATCTTACTGATGTGTATAAAAGCCAGGTGATTGGCGAAGCCCGTTGGATACGGGTATTCAACTATATGCTGCTTACAGAATTGTTTGGCGATGTACCATTGGTGACAACAAGTATTACATTGGCCGAGGCTACACTGGAAAGAACGGCAAAAGCAGAGGTGGTGAATTTTATTTTAAAAGAGCTGGATGAAGCGGCGCCTGGCCTCCCCGCATCGAATGTAGGGGTGACCGGCAGGGCTACCAAAGTTGCGGCCTATGCGTTGAAGGCAAGAGTAGCATTGTATAATGCGCAGTGGCAAACGGCAGCCGATGCTGCAAATGCAGCAAGGGCAATAGGTAAATACGGGTTGTATGACAATTATGGCAATCTGTTCAATTATGCTGGTGAAACCTGCAAAGAGCAGATCATCTCCCTGCAATTCACAAAAGGTATTGTTTCACATTCAAACAGCAATTTCCTTTCCTCGCGCCTGGCAGGTGGGGTGGCCAATGAAGTGCCTACACAACAAATGGTAGATTCATACGAATGTACCGATGGGCTTACTATTGATAAGTCGCCACTGTACAATCCATCGAAACCATTTCTGAATCGCGATCCGCGGCTGGCCATGAGTATTGCGCTGCCCGGTAGTACTTATTATGGCTATCAGTTTGAAACACATCCTGACAGTTTGAAAGTATGGAACTACAATGTAACGCCGGCTGTGCGGGTTAATAATACCGACGCTACTAATCAGTACGCCACTTTCACCGGCTATATGTGGCGCAAATGGACCGACATAAAAGATATGAAAGACGATGAGAACTGTGAAGGCGATATTGCTCTTTTTCGCTACGCGGAGTTGTTGCTCACTTATGCAGAGGCAAAAATTGAAGCAAACCAAATCGATGAATCGGTATACAAAGCATTGGATTCAATAAGGATAAGAGTGGGTATGCCTGTTGTGCCACGTTCGCAAACGCAGGCCTACATGCGTTCGCTGGTACGTCGCGAACGTAAAATAGAGCTGGCCAACGAAGGGCTGCGCCTCTTTGATGTTCGCCGTTGGAAGATTGCCGAAAAAGTAATGAAAGGCCCGCGGTACGGCCGCAGCCGTACTACCTGGCTTACTTCGGCGCCAACGCTCGATGAGAACAGTACTCCCGATTACAGCAGTGTTTCAAACACCAGTGTAATGCGCATTATTGAGAATATGGTGTTTAATGCCAAACGCGATTACCTGTGGCCGGTGCCTAATGTTGAAGTGTTGACCACAAAAGGCCTGGTAAAGCAAAACGATAACTGGTAAGCGTAATTAGCTAATGTGCTAATATGCTAATGCTTGCCCGTCCGAAGCCTTGGCGAAGGCGGGTGCTAATGAATACAAAATACAATAGTTTATGGTGAAGCAGTTTGTTCTTTGGTTGTTTATGCTGGTACCCTTTTTTGCAGGGTTTGCACAAACGGACAGTATCCAACCCGTTCTTAGTGATCCCAATGCATGGACGGTAGTGGTATTGCCCGATCCGCAGAATTATGTAAAGTTCAAACGTAATCAGCCATTGCTCGATATTATGATGAACTGGATCGCCGGGAACCAGGAACGGCTTCATATAAAAATGGTTTTGTGCACCGGCGACCTGGTTGAGCACAACAATATCACCAACCCTGATGGAAAAAAGATGGACCAAACCGGTTTGCAGCAATGGGAAACCATTGCTGCAGCCTTTGGCAAAATTGATGGCCGTATACCCTATGTGGCTGCCGCAGGCAACCACGATTACAATATTTTCAGTTACACCCACGAACCCAAACACACCAACTATCCAAAATATTTTACACCCGACAAGAACCCGCTGAACAAGCAAATGCTAAGGGAGTATACAAACAATCCCGATAATACACCCAGCCTCGAAAATTCCTGTTTAGAGTTCACTTCGCCACAGGGCAAACCATTTTTGTTTATGACCGTTGAGTTTGCCCCGCGCGATACCATTTTACAATGGGCAAAAAAAGTAGTGGCCCAACCGAAATATAAAAACCATACAGTGGTATTGCTCACACACGCATTTCTTAATTATAAAAATGAACAAACGGCAACAGCGCGGTACGATTTAAAAGATGCTAATTACGGCCAGGCTATCTGGCAGAAATTAGTGAAGCCTGCAGGTAATATACAAATGGTGATCTCGGGACATATTGGCGAAAAAGACGATGCCCGCAAACATGTGGGCTTTAGAACAGATAAGAATGATGCCGGTAAAAACGTACAACAAATGACCTTCAATGCCCAGGCTATGGGTGGCGGTCATTACGGCAATGGGGGCGATGGCTGGTTGCGCATACTGGAATTTTCACCCAATGGCAAAGCGGTACAGGTAAAAACCTTTTCACCCTTCTTTGCTATGTCGCCCAGTACAAAACACCTGGCCTGGCGCAGAGAATCGTTTGATGAATTTTCTTTTGAACTGAATTGATTGCATAAAAGCGAAATGGAATGCTTGCCACACAAAAAAAGAATTGGTTCAATGATAATCGCCGCTGGTTTATAGTGGGGATCATATTTGTAACGATTGTGTTTAATTATGTCGATCGTCAAATGGTGTCGATCTTAAAGCCGTTATTGAAAAAAGAGTTTACGCTCGACGATAGTGGGTATGCTTATATCGTAAACATCTTCACCATTTGTTATGCTATCATGTACCCGGTATCGGGCTGGCTCGTTGATAAATTCGGCGCCGGTAAAGTTATGTTGTACAGCATCATACTATGGTCAGTAGCCTGCATTGGCGGCGGCATCAGCCGGTCGGTGACGCAATTTTCGTTTTTCAGAGGTATGCTGGGCATGGCAGAACCGGCCAATTTTCCGGCGCAATTAAAAACCGTTACTGTTTGGTTTTCGGGCCGGGTGCGTGCAACCGCCAACAGTCTTTGTGTGGCGGGCAGTTCTATTGGCGCCATTATAGCACCGCCTCTGATAGCCTGGTTAACACTGGCATTCAGTTGGAAAACTGCATTTGTTATTTGCGGAAGCGTGGGATTGCTGATCGCATTGTTATGGAAGATCATCTATCGCCAACCACCAATAGAAGTAACAAAAGGCGTGATGCAGTCGGAAGGGCGCGATGCATCAGAAAAATTCACCTGGCGGCAGCTGTGGACCACTAAAAGTTTGTGGGGTGTGCTGCTGATAAGGTTTGTAAGTGACCCTGTATGGTATTTCTGTTTGTTTTGGTTGCCGGGGTATTTGCAGGAAGGGTCGGGACTTACATTAGCGCAAATAGGTTTATTTGGCTGGATCCCTTTTTTAATTGCCGATGCAGGCAGTATTGCAACCAGCGCCTGGAGCGATAAAATGGTGCGCGGTGGTAAGCAGCCATTGCGGGCCCGTAAAATAATGTTAACGGCAACGGTGGCCATGGCGCCTTTATGTGCATTGATCAATTACCTGCCCGGTGCTATAAGCACGTTGATCGTGTTCAGCCTGGTGGCTGTAATGGCCCTGAGCTGGCTGGTATCATTAAGTGTGGTGGTGGCCGAAGCATTTCCCGTACATAATGTGGCGAGTGTATTAGGTATAGCCGGCGGTTTTGGCGCATTAGGCGCCGTGCTGTTCAATTATTACGTAGGCCAAATGATGGGCAAGCTGGGAGCGGGAAGCATATTTATGATCATGGCGGTGCTGCATCCATTGGCTTCTTTGATATTATGGACTATGGTTAGAAGAGAGAAGGTCCTGAGCACAATCGAAGGAACTGATCCGAAAGCGTTGAGCGCAGTCGAAACGCTGGAACAGGAGTCGTAAAACGTGAAACGTGAAACGGCAACGCTTTATCTCGAGCCTCGTAACTGTTTTCAATATTTCGGGTGTTGCAAGGCCATAAGCGATCTCGAAATTCGTGAACCCTTTCACGTTTCATCCGCCGGCTGGCGGACCGTTTCACGACCAATAGTTAAAAAAGATAAACTAAATATTATATGAAAACTAACTTACGAACAATCAAAGAACCTGCAAGAGAGATACCCGTACGAACACAGGTAGACGTACTCGTAGTAGGCGGCGGCCCTTCGGGCATAACAGCTGCTATGGCGGCAGCAGAAGACGGATTGAATGTATTGCTGATAGAAAGCCGCAGTTTTGTTGGCGGTAACATGACCATCGGGTTGCCTATTCTTGGTTTTCTGGGTCAAAAGGGCAACCAGATCATAAAAGGGTTACCGCAAAAACTAATTGATCGTTTGAAGGAGCGCCAGGCGGCAAGCGAACATCGTCCCTGCCCCTTACATATGAGCTTAACGCTGGTTGAGCCGGAGAGTGTAAAAACAGTAGCGCTTGAAATGTTACGCGAAAGCAATGTATATGTATTGTTCTATACATTCTGTGCCGGTGTGGTAATGGAAGGCGATGAGCTGAAAGGCGTTATTATAGAAAGCAAAGCCGGCCGCGAGGCTATTCTGGCAAAAGTAATTATCGACTGCAGCGGTGATGCCGATGTGGCTTACCGCGCAGGTGTGCCTTGTGAATATGGCAACGACCATGGCGGTGTGCAACCACCCACCCTAATGTTTTGCTTAGGCGGTGTAGATACAGAAAAGCTTCGATTAAGTGTTGCCCAGGAACCAAGAACGTATTTAACCGATTTTATTCCTGCTGAATATTTTGGTCAGAACAACCAGTTTGTGTTGGTAGGCATGCGCAACCTGGTGCAAAAAGCACAGGCAGATGGTTTAACGCTTACCACCGAACGTACCATCCTGATCACTGGTTTGCGTAAAGGCGAAGTGTGGGTGAATATGACCCGCGTAAATGGCGTTAATGGTACCGATCCCGAAAGTTTGACCCATGGCGAAATAGAAGGCCGCAAACAGATCTACGATATCCAACGCTACCTGATAGAATATGTGCCCGGTTTTGAGAATGCATATTTTCTAAAAACAGCGCCCTTCCTTGGTATTCGTGAAACAAGACGCATCAATGGTTTGTACACCATGACCCGTGAGGATATTATGGGTTGCCGTCATTTCGATGATGCCATTGCAGTGGCCAGCTATCCGCTCGATATACATCACCCACAGGGCGGTGGTTGCACGTTGGAATGGTGTGGCGATTGTTACGATGTTCCTTACCGTTCACTGGTTCCGCAAAAAATAAAGAACCTGCTGGTAGCCGGGCGTTGCATTTCAACTACGCACGAGGCTATGTCGGCCATTAGGGTAATGGCGCCTTGTATGGCCATGGGCGAGGCTGCCGGTCGTGCTGCAAAACAGGCAGTGAGAAAAAATATTCAGCCTGCAGATGTAGATGTTCAGCAGCTGCAACAGGAATTGATAAGCAAGGGCGCTTACCTGCGCTTAAATAAGGAAGCGACTGTATAAATAATTAACATGAAAAACACAAGCCACGAGAATATGGCTTACCGCAGGCGATTGTTAAAGGGGTTGGGCGCGGTTGCTTTAACCCCTTTCCTCCCTGCGGCCACAATGGCAACAGCTAGCCGCGCATTTATAAAAAGCAATGGCAATCACAAAGTGCTTACCTGCAATATACGTGTAGCCTTACCCGAAGACGATGCAAAAGGCCTTGGTTGGAACGCGCGCCGTGAAGTGTGCGTGCGGCTTATAAAAGATCAGCAGCCCGATATCATCGGTTTTCAGGAGGTGTTGAAAGAACAAGCTGACTATCTGCAACAGCAGATGCCGAAATATAGTTTGTTTGGTTTTGACGGGCCCGAAATGGATGCAAACCCAACCGGTTATCATGGCATTGCCAAGAACCCCATAATGTGGTTAAAGCAACGCTACGAATTGCTGGCTGGCGGCACCTATTGGTTGTCAGAAACGCCATTGGTGGCCGGCAGTATGTCGTGGAATACGGCACGGGCGCGACATGTGAACTGGGTGCGCCTGCGTGAAATAAAAACCGGTAGGGAATTTAGAGTAGTGAACCTGCACCTCGATCATAAATCGGCCGAAGCTAAAGTGCAACAGGCAAAACTGATGGCAACGGAAAGCAGTCAGTACCAACCCAACTTTCCACAAATACTCACCGGTGATTTCAACTCAAGAGCGTCGAGCAATGTATTCGACAGTGTAAGGGCAGCTGGTTTTATTGATAGTTATGCAGCGTTGCATGGCGAAACCGATCCCGGCGTTACTGCTCATGGCTTTGAACCGGTTGACAGTCCAAAACTTACAGATAAAGGCAAGATCGATTTCGTTTTTTGCAAAGGCAATTGCAAGCCGCTGGTTGCGGGTATAATAAAAGACAAACCGAAAGGCATATTCCCCAGTGACCATTTTTTTGTGTCGGCGGAAATAGGTCTTATCTAAACTGACAAATAACAAGTTGCGCATCCCTGCCACCGTTGCTTTACCCGTGGCACAATTTTATAATAAGCTTACTGTATGCGCTGCTTTGTCAGATCATACATATGCCTGGGGCTGGTATTGATTTCCCTAAACTCAACCGCCCAACAAACAGTAGTAGATACTACCAAGAGCAAGGTTATTGTGGCAGGTCCCGAATATAAACGTAGTGCCCGCTACCAAAAAATATGGGGCCATAATCACCGGGTTGAATGGACAACGCCTGTGCGTGTTCCGATCTTAAAACTGGATACCGCATTTGGTGGATTAATTCCCTATAAAACCGGTGGTGGTAATGAATCAAAATCGCTTAAGCTGCATACGAAGTCGGGCAAAGAATACGCACTGCGTTCCATTCGTAAATCAAGAACAGAAGTAATTCCTGAAAATTTAAAGGGCACAATGATGGAGGATATCGTTAACGACGGTGTTTCCATGTCGCACCCCTATGGGGCGTTTGCCGTTGGTTATATGATGGATGCTGCCGGTATTTATCACACCTGGCCCAGGCTGGTGTATTTACCGCAACAAAAAGCGCTCGATACCTTCAATGCAAAATACGGGAATGATCTATATCTGTTGGAGCAGAAGGCCGAGGGCGACTGGCACGAAGCAGATAACCTGGGCAATTTTCGCAGCTTTAGCAGTACAGAAGAATTATTGATGAAGCTTCAGCAAAGCAATACCAATAGGGTCGATCAGAAGGCTTATATAAAAGCCCGGTTGTTCGATATGCTTATTGGCGACTGGGACCGTCATGAGGGTAACTGGAGTTGGGGTGAAGTGGCTGTGCCTGGTGGTATATTATATAAGCCTGTTCCCCGCGATCGCGATCAGGCGTTCTTTTATCACGACGGACTTATCATCGATCACGTATTAGGTGCGGCCGGGCTTTTTTATATGCAGGCTTATGATAGCGTTGTTAAAAATATTTCAAATGTAAGTTATGCCGCCCGTTATATGGACCGCATCTTTACCAATGAATTGACGTTGGAAGATTGGGGGCGTGAAGCAGTTGCTTTACAAAAAGCCCTTACCGATGAAGTGATTGAGAGATCTGTGGCGCAATTGCCGCAGGAAGTGTATGCAGCCAAGGGTAAAGAACTGGCAGATAAAATAAAAGCCCGCCGCAACCAGTTGCAGGCTTTTGCGGTGCATCATTATCAAAAAATTGCCGAACAGGTAGAAGTGGTGGGAAGCAAACAACGGGAATACTTTGAAGTTACTAGCAATGGAGATAATAAAACAGTAGTATCGGTATATCGCCTGAATGATAAAGGGGAAAAGGAAGAAAACCCTTATTATAAAAGAACGTTCAATGCCGATGAAACAAAAGACGTTCGGTTGTTTGGCATCAATGGCAAAGATGTATATAATGTTAAAAACGAAGTAGAGGATATTGATGTACGCATTATTGGCGGCCCGGATAGAGACTCTGTTATACAATCAGAGCGGAAAATACATATCTACGATAATAAATACAATGATTTTGCGACCAGTTCTGCACGCATGCATTTATCTTTCGATACTTCAATACATAGATGGGATTACAAGTGGTTTAAAAAAGATAAGAGTAGGTTCTTACCGCTTGTCTTTTATAACAATGCAGACAGGATCTATGCAGGCTTGCGGTACCGCATGCAAAAGAACCGGTGGCGCCAGGATCCTTTTGCATGGTCGCAGGAATTAGGCGTACATTATTCTATTTCGCAAAACGCGTTCAGTGCATTTTGGGAAGGAGTATATCCCAACGTAATAGGTAAGTGGGGCCTTTTATACCGCGCCGAATATGATTTTATTCGCTGGACGAATTTCTACGGTACGGGCAACGAAACTGTTTCTACAACAAGTGATATCAATTTCTATCGAATGCGCAGCCGCGAGTGGTTTGTAAATGCGGGGTTGTTTAGAAAATTTGGACGACGAAGCACCGTACAGGCAATTGGTTTTTATCAACAGGTGAAAAGCATTAATGATAGCGAGCGTTATTTTGGAAAATTTTTCTCTCATAACCGCGAGGTGTTTGAAACAAATCCATACGCGGGGTTACAGTTATCTTATTCATATGTGAATGTTAACGATTCTGTAGTGCCGGTATCGGGGTTTACTGTTTTAGCCAATGCCGTGTATTCAAATAACTTCAGGCAGAATGAATTCTTTCAACGGTATAATGTGCATGGGCAGTTATATATCCCATTACTCGATAAAGTATCGCTGGCTATGCGCTTTGGCGGCGAAACAATTGTAAACGATGATGTATTGGGCTCGGGCCAGGTATATGAACATGCTGTTGTTGGTGGGCCGCGCACTATACGAGGTTACAGACGTGAAAGGTTCTGGGGTAAAACGGCAGTTTACAATAGTAATGAGCTGCGGTTTATTACGAATTTTAAAACCTACTTATTGACTGGTAAAATAGGGGTGTTTGGATTTTTTGACCAGGGGCGGGTATGGATGCCCGGCGAGAAGTCGAACAAGCTACACTACTCCTACGGACCGGGCATCATAATAGTTCCTTTTAATAAGTATAATATTTCAGCTACATACGGCATCTCCGAAGAGATCAGGCTTGTGCAGTTACGGTTGAACCGAATACTATAACATTACTCAATTTTTGCAATGTTGTAAGATACGGTGGCGCCATCGGCAAAAGAAAAGCTGCCGGCAACATACAGGTTGTTCTTATATACAGCCATAGTGTAAACCGAGCCTTCCATATTATACACTACAGGCGACCAGCTATCAGATTTAAATACACTTAGATTTTTAGCCGGTTTTGTATCTTCTCCAGTAGTGAAGTTTCCACCTGCATAAAGATCATTTCCATATCCCACCAGGGTCGACATCCAGTGGTAAGGTATGGTTCCGCCCAAACCTTTCGAAGTATAATTCCATTTCCTGCCATCAAAACTTACTACAAAAGGAGCAGGTTTGTTATTTAGTTGACCAAAGTAACCACCAGTGTATAATTTTTTGTTATGAACTGTAAAACATGAAACCGCACCGTTGAGTTGAACGCCCGCATCTTTCCATTTTTTACCATTCCATTGCATTACGCGGGCATTGGAATTGGGTAAGAAGGTGCCACCTGCATATAATTTATCTTTATAAACCGCAAGTGCAAATACATCGTTGTTATATGTTGTTTTAAGGGGAGTCCATTGTTGGCCATCCCATTTAAATACATTGGCCTGAAGATTTTCGTCTTCGGCATAAGCGCCGCCGGCGTATAAGGCGCCTTTATAAACTACAAGGGCCTGAATATCGTATGTGCCTGTTTCCCCAACAGCCGACCATTTTGTTCCATCCCATTTGGCAATATGTTTGGCGGCAATGCCGCCGGCTGTTTTAAAAGAACCGGCAACATACAGCTCATCATTATAAATGCAAAGTACAGAACCAGGGTAATCGAGGCCGGCGCCAACCGGCGCCCAGGCCTTGCCATTCCAACGGGCAATGTTATTGGCCTTTACATTACCAGCTATTTGAAAGCTGCCGGTTGCATACAGGTCACCTTTATATTCAATCAATGCCTGTACGGTGCCATTCGATAAAAGCTTGCCACTCTCTTTTATTATGTGGGGCGTTTTTTTCTTTTCAGAAGGTTTTTCGTTGAACAGTCCGGCACTGAACTGCGATAATTTTTGGGCGTTGGCAGAAGTACTAACACTAATTAGGATAGTGGTTGTTAGGAATAGGGTTGCACGTCTCATTAATGCCATTGTACAGGGCTTGGTTTAGGTTGCAAAACGGGTTTCAGCGGGTTTTAAGATCAATGATTTTTTACAATTCTACGCTTGTTGGGGATGATAGTTTTGTACTACAAAAAGACACTCATGAAAGCAATAATCACCAAATGCCTTATAGCAACATTGATAGTTCCCGGCACTATTAACGCTCAGTATAGAAATAATGATATAAAACACAATAAAAACAATGATATGATAACAAACATGGCGCAACAAAACAAAGAATTAGTAAAGAAGATCTATGATCAATGTTTAAATAAAAGAAACTTCGATCTGCTGAAAGAGCTGGTAGCTGATGAATATACAGGACTATCGGGTAATAAAGGCGCTGCTGGTTTTCAGGAGCCCATGCAGGCGTTGATAAAAGGCTTCCCCGATATGCAATGGATATTGACCAGCATTATTGCTGAAGATGATAAAGTGTTTGTAAACTGGCGAGTGGAGGGAACACATAAAAATACTTTTAATAACGTGCCGCCAACCGGCAAGTTAATCAGTAGTGAAGGCATGGGTATTATAACGCTGAAAGATGGCAAAGTTATAAGCACAAAGGTGTTAACAGATAGAATACATTTCTTACAGGAACTGGAAGTGCTGCCGGCTGATATTAATGTTTTGATAAATAAGAAAACAAAAAAAGACCAGGTGAATTTCATCGACAAATTCTTTGTGCCTGCTGCGTCTATTAAAGAATTTAAAGATCGGGTGAATATCAACCGTACGTTTATTAAAAAACTGCCCGGTTTTATTGAAGATGCGGCTTATGAATACACCGATAAAGATGGTAATCTTATTTTCATAACGGTGGCCTTATGGCAAAATAGCGAGGCATTGAACAATGCAAAAGAAGCGGTCCAGACCGAATACAAAAAAGAAGGGTTCGATGCGCCGGCAATGTTCAAAAGACTGGGCATAACGGCCGACCGGGGAATTTATACCCAAACGCATTAGTGAAAAAGGGTGGGTTTGGCCAAATGCCGTGTAAATGTCGTAACAATGCCCGTACCAGTTCGCCTGCAAAGCGAAGTGGTATGGGTAATTTTAGTTAAATTCATTTATATGACACAGCCATTATTAGGGACCCGCATAGCCGAATTAAGAAACCAAAAAGGCATTACCCAAAAGGAGTTGGCCGATGCCTGTAATATAGATATCCGTACTATACAACGAATAGAGACCGGAAAGGTGCTGCCCCGCATGTATACCATTCGATTGCTGGCAGCAGCATTAGGTACAGATATAAATTATTTTAATGGGGATAATGCTTTCACTGACCAGGCCCCGGCGGATAATTTTTTAAAATGGTCGTTCATTGCCGGACTGATATTTTCTCTGAATTATATTCCCGTAGTATTGAACATATTGACCCTGGCACCCGATACAGTTTTGAAAAATGTATTTACAATAATTCATATAATTAGCTGCGTGTTCTTCTTTAAGGGTTTTTATTTGTTAGGCAGGCAAAGCCAAAATCAAACAATGGCCATTTCATCCTTAATAGCGATGGTGTTGTTGCCGTTGTTGAATTTGATCAACATGATACAGGGGATACTCTTTTTTGATACCATAAATATGGCGGTTATTCTTATTGTGGCATGTGTAAATGCCATTGTATTTGGAATAAGCCTGCTACGCGAAGAAGGTAACTTGTACAAAGCGGCCGGGTATATTACATTAGTGCAAAGCGCACTGTTATTGACCGGCAATTTCCCTTTAGTAAGCTTTGGGCTACTGATCTCAGTGTTCTGCAATTTTGTAATGACTTTCATTTTATATAAAGAAAGCCGTGCAGGCCAAACGCCCCATGAAGATACAAGCGTAAAAAAGAGCTACCCGGTCGCTGGGTAGCTCTGGATCATAGATTGGATTAACAGTAAAACAACCGGAAAGGTAGTTAACACAACGTTTGAAAGGTTACAACTGGTTATGGGTTACCACCAGGTCTTCTTTATGTATAACAGGTACAAAAACAATTTTCGATTTAACCGAGTTTGAGATAAGGCAGGCGGCTTCAGACTTTTCAAGTACCCGCAGTGCCTTTTCTTTATCGAGTTCATTTTTTATGATCAACTCCGGTGATAATACAATCTCGCTGATCATAAACTTCCCGTCTACTTTCTCCAGTTTGCCATTGGCGTTACAGGAGAAACTCACAAAATCGAGTTTTGAATTTTCAGCAATGGCGAGAAAGGTGGTCATAAGGCAACTGCTAACGGCGGCCACCAACAATGTTCGGGTGACCATATGCCGGGCATGCCTTTAGGAAATTCAGGCGGTGTGGCCACTTCAATCTTCGTATTCAGTACAGGCGAGCTAACCAGACCTTCCCGGTCTGCAAGCCAATCGAGGTCCACTTCATAATAATGGGCATTATTCATTCATTCGTGGTTTTAATCTTTCACAAAACTAAAAGTGCAGGCGCGAACCGCGGCTGATGATGGTTGGTGGGGAGGCTGATGGTGATCAGGCGGGGTAGGGTAATGGGCAATAATGTTAATTTCTTTGTGTGGCCCGGGTAATAATAATCGTTATATTTATTATTACCATTAAACCAATACATATGCAATTCCGCACTAAAGTTATTCTGTTGGTTATTATAACCCTGATTGCTATAATTACTGTGGCGCTTATTAAACCGCAGCCTCAGGACCTGGCCTACCACAATTTTGCGGATAATGTGACCTGGATGGGAATACATAACTTTCTGAACGTTTTAAGTAATCTGCCGTTTTTATTTGTTGGCGCTATTGGAATTAGTTATTTGGGAAGATCTTCAGCCAATAGTGCAATAAGAGTAATATATTTTACATTGTTTACCGGCATTATGCTAACCGGGCTGGGCTCAGCATATTATCATTTCAATCCCAATAATAATAGCCTTGTTTTCGATAGAATTCCCATGACAATTGTATTTATGGGCTTTTTGAGTGCGGTAGTTGCAGAATGCATAGATCAAAGGGTTGGAAGAAGATTGTTATTCCCGTTGGTGGCGATTGGTATTTCCAGCGTGCTTTGGTGGAATTATACCGAACTAGAAGGGCGCGGGGATATGCGTTTTTATGGGTTTATCCAGTTTTATCCAATGCTCATAATCCCAATTATCTTACTTATGTTTCCTTCTCCAATGAATGCGAAGGTATGGCGGCCATTATTGTTGGTAGTAGGCTGGTATGTGATCGCAAAAGTTTTAGAGAAGTTTGATGTGGATATTTATGCCCTAACGGGTTTTCTTAGCGGCCATTCTTTAAAACATCTTGCTGCTGCTGTTGCTACCTGGTATATGGTAGTTATGTTTTCCAAAAAGTATACTTATGTCATTGATGTAAACCTGAATGATTATAGTAAGGACCCAACCTTTATAAAGGCAGGGGAAAAGGCAGCTGCTTTTTTGAAAAAGAATCCCGTGTCCAAGGAATTCACACAGCCCAAAAAGAAAGGAAAATAATTGATCACACAAGCATGCTGTTCTGTTTCGTTTGGAGCTACTTGCATTAATCAAACCCATTTTATATCTTTGCACTTCCGATAATATCGGCTGCTGACATCTCTGTAAGGGGCAGATGTTCCTACCAAGGCCCCACGATCTAATCTTTTTTTATTACAAATTAAGGAAAATGCAATCTATTGGATTCTATTGCGATGCCAATAGCATTGAACAAAATGCTATGGAGCAGTTGCAGCAGTATGCGCAGAAGCCGTTTGTTAACGACATTCGCGCCTTTACCGATATTCATTACTGTGCCGAGAAAGCGCTGCCGGTAGGGGTGGCATTTAAAACAACCGACTATTGTTACCCTTTAATAACCGGTAAGGATATCGGTTGTGGAGTAATGTACCTCAAAGTGAACAAAGCCTGGTGGTTAAAACCGTTCGATAAAAAAGCCCATTTCCCCGCCCTGTACCTGGCCCATCAAAAAATGACCGATGATGGCCTGGGCGGTGGCAATCA
The DNA here is from genome assembly GCA_024809215.1 of Niastella sp. OAS944. Lineage (GTDB taxonomy): Bacteria > Bacteroidota > Bacteroidia > Chitinophagales > Chitinophagaceae > Niastella. The sequence goes on along the minus strand of JANUBW010000003.1, from coordinate 123,059 downwards.
CTTTTTGTCGATTGAAGAAGACAACGAAGCGGTATATATAATTTGCCATACCGGCACACGCGACAGGGGCATTGCCCTGTATCAGCATTGTTTACAACTCACCCGGGAGTTCTCCCGCGAGTACGGACAGGATGTTGATTTTGTGCATAAGGATTTTTTATCGGCCGGGTTCAGACAGTATTACAATGCTACGCTTACGTTTGGTTACGAGCGGCGGAAGAACTTTTGTATAAAGACCTTGCTCTTTTTGCAAAAAGCGAACTATGTGCGTTGCGATAAAAATGCTATTGATAAAGATTACCTCCACTTCAATTTTAAAGAGCTGGAAGAAGAAGGTGATCTGAATGGAACACCGTATAAAATGGAAGATTCTATTCACAATCATGTGCGATTTGCTGAGCAGTACATCATGCACCGCAAAGGAAGTACCGAACTGGCCAAAGGGAAAACAGTGGTGATACCACTGTCAATGTCAAGAGGCAGTTTACTGGTTCAGGCTGGTTCTGTTGCTGCCATGGAGGCGGCGCTGAATTCCTGTGCACATGGCGCCGGCAGAAGGTTATCGCGCTTTGATGCCATGAAGCACTGGAAAACGGTATTAAAGGAAAAGCAACGCCGGGAATATAAAGAGCGCTTTCGCGAGTTATTGAACCGAAGCGGTCAATTTCCTCCAGGTTATATACAGGAGTTTGATTTTGCTTATAAAGATGCAACTGATATTTTCAACTATCAGCCGCATTTAAAAAAGGTAACACAAACAACACCGGTGGTAACGGTAAAGTATACTGAGATTTAAAAGATAAAGGTGGCCACTCTTGTTTACGAGTCAAACAAGGGTGGCCACCTTTTTTTTATTAAGCTTTCCAGAAAATATCAGTTTTACTCAAATAGCCTAAGCCTGGTTGTAGATCTTTTCTTTTATGAAGTTCAGAGGGGTCAATGCTCCAGTTAGCGGCAATCTCCATTACAGTTGACTCATGGGGATGTGTAATGTCTTCTCTTGAATAATAGTCTTTCTGTTTTGCTTCTTCTGAAAAAGTATTTAGCAAATTAAGTCCTGCCTCATATTCAGTAGGCTCGCCTTCAACAATTAAATTTTCTCCATCGGCATAGCCGTACACACGAATGACGTTACCATTTACAGCTTTCATCCATGTACAAAAACCTGAAGTGCGGTGAGTGCCGAAATACTGCGCTTCGCCAAATACATTGCTCAAAGTTGAAAGCACATTTTTTACTTTCTCGATCTCGCCAGGTGTATCGCCGGTAGGCAGCCCCCAGCCAAGTACCATCGTATAACCATCTACGGGCGGTGTAACAAATATTTCACCTTCATAAGCTTTTCTTACCCCAACATACCAGTTACAGGGTTCAAGGTGGCCAAGGTTCATGGTTTCTGCAACCTGTAACGGGTTTTCTGAAGGAATGGCAAACCAAATGCATTTAGGTCCAAAACACTCTGGTGTATCTGGAATGGATTCGTCTCGGCCGATTAAATCGTTTTGAAATACTGACGGAGGTGGTGTTTGATCTTTTTTCTTTTTTCGGAAAAAATTGAACATGATAACTGTGTTGTGTCATCCAAAATAATCTAAAATAGTTAACCCTACAACGGTATATTCCCATGTTTCTTCCTGGGCAAGGTTGCCACCTTATTTTCTAACATGGCAAAGGCTTTTATAAGTTTGGCACGTGTATATTTAGGTTCTATTACTTCATCAACAAATCCTCGTTCAGCTGCCAGGTAAGGTGTAGCAAACTTCTCGGCATATTCTGCTTCTTTTTCGGCCAGCTTTTGGGCCGGGTCGGCCGCTTCGGAAATTTCTTTTTTAAAGATGATCTCACTGGCGCCTTTGGCGCCCATCACTGCAATTTCGGCGGTAGGCCAGGCATAGTTCATGTCGGCCCCAATATGTTTTGAATTCATTACATCATAAGCACCACCATACGCCTTACGGGTGATCACCGTAACCCGCGGTACCGTTGCTTCGCTAAATGCATACAACAACTTGGCGCCATTGGTAATAATGCCATGCCACTCCTGGTCGGTGCCGGGTAAAAAGCCAGGCACATCAACCAACACCAGCAAGGGAATATTAAAGCAATCGCAAAAGCGGGTGAACCGCGCCGCCTTTTTTGAACTATCAATATCAAGCACACCGGCAAGGCTTATAGGCTGATTGGCAACAATACCAATACTTCTGCCTGCCAGCCGTGCAAAGCCGATCACTATGTTTGTGGCATAGTCAGGGTGAATTTCAAAGAAAGAACCTTCATCACAAATGCCCGCTATCACCGCCCGCATATCGTAAGGTTGATTGTTACTTTCGGGTACTATTGTTTCCAGCACTGGTCTTGTTTCATCACCGAGCGTATAAGGAACTTTAGGAGTAGTGTCTTCGCAGTTCTGCGGTATATAGCTCAGCAGCGTTTTTATTTCTTCAATACACGCTACATCATTGGCAGCAGTAAGATGGGTAACGCCCGATTTGGTGGAATGTGCCGATGCGCCGCCCAACTCTTCGGGACTTACTTCTTCATTGGTAACTGTTTTTACCACGTTAGGGCCGGTCACAAACATATAGCTGGTGTTTTCTACCATCAACGTGAAATCGGTCATGGCGGGTGAGTAAACGGCGCCGCCGGCACAGGGGCCCATAATAGCAGAGATCTGTGGTATTACACCCGAGGCCAGTACATTGCGATAGAAGATATCGGCATAACCGCCCAACGATCTTACACCTTCCTGTATGCGGGCGCCGCCCGAATCGTTTAGCCCTATCATAGGCGCACCGGTTTTCATCGCCAGGTCCATCACCTTGCAAATTTTTTCGGCATGCGTTTCTGATAAGGCGCCGCCAAATACGGTGAAGTCCTGCGCAAATACATATACCAGTCTGCCGTTTACGGTACCATAACCTGTAATTACGCCGTCGCCATAAAACTGCTGGCTCTCCATACCAAAATCCTTGGTGCGATGGAGCACCAGCGCACCTATCTCTTCAAACGAACCGGGGTCCATTAACAGGGTAATGCGTTCACGTGCTGTAAGTTTTCCTTTTTTATGTTGCGCCTCGTTCCTGTGAGCGCCACCACCCTGTTTCCCTTTCTCTATCTTTTGTTGTAATACTTCCGTTTTATTTTTTTTCATGCAGGCTTCTTTTAATGTGACCGAAGGGTCCAGTTTGTGGATAGTGGCTCCGCTGCCTTTACCTCATTTTGTTTTTGCAGCCAGTATTTTAAAGCGATCATAGCTGCCAGCGCGGCCTTGTTTTTTTGCTGCGCCAGCAGCTTTTCGGGCGAATAATATTTTTGAACGAACTGTGTATCGAACCGGCCGCTTAAAAAAGCCTCGTGTTCCATAACAAATGTGCCGAATGGCAAGGTGGTTTGTACGCCTTCAATACGATATCCGACAATTGCCAATTTCATTTTTTGAATAGCCTCTGTGCGGTTATTGCCATGGGTTATTAGTTTGGCTATCATGGGATCGTAATAAACCGGTATGGCCATCCCTTCGGTATAACCATCGTCTACCCGTATACCTTCACCTGTTGGCTGTTGGTATTTGTTGAGTGTGCCGGTTGAAGGCAGAAAATCGTTCAGCGGGTCTTCTGCATACACCCGTAATTCCAGCGCATGACCGTTGATGGTAATGTCGTTCTGTTTAAAACGTAGCTTTTCGCCACGGGCAATTTTAATTTGTTCTTCCACCAGGTCAATACCTGTTATCATTTCCGTTACAGGATGTTCAACCTGTAAACGGGTATTCATTTCAAGAAAATAAAAATTAAGATCTTCATCGAGCAAAAACTCTACGGTGCCTGTACTGCGGTAGTTACATGATTTGGCCACCATTACTGCAGCCTCGCCCATTTTATTTCTAAGCTCAGGTGTAAGAACGGAGGAGGGCGATTCTTCAACCACCTTTTGGTGCCGGCGTTGTATACTGCATTCCCGTTCAAACAAATGAACGGTATTGCCATAGTTATCGGCCAGTACCTGTATTTCAATATGGCGGGGCGATGCAACATATTTTTCTATAAATACCGATCCATCGCCAAACGATGATTGTGCTTCGCTGGTGGCGCGTTCTATTTGTTCTTCCAACTCAGCTTCTTTGGCTGCTATACGCATTCCTTTACCGCCGCCGCCGGCCGATGCTTTTATAAGAACAGGATACCCTATCTCTGCAGCGATCTTTTTAGCAACGGCAATATTATCTATGGCTTTATCAATGCCGGGCACCATGGGAATGTTATACTTCTTTACACATTCCTTGGCTGCCAGCTTGCTGCCCATTATACGCATGGCTTCGTGCCCGGGGCCAATAAAGGTGATGCCTGCGTCTTCTACTTTTTTTGAGAAGGCAGCGTTCTCGCTTAAGAAACCATAACCCGGATGAATGCCATCCACTTTCAGCTTTTTGGCAAGGTCAATAATGAGGTCGCCATTTAAATAGCTTTGGCTCGATGGGGCGGCGCCAACACAAACTGCTTCATCGGCAAACAGCACATGTGGTGAGTGGCGGTCGGCCTCGGAGTATATGGCAACCGTTTTAATGCCCATTCTGTTTATGGTGCGCATGATGCGTAAGGCAATTTCTCCCCGGTTGGCTACAAGTATTTTTTGCATCGTTAATTGTGCTTTTGGTAATAGGTTATTCCAGCTCAACAAGTACCTGTCCTTTTTCTACCGCCTGCCCGGCTTTTACATTCACTTTTTTTATGGTGGCGTCGGCATGTATCAATATACTGTTCTCCATTTTCATGGCTTCCAGTATTAGTATACGATCGCCTTCTTTTACCGCTTGTCCATCAGTTACATTAATTTCAAGCACCAGTCCCGGCATGGGCGCTTTGATCTCTTTTACCTGTTTGCCGGCAGAAGTACCAAAACCCATTTGCTCAAGTTTTTGGTCGAGAGCATCTTTTATTGCTACCTCAAACGTTTCGCCGGCGGTTTCAATAGTAAATGTTTTGTTAAGCAGGCTGGCATTCACCAACCGGGCATTTACCGATTGGTTGTTGTTGATGGCGTTAAATTCTGTGGGTGATATATTTATCAGGTCAAGGGTATCGAGGTCGGTTTTTGTGAAGTAGAAAACAAACCCATTGACCAGTATCTTATACGAATCGTTAGCGGGCATCAGCAGTATTTTTCTGTAATTTAAGCAATTGGAGAATGCAATAGAAATTGCTACGGTTTTACGGCAACAAAACGCAGGTTGTACTTATTTGCAATGGTTGCAATTTTGGCCGGTTCAATAAACAAAAAACCAATATCATTGGTGTCAATCGATCTTATAAATCTTTCCTTTATAGGTTTGTTAAGCAGAAGTTTGTTAATGGCCAGTACGAAAGGTGCAAACACGTCGCGATCGCCATATGTATTTATGTGCAGTGTGGTTTCGGTTGAGCTTATTTGTAAGTCGTACCAGTAATGATCGCCATCTTTTTGCGTTTTTTGTACCACATGTATGTCGTTTATGCCTGCGTTCATCAGGTTGTGAAGAAAATACGTGTTGAATATTTCTTCGAAATTCCAGGGCTGATGATAGAGCTCGTGTATTAATCCAATATGTTTACTGCAGTTTGCTATAAAGTAGGTGGTTATAAAACCCGACGCTTTAATGTTCTCAACCTGCGGCACTTCTTCCTGCACATCGTAAAAGTATTCTACAAAATCATTGGTAAGATATTCGTCAATTAAACCAATGGAGCGATAATCGTTAAGCATAGCTGCCAATGCCTCCTTTTTTTCAATACTTAACTGCTCTACCTGTTGCAGCCAGCTTTCGAGGTAGTCATCGCTTTTAAAAGCGCCTTTATAATGTTGTGGCATGGTGGTGTGGGCAGGTAATGTATGTTCCGGTTGTATTGTGTTAATAGCTACATTGGGAAAAACATAACTGTTATACACTTCATCGAAAAAGCTGTTTTGGAGAACGGTATTTTCTGTGATCATAGTAGTTTATTTCAGATGGTTCAATGTTATAACTATGCCTCAACTGTAAAATAACTAAAGGGTGGCAAAGTTCATGAGCAGGCCGGTGTTATTTATTCAACGTGCCGGGCAGATTGCGTAATTTTAATAAGTGAATATAAACGTTTCAATATACCTGGCTACAACAGATGATGCGGAAGCCATAGCTGAAGTGATCACAGATGCCTCACAAGACCTTACCGATAAGCATGGGCCGGGCCAATGGAGTGCGGTAGCTACCAAAAGAGGTATTCTGCATAATATGAGCAAGGCCAAAGTACTGGTGGCCAAAGTTGACAGTAAAGTGGTTGGTACATTGCGGTTAACAGCCTCGAGGCCCTGGGTTATTGATCCTGCTTATTTTACACCTGTTTACCGGCCTATATATCTTGTTGATATGGCTGTTAGGCCAGGCTATCAGCGCATTGGTGTTGGGCGGGCATTAATTGAGAAGGCAAAGGCGATGGCTGCTGCGCTCACGGGTGATTCAATAAGGCTCGATGCTTATGAAGGTATTGCCGGCGCTGGCGGGTTCTATGAAAAGTGCGGGTTTACCGAAATGGGCCTTATTGTTTATAAGAAGGTGCCGCACATTTATTTTGAATGGCTGATAGAAAAATAACACCCAACATATAACGCCAGGTGTTACCCTTCTTGTAGTGATTATAATTAAAACTAAATACTTATACTGCCTGTGACATGGGCTGCGGAAGCAGGGCGCTCAACGTTCTGGTAAATTCTTCAGTTGAAGCGTCTTTACACAGGTAACCATCTGCACCCATTTCCATTGCTTTCTTCATATAAGTTCTTCCATTTTGCATGGAGAAGAAAAGGATCTTGATGCCCGGCCTTCTTTTCCTAAGCTCAACAGCTGTTTCAAAACCATTCATTTCCGGCATATTGATATCGAGTAAACAAAGGTCGGGGGAGGGTGAGCTTTCAAGTTTATCGAGAAATTGTTTTCCATTCTCTGCTTCAATAACCACTTTGTAGCCCATACTTGTAAGTCTGAAATTTACCGCTTTACGCAGTAATGCATGATCGTCAACAACGGCAACAGTCAATTGATTTTCCATAGATGCTTAATTAAAGTGATGGATTAAGTTTCAGCCAATTCGCCGGAAGGTGACCAGAGAATTGTGATGAAAACCGGAATATCCACTTCCGGAATCTATAACCCAACACCCCATAATGGGTCTTAAATTATAAATCAACTTAAATAATGAAAATTTGGGGCCAACTATGACCTGGTTTGCATAAGGAAATGGGAAACGCGGGGGAGATTGCTACTTCTATAGAAACAAGTAATGCAGTGCTGTTTACTAAATGTAATTGTTATTTGAATGGCTACTGAGTGATTTCCGTATAAACATGTAAGTGATACTACTTATTGATGCGGGGCGGTGGTAACGCAGCGCTTACTAACGGGGTGGTATTGTGTAGTGTTCACTTATTGTCCTTACCCTTAATTGGGTATCGCCTTATTTCGGCTAGCAGCTTCTTCACATTTGTTCTGATGAGTATAAGCTCATTACGAGACGCATTTTCCTTTAATGCCTTTATAAACCTGCCAACTTCCGCCATATATTGCCGGTGGAGGATCATAAGATAATCGGTGGTCGTTTCTTTCATGCTCACAAATTCTCGAGGTACACAATTGTTTTGTAATATATTACAAAGAGTGTACCGTGACTTTGGTACCTGACGCCTGCCGCTTTTTGCGAAAAAATGTGCAACGGGTGCTGCGAAAATCTTATCGTATAATTTTGAGGGTAAGTGCGTTATTTATTTTTCAACAGTAAGTGTTAATATGTATTAACACTCATTTTCAGCATTATAACAATTGTAGAACTAATATGTAATTGTAGAACACCCTCCACAAATGCGTACACATATTTCACTTACCCACAATCCCATTATGTTCATATAAGCCGCATCGTTATACCGGCAAGGCCGGTACTTTCTACAGGCTATTGGCCGCCTCCTGCATTTCGGTACGCCAATTATGCATTTCGATCAACAGGGGGAGCAATACCCTGCATTTTGTTGTAGCATTGGGTTGGCAAAAACTACACACATGAGAAACTTACTGGCTAAACCCTTATTGATAATTCTATTACTTGGCAGCCGGTTAACGGTTAGCGCCCAGCAGGAAATAGCCCGGGCCGAACAGGCATTTGCAAATCTGTCGGCCGATAGCGGGGCCCGAACTGCATTTCTGCACTTCCTCGATAGCAACAGCCTTTTATTTCATGAAGGAAAGGGCTATGATGGCTTACGTTTTTGGCGCGGACTGCCGGGCGGTGGCGGCGGGCAATTGTTATGGAAACCGGTTTATACAGGCATGTCAGGTTCTGGTGATCTGGGCTTTTCAACCGGTCCGTTTGAGCAATTGGATGCGCCTGCAGGCAATGTACAGGCAAGCGGCAGTTATACCAGTATATGGGTAAAGAATAAACAGGGCGAATGGAAAGTGATCATTGATATGGGCGCCCGATATACGCATTCGTTATACAAACAGCAACGGCACCAGCTTGTATATAGTAAGTTGGTACCTGTTGCCGAAAACATAAACTGGCAACAAATAGAGCAGGAGCTTATAACCCAGCTGCATCAAAAAGGCTATCAGTCATTTTTGGCTTACATTACCAGCGATTCGTGGTTCAATTTGCTGGGGTATCAACCTTTTCATACTGTAAAAGACATTGAGACCGGGTTAAAACAAATACCGGCCGGTTTGCAGTTTGAACATCTGGGGGGCGCTATTTCGGCAGCAGGCGATCTGTTTTATGCATATGGAGCCGTAAAGCTGCAGGGTAAAAAAGAGAACTACCTGCGGGTATGGGGCCATGAAAAAGATGGCTGGAAGCTTTTGTTACAGGTATTGAAATGGCCCGAATAAACCTGTTAACATGGCCTACATTTGCATAGTTGCCGGCCCCAAGTTTTTAAACCAATAGAAAGTAGCGGTATGAATGAAAAAAAGATCAGGCTGTACTCGCCCATTTTTCTTTTCTTATTTACAGTGTTGTTCTTTATGGGCATGTATATACGCGATATACGTACTGCCGTGCTGGTGGTAATAATGAGTGCTTTTTATTGTATACTCGCTACCGAAAGCGCCCGGTTGATCTTTAACCTGGGGCGTAAAAAATATCCCGGACTTATAAATACAAAAAGCCGGGTGATGTATGCGCTGAGGATCGGCATTCCTTTTTTAATACTGGTGCCGGTGCTCGAAGAGGCATTTACCGTTGCCATTGGCTTCTTTCCCCTGTATAAAATTAAATGGGGCGATCTTTTTTGGGATTACCTGTTTATGGTTGGGTTGAACGTACTGGGCACTGCCGTAGTGGTGGGTTTGTTTGAAGGGCTTTATTATATTCAGAACTGGAAGGTGCTGTATGCAGAATCGGAAAGGTTGAAGCAGATAAACATGAACAGTCAGTACCAATTTCTGAAAGACCAGGTAAAACCGCACTTTCTTTTCAACAGTCTCAATACGCTGGCCTCGCTTATTGGCAGCGATGCCGAGCGGGCTGAAAAGTTTGTGATGGAAATGTCGGCCGTGTATCGTTACCTGCTTAGTAAAAAAGAGACCGAACTGGCACTGTTGCGCGACGAATTGAAATTCCTGAATTCCTATGTGCTTATGTTAAAGACGCGCTTTGCCGATTCGCTGCAAATGCAAATTGATATTGACGAACAGGAGTATGAATACCTGCTGCCGCCTTTTGTGTTGCAGTTGCTGGTAGAAAATGCCGTAAAGCACAATGTGGTGTCGCGCGAAATGCCGTTGTGTGTTACTATAACGAACGACGATAAGCATAACCTCATAATTGCTAATAATATTCAACGAAAACGAAAGCCCGAGCCTTCAGAAAGAACAGGATTAACCAACCTCATAACCAGGTATCAGTTGCTTAAAAAAGAAGAGCAGCTTTGTATAACAGATGATGGCGAAGTGTTCAGGATAGTTTTACCGCTAATTGAAACAAGTGTATATGAGGCCGTGGTATTATCATAAAACTAACATGCTTATCTTTGGCCATTAAGAACAAATAGTATGACTGTTGTTATTATCGAAGATGAGGCATTGGCAGCAGAAAGGCTTTCGCGGTTTGTAAAAGAATACGATGCCAGTATTGAAATTAAAGCGCACCTCGATACGGTGAAAAGCGCGGTAGCGTATTTTGAAGCAAACGGTTCGCCCGACCTGGTGTTGCTCGATATTGAGCTGGGCGATGGAAAAAGCTTCGATATTTTCAAGGAAGTAGAGGTAACCAGCCATATTATTTTTGTAACGGCCTTTAATGAATATGCCATACAGGCCTTTAAGTACAACAGCGTTGACTATTTACTGAAGCCGCTGGTGAAAGAAGAATTGTTCTTTGCGCTGAATAAATACAAAGCGCAAACAAATGCCATAAAGCCGGTTGATCTTACCGCCCTTATAGATCAGCTGCAACCCAAGGCGGAGAAGGAATTTAAAACCCGTTTCCTGGTTAAGAAAGGCAGCCGGTATTTTTCAATAGAAGCCAAAAACGTGGCCCATGTGTACACCAGGGAAAGAGTGCACTATCTTAAAACCTTCGATGGGGCCGACTATATTATAGAAAACAACCTCGATGTGCTGGAGCAGCAATTATCTCCCGACGATTTCTTTCGCGTGAACCGCCAGTTCATTGTTAATTACACTGCAGTAAAAGAAGTGATTGCCTGGTTCGATGGAAAATTAAAACTTGTTATTCATCCTGCTTCCTACGAAGAGATCATTATTAGCCGGTTGAAGGCGGGTGATTTTAAGGAGTGGCTGAATAAGTAGTTGACGAGTTGACAGGTTAACGAGTTAACAAGTTGACGAGGCGGTCCTGCTGTGGTTTCGTTTGCTGTAGGCGACATTAATCGAGTGAAAATAGGGCGTAGCGAAGCGAAGCCGAAAATCAACTTGGCGCCAGCCAGTAAAGATGCCAAAGGCAAGCGTAGCGAAGCCTAAGACTCACTGCTTTTCCTTTATCACCTGTATCAACTCTATCACCTTTTCAACTACCTTGTCAACCTGTTAACGTGTCAACTCCTGGTCAACTCGTCAACCAGTTAACTCGTCAACTATTTCTTCTCAGGCCAAACGAACCCTCTCAAACTAACCTCCCCATACCACTTAGGGTTCACCGGCAACGCAGCCCCTTCATTATTAAAAACGTTTGTGAGGGTATAAGCAGCCGCTTCTTTATCAGTAAGCTGGTGTGCCCATTTTACCCGGTTGCTGATATCGGCGCCGGCGCCGCTATTCTTATGTTCTCCATAGAGCGTAGTTTGCTCATTGGCGGGGTTGCCCCAGTTGTTCCAACCTTCGGGGGTAATGTGTTTGCCCATGGTACAACGCAGGAATACGGTTTTGGCATTGCTGCGCCAGGGGCGTCCCAGGTATACTTTATTTACGCCGCTATCGGCAGTGATCTTGCAATCGAGGAACACGTAGCCAAACTTCTTACCCTGCGTAGTGCTGGCGGCGGTAATGTAAGAGTTGGTCTTACTATGTATTTCGCAGTTTTGGAAAACGGCTGTAGCCGGACCAAAAATAAAATCGGTTGTTCCTTCTATATAGCAGTTCACAAAAAGCTGGCGCGCTGTTTCGCCACCTGTAAATATGGTATCCTGGTTGCCAAGAAAACGGCAGTTTACAAAGCAGGCATTGTCTGCATCAACATGCAGGGCTACCGCCTGGCCAACAGGGCCGGCCGAATTGGAGAACGTGATGTTCTCGGCCCTGAAACGGTTACCTGAGATCTTCGCTGTATAGGACGTGAAAGTGGTAAGCTTGCCGCGGCCTGAGTAGTCATTAAATACGATGACGGTTTTGTCGGCACTTTCGCCAATAAAAGTTACATCGGTATTCGATTCTGGTAGTGAGATCTTTTCGTTGTATACGCCATTCTTTATATACAGGGTAATGGGCGCCAATGGGTACACCCGCATGGCATCAATGGCATCCTGAATGTATTTAAATTCACCTGTGCCGTCTTTGGCAACTGTAAATACATATTTGTATTGCTGCGGATTGGCGGTTTGTGCCTGTAAAACGGTGGTGCCGGCAAAGGCAAACAGTAGGAAAATAGAAAGCTGTTTCATATTTATTTGAATACTCTTTTTAAGAATTCGTCTATATAGTTTACGGTTGGCTGAAACCAGGGATCAAAAAGGCAAAAGGAATGCGGCGCATTCTCAAAGCTTTTTACTTCGGAGTAGATCTTATGCTGGTTCAGTATTGTAATAAAATCATCGCGGCCGGCATGCATGCGGGCAACGCTGCTGTTGATGAACAGGAAGGGCGCAGTATGAGGGCCTGCATGGTTGAGTGGCGAAGCTTCGTCCCATAAAGCAATACTGTCTTTTTTCGAGTATCCAAACCAATAGGTGCCGGCAGAGATCTTTTTACTGTCATCACCTTCACCGGTTTCTTTATGGGTAAAAGAAAGAGTGCCGTCAATATCTACAACGGCATGCACCGGGGCTGCAGTTAATTGGGCATTACAGGCGTTCCCTTCAAATTGCGGATTGCCAACCGTGGTGCCAAGGAAGGCGGCCAGCTGCCCGCCGGCTGAAAATCCCAATACAGAAATTTTAGCAGTATCAACGCGGTACTCTTCTGCGTGTTGAACGATCCAGCGCAGCGCGGCTTTCAGGTCGTGTATGGCTGCGGGATATTGCGCTTCGGTAGATAAGCGGTACTCGGGGGTAAAACAAACATAGCCCCGTTCTGCCAGGTGTTGCGCCAACGGGTAATGCTGGGTGCGGTTGCCCGAACGCCAGCCACCGCCATGGATGATAATGATGGCCGTTCTTTTTTTCTTCTGTTTGGTAACGGGCACAAACGCATCGAGCCGAAGGGCGCGGTTGTTGATGGTACAATAGGGGATATTCTTTCTGGCGGCTATTTTCTTTGATTCCAGCTCCGGAACGATCTTAATATCGGGGTGCGATTTACGCGTGCTGTTAAAAGCGCTCCAGGTAGTGTAAGAAGTATCGGGCTGGTTGGTGATGCCATTCACCCATTTTGCCTGGCTGTAAGCGCCCAATGAAAAAAGCGACAGTATAGCTGCCAGCATAAAGGGATATTTCCCGGCAAAGCAATTCCTGACCATGCGTTACAATTTAGCTGTGTTCAAGTGTATACAAATGTATTGATTTGGTGTGCCCGGCAGGTTTAAAAAATGATCGCGATGGTAAAAAAACTGGTATTGCTTACTTTTAGGTTTTATTAATGAGAACCAGGTTTTAACATTTGAGCGTTGGTTCCCCGCTGATGCGGGCCAGGCTTTGAAATTTGCGTTTTTTTATTTGGTTCTTGAGATTTGAGATTTGGAATTTCTTATTATGTATTCTGTACTGTTAACAATCCATTCCCTGGTGCGCTGGCTGGTTTTGATAAGTTTACTTGTTGCCATTTACAGGGCGTATAAAGGCTGGCTTGGGCATGCGCCATTCTCAACATTTGATAATGCCGTAAGAATTGCCACCGTTACCATATCGCATGTACAACTGGTATTGGGCATCAGTTTGTATTGTATCAGTCCGGTAGTGCGGTATTTTTTGAACTATTTTAAAACGGCGGTGCACGAGCGGGAGATCAGGTTCTTTGGTATGGAGCATATTACCATGATGGTGCTTGCCATTGTGCTGATCACCATTGGTTCGGCCAAAGCCAAACGGCAGATAGCAGATGGGCAACGATTTAAAACCATGGCCATTTGGTTTACGGTTGCTTTAGTAGTCATATTTTCATCTATACCCTGGCAATTTTCGCCATTGACCAGCAGGCCTTATTTTAGGTGGTGCTGATAGATAGATGTCTAATATGTCAAAGAACTTTTCGTACGAAGCACAAATGTAGGGTTTAAGGTAACCCGATTTTGAAAAATGGGACGGGCATGTGTCAAACCTGGGACGAGCATGTGTCAGGTGAGGGACGAGTTGCATAATTGCTGCGTAAGCTGTATATAAAATTGGGACGAGCACACATAAAACCAGGGACGAATGGCATAATCCATGTGTCAACCATGTGTCAAACATGTGTGTTCCCTTAGTAAAGTATGCTATTTGACACATGGATCACACAAGGATGAGACAAGGTTGGTATAAGGATAGCTAATGTGATAATGTAAAGGCAAACCGCAAACGGCGTGAAACGTGAAACGGCAAACGGCCGCCCAATTTCGAGGCTCGCGTTTGGTTGTTAGCTGCAATAAATAGCAGGTGGCGCAAGTCGTAAGTAAATCTGGGAAATTAGCGAATCCTTTCACGTTTCACGTTTGCCGTTTCACGACTTGTATTCAGTTTTACCACTAATCTTGTAGCTTACATTTAAAATAGTTAAACGCCCTATAAATGGACCAACAACAATATTTTCAATTTTACGAAGGCAGCAAGATGGGCATTAAAACCGCCGACGGGCAAATTATAATTCCCGCCGTATACGATTTTGTGGCCATTCCCGCCGACGATCTGTTTACGGTTACAGAAGGCGGCTATACAGCTTACTTTAATACCGATGGCGACGTAGTGCTGTCGTTCAGCAACCTGTACGAGTCGTATGGCAATTTTACCGAAGGGTTGGCGCGGGTAATGCGTAATGGAAAATGGGGGTTCATAAACAGGGAAGGGGAAGAAGTAATTACGCCCCGCTTTTATTTTGCCGATGAGTTTGCCGAAGGAAGGTCCATTGTGCGAAACGAAAATGATTTGCATGGGGCAATAGATACACAAGGCAACCTGGTCATCGATTATCAGTATCCTGTATTGACGGGTTTCGTAAAAGGCTACGCCAAATTCGGCGATCTGAAAACCTGGGGGTTGATTGATGCCACAGGAAATATTGTGGTGCCGCAAATCTATATGTCAATAGGCCAGGTATACCGCAACAAAGTGACCGTGCAGGTGCTCGAAGGCGAAGAGTACAAAGAAGGCGAGCTTACCATTGGCGGTGGGGTTGGATGGAACAACAACCTCGATCATGTAAATGCATTCAACCGCCAGAAAACGCAATTTGCCGATGCTGCTGAGCAGTTGATAGATACCATGTACCGCAATGGCTGCCCTTGTGAATATGAGCGGTTCAGGGACTATATTCAATGGAATAGCCCGGTAGGTTTTGTTGACCAGGAAATATTGTTTTCGGCATTTGTAAAAAAACTGCACAATGAGGGGGATAATAATTTCAGATGTACGCATTGCGGAACGGTGTATGAACAAAACTGGGAACAGTACAGCGCCTTTATGTGGGTGTTGAATGTGACTATAAAAACTACAGGTAAGTTTAAAAATAAAGGGGCGCCGGTGGCTGAATATCGCCCGGTAGCGCTGGGTTTTTATGGACATGTGATTGAAAAGTACACTAATAAATATTTGCAGCACGATATTGAAACTGTAATTAATTATCTGAAACAGCCATGAAGGGAGTATATTTTTTAAGAAAAGAACAGTTGTTGCCGGTTGACCTGCTCACAGCCTGGAAGTTCTTTTCATCGCCCAATAACCTGGCAAAGATCACCCCGCCTGAAATGGATTTTAAAACACTGACCACATTTAACGAGAACGCAGAGATCCATACCGGTATGCTCATCGATTATAAAGTGAAACCTTTGTTTGGAATCTCTCTGTTCTGGCGAACAGAGATCACAGAAGTACAGAAGCCCTATTATTTTATTGATACCCAGCTTAAAGGGCCGTATAGGTTATGGGAGCACACGCATACGTTTACTGAAAAAGAGAACGGGGTGCTGATGCAGGATGTAGTGAAATATCAATTGCCGTTGGGCCCTTTGGGCGTTCTTGCAAATGCTTTGGTAGTGCGCCGGAAACTGGAGTCCCTGTTTACCTTTCGTAAAGCCGCTATAGAACGAATTTTCGCATAAAAAAAGACCCCGCCCCAAATATTGGAGCGGGGTCTTTTCGTCGGTTCTGGCCCATTTAACGCTTCATCAACATGCTTGCAAGCTGGCCATCCCTTTTATAAATATCGTCTCTAAAATTCAGGTCACCCTGCCTGTCGACCCAGGCCGTAAAATACGTTATGTAAACCGGCATGGGGTTTTTAACTGCAACGTATTGTTCCTTTCCGCTTGCCATGGCATTGGCGATGCGGTCCTGCGTCCAGGTGCTGTCTTCGCGTAACATATATGTGGCCAGGAATTTGGGGTCGGCCACGCGAATGCAGCCATGGCTGAAGGCCCGCTTATCTTCCTGGAACAGGCTTTTTGAAGGTGTGTCGTGCAGGTAAATGCTATGGCTGTTTGGGAACAGGAACTTAACGGCGCCCAGGGAATTCCAGGGGCCGGGCTTTTGACGAACGCCATCGAAAAACTTCTCCATATGATGCGATGCCAGGTAATTGGGGTTCTTTGCAATGCCGGACAGAATTTCTTTTTTCAAAATGCTGGCAGGCACGTTCCAGTACGGACTGAACACTACCTCACTAATGCTACCGGCGAAGATCACCGTTTTGTTTACATCTTTACCCACTACCACGTTCATGTTCCATAAAAGCGAATCGTCGTTATAGGCGTGCAGCACAAACTCGGGAATGTTAACCGCCAGGTAGCGGCCCCTTACATCGGTAGGCAGCCAGCGGTTCCGCTCCATGTTAACAATTATTTTTTCAATGCGTTGTTTTACCGGAATGTTCAGCTCACGCACCATACCGCTGCCGGCAACGCCATCTTCCTTCATGCCATGTCTTCTTTGAAAACGTTTAACGGCGGAGAGCAGGTTAGCATCGTAAATGGGCGAAGCGGTGTCGCCTGCATTGGTAAGATCGCCCAGGAGAAGTAACTTTTTACGCAGTTTGGTTACTGCGGCTGAGGTATCGCCTGGCTTAATAGGTTTATTGTTGGGCAGGTTTACTGTAATATTATCGGCAGGAAGCGCTTTGTATTTCTTAAGGTATTCCTTTAACAGGTGGTATTGGCGATATACCGGTTCCTGCGTGCCGGAAGTATTGCCCTGCTTCATCATAGAATCGAGCAGGGCGGTATAAGAAAGTTTTTTACGCGGCATTAGCCAATCGATCTTTTGCGAAGCGCTTTCTTCAAGACCGCCATATACCTTTTGGGCAAAGAAGAAATACATAGCGGTGAGCATCAGTTCTGTTTCACTTTTTTGCTCGGTGCTTTGAGGCAGGGTAATATTGAACAGGCTATCGAGCTGGCGTTTATAAGGCAAAACAATATTCAGTCCCTCTTCGGGCAGGTTCTCGAGCCGTGCATACAGGTTACTGGCTTGTTCGGTGAGCCCGTTGTCGTTATACCAGGCAAAGGCATAATTGCGGGTAGTGTAGAACGTGTTCAGGTCGTTTTGAAAATTGCGGAGTGAATCGTATTTGGTAAAGAATGCATCTACACGGGAAGAAGAAAAACGCATAGAGCTTTGGTCGCTAAAGTTACCGGCAAGGTCATGGGCGGCGTCCTGCATTTCTTTATTAATGGAATCCTTTGTTCGGTTTGGGGTCGACCGGTTGTTTGACTCCTTACATCCCCAAATACACAACGCAACGAGGAAAAAGGTAAATTTTTGCATAATTAAGTGTTACACTTCTATAGGGGTATTGCACAAAAAAAGGGGTTCATGAATATGACCGGCGTATTTTCTCTTGTAGTTTATTAACTGCCAGTTATACCCGTAAACCCCGCAATATTACGATATTAACGTATATGGTAGGTGTTTTCACACGTTGCAATAGCCCTGGCTGTTATTTCAATAACTTATGGGAATAGCAATCGTATGAACAAGTGATCAGATTCTTAATGATTTCCTTTGAAGATGTGTAAAGGCCCAGTTCCACATACATGGGCCGTTAACGGCTAAAGGAATGAAGGAGAAATGATCTAAAAAAAAGTACTTACTAACCCGGTCTTTTACAGGTGTTGAAACCATCCGTTCCCTGCAAAAGATTAATTCCTTCAATTCGCATAACACGTATTACTTCACGTGTTTGGAAACGATTTTCGCCAGATCGAACATTGAGATCTGATCTTTACCGAACAGAGGTTTCAGTTTAGTATCGGCGTTGATCATTCTTTTGTTCTTTTGATCCTGAAGTTTGTTCTTTCTGATATATTCCCAAATCTTCTTAACGATCTCTGTTCTTGGTAAAGGTTTGCTACCAATAACCTCAGCTAATACAGGGCTGGCAGTAAGCGGAGCCATGAATGCTGCATTTGGTTTTCTTGCAGATTTCTTCTTAGCTGCTTTTTTTACTGCTTTCTTAGCAACTTTCTTAGCTGCTTTTTTTGCTGCTTTCTTAGGAGCTGCTGCTTTTTTAACTGCTTTTTTTACTGCTTTCTTAGCAGCTTTCTTAGCTGTTTTTGCCATAGTGTTTTAAAATTTAAAAGTGAATAATGAAGCTATGTTTGAGTTTTTATTATGAGAGTATCACTGTGAATATATCAAATATATCAATAACAATACGAATTACACAACATTCAGCTGTTAAAATCTTTCTGAAACTCGCCTGTACAGGGCCGTTTCCCTAATGAAATCACATAAACTACTGCAAACATAAGACCCTTTTTTTATGATTTCCCCTATGGGAACCGGGTATTTATTCCCCATTTATAAACGCAACCCAAAGGTTGCATTATATTTGCAACCTAAAGGTTTCATTTTAAAACTATGCGTAGAGATGTATTTCAGGCGATAGCCGACCCCACAAGGCGGGAGATCTTAAACATGATAGCTCACCAGCCATTGAACATAAATGCCGTGGCCGAGAACTTCGAAGTAAGCCGAACGGCCATATATAAACACATAAAAATGCTTACCGAATGCGGGCTGGTAGTTATTACACAGTTTGGTCGTGAGCGGTACTGTGAAGCCCGTCTGGAGCTGCTTACAGAGGTTGCCGACTGGGTAGAGCAGTACAGGAAGGTATGGACGGAGCGGTTGAATAGTCTGGAGAATTTCTTCGATGAGAAGCGGGTGAGGGGGAGGAAGAAGGGTTGATAGAGGTGATGGAGGTGATAGAGTTGATAGAGGGGGAGCCGGCTTCTCAGGGAGGGCTTATTGGTGGGTTAACAAGTTGACGAGTTAACAAGTTAACAAGGGAATACAGGTTGATAGAGTTGATGGAGGTGATGGAGTTGATAGAGGTAGAGCCAGTTCCTCAGGGAGGGTTATTGGTAGGGTTGACGAATTAACAAGTTAACAAGGGAATACATAAAGGTTCTTAAGGGGAAAGGGGGGGCTTGTGTTGATTGAACGCATTTTGGTAGAGCCGGTTAGTAAGTTGTTCAGTTATTCAGTTCGTATGTGATTTTTCAGTAGGGGCGAACGCTGCCTGGGAAAGCGTGTGGCCGCAGGAGACGCATGGCCGGTTAGTAAGTTATTCAGTTGTTCAGTTCGTAAGTTATTCAGTAGGGGCGAACGCTACCAAGGGAAAGTTGTGGCCGCAGGAGATGCATGGCCGGGCCAGTTGTTTAGTTTGTGAATTGTTTCGTAGTGAGAACAGCCCGAGTCGGCGGGAATTTTGCAATTAATGAGCATTTAGCGGAGCGGGCACTTCTTACGTCCTACTTCCTAGCTCCCACTTCACACCCCCATTTGAAACTTTCATTCCTTTAAACCTTTACCAACTTTATCACCTCCATCAACTTTTCAACTCCCTTGTCAACTTGTTAACATGTCAACTTGTTAACTTCCCTTCTTACCTCTTACTTCACTATCCTATATAGACCCCTTATTCCTTTAAGCCTTTATCAACTTTATCAACACTATCACCTTATCAACCCCCTCGTCAACTTGTTAACGTGTTAACTCGTCAACTATACTCAATCCATCAACTCCCCGCCCCTTTAGAACCCGCACCCCCTAATCAATCACCACCAATTCTTTATTATACTTATTCCTATACTCAATAGGCGACAGCCCCGTGATCTTTCTAAAGATAGACCGGAAGGCCTTTACATCACTATACCCCACATCATACATAACCTCCAGCACGTTCTTGCGGCCCGTTTCAAGGTCCTTTTTGGCGGCCTCTATTTTAACCCGTTGAATGTATTCCGTAACGGTATTACAGGTAGCTTTTTTAAACCGGCGCTCGAGGCTGCGGCGGCCAACAGCAAACGTATCAGCCAGTTGATCAACCGTTATCTTTTCTTCAAAGTTCTTCTCAATGTATTCCTGCGCCTGTTTTACGGTATCATCTTCATGCGTTTTTTGTCCCTGGAAAATAATAAATGGCGATTGTACCGTACGATCGAAATCAATCCCAAATGCCTTGGAAATAAGAATGGCAACATCTCTGCCCGCGTATTTTTCTATCATATACACCAGCAGATTCAGGTAGGAGTAAGCCCCGCCACTTGTATAAATGCCATTATCATCTGTAATGATCTTATCATCCATCAGGTTCACATCGGGATACAGAGCCCTGAACTCATTGGCGAAACGCCAATGAGTGGCGCACTGTTTGCCTTTTAAAAGACCGGTTGCTGCAAGGAAAAACGAGCCAATACAAAGACTGGCCACCTCGGCGCCGTTATTAAATTGCTTCACTATCCAGGGAATGAATTCCTTATTGTCAATAGCAGCCTTAGGGAACTGCCCATGTATAGCGGGGATGATTATAAGATCGGTCTTTGTTACATCAGTTATCAGGCAATCGGGTTGAATGGTAAATAGCCCATTACGCTGGGTGGTATGCTTCGACAGGCCAACCAGCTGAATATCAAACAAAGGGGCCTTGCCCATTCCGGTACGCAGGATATTCACCTCTGAAAGGATCTGATGCGTTCCTTCTATATTCACCAGGCTGGTATGTCCTTGCGGAATTAGTATGGAAACGTGTTTCATTTTTGCAAAGTATTTAATGTTTTTGACCGGTTAACCGTCCGTTCCGACAAACGCGGATAATACCCCGACCAAGGGAGAAAAGTTCAGGATATCATTAATGACAATTGTGCTAGCTTACCCCCTCAATAAAGATAAAAATATTGTCGCAAAGAACCCCTTAATTGGTCGCGTTTGCACCCTTTTGAAGATAGCGAACACATGTACTTTTGGGTTATAAACGTACAAACATAAAGAAAGCATTATGGTTGAGGTTTTCAAAACGAATGTACAGGAGTTTGCAGAGGCGCAAAAGCTGGTAGCCGCATTGCGGCGGCATTTTCCCGATAGCAAAATAAACATCGATCTTGATGATTGCGATAAAGTGCTGCGGGTTGAAGGTAATAACCTGCGCATAGAAAAGGTAATGACCCTTGTTACAAAAAAAGGGTTTGTGTGTACCGTACTGGATTGAGAGAACCAACATTTTCAAACATTAAAATATAAGACCATGCCTGCAATGAATCCTTACTTGAATTTTAGCGGTAATACCGAAGAAGCATTCAACTTTTACAAATCAGTATTTGGCGGTGAGTTCACCATGATAGGCCGCTACAAGGACATGCCCGAAGAATACCGTGGGCCCGAGTCGGGGTGGAATAAGATCATGCATATTTCGCTGCCAATTAAAGGTGGTAATGTGTTAATGGGTAGTGATGCGCCCGAACATATGGGTAAGGTCATAGTGGGTAATAATGTTCATATAAGCCTTACCCCCGATTCGAAGGAAGAAGCCGATAAATTATTCAGTGGCTTATCAGCCGGTGGCAATATCATAATGCCAATGGCCGATGCTTTTTGGGGCGCTTATTTTGGTATGTTTATAGACAAATTCGGCATTAGCTGGATGATCAATGTAGAAAACAATCCAAATAAATAATGAAAACAGCCAATGAATTATTGCTGGAATTTGAGGCGGCCACCAATGCGTTTATCGAAAAGGTGGCTGCTTTAAGCCAGTCTGAAATCAATACGGTGCCGTTCACCGGCAGCTGGACAGCTGCCCAGGTCATAGAGCATTTATGTAAATCAGACGACCATATGATCAAAGTGCTCAATGGTCCGGTGCAACCAACCAACCGCCCGCCCGATGCTGGTGTGCCTAACCTCGAGGCCATCTTTTTAGACTTCAGCACCAAACTGCCCTCGCCTGAATTTATCATTCCTTCCAATGAAACCTTTGATAAGGAAAGCATCATCAGCAGGTTCAAAACCGGTCGCCAGCAAATAGGCAAAGCCATTCAAACCCTTGATCTTACCCCTACCTGCCACATGCCCATATTTGGCGAGCCCACCCGGTTTGAGATCATAACTTTTGTAATAGTTCATACCCAACGCCATACCAACCAGGTAAAGAACATTACCGAAAAACTGGTAGCTGCATAAGAAAGCGATGGGGCACTGCATTCCTTGTATTATTTTAGCATAAGAACAAACTGCCTGTTTATGCTGTACAAAAGAATGCCCATTGAAAAGGAATCGCCCGAGGAAAAAGGGTACGATACCATTTTGCATAACCTGGCCGAAAGTTCGGTGAGCGACCTTAGCTTTGGTGAGTTGGGTTTGCAGCTCAATGAACTGAAACTGGAGTACATCCCTCACCGTGGGCATAATGGGTTACGGCAACTGATAGGTGAAGAAGCGGGGTTGCAAAAAAACGCAGTGCTGCTTACCAACGGGGCGGCGGGAGCGCTATTTATTATAAATACGGCATTACTTACCGCGCAGGACCATTTAATTGTGGTACGCCCCAATTATGCCACCAATATTGAAGTTCCGGTAACTATAGGCTGCTCCATCAGCTATATCGATCTGCAATTGGAAACGGGCTGGCGCATAAACCTCGCCGCTATTGAAGCAGCCATTACACCAGCCACCCGGTTAATAAGTATTACTACCCCGCATAACCCCACCGGCATAACAATGACCGAAGCTGAGTTACAGGCGCTGATAGCTATTGCCGAAAAACAAAATATATACCTGCTGGTTGATGAAACCTACCGCGATACCTGTTTTAAAACCAGCTACCCCGTAGTGGCTTCTCTAAGTAAAAAGGTTATCAGTGTATCGTCTCTGTCAAAAGCGTTTGGCCTGCCCGGTTTACGTATGGGCTGGTTAATAACGCAGGATGAGGTGTTGATGGAACAATTTCTGGCTGCCAAGGAAATGATATATATAAGTAATCCGGCGCTCGATGAAGAAGTGGCGTACCAGTTTTATTGCCGCAAAGAAGCGTTCGCTACTGTAATCAATGAACGGGCCTTGGAGAATTACCGGTTACTGGTTACCTGGTTGCAACAGGAAGCCAGTTTGGAGTATGTACTGCCCCAGGGTGGAGTGGTATGTTTCCCCCGGTTTAAACAGCCGCACACTATTGATATTCCCTGCTTTTATGAAACCCTTGTACAACAATACAAGACCATGGTAGGCCCCGGCCATTGGTTCAGCATGCCCGATTCTTATATGCGTATTGGTTTTGGCTGGCCCAACAAGCAGGCATTTGAACAAGGGTTAATGAATATAAGTGAAGCAATTAAGGCCAGCAGAGTGGTATTTTGATAATATTTAATATCAGGTAGCGCCCTTACCAGTACCACCCCACGCAAAATCGTGTTTATTTATTTATCTTTAGCCAGTTGACCCTTAAATAACAGTTAGACCCTAAACAACCAAAACGCTCTATGGGGCTCGATTCCGTAGAAATACTGGTGAATGTAGAAAATGCATTCGGCATCACCATTTCTAATTACGAAGCAGAAAAAGTTTGCACTGTCGGCGATATTCATAATCTTGTTTGGCGCAACATACAAGGCCGGCAGAGCATGCGATGCAGATCGCAACAATTGTTTTACAAACTGCGCTATACCCTTATTAACAGGTATCAGGTGCCGCGGGAGGCCATTGAGCTGGATGCTTCTCTTAATAAGATCTTTCCCAAAAAGAACAGGCGGTTGAAATACCATAAACTGCAAAAGGAACTTCAGTTGAAGGTGCCCCCACTGGTGCTGCCGGCCGTTTGGGCCAGGGCTTTATTTATTACAGGCATTATTCTTATTCCGGGCGTTTTAGCAGTAAGCCTGGTGTTAATTTATGGTTATGATAAAACCCGCTGGTTGTACCTGCTGCCCGCGCTGGGATGGCTGGCAACCATTTTCATCTCCAATATCCTCGATGCGGTACGAACAGAATTCAAACCCGAAACAGTAAAAGACTATACAAAAGAGTTGTTGTCGCTTAATTATGGTACCCTTATGCAGGATAAGAACATAGATAGAAAGGAGATGGAAATGCTTATTAATAATATCATTGCCGAAACCGTTGGCGTTGACCTGCACGAAATTTTACCTGAGAAAAGCCTCACCAACGACCTGGGAATTGATTGACCTCGTAAACAAAAGGGCCGCCCGGTTGGTTATTTGGTTGTACTAAAACATACAACTATGAGTGATGTAACAACCGAAACACCGGTAAAAGAACTGTTTATTAAAATGACAGTAGACGCCTGGAACACCCAGGTTGCCCGGCTTACCAAATTATTCGACGCTCTTTCCGATGAACAATTAGCTACCGAAACGGCGCCCGATAGAAATACCGGTACATATTTGCTTGGCCATTTGGTTGCCGTTACCGATGGCATGTTGCCCCTGCTTGGCTTTGGCGAGAAATTATACCCGCAGTTAGAAAAGCCTTTTATCACCAGCCCCGACCGGAGTGGACTGGAAATACCAACCGTTGCGGAATTGAAAAAACACTGGACGGCAATAAATACAAAACTATCTGAACACATAGCGGCAACCTCGACGGATGAATGGTTTACAAAACACAACTCGGTATCGGCAGAGGATTTTGCCAAAGAGCCGCACCGCAACAAACTGAATATTCTAATTAACCGCACCAACCATAATAGTTATCACCTGGGTCAGCTTATTTATCTGAAGCCTAAGAAATAGGTACTAATTGTTGTATAGATCATCTTTTATGTTGCTGATCTCTATTTAATAAACAGCTGCTCCTGTTTTATTTCCTAACTTAACACCCAGAATGTAACACCGCGCATGAAAAAGAAGATCGATCATATTCTGCAAGCCCGCGAGAAGAAGATCACTGATGAGGACGTGGTACGGCAACCTTTGCCGCATATGGATTTCCGGTTCGCCAACCCGTTTATAGTTATTCATCATGTTGGGCCCGTAAAGTATGAGCCCGGGCAGCAGTCGAGGCTACGCCCGCACCCGCACCGTGGCTTTAGCCCGTATACCTTTATGCTGCAGGGCGAAGGCTTTCATCGCGACAATGCCGGTAACGATGAAATAATAAAGGCTGGCGGTGTGCAGTGGATGTTTGCCGGCCGGGGCATTTTACATAGTGAAGGGCCAACAGAAGAATTGCTGAAACAGGGTGGTGTGCAGGAGCTCATACAGCTTTGGATAAATGCGCCCCGCGCCAATAAGTTAGATAAGCCTTTTTACCAATCGGCTAAAGCTGAAGAATTACCGCGGGTTATTGAGCAGGAGGGTGTACAGTTCAGGCTGGCCAGTGGTGAGTATAATGGCTTTACCGGCCCCATACAAAACTTTACGCCGGTGATCTCAATGATCGGTGAAATGGAGGCTGGCAGAGAAATTGAATTAAATGCCGCACCCGACTACTGGACCCTGGTATATGTGGCCAATGGAAAAGTGATTGTAAACGATGAACCGGTGAATGAGCACCACCTGGTGGTGTTCAGTAAAGATGCGGGTGAAATAATTGTTTCGGCTACTGAAAATGCACAACTGTTGTTTTTAAGTGCAGAGCCTATTGATGAACCGGTAGCTGCCAAAGACAATTACGTAATGAATACCAATGAGGAAATTGAGCAGGCGATGAGTGATTATAAAAATGGATTGTTCGGAACCTTAAGTTATTAAAACAGTACTATATGCAACCTAACATTGGGATCAAACCAGAAAATTTAACCGCAGTATCGCATATTCTGAATGGAATTCTGGCAGATGAATTTTTGCTGTATACCAAAACGCGTAATGCACACTGGAATGTTGAAGGCCCCGATTTTCATGACAAACACAAATTCTTTGAAGCCCAGTACGAGGCGCTGGATGAGATCATGGATTCAGTAGCTGAACGCATTCGCACCTTAGGCCATTATGCGCCAGGTACGTTGAAGGCCTTTTTGCAACTCACTCACCTTACTGAGCAATCGCGCGAAAAAAACGATAGCCAGGGTTTTATTCGCGAGTTACTCGCCGACCATGAAACCCTTATCATTGCTATGCGTGAGAATATCGACCGCTTTGCCAATGAGTACAAAGACGCAGGTACCAGCGATTTTATTACCGGCTTAATGGAAGATCACGAAAAAATGGCCTGGATGTTAAGGTCGCATTTGAGATAATAATTATTAGCAATAATAACAAGGGGGCTTCGCTTTAATGGCGAGGCCCTTTTGCTTTTAAAAATCTACCGGTGATCATGATATGTTTTTCCACAAATGGCAGGTTCCAGATATTATGAAATAATTGCATGCAATTATCTGCAGTTGGTAACGTGATTATCTTAAAAACTCCTATGTAACGGCAGAAAGAATATGTATTTTGGCGTTTGTGGAATTAAAACAATTCATACAGGACATTATTCAGCAGGGAAAAGTTACCGTCGACGCCAATGTTACCCCGTTTTCCGGGGATGATATTCAGGCGGCTATACAACAACTGCGTGAACATTATGAACACCAAAAGCAGGAGCTCACGGCAACCGTGCCGGCATTTGATGCTGCAGCAGCAATATGGGCTGCCGGCTTTTTATACCGGGCCGTACAACTGGTAATATTGCGACACCTGGGTGAAGAGACAGTGAATAAATTGCTCACGCCTTATGAGGGCGTTATTTCACCGGAAGCTGTTTTGTCGGTTGACCTCAGTTTTCGCTATTTGTCAAACCTCATGAGCCTGGCCAAAGGGCTGGCGCCGGAAGATATACTCGTGAAACGGTTGCGGGAAGCCGCCATACAATGGCCGTTCTCCTCAGTAGGCATGAAGGTGGAAGGCGAGCTGAAGATTGAAACGATCATGAACAATGCCTGTGTGCGCAGATCATACATCGACCGCATCATAACAGCGCGCGATATAAAAAGATGTAATAACCCACAGGTAAGAGAATATATACAGGAGGCATTGGGCGATTACGGCCATGTGCTATGGCCTGGATTTAAACCAGAGTAAAAGATAAAGTAAGCATGGAAAACAAAACAGCTATCGACTTTCAGTTGGTCGATAAAGTGAATGCGGTGCTACAGCATATTAAAAGCACGTTTGTTGGTAAAGATGATATTATTGATTTGATGGGTATTTGTTTGGCCGGACGCGAAAACCTGTTTCTGCTTGGTCCGCCCGGTACGGCAAAAAGCGCCCTGGTGCGCGAACTGGCGCAACTGTTACAAGGAAAAACATTTGAATACCTGCTAACCCGGTTCACCGAACCCAATGAGCTGTTCGGGCCTTTTGATATTCGGCGTTTACGCGATGGCGACCTGGTAACCAATACTGAAGGCATGTTGCCCGAGGCGCATTTGATCTTTCTTGATGAATTATTGAATGCCAATAGCGCCATCCTTAATAGTTTGTTGATGGTGCTCAACGAGCGCATTTTTCGCCGTGGCCGCGAAACAAAGGACCTGCCCGCCCTGATGATCGTTGGCGCCAGTAACCACCTGCCACAGGAAGAAGCCCTGCAGGCATTGTTCGACCGGTTTTTGATCCGCGTGCGTTGCGATTATGTTGACCCGCATCATTTGAATGATGTATTGGATGCCGGTTGGTTATTAGAGCAAAAGAAGACCGCCGACCTGCCCGGTATTGAAACACAAGAAATACGCCAGCTGCAAAGTTTGATACCGTTGGTTGATATGCAGGATATACGGGCCAGCTATATTGATCTGATTGAAAAATTACGAAATGCCGGAGTACAGGTAAGCGATCGCCGTGCCGTGAAACTGCAACGGCTTATTGCTGCAAGTGCTATACTATGTAAGCGTACAAAAGCATACCGCAGCGATATGTGGGTATTGCGTTACATATGGGATACCGATGAACAACGCGAAGTGATTGCCGGTATAGTGAATGCCGCATTGCAGGAAGAAAAAGAAAAGGAGCAGCTTCATCCCCGGGCCTCCATTAACAGCACGCCCAATGCCGACGATATTTATAAAGAAGTAATGCAAATGACCCATCAGTGGAAGGATCCTGAAACTTCGGGCGCCGAGCGGTCGGTAATTAAAGACAGGTTGCGTTACCTTAACGGCCGTTGCGAATGGATAAAAAATGTTGATCAGCGGAATTATGTTTTAAAGCCAATTAACGAATTGTGGCAACAGATAATGCATGTAGAATGAAAGAGTTGATCATAGTACTTTCTATCGCCGATAAAGCGGCGCTGGGTTCTGTACGCTGCCTGCCCGGTTTACAGGCTGCCGAAGAAGATGGCTTTATTTGGGTACGTGGTATAAATGCTTTGGGTGATCTTGATCTGCGTATAAGACAATTACCCGGCTTACATACCTATACGCTGGATGTCGATAATAATTTATTTCCACCCGGCGGTTTAACCCCGGTGAGTAAATTAAAGCCACTGAAATGGGTACCTGTAGCTGAATATATAACAGTAAAGCTGCCGGTATCGGCCCTGCCCGGAAAAATTAATTTACAACATACCATCATGCTGAAACCTTCGGGCCGTTCGCAGGAAGGCAATGCCTTGCTTACCAGCCTGGCTACCTGGCAGCGCTATGCAGAAACGGCGCCCCTGGTGCGCTTACAACAAACCCGGTTTGCGGTTTCAGAAAAAAATAAAGTGTTGATCATAGGAACGCCTTTGCCGGCATTACCCGGAAAGGAATACGTGTTACAGGATACCTTGTTGTTGCCCTGTGGTTTTGAATTTGATCCACCCGCCATCAGCGAGTTGGTAATTGCCCGCCTCGACCCATCGAAAGGATCATTATTGCTTTTTGATACCGATGGCAGTTGGGAAATGATACCAAAGAATGCTTTTATGCCTTCAACAAGAAGCGCCATACGATTAACAAAAGGAGGGGGCTATGAGTGATCAAAGAAACAAAGTGGTTGGGTACTTTAAGCCTACGGCAAATTATTTCTGGCATTGGACAGAAGCCGGTTATGTTATTGAGTGGCTTAAAGGCGATACCATTTGTTACCGCGAAGACCTGGTAAATATTTTAAAAAAGCTGGCACCGGAGGGATGGCCTGCCCTGGGCTCTATATTACTTATATTGAGTGCGTGCCGGGAAAAGAGTGGTACTGCGGCTGCAGATCAGGGTGTGTTGTATAGCACGCTCCGGTTGCTCGATTTTTTTGAAAAGAACCGCGTAGCGTTACACGATTCAAAAAGTAATATGCTTGAAGGCATTCGCTTTTTGCAAAACGTGGCCGCATTACCGGTTGAGTTGCGTTCCGGTGCCGGCCGTACCTGGTTGCTCTATGTGATCTTCAAAGAGGCAAGGCCGAAGATCAGTTCAGAAGATACCGCCTATTTTATTAATGAATTTAACAGCGGTAAGCTGGATAGCACATTGTTCGATGAGCGTAATGCTTATCATATAACTACTTTTTTAAAATCACTTCATGTTGAGCATCTCTTTAGAGACGATATGGCCTGGTTGCAATGGGCGGCAGAAGTATTTCCAACCATGGCCGATCTGGAAACTGCCGTACGCACCGGTATGCCCAATGTGCCCGATGCCGCAGAAATAGAAGTACCCATACAGGAAACGGGCGACCTGCTTGAGCAACTGGCGCAAGACCCTGACACGGCTGGTTTGGCGCAATTGACGCACCACCTTATTGCAGCTTTAAATATTCCCATGCATGCGCATGGCAGCAGCGATCAGTTGTTTGGCGGGGTATCGGATATTACCAACCGCGGCAATTTCGACCGGCTGTTGTTGAGCGAACTGGCGCATGATGATCTGTCGCTTATGGCGCGTTTGGCCAATAACGAAGCATTGTACCTGCGCAGGGAAGAACTGCCTTCGAACCCCGAAAAGCAACGGATACTATTAATAGATACTACTATAAAAATGTGGGGACTGCCACGGGTGTTTGCCGTATCGGCAGCACTGGCATGTGCCCGTAACAATAAAGCAAAGGCACAAGTAGCATCCTATACTTTATTCGGGAACGATTTTAGGGGAATTGATCTTACTACAAAAGAAGGCGTAATTAACTCATTGGAGCAGCTGGATGCAGCCCTGCATTGCGGCCGGGGGCTTACCTCGTTTATGGATAAGGCAAAGCTTACGCAGGATGATGAAGTGTTTTTGATAACGGAGGAGGAAGCTGCGCATAATGTATTGTTCCAGTCAATAATGACTTCTTTAAAAAAGCCGGTGAATTTTTTAGTTACTGTAAACCGAAATGGACAATTACAATTCTATGAATATGTAAAGGGCCGCAGAAAATTATTGAGCGAAGCAAAGTTCGATCTGCAGGAGTTGTTGTTCAAGACAAAGACAAAAACAAAGACAGAGAAAGAGGTCCTACCGGTAAAGCCAAGCTTGCCAGGCCATTTACCAAGGTTCCTGCAGGAATATCCTTCGCCATTGTTCTTTCCGGCGGCAAAGATCAGGTTCTTTGCAGATTGTTTTTATGAGCTTGCACGCGACCATGTGGTTTGTATAACCCTGGACCAGCGGGTGTTGTATTGGGATAATAGGAAAAGGGGCGCGCGGGTGCTTATTGAATGTCTTGAACCCGGCCGTTTTTGCTTTGGTTCTACTGGTGTTTCAATGATCTATATACTGGTATATTCGGGAAGTGCAAAGGGTTGCCAGTTGTATAAGGCGAACCCCGGAAACGGTAACGTAGAAATCATTAAATTACCTGAAACAATTACCCTTGTTCCGGAAATGGCTTTTAGTGGGGGCCGGTTTTATATAAAAGCCAATGAGAAATTATATATAGTTGACACTGTTGCCGGTAATGTACTTCCTTATAATGACCTGTCTGCAAATTATAAAGCTATTGTAGAGGAGTATAAGAACAGGCCGGTGAACTTAAGTCATTTTAAAAAGGTGGTCAATGATGGTTACACTACCATCACTTCTGTGAAGGATGTGTATATAAATCACGACGGCGACCTGGCGTTCGATGACAGGCATATTGCATTGATGGAGCAAAGTGGATTGATCGTTATTAATCATAACAACAACAATAAAGACAAGAAAATGAAGGCCTGGAGCGCAAGAGAGGAAGAGGCGCCATCGTTGAAATTATCCAATACATACATTAAGTTCACGAAGTTTGTTTGGGACGATGGCAGTGAGGTGGTGGCAGATTCAAGAGGTTTTTTGCATTTGCGCAGCTCAGATAAAATGATACCTGAAATAACAATTGTTATGGTTATGGGTAAGCCAACAGCCTGCTGGGCGGCAGATGGCCGGGTTTGCGGCCCTGCTTATTTTACCGGGGTAGATAATGCCGAGAGCCGTGACGTAGAAGGATTTTATTACAATTATATTCAACGGTTTATTGATACCGTTATAAACTATGGAGCTAACACTAAAATATAATGAGCATGCAACCCATTCGTTGTATGCCGCTTTTATAAGGGGTAACAATCCTGCTATATGGCTGCAGGAAATGAATGCCTGGCAAATACCTTTAACGCAGCTGGTATGTTATATTATTTCGAATAACAATAATCCGGTTGATGCAGCAGGACTGTTTGTTATATTCAACAAAAAACAAACACCTGGTATTTTACAGGTAAAACAGCCATATACCGTAATGGGCGGTAAACTTTATATTCCCGTTGACGCTGAGTTAGCTCCTGCCATCAGCGAAAAAGAATTGCAGTCATTGTTGATGTGGGATTGCCAGGTATTTCACCCAACGCTTGGGTTTATTGGTTTTGAAAGAAAAGACCAGATTGCTTTGCCTGAGTTATTACAATACACGGAGCCAACAAATATCAATTGGGAATATGCGCATAAAGGTAATTCGCCCTTTATACCCCTGCATCAGATAAATGTGCAACAGCTTACGGCAGATGAGATCTTTGGATCTGAAAAAGGATCGGTCGGCAACAAACCGCTTACCGATATTCCAAAAGGGAATGATGTTCCCTCATTCCTCAATAATAAAATAGCTGAAGGGCTGTTAATAGGCGCTTTTTGGTTGTTACGCGGGTTGGGTAGTATTTTTTCAACATCAGGTGGTGTAGCAGGCAGCATAATGCTGCCATCGGGCGGTGGCGGAGGTATGGAGGGGGCTTCAGGGAGCAACGGCCCAGGGTTCTTTGGCAGGGCAATGAACTGGATGCAACAAAAGATAGAAGACCTGGAAAAGCAACGCGATAGTGAATTGAAGCGCCTGAGCGACATGTTTGCAAAGAATATGGATGAATTTTTACAATACGCTATTCCGTTAAGCAGTCCTTATATGAACAGGGGCACGGCTATGCCCGGTGGGCAATTGACAAAGAATTCTTCCCGGTTCAATTTGAGCAGTTTGGGCGGCGGGCAAGCAGTAGATGGCTGGAACATGGATAAATATTACAATGACCTACGCAGTAAATATTTGAACGCAGCGCGGCAGGCAATTGCCAATAAGGATTATAAGAAAGCCGCTTACGTATACGCGCATTTGCTGGGCGATTATGCCCTGGCCGCTAATGCCCTAAAGCAGGGAAAGCATTACAGGGAGGCCGCGTTATTATATAAAGAACACCTGAATAACCCCCAGCAGGCGGCAGAATGTTACAAAGAGGGCGGGCTGTATGTTGAAGCCATTGAAATATATACCGATTTGCAGGAATATGAAAAAGCCGGTGACCTTTACCTGGAGCTCGAACAACATAACAACGCAATGGCGTGTTTTGAAAAAGGTGTAAATAAGGCAAAAGAGAACAATGACTACCTCGAGCAATCACGGATAATAACAGATAAGATCGGTGACAGGCCGCGGGCTAAAAAAGTTTTGTTAGAAGGCTGGCACGATCCAAAACAACCCCAATCCTGCTTAAGGAAGTATTTTGACCTGGTGGCGGATGACAACAAAGGGCAGTTACACGAAGAGCTACAGCGCTTTTACACAAGCGATGATGTGAAAAGCAAAAAGCTGGCGTTTCTCCATGTTATCGATGATGTAAATAAGAAGTATAAAACAAATGAGCTGGAAAACACCTGCAGGCAAATTGCTTACGAGGTAGTGAGCGAAGAAGCAAGCGCAGGCCGTTTAAATAGTTTACATCATCTGAATTACTTTATATCAAACGATGAGTTGCTTTCGCCCGATTGTTACCGGTTCATACATACAACAAAAGATATTCCTGAGCAAAAGAACGGCAGCACCGACCTCAAGTTAATAAAAGATGTAACCTGGTTGAAAACACTTTCCTGGAAAAATCAGTTACTTGTATTTGGAAAAAAGACAACAGGCCTGGTGTTGGCAAGAGTTAGTGCCGATAAACATGTGGAAACCTTTAGCTGGAATGTTAATGTAGAGGAGAACTTTCAAATGGTGGCTTTAGCCGACCCTAATTGGAACAAACATATTGTGTTGTTTGCCGATGTGCCACTGGAAGAAAAAAAGTTGCCGGGTAATAAACACTTCCAGGATGAGTTAAGGGTTTATCAGCCGCAGTTCCTGCATGCGAATACCGTAGGTATAGGTATGGATAATGATTTCATAATTACGTTACATCATGAACATGAAGAGGCGTTTCTTAATACTTATACCCTTGCCGGTGAATTGATGGTGTCTGTACGTTGTTCATTTAAAGAACAGGAATACCGCGTTCCGCCTACCTATACCAATGAGTTGGTTCGGTGCAAGGACTTCTATTACCTGGCCTGCGATAATATGGTACTGCGTATTTCTGAATCGGGTGAAATTGATGTGCTGTTTTATTTGCAGGGGCTTATTAAGAAACTGGATGTGCATCATTATAATGGTGACTTTACAAGACTTGTTTTCTACTCCGGTTACCAGGTATTCGTTATAACTGCCGATGAGCAGGATTACAAGGCAGAACCTTGGGAAATTGGTGATGGTAATAGTTTGGTAAAAGATATTTTAATTCTTACCGTGAGCCAGTTTGTGGTAGCTTACGAGACGAAAGTGGTGGTGTATATTGAGGAAGAGAACGGGCCGCCCGAAATATTATGGCACCTTGATGTTGATAATGGCGTTGCTGCGATTTTCCGGGGTACAGAGCGAAACCAGTTGGGAATTGTGGAAAACAATGGCAGAATAACATTTCACGTGATAAA
The DNA here is from genome assembly GCA_024809215.1 of Niastella sp. OAS944. Lineage (GTDB taxonomy): Bacteria > Bacteroidota > Bacteroidia > Chitinophagales > Chitinophagaceae > Niastella. The sequence continues at coordinate 88,900 of JANUBW010000003.1, read as the reverse complement.
CTAAGCGGGCGATTTCGGTGCCGGCACCATCTTCTTATTTACTTTCATTCTAAAATTATTACGCTTGCAATTATCCGAAGAACAAGTACTTGCCCTGGCGCCCGATGAGTCGTCGAAAAAATCGGGGAAAGAACTCTCTAATCCGGGCAAATGGGTAAGCAAAGGAGTGAATGAGCTCGCGCTTTGGGGCGAATGCCAGGGTAGCGGCAGTAAGCCATATCAAACCCAGGTTGATGTGGTGAATATGGCATTTAAGTGTAGCTGTCCCAGCCGTAAGTTTCCATGCAAACACGGTATTGGATTGCTGTTATTATATGCCCGTAATAAAAGTGATTTTACTGTAAATGAAATGCCGGCCTGGGTTTCGGAATGGATCACCAAACGAAACGAACGGCAGGAAAAACAGGCGGTACAAAAAGAAAAGCCGGTTGATGAAGCGGCACAGGCAAAACGCCGCCAGGCCCGCGAACAAAAAGTAGGCGATGGTATTGAAGAAGTATTGCAATGGATAAAAGATATTATTCGCAATGGTATCATCAGCATGCCCGAAAAAGGTAGTGGCTGGTTCGAGAACATGGCCCGCCGCATGGTTGATGCACAGGCGCCGGGCCTTGCCGGAATGATACGCAACCTGGGCGAAATAAACTTTTATCGCGATGGCTGGCAGACTGAGTTTATGGACCAGTTGTTGCGCCTGTACCTGGTTACTACAGGATTTAAAAATAATGACAACCTGCCGGCTTTATTACAACAGGACCTTCGCACCTGGATCGGCTTCACACAAAACCAGGAAGAGTTAAAAGAACAACCGGGTATAACCGATACCTGGCTGGTATTGGGCAAACAGGTTACCGAAGATGATAACCTTACTGTTGAGCGCAATTGGCTGTATGGAATTAAAAGCGATCAGTATGCGCTGGTGCTTCAATTCTTAGTACGTGGCCAGGGTGCGCAATTGGCGCTTACGCCCGGTTTGTTTGTTGAAGCAGAGCTGGTGTTCTATCCATCCGTTGCGCCTTTACGCGCCATTATAAAAAAACAGATCAATACAGAACAGGTACAACAATATAAAGGCTTTGCCAGCTGGCAACAGGTGGTAGAAGCCGAAGCTGCGTTTAGCAGTGTATTGCCTTTCCGCAGCGAACGGCCCTTTATTATTGAACAGGTAAAACCTGTTTTTTATGATCACCAATGGTGGCTGCAGGATAGCAACAATGCCATGATGAGCATCAGGACCGGATTTAAGCACATTTGGAAATTACTATCACTAAGCGGTGGTGATGCGCTTAACATGGCGGTAGTAGGGAAAGAAAAAGTGTTTGAGCCCTTTGGGGTTTGGTATCAGCAGGAGTACAAAATTTTATAACAGGAAGAGAGATCCTATTCAAATTGGGGGTTATGCAAACCTGGGAGCACATCATTCATACAGCCTTATTGGGCACCGATAAACGGCCGCCCGGCACTAACGAGTTGCCCGAAGCCTTGTCAGAAGCGGCAGCGTTGATACAGCAAAGTACAACCGATAAAGAAGAACAGTTTTTACAAATGGCTGCACTGCTGTTTAATTATCGTCAGTGCGGCACCATGCCCGTAAAAAAAGAAAATGTTACTATTGAAAAAGCCGGCGCAGAAGAAAAACAATATTGTTCACGCCTGGCCATGCAAACACTGAAAGATATACTCGATTCAGAAAGCAATTCACTGTTACAATTCTGGTTACAGCATTGCAGCGATAAAGAGCGCATTGTAGCGCCGGAATTTGTGCCCTTATTAATGAACATAGGTATACAACATAAAAAACTGCAAAACCTGGTAGTGGCCTGTTGTGGTAAACGGGGGGAATGGTTAAGCCGGTTCAACCCCGAATGGAATTTTTCAACAGCAACAACCGATGAAGAGTTATGGCTAACAGGTTCGCCCGAACAACGTAAAATGGTGCTGGAGCAAATACGAAAAACTGCGCCAGACACTGCCCGGGAATGGTTGATAAAGACCTGGCCGCAGGAAGATGCCGGTACCAAAATTGAGTTAATGCTATTACTGGGTATCAATATCGGCGCTGCAGATATTGAATTCCTCGAAAGCCTGGGGAAAGAGAAAAGCAAAAAGGTAAAGGAAATTGCGCTTTGGTTGTTAAAGCAAATACCCACATCATCGGTTGTAATGCAATATCAGCAGCTATTGCAACAATCAGTTACAGTTGGCCATAAGGGCGTGGAAATTCAAATGCCTGCCTTGGATGAAAGTATTTTAAAGACCGGCATCGATAAACTGAGCAACAGTAAAGATTATACCGATGATGAGTTTGTTGCTATGCAGCTTATGCAGGCCGTGCCACCCGGTTTTTGGGAAACACATTTGCAAAGCACACCCGATGTTATTATTAAAACCTGGCAAAAAGACGAAGCCGGTAAAAAGCTATTGCCTGCTATTGTTCAGGCGGTAGTGGCATTTAAAGACCAGCGCTGGGCAACGGCGTTTATGCAAAACAGCCATGTATTTTACATAGATATCATTCCGCTGTTGCCGGTAAAAGAGCAGGAGACTCACAGCATAAAGTTTATAAGCCAGTTTGCCGAGAATATAATTGAACATGCTATAAAGCGCGAAGATACCTGGAGCATCGATCTTACCCGCGCCATCTTTATTCATACGGCCCGAAGTGTTTATCAGTATAACCGCTCGTTTTACAGTCGCTATATTCATTGTATTCCCGTTGGTATTATTTCTGAACTTCCAAAATGTGCACCGGGTGAAGATCACCTGCGGGCAACCTGGAACAATACCAGCGAATACATAACTACCTTACTGAACTTAAAGAAACAAACCATACAATCCTTTAACGATTAAAATAGTACAACCATTATGTCTTCCTTATTACGTCAACACGCCGAACAGTTATATGCCCAGGAGTTGGAAGAGTTGCAAAAGCAGGATACGGGCAAGCGTCCCACAAATTGGAAGTTAACGCCACAATCGGTAGTTACCTACCTCATTGGTGGTAAATTGAAAAATGGCTTTGAAGTATCGCCCAAATACATTGGTAACAAACGGTTGATGGAAATAGCCGTTGCTACTTTAACAACCGACCGCGCATTGTTATTATATGGTTTGCCCGGTACTGCCAAAAGCTGGGTGAGCGAGCACTTGTCGGCAGCTGTTAGTGGCGATTCAACCATGATCGTTCAGGGAACTGCCGGCACCAGTGAAGAAGCCATTCGTTATGGCTGGAACTATGCCCGGCTGTTGGCGGAAGGCCCTTCACAGGGAGCACTGGTTGAAACGCCTGTTATGCGTGCTATGAAAGATGGTAAGATTGCTCGTATTGAAGAGCTTACCCGTATTGGCGCCGATGTACAGGATACGTTGATCACTATTTTGTCGGAAAAGACGCTGCCTGTACCTGAGTTGAATACCGAAGTACAGGCCGTAAAAGGATTTAATGTAATTGCCACTGCTAATAATCGCGATAAAGGTGTGAACGAATTATCGAGCGCCTTAAAGCGCCGGTTCAATACAGTTATTCTACCCGTGCCCGATTCAATGAACGAAGAAATTGATATCGTAAAACGCCGGGTAGAAAGTTTTGAAAAGGTAATGGAATTGCCCGCCGAGCCACCTGCGTTGGAAGAGATCCGTCGTATTGTGACCATCTTCCGCGAACTGCGCAGCGGTGTTACCCTCGATGGAAAAACAAAGATAAAAGTGCCCAGCGGTACATTAAGTACAGCTGAAGCTATTTCAGTAGTAAACAACGGACTGGCCATGGCCGCCTATTTTGGCGATGGTCAGTTAAAAGCTGCTGATCTTGCTGCAGGTATTATTGGTTCTGTGATAAAAGATCCTGTGCAGGATAAACTCGTTTGGCAGGAGTACCTCGAAACAGTGGTAAAGCCAAGAGATGAATGGAAAGATATCTATAGAGCATGCCGGGATTTGATGTAGGAGAAGCTGATATTTATTTGAGTGCTCGAATGTAGCGAGTCACACTCACCACTCACCACTCACCATTCACTATTGACCATGATTCACATACTAGGCATACGGCACCACGGTCCCGGTTCGGCAAAGAATGTAATGGAGTTTCTGGAAAAGGTAAAGCCCGACATAGTATTGGTAGAAGGGCCGCCCGAAGCAGATCCTTTGCTGCAATGGGTAAACCATGCGGAACTGAAACCGCCGGTAGCCATATTGGTGTATCAGCCCGAAGATCCGCAGCAGTCATCGTTCTACCCCTTTGCTGAATTCTCACCCGAATGGCAGGCCATAGCATATGCCCGCAAGAACAACATACATGTGCGGTTTATGGACCTTCCCATAGGCCATCATATAGCGCTGGAGAAAGAAGCGATTGAAAGAGTGAAGAAAGAGGAAGAGGAAAGAAAAGCCCGGGAAGGCGAACAACCGGGCGCAGCCGCTCCATCAGTTAATAATTATTCAATAAAGAATAACGAAGTAGTAGAAGTGCTGCCCATAAGGAAAGATCCTATTTCATGGCTGGCAGAAGCCGCCGGTTACGACGATGGCGAAAAATGGTGGGAGCATATGTTCGAGCATCGCCATGGTAATGAGCAGGTGTTTGACGCAGTGACCGAAGCCATGCAGGTGCTACGGGAGGAGTTTGCACAAAAAGAAACGCACACCGAAAGGTTGCGCGAAGCCTGGATGCGAAAGACCATCAGACAGGCGGAGAAAGAAATGTTCCAGACCATTGCGGTGATCTGTGGCGCCTGGCACGCACCTGCATTGGTGAATATGCCAAAAGCAAAAGACGATAGCGATCTGTTGAAAGGCTTACCAAAGGTAAAAGTAGAATGCACATGGATACCCTGGACGTTTAGCCGGCTTAGTTATTACAGTGGCTATGGCGCCGGTATAGAGTCGCCCGGTTGGTACGATCATATTTGGCGTTACCCAAAAGATGATGGCTCCCGCTGGATGGCAAAAGTGGCCCAGCTGTTCAGGAAAAAAGAAATGGATACTTCGGTGGCCCATGTAATTGAAGCCGTTCGCCTGGCCGAAGCGTTGGCCAGTATGCGCAATTTATACAAAGCAGGATTAGAAGAATTGAATGAAGCTACCAAGACCGTGCTGTGTAATGGCGAAGATATTTTAATGAAGCTGATACACGATGAGCTCATAGTAAGCAATCGCATTGGGGAGGTGCCTGCCGAAATACCAAAACCACCTTTACAGCTCGATATAGAAAGAATACAAAAGCGCTTACGATTACCCGCCACGGCCGATTGGAAAGATTACACGCTCGACCTGCGTAAGGAGAACGACCTGGAGCGAAGTATTTTCTTACACCGCTTACAATTGCTCGAAATAAAATGGGGCAACAGGCAGGATGTAAGTGGCAAAGGCACCTTTAAAGAAATGTGGCGGCTGCAGTGGGACCCCGAACTGTCGATAAACATTATTGAAAAAGGTAGCTGGGGCAATACGGTAGCTGAAGCCGCTGAAAAATTTGTAATACAAAAAGCCAAAGAAGCAGATGCATTAAGCAAAGTAAGCACCCTGCTCCAGGAAACCATACCCGCCGAATTACATAAGGCGGTAGAGGTATGTATACAATGCATCAATAACCTGGCTGCCGCCAGTGGTGATGTAATACAGTTGATGGAAGTTGTGCCCGGTTTGGTACAGGCCAGCCGCTACGGCAGTGTGCGAAAAACTGATGCCGACCTGGTACTGGGTATTGTGAACAGCATGCTTACCCGTATTTGTGTAAGCCTGCCAACAGCCTGCACCTCGGTAAGTGATGATGCCGCGCAAAAACTGCTCGATCTTTTCTTTAAACTCAACGATGCGGTAAATGTATTGCAACAGGCCGACATCACAAGTCTATGGCAGCAAACACTGCAATCGATCGCTGCGGCCGGCAATGCCTCGCCTATGATCGCAGGTTATGCAACCCGCCTGTTGGCCGACTATAAATTACTGGAAGGTGATGAGCTGGTGCGCGTATTTCATTATTCCATGAGTGCCGGTACGCCGCCCGATAAAGCAGCTTCCTGGCTCGAAGGGTTTTTGAAAGGCAGCGGCACCATTCTTTTAATTGATAACGATCTGTGGAACCTGGTGAATAACTGGGTTGATACATTAGGTGAAGAAACCTTCACAAGAGTACTGCCTTTGTTGCGCAGAACGTTTGCCAGTTTTTCAAGCCCCGAAAGAAAAAAGCTGGGCGAGAAAGTGAAGAACGGCGGTGGTAGTTCAGGTATTAAATCTTCAGTAGAGATTACCATCGATGAGGAAAGGGCAAAACAGGGTATACCGGTTATTCTACAATTGTTAGGTATTAAAAATTAAACAATGATCAACGACGAACAACATAAACGCAAATGGCGATTGATACTGGGCGGTCAGCAAAATGAAGGCACCGGTGTTACATTGAATGAGCGTGATATGCAAATGGATAAAACACTGGAAGCGCTATACGATAGCGATCGTCAGGGTGGCCTCGGACCTTCATCGCCCAATGTGGCGCGCTGGCTGGGCGATATACGCACCTTCTTTCCATCGTCTATAGTACAGGTAATGCAGCAGGATGCATTGAAACGGCTGAACCTTACCCAAATGTTGTTTGAAAAAGAAATGCTCGAGAATGTAGAGCCCGATGTACACCTGGTGGCCACGTTAATGACGCTGAGCAAAGTAATACCCGATAAAACAAAAGACACGGCCCGCCTGGTAGTACGCAAGGTGGTAGATGAATTAATACGCAAGCTGTCGCAGCCAACGCAACAGGCTATTGTTGGCAGTTTGAACCGCAGCGCACGTAATCGCCGGCCAAGGCATAATGAAATAAACTGGCATGCTACCATCTTAAAGAACCTGAAGCATTATCAACCCGAATACAAAACGATTGTACCTGAAACAAGGATAGGCTATGGCCGTAAACGTAATTCATTAAAAGATGTAGTGCTGTGTATAGATCAAAGCGGATCGATGGGCACTTCTGTTGTTTACTCAGGCATTTTCGGTTCGGTGATGGCATCTATACCGGCCATAAAAACCAAAATGGTGGTGTTTGATACGGCTGTAACCGACCTTACCGAAGAGCTCACCGACCCCGTTGAATTACTGTTTGGTGTGCAATTAGGAGGCGGAACAGATATCAATCTTGCCCTTACTTATTGCAAACAAATTATCACCAAACCAAACGATACAGTGCTGGTACTCATCACCGACCTATATGAAGGCGGCAGTGTGGAAGGTATGCGCAAACGCGCTGTAGAGCTGGTGGCAGCCGGTGTGCAGGTGGTGGTGCTGCTTGCACTGAATGATGAAGGCGCGCCGTTCTATGACCATAGCAATGCACAATTTTTATCAAACCTTGGCATACCCGTATTTGCCTGTACACCCGATAAATTCCCCGATCTTATGGCTGCTGCATTAAGCAAACAGGATATTGGCCTGTGGGCTGCTAAGGAAGATATGGTGTTGAAGAAGTGATGTAATTATAAGTTATAAAATCCAAATTCTACATAATCCCTATGCCCTTTACCCGTGAGCAACTGGACCCTCTATACGATACGTTTTATTATAAGGAATTTCTGGAACCCAATTTTTCGCTGTCCTATCAATATCTCTCTGGTAAATTAAAGCAGCTACCGGTGTTTGTTGAATTAACGTATAACTATGAGTTTCATAAGTTGTACGATCTGGCGTTGTTGCCAGGTATATCACCGGAAGACGAAGCGCTGGTTTTTTCATTGTTGAGCAGTGCGCATATTTTACACCATATAAGATATTCAATATTCGAACAGGAATTTAAGCCATTGATAAAAAGCAATGATCAGGCTGCGCTGGACCGGGCCCTGGGCGTAATGAACAAACTTAGTGTTGCCGATGAGGAGATACTTCAATGGCATTTTAAAAAATGGAATTATAGTAAAGAAGATATTCTTACCGGATCGTGGCCCGTGGTGAATTTTCTGCATGCCTGCATTTTGAAAATGCCCGATGACAAATTAGATGAGTTAATGTACCTGCCGCATTGGGGAAGTTTTGATTCGCAGGTGTTCTATTTTTTATACCGTAACCGGAGAGAAAAAGCGAATGAGTATATTGATAACAGGATAAGTAATGAAGAAAGGATCAATTGGAGTATAATGGCTACCCTGTTGGACCTGGATAATGACCAGTATGTGCCAAAATGTTTGGAGCTCATTGATAATTGCCGGGACAGAAAAGATATGTTGTGGGCGTTTTTTTCCTATTTGCAGTTTAATGATTTTGTAAAGGAAAAAAATATAAAAGAACTGCTGATCAGGTCTGAAGAATACTTTGAGCACTGTATAAATGATATAAGCCAGCACTGTTTGCACTTTTCTTCACGTGTTTATGATATGGGTTTACATAACGGGGTTTTTATGCCGTTACATGCCTGGGCCGTGTATTTTACATTAATGAACGATGAAGCCAAAGGGAAAGAGATGCTTGAGCGATTGCTGGCAAAGCGTGTGGCTTTAAAAGAAGATGTGTTGGTAATGCTGCAGCATGTGCTGGGCTTAGACGCGATTCCCTATGTATTGGCCGCCGTTTTTCAAAAAGATGATGATAAAAACGATGAGCGTACAAGGGTAGAATATATTTTTAACGAGCTGGCCGATTATAAGGGCCGGTATGAGATGAATGTTTTATGGCAGTTTGATAAGTATGAGAATAAAGAAACGCTGGAAAATGTAATTAAATTTCTGGTTAAAGAGGATAGTTTGGTAATAGAAAGAGCAGTAAAAGCCATTAGCCATAAAAATAAAGTAATACGTCTCACGGCCGTTCGTATTCTAATGGCCCTGGATGCACCGGAAGCAATAACCGTTCTAAAAAGTGCTCTTGAAAAAGAAAAGGACGATGCAGTCCGTGATCTTATGTGGCAGATATGTGCATGGGAAACGGTAGCGCCTGTTACTGAAGCAATGGTGAGCACAATGGTAGAATCGGCTAACAAACGTGGCAAGTTGAAAAAGGCTGTAATACCCGGGCTCGATGAAACTACGTTGCCTGCATTGTATTTTCAAGGTGGTCGAAAGCTGACCGGGGAAGAAGTGCGGTTTATTTTATACCGCATGACGCGCGCCAATGGCATGAATATAGATGCAGAAATAAAACCTGTACTGCAGCTAATAGATCGGGTGAGAGCAGCCGATTTTGCAAAAGCCGTGTTTAAGGTTTTTGAAGATAAACGGTTCAAGGAAAAAGACAGGTTCCTTTTACTACTGGCTGCTTTTTTCGGTAACGATGATATGGTTAGTAAGTTCTGCGTTGCTATTAATAAATGGATAACACGCAACCGAAGGGCCATGTGTGTGTACGGTATTGAAGCGCTTGCCATACAGGGAAGCAATAAGGCATTGCGTTGGATTGAATGGTATGCAAGAAAATACCGTACTAAAAAAGAATATCTTAGCGAAGCTGCTAATAAAGCGCTTGCCGATGCATCCCAAACGCTGGGTTTAACCACGCATGAAATGGGTGACCGCATTGTGCCCGACTTCGGATTTGAACGATTGTTTAAACACTTTACGGTAAATGGCGAAGCGTACCGCGCCTTTATTGACAGCAAATTCAAACTGGCTTATTTTGATGATGACAACAGGAGTCTGAAATCAATGCCTGCCGGCACTGATAAAAAGCTGGCTGCCGAATTTAAAACCATTGCCAAAGAAGTACGGGATGTAGTAAAAGCGCAATCTTCGAGGCTGGAGCATTACTTGGTAGTGGAACGCAAATGGACTTTTGAAGAGTGGAAGCCCTTCTTTTTAAATAACCCTATTATGTTTATTTACGCTACCAAATTGTTGTGGGGCGTTTATGACAAGGGTGGCCAACTGGTAAGTTGTTTCATTTGCCAGGAAGACACAACGTTGATTAATAAAGAAGGCAATGAAATAGAAGTTCCGGAACAATATAATATCGGTATTGTTCATCCCGTGTTGTTGTCGGCAGAAGACCTGCACGCCTGGAGGCGGCAGTTTTTTGACCTGTCAATAGAACCTGTATTTCCTCAATTAGAACGGCCAGCCTATAAAGTTGCCGAAAAAGACCGCGCAAAACGGGTCGTACAAAACTTTGGCGATGTACCCACCCTGACGGGATATATAAAGAATACCCTGGCAGAATATGGCTGGCAGATAGGCGAGCCGGGACATGACAATGAATTATGCGAATTTCTTAAATTAGATCATACAAACTCATTTGAAGTAACACTTGAGGTGGATGGCGGCTATGTTAATAGCTATGATAAGGAAACAAAACTGGAGAAACTGTATTTTGTCGATAAAACGGTTGAACCCTATGGCCGAGACAATCCATTGACCGACCAGGATGAATACCTTGTGCAACTGGGCAAGGTGCCGATTGTATTTTATTCTGAAGTAGTGGCGTCCATTAAGGCCATTAAAATGGTTGGCTCAAAAGATGATTCGCAAAAGAAATAGCTGAAGAAGTAATACTTTTAATTATAAAACTTATCTGAAATAATATCATGGCCTTTACCCCAGAACAGTTACATCCTGTATTTGCGAAATTGGCAGATTGGCAAAGTATTATGGAACCTAATTATTCCATGGCATATGATTACCTCTCAGGCAAAATAAACCAGCTACCCGTTTTTGTAGCCAACCATAGTAATTGGTCGTTTAAAGACCTGTATACATTAGCCCAACAGCCAGGCCTCACGCCTGAGAATGATGCATTGCTCTTTTCATTTTTTACCTGTCAGCCTATTTATAATGACGTGCGGTATGGTATCGCTAAAATGATATTTACTCCGGTATTAAAGACAAAAGATCAGCATGTTTTTGACAAAGCACAGGCCGAAGCCGCCAGGTATTCATTTAGCAATGATGAGTTGTTCTTTTTGCTGATCAATCTTTGGGTTGGTTCAGAAGAAGAATTAATGACCGGATCATCTCCTGTGTTGGACTTTATGCACAAGCAATTGTCTAAAATGGATGAGGCGACTATTAATGATGCTATTAAGATAACGGCGTATTCGCCTTTCAATACCCGCTTATTTTATTTTTTATACCGTGATAGAAAAGATAAAGCATATGCGTATGCCGAGAACCACATTAAATATGATCTTAGGACCTCGCATGCCAACCAGGATATATTGAAAATGTTGCTGCAAACGGACTTTGAGCAGTTTGGCCCTAAGATACTTGCAGTTGTCGAATGGTATCGTGATAAAGAATTGTTCCATGCCGGTTTTCGTACCTATTTTATTTATAGCGAGTGTGCCCCGGTAAAAGATACAAGGGAACTTATAAACTGGTCGGAGCAATACATTACCGATTATTTAAAAAAGCCTGAAGAACATCATGGTGGCTTTTCATCTGTCGTTTATAATATGGGATATGAGCATCCGGCGCATGGGTTTTATATGCCGGCATACGGATGGGCCTTATATTTTATATTAACAGATAACGAATTGCTGGGGAAGGGATTGCTTGGAGAATTAGCGCAGCAAGGTAAGGCCATTCATTATAACGTATTAAGAATGTTGAGGCATGTGTTGGAAGCAGACGCCATTCCCTATATGTTGAAAGCTGTTTATGAAAGGGATGATAACAGGTTTAATGAAGAAGACAGGTTGAAATTCATATTCGATCAGCTGGCTGCTTTCAAAGATCAGTATGATATAAATGTTTTATGGAAGTTTGGCAAATACGCAAATAAACAGGCCGAGAGCGGTGTGATACAGTTTCTGGTAGAACACGATAGTGAGGTGGTGGCGAAAGCCATTAATACAATGGATGATAAAAAGAAAGAAAAGCGCCTCATGGCTGCCCGTATTTTATTAGCGCTCGATGCGCCGGAAGCTATGGAAGCACTTCAGCGCGCACTTGAAAAAGAAACGGATGATGAAACCCGCGATCTTATTTGGCAAATATGTGGGCAGCAAATAACCACGCCGGTTACCGAAGAAACCGTAGCTGCCATGGTTGAAAGCGCCAGGAAACGGGGCAAATTGAAAAAGCCGGTATTTACCTGGCTCGATGAAGCCACTTTGCCTGCATTGTATTTTAGATCTGGCCGCCCCTTAACTGCCGATGAATTGCGGTTTGTATTATACCGTATGTCAAAGGCAAAAGGTATGCGTACCGATGCAGAAATAAAACCCGTACTGCAAGTGATAGATAAAGAAAGATCGGGTGATTTTGCAAAGGCGGTATACAAAGAATTTGATGAAAAAGGGTTTGATGCGAAATTCAAGTTCCTGTTGTTATTGGCTGCTGTTTTTGGTAACGACGAAATGGTAAACAAGTTTTGCACTGGCATTAATAAATGGATTGAAACCAATCGTAAAGTGATGTGCGAATACGGCGTTGAAGCGCTGGCGTTACAGGGGAGCAATAAGGCATTGCGTTGGATTGAATGGTATTCGCGTAAATTCAGAAGTAAAAAAGCATACATCAGCGAAGCTGCCGAAAAGGCGCTTACTGCCGCGGCAGAAGAACTGGAAATATCTATTCATGAACTGGGCGATAGAATTGTTCCCGATTTTGGTTTTGAGGGATTGTTCAAACACTTTACAATAAATGGTGAAGAATACCGCGCATTTATTGACAGTAATTTCAAACTGGCTTATTTTAATGAAGACAATAAGAAACTAAAATCAATTCCTTCGGCAGCAGATAAAGATCTGGTGGCTGAGTTTAAAACTATTGCCAAAGAAGTGCGCGATGTGGTAAAAGCACAATCGTCACGGCTTGAACATTACCTGGTAGTGCAACGCAAATGGGCTTTTGAAGAATGGCAGCAGTTCTTTTTAAACAATCCCATCATGTTCATTTATGCTACCAAATTGTTGTGGGGAATTTATGATAATGAAAGTAAGCTGGTAAGCTGTTTTATTTGCCAGGAAGATACCACACTGGTTGATAAAGAAGGTAATGAAATAGAAACGCCGGAAGGTTCTTTCATCGGTATTGTACATCCTATTTCGTTAACGGCTGAAGACTTACAAGTCTGGAAGCGACAGTTTTTTGATCTTTCTATAGAGCCCGTTTTCCCTCAACTTGAACGGCCGGTATATTTTGTAGCCGAAGAAGACAAAGCAAAACGGGTGGTGCAAACATTTGTGGATGTGCCCTCTGATTCGGGTTCAATAAAAAATACGCTTGATAAATATGGATGGCGCAAGGTTGTTGGTGATGGTGGCTTTATTGATGCTTTCCACTATTTAGATCGGGCCAGTAAAATAGAGGCTGAACTTGAAGTGGAAGATGTTTTGGTATATGGCTTTGATGATGAGGCCACCCTGGGTAAGCTGTTTTTTGTTGATACTACTGTAAAAAGCGCCTATAAGGCTGGAGTTACCAATACAGAGCTGGATGATCGGCTTATTCAGCTTGGAAAGTTATCGCCGGTATTTTATAGTGAAGTAGTGGCGGCGGTAAAAGCCATTAAGGTAAAGGAAAAGAACGAAGCATAAAAAGAGAACCCCTCCGCAGTTGGCGAAGGGGTTTCCTTATATTACCGCTGCGAATACGTTCTAAAATAACCACACTCTCTTATCGCCTCCTGATAGAATTTCGTGGTCTTATATTGCTTTAACGACCTGAATCCATCCCAGGCTTTAAAGTCGGGCATACTGGGTTGATCGCCATATTCGTAAGTTCTATTGATGTAGAGGCTGTCGTTATAATATTTGTTGCGCTCGCATTTGGCCAGCATGAAATAACATTTGGCTTTCTGCTCGTCGGTTTTGGCGGCGTTCAGGCCCTGTGTATAATACTTGTTCGCCAGGGTCATATCTGTTAACATATTCCTGAATTCATTACCGATGGAAAAAGGTGAATAATGATATTCGCCTGTTATTCTGCCTTCATAAAATGCGCGGGCATTTCCATAATGGGTAATGTTGTAAAACGCATTGGCCAATAACATGGCATTGGTATACACGTCCTGACCGGCTTTTACTTTATCTTTCATGTCTTTCATTTTCTTAAGCAATGAAAGTTTGGTGTACTTTATTTTCTGCGGAGCTTCGTGATCGCAATCGTGGCAATCCTGTAAGCGGCCGTTAAAAGGGTTGCCCGGAAGCGTAGCGCCGCCATTGGGTATACTTTCCATTTTAACAATTGCTTCGTCGAGTTTATCGTGCAACGCCAGGTCAATGGCCTGAAACTCTAACAGGTCGTTTGTTGTAAGCGCATAAAATTTAGCATACAATGCTTCATAGGGCGTTTTGTTGGGCTTGGCTAAAAAGCTTTTCATTGCCTCTATGTTGCTGTTGTTGATATAGAACCCGGTATAATTGCTATAACAAACAGCTTTTATGAATTCCTTTTGCGCTTTATACCGCTCGCTCAGGGTTTGTTTTATCCAGTTTAATGCCGATGAATGCCTGAACTCGCCATCTTCCATTTTAAGGTTCGCTAACCATTCAAGTTCTGGCAGAATGGCTTTTTCCAGTTTGCTATCGGCTTTGGGTGTGCTGGCAATAATGTTTATTAATTTAAGCAACCGCAACTGTAATTGGGCCAGTTCTGCTTTTGGTAATTTCTTTTCGGCCTGCGCATAAGAAGCGGCGGCTTTTGCAGTATTGCCTTTCAACATATATAAATAACCGGTAGCGGTATGCCACATCCAGGGAGCGCTGGTATTGCCGGCCTGCGTAATACGTGATACGAAGGCAAGCAGGTTATTGCCGGTGGTGTCTTTCTTTACATTGATAATATTATCTCTTATGCCATCGTTCCAGAGAGAAAATTCCTGCTCCTGCCTGTTGATGGCCCTTGCAAGCAGGATGTTCAGTTTTTCACTTTTGGGATTCATGGTGTATATTTCCTGCATGGCGCGCACATCATCGCCATAATAAATACCCAGCATTTGCCACAGCGTAGCCTTCTCTTCATTGTTGGCGCATAGGGCGAGTGTAGCATTCCAGTCGGCCTGTTCCTGTGGGTGAAAGCTATAATGGGCAACGGTGCGTAATGCAGCACAACCTTCAAACACCCGGCTGTAATAGTAGTTGGCTTTGGTATAGTTCTTTAAAGTATAGTATATACCGGCGGCATAGGCCATGGTGCGGTAATACATGTCGTTTTTAGGGAACGCTTTCTCATTGCTTTCAAAGAACTCAATGGCTTTTTGCGTTGGAGCATTAAAGTAGTAAGAACGTTCTAACTGAAACCAGTACCGCTGTTTTAAAAAGGGGTCTTTGGCAATGGTGAATTCACTCAGCAGTTTTGCGTTTAAGGCCGCGGCATTGGCATAAGGCCCCCTTTTCTTTTTTTCTTCATATTCCCACGAATACTGAACGTTGCTTATTGCAAACTCCTCACTCTTTTTAGCCAGCACTAAATAGTTTAAAAAAGAAGTGGTTTTGCTGTTAAGCTTTTTAAATAACTGGAACGATTGCATGCTGGCCGGCAGCGTTTTTGTTTTGCCGCTGGCATAATTGGCGGCGCTGTCTATTGAACCCAGCGTTGTGGTGTTCAAAAGATGTTGCAGCTCGGCTACAGGTGCGCCGTTGCCAAGGTAGGTGCTCCAGTCATTTACATTCGATTCATTAAAACGGCTATCATGTTTGGTGTCGTACCCAATGTCGTAATACATGGAATAACCCGAATAAAAGAACGGCCGGTAACCACTGTCTACAAATGCTTCGGGCGTAAAGCTAGATGTGCCGTATTCAGGTCCCCAATCGCCGGCACAGGCTAATATAATTCCGGTGCCTACTGCGAAAGTGCTAATTAAGGTTGCTAAGTACTTTTTCGAAAACATCTCTTTCATATTGAACCAGGTTTGTGCTATCTAAATCGTAGAAGATGAGTTTACCAATCTTATGATTGGTGTTTTTATTTATTTGATTGGTTATGTCGAGCAGGTCGCTGGCCGGTACATGTTCCTGTTTTATTTGATCGTTCTCCTTAAAATAGTAACCACCTTTAAAACATGCATGTTTTGCCTGGTACCGGTCGCTGGCAGCTTTTATGAAATTAGAATCATTTTCAAACTGCGAGAAATTAATTTTATTTAAAAGCTCCACCACTTTACCATTGCGAATGGTAAGCCCCCACGAAAAAACCGGCAGGGCAACATCCATTGCCAGCGGATACGATTTTATATAAGTATTGTATTTATCGGCAATCGACTTTTCGTAAATGCTATTATTGTTGTCGCCATTAATAGCTCCCATGTTGTAATACATCAGCACACCATAGTCAACAGGAGGTACACCGGTTATTTCTTTATACTTTACCTGGTGCAGGCGAATGGTAGCGGAAATAGTTTGATTGGTTAATGCGCGGTACTGTTTTATAAACTCAAAGAATTTATCGCGGGTACGTTCCGTCCAGTCGCAATCGAATTGAATTTGTTGCGGACGAATTCCCTGCGACTGGTTTATAAGATTAACAAGAAAAGCTACGTTCTTTACCAGCATTGGAATGGTTGTAGCCTCCAGGCGCTCAAAAGTACGGTTCCTTATAAATATAACCGGCGTAACGCGGTAGGCCCTTATTGAGCTATCGGGTTTTATGGGCGACACAGGTTCCGGTTCCTTACCATCTGGTTTAAAGTCAACATCGAAATAGCGAACGTACAAACTGGTTACAGCATGTTCGTTTAATACGCTTTTTTCGTAATCGTTCAGCGTAAACTGGGTTTTCCAATAGTAAAACGACAATGGTTTATTTTGATGCCGGCATGCGGCTGTCAATACCATTATAAGAAGCAGGGGCCACCAATACTTTTTCATCACTTGTAATTGCAGGCCCGAAGATACTTGTGTTTATGCTTTTACGCCAATCAAAAACATGGTGGTTACTGGGTAATCTACTACTTCAGGCATGCCGTTCTTTACAGTAAACAATTCAGCTTTGCCTTTCCAGCGGTTTTGTACGATCCAGTCGTTGGTAAATGCTTTTGATGAAGGATGAATGGTAAACCCAACTTTTTGCAGGTTGGCCTTCCATTCTGCAAAATCCCAAAAGCAAAAGGTTTCATGCATTTCACTTTGCCAGTTGTCGGTATAGTCTTTACGGCTAAGGAATTCCATGGCATCGTGCAGCGTGGTAATAATGTAATTCTTATTGTTGATGGTGGCTGTTGTATACTTTAGTACATAGCCTTCTTTGTGTCGGAAGTCGCGGGCAAACCGCAGAAACCGGGCATAGGTTGATAAACCGGTGAGGTAATGAGCGAATTCTTCCTTATTCTCGTATTGTTTAAAGGGATCGGTATTATCGCCATCGGTATCGTTCAACCAAAGGTGAATAAGCTGGTCTTTATTTTCTGGTCCCACTACATCGCGATTGATCCAAACGCCGCCGGGCGCCAGTTCATCGTACCGGTTCTGTATAAATTGCAACAGATCGTTACGGCTGCCGTACGATTCAATTTCATGGGTAAGTGAACTTGTGTGAATGGTGTTCATTGAGTTGGGTTCAAACACAAGACCCGTTACTGCATTCTTTTGTGAGAAGAATACAAAGGGATTGGCAAATTCACCGTTCTCTTTTCGCTGTTGGCATAAAACATATAAGTAGCGCGATACTTCAATACCATAAAAATCAGATTCGCGCAGGCGTTCGTCTTTACAGGCAAGTTTTATCCAGCTGCCTACAGCACAACCGATATCACCAATACGGCCGGCCTGTATGTATTGCGCCGTATCGTGGTATTTCATTTCGGCAATTTCATCCATTTGCCGAACGTACACATTGTAATCGCGGGTTTCGGTAAGATCGCCATCGCTGCTGATCATAGCATCTCTGAACAGCATTTGCATTTTTTCGCCCCGTTTATATTTACGCCAAACGTTATAGGCCGATGGGTGCATGTGCGTTTGTACAAAAGGGTCTGTTTGCCAGTTATCGCTTTTGGCAATTTGCTCCACCACATCCCAGGGCATGGGCGTATAATGTTGCCAGGTACTCATGTCTTTTAATTCGGCGGGTAAAATGGTAAAGCCGAGATCGTGATACATTTGCAGCACCGGGGTACTACAAATAACTACGGTATTTTGGGGCGTGCAATGGAACTGACCTTCGCTATCGTGCTGAATACGTTTAAGGGTGTACCCGGCAAAATTGGGTACACTACCAACATCGTCAATGCCGTATATATAAGTTGGCGTAGAAAGTTCGTTGCCAAACGCTTCAATGGCAATTGCGCGCAGGTAAAAGGGTAAGGGATTGCGACGGGTATTGGAATGGTTGGCCGAGGTTACGGCAAATAATACCGCCTCAATTTTTTGGGTGTTGCCAATAGGTTTACCAAATACATCGGCTTCGGTTTGCAGGCCGTTTTGTATAAGGCGTTGAATATACTGGAACTGAAATTGCGTAAGTAGTTGGTGGCGGCCGGGAATCAACAGGTACATAGGTCTCATTTGCGTTAAAGATACAGTTTGACCCTACAGGTTGGTACTACCACCGAAAGTTTTATATTGCAGCCTCATGTCAGCTTCAGAAATAAAGATAGCAGTAGATGCCATCGTTTTCGGGTACTCCAAGAATGAAGGTGTTTCTATATTGCTTATTCAACGGAAATATCCGCCGTTCCAAAATGCGTGGGCCATACCCGGTGGGTTTGTGTTGGCCGATGAATCGTTGGAAGAAGCGGTGCGCCGCGAGCTTAGGGAAGAAACCGGTATTGAGGTAAATTACCTGGAGCAGTTATATACATTTGGTGATCCCAATCGCGACCCGCGTAAACGGGTAATTTCAGTAGCCTATTTTGCATTGGTAAAAAGCGCCAAATTTCAGCAGTTAAAGGCAAGTACCGATGCCGAGAATGCGCAATGGTTCAATTTTAAAGAATTGCCCGAACTGGCGTTTGATCATAAGGAGATACTGAAAATGGCCATTGAGCGGGTACGCACCAAGATCCGCTACCAACCCATCGGCTTCGAACTGCTCGATCGTAAATTTCCATTTGCCGACCTGGAGAAACTTTACATTACATTACTCGACCGCGATATAGACCGCCGCAATTTCTACAAAAAAATGATGGCCCTGAATATTCTCGACGAAACCGACGAATACGCCAAAAGCGAAGGCAAGGGCCGCCCCAGCAAAATGTACAAGTTCAACCAAAAACGGTACGAACAGCTGGAGAAAGAGGGGTTCCATTTTGAGATCTAGAATTTTCTGACACGAAATAGGGCGGCAACCGCTATTTCAGTTAAAAGTTTCTTTGAAGGCTATTTTTCTTACTAAAATGGCTATAAAAGAAACTTTGAAGGCTATTTCACTCACTGTAATAGGAGCAACATTTACTAAAATAGCCATAACACTTACTGAAATAGAGGCTATCTGATTGATTTTCAACAAAACCGTTTGATATAGCACCGCCCCGAGCTTTTGGGTAAAATGATCCTACGCCTTGATAATTAAAAAGATGTAATGTATTTTACCTGCCTATCCAAATCCATCGTATGAAAACCCCGGTATGGCTGCTGATCATTGCTTTGATTATTCCCTTTAATAAATCTTCTGCCCAAACCCGTGACGGGTTCCCTATTGTATTTTCCGATTCTAATTACCGTTTGGCATTAAATAAAAATAACCAGCTGGCTGTTGCTTCTGAGGGTGGTAAGGTTGCAGCTGCCAAATCAATATACGGGGTTTGTCGCAAAGAACTTGATAAAGTAGTTTATAGTCCTAACGTTAAAATAAAAAACACCAATTATTTCAATGGCGATACGGTATTGGTTACGGAAACATTATATAGGCACAATAAAACCACCGTGGATTTAATTTACCGTACAATAGATGGCGGTAAAAACTGGGAGCCGGTAACATTAGGCTTTGAAGGAACAGTTGATGATGCTGTTTTTCTTAATAATGGCGTAGCGTGGATATGTGTTGCGGGGGAAGGTATTGCCTATACAAAGGATTATGGCGCCAGCTGGACAAACTTTGCTATTCCGCTTATTAATACCAATAAACGGAACCACTATTCAACAATCTATTTCAATAATAAAAGAACTGGCATACTATCGTCGCAGGCCGGGCTTGAAAATCAACTGGCATATACCCGCGATAATTGTAAACACTGGACAATCATTGCAACCCCATACAGCCAGCTAAAATACAAAAGAGCAAATGATGATAGTCTGAAGGAAATTAATCGCGTTGCCATTTACAGGAATTATATTCTGGTAAGCCAGGAAAACCAGGTCTTTTATTCAAGGGCAGATAAAATACAATGGGTACCACTGAGTAACTATAAAGATTTTTATACCGACGCTGAAAACAACGTATTGTTTTTGGAACGTAAAAAAGGAGGTTTTGTAAAATGTGACAGCAGGTTTAATCCTGTAATGGCATTTAACAACATTACAAACTACTCATGCGCCGTTAGTGAAAACGGCAGTTTATATGTGCTGGGAAAAAATACCTTATGGCAAATAAACCGCCATAACCGGCTCGCTCAATTTCCTTTATATACCAATATTAATGCTAAAGCTGACATACCGGTAAAATTTGGCCATATAGGATTGAGCAAACCAATAGCCCATATTGGTAATAATATCTATCAGCGTAATGATTCAGGTTGGGAATATTTATTGACCTTACCTTTTGCAACAGGCGATGGGAATTTAAGTTTAAAAGAGTGGGAGACTATTGTGTGCACCCGCGGCGACTCGGTTTTTTATTACAATATGTCAACAGGTAAAGTAACGAAAGTCAACGGGCGGGAAACGATTAACAACTTTGCAACAGCCGGAATAAAGCATATTATTTTTACTCATACACACTTTAATTGTGCGCGCAGTACTGAAAACAAACAGGTATACACGCGCCACGGTAACGAGTTTATAACAACGCAAAAAAGTAGGGTGATTGATACCGTTAATGACTTACCCCAATTTCCACATGCCATCGGTGCGCGGTCTGTGGAAGAGTTTTTAAAGAAAATGCCCGCTATTTATGCAAAGCAAGCGAGCATTAATGATATGGCATTTAACCAGGCTGACTATGACAGTTGTAAGATCTTTATATTGAAGTACCAGGAAAAATACAATCTGTTCGCCTCAATGTCAGATAATCCGGATCTCAAAAAAATTATAACCCTGGTTGATAGCGTTAAAACCATTAACCGGGAATTATTGAACTGGTATTTTCTTCTAAAATCCTGGAGCACTGCCGGCAATTCAACTAAAATTACCTTCGTTAACAACAATAATGAAGAGTTGGAAATAAAAAACGAGCAATATTTCAATTCATTTTATTTTCCCTGGTATATAAAACTGAATGGTTTGTATATAGTTAGTACAGCCATTGAAATAAACCAGTTTCTACAGGCTGTACATCCAAACTTTCTTGATGAAATGAATAAATTGATGAGCGAGAGGCGGCAAGTTGATGTGCGCGTATTTGAAATTCAACGACTTGTAAGGTTTTTGTATATGGAAAGTAAATAGCCTGCCAAATTATTTTGCGTGAATTTGACGCAAAAACTTGTATAATTCAAATCCGCGTATTAGATTTGCGTATAAATAACGCAAAATGAAAGCAACTGGTGTTATTATCGCAAGATTTCAGACCCCGTACCTGCACGATGGACATAAGTATTTACTCGATGAAATTCGTTCAAAACACAATAAAGTAGTAGTGGTGCTGGGCATTTCGCCGGTAAAAGGCAGCAAACGCAACCCGTTCGATTTTTATACAAGGGAAAGAATGTTGAAGCAATATGCGCCCGACCTGATGGTATTACCATTAAGCGATCACCCTTCAGATGAGGCCTGGAGCAAGAACATAGATACGCTGTTACAAAATACCTTTCCCTCAGAGCCGTTTATCTTATATGGCAGCCGCGATTGTTTTATTCCTTATTACAGTGGTAATATACAGGTAGTAGCATTACCCGAATATGGTGAACATTCTGCAACCGCCATTCGTAACGATAACAGTGATAAAGTTCTTGAATCAGTAGATTTCAGAATGGGTATTAATTATGCTTATCAGAACATGTATTCAAAAGTGTACCCTACGGTTGACATTGCGGTGTTAAAGGATAACGATACGATGGTATTACTCGGCAAAAAAAGCAACGCACCACAATGGCGTTTCCCCGGTGGGTTTGTTGATCCTACTGATGATACGTATGAAGCAGCAGCACGACGCGAGTTGCAGGAAGAATGTGGCGATATGGAAGTGAATGCCATGCAATATGTAGGCAGTGCTAAAATTGATGACTGGCGTTATCGTTCTGAAGCCGATAAGATCGTTACCTTGTTATTCAAAACACAATGGGTTTTTGGAAATGCACAGGCAAACGACGATCTGAAAGAACTGGCCTGGTTTCCGGTAAAAGAACTGAATGCTATGATGCAGCAGGGAAATATTGTTAAAGAACACCACGTACTGGTAAACCTGTTATTAAAGAGTATAAACGGATAATTGAAACGTACCTAATAAGCTTACTTCACAAATAAAAACATTATTATATGAAAACGCAGGAGAACTTTGTATTATTAGCCGACGCATATAAATACTCACACCATAAATTATACTATCCCGGTACTACAAAAATTTACTCTTATCTCGAGAGCCGGGGTGGTCAGTTTGACGAAACAGTATTTTTTGGATTGCAGTATTTTCTTAAACACTATTTAGAAGGCGTTGTGATAACCAAAGAAAAGATCGATGAAGCCGAAAGTTTTTTAACACAGGTGTTTGGCCGTACCGATGTGTTTGATCGCAGTAAGTTCGATTACATTGTTGAAAAACACAAGGGTCGTTTACCGGTGCGCATAAAAGCAATACCAGAAGGCGCTGTTGTACCGGTGAACAATGTGTTAATGACCATTGAGAATACCGATCCCCAATGTTTCTGGTTATCTAACTTCCTCGAAACGCTGTTGATGCAGGTATGGTATCCCTGTACCGTAGCAACGGTTTCACGCGAGGTGCGGAAGATTGTAGAAGAGTATTTTGAAGAAACCGCCGCCGATGCTTCAAAACCCGCCATTGATTTTGTGTTGAACGACTTTGGTTTCCGGGGCGTTAGCTCAGTAGAAAGCGCTGGTATTGGTGGTGCTGCGCACCTGATCAACTTTTTGGGAAGCGATACCTTAATGGGTAGTGTGTTGGCACAGCGGTATTACGAAACACAAAAAGTATGGGGTTTATCAGTTCCTGCAACAGAACACTCAGTATGTACCCTGTTAGGTGAAGAAGGCGAGTTGGATGTGTTCAAGCATATTTTAAAAACATTCCCTACAGGTGTTGTGGCTTGCGTAT
The DNA here is from genome assembly GCA_024809215.1 of Niastella sp. OAS944. Lineage (GTDB taxonomy): Bacteria > Bacteroidota > Bacteroidia > Chitinophagales > Chitinophagaceae > Niastella. The sequence continues at coordinate 65,678 of JANUBW010000003.1, read as the reverse complement.
CTGATTCGTTCGACATCTTTAGAGCATGTAGCGATTACTGGGGAACAGAATTAAAAGACCTGGTGTTGAGCCGTGATGGTGTACTCGTAATTCGTCCCGATAGCGGCGACCCTGTATTTACCTTATTGAAAGTGTTCGATATCTTATTGAGCAAATTCGGTTATACCATCAATGAAAAAGGATATAAGGTATTGCCACCACAGGTAAGGGTAATTCAAGGCGACGGCATAAATGTTCAAAGCATCCGCAGCATTTATGGCGCATTAAAAGTAAATGGTATCAGTGCCGAAAACTTAGTGTTGGGAATGGGCGGCGCTTTATTACAAAAAGTTGACCGCGATACACAGAAGTTTGCTTTCAAATGCTCTTATGCCGAAATAAATGGCAAACCGGTAGATGTTCAAAAGCACCCTGTAGAGGTTGACTCACATGGTAAACTGGTACAATCGTTTAAAAAATCAAAAGCAGGACAATTAAAATTAATACGCACCGACGCCGGTTATCAAACAGTGAGAAAAGAAACCTCACCCGGTTACGAAGACCAAATGATAACTGTATTTGAAAACGGAGAATTAATAAACACGGTAAGCTTTGAAGAAATAAGAGAGCGGGCCGTTGTGGTGAAAGAAGTGGCGGTGGAGTAAACCACGTTCAATTTAAAATGTATGAAACAGAGTAGAAGAATAGAAATAGCAAAAGACACACTGGAGATTCTGGAGAAAGGACATTACACAAACAACAAAGGAGAAAAAGTAGAGATAACCGGTATTCAAAAAAAAGCGGAAGACAACACACGATTGTACAAACCGCAGGAGTTGGATGAAATGAGGGCTGGAAACAAATATGAAAACAGTTTTCAAACCCGGTATGAAGTAAACAACGAAACCACGCTCGATGCAGCACGCCGCCTGGCAGGTGAAGGCGAGGAAAATGTGATGGTCCTGAATTTTGCTTCGGCAAAAAATCCCGGTGGCGGTTTTCTTGGTGGTGCACTGGCGCAGGAAGAGTGTATAGCAAGGGCTACAGGAATGTATCCCTGTTTGTTGAAGGCAGATGAGTACTACAAGTACAACCGGAAATTAGACACTTGTTTGTATTCAGATCATATGATCTATTCACCACTGGTACCTATATTGAAAACGGAAGATGGTGAGTTGTTGGATGAAATAGTATGTACAACCATAATCACATCTCCGGCTGTAAACGCAGGTGCGGTGCGCAAGAATGAAGAAAAGAATGCAGATAAGATAGTACCTGTAATGTGCAAGCGGATTGAAAAGCTGTTAACGCTATGTTTGCATCATAAGCATACTACATTGGTGCTTGGCGCCTGGGGATGCGGAGTGTTTAGAAACGATCCTGCAATAATTGCAGAACTGTTCAGAGAAGCACTCACCGGCAACTTCGCCAACCAGTTCAAAAGGGTAGTGTTCGCGGTTAAAACCAGCGACGAGAAAATCATTGATCCTTTCAGAGAGAGATTTTAAATAAAATATTTGGAGTTTAAGCTATGGTATGATCCTGCCTCGCTAATGGCGGGGCGATGGATCTATTTTAAAAATAAAGCAAAATGAAATACTCAATAGACTGGTTAAAACAACAATATCAGCAAGGCGAGGAAGTAAAGTATTATTTCTTCTGGGGGCATACGCCTAAAGTACCAGGAGTGGTTGATAAATCTTGTTTGAGCCAATGGTTTCCCAACCCCTTTACGGTGGAAGGAACATTGTATCATACCGCAGAACATTGGATGATGGCGGAGAAAGCAAGGTTATTTAATGATGCGGATGCGTTACAACAAATTCTGAAAACACCAAAGCCGGGTACTGCCAAGTCGTGGGGCAGAAAGGTAAAGAATTCTGACGCTAATGTATGGAAAGAAAAGTGTTTTGATCTTGTAGTAACGGGTAACATACATAAGTTTTCGCAACACAAACAATTAAAAGAATTTCTACTTAAAACCGGTAACCAGGTAATAGTAGAAGCCAGTCCGCGCGATTTTATTTGGGGTATAGGTTTAGGACAGGATATAAAGGAAGCGCAGCACCCCGACACCTGGCGCGGCACCAACCTGTTGGGCTTTGCTTTAATGGAAGTGCGCGATAAATTATTAAGTTAAACCACATGAAAGCAAAACCAGTTCACGGAGCTTTGTTTGGCCTTGCCATTGGCGATGCATTGGGCGTGCCGGTTGAATTTAAAAAGCGGGATGAGTTAAAGGGAAAATGGGTGAGAGATTTTGAAGGTTACCAAACCCATAATCAACCACCCGGTACATTCTCTGACGATAGCTCACTAACTTTTTGTTTAGCTGAATCACTATGCCATGGTTACGACCTGAACGATATGGGCCAGCGTTTTGTGAAATGGTTCTTTGAAGGGTATTGGACGGCCGGTGGCGAAGTGTTTGGTGTTGGGAAATCAACCGAGGATTCTATAACCAGGTTACGTGATGGCGTTTCGCCCTTACAATCGGGCAATTATGCAGTTGATTGTTATGGTAACGGATCATTGATGCGTGTACTGCCTTTATTGTTTTATATAAAGGACTTTGATATAGAAGAACGGTATAGAATAATAAGAGAAGTGGCGGTTATTACGCATGGTTCTATACGTACCATCCTGGCCTGTTTTTATTACCTGGAGTTTGCGCGTGAACTATTGAATGGGAGTGAAAAAATGATGGCTCTTCTCAAAACCCAGCATACAGTTTACAATTGTATTAGAGGAAAGAACATTCCGCCAGAAGAAATGGAAATAGCAGAAGTTTTGATAAGGGGAAGAATGTTTATGAAGAATGTTGACTCAATCATTACCATTCACCATGCCCACCTTACCATAGAGGCCGCTGTGTTTTGCCTGTTGAGAACAGGCAGTTATGAAGAAGCTGTACTAAGGCCGTAAACCTCGGGGATGATACTGATACAACCGCTTCGGTAACCGGTGCATTGGCTGGTATTTATTATGGGTTTGATTCTATACCTGTAAAGTGGCGCAACGAAATAAAAAGAAGCAATGATATAAACGACCTGTGCAACCGGTTGGCGACATCATTGAATATAAACGAGAACTATTAAAAGGAAATGTATGAAAGTAAATGTTGTTCACGGAGCTTTATTTGGCGTGGCTATAGGTGATGCGTTGGGCGTACCTGCAGAGTTTAGAAGTCGCGAAACCTTAAAGCTCGATCCTATAAAGGATTTTGTAGGTTATAAAAGCCATAACCAACCGCCGGGTACATTTTCCGACGATAGTTCTTTAATGTTTTGCCTTGCAGAATCATTGTGTAACGGATATGATCTGAATGACCTCGGTTATCGATTTATTCAATGGCTGGAAAACGGTTATTGGACTGCGGGTGGTGAAGTATTTGATATGGGCATGACTACCAGCCGGGCCATTGACCGATTAAAAAGAGGAACAAAACCTGTACTGGCCGGTGATTTTGATGAAGGTAATAATGGCAACGGTTCACTCATGCGTATTCTGCCCTTGTTGTTTTACATCCGCAATTTCAATATAGAAGAAAGATATGCCATCACAAAAGATGTATCGTCTGTAACCCATGGCCACATTCGTTCTGTGATCGCCTGTTTTTATTACCTGGAGTTTGCGCTTGAATTATTAAATGGAAGTGATAAACAAACAGCTTATAACAATACGGCCAAAACGGTGCACGACCTTATCGTAAGTAAACAAATTATTCAAAAAGAAATAGACCTGTTTGCACCACTATTGAAGAATGATATAACAAAAGAGAACATCGATAACATTCCATCATTTGGTTATGTGATGAACACGTTGAAGGCCGCCATGTATTGTTTTCTCACAACAGATAACTATACTGATGCTGTACTGATGGCTGTTAATTTAGGCAATGATGCCGATACAACAGCAGCAGTAACCGGTGGACTGGCGGGCCTGTATTATGGTTTCGAATCCATTCCCGAAAAATGGCGGAACGAAGTAAAAAGAAGTAATGATATTAAAGACCTGTGCGACCGCCTTACGGCCGCAACAGGTATGTAAAATGATTTTATGGAAAAACAACTTAAACATATAAGTAAATTTTTGAGCCTTGTACTAAGGCATCAGCCCGAAGAAATAGGGCTAACACTCGATCACGAAGGCTGGGCCGATGTAACAGAGCTTATAACCAAAATGAATAAGAAAGGCGCCAAACTTGATTTTGCCCTGCTGCAGCACATTGTTGATACCAATGATAAAAAGCGCTACTCATTTAATGAAGATAAAACACGTATTCGCGCCAACCAGGGCCATTCTGTTGAAGTAGACCTGAACCTGGTTGCGCAGGAACCGCCGGCAACTTTGTACCACGGTACTACCGACAAATACATTGACGTTATTCGTAAACACGGCATTCAAAAAATGAACCGGCATCATGTGCACCTGACCACAACAAAAGCCACAGCATTGAACGTAGGTTCGCGACATGGCAAACCGGTACTTCTGGAAATTAATGCGTTGAAAATGTATGAGCAGTCGTATGAATTTTATTTGTCGGCCAATGGTGTTTGGCTTACCGATGAGGTGCCGCCTGCTTTTATTGAATTTCCCGGCTAGTTTAAACCTTTTGCTGCCTGCCCTGTTAGTATAGGCATGTCTCTACAATTAAGTATCCTTGATCAAACCCCCATTCGCCGGGGAAGCAATGCCGCAGAAGCGTTACAGGAATCTGTTGAGTTGGTGCGCCTGGCCGATGAATTGGGATATACCCGCTACTGGCTTAGCGAACATCATAATACTACTACCCTGGCAATGGCCGCGCCCGAAATAATGATTGCCCGGCTGGCGGCCGAAAGCAAACACATTCGCCTCGGCTCCGGTGGTATTATGTTGCCCAATCACAGTACGTTAAAAGTGGCAGAGAATTTCAAAATGCTCGAAGCATTGTATCCCAATCGCATCGATTTGGGTGTTGGCCGCGCGCCAGGGGGCGATAGAATAACAGCCCAGCTTTTGAATCCTTCCAATTCTTTTGATCCGCAGGAGTATATTCAACAGATCAGCGACTTGCAGGATTTTCTTACAGACAATCCCAACTATAATAATATCCAGGGAAAGGTGCGGGCCATTCCGCAAATTGATACTGTGCCCGAGGTTTGGATGCTTACTAGCAGTGGCGAAAGCGCATACCTGGCGGCTCATAGCGGTATGGCTTTAAGCTTTGCACAATTCATTAATCCCATTGGTGGTAAAGAAGCGATCAATATTTACAGGCAACGCTTCAAGCCTTCTGCCCAGTTAAAGGAGCCAAAGGCCAGCGTGGGAGTATTTGCATTTACCTCAGAAGACGCACATAAAGCAGAACAGGTACAGGCTGTAATGGATTACCGCTTGTTAAGTTTTGAAAAGGGTAGATATGATGAAATTCCAACGTATGATGTAGCCAGTAAATATAATTATACCGCCGCCGAGTGGCAGCGTGTACTATATAACAGGCAACGCACCATAGTGGGTACGCCCGATGTGGTGAAAGAAAAAGTAACGGCGCTGGCTGCTGAGCTCGATGTGCCCGAAGTTATAATTGCCACCTTTGCTGAAACAAAAGAAGACCGTTTTGACAGCTATCGCTTATTTGCGAAAATTTTTAACCTCACTCCTGTAAATTAAAGTTGCTTGTTATTTAACAAAGCTATTTGATGTAGCATTTTTATAGACAAACCCTTACGCAGATATATTCATGATCATGTGAAAATAAAAATTAGAGTCCCGCTATTGGCGGGACTCTTTTACTATTGTCTATTATGCAAGCAGGTATTATTTTTAGCCGTTCTATATGATAAACAAACCGGGCTGGCCGGCTGTTTTATCATCATAATTATACCGTATTAATAATATATGAAAATTAAAGTAATCATTACAGGCGCTTCAGGTATGGTAGGAGAAGGCGTATTGCACGAGTGCCTGTTACACCCCGATGTAGAAGAAGTGTTGGTGGTGGGCAGAAGAACGGCAGGTGTAGTTCATACCAAATTAAAAGAGATAATACATAAAGACTTTTTCGATCTGTCGCCTATAAAAGATCAGTTAAAGGGCTACAACGCCTGTTACTTTTGCCTCGGTGTATCTTCAGTAGGTATGAAGGAAAAGGAGTATCATCATCTCACTTACGATCTTACCATGCATATGGCCACTATACTGGCCGATCAAAATCCCGGTATGACCTTCTGTTATGTATCCGGCTCTGGTACCGATAGTTCTGAACATGGAAAGCTTATGTGGGCACGCGTAAAAGGACAAACCGAGAACGACCTGATGCGATTGCCTTTCAAAGCAGCTTATATGTTCAGGCCGGGTTTTATGCGACCAACAAAAGGCCTTAAACATACATTGAAAGGTTATAAATTCTTCACCTGGTTATATCCTGTGCTGCGACCCATGTTCCCCAATTTCGTTTCTACGTTAAGCGAGTTAGGGCTGGCCATGGTAAACGTTACACTTAAAGGGTATGAAAAGCCGGTGCTGGAGGTAAAGGATATTGTTAAGGTGGCGCAGCCTGCATAAAGAAAAAAATCCCGCCTGGGCGGGATTCAAAAAGCATTGCTGCTTATTTGATTCTCTTGGTTGTTGATGCTAGGGACCAGGGTTCAGGGATCTCATGCGTACTACTTAATTAGGCCGCAAACTTTTTAATGTACGATCAATATTTTTCTGGAATGTTTTATACCCTTGATGTAAACATTTAGGAAATATATGCCATTTGACAATATCGGCAGCTTCAACGAAATTATATTCCCATTAAACTCAGGCTTCACCGGTATCTTTACACCCATATTGCTTAATAGTTCTACACGAGTGTTTTGTGGTAAAGCATTTTCCTTAAAGAGGATATTGATACTTTCACGGGCAGGGTTGGGGCTGGCAATGAAAGTATTGGTAATAACTTCTTCCATCTTAACACTTACAATTTGAGAGTAGGTAGTTGTGTTATTGGCGGCCACCTGTTGTAAGCGATATTGTAAATACAACATCATACCCGTTTGCATTTTGAAGACGGCCAGTAGGGCTTTGCCTTAATGAGTTATCAGTTAAACTGATCAAAACCGGAAAGTTGGTTAGTGTTCCCGTAATTTGTGAACCTTGTATAGTGATCATTTTACCATACGAATAACCAGTTAGCTGGGCGTTGAGGTGTTTACAGTAAAACATCGCAGGTACAAATAGACAGAAGAATCCCTTCCTCAAAGTGCTACTCTTTACTTTGAATTGTTGCATGGGCCTTAACCAATTTAGTACTTCAGCTTTACGGAATCTCACGTGCTTCGGGAATAAGCGAAGTATTAGTTATAACCGCATGTATACTGAAAAAATTGTTTGAACCACCCGAAAATGTAATGGTAACCCCTTATTATTTGATATATGTCAAGGCTTAGATAAGAATGGTGGAATTGTTTAGCAGACATTAAATATTATCAATATTTATAAGCTGTTTAATTGTTAAGTTAACAAGTTGACGAGTTGACTAGGAGTTGAGAAGTTGATAGCGGAAAAAGTTAATAGGTAATGGTATTAAAGAAGATCAAGCTATATAAGTGTCCCCCTCCCCCCACCGGGGGAGGGGTTAGGGGAGGGGGCCTCACGCTTGTAAAGGCAAATTCCTTATTCTCTTCCCACAAGCCTTATAAACCGCATTCGCTATAGCAGCTGAAGCTGGCCCCTGGGCGGCTTCGCCGGCTCCCATGGCTTTTTCATTGGGATGATCCAATACCATTACTTCTACCTCCGGCACCTGGTTAAAACGCATAATAGGATAACTTACCCAATCCCTGCTGGTCACATGTTGTACATCAAACTTCACCTGCTCCATCAACGTCCAGCTGGCAGATTGTATCATCCCGCCTTCGGTTTGATTGATAAGTCCGTCGAGGTTAATGACCTCTCCTGAATCAATAACGGCCCACATCTTCTGTATTTGTATGGCGTCGTTGCTCTGAACATTTACCTGTGCTGCAACAGCGCAATACGAAGCGGAATTTTTATACCTGCTGAAAGCTATTCCAATACCCGTATTGGCTGGTGGTTTTATAGTGGAAATCATATCCTGTAGTTTAAGAATAACCGCTTTTGCGCGTTCATCCTGTAAATGCATTAAGCGAAAGGTAAATGGGTCTTTCCCTGCTTTTTCTGCCAGTTCATCCATAAATGATTCAATGGCAAATATATTGGCATAAGCGCCCAGGCTGCGTAAGGCAGATGTGCGCAAGGGGCCTTTAAAGAAATGTGCATCTACACGTTGATTCGGTATGGTATAATAAGGATCGGCATTTCTATAGCCACCACCGCTAAACCCCGCTTTTTCTTTAAGCGGCGTAGCGTAATGTTGGGCCGCTAACAGATTGTTGGCGTCACCACCGGGGCGAATGCTATGTGTGTCGGACCACATATCATATTGCCAGCTGGTGATGTTGCCTGCGCTATCGAGTAATGCCGATGGTTCCATAATCATGGCGCTGCCGTAAGGCTCCCAGCCATGTTCGTCGCTGCGCGTCCATTGTAGTTTTATATGTTTACCAGGATAAGCCATGGCCAGTAATGCTACATCTGCCGCCACATCATCGGCGCCATTATGACCATAACAACCAGAGCCGGGCACACCGGTAACCTGTATTTGTTCTTCTGAAAGCTTTAATAATTTGGCTAATGATTCGCGCAAAGGAAATATACCCTGCGAATGTGACCATACATGAAGCTGGTTGTTTTCATAAAGGGCCAATGCACAGGATGGGCCTATGGAACCATGCATGTGATAGGGCTTGTAATATTGTGCTTTGATCCATGCGGTATCGTCTTTAGCAATACTTCCTTTTTCGGCTACCTTTTCATTTTGTGTGGGCAACGATTTTAAATAAGAGATCATATTGGCGCCCACGGGTAATTTGGCGCCTGCCGTCCATTTGCTGTGTTGTTGTAACCAGCGTTGTGCTTTTATAGCCCGGTATTCATCCTGTGCTATTACACCAACAAAACTTCCGTTCACAACTGTTTTTAAGATACCCGGAATGCTTTTTTGCAAAGCATTTTCATCGAGTTGTTGTAGCCGGGCTTCATATGCCGGCGGACGAACGATGCTTGCATACACCATGCCTGGAAAGCGAAGGTCCTGTATATAATGCTGCTCACCACGTGCCATACGGTTTATGTCGCTGCGGTGAATGGCCTTGCCAACAAGTTTATAATCTTCCCTGGCTTTTAATGCAACCGGCGCCTGCACCTTATCGGTGATCTGTTTGCCTTTTAAAAGCTGGTTAAAAGTAATGGAGCTATTGCCGTTGCGGGTGCTGATGGTGCCATTATTCATGGTCAATTGTTCAACAGGAACGCCGAGTTGTTGTGCTGCTAGTTCCAGAAGTTTTTGTCTGGCCGCAGCGGCGGCAAACCTTACTGCCATAGCGCTTTGTTCAATAGAGCCACTGCCAACGGTGTAACCTTCATCGGGCGTGCGTGCCGTATCGGCCAATACTATTTCAACTAGGTCCATACTGAGATCGAGCTCTTCGGCTGCTACCTGTGAAATGGCAGTGCCAATGCCCTGCCCCAGTTCAAGTTTGCCTGTAAAAATGCGAACGTGCCCGTTTGCCAGCACCTGTAGCCAGGCATCGATATTAGGATGTCGTTTAATGCTTGCAGGCAGTTCCTGTAGCATAGGCGAGGGCACATCTATGAATGAGGTGTTTAGGCTGAACCCAATGGCCAGGCAGCCGGTATTCTTTAGAAAATTTCTTCTGTTCATTACTTAGCGTTTTTGGTGGCGGCCCGTTTAACAGCTTTTATAATGCGGCTTTGTGTGCCGCAACGGCAAAGGGCACGTTGTAAGCCATTACGTATGGCGGTATCATCGGGGTGAGGGTTCTCATTCAATAATGAAACGGCAGATATCACCATGCCGTTCATGCAATAACCGCATTGTGCGGCCTGCTCCTGTACAAAGGCTTCCTGCACGGGATGCAGGGTATTATCTTTTTGTATCAGGCCTTCGAGGGTAACAATGGTTTTGTCTTTTGCGGCCGCAACCGGCAACATACAGCTTGGTTCTGCTTTTCCATTGATCAATACCATGCAGGCGCCGCATTGCTGTAAACCGCAACCATACTTGGGCCCGTTCAGCGCTAATTGGTTTCGCAATACATATAACAGCGGTGTAGAGGGGTCAACTTCCACACTGTGTTTTTTCCCGTTAACCTGTATGTGAATGGTAGTATTCATATTAATTAAATTTATGCTGAACGCCGAACGCAAAACACAATACAGCGAGCAGTCAGGAAATGCGACTGCCGGCCGGTTTATTAAGCCTGAAAATACTCATGAATAATGAGTATAGGAATTTCACGTTTGCCTTTTCACGATTGCCGATTGCCGAAAAGGCATATAAGTTAAGAAAAATATACTTAACGGAAGTGAGTCGAAACTATCAGGGAAATATTACAAAAAGGAGGGAAAATTATTACCGGCTTTAGCACCTGTAGCTGCAACACGTACAGGGCTAAAGCATATGCCGGTAATGAATGATGATGAACAAACTGATTAGATGGTAAAGGTTATAGTGCTCACTTCTTCACAGCGCTTTTTGAGGGCTTGCATCGTTAGTCACTTTTTTATCTTCAAGCAATCCGTTTTGTTTTACCCACAAAGTGAGTGAGATAAGGGAAGTGAGAATAAGCAGGCTCGATAAATTATACTCGCCTTTCAAATACATAAGGGCGCTTACAACACAGGTAATGACAATACATGCCAGTTCCAAAAGCAGATAGAAAATTTTCATTTGGTACGGTGAATTTTATATATGAATGAATGATAAATTCGGATCTACCTATCGGGGCATACTAATAACATACCAGTACTGAAATAATGGTTACTTCTGAGAAATCGGAATTGAACAGTAAGTCAAATGTGCGTAAGGAAATTGGAAACAGATTCGGGCAGTTAAATGTGCAAGGTATACTTGATGTCGGTGCTGCACAAAAGTGGCAAGCAAATTTTAATGGTGCAAGTGTTTGCCGCCGCTTTCCTTAAATATTTATTTTCTTTATGGAAAACCCGTTTATTACTTTCGGTTTACAGCATTTACGAAGTTGCTGCAAAATTGTTCAATGGAAGGTATTCGGCCCATTGCAGCTCACCTGGCAGCAACTGGTTGCTGAATTCAAGGTGTATCACTCTTCTTTTATTATTGTTCGTGGTCCTGTTTGAGGCGTGAAGCAGCAGAGGCTGCATGATCATAATACCGCCGCTTTGCACTTTGCAAACCACTTCCTGTTCTTTGTTCCAGTCAATGGTTTCGGGCCGGTAAATGCCTTTACGGTGCGAACCAGGCACTATTTTCAGGGCGCCATTGTTTTCGTCGGTATCATCGAGGTGAATTCTGATGGTGAAGATGTTCTCCAGCAACGCCACCGGCGGCTGCACCGCAAACTGATCGTTCTTAACCGTCCACTGTTCAAAGCCTGCCACCTGTTTTTTCTCGTTTACTGAAATAGTAAGGTCCTGGTGATATGCCACAAACCAGTTCGATTGTTCGGGTTTATCGAAGTATATTGATTTTACCAGGAAATAGTCGGGGCCAAACAGCTGATCTATTACAGACCGTAACCGGCTGTTAAATACGAGCGAACTTATTGCAGGCACTTCTTTTAAAAACCGCCTGATGGCAAACAGATCACTGGTTTTGCGAAAGGCGGGGCCGCTGGTATCTATTCTATTGATGGTGTCAATAATAGCGGCCACCTCTTCTGAAGTAAATACATTGTCAATGATCGTAAATCCCGTTTTATGCAGGTTCATAGGTGCGGTTATAACTGAATGATATTGTAAATAGGTACCGGTGGGTCGAATGACTGGTTATTTTCCGACTGGTTATAGATCTTGAATACGATATCCATGCCTTTTACCACTTTGCCAAAAGCGGCATAGCCTTGTTTGTCGGCATTGTTCTCACCGCCAAAATCAAAGCCTGGCTGGTCGGCAATACAAATAAAGAACTCACTGGTAGCGGTGCCCGGAGCTAAGCGCGCCAATGAAATGGTGCCTTTTTTATGTTGCAAATGGGTTTGCTCGGTGGTTTCGTGTGGTATGCCGGTAAGCGTGTCGTGCACTTTGGGGTTCGATTTATAAATACCACCTTGTATCAGTTCGGCCTTAGAGGCATTGGAAGGCTGGTTGTCGTCGTTGAGCACGCGATAGAAAGAACTTTTATTGTAATAACCGGCTTTTACATAAGAAAGAAAAGCATGTACGGTTTTAGGCGCCTGGTCGGGATATAACTCCACTTCAATATCGCCGAGCTTGGTTTGTATTTCAATATGCGGGTTCTTGTATTTGGTTCCACAGGCGGCTAGCAGGATGCTTAGGGTAGCAATAAGTAGGTATTGGTGGCGCATTTGTAAATTTTAACAATGCAAATTAAATAGAAAAGGGTGGATTGTTAAAGAAATATGAACCCCAAGTTAACGATCTCACAAATGACCTGGTTCAAGTGAACCATGAATAAACTAACTGCACCGTGCGCCATCATATATACGACCACTCTTTATTCACTTTAAAAACACCGGTCATGAAACCTATTTTACGCTTAACCTTTTTATTTATTGCCATTGTTTCTTTTGCCAGCTGTTCTAAAGTAGTAGTTAATGTAGATATTCAACCCAACATAAACGGCAGCTGGGTACTTACCGATGCCGCTCATAAAGACAAATACGGCTGGTACACTGTTAACACCGGTGTAGAAAATGGTGTGTTTACTTTCTATAACAACGGTAGGGCTAAATACGTAGAGAACGGAGTTACCCTTGAAGGTAATTGGAGCATGACTAAAATAAGCACCGGTTACTATGATGAGTATGGTGTTTATGTTACCAATTCGCACTACGATCTGTCAATTCATGTTTCTGATTACTATGGCGAAGATGCCGTTGATATGTACTTTGATAATGTAAGTGTAGGTATAAATTCATTTGTAGGTACCAACTATGCCAACGGCTATATTGGTCGTTACAGGTTCAGCAGATATTAATCGATGTTTTCTGGAAGGTTTGTGAATAGTAAGGGTCCGCCGGTTTATTGGCGGACCCTTTATTTATAATGATCCTTTCTTTGGCGCGAACTCCTGTTCCCATTTCGCCAGTTGCTGCAATAACTGATAACTTGAAAGTATATCCTGCGCAAAGGCGGTTTGCCTGTACGATAGATCTCCTTCCTGACCCTGTAAAAGCATATAGGCATTGTTCACCAACTGCTCCTGGGTATAACTGGTATTGCCAAGGGTTTGATAATAACGCATTTGCTGTTGCAGGTCTTTTTTAATAGAAGCGGCTACTTTATTGGCAAGTGTAAGGTCCTCTGCCTGGTAACAGGATTCAAGGAATTGAAGCGAGAAAATATTATGCATATTACCACGGTTGCTGGTAAAGCCATATGGAATATTGGCCTGGCTAACCTCGTCGTCAAAACGATGTAAAACTTTACGCGCCTCTTCTTTTCTGCCGGCAAGCGCAAGACCGCGTGCTACCTGTGCATGCGCGAGTTTAATGGTATTTATCCGGCGACGGTTCTCTTCATCAAAGTAAACCCCTTTTTTATTCGCATGGCCATAATCAAACTTCTGCATAATATTCTTATAGGCCAGGTCGGTATTAATGCCGGCATTGTTGGTGTTTTCAACAGGTACCAATTGATAGGTGAGCCCATTTAAGCGGGTGTATTTATCAAGCCCAACGTCCTGCGCCGTGCTATTGTTGGTAAAACAAACAGGCCGTTTCCACTGGTTGCCGGCAATAACCGCCAGTATGGCGAGGTCGTTCTTAAAGATGAAGTTTTTACCGCTTAGGTCAATATGTATTGAATCAACAACATTATCATTGGCATTGACGGTGCCATTGGCCGTCACCACTTTTTTGTCAACAGGTACGCTGAATTTTTGTGTGGGGTATAAATGATATACATCGCCATCTTCTGAGGTGGTGGTATAGCGTGGGTCGTCGCTGGCAATTACATTCTTAAGTATATCGTGCAGGTCGTAGTATTTATCGGCTTCAAAACCCGGCATTTTATTATAATAAACAACATTAAGGCGGTCGCCTGCCACCTGTTCAGGCGTGAATACTACATTGAACGGATCGCTGTCATTTACTTTATATCGCAACTGATCAATACTCCAGTCGGTACCTAACAGCGTGCTCACTACTACGCGCACATCTTTTCGAATGCCTTCTACTTCCTGGGCATACCATAAACCGTAAGAGTCATTGTCTTCGGCGGTAAATAAAATAGCATTGGGCGGACAACTTTCCAGGTAATTCTTAGCAAGGTCAAGCGCCAGTGTTTTTTGGCTGCGGTCATGATCGTCCCATTCCTGCTGCGCCATTAATACCGGTACCGCCAATAAACATAATGCACTTGCTGCATAGGTAGCCACCGAAGCTTTGGTTATTTTCTCAAACACTTGTTTGGTCCATAATACACCAAGGCCTATCCAGATAGCGAACGCATAGAAGGAGCCCACAAAGGCATAGTCGCGTTCGCGTGGCTGATAACCGGCCTGGTTCAAATAGAATACAATGGCCAGCCCGGTACAAAAGAACAATAAGCCATTTACCAGCAAGTCGCGGCGGTTGCGTTTTAACTGGAATAGTAGTCCGGCAACACCCAATAACAAGGGCAGCATATATAAGCGGTTGAATGCTTTGTTTGCTACATGGGCGCTATCGGGCAATTTTTGCTGGTTGCCGTACATGGCATTATCAATAAATGAAATGCCGCTGATGAAATTACTATCGCGTGGGTTGCCAAATCCCTGCAAATCGTTTTGCCGGCCGGCAAAGTTCCACATAAAGTAACGCATGTACATCCAGCCGGCCTGGTACTTCATAAAGTATTTCAGGTTATCGCCCATGGTTGGCGAATCGTCGGGGCCAAGCCCTGCAAACTGGCGATAACAATCAACCTGCCCGCGATCGTTACTTTCGTCGTACATGCGCGGGAATAAATGCGAGGAAGGTGTATTGCCCCAATCCTGTTTATAACGTGAGCCGCTTATTTCGTATTTGTCTTTTCCCCTTACATATTGATCGCCGGTTTTTACAAAAGGTGCTTTGTCGGTAAAATCAGGACCGTATGCAATTGGCCAGTCGCCATACTTCTCACGGCTTAAATAACCTTCAAGGTTAATGGGGTTATCAATATTGTACATATCAACACCGGGGTTGGCATTTGAACGTATCATGGTGGTTAGGTACGTTGAATAGCCCAGTAACATAAAGGCGCTGCTCCATAAACCCAGTTTTGCATAATGCAGTTTTCTTTTATTGGCAAGCCTGATGCCGTAAGCAATACCGGCTGCAATAAGAATAAAGAAGAAGGTAAAGCCAACAAAAAAGGGCATACCCAATTCGTTTACAAAGTAAATATCGAATGCGCCGGCGCCTTTTATAGTGTATTGAATAATGAATTTTTGAATAAAACCGGTGATGGCGCAACCGATAAGAAAAGCAAAGACCGTATTGAGCCTTGTTACTTTGAATCGTTTGAAATAATAAACCATTATAATGGCTGGTATGGTAAGCAGGTTCAACAGGTGAACGCCTATTGAAAGGCCCATCATGTAGAAGATGAATATTAGCCATTTGTCGGCCCCGGGTTTGTGGCTTTGTTGTTCCCATTTCAGTATGGCCCAAAATACCAGGGCGGTAAAGAAAGAAGAAAGTGCATACACTTCGCCTTCAACTGCGCTGAACCAAAATGAATCGGAGAAGGTGTAAGCCAGGGCGCCTACAGTGCCCGCGCTGATGATAAGAAAAATAGATTGCCGGCTTAGCGGTTCATCGTTCTTTTGAATAAGCTTGCGGGCAAAATGGGTTATGGTCCAAAACAGGAACAATATGGTTAACGCACTTACAATGGCGCTCATACTGTTTACGGCAATGGCCACGGTGGCCGGGTTGTTCCCAAACAGAATAATAAAAAACCGGGCTATCAGGATAAACAGGGGCGCGCCGGGCGGGTGGGGAATACCCATTGTGTAAGCTGTAGAAATAAATTCACCGCAATCCCATAAACTAACGGTGCGTTCCATGGTAAGCAGGTAAACGGTACAGGCAATAGCGCATACCGCAAAGCCCGCCAGGTTGTTCACTTTGTTGAAGTTCATTGTGTTGGATTTAAAGTTCACAGAGAAATAACTACTTTAATCCCTTTGCCCTTGCTGGTTTTATTACAGAGTGCCTATCTTTATCAGCATGTTAAACTTTCGGGAAGATTGATATTCTAACAGAATCTTAAAATTCGGCTATATTTCTCCAATTTCATTTTCGGGAGCGTATTCATATCCTATAGAAACGTTAATTGTTGGTGAGGCCTTTAGGCAAAAGCTATCTTGTATTACAATGCAGATATATGTGAATAAACAGCCATGGAGCTTGTTTAGAATGGCATAAATTTTTCAACGCTGTTATAATACAACCAGCCAATATGAAATATGGTATTCGCTCTTTAATGGTAATGGCAATATTGATCATTGCCGGCTTGTGCAGTGGTGTGCAGGCGCAGAAAATATTCTTTGCATTTGCGCATGGCCAGTATGCCAGCCCGGTGCAGAATAGTTTTAAAGCCGATTATAACTATGGTGCAGGGGCCGAGGGCGGGGCCGGCGTTAAGGTTGGCAAGAAAACTTTCCTTACCGGTACGGTTGGCTATATGGTGTTTAATTCTCCATCGAAGGACCTGGGTAACATTACCTATGTTCCCATGAAAGTAGGGGTGCGCAAATATTTTTTACCAACTAATTTATTGTTCGTTCATACAGATGCGGGTATTGGTCAAATAAAAGATAAGACAACCAGTTCTACTTCCTCTCGTTTTTCTGCCGATGTGGGCGGTGGAGTAAAGCTTGGCCCATTTGAAATGGGCGTAGCCTTTGATGGTTTCGTTCGCAACGGCGGTTTCGCTTCATGGGTTGGGTTTAAGGCCGGTTGGCGGTTTGGGATATAAAAGTTATTCAGTTTATTGAGTTGTTCAGTTGTTAAGTTGTATTCCTCGTTAACTCGTCAACTCGTTAACTCGTCAAGCTATAAAGGCGTGTCACGGTTCCAACGTGTGGCACGCCTATTTTGTATTACAACTCTCTCTTGATTTCCTCAATGGTCTCTAAAAATCTTTTCTCCCGCCTGATATCCTTCACCCACGCCAGGTCCCTTTCAATAAGATCTATTTCCTTCTTAATGGTAGCGCCTGCTTTACCGGGTTCGGCACCCAGTATATATACCGTGTCGGAAATGGCTACGCTTGTTTCAATATCGTGCGAAACAATGATAAGCGTTTTCAACTCATCTGATAACGAAACCTGCTGTAACAACGCTACGGCTTTATCAAGCATACATACATCGAGGCCGCTGAATGGTTCATCGAGCAAAATAAAGTCGGAGCCTTTTAACAGCTGCTGTATAATGCTTACCCGCTGGCGCTGACCACCCGATAACTGCTGCGGGTATAAGTTCAGGTGGCCCGTTAACTGAAACTGTTCGGCATATTGTTCAATGATCTGTTTTTCCATTGCAAACAATTTGCTGTTCTTTTTAGCGGCCAGCATCAATGATTGATACACGGTGCGCCACTCAAACAGGTAATAGTTTTGGAATATAACACCCATATCGCCGGCCTTTACCGGTTTGTTGTTGTAGATGGTTACGCGGCCGGCAGTAGGTTGTTGCAAACCCGATACTATTTTGATCAACTGCGTTTTGCCAATACCGCTTCGGCCCACAAGGCTAACCACCTGTCCCTGCGATAAACCGGGGCGCACAATATTCCTGATACAAAAATTTATATCGCGCAGAATGGGCCTGTCGTAGGTAAGCTGAAGGTTTGTTGCCTGCAGCACCACTTCTGCTTTTACATGTTCTGTCATAATGCTTTCGCTTTTTTTAATCTGCTATAGGGAAACAACCATTGGCGCACGGCGCCCAGTAAATAATCGAACAATAAACCAATAATAAAGATCACCAGCTGCAGTGCCAGTACATTAGTAAGATCGTTGTACTTGTTGTATTTTATCAGTAAGGTGCCAATACCGCCTTCGCTCATGCTAAGGCCCTCTACCATGGTGATCATTAACCAGCTGATGGCAAAGTTCTGCCGTAGGATCTCAAACACCTGGTCGGCCTTGCCTATGATGATCACTTCGTATAATGTTTGCCAGTTATTATAACCCAATGTTTTGCATAACTCATATTCCTGTTGATCAATTTGTACAATTACCGCCAGGAACGAGGTTACAAAGAAGGGCACAATGCCAAACACCAATAACGATAACTTTAACCCACTGCCGTCGTTGGTTAGCAGCGTGAAAATGAATATCAAACCGGTAAGGGTAAGGTAACGGCATTTCACAATGAATTGCGCCACGCTTTTAAAAAAAGGCAGTACTGATAAATAAGCAAACAACAGGGTGATTATTATCGAGTACAGCATAGCCTTTAAGGTAAGCAGCAGGCTTACCAGTATATTGTCCAAAAGCAGTTTGCTCCCCAGCAGTTGAACAAAGGCGGCGGCTACCTTTGTGGGTTTGGGTATTAGTCCGGTGCACAGCGTATGCCATAGCATTAATGTTATCACCACCTGCATGGCCACCATAGTTAAAATGGTTTGCCGGTTGATGGTTGCAAATGGTTGAAAGATCTTTTTCATTTAGTTGTTCGTTGGTCTTTGAAGAAAGCTGCGTTGTGGCTGCAACTCCACAACACGGCTATTGTGATACCGATAGCTATTTGTATTACTCACCCAGTACGATCTCAACACGTCTGTTCCTGCAACGGCCGGCTTCATTGTTGTTATCGGCTACGGGTTTTTCAGCGCCATAACCTTTGGCTTCGATCTGATTTTCTTTCAAGCCTTTTCTTAGCAGGTAGCTTCTTACGCTTTCGGCGCGCTTTTGTGAAAGCGGTACGTTTACGTTGTTGCTACCTTTATTATCAGTATGGCCATACACGCCCAGTTTCAAGCCTTCGGCTACAACGGCCGATTCAAAGATCTCATCGAGCATCCGGTAGGAGGCTGGTAAGATAGTGGTGGAACCGGTCTCAAACTGTATCGCATATGATTTGCTAGATACGGCACTGGTGATCTGTTCGGCATACTTTGTTTCAATAGCCTTGCCCTGTAACAGTTCGGGGTGGTTCGAGATCACGCTGAACAGGAACGATTTGTCAATAGCTTTTTCATACGGTAAAAAGCCGGGCATTATGGAAGGGTACATTTTCACCATCAGGTTACCAAAGGTGTTGTACACCGCCTTGTAACGGTCTACCCTGTCTTCACCCAAGCCATAGGTGTTGGCCATATCGTTCAGGTTGAACACCGCAGAACCACCCAGTGTTACTTTAATACCCTGGATGTCTTTTTCTTCAATGCCATTGAAGTATTTCAGCCAGTAAGCGGCATCCTGCTCCTGATACAATTGAGCGCTCACCTGGGCCGCAAATTGTTTGGCGTCGTTAAACGAACGTACCTGGTCGCCGGCGTTTGCCAGGGCAATGATCATGTTCTCGATATCGGTACGGTGATCATTGGCCCATCGTTTAATGGCAATGGTTTGATTACTCATTTGCGATGCATATTGTTTGGTGCTGGCAATGGTTACCAGTCCGCCCTTTTTAGTGGCGACATTTACGTCACCGGGTGTCCAGGTGGCAACAGCGTCTACACCAACGGTTGTATCGGTACCGGTTGTTCTTCCATTTACCACCAGCTTTCTTTTTTCGGTATAACCGGTGATGTACTTGTTAGGCGCATCGAGAAAGTCGTTAGCGGCAATGAGGTTGATGGCATTACCGTCGTAAGTGGTTTCATCGGGGTTTACCTGCAGTCCGTTGTCGCCGGCCCATTTCAATAAAATATTGATGTCGCCATCGCGTAATACACCGGCAACGCATTTGCCTACTGCATTCTTTGGGTCCTGTTTCCACGACAAAGGGCCCATCACCTGGTCTTCGCCATACGATTTACCATGGGTAACCGGTATAATAATAGGTTGGTATTCGGGGCCTAAAGGTTCAAGCTCTTTGGCGAGCGAGGTCATAAAGGCCGGCATGCCATCGCCCATGAAGGTTATCAATACACCAGGGGTGTTGGGATTGCTTTTATAATCGCTGGCAAATTTTACCAGGTCGGCCATTTGTTTGTTACAGTCGTCCTGGCGAACATATGTTACATCGAGGTGTGCTTTATCAAATAAAGAACCTTTAGTAGTTTGAATGCCGCCGTTGGCATACATACCAGCGAACTGGCTGTTCCAGGCCATGCGTTCCCAGGTGATTTGCGTACCGCCGTTCACCGCGGGCGCATCACCAGGCAGGGGCAGTTTAACAGCACTACCTTGTAAAGAAGCGTCCGGCGCATCGGGCAGGGCCACTTTACCTACGGTAATTGATCCGTTTACATCTTTAGGCTGATTCTGATACCAGCGTACGCCGATAATACCTGCAGCTACTACTGCAGTGATGATAAATACTTTTCCGGCGGGTTTTAATTTAAGTGACATTGTTATGTGTAGTTATGTTTGTTGGTGGTTTATTGTTTGTTCTTCATAGGTGGCAATTACGTGAATGGGCTTTTCCTTTATCAACTCTATCATCTTCATCAACTTTTCAACTCATCGTTAACTCGTCCACTATTAATCCAGCAACCCACGATATCTGTCAGGCATTGAAATGCCCTTCAACCTACCGCTATCGATATTTTTTTCCAGTGAATGCTGCGTGTAGTTAAAGTCGTTATCAATATTGAACTGGTTGATGAGTTCGATGGCCTGGGCCGATTTGGCTTTGTTCTCAAGAACCTTGTCGTCCATAAATCGCGAGGTAACGTCTATGGCCGATCTAATATGGCCGATCTTTTCACCGATCTGTACTTTCAATATGGCCAGGGCTTTTTCGGCATCCTGATTCAGTTCATCGTCACCCTTGAAGGCCTTCATGGCGCTTGTTACGGCCGATAAACCGGTTGTTACTGAATAGTACAGGTCTTTCTTTGCATCCAGGTCGAGCTTTGCATCTTCGAGCATGATGCCGCTCTCTTCATAGGCTGCGTCGGCAAATTTTATCAGCTTGTTCAGGTCACTAACTATGGGTGTTACATTGTCGATGTATTCGCGGCAACGCAATACATTGTTTGCATACAGGTCAACCTGGCGACTGTTCTTTCCCTGTTCGGCTTGCACGATCTTTACTTTTTGTATGTTCAACTGCAGCTCTTTTTCTTTGTCGGCCAGTTTATCAACCAGCTCACTTTGTTTGCCTTTTAATTTAGCGCCCTGCTTGTATAAAGTGTTCCTGTCTTTATAACCCTGCTCAATTTTTGCCTGCAGAATATTGAAGGGGTTCAATTCTATGGCAATGCCAATAGTATAGTTGGCAATAAAAGCCGAGAAGTATTTCAGTGCCCGCCAGAATTTTTTGTTGGTAACGATCATCAGCAAAAAGCCAAGGACCACACCACCTATAACCAGGTTCACCAGGTTCCAGGTTACTGTTACAAGCCAGGGTAATACATACGTAACGAACCCGTACGTTACCCCCGCGAATAATGAAAAACCTATTATAGCGGTGGCAAGGTTCTTGGGTTCAGAGAACCAGCCGGGTGTTTTTGTTTTATGGACGAGGTTCATCATGTTGCGTTGTTTTATTGTATATAACTTTTTATTTTTTCCATATCCCGGCTAATACGGTCTTTTGCAGCCTCGCTCTCATATTTATACCCGCCCGTATTGGCTTCGATCTTGGTTTCATTCTCTTTTATTTCATGCTGCAGGTTCAGTATATCGGTTTGCATCGTGCTTATTTCCTGCATGAGCTGTTGAATGCGTTTTTCTTTTTCATCCATCAGCCGTTTCTTCTCGTGCACTTTTTCCTGTATGGCGGCATCTACGGTGTTGTGGAAGCTGGCGGCATCGTCATCCAGCACCTGCAGGTATTGCAAAGCGCTGGTCAATAGTTTTTGTTTGTCGAGGCCCTGAACACTCAATCCTGCAAAAGCAGTGATGTGGCGTACCTGTTCATCGGCAATTGCCTGCATGGCGTCTATCATTTTACTGTACTCGTAATAGCCTGGTCCCGTAATGTTGGCTTCTTTCAATAGCTTTTCAAAGTGTGCTTTGAATTTACCATTTGGCGCTGATGTATAACTGTTGTTAGCAGCTATGTTTGTATAGAAGGTGGCCGGGGGCGCAGTAATTGGTTTTTCCTCCACCGGTTTTTTGTCGTCGCTTACTTCCACGAAGGCCGACAATATTTTCTTTCCTAAGTTGACCATAGTTGTATGATATTTATAAGTTGTCAATAGGCTATCACTCCCTCCCCATCTGTTGGGGAGAGCTTGTGACCGGGCATAGCACGGTCACCAATAACAGTTGATGCTGTTATGCCAGTTGCTTTTGCTGCCTTGTTTGCTTAACTGAAGTATTTTCAGAAGGGCAGTGTGTCCCTGATTATAAGGGTGGCGGCCACAGGAGGACTTAACTTTAACTTGTTGATCTTTGCTGCGGGTATAACTGACTGTTGTTGTTCATTTCGGAGTTCATACATCGTCTGTCGCAGTGTAAATAAGATTATTACAGCCAGGAGTGGACCGATCCAACATTTAATTTTCATTGTTGAGGTATTGAGCATGGAAATAACAGTACGCAGCAGTGCCGCATAGGTGTAAGTGCCTGGGCATGGCATACCAGGAAGTATTTTTCGCCGATCTTAAATGTGGATGATTGCTGGTGGCTTAACTCTTTGCCGGTAGATGAAGAAACGGAGTTCTATTATCTTATTCATTTGCAGTGGAGCGTTATCTCCTGTTTGATTAGACAACTCAAAGGTATAGGTGCATTAACGATTCGTTTACAAAAACCGACACGAGCGGTAAGTTTTGTTTCACAATCGGTAAAGTATGTGTTATGAGTGGTGGGTGGTGAGTGGTGAATGGTGAGTGGTGAGTGGTGAGTGGTGAGTCGAGAAACGTGAGACGTGAAACGTGAAAGGGCTCGCTAATTCCCAGATTCGCTTCCTGCCTTGTGCTGCCTGAAATTCAGACTGTTGCCGACAAAAACGAGCCTCGAAATTGGGCGTTTGCCGTTTCACGTTTGCCGTTTCACGAAAAAAGGTGCATTATACGACACACCTTCCTAAAACCTATTTGCTTTGTAATAACTTCAATAGCTTCCTATCAAGCTTATGACCATACCAGTCTTCATATTGAACATCTGACCGGTTTGAATTAAGAATTCCAAAATCGCCTTTCAATTCCCACAGCGCAAAACCAATTCCGTTGGTGGTAAGAATATCAAGCACATCGCCAAACCAGGCCAGAAAAACATCGTGAGGTGTTTGTTTCCAGCAACCACATTCGCCACAATGCACACCAACGCCTTTCTTCACCAGGTCTATCCAGGGTTTATAATACTCTTCCATCACTGCCCGGCTATAATACTTGCCGCCAATATTACCGGGCCACAAAGGCGTTGGCTGGTAAGCAGGGTCAGGATATACCCAGGGCGCTTTGTAATGCGAGATCTCGTATGGATAATAACCACGGCAGCTTTGTCCAATGTTCAGGTCGGCCAGCTCAGGTGCAGCATTACCAAGGTTGCCTTCGGCAATAACATAAAATTTAGGGTTCACTTTGCGAATTACATCGGTAGCCGCTTTTGCTACTGTATGATAGGTTGCGCCGGGAACGGCCGTTGTCTTCGACATAGTGTCGTTTACATTTTCGCGATAGCAGGGCTCATTCACCAGATCGAAACTGATCTTACTGGTTGATACATTCTTAAACCGTTTTGCCCAAAATGCCCAGTGGTAACAGAAGGCATCCTGCGCATTCTTTTCTTTCCATAAATTATATGGTTCGTTATAACCATTACTTACGCAATAGCCGGGTGCGCGGTGCAGGTTCAGGCTCACATGCAGGTTGTACTTTTGCGCCAGGTAAATGGTCTTTTCAATCTGACTAACCTTGTTTTCATCAATCTTGTATACATCGTCGGCAGTAATGTACTTCTGTTTGGGGGTAATGTTGAGGTAAGTGGGGTAAGCTACAGGCATTCGTATAAAGTCAAATCCCCAGTCTGCAACCCATCTAAAATACTCCTCGGCAGTAGGTGTTCCTGCATACCAGGGATCGGGTTGAAAATAATCGGGAATGTTAAACCCTTTCCATTTAGGTAATTTGTTCCTGCCAATATTGCTTTCGGTATTTGCGTTAATGCTACTTGAGGTAAGCGCTGCAAGCTCAGGTATAACTTTAGTACATCCCACCACATGCGCTACCGTAGCCAGCCCAACATTCCGTAGGAATGTCCGGCGGTTCAGGCCTTTACATTTCATTTGCTCCAAGGATTTTTTAAAGTGAGAAAAATTTTCCGCTACTAGTGAATCAAAATCCTTCTTGCATGAAACGTACCAAAAACTGTTATGGTTAGGGTAACACCATAAATTTAATTCGCAGGTTTTGGATGGTTGCCAAACCGTCAGAAGTGTGTTCGTTTGTTGATTGCTGATAACACGCATGCAAATAATTATTACAGGTAAGTTACGTATTGAACCCGATAACAAGCAAATAAAAAGCCCCGGCGAAATCGCCAGGGCTAACATTCGCATGTTTTGACCTAGAGGACTATGACCCTGTTTGAAGTGATTTTATGATTATTCTTTCCAAATATTGTTAAGAAATAAATGCCCGGTGTCATTGAGGCAGTCCGCATAAGTTTTTCATTGTGTCTGTATCCGGTAGCATTAAATGTTCGCTCAATAAATTTCTGTCCGGTTACACTGCGCAGTTCCAATCTATATGAGGCTTCGGTTAAACCCGTTAGCTGAATATTGATCATGTTTACCGTAGGGTTTGGGGCAACCGCTATTAAGTATGTTTGAGTATTTAAACACGCCATCGTTGTCTGTCATTTTCAGCCTGTAGTAGTTGATGCCGGGGTTGGTGTTTTTGTCGTTAAAGGCGTAGTCTGCATGCACTGCTTCTTCCCAGGCGAACACAATGCCGATGGTTTCAAAGGTTACACCATCGCGGCTTCTTTGTACTTCGTACCGGTTCACGTCCTTTTCATCGGCTACCTTCCAGGTGAGATTGATGGTCATGTTTTTCTCTTGTCCTTTGAACTCGGTTAAAGTAACCGGCAGCGGTGTGCTTACACATAAACCGGTATTGAACCAATTTACTACAGGGTCTACGCATGGTGGCGAATTCCCTAATGTAGGGGAAGTACGGCTAATGGGTTCTTAGTACCCCTTACAATTCAAAGAATACCCGAATTAGGTCAGTAAACACTTATTCTTACATGTTATATGCCGAATTTCATTGACTTAGATCAATTCACTTTTATATGCCACTGGCTGGTAGTAGAAAATGCTTATAAAATTTGTAGGTTTATGCTCAACAGCCCAAATTGCTTTTTTTTACAGGGTTCATCTATCGTGTATGGGTGTTTATATATAATGGTAATTGGTTGTATTCCTGATTTGAAAAGCGAGCATGTAATTAAAGCCTTGTTTACATCTAAACCTAAAACGCATGAAGAGCTATTCAATTCGTATAAGTAAAATTGACCGGGATGATGCATTTAAAGACTTAGCGTATGAAACCGGTGGTGAGCTGGAAGAAAGTAATACGATGATCAAGTTTTCCGGGGAACTTGGCCGTGGTCAAATAAAAAGGTATCATCTCGATGCAGGATTATATATGCGGGTGTGGGACCTTTTCCTGGTTAAACCGTTAGAAATAATAAAAGAGGCCATGCCCATGTACATTGCCGATAATGGGTTTGGGTTATTATACATACAAACACCTGAGTCGGTTGACCTGAAAAGTATAAACGAGCATCAGCAATACCATAAAGTGCGCGAGCGGCGGTTTGCGCTGGCCCCCGAATCGGTAAACGGGGTGCTGCAATTACATCCGCAGTTACCCATTCGGTTTATTGATTTTACCATTTCGGCTTACTGGCTTAAGCAACAGCCGGGTTATATACATGTTGCCCGATATTTTAATGATGGTATTATGGATGAAAATGTTTTGCCGGTGCTCATAGAGGCTTGCCAGGCGAAAGCCAATGCGCTGGCTGGCAAACTTATAGATTGTATTGAGGACAGGAAGGCAGACCCTTCGGCCATGCTGCCCGTTGCAGAGGCGCTGATAAAAGAATTTCTGACTGCTGCTTCAAAAGAAAGTAATGATAAAACACACAACCACATTGATCTGTATTATGATAAAGTAAAAGAGGCGGAAGCTATTCTGATTGCCAATCTTCAAAAATCGCCGCCCCGGTTAAGCGCCATTGCCAAAACGCTGGCCTTAAGCGAATCTACGTTGAAGCGGTATTTTAAGATCATTTATGGTAAAAGCATTTATGAATATTACCTGAACCGTAAAATGGAGCTGGCCAGAACATTAATGATGCAACGGCCGCATACGGTAAATGAAATTGCAGAACTGATGGGCTACGAAAAGGTGAGCCACTTTATTGAGATCTTCAAAAAGCACCATGGTTTTTCGCCTGGAAGTATTAAAAAGAAACAACTTGAATTATTAAGTTCGTAAGTCGGCAATTCGCCTGCGCGAACAAGTCGTAAAACGTAAGATGTGAAACGGCAAACGCCCAATTTCGAGGCTCGCTTGTCGGCAATGGCTCAATGAACAGTGAACTATGAACTCTGAACTGTGAACCTGAAGTAGCAACCTTTGGATTTTAGTCGCGATGTTCAACGTTCGCGAGGCCATTATCACATTATCACATTATCACATTATCTCATTATCACATCAGCACATTATTCAACCTCGTCCCCTAAGTCGGCGTCCAACATAAACCCTGTAAAGCCTGGCTTTATAGGGTTCTTTTTAAGTGAATATAGCTAAGGCTGCGAACCAGAAACGTTAACAGCCTTGGCTATCAATAATGGGTCCCGAAATTTGTCAACCCCACATTATCACATTTGCTCTAGTATGTATTGGATTGTATCCGGTAACTGTTAACCGGCTTTGCTTGTGTAGAATATTGGAAGGAACAGAAGGAGTATTGAAGCCTGAAGTTTCGTGAGCTATTCACCATTGACCATTCACCATTAACCATCAGAAGCCCAAATTTGCCAACGGCCGTAAAATATAAGGCTCCTGTCTTGCAGGTTCTTTAAATAACCAATTGTAGAATCTGTTTAAAAGTCCCATCAGGTTGCTTTTATAGGCAAACTTTGGTTGAAACGGATAGTACTGTGCGCTGCCTATCTTCACTTTTACCAGTACCATTTCGTGAAACGCTTTTGCTTTTATTTCCTCCGATAATCCAATTAAGCCATTCAGTTCTTCAGGATCGTTTATTACATAAGCCTTACCTACTATTTGCAGGTAATAACCTTTGCCTTTACGATAGAACTGCATGTGGGCAGGAAATTCACGGTCAAATTCATTGATCTGTTGCTCGGGCCGGTTCATAAAGAACCAGATGTTGGCCAATTCATCTACTTTAAGAATAGAAACAATAGTGGTAGGGAATTTTAACACGCCTCCGCTTAAATTATAAAACAATGCACTGCCTATTCCCTGTATCTTCTCCTGTAAAAAAGGTATACTGCTAGCGGCTCTCATATGTGTGTTTTAGTAGTAAAGTTCAAAATAGATACCACTTAAACGGGATGCCCAAACCGGTTGCGCTACAGGGGTCACGTAGACATTTTTCTACACAAACAAATGCATATAGTATATATACGTGGCACCCTATTTTCATCATTTTGGTACAATCCGTTTTTATCACAACAAAACAATGCGTTATGGAAAGATCAGGGAGGAGCTCAAAAAATCAGGGAGCTACCAGCAGTAAAAGCAGTAGTAAGAGTAGTAAAGCCACCTCAGGTAAAATGGATAATCAGTCGTTACTAAGAAAGTTTTTTGTAGACGAGTTACAGGATATTTATTGGGCAGAGAAACATTTGGCGAAAGAGTTACCCAAATTGCAAAAGGCCGCCACAAGTGAGGAATTGGCCGATGCTTTTGGCGATCACCAGGCGGAAACCGAAGAGCATGTTCGCCGGCTTGAAGATGTATTTAAAATGATGGGTGAAACTGCCAAGGCCAAAAAATGCCAGGCTATGGAAGGACTGGTTAAGGAAGCCACCGAAATTGTGGAAGAAACTGAGGAACAAACTGCCACTCGCGATGTAGCTCTTATAATGGCTGCACAAAAGATGGAGCACTATGAAATAGCTACTTATGGTAGTTTGGTGCAGCTGGCAAAAACAATTGGATTACACGATGTAGCCGAAGTTTTGGCTGAAACATTAAATGAAGAAAAGGAAGCCGATCTGCTGCTTACAAGCATTGCCGAAGGCAGTGTTAATGAGCAGGGCGCTACGGAAGAAGGGCACGAAGGAATGGACGACGAAGAGGACCGGGATTAATAGAACATTAAAAAAATCGACAGATTCCCCAAAACGGCTACCCTGGTATAAGATTTTTAGTTCTGGTTATAGATTTAGGGGTTTTTTAAGGTCTACTGGTGTCGGGCCATTCCTGGCCTGACTTTTTTTTGTCCCGTCCTTGACGATCGATACTTCCAGGTTACATTTTCTAAAAGGACATGGTTATGGAAAGGAAGAAACAAAAAAGCAGGCTCTCGGCCCTGTTTCAGAAAATGTCGAATAAAGTGACCAAGGCCACAGGTTCACCTTACGCATTCTTAATCGCTTTAACGGTTGTTATAGTTTGGGCTATTACAGGACCCATATTTGGATTCTCCGATACCTGGCAACTCGTCATCAATACCGGCACTACCATTATTACCTTTTTGATGGTCTTCATTATTCAACAGTCACAGAATAAAGACACGGTGGCTATGCATTTGAAATTGAATGAACTAATTGCCAGTCATGAACGTGCAAGCAACCGGCTGGTTGATATTGAGGACCTCACAGATGAAGAGCTTGAGAAGATCAAGAAGTTTTATATAAAACTTTCCGATCTGGCTGCAAAGGAAGGTGATGTTAACACATCGCATTCATTAAGCGAGGCTGAAAATGTGCATGAATTTAAAAGAACTAAAACCGGAAAATGATGGAGCGGGTAGTAAAAGTGAAGGTGACGCACCGGCAACATTTAAAAATTTACAGAGACTATGCAAAAGCTGCCACCCTGGCCGATCTTAAGTATGTATCAGATACTCAGCCGGGCATTTCACGATATAAAAAGGGGCGGGGCTATATGTATATGTTCGAGGGTAAACTACTCCGTAAGAAAGAAGATATAAAGCGCATCAGAAGCCTGGCCATTCCACCCTCATGGACGTCGGTATGGATCTGCTCGCTGCCAAATGGACATATACAGGCCACCGGGTTAGATCTGCGCAAGCGTAAACAATATCGTTATCATCCCTTATGGTCGGTTTTACGTAATGAAACAAAGTTTCACCGTTTGCTCGAATTTGGTAAAGCATTACCCACATTACGCAAGCAACTGGCAATTGATTTAAATCAAAGAAACCTAACCGCTTCAAAAGTTATAGCTACCGTTGTAAGCCTTATGGAACGTACATATATACGGGTAGGAAGTGGAGAATATGAAAAGCAGAATGGCTCACATGGCATTACCACGCTGAAAGATAAACACGTGGTGATAGCCGGGGATACCATTCGATTTTCGTTCAAAGGAAAGAAAGGCGTTAGCCACGATATAACGTTGAAAAGTAAACGGTTGGCACGTATTGTAAAAAACTGTCGGGAAATACCGGGCAGCGAACTTTTTCAGTATTATGATGAAGAAGGGAACAAACATCCTGTTGATTCGGGCATGATTAACAGTTATATAAAAGATACAACAGGAATGGATTTTACCTCAAAGGATTTTCGCACCTGGGCAGGGTCGCTGAATTTATTAAGGTCGTTACGCGCTATGGGCGAAGCGGTTACTGCTACCGATTGTAAGAAGAATATTGTGGCGGCGCTCGATGAAGTGAGCCTAAAGTTGGGGAATACACGTACTGTGTGTAAAAAATACTACGTTCATCCACAACTGATAGCTTTATACGAAGAGAATAGTTTAAAGAAATACCTGATACAGTTAGATGAAGAATCGGGTACAGATGATACGCCCGAATTACATGCAGACGAACAGGTATTGATGAAAATTCTACAGTCGTTCCACAAAAGCTAAGCTATAATGGGAACTATTTTCTACAGATGCAATTTGTTCCCGTTTAAAATTTTAGGCATAGTTTTTATAAATATATATGTATAGCCGGCGTGCTGAAATGGTGTGGAAAGAAGGGCCGGTAACAACGATCGAATTGTAAAACTCATTATAAACTTACGCTACAAATCAGGCCTTAACCAAGGACTCCCGATGTTTCTACATCGGGTTTTTTTATTTTCAGCACTTCTCAAAGGCGCTTTTCCGGATCAGGTTGAATGCTTATTTACTTCTTTAAAAACTGTATCGTTATGCTGTATGCGTAGTTAGAATAAATGGCCGGTTAGTTAATAATGCAGGATGGTAAGCATTGTTTGTACACAATTGATGCAGGCCGGCACAAATACAATTCTATATAAAATACAGCCGTGCCGATGTTTAAATGCCTGAAAATCAATTCATTTCTATTAAAGGGATGCTTATTCAATTGAAAGGAATGTAAATTCTTTTTAATTATAAGAACTTCTAATTGAAAAAAATCCTCATTCTTTTTAATTTAATGAGCATTTGATTGAAAAAACTGCACATTCTTTTTAATTGGATGTGCACGCAATTGAAAAAACTGTACATTCTTTTTAATTGGATGTGCATGCAATTGAAAAAACTCTTCTTCTTTTTCAATTGAAAGACCTTCTAATTGAAAAAACAATTCCTTCTTTTTAATTGGAAGAACTTCCAATTGAACAAACAGTCCCTTTTTTTTTCAGTCCAAAAGACTTGTAATTGAATTATTCCCCCTCTTTTTCAATTATCCGTAAGTGGGTACTTAGACCTCTATAGGTTGTGTGAACCTTGTGTGAACCATGTGTGAAGCATGTGTCAAAAGGTATGCTTTACCAATGAAACACACATGATTGACACATGGTTGACACATGCTTTGAAAAATAGCCATGATGCATCTCATTGAAAGTTAATACACTGCAAGGCTTTGTTCGGGACCTCTTGTAGCCTTCTTCGAAACTGCTCCCAGGCGTGTTCGCAATTTTGCGAAGCGTGTTCGCAAATTTGCGAACAAGTTCCGGCTAAGTCTAAACTGAGTGTAAAAGAAGACTGAAAGAAAGTGTGGAAAAGGCGAGTGGGAAATTCGGCGAATTCGGAGGATAGCGAGCCTTGAAACAGGAACCCACTAGCCACTTACCACTAGCCACTAGCCAGCAACTCGTCACACCGTTTTCCGAAGCTCATCACATGTTTTCGAGGACACCGTCCCATTTTTCAAAAATGGGTACAAAAGGAGCTTACATTTGTTATATCAACCAAAGGTGTGCATCGATCAGTATTATCGGGAGGAGCGAACCTGGTAACACCTGCAGACCAATGTTGATGAAATGATCTTTGATATGTTGAAATGAAAAGAAGCTTCAATGCGAAGCTTCTTGCATATATGTGAATTCATATTTTGCTTCGTCCGCTGAAGCCCGGAGAAAAAATTGGCGTTAGCCAGCGCCAGGGTCAATGGCAAGCGCAGCGAAGCCAAACAAAACCGAACACCTGAATAACTGAACAACTCGCATCTATGAACTAAGAACTAAGACCTCGCTCTTTTCCTGCTCGTTCTCTTTTTAGCTGTAGTTCTCTTCTTAGCTGTCGTTCTCTTTTTGGCCGTAGTCCTCTTCTTAGCCGTTGTTCTTTTCTTAGCTGTTGTTCTCTTTTTGGCTGTTTTCTTTTTAGGCACTTTTGCTCCTTTCTCGCGTGCTTCTGATAACCCTATAGCAATTGCCTGTTTACGGCTGGTTACCTTTTTGCCACTGCGCCCACTTGTTAATGTACCCTTCTTTTTACGGTGCATGGCGCTCTTAACTGTTTTCTGTGCTTTTTTTGAATATTTAGCCATAACTATACTTTTAAATTATTGCTGAATAGTAATACCTTAAATAGTTTGCAAATTACTATGCCAACGATTCAATGTTTTTGTATCATTATACATATTGTTGTTTATATACAACGATAGTGACAAAGTGTAGAAGCGGTTTCCCATTCAAATTACTTTCTCATCATAGATGTCTGTAAAACAAGGGGGAATAATTTTTTAAATAAATACTGTGTAATTACGCTAACGTGATGTTCAATGGCAACTTTAGCTTGTGGCTATTTACGTGTGATGCATCACGTTGTATAATACAATTTACTATTAGCAAACTTAAAAATGTGATTATATGGCACAGAATAAGGAAACAGTTGAGGTATTGAACGATCTTATAAGAATTAATAACGATCGTACTGCAGGTTATACAAGAGCCTCAGAAGATACAAAACAAGTAGACGTTGATCTTAGGACCATATTCGAACGACTGGCCGATGAAAGCCGTCAAAACGCCATTGAGCTTACTGCTCAGGTTGGTCGTTTGGGTGGCGAACCTGCAACAGGTACCACAACAAGCGGTAAAATATACAGGGCATGGATGAACGTAAAAGATATGTTCACCGGTAAAGACCGCCATGCATTACTGGCATCTTGTGAATATGGTGAAGACGCAGCCCAAAAGGCTTATGACGAGGCGCTGGCCTCAGACGCTCCTTTGCCAACTGACCTGCGTCAATTAATTACAAGCCAAAAAGCCTCTTTGAGAAACGCCCATGATATGATCAAAAAGTATAGGGATTTACACGAAGTAACACGGTAAGTTTAAATCAGAAATTCTTCAAAATAGTGGCTTTAGTACTGTAGAGCAAAAACGCAGGCCGGGTAAGTTAGCTTTCCTGGCCTGTTTGTTTTAGGTCCCCAAAACCTTCAAATTGTTGATTATATGCGGGATTTTAACAGGTGTGTGGGGAATTTAATACACTTTTTGGTGAAAGTAACCCGGTAAAACGCTGGCAAAAATTTTTATAATTATGATTAAATGAAATGGGTATGAAAGCAGATATAAACAGGTCCACACCATATATACAAAGTATGGTGTCGTGTTTGAGCAAGGTGGTGGACGATGGATATAAGGAGGATTTTATAGCTACCCGTGAAGGACTGGAATCATCCACAACCCGGAAGCTGTATGGCCCCAATGATGTGAAAGTAGTTACCTCATTCCGCTTTGAAGGTTTTTCCGACCCCCACGACAGCGCAGTTTTATACGTACTTGAAACTTCGGATGGTGTAAAAGGAACTTTAATCGATGGCTGTGGTACATTGGCCGATCCGTTTGTTTACAAGTTCATCTTAGATGTTGAATCACGAAACGAAAAGCTGATGGTCAACTAATTTTATTTATACTATAGATACCTGTTAAATGGCTGTAAGATCTTCTTGCAGCCTTTTTGTTTGTATACGGGTTAGATTTTGATAGGGTGCTCATTAAAAAAGGCTACAACGCATTACGCTGTAGCCTGGGTCTTACTTCTTTAGACTTACTATATTAAGGATTGAACTACGTGCTGCGCATTAGACCGAGAATTAACGATATAACAGCTAATACAATTAACACATGTATTAAACCACCTGCACTGTATACGAAGAAACCTAATATCCAGCCTATTACCAGAATCACTGCAATAAGATACAATATACTTCTCATGGTGAACAATTTTTTAGGTTGCGTAATATATCCTTACTTATAAAAATCTATTGCCATAGAAGCGCAACACGTATGGTTGAAAACAGTCAACATTATACAGCAGTTGATGTAGAAGTTTTTGCTCAGGGAACCACTTAATACCCCCATTAATTGAAGCGGGAACATTCTTTTTACTGGTATGCAATATGATCATCTTTAAGATAATGGCAAATACCTGGAAAATCTTTAAACAGTCGGTCGAGGAGTTTCTCAATGACAATTGTATTAAACTCAGCGCCTCATTATCGTATTATACCATTTTTGCCCTGGGGCCAATGCTTGTTGTTATTATATCCTTTGCAGGCATCTTTCTGGGCCGCGATGCAGTTGAAGGAAAATTATACGATCAAATAAAATTACTCATAGGGCCGGCCGCTGCGTTGCAGGTGCAAAGCATCATTGCCAATCTGCAGCACAGCAATCAAACAGTGGTAGCCGCTATTATTGGTGTAGTGTTATTGATATTGGGCGCCACCGGTGTGTTCACTGAAATACAGGGTTCTATCAATTACATTTGGTCAATACGCGCCAAGCCAAAAAAGGGCTGGCTCAAGTTCATCATCAACCGGCTTATTTCTTTTTCGCTGGTAATTAGTTGCGGGTTCATTTTACTGGTTTCGCTTATCATTAATGCAATTATGGAACTGCTGAATGAAAAGCTGCAGTATTATTTTAAAAGCGTAACCATCGTTGTTTTTTACATTTTGAACTGGGCCCTGATCTTTGCAGTGATAACGGCCTTGTTCGCCATCATTTTCAAAGTGCTGCCCGATGCAACCATTAAGTGGAGAGATGCCGTTGTTGGCGCATCCTTTACCGCATTGTTATTTATGCTGGGTAAGTTCCTGATAAGTTTATACATCGGTAAATCTAACGTAGGGCTTACCTATGGGGCTGCCGGTTCCATAATAGTGATATTAGTGTGGGTGTATTATTCTTCCCTCATCCTGTACTTTGGGGCCGAATTCACGAAAATATACTCTATACGCCACGGTACCGGCATTAAACCCATAAGCACTGCAGTATTTATTGTTAAACATGAAGCAAAAGAAGTAGGGGAGTCGCATATTTCATAGGCGATTGCTTATATTTAACGTAGACATTTTTCTACACCACCTGACCCACCGTTATAACGCGCGACAGATCGCATCTGCCAATTGCAATGGCATAGGTATTTTAATTATTTATTGTAGGAAGCGGAATTCCTGAATGAATAACTGGTATTCATTTTTGCGTAGGTAAATACAGTACTCTAAAGCTACTTATGTGAAGAAAGCGCTTAAAATAACGTTTAAAATTTTCCTGGGCATTGTAGCCTTGCTACTACTCGTAGTAGTGCTTGTACAAACGCCGCCGGTGCAAAATTTTGCGCGTAAGAAAGTGCAGGCCTGGTTGCAAAACAAACTGGGTACCCGTTTTGAAATTGGCCGGTTGCGCATTGGCTTTCCCTCCTCAGTTGTGCTTGAAAGAATTTACGTAGAAGATAAAACAAAGGACACCCTTTTATATGGAGGCCGTATAAAAGCAGATATCAGTTTGTTCAAACTAATAAAAAGCGAAGTAGAGATCGGCGATCTGCGTCTGCAGGACCTCACCGCTAAAATTAAACGGCAACTGCCCGATACGGTTTTTAATTTTCAATTTATTGTAGATGCATTTGTAACCGAACAAACAAAACCCAAAAATGCCACCGATACTGCAGCAGCAATGAAAATGAGTATCGATAACCTGTATCTCGATAATATCAGGTTCCTTTATAAAGACACTATTTCAGGAAACGACTGGGCCATACAATTACATCATTTTACCAGTAATATAAAGAAGTTCGATCCCGTAAAACAGGAATACAATGTGCCTTTTGTGGTGCTCGACGGGCTTACTGCCCGTATGTACCAATATAAACCATTGGTTACGGTAGAAGATGTGGTGAACAATGATAGCGCCGCAGCGCCCATGCCGGCCATTAGTTTGCGACATATACGATTAAAGAACATCGACGTTGAATATCGCAACAATGTATCGGCTTTGTATACCACTGCAAAGTTTAACGACCTTACCACGCGTGTAAATACCGCCGACCTCAATGGCCGCCGCGTTATTCTCGACCACCTGCGTTTGGCAGGCGCCGAAGCTAAAGTGCTGATGGGAAAAACAGAAGGGGCCAAACTGGTGGCTGAAAAGGCAGTAACAGAAGCCAAAGATGTAGTGGCCCAAAGCTGGCTGGTGAATTTACGCGATGTGAACATTCGAAAAACATCTTTGCAATACGATGATGAAGCCCAGCCCCGGAAGAAAAAAGAACTTGATTACGCGCATCTGAATGCAACCGATCTTACTTTACAGGCCCGCAGTTTTGTAATGGACAAGGATTCAATAACCGCCTCTATACAACAGGTAGGGTTTAAAGAGCAAAGTGGTTTAACCCTGCAACGGCTGCAGGGCGATGTGGTATATACCGATAAAAAGATGTATGCCGATAAGCTATTGGTTCAAACCCCGGGCACCCGTATTAAACATACCATTCACCTCAATTACCCTTCACTGGAAGCTGTACAAAAAGATATTGGCAGTTTGCAGGTGCAGGCTGTACTGCCGGACTGCTATGTATCAAATAAAGATATTTTGTTCTTTGTTCCGGCGCTAAGAAGTCAACCCATATTCAGCGATCCTTCAACCGTGTTTCGCATCAATGCGAATGTAAAGGGCAGGGTAAATAATCTTACTGCAAACGTGCTGCAGATACAGGGTTGGAAGAATACAAAGATCGATGTGGCTGGAACCGTTGTTGGCCTGCCATCTATAGATAAATTATATGGCGATGTGCGCATCAACGAGATCCGAACCACCCGGGCCGATGCTGCGCGTTTTCTGCCTGCGTCAATACAAAAGCAAATTGAAATACCAGCCACCGTGCAACTATCAGGCACGGTTAAAGGAAATGGAAACCAAATGCGCGCAAATGTACAGGTGAAAAGTACATCGGGTAATATTGCGCTCAATGGCACCATGGCCAATTACCAGGATGTAAAGAAGGCTGCATATAATATGCAGGTGAAGGCGCAGGGAGTTCAGGCCGGTGCAATACTTAAAAATCCAGGTCTGCAAACCGTGTCGGCCAATATGCAGGTACAGGGTAAAGGATTAACGCAGCAAACGGCCGATGCAACTCTGAAAGGGACGGTTGCCTCGGTAGTATTTCAGAAGTATAATTATCAGAATATAAACCTCGATGCTGCTATTAAAGATCAGCAGGCAAAAGCCAATGTGAGCATTGCCGATGACAACATAAGGCTGGCAGGGAATATTTCATTAAACCTGGCGCTCAGCGATCCGGCATTGGTGGCCGATGTGGAAGTAGATAGCATAAAGACCAAACCGTTACATTTAACAACGCAGGAACTTGTTTACAGAGGAAAAATAAAAGCCGATCTGGCAAGTATAAATCCCGATAGTTTACAAGGCAATGTGGATATCATTCATTCCCTGTTGGTAACCGGTAACGAGCGATTGCAGGTTGATACGTTGAGCATCGATGCCAGCAGCTCTGCCGATAGCAACCGTATTACTATTGAAAGCGATATTGCAAAGGCCAGTCTCGCCGGCAAATATAAGCTAACACAACTCGGCGATATTTTTTTGCAGGCCATTCAACCTTATTTCTCCATAATGCCTGCCACACAACAACCAACGGTGACCAAAAGAACACCTAAAACCGAACCTTATAATTTCAGGGTATCGGTGTACGTAGTAGATAATGCCGCATTAAAAGCAGCGGTACCAACGCTAAAGCAATTTCAAACCCTGCAAGTAAATGCTCATTTTGCAAGTGATAGCGGCTGGCAGGCCAATGCGCAAATGCCCATACTGGTAGCCGATGGCCTCAGCATCAACGATATGAAGCTACAGGCGGCGGGCCGCGATAGTGTATTGAACGCAACCACCACTGTGGGCACCATTCAGTTTGGCGGTAACACGGTGTACAATGCGTTGTTAAAAGCCAATGTGGCCAATAATAAAGTTGATTTTCTTACCCGCATGCACGATCAGGGCGGACGTATTCAATACAGCATTCCCGGTGTATTACAGCAACCGAAAAATGGGGTATATGATATCAGTTTAAAAAACGACAGCCTGTTGCTGAATTACGATGTGTGGACGGTAGCGCCCGATAATGTTATTCATTTGGCCAATAACGATTTGCGGGTAACCAATTTTATGCTAAACCACAATTTTCAACAGTTCAGTTTAAAGAGTCGCGGTAATATGCTCAATGCACCTGCCGAAGCCAGCTTTACCAGTTTTCAAATTTCAACACTGGCGGCCTTTGTTACTTCCGATTCGCTGGGAGTTGATGGAACACTCGATGGGCAGGTGTTGTTATATAACCTTACAACGACACCTTTATTTGCAGGCGATGTAACAGTGGCTAATCTTAATTTCAAAGGTGATACTGTTGGTAATGTAATTGTAAAAGCAAAGAACACTACCCCCGATATAATAAATGCCAATATTGAATTAACCGGCCGCGGCAACCACGCTACCGTTAAGGGCGATTTTTATATGAAGCCGGTGAATGGCAACGATTTCAAATTTACTGTGGCGCTCGATACACTGAATCTGGCCTCTATTGAAGGCGCCACTATGGGCGCCATTAAAGATGCCAGCGGCAGCATTACCGGTAAAGCCGATGTGTCGGGCTCCTTTGCCAAACCCAATATTGATGGCGGACTCAACTTCAGGCAAACGAAATTTAATTTAAGTATGCTTAACAGCTACTTCAATATTGAAGATGAAACAATAGCTGTTAATAACGAGGGCATCCGCTTCGATAGTTTTACCATTGAAGATTCGGCAAAACATAAAGCTGTCATAGATGGCATGGTATATACCACCGATTTCTCTAAATACAAATTCGATCTTACGGTGCGCGCTACCGACTTCCAGGCAATGAACAGCACAAAGGCCCAGAATAAGCTCTACTACGGACAATTGATCTTTAGCAGCAACATGCATATAAAGGGTACCAACGCCAGCCCGGTTGTAGATGGAAATATAACCATTGGCGATAAAACAAATGTTACCGTGGTGCTGCCACAAACCGATCCCTCGGTTGTAAAACGCGAAGGCATTGTACAGTTTGTTGATATGGATGCGCCGGAGAACGATACCTTATTCAGGAATATGCAGCTTGGGTTCGATTCACTGAACAAATCGGGTATTACCGGGCTCGATATTTCGGCCAACGTAGAAATAAAGAAAGAGGCTATCTTTAGTATGGTAGTAGATGAAGGTAATGGCGACTTTATTCGTATGCAGGGCGAAGGTTTGCTTACCGGTGGTATTGACCCCAGTGGTAAAACCACACTGTCTGGTTCTTACGAAATAACCAGTGGCGCCTATGAGCTTAGCTATAATTTATTACGGCGCAAATTTGAGATACAGGAAGGTAGTAAGATCGTTTGGAACGGCGAACCTACCAAGGCCGACCTCACTGTTACGGCAGTATATAAAACCAAGGCGGCGCCTATGGACCTTGTAAAGAACCAGGTTACCGGCCAGGAAGAAAATTCGCGGAATGTTTACCTGCAACGTTTGCCATTTGAAGTGTTGTTGAAACTGGAAGGCGAGTTGTTACAACCAAAAGTGAGTTTTGATATACAATTGCCCGAAGAAAGTAATGAAGTATCGCGAGGTGCTGCCACTACCATCAATTACCGGCTTACTCAATTGCGGCAGGAACCATCGGAGCTGAATAAGCAGGTGTTTGCGCTGTTGCTACTGAATCGCTTTGTTGGGGAAAATCCGTTTGAAAGCAGCGCAGGTGGTTTAACAGCAGAAGCATTTGCACGCCAAAGCGCCAGTAAATTATTAACAGAACAACTGAATAAGTTAGCCGGCGACCTGATACAGGGCGTTGATCTGAATTTTGATGTAGCGTCATTTGATGATTACTCAACCGGAAGCGCGCAAACCCGAACAGATCTGAATGTGGGGTTGTCGAAACGGCTGCTTAACGACCGCCTAACCGTATCGGTAGGCAGCAACTTTGAACTGGAAGGCGCACAAAACACCAACCGCAATACAAGCAACATTGCAGGTAATGTGGCTGTAGACTACAGTTTAAGCCAGGACCGCCGGTATATGTTACGCGCCTATCGCAAGAATGAATACGAAGGTGTAATTGAAGGGTATGTTATTGAAACCGGTGTAGGGTTTATTATTACCCTCGACTATAATAAATTCAAAAACCTTTTCCTAAGCAAAAAGGCAAGGGAAGAAAGACGTCAACGGATTCAGAAACTACGTGAGCTGGAGCAAAAAAAGCCAACACCACCATCGCCACCACAAACCTATATTCTATCACCCGAAAACAGGGAAGCCGAAAAGCGTGAAGACATTTAGTTCATATTACTTATGGCTGGCACTAAGTATAATTTTGTTATATAGTTGTTCCAGCACCAAAACAGTGCCTGCCGGTGATGCATTATATACCGGCGCCAAAATAACTATTA
This sequence comes from Niastella sp. OAS944, assembly GCA_024809215.1. Classification (GTDB taxonomy): domain Bacteria; phylum Bacteroidota; class Bacteroidia; order Chitinophagales; family Chitinophagaceae; genus Niastella. The sequence continues at coordinate 25,381 of JANUBW010000003.1, read as the reverse complement.
AAGACAAAGAGGAGAGCCGGAAAAAGCGGAAGGCATTGACTAAACAGCTTGGGCCGCTTACGCGCCCCGAGCCTAACCAAAAGATATTGGGCATACCGCTTAAGCTGAATATATATAATGCCTTTCAGGCAAAGAAGGGACCGGGTAAATGGATAAGAGAAAAATTTGGGCAACCGCCGGTGCTCCTGAGCTCGGTTAACCTGAACCACAATGTACAGGTGCTGAACAATTACCTCATAAATAAAGGATATTTCAATGCAAAGGTAGAAGGTGATACTACTGTAAAAAGAAAGAAGGCCTCCGCTGAATATGCGGTTACAACAGGCGCCCAATACCATGTACAAAAAGTGGAGTTTAAAGGCGATAGCTCGGTATTACAACAAGCTGTAAGGGAAACAATGCCCAAAACTTTGTTGAAGCCAAACGACCCGTTCGATTTGCAGGTGATCACCAACGAAAGGCTGCGGATAGACAACTACCTGAAAGAACATGGTTTTTATTTCTTCAATCCCGATTTTATATTGGTAAAAGCCGATACTACTATTGGTAAGAACAAGGTTGATCTTTTTGTAACCGTTAAGCCCACTACACCCCAAGATGCAGGAAAAGTATATCGCATAAACGATGTGTTTATATTTACCGGTTTTAATCTTGAGCCGGGGCAAATGGATACCAGTAAAGCCGGCGCCACTTTCTATAAAGGATATTACGTGGTTGACAGAAGAAAGATCTTTAAGCCAAAACTGTTTCAGCAGTCAATGGCCTTCAACCCCGGTGATGTTTATAACCGCACCGATCACAATGCCAGCATCAGCCGGTTGATAAGTATGAACATTTTTAAATTTGTAAAGAACCGGTTTGAAGTGGTGCCACGGACCGATTCAGCCCAGCTGAACGCTTTTTATTATCTTACCCGTATGCCAAAGAAATCGTTGCGGCTGGAAGTGAATGGCAATACAAAATCAAATAACCTTACGGGTTCAAACATTACGCTTGGCTGGCGAAACCGTAATGCTTTACGAGGCGGTGAACAGTTTGCCATAAAGGCATCGGCCGGTTTTGAAGTTCAATACAGTGGACAGTTCAGGGGATACAATACCTTCCGTTATGGTATAGAACCGTCGTTTTCGTTCCCCCGTTTCCTGGTACCGTTCTTTAATTTCAATACAAAAGGCGGTTTTCTGCCACGCACAACAATAACGCTGGGTTACGATGTGCTGCAAAGGCAGAAATTATATACCATGAACTCTTTTCGAATAAGTTATGGTTATAACTGGAAAGAAAGCCTTGAAAAAGAACATGAGCTGAACCCCATTAGCATTAACTATGTTAGGCCCGTGAACATAACGCCGGAATATACTGACAGCGCCATGCACAATCCTTCCCTGTATAATGCCACCGATACACAGTTTATAATAGGTTCCAATTATCAGTATACCTATACGAATGTGCTCAATTATAAGCCTGTAAATGGCTTTTATTTAAATGCCGGCATCGACCTCTCGGGCAACATTGCCGGCCTCATTACCGGCGCCAATGTAAAAAAAGGCGATACTGTAAAAATGTTAGGTACGCCGTTTTCACAATACACCCGCTTGCATGGTGATTTTCGGTTTTACCGCAAGGTGGGTGAAAAAACGGTATGGGCCAACAGAATATATGCAGGTATTGGTTTGCCGTATGGCAACTCGTACCAATTGCCATATGTAAAACAATTCTTTTCGGGCGGTAACAATAGTATCAGGGCCTTTAGAAGCAGATCGGTAGGGCCTGGTACATACGAACCGGTTGATAAAGATGGTTTGCTGGCCGAGCAGCCCGGCGATATTAAATTAGAATTGAATACAGAGCTACGCATTCCGCTGGTTAGTATTTTACAGGGTGCTGTATTTGTTGATGCCGGTAATGTATGGTTGTATACAGATGATCAGAATAAACCCGGGGCTTTGTTCTCTGGTAAGTTTTATAAGGAACTGGCAGCAGGTGCAGGTGTGGGGCTTCGTTTCGATCTCAGCTTTTTGGTGTTACGCCTCGATCTGGCCTTTCCCATTCGAAAACCATGGCTGCCCGAAGGCGAGCGTTGGGTAATTAATCAAATTAAGTGGAATAGCGAGTGGAGGAAGGAAAATTTGATATTTAATTTGGCTATAGGGTATCCGTTTTAGTTGACGGGTTAACAGGTTAACAAGTTGACGAGGCGTGGAAAGTTAAATTTAGGTGATAAAGGATTTCCTTCTCAGTTTATAGTTCACAGTTCATAGTTCACTGTTTGCAGTTGTTCAGTTATTGAGTTATTCAGTTGCGCGGCAGCCGGCAAAAAGAAAACGGACACGCCGCAGGCGTGACCGACCAATGTATTCAACTTATGAACTGAATAACTGAACAACTGGTTTTACAACCATATCAACTTGCAACTACTGGCCACCCAGAAGACAAGTTAACAAATCAACTTGTTAACTCGTCAACTAAGGCGCCGCCCCCAACTTCCCCTCAATCCCCACTGTCTTCTGCGCTCCTTCAAAAATGGCTTTCCAAATAAGATTGAACATAGAACGCTGGGTGTCTCTGGTATGGTTTACGGTAACAATACGAACCGGTTTGTTCTTTAGCGGGTTGGCATCGGGGATCATTGAGTTGGCAAGAAATGAAAATAGCTTTTTAGGCTTGTATGCCGATGTGCCCAATTCTTCCTGCTTGAGTATTTTTATCTTAAGATCATTATACAATAATTGAATAATACCTTTTGCCTTATAGTCGTCGCAAATGAAGTTGAAATCGAGACTTTGAATGGTGCCGCTATTTATTTCAACCAGGCCCATTGGCTTGCTTAGGGGGTTGAAAATGGTGGCATCGGTGGTCTTCATAGAACCATTTACAGTGAACTTGCCATTTTTATTCTTCATGTAAAATTGCAGCGTGGCCGATAATGGTACTTTATCAAGTAAACGGGCGTTAAAGTTTACTGTTGTTATACCGCTGTTATCTTTCATATTGGTTACGTTGAGTAAGCTGGCGCTTACATTACCAAATACTACGGTGCCGCTTTTTTCAGTTTGCGGATTTTTTTCCTTGTATTCAATATGGCCACTTTGCACAATAACTTTTTTAAGAGCCACATCTATTGGTATCTTCAGCAGCTCCTGGTGCGGGTAATGGCCTATTTTACTTTCTTTTTTTGAGGGATACGATTTATCCCTGAATATATTGAATTGTGCATTTTTGATAGTAAGCTCATTGGCGATCAGGTTGCCATTTAAGATCTCCTGTACATTAACGTGTTTGAATAACAGGTTGTATAAGTCGAAATCAAGCCGGTCGGTTTGCCATTTGGCGGCCTTCACAAATGCGGCTTCACTCAGCAGGGGCGTTATGTGCAGTTTTTTTACTGCAAATGATCTGTTGCCCGAAAGCAGTTGTATTTCTTTAAATGAATATTGATATAAACCCCGTTTGTTTCGGATAACAATATCGCTTACATCGAGCGATGCGTTCTCGGCAAACAACACGCGCGATGTGTCGGTGCTGGTGCTGTCGCTAATATTTATGTGATGAAGCCGGGCGTTTATTTTGGAGCCGCTGAATATGGTGTCGCCATTGGGCCAGTGGCAAATATGATAATCGGCATCGGTTATAAGAATGGTGTCTACTTTTATCTTTTGAAGTCCGCGTAATAATATTTTATATATTTTATCGGTAGTAGCTGTAGTGTCGTTGCTGTTATCTTTGTTTTTAGCTCCATACTTATTATTGTACATTGTTACCACGGGGCTGGTTAATTTTACTTTAGAGGCTATCACTTCTTTATCAAGTACGGCAGCGTCGGTTTGTACACCGGTAATGAAAACTTCAGGAACAGTTACGCGAAGTAAGTTGCGGGGCAGGCTGCTGTCGGTTGGTTTTTTATAGGTGGAATCGGGGATGAGTTGCAGGTTCTTTATCATTATTTCTCCGTCGACTTCATCAACATCAACGGCATCGTATATGATCCGGTACAGGCTGTCAGATTTGAGGAACACCAGTTCGGGTACTTTCTTGTGCAGGAAATTACTACGCCATTTTTTGTAGTACACCATGCCGGCTGCAATCAGTAACACAAGGACCAACAGGAGGAGAAGCTTTTTCATTTGTATAGCTTGTTAGGGGCGGTAGCAATGGTTGTTTTAATTCATACTTATTATCGTCTATTTAATACCGATATATTCGTTAAGTTAATTACATAACGTTTTATTTTGCGCCCTGCATTCGTTGTTCTTTTAAATACAAATCCCATCCACTCGAAGGCATGACCTGCACCACATAATAAACAGATGTTTACCATGGCTATTGATATTGTCTTTATTCCTTTAAAAAACTTCTTCATATATAGATAGTAATAGGTTCGTATCTATATTAAAAATTATTGTGCCTACATAAATGATGGTGAAATAACCTAACCATTTTGTGGCAACGAATGAGGACATATTTCCACGCACACAGCATTGAAATTAAATCTGAGCCTGCGTTTTAGGGGCACAGGATTTTAACAAGTAATTGAAATTGAACGTTAAAATATTTATCTATGAAAAGGATTATGTGTGCTGCCATTGTACTGGCCGCTTTGACAACAGGAACAAGATCATTTGCACAAGTGCAACAAACTACAGAAGAAAATTCTCTTACACCAAAATTCGGTATTAAAGGTGGTGTAAACCTCACTAATATGTTCGTTGATGAGGTGAGTGACGAAAACATGAAAGTGGGTTTTAATGCAGGTTTCTTTGCCAAGTTGCCTGTAACCCGCGGCTTTTCAATTCAGCCGGAGTTGTTGTATACCAGTAAGGGTGCAAAAGAAAAGTACAATAATTTTATACAAGGTGCAGGCGAATACCGGTTCAATCTGAATTACATTGAATTGCCTGTACTTGCTGTAATAAACGTTGCCAAAAACTTCAACGTGCATGCTGGTCCGTATGTAAGTTATCTGGCTGCTGCCAATATCAAGAACCTGCATGATGATCATAGCCAGGATGAAATTGCAGAACTGGATGCCGATAACTTTAACCGTTTTGATTATGGTTTGGTTGGCGGCCTGGGTGTAGATATTTCTAACTTCACTATTGGCGCCCGTTACAATTATGGTTTAAGAGAAATAGGGAAATCTGGTAGCCTGTCGGGTCAGGTAACAAAAGACTCCCGCAACAGCGCTATCTCTCTATATATCGGAGTAGGATTTTAGTGGCTACGGGTTTTGAGGGATCAAAAAAGGCTGCATCCTTACAGGAAGCAGCCTTTGTTCTTTTTATAGAAAATCTGTTTGAATTAGTGGGCCTGTTTGCTTGCATTCAGCTGCTCATTTACACCTATCTCTTCCTGATTTTTGGGGAATGTAATGATGAAGGATGTACCCACATTCAGCGTTGACTTCACATCTATGGCGCCTTTGTTCGATTGAATGATATTCAGGGTGCTTGCAAGCCCCAACCCCATACCATTTCGTTTAGAGGTGAAATAGGGCTCAAACAACCGCGAAATATTTTCTTCACTAATGCCACAGCCATTATCGCTTATGATAATACTGGGGTCGGGGTTGTAATGAATGACCACCGAAATGCGGCCCTGTTTGTGATTGATGGCTTCTGTAGCGTTTATAAGTATATTAGAGAAAGCGAGCTTCAGTTTTTCTTTATCAACCGTAACTATAACCGGCACATCGGGGTATTTTATTTCAAGCTTTATACGTTGTAATGTTAACCGGTCAATAGCATCGAGTATGCTTTCGTCCATGATGCTTTGCAGCACATGCGTTTCCATTTTCATTTCGGCCGGGCGCGATGAGTTCAACAGTTCGGTGATCAATGCGCCGATACGGTTACTGTTGCGTTGAATTATTTCGAGATAGGTAGAGCCATTTTCATCGGCCCCTGTTTCTTCGCGCAAGTGTTCTACCGAAAGGTTGATGTTATTAAGCGGGTTACGCACTTCATGCGCAAGGGTGCGTACCAGGCGGCCGGCGGCCGCCAGCTTTTCAATTTGCAGGGTGGCTTTTTCAGCCTTCTTTAAATTGGTAATGTCGTGCACAATGCCCTGTATGTAATCCTGGTTGTTATTATCTGTTTCAAGTGAGGCCGAAATAATGCAAATACGATGTTCGCCCGTTTTGGTGCGAATCTCGGCTTCCAGATCATCTACTTCCTGTCTTTCGGTAACCAGGTAACGGAATCTTTCTTCTTCCCGTTTTTGAATAAAGAGGTCATAGATGTTTATTTGGATCAGCTCTTCTTTTGTATAACCCAGCAGGTCGGTGGTGGCTATGTTCACATCTTTAAAGCGGCCCAGGCGGTCGGCCGTGAACACCATATCCTTCGAGCGTTCGAACATATTGCGGTATTTGCGCTCATTAGCCCTCAGGGCCTTAATAGAGGCCGATCTTTCCAGTGCGTAACGAATAGAGCGTTCGAGTTTCTCTTCGTTCAATTCGCCTTTTACAAGGTAGTCCATGGCGCCCACCCGCATGGCTTCCATATCAACGGTATGGTTGCCTTTACCGGTAAGTAAGATCACCGGTTCTTCACAGCCGGCAGTAATGCCTTCCTTCAACAGATCGAGACCGGTTTTGGCGCCCAGTCGGTAATCAATAAAGTATATATCAAACGCCCGGTTCTTCATTTGTTCCAGTGCGTCTTTGTACGAATAACTCCATGATAAGGTAAAGCCCGATGATGGAATGCTGCGAATAAGATCGCTGGTTATAATATAATCATCTTCGTCATCGTCTACGATGAGGATGCGGGCCTGTAGGTTAGATACTATCATCAGGTAAAATGTTATTGGTGTTCCGGCAATATTATAGTAAAGGTAGCTCCATTCTCCGGTTCGCCGGTTGCATAAATGAGGCCCTTGTGTTGATCTATTATTTTCTTACAAATAGCCAGTCCAATGCCTGAACCGGGATATTCGGTTTTTCCATGTAAGCGCTGGAATATTTGGAAAATGCGCTGGTTATACTCTGGTTCGAAACCTATTCCATTATCTGAAAAATCGATCTTGTACCAGGTATTGCCGGCATCGAGGTGATGTTGTTCTTTTTGCTTGCGCGATAAACGTAAACAGCGGATGTTTATAATAGGATGGATATCAGGTTTTCTGAATTTGATAGAATTGTTCAATAAGTTATCGAACAGCTGTTTCATTTGTGATGGTATGGCTTCTATTGTTGGCAGCACATCAATTTGAAGGGTAGCCGAGGTTTCTTCTATCTTTAATTCAAGGTCGGTTTGCACTTCTTTTATAACGTTGTTGAGATCGAGCTTTACAAAAGGTTGATTGCTGCGGGCCGTTCGGCTGAACTCGAGCAGCGTATCAATAAGGTGCCGCATGTTCTCTACCGAAGCCGAAATTCGCGTGAGGTAAAGCCTGCCTTCTTCATCCAATTCGGGTTTATATTTATTTTCGAGCCGTTCAATAAACGTAGTGATCTTTCGCAACGGTTCATTCATATCGTGCGAGGCCACATAGGCAAACTCTTCCAGTTCTTTGTTCGAGCGGTCGAGGTCTTTTATCTTTTCTTCCAGACCTAACTGGTATTGCCGCAAACGGGTTATATCGCGTGAAGTGCCAATGGTCTTTATCCATTTGCCGGTATTATCGTAAAACAACTTGCCCGAGGTCTCAATTCTTTTTATACTTCCATCGTTGGTCTTGATCTCATATTCGGTAGCATAATTTTCGGGATGCTGGCTTCCGTCAATAACTGAATCCAGGAATGATCTGCTTCTTTTAAAATCCTCTTCATTCATATGCTTTTGATAAAGCGCTTCATTCACCGTTATCTTGTTCTTTTCTGTTTCGGGATGATAGCCAAACAAACGGTACATCCCATCTGACCAGAAAATGATGCCGGTACGGGCATCTGCCTCCCAGGTACCATAAGCGAGAAATTCTTCATTCTCCTGCTTCATGGCCTTATAAGAAGCCAGGTCGCGGTATAGTTGCGATTGTTCGGTAATATCGGTGGTGCTGCCTATAACCCGCAGCAGTTCGTCTTTGTCATTGCGTATCACTTTGGCTTTTTCCCGCACATCCTTTACCCGGCCGTTACGATCGTGCACCTTGTAATACAGATCGTATTCGTGGTGTATAAGATGATCTTTGCGGTTATATAAAACCTTTTCCCTGTCGGCATCCAGTACGTGCTGCATGTAAAACTCAGGTGTTATATGAAGGCTTTCTTTCTCCAGCTTGGGGTCATAACCCAATATTTTATACAGTCCATTGCTCCAGGTTATTTTATTGTCGGGTACACTCCATTCCCATACGCCGAACTTAAGCAGCTCCTGCGTATCGTTAAATAACTCATCGATGCGTTTGAACTGGTTGCCGGTTTCCACTTCTTCGGTAATGTCCTGGGCGATGAACAATATGGAGGCTGCACGGCCCATGGTGTCGCGATTAAGCACCGTGCCCATGGTACGAAAGTACTTCCATGAGCCGGCCTTTTGCGTTAACCGTGAATTGTAGCTATAGCTTTCATCGTCCTTTAGCGCATTGAATTTTTGTAGTTCCTTCTTTACATTTTCCTGGTCGTCTTTGTGCACCATGCACATGAGATCGCTGTCCCAGGTTTGTACATCATTAAAGGAGTAGCCGAGTATATCGGTGAGTTTATTGTTGATATACTTCAGCTTGTGGGAATCTGCGTCATACACATAAACGATTGCCGGAAAAAAATCAGATATTTTTTCCGGTATCCCGTCATGCACGCCATTGGATTGAAACAAAAGCTTCAGAGGGTTAATCTCCTGGTTTATTAGTTGTTCCATCAAAGCCTGGACTTATTTGACAATGATTCCTTCACAGGGTGGTCAATCCTATCCGCGCTACTGGTGGTTGTTGAACTCCTGGTATTGTTTCATTTTGTTGTATAATGTTTTACGGTCAATGTTCAAAAGTTTTGCAGCCTTGCTTTTGTTGAAATTTGATTTTTTCAATGCTTCAATGATGGTTTCATATTCGGCATCGATGCTTGCGTTTTTAAGAGATAGTTCGCTGTTGTGTGAATGATGCGGATGCGGCCTTGGAATTTCCGCTTCACTAATAGGTGATGGTATAGGCGGTGTTGGAATAGCCGGTTTAGGCTCTGCCTGTAAATAAGGAGTTTCCGGTGCTTCATCAAACTGCAGCCGGGTAAAGTTCGATATTTCGAATGGCAGTGTGTGTGCTTCTATAAAGGTTCCTTCAGCAAGCAGGGTAGCCCTTTTTATTACGTTCTTCAATTCGCGCAGGTTACCGTACCAGATATAATTTCTGAAAATATCTTCCACTTCTTTTGAAAAACCTTTTACGTTCTTCTCTAGTTCCTTATTGGTTTGTTGCAGAAAGTGACGGGCAAAAACAAGGATATCTTCCTTGCGCTCGCGCAGCGGCGGAACTACTATGCTGAATTCATTAAAGCGGTGATACAGGTCCTCACGGAATTTTCCCTTACGTGCAATGTCCCACAACTTTTCGTTGCTGGCCACAATGATGCGAATGTCGAGGTCGATGTCTTTGGTTCCGCCTACACGGCGCATTTTTCTTTCCTGAACAACGCGTAAAAGCGAAACCTGTATATCGTACGACAGGTTGCCGATCTCATCGAGAAATACAGTACCGCCATTGGCCAGTTCAAGGTTACCTACTTTTTGGTTCAGGGCGCCTGTAAATGATCCTTTTTCGTGACCAAACAGTTCGCTCCCGGCCAGTTCTTTCGACATGGCGCCGCAGTCGATAGCGATAAACGGCATAGCCTTACGACGGCTGCGTTTATGTATTTCCTGGGCAATGGCCTCTTTACCGCTGCCGCTTTCACCATAAATGATGATGCTGTAGTTGGTTGGGGCTACCAGGTCAATTTGTTTTAAGATCTTTTTAAATGCATCGCTGTCACCAAAAATGTAATCACCCGATACAACTATCTGTTGTTTCTTTTCCTTTTCTATATTGTTCTGTTCTTCAGTAGTGCTTGTGGTTGCTGGTGGTGTATAAGCGGGTGCAGCCTGGGCTGTTGATGTTGGTGATGAAGCAGCCTGGGTGGCGGCAGCACCGGCGCCCGGGTTTTGCAATGCTTTTTTTATGGTTACCAAAATCTCATCGGGGAATAATGGTTTGCCTATATAATCGTATGCCCCCAGTTTCATTACTTCTACAGCTACCTTAATATCACTGTAGCCGGTCATGATGATTACCGGTACTTCGGGCAGTTGTTCTTTAATTTTCACCAGTAAAGTAGTGCCATCCATATCATCCAGTCTGAAATCGCATAAAACGAGATCGGGCGTAAATGAATTCATTAATTCCAATGCTTTTTTGCCGGCATACACTTCAGCTACTTCGTAATTATGCTTGGTTAAAAAGCGTTTTAATAACAGGCAAATATCCCTGTCGTCGTCGATTACTAATATTTTCGGCATCTTCAAATTTACTTTAATACTGTGAGTTTATTATGGATTGTTTAAACGAGCAAAATTTAGTATCTTTTTAACAATGCCGACCTATGCCCATATAGAGCGCATTTGCGCCACCGGTATCTGTAATATTTCCCGGTATTTGGCAACCGTTCTGCGGGCAATAGAAAATCCTTTTTTCGCCAGTATAGCTACCAGTTGCTGATCGGTATACGGGTTTTTCTTGTCTTCTTTTTCAATAGCATCCTCAATGGCTACCTGAATTACTTTATTACTTATGGCTTCGCCTTTTTCGTTAATAATTCCTTCGGTGAACAGGTCCTTTAGCAGGATCATGCCAAAAGGCGTATCAACGTACTTATTACAGGTAATACGTGATACGGTTGAAATATCTACGCCGGTCTTATCGGCAATATTTTTCAGGATCATAGGTTTAAGCAGTTTTATATCACCCTCGCGAAAATACTCATACTGCATATTTACAATGGCTTTCATAATGCGCAGCATGGTGCCCTCGCGTTGCCTGATGGCGCTTACGAACCATTGGGCGCTTTGGTACTTATTCTTTAAATATTGTGCCGCTGCTGCATCTTTCTTACCTTTTTGACTGTCGGCCACTATTTCTTTCCATTCCCGGCTAATGAAAAGGGAAGAGGAGCGCTGGTTGTACAAAGAAACCTCCAGGTAATCGCCTTCCTGTACAATTAAAAAGTCGGGAATAATGTGGGCGTTGGGTGTGCTGCCTTCCTGTACTTCGGCCACGGGCTTCATTTTTAGCGAACTAACAAGCTCCAGGATGATCTTTAACTCATCTTCCTCCAGTTGCAGGCACTCCATGATTTTGTCCATATTGCGGTTGCGAAGGTCCTGGTAATGGTCTTGCAGCAGACATATGGCTTTTTGAACATCGGGCCGTTTGCCGTTCATGGCTTTCAGCTGCAACAGCAGGCATTCGCAAATGCTGCGGGCGCCAATGCCTATGGGATCGAGCAACTGCAATTTCATCAATATTTGCTCAAAGTCTTCAGCTTCCAGCCAGGTTTTAAAAGCAAATGAATATTCCTCAGCCACTTTATCGAGCGGTATCTCCAACAGCCCGTTATCGCTTAAAGAATCAATCAGGTAATCGGCCAGCAAGGTCTCATCTGCATCATTGCAACAAAGCCGATATTGTTTTTTCAGATCTTCCCTAAAATCAGTGGCAGCCTTCATCGGACTGAATGTTTTTTCATCATCAGGCAGATAATTGCTGTATTCCATTTTGTAGTCGGGAATGTCGTCGAAACCATATTCGTCCCAGTCCTGGTAATCCTGAACCTGTTCTTTGGCGAACTTGTCAGCATTAGCCTCTTCCTCATCTTCTTTCTTCTCCAAAAATGGATTGTCCTCTAATTCCTGTTCAATTCTATGTTCTAATTCAATCGTATTGAGGTGAAATAAATTGAGTAGTTGGATCTGCTGAGGCAATATTTTGGTTTCCTGTTTCTGCACAAGGTTCTGCTGTAACATACGGGATCGTTTTTCTTTATAACTTCAAGATGCTTTCCACTTTGTGTTTATTTCAGAAGAATTTTTTAGTACGTTGAGTTACAGGTGTTTGTCCTTAATTCGTTTTTTTACTATGTTGCGGGATCGTACAAAGTGCTAAAGGGAGATGTGGAAAAATATCCCCGATTTGTAGAACTAATCACTATGAAAAAAAGACTATTTTTTATTATCACTGCTTTTGTGCTATCACTTATTATAACACTCTTCCTTTCGTACCTGTTGTACGAAAGTTATATTCGCTCTACTGCACAGAACCGGCGCATAGAGCACGCGTATAAAGTGGTACTTCAAACCAGTGCGCTGGAGAAGTTTATTAAGGAGGCAGAAACGGGTCAGCGTGGCTACCTGTTAACCAACGATAGCAGTTTTTTAAAACCTTACTTAGATATCAGGAGTGATATAAAGCCAGGTTACGATTCTTTACGGCGGCTTACCAGCGATAATGGTCATCAACAACAGTTGCTGAACAAGGCCGGTTTGTTAATGAATAAACTTATAGATCATTTTCAGCACAGCGTATATCTGAAATCGCGTGGCAGTTTGCTCGAAACAAGGGGATATATGGACGAACTGCGCAAGGTGTTCAAAGAAATTGAGCAGGATGAAATGGACCTTGTAAAAAGTTATTCGGTAAATACGTATGAGGCCTCCATGCCGCGTTATTTTTCTGCTATTTTTCTATTTGCAGCTGTTATCATTTTTATTTCTTTCCTCGTTATTTTAAAAGAATACCGTCAGCGGATGCAATACCAAAAGCAGCTTGAACAAAAAGTGCTGGAGGTAAACGCATATAATGTAGAACTGGAGCAAATAGCATTTGCCACTTCGCACGATCTGCAGGAACCGTTACGCCGTATACGAACATTCAGCGACCGGTTGCTGTGGAAGTATCGCGATCAGTTGAATGATGACGGACAAATGATCCTTTCACGCATCGATTATTCGGCCCGGCGCATGCAGGGATTGCTCGAGGACCTGATGAATTTTGTGAACCTGGTGCGTGGTGGCGAACAATTAAGTGTAGTAGATGCAAATAAATTAATGACTTCGGCGGTTGAATACCTGAAGCAGGAAATAGAAATAAAACGGGCTACCATTCACATTGGACAATTGCCTGAAATTACAGGTTTTGAAAAGCAATTGTTCCTGATGTTCAAATCGCTTATTGACAATGCTATCAAATTCTCCAAGCCAGGCATTCCGCCGGTAGTTACCATACAATGTGTGCAAACCACCGGCGATGAGCTGGTGCATATTGATAAGAAATTGTCGAAGAAACAATTCATTCGCATAAGTGTGCAGGATAATGGCATTGGGTTCAGTAATGAGTTCAGCCAGAAAATATTTTTGATCTTTCAACGGCTGCATGCCGGGGCCGAGTATGAAGGGAAAGGAATAGGGCTGGCAATTGTTGAAAGGGTAATGACGAACCACAATGGTTATGTATTGGCGTCGGCCCAGATTGATAAGGGTGCTTTGTTTAATTTATATTTTCCTGTACCGGAGGCTTAGTTATAAGGTGCAAATGATATCTGATGCTTTCAAAAGCCTTGGCTATGGCGGTTTCCCAACGTACAGCCACGCTGTAGCCTGTAAACTCACCATTATGTGCACCTATTTTAACCAATGCGGCCACCGTGTTTGAATTGGGGTTCGATAGTGTGATCTCAATTACATAAATTTCTGCAAGCATCTCTTCAAGCAGGTTTGCCTTGAAAGATGATAAGTAGCTAATGTCTTCAAGTGGAATGCCCTGCAATGTTTGCTCGTCTATATGTAATAAATAGCTGTTCTTCATAACCTGAAATTTTAATGTTACAATACATCTATTCCGTTTTATTATACTTTACTTTATAACGACCAAGAAGCAGCATACATTAAATAATGTAAAGATTATACCGGCAAGCGTAATACATACGCTAATTGAAAGATTGTAGAACTAAGTCTACACGCTGTAAATTTTTACCTGAACAGGGGAGTATTGCAAAGTATTACAATATAGGTAGTCTACAGGCTGCGTGGCGCGGTACGGTTTTTACAAAATATAGATAGGATGCCGGTTTTAGAGTTTACTCAGCCGGTTGTAGAATTGATTGGTAACTGTATTTATTCACTTAAAACTATTGCTATGTTACGTTGGACAGTAATATTCTTAGTGGTAGCCATTATAGCAGCCATATTCGGTTTTGGCGGAATAGCTGCAGGTGCTGCTTCCATAGCAAAAATCCTGTTTTTCATTTTTATAGTGCTATTCCTGATATCGCTGATCGCAGGTGGTTTCCGCCGGGTAGACTAACATTTGCATATTGTATTGATGTTAGCAACCCTGAAAGACATAAAGTCCGGAAGATTATTTGCTACAAATATTCTTTCGGACTTTTTTGATTTTTAACCATCAACGTTTAAGGAAATTTTAGGAGGGCTATAGGTAACAAATTCTTACTTTTGAATTGTATAAACGGGGGATGTACTTTATGACAAAGCAGCCAATACTTATTGCCGAAGATGACGCTGACGACAGATATCTGATACAGACTGCGTTTTCGGAGATTGGGCATCCTGAGCAAATTGATTTTGTAGAAAATGGAATTGAAGTTTTTTCTTACCTCGATAATATCTACGCGAACAACGATCATGAAGAGAAGGCGCTTCCGGGGTTTATTCTACTCGATTTGAATATGCCAAAAAAAGATGGTCGCGAAGTGTTGAAAGAATTAAAACAACACCCGGTATTTAAAAAAATACCCGTTATTGTATTTACCACTACTAAAAATGAAATAGAGATCAGGCGTTGTTATGAGCTGGGGGCAAACAGTTATGTTGTTAAGCCTATAAGCTTTGATGCCCTGTTGAAAGTGGTTGAAAATATTCGCAGTTTTTGGTTTCAAACTGCATCCATTCCTGTTTCCTGAGCCTGCTCTTCTTCCTTTTCTTTCTTTCTAAAGAACTGTTTTATTTTAGATACCAACCCCCCGGTTTCTATATGCGATGCGTAGTTCTTAATTAATAACGGAACTACCAGGCGTATAAGCCAGCCTGCTTTACGCAGTATTACTTTTTTCACAAATCCATCGGTTATCATATTTATACCCAACTGGGCCGCGGTTAAACCTGCACTGCGGGTAAATACTTTACGCAGGGTGGCGCCTATAAGCATGGCAGGCTTCAGTTCTTCCTTGATCGATTGCCAGTCTTCTCTTATTTGCAATTCCTGTGTAACCAGTAATGCTTTTAGCCTGGCTTTTTCTTCTAACAGTTCCTTATAACTATTAATCGGCTGTATCATAAATTTTTCTAACTATAAAGTTCCTGATAAATGGAAATACAATTTGTTTGCGAAGCAAGTAAAATAAGATGACCAGAAAAAGATAAAAACCTGCTACTATAAAATAACCAACAGCAGCATTGTGCAGTAATTTGCCTAAGCATAATGATAACCCAATGCCGGCTAACAGTAAAATGCATAGTATTAGTCCGGCAATTAAAAAGAAAAGAAAAGCACGGGCAACGGCTTTTGACCCTGCCTGTGCTACATTGATGCGGGCTAAATCATAATACGTTTGTGCAATTTCCTGTACATGGTTGGCCAGGTTGGCTGCTTTGGTGTTTAAATTCTCCATTTCGTTATTTTAAATCCGGCCTAAGGAATTAGTAGTAGCGTTTGTTTTATGTACAACTTAGTCACATTAACTTTCTACGCGTTCCCTTATTTCTTCTTCTGCGCCGGCGTACATATTCTTCAATTCATCCTTTCCAATTGCCAGTAACTCAGCCACATCTTCCATAACCTCATCAATACCCGTTTTTATCTTTCTTCGTAATTCACTACCTTTTTCGGGCGCCAGTAAAATGCCAACAGCAGCACCTGCGGCAGCGGCAGCCAACATGCCTAGAATGATTTTTGTGTTAGATGTCATACATTTACGTTTCAGGAATTTGAGGAAAAAATTATACCACTGACAAAAGATTCCTGAATTTTTTATATTTTTCATCAATGGGAAACAAATTCCCCAGGGGTGTTTAACATTCAGCTCTAAATAACATGACTAAAGAGCGTTTAAAGGTTTTAATAATTGACGATGAGAAGGATCTGTGCCTTTTGATTAAGGCCTACCTTAGCCGTAAAAACTGTGATGTACATACTGCCTATACACTTTCGGAAGGACTTATACAGGTAGATCAGTTTTTGCCCGACATATTATTTCTCGACAACAATTTGCCCGATGGGCTGGGGTGGGAGAAAGCGGAGAACATTATAAAGAACCATCCCAATATAAAGCTGCATTTATTAAGCGCCTTTAACCCGCCCCGCATTAAGGACAATCTGCCAGTAACCAGGATCTGGGAAAAGCCTATTTCATTGCGCGACCTGGACACATACTTCAGTTAAACTCAAATCTCAGGCACCAGGAACCAAAAAAGAACCAAATTCCAAGATCCAAGCTCCAAAAAATACAAATTTCAAGCACCAAAAAGCACTAAATCTCAAAGCCAGGCGCCAGGAACAAGCACCAAATAAAGGCTGCCTGGGAGGGGATTCTTTGGGCTTTGCAATTTGAAATTTGGGATTTCTTTTTTGAAACTTGTGATTTGAGATTTCTTCTTTGGATCTTGAGATTTGGTTCCTGGGATTTCTTTTTTGGTTCTTGTGATTTGGAATTTGGGATTTTTATCTTTGCAACTCATTTTAGAAACTATCATGATGAGAATTGCAATCAACGGTATGGGCCGAATAGGACGGCTATTGTTCAGACGGTTAATAGATAATAAGGACGTAGAGCTGGTAGCAGTTAATGACCTGATGCAAAGCGATAACCTGGCCTACCTGTTAAAGTATGATTCGGTATATGGCACTTTTGCCGGTAATATTTCACACCAACCGGCCGGTATAGAAGCTAACGGTAAACTGGTTAAAGCCTTTCAACAACCCGATCCCGCCTTATTGCCCTGGAAAGACCTGCAGGTAGATGTTGTACTGGAGTGTTCAGGAAGTTTTTCGAGCCGCGCAGGTGCCGAACAACATATAAAGGCAGGCGCACGAAAAGTGTTGCTGTCAACTACCGGTTCGGCCGATATTCCCCTGTTAGTATATGGTTTTAACCAACATGTGCTTACCCCCGGGGAAACCATTATTTCACCCGGCGGTTGCATGACCAATTGTTCAACACACATTCTGTATATTTTGAATGCTATAGGCATTAAATCGGTACAGTGTAATATTTTACACTCCTATACCTCACGCCAGGAGCTGGTTGATGCGCCCCATAAACAGTTTAGAAGAGGAAGGACAGCTGCCGAATCCATTATTCCGGTAGAAATTGACCTGGCGCATTCACTTGAGCGGTTACTGCCCGTATTGAAAGATAAAATTGCATCGGTAAGTACCAGGGTGCCGGTAGCCAATGGCGCCATGGCCGATTTTACCATACAATTAAAGGAAGAAACCACCCGTCAGGAAATTAACAAACTTTTTGCTACTGCTGCGGCTAATGAGTATAAAGGAATAATTGAATATACCGAAGACCCGCTGGTTTCGCTGGATATTAAGGGTAATACCCATTCATGTGTTATTGATGGTACCTTAACTTCAGTAGTGGGCAACCATGTTAAGATAATAGCCTGGTTCGATAATGAGTATGGCTTTACTACACGTATGATTGATTTGTTGGGTATAATGTAACGTTGGGTTGTTTGATGGTTAAGTATGACAATTGGGCGTTTAAGAGGCTGAAGTAGGAGGTAGGAGGTAAGAAGTAGGACGTAAGAAGTTGACGAGTTAACAAGTTGACGAGTTAACAAGGAAAATGCAGAGCCGTCAGGGTAATGAGAAGCCGGCGGGAAGTTAAACATTTAGGCTCTTCTTACATCATACCTCGTACTTCTTACTTCATTATTCATTCTAACGCAGGCCTTCAATTTTTGATTAGGATATTTTAATGTAGTTTTAATTCATTAAATTGAAGAAGCATACCCGGTAACTTTATTATTCGTGAATTTTGCGCATGAATTTTTGGTTATGGAAGAAATAAAAATTTTACTGGTTGAGGATGAAAAAAAGATAGCAGAGTCATTAAAGAAAGGGCTTACCGAACAGAACTATCATGTTGAAGTAGCATATGATGGGCTGATTGGAAAGAAGCTGTTTGAGACCTACCCTTTTGATCTCATAATTCTTGACATTAATCTGCCCGGTTTAAACGGTTATGAGCTGTGCAAGGAAATACGGCGGCACAGCGAACGAATACCCGTAGTAATGCTTACAGCGCTTAATACAACGGCCGATAAGATTGAGGGGTTTGATGCCGGGGCCGATGATTACATTGTAAAGCCATTCGATTTTAAAGAGCTGCTGGTACGCATCAGGGCATTGCTGAAAAGGATATATCACAATATACCTACCGGCAATATTTTAAAGGTGGCCGATCTTACCATGAACCTCGATAGTAAGGAAGTTACCCGGGCCGATAAACCAATATCGCTTACCGCCAAGGAATTTCAGTTGCTCGAATACCTGATACGGAATAAGAACCGGGTGGTATCGCGGGCCGATATTGCCCTGAACGTTTGGGATATTGATTTTGACACAAAGACCAATGTAATTGATGTGTACGTGAACTTTCTACGTAAAAAGCTGGATAAGGATTTTGAGACCCGCCTTATACATACGCAGGTAGGCATGGGCTATATCTTGAAAGAAAACCCGTAGGTTGAAAATAAAATTTAAAATAACCGCGCTATTTGCTTTACTGGTTACCATAATTCTGCTGGTATTAAGCATATCTGTTCATTACTTTACAGCGCTGCAACGTACCGAAGCATTTAAAAGACGGTTGAAAGGACGTGCCAATAACGACGGCCAGCTTTTCTCTTATTTTGGCGACAGCGACAGCACACGCGCTGTTTTGCACGCAATAGATTCTGCTTCGGCCTTTACACTGAACGAAAAAAGCGTGGCCATCTTCAATTACCTCGATAAGCCTGTATATACCTATAATGTAAATAACATCGATTCGTTGCTGCCCGATAAAGAGATATTGAAGCAGGCGCGGTTAAAACACGAAGTTTATTACTCCTCCCAAAAGCGCGATTTTCTAGCTTATCATTATACCGACAGCCGCAGCCGCATCATAGTAGTGGTGGCTGGGTATGATATTGATGGTTGGGCACGCCTGAAAGACCTGCGCGATATTTTGCTTACCTGCTTGTTTATAGGCATTGCCATTGCCCTGGTGGTGGGTTACGCCTTTTCGTTACAACTGGTAAAGCCTATAAAGCAAATTATTTCCGACGTAAAGGATATTACCTCACAGAACCTCACACATCATATACATGCCGGCAGCACACAGGATGAACTGAACCAGCTGGCCAATACCTTCAATGAGCTGCTCGATCGCCTGCAGGAATCATTTGTAATACAACGAAGGTTTATTTCCAATGCCTCGCATGAGCTATCGACCCCGCTTACTGCTATTTCGAGCCAATTAGAAGTAACATTGCAGAAAGAACGGAGTGGCGATGAGTATAAAGGCGTAATACAATCGGTGCATGAAGATGTGCAGCAAATGCAACAGCTTACTAAAAGCCTGTTGGAAATTGCAAAGACCGGTACGCAGGGAAGTATAGAATTGAGCGAGGTGCGTATAGATGAGTTGTTGTTAAAGGTTACGGCCGATGTACAAAAGAACAGTGATGAGTACAAAGTGATATTACAATTCGGCGATTTTCCGGATGATGAAAGGGCCTTTCTTGTTTTTGGCAACAGTGAATTGTTATACAGCTCACTTCGTAATATAGCCGACAACGGCTGTAAGTTCTCCTTCGATCATCATGTAATGGTGAACCTTATGTTCGAGAACGATAATGTGATCGTTCAGTTTAAGAATTTTGGCGAACCGATCACCGAAGATGAAAGCGAACATATTTTTCAACCCTTTTACCGCACACAAAGCGCTACACCCATAAAAGGTTTTGGGCTGGGGCTGGCACTTGCCAAACGCATCATTAATATGCATAAGGGAAACATCAAGGTGCAAAGTGCCCCCGATACGGGAACGGTTTTTACGATCGTACTTCCCTCTTTAAAAGCATTTGCGGCTAAAGCTTAAAGGTATATTCCCTTAATTATGTACAGGGTTTTCCCCAAACACCTGATAAGATTATCTTGTTTAATTGCTTTTTAATTCCTGTTTAATTAGCGTTTAACGGTAATAAAGCATATTTGAGTTACTATAAATTCAATGAAACCGAATCAACCTGTTTTTATTTTCCGAATTCTTGCAATTGGCGTAATCGTACTTTTGGCGTTTTCCTTTTTTCAACATTGGAAAAATAAACAGCTTACTGAAACGAATAATAAGTTGTTATTACAAAACGATTCTGTTTTATCGGTAAACCTTCAATTACAAAAAGACATTAACTTCCTGAAGCACGACCTCGATAGTTTAGTTCGCACCACTCCCGAAAGGCAACAACTGACCGCACGTTAAATAGCATCATTGATGTATCACCAATGAAGAAAGTTTGTGTTGCCGATAAGATTTTAATCGGTTTAGCAGTGTGTATGACTGTAAGTCTGACCACAGTCATAAGTTTATTATTCTATTAAAATTATATTTGAAAACTTGAGCAGTTAATTAATGTTTACACTTGTAATCATTGCGGTATAAGGCCGGTTTTTTTATTGATATACAAGGGGATGAGTTTTGAATAGTTAATCGAAAAATTTATTAATTCAATTCCTTTAACAGGTGTTCAAAATAGCGTACCTTTTGTAACAGTCCAGTAAAAAATCCTTATTAATATCTCTGCCTTACTCGTTCAATTTATACCCTGATTACGACCATTTTTATTCTTTAGTGTCTCGAGTTAGAAACCTTATGGAAGCTGCTGATAATCCATTTTGAATTGTAAAAATTTTTAGGTAACTAAAAAAGGAGGGCACCATGAAACACCACCAATCCCCTTACGTAAACAAGAGGAAGAAGTGTATTGAATTTCACATCAAGAATGCGTGTGCAAATAGAATTGTGCTCGCTGGTGATTTTAATAACTGGGCGCATGACCAGTTAACCTTACAACCTACAAACAATGGTTTCTGGAAGATCGAGATCCCTATGTTACCCCGGGGTAGATATCACTACAAATTCTTTATTGATGAACGTATGTGGGCCGAAGATATAGAAAACCAGTTTCGTGAGCCGGATGGGGTTACCGGATGGAACAGTGTGTTAGAAGTGTAGCCTTGAGAATTTATAGGCAGAAAGCTGATTGCAATAGAATTGTGTTTAAATGGTGTAATATAAAAAGAGGAGCTATTCAATTTCAGAATAGCTCCTCTTTTTTATGCGTTGTTATATACTTTGTAAACCGGTTCCCGCAATACATTGCCTTTGTCACTACAAATGAATGAAAGCACATCGGCAATTTGTTCGGGTTTTACCCAGTTGTTGAAATTGGCATCGGGCATATCTTTACGATTGGGCGGGGTATCGATAGTGCTGGGTGCAATCACCGATACTATTACATTTTTTCCCTTTGCTTCTTTATTTAAAATTTCGGCAAGGTTAAACAGCAAAGACTTGCTTAGTGCATAAGCAATTTTGTTAGCACCTTCTTCCAAATTCAAACCAGGGCGGGCGCCGGTGAATACCAGGCGGCCATAGCCATTTTGTAACATATGCTGAAACAAGGGACGGGCTATATTATATGCTGTTTCAAAGTTCAGGGTGAACATCTTTCTTATCTGGGCAATATCCGTTGAGTCAATACCGCCCATTTCAAAACCACCGGCCAGTAATACGCCGCAGTCGATATTGCCATACAGGCTGGCAGCTTCTTTTACAAAGGCATTGCTTTCGGCCTCGTTGGTAAGGTCAATGCCATGCAGTTCAAATTGGGGATGCCTGTCTGCAAAACCCAGGTGGCTACCCGAATGGTCAACTGCAATTACCTTATAATCTTCCTCCAGGAATTTTTTTACTACTGCAGTGCCCAGGTTGCCATTTGCACCTGTAATAATAATGGTTTTAGGCATATGAGATGTTATAGTTGAATTTCAAAGATAAATGGTTTGTACAAAAAAGCGCCCCGGCAACCCGGGGCGCTTTGCAAAGAAGAAAAAATATGATCTAAAACAGGAAGTTCCAGGCATGTTTATCATCATCCTGGCCTTTGCGAATGGCTTCCATTTTATTTTTCAGTTGATAACAAACGGCGTTATCGCCATAGGCAGGTAAATGGTGGTCGATACCATTTAAGTGAATAGTGGCAATAGGCGCAACAATAGCAGCCGTACCGGCGCCAAAGGCCTCGGTAATGGTGTTATGGCGGAATGCATTTTCAAGCTCTACCAGGCTTACCGGGCGGGTTTCGTAAGGAATGCCCAGGTCTGCAGCGAGCGTTAATAAAGAATCGCGGGTTACACCGGCCAAAATGCTATCGCTGGTTGGTGGCGTAACCAGCACCCCGTCAATAACGAACATGGCGTTCATCATACCACTTTCTTCAATGTATTTGTTTTCGCGGGCATCCGTCCAAAGTACCTGGTCGTAGCCGGCTTCTTTTGCTTTTTGAGTGGGGTAAAAGGCGCCACCATAGTTACCTGCACATTTAGCAGAACCGGTTCCGCCTTTGGGAGCTCTTACATATTCAGTTTCTACCTTTACTTTCAGCGCCTGTGAGAACGCCGGGCCTACAGGGCCGCTGAAGATGATGAAAGTATAATCATCAGATATTTTTACCCCAAATTTTGCTTCGCTGGCAAACATAATGGGGCGAATGTATAAGGAAGAACCGGGTTGTGTGGGTATCCAGTCTTTATCAACCTCAACCAGGCGGCGCAGGCCATCAACAAAAATTTCTTCAGGTATGTCTGGCATGCACATGCGGGCTAAGGAGCGGTTCATTCTTTCGTGGTGCTTTTGCACACGGAAGAGGTTAATGCGGCCGTCATCGAGCTTAAAAGCCTTCAAACCTTCAAATACTGATTGGCCATAGTGCAAAGCCAGCGTTGTGGGGCTTATAGTAATGTCGCCAAAAGGAATAATACGGGGAGCTTCCCACTGACCTTTTGAGTAATTGCAAATGAGCATGTGATCAGATACATATGTTCCGAATCCCAGCTTGTTAAAATCCACTTCAGGTAACCTCGATTTGGTTGTTTTCTGAACTAATATCTCATCGGTAAGTTCCATATACAAGAAATTTATTTTGTGCTACAAGTCAATTCAGAGTGTAAAGATAATTCTTATAAAAGCAATAGGCAATTGGCAACAGTGAAGAGTATTTCATGAAAACGGAACGGTTTTCATGAAATACAGAGACGTTTTCATGAAAAAGGGACAAAATTCATGAAATACTAGTCTGAATTCATGAATATGGGCCGAAATTCATGAAAGGAGGGATCAAATTCATGAAATATAGCCGGAATTCATGAAATATGAGCCTGAATTCATAAATACGGATCGAAATTCATGAAAAATCGATCTGGATTCATGAAATAAGGTCTGAATTCATGAAAATGGATCTGAATTTCACAAATATGACTCCAGTTCTTCACAAAAGCGGGCCTGTAATTATATTTCTTTCCCAATTCTTACTATTTCATTT
The DNA here is from genome assembly GCA_024809215.1 of Niastella sp. OAS944. Classification (GTDB taxonomy): domain Bacteria; phylum Bacteroidota; class Bacteroidia; order Chitinophagales; family Chitinophagaceae; genus Niastella. The sequence continues at coordinate 1,805 of JANUBW010000003.1, read as the reverse complement.
ACAAGCACTTCAAAATCTTCTAACCGGCTTCTATGATTTGTGATGGCGGTCCTTATACAATACTGCCCATTTAATAAAGTATAAGAAGGCGCCGCAATGCCCTGTTCGTGCAGTTGCATCAGGACCTCTTTATTCAGGTTATTAAGCTCCTGCATTGTCTGGTTACCCGGGTTATACCGGAAACACACAATATTCAACGGAACGGGGGCCATTAGTTCAAGCAGGGGCTCGTTTTGAACCAGTTCGGCCAGGTATTGCGCCTGCTGCAGGTTCTGCCTTATAAGCGCACGATAGGTTTCAAGCCCGTTTTGTTTTAACGACATCCAGATCTTTAATGCCTTAAAGCCCCGCGAAAGCTCCATGCCGTAATTGTTGTAACCATCCATACCGGCCGATAAACCGCGTTCATGCACCATTAAATAATTCACTGCCGATGCAAAAGCTTCGCGATGCAACTGCGGGTCGCGAATAAGCACGCAGGCCGCTTCGTAGTTCACATACATCCATTTATGAAAATCGAAAGAAAGGCTATCGGCCAGTTCCAGGCCTTTTAATGTACCGGCAAATTCGGGCAGCAGGTTAGGAACAGCGCCAAAAGCGCCATCAACATGCAACCACAGGTTGTGTTCTTTTGCTACCGCCGATAGTTCATGAAGCGGGTCAATAGCACCGGTGTTCACCGTACCGGCATTGCCCACTATGCAAAAAGGATGGTACCCGGCTGCTATATCTTCCACGATCATACGCTTTAGCTCATCAACCCGAATACGATAGTCTTCATCAACCGGCACCTTGCGAAAGTTATCGCTGCCAATGCCAATTACTTCAACACCTTTCAGCACGCAGTTATGGGTTTCGGAAGAGCCGTATATCGTGAGCGGGCCTTTAACTGCCTGCAACCCTTTTGTTTTTATATCGCGATTGGCGTTATGCCTTGCCACTACCAGTGCAGTAATGTTGGCCAGGCTGGCGCCGCTGATCAATAAGCCACTTGCGGTTTCAGGAAAGCCCATCATTTCTTTACTCCAGTCGAGCACCTGTTTTTCTACATGCATGGGCATACTGTCGCCCAGACTAACATTGGCGTTCATGCCCGATGCCAGCATATCGGCCAGCATACCGAAAGGTGTGCCGCCGCCCTGTACCCAGGCCCAAAAACGTGGGTGAATATTGTTGGTATTAAAAGGCAGTATATGTTTAAAGAATTCGTCATACACTGCCGAAGGGTTTTGCGGCACCTGGGGCAATGGTTGTTGCATACTCTCTATGGCTGCGGCGGCAGGCCTGGTATATACCGGCCGTTGGCGGGTTGTTTCGAGGTAATAGAACAGATCGTCGAGCATACGGTGGCCCAGCTCATTGAGCGTAGACCAGTTGGTGGGGTCTAATGTTCTTTCGGCTGTTAGTACTGCTTCTTTCTTCATAGTGATACAAATTTCCTGAAAGAAGCAGGTTTAAAACAGATGCAGTTTTGGATAGTAGGAGTAGATCAGATGACTTGTTGCCTGGTTGGTTTTAAGAGTTGTTCAGTTCTGAGTTCATAGTTCATAGTTCATGAAGGCGCGGCGTTAGCCGCCAAAAAACTGGTCCCGCCAACGGCGGGACCAGTAATGTATTTATAAACTGAATAACCGAACAACTGAATAACTCCAAAAGCGAAGCAAAAGCCTTTATCAACTGTATTAACTCTATCACCTTTTCAACTCCCTCGTCAACTTCCTATGTTTGCATATTCAATAAGAATAGAGATTCTACTAAGTTTGCTGCATATAAAAAGGTCTTATAGTGAAAAAAAGTGAGAGCAA
>JANUBW010000002.1 GCA_024809215.1 Niastella sp. OAS944 | reverse complement strand
ATGAGATGGCTGCACGGGATATCTGTACGACAACCAACCTTATTTGCTCATTGGAAATTACTCAAATCTATACCAACGGTAAGATAATCGGAGCCTTGTAACGGGAGACTGTTACGCACGGTTCTAACAGAATCTCGGGTTGCAATACCCGGGTTTACTTACCAAAATATATAATTACAAACTGCCTTGCCAAAACATACAGATATGAAAAAGCACACTTTAATAATAGCAATGCTACTGCTTACAGGCATGTGGAGTTGCAAAAAAGAAGACGTGAACGGGTTGAAAGAGAACAACGGCGCACAACCCGGTACTGTGTCGAATGTAACTGTAAAGAACGAAAATGGCGCTGCCACCATTTCTTATTCATTGCCCAACGATGAAGACCTGTTATATATAAAAGCAGTATATACGTTGGCCAATGGTGCCAAACAGGAAGTAAAAGCTTCTTATTATACCAACCAGTTGCGGGTAGCCGGTTTTGCCGATACCTTAAAACATACCGTAAAATTATATGCGTATAATAGAAGTGAAGTGGCGAGTGAACCGGTTGACGTTACCGTGGAGCCGCTGGTATCGCCCCTGCGTTTAGTATTTCGTAATTTGACGGTACGCGCTACGGCCGGGGGTATAAGATTGAAATCGGTAAACCAGTTTAAAGGAGATGTAGTGATTGTGCCATTGATGGATTCACTGAACAATGGCGATTGGGCCAACCTCGATAACGTATATACCAGCGATTCGCTTATTGCGGTAAGTATTCGTGGACTACCACCAGTGCAACGCAGGTTTGGTTTTTTTGTTCGCGACCGTTGGTTGAACCGTACAGATACCATGTACGTTTCGCTTACGCCCACAAAAGAATCGCAAATACAAAAACTCGATTTCTTTAACTATATGTGCGATAACGATACAAAAATGTCGTGGGGCACAACGGTAGACATGATGTGGTCGGGTTTATTTAACAACGAATGGCCTTGTACATATACCGATGAAAGTTCGGGTGTACCTACAACCCTCACCTGGGGTATTGGAAACGGGCCTGTTAAATTAACCCGGTTAAACTTACTTACAAGAAGAGAAGGGTCGCTGTATTATTCAAAAGGCAGCCCGCGCCGCTTTGAAATATATGGTTCAAATGATGCTACCCGCGATGGCGATTGGAGCAAGTGGACCAAGATCCTTACCTGCGAAGTGGTTAAGCCAAGCGGTTTACCATTGGGGCAGGAGAACAATGCCGATGCAGCAGCCGGCAGTGCCGGTTTCCAGTTCGATTTTGATGAGGATACACCACCATACCGCTACCTGCGGTTGAAGTGTTTGCAAAACTGGGTTGGTTCTTATTTTATAGAGATCCAGAATATGAGCATCTGGGGAACCAATTAAGGCAATAGGCAATAAGCAATGGGCAATAGGCAATGGGCAATAAGCAATAGACAAAGTCGAGATTAATCGGAAAGCTCGAAAGTCAGCAGCCCTTGTCAATTGCCAATTGCAAATTGTTTTTTCCCGACTTCAATTATTAACAAGTAAAATGATATTCATGAAACAATATATCGTTCCCATACAAATAGGGTTGTTGGCCTTTCTGCTGGCAGGCGTGGTTGCTTCGTGCAAAAAGATGGATGATTTCAAGAAATTTGCAGCGGGTGGTGAGATAATTTACCCTGCCACTTTCGATTCACTGAAAGTGATCGCAGGTAATGGCCGCGTAATGATCACCGGTTTATTGACCGGCGACCCCAATGTTACAAAGTACCGCATATTCTGGAACAGTGGCAGCGATTCAATGGAGAATACCATTGTGCGTAAATATGGTATCGATACCTTGAAACAGATCATTACAAAATTACCCGAAGGGCCCATGACCTTTACGTTACGGACCTACGATAACAAGGGGAATATTTCTATACCCATGACCGTTACCGGAAATGTATATGGCCCTAATTACCAAACTTCCGTTACGGAAAGAGGTAACCGGGCCGTATTGGCTACTGCATTTCTGGCCGATGGTTCTGCTCAATTAGGCTGGGCCGATGTAGATGCTTATGTAGGTGTGCTGGGCATGCATATTCGTTATTACGATGCAAATGATAAGTTGCGCGACACTATTGTGCCATCTAGATTAAAGAACCAGGTTACCAGCCTGCCCGGCGCCAGTGTGTTGAAGCCGATCACGTATAACACCATGTTCCTGCCCGAACCGGTAGGTATAGATTCCTTTACTGTGGCGCCCGGTACGTTGTCATTATTTTCAGAAGTAGTCCTGTTGAATAACATAAAACCCATTGCCAACAGCGCCAATGATGGCAAGCGCTGGGCCAACCTGCGCGACTGGATAACTAATGATGCCGTAAAGAACCATAGCGGTTATGGTGGTACCGATATCAGTACGGATGCGAAAATATATTTCGAAGCAGGCTGGGGCGCCGGGCCTATAAATAATGGTAAAGTATACCAGGTGGTAACACTGCCGCCGGGTAAATACAATTTCGAGGGTTCTATTGACTGGTGGCATAGAAGCAACAAGAACGATGTGTTTCTGGTTGCGGCCCCCGGTGCCAATGGATTACCAGATGTAAGTAACCTGGCATCGGCCTTTGCCTACAAACAGGTAGATAACGGCTCAAGTGTAAAACTTGAATTTACCGTAACGCAACAAACCACGTTCTCATTGGGTCTGCTGCTCGATATGGATGATCAGGGCGAGGCGATGCGCTTTAATAGCCTGAGGCTGTATATTGTTAAATAAAATCGTCTTACATAGGTAGGAAGTAAGAGATAGGAGGTAAGATGTATGAAGTAAGAAGGGGTTTAATTTCCAATGCTCGCGATTGTTTTTGAGCTTAAAAATTCAGACTCTTCCTACTTCTTACTTCCTACTTCAAAAAGTTAAGAAGTAATAAATATGTATAGAAAGGTGATAATAGTCGGTCAATTATTTTTATTATTAGGTATAAGTTTTGTGCAGGCTCAGCAAAAAACGCCCTTGCGTTTATGGTACAATAAACCTGCGAATCAATGGGAAGAGACCTTGCCGCTGGGTAATGGCCGCTTGGGTATGACACCCGATGGTGGTGTAATGAAGGAGAGCATTGTGTTGAATGATATTACTCTTTGGTCGGGCGCACCACAGGACGCCAATAACTATAATGCCAGTAAGAAACTGCCCGAAATACAAAAGCTGCTGTTGGAAGGAAAGAACGATCAGGCGCAATCGCTGATTGATAAAGATTTTATTTGTACGGGTAAAGGCTCTGGCGCTGAACCCTATGGTTGTTTTCAAACCCTGGGCCGGTTGAACCTCAGCTTTAATTATAAAGCAACCACGCATACCGGTTATCGCCGCGAGTTATCGCTCGATGATGCCATAGCAAAGAGCACATATAAGATAGGGACGGTAACTTATACCAGGGAATACTTCACCAGCTTTGGCGATGATGTAGGTATTGTTCGTTTTACCGCCAGTGTGGCCGGTGCGTTGAACTTTGATGTATCGCTTTCACGTGAAGAAAAAGCAACAGTTACTGCTGTTGCCAATCAACTCGAAATGACCGGTCAGCTGGAGAATGGTATCAATGGCAAAGGAATGGAATACCTGGCAAAGGTAGCGCTCAAATTAAAAGATGGCAGCCTTGCTACTGATGGTAATAAACTGGTTGTTAAAAATGCTACCGAAGTTATACTGTACTTCTCTGCAAAGACGAGTTTTCGCGACGCTGAATTCAGACAACACACCAACCAGTTACTGACTAAAGCAATGGCAGTGCCTTACGAGGTACAAAAGAAAAAGCACCTCAATAATTACCAGCGCCTGTTCAATCGCATGCAACTGAGTTTGGGCGCATCAGGGTCCGATGATCTGCCAACCGATCAGCGGCTGGATAAATTTTATAATTCAACAGTACCCGATAACCGGCTTACGGTATTGTTTTATCAATACAGCCGCTATCTTTCTATCAGCAGTACACGTGTTGGTTTGCTGCCGCCTAATTTACAGGGTTTGTGGGCGCATGAAATACATACACCGTGGAATGGCGATTATCACCTCGATGTAAATGTGCAAATGAACCATTGGGGTGTTGAGCCGGGCAACCTTACCGAGCTGAACCTGCCGTTGGCTGAATTGATAGGTAAGCTGGTACCACATGGTGAGCGAACGGCAAAAGCGTATTATAACGCCCGCGGCTGGGTAGCCCATGTGATCACCAATCCCTGGATGTTCACCGAACCAGGTGAAAGCGCTTCCTGGGGCGTTACCAAATCGGGCTCGGGCTGGTTATGTAATAACCTGTGGGACCATTACGTATATTCCAATGATGTTAACTACCTGAAAAAAATATACCCTGTATTAAAGGGCAGCGCCTTATTCTATTCGGATATTCTTATTAAAGACCCCGAAACGGGCTGGTTGGTAACAGCGCCTTCTTCTTCGCCGGAGAATTCATTTTATATGCCCGATGGCAGTGGTAAACATGTTAGCATTTGTATGGGGGCGGCCATCGATAACCAGATCATGCATGAACTGTTCAATAACGTTATCACCGCTTCCCTGCGTTTGGATATAGATGCATCGTTCCGCGATACATTAAAGGCGAAGCTGAAACAAATACCACCGGTAGCCATGTTAACGGCCGATGGGCGGGTAATGGAATGGTTAAAAGATTATAAGGAAACCGATCCGCAACACCGCCATATTTCTCATTTGTATGGATTGTACCCAGCCAACCTTATAACACCATCTAAAACACCGGAATGGGCCGAGGCCTGTAAGAAAACGCTGAATGTACGTGGTGATGATGGGCCCAGCTGGTCTATTGCTTACAAACAGTTGTTCTGGGCAAGGTTGCACGATGGCAACCGGGCGTATAAACTATTTCGGGAAATAATGAAACCAACCCATAAAACCGATATCAACTATGGCGCTGGCGGCGGCGTGTATCCGAATTTATTGTCGGCCGGTCCGCCCTTTCAAATTGATGGCAATTTTGGGGCTGGCGCAGGTATTGCCGAAATGTTATTACAAAGCCATGAAGGGTTTATTCATTTGCTGCCCGCCATTCCCAACCAGTGGAAGGAAGGAGCGGTTGTGGGAATGAAGGCCAGAGGGAATGTTATTGTTGATTTTGCCTGGAAGGAGGGGAAGATAGTTAGTTATAAGCTTCATTCTTCTAGTAGGAAGCGGGTTACTGTAAAGGTAAATGGTTCTATGAAGGAGGTTGAAACGGAAGTAAAAAAGTAAGACCTGTAAGGTTCGCCATTTGAGCTTGCCTAATTTTTAAGTTCACGCGATCCTGACAGGTCGATTTTAAACAACGACCTGTCAGATCCAACGCATCATGCTAAAAGTTCAAGCACCGATGATGGACCTTACAGGTCTGTTAAATTGTAATAACTATCTGCTAAGAAAAGCACACTACTATTCAGTAACTTGTACCCTCAAAAAATTGCGTGTACATATGAAGTATATTTTATTTGGATTAACTGTTCTTCTAACAGCCACAACAAAAGCCCAATTACGTTTACCAAAGATCTTTGGCGATAGCATGGTGCTGCAACGCAACGCACCGGTGCGTATTTGGGGTTGGGCAGCTCCGGCTGAAACCATCACCATTCAATTTCATGATCAAAGTAAAACCGTACAAACCAATGCCGGCGGCAGTTGGGAAGCGGTGCTGGCGGCGGAGCCTGCCGGCGGTCCATACAAGTTACAGGTAAAAGGCAAAACGACAATTACGCTGCAAGGCATACTCCTGGGCGACCTGTGGGTTTGTTCGGGCCAGTCGAATATGGAAATGCCGGTGAACAGTGGCTGGGGCAGGGTGCTGAATGCCGAAGAAGAAGTGGCAACGGCTAATTATCCCGCAATAAGATTATTTACAGTTGAAAAAAATATAGAGGGGCTACCCGTTGACGATATAAAAGGTGGTAACTGGCAAACCTGTTCTCCACAAAGCGTGGCGGCCTTTTCGGCCGTGGGTTATTTCTTTGGCAGAACATTACACCAGGAACTAAAAGTACCTATAGGGCTGATCAGTTCTAACTGGGGCGGCACCAATATCGAAAGCTGGATCAGTTATACAGGTTTTAAAAGCGAACCTTATTATAAAGAACTGGTGGAACTGGCGCCTGAGCAAAGCACTGTTGAAATGAAGGCCAAAAGAGAACGCACATTACAGGAATATTTGAAGTCGGTACAATTAGATAAAATAGATATAGCTGATGTAGGCCAATGGCCGGCAGCTGAATATGACGATAGCAAATGGAACAGCATGAAGGCGCCGTTGTTATGGGAGAATCAGAAACCTGCTATAACTATCGACGGTATTATGTGGTTGCGAAAGGAAGTGGTGATCGATGAAGCTGATGCTGGCAAACCTGCCGTTTTGAAACTGGCTATGATCGATGATAATGATGTTACTTATGTAAATGGTACAAAGGTTGGCGGTACAACCGGCTACAATGTACCACGAGTGTATAATATAAATGCAGGCGTTTTAAAGAAGGGTAAAAATATAATTGCTGTGCGAGTAGAGGATACCGGTGGTGGTGGCGGTATTTATGGTGAAGCCACTGATTGTTCATTAACGATAGATGGGAAATCAATACCACTGGCTGGCGATTGGAAATACCGGGTTGAGAAAATGATCGTTCCGGGTCTTGGTCCCAACGATTATCCTTCCATCTTGTACAATGCCATGATACATCCTATTGAAAAGCTATCTGTTAAAGGCGCTATCTGGTACCAGGGTGAGGCCAATGCCGGCCGGGCGGTGGAATATCGTAAAGCTATGCCATTGCTCATTAACGACTGGCGCAAACGCTTTCAACAACCAGCTATGCCTTTTTATTTTGTACAGCTTACCAGTTTTAATTCAGCCAACGGAAATAGTAACAATGGCAGCACCTGGGCCGAATTGCGTGAAGCACAAACGATGGCTGCCTCATTACCAAATACCGGCATGGCAGTTACTATTGATGTAGGTGAAGCCGCAGATATTCATCCACGTAATAAACAGGATGTAGGTAAGCGGCTTGCCGGTTTGGCATTACAAAAAACATATGGCATCAATAAAGTGGTTTCAGGCCCTGTATATAAAACCATGCAGGTACAGGGGAACAAAGCCGTGATACATTTTACAGGTGTTGGTAAGGGGTTAATGGCAAAACAGGATGCCGTAACAGGCTTTGAGATCGCAGGCGCCGATCAACATTTTTACCCGGCCAAAGCAAGCATTGCCAGTACTACTGTTGTATTATCGGCCGATGAAGTTGCAAAGCCTGTGGCCGTACGTTATGCCTGGGCCGATGATGACAGTAATGCCAATCTTTTCAATAAAGAAGGATTTCCGGCTGCGCCCTTCCGTACCGATAACTGGAAAGCAAAAACAGAAGGGGTAAAGTATAAACCATAGATAAACATAACCAGTAACATACAATTACGTATCATGCTAAAGAAATTGAGCGGTTTGAGTGGAATTGCCATTATTGCCATTTTATCCTTACAAACGAATGCATTTGCACAGAACATTGTTATTCCGGTAGAAACACAGCACAATGCGCTGGTGTTACAAACCAACAAAAGCAATAACCTGAATATTGTTTACGTTGGGCCCACGCTTACCGATAAAAAGGAGTACGAAGAGGTGGCCGCCCAATACAGGCAAACCGATGAGTATACCGGTGTATCCAATGCTGCGTATGCTACAACGGGTTCGCGCAGTTTATTTGAACCGGCTTTGACCGTTACCCATGCAGATGGCAATAATTCACTCGATCTTCAATATGTGCGGCATGAAGCAAAAAAGATAGATGACAACGTATCGTTACTCACTGTTGATTTAAAAGACCCCATTTATAATTTTGAAGTGCGGTTGTTTTATAAAACTTATTTCAAAGAAGATGTTACAGAGCAATGGAGTGAAATAAAACATGCCGAGAAGGGGAGTGTGGTATTACAGAAATTTGCCTCTGCCGGTTTATACCTGAAAGCCGATAACTTTTGGTTACGCCAATATCATGGCGACTGGGCAAAGGAAATGCAACCCGAAGAAAGCAAACTCACCCATGGTATAAAAACACTCGATTCAAAACTGGGTACGCGTGCCGATCTTTTTCAACCCCCGGTATTTATGGTATCGCTGAATAAGCCGGCTACTGAAGATGAAGGCACGGTGTTATATGGTTCGCTGGAATGGAGCGGTAACTTCAGGATCGATCTCGAACTCGATAACCAGGATAACCTTCGGGTGATTGCCGGCATCAATAACCATGCTTCCCCTTACACCTTACAACCGGGTGAAGTATTTACCACGCCGGCATTTTTATCGGTTTTGTCGTTTCATGGCAAAGGCGAGGCCAGCCGTAAATTACAAAGCTGGGCTCGTAATTATAAATTGCTCGATGGCAAAGGTTCCCGGTTAACGTTACTGAACAACTGGGAAGCCACCTACTTCGATTTCAATGAGACTAAGTTAAAAGCGTTATTGAAAGATACCAAAGCATTGGGTGTTGATCTGTTCCTGCTCGATGATGGCTGGTTTGCCAATAAATACCCGCGTAATAACGATGGTGCAGGTTTGGGCGACTGGCAGGAGAATAAAGCCAAACTACCTAACGGTATTGCATCGCTGGTAAGCGAGGCACAGGCGAATGATGTAAAATTTGGTATTTGGGTAGAACCCGAAATGGTGAACCCCAAAAGTGAATTATATGAAAAGCATCCTGATTGGGTGGTAAAGCAACCCAATCGCCAGGAATACTATTTTAGGAATCAGTTGGTGCTCGATCTGAGCAATCCGCAGGTGCAGGAATTTGTATATAACACAGTAGACAACCTGTTTACAAAGAATCCCAGGCTGGCGTATATAAAATGGGATTGTAATGCGGTTATTTATAATGCATATTCATCGCACCTGAAAAATCAATCGCATTTTTATATCCAGTATGTACAAGGTCTATATTCGGTGTTGCAAAAGCTTAGGAAAAAATATCCTACCGTGCCTATGATGTTGTGTTCGGGTGGTGGTGGCCGGGTCGATTATGCGGCGTTGCAATACTTCACCGAATTTTGGCCAAGTGATAATACCGATCCGCTGGAGCGCATATTTATGCAATGGGAGTATTCGTATTTCTATCCCGCTGTTAGTTCTTCCAATCACGTAACAGACTGGGGCAAACAACCCATCAAGTACCGCACCGATGTGGCCATGATGGGTAAGCTGGGTTTTGATATTGTGGTAAGCAAACTCGATGCAAAGGACCTGCAGTTTTGCCAGGAAGCCATTAAAACGTATAATAACATAAAGCCCATTATTTGGCAGGGTAATCAATACCGGCTGCAGGATCCGGCAGGTAATGCGGTAGCGGCTGTATTGTATCTTAATGAAGAAAAGACCTCGGGTGTTATCTTCAATTACCTGGTCAACAATCGTTATGCGGCAGGCAGCGAAAGACCTATCCGGCTCAAAGGCCTCGACCCGCAGAAGCGTTATCAGCTCAAAGAATTGAACCTGTACCCAGGCACTATTTCTTCTATAAACAGTAATAAAACCTACACTGGTGAGTTCCTGATGACCGTTGGCTACAATCCCGATGTGAAAGCTGGTAGGGCGAGTGTGGTGCTGGCGTTAAATGTGATAATGGAAAACAGCTGAAAGCGAAAAGCCAAAAGCCTAAAGCAAATACAACCCCATGCTTACATGTGTGGGGTTTTTAATTTTTGACTCCACCAACATTTCAACTTTTACTCAGCCTGCCGCACAGAAGCCCTTGTCAACTCGTCAACTCTTTCGCAGAAAGTGACCTACCTCACGTAACCGCCTCCCTAATACTTCCTTCCTTTGTGTTGTCAATAACGACAATCAAAAAACAAAAAACATACAATATGCCATACGTAAAAGTGGAAGTGACCCGCGAAGGTGTTACCCGCGAACAAAAACAGCAACTGATAAAGGGCATTACCGACCTGTTTACCAACATTCTTAACAAAGATCCGCATCTTACCCATGTGGTTATTCAGGAAATAGAACTCGACGACTGGGGTTATGCCGGTGAGCAGGTTTCGGTATTACGTGAAAAAGGAATTACAGCAGATAAAAAATAAAAAACATCAATATGAAAAAGCAAACAATTATTGTAACCGGAGCATCATCCGGAATAGGCAAAGAAGTTGCCAGGTACTTTTTAGAAAAAGGCGATAATGTGGTGATCAACTCCGCCACACCCGAAAAGTTAAAACAGGTATACCAGGAACTGGGTGCCGGCACCAACCTGGCCATGGTGGCCGGTGATGTGAGTGATAAAAACACAGGTGATTTACTGGTACAAACAGCCATTGCCCGTTTTGGTTCAGCCGATGTGCTGGTGAACAATGCCGGCATCTTTGAAACCAAACCATTTCTTGAAGTTGACGAAGCATATCTCGATCGCTTTTTGAAAACCAATCTGAAGGGAACATTTTTTACAACCCAGGCGGTTATACCGCAAATGCTGAAACAGCAGGGAGGCGTAGTGATCAATATTGGTACGCCGCTGGTGAATCATGCATTGGGTGGTGCACCTACAACAGCACCATTATCGAGCAAGGGAGCTATTCATTCATTAACGATACAACTGGCTGCTGAGTTTGGCCGGCATAACATTCGGGTGAATACCATTGCACCGGGAACTATTCGTACCCCAATGCATGGTGATGCAGTTGATCAAAGTGCAGGTTTACATTTATTGAACAGGGTAGGCGAAGTGGAAGATGTAGCCGAAATGGTTTATACAGTAGCAAAAAGTAAATTTATAAACGGAGCTATCATTAACGTAGATGGTGGCATGGCTGCGGGTCACAATTTGAATTAATGAGAAAAAAACAACCAGTTCCGACCGCGGCGGAAAGGTTGTTCTTCTAAATTAATTCGCCAGCCATATATTAATATCCTGTATCACTTTCTCACTAATGGTATGTCCTAACTCATACTCATGATAGGTGAGGGGCATTCCAAATGCCGACAAATATTTTTCCGCTTCCCTGGCCCGGTCAACAGGTAATACGTTGTCATGCACACCATGAGCAATAAAAACGTTCAATTGTTTTAACTCATCGTTCTTTGTTACAAGCGGTTTAACTTCTTCCAGTATTCTACCGCTTAGCGCCAGAATGCCTTTTACTGCTGTTGGGTTTGTTAAACCAATGCTGTAGCTCATAATGGCGCCCTGGCTAAAACCGCCAACATATACTTCCAATAATTGGTATTTGGCTTTCATTTGATCAATAAAAGTACTGATCAGTTTTCTGCTCGATGCTTCCTGCGCTGCGTTGTAAACAGGTTTGCCGGTTGAGAAATCAACCTGGTACCAGGCGTATCTGTCGCCGCCTAAAACAAATTGTCCGCGTGGCGATATTACATACAGGTCATCGGGTAACAGGTTGGCAATGCCAAACAGGTCTTTTTCATTACTGCCCACACCATGTAACAGTATTATGGCTTTTTTCTTTTCTGCCTGCACCTTTGGCGCCCGTACCAGGTATTGTAAAACCGTGCTAACTGTAGTTGTATTGTTTTCTGTGATCATATTATCCAATTTTTACGGAGGTCATGGTGAGTGAACCGCCCACTGCTTTATCATTAAAGAAAGAAACATTGTCTTTACTGCCTTTTAAACCCAGCGTGTACAACAATGGTAAGTAGTGCTCGGGCGTTGGGATGGCTAATAAAGCATCTTTTCCTAATTCACTATAATTGATAAGGGGTTTGTGATTGCCATCGAGTATAAGCGATTTAAACTTATCGTTGATGTTCTTTGCCCAATCGTACCCATAATCTGTTTCATTTAATTTATCCCAGGCAACCATACGCAGGTTATGTACCATGTTACCACTGCCAATGATCAATACCCCTTTTTTACGCAGGTTGTAGATCTCTTTGGCCAGGTCATAATGATATTGCGGGCCCTTGCTATAGTCGATGCTTAGTTGAAGAACGGGAATTTTTGCATCGGGGTACATATGCCGAACGATGGTCCAGGTGCCATGATCGAGGCCCCAGTCGTGATTGAGTTCAACCTGTGTAGTATGGATCAATGCGGCTGTTTCTTTTGCCAGTAACGGATCGCCGGGCGCCGGGTATTGTACTTCAAACAATTCTTTTGGAAAACCGCCAAAGTCGTGAATGGTTTTCGGGAAGTCCATGGCGGTGATCTTTGTGCCTTGCGTAAACCAGTGTGCCGATACCACCAGCACGGCTTTTGGTGTTGGTATTTCTTTGGCCATTTGCGTCCACCGGCGACTGAACTCAGTATCTTCTATGCCGTTCATGGGTGAGCCGTGGCCAACAAATAATACCGGCATCAGTTGGTCCTGTTCCTGTAAGTTCTCTGTAAATTTATTGAATGCTGAAAGTGTTGTCATTCCAACCGCTCCTTTTAGTATTGATTGTATAAATTGTTTTCGTTCCATTCCGCTGTATTAAAAACAAAATTAGTTATGTAATACCTTAAAACCTGCCTGCCAGTTCCAGTTGTTCTTTACCGTTAATTGTATAAGTAACAAAGCCATATTCTCCAGGGTTCGGCTTACCAGTAATTCTCCTGTTACAACAGGGTTAAAGCCTGCTGTTTGCACCAGTTCTGAAACCGTTACCATGGCGTTACCATCGTTACCGGCAATTAATACATCAACCTGTTTGTCGTCGATAACGGGTGTTGTAAATACGGTGGCAAATACGGTATTAAATGCTTTTACCACTTTTGAATTGGGCAGCAGCTTTTGCAATTCTTCTGCAGCACTGGTGTCGGGCGGCGTTACCAGTCCGTCATAATTTTCATTTAACGGGTTGGCAATGCTGATGACCACTTTTTGGTTGGCTACTTCTTTTATTCTTGTGGCTATCTCTTTTTCGACGGCGAAGGGAACTGCCATTACAATAATATCGGCTTCCCACGAAGCGTTGGTAGGGCATTCAATGCCTTCTACATCGGCTTTCTTGTTGGTGCTTTTAATATCATCGACAAGGGCTTTAACTTTTTCCTGGTTGTTGGCAAAAAGCAATAACCTGTTATTCCCTTTTGATAATGTTTTGGCCAGTGCGGAACCCATATTACCGGTGGCGCCTATAATTGCTATTGTTTGTTTTGTGCTCATGATTGTACATTTTCGATAACACAAAACTACAATGAAAGCTACCCCGGCTCCAATGCGTTTGGGCAAGAAATGGGCATGCTTTTGAGCAATGAAAAGTCTTGACTTTTGTCAACGTTTTTGTCGTTATTTTCCTTTTGAAAGGCGGCTTCTTACGCGGCTAAGGGTTTCGGCCGAAAGACCCATATAGGAGGCTATCATATGTTGGGGCACCCGTTGAAACATGGTAGGGAACATTTGCGTGAACGCCACATACCGTTCTTCCAGTGGCAGGCTTATCATGGTGGTAGTTCTTCTTTGCAGGGCTATATAGGCGTCTGTTATCAGTAAACGGATATAGGTTTCATATTTAGGCATTTTTTGTAGTAGCTCGTCGTGCGACTGTTTGCTGATGATCATCAATTCGCAATCTTCCAGCGCATCGATATTGAGGGTAGCCGGTTCCGAATGTAAAAAGCTGTACAGGTCGCCAATGGTATAGCCCTCGAAGGCAAAAGCGGTAATATGTTCGGCGCCGGCCTCATCGAGCACATAGGCCCTAAGGGCGCCTTTTTCAACAAAGCAAATGCCCTTGCCGGTATCGCCCTCCTGTAAAAAATACTGTTTTTTGCGCAGTTTTTTAGGCGTGAGGTATTGCTTAACGAAGGTTTCTTCCTCGGCGGAAAGGGAAACTTTTTCATTGAATTTGCGGAAGAAGAGGTCGAACATGGTATGGATAGCTTTTATTCTGAGTCTTTTAATTTACGCATTGCGTTAGCATAACTAATAGTAGTATCATCATATGCTTCATGTCCATATCCATGTTTTTCATTTAACTCGTATAATGCATTATATAGAGTAAATGGGTTTTGACTGGTCATTAGCCATTTTGATATAAGGTCAACCATTTCATCCATCACTGGTTGGTACGTCATTCGACCATCGCTTCCCCGAATACCCTTATTGTCCGATTTCTTTTTACCCAGGTTAAGGAATACATTTTTTTCGTCATAAATTATATCCCTGGCTTGTTTAAACTTTTCACCCGAGGGTAAGTATTTCATTAATACTTTACGTATTCCCATATAATAAGCCTGGTATTTTTTATCGGGGTTATCAAATTGTGAGCCTATAAGAGCCCGAAGTTCGTCTACTTCTTTCAGTTCACCGGTGAAGCTGTCAAATTGCAATTGTTTTCCTGTTGTTTCTGCAGCTTGTCGTAATAGCTCCATTCGTTCTTGTTCCTCATTAGTAAGTTGTTGGTTTTCTAAATCTGTGTTTTTGTTTTTCTTATTTTTCATATGTCTGATTTAGTTCAAAAACCGTTTTTAATTTTTCAGCAATCTGTTTAATACTTTCTTCTTTCCAGGTTACGGGATTTAATTTCTCTAATGCCGGTGTATTTTTAGGAATTTCTTCTTTAAAAGCAGCCCAATAGTTTTTTGCATTAAGCTTGTATTGATAGAACTGATAGGCGTTATAGATCATTGAAGAATGTACCTGTAGTTGTTGAGCAAAACGATCAACCTGGTATTTATCATGGATAAGATGTTTAATGAGGTTAAATTGATCAACATTGCAGAAATAATCCATTGCAAACTTATCTGCCTTATCTTCTATCAGTAAAAGATCTGGCCGGCCATCATCGGTTAAATGGAATTTTGTTTTTTCTATGTCTTTAAGATCGTATAAAACGTGATGTAATTCGTGCATGAGCGTTGTCCATAAGGTAGGATAGCTTTTACGATAATCAGTTAAGACTATACAAGGTTTGTCATTTATTAAAAATGTGCCACCGCGAACATGGGTGGTGGGCAGCAATTCCTGTGCAATTACTGTAACGCCACAATGGTACAAGGCTTTGCATACTGTTAAAAGACCGTTGTTTACATCCTTACAATATGGTTTGGCTTTTACTATAATATCCTTTAATGCCTCCCGGTTATATTCATATGGGTTGCCAATATTTTTAAAAACGCAATACGCCGAATCGACCCAAAACTTCATCATTTTATCGGTAAACATTACTTTGGTCCGGCTATATAATGGCGCCTCCTGATTTAATTCAAAATCAGAAATTGATTTGTTCCCAAAAAAAGTAAGAAGACGGTTGGTAATGTCGTTTACATCAGCGTTCTTATCAATAAAGCCAAGTGTTGTAAGTTTTTTTAGGTCGAAGTGCTTTAAAAGAAAAACAGCGTTTCTTGATTTTTCCAGCGATGCGATCGTTTCCTGGCTTTGTTCTTTAATAATAGCAGCTACAGCTTGCTGTAAGCTAATGTCAAGAAATTCTGCCAGCTTAACTACATGTATCAGGTTTGGTTGTTTTGCAGATCCGCTAATAATGTCTCCAAATACATCTTTATCTATCCCAAGTAAAGAGAGTGCCTTCGATTTTGCAATATCATATTCTTCCAGTTTTTTTGAAAACAGGTTAAGAAGGTCAATATCATTGTCTTCAAATGCTGAATTTAAAAGCTCATTTATATCTATATTGTCCAATTGAAGGGTATTTACCCTGTAAATGTAGGCTTTTTGGTGATATGAGGATGAATTTTAGGGTAATTACCCTAAAATAAAAATTTGTGTTACTGCATGTTCAAAGCCTCTCTTCCTGGCCTCAACCTTGTGTGAACCTTGTGTGATCCATGTGTCAAATGGGGTACTTTACTAAGGGAACACACATGTTTGACACATGGTTGACACATGGATCAGGCATTTCGTCCCGGGTTTTATGTGTGCTCGTCCCAAAAAATACACGGTTTACGTAGGCTTTATGCTATTCGTCCCCGGTTTAACACATGCTCGTCCCAGGTTTGACACATGCCCGTCCCATTTTTCAAAATGGCGTGTGTCTGCAATCTATATTTGTGCTTCGTACGAATAGTTCTTTGACATGTTGAGAAAACAGGCGAAAAAAGCCTGTAAAAAGTTTTATATCTTGATGCGCAGACCCCATTATATATGCGTAAACCAGTTCCTTTTTTATTTAACGACCCTGTTAATGAGCAATTCGATAAGCTCATTCTCAACGATCAAAAACGTACAATTGAAAAAGCTACGGATATCCCTTCCGATGCGGAAATTTTTCAATGCAGCAATTCCGTTATAGAATACAATCTCGAAATGCATCATGGCAGAGGGTTTTTTAAGAGTATACTGGAAAGCCGCCAATATACACACGCCGCAAAAATACAATTCATAAAAGATGTACTGGCCGATACATCGAGGGAAGAACATGACGGTGACCCTGTTGGTAAATTTACTTTTACCAGTTGTAGTTTCTGGCACTCATCAAAAGAAGGCAGGGCATTGATCAATGGCGCCTTTGATAAACAAATTGAAAAGATCAAGGCGTCTGAAGAGTCAGAAGAATTTAAAAAATCGGAAGAAGAGTATATCGAGCACCAGCGGTTTGAATTTGTTGTCCGCATGCAATTGCCGGAAAGTTATCAAATGATAACTGATTATATTAAAAACAGTCCGGCCCATAAGTGGGAAAGTGAACCCTACCTGGTTTACTATTTGGTTCAAATGGGTAAAGAAAAAGAGGGGCTTGATTATCTGGAAATAATTATTGAAGACCTGATACACGACAGGCTTGTTAGACCGTATTTTAGCTTCAATTATGGCGTATTTGCCGATTACAATCTTTTTTATTTTCTATGTTTATCGGAAGATGAGATAGTTGCCACAAGAGCTACCGACCTGTTGTTTCGCCTGTTGAGTAAAAAAGTCTATGATCCCTATATTTTAAAACCGCTTGCTATTCACATTGACAAAGTTCGTTACGATGAAATGATGGATAAGTGGTTTGCTTTTTATTCCGCTATTGATTTCAGCAAAGTGCCGGAATGTGACAAGTATGTGTACTTTATGAAAGGTAATCTGAAGTATTTACTTGATCGGTATGGAAAGAGATTTTGGGAAGAGCTATTGTCAAAATCTATATACACAGAAAAGAAAAGCGGCAGCTTTGAAGCGGTTCAGCTGGAGTATTTGGAGTACTTATTTAAACATTATCCTTATACCGATAATCAATTACAACAAATGCTTTTACAGGCCATCAAAACAACGGACCTGTTTAAGCCTGAATATAAGGAACAATACCTGAAACTGGTTAGCATGGCCTGGCCCGGTGGCAACATTTCCAAAGCCGACTTTGATAAATTGCAATTGGATAAATTACTGGCGTATTCTTCTCCGCTTACATTAAAGGCTTTTAACAAGGAGATAGGAACCAGTCAAATTAAAATGCCGGAGGAGAAAATAAATGAACTTATAGCCGATCTGAATAGTGTTGCTGTAAAATGCGATCTGCCTGAGATCAGGCTGAATAAATTGTCTAAATTCCTTATTTCAGATAATCTCGCAAGGAATGTGATTGATGAATTTTTGCGTATGAATAATCTCATTATTGAATTTCACCGGCATAGAGATGCGCCTGAAGGTGCGCCCTTTGATTATGTCAAAGTGTTCAAAAATAAATTCAGCCAGGTTGCCATAGCACAGCATTGCAATGATTTTACGATAGGGCAGGTTACCACATCCATCGGCAGCAACGAGCACAATTACAACCTTTTTGTACAGTATAATAGTTCGGTTTACAATTTTACCTACTCCGAGCTAAGCACACCCTTTTATACCGACGCACAACGACTGGTTAAAATGCTTAATTTATGTCTTATAGAAAATAAGGAAAGGAAAAGGTTTGTTGCCCGGAACAGCTCCGTAGCATACGAGTTCGTACTTATGGAGCCTGCTGCCATTATGCCCTTATCTAAAAAGTATAACTTAGGTTTTTTTGCTATTGAAGAAGGGGACCATTAGCCAAAGAAACAGCACTAATTATCTTGTAACTGTATCAATACCGTACACCCAATGCCCGCAAGTGAACACTTACCTATGCATAAGTGCTTAATTTAAGGGCTTTTCCATAATGGCATAACGCTTGTTTTAATTCCTGCACTAAACTAAAAGCCAATGCTCCGTCACTACTTTCAGATCGCCTGGCGCAACCTCTTAAAGCGTAAGTTCTACAGTTTAATAAACATGGCCGGGCTGGCAATAGGCATGGTTTGTTGCGTGCTTATTGCCCTGTATGTGTACCATGAGCTATCGTATGACCAATACCACACTAAACGCGATAGAATATACCGCGTTACACAGGTATTTGGCGCAAAAGATGCAGGCAGGCCATCGCCTGAACAATATCAGGTTTGGGGTTGTGCGCCATTGGGCCCTGCATTGCAGGCCGACTTCCCTGAAATTGAAAAAGTAGTGCAGTTTATGAGCCCTAACAGCTTGTTGCTGCAAACAGGCGAAAAGCGTTTTCAGCAGGATAACCTGTTGTTTATGGACTCAACGGCATTTGATGTGTTCAGTTGGAAAATGATCCATGGCGATGCGCACACAGCCTTAATTACGCCCTTTAGTATAGTGCTTACAAAAACCGTTGCACAAAAGTTCTTTGGTAATGAAAACCCGGTAGGAAAAGTATTTCGCGCCAATAATGGGTTTAACCTGACCGTAACCGGTATTATGGAAGATGTGCCACCCAATAGCCAGTTTACGTTCAACGGGCTTATCTCTATGTCGACCATGAAAAAAATGCGGTCGGAAATATTTGACTGGTGGGGCTATATTGATTTTTATACCTACCTGTTGTTAAAAGAGAATGCTTCTATTCAATCGATACAGGCAAAAACGCCGGCATTTTTAAAGCGTCGTATTCCTGATGAGCCGGGTTATCATATTGTCTTTGAAAAAATGACGGATGCTTACCTGCATTCGGTAGCTGCCCGGCAACCGGGACCAACCGGTAAGTTACACAATGTATACCTGTTCTCCTGTATAGCTGTTTTCATTTTATTTATTGCCTGTATAAATTTCATGAACCTCTCCACCGCACGCTCACTCGAAAGGGCAAAAGAAGTAGGCGTGCGCAAAGTTCTTGGCGTAAAGCCTTCCCACTTAATGTGGCAATTCCTGTTTGAATCGATCCTGTTATCACTGGCTGCAGCGGTTATAGCGCTTGTGCTGGCAAAACCGGGCATTGCATTGATTGAAAAGTTATCAGGAAAAGAGATTGCACTTGCCAATTTCTTTAGTCCGCTGGCCTTTTCCGGTATGGTGGTGTTTGCAATAATAGTAGGTATGCTCGCTGGTATTTATCCGGCCTGGGTATTGGCCGGGTTCCGGCCTATAGCTGTATTAAAAGGGAAATTTGTTCCATCAGGAGATGGCGTTTCCTTTAGGAAAGTACTGGTGGTTTTTCAATTTACGTTATCCATTGCATTGATTGCCGGAACTGTTATCGTATATAATCAGTTGAAATTCCTGAACAGTCATGACGTTGGATTTCAGAAAGAGCAGATGTTGATCCTCGATTTTGAAGGCGATGATAAGGTGCAGAATAATATTGAAGCCATTAAGCGATCGATTGCCGACCAGCCCGGCGTTATGGCTGTTGGCGCTTCCCGCGCTGTTCCCGGCGAATTTCTACCCAATGCCGCCACGCTTATACAAACGCCCGATGGACAAATGCCCATGAAAGGCCCGTTAATTTATGAGGTAGATTTTGATTTTATCCCCGTTTATAATATTCAAATGGCCGCAGGCCGCAATTATTCACGCGCTTATGTAAGTGATAGTGCAGAAGCCATGGTTGTAAATGAAGCTGCGGCAAAATTGTACGGCTATACAAACCCTGCCGATATTATTGGAAAGAGATTTGAACAATGGGGGCGAAAAGGCACTGTGATAGGAGTTGTAAAAGATTTCAATTTCCGGAGCCTTCACCAGCAGGTTGAACCGCTAACATTACGATATGGTTATCCCGAAAATCTTAACCGCATCTCTGTTGCTATTAAAGGTGATAATATTCAGTCTACCATAGCGCATTTGCGAACTACCTGGGATAAAATGGCGCCGCAACGGCCATTCCTGTATCATTTCCTCGACGAATCGTTCAATGATCAGTACCAGGCCGATCAACACTTTGGCCAGCTGTTCACCTTCTTTTCGTTCCTGGCAATTATAATTGCCTGTTTGGGTTTATTAGGCTTGTCTACCTTTATGGCGCAGCAACGGGTGAAAGAAATAGGCGTTCGTAAAGTGCTGGGTTCATCGGTAAGCGGTATTGTGATGTTGCTCTCGAAAGATTTTATCAAACTGATAATAATAGCCATTGTAATAGCCGTTCCCCTTTGTACCTGGGCCATGAATGAATGGTTGAAAGATTTTGCTTACCGCATTTCCATCGGTCCTGTGGTGTTTATTGAAGCCGGTCTTATTACCGTAGGCGTTGCTTTAATAACCATTTCATGGCAATCAATAAAAGCCGCCCGGGTGAACCCGGTGCAGTCGTTGCGGAATGAGTGAGGGCTTTTTGGCGTTTTTGTCGTTCCTGCAATTAATAACATCAATGCCTCCCGCGGGGAGGCATTGATGTTTGGTTCAGCGCCGGTGGTACAAGCTTTGCACCTCTTCATATACGTATTTATTCATCCATCGCTTTAAAAACGTATATGATGTCAAAAATTACAGCTACCATTCGTATTAATGAGCCTCCGCTTTTGTGCTTCGCCTCCAATGAAAATAAGCTGTGACAAGGTTTTTACTTACTCCCCGACAGAACTTTAGCCTCCTTGAATAAGGAACCTGAGGTAAAGCGTACCTACTCGATTAGATTTTTGAAACGGGGAAATTATATCCCGTTTTCAGGAAGCGGTCTCTCCCGGATAAGTAAACGATAACTCTCTTTAATAGCATTACTGATTAAAAACTTATTAATGTATTGTCATGTTGACAATACCCGGCCATCTATTATATAATATAACATATATACATTATCATGAAGACTGATTTCTCTAAACTGCTGCAAAAAAAGAGAAAACAAATTCTTGAAACCTGAATGAACAAACAGCTTGCCGATGAATCGTTGCGCGAAGACCTGATGAGCAATGAAGATCTGCAGGAACAATCGAATGAATTACTGGATGCGTTATTGAATACAGTAACCGATAGTAATATCAACGATACCAATTCACCCGATTTTGAGAAAGTGAGAGAGAGCCTTGCAGGCATTTCCATTTCACGTGCCCGGCAGGGGTATTCGCCGCGAGATACCGGTGTTTATGTATTCAGTTTGAAAGATGCTTTATTAAATACTTTACAACAGGAAATAAACAATGATCCTGCGTTTTTATATGAAGCATCTTTATCTATAAGTAAACTGATAGACAGTTTTGGTATTATCACTTTTGAAACATTTATTCAGGGCCGTGAGGAAGTAATTCTTCGCCAAACAAATGAAATAACAGAAATTTCAACACCCGTTATCAGGGTATGGGATGGCATACTGGCATTGCCTATCATAGGTACATTAGACAGTGCACGCACCCAGGTGGTAATGGAAAGCCTGTTACACGAAATAGTTGACAGCGGCAGCACCATTGCCATTCTCGATATCTCAGGTGTTCCGGCAGTAGACTCACTCGTTGCCCAGCACCTGATAAAAACAGTTTCTGCAACCAAGCTCATGGGCGCCGAATGTATAATCAGTGGCATACGGCCCGAGATCGCTCAAACTGTAGTGCATCTCGGCATCGACCTTTCACATGTTGTAACAAAGGCTACAATGGCCAGCGCACAATTATACCGGGGTTATAGATGAGAAGGGAATGGGATTTTTAGAAAATATGCGATCCGCTTCGCACCGCATGCGTAACCTGATCCAGGACCTGTTACTGTTTTCACAGATCAATAAAGAAAAGCTGGAGTTTGCAGAGGTTGATCTTAATGAAATAGCACAGGAAGCCAGTCAGGACCTTGAAATAGCTATTGAGGAAAAACAGGCTGTGATCAATTTGCCCGTTTTCCCTGTTATTACAGGCGATAAAAGTATGTTACGCCAGTTGTTTGAGAATATCATTTCCAATGCCATCAAGTATTCACGGCCCTTGCATAAACCGGTGGTGGATATTACCTGTAAAGAAGAAAATGGTTTTTTGGAAATTGCATTTAAAGACAATGGCATTGGCTTTGATGAACAATATGTTCCGCAAATGTTCATGTTGTTCCAGCGTTTGCACGGCCGTGCGGCATTTGAAGGAACAGGGTTGGGTTTGGCTATTTGCCGTAAGATCGTTGAAATGCACGCCGGATCTATTTGGGCCAATGGCCGGGAAGGCGAGGGGGCAACCTTTTTCGTTTCTTTGCCATTAAACACACCAGGTAATTAATATTGCATATGGAAACAGGTAAAATATTCATGGCTGAAGATGATGCTGAAGACAGGTGGATAATTTCTGAAGCAATGGAACATATTAAGGCCGCGCATTTAATGCTTTTTGCAGAGAACGGGGTGCTAATGCTCGACCTGTTGAAAAAACATCATGAACAAAACGAGCTTCCCTGTTTAATTGTTCTCGACCTAAATATGCCCAAAATGAATGGCACGGAAACGCTCAGCCATATAAAGAACGATGACCGTTTCAGGAACATCCCGGTTATTATTTATTCTACTTCTATAAATCCCTTCGAAAAGGAAAAATGCATGCGGCTGGGCGCCCATTCCTACATTACAAAACCCATTACGTTCAGCGATGGGGTAGCCACGGCTAAAACATTTCATGCGTTTTGCAAGGTGGGGTCTGTAAGCTAAAACCAGTTAGGCCTTATTGGCAATGGTCTATGTTAAAATAAAGTTTATTAATTGTTGCCTTAACCAATAATTTGCAAAAGCAGATTTGCAAAGAAGGAATTTTGAGCGTAAAATTGCGCTTATGTCTACTATAGCAGAAATGGGCCTGTATAATTACCTTTTATCAAAGGATATTCCTGGATTAAAGGAAAAAACATCTCATCATATGCTGAAGAAGCACAGCTGGCTGTATAGCGCTCCACAACAGTTTACCAACATTTATGAGATCATTAACGGCGCCGTAAAATTAGGCCGGCTTTCGCCCAAGGGTAAGGAGTGTGTGTATGAGATTGTAACACCCGGTGAGTTTTTTGGCAATCTCAATTTTTTGCCCAATGCGCCCTTTTCCGAGTTCAGCAAAACATTAACACCTACCGAGATCCGTTCATATGACCTTGATTTTATAAAGCATCTTATGACCCACGACCCCAATGTGGCTACCTTGTTCTATAGTAAGATCATTGAACGTTGGAACAAAACAGAATCCCTGCTTTATTATATCCGCTCTTACGAGCCCCGCAAACGAATTGAATTGCTGCAAACATCCATGCATAAAAAGATCATGACAGCTATAAACAAGGAGGTTTTCCTTGATAAGCTCATTTCCTTACAGGATATAGCCGATTTAACGGCTACCACCCGGCAACTGGTGGCTGATACTTTCCGCAACGCCTAAAAAAAGACCTGTAAAGTGCGCCAGATCGGTAAGATCATGCGCTCCTTACAGGCCAGTAATATAGTATACGTTAATGTTTAAGTGCTACAAACATACCACGCTTATAATGATAGTTATTATTATGCGGGATGATGTCGCCGGTGTAATTGAATTGTTCAAACACGCTATCATAGCCGGCCTCGTGTAAGGCGGTCGTAAGATCTTTTTTACAAAGCCAGAAAGACTGGTCGTTGTTATATGACGACCATAACAATTTCTCAATTTTCTTTTTGCTTGCATTCTTGTTATACTCTTTCAGCCATCTGCCTCTGTAACCTTCGTTGCGTGTAATGGCAGACAGGCGCCAGTTCTTTGTAAACTCCAGGATCTTCGTTCTCTTTTGAATGGGTGCAATGAAATAGGTATTGAGAAAACCCAGTCCGTACCTGATATCACGTTCCGGCGCAAAATGGGTGTGCAAAAGCATAAGCTTGCTATTGCAACTGCTCATGGTTTTGATAAAATTAATAGGATCATTCAGGTGGTAAAGCAAACCATAACAGAGCACTATATCAAAATTCCCGTAATTGGCAATATTTCGTGCATCATCTTTTACAAATTTCAGATTGGACAGGTTCAGGCTATCCTTAACATGATTACATTTTGCAATATTCTCTTCACGCGCCTCAATACCTAATGTATCGAAACCCAGTTTGGCAAGTTCAACGGCATAACCGCCTTCAAGCGAACCGAGGTCCACTACTTTTACCTTTTTTCTTTCTTCCTTTGTTCCGGGAAAGAACAGGTCCAGTGTTTTTACGATCGATTTCCAGAGCTCACTTTCGCTAAACAAAATATGGCCATCGCCCATAGTTTTTGTGCCATCGCCCAATAGGATATTGTGTGCTGTAAACTTCATTTAAGATCTTTTAGGCGTAAATATAATAGATGGTACTGATTTTCGGGTGAGTGTTGCTTGAAAAAATGAAAAAGAATGAAATTATAACGCTTATTGCTTAATATTTATATTAAATTTTACTTATATCAGGCGCACAGTGGGTTTTTTCATTTTGTTCTACTCATGTTCCCTTTTTGTCTACACATCTTTGCCCGAAATGGGCCTGATCCCTAATTTACAGGTCATACAGTATATTTGAGATATGAAACGGGTACAGCCTTCTTTATCAGCTAAATGGGTCCATGCTCTTGTATGGCCGTTGCTGCTGGCCGTTCCCGGCATCCTGTTGTGGGACCAGTCGTTCTTTGGATTGTCGGTTGGTTTTTACCTTATCACCACATTATATCATATCGCACTGTTCTATTTCAACGCATTTTACCTGTATCCCAAACTGCTGAATAAACGCACCTGGTGGTTGTACATCATTTGCCTGGTAGCTATTGTAGCTTTCTCTGGCTTTGCCAAGGTTTTCTTTTTACAGCTTGATCCCGATTTTCAGTTTACAGCAGTTAACAAACGCCTGATCTTTTTTCCCGTAGCGCCTTTTATTTTTGCCAGTATCATTTTCCGCCTTATATATGACCGCATCAGGTTTGAACGTATGGAAAAGGAAGCCCGTGCCCAGCGCCTCGATGCCGAACTGAAATTATTACGTTCACAGGTTAGTCCGCACTTTTTATTTAACATGCTCACCAATATGGTGTCGCTGGCGCGGCATCAGTCAAAATTGCTTGAGCCCTCGCTGATACAGCTGAGTGAATTGCTGCGATATATGTTGTATGAAAGCAATGAGGAAAAGATATCTATAGGGAAGGAGATTGAGCATATTGTCAATTATGTGTCACTGCAGCAATTGCGGTTTGGGGAAGATGTAAAGGTTGAACTGCAAATACACAACGATTATCCTGAAGGAATGATAGAACCTATGCTGCTGGTGCCATTTATCGAAAACGCGTTCAAACATGGTATTGGCCTGGTAAAGGCGCCGTTTATAAAAATAGCGATTGTAGTGAAGGAGCCAATGCTCACTTTTAGTGTAGAAAATAATTACAGCGCTTCGAACCTGTCGAAAGACAGGCATTCGGGCATTGGGCTGGCCAATGTTCAAAACCGCCTTGAGTTGTTATATGCCAATAACTATCAGTTGAATATTTCCGACAAGGATGGTATATATTCCGTTCATCTTAATTGTAAATTATTATGATGCGATGTATTGCCGTGGATGATGAAAAATGGGTATTAGACCTGCTGGTTGATAACATCAACAAGGTACCTTTTTTACAATTGGCGGGCCGTTGTAAAAATGCCCTGGAAGCCATTGAGCTATTGCATCGCGAAGAGGTTGATCTTATCTTTCTGGATATTCAAATGCCCGGACTGGATGGAATTCAGTTTGTACAATCGCTGCAGCATCCGCCGATGATCATTTTTGTTACCGCTTATAAAGAACATGCTTTTGAAGGTTTTGAGTTGGCTGCAGTAGACTACCTGTTGAAACCCGTTTCGTTTGAACGGTTTTTAAAGGCCTGTAATAAAGCAAATGAATTATTTAGATTGAAGCAGGCGCCCAAGGCAGAAGCTCCAAGGCCCGATCATTTTTTTGTTTATGTAGAATACAATCAAATAAAGGTCACCATTGCCGATATCCTGTACATAGAGGGCATGAAGGATTATGTGAAGATCTATTTAACTACTACCGCCAAACCGGTAATGACCAAAATGAGTTTGAAAGCCCTTGAAGATAAATTGCTGCCGTATCGGTTGGTACGCATTCATAAATCTTACATCATTGCTGCTGATAAAGTAACGGCGCTTAAGCGTGATATTATTTGCCTGGGTAACATTGAATTGCCGCTAAGTGATAGTTACCGGTCTGCCGTTGAATCTTTGCTCTCCCTGAATAAATAAGCTCGTCTACTCATGTAACCCGGTCGTCTACTCTCCACGAAAACGGGGTGTTCGCCGGAGTAATTTTGTTTCAGCAATCGTTGGAATATTTACTCATTTTAAAACAAATTTTATGTTCCCGTTATTCATTTTACTGAGGGTACTTTTTGTAGCCTGTATGGTATTTATCATCGGCGCTATATTCGGTAATTTTTCTCAAAGAAGAACACTGGCCGTTTTTAGTAAGATAGCCGCCATTCTGGTAATTGCATTGTTCTTTATTACCACAGGACTGGGTATGCGTTTTGGTGGCTGGCGTGGTTACCGCGATCAGCGTGGTGTATATCATTATGAACATTGCGACCGGCTACCTGCCGATTCAATAATTAACCGGTAGTACTATGAAAGCATCAACAGAAAGAAAGATCATCAGGTGGCTGCATATTGTGTTAAGCATTCCCATTCTTGGGTATATTTATGGGCCACTGGCCACTATGCCGCAGCAGGCTATGGTAGTTAAATGGATCATTATGCCAACTGTTATACTGTCTGGTTTTTGGTTATGGAAAGGGCATTTGTTGCGGAAGAAGCTAAGAAAGAGTTAGTGAAGATCACGAACTACTTCTGAACCGGAACCGCCCCTAAGAACATCGAGGTCTGCTCCAAGATGGGCCTGCTGCACATGATCGATGTAAAACTTAACATAACCGCGTGTTGCCATTGGCGTGGGTGGTTGCCATTGTGCTTTACGCGCGGCCAGCTCTTCATCAGATACATCGAGGTGCAATTTGCGGTCGGCCACATCCAGTTCTATCATATCGCCGTTTTGAACCAGGGCCAGCACACCACCAATAGACGATTCAGGCGACACATGCAACACTACGGTGCCACCGGCTGTGCCACTCATGCGGCCATCGGAAATGCGCACCATGTCTTTAACGCCCTTTTGTAATAGTTTAAGGGGGAGGTCCACATTGCCAACCTCGGGCATACCGGGGTAGCCAACAGGGCCTACTCCTTTTAATACGATGATGCAATGCTCATCTATATCGAGTTCAGGATCGTCTATACGGGCATGATAATCTTCTATGTTCTCGAATACGACTGCTCGGCCGCGATGTTTTAATAAATGCGGCGAGGCGGCTGAAGGTTTTATGATGGCCCCATGCAAACATAAATTTCCTTTCAGCACAGCCATGCCGGCATTCTGTTGCAATGGCGCCGTTGGGGTTGCTATCACGTCAGCATTATAGCAAGGAGATACGGCGCAATTGTCGCTAATGGTCTTTCCATTAACTGTGAGGGCATTATTATGTAAATAGGAACGCATTTCCCTGATGATCACAGGCAGTCCGCCGGCGTAATAAAAATCTTCCATGAGGTATTTGCCGGCTGGTTTCAGGTTTAACAATAAAGGCACTTTGCTGCCAATGCTATCGAAATCCTCCAGCGTAAGCGGTACCCCTATGCGGCCTGCAATGGCCAGTAAATGGATAATGAAATTGGATGAACCGCCGATGGCGGAATTAACAACAATGGCATTTTCAAAAGCAGAACGGTTAAGGATGCGGGAAAGCTTCAGGTCTTCTTTAACCATTTCAACAATTCGCCGTCCGCTTAATTGCGCCATTACTTTTTTGCGTGCATCAACAGCGGGAATGGCCGCGGCGCCTGGTAAGGTGAGTCCAAGCGATTCTGCCATACAGGCCATGGTGCTGGCAGTGCCCATGGTCATACAATGGCCCTGGCTGCGAGCTACACCTATTTCTACATCCAGGATATCCTGATCGGTATAATTGTCTACGTTTTGTTTCTCTTTGATCAGCCAGTTAAAGGAGCCGCTGCCTATACATTCGCCCCGGAATCGTCCGTTCAGCATGGGACCGCCAGGTACTATAATAGTAGGCAGGTCAACACTGCAGGCGCCCATTAAGGTAGAAGGAGTGGTTTTATCGCAACCGGTGAGCAATACAACGCCGTCGATGGGATTGGCGCGAATGGTTTCTTCAGTATCCATACTGGCCAGGTTGCGGAACAGCATAGTTGTTGGACGCATAACGGTTTCGCCTAACGAAGTAACGGGGAACTCCAATGGGAAGCCACCGGCTTCAATCACCCCACGTTTTACCACTTCAGCCAGATCGCGTAAATGGCCGTTGCAGGGCGTAAGTTCGCTCCAGGTATTGCAAATGCCAATTACGGGTTTGTTCTGAAAATAATCATTAGGGTAACCTTGCGTTCTAAACCACGACCGGTGCACAAATCCCATCTTATCATTTTTACCAAACCAATCGGCGCTACGGAGTTTTTTAGTATTGCTCATTGCTGTGTATTTATTTCGTAAAACGTGAAACGGCAAACGTGAAAGGGATGCCGAACTTTGAGAATCGCTTCTTCGGCAATCGTGAATCGGCAATCGGCAATGGTTTCCGAAGGTTCTGGCCTCGCTAACGTAAAACGTGAAACGGCAAACGTGAAAAATACAGCTGTAAGCCATAAGCTATAAGCTGCAAACAAAACAGCCGCTTAAAGCCGAAAGCTAAAAGCCTAAAGCGAATACAGCTAATGCACGTTATCGCGAAAACTAAGAACTAAAAACTAAGAACTAAAAACTAAGAACTGCCTTTATCAACTCTATCACCATTATCAACTTTTCAACTATTAGTCAGGCTGCCGCACAGAGGAAACCCTTGTCAACTCGTCAACTTGTTAACTACTGCTTATCCCACCAAACCCTTGTACTCAACTTATCCGCTCCCTGCCGTCCGATAGCCTCATTCACATTATCGGTATTCACGCTTAGTTCAGAAGTAGGGTAGGTGAGCCTTCTTATAAAAGTGCCATTGGGCACATCGGGATTACTGGGTTGTCCATAGGGGTTGGGTGTAAGTGTCGGAAAGCCACTTCTTCTGAAGTTAGCAAAAGCTTCCGGTCCGTTCAAAAAAGATGCGATCCAATATTGCGTATTGATCTGTTCCAACTCATTGCCGGCAGTAAGCGGATTGTTGGTTACATAGGTGTCGCGGGCCGTTGCGGAAACGGCGGAATTGACGTCATACGACGCCATTTGGTCCATATGTGCTTTAATGCCGTCGGCAAAATATTGTGCGGCGGTACCCGAGGTTATCCATCCCCTGAAGCGGGCTTCGGCCAGCAACAGGTTGGTTTGGGCGGCCGTTACCAGGAATACCGGACTTGAGACCTTTACCATACGACGGCGATCAACCTGGCTGTAATCATAAAAGCTGGCCAGGTTATCGGCGGTAGCAGCTGCGCCAATAGTGCCATTGTCTTTTCCTATAGGCATACCAATCTGTTGGGCCGGGGCGGTACTGCCAATTGCCACTGTTTGCCCTGTGCCGGTTTTGGCGCCAACATAGCGAATGGCAATGGCCTGCAGCCTCGGGTCGCTGGTATTCTTTAACTGGTCAACAAATGGTTTGGTAAGATAAAAGTTGGCTGCTTCGCTGCCATTAAGGGTAGCGCCAATGGGTTGGTTAAAATTGGCGTCGTGGCGAATGAAGGCATTGTCGGCATTGGCGGTAATGACGCCGCCGGCAAAGGCTGCCTGTACGGTGCTTTGCGCTTTGGCCGCATCAATTTTGCTCAACCGCATACCGGCGCGCAGCAACAGCGAGTAAGCGAACTTTTTCCATTTGGCAACATCGCCTGCGTATAACATGTCGCCCGTTTCAATATTGGCGGTGGTGGTCAATGCAGCTGCCGCTTCGGTCAATTCCTGAATGATCTTTGGGTAAATATCCTGTTGGCGATCGTATTTGGGTAACAGAATGCGTTCTGCCAAACCGGCTCCACCCTGGGAATAAGGGATGTCGCCAAATTCATCGGTAAGGATCATAAAAATATACGACTGATAAATACGCGCCATGTTGTACATGTTGGTCCTGGTAGTAAGATCTTTTGATTTCGCAATAGCATCGTATGTATTCTTGATCACGCTTTGATAATAAGCCGTCCACAGGGGCTGGGTAGTAACATCGCGGCTGTCCTGGTTAAAATTAGCCCCGGCCAGCACGCCGCCATTGGGTGTTACCATTTGCTGTACAATGCCAACATCGAAAACCAGCGATTTTACCGGAAAGGAAGTATTGATAATGGCCTGGTTCAGCAACAGTGCCGGATCGAGCGTTGTACTGTTTGTTTCATTTACATTCAGCTTAGCCAGGTTCTTTTCACAGGAAGCAGTGGCAGTAAACAGTAAGATAATTGAAATATAATGTGCAATCTTTTTCATGACAATAGGTGTTAGAATTTAATGTTCAAATTCAAGCCAAGGCTGCGCGTGGTGGGCAGGCCGGGTGATTCAAGGCCTACCTGGTTATCGGAACCAAACCCAAATGTTTCGGGATCGATATTATCAACCCATTTCTTGATCAGCAACACGTTGTTGGCCACCAGGTCGAGCTTAACGCCTTTGATGGGCCATTTGGTGGGTACATGTTTGGTAAAATCATATCCCAGGGAGATCTGCCGTATTTTCCAGTAACCGCCATTATAAATAACCGGCTCTATAATTTGTTGCGAACGCAGGTGTTCCCAATATGATTGCACACCCTGCACGGCATTGTTGGGATTGCCATTGGCATCTACTCCGTTACCTTTTACGCCACCTTCGCGACCTTCTAATGTCATTTTATGCAGCCCATGCCGTACGGCATTGAAGTTGGTGCCCGACAGCATTTTGTTGCCCAGTTTGTAATCAATAAATATAGCGAAGTTGATTCCTTTGTAATTCACAGTATTCAGAAAGCCGCCTACCCATTTAGGCAGGCCACTGCCAAACAGCACAAAATCGGTTGTTCGCTGGGGTAACCCGTTCGATTGAAAGATCTGTTGACCTTTTTCATTGTGCGCATACCCATAACCGGCTATCTGGCCCATTTCTTCGCCCACCACGTGTCTTGTTTCGCCATTGAACACGTGCGTACCGGTGGTTATGCGTTCGCCCGGTTTGTCGGTGATAATGCTCAACACTTTGGTGATGTTGTAAGATGTGTTGGCGGTGAATTCCCAGGTAGTGTTGACCGTTCTTATTGGCACCAGGTTCAACATAGCTTCAAATCCGTAGTTCCTGCTTTTACCACTATTGATGGGGGTGTTAAGGTAACCCGATGCGTCGGAGATCTGAACCAGAACGATCTGGTCGCTGGTGATCTTCCGGTACGCTGCAAGGTCAATATTAACCCGGTTGTTGAACATCCGCGCTTCAAGGCCAACCTCTGTTTCCGCTACCCGGCTGGGCTTCAGTTTGGGGTTTGGCAGGGTAGTACCGGTAACATTGTTGCTTATAGCGCTGGTGCCTACAGGTACGGCCTGTCCGTTTGGATTACTTACAAAATTGGCGTTAGGCACATAGAACAACTGGTCGGAGTAGGGGGCTACATCGCCGTCGCTGCCTACCTCGGCATAGCCTAAACGTAGTTTGGCAAAATTCAGCCAGCTAACTTCAGGAAGATGTTCCGAAAAAACATAGCTGCCCGATACAGATGGATATAAAATGCTTCTGTTTTCAGGTGCCAGTGTACTGAACCAGTCGTTACGCACGGTTCCCGTTAAATAAAAAGTTTGTTTGAAATTCAATTCGGCAGAACTATATAATGAATTCACGCCCTGTTCTATACGGGTGTATACGGGATCTTTACCGCGGCCATTCTGCACGGTGTAAATACCACGGGTGATGAAATCGGTAACTACCACGTTGTTGATGTCACTCCGTTTGCGCATACGGTTGCCTCCTGCGTTCACGTTCACTTCCATAATGCCGAATTTTTTGTTGGCGTTCACCAGGAAGTCGAGATTGGTTTCCCTGAAGCGCCGTGATTCCTGTGTATATACCCCGTTTACAAAACCAGGTAAAGCCGCTGCACGGGAAGCTTGTCCGGTGGGAAAGTTGTTCACGTCTTCATCGCGCGACCAGTAGTCCTGCCCAAAACGGCCCTGCACACTTAACCACGACAGCAGATTATACTTTAAAGTCACGTTGCCAAAGATGCGGTCGCGTTTGATATTATGGAATTGTTCTGCCATTACCCAGTACGGATTGGTGCGGTTGGTGAACCTCGACCAACTATATTCATTGCCCTGTGCATTGTATTTGTTTTCATTCAGCACGTTTAATGGCATCGATGTAGAAAGGGCCATCAGCGTAGTGGGAATGGAATTGTCCTGGTTGGCAATGTTTGGTGGGTTCTTATTGATCTCCCGTGAATAGTTGATATTGCCTGCCAGTGTTAACTGTTCAGACAGGTTATAACTAAAGCCCAGGTTCATCGATTTACGATTGAACGAATTATTGGGCATTATGCCAGTGTTCTGGGTATTGTTGAGCGACAGGCGCATACCGCCTTTATCGCTGCTGCTTTCAAAAGCGAGGGTATTGGAAATATTTTGACCATGCCGGTAGAAATTCTTTATTCGACTTGGCTGCAGTTCGTAAGGAACTGTAAGGTTATTGAATAAGATGTGCGTCATACCCGGTGCGAACTTTTCGCCAAATGACCATTCGCCCGAAGTGGGGTCGGGGACTGTGGGGCGTACACCATTCTCACCTTGTCCATATTCTTTTTGATAATCGGTGTAATCGAGCGGCGTATCGTTGGTATAGTTCAGGTTGTAGGTAACACCTATACCTTTTGTCTTGCCTTTTGTTTTTGTCGTTATCATAATAACCCCGTCTTTGGCGCGGGAACCATACAGGGCTGAAGCCGGAGCTCCTTTTAATATGGTCATACTTTCAATATCATCGGGGTTGATGCTTGCTAACCCATCACCGCCATCGGCAAATACCCCGCCGCCTTTTACTGAAATGGTATTGTCATTGAAATTGGTATTGTCAACCGGTACGCCGTTAATAACAATGAGCGGATTGTTTTGACCGGAGATAGACGATTGGCCGCGGATACGGATCTTTGAAGAACCGCCTGGCCCGGTACCAAGTGAGGAGATGTTTAAGCCGGCCACCTTGCCCTGGAGCGCATTCATTACGTTGCTGGTGCGGTTTACGCTCAGTTCTTCGGGTTTAACGCTGGTGGCGGAATAACCCAGGCTTCGGGCCTGTTTTTTTATTCCGAGGGCTGTTACGACCACTTCGCCCAGGTTGGTATTGTCGGTGGTTAAAGAAACATTTACCACTGTTCGGCCCCCAATCTCAGCTTCCATGATCTTATAACCCACAGAACTGAATACCAGGGTGCCTTTACCTTCAGGAACGGCAATACTATACCAGCCCTCGTTATTGGTTGAAGTTCCAAATGTTGTTCCTTTTACAACTACTGAAACCCGGGGAATCTTTGTACCTTTTTCATCGGAAACTGTACCTGTAATTGTTTGAGCATGGGTAACGGATACGAGTAAATGTAACGCAAAGAGCAGCCATAACCGCGCATGGCGCAATGGCCCGCCATTGGTATTCTTTTTCATACCGGCAAGTTGTTTTGGTGAGTAATCGTTGAAGTAGCCAAATTATCCGGTATTACAATGAAAAACTACCAAAATAAAACTATGTTGGATATTGTACAGTCGGCACGATAAAATTTCCTTTCTTTATATAAGCTCCTGCAAAGGGGTAAGATTGCGCCACGCCAAAGCTTATAATGCCATATGAACCAATTTGTTTTACAATGTGGTAAATCAACTGAACTGCTTTTGTTCCCCCATATTCTGGAGGTGGGGTTAAAAAAGAATGCATCTATATCGTTCAACACTTTTTTAACCTCGGCCACAGAAGGTTTAAGGATCTATTATATTATTGAGGGCCGGTTTGAATGGCGCATCAACAATCAACTCATTATTTTTTATCCCGGCGATGTGGCAGTGGTTATGCCCGGGGTACCGTTTGGCAGCGACAATGGCAACCTCGAGATCGGCGCCTTTACCTGGATCCACCTCGGTATTCAAAAACTGGAGAATGGCCAGATACTATTAGGTAAATGGAGCGGCCTTTCAGACAGCGAAGGGGCGGCCATTGGTAAAATATTATTATTGAACCCTTCACCAGTGCTAAGCCGCTTTAGCGAAGCAGGTAAAATACTCAAATGCATCCATGGCGAATTATTTGGTAATGAGGTGGCCTACCAGGCACGTATCAATCACCAGCTGGATGAACTGTTGATACAGGTAACCCGCCAAATGACGCGGCAAAACAATTCGGTCCGCGATTTCCCTAAAACTT
Organism: Niastella sp. OAS944; assembly: GCA_024809215.1. GTDB lineage: Bacteria > Bacteroidota > Bacteroidia > Chitinophagales > Chitinophagaceae > Niastella. The sequence continues at coordinate 944,942 of JANUBW010000002.1, read as the reverse complement.
TTATGCACCTGGAGGAGGTGTTGCGCCAGAACCTGGCGCATCAATGGACCGTGGAAGAAATGGCGGCGCTTGTTGGCATGGGCACTACCTTGTTTACGGAAAGAGTAAAAACCTATTCGGGTTTTTCACCTATCAATTACCTCATCAACATTCGCATTTCTGAAGCCATCAGATTATTAAAACGACCCGATATCACGGTTACCGATATCGCACTTGATACAGGGTTCTATTCATCACAGCATTTTTCAACCACATTTAAAAAACTCACCGGTTACCGGCCGAGTGAGTTCAGAAATAATCATTTGCGTAATAAATAATTACCATACACATGAAATGCATTATTACAATAGAGTTGGGTACAAACGGCATAAGGATGTTTGCCTATGATCTCGCCGGCAAGGTCATTGGTTCTATGCGCGGTTACTATCCAACATTCCATACCGAGCCCGACCACAGTGAGCAGGACCCTGAACAAATATTTATTACCACGCTGTATGTGCTAAAGAACATTTTAAACGAATATATACACCCGAAGAAATATAAAGTGGCGAGTATATGCTTCTGCGCATCCATGCACAGTGTGCTGGCGGTTGACAAAAATGGTAACCCGCTTGGCAATGCCATTACCTGGGCCGACAATCGCGCCAAAAAGGAAGCGCAGGAATTACGCAGTTCGGCGCTTGGTAAGAAATTATACGCCGCAACCGGTACGCCTATTCATCCAATGTCGCCGCTGATAAAAATAGCCTGGATAAGGGACCGCGATGCCGACCGCTTTAAGCAGGCCAGTAAGTTCCTTTCTATAAAAAGTTATATCATTCATCAACTCACCGGTGAATACCTTATCGATTACAGCATTGCATCGGCAACGGGGTTAATGAACATTCACACTATTAAATGGGAAACAGAAGCCTTGAAATATGCAGGTATTACAACCGCAAAATTGCCCGAGCTGGCGCCGGTATTTACCAGTGCTGGTAAATTGAAAAAAGCATATCAGCAATCATTGCGATTACCTGCCGATACAAAAATTCTTATTGGGTCAAGCGATGGTTGTTTGGCTACGTTGGGCGATGGCGTAAAAGGAGAGGGGAAAGCCACCATCACTATTGAGGACAGCGGTGCTGTAAGGGTAATGGGGCCTTCCGTGTTGAAGGATGAAAAGATGCGGTTCTTTAATTATTTGTTAACCGAAAACTGTTATGTCTCCGGCGGCCCTACCAATAATGGAGGAAACATCTTCGATTGGTTCACCCGGCAATTCGGCGATTTTACCAATCCATTCGATATAGAGAACAGCGTACAGCAATTGATGGAAGAAGCCTCAAAAGTGCCCGTTGGTTCAGATGGCTTATTGTTCCTGCCTTATTTGTTGGGTGAACGCGCGCCCATCTGGAATGCCAATGCCCGTGGCGCTTATTTTGGTTTGCATATTAAACATGAGCGTAAACATTTTGTAAGGGCCACTATCGAAGGCATTTTGTATGAAATATACAGCATTGGCAAAACGCTGGGTGAGCAACGAAATATAAAAAGCCTGTCGGTAAATGGGAGCTTTGGCACCATTCCTTTTTGTACGCAATTGATAGCCGACTTGTTCAATAAACCTGTTCGCCTGCGAAGGCAGTTTCATAGTGTAAGCTTTGGGGCTTATTTATTAAGCGCTACTGAAATGGGTATTTATAAAACCCTTGATGATGCAGCCCAAACGGTTGAACTGCCAGATGTGTTTAAGCCGAATAAACAACACCACGCTATTTACGCCGATTACTTTAACCTGTTTGAAAAGTTGAGTGGAAAGCTGTTTGATGAGTTTGAGGCTATTGGGGAGTTGCAGCATAAGTACTCTGTTAAATAGTATTCAATAAACCGGAAATTCTTTGATAATAGGTTAGTGAAGTAGGATGTAAGAAGTTGACGAGTTAATTGGTTAACAGGTTAACAAGGGGTTGAAAAGGTGATAGAATTGATAAAGGCGAAAGCAGTTTTAAGTTTTTAGTTCTAAGTTTTCGCGACAACGTGCATTAGCTGTATTCGCTTTAGGCTTTTAGCTTTCGGCTTTAAGCGGCTGCTTTGCTTGCAGCTTATAGCTTATGGCTTGCAGCTGTATTTTTCACGTTTGCCGTTTCACGTTTTACGATTAGCGAGGCCAGGAATTTCGCGAGCCATTGCCGATTGCCGATTCACGATTGCCGATTCACGATTGCCGATTCACGATTGCCGTTTCACGAAAAAAAGTCATATGAAAAATAAATGCTTGTACATAGTACTACTGCTACATAGCACCATACTATATGCCCAACAGGTAACTCTCACTCCTGATCAAATAAAAACCCTCACGCCCGAATGGAAAGGTGAGCGTTCTGCCGATGGGCGGCCATATGTGCCCGACAAATTATTGGAGCGTTTAAAGAACATTCGGCTGGAGGAAGCCTGGGGTGTTTTACGCAACAAAGGATATATGAACCAGTTTGAGGGCGATTGGATGGTATTAAATCCCGATTCGGCTATGACCGGCCGGGTGGTTACAGCTCAATATCTGCCATTGCGGCCCGATGTAGATAAGCTCATAAAGGAAAAAGGTAAAGCTGAAAGCCGCATTGGCGCACCCAATTCCTGGCCCATAGATGTTTTGAAGAAAGGTGATGTATATATAGCCGATAGTTATGGTAAAGTGGTTGATGGTACGCTGATAGGCGATAATCTTGGTAACGCCATTTACGCCAAATCTGCCCGTGGGGTTGTCTTTTATGGCGCCGTGCGTGATATAGAAGGGCTGTCGGAGATCAAAGGATTCAATGCCTGGATAAAAGGATATGATCCTTCTTTTATTCAACAGATGATGTTAAGTGGTATCAATGTACCTATTCGCATAGGAAGGGCTACTGTTTTGCCCGGTGATGCTGTGCTGGCAAAGAAAGGGGGCGTTGTATTTATACCGGCGCATTTGCTTGAAGATGTAGTGCTCACTTCAGAGTTCATTGCATTGCGGGATGCATTTGGGCATCAGCGTTTACGTGAAGGAAAATATACCCCCGGTCAAATAGATACCCAGTGGACAGATGAGATAAAAAAAGACTTCCTGAAATGGCTCGATGCCAATCCCGATAAGCTCCCTATGAGCAGGCAGGAGCTTGATCAATTTATGAAAGATAGAACCTGGTAACAATCATTAAATCATCATATATGAATCCATCTCAAAAAATATTGACCAAACTTGGTCTTAAAGACCCGGAGCCTATACAAGCATCAGCAACCGATAACCACAACAGCCGCCGCTCATTTTTAAAACGATCGGCATTGGGTGGTATTGCGCTGGGTGGCATCAGTGCATTGTTGCCTATTGAAGATATCATTGCACAAACCACGCAGAAGGTGAGCCGCTACTCCAATCCATCAGATCTTAAGATCACCGATATGCGGTTTTGTGTTGTGCAGAATGTGGGCCGAACGCCTATCATTCGCATCGACACCAACCAGGGAATATATGGCCTGGGTGAAGTGCGCGATGGCGCCGATGAACGCTATGCATTAATGTTAAAGAGTCGCATCCTTAACCAAAATCCCTGCAATGTTGAAATGCTGTTCAAGATGATACGGCAGTTTGGTGGTCATGCCCGGCAGGGCGGCGGCGTGTGTGCCGTTGAAATGGCTTTGTGGGACCTCTGCGGTAAAGCATACAATGTACCGGTATGGCAATTGCTGGGCGGCAGGTATCGCGATAAAGTGCGCATTTATGCCGATACGCCCGAAGCTGCCACATTCGATGAGTTTAAAGCAAAGATCAAACACCGGCTCGAAGAACAGGGAATGACCTGGCTTAAAATGGATATTTCTATTGGTGAAGTAAAAGAACAGGAGGGCGCCCTGGTGAACAGTAAATTCTGGGGCAGTAACCTGGCGCAGTGGCGTGGCGGTTATATGGATTATGCCAACATAAAACATCCTTTCACCGCTATACAGATCACGGAGAAAGGCCTTGATGGGATGGCGCAGATCGTGCACGATGTTCGTTCGGTGGTGGGTTATGAAGTTCCTATTGCGAGTGATCACTATGGCCATTTCGATTTGAACAACGCCATACGCTGGGGAAGAAAAGTAGAACCCTATCGCCTGGCCTGGCTTGAAGATATGGTGCCCTGGGAATTCACCGATCAGTTTAAGAAAATGTCCGATGCACTGGAAACACCGGTATTGACTGGCGAAGATATTTATCTGCTTAATGGATTCAAACCCCTGATAGATGCCGGTGCAGTTGATATAGTTCATCCCGATCTGGCAACGGCAGGTGGTATTCTCGAAACAAAACGCATTGGCGATTATGCCGAAGAGAAAGGTGTTGCCATGGCAATGCATTTTGCCGGTACACCCGTATCGTTCATGGCCAATGTACATTGCGCAGCCGCTACGCAAAACTTCCTGGCGCTGGAACATCACTCGCTCGATAATCCCTGGTGGGAAACGCTGGTAAAAACCACAGATGGCCGTAAGCTATTCGAAAAAGGATATGCTAACGTGCCACTTACCACGCCGGGGCTTGGAATTGAATTGGTTGAGGAAACGATCAAACAACATTTGTCGCCTACCAATAAAACTTATTTCGCGCCAACACCAGAATGGAATGATGTACGCTCGCACGACAGGTTGTGGAGCTGATGGTTAATGTGATAATATGATAATGTGCTAATGTGATAATGAAATACAATCGGCAATCGGCAATCGGCAATCGGCAAATGTGAAACGTGAAACGTGAAACGGCAAACGGCGGCCGCTCAATTTTGAGGCTCGCGATTTGTCGGCCATTGGCAATAAATTTGGGTGGCGCAAGTTCGCCTTTAATTTTGAAATTCGCGAGTCTTTTCACGTTTCACGTTTGCCGTTTCACGCCCTGGCAACTAAATAGAATGCAATACATAATATATTACTCATGAACCGTGAAAAAACATATTACCTGGCTTCGGCCATCTTCCTGATCTTGTACATCTTCACGATCATACTAAACATAAGCAATTGGGGTGGTTGGGTGTTGCTGTTTTTCTTTTTTAGTCTTGCGCTGGCTTTCCGGCAGCACCGCATGCTAAAGGGACTTTCCTTTACACTTATAATAATGGCAGTGGTGAGCCTGGCTATGTATTACCCGCAGTACTTTAAAACCATTGGTGATTTTAAATTATCGGCATTGATCATTCCATTGCTACAGATCATTATGTTTGGCATGGGCACTGAATTAAGTTTAAAAGATTTTGCCAATGTAGTGCGCATGCCCAAAGGTATTATAGTAGGTGTGGTTTGTCATTATGTGATTATGCCCATGACGGGCTTTGCACTTGCAAAGCTGTTCAATTTTCCCAATGAAATTGCTGCAGGTATTATATTGGTTGGTTGTTGCCCAAGCGGGCTGGCCTCCAATGTAATGTGTTACCTGGCAAAAGCCAACCTGGCCTTATCGGTATCGGTAACAACTATTTCAACCATGCTGGCGCCATTTTTAACACCGTTGCTTATGCGTTTATTAGGCGGAAGTTTTGTTGAAATTAATTTCTGGGCCATGGTTTGGGATATTACCAAAATAGTCATCATTCCTGTAACTGCGGGCCTGGCCTTTCATTACCTCGTACATGGAAAATTCAAGTGGCTCGATAAAGCCATGCCATTATTGTCTATGGCCGGTATTGCTTTGATACTGGTAGTAATCACTGCTGCAGGAAGAGATAACTTAATAAAGGTGGGGGCTTTACTATTGGTAGCAACTGTTCTTCATAACGTGCTGGGATATTTGTTGGGTTACTGGTCGGCCCGGGTGTTGCGTTTTCATGAACGCGATTGCCGCACCATTGCACTCGAGGTTGGAATGCAAAATGCGGGTCTTGCCTCCGGGCTTGCCCTGGCCATGGGTAAACTGGCAACAGCCGGCCTGGCGCCTGCCATCTTCGGTCCGGTTATGAATATCAGTGGTTCCTCGCTGGCGAGTTGGTGGCACAATCACCCACCAGAGGTGGGTGAAGTTGACAAGTTAACGAGTTGACAAGGAGAAGTAATGATCTTCAAAACTGATACTCTTCCTACTTCTTACTTCCTATCTCTTACTTCAGATAAATAGAACCGATATGAATAAACTTCATTTAATCGTCTTCCTGATATTACAATACACAATATCCCATGGTCAACAGATCACCCGCGATCAACTCATCGCCTTAACGCCAGAGTGGCATGGGGAGCGGTTTAGTGATGGGCGGCCTAAAGTGCCTGATAGTATTTTAGATCGCATGAAGCTGGTAACATTGGAAGAAGCATGGGCAGTATTACGCAATGAGAATTACAAACACCAATACGATGGCGAATGGAAAACCATCAACCCCGATAGTGTATTGGTGGGCCGTGCGGTAACCGCCATCTTTATGCCCGGGCGGCCCGATATCCATCGCGTGATAGATAAATTCGGGGTACGTGATAAACGCGTGAAATCGCAGAACAGCTGGCCTATCGATCTGCTGGTGAAACGCGACGTATATGTAGTTGATCAATTCGATGCGTATGAAGATGGCCCAACGATTGGCGATAACCTTGGTAATTCCATTTACGCCAAAACCGGCAATGGTATTGTATACGATGGCGCCATTCGCGATATAAAAGGGTTGAAAGAGATCGGGTCATTTACTTCGTTCTTTCGCAGTTATCATCCATCGCATCACCTTAACAATCCCGATGGTGAATTAAATACCACACTGGTTGGCATCAATCAACCTACACGTATTGGCAAAGCCACTGTTATGCCGGGCGATATTGTATTGGGCCGTGATGGCGGCGTTGTTTTTATTCCGCCCCATCTGGCCGAAAAAGTGGTAAAGACCTCGGAGATCGTTCGCCTGCGCGATATGTTCGGTCATCAAAGATTACGTGAAGGAAAGTACACACCCGGACAAATTGATACCCGCTGGAGCGATGAAATAGAAAAGGATTTTTCGAAATGGCTTAATGAGCATATCAATGAGTTGCCGGTTTCTAAGTCTCAAATACAGGAGTTACTTAAAGGGAGAACGTGGTAATAAAGACCTGTAAGGTGCGCCATTTGAGGCTAGCCCTTGCAGTTGGATCAAGCGCTCCTGACAGGTCGTTATTTATCGACCTGTCAGGTCCATACATCTAAATAAATGTGCCACACTCAATGATGGACCTTACAGGTCTTCTTCATAATTTAAACAAAACACAATGCCACAATCAAGAAGATCATTCATCTCAAAGGCAGCGCTTGCTGCAGCTATAGCACCACTATCTACTTTCGGTCAACAATATGAAAAGTCCATAGACCAAACGCCAAAAGCGTCGCCGCCTTCCAATTTAAAAATAACCGATGTAAAATGTGGTTATATCAGGGGCAGCCTGTTTGTGAAGATATATACCAACCAGGATATCTGGGGATGTGGTGAAGGTGTTGACGCTATCCCCGGTACCTATCACCTGGTAAAGAATTTTGGCGAGCGCATTAAAGGCAAAAGCCCGTTGAATGTACATCGGTTGTTTGAAGATATCCGTAAATCTGGTTTTTTTCAGGGCGCGCAATCAGGTATGTATGTGGCGGTTTTGAGTGCCATTGAAACTGCTTTATGGGACCTTGCCGGTAAAGCACTACAATTACCCGTGTACCAATTACTGGGCGGCAAGTTTCGTGATAAGGTGCGGGTGTATTGCGATACGGCTTTGTATCAGCGCAATCTGCCTACACCAAAAGATTTTGCCGATGCGGCGCAGGCTGCCAAAAAAATGGGTTTTAATGCTATCAAGTTCGATCTCGATCAGGCAAACGATCCCAACAAATATGATTTTTATAACTGGACGGCCAGCCCGGCCGAATTGCAACGTATGTATGATCAGCTGGCTGCCGCACGTGAAGCCGTAGGCCCAACTATCGATATCTGCGCAGATATGCACGGGCGTTATGATGCGGTTACCGCCCAGGCCGTGGCAAAAAAAATGGAGTCGTTAAACCTGATGTGGTTGGAAGAACCGGTTCCCGCCGAAAATGTAGACGCGTATAAACTAATTACTGCATCAACCAGTACACCTATATGCGCAGGCGAAAATCATTACCTGGCTTATGGTTTTAGAAAAATGCTGGAAATTGGTGCTGTTGATATTGTAATGCCCGATCTGCAAAAATGCGGTGGGCTGGGCGAGGGGCAACGTATTGCCAACCTGGCCAATTTATATTATGTGCCATTTGCGCCTCATATGGTGGCTTCGTTCCTGGGCGCAATGGCTTCTGCACATGTTTGTGCTTCGGTACCAAACTTTATGATCCTTGAATGGCAATCGTATTTTCATACCCAGCCCATGTTTAAAGAGATCATTCATTACGATGGTGAATGGGTAAACAACAGTTTTATTACGGTAAGTGATAAACCGGGCATCGGTGTTGAAATAAATGAAGCCGGGATGAAAAAATATGCCATCCCGGGTATACCGTTCTTCGAGTAACCGTAACACGGTTACTTTTACTCTTTAGTTATATTGATAAGAGCTCTGCGGTTGCGGCTGCGGCCATCAGGATTATCGCGGCCATTTATCAATTCCATTTCAAGCGGGCAACAAGCGCCGAATGATGCAAAGGTAATACGGCTGCCGTCGATGCCTTTGCTGATAAAGTATTCAGCACAAGCCCGGGCGCGATGGTCACTCAGTACTGCGTTGTATTCAACACTTCCTTTACCATCGGTATAACCAGAGATCTGTAAAGTAGCTGTTGGTATTTCAAGCAGTACATTGTAAACAGAATCGAGTTTACGCACCGCTTCCTGTTTCAAATTGTATTTGTCGAAGTTGAAGTATACGGTAACCACATTCTCGGGGCGTAACACGAATTTCTTTTCAACGCACAGATCGGCATTGAAAAATTGATCGGTGAGCAGGTTGGTTTCATCGGTTTTTGTGATCTGTACTTTTGAAACCGTATCGCGGTAAGCCTGTTTACTTACTGCAACCGTATAATCTTTTAATTCTGTATCCACGGTGTCAAAAATATATTTACCGTTTATATCGGTAGTGGTAGTTCTTGTTGTACCGGCAGCTGTGGTAAGTACAATGCTAGCATCGGCCACCGGTTTATGATTTTTGCAATCGAGCACTACGCCATTCAGATTATTTTTCTTGGGTGCTTTGTTAATGCGGTAAGTTTGAATACAACAACCGTTGCCCCTGTCTGAACCTATGATGGCGTTTTCAAGCAAGCGCGTTTTTTCCGGCGCATAAAAGTATATATCATCACGCGATGAGTTTACCGGGTAGCCCAGGTTTACCGGTTCGCTCCATAAATTGGTTTTCCCTTTGGCTGAAAATAAGTCAAACGAACCCATGCCCGTACGGCCATTGGTAGAGAACACCAGGGTGTTGTTGCTGGTTTGATAAAAAGGCGCCTGCTCGTCCTGATTGGTATTTACTACTTCGCCTGCGTTGATGGGTGTACCAACGCTTCCGTCTTCCTGTAGTGTTGCCAGCCAAATGTCAAAACCGCCGGAACCGCCGGGCCGGTCAGAAGCAAAATAAAGGAATTTGCCGTCGGCTGTAATAAAGGGCTGTTTACTGCTAAAGCCATTGCTGTTTACAGCTTCTACCAATTGTGGGGCACTCCAGCTTCCATTGGTTTGGGTAATAACGTAAATATTGGAAATGGTTTTGCCATTTACTTTTTGCCATTGGGTAAAATACATTTTATTGCCGTAGCTACTGGCGGCGCCCTGGTTGTTTAATAAACCGGTTGGGGGAAATGATACCGGTGTTAACTGCGCCAGGCTATCGTTGGTCAATGTAGCCTGAAACAAATGGCTGTTATGCGGATTGGTGCCTTTTACAATTCCCGAATCGGTTTTTGTACTGGTCACTAAATACTGATCGCCATTCAGCGGCACTACAGCAAACCCGCCTCTTTCATAACTATCGGGCATGTTTAGCTTTCGTGTATTAGCCAGTATGGTGTCGGGTCTTCTCAATTGTTTACCTATATATTGCAGCGTTTCCCATTCTGCTTTTGCTTCTTCGTCAAGTTTTTTGTTAGTGTTCGTTGATTCCATATATGCACGCAGGTTAGCGGTTGCTTCATCATACTGCCCAAGGCTGCGTTCACAAACCGCTTTCCAGTACAATGCATTTATATTGTCGGTACAATCATTAAAAATTGAATCGGCGGGGGCAAAATAGTTCGCCATCAAATAGGCCACTGCCTGTTTGTATAAAATGGCTGAGCGCGAAATGTTTTTAGGCAGCATGCCTATGCCTTTTTTATTGGTATATACCGGAAACACATCCCGCTTTACCTGGTATTTCGACGGGTTCAAAAATTGTTCATACAAATACGCAGCTGTATAATATTCCCCGGCTGCAAAGTATTGATCGGCCAGTTGCAATACACTTTTCGTTTTAACAACATCCTGGCCTTTACCTGGTAATGAAACCACGCAAGCCAGCAGTAGACAAAAACAATATAAAGTAAAAGTTAAACGCATAAAGGAGGGTTAAAGTCTTGAGCAACGGATAAAGTCAACAATGCTCCTGGTGCCCGAACGTTTTATGTACGACAGGCTCAGTTCAATACTATTTACATTTTTGGTCATGGAACCCAGCTTTGAGGCATTCACATCATAGCTAAGGCCAATGATAAAATTCTTGTAATCGATGCCTACATACGGTGATATAGCGTCGCTAAACCGGTAGTAACCGCCCAGCATAAAATCGGTATCTGCATTTACGTTTATTTGTCCGTAAACCCCCAACATAAACTCCGAAGCTGTACCCTGATGCATGTACAATGCATGCGGAACAATACGTGTACGTTCTGATAAATTATAGCTTATACCTCCATTTATGGTATAGCGCATTGGAATAGTATTCAACTCGGTGTTTTCTGTTTTAGCAACTATTGGGTCCTTGGGTTTATTTAAATGGTATGCCGAGAAGCCGCCAAATATATTCGTCTTCTTTTCAGGCGCCGCATCAAAGTAAAGCACACCAGCGCCCATGTCGAACACGGTGGAAGAGGTTCGGGCAAAGGTTTCATTAGAGGCGTTGCTTGACTGATACCCGGTAATAGGGTCCCATTGTTCGCCCCATTTGAATTTTGAAGAATTAACGCGGCGGTTCATAATACCACCCTGAATGGCCATTACAATATGCTGGCTAAGGTCTTTCCCAAATTTTACTCCGGTGTAGGCAAAAGAAAATGATGAGGTGAGGTAATTGAAGCCCGCATCACCAGCCGACTGGTTTAATATGTTCACACCCAGTGCTACATTCTTATTGGTGCGGGCATCGAAGGAAAGACCTATTGTTCTGTATGGATTTGTAATGCTGCCCCATTGGTTGCGGAAAATGGCCGACGCACGGTAATCGCCGTCTGCACTTCCGGTTAGTGCCGGATTTACGTACATGGGGAACGAATAGTGTTGCGTAAAGTGCGGGTCGGTTTGAGCAACTGTTCTTTGAACAGTTAACACAAACAAACAGGCCACTAACCACGCGTATCGTTGTATGAATTTGTTATTCATGTTCTTTATCGTACAATAGTGATAGAACCTTTTTTATTTACGGTGCGCCCATCGGTCATAACCGCTTTCAACACATAAGCATAAACCCCCACTGGTTGCGGGCTGCCTTTGAATTTGCCATCCCAGCCCTGCTTTTTGTCGGTTATTACTATCATGCGCTGGCCCCATTGATTATAAATATGCAACTCAAATGTGTTGATATAATTTCCATATACGTACAGCTGGTCGTTGTGGCCATCGTTGTTAGGAGAGAAAACGTTCGGTACAAAAATGTCTTTGTTCCGTGGTATTACTTTTATGCGGTACGATTGTGATACACCTAAGCAGCCGTTTACATAAGGTGTGGCTGTAATGATGGCATACACCGCGGTATCGTTCATGTTGGTGGCAGTGAACGATGGCACAGTACCCGAACCATTTGCCGGCAGACCGATGGTAGGGTTTGTGTTCGTCCAGTTAATACCGGTTACAGGAATATCAACCGGGAAATTATAAGTCGTCATAATATCGCCATCAACTATGCTGGTGTCGCCCCTTACGTTTATGACCGATGGTTTGGGGTTCACCTCGTATTTAAGTGATGTAGGAACGGCACATTGACCGGGATCGGGCGTAAATGTATAGGTGCCGGTAGCCTGGTTATCAACAATGGCGGGGCTCCAGGTGCCGGTAATATTATTGGTTGATTTGGTGGTTAATACAGGCGCCGGAATATTGATACAAACTGACTGTGAGGTGCCAAAAGGAAACTGTGGTGTTACCAATGGGTTTACGGTAACGGTTACAGTAAAAGGAGGTGCACAGGGATCGCTGGTGCTTTTAAATGTATAAGTGCCCGTTTTTGTATTGCTCACCGTGGCAGGGTCCCAGGTACCGGTTGTACCGTTGGTAGATGTAGCTGGTAAAACCGGGGCCACATCGTTTGCACAGATCGATATCGTGTTGCCAAAACTGAATGTTGGCGGTATAATAGGGTTTACAGTTTGGGTATAAACAAACGGTGTAGCGCACTGGCCGGGGTCGGGTGTAAACACATAGGTACCGCTGGTAGTATTACTTACAACTGCCGGGCTCCATACACCTGTAATATTGTTCGTTGACTTTGAAGGTAATGTAGGTACTGTTCCGCCATCGCAAATAGAATTGCTGCTATTGAATGTAAAACTGGGAGTAATAGTTGGGTCTATTGTAACGGTAAGTGTAGTGCCGGTAACACAGCCGGTTGAAGTGGCCGTGAATACATACGTGCCGGAATTGGTAGGGCTCACAACGGCGGGGCTCCAAAAGCCAGTGATACCATTCATGGAGGTGTTTGGTAATGTAGGAATAGGTCCAATGCCGCAAATGGTGATGTTTTTTCCAAATGAAAATCTGGCTTCTTCTTTAGGAATTACCGTAACTGATATGGTCACTGGTGTACCGCAACTACCCGCCGCAGGATTAAAGGTGTATATGCCTGAGTTTTGGTTATTAATTACACCTGGGCTCCAGCTTCCGGGAATGCCATTACTCGATGCCGGCAGTGCAGGCGCCAGGTCGCCCTGGCATAACGATGATGGAGGAAGGTTGTTGAATTTTGTAGGAATGATGGGGTTCTGTAGCGGTATAGCTATATTGAGCGTTTTAATAGTGCCGTTCAAATTGAAAATAAAATCGCTATACGAACCTGCATTCAGGTTAGAGATGGTTACCTGCCCGGCGGCGTCTGTAACCAGGGTGATGGGCCCCCTGGTTACGCCATCGTCGGTATACGTGAACAGGTAAGTGGCGTTTGGCGTCAGGTTGCTGAATGTAAGCGCCCCTTCAGAACCACCACAGGTAATGGGGTTCTTGCTTATCTGCAGGGTAGGGTCCTGGGCCTTAACGTAATTACAGCAAAGCGTAATTATTAATCCTATTATTAAATAGGGTAATGATTTAGGTTTCATTTTTATTGTTGGTGGAAGGGGTATTGTTGCAGGGTTGATCACCGTCACACAAAGCCGGCCTGTGGGTCTTCAAGGAATTAAATCCCGTAAAAGTAATAAAACCCTGATAAGTGTCATACAGAAGTTTATAAATGTGCAGTTTTTGCCGATAAGTGTGCTGTTTTAAGCTATAAGCGTGTAAGACAAGCGAAGAACAGAAACTGATATGGTAATTAACGGTAATTTGTTTTTGACTGCCATAATATACTATTTCTCACTCCAACAATACCGGAACAGTAAGCGATAACTTCACTTTTAGTTAAACTTTATTGTTCATTAAAACAAGTCACATGAGTATGAAAAATTTATTTTCACTGGCCATCCTATTGGCCTTTGGGTTTGTTGCCTGTAAAAAATCGGGCTCAGCCGAACAGAACGCTAACCAGGATGACAATGCTGCAAAAGTACTTGCCTACATTCGTGAGCTGGGTTTTCCTGCCGATCAGATCGTTGAAAGGGATGATGCATATGTGGTTGAAGAAGACATCGTATTCCCAAAGAACATGCAGGTGCCTGTTGAAAAAGTTAAACCGGAACAGTATTACACAGGTAGCCTGGTAACCGCAGCAAAAGTGGTAAATATTCGATTAAAGGTTGATGCATCCATGACATCGATGCAGGCCGAGATCGATGCTGCCATCAACCAATGGAACACTGTTCCCAATTGCAAGATCCATTGGACCCTTGTTACCGGCACTTCATACGATGTGCTCATGGTTAACAGCAACCTGGGTTCAGGTGTGTGCGGACAGGGTACCTTCCCTTCAGGTGGCAATGCAGGCGGCACCATCTGGATCAATAAGAATTATATTGCCGGCAACAGCTTTGCCCAGCGCTCGCGCACCATTTGCCATGAAATGGGTCACAACGTTTCGTTCAGGCATACCAACTGGTCTGCCCGCGGTGAGTCAAGCGCAACAGCGGTGCCAGGTGTAGGTGGTACCGATGCTTCATCGATCATGAATGGCGGCCAATGCGGTAGTGGGGCTACTGTGCTATCTACTAAAGATAAACAGGCGGCAGCCGTACTATACCCACTTTAAAATCATATATAATAAAGGATGAGCATCCCATGCCGGATGCTCTTCTTTTTATGCATTATTAATAAACCGAAGATTAAACCCGCCCTGGATCTCATAATAATAGCTTTTGCGGTCTTTGCAATAAGCGATGGGCGCTCCCTGCTCTTTCATAAAGGATAGATACTCGTATAACAAACTCTCTGAAATATGTAGTCTTTCTGCCAGTTGTTTTGGCGAACCGGTTCCTTTCATTCGAATAAGCCGATCGATGTTCTGCAGGCGGATAAAGTAATGTTTTGGCATTAGATAAAGTTTTAGGTCTATTGTTTACAAACGGCGGCAAATACATATTTACCCCAGGTAATAAGGGAAATCAATTAGCCTTTACCGTTGTTGATGCGTATGCATTCCAATTTAAAAATAATTCTCCCTTCCTGGGAAAAATTCCGCTGAAGAAACTACGCCGGTTTCAGGGCTGAAAAAATATATTAATATCACTAAGTGTTTTTTCATTTCCCTGTGTTTGAATGAATTACAACCTGTGTTGTGGCATGTCATCATTTAAAGGAGATCCTGTTTTCGCCCCGTGCCAAAAACAGGTATGCCGTTGGAAATATCTATTACGAAACTATCAAACAATAAAAACGTACTTTATGAAACACATCTACACTTTGATCGCAATAATCTTCATCTCTTTTTCTGCTGCACAGGCAAAACCGGTAATTACATTTATAAACTCGTACGGCGATTGGTCAACCGCTTCTAACTGGGACCTGAACCGTATTCCTCAACACGGCGACTCTATTGTGATACCTCAGTATAAAGGCGTTGTATTTGATAAAAACGATACGCTGGCTAACGTATATATTAAAGTATTTGGCGGCCTCACCATTCAGAAAAGAATGAGGTTAGGAGGTGTATCGGTAATTGAGTTAACAGGCACCGGAAAGTTGAATGCATTGAATGCACAACGTAGTTCTGAAGTTATCAGCATGAATGGTGTAATAAAGTATGATGAAAATGCAGCGCTTTTGATTAATGGACCTGCATTTGCTACTGCCAGCACAGGTGTATCGCCCAACGGTTTTAATCTTTCTGTACTGCCTGTTGTTTTCAATGGTTTCTTTGTAACAAGAAATAACAACAGTATTGTGTTGAACTGGAGCACTGCACAGGAATCGAACAACAGCAACTATGAAATTCAACGCAGCTTCGACGGTTCAAATTGGTCAGCGATCGCCATTATGATGGGCGCCGGTAATTCAACTACTGTTCAACAATACAACTATACCGATAAGAATATGACCGCAGCGGTTGCTTACTACCGTATTAAACAGGTTGACATTGACGGTCATTACACATTTTCAACAATAAAATCGATCCGTTCTAACGAGACTGCCGCTTCTACCCGCATTTACGCTTCTGGCAACACAGTGAACATCGAGTTCAATAAAGAAGTTAAAAACCCCATCACTGTACGTATTGTAAATATGAGCGGACAGGTAGTTGGACAACATACTTATCAACAGGCTGCTTACCGTATTACCATGAATTTGAATAACAGTGTTAAGGGTGCTTACGTAGTACAGCTGAGCGATAATGAAGGTTGGAAAGAAGTAAAGAAGATTATTATATAATAGTGTGTGGTTTCATAGGTTCAATTGTCCGTCCCGACGAAAGTCGGGACGGTTTTTTTAAATGGGTATTTAGTACTATTTTCTTTATAACTTGCGTAAAAAGCTTCCGATGAAAAATGTTCCTACTTTATACGAATGGGCAGGCGATATTAACACCTTCGAAACCTTGTTTAATAAGTTTTACGATAAGGTATTAAAAGATGAATTGTTGGGTGAAGTGTTTAAAAATATGTCGCCCGAGCACCGGCATCATGTAGCGTGTTTTGTTGCTGAGGTTTTTGGTGGCGGCGATTTTTATACAACCGACGGCGGTAGTCATGCGAAAATGGTAGGTAAGCATATTGGTAAAATGTTAACCGAAGAAAAGCGGCAGCGTTGGGTGCAGTTGTTATTGCAAACTGCCGATGAAGTAGGTTTGAAAAGCGATCCTGAATTTCGATCTGCATTTGTTGGTTACCTTGAGTGGGGCAGCCGCATAGCGGTCATCAATTCACAATTAAACGATAACCCAATGCAATTGCAGGAACCAATGCCTAAATGGGGTTGGGGTGAAACAGGTGGGCCTTATCAACCGTAAGAATAAATTCTAAAAATAAAAACCATCCCGTTAGTTGGGATGGTTTTCTGGCCATAAAAGCATGATATGGAAAATATGTAAGGGAGAACCCGGTGGTTCATCCCTGAATATTCCAGGTTTTTATAGTGCCATCATAAGATGCGCTGATGATCTGATTATTGTTCAATACTTCAATTGACTGTACAAAGTTCTGGTGTTGGAGCTCGGCTTGCAATTGCCCGTTCAAACGCCAGAGCTTTACTTTATTATCTTCACCACCCGTTGCAATGATACCATTGTTAAGGAATTTTATGGTACGTATAATACCGGCATGTGCTGCAAAAGTGGTGATGCTTTGTTGCTGGAAGGTATCGTTGAGCGCACGAATTGACAAGTCGCCGGTAAGATTGCCACTTATTAATTGGTTGGTAGCACTATTGTAAGCCAGACTAATAACCGGTTTATTTTCATTGAATGTGGCCAGCACCTGCCCGGTTTCAAGGTCCCATATTTTTATGGAACCGTCCTCTGAACCGGAGGCAATGGTGGTATCGTTCAGTTTTATTACCTGCCATACCCAGTTGGTATGTTCATTGAGTGTTTTGATAATATTGCCCGAAAGATCAGCAATGTGAATGTTATTATCGCCGCCACCCGATGCAAAGGTGTTATCGTTTATACGACACATCGAAAGCACAATGGCGGTATGCGCTTTGATTTTATTCACGGGTTTATATTGCTTCCAAACAATAATGTGTTTATCGCGTGAGCCGGAGATAAAGGTATCGTCATTTATTTTTTCAATACAAAGAATGGAGTTCTTATGTTCTTGCAGCGTATGTCTTTCTTCTCCTGTCGAACTCCACACTTTAATAGCGGTATCACGGCCACCGCTTAAAATAGTATCGTCGTTAAATTTCAGGAGCGACCAAATGTAACCAAGATGTCCGGAGAAAGGCTCTTTACTGATCTCAGTTGTATCACGTGCATACAGGATATCGCTTCTTAATACAAACTTTTCGCCTTCAGTCAGCACTTCGCCTTCGTGCCATACATTATGATCAAAAACGATCAGATCGCCCTGCACAGGTGTATAGGCGGCCCATAATTCATCGGTATCTTTTGTTTTGAAGAATAAAGTGCGACCGCCTTTGAACTCCGTAGCACTATTCAGGTAGATCATAAACGTTAGCTTCGATTGTACGGTGGCCGAGCGGTAATGAATGCCATCGAGGTGCCGGTGGAAATACTGGTTAGCTGCATATTTACAAAAACGCAACCGGCTGTTCAATTCTTTTAATTGCCAGGTGCCGTTCTCTGCCTGAATTGCAGAGTTGGTAGTTATGGTTTCGGGTAAATATGGTTTTACTTTTTGAAACAGTTTGGTGGACAGTTCTTCATTGTCCATTACAAACCGGTCGTTATTTCGATAATAAGTAGGATAGTTGGCAATGGCTTTTTGAAATGAGTTCTTAATGTCTTCGTTCAATAGTTCGGTGCATTCTGTTGGGGAAAATAATGAAGGAATTACAAAACAGGTAAAGCTGCTATCGGGCAGCATGTGTTGTACGGTTTGCATAACTGTAGTATTAATGCTTGTTGCAGGGAGCGTTACTCACAATTTTGTTAGTCCCTTACATTATGGTAAGGCGTTTAAAATTTCGTGAGCACCTGCTAATTTTGAAAAATAAATTTCACTCTACATTTTTTCTGCAGAAAGATAGGCAAGACTGAAAATGCTGGCTTCCTGGCCAGTTGAAGAATCGTTTAGTAAAGTTATTATTTCATTTTAAAAATCAAAATAGAGTTATGGATTTGTTTTTGAAAGGTAAAACGGCAGTAGTAACCGGCGCCAGTCAGGGATTAGGTCGTGCTATTACAAAAGAACTGGCAATGGAAGGTGTAACTGTGCTGGCTGTTGCCAGAAATGAATCGTTATTAAATGAGCTAAAAGCTGAAGTTGCTGCAGCTGGTGGAGTGGTGCCGGTTACGTTGGTGCAGGACTTTGTTGCAGTTGATGGACCGCAAAAGATAGCTGCAGCAGCTTTTGATAAGTTAGGTAATATTGATATACTTATTAATAATGCGGGCCGTAGCCGTCCGCTCGATGTAGTGGGTGCCGATGAAGACTGGTATGCCTCGCTGCTACTTGATTTCGAACGGCACCGCCAGCTTACCCAACAGTTCTTGCCACATTTTATGGAACGTAAGCAGGGATCTGTTTTGAATATTACAAGTACTTATGAGTTACGATCGATCAATGCATCGGGCGTATTTAAAGCAAGCCTTGTAATGTGGTCGAAACAGCTGGCGGGCGAGTTGGGAAAATATGGCATTCGGGTAAATTGCCTGCAACCCGGGTTGTTAGATACCGAGAATGTTCGCCGGTTCTTTACACCCGAACAACGTAAGGCGTTTGCCGAGCGAGAAATGCCGTTGGGTGACTTTGGCGAACCACAAGACATCGCCAACATGGCTACATTTTTAGTGTCGCCCCGGGCTAAATATGTTACTGGCACCGTTGCTACTGTCGATGGAGGTTGGAACAGATACGCTTTTTAGGCATATTTTTGTTTGCAGGGGTGGTGTGTAAACGAATTCTACACTGCATTTGCTTTGCATGAACGCTCTGTAAACGAATTTTACCCCGTATTTAGTTAATTATGGTATGTATTTCGTTTTGCAGGGATACTCTTCAAACGGTTTTCACCCTCTACTTGTTTACTGCGATGCTATGCAAACAGAATTTGAGCTGTTTTTAGCTTTTCTTAGACCCTGAATTTTAAAAACGGGCCATATTTCGACTGTTTTTCAATCAACTATAGCCTTTTTTCACAAAAACCCGACGGGAATTGCAAATTCCCGTCGGGTTTTCAGAATTCCTGTAAGGAAACAGCAATTCCTTTAAACTTTTCTGATTTCCCGTAGGGTTTTACGTTTTCCTTTCGGCTTTTCTGATTTCCCTTAAGGATTTCAGAATTCCTTTAAGGTTTCCGGTTTTCCAGTAAGGAAATGCGAATTCCCGAAAGCTTTCCTGATTTCCCGTAAGGTTTTCGGTTTTCCTTTAAGGTTTTCTCTTTTCCTGAAAGAAAATTGGTTTTCCTTCCAGGTTTTTCGTTTTCCTGAAAGAATCGCTTATTGAGTAGTAAAAAAATAGAGTCAGCAAGTTACACCTAATTCGTACTCAGGTTACTACTACCATCTTGTTGCACAAAATAGCGAAAGGTAAAATAAGGCGCAGGCCAAAACAGGTCGGTAACTACCGGCGGATTGCCTTTGTAAACATTTATCAATTCCAATTTGGCAAATTTACCACCGGCGGTGCGTATTACAAATGTTCGGTTTTTGATGGGAACGGCAATATGATTATCCATTGAATAAAAGAACCAACCAGTACCACTGCCCGAATCCCAGCCTATCTTGGTCATGCTGGCAGCATCAAACTCTGCGGGTGAAGGTGCTTCTGTTACCTGGTCGTAAGATTTGTCAATTTGTATAACTGCGCCTACACCTGGTCCATTGTAACCGGGATTGTATTTATAACCGCCATAGTTTACATATACCTCACTATTATACGGACCGGTAAATGCCAGGTCCCATTTGGTTGTGGTTTTATCTGCATCACTTATGGTAACCGCAGTGCCGGTGGTAAAACTAAAATACAGGTTTTTAAAACTGGCTGTTCCACCGGTTTGCATTGAAGCGCTTGTATCACCCGGCAGGTCTTTGATAGTAATGCTGTTGCCTTTTTCTTCAAGTGCCTCGTTCTTTTTTGAACAGGCAATAAGGGTGAACAGGCTAATGGTTACAATAAGGATTTGTTTTATAGGGGAAACGTATGTTGTCATATCAATTTATTTATGCTGATCTTTTTCAAATCGCCATGTGGCACCGGCCAGTATCATACGGCCCGGTTGCGCCGGCATCAGGTAATCAGTATAGTTAGTAATGTTGTCTACCGTTAATTGCAGGGTGATTTTTTCTTTCCACAGTTTTTTCTGAACAGATGCATTCAGTAACACATACCCTTTTACGTACACATCATACGGATCTATAAATCCGTTGTTATCTGTATCGAGAAAACCATATTTACCCCGGTAATTAGCACGAATAGAACAGTTGACCCCAACCGGTTTTATTTCATAAAACAGTTGCAGATTGGCCGTATGCCTACTGCGATTGGGTAACCCAAAATAATCTTTTGATGTAGATGCCCGCAGGGTAGGGGAGCCGCGGACCGTATCGTATCGCGGGCTATACGAAGCAATAGAATCGATCACCGCACGGTCCATGGCGTACAGTAGTTGGTAACTACCTGATATGTGTAAGCCTGTAATTGGTTGAAAATTGATGCCGGTCTCTATGCCTTTGGTAAATGCTTTTGCTATGTTTACATAAGAGAACAATTGCGAACCGTTGGTTTTAATACCAACCTGTTGGGTATTGATGAGGTTGCGAATGTTATTATAAAACACATTTACATTCCACTCCAGTTGTTGTAGGGGTTGAACCGTAAAACCAATATTGTATGAAGTAGAGGTTTCTGCACGCAAACCGGTTATGGTATTGGCCAATGGCCATACCTGTTGAACCAGTCCGGCATCTTTTAATTGTTTTACACCATCACCAAATACATTAGCGCCAATAACCGAATAGCCTTGTGCTACATTGGTGAACACCTGGTACAACTGCCGGTAGGTGGGTGATTTATAACCCATGCCAATAGCGCCTTTTATATGAAGCCATGGAGTTACCGTTAAGCTGGCGCCGGCGGTAGGGTTTAGCTTTCCACCAAAAAGGGTATTGCCGTCATAGCGCAAACCGGTAGTTAATGATAGCTTTTTAATTGGTTTGAAATTGCCTTGTGCATACACAAAGTAATTATACATATTTCCACTACTGCCTTGTTCGCGGGCATTGGTTGAAAGATACTCGGCGCCGGTTCCGCCTATTAGTTGCAGCTTTTTATTCCAGGCATCATGCGAAGTCTGCACTTCAACCCGATGTATCATTTCAGTATAGTGATCGCTTTGCAGGTTGTGGCCATTTTGTACCAGTTGTACATCCTGTGCCGATGTATAACGCGTAACATAATAACGCATCAGTAACCGGGTATTTTTTTGTAACTGGTTTTCGAATGTGACCAGGCCGTTGATATCAGTTTCATTGAGTTTATCGCGGCTGGGTAATGCGCCATAATCCCTGGTCATTGTAGATGAACGATTGGCAAAGCGACCGCTTACATGCAGGGTGCTGTTGGTGGTGAGCTGGTGGCGACTTCTTACCTGAAAAGTGATACTATTATAAGGCGGGGCTGTTTGACCTTTTTCAAGATAGGGATTTACATTAAAGCCATTGGTACGGTAATAGCTGGCCGATAAGAATGCAATTCCTTTTTGAAAGGGTATAGAAGCTTCGGTATTGGCGTCGATGGTATTATTGGTGCCATACATAGCGCTCACCAATGCCTGCGTTTTGGTGCTGTTTTGGCGGGTTATAATATTTACCACACCACCTAAGGCTTCGCTGCCGTACAAACTGCTCGAAGCTCCTTTGATGATCTCTATACGTTCGATGTTTGAAATGCTTATGCGCGAGAGATCGAAGTTGCCATTGTTTCTGCCGGCCATGGGCTGACCATCTATCAATACCGTTATATGTTCTGCACTAAAGCCCTGCATTTGTAAACCAACCGCACGGTTACCCGAGCCCAGATCGCTTACGACAGCCAAGCCGGTTTGTTCGCGCAATACTTCATCGAGCCGGCGGCTGCCCATCATAGCTATTTTTTGCCTGCTTACAAGGGTTACCGGCATGGCTATTTGTTTTACATCTATAACATTGTCGGCCTTGGCGCCAGGGCGCTCTTTCACCACCGTAACTTCTGTAAGGTTTTTGTGTTGTATGCTATCGCCTGTTTGGCCTTTCAGGCTATAACATACTGTAACTAACAGCGTGATCTGTATTATTATATTAAAAGACAATGCGTGTTGGCGTTTAATCGGTAAAGATGTGCAAAGGTCTAACGGTACACCAACCATATAGGGAAAAAGAGCTACCCAGCAGGGAATTTATATATAGTATAAGGCGTACCGGTAGCGATATTTCCGCATAACGAAAATCAATTTCCCGTTTGCAAAAAGGAGTTAGTGTTTTTGTCATAAACTTGTAAACTTATTGTTTTGTCAAACAAATGGATAAAAAGATCAATACTTCAACTGCGCCCTTATTTTGTTCTTTTGATATTTACAAGGCCAAAGAGGGGTTGAAAGAGAGCAGAAGGGAAATTCGCAAACAGGGGCATGAAGGTATACTACATGAAATGTTGACGCGCGATGGCATCAGCCTCGGGTATTATAATATTGCGTCCAGCGAAGAGGGGCAGGTGGTTATCAATAACCAAAAGTCGTTTATTCAATGCAGTTTTACCATTAGCGGCAACAAACGATATAGTGTTGATGGCGGTAAAAAGCAGGTGGCTTCTTTTGCACATCATGAATACAACTATCTTTTCTTCAACAAACAGGAAATCTATTTAAACTGGCAGCCCGGCGAAAGACTGGAGACCTTTGAATTGGGATTGAGTCCTGAACTTTTCCTGAACTACCTGCCGGCAACACATCCTTATTACAGTGCGTTTGAGAAAAGCGTTAGCAATGATATGGCCACACCTATGAGCAAGGTGAATATGCCGGTAACAGATTCTTTCAGCAATATTCTATATACAATCCTTCGCTGCCCGTTAGACGATAGATATAAGGAGTTATATGTGAAAAGTAAAACACTCGAACTGTTGGCATTTCAGTTGGAGCAGTACGATCAAATAACCGGAGCATCGGCGATGGCAGAACCGCCAAAGGGTTTAAAGAAAGCAGATGTTGACAAAATGCATCATGCACATAGCATCATCATGGAAAACCTCGATAGTCCCTGTTCGCTGATTGACCTGGCGCACCAGGTTGGCACCAATGAAGCTTACCTGAAAAAGCATTTTAAAGAAGTGTATGGTAACACCGTGTTTGGTTATTTGCAACAGGTGAAAATGGATAAAGCCCGCGAAATGCTGGCCGATGGTAAAACCGTAGCGGAAGTGGCTGCCTATGTTGGATATAAATATCCGGTACACTTTGCGCGCGCGTTCAAGAAGTATTTCGGCTATCAACCAAATAAAGTGAAACGCTGAACGGTTATTGTTCAGCGTTTCGCGGCATAATAAAATATCGCAAGCCAAATAAGTCCTTTTATCAAAAAGAAAAGGAACCCGCCAATGCCAATTCGCTTCAGCCATAATAATAGCTTAGACGAAGATGAGGTTTGGTTTCTCATTCGCTGATGATCTCATATGTTTTAAAATCACTCGAAACCGGTGGTTGTTTACCTTCAGCTTTTGCTTTGGCAATGTCGGCAAAACCTCTTTGATGCCCAATACGGAACGCTTCTGATTTTGTCCAGTCTTTAAAGGCATGCTCTGTTTCCCAATAGCTAACGATCAGGTATGAATCGCCATCAGTTGCCGGGCGTAATACGTGCATATTAATAAAGCCAGGCATGGTATCGATGGCATGCGCCCGTGAAGCAAATAATTCTTCAAAGCGGGTGCGGTAAGAAGGCTCACAGGAAATATAGTTGATCGCAACAAACTGTTTGGTCATATTCATGATGTTTATAGGGTAAAACTACAATTGTCACGTAGTTGTCATGCACCTGTGACGGAGAAAAACATACCCCAAACGGAATTTGTCTACGAACGAAATTTCCTTCTTAGGTATTCATTTCTCCTTATATGGTCGATGCTTGTTATGACCTTTGCTCTGCCAAATAACAAGGCGCTATAAACGCAAAATGAATTTCATGTATATAGTAAAAAGGAACATTACTTGTCTGGTGCTCACAGGTTTGTTGACGGTGTATGCATCGGCTTGTAAAAAGGATGCCGCCGCCGGAGAAGAAGGGCCGGATATAGATACCACTACTACTTCAACCGATACTGTTTTTTATAAGCTTATACGGGTGCAGAATTTTGCAGCCACTGCCATTGATGATGCCACCAATGCGCCGGCCACTTTGTATTATAGCCTGGAAAGTAAAAAAGAGATCTCCGGCACGTATGCCAAAACGCGTCAGTGGGATATTGCATTTGGCGGACTGTACAATAGTTTTCTTTCTGGCAATAATGGCGCAAATGGCGCTAATTACGGTTCGGGCGGTTCGGGTACAGGTGGGGTGCTTGTGTTGGAACAGGCATTTGATGCGGTAACAACCGTGCCCGGTGATGCCCAGTTCAAAACAGCGGCCAATGTAATAGGTACCGATGATGCCGGCGATTTCGGCGAGGGCATAGGCTGGTATCTATATGATTTTGGCGGCGTACGTGTACGCAACAATGAATATGAGAACCAGCACGTGGCATATGCCCTTAATGATACACTTCGCCTGGCCAATGGCTCCAAAATTAATCCAAGAACGGTAGTGGTAAAAACAGCCAAAGGCAATTATGCCAAAATAAAAATGATCAGTTGTTATAAAGACCTTTATAAACAATCGGAATGGCATCGTTCTGCCCCGCATATGTATTTCACCTTTGAATATGTAATAGTACCGGCCGGCAGCACCCGGTTCGAGATAAAAAAATAAGGTATAACCATGAAGAACATTGGAATTACAATAGCAGGTTTTATAGTTTTAGTATTAAGTACCAGCTCCTGTAAGAAAACGGTGGAGAATTGGAAAGATGTAAAGGCCGAGGCCGTAAAGGATACGGTGATCGCCAGGGAGAACAACCGCATAATATCCTATAAGGTACAATCGCCAACCGCAGAGGGTATTTATGCTGCAGTAAACGATAGCGACAATACCATCAACGTATACCTGCCATATTTCTATGCATTGAATTTTCTGGAGGTGGCTTCTATAGGGTTGCCAGCCGGAGCGGCTATTTCACCTTCAGTTGATGAGCTAGTGCCTGTTTTTTCCAATTCACCATTTACCTATACGGTAACAGCAGCCGATAAAACAACCCGTAAGTATTCAGTGAAGGTGATCGTGTTGCAGGAAAAGCTGCTGATCAATGAGCTGTCAACCGCCAGTGTTACCAGAACTTATGCGTTAAATTTTGGCGCCAACCCGGTGGTGGATGTATATTTTTCAATAACGGGAAGTAATATAGTGCCTTCGGCAGACTATACTACACTTCACCTGATGGATGCAGCCAGTGGTGGCAAGGAGGTTCTTACCTGCATCCTGAGCCCTTCGGAGGCGCCATTAACAACATTCATGTATTATTATTACCGGTACGATAAAAATGATGCAAGCACCTGGCGCATTAAGGCCAATACCGATTACTGGTTCGAGGTGCGTAGTTATAACCGGATCTATCGCATGACCTATCCGGTACGGTTCAGCGGCATCTAGTTTTTTTAAAAGATCACATAGTATACAATTACGCCTGTACTTTCTGCTCCTGGCAGTAAAGCAAGCCATTCTATATCCCAACAGATCATTAATTATTAAATCTTATTAATATTATGAGAAAGACGAAATCAAACATCTGGTTACAAATAGCATTCTGTTCATTGATATTCGCAAGCTGTCAAAAGTCGGTAGATACCACATCTGCTAATGGGAATGGACAAGCGCAATCAAATACCTTATCCAGCGCACGTGTTGCTATTGCTGATTGTTTGGCTACAGCCGATACTGTTAATGGCACCGGCAACGGCTATACTTACACAAACTGGACGCCCACTACAAAAGTGCTGGCAGGCGGGCCAACCCTTCAGTTTGAAGGACATTATGCTTCGTTTATTCGTCCTGCCACTGCCAGTTGGTATGTAGGTACTATCAGTAAAGATTCTACATGTGCCGATTGGGATGAGCTGATTGACGTAATAAGTGTTAAAAATGCTCCAGGTAATGTAACTACAACACCTGCTAACCCATACAACGTGATCGGTTATAGAAGCTCAACCTATGGATTAGGTTATTATGTATACGCCAGCACAGTACCTTCTGTTGACCGTTCAGTGGTTATTTGGAAGGATGCAAACAGCACTTCTGATTCTTATGTAAGTGACCCTGTCAATGCTACAGAAGCATATGTGCTGCAGGTACAAAGCATTGTTCCGGGTGGCGTTTTTCCGGCACTTACATCACAGGTTATTTATAAGTACCACAGAGTACTTTAATGCAATTATTTATTTTTAATTCAAACCGCACTTGATATAAAGGATATAAACTGTTTGTTTTTTGAAAGGGGTAGGGAGTAAGGCGTATTTGTAAAATTATTAGAAATGAACAATAGAAATTGTATAGCAACCATGAGCAGGATCATTATAGCAAGTATCATCTGGCTTGCGGTTGGTTTAGTTTCCTGTAAAAAAGAGTATGTTGATAAGGTAAACACCATTCCCGGTGATACCACGCATATCTCAGGAATGAATTACATAGAAACATTTGAAATAAAGGAGTACAGTGCCGACACCGTTATAAAAGCGAGTATTACCGCCGACAGTATTATTGTATACTGGCCGTCTTATTCGCGGGCATTGCCAGATAGCATTGCACCGGTGATCGCGCTGCCCGATTCGGCCACCGTTTCACCAGCCTCTGGAAAGAAGGTAGCCTTTAAAACCGGTGCTCTCTATACGGTTACTTCTGCAGCAGGCACTGTTAAGAAATATGTTCTAAAAGTAAGCCAGCTATCGGCTGTGCCCTGGTTCTCTTTTGGTTCGCCCAGCCTTACATTAGGTGCCTATTTTTCATTGTCCGGAGATCAGTTCTGGCAGGATACCAGTCAGACAAAAGTATACTTCGTGTCTGCAAAAACCGGCACTCCCTATCAGGCCGAATTGTTCCAGGTTGGCATTAGTGGTCCGCGTTTTATTATTCCATTAAGTATTCCGCCTAATGAGCTGTATGATATTAAAGTAGTGAATGGCCCTTTTACCATATACAATGCCATGGAATCAAGAAGGAATGCGGTTAACCTGATTTACCCAACGGCAGCAACGCTTAATGCAGCCGGCCTGCCATCGAAATTGGCCCGCGGTACCGAATTTACAGTAAGAGGCGCATTGTTGCAAAATGCTGCGTCGGCTTCCTTATATGCAGGTGGGGTGTATACGCCAATAGAGCTGGTAAGCAGTGCTATTGATAGGGTTGTGCTGAGAATTCCCCCCGGCATGGCAACAGGCGCTTATACCAGGGTGCGGGTAATTACTGCAGACGGCCTCTCGAAATTTATAACCGGCATATCAATAACCATTACAGAGTAGCTTTCTTTGGCGCATTTCTGTAAGGCGCATAACCAAAACGTTTTCTGAATGCACGGCTAAAACTTTGTGGTTCGCTATAACCAAGCATGTCGGCCACCTGCTTGCTTGAATAATTTTTATCATTTACAAATCGTAATGCTTTACGCATTCTTTCTTCATACCTATGATGTAAAACCGGATAGCCAAAGATCTCTTTAAAACCTTTCTCCAGTTTGTAAGCGCTTAACCCAAAGATGTCGGCCAGCTGTTTGAGTGTAATGGTTTGGGTGTATGTTTCCATGAACCCGGCTACCTGGTATATTTTGCCAATATCATATGGGTTCAGTTTCATGGTTCGGTTTGTTTTACAGTTTGCCAATCCGGCCAATGCCGACTTTATCAATTGATGGGTGGTGTTTGCTGTGGTGGCCCGATGCAGTTCATCGAGCCAGCGCAGCATTTCTATTGATGCAATGCCATTTCTGTTGCTATACAGTGCGGGTAAACGCCGTTCTATTTTGTCTATAAAATCTGTTAACTGCGGAAATTCGGTTTGCATGGAATGAAGATAGCTTTCGTCTAAGAGTATATCAATAAAGCTTACCGATGCCTGTGGGCCTAATGTAAACTCTGCCGAGTAATTGGGAATCTGTAACAGGTTATAATCGCGTTTATGGAATATTTGATTTCCCAGGTAAGGTAAATGAAAAATGTTTGATTCTTCCCAGCCTATGCGCAGGCATACCATTGCATCGCTCACCCATGTATATGTTTCCCTGTTCTTTGAGCTGAAATGATAAAACCGTATGGTATGGTATTCATTTTTTAGTTCCTGAAAGATAAAATTGTAATCGCGGTTGCTGTTGGTGGCTACCTGCCATGTTGCGCCGGGTTGTAGCAATAACGTATCCGATGGATGCAGATCTCCATTAAGGACAAGCTCTCCCCACCTGGGGGAGAATAGTTTATTATACATGACATTCAGGCTTTAATGAATGGATAAGGAGAACCAACACGCTTATCGGGCCTTAGCCTTGAATGTTTATTTATTTACAGTCTCACTCCTTCAGCACATTATTTTCCTGGTCTTTTTTCCACTGCACCGGGGTGAGCCCAAATTCATTTTTAAATGATTTTATTAAGGCGCTTTTGTCGCGAAAGCCGGTATCCTGGGCGATTGACTTCAAGGGCCTGTCTTCAAGCAACAGACCTTTTACTTTACTCCAAAGGTGGTGACACCGAAACCTGAATGCACCTTTATCGAAAAGTTGCTTAAATCCTGCTTTTAACTTTTTTTCTGGAACATCAACCAACTCGGCAAGTTCCGGGATCGTATAATGATGCTCTATTCTGTCGATAATGATCTGTGCAGCATCGCGGACCTTTTGAAGATCCTTCATGGATAGGTGAATCTGATACATGGAAAAGGTTTAATTGGTCTAAACTAATTTGCAGGGCTGGGGTTATAACAAGGAAATAGCTTGTATTCCCTTCGAATGGAATTTACAGTATCTGACAAACTTGACGTTATGAAATCGGAATTATTTTTAGTACCCAATCAGTGACAAATATTCGAAGTTTGGACAAAATATGATGCGCTTAGTGCAGGATTCCTATTGATTATTAATGAAATGGCTTATTAATTTGAATGCTATTTTCATTGTTTTCTATAGGCAAAGTATGTACCTTTATCGAGCTTCAAAATTTATTTTTACTGTTAGATTTCCTCTTTAATCTTTTCTGTTCCCTGATGATCCATTTGGTATTATGATTAGTTGACTGCTATAAAAATGCAAATGATGGTCAGTGTTACACGTTCTGATAGCCATGTGAAAGATGATATTACATTCCGTGCTGTTGTAATTCCCGATGATATAAAATGGCTGCAACAATTGACCGGCTTAGATGCCGGTTGCCTTATTTCTTTTTATGAAAGTATACAGGCTTCAAGTTTTATACAGTCTATGATGGCCTGGGATAATGACCAACCGATATTGCAGGTTGATATTTGCGAAGCACTGTTCGATGATTTGGGCGTCAGTGACATAATCAGCGATAGCGATTATACGCTTCGGTTTCAATTTGCACCCCATGCTCCCATTGCGGTTATACAGCAGGCGTTATATAGTTGTGTGGAGTATGTATTCTACGAGATGAAGGCCAAACGTATATTGATGCAGGTGCGTAAGGACAATAAGTTATTGCTTGATTGGGTGAAGGCGGCCCCATTTACTAATCTTGCTGTTGTAGCGACAAAACTTCCGTATGCCATTTACATGCTTACGAAATAGATGCCGGCCCGGCACTGGTACTTTTTGTTAAACTCATATAAAAAAAGGTTAGTAAGAAAATATATTCGCCAATGGTGTGCTCCATTTTTATCAGATACGTATTGGTGATGTTTAGCAGCAGGCCCAATAGAATGAAGGCATATACCCATTTATTCTTTGGCTTGTAAACCGAGGCCGCAACCAGTAAAGGAAATAGCCATTGTACAGTATAATACTGATGTCGCCAGACGGGCGAAAACAGATCACTTAACATATACAAAGAAAATGCAAATATGGCTACATTCGGTAATTCCAACATGCCATGCTTCTTAGAGGTAAAATAAAATAGCAGAACAAGCAGGATGATCGAACTGCCGCATATCAGGTTCAATACCGGCACCGGCATATTTGTATGAAAGAGATTCTTATATATGACGAACGCATTGCCATGCTCTGAGTACTGCTTATAAACAGCTAAATTTTGGATCTTTTTTATTTCAAAAACATTCCAGCCTTCATACGATTTTAAAACATTTTTTTTCGGAGTAACTACCAGCTTAGGTGATGCGAGTCCCTGGTGATATTCAATGGATGCTTCTATTGCCGAAAAATAGTCTTTCCAGAATAGCCTGTTTTTTTCGGGTGTAAAATAGATGATGGAAAGTAACACTATCGGAATAGCAAAGACGGTGAGATATTTACGCGAATAGCTTTTTATTATAAACAGGAAAGGTATAAAGAATATGGCCACATTGGGACGAATCAGTACCAGTACAATGGCCGTTAATCCTGCAATAAAAGCGGCTGGCAGGCTTTCACGTTTCGAAAGGCAATAATAAATCATCATTGCAGAAAAGGGGATCAGAATATAGGTTTGCCCTTGTGCGATGTGCACTTTCCATCCTTCAATGCATAAGAAAAACATCATAGCCAGGCTTACAGCTATTTTTTCACCATTGGTTTTCGATAAACGGTAAGCCAACAGGCATGTTATAAGCAGGGTTATATATTGAACGAAAAACCATATACGGGAAATGGGCCTTTGAGGATATTCGGCAAACAAATAAAATAGCGTATGCTGAAATGGAGATGAGGTTATATCCGAAACACCATTTACCGCATGAGTTATGCCATAGTAGCGCATGGGGATGTCGTTGGACCTATAGAAATAAGGGAGAATGCCATCTTTTTGCAAACGGGCGCCTACAACCCGGTTTCTGAGATCGTTGGTGCCCCCTTGTTCCAAAATCTGGTCCCTGCAGAAAACCGAAATTAATGTAATGAGCAAAAGAATACCTGCGATCAATGTTCCTTTATTAGATGAAATCATAGCAGCAGTGAAAAGTTTTTAGAATGGCCATTTGATCATCTTACAGCGACCACTTCCTACAGCACAAGAGGTTAATTATAGAAATTGTGATTGAAATGAATGCTGGATTTTATTGGTATGCGAGACCGGCACCGGTACTTTCAAATTTATTTTGCAAGTTTTATCGGATAACTTATTTCGCAGGGTTATATTTACCGGTCATATTTGGCGATCGTAATTTATTCGCCAAATATAGAGTTTTTAGGGCTTACTCTACAAGTCCATTCTCGATAGCCTTTTTTACCAAACCAGCCGTGTTTTTGGCATCGAGCTTTTGTAACAGACTGCTACGGTGATTGTCTACCGTATGCAGACTGATAAACAGTTTATCGGCGATCTCCTGGTTGGTAAACTCCTGGGTGATCAATTGCAGTACTTCTTTTTCGCGGCGGGTGAGCAGCGTGTTTTGCTTCTGGTTCTTACTCTTGAACATATCGTTCACCAGTTGCTGCTGTATAATAGGGCTCAGGAATTGTCCGCCATTGTATACCGTTTCAATGGCTTGTACAATGGTTTTATCATCGGAGTCTTTTAGTAAATAGCCCTGGCAGCCGATCTGCAGCATTTTCTTCACCTGTACAGTAACGTCGGAGCTGGTAAGTACAATGATCTTTATGGAAGGAAGTTTCTTCAGTAGTTGACGGGCAAGATCGGGCCCTTCCAGGTCGGGAAGGTTCATATCGAGCAGCATCACATCGGGTAAAGAAGTGCCTATCTGTTTTAGCATATCATTACCGGTGGCATACACGGCTACCACATTGATGCTTTCAAAATCATCCAGTATTTTTTTCAGTCCATTGGCAACAATCGGATGATCATCTGTAATAGCTACTTTTATCGTCATTGTTCAAAGCTGTTTTGTTTGGCTCCGGCCAGGTCCAGTTCAATATAAACGCTTGTTCCCTGTCCCGGTGTACTCACTGTATCAATTTGCCCGTTTAATAATTTTACGCGTTCGCGAATGGTCCTAAGGCCAATGCCTTCTTTAGGGCTTCCATCTTCTGGCATTCCGCGTCCATTGTCTTCAACCGTAATGCACAACTGCGTATCATGAAAGACGATTTGCACCAGCGCCTGCGTTGCGCGGGCATGTTTTAGAATGTTGTGCATCAGTTCCTGTATAATGCGGTAAGCGGTCAGTTCCACGTCGCCGGGCAGCCGCCGTACCTTGCCCCAAATCTCCGTATTTATTTGCAAACTATGGCCTTTGCGCACCCTTTCGCAAAACAGGGTCGATGCACGGGCCAGTCCTTCCTGTAACAAAATTTCCGGCATCAGGTTATGCGCTGTTTTTCGCAGGTCGGCTGAAGCTTCTTCCAACATTTGCGTAAGCTCGTTGAAATCATCGCTCGTTTGCACCGTTTTATATTTACGCACCATGGCGCTTACCCGCAGGCGTATAGCTGCCAGTGTTCCGCCAATACCGTCGTGCAACTCCCGGGCAATACGGCTTCGTTCTTTTTCTTCTCCGTTCACCATGGCCTGCAGGCTGGCAATCTGAAGATCCTGCCGCAGATTGCGGATCTTTTCGGCCTGTAAGGTTTGCTTGTGGTAATTGTTCCGGTAAATAAGTATACTGATGGCCAAAATTAAGACGAAACCGGCTGAGATGGCAATGATCCAGAAGTTTTTCGACCGAATGCGGCTTTCGTTCCGTTCAATGGCCAGTTCTTTTTGCGCAAGCTGTTTGTCTTTATCCGAGATACGGTATTTCACTTCCATATCATACATCATCTCCAGCTTTTGCGAAATTTGCAGGCTGTCGCGCAGCAGCGAATAATCCTTTCGATGCTCATTCGCTTTTTTATAAAGTCCTAAACCTTCATAAGCATCGGCCAGGGTTTTATGCGCATGGTCAATAAGGTGAATGATCTTAAGGCTGTTGGCCTTTTCAAGTGCCGGTTCAGTTACTGCAATGGCTTTTTTCCAGTTGTGTTGCATGCTGTATGCTTCGCCCTGAAAAATGCGTGCGAATATAAAGTACCGGTATTCGCTTCTTCTTTCCTCTGGTATTTCGTCAATGGCCTTTTGATAGTATTCCAATGCCCGCTCGGGTAACTTATCGTCCATATAAGTTAACCCAATATTGAGCAGGGTGGCGATGGTCATGGACGGAGAAGCTTTCAATGCTTTACCCAGTTCAAGATGGCGTTCGCAATAATACCGGGCCGAATCGTTCTGCCCAATATTATTATAATAACCGCCTTTGTGAAAATAGATCTTCATCAACAGGCTGCTATCGTTGTTGGCAAGGGCAGCACGTTCAATATTATTGATGCGGTGTACTATTTCCCGTATGTACAGGTCGTTGTGAATGTCTTCATGCACATTGAGCCAGAACTGAAGAATGCTGCATAACACGCCCAGCTGCATACGTGCACTAAGCAGTTTATTGTTCTCCAGTTCGCGCAGGGCTGCATAGCGATACCACGAACAGGAGTCGAGGCGGTTTTGATAATAATAAGTTTCTGATAGTGCGAGGTAAGTAGAAGCTATTAGTTCATGGCCGCGGATGTCGTCGGGGCACCAGGCCAGGGTTTGGCGGGCATAGCTCAGCGATTTTTGCTGGTGTTCTTTATTATTATAGCAACGGCTTAAACCAAAATAGGCTTTGGCCACACCCCAGTTATACTCAAGCGACAAACTTGCACGTGTTGCCTGGTTATATAAATATATAGCGCTGTCTATTGCCTGTTCGCGCAGGGCGTCGGCTCTTTTAATAAGTTTGTTAACTGCATTGGTATCGGGCAGGGGAGTGCCGGTAACCATTGATTGTAGTTTGTTTTCCTGGGCCGTAGCAATTCCCAAAAACAGCACATTCATACAGCAAGGCAGTAAGGTCAAGCACAAAAAACGAAGGCCGATGCTATACTTCCGCCGCATACATATTCAATTTTTAAAAAGGTGATATTTTCGGCTGGCAGGCAATGTATTTCAATGGGATAAGCCAGGCAATGTAAGCGTAAAGTGATTAGATAACGGAAAGTTAATACCATTTAGCGGGTTAAAGAAATAAAATAGTGCTTTCCCACTATTTTTCTTTTCGGTGTTTTGGTGTGGTGAGTTTACAATGATGTAAGAATAAATTCGTAGGCAAAAGCTAACTGATTTGAGAGTCATTTTGACATTTATTCTGGCATTCACCTGCCTTTTGTCACAAGGGCAGAACTTTACCAACAAGGGAAGGGAATTTTGGGTAGGCTATGGCCACAGCGATCTGTTTCAGGCAGGTAATATTCAGGATATGGTAGTGTACCTGAGTGCTGAGCAGCCGGCCAATGTTACAGTAAGCATACCTGGTACCAGTTGGACGAAGACCTACGCCATTCCTGCCAATACAGTATATGTTTCTGATATCATTCCAAAATCAGGGGCAGAAGATTGCCGGTTAAACGGTGAAGGGTTATATAAAAAAGCCGTTCACATTGAAAGCAATATTCCCATAGTGGCCTATGCGCATATGTATGGCAACAAAAGTTCCGGCGCCGCCATGTTATTGCCTGTTGAAACATATGGGTATACCTATAGTTCAATAAATGCGAGTCAGGAATATTCCGATGGTTGCTATTCGTGGTTTTATGTAATTGCCAGCGAAGACAATACACGTATACGTATTACGCCTACAGTAAAAACTATGGGTGGCCGTGCACAAAGGGTACCGTTTGATGTGAATTTGAAGAAGGGCGAAATTTACAATGTATTGGGCTATACCGCAACCGGTGGTACTGTAGGAAGTGACGTGTCGGGCAGTAAAGCCATCTCCATACCGGGTGCGGATGGAAAGTGTCATCCTATTACCATGTTTTCTGGAAGCAGCCGAACTTTTATTTGTCCTGAGATATGGGGAACCAGCGGTGGCGATGTGTTGATGCAGCAGGTGTTTCCGGTTACGGCATGGGGTGCACGCTATTTAGCTGCGCCTACGGTTGCTCAAAACGATCCCTCCAAATATAATGAGAACCGTTGGCGCGTGTATGTAAGCGACCCCACTACACAGGTATACGCCAATGGCAACCCTGTTTCGGGTTATTATAATGGCTATTATGATTACAGTTCCAAGGTTCCCCAATACATTACGGCCGACAAACCTATAATGGTGGCCCAACTGGTACCCTCACAGGGAGCCTGTAATAATGAAGGGTTAGGCGACCCCGAGATCATTTTCCTAAGCCCAATGGAACAGGCTATTAAAAACGTAGCTTTTTACAGTACCAATAAAGAGAATATCAATAACAATTTTGTATCGCTTACCATTCATGAAAACGGCATATCCTCACTAAAGATCGATGGTAGCAGTCCCGCAGTAAATCCGGTTGATCATCCTGGTTTGCCCGGTTATAAAGTTGTGGTACAGGAATTGGCAAACGCACCTGCACAACATACCATCACAAGCGATTCGGGTTTTAATGCCATTGCTTATGGACTTGGTTCCAATGAAAGTTATGGTTATAATGCCGGTTGTTATATAAACAACCTTACTTACCTGGCCGAGTTGCGTAATGAGTTGAGCGACCATCCGAATACATATACCTGTCTCAACACGCCATTTTACATTAACGTAAAAACCATGTACCCGCTTACAGGTATAGCCTGGCATTTTGGTGAAGTGCCGGGCATTACGCCGGGCAACAATGTAATATACACAAGCCCGGTGCTTGATGGAACGGAGATCGTTAATGGTAAAACGTACAACGTATATAAACAACCTATTCCGGCATCAGCTGCTGCTATTGGTACTTATTATATTCCTGTAACCATTCAGTCGCCCAATATTGATAATTGCAGCAATACCGAAAAGTTCATAGTTGAACTGGTGGTAAAAGCAGGCCCTACCGCCGATTTTACCACATTGCCCGTTTGCGCTACCGATACCACCTTCTTTAAGGGTGTTACTGCCGATGCAACGGTTGACAAATGGGTTTGGGATTTTGGTGATGAAACCGGCGGCACCGGAAAAGATACGCAACGAATTTACCTGGCCGGCGGTAATTACGAAGTTACCTTATTGGCCGGCAGAAGCGATGACGGTTGCGCTATTCCTGTAACAAAGAAATTTATCATACCAGGTATGCCTGCCGCCGCATTTGATATACCCGCAGTGGTTTGTATGCCTGGCGGTGAATCGAAGTTTGTGAACAAAACAACCATGCCCGGCACCAACCCTGCTCCCATGCAATATGCCTGGACGTTTGGCGATGGCAACTCATCAACCAGTGAAAGCCCGACTAATTTTTATGCCAGCAGCGGTACATACCCGGTAACGCTTATTGCATCAACAACTGCTGGTTGTAATGATACAACCAGTATTACGGTATCAACTTTTGCCAACCGGCCCAAAGCGGCTTTTGATGTAAGTGAAACTTCGGTATGCGTTGGAAAGCCATTTGTATTTACCGATAGAAGTACATTAACCGGCAATGCTGCTGCCGCCACCTTTAAATGGACGTTTGGCGATGGTACTGCCGGTTCTGGAGCTACTCCTTCCAAATTATATAAAAAAGACGGTTCCTATCCTGTGTCGATGTACGTTATCAGCAGCGAAGGCTGTAATTCCGATACCGTTACAAGCCAGGTTACGGTATATCCTATGCCTGTTGTAAATGCAGGACCCGATGTGATCACCGAGCCTAACAGGCCCATTCAATTAAAAGCTACGGTATCGCCGGTTACTGCAAACGTGTTGTGGACGCCGCCAACGGGTTTAAGTGACCCGCGCCAGCTACAACCCATGGCCACATTGCTCGAAAACCAGTGGTATGTAATTACAGCTACCGGTGATTTCGGTTGTACTGCTTCCGACACCATGTTGGTAAAAGTGTTCAAGGAGTTGAAGATACCCAATGCGTTTACTCCAAATGGTGACGGCAAGAACGATACCTGGCGTATTCCGGGGCTTGAAGAATACCGTAATGCCACTGTGCAGGTGTTCAACCGCTGGGGACAGGTAGTGTTCAAATCTGTTGGTTACGGCATTCCCTGGAATGGAGTAATGAATGGCAATCAACTACCAACCGGCGCTTACTATTATGTTATTAAACCGGGTGATAATGGTTATGGCGTGTTGAGTGGAATGGTGATGATAGTGAGGTAGTGCTTTACCACTGTTTTTTCATTCGGTTGTTAATATTGGGTTAACCTTTCTTTTGCTGTAATAATTTTAAACGGATTATAAAAGACCCGAAACGTGCCTTAAACGTTCGGCATTCTAAAACCAATTCTTCTGCTATGCGCATTTTGAAACGCCTGCAATCGTATTGTAGTTTATTTGTAATAAGGGCCTTGCTCATTTGTTGTGTGTGTGCACCTGCTATGGTACGGGCCCAGCTCGCCGGTGGAGTATATACCATCGATAACCGCCAACCAACTTCTGGTAAAAATTATAACTCATTTAATGCCGCCAATATTGCTATGTTGAATGGCATAACCGGTTCTGTTACGTTCAATGTAGCAGCTGGCAGCGGCCCTTACAATGAACAGGTAACTATAACCGATCAAATAGGAAGTTCGGCTACAAAGCTGGTTACATTCAATTGTAACGGTGTTACACTCAGGTTCCTGTCTACCAACGATCAGTCCCGTGCGGGTATTAAGTTAGAGGGTGCTGATTATGTAATAATCGACAACCTGAAAATTGAGGCGCTTGCCACCACCAGTACGGAGTTTGGATACGGCGTACAAATTAGTAACGATGCCGATCACAATATT
The DNA here is from genome assembly GCA_024809215.1 of Niastella sp. OAS944. Classification (GTDB taxonomy): domain Bacteria; phylum Bacteroidota; class Bacteroidia; order Chitinophagales; family Chitinophagaceae; genus Niastella. Next base: position 906,630 of record JANUBW010000002.1, on the reverse strand, counting down.
ATTCGTAACTGTACAATTAATGTCAATCTTAACACCGATGTGCCTCAGAATAACGAGGGTATAGTAATAAACGGTTCTAATGTTGTGGCCAGCACGCAAAGCAACAGTTATTGCGATAGCAATCAGATCATTAATAATTCGATCTCGGGTGGCAATACCGGGGTTACCATGTCAAGCAATCCTGTTAGTCCGCAAACCCCTGTAAATATGAAAGGTAACCAGGTGTTGAACAATAAGATCACCAACTACTGGTACGCCGGCATTTATTTATTATACAACGACGGTACCCTGTTACAGGGAAATGATATCAGCCGCCCGGCAATAGTAGCTCCGATCCAATACAGTTTTACAGGTATTTTGCTGCATGAAGGCAGTATCAATACGCATATCATTGGTAACCGTATACATAACCTTGTTATAGACGATCCCGCTGCCTCGGGAAGCTTCATACATGGAATTTCGGTTGCAACTTCTTTTGCTTCACCAGCTACCACCAACATAATAGCCAATAACCTCATTTATGACTTTGAAAGTACAGGTCAGCAAATAGGTATTAATTTAGATGGCGGCTCTTACATGAATGTTTATCACAATACAATTTCATTGGAGAATAAGGTGCATATGGGCAGCGGTGGAACATACGGTGTTTACACCAATACCTGGGCCGGCCTGAATGTGATGAATAACATTTTTACAATTAGCAGAACCACTACCGCAAGTAACTATGGCTTTTATTATAATAAGACCGTACCTTCTTTTAACAACTGTGATCGCAACCTTTATTACATCGCCGGCAGTACAGGTACTAATGCGGTAGGGCGTGTGGGAAGCAATAGCCAGATCACCCTTGCCAACTGGCGAACCGCAACAGGCAAAGACCTGTTATCTGTAAGTTCTGATCCTTTATACAGCGACCCGAATAATTTTGTGCTGATACCTACTGATAAAACCATCGACAACCTGGGACAATATGCAGGTATTCAAAATGATTTTGCTGGCGCCATTCGTAATAATGATCACCCCGATATTGGCGCATATGAGTTCTTAACGCCAACATGTACCGGCGCTGCTGTGGGTGGAACCACCACTATGTTGCCCGGTTCGCCCATTTGCGAGGGTACGCCTATGGCCATGAACCTTACGGGTAACTCTTTTGGGGTTGGACAAACCTATCAATGGCAAAGTTCATCAACCATAAATGGTACATATACCAATGTAGGAACAGTGCTGGCGCACCCGGCCACTAATATAACTGCGGCTGGTTCCCTGTATTATCGGGTGGCTGTTACCTGTGGCCCACAGGTTGACTATTCTGTTCCTGTGCAGGTAATTGTATCACCATCTTTGCCTGCTGCTACTTATACCATCAACAGTGCGCAGGCTACAGGCGGCACCAACTTCCAAACATTTAATGACGCCTTAAATGCCATTCGCTGTGGTATTCGTGGCCCTGTAGTGTTCAATGTGGTTGATAATGGAACGCCTTACCGCGAACAATTGAACATTACCAATATTAATGGGACCTCAGCAACCAATACCGTTACCTTCAAAGGTAATGGCGCTGCGCTGGCCCTGGCAGCAGGTACCACCACTGAGCGTGCCGTGATTAAGTTCAACGGCGCCGCGTATTTTATCTTTGATGGCCTTAAGGTAAATCCTGAAGCTACTGCCAGCGGTTATGGTATCGGTTTTCAATTTATAAATGGTGCGCATAATAATACCATTAAGAACTGTACTATTAATATGAGCACCACTTCGGGGCTTACCGATTTGGTTGGTATTTGTATGAGCCCTTCTGCAACCGCTTATACAAATACCAGTACCGGAAGCTTTTGCGATAGCAATATAGTTACTGGTAATACAATTATTGGGGGGCAATATGCTATAACCTGTACCTCTTCTGATAATTACCCCTCAGATGGCAACGTTATTACGAATAATGTCATAAAGGATATTCGCCAGTATGGTATATATATAGCGGGTGTACGTAACTGCCTGGTGGAAGGAAACGAGATCAGTCGCCCCACACGTACAACTAACATTCCCAGTGGTTCACAGTTCAATATGATATATATAGCCGGTAAAAGCAGGAACCTGCGTATTTCCAAAAACAAACTGCATGATCCTTTTGGTGCAGCTAAAACAAACACCAATCAGGTGAACGGTATTTTTATGAGCGCCTCTGCTACCAACCTTTTCGAACCGGTGATTGTGAGCAATAATTTAATGTATAATTTTCAAAGCAGCGGTCACCAGTATGGCATACTTCATTCAAGTGGTGATAGCGTGCTATATTATCACAACACCATTTCGCTGGAAGATGCTGCAGGTACTTCAACTGCATCAATCAACACCCGGGCTTTTAATGGCAGCAGCCCCGCCAATGGCCTTGTATTAAAGAATAATATTTTCGCTATTAAAAGAGGGGGTACTGGTATCAAACATGTTATTTACATGAATGCGTCCTCAACATTCACTTCCGATTATAACACGCTCGTTAATGCTTCTACTGCAGGTACCAAAAATTACCTGGGCCAGGTAAGTGGAATTGATATAAGTACAAAGAACGACTGGTTAGCCAATGCTTTGTGCGATTCTAATTCAATTTACGTACATCCAAACTGGGCAAATGCCGCTACCGGCGACTTTACGCCTACCGAGGTAACCATGGATAATCAGGGAACACCCGTAGGCATCACCACCGACATCTATAATAAAACCCGTCGCGTAACAAAACCCGATATTGGCGCTATAGAATTTAAAGTGTGCCTGCCGCTGGGCCCTGGTCCTAATGCCCGGGTTGATAATGAAACAAACACTGCGGTAACCTTTGCCTGGGATGCAGTTACCAACGCTACTGGTTATGTAGTATCAACCGATGGCGTGAATTATGTACAGCCTTCTTCAGGAACCACTGGCCTTACGCATACTGTTACCGGCCTGGTACCTGGCTCTGATGTTAAACTGTACATAGCTGCCATGGGTACTGCCGATGATTGTGATTCGGCTAAAGCAAATGTTACCGGCCATGCATTATGTGCTATACTCGGCGCTGCTCCTGTAGTTAAAGTTGATACCGCCACAGTAGCCATGGTACAATGGTCATGGACAGCCACACCCAATGCCGGTGGTTACAAAGTATCAACCGATGGAATCAATTTTGTAACGCCTTCAAGCGGTGCTGCCGGCCTTACCCATACTATAACCACGGGTCTGGTACCAAATAGTGATATTACCTTAACTGTACAGGCGCAGAACCTTTCTGAACTGTGTCCAAAACAAACCTCAACCCAGGTTAAAGCACACATCCCAGGCATTAAGTACTTTGTTCCAAACACTTTTACTCCTAATAGAAATGGAAGGAACGATTACTTCACTGTTCAGAGCTACGCCATCGGCACTATGCACCTGATGATCTTTAACCAATGGGGTGAGAAGATCTTCGAAACGAGCCAGCAGCAACCCGGATGGGATGGAATGTATAAAGGCAAACCGGCACCTGTTGGCGTGTATGTATATGTGCTTAACATGACGATGCAGGATGGTACAACCGTAAACAAAAAAGGAACCATTAATTTGATCCGCTAATCGTTGCTCATGGCAGCGAAACGCTAAACCATAAAACTGACTATTATGAGAAACCTTGCAATATTGGCTTTGGGACTGATGAGTGTGCTGAGTGGGATTGCCACGAAGGCTCAAACAGACCCGCACTACTCGCAGTATTACATATATCCGTTGTGGCTGAATCCAGGCTTAACGGGTGTTATGGATGGCGACTACCGCGTTACGGCTATCTATCGCCGTCAATGGGCGGATATTACCAGTCCGTACGTTACTCCCGGCGTATCGGCCGATTTTACCACCAGCAAGAATGTGAACCTGGGTGTGAACGTTATGAACCAGCAGGTGGGTGAAGGCGGATACAATTACCTCACGGCTAATTTGTCGATGGCATATTCGGGGGTACGCTTCGGGGTAGATGGTAACCAACGTATTTCTATGGGTATGTCATTGGGAATTATCAACCGCCGTTTCGACCAGTCGAAGTTTACCACCAGCAATCAGTTCGATCCTTCAACCGGTGAGTTCAACCCAAACATTCAGCCCGATGAAGTAATGAGCAAAACTTCGGGTACTTCGTTCGATGCAGGCGCCGGTATTATGTATTACGATGCAACGCCCGGTAAAAAGATGAACCTGTTTGCGGGCCTGAGCGCTTTTCATCTTACGCGCCCCGAAGACCCATTCATCACCGATGGCGTACCCGAACGTATGCCGGTACGGTATACCGCACATGGTGGCGCTATGTTCACTATTTCTGAAGTGTTAAGTATTACCCCCAACTTATTATACATGCGCCAGGGCAAAGCCAGCGAGAAAATGGTAGGTGCTTATGTGCAAAGCAAGATAAACGATGATGCCGATTTCTTACTGGGTGCTAACTACCGCTTTAAAGATGCGCTGGTGCCTTACGCCGGTGTATATTATAAGAATTTTGTTTTGGGCGTAAGCTATGATGTAGGTACTTCCGATCTTTCAAAGATCAGTGGCAAGTCGAATAGTTTTGAATTATCATTATCTATAATCGGCAGCAAAGCGGTTAAGGCTAAGCGAGTACCGTTTGTTTGTCCTGCTATGTAATAAGAAAAGCTGCAAGCTGTAAGCTATAAGCTGCAAGCCAAAGGCAGAAAGCGGAAAGTCGCAATTTGTTTTGAGTTTTGAAATTGGAATTTCACGTTTCACGTTTGCCGTTTCACGGTCTCAAATTGTAAAGTATGATCAAACACATCATTATCATATCAGGACTAGCAGTATCATTAACTGCTACCCAGGCGCAATATGTAAAGAATTACAAAAAGGCTGCCGATAAATTCTATAAACAGGGTGATTATAATTCCGCTGCGCAGTATTATGAAAAATCACTGGCCGGAAATAAAGAGGTACAAAACGGGTATGCACCTTATCAGGTAGAGAAAATAGCTGCTGGTTCAACCGCCAGGGCTGTAAACCCTAAAGTGGAATTGTTGCACAACCTGGCCGATTGTTATTTCAAACTGCAGGATTACAGTCATGCCGAAACGTACTATAAAGAAGTGATCGACCTCGATGCCACTGCTTACCCCAACGCGTTGTATGAATATGCTATTTGTTTGCGGGCAAACGGTAAATACAACCTGGCGGAGCAACAACTGGAGAAGTACCTGAAAACAAAACCTGCGGCCGACTATAAAGCCAAAGCAACCCAGGAGCTGGCCAATTGCAACTTCATTCAACAACAACTGCAACAGGGTACAGGCAATGTGAAAGTAGAAAAATTGAATACCCAGGTAAATAAAGAAGGCGCCAGCTATGCTGCCGCGTGGATGAATACAAGCACCCTGGTTTTTACAGCTACCCGTGGCGCTGTTGATGAGCACAGCAAAATGACCGAGTACAACAACGCATTATATACAACGGCGCAAAGCGGTGGTAGTTTTGCCGAAGCGCAAAAACTACCGGTTACTGGAAACATCGGCACCCACCAGGGCGTAGCCAGTTTTACACCCGATGGTAAGAAGATGTTCTTTACCGGTTGGAACACGGCAAAAGATGGTACAAAAACATTCGCCATTTATAGCACCGAACAAACCGCCAATGGCTGGTTGCCCGCGGTGTTGGTAGATGGTACTATAAATACAGAAGGCGCCGATGCGCGTCAGCCGCATGTAACGGCCGATGGAAAATATTTGTTATTCTCAAGCAACCGCAATGGCGGACAAGGCGGTTACGATATCTGGTATGCACCGTTAAAGGACGGCAAACCCGGTAAAGCCATGAATATGGGCGCGAGCGTTAACTCGAAAGAAGACGATGGCGCGCCCTTTTATTATGCCGCCGGCAATACATTGGTATTCGCTTCAAAAGGCCGTGTGGGCATGGGTGGTTTCGATCTGTTTGGTGCAAAGGGTACACCAGGTAGCAAATTTGAAGAAGCTGTGAACCTGGGTTACCCCGTAAATTCCGTAAAAAACGACAACTACTTTGTGAACCGGGGTAAGAACCTGCTGGAAGATGCTATCATAAGTACCGACCGCGGTTCATTATGCTGCCTTGAGTTATTTGCAGTTCATAAAAATTACAACCAATACTTTGCCGGACAGATCATCGATTGCGAAAGCAAAACGCCTGTGGCCGGTGTAACCATTACTGCTACCAATACGAACGGACAACCGGTTGCCAGGCAAACCACCAATGCCGAAGGTTATTATGTGCTGGAAACAGAGGCTGGTAAAGAAGTGAAACTGTTTGCAGGAAAAGAAGCATATAAGAACGAAGCGCTTGCCTCTGTGGCAGCCAGTTCAGATACCATCAATGTAGGTCAAAGTTGTTTAACAAAGATCCCCGATCCGTTCAAAGGACAGGAAACCCTGGTTACACACGATATCAGGTTTGGTTATAACGAAAAAGAAGTGGCGCCCGATTCATATGGATATATGAACGATATGGTGGCCTATCTGAAAGCCAATCCAAATGTGCGTTTAGAAATTTCGGCCCACACCGATGGTATTGGTTCTTCCAAATACAACCAGGAATTATCACAGGCGCGTGCCGATGCCTGCGTAGCATACCTGGTGAATGCCAGTATAGATGCCAACAGATTAATGGCAAAAGGCTACGGCGCTACCAAACCGTTGGAGAAAGAGAAGGATAAACGTGGTAAGGATATTCCTGCTGCGCGTGAGAAGAACAGACGTGTAGAATTTAAGATAGTTAAATAGTTAACGAGTTAGTTGATAATGTTGATATAGTTGATAACGTACCCCTAATTTGAAATAATGCCGCTCCGCTTTGACGGAGTGGCATTTTTGTCAGGAAAAAGTGAACATGACTATTAAAGAAAAGATAAAACAATTGGAGGCAGCACTGGTGGCATGCAGTGCTTCGGTTTTGCATTATTTAAATCCCGGGTTACCAACAGCGCAAATACTTGAAGTGCTTTCGGCAAATAATATCAATCCCTATCCGGGGTTAATAGCATTGTATGAGTGGCATAACGGTACGCCTTATTTCAGACAGGGTATAAGTAGTGTTTTTTTAAATGTTTTGCCATATTGCTTCTTTTATAGCCTGCAGGATATGGTGCGACTAAAAAGGGAGTTTTTAAGTTGGAAATATCTGGCTGCTAATTTGGGAGATATGAACGATTACTGGCCTTTATTGGGTTCACTTGAAGATGATATGTACCTGCTGAAAAATTCAACGGGTGAGATCTACTATATTTCACCGGCCGTTCAAATTTATGGCAACCTTGAATTTACTTCCATTGATAAAATGCTTGACTTTGCCATTGAATGTTATCAACAGAATATTTTTGTCATTGATCCAAAACGTGGATTAAGGACCGATTTTGATAAATATGAAGTGTTACGGTCAAAATACCTCAATAATTCAGTCAGGCAATAACTGTATAGCTTCTGCAATATGAACTGCATTTTGTAAAGATACTAAGTCGTAACATATGAGTAAGGCTTAAGTATCTTCTGATTTAATTTTCCAATCTTTTCAATCAGGGCTGCAATTTGGAAAATGGCTTTATGATTATAGTCGGCCATTTGTTCTTTGTATTCGGGATTGTTCACAATTTCAGTGACGGCGGCGGCAATGCCTTCGGGTGTTTTGGCTACAATACCGGTGCCGGTTTGTGTAAGCCATTCTTCATTGCCTTTTTGAAGCGGGCTCATGCCCTTGCTTTTTTGTGCTATCAGCGGTGTATTGGTGATCAGTGATTCGGTAATGGTCATAGCGCCGGGTTTACCAATAGCAAAATCGCTTAGGTGCAGGAACAGCATAGGCGTTTGTGGTAAATAACTGTAAATGGCGGTTGGAAATGGCAGCTTAAGGGCAGTGATCTGCCTGTACAATTTCTTGTTCTTACCGCACATAACGATCAGGTTAAGATTGGTGTGCTTTTTAGCCAGCGCGCGGGTAATGTCAAGCACATTTCCACTTCCCTGACCGCCAAATGATAGAAAACCAACAGGCCAGTCGGGGTTCAAGCCAATGGTGCGTAATTGTGCATCACGATCGGGCGGCGGCAGTTCATAAGCACTTTCTTCAACCGGCATACCGGCGATGCGAAAACGGTAGTGTTCTGAAATACCTGCTTTGGCAGCTTGTTTCTGTAAGGTATCGGTAGCATTGAGATAATACTGTTCTACTTTTGGGGTGAACCAATAGCGGCTGCGCACTTCTTCAAAATCAACCGGAATGGTAATACATTTCACACCGGGATTTACCTGCATGGCGCTGCCATACAACACGGGGTTGTACATGGGTGTAACGGAAATCACAATATCGGGTGGAAATGAATTCCAGTAACCGGCAATCTTTTGAATGCCTTTGGGCCCAACAAGGTCGTGGCACTTGATCGACAGGTTGATAAGTGCACGCAGGTTAATCACACGGTCGCGTTTCAGTTGCCGGTTAAAATACTTTATACCGGCGCGAACAACTTTACCAAACACACGATGATGGCCGAAGATGTCGGTGATATTGATCATTCGAACCTGACATAGGGGATTGCGGTTCTGCAATACTTTTTTTAAAGCAGCAGCGGCAGAGCGATTGCCTGAGGCTGCATCAAAATAAACGATGGCGATTCTACTACGGTTTTTCATACTATCTGCTTGCATAGAACTGTAGAATTTTTCATGTAAGGGCATCTACCGGCGGGGTAACCGGTAGAGGGGTATTGGGTTTGCAGTAAAAATAACAATTATACGTACGTATGCAACTTTTTACGATGAATTCTTCTAATTCGTGGATGAGTGAAATGCAACGGCAGGCAATAATTTTTATTACAGGTACCTGAAACTTTTCAGGAAATCATCTTTGTAATTTCTGCCAATAGGGATCTGGTGCGGGCCAATGACGATCTCTTCTTCGTTAAAGCTGTCGATATTCTTAATGTTAACAATAAAACCACGGTGTACACGCACCAGTGCCGGGTGTTTGAATTTATCTGCCAGGTATTGCAGGGATACCCGCAGCGCTATCTTTTTTGTGGTGGTCACCAGCTTAATGTAGTTGTTGTCGCTTTCGGCATACAACAGCTCGTCGATAGAGAATTTATTAAAGCGGTAATTGTGTTTAACAAAGAAATAATTGTTGAAGAAAAGCAAGGATTCCTTGCCGGAGTCTTCTTTTATTTCGCTGGCAGGTGCAGGATCGGTAGGTTTACCCAGCACGGCAAAATTGTGAATGGCTATTTGAATGCTGGTATGTAAACTGTCGTTATTGAATGGTTTTACCAGGTAAGCCGAAGGGTTTACCGCTTTGGCGCGGTTAATATATTCGCTTTGTGAAAATGCGGTAAGAAAGATCAACGGTACTTCCTGAATCTTTTTAAGGGCTGCAGCTGTTTCAATACCGTCTTTTTTACCCTTGATATTAATATCCATTAACACCAGGTCGGGCTTATGTTCAGTAAAAAGTGCCAGGGCATCGTCGCTGCTGGCGGCAATACCTACCACCTCATAGCCTTCTTTTTGCAAACGCATAGAAAGGTCCAGCGCTACAATGGTCTCATCTTCCACGATCATAATTTTTACTTGGTCGTTCATGCGTGTAACGGTTTTACAGGGAATGCAAAAATAAAAACTGAACCCGAATCGCAATTCAATTGCATTGAGCCTTCCAGTTGCATAGTGAGCGACTGTATTAACAGACGGCCAAAGGAAGCAGATTGTTTCCAGGCCTTCTCCGTAAGTTCAAGGCCATTATCGGCAATTGTTAGCTGCAGTTTTTGCGCTGTTTCCTTCAGGGTTATATATAAAGCGGGGTCGTTTATGTTTTTAAAAGCGTATTTAAACGCATTGGTCACTACCTCATTTAGTATAAGGCCTACAGGGATGGCTGTATCAGCTTCCAGTTCTTTAACATCTATCTGTAGTTGCAGGTTAAAGTTATGGGCTTTGTATCCATAGGCATGCATCAGATTTTCGGCCAGCTCGGTAATAAATTCCTGAATGTTCACCCGGCTGGTTGTTTTTGTTTGATATAGTTTCTGATGTATGAGGCTCATTGCTTCAATGCGATGCTGGCCTTCCATCAACGCTTTTTGCGCCATGGGATCGTCTATTTTGGCGCTTTGCAGGTTGAGTAAACTGCTTACGATCTGCAGGTTGTTCTTAACCCGGTGATGCAATTCTTTCATAAGGTAATTCAAATGCCCTTCCTGTTTTTTGATCTTTTTGTTCTGTTGCCAAACCCAAAACAAAAGAGCAAGGAAGATGCCCGATGCCGTAAGTGAAATGATCAGCAACTTTTTTCTAAGGCGGTTTTCTTCGGCAAGGTCTTTTATCTGTGCATCTTTTTTACCGGTTTCATAGCGGGCATCCAATTCCTGAACATGACCGCTGATTATCTCATCGTCGCGTACCTTTTTCAATTCATCGTACCGTTCCAGAGCAGCCGAGGCTGAGTCGAAATGTTGAACACTGAATTCAAGCAGTGCGCGGCTTAGGTAATAATCAATGAGGTTGTCTTTCCCCGGCGATGTGATGGTCATCAGCTTTTTCATACTATCGAGGTAGCGGCTGGCCAGTTGGTGCTGTGGTGTACCATGCCGCATATCGAGTTTTGCAATTACCGTATAAGCCAATCCTTTGGTAATTGGGGTTACGTCTACATTGCTTAAGTAAGGTTGCATATCGGCCACGGCCTCAAATGCTTTGGAATATTGTTTCAGCCCATTATAAGAATTGATGATCTGTATATAAGTGCGGGTAATGATATCTTTAAAATTACCGGCGTGTGCGGCCTCCAGGGTTTTTGCATGGTAAACCAGCGCACTGTCGTACTGTTTATTTGCATTGAAGATGTTCCCTATGTTCGAAGAGGTGGTGGCCATATCGTACAGGTTGTTCGACAATCGGGAATAAACCAGCGCTTTTTTATATACCTCAATGGCCTGCTGGTTTTTGTTGGTATTACGATATACATAACCCAGTTTTCGGTATAAAGCTGCCAGTACATCGGGTGGTAATTGCGTGCGTTCGCTGATCTTCAAACCCTTTAACGCATACTCCAGCGTTTGTTCATTGTTATCCCTTATAAGGTATACGGCGCTTTTGCCTGCATACACCATGGCCAGCGCGGTATCGTTGCCACTGTTTTCTGCAATGCTTTCAGCCTCATTGTATAACAGCATAGCTGTATCGGGGCTTTGCAGCAAAAAAACAAAAGCGGCCTCGGTAAGCGGTTTTACTTTTTGGGTGGGCGTAACAGCCTGTTTATATGCACGCAGCAGGCTATCGGTTTGAATACGCCATTTTTGTGCAAGGCAGCAGGGGGAAATGAATAAAATTAACAGAAACAGAACCAGGCTATTACTACGGCGGATCATTAAATAAAAATAGTAAGAGATTTTGAGATTATCAGATGATATTTTGTTTTTATATCATAGGTGTAGCATACTTTAAAACGGTGACACACCTATGATTAAAAATTGTTAGATTTACAATTCACAGGTAAGTAGCCGTAACGATTGTAACCAAAACGCTTATGAATATCTATTGCAGATATATACTATTTGCTATACTTCAACTATTCTTTTCCTGTAAAGGCTGGGCGTATAATGGCGCCGTAATTTCTCATTTAGGTATTCAACAGGGGTTATCGAACAACTCAGTACAATGTATTTACCAGGATCATAATGGCCTTATGTGGTTTGGCACCTACGACGGGTTGAACAGCTATGATGGCTATGGGTTTAGGGTATTCCGCAATAAGATCAACGATACTGGTTCCATTCCGCATAACTATATTTATACTATTCACGAAGACCGGAATAACAATATATGGGTTGGCACGGGGCAGGGCGTAGCCGTGTACAATCGCATCTTCGATCGATTTTCGCCGGTATACTTTCATCCTAACTATGCCCGCACCCAACGCGAAAAGATCACCTGTAGCATCAATACCATTAAATCAGACGCTACCGCAAATGTATATATGGGTACCAATGGTTGGGGATTGTTTTTAAAAGAGCACGATAAAGACGCTGCGGTGCAACTGCCAGTGCGCATAACAGGAAAAGAAACCTATTGGTATAATGTACAGGCCGTTTACGTAGACAAACCCGGAAAAGTATGGCTGTTTATTGAGAACCTGGGCTTGTGTTTTTATAGCGAGAGCCGGAAGGCTATTCAACCGGTCAATGATTCATTACGCTCTATAATTACCATGGAAGTGGATGATGCAGGCAGTATTTGGCTGGGCACCGACGAAGGATTGTACCAATATAATATTGCTGCCAACCAAATAGTTAAACATTATAAAGAAGCGGCCGGTGAGCTTAGTACAAACAAAGCCGTGAGCCTTTGCAGCGATACTCATAATAATTTATGGATAGGAACACAGGGTGGGGGCGTAAACGTGCTGAATAAACTTACCGGCAATTTTAATTATTTGTTGCCGGGTGAAAGCAAGGACCAGCTATCGAGTGAATCGGTATATAGTGTATTGGTTGATAAAGAAAGCCGGGTATGGATGGGAACGCTTAAAGGCGGAATTGATGTGCTTGACGCGCACAAAAGCCGTTTTCTGACAATTACGCATAATCCGTTCGACAGGAACAGTCTTATTAACAACTTTGTGTCTTCGTTTTATGAAGACAAAAACGGCGATCTGTGGATTGGTACCGATGGCGGGGGGCTAAGCATTTGGAACAGACAGGATAACCGGTTCACCAACTATTGCCACCAGGTAAACAATGCGCGCTCGTTAAGTAGTAACTCAGTCAGCAGTATAAGGCAGGACCATCTTGGTAATATCTGGATCGCAAGTTTTGGCGCCGGTATCAATCGCTTCAATAGTGTTACCGGTTCGTTTGATCATTATAAATGCACCAACGAAAAAGGCGAGGAAAATAAAAATGTTTGCCTGTTATACGAAGACCGCGATAAGAACTTTTGGGCAACCACATTTGGTAACGGAAAATTATACCGCCTAAACCGTTCGCAAAACCGCTTTGAACAATTTGATTCAAAACTGAACGATCTCATTGCAATTACAGAAGACCATACCGGCGCATTATGGGTAGGCAACTCCCACCAGTTGATACAGCTCGACAAGCAAAAGAAGCAACATATTTATTATGAAACAGGCAAACCGGTGCGGGCCATCTTTGAAGACAGCCATCATAACCTGTGGGTAGGTACCGAGGGCGGCGGTCTGTTGCTGTTCGATCGTAAAAAAGGGAATGTAGCTATCAGGTACTCAACTGCCGATGGCCTCACCAATAATTCGGTGCTGAATATACTTGAAGACAGCGATGGACACTTATGGATAAGCACATTTAACGGGGTATCCAGGTTCAACCCGGTGAAAAAGCAGTTCCGGAATTTTTATCAAAGCGATGGATTACAAAGCAATCAGTTCAGTTATAACGCTGCATTGCGACTGCAATCGGGTGAATTGGTATTCGGCGGCATCAATGGCATTAACGTGTTCAACCCACAACAGGTGATAACGCGGAGCTTTATGCCAGCGCTATTATTCTCTGCTATTTGGGTGAACAACAAACCGCTGGCAGAAGTGCCCCGTTTTGTATGGGCCGGCAGCAACTACATCAATCAATTACGGATACCTTATAATGAAGCCATCCTTTCTTTTCATTTTACTGCATTGGAATATTCTTCACCCGAAAAAGTGAATTACGCGTATTTTTTGCAGGGGTGGGATAAAGATTGGAACTATCCCGGTAACGTGCGCACGATCAATTATAATAATATCAGCGAAGGCACTTACTGGTTACGGGTAAAGTCAACCAATGCAGAAGGTATTTGGAATACGCAGGAAGCTACTTTAAAAATAATTGTGCTGCCACCCTGGTATCGTACCTGGTGGGCTTATGCATTATATTTTATAATAGCATCGTCGCTCATTTATGTTTACTACCAATATAAAGCCAGGCAAAGAAATCTGGAGTATGAGATAAAACTGGCGCACCTGAATGCCGAAAAGGAAAAAGAGATCAATGATAAACGCCATTCTTTTTTTACCAATATTTCGCATGAGTTTCGCACGCCGTTAACGCTTATCATAAACCCCATTAAGGACCTGATGCGCAAACAGGAGAGCACTAACACCGAAAAAGACCTGGGTATCGTTTACCGGAATGCGCGGCGCCTGCTAAGCCTGGTTGATCAGTTACTGATCTTTAGAAAAGCCGATGTGGAAGCCGATAAAATGACCTTTGCCAAACATAACTTTTATAATCTGTGTAATGAAGTGTATTTATGTTTTGTGCAACAGGCGCGCTTGAACCACCTGAATTATGTTTTCAATTGCGACAATGCCAACATTGAGTTGTATGTTGACCGGGAGAAGATGGAGATCGTGCTGTATAATCTAATTTCAAACGCTATAAAGTTTACCCCACCGGGCGGCACTATAAATTTTACCGTTAAGGAACTTGACAATACCGTTGAATTGCAGGTGCAGGATACGGGTTGCGGCATTCCTGAAGAGGCAACGGCCCGCCTGTTTGAAAAGTTCTACCAGGCCCCTTCTTCCCGCGCCCCATTGAAACCGGGTTTTGGCATTGGGTTATACCTGGTGCGTCATTTTATAGAGGCACATAAAGGCTTCGTTAGTTTTCAAACTACAGAAGGCGCTGGCACCACTTTCAGTATTATTTTGCAAAAAGGAAAAGTGCACCTCGCCAATGAAACTATTTTAGACGAAGCGCAAAAAGAACCGGTGATACTGGAAGAATTGCTGGCGGAACCAGCCGAGGAGCTACAAACCAATGACATTACAGAAAACAAACCCGAAGTATCGGTTACCGACCGGGCCAGTGTGCTGATCGCTGATGATGACAAAGCCATAAGACAATATCTACAGCAGATGCTGAAAGACAAATATGATGTTATGGAGGCGGAGAACGGGCAGGAAGCATTGACCATGGTTCAAACGAAATTCCCCGACCTGGTAATTAGCGATATTCGTATGGACGGTATGGATGGCATAGAACTGTGCCGGAAAATAAAGAAGGACGCTGCTCTGAACCATATTCCCGTGGTGCTGCTTACTGCCTCTCGCGGCCCGGAGACTGAATTGCAAAGTATAGAAGAAGGCGCCGACCTGTATATTACCAAACCGTTCGATAAAGACCTGCTGCTGGCCAAAGTGGAGAATATTTTCAAAACGCGTAGTGAGTTGCGGAATTATTTCTTTAATGAGATCACCTTAAAGCAAAACAGTTTAAAGGTGAGTGCCGAGTACCGGGAGTTCCTCCAAAATTGTATCGCCATTGTTGAGCGGCATCTTACCGACGAAAAGTTCACCATAAAAGTGCTGGTAAAGGAAATGGGTATGAGCCATTCGAACCTGTATAAAAAGATCAGGCTGCTCAGTGGCCAGTCGATCACGAATTTTATTCGTTTTATAAGGCTGCGGAAAGCGGCGGAGTTGATGTTAAAAGGGGAATGCAATGTGAACCAGGCCGCCTTTGAAGTGGGCATCAGCGATATCAAATACTTCAGGACCCAATTCAATAAACTTTTTGGCATGAATCCTTCGGAGTACATCAAGAAGTACCGGAATTCATTTAACAATCAATTTCATGTAAAAAGGGAGGGTTGATAAGTTGACGAGGAGTTGAAAAGTTGACACGTTAACAGGTTGACAAGGAAATACAGACAGGCCTTTCGGCATACCGGAAGGCCTTTTTATTGGTGAAACTTTTGCGCAACGAAGCCTTGGCAACTTGAGACTCGAGACTCCAAACTGAATAACTCAATAACAGCGAATGCCAAAAAAAGAACGCCAGGTAGCCCTCACCTGTGAACTATGAACTATGAACATTGAACTTTTTACCAATTACACCCCCATTTATTACAATTTCCCCCCTACATAACATGGTAGAATGCAGATATTTTAGTGCCTGTAATCCAACGTATTAACCAAAACGAAAGCCTAATTAAAAACTGCTATATGAGAATGAATGCACATTCCCGGTTCAGGCGCTTAATTACTTTTCTGCTAGCAGGCTTCCTGAGTTGTTCAGGTGTTTGCCTGGCGCAGGACCCTATTAAAGTGCAGGGGACCATTACCGGTAAAAATGGTGAGGCGTTGCCCAAAGCCACCATATCGATCTTAAATTCAAACCAATCGACGGTAAGCGACAACCTGGGGCGCTTTACAATAACCGTTCCTTCGGGTGCTACTTTACAATTCACTTATGTTGGCTATTTCAACAAGTTGCAAAAAGTAAGCTCGGCAACTTTGTTGAATATTCAACTGGATGAAAATCCCAATTACCAGCAAATGGGCGATGTGGTGATTGTGGGTTATGGTAAACAAAAATCGCCAACCGTTACCGGCGCCGTTGGGGTTATTTCGGGCAAGGACCTTATTCAAACGCCGGTAGCGAATATCTCAAATATGCTTATTGGCCGCACGGCCGGCATCAGCGGCGTGCAGGCTACCGGTGAGCCGGGTTTGAACAACACCACCATTCGCATCAGGGGTATTGCCACACTAAATGGTCAGGACCCGCTGATTGTAATAGATGGTATTCAACAACCGGCCGAGCAGCCGTTCCTGATACTGAACGCTATGGATGCCAATGAAATTGAAAGCATAAGTGTATTAAAAGATGCATCGGCTACAGCGGTATATGGTATTCGTGGCGCAAATGGCGTAATTATCGTTACCACAAAAAGAGGGCGTACCAATAAACCCCAGTTCAGTTTTTCGGCCAACCAGGGTTTTACCAAAGCCGCTGCTTTATTTCAAACCCTGAACTCGTACCAGTTTGCCTTGCTGCGTAACGAAGCCATTCGCAATGCACAGGCCGCCGGTGACCGCAGTTACGATAATATTCTTTTCTCCGATGATGAAATATGGAAGTTCCAAAACAACCGCGACTATACGCCGGCAGAAGTAGATGCTATGGGCACTCTTTCTGCCGACCAAAAGGAAGCCCTGAAGAATAGTCCGGCCTTATATTATACCAGTCATAATTATTATAAAGAACAGTTTGGTGGCGTAGGCCGGCAACAACAATACAATCTCAATGTATCAGGCGGTACCGACAGGGTGAAATACTTTACCTCGTTGGGCTATTTTCAACAGGATGGTATTTTATCAAACACCGATTATGGCGGCGCTAACAACAATCCCCGTTACAAGCGTTATAATTTCCGCTCCAACTTCGATATAGATGTTGCAAAGAATTTTCAGTTAAGTGTTAACCTGGGTGGCCAGTCGAGTATAGGTAAGGCGCCGGGTGCAGGCACCACAACGAGCGATTTTGCCAACAGGTACCAGGCAATTATTCAAAACATTTTAGAGAATAGTCCTTTTACCGGCCCGGGTATTGTAGATGGCAAACTGGTAACCGGTTTTATTGGTTTAGGCGGCGACCCTACCAACCCGTTAGGCTTGAAAGGTGGAACGGGTTATACGCCACTGGCGCAACTGTTAACCTCTGGTATGCGCACCATGTATACCACTACGCTCAACAGTGTAGTAACCTTGCGGCATACCATGGGTTATTTAACGCATGGGTTAGAATCGCATGTGACCGTGGCCTATGACGACAGCTATACAAAAGGCTATTCACAAACAAACCCTATACCGCAATACAGCGCCATGCGCGATCCAAAGAATCCCGGTAATATAATATTCATCGGCGGGCAGGTGACGCCTTCAAGCACTTCAGATAACGTGGGTAATAGTTCATGGCGTAAGTTGTATATAGAAGCGGCCATTAATTATAACCGCAGCTTTGGCGGCCATAATGTATCGGCCCTCGTACTGGGTAATGCACAACGGTATACAGCTGCTAATGGCGCCGGTAATGCACAGGCGTATAATACCCCCTCGGGTTTAATGGGTTTGGTGGGGCGTGCCACCTATAATTATAATGAGCGGTATCTGGTTGAATTTAATATGGGTATTAATGGTACCGAGAACTTCGCCCCCGAACAACGCTTTGGTTATTTCCCTGCGGTGTCGGCCGGCTGGATCTTATCGAACGAAAAATTCTTTCCAAACAATAAATGGCTTACCTGGGTAAAGTTCAGGGGCTCGTATGGTGAGGTAGGGAATGACCAAATAGGCAGCAGGCGTTATTTGTATTTGCCCAATACCTGGTCAACGAATTCAGGTGGTTACTGGTTTGGCAACAGCAATGGATCAACAAGTAATCCATTTTTTGCCGGTGCAGAAGAATCTACATTGGGTAACCCAGATGTTACCTGGGAGCGGGCGCGGAAAACAAACCTTTCGGCCGAGCTGAAATTTATCAATAATAAACTCTCGGTAACAGGGTCGTTGTTCCAGGAAAAACGGAATAACATTTTGGTAACTTCAGGCGTAGTGCCTGCGAATTTTGGTGTTATACGCGACAAAACTCCGCCATTGAACCTGGGCCGCGTAAGCAATAAAGGTTTTGAAATAGAAGCCGGCTGGAACGATGAAATTGGCAAGGTGACCTATTTCATAAAAGGAAATTATTCATTTGCCCGTAATAAAATTGAGTACCAGGCAGAAGCGCCATTCCCTTATCCCTGGATGAACGTAACCGGTTTTTCAATTGGGCAGTATAAAGGTTTAATAGCCGACGGATTTTATAATACCCAGCGCGAATTGAACAACCGGCCATTTAATAAATATAGCGCCAATGCCCGCCTCGGCGATCTTAAATACCGCGATGTAACCGGTGATGGCATCATCGATGAAAAAGACCTCGTGCCTATTGGTTACAGCAACCTGCCACAGGTAGCTTATAACCTAAGCGTAGGCTTCTCTTATAAAGGGTTCGATATTTCAGCCCTGTTCATTGGAACAGCAAAAGGTTCTTTTCCACAATCTGGTTATATTCTTAGCTCACCATTTGCCAAGAACGTAGGCGAGGTGTTGCAATATGCATACGATGGCCGCTGGACGGCCGAGAAATTTGCCAATGGTGAGAAGATCAGTTACCCCGCCATTTCATTCAGCGGCGGCCAGGCAAACAATAACCCGTTAAGTACATTCTGGTTAAAGAACAATGACTTTAAACGCTTAAAGAACCTGGAGCTGGGTTACACTTTTCAACAGCAATCGTCCTTGTTGAAACGCACCAATATAAAGGGAATCCGCTTATATATGAACGGGAATAATTTACTTACCTGGGATGATGAAGTGCTTGATGGAATAGATCCCGAACAGGCCGATGTAGGTAAGAACAATATGGGTTACCTGTATCCACTCATACGCACTTTCAACGTGGGACTGAACATTCAATTCTAACAAACCAAACGAACTGCCATGCGATATAGATCGATACTACTAACAATACCGCTGATAGCAATGGCCATAGGCGCCTGTAAAAAAGAGTTCTTACAAATGCCGGTATCAAGCGCTACTACTGTTGATTCCGTTTTTACAACTACAGTAAAAGCACAAGGCGCCATTGCCAATGCATACCGTAACATACTGGGACAGGGTTTGCCATGGAAGAACTGGTGGAACGCCATGTTACAGGAAAACCTGTCGGGCGGTATGAACTACGGTTTTTCGTGGACGATGGCAAAAGACATTGTACTGAATGGTATGAGCGCCGCCGCCACAAATGAAGATATGGATGGGTATGCAAACAATTTTCCGCCCATTCGCCAGGCATACCTGGTAAAGGAGAACATCGATAAAGTAACAGATATGCCGGAAGGTGACAAGGCTGTTGTAAAGGCCGAAATGATGGCGTTGATAGCATACCGCTATGAACAAATGTTTATCATGTACGGGGGCGTGCCCATTGTGAACAGCAGTTTAAAAGCCTCTGACTCGTTGGCTATACCACGCAGTCCATTACAACAGGTACTGGATTCCATTGTATCATGGTGCGATGCGGCTGCGGCCGTATTACCATCTAAATGGCCCGATAACTGGACTGGTAGAATGACAAAAGCGGCTGCATTGGCAATACGTTCAAAAGCATTGTTACATGCGGCCCGTCCGCTCTTTAATACAGCAACCCCATACCTCGATATGGGTGAAACAAATAACCTGATATGTTTAGGCAGTGCAAATGCTAACCGGTGGACAACAGCCGCAAATGCTGCGGAAGCTGTTATTACAGAAGCCGAAGCAGGTGGCGGTGCATACATCATCAATACCGGGAACCCACTCGATGATTATTCAACCGCCACCTCTGTACCCTCCAACGCCGAAGTGTTGCTGGCCTTTAAGTTCAAGAACGATGTGTTGTTCGACGGCGGTAACTGGAACAATTTACCAATGAACGCTTTTTATAATTGCCGGGTATGGGAAGCGCAGGGGAATGTGCTTACTACCAACCAGCTTGAGAACTATTATAAAACAGACGGTACCAACCAAACCTGGCCGGGTGTAAGTACCACAGCAACGTTTAGCGATTATACAACAAGAATGAACCAAATGGAAGCGCGGTTCCGTTCAACTTTTCAACCCTGGGAAATGGATGCCTGGAACAATCCGGGTGATGCCAACTGGAAAAATGCCAGCACATTTGGCAATGGCCCCGGTTTTGGTTGTGCGCGTGTAGTTAAATTTTATGCCAAGGCCGGCGGCCGTGCCTGGTTTGAGTTTCCCATTTTTCGCCTGGCCGCAGCTTACCTAAGCGCTGCTGAGGCCTGGAACGAAACCGGGCAAACGACAAAAGCGCTCGACCGCCTTAATAAAATACACCAACGTGCTGGGCTGCCTGCGGTAACTGAAACAGATCAAACTAAACTACGCGCCATTATACAACGTGAATGGGCAATTGAGTTCTTTGATGAGAATTACCGGTTACACGATATAAAACACTGGAAGCTGTCCAACATTGGTAGCGGTATAATTGGCGGCCCCATTCGCTCAATGGCCTTTAACAACGGTGGTGGTGTAAAGCTCACCGGTAATACCAATTACACCGATAAAGTGATCTATACAGCGGTATGGTCGCCTAAACAATACCTGAACCCCTTTCCACAAACGGAGATCAATAAGGGCTATTTAATTCAGAACCCCGGGTATTAAAATGAGAAAGGCAATAATGAATATTGAATGTTCAATGTCGAATGTTGAAGTGGAAAACATCGATTAAACTTACTAATATGAAAAAAGTAATCCTATATATAATAACAGTCTGTCTATGGCGCCCGCTTAATGCACAGGAAGCAGCAGCGGCAAAAACAGATACTTCCGTAGTTGATCTTTCATTGACACAATACGAACCAGGGCCTTTTTTACAATTAAAAAAAGAAAGATCGGTAACGGCTACTTCCTCAGTAAGTGGTAATGTGTTATATAGAACACCGGTGCCCAATATTACCAATACCCTGTATGGCATGTTGCCCGGGCTAACTGTAATGCAGGGTTCAGGTGAACCGGGGTATGATGAAGCTACATTGTACATCAGGGGCCGGGCTTCTTTTGATAATTCGGCGCTGATTATATACATCGATGGATTTCAAACAACCGCTGCTTACTTCAATTACATTCCGCCTTCTGAAATAGAAAGCATCTCCATCTTAAAAGATCCGGTTGCGCTGGCCACCTTTGGCATGAAAGGCGCCAACGGCGTTTTGTGGGTGGTTACCAAAAGAGGGTATGCCGGCAAACCTAAAGTACAGGTGCAGTTATTAAGCGGTTTGCAACAACCCGTTCACATTTCAAAACCTTATGGCGCTTATGATTATGCCCGCTTATACAACCAGGCCATAAGTAACGACAATTATGCCCTGAATGGTTACCAGTTTAAGTACACGCCCTTTTATACCAACGACCAACTGGAAAGCTATCGCAATGGAACGGGTACCAATATTGACTGGTATGATGAGGCTTTGAAAAAGAATGGCCGTTATTCAGATGCAAACGTGTTGTTTACTGGTGGCGGCGCCGATACAAAATACGCCTTGCTGCTCGATTATATGCAACAGCGCGGCCTGTACGATGTGCCAACCAATGCAACTACTTCCAATGCGCAGATCCAACGCTTTAATGTGCGCACCAATCTCGATTTCAATTTCTTTAAAATATTTGAAGCAAAAGTTGATCTGGGTGGAAGAATAGAAGATAGGCGTAACCCAAACTTTTACGGGCCTGCATTATGGTCAATGATGGCCTATTATCCGGCAAATGTATACCCGATAAAAGACCCCGCAACGGGTAACTGGTCGGGCACCGCAAATTATCCCTGGAACCCGGTAGCCTCGTTAAATGCGGTAGGCTGGGCATCAACCCACGATCGTACGCTGCAGGCCAATTTCAACTTAAAACAAAAACTTGATTTTATAACCCCAGGTTTGTATTTGAACGAGGCGGTGTCGTTACTTACCTGGACGCGAACTTCGGCCAGTAAAACGGCCACCTATGCCCGTTTTTATAATGGCGTACAAACTACTACCGATAAAGCAACCGATATTACCGCCAATGGCGCTTTACCGGTTGGCCAGTACGATTGGAAACAGATAAATATTACCGCCGGCTATAACCGCACATTTGGGCGGCATGCCTTTACGGGCGCCATCAATTTTTTACAAAGCAATTATATAACCGATGCGGGCGCCAATAACCGGGGTTCTAATACAAACACTAACATCTTTTATCATTTTCAAACCGTTAGCGGCCGTTTGCATTATACCCTCAACGAACGGTACCTGGCAGAGCTGTCATTTGGCAGTACCGGTTCAGACAATTTTGCTCCATCCAATCGTTGGGGATTTTATCCTGCTGCAGGACTTGGCTGGATACTTTCAAAAGAGGCTTTCCTGGCTAACAATAAGCTGGTTACTTATTTGAAGCTGCGTGCAGGTGCGGGGCTTTCGGCTAATGATTACAGTACCCGTGGCCGTTACCTGTACCAGCAATACTTTACGCCCAATGGAACTTATTATACCGGAAACAGCAGCCTGACGTCCAATTCGGGCATCAGTCAGGCTTATACTGCCAATCCCAACATTTTTGCCGAAAAAAGTATGAAGTATAATGTTGGAATAGATGCTTCTTTGTTAAACAAACTTTCTGTTACAGTAGATGTGTTCCGTGATAGCCGAAGCGATATTGTAATACAGGATAATACCCTCATGGCGGTTTATGGTGGGGCATTGCCTTTTATAAATGCAGGTAAGGTTATAAATAAAGGAATTGAAGCAAGCGCTTCTTTTAATAGCAAACTGGGCGCCGTTACATATACGGCCGGCGCTATGGTATCCTATGCTAAGAACAAGATCACTTACAATGGCGAAATACCACCGGTAAATGATTTTAATAAAACAACCGGCCGTCCCATTGGCTCTTATATGGGGTTGACCGCAGACGGCTTTTACGATATTACCGATTTTAATGCCGATGGTACATTGAAGACCGGCATACCCATACCTTCATTCGGCGCTGTACAACCCGGTGACATTAAATACAAAGACCTCGATAATAACGGCCGTGTTGATCAGGCCGATTATACAAAGATCAGCAATTCTGAATTACCCAGTCTTACCTATGCCTTTAACCTGGGCGTTAATTACAAAGGGTTCGATCTTACCGCCTTGTTCCAGGGCGCATCGGGTAATAGTTTTAGTATGTTTAACGCCTTTTATCAAACGGTGGCATTTGTTAATAATACAAATGTATATCCTATGGCTGGTAATGCCTGGGCCTATTACCCCGATCAGGGCATAGATACAAGGGCGAGTGCCAATTATCCGCGCCTTACCACCCGGGCCAATGATAATAACTACAGGACCTCAACTTTCTGGATGAAAAAAGGTGCATTCCTAAGGTTAAGAAATGCCGAGTTGGGCTATAACCTGCCTGCATCGGTATTAAAGACCTTACACCTCGATAAACTGCGATTATACCTAAGCGCGGTAAATGCCTTTACCTGGTCGTATGTAGGTAAGCATTACGACATTGACCCCGAAACACCAGCCGGTTATCCTGCAATGAAATCATTTAATGCCGGTATTACACTCACCTTTTAAAACAATACACATGAACTTACTACGAATACATACGATCATAAAGACGGTTATCGTTGCAATTGTTTTAACAGGTTGCGAAAAGAATTTCCTCGATACGAAAGTTGATACACTCATTACGCAGGAAATGCTGGATGCGAATTATCTTTCCCTGGGTAACCTGGCCAATGCACCTTACGTTTATTTGCGTAACGAGTTTACACTGCTCGATAGCAACCTGTTTGCACCGGCAGCTGATGAAGCGGTACAAACAGCAGCATGGGGCGGTGTGCGGCTTTTCAATAATGGCAGCTGGAGCGCTTATAATAACCCCGATTCGTATTACAGCAATTATTATGCAGGTATACGGGCGGCTAATTACTTTCTTGAGCGTTCTGTAGATTACCGCTCATTTCTTGCCCTTAATCGCGATACCGTTTCTGCTTCGGGAAAGATAAACTATACCAACGATACACTGAATATGGGGTGGTATGTTGCAGAATCGCATATTCTGCGCGCCTGGTATTATTTTGAATTATCGAAACGCTATGGCGGTGTACCATTGGTTACCAAAACACTTTCAACAACCGATGATACCAATATTCCAAGGGCATCCTATGACGAGATCATCAATTTTATAGTAAGCGAAGTAGATGTATATAAAAACAGCCTGCAGGCTAATTGGAAAACTTCTGCCTTTACCAGTAACGATGGCCGTATTTCCAGGGGCGCGGCGCTGGCCTTAAAAGCAAGAGCATTGTTGTTTGCGGCCAGTCCGCTCCACAACCCCAACAATGATGTAACTAAATGGCAAAGGGCTGCCGCTGCATTAAATGATGTTATTGTTTTTGGACAGGGCGCCGGTGCTTTTGGCCTTCATACCGATTATCGCAATTATTTTTTGCAGAACAATACGGTTACCAGCAATGAAACCATTTGGGCCTTTAGATATACCGCAGGTAACTGGCTCGAAAGAAGTAATTACCCTATTGGTACTGCCGGCGGACAAAGTGGTATAACACCCACCCACAACCTGGTGCAGGAATATGAATATAAAGGAACGCCTGACCCCGCCAATCCCTATGCCAACCGCGACCCGCGGCTTGGGTTCACCATTGTTACCAATAACAGTACATGGAATTCAAGGACCATCGATGAAAGCCCGGGCGCAACCGATGATATGAAGAAAACAAATACCAGTCGTACGGGATATTACCTGAAGAAATTTCTGAACGATAATTTGAACCTGGTACAGGGCGGCACCCAGGTGCATCACTGGCCCATATTCCGTTATGGTGAAGTATTGCTTGAATATGCCGAAGCCATGAATGAAGCCTATGGCCCTGATAATAGCAATAGCTATGCTTATACTGCCCGCCAGGCATTGAATATGATAAGGAACAGGACCGGCGTGGCCATGCCGGCCGTAACGGTTGCCGATGTGCCGGGGTTCAGGCAGGCGGTAAAGCATGAACGAAGAGTTGAACTGGCATTTGAAAATTATCGCTACTGGGACCTCCTGCGTTGGAAAGATGCAGCTACCGTGTTGAATCAGCCTGTTACCGGGGTAACGGTCTCAAAGAATGGTACAGGTCAATTTTTGTACACACAGTTTAATGTAGAGAACCGGGTATTCGATGCTTCTAAAATGTATTACTATCCCTTTCCTCAGTCGGAAGTAATAAAATCAAAAGGCGTGTTGGAACAAAATGCCGGTTGGTAAACAATTAAAAAATCATCTATGCGCAAACTCATCATATATACATTGCTTGCCATTATAACAACAGCAACAATAATAAGCTCTTGTGAAAAAGCGGCCTCCGAAAAAGATTATGGCTTTTCAAAGATCTTTATGCCGCAGGCCATCTTTAAATCGGGTGGTACTTCTATTAATTACCCCGTGCCATCGGGTACCGATTCTTCAACCTACAATTACGAGATAGATGCCAAAGAAAAGAAATTGAATGTTATACTGGGTGCTACACTAAGCGGCGTAAACAATGAAGGGTTTTCGGTTGATATAAAAGTAGACAATGATACCATACAACAATTATTGACTACAAATGTGCTCGACCCTGCATTGTATAAAATATTACCTGCATCCATGTATTCACTTCCTGCAAGTTTGGAAGTTGCAAAAGGAGCGTTGTCTGGTACTTTTAATTTGTCGGTAGATATTCCACAACTAAAGCTCGATCAGTATATAGGTAAATTTTTGGTACTGGCTGTAAAGCTGGCCAACCCCAGCAAGTATGAGTTAAATGGTGCGCTTAGTACCACCATTGTAGTTATTGATGTAAATGCATTGGTGATAGGTCCGGCAGTAAATATAACCAATACATATATCCTTAATCCGGGTGGGCCGTTCATTGCATCGGCTATGAATGGCAGCCGCTGGGGCACCTTAAAAGATTGGAAGGCGAATGCTACAGCCCTTAGCCATGGCGGAGTTGGCGGGTTTTCATCTGATGGCGATGGTGCTACTATGGACCTGGAGTCGGGCTGGGGATCACCGTTGATTGCCAATGGAAAGATCTATCAAACAATTAACCTGCCCGCAGGTACCTATGCCTTCGATCCCTCGGGCGGTGCTTGGAAATGGCAGGGAACCAAAGATGCTGCTTATGTGGTAGTAGCCCCGGCCCTCGATACATTGCCCGATTACAATATGATCGTAGGCAGCGCAACGGTTATGTATAAACAAATAGCACAACCGCAACCACTGGTGTATTTTGAACTGGGTGCGCCGGGTAAGGTTACGCTGGGTATTGTAGTTAATTATGTGCAGGACCAACAGGGCATTAAATCAACCAAGGTGGCGCTGTATAATTATCCGAAACATTTATAGTGAAAACAAAACAACAATGCATAAGAAAGGATTTCAGATGAGGACCGTGTTTTATTTATTAATACTGTTAATACCTGGAATTAGTTGTAGGGCCCAAACGCAGGTGAATAAACCGGTAAATGATCATTACACATCGTTCAACCCGGGCCAGCCCTGGTACGATAGCAGGGGAGAAGTGATCAATGCGCATGGCGGCGGATTATTATATAGCGGTAATACATATTATTGGTTTGGTGAGCGCCGTGGAAAGCAGGGCACCAGCGGTGTGAATGTTTATTCGTCGCAAGACCTGTATAACTGGAAGTATGAAGCCCTGGCATTATCAACCGATAGCGCCAATGCCGGCAGCGATATTGCGCCTGGTTGCGTTATGGAACGGCCCAAGGTGATCTACAATGCCCGTACCCGCAAGTATGTAATGTGGTTTCACCTTGAGTTAAAAGGAAAAGGGTACAGCGCCGCCCGCGCCGGTGTAGCAGTAAGCGATAAAGTAACCGGCCCATATAAGTTTATAAACAGCTTTCGCCCCAATGGTAACATGTCGCGCGATATGACCCTGTTTGTTGACGACGACGGCTCGGCCTGGCATATGTATTCTTCTCAGGAAAATTATGATCTGCGCATTGCCCGGTTAACCAATGATTATTTGCAGCCAACTACCGAAGATAAATTGCTGTTCAGTGCGCACCGCGAAGCGCCGGCATTATTCAAATATGATGGCAAATACTATTTAATAACCAGCGGCTGCACCGGCTGGGCGCCGAACAAGGCAACTGTTCATACCGCCAATTCACTAACCGGGCCCTGGACGTTAATGAATCAAAACCCCATGCTTGGCCCGGGTGCCGATACAACATTCGGTGCACAATCAACATACATACAACCAATAGCAGGTAAAAAAAATGCATTTCTATTCATGGCCGATAAATGGAACCCGCACGACCTGCGCGACAGCCGCTATTTATGGCTGCCGCTGCATATTCATAATGGGCAGCCGTTAGTTGAATGGATGCATAACTGGGACCTGAACCTTTTTGGAAAAACCAACACCCATGAAACGGAGGGCTATCAATTAGTGTGGGCCGATGAATTTAATAAAGACGGCCGGCCCGATTCAACACGCTGGGGGTATGAATATGGATTGGTGCGCAATGAAGAATTTCAATGGTATCAGTCAGAAAATGCAGTTTGCAAAAACGGGCAGCTGGTAATTGAAGTGCGTCGTGAAGAAAAAGTAAATCCCAATTACACTGCTAATCATAAAGACTGGCGAAAGAACCGGCCCAAGGCTAATTATACTTCCTCGTGTTTGTTAACGGCGGGTAAGGCATCGTGGTTATATGGCCGCTTCGAATTGCGGGCCCGTATTGATATTCGCAACGGCATTTGGCCGGCCTGGTGGACGTTAGGTGTTGATAAACCCTGGCCCGGCAATGGCGAAATAGATATCATGGAATATTACCGGGGCAGGCTATTGGCTAACATTGCCTGTTTAGGTAATAACAAAAGACCCGAATGGTTTAGTAAAACATTTCCTGTTGATTCATTAGGCGGTTCAACCTGGGCAAACCAGTTTCATGTATGGCGAATGGACTGGACCGAAGAATACATAGCATTGTATGTTGATGGCTATTTATTAAACAAGGTTTCAATGGATGTATTGGCCAATAAAGATGGCAGTGGGTTCAACCCATTTAAACAACCACACTATATGTTATTGAATGTGGCCATTGGCGGGCAAAACGGCGGCGACCCCACTGCTACCACCTTCCCTTCATTATTTGAAATTGATTATGTGCGGGTATACCAAAAGAAATAACCCGTACTTTTTCATGCTCATGCTGTACTTTAAAAGTACGGTATTAGCATGGAAAAGTATACCATATAACTTTCTTGGTACGCTTTGTACTTAATTGCTTTAGTTTGAAACAATATTATTTTCTTTGATAACATGATCAAAGATAATCGCTATAATATTGCCCGTATTTTTATTGAGAAAGGAGAAATTAAAACGATTGCCCAGATCTTCGATTATATACCAAAGTCAGTAGTAAGGGATGAATTAAGAACGAACAACACCCGTTTTACCCGGCTCATAAACGAACCGCTTGAATTTAAATTAATAGAGCTGTCGAAGATTGCCCGCGCCATTGGTATTGAAACAAAGGTGCTGGTGAATATGGCCTTGCAGGATGAGAACCGCCGCAACCGCGGTGGTAAAAGAGCAGGGCGGTAACAATTATGTTCACTGGGTTTACTAAGCCGTTTGAAATAAAAAAAATACAAAATGAACTTTTATCTGTTCCTATTAAACAAATAAAAGACGAAATGGTGGATTTTGAGATTTAATCACTATTTCTTTTTTTCTTTGAATAATGAGTATGGATAAACGATATGAAAGTATCAAGTTCATGATCGAAACCGGACACATAACCGAATTTAAACAGATCTTTAATTACATTCCCAAAAGTTTGTTAGGCAAGCATCTTCATACCAATAATCCACGAATGACCCGCCTGGTTACCGAAGTTGATGATCTTACAGTTGAGGAGATAGTTAGTATCAGTATGCTTTTTGATGTTGATTATGAAAAACTGACACGTATTGTATTTGCGCAATACCTGAAAGATAAAAAGATAAAGTGACCGTGACACGGTATAAGTTTTCTGCTTCATCCCATGGGTTTTCCGGGAAGAGGGAATATTTCTGTCACTGGCCAGGGCCTAACAGAATACCTGCGCCTCATGCCAGGAAGAACCCGGAGGGGAGTGAGCCATCCTGTTTATTCAGCGGTGGCTCTTCTTATTTCTTAATATTTCGTTAAATACATTGAAGTATTTCTATGTATCTATGTATATTTGTCCCGGCAAAACAATAAGCCGGTATGGATAGTAAAAAATTTGAGAAGGTTTCCCGTGCGTTGAGTGATCCCAGCAGGATCGTGATCTTAGAAAAGTTCAAAAAGAAAAAAGACTGTTTATACTGCGCAGAAATACATGATATGCTCGATCTGGCACAGCCGTCGATATCGCACCACCTTAAACAGCTGGTTGATGCCGATCTGTTATTGCCCGAAAAGGAAGGCCGCAACCTTAAATATACCCTAAATGAATCGGTGCTTAACGATTACATTGCCTTTCTCAGCGCCTTAAAAAGCTAAAAAAACAGCTGCAAGTCCGAACAAATAAAAACTTATAACACGCACAAACTGTGCGCCCGGTAATTTTTTGTCCAATATATCGAAACATTTCAATATTTAGATTTATGAAGAGGTCTATCTACATTATGGCATTGGGGGCATTTGGCATTATAACAACCGAGTTTGGAATTATTGGTATAATGCCCGCTATTGCCAAACATTTCAATGTATCAATTGATACTGCAGGCTGGTTATTGAGCGGCTTTGCGTTAACCATTGCCCTAACGGGGCCTTTTTCTGTACTGCTAACATCTAAAGTAAACCGCAAATTAATGATGTGCCTGGTGCTGCTCACCTTTGTGGCATCGAATATACTTTCGGCAGTGTCGCCCAACTTTACAGTATTGATGATAGCCCGCATATTGCCGGCTTTTTTACATCCGGTGTTTTGGGCGGTAGCTACGGTAGCGGCTTCCAAACAGGTTGAACCAAAAGATGCACCTAAGGCTGTATCGGTTGTATTGGGTGGTTTAAGCGTGGCTACGGTATTGGGTGTGCCCATTACTACCTACATTTCTGAGTTAGTAAACTGGCAGGCTTCATTTTATGTATCGGGTGTTATTAACCTCATTGCATTTGCTGCATTGCTGGCATTTGTACCATCGATGCCCGTTACCGAAAACCAGAGCGTAAAAAGCCAACTGGTTATTTTAAAGAAAGGGCAAATGTGGGTTAACCTGGTAGCCACCATGATCATGATCGCCGGCATTTTTGCCACCTATAGCTTCCTGGCCGAATACCTGGGTAAGATCAGTAGTATGAATGGCACTGAAATCAGCCTTATGCTTTTGTTATTTGGCGCCACAGGTATTGCTGGTAACTGGGTTACTGGTATTGCCCTTAGCAAAAATGTAATGCTTACCACCAGGTTCTTTTTACTGTCGTTAATTGGCGTTCACGTGCTGGCGTATATATTTGGCGGTTTGTTCATCCCTATGGCTGCTATTGTAGGTATCTGGGGTTTTATTCATACCGGTGGGTTTTTAATAGGGCAAACCCGTTCAACATCCGAAGCGCCGGAAGCGCCTGAACTGGCAGCCAGTTTAATGGTTTCGTTTGGTAATGCCGGGGTAACGCTGGGCACTTTCCTGGGCGGCGTTGTTATTACCCATTTTGGCATTCACCAGGTGATTTGGATAAGCATTCTGTTGCTGGTTGTAGCGCTGGGGCTCACATATGTGTTTGTAGGCAGAAGGGCAGCAGTTACAGAAAATAAACGGGTAGATGTAGAGGAGCAGGAAATGCTGATGGCCGAAGAAGCGCTGGAGGTTTAGAAAAATTACGATAATAAACGGGCCGGTTCCAGGTAACGGGGCCGCCCGTTTTGCATATAAGTGTGTATTTCAAACTTATAGTCTATAATTCTTGTATTTTATTAATTTAATGCCGATAATTGTGTTTTGTAAAAAACAGTTATCTGAATGCAAAAGATTTATCTCAGTGATTCCGGCCCAAAAGTATCTCCGGCCATTTATGGTTTTTACAGATGGAATGAAGTATCGGGTAATGCCGCCCAAACCATGGAAAAGATCGTTAACCTGTGTCTTGAACTGGGCATTAATACCTTTGACCACGCTGATATTTACGGAGACTACCAGTGCGAAGAATTGTTTGGAAAACTGTTCAGCAGCAAGGCGTTCAAACGGGAAGATATTGTGTTGTTCTCAAAATGCGGTTTGGTAACACCACATGCCAGCCTGCCAAACGTGCGGGTAAAACATTACAATACCAGCAAAGATCATATTATAAAGAGTGTAGAAAATTCACTGCGGAAACTGAAGACCGATTATATTGACATTTTCCTGCTTAATAATCTCGATCCTTTATCGAATGTAGAAGAAACGGCACTTGCACTGCAACGCCTGAAAGACTCAGGTAAAGTGAAGAATGTAGGGGTGGTGAATTTCACCGTGTTTCAACACCAGCTGTTGGCGTCATTGTTAAAAACGCCTATTGTTACCAATCATATTGAGCTGAACCTGTTGAACACATCGGCGCTCGACAATGGTCAGGTTGATTATATTAAACAACGGTATATGCGCCCGCTGGCTTCTGCACCGCTGGCTGCCGGCCGTATTGCCAATGGCACCGATGCCCAGGCGGTAAAAGTAAGAGCGAAGCTTGAAGAAATTGGAAAGAGATACAATGCCGATATAGAATCACTTGCAGTTGCCTGGCTGGTGAAATTAGGGGCCCTTCCGCTGATAGGCACCATCAATGAGCAACGAATTCGCAACATCGCCAATGCATTCAGCATTGAACTCGATCACCAGGATTGGTACGAATTGTATGCAGCATCGCGCGGCGAGTTGAAAGACGGAGAGTGATCATCAATAGGCAAAACGCTAAACATATTTATGAAACGCTTAATGCAGACAGCATTAAGCGTTTTTCTTTACACATATAATGCTGTGACTAACAAATACCTGATGTTAAGTGTTTTATATTTTTTTCTCCCCCTTTAGTGGGCTGGGGGGCCTTATTTAAGTTATCTTTGTGACGAATGAGAACGTTTGATGATACTTACCGGCATAAAGGTTTACGGAAACAACTGGTTGACTTATTAAAACAGAAAGGCATTACAGATGAGCGGGTACTGACCGCCATTTTACAGGTTCCCCGGCATTGGTTTCTTGATTCAGCTTTAGACAGGGTCGCGTATGAGGACCGGGCTTTTCCCATTGCAGAAGGACAAACCATTTCACAACCGTATACCGTTGCTTACCAAAGCCAGCTTCTTGAGGTAAAACCTTACGAGAAGGTGTTGGAAATTGGTACGGGTAGCGGTTACCAGGCTATTATCCTGGGCGAAATGAGTGCACAGGTCTATACTATTGAACGGCAAAAAAAGCTGTTTGAAGAGCATCGCAAATTTGTTTTGCGGGGTAAGTATCCAAATATTAAATATTTTTATGGCGATGGCTACGAAGGTTTACCTACGTATGGCCCATTCGATAAAGTGATTGTTACGGCTGCAGCGCCGTATATACCGCCCAAACTAATTGAGCAGTTAAAAGTTGGTGGTAAAATGGTAATACCGGTAGGAGAAGGAAATGTGCAGCGTATGTTGCGCCTTACCAAACGTGCCGATGGCAGTGTTACAGAAGAATTGTTCGATAACTTTTCTTTTGTACCAATGCTCGAAGGAAAGAATAGTTAATTAATAATACCTTACAGATTGCGTGTAGTTATAATTGGAACGGGAAATGTTGCCACTATTTTGGGAAAAAGGTTTTTAGCCGCTGACCATGAAATAGTACAGGTTTGTGGAAGGAACCAATTGTATGCAGATGACCTGGCCGATACGCTTTCGGCCTCTTCAACAACCGATCTTAAAAGCATTGATCAATCAGCTGATATTTATGTTATGGCAGTAAGCGATACAGCCGTTGCGGCGGTAGCGGCTGAACTGCAATTGAATAATAAACTCATTGTTCATACTGCCGGCGCTGTATCGAAAGATGTGTTGAGCGTATGCAGTAAGAACTACGGCATACTGTATCCCTTGCAAAGCCTGCGTAGCGAGTTGAACGAACTGCCCGAGCTTCCCTTTCTGGTTGATGGTAATACCGACGACGATCTGGCGCTGATCACCGAATTTGCCAATACCGTTTCGCACCAGGTACAACAGGCAGGTGATGAGCAGCGGTTAAAACTGCATGTGGCGGCTGTTATGGTAAGCAATTTTACCAACCATTTATATGCACTGGCCAAAGCCTATTGTCAGCAGGAAAAACTTGATTTTACCATGTTGCTTCCATTGATAACTTCGGTGGCTGAAAGACTCCACGATTACGAACCGGCGGCCGTACAAACGGGCCCGGCTGTTCGTAACGACGAAGCTACCATTCAAAAACACCTCGCCCTTTTGCACGACCATCCTTCATTGAAAGTACTGTACATGATGTTCACCGAAAGCATAAAAAAGATGTACGCGCGCGAAGCGCGGGTTGATAAGTTAACAGGTTAACAAGTTGACAAGGGAATCCTGTAATTCTGTATTCCCTTTCTAATTCCTCATTTTTAATTTCTCATTTTTCATTTCTTCGCCTTTTTCTTCTTCTTCCTGATCACGGCCACATTCTCCTTCACTTTCTCTTTACCCGTAGTTTGCTCACCCAAATACCTTTCACGAATGATTCGCATGTGATGGGCTACATGGCCTGCGGTTACGAAGGCCAGTCCGGCCACGCTGATTGAATTGTTATTGGCAGAACCTGTTTGCATCAGCTGGTCATCGTCGAGCGAATTCAGGAATATTTCATTGGCGGTACGCAGGGCTTTGAACTCATCTACAAGTTCATTCCATTTACGTTTGGGTGCTTTGGCAGTTATGGCCCAATTGTTCTCGTCGAAACCGGGTAATGGCGCCGGGTCCCTTCGGGCAAAAGTGAGCGCCCGGTAAATGAATACCCGTTCGGAGTCGATGATGTGTTGTAGCAGTTCCTTAATGGTCCACTTGCCTTCCGCATAGGCATAGTTGATCTTTTTGTGTGGAATTTGTTTCAGCAGTTTTCTGAAGCGGCGGGTGTTGTTGGCGAGGGCCTCCTGCAAATTATCTTCCTGCAGGGCGTTGATATAGGTTTTGAAAAAATCAGGTACGGTAATTTCGTTCTTACTAACCATACTTTTTATTTAAAAGTAAATAAAATGTTCGATGCCTGGTAACTGGCAACTGTATTAAAAGGAACAGGGTACAAATTACCGGTATTACCCTGTAACCTGTACCCTGCAACCTGTAACCTGTATTTATCCTTTCTTATTCTTCAATGTGGGTTTGGGCGACGATTTCTTCGGCGCTTTTTTACCAGAAGGGTCAAGCGTAGCGGCTATTTTAGCAGCTTCCAATGCGTTAATGATACCACCACTTTCGCTCAGATCGCTCAATGCAACCATATCTTCGGTGCCTGGTTTTCTAACCTTGCCTTCCGGAGCCTGGGTCGATTTCATTAAGCAAAACTTTAATTGCTGTGGTGTAAGGTAAGGGAAGTACTCCAGCAAAAAGGCTGCGGTTCCGGCTACAACCGGGCAGGCCATACTGGTACCCTGTGCATTTCCGTAGGTATTGCCACCGGGAATGCTTGAATAGATCTTAACACCGGGTGCAAATACATCAACCTGTTGTTTTCCGTAGTTAGAGAAAGAAGCGGTTAAACCACCGGCTTTAGGATCGCCACTGGCGCCTACTGTGATCCAGTTAGAGGCTTTTTTATGGCTGTCCTTCATAATAGCATTGGGAAAGTTATCAGCTGTATCGATGTTTTTGGCATCGTTACCTGCTGCATGCACTAACAATACTCCTTTGCTTTCTGCATATTTAACGGCTTCATCAACCCATTTTTTCTGGGGCGAGAAGTCTTTACCAAAGCTCATGTTAACCACTTTAGCTCCATTGTCGGCTGCATAGCGAATGGCCAGGGCAATATCTTTATCGTGCTCATCGCCATCGGGCACGGCACGGATCATCATGATACGAACGTTATCGGCAACACCGTCCATACCTTTATTGTTACCACGAACGGCGCCAATGATACCCGATACGTGTGTACCGTGGAATGGGGTAGAGGCCATAACATCGGGGTTACCGTAGCTGCGGTCGTTAATATCGGCTTCGTTGTCTTTGGTAATATCGCCGCGGTAGTTTTGCGGGGCTTTGTCTTTGGCTTCGGCCTTTCTTTCTTCACCGCCTACAAACTCTTCAAAACCATCGAGGAACTCCTTATTGGTAGTTTCCATCATTTGGTTGGCTTTGAACAGGTACAGCAGGCTCGCGCGGGCGCCTTTTTCCTGGGGCGAAACGGCATTGAATGTATCTACGTCGTTACCGGTATAAGTTTCTTTGTTCAGGAACTTACGCATTGAGCTGTCGCTTTTTTGAGCGCTGATGAGGGCTCTTTTCAACATCACCAAGTCAACACCTTCTTCCGCACCCTCGCCTTCAATCTTCTTTTTCGACTTCAGCCACATTTTGTAATCATCTTTTTCGTCGGCACTCAGCTTGGTGGTATCTATGTTCTTATCGCCGAATTTGCCTTTGTACATGTGATAAACACGGGCGCCTTCGTATGAGTCCTGTTTTACGTTCTTTCCGTCTTTGCCACCAATAAAGTTCCAGCCATGAATATCGTCGATATAGCCGTTGCCATCGTCGTCGATGCCGTTACCGGGAATCTCTTTGGGGTTTACCCACAGAATATCTTTGAGGTCTTCATGGAGGGTGTCGATACCTGAATCAATTACCGCTACCAATACTGTTTTTCCTTTTAAGTTTTTGGTACGGATGAATTCATATGCTTTGTCGATACTAATTCCATAATACCCGTCCTTGGTTTTGTCGAGCAGGTGCCATCCCTTCGGCACATCGCCTGATTTAGTACTTTTCTCCTGTTGCGCAAAGGAGCTGTTCTCTGCAATCACAAAGGCAGTTACAAGTCCTGCTACTTTTACCAGTTTGTTCATTTACAAGTGTTTTTTGCTTTACTGAGTTGTAACGTAATATTATTAATGGTAAATAGGGGCCAAATATCTGGTTTTTTACTAATTCTTAACAAATGATGGAGCCCCAATACCATAAAACCGGAAATACTTGTTTGTCATCAAGTTCTGTGCTTTCGCATTTTACAAACGTTCATTATCTCCCGGCACAAAATATAAAATTAAAAGCCACACATGTAGGTTATTACATGAGTGGCTGATAATTTGTTCAAAACCTTTAGTAAAGAAAAGGTCTTTTAAGTATTTTATTCAAACTATTGTTGTCTAAGTTTTAGTTCAACACGTCGGTTGGCAGCCCGGCCTTCAGTTGTGGTGTTGTCGGCAACGGCGTTTTCCTGTCCATATCCCTTAGCCTCTAACCTGTTGGCATCGAGGCCTTTTTGAACCAGGTAGTTTTTCACAGCATCGGCACGTTTTTGCGATAAGGTCAAATTAGATGCCGGTTTACCAACATTATCGGTGTAACCTTCAATGATCAGTTTCAGGGTAGTATCGGTGCGAAGAATAGCTACCACATTGTTCAGCGCGCTGTTTGATGTTGATAGAATTTTATCGCTTCCTACCGCAAAGAAGATCTTTTTAGCGGCATAGTTCACTCTTTCAACAATTTCCTTCTTTATCTCAGGGCAACCATGATTTGCTATGGTACCAGCCGTTGTAGGACATTTATCTTCTTTATCATTTACACCATCGCCGTCGGTGTCGGGTATTGGGCAACCATTGAATTCTGCGGGGCCGGCTTTATCGATACACATATCAACTTCATCATTTATGCCATCGCCGTCGGTATCGGGCACAGGGCAACCTTTGTATTTGGCAAGGCCTGCCACATCGGGACATTTATCTTCTTCATCAATAATTCCATCGTGGTCGGTGTCGGGCAGGGGGCATCCTCTTAACCTGGCCTCTCCTGGCACATCGGGACATTTATCAACGGCATCGGCTACACCATCATTGTCTTTATCAGGACAGCCACCAGCTTTTTTTGAACCTGGCACATCGGGACAGCCGTCTGCTTTGTCAATTACGCCATCATTATCCTTGTCGTTGGTAAGCACCACCTTTTTGTTCAGCCAAAAACCAATGGAGGCGCCAACAACACGGTGTTTGAATGTTGCGTCGTAACTAACATCATAAAAGTTGGTCATTCCCTGGCTAAAGAAACCGGTAAGCAATACATTACCAAATTCAAAGCCAACTCGGGCATTTACACCTGCATCGAAGGTGGTAACGTTGTTCTGGTTCTTACCCACCTGTATATTCGATTCGGTTTGCTTGTAGACAACTGAATTATTGACAACCGTTCTTGTTTCGTTTGTTTCTTTTCCGCTATAGAAAAACGCGAAGTAAGGGCCGGCGCTTAACAGGAAACTGCTTTTTTTGCTCATGCGCAGTTTCAACGTGACGTTTAGCGGTACTTCAATATAGTTTGTGTAGAATGTGCTGTTCCGAAATATGGTATCGGTTTTAACCAGGTTGGTATCTACCGTGCGGGTATATTTTCTACCCTTGGCCATGTATAGAACGCTGGGGGTAAAAAAGCATTTATTCGAATAGCCAAGCGGAATTTCGCCTGTAATACCCAGGTGAATGCCACTCCTTTTGGCATAAAAGGGCTCGGTGGAAGTTTCCCAGCCCGGTATATAATTTTTTTCAATTATTGACGAAGAATGCGGACCACCCATAATTCCCAACCGCATTTGGGAATTGGCTGTATGCATAAGGGTAGTAAATAACAGAAGCGTGTATATTTTCTTCATACCGGTTTTTCAGTCTGTCGATCGGTTAAAACGTAGTGGGTTCCAATAATATTGTTTAAAACTGGAAGTCAGCTGATTCGGGGAAGGTCTGATGTAGGAAGTAGGATGTAAGAAGTAGGAAATACAGGTTTTTCTTACCTCATACTTCCTACTTCTGATACTTAAAAGTACTAATTATACTTTTAATATGACACACGCTTATACGTGAAATTTGATGCCTTGAGCTAAGGGTAACTGTGTAGAATAATTGATCGTATTGGTCTGGCGTCGCATATACGCTTTCCAGGCATCGCTACCGCTTTCGCGACCGCCGCCGGTTTCTTTTTCGCCGCCAAAGGCGCCGCCTATTTCAGCTCCTGAGGTACCAATATTTACATTGGCAATACCACAATCGCTGCCGGTGGCCGATAAAAATTGTTCTGCTTCGCGCAGGTTCAGCGTCATAATACTTGATGAAAGCCCTTGCGGAACACCGTTTTGAATGGCGATTGCATCATCGAGCGTATTATATTTCATCAAATACAAAATAGGCGCAAAGGTTTCCTGTTCTACAATTTTGTAATGCGGTTCAACCTCGGCTATACATGGTTTTACATAGCAGCCGCTTTCGTAACCATCACCATCAAGTACACCGCCTTCAACAATAAATTTGCCGCCTTCTTTTTTACAGGCTTCCAGGGCTTTATTATAAAGCGAAACAGCGTCTTTATCAATCAGCGGGCCTACATGATTATTTTCATCGAGCGGGTTGCCGATACGCAATTGCTGATAGGCTGCTGTGAGTTTATTTTTGATGCTATCGTACACCTCTTCGTGGATGATCAACCGGCGGGTGGTGGTACATCTTTGTCCGGCGGTACCTACTGCACCAAACACGGCGCCGCGGATAGCGATATCGAGGTCGGCATGTTTTGAAATAATGATGGCATTATTGCCACCCAGTTCAAGCAGTGCGCGGCCAAGGCGGGCGCCAACCGTTGCGCCAACGGCTTTGCCCATACGGGTTGAACCGGTTGCCGATACCAATGGAATACGGTTATCGGCCGATAACCATTCACCTACTTCACGGCCACCAATTACCAGGCCGTTTATGCCATCGGGCACGTTATTACGTTTTAATACTTCAGCTATAATATGGTGACATGCTACTGCGCACAAAGGAGTTTTTTCGGAAGGTTTCCATATACATACATTGCCACAGATCCAGGCAAGCATAGAGTTCCAGCTCCAAACGGCTACGGGGAAATTAAAGGCCGAAATAATGCCCACAATACCTAACGGATGCCATTGTTCGTACATGCGGTGTGAAGGGCGTTCGCTGTGCATGGATAATCCATACAACTGACGCGATAAGCCAACTGCAAAATCACAGATATCGATCATTTCCTGCACCTCACCATAACCTTCCTGCAGGCTTTTTCCCATTTCATACGACACCAGTTTTCCCAGCGGCTCTTTGTGGGCGCGCAATGCTTCGCCTATTTGCCGAACAATTTCACCACGTTTTGGGGCCGGCCAGGTACGCCATTCCTGAAATGCAGCCTGGGCCTTGGCAATAACGGTTTCATAATCGTTTTTATCGGCAGCCTGTATGGCGGCAATGAGTTTACCATCTACGGGTGAATGAGACTCAATGCGTTCGCCATGAGCGGGCAAATAGCTATTCCCAGTAGATACGCCTGAATTAAGTTCCTCAATTTTTAATGGGGCCAGAAAATCCATATGCAAGTATTTGGAAACAAATGTAATCAAATTGGGTATTCGTCAACAATGGTACTATTTAACGCAATGACGGGCCGTGGTAGCAAGATGTTACAATAAGTTACTTACAATAATTATCTCATAGGTAAGATCATTGTTTACCTTATATAAGCCCATGTTATCCCGTCTATAATAAGAGTGCTGATATCTAGGAGATATATACGGGATATATAGGGGATATCTACGGGATATCTCTCTTCTATCCATTGATAAAGAAGCCATTGAAGTACAACCAAACCTGGTGTAACGGCAGCATAAAAGCGCAACGGGGGTATGTTTCAGTTTAGGAATGAGTAAACTGAACGCAATTGCTCGCGAGCTATAAAATTGAACGGGAACTAAAAACTAAGAACTAAAAACTAAGAACTATGAACTGAATGAGCCAGCTGTTTTCTGCAGTAATCATTAAACTCATCTTCATCGGCATCATCATCATCATCATCTTCCACTTCGCGCTGTAAAATGCGGTTATTGGTAAAGTCGAGGGTGAGTAATCCATCTCTCAGCACAATATTGCTGAAGTCTTTCCAGGCATATCTTTTTTTGAACAGGGAGTTAATAACGATCTCATTATCGGTGAACCCGATCTCGATTGAATATTTTGCCTGGTATTCGAGTAAGGCAAGAATGATAAATAAAAACACCAGCCATTGAAAATAGGGCATTTTCATCCAAACCAGCGCGGCTATAAGCAGGGCGCGGCTGTAATACACTTTTCGCTTTTTTGCCTGCTGGGCAAGGTTCCATATAACGATGACCGGTATTGCTATAACGCCAATGAGATAAGCCAGGCTTACGCTTTTGCTGCCCACCAATTGCATGGTGAAACAGGCTACGGAAAAAATACTAAGAATTAAGCCCAGCATATCAATATACCGGTAGCTTTGATTTTTCAGGGTAACAACGTATTGGTATACCATGGTAGTTGACAAGTTAACGAGTTGACAGGTTGACAAGGGTTTCCTATGTGCAGCAGCCTGACAATTAGTTGAAATGTTGATATAGGTGATAAGGTTGATAGATGCGCTTTGTGCGGCATACCAATTAATGGCTTATATGTTGGTCAGCGAGGCCATGAACTTCGGAGACCATTGCCGATTGCCGATTCACGATTGCCGTTATTGGTTGCTGGCTACCAGCATATTTGCTAATCTCCATAAAATGTGTGCACCTACGTTAGCATCCCATTCGTTGTTATCACCAACGCCTATTTCCACCAGATCGAAACCTATAAGCTGCCGGCCGCTTTGCACAACCTTTTTCAGCAGGTAAAAAATTTGTTCGGTTTCAAATCCACCTTGTACGGGGGTACCTGTATTGGGGCACAATTTAGGATCGAGGCCATCAACATCAAAACTTACCAGCACTTTTTGTGGCAATTTACTTACTATCTCGTCTACGATCTGTTTCCAGGTTTCGCCTTCGAACTGACGTTCTTTTATATCCTTATCGAAATAGGTGGTAACCCTGTTCTTATTGTTGTGAATATATTCCCATTCCTCCTGGCAATAATCGCGGGCGCCCAGTTGTACCAGGTGGGTTAGTGATGGAATTTCCTGCAGCGCATTGTACATAACACTGGCATGGCTGTACGTAAACCATTCGTATCCTTTGCGCAGGTCGCAGTGCGCATCTATTTGCAACACGCCAAAATCGCCGTGCTGTTCGGCCAGGGCTTTAAAATAACCCAGCACAACACTGTGGTCGCCTCCCAAAATGGCTACCAGTTTATTACGGTTCAGTAATTGTTTGGTTTGTTCGTACACCCATTTATTTAAATAGTTACCGCCTTCATTTATATCGCGCTGCGATTTGCACATGAAGAGGTTCTTCTCCAGTATTTCGCCGTGCGAAATGTAGTCGATGTACAGTTCCGCTTCTTTACGCAGGTAATCGCTTTTAAGCAGGATCTTTTTATCGGGCGAACGCATAAAAAAACCCTGTTTCCAAGCTTCCTTGGCATCAGGGTCAAAAAGGTCAACATGCATGCTGGCCTTGAATATATGATCGGCTGCACGGGCAGTACCTGCATTATAACTTACTGTTACTTCCCAGGGAACTGGCAAAATAACCAACCGGGCATCTTCTTCAGAGAAAGGCAATCCAAAAATGTTATTATTGGGATTACTTGCCGCGTTAGGATCAAAATGTGATAGATCTGTCATATATCTACGCTTACGCTAAAAAAAACGGGGTGCAAGGTAGCACTCGATCAATTAGTAGCAAAAAAATTATGATATCCAAGCTTACGTTTGTTAGTACAAAGTTCTTGATTTTTAGTTTTCAGTTCACTGTTCATAGTTCATAGTTCACTGTTCACAGTTCTTAGTTATGCCGAAATTCGGAGTTCCCGGCAGGCCGCGCCTACAGCCTGTGAACTGTAAACTGAAAACTGTGAACTTTTTTGAACCTTTTCCCGGGTCGCTTTGTTAGCTCCACAGTTAATGAAAACTGAGAACTTTTTAATGTCATATGATCAAAATCATTCCCTACCTCAATACATTTTTGAACTAACTTTGCGGTGCATATATAACAATTGTGCCACGCAGTCAAAGCGTTACAATAAAAATTTCAGATGAAAAAGATCCATATTGTTATACTGGTAGGCATTGCGGTCTGTATTATGATCCTTTTAAGCTTTATGGCCGACTTATCTACCTATGAAACAATCGCCTCAGCCCGTCAAAAAGAAGGAAAAACGGTAACAGTTATTGCCAAACTCGACAAAACGGTAGCAGTACCCATCGAGTACGACCCCGCCAAAGACCCCAACTTAACCAAATTCTACGTAGTTGACTCATTGGGGAACCGCGCACAGGTGCGTTACTATTTCGAAAAACCTTTCGATATGGAGAAGAGTGATCGTATTGTGCTGAAAGGAAAAATGCAGGGCGACGTTTTTGAAATTACCCGTAAAGATGGTATCCTCATTAAATGTCCTTCCAAGTATAAAGACGACCCCAAAGCTGCGCAGAACAACCTGACTCAAAATTAAAACCCTGTAATGAAGTATATCGGTGAACACCTGTTACCCGGTCAGTTGGGACATTTTTTGATAGTGCTTTCCCTGATAGCGTCGCTGGTGGCTACAATTGCTTATTTTAAAGCCGCCAATGCCACTACACCTCAAGACCACGATAGCTGGAAGAAACTGGCCCGTGCTGCATTTTTTGTCGATGCGGTTTCGGTGCTTACCACCTTCGGCATCATCTTCTATATCATTGCCAATCATTACCACGAATACTTTTATGCCTGGAACCACTCGGATGTTACCCTGAACCCAAAATACCTGCTTAGCAGCATTTGGGAAGGGCAGGAGGGCGCCTTTCTTTTATGGACCCTCTGGCAATCGATTTTAGGTCTGGTGCTTATAAAAACAAGCAAAAGGTTCGAAGCGCCCGTGATGACGGTAATGAGCTTTGCACAGTTTTGCCTGGCTACCCTTATTTTAGGTGTTTATGTGTTCGACCTGAAAATAGGAAGCAGTCCGTTTTTGCTTACACGCCACCAGTTTCAGGATGCGCCGGTATTTTCGGCCCTGGATTACCTGAAACAACCTAAAATAGCTAATGGTAACGGCCTCAACCAATTATTACAGAACTATTGGATGGTTATTCACCCACCGGTGCTGTTCCTGGGTTATGCCAGTACCATTGTTCCTTTTGCTTTTGCCATTGCCGGCTTATGGAAAAAGGACTTTGGCGGTTGGACGAAGATGGCCTTACCCTGGTCGTTATTCTCTGGCGCTATTTTCGGACTGGGCATTATGATGGGTGCCGCCTGGGCATACGAGTCGCTCACTTTTGGCGGTTACTGGGCCTGGGACCCCGTTGAAAATGCTTCACTGGTACCCTGGCTGGTAATGGTTGCTGGTATTCATACCCAGGTTATTTATAACTCAACCGGTCATTCTTTACGGGCAACAAACTTCTTTTTTATATTGAGCTTTCTGCTGGTATTGTATTCTACTTACCTTACCCGCAGCGGCGATTTGCAGGATACTTCCGTACATGCTTTTGTTGATTCGGGCATGAACTGGCAAATGCGCATCTGGCTGTTTATTATTATAGTTCCATCGCTGGCATTGTTCATTGCCCGGTATAAAAAGATACCGCATATTGCCAAGGAAGAAGAGTTCAACAGCCGCGAGTTTTGGATGTTTATTGGTTCGCTGGTATTGTTTCTGTCGGCCATGGCCATTATTGTTCCTACTTCGTTCCCAATAATTAATAAACTGTTTGGCACTTCGCTGGTTATTGGCGAAGACAAAGAATTCCCCTACAACCGCATTCAGGTTTTTGTAGCTGTGGTTATTGGAATTTTAACTGCCATTGGGCAATACCTCAAATACAAGAACACGGCAAAAGCCTATTTTGTAAAAAAGCTGTTATGGGCTACTGTTGTTTCCCTGTTGGTATCGGTTTCAATCAGTTACTTTGGTCATATTAATTACGATAAATACGGCATTGGTTTTCTGGCAGCTATTCACCTGGCATTGTTTGCTGCGGTGTATGCGGTTATTGCCAACGCTGCCTACATTTATACTGGTTTGAATGGTAAATGGAAAG
Source organism: Niastella sp. OAS944 (assembly GCA_024809215.1). Taxonomy (GTDB): domain Bacteria; phylum Bacteroidota; class Bacteroidia; order Chitinophagales; family Chitinophagaceae; genus Niastella. The sequence goes on along the minus strand of JANUBW010000002.1, from coordinate 862,045 downwards.
CCGCCGGCGGCTCGGTAGCGCATTTTGGTTTTGCGCTGATGCTCGTGGGTATCCTTATTTCTTCTTCTAAAAAAGAAGTACTTTCTGTAAATACCTTCAACCCGCTCAATTTTGGTCCTGAAAGACCGAAAGAGGGTTTTGAGAACCTGACCCTGTTCCGCGGTGTAAAAACCGATATGGGTAAATACTGGGCAACTTACGAGAAGGATTCGGTGAGTGAAAACGGAAAGATCACCTGGTTCAAAGTAGATATGGAGCGTAAGGATGGGGGCGATAAGTTCACCCTGTATCCCGATCTTATCAAGAATACCAAGGGACAGGAGGGAATGTCGAACAACCCCGACTCACGGCACTACTGGCATAAGGATATTTTCAGTTATGTAAACCATGCCAGCTCTGTACAGGAAGGCCCCGATACGGCCCAGTTTAAAAATCATGTAGTGAAAACCGGCGATACGGTATTTTATTCTGAAGGGTATATGATCCTGGACAGCGTTACTGTTAACCCGAATGATGCAAAACATAAATTTACCGGTAAGGATACGGCTATAATGGCCAACCTGAGCGTTTACACCAAGGAGCAGCAAAAACTGAGCGCCAAACCGGTGTTCTATGTTCGCAATAACAGCGCTCAATTAATACCCGATACGCTTTATTCGGAAGGGCTGGCTATAAACCTGACCCGCGTGGCCGATGATAAGCACCTGGAGATCAGTGTAAAAGAATCATCGCGCCTGGCGCCGTTCCTGGCCCTAAAGGTGTTACAGTTCCCCTTTATTAACCTGGTTTGGTTAGGCACTATTTTGATGATCGTGGGGTTTGTGATGAGTATTGTGCGGAGGGTTAAGTTGTTGAAATAGTTGACTAGTTAACAAGTTGACGAGTTGACGAGGAAATACAGAGTAAGAATATCAAAATATTGAATAAGTCCTGCCTATGGCGGGACTTTTTCTTTTTAGCGAAGTTTAAAAAGGCGGTAAGCGAGGCTGAAAATAGTTTCGAGCTCAATGATAGGACTTTCACGTTTGCCGTTTCACGTTTCACGACAAGCGAGGCCTTGAATTTCGAGAGCCATTGCCGATTGCCGATTCACGATTGCCGGATCGAACCACCAAGGCGCCCGGACAGGAAAGGCATTACCATGAGAAGGATTAATTCCCAATAAGAGAATAGCCTTATTTCACAAAACCATCATCGCCCAACTGCTTTTCCTGAATACCTGGTATTGTACCTTTGGTGCAGTTCTTACATTTTTTTTAAGAATTGTTTTGCAGCGGAATGGGTTACGTTCCGTGTCTTTTTGGAATTATAATTACAAAGGAAATTGTATTATATTGTAGCACTCGAATGACTGCAAAAAGAAAAATACTCAGTTTGGTAATGGCTGTTTTGGCGCTTGTGGCGGTGTCGGTTAATCCGGCGGCTGGCCAAACAGCTCCCGATTCAATCCCATTACCGGTTTTGGGCCCTAATGATACCATTCCGGTACCCGCCGAAATTCATGGTGGTGAATATGTGCCCGTACAAACCCTCGAATGGACCTGGGTTCAGGTTCCCTATCCCAAACATTTATTAAAGAGAAGGCAGGAGTGGACGCGTTTGCGCAATGCCGTGTATGTTTGTTACCCGTATGCCCGCAAGGCCGGTGCCATTATGAACGACATTAATGCCCGCGTTGTGAATATGAACGATAAGGATAAAAAGAAATATATCCATTCGCGTGAGAAGGAATTGAAGAAACAGTTTGCCGAACCATTGAGCGAATTATCTATTTACCAGGGTAAAGTGCTGATGAAACTCATTAACCGGCAAACCGGTAATAACTGTTACAATATCATCAAGGAATATAAAGGTGGATTTACCGCCCGGGCCTGGCAAACCGTTGCATTTGTATTCGGCAGCAATCTCAAGCAGCCCTACGATGCAAATGGCAATGAGCGGGAGATAGAGATGATCGTTCAGGAAGTAGAGCGAATGCACCGGATGTAAGATATCCCCATCTCCCAGATCTTTACTGCTATTTTTGTTCCATCATCAAATGGCTTATATACCGCCCGCCTTTGGCAGCAATATTCAAGAACTGCACATCGGAAAGCTTTTGCAATTCAAAAAGCTGTTCCATAGTTAAAATGGAATTCCTCAGTGTAAAGTGGTCGACTGTTGAAAATGCTTTGGACGTAAAAAGTTTCCTGAACTTTTCAAATGATGAATGATCCTGTTGAACTTCCAGCTTTTTATTCCGTTTGCGCCTGTATCGGGGCCATCAAATGTCAAAGAGATCAATTTATCGGCATTCTCCTGTTCAATTATAAAATCAAGGAACCGGCAAAATGGGAAGTTCGTTTCAAAATCCAGGTCTACTGCTTTTGTTTCCGCATCATCATCATAGCCGTCTCCGTAAAAGGAAATGTCAAACAGTTCTCCAACCTGCTGGAAAAGTAATTTGGGCGAGTAGTTAACGTAATACGGTTTCGATTCTCCTTCGTCGTAATCAGTTGTAACGTAGGTATAGATCTCCTGTTGAAGTTGAAGTAAGGTTGGATTCATAGCTTCGGAATATGGTTATGACTGCATTTTCTGTATTATTCCCGTTGTAGAAAACCCTTCAACAATAGGATTAATTATTACTTTACCACCTGCAGCCATTACCTCTTTGGCGCCAACAATTTGTTCCAGCGTATAATCGCCACCTTTAACCAGCACATCGGGTTGCAGGGTGGTGATGAGGTTGAGTGGGGTATCTTCTTCAAAAATTACCACCATATCAACCATCAGCAAGGAGGCCATTATAAGCGCGCGTGATTGTTCGTCGTTCACGGGGCGGCTATCGCCTTTAAGGCGTTTGGTGCTGGCGTCGGAGTTTATTCCAACCACTAAATAATCAGCTTCTGCTGCGGCCTGTGAAAGTGAAAAAATATGACCGCGGTGTAAGATGTCGAATACGCCATTGGTAAATGCCACCTTTTTTCCTGTCACCCGCCACTGGTTCATTTTATGCACTGCTTCATTCAATGTACAAACCCGGGTGGGAATAATATCAGCTTTTCTCATTAACTGTAATGCTTTTATTGAAATAGGGTAATATGCTTAACGCAATAAAACCGCTAATTAAGGCAAAAAAGAATTGCACCGACCACATCAGCTGGCCAAAAGCAAAACCGAGCGTTTCTTTTAATCCATAAGCCAGCATGGTGTTTTGCACAAAAAGTGCGTATACACCCAGTCCGGCTCCGGGCGCAGGCACAATCATGGCCAGGCTGCCCATGGTTAAAACCGATAAGGCCTGTGGAATTCCATAGATCGAAGTTTCTTTCATGGCCCAGAAGCCGATCTGTACGCTCAGCAGGTACATTGTCCAAATGAAAATGGTGTGAAAAATGAACCACCCTTTATTCTTCAGGTAGCGTACACTGGTTATGCCATGCCAGATGCCCTCGAAAATGGTCTTTATTTTTTTGATGAAACTGCTGTGTGAGAATTTCTTTAAGATGAACACTACCGCTAAGATGGCTATTACAACCACTGCCAGCAATATGATGATTCGGGTTGTAGAAAATGCTCCGGCTTTTGATTGAACGATCTTGTGAAGCGTTTCATTCAAATAACCACCAATTACATCGGCCTGGGTAGCGATGGTAATAACGATCACCAGCAGCAGGCAAAGCACATCGAATGCCCGTTCGGCCACAATGGTGCCTACCAGTTTATCGGCAGGTACTTTTTCATAACGGGCAAGAATGGTGCATTTCAATACTTCGCCCAACCTGGGAATGGCCAGGTTGGCCATATAGCCAATGAGCACGGCCATATAAGTATTAAAAACCCTTGGTTTATAGCCCAGGGGTTCCATTAATATTTTCCAACGCATTGCCCGGCTGAAATGGCTTAATAACAAGGTGATCATAACGGGTATGATCAACAGGTAGTTTGCATTGCGAAACGCGCCCTTAATATCGTCCCAGCCTTTATCGCTGATATCTTTGATCGACCACCATACCAAAAAAATACTGAGTCCCAGAAAAAGGATATACTGTAATACACTCAGAACTTTTTTATTCATACAGTGGAAATTATACTACAAATTTAGGTTAACTAGTTAACAAGTTAACGAGTTGACAAGTTAACAAGTTAATAAGTTGATGAAAGGAGCAAAAAATTGCCCCTTTATTACGCAAAAAACTTATGTGTATACCTACAATTTATTTCCCGTTTGCGGAAATACTACAGATGGCTTGAATGATTTCGCTTTTTCAAATTCAATGGTTGCGTAGGAAATAACAATTACAATATCGCCTACAGCGCCCTGGCGGGCGGCTGGTCCGTTCAAACAGCACACACCAGAACCACGTTTTCCTTTAATTAGGTAAGTTTCGATACGGGTACCGTTGTTTACGTTCACGATCTGAACTTTTTCGTATTCGATCATGTTGGCGGCATCCATAAGGTCTTCATCGAGCGTTAAACTGCCCACATAGTTGAGGTTGGCCTCAGTTATGGTTACACGGTGAATTTTCGATTTCAGGATTTCTATCTCCATGTTATACGTATTGTTCGATTTTAGAAAACGGGCGCAAGCTAGTGAATAAGATTGAATATCAGCAATAGCCTATCATCACATCAGCATATTGTCAATAAGCCGCACGTCGTGTAAAAAAGCGGCTATTAAGGCTACCTGTGGGCCCTTGTTGGGAGCCGTGGCAGGTTCCAGGGTATTGGCATCGGCCAGTTCAACATAATCGATGCGGAAACCGGCATCGGTTAATAGTTGTGTGGCTTTGTTCTTAATAACAGGCCAGCTGCCGCCCTGGTTGCATTCCTGTTTAATTAGGGTGAGGCATTTATATATAGTGGTGGCTTTTTGCCGGTCGTCGGGTGTAAGGCGCAGGTTGCGGCTGCTCATCGCCAGTCCGTCGGCCTCGCGCAGAGTGGGGCAGGTGATCAGTTCGGTAGGGCATTGCATCAGTTGCAACAAACGGCTAACCACCATACATTGCTGGTAATCTTTTTGTCCCATAAATAATTTATGGGCATTAACCATCTTTAGCAATCGGTTCATTACCTGGCAAACCCCCTGAAAATGGCCGGGGCGGAATTTTCCTTCCAGCAAGGTTTCGAGATAACCCAGGTCGTATTTTTCGAGGTTGGCGGTACCCTGGGGGTACATTTCGGCAATGGCGGGCAGGAATAAAATATCGCAGCCGGCAGCTTCCAGTTTCTCAATATCTTTTTCAATGGTATTGGGATATAGCTGGTAATCGGTTGGGTTATTGAACTGGGTGGGGTTCACAAAAATACTGCAAACCGTAACCCCGGTGTTTTGTTTCGATTGGTCAATTAGTGCTATATGGCCATTGTGGAGGGCCCCCATAGTTGGCACAAAACCAATTACTTTACCGGCCTTTTTTTGCTGTTCTATATACCGGGCAAGCTGATCGGCATATTTAAAAATGATCATTTAACGAAATTTTAAGTTTTATATCCGCACTGTTACTGTTTCTATGGTGCGGAATGAATCAATCATTCAGAAATAGGGCTCCTGGAGCCGTTCTGGAAACACAGATCTGAGAACCCAGAACTTAGAACTAATAAAAAAACCTTAACTTTGCACCCTGATTTTTAAAAGTTAGCTCATTAACTATTATCTATAATGCTGACAAAGAAAAGAATTTTATTTATTGCTAACGAAATGTCCCCCTACCTGGAGTTAACAGAATTCTCCGAAACGGTTAACCGGTTGGCAATAAAGGCAAATGAAAATGGCTTTGAAGTGCGTTGTATTATGCCTCGGTTTGGGGTAATAAACGAAAGACGACATCGCCTGCATGAAGTGGTTCGGTTGTCGGGCATTAATGTTTCTGTAGGTAATGATGATTATCCCCTGCAAATTAAAGTAGCCTCATTACCCAATGCGCGGTTACAGGTGTACTTTCTGGATAATGAAGATCTGTTCAAGCGTAAGTCCATCTTCCACGACGATAGTGAAAAATGGTTCGATGACAATGACCTGCGTACGGTATTCTTCTGTAAAGGCGCCCTGGAAACGGTTAAAAAGTTCGGTTGGCCTCCAGACATCATTCATTGCAGTGGCTGGATGACCGGCTTAGTTCCTTTGTACCAAAAAACGGCTTACAAAAAGGAGCCAGTATTCTCACACAGCAAGGTTATTTATACTATTGGTAATAATACTGCTAAAGAAAAACTGGGTGATGATTTTCTGAAGATCGCTTCTATTAGCTCTTTTGTAAAAGAAAAAGACCTGGAACCATTTAAAGAAGGTACCACAACGGCCATGATGCGCGGCGGAGCCACGTATGCCGATGCTATTACCTTTGGCGCCGATAAGGTTGATAAAAAGCTGGTTGAGGATTTTGGAAAAGTAAAAGGTAAGAAGGTGCTCACTTATAATGCCGAGTCTGATTTAACAGATTACCTGCAACTGTATCACGATCTCACCAAATAATAAGATTGAAAGTGTCTGCGTTTAAGTTTCAAGCTTAATGGGATGTTCACAAGAAATCAACAATGACAATTGTGTAACAACTAAAGCTTGGAACTTACAACATAGATCATATATATTTACCCATTAATATTCTATACAACTAACTAACAAAAAGATCTATGCCTTATTTATTTACTTCTGAGAGTGTTTCGGAAGGTCATCCTGATAAAGTAGCTGACCAGATCTCTGATGCCTTGATTGATAACTTCCTGGCTTTTGATGCTCAATCAAAAGTAGCTTGTGAAACCCTGGTTACAACCGGTCAAGTAGTACTAGCTGGCGAAGTAAAATCTAAGGCATATCTCGATGTACAGACAATTGCCCGCGAAGTGATTCGCAAAATTGGTTACACCAAGAGCGAATATATGTTCGAAGCCAGCTCTTGTGGTGTATTATCTGCCATTCACGAGCAATCGGCCGATATTAACCAGGGCGTTGATAAAACAAAAAAAGAAGAACAAGGCGCCGGCGACCAGGGTATGATGTTTGGTTACGCTACCAACGAAACCGAAGATTATATGCCACTGGCGTTGGACATTGCCCATAAATTATTGATCGAGCTGGCTGCGCTGCGTCGCGAAGGCAAAAAGATCGAGTATTTGCGCCCTGATGCAAAAAGCCAGGTTACCCTCGAGTATGATGATAATAACAAACCTGTTCGTATTGATGCTATTGTTGTAAGTACACAACACGATGATTTCGATACAGAAGCTAAAATGGCTAAGAAGATCAAGGAAGATATTATCAACATCCTGATCCCACGCGTTAAAGCCAAGTATAAAAAATACGCTCACCTGTTCAACGATAAAATCAAGTATCACGTTAACCCAACTGGTAAATTCGTTATCGGTGGCCCACACGGCGATACTGGTTTAACCGGCCGTAAGATCATTGTTGATACTTATGGTGGTAAAGGTGCTCACGGTGGTGGTGCATTCAGCGGAAAAGATCCTTCAAAAGTTGACCGTTCTGCTGCTTATGCTACCCGTCACATTGCTAAAAACCTGGTTGCTTCAGGTTTGTGTGAAGAAGTACTGGTACAGGTTTCTTACGCTATTGGTGTTGCCCAGCCAATGGGATTGTACATCAATACCTACGGCACTGCCAAAGTAGAGCTTACCGATGGTGAGATCGCAAAACGCGTTAGCCAGATCTTCGATATGCGTCCTTACTTTATTGAGCAACGCCTGAAACTGCGTAACCCTATTTACAGCGAAACTGCTGCTTACGGTCACATGGGCCGCCAGCCAGAAGTGGTTGAAAAAACTTTCACTGCTCCTGATGGCAAAACTGTGAAGAAGAAAGTGGAGCTGTTCACCTGGGAAAAGCTTGATTATGTACGTAAGATCAAACAGGCTTTTGGTATTAGATAATAACATGTAAATCATGTGAATATAAAAAATATGCCGCTCGTTTAACGAGCGGCATATTTGTTTTTACATAGGGAAATATTTATATTTGTTGAAATCCGTGAAATGGAAACAACTCCAAATGAGAATGATCGCCTTGCTACCAAGCAAGACATGCTATTACTAAAGGAGGATTTGTCCAGGCTTGGCGATCGTATGGATCAGCTTTTCAAAAATCAGTTGAGGTGGCTAGTAATACTAATAGTGGGGTGGTCTTCTTTACTGGTGATAGCAATGAAACTCTTATAAAGCGTTTATAAATAGATTATTCAGTCCCGACGGTACCGTTGGGACTGTTTTTTTGTAGCATATGTTATATTTTCGGGCCATGAATGAACAACAGAATCCATGGCAGGTAATGGCTGAAAAGAAGGTCTATGAAAACCCATGGATAAAACTTACGGAGTTCGACGTCATTAACCCCTCTGGCGGTAAAGGCATTTATGGCAAAGTGCATTTTAAGGCAATTGCTGTAGGCGCCCTGGCGCTCGATGAAGAATTGAATACCTACCTTGTTGGTCAGTACCGCTTTCCTTTGGACCGCTATAGCTGGGAAATTCCCGAAGGCGGCGGCGCTTTTGGCATTGACCCGGTTGACTCGGCCAAACGCGAACTGCTGGAAGAAACCGGTCTGGTAGCCGCCGACTGGACCCAGATCGTTGAAATGCATTTGAGCAATTCTGTTTCTGATGAATATGCCGTTATTTACCTGGCCCGGGGCCTTCGCCAGGAAACTGCCTGTCCCGAAGAAACGGAACAACTTCAGGTAAAAAAACTGCCGTTTGAAGAGGCATATCAAATGGTAGAACGCGGTGAGATCACCGATTCTATGTCGGTAGCAGCTATTTTAAAAGTAAAACTCATGTTAGCAGATGGACGGTTATCATAAAAAGAAACCTGGTATAAATAAAGCATCCCTGATCATAGGCCGTCAGCCTGTAATTGAAGCCATAGAAAGTGGCCGGCCCATAGATAAAATATTCTTTCAACGCAATGTTAGCGGTGATTCTATTGGCACCATAAGACAATTGGCCAAAGAACAGAACATTCCCATTCAACAGGTGCCGCCCGAAAAGCTGCAATCCTTTACAAAGGCCAATCACCAGGGCGTTATTGCCATTGCCGGTTTGGTGCAGTATATGGACCTGCAACAGGTCATTGATCATGTAACAAGCAATGGCGAAACCCCATTGTTTGTAATACTCGATGGTATAACCGATGTGCGTAATATTGGCGCTATTGCCCGTAGCGCGGTTTGTTGCGGCGCTCAGGCCATTATTATTCCCGACAAAGGCGTTGGCGCCCTTAATGAAGAGGCCATGAAATCGTCGGCCGGGGCGTTGGAAAAGATCCATATTTGCCGGGTGAACAGTTTAATGAAAGCGGTTGATACGCTGCACCTGAATGGCATAAAAGTATTTGCTACTGAAATGATAGCCGAAAAGTTCCTGTATGAAGTTGATTATTCAGAACCCTGTTGTATTGTAATGGGGAATGAAGAGAACGGCGTTTTTCCGGCATTGATGAAAATATGCGATGAAAAAATAAAGATCCCAATGGCCGGAAACTTTGAGTCGTTTAATGTGTCGGTAGCTACGGGCATCGTGTTGTATGAGGCTATGAAGAAAAGGATGTAGACTTAGGTTAAAACAACCGTTGCAGGTTACATGTTACAAGTTGCAGGGGAAAAAGAATACAGTTACTGGTTACCGGTTACCGGTTGCCGGGAAATCAGAATGCAGTTTCCGGTTAAATACGGTAACAGTCGTCATTCAGCAGTAGCAAAATTGTAACGAGCCATTAACCTGAAACCTGAAACCTGAAACCTGGAACCCGGAACCCGGTACCTGGTAACTTATAAACCCAAATCATAATCATTGAGCACAAACACGCCCATACACCTCATCGAATGTCCCCGCGACGCCATGCAGGGCTGGCCGGTGTATATTCCAACCCAAAAAAAGATCGAGTACCTGCATTCCCTATTGCAGGTTGGGTTTAATACGCTTGATTTTGGCAGTTTTGTATCGCCCAAAGCCATTCCGCAACTGGCCGATACGGCGGAGGTTTTAAAGGGTCTGAGGCAGTTACAAACAGATACCCCCACCAAATTACTGGCCATAGTGGCCAATGTACGGGGGGCCGAAGAAGCGGCCGCCTTTGAAGAGATCAGCTACCTGGGTTTTCCCTTTTCGGTAAGCGAAACCTTTCAACTACGAAACACCAACAGTACCGTTGCCCAATCGTTGCAAAGGGTAATTGAAATACAACGCATTTGTGAACAAAGCCATAAACAGCTGGTCATTTATATTTCCATGGGTTTTGGCAATCCCTATGGCGATGCCTGGTCGCCCGAAATTGTATTTGAATGGGTTAACCGCATTGCCGGTATGGGCGTGCCCATTATTTCACTGGCCGATACCGTTGGTCTTGCTACGCCCGAACAGGTGTATTCCATGACCAATTATGTAGTTGAGAAACTGCCCAATCACGAAATTGGCGTACACCTGCATAGCAGTTCGCACAACCGGCAGCCCAAAATTGAAGCCGCCTGGAAGGCCGGCTGCCGCCGGTTCGATTCGGCCATGAAAGGTGTGGGCGGATGCCCTATGGCCAACGATGACCTGGTGGGCAACATAGATACAGAATGGCTCATATCATATTTAGAACAATATGACAATGTGCCCAAATTGAATAAAACAGCGCTGGCTAAAAGTGTTAACTTAGCTAACGAAATATTTACCTTATGAAAAGCATTCGTACAAACCGTACCGCGGTAACAACCGGGTTACAACACGCTATATATTCATCTCCATTTCACCCTTCACTATAACTACCTGTTAGCAAGCAACTACCTTATCTTATAATGTATAAACCTGTTAAACGTGCATATGGACCTACAGATACCCATTCAGATAGCTACTTTGCAAACGCCCATCAATTACCAGGACAATATCATGTTAATGGGATCGTGTTTTACCGAGCACATAGGTGAAAAGCTCGATGAGCTTAAGTTTGGTGTGCTGCAAAACCCCAATGGTATTTTGTTCGATCCGGCCAGTGTGGTAAGCAGCCTGGTATCCTATGTACAGAACAAACAGTATCAAAGCGAAGAGCTTTTTTATTATAACGAAGTATGGCAAAGCTGGCAGCACCATAGCCGGTTCTCAAAAACCGATCTGCAGGAATGTTTGCGGGGCATTAATGAATCGCAACAGGAAGCGCATACTTATTTGAAGACGGCCAACTGGCTCATCATTACATTGGGAACTTCATTCAGTTATCGTTTAACAGAACAGGTGCCTCAATCTTTCCGTCGCGGTGCGGTACGGGGTGCAGTTGCCAACAATCACCGCACACCGGCCGGCTGGTTCAACAAACACCTGCTTACGATTGAAGAAACAACCACCATGCTCGATAACTGTTTGCACCAGTTGTTTCAGTTCAATCCCAATTTAAAAATTATTTTTACTGTAAGCCCCGTGCGGCATATTCGCGATGGGGTTATTGATAATAACCGCAGTAAAGCGCGGTTGATAGAAGTGGTGCACCACCTGGTAAATAAGTTCGACAAGCTGTATTATTTTCCTGCGTATGAACTGGTGATAGATGTGTTGCGCGATTACCGGTTCTATGATATAGATATGGTGCATCCCAATTACCAGGCTACTTCATTTGTGCTCGACAAATTCATGCGGCATTTTGTTGATGAAAAAGCACAGCAACTGGCCGAGGAAATTAAAAAGATAGTGATAGCCCGTAAGCACAAACCTTTTCAGCCTGCTACCGAAGCGCATAAGCGGTTTTTAAAGACGCATTTGGAAAAGGCGCAGGAGTTACAGAGGAAATATCCGTTCCTGAATCTTGATGAAGATATTAGATACTTTCTTCAATAATTGAATCTAACAGGATATAAGTAAAAGGGTTGACAAGTTAACAGGTTAACAAGTTGACAAGGTAATACAGTTATAAATACCCTTGTCAACTTGTCAACTTTTATCCCTTATCTCAGCTCACACCCACGAACATAAATCATGCTTTAATATTCATCAGTTAACGCGAAGGAATTCTTCCTATACATCCACTGCCCACCGGTAAAATCGGGGAATTCAACCGTTTCATTACCCAACTCAATACTCTTTTCACTTAACGGCGTAATGGCGCTCCAGGCGGCGGCATCATAAACATCCATTGGTGTGGTGGTTTTGCGTTTTATTGATTCAATAAAGGCATGCAAAACGAAGAAGTCCATTCCACCATGACCTGCGCCTTCGGTAGAAGCGCCCCAACGTTTCCATAATGGATGATCGTATTGATCGAGGTAGGCTTTGGCATCTTCCCACTTATCGTTGGTTTTGCTTACACCTTCTATATACAGCGAATGATTAACATCCATCCAAATACCTTTGGTGCCCTGAACTCTGAAACCAAGTGAGTAGGGGCGGGGCAGGTTGGTATCGTGTTGTAATAAAATGGTTTCTCCATTGGCACAACGGATCTGTGTGGTAACTATGTCGCCCAGTTTAAATTCTACTTTGGCATTGGGGTGTTGTTCACCACCATTCTTTACAATATACTCATGCAGTCCGCGCGATTTGGTGGCAAAGCTGGAGAGCGATACAAAGCGGTTGCCGTAATTGATGTTGAGCATTTCCGCTACGGGGCCAATGCCGTGTGTAGGATACAAATCACCGTTACGATGTACAGAGTGTTCTGTACGCCAGTGGGCTTCCGACCATCCTTTCTCACCAAATTCAACACCACCACCATACGCCTGTTTACCATCGTTGAATTTAACAGCCCGCAGATCGTGCTGGTAACCACCCTGCAGGTGAAGCAACTCGCCAAACATACCCTGGCGCACCATATTTAATACAGCCATTACATCGCGGCGGTAGCAAACATTCTCCATCATCATAACATGGCCCTTGTGGTGTTCGGTTGCCTTAACCACATCCCAATGGTCTTGCAATGTGATGCCCAGCATTACTTCGGTACCAATATATTTAATGCCGGCTTCTAGGCAGCCAATGATCATGGGCGCATGCCATTCCCAGGGGGTGGCAATAATAACAGCATCCAGTTCTTTTAATTCAAGCATTTTCTTCCAGGCATTTACATCGTCTTTGTAAACCTTAGGCATGGGTTTACCCGATTTTTTAACGATGTTGACGCAACGCTCAAGCATACGCTCATCAATATCACATATGGCTACTACATTAACATCTTTACGCCGAAGCGCATTGTCGAGGTGGTTTTGTCCGCGTAAGCCAACACCAATAAAACCCAGTTTAACTACGGGGTCAGGCGCAGCAAAAATTTTTGCAGAAGGTAATATCAGGCCTGCTGTTGCGAGTCCCGTATTTTTGACAAATGATCTTCGGTTCATAGCTTATTTTTACGTGAAATTTGATGCTGCCAAAATACCAAATAAGCCAACATGAATGCCGCCGCTCAAAAACTTACGCAATCGAATGCAATCCTTGATTTTTACAAAAACCTGTCGCCAAACGTTAAATTACCGGCGGGCGTGGCCATTATGAACCCTTTTGCCGATGCGGGTTCGTGGCAGCTGGCCGAAACATTTTATCATAAGTTTTACAATGATCACCATGAACGCAAATTCATTTTTGGCATCAACCCCGGGCGGTTTGGCGGTGGTGTTACAGGGGTGCCCTTCACAGACCCTATACGATTAAAAGAAGTATGTGGTATTGATAACGACCTGCCAAAGAAAGCAGAGTTATCGTCGCATTTTATATATGCAGTGGTTGAAGCGTATGGCGGAGCCAAAGCATTCTATTACGATTTTTATATAACCGCCTTATCGCCTTTGGGCTTTACAAAAAATGGTGTTAATCTCAACTACTACGATGATAAAGAATTGCTGAAAAACAGTGAGCCGTATATCATTCAATGCATCAATGAACAGTTGAATACCATTGCCACTACAAGGGAGATATGTTTTTGTTTAGGTGAGGGAACCAACTACAAAATATTTCAGAAGATAAATGCAAAGCACGGGTTCTTTAAGGAGATCATTCCATTGCCGCATCCACGTTGGGTTATGCAATACCGACGTAAGAAGATTTCTGAGTTCGTTGATTTATATGTAGCGAAACTAAGAAAGAGTTTGTAGTTTGTGGTTTATGGTTTGTTGTTATTAACTGCGCAAGCTCAAAATTAATTGGGAACCTCAAAGCGGGGCAGCAACCACAAACAACAAACTACAAACCACAAACAAACTAATGCATGCGATCTCCACGAACTTCCAACTTTTGAATCAGGTCTGCTTCAAAAGTCAACCATTCCTGCCATCTTTTACGCACCATGGCTTTTTCACAATAGGTTTCGGCCAGCTCAATAAATAAATGATAATGGCCGGCTTCGCTTTCCATAAAGCGGCGATAGAAGTTGCGCAGGTATTCATCATCGAGCCCTTCGCTCAGCCTTTTAAAACGTTCGCAGCTGCGGGCTTCAATAAGGGCAAATATTAATAGTTTATCGAGCAGCCGTTGTTCGGGACTGCCATCTTTCTTTTGAAATACCTGTAACTGGTTTACGTACTCATCTTTTCGTTGTTTGCCCAACTTCAGATTGCGCTTTTGCAGCTCGGCCAGCACCAGCCTGAAGTGGCCCCATTCTTCGGTAACGATGGGCGCCAGTTCGGTTACCAGTTTTTCCAGGTCGCTATAGCGTTGAATAAGGGAAATACAGCTGGTTGCCGCTTTCTGCTCACAATAGGCATGGTCGGTAAGAATGTATTCTAAAGAAATCTCAGCCAGGTTCACCCAGCGTGGGTCGGTGGGCAGGTGCAGCCCCAATATATTCTTGGTATCGTTGGTAGTGCTCATAAAGTGCACAAAGTTAATGGCTAAGAGTGATATATTTGCCCCGGCATGTATCCACATATGAACGACGACTTCTTACTAAAAAAACTCGATGAGCGGCAGCAGCAAAATGCCTTCCGCCGGCTGTTATTGCCCAACGGCAAAACTGATTTCTGCTCAAACGATTACCTGGGTATTGTGCACAACGGGTTGATAGAGAAAAAGCTGACCGAAACGACCACCGTATATAAACATGGCAGCACCGGTTCGCGCCTGCTGGCCGGCAATTATGCATTGGTAGAAGAGACCGAGAAAATGCTGGCAGCCTTTCATGCTGCCGAAGCAGGTCTTATATTCAATTCGGGTTACGATGCCAACCTGGGCCTGTTGAGTTGTGTACCCCAGCGTGGCGATACCATCATATACGACTACCTAAGCCATGCCTCTCTGCGCGATGGCATCAGGCTTAGTTTTGCCCAATCTTTTTCGTTTAAACACAATGACCTGGAAGATCTGGAGAAAAGATTACAGGCAGCAACCGGTACCATCTTCGTAGTAACCGAATCGGTATTCTCTATGGATGGCGATAAAGCGCCCCTGGTGGCCATTAGCGCTTTGTGCCGGCAATATGGCGCCCATTTGATCGTTGATGAAGCACATGGCACGGGAGTGGTAGGCAGGCAGGGAGAAGGACTGGTGCAACAACTCAACCTGCAGGCAGCCTGTTTTGCGCGCATACATACCTTTGGCAAGGCTGTAGGTTGCCATGGCGCCATTGTATTGGGCAGCGAGCGCTTACGCAATTACCTGATTAATTTTTCGCGATCATTTATCTATAGCACATCACTACCCGAGGCCAGCGTGGCAGCCATACGTTGTGCATATGAGTTATTGGCCGGCATGCATGCCGAAAGGGCGCATTTGCAACAACTGATAAATACCTTTCAGCAGGCCGGTATGCGTTACGAAAAGCTGGTTTCCGATACACCTATACAAATAGTTATCATCCCTGGTAACGACCAGGTTAAAAAGGTGGCCGGTGAATTACAAACGGCCGGCCTCGATGTACGTGCCATCTTATATCCTACGGTTCCGAGAGGGAAAGAGAGGTTGCGGATCGTTCTTCATGCTTTTAATACCATGGGTGAGCTTGAGCAGGTAATAAAAGTTTTAGGCTCGTAGCTACAAGTTATTCAGTTCGTAAGTTATTCAGTTGTTCAGTTGTAGGTTTATCTGCTAACTCAATAACTGAACAACTCAATAACTCAACAATCACTATTTTTTAACTTCATTTTCCGGCAAGTAATATGTTTCATTTGGACCAATTCCCGAAACCTGCATGGTACATTCTTCGGTGAACCATTCATAGTGCGGTTGATCGGCTTTTATTAAAACATAACTTCCGGGGCCATAGGCCATCGACGCTGCAGTAGTGTCGAATACTTTATCCATAACTATATGAGCTGAACCACTGAGGATAGTAATATAGAGGTCGGAATTGTGTACATGCGGCATTCCTTTATAACCGGGCGGGAAAATGTAACGCTCGATGAAGAAACCGGGTTTATTGCGTTGCCCGGCAAGATAAATGTTCTTTCTGCCGCTTGCCAGTAGCGTGTCCTTCACGGGTGGCAATATCATCTTTGCTTTTTCACCTGTCGCCATTGGCGCTTTTGCAAGGTTCTGTACCGGGTTGTTATTATTAGTACAGGACAGCCATGGAACCAGCAGCACTGCCATGGCAAAATGGACTGTCTTTTTCATAGCAAACAATATTTAGGTGACGAATAAATAAAAGAACTGATAAGTAAGTTACTACAATTTGACCAATTATATATTAGTTTATATAGGAGGCTAACGATAATGACGGTGGTCAGCATTGCACGGTTGGGCGGGAGTTCAAGTTTAAACTTTACATGAAGAGCATAAAAAAAGCCCCGACGAGATGTCGGGGCGGTACCACGGACTGTAACCTCTAAGGTTGATGAACTAAACGATTGCTGATGACTACTGAACTGCGAACAACTTTAATGTATAATTGCTATACGAAAAATGCTATTATTAGTAATGCAGCGAACAACAAACCAAGCACTCTCTTCTTTCGCTGATAATTCACGGCTTCCATCTCACTTTTCTTTATAAGGTATCTACTGTATTTATTACACCACAAAAGTCAGCATTAGCCCGCTTTCGCACAATACAACTTTGTGGTAGTTTTCTTGTCAAAATTGGGGGCTATATGACTTACATAATTGCCGCTTTTTGCCCCCTACATGAATGTTATAGCATGCGGCTGCATTCCGTATTAAAAAATGCACTACTTTTAAAAAATCCTTCTAACCCCCGATGTGAATTAGCAATATGCGCATTATCCCATTTATTGTTACCGTAGTTGTAACTATCGGTTTAATTATCACCTTAAGCATGCCTATAGGAAGCATTCCGCCGCTGGGTCGTTTTCTCAGCCCCCAAACCGGGTTTTGGCAGAATGCAGAACCTGTAAATGCCCATCCCGATCTCAACCTTCATTTGCCACAGCTTAAAGATAAAGTGCAGGTGTACGTCGACGACAGAATGGTGCCGCATGTATTTGCGCAGAACGATGAAGACCTGTATCTCGTACAAGGTTACCTGCACGCTAAGTTCCGCCTGTGGCAAATGGAGTTTCAAACCCATGCCGCCGCCGGCCGTTTGTCAGAGATCTTAGGCGCCGGCCCTGATAATGCTTATTTGAACTACGATCGCAATATGCGCCGGGTAGGAATGAAATTGGGCGCCCACCGTTCGCTCGATACAATGGAAAGCGACCCCCAAACAAAAACGATGCTCGATGCTTACACCGCCGGTGTAAATGCTTATATCGATAACCTGCCTGCTAATGAACTTCCGCTCGAATACCGGTTGCTGAACTATGTACCCGAACACTGGAACAATTTTAAAACGGCGCTTTTTTTGAAGTACATGAGCTACGATCTTACGGGGTCAGAGAATGACTTTGAATATACTAATGTGAGAAATATATTAAGCCGTGAAGATTTTGAAATGCTGTATCCCTTACAACAGGATTCACTCGATCCCATAGTGCCCAAAGGAACGGCTTTCACTGCAGCAAAAGCGCCACCACAAACACCGGTATCTGCCGATTCATTATATTTTAAATGGAACACGTTTGCAGGTATAACCACGCCTTCGGCCATTGATAAACCCGATAAAGACAATGGCAGTAACAACTGGGCGGTAGATGGTACCAAAACAAAAAATGGCCGTCCCATTTTATGTAACGACCCGCACCTGGGTTTGAATCTTCCCTCGCTTTGGTTCGAAATGCAATTGCATACGCCGCAATACAATGTGTATGGGGTAACATTCCCCGGCTCGCCGGCTGTTATCATTGGGTTTAACGATAGTTGTTCGTGGGGCGTTACCAATGCAGGCCGCGATGTGAAAGATTATTTCGCTATAAACTTTAAAGACGGTAGCAAACAGGAATACGAACTCAATGGCGGCTGGGCGCAAAGCGATATAATCATTGATACCTTTAAAGTAAAAGGCCGTTTGCCTTTTTATGATACGGTTGCTTATACCATCTTTGGCCCTGTACAATACGATCGTTCTTTCACCGGCAACAGCAGGTCATCTGCTTTTACCAATTGCGCCGTTCGGTGGAAAGCCCACGATGGCTCAAACGAACTAAAAACATTTTACCTGCTCAATCGCATGAAGAATAAAGACGAGTACAAAGCGGCGATCGGGTTTTTTAATTGTCCGGGCCAGAACTTTGTATTTGCATCAAAAAGCGGTGATATAGCCATCTGGCAGCAGGGAAAATTCCCAGTTAAATGGCGCCGCCAGGGCGATTTTATAATGCCCGGTACCGACACTTCGTACCTGTGGCATGGTTCTATAAAAAGCGAAGATAACCCGCATGTGGGCGATACCGCAAACCCTGCACGTGGTTTTGTAAGCAGCGCCAACCAGGCAGCTACCGATACTACCTATCCTTATTATATTGGCGGCAACTATCCAATTTACCGTGGCATTATCATCAATCGTTACCTCAGCCAAATGACGGGCATCACCATCGACGATATGAAGAAAATGCAGACAGATAACTTCAATGTGTTTGCAGAAACTGCATTGCCCTTGTTGTTGACCAATATAGATGAAAGCCTGTTAAGCGCCGAAGAAAGTAAATACTACGATATTTTGCGTGGCTGGAACCTGCGTTACGACGCAATAGAAAAAGCACCGGCCATATTTCAATTATGGTGGGAGAACCTGGAGAAAGAAGTGTGGGCCGATGACCTCGATGTGGCCAGAAAGCCGGTTATAATGCCTGAAGATGCAACACTGGTGAAATGCCTTTCACTAAGCAATTTTAGATTCCTTGATAATATTACAACCCCCAATGTTGAAACGGTACAGGATGTAGTTACTGCTGCCTTTAAAAAAACAATACCGGTGGTTGCAAAGTCCGATGCTCAGTCAACACTGAACTGGGGGAAATATAAAGACGGTGGTATTCGGCATTTATTACGTCTGGCGCCATTAAGCCGTTTTCATTTAGAAACGGGTGGGGGCGAGAACATCATTAATGCCACCAAACAATTTCACGGTCCCAGCTGGCGCATGATCGTTGAGTTAACAGATAAGACCGACGCCTGGGGTATTTATCCGGGCGGACAAAGCGGTAACCCCGGCAGCAAGTTCTACGATGATTTAATTGACGACTGGGTGGCCGGAAAATATAAACGATTGTGGGTAATGGATGAGAAAGAAGCAAAGGATTCAAGGGTTTTATTTACCATCAACTTTAATTAACAACATGAAATTCGGCATCTCTATATTATTGACCTTTACTGTAAGTTTCGCCGCCGGCTTTTATCTTCCATTTTGGAGTGCGGCACTGGTTGCCTTTTTGGTAGCGGTATTTATTTATCAAAAACCGGGTATGGCTTATTTGACCGGCTTTCTAAGCATCTTTTTATTGTGGGGTGGCTTAAGCTGGTGGATCGATGCGCAGAACAACAACATCTTATCGCAAAAGATGGCCAGCCTGTTTCCTTTGGGCGGCAACAGCCTGCTGCTGATATTAATTACTGCCATCGTTGGCGCAATCATTGGCGGACTTTCAGCGTTATCGGGAAGCTTTTTACGCAGGTATTATGATGAAAGAAAGTTGGAAGAGGAGAGGGCGTATTCCGATGAAATATTAATTGGAAAGTAAGAATAAGTTCCTGGTTACAAGTTCCAGGTTCCCAGGCTTTATGTGCAGCCTGTTGAATAACGGCGAACGCTCCGAATTCCAAGACCCGGCACCCGGTAACTGGTAACCGGTAACAGCTTCTTAAAATCCCAAATCCTTATACAAGTAATATTAAATCCTATGAATGATATTCTAACCGGCTTCGACTATTCTCCGCCACCGGCATCCAGGCTAAAACGCTGGGTAGCCTGCTTCATTGATTATGTAATTTATTTTACCCTTATAGGATTTAGCGCATCTATTTGGGGCGATCGCCATGTTAACATTGACGGCAGCGTAAGCTGGGAGTTGAATGGCCTGCCCGGCTTTTTAGCCATTGTAATACCCTGGTTGTTCTTCTTCCCCGCCATTGAATCATTCAACAGCGGACAAACCATTGGCAAAGCCTTGTTTCGTATAAAAACAGTGCATGACGATTTCTTTAAGGTAAGCTTTGGCAGCAGCTTTGTAAAACATATGTTCGACCTCATTGATTTTCTGCCATTGTTTGGCATCCTGGGTTTGCTGGTTACAACCAATAATAAATACAGGCAGCGCATAGGTGACCTGGTAGCCAAAACTGTGGTAATAGATGCTAATTATACACCACCCGCTCAAAATACTTATTAACACAGAGCCCCACCATGGGCTCAACTTTTTTAACTCACAAGCTAAAAAAGCAGGTTGGTCTATTTATAATGCCGTTTTAACTATTTTAGAAAGCAGCTAATCAACAATTGGCCTTATTTTCGCGTTCGTCGCGATTATGAGATTTCTGACTGTCATTTTCCTTCTTATTGTTTGTTCCACATCTGCGCAGGCTGCACGAATCAGCGGCAAGGTTACCGACGAAAAAGGGCAAATGCTGTTGTATGCATCAATCCTCATAAAAGGCACTACCCAGGGTACTACGGCCAATAAAGAAGGCGCTTATTTTCTACAGTTGGAACCCGGTACTTATACCATTGTGGCTCAGTATGTAGGCTATAACCGGTTAGAAAAAACAATAACCGTAGGTGCCGATGATATCACCCTCGATTTTCAACTCTCGTTACAACAATTAAGTTTAAAAGAAGTGGTGGTGCGGCCCGGCGCCCAGGACCCCGCTTATGACATCATACGCAACGCCATAAAAAAGCGGCCGTACTATCTTAAACAACTCAACACGTTTCAAAGTGAAGTATATATAAAAGGGCAGTTACAATTACGGTCGTACCCCAAAAAGTTTTTGGGCGAGAAAATTGAATTTGAAGCGGAGGATACCAGTAAAATAAAAATGCTCTTTTTATCAGAGACCATTGCCCGCTACAGCGTTGAAAAAGGCCGTAAAAGTAAGGTAGAGGTATTGTCAACAAGGGTAAGCGGCCGAAGCGATGAGTTTGGTTTAAGCACGCCACAAATAGTTTCGTTTTACGAAAACAACATTAAGGTTGGCCGCGGGTTAAACCCACGCGGTTTTATTTCGCCCATTGCCAACAGCGCGCTTTATTTTTACCGCTATCAATATGAGGGCACGTTTATAGAAGATGGCCACGAGATCAATAGAATTAAAGTAATACCCCGGCGTAAATACGAACCCCTGTTTAGTGGTTATATTAATATTACCGAGGGCGATTGGCGCATACACAGTTTACAGTTGCAGCTTACCAAAACTTCGCAAATGGAGCTCATAGACTCGTTAAAGATAGAGCAGCTGTATGTTCCTTTTAACAACGATGTATGGGTAATAAAAACACAGGTATTGTACCCTTCGGTAAAACTGTTTGGGTTCGATGCCAGCGGCAGTTTTGTAAATGTGTATTCAAAATTCGATATAGAACCTTCGTTCGAACGCAAGTTCTTTAACAATACCTATCTTAAAATTTACGAAGGCTCAAATAAAAAGCCCCCTGCATTTTGGGATTCTATTCGCCCCCTGCCTTTGCAGTTGGAAGAGGTGAATGATTATCGTAAAAAAGACAGTCTTGAATTAGCACATAAAGCTCCGCAATACCTTGACTCTATTGACCGGCGACGGAATAAATTGCATTTATTTCCACTGGTAGCTACGGGCCAGAATTTTTATCGCGAAAAAAAGCGGGAGACCTATGGCTTTAACCCATTGCTGCAAACCGTGGCATATAATACTGTTGAAGGTTGGTTAATAAACCTGGGTGGGCGATATACAAAACGGCTCGATACCATTCCTGCTTCAAGACGGGCAATAAGTATAGAACCGGCGGTAAGGTACGGGTTCAGTAATAATCACCTGAATGCAGCCGGCACGGTTACCTATACACATGGCCGCAAGTATTTTTCATCGTTCAGCATAAGTGGTGGAAAATGGGTGGAGCAAATAAATAATAACAATCCCATCAGCCAGCTCAGTAATACCATCCGCAGCTGGTTGTTCGAACGTAATTATGCCAAATTTTACGAGGCCTGGTATGGACGATTCAATTTTTCAAATGATGTAGGTAATGGTATAACCATTTTCGGTGGTATGAAGTATGAAGACCGCATTCCATTGGAAAATACCAGCAGCTACTCGTTTGGCGATCGTAAAGGCATTGATTTTACACCCAACTTCCCAATAGAAATAATGACCCGGAACTTTGAACGGCACCAGGCATTGATTGGGAATATTGGTATAAGCTGGCTGCCCGGAACAAAATACATTGAGTACCCTGAGCGTATTGTAAATATCGGTTCGCGTTTGCCCACCCTTACGTTCGAATATTGGCAGGGTATACGTAACTGGCTGGGCAGTGATGTTGAATACGCCAAATGGCGTTTTGATGTAAGCGAGAGCCTGAACCTGCACCTGGGTGGCAACTTCAGATATAAAATGGTGGTAGGTGGTTTTCTGAAACGCGATAGTGTAGCGGTGATCGACTATACGCATTTTAATGGTAACCAAATTTTGGCTTCGGTTGAATATTTGAACGGCTTTCAATTGCTACCTTACTATAAATACAGCAATATGAACCGCCTGTATGCCGAAGGGCATATTGAGCATCACTTCAACGGTCTGCTTACCAATAAGATCCCCGGCTTTCGCGATATTAACTGGTACCTGGTAATGGGTGCCAATGCCCTGTATGCCGATAGCGATAAAGAGTATGTGGAGGTGTTTGTGGGGTTAGAAAACCTGCTTAAGATAGCCAGGTTCGATTGTGTTTGGGGGTTTGATAAAGGCAAAGTGTCTACGTTTGGTTTCCGGTTGGGTATCAGAGGGTTTGGTAAATTGTAAGCAATTGACAAAAGACAAGAATTGCCGGCAAAGTGGCGCATACATTGAACCGGAAGCAACAATTGGTTATATTTAGCTAAACATTTTACCTATGCGTATTAGTTTGCAAAAAATGACCATATGCGCTTTAGTTATGCTGGTTACCATACCGGCAGTAACTGCCCAAACAAGAAGTGGCGGCCAGTTTACACCAACCAATTTCGATCCTAAGAAACATATACTGCTGGTGGCCGAAATGCCCAGCGTAAAAAAGCCCGGCGAAAAGCATGAAGGCGCTACCAAAAAGCTTGATAAGTCGCTGCAGGAGCATTACCCTTACAAATATGAGATTGTTCCAATGGAAGAGATCATAGAAAACCCGGCAAAATATGCGGATACTAATGTATACAAATATGCTCTTATATGCAGTTTAAACAGCTATGAGGGTTCAACTAAAACAACCATAACCACCAGGGATATTTCAGGCACACGTAGTCATTCGGTTTCCCCATCGGCAAATGTAACCAGTATTGATTTTTATTTCTACGACCGGGTTACAGGTGAACATTTTCCCGAAAGCGGCTGGCATTCTTCATTTATAGGAATGACCATGAAAAAGGTTACAGGCATTATTAAAAAGGAAAAAGGACTGTAGAATCAATAGGCAATAGACATTTGGCAATTCGCAAAATTGACAGAGGTTTCGAATTTAAGGAGCCCTTGCCAATTGTGTATTGCCCATTGCATATTGATTTCTTATCTTTGCCGCGTTTAAAAATTTTTGACTGCCCTGCAAGCAGTCGCAAAAATTAAAATATGGCTATTTTACACAACCGCGTCTCCCAGAAGGAGTTGAAAGAACGTTTGTACCAGGAAACCGAACCCCGTACTACCATTTCTTTTTATCAGTATTTCCCCATTGCCGAACCAGAGCAATTCCGCAACGAGCTTTACAGGAATTTAGAGGGCTTAAAAGTGTTTGGCCGCATCTATGTGGCACATGAAGGTATTAATGCCCAAATAAGCGTTCCTGCAAGCAATTTTGAAGCATTTAAAACCTATCTGTATACCATTGAACCATTGAATGGCCTGCGCCTGAACATTGCTGTTGACGATGACGGCAAATCGTTTTGGGTGTTGAAGATAAAAGTGCGTGAAAAGATAGTGGCCGATGGTATTGCCGATGAAACGTTCAATATGAGCAACAAAGGCAGGTATGTGAATGCTGAGCAAATGAATTCCCTGCTCAACGACCCGCAAACAATTGTGGTTGATATGCGCAACCACTATGAATATGAAGTAGGCCATTTTGTAAAAGCGCTGGAAGTGCCGAGCGATACCTTCCGCGAGCAATTACCCATGGCGGTTGATATGTTGAAGGACCAGAAGGATAAGAACATCATCATGTATTGCACCGGCGGTATCCGTTGTGAAAAGGCCAGCGCCTACATGTTACATCACGGGTTTACAAATGTATTTCACCTCGAAGGCGGTATTATCAATTACGCCAAACAAATAAAAGAACAGGGGCTCGATAGCAAATTTATAGGTAAGAACTTTGTGTTCGATAACCGGTTGGGCGAGCGTATTACACCCGAGATCATTTCCAAATGCCACCAGTGCGGCAAACCTGCCGATACACATACCAACTGTGCCAATGATGGCTGTCACCTGTTATTTATACAGTGTGAGGAGTGCCAGCAAAAGCACGAAGGTTGTTGCAGCAAGGAATGCCAGGATTTTATTCATTTACCCGAAGAAGAAAGAAAAGAACTGCGTAAAGGCATCGATAAAGGCCGCAACATCTTCAATAAATCGCGTGCGCGGTTAAGACCAAGGCTTGGTCAAATGGACGAATAAGTTGCAATTCATTTAAAGTAGATGTGTAGCGCACCATTGTTGTGTTGCAATACGCCGTTGCAGGCTGCAACGATCCATTGTAAGGCTGCAATGGACCGAAATCAGGTTGCAATATGGCATTGTTAAGCTGCAACGACCATTAAACAGGTTGCAATGGGGCATTGTAAGCTTGCATTGAACCGAAGTGAGCTTGCAATAACTCATTGCAAGGCTGCAATTCATCGTTGTAAGGCTGCAACGACCCGTTGTAAGCCATCTGCGAGGAAACCTTGTAAGAAAACGCGAATTCCTTCCAACTTTCCTGATTTCTTTCAGGGAAATGTGAATTCCTTTCAGCTTTTCTGGTTTCTTTCCAGGTTTTCCCAATTCCTTTAAACTTTTTTGAATTCCTTCAGGGAAATGCGAATTCCTTCCAACTTTTCTGTTTTCCTTCAAACTTTCCCGAATTCTTTCAGGGTTTTCTCAATTCCTTTAAATATTTCCGTTTTCTTTCAACCTTTCGAGGATCCTTTCCAACTTTCCTTAATTCCTTTAAAATTCTTGGAATTGTTGAAAGGTTTTGGGATTCCTTTTAAAGAATCCGTCTTTTATTAAAATATCAAAACCGTTTTGCAAAGAATGACGATCTCTTTGCAAAACGGCTTAAAGAATAAAATTGATTACCAATTGTTTATTGCAAATTGCTTCTGAGTGGTGTATGCCCGGCCCTTGGCGGGAAGTTGAAGGCTTGCCAATTGCCAATTGCTTATTGCCAATTGTCTATTGGCTTTTCGCCCATTTCAAACACACGGGGTTGCCTACTTCTATGCGCTTTCCGGTATCGGTGAGCAGTCCGGTTTTTTTATCGCGTTTGAAGATCACGATGTTGTCACTTTCCTGGTTGGCTACCAGTAAAAAATTACCCGATGGGTCAATAGTGAAATTCCGCGGTACGTCGCCCCCGGTTGATACATGCCCCAATGGTTTTAACTGGCCGGTTTGGGTATCGATGCTGAAAGTAGCTATGGTGTTCGATGGTGTACGATTGGTAGCATACAGGAATTTTCCATCGGGTGAAATATGAATATCGGCACTCCATTTTTTACCGGTGTAATTGGTGGGGTAAGTTGAAATATGCTGCACCGGCGTAAGCTTCCCGTCTTTATACTTAAAAGCAGAAACCGAACCGCCCATTTCCTCAACCAGGTAGGCCAGTTTGCCATTGGGGTGAAAGGTAAAATGGCGGGGGCCGCTGCCCGGCGTTGTGGCCACAAATGGTACCGCTGCCGGTTCTGGTTTGCCGCTACCGGGGTTAAAGGAATAGATCATTACTTTATCAATACCAAGGTCGCTTACAAAAAGGTATTTATCGTCGGGCGAAAAAACGGTGGAGTGCACATGCGGTTTTTCCTGCCGGTTTTTATCAACGCTGTTGCCGGTGTGTTGAATGGTTGTTGGGGCGCCCAGCGTTCCGTTGGCCATTACAGGCAGGGTTGAAAAGCTGCCGCCGGTATAGTTGGCTGCCGCCACCCATTTGCCGGTTTTGTTTACGGCTACATAACAGGGATGGTCGCCACCGCTTGTTTGTTTATCGATGTATTTTAAGGTGCCATTGTTTTTGTCGAATGCAAAAACCGATACACTGCCTTTGTCATTGGCATCTTCATTAACGGCATATACAAATTTTTCATCGGGACTAAGATCGAGGTAGGATGGATTGGCCGCCTTTGCATTACTAACGGCAACCACCTCCCCGGTTTGGCTATTCATTTTGTATACGTACAATCCTTCACTTTTACCCTTGGTATAGGTTCCCACTAATAAGTAGTTCATTTGGCAATCAGCAATTACAGGAAGCGCAAGCAATAAAGTTTTGAGCCATATGTGTTTCATACACGGAAGTTAGGGAAATAGTTAATAAGTTAACGAGTTGACAAGTTGACGAGTTGACAAATATGCGGAAGACTATTTGTTTTATTACCTGTTACAATTTATTGAAAAAATGTTGGGACCAATAATAGCCGGCTGAAAAACAAACGAGAATCAGAGCAAAAGATAATAAAATTACAATTAAACCAAATGCGCCAAAATAAGTAAGTACTACTACTTTCGCAGGGTTGTCTTTTTCGTAAATCACTTTTATTGTTTCCCCAACATACCAGCTACTGGGCTTGCTTGAAACATCGTGCTCATATATTCTTTTTTCATTATTGTGGGTGGTAAATGTAAAGATCGGCTTGTACGATGTACTATTATCGCTGTCTGTTACTTCTTTTAGCTCTTTTACCATTGCAATAGCTATCATTCCATTTTTTATAAATGTAATACGATTACGAAGAAGAACCAGTCCAACGATAAGTAAAATAAGGCCGGCAATGAAAGTGATAGCGTATCCCATAGTACCCACAAAATATAAAAAGCCCCGAATTTCTGAAAATATCGGGGCCTGTATTTATACTGGTTTTTTCAAACGTGCAAAGCTATAAGATATCAGTAATTTTTTGTAATCTTAACTTATGGCAGAAAATAACGACATTGAAATTCCACTCAGTAAAACAAAGCTAACAAAGCTTTTATTCTTTAGTATTTTATTCCTTGCAGGCGGAGCCTGGATGATCATAGCAAACCCACAGGTTAGTAATCCAATTTTCAATAACGCTTTTGTAAAGGCTTTGGCAGCTTATGGTTCTCTGATTATGGGAGTGTTTGGCATTTATTTCTTTTCGAAAAAGTTGTTCGACAAAAAGCCCGGACTTATTATAAATGAGCAGGGAATTTATGACAATTCAAGTGCTTTCAGGTTTGGGCTTGTACCATGGTCAGACATTTTACAAGTTTATGAAAGAACAGTTCAAAAACAACACTTCGTTACAATAGGTCTTGTAGATCCCGAAAAGTATATTTCGAGGGAAACAAATATTTTTAAGAAGAAATTATTACAGGTAAATTTAAAAAGCTATGGTTCGCCTATACATATTTCAACAAATGGTTTGAAGACGAATCATAAAGACCTGCTCAATTTAATCAATTCATGTTTTGAAAAATACAAATAAAAAAGCCCCGGTGTATTGTAAACACCGGGGCTGCTATTTTAACTCGTCAAGCTACTTCACTTTCTCCAACTCATTCACGATACGGCTATAAGTTTCCTCTTCTGAAAGGTCCTGTGGCACAAACTTCTCCCCAATTACCTTCTCATACAAATCAATATATCTTTTAGAAATTGTATTTATCCACTCATCGCTCATTTCAGGAACGGTTTGTCCTTCCTTGCCCATAAAATTGTTGGCAATAAGCCATTCGCGTACAAACTCCTTGCTCAGCTGTTGCTGGCGTTCGCCGGTTTTTTGTCTTTCTTCAAACCCATCGGCATAAAAATAGCGGCTGCTATCGGGGGTATGAATTTCATCCATCAGGTAAACGGTATCACCAATTTTACCAAATTCATATTTTGTATCTACTAAAATTAATCCCTGTTTGGCGGCAATTTCTTTACCCCGGGCAAACAATTTCAGCGTATAATCTTCAAGTATAGCCCAATCTTCGGCAGTGGCCAACCCTGTAGCAATTATTTGTTCTTTTGATATATCTTCATCGTGTCCTGCTTCGGCCTTAGTGCTGGGCGTTATAATAGGGGTGGGGAAGTAGTCATTTTCTTTCATGCCTTCGGGCAGGGGTACACCGCACAGTTCCCGTTTTCCACTGGCATAGGTACGCCATGCATGGCCCGTTAAATTACCACGCACCACCATCTCTATCTTGAATGGCACACATTTTTTACCAATCGATACATTAGGCGCCGGTACACTTACTAACCAGTTGGCACAAATGTCGCGGGTAGCCTGCAGCATGTATGCAGCGATCTGGTTTAATACTTGTCCTTTATATGGAATGGGACGGGGTAAAATCACATCAAATGCAGAAATGCGGTCACTGGCTATCATTACCAGCCACTGATCTTCAATGGTATACACATCTCTGACCTTACCTTTATAGAAATTCGTCTGCTGTGGGAATTGTAATGATTTCATGGGCCGAAGATACCAGCACTATAGAATATGATGAAAAAAAAGAATTCCCGAAATATCAACAAAATCAACAAGATGTGATTAAATTAATTTTTCTGTTGAATATTACAAGTCGTATTATTGCTCTATAACCATAAAAACTCCATGCTATGAGTAAATGCCCTCGTTGCCTGGCAGCTTTATCCTTGCTCTTATTTTTGACGATTGCTGCCAGTGCTCAAACTAGTACTATTTCGGGAACCGTACGAAATAGTGAGACCAAAGAAGCCGTTCCCTTTGTTACGGTTGCTATTAAGGGAACCGGTTCTGGAACTTATACCAATGAAAAAGGTACTTTTAAACTAACCACATCCCGTGCGTTTCCCCTGACTCTTGAATTTTCTTCCGTTGGTTTTGCTCCTAAAGAATTAGCTGTGCCTGCTGCCGGCGTTCCTTTGGAAGTAGACCTTGTGCCCGGTTCCGACCTGGGTTCCGAAGTAGTTGTATCGGCCAGCCGCGTTCCGGAACGCATTCTGGAATCGCCTGTGTCAATAGAACGCATGAATGTTGGCGCCGTACGCGCCGCCGCTGCGCCGAATTATTATGATGGAATTGCCAACATGAAAGGGGTAGACCTTACAACATCAAGTCTTACCTTCCGAACTATCAGTACGCGTGGTTTTAACGGCAGTGGTAACCTGCGGTTCAACCAGCTGGTTGATGGTATGGATAACCAGGCGCCTGGTTTAAATTTTAGCGTGGGTAATATCATTGGGCTTACCGAGCTGGATGTTGACAACGTTGAACTGTTACAGGGCGCTTCATCTGCATTGTATGGTTCGGGCGGTATGAATGGTACGCTGTTAATGAGCAGTAAAAGCCCATGGAAGTACCAGGGATTAAGTGTTCAGGGAAAACAAGGCTTTATGCATTTTAACGATCCCGCGCAAAGTAATGCCACTCCTTATTACGACTGGTCGCTTCGTTATGCAAAAAAGATCAGTGAAAAATTTGCCTTCAGAGTTTCAGGTCAATTTGTAAAAGCCGATGACTGGCAGGCTACCGATTACCGCAACCTGCAACGGAATAACGTGTTTAGCGGATTGAAGGATGGCGATCGCAATTCAGATCCCAATTATGATGGGGTGAATGTGTTTGGCGATGAGGCCAGCGCCAATCTGGGCTCATTGGCGCAGGCGGGATTATTCGGTCCCACAAATACCACACTTCAGAGTGTAGTTGCTGCATTGGTCCCAACGTTAGGGCGTGCACCTACACCACAGGAAATAATTGGCTATTATGCTAGCCGGCCTGCATATGGGGGGTATTATGCATTGGCTAATGGATTAGCCAGGAACTGGTATGGTTCAAATGTAAGCAGAAGCGGTTATAATGAAAATGATCTGGTTGATTATGATACCTACAATGTGAAAGTGTCAGGTGCATTACATTATAAAATTACAGAGAATACAGAAGTTATATTAGCCGGTAATTGGGGAACTGGTACCACTGTGTATACCGGCGCCGATCGCTATTCTATAAAGAACCTGAAAATGGGGCAGTATAAACTAGAGTTTAAAGGCAAAAACTGGTTTGCAAGAGGATATACCATTCAGGAAAATTCAGGCGATGCTTATACTGCTACGACTGCCGCAGTTGCCATAAACCGGGCCTGGAAAACGGATGCTGCCTGGTTTAATCAATATCTGAGTAAGTATACAGAGCAACGTGCAGGCGGCGCTACTGAGGCTGCAGCACATGCTGAAGCAAGAAACTTTGCCCAAGTTGGAGCACTTGTTCCCGGCGGAGACGGATTTGAAACAGCATTTGATAATGCGGTAAATACACCTATCAGCAAAGACGGCGCTAAGTTTGCAGACAAATCAGACATGTATCATTTCGAAGGTCAGTATAACCTCACTGAGCAAATTAAATTTGCAGAAGTACTGATAGGCGCTAACTTTCGTCGCTATGTGCTCAACTCAAAAGGCACCATATTTGCCGATAGCACCGGCACCATCGGTATCAACGAAATAGGAGGGTATGCCCAGGTATCTAAATGGCTTATTGAAGACCGCCTGAAATTAACCTTTTCGGGCCGGTACGATAAGAACGAAAACTTTAAAGGCCGCTTTACGCCGCGAGCTACTGCATTGATCAAAGTTGCAAAAGACAATAGTTTCCGCTTATCATATCAGCAGGCCTATCGTTTCCCTTCAACGCAGGATCAATGGATAAATCTGAAAACACCAGCAAGTAAACTTATTGGTGGGTTACCTGATTTTTATTCGTTTTATAATTTTGATACAAGCCCGGCATACACGGCAGAAAGTATTACTGCCTATAGGGCCACAGGTAATAACAAGTTGTTGCAGGTGGCGGACTTTGGTACCTTGAAGCCTGAGATTGCCAACTCATATGAGGTTGGTTATCGAGGTTTACTTACCCCAAATTTGCTCATAGATGCATATGGTTATTACAGCCAATACAAGGATTTTCTGGGCCGTAAAGCTGTAGGTCGGCCGATAAATAGAGGCACTGATACTACTCAGTTAAAAAGTCCATTTACAACCGAAAACTACTCTTTTATTGACAACTCAGAAAATACAGTAAATGCGTTAGGCTGGGGCCTAAGCGTAAACTATCGCTTTAGCAAAGGGTACGACTTTGGTGTTAACGTATCGGGCGATCAGTTGAATGATGTTGATTCAGGTTTGGTAACCTTCTTCAATACCCCTAAAGTTCGCTTCAACGTTACTTTCGGTAATGAAAAAGTGAATGGCAGCAACTGGGGCTTTAATATTTTGTACCGCTGGCAGGATGAAATGCTGTGGGAAGGAACGTTTGGTACCGGTCAGGTGAAATCTTTTGGCTCGCTCGATGCACAGGTTAGCTATCGTTTGCCAAAGATCAAAAGCCTTATTAAACTGGGCGCTACCAACCTCACCAATAAGTATTACACCACTGCCTTTGGTAACCCAAGTATAGGCGGTTTGTATTATGTGAGCGTTGGATATAATGTGTTTTAATTTGTAAGTATGAATATAAAAAGGCTGTCTCCCGGTAAGAGACAGCCTTTGCTTTTTTAACTTCTGCCTTCGAAAAAATTCTTGAGCTCAACTGCATACAGGTAAGGAACTTCCATGGCGGCAAAATGTCCGCCCTTTTCGGGTTTACTAAAGTTTGCCACATTCACCTTTCTTTCGGCCCACTCCTGAGGGAACTGTGCCTCGCCGGGAAAAAGCGAAACACCTACCGGCACCTCTACTTTTTTCGCAGATTGTAAACCGCCCATATAAGAAGCTCTTGCATTTTCTGCATACGTTCTAATAGAGCTGTTGATACTCTGGCTTACCCAGTAGATCATTATATTGGTAATTAATTCGTCTTTTGTAAAGCTGTTCTCTATATCGCCGCCGTTATCGCTCCAGGCGTAGAATTTCTCTAAAATCCAGGCTGCGAGGCCTACCGGCGAATCATTTAACCCATAGCTCAACGTTTGCGGTTTTGTTGATTGCAGCATATTGAACGCCCCTTCAGTAAAAAACCAATGCTGTACAGTTTGTCCAAACTGCTGCTCAGCAGGCGACATAACACTCCAGTCCTCACTGCCATCGGGATAACCCACATCTGTAATATGTATTGCTTTAACCTGTTGCGGAAATTGATTGGCCATTGATTTGGCAACAACACTACCCATATCGCCGCCTGCTATAAAGTATTTATCATAGGATAAAACATCCGTCATTAATTTATGTAATATTTCGCCCGACTTATCGCTATTGACAGCCGTGTGACCTGAAAAGCCAAAACCCGGAAGGGAAGGAATAATTAAGTCGAAAGAATTGTTGAACTCCGTTAGTAAGGGTATCACTTTGTAAAAGCGAAAAAATGAATCGGGCCAACCATGTATCAGTAACAGCGGTTTTCTTTGCTCACCTTTTCCTTTTACATGTACAAAATGAATAGCTATACCATCTATTTCTGTTGTAAACTGGTCATACTGGTTTAACCAGGCTTCCTGTTTGCGCCAGTCGTAACCATTGCTCCAATACTGTACTAATTCTTTAAGGTATCCTGAGTTGGTTCCATATCCCCAGCCGGCGCCGGTTGGTTCTTCTGTCCACCTGGTTTGCTTTATTCTTACAAAAAGATCTTCTATTTCTGCCTGCGGTACATTGATCGTAAATCGGTTAATGTTTGCCATGTTTGTTTTGTTTGTTGGTGCATGACAAAAGTAGAAACCAGGGAACACGTGGCATTGTAAAAAATTTACCTATCCCCCGATCAGTTTGATATCAGAAAATATTTTATTATGATCAGAGCCGGTATGAATGTTAAAGTATTGGGCGGGGCTATACCCTGTGAAATGAATAAACTCCTTTACAAAATGCGCCTGATCAAAATAACCATGATCGTAGGTTATGGAGGTCCAGCTAATGTTTGGGCCCTGTTGTTGAATAGCGTTGAGCACTTTGCGAAACCGGTGAAGCCGTTGCAGATATTTAAGTGAAAAGCCGGTTTGCTTTTTCACAACCTGTATTACATGTTTATGCGAGTAACCCGATTTGTGAACAAGCCAGTCGATAGGACTGTCGATATGTTTATCAATAAATTTAACCAGTGACGTTTCAAAGCTGTTATCGGCAATATAATTTATAAAGTAGCGCTCTATATGTTCAAATATTTTGTCGATCTCCGGTTCGTTTATAAGCAGCTGATAAAGCTTGTTGGCAGTGTTGCCTAATAACAGATCTATTTCCAGACCGGGATAAATGATCTCAGACATGGGTATTTTGGTAAGTGCATAAAACCCGCCGATTGTAAACCGAATGCTTACAATGGTGGAATGCATGTTGTTTTTGTAAACAACTGCCTGGGCATTGGAACCCGAAACCCAACCCCGCTTCATGGTGCGCTCACCCTGTAACTTGCTATCGGTATACAATGTATTTACCGAATCATTCTCCAGTTCAATAACAAGGTTCAGCTTTGCATCGGGCAATTCAATTAAATACGGCACCTGCTGGGGACCATTTATATATAAAATGTGCTGTATGTATTGCGACAGCGGATAAGCGGGAATATGTTTTTTGAAGATCAAACCGGCAAGTAATTTTTGTAAATTACAAAAAAGGACCGCATCGCTGCGATCCTTTTTCTTTATGCTTTAATTAAATGCGGTTATACTTTATTGAGCGCATTGGTGAAATCGATAACAATACCATTTCTTTTTTCAGGGTTCGACCATGCTGTAAAAGTTGGAATTGTTTTATCCTGCAGTGCGCGATTGAATTGATAAGCCCGGCTAACATCAGTTACTTCTTTCAGTTTTTCACCGGTTTTATAAAAATGGGTAAGGTAGCACATGTCCTCGGTATATTTTTCAGTAAGCCATTCGTCAAGGTCATACACGCCCAGTTGGTGCAATATAAAAATGCCATAACAGTTGGCTTCCCATTCGTATTGTTGTAATCTTAGCAAAGTAGCATCATCGGGTTTCTCATGCAATACAGACCCTAATGATCGCAGTTCGTCGCTTACATTCCATTGTATAGAGTGCCCCACCAGGTGAAGTACGTTAAAAAGTTCCTCCTCATCATCGAGAGCACTGGCTATCCAAATTCTTGCCCCATCGAGGTCGCCTTTAAAATAGGGGTCAAGGTCAGATGTGTCAATTATTTTTAATCCGAGCTGGTTTTCAGCATAAAGCTGCAATTTTTTTAATACGTCGGTAAATCGCTGGGGGGTGATTGCCATATTTACTATAGTGGTTTTTCGGTAAAAGCCGGTGTAACGTCTATTTTTTGGCTCGCAACCAGACTATAAATGATTTCAGTTTGAATAAAAACTCGAAATTAGCGTTTAAAACACACAATTTCATAATACATATACCATGTCACTCAAAAAATTCCTGCAACAAAAAGGTTTCATTGAGAAAGAGGAGGAACCTGTAAAAAAAGAAGGCGAAAAAAAGGCCGGCAGTTCGGGAACACAAGATCAACAGCAACAGCAGCAATCGATTGAACCAACTTACTTTCCGCTTTATGGTAGTGAGGCAACAACAGATACCAAAGCTGGCGCCACGCCGGCCCAAACACCCGTTGCAACTACCAGCACTCCGGTGAGCAATACTGCCGAAAGTGTAGACCCCGCCTTTATTAAATTTTTTGAGGACGAGCTGGCGAAACAAAACTTCCCGGGGCCCGACTATTTCGAATTTCGTAAACAAATGCAGGCAATGTACCAGAAGATAGGAAAGGGTACACCGCCCAACGTTATATTGCAGGCAGTATTAACAAGTTTTGAAGCAATGAATGTTCCCGCATCAAGACTGCTCGAAACGGCTAAGCAATACAAAGATATTCTTGAGAAGAAAAAAGTTGAGTTCCTGAATGGCGCCGGCGCCGAAAAAGAAAAACAACTAAAAAAACGGCAGGATGCATTACAGGCGCACCAAAACAACCTGAAAACAATGCAGGACCAACTGACGCAACTGAAAAACCAGGAGCGTCAATTAATGGAGTTGATCACAAAAGAGCAAACCCAGCTCGAAGTGAACAAAACGCTCGGAAAGGAAAGCATTGAAAAGATAGAGCGTGCTGAAAAACAAATAGCTATGGCCCATAATTATATGGTGACCGCCATAGATGCCGACATATCGCAACTAAATTCCACCCATCATTGATAGTGTATTTTGTAACATATTGATCCATTTCACGACTAACCCTTAAAACAATTACTTATCATACTATGAGCAACATGGTAAAAAGTTCTTCTAACATCTTTACGTTGGAAACGAATGACGAGAAAAAAATGCGGATGGTTATTACCGCAATAGCTATTATCGCATTCCTTGGTATCGGTTTGTTTTTCCTGCCAAAAATTACGCAGATCATCCATAACTGGATCGACTTCGGTATTGCGTTGATAGAATTGTTCGTTATCGCAGTGGTAATAGGTACCCTGTTTGTAATGCGTAATGTGCTTTATAACTTATGGAAAGGCATGGTGCGGAAAATGACACGCTGGTTAATTAAAACCAACCTGCCCGACATGCTTGAAGTAGTAGTAGCCAATCGTAGAGAAGTGCTTTCCAAATTCAATGGCAGCATTCACAAAATGATGAGTGCAATTACCCTGCACGAAAGGAAAATGGTGGATAGAAAGAAATCCATGCAAGACAATCTCGACTACGCCACACAATTTAAAAAGCAGGCTGAAAATCCAAAAGCAGATGCCCATGCCCGTGAAAAGGCGGAAGACCAGGCAAAACACTTTGGGCGCGAAGCTGCTGAAGATAGAAAGCTGTTGGAAAGCATGCAGGCCGATAAAGAAAAAATGCTTAAAAGCTATAATTTCTTCGATCGCCTGTATAACAACCTGCAGAACAGCACAGAGTCTGTATCCAATACCATTGGCCGCTTACGCGATCAGCTGGAAACTTCAGAAACATGGCGCGAAGCCGCAAAAAGCGCATCGAGCCTGTTAGGTGTATCGGAGTTTGAGACCATTACACTTGAAGAAACACGTAATCGCATTGCCGAAAATGAAGCCGAAGTAATGATGATGATCCACGATCATGAAACATTACTGATGAAGATGGAAGCCGAAAACGGTATCATGGACGATGCTGGTCAAAAACTGCTGGAGCAATACAGCAATAAAGTAGATGTGTTTGCATTCATGGATAACAAGGATACAAAACCCTCTTCAAATGATGGCGGCCTTGATACTTCATGGTTATCTGCCAACCAGGACCTGCTTAAATAACAATATTCAAATCATTCATTTAATAAACGTTTTTTTAGATCGTTTAACCCGAATCAATCAGTCATGGAATTAACACCTAAAGGTCGCCAGACCGTTAAAGCAATTCGTAATCTGGCAATATTACTCGCCGTTTTAGGAATAGGATATTTTGCCGTTAAAAAATGGGGCACTTCAAAAGACGGAAAAGTGTCTATAAGCGGAGCAAGCACCGGCCAGCCCGACCTGGTACTTGCATACAATACATTTACCGGCGTAGAAGGTATTGTATTGATGAACGGTGGTATGGACCCCAATGAGAACAGCGAACTGTATAAGAGTTTTGGAATAAAGCTGCAGATAAAACAAATGGACGCGGTAAAAGATACAAGAGCCGGCCTGCACTCAGGCGATCTTGATCTGGTTTATTGTACCACCGATGCGTTACCTGTAGAAATGGGTTCAAGCAGCGAACTGCGTGCAGATGACGTTGTGCAGATCATGCAGGTAAACCAAAGCCATGGTGCCGATGCCGTTGTTGTTCGTAAAGGAATTGACGAAGTTGGTAACCTGAAAGGAAAGAAAATTGCCTACGCTGTAGGTACAGCTTCGCACACCTTATTACTGAACGTGCTTGAAACAGCCAATATGAAAATGGCCGATATCGATGGCTACCAGGTAGCCGATGGTGTTGAAGCAGCTACTGCATTCAAGAACGGTCAGTGTGATGCTGCACTTGTATGGGCGCCCGATGATGAGGATTGCGTTGCAGCCTTACCCGGTGCAAAAGTACTGGTGAGCAGCGCCGTTGCCAGCCAGATCATTGCCGATGGTCTTTTAGTAAAGAAAAAAAATCTCGATGCAAAAAGAGTGGTAATTACAAAACTGGTGAAAGCCTGGTTACAGGGTAATGCAAAGATCAATACCGATGCCGCTGCTAAAAAAGAGGCGAATGCCCTTTTTGCAAAAGGCTTCAAATTCCCTGAGGATGTGGCTGCAAAATCGGCCGACAAAGTATATTTCTCAACCCTGGGCGATAACGTAAACTTCTTTGGTTTGAACAGCACTTACACTGGTATGACCGGTGAAAGAATGTATGGAAG
The DNA here is from genome assembly GCA_024809215.1 of Niastella sp. OAS944. Lineage (GTDB taxonomy): Bacteria > Bacteroidota > Bacteroidia > Chitinophagales > Chitinophagaceae > Niastella. Next base: position 824,153 of record JANUBW010000002.1, on the reverse strand, counting down.
AATGGCGGTGAAGTATACTGAAATTGGTTTGGCTAAATCACCAGCTCCCTGGAGAAATGTATCTGATCCTTCAGTTATTCAGGAGTTGAGCAATGACCCTGATTTTTCTAAGGACAACAAACAAACGGCTGCAAAAGCTGAGACCTTCCAGGCGCCAACACCCGAAATGAAAACACAACAGGCGCAAAGCAGCAAGGTGGTAAAACTGGAGTTCCCCAGTAACTCAGCCAAGCTTACTGAAGATAACGTAGTAACTATCGACAGAGAGATAAAAGAATTGCTGCAGGGTTTTGAAAAAGCATATGTGCGTATTGAAGGTAATACCGATAATACCGGTTTGGCAAAAAATAACGACCGCTTATCGCTCGACAGAGCTAATTCAGTGGTTAACTACCTGGTGAATGAATATCACCTCGATAGAAACAAGTTCATTGTTATTGGTAATGGTTCAAAAAAACCGGTAGAGGGTTGTGAAGACAACCAGGACGAAGCCTGTAAAGCCCGTAACCGCCGTACCGAGTTCCAGTTCATTTGGGAAAAACCAGTAGCAAAGAAATAACCAATATCATTATGACAAAAAGCCCCGAAAATAAACCGGTAATTGTAGTTAAAAAATTCCTGAAAGAGCACCTTTCACTGGTGCAGCTGGCAGGATGGCTGATCATCCTGGCGATCTGGTTCGTGATCACCAATTTTGGCCTCATCAATACCCACGTATTGCCAACTCCTCAAAAAACGCTTAGTGCTTTGAGTGAGATGAAGAAGGAAGACAATCTTTGGAAGAACATTCTTTTTTCGGTACGCATTAACCTTATAGGTTATTTGAAATGTATTGTTGGCGCCATTGCATTTGGTTTTGCCATTGGGTTGAACCCAACGCTAAGGCGCATGTTCAGTCACCAGATCAACGCCCTTCGTTTTGTACCTATCACTGCCATGATGGGAATATTCATAGCAATAAGCGGTCTTACATTGGCTACCAAGATCAACTTCCTGGCCTTTGGTATTTGGGTATACCTGGTGCCGGTGGTTGTGCAAAGGATAGATGAAGTATCGGCCACGCACCTGCAAATGATGAAAACCCTGGGCGCTTCTGCATGGCAAACACTCATACATGTACAATGGCGGTCGGTGATCGCACGCCTGTCAGATGATATACGCATTCTGGTAGGTATCAGCTGGACGTATATCATCGTTGCTGAACTCGCCGGCATTCAGGGCGGGCTGGGTAGCCTTATCTTCCTGGGCGAAAGACAAAGCAACGTTGGAAAAGTGTATGCCGTGATCTTTATAATTGTTGCTATTGGCATTATACAAGACCTGATATTTAAGATCATAGACAGATTATTATTCAAATTCAAATACCAATAACAGCATGACCCAGTCAAGTGGGCTTCCTCCTATATTGGAACTTCGCAATATCCATCAATCCTATTTTGATGATAAAAAGCAACAGGATTTCGTTGTATTCAACGACTTCAGCTTAGCTATAGAAGATTATGAGAACCTTGGCCAGTTTGTAGTAATAATGGGTAAATCGGGTTGTGGTAAAAGCACCTGTTTACGTTACTGGTCGGGCTTGCAAAAGCCTACCGCTGGTGAAGTATTGATTGGCGGTAAACCTATTGGCGACAAGCAAAGTATTCCCATGGTGTTTCAACAATACTCTTCCCTTGAGTGGTACACTGTACTTGAGAACGTGGCTTTGCCGCTTACGTTAAAAGGTGTATCAAAAAAGGAAGCGCATGAGAAAGCTATGCATATGATACAGGTAGTTGGTTTGGAAGGGCACGAAAACAAGTTTGCAAAAACACCCCAGTTATCGGGCGGCCAGTTGCAGCGTGTAGCCATTGCCCGAAGCCTGGTGGCCAACCCTAGTATGATATTGTTGGATGAACCGTTTGGCGCACTGGATGGTTTTACAAGGGCTAAAATGCAATTCTTTTTGCTCGATCTTTTCCAGAAAAGCGAACTGGCCGATCTTAACCCAACCGTAGTGCTGGTTACACACGATCCGCGTGAAGCAGTTCTGCTTGGAAACGATATTTATATCATGGATGCAAACCCCGGCCGGGTTATTAAACACCTGCGCCCCGAGTTACCAAAAACAAGGGACAGGGCTATTCGTAAAGACCCACGATTTATTGAGATCGTAGCGTATGTAGAAGATGTGATGGAAGGAAACCAGAAATAACCAATGTGATAATGTGATAATTTGCTAATGTGATAATTGAATACACAGCTGCGCGGCAGACGTTTAATAGATGTCTGCCGCATTTTTTTATTCCATGCTGGCGGCCACCAACTCAGCCACATCCAACACCTTCACCGACTCCTCTTTCTCTTTTTGCTTTACGCCATCGGTTAACATGGTATTACAAAACGGACAGGCAGAGGCTACTATATTCGATTCGGTTTCCAGCGCCTCCTGAATTCGTTCCTGGTTAATACGCAGGTTGCCTTTTTCTTCTTCCTTAAACATTTGTGCACCACCGGCACCACAGCACAAGCCCTTGGTACGGCAGCGTTTCATTTCAACCAGTTCGGCATCCAATGCTTCAAGCACTTTGCGGGGCGCTTCATAAATATCATTGGCGCGGCCCAGGTAACAGCTATCGTGGTAGGTTATTTTTTTCCCTTTAAACGCACCGCCTTCCTTCAAAGTTATCTTTCCTTCATCAATAAGTTGCTGCAAAAAGGTGGTATGGTGAATGACCTCGTAATTACCTCCCAGTTCGGGATATTCGTTCTTAAGAATATTAAAGCAGTGGGGGCAGGCCGTTACAATTTTTTTGATACCGTAGTTATTCAGGATCTGAATATTCTGGTAGGCCATCATCTGGAACATAAATTCATTACCAGCCCGGCGCGCAGGATCGCCTGTACAGCACTCTTCTTTACCAAGTACGGCAAAATTGATCCCAACTTTGGTAAGAATGGTTGCAAATGCTTTAGTGATCTTTTGAGCACGCTGGTCGAAACTGCCAGAACAGCCGACCCAAAACAGTACATCCGGCGGGGTGCCGGCGGCAATCATTTCAGCAACAGTTCGTATTTGCATGTGGTATACCGGTTTATGTGCTCAAATATACAGTTTATGGTGGCAAATCATACATCGTACGATCATAATACCATTTGTGTATATCTTATCTTGTATGTGCAGGGAACCGGTATATTTACATACCTGAAAACGGAAACTACACACATCATGAGAAAAAAACTATTCATCATTGTACCTTTTACGTGCATTTTTGCACTAAGCCTGCAGGCTCAAAGGCGGGCCGAACCTGAATCTGCACCTGCTCCTGCACCACCCAGGGTGGCGAAACCAGCAGATAATACAAATACCGTTCGGCTGGCGCTCGACAGCAGCGTTACTACTTCCAATGCTGTAACCATAAAAGGGCAGCGTGTGCCATACACGGTAACGGCTGGTTCCATGCCCGTTTGGGATGAAAGTGGCAAACCGCTTGCCGGCGTATTTTACACTTATTACGAACGAAGCGATATAAAAGATCAATCCACCCGGCCGCTGGTGATCTCATTCAACGGTGGGCCCGGTACCTCATCTGTTTGGATGGAGATCGGTTACACGGGGCCGCGAATGCTAAAGATAGATGATGAAGGCTATCCCATTCAACCCTATGGCTTACGCGATAACCCGCATAGCATACTCGACGTAGCCGATATTGTATATGTTGATCCCGTGAATACCGGTTTTTCGCGCCCCGCCGATAAAGACATTGCGCCCGCTACTTTTTTTGGGGTGAATGCCGATATAAGATACCTAGCCGGCTGGATAAGCACTTTTGTTAGCAGAAATAAACGCTGGGCATCGCCAAAATTCCTTATTGGTGAAAGTTATGGCACTACCCGCGTAAGTGGCCTGGCCCTTGAATTACAAAACAGCCAGTGGATGTACCTTAACGGCGTAATACTGGTTTCACCAACCGAGCTGGGTATCGAACGCACCGGCCCGGTTGATGCAGCGCTGAGCCTTCCTTATTTTGCAGCTACCGCCTGGTACCATAAAAAATTACCGGCCGACCTGCAAAGCAAAGACCTCACCGCCGTATTGCCCGAAGTAGAAGCTTTTACAGTAAATGAACTGGTGCCTGCGCTTACCAAAGGCGGTAGTTTAACCGATGCAGATAGAACAGCCATTGCTGCAAAAATGGCGCGTTATTCGGGTTTGTCGCAACAATTTATTGTACAGAACAATCTTGAAATATTGCCTAATGCATTCTGGAAAGAACTGCTGCGCGATAAAGGATTTACCGTTGGCCGCCTTGATAGCCGCTACCTGGGTATCGATCGTAAAGATGCAGGCGTTGCACCTGATTACAATGCAGAGATCAGTCATTGGCTGCATGCGTTTACGCCGGCCATCAATATGTATTTGCGCGATGAGCTGCGTTATAAAACAGATTTGAAGTACTATATGTTTGGCCCTGTTCATCCCTGGGACCGTTCGAATGACCGTACCGGTGAAAATCTGCGGCAGGCCATGGCCATGAACCCTTATTTGCATGTTTTTGTGCAATCGGGTTATTATGATGGCGCCTGTGATTACTTCAACGCCAAATACAATTTGTGGCAAATAGATGCGGCCGGAAAATTAAAAGGGCGGTTAACGTGGGAAGGCTACCGCAGCGGCCATATGATGTACTTGCGAAAAGAAGACCTGGCTATAGCCAATCAGCATTTGAGGGATTTTATTTTGAATGCTATTCCTGGCAGTAAACCAGCTAAATATTAATTAACGGGTTGACGAGTTAACTTGTTAACTAGTTAACTCGTCAACCAACCTCATGTTCCTTAATAAGTTTTTTTCTCATTTTATCGATCCCCCTTGTTAGCCCCTTCTTCGCTTCACCAAGAATAATATCTCTACCGGGATTTAGCTTAATGTCGGCATGCTTTTCAGACCAGAGCCCAATAGTTAAGATAACCGGCAGCAGGTCGATGCCTTTTTCTGTTAAACTATATACGATCTTTTGTTTGTGCTGGGTATCTTTGCTTTTGCGAATGATCTTTTCCTTTTCAAGCATGGAGAGCCTGTCGGCCAGCAAATTGGTGGCAATATGTTCTTCGGAGTGGAGGAATTCATTAAAATACCGCTTTCCAAAGAACATCAGGTCGCGAATGATCAGCAACGACCACTTATCGCAGAATATTTCAATGCCATAATTCAGGGGGCAATCAGATCGCATATTGTTAAATTTAAATTAGAACCACTTGCAAATATAAAGTAGTTTGCTTTATCTTTGTTGCCGCTTGTGTTTTGCAAGTGGTTAATTTTTTAATAATTATGAACAGAGTTGTAGTAACCGGAATGGGTGCATTAACGCCCATTGGTAACGATGTACCTACTTATATAAAGAATTTATGGGCGGGAGCGAGTGGCGCGGCGCCCATCACCCGCTTTAATGCAGAACGTTTCAGAACACGTTTTGCGTGTGAGTTAAAAGATTTTAATGTTGCGTCCTTCCTTGATAAAGGTGAATTACGTAAAACCGATCTGTATACGCAATATGCGCTGATAGCGGCAGATCAGGCTATTAAAGATTCGGGGCTCGATTTCAGTACCATGGACCCCTTCGATACCGGTGTTATTTGGGGAACCGGCCAGGGTGGTATGGAAACCTTTGAAGAGCAGATGACAGAGTATGTTGAAGGCGGACGCAATCCGCGGTTCAGTCCATATTTTGTCCCCAAAATGATCGCCAACATGGCTTCTGGTATGATCTCCATGAAATACCGCCTCATGGGTATTAACTATACAACTATTTCGGCCTGCGCTACCTCCAATACGGCTATTATGGATGCGCTGAATTACATCAGGCTGGGCAAGGCAAAAGTGTTCATTACCGGTGGTAGCGAATCGCCTATCAGCGATGCTTCAATAGGCGGATTCTGCGCCATGAAGGCCATGAGTCAGCGGAACGATGATCCCGCAACAGGTTCCCGTCCGTTCGATGTAGACCGCGATGGATTTGTAATGGGCGAGGGGGCCGGCGCTCTCGTGCTGGAGGAGTATGAGCATGCCCGCAAGCGGGGCGCCAAAATATATGCTGAAGTAGCCGGCGCCGCCATGACAGCCGATGCCTATCATATGACGGCTACCCATCCCGAAGGATTGGGCGCTGCCCAGGCAATGCGGCTTGCTTTAAAGGATGCCGGTCTTAATGCAAGTGATGTTGACTACGTAAATATGCACGCCACGTCTACACCTGTAGGCGACTTAAGCGAAATAGCAGCTATTACAAAGGTATTTGGAAATGACCTGTCGAGAGTACATTTAAACGCCACCAAATCGATGACCGGGCATTTGCTGGGTGCTGCCGGTGCTGTAGAAGCCATTGCATCAATAGCAAGTATAAACGAAAGCATTATTGCTCCCACCATCAATACACAAAACCTCGATCCCGAATTGCCCGCCGGTGTACAAATAGTATTAAAAGAGGCTATGGAGAAGAAAGTGAATGTGGCTATGAGTAATACGTTTGGGTTTGGGGGGCATAACGGGATAGTTGTGTTTAAACGAATATAATTGTACTGTTGGGTAATGGGACTGTTTGTTACAAAACAGGGGCAGAAGTAGGAGGTAGGATGTAAGAAAAGCCTGTATTTCTTACATCCTACTTCGTATTTCCTACTTCTCATTCTAAGAAATAAAACGGTTACCCATTAACTGGATTCTTCTTGCCTGTAGCTTTTTCAAACAAACGGTTGCGCAATTATAGTTTTTCAAGTCAATGCTATGGAGTAATTTTTCGGCTTCTTTAAACAAAAAGAAGCGGCTTTATAGTATGAGTTTTTTGCGTGTTCCTTATCTGAACGGTCTTAGTCAGCATACGCCTTTACGTGAGATTTCTACGGTGCTCGACAATGCCCCCAGGCAGCAGTTGGCGTATGCGCCCTGGGCCGAATATCCCTATCACCCCAGTGTGCAGTTCTCAATGGCACATGGTAACGATGCCGTGTTCATCAAATATTTTGTAAAGGAAAAAACGGTAAGAGCTGTAAATAATACCCTGAATTCACCTGTATATAAAGACAGTTGTGTTGAGTTCTTTATTGGTTTTGATGAGGAACCTGCGTATTACAATTTTGAGTTCAATTGCATTGGCGCCCATTTAATAGGGTATGGAGAAAATAACCAGGACCGCACATTTTTACCGCCCGATGTAAGTCAGCAGATAAAATATAAAGCGGTGCTCACAAATGACCACAACCAGGAAACCATTGGTTGGGAACTAACCCTGATGATACCGGTTGCAGCATTTCACTTTCACAATATTCAAACCCTAAAAGGTAAAAACTGCGTTGCTAACTTTTATAAATGCGGCGATGAGTTACCCGAACCGCATTTTGTAACCTGGTCGAACATCCAATGGCCACAACCTAATTTTCATTTACGCGAGTTTTTCGGCACGCTTGAATTTGAGTAATTAGCCAATTTGATAATTCGATAATGTGATAATTCGATAATGGAATACAGGCTCGCCATTGCGCGAGGTTACGGAAAGTAAGCCTGCAGCGCAGAAAGCACCATTGTCGAATTATCACATTATCACATTAACTTGCGTGAGGCAACGGACAATGAGCCGTTTGCACACAAAGCATTAGCACATTAGCAAATTAGCACATTATCAAATTGTGGCTTACATTTTGCTTACCTACCCCAGTTCAAAATTTCACGTATCTACCTTTTAATCTAAGTATTAGCTGGAGTCCGCTATCCCCTGAAGACTTTCTCTGAAAACATTAATTAAAAAATTTTGCATGCGAAAGTTTTTGCTTCTTAGCATTCTATGTCCATTGGTAGCCGTATCTCAACAACGTTTTCACGTAACCCTGTCTGCGGGCCTTTCGAATTATGCCGGCGACCTGCAGGACCATCAGTTTACTTTACAGCAATCGAATTTTGCGTTTGGCGCGGGTATTAAGTACGATTTTTCTCCCCATCTTGCTTTACGCCTGGCGTATAATCACGCAAGTATAGAAGGTGATGATAAAAAGAGCAGTGATCCGTTATTACGTGCCCGTAACCTCAGCTTTGCCTCAAAGATCAATGAGGGAAGTTTGTTGCTCGAGTACACAGTATTGAATTTGGAAGATAGAAAGGTATCGCCCTATATCTACAGCGGTGTTTCGGTTTTTCATTTCAACCCATATGCATACGATACATTGGGTAACAAAGTTTTCCTGAAACCGCTTAGTACCGAAGGGCAGGGGCTTGAACAATACCCCGACCGCAAACCTTACAAGCTGACACAATTTGCCATTCCTTTCGGAATAGGCGTTAAATTCAGGATCAGTGAAAACACCGTACTGGCGTACGAGGTAGCTGTTCGCAAAACTTTCACCGATCACCTCGATGATGTAAGCAACACATATGTTGATCAGTTTGCGCTTGCCCAGGCGCGTGGCACCAAGGCCGTGGAAATGGCCTTCAGGGCCGATGAATTAAAAGGCAGCACTTCAACATACCCCGCCGATGGTAGTGTGCGTGGTGGTCCAAAGTATGACGACTGGTATTATACTACCGGCTTCACTTTATACATAGGTTTAGGTTCAGGCAATGGCGGCAGCAGCCCGTTCGGCCGCTCAAAAGGCGGAAGAAACAGATTGGGTTGTCCGAATGTTTTATAAGGGAATATCGTCTGGTTTCAAGTTCCAGGTTGTAAACAAAAAGCCAAAAGCTATAAGCCGTAAGCTACAAGCAAATACAGCTTCGCTATACTGAACACCATCGCGGCAACCCGAAACCTGAAACTCGAAACTCGAAACTTGCAGCTATTTCTCGTGAGCCTGCAGTAGAGGAACTAAGAACTAAAAACTAAGAACTAAAATAGACCCGGAAGAAAACTCTTCCGGTTTTTTTATTTACTAAACATACTAAACCGTCTTTTGGTGCGTTTTAATAGTCCCCAAATTGATCGTACCCCTTTATTTTTACCTCTACACCAATTTTTTATCGCATTAGTTTCTTCCCCTTGTCAACTTGTTAACGTGTCAACTTTTCAACTTACTTTTGCCCCATGTCATTTAGAAATCAACAACATTTTATCGATACGTTGGAGCAGGCCGGTGAACTGGTTCGTATCAAATCCTATGTAGACCCCAAGCTGGAAATAGCAGAGATCACAGATAGAATAAGTAAAACGGCAGGCGGCGGTAAAGCCCTGTTGTTTGAAAATACCGGGTACGATTTTCCCGTGCTGATGAATGCCTATGGCAGCGAAAAACGTATGTGTTTGGCCCTGGGTGTTGAGCACCTCGACGATGTGGCCCATGAAATTGAGAATTTGTTCAAACTGCTGGCTTCGCCCAAGGAAAGCATTCTCGATAAACTACGCGTATTACCCAAGCTGTCGCAGTTTGCCAGTTGGATGCCTAAAGTAAAAAGCGGCCGCGGCGCCTGTCAGGAAGTAGTAATGGCGCAGCCCGATATTTCGAAGCTGCCGGTTATTACTTGTTGGCCAAAAGATGGCGGTCCGTTTGTGACGCTGCCGGTAATTCATACAAAAGACCCTAATACCAATACCCGCAACGTAGGCATGTACCGCATGCAGGTGTTTGGGCCAACCCTTACCGGTATGCACTGGCACAAACATAAAGTGAGCGCTCGCCATTTTAACGAATATAAAAAGCTGGGTAAACGTATGCCGGTGGCAGTAGCGCTTGGCGGCGACCCTGTATATGCTTATTCAGCCACTGCTCCCTTGCCCGATAATGTGGATGAATACATGCTCGCCGGTTTTCTGCGTAAGAAAAAAGTAGAGCTGGTAAAATGTATTACACAACCGGAAATAGAAGTGCCTGCCGATGCCGATTTTGTGATAGAAGGCTATGTAGACCCCAATGATGAAATGATTTGGGAGGGGCCATTTGGCGACCATACCGGTTATTATTCATTGCCCGATTGGTACCCCCGTTTTCATATTACAGCCATTACCCATAAAAAAGAGGCCGTGTATCCGGCAACCATAGTAGGTATTCCGCCACAGGAAGATGCCTGGCTGGGTAAAGCTACCGAACGTATTTTCCTGGCGCCAATAAAAATGACCATGGTGCCCGAGATCGTTGATATGGATATGCCTATAGAAGGCGTTTTTCATAACCTGGTTATAACAAAGATCAAAAAAGACTATGCCGGCCAGGGACAAAAAGTAATGAATGCCATGTGGGGCGCCGGACAAATGATGTTCAATAAGATCCTTGTGTTGGCCGATGAAGGCGTTAAAATACAGGATTACACCAAACTGGCAGAATATGTTTTTGCCAATATGAACCCGGCTACCGATATACATCTTGCATCGGGCCCAATGGATGTGCTTGATCATAGCTGTAGCAAGCTGGGCTTTGGCGGAAAGATGTGCATCGATGGCACCAAAAAGTTTGATGAAGAAACCGAAGACTCATTTGCGTTTCCGATACTGAGCAACCGCTTCGATAAACAAGGCTTAATGCAGCAGTTTCCCGAAATAAAGGGCATCAATGATGCGTTGCCTGCTATTCATATTCCCTGTTTGGTTATTTCTGTTGAGAAGAACCGGAAGGGGCATGTGCGTGAGCTGCATCAGCAATTATGTGCTGCCGGTGTTATTGAAGGAATAAAGATGGTGCTCTATGTAGAACATACTGTAAATGCCAACGACCTGCCGGTTGCATTATGGCGTTTCTGTAATAACCTCGATCCCCGCCGCGATAGCATACTGGTGCAACAACCCGCCAAACAAATACCTGGCAAAACCTGGGCCTGTATGGGTTTCGATGGTACTATTAAAACGGCCGCCCTCGACGATTTTCACCGCGACTGGCCAAACATTATTGTAGCCGATGATAAAACCATCGCTTCAGTTGATGCCAAATGGAATCAGTTAGGGTTGGGTGAGTTTATACCATCGCCTTCTTTGAAGTTTAAAGATCAGATGTATGGGGAAGAAGCAGTAGTTAGTTAGTTGCCGTTACCAGTTACCGGTTTCCGGTTACCGGGCTTTATGTGCGGCACGCTGAAATTAGTGGGGCACATCGAATTTCGGGCCTGGCAACCGGCACCTGGTAACTGGTAACTGAATTATCTAAACTGAATCGCTTTAATAGGCTGTACTCTTTTAATAATAATAGTAGGTATCAATAATACAAGAAAGCAAATAATGAATGTAACTATGTTTACTGCTGCTATTTGCCACCAAATGATATCAACGGCGGCTTCAGAAATATAGTAAGCGTCTTCGGGTAATTTAATAAAGCCGGTTTGTTTTTGCAGCCAGGCAATTAACAGGGCGCATATATTTCCCAACAGTAAACCAAAGAAGGTGATAATAGCGCCATGATAAAGAAAAACGCCCCGCACTGTACGGTTACGCGCACCCAGCGCTTTCAACATACCAATCATGCGCGTACGCTCCAGCACCAATATCAATAAACAGGTAATTAAATTCAGGATAGCTATACCGGTCATAATGGCCAGCACAATAAAGATGGTTTTGTTTTGCAGCGCCAGCCAGTCGAATATACTGGGGTAAATATACTTGATGGTATTGCTTTGTAAACCGATGGGTATGTCGGGCACAATCTCATCGCTTACCTTATCCATTCGGTTATAATCGTGCAGGAATATTTCATACCCGCCGATCTGATCGGGAGTCCAGTCGTTTAAACGTTGAATCAGCTTCAGGTCGCCAATGGCTATCAGCTTGTCATAATCTTCAATACCCGTTTTAAAAATACCGGCTACGGTAAGCTTGCGGGGGCGGGGGGCGGCGCCTGGTTGAATAAAATAGATCAGCAGCTGATCGTTTGTTTTTAACTTTAACAGGTTGGCGGTATAGGCCGATAGCATGATCTCATTACTGTAACCGCTATCGGTATATTTTATCCAGCGGCCATCTACCTTAAATTTATTCAGGTTGCTGAAATCATAATCCTGTTCAACTCCTTTAAACATTACGCCTTCTATGGTTTCAGCTGTTTTTAGAATGGCGTTCTTGGTGGCAAAGGCCTGTACCGTTTTTATGGCCGGGTATAATTTCTTCAAATTGGTAACCGAATCGCTGCGATGGATGGGCACCTCTTCAGCAATGGCCACACGGGCACTATAATAACTTTGAATACGGATATGTCCCCAGAAACTAAAAACCTTTTCACTGATCGTTTTTTGAAACCCGCTGGCAAAGGTTAACGTAAGTATCATTACCATTACGCTGATAACAGTTGCTCCAATGGATAACCTGATAACAAAACGGGAAAACGATTTTTGCTGATTGAACGCAATTCTGCGTGCTATAAAGGCGGCAATATTCAAACCGGCACTATTTTTAGTTCACCCAAATAACGCTATTAAATCTCAAATCACAAATTACAAGCTCCAAATAAATTCCAAATCGCAAGCTTCAGGACCCTAAAGAAATTCCAAATTACAAGCTCCAAGACCCAAAAAAATAAAACCCAAATCCCAAGCGCCAAGAACCAAATAAATTCCAAATCGCAAAATTCAAATGTCAATTTAATCCCAAATCCCGCAGCGGATAACCACCCGGCCTTATATTTGGTGTTTTTCTTTGGTTCTTGTAATTTGGGTTTGGAGCCTTTGGGATCTTGAGATTTGTGATTTGGTTCTTTTCTTTGGATCTTGTGATTTGAGATTTGGAATTTTAAAGCATATCATGAAAAATATTCTCATACTATTAACCACCTTCCTGGCATGTTCACTGGCAGGTAAAGGGCAACTGATCGAAGCCACCTATTATCCCAATATCAAAACAGCTCAGTTATTCCCCTCGGGTAATCAGATAGGCTATCCTGTACTGAACCTGGGTGGCTCAGAAAGGCTGGAGCTGCATTTTGACGACCTCGATGGTAATGTTAAAAATTACTCCTATACATTCCAGTTGTGTAATGCCGACTGGACGCCTGCATTGTTAAGCAGCTTTGATTTTATAAAGGGCTTTTCTTACCAGCGTATAAATACCTATCGTATTTCTTCCGTTGCGTTTACCCGTTACACCCACTACTCGGCGGTAGTGCCAGATAATAACTGCGCACCTTCACGCTCGGGCAATTATATCTTAAAAGTATTTTTGAATGGCGATACTTCAAAGGTGGCATTTACCAAACGCTTTTTGGTAGTGGAAAACCAGGCCACCATAACCGCCCAAATACAACAACCATTCAATGGCGAGATCTTTCGTACCTGGCAAAAAATACCTTTCCAGGTTTTACTAAGCGACCGCTTACAGGTTATGAACCATCTGCAACAGATAAAAGTAGTGATACTGCAAAACAACCGCTGGGATAACGCACTTATAAACGTTCGGCCTACATTTTTCTCAGGTAAAAAGCTCGACTTCAATACCGAAGAGCAGATCGTTATGCCGGGTGGAAAAGAGTGGCGCTGGCTCGACTTGCGTAGCTTCAGATTGCAGAGCGACCGCGTAGCAAAGGTTAATTATAATAGAAACTCAACCGAGATCTTTGTAAAACCCGATATTGATCGCAGTCAGCAGCGCTTTGTTTATTACCGCGATATTAATGGAATGAATACCATTGAAACCACTGAAAGCATCAACCCATACTGGCAAACCGATTATGCAACGGTTCACTTTACTTATATACCACCCGACAATGTGCCTTTTGCCAATAAAGACCTGTTTTTAATTGGGCGCCTTAATGATTATAATCTTAACGACAGCGCCAAAATGGTTTTCAACAATGATACCCGGGTGTATGAAAGAACGCTTTTCTTAAAACAGGGTTACTATAACTATAATTATGTGACCATTGATCAGGGCGATGCCAAACGGGCCGCTTCTTACGAAAGCACCGAAGGCAACTTTTGGGATACCGAGAACGATTACATGATACTTGTGTATTACAAAGCACTGGCCGGCCGTGCCGATGAACTGGTAGGCGTTACACACATAAGTTCACTTACTGGTAGAAAAGGAATTGGTCAGTAGGCAATAAGCAATGGGCAATGAGCAATAGACAATTAGCAATAGGCAATAAGCAATACGGGAAATTGCAAATAATTATACTGTTCGAAATTCAGAATCCCTCGCCAATTGCCAATTGCCAATTGTTTTCCTTGCCAATTGAAAAAGTTTCCTATTGAGTTTTAATATTCTATTTGTGATATTCAATATTTTCCTACATTTGCACCCGGCAGGTCTTACACGACCAGCTCCCGCTGAACCCCCCCAGGGCCGGAAGGCAGCAAGGGTAGGTGGTTGTAGCGGTGCGATGTAAATCGCCTGCCTTTTTTTCTTTTTTTGGAGCTTTCTGTTTCTTATATCTACATGGCTCCTAACAAACTGCATGCTCTAGAAGATATTTCTTCCCTGAAAAGTACAAGCTCACACAATCATTACATTATCATTTAAGTTTAAAACAACGCAAATTCGTAGATTTGCAATGTTCATTTTATAAAAAAACAATATCCCTTAAGCATTCTTGCAATTTTAAATCTAAAATAATCATGAAGTTTTTTATTGATACAGCGAATCTTGCCCAAATTAAAGAAGCTCACGACCTTGGTATCTTAGACGGTGTTACTACCAACCCTTCACTTATGGCCAAAGAAGGCATCAAAGGTGAAGACGCTATTGCCAAACACTACCACACTATTTGTGAACTGGTTGATGGCGATGTTAGCGCTGAAGTATTAGGTACTACTTTCGATGAGATCGTTGAAGAGGGCAAAAAGCTGGCAGCTATTCACCCAAACATTGTGGTAAAAGTGCCTATGATCAAAGATGGTGTGAAAGCATTGAAATGGTTTACCGACAACGGCATTAAAACAAACTGTACGCTGGTGTTCTCTGCAGGTCAGGCAATTTTGGCCGCTAAAGCTGGTGCTGCATATGTTTCTCCATTCATTGGCCGTATCGACGATAGCAACTGGGATGGTCTTGAGCTCATCAAACAGATCGCTCAGATCTATGCTATTCAGGGTTATAAAACTGAGATCCTGTCTGCTTCTATCCGCAATCCTTTACACATTGTAAAATGCGCTGAAGCTGGTTCCGATGTAATTACTTCACCACTGGAACCAATTCTGGGTCTGTTGAAACACCCATTGACCGATATCGGTTTGGCTAAGTTCCTCGAAGACGCTAAAAAAATGCGTTCTGAACTGGCTGCCGCCAAATAAGTTAATTGGTAATTATTATAAGAAGAAGCGATATAAAGAACCCCGGCGGTAACGTCGGGGTTGCTTTTTTATATTACAGGCCCGACACCAGGCCCCGTCTGCTTTTTCGCGATGAGTTCGAAGGTGTGTTCAATATCTCATCTACCGTTCGCAGCCGCTCCACGATCTCCACTTTCTTAATATAAATGGTAGCCTCCTTCCAAATGGCCGTATTGTTTTTCAAAACTGCCTTTACGGTCACCTTTTCACCTTTAAAGGCGGTATCAATGATGAGGCTGTTGCCTTCGAATTTACCATAGGAGGAGGTAAAGTCTATTTCCTTATTGGTCAATGGCTGCCAGCGCCCGTTCGACATTTTGCCATCCACATTAATATAATTATGGGTGCCTTTTTTAAGACTGTCGGTGTACAGGTGAAAGAAAATACTATCCACCTGTTGGGCACGCACAACAGTACCAGCTGCTGTTATTAACAGTAGAAATACTATTTGTTTAAGGGGTACGGTGTTTTTTTGCTGATGCATGTGTAATATATAATTGTCTATTGGTTAGACTATAACGTACCTATATTGGTTGTGTTGTAAGGGTATAATATAGTGTTAAAGAGGTCAATGGTGAATGGTCAATTGTGAATGCACGCCTGCACCGCCAGTTGGCCTGCATTTAGTCAGCAACTCAAAAACTGAATAACTGAACAACTAGGCCGCCTGTGAACTAAGAACTTAACTCTCCGCAGGTACTAAATTTATCACTTCCTCATAATGCCTCACAACCGGGTCATACCTGACCATCATCTCCTGGGCAACCTGGGGCACTACGGCAATATCTGCCGATTCGCCGGCAAACTGTTTAATGGCATCCATGGTATCCCAATAGGTAACTACCAAAAACTCAACGCCATCGGTAACTACCCGTTTAAAGATCGACGCATTCACAAATCCTTTGATAGCAGATAATTTTTTTAAGGTGTCGTTTTGCAGGTGAGCGAGGTAATCATCAGCACGCTCAGGTTTAATAACACCTGTCCAGTTTCTGGTGATCATAGTAAATGGGATTGGTTATTGATTGTAATGTAGTGTTCAGCTTTCAGAAAGTTAAGGCAGAATGGCGAGGTAACAATGGAGAAATTGTGCATAAATGGGCCGAAAGGTCACTAATTCCACCAAATTGGTACTCAATTTAATTCACATTAATAATATATATCTGCAACCCGCTTGTTTATTGAATAAATCACCCCATTTTCGCGGGGTTACTCACAAGATATTAACATTTATAAACACCAGTTAACAGTACTTATCCCACAAAAGTGCACAACTTTTGAGGTTGATTAGTAGAAGCGGCACTATTTTGTATCGCTATTTGTTACTTTTGTCGTCTTCTAAAATAAAATAGATCAAGTGCGCTTAAAAAGCTTAGAAATCAAAGGGTTCAAGAGTTTTGCCGATAAAACTGTTCTTCATTTCGATGAGGGTATAACTGGCGTTATTGGTCCCAACGGATGTGGAAAGAGTAATATTATCGACAGCATCCGCTGGGTGATCGGAGAGCAAAAGATCAGCCACCTCCGCAGTGAAAACCTCGAGAGCCTGGTTTTCAACGGTTCAAAAACCCGTTCTGCGAGCGGCCTGGCCGAAGTAAGCCTTACTTTCGAAAACACCCGCAACCTGTTACCCACCGAGTTCAGCACCATCACCGTAACCCGTAAATTCTACAAAAGCGGGGAAAGTGAATATCGCCTGAACGATGTTCAATGCCGTTTGCGCGACATCCAGAACCTGTTCATGGATACCGGGGTGAGCACCGACAGCTACGCCATCATTGAGCTGGGGATGGTTGACGAGATCATTAAAGACAAAGAGAACAGCCGCCGCCGCATGTTGGAACAGGCAGCCGGTATAACCATCTATAAAACCCGTAAAAAGGAAGCCAAGCAAAAACTCGATGCTACCGAGCAGGACCTTGCCCGTATCGAGGACTTGTTGTTTGAAATAAACAACCAGTTAAAAACGCTTGAGAACCAGGCTAAAAAAGCAGAGAAATACTACGAAATAAAGAAAGAGTACCGTGAGCTGAGCATAGAGCTGGCCAAAGCGGCCCTCGAAGGCTTTAACCTTACGTACCGCGAGCTTACCAGCCAGTCTGAAGTTGAGACCGATAAAAAGATCCGTCTCGATGCAGAGGTGGCCAACGGCGAAGCCATCATTGAGCAGGAAAAAGTAGGGTTCATTGAAAAAGAACGCGCCCTGCAAAGTATGCAACACGAGTTTAACGACCTGTTGCAAACCCTGCGTACAAAAGAAAATGAAAAGAACCTGGCTTCGCAACGCCTTAACTTCCTGAAAGAAAAGGAAACCAGTTTAACTGAATTCCTGAACAAAAGTGAAGGAACGCTGAAGTCGATTGAAGATAGTATTGAGCATACCCGCACACAGGTAGAACAGGAGCAGGGCAAACTCGAAGGTTTGGAGCAAATGGTGGAAGAGCATAAAGAAGCCGTTGAAACCAAACGTTCGGTGTTTGATGAAATGCGTGGTAATGTTGATCGCCTGCGTGCCGAGAACCTGAGCCTGCAACGCAACCAGTTTGAAGCAGAAAAGAAAGTGGCCGTTGCCGATACTTCTATCCAAAACGTGCAAAAAGCCATTAACCAGATAGAAGAAGAACGCGAAGCCCGCTACAGCCAAATGAAACAGCTGGAAGAGGAAAAGATGGTGAAGGAGCAGGACCTGGAAAAAAGACAAAGAGACCTGGTACAATTGCAGGAACATCAGGAAAGAACAAAAGAACAGATCTTAATATCACAACGCGAACTGGAAGGCTTACGCCAGCAGTTGGCCGAAGAGGGCAGAAAACTGGATGCCAAAAAGAATGAGCACGACCTGCTGAAAAGTTTGATCGACTCAATGGAAGGCTATCCCGAGAGTGTGAAGTTCCTGCACAACAACCCGGGCTGGAACCATACTGCGCCTATCTTATCGGATATTATTTATGTAAAGGAAGAGTTCCGCGCAGCTGTTGAGAATGTGCTGGAGCCTTACCTGAACTACTATGTAGTTAATAACCTGCAGGAAGGGTTACAAGCCGTACACCTGCTCGATAATAACAAGAAGGGTAAAGCGAATTTCTTCCTGTTAGATAAACTGAACGATCGCAAAGCCGATGAGAATGGTCATGCGCCTGCCAACACCATTGCTGCAATGGATGTAATTGAGGTAGATGCACAGTACCACCACCTGGCCGAATACCTGCTGGGTAATGTATATATTGCCGAAAGCGACGATGCCCTGGCTACCAGCAATGGTTCGGTGGTATTGGAGAAAACCGGTAAATATGTAAAAGGTAAGTTCTCATTAACTGGTGGTAGCGTAGGTTTATTTGAAGGTAAAAAGATCGGTCGCGCCAAGAACCTCGAGAAATTGTATGAAGAGATCATCGGTCTGGAAGAAGTAGTACAGGGCCTGAAAGATGGCATTCAGCAAAAACACAACGAGGTGATCGGCTATAATGAGCAATTGAAAGATACTGCCATTAAACAAGCGCAGGCCGACATCAATACCCTCACCAACCAGGTGTTCTCACTGGAGAACAAAATGGAGAACCTGCATGGTTTACAAAGTTCTTCTCAAAACCGTTTGGAAGAACTGCAAATGAACCTGGAAGAAACTACTTCATCTATCAGCGGCACCCGCCAGCAGTGGATGGAGCTGGTGAATCAGTTGAACGAACTAAAAGAGCAACTGGCTGCTGTAGAAGGTGAATACAAAAGTGCCGAAAGCGAATACAACAACGCACAAAACGTATTTAACGAATATAATCTTCAGTTAACCCGCCAAACAAGTAAGATCAACTCAATGAAACAGGAGTTGGATTACAAGGGCAAACAGCTGATAGAACTTCGTAACCAGGTTGAAAGCAATAGTTCGCAGTTAAAGCAAACATTGGAAAGCATTACGGAAAGCGAAGAACTACTGAGCAGTGCCGAGAATGGATTGCTTGATATGATGCGCCGTAAAGAAGAAGAAGAGAAGAAGTTGAACGAGGCCGACCAGGCATTCTACAATATGCGTAACGCGCTGAGTGAAAAAGAAAGCGAGCTGCGTCATAAGTCGAAAGAAAGAGAGCAGACCGATCATTTGTTGAATGAAATAAAAGACAAACTGAACGAACTGAAACTGCAACTGGCTGGTATGAAAGAGCGTTTGAGTGTTGAGTTCAAGATCAACCTCGATGATATTCTCGATCAGCCCCGTACAGGTGAAGTACCTGTTGAGGAGTTGCAGGAGAAAGGCGATCGTATGAAGAAACGCCTCGAGAACCTGGGTGAAGTAAACCCAACGGCCATTGAAGCGTTCCAGGAAATGAAGAAACGTTATGAGTTCATTCTTGAGCAAAAGAACGACCTCGTTACCGCCAAAGACAGTTTATTACAAACCATACAGGAGGTAGAAGCCACTGCCAACCAGCAGTTCCTCGATACCTTCAACAAAGTGCGTGAGAACTTCCAAAAGGTGTTCAAGGCATTGTTTACCGAAGACGATTCGGCCGACATGATCCTTGAAAACCCTGAGAACCTGGCAGAGACCAGCATTGACATTGTGGCCAAACCTAAGGGTAAACGTCCATCGTCGATCACCCAGCTGAGTGGGGGAGAAAAGACCTTAACAGCAACCGCGTTGTTGTTTGCGATCTACCTCATTAAGCCGGCGCCGTTCTGTATCCTCGATGAGGTGGATGCGCCGCTCGATGATGCCAACGTAGGTAAGTTCACGCAAATGATCCGCAAGTTCAGCCAGGAGAGCCAGTTCATTATTGTAACACACAACAAGCAAACCATGAGCGCCGTGGATGTTATTTACGGGGTTACCATGCAAGAGCCTGGTGTGAGCAAGCTTGTTCCGGTTGACTTCAGAGGTTTGAATTAAGAATTACGGATAGCTTTATAATATTAATCCCGTCGTGGCTTAGCCGCGACGGGATTTTTGCTATATTGGAAAATGCCAAATAGTGACCAACTATCACCTGAGGATGAGCGCATTATTGATCTTTTCTTTTTACTGAAGGAAGGCGAAAAGTTCATGGAAGCATTTGATGTGCTTTATCCATTGGCGGAAAAATATCCCGATAAATTCGTGATCTTCTTTTTGCTGGGAAGTGTTTTGTATGAATGCGGAGAATTTAAAAATGCAGAAGGTTATTTAGAAAAGGCGGTGTCATTAAACCCTGCTCACTGGCTGTCATCCATGACCTTGATACATACATTAAGTAATTTAAAAAAATGGCATACTGCATTTAATGAAATAAGAAGATTTCTATTAGAAAAGAACGGCAATAAGAAGGAGCATATGCTATTACTCCGGGAGTTGCATGAAGGAATTGATAGCTTCTCCACCTCAGAGCGGGCATTGATTAGTGATTTGATTAAAAAATTTAAGATCTGATAAAACGGGTATTTCATTCCTGTTCTTAAAGGTCGGGCTGCACGAATTCTACCCAAAAGTGCACGCTTTTAGTCAAAAACTGCACGAATATCAATTAGCACACCCGTTTAAGGTTACAAGGTTTAATTTTGCTGCACCTTCAGTAACTCTCCAATAATAGCCATGAATCGTAAACTACTGTAAGGTTCCCATTTTCAGAAATTATATTTTTGAAGCAATGGTTGAAAATTAAAAGGGCTGACAGTATCGTCAGCCCTTTGTTATATATAGTTCATTTTGAATTAATGACCATGACCGCCATGTCCTTTTCCTCCGCCCTGTTGGCCGGTTAGCGTAGCCAGGTCGCGATCGAACAGGTACATACCACCTTTATCTTCACCAATCAGGTTCAGTTTGTCAATGACATCACGTGCAAGGCTTTCCTCTTCTATTTGTTCGGTAACATACCACTGCAAAAAGTTATGCGTAGTATAATCTTTTTCCTGAATGCAAAGTTCAACCAGTGCATTGATCTCGTTTGAAACCTTTACTTCATGTGAGTGAACGATATCGAATATCTCGCGAATATTTTTAAAGTCTTTTTGCGGAGCGGCAAAAGGAGGAACAATTGCACGGCCACCACGGTCGTTAATATAACGGAACAATTTCAACATATGCATCCTTTCTTCATCGGAGTGGTGATACAGGAACTGCGCCACGCCTTTATATCCATTTACTTCTGCCCAGGAGCCCATAGCCAGGTAGTACATGGAAGAAAATCCTTCCAGGTCTATTTGTCGGTTTAATGCCTCTTCAATTTTGCTCGAGATCATACGTAAAAAATTTTAATCCAAATTAATGAAATATTATAGTTAAAACATTCTCGTAATGATCTTTATTTTTGGGGCATGCGAACTATTTTACTTCTTATTTGCTCCAATATCTTTATGACAATTGCCTGGTATGGCCACTTAAAACAACAGAACGTTCCTATGTGGAAAGCCATACTGGTGAGTTGGGGAATTGCTTTTTTTGAATATTGTCTTATGGTACCCGCCAACCGTTGGGGCTTTACTAACGGTTTCAACGGTTTTCAGTTAAAAATGACGCAGGAAGTAATAACATTGGTTGTGTTTACCCTCTTTGCTGTGTTTTATTTAAATGAGCCTTTTCATTGGAAGTACCTTGTAAGTTTTGCGTTGCTGTTAGGGGCAGTGTATTTTATGTTTAAGAAGTAGTTGATGAGTTAACAAGTTAAAGAACAAGCTTGGCTATCTTACCATTTCCGCCGGCAAGAAACACAACTTTGCCATTCTTAGCTTTCCGGCAAACATGAAAACCGGTAGTGCTTATAAGGCGCCAGGTGAGGCCGCTATCGGTTGATAGGTCAATGCCCGAAGTGCCACAGCACAACAGTTTTTTATTTGAGATATAGGTAACTGAACTACGATAGCCATGGGGTGGGGTGGTGGGGTGCTGCCAGGTATGTCCGCCATCATTGGTAAGCACGCAATTAAGGGTGGTGTCTTTGTCGTTTGTAAAATCGCCACCAACAATAATAAACGAATTGGTAACACGGGGGCCATCGCTGCGAACGGCAATGGAATTAGCGCCCGTGCTTTCTTTACCCTGAATAATGGGAAGGGGGCGTCCGCCGGCATCATCGTGCAGCCGGCTAACTGTGCCGCCGCTTACAAACAGAAAATCCTTATTACGAAAATAATGTATGTTAGAGCCGCTGCTGGCAAAACAACCTTCACCGCTGGTGGCATTTGATTGCATAACTGCAGGCGTTTTTCGCCAGGTATTTCCACCATCGTTGGTTTTGGCTATATAGAATTTGTTTTCAATGGGGTCGCCAACCACAACGCCATGTTTGTTATCATAAAAATCCATGGCATCGAGGAACATGCCCTTAGTTGAATCGGTAAATACTACCTTCCAGTTCTCACCACCATCTGTGGTCTTAAGTATATACGCCGGTTCGGCAATACCCATAATGATGGCTGTTTGTGCATTAAAAGCCTCTATATCGCGAAAGTCTGTTTTCTCGAAGCCTTTTACCGCCATCCATTGCCACGTTTTACCGCCGTCTAATGACTTACCAACAGTGCCCTTGCTACCGCTTACCCAAATAACCTCATCGTTTACGGGGCAAAGCCCTCTTATTGATATGGCCTGCCCGCTTGTTAAGGTTTCAATGGTTTGGGCAGAAGAGGGAAAGGCGCAACCGATAAAAAGGGATAATAGTATTAAGCGGATGATCATTGGTGAGTGTTATTTTGGGTTAGCATCTGGAAGAAGAAATTCCAAACTCCAAGATACAAGAACCAAAGAAATTCCAAAGGAAAATTCCAAATCTCAAATCTCAAGCTCCAAATAAATTCCAAATACCAAATCTCAATGCCAAAGGCAAATTCCAAATGCCAAATCTCAAATGCCAAAGGCAAATTCCAAATGCCAAATCTCAAGCTTCAAATAAATTCCAAATTTCAAATGAATACAAATTCCAATACCTCCCAACAAATGTCTTCTTTGGATTTTGGTATTTGGTAATTTTTTGGAACTTGGAACTTGGAACTTGTGATTTCAGATTTGTTTTTGCCTCTTGGAACTTGTGATTTGAGATTTATTTTATCTGCTTCTCCAGTTCTGTAAGTTCAACTATACCGGCTTTGCGCCATACTTCCTTACCCTGCTTAAATAAAATGAAGGTAGGCAGTTCGGTGGCATTAAGCTCCGTCATAAGTTTGGTATTAATACCTGCATCAATTTTCAGGAGTTTGTATTTGCCTGTCATACGTTGCTGTAATGATTCCAGTACAACATCCATTTTACGGCAGGGTGGACACCAGGGTGCGCCAATGTCAACCAGAACAGAACCTGTACCCGAAACTTCGGCTTTGAATGTTTCGCTTGAAACCGGTGGTATGTTGGGCATACCTTCAACTGCTTTGCCTTCTTCCTTCCATTTTATAAATCCGCCGGTAAGTTCGTATACCTGCGAATAGCCATTCGAACGCAACCATTGGGCGGCCGACTTGCTTCGCGACCCCGCAGCGCAATAAACATATACGGGTTTCTTTGCATCGAGGTGTAATACACGGGCTTTGAATTGTTCCCGGTTGTTCCAGTCGGCCTGTAAAGAATTGGCAATATGGCCGGCCTTATATTCATCGGCTGTACGCACATCGAGCAACTGATTGTTTGCAGTTACCATACCTTTTTCAAAATCTGCAGGCGAAAGCTGTTGGGCGCCTGCCCTGGAAGAAAAAAAGCTGGTAAGTAAAAATGCGAATAGTGTTTTTAACGGTTTCATATACGAGGCAACAATTAATTAATACTTTGGTTGAACTGCTGTACCGGATAAAAATAAAAAAGTCCCGCAAAAAGCGGGACCTAAATATTTTCAGTCGAACCTTACCAAATTTGAGACTTCTTCAACGGAATTGGATTTTATTTCAAAGGTAAATCACTTTAGTGGACGGGTTTTCAGGATATCGACTGGGTTTTTCAGGGATTCAATTGGACTTTCAATCGGACGGTTTTCAAATCAGGAATTGGACATTAAAAACTTGAACGGTTTTTTAGGATATCAGGATACGATCTACAACGTAATAATTACGTTTAATTTGGAACCAGGTCTTGTCACTTGATATTGGATATTGGTCGTTCTGGATACTTGGATTTTAAAACCTCTAAAAACTTACTGAATCAAAAATATATGTTAAACCTTTGATTTCATAGAGCAAATATGCCCGATTTAAAACCTTCAGTTATTACGTTGGATATAGTATAATCAATATTTTGAAAAAGTAAATAACCAGTTAGTGGCATAGTAGAACTACGAAAGTTGCCCATGGGAAGCCCCATAACTCCTAAGTAATATGGACTTCCGGCTTCGGTGGTTGACCACAGAGCCTGCAAGCAGATTTACTTGTAACAGCTACACAGTTTAAATACGGGTAAAAAGATGTGAATAAAATAGGATCTGGCTTTGATGATGTAATTCTACATACGTGTATGTGCTACTCACTAAGTAAAAATATCGGTTACGTGGTACAGATATAACATGGTTGTTCACACGATATTGCTGCTAAAACGATAATAGAAGTGCAATAGTGCCCATTTGATTCACTTTCCTCAATTCCTGTTATGCAAACGGTTGTTTTGCTGCAGTTTTCGGGACAGTATTTTATGCAGAATGTGGCAAAAGTACAATTACTGAAAATAGCGCCAGATGCAATATTTATTGGAATATTCACGATTTTAGAGCGTAATTCTGATCATCTTGAAAAGTAGTATATACCAGATTGTGGCTATTTTGGCTGTGGGATTGCATTTTGTTCCAGTGCTTGTTGTAATAGGGAAAAAGCTTTGGGCCGCGCTTCCTTACAGGTTGTTTGCCTTATACTGGCTTACAGCTGCAATGGTAAACCTGTTAACACTTATGCCGTTGGCCGTTGATACAATTGAATTGTGCACGGTGGTCTTTAAACTGCTCGATATTCCGCTGATACTATCTGCAATATATTTTTCAACTACATCGGGGGCGGTGCGTAAATTCACCAAACTAATGGCGCCGGCGTTGCTGGCGGCTTCCCTGGTAAATTGTATTATAAGAGGTTTTACGTTGAATGTGCTGGAGTATGTGCTGGGGGTGGGTTTACTTATAGTAACCGCGGTGATCATTTGGGAGATCATTATGAAATTACAAAGCATCAAATTATCGGCTTACGTAAAAGGCCTGCTGTTAATTTACGCTGCGCTATTGTTCATTTATGGCGCCAATGCCGTTATTTATATCTTCGATTATTTACTGCCTGGTAAATCTTCTGCTACCGATAATTTGCTTATGTATCATTTATCGTCGCTGGTTGCGCTTCCTGTGGCCATTGGCGGGTATTTGATCGGGGGCAAAACCACACAGCAAACTATTGAGCGCAGAGAGAGTCAGTTTGGGATGAATACTCCGGATTATGTGAAGATCTAGTTTAGTTGATGAGTTAACGCGTTAACGTGCTTTCTATGCGGCAGGTTAAGTAATAGTTGAGATGTTGATAGAGTTGATAAAGGTTTTTTTGCAGCATGCAAGGTAATAGCAAACAGCAAATAGTTATAGTCACAAGTATAGGATTTCACGTTTCACGTTTGCCGTTTCACGATTCCAAAAAATTGTAACATATAGCTTCCCCAATCTATAGGGTTTATTCCTTTCACATTACAGATTAATGATCGCATAAGCCGTTTCACTCACATACGGGCCGCCGGGATAACGGGCGGTGTAATCTAAGTTGATCCAGTATTGACCATTTTGTTCGTGGTAGTACATATTGTCGATGGCCTCGTTACCAAAAAGATGAATAACGGCCTGTTGCATCATTTCAAACTGTTTTTCATCGCCACATAATAACTCGGGGTACAAGTGCCCGTCGGTTAAGATCATGCGGCAATGAGCGCCTATGGCCTTCATGCAGGTAACCATTAAAATGGTATGATCGTCACAATCGCCGCCAAGCCCGTTCTGAATGGTTTCATTGGCGGTGGCAAAGTATTCATCCCTTTCTGAATCAGATACATACTTAAAGTTGCTGTTAATATGCCTGAACAGTGATAACAATCTTACCTGTGAACCATATTTGGGATAATATTCATCAAACGACTCCAGTGAGTACTTTACCGAATAGTTGCGCACCACAGAATCGGTAGGACGTACTTTCGATTGCAGTGCTTTTACCGTTTTGGTAAGCGGACCGTCGAAAAAGGTAGGACGCAGCACCAGGTCAATTTCCTTTTGTTCTTTTTTACCCCAGTTGTTTTGCACCATGCTTTTGTAATCCCTAAGCATGTTGCCAAAGCCATAGCCATTGGTAAGTTGATTATAAATGAGTACCAATATCAATAAACCAACAGCTGGTAACAGCAAAAAGCGGAACAGCCTGAGGGTGAGAAAAGTTAGTGCAGCAGCAAGTATAATGGAAACCGTAAGATCGAGGTTCCAGTTGCCAAGTACTAATGGCGGAATGTAGCGATTGATCAATGGGGCCAAGGGAATTACCGCCAGTATGCTTAACAAAACCAGCAGCACTTTTCGGGTATGGCCATATTTGTCCTGGGCTTGGTTCATAACGCTCGTAATTTGAAACGGAAGATCAACCCTTTTTTTCGTATGGCAAGTATTATCACTTTCTGAAATTGATTGGTAATGATTTTACCTGATAGCACGGTAAAACTATGCATGGAGTGATATCAGGCGATTACCATCCCTTTTACCAAATTGAATACCAAAAATGCTTGTGAATCAATATGGAAAGCGGGTAAAGCAAACTTACGAAATTAAGGTTAGAAAGTAAAGGGTTTAAACGCCGGGAAAGTATCAGGAAAAAGTTAAAAGCAAAAGGTTTAAAGAGTGACCTTTTTAAATATTATTAATATTCAAAAAAAGCAACTGCTTTAAACCTTTCGTCTTATAATGTTGTTACCAGCTACTCATCATCCTCTTCCTCATAATAGGCATCCTGGCTGTCGTTGTATACAGCATCCCACTCTTTCACTTTGTCATCACTCAACAACTCCAGAATGTCAAAAATCGGATCGTTTTTCTTTTTCCACAACAGCGTTGGCATGTCCTCATACTGAGTAACATACATACACTGATCGGTTTCTACCATAATTTTAATTAGTGTTACAGGTTCGTCTTCTTTTTCCTGTATCAAATAGTAACAGCCGGGCTCTAATAATGAATAAGAATACATACTAATATCCTCCACCTTTTTTAATGTTTCAAAAAAGAAGAATCAACAGGTTGCAAGCCGAACTAAATGGGTAGTGTACGTGCTACGTTCAACAAACAGAATTTAATGAGTTGGTTCCATGTAGTATTATGGGATGTTGTAAGTAGTGTGTCACGGAACGCGTACAATTCAAAATTAGGATAAAAAAACACACCGGCAATATCCCCGGAGCCTGCCAGACCGAATTTATAATTTGTTTAAAGTTGGCTATTGATAATCATCTTGTTATGATTTTTAGCGGTTTTAGCGGGTGGTTAATTATTGATGAAATTTAATTTTTGCGGCAAGCTGTTAAAATAAGGTTTTTGGCACCTAAAAACCCGGCGGCAAGGTGGCAGAAACTGCCTTTTTCTGCCATTATGTAAGCCTCTAAAAAGCGCCGGGCCAAAAGGCTGAATTTCGGCAGATATTTTCTGAAATAACAAGGACCTCACAGGGACATAACAAGGACCTCACAGGGACATAACAGGGACCTCACAGGGACCTGGCAGGGACAAAATCCCTGTCAGGTGCGGGCCAGGCCCCTGGTATATCCTTTTTATTTGCGAATAATGTGATAAATATTTTATATTTATACTCTAATCAAAACCAATTATTATGGCCAAGTTCAATGACGGTATCAATGGCTCTTTCAAGGGCAAGGTTGGTACGGTAGTGGGCGCCACCTGGAAAGGAATTCCATACATGCGCTCCCTGCCCGACCCACGAATAAGCGAACCCACCAAAGGCGAAATGAAAAA
The DNA here is from genome assembly GCA_024809215.1 of Niastella sp. OAS944. Classification (GTDB taxonomy): domain Bacteria; phylum Bacteroidota; class Bacteroidia; order Chitinophagales; family Chitinophagaceae; genus Niastella. Next base: position 796,040 of record JANUBW010000002.1, on the reverse strand, counting down.
CCGGAAAAAATGGGCGCTTTCGCAAAGCTGGCTACAACCCATTACCCAATTTGTTCGAATAGGCTGGAAGGGATACAGCCAGAAATCGGAAGGGTTTATCGCCGCGAAATCGTATCTCATGAAGAATGGGTTTGAGGAAGTTGCCGAGAGGTGAAAATTAACCCGGCATTGGTAAAGCTCAGCTCCGGCGATTTGCCTTTACCGGCAAGCATTACGGCTACTCAACTGGAAAACACGGTAGTGCAGTTTGCCTGGGATGTTGCGTTTGATAGTGAAAAGGCAAATAAAGGCGACCAGATCATGATGCTGGCCTATAATGATGAAATGAAAGCAGCCGTGGCAGATGTAATGGGACAGTTAAGAAAGAACGGCCGCGATATGTTAACGTTGAAAGCTGGTACGCCAGGCACTTACCATTTATACGCCGCCTTTATTTCGTATGACCGCATCCGGCAGAGCGATAGTGTTTATTTGGGATCAGTTGTCATATAAGTTTTTTTCCTGCGCCTCTTGTATTTCCATTATCACATTATCAAATTATCACATTAGCTAATTAACCGGTGTACCGTTCATTGATCATTTCCAATATCGTTTGTCGCGATCCTTCATAATGGTTCTCATCATTTTCAACCGCATCAACCAGGTCGGCCAATTCTTTATCGTGCACCGAATTTCGCAACCAGTTTGAATAGTCTTTCCGTTTTAAATGATACAACCAGGTTTCATCATCGATGCCCGAAGCAATTTGAATAAAGATCATCAGGTTGTAAGCCTTCAGATTTAACTTGTCATTGGGCCCTCTGAAATAAAAACTATTATAATCCATATCACCGGCAGCATACTTCTTTTTGTGCCGTTGCTGCACATGCACAGGTGTACCGGTTTTTATCAGCGCCGGTTGAGCGCCGTTTTCTATATCCCATACCCAGGCCTGGCCTTTTTCCAATGGCGTTACGGTGTGTGCGTGTAACTGAATATTTCTGAACCGGCTGAACTGCTGTAAGGCATTGGCGGCGTCATCGCCTGTTGAGATCAATAAAGTGATCTTGTTCAAGATGGCTTCATTCATGCCTTCGGTTGAAACGGTGATGAACATAAAATTCTTGAAGTCATCGGGTATGGCATAAAAGGAGGGGGCTGCAGGCGCCGGTAACATATGATGCGCTTCATCGGCAATGATCCAATGCGGGTGGCCTGTTTCTTTTCGCATTTGCGAAAGGGCCGATAGTAAACTATTGAAGAACCGTGGCCGCTCGTCGAACGGAACGGCCAGTATGCAAACGATAATACTTTGCATTGGGTTTTGCAATAATGATAAAACTTCTTCCGGCACGGGCGGGTGCGTGTTATCGCCAATTCTTACCACACCGGGCAGATCGATATAATCACCTTCAGGATCTATTAAACAAAACTGATAATGCTTTTCGATCATTTGTTCAAGAATGTAAGTGGTCAAAGTGGTTTTACCGCTTTTTGTTGATCCCGAAAGCAAAATGTTAGGGCCAAACGCACTTATGCCATAGCCTTCATTGGATATACGGCGTCCTAAAGGCAAATAATGGCGTATTAGCTGGTTGTTGAGGTGTTGCAGGTCATCTTCAAGTAAGCGGTCTATAAGCTGTATTACGCCTTTTCCGTGATGGTGGTCGGTAACCCAGTCGGCCATGTGTTGAACGGCTGGTAATGCATTTGATACCGCTACCGCACATTCGGCGGCTTGCAGCATAGCGCCATCGTTTTCGGCATCGCCCACAGCCACTACGTTATGCATGGATATGTTCAGGTCTTTCAGTGCTTCTTTCAACCCCTTGGCTTTGTTAATGCCCGCGGGTAGAATCATAACTGCGCCTTTGTTGAAGATCACCTGAAGTTCCAGTCCGGCCTCTTTAATGCTTTCCAGCACAACGGTATGATGCGGTTCCCAGGTGGCAACGATCACTTTGCCAATGGATAAAGGTTGTACGCGGTGATGATGTAAATTGTTGATGAAAGTGGCCGGCGGCAGGTTGCCCAGCAATCTTTCTTCTTTTGTTGCGGGATTGTAGATCAATGCGCCGTTCTCGGCAACTATAAGATCGAATAGTTCGTACCCGGGGAAAACGGCTTTCAGTTCATCCAGTACCCGGCCCGTAACCAAAATGAGTTTGCGGGTTGAAGCCTTTAATCGTTGTAATGCTTCAATAACAGCTGGTTCTACTTTGCCGTGTGTGGCCAGGGTACCGTCATAATCCGCTGCCAAACATAAATATCTCATTAGCGCTAATTTTAAATCATAAAGTGATCAATGTTATTTTTACAATACTTTGGCCAACCCATAACCTTAAACCTGCGCAAAAAAATACCCATTTGCAGCGTTTCGTTGATGACAATGGCCTTATTGGAGTTGATTTTGAAACTACTCATGTAAAAGGGGATTATTTCTGGCATAAAAGTTTAAGCACTAATAAAAATTGCTGTTATGCGAGCTATATGGACCGGAGCGATCGGGTTTGGATTGGTAAATATTCCAATTAAAATATACAGCGCCGTGCAAGGCAGTGAGCTTGACCTCGATATGTTGGATAAGAAAGACCATTCCAATATTAAGTTCAAACGTGTTAATGAAAAAACGGGCAAAGAGGTTGCGTATGAGAACATTGTGCGCGGTTATAACCTCGATGGCCAGTATGTGGTTATCACCGATGAGGATTTTGAAAAAGTAAGACCGGAGAAGAATAAGCTCATCAATATCCAGGAGTTTGTTGATGAAGCGGAGATAGATACCATGTATTACGAAAACCCGTATTACCTGGCGCCTGATAAAAGTGGTGTAAAAGCGTATAACCTGTTGCGTGATGCGTTAATAGAAACGGGCAAAGTGGGATTGGGAACCTATGTGTTACGCAATAAAGAAAGCATTGGGGTTATAAAACCGCATGAAGATGTATTGGTGCTTAATAAGATACGTTTTGGCGAAGAAATACGTGATACTTCAGAACTGGATATTAAAGCCAGCAAGAGCAAGCCGGCCGAATTAAAAATGGCTGTAGCCCTTATTAATCAGCTCTCTGGCGAATTTGATATTTCTCATTTTAAGGATACTTATTCAGCTGACCTGCTAAAGCTGATAAAAGATAAAGCAAAAGGCAAAAAAATACAGATGCCCACTATGCGGGTGGTGCATTCCCGGTCGAAAGACCTTATGGAACAATTGAAAGCCAGCCTTGGAAAAAAAGAAAAAAGTGGCGGCCGCAGAAAGGCCTCATAATTAGTTGGAATATTTCTATTGAAGGTGAAGTGAAGTAGGGAAAATTTTCAGTAAATTAGTAGTGATCCTATGCGTGTTAACCAAACAGCGATTGTTGCCCGTCAGGTGCCATGTAAATGAATCCTGTTAACAGATAAGGAATTATTTTTTCAATATACTTCAAACTTCACGCTTATGGAATATCAACAAATGGCGGAAATTTTAAATGACCTTTCTACAATTAACCGCGAACGGGCTAAGGCTTACGAAGAAGCGTCTTTTTTGAATTTTATCTTCAACCTCGAATTAAGGGGAACTTTTGCATTATTGGCTAACCAAAGCCGGCAAAACAGTTTTGCACTACGTCAGTTTCTTGAGCAATTTCACGACAACCATCCCGCAGTAAAAAAGCCAATTCCCCAGCTCACCTTTGGCGATTTGTACAATCAGTGGAAAGACATGGGTATTTCTTTTTCGGGCCCAAACATTTACGATATGCTGAAGAGCAGCGAACAGGGCGAAGAAGCTATACAAATAATTTACAGCAAAGCCATTGAGCAGGTACCTGCCGGTGACCTGCAGTATTTGTTAGAGAGTCAGTTACGTGGGCTGCATACTTCGCACAGTGTTGTGAAAGGTATTTTAAAACAACCGCAGAAAATGCCGATGCCACAGAAAATGAAGAAGTCTATTTAAGTGAGAACTATTTGTTTTGTAGCGTGCCGATCTTTGTAAGCACCTTTTTCAAATTAATACCTTTTCCCAATACAGGTTTAAATATATCGCCAACTTCTTTGGCCCGGTTATACATATTTTCGATACTGAAATCACTGATCTGCAATCCCTTCTTTACTTCATCCCAATGTAAGGGAGCAGATGCTGTTGCGCCCGGCTTTGGCCGTAACGAATAAGGCGCAGCAATGGTTTGTATTTTCCGGTTCTGCAGGTAATCGAGGTATATTTTATTCTTTCTTTTGGCCGGGCTTCGTTCGAGGCTTGTAAATGATGGCATTTCATTATAGGCCAGGTTTACTATTAGTTCTGCTAACTGGCGGCTTTGGTCATAATCATACGCCGCACCAAGTGGAATGTAAATATGTAAACCGGTTGAACCGGATGTTTTGCAATACGTATCTATCTCAAGGTCATCGGTTATTTGTTTTATAACCTGGGCAGCTTCAATTACTTTTTCAAATGTAATGTTGCCATCGGGATCGAGATCAATAACACACCAGGTTGGGTTTTCAGGCTTTTTGGTGGTGCTGTGCCAGGGATTCATTTCAATACAACCCAGGTTGGCCATGTACAGGAGAGAAGCTTCATCGGTACACACCAGGTATTGTTTTTTCTCACCATCCGAGTCGCTGATATAATTGTGTTTTTCAATCCAGTCGGCAACTTTATCGGTAACGTCTTTTTGATAAAAGCCGGGTTTATTAATTCCATTGGGATGCCGGTTCATCGATTGAGGCCTGTCTTTCATATAAGGTAAAATGAAAGGAGCTATTTGTTGATAATAGTTTAGCAGGTTACGCTTTGTGATCTTTTCTTTTGGCCAGTATATTTTATCGAGATTGGTGAAGGTCAGTTCTTTTTTATTGATGATAACCACCTGCTCTTTGTCGGTGTTGTTTAAAAAGCCTTCAGATGATTTGGACGTTGTTGTTTGTTTGGCAGCTTTCTTAGGGCTTACTTTTTTCACCGGCCGCTTCGCGGTTTTCTTCTTTGCTGTTTTTGTTTTCATATCAGTGGAATTGGTTTGTTGTTGTGTTTCTTCTTCGCCTTCCTGTACCGCCGTTTCGGTATGAACGGCATTTTCTTTATGTACGTCTTTGGCGTTTTTGTCTTCCCGCAGTCCCATAAATATGGGCTGGCGAAGGATGTTGTCATTTGTCCATTCAGAAAACTTTACTTCACACACCAATACTGGTTTTACCCAGGTACAGGGCATATTGGTTTTTGGCTTTTTATCGAATGGCGGTTTTGGCGTAATTAAGGATTTTAGTTTTTTGTAAATTGCTGCCAGTGATTGTTCGGTAAAGCCGGAACCTGTATGGCCAACATACATCAGTTTATTTTTTTCATACACGCCCAATACCAGTGCACCAAAATGGGTGCGGCTGCCACGGCTTTCGGTAAAGCCACCAATCACAACTTCCTGGCGTTGATTGCTTTTTATTTTCAACCATTGTTTGGTGCGAATGGTAGGGGTGTACGGACTTTCCGCAGCTTTGGCAATTATTCCCTCAAGCCCTTGTTGCGTGGCGGCTTCAAAAAATTGAGTGCCGGTTTCTACAACATGATCGCTGTAACGGACCATTGGGTGTTGGGGCAGAATTTGTTCTAAAATAGCTTTTCGTTCAAGCAATGGCAGGTTCATGAGGTTGTAACCGTTAAGCCAAAGAATGTCAAATACATAATAGATCAGTTCACCCTGACCGCTTTTTTGCCATTGCTGCAAGAGCTGAAATTCGCTTTTGCCTTCTTCGTTAAGGGCCACTATTTCGCCATCGAAAACGGCTTGCATATTTAATTCCTGCAATGCTTCAACAACGGCGTAGAACTTATTATTGAATGAAAGATTTTTGCGCGACATGATGTTAACTTCATCGCCATCGAGGTAAGCGACAGCGCGATAGCCATCGTATTTTATTTCATAAAGCCAGTCTTTATCGTCAAACGGTTCATCGGTAAGCGTGGCCAGCATGGGAATAATGCCAGTGGGCATACGACTACGTTCACCCTGTTTTAACAGGTTTGCTACTTCGGCTGTGACTTTTTTTTTAACTGCTTTCTTTTTGGCGGGCGTTTTCTTAGCAGCTGTTTTTGTTTTCGTACTTATTTTTTTTGTGCTGCTTTTTCTATTGCTTTGCCATTCGTTGGTGCTTTCTTTGGCTACCTGTTCCAGCTTCATGCCCGATTGAACAGATTTGGCTTTTTTAGTAACATCTGTTGTGCTGGCGTATTTGTCGCGTTTTTTTATCAGCAGCCAGGCATTGTCTTCCTTACCTTTTATATGTACCAGGGCGAAGGAGCCCTTTAGTTTTTGTCCGTGTAAGGTGATCTTAACATCGCCTTTATGTAACTGGGCAAGCAGGTGTTTCTCTGCTTTTTTAGCATCGCCTTCAAAATCCATTGGTTCGTAGGTGCCTTCGTCCCAAACAATAACGGTACCGGCGCCATAGTTGCCTTCGGGAATAATACCTTCAAAGTCTTTATAATCGAATGGGTGGTCTTCCACCATCATAGCCAGCCGTTTATCGTCGGGGTTCAGGGAAGGGCCTTTGGGAATGGCCCATGATTTCAGCACGCCTTCCATTTCGAGGCGAAAATCATAATGCAAACGGGATGCATCGTGTTTTTGAACAACAAAACGCAGTGTGCCGGAAGCTGCTTTCTTTTTACCTTCCGGCTCAGGCGTTTTTGTAAACGATCTTTTTTGTTTGTACTTGGCAAGGCTCATGTTGAATGATTCAAAAAAGTTATGCCAACGTGAATCGGCAATAGTTTCCGAAACTTTAAGCCTCGCTAATCGTAAAACGTGAAACGGCAAACGTGAAACGCCCTATGTTCGGGCCTCAAAACTAATTTCTAACTCTCTAGTAGGCATCGGCAATCGGCAATCGGTCCCGATAGCCATCGGGAGCAATCGGCAATCGGCTTGAATTTGGGGTCGTAAATAAATCTGATTACCCGCGAGGCTACACCATTCATCACTCACCATTCACGAAAGAAAGATTACTTGAGAAACGACAAAATGATCTGCTTATACTGCCCCGGATCCTGTATATGCGGTATATGCCCGATCCCCGGCATTTCCATTAACAGGGCGTTGGGTATTTGTTCTTGAGTTTTCTTTGCCAGTGCGGGGTATTGACCGTATTTGTTTTTATCATCATCACTCAGCAGCGCTTTCCCAACCACAGTTCGGTCGTCGGTGCCAATCACAAGCAGGGTAGGTGCGTTAATGCGGTCCCACTCGTAGCAAACAGGTTGTTCATATATCATTTGATAGGTGATGGCGTTTATGCGGGCAATTCGGGGGAATTCCGGATTTTTAAGCGCTTCTGCCTGGGCCTCTACATATTGTTCATATTCGGGCTTCCATTGCGGATAATAGCTTTGCTGGTATTTTTTGTACGATTCGTATGAAGCGCTTAATTCCTTTTCATATAACTGATCGGTGGTTTGGTAAGGAACAAAACGTTTATAATCTTCTAACCCAATTGGGTTTTCCAGCACCAGCTTTTCAACTTTGGCCGGGTAAGTCATGGCAAAGCGGGATGCAAGCATACCACCCATTGAGTGGCCAATGAGAGATATTTTTCCTATGTGTAACGAATCGAGCAATTTGTTCATGGCAAAGGAAAGCAAATGAAAGCTATAATGCAGATCGGGTTTATCGCTACGGCCCCAACCGGGTTGATCGGGTACGATCACCCGAAAACCTGCTTTTACTAAAAAGGCCATTACATCTTTCCAGTAATAGCCGTTAAAGTTCTTACCATGAAAAAGCATTACGGTTTTGCTGTTTGCCGAATCGGATTTGGCATCCATATAGGCTATTTGAACCGGTTTGCCTTCCAGGGTAATGTTAAATTTTTGAATGGGGTAAGGATATTCTACCTGCGCCTGTATAAACAGGGTAGCAAACAGGCAGCATACGAACATGAGGTTTTTGAGAAAAAGTTTTTGCAACATGCACATAAAGAATTAATGCATGAAGTTACATGCAATTTGTTACCGTTAGTTCTGTTTAATGTGAAGTTAATTTCTACGGGTTAGGGTTTAGGGGTTATTAGGATCAGATGCAATTTTTTCCTTTACCTGCTCGATGATCTCATTGAGCTGGCGGGGATCCATAACGTCTTCCTGGTTGCTCATTTCGTAATGATTGAACAGCACATCGCTCTTTTGCGTTATGGTGAACAGATAATTGTCTTTGGAGAATACGTCAAAAACGATTAAATCGCCAAAGTCTCTTTCTTTTATTTCGCAGTGAACGGTTTTACCGCCCGCCTGAAATTCTATTGTTTTTGTTTGTAGTTCTTCCATAACAGCAATGTTTAAGTTATTAAATAATCGGACGGGTTTTCAGTGTTGGTCTGCAAATATCAACTGTTCATCACGTTCCTCTACAGGTATTTTTTTAATGAGCTCATCATAGTTGTTAACCTCATCATGGGTAGTATATGCGCCATAGGCGTCCATCGTATAACCCATTATGCCGTCGTTTGCCTGTATAAGGTAAACAATAGAATTATCGCCGGGGTCGCTCACGCCTTCAAAGCGATATGTTTTGATAATGGTGAGGTCCTCGGGTTTGTAGAATTTATCGCTGTTGGTGGTAATGAAACCATCATCTTTAGGCGTAAATTCATTATCGTTATGTTGATGTCTTAATTTTTCTAACACAGCGGTGAGGGTTGTCATTTCTGTAGGCTTAGTTTCCATAAACAAGTTTTTAAATGAAAGAATGAAATCAGTCTAATGTTGAATACCAATCAAATACTATTTACTTGCTGTGATATTATTTCAAAAAGCTGTGCCACCCTGTGTAATTTAATCCAGGCGATTTTTCAGTGCAAAGTTACAAATGCTGGTTGGGGCTCAGCTATTTTGTTGAATCTGTTGCCGTATTGCAGAAATATTTCTACACGCCGGCCCGTTTTGGGTTCATGATTTCTCAACTGTCAGATTTTCAAAATGTAAAAACAGTGATTGTGCTGGCACAGGATTTTTAAATAGTACTGCGAGCGATAATTTTTTCCTTATTCTGGCAGAGACGCTCTCGAGGAGAGAAAGGTAAGTAGGCCAGATAGTTTAAAGTACATGGGAAAAAAATATCACGAGCCCCGGGTAAAACCGGGGTTTTTTATTGGTATCTCCGTTGCAACAGTTTAGGAAAAGTTTGTATGGCAACAGCAGTAAAGAAAAAGAAGAAATTGGCCACTGCCAGGAAAAGGACTACCCGCACAACAGCTACGAAAAAATCTGTAAAAAAGAAAGCAGCGCCAAAAAAGAAATGGTCGCGGCATGTAATGCAAACCAGCGATGCACTGGATCTTGAATCGGGTGTATTCAAATCAAAAGACCCGGCGAAAATTGCCCGCTCGTTAAAGCGTTCTGCAGAAAAAAGTAAAAGAAGAAAGGGAACGCCGTTTCAATCTGCCATGTCGATGCTGAATTTTTATATCAACCGAGCGGGAAAACATTTAACGACTAAAGAAAAGAAACCGTTGGAAGAGGCGAAGGTGGAGTTGAGGAGGGTGTTTGGGAAGGAGAGTTAATGAGTTAACAAGTTGACAAGGAGTTGAAAAGGTGATGGAGTTGATAGTGGTGATAGAGGTAATACATGAAATACAGGTTGACAAGGAGTTTAGAAGGTGAGAATCATGATGGGACTGGTTTTTATTAGTTATTCAGTTGTAAGTTTTCACAGGCTTCGCTTCGATCGCCTTTTGCTAATGGGCTAATGCCAAAGGCGTTACAATTATCCTTCGTTTGCGCTCAAATCTCAGCGTGCCCAGCCATGCAATGCTCCTGGGCAGCCTTTCCCTGGTCTCTTCGGCTGGACGCAGGAACTAAATACAAGGGAATTCGTTAATTGCTGCTAACGATTGTTAGTAAAACCATATCTTTGCTCTGTTTGAACCTTGATCTTACTAAACAGAACTTACTATATGAATAAGAAAGAAGTGTATATCATTTCTGCAGTACGGACACCCATGGGCAGCTTCGGCGGCAGTTTAAAAGACTTTACCGCGACTAAATTGGGCGCTATTGCCATAAAGGCGGCGCTCGAAAAAGCGGGATTGCAACCCAATCAGGTACAGGACGTATTAATGGGTTGTGTTATACAAGCTAACCTTGGACAGGCGCCTGCCCGCCAGGCGGCGAAGTTTGCCGGCCTGCCCGATGAGGTGAATTGCACTACCGTTAATAAAGTTTGCGCCAGTGGTATGAAAGCCATTGCCCAGGCAGCGCAGAGCATTGCGCTGGGTGATGCTGATATTGTAATTGCCGGAGGAATGGAAAGCATGAGCAATGTGCCATTTTATGTAGATAGTATGCGTTGGGGCAACAAATATGGCAATGCCGGACTTATTGATGGTTTGGCAAAAGATGGGTTAACCGATGTGTACAATGGACAAGCGATGGGTAACGCCGCAGAACTGTGTGCCAGGGAATGTGGAATTAGTCGTGACGATCAGGATGCATTTGCCATTGAAAGTTACAAACGTAGTCAGGCTGCCTGGGCCGATGGAAAGTTTACCAATGAGGTGGTGCCTGTTGAAATTCCACAACGCAAAGGCGATCCTATAAAATTCTATAAAGACGAAGAGCCGTTTAATGTAAAGTTTGATAAAATACCTGAGCTGAAGCCTGCTTTCCAAAAAGATGGCACCGTTACGGCCGCCAATGCAAGTACCATGAATGATGGTGCGGCTGCGTTGGTATTGATGAGTAAGGAAAAAGCGGACGAGCTTGGTTTAAAGCCGATAGCTAAAATTGTTTCTTTTGCCGATGCCGAGCAGGCGCCGGAATGGTTTACTACTACGCCTGCATTGGCAGTTCCCAAAGCAGTAGCAAAAGCTGGTTTGAAAATGACCGATATTGATTATTGGGAGCTGAATGAAGCGTTCTCAGTTGTGGGAATAGAAAATACCAAACGAATGAAGCTTGATCCGGCAAAGGTTAACGTACATGGGGGGGCTGTTTCGTTGGGTCATCCGTTAGGCGCCAGCGGGGCGCGCATTGTTGTTACACTTATAAATGTGTTGAAGCATAATAATGCTAAGTACGGTGCTGCGGGAATTTGTAATGGCGGTGGCGGTGCTTCGGCCATGGTGATCGAGAATGTGTAATAATATAAACTTAATAAAGAAGGTCCCGGTTTTAGTCGGGACCTTTTAGTTTATTTAGAGCTCAAGTCGGCCCGGTAGGAAAGTAGTTCAGTCCAGCTTTTTTCAACAAACTGTTGAATGGCAGCCATGTAATCGTTATATCCGCTATCATTGTATTCGGCTTTGTATCTTTCCATAAATGGTTTTCTAAAGCTGGGGTCTCTTTCTTTCCAGCCTGTTTTATAACGGAACACCAGAATGAACTGACTGGGGCCTGATCCTGAAGCCTGAAAAACGGCCACCGGTTCAGTACTTTTTTGCCATACTACTTTTACTTTTTTAATTATTGCTGCAATGGTATCGCTATAACCTTGTTTGGGAAATACATGTGTGACGGCCATTTTTTCTGAAGATTCAAGTAATGGTACTGAGCTAAGATCTTCACGATACACAGCATAGCCTTGCATGCCCTGGCCGGTTGTTAAAGGAGAGATGTTGCTGTTCCAATCGGCCATATGTTCTTTGCTGATGTCTTTACGTTCATCGAGCTGGGCCCAACTGTTTGGGCCTTCGGCAACGTGATAGCCTCCGGCATCGGGGCCGGAGAGAATGTCGAATACGCGCCACTTCCATTCACCGGTATGATACTTTTGCGCATGAGCGGTAAGGGCTTTTTCAAATTCGGTAACCTTATCAGTTTTTGGGAATGCTCTGAATACACTTATTACGTTTTTAGTTTGGCTTATAGCAATGCATGGAAGCAATAGCAAGCAGAGAAAGAACTTTCTCATGTTTAAGCAGTTTTTTGGAGTTAATTAAATAGTAGAAGGGCAGATAGGACGGAGAAAGGCTATAGGTAAAGGGTATAGAAAAGTTACAAAGAATATATGGCAGCAAAAAATGATATAAATCAATACAAGTTTGAATTATAGAACAGCAATACATTTGTAGTATGAATGAGATTATAATAAAAGAAGCAACAGCAGCAGATGCAGCTTTAATAGCAGACTTGAGCCGGCAAACATTTTATGATTCGTTTGCGGCCGATAACACAAAGGCTGATATGGATAAGTTCCTGAATGAAACATTCACCCGGGAAAAGTTAATTGAAGAAGTAGGCGCATCGGGTAATACTTTTTTACTGGCATATGATGGTAATGAAGCAGTAGCCTACGTACGGTTACGCGACGCTACCGACGCTAAGCTGCTTATTTATGGATCAGCCATAGAAATCGCCAGGATATATGCCGTCCAAACAAGTATTGGTAAAGGTGTGGGGAGTGCATTGATGCAACGCTGTATTGACATTGCCCGGCAAAGAGATGCAAAAGTGATATGGTTAGGAGTTTGGGAAAAGAACTATAAGGCCATTTCATTTTATACAAAATGGGGCTTTGAGCAATTCGGCAATCATGTGTTTATGTTAGGTGATGATGCGCAAACCGACCTGCTTATGAAGAAGGTGTTATAGTTTATAAAAACCACCGATAGACATCGGCGGTTTTCCCTACTAAACGTCAGGAACATGGCTTTGGTTGTGGCATGAAATAAGTTTGCATATAAAGGCTTTCAAAGAGGTACGATCCTTAGCAAACTCTCATTGTATATGCATTCTTATACATTAGCCCGCAACCTCACGCCTGTTCGGAGGTTTATACATGGAAACACACAACTACTGTTATTGATTTTTTACAGGGCCTTTTATAGTTCCTGGTTACAAATTATTGGTACTTTGGTTGTTTGGGTTGTAAATTGCCCAACGTGAACATGGTATACGGCATTTGCTGTATTAATATATAAGCTGGATTTTAGGCTCACTATGAGCAATTGTACAACACCATACCGGGGAGTTTTGCAAAGAGTATCTGGTGCCGGTAATTATATTTATGCCTCCATTTCAGCATCAGCTTCGGTAATCACATCTTCTTCCCATACCTGCGGATCAACTTGTGTTTTGTAAGCGCCACCCAACATAAGCAGTTCGTTTAGTACTATTTCGGTAACGTATCGTTTGATACCATTTTTATCGATGTAACTGTGATGAACCAGTTTACCACTTATGGCTACCTGCTTTCCTTTAGTTAGATACCTTTCGGTTATATCGGCGAGTTTGCCCCAGGCTATAACGTTGTGCCAGGTAGTATCTGTAACTCTTACACCTTTACCATTGCGGTAGGTATCATTCGTTGCGATAGAAAACCGGGCAAGTTTTTTACCGTTCTCGGTAACACGTATTTCTGGTTCCTGACCCAAATTGCCAATAAGTTGAACTTTATTTCTAATTGCAGACATAACTTTAGTTTTTAAATTTGATTAATTATTTCAGTCTACCGGGCGCCGTTCGATTGACCACACAAAGATGCGATCCGCGAAAACCGTTGTTCGGTTTTTAAACACTTTACACTCGCTTCGTAACCGCTTAAATCCGCTTTTTAAGCGCTTGCATGTCGGTTACATATTATTTTTTTTGTATTTTTCATTATCAAATAGCCATTCAAACCTTTGATAATGACTGCTAAGAACTGTCTGGCCTGCGAGAGGCCTATTAAAGGCCGCACGGATAAGAAATTCTGCGACGATTCATGCCGGAACAACTACAACAACCGGTTATATAGTTATTCCATTCCGGTGGTGCGAAACATCAATAATATATTACGGAAGAACAGGAGGATTCTGGAAGATATGTTGTCGGGGCTTGAGAAAAAGGTAAGGGTAGTTGAGCGGAAGAAGTTAGTGGAAAAGGGTTTTCAGTTTGAATACTTCACTCAATACTTTACCACCAAAGAAAATGATCCGTATTATTACTGTTATGAATATGGGTATAAGTCCATCGATACTGAAAAGGTGTTAGTTGTAAAAGACACCCGGAAGAAGCATTTTCCGGGGGAGAGGAGGTATCCTGTGGCGAAGGGTAGTGATTAAGGGCGATACAATTTTATGCCGAAGAGGGGCGAGTTATCTTGTTTCAGCTGGAGGAACCATGTGGGTGCCTTATAAAGTAAGCCGGTGCGATAGAACACAGGTTTTCTATCGCGGGTAATGGGTGGGAGATACATATTTGAAAAATCGAAAAAAGAAATTCCCCAAGGCCTTTAAAGAACTCGAACCATACATGCGAAAATATTTAAAAGACAAATGAGGTTATCGCAATTTGCGATAACCTACCTCCTCAACAACTTATTATTCACTATCCTCTCCATCACCTCATCCTTCTGATACTTGGATATAGGTATCTGATACTTGCCGCCAATATGCAATATGTTGCCTTCAATTGACTGTATGCATTGAATGTTCACCAGGTACGATTTATGCGGCTGAATGAACCGGGCGGCTGGCAACTTCTCCTGTAAGGCTTTTAACGTAGAGTGGGTGATAAGCTTTTTATCGGCGGTATATAGCGCTACATAGTTTTCCATGGCCTCTACAAACAGCAATTCATCTAAATTCACTTTCTCCAGTTTGTTATCTGTTTTAATAAACAGGTAACTGGCTTCTTTGGCCGAAGTGCTTGCAAAGAAATCGTAAGCTTTGTTCGCGGCTTTTAAAAAGCGTTCGAAGGAAATGGGTTTCAATAAATAGTCCAGCACATCGAGCTCGTAGCCTTTTATAGCATACTGCTCATAAGCCGTAGTGAAGATCACTTTTGGCGGCTGGGGTGTGTTTTTTAGGAAATCGATACCTGTAACATAGGGCATTTCTATATCGAGAAAGAGCAGGTCGGCCGATTGCTGTTTTAGTAAGGAGTTTAATTGAATGGCATCTTCGCAAACGCCTGTCAATTGTAAAAAGTCGATCTTTTCAATATACCCTTGTAAGCCCTTGCGGGCTAAAGGTTCGTCGTCGGTTATTACACACTTTATGATTACACTCATGTTAACTGTAATTGTATTGCTGCAAAGAAGCTGTTTTCTTTTTTATGGATTGTAAATGTATGTTGGTTGGGGTATAACAATTCCAACCGCCGCTTTAGATTTTCTAAACCAATGCCATTACGGGGTTGCGAACTGGTTTCTTTTATCCAATCGGTGACCAATGGCGTTGAGTTTTCTACGGTAAAACAAATTTGGTCATTTTCTTTGCGGGCTTCAATGGTAATACAATAATCACCGCCCACATATTTAAAGGCATTTTCTGCCAGCGGCAAAAATAGCAAAGGATATACCTGTTGTTCGTTTAACGAACTGTCGAAATGCACTTTCAATTGTAGTTTATCTGAACTTCTTACCTGTTGCAGATCTATATAATTCTGCAAATAATGCAATTCACTGCTTATGGGCACCGTTTGTTGTTGGTCGTACAACTGATAACGCAATAGTTCAGAGAACTTTTCTATGCTTTTCTTGGCTTCGGCTACATTGTCGTCCATTTGAAAATATACCGTATTCAATGCATTGAATAAGAAATGCGGATGGTATTGCGCCTTTAAGAATTTGAGTTCCGTTTGCAGGTGATCGTTGGTTATTTTCTCTAAAAGTAATTTATTGTTTATATAGGCTTTTAGCAATTTATTGCTTCGCGCCACCGCGTAGTATACCAGGCAATACAGCAGCGGAATAATATTTATGTTCGCAAAATCGCCCCAGCTTAAGCCATCGTCAGTTAAGGCTACCATGGGAGTAACAATAACATTGTTGATCACTGCTGTTATTATTACTACCCATAGTAATTCCCTGAGCACGGTTTTGAATGTAATGTTGTGCTGTAGTTTTTTATCGAACCGTTGAAACAGTTTTTCAAATGCATACATGATAATATATCCCGACCCTATTACAAATACCAATTCAATGGCGGTTATCGACCATGCTCGTTTCCATACCTTAAAATGCGACAAGGTATCATTGAGCACCCGCACCGTGAGGTACATCAATAGCCCAAACAAAGCAGGGAATACATATTTCCAAAACCTTTTCATCAATTGTAATTTACGATATTTGAACCGTTGCCTGCATCATCTCATTCGACTTCTCTGCTACCACCTCCTTTGTTTTCTTTTTTTTCGGTTTCATTCCAAACAAAAATCGCATTATGGCATATGGCCTTATAAATAAATGATAAATACACATCACCAGTGCAAAGGAAGTTATAAAAGTGAACAGGAACTTGTTTAATACTGGTTCACTGGTCCTTATTACATAAAATACCACTATTACAATGATCGTTTGGTGCAAAATATAGAACGGGTAAACGGCCTCGTTGATATAATTCTGAATGGGATGTTTTTTATTCAGATATCTTTTGCCGTACCCAATGAATGTGAAGATCCATGCCCAGGCTGTTATTGGATATAATGCGCCATACGCATATGTATTAGGTTCCTGATCATTCCAACGGAAATAATTTATAAGCATTATGCTTAGAAAGGCCAACAGGAACGACGTGCGTCGGTTTCTTTCCAAACTGTTCATCAAAACTGGAAAATTAATACAGGTAAATCCCGTTAGCAGGAAAAATATCCAGTATACATGCCTGGCCCAATCATGTATAAGATCGTGCGTTTCGGGAAAATGAATGTACATGGCTATATAGGCTATTACGCTGGGTACAGGTAAAAGATAGATCCATTTACCATTGGCCAACATATTGAAAAATGCCAGCCGTTCTTTTCCACGTTCACTCATCATCCATTTGAACAAAGGAGCAAATAAAATATCGTACAAAAACAAATAAACAATAAACCACAGGTGATGCCAGCTGAAATTGCCGCTCGGGTAGGTACCTGTGGTAAAAACAGTTGAGTAAAATTCAGCAAAGTTACCTTTGAAGCCTTGTGTCAATCGTTCCATATATACCTGTGGCGGAACAACAACCAGAATACCAAATACCAATGGAATGAATAGCCGACGAAAGCGCAAACCAATAAATGACCCTGTACTTCTGCTTTTCAACATAAAATATGTTACTGTTCCTGAAATGAAAAACAACAGGGGCATTCTGAACCGGCCGAGCCAGAAATTAATTTCCATCAGCAGGTTGCTGGTCTCTTTATTCTTAAGGTGCCATCCCCATTCTTCTACATAGGCCATGGATGAATGAAGAAAGAATACGGTAATGATAGATATAATACGAAGCCAGTCCAAATAAGATTGTCGGGTTGATGTTGGTTGCATAAGGTTAATTTTCTACAAACCTAGCCCGCGGAAAAGCGGCAATGAATTTACTTTGACGTGTGGACGGTTTTCGGGGGTGAAAAGGTGAGGAGGAAATAGATAAATAGAAATTAATATTTTGGCCCCTTGGAGCACGCAAACCCTCCCTGCATCTACATTCTGCCTTTTCGCCTGACTTTCTGTCTTTTAGACATTTAATTTATTATTGCCCGGCAATTTGTTATTATGGCCGCCAACCAATAATTTTGCCGGGTTTTAAAAACTGAATACAGAATGGCAAGATCTATCGCATTTCGCGAAGCGCTCCGCGAAGCTATGAGTGAAGAAATGAGGAGAGACGACCGTGTTTTTCTGATGGGTGAAGAAGTAGCTGAATACAATGGCGCCTATAAAGTTAGCCAGGGTATGCTGGCAGAATTCGGCCCTAAAAGAATTATTGACACCCCTATTGCTGAGCTGGGTTTCACCGGTATAGCGGTAGGTGCTGCTCAAAACGGTTTACGTCCTATCGTTGAGTTCATGACCTGGAACTTTGCCGTACTGGCATTGGATCAGATTTTAAACACAGCTTCAAAAATGCTGGCTATGAGCGGCGGACAAATTGGTTGTCCTATCGTTTTCCGCGGACCCAATGGTTCAGCCGGTCAGCTGGGCGCCCAGCACTCTACAGCTTTTGAAAGCTACTACGCTAACATCCCCGGTATTAAAGTAATTTCTCCTTCAACTCCATATGACGCTAAAGGTTTGATGAAAGCCGCCATCCGTGATGAAGATCCCGTGATGTTCATGGAAAGCGAAGTAATGTATGGCGACAAAGGCGAAGTGCCTGAAGAAGAATACATTATCCAAATCGGTAAAGCCGATGTTAAGAGGCAGGGTACCGATGTTACTATCGTTTCTTACAACAAAATGATGAAGGTTGCCCTGGGCGCCGCTGCTGAACTTGAAAAAGAAGGCATTAGCGCTGAGGTAATTGACTTACGTACTATTCGTCCGCTCGACTGGATGACCATCCTCGAAAGCGTTAAAAAAACCAACCGCCTGGTGATCGTTGAAGAGCAATGGCCAATGTGTTCGGTATCTTCTGAGATTGCTTACCGCATTCAAAAAGAAGGTTTCGATTACCTGGATGCTCCGATCCGTCGTATTACAGCAGCCGATGCGCCGCTGCACTACGCACCAAACCTGGTTGAACTTGCTTTACCTAGCGTTGGCCGTACGGTTAGCCTGGTTAAAGAAGTTATGTACTCAAGAAAGTAAGAAAGGCAACAATCGTTGCTGAACTATATTGAATAGCTACAGAATATCGGCTTTGCCGGGTTCTGTAGCTTTTTTTATGCCCCCAATTTCTTTCCATATAGAAATCTGCTAAAAAGCTTTTAAATGAATAATTATTCATTTAAATTTGTGTCGTGAAACCCAGGGACGAAAATAAGATCAATGAAATATACAAGGCAACGCTTACGCTGGTTAAGGAAAGCGGCCTGGCTGGGTTTACCATGCAATCGGTAGCTAAAGAAGCCGGCATTGCAACCGGTACACTATATATATACTTCAAGAATAAGGAAGCGCTCATCAATAGTTTATTTGTTGAGTGCATTAAGAGCTCGGCCAGTACCTTCTTTATGAACTACAACCCGGCGCAACCTTTTAAGATCGGTTTTCATACAATTTGGTCAAACATAGTACACAGGCGCATTTCGCACTTTAATGAAAGCATTTTTATTGAGCAGTGTTTTCATTCGCCCTTTATTGAGGAAGAAGATAAAATGACCCTGCGCAAAATGTTCGAACCCTTGCTGCAGTTAATTGAACGTGGAAAAAAAGAACATCTGATAAAGGACATGGACACCTTTTGGCTGTTATCATTTATGATAGGCACCATCAACGAAATTGCCAAAAGAGTGATCTATTACAATAAAAAGGTTACGCCTGAAGTACTGGAAAACAATTTTCAGTTGTGCTGGGATGGGATTAAGGCTTAGATTTTTTTTGCCTTTTAAATGAATAATTATTCAGTTAAGAGAAGGGCGAGTGGCGAGTGATGAATGGCGAGCAGGGAAATGCAGGTAATGAACCGTGAGTAACAAATGGGAGTTGGAGATCAGGGAAGACAAAGGGTAATAGCGAGTCTGAAATAAAAGCCCCACTAGCCACTAACTACTTACTACTAGCCGGTTTAGATAAAGCCAGGATCTATCCTCCTGAAAACTGTGAACTAAAAACTAAGAACTGCGAACTAACAGAGGCGTGGCCCACAAATTGAAACCATGTTGTAAGCCAATCTCTTCTTCCATATGAAAGCATAACTATAAAGCCCATCCAGGGCTGCTGAATTATTTACCAATCCTGTTATAAAGTCATTTATGAATAAGATCATTGGCAAGTTCAATATGTTGCTGCTTCTATTTTTTATAGGCTGCTCACTCATAACGGTAGCCCAGGAAAGCAAAACGGTAACATTACAGGAGGCTATTGACCTAAGCCTGAAAAACAGCAAACAACTAAAAGCAAGCAAGGCTAAAATTGATGAGGCTGTAGCCGCCACCCGCGAAGCAAAAGATAACCGGTTACCCGAAGCGTCAGTTAACGCCTCCTATATGCGGGTAAATAAACCGCATATAAATATTAAAACGGCCAGTAGCAGCGGCAGTGACAGCAGCGCCATTTCGCCGGGCAATATTAACCAGGTGATGTTTGGCATGGCCAATGTATCGCTGCCTTTGTATGCAGGGCTTAAGATCAGGTATGGCATCGAGTCGGCCCGGTTTATCGAAAAAGCGGTACAAATGGATGCGGAGAACGACCGGCAGGAAGTTATTTTAAATACCGTTGAAGCTTACATCAATTTGTATAAAGCAGGCCTTGCCGTTAAACTGGTGGAGGAGAACCTGCAGCAAAGCCGCCAGCGCGATACCGATTTTGTAAATATGGAAAGAAATGGCACCCTGGCCAGGAATGAACTTTTAAGAGCGCAACAGGAAACCTCGAATCTTGAGCTTACTTTGCTTGATGCACAGAACAGCAACCAACTGGCTGTTGTAAATATGAACCTGTTGCTGGGATTGCCAGAAAAAACACAACTGAAAACCGATTCGGCCAGCATTACACAGGATGCCCAATTAAAGACCATTGAGGAATATGAGAACCTGGCTTTGGAGAACCGGCAGGACCTGAAGGCGCTCGATTATAGAAAGAAAGCTGCCGAAACCAGTGTAAAAATTGCCAAAGGTGATTACTATCCTTCTATTGCTTTAACCGGTGGTTATGTGGCTGCCAATATTCCCAAATTTTTTACGGTTACCAATGCCCTGAATGCAGGAGTAGGAGTGAAATACAATTTATCGCCGCTTTGGAAAACGGAAGCAAAAGTGCAACAGGCCAAAGCCCGCGAACAACAACTGGCTGCTAATGCTGCACTGCTCGATGACGCCATCAGGCTTTCAATTAACAAAGCTTACCAGAATTATATGCTGGCAACAAAGAAGATTGAAGTGCTTAATAAAGCAGTGGAACAAACCACCGAAAACTACCGTATCAGTAAGAATAAATACGCGAACAGTTTGCTTACGCTTACCGATCTGTTAGATGCTGATGTAGCGCAACTGCAGGCCCGCTTAAATGTAGCCTTTGCAAAGGCCGACCTGGTAATGGCCTATCAATCCTTATTACAAAAAGCAGGTTTGCTGAAACAATAAACGTTGATCAACTCATTTCGAAGGAAATAATAGTATTATATGGCAACAACTCAAAAAACTGGCGCAGACGCCACCCCGAAAAAGAAAAGTCGCACATTTTTAATTGTTCTTATAGCACTGGTGATTGTGGGCGGTGCATTTGGCATCACTAAATACATGCATGCAAAACATCATGAAGAAACAGATGATGCGCAGGTAGAAGCCAACATCAACCCAGTGATACCAAAAATATCGGGTTATGTAACGGAAGTTAGGGTGAAAGACAACCAGCGTGTAAAAAAAGGCGATACCCTGCTGTTGCTCGATGATCGAGATCTGAAATTAAAACTCGAGCAAGCCGAGGCTGCTATGGCCACTGCTAAAAACAACCTGTTATCGGCCAGGGCCACTACCGCAGCTGCGCAGGCAAATATTGGTACTTCTGCAGCCTCTATAAAAACAGTGGATGCTCAAATAGAAGCCGCCAAAGTAAATGTATGGCAAACCACCCAGCAGTATAATCGCTATGCGAATCTTATAAAGGATCATAGCATTACGCAGCAACAATTTGAACAGGTACAGGCTGCCAAAGAAACTGCTGAAAAACAATTGCAGGTATTGCAGGAACAAAAGAACCAGGCATCGCGCCAAACTGCGGCCGTTAGCTCGCAAAGCAATGCCACTGGTACCCAAATAAATGTGGCCAACTCTGCCATTGCACAACGGCAGGTTGATATTGACGATGCCAAACTGAACTTAAGCTATACCGTTGTTACGGCGCCTGCCGATGGGGTGGTATCGCGAGTGAATGTACAGGCCGGTCAGTTTTTGCAGGCTGGTCAGGCTACGTTTAGTGTTATTCAGGATAATGAGGTATGGGTTGTAGGTAATTTTAAAGAAACGCAGTTCAACGATCTGCGTATTGGTCAAAAGGTGATCATCAATGTAGATGCATTCCCGGGTCATGATTTTGAAGCAACCGTAGCTTCTTTTTCACCTGCTACCGGAGCGCGTTTTGCGTTACTGCCCCCCGATAACGCCAGCGGCAATTTTGTAAAAGTAGTACAACGCTTACCCGTACGAATTGAGTTTACCAATAAACAAGATAGCCTGGTGAAACAACTGCGGGCCGGTATGAATGTGAATGTTGATGTGCACCTCGATTAAGTAAAAAACAATTATGGAACAACAAGGCTCCCTGATTGAGTACGGTTCAAGAAGAGTTATTATTACCATCACAGCAGTGTTTTGCGCATTGCTTGAGATAATAGATACTACCATTGTAAACGTAGCCCTTAACACCATGCGTGGTAGTTTGGGCGCTACCCTCAATGAAATAAGCTGGGTAATAACCGCCTACTCAATTGCCAATGTAATTATAGTACCCATGACCAGCTGGCTGTCGCAACAGTTTGGCCGGCGAAATTATTTTGCGGCGTCAGTCATTATATTCACCGTAGCGTCATTTCTGTGTGGTAACTCAACCAATATTGTTGAGCTCATCGTATTCCGTTTTATACAGGGGTTAGGCGGCGGCGCCCTGCTGGTTACTTCGCAAACCATCATTACCGAAAGTTACCCGCCCGAAAAAAGGGCCATGGCCCAAAGTATTTATGTGCTTGGTGTAATTGTTGGCCCTACGTTGGGCCCGCCATTGGGTGGTTATATCGTTGACCATGC
Source organism: Niastella sp. OAS944 (assembly GCA_024809215.1). Lineage (GTDB taxonomy): Bacteria > Bacteroidota > Bacteroidia > Chitinophagales > Chitinophagaceae > Niastella. Next base: position 773,503 of record JANUBW010000002.1, on the reverse strand, counting down.
TTCGTGGCCGTATATCTTTTACATAAATATTCCCGTTGGTATTATTGCAGCCCTGCTAACCCTGCAATACGTGCGCAGTCCCCGGTATGCCGAGAAGCGGCCGGCCAACCAGGTTGACTGGCTGGGTATCTTTTTGCTAACAGTTTCAGTAGGCGCTTTGCAATACATCCTGGAAAAAGGGCAGGAGGACGACTGGTTCAATAGTTCTTTAATTATTATGCTAACGGTGGTTGCTGTATTAGGCGTTTATTGTTTTATATGGCGGCAATTGGTATATAAGTATCCCATTGTAGAGTTGCGCATTTTGCGCAATGGTAACCTGCGTATGGGCGTCATTCTTTCTTTTATACAGGGCTTTGGATTGTTCGGTTCTACATTTATCATTCCGCTGTATACGCAAACCATACTGGGATGGGATGCTACGCAATCGGGTTTGTTAATGATACCCAGTACGCTGATGGTAGCTTTTATGATGCCTATTGTGGGGCAGGCCATACAACGTGGCGTATCGCAGAAGTACATGATAGCCGCCGGTATGATCGTATTCTTCATTTACAGTTTATTCACTTACAAGGTCATTACTCCGCAAACAAGTGGCGACGATTTCTTTTGGCCCCTGATGGTACGTGGTGTTGGTTTGGGTTTATTATCGGTACCTATTTCAACTATGTCGTTGAGTACATTAAAAGGTGCCGAAATAGGGCAGGGGGCTGCGTTGTCGGGTATGATGCGCCAACTGGGTGGTTCCTTTGGCGTAGCGCTTATCAGTACCTATCTAACACGCGATATTGTGCATCACCGCGCCAACCTGGTTCGTAGTCTCGACATATACGATCCTGCTGTACAGGCAAGGGTACAGGCTATTGCTGCCGGTATGCAGAAGAAGGGCATGGCGCCCAATGTGGCGCTCAAAAGTGCCTATCAGTTACTGGAAGGTTCTGTAACCGTACAAGGCACCATACTTTCCTATATGGATATATTCCTTTACATAGGTTGTATGTTCCTTGTTTGTGTGCCCTTTGTTTTAATATTTATAAAAAAGAGTAAAACCAAAGTGAGCATGGCCGATGCTGCTCACTAATAAGCCGTAAAATATATGTCAACAATTATTGTAGCTACCAACTTTTCAAATGCATCGAGAAATGCGCTCGATTATGCCTGCTCATTGTTGCAAAATGCCACAACGCCCCGGCTGTTGTTATTGAATATTTATGCTTTTCCCGGCGCTATGACGGGCGACGCCATTGCTGTTGCTGCCATGGGTGAAATTATTGAACATGATTCTGCGCTGCTTGAGCAGGAACATGCCTGGGTACGTGAAAATTATCCTACCATAAACATAGACTCCGAAATGGTGACGGGTGTTTTTCAGGATGAATTAACTGCCAAGGTTGTTGAAACAAATGCCGTAATGGTGGTAATGGGCGCCAGTGGTAATTATACCGATCTGCTTTCGTGGGACGCCAATATCATCGATGCATTTGTTGATCTGCCTGTGCCTGTAATGGTAATACCGGCACATGTTCAATACCGTGAAGTAAAAAAGATTGCTTTTGCCTGTAACTATTACCGTAAGAACCTGCACGTGCCGGTTGCAATTATCAGGAAACTGGTGAATTATACAAAAGCTGAATTGTTCATCATTAACGTGGTGGCGCCGCAGGAAGTGATCACCGAAGAAGCATTGCAAAACAAACAGGAGTTACAAGCCAGTTTGGCCGATTTGCACCCTGTATATTTTGAACCGGAATTTAAGAACGTCATTAACGCCATTGACGACTTTACGGCCGGGCAAAATATCGATCTGTTACTTGTAATTCCTACCCGCCATGGTATTTGGTATAATATCTTCCAAAAAACGCATACAAAGGGACTTGTTTACCTCAATCATATACCTGTGTTGTCGTTGAGGCAGCAGGACGAATTTATATAGAAATATAAAAGCCCCGCTTTCACGGGGCTTCATTGCTTGCTTTGGATATTAATAAAAATTCTTAATTATTTTAATGCAAAAGAACATAAGGCCAGCAGACCATACATGCCGCCAAGAATAAATCCACCTAAAAGAATTAAACGGGTAATTACTTTCGCCAAGGGTAAGTGTGCCGGAACATCTACAGCAGATGCCTTCATAAGTAACGGATTTTGGTTTTGAAATGTTTTTTAAAGGATATAATGCTAAAGTAATATGCGTCAACGGATCATGCAAGGTAGTTTTACCAGTTCCTGCTTAGTAAAATTTACCATCGTTTTAACTGTTTTGTCGTGAATGTCCATTCGGGCGTGTAAATGAATGGGTTATCAGTATCGGCCAAGTACCAGGGTGATAAATTTTTATAAACAGGATCTTTTAAAACGTGAATATCTTGTGCCGGCATATAGCTTTGAGCCAGCAGATAGATCTTTTTCCCTTCTTTATTCTTCGCCACATCCATCACTATAACGGCATGGCCGGGTGAACCGCCTTTTATCAACACATCGCCAGGTTGTATAGTAGTAATGTCTGCCACGGGCCGTAATTGTTTTTCCAGCGAAAGCGTGCCGCAATAGGCATACACATTTTCAAGATAGCGTTCAAACCGTGTGCTGTCGATACCTTTGGGACAAACATATTTTTTGCCGTTATTGTCGCTAAACCATATTTCAGCAAAACGTTTCTGACCGTACAGGTATTGGGCACGCAAACGCATTACCGCATCTGCGCACTGTTGCAGGTCTTTTTTACCAACAGGTACATCAAGCACAGCATACTGCGCTTCCTGATTTCTTTTGGGCTGTCCATTGTATAAATAAACTGTATTGTCTTTCTTTATGCCTATGTTTTGCAGCCACCCGGCAAAAGAACCTTTAGCAACTGGTAACCGTTCATAGCCTTCGGGTAAAGGAATGGCGCCTACGCGGGTTATTGTAGCAGGGGCTGGCATGCCTTTTTTAGATGGTGCAGGATTTTTAATTGGGGCTGAAAACAGGGGATGAAAGCAAAATATGGTTATTCCTACGGCTGCTATTAGTAAAAACGGCAGGAAAATTGACGTAAGGAGGTTCCGTTTCATAGTATTACTTTTGAACAACGTAAGATGTACCAATTATATTATTCCATAACAAAGGACTGTTAAACCACTATGTCAAACATTTTAATTATTGATGACGAAAAAGCTATCCGTAAAACCCTCAGTGAAATTCTTTCCTACGAAGGCTATAAGATAGAAGAAGCCGGCGATGGGGAAGAAGGTCTTAAAAAATTCAAGGAGAAAGCCTACGATGTAGTGTTGTGTGATATAAAAATGCCCAAGCTGGATGGTATTGAGTTTCTCGATAAAGCCCGGGAAGCCAATCCCGATGTGCCGGTAATTATGATCTCTGGTCACGGTACTATTGAAACGGCTGTTGAAGCCGTTAAGAAAGGCGCCTATGACTATATTTCAAAACCACCAGACCTGAACCGTTTGCTTATTACCATTCGCAATGCGATGGATAAAAACAACCTGGTTACCGAAACCAAGGTGCTTAAACGTAAGGTAAGCAGGGTAGAAGAAATGATTGGTGAATCGGCGCCCATTGTGAAGATCAAAGAAACTATTGATAAAGTGGCTCCTACCGATGCCCGTATACTGGTAACTGGTGAAAATGGAGTAGGTAAGGAACTGGTGGCCCGCTGGGTGCATGAAAAAAGTAACCGCGTTGCCGGTCCCCTGGTTGAAGTGAATTGTGCAGCCATTCCCAGTGAATTGATCGAAAGTGAATTGTTTGGTCATGAAAAAGGTTCGTTCACCTCTGCTGTAAAACAACGTATAGGTAAGTTTGAACAGGCGCATGGCGGTACGCTTTTCCTCGATGAAATTGGCGATATGAGCCTGAGTGCGCAAGCCAAAGTATTACGTGCATTACAGGAAGGAAAGATCACCCGCGTTGGTGGCGATAAAGATATTAGCGTTGATGTACGCGTAATAGCGGCTACCAATAAAGACCTGTTAAAAGAAGTGGATGATAAGAATTTCCGCCTCGATTTATACCACCGTCTTAGTGTGATCATCATTCACGTGCCTTCGCTCAACGATCGCCGCGAAGACATTCCTTTACTGGTTGATAAATTCCTGGCCGATATCTGCGCCGACTATGGTATTCCTAAAAAAGGGATAGAAAAAGACGCGCTGGAAGCATTAAAACAACATAACTGGACGGGGAACATTCGCGAACTGCGTAACGTGGTTGAGCGTTTGATTATCTTAAGCGGCAAAACCATTATCGCCGATGATGTACATGCGTATGTGATTCCTAAAAGATAGTTAACAAGTTGACAAGTTAACAGGTTGACAAGGTAAACTCGTCAATCTGTTAACTCGCTACTAATTCGATCTTCCCTTCTTTCAGAAAAGCTTTTTTCTCTTCGATCGTTTTCAACAACCGCACATTCTTCAAATCGCAACTGCACTGGCAGGCTTCGGGGCCCGAAAAAACGATCTCTTTATCGGGGAACATGCTGGAGAACTGTTTAAGGTACTCGTGCATGTCGCATTTGTTCAAATTTGGCACTACAAGAAAATACAACTGCGTGCAGGGGTGTTGCGCGCAAATCAATTGCAGCATTTCAAACGGTACATTCTTACCCATATAGATCACCGGTACGCCTTCTTTTTTTAACATATAATGCGTGAAAAGAAGCGGTAATTCCATGCATTCGCCACCCGGTATATCGTGGTGATCGCCTGCCGGGGTGAACAAAAGCACTCGGCGGCCGCCATTGTAAACAGGTTTTTCCAACCCATCTATGGCCACCATCATTTTTTTGATGATGAGCGACCGGGCAAAATGGGCATGTGCCTGTACCACCTGGCCGGTAAGCCACAAAACCCCAATTTTCTTTAAAAATGGAAAAAGCACGTTTACTATGCTTTTTTCAAAACCGGCGTGTAACACCAGGTTGTGCAGTATTTTATCAAAGCGGGGCTGGTCGAGCTCAATGGAAGCCTCGGTAAGCTGATTGATGAAAATTTCGAAATTATCGGCATCCGGCTTGATTTCCAATGCCAGCCGGGCCATTTCTTCAGGTGAGCAGCAAGCAATTTGGCCAATTTTATGACCCTGGTTATAAAGGTACGCTATACGCAAAAGGTGCTTTAGGTCCTCACAATCATAGAAACGGTGGTTACCTTCCCCTCGTTTGGGGCAAAAAAGGTTGTAACGCTGTTCCCAGATACGTAGGGTATGCGCTTTGATGCCTGTTAAGTTTTCAATATCCCGGATAGAAAAGAGATTCATAGTATTGTAACAAAAGGTAAGATATTACAACTAATGGAACTGGAGAAATACTGTTTTTGACAAAAAATGCCCATAGGTTGTAATTATACGTTTTTTAGCAAAATGTTCGTTATTGGCCTGTTTCCATGCAAATTAATATGGTATTTTTGCCCGGATTTTTTTATAAAATAGCCCCATAATGAGTTTACACGATCTGTTGATTATAATATTGATATCCTTACTTATTCTCGAATTGCCTGCCTTTGGACTTTCAAAATTATTTGAAAAAGCCGGAATACCGTCCTGGAAAGCCTGGGTGCCGTTCTATAACACCTGGGAGATCGTAAAGGTTGCCAAAATTAGAAAACACTGGTTTTTCTGGCAATTTATACCCGTTGCCGGTTGGTTTATCAGCATTTGGTTGCTGGTTGAGTTTGTAAAATTGTTCGGAAGGTTCCGTTTTCTCGATCATGTGGGCGCAGCTCTTTTATCGGTTGTGTATTTTCCCTATTTAGCAAGCGATAAAAAAATAAAGTTCCTGGGTACCGATGCAGTAAAGAACCATAAGAAAACCACCGTTCGCGAATGGATCGATGCCGGGGTGTTTGCTGTTGTGGCGGCTACCCTTATTCGTGTTTTTGTTTTTGAGGCCTATACCATTCCCACCGGTTCTATGGAAAAAACGCTGCTGGTGAACGATTTCCTGTTTGTAAGCAAACTGAGCTACGGTCCACGTATTCCCAATACCCCGCTGGCCATTCCGTTTGTGCATCACACATTGCCTATTACCAATTCAAAATCATATACTGAAATAATTCATTTGCCTTATACGCGCTGGTTTGCCAGCCCGGTTAAGCGTAATGATGTTGTGGTATTCAACTTCCCTGCAGGCGATACGCTTACCAAGGAGCGCGATTCGCAAGACCCATATTATGATATGTTGTTACAGGAAGAAATGGTTCAGTACAATATGCTGAAATCACAAATACCAAATGAGGCACAATTAAGGGCGGTGGCCAAAGAAAAAGCCCGCGAAATTGTTTGGGCCGATTTTACGGTGGTTACCCGTCCGGTTGACAAACGCGAGAACTATATTAAACGTTGTGTGGCCATTGCAGGCGATACCATTCAAATTATTGATGGTTATTTATATGTAAATAGTCAGAAGGCTTATATTTCACCAACTTCTGCTGCTGAGTATACAGTAACGGTTGCCAATGGTAAGATGTTGACAGAAGAAGACCTGCGTGCAGCCGGCATTCGCTTAACTTCTGAACCAAACAGTGCACCTGATTTTAATACAAATGGTGTAAATAGCTATGGCATCAATCTTACGGAGGCTGAAGTTTCTATTGTGAAAAAGATGGACGGTGTTACCTCTGTAACCCGCCGGGTTGAAGGTGTGGGCGACCCCCGTATTTTCCCACGTGATACTGCTAATATCCTTTGGAGCGTTGACAACTTCGGTCCATTATGGATCCCGAAAAAAGGCGTTACCATTCAGCTGACCCCTAAAAATGTGGCCTGTTATAAACGTGCCATCAGGGTATATGAGAATAATGATTGGGAAGACCGCGATGGTAAAATTTTCATCAACGGTAAAGAAACCACTACATATACCTTTAAAATGGACTACTACTGGATGATGGGTGATAACCGTCACCGTTCACAGGACAGCCGTTTTTGGGGTTTTGTACCCGAAGATCACGTAGTAGGTGAGGCCTGGTTGATATGGATGAGCTGGGAAAAAGGTGTTCGCTGGGGCCGCATGTTCAGGACAATACATTAATAGGACATAATTCGTTATCTTTAATAATCCTCCCCGCAATGAGCAGGGAGGATTTTTTGTCGGGTTAGGGCATTAACACAAAACAAGCATTATGAAAAAAGATGAATATAAGTTCTCATTTGATATATACGATTCAATAGAGGAGCTTACAGAGGAAGATGCCTGGTTATTAAATGAAGCCCGGGAAGTAACGGAAAATGCATATGCGCCTTATTCAGGTTTTCATGTTGGCGCTGTTGCCAAGCTGGCCAATGGTGAAATTGTGGCCGGCAGTAACCAGGAGAACGCTTCTTTTCCCGTTGGCTTGTGTGCGGAAAGGGTTTTGCTGGCTTCTGCGTCTTCATTATATCCTAACGTGCCCATTGAATCGATGGCAATAAGTTACCAGGCCGACACCGGGGGCAGCGATCATCCTATTTCGCCATGTGGTATTTGCCGCCAATCGTTGCAGGAGTATGAAGGCCGGGTTAAACATCCTATTCGGTTAATATTGGGTGGTATGGAAGGAAAAGTTTATATAATTCCTAAGGCCAGCTCATTGTTACCTTTAGCATTCACCAGTGAAGAGTTGAAATGAAAACTGAAGCCCATACCAATATACTCAAATCGTTTACCCGTCATTTTGGAGCTGCACCCACACTACTTTGGGACCCCAGTGACGAAGCACCGCAGGTAGGTTGTGCTTATTTTTCAGCAGAAAAAACCGGGCGGCCCTGGGGTACACTTGCCACCTTTGGTATGAGCCTTACCCACATGGTTATGGACGATCGGGCCGAAGATACCGATACGCCAAGAGCTGAAATGATAACCTATGTTGATGCAAACGAAACGCAGCTCGATGATGTTGCCAACTGGTTATGCTGGGCCGGTTGTTTGCCTTTTTTGCAGGAACCGCAAACATTCCTTGGCTGGGGCCATACCATTCATATGGACGAGCCTGTTTTTAAAGGCTCTGAACTTACCACTTTACTTACTTTAACATCTATAGTGAAGTCCGACAATGAACCTGTATTTCAGGTACAAGGGGAGGATGTTGGTTTACTGTGGCTCACTTTTCTTACCGATGCAGAATATGCACTTAAAAAAGAGCAGGGTGTAAACGCCGTGCTCGATCTTTTTGGTGAAAACAACCACCCGGTTGCGCTTGACCGTTCGCGCAAAAGTTATGTTTAATTATACTTCCAGTTCAAGATCCGAGGCTGCATAACCGGTACAGGTAAGTACAAGTCCTACCTGCAGGTCGGTATCGGTAAGCACTTCATTATTGCTCATAGTTACCGAGCCTTTACGACAATGGGCCGCGCAGGTGGCGCATCGGCCCGTATTACAACTATAGGGGAGTGTGATGCCATTCTTTTGCGCTGCCTGTAAAATGGTATCGGGCCAGGCAGCTGTAAACTGATGCGTTTGTTGTGCATAATGCAATACCACCGTAAACGGAGTAGAGGGCATGGTAAATGCCGGTTTACGAATTGGTTCAATAACAAAATGTTCTTTTCGTAATTGTTCTTCCCGAAAGCCCATTACTTTTAAAGTGAACTGTACCATGCGCATAAATGGTTCGGGCCCGCAGGTATAAAACAAACTGGGAATGGGAGGCCTGTTATTGGCGTTTACCAATTGTTCCAACAACCAGTTGTTAAGCCTTGCCGGTTTGGTATCGGGGTCAATGGGATTGCTTAACAGATCGATGCGGTTAAAGCGATGTGCGTGCTGTATTGCCAGCTCCTGTAATACCTTGTTGAAAATGATACTACGTTCATCGTGATTTTGATAGATGAGCGTAATATGACTTTCTGGTTCGTTACAAAGCAGTTTTTTTATTAAGGCAAGAACAGGCGTTATGCCGCTGCCGGCTGCAATAAACCAAATATGTCGCTTTTGAGCAGGTCCAGTTTCGATAATAAAACGGCCGGCCGGGGGCAGGCTGGTCACTATAGTTCCCCGTTGCCAGTTACTTAGTATATAACGTGAGATCTCCCCGTTGACTTTCTTTTTTACGGTTATGGCTACGTGTTTATCAATACCGGGGGCCGTACAAATAGAGTAGGAGCGGCGTATTTCGTGCCCATGATGAAAGAACAATAAGGTAATTGACTGGCCGGCATCCCAGGTTACCGGTTGGCCATTTACTTCTTCGAGAACATAACTTACCGTAATAGGTGTTTCGGGTATCACCTGTATCACTTTCCATTGCATCAATTCCATTGTTACAGGTTGTTTAAGTTCACCACTATACGGCCCATAATTTTTCCCTGTAGTATATTATCGAAGTAAGTATTGTTTAATTCATCGAGGGTAACTTCTTTGGCAATGGCGGGTATTTTATCTTTTATATTCCATTCGGTTGCCAGTTTTTCCCAAATGGTAACACGTACTTCCATGGGTGTTCCGGCAGAGCCTACGCCCAGTAAATTAACGCCATTCAAAATAAAGGGATAAACTGTAGCATCGAGTTTAGGTGATGCCACCAGGCCGGTGCAAACCACACAACCTTCGGGCTGGCAGCCTTTCAGTAGGGTAACTAACGTGTTTCCACCAACGGTATCAATAGCGCCTGCCCATTGGGGTTTTAATAATGATTTTTTCGATGTATCGTTCACAAACTCCCTGGTCTCTAACCGGGCGGCGCCCAGGTGTTGTACATATTCCTGTGCATTCGATTTGCCGCTTATTGCAATCACTTCATAACCTGCTTTAGCTAAAATAGAAATGGCCATGCTGCCCACTCCACCGGTGGCGCCGGTAACAACAATGGGTCCGGCATCGGGGCGCATACGCATCAGCTCCATTTTATAAAGCGCATTGGCGGCAGTAAACCCGGCTGTGCCTATTGCCATACATTCTTTGAGCGAAAAACTTTCAGGCTTTTTAACCACCCAGCTGGCCGGTACCCGAATATATTGACCATAACCGCCACAGGTGTTCATACCCAGGTCGTAACCGGTTACCAGTACTTCATCACCAACAGCAAACTGTTCGTTACGGCTTATTTCAACCACACCGGCCGCATCGATACCGGGCGTATGCGGAAATGCACGCGTTATGCCTTTATTGCCAGTGGCCGAAAGCGCGTCTTTGTAATTCAGGGAAGAATAATGCACCCTGATCACGATCTCCCCGGCCGGCAGATCATCGATCAACCTTTCTACGATTGTCCGTTCAAAAGTTCCATTCTCGGTTTCTGTTACCCAAAGCGCTTTAAATGGCATATATTATTACTATAAATTTGTTTTATACAGAGTGAAATTCTCATCATCGAAACACACAAAAAATATCTCGCTCAGGCTATTATCGTTTGCTATAAACCGTTGCACTGTTTCAATGGCAATTTGGGCGGCCTCCTGTTTAGGAAAATGATAAATGCCGGTACTGATATTAGGGAAGGCAATGGTTTTAACTCCATTTGCTACTGCCAGTTGTAATGAATTACGATAACAATTGGCCAGCAGTTCCCGTTCTCCCTTGTTACCACCATTCCAAACCGGGCCTACAGTATGTATAACATATTTTGCGGGAAGTGATCCGCCCGTTGTTATCACGGCCTCGCCGGTTGCACAACCACCCTGTTTGGCACGTATGGCGCGGCATTCATCCAATATGGCCGGGCCGCCTGCACGATGTATTGCGCCATCAACCCCGCCGCCACCAAGGAGGCTTGAATTTGCGGCATTGACAATTGCGTCGGCTTTTATTTTTGTTATGTCACCTTTTATTAAAGAAATCATAGTTAAAATCTCAAATTACAAATCACAAGAACCAAAAAATAAAACTCAAATTATAAATCTCAAGAACCAAATAAATTCCAAATCTCAATTCGTACCCCGAGGATTGGAATTTGGCGTTTGGATTTTGGGATTTATTTGGATCTTGGTGCTTGGCTTTTGGTGCTTTTAAAATAAGGTTTGTACACCATGCGCAATTTTGTTCTCGTGTTGCAGTAACCATTTTTTGCGAGGCAGTCCGCCGGCATAACCTACAAGCTGGCTGTTGGCTCCTATTACCCGGTGGCAGGGAACAATAATGGCTACATTGTTGCGGCCATTGGCAGCTGCTGCAGCTCTTATCACTTTCGGATCACCCAGCCGGTGGCTTAGTTCGAGGTAGCTGATTGTTTTGCCAAAGGGAATGTTCATCAACTCGCTCCAAACCTTTTGCTGAAAAGGCGTGCCTTCCTGCGAAATGGGCAATTCGAAAATGCGGCGATGGCCATGAAAATACTCTATCAGCTGTTCAACCGCCTGTATAGCCATGGGGGGTAAATTACCATCGGTCTTATTAGTAATTTTCTCCGGTTCATCGATGAACAATACTTCACTGATAAACTGGCCTGTACCTGCAATCTGAAGTAATCCTACAGGCGACTGGTAATATGTAATAAACGCGTCCTGCATGACCTGGCTTCAGCATATGGTTATATATACAATCGTTGTACCACCATATGCCTTTGGTCCTATATTAAGAATTTGTAAAATGATCAGCCTATTTTCCAGCCATTTTCAACCGGCCGGTCGGGGGCAAGTAAAACTACCTCTTTTTTATCAGTGTAAACGCCCAGCACCAGGCATTCGCTGAAAAAATTAGCTATCTGTTTAGGCGGAAAGTTAACAACGGCAATAACCTGTTTGCCTACTAACGAACTTTTATCGTATAAACCGGTTATTTGAGCCGATGATCTTTTGATGCCTAATTCACCAAAATCGATGGCGATTTGGTATGCCGGATTTTTAGCTTTAGGAAAATCATTAACTTCCGTGATTGTTCCGACCCGGATATCTATTTTTGCGAAATCATCCCAGGAGATGTGCATTGCTCTTAATTTTTTTCAAAAATAAATTACAATTACATGAAACGTACAGCTACTGCCGTTTGGAACGGCTCAGGAAAAGATGGATCAGGACATTTGACGTCACAAAGCACTACATTGAACAAAACGCAGTATTCGTACAAATCACGTTTTGAAGAAGGCGTTGGAACCAACCCCGAAGAGTTGATCGCTGCTGCTCACGCTGGCTGTTTTGCCATGAAGCTGAGCTTTGTATTGGGCGGTGCAGGCTTTACTCCCGAATCACTTGATGTAACATCTACCGTTACCCTGGATAATGGAGCCATTACAAGTTCTCACCTGGTGCTGAAAGCAAGCATCCCTGGTATCAGCGCAGAAAAATTCAAAGAAGCTGCTGATGATGCTAAAGCTAACTGCCCTGTTAGTAAAGTATTGAATGCTGAAATTACTTTGGATGCTTCTTTAGTTTAATTGAAAAATCAAGGCTGGTAGTAAAGAATTGTGGATAGAGATGCCTGTTGATTTTAAAGTATATGAGGTAAGAAGTATGAAGTAAGAAGTACGAAATACCGGATTTTCTTACATCTTACTTCTTACTTCCTACTTCGGTTTTAAGAAACGATTGCTGTATGCCCTCAAATAAGCGCTCTGTAAGCCGGCGCAATTTTATCAGGAACACCTCCCTTGCCGCCGGTAGTTTCTTCATAGTGCCACGCCATGTTCTTGGCCGTGGTTTTATTGCGCCCAGCGACAAACTCAATATTGCCGGAATTGGAGCAGGCGGAAAAGCCGATGTTAACTTACCATACGCTTATAACAATGGTGCGGAGAATATGACCGCCCTGTGCGACGTTGACGACCGCATGGCCGTTAATGCCCGCAAGCTATGGCCCAAGGCGCCTTATTATCGCGATTACCGCGAAATGCTCGATAAAGAACATAAGAATATCGACGCCGTTATTATTACCACCCCCGATCACATGCACGCCGTACAGGCCCTTGCCGCTATGCAGCTTGGCAAACATGTTTATGTTGAAAAACCGCTTACCCACGATATTTACGAAGCCCGCATTTTAACGCAGGCCGCGCAAAAATATAAAGTGGTTACGCAAATGGGTAACCAGGGTAGCAGTGGCGACGATACCCGCAACGTAGAAACCTGGATACAAGCCGGACTTATTGGCGCCGTACACACCGTACATGTTTGGACGAACCGCCCCGTATGGCCGCAAGGCATTCCAACCCCCACCGGCAAGTTTGATATTCCTAAAGAAGTTGATTGGGAACTATGGCTTGGCACTGCGCCTTTCCGTGAATTCAATCCGGCTTATTTGCCCGCCACCTGGCGTGGCTGGGTCGATTTTGGCGCCGGCGCCCTGGGCGATATGGGTTGCCATTTTATCGATGTGCCCTTTCGCGCTCTTAAATTAGGTTACCCGGTATCGGTAGCATGCAGCGTGGGCTCGGTATACACCGGCTTTTTTAAAGAAGTATTTTATACTGATAGCTATCCGCCTTCCTCCAAGATCAACATACAGTTCCCTGCAAGAGAAAAAATGCCACCGGTTGAACTAATTTGGTACGACGGCGGTATACAACCCGACCGGCCCAATGAACTATTGCCCGACGAAGCATTTGGTGAGTGGGATGGGGGCATTTTGTTCGAAGGAACTAAAGGCAAACTAATGGCCGGGCTGTTTGGACGTAACCCAACATTACTGCCTACCGAAAAAATGAAAGTGGTAAAATTACCCAAGTCGAAATTCCCGTTTGTTGATAAAGGCTCGGAAGGCCACCAAACCCAATGGGTGCAGGCCTGTAAAAAAGGCTTCGGCGCCTATACCAGTTCTTCCTTTGATGTAGCCGGACCGCTAACCGAAACCGTGCTTATGGGCAACCTGGCGGTAAGAAGTTATAATATTAAAGAAGGTAATAATTTCCCGGGTCGTAAGAAGTTGTTGTGGGATGGAGTGAATATGAGGATTACAAATTTTGAAGGGGCGAATAAGTTTGTTAAGAGAGAGTATAGGGATGGTTGGAAACTGAGTTTTTAGTTTTCAGTTCTTGGTTCACAGTTCACAGTTCATAGTTCATAGTTATTCAGTTGTTCAGTTTGTTGGCTCGCTTCACTACGCCTTTCCCTGGGCAACTCGTCAACCCGTTAACTCGTCAACCTGAATCCTCTTTATCAACCTTATCACCTTTTCAACTCCCTTGTCAAGATGTTCCCGAATTGCATCGGGGTTAACCTATCAACCCAAAAATCATCCTGAAAACCGCAAACATTATCTTATCACAAAGCCCCCTAAAATCAATATAGTTGCAAAACTTTTTTTTGCAATCCCCGTATCAAAAGATTAAACTAACTTAACCTGCTAAATCGGTTTAAATCTATACTTTCAGCCTTCTAAAACTCAATGCTTATCAGTATGAAGAAGAACAAAACCAACAACCAATCGTCGCGCCGGGACTTCCTAAAAAACACATCCCTGGCCGCTGCCGGTTTCTTCATTGTTCCCCGGCATGTATTGGGGAGAGGATTTATTGCACCCAGCGATAAATTGAACGTTGCCGGTATTGGAGTGGGTGGAAAAGGCACCAGCGATCTTGCCTCATTTGCCAAAAGTCCAAAAGTGAATATCGTTGCCCTGTGCGATGTAGATGATCGCCAGGCCGTGAAGTCACGCGAAAGCTTTCCCAAAGCACCTTACTACCGCGATTTCCGCGAAATGCTCGACAAGGAAAAGAAAAACATCGATGCCGTAAGTGTATCAACACCCGATAATACGCACGCGGTTGCAGCACTGGCGGCTATGCAATTGGGTAAGCACGTGTATGTTCAAAAACCATTGACCCACGATATTTATGAGGCCCGCATTCTTACCGAAGCTGCCAAAAAATATAAGGTAGTTACCCAAATGGGCAACCAGGGCGGTTCCGACGACGGCGTTCGTAAAATGAAGGAAATGGTTGACGCCGGTTATATTGGCACTGTGCACACCGTTCATTGCTGGACGAACCGTCCCGTATGGCCGCAAGGAATTCCAACGCCATCAGGTTCGTTTACAGTGCCTAAAGAAGTTGATTGGGACCTGTGGCTGGGACCCGCTAAAAAAATAGATTACAATCCCGCATACCTGCCCTTTAACTGGCGCGGCTGGTGGGCATTTGGTACCGGTGCACTGGGCGATATGGCCTGCCATATTATGGACCCTGTGTTCCGTATCCTTCCTATTGATTACCCAAGTTCGGTTGAGTGTAGCGTAGCTACTATTTATAAAGAAATGTGGAACGATTCGGCCAATCCCGATAGCTGTCCGCCGTCTTCCATTATGCACCTGGTGTACCCACGTAAAGATGGAAAAGGGAATATCAAAGTATCGTGGCACGATGGCGGTTTACTGCCCGAGCGCCCCGAAGAGTTATTACCCGAAGAAGCAATGGGTAACTGGGATGGCGGCGTTATTATGGAAGGCACCAAGGGTAAGATCATGTGCGATTGTTATGGCGCCAACCCACGTTTGC
Organism: Niastella sp. OAS944; assembly: GCA_024809215.1. Taxonomy (GTDB): domain Bacteria; phylum Bacteroidota; class Bacteroidia; order Chitinophagales; family Chitinophagaceae; genus Niastella. Next base: position 758,165 of record JANUBW010000002.1, on the reverse strand, counting down.
TGCCAACCAAATTAATGCAGGAAAAACCAGCGCCTAAAGAAACCATTAAACGGGTCCCTGAGGGCCACTATCTTCAATGGGTGAACGCCTGTATGGAAGGTTATGGTAAAGGGGTAACCAGTTCGCCGTTCGATTATGCAGGACCGTTTACAGAAAGTATTCTAATGGGTAACCTGGCCATTCGCAGCTTCTTCATGAAGAGCGCAGGCACCAATGGCGGCAACAAATATCCGGGCAGAAAACGTTTGTTGTGGGATGCGAAGAATATGAAGATCACCAACTTTGATGAGGCGAACCAGTTTGTGAAGAGAGAGTATAGGGAGGGATGGAAATTAAGTTTATAAGTTAACAAGTTGACGAGTTAACAAGGTCATAATAAGAAGTGCCGCACTTTTAAAGCGCGGCACTTCTTATTTTATTCATTATTCATTTTCAGTATCAGTAGTATCCGGCTTTTCGTTATCCGTTATCAACTCTGCCAGTGTCAGCAATTCCTTTTGCTTGTAACCGTTCTTTTCATCGGTAAAGCATTTGCTGAACTCTTCCATCAAAAATTGTATCACCCGTTTGTTCGACAGCTGTTTGAAGTAGTTGGCCGAAGGTGCTACGTTTATACGTTTGAAGTAGTTCTCAACATCTTTATGGGTGAACACCTGACCGCTCATGGGGTCAATAAAGAATTCCGTTTTGTATAACGGGTTTTCTACATGACGGGTAAAATCGTAATCGGTTTTGAAATAGCCCAACACAAACTGGTGCGGTATGTTGATGGCACGAACCGGCACATCGAGCAGTTCGCACAGTATCAGGTATAAGATACCGTTGGCAATGGTGTTGCCCCGTTTTGATTCCAGTTGTTTATTAATGAGGAACTCTTCCGGGTTCTGATAACCGATCTCTGTGCCCCGTAAATTGAAATAGTTATACAAAATGCTGGTAACTACATTTACCTGCTCCAGTGGAGTGAGGTAGCTGTTGAGTTCGAGCCAGATGTTGCGTCTTAATTTTTCAACTTCCTGGTAAACCTGCGAGGTGGCCAGATCGGGAAATTGAAAGCGGGCAACCAATAGGGCACCAGTAAGCAGGTCCTGGTGAATGTTGCCATTCCATTGCGTAAGTTCGTCGGTGAGGTCGCGATAATGAAGCCGGTGTATCAACATTTCAATACGTTCCTGCACCTCTTCGCTAATGGTATTCTCCCACAGATTTTCGAGATTGGGAATAATGCCCTTTCCGTAATCAATAATGCGGGTTGATACCAGATTGAAGACCTCTTCGTCGGGATCATCAATTAAATGAAACAATGCCGATATCTCTTTGTTCTCTTCCATCTTTAAATGCTTCAGTTCTTGCCGTTTAACCGACTTAAATATCCTAATTGTATAAAAGATATCAATAAAAATCTTATCCACAAAGTTTTATCACTTTGTGGGGAACTCAGAGCTCAGGGGTAAATAAGCGTTAAATAATCGTTCCAGCTCCTGTTTGTCCGAAGGCGTAGCTATTACCCGGCGCGGTATAACAATGGCATGATACGTACTTGTGTATAAATAGTAACAGGCTGGTGTTTCGGCTTTTTTCACAATGGCTTCCCAGGTATACTTGCTTTCTGTGGCGGTGTCTTTGTCTACAATACCTGCATCGGACAACATTACTTCGGCTTCTTCAAGCACATGATGGTTCTCGGGTTTTGCCAAAATACTTCTTACGCGGCGTAGAATTGATCTTTTAATAAGGTAGGGCACCATTAGAAAATAAATGATGGCAATTACGCAAAATATGATGAGATCGATAAACACCTCGTCGCTGCGGCGACTGAAAATGTACAACCCGGCCACGGCAGTGTACAAAATAAAAACCCGCAAATAATACCACATGCGGTAGTTCTTTTTCTCCGGCGCCGCCCAGGACGTATAATAATTATAATCGAAATATTCTTCTTCTGTAAGGTGGTATTTGAGATTGAGCATGGATGGTTTTTCGTGGTTATCAAATGTTACTTTACAAAAAGAAACCCCGTTTAAACGGGGTTGTTCTTTCTGCTAATTTATCGATTATATCTTTTAATCCTTTTCTTACTATTAGGCCTTGTTTTCAATTGGCAATTTGCAATTGGCAAAGGTTGCCGAATTGCGAGGTTCGCTATTAATTGTTCATTGACAATTGTTCGTTGTCAATTGCCTATTGCCTATTGCCCATTGCCTATTGCCTATTTCGACTTCTTCTTAGGCGCCGCTTTTTTTGTAGCGTCTTTTTTCTTCGGCGCTGCCTTTTTACCCGGGGCCTTTTTTGCTGCCGCTTTTTTGGTTGCGAATGCATTGGGTATCTGAAGCTCTATCATTTTCTTTACATCTTCCAACGGCACCGTGGTCAACTCTTCAGCCGTGTACTTACTTTCATCGGCTTTTCTACCCACCTTCAGAATTTTTTTACCAAACTTCAGTACCGGACCCCAACGCGCATTTTCAATCGAGATCTTTTCTTCGGGCCAGTTTTGTATATAGCGGTTCTCTTCTTTTTTGATCTTGGCTTCAATCAGTTCGTCGATGTTGGCCTGACTGAGGTTTTCAAAATCGTACCGGCGGGGAACGTTTATGTACATGTCGTTCCACTTAATGAACGGACCAAAACGGCCAGTACCCTTGGTTACCGGTTTTTCTTCAAAAAAACCAATGGGGGCGTCGGCTTTTGCTTTTTCATCAAGTAGTTCCAGCGCTCTTTCCATATCCACATCGTGCGGGTCAACGCCACGGGGCATGGAAATGTTCTGCTCACCCCATTTTAAGTATGGACCAAACCGGCCCAGGTTCACCGATATCTCCTGGCCTTCATGTACGCCGAGGGTTTTGGGCAGTTCAAAAAGCTTTAACGCCTCATCGAGGGTAATGGTCTCAATACTTTGACCTCTTCTTAAACCGGCAAAACGCGGCTTTTCATCTTCATCGTCACCAATTATTGCCACAACCGGGCCAAACCGGGCCATGCGGGCCACGATCTTTTTACCGGTTTGCGGTTCAACACCCAGTTCGCGTTCACCTTTTATGCGTTCTGCTTTTTCAATGGTATTGTCAACGTCTTTTTTGAAGGGAATATAAAAGTCGTCGATCATGCTGTTCCACTTCAGCTTACCGGCAGCTACTTCGTCAAACTCACCTTCAATACGGGCAGTGAACCCGTAGTCCATAATATCGTCGAAATACTGTTTCAAAAAGTCGGTCACCACCAGGCCCAGGTCGGTAGGGAAGATCTTGGCTTTTTCGGCCCCGGTATTCTCCTGATCTGTAACCTTGGTAATTGTATCCTTCTTTAAAGTAAGGATGCGAAAATCGCGTCTGATGGGATCTTTATCGCGTTTTTCAACATAGCCACGGGTAAGAATGGTGTTGATGGTAGGCGCGTAAGTAGAAGGTCGGCCAATGCCCAGTTCTTCCAGTTTTTTTACCAGCGAAGCTTCCGTATATCTTGGTGAAGGACGGCTGAAGCGTTCAATGGCCTTCATTTCATTTAAAGGGAGTTGCTGGTTAACGGTCAACGGGGGCAGCATACCTTCCTGTTGTTCGTCCTCATTAATATCCTCATCGTCGCGGTCTTCGCGATAAGCTTTTAAAAAGCCATCGAATTTCAATACTTCACCGCTGGCGGTAAGTTCTTCTTTATTGGTTGATATTTCAATTTTAGCTGTGGTCCTTTCCAGCTCAGCATCAGCCATTTGGCTTGCCATAGTACGCTTCCATATAAGCTCGTACAAACGGCGTAATTCAGGATCTTCCACCGTGGTGTTTTCCATATAGGTGGGCCTGATGGCTTCGTGCGCTTCCTGCGCGCTTTCGTTCTTGTTCTTGTATTTGCGGGGCTGATAATAATTATTACCATACTGACCAACTACCTGGTTGCGGATATCGGCCATTGCGGTATCGCTGAGGTTTACACTGTCGGTACGCATGTAGGTGATATTACCGCTTTCGTACAAGCGCTGCGCCAGCTGCATGGTGCGTTTAACACCATAACCCAGCTTACGCGAAGCTTCCTGTTGCAGGGTAGAAGTGGTAAAAGGCGCCGCCGGCGATTTCTTTCCGGGCCTAACCTGTATGTCGTTTACCTTATACTTAGCACCGATACAGGTTTGCAGGAATTTTTCTGCATTCTCGGCCGTATCGTACTTTTTGCCTTCGGCAACAAAGGTTACGTTCTTACCGGTAATATCTGGTGTGGTAAATAATGCTTCGATCTTAAATGTGCTGGTAGCAGTGAAGGCGTTGATCTCGCGTTCACGCTCGGCAATAAGGCGAACCGCCACACTTTGTACGCGGCCTGCGCTAAGGTTGTTGCGGGTGCTGATCTTACGCCATAATACCGGGCTCAGTTCAAAACCCACAATCCTGTCGAGCACCCGGCGGGCCTGCTGGGCGTTTACCAGGTTCATATCCAATAAGCGTGGAGTAGTTACAGCTTTTTGGATGGCAGGCTTTGTAATTTCATGAAAAACAATACGTTTTGTTGTAGATGGATCAAGGCCTAACACCTCGCACAAATGCCAGCTAATGGCTTCCCCTTCACGGTCCTCATCCGTTGCCAGCCAAACTTCGTCCGATTTCTTGGCGAGGCTTTTAAGTTCTTTAACTACTTTTTCTTTTTCGTCGGGAATTTTATAACGAGGTTGATAACCATTTTTTATATCAATACCCATTTCTTCCTTTTCCAGGTCGCGGATATGTCCATAACAACTCTTTACCTCGAAATCTTTCCCCAGGATCTTTTCGATGGTTTTGGCTTTCGCAGGAGACTCAACAATCAATAAATTCTTGGCCATAGGTTCAATAAATGGTTTTATGCCGGCCCGCGGCAGGCAATCAACTAGCTAAATCATTCAAATTCAATATTCTTTAATATTAAATTTTTACATCACTGGTTACAGAAATGGAATGGTGCTGGCGTGCAAGTTTAATGTATAACTACGAAAACAACAAATTGGTACTGTGAAGGCAAAAGCGTAAGTGCCGAAATGGCGGTTATTTTTTATATCTAAAGGAGTACAATTTGAACCTGAACAAGAATGTGGTCCTAACATTCCATAAGAGAAAACCCGTACAGATCAGCATAATAAAAATATAATACCGTGATATTTATGACAGAATGCACGGTTATGTGGTAAAAAAATTAACTTCAGTCCTTTCTTATTCCAAAGTGACCAACCAGTACAAAATATTTCCGCTAGGGGATGCTGCTATTACGCTCGACATGGGCAATTCAATTAATGAGGCGCTGAACCAAAAGGCATTGGCCATGCAACTTTGGTTGCTCAACCATCCGTTTGAGGGTATGAAGGATTGCCTCATCGCATATAGCTCGCTTACGGTACAATACAACCCGGTAATTGTAAAAAAGCATTACAATCTAAGTACAACCGTATTTGCCTGGGTTTCTGATTATTTGAAAAGAGCATTTGAAAAATCGGTTCAAACCGGGCACAAAGAAAAAGAGGTAATAAGAATACCGGTTTGTTATGAAGGCAACTATGCGCCCGACCTTGCTGCCATGGCGCAACAAAAACAACTGACCGAACAGGAGGTAGTGAATATTCATACCGACACTATTTATAATGTGTACATGATCGGGTTCCTGCCTGGATTTTCTTACATGGGTGAAGTAAATGAAAGAATTGCCGTTCCGCGAAAACAACATCCCACACAGGTATTGGCCGGAAGTGTTGGAATAGCCGGTTCCCAAACCGGAATATATCCATTAAATAGTCCCGGTGGCTGGCAGATCATAGGCCGCACTCCGCTCAGGTTATTTGATCCCTTTGTTCCCGAACCGGTAAAATTACAGGCTGGGGATAAGGTTCAGTTTTATGCGATAAGTAAACAGGAGTTTGAGGAATATCATTCTTGATTAACAGGTTACCGGTTACCAGATACCGGTTTCCAGGCCCTTATTGCGGAGTTCGCGATTGGTATTGTATTCCCGGCAACTGGTACCTGGTACCCGGGAACAGATTCTAAGAACCGATAACTGAAATCTTCTAACCAAGTACCTTATAACCAAAGAATGTCACTAACAATCATCAAACCCGGACTTCTCGACACATTACAGGACCTTGGAAGAACTGGCTATAGCCGGCTGGGCATTAATCCCGGTGGGGTTATGGACCGGTATGCCGCGCAGGTAGCCAATATGCTGGTAGGCAACGAAACCAGGGAAGCCGTTATGGAAATTCATTTTCCCGGCGCCCAGATATTGTTTGAACAAAATACCCTCATTAGCATTACCGGCGGCGATTTTCAGGCAACCATCAATGATGAACCGGTCCCATTATGGCATGCCATAGTAGTACGCAAAAATGCCGTGTTACATTTTCCCAAACTACACCATGGCGGCCGTTGTTACCTGGCCGTGCATGGCGGTTTTTGTGTAAACAAATGGCTTAACAGTTACAGTACCCATTTAAAAGCCGGCGCCGGTGGTTTTCATGGCCGCAAACTTGAAAAAGGCGACGAACTTCCTTTTAAAGAAAGCAGTATTTATTTTGCCGGTCTGCTTAAACCGGGTAAAGAAGTGGAAGTACTGAAATGGAGTGTTGATACGGGCTCCACCTACCAACACCCAAACGAGATCTTTATTATTAAAGGCAACGAATGGGACCAGCTAACCGAACTGTCGCAACAGCATATGCTCGAAGATAATTTTACCATCCACCCCTTCTCAGACAGAATGGGCTACCAGTTAAAAGGCGCCGATCTAAAGCGCGAACAAAATACCGAGCTGGTTTCATCGGGCGTTAGCTTTGGCACTATCCAATTATTACCCAATGGGCAATTGATCGTTCTGATGGCCGATCACCAAACCACAGGCGGTTACCCACGGATAGGTCATGTTATTTCGGCCCACCTGCCCAAATTGGCGCAATTACGGCCCAGCGATTGTATTCATTTTAAAATAACCGATATTGCCACTGCAGAAAACCTGTTGATAGCCCAACAACAGGAATTAAACATTTTACAACGCGCCTGTACAGAGCGCCTGAACCACACAGTATGTTAAGCATAGATATTAATTGCGACATGGGTGAAAGCACCCATTTGTGGCCTTATGATATTGAGAAGGACCTAAAGCTGTTACGATACGTAAGCAGCATTAACATAGCCTGCGGTATGCATGCCGGTGATTCATATACCATGCATGAGTTGGTAAATGCTGCCTGTATTGAAGGCATTGCCATTGGCGCACACCCCGGCTTTGCCGACCGTGATAATTTTGGCAGAACCAACCACGATCTGTCCACAGAACAGATCTACGACCTGATAGTTTACCAGATGGGCGCCCTGGAGGGGTTTTTGCGAATCATGGATGAACCTTTACACCATGTAAAACCACATGGCGCATTGTATAATATGGCGGCAAAGGATGCCCGCATTGCCGAGGCCATTTGCAATGCGGTATATGATTACAACCCAAAACTTATAGTGTATGGTTTAAGTGGCAGCAAACTTATTGAGGCAGCCACTGCTACCGGACTTAAAACCTATAGCGAAGTATTTGCCGACCGCACTTACCAGGATGATGGTCATTTAACACCACGTACCGAAGCCAATGCGTTGATAGAAGATCAGCAACAATCGTTAGATCAGGTGCTGCAAATGGTTATGCAAAGGACCGTTACCAGCGTGAATGAAAAGGAAGTGCCTATTGTGGCAGATACGGTTTGTGTGCATAGCGATGGCGCGCATGCGCTTCAGTTTGCCAGGGAGATAAAGGGAGTGTTGTTGATGAATGGAGTTGAGTTGAAGAGTTGACGAGTTGACGAGTTAACAAGGAGTTGAAAAGTTGATAGAGGTGATGGAGTTGATAAAGGGTTTATGTGCAGCAGATTTATTAATAGTTGACTGATTAAAGCGCAAACAAAAACTTCGAACTGAATAACTGAACAACTCAATAACCAAGAAGCAATACTATAAACTGCATTGATGCAACCAAATACTAAATCTGCTTTGTTAGGAGCGGCTTTTCTAATGGCCACCTCAGCCATTGGCCCTGGCTTTATTACCCAAACTACGATATTCACCCAACAACTGCTCACCAGTTTTGGATTTGTAATATTGGTTTCCATCATACTTGATATTGCTGCGCAGCTGAACGTATGGCGCATTATTGCCGTTACCGAAATGCGCGCGCAGGACCTTGCCAATTCATTATTACCCGGCATGGGTTATTTTCTTGCCATACTTATTGTATTGGGCGGACTGGTATTCAACATTGGGAATGTTGCCGGCGCAGGGTTAGGGATGAATGTTGTATTCCCTTTTGATACCGATCTAAAACACCCGGTCATTGGCGCAGGTATTAGTGCCGCCATTGCATTGTTCATATTCTGGTTTAAAGAAGCCGGCGTAGCTATGGACTGGTTTGCAAAGATCCTGGGTTTTGTAATGATAGGGTTAACATTATATGTAGCCATCAGCTCACACCCACCGGTAGGGCAGGCCGTTTTGCATTCGTTTATTCCGGTTACCACCAATACCACCGCCATTGTAACCCTTGTTGGCGGAACAGTAGGCGGATACATTAGTTTTGCCGGCGCACATCGTTTACTCGATGCAGGTATAAAGGGGCAGCAACAACTACCTCAGGTAACCCGCAGCAGCGTGAATGCAATTTTGCTTGCTTCAGCTATGCGTATTCTGTTATTCCTTGCCGCATTGGGAGTGGTTATGGCGGGTGGTGTATTGCTTAAAGACAACCCCGCCGCATCGGTATTTAAAATAGCTGCCGGCGATGTTGGTTACAAGATCTTTGGCATAGTATTATGGAGTGCTGCCATTACATCGGTAGTGGGGTCTGCCTATACATCGGTTTCATTTTTACGTACCCTGCACCCGGTGTTTGAAAAGAACCAGCGACTGATCACTTCATTGTTCATCCTTATCTCCATGGGCATCTTCGCCTTTTTGCAACAGGGAGCAGTGCAATTACTTGTAATAGCAGGCGCTCTGAACGGATTGATATTACCAGTATCACTTGCCTTGTTATTAGTGGCCGCCAATAAAAAGCGGCTGGTGGGCGATTACAAACATCCCATTTGGCTAACAGGCGTTGGTATTATAGTTGTGGTGATTATGAGTGTCATGTGCGTTAATGCTATTGTATCGCTTATGAGCAATGGATAGCATTCAATGTTGTTGCTATTAATATAATTACCGTGTTGCATGCGTAATTCTTCCTTTTTTATGCAGTTTTTACCAATGATATATTGAATAAATATCAATTGTTTTCCGGCACGATTTTAACATTGTTAATTGCGTTTCTTTTTACGTTTCATTTATACACATACCGATTTTTTTATCGTTATTTGTAATATTCCAACCCACTCAACCCACCTATAAGAGATTTAGTTTCTTAACAATTATCCATTAATTAAACCGTAACGGTTATGGCTGACAATCAGCAAGGTCCTGATACAGGCTTGTATACCTATGACTCATTTACCGGACGAGGCCCCGGAAAAAAGGCCGACACTAATTTTTTATGGTGGTGTTCCGGTGCTCACCAGGAACTCTTAAAACAATTTCCCTCTGAACACAGTAAATACTGGGGATTAGGCGGTGTTATTCTGGCCACCTTTGTGCTAGCCGCATTATCATCTGGTTACGCCATTTACAGCGTGTTTGGCAATTGGGGCTGGACGCTCTGTTTTGCCGTAGTTTGGGGATTGATCATCTTTAATTTCGACCGCTTTCTGGTTTCTACCATGCGCAAGTATGGTGTTAGCCCCCGCAAACAATTGTCGATGGCAATACCCCGTATGGCGCTGGCGGTGCTTATTGGTTTTACCATTGCACGGCCGCTTGAACTGAAGATCTTTGAAAAGGAGATCAACACAAAAGTGATTGAGAACACCCACAAGAAAATTCAGTTGAACGACAGTTTACTGCAGGCCGAGAATACCGCGTTGATGCAAACTACCGAAGCAGAACGCGCCCGGTTGTACGAACGCAAAAAGAACATTGAAGATGACCTGGCGCGTTTGCAACAATCTTATGTAGCGGAAGCCGATGGTACCGGCGGTTCACAAATTCGGGGCGTGCAAAAGATTGCCAAACTGAAATTAGATGCCTACAATTCATCTACATTACAGGCAACGCCCGAGCTACAGTCGTTAAGTAACAGCATTCATGTGCAGGACAGCATACTGGCCAATGCAAAAAGTAATATGGAAGCCAAACGGGCGAAGTATGAATTGAGCGCATTGGAGAACGTTGGTTTTTTGGAACGCAACAAAGCGCTTACCGACCTCGCTTCTGAAGAAAACAGCGTTTTCTGGACAAGCTTCTTATTATCGCTGCTCATCATTTTGATAGAAGTGGGGCCCATTATTTCAAAACTCATTATGCCGGTTGGCCCATATGATATTGCGCTGGCAAAAGAAGAACTGACCAGCATGGCTGCTGCGGAAGAAGAGATGCGCCGCAACAAAGAAATGCTGGTGAATAAAAAAGACACCTGGTACAAGAAACAAAAAGAAGTTTCGGACCAGCTGGTTGAAAAAATGACAACGCTACAGCAAAAACACATCGACGAAGAACTCGACAAATGGGAGCGGGGCGATTGGAACCCACGCGATCACCGGGCGAGCATGGACGAAGTAATGCGCAAAATAAAGGAGCGTTACCAGTTCAACGGGGAAGACCTATTGTAAGTAAATATAAGCGCCGCCAAGGCCTGCAAATAACAACAGGGTTAGTAGGAATACCATCTTATTAACCCTGTATCTTTGTCGGGCTGCAGGTAATAATAGAAATATAACTGCCAGCAATACCAGCAAAATAGCCACGCCAAAACCGATCATTGAGTTGTCGAACTTTTTTACTTTCATTACCTTTTCGGTGGTCATTATGCTGGCAAGGGTCATGGTGAAAAGTAAAATGGGAAGGCCCAGCATAAATCCCAGGCGTTTGCCTTTCAATAAACACCAGCCTGCAATAATACCTGCAAGTGCCACTGAGTATGTTCTAAGATCAGAGAAGAATTCGTTTTTATTGATAATAAAAGATCCGTTCTGAACAGAGTAGGATTTGGAAGTTTCGCCAAACGATCCCATCACCTGCATTAGCAGGAAAACGATACTGATGAATAACACCAGAATGCCGGCATATTTTTCTTTCCAGGATAACTTTTGCATAGGGAGTTTCTTTGGTAAATAGAAGGTCTGCTGGTTTTAAGTCGCAAGTTACAGGTTTCAGGGTACAGGTTGCAGGGCCTTCATTTAACAGTTCGCTAAATTTGTATTCCCCTGAAACTTGACATCCTGTAACCTGCAACTGTTTATTTAGAAATCGTTTGCTGAATTTTTTGTGAAAGCTTTTCTGCCCAAATCGCATGTTCCTTTCCTGAATAATGTAATTGATCACCGGCCAGTAATGAGGTGTCGTTGGCTGCCAGCCGGGTGCCTGCAGTTATATCAATATAATGTACATTATATTTTTCTGCAAACAGTTTGTTCACTGCATTAAACGAATCAATTTCATGGGCAATGGTATCGCTGTTGCGGTCTTTGGCAAAAGGCGTTACGCCCCAGTCGGGTATACTTAAAATAAAAACATGTTTTTCGTTTTTGCCGGCAAACTCAATTGCCTGTCTTAATAATGCTTCAAATTGTTGGGTATACTCCTGCAGGCTTCGGGCGCGGTACTGATTATTTACGCCTATAAGCAGGGAAACAATATCGTACCGGGGAAGCAATTTGTTGTTTGCAATGCCGGCCTGTAACTCGTCTGTCGTCCAGCCGGTTTTAGCTACTATTTCAGGGGCATAAAACGAATACCCGGCTTTACGCAGCAATTGTACCGTTTGATAGGGAAAGCTGTCATAAATGGGCACATTTTCACCAATGGTATAGGAGTCGCCCAGCGCCAGGTAAGAATATGTTGTTACAGACATACGTGCAAAATACGAATTCCTTTTAAAGAGGAAAGATCCCACTATTATGATCAATATAAATTCCAAATCCCAAGATCCAAGAACCAAAAAAATCCCAAATCTCAAAATCCCAAAATCAAAAAACAAATTCCAATCCTTCTAACTGGACCTTAAGATTTGGAAATTGAAATTTGTTTGGAACTTACGATTTGAGATTTGAGTTTTTATTATTTGGATCTTGGAATTTGTGATTTGGAACTTCAATAAAAAGGGGCTGATTACTCAGCCCCCGCAACATAATCATGTAGTTAACCTTAATGTTGCTTTATAAATCCTGTATTTGCATTTCCATTAGCACATTAGCAAATTATCACATTATCACATTATCACATTGCCTACTGTCCCATTCCCTGCATTCCATTCTGCATACCTTCCTGCTCGCCTTTCATGTTTTTGCGTTTGAACAGGGCCACATCAAATTTACCAAAGCGGTAGCTGAAGTTCACGCGAACCAATTGCGGATCTCTTCGGCGCCAGTCGTCCTGTACAAAACCGCTTGCTTCGGAGTGAACGAAATATTTGCGCGTTCTGAAAATATCGCTCCAGTTTACCGATACGGTAGCTGTATTCTTTTTTATCTGGAAGTCTTTACGTACACCCATATCAACACCATAATAAGGATTTACATATCCTTGTGTAGTTGTTGTGGGGCCACCGCCAAAACCACCGCCACCGCCGCCACGGCCACCACGACCGCCGCCGCCACCGCCACCACCGCCATCACCACTGTTGCTGGTGCTTACAGGTAATGCGCTTTTTGCCTGGTAATCGCCACTGAGCTGAAAGCTCCATCCTTTATTGAATTTAAAGTTGTGGTTCATTTTGGCCGTCCAGCTGGTGCGTTCATTTTTCAGGGTAGATATTACGTTGCTGCCGTTGATCTTTGAGTAGTAGACGTTGGCGCTTGTGGTAACATCCCACCATTTGGTAAGGGTATTACGTGAAATGAGTTCCAAACCGCTTGCATAAGCAGTGGAGGCGTTTACATAAGTAGAAATCCAAACAATACTATCAGGATAGGCTTCTACTGAACCCTGGTACTGGTAACGGGCTATCAGGTCTGTTGTATATTTTCCAAATAGGGTAGCCAGGAATGTATTGCTTTTACTACCATAGGTTTTCTGGTAACTCAATTCAAGTGAATGCGTGAACTCGGGTTTCAGGCCAGGGTTACCGGTTTGATAGTTCAGGATATCGGTATAATCGGTATTGGGCATTAACTGAAAGAAGTTAGGCCGGTTAATGCGGCGTGTATAGTTCAACTGCAGATCTTGCTTATGCTCCAGCTGTTTGCTTAAAAACACACTGGGGAACAGGCTGATGGGGAAATCGTTGGTATAGGTGTCTTTACCAATTTGTTTTCCTTCATAGCCACTGCTTTCGGCACGTAAACCTAACTGGTAGCTAAAGCTTTCTTTTATCTTTTGCGAGTAGGTTACATAACCTGCGTACACATGGTCGGTATATTCGAAATTATTACCAAATGGCGTGTTGCTGTTGTTGAGGTAGTTAGATTGGAAACTTTCAAACTTACGCACCTGTGCACGTAAACCGGCTTCCCATTTTATTTTCTCTGTAACGGGGTTCACATAATCTGTTTGTACAGTAAGGAACTTGTTTTTTCCACCGGCATCAACCCGTTGCAGGTTTTCGAAAGCATCGATGGGTTTTACCATTTCCAGGTCGCTGAACGACATGTAGCGGATATCGCTGTAGTTGGTATTCTTACTTTGGTTAAAATTTATATCGGCTGTCCACTCTTTGTTTGGTTTGGCAAACAGGTGTTTAAAGCTGAGCTGTGTGCCATAGTTGCGGAAATTGTTTTTCCCCGTTGTATTACGATACTGGGTATAGAAGTCTACTATTGAATCGTAAATATAATTGGTACGGTTATCGGGTTTGAAATCGCCGTTCACTATTGATTGAGAAATAGAAATAGTATTACGGTTGTCAACGAAATAATCGAGCCCGAACCGGCCAAAGGCAAAGGCGCCATCAAATACGCTCTTACTGGTTTGGGTTGTGTACAGGTCTTTAATACCTGGTGCAAAGCTCAACCGGTCTGTTTCGCCCCAGCCTTTTGATTTACGCTGGTTGTACATGGCGTTGGCAAAAAAATTAACCTTACCCTGGCGGATGTTGATGTCACCACCGCCATTGAATTTTCCGCGTGAGTCAACGCCGGCACGTACGCTACCGTTATAACCTGCTTTACGGTTCTTCTTTAATATAATATTTAAAATGCCCGACTGGCCGCCGCTGGCATCATACTTGGCCGATGGGTTGGTAATGATCTCCACGCTTTGAATGGCGTCGGCAGGTATCTGGTCCATAGAAAGGGTAGTGGGGCGCCCATCTACAAAGATCTGTGGGGCCGCATTACGCAGCGAAACATTACCATCAATATCAACGTTGAGTGATGGTACATTACGCATAACGTCTATGGCGGTACCACCGGCTGAGGTTATGCTTTTTTCCACGTTGAAGATCTTACGGTCAACTCCCATTTGGATCATGGGTTTTGTGCCGGTAACTGTTACATCCTGCAGCACCGAGGCATCCTGCTCCATTTTTAGGTTGCCCAGGTCTTTATCAACCTGCGATAACATTTGCGAGCGGTCTACCCCGGGCCCCATTTTAATATCGAAACCAATTTTTTGTTCAATGGGTTTGTAACCGATGGCGGTAATAACCAGTTTGAATTGTCCGAATACGGGCAGGTTTTCGAGGCTAAAATCGCCGTTACGGCTGGTAAGCATACCGCCCACAACTACATCGGCTCTTTTTTTTGTGGCGGTATCGAATTTGTTTTGGAATAGTTGAACTGAGGCGGCATCCAATCCCTTATTGGTTGCTTTGTCGACAATACGCCCATAAAAGTGACCAATATTCATTTGTTGGCCACCGCCTTGCCTTTGTGCGCCTGGAGCCATGCCGCCAGGGATTTGGGCATGTGCAGTTTGGAAAATGGCAAAGAGAGCAATGATCCATCCGGTAAATTTCATATGTTAGGTGCTATGGTTGAGAACAATTTGACGCAAAAATGACGTAGAACTTGTGATGTGGACATTATTTGTGATGAACGGCTTTTAAGTTGTTTAGTTCTGAGTTCTTAGTTCAAAGTTGTTTTATTTCGGGGCTCGTTATTGAGTTTCAGGTTTCAAGTCTCAGGTTTCAGGTTGTTCAATTTCCAACTCGCTATAAGTTTAACCTGTTCAACTTCACAATGCTTAGTTCATCATTTACAGTTATATACTTATTAAGTTTAGTTTATTTCGCTTTTAGTTGCAGGAAATGCGATTTGCTCGCAGAAAACCAAAAAAACTTGCAGAAAATAGGAATCGCTCGCAAGATTTTTGATTCGCTCGCAGAAAATTTGATTTGCTCGCGGAATTTTGAATTTCATCGCATAAAATGAGAAACGCTCGCGAAATTTTAGATTATCTCGCAGGAAATGAGAATCGCTCGCGGAAATTTAGATTATTTCGCAGAAAATGGGAATCGCTCGCAGAAATTTCGATTTGCTCGCAGGAAATGAGAATCGCTCGTAGAATTTTTGAATATCTCGCAGAAAAATTGAACCGCCCGCAGATATTTCGTTTTGCTCGCAGAAAATAGTAATTTCTTGCAGAATTTCTGATTTTCTCGCAGAAAATGAGAATCGCTCGCAGATTATTGCAGCAGGTAAACTATTCCAACCTGAATTAAGCCAATCAAAAAGCCAATTAAACCAAAAAAGAATCCGGCGGCGCGTAATTCCTTTTTCAAACTACTATACATGGCTGTTTCAAGTTTATTGGAAGACAGTTTTGCAATTTTTGAGGCTGCCATTTGTTCAAGGTCGAGGTCTTGTTGCAGGTTTTGAACATAACCTTTAATGATCACCGGAAAAATTGTTTCCAGTTCTTTCATAAAAATGCCTTTGAGCGTTTCGATGGTCTTTTCGCCAATGAGCATACCGATCATTGGAAAAGCTTCTTTAAGCTTGTTACGCAAAAAATCATCAACATGCACTTCGGCCACAGGCATGATCTTTTTTATATTCTCTTCGTTGGTGAGTTTTGACTCAATTTTATTGAACGAAACCAATTCCTTACTAACCAGTGCGCCTATTTGTTGGGCAAACTGAGGCTGCCGTTTAGGGAATATACCCTGAATGGTGATGCCGAATACCCGTACAGGTTGCTGGGGCCTGAACAGCATTATTACCGCTAACCGGTTGGTTACCCAGCCAATAAATGCAGATGTAACAGGAATAATGATCATCAACCACCAGTTCATAAAAAGCATTTTTAAGAATAAAACCTTGCATTTGTGCCGGGGAAATTATACATTTCCGAAGCCGGTAAGGGCTATAAATAAAAATCCTCCCGACTGGTGTCGGGAGGAGTCTCTGAGGGAGGATGAAGGGTTTCGAACCCTCGACCTCTAGAACCACAATCTAGCGCTCTAACCAACTGAGCTACAACCTCCGTGTTGAGGGTGCAAATGTAGGAAAAAAAATGATTTAGTAACAAATAATTCTAAAAACCTTTCATCAAAATGGCTTGTTAATTATACTATTAGTGCAACAACCCATCTTTTTTATCGTTATTTTTGAATTGATGCCTAAAGTTTTAAAATATATGCTACAACGAAAAAATTTACCCATTGTCTTGCTATTATTCGGTGCTGGTCTGATCCTGGCGTTCCGTTCGCTGGGTTTTGGGTTGGGTAATGGTAATCCGCCAACGAAATATGAAAAAATACTTCATAATGTGGGGGAGATGCTTTCTGAGATCCATTACAGTCCAAAAAAGATCGACGATAATTTTTCAAGGGAGATCTTTAAGAAATTCCTGGGGGAGAAGATCGACGATCAGAAAAATGTGCTGCTGCAATCGGATATTCAACAGTTGAAAAAATACGAAACTAAAATAGATGATGAGATCCTGGGCGGGGCGGTAGCTTTTGTTCCGGCCGTAGCCGAGATCTATAAAAAGCGTTTACCGGAAACTGAGGCTATCTATAAAGAGATACTGGCCAAACCTTTCGATTTCACAAAAGATGAATCGGCCAACTTCAATGATGAAAAGTTAGATTATCCTAAAACTGAAGCCGACAGAAAAGAGGCCTGGCGCAAACGGTTAAAATACCTGACGCTTGAGCGCTATTACGACCTCATGGAAGATCGTGATAAGAATAAAGGCAAGGAAAACTTTGTAGCAAAAACTGATGAGCAACTGGAACAGGAAGCCCGTGACCGGGTTTTAAAAATATTGGACCGTAATTACAATCGCCTGAAATTTAAAGTAAGCGACGACGACCGGTTTAACGAATTTGTAAAAACCATCACCGAGTCAATGGACCCGCATACCACCTTTATGCCGCCTGTTGACAAACGGTATTTCGATGAAGAAATGAGTGGTCGCTTTTATGGCATTGGCGCCTCACTTCGTGAAGAAGATGGTTTGATCAAGATCGGTTCTGTATTGGCTGGCAGCCCTGCCTTAAAATCGGGCGAAATTGGTGTTGGCGATGCCATCATTAAAGTAGCACAGGGCCCCGCTGAACCTGTTGACCTTACCGGTTATACTGTTCAGGATGCCGTGAAACTGATCCGTGGTAAAAAAGGAACTGAAGTACGTTTAGGAATCAGAAAAACGGATGGTTCGGTTAGAACCGTAACCCTCATCCGCGATGAAATTATACAGGACGAAACTTTTGCCCGCAGCGCAGTGATCAACACGCCTAAAGGTAAACTTGGGTTTATTTATCTGCCTGAGTTCTACGCCGATTTTGATAATCCAAAGGGCGCCCGTTGCTCGGAAGATGTTCGCAAAGAGATCGTAAAATTAAAAGAACAAAAAGTAGACGGCATCATTATGGACCTTCGCAACAACGGTGGTGGTTCATTATACGATGTAGTGCAAATGGTTGGTTTGTTCATTGAAGGCGGCCCCATTGTACAGGTTAAAGACCGTGAAGGCAAACCACAGGTTTACTACGATCGCGATAAATCGGTTTTATATGATGGTCCACTGGCTGTAATGGTTAATGAGTTCAGCGCTTCGGCTTCTGAGATCTTTGCTGCAGCTATTCAGGACTACGACCGTGGCGTTATCATCGGTAGCACTTCTACTTATGGTAAGGGTACCGTTCAACGTAACATTGGTTTAGATAAAACAATGGGTTTCCTTGATCCTAACAGCGAACTGGGAACCATTAAACTCACCCTGCAGAAGTTCTATCGTATCAATGGCGGTTCTACCCAATTGCGCGGCGTAGCGTCTGATGTGAACATCCCCGATATTTTTGAGTACACCAAGATCAGGGAGAAAGACAATCCGGATGCTTTGGCATGGGATGAAATTCAAAAGGCCGATTACAACCGCTGGAAATTTGGTTTGGACCTGAATCCGATTAGAAAGGCCAGCGCAGAACGTCTTAAAAATAATGGACTGTTCACCACCATTCACAACAACGCTGAATGGCTGGCTAAACAAAGCGATAAACAGGTTTCATTAAGCCTGAAAAAATACGTAGAAGAGCAGAAAAAGAACAAGGCCATTGCTAAACAAATTGAAACCCAGAACAAATTACCGCATGAACTGGCTGTTGAGCCCCTGGCCGACGACATGAAGCGTGTAGAAGGTGCTGGCGATGCTGCTAAGCTGGAACGTTTCAAGAACTGGCTGAAGATCCTGCGTAATGATCCTTACCTCGACGAGGCAACCAATGTGTTAAACGACATGGTTACCCAAACCAACTTGGTTTATGCCGATGTAAATAAAAAGCAGTAAATACATTCGATTCTTTGTATATAAATAAAAGAGTGGGTCACTTTTTAAAGGTGGCCCACTCTTTTTTATTTTAAGGCTACCCGATTTCTTCATTTCATCTCTGGCATAACAGGGATTTTCGACTTATTTTTGCAGCCATTCAAATAAGCATGAGCATTTTAGACAAATTTAAGCAGGTCACCACTTTCGTCTTTGATGTAGACGGCGTACTGACTGATGGTACGCTGTTTGTTTTTGATGACGGACAGTTTGTACGACGCATGAATATTAAAGATGGATTTGCCCTACAGCTGGCCGTGAAAAAGGGCTACCGGGTTGTTATTATTTCGGGCGGGGCAAGTGATGCCGTTACGCAGCGGTTAAACCGGCTGGGTATAAACGATGTTTTTATGCAGGTAACCGATAAAAAGGGCAAACTTTCGGAATATGTAACACAGCATAACCTGAACTGGAACGAAGTAATGTTTATGGGTGATGATATTCCGGATTATGAAGTAATGCAACAGGTAGGGGTAGCCTGTGCACCATCAGACGCCGCAACCGAAATAAAACAGAT
Organism: Niastella sp. OAS944; assembly: GCA_024809215.1. Taxonomy (GTDB): domain Bacteria; phylum Bacteroidota; class Bacteroidia; order Chitinophagales; family Chitinophagaceae; genus Niastella. The sequence continues at coordinate 738,854 of JANUBW010000002.1, read as the reverse complement.
AGCCAATTATATTTCGTTATTGCCCGGTGGCCAGGGCTGTGCCCGCGACGTGATTGAAAAAGTGCTGAAGCTGAACAATAACTGGGAACTACATACTGATGTACGTAGTCGGTAAATCCCAAAAATCAAATTCCAAGATCCAAATAAATTCCAATACCCAAATTCTAAAAAACAATAACAAATTTTAAAACCCTAACATTAGCCCTAAAACCAAATTCAGTAACCGGAGAAGTGTTTGGAACTTGTTGTGTAAGATTTGGGTTTTTATTCTTTGGATCTTGAGATTTGTATTTTGAGTTTTTTATTTGGGTCTTGAGATTTGTGAGTTGAGATTTTTATTATGAAACTACTGGCAGCATTTATACGCCTTATACGTTCAGTGAACCTATTGTTCATTGCCATAACCCAATTGCTGTTTCAGTATTGTATAGTAAGGCCCATCTTCGAAAAAGTACAGGCGCCGCCGGTGCTTACAACACCCCTCTTTTTTATTCTTATAGCCGCCTCGGTGTTAATAGCAGCGGCCGGTTATATTATCAATGATTATTTCGATTTGAACATAGACCTGGTGAACAAGCCCAATAAACTGGTGGTTGAAAAGATCATCAAACGCCGCTGGGCCATCATCTGGCACCTGGTGTTATCGGGGGCTGGCGTAGTGCTTAGCGCATATGTTGCCTGGAAAACACGGGTGTGGTGGCTGATACCAGCCAATATGGGTTGCGTAGCCGCCCTTTGGTTTTACAGCACCATATTCAAAAAGAAATTACTAAGCGGCAATGTGATCATTTCATTGCTTACCGCCTGGGTTATATTAGTGATAGGCTTTATAACACATTATGTGGTTATAAAGAAACCTGAGCTATATGCGCAAATAGAAGCGTCGAAACTGATGCGCCGTACTTTCCTGTATGCAGGTTTTGCCTTTATTATTTCTCTTATAAGGGAAGTGGTAAAAGATATGGAAGATATAAATGGCGACGCCCGTTATGGTTGCCGTACCATGCCTATTGTATGGGGCATCAATGCCGCTAAAATATTTTCGGCCACCTGGCTTATAGTACTCCTTACCGCCGTTGTTATTATGACGGCATATATACTACCTTTTGAATGGTGGTGGGCGGCTGCCTATTGTGTTTTGTTTATCATTATTCCCTTAATATTATTGTTGCGAAAACTGATAAAAGCCATAACACCGGCTAATTTTCATTCAATAAGCACCTGGTTAAAGTTGATCATGCTGAGCGGTATTTTATCGATGCTGTTCTTTAAACTCTACTCATAAATATGAAGGGCTCCCGCATTATACTGGCATCCCAATCGCCCCGCCGCAAGCAATTGCTTGAATGGGCTGAAATTAAGTTTGAGATAGTGGTGCAGTCTACCGATGAAACCTACCCGCCCCATATGCCGGTGCCCGATGTACCGGTACACATAGCCCGGGAAAAAGCCCTTGCGGTAAAACAAAAGTATGAATCGCTTAACCATGCCGATAATATCATTATTGCTGCCGATACGGTAGTGGTGTTTGGAAATACCATTATAGGTAAACCGAAGGACAGGGAAGATGCGTTGGATATACTTGCCCGTTTAAGTGGCCACAAACACCAGGTAATTACCGGGGTGGTAATTGTAAAAGGAGAACAGGAAATTGCCTTTGCCGATGTTACCGATGTATGGTTTCACCCGCTTACCAGCGAACAGATAGCTTTTTATGTTGACAAATATCAACCCTACGACAAAGCCGGCGCTTATGCCATACAGGAATGGATAGGTGTGGTGGGTATAAAATCAATTCAGGGAGATTTTTATAACGTAATGGGGCTGCCCGTTAGCAGGGTAGTGTCGGCGTTGGAAAAGATAATGTGAAAATGAGTAAAATAGAGAATGTGTAAAAGAAATGGAATGCGAAATATTTTAGTAAAGGAAAAAGTTGTAAGTTTGGTGTAGGCAGGTCTTATTTGTAACTCGCTCTCTTGGTATTTTCATTTAATAATTCAATTAGTAGCCACTCTGTACAGTAGCAAATTGTGCAAGTCATAGGATCTAAACGGTTCTAAGGCATTTGCATATTTCCTCATTTTTTTATTTTCTTATTTGCTAATTTTTTATGACAGAAAGGCTTTTACAATACCTCTGGCAGTTCCAGTATTTTAATAAAGACAGGCTGGTGCTCGATAACGGCGATACCTTTCAGGTAATTCATGCCGGTCGTTATAATACCAATCAGGGTCCCGATTTTCTTGAAGCAAAGATCAAAATTGAAAATACATTGTGGGTGGGGCATGTTGAAATACATGTAAAAACCTCCGATTGGTACAAGCATGCCCATCATTTCGATCGTAATTACGATAATGTGGTGCTGCATGTGGTATGGGATAACGATTTACCCGATAGGGATACCCGCATTCCGGTATTTTCGTTACAATCGAAAGTGCCGGTTATGTTATTAAGCCAATATGAGCATTGGATGCGTAATAAAGCCGGCTTTATTGCCTGCGGCAGCCAGGTAGGCGATGTGTCGCGCATTATTTGGATCTCATGGCGCGAAAGGTTACTTGCAGAGCGGATGCAACGAAAATCAGCTACCGTTTTTTCGTTTTTGCTACAAACCAATCAGCATTGGGAAGAAACCTTTTGGTGGCTGCTGGCCCGCAACTTTGGGGCTGCCTTAAATTTTGAGCCATTCGAGGCCCTGGCCAAAAGTTTGCCCATAACCCTGCTTGCCCGCTACAAGAACCAATTACCAATGCTGGAGGCTTTGTTGTTTGGCCAGTGTGGTTTGCTCGAAGGCGAGTATGAAGATGAATACCCAATCATGTTGCAACGTGAATACCGGCATTTAAAAACAAAGTATAAACTGCAACCCATTAGGCAGGCTGTGCATTTTCTGCGAATGCGGCCGGTGAATTTTCCAACGGTGCGCCTTGCTCAGTTGGCCATGTTAGTACACCAGTCGAGCCATTTGTTTGCTTACATTAAGGATACCACTCAACTTAGCGATATAAGAAAATGGCTTTCAATAACCCCCAGCGGTTTTTGGGATAACCACTATACCTTTCAAAAAGATTCGGTAAACAAGCCCAAAAAGATGGGTAGCCAAATGATAGATACACTCATTATCAATACGGTGGTGCCGGTTTTATTCGCCTATGGGTTGTTACACAATGAAGAACCGTACAAGAACAGGGCGCTGAACTGGCTCGATGAGCTGGAACCGGAAAATAACTCCATCACCAACGGCTATTCCCAATTGGGTATTGTAAATAAAAGCGCCTGTGATTCGCAAGCGTTGCTCGAGCTTAAAACCCACTATTGCGACCCTAAAAAATGCCTCGATTGTGCGGTGGGCAATGCATTGCTAAAAAGATCGGCAGCAGTAATGGCCGTACCGGCCGCCGAAGCGCCGTATGAGGCAGTACCCCACAAATTAACCATAGCGGCAGAGCCATAATAAACAAGGAACCAAAAGCAATAGATATTTTGGCTGAAAAATGCTGTAAATGCTTTATTATTGCCGGATTATCCCGTCTGGGATACGCTTATATTTGACTGATCGTTATTACTAAGTATGATTAAAGGAAAAAAAGTAGTAGTAGTGCTGCCGGCATATAATGCAGCCAAAACTCTCCGGCCAACCTATGATGAAATCGACAGATCTGTTGTTGATGATGTGATCCTCGTTGATGATGCCAGTAAAGATGATACCATTACTGTTGCCCGCGAAATTGGTATTCAGCATATTGTAAGGCACGAGAAAAACAAGGGTTATGGTGGAAACCAGAAATCCTGCTATAATAAAGCCCTGGAAATTGGCGCCGATATTATCGTAATGCTTCACCCCGATTATCAATATACGCCCGCATTGATAACCCCCATGGTTTCACTGATTGCCAATAATGTGTACCCGGTTGTACTGGGATCCCGTATTTTGGGCAAAGGCGCATTAAAAGGTGGCATGCCGTTGTACAAATACTTTTTCAACCGCATGCTTACTATGACACAGAATATTCTGATGGGACAGAAATTGTCTGAGTACCACACCGGCTACCGGGCATATTCGAAAGAAGTGCTGCTGTCGATCCCGTTCCAGGATAATTCCGATGACTTTGTTTTCGATAATGAACTGCTTGGACAGATCTTTTTCAAAGGTTATGAAATAGCCGAGATCACTTGTCCTACCAAGTATTTTGATGAAGCCTCTTCTATCAACTTCAAACGCAGCTCAATTTATGGATTGGGTGTTTTGCGGGTAAGTATGCAGTATTTCTTACAGAAAGCGGGATTAGGTAGTTTTAAAATCTTCAAAGGATTAAAGAAATAAAGTTGACAAGTATATAAGTTAACAGGTTGACAAGGTAACTCGTCAACCTGTTTTTTCGTTTATACCTATTTAGTTTCCCACTTCAGTATCTTTTGCGACCAGCTTACCAGCAGGCTGTTATTGGCCATATACAAAAGCATTAATGGAAATAATTTAAACAAACCTCTTTTGGTTGAATTATTAAGATCGAGCAGGGGCAATAAATAACCCAGCAACGGAAAGCCTAAGTAAATAACCAGCACGGCATACAGCCAGTTACGGGTGGCAGGTGTTAGTTTTCGTTTTACCACCAGCTCCAGCGCCAACAGCAAAATGAAGAAGTAAATAAAGTATCCATAGTACCCTACACCCATATCGCTAAAGATGAGCTGGCTGTTTATTTCTGAAAAACGGTTAAACAGCGGCGACAGATCGAACAGGTTATTGTTCACCAATTGGCCAATGTTATATTGCACCGGCAGGTAGCGGTTTATGAAAATGGTGATTGAGATAATATAGGCCAGTACCGATGGCGCCACAAAAAATGCACTGCTCACCAATCCCTTTACAATTCCCGTCTTATTTTTCCAATGATGCCATAGTATTGCCGGTATCATTAAACAGGCAAGTATCAGGGTCTCTGACCTTATGTAGGTAGCAATAGCCATCAGCAAACCGGCAAAAGCCAGGTAACTACGTTGCTGGTTCTCATAAAACCGGTACAGGTACCAAATGGCCAGGCAAAAGAATACGGCATTGCTATAATCAAACAGCACCATAAAGGTGTACGCAAACATTTCGGGAATGGCCATAAAGAACAACACCAGTAACCCGGCAAAGATCCTGTGCACCGTAAGTGTAAGGGCCTGGTACAAGAAGATGATAAAGCAGGCTACGATAGTGCTTAACCATACCTGGCCGAACTCAAATCCGGCATATTTATATATGATCTGTAAGCAGGTTATAAAAGGCGGTTTGAAAACGTTGTTGGTGGTTTCGAGGTTTACACTGAAAACCGAATTGATCATGGTCTTTTCGCGAATGGCATATTCGGCAATCACTTCGGCTCCTGAGGTAAGGTCGCGGGGAGTGGGCGGAAAATAAAAACAACGCCAGGCGCTTACGAAAATGATGAACGCGATCATGATCACAAACGGCAGTTCATACAATTTAGGTTTAAACCTGATATTGGACTTAAGTTCGTTTAAGCGGGCAATACCCGATTTGAACTTTATGTTCAATAAAACACAGGCTATTATTATTGAAATGAATACGTTAGTTGACGTAAGCGGAATGTAGGCCAGCTGTAATACAAACGGCATTACAGAAAAAACAGCCACTCCTAATAAGATGGCCAGGGGTATGAACAGGCCTGGTTTTCCGTCAATTTTAAACAGGTTCAGGATGCCAAAACCTGCAATGAATTGGATGATCGTTAAGAGTACAATGATCATTATGCCGCTCATAAAGTGATTTTGAATTTTTTAAATGCTGCGATGGTGTCCTGCAAAACCTGTTTATTGATGACGCTGTCAAAGCCCAGTCCGCCATTTTTAGCGGTAAGCACCCAGTTGGCCTTATTTGCTTCGGGGCTGTTGGCCCAAATAGTTTTCAAACCCGTCATGTAATAAAAAACGGCTGGTTCGGGAACGTGGATCTGCAGGCCGTTTGCTGCGAAATAGTCGGTAGGCGGCAGCAGCAGCAATACTTTATTGGCATTGCCTCTTTTTTCAAAAAAGCTGGTAACGTTTTTGGCAAACAGGTAATCGGTTTGGTACCGTGCCAGTTTACGTTCTTCGAGGTCGAGGTTCAGCTTTTGTTCTTTATAATCTTCCCAATAGGGTAAAATCCGCTGGTTGAGCCAGAGTTTATTGGGTTCAATACCAAAGAATATCAACATAGAAATAACCGCCGCCACCAGTAAGATAAATGCCTTGAAACCATTGGTGGTGGCCGTGGGAGCTTGTTTTGGTTGAGTGGCCGCTGGTGATGGTTGAACCGGTTGAGAGCTGCTGGTTGAAGCAGTGCCGCCCTGCGAGACGGTTTTCTTTTTTTTCATCTAAACGGTTTTATATTTTCGATGGCGTACGTTGTTAACGCCTTGATTTTGCAAATATTATATCTTTTTCCCGGGCTTTCGCCAGGCTGCCAAATAATTTTTGGGCAATGTTAGGGAAAAATAGATATAAACAATAAAAAAGAGTCATACGCCAATTGGCGGATGACTCTTTACCAGTGGATCATAGACATTGGGCGGGTTCTTCCAGGATATTCATTTTCTTACATTATCCGCTACGGCAGATAAATAATGAGTTCCTTCATCAACATAATAATGCCCTGTAACCAATAGGGAGTGAAACATTTTTATGTATTGATCAGGAACCCCATTCATGGTTTTCCAAAGTGTATTTCTGAACTTAAAACAAAAACAAGCTAAGTTCCGTGCATATGCACAGAGTTTCAATTTCTTCACCAACATGTATTGGAACTGCTTTTTATGGGCGGTAGCACTTGACCTCAATTAACCAGTTACCTCAGGAAAAGGTCGCACGTTTGAATTTCGCTTTATCGCAACTAAAATCATTCCTATCTTTTTATTTCAATAAAAAAATGTAAATGATCAATTTATTTGGTTGCTTTAAATCACAAGCATTATGCCATCATTATTTCCCATTACGAGATGTTCGCATATTCAAACGGTTGAAATTTATAAGTTTAATTTTTCAATACCTGATGCAGGGCCTGAAATACCCAATACGGTAATTTAATAATGTGATAATGTGATAATTCGATAATGTGATAATGCCTCTGCGCTGCCTTCTGAATAGTCGCGAGCCTGTATTTCATTATCACATTATCTCATTAGCTAATTATCACATTAAACTAAAGCCACCATCGCAATGGATCACAGAGCCGGTCATATAGTTATTAGAAAGTGTAAAAATTACAGCTTCGGCTATTTCGGTTGCTGTGGCCGCACGGCCTGCGGGTATGTTGCCAGTAAACTGTTTGAAGGTTTCCTGTTTAGCTTCTTCAGGTACAAAGTTCCACCAGGGCGTATCTACTACGCCGGGAGAAACGGCATTGATGCGAATGGGTTGCAGTTCCCTGGCAAGAACAGGTACCATTAACTCCAGCGATCCATTAATGGCCGCAAGCCCCGATGTGCCGGGCTTTTTAGCGATTGATGAAATGGCCGTAATGAGGGTAATACTGCCGGTTTTATTAATATAGGGAAGGGCCGCCTGCAAGGTGTTGAGCTGGGGCCAGAATTTTCCTTCAAACCCTTCGCGCAGGTCCTGCAACGATAGTTCGGCAAAATTACCCATGCCTTTGGCGCCACTTACTGAAATTACCAGGTGATCGATAGGGCCGGTTTGTTTAAAGAAGGCATCGAGCGCCTCACGGCTGGTGCTATCAACTGCCTGCGTTTGTAAGGCAGTGGTTTGTTGTAGCTGTTTTAGTTTATTTGGGTCGCGACCAGTAATGGTCACTATTGCCTTGCTGTTTGCTAAAATTTGGGCTGTTGCCAAACCAATACCTGAGGACCCGCCTACTACTACTGCCTTTTTGTTTTCGAATATTGTATTCATTTTGTTCTGTTTTGTAGAACAAATGTCCTGCGAAAACTGCCTTGCAAAATTGACCAAATCATGCATTGTATTGACCCGATACATTCTTACGATATGCCATAGTTGTATCGCCGGTCATTTTTTTAAAGAAGCGATTAAAGGCCGCCGGTTCACTAAAGTTGAGTTGATAAGCTATTTCAGAAATAGTTGCCGTGGTATATTTCAAAACCGCTTTGGCTTCCTGTACAAGCATTTCCGATATAGCCTCCGATGCGGTTTTGCCGGTAATATCTTTTACCATGCGGTTTAAATGATTGGCGCTTACCGCAAGCAGACTGGCATAATCGGTAACCTTTCTTTTTGATAAAAAATGCCTGCTCACCAGTTTTTGAAAATGGGAAACCAGGTAAGTATTGTCGGCGTTGGTGGCATGAGCGTGTAATTGCTGACGTTCGTAACTTCTTTTTGCTTCCAGTAAAAGCAGATAAAGGTAGAGCCTGATGGCTTTTTCCCTGCCGGGCCGGTTGCCTTTCAGCTCTTCATTCATATGGAGAATGAATTGTTCAACCCGTTCAATTTCGTCGGGTGATAGTTGAAAGAAAGGCGTGCCCGTTACATCAAAGAAAGGGAACTCCTGTGGAATGCTGCCTGTAGTAATGAGCTCCTGAATAAATCCTGAATTGAACAACAGGTAATAGCCAAATGTATCGGCCCTGATATTGCTTTTGGAAAACACCTGGTTGGGCCAGGTAAAACTTACTGTGCGTTGCTGGTGTTTAAAATGTTCGAGACCTATTTGTATATCTACACCACCGGTAATGGTTATGCTTATACGATAAAAGGCCGATTTAAGCGGACCTAACGATGGTTTTAACCCACGACTGCTGTACAATTCAAAACCTTCAACCGGTTGCATAGTATCGAGCCGGTTATAGCCGAAATCAGATGTATCGTCTTCCTGCCGGTGTAAGGGCCGGAAGCCTTTCAAAACATACTGTGGTATTTCGGGTAAGGCGCTGGTTGATCTTTTGCCCATGGCGCAAAGATAAATAAGCCTGATTTCTGATTTTGAGATTTAGGGATTTTGAGATTTGTCAGCGGGCAAGCCTCTGATGAAATCTCAAAATCCCCAAATTCCGAAATCTCAAAATTGCTTTATTAATTCCATTTAAAATCGAGCGGTATATTTAGCTTGATGCCAAAATTGCGGCCCATATTAAAAACGCCCGTTCTGCCGGTTACATTGTTAACGGCTGCATATTTTAACCGGCTTAAATGATTTTGATACGCTACATCGCCCAGGTTATAGGCAGTGAAACGCAGACTGAACAAGGTTTTTCCTTTGCTTACGAAATCGCCGCCGATACCGGCGTTGATCAACCAGTAATCAGGTGTGGCAGTCTCTGTATCGAAACCGGTAAATGGGTTATCCTGTTTAAAAGTATAATCGCTTTCGAGGTTGATGTGCAGGTTGCGTAAAGCTTTTCCTTTTGGTAAAAGGCTTACTGCCAAATCGGTGAACAGCCGTGCTGCAGGAATGAATGGAATGTTCTTAATGCCATCCACTTCTTCAGTGAATTGAGCGCGGGTATACGAAAATGCATTTCTGAAGTGTAACCAGTCGAGCGGGTGGGGGTGAATATCAAGTGCCAGTTCGGCGCCATATAAATTGGCATCCTTTTGATCAAAGCGATATACTTTCAATTCATCACCGGTTTCATCGTCGATCATTACAGAATCATCGCCGGTGCTGCCCAACACTTTTTCATAAAAGATGAAATCTTTAATATGATTATAGAATATGCTGGTCTCCAGTGACACGTGCTCTGAGTTTAATTCAAACCCGCCGTCAATTTGTAAGCTGGTTTCCGATTTAAGATCATTATCGCCCAGTTCGTAGCGGTTGGTGCCTTCATGTGCGCCATTGCTTGCTAGTTCGGCCAGGTTGGGCGCCCTGAAACCACGGGCTACATTGGCTTTGAGTGTTACAAGATCGCTGGCGGCATAGCTAACTCCTACGCTACCCGAAATATTGCTGAAGTTACGTGAGAAGGCGGCAAACTTCAGATCGTTATCAATAGTCATTTGTTTGCCATCAACGTGGCGGGTGTCGAAACGCAGGCCACCACTGAGCGACCATTTATTTTTATTGTAATGGGTATATACAAAACCACCAATATCGAAAAGATCATAATCGGGTATGATCACTTCTTCGCCTTTATTGGTATTGTTTTGCGACATGCCGTTTACACCAATGGTTGTTTTCCAGTTTTGCGTGGAAGGAAGGTGCCAGCGAAGGGCGTAGTTCACGGTCTTTAGATTAAACCAGGCATCGGGTGTTTCGGTTTCATCGGGATTGCCAAATTCCTGCCGTTGGTTTTGCTGATAACCTACTACTACATCGAGGCTGTTTTTACCCAATGCAAAGTTGTTCTCCGATGAAACCTTGAAATGTTTGATATGCTGATAAGGAACGGCCGGTGATATTTTTTTGAAATCATCGCTGGTGGCAATGCCTTCATCACCCCCTGGTAATGCTTTAAGAAATTGTCCGCTGGCGCTGTCACGTTCGCCCTCTACCATGCCTATACGTTGATCGAAATTGCTAACGAGCAGGTGGCTGTAACCCCAGGCGCCGCTGTAGCCCAGCATTCCACCTAAATTCTGGTTATAAAATTTTGAGTTGAAAACACGGCCATCGTATTTGTTCTTATAATCCTGTGCGCCTTTGTATGAGCCGTAGGCGTTCCAGCTAAAGCCATTTTTTGTACCGGCCACGTCGCCATAAAAGCCACGCAGGGCATTGTTGGTTTGGTATTCTCCTAATATATTGGCGTTAATATGACCATCAGCTACGGGCCGTTGTGAAATGATATTAATAACACCGGCCAGGGCATCGCTGCCATACATAAGAGAGGCGGGGCCTTTCAACACCTCAACACGCTGAATACTGTAATCGTCGATTTCAATACCATGCTCATCGCCCCATTGCTGGCCTTCCTGTCGAATACCATCGTTAATGGTAACAACCCGGTTATAACCCAAACCGCGAATAAAAGGTTTGGTAATGGCCGGCCCTGTGCTTAGCCCGTTTACCCCGGGTACTGTTTTGCTTAATGCGTCAATTGCGTTGGTTGAAGAAACATTAAAGAGTTGTTCTTTCTTTAATACATCTACTGGTTGTGGCGATTGCCTGATGCGGGTTGCGGAAGAAACGCCGGTTACGGTAACTTCTTCATTTTCTACCACCGCTTCTTTTAATTCAAAGTCTTTTTGGGTATCGCCGTTTATGGCAACTGTTTCTATTATAGAAGAATATCCGCGGTAAGTGATCTCAATAAGGTATTTTCCGGCATTTAAATTCGCAATACGGTACTGGCCTTTATCATCCGACATGGTGCCTTTCTTCAGGTCATGTAAATATATGCTGGCTCCGGGTAAGGTTTCGCCGGTTTTAGCATCTGTTATTTTTCCTGAGAGAACACCGGCTGGTGTTGCTGTTACAGGTGTGTGATGATTGCTTGTGGTAAGATTTTGCTGGCTATAGGAAAATAAACTAAACAGGCAATATATAAATGTAAGAATTGCATTTATTGCTTTCATAAATGAATAGTATGATAATTAGCTAATGTGCTAATTTGATAATGTGCTAATGAATACAGGATTATGTTATAATGTGATAATTGGATAATGAGATAATTCGATAATGAAATACAGCTTATAGGGCGGAACGCTGAATATTGTCAGGCACTCCGAAATTCAGGCATTATCACATTATCATATTAGCTAATTATCACATTGGCATTTAACTTACCGGGGGAGCGCGAAGGGAGCGGAAGTACTTAGTAACGGCCGGGAAAGAATAAACAGGTTCGGTGTGCGGTTTATGCATTATGATCACCGGCACCTGTAATTCAGGTACTATAGTTTCAGTAAACGGCAGGTTGAAATCATTGATACAACCGCAGGCAAACTGAATTTCCTGGCTTGAAATGGGTTTTGAAGAAGATGTGTGCTGTGGGGATGCGTGTAACCAATTGTGCAGGTACAAACTCATCCCCATTTTCTGGCTGAACACCAGAATAAGCACCAGGGTGGTGAGCTTTGTTATAATGCGGTTACCTGTCATCGGGTACAAAAATAGGAGAAATTTGCAACAATGGTACAAAAAAGTATGCTGGCTAAGGTGTCGGCAATCGGCAATATCGGCAATCGGCAATAGCCGACGGGTCAAACTGCTGATAATTATCAGGAACTCCGAAATTCAGGCATTATCACATTAGCAGATTATCACATTATCACATTAGCAGATTATCACATTATCTCATTAGGATATTAGCCCATTAGCATATTAGCACATTAGCCCATTATCTCATTAGCCCATTCTGTTTTCGTCTCCCCAGTCGCTCAGGCTTTGTAAGATGGGTACCAGGGAAATGCCTTTGGGGGTGAGCTCATATTCAACCCGGGGCGGAACTTCGGCATATACAAGCCTTTTTATCAGTCCATCCTTTTCCAGCTCACGTAATTGTAAAACCAGCATTCGCTCCGTTACAATGGAAATGGAATCGCGTAATTCGCTGTACCTCATTTTGCCATGGGTGAGCCGCCACAGGATAGCAGGTTTCCATCTGCCGCCAACAACACTGAGGGTATAGAACATACCGCATACCTGTTCATTTCTTTGTTTGTTGATGGTATTGGTTGAATTCTCCTTTCGCATTACTTACATTTTTGATAGTACCTAACAACGTTATATGTACCGGCAAATGTACTATGCGGCCGATAGTTTTGCAATTAATAAAAATGTAAATCATGAAGAGATTAACGAACAAGGTTGTATTTATTACGGGTGGAAGCCGCGGCATTGGTGCGGGTATAGCTAAACGTGTGGCTGCCGAAGGCGCCGATGTAGTGTTCACTTATGTAAATGCAGCCGGCAAAGCGCAAGAAGTAACAGATGAGATCAAAAAGACAGGACAGCAGGCATTGGCCATTCAGGTTGACAATGCATCGCCCGATGGTATTACAAATGCAATTGAAAAAGCAGTTGCCAAATTTGGCCGCATCGATATTTTGGTGAATAATGCCGGGGTATACACTGCCAAACCATTGGCCGATTATACATTGGAAGACTTCGACAGCAACATGGCCGTGAATGTGCGTGCTGTGTTCCTCGCTTCACAAAAAGCGGCTGCGAATATGCCGAATGGCGGCCGCATCATTACCATTGGCAGTAATATGGCTGAGCGGGTTGCCTTCCCAACAGGTACTTTGTATTCAATGACCAAAACTGCGTTGATTGGCTTAACAAAGGGTCTGGCGCGCGATCTGGGGTCAAAAGGTATTACGGTAAACCTGGTTCAACCAGGGCCCATTGATACCGATATGAACCCGGCGGATGCGCCCCATGCCGATATGTTGCGCAATGCAATGGCCATACAACATTATGGCACACCTGAAGATATAGCTCAGCTGGTAGTTTACCTGGCTGCCAATGAAAGCCGTTTTATGACGGGTGCTGCATTGACAATCGATGGTGGTTTTAGTATATAACTACGTATGGTTATCTTTTGTGCAATACGGGGTTAAAATACCCCCTAAAAAAATATATGCTTTTGCTGCTGCAATAATGTTTTACAAGCAAGTTTTGCCAATAAAAAAACCCTCCTGATCTGAAACCGGGAGGGTTTTATATTTCGACATGTTTGGTGAGGCAGAAATAATAATGAAACATTTGCAGACGAGGGATTACAAAGACGAAAATGTACCTGCATCCTGCACTCTGTTGGCTTCACATAAAATTTACTCTTACTCCATTGGACACCCTTTTATACCATTGATGCATACTAAACACTTTCCCACATGGTATTTTCGGTAGCTATTACCTGCATGGTTCCGTTAGAGGATAAAGTTACATTTTTTAATGTGTACAAGCCGGGTTTGCAGTTTCCTGGAACTGTTAGCCCATCAATAATTGCTTCAGCCGGTAAGCTGCCTCCGTCACCGGCATTCACCTTCTCAGTTATCTCAATTGATTGCATTGGACAGAAGTAAAGAACCATTTTACCGAAATTGCTTTCCAATCTAACCGGTGAAATGTTAGCAGTCACTGTTTCACCATGTGACAGCTTTTCTTCCTTCATTCTTTGTTGCAATACATGCGGCTGAGAGTAAGAAGTGATAACAACTGGTGTTGATCTTTCAGACTCTGCAGGTTTGCCCTTTGCACCAAAGAGATTGCTGAAAAGGGAGGTGTGTTCTTTTTTCATATCTCTTAAATTTTTAGTGACAAAAAAAACAATACAAAAGAGGTCATCGTCTTATACGAAGCGTATAAACTGGCTTAATAACTTATAGTTCCGATCTAAAACAGTAAATAGGATACAGTGTTGTACAATTCGTCTTTCTTCGGATTCGTTAGCGGTGTTAAAAAGGTTCGGTCACATACTATCGGCTCAATAGGGTGGAGCTAAAAAGAGGATAATATGATTCAATAATTCTACTTTGTTAGACAGCGAATACCTGTATTTTGCTGCATGTATCAGGTATGCTCAAGCAAGCAATGCTTTCAGTAAGAGGTTCCCAAAATGGTGGAGATAGAATTGTGTTTCGTCAATCGATCTGGTACCTGTGTGAAGTTCTGTGTAATGCTTCCCCCACTTTGCAAACACACTGTTTATGTTAATACTTCCAATGATAAAAGATCAAAAATTATGCCGGTCAAATATTATTTTTTTCATTAGAGAACGCTTCATGCCCAAAGTGATACAATGTATCCTTTCAACTAATAGCAATTGGAAGTTTTTTTAATCTGCTATCCTAATTTAATCATTTTTTCTGGTATAAAAATGCAAAGGCGCACATTAAAATTTCAGTTTAACACAAAGAAGAAGTTGAGATTTTGTTAATGCATCTTTGGCGTTTTTGTCTTTTCGCTTTTTAGCAAAAACACTTCGTTTATTCTGTAGGAATAGCTTCTTCTTTGTCGCCAAACACGTATTTGTTAAACCACTGCCAATTATGCCATATAGCTGCCAAACGTTCCTTGGGTTTGTTAATACCATGACCAAATCCTTTGTAAACGATCAGTCGCGATGGCACTTTTCTATCTTGCAGCCCGCGATATAATTCATAGGCGTTGGGAATGGGCACCCGTTTGTCGAATTCGCCATGTTGTATGAGTGTGGGAGTGGTGGCCTGGTTAATATTGGTCATGGGCGATGTTTTAAGATAGATATCCATATCGTTCCAGGGCGTGTTTTGCAAATATTGACGGGTGAACGGTGTTATATCGGTGTTCACATAGTATGTGACCCAGTTTGAAATACCGGCGCCTACCGAAATGGCTTTAAAAATATGGGTGTTGGTTGTTAAGAATGCTGAAATATAACCACCCTGGCTCCAGCCCATGGCGCCCATTTTCGAGGTATCGATCATTCCTTTGCTGTTTAAGTAATCGATACCGCTCACCACATCCCACATGTCGCCTACACCGAGGTTGCGCACATTGAGCGAGCGGAACTTTTCGCCATATCCGGCGCTGCCGCGGTAATTTACCCGTAACACCAGGGCACCTTTTTCAACCCATTGCATCAGGGGATATACATAAATAGCAGCAGGGTCGGGGAGATCGGTGCCTGTTGGGCCGCCATGTATTACAACCAGCAATGGATATTTTTTTTGCGCATTGTAATTGGCGGGCTTTAACAAAATACCTTCGATAACAGTGCTGTCTTTGCTTTTCCATTGTATAATTTCATTTACAGGCGTATTCCAGCCTGTTATTTGGCCGGTGCTATTGGTTACCTTTTTTAAGGGCTGTTTAAAACTGCCCATGTAAATTTCGCTTAGGCCGGTATGATTGCGGGCCGATAGGGCAATTTTATCGGTGTTGCGGCTAAAAGAAATGTTGTTGATCAAATCGTAGGGAAGAGTCACCAATTGGGTTTTGCCGGTCTTTATATCAACTGTATAGAGTTTGTTCCTGGTTTTTTCCTGCGCCGCAACAAACAAGCCATGTTGGTTCCAACCCATAACCGAACGGTATTCGTCGATATCAGTGGCTATTTCGCGGCTTGTTTTCGTAGCTATATCATATATGAATACGCGATTGTTTTTGTAATATTCTGAAATACTGTCATTAAGACTACTTTCATAGGTAAAAGACCTTCCATCGGGGCTCCACCGGTTGAGAAAATCCCCGGTTGGGTTCGATACCAGTGTTTCCATCTTTTTCGTATCTACCGTTAATAATGCAATGTCTGACGTAATACCCGACAAGATCAGTGGATTGGCTACCTTGTTTAAAAGAACCTGTTTTCCATCGGGGCTCCAGGCAAAATTGGATACGGTGAAATTGCCTTCTGTCAATCGTTTGGGTACCGGTAATGTAAAACAATCTTTTTTGCCGGTGGTTACTGAGTCTTTTTGGGTAGAGTCTTTTTTACTGTCGTAACAGGGAAGCTGACCGGCCAATACAATAGAGTCGTAATTGAAATTGAGTAACCATAAATGCCGGTGTTTGTATTCTTCGCCCTCAACGCCAAAAGCGCCATATCTGTCTTTTAACGTTTTATCCTGTTTGCTGTCCGGCTCGGTTTTCGAAAGAACGATCTGTGTGCCTGCCAAATTCCACTCGTATGCATTAATACCGTCTTCTTCTTTGGTGACAGGCAGGGCTTCGCCACCCGATACTGAAATAATAAACAGCTGGGTTTTATCGCCACGGTCGGCCAAAAAGCTTACAAAGCGGCTATCGGGTGTAAAACGGGCGGCAAAACTGCTTCCTTTAGCCGTACGCGTGAGTTGTACGGCGGCCTCTCCATCGCGGCTCATCCAAAGCTCGGCATCGTAGGCATTGTTTGCCCAGTCGGTAGTGTTTACTGTATATACCAACGTTCTGCCATCGGGCGATATCAACGGGCTTGATACCTGTTTCAGGCTTAACCATTTTTCAAATGATACCGTTGCGCCTTTTTGTGCCTGTACAGCAGTAGATGAAAGTAAAGCCAGCATGAAGAGGATGCGGTTCATACAAGTAATGTTTCTTTAAATGTACAAAGAAAGAAAAGCAGCTATTTAAAAAAGTGATAAGTGGGGTGGGGTTTCCCCATTACAGGGTAACCGTGCAGTTGGCACTGATTTACTAGCCGAAACAGTTATGCAACAAATGTTATCTGTTATGGAAAAGTGGTTTGTGTTAGTGCGTGATAAGTTGGCGAGGTGGTTAGAGGCTTTAATTAAAATGCTTCCCAACCTGGTTTTGGCTATCCTTATTTTTACCGTTTTCTTTTTTCTGGCAAAATTCCTGCGAAAAATTATTTATAACCTTTTACTCAGGATCTCGCATAAGCCTGCCATCAGCGGACTTTTTTCAAGTATATTCTTTATCCTTATTTTGTTTGTAGGGCTGTTTATAAGTCTGCAGTTGTTACATCTTGATAAAACCATCTCTTCATTGCTGGCCGGGGCCGGTATCATTGGCCTGGCATTGGGGTTTGCGTTCCAGGACCTGACGGCCAATTTTATCTCAGGCGTATTTATCATTTTCAAAAAGCCATTCGATGTAGGCAATATTATCAATACAAATGGCTTTACGGGAATAGTAGAAGATATACAGTTGCGGTCAACAACCATTCGCACATTCGACGGGCTGCATATAATGGTGCCTAATAAAGAGATCTTTCAAAAACCGATCACCAATTATTCGCTTAGTGGCAAACGCCGTATTGATGTGGCGCTTACGCTGCCGGCAAA
This sequence comes from Niastella sp. OAS944, assembly GCA_024809215.1. Lineage (GTDB taxonomy): Bacteria > Bacteroidota > Bacteroidia > Chitinophagales > Chitinophagaceae > Niastella. The sequence goes on along the minus strand of JANUBW010000002.1, from coordinate 721,220 downwards.
ATCGAACATTATAGATATTGAGGACCGTGTAAGAAAGGCGCTGGAGCCCATACCCGAAGTAAAGGACGATAAAGTTCAGGTACTGCTTACCGATTACAATGGCGATACCATAAAAATGGAAATACATTGTTATATCGATAACTCTATTGATAACGGGTATAACAATACCCGCGATAAAATTATAAGAAAGGTGCATGAAGCTATTATGCCGCCGCCCGAACCTAGCCATTGATGATAGAGCCACCGTTGGGATGAAGCACCTGTCCGGTCATATATGATGCATCTTTTGAGGCCAGGAACAAATAACTGGGCGCCACCTCAGCGGGTTCGCCAGCTCTTTGTAAAGGGGTATCTTCGCCATGGTGTTTATTGCTTTCTTTATCAAAACTGCTCATGGCAAGCGGTGTCCAAATAGGGCCGGGGGCCACCCCATTCACCCTTATCTCTTTATGGGCCAAACTGGCCGAAAGGCTTCGGGTAAATGCGACAATAGCGCCTTTGGTAGCGGAATAGTCGAGTAATTGCCCATGGCCCTGATAGGCGGTTACCGAGGTGGTATTAATGATCGAACTACCTTTAGGCATATGTGGTATTGCGCTCTGGGTTATCCATATCATGGCAAAAACATTCACCTGGAAGGTACGTATGAGGTCTTCGGTCTTTATATCTTCAATGCTTTCGGTATGGTGCTGAGTGCCGGCATTATTAACCAGTATGTCTATTCGGCCAAAATGCTGAATGGTTTGCTCAACCAGTTGCCGGCAAAATGCTTCTTCGCTTATATCACCCTGTATCAATAACGATTCACCGCCATATTTTTTGATCAATGCTTCCGCGTCCTTTGCATCCTCGTCGCCCTTGTAATAGTTAATGACTACTTTGGCGCCTTCTTTTGCAAACAAAATGGCTACCGCTTTTCCAATACCGCTACCACCCCCGGTGATAAGCGCAATTTTACCTTTTAACTTGCCACTGGGTTTATGGTTTACATCATCAACAACCGGCGTATGCTCCATTTGTTTTTCGCTGGTAACAGCAGGTTGTTGTTGTTCTTTTGTATCGGTGGTTTGGTTCGGTTTCATATTTACAGGTTAATAATTTAATAGTTATGGTTTTTGCAAATTGATCTTTTCAAGGTCCATGTCGGCCGGGCCCGTTAATACTTCGCCATTGGCATTATAGCGGGCGCCATGACAGGGGCAATCCCAGGTTTTTTCGGTAAGGTTCCAGCTTACTGTACATTTTAAATGGGGGCACCGGGGATTAATGGCATGCACCTGGCCTGCTTCATCTTTATATAAAGCGAGTGTATGGCCATCATGTTTAACTATTTTTCCCTCACCGGGTGCTATATCGGCCAACTCGTGGATCTTTTCTTTTGAAAAGAACCCGGTTATTAATTGTTTGGCTACATCAACATTTTCTTTTACAAAATTGGTGAAGCCGGCAATGGGTTTTATGCGGTTGGGATCGAACAGTTTTATATAGGGGCTTTCTATATTCAGTACAATACTGCTTAGCAATCGCGCTGCAACATGACTATAGGTAATGCCATTGCCGCCATAACCGGTTGCCACCAGTATTTTACCTGGTTTGCCCGGCATATGGCCAATATAAGGCAGCCCGTCGGCGGGTTCAAAGTATTGTGACGACCATCGGTTGGTGATCTCTTTTACATTGAAGAATTTGCGAATGTGGCTTTCGAGTTTTGCAAAAGGCGTATTGGTGTTTTCTTCATGAGCGGTTTTATGATCTTCACCACCGGCAATAAGATAGGGCGTACCATCTATCAACTGTGTTCGGTAATAATGGTAGGGATCGTACATATCGTAGGCAAGCCCTGCAGGATAGTTTTCGTCTGCAAGCCGTACTGCCATTGCATATGACCGGTAAGGCGCACACCGCAGATGCACCAGGTTTACACCGGGTGGTATATGCGTAGCATATATAAGCCATGATGTTTGAATATCGCCCTGGTTTGTTTTAATAACCAGTGGGTCGGCATTATCGGTTGCCGTTACACGACAATTCTCTATAATAGTACCGCCGGCTTCTTCAAATGCTTTGGCCAACGCCATTACATACCTGGTGGGATGGAATTTTGCCTGGTTCTTTATTTCAAGCGCTTTTTCAAATGGTATAGGCACCGGTATAGTACTGGTATACGCTGTGGCAACACCTGCTTCTACAGTTGCTTCGCGTATTGATTCCAGTTCCTTTGTTTGATCTTCGTCCTGTGAAAAGAGATAAGCAGTGGCTTCTTCATAATTACAATCTATCTGATACCGCTCGATGTTGGCTTTTACTGTATTCAGCGATTCCCGTACCGCCTGTGCCACCAGCGATGCACCTTCCTTTCCAAAATTACCGGCAATGGTATTGTAAGGCGTATCGAGCAAGGTATTAAGGTGGGCCGTGGTGCCACCAGTTGTACCAAAGCACAGGCTATGCGCTTCAAGTACTATACAGCGCAGGCCTGCCTGTTGTAATTGCAAAGCGGTGCTAATACCGGTAATGCCACCGCCGGCTATTACTACATCGTAATTTTTAGAGATATCTATTTGTGTTGTAGGAATATATGCTTGTGAAGTATTTTGCCAAAGGCTTTCGTTTGCCCCATCTCTTGCTATCATAATACTCATTTATATAAGTACTGCAAATTTCATCCTGCAATCAATGGATTATTGATGTAGAAAAAATAAGATATACAGGGAAAAAATTCCCCGCATGGTGAACATCAGCGATTGAAATTGAACAATCTGGCATCATCATCCTGCAAACCCAGGGCCATATTGGTGATCATTTGAGCTGCCAGCACACTGAACGTGATGCCATTACCGCCAAAGCCAAGTGCAAAATAGGTGTGGGGTTTACCAGGTAAATGGCCAATGTAAGGAAGTCCGTCTTTTGTGGAAGCAAAGGTGCCGGCCCATTTAAAATCGGTGCGGAAGTGAATATTAGGAAAAAGTTTTTTAAAAGCCTGTTCCAAAGCTTTTGCTTTAACGGGCAGGGCTTTATCGCGTTTACGCGGGTCAGAAAAATCGTCGTCCTTGCCGCCAATTACAATACGATTGTCGTCGGTGGTGCGCAGGTATAAATAGGGGCGGGCCGTTTCCCAAATCAAGGCATTGCGGTACCAATGATGGTCTGTAGTAGCGGGCTCGCTTACGATGGCATAGGTTGATTGCAGGGTTTGTATCTTTTTCGGTACGTATTGGGCCGATTCATAACCGCAGGCAATGACCAGCTTGCGGGCTTTTATCTTTTTGCCATCTTCGGTTTTCAGTTCAACGCCGTTTTTGTGCTCACTGAAATGTGTAATGGCAGTATGATCATAAACTTCTACCCCTAATGACCGGCACTTATGCAGTAATGCATGGGTTAAACTATATGCTTTTACTTCGGCCGCGTCGCGAGAGAGAATGCCTGCATCTTTTTCAAAACCAAACTTGTTCTTAATATCATTGTCATTGAGCCATTGTACGGCAATGCCATGTTGTTTCCGCAGTTCATATTCTTTTTTTAATAAGGCAACATCTTTTTTATAACTGGCGTATTGCAGGCTGGGCCGCCTGGTAAATGCGGCTTCCTTCCAGTTGCCACAAATTGCTTCAAGATCATCTATCGCTTTTAAACAAAGCAGGTAGCTTCTTACCGCATCGCGTTCACCGCGTTTGATTATAAGTTCGCTTAGCGGCGTATCTATTTCATATTGCAACAGGGCTGTGCTGGCGGCGGTGCTGCCCATGCCTACATGCCGTTTATCTACGATCACCGTTTTAAACCCGGCATGGCGCAGGTGCCAGGCGGCCAATGCTCCGCTAATGCCGGCGCCCATAATGGCCACATCGGTTTTAATATCGTTTAATAGTGAAGGATAGGTATACAGAATGCCTTTATCAAGTAACCAAAAGGGATAATCTGATCGTAGGTCCATTTTATTAATTATTATTGGATTTTATCCTTCGTTACCAATAAGAAATATGCCACAGCCCAATGGCATATGGTTTGAAACTGAATCAATGGTAAAACTGTGGGTTTGACTATTAAAACGCAGTTGGGTAACATATTGCCCAGTCTGTGGTGGAATATTATTTATTTTATTATAATTAACAATAATACTTGTAGCTGACAATAAACAAATTTTGAAGAACATGATCACCATATCAAACCCCTTGAATTTTTTATCGGGTGGCGGCGAAATGGGCGAACGCATTCGCAAATTCGACTGGACCACCACTCCGCTTGGTGATCCTGAAAGCTGGGACCATGGTTTAAGGACCTGTGTACGCATTATTCTTACTTCGGCCCAGCCTATGTTCGTTTGGTGGGGCCCTTCTCTCATCAGCATATACAATGACAGCTACGCGCAATTTCTGGGAATAAAGCACCCGTCTGCATTGGGTGCAAAAGCTGAAGATATCTGGAAAGAAATTTGGGAATTACTGGTGCCTAAAATAAAAAGCGTTGAGCGGAATGAAGGTACTTATGATGAATCGATGCTTTTTATTATGGAACGAAAGGGCTACCAGGAAGAAGTATATGTAAATTTTTGTTATTGCCCCGCACCCGGTGATGATGGAACAGTGAAAGGTGTTTTTTGCGTTTGTGCAGACAATACCGAACGAATAATAAATGAAAGGGCATTACAAACATTGCGCGACCTTGGGGCTGTTGTTTATGATGAAGATGCAAGCGAGGTAAATTATGGAGTTGTAACAGAAGCCCTCAGTAAGAATAACAAGGATTTTCCTTTCGCATACATTTATAAAATTGATGAAGCTGGCAAAAAAGCTGTTGTTGCGGCCTCAACCGGTACAGAAAACAAACAATATATTTTACCTGCTGAAATAGATCTGGCAAACCTAACGGCCATCACCGGTGATCTTTGCCATGCATACCACTCTAATAAAGTAGTTGTAACAGGAATAAAGAAGAGCCAGGACGATCTGCCAAAAGGAGCCTGGGATAAAGCAGCCACGAAATTTGTTTTTATACCAATATGTGCCACGGGCAGTAATACACCTTATGCTATTCTTTTTGCGGCGCTTAATCCATACCGGCAATTTGATGGCGCGTATCACCAGTTTTGTGAATTGATAGGTGAACGCATTTCTTTGGAGATAAATAAAATGCTGGCCTGGAAAGAAGAAAGAAAACGTGCAGAAGCGCTGGAACAAATAGATAAGGCAAAAACAGTTTTCTTTAGTAATATCAGCCACGAATTCAGAACGCCGCTTACGCTTATATTAAGCCCGCTGGAAGAAATGATAAACCAGCATAACGGCAGTTTACCTGTTGCTGATAAACAAAACCTCGAAACTGCGCACCGCAATGCGTTGAGATTATTAAAACTGGTAAATACGCTGCTCGATTTCAGCAGAATTGAATCGGGCCGGCAACATGCAAGTTATGTGCTTACTGATATAGTGGAGTTCACTAAAAAGCTGGCTTCCAACTTTAGATCGGTTATTGAAAAAGCCGGGTTGCAATTGGTGATACATGCCGATGCGTTTATACAACCGGTATATATCGACCGCTCAATGTGGGAGAAAATAGTGTTCAACTTATTATCGAACGCGTTTAAATATACGCTTAAAGGAAGTATTACTGTTGAGCTGGGTAACGCAGATGGATTTGCCGTATTAAAAGTTAAAGATACCGGCGTAGGGATACCGGCTGAGGAACTGCCCCGCATGTTCGAACGGTTTCACCGGGTGCAACAGGTATACGGAAGAACGCATGAAGGTACCGGTATTGGTCTATCGCTGATAAAAGAACTGGTGCAGTTGCATAGTGGCGAAATCAATGTAGAAAGTGAACTGCATGTGGGAAGTATTTTTACAGTAAAGATCCCATTAGGTAAGGAACACCTGCCAGCGCAACAGGTATCTGTTCAAACTGATGAGGAAGAAAGCCTTACTTCCAGTATGTATGTTGAAGAAGCTGGCACATTACTGGTTAAGGACAATAATGCTGACATGCATGTAAACGGCACTGAGCAAAACCTGCCATTGGTGCTGGTTGCCGATGACAATGGCGATATGCGCGAGCATATTCAGACCATATTATCAAACTGCTTTAATGTAATTACAGCCGTTAACGGGCAGGATGCTTTACAAAAAGTGTTCGAGCTAAAGCCGGCACTTGTATTGAGCGACATTATGATGCCGGTGATGGATGGTATTGAGCTTTTAAAAGAAATAAAAGAGAACAAGGCCACAGTTCATATACCGGTGATCCTGCTTACCGCCCGTGCGGGGGAAGAATCCCGGATCGTAGGCTGGGAAACCGGCGCTGATGATTATCTCACCAAACCCTTTTCGTCAAAAGAATTGATTGCACGGATCTCTTCACAAATAAAGACGCATCAAATAAGGACCGATGCGTTGGTAGATGTAGCCGAGCAAAAAAAATATGCAAAGCAACTGGAAGATATGAACCGCGAACTGGAAAAAATGAATGAAGAGCTTACTTCATTTGCTTATGTAAGCAGCCACGATTTGCAGGAGCCTTTGCGTAAGATCCAAATGTTTAGTAAACGCATTCTCGAAAAGGAGTTTAATTCCCTGAGCGATGAGGGAAAAGGTTTCTTTCAGCGTATGGACAATGCCGCCAACAGAATGCAGCTGTTGATAAATGATTTGCTTACTTACTCCCGTACCAATACATCTCAAAAGCATTTTGAAAAAGCAAACCTTGGTAACCTGGTAATGGATGTAAAACAGGAGTTGTATGAAAGAATTACTTCCACAGGTGCGGTAATAGCCTGTGAAACGCTTCCTGAATTAGCAGTTATTCCGTTTCAGATCAAACAACTGTTCACTAATCTTATTGCAAACTCCATAAAATTTGCCCGGCCAGGTGTAAAGCCCTACATTCAGGTTGGCAGTAGCCAGGTAGACGGCAGTGCGCTCGATTTTGTAAACGTTAACAAAGACAAGAAGTACTGGCATATTACCGTTACCGATAATGGCGCCGGTTTTGATCCCAGGTACAATGAACAAATATTCGGACTGTTCCAACGCCTGCATGGCCGAAGAGATTATGAAGGCACGGGTATTGGGTTAGCCATTGCCAAAAAAGTGGTGGAAAACCATAATGGTTTTATTACTGCCGAAGGCCGTGAGAACGAAGGCGCCACCATACATATTTACCTGCCTGTTTAACGGCGGCTGCCGGTAAGCCAAAACAATCCATCGATGATCAATGTGCCTTGCTCTTTATTGTTGAAGGTGAAGGATAATTCTTTATTGGTTTTGTTTTCGTAGTCAATATCATTATGCCCCATGTTCAGGTAAAGCATTTTGTACTTTTTGTTCGTCCACACAACGGGGTAATAACCACTATGCCATATCTCATGCTGTTTGGGGCCTGTTCCCAGCGGAAAACTGGTTGAGTCAATAGATAACAGGATCTCTATATCGGAGTTTTGCCGCAGGTCTTTCTCCCATTTATACCATTCGTTGGGCGCCGATTTAAATGTTACCGGTAAGTGACGGGTAACAGGGTGCTTTTTGTGTTCTATCCGTAATACGGCAGACGTTGGCCGCCAGGTATTGCTTACATATTGTCCCGAGCCAAGGAATTCATTATGGTACCAGTCCCAGTTTTGCGGATAGGTTGAAGGTGTTAAAGCAAATGCGGAAAAATGAAAACCCATCCATGCGCCGCCATTGCGCATATAGGTTTCAAAGGCGGTGCGTTGTGCCGCATCGTTGGGCCGGGTATCTAAAAACACCACCACCTGGTATTTTGAAAGGTTGCCGGTATTTAACAAGCTCCAGTCATTGGTTGAATCGTATTGAAAATGGTATTGTGCAGCCTGCTGTACAAACCACCGGTTGGCTTCATGTACAAAGCTGATGTGGGCCTGGTCGTGTTTGGCAGTATAAAAAGCCAGTACCCTGAATTTTGCTTTTTGCTGGCCGGCTGCATGGGAAATTATAAAAGCGTTAAGGAATAATACTATGATGAGGTAACGGGTAAATGGCATGCTCGAAGTTAACAGAAAAACCATGCATAAAAAGAGGGTAACGTACCATGATGTGGTTTTGTAGTGGTGGAAAAGATTGAAGTCGGAGGTCAGAAGTCAGAGGTCGGAAGTCAGAAGTTGGAGGTCGGAAGTAAGAAGTAGGAAGTATAACGAGCCTGAAATTTGGAGATCAAGAGCAATTGCGAACCTCGAAATTAAACATCTTCTTACAATCTTCAATATCCCGTTACCAACAAGTTCCTTGCTGCTTTCTCGCTACATCGCTGATACTTTGCGTATGCTTTGGCGGCCTTGCTGCGAACGCTTTCTGCCGGTTCATTTTGAATGTACCCTGTTAATGCATCATGCAGAGTATAGGCTTCGGGACACATTAAACCGGTTGTCCATACAAGCGGATTGCTGCGGGTAGCCGCCAGGTGTGGGGTAAAGAATTTTTTGCTTTTGCATGCTAGTATAATGGCGTCGCGTTTAAGGCTGTCGGTATTTCGATAACTTTCCTGCAGCGTGAAGTCCATCAGTCCATCGTGACCAATATACGCAATAAGTTTACCATTGCCATTGAGGCCAATAGTCACTCCGTTTATATGCAGGGTATCTTTTAGCTGGCCGCTGCAGCTTTTTAAAAAATCAATTGTGCATTGTTTTATATACTGGCCGTCATAAGCGTCGGCCACCAGGTAGTACTTTTTTGTTCTATGTTTAAAGACCAGTCGTTCCAGCCTGATATTATCCAGCTTTTGACGTTTTACAAGTGTCCATTCTTTACTGTTTTTAAAATAGGTGCGAATGCCGGCGCTGCAGCCCCAGTATAAATTGCTGTTGGGGTCCTGACCATTACCAATAGCGGCCGGAACGGGTACAATACCCTGGTATTTATTATCGCATAGTGCTACAAATACATGAACTGTTCTTATTGCTGAATCATATGTGGTTATGGGAGTAAACCGGCTGTTTGCAACTGGTTTTGATTGTGGCATGGTTTTGCGTGACTGGGAGCGCGATTCGCAACCAATAAACGGCAGGCACAACACGATAAAAAGGATCAGGCGGTTCAAAGCAGGCGACTTTAAGTGTAGTAATTATTATAGGATACTAGGACGGGCAAAATCCATAAAACGGGATTTAATAAAGTTGATAATTATTTGTAACTTGCTTATAATGAAATAATTAAAACTGTGACTAAATCAGATTTCGTTAGGAGTTTTTTTATACGTACTTTTGCACAACTTATTTCCTCCTGCACCTATCTTGATTTTCTCGCTGTTCAACATTTGTGAAGGTAAGATCGTAAGCCTGGTATGTGTCACAGAAGGCAACTTACCATCATTGTTAATTAAAATTTCAAAAATTGTCATTCGAAAAGTTAAAAGTTATTGAGCCCATCTTAAAAGCGCTTAAGAACGAAGGATATTCAAATCCTACCCCTATTCAGGAGCAATCTATACCTATTATTCTTCAACATAAAGACCTGTTTGGCTGTGCCCAAACTGGTACTGGTAAAACCGCTGCTTTTGCTATCCCTGTTTTACAGTTGTTGCATGAGCAAAGACAATCTGAAAAGCAACACAATAATGCCATTAAAGCGTTGGTTTTAACGCCAACACGTGAACTGGCCATTCAAATTCAGGAAAGCTTTGAAACCTACGGTAAATTTACCGGTTTAAGGCAAACCGTTATATTCGGCGGTGTATCGCAATGGTCACAAGTGAACGCATTAAGAAGAGGTGTTGATATTTTGATAGCCACCCCAGGTCGTTTAATGGACCTCATGAATCAGAATATTGTAAGACTTAACGATATAAAGTTACTGGTGCTTGATGAAGCCGATCGTATGTTGGATATGGGTTTTGTGAACGATGTTAAAAAGATCATCGCCAAAACACCCAACCAAAGGCAAACCCTGTTCTTTTCTGCAACCATGGCGCCGGCCATTCGTAAGCTGGCAGATGGCTTATTGAAAAACCCGGTAAAAGTAGAGGTTACCCCGGTTGCCACTACTGCCGAAACCATTAAGCAAGCCGTATGTTTTGTTGAAAAGAAAAGCAAACCCGGTTTATTGTTGCATCTGTTAACCAATACACCCATTTCAATGGCATTGGTGTTTACCCGCACAAAACATGGGGCCGACAGAGTAGCTAGGGATTTAAACCGGTCGGGCATTAGAGCCGAAGCCATACATGGTAATAAAAGCCAGCAGGCAAGGCAAAGATCGTTAGACCAGTTCAGGAACAAACAAATAAAAGTGCTGGTTGCTACCGATATTGCAGCCAGAGGTATTGATATAGATGAGTTAACGCATGTTATCAACTATGAATTACCCAATGTGCCCGAAACCTATGTTCACCGTATAGGCCGAACAGGGCGTGCTGGCGCACTAGGTACTGCGCTTTCCTTCTGCGATCAGGAAGAAAGAGCTTATCTGAAGGATATTCAAAAAACGATAAACATTCAAATACCGGTAGAGAATGACCATCCATTTAAGGAGGTTACTGCCAATAATGGTGCACGTAAGCCAATGACACCATTTGAAGCGGCCAAAACAGGGAACCGCTTTACGCCAAGGAACAACAACAAACGTAGACCCAGTTACAATAAAAGGGTGGTGCAATAAAAATTTTATATGTAAATGTTTAACTATGACAAACGTTCAAATTGAGAAATTCCTGACGCAGGACCAACTTGATAATACACCTGTAAAGGTTAGTTTTAAGGACAGGAAGCCGATTGTAGGCATATTTATAACATCTGCCGATTATGGTGAATTAAAGGCAAAGAATTTTTGGCGCATTGTTAGTGAGTTGAATATTGAGAGTTACCGGAAATCGAAAGACATGAGCCTTGCCAGAATGTTCAACGGTTCAGAATTTACCAGATTATCTACCCCATAATGGGGCTTGGGTAACAATTTAATTGGCATACTCTTTTTAAAGGGTTATCTTTATTAACGACAATTGATTTTTGCATTATAAGGTTTTAACATTTTAATTTTACAGTAATGAATTTGTATGTCTCAAACTTAGGGTTTCATGTTAATGATGACGACCTAATAAATTTATTTTCGCCTTATGGTACAGTTACCTCGGCCAAAGTAATTACAGACAGAGAAACTGGCAGATCACGCGGTTTTGCCTTTGTTGAAATGGCTTCTGAAGAAGAAGGAAAAAAAGCTATCCAGGGCCTGGAAGGAAAAGACGTTGAAGGCAGAAACATCTCTGTTTCTGTTGCAAGACCCAAAACCGACCGTGGTAACAGCTTCGGCGGCGGCGGTGGCGGTGGCTATCGCGGCGGCGGCGGCGGTCGCGGTGGTAACAACAACCGCGGTGGCGGTAACAGATGGTAGTTTGAATAGAATAAAACAGATTTACCATAGTAAAAGGAGTTCCAACGGTAACGTCGGAACTCCTTTTCGTTTTATAAGATCATGCGTAGATCGCATTAAGAATATTGGCAAGTAAACATCCGCCCCGGGTCAACAGCTCTTTTAATTCGGGCGAAAAATTGTAATAGTACCCGTATGCGTTCCTGCCGTCATAAGGGTAATTGTATACCCTGCGGCTTAGTAAATAAGACCTTTTAAAGGCGCTTCTCACATCTGTACTTTCTGACCTCAATTGTTTATAATTGCCCGCATCGGAAAGATAGGTGGCATACTCGGTATAGCTTAGTTGCTCCATGTTTACCATATAAGTATCCCATAACATATGCAGGTTAATGGAGTCGTTAAACCATTTTATCCTGATGCGGTTACCGCCGAGGTCTGCCTCTTTACCTAAATGCAATGGCTGATGCAGGTCGCCTATTAGGTGCACCAGGAACCGCAACGCCAATGTATCTTTTTTGTTCTTTTTAAGCGTGCTAGTCAAGCTGTCTATAGCGAATAAAAGGTTATTCTTTGTTGACAGCGCCCTGCTATATTCCAAGTTCAGCTCATCTGTAGTCAGGTCTTTATCGATATTATAAAAGTGCCACCGTGTGGTATAGTTATAGGCCGGGTTACTTCTTATTTCATCGGGCCAGTTGGCATAATTCACCAGGCCATTTCTACCAAGCAGTTTTTCAATTTCGGTACGTGCTTTGGGCGTCAGGTTCATTGACGCAATTTGCGCAACAATGCGATGGCCGGTCTTGTCATAGGCTTTTACGGGTTGGCATACCAGTGAACAGAAAATGCCCAGAAAAAATAGTGCGTTTGCGTATTTCATTATAGCTGTTTTAATAATGTTTTCGACTCATTGATTTTGTATATTTTTTACACCAGGAGGATGGCTGATATTGGCTAAAATTGCATATGGAACAACAGGTAGAAATTACTGGCCGGCATGGCATCGCTTTGAGGTCTTTGACGCCGGCCGATGCAGCGGCCCTTGCTGCTATTGCCAACGATGCTTCTATTGTGGCGTTTTTGCGGGATGTTTTCCCGCACCCGTATACGCTTGCTCATGCGCAGGAATTCATACAAATTACGTTAAAAGATACGCATTTACAAAGTTGGGGTATTTTTGAAAATAATATCCTGACGGGCGTTATTAGTTTAACCCTTCAAAATGATATTTACCGGCATTCTGCCGAAATAGGATTTTGGCTGGGCACGGCCTTTCGCCAGCGCGGTATTATGACCGAAGCCATAGCGCTTACCTGCCAGTATGCATTTAGCCAGCTGCCGGTAGTTCGAATATTCGCACATGTATTTGCCCATAACCAGGCATCTCAAAAAGCCTTGCTGAAAAATGGTTTTATAATAGAAGGCATACGAAAAAAAGGGGCTGTCAAGAATAAGGTATTCATAGATGATATATTAATGGCAAAAATAAAAAGCTGATGGCGGAAAAGATCGGAAACAAAATAGCACAACGTGCAGGTAATGCGCAGTTGATCGATCAGTTAGCGGCATTGTCGGGCGCTGATTGTAATTCACTGTTGCTTGAAGTGTTTGAGCGCCGGGCAAAGCAATTAACGGCACCAGAACTGTTAAAGCAATATGAGCAGAACCGCTTTGTACAACCGGCCGAAACCGATTGTATACACCTGTTACAGCAATCGCTGGCAACACTTACCTGTTTGCAGGGGCATGGGTTTGTTCCTTTGCAATTATCGCCGCTTAGCCAGCTGGGCGCCAGTTCGGTAGTGGCAACGGTAAGCCAGCATAAAGTGGTTTCGGCCCTGCGCAACTGTGAGGTGTTATCAGATGCTACCAATGCACTGGCGCTGTATATCAGTAGCCAGAAAAAGAAACAAAAGAGCCAGCCTTCAACTGAACATATCAGGTACTGCACCGTGCAACGGCATGTACGGGCGCAGGAGTTCATTATAAAAGGCTTCTCGCCGCATTTTACCATCGGTTGTATGGTTTCGTCGGGTGTAGATACAGGTAATTTTCAATTTGAAAAAGAGGCGCTGGGCGATCATTTTAAAGCGATTGGCGATCTGTTGACAAATGTATTCAACACCGGTAAAGTGCGCTTCAGATTGCAACAGCGGGAGGGGTATGCCGCCCATTTTATTCCTGCCGTTTTAAATCATCTTCATAACAGCTTCCCCAACCTTGAAGTAACAGAAGACGATAACCCCGGAAAGAATAATTATTACAAGGGTCTTCAGTTCAAGGCTGATATAACAGTGAAGCAGGGCCATTTTGAAATTGCCGATGGAGGCTTTGTAGACTGGACCCAGCAACTGCTCAACAATAAAAAAGAGCGGTTCTTTATTGCGGGGTTCGGACTTGAACTACTGAATAAAATGGAAGAAGGTTTGTTGTAATATGAGCAAAGTTGTATTTGAAAATGATTGCACTTCCTTTTTGCGTATTGCCTGGCCACAACCAGCGCTGGCAAAACTCATTGCCTATTATTTTGAAGTTGACGCCACCTGCTCATCTGCCCCTGTAAGTATAACTGGTTTACCTGCCGTTAACACACTAATAGCTATCGATCTTATGGCTGGTAAAGACATCCGGCTACTGGGACATCTTACCCAATGTATTACTGGTTCCTATTCGCCCGGCAGTAAACGATTCTATGCCAAACTACACCCCGGCGGTTTTACGCAGCTGTTCCCTTTTTCACCCCAAAGTATTCAGGATAACCAGGTGCCCCTCGATAGGGATTTTCACCGGTTTTCAGTTGCTCAGTTTGTGACACTGCCTTCATTCCGGCAAAGGGTCGGTTATTTTGAAGCATACCTGATAAAACAATTTTATCCATTTACTGCAGGGTACAGGCAACAGTATGTTGACCTGTTCATACATGTTTTTTCGAATGCACAATACTGTCAGCCTGAAGGCCTTCAGGCATTATGCAGCAAACATCATATAACCTATGCTTCGTTGCGGCGGTATTTTATTGAACAAACAGGTGTTTCGCCAAGTATTGTCAAAAGGTAATCAGGTTTAAAGGGGCCTTACAGGCTTACCGAACTTTTGGTTACGACTTCAACTACGCCGATCATGGTTATACCGATTTCTCTCATTTTTGTAAAGATGCCCGCAGTTTAACGGGTAAGGCGCCACTGGAAATATAAGTGCTGGTTTTACCTGCCCTTTATGAATTGTTGCGTATGTTTATTCATGCGCCACCTTTGTTTCCCCCTGCTAAAAAATATTTCTTGCCCTGTACTATAGACGGACTAATTACGTTTTTACAGAATGTTAAACGCGAGTAACCGAGTAAAATACCCAAATCCCCTATGACAGGCAATGCTACGATAGACCTTCCTTACAGCGATGAATCGGCCAATATAATTTATAACCTGGTTTTTTGCGACAATGCTGGTTTGTTTCAGGAGCTTACTGAAAAACCATATACTTATCCGTTCGATATTTTATTAGCGCCTGCCATTGCGGAATCGGACCTGCAAAAGATTGCCGGCGGAGAAGGGATCGATCCGCGGGTGAAATTACTTGCCTGTAACAGATTACTTGCTGCGGGTATATTACCACAGAAAAAAGAATTGATGGCGGTTATTGTTGAAGTGCATCTGGAAGAAGGGTTGGATGTGCTGGCCTCGTTTGTTGATGGAACAGCACGTTATATAAACCATAGTGCTAAAATGGTAATTTGGGAAACAACGGATGATGAACAGGCTATTGACCTCACTAACAAACTTTTTGAACATAGTTTAAAGATAGTCAACCGCATTGGGCCCTGGGATAAACCAAGGGAACCACACCCGGTAAAAGGGAATACCAGGGTTACCTTCCTGGTGTCTGACGGTTTGTATTTTGGCGAAGCAAGATCAAATATATTATTTAGTGATCCTATGGCCGGTCCGGCATTAAATGTGGCAACCAAGCTCATGAACCATATTACCAGTAAGGCTGGCAAACAGTAAGTTTTTCTACCCTGATAGTTTTCATAAATGGTTAAGGCTTGATTAATCAAATAGCAATGGCCCCCGATGAGTCGGGGGCCCTATTTGTTGTTGCTTTCTCTATTTAAACGTCCCTATTTATTTTCGATTGATAGCTGTGCAAACATAAGTGTCTTACAGGCTGTAAGAACTCCTTTGTATGTGAATGACTACCTTTTGTATGTGAACAACCAGTACATTTGTTTTAAACAGATCTATTACCATGTACCAACGCATTGCTCACATTGCACTTGTAGTTAAAGACTATGATGAAGCTATTCAGTTTTATACCGAAAAGCTTGGCTTTACATTGCTGGAAGATACCTGGCAATCGGAAGTAAAAAGATGGGTATTGGTGGCGCCGCCCGGCGCTAAAGAATGTTGCCTGTTACTGGCTAAAGCCGCCAATGATCAACAACTGGCCAGTGTAGGAAATCAAACCGGCGGCCGGGTGTTTCTTTTCCTGTTCACCGATGATTTCTGGCGCGATTATAATAAACTACTTGAAAAGGAAGTGCATTTCGTTCGCCCGCCTAAAGAAGAAGAGTATGGCATCGTAGCTGTTTTTGCAGACCTATATGGCAACCAGTGGGACCTGGTTCAATCCAACAATATAAAGGGGAATTTGTAAAACAACAACAGTGAGTCCAGGGAAACTCACTGTTGCGTATTCTTGGTTTTTCTATAGGTGTCAAAGCAATGAGATATGTTCACATTGTTTGAACAATGTTTTTCTGTTGTGTTGCCCCGATTGAGCAATTATATCATCAAAAGGCCGGAGTAAATGAATTTCCTAAGGAGTTTTATTGACGGATGTCATAAGTTAATACCTTTATACGGACCAGGTATCTACAGATAATATATTACGATCAAAAAAAATGCCATCGCCTATTGCTTTATCAGCTTTTGCTGGCGGGTGGTATTATTTTGTGTAATGATGGCGATGTAATTGCCTGTGGGAATATTGCCCCAATTGTGGATAGTGAATTTATTGTTGCCTGCGTCTACAGTAAGCGACTGCTGTTTTACAATAAAACCTGCGTAGTTAACCAGTCGCACATGCGCAATACCCGATGTTTGTGCGTTGTAGTTTAGTCTTACTGTATTGTTGAAGATGGTTGGGTAAACTTTAAAGGTGGGCGTATTAGTGATACTGTTATTGTTCCCTGCAGGCGTTGTAACAGGCATGTCGAGCACGCTGTTGGGGTAAATGAATTTTTGAAAATAAATGCTTCTCAATCTGTCCTGCGATTGGCCCGATGGATTATTAGCTCCCACGCGAAGAACAACAGCGCTTACATTGGCATTTACTACCGAGAACATAACCTGTCTGGCACTGGTGTCAATTCCGTTATAGGTGATGCCGGCTGTATTGATACCTTGCACCAGGTTGGTGGAAAGATAATTTAATTGGAGGGCGTTGCCGAGCAAATTGTAATCAACATATCCACTGCTTGAAAGGAATATTTCATCAAACTCGTATACTTTATTTAATTCGCCATCTACATCTATTGGTGTTATGGGTACTTCTGCCTGCAGGGCTGGTGTTGTAGTGCCGGCAGTAACAAATGTAATAGTGAATTCAACATATCCGTTTGAGTGGGCCGGGATGGAGATCTCTGGTTGAAGCGCTTCATCGAAACCTGAAGAAGTGCCATCTAATTTGGTGAGGGTTATGCCGCCGGTAATGGCTGTAATACTTACAAGGGCATCTGTATTGGTGCGAACATTGGGAAAACGGTATAGAGCGCCCACTTTACGATCGGTGCCGGAGATCTTTGTGCTGTTGCGAAATACATATCGCACCTGTGCACTGGCAGTGAATGCTGTCATACATAGCAGCACAAAAACAAACACTATTATATGGGTACCGGTCGTTCTCATGGTCAGCCTCTACATTTCATAATTCAGATTAAGTATACGGTAAATTTAACGCGTCTGGCAAAGAGTAGGGCGGCTGTGTGTAGTGAAAAATGTTGTTTTATTGGTTAATACTTAGTTTGTATAGATAGGTGTGCCCTGGCAGAGGGCACACCTGTAAATATTAACCATTAGCAATGAACGGGCTCTTTCGCAACCAGCTTTCTGCGGAAAGCTGTTCTATAAGAAAGTGCGCCAGGCTGGTAGCGCTGATGGCCGTGCCGGGGCAATCTGTTTCATTAACCAGTATGGGCCGCAGTTCATCGGTTTGCTCAATTAATGGCAAACGCACCAACGTCCAGTTAATATTACTGTTTACCAACAGTTCATATTCCTGTTGTTTATTGGCTGTTGATACCGGGTAGGTGTTTTTCATCCACTCGGTTGCCATAGTAGTTTGTGCGCCTTTACGATCAAAGGGCGTATCTACATTTAAACCGGTGGTGACAATATACCTGCTTATGCCGCAGGCTTTCATGGCTTTTATAATATGCCTGGTTGACTGGCTGAAAATAGTGGGCTCGCTGGCCGGTATGCCCAGCCCCAGCGTACTTATCACGGCCGTACATTCTTCAATAAGGGTATGCACCGCATATTCATCGGTGACATTGCCTTTGATCACTTCAACTTGTTTATGATGTAATGCAAACTTATCAGGATTGCGTAAGAGAAGTTTAAATGAAAATCCCTGTGCTATTAATTGTTTAATGAGGTATTGACCCGATTTGCCGGTACCGCCTATTATGGCGATTGGGTATTGTGTGTGCATATGATCTCTTTATAAAATTTCATAATAGAATAAAATGCCGTGCTCAGTGATGATGAAGCCCGGAGACACAAAAGCCCTGAAAGCTTTGCCTGTGAAGTAACTGGTATTTTATAAAGAGATTTTAATACTGCAAATGTAATTACCTGATTGAAATTTGCAAGCCATCAAGTGTCAAAGTTTTTGTTATCAAATGCTTTATAAAGTATGAAAGTCTGAAGTAAAACAATATTTTGTGTGGCATTATGCTAAGCGAGAATATAAAGTCCTTTAAGCGCCTGTATGCATTCGAACCAGGGCAACTGGATGTAAATTGAATAAAGATGAAAAGAAATAAATTGTCTGAGCATACATTTCCTATGAAGACCTTTTTACAGGTACAGCAGGAAATGTCGGAAGAAATAAGGAGATTAAATAGAGACAAGGCGGCATGGCAACTTGTAAGAAATGCAGTTCCCGAAAAAGATCACTTTGAGCTTGACGAAGAATTCAGGGCTGTTTTTCAAAGCATCGGACATATAATGTTGAGTAATGGTCCCAAAGAGCTGGCACCAATAAAGCGATCGCTGAAAACGCTTATTGATCAGGGGGCATCGGCCGCTACACTTGATCCCTATGAGTTAGGCCCTTACAACATTGCCATGTTGATTGATAATATCAGCTTTGTTACCGATGACACGGCGCTTGATGATGTTGCCGAAATAATACGCATGACTGTTGTGGCGGGGGCAAACCTGGCAACCAATAAAACATATGCTGGTAATGGTGGTGCTGTTAGCAGTGACTGGTTATGCCGTTACCTGGGAATGGGATTAACTGTCGATTGGAGGCTTAAATACCGGCAACAATATGAATGTTGTTATAGAATATTTCCCTGGATAGTGAGTACACCGGTTGAACGGAGTAACCCGCTTAACGATTTTCTAATATGCTTAAAGGTAAGCGACGAAGTAACCGATCTGCAGGAAAAAGTAATGTTGGCTATGATCGGTTTTGGATTTTCACCTTACCTGAAAGATGAAGAGTGGCAGTACGATCGCTTTTTCGCCCATTTGTGGGATCTTGGTGAGCGATGGAGCACCCTGTTGTACCCCTATGAGGAAGAGGCGTTGAAACCTTATATTAATGCATTCGTACCAAATATAACTGCCGAATTAGCCGGTAAGATCATCAATTCGTTTACGAGTGATAATAAGAGCAGGAAATTTTTCAGGAATTACTTTTCGCTGCGGCCGCATTGGTTGTTGCAGCGCATTGTTGGGTCAACGCCCGAATTGATCTTCAACCTGGTTAAACGAAATGAGCAGGAGATGCTGGTGCCATTCCTTAAGAATTACAAACAGACGCTGATAGCATTAAGGGATGAAAAAGGAAACTCTTTACTGCACCAGGCTGCTATGAGCAGGGGGCCTATGGAGAACACCATTCAATTATTACGCAATGCCGGCTGCTCACTGCAGGCAGTTAACGGTGATGGACTAACGCCAAGGGAGCTTGCCGAAAAGTACAGGCAAACAGGATTGATAAAGTGGTTGAATTAAGGTTTTTTGACAGGTGTAGCATCCTTCAAAAGTGTGGCACACCTCTTGTGTATTTCAGCCGTTTTATACTATTTAAGCGCTATTTCCGTTTAAGGCGCTGATATAATCTCAACCCTGTAAAAAATGTCGAAACACAACCTGATCACAGAACAGGAAGCCAGCGATCGTTTTCAGCTTTTTACCTGCATCCGGGGCAAGTTTGGCAAAACCGCCAAATATTTGTTATATGAAGGTGATGTAGAAATGGAAGGAAGCGTAGATCTGCAGGTACTTTGCGCCAATGCGAAAGCCAATGGCGTAATTGTAGCTGGTAATTTAACGGTTACCGGTGTACTGTATCAACCCGACATAGATCATGGAGAAACTTTATTTGTTACCGGTAACCTGAACGCCAAAAGCATCAATAAAGGCGGCGCCGAATTTTACATAAAAGGCAACCTGGTGGTTGAACAAACCATTTATGGTTATTACAATCATGGCAGCCTGGTAGTAGAAGGCGATACCGAAGCCGTTACCATTTTTGCCGAAGATCATTACTTTAAATTTGGCGGCGATGTACAGGGTCTGGTGATCGATACCGGTAAAATAGAAGGGGTAGAAGCCGATTATAACACTACCGAACCATTGTTAGATGAATTGATCAAGAATGATCATTACAGCGACAGTGGAACGCTTAATAAATACATAAATGAAGGCCGGCATATTATCAATGCCGAATATATTTCCGCACTAAAACGAAATTGGAGCTTTGATGTGCAAAAAGATACTGCTGTAGCACCACAGCTTATCACTTTGCCCGAAATGAAGTACCGGTTCGACCTGAATAAATATCCGCCATTTGACCAATTTGAATTTGACAAGATCATTTTCTTCGATGGCAATGCGTTTATCGATGGCGATCTGAACCAGCAATGGGCCGAAAAAACGGTGCACGAACTGGGAGCAGATCCCGACCTTGATAGCGCACTCATTCTTGTGAACGGCAACCTTACTGTAGCCGGCGCTATTCATCCTTCTGATGAATGTTTCCCTTTTTTACTAGTATTTGGTAATGTACAATGCGACGTGTTACTTAGCGACGATGAATGTATTCATATAACCGGCGACGCCGATATTACCTATGCCTTTGATGGAAATTACAACGATGGCAGTATAGTAATTGAAGGAAAAACAAGGGTGCCCTATGTGCTAAATTCAAATCACAGTTCAAGGATAGATGCGCAAGGCGCCATTTTGATCAATTACTATAGCGATGCCGATGATTTTTTTGACTACGATTATACGGTGAAAGATTTTGAACGCGTAATTGTGTCGTCGGCCCTTGATACCGATGGTGGCTTAAAACCCGCTGTATTTATTAAATTATTGATGGCCGGAAAATCGCCGCTGAAGAAAGGGGCACGTCCGGCACGGCTGATAGTGGAGGAAGAAATAAAACAGTTGAGTGCAGCGCAGAGCGAGATCACTGAGTTAGACCTTACCGGAAAAAAGCTGAAAGAATTTCCTGTTGCGCTAACAAAGCTCACCTCGCTGAAGAAACTTATATTGAATGATAACTACATCGATAGCATACCCGTAGGCATAAAAGACCTGGTGAACCTTGAGGAACTGGAAATGGAAAGATGCGGGTTGAAAAGTATGCCCGATGAAATAGGATTGTTGCCTAATTTAAAACAGTTGAATGTTTCCCATAACAGCGGATTGGTATTGCCTGAAGGCCTTAACAACCTGGGCTCTCTTCAGGTACTGAACATCTCTTATAACACAGGGTTTGGCCTGCCGGCAAAACTCAATGGGTTAAAGAACCTACAGGAACTGAATTGTTATCAGTGCAGCACGGCAGCCCCTATTGAATTTCCGGTAACAATAACACAATTAACAGGGTTGAAGCGGTTGCTGATTGGCAGCAATTCTTTCCTTACCATTCCCGATAGCATCCTCAACCTGCAAAACCTCGAAGAGTTGAATCTGAATGCGAGCCTGTGTTATTTGAATTCATTGCCCGATCTGTTGCAATTAAAGAATTTGAAAACCCTGCATGCAAACGGGTTGATCTCCTATACCACAAGGCCAACGCCAAAGCAAACTTTGTTGAAGTCGTTCTTTTCAATCGCAGGTTTAGAAGTATTACACCTTGACCGGCATGGTGAGCGAAAGGAAAAGTTCATTAAGATGAACGATTTTGAGGAAATGGAAAAGAACCTGGCGCATGATCCTGAGCGGTTGGCAGAACTGGCCTCAAAAGTAGGCAGGGCGCCGAACATCGTACATGGCGATGGCAAAAAGGGTACGTTACGCGAAGCCCTGAAACCTGAGCATTTGGAAGGTATTTCCCAATTGCAAAACCTGAAAATGCTCGACCTTTCATTTAACGGTCTTACCAGTTTACCTGAGGAGATCTTTGCATTGAAGGGTCTGCAATTCCTGAACCTTCAATACAATGCACTGCCCATCAGTGAGCGATTAAAGATCGGTAAGCAGTTGCCGGGTTGTACCATCGACTTCAGGGATAACCGTACCGATGATACAGCCGATGCTGAAGATGCAAAGCAATGGCAGGCCATGAACACCGCCATAAAAGAGGCCAATGCGCTCATGGGCGCCAAAAGCGACAAAGAGAAACTACAGCAATCGTTAAAGAAATACGATGAAGTGCTGGCGTTTTTCAGCTCGGGCAAAGTGGTTGATGAATACAATTTACTGTATGCCCATTATGGAAAGGCATATGCATACTATCACCTTGCTGCCAATCATACAGGCAGTATTTCGGCTGAAGATATGCTGGCGCTAAACCAGGCTGCCATTCAACATGGATTGCGCACGCTTGAGTTAGTACCTGCCATGATATGGCATTTTACCGACCTGGGTAAATTCCATGAAGAGGTAAGCCGCTTTGCAGCTAATATGGTAGCATGGAAAATGCATTTACTTGCAAGCGATAAAAGCGAACTGGAAAAAGCATTGGCCATCGTTCAAAAAGGGATAGACCATATTCAACGCGAAGAACACTATTACATTTACGATACGCAGGTACGTATACTTCTAAAACTTGAACGTAAAGAAGAGGCATACCAGATCGTAAAGAGAATACTGGCCCTATCGCCCAATTTTGGCGATTTTCAGGATCTGAAGCAGCATGCGGATTATAATGACTGGGTTGCTAAGAAACAATAAGTATCATTTCCCGACAATTCTAAAGAAAAAGTAACGGGTACGGATAATGAAAAACTCCGCAAACAGCTATCATACTATAAGTATGACTTATAAGTACAGTGATATTTTCAGTAACGCCTTATAGCATGCCCAGCATTGGTTTGCAGCTCACAAATTTGTCGATCATACTTGATGGATTGGTGCCGTCGAACTCATCAAAGCCAAGTATAAAGGCTGGAGCAGGCATAAAAAACCGGATAGCGTTGGTTACCTCTTCAAGATATTCCGTTGCGTATCCGTTCGTTATTTTGCTTGTTTTGATGGCTGTGTCCCAGTTGGTCGATTGTTCCGATTTCAGTGCCAGGAAGGGGATGATGAAAGGAACGTACTTGCTAAAGCCGGGATTTTCTTCGAAAGATAACCTTGAATCGGGCCAAACGTGCATCTCCTTAAAAGCCGATGAAGCGCCCATTGTGTAAACTGCCCGTTCGTTCTTGATGTTGCTGAACATTTCCTCCTTGTTCTTATTGACCGCCATTTTAATGAAGCTGTCGGTCCACACGCTTAATCCCTTGCTGTTAATAGTAAAATACGGGTGAAGAGCATTTGCGATACATACGCCACCTACACGACCAATTACCATTTGGTAAAGATTGTTGAAGGCCTGAACATCGCCCGAAGTTCGATTGGGATTGTTTGAAATGCCGTACAGGTAAAAAAAACGGAAATCTTCTAACTCGAGGTTGGTCTCACTTGCAAAAGAAGAAGACACTGCCTCTTCTTGCGTTCTTTTGAATAGACTTAACAAAGCCATGGTTCTTATTGGATTGGATTTTAACTAATAAGTAAATATATATCATATATCGTATTCTTGCAAATTATAATCGTTAAAACCACATATAATTACGGTAAAAGGGCCAGAACGGTCGTTCGTTGGCTGACAAATAGTGATTAAATGTAATGCATAGGTGTAAAAGTGACGTGTATTACAGCCTGCGATAGCCGCGGGGAATCCTAAATGGCATGCTTACCGGTTTGTTGAAGTCGAACTGTTTATACTCTATTTCTATATCAAGTTTCGTTCTTTCTGAAGTAGTGATGCGGCGGTAAGTGGCAAAATGGAACCCGTTCTTGATCTGGTAATCGCCATAAGTAATATCGGCTGTGCGGGCCCGGCCTGGTTCTATATCGTCCAGTTTACTGTGCTGAAGTATGTAGTTGCCTTTGCTTACGGTAAGAAAATGTTTGAAGATGTAGCCCATGCCTATGAGTGAAACCGATTTTTCGTCCATTATAAACGACGTGAAATTACTATCGAGGTACACCGGGTTGCCGATAAGCAGATTTTGCAAATGGATAAAGGTCATTGGCAGGTGCAATTTGCTTTGCAGGAATTCAATTGACCACAGGCTTACGGTATTTTCAATTTTATCGAGCACCTTAACACTGTCGGGGGTTATATAGGCGCGCATAAGGTCAACCCCAAACGGCCCCGAAATATTGATCCAAAGTACGCTGTCTTTTTTCATATTGATATTGGCCGTAAAATCATATTTCTTGCCGTCGCTGCTGCTTTCGTAATGCACTTTCAGTTTGGCAGTAAAGGTTTGGAAGTCGATGTGGTTTTTGTTGAGGGTGTCAAGCACTTCCCTTATAAGTTGAGCGCTATCGAAACGGGGAGTTACCACCGGCGCTGTTACTACGGTATCTTTTTTAGTGATGGCGGTTTGAATGGTCTTTACCGAACGGCAACTGGTTGTTGCTGCCAGAACTATAATAAATAATACTCCCTGAAAATATTTCATGAAATAGGATTTGCCGAATATAATATAAAAGTGCCATCCCGCACCTGCGGAATGGCACTTTTAGCTTTTTACTGTGAAAAAATATTATTTATTGAACGATCAGTTTACCGGTAATTAACTTGCCCTGGTGGTTTTGAATGTTATAGAAATAAGCACCACCTTCTTTTATAGGCAGTGTTATGCTTTGAGCCCCTTTGGTAAGGATCTGGCTAATTATTAACCTGCCGGTGGCATCCATAACCCGTAAGGTGCCTTCTGTTTCAACCAGGCTCACCTGAATGCTTTCTCCTTTGTTGATCACATTGGGGGCAATGGTTGTTACCAGCGCTTTATCCATTTGCAATAAGATAGACCGGGTATAATGTTCTGTACCATGATCGCTTATCTTAATGCGATAGTAATTATTGCCGGACAACGGTTGTTTGTCTTTATAATTAAAGGTCGTGTTACAACCGTTTGTTGCAGTGGTAGAACCGATGCTGCTGTAATTAACACCGTTGCTGCTTCTTTGAATATCGAATACCGGCTCGCTGTTCTGGCAGCTGATCTTCCAGTTAAGCACGTTGGCTGCATCCTTTTGATAACCACTAAAGCTTTCAACATACAGGGGTAGAGCGATAATGTCGGTTTGAACGAAAAATCCGCTAAACCCGCTTACTGTGAAACTAACTTCCCATCTATTGGCGGTTGTGTTCCATACAATGTCGTTATCATCGGGATTTATAGTAATGGGAGTGCCACTATACGAGGCCGGTAAGCCGCTGCCATCGCTGCTGCTGCCTGCATATTTTGTTATAAACAGGTTGGCCTTGCCTGCATTATCGGCGGGGCCGGTGGGCAGGTTAAGGGTGCTGTTGGGGTCTGCATTAAAGGCGTCGAACTCGGCCTGGGTAAAGTATAAGGTTACTCTGCCTGTGGCTGTTGTTGCATCAACTTTCGGCGTTAACTGGTAATGCCGGGCCACAAAGGGTTTGCCACCCACTTGTGGTACGCTCGATTCAATCCATACATTAGCAGTAGCCGAATCACTGATGGGGTTGGCGCCGGCAGGAGATAGTTGTGCTATCAACTGACAGGTGTTATCAACAAACAGGTTGGTGGCCGATATTCTTATTTTGTCCTCTGTATTGTTCATAGCAAGGCCCGCGGCCAGCTGGTCGTTGGTATATACTACAGAGCGTATTTTATAGTCCTGTGCAGCGGTTCCCCAGCTGGCTCCGCCATTGGTTGAAATAAGAGTGCGCAGATCAACATTGACCGCATCATAGCGGAAGCTCCAGTTGACAGCGCTTGATGGATTGCGGTAAATTACCATAAAATAATCAACGCCGCTGGTAACGGGGATATTCAAACTGCTAAGGTCAATATAGTTCCATGTATATAATGAAAGGGCTGTGTCGGCCACATTCATGGAGCCCAGCAGGGCGCCGGGCGTACCGCTGTTATTGGCGCGCACTTCCACAACTATTGGCGCTTTTGTAAACGAAGGGTGATAATAGGCGCCAGCCACTTTGCCACTTATATCAGGGGTAATGCGAACCGCCACGCGTTGCGTGTTCAATGTTACAGATAGGTCCTGGTTCGTTATCGTGGAAGCATCGTATTGATAGGTTTTACGGTCAACCGGGGCGCAGGTAAACGTTGAACTGGCAGCTTTGAAAATATCCAGCTTGCCATAGCCATACGTAGTGTTAGGGGTAGCGCCTGGTTGCGCGGTCATTACATCGGTTGCGGTATTTGAGAAAAGCGCATTGCGCAATTGTGAAACCGTGGCCGCCGGGTTGGCTTGTAACAGGAGCGCCACAGCGCCGGTAACAACGGGACAGCTCATACTGGTGCCCTGGTTCTTACGGTACCTGCCCGGATAAATAATATCGTTTGGAGGCGGTACGCTGTTCGATGAAAGGGCTGAGATAACATATTGCCCGGTGGCGGTGATCTCAGGTTTCAATACGCCATCGCGCCGGGGACCATGACTGCTGAAGCTGGCAATAGAATCCATTCTGGCTACCGTTCCATAAGAGCCGCCATTGCCCTGGTAGGTGAACCAGCTGGGACGGGCTACATACGCGCCAACGGTAATGGCGGAATTGGCGTTCCCCGGTGAACCAACCAAATATTCATTGTCGGCGCCGGATACAGTTGTGGCAGCAAAGTCTGGATTCTTATAGTACAACCAGCCATGCAGAGGCTGGTTGATAGCAGTATTATTAGTGAGGGTCAACGTCCATATACCGCCGGGGCTAACGGTAGTTCCGGCAACCCGCTTTACATAAACATCTATATAACGGTCGCCATTACCCGGGTCTGTTACATTGTAAACATAAATGGAAAAACCGTTGCTCAACACGTTGGCTGTAACCGACTGCCCGGCGTTGGCTACTAATGCACCAGTGCCCGGTGCACTAAATGCGGCCGATACATTGCTGTTATCATTCAAATAAACCCGGTATTCAAATACATCGGTACCTGTAGTTACTGCAGGCACATTAAATGTTATTGCTTGCGAACCGGAAGCGGGAAGAATAAGCTGCGTATGAATGTTAGCGCCATTATCATTACCAGCTGAGATCACCACGGCCCGGCCCGCTGCTGAAGAGGTGAAATTATCAACCGCTATTTCATAATCACGGGTGCCGTCGTGGGGGCCATACTGGCCACCCAGGCTCATATTCATTACAACCGGTTTGCCCAGTGCTGTAGCCAGGTTCTTTAAATAGGTCATTCCATTGATAATATTGGTAGTACTGAATGAACCGTCGCCGCCTTTAATAACAACGATGTCGGCTTCAGGCGCCATGCCCGCATGTTTGCGGGTGAGCGGTATGGCCATGCCGTTACCGGCGGCTGTACCGGCAACGTGAGTACCATGCCCGTTTATATCTGCTTCGCGAACATAATTGGCAGGTGTGCCGTCCAGTTCATCATTGATCTGCGCCTGGGTGTATTCAACGCCGTAACCCATGCCGGCAGGTGACGATTCACCGGCAATTGGTGTAATGGTTTGGTCCCAAATGCGCAGGATGCGGCTTTTGGTTTGGTCATCCGGATCGCGAAAATCGGGGTGTTTCCAGTCGATGCCCGAATCAAAGATGGCGACAATTACGCCTTTGCCTTTGTAAACGGTATTGTTCAGTTTGCCCTGGTGTAACAGTGATGCGCCGGTACTGGCCACGGCAATGTCATTGTGCAACTGATCTACCGATGGCGCTGCTATATAGTTAACGGTAGGCAGTTTTGAAAGTTGTTCTATTTGATCGGGGGTAACCCAGGCTGTTACAAAATGCGGCAGCACTGAATTAATTACTACACCCTTGCTCTTAAGGGTGGCCACATCTTTCGTATAAATGATGCAGTCATACCGGTCTTCTGCCGGGCGGCCGGCAGTTACCACCACTTTGGTGGGCGTTAATTTATAAGCTGGTGAAAAGGTTTTCGGCTCCTGGCGCGCGCCCGGCGCCGTGGGCGCAAATGTAAACCGGAAAGCGGGATCTATCTTGTCTTCCGGCGCTTTGTTTTGCGCATAACCCGAAGCGTAGATCAAAAAACTAAGCATACAAATAAGGGCCGGGCGAAGGCCCGCAGGCATAGCCCCATTAGGGGTAGAATTTCTCATGAAACCAAGGTTTTATTGTTATTGGTATAAGGCGAAAGGAAATTAAAGAAAACTTCGTTTATACGAGCGTTATTTTTTGGTATGTTAGTTAATTGCTATGTGTTGGTTTCATGATAGGATAAATTAAAAATATATTTCCATATCCATTCTGCTTATTCCTAATTCGCTTAATATTATGCATAATTGTTTGCCTAAATCCCCGCTTACATATATGAAAAGCTTTCCTATTCTAACAATGCTTTGCGCATTCGCTGCCATGGCCTATGGCCAGGCCACCAACCAACAAACTGAATATAATTTAGGGTTTGAAAAAATAAATAGTGCCAGTGGTTTTGCCGAAATGTGGAGCAGAGCCGGGGTTGGCTATAACGTAACCATTGATACAGTTGAAAAACATGGTGGCACTGCCTCGCTTATGATGGAGCTAAAAGGCGCCCGGGTTGGCAATTCGTTTGGTTTTTGCGGTTATACCTTACCAACCATGTATGAAGGGAAAGAAATTGAACTGCGGGGCTGGTTGAAACTGCAGGATGTAAAGGATGGCCAGGTGGGGCTTATGCTTCGCATAAACGGAGAAGATGGTAAAACCTTACAGTTCGATAATATGCAGGGCCGGAATATACAGGGTACCCGCGACTGGGCAATGTATTCGGTAAAATTGCCCCTGCCCGCAGATGGTAAAAAGATCAGCATTGCAGGTTTGTTAATAGGAACAGGTAAAGTTTGGGCCGACGATCTTGAATTGCTTATTGACGGAAAAGATATTTCCCAGGCAAAAATTAAAATTATTAAACCATTCAAAGCAGACGAGGATAAGGAGTTTGATAAGGGTTCTAAGATCGCCTCCATTCCGCTCGATGCCCGCCGCATAAACGACCTGGCTGTATTGGGCAAAGTATGGGGTTATGTAAAATATTATCACCCTGCGGTGTACAAAGGCGAGCACAACATGGATTATGAGTTGTTCCGGGTATTGCCAAAGATCATGGAATGCAAAAATGATAAGGAAAGAAATGAGGTCCTCCTTGCCTGGATAAATCAACTGGGCGCCACAGATACAGTTACACAAAAACAAAAAGAAACGGCTGAGGCAAAGATAGTTCCCGATCTGAAATGGATGGAGGATGGTAAAACATTAGGCCAACAGTTATCGGCGCGTTTAACAGGTTTGCAAAACCTGCAACGTGAAGGCCCGGCCTATTACATAGGTATGGTAGACAATATAGGTAATCCCGAATTTAAAAATGAAAAAGCCTATAATCCTATACGCTACCCCGACGCCGGTTTTCGATTACTGGCATTATACCGTTACTGGAATATCATTCAGTATTTCTTTCCTTATAAACACCTTATAGAAGAAGATTGGAAAAAGGTATTGGCTGAATTTATTCCAGCCTTTGTAAATGCATCTAATGAGCAGGAATATGCCCTGGCGCTTTTGTCACTGATAACAAGAGTGAACGATACCCATGCCAATATCTATGGCTCTTCGCCGGCCCTGGAAAAATTTAAGGGCATCTATTATGCGCCTGTTCAGGTAGCATTTATTGAAAACAAAGCGGTGGTAACCCGTTACCTGATGGAGGTGGAAGGGCGCTCAACAGGTTTGGAAAAGGGCGATATAATTACCGCTGTAAATGGCGTAAGCGTGGAAGATCTTATTAAATCACGGCTGGCCATAACACCCGCTTCCAATTATGCTACCAAATTAAGGAACATAGCCAATGACCTGTTAAGAGGGGCCGACAGTACAATGAGCCTTACGTACCAACGTGGAAAAGCAACCGGCACCGTTAAGATAAGCTGCTACCCGCGGCAACAGGTGCATGCTAATTATGAAATAAAAGATACCTGTTTCAAATACGTAACACCCGATATCGCTTATATGTATTTGGGCACTATTAAGAAAAATTATTTCGCTAATGTGATGCCCGGCTTTTTAAAAACAAAAGGTCTTATCATTGATCTTCGTTGCTACCCATCAGATTGGGTGGTGTTTATACTGGGCGGTTACCTTATGCCTACAACCACTCCATTTGTTAATTTTACCACCGGCAGTATGGCCAACCCGGGTTATTTTTATTTCAACACAAATTTAAATATAAGTGAAAAAGAGAACCCCGATTATTATAAAGGAAAAGTGGTGATACTGGTAAATGAACAAACCCAAAGCCAGGCAGAGTATTCAGCTATGGCATACAGGGCGGCGCCGGGGGCTAAAGTAATAGGCAGCACCACAGCCGGTGCCGATGGTAATATTTCGTGGTTTAGTTTACCCGGCGGCATTTCAACCTGCATCAGTGGTATTGGTGTTTATTATCCCGATAAGCGCGAAACGCAACGAGTGGGCATAGTGCCGGATATAACCGTTCATCCAACTATTAAAGGATTTACCGCCGGGCGCGATGAAGTGCTGGAAAAAGCGATCGAGATTATAAATAAGAGTTCCAAATAAAAATATCAATTTGAAATATAAACGGCTGATCATATTTAGTGTGGTCTTTTTTCAAATTAGCGTACGGCCATTATAAAACTGTAGGTGATCTTGTTTTACATAAAGACTATGAAGACACAACCGGTCATATTCTTTGGATCACTAAAAATGATTTTCCCCTTTAATAGTATAAAGTGAACTCAACTCTTTTTATTTTTAACCTTCTTAGTTGGTAAGAAGGGTATGCGTAATTTATAGTAAAGAGTTGGAAAATAGAGCATTACATAGTGATAAGCTGATCTTTGAGCGTATAGCCCAGGGCGATGCGCAGGCATTTGCAGCGTTTTACGAAGCATATGCCGTTAAACTGGCTGTGTATGTTGCCCGTTTTTTGGGCTCCGAATTATGGGCTGAAGAAATTGTGCAGGATACATTTTTAAAACTGTGGTCAATACGCGAAACAGTAGGGGAGATAGATAATCCGCCGGCCTTTGTTTATCGCATGATCGCTAACCGCGCCAAAGACCATCTCAAACGCCGCGAACACGAAATTAAGTTGCAGCAATACATGGTGCAAAACTTTCAGCAGGCCAATACCAATACCACACAAGATCAGTTGGATTATGAGCACGGTGAAAAATTGGTTCGCCAGGCCATTCAACAATTACCTGCACAACGGGCCCTGATCTACAAAATGCGCCACGAACAGGGGCTCAGCTATGAAGAGATCGCTGCCGAACTTAACATCAGCAAGCACACCGTGCGCAATATGCTAAACCTGGCGCTAAACGACATCAGGTCATATTTAGCAGACCACGGCGACTTTACCGGCGTGCTTGTTCTTCTCCTTTTCTTAAAATAATTTTTAAATAATTATTAAATCGTTTGGTACTTCCCTTTCTGCCAATCGTCATTAAAGGCGAATGGGTGTACCCACGCTCATTTTAACTATGGCTGCAAATAGTGAACATATAATTAGTTTACTGGAGAAGTATTCTGCCAAACAGGCTACAAAGGCTGAAATTGATCAGTTGTTTACCCTGTTGCGTTCGGGCAATTACGATGAAAGTATTGTATCATATATAGAGGACCAGTTAAAAACTTTTGAGCCCGATAATGCGGATGATATTGCCTTTTGGCAAAACAGGCTGCAGGGTGGCGCGCAAAGGATCACCGGCACAGTTACCGAATTACATGTTGAGCCGCGCCCCGCACACCGCGTGCACTTCCTGCGTAAATGGGGCTGGGCCGCTGCAGCTGTTGTTATTGGGCTTAGTATTGGCGTTTATTTCTGGAAAGCAAATATTAAAGAACCTGCGCCACCCACTGTTGCCGTAAATTCAACCGTTGTACCCTATGGTAAAAACGGGGCGGTGCTTGCGCTGTCCGATGGAAAATTTGTAGATCTTGATAGTCTTCAAAATGGTTTCGTTGCTGATCAAAGCGGTACCCACGTATCATTAAAAGACGGCGCATTGGCATATGACGCATCAGGTGCAGTTAACGGCAAAATTATTTATAACAGTGTTTATACACCTTATGGCCGTCAGTGCCAGATAACGTTGCCCGATGATACCAAAGTTTGGCTGAACGCCGGCAGCACAATACATTTCCCTACTGCATTCGTAGGCAAAGAACGTGTGATAAGCATACGGGGCGAGGCATATTTTGAAGTGGCAAAAAATGCCGCCATGCCATTTATTGTTACAATGGAACTTCCTCAAACCGCTGAAGGCGGCTGGCCCCGGCTTGCCCGCATAGAAGTATTGGGAACCCATTTCAATGTAAACAGTTATGGTATAGATGTGGAAACAACCTTGCTGGAAGGCTCATTGAAAGTAGTGAATGATGGATTCTATATTTATGAAGATTACAGGAAAAAAGATTATAAAAGGAAGCAGGATTCTGTAATACTTAAACCTGGTGAGCAATCTATTTCAGACGGTGTTACCAAATTAAAAGTTGACCATGCAGCCGATATAGATAAAGTGATGGCCTGGAAAAACGGGTTGTTCGTTTTTGACGGGGCTTCGTTCAACGACATTATCAATGAACTGGAGCGCTGGTATGATGTGCAAATTGTTTTTGAGAAAGGAGCGCCCAAAATTGAATTTGAAGGTAAACTTACCCGCGATGTTCCCTTAATCGATTTGTTGCGCATGTTTGAAAAATCAGATATACATTTTCGTAGAGAAGACAAGAAGCTAATTGTGATGCCATAGAGACCACTGAAAACCTTTCACACACACTAATCAATTGTAACGAAGCTTGTAATAGCCGTGCATACGTGCTATAACAAATAAATAATGGACATACCTGAAAAAACAAACCGGAAGTGTTTGCACCACCTCCGGCGATGTTCGGGTTGATCCAAATGAGTGTCTATTATCATTATTTAACAACCAAAACAGTTCACAATTTATGCAAAAAACTGCTGATTGTGGCCTGTCCTGCCCGGTTGCCTTTACAGGTAAACCGGCTTATGCCCCTTTGCCGGTGCATAAGCGAACAGGACGCCGCAACATCGCCAAAATTCTGCTGGTTATGAAATTGACCATGATTCTACTAACTGCGGCTTTGGTTCAGGTACATGCAGCCGGTCTGGCCCAAAGCGTAACAATGTCGGGGAAAGGCCTTAGCCTGAAACAGGTTTTCTCAACCATTGAAAAACAAACCGGCTATGTGGTGTTTAGCAAAAAAGGCACCCTGGCCGATATGAAGCCGGTTTCTTTTACCGTAAAGGAAATGCCCTTGCGCGATTTTCTGAACGCGGTGTTAAAAGACCAGCCGATTGAATATGTAATAAGCGGCAAAACCATTATGCTCACCCGCAAAGCGGGTACGCCCGCAGTAACGGTGCGCGAAGAGCCTGCGGCGCCGGTTGAAGAAGTGCAACGGCTGCCCATTACCGGGCAAATAACCGATAGTGCCGGTAACCCCCTGGCAGGCGCCACCATCGGTATTAAAGGAAGATCGGGTATGGCAACCACCGATGCCAATGGCCGGTTCAAACTGCTGGCCGAGCCCGGCGATGTGCTGGTTATAAGTTATGTAGGTTTTGCTACTACCACCTTTAAAGTAAAAAATGATACAGAAAATATTGTGCTCCCGCTGGTACGCGCCGCGGCCGTACAGGACGATGTTGTAATAACAGGGATCTTCAATAAACCCAAAGAAAGTTATACGGGCGCTACCCGTGTTATTACCGAAAAGGAGATCAAACAATTTCAGGGCCGTAACATTTTTGTTACGATTGGTAATATAGATCCCGCTTTTAATATAGTAACCAATAACAGCATCGGCTCCGATCCCAACCGGGTGCCTGAAATACAATTGCGCGGTACCCGCAACCTGCCCAACATAGATCAGTTTCAGAGTTACGGCCGGGAAGAACAAGTGCTGCGCGATCAGCAGTACCAGTATCAGGCGGCTACATTGAATGCCCCATTGATCATTATGGATGGTTTTCCCATTACCATGCAACGCATGATGGACCTTAACCTGAACGAGATCCAGAACATCACTTTGTTAAAAGACGGTTCTGCTACTGCGTTATATGGTTCACAGGGCGCCAACGGCGTTATTGTAATAACTACCAAACTGCCACAGGCTGGCAGGCTCAGTTTAAGTTACAGAGGAAGTGCCAACGTAAGCCTTCCCGACCTGAGCAGTTATCACCTGCTGAATGCAAAAGATAAACTGGAACTGGAAAGACTGTCTGGTTTTTACCAGAACCCAACCAAAACGGCGGCCGATAACCTTAAAATGGAAAAGTACTATAACGAGGTATTGAGCCTGGTTGATGCCGGTTTGAATGTTGATTGGTTACACAAACCCTTGCGTACCCAGGTCGATCAAAACCATTCACTTCGCCTCGAAGGCGGTGATGCCTCTTTCCGTTATGCACTGGAAGGACAGTACAACCACATCAACGGGGTAATGAAAGGCAGTGGGCGCGAAACAGTGAACGGTACTTCTACCATTTCTTACCGGTTAAATAAACTGAACTTTTCTAATAGCCTGCGCATCGGAAGCACCAAAAGCAACGAATCTCCCTGGGGCACATTTGGTGATTATGCAAAGCTGAATCCTTACTGGAGCCCATATGATGCCAACGGCAACATCGTGCAAACCTTTAAGCCATTTCTTAGTGAATATTGGGTACAGTCAGGAAAAGGACAGACCGCCATTGCAAATCCGATGTTCGATGCTACGTTGAACACCTTTAATAAATCGGCCTATACCAATATCTTCGAGAGCTTCCAGGTGGAGTATCGCCCGGTAAGCCATCTTACGCTGAATGGCGGTTTCAGCATTACCAGCAACCAGAGCACGGGTGATAATTTTAAACCGGCTTCGCATTCAAAGTTCTCGCAATCGGGTCTTGAATTTGCACGCAGAGGAAGTTATACTTATAGCACGGGAAAAGCCTTCAGCTATATTGGCCGTTTTTCTGCCAACTATTACAACCTGTTTGCCGGCGTTCATGGTGTAACGGTAGGTGTAAGCAGCGAGCTTACTGAAACAAGAACAACCAACTACTTTATAACCGCAGAAGGCTTCCCCGATGAAACGGTTGACTTTTTTGGCCGGGCGCTGCAATATCAACAGGGCGCTGGCCCCACCGGTTCCGAATCAAAAAGCCGTCGCCTGGGTTTGGTTGGTACTGCAAACTATGTGTATGATGACCGCTACTTTGCCGACGTTACCTACCGTGTTGATGGCGCTTCACAGTTTGGAAGTGCTAAACGCTTTGCGCCATTTTATTCCATTGGCGCGGGTTGGAACCTGCACAAGGAAAAATTCCTGAGAGACCTTCCTTACCTCGATCGCCTGCGTTTGCGTGGTTCATTTGGGGTAACCGGTAACCAGTCGTTCTCGGCGTACCAGTCGCTGTCAACCTATGCCTATATCATTAACGACCGCTATAAGAACTGGATTGGCGCTACCCAAACTACGCTGGGTAACCGCAATTTGCAATGGCAGCAAACCGATAAAAAAGATATTGGTCTTGAAACGCAGTTGTTCAATGACCGCATTTACATTCAGGCTGATTATTACCAGGAATATACGTCCAACCTGCTTTCTTCCATTGACCTGCCTTATTCAAACGGTTTTACCGATGTGGTAGATAACATTGGCAAGCTGGAGCAACGCGGTTGGGAAGTAACGGCCCGGGTAACCATTCTGCGTAATGATCGCAACCGTTTTTTGTGGTCGGTTACCGGAAATATAGCCCATAACCAGGATAAAATTGTGAAGCTGTCAGAAGCCCTGAAAGCAGCCAACGATAAAATTGCGTTGCAAACCGATTACACTACCAATTTGCCAAACAAGATCATTCGTGTAGGTGAATCGCAGAACACCATTTATGCGGTTCCTTCATTAGGCATTGACCCCAGTACCGGTAAAGAGGTTTACCTGAACCGCTTTAGGGATGTAACATACAATTGGAGCCCTGCCGACCGTATTAATGTAGGTGTGTCGCAACCTAAATATCGTGGTAATTTCAGTACGCTGCTGCGTTATGGCGGTTTTACATTCAACGCTTCTTTTGGTTACCGTTTTGGCGGACAGATCTACAACCAGACACTGATAGATAAAGTTGAAAATGCCGACAGATGGTACAATGTAGATGAACGCGTGTTCACCGACCGTTGGAAAAAGCCTGGTGATAAAGCTGCATTCCGTGGGTTGAACGAATTGTCGAAGATCAATGCCTCAAGCCGTTATGTGCAGGATGAGAATACACTCTTTTGCCAGAACATAAACCTGTCGTACGATATTACCAACCGCAACCTGCTGAGAAGAATGCACATGAAAGCGTTGAATGTTGCTGTCAATTCAGGTGAGGTATTTTATTTGTCAACCGTACGCCAGGAGCGTGGACTCGACTATCCGTTCACCCGGCAATTAGGTTTCTTTCTGTATGCAACCTTTTAATTGAAATGAACATGAATAAAATAACAACCACTATATTAATATCAGGCGTGTTGGCTTTAACCAGCTGTAAAAAATGGCTCGATGTACAGCCTGAAGGCGTATCAACTAAAGATGAGCTTTTTAAGACCCAGAAAGGTTTTCGCGATGCGCTTACCGGCGCTTATCTCGATATGAAAAGCGGCGATGCATATGGCGGCGCCATG
This sequence comes from Niastella sp. OAS944, assembly GCA_024809215.1. GTDB lineage: Bacteria > Bacteroidota > Bacteroidia > Chitinophagales > Chitinophagaceae > Niastella. The sequence continues at coordinate 684,499 of JANUBW010000002.1, read as the reverse complement.
ACGTGGAGCTCCATTGAATATCTGGCGCGTAACTGGGATATTATAAATACGTTCAATGCCGAAGCCGTTGGATTGTTCAATGCGAACTATACCGATGCCGGTGGCCGGCCTGCGCTCGACAAGATATATGCCAAAGAGTATAAGATCATTGCCGATGTAAATAGCATTCTTGAGAATATAGATAACAAAAAAAGTATTTTCCAGGATAATAATTATGCACTCATAAAAGGAGAAGCGCTTACCATACGGGCATTTGCGCATTTCGACATTCTGCGTTTATTTGGCCCCATGCCCGATAAACCTTCGGCCGATCCCATACTGCCGTATGTAACACAGGTATCTAATGAGATCGTAGCCCTTTCAACATACGATGATTTTGCAAAACAGGTACTGGCCGATCTTGATGAAGCCGAATTGTTATTGAAAGATGTTGATCCTATTACGCAGTATTCACTGGCCGAACTCAATATCAGTAAAAATGCAATTACGGTTCAACCGCTGGTAACTGACGATTATTATAATTATCGCCAGGTACGAATGAACTATAATGCGGTGTTGGCGCTTAAGGCGCGGGTTTATAACTGGCTGGTGCCAAGGGGTGAGGCCAACCGGCAGAATGCCATTAAATATGCGCAAATGGTCATTGATGCCAAAGACCGCAAGGGCAATGCTACCTACAGGCTGGCGACATCTGCGGATGTTGCAATGACAGATTATTCGTTCACACCTGAGCATATTGCTGCGGTCAGCTACAATAATTTAAACCTTTCGTATGAAAGCATTTTTGGTGAAACCGGACAACTGGGGCGCCAGGATTTTGCTGTAACAGATAATTTTTATTACCTCAATAACCTGTTCCCGGTAGTTGAAAGAACAACCGATATACGATGGGTGGGTATGTGGTCGTATAAAACCACTACGGGTCAAATCAACTTTGTTAAATACAAAAAGTATTTGCAAAAGGATAAAGACCAGGAGCCTAATAACCAGGTGCCATTGCTTCGCCTGAGCGAAATGTACCTGATATTAACCGAAACGGCGCTTACAAAAACGGATGCAGAGAACTATTACCGTTTTTATTGTAGTAAGAAAGGCATTCCGTTTACCGCCGGTTTTAGTACAGCCGGCTGGGAAGCCGACCGCAGAAATAAAATGATCAGGGAATATGTGCGTGAGTTTTATGCCGAAGGACAAACCTTCTTCACCTACAAACGCTACAATGTAACCTCGCTGCCTGCTGCCTGGTGCGCTGCCGGCTATACGGGTTCAACCACCAGGTACCTAATGCCCAAACCCGATCGTGAAATCAATTACCATAACAAGTAGGGAGAAAAATCATGAAAAAATACAGCGTCATTATAGTTATACTGCTGGCCATTGCTACAGGCTGTAAAAAAGCAGATTACCAGATGTACAACGAAGGTGCCCGCATACAGGTGGCCGATACAACTACCCTAGGTTACACGTTCATTTATAAAGACTTTGCTGTAACCAGGGATACCGTATATGTTCAAATGAATACCATTGGCGGTATTACTGATTACGACAGAGCGATCACCATTGAGCAAATACCGGAATATGATATAATCTATACGCGTGATCCGGCTACCAATAAGGTCATCGATTCAACCATAAAGGAAAAACCATTTAAAGCGGTTGCAGGTACGCATTATATTCCATTTACTGATGCGGCCGTACAAAGTATGATGGTTGTAAAGAAGGACAGCGCCGTTGGTAAATTACCCATTATTCTGCTGAGGGATACCAGCCTGAGATCAAACTCATACCGTTTGCGTATAAAGCTTGTGGCCAATGATGCATTCGGTCTTGGGGAAGTAAAGACGCTTGAAAGGACCATTGTGTTCTCAGACCAGTTAGAGCGGTTTGAATCCTGGAAAACCGACCAAACATCATCGCCGGCATTTCAGGCGTTTGGAAAATACAGTACCGGTAAACACCAGTTTATGATAGATGTACTGAAAGTAAAGATAGATGAAGAATGGTATAAGGCTATAGTAGCGGCAGCTGCCATTTCGCACTATAAAAACCTGTTGCGCGATGAGCTGGCGGCCTTTAATGCCAACCCCGCGAACATAGCTTCAGGCAAATCGCCGGTACGCGAAACCAGCGACCCCACAAGCCCTATCATCACCTTTCCTAATTAATCATTAAGCAGCATTACAACAATGAAGAAACTATATATACTGGCAGCCGGCTTATTGGCTTTACTGGCCGCCGCCTGTAATAAAGACGATAGTACCGCGGCCGGCCCCATTAAGACATTTAAGGTGACCGGGTTGCAGGATACTGTTACTGTATTTACGTATCGCGATTTTTTAAAGATCAACCCGGTTGTAGATAATGAAAATGATTTCGATTATTACTGGACGCTTTTTTCTAGCAGTAATACAGCCGGCCAGGGTTTGGTAAAACCCGATACGTTGGGCCGCACCAAAGACCTGAACTATGAGGTGAAAAAGGATCCCGGTACGTATATCCTGGTGTTCAATGCAAAAAATAAAAGCACCGCTATCATAAATCAGGTAAACACTACCGTGAATATAACCACCCTCACCATGAATGGATGGTATATAGTGAAAGACAATGCCGGTAAAACTGATATGGACTTCTTTCACAGTACGGGACGTATGAATAGTTGGATCGCTCTTTTTAATGGGGGCAAAAGCCTGGTTGGAGATTATGTGAGTGCAACCTTTGCACCCACTTTCAGACCTACAGTTACTTCACAGATCAATTATCCGGTACTTGTGCTGGCGTCAAAAAATGATGTAGGCATTTATCGTGTCGATAATGGAGCCATGGTAATGAACTTTGATAACATGTTCTTTACAAAACCAGCTGTGCGCAAACCGCAGGCGGTGTTTCAACCGGCATCTACCAACCAAATAGGCCTCATTAATGATGGCAAGGCCTATAATATGGTAAAAGGAGCACTGTTTGCCAATTTGCCATTAACTTATAACGGTATCAATTACACCAACATTTCACCCATTACTTCCAGTGTGGCGCAGGACCTTTGTTTTGACCTAACCCGCAAAAGCGTCTTTTGCTATAGCGGAACTTATTATACGGAATTAAAGGCCGCAAATGGCGGTAACAAACTGCAGAATGTGAACGGCAATCTGCAATGGATGGCCGGTTTTACCGGTAGCCGAAGTGTAGGTTTGTTGTTATTCCGAAATCCGCTCGATACCGGATACCTGTACAAAATAAATGGGCAATATGGGCCCGTGGCTGTAGGAAGCGGACCATTGATCATGAATGCCGATACCCTGCGGCCGCAACATGGCTTAATGAATGCAAGTAAGATCTGTGGTAATTACGATTCAGACTTTATTTACTATGTGGTAGGCGATAAGGTATATAAAACGGATATCGCAACCGCAACAGAAGTAGAGATGTTTCAACTGCCTGCGGGTGAAACGGTAACTGCTATACAGCATATCAAATATCCGGCAGTTACGGCTTCTGCTATAAACTACATCGCCATTGCCACCTATAATGCGGGTCGCTATAAAGTGTACCTGCAAACCATCAACACAACGGGTGACCTTTCAGCATTAACGCAACCCGGTTTCGAAGGCGAAGGGCGCGTGTCCGCTGTTATCTATATGGAAAAAGGGGACGGTTCGCGCATTTACTAAAACACCATATCATCCCGGTTTAGACCGGGATGATATTTCTAAACAAAAACTACATGAAATTTTTTCTTCTTGCAATTACCTGTACGCTGGTAACCGGCCGTTTGCCTGCGCAAAGCGAACAAACAGATTCTACCGTATTAAAAAAACAACAAGCTGAATTAAAAGAAACGCTTGCCGATGATGATAAACGAATTGAGGAACGGTTAAAACTTTATTACGATGCACAGGCAAAAAAGGTAAAATACGATACCCTTGGGCTTGCACAGTTTCGCTACGACGTGCAAAACCTGAAGACGCAACGCCGCATGCATGAAGTGGAATTTATAAAAAAGCACCCTGATTATATCGTTAGCGTTGAAGCGTTGAAAGATGCTATTGGTCATTTGCCAGATGATATTCGCCCGTACAATAAACTGTTTAACGAACTGAAAAAAGAAGTGCGCAAAAGTAAAGAAGGGATGGCGTTAAAGAAAACGATAGATGGTTTTATGGCCGTACGCATTGGTGCCGAAGCGCCCTTGTTTCAACAAGCCGACACCTCGGGAAAAATGATCAGCCTGAAAGATCTGCGTGGTAAATATGTGCTCATCGATTTTTGGGCAAGCTGGTGTGGCCCCTGCCGTGAAGAGAACCCTAATGTTGTAAAAGCATATGAGCAATTCAGGGATAAAAACTTTACCGTATTAGGCGTATCGCTTGATAAAGCTGAAAAGCGCGATGCCTGGGTGAAAGCAATAAAAGACGATGGCCTGGCATGGTACCATGTTTCAGATTTAAAGTTCTGGAGCAATGAAGTGGCGAAGCTGTATAGCGTTCGTTCCGTACCGCAAAACTTCCTTATAAACCCCGGTGGAAAGATAGTGGCCGCTAATTTAAGAGGGGAGGCGTTGCAACAAAAATTACAAGAATTGATCCTTCATTAATAAAAAATATGTATAAATCGAAAGTTGTTCCCATCTTGTTTTTGATGGGGCTGCCCATGTTTTGCCTTGCACAAAAGAAAGGTAAACCTGTACCACCGGCAGCGGTAAAAGATAGTATCCCCAAAGTTGATTCAGTAAAGAGTACTTCGCCCAACCAGTTAAAGAAGTATGAAGAGGTAATAACAAAAAAAGCAATTACCAGGAGTGGTATGTTCAGGGTGCACCAGATCGATGAAACGTATTTCTTTGAAATACCCGATAGCTTGCTGAATCGCGATATGCTGTCGGTGAACCGTATTTCAAAAGCGCCTGCCGGTTTGCGGCCACAGGTAAATGTATACGCCGGCGATGAAATTGCCGAGAACGTGATCCGCTTTGAAAAAGGTCCCTTTAACCGCATCTTTATGAAGCGGATGATCTTTCGCGAAAAAAGTAACGACAGTAGCGGGAATGGTATGTACCGGTCGTTGGTGAATTCAAACCTTGATCCCATAGTAGCCAGCTTCCCTGTGAAAGCCAACGGTAAAGACGGTTCATACGTTATTGACGTAACGGCTTTTATCCAAAGCGAGAATGAGATCTTCTATTTTGGCCCTGAAGCAAAACGTGGCCTGTCACTGGGCACAGTACAAAACGACAAGTCATATGTCGTGAGCATGAATGCATTTCCGCTCAATGTTGAAATAAAGACCATTCGTACTTATATGCCTGCAGCGGCTGGTTCAACCTTGCCTATCACCTATGAGATCAACAGCTCTATGGTGCTGCTGCCTAAAGTGCCAATGCAACCCCGGTATGCCGATGCACGCGTAGGGTTCTTTTCCCGTGGTGTTGTTGATTTTGATGCCGAACCGCAACGCGTTGCAAACAAATATTATGTAACCCGCTGGCGCCTGGAACCCAAACCCGAAGACCGCGAACGGTATCTGCATGGCGAACTGGTAGAGCCACAAACCCCCATCATCTATTATATTGATCCTGCCACGCCAAAGAAATGGGTGCCTTACCTCATAGCAGGCGTAAACGACTGGCAAAAAGCTTTTGAGCAGGCGGGTTTTAAAAATGCTATTAAAGCATTGCCCGCACCGGAGAACGACAGTACCTGGAGTATTGACGATGCGCGGCATAATGTGATCGTATATAAACCTTCGGCCGTTGCCAATGCCAGCGGACCGCATGTTCATGATCCGCGCAGCGGTGAGATCATAGAAACACATATCAACTGGTACCATAACATTATGGCGCTTGTGCACGACTGGTATATGATACAGGCGGGGGCCATAGATCCCAAAGCACGCAAAATGAAATTCGATGATGAATTGATGGGGCAGTTAATCCGTTTTGTTTCATCGCACGAAGTAGGGCATACACTTGGGTTGATGCACAATTTTATTTCCAGTTCCACCATACCGGTTGAAAAACTGCGCGATAAGAAATATGTAGAAGAGCATGGCCATACCCCTTCCATTATGGATTATGCGCGCTTTAACTATGTAGCACAGCCCGAAGACAATATTACTGACAAGGGTATTTTTCCGCGTATAGGCGCTTACGATAAATGGGCCATTCAGTGGGGCTACCGCTGGTTGCCGCAATTCAACAATGCCGAAGCCGAAACGCCCTACCTGAACAAACTGATCATCGACAGCCTCAATAACAATAAGCAATTGTACTTTGGCTATGAAATGGACGCTTATGACCCGCGTTCACAAAGCGAAGACCTGGGCGACGATGCAACCGTGGCCAGTATGTACGGCATGAAGAACCTCAAACGTATTCTGCCAAAATTACCCGAATGGACACGCGAGCCCAACGAAGGGTACGAGAACCTGCGTGGCATGACTGAACATTTGTTTCGCCAGTATATGTTGTATAACATGCATGTGCTGAAAAGTATTGGCGGCCGTTATGTAACCCCAAAAAGCGTAGAGCAGGGTGGACCCGTTTTTGAACCTGTTCCTTTAAAAAAGCAAAAAGCTGCCATGAAGTTCCTCGACGTAAATCTCTGGAACGCACCCGAATGGCTTTTAAGTGATACTACCTGGAAGGTAACGGGTATGACAGCCGATATATTTATAAGCGTGGCGCAAAGTAATGCGTTGTCGCGGTTATTGGGTTCGGCTACGCTCACTAATTTTATCAACGATGAACTCAAGTATAAAGGTCAGAAGGTATATACGTGCCCGGCATTTCTCAACGACCTGAAGAAAAGCATTTGGAGTGAACTGTATACCGGTAAAGCCATTGATATAAACCGCCGTAACCTGCAAAGAACATATGTTGATCTTTCGTTCAATGCATTCAAAGCGGTAGGTGAAATAGTTGGCCGCAATACCGGCAACGGCACACAGATCTATATTAACCCCGACCCCACAAGAAACGATGTGCAGGGCCTGATGCGTGCACACCTGCGTTCGTTACGCGGCGATATCATTAAAGCCATTCCCCTGCAAAAAGGGCTTGCCAAAGATCATTTGGAAGACCTGGTTGCGCGGATTGATAAGACGTTGAGGAATGGGATGGAGGTTAAGTAGTTGACGAACAAATTGACGAGTTGACGAGGTTTTACTCTGTGCGGCACTCTAATTAATGGCTTACGCTGTATTTATTTCACGTTTGCCGTTTCACGTTTCACGATAAGCGAGGCCAGAAACTTCGGAACCATTGCCGATTGCCGATTCACGATTGCCGAAGACGAGTCTCAAAGTTCGGAAACCCTTTCACGTTTTACGTTAAGTATAGCCAGGAGAATGTCGGCGCAGGCTGCCATCGAAAGATGGTGGCCTTTTTATTTACTAAACTCAAGCCACATTCTTATAGGGCCGCCATTGGTAGGTGAGCCTTCCATCGTAAAATCAAGCATTTTCGAAGTGCCGAATGTATCATTAGATCCCTGGCTGTTATCGCGGACCTTTAATGCTTGTCCCAGGTAAGTTGCCGATACTTTGTATTTGCCAATAGGAATATCGTAGATGTAAGAATAGTTGGGCGGGCCGGCATGAGCGGTAACTGTTTTTCCGGTAGAACCATCGATAAGCGCACCCTGCGGTTCAAAGGTAAATATCACATTACCCTGTGCAGCCAGATCACCGGCAGGGAAGGGCAGGTTCGATGAACTTGCATATATGGTTACAAGCCCGCCATAATAATCATCGGATACCGATGAGCCGGGTACGGCGCCGGTAAGTTTCCATTTAAAGTTACAGGTTACTGCATCTTCACTGGTAAAACTTTGCGGGTGATCGGGTTCAAAACTTACCAGGTATTTTTTGTTATTGTAGGTTACCAACGTTCTGGCATAGGCCCGTAATGAATTAATTGACGGAATTTTTATTTTATACTTTCCATTGGCATCACTGGTTGTTTGAGATCCGGAGTTAAAGAAAACATCACTGCTGATATACACCTGCGCACCGGCAACAGGCTGTCCCTGCGTATTGGTAACCTGACCAATTACATAACCTTTGGCACTGTCATTCTCTTTTGTATCTTTTGTTTTATCTTTTTCACATGAGATACACCCTGCGCCCAGTAAGGCGGAGAGGAGAGAGAAGCTGATTATCTTTTTCATGATTTAATGTTAATTCACTGCAAGGTATGTAGAGGCGCATCGTTTTAAAATGCTTCCTTTTATGAACCGCCATTCCATAAGTGCGAATTGCCATTTGTTGCGTTTTAACGGTATTTTAGCACTGGGAGCATCGAAATCCTTCGGACATTTACGTTACCTAACCGGGCCTGAGCTGTAGTCTTCAACTCATCTTTATAAAAAACGTTTTATGGATATTCATCCTGCTCAGCAACGGAGGTTTCCGGCAGTGGCCATGGTAGTGGCGTTGCTTGCGCTATGTATTTACCCCGGTCAGTATTTGCTCACCAAACAGTTTCCACAAATAGCCGGACTGGCACAATTCAAACCAGGATTGGTATTTCTTGAAATTCCTGTAGAGTTACCATTTGTAATTGACCTGGTATTAACACCGGCTTTGTTCCTGGTGCTTTACCCGGTGGTGATGTTGTTGTATCCGGGTTGTTCGGGTATTGGGTTTCGTTTAAAGGCGGCTGCTACCGGACTGTTTGCTTTGTTGTGTTGCCTGCTTATCGGCGGGCTCATTTATTATTTAGCGCAAGGCTATCTGACTCCGGAGGTGCGCACAGGCATCAACTCCATGGGTATTACGGCAGATATCCATCTTGCGTATCCAGGTTATGAAACCATTCCCCTGCGTGGAAGCATGCTGTTATTCCTTTGTTTTGTAATTGGTAGTATCATCTGCATTCGAAAATTAAGAAGGGAGCCGCCAACACAACTGACCCGCGAACAACGGATGACTCCGTACCAGCGGATGTTGCAGGAGCGCAAAATGAATGGCAAACAGTGGTTTCGGGAAGAAAGGGAAGTGGCGTACCATACGCATACAAGAAATGACTTTCCGCTGGAGCCAGAGCTTGTACAACAGGACCACCATAGCTGCTCCTATTATTGTTACAGCGAGCCTGTAAGCATCTTCAAACCCGAGGCGATGCATTATATGCCGAGATAGAGAATATTCCTGATAAACACTGTTAATCCTGCATTTCTTACGCATATCATGGGCTAATTAAGCTACCTTCACTGATTATCAATAACTCCCATTTATGAAATTAGAGGTAAGAAGAGCCAATGTGCGTTTGAATCCCGATGTTAGAAAAGTTATTCCCCGGTTTTTTAATACCGGCGAGGAGCGTGGGAGGGCTTTGATCAACAGGGTATTGTTATTGCCTGCTGATGAAGTAAATGAGGTACTCCTTCATGTTCAGGATGAATTTAGTAAACGCTACAGTAATATTAAAGTTATTTTTGAGAAGCATTTTGATTTAATAAAACATTTGCTGCCGGAGAAGGAACTGTTGGAATTATCAATAGAAAAAAAGCTGCTAATAGGTTCCTATTTTACCATGGAATATTCATTGGAGCATGCTGCTTTGTTCAACCCCTCCATTGTAGAAGATCCCGACCAGTCGGGTGCGGGCGAGGGGGAGAAAAATGTGATCATCAGCTTCAGGGCAACGGGCGAAGGGCATATTTCATCGCTGATATTCAAAAGGGCGAAACTCAGTAAAAATGCCGACATACAATTTGAGCCTGCTGGAAAATATATGAACGAAGGACGGGTTTCACAAAAAAAACGGAACGATAAGGAAGCATTTAGGGAATTACTTTCTCAGACCATATTGCCTAAAGACGTTCGCGCCGATATTTTAAACCGCTTAGGTGATACTTTTTCATATAAGCAAATTGAGACGGTATTAAAAACTTCTCTGCATGCCCTTCCGGCCGGTATGGCCAGGAACAAACTCAGGTACGATATCCTCAGCATGGTAAATACTACCTACGAACTACATTTTCAATCTGATTCTCTCCTGTCTGAAAGAGTTATTTTTCCTGTGACCTTTACCGAAAAGAACGGTATCGAGGATGCCCGCTTTATAAAATTTACCCGTGAAGATGGCTCTTCTACCTATATGGCCACCTATACAGCATATGATGGTTCCTTCATATTACCTCATCTGATAGAAACAAAAGATTTTTTGCATTTTAAAATGTCTGCGCTTCATGGAAGGGCGGCAATCAATAAAAACTTTGCTTTATTTCCCCGGAAGATCAATGGACAGTACGCCATGATCTCACGAATTGATGGCGTGAATAATTACATCATGTTTTCAGACGATCTGTATTTATGGGAAACGGCTATTTTATTACAACAGCCAATGTACCCATGGGAATTTGTTCAGATCGGCAACGCCGGTTCGCCTATTGAAACGGAAAAAGGCTGGCTGATAATTACTCATGGAGTAGGGCCCATGCGTAAATATTGTCTTGGCGCCAGCCTGTTCGATTTGAATGACCCTTCCAAAGAATTGGGCCGTTTGAAATATCCACTGTTGATGCCTGAAGAAGAGGAGCGGCATGGTTATGTGCCCAACGTTGTATACTCCTGTGGCACCATCATTCACAACGATAAATTGTTTATTCCTTATGCGGTTTCCGATTATGCTACTTCGTTTGCCACTGTTTCTTTAAAAGCATTGCTCGATGAAATAGTGAATGCAGGTTGAGCAACTGTTTATAGACCACCCAGGTTACGCGCTACCTTTTTGTACAACTGAATATAATGTGCAGCCATTACACTACTGCTGAATTTATCGATAGCATGTGCACGGCACGCCTCACGGCTTATACGTTTAATATGACGTGTAGCCAGCACTGCTTCTGCTGTATTTTGAACTAAATAACCGGTTTCGCGGTTCTTTATCAATTCATTCATAGAACCCCGGTTAAACGCAATTACCGGGGTGCCGCACATCATTGCTTCGGCCACGCTTAGCCCGAAGGGCTCTTCAAAGTTTATGGGATGCAGCAGGGCCTTTGCGTTGCCCAGTAATTGATTCCGTTGCGCAGGTCCCACATTACCCATATAAACAACCGATGTATTGTTCAGGTATGGAATCACTTTTTCCTGGAAATACACCTCGTCCTGTATCAGTCCGCAAATGATCAATCGCATATTTGACTGAATAGCTATCTGAATTGCTTCGTGGGTACCCTTGTGCGGATGTATGCGGCCGAAGTACAATAAATAATCTCCGCTGCCTGAACCAAATTCAAAATCCTTTTCGTTTATACCGTTATAAACTGTGTCGAGATATTGCAGCGCCGGATGCCTGTCGCTATGGCTTATTGAAACATAAAAAGTATTGTCATTGTATTTTTTATATACCGGAATAATTTGTTCAGAAGAAAATCCATGGATGGTAGTAATTACCGGGCACCTGATCAGTTTTGAGTAGGTAAGGGGAAGGAAATCAAAATGATTGTGTATTACGTCAAATGTAGATGCCTGTTCCATTAAATTGGAGATGTGAAGGCATTCCCACACTTTAGCATCTGCCGGAAGTTCTCCTAACGGCTTTTTACATACTGATTGCAACTTTGCCCGGGTTACAGAGTCGCCGGTGGCAAACAATGTGACGTCTATGCCGTTTTTTACCAATTCCTCTGTTAACACCGAAGCAACCTGTTCCCATGGGCCATAATTCACAGGTGGCGTTCGCCATGTAATAGGCGCAAGCATTGCTATTTTCATATTATAATGTTGAGGCTACCACTTCATGCGATATCCAGTAAGCCAGGGTGCTTTCGGCGCCCTGGTTCAGGTTGATGCCTTCGCTGTGTAAGCCATCTGCACAGCCGCCGGTTTCAAAATCATATAAGGAAAGCCCTATGTCGTTATCGCCCAGGAACCATTGGTAACTCTTGTACATCCGAGTGAGGTAAAGCGTTTCTCCGGTTATTCTATAGGCTTGTTGATAATAAAGTACCATTGCCAGTACATCCACGCCTTGTTGATCGAACCGGGCTACAGGGCCGTCTTTCTTATGCCACCCATCATTGCCGACGGGCCGTAAAGTATCATCGTATAATACTTTTGATTCAAGAAAGTTCATCGATTCAAGCGCAATGTTCATATATTCCTCGTTCTGCGAAACCTCATAAGCATGTAATAATGCAAGTGGTAACAGCGCGTTGTCGTAAGTGAGAATAGGTTCATACCAGTGCCAGTCATCGCTTCTGTTATCCTTGTACATCTGAACCATTTTGTCAGCCATTTCATCCATTATGTGCGTTTTTTTGTCATCGGGGAAATGGAATTTAATATACTGGCAAATTCCAATTATAGTAGTGGCAATGCCCCGAATGGAAGTAATTGTCTTTACCTGGGGTAAAGCTTTTGAAAAGATCTCCTGGCCAGTTCTTGCCAATGCATGGGTGGGACTTTCATTGATCAAATAACCAAGCGCCATGATGGTTCTGCCAAAAGAATCATCGGAGCCCCGGTCTTCAGAAGTATCTCTGCTATAACTTAAAAAATTCCTGAAGTGGCCTTCTTCTGTTTGCATATAGTGTATAAAGCCCAGGTAAACAGGAAGCAAATTATATGCTGAATGGTCTTTAGGTTTGCTTTTGCATGCCCAAACAGCCCATAATAAAGCCCGCGCATTGTCATCGATACAATAGCCTTCTTTCCTGTTAGGGATATCGAATAAAGCATGTTGAATAATACCGGTGCTGTCGGTTAGCGCTTTTATGTGTTTTAGGTTCAGGGCTGGCATTTGCGCGCTGGTGAATTCTACAGGATGAGCTGAAAGAATGATATCTGCTTCCATAAGTTTTATATTAGTAATTAGTTTGTAAGTTGTTTTTGTGTTGCCGAAGTAAAAAACGGCCGGTTTAATATTTTTTCAAATAGCTCGGTGTGTTTGATAGCTACTTTTTTCCAAACAGTATCACGGGTTTTCATAAAGGCATAATGTCCCATTTGTATCCTTGTTTGCTTGTGCTGTAACAGGTAGATGGCGTTTTCGGCCAGTTCATGTTCTTTGCCATTTTCAATGATAATACCGGTTTTGTCATCCAGCATTTCTTTTGCCAGCACAAATGAATTGGAAATTATTGCGCAACCTGCACTCATGGCATAAAGGAAGGTTCCGCTTACAGCCTGATTGGGGTCTTTAGACGTGAAAAGGTAAATATCTGTTAAAGCAAGATACTCCATCAGCATCTTGGTGGGAACATATTCGTTGACGAGCCGCACGTTGTTTTGAAGGTTATTGTCATCAATCAACTGCTGAAGATAGTTGCGGTATTTTTCACCTTCTTCCTGTAACAGGTTCGGATGTGTGAGGCCTAATACTATATACACAGCTTCGGGAAAAGCGGCGCTGATCTCTTTCATGGCTAAGATTCCCTTTTCGATTCCCTTGTTAGGGCTTAATAAACCGAAGGTGGTAAGCACAAGGTTATTTTGCAATTGGTATGTAAGCTTCAGCTTTTCGCGGCTTATGCTGCTGATTGTATGGGTACCATGCGGTATAATCGTTATCTTTTCTGCATCTATAAAATAATCTTCTTTCAATAGCCTGGCAGAGTTGGCGGTCATTACAATTATCTTATCGGCTAACATGCCAATTGATTGAACCAGTTTCAATCTGTTGGCATCGGGTAATGGCAGTACAGTATGAAAGCGGATAATAAATGGTTTATCGAGCATAGTGAGAAAGCCCAGTATGAACGATCCGTTTTCGCCGCCATACAAACCAAATTCATGTTCGATGCAAACAAGATCGATCGTGTTATCCTCGTTTATTTTGTTTGCAGTTTCAATGCAAGAGTCAAGTTTATGACCGTTCATTGTCATTGACACCGGAGATTTATAAGGTGTTGCGTTTACATTTTTATCCAAAGCGCATACGTTGATAGCTATATTACCTTTTAGCTCCGGAGTTATGGCATGTATGAGGTCTTGTGTAAAACTGGCTATTCCGCATTTTACGGGGGGGAAGGTGCTTATAAAGAGTATTTTAAATCGTAGATCTGATTTTATCATGTTGATGATTTTTTAATAAATAATAATGATAGGCTGTAAATGTTAATTACCCCCATGTATGTATTGTCAATAGTTAAACTTGCAAGTAGTGAGGTTAAAACTGTTGCATGTTGCTTACAAACCGGAGTGAGCGAAGGTGAATGAACTATGAAATGACTTCTGTAAAGCAATTAAAGGTAGTCTATTTGTTTCATAACAACTATTATATTGTTGCTGGCTGAATAATATTAGGGATTACCAATAAATTAATAGTATCTTTAGTTGTAATAAATTTGAGATTCTTAGCACTTTGTAATTGATCGATCTCTCATTCCTTTCTTTCCTTTACCTCCTGCTTTTTTCCTCAGGTTAACTTTCATATATAAATTCATAAAAATGAACATTTTTGTATCTAATTTAAGCTTCAATACACAAGACGAAGACTTAAGAAAGCATTTCTCTCAATATGGAGCAGTGGCTTCTGTTAAAGTGATAGTAGACAGGGTCACTAACCGCAGCAGAGGATTTGGTTTTGTTACAATGGATGATACAAATGAGGCGGAAACAGCTATACGCGAATTAAACGGTGTTATGCTCGACGATCGTTCAATAAAGGTCAATGAAGCCAGACATAAAGATAGATAACGATACTGTTTTTTTAGTTATAAAAAGGGCCGGGATCTCTATCCTGGCCCTGAATAAATTCAACGCTTCTTCTTCTTCCGCTCATCGCCCAACAGAATCCCCCAGGGTTTTAAATTTTCCACCCGGTCAAAAATGGCTTTTAGGATGGCCATAACGGGAATGCTTAGGAACATGCCTGAGATACCGGCCAGTGCGCCGCCAACAAATACGCCTACAATGCTTGCCAGTGCGTTGATCTGTACCTTCGGAGCCACTATATATGGCGTAATAAAATTGTTATCTATAAATTGAACTATGGTAAGCACCGCGGCTGTCCAAAGCACTGCGGATAAATTGTCGGTGGTGGTAAGGGTTATGGCGAGGCAAACCACGGTGGCTATCAACATACCGATATACGGAATGATGTTGAGTACAGCCGCCAATACCGCCAAAAAGATCGCATACTGAATTCCCACAATTAAAAAGCCAACAGCGTTTAGTACCGTAACGAGCAGCATTTCTATAAGCAAACCGGTCAGGTATGCTCTTACAATCGAATGCGATTCCTCCAATATTTCTTCTACTTTGTTACGCTCTACTGCCGGAAAAACCATTATTAGGAATTTATGGATCAGTCTGCGGTAAAATAGAATAAGAAAAGTATAGATCGGTAGCAGGATCATCGTCATCAAACTGCCGGCAAGTCCAACCATTGCTGTTCCCATACTGCCTGGTCCTGAGCTTTGCACATTCTCCTTTGCATTCTCTACTACCTGGTTCTGTTGTTGTTTTGAAATGTTGAATGTTGAGTCGATCCAGCTTTGCAGGGATATCCAGTGGTGTTGTAGTTTTTCCTTGATGGCCGGCAGGTCTTCCATAAAATTGGCTATCTGGGCAGAAAGGAAATATACGATGCCGCTAACAAAAATAATAGCTACCAGTATGGCCAGTATGCTGGCTACAATATCAGGGATACCCTTTCTTACCAGCCATTTTACCATTGGTAATAAAAGCATGGCCAGCATTACGGCAAAGCCTATAGGTATAAGTATGCCCTGACCTACATATACTATCAAAGCCAGCAGGCAAAGGATGAATAAATTGGTGGCCAACCGGGTGCTGAAGTTAGAGGTCTTATCCATGTAAACATCAAATTCAAAAACCCGACCACCACAGCCATGGGTAATATGTTCTACAGCGGTATCAAAAGAAAAGTTTTATATTGGTGCCTTTAAAGCGGTTTTGCAATATGAAAGGTGTAATAATATTCTTCCTTTTCCTTCAGGTATCATTGCTGCAGGCACAACAAACCTATGTTACGGAGAAAGACATTGCCTACTATCCTGAATCTGTTTCAAAAAATGACGCATACATAAGTTCCCAATGCAAGCTGGACCTTTACTATCCCAAAGGCGCGAAAGACTTTGCTACCATTGTATGGTTCCATGGCGGTGGCATAACCGGTGGCCACAAAGAAATTCCTGCTGCCCTTATGGAGAAAGGGTATGCTGTAATAGGTGTGGGCTATCGTTTGTCGCCCAGGGTTAAAGCGCCGGCCTATATCGAAGATGCGGCAGCGGCAGTGGCCTGGGTTTACCAGCATATTCAAAGCTATGGCGGTAGTACCCGTCTTGTTTTCGTATCGGGCCATTCCGCAGGCGCCTACTTGGGCATGATGATCACGCTTGACAAAAAATATTTAAGCAAATACAGTATCGATCCTGACTCAATTGCCGCTCTGGTCCCTTTCAGCGGCCAGGCCATTACCCACTTTACCATTCGCAGTGAAAGGGGTATTAAGGGCACACAACCCATTATTGATGAATATGCACCCTTGTATCATGTTCGCAAAGATGCGCCGCCCATGTTGCTGATAACCGGCGATCGCGATAAGGAACTGCTGGGGCGTTATGAAGAGAATGCCTATTTGTGGCGTATGATGAAACTGGCGGGGCATACAAAAACAAGGTTATATGAACTCGATGGGTTCGACCATGGTGGTATGGCGCAGCCGGCTTTTCCGCTGTTGCTTAAAGAAGTGGCTGATGTTAAGAAGGAAATTTTGAAAGAGAAGCAGAAGTAATTCACCCCGTAACAGCAGCCGTTCTTACAAATAGCCCGGGATAATCAATAACCAGTCCTGAGTCGTCAACCTTAATGGTTGCTTCAAAATCATTCGGAATGTTCTCGTAATGATATTCATTGTTTGAAAGGCGGGTATATTTCTGACTAACTGGTTTTATTACCTGGTTCAAAATATCGCAATAAATAACCTGTATTTCCTGCGATTGACCCTGCTGAAGTTGCAGCCTGCGGATGGGCAGGGTATTGGTAAAAGGGGTAACGGCAATGTCAACATCTATACAGTTCCTGAATTGAGCTGCTTCTTTACCATTATATATCCAGTTCCCTTTTTCATCTCCTTCCAGTTTTATTGTTTGCGGTTTGTTGTTCACCTGGCTGGTCAATTCCAGTAAAACAGTTTGCCAACGGGCGTTTGTTCTTATCTGGTATTCCACTTTGTACAGTTTGCCTTCATAACTTCCGATAATGGTAGAGGTAATTTCTGCGCTATTCTCGTGCTCGTTTACCTGGCAGTTCTCCAGGGAATAATATGCTCGTCCTGTCCAAAGTATGTTTGTTTGCATGGTTTGCGAATTTTAAGGGAACGAAATGCAAATTATCAGCCAGGGGTATTTGTAATACATTCGTACAGTTTCGTATCGAAAGCGAACACCTTGCTTACGCTGCTATATTTAATTATATGAAAATCATTATGCTGGCACTTGGCATTCTATTTAATTGCAAATGAAAAAGCAATAAATTATGATCAGTAATTATTTAAGAACGGCTTTAAGATCGTTTAAGAGTAATAAAGGCGTAAGTGCTATCAATATTATTGGCCTTTCGGCTGGTATTGCCGCCTGTATACTGATCGTAATCTATGTAAAGGACGAATTGGGTTACGACCGCTATAATGTAAATGCCAACCGAATTTACCGCATCACAGAAAACGTAAGTTTGAATGGTCATGAAGGGTCATATGCCGGAACGGAGAAACCATTGAAGCAGGCAATTCAGGATGTACATGGAATTGAAAAGATCACCCGTCTGGTGCCGGTATCGACCCTTTTCCTGTCGCCCAAAAAGTTTTTTGTAAAGAAAGGGAATGAGGTCATTGAGGAAAACAAGATAGTGTATGCTGAGTCTGATCTTTTTGATGTGTTCACACTGCCGGTGATAGATGGTAATGCGGCCGGTTCTTTAACTGATCCCTATACCGCTGTTATAACCGAAAGTACTGCCCGTAAATATTTCAACCGCAGTAATGTAGTTGGCGAAAGTTTTACAATAAATGATTCGGGTTTGTACAGGATCACGGCAGTGATCAAAGACATTCCAGCCCAATCGCATTTTAATTATGATTTCTTTTTATCCTATTCGTCTGTTCCCGAAAGCCAGATAAATGGCTGGGGTTATAGTGGGATTCATAATTATGTGCTGGTTAAACCTGCGGTCAGTATTTCAACTTTGGAGAAGGAGATACAAACAATTGCCATAGCGCATTATCCGCCGATCATTACTTCTGGCGGCAATTATCTTAAAGTGAATTTAACGCCGTTGCTCGATATTCACCTTCGCTCAAAAAGCCAGTATGAAATAGATAAAGGCGGTAGTATTCAGTTTGTGTATATTTTCTCGGTAATTGCATTTTTCATTTTACTGATCGCCTGTATCAACTTTATTAATCTTTCAACGGCCCGTTCGGCCAACCGCGCAAAGGAAGTAGGCGTGCGAAAAGTTATTGGTTCTTCGAGAAGTAATCTAATTGGTCAATTTCTTACCGAATCGGTATTGATCACATTTATTTCAACCATTTTAGCCATCGTGATAGTACAGCTGATGTTGCCGTATTTTAACCAGGTGGCCGATAAACAGCTTTCAATAACAGGCCCCTCGTTTTTTTCATCGTTGGCCGTTTTATTATCGGTAGTATTGCTGGTGGGCGTACTGGCTGGTATTTATCCTGCTTTGTATTTATCGGGTTTTAAGCCTATTGTTGTTTTGAAAGGCCGGCTGGCTGCGGGTTTTAAAAGAAGTTTCCTGCGCAGTTCATTGGTGATATTCCAATTCTCTGTTTCCATTTTTCTTATTATAAGTACGTTGGTAGTATACAACCAGCTCTCGTACATGCACAGTAGAGATATTGGCTTTAACAAAAGCCAGATGCTGGTTATTAAGAACACCGGCCGGCTTGGTAATGGCATTGATAATTTTAAGCAGGAATTAAAACAAATGCCGGGTGTTGATGGTGTTACCATTTCGGGGTTTTCGCCCACGGGCCGGGAAAGAAATATAACCGGTTTGTTCCCGCAATTGCCTATTGATATAAAGCAGGATGTGCTGGCTGAATTTTGGAAGGTTGATGAAGACTATATAAAAACTATGAGCATGCAACTGGCCGGTGGCCGCAACTTTTCAAATAACCTGGCGTCCGATTCTTCGGCAATTATCGTCAATGAGGCATTTGTAAAAAAGATGGGTTTTAAAGACCCGTTGAATAAAACCATCTATAGAAATAGTTTTGGCGTACAGCCATACCATATAGTTGGGGTGGTAAAAGATTTTAACTTTAGTTCGTTGCGGCAGAATGTAGAACCGCTGGTATTGGTGAATGAACGCGATAATGGCGCCGTAACGGTGCATGTAAGCAGTGCCAACCTGCCTGTGCTAATGGGCCAGATAGAAAGTAAATGGAAACAACTGGCCGGCAATTTTCAGTTCACGTACTCCTTTATGGACGAAGATTTTGAGGCCATTTACCGGGCGGAGCAACGGATGAAGCAAATATTTGTTTCGTTTAGTGTGCTGGCAATCGTAATAGCCTGTCTTGGTCTGTTTGGATTAACCGCTTATGCTGCCGAACAACGAAATAAAGAGATCGCTATCCGTAAAGTTATTGGCGCCGGTACGGCAAGTATAATAAATCTGATATCGGCCGATTTTATAAAGCTGGTTGGTATTTCAATATTGATTGCTTCACCGCTGGGCTGGTTTGCCATGAATAAGTGGTTGCAGGATTTCGCTTACCGCACTAATATAGGTGCTTCCGTATTTTTGCTTGCTGGTATTCTGGCACTGGTAATCGCAGCTATTACTATCAGCTTTCAAACGATAAAAGCAGCATTGGCCAACCCCGTAAAAAGTTTGCGCGCAGAGTAGGGGGCTTGCAGGGTATATGTGCATGAATTATCTTAGCATTTATGAAGCAAATGATCCCTGCACTTATTACAATTTTTTTAGTTTCATGTGGCAATGTGAAAAAAGAAAAGCCACATCCGCTTCCGGATAATGATTCAACGGCTGTGCAAACTGATAGTCAAAGACTGCAAGGGATTTGGCGAAAACGTGAAGAAAACGAACGGGCTGACAGCATTAGAATGGCCGGCGTATTGCAAAAGGCATTGGATTCGGCCTATAGAAATATACAGTCTCCTACATTTAAAAAGAGTTTTACTTTAGTGCCTGATGGCTTATATCCTGTAGAAATAAAGCTGGCGTACAATAATTTTTTTTCAAAAGATTTGAAACATCTTATTGTTCATATGTCGCAGCCTTCAAATGAACATGTGGAGGTGCCTGGTGAGTATATAAATATTTATGTAAAGCATAACAGTGGCTTTAAACAGGTGCTTGTTCACAAAGAGTGGTCAAATACGTATACTAACGATACGTTGCAGGACGTAAATGGCGATGGCTTACAGGATGTTGTTATAAATGGGTATGGAAGTAACGGCTGCTGTTTAAAGGCTTTTGCCGAAGTTTATTTGTATTTGCCGCAAACCGGAACGTTTTCTGAAATGTTCGATTTTATAAACCCAACTTTTTCGGGGAAAGAAAAAGTGGTAAGAGGGGTAGCGTATGGACATTTGGGTGAAACAGAAATGTATAAATACAAATGGAATGGAACTGGTTTAGACACGCTCGAATATATTTCCTTTGAAAAGGATGAGAAAGATAAAAGGACGGGAAAGATTATAAGAAGTATCGTGCAGAATAATAATAAAGAAGCTACAATTAAACAACGGCTGAACCAGGTCCCTGCCGAATACCGTCACATCTATGGTTATAATTGGTTCTTAGGAATACTTTGATATTAATATGTTATGAAATTCATTTTCGGAGATAGAGGCGGTGGCTGCGATTTAACATTCCATCTACTTTTCATTTTTTATATTAGGGGTAACCAGACGTAGGATAACCCATAATACACAGTCGTGAAAAAAGCGCTGTTCATACTCCTTTGCTTACTTCCCGTCCTGGGTTATTGCCACGATACCACCTTCTTAAAAGTTCATTTTCTCTACGGATCGAAACCACAGAAAAAATACAAAGACACCGAATCAAAATGCTTTGGCGGCATGTTGGGCGGTCATGTGGGCATTGAAGGCGACAGTGAAAAGATCGTAAACTTTTTGCCCAGCGGTCAGTTTCACTGGTTTGCCAAAAAAAGCGACCGCCACAGTTTGTATGCGGTGCATTCTATCAGTAATTTCTATGCGATCCTGGGTAGTGACCCTAAAGACGTAAAATACGCGATTGTTTACGTGCCGGTCACCGAACAGCAAAAGCAAAAGTTCGACAGTATTTCGGCAGCCTATCTGCAGCAAACCCCATACGATTATGCGCTCCTGGGAATGCGATGCGGCGCTGCCGTTTATGAGATCCTGGCACAGTTGAACGTATTTACTGAATACAGCATTAAAAAGACAAGCACAAAAATATTCTATCCCAAAAAACTCAGAAAACGTTTGCTACACATGGCAGAAAGGAACGGCTGGACTGTAATTTACCAGGAAGGAACGAGTAGAAGGAAGTGGGAGAAGGATTAACACCCCCGATCGCTGTATTATGATCGTTGTTTGCCTGCGATGACTCGTTGTTTGTTGTATTAACCAATTTGTTCGCCTGCTTTTACTTATAAGTAGCTTGCAATGACGTAATGTTTGCGTGCAACGGATCATTGCTGGCGTGCAACGGACGTTGCTACCCTGGAGTGACCATTGCAAGCTGCAACACGATCGTTGTTTGCCTGCTACGACCTTTTGCCAGCCTGCTACGGATCATTGTTCGCTGATTTTTCATTGAGTGCAGCCTGCAATGCCTCACAGCTCACCTGCAATGAACAAAAAACAACTGAAGTTTTATTGTTGCAAGCTGGCATCGGTTCGTTGCAAGTGAGCAATGAGTCATTTCATGCCAGCAATGATTCATTGTTATCCTGCAATGACCATTGCAGCCCAACAATGGACCATTGTAAGCTTGCAACGATTAAATGCAAGCTGAAATTGACCGTTGAGCCAACAGCAACGTTCAAATAACAGTTGCAACGATTGAAAAAACACCCTGGCATAAGATAATACCTGCCTCCAAAGAGGTAATTGCAGCCTGCAATTATATAATAACATGCAAGCAACGATCGTGTTGCAACTAGCAACGATCATGTTGCAACCAGCAACGGTCATTGCAAGCAGATAATAATGAAATGTCGCTTTTAGCAAAACGATTTTGGCCAATTTATTCTGATGCAGGAACTATCATTTGCAGTACCCCTGGTAAACATGCTGCTTTCAACGAATAGATTTTCCCTAAATACTCCCCATCTACCTGAAAATGTACATGGTGCTTCGATCGCATTTCTACGCCGGATGTAGTAAAGAGCTCTGTTTTACGGGGATCAAAATCTTTGTGGGTGATCATCATTTTTACGATCTCGCTAAACGAGATCTTTTTTATAACAATGATCTCAAAAAGCCCGTCATCGAGTTTCCCATTTGGGTTTATCACCGCTCCGGTGCCATATTTGGTAGCATTGGCAATCACTACCATGGCTGCTTTGCGTTTTATGGTTTTTTTATCGCCGGCAATAGTAACTTCCATATGCCGGTGGCGGAACAAAACGCGTAGCGCAGCTTTAATATAACTCCACATGCCCCGTTTGTTAAACGTTTCAAAGGTTTTTACCACAAAAGCATTAAAGCCGATATCGCTTAAATGAATACACAGTTCTTTGTTGATGCTAATAAGGTCTATTTTATTTATATGTCCCTGGGTAATGATGTCCAGCGCTTTTTCTGCATCGGTGGGTATGCCTAATTCTTTTGCCATTCCATTGGCCGAACCCGCAGGTAATAACCCAAGCGGCAGCCCGCTGTTCATTATGCTTTCTGTAACCAGCTTTAATGTGCCGTCGCCGCCCACAGCAATTACCCGGTTGGGTGTATGCTTTTTTATTTGTTCCTGTATCTGCTCCCGCGTGCATGGGTTTGATAAATGATAAATGACAATGGTGTAAGGTTTGTTGTTAAAATATTGCAGAATGGTTTGTTCCCAGTCGGTGTTATTGTTGCCTGCGGCTGAGTTTATAAAAAACAATAATTTCAGGTGAGGGTTGGTATGCATATTTTATATAAACATCCTTTAAGCCCATGATAATAAAAGTATACCAGGGGTATGGGCATACACACGATCTCATCATTTATGCTCATGTACTGAAACGGCAACCTGCCGCCAATACCCATTATTCCAATAATATACTGGTGAATATATTTTATTTGCTACGGCTGTTTTTTGTGAAACCTTTTCCCCAAACCCGGGTACGGCTAACGTTCGGTAACCAACAACAGGAGGGTGTTACCGACAATGAAGGATTTATAAGATTTGAATGGAGCTCGCCGGTGGAACTGCCTTATGGCTGGCATCCCGTTACCATAGAAGCCTTAAACAAATGGGGCACCGCAATAGCCAGCGGCACGGGCAGGTTGTATGTGCCGCATAGCACCCAGTATGTTTTTGTTTCTGATATTGATGATACGGTATTGGTTTCGCATACGGCCACTACGTTCAAACGCATCCGGGCGCTGTTGAAGAACCCCCGTTCGCGCCGCCAGTTTCAACATATGTCGGAATATTATCAGGCGCTGGTGTACGCTCACACCGATGCCAACACGCCCAATCCATTCTTTTATGTATCGAGCAGTGAGTGGAACCTGTACGATTACCTTACAGAATTCTTTAGTTATAACCGTTTGCCCGAAGGCATTTTTTTGTTGAGTGAGTTGAAGAGAATATGGGAACTGTTCAGGAGCGGACAAACAAAACATGCCGGCAAACAGGTGCGTATAGAGCGGCTGCTCAATGTTTTTCCCAAACAACAATTTATATTAATAGGCGATAATTCGCAGCAGGACCCCGCCATTTATACCGCCATTGCGCAAAAATACCCGCAACGCATTTTTGCTATTTACATTCGCAATGTTCGTACAGAGAAAGCCGCTATTGCCAGCGAACTATTACAGAAAGCCGAACAGCAAGGTGTTCATACCTTGCTGTTCAACCATACTGCCGAAGCAAAAGCCCATTCTGAAAGGGTAGGGCTTATTTAACATTCTTTACTGTTCTGTTGCCGGACGCGGGAATTGCTTCCACACATCATCGCCGGCCCTGTCGATGGGTAGCTCACTTAATTTGTCATAGCGGCGCATATCGATCCAGCGTTGGCCTTCGCCAAACAATGAGTATCGCCGTTGTTTTAAGATCTCATTTATAATAGCGGTTTGAGTTATGGAACCGGCATATGGTGGTAGCGAAGCTGCTGTGCGAATTCTATTGATGGCCACAATGGCATCGGGGATACTGTTTGTTTGTACCTTAGCTTCTGCGTAGATCAGGATCAATTCTTCGTTACGAATAATAGGTATAGAGGCCACGTTGGTTTTATATACCCAAAAGTCATAGTCGCTCGTTAAACCATCCTGCGTACCGGCAGCGGTGCGTTTGCTTGCTTTGCTCAAACGTGTATCGCCGGCTTCTGCATCTGTTATAAAACCGGGTTGCACCAATCGGGCCTCAGCCGGTGGTGTATCCTGCGGAAAAAATACAGGGTTCAAGAGGTCGCCGCCCTGGGTTGAAAAAAGATAATACACCCCATTGGTAAGACTGCCATTTAAATCGAAAAATGATTCGTTGAGGGCCGTTAAGGCCAGCGTCCAGTCCTTACGGTAAACTGCTACCCTGGCTGCCAGCGCCCGGTTGAATTTTAAAAATTCAAGCGCCTTTTTACTGTAAAGAACGGTAGAGAAGGGGAACTCAACATCATTACCCTTCAGGTCGAGATAGGCTTCGTTCAGTAAATTCTGAATGGCATTCAACGATTCATCTTTTGAAAGAAAGGGCCCTAATTTATCGGGGTCATCTACATCGATCCTGATGCCGTTCTCATATTGCTGATTGAACACCATCAGCAATTCATGCGCCTTTACGGTTTTGGCATACGCAATACTGGCTTTTCTTTGTCCGTCGGTGATAGTGGCCTTGGTATTTTGCAATGCAGTAATAAGGATATTAAGGTTCTTCACTACACGATACCTTGCATTGAATGGGTTGGTGGTATAAAAGGTATTGTTATCGAGTGTAGCGCTTCCTTTGCCCAACAGGTCGCCGGTAAGGCGGGGATCAGAAGTGGAGAACCGGTAATATTCCCGGCCTATAACACTTACACCATCGTAATAATTGTTCAGGTTGTTTCTCATGCCCGCTTCTGCACCCACTACCATGTTTTGTAATTCGCCAATTGATGCGTTTTGCACAATACCATTGGTACTGGGGTTATTGGGATCGAGGATGGGGTCAACCTTACAGCCCGTATAACCTAACGTTAGTAGTAATAGTAACCGGTATAATTTATATTGATTCATAATAATTAATTTGATAATTAGCTAATTTGATAATGTGATAATGCTGCCATTTTGGAGTTCCCGACAATTCTCGGCATGCCGCTCCGGGAAGTGTATTTCATTATCGAATTTTCGAATTATCACATTATCACATTAATTAAAACGTGGCCGAAATATTAAAGTAATAGCTTTTGGCCGATGGGAACGGCGTAACTTCCACATTGCTTGAAATAGCGTCTGTACCAAAGTTCGATACCTCGGGGTCATAGCTGGGATAATCGAACACATTGATGAGGTTCCTGCCCGAAAAACCAACCTTAATGCGGGCAATATCTTTGAACCACTTGCCGGGCAATGTATAGCTTATGCCAATTTCACGTACACGGAAGTAAGAGGCATCCTGTACAAACGGACGTGCCGTAGCGCCAAATACTTTTAAGCGATAAGGGCCATTTGCCAACTGGCCGCTGGGGTCCACACCCTTTTTATCATAATCAAACGACGTTGCAGAAAGATCACTCAACAAGGTGGTGAGGTTTATGTTGTCGCCACCTTTTTTCCAATGCATCAGTACCGAAAGCTCAAAATTTTTCCAGGTAACATTATTGCCAAAAGCAAGATTGAAGTCTGGTTCTGCATTGCCAAATACGGCCAGTTTACTGGTGGGGTCAACCTTATCGGTTGAATCGCCAACACCAACCAGTTGGGTAGCGCTTTTACCTCTTTCAATACGATACGTTCCAAGAGATGCGCCAAATGCGCCTACGTTAAAGGCTGGCACATCGAGCCGGGTAACTTTCGATTTGTTCTTCCACCAGTTAAACTGCATATTCCATCGCCACTCTTTGGTGATCACCGGCACTACATTAAGCCCTATTTCAACGCCTTTATTCTGTATAGCGGCCACGTTCTTCCAGTCGTTTGTAAAACCTGAAGAACCGGTAGTTACCACTTTTAAGATCAGGTCTTCCACATCTTTTTTATACCAGGTTAATTCAAGGTTCACGCGATTGTTCAGGATGCCGGCATCGAACCCAAGTTCCAGTTCTTTTTGCCGCTCTGGCTTCAGGTTGGCCGAGCCACGGGTTAAGTCTACTATAGAACCGGTAGTTCCGTTAAAGTTGATGGGCACCAGGGAAGTATAAACAGCGCCAAAGGGAGCAAAGTTGCCCGATTCGCCATAAGCGCCACGTATTTTCAGTAAACTGAATGGCTTTATTTCAACAAACGGAAGAATGTTAAAGGCTAACGAAGCTTTGGGGTAATAGTATAATTTATCGGCATCCCCGTTGCGGCTCGATTTATCGCCCCTTATACCAACGGTTGCAATGATCTTGTCCTGCCAGTTGATCTCCTCCTGGGCAAAGAAGCCTTTGTCCCTCGAGAAAGTTTTGGTTTGATCTGCCTGTAATGCGCCGGCCTGGTCAATATTAGTTTGTGTGCCTATTAATTGGGTTGCTGTATTTACAACCGTATTCAGATCTACCTTAAATGTATTTAAACCTGCCTGGGTAGTGAACGACAGTTCGTCGCTTGGTTTAAAATCATACACCGCCAATGCAGAGAGGTTTGTATTGTTGGCAACAGTGGTACCGTAGATCAATGCGCCATTGGTGCCATTGCCGGCTTTTTGGAATTGCAGGATGGCGGGGAATATGGCAGTTGTTTTAAGCGTGTAATTATCAATACCGCCCAGTGCGATCAAATTAAGATTGTGTTTGTCGCTTTTTATGATCTTGAATGTTGCCTTTCCGCCGAGTAAGATGCGATTTACTTTTTCATTATTCGTCATCAGATCGCGGGTTTGAATAAAATTAGATGGCACCAATGGGTTATTGGGATAGTTGCCATTGGCATCGGGATATAAATTTATCCACGAAGGCGTTGATACATAGGCTACGCCTAAGGTAGTGCTGGTATTGTCATTGTTAAAGTAGCCGCGGTCGGCGCTCGATTCAACATAGTTAGCGTTCATTGACATATCGAGGAACTTGGTCACCTTTTGATCGAGGTTCAACCTGAACGATGATTTACGGTAACCGGTCCCTTTTACAATGCCTTCATCATCTCTATATGTTACACCGGCATAATAGGAGGTATTTTCGTTACCACCGCTTAAACTAAGCCTGGTATTGGTCAATAATCCTTTGTTGCCATACAGTTCATCTTCGTAATTGTAGGTCTTTCCGCCATTGGCATTATAAATGGCAAGCCCGCTGGCTTTATAGGCGGCCAGTACTTTTGCCGTATCCCAGCTGCGTTGTCCCAGTTTATTTAACTGCATTTGCTGGCCTATACTATGACCGATCTCAATTTTGGGTTTGCCCGATTTCCCTTTTTTAGTAGTGATGATCACCACACCGGCTGCTGCCCGCGCGCCATAGATGGCGGCAGTAGAAGCGCCTTTCAATATTTCAATGCGGTCTATATCTTCGGGGTCAAGATCGGCCACGCGGTTTGAAGGATTGTCCTGGAAATTGGTGCTACCCTGGCCCGCAGCTTTTGAAATGAAGTTGGTACCGCTTTGAATAGAGGAGTTATCATAGTAAACACCATCTACAATGAAAAGCGGCTGCGAATTACCCACCAGGGAAGTTACGCCGCGTAGTTTTATGGAAATACCGCCACCCGGTGCACCTGAGTTGGTTGAAATATTGGCGCCGGGAAATTTGCCATAAAGCGCGCCGTCGACAGTGGGCTGCGAAGTGGTTCCCACCAGTTGTTTGGCCGACACAGTGCCCACGGCATGGGCCGAGTTTGAACGTTTGGCGGAGGTGGCCAAACCGGTTACAACTATTTCTTCAAGATGGCCTACATCTTCCTGCATTTTTACTACAAGGTCCGATAAGCTGTTGGTCACCGCTATGGATTGGCTTTTGTACCCTATATATGATATTTCCAGGGTGCCGCCTTTGGGCGGGAGTGAAAGACTGAATTTTCCATTGGCATCGGAGGATGTGCCTGCGTTTGAATTTCTGATCTTGATTGATGCGCCCTGAATGGGAAGATTACCATTGTCGACAATTGTGCCCGACACGCTTACCTGTGCAAATAACCATACAGGAGCAAGCAGACAGCATAATAACAGCAATCGTTTGAAAGTTTGCATGCTGGTAGTTTTTGTTTTAATGATTAAATAAAACGAACGCTTCGTTTGTAAGTAACAGGGAGGGAAGTATGTACGTGCAGATATAATTCCTATTCAAAAAAATAGAGCCTTTACAATTTCTCTTGTAACTATGTGACTGACTGTTAACTAGGAGACAATGGTACACTAATTAGTGCTGCATAAATGTTGAAGATTGACAAGGAGCTTACCGGGCTTACAAACGGTTGACTCATATAACTGAATATTACGATGCCGGATTGCGATAATTACCTGAAAACCGCTATTTTATGATGTAATTCTTTATATTATTTTAGCCGCTCATTTGAATAAAGAATTACCCGATGAGCAATAATGATCAGCAAGGCAACCCGTTTACACCACCTGCCCATTTATTTAGTGACCCCATAGCCCTTAGCGAATACCTTGAACAGCATTTTCCCGGCGAAATGGAAGCTGTTCCCGTAACAGACGAAAATATTGCAACTATGGAAGCCGCCGCCGGTTTCCTGATGCCTGAAGATTACGTTGACCACTGGCTCGATAAAGGAAGCCCGTTCTTTGGCAAAGATGACTTTGTTTTTGCCCTGTACTGCTACAATGCCGATGGCCCAAATGGCAATAACCTCTATGGTTTTTTAACCTTCTGGCAAGCTTATAATCGCCGCTCCTTCGGCCTGCTTGATAAAGAAAAGACCTTTCTCACAAAATGCTGCTGGGTGTTAGGGATGATAGGCAGTGGCAATGAAATGCTGATCTTTGTGGCCGACCCCCTGGGCACGGTACGCGCCATTCATTTTGCTGAATCATTACGGAATATCAGTGAAGAAGCATTTGACCAGGCTGTACAAACGGTACTGGATGCTAAAAGCTCGCTGAAGGCGTTTATGAGTTCGGAAACTTACCTGACCATGGCCGAAGAACCCATTAAAACAGGGGCGGAAGACGAGGATGAATACGACGAAGACGACAGCGCGGCGGAAGAAGCAGAAACCGTTGCTTTTCTCGAAAAACATAACATAAAAGCGGTTACCTACGAGGAAATTTTGGGTGCGCTGAATGTTGAGAACCTGTTTGATTATTGGGAGGAAGATGCCGATAACGACATAGCTAATAATTACGAAAGCGAACGCGATTATTACGACAACTTCAGCGGAAGCTTTTTTTATTGCGATGGCGATCTTACCATCGATGGCGACCTTGCCATTCCACACAAACACGTTCGGTTGATAGCTGTTAAAGGTAATATGACCATCAATGGTAAAGTGAGCGAGGATAATGGTTATTATGTTACCGGTAATACCACAGTTGATTATCTGGGCCTTGGCGAATTTCAAAAAACACTGGGGCACGAAACGGTGCGTTTTGTAGCTTCTGCCTGGGGGCAGGATGATGAAATGGTTCACACCATGTCGTTCCGCAAAATTAATGCGCCCTATTTCTTCAGCTGGTTCTATGACCTCGATTGTTTTGAATTTGCACCTAGTACGCTTATCACCGTATTGTATAATTATGATAGATTAAGCACATATGAAACGGAAAATGCCATCCTCATGTGGCACGAATATGCCTATGCGTTCAACCCCAACCTGTATTACCAGGTTGAAGAATCACACTACGATGTGTTGAACCTGGGCACCCATTCTTTTTACGAAACGCTGAAGGCCGGAAAGCCCGTTTTAAGAGAAGGCGTTACGGCGGAAGCCATACAGCTTACCCGCAAAGGCATAAACCTGAACAAAGAAGGGGATACTGCGGGCGCTTACCAGTGTTTTAAAGATGCCATTGCAAAAGGCCCCGGTTATTACCTGGCATATTATTATGCAGGAAAATGTTTATTTGATAAAAACGCCTATGCCCAGGCAAAAGAATTGTATGCCAAAGGCATTCCGCTTACACCTGAAAAATTATTATATGAAATTGGTTGTTTTGAGCAGGCCGCATTGTGTGCTGTTCGCACAGGTGAATTCGACCAGGCCATTGAATGGGCAAAAGCTGCCGTGCAAAAACGCCCATCAGCCGCTTTCTGTATACGAATAATAGGCGAGGCGCTTATTTTTCAGAACAAGCCCGATGAAGCCAAACAGTACCTGGAACAGTCGGTGGAACTGCAAAGTATGTTCACCAATAACTGGCTGCTGGGACTTATTTATCATTTACAGGGCGATGAAAAAACGGCTGATCAGTTTTACCAGATCGCCGTTCAAAAAAATAGTAAAGCGCAGCCTTATGCGCAACATACCAGCCTGCACTATTTATACGGCGACCCTGTTACTGTTGACTGGGATACAAAACGTATTGCCGCCACTGTAAAAGACCAGGCATACTGGGACCAGTTCTTCACAGATATGCTGGCGAAGTATGGCCCCGATCTGTATAAAAAGACCGGTAAGTTCCCATCGGAGTGGCTGTCGGCTAAACTGGCTACTATTCCTGAGCAATACCGCACAAAGGACATGTTGCAGGCGTTGCTCGATCACAAAACCAATGGTGAATTTGATGTAGCAGGCGAGATGATCATTTTGTTTAAACCCGAACTGTATACCCAATCCATCATATTACAGGCTGTAAAACGAGAGGAACCATGCCGGTATAGCGATATTCCCGCCAAATTTCTTACTGAAGCGGTTTGGCTGGCGCATCCGAAAGGTATTGATCTGTCGCATGTACCCAAGGAGCAAATGACCTATGAGTTGTGTTTTAAAGCGGTAACCCAAAGCCAGTATAATTACAAGTATACACCAGAAGCGTTCAAAGATGAACGTATGAATATTGCGTTGATCGCAGGCGGTGCGTTGAATTCATATCCGGTAAAGGATCTTCCTTCAAAATACCATAGTACTGAATATATAAAACAGGCTATTGAGCTGAATATAGAAGTGATAAAACGTATTCCGGTGAAACTGTTTGATAAGGAAGTGTATGCTTATGCCGTTGAAAAATATGGACAACATCCTAAATGGCCGTTTATTGTTGAACAATACGACCGCGACCGCTGGCGCTGGGGCTCTTATGTTGAAATGTGGGGTGAAAACGTACAGAAGTATGGCATTGACATATTTGAGCATGTAGATATAGAACAAATCAACGAAGTCACGTATAAATATTATAAAAAACACCTGGGCCATATTCCGGCTTTTGAGGAAAGAGCCGGTGCCAAAGGCTGGAACAACCGCAGTAAAATAAAGGAAGACGACATATCGGACAAGGAATACGATTACGACACTTTCAATAAAGTATGGGCCTGTTTTTGGGATGAAGATTTTATCATAAAAGCCATTACTTCAAACGATACTAATGACTGCGAACGTATTTACGACCTGCCCAAACAATACCTTACGCAAAAGATCTGCGATGTGGCGGTAAAACGTAATTCGTACGATTTTGAATTTGTGCCGAAAGAATTTGTAACGCAGGAAATGTGCGAAAGCGCCGTAGGCCGCGACTATGGTTCGGCGCTTGAGTTTGTACCGCTGCCCATGCGTAACGAAAAAGTTTGCGGAACGGCTGTAAGTATGGATGCGGTAAACATAAAATTTGTACCGCTTGCTTTGCGAACGCCTGCATTATTAGCTGCAGTTATTACAAGAGATAAAGACCTCAGTAAATACATACTGCATGAACAGTACTCGGCGGTATATGAAATACTGACGACAAAATTCAAGAACAGGTTTACACAAGATTACCTGTTGTTGAATGCCGGACTGGGTTTGGTAATTGATAAGAAATACGAGGATGCCCGCAAAAAGCTGGCAGAAGTAGAAGGGGTGAAAGACGCCGAAGCTGCTTATATACACCAGGCTGCTTATTATATTGGCTGGAGTTATTTCCTGGAAGGAGATGCTGCCAAAGCAAAAGAATATTTCAAGAAGTCGCAGGACTATGCCAAAGCACAAAAAGTAGATGATACAAATTGGCTAACGTATGCCTATGCTACATTCCAGTTGCCACCGGTAGGCGATGTATATGAGTTCAGCCAGGGTGAATTTGATGTGCAAATGCGCCAGGTAACCTTACTGGTGCAAAACAAAGAGTATACACAGGCGATTGATGTACTGGCCCGGGCCGAGAAATTACTCACAGATGCGCAGTCAACGGAAATGAGGTTGTGGGCATACGTTTGGGATCACCAACGGTATGTGTTGTACGAAGCCGGTAAAAAAGAAGAATCGCTGGCGCTTTGTAAAAAGACCATTGCCGAGTTAAGCAAGATCACCCTGTGGGATTACCTGGAAGAGTTCAACCCCATACGTGCCGCCTTACGTGCTGCGCATAATAACCTGGCCTATCGTTGTTATGAAACCGCCACCGATCTGAAAGGGGTAGAAGAGGGGCTCAAACATATTAAGGTGACCTTTAAAACCATAGCGCCTATAGAGGACAAAAGCGTTCTCAATTATTTTTACGAAACGCAGGCCCTGCTGCTGCATAAAGCCATGGGCTTTGATGCCGCCTATGAGAAAGACTTTGAAAAGGTGGTAGCCAAAATTGGCAAACTAAAACTTCGCGAAGAAGGTTTATTAAGCGACGAATTTCTGCAATTAGGTAAATTATAATGAAAAAAATCAATGTAACAATGTTGTAAACGGTTACGGTTGTTACATTGATTCATTCTCTTTCAATTACAACTAAGCATAAACTTTATTCATGTAAACGGTTACAGTGATGGGGTTAGTTAGTTAAATTTATAGAACTAACTAATTATTGCCATCATGAAATCAAACACATTCCTCACGGAAGTGGCCAGGAAGGCTGCTTTCGGCGCAACGGCTATTCTGTTCGTTGCCAGTTCATCCATCTTTTCAGGTTGTAGTAAAAACAAAATTTCGGAACCGCTGGTTTCTGAACCAGGCGAACGTCTAACCGGTATTGTAAACGACGATGTATCCACCGAAGACCAGGGAACGGTAAACGGTTGGTTTTGGTCGCTGTACCGCGAAGGTGGTTCTGCAAGCATTACCCATGGCTCGGCGGGTAATTTTGCTATCAGCTACAGTAATGTCAACGATGTGGTAGGCGGCAAGGGCTGGGCTACCGGCGCGGCCCGTACCATTGGCTACAATGTTGGCGCCGTTAGTGGCAGCTACAATTTTGTAGGCATCTATGGTTGGACCACAAACCCGCTTATTGAGTATTATGTGGCCGAAAAAGGCTCTGTAACGGGCGGAACTTCATTGGGCACCATAAGCAGCGACGGGCATACCTATAGCGTCTATAAACAACAGCGGGTAAATGCACCGTCCATAATTGGTACCGCCACTTTCTGGCAGTATAAAGACACCTGGGGTGGTGCGCCAACCGCATCGAACCAAAAAGTGACCATGGCCAACCACATTAACAACTGGCGCAGCAAGGGCGGACAAGGTTTTGGTAGCTACAATTACCAGATCCTTGCGCTTGAGGCCTGGGGTAACAAGAGTGGTTATATTAATGCTACGGTGTGGCAGAATTGATAGTTGACAAGTTGACGGATTGACGAGTTGACGAGGCAAGACCTGTAAGGTGCATCATCGAAACTTGAACTTGCAGTGGATAGCGTTGTACCTGACAGGTCTGCTTTATAAGCTCGACCTGTCAGGACCGCTTGTACATAATGCTATTGCAAGACCCGATGGCGGACCTTACAGGTCTTTATAGAATTACACAATATGTATAGATTATTGTTTATAGTATTAATGGTTTCGGTTTGTTCATGCACTGAAAAGATGCCTGATGATTTCATATTGATAAAAGGCGGCGCTTTTCAGAATAAATATTCCGCTTATTTGGGACGGGATATATTTTTATCAGATTTTTTTATAGACCGGTACGAGGTAACGCAAAAGGATTGGGTAAAGGTGATGGGCAGCAATCCCTCTACATTTAAAGGCGACAAGTTACCGGTAGAAACGGTTAGCTGGTATGATTGTATTATATACTGTAACAAAAGAAGCCTAAAGGAAGGTTTGAAGCCCTATTTCAATATCGATAGTGTTCATAAAGATGCTAATAATACAAACCCGCTCGATACTGTAAAATGGATGGTAACGATCAATATGGATGCCGATGGGTACCGATTACCAACAGAAGCGGAATGGGAATTTGCGGCCAGCGGTGGGGTTGTGAGCAGGAATTACAAATACAGCGGTGGCAACAATTTAGACGATGTTGCCTGGTACTGGAAAAACTCCGGTGATAAATATCTTACCGGCGCATGGTCGTGGCCTACGCTGGAAAAGAACCACAATAAAACAAAACCGGTTGGCGGTATGCGCGCCAATGAATTAGGCATTTATGATATGAGTGGCAATGTACGCGAATGGTGTATGAACTGGAACGAAGATCCCAATGCAGGTAGCGGCCGCGGCAAAGTTTGGAAAGGTGGTGGCTGGATGGGCAGCGACTTCTGTTGTGAACCCGCCTTCCGCGCAAGCCTCGAAGCCAATGGCAAAGGCCCCGATCAGGGATTACGGGTTTGCCGAAGTAAATAATTACTCATCCTCATTACGTTTTATTCGCCAGCGTACAAATAACTGTACATTCAACGGGCGGCTTTTATTCAGACTTATGTCTTTGAAGGGAGCAGTAAGGGGCATCATAAATGTGGCGCCTACATCCAATGCGTTGAAATGATACGCTACCTCCAACTTACCTGTAATAAATGAAGACGCCAGGTATTTGTCGGTTTCGGCGCCTTTCTCCATACTATACAAAGTATCTTTAGCCAGTGTATCGCTCAAATTTTTAAAGGACTGTTGCCTGGCAAGCCCACGCACCCGCAGGTGATAGCCAACGCCTGCACCTATAAGCCAGTGTTCATTTATATGATAATTATACTGTAAGCTTCCATACCAGCCGCCGGTTTTAATAAGTGTGGTTGTTTTTCGGCTGTATATTGTTTTGGGTATTGAATCAGAATTGTCTATGACATGGCTGGTATCTTTACGAAACACCTTGTTGTTATAAAAATACCATTCAGCCGGCTTTACCAGTAACATAAGCTCGTGTCTGTTATTTACAGTGGTACTTAACCATATGCCTGGAATAAGCAGGTTATACGGCTCGCTGCGGGCATTGGCGCCGTTAACATAATACTTGCTGCCATTAAACGGTAGCGTTGCCTTCCATTGCAGGCCATATTGCCAGCTCCAGGTTGTTCCTACATCATCATATACCACCCGTGCAGGTGCAGTGGTTCGTGTTGTTCGTTCTTTCTTTTTAACTGTTAACGTATCTTTTTTTTGAAGGGTATCAATGATCGTGGTATCTATAAGTTTTCGGCCAAATGAAAAGTTGAACCGGCCTGAGAGCTTCTCTTTTTCTTCTTTTTCTTCTTCTTCTTTTTCTTTATTCTTAACCCGCGGCAGTATTGGTAAAAGCACTTTTATACTATCTGGTAAATGTGTGCTGTCGGTTTTTATTTTAGTTGTATCAGTTGGTGTTGTCTTAATTACAGGTACAGGTTGCAGTTGCAGTGCCGGTTTTGTAGTTGCTTTTGGTTTAGGTGGTTTGGGGGTAGCGGGTTTGGTAACAGTAGGTGGTGTTGTTTTCTGTTTTGGCGGGTTATCCTGAAAAATAACATAGCCATTACGCATGGCGTAATACAACGAGGTGTTTTTTCTTATTTGTTGCAACAGCTGGTTAATGGTATAAGCGCCTTTTTTCAGATCTATGAGCTGGGTGCCTTTTACTTTGGTTGAATTAAAGGAAAACCGAAGTTTGCTACGGCTATGAACATATTTGGTAAGCGAATCGAGCGTTATGGGTTTATTAAAATAAAATGGCGCCTCGCTTTGGGCAAAAGAATTTTCAAAAGCTGCCAGTAAGATAATGGTAAACAGCACTGAAAGACTTCTATTAATTACATCCATCTCCTGAAATTATAACCTGATTTTTAGTTTTATCGATCTCGTATTCAAAGGCGAGTGTGAAAGCAATCACATCCATTATTTCTTCCAGTGATTTATTGTCAAAGCGGGTGGTTATGGTGCAATTTTCAATTTTACTATTCTTTAATATGAATTTCACTCCATATGCTCTGCCAATATAGCTGGTCACTTTGCCGAAGGGCATAGCGCTAAATTCAAAGACCTTATGGGCAGAATCAAAATAAGCAACGGAGCCATCGGGCAGCGTATCCCGGTGAGGCGTAGCTTCAATGGTTTGCTTTACTGGTGGCGTTTCGGGTGTTTCTTTTTTGGTAGCTATCATGTAAATGACAGCTGACACAATAACCACGCTTCCGGTTGCCGCAATGATCTTGCCAAGGAGTTTTCCTTTTCCCAACCCGCTCTTGGACGCTGATGGTGCAGGTGCTTGTTGCAGCAGTTGCTTCATGTTGTGCCAGGCGTCCTCAACCGGTACATCCGGTTCGGGGTAACTGTTGCCTGCTTCGTTGATATGTAATTTTTTCTTATCCAATGTTCCTGGCGTTATTACGTTCAAAAATTACTTTCAGTTTGGTCCTGCATTCGTTCAAATGCCATTTAACGGTCCCTTCCTTCATATCTATCAAACCGGTAATTTCTTTTATAGAAAATCCCTCGAGGTAATACAAACTGCAAACGTACCTGGTATTGGCCGGTAGTTGATCGAGGTAATAATAGATATCTTTCCACTCAAGCTGTTTAAAAGGATTATTTACCGCGGCATCGCTATTGTTTTCAGTGAGTTCAAAGGTGAGTTTGTTCTTTTTATCCCTGATAAGGGTAAGGGCCGCATTTCTTACGGTTGTATAGGCCCAGTTAAAGAAATCGCCTTTGGAAGGATCGTATTGATGAATGTTGCGGAAAACTTTTAGCATACCATTGTTTACGGCGGTAATAATATCATGATTGTCGGTGAAGAAACATTTGCATAATGCAAACATGGCCGGATAAAACTGTTTGTATAGTTTCTCCTGGCTTTGTGGATCGTTCTTTTTGCAGCCCGCTATTAATTTATCCAAATTCTACTGTTTTGAACACAGGACCGTTAACAACATCAATTGAAAACAGTCCTGTGCAAATGTACCATTTAAATTAAGCCTTAATTGATGGTTTGCGGAGAAA
Organism: Niastella sp. OAS944; assembly: GCA_024809215.1. Taxonomy (GTDB): domain Bacteria; phylum Bacteroidota; class Bacteroidia; order Chitinophagales; family Chitinophagaceae; genus Niastella. The sequence continues at coordinate 647,009 of JANUBW010000002.1, read as the reverse complement.
TGATCACTCCACTGGTATAAGGCCAGTTAAAGCTATACTGACCACCCGTTTTTGTAAATGAACCGGTATAAGTTATGCCGTTAAGTATCACTTTAAACACATGGGTGCCATCATGCACCGGGAACAGTGTCTTTGTTGATTTGGCCGGGCCCGACGGTGTGCTACACTGGTAAGGCACCTGCACCCCCGTATACTTGAACGTATAGTACACGCCGGTAGTATCGTTGCCGCCAACGATCACATTCGTTAAAAGCGGACTGTTAGAGCACTGATAGCTGAGTTGGGTCGTAGATCTTATCAGCAAACCAGAAATACTACCACTGTCGATCTTTACAGGGTTAATAAAAATTTGATCATTGTGCAAAGAGTAAATGCTATCCCTTCTTGGAATGGTGTCATGAGGAATAGTATCCCGGGGCGGACAATTACCATACCGGCAGGTATCGGTGATAGTAGTATCACAGTGACGTGTACTATCTGTGCACCATGAAGTGTCGGAAACATTCACCGTAATTCGGGAAACTGAGTAACCGGTATTGGCCGTTACCTGGTACGAGCCTGCTTTGGCAAACAGGATGGTAGCGGTATTGCCATTGGCGGTGATCTTTGCATTACCGGGAGATACGGCCCATTGGGCATTCGCCCCATCAACCGAAAATACAATGGGTTCGAATTTTTTGATGCCCTGGGTTTTTTCGGCGGCAACCGCAGGATCACTACTGTGTTCTTTTTGGCACGAAAGGTAGCCAACGATACTGGCAAACACTAAAATCGGAATCAGGATCTTTTTCATTATTCTTTAATTTTTTAAATAGGAATACAGTGTGATCACACCTGCGATAATATAAACTACAGGGTATTTGTAAAAGGTTGGAAACGGGGGAGATATTTTTAAAAAAAGAAAACCCTCCCGGATGGGAGGGCTGAAATAGTGTTTATCTCGCTTCCTTAATTCATATTAAAAGAATATGTAAGCTTATCATTACTCTCAATAACCAACGTAGTCACCTGTTGTTTACCAACTTTATTGGTCATTTTTTTAATACTTGCTTTAGCCGCTTCGTTGAATAAAATGGTTATATCGCCATCTTGTTTTTTTAATATGGCTTTTCCGGGTGAAACAATTTCTATTGAATCAGTTTGACCCAATAACAACGGAATATATTCTGTAAACGGCCCTGCATGGGTAATAGTAACTTCAATTGTTTTCTCCTTAAAGCTGATCGATTTTTTGCCAGCAGTTCCCAAAACATAATTCACAGTGAGAATGCCAGTTGGCAGATCATGACTACCAGGCACAGGTGTAGTAGCTTTTCCATTAATGGTAAACGAGGCATCCAGCGTATCGGCTTCATACAATTTGCCACCCTGCGGTTTGGTTCCCCAGGCCGCTTCATCGGTATCGGTTTGCGATTGTAAGAAGGAGCCGGCTTTAGGATGCCATAAAAGACCAATGCCATAGCGCTGTTGTGGTTTTAATTGCGGGCCCGAATTAAAACAGGCATAATAACCGGGTTGCCGAACAAACGTAAACACCGTTGGGTTACGGCTGTCCATTTTCTGGTGAATGAACCGGTTACTATTTATATAAGGGAGCTGCTTAATAGCGGCTTCTTTTTGTTGAGCTGATGGGTACCACTGGTAGTGTTTGCGGTGAAGAAATGCATAGGGAGAAAATGAACTGAACTCACCCTTGCCCAGTGGTTGTACATTTGGCCAGTTCTGCTCCAGGTTCTTTCGGGCATCTGCAATGGCCTTTTTCTTTTCTTCGATGTTCATGTTAAAAGCCCTTATGCCGGGTACTGCTTCGCCAAGCGGACTGGCTGTAAAATAGCTCACGGTTGTGGTGGCTTTTTGCCGCATTTCTATGGGGCGGTTAATGGTAAAGTATATGGAGCCTTTTTCTGGCACGGCGTTATAACTTATCCAGTTGTAATATCTTTTCTCTTCTTCAATAAAGTTATTCGCAAGCGGCGTATTGCGGCTATAATGATAGGCCATCCACAGGTTGCTGTGATGGGTATTGAAATTATAGCCAAAGTCGGTACCGCCTGCTTCATAAAAGAACCCGGCCGGGCTTTGAAAATCGTTGGCCGATTGTTTTATCTTTTCTTCCAGCAGCTTGCTTATTTCCGCATCAGGAAAAAGCGACAAGTAGGCAAGACCGCCCGCCCATACATTAGTGAACTGGTTCGAATAATCTTTTCCATGTTTATACAGGTCATCCATGGTAAGCACTGCCATGATAGCTTTTCTATCCGCTTCAATCGCGTTCTTCAAAACCTCAGCATCTATGGCCGGGCCGGTTTTTAACAGGCGCAGCGTTTCGCCCATAAATTTTGTACTAAAGGCGGTGGCGGGCAGGTTCCATTGTTTAGGACCATACTCACTAAAACGACCATCTGAATTTTGGCTATGAAACCAGAAAGAAAGGGCGGCTTCCAGCCGTGGCCGCAGGGCAGGAGAGTTATAGTAAATATTCCAGGGTCTGTTGGTACAATAGAACCAGGCAAGCGAAAGAATATTCTCCATAATACGGGCGTTGTAGGGCTTGTTATCTTTAACATCGCGCCATACATGAATATTGATAAAGCCTTTGTCGGGCCCGGTTTCTACTACACTATTAGCGAACGTATGAAAATGTTTAAGGTAAAAGGGGATGTCCAGCTCCTCATCGGTAAAATCGGCCGGTTTATATTTCGACAGATCTATATCCGGAACTTCAGGCCATTGCGCCTGTACTGCCTGGGTAAATATTGTAAACATAGCAATGGTTATAATGGCAATTCGTAACATGCAGACATAGTTTATATCTACAAGTTATTGTTTTTGCTAACTACTCTAAGGTAAAAAGCAAATTTTGATAAAATAGCTTAGGGAAATGCTAAATGTCGGTTAAGGCATTGATCTCAATTCCTTTTTTAGTTTATTTTGGGCTGTATGCAACCGTATGCTGCTGATAAAATTCAATAAGCAAATAATAAGTGACTTTCTTATTCCTTCGTTCAAAGTAAAAAGCGGAGATATCGTTGTTATTCAGTTTCCGAATGGACCATATTTTTATCCGCTTAAGATGGAAATGAAAGACATCTTTATAGGGAAAACTTCCCAAGACGGAGTCCACATTGCATCCTCATTTACGTATGCAGATCATATAAGGTTAACCGGATTCAGGAGCCGCCTGTTCCCCCTGACGGTAGGCGGATATCTTGAGAAGAACGCGAATAGAGAAAGCCCCCTTGCTACAAAGATCTATGAGTATAAATTTATAACACCAAAAATTAAGATAAACACTATACCAGGTAATCCAAGGCGAAAACTGGCTGTGTATGCTACTTTATCCAAGACTAATAAAATAGTTTTTGATTTGGCCGGCGTTGATCCAATGGGCGGCATGGATATTTATAAAACTGTAAAAGAAGTGGTCGATACCGATGGCGCTGCCATTTTAATTGATTGGACTGATGACTTCAAAAACGATTGTACTGTTTTTGTAAGGCCGCAATATGTTGGAAAGGTTAAATAAAAAAGCGCCCCGTTACATTGGAGCGCCTTTTTATTTCAATTTCATTATTTAGCATAATGAAAACTGTATCCCAGCCATGGCTTTTCAGGAGAACTGCAATAAACAGCATAGGCTACAGTGATCTTATCTTCTGATTCTTTTTCCGGACGAATAAACACAGCCTGGTTGCCGCTGCCGGATACCTGTACAGCGTTGAATGTATTACGGAGATTTACCAGTTGTTCGTCCTGAATGGTAAAAACGCCTTTTTCACCGGCCGCTATAATTATCTTATCGTGTGCATAAGCCATACTTGAAATGTTTAGTTCAGGGTCTTGAACTACCAGTTCAAACTGTTGACCGTCCCTGGTTTTCCAAATACGGCCACCTTCACAGGCCAGGTAGCAAAAACCATCGGGGTGTTGCAAAAGCCCGCTGGGAGCCAAGCTGCCGTGTGTAAATCTGTCGAATGCCGTGGGTTCCCACTTCGTTCCATTATAGTGATGAAGTTCGGTGGCATGATTGCCAATGGCAAACACATTGTTCACCGCAGTGCCTGCAAAATGATATATATACTTTCCCTCTTTCTCGCTGGTGGGCGTTTCCTGTTTCGTCCAGGTTGTACCATTCCATAAATACACGTGCCCTGAATATGTGCCAACAAAAATATTTACCCCGTCTGGAGACCAGATCCTAACGCCGTTTTGCACTGCATCGAGCGTGTACATTTTCCAGTTATAACCACTATTGCGAATGCGGTCATGATCGAGATTATAGCCTGATCGTATGGGGTTGTCAGGGAAATTTACATCCGCAGTTGTATAAACATTGCCAAAGGAGCTACAGGCCCATATGTCGCCAGCGGGTGATACCCATAGGTCATAGATACTATCCCCATTGTAAAATATTTTGTTCGATTTGAATTCTTCTGCTGAAAAATCGTCAAGTATCACCTGGCCGGGATTTTCAAGGCTGCCGTCATCCTGAATGATCAGCGCAATAGCACTTTTGGGGCGCGGGCCGTTAATGATCTTTAAAAGCTGAACGTGCAAAGGAGTAGAATTGAAGGTTTGCAATATTGATTGAATTACTTATCGAAGTCAATTGTAAATCCCTCCCAGGGCATTTCTGGTGAATCAGTGTAAACAGCATATGCCACAGTCATAACGTCTTCTGCTTCTGTTGAAGGGCGAATAAAAACGGCCTGTTTGCCATGTCCCGTTACCATCTCAGCTGTAAATGTATTCCTGATATCTTCAGCTTTCCATGTTTACACGTATATACACCTTTCTCACCAGCGGCTAAAATGATCTGATCGTGTGCATAGGCCATACTTGAAATATCAAGCTTTGCATCTTTTGCTACCAGGTCAAACTTCCGGCCATCGCGTGTTTTCCAAATCCGTCCGCCTTCACAGGCCAGGTATAAGTATCCATCAGGATGCTGTAACAAACCGTGAGGTGAGATACGTCCATGTTTTTCTTCATCGCTGACCGGGATTTTCAAGGCTGCCGTAATCCTCGATAATAAGCGCAAGGGCGCTTTTAGGCTGTGGACCGTTAATGATCTTTATAAGCTGCATATCCATAGGGGGCTCAATTAAAGGTTTTTAAGAAGCGCAAAGATCGCTTTTAACGGAATTGTCGCGTTTTTTATTACTTATTTTGTTGTTAACTTATCTGGGTATAATCTATTTGAGTTACCACTAAAGTGGTATTAGTTCACAAGTTGGTTATATGGTAAACTTTGTACCTTTAATCCTTTCCTGCCTTATTTAATCTTCTTAATGCTCCTCCCTAAAGACCATCTTTTTTAACTTCAAAAAACAAACAACATGAATGAATCAACAGCCATTCAGCCTGCTGTGAATCCCAACAAAGCTTTATGGGAGAAAGGCGATTTTACCTGTATTGCCGAAACTATGCGTGAAAGCGGTATTGAATTGGTCAGTAAACTCGGTATTACACCTGGTATGAATGTACTCGACCTTGGTTGTGGCGATGGCACAACAGCCTTACCTGAAGCCAGATTGGGTGCAAAGGTGCAGGGTGTAGATATTGCGCGCAACCTGGTGGCTGCTGCCAACAAACGTATACAGGAGGAAGGCCTTACCAATATTACCGTTCGGGAAGGCGATGCCACTAACCTGGAAGGAATTGAAGATGGAAGTTTTGACCTGGTAGTAAGCATCTTCGGCGCTATGTTTGCCCCCAAACCTTTTGATGTAGCCAGCGAATTGGTACGGGTTACCCGCCCCGGCGGACGAATTGTTATGGGCAACTGGATCCCAAACGATCCCACACTTGTTGCACAAATTTTGAAGATCAGCTCTGCTTATACGCCACCACCACCCGAAGGTTTTTTAAGTCCCATGTTATGGGGAGTAGAAAGCAATATAACAGAGCGGTTTGTAAAAGCAGGTATTGCTGCTGAGAATATAACATTTGAAAAAGATACATATACTTTCAATGCACCGTTTTCACCAGTTGAGTTTGTTGAAAGATTCAAAAACTTTTATGGGCCTACCATGAATGCATTTGAAGCGGCAGAAAAAAATGAAAAGGCTGCAGACCTGCAACGTGAACTGGAAGAATTATTTACCCGTGAGAATAGGAGTAAAGACCCGTACAAGACCTCTATACCGGCTACCTTTATGCGGGTGACGGTTAGGAAATAGTTGGGGTAGAAATACTATTAGAGCCTGGTCTTGGCTCAGCCGAGGCCAAGCTTTTCTATTTTTAGAATTTGAAAATTGAGAAACTTATAACTCTGCTGGAATATTCAGGCAGGGCCGATAAGGATTTGATAATTGAAATAGAAGCTATTTCCTTACCTTGGATTCGTCGTTCACTTTTATAACGAATGCGATAGACACCTCTAAAATGCCGGCGATCTTCTCAATGGAAAATTCGGTGTTTGCCAGCAGCGCCACAACAGCGTTACGGCGTGCCTCGGCAAGTCCTTCCTCCTTACCCTCCATTCTTACGTATTCGAGCGTGTCCATAATACCAGCTTTATCGGTTTCTTTAATTTGGTTATCAAATTTACGGTTTGTTTCGGGTTTTTCAAAGAGGACGTAGTTTCTCAAAAAATTAAAGATCGACCTTACCTTGGCTGGCTCGAAGCCCTTGGCAAACAATCGTCTGGCGGCTTGTATCTTCAAATTCAATAGTTCATCTTCAGATACTTTGCCCTCTTTCAACCTGATCCGCGCAACGACGATTACCTGAGCGAACGGGTTGGAGCTGTTGTCCAATTCACCATCAGAGAATTTTCTCACGCACAAGGTTGGGTACTCATAAGTAAGCCGCGTACCCCGATATTCATACGAATACCGGGCCGGCATATCGTTACCATCATGCCCGGTGAAGATAGCCAGCGCGGAAACCAAAAGGTGGTGCTTATCCCGGATTCGGTAAAAGTAGGTATACATTCTTTCCGCAAACGCGTCCCTGTCATTAGTGTCCCCCTGAACCTCAACATGCAATAATACCCATTCTTCCAGGCCGTCCCTATGGTATACCGAGGAATCGAAATCCACGCTCCATGTCATACACCTGGTCGGCATCGGAATAAATGAACCGCAGGAGGTCTGCAAACACTTCCTCCAATATAACTTTCCACAAAATGTCGCTCTTTCGATGTTTCATTCGGCCATATTTTAGTAATCAAAACGCTACAAGATCGGCTCGGAACGAACAGGAATAATTAAGTGAAAATCTTATCTGTAGAAAAATAGGTTCACCTCCCCTCACTCACCGCTACACCAACCCTGCTATCGGCACAACCATAATACAGGAACCATTTATTGTGAAAGTATACCAGCCCTTCCACAAATACAGTTCCGGCGGGGTATTGGCCGCTTTTTTCAAATGAAGCGGTGGGAACAAAAAATGGTTTGTCGAGGCGGGCAATTACTTTAGATGGGTCATTTAAATCAAATAGCACTTGTCCGGCGGCGTATGTGTTGGCGGTATAAGCTGTATCCCTTCCTTCGCGTGGTTTGTTTTTACCATTGTATAAAACCAGTATGCCTTTTTGCGTTATAATTGCCGGCGGGCCGCATTCAGTAAGGTCACTGTCGAAATAATTAGGTCTTGTGCGTACAACGGCTTTCAACTCGCCTTTTTCATTAAGCATCGGTTCCCAGTTGATGAGGTCGGTAGAGGTAGCGATGTTCATAAACCGCTCGCCCCAATACATCAGGTATTTTCCATTTAGTTTGGCTATTACCTGGCGGCCATTTACCAGCTTGGTTACTATTGACGCCGACTTACTTGCCATATCTTTAAACCGGCCTTCATAAGCCTTGTAAAATGCCGGGCCGTGTTTGGTCCAGCTGGTGAGGTCTTTTGAAGTAGCAACAGAAAGTCTTGGCACTTTTCTGTTCCATTGCGTATACAGCATTACGTAGGTGCCATCTTCTGTTACTGCTATGCGGGGATCTTCACAACCGCCCGGCCATTCAAATTCTTTCTGGTTATCATTGGCTGGAAAAAGCACGGGTGTCGATCTGCGCTTCATATGTATTCCATCTTTGCTTTCGGCGATCCCAAGCCGGGAAGTGCGTTTGCCGATTCCCATACCCGAATTATCTTCAGCACGATAAAGCACATAAATTTTATTGTTCATTATGGTTGCTGCCGGGTTAAACACATCACTGGCTTCCCATGCAACTTTGGTATTGCTCATGGGATCTGTGAAAACACTATTCGTATCGGGAGAAAGCACCGGGTTGGCATTGTTAGGGCGAAGAAAAGGACCAAGTGCCCAGTCGGGCAGCTTATCCTGTGCAAAAGTATGAATTGAACCAGCCAGTAATAGTGCCGTTGCAAGCATTCGTTTCATAAAAATTATGTTAGTTACTTTCTTTATGTATGAAAGTAAGTTAACACTATTTTGAAATTGACAATAAAAAAAAGAGTTCCGCCAGTGGCAGAACTCCCAAGAGGACTGTTGGATTTTATGATTATTTGATTAAGGTGCTATAAATAAATTACCGGTTTAACTGTAATAACTTTCCGGTCACTTTTTTATCGCCTAGATAGAGAACATAAAATAACTGGGACGATCTCATTGCCGGCAGGTTTACTTCGAACGTATTCGCGCCCGATGGTATGTAACCCCGGAAAACAGTTTTTACCTTTTGTCCAAGCGTATTGAACACTTCCAGGCTTCCGTTCCCCGCTTCGGAAGCGGTTATCAAAAATTTCACTTTGTCGGTAAAGGGATTGGGAAATGCTTTTATGTTCAGCTGCTTTAAATTAGTAGTTGTTGTCTCCACTTGCGTTTCCGGAGTTGTTGTTACTAATCTGGCTCCGGATTGTGAACAATTAGAGGCGTCGCAAAGCACACCACTTGAAATACAACCCGTACTTATTCTTCGAACCTTTATTCCTGTTACCGAGCCTGCATCGAGGTTACTGAACAATACATTAGACTGCCAGCTTGTACCATTATTAATGCTATACTCGTAGTCTGCTCCAAGCGGGCTCAGTATGGTGATACTTCCCTTGGCTGGTCCGCACAATGAGGGTTGAACGGCGCAGAATGTTGGTGCGTCCGGTACGCTCGTGCTAACGGTTACAACCACATTATCTGTACCACTACAACCAGTAGTGGTATTGGTTTTCGTTACCATATAAGTTGTGGTTGACGATGGATTGGCTGTGGGATTGCTGATACCGGCATTACTTAGCCCTGTTGTTGGCAACCATGAATACGTGAACCCGGCTTCTGATGCCACACCAATTTGCTTACCGCTTGCATTGGAACTACAGGTTTTTGTAAAGTCGTCTCCTGCATTGGCCACAATGGCTGCATTATTCACTGTGACTATTATGTTATCTGAATTATTACAACCAGTTGTAGTATTGGTTTTCGTTACCGTATAGGTAGTGGTTGCTGAGGGATTGGCTGTAGGGTTGCTGATACCTGCATCACTTAAACCTGTGGTTGGCGACCATGAGTAAGTGAAACCGGCTGCTGATGCTTCACCAATCACTTTGCCATTGGGGTTTGTAGTACAGGTTTTATCAAAATCATTTCCGGCATTGGCGATCACAACTGCATTATCTACCGTTACGGTCACCTGGGCTGTATTGCTGCAACCCGAAGCCGTATTGGTTTTGGTTACTACGTAGGTTGTAGTAGTCGATGGATTGGCCATGGGGTTACTTATACTGGCATCACTTAAACCTGTGGCTGGCGACCATGAATAAGTGAAACCGGCTACGTATGCTTCGCCAATTGCCTTGCCGTTTGCATTGGAAATACAGGTTTTGGTGAAGGCCGCACCGGCGTTGGCTGTTACAGGAGCAGCAGCTGTCACTGTTGTTGACCTTACAGATGTACAACCTGCTGCATCAGTAATTGTTACGGTATACGTTCCTGCTACTAAACCAGTAAGGTCCTGGCTGGTTGCCTGACCTGAAGGAATAACGCCGCCCGCACTGGCACCCCAGGAGTAAGTATAGGGGCTTTTCCCGCCCAGCGGGGTCATGTCGATAGTGCCAGGTACCGAGCAGGTAGCATTGGTAACACTAAAGCCGGCATCGAGGCCGGTATTGATCCGTATAGAATCGAGGGTGCCGCATTTGGGATTGATAGTAGCAGAAAGGATAGAAGAACAGGTGCTGGTTTTAGAAGCGTCTGTCCATGCCAGAAACAGATCTTTTATAGTTAATGACTGACCGCACTTATATCCAATTTGGGTGAACTGTAAAGTAGTGATAATACCGGGGTCTAAAGGACCTCCGCAGCCTGAGATTGCCCTGGTAGAAGAAAGGGTACCATTACTGTTCCTGATGACCAGGGTGCCCCAAAATGCAAAAGCAGTTCTTTTTGAACCTGTGGTGTTATTAATTGACAAATTCAACGTCCTGTATACCGAATCGCCTGTTGTACATACATTACAAGTAGTTGTACCCGGTAAAGCAGCACCCACAAGCGTAAGGTCTTTTGAGGTACAGGAACTTGCAGAAGGGAATGTAGTGGTTGTTTGTGCCGATACCTGCGATGAAAATAAACAAGCGGATATAAAAAGAATAAGCAGGCTTTTAAGACTATCCCTGGGCGATAGATTGTGCGTTTGAATAGTAAAGGGGTTGGGGTTCATGCTAAAACATTTTATTAGTTTCAGAAATCATTGTTCCAAACGTATGGATTTGAGAAGACAGAAGTGAAAATAAATAGCATGTACACCGGGGGACCTGCTTCTGTAACACGTATAGGGGTACCGTTTGTATTTAGGGCGTTTAATATTATATATCATTTATAGATCGTTTGATGCATAGAGATAGATTACCCGTTCAGCTACCCTGTGTATGAACACACGAGTGCCGTTATGAATTAAAGGTTGAAAAATCAATAAGAATTACTGCAGAAGAGAAAAAGGGAAAAGATGGGGATATTGGCTACCTTTTACGGTTCTGCCCATAATAAAGCACGGAGCTGGTGAGATACTGAAATACTATAGAAAATCGCAGAAGTTTTCAGTGGTCGTTATCAAATTGTAGATTGAAGATATAATAAATTATTACATGTATTCAATGTTTTTTTCAACTATCCGGAGTTTATTACCCATTTCCATTTATTCTTGACCCTGGTCAAATGGCGAATAGGGTAGGTGTATGATGGTGATCAGTAAATAATATGACGATTAATATGAAAGCAATGCAGGATGGTGAATTTCTGTATTGATAAGTGTATTCAGTTATTTATACTACTGTTGAAGGACGTACTGTTTTTGTTTTTGGAATGTTTTCTACCTACGGGAATCCAATTCCATTATGCCAATTTTTCCCACCATTGATTTTCAACTCCTTTTGCAAATGGCATGGCGATTGGCTTTATGTATACGACTCACTCATAACCCCAAATCGCTCCCTTATGAAACAAATCTACTTTATAGCATTGATGATGGTCATGCATTTCACAACGTTCGCTCAACTTAATAATGGTGGCTTAAACGCATCTTTTGGTGTAGATGCCGACACAAAGGCCGGTTATCTTAAATATGGTACCACAACCGGTGCTGTTACCAGTGATGACTGGTTTTCTTCCGCCACGGCTTCTGGTAAAAATGTGATCGATACTTCAAATGCTACTTATTACAGGTCATTACTACAGGCAGGTAACAATATCAGTTTTTCAAAAAGAATGTCTACTCCATATTATACTACTGTAAATGGCAAACTATGGATGGACGCATTATATTCCAGGGATTTTATTGTAAATGCAGTGTCTACCGATACCACCACCTTTAGCGGCGGTAAAAAGAACGGAGATGATCCTGCAAGCTGGGGCGGTGTGGCTTCTTCTATTCCCGACAAAACCGACCTGGTTGACGCATTTGCTCATATGCGTCGTAATGGAAGTAATTTAAATGATTCCTTGTGGATCTTTACAGGTGTTTCTACTGTAGGCGTTGTAGGCTCAAGGTACTTCGATATTGAATTGTACAAGAACAAGGTTAATTATAATAATACAACCGGAAGTTTTAATACTGCCGGCCCCGATGCAGGCCATGTGCAATGGAAATTCGATGCTTCGGGAAACATTACGCAAACAGGCGACCTTATCATTGCCGTAAGTTATACCTCTGGTGTGCCATCAGTTGAAGTACGTATTTGGGTAAGCAAAACCACTTATAATTCAGTAACGCCCTCATTGTTTGGTTTTGGTAGCAGCTTTGATGGAAGTACCAATGCATTTGGTTATGCATCTATACTTTCAAAAACAGGCACCACTGCTTTCGGTAGCGGTATTGCCAATCTTTCTGCAACACCGGCTGCTGATACTACTTACGCAACACCCTGGGGTTCTCATGGTTTATCGGGCGGCCTGCAATGGGAATCGCAGTACCAGTCGCTACAGTTTATAGAAATTGGGTTGAACCTTACCCGCATGGGGCTCGATCCTGAAATGTATTCGATCAATGCAGGAATGTGTCAGCCGGCTTTTGCTTCTGTATTTTTTAAATCAAGATCGTCTCATTCATTTACCTCAAACCTGCAGGATTTTGTAGGCCCTTACGATTTTTTGCAACCTGCCCTTGATTATACCATCTCGGCGCCAACCCTTACCTGCAGTAATGCTTCAGGATCGATCGCCGTTCAAAATAACACAGGTAACTATTTTACCTGGAGCACCAGCAACGGTAATATTATGTCAACTTCGGCCAGCAGCATAATGGTAAATAAGCCCGGTACCTATACCGTACAGACTTCTTTAGGGGAGGGATGCCCGGTGTTAAGGACCGATGTGATAACGGTTTCTATAGATACCTCTGCCCCGGTCGCTTCTTTTTATGGTTCGGCCACCGCAAACCCAAATCAGTTTATATTACATGGAGGCGATACAGCAGCCAGCAATTATAACACCCCATTCGGTGGTTCCCAGGGTCTTTTATGGAACTGGAGCGGGCCCAACGCATTTTCTTCTACAGTGCAAGACCCAACGATCAATAATATCTCAGGAACTTACCAGCTTATAGTAACTGAAAAAAGAAATGGTTGCACCGATACCGTATCAAGCAATTTAAATATGGTTGTATTGGCCTCCGGCGTTGTGCTTAAATCAGAAGCGGTTAAAAATTCAGTTGTTCTACGCTGGAGCATGACCGACAAACAAACGAGCGCATTCGATATTGAAAGAAGCAGGGATGGTGTAGCCTTTGAAAAGATCGGTTCCGTATCTGTGCTTGCTGCAGATGCCGGTTCACGGTTTTCATTTGCCGATAATGATCTTCTGACTGGTAATGTTTCCTATAGGATAAGAATTGTTACAACCTCCGGATCTTCGTACTATTCAAATATTGTGAAGCTGAATAAAGATGCAGTATTCACCTTTGCGCTTGCAGGTAACAGTCCTTCATCAACACCGCGGTTGATCTTGAACACAAAAGAAACCGTTACAACAAAAGTTATGGTGTTCAATACAGCAGGGCAAACTGCGTATACAAAGCAGATGGTGTTACAGGTTGGACAAAACAATATTGAATTACCAGTGAGAGGTATGAAGGATAAATTAAATATCGTTGCCGTATATATAAATAATCAGTTACAGTTTAGCGGAAAACTTGTTTTTTAAGAATCGATGATGTGATTTATTGAGTGTGGTTATAAACCCTGCCATTCCTGGCAGGGTTTTTTTAATAGAGTGCCGTTATTTAATTGCTTTACAGGGATACATGTCCCTGATATAAAACACCCCATCATATACGTTTGTCCATTCTGCCATTTCATTCCGGTGATCTGCGCCGCCACCAGTTACAGATCCCGACATATAAAAGCTTTCCTGTTTCTGGCTGTTAAGTTTATTGTAATCGTGAAAATTAAGAAAGGCGTAGCTATAGTCTTTATTCATCCAGTTCTCCAGACTATTTTTCTTTACCGGTGGTATTTTAACAGGTTTTGTTGAAAGTCTGCCTTCTGTACCCCGGTACGAGGTAAAACCAAGCACATATGTTTGATTGCGCATGGCTGCATCATTGGTATAACAGGTGCCCATAGTTGTGGCTGCATTCAAAAATGTTTGGGGATAATGGCCGCCATGTTTAGATACATGATAATTGTGGGCCCATACAATTATTTTTTTACCTGCATATTTTACTTCACTTAGCCATTTCAGGTTTACTGCCATCTGGCTATCCCTTACATTCATGTGGCGCCAGTATTCATTCTTTAATTCATAGGTCCTCATTTGTTCAATATAACTCAGCAGATTGTCGATTACCAATGGCCAGAACCCATTACTTTCATTTCCATCGCTCATCTGTTGTTTTATTTCTTTTATATAATTAACACATTTCCCGATCAGCACGCTATCCTTTGTATGGTTATACCATTTTGAAATAAGCGGGTATATTTCGGTTGAATAATTTGCCTGTGCTGTGATTGGTAACTGTAATCTCTTTAACGCCGAGTCCAAGGCTGGAAAAAGGGTCACCAAACTCATTTGGTTATCAAAGCCGGTAATTTCAAGCGGATGGGCCGTTTGCAGGGTAGCCGGAATGTATTTAAATAAAGGAACACCGGCATCGCAATACGTCCAGAAAGGATAAATAAATTGCCTGAAAAATGAGTCTGTATTCCCGGGTTCTTTTTTTACCTGTTCCCAGTAGTAATTCATAAAGAAATCGCTTTCCCAGGCCAGTACATCAAACCCCTTTTGTTCGTGCAGGTATTTTATAAGGCGGGTTTTGGCAAGAAAAGCGGGCGCGTCGCCGTGGTCCTGTTCGCCCAGCATTACTACACGGGCGTTGCCGATGGCTGTGCCTACAGCTTCCAGGTCGGCATAGTTTACTGAATCGGGGTCTACTGATACTACGCGTTGGGCATGTTCTTCTACGAATTGTTTAATTCCTTGTTGGGCATGGGCAAATTGTAGAAGGCAAAGCAATACGGGAACAATGATCAATTTTTGTTTTTTCATAATGGATGTTCATATATAGCCTTTCTGATTATACTGCCTGTTTCACCTGGTTAGCCCTTCGAAGGTATAAAAAATCCTCCCGATTTAATCGGGAGGACCTTTTGTTTATGCCATTATCGTATTATTAATTTAGTACTTATGAGCCTGGTGTTTTTACTAATTGCTGTAACATTATATATACCCGTTGCAATAGAACCATTGATGATTATTGGTTCATTGGGCTTTACTTCTTTCTTCATAACAATATTCCCATAAATATCAGTAAGCGTTACTGTCACCTGTTTTATGGCCGGGTTAGGTGCCCGAATAGTGAAGGTGCGCTGGGTAACCGGATTGGGATACACTACGGCGGCGCCTTTGTTTCCGGCTGTACTTTCTTCTATTAGCTGGCGGGCAAGTGAATTGGTACCTGTAGCTTCAAAATGCGACCAGGCAAACTGGCCCACGTAACGAACGTAATAATTACCATTTACCCTTGCAGGCATACTGTTCGACCATTTATTGGTGTAGTCAACGCCGTTGATCTGCACCAGGCTCATGTTCCATGAATTTACATAGGAGATATTGCCTGAAATTGCATAGCAAAATTCACCGGCGCCCTCTTTTGTAAATGGTAATGATACTGCAACAGCGCTGCTGCAATCGCCGGGATTCGGTACAACCACACCCGATACCACAATTGTTGAGGAAGCGGTAAAGCCGCCATCGGCGGTTTTAGCGGTAATGGTGGCTGTGCCCTGGGCAAGACCGGTAACAAGGCCCGTATTGCTTACTGAAGCAATAGCTGGTGCACTCGAGCTCCAGGTGATGCTTTTGTTAGTGGCGTTGGCCGGCGTAACGGTGGCTGTGAGTTGCTGCGTTTCGTTTATTTGCAATGAATCGCTATTGGGCGTTACACTAATACCTGTAACCGGAACAACTACTCCCGGCGTTGGGGTGCTGCCATACACCAGTACATTATCTACATACAATGGAATGGTAGTAACTTCTTTCAAAGTACCATCAACGCCCTGCGACGACCAGTCGTTTGCGGGGTTCCAGGCTGAGGCGTTTGCTTCATAGGGCAAACGGATCCGGATCTGCGATTCCCTGCGCGATTCACCTTGTCCGCCCGGCCATATTTTTATACCTGAATTAAAGGTTACCTCGGCGTAATAAATATTGCGGGCTGCATCCCAGGCCTGCAGCTGAGTAAACGTAACATCTGCATTGTTCGATGAAACAACATAACTGGCAGGTGTATAGCCGGCAGCCAGTCCTTCGGTAATATCAATAAACAACCGGAACACATGTTTGCCGGCAATGCGGGCAGGCCAGGCCGTATGGTTGTGCACCCAAACGCTCCATTCGGTATAGGTGTTTCCACTGCCATTTAACCGGGCTTCAATGATATATTCTTTACTGGGCGTTTCTGCAACCGGAAAACCGGCCAGTGGTGTGCCGCCATAATCAGAAACCAGCGCAGCAAGCAGGCCAGAGAAGGCCGCGTTATAATCGGTAGCCACTTCATTGTTTACATAATTACCCCGGTCATCGGTATAGGCATCATTGCTGCCGGGGCCACCTACCAATGCGCCATATAAAGTATGCCGCGTTTCTGTTGGCGGACCGGTTAGGTTGTTGCTCCAGCAGCCATGTGCTGTACGATGGTGTGGTTTTGTTGGCGGATTAACGCCATACCCGCATACATAGCTGCTGTTGCGTGGGTTGTTGCCCAATGCATAATTCATTTGTTGCAATGCGAAATTGCTATACTTCGTTGCTTTGGCGGTGGTGGTAGCTACGCTTTGATAATACTTTGCCAAAAAACCGGTATTGATGGCATACCGCAGGGAGCCCCAGGTATCGAGCCAGGCCAAACCACCGGGTGTATACGTAATACGCTGGCCGTTGTAGCCATCCGTCCAATAATCGAGGTGGCGCTCCATGTCTTCCTTGTATTGCGCTTTGCCGGTAAGTTTTGCCAGCAGGGCATAACAGCCATATGATTTATCGTCCCAGGCAATGCCCCATTTAAATGACTTTATGGTGCTTTGCGGTTCGGTGCCCAGGTTGGCATAATAGTTTTCGGCTTTGGTGAGCCAGGTGGCGTCATTGGTAGCGCGGTACAGCCAGATGGCGCCCCATACTAACTCATCGTTATAACCGCTATATGAATTGTAATAACCGGCTGCATCGGTAATAGAGCTGGAGTATTTGCCGCGATAGGTATCGGCAAAATTGTACAATTGTATGGCGTGGTTCAGCAGGGTAGTGCTATAGGCCGCATCGTCGGTTTTGAACAGGATGCTGGCGGCCGCCATGGCGGCTGCAGTTTCAGCAGCAAGGTCTGACCCTGGTTTTGAGGCATCGATCTTATAGGCAGGGCGCGTCATGGTCATTACTTCTGCCGATCCCCACCAGGCGTGATCGGTACCGCCATTGCCTACCTGGCCATACAATTCATTGGGAGCTGTATGGCATTTAATAAAATAATCATTTACAAACCGCAGGTTGCGTTTTAAATAAGTCATTTGTGCAGAAGCGTTATAACCGCCTGCGAAATCAATACCGCCCCAGGCCAGCATGGTGGCAGAGAACGCCATGGGGAAGTTGAATTTAACATGGTCGCCGGCATCGTACCAGCCTCCGGTAAGGTTAACACCCACATCGCTGCCATCAGTAAGCGCCGAATTGGCGCGCCACGTTACACGGTTATCTGCCGGTAGTTGGCCCGATCGCTGGCACTCATAAAAGAACATTGACTTTTGTAAAGCTTCGGCATAATTGAATGTTTGTGCAAAGGAGTTGTTAAGTAAGATCAACAGGATGAGGGTAGCAATGATGCTACATTTTTTTCTCATGATAGTATAGGTTTATTGTAATAAAATTTAATTCATATGGGCAATAGGCATCTGCTGCATTCATTGGTTAAATGAATACAGGGAAACATACAGCACATTTGAGATCAATAATTCAACTTGCTATTGTTAAGATCGGGGGCGCCAGAGTGAAGGGCGTTAAAAAGTAATTATTCCAATTGGGGGGTATAAATAATCTTTAGCAAATTTAGCAGAAAATGATATTGACAGCCGGTTACTGCTGTACTTTTTATTAACAATTATTATTGAATTTTTTACCCACATACCGGGTTGTACCCTGGCAGCATTTTAGTATATATATAATTTAAAATGTAAGATCATGGAAACAAAAACATTGGCTACTTCAGCATTGCAGGGCGTTGGTACCCGTATAGTGGAGAGAGGCGCGAACAAAGCCATAGAATCTTTACCAAAGCAAAAGCAAAATAAAGTGAGAGGTTTATTGATGATCGCAGGCGCTGTTGCATTGTTTATGTCGGGCTTAAAGATGATGAAGAAAAAAACAGTATAACATCTAAGCTGCAGGAACGTTCTTGCAGCTTTTTTTCACTATACTTTATCGCCGGGTAATTTTTCGCGCCGCCAAATGAGGGCCAATTGCAATGGTGAATAATGCATAAGATGAACTGATTGCTCTGTTAACTGCCAACCCGGAAGGTTGAACCGTTGTAAGTGGAAATTGATATTTATACTGTATAAAGGCCACATGGGGTGGTGAATATTATACCGGTACAGATTATTGTCATCTTCCTGATAACAACAATATCTTTCTGTTAACCACCGTTCAAGCGGCGATACTTCGTTGAAGAACGCACCAGGATGAAAATCAATATCCAGTATATTGTCTTCTTTTTCCGCATTCATATGGTAATGAAATGAAGGCGCCTTACTAAGGTTGGCATACTGGTACGGAAGCTTCGTCATTGTTCTGTTCATAATTACCGCCTTTCTGCTGTTCGCTTTTATCTGCATAAAGTATATACCCGGTTTATTGTCATATTTTACATAGGTACGCAGGTTCAGTTCGTTAAATGCAGGCAGCAAAGGCATAAGCGGTAAAAAGCGCGTACGTAGGTCCGTAATAGAAAATGCAACTACCGATACCCAGGCATACCCTGAATTACCGCTGATATATTAAATACTTCATGGCTTTGCGGTAACAAACAGATAGAAAAAGAAACCCATTGCCCGGTATGCGGTAATACGGTTTGGCAATATCGTGTAATGGGTTCCGCTTAAGAAAGACGCGCTATTGTTTACCTGTTTTCTGCTTGTTTTCAGCCTTATCGTTTTCATGATCTTCACCACGCAAAACTGCATCATTCACTATTCCTTCATTATCAAGTGGCACATCGGTATCGGCGTTTGGCGCAATAAATTCATCTGGTGCAGTATCTGTTTGATTTTCGCCAGCATTTTTCTCCGGCTCCAGCTTGCGGTCCCTGGCCGCTTTTTCTTTACTGGTATTTCCTTGTAGCATAAAAAAGGTTTAATATATCTAGTAACATTTTCATGCCAGGCCTGTCTTAAATAACGTTTTCCTTCGGGCAACAGTCTTTATTAAAATGTTTGGCAATGCCCCTGCCAACCGATAAGCGCAGCTGACCAGTTTCTTTGTCTGGAACAGGGTCCGATACTATAGCACCTCCTTCCTCAATAAATATATGATTGCCATACAATCGTTGTTCCAGCGGCCCATTCATAATGGTTACATGGTATTCTTCAAATTGTTTTCCCTTAATTCGTACAAGGGCGAAGTAAGTCTTGTGCCTGTACTCAAATTCAATTGATACAATAGGCATTATTGACATTTTAAAAATGTTTTAGTGTTTAATAATAAATACGTTGGAAAATTGGCAGTCCGGATAGCAGATAGGCTATCGTGTTGCAATCGCGGCAGATAAATGGTGCTTCGATGCCGGTAGTATAATTATGTATGAGCTGCTATAGTTTTTGTAAAGAGAGGTATGCAATATTTACTTAAAAAACTATGCCGGTGTCAATGTGTTATTTTATACCACTCGTACTCATAACCTTTGAGAGTTAATAGCTTATTTTGGCTGCAGGTTTAATGTCTTCGCTGTTCAACAAGTTATGGAGTGTTTTATTTTCAACGATTCAAAACGCAAAAAGCATTCCCTGTAAATAAAAAGCCAGGGCCATTCTATGGCCCTGGCTCGTATTGCACTATGAACATATAACTAATAAATTATTAAAGCGGGTCGTGCCGTTTCTGTTTGAAATTTATACAGAAAGGATATTGCTTACCCAGATTGTTAAGCTCATTTATTATTTCCTCAGTTGGTGGTTTTACATCGTTGACTGAGCTTTGAGATCGCCTGTCTTTTCTGGTTGAGGCGCTTCTTTTAATAAATGATTGCAATGATGGGGTCTGCGCTTTAACTTGTGCACTTTTCATTCGGCTTCTAATTTAATGGTGAGTAAACAATGATTTCTGATCCGCTGTATAATGGCAATACAATTCATTCTAAGCGAACACTTAAGTAAGTGAATACTATCGATTATTTTAGTTATTGAAGAGTAACGGAGTATGAATGGTTAAAAAAACAGAAAACATGTATGTTCAAACGGAGATAATTACCGCAGTGAATTAAAGTTATTAATTTATGCCGACATAAAAAGCGATTTTATAAAGAAGTTTTTATTTTTATTTGAGTATTTACTTTTAGTGTAATCTTTCTCCCACTACATCTAATTTATCATGGTTGCTGCAACGGATAACTTTTATTCGCTGTAAGGGCCGGTATGTATAAAAATTTAACGCGTGTTACATTGCCCGCTTAAATAAAGCTTTTTTAGTCAATACACCGCTCACTTATAAAATGAAAAGCGGCTGCCGATGTGTGACTGCCGCTTTTACATTTATATGACCGGTATTTTTTATTCTTCCTCTTCTTCTTCGTCTTCTTCCTCTTCTTCCTGCTCAGCTTCCCAGTTAATGCTGTTTTCGGCAACTTCGGTCAATGTTTGGTCTGTTTGTTTTTCTTCTTCCAGTGTTTGCTCCAGAATACCGGCGGCTTCGTCAAGGCCAAGTGTATTGGCAAACTGCACCAGGGTGCCATAGGTGGCTATTTCGTAATGCTCTACTTTTTGACATGCCATTATAATACCTGCGTCGCGGGTTGCGGTGCCATCTTCGGTTTCCTCAACAACACTTTCTGCCTCTTTTATAAGACCTTCCATTGCGTCACATTTCTTGGCCTGTGCTTTCTTTTCCAACAATTCAAAAACCTCTTCCAGTCGGGTAACCTGTTCCTGTGTTTGTTCAATATGATCTGCAATGGCCGACTTCAACTCTTCTGTAGTTGCTTTCTTCATCAGTTTGGGCAACGATTTGGTAAGCGCTTTCTCGGCCCAATAGATATCTTTCAGGGCATCATGAAAAAGCTTTTCCAGCTGGCTGTTACCGGCGCCGGCGCCCTGCGGTTGTGCTGTTTTTTTCTTAGCGGTTTTTTTTGCTGATTTAGATCTTGTTGTTGGCATAGTATAATTTTTTTGAATGATTATGAATTATACTATTGGCCGATACAAAGCTTGTGCCATGGGGACAATGCTGTTATTGGGCATTATATTGTTCGTCCGTTACATGTTCCATCCAGTCAACTACCTTACCATTTAAGTTTTCCTGAATAGCTATATGCGTCATGCCGTTGGTGGCAGTAGCGCCATGCCAGTGTTTTTCATTGGGCGCAAACCAAACAACATCACCGGGGAATACCTTTTCAATAGGGCCGCCTTCGCGTTGGACCAGTCCGCACCCTGCCGTTATAATTAACGTTTGCCCCAGTGGGTGGGTATGCCATGCCGTTCTTGCACCGGGCTCAAAAGTAACGGCGGCCGAAGCGCCCCGTCTTGCATCATTAGCCTCGAACAACATATCGATCCTAACGGCGCCTGTAAACCAGTCTGCGGGGCCTTTGCCCGAAGGCTTTGAGCCTATTCTTGTTATTTCCATTGTGTGAAGTTATGTTTAAATAGTAGACAGCGGTAATGGTTATCAAACCGATCATTAAGAATTTCAAACCTCCTGCGTACGGACGGTTCCTTTCAGAAATTTGCCGGGTCAGGATAGTATGGTTATTGCTGCAAGATCCACGTATGCGATCTCATTTTCCCCAACACTGAAAAATAATATTTATGGATGCAATAAGAACAACCGCCGAAGGCGCCACCGCATTGAGAACAAAACAGGTAAAGGCATTTGGCACCCAGGCTGCCGAAGCTGCTTTGGACCAGTTAAATATCAATCGCAGAAAGCCAACACCGCACGATGTTGAGATCGAGATCCTGTATTGTGGTGTTTGCCATTCTGACCTGCATACGGCCAGGAACGAATGGCACGGCACTATTTACCCATGCGTGCCCGGGCATGAAATTGTGGGCCGCGTGGTAAGCGTGGGCGATCATGTAACTAAATTTAAAGTGGGCGAGGTTGCGGCAGTAGGCTGTTTGGTTGATAGCTGCCGGGAGTGCCAGTATTGCAAGGAAAACCTGGAGCAATATTGCGAAGAAGGAAATGTTCAAACCTACAATTCGCCCGACAAATACCTGGGCACCCGAACCTATGGCGGGTATTCGGAAAGCATTGTGGTTGATGAAGCATTTGTATTGCGTGTGCCCGAGAACCTCAACCTGGCTGCTACCGCTCCATTATTATGTGCAGGCATTACTACCTATTCGCCGCTCAGGCACTGGAATGTAGGGCCCGGTAAAAAAGTGGGTATTGTAGGTATTGGCGGGCTTGGGCATATGGGCGTTAAACTGGCAAAGGCAATGGGGGCAGAAGTGGTTGTGTTCACTACATCGGCCTCAAAAGTGGAAGATGCAAAACGCCTTGGCGCCGATGATGTAATTCTGTCGAAAGACCGCGGGCAAATGAAACGGTATTAAGGCAAACTTCATTTTGTGTTAGACGCTGTTTCTGCAGAACACGATATTAATGCCTATTTAAACCTGCTAAGGGTAGATGGTTCGCTGGCATTGGTAGGGGCGCCCGAACATCCGCTGCCCGTGGCTGCATTTAGTTTAATACCTTATAGAAGAAGTTTTGCGGGCTCCATGATCGGTGGTATTGCCGAAACCCAGGAGATGCTTGATCAATATTCAACAGATCAATGAAGCGTATGAACGTTTACTAAAGGGCGATGTAAAATACCGGTTTGTGATAGATATGGCATCGTTGAAGAAATAAACAGGAGCGAGGGGCATTTGATCCGTACAAAAAATGCTATATATTAGCGCGGCTTTTCCATAACGAATGGCCCTAAATTCTACATCTCTTATGAATTTGATTACTTACTTTGCCCTGTTTTATTCTTTATTTAGTACCGGTCCGTCTGGTAAAATTACGAATGATCCAACACCAGTTTTAGAGTGTAAAAGTTACAATGATGCTACGCTTAAGTTAACGGTATATACCGGCGTAGAAAAAGAGCCCGAATATCCGGGCGGTTCGCCTGCATGGGCACAGTATATCAACAAAAACCTCATTGAGGCAAATCTGGATGCTGCTGTTGACTGCCACGTCAAAGTAAAACTGATCATCGACGCCAGCGGTGAGATCAAAAAAGCAGTGGCCATACGCAACGATGCCGAAGTAAAAGAACCAAATGCCAACGAAAAGGAAGTAGTTCGTATTTACCTTAAATCAGGTACCTGGGTACCTGGCAAATGCGGTGGAAGTAATGTAGCTGCTGAAATTGTGCAATCGTTCACCCCTTGTATCAAATAAAAACAAATAAAAAAAAGACTATCAGAAATGGTAGTCTTTTTTGTTTTTTATATGATGAGATTCTGGCTTGCCTTACTTTCCCTTAAAGATCCATTAACTCATTAACTATGATGCTCCAATAATTTGTTGCAACTCTTCTTTCGTTTTGCCCAGTTTAACCTGAAGTTTTGCCAACATCTCGTTCTTCCTGCCAATCTCAAAGAACAGGTCCTTTTCGGTAAGTGCAGGAAATTCTTTCTTTAACCTCGTCTTTTGCTCGCTCCAGTTTACACTTGGGGTTTCCTTGTTTGTCATAATATTTGTATTTATTTTTTGCCAATAAACTATTGTACAAAGGTGAGCTTGTTTTTATTAGTTTATGTTATATGATTGAATATATAACTTACAACATTCACACATGACTATACAGATATACTAAGCGTGTTTTTTGAAAAATTGATTGGGGAAATGC
Organism: Niastella sp. OAS944; assembly: GCA_024809215.1. Lineage (GTDB taxonomy): Bacteria > Bacteroidota > Bacteroidia > Chitinophagales > Chitinophagaceae > Niastella. The sequence goes on along the minus strand of JANUBW010000002.1, from coordinate 623,004 downwards.
TATTACCCCAATCAATGTATGGGGCTGGTATCGGTAGGTTAAGGTTATTTTTCCCGTTTTAATTTGGTTGTTTTAAGGATGATAAGTTTTTGCACCTGTAAAGGTGAGATTCTTTTACGCTTAATTGTTATACTATTTCAGAAATGAATTACAGAATTCACACTTATTACTATTATGTAAATAAGTAATGAACTATTGCTTTAAGTAATTGTAAGAAAATACAAAAAAGAGTATTAACTTCAGTGTGTTAAATTGAGCCTCGCATTAGTATCCATTAATTACATTGCTAAGTAACCTGCATTATAGTTAGTTTATTACTTCTTGCCTTCCTCGAAATTTAGTCATCAATTAATTTTTTACAAATGAACATTTATGTTTCAAATTTAAGCTTCGGCGTGCAGGATGACGATTTAAAAGATTTTTTTGCTCCTTATGGAGAAGTTACTTCTGCTAAAGTTATCACTGATAGGGAAACCGGCAAATCGAGAGGTTTCGGATTTGTTGAAATGGCTGATGAAGCTGCTTCGAAAAAAGCAATTGCAGAACTCGATGGTGCTACTGTAGAAAACAGAACGATCAGCGTCTCTGTTGCAAAGCCAAAAGGAGAAAGATCTTTCCGCAGTAATAATGGCGGCGGTTTTAATAATGGAAAAAGTTATAATGAAAATAGATTCTAAATTCATTTATGCTTCAGGTTAAAGCCCCTTACGGGGCTTTTTTAGTATCGGCCTCATGTCTAGATCTTTGAATTGAAGAGTTCGGGACATAATGGCAAGCTCTTTTATAACAATGGATATAAACGCGCTTGATTTTTCAAGACAGATATCCAGGATTTCCTCATCATTTTTAGCCAGTTCTATATACAGTAAAGCTGCTACCAGCACCTGATTCAGATTCTCCTGTATTTCCTGTCCAATTTTTGCCCGCTCATTTTCCCGTGCTGCCAGCACTGCTCTGTCTATTTTGTTTTGCTTTATTTGTTGAGCCTGCGTTACCTTCCAATCACTTTTTAGTAGTAGATTTTCGGGTATTTTATTATTTGAATTACGCATATAATTGCTTTAACATAAAGGTGAGAAACATTTTATAGTTAGCTGTTATATTTCTGATCAAACATTTTATAGTTTTCACACTTTAAACCATCTCTATTCTGGCATACCGCAATTGATTAACTGCAATGTGTGAATGATATAACCTATTTATGCAATTACATAATCCATATCTAAAAAAAGACACTCACCTTCATGTAGATATTAATAACAAAATAAAATGACAAACAGAACTTCAGCCTATTCCATTGCCTTATCACCATTTTCTTTATTGGGTGAAAGATACTTTTGGAAAAGTTTATGGTTTTCTATAGCATGTTGGATCCAATGGGGCAGGTTTTATCCTCGCCCTTTTTTTATTAATTCGCGAACCAGCTCGTAATAAAAAAATCCGGAAGAGATTCCGGATTTTTTTCGTTGCGTTATTAACCACAGTACTTATAGTATCCATTTTCCCGGCGTGGCATATCACTGATTATATGGTATAGAATCAGCAGATATCTGGTAACTTCTGGTGCTCTTTAAATGTTTATTTAATTTGAGCTGATTTTTAGCGATCCTGTTCTTTAGGTTCTCAATATCCTTGTTCAGGTTGTCGAGGTTTTGTGATTCATTTCTTGCATTTCTTGAATCTTTTTTGGCATCTCTCGCGGTATTTTTTGCTTTTCTGGCGAGTTTCTTACTATCGGGATCATTACTTAATTTTTCTGCCGCTGATGAATTCTTATTTGCAGAACTCTGTACTTTTTCCGAAGCGTTTTGTTTGTTATTTACCTGTTGTTCAAGCTGATTTTGTAGTTTACCCAGTTTTAATTGATCGCGGCTGATTTCCGAAACTAACGAAAGAGAATCTGTATTTACCTGAGCAGATGTCGATATATAAATGAACAGGCTGGTCGAGATCAATAATAATATTTTTTTCATACCTAAAGGTGAAACTCTTTTTGTATTCAATGATTATATGATTTTAGATAAAAATTGTATGATTCTTACATTTCAAACATGGGGAAAAACAAGTGAACTGGTAAGCCTGTTATTAATGAGTATAGTAACAATGAATAACAACATGAAAGAAATGCCTCTTGCCATAAGACGTTCCATTGAAATTCTGGGGCTTTTTATATTCGGGTGTATAATTGTAATTGGTAAAATTGTCATCATGCCTCTTTTGATGTCCTTTTTCATTAGTATTATGCTGATGCCGGTTTATCGCTTTTTCAGGAATCGAAAATTGCCTGAAGTGTTGGCCGTTTTTTTACCGATATTTTTTATAATTATTGTTGTTGCATTAATAGTATGGCTTTTTTATAACCAAACAAGCTTTCTCCTGCATGATTATCCTAAAATTGAGAAAAATTTGACCATTCATCTTAATGCTTTGAGTTTATGGATCAGTGGGGCGTTCGGTTTTTCACCGGTAGAACAATTAAAATTTATTAATGAACAAAGCAGTAAATTTTTAAACTATGCAGCCGGTATTTTAAGTGGCGCAGCAGGTTCGGCTACCGGTACATTATTGTTTTTGGGGTTATTGCCGATCTATACCTATCTGTTAATGATGTATAGAAGTATTTTTATGAAATTCATACTGATGTGTTTTGATCCAAACGAACATGAAAATATAGAAGATGTGATGCTGCAAATAGAAAAGATGGGTAAAAAATACCTGTTGGGTTTGTTGATCCAGCTTGGTTATATCACCTTGCTGTTATGGGGTATACTGGCTGTTTTCGGTATAAAACATGCGCTTCTGATAGGAATAATATTTGCTTTTTTAAACCTCATCCCTTATTTGGGTGCATTGATAGGTAATATTTTAGGGGCATTGATCACACTGGCTTCATCTGAAAGTATTGTTGATATTCTGTTTGTGCTGGGTGCAATTGCTGTAGTACAGTTCCTTGATAATAATATTTTAATGCCCCGTATTGTTGGTTCACAGGTAAAGCTCAATCCACTCATTTCCATCATTGGTATATTTATAGCGGGGGCCATGACAGGCATATCGGGTATGTTCCTTGCATTACCAATAATGGCGATCTTAAAAATTATATTCGACCGCACCGTACAATTTAAAAAATGGGGTGTGCTATTAGGTGATGAAAGGTCTGTTAAAAAGCCAATGCGTTTCCGAAAATGATAAAAATAAGCTCATGAAATGGGTCCCTGTCTTTTTTTCGCAACTATGGCGGGCTTTCAAAACAACGCTTAAAACCTTTGCATCTGAAAATTACCTGCGTTATAGCGCCTCACTTTCTTACTATACCATCTTTTCACTGGCTCCTTTACTTATTATTACCATTTCATTATTCGGATATATTTTTGGAAGACAGGCTATGGAAGGAAGGATCTTTTCGGAAATACGTTTGCAGGTGGGAGATGTGGCGGCCATGCAAATTCAGCAAATGATTCAACATGTTGCTTCTCCACAAAATTCTTTTGTTGCCAGGGTGACGGGAATTATTTTGATGGTTATCGGTATTATTGCCGTTTTTACAGAAGTGCAGGATGCTGTTAATAACATCTGGATGCTGAAACCAATACCAAGGCTTGACAGGAAAAATTATCTTATCAGAAGAGTTATTTCTTTAGGCGTATTCAGCATTATTGGTTGCACACTCGTTTTGTCATTAATAATCAATCTGCTGATTGACGTTATGGGTAATTACCTGGTTAACTTTTTTGCAGGGGCCAGCGTTTTTATAGTATTTACAATTAACCGGATCTTTATTATTGCCATTGTAGCAATATTGTTTATGTTCATATTCAAATACCTGCCCGATGGAGAAGTAAAATGGAAAGATGCGATGAAGGGTGCTATTTTCACTTCCGTTTTATTTATGATTGGCAAAGCTGCCATAGGCTATTTTCTTGGGCATCTTCATACAACCTCTACCTATGGCGTTGCAGGAAGTTTGATGGTCCTTCTGTTGTGGATTTATTATTCAAGCGTTATTGTATACTTTGGGGCTACGTTTACCAAAGTATACGCGTGTATGTATGGAGGAAAAATTATTCCCAGGTCTTATGCTGTACATTTAGAAACGAAAGAGATCTGGCCGAAGTAAAAGGTAGCTGATGCGGATACGGAATGATCAGCTATCAATTCTCTAGGATCTGATTGCTTATATAGGCTTCATATTCTTTTAAAAAGCTTTTACTATTACGGCCTGCATCGAAGATCGATTCCAGATTCGATGTTTTGAAAAAGCCTGAGGTGATCATTCTGCTAAGTGATGGATTCGCTTCAACCCAGGCCACATTCAGGCTATGATTCTTTAAAAATGATACAATGATCTCAACTTTGAAATAAACAGGGGTGTCTGAGGTGCCCCGTTTTAAGGCCGATAGCTCACTCATGGCCCTTGGATAGTTGGCAGAATCAAACTTCTCATTATTCATATTATCTATTTGTGGCATTGCATAATTACAACACAGGCAAAACTGCACTTTTTAACCCAATTGGCTGTTATATCATTGAATAAAGAACTTATATCATTCTCACATTGTTAGTAATAGTATTAATAAACAAAACAGATGGATATTATGAGTTACTGTTCAAATAATCAATTAGTTGTCTGTTGATTCCGAAAGGAGATAAATAAGGAAGTTTTTATGTACATTTAAGTAAGGGAAACCTGCACATCCCACTGGCTTTCTTCATCTTGTCACTCCGTAAAAGAGCACGTGTGAAACTTTATATTAAAAATATGGTTTGCCTCCGCTGTAAAATGGTTGTAAAAGAGGAACTGTCTAAACTTGGATACCATTATATTTCAGTGGAATTGGGTGAAGCTGAATTGATTGAAAAGATTTCAATTGAGCACCATGAACAGTTAAGGATCGCATTGTTGAAATCGGGCCTCGAATTGATGGATGACAAAAAGAGCATTTTGATCCAGAAAATAAAAAATGTCATTATTGACTTAGTTCACAATTCAGAAGAGCCATTGACCGTAAATTTCTCGGAGTATTTAAGTCAGAAACTTAACTACGATTATACTTATCTGGCCAATCTCTTTTCAGAAGTACAGGGCACAACTATCGAGAAATTCCTGATCGCTCACAAAATTGAACGGGTAAAAGAATTACTCGTATATAATGAGTTTAATTTAACCGAAATCGCTTACCGTATGCACTATAGCAGTGTTGCGCACCTTTCGGCACAGTTTAAAAAGGTTACGGGTCTTACGCCTTCACATTTTAAACAGCTTAAAAATAAACGAAGGTCCATGCTTGATGAAATTTGAAATTCCCCTCTTATGCTTATGTGAATCTTATAACTCTTTTCGAAAGTTATGTAACAGGAATGAATAAATAAGGTATCAACTTTGCAGGTGGTTTACCGGCAGCGGCAATTAAAAGATCCAGTATATGCCAGTTTATTATTACTTTTTAATGCTCATATTTTTGTCAGTCGCATTCCTTGTTATTCGTTCCTGGGTTTTACGAAGGAAGAATATTCCGGTTGAGTTATTTGTTAAGGCGCTGCAGAATGAAAATAGCGGAAATTTTGAACAAGCACTCATCTCTTATGAAAGCGCTTTGAACGAAGTTAATAAAATAAGGTTTCATGGCCATTTAAGAAATAAGATCATTGAAAAGATCAAACTACTACATACATTAATCGATTACAAGAATAGTTTTCATATTATCAGGTAAACCGCTTTGCAATTTCTGAGGATATTTTAACAGTTAAAAAAATAAGTTATGGGGGATTTAATGTTTGTCGCCAGCATTGTTCTCAGTGTTGCGTGGCTTATAGGATACCTGGGTTATAATGCAGATGGCGCTATTCACCTCCTGCTTATTGCGGCTTTTATTTTATTACTGTTGAGTCATGTGACAGGTAATAAGTCTCTATAGTACATGGAATAATTCAATTTATTAATTAAATGTGTGAATTATGTAACATGTTTAATGAACTGTATAACGGGGATCGGAAACAGGACTTTATCTTTGTTATGGTTTTTCATAGGATATTGGATTAAATCAGGGCTGGATCTTTATCCTGGCCCTTTTTTATTTAGGAATAAAAACGACTGCATTCAAAACCTGCTCCACTGTTACCCAACGCAAATGTTTTTGTGTTGTATTTAAATACATAAGGATGTGTGAATAATATAAATTGGTAACAAAAGTGTATAACAGTTTTATGACGAAAATAAGGCAACTTTAATACAGACAGGATAGTTGATTTAGATCATATATTTTGTTACAACACATACAAAAACATTTATTTACCAATGCGGTTCGGATATGCCCAGAGTAACATTTGATAACAGGAACCATTTGTTTTTACAATCTGTAAGGGCCTCAGTGAATACCTATTTTCAAAACAACGGGCTCAAAAAAACCGGTAACTGGAAATTGTATTTAAAAGCGATAGTATTGATACCGTTAGGTATTGGCATGTATATCTGGCTTTTACTTGGTAATTATAGCTGGCCGGTAGGCGTTTTGCTTTCTGTGCTCTTGGGATTAACCCTGGTTTGTATAGCGTTTAACGTTATGCATGATGCCTGTCATGGCAGTTATTCAGCCAAAAAATGGGTGAATGAGTTTATGGGATTAAGTATGAATGTTTTAGGCAGCAATGCCTTTATCTGGAAGATTAAACACAACATTATTCATCATACCTATACCAATATTGACGGGGTTGATAGTGATATCGACAATGGCCCGCTATTAAGGCAGTGCAATACCCAAAAATGGAGGCCTATACATCGTTACCAGTTCATTTATATGTTCATCCTGTATTCTGTAAGCACACTTGCCTGGATGTGGGGTACTGATTTTTATAAATACTTTACTAGAAAGATACAATCTACAGTAATTAGTAAAATTGATGCACGTCAGCATATTATATTCTGGTTTAGTAAAGTGCTTTATGCTTTTTTTTATGCTGTTGTACCAATTTATTTTTTAGGTTGGCAGGCATGGCTCACCGGTTTTTTAATTCTTCATATAACAATGGGGCTTGTTTTATCTGTTGTATTTCAATTGGCCCATGTGGTAGAAAAAACTTCTTTTGAATCGGTTACGGAAAATGACAAGGTAATAGCATCTGAATGGGCTATTCATGAAGTGAAGACCACCGCCGATTTTGCCCCTCGAAATATAGTGATCTGCTGGTTGGTTGGCGGATTGAATTTTCAAATAGAACACCATCTTTTTCCGCAAATCAGTCATGTGCATTATCCGGCATTGAGCAAAATAATACGGAAACAATGTGAATTATTTGGCCTGCCCTATAACTATTACCCAACCATGAGACAGGCTGTTTACTCGCATGTGCGGCTAATGAAACAATTAGGAAGTAACTATCAACAATATGAGAACTCTTAAAATTGGTGTTATTGACCTTGTATGTAAAAAACCTTCGAGGTCATTATGGGCAAGGATCATGCATGCTAACCTGGCCAGTATAATGCCTCAGGTAATAGCTACCTGGTGCGAACAGGAAGGACATAAGGTTAATATGATCTGCTATACCGGTAACGAAGATCTGAGCAAAGAACTTCCGAAAGATATAGACCTTATTTTTATCAGTTCCTTTACCCAGGCCGCGCTTCTGGCCTATGCAGTTAGTAACTATTTCCGTAGCCAGGGCGTGATAACGGTGTTAGGGGGGCCGCATGCACGGTGTTATCCCGATGATGCCGTTCAGTATTTTGACTATGTGCTGGGGTTTACCAACCGGGGAATAATAACCGATCTATTAAATAATTGTGTACCCCAGCGCCCTGTAGGAAAAAAAATATGTGCCGGTAAACAACCGGCCGATTTATGTGGTATACAGGAACGATGGAAATTTATTGAACCTACTTTAAAGAAAGCCCCTTTTATAAAAATTGTGCCTATACTGGGAAGTGTGGGCTGCCCTTATACCTGCCCGTTTTGCATTGATTCAACGGTAAGTTACCAGGCATTGGATAATAAAACCATAAGTTCTGATCTTAAATTTTTGCTTACTAAGTTTAAACAGCCATGGATAGGCTGGCATGACCCGAATTTTGGAATACGGTTCGAAGAAAGTATGGATGCCATTGCTGCAGCTGCACCACCAAAAAGTTTTCGTTTTGTGGCGGAAAGCAGCCTTTCGGTGCTTACAGAAGCTCATCTGAACAAGTTAAAGGAAAATGGATTTACCGCCCTGTTGCCTGGTGTTGAATCGTGGTATGAGCTGGGTAACAAATCACGGTCATCGCATATTACCGGTATTGATAAAGTGAAGCAGATCTCGGAACATATCAATACTATTTTTCGTTATGTGCCATATGTGCAAACCAACTTTGTGCTGGGGCTCGACAGTGATGCCGGGGCCGAACCTTTTGAACTTACCAAACGCTTTATAGATCATTCACCAAACGCTTTTCCGGGATTTTCGCTGCTTACTGCTTTCGGTGAGGCGGCGCCGTTAAATTTGGAATACCAGAAAACAAAGCGGGTACTTCCTTTTCCTTTTCATTTTTTAAACAATCACCTGGCCATGAATGTGAAACCTAAAAATTATGATTGGGTCGATTTTTACGGCAAGGTGATAGACCTTACCGAATATGCATTTTCCTTAAAGGCAATTTATCGCCGTTTTATAAATACACAAGGTTTTAATGCCAGGTGGATGAATATTATGCGTGCCATTTCTTCAGAAGGATGGGGCAGGTTAAAGTTCTACCGGCAGGTAAGGCAAAACCTTATACAGGACCGCAACTTTAGAAAATACTTTGAAGGGGAGTCACAGCAATTGCCCGAGTTCTATTTTAATATTATTAAAGCAGATCTCGGTATCTGGTGGCAATGGCTGCCGGGTTCCGCCCTGTCGCATAATGCATATGCATATCTTCAAAATAAAGAGAAGGAAGGCAATTTGTGATCATTGTATGAATAAACGTACCTTGTAAGAGTTTGCTGATCATAATTTTCAGCAAATATTATATCATGTCTGAACTGCACAATAAAGATAAGGGCAAGGAACGCTCTGATAACCTTTTTCCGGTAGTTGGTGTGGGGGCCTCAGCAGGGGGCCTCGATGCTTTTAAGAGGCTGATAAAGGCCATTCCGGAAAATGCAGGAGTGGCTTACATTTTGGTACAACACCTGGAGCCCTCGCATGATAGCATGCTGGTAGAAATACTGCAAAAGGTAACATCTATACCTGTACAGGAAATTACCAATAATGTACGGGTTGAACCAAACCGGGTTTATGTGATCCCTTCGAATAAATTGCTCACGGCAAATGATGGCCGACTTGAGTTAAGCCCCCGGGCGCCGAAAGGTGAGAAGAACATGCCCATCGATCTTTTTTTTACCTCTCTGGCCGTGGTTCATCAAAGCCATGCCATCGGCGTTGTTTTATCGGGGACTGCAAGCGATGGTACCCAGGGATTGAAGGCGATCAAAGAATATGGTGGTTTTACTTTTGCACAGGAACCGCAGTCTGCCGCTTACTCCGGTATGCCGCAGAGCGCCATCGATGCCGACGCTGTTGATTTTATCCTTTCACCCGAAGAGATCCCATTGCAACTGGCCAGAATATCTGAGATCTTCAGAATAAGTATGGAAGGAGAGAAAGAGGACATTAAAACGGCCAGGGAAGACGCTTTTCGTCAATTAATTGCATTGCTGCGTGTGCGAAAAGGGAATGATTTTACCTATTACAAACAAACTACCATTCGCAGGCGCATCATGCGCAGAATGGGTTTAAATAAAATTGATAGTATCACTGATTACCTCACCTTTTTCAGGGAAAATATTGCAGAACAGGACCTCCTTTATCAGGATCTGCTGATACCGGTGACGGGTTTCTTCCGCGACCCCAAAACTTTTACAGCACTAAGCGAAACCGTGTTTCCGAACGTATTAAAGGGTAAAGACGACGCCAATCCCATACGCTTCTGGATCGCAGGTTGTTCTACGGGAGAAGAGCCTTATTCAATGGCCATAAGCCTGAGTGAATATTTAGAAGAAAGGATTGCAGACTATAAGATCCAGATCTTTGCAACGGATATTTCTGAAAGGTCAATCGCAAAGGCTCGTATTGGCATATACGCTAAAAAAGATATGGGCGGGTTGAACGCTTACCTGTTGGAAAAATATTTTACCAGGGTCAATGGCGGTTATCATATCAATAAGACCGTCAGGGATCTGTGTGTGTTTGCCTGTCACAATTTTTTGAAAGATCCGCCATTTGCCAAAATGAGCCTGATCAGCTGCCGGAATGTGCTGATCTATATGGAAACATTTCTACAAAAAAAGGCGCTGACCACTTTTCATTATGCGTTGAATGAGAACGGTTATTTGTTACTGGGTAATTCTGAAACTACAGCGCCCGCGTCGGAGCTGTTCGCAACCTATGGTAAAAGTGAAAAAATATATACAAGAAAAAGCGTTCCCGGAAAGTTTTTACATCTTGTTTCCGGTAAAACGGAAAATATACCAAAAGGCAATGGCAGCAATGGTAAAAAGGAACCGGGCCGCGATGATTTTCAGCGGAGCGCCGATGAGGCGGTCATTCAAAGGTTTTCACCTTCAGGGGTTGTGGTGAATGAAGAAATGGATATTGTTCAGTTCAGGGGTTCTACCGGCGCCTGGTTAGAACCACCGCCCGGAAAACCCAGTCTGAATGTGTTGAAAATGGTTAAGCCGGGACTGTCCTTTGAACTGCGGAATGCTTTACATAAAGCAAAAACCGACAATCAACCGGTGGTTAAAAAAGGAATTCCTCTTGTGTCACCAGAGAAACAACAGTTGGTGGCCCTCGAAGTTATTCCATTATTGAATACGATAGAGCGCTATTACCTGGTCCTTTTTTGGGATGAGCGGCTTAGGATGCCGGGCGAAGAACCTGACGAGGCAACGCGGGAAGCCATGTTGAAAGGGATGGCAGAAAGCGAACGGAATAGTCAATTAGAAAAGGAAATGGCCCAGTTGCGCGAAGATATCAGAAGCGTTACGGAAGACCAGGAAGCGGTTAATGAGGAACTGCAAAGCGCAAACGAGGAGCTGTTGTCGGGTAGTGAAGAGCTGCAAAGCCTGAATGAAGAGCTGGAAACATCGAAGGAAGAGATCCAAAGCACTAATGAAGAGCTAACTACCCTGAACCAGGAATTGTTAGACCGGAATGAACAATTGAATATTGCCCGTTTGTATGCCGAATCCATAATAGCAACTATCCGGGAGCCGCTTATTGTGCTGGATAAGGACATGAAAGTAAGAACGGCTAACCAGTCATATTATAAAAAGTTCAAAACATCGGAAGAAGAAACGGAAGGCAGACCTTTTTATCAACTGAAGAATCGATTATGGGATATTCCTGCGTTTAGGTCGGCACTGGAAAATAGTTTGTTGACGGATGGCCGTATTACCGATGTGGAGATCAAACAAAAATTTGAAGATATTGGAGAAAGGACCTTGTTGTTAAATGCCTGCCGCATTGCCAAAAAAGATGATGCCGAATTATTGATATTACTGGCTTTTGAGGATATCACAGATAGCAGGAACCGGGAAAATGATCTGATCAATTTTTCGCGGGAACTCGAAACTAAAGTAGATGAACGCACTCTTTCGCTTAAAGAAGCCAATAACTTGCTTAAACAGTCAAATGACAGCCTGGAACAGTTTGCAACAATTGCCTCCCATGATTTACAGGAACCTTTGCGAAAGATCCAGACTTTCTCGGCACTGCTTAATGAACGATATAGAAAAGATATAACCGGTGAGGCCAGGGAACTGATAAATAAGATCAGCCTGTCGGCACAGCGGATGTCGGGAATGATCAGTGATGTGCTTAATTTTTCAAAGGTATTGGATGCTAATGTTTTTGAACAGGTGAACCTGAACGTTATTCTGCAAAACGTAAGGAACGATTTTGATATGCTGATAGAACAGAAAAAAGCCGTTATAACACAGGATGAGCTGCCTGTTATTAAAGCGGTGCCACTGCAAATGAACCAGCTTTTTTTCAACCTGCTCGGGAATGCCATTAAATTTTCCAGGCCGGATGTAGCGCCGGTGATCCATATCTCCTGTAGAATGCTCACTAATGCCGAAGTGCAAACGCATCCATCACTCGATAAGGCCTTATCTTATTATGATATTATTTTTTCTGACAACGGGATTGGGATCGATAAAGCGTTTATGGAACAGGTCTTTCAGATATTCCAGCGATTGAATGCAAGGGAACGTTTTGAAGGTACCGGTATCGGACTGGCTTTATGTAAAAAGATTGTGTTAAATCATAAAGGGGAAATTTATATACGTTCAAAAGAAGGGGTAGGAACGGAGTTTCATGTTCTTCTTCCTAAGGGATAAAGGTTCTTTTTTCACTTACTTCAAATGAAAGACTATGACTATATTGCTAATCGATGATGATGAGGATGACAGGAAGTTGTTCTTTGAGGCAACCGCAGAATATGATGATACCATAAAGTATGTTGCTGCGGCTAATGCCCGTGAAGCACTCCTATATTTAAATAATACTGCCAATGCTTTGCCTGAATTCATTTTTCTCGACTTGAGAATGCCGGGCCTCAGCGGAGAGCAATGTTTGATAGAAATAAAAAAAGATCCCCGGATCGCTTCTATTCCGGTGATCATTTACACAACGTCGAGGGATGAAAAGGAATCTGCAAGGTTAAAAAAGCTGGGGGCTGCGCATTTTATGAGCAAGCCTGTTTTGCCCGATGATGTGTATTACATGGTTTCTTTTGTGCTTGGTGAAAAATGGGGGTAATTGATGGTTCGCAGAAATTGTTCCCAACTGAAGCTGTTTGGGTTTATTTGCCGGCTCCACAACAGATCGCGGTCTTTTTTGAAATAACCATGTTCAACTGTATATGCTACCATGCCTGCGATCTCACGCACCAACATTTCATTTGAACCAAAATGCGGGAAATGATGAAGCAGTTCTTCCGGGGTGAAAGCTGAACTGTATGCAGCCTTTATACCCGTAACCCGCGTAAAGGTTTCTACCATTTCCCGGGGCGTAATAATATCACCGATCACCGGCAATGATTTACCGGCATATTGAGCCGGGTTTGAAAAGATCTCTAAAACAGCAGGGCCTGTGGCGGTAGTAGGATCAACAAATGGTGCCGGGAAATCAATTGGTAAATAGATGGGAAGTATAAGCGTATCTCCCTTCTGGTAAGGCGGATAAAATTCAAACAGGTTGGTATAAAAATACGCCAGGTAAATAAACGAACTGGTAACGGGTAGCGTTCGAATATATTCTTCAATGGTTGCCTTATCGGTAAAATGGGGCGCAAACATATTGCCTTGCGAAATTTTATCTACATTTTCCAAACTGCTAAAGATAATATGCGGTACGCCTGCTTCAACCGCTGCGTCTGCCAGTTGTTTACCCAACTCCGTTTCGTGATTGGCCGGTGGTATAATACCTGGTGTCATCATGAAAACACCGTCCGATCCGCGGAATGCTTTTACATAATCTTTTTTATAACCCAGGTCAAGTGGTATACTTACCAGTTCGGCCCCTTGTGCGGCCAGTCTAAGCGCCTCCGGCGAGTCAATACGACGGGTTATACCGCGTACCCGGTAACGCCCGCTTTGTAATAACGTGTGGGCCGCACTGCGCCCTTGCTTACCCAAAACACCAACAACAGTAATGAGTGGTTTTTCTTTTAAATGCATCATGCTTCCTGTATTTAATACAGGTGCGAAGCTATTTACTGTTGAAGGGAATTACAATAGCTATCCATTTGGATAGCCTTACTACAGGAGAAATTGATTATATAGTACTATTGATAAACGATCCTTTGTTTATGGCAACCTGATTGCCCCATTCGGTAATGGCATTCAGCACCGGAATAAACGACCGCCCAAAATCGGTGAGATCATAAACTGCTTTAACCGGAGGTTTCTTTCCGAAGATCTTTTTTGATATTATGCCATCAGCCTCCAACTGTTTAAGTTGTTTACTAAGCGTCATTTCGGTCACAGCGCTCATATCGCGGCATAATTCACTAAACCGCTTTTCACCGTGCCGCAGATGGTATAAGATCACGGCTTTCCATTTACCGCCAACCAGGTCCATGGTAAGACTTACCGTACAGGGATAGTTTTTACCATTAAGGGCCACGCCATCGCCAATGCATTCTGTTACCATGGGAAATTCTTTAATAGAAACGAATTTATTGAATAACAATGAAAGTGTAAATAGGTTTAATTTTACCCTATCTTTCAGGGGAATATGAAACAACCTCATATAGAAATACATACAGATGAACTGACGGCTACCGGCATTGATATATCTCCCTTTAGTGACATGAAGGATAATATTCAGCGGCCGCATCGCGATGACCATTATATGTTCGTAGTACAATCGAAAGGAAATTTTCTATGGGAGTTGGATTTTAAACAGGTTACTATGTTGGGCCCCAGCGTTCTGTATGTAGCTCCGGGGCAGGTGCATCGCTATCTTCAATTCAGCGATTGTACCGGCTGGTTTATATTTATTGATCCGCTGCTTGTAACAGAGAAATACACCAGGGTGCTTAATAACTATCTCAACGCCGGCCAGGTGTTCCAGATAAAAACAGATAATCCTGCGTTTTCGATTATTCCTGTCATTGAAACATTACTTGAAAGAAAAGAGTTTTTTCAGGACCAGATCGCACGATCACTTACAGATTCATTACTGGGTTTTCTTACCGGAGCTTTAATTCAGGACCATGCTGCTGAAAAACTGATGAGCGGACAAAAATACCAAACCGTATACCAGTTTAAACAACTGGTACAAACCCGGTACAAAGAATTGAAGCAGGTAAAAGAATATGCGTCGCAGCTGAATATTTCGCCGTTGTATTTAAACGAGATCGTTAAACAGATCACGGGATTTCCGGTAAGTTACTGGATCCAACAAACGATACTCTTAGAAGCTAAACGATTATTATACTACACCCAACTGGATGTAAAGCAGATAGCCTTTGAACTTGGGTATGAAGACCACACTTATTTCTCCCGCTTCTTTAAAAAGAACGTACACATGACCGCTTCGGAGTTCAGGGTAAAAAACCATGATCTGTCCAACAGCAACCCTGCTATAGATCACAGCTAAAGCATGCCGCCTGTATAATTTTGCCTTCGTAAACATTCAATTATACGAAGCGAATTATGGCAGAAACAATTTCGATCAAAAGGTTACTGACGCCTATTGTAATAACAGTACTGGCAGTATACCTCACCATTGGTGTTAGCCTGGGTGTATTACCCAAGTTTATAAAACAGGTGCTGGGGTTTGGCGACCTCACTGTTGGGGTTATACTGGGAATACAGGCGCTGGCCACGTTACTCACCCGGGCTTATAGCGGAAAGATCACCGATACTTTAGGTTCTAAAACCAGCACACAGCGGGGCGTGATGCTGGTACTGGTTGCAGGCATTTTCTACTTACTTGCAGGCATGGCAACGGCGTTGCCGGTACTGTCTTTATGCCTGTTGGCCCTTTCCAGAATAATACATGGCATTGCCGAAAGCATGTTGGCAACAGGCGCGCTTACATGGGGCATAGGGCTTGTAGGCCAACACAACTCAGGCAAGGTGATGACCTGGAATGGTATTGCCATGTATGCCGGCATTGCTATTGGCGCCCCTTTCAGTTTGTGGCTTGTGCAGTTTGGAACGGTACTGGCTTTTGCTACCATTCCATTACTATCGCTGGTAAGCTGGTTCTCAACCAGGGAATTGCCTGTAGTAAAAGTAGATGGAATACATGTAAGAACACCCTTTTACAAGGTGATTGGTAAGGTAAGTATACAAGGGTTGGCGTTAGCATTCTCTTCCATAGCTTTTGCCTGCATTGCCTCATTTATTTCACTGCTGTTCACAAAAAAGCAATGGGATGGCGCATCCCTTGGTTTTATTTGTTTTGGCGGTTCGTACATTCTTACCAGGGTATTTTTCTCTGCTTACCCCGATAGGTTTGGTGGCTTTAAGGTTGCCATAGTATCCATCATCATCGAAGTTGCCGGTCAGTTGTGTATAGGTTTTTCTACCACCAACTGGTTAGCTATTGCAGGTTGTACATTAACAGGAACAGGCTTTTCGCTGGTATTCCCTTCTCTCGGTGTACTGGCTATTAAAAAAGTGCCGCCGCAAATGAGAGGCACAGCATTGGGCGCCTATGCTGCCTTCTTTGATCTTGCATTGGGCATAGCCGGCCCTGTTGCCGGGCTTATTGCAGGCTGGTTCAGCTATCAGGCCATTTATATCTTCGGCGCCATCAGCTGTTTGCTTGCCGTGATCATATTGCTCTTTAAACAACACAAATAATTAAACCAATAAAATACAAATGAAAATTGTTTTAACAGGCTCTCTCGGCAACATAGGATTGCCGCTTACAAAGGAGTTGGTAAAGGAAGGTCATGCAGTAACCGTTATTAGTAGTAATACAGAAAGAAAAACAGCTATTGAAGCGCTTGGGGCAAAAGCAGCCATTGGCAGTATGTTCGATGCGGGTTTTCTGGCAACTACTTTTCGGGGTGCAGAGGTTATATACCTGATGGAAACACTGGAAGCAGCCGGCGGGTTCTTCGACAAAGACATAGACTTCGTTGCATCTATCAACCAGATAGGGTATAACTACAAAAAGGCCGTAATGCAATCGGGCGTAAAGAAAGTGGTACACCTGAGCAGTGTTGGTGCACATACGAACGTAGGCACAGGCATACTCATTTTCCATCGTAATGTAGAGGCCATTCTGAACGAATTACCGGCCGATGTAACGATAAAATTCATACGCCCGGTAGGTTTTTATACAAACATGCGCTCCTTTGTAAAATCCATCAAATACAAGGGCGCCATTGTTTCAAATTATGGCGGCGATCAAAAGGAACCCTGGGTTTCGCCATTGGATATTGCAAAGGTTGTGGCTGAAGCCATTAACACGCCGTTTGAAGGCCGTACAACCAGGTATGTGGCCAGCGATGAAGTATCGCCTAATGAAGTTGCAAAAGCGTTAGGCGCAGTTATTGGTAAACCCGATCTGCAATGGCAGGTGGTCTCTGATGAGCAGTTATTAAGCAACTGGCTGGGTATTGGTTTTAATGAACAGATAGCAAAGGGATTTGTGGAATTTCAGGCAAGTATGGGCACAGGTGCTTTGTACGAAGACTACTACCGCAACAAGCCGGTTTTAGGTGAAGTAAAGCTGGCTGATTTTGCAAAAGAATTTGCGGTAATGTATAACGAGGAGTAAGTAACAGCCCGCAAATACATACATCAATGTATTTGCGGGCTTTTTTTATAATGGCTGCATTCAACCAGACTTTGGCTGTATTCATACAACTTTTTTACAAAGGCTGTGTTAGTTTTGTGAATGCTCCCAACGTTACCCGATCTCATAGCCAAACAGCTAAAAGTCGTTTTTTGCGGTATAAATCCCGGCTTGAAATCGGCTTTGGACGGTCATCACTTTAGCAGGCGAAGCAATCGATTCTGGAAAGTTTTGCACCTGGCTGGTTTTACGCCCCATCAAATTGAACCTGTTCGTGATGCAACGATCCTTAAGTATGGTTATGGGCTCACCACGGCAGTGGCAAGGGCAACAGTGCGTGCCGACGAGCTTTTAAAAGAAGAATTTGATAATTCCATCGATGCCTTTAAAACCAAAATGTTGCATTTTAAACCCGGGTATATTGCGTTTCTCGGTAAACCGGCCTATAAAGCGTTTACAGGAAAAAAGCAGATCGCATGGGGGAATCAACCCGAACCTCTCTTTGGATTAAAAGTTTGGGTATTGCCAAACCCGAGTGGTTTAAACAGGGGATTCACCCTCAACGAGCTTGTTGAACATTACCAGGAATTGTATAGCGCCATTCAACAGTAATCTATTATGGCTCAGTTGTGCATCGATGCCAGTAACTCTGATGGCCGGGTTTGGGTAACCTGGTAGAATGTATTACTAAACGATGATAAACTTTGGTAGCCACATAAAAATGCTACATGTGCCAGTGAATGCTCATTTTCAACTATAAGCTGAAATGCTTTTGACATGCGCAGCAGTTTCAGGTACTGAAGAAAAGAAATATGCAGTGTTGACTGAAAGAACCTCGAGAGGCTTCTTTCGCTGATCGCAAACCGCAAACCTATGCTTTGCAAACTATGGCTTTCTGAAAGGTTCTCTTCTATAAATGCCAATATACTCAGCATTCTTTTATTTTCTGTAGAAGGAAGGGCAACGGGAAGTATTTGACTGCTTATTTGCGGTAGTATGTTCTTAATACTTTGTAAGAACATATAGGGCTCCCCGCCGGGAAGTATATGCGTATTCCATTGCCCGCTGAATTTGATCATTTGAAATAGAAGATCATTGATAGGGTAGATGCCCACCCGGGTAAAGAATTCATTTTTTGCATCATCGAGGGTATGAAAAAATAATGTGCGGCACACCGTAGCCGGGTTACCGATCGTTATTGTATGTTCAACCCCGGCCGGGATCCAGAAATAATGGCGGGCCGGTATTACAAATAATTTTTCCCGCAATCTTAAATAACCCAGTCCGCCTTCAACATACGTTAATTGATTTTTTGAATGTTTGTGAAAGGCGATATACTTTTCGCATTTTTCATGCATAACAAATATTGAATGGGGGTGTAATTCAATTTCCTGAAGGGAAGCCATTTCTTTCATAAAATCTTTTTTATAAGAATTGAATGCATCTATCCCAATTATTGAGATAGACGCATTGCAATTCATGCGTTTCCTATTTAAGCCTGATCTCAATCAATACAGGGCCGGGTCTACCGGTGCGCGCTATATAAAAGGCCTTTGCCAATATAGCAGGAATTTCAGTGGCATCTTTCCGATCCTCACCGGCAGCGTTTTCTTCTATGCCGGCGGCCTGCACCCATTTGTTTTGCTGTTTGGCAAATTGTACCGCTTCGGTGAGCGTAAGTTTGTAGTTGTTCTGCGCGCTTGCAAGTACCGGGCTTAACAGTAAAGCCAGTACCGATATAACGATGACCCATAAGCCTGTAATTATATCAGCGGGGTCTTCGTTGTTCATTTTTGATTTTGTCATATCTCAACTGTTTTAAAGTTTTGATTAGACAAAATTCCCCATAAAAGACACCTGAAAATAGGCCGTATTGCCTCAATGTTCGTCGAAATGGCTTAGTCTACCTTTTTCCGATATTCAATGGGCGACATGCCTGTATTTGCCCGAAAGAATTTCCCGAATACTGATTGGTCAGAAAAATTCAGCATATTGCTGATCTGTGATACGGTAAGCGTTTTGTTTTGCAGTAAAACTTTTGCTTCTAATATTATGGTATCGTCGATCCACTGGCCGGCAGATCTGCCGGTTTGTTTTTTAATGGCTGCTGAAAGTGATTTGGGTGTTAGATGAAGCTGGCCGGCATAAAAATCGAGTTTATGTTCGCGCTTATAATTACTTCGCAGCAATTGCCTGAATTTTAAGAACAAAGGATGGCTGTTTGATGTGGGCGCCTGAGGTATATGTTGGCGATAATAAGCGTCTATCTCATACACCAGTGCGAAGATGTAGTTGCGAACGAGCTCCGCCTCGTGGTAACTGCCTGTTCCCTGTGTAAGTTGTATGAGCTCATAAAGCTTTTTGAATTTATTATGGTAAGCACCTTTCAGAGGTAAAACATGCAGATCGCTGTTTTCAAAGAAGTCGTATTTAAAAAGAAAGAAGAGGTCGGCGTGCCGCTCCATTAAAAATGTGTTCTTAAAAAATATAACATCCATTTTTAACAGATCGCTGCATTTGGTGAAGTACCTGATAACAGACGGGCCCAGCGTAATGATCGAGGGCGCATCTACATCAAAGGAGGAAAGCCCTGCATTCAACCTTACGCCGCCTTCTTTTATATAAACGATCGCATAACATTCCGCCCTGTATGGCTCATCGTGATAGGGGTGCCCGGCAGATGTTACCAAAAGGTATTCCTTGTTATTGTCAGGAACAGAAAAAAGCCGGCTGTACCGTGAAAGCGAAAATGTTTTCAGGTCCTTCATGGATATAAATTTACAACATGGCCTATATATTATGCAGCCGTTTTTTCTTTTGCGTCCACACTTTTTATTCGCCTGGCGTTTATTTTTTCTGAAACAATTACAACAGTGAGTGCAAAGGCGCCCCATAATAACATTTGCCAGGTTGATACATTCCATTTGCCAATTTTCCACGAAAGCAGGCCGAAGTAAGTGCCTATGGCACCGCCAATAAAATAAGTGGTCATATAGATGGTATTCAGCCTGCTGTGTGCGTGTTCATGAAGACTGTAAATACGGGTAAAATTGGTAACCTGGGTGGCCTGTACGCCAATGTCTAAAAAGAAAATGCTTATTATTAAAACCGGCATCGAAAGCGGGAATAATTTAAGCAATACCACACTTCCAATAATAAAACCAACTGTTGTCAGCAACGATTTGTAACTGTTTCCTTTATCGGCCAGTTTACCAAAATAAGGCGCTACCAATGCACCGCCAATGGCAATCAGGCCAAACAAGCCAATGGTACCTGGCGTATAATTAAGCGGAGCAGTACTCAGGTGAAAAGTAAGCGTGGTCCAAAAAGAGCTGAAAATACCAAACGTGAAAGAACCAAGCAGGGCGGCCTGCCGAAGCACGCTGTATTCTTTGATCAGTAATAAAGTTGACTTTAATAATTTTAGGTAATTGCCTTTGAATTTTGGCGCCACCTCGGGAAGATATATTCTTTGCAAAACAAAAATGGTAAGTACCATTCCTGCAGAAACAAAATATACCGATCGCCAGCCAAACCAGCCGGTTATTAATCCACTCAGTACCCGGGCTCCTAAAATGCCTGCCAGTATGCCGCTAAACACCACACCCACCGTTTTTCCACGGTTGGCGCTGTTCATGGTGGCGGCCATTGGTAAAATGATCTGTGCGGGTGTTGAGCATAAACCTATCAAAAGGCTAAAAATATATACCTGTAGCAGCGTAGTAGCAAACGCAAAACCTATCAATGCCAATATAAGGGCGCCTGTTAAAAAAAGGATCAGGGTCTTTCTGTTCAACTTATCACCAAGTGGCAGCAGGAAGAACATGCCCAGTCCATAACCCAATTGGGTAAGTACGGCTATTTTACCAGCTTCATTTTCAGTGGCGTTTAATGATAAACCTATTTCGTTAAGAATAGGATGGTTGTAATAAATATTAGCGACGATTATACCTGCCGAAACTGCCATCAATAGAATAAGTCCCGAATGCAATGTTGCCTTTCTTTCTGTCATGACGCGAATGTAGAAAAGTTTTTAAATAACTAACAGGGTTGGCGCGAACCCTTACATAATTGGCTGGTTTAAACAAATGAATGATTTAAAGGAGCTCTACCTTTGTTTGGTCTAATATTTTAAAATTAGAAACAATTATGGACCGTTTAACATATCTTAATAACGGGACAGCCTCTTACATCAACTCTCTTTACGAAGCGTATCAGCATGATCCCGGTTCTGTAGAATTTGGCTGGCAAAAATTCTTTGAAGGTTTTGATTTTGGTTCTCATGGCGAACCTTTATATACTACTATGAAGCAGGCTTCCTCTGTTGAAGTATTTGCAGCTGTTATTAAAGAAATAAATGTGCTCAATTTGATCGATGCCTATCGTACCCGGGGGCATCTGTTTGCAAAAACAAACCCAGTACGGGAACGCCGTAAGCATTACCCGGAAAAGAATTGACCCTGTTTGGATTGAGTGAAGCCGATCTTGAGGCTGTGTTTAGTTCCGGTGCAGAAGTGGGTTTAGGTAAAACATCGTTGAGGAATATTATTGACCATCTTGAGCAAATCTATTGCCAGGCTATTGGTGCAGAATACAAATACGCGCACGGTAACTATAGCGGTGATGTAAAATATCATTTAGGTTATGCTAATGACATTACTACGTACTATGGAAAAAAAGTGCAGCTGAGTGTATGTCCTAATCCATCCCACTTAGAAGCTGTTGATGCCGTGGTAGAAGGTATAACGCGTTCCAGGATCGATCATAAATACGGCGGCGATCAGTCGAAGATCGTTCCGGTGCTTTTGCATGGTGATGCTTCCATTGCCGGACAGGGTATTGTTTATGAAGTATTGCAAATGGAAAAACTTGCCGGGTATAGTACCGGTGGCACCATTCACCTGGTGATCAATAACCAGGTAGGCTTTACAACAGACTATAAAGATGCCCGTTCAAGTACCTATTGTACCGATCTTGCAAAAGTAGTATTGGCGCCGGTGTTTCATGTAAATGGGGCCAACGTAGAAGCGCTGGCTTATATCATTCAATTAGCTATTGAATATCGCCAGGTGTTTAAGGAAGATGTTTTTATCGACATGCTGGCTTACAGAAAATATGGACATAACGAAGGCGACGAACCAAAATTCACCCAGCCGCTTTTATATAAAGCTATAGAAAGCCACCCGGGTACAAGGGAAATATATGTTCGAAAACTGGTAGCTGAAAAAAGCATTAATGCTGATAATGCTGCTGAACTTGACAGATCATTCAGGGCAGAGCTGCAGGTGTTTTTAGATGAGGCAAAAGAAGAAGAACGAATTACAACAGGCAGTAGCAACGCCAATGAAAAAGATTTCAATGAATCGCCCAATACGGCTATATCGGAAGAAATGCTTGTTGATATCGGAAACAGTATCACCTCCTTACCACCCGATATAGCCTTTTTGAAAAAAGTGGAGAAGTTGTTTGCCGACCGCAAAAAGCTGGTAAATGAAACCAGGGTGTTTGATTGGGCCATGGGCGAACAATTGGCATATGGATCGCTGTTAAAAGAAAACCATTCCGTACGGCTTAGCGGTGAGGATGTAAAGCGGGGTACCTTTTCACATCGGCATGCGGTGATTACGGCAATAGATTCAGATGAAGAATATGTGCCCCTGAATGCATTGGGCACACCTGCCAGGTTCGAAATTTATAATTCCCTGCTATCTGAATACGGCGTATTGGGGTTTGAATATGGTTATGCCCTGGCCAACCCAACTGCATTGGTAATATGGGAAGCGCAGTTTGGTGATTTTCTAAACACGGCGCAGGTTATAGTAGATCAATATGTGACCAGTGCCGAAGCAAAATGGCAATTGGGCAATGGGCTTGTGATGCTGCTGCCACATGGGTATGAAGGGCAGGGGCCTGAACATACGTCGGCCCGAATTGAACGGTTTATGGAAATGTGCGCCAATAATAATATACAGGTGGTGAACTGTACAACACCGGCCAATTTTTTCCATGTATTACGCAGGCAGTTACATCGCGATTTTAGAGTGCCGTTGATCGTTCTTACACCCAAGAGCCTTTTACGTCATCCATTATGTGTATCTGTGATGGAAGAATTTACCAATGGAAAATTCCAGGAGTTAATAGATGACGCGAACGCAAACAGCGAGCAGGTAAATCGCGTACTGTTTTGCTCAGGTAAGATCTATTATGATCTGCTTCAAAAACAGCAACAAGAGGAGCGTAATGATATTGCTCTCGTTCGCATTGAACAACTTTACCCAACGCCATTTGCCCAAATGCAAAAGATAAAAGATAAATACAGAATGGCCAGGGAATTTATTTGGGTACAGGAAGAACCGGAGAATATGGGAGCATGGCCATATCTGTGCCGAAAGTTCAGAAATAATGAAATGAACCTCGGGGTAATTGCACGTAAAGAAACAAGCAGCACTGCTACCGGGTTCGCTAAGCAACACGCCGCTGAGCAACAGGAAATTGTTGAACGCGCCTTAAGCGGAAATTGATCGGGTTATTTGTAATCGCTATCACTTATTCATGCTGCTATCACGCTTAGTTCCACTGGTATCTCGCTGAGTTCCACTGGTATCACGTTGCATTGATGCACTGGTATCGCGGGTATTATTGTTGGTGGCTGTACTGTCGGCTGAAGTGCCCGTAGTGTTTTTAGGAGGCTCGCAGGCGCTAA
Organism: Niastella sp. OAS944; assembly: GCA_024809215.1. Lineage (GTDB taxonomy): Bacteria > Bacteroidota > Bacteroidia > Chitinophagales > Chitinophagaceae > Niastella. Next base: position 599,015 of record JANUBW010000002.1, on the reverse strand, counting down.
AGGCTGCTAATACAACTATCAATGCAATAACTAGGTTTTTCATAAATTAGTTTTTAATACTATTGTAGTATCAATTCCTTTGCCACCTTTTTATAAGATGCGTTAAAACGTGTTTTAGGTGGCAATAAGAAATTCCAGACTACCGGCTGTTATTTCAATTAAGATCTCAGTTTCTTTTTTCAACTTCAGCATTTTATCATCGGCATGCAAATGTTTGCCGTTATAAAAGATCTTTACCTGTTTGGCTTTCAGGGTATGAAACTGATATTCTTCTTCGCCGCCAACCATCTTTTGCAAAAGGTAGTCGGCGAATTTTTCTTTATGCGCTTCAGGGATCAGGATCACATCGAGTTCGCCATCGCCCGGATCGGCATAAGGAGCCAGCATGAGGTTGGGGCCAATAGAGCGCATGTTCATCACTTCTACCATATAGAAGTTTCCTGAGTGGTCGGTGCCGTCTATCTCCAAATGGCACTTATGAGGTTCATAGGAAAAAAGTATTTTATGTAAAAGCTTCAATGCGCCTTTCAGTTCATCTTCAGGTGTGTCGAATTTTATATCGCGGTCTTTTATTTCTTTCACCAGGTATGGGAAAATGCCAAAGCCAAATCCTTCCAGGAAAAAACTGGCCTCAGCAAAGTTTACCAGGGTGCCAATATCTACTTTCTTTATGGTGCTGGTTTTCCACGATCGAACGATCTGTTTGATGTTTCCGCTTACCCCTAAAGTTTTGGCTATGTTATTGGCTGTACCCAGTGGCAACAGGCCAATTGGGTATTTTTTCTTTTTATTCAACAATTCCTTTATCACTTTTCTTACGGTTCCGTCGCCGCCGGCAATGGCAATTAGGTCGGTATCGCTGTCGAATTGTTGCCATCCTTCTTCCTTTGTGGAATATAGCCTGCAGGCAAAGCCTGCACTTTCGATCAGCGCTGCCAGTTTTTTACTGCTATGTTCTTCGTTCCCTGCTGTAGGATTGTAAATTAATGTTACCTGTTTCATGTGGCTTTATTCATTTCAAATTTTGCGGTCGTTGTCGGCAGGGGTGTTCCCGGCGCCTGGAAATTTTATCATTATTTATTCATTTCAATGTTTATTTGGGTAAAATGTAGTTTGTTGAAAATGTGTATGGGCTATAGGATGCAATAAAGATGCCGTGCGAATTGTGGCATGCGAATTATAGCATTATCCGTAAAACTGTGCAAACCCTTCCTTTAACAGTCAGGCGATCGATCGAGATCATTGGATTGGCGGTGTTCTTTTGGTTCATAGTTGTTGCCGCCGACATTCTTTCGCCCATCGTGCTTGCATTCTTTCTTACTATACTGATGTATCCATTATTTAAATGGCTTACAAAGAAAAAGCTACCCGAAATGGTGGCCATCATAATTGTACTGGTGGTGCTTTTGGCCGGTATGGCGGCGGTGGTTTGGTTCATTTCTACAAATATTACCCGGCTGATTGAAGATTTTTCAACGTTAAAAGCCAATGTGACACTGCACCTGGAGCGACTGAGTAGCTGGATCAGCAGCAAAACCAATTATTCTACCGAGCGGCAGTTACAACTGATCAACCAGCAAAGTGAGAAGCTGGTGAATTTTGCCGGCGGATATGTTGGCGGTATCTTTTCTTCGCTTACTGCGCTGCTTATATTTTTCGGCCTTGTTCCCATTTACATTTTTTTATTATTGTTTTACCGCAACCTGCTGCTGCGTTTTGTTTTCCTGTGGTATAAAGAGCATGAGCATGAGCGCGTGAAGGAAACAGTGAAGGAGATGCAGGGCATCATAAAAAGTTATCTTGGGGGGCTGCTTATTCAAATTGCCTACATTACCATTTTGCTGGGAGGTATATTAATGTTATTTGGTATTAAACATGCGCTGCTGATTGGGGTGTTGTTCGCCTTTCTTAACCTTATTCCCTATATAGGAGCGCTTATTGGAAATGTGATTGGCGTATTGTTAACGCTTTCTTCGTCTGACCATTTATCGCCTATATTAACGGTGTTGATCGCTATTGCGGCGGTACAATTTTTAGATAATAATATTCTTATGCCAAAGATCGTTGGCTCAAAGGTACGCATTAATGCCCTTACCAGCATTGTGGCAGTTATTGCCGGCGGGGCGCTTGCGGGAATTTCCGGAATGTTTCTTTCGCTGCCGGTCATTGCAGTGCTGAAGATCATTTTCGACCGCTCGAACCACCTGAAGCAATGGGGCGTTTTGTTTGGTGATGAGCGGCCACCAAGAAGTCCGTTTACCTGGCCACGGTATCGTAAAGCGTCGCCGGTGGTGCAGGATGAAATTAAAGAGGAGAGTGGGATAGAGGTGAAGAAGGGAGGTACATAAAAAACGGCCCCCCGATAAATCGGAGGACCGGGCAATCCCTTTACGGGACAATTTGTGCTATAACACACTATTTATTGAATAACCCTTGAAACCAGTATTGATATTACCTTTTGTTTACCCTTGCCGATGGCAATTACCCGGAACCAGTATTTAGCGATCGAATTAAGGTTAGTGAAAACAGCTTCTCGATCGCTGGAGGTTTCGTTTATCCATTGGCTGTTGGGTGTTACCGGATCAGGCGTACATTGGAATACATAAGCCTTGGCCCCGGTTACCCGTTTTATGCGGGCAATGGCCTGTCCCGGCGGTCCTATTTCAACGTCCAGTTGGTCAATGGTTCCCAGGTCCTGCGAGGCGTTACCAATGCCGGCGATATCGAACCCGCTGCTAAGCAGCATGGTCTTATCACCGTTACTGGTTGTTGTTACAAAGTCATCCCATTTAACAAGCATCCCTATGAGCTCAGCTTTTCTGTCGTTTTTAGCTGAAGAAAGGGTGCGGTCTTTTCTGCCGGCTACATTTAAAGCTAACTGGAAGTCTGTGTGGCCCTTTTCCACCTCGGCTATTGTCGGTGTTGGATTGGGGAACGATGCATTGTTTTTCATGTTTTCCAAAATGCGACCAACCAGCATCAGCAGAAAAGTATCGCTGGGTTTTTTGTACGATTTTTTAATTTTAAGTTTCATATACAATAGATTTAAAAAATTATAAAATTGTTTTTAGTACACGCTACCTATCAGAACCTTAACTTTTGAACATACTTTGCCTGATACATCACCCTTGTTCCGGTAATATAGCTTTAGCACAACTGCTAAAGTGAGTAACACAAAGTGTTATTGAACGTTAGTGAATAAAGGCTCGGAATGAATACGTATTGGCCAATACGGAAGGATCTTAATGACCTGTTTGACTTACTTCTTTCACCGTTGGATTCCGTTTACTAGTGTCAGTGAATTTAGCTCATCGTTCAGGCGTCTTTGTTAAATCGAATATACGGTGGCGGAGAAGCGAAATCCAAATTTTGGCAACACTTGGCAACACTTGGCAACATTTCCTAGGTAGAACTACTTAAAAGTTGAACTTTTAGCGGTATGCTTTTTCTCGCGTAGACAAGACACTTTGAGTGTTGATCAGTTCGCGTTTTGACCTTTCTTTTCAAATTCCTGCTTCCGCAAGTTGGTATAACGCCTTCGCCAATCGGGTAAAGGTCTTCGCTAATCAGTTTATGCCCTTCGCCAATCATATAAAGGCTTTTGCTGATCAGGTTTATACCTTTCCCTGGCAGGTATATGCATTAAACGGTTAGTTACATGCCTTTCCCAATTGGGTGTTGAGTATTGCCAAAAAAGTAAAGGTTATTCCTCATGGGGTAAACACCTTTTCCTGTCAGGGGCAGGCGACCGACGGTCAGGTTATAACGACAGCCCGGTCGGGTAATCACGATCACCTGTTGGGATTCTCATAAAACCCGATAAGTAAAAGTGGAAACCTGATAGGATAAGTTAAAAAGCTAATCGGGCAGGTGAAGCACCCGATGGGGGAAAGGGGAGATCTGAATGGGAAAGCACTATTCCCGGCAGGGAGAAGTGAATACCCAATGAGGAAAGTTAAGTATCTGACAGGGAGAAGTGATAATCCGACAAGGAAATATAAATACCTGACAGGGCTGGTTAAATACCCGACAGGTTGAATTGAAAACCTGAATGGACAGGTCAAAATACCAATAGGTAACATCAAAAAACTTAATGGGAAAGTTCAAAACCTTATTGGTAAAGAGAAAACCTTCGTTATACGTTACCTATTCCACCGAACAAACCTTTCAAATACTGAAATTGGGTAAACTACAATTTACCAAACTGCCCGGCAATTTTGCCGGGCAGTTAACTTATTTGCTTTTGAACTTAGGTTTGTCCCATCTTTTTAAGAATAATTCATGCAATTGTTCCTGTATTTTATCCTCGGGCAGGCCATTTAAATAACAAAAACGCTCCACTGTTATTTTCTGATATGTTTTTATAAATGCAACTTCGCGAATGATAGCCAGCATCCGGTCAAGGGTACGCATGCTTTCACCGAGTAATTGACTCATATCCTTTCTACGTAAATAAACCGTATATGGGGCGGCCCTTGAGCACATTGGCTCGCCACGCGGGTCAGGCGGGTTCATGTGAAACCACATCAGTGCTTTGTACCGTAATAATAGCGGAGCAGTGGGATGCCCATAACGAATATTGCCTACTGTTGCCCAGATGTCTTTTTCATCGAAGGGTTGTGCTGAAACCTCCTGTATCTTTTCTGCCATTTTCTGCATTTCTACAGTGATCCTGTCTCTGTATGCTTGCCGCTCTGCTTCCGGTACCGGATAATTCGGCGACCATTCTTTTTCATTTGAATCATTCATGGTAATACTGTTTTGTAAAACATTTTGCTTACCAATCAGGGCCTATTACCGTTATGGACAGTATAATAGTGAAGGGCGATAAGATAGTTCTTTTTTGAAATATCGAATACGTGAAAAACACCTGATTTTAGGGAAGCGTAAAATGTTTCAAACGTATATTTAGCACGCAAACCGATACCATGCAATTAACTGAAGCAATATTGTTGATCCAAAAAGGAATTGTTCCGCAAAGCTCACCACAAACCTGGGCCGACCTGGGCGCTGGCAAGGGATTATTTTCAGAAGCCCTCTTATCTCTGTTAATACCGGGTTCTGTCATTCATGCGATTGATGTACAAAAGCGATCTAATACCGGGCATAATTCTTCGATCATATTTCACCAGGCAGATTTTGTGAACGATAAATTGCCAATACCAACCCTTGATGGTATACTTATGGCAAATTCCCTTCATTACGTACAGGACCAGGTAGCATGTATTCAAAAACTTAAAACCCATTTGCGCAATCGAACTGGAGTGATGGTGCTTATCGAGTATGATACCGATGCAGGAAATGAATGGGTACCGTATCCGGTTTCATTTGCCCGTGCACAAGCAATATTTAGCGATGCAGGCTTTTCCAGCATCGAAAAAATAGGAGAACGACCATCTGTTTACGGTAGAAATTCTATGTATGCAGCTTTAGTTACCCAATGAGGTGAATAACAGCATACCTCTTTTATTATTTCAAATGTTCTGCCCATTGGTCTTTTGGCAAAGCGGAAAAAATTTCCAATAAATTTTCTTCTGTGTCTCTGAAATGTGCCACACGAATGCCCCAGGCCGGCATATCTTTGGGTTCTGTTAGAAAATTAATTCCCTTGCTTTTTAGTTTTACGTAGGTGTCTGACACATCTTCAACCTCTATTATGATCACAGATCTGTCCTGAAATTCACCTTTCTTTTTAGTATTAAAATTGTCAATTGCCATACCCATTAATTCCGCTTTGAAAATGGCCAGCCCGGATTCTAAACCAATATTAAAGCTGGCAAAGTTTTCACCCGGTTTGCCCCAGGTACATTCAAGGCCAAGCGTATCATTGTAAAAAGTGAAAGCTTTATCAAAGTCGTTCACCAGTAACCGAATGTTGCTGAATTTCATTTTTCTTTAATTAGTGGGACAAAATTACTTTTTAGCCGTTGTTGTCAATTGTAAAAATCGGTCGTTTTTATTTTCGTATAGATCTTCCGGATTAACGCCCGTGTGTTTTTTTACGGATTTAATAAAATGTGACCGGTCAAAATAATTATATTCCGGATAAAGCTGACCGTTCTTTATGTGTTTAAAAGAAGCAAAAACTTTTAAGATATTGCAATATTGCTTCAATGAAATACCAAACCGTTCATTGAAATACCTGTTGATTTGCCGGCTTGTCCAAAATACTTGTTTTGAATATTGCTGAACGGTGAGTTCTCCATTTGTTTGTTGCAAAAGGTTGAACAGGTTTTTCTTTTTGAGGTCAATACTGTTCTTATTGCTCAATATTGAAAGCATTATTTTATCGAAGTGTTCTGTAGCATTGTTAAGATCAGAAAAATCAGTTTTGTTTATGTGCCAAAAGCCGTTTTCAACCGGCGATTCACTGTTGAGTATATCAGCAATTTTATTTTTAAAAATATGATCAACAGCTAAAAGTTTGAAGCGTATTCCAAAGATCTGGGTGTTTGGTTCAATAGAAACATCCACCTGTTTTGTCCAAATGCCTGTGAGCGAAGTTTCAATCAACTTGTTGTTTCTAAAATGAACAAGCAGATCAAAGCAACCGTCGGGCAAAATAGTAAAGTCAAGTGGGTTAGGTGTTGCGTTATTAAACCACCAATAACTTTTCACAAAATCCGTTAGCTGATCGTGGGGTTGAAGTTCTTTGTATATCATTCGGTGGCAATATCGCTAATGGTTTTAGTAGTATCAAACATTTTGGCCTTTGCCTCGTTAATCAATTTACTGATGATTTTGCTGTCGTGAAATTGCTATATGAATAGCAAAAAAACTGTACATCAGCGTTAACCACATGACATTAATTAATACCGGTTTGAGTTTTTAAATATGTTTTTTTATACTTTTACACCTCGTACAATGTATTAGGTTATACGATAATGTGATGCACTTTTCCTGGTACACTTCCTGTTGATCATCCAATATTCCTGCAGCCCTCGAAAAATAAAACATTTAAGAATACACTTATCAGACGTTTGTAAATACCTGTCGCCCAAAGCCCATGAGCAACACGTTTACCGATAAGGGAGTAATGAAAGCAAATAATTTAATTTTAACTTCAATGCGTAACTTAATTTTAATAGTTTCAATATTTTTCTTTTCAACTTGCTCAAAAAATGATACAGAAAGCAAAGGCGAACCAATTAATACATTTAATGAGATTTTTCAAATTCATTTTGACCTCGATGGCAAAAAATATGATTTGCTAATAAACAAAGACAGTATCAACTACGGAAATAGTAATTTGATCCAAACCAGCCCGGATAATTATCTTATTGCCAGTGGGGCATTTTTTAGAATTTCCCAGAAGTCTAACTATTCACTTTTGCTCGGTTCTGCTCAAGGAGACTTGCTAAATAACTGGTCAGCGACATATGAATCTTTTAAAATGCTAATGAGTCCAGGTGAAAAAAAATATGACTCCTTGCTATATTGTTACCAAACTAAATTCAATAGGGTTGAAATAAAGTTTTCAGACGAGAATAGAAGCTCCTGGGCGACTACAAAGTGGACTGACATAGGTAATTATCAAATACAGAAAATGGTTGACCAACCAGGAAGCAGCTTTGTGATTACCGAATACAAAGAAGCATCAATCGGGAATAAAAACCCCGCGAATAAAAGCAGAAATAACGCAGCTATCATCAAAGGAACGTTTAATTGCATTCTTTATAAAGCGAATTCCAGTGAGAAAATGCTTCTTACAAACGGTAGCTTTACCTTATTTGTAGGATTGGATGGATGATTTTGAATTACAGATAAATTTACAGGGTGGTATTGTATAAATGGTGTTGAATGTTTAAAAGCGGATAGTGTATCAAAGCAGTTTGCAGGGCCTGGAATTGAGCAAAATCAATACTTTTAACCGATCCGAAGATAATAACAGTTAATGTGTTTGAATCATGCATGAAAAGGTCTCTAAGGGAATAAAAGAAATACTGATAGATGGCAGATAAAAATAAACTCATCGTAAAAATTGAAAGTTTCAGGCATAGGGATAAGTTTTCAGCAGAGGTATGGGACAAAAGAGGTTTGAATCCTTCCGGTTCAGAGCTTTGCGCTCATTTGAATTCACATTTTAATTCTTGTGCAACTAAATTGATAGATGCTATTAATCTAAATGCTCCCGCTGAGCACCTCGTTGCAATAATAAAGGATTCACTCAGGTCGCTGAATAAAAATGATTATGATACTGAGGAAAGAGAGCTTATATGCGACTTGTTTTTTGAGCTTGCAAAGAATATAAATATCGATTTGGGAAAGAGTTTGGATGAATGGTTGTATGGTTTAAATATTTTATCACTAATTAGCAGTGATAGAAAAATTATAGAAACTCTTCGCCAACCTTGTACCAATTGTGGAAAAGAGCTTGAAACACACATAATGCAAAAGGAAGATGGAATACCTGATCATTCCTGGCTCATAGGAAAATGCTTTCATTGCAATGAATTAAATCTTATTGCGTTAAAACCTGATATAATTGAGTTCAGGTTTGGAAATTATGAAATGGTAACTTCTTTGAACAAAGAAGACTTTCCCTATGAAAAGGCTTTGGCTAAGCTTTTAGAACTTAAAGCAGCATTATAATAAAATTAACCCGAGATAAGGTACTGCATCGAATAATGCTATGTAAAAGTTATTAAATTGAGATCAAAAGAATTTACTGCACTATTTCTAAATTATTGAACTCACCAGAAACTGCAGTTGCTTTGGTGGTACCATTATGCGTCATATTAATGGTGCCCGAAAAAGTGCCCGTATGTTTTCCATTGGTGATCTTACTGAATGTAAGTACAACCGCGCCATCCATAATTTGATAGCCATTCAGTTGCCAGTCAATATAGCTGCTTCGAGGAGTATAAGTATAACTGGTAGTTGTAATAGTGTTGAGCGGAACTTTAGAGAGCCAGAAATTTATATATTGGGTACCGTCGTAGGCTACCATTCTGGATCCTCCGTTATTGTCAGAAATAATGGCACAACCTTTTTCATTGGGCATCCTTGGCCCGGTAAATTTTGTTTCTTCGCCTTCTATTTTAACTTTCAGATAAACGTCAGTGGAGCCTGAATTAGATTCATTTGAATCGGTTTTCTTGGAGCAGCTTACCGCAAAAATAAATAAACACATGCCAAGCAGCAGTTTCTTCATACTGTAGGGATTTTTTAATGTATCACTAACGCTTTTGTATTTTATTTATTTTAAATGTTAGTCTGGTAAGCTGCCAATGATTGTTTGGTAAGTAATTCTATGTATTATGAGCGGGCGGCTCCTTATTTAAAATTATAGGTGAGGTTGTTTAAAAAGAGTTACTAATATTTCAGTAAAATTGCTAACTAACGAGAAGGAGGCTGAATCGGTCATTGAGACGGACAGCGACAAATGGGCTAAGAAAGAGAAAATTCTACAATAAAAGTGGTAATTGTAAAATAATTGATAGCATACAATCCAGGACTGGGAGCTTTTGATTTTCATTGTGAGGTCTTAATAAATATTTATCCCTGTAGCAAATATGAACTTTAAGAACAATAGTAAAATACTTGGATTGGTAATTAATAAAGGAAAAAGGGGAGATATATGTAGTGGTTATTCTTTTTTGGTTGAGTTTGATTCTATAAATCCGGTTAACAATAGAATTATTTTGGACTCTTTAAGGTAAATTCTTCAACGTAATTTCTACTGTCTTACGCTCCCCATCATACACCATCTTTCCATCTTTTATAAACCCACATCCAATGATCAGGTCATAAGGGAATTCATTTAACATAGTTCTTACAGGTGTTTTCCCAAAATCTAATCCCTGTATTTCAATTGTTATTTCATAAATATCTATGGGTTGCCGGCCAAGTATTGGGTGTACCGCAACGGCACCATCAACTTTTTTTAAGTCTAACAGCGTAATGATATCGGTCTTTATATGAAGCCCGGCCGCACCGGTATCTATGATTGAACTTACTTTTATTCCAACATTATTCAGGGGATTGATTATTGTTACTTCCTCAATGGCAGGGAAGCCGTATTCATCGATAATGCCGGTGATCTTTCTCATAAGTAATTAATAATGTGTTCTTCATGCTATGTAACTTAAAGATAACCTATAGAAATTAATGTGCCATTTATATTTGGCACAGGTTTTTAAATTAGTAAGGGAATAAAATAGCAGGGCGCTATATGAGAGCTTGTTGGAAATATGTAAAGCATGTCTTTTTGTATATCTTGTTACTTGTTGGCATCCATTCCTGTTTGCCCTGCAGGCATTGCCATACGGCGCAATGCATGCCACCTGTTCGGATTGTTCATGATCGTGATATCTCCATTAAATATTCAGAGTTTAGCAACAGCCCCCACATAATAAAATTACAGCGAAAACAATTACATGAGATCTCCGGTATGGCTGCCAGCCGGCAGAATAAAAATGTATTGTATTTAAATGAAGATAGCGGTCATCCTAATTTCATTTATCTTACCAATACCACCGGCGAAGATCTTGGTAAGCTGATAATCAATAATACTTTTAATCGCGATTGGGAAGATATTGCCGTGGGGCCTGGTCCGTTACCTGATCGTAATTACATATATGTTGCCGATATTGGCGACAATTACGCCTGGTATTGCAAAAAACGTATTTACCGGTTTCCCGAACCTGACCTTAAAAATGAAGCAATGCCGGTTAGAAAAGTAATAAAACATGCGGAGACCATTACCATACAATATCCTGATAAACCCCACAATGCAGAAGCTATTCTGCTTGATCCGCTTACCCGCGATCTGTATATAGTCACCAAAGAGGATAATAAGTGCAATATTTATGTAGCTTCATTTCCCCAGGCTACCAGCCATAAAGTGGTTCTTGAACCGGTAATAACCTTACCATTTCATTTGGTTACAGGTGGTAACATTTCATTTAATGGGCTCGAGATCATGCTGCGCAACGAACATACTTACTGGTACTGGAAACGGGCGAGGGGAGAATCCATAGCAGCTGCTTTGGCAAGATCGCCTCAACAAATAACACCGGTAACAAAAGAGCCGCAAGGGGAAGCTATCTGCTTTGCAACAGAGCAACCCGGTTACTTTACCTGTTCTGAAGTTAGCAAAGGCCAGCAACCGGTAATTTGTTTTTATGAACAGGAGTAGTAGGTTTTATTACAATATATAAGGCCTTCATTGATGATTTACCGGGGGGGTAAACTCTTTTAGCGGTAAACCCGATTATTATTAGTATATTTGAATATTATTTCCTCCCTGCACCTGTTCTGAATCTTCACAACATTTAGTACGGCAAGGTCATATACAACTTTCGACTTGCACTGGATTTGATTTGTTAAATAGTGTTAAACAATATTTCCTGCCCGGCAGGAGTCATTAAACATTTTATATGGGAAAATCTCAAGAGACCTTTTCAAAAAGAGAGCGTGAAAAACAACGCGTAAAAAAGCAACAGGATAAAATAGAGAAAAGAAAGGAAAGAAAGGCTAATGAAAAAAGCAAAAGCCTGGAAGATATGATGGCATATCTCGACGAAAATGGAAATCTTACCAATACTCCTCCCGATCCGAAGAAAAAGAAGATCTTCCGCCAGGAAGATATGCAGGTGAGCGTACCAAAACAGGAAGACCGCCCAATTGAAGAACCAAGAAAAGGAATTGTATCATTTTTCAACACACAGAAAGGGTTTGGTTTTATCAACGATGCCGAAACCCGTGAACGAATTTTCGTACATGTCAATGACCTTTCTTCACCTGTGATGGAAAATGATAAAGTAACATTTTTCGTACAGCAAAGTCCCAAGGGATTGGTAGCTGTAAACGTTACGGTGGTTAAGTAAAAGCACAACATCATTATTTAAATAAGGCATGGGTAATATCCATGCCTGTTAATGTGCTATCTCTCATTTTAAACTTTCCTTTAAATGACTACCAATGACTTTTTTAAAAGAACATTTACATAATGGTGATTATAACTGGGCCATGGGGCTAAATCATTCCATTCAGAACAATGAACCCGACCGGCGCATGTTCGACCGTTCCAATGGTTATCAGATGCTGTTTATTATAAATTACTTTGGCCAATCATTAGGTAAATTGACTGTTACCGACGGGCGTAGAATTGAAAAGCTTATATCAACTCAGTTACCTGGAAACATTAAAAGTGAATTGTCGGTCTTTAACTGGCTGCGCGGAATTTATTTATATTATAGTAATTGATAAAAAAACGAGTATGCATATTCAGGTACTTAATCTTAGTTTGAATACCGGAGATCGTGAGCTGCGAAGGTTATTTTCTCCTTTCGGCATTGTTACGTCTGCCGAGGTATTACGCGATAAATTTAATGGCCGCTCAAAATGTAACGCAATGATCGATATGCCGGTTGATACGGAAGCCCGGCAGGCGATCCTGTCGCTTCATAAAACAACGTTAGATGGTAAAACGATCTCTGTAAGTGAACATCATACACAACCTGAATGGTAGAAAATATCGCTACTCCAGTTTGTAACAAGCCGCGTTTATATTCATACCGGCGCCTACCGATGCAAATAAGATCACATCGCCCGCATGCAATGCATGATCTTCTACCTGCCCTTTAAGTACAAGGTCATATAAAGTTGGAATGGTGGCCACAGAACTGTTACCCAGCCAGTGTATGCTCATAGGCATTACGCTTTCAGCAGCAACATCCATGTCATAAAGCCGGTACAGCGCTTTTACTATGGCCTCGTCCATTTTTTCGTTTGCCTGGTGAATGAAAATTTTCTTCAGGTCTTTTATATCAACGCTACTTTTTTCGAGACAGTCTTTCATAGCCGCAGGTACCTGCTTAAGGGCATACTCATATACCTTGCGCCCATGCATTTTTATAAAGTTGGTATTGCCCACTATTTCCGGTTCATATGACTTATCGAAATAAATATAATTGAGTTCTTCCGTGCAGTCTGATCGCGTGCATGCCCCTAAAAAGCCACCACCAGTTGCATTTACCTCTTTCTTTTGAACAATAAATGCACCGGCTCCATCCGAAAATATCATGCTGTCCCTGTCAAAAACGTCTATTACCCTCGATAGGGTCTCTGTACCTATTACCAGGCAGGTGCTGGCCATGCCTGCTTTTATAAAAGCATCGGCCTGTATAAGCCCCTGAAGCCATCCGGGGCAGCCAAACAGGATATCATAAGGTACACACGATGGATTTGATATTTTAAGCTCATGTTTTACCCTCGAAGCAAGTGATGGTACTGTATCGGATTGTACGCTCCCATGTTTAATATCGCCATAGTTATGGGCAACAATGATCTGGTCTATGGTTTCGGGGTCTATACCACTGTCTTCTATAGCCAGCCGTGCTGCAAATGTTGCCATATTGGAGGCTGTAATATGATCAGGCGCATAACGTCTTTCCTCGATGCCCGTAATTTGACGAAACTTTTCAATGATCTCGGGCATCCCTGAAGAGAGCGCAAGGCTTTTTCCGGTATAGAATTTTCCTGATGTGAATTCGTCGTTTTTTTTAATGACCGGTGGAATATATGATCCGGTGCCTGCGATTATAGAACGTATCATGCGTGAAATAATGGCTTATTACTTAAAAGGTACAGATTTTATGTCAAATATGATTTTGATAATGGCAATAGTTACGCAATATAGGGATTGCGGCCCAATTTTTTCATAGTTCGAACATGTGATGAAATGGCCGTTGATACCCGGTTAAAACAATGGTATGGCAGCCCATGTTGAACACAATGCTGGCGTACGATGAGGCTTAATGCCGGGTAGTGAATATGGCTGATGCGGGGAAACAAATGGTGCTCTACCTGAAAGTTCAACCCTCCCAGCAGCCATGATAAAACTTTGTTCCGGGGAGCAAAATTGGCCGTGGTTTTAATTTGATGCACCGCCCATTCTGTTTCTATCATTTTATCTTCAATGCCCACCGAATCAAATTCAGGCCCCTCAACCGCATGGGCAAGTTGAAACACATAAGAAATGAGAATGCCGGTAGTAATACCCATGGTGGCATATCCAATAAACCAGGCAAGCGGCCCAACCGTCAAAATCGGTAGTAGAATATAGAAAAATACATACAACACCTTACTTGTCCAGAACATAATATGTTCCTTTTTGTCCATCTGGTGTAATGTAGTATTATGAATTTTCTTTGTAAAGTACTTTTGAAAATCCCTTATGCTCACCCACATGAATAATGTAAGCGAGTAGGCCAGCGTGAGGTATACATGCTGGTATTTATGTATCGGCATCCATTTTTGAGTAGGGCTTTGTCTCAGCAGTTTACTCTGTGCAATATCGTCGTCGGCCCCTTCAATGTTTGTATAGGTGTGGTGAATTATATTATGTTTCTGTTTCCAGAAAAATGCATTTCCGCCAATTGCATTCAGGGTAAGCCCCAGTAAGTTATTCATCCATTTTTTGTCTGAATAACTGCCATGGCAGGCGTCATGCATAATGTTGAAGCCAATACAGGCAAGCATCAGGCCAAGCAGCATACACAGGGCCAGTGCAATAATTACCGGTAAATGAATGGTAAGTAATAAAATGTAGATGGTTATAGCAGAAGGTATAAGGATGACGGTCTTTGTATATAACTTCCAGTTGCCGGTCTTTTTGAGCTGGTTTTCGCTGAAATACGATTCTACGGCTTTTTTAAGCGACTGAAAGAAAATATTATTCGAATTATTGAAAGTGATCTTCGACATAGGACGAATTGGAGATTGTTAAAAAAATAAAGGACTCCTGGTAACGTCCGGGAGCCCTTTAAAAAAGAGATATTACCAGCGACGGCTCGAATTATCTTTGAAAGGATTCTTAGGGTTTGTGTATCCGCTTTCCTTTGGTTTTGCAACAGTAACCGAAATGGTACGGCCTTCAATAGTTCCGCCGTTTAACTCTGAGATGGCTTTGTTGCCAGCCTGGTCGTCGGGCATTTCCACAAAACCAAATCCTCTTGACCGGCCTGTGGTCCTGTCTGTAATGATTTTAGCAGATGATACTTCTCCATATTGCGCAAAGATCGTTGTGAGGTCTTCGTTCTGAAAATTGAAGCCGAGGTTTGAAACGTAAATGTTCATTGAAATAATTAAGAATATTAAAAATCATTTGAGAGGCAAAAAGTAAGAGACTAAAAGAGGAAGTAGATTCCTGAAGAAGAGTGATACAAGTGCGAAGCTCAAATTATCTGGATGAAGATACGCTTTTTACCGGTAACAAATCACAACAATATCACAAAGTGGAAGAGTTTTGCAAAAAGACGGTCCTGACAAACGCCAGAACCGCCAATTATTTATAAAGCCACCGTTTTTGTAGAGATTCCAATTCGGTTAAGGAAATTGATATGACTGATGCAAACGAATATATCGGCTATCTCTTTGTCACTGAAATGAGTTTTCAGCTTTTCGAAGGTTGCATCTTTAACGCCCTCTACAGATATATGGGTCATTTCTTCGGCCACTTTAAGCGCGCTCTTTTCCTTGTCGGTGAACAAAGGGCTTTCTTCCCAGGCAGATAAGACAAATAACCTGCGCTGCGATTCGCCCAGTTTCAACGCATCCTGGGTATGGTAATCGATACAATAAACACATTTGTTGATCTGTGAAACCCTCACCTTTATAAGCTCCAGTAAATTCCTGGGCACAGTGGAACCAATAAGGCGTTTGTCAATGGCTACTATATGGTCCCAGTAAAGAGGTTCTTCTTTCCACACGTCTAAGCGGTGTTTTTCTACTTTTAACATAATTGAACATTTTTGATTTACAGGAACAAAGTTCCATTTCAATTATGCCCTTTTGCTTAAACTGGTTTAAGAAACGTATTTCTTACGGATCTCGCTTAAATATTCGGGCGTAAAACCCAGGAAGGAGGCCAGCAGGTATTGTGGTACGCGCTGGATAAATTCAGGGAAGTTCGTACTGAACTCGCGGTAGAGCTCTTCCTTCGAAAATTCGTATAATTTCCTGAGCCTGATCTGTGAGGCGGCATAGGCCTTTTGAAAAACAAGATGGAAGTAGGCGTTCAGTTCAGGTACTTTTTCCAGTAGCTCGCGTTGGCGTTCTGTTGTAATGCTCAATACGGTTGTAGTTTCTACTGCCCGTATGGAGAACTGGGCGCTGGCGTTTTGCGGAAAGGCCATAAAGTCGGAGATCCACCAGTTTTCAAGGGCAAAATCAATCGTTTGTTCAATGCCGTTCTGCCGCAGATAGTAGATATATACACATCCTTTTACAATAAAGAATTTTTCGTGGCAGCGTTCGCCTTCCTGTAACAGGAACTGCTTTTTCTTATAGGTCCTGGGTTCAAAGTAGGGTTCCAGCAAACCCAGTTGTTCAGGTTCAATGGAGCAGAACTTTTTAATATGTGTTATGAGCGGCTGTATCACCTGTTTATTATTTACACCTATTGGCAAAATTAATGGAACTGAGGCGTTGGGCAATATGTTCCCCAATTAACTGTAATTAAAATCAATAACCCTGGTTTGCCCTGGCCGCCATTTTGTGTATAAGCTTTAAAACAACCCCCATTCCCATGATCAATGGAACTATGTTTCAGTATTTTCACTGGTATATACCAGCTGACGGAAGTTTATGGAAACTGGTGGCAAACGATGCCGAACATTTAGCGCAATTAGGTATTAACTCTGTTTGGTTGCCTCCGGCTTATAAAGGCAAAGATGGCCCCAATGCCAGTGGCTACGATGTATATGATCTGTACGACCTGGGTGAGTTTGATCAGAAAGGATCGGTACGTACAAAATACGGCACAAAACAGGAGCTTCTCGATGCTATAAAGGCCCTTCACCAACAGGGTATTCAGGTATATGCCGATATTGTGCTGAACCATAAAGGCGGCGCCGATGAAGCTGAACGTATAACTGTTAAAAAAGTTGATGAAGAAGATCGTACAAAATTCATCAGCGAGCCATTCACTATAGACGCATTTACCAAATTCACTTTTCCGGGGCGAAAGGGCAAGTACTCCAACTTTATTTGGGACCATAATTGTTTTACCGGTGTTGATTATGCCCACGATCTGAATGAAACCGCTATTTACTCCATTCAAAATGAATATGGCGAAGGCTGGGAAGAAGTAATAGATACCGAAAAAGGCAATTTCGACTACCTAATGTTTGCAGATATCGAGTTCCGTAACAAGTCGGTGCGGGAAGAACTAAAAAGATGGGGTGTTTGGTTCTTACAGGAAACCGGCGTTGATGGCGTTCGCATAGATGCTGTAAAACATATAACCCCCGATTATTTTGTTGAATGGCTCGATCATTTGCGCACTGTTAAACCCAACCTGTTTGCCGTTGGAGAATATTGGGCGCCGGGCGAATTACACTTATTGCTCCGTTATATTGAGCGAACCGGCGGACGGATGTCGCTTTTTGATTCTTCGCTGCACCATGCATTTTATTATGCTTCGCTTGCCGGTAAAGATTATGATCTTACAACAATTTTGAATGATAGTCTGGTGGTTGCAAAACCCGAACTGGCAGTGACCGTAGTTGATAACCACGATACCCAGCCGCTTCAGGCCTTGGAAGCTCCGGTAGAGAACTGGTTCAAACCACATGCGTATGCCATTATATTATTGAGAGAAGGCGGTTACCCCTGTGTGTTTTACCCCGATCTGTATGGCGCTCATTACGTTGATAAGGGAAAAGATGGCAACGATCATGAGATCTTTCTCGATAAATGCGCCCACCTGGAACAGCTACTGGAAGCGCGGCGCCGCTTTGCCTATGGTGAGCAACGCGATTACTTCGATCACCCCAATTGCATTGGCTGGACGCGCGCCGGCGCCGATGATATTGAAGGATCGGCCTGCGCTGTATTGTTGTCGAATAGTGAAGACGGACATAAAAAAATGGAAATAGGTAAACAACACAGCGGTAAAACCTTTATCGATCATTTGGGAAAACATACGGCAGAGGTGGTGATCGATGAAGAAGGGTGGGGCGAATTCTTCGTTCCGGCAGGCTCTGTTTCCGTATGGGTGCAAAAGACCGATAAGTAGCAGGTTACTTATTTGCTTCTTTCTTTTTATACTTCAATGAAAAGATAAGTATTAGAACATTTGTGACAAACGAAAAACAGTTGGTGGCAATAATGGGAATATCTTTTTTCTCAACTCCATACCAAACCCAGCCGCCAAGGCCAATCAATAAAACGACAAACATGCCGAGTGAAATACCTTCGGCTTTTTTCTCTTTTATTATTTTTACCAGTTGTGGCACCAGGGACGATGAAGTTAAAATTCCTGATGCTATTCCTATGATTTGCGTATAGTTGCTCAAGTTTATAATAGTGTCTGAAAAATTGTATGCCAGTATGGTTGTTACGAGTTGACGAGGGAGTTGATAAGTTGATACGGTTGATAGAGTTGATAAAGGTAATACTGGCGCGGCAATAGGACCAGAAGCTTAGCCGGAAAATCACATTGGCGCAAGCCTGGGAAAAAAGCAGATGGCGAGCACAGCGAGGCCTGATGCAACTGAATAACTGAATAACCCAATAACCGCAACTTAGAACCAGGAAGTAACAACTAAAAACCTGTGAACTAAGAACTGTGAACTATAAACTTTTACTCCTGCTAATCTTCTCCTGCACGGTTTTTTTTCGCTTTATCCAGCGCACCATAGGTTCGGGCATGTAGTGCGGGTTACCTTTTTTATCAACCAGTCCGGCCGAACGGTTGATCTTTTCACTCAGGCGTTTGATGGCGGCTTTTGATTTGGCAACGGCCAGTATTTCATCGGTCTGCTTTTTAAAGTGATCGGCAAAAGTCTTTAGTGCTTTGTTAATAAGGATTAATTCCTTTTTATATTCTTTGTGTTTGCGGTAATAGACCATCAGCCGGTCATAATAGAATGGGTCAATGGAGCCGGACTTTGCCTGCTGCTCATAAAAGGCAATATTTTCGGTGAGTTGTGCCATTAAAGGCGTCATTGCAAAAACTGCACCGGTACTTAGCGCATTTGCTGGCACCATTTACGCATAACATCAATAATAGCAACCACTTCCTGTTCTTCGGTAATATAAGGCGGCATCAGGTACAGGATGTTCCCTATAGGCCGTAACCATACGCCCTCGGTTTTGGCAAAGGTATTGAAACCGGCCAACATGGAAACTTCCTTAAATTCAAGGGCGCCAATAGCACCAATGGTCCTTTTGTGAACGATACCAGGGAAATTAAGGGTTGCAAATTCCCGGCGAATGATGGCTTCAATACGGGCGATCTTTTCAAGGTAGTTTTCTTCTTCAATCAATCTTATGCTTTCGAGCGCTACCGCACAGGCCAGTGCATTGGCCATAAATGTGGGCCCGTGCATAAGGGCTTTATCACGATCATCGCCTAAAAAGCTATTATATACTTCTGTAGAAGCTAATGTGGCGGCATGGCCCAGGTACCCGCCGGTGAGGCCCTTGCCCAGCACCATAATATCCGGACTAACCCCCGCATGTTCCGCTGCAAATAGTTTACCGGTGCGGCCAAAACCGGTGGCCACCTCATCGAAAATAAGTAAGACCCGGTATTTAGAACATAATTCCCGGGCTGCTTTAAGATAGCGTGGAGAATAGATGTGGAACCCGCCGGCGCATTGAACAATGGGTTCTACAATAAAGGCAGCTATTTCCTTGTGATGCGCTGCCAGCAGGTCTTCCAGTTGTTTTACCGCAGGTTGTATTGTCGCTTCTGTGGCTTCAAAACCACCGGCCGGAATATCGAGAAAGAAACCACGATGCAATACGCTTGAAAAGGCTTTGCTGAAGTCGGAGTCGTCACTGATCTCCATGGCCTTAAAGGTATCGCCATGATAACCGTTTCGTAGCGAAACGATCTTCGTTTTACCGGTTATACCCAGGTTTGTGAAGTATTGAATGGCCATTTTAAGCGCCACCTCAACACCTATGGAACCGCTATCGGAAAAGAATACATGATTGAGCCCTTCAGGGGTAATACGTACAAGCGTTGCTGCCAGGTCAAGCGCGGGTTGATGAGTAAGCCCGCCCAACATTACATGGGCAAATTGTTGCAATTGTTGTGTAAGCGCTGCATTCAATGCGGGATGGTTATAGCCATGTATAACGGCCCACCATGATGAAATGCCATCAATTAATTGAGCGCCGTCTTCCAACTGCATCATCACGCCATTCGCCTTTACCATTTTTGGCAAATGTTTTACGTGCTTCATTTGGGCGTATGGGTACCATAGTGTAGAGTTCATAATGATTGCGAAGGTAAGGAATGGATTAGTTAACGAGTTAACAAGTTGACGAGTTGACAAGTTGACGAGTTGACAGGTTGACTAAGGAATGCTCGCTTCGCGAGCAGGTGAATCGCCGAAAACGCGAGTCACGAAATTCAGAAATCTTTTCACGTTTGCCGTTTCACGTTTCACGATAGCGAGTTACAAAATTTCGCGAGTTATTGCCGATTCACGATTGCCGATTGCCGATTCAGGCAACTCGTGGTTTTTCATTATCACATTATCACATTATCTCATTAGCCTTTATCTTCACCTTGTCATTTACATTGAATTTACCGCCGATATTGATATGCAACAGCCGGTTATCGATCAACACAACCGCATTGCCATTGTCATCAATTGAAACAATATTGCCGGTTAATGTACCGGTATCGTTGCCGTTGCGGAAGAAATCAGCGGGCGTGGTTTGCCGGGTAAACCTGCCTTGTTCAAGCTGTATAACCACGTCGCTCAGTTTAATGATCTCATCGGTATTATGGCTTACCAAAATAGTGGTCAATGCATAACGTTTGTGTATCTCTCTTAAGGTGTCCTGCAACTGCGCCCGCATAACGCTATCGATAGCCGATAAAGGTTCATCCAATAATAAAATGGCAGGCTTTTTAGCAATGGCCCTTGCCAGCGCCACGCGTTGCTGCTGACCGCCTGAAAGCGCCTGTATTTTTCTGGCCGCCAGGTTGGTCAACCCGGTTACATCAAGCAATTCATCTACAATGTTCGTAGGTTCGTTTTTACCAAGTGCAAACAACAGGTTCTCCCGCACATTCATATTGGGAAATAAGGCATAGTCCTGGAATACGAAGCCAATCCTTCTTTGCTGGGGTTCCAAATAGTTTTTAAGCAAACCGTTATACCATTCGGTATGATCTACTTTAATATACCCGTTATCGGGTTTCATAAACCCCGCAAGCATACGTAGTATGGAAGTTTTGCCCGCGCCCGATGCGCCATACAGGCTCACGAATTGCCCGCGCTCAATTTTGGCGGTTACGTGTAACTGCATTTCACCTTCTGCGGTATGTAAATTTTTCTGTAATGAGAATTCAATCATAACCTTTCCTCATGTTATGGGGTCAGTAAAACCTGGCCTGTTGCATTTTCCGGTTAAATGAATACAGCAATAATAAGATCGCAAATGACAGCGCCAACAGAATGCCGGCATATATATTAGCACTGTGATAATGGAGCGCATCTACTTCATCATAGATGGCAATAGACGCTGTACGGGTTTTGTTGGGAACATTACCGCCTATCATCAGTACCACACCAAACTCGCCAACGGTATGGGCAAACGTCAATACAATGCCGGTGAGCAGGGATGGTTTTATATTCGGCAGCAGCACTTTTGAAAGCGTTTGCCATTTGGTTTTTCCCAAGGAATACGAAGCCTCTTTTAAACTGGGCGACAGGGAAGAAAGCCCCGATTGAATGGGATGCACCATAAACGGAAAACTATAGATCACCGACGCGATCAATAAACCCGAAAATGAAAATACCAGCCTGATATTGAACCATTGCTCCAGCCAATGACCAAACCAGTTGGCCGGACTGAACGCCAGCAGCAAATAAAAACCTATGACTGTGGGCGGTAACACAAGCGGCATGCTCACTATGGTTTGAACCACCACTTTAAAAACGCCTTTATCGCCGGTTAACCAGTTAGCCAGCGGCACAGCTATAATAAATAAAATAAGCGTTGTGCTCAACGCCAGTTTTAATGTAAGCCATAAAGGTGCTAACTCTATCATTTTACAATATATCCGAATTTGTTGTAAATAGTTTTTGCTTTTGCTGAATAAAGAAAAGTATAAAACTTTTTGGCTGCGGCTTCGTTGTTTTGTTTTGCATGTTTTAATAAGGCGGCCGACTGCTCAATGGGCGGATAGTCCTGGGCGTTTAACTCTACCCATTTGCCCTTGCCCTGTGTTTCTTTGGAGATCACAATAGACTTGGCCGTAAAACCTATATCGGCATTTTGTGTAACAATGAACTGGCTGGTTTGCGATATGCTTTCACCCGTTACCAGTTTGGGTGAAACCTTATCGTACAACCCATATTTTTTAAGAATAGCTTCGGCTGCGTGGCCATAGGGCGCTGTTTTAGGATTAGCTATGGCTATATTCTTAATATTTGAGCCCAGCAACAACTTTAGGTCCTTTGTGGGTTGTATGTTTGGCCTGGCGCTCCACAATACAAGCAGGCCCTGCGCATATACTTTAGGCGCTTCAAGTGTAAGTTTATTTTCGGCCAGTTTTTGAGGAAACTCTTTGTCGGCCGAAATAAAGATATCGAACGGTGCGCCGTTTTGTATCTGTTGCGTAAGTTTTCCCGATGCACCCAGTACCACTTCGATCTTTGTTTTGTCGGTTTTGTTATATTCCGTTATCAGTTCCTGTATGGTATATTGCATATTGGCCGCAACGGCAACGGTAATTTTGGGTTGCGCCCATAATGAGAGTGTTTGAATGGCCAGTAAAAGGGCAAGAAGTATCTTATTCATCTCCTGCTTTCAATTTAATGATGAACAAATCTACACTTTTTGTGCAAGTTCGTTGTATTCTACCAGAAATAACGAATTTGTATTATGCCTGTTGGTGTTTTTTTAATGCCCCTAATTGAATATGCCGTATTTTACAACCCGTTACGGTTGTCTTGTATGCGCCCCACCATGAAAATACATTTGTTGCTGTTTTGCCTGATGTTCCTGGCAGTTCAATTGCGTGCCCAAAAGCTGAGTTTCGAATATCTTACGGTAAAGGAAGGGCTTCCTCAAAATACAATAAGAAGTATCATTAAAGATAAGTATGGTTTTATGTGGTTCGGCACCTGGAACGGGCTTTGCCGCTACGATGGCTATACCTTCAAAGTGTACCGCACCGTTCCCGGCGATACAACTTCTATTGCCAATACCCGAATACATCACATATATAAAGATATCGCAGGCACCCTGTGGATCACTTCGTTTGCCAACAACGTTAGCAGGTATAATTACGAAACCGACAATTTTACCCGGTTCAAAGCAGACAAACTGCCCAAACCCATTCGCGATTCAACCAACCGCATAAATAGTTTACGGGCATTGGAACGGGCGGCGGGTTTACTTCAGCAGCATTTGGGACCCTATCATCTTTCAGAAACAAAAGAACATTTTGTATTTGAAACAACGCCCAATAGCAACGGCGGCATAAACGACAATAACGCAAATTGTGTTTACCAGGATGATCACGGCATTTTGTGGCTGGGTACTGCTACCGGCGGGGTGAATAAAGCCGATCTGAAGGCAAAGCCCTTCAATATTTTTACCATCAATGCAAAAAATAAAACATCGGTAAATACACCGGTACGCGCTATTTGTGTTGATGCAAACAGCATTTGGATAGGTACGCAGGACGACGGTGTATTATTTATAGATCGTAAAACAAATAAAGAGAAATGGTTTCGCGATGAACTGGCCGGCACCAGCGTTAGGACCCTCTTCAAAGACAGCCATGGCTATATTTGGATAGGCGACCGGTTGGGGCTCGACAGGTACGACACCCACACGCAGAAAATGATAAGGTGTTTTAGTGAGAACACCGGCGGCGCCTTACATTCAGCCCGTTTTTATGGTATCACCGAAGATCCGGTTGACCATTCAGTATGGTTTGGTACATATGATAAACTGCTTCGCTATGATCCCGTTAAAAATACGTTCGAAGGCAGGTCGTTAGGTACGTACTATTCAAAATCAGGTGCAGGTTGTTTGTTCTTCGATTCAAAAAATAACCTGTGGGTAGGTACCGATTATTCGGGGCTTATTCAGGTAAAACGTGATCCCATAACCCATGCGTTTACCGATACTGTAAGTTATAATGAGGCAACGCCTGATCCCATTCCTACCGATGACCGCGTGTATACAGTTACAGAAGATGAATTTGGAAATATTTGGGCCGGTTCGGCCAATGGGTTATATAAAATAGATCCGGTTAAAAAGCAGGTAAAAGTATTTACAAAACAGGATGGGTTAAGCGATCAGTACATCGTCAAATTGATTCCCGATAAAAAGGGCAACCTGTGGATCTCACACACAAATGGATTATCAAGGCTTACGATAAAAACCGGTGATATACGCAATTATGCGGTAAAAGAGAGTTTTCATGGTTATGAATTTATAGAAAGTTCCGGTTGTATTGATACCGCTACAGGTGAAATGTATTTCGGTGGTATGGATGGTTATGTTTCATTTCCGCCCGGGGATATCGCCAATAACGCCTACCCGCCGGTGGTAAGGTTAACTGCTTTACAGGTGCTTAATAAACCAGTTGCCATAGGCCAGAAAATAAACGATCATGTTATATTGTCAACGGCCATCAACCTTGCCAAACAGATAACGTTAACACATGCCGACCGAAGTTTTTCTATTGAATTTGCGGCGTTACATTTTTCGAACCCCGAAAAGAACCAGTATGCTTACCGGCTCGAAGGGCTTGATAAGGATTGGTTATTTGTTGATGCTTCGCGCCGGGTTGCCAGTTATTCAAACCTGCCCGCTGGTAAATATACTTTTCAGGTAAAGGCCTCCAACAGCGATGGCTTGTGGAACCAAACCCCAACAACACTCGAAATTATTGTGCTGCCGCCCTGGTGGCATACAGGCTGGGCCTACCTGGTATATATATTATTGGTATTACTGGCTGCGTATATTGTAGTTCGTATCATTCGCGCCCGCCATCAATACAGTCAACAGATACTGGCCGAACGGTTAAAGGCGGAAAAAGCACAGGAACTCGATCAAATGAAATCGAGGTTCTTTACCAATGTATCGCATGAATTTCGTACACCGCTTACGCTCATCATCGATCCATTGGAGTCGCTGCTGGCCGAAAAAATACCGGCTGGTAATGAAAGAGAATATTATGGCATAATGCACCGCAACGCCCGCCGCCTGCTTGCACTCATAAACCAGTTCCTCGATTTCAGAAAGCTGGAATCGGGCAGTTTACACCTGCATGCAAGCCGGCAGAATATGGTAGCGTTTGTACGTAATATTATGAGTGCTTTTGAATTTCAGGCCCGGCAGCGGAATATTCAATTTCGGCTTGAAGCGAACCGGGAAGAAATACAATTTGGGTTTGATGCCGATGTGGTGGGTAAGATCTTATACAACCTGATAGCCAATGCATTTAAATTCACCAGCGAAGGTGGTCGTATAACTGTTGCCATTATGGCGGCTGCCGAAAACCGCGAACAATTAATGCTCACCGTTTCTGATAATGGTATTGGTATCCCCGCTGAGCTTACTGCCCGCATATTTGAACCTTTTTACCAGGTAGAAAACAGTGAACGCATGCAAACCGGTGGTACCGGAGTAGGGTTGTCGCTCACCAAAGAACTGGTAACGCTGCATAAAGGTGCTATTACTGTAACCAGCCAACCTGGTAAAGAAACCAGGTTTACCGTTACACTTGGTAATTTGGAAGAAAACGCCGAATGGCAACCGGAAATACAACAACCGGCAAAAGCGACATTCGCTGACAATTACGCAGGTGCGGCGCATGTAACGGAAGAACCGGCGGCAACAACCGGATCGGCTGTTGTGCTGATCGTTGAAGATAATGATGATGTAAGGAACTACCTGCGCATGAACCTTAGCGCCACTTATAATATTATAGAAGCAATCAATGGGGTAGAGGGTTTGGAAAAAGCCCGGGAAGTTGTTCCTGATCTTATCATTAGTGATATTATGATGCCGGGTATGAACGGTCTGGAACTTTGCAAAAAACTAAAGACCGATGAAAAGACCAGCCATATTCCGGTAGTACTGTTAACCGCCCGGCAAAGCGACCAGTCGCAGGTGGAGGGGTACGAAACCGGGGCCGATGCATACATTACCAAGCCATTTAGTTCAACTTTGTTATTGGTTCGCATAAAGAACCTGCTTGAGTCGCGCCGCAAACTCAGGGAATTATATAACGCATCAACCGGGTTCAATACGCAGTTAATTGCCACTAATTCGGCCGACAAGGCTTTTTTAGATAAGGCCACTCATCTTATTGAAGAGAATATGAGCGACAAAGAGGTGAATGTGGAATGGCTGGCCAGTCAGTTATTGTTAAGCCGCACCCAGCTTTACCGCAAAATAAAAGCGCTCACCGATCAGTCGGTACATGAATTTGTGACCACCATAAGGCTAAACAAAGCCGCTCAATTGTTGCTGGAGGGCCGGCATACCGTAGGCGAAATTGCCTTTATGGTGGGTTATGCCGATAGTACCAGCTTTAGCCGCATGTTCCAAAAGCAGTTTAAGCAAACGCCCAAGAAGTTTAGCCAGCAGGGCGGGGTTGAGGGCGGGTCCCCTTCTTAAAGGGGGCTCGCCCTTGTTATAGGGTGAGCCGCTCTGAAAGAGCGACCCACCCTTAAGGGTTGATAATTAACCACTTTTAAATTTGTTCCATCCTCAAATGTATCAAAAAGCCGGTTTTTTGGTACGATCTGCCTATTGATGCCTTTCAATTCCCGATACTTTTAAGAACGAAAAGCAGCTGTAAGCAATTCGTGAATCGGCAATCGGCAATGGTCCCCGAAGTCCAGGGCCTCGCTAATCGTAACGGCAAACGTGAAACGTGAAACGTGAAATAATACAGCTTCGCGCCTCGCAGTGCAAACAAAGTCCGAAACTCGAAACCCGGAACTTAAAACTGAACAACTGAATAACTCAGTCCTGTGAACTAAGAACTAAAAACTAAAAACTGGTTTGGCCTTCGTTGCTGACAGGCCATTTTAGATAGTCAGTAGGTGATCGTCAAAAAACAGCTGACGTCACCACAATCGTTGAACACCCGCTGTTTCTACAGCAGGTACTTTTTTAAAGGATGCGGAACACCCGAACGTGAAAAGCTTACTGCTTACCACGCCGGAACCTTATTTTATTATCCCAACGTTACAACAGCTAACAGCATATTGTAACGAGTGGGGTTGGTTTGTTTTGTGTATAATAATAAATGCGGTTGTTATATATAGTTATATCATGATGATGTTTCGAAAACGTTTCCGTTGATTAATACAAATTTCGATTGCGCTTTCAGGATAGCTCAGGATAGAACTCACATGCATGCTGGTTAATTTTATGTTGTAAATATCATCTTGCCGTTCACATGCGATTGCACTACACGACCTAAAACTTTGCTTATATGAGAATGCACTTTTTACAATTACACTCCAGGCTTTATGCCCAATTGCCATTGAGCCAATTGCTGTGTTGCCAATGCTGCAACAAACACACCTCACTCACTTATTTATCAGGAACCCGGTTAATGTAAGCGTTTAATATGAACATATCTATAATGCGATATGCTGTACTATGTACAGTAATGGGGCTGCTATTTGCCTGTAAGAAAAAGTTCGACGATTATTATGAACGTCCAACTACTTTAGAGCCGCCGATTTACCAGCAACTGGAAGCCCGTGGTAATTTCACCAGCCTGCTTGCTGTAATTGATAAAGCTGGTTATAAGCGCATCTTATCTACCACGGGTTATTATACATTTTTTGCGCCCCACGATGATGCTTTCAATGCCTATTTAACTGAACATAAATTAACCAGTGTAAATGAGCTGGATTCTAACGCCTGTCGCGCTATTGTTACGTATTGCCTTGTGTATAATGCATATAAAAAGGACAGGCTCGATGATTATCAAAGCCCAACGGGTTGGGTGGCCGGCTCCGCATTTAAACGGAAAACTGCGAATTACACTTTTGTATATGATGGCACCGATACCAGTGGCGCACCTCTTAAAATGATCGCTAATAACCGAAACTCAATAAGTTTTGCAGAAACTGATAATAATAACAAGTATATCCCATACTTCGTCAATGATTATATGCAGAGCAGGAAACTAACAGCCTGGGATTACAATTACTTTTATCCAAATTCAAAGTATACCGGTTTTAATGTGGCTGATGCAGCAGTGACCGAACAGGATATAGCCGCAGAGAACGGGGTAATACATGTTATAGATAAAGTGGTAACGGCGCTGCCATCTATCGACCAGTACCTGGAAGGAAAGGAAGAATACAGTTTATTCAAAAGCCTGCTCGATAAATTCCTGGTGCAATATGTGTTGAACCCGGCCATTACCCGGCGCTATCAAATTACCACAGGCCAAACAGATAATGTATATACGAAAGTATACTCGGCGCCATCTGGTTCACTGGCTTATTCGTTGAATAATGAGAACCACCTGTTGTCTTTGAATGATGCACAAACGGAAAGCTATTCCATTTTTGTTCCCACCAATGCGGTATTGCAGAATTATATTAATAAAGTACTGCTTGAGAACTATCCGCCCGGTACTACACTGAGCGATGTGCCTGTAAATATTGTGTATGATTTTATAAATGCACACCTATGGCAACGCACTGTTTGGCCAAGTAAGTTCAATGAAGCAAGCAACTTCCTGGGTGAAGGAGCGCGTTTTGATGTGGCAACCGACATAGGAGAAAGAAAGATCTTAAGTAACGGTATTTTTTATGGCACTAAAAAGGTACAGGAAGCCAATGTGTTCACCAGTGTATATGGCCGTTCGTATCTCGATCCAAAGTATTCCATGATGACCAAACTGTTGAATTGGGAATTGAAATCTATTGTGTCGGACATTAACCGCGATTTCACGCTGTTTATGATCAGTGATTCGGTGCTGAATGCGGCCGGTTTTACCCACGATGCCGCGGTGAGTGTTCAACCCTACGAGCAATACCGTTTTACACCGCCCCCCGGTTCAACTTTACCCGCCACAAGCGGCGCCACTACCCGTAACCGGTTGTTGCGCATCCTTAACCTGCATGTTGTACCGGGAAGGGTGCTTACCAGTCTTGCAGGTGAAGGTGCCGCATTGACATATGGCGGCGAATACATTGGGTTTAAGTATAATAAAGTCTTCTCTTCCGGAAACGTAGAGGCTGATCAGACCATAGACGTTAGCCGGTACAAGGACTCAAAAAATGGCCGGGTATATTATATCGATAAATTATTTGATTTCAGTGAAAGCACCGTAGCTGCCCATATTGAAAAGCTGGGAACAACACCTTCGGCAAGTGCATCACCTTACAATTACTTCTGGGAATTCCTTAAAACATCCAGTATATATGTTGCCGCTGGCAAATCGATCGCAGGTGTGCCGGGCGGAACATTCTATACCTTGTTCATTCCCGACAATGCTGCCATTCAGCAGGCGGTAAAAGATACCTTGTTACCTGGCGATGCCACTACCGGCGTACCCAATTTTGTTGCTGCTACTCAAAGCAATTTAGATAAGGAAAAGGTGAACCGTTTTATTTATTATCATCTGTTAGACCGGCGTACAGTAGCCGCCGATGGAGTAGAAGAGGGCGGCGTTCCCACCTTGCTCAAAACAAACCTCGGTGATGCCGCTACTATATTAGTGACCAATACCCCGGGTAGCCTTATGCTAACCGATTCCTATGGCCGAACGGCAACGGTAATTTCTTCACCCAGCACATTTATGGGTAACAGGATCGTGATACATCTTATAAACAACTACTTAAAATACTCCTTATAAAATGAGCAAGTTGTATAAAATAGGTTGCTTAATTTTCTGCCTGCTGAGTTTGCACGGTATGGTGGCGAATGCACAACAGGCATCGGGTAATGCCGTGGCCATCAGAGGCAAGGTCACCGATAAAAAAACAAAGGGCCCCATGCAGGGAGTTACTGTTTCGGAAATGGATGCAGATGGCCGGTTTGTAAAAGGCACTACCACCGATATAGAAGGTAATTACAGCCTCAGGATCATCAATGCAAAAAACAAGATCTCTGTTTCCTATGTAGGGTATAAATCTACATCAGTAAGCATCAATGGAAGAACCAGTATTGACTTTCAGCTGGAAATGGGCGGCACCGATTTCGAAGAAGTGATAGTGGTGGGTAACCGCGGCAGCGACAATGGCCTGGGTACTACTTCTCAACGAAAGTTGACTACAGCAGTGTCTACCATTGCTGCCAAACAACTGGAAGAAATGCAGGCGGTGAGCATTGACCAGGCTTTACAGGGCCGGCTGGCCGGTGTTGATATTACAGCTACCAGCGGTGATCCCGGTGCTGCAATGAACATTCGCATTCGCGGGGTTTCTTCTATTAATTCAACAGGTAACCCGTTGATCGTTGTTGATGGTATGCCCTATGAAACCGAAATACCCAGTGATTTCAACTTTGGTACGGCCGACGAACAGGGATATGCGCAATTATTGAACATTGCCCCGGCCGACATTCTTACCATTACCGTATTGAAAGATGCCGCCGCTACGGCGGTATGGGGCAGCCGCGCCGCCAGTGGCGTACTGATCATAACTACCAAACGTGGAACCCGAGGTAAACCAAGTGTTTCCTATTCATTTAAAGGGTCAACCTCTATATTGCCCGATGCTATTCCCATGCTGAATGGCGATGAGTATGCTACCATGATCCCTGAAATTTATATGAACCGCATAGGGTTGAACCTGAACACCCAAAGCGCCAGGGAATTCAATTACGATCCTAATGATCCGTATTGGTATTACAACTATAGCAATAATGTGAACTGGGTGGATGCTGTTAGCAGGCAGGGGTATTTGAACGATCATAACTTATCTATTAATGGAGGCGGTGAGAAGGCCAAGTATTATGCCTCTATTGGTTATTTCAATCAAAAGGGAACAACCATTGGTACAGCGTTGAGCAGGATCAATACCCGTATTAACCTCGATTACACGATCTCCGATAGAATAAAGATCTTTACCAGTATCGCCTATACGCACACCGACCAGGACCGTAACTACTTAAGCGATAAGGAAGGCGCTATTCGCGGTGTTGCATACCTGAAAATGCCCAACATGAGCATTTTTGAATATGATGAGCTGGGCAATATTACACCTAATTATTTTTCACCCATGTCCAATGCCCAGGGAGGTTATAGCCGCATCTATAATCCCGTGGCCATGGCCTCACAGGCAAAGTTTTCGGTAATAGGCGAGCGTGTAGTGCCCCGGTTCCATATTGATTATGCTTTTATAAAGGGAGTACTTACGAGCTCGTTTGATGTGCAGTTCGATATCAACAATACACTAAACACCAGCTTTTTGCCCCAGGTGGCAACCGGCAGGCCGAATACAGAAACTGTAGTGAACAGGGCCTACAATGGCGATATAGATCTATATAGTGTAACTACAAGAACGAGTTTGAACTATACGCCCAAATTTAAAAATATCAATCATAATTTGTCGGCCTTCTTCAACCTTTTCACCAACGACTTTAAATCGGTGAACCAGGAGGTGATGACCTCCAATACGGCTTCCTCGTTACTGGTAGATCCGGCATCACCATCCCGTACCCAGAACACGGAATTAAAAGCCGTTTCAGGAAGCAGCCAAACACGTTCGTTAGGCGCCGTTGTGGAATTGCGTTATGATTTTAAAGATAAATACCTGTTCTCGGCTACACTGCGTGGTGATGGCAATTCACGATTTGGTCCGGCATACAGGTATGGGTTGTTCCCCGGCGGTTCTTTTGCCTGGCGTATTTCTGATGAAAAACCATTCAGGAATATCAAACAGCTCGACGATCTCAGGTTCAGGCTGAGTTATGCACTTTCGGGCAACGCACCCCGTCGCGATTACAGCTTTTACAATACGTACACCACGTATTCAACCAGCTATCTCGGCAGCAATGGGGTATACCCATCGGGCATGAAACTCGAAAATTTGCGTTGGGAAACTGTGCATGGCGGTAATGCCGGTTTAAATATTTCGCTCTTTAAACAACGGCTCAGGGCCGATGTAGACATGTATCGCAATCGTACCAAAGACCTGTTCTTCGATAACCTGCAGATAGCATCGCACAACGGCTTTAATGCAGTGAACATGAACGTGGGCACTATGGATAACCAGGGTTGGGAAATAGCCCTGTGGACCGTGCCTTACAAAAACCAGGACCTAAGTATTGGTTTTGACTTTAACGTTTCCAAAAACCAGAACGTTATCAGGAAGATCTCGGAGTACTATCCCAGTACCAGGGGAGATGTTGGTAACAACGGCGAATATATGCGCATGTTACAGATCGATAATCCCTTTGGCTCGTTCTATGGATTCAAATCAAAAGGCGTATACGCCGATAAAGAAGCAACCATTGCCAAAGGCGCCGATGGTAAGAACATAGTTGGGCCCAACGGGCAAACCGTATATATGCACTTTAATTACCCAACAGTTGATTACACTTTTCAGGAAGGCGATGCCATGTATGAAGACATCAATCACGACGGTAATATCAATTATATGGATGTTGTATACCTTGGTAATAGCAATCCTAAGTTATCAGGTGGCTTCGGTCCGTCGGTAACCTGGAAGAATTTTAAACTGTCATCCTTCTTCAGTTTCCGTTACGATTATGAAATAGTGAACGCCACCAAAATGAACACCAGCAACATGCACAGCTTCGACAACCAAAGTAAAGCTGTTTTGCGCCGCTGGCGTAAAACAGGCGACGTTACCGATATACCCCGTGGCATCATCGATGGCGGTTACAACTACCTGGGCAGCGACCGGTATGTAGAAGATGCATCTTATCTCCGATTCAGGGTTGTATCGCTGCGATACAATTTCGATAAAAAGTTCCTGGCAAAAGTTAAAATGAAAACACTCAGCGCTTTTGTTACTGCCGAGAACCTGTATACCTGGACCGGCTATACGGGCCAGGACCCTGAGGTAAGTACCCGTGGCGCCGACCCGTTCAGGGTGGCCAGTGATAATTCCATGACGCCGCCTTCAAAAACATTTACCATCGGTTTGCAGGCAAGCTTTTAAAACCTAACAATTGCATGAGATGAAAAAGACTTATTTATATATACTATTGATGTTGGTAGTGACCGGTATGGGTAGCTGCAAAAAATGGCTCGATCTGAAACCGCAGGATGGAATTGTAGGCGATGAATTCTGGAACACCAAGGAGCAGGTAGAGGCCGCCGTTACAGGTTTGTATACTTCATTACAAGGCAATACCGAATTGTTCTTTATCTGGGGTGAGGCCCGCGCCGATATGGTTGTGCCGGGTTTCAGAGCCAGCCAGGACGAGTTGGATATAGTAAACCTGAACATGCTTCCCGATAACTATTTCGTGAACTGGCGTACCATCTATCAAACCATTAACTATTGTAATACCATTATACAACTGGCGCCGGGCGTGTTGCAAAAAGACAATACGTTCGATCAGGCGCAGCTTGACCGGGCAATAGGCCAGGCGCGCGCAATAAGGGGGTTAATGTATTTTTACCTGGTACGCAGCTTTGGCGAAGTGCCGCTGACTACAAAAGCTACTGTAAGCGATAAGGATGTGGTAAACCTGGCAAAGAGCTCCAATGAAGAGGTCCTCAACAAGATCGCTGAAGATCTGAAAACAGCAACTGTCACATTGCCCGAAACATATGGCTCCGTTGCGCAGGACAAAGGACGGGTAACCCGCTTTGGCGCAAATGCCATGCTGGCCGATGTATATCTGTGGATGGACAAATACAACGAAGCCGCTGCCGAGTGCGACAAGATCATAGATGCCAGCAAATATTCTTTGGTAAGCCGCAGCAGCTACTTTAACGATGTTTTCTATACCGGTAATTCCCGCGAAAGCATCTTCGAACTGCAATTCGATGAGCAGCGTTTGAACCCGTTCTTCGATATGCATACGCCCAATAAAAAAAGATGGGGCGCGGCCACTCATCTTGTAGAAATGGTATATGGGTTAGACCTGGTAAGTTCCATTCCGAAATTTGATGAGCGTGGCATTAATACGTCCTTCCGAGGCAGCGATTTCATGATCTGGAAATATATGGGCGCTGATAACCTTGGCGATAATTTTCGCAATGCAGATCAGTCATTCGCCCATTGGATCTTTTACCGCTATGCCGATGTTTTGTTGATGAAGGCAGAGGCCATCAACGAATTAAATAAACCGCTCGAAGCATCACGCATTGTAAAAAACATCAGGGAGCGGGCCAATGCCGTTGACATGAAAGTGATGGATAGCTTAAGTAAAGGTGCAATGGCCAGTTATATTCTTGAAGAAAGACAACGCGAACTGGCTTTTGAAGGCAAACGCTGGTACGATGTATTACGCAATGCCAAAAGGAACAATTATGAAAAGCGCCAGCTGCTTCTGGATATGGCCAGCATAAGTCTTTCTGCCGATCGCCGCCAGGCTGCGTTTGCCAAACTGGCTGATAATAACAGCCATTATTTCCCCATTTACTTCTACGAGTTGCAAACAAACAAATTGCTTGAACAAAACTCTTTTTATAAATAATAAACGGGTTGTTATGAAACATACCTTTCTTATATACATCGCAACACTTATAAGTGCAGCCTCGTTCATGGCCGGTGGTTGTAAAAAACCGGACCTGAAAATGAACACTACAAACGATGTGAACATTGTGGGGTATCTTGAAAAATACCCCGACTCGTTCTCATTGTGGAAGGAGGTGCTCGACAGAACGGAGACCACTAACTTCCTGAATGCATTTGGTGCTTATACGGCATTTGCGCCTACCAATTCGGGTGTAAAAGCATGGCTGGCTGCCAACAGTATTCCAAGTGTTGATGCGGCCGATATAATCCAGTTGAAAGAGATCGTTAAATTTCATTTGCTGAACGATACGGTATCAACATCAAAATTCAAAGATGGTAAATTGCCTACCCCAACCATGCATGGGCAATTCCTTATAACCGGCGCACGCAATGAAGGCGGCGGAACAAGTTTCTCTATAAACCGCCAGGCGCTCGTATTACAATCGAATATTAAAGTAGGGAATGGGTACATTCACGTATTAGACCATGTGCTTGAGCCGGCTAAACAAACCATTGCCAGCCAGCTGGAAGCAAATCCTGAGTATTCCATTTTTGTGGAAGCCATGAAAGCAACAGGTTATTTCCATATGTTGGATACACTGGAAACCGATTCAAGCAAACGATGGATGACCTTGCTTGCCGAATCAAACAACGCCCTGGCCGATAGCAACATCACTTCATTTGCAAAACTGGTTGAAAGATATCCCCGGCCAAGATCAAACGACACAGTAGACCATTTGAAATTATATATGGCCTATCATATCATAAATGGCATCTTATTCCTCGGTGATATTGTAAACGCCCCTTCGTATTTAACATTACAGCCACAGGAGGTGATCAGCACCAAACTCATCAATAATGAAGTAGTGATAAATGAAGATGTGTTTAATGGTGTATTGGAAAAAGGGGTGTCGCTCATAAGAAGCAAAAGCGATTACGCCGCCACCAACGGCGTATGGCATACAGTAAATTCACATTTTGCTGCCAAAGTACGTGTGCCCACTGCCGTTTTTTGGGACCTGTGTATGTTCCCCGAGATCATGAAGCAACCGGCTTTTTATAAAAAATCGTGGCTTCAGTTCGACAAGGCAAGCCAGGATGACCGGCCTATTCAGGACATTGACTGGCATTATAATAATAACGATCGTTATGTGAAATATGAATACAGTACAACCGGTTCGCTAAGTAACTATGCATACAATAATGATATACTTACTGTTCCCATGGGTGGGCCTAACCGCGCAACCTGGATGGAATTCAGAACGCCGCCTATTATAAAAGGCCGTTATAAAGTATGGATCTGTTATCGTAACAGAAGCGGAAGCGGCACTATTTCCAGCATAAATGTATTGATCGATGGCGAACTGATGCAACGGCCCGTAAACCTCACTGTGGGCTATCCCGGCGGTTCAGATACCGACTTGGAATCACTGGGCTGGAAGAAATATACCCTGGGCGGCTCATTTGCCGGCAGATGTGTTGGTATAGTAGATATCAAAACTACCGAACGTCATATGCTTCGTCTTGAACCCACAGCAGGTTCCGGTGCGGCAGCCCATTTAGATATGGTGCACTTTATACCTATTGATGAGGTGCAATACCTGCCAAGGTTTGCACCCGATGGAAAGGAAGTTTGGCAATAATCACCCTATACTTAGAAAGAAATGAAACAAGTAAAAAGATATAAACTTATTGTAGCGCTGTTGTTCGCGGTTGTAATAAGCGGTTGTAATAAATGGAAAGATGTTGAATCACTCAGCGATCCTGAGTCAGGTTATGATCTGTATCAACGGATACAATCAATGCCCGAGCTCAGCAGCTTTGCAGAACTGTTATCAAAAACCGGGTACCACCAACTGATAGCTACATCAAAGAATTATACCGTGTTTGCACCTGTAAACGAGGCGCTGGCTTCGCTTGACCCTTCGGTGTTAAATGATACGGCAAAACTTCGGCTGTATGTAGGTAATCTTATAACAAACCAATTACAAACGGTAGAAGGCAGCAATACGGTTCGCCTGCCTATGATCAATGGAAAATACACAAACCTGCAGGGAACGCATTTTGAAGAAGCAACCATTACTACGGCTAATAAATATGGAAAGAACGGACTGCTGCACATAATAGATAAAGCAACACCCGTGCTTCCCAATGTATGGGAGTTTGTACAGCAATCGCCGCTGATGCCTGCTGCCCAGAAAAACTTCCTGCTGTCGCAAAAAGACTCGGCTGGTAATTATCTATACTTCAAAAATGTGTACGATATGCGCGATGAAAAAAAAGAATACACATTTTTTGTAATGACCGACACCAGCTATGTTAAAGAGGTTTCAAAGTATTTTTCTTTTTATGCAACCTCTACTGCCGACAGCACGGTGCCACTTGCCCAGCTGGCAGTGGTACGCGATCTGGCCATCGAGGGGGCATATACAGCGGCTGGCCTGCCCGATTCCGTATTGTCGAAATCCAATGCAAGAGTAAGAGTAAATAAAAACGACATCCTGCAAACGATAAAGGTGAGCAATGGCTACGTTCACTTTATGCGCAGGCTGCCCGTATTGCCAAAAGATAAATTTCAACCTTACATTATACAGGGTGAGAACTTTTCATTTACAAAGTTCGACAGGACCCCCTACACGTTTATAAGGGAAAGATTTAATCCCATTACCGGTAAAGATTTCAGGGATGTACTGGTATATAACCACGGGAATGCACAGTATTATTTGGGTTACAGGCTGGCAAGTGTGCCTGCTATGAAGTATAAAGCGTATTGGGTGGCGCTGAACGATAATATCAACAACAATTCAGACCCATATAAACAATTGTTGGGTATAGAAACGCCAACCGGTACTAAATTGTCGTACACAACAGTTGCTCCAAATGAATATAGGGAGGTGTTTCTCGGCGAATTCGAACTAACGAATTATTCGCCGGTCCTTAATATTCATCTCACTGCTGATAACAATACCAACAGCAACACCAGCAAGATCACCGTCGATTATATAAGGCTTGAACCAGTATTGAATTAGAAGTAGGAAGCATGAAGTAGGACGTATGAAAAACCCGAATTTCCTGGCCTTGCTCTTAATTCTTACCTCCTACTTCTTACTTCTGCATTTTATAATCAAATTTTTGATTTCTATTCATGGCTTTCTTATTTATACATTTTCTTAAATTATGACAATTCCAAAACGATGCTGAACAAAAGAAAATGGCTGATCGCAATAATTGTAAATGGATGCCTGGCTCATATGGGCGGAATCTTATATGCCCAGGACAGTGCCGCCAGCAACAATGTAATAGTGATAAGCAGGCAGGGAGTTACTATAACGGGCACCATAACCGATGCTGCCACCAGGAAAGAAATTGCCGGTGCACGCGTAAGGGTTGATAATTTTTCGGCCACATTGTCGGACAGTGCAGGGCATTTTACGCTGAAAGTGCCTTCTTATACAACCACTATTATTGTTGAAGGCGAAGGTTATAGCTCCAAACGTATTCCGCTGAAAGGCCGGCAGGCATTACAGGTATTTCTGCAGGATGAAACCCTTGAAACCCTTAACGGACCGGTGGCTACGCCATTTGGCGACGTAAGCAAAATACAGTCCACTGCAGCCATAGGCGCTTATAATATAAATGCCGGTCATAGCCAACCATTTGAGCTAACAGATGCCATGATGCAGGGAAGGGTAGCGGGCTTACAGGTTATTCGCCGCTCGGGCGCCCAGGGTGTAGGCGCTAACATGTTTCTAAGAGGGTACAACTCGCTGTATGCAACCAACAAACCGCTGGTGGTTATTGATAATATGCTGTTCGATGCCAATGAATATGGCGAAAGCATAATTGCCAACAACTATACTAATCCATTAGCGCTGATAGATATCAAGGATATCGAAAATATTTCTGTGCTAAAAGACGCCAGCAGTATTTATGGTACAAAAGGCGCAAATGGCGCTATTATAATTACCACCGCCAAAGCAAAAACACAGGCCACCAGGATCGACTTTGCTTTATACAGTGGCTTTAACCAGGCGCCCAAACGCCTGCCGGTGATGAATGCAGCAGATTACCGTACCTATTTGCATGAAATACTCCAAAGTAAAGGCATGAGTAATGCCCAAATTCAGGCGCAACCCTATATGAACGATGACCCTGCTGCTCCGCTTTATACGCAATATCATTTTGATACCGACTGGCAGCAAAAAGTGCTCACCAACAGTTTTAACCAGAATGCCTATTTGAAAATAACCGGGGGCGACGATATTGCCCTCTATGGATTAAGCATGGGCTTTACAAAAAATAACGGTATTGTTAAGCAAACCAGTCTTACCCGCTACAATACACGTTTCAATGCGCTCTTTAATTTTACAAAACGGTTTACCGGTAATACCAATTTATCGTTCAGCTATAACGAGCAGGATCTTAAAGACCAGGGTATAGCCGATAAAACAGCACCGGTATATCTTTCCCTTATTAAAGCACCCTTCCTGAACGATAAAGATGTAAATGAAAAAGGAGTTGAATCGCCCAATCTTTCTGATAAAGATACTTTTGGAATTACCAACCCGGCCGTAATTGTTGAGAATATGCTTGCACGCAACAAGTACTACCGTTTTATGGGCTCGTTTGGTTTTAATTATGAGATCTCTGCTAATTGGAAAGCCAGTACTACCATTGGGGTGGTATACGATAAAATAAGGGAGAACTTCTTTGTTCCAAGAAAAGGTATTGCCAACGATACCCTTTCAAACGCTGTTGCCGACAGCCGCATGGGTACCCAGGTAAAACGGTTGTTCTCTATTTACAACGACACACGTATTGAGTATAAAAAGATCTATCAGGATATACACAATTTTGTGGCCCGCCTTGGTATGCGATACCAGGCAAACAAAGCCTCACAACATTATGCATACAGTTATAATTCATCAACCGATGATTTAACCAGTGTGCAAACCGGGGTAAACGCGTTACGACAGGTAGGCGGTGGACTGGGCGATTGGAACTGGCTGAGCTTATATTTCAATTCGGAATATGATTTCAGGAACAAACTGTTCCTTACCCTGAATGCAGCCATGGACGGTTCTTCGCGTTTTGGTCCGCAGGCGCCACATGGTATAACCTTCTCGGGTCGTAAGTTTCCCGTGATGCCTTCTATAAGCGCCGCCTGGCTTGTTTCGTCGGAGTACTGGATGGCAAACACAGTATTAGACCTATTGAAGGTGAGAGCAACATTCGCTATTGCGGGGAACGATGATATCGGCAACTACAACAGCGGGCATACCTATACTTCGCAAAACCTGTTGGGTGCACAGGGATTGATCCGTGGCAATATTGCCAACCCTGCATTACAATGGGAAACCGTACGTAAAATGAATATAGGCTTCGATGTG
This sequence comes from Niastella sp. OAS944, assembly GCA_024809215.1. GTDB lineage: Bacteria > Bacteroidota > Bacteroidia > Chitinophagales > Chitinophagaceae > Niastella. Next base: position 558,985 of record JANUBW010000002.1, on the reverse strand, counting down.
GCATTTTGGAATGAAAGAGTGAACCTGAGTGTTGACGCTTACAAACACAAAACAACCAACATGCTGGTGTACCAGCCATTGTCGCCCCTAAGTGGTTTTGAATATACACTGACCAACGATGGCAGTATGCAAAATACCGGATTTGAAGTGGCCCTGAACGTTAGGGTAGTGAATGGCGGCAGTTTAAAATGGGATGCCGGTATACAAGCGGCAACAAATAAGAACAAAGTGCTGGCTGTGCCCGGTGACAGGGTGTTTACACCATTTGCAGGCGCTACTATTATTACAGCAGTAGGTAAGCCGGCAAACCAGTTCTATGGATATAGTACCAACGGCGTTTTTGCAACGGATGCCGAGGCGGCCGGTTTACAAAAGAAAAATACCGATGGTACATTAACTCCGTTCAAAGGCGGTGATATGCGCTTTGTTGATATGGATAATAACAACATCATCGATGATAACGATCGTGCGGTGATCGGCGATCCCAATCCCGGGTTTACCGGCGGTTTCAGTAATCGTATTATCTGGAAACGCTTTGAATTAAATGCCCTGTTCACTTTTAGCCAGGGAAATGATGTGTATAACTACCAGCGTTACCGGCTATCCGCTGCAAGCGGTATAGAGAACCAGCTGCAAAGTGTAAATAACAGATGGCGTGCCCCTGGTCATGTTACCACTACGCCCAAAGCAACCTGGGGCGATCCTATGGGTAACAGCCGGTTCAGCGACCGCTGGATAGAAGATGGATCGTACCTGCGTTTACGTAATATATCCATTCAGTACAATGTTCCGGTACGGGCAGGCACATTTGTAAAAAGCTTTGCTGTATACGGTACTGCCACCAATGTGTTCACACTTACAAAATACAATGGCTATGATCCGGAGTTTAGTGTAACCCCGGGCCTTTTTTCACAGGGCATCGATACCGGGCTCGATCCCTTGTATAGGAATGTAATAGTAGGTTTTCGCATGGGCTTATAAAATTATTTGAATTATGAAACTGACACTTAGAACAGCTGTGCTGGCCGGATGTTTGATCGCCGGTTTTGCATCCTGTAAAAAAATATTAGATGTTGATCCGGGTACTGAACTTACCGCAGACCAAATGTATCGCGATGTATACGACGCCAATGCTGCCGTAATGGGCATTTATGGCAGGTTCATGAGCCTGAGCGACCGGTATATCATTCTGAACGAACTGCGCGGCGACCTGATGGAGTTTACCAATAACGCCGATGAATATCTTAGGCAGATAAGTAATCATACGGTAACACCCGATAATCCATATGTAAATCCACGACCGTTCTATGAGCTCATCAACAACTGTAATGATGCGCTCACCAATTTCCTCATCATGCGGCAAACCAACAAGCTGAATGAACAGGATTTTAACCAGCGGTATTCCGATATCGGCGCTTTGCGTTCTTTCCTGTATTTGCAATTAGGCATACATTACGGTGAAGTGCCGTATGTTACGGAGCCACTACAGAATATAAATGAGGTTAAAGATGTTTCGCGTTTTACGCGCCTGCCTTTGAGCGTATTGATCGATAGCCTCATCAGTTTTACCGAAGCACTGCCGTATAAAGAAAATTATACCGCGAATGTGAATACCGGTACCGGCACCTCGCTGAATATTACACTCGATGGCTACCCAACGGAAAAGTTCTTTATCAATAAGAAGATCTTACTTGGTGAGCTGTATCTGTGGAAGGGCGATTACCATACGGCTGCAATACGGTTAAAAGAAATGATGGACTATTCTACTCCCAGCGCTTCCCTTGAAACCCGTTTTCTGTTGTATAAACGGGGATGGGTTATAGACAAGCCCGACAATATAGTGGTGTATACAAAAGCGGGCGATGCCGGCTCTCTTGATTACACCAATAGCTGGGGAACCATGTTCCAGGCAAAGGACCAGCGCTTTTTAAACGAAATGATCTGGGCATTGCCATACGACAGTAAGTTCAAACCCGAAAACCCATTGATCAAATTATTTTCACCCATAGGGGGCAATTACCAGGTAAGAGCATCACAGGAAATAATTGATAACTGGAATAGCCAGGAACAACGGCCCGTGGCTGGCACCGGTGCACTTACCGGTATACCCTACGACGCCCGCGGCTTGCTTAGTCAGCGTAAGATCGGCGGCCAGCCTACCATTACCAAATTCATTGGGAATTACATTAGCCTGAACGCATCAGTGCCATTAAACCCGTTGGAAAAAAGCGGCACCTGGTTCCTGTACCGGGCAGCGCACCTGCACCTGCGCTTTGCAGAAGCGGCCAACCGCGATGGCCAACCGCGACTGGCTTATGGGCTCTTCAATACCGGTATTCGTGGTATTCACCCGCCGCCCACAGGTGAAACCAATGTTACCAGTTACATGAATACACTCACGTACCCCGATCCTTACAAGTTTGATGCACGGCAGGGCGAGAATCCGTATTTTCGGGGGCCCTGGCATAGGAACGATGGCATACGTCAGCGCGCCGGTCTGGTATATTATAAACTTACGGCAATAAGTCAGCCCGACAGCGTTAACCAGGTGGAAGCCGGTATCATTAATGAGCTGGCGTTGGAAACCGCATTTGAAGGCACCCGCTGGCCCGATCTGCTGCGGGTGGCTATAAGAAGAAATGATGCTTCGTTCCTGGCAGACAAGATCTATAATAAACTAAGCAAAAACCCGGTAACAGCCGGTATAGCTGCAGATGTAAAAAGAAAACTGGCAGAGCGCGACTGGTTTCTGCCATTCAAGTGGGATCAATAAAAAATAAGACATGAATCAAAGAGTGCTTACGTTTACCTTATTGTGCTTACTACCATTGGCCACATTGGCGCAACGAACAAAGTATAACTTTAACAGCGAATGGAAAGTGTTTACCGGCGATGCCGCGGGCGCCGAAGCAGTAACGTTTAACGATGCTCACTGGAAGACGGTTACATTACCCTATGCATGGAACGAAGACGATGCTTTTCGCAAAGACATAGTCAACCATACCACAGGTATTGCCTGGTACCGCAAGAAATTTACATTGCCGGCAGCCGGCGATAAAAAAGTATTTATTGAATTTGAAGGCATCAGGCAGGCCGGTGATTTTTACGTTAATGGAACGCATGTTGATTTACATGAGAATGGCATTACCGCTTTTGGTTTTGATATTACCAACCTGGTAAAACCAGGCGCTGAAAATATAATTGCTGCCCGCATTGACAACAGTTGGGATTATAAGGAAAAAGCCACCGGACAAAAGTATCAATGGGAAGATAAAAACTTCAATGCCAACTTTGGCGGCATCAACAAAAATGTATACCTGCATATAACCGGTAAGGTATACCAAACATTACCATTGCACGCCAATCTCAATACCACGGGTGTGTATGTTTACGCTACTGATTTTAATATAAAAAACAAAACAGCAGTTATACATGCCGAATCGGAAGTGAAAAATGATGGCGATGCGGCAAAGATTGTTTCGTATGAGGTAGTGATCACCGGCCCGGATAATAAACCTGTAAAGATTTTCCAGGGCGAAAAAGCAACTATTGAAGCCGGAAAAACGGCGATCGTAAAAGCAGCGGCTGCAGTAAACAACCTTAACTTTTGGAGCTGGGGCTATGGTTATTTGTACAATGTAAAAACAATAATTAAAGTAGATAACAAACCTGTTGATGAAGTGAGTACCCGTACCGGGTTCCGTAAAACGGAATTTAAAAACGGCATGATCTATCTCAACGATCGTGTAATTATGGTGCATGGTTATGCGCAACGCACCAGCAACGAATGGCCATCAGTAGGTTTATCGGTGCCCGCCTGGTTAAGCGATTACAGCAATGGGCTGATGGTAAAAAGCAATGGTAACCTGGTGCGCTGGATGCACATCACTCCCTGGAAGCAGGATATCGAAAGCTGCGACCGTGTAGGTTTAATGCAGGCCATGCCGGCAGGCGATGCCGAAGCAGATGTAAATGGCACTCGTTGGGAGCAGCGTAAGGCCGTTATGCGCGACGCTATTATTTATAATCGCAATAATCCAAGTGTCATATTTTATGAATGCGGCAATGAAAGCATCAGCGAATCGCATATGGCCGAAATGAAAGCCATTCGTGATCAATATGATCCCAGCGGTGGACGATCTATTGGCAGTCGCGAAATGCTCGATAGCAAAACGGCCGGGTATGGTGGTGAAATGTTGTATACCAACAAAAGCGCCAACATACCCATGTGGGCTATGGAGTATTCAAGAGATGAAGGTTCGCGCAAATACTGGGATGAGTTTACACCGCCCTATCATAAAGATGGCGATGGTCCATTGCACAAAGGACAAAGCGCAGCACCTTACAATCGTAATATGGAAAGCCATGCCGTAGAAAATGTGGCCCGCTGGTACGAGTTTTGGCGCGAAAGACCAGGTACAGGCACCCGCGTTAGTGCCGGTGGTGTTAATATCGTTTTCTCCGAAACAAATACCCATCACCGGGGCGAAGAGAATTTCAGACGGAGTGGGGAAGTAGATGCCATGCGCATTATAAAAGAGAATTTCTATGCGCACCAAATAATGTGGGATGGTTGGGTAAATCCCGAAAAACAAGGTATCCATATCATTGGCCATTGGAATTATAAACCCAATGTAAAAAAAGCGGTGTATGTTATTTCAACTGCCCACAAAGTTGAATTGAAAATAAATGGCAGGTCGCTTGGTTTTGGTGAGAAAAGCAATGGCTTTTTATTCACCTTTAACAATGTTCAATGGGCGGCGGGCACTATCAGCGCAACAGGTTACAGTGCGAATGGTAAACCTGTATGCTCAACAGCAAAAAGTACAACAGGCGAACCCGTTGCCATTAAGTTGACCAATATTGCCAGCCCCACCGGTTTTATAGCAAACGGTCACGATCTGGCGCTTGTTGAAGTTGAAGTGGTAGATGCTACAGGCAACCGTGTGCCAACGGCATTGAATATGATCAGTTACTCATTAAGTGGCGAAGCAAGCTGGCGTGGGGGCATTGCCATGGGGCCCGATAATTATACGCTTACACAAAACTTTCCTGTTGAGGGAGGCGTGAACCGCGCATTAATTCGTTCAACCAACAAAGCGGGCACTATAACAATTACTGCATCTTCGCCCGGTTTAAAAGAAGCAACGCTTACGTTAACTTCGAAACCATTTGCTGTTCAAAACGGGTTAAGCACTACAATGCCTGGCGATGGATTACCTGTACATCTTGAAAGAGGACCAACACCAGGTACGCCTTCATTTACACCCCTTCGTAAAGCAGTGGCCATTGCAAAAGTTACAGCCGGCGCCAATGCCGATTCTGCCCAAAAAACCATCGACGATAACGAACTCACCAATTGGGTGAACGATGGTAAACTAAACACCGCCTGGATTGAATACGAGTTACAAAAAGAAGCAACCATTAGCGAGGTGACCCTTAAGCTGAACAAATTCAAATCGAATATTTATCCATTACGAATAACGGTTGATGATAAAGAAGTATTTAATGCCAACACTACCCGCAGCCTGGGTTATACAACGCTTGTTTGTACGCCAAAGCGCGGAAAGAAAGTGCGTATTCAACTGGTGAAAGATTCTATGGACGAAAGTAGTGATGAAATGGCCGAAGTAAATGGAAAAAAGCTGGAAGAAGGAGTAGGAAAAGAGGATGCCAATGCCACGGGTAGTTTTAGTATAATTGAAGCAGAGATCTACGAGGCAGTTAAATAACCAATCAAAATTGATCCATGAAAAAGTACTGTATTTTCTTCGCTGTTTGTTTCTTCTTGTTTGCTACGGTAAATGCCCAGGTATCATTCGGCGCAAAAGCCGGTGGTGCAATAACCTCGTTGCCCGGTGATGATGATAATAACAGTAAAGCTGGTTTTTATGGTGGCGTTACTGCCGAATTACCAGTTGGTAAAAAGTTTCGCATAGCAGCTGAACTGGTTTACGCACTGCAGGGAAACAAGAAACGTATAAGATTTAGCGACTGGGCGCCCAATGACGGTTATAGGGAAACGGGAAAAAAGGAGAACATGAACCTGAGCTATATAAACCTGCCCGTACTGCTGAAATACGAGGTTGTTAAAAAACTATATCTCGAAACAGGTTTGCAGGCTGGTTTGCTAATTAGCGCTAAGGTAAAAACATCACAAGGTACGGGTAACATAAAGGACCATTACGAGTCATTTGATCTTTCGTGGCCAATTGGTATAGGCTACCAGTTAAAAAACGGGTTGGGGGCAAACTTCCGTTACAACCTCGGACTTACCAATGTTTACAAGGAGGCTTTTTATAAAGCGCATAATAGTGTGGTACAACTGGGGGTATTTTATTGTCTTAAGCCGGTAAAATGATATAGAAGATTGCTCCTTGGCCAGGTTCGCTTTTGGCCCATATGGTACCGCCGTGGTTTTGTACTACCTTACGGGCTATTGAAAGGCCAATGCCTGAGCCTGAGTATTGAGATCTCGTATGCAGGCGTTCAAAGATGTCGAATATTTGCTCGGCAAAATGTTGTTCGAACCCGATACCATTATCCATCACTTCTATAAGCATGTATTGCCTGTTCTTTGCATGATTGGGCAGTTTTTCGGCAACCAGCTCTGCCGGGGCCAGGCTACTGTTAATGGTTATTACAGGTTGTTCACTGGCATATTTAAGTGCATTACCTATAAGGTTATGAAATAGTTGCTCAAGCTGCCGGGCATTTCCCTGCATAACGGGCAGGTTACTTACGGTGATCTTTGCCTGTTTTTCTTCAATCACCAGTTCAAGTTCCGATACTATAGCCTGAACGATATTATTCAGGTCCACGGTATCTTTTACTAAACGCTGTTGACTGATGTAACTGAAATTAAGCAGGTCGGTAACAAAATTGTTCAAATGCCGGGCAGAGGCTTCAATTCGGTTAAGTATGCGTTTATCTTCCTCAGTGGTTCCCGAAACGATGTTAGTTTTCAGTATGTTACTAAATGTGATGATCTTTCTTAATGGCTCTTTCATGTCGTGCGAAGCTGCATATGCAAAATCTTCGAGGTAGCGGTTCGATTGTTCCAACTCACTAACTGTTTGCTGCAATTTCAGCTGCGATTTTCGAAGGTTGGTATGATCGGTAAAAGAAACCAGCAACCGGTTCCCGATCTTAACACATTGAATGTCGATATAATTATCGAGGCCATCTGTATGATAATATACTTCTTTTCTTTTCACCTTGTTTGAAAAATATGCCTGCCGGCACATATCGAAAATACCATTGGTAAGGTAGCCGGGAAACCATTTGCTGCCCGGTTCGCCCATAAGTGCAGCTGGTGATTGTTGTGCATATGACGACATGGTAGCGTTCACCAGGTCGAATCGGAAATCTATAATTTCATTATTGTTGTTGTACTCAGGCACAAAAATGAACATTCCTGTTTGAGTGGCATCGAACACCGTTTTCAGGGTGCTTGCAAATTCTTCCAACTGAAGTTGTGACTGCTTTATAGTGGTAATATCTGTGAAGATGTGGATGAGATGATCGTTATCGAGCCGTGAGCTTGTTACTTCTATCCAATTGCCCGTATATTCAAGCTGGTACTGGTATAAAAAAGGTGTGCCGGTTTTGAGGGTGTTAAGCGTGCCCTGATAAAAGGGAGTGCTTAGGATCGAAGGCTCAATTTCAGTGATCCGTTTAGTAAGGTAAATATCGCGTGGAAGTCCGCTGGCTTTTACGGCAGCATCATTAGCTATTATAGTAAGTGCATCAATAACCTCACCCTGTTCGTTTCGTATTGCTTCGGTAACAGAAATACCGTTTGATGAATTTTTTAAGATATTATCCAGCAAGGTTTTTTGCCGGTCCAGCTCACGTGTATTCAGTTCAAGTGATCTTTTCTGCTGTTGAAGCTGGTCGATCATTTTCTTTTCGGTAGTTATATCCTGTACTACCGATAGTATGCCACCCCGGAGTTTTGATCGTAAAACGTGGGCATATTTATTGAGGGCCGGGTTATAAATGGTTGATGCACTCTGTATACAGGTTTCATATACATGCAACATTTCATTATAAAAGGAGGTACGCAACTCATCCGTCAATGTTCGGGAGGTACGAACGGTGAGTGTGTTGAGCGCCGCCGCCGTAACCTGCAAATATTCCAGTCCCTGCTGGTTGGCATACGAATAGGCAAAATCTACTATTTGCGGCGGGTTTCCAGCACTCCAAACTGGGCTCAACCATATTACGGCCTGCGGCTGGCCGCCATAAAACTCTTCAAATAATTGTAAATCAATTATGTCCTTTTGCATGGGGTTAGCTATATAGTTAATTATGCGAATGCAATGCCAGGCTATTGACGGTATATAAAAATTAATGTTCAAAGCATTAAATTTCAGTATATTGTAGCAATGCCATTAGCTTTACGGGATAGCAATAACTAATATTATTTTATGAAGAGCTTGCCAATGGGCCCAATTTTAATTATTGAAGATGATGAAGACGATCGGTTTTTTATAAGGAATGCTATTAAACAATGTGGAATAACGAATGATTACAGATTTTTCGATAATGGAAAACAGGCGCTTGACTATTTAATAATAACCAGTGAGCAGCCTTTCCTGATCCTTTGTGATATAAACATGCCCGTAATGAACGGCATTCAATTGTCACGTACAATTAACGCCAATGATTATCTTCGAAAGAAATCAATTCCATTTATATTTCTTACCACTACCGACTCACCGATACAGGTTAAAGAAGCTTACGAGCTTACTGTTCAGGGTTTTTTTAAAAAGCCACCTAGTATAGAAGAACTTACCACTATTATAAAAGGAATATATATTTATTGGGCTAACTGCCTGCATCCAAATAATGTTTAAAAGATGCTGTAGGCGGTCAAACCAATATTATACTATATTTGCACAATTACTACTATTTATATGAGCAGCTATAGTTCACTCGGTCCTCCAACGCTTTAATACTTCATCGAACACTCTGTTTTTTCGGTAGATTCTCTCTACCGGAATTAGCTGTTATTTTATTTTCAATTTATGTAACTATAAAAATGCACATCCTGTTGGGGATGAGTGGATAGGTCTTTTTATGAAAAAATCATATTTAATTTTACATATAGCAGTGCTCATTGCCGGCTTTACCGGCATCTTTGGTAAGTTGATCACACTCAATGAAGGGCTGTTGGTTTGGTACCGCGTATTCTTCTCTTTTATTTGGCTGTTTTTTATTTTAAAGTTGTTCAGGGTAAAAACGGCTATTCCAGTGCGCAATAAATTCAATATTGCCAAAGTGGGTATGCTTATCACGCTGCACTGGGTGTTCTTTTATGGAAGTATCAAGTATTCAAATATCTCAATTGGGGTTGTGTGTTTTTGCCTCACCAGTTTCTTTACGGCTATATTGGAGCCGCTTATAAACAGAAAGAAGTTTGTTGTTACCGAGCTGTTGCTTAGTATGCTTACTTTGTTGGGTATTGCATTGATCTTTCATTTTGATGCGTCGTACCAGGTTGGTATTGCCATAGGTGTTGTTTCTTCATTGTTTGGCGCGCTGTTCACTATTTATAATGAACGGCTGGTAAAACACTACGACAGCAAGCTTATCAATTACTATCAAATGATGGGTGGTGCCATTGGGCTGGGTGTTTTAATGCCCCTGTATCTTTATTTTTTTCCGGTGGCGCAACTTATACCGTCACTAACGGATACCGGATACCTGCTGTTGTTATCATTGTTCTGTACAGTGGGGTTGTATGTAATGTTTGCGGAATCGTTAAAAAGGATCCCGGCCTTTACTGTTAATTTAAGCTTTAACCTGGAGCCTATTTACTCCATCATAATGGCCTTACTTTTCTTTGATGAAGGCAAGGAGGTGAATGCTTCTTTTTATGTGGGGTTGTTTTTTGTAATGGCTTCGGTTGTTTTACAAACGGTTATTACAATTAGAAAAAAGCGTAAACCCGTGTTTGGGCAATAAATTAAAGGCGGGTACCTCTTCAAGAGGTGCTCGCCTTGATTATCAAAAACAAGGTGAGCAGCCCTGGAAGGGCTACCCACCTTGTTTAAAACTAGAAGATATAGTTTGTACTCAAGAAGTTCGACTCATGATCCCTTACTATGGTATTAAGCAGGGTTTTGTTCGACTCGGTATTTTTTGCGGCCACCAGTGAGCGGATAGAGAATGAGCGAAGTGCATCGAAAACAGAAAGCGTTCCTTCGGCACTGTCTTTTCTTCCGGTAAAGGGGAAAATATCGGGTCCGCGTTGAGCCTGGCAATTGATATTTACGCGGCTTACCAGGTTTACAAATGAATCAACCAGTTGGGCCACTTCTGTTGGCTCTTCACTGAAGATACTTACCTGCATACCATGCGATGCATTTACCTGGTAGTTAACCGGCTCATCAATTGTATCGAAAGGTACTACGGGAACAATAGGACCAAACTGTTCTTCATGATACAACTTCATTTGATCGTTCACGGGGTAAACTACCGCCGGGAATACAAACGATGCATCTTGCAGTCCACCGTTATCGTTCATTACTTTAGCGCCTTTTGCAATAGCATCATCGATGCAGGCTTTCAAATAAGCAGGTTTATTGTCTTCTGGCAGTGGCGTTACGCGTACACCGCTTTCCCAGGGTAAACCGGGTTTTAAAGCAGCTACGGCAGCAGATAATTTTTGGGTGAATTCTGCGGCCACTTCTTTTTGTACAAAGATCAGTTTCAGGGCTGTGCAACGTTGTCCGTTAAAAGAAAGCGCACCCAGTATACATTCGTTCACTGCAACATCGAGGTCGGCATTCTTTGTAACAATGGCGGCGTTTTTGGCGTCGAGGCTCAAAATGGCGCGTAAGCGGTTCACTTTGGGGTGTAATTTCTTAAGCCCGTTAGCTACTTTACTGCTGCCAATAAAGGCCAGTACATTCACTTTGCCGCTTTCCATAATGGGCGAAATGATCTCGGCTCCTTTACCATACAGGGTGTTTACTGTACCCTTGGGGAATGCCTCTTTAAATGCATTCAGCAACGGGTAGTGTGCCAGTACACCAAATTTTGGAAGTTTAAAGAGTATGGTATTGCCCATAATAAGGGCGGGAATGAGCGTGGTAAAAATTTCGTTCAACGGATAGTTGAAGGGGCCCATACTTAATACAACACCCAATGGCGCTCTTCTTATTTGGGCAATGGTGCCTTCTGCCTGTTGAAAACGTGATGATTCGCGGTCAAGATCTTTAAGCGCGTCTATTGTGTCGTTGATGTATTCTACGGTGCGGTCAAACTCTTTAGTAGCATCGGCCAAAGTTTTACCAATTTCCCACATCAACAGTTTTATTACCAGGCTTCTTTGCTGTATCATCAGGTAAACAAACTTCTGCATGCATTTGATGCGGCCTTCAACCGGCATAGTAGGCCATTCGCCCAATCCGTTTGCATAAGCGGCTTCTGCTGCAGCCAGCGCTTCCAGTGATTCTTTGGGAGTGGTATTGGGAATGCTGCCAAGCAGTTTTTTCTTTGGGCCATCGGGCGTTGGTATACATACAGGCGAATAAATATTGGTTACAGGGCCGTTCCAGGGCACCAGTTCGCCGTTCAATAAATATTCCCGTTGGTGAATTTCGGTTACCTGGTATTCTTCCGGGATACCGCTTTCGGCTTTAAATATCTCGGGTAAGGAACCTTTGTTTTGCTGCATGGTTGATTGATTTAACTTAACTTATTCTTATAAAAAGTTTCTAAATTAGGTATTACGTACTAAATAAAAAAGTACCGTGTTTCCACGGTACCCGCTTTCAAATAAAAAACAACCAAAAACAGCGCTAATTAATGTGTTAAAGCGACAATTATTTTTTTGCTAATAAACATCGATTGTTTGTGCAGCTGAATAGTATAAGTGCCCGAAGGTATGGATGCCGACACCGGAACCATCACTGGTGTATTTGTTTTCAGGTTCACTTTACCGCGTTGCACCGGTTTACCATTCATATCAAATATGCTATAATCGAATTCTCCTGTTAGTTCGCCTTTTGCCGTAAGTGCTATTTTGTCGTATACCGGGTTGTTTACAAGCAACGAACTGCCATTACCAGCTTCTGCCACCCGTACGATCTGTGATATAGTGAAGGAAGCATCATTGTCTACACTTTTAATGCGGTAATACGCTGTGTTAACCAATGGCTTATCGTCTTGTAATACATAACTTTCCAAACGGCCCGAGTTCCTCGCTGTCAATTTGCCAATGGCATAGAAGTCGATGCCATTCTCACTTCGTTCTACAATGAAATGGCTTACATTATGTTCATCGGCTGTTTTCCAGGTAACCTCAGTTAAGTTATTCTTTCTTTTGGCATCGATGCTAACAAGCGTCAGTGGCAAAATTGCAGATGTGCTGCCTAATGTAAACCTGTTAAACGATGAGATACTGTTTGATGTTATAGTGCCTGTACTGGCAAGGCTGCCGCTGGCGGTACCGCCCTGTGAACCCCAGGTGCTGCCATTATTAGCAGCAACTTTTACATCTGATAATATCCAGGTGGGAACGGTTACTTTACTATTGTCCCAGTTGAGCGTAACCTGGGCGGTTCCACCCGAAACTTTATTTACTTCCCAGTATTCATTAGGGTCAACGCTTACAATGGGCGCCTGCCGCTGGGTTGTATTGGGCGTTGGCATAGCATACTTTGCTGCAAATACACTGCTGGCCGACAGGTTATTTATATTGATTGTTCTTTGTACAGCGCCATTGCCAACGGGAAAATCAAAACTGGCGGTGCCATTCTTTTTAACCCAACCATTTACGTGCCGGCTATCGCCATTGCCTGTATAGGAAGCATTGGTTTCATAAACCAGGTAACTGGGTGTTGCAGCGGTAGTAATAACGCCACTGGTAAAATTGTGGGCGCCGCTAACCGTTAGGTCGGTATTCAACAGTATACCAGCACTATTGCCAGTAACCAGGTTAAAGGTTTTGAAGGCCTGGGCTCCATCGAGCGTTTGCAGGGCCGAACCATTCAGGTACAAGGTGCCGGCGCCAGTGCTCATGGCCGCCTGGTTTGAAGTAAGGTTTCTTTTTACATACAGGTTGCCATCATTTACCAGGCCGGCAGTAGAGGCATTGGTGAAATCGCCATGCACGGCCAGGTTGGCACCGCTGTGTATTTTTAAGTTGCCGGTATTATTAAGTGTATTCTGCGCTACCACTCCATTTGCAACCGGAAGTAACAACATACCGAATAGTAATTGTTTCATAAAGACCAGTTTTAGTTTGAGTGGAAAATTATTTTATAGAAAGCGTCATGTTCTGCACGTTGATATCAACACTGCTTTCATTATCCTCTGTCCATACTTCTACATAATCGCCGGGAGCTAAAGTAACGGTGCTTACAAGCGAAACTACCTGTATGTCGCCATATGAGGAGTAAACTTTGGTGCGCTGTCTCGATGCCGGTATTTGTACACCATTCTTGTAAATGTAAAAAGAATATACATAGGTGCCGCTGGTGCCAGATGCCGACATGGAAGCTGTTACAATGAACGTACGTGTTTTAGTTCCATCATACATGAGGCGGTTATTGGCTGGCGAGGTAAAGCGCACAAGTTCTGTAGCCGTAGTAGTGCCTGCCACCTTTACCGGCGAGTTCATAGTAAGGATATTTGTATTCGAAGGCGTAGAAATATACAGGGTCCCTGTAGCTACTGCATCTTTCTCTGTATTAAGACCGGCAGCTTCTACTTCCCATTTTTTAGAGAAAGTACCTGTAACCTTCGTTCCTGTGCCAATAAACGCAGTGTTTTTCAGGTTGCCGGCTTCAACTATCGACGTTATACCGGTAACATCAAGTGCCGTTGCTGAGTTTGCCGACATGGGTTGGCCAAAGCCACCCAATTTTTCAATAAGGTTAAAAGTTCCAACCAGTTTTTCAAAAGTACCGGCGTTGGTGCTGAACCAGGCAGTATTATCGAGCAGCAGGGTACTGTTGTTTTGATAGGTTATACCATTGGTGTTGCCTGCATAGTTGATAACGCTAAAGAACACCACATTACCACCTTTTACCAGGCCTACATCTTTACAACCGATCACGTTACAGTCGCGCACTAACATGGTTTCGGTAGCTGCCAGGTCAACGTTGAATAATTTAGCGCCGGTGGTTGAAGCTGTTAGCGTTAATGTTTTTACACTACCGCCTTTAGTACCAGTGAACATTTCGCCGGTTGCAGGCGTATAAACCAGTTTATCGTTGGTTGCATCGGCGCCTACGAGGTAGCAGCCGTTCAGGTTGATCTTAGAGGTAAGCGTAATGGTGCCATTCACTTCATAGGTAGTTCCGGCTGTAAGCGTTATAACACCGCTAACAGGGGCAGGCAGATCGGCTGCCGATTTAACAAGCACATAATTATTACGGGCATTGGCCGATGATTGCACCTGCAGCCATTTGCTGCCGCTCCAAAAGTAAAATCCATCGGTAACGGCGCCGCCTGTGCTGTAAACGATCATACCTGCGGGTACTGTACCTGTTAATGGACTAACCGAATTTACATCGCTAAGGGCAACCCGGGGCGCAAGCAAACCTTTATTGGTGCTTTCCATTTCAACAAGGGAATTAGCATTTATGGTGTTGGGATTGTCGCCAATTTTTATTTGGGCAGAAGAGGTAAGCACTGAACACACGATGGCTGCGGAAAAGAGAATACTCTTTTTCATAAATGTCTTAATTATTGGATTTTATTTGATTTGTATTCCGGTAGGAATGATTGAAGGCCAAAATTCCGAGAATGTGTATTTCTTACAAAAACTGTAGAGTGCTAAATGGAAACAGTAAGTGATTTTGTTTATGCATGTGATGAATAACCTTAAATATATTGTACTGCCTACTTCAAAACTACGTCAGCCCCTGAAAAGAAAGTACTGTATTATATGTAATAAACTGACTCTTATTAAGTTTGCGCATGAGCAGGCAAAGCAGACGTGCGTTTATTCGTACTACAACAGCAGGAAGTGTAGGATGGGCCACCGCAAAGTTCAATGGCCTGGCTGCCCTGGCGGCCCCGTTTGTAGCAGATGATCTTTATTCACTCAGCCATTCGCTTTCCGCTACCTGGGCAGGCAGGCTGTTGGGGTTGCAGATCACCGATGCAACGCAGGGAATTGATTATGGTGGTATTCGTTGCCCCAGCTTTCATCATATTCATGGCCGTATAGGCGATACCATATACCCCTTTATGCATATGGCCCGCCGTACCGGCGATGTTCGCTATATTGATGCCTCGGTACTTTTATTCCGCTGGATGGAGGCGAACGTGAGCCAACCCGATGGTTCGTGGCTGAACGAAAAGAACGACAAATGGAAAGGTATTACCGTTTTTACCGTCATCGCTCTTTGTGAGGCCCTACGTTTTCACGGTGCGCTGATGGATGATAATTTTAAAAGCGCCCTGCACAACAGGCTGCTGAAGGCGGGGGAGTGGATCAATACCAATGTGAATATCGATTACGGCAATATCAATTATCCTATTTCTGCATCCTATGCGCTTTCCCTTCTCGGAACCCTGCTGGATAATGGCAAATTCAGGGAAAAGGGACGCTTACTTGCGCAACAGGCAACCAAATTCTTTACCCAAAACAACCGTTTTGTTTTTGGCGAAGGCACCCCTTATTATGAGCCCAGTAAAAAAGGCTGTTTTTCGGTTGACCTTGGCTACAATGTTGAGGAGAGCCTGCCATCGCTGGCATTATACGGATTGTTGAATAAAGATGAAGAATTACTACAGCTGGTAACGGCTTCTTTGCAAACCCATATGGAGTTTATGTTACCCGATGGCGGTTGGGATAACAGTTGGGGTACCCGCAATTATAAATGGACCTACTGGGGCAGCCGCACTTCCGATGGTTGTCAGCCTGCATATGCATTGCTGGCCAATCGCGATGCCAGGTTTTATAGTGTAGCGTTAAAGAATACACAGCTGTTGCAACAAAACACCCACAACGGTTTGTTATATGGCGGACCGCACTATATTACCCATCGGGTACTACCAAGTGTGCACCATACCTTTTGCCATATAAAAGCGCTTAGTACTATGCTTGATCATGGACATTTACACCGCCCGGCAACTCCTGCGCTTCTTCCGCGCGAAACCAATTACGGCCTTCGCTTTTTTGAGGATATTCAAACCTGGCTTGTTGCTACAGGAAAATACAGGGCTACCGTTACCGGGTACGACAGGGAATACAAAGCCATGCACAACGGACATGCTACCGGTGGTGCATTAAGCATGTTATGGCACCAACAAACAGGCCCCCTGCTGGTAGCCAGCATGAATGCTTACCAGCTTGTTGAAGCCGGTAATATGCAGACTGATGCCGACCCGCTTTCAATGCCGCTAACGTTTAGGGCTGAACTTACCGCTAACGGCGTTGTTTATAGGAATATCGCTTGTCTCGATGCAACCGTTAATGCCAGTGTGCAAGGGGAGGGGGTGGTTATACAAGCCAACTCGAGGTTGGTTGATGAGCGCCAGAACGATCCGCCACAGGGACCGGTGTATTGCCAGGCTGAATATATTTTTACGCCGGAAAAAATAGTGCTTTCCCTCTATTGCAAAAGTAATTTAGCTGCTCATTTGAACGACATACGTATTGTTGTTCCCGTAATAGCTACTTCGCAGGAGAAGGTTGAAATGGTAAATGACAAAAACGTTTATATTTACAAAGCCAGCGCCAGCCTGCATTTGCACGCCGATACACCGCTTACCCGGTTACGTACAACCGCCGATCGTCTTTTTAATTTTGTACCGGGGCTGCAAGCTGTTCCTTTTGTCATACATAAAGCCGCTGGCTCCATTGTTATATCAGTACATTAGTATAACTGTTAATTATTAAGTAAGAAGTTGCATGTTGATAGAAAATGCCGTATTGTTGCGGGATTTTTTAATTGCTTAACACCTGTTTGAAACACAAAAACTACAATGAAAAGACTTACCCTATCAGCCGGGCTTATTGCTGCGGTGGTATTATTCGCCTGCAAATCACAATCGGCCAACACTACAGAAACAGAACCTGCCGATGAATTTAAAGTGGGCAAAGTTGTTTACCATTTGAGCCGTTGCAATGGTTCCTGCCCCAGCATGGACCTCGAGATTGACAGTGCAAGGAATGTATATGTTAACCGCGAGTTCTATAAATCCAAAAGTGAAATGGATTCAGCGAAGAGCGGCATCTTTAAAGGTAAATTAACTGCTGCACAGGATACCCAATTGGTAGCAGTGCTGAAAAAGAGCAATCTCGATAGCCTTGCTTTTCCAGAAGTTGGTATAGCTGATGTATCTGAAACTACCATTATTGTTTACTACAATGGAAAAAGAAAGCACCTGACAAGCGCCCGTCCGCCACAGGAAGCTAATGACCTCATCATGTTCTTAAAATCAGTAGGTAATGATTCAACACTGGTAAGAACAACCGATGTGAAAGAGTTAGAAAAGTAATACGTATCATTAAAAGATGTTTCTCCAAAAACAACCCGATCTATGACAACAATTGACAAGCTGGAACTGGCAAAAACCTCCCTTCTTGGGTTATCGGTTGGGGATGCTTTTGGAGAAACTTTCTTTGGTGTACCAGATGATATTTCGCTTAGGTGGCATCAACGAGGGCTGCAAAGCGGTACCTGGCCTTTTACCGATGATACGGTAATGGGTATTGGGGTTTACAATATCTTATCGAAGTTTGGCACCATTGACCAGGATGAACTGGCTAAAGAGTTTGCTGATAATTACCTGGCAGATGAAAATCGTGGGTATGGTGCAACGGCGCGGCGAATACTGAGGAACATTGCTGAAGATGGAGATTGGATGGATGCAAGCAACAGTGTGTTTGAAGGAATGGGTTCTGTGGGGAATGGCGCCGCCATGCGTAGTGGGCCTGTTGGCGCTTATTTTTATGAGAATACAGCTGAAGTAATTGAACAGGCCCGGTTAGCTGCCTACGTTACACATGCGCATGCCGAAGGTGTTGCCGGTGGTATTGCAGTTGCATTGGCAGCCTGTATTTGTACCCGCTATGGTTTGAATAAAGAGCCTTTATCTGCAGATACATTTTACGATTTTGTTATTGACAATATGCCGGCTAGTGAAGTGAGGGCCAAAATACAAAAGGCAAAAACACTTCCCGGCGATTACGATATCAGGACCATTGTTTCTGTATTGGGAAATGGCACCAATTTAATGGCAACAGATACCGTTCCATTAACATTATGGTGTGCCGCCAATAACAGCAATTCGTATGAAGATGCCATCTGGCGCGGCTTAAATGCTTTAGGCGACCGCGATACTATTGCTGCTATTATAGGAAGCATAGTGGTCATGTGTGCCGGCGTAAATAGTATCCCCGCACAATGGATCAAACAAGCTGAAAGCTTTAGTGAATCTTCTTTCTTTAATAAGGCTGCTTCTTAAGCATCTTTCAACTCAATCCAAACCGGACAATGATCGCTTGATTTTTCCCAACCACGAACTTCGCGGTCAACACCTGCAGCCAGCAATCTTCCTTCAATAGCGGGGTTTAATAAAAAGTGATCGATACGCAAGCCCGCATTACGTTCATAAGCCTGGCGGAAATAATCAAAGAAAGTATAGATGATGTCATCGGGGTAAAGCTTTCTTATGGCATCCGTCCAACCCTGATCTACCAGCTTTTTAAATGCTGCACGTGTTTCGGGGCGGAACAGGGCATCGTTCACCCATCGTTCGGGTTTATACACGTCTTTTTCTGTAGGCATTACATTATAGTCGCCGGTTAAAATAACAGGTTTATTTTGCTTTAAAAGCCCTGCAGCATGGTTTGTCAATCGTTCGAACCAGGCCAGCTTGTAATCGAACTTTGGACCAGGCGCAGGATTACCATTTGGTAAATACAAACAACCAATGGTTATATCGTTTACTGTTGCTTCAATATAGCGGCTATGTACATCCTCTGGGTCGCCGGGTAAACCTCTTTGTGTTTCAACCGGCTGGCCATGCTTTGATAAAATGGCTACACCATTCCAGCTTTTTTGTCCATGCCAGATGGCGTGATAACCGGCATCAAGAATAACCTGCTCAGGAAATTTTTCCTGGGGCGCTTTCAGTTCCTGTAAACATGCCACATCGGGCGCAGTTTCTTTTAACCAGCGAAGCAGCACCGGCAGGCGGCTGCTTATTCCATTCACATTATAGGTAGCGATCTTCATGTTATGTATTAGTAAGCCCGAATATAGTAATTGAAAACAGATATTCAATTTTTCTCTTTTAATAACATAATAGCCGTCCATAATACACCCGCTTCGCCTTTAAAACTGGAGGAGCCTTTGGGTTCATTGGCAGGTGTGTACCATTCGTAAAAGCCTTTATTCTTTAGTACCCGGGTAAGCATTGGTTGCAGCGCTTCTTTGGCTTCGTTCATTAAATCGTATCTCAATAACTGCGTTACCATTCTGCCGCCAAACCACGTCCAGTCGCCACCGTTTTGGTAAGAGTAAGGGCCCATGCCTTTGTTCTTAAAGGTGCCTTCGGGATAAACAGGATATAAGGTAAGCCCGATAGTGGCTGCATGCGCCTGTTTTACATTTTCCTGCATTTTATGATAGGCTTGTTTCACTTCGCGTTTACTTAATAAACCGGCTTCAATGGCAACAGTAGTGCCGCCGTGATAATATACTTCCGATTCATTGAACGATGCAGGAAAAGGCGAGTTGGTTAAGTATATATGTGCACGATATTTTTCTTTAGCAGCATCCCACAAATGTTTACGAATATTCTTCTTAATTCTATTCCTGGTGTTTGTCCAATAACGCCATTCACCAGGCATTAGCTGTGCAATTGTAAGATAGTCGTCGATGGCTATCACAAACATGGCGTTATCGTATATGTCAATGGCCTTGTGGGTATCGGCATTCAATTCAACACCCCAGTCGTGCTCGGGTTGTACATCGCCCCAATCGGCAGTTGTTGCGCCCCAAAGCAAACCATAGGTACTATCGTAGCGGGCATTCATTAAAAAATGCAGGGCCATTCCCAAACGTTGTTCAATACTTGTACCTGCAATGGTATCAGAAAGAATGGACCTGTCACCCGTGTTACGAATGTATTTGGCAACAGCCTGTACAAGCGAGGTTTCCTGATCGGTTTCAACGGTGTTCTTATGACCGGCATAATCGGGCGCCAGGTTGGTGTAATAGTAATTGTAACCAGCGCCTGCAGTTTTGGCTTTGGGCACATAGCCGTCGAGGATAGCGCCATCTTTTTGCTGAAAAAGGAAAAAGGTGGTAAGGCTTTTTCTGATGGAGGCCCTGTCATGCACCTTACAGGCTACATCCATAAAGGTGTTGAAGTCCCTGATCCACACTTCGCCATAGCCATCACCAGCGTTAAAACCTTTTTTTATCAGGTCTTCGGCCATGGTCTTCACCGAATCGGCCAACGGTATAATATTTTTCTGTTGGCCAAAAGAAGGTGAATGGCACCATAGCAGAAGACATACAATAATATTAATGGGGTTTACATTCATTCGAATGAATTATAGATGCATAAGTTACATCATTTAACTTATTCATCCGGGAACGGAAATGAAATTTCTGTTCTACCCTGTGTAATTTTTATAGTGGCCGATGTTTCTTTCATTAAGGTCAATAAGGCTGCATCGAGCTCAATAGTAAACCAATGTTTTCCCCTGTGGTATTCCAGCTCATATGATTTTAACGGTGACCGTTGGCATAAATACAATTTTCTTAACTACTTCAAATGCAAATAGTGGTCTGTGTTACCCGGGGGCTTTAAGGTAGCAACATCGGTATTACATTTTTTAATCAATAATTTTCGCTTTACCTATGATATGTCGTTTTTACGTCATATTTTGCGCGCTTAACCCTACTAATGCCCTTATGAAGAAACTCGTTGTTGTATGTTCTCTTGCATTCACAGTTAGCGCCAGTGCCCAGGTTAGTATAGGTGCCGATGGTATTTCCCTGGTAGCCGGTACTACGCTTTCAGCGGAAGGACTTGTTCTCACGCCTCAGGGTAACTTAGATTTAGCTAATACTACAATACAAAGAAGTAACACACCGGTAAATATAGGTAGCAGCGTTTATAGCATAGCCAATGTCATTAATTTTAGCTCGCCAATAGCTTTTACCGGAACTGTACGTTTAAATTACCTGGATGCGGAACTGAATAGTATTCCCGAATCACAACTATTGATGGCTTATAAGTCAACTTCGGTATGGGCCACTTCTTCTACCTCCGCTGTTAATACAACCGATAACTATGTTGAGGAAACGGTTTCATCAAAGACATTTGATGGTGTTACTGCTTCACCCGTATACATAGCATTACCTGTTTCGCTTACTTCATTTACGGCAAAACGACAAACAGATATAAGTGTGTTGTTACGCTGGACAACTGTTTCTGAATTACAGAACAGTCATTTTGCTATAGAACGGAGTAGTGATGGCGTTCAGTACAAGGTCATCGGCATTGTTCAGGCTTCTGGTAATGCAATGGGCTTTACATATTCATTTACTGATAGCGATCCGTTGGAGGGCGCCAATTATTACCGGCTAAAACAATATGATCTCGATGGCCGCGAACAGGTATATGGTGTTCGGTTGATACAATTTGAAAATGTAGCAACAGCCCTGGGACTATATCCCAACCCGGTTACCAACACCTTTAAACTGGTTTTGTCAACTATTCCGGCCAAACCATTGAGCTATTCTATCCAAAATGTATCAGGACAGATCATGCAGGCGGGCATCATTTCATTGCGTGAGCAATGGCTTGAAACCAGCGGATTGGCGGCCGGCGTGTATGTGTTGAGCCTTGAGAACGGTCAGGCCGTTCGGTTCTTTAAAAAATAAATCTGTATAACTATATTATTCCCCCGAAATGAAACCCTTACTCATGAGACCAGGATTTTTAATGCTGCCATTATTTGCTTTCGCTATAAGCGCTAAAGCCCAATTGGGCATTGGTACTACAACGCCCGATGCCAGCGCGCAATTACATGTTGAATCAACCAGCAAAGGGGTATTGGTGCCACGCGTTACCAGTACGGCTAATGTAACCAGTCCGGCAAAAGGATTGCTGGTATACCAAACCGGTGGCACCGAAGGCTTTTATTATAACAGCGGAACATCGGCAAGCCCCAATTGGGTACAGGTGCTTGCAGGTAATTATGTACAATTGGCACCTTCGGCACAGCAAACTTCCAATAGTACAAACAGCCTTATTAATGTAAAGCTTGTTGGCACAACCGGATTGGGTGTTGCAGGTACAAATGCCCTTGTTTCTCTTAGTGCCAGCGGTACTTATACTGATGGCAATACCCACGATAAAGAACGTTTCAGGGTTGATAACGACGGCAGCATTTTGGCTGTAAGTGACTACAATGGCGGAGTAACCGGCTCCGGTGTTCCTATTGAAGGTTCAGGTACCCGTTTTGTGTGGTACGCCCAGAAAGCTGCTTTTCGCGCGGGCAGCATAGATGGCACACAATGGGATGATGCAAACATTGGCTTGTATTCAACAGCGTTGGGTGAAAATGTACGCGCCCTTGGCGACAATGCGATCGCATTCGGTAAAAGTACGGTTGCAGCAGGTTCAAGAACTGTTGCTTTTGGGGAGGGGTGTACTGCAACCGGTGCAAATTCTGTGGCGCTTGGTTACGGATCTTCTACCTCTACATCAGCAGGTTCACCAAGGCAAGGGTCTTTTGTATTTTCCGACCGGTCAGTTCCGCTTGTTTATTCCTTTGGATCAAATATCGATGCAAGCTCACAGTTTCACCCTACCGTAAGCCACTCTTTCAACGTACGCGCTACGGGCGGTAGCTACTTTTATACCAACACGGCGCTTACTACCGGCCTGACTTTTAAAAATACTGATGCAAGCTTGATTTGTGCCAATAATTCGCTTAAGCTGAATAGCGATGGAAGCACCACCATTACCAGTGAGATGTACGGAAACGCGGGGGTATCACTTTCTGCAGGTGGTGGTTCATGGGCTTCGCTTTCGGATGTGAATATGAAGGAGAATTTTGCTACTGTTGATGGGGAAGAACTGCTTGAGCGTTTACGTATGGTGCCAATCACTTCCTGGAACTATAAGACACAGGACAGCAATATTCGTCATATTGGCCCCATGGCGCAGGACTTTGCCGCGGCCTTTAATGTGGGTGAAGATAACAGGCATATTGCAACCATAGATCCCGATGGGGTGGCGCTTGCCGGCGTTCAGGCGCTCGACAACCGCACCAACAATCAGCAGTTGCGCATTGAGCAATTGCAAAAAGAAAATAAGGAACTGAAAGAGCGGCTTGAAAGGCTGGAGAAATTGTTGATGAACGATAAATAGATCTAACTTATATACTATGTATTTTAAACAAAGCAGCTTCGCGAGAGGCTGCTTTTGTTTTAACATATCTGATGTTTTTAAATGTCTATTTTGGAGCCAGGTTAAACACTTATTAATATGTCTTTGCCAGGTAATTCCCAGGACTATTTTAAGATATTCTTTTTTATTCTCATGTTGACATTTCTCGCCAACCAAAACGCTTTTTCGCAGAATAAAAGCCTTGCCACAGAAGAAGATAAGCTGGCGAAACTGTATTCAAAAATGTTGTCTTTTACCCATGTTAGCTATGATAGTATTGAGGGATATTCCAATAAATTTGAAAAGGAATTTACCCGGTTTATTCAAAACAATCCAGGTACATTAAAATATCCTTTTGAGAAGTTTTCAGACAGCAGCATTTGCGCAGTAGAAACATCCAGCGATGGAAACTTTCGCATTTATACCTGGGACACCTGGGTTGGCGGCACGCAGCATTTTTATAAAGCCATTTATCAGTGGAAAGCCAATGGTAAGGTGTTTACAAAAGTGCCTGCTATTGAAGACGGTGATGGGGGAGAAGACTGTTCTGCTATGTATACCGTTACAATAAATAACAAGCCATATTATTTAGCAGTGATGAATAGTATAGGTTCTACAATGTATGGCGGGCAGTCTGTTTCGGCTTTCACAATTGATGGCAATAAATTGAATGACACAGTTAAGCTTTTCAAAACCAGAACCGCAAAGCTTAACAGAATACATATAGGATTTGAATTTGCCAGTATTGAAGATCAGCGGGAGTTAATTGTGTATGATAGTAAGTTGAAAATAGTATACATACCACTGGTAGATGAACATCAAAAGGTAACAAAAAAGAATCTGCTGTATCAATTGAAAGGCCACTACTTTATATACATTGGGGTTGAAACCGGCTGGCGTAGAACATCGAATGCCATTGATATGAAGTAACAGGGTTGGCCGGTCCCGAACGTCATAGTTGGCTACTTACGTGCATCTAAACAACTTCGACCCCGATCTTTTAAAGAAACCCGCAAAAAACGATGAACCACGGGTTGAAACCGGCTAAACGTGAATCAGAATAAAAAACTCCGTATATTCAAATCTCTAAACGCTTATTTTATGCATCCCGATGTTCAGGCTTATAACAATAACCAATCTCCTGAAGAGAAGGCGATCTGCGATCTGCTGGCAAAAGAAATAGATGCCGCACTGCCCGATGCAGAGAATAAGATCTGGCATGCCCACCCGGTTTGGTTTTTAGCAGGTAACCCTGTTGTTGGGTATAGCAAACTAAAGGGTGGTATTCGGCTGTTATTCTGGAGCGGTCAAAGTTTTGATGAAGCCGGTCTGCAAAAGGAGGGAAGCTTTAAGGCAGCAGAGGCCCGGTATATAGAATCAAAGCAAGTGAATAAAACCGATCTCAAACGTTGGTTGAAAAAGGCACGTGACATTCAATGGGATTATAAGAACATTGTAAAACGGAAAGGCGTACTGGAAAGGTTAAAGTGAGGGTATTGTTGAATAATTAGCCTGCCCCAATTCAGTAATTGAGATAGTCGATCAGGTTTTTGAGATCCCAAATCAGGTAATAGCCTCTCCCAATCAGGTAATAGCCTCTCCCAATCAGGTAATAGCCTCTCCCAATCGGGTAATAGCCTCTCCCAATCGGGTAATAGCCTTCACAAATCAGGTAATAGCCTCTCCCAATCAGGTAATGGCCTCTCCCAACCAGGTAATAGCCTTCACCAATCAGGTAATAGCCTCTCCCAATCGAGTAATAGCCTTCGCCAATCAGGTAGTAGCCTCTCCCAACCAGGTAATAGCCTTCACCAATCAGGTAACAGCCTCTCCCAATCGAGTAATAGCCTTCGCCAATCAGGTAGTAGCCTTCGCCAATCAGGTAATAGCCTTTGCCCAATCAGGTAATAGCCTTCGCCCAATCAGGTAAAGCCTGTACCCAACTTGTTTAGTGAAAAACTGAGTTGGGTGAGGCCCAATACCGGTTGGTAATGTCAAATTCCCGGATAGGTGTAATGAAAAACTGAGCTGGTAATGTCAAAAACTGAGTTGGTAATATCAAATACTGAATTGGCAACGTCAAATGCCGGGTTGGAGTGAGGTAAACCCCACTGGCGAAGACTACAATCCGATTGGCGAAGGCAATAAATGACTTGGTTACAGGTGTATATTGAAAAATCCATTCAAAAACCAGGTTAATGACCTCAGATTTGAGGTTATGAACGGAGAACTATGAACCAAGAACTGAAATAATTACTGTGCCTTTGCCACAGCTGTAGTTTTGGGAGCTGTAATTGCAGCAATGAGCTTGGAATAATAATCTGCCAGGTCCTTTTTGCCGCATAAGGCAGCCGATTGTGAGGCGCCGTTCAAACCATTATACCTGTTGGGATGCTTTTCCAGGTCGGCCTGGTAGGCTTCCAGGGCTTGTTCTGAGTCTTTTAATTCAAGGTACATATCGCCCAGCAATTCACGGGCGGGTAATACTTCGCCCGGTGTAACAGGATGCTTTTCGGTTTTGTCTTCCATATCTGTCGCCAGGCTCATTCTTTCCAGCGCACCTGCCTTATTGCCCTGTTTCAACAAGATCCAGCCTTCTACCGCTTTTATCTGAATGTCTACCTGGTTGGCCTTATAGCTTTCTTTTTTTGCCAGCAGATCATTGCGCAGCTGATTTAAAATGGCCAATTCGTTTTTTGCGCTATCAACTTTGTTGGTATGAATAAAACCCAGCGCCCGGGCAAAATGTATAATGGCCCGTTGCCAGGGAAATTGTTGCATGGGAAAACCGGCTGGCGTGGTGGTTAATTGCGTTGCTTCTTTCCACAACCTGTTTTCCAGCACATACCGGGCAGGAATAGCGGCAAAGGTATAGGCGCCTTTGAAGTTGGGGGGCGAAACCTGATTGAATGTATTCAGGTAGTCCCATTGTTCTTTGGCATGCTTCAGGTCTTTCTTTTGTAAATAGGCATACACTACGTAGTCCATGGCGTGCAGCTCTTCATCCCAATGGCCTTTTATCCCTGAATTTTCTGCATAACATTTGGCTGCTGACATCGATGCCAGGTTCGATTGTATACTTTCATCCCACATACCTAAACGAATAAAGATGTGCGATGGCATATGCTGCGCATGGGCCGATGCTGATGCTACCGATGCATATTTTTGCGCCGCCGGTAATGCCTGGTCGGCCAGTTCGGGATAATCGTACGTGTGAATGATATAATGTATGATACCGGGATGGTAAGGCGCACTTGCATAAAGGCCGTTGAGTATTTGCCCGGCCTTTTTTTGTTTTACATAGGTTTTATCGGCGGGGTCCGCTGCCGCATCGATGGCCAATGCATAAAAGATCGTTGCTTCTTTATCGTTGGGATATTTTTCCGATAAAGATCTCATTGCTGCTTCATATTGGTTGCAGCGGGTACGATGGTCGAGTTTTTCCCAATTGTTATAATAGGCAAGTAAGGCATTTATATAATCTGCTTCGCGAGGCGTTTTAGGTTCAATTGATTTTGCAATTTCCAATGCCTTTTGACCTTTTGTTAATTCGGGTGTTTCGGGCGGCGTCCATAAGGGATGAAAATTACACATGGCAACACCCCAGTAAGCCATGGCGCAGTGTTGATCATACTGAATTATTTTGGCGAATACTTTTTCTGCTTCATCGTATTCAAATGAATGCAGCAAGGCAATGGCAAAGTTGAATTGTTTGGTAAGACTATCATCACCCGAAATAATAAACGAAACTTTACCCACACCTTTATCATCAGGGCCGCAAAGTATTACATCGCCTGTTTTTAAATTGATAGCGTTTATCTCTTTGGCAAGCATCGGTTGTTTTCTTTCCCTGCATGAAAATAGCAACACAATAAACAGTACAGCTGTGGTAGTAGATAAGTGTCTGTTCATGATCTTTATCAATTTTAATGGCAAACATTATGTGCAGAGTGCGGATGTGACAGTACTTAAAGATAGAATTATTATGCCGGATATCCATTTGTAAGATAATTCCCGCCTGTCGGCCGGAAATTCCAAAAAATCAAGATCCAGGAACCAAATAAATTCAACCCATGCTTTTATATTGTAGTTTTTTTTGGTATTTATTTTTTGGTTCTTGTATTTTGAGATTTGGGATTTTTTCCAGGTATTTTAGCGTTATAGTGTCTTTTTTGTGAATATTTTATGGATTTTGACTATATCTTTATTGACCTTAAAACAAACAACCCATGAACCAAAAACCATCAAATGCCTTTATTGCTGCATCCTGGATAGCGCTTGGCGCAGGTATGCTTGGCTTTTTAATAGGCTTATGGCGTGCTGAAATGCAGCTGAATGAAAAGGGATATTATTTTACGGTTTTAATGTTCGGTCTTTTTGCTGTTATCTCTGTTCAAAAAAGTGTTCGGGACAGATTGGAAGGTATTCCCGTTACCGATATCTATTATGGCTTAAGCTGGTTCTGTACCATTCTGGCAGTTGTATTGCTTGTAGTGGGGTTATGGAATGCCGCCATTTTGCCCAGCGAAAAGGGTTATTATGCGTTTTCTTTCCTGCTGGCTTTGTTTGGCGCTATTGCCGTGCAAAAGAACACCCGCGATGCAAAAATACTGGGAAGTAAAAAAGATGCAAACGAACAATAATTGAATTTGAACTGCGTTTTAATAACGAACCCCGTCCCGGTTAATCCTGGGGCGGGGTTTTTATTTTTCAGCTATCGAGGAATTCCTCTATCAGCGGCATTATGGCTGCTGCATCTTTCTTTCCATTTTTTGATGTTGTAAGTTCGCCAATGTATTGGCCATGGATACCTGGTAATATGGCCAGGCGGCAATTGGCAATTAACCGGTACATTTCAACGGTGTTTTCAACCGTCATTACATCATTATCACCATTTATAAGCAGGGTATGTGCTGTAATCGATCTTATTTGATCATCGGTCCAGTCTTTGAATGCGATCATTCTGTCGCGGTCTCTTTCAAACATAATTTGCAACCTTTCTTTATCTGGTGTCAATGCCAGAAAAGCTTCGTGGTAGGGTTTGGGCATATTGTCGATCGTAACCCCATTCATGCCCTCAAAAAAGCCGGGTATAAAACCACTTCTTTTGTAAGGAGCGGCGGCCATAATCAGCTTATGAATTATATGAGGGTGCCTAAGCGCCAGTTCAATACAGGTATGTCCGCCGTTGCTGAAACCAAAGAAAGATGCTTTGTTTATATTCAAATGTTGTAACAGTGCTGCTACATCATCGGCATCCTGCGAAAAGGTTTGTGGTTCCATTCTATAGCCGCTACGGCCATGGTTTTGCAGTTCAATGGCAATGACGCGGTACTTGTTTGCGAGCAACGGAATTAAGTTGCCAAAGGTGGTTTGTATGGTTGAACCACCGCCATGTAACAATACTAACGGTTGGCCATCACCGTATATTTCATAATATATTTTAATGCCGTTCACCTGGGCGTGATCGTTTATCATATGGCTTTATTTTCGTACAATATAACCTATAAAAAGCAAAAAGCTCCTGATCGTTTATCAGAAGCTTTTGCGTACGTTACAATGCTCAATTACTTTGCATTGACAGTAACAGGTACCTTATTCAACACATTTCAATTGCACCCTGTTATATGTATTGGTTTTCAAATAGGAATCGTAATATGCAGCCGGCAACCTTTGCCCGGCGAGGTAATGATCTCACTGTTACCATAGAGGTGCTTAGCCCGTTCTCTTATGTTTATCAATCCAATTCCGTCTACCTGGTGGTTAAGGTCGAAACCGATGCCATCATCGTCTATGATCAACTCTACATGTTTATCATCGGTTTCGAGGGTCATAACCACCGTCTTGGCTCTGCTGTGCTCTATGATGTTCCTGAATTGTTCCTGCAGGATACGATATATGTTTACTTTCTTATGGTCGGAAATTAGTTCTTCATTGAAATGATGGATCCCGAATATGATATTTATTTTGTGGATCTGTTTTACGTCTTCAATAAAAGCTTTTACACTTTCGAGTAGGGTATCTTTTTGTAGTTTTTGTAACACCATGCCGCGCGATAGCTTCCTGATCTCGTCTATTGCTTCTTTCAATAATTGAATGGTTACACTTTTTGCTTTCTGGTTCTCTGTTTTATATACCTGCACCAGGTCGAGGTGCAGTTTGGCGGAACAGAGAAGCTGGTTCACATTATCATGTAGCTCCTGTCCAATCACCAGCCGCTCATGGTCCAGCATTTTGAGTAACATATCGCTTAGCGCGGTGTCATTGTTTTTATGGGTAGGTGCAGATGGTTGAATGGTGGATGCATTCTCTGCCTGCAGGGCCGCTGAGCTGCTATGGCCTGCGCACAGGATACAACCTTTCGCCTCTTTTCCGGAAACGAGTTGAAAGAATGACCATTTATATACTATCTGCCTGGTTGGGCCTGAATAGGTATACAGATTAATTGGGAAGGATTGATAGGGGTTTTCATTGGATGCCAGTAGGGTAGTGAATACTTCGCGATCGGTTTCAGACAGCAACGATTGAAAATAATCCAGTTGGCGGGATGTGCCCGGGCCAAAGGTTGTGTTCATGGCTGTATTCATAGAATGAATTCTGCCGTCGTGATCAATGATAGCATAATACACCGCTTCTGATTGGCCTTTTGGCAAACCATCGGGTGACCATCCGTCACTCAATTTCATAGCTATTTTACTTTTGTTTTACAAGGCTTTCCAGGGCCTCGTCTGTTATGCCTGTAATAGAGTCAAACCCCATAGACTTCTCTACATAGTAATCAGCTCCAAGGCGCATGCATGTTTCGTAATATTCCCCAGGGTCGTTATTTGTAAGCATGGCAATCTTTACATGCCGGTTCTTTTCCCTGACCTTCATCAGTAAATCAATGCCTGTCCTGTCGGGCAGATTGATGTCAAGGAAAATAAGGTGTGGCGTCTTTAGGGCGAACATCGTTAAACCATCTTCATAGCAACCCGCTGTTGCAATAGAGAGGCTGTCGTTATAACGTTCAGTTAGCAGTGTTTTGATACGATGAATGAATAAGGCCGAATCGTCAATTAAGAGGATACAGAGATTGCTGCTGTTCATTCATGCCTGTTTGTTTGGAATGCAAAGGTGCATCAATGTTGGTCCCTGGCAAATAGGGGCAGTTGTTGTTTTTGTGTCATGGTGACAATTACTGTTTGTAGTTGTTGGTACTACAATTGTTAATGTGATAATTTGCTAATGTGATAATGTGATAATGAAAAGGCAAATACAGTTAAGCTTCGCTTCGCTCGCCGTTGGCATTATTACTGGCAATGCCAACGGCATATTTTTGCTTCGCTGCGCTCCGCCTTTCAACAAATAAACAAGCCTTCCGGTATACCGAAAGGCCTGCTTTGTATTTTCCTCGTCAACTCGTTAACCAGTTAACTAAATAAGCTTATTCTCAATCGCATACACCGTTAATTCGGCATTATTCCCCATCCCCATTTTCTCCAGTATACGCGAGCGATAAGTACTAATAGTGTTTACGCTCAATGATAATGAGGCGGCTATTTCGGAAACGGTTTTGCCCGAAGCTATACGCTTTAGCACATCAAACTCGCGCTCCGACAGCTTTTCGTGCGGTAATTGGTTGGGGTCATCGCCAAAAGCTGCGGCCAGTTTTTCGGCCCCTTCGGCGCTGATATATTTTTTTCCCTGCAGCAATTGCCTTACAGCCTTTAACAGCTCATCGGGATGGCTTTCTTTGTTAAGATAGCCTGAGGCGCCGGCTTTTAATGCCCGTACCACATACTGGTCTTCGGGATGAACGCTCAATATAAGCACCGGTGTTGCCGGCAATATCTTTTTCAGTTGTTTTAGGGTTTCTAAAATATTGCGGCCAGGCATGGAGATGTCTGAAATAATAAGGTCCCATTTCTGTACCACGGCTTCTTTAATAAGGGCAGATGAATCGGTTACTTCGCTTACTTCTGAGCCGGGGAATTCTTCCCGCAATAAAGTGCTAAGGCCTTTACGGATAAGGCTGTGATCGTCGGCTATTAAAAATTTTGTCACTGTTGGCTAATTTCCTGGTTAGTGATTAGTATTGGAATGGATATTTGAATATAAGTTCCCGCACCGGGTTTGCTTTGTATTTGGAAATCCCCATCGATCATCAATGCCCTTTCCTGCATGCCCTTCAACCCAAGTGTTTTTCTGTGGGCCATATCTTCCATGCGAAATCCTTTGCCGTTATCACGGATCTCCAAAACAAACCTCGAATCTTCCTGCGACAGAACAGCATCTACCAGCGTAGCGCCGGCATGGCGCGCGATATTGGTAAGCGCTTCCTGATAAATACGGAACAGGGAATTGGATTGTTTGGTAGTGAATTGTGGTTCGTTCAACAGGCTTTCAAATACGCATTTGATGCCGAAGTTCTTTTCAAATTCGCGGCTTTGCCATTCCAGCGCACTAACCAATCCCAGGTTGTCGAGGATGCTGGGCCTGAGCTGGGTGGCAATTTTGCGTACCGATCGCATGGTGTCGGCCAGCAACTGATCGGCCTGTTTCATGTTCTCGATCATTTCTTTTTCGTCGGGGTGTAATTTTTTGCTCATTTGTAACAGGTCGAGTTTTAACAGCGTTAATTGCTGTCCTAACTCATCATGTATTTCGCGTGAAATATGTTTTCTTTCTTCTTCCCTTATGTTTTCGAGGTAAGAAGAAAGCTCTCTTAATTGCTGGTGCGATTGTTTCAGTTCCAGTTCGGCTTTTACCTTGCCCGAAATATCGTTGGCCACCACATACACATTATTATTGCCAATGGACACAAAAAACTCAATGACCTTTTTTGACGCGTCCTTACAGGTTACCTCAAACTGGCTAACAAACGTTATTCTGTTTCGGGACGGGTGTTGTTTCGCTTGTTCGCGATGGGCTATTACTTCGTTGCGGTAGTTTGCATCGGGATAAGCTTTTGTAAGCCAATCCTCCTGGGTGGGAATATCTTCTTTGGTATAACCAAAGGTTTCGTTAAAGGCGTTGTTCAGGAACCGGGTGTCGCCATTGTCGCTAAATACACAAATGGGAATTGGTAATTGTTCGGAAATGTTCCGGAATTTTTCTTCGCTTTCCCGCAAGGCCCTTGTAATGCAATTCCGTTCGGTAACATCGTTAAAGGTAATATAGCAGAGGTTATTAGCTGTAGAAAAAGACATTTCAATGTCCTTTGTACTGCCGTCTTTGCAATAGAGGGTGATCTCTAAAGGGCAGGATTCCGGCTTTTCCCCGGTCTGCACTTTTATCAACTCACTACGCCATATTTTCTGCATCTGCAGGAAATAGCCATCGTCGCGGTAGGCAACTTTTCGCCAATGGTCCATATCGGGCATGTCCTCAATGGTATAACCAAACCATTCGGTAAACTTGGGATTGATAAAAACAAATCGTTTGGGTTCCCGTATCTCATACACGGCAATGGGCGTGGTTATCTTTTCCAAAATGCGTTTGAACTTATTTTTTGCCGCCAGTACCATTTGCTCGGCCTGCTTTTTCTCTATAAGTTCATCGCCGGCTGCTTGTTTTTTATATATAACCAGTACAAGCGGTTGTTTTCGCATATGCCAAACCGAACAGGTATATGAAGCCGGTGGTAATTTTTTTGAACAGAGCTCAAGATGTATAAGGGAATCCCGATGTATATTTTTTTTTGTAATGGCCGTTTTGTATACCATTTTGGAGGCCGGGGTAAGAAATTGTTGGATCTTTTTGCCTACACACCGCTTTCCGGCCACTCCATGCAGCCTGGCTTGTGTTGGCCAGATGGCATTTATAATTCCTGTTCGCTTTTCTATCGATACTAAAATGACATCGCCGGCATAGGTGTTGGTAGCAAGCATACTTTTTTCCAAACGGAAATAGTTTTAAGTATGTATTAAGGGTTTGGATCATAAGATAAGGCATTTCTATATAAAACAATTGGTAAAACGGTTATTTTTTAACCATATACCCGATTAGTCGATGCTCCTGACCGGTGCATCACCGGTTGCGGGATGACAAGTGTTATAATAAAAAAGCTGCTCCATTGTTGGAGCAGCCTGGAAATATTTCGCCAGAAATTATTTAGACGCGTTCAGATCATATGACTGTACAAATTTATCTTTTATAACTACGTACAGTTTGTTCTCTGCTTCGTCAACAATATAGGCAGGGTCTTTATCGCCAAATGGTATTTTCACTACGTCTTTTCCTGAATCTTTGTCAACTTTTACCAATCCATTCACGCCATCTTCAAATTTGGTGAGAATGTAAATGGCATCTTTGGTTGCTTTGGTTGCATTAAAGCGTTGTTTGGCCACGGCGAACAACAGATCGGCGCCAGTGCCTGCGGCCGCTCCTGATTTATAGGTAGAGGTGCTTTTGTCAACATAGATCTCGTTAACAGGTTGGCCCTTGGCATCTGTGGCGGGGCGCATGCGAAGAGATTGCACGGTTTTAACTCCTGTATAAACATAGGCGGCAACGGCAGCGCCTTTCATCAACGCACGTGTGCCTTTGCTTAAGCCGGCTTCTTTGTAATTGTGGTTAAAAATTACTTTGCCATCAAAATCAACCAGCGAAGTATTTTGTAAAGAGTTAATGAAATAACCGTTCTTTCTTACTTCAATAGTAGCAAGTTCTTTGTCCTCGTCGTAGTCTTTCAACGGAAGCGCTTCTGTCAATACGGTCATGGTGCCATCGCTCAGGCTGAACGCATTCAGTTTATCGTCTGAATAAACCAGCAGACGGTTTTTTTCATTATCGAATCCAAAGGCAGGGCGTTTGCGGATCTTGATATCCCTTTTCCACAGCTCTTTACCTTTTTCATATTCTACCAGGTTGGCCCTTGAATCGGTAAAATATAAAATACCTTTTTCGGTGGGCTCAATGATGGCGGCCGGACTGCTCAATTCAAACTTCCAAACCTTTTTACCTTCATTGTTAACCAGGTAAAACTTGGTTTCTTTTTCTTCATTGTTAATGGCCAGAATACCATGGGCCGTTAAACGAATATCGTTGATGTTATCCAGTGAGCTTTCTTTTTTCCAGCGCAGCTCACCGGTTACTGCATCGATGATGTTCACTCCTTCAGAATGTTTCAGAATGTAGCTTTTTTCATCATAAGGGGCCAGGCCATTACATTTACCATTCAGCTTTAACAGCTTTTCGCCATAAGCACTAACGCCGCTTTCTGTTTTCAACAGGTCGATGCGGTTTTCGTATGATACGAAAACGCTCGATCTGTCGTAAGTAAGCAGGGCGTCTTCAATTTTCTCTTTGAATTCTTTTCTCCAAACTTCAGCGCCGTCATTACTGTTAAGGCAAGTCACGATTTCCTTGTCAATGATGATCAGGTTGCCATTTTTATCGACCATTGGCGGAACGGTAAAAATGCTTTTTGTGTTTAACAACGCGCGCAAGCCTGTTTTGGCGGCGCCAATGTCTTTCGACCATCTTTCTTTTCCGGTACCAAAATCGAGCAGGGCAATAAAGCTGCGTTTGTTACGGGTGCCTTCAATGAGCAATGCGCCCAGGTCGTATAAAGGTCTTTTACCAGAGATCTTCATGTCGGCTTCGTTGCTGTTGAAAACGATCTTACCACTTTCAGCTTCGATGATGCTGGTTTGCGGTTTACCAAAACCCAGCGTTTTGGCCGTTTCAACCATGAAATAAGGCGTGCCTTCAATGTTCTCGAACTTGTTTTCACTGGCGCTTCCCAGTTCTTTAATTTCCCAATTGATCTTTTTAGTTTTGGGATCGATGCCCACCAGGGCCTGGTCTGTTGCAGCTACCAGCGAACCGGTGTTTGTTTGCTGCATCCAGTTTACTTTTGTAAAAGTGGTTCCAATTTGAAATTCAAACTCAGGCTGTACCTGGGCAAATGATAAAACAGAGAGACTTAGAAATAGGGCTGTCGTACAAATGGACTTCATATTCGGTATTGGTTTGTGAAATAAGTGGCCGAAAAATAGAAAGAATAAAATGATGTATCAAGTGATGAATGTCAAAGTATTATTAATAACCATTCACCATTAGTATAACTACGTATACACGTTAGTGATAAATGTGATTTGTAAAGATGACACGTAAGGTATTAGTTATATATGTTAGTGGTAAACTCCGTTGAAATAATTATTATTGCAATATGAAAAAGCAAATGAAGGACATATTGACAAAAGGCGAGTTCAGGGTAAATGGCAGCTTATGGCTGGAAGGTAATGGTACCCGCTTTTTTGGTCCTGGTCCTGTTGAGTTATTACAATTAATTGAAGAAACGGGCTCTATAAATCAGGCTGCAAAAAAAATGGGTATGTCGTATAAGAAAGCCTGGGAAATTGTGAACCGCCTTAATGAAAAGGTTGGCAGCCCCCTGGTGATCACTGCTACCGGTGGCGAAAAGGGTGGGGGATCAACTATCTCTGAAGAAGCGAAGCAGATGGTTCTTTGGTATGTTTCGTTGCGTGAAAGGTTCCGAAAGTTTATAGAACATGAAACGGAGAAATTGACTGGTTAACTTTTTTGTTCAGTTCTCAGTTCTTAGTTCTCAGTTTTTAGTTCTTAGTTTTGGGGTTTAAGTTGCAGGTTATTGAGTTATTCAGTTGCTTCAGGCATCGCTGCGCTCGCCATCAGCTTTTTTCCCTTGGCTTGAGCCAATGTGATTTTTCGGCTACGCTTCGCTATTGGTCCTATTGCGGTGCCTGTATTACCTTTATCAACTTCATCAACTTATCAACTCCCTCGTCAACTCGTCAACTTATTTAATGATCAATTGCGACTTAATGATCTGGTCTTTGTAGTTTATAAATTGAACCAACATATTATCCCGTGTCATGGAGATGGCGGCAAAACCCTGTTCTGAAGAGATCCAGCGGCTGCCGGTTGGTTTTATAGCTGCTGGCCGGCCTTCGGAACCTGCGCCTGAGATAATGTAATGTGTTTTGCCTTCGGGTTTGTAATACTCCTGGTGATGTTCGTGGCCACAGATATAAACATCTACATTATATTTTTTAAACAATGGTTCAAGCAGGCCCTGCATATTCTTTGTATCCTGGAAGGTATTACGCCAGCCACCGGTATATACGGGGTGATGGCCTACCACTATTTTCCATTTAACAGAGTTGTCGTTTAAAATACTTTCAAGCCAGGCGATCTGTGCCTCTGCACCACCGGCCGGATATTTTATAGAGTCTGGTTTATTACCACGCATTTTCTTTTCAAGCGGGTCGGTATCTATAAAGGCAAAAAGCACCCCTTGTGAAGTATCGCCATTGATAAAGAACTTTTTTGAATGATAACGGGCGGGCAGCGTCCAGCGGGAGCTGATATTGCTGTATTGTACCTGTGCCTCGGGGTTTGAAATATAATCGTGATTGCCCAGCACCGGGTACCATTTAACATGAAGCGACTGTGCGCGGTAGATGGATTCAAACGAGCTGATCCAATGATAATCCTGGGTGCTGTTTACGCCATAAGGATAAAAATTATCGCCGGTTGCAATAACAAAAGTTGCATTGAGGTCATGTGCCGCCTTGCCCATACCGGCTGCTACTTCTTTTTGATAGTTCTCACCATTGCGTCCCCAGTCGCCAAATACGATATAATTAAGGGCGTTGGGTGTGATCTTAATACCATTAATAGAACCGCCACGATATCCCAGATCATCTACCACCGGCGCTTTTAGCTGCGCATTTGAAATAAAAGGGATGGTCAACAACGATAATAAAAACAGTATAGATGTTCTTGATGCCATAGCATTGGTTTTTAAAGCGGTGCAAGTTACTTTTTGGAGTGTATGAAAGTACGAAGAAACAATTTGATAATCTGCGTAAAACGTGAAACGTAAAACGTGAAACGTGAAACGGCAATCGGCCGCTCAATTTCGAGGCTCGGGTTTTGTCGGCAATCGCCTATAAGTTTCGGGTGGTGCAAGGCGCGTATTAATCTCAAAGTGGGTGAACCGTTTCACGTTTGCCGTCTCACGTTTTACGATTCTGCAACTGCCAGAAAGAGATCGTTCTTCTTCTAACAAACCCCATGTATTCATACAAACCAATGGCTCGTTCGTTGGTTTCAATTACATGCAGGAAGGGCGTAAGGCCAGCAGCGAGGTTGTATTTGCAAAGACCCCATATTAATTGTTGTGCATATTTACGCCCGGTATATTCAGGATCGGTACAAATAGCGCTTAGTTCAGTTAAGCCATCGAGCCGCATACGTGTGCCGGCAATGGCTACCAACTTACGGTCCTGTCTTATGCCTAAATAAAGACCCAACTGATACGTGTCTGGTTCGTAATAGCCAGGCTGCACGCTGTTGATGAGGTCATATATTTCATCTTTATGATCTGCCGTAAGTGGTTGAAGGGGCAAAACATTCTTTAAATCGGGAAGCGGCTTCTGCAGCACCATTTGTGCGCAGGGCAATTCTTTTAATACTGTAAAACTGGAAGGCAGCGGTGGAAGCTCGCCAATGAGGTAAAAGATCTCACCCGGTGCAAGCATAGTAGTCAGTGAACCAATTTCTTTTTCATGGCCGGGCTCACATGCTGCAAAAGGAAGTATGCCGCGCCGGTACCGTTTAACATGTGCGGTACCGGTAGCAAAGTTTTGCTGAACGCTGGTCAATGCGTTCCAGGCTGGTTGATCTAGTTTAGCTATTTGGTTGTTATCGAGCATTAGACAATTTAATAAACAGGAGTCAATCGGCAATCGGCAATAAATTTCCGGCGGCGCAAGATCCAGTAATTATTCTCAAAGCGCGGTAGCTGTATTTCCTTTATCAACTTTATCACCTCTATCAACATATCAACTATTACTCAAGCTGCCGCACCTAGAACAACCTTGTTAACTCGTCAACTAACCCTGTCTTCTCACATACTTCGTTAAGATAACAATCACCTGCCCCTCAATTCTCCCTTCAATCTGCTCGGTATTATCCTCAACCAACCTTATATTTCTTACAACAGTGCCCATTTTAGCGTTGAGCGTAGAGCCTTTTACATCGAGGCTTTTGGTAAGAACAACTGTATCGCCATTATGCAATTGATGGCCATTACTGTCTTTGTGCAATTCAACGGCGGCGTCGTTCTCATGGTCGCCACTGGCTTTTGCCCAGGCAAGGCGTTCATCATCGAGGTACATCATATCGAGGTTATCGCTGGCCCAGCTTTCCTGTTTCAAGCGGTTCAGCATTCGCCATGAAACTACCTGTATACCGGGAACCTCGCTCCACATGGTTTCTGATAACAAGCTCCAGTGCTTTGCATCGAGCTCCGCTTTTTTATCGATCTGTGTACGGCAGGTATCGCAAATAAAAATACTGTCGCTGGCATCACCATAAGGTTGCGGCGCTACCTCGTATATTTTCAATGCATCTGTAGATTTACATAACTCACACTGATTGCCGCTGCGTTGCTTTAATTGTTCTTCGAGTTTCATATTGGGATTGTAAAAATGGCGGCGAAGGTAACATTTTTTTTATGATGCCATTTCTTCCGCCAGGCGGCGTTTGTTTTCTCTTCTGATCTTTACCAGGCCCATACAACTTATAATTGCCCAAAACAGCGGTGTAATTATAGTTACATTCAGCATAAATGCTATTAAAATGGTACTGAATATGCCTTCTCTTGAAAAATCCTGCCTGGTAAATAATGGAACATACACTAAAAACAGCAACGCCTGCCAAACCACATCGGTAATACTCAATACGGCAATTACAATCCATACAGCTTTAAGAACATGGGTGTTTCCGCCTTTCCATAATTTAATAGCAGAGATAATATAAAAGAGGACCAGGATAGCCGAAATCGTTAGCATCAATGTTTTGGGAAGCATTGAAAGGATCCCGTCTGGTAATACGTGCGGTAAGAAATACAACCGCATTTTTAACACCGGTAAAAAGATGATAACGGTAAAAACAATAAGTGTTATAACCGTTACCTTGTTCAGCCACCGCAGCCCCGGGCGCTTAACAGCATTATAGAAAACAATGAATGCAACTAAGATCAGTACTGCGTATGGTATTAGCAGGTAAAAACTGAGTAATTCCATTGTAAGGAACAGGTTTGATTAGTTCCTACAATGATACGATTTTACTATAAGACGGATAAGTATGTACTACCTGGCGGAGTTTTTCCCTTCTGATCTTTACCAGGCTTAAAGCGCTTATGAGTACCCAGCAGGCAGGGTAGATCATATTGGTTAGGTAATTCCTGGGGTTAATAGTATGTTCTAAAATGAGCTTTATATGGGTTGGATTATCGGCGGCAAGTTCAGGAACTTTATAGTTTATATACAGATAGGCATTCCACAAAACTTCCGCAACATTTAGCACTACAATTGCCACCCATACCGCGGTTAGCCAGGAAGTTTGCTTTTCTT
This sequence comes from Niastella sp. OAS944, assembly GCA_024809215.1. Lineage (GTDB taxonomy): Bacteria > Bacteroidota > Bacteroidia > Chitinophagales > Chitinophagaceae > Niastella. The sequence goes on along the minus strand of JANUBW010000002.1, from coordinate 519,203 downwards.
TATTGATACTGATAATGGCAAAGATCAATACGGCAGCCAGGCAAATGAGTTTTACGATCCGGTTTTTTGCATCGTAACTGATATCGATAATACCTGTGGGAATTAACCTGGTGTCGCTGATGTATTTAATAAAATATAATGCGATCAGAACAACAAGTGCGCTAAGCATGATGACGGTGAAGCGTTTTAGTTTTTTCAAACCAAAAAATATGATGGCCCGGGAGTAGAAGATAACAAAGGCCAGAAATGCTACAATAAAGGGTAGCAATATGAAAAAATTAGTCGGTAATAGTTTCATATGATAACGGATAAGTGTATAAACTTAAAATCCGTCATTTTATTATATAGATTGATATGCCTGACCCAGAAAATCAATTAAATCTGTGGCAATTAGGGAAAATTGAGAGGAATAAGCCGCTGCAAGGTCGCCCGACCGGCCGTGCAGGAACACCCCGGCAATAGCTGCATGTAAGGGTGGATGCTTTTGCGCCAATAAGCCGGCGATAATACCAGTTAGTACATCGCCGGTGCCGCCGGTGGCCATGCCGGGGTTGCCCGAACTGTTAAAATATCCTTTGCCATCGGGGGCCGCAATAAATGTATAACGACCCTTTAACACCAGGTATAAATTATGCTCTGCCGCTTTTTGCAGGGCAGTTTGTATTCGTTCGTAATCGTTGGCGGTTTTGCCAAACAGCCGCTCAAATTCTTTGGGGTGTGGGGTGAGAATAGATTGTGGCGGCACCTTTTTCAACAACATTTTATCCCCGGCTAAAGTGTTTAGCCCATCTGCATCAATGACCATTGGGCGGCGGTTCTGTTCAAAAACCGATTGTAAAAGATTACTGTTGCCTGCATGTGAACCCAGTCCGGGCCCAATGGCAATGGTGTCGTATTTGTCCATTTCCTGCGCCGGATGCGTTTCTTCGCCCGTTTTGCACATGGCTTCGGGAACGGAGGTCTGCATAATGGTGTATCCCGATGCCGGAATATGGCAGGTGAGTTTACCAACGCCGCTGCGTAAACAGGCGCGGGCGCATAGAACGGCCGCCCCCATCATTCCATAGCTGCCGGCAACAATGGCGGCATGGCCATAATCGCCTTTATGCGAAAATGGTTTGCGGGGCGTAATTATGTGGCCCACCATCGCCTGGTCAACAAGTTCAAAGGGAGAATCCTGTATTTTAAGGAAACCAGGGTGTAAGCCTATATCGAGCAAATGCACCTGGCCAATGTGTTCGGCATTTTCGGGCATCAAAAAAGCCGGTTTAAAACATTGAAAGCTAAGGGTGTTTTGCGCTTTAACTACAATATTGCCCCGGGCGCTGTGATCAACGAATAAACCGCTGGGGATGTCGATGGCAATCACTTCATTGCCGCTATTATTAATATGTTTTATAAGGCTGGCGGTAAGTCCGTCGGCCGGGCGGTTAATGCCCGAACCAAGCAGGGCGTCAATTACGACAGCTTTGGCGGGAATGGAATGGAGATTTTCTTCTGACGAAATAAACCGGATATCGGTATTGGTTTCGTGTAACCGGGCCAGGTTAATTTGAAAATCTTCTGTGCCCTTGTGGCCAAATTCAAGAATGTGTACCGTAACCTTATGATTGCTTTGGGCCAGCAGGCGTGCTATTACCAGGCCATCGCCACCATTATTACCTTTTCCGCAATAAATGGCAAAGCTGTGGTCTTTGTAATTGTTCTGTAAAAGCCATTCGTAGCAGGCCGTGGCGGCGCGCTCCATAAGGTCAACAGACGTAATGGGTTCGTGACGAATGGTGTATTCGTCCCAGGCTCTGATCTGTTCAGTAGCAAAAATTTGCATCCGGAAAATTAATTACTTTTTGGCAGTACCGCGGCGATGGGTGCTTTTCTTTCTTGCCGTAGCATGAGACTTGCGTTTTGCCTTTGGCTTTTCGGCAGCCGCTGCCTGCTGCGGAGCGGCGGTTGGGTCGTCGTCCTCATAGCGGTTATTGTTCTGCAAATAATCACCAAAGATGTCGGCCAGTTCCTTTACTTTATAAACGTAGCGGCAGTCGTTGTTACAAAGTGCGATGATGGTGGCGTTTTCGTCGTTCATGCGGTAGAACGAGGTGCGGTTGCCATGCCACCAGCCATTGTGGTACACCAGCTTTTTACCATTATTAAGCAGGTACATACGCCAGCCAAGCCCATAATTGTGAGTACCTGGTTTTTCAAAACTATAACCGGCATAAGCCTGTTCTAAAGTAGACTTTTTAAAGAAGTGCTCGTTTTTCAACGCCTGGTCCCATTTCAACAGGTCGCGCACGGTGCTGTACACGTTCTTGTCGCCATACACCGCATCGAGGAATTCGAACCTGTATTCTCTATTATTATAGTAGAAAGAAGGCATATAGCGGGCCGAGTCGGCGAGGGTGAACACATATGTATCTTTCATGCCCAGCGGATCGAAAAATGTTCTTTTCAGAAAATCGGGGTAAGTGGTGCCGCTCACTTTTTCAATAATGAGGGCCAGTAGCGCGTAGTTTGTATTGGAATAGCTGAAGCCGGTATTAGGCCGGGCGATAGGTATTTTTTTGTAGTTGGCAATAAGGAAATCAAGTACATCCTGGTTTGAGATCATCTTATGTTTATCCCAACCCATTTCGCCCATATAGTGATCGTACTTGGGAATACCACTGCGGTGGTTGAGCAAAAGCCGTACAGTTACGCCTTCCAGCGGAAAACCTGGTAAATATTTTGAAACGGGATCGTCGATATTAAGCTTGCTTTCTTCCCACAATTTCATGGTGGCCATGCCGGTAAATGTCTTTGATACAGAGGCCAGATGGAAAGGGGTGGAAGGAGTGATGGAGTCGCGCTGGGTGCGGGGATCAACAAATCCTTTGTATTCTTCAAAAACGATTTGTCCATTTTTTGCCACTAGTACACTGCCATTAAAGCGGCTTCTGCCCAGTGTAGAATCGAGATGGTTTTGCACCATTCGCTTGTAATAGTTCAACTCATCGGAGGTTAAAGGAGTTGCATGGGGCATAGATGAAGTATCACCTTCATTCAATGGGCCTGAAGTTACCTTTTTATTGTTAACGCGTGCACAACTCTCCAAAACCAATAGGGTTAGCAATAATCCGATTATGTTTTTCACCAGGACTGTCTTATTTTTTAGTTTCCGTAATTTGCGAAAATAGTTAAAGTTGGCCAGTTACGGCCCATGTATGCATTTTTCATGCCTAACTTTTTGCAACTATGAGCTATATTTGCAATCTTTTAACTAAGATAACGTAAAAGCAGTAGGATTCATTATGACCGACAAACAAATTACGAGTTATCCCAAGGAAAAGATAAATATTCTTCTACTTGAGAACATCAGTGACACGGCTGTTAAATTCTTTAAAGACAATGGTTACACGTCCGTTAAAAAGATAACGGGGGCATTAAGTGAAGAAGACCTGATCCGTGAAGTGAAGGACGTACATTTGCTGGGTATCCGATCCAAAACGCAGATCACTCCGCGTGTACTGGACGCTGCTAAGAAATTACAGGCAATTGGTTGCTTTTGTATTGGTGTGAACCAGGTTGATCTGAAATATGCTAAACAACAGGGTGTTGCGGTGTTCAATGCACCGTATTCCAATACCCGTTCAGTAGCAGAGTTAGTGATTGGTCTATCGATCCTGTTGATCAGACGCATCGTTGACAAGAATAAGGCCGCTCATGAAGGCGTATGGCTGAAGGATGCAAAAGGCAGTTACGAAATGCGCGGCAAAACGCTGGGTATTGTTGGCTATGGTAACATTGGTACACAGGTAAGCGTTCTGGCCGAAGCGCTGGGCATGCATGTTATCTTCTATGATACCATTACAAAATTACCCTTAGGTAATGCGGTAGCCAAGAAATCGTTGAAAGACCTGGTAAGCCAGGCCGATGTGGTTACATTGCACGTACCTGAGACCGATGCTACCAAGAACCTGATCAATAAGAATATCATCAAACATTTCAAAAAAGGTTCTATACTTATAAACTATGCCCGCGGTGAAGTGGTTGACCTCGATGCACTGGCAAAAGCCCTGCAGGAAGGCGCTATGAGTGGTGCCGCGGTTGACGTATACCCCTGGGAGCCGGAAAAGAACGGTGATAAATTCACTACGCCTTTACAAGGGTTGCCCAACGTGATACTTACTCCACACATTGGTGGTAGTACCGAAGAAGCACAACAGAACATTGGTGAAGATGTGAGCAATAAATTGTTCCAGTACCTCGAAATGGGTGTGAGTATTGGTTCGCACACGGTGCCACCGTTGAGCCTGCCGTTGCATGAAGATGCACACCGCATTTTGCACGTACACCGTAATAAACCAGGTGTGTTGTCGGCTATCAACACTACTTTAGCCAATAACAAGATCAACATCCTTGGCCAGTACCTGAAAACAAATGATGAAATAGGGTATGTGGTGCTTGACCTCGATCGTAAGATCAGTAACACAGCAGTACAGCTGTTGAAAGAGGTGAAGGATACTATAAAGGTGAGATTGTTGTATTAATACAGAATATTGATTAGTTTTGCGTTTGTAAAGGCGCAAAAAATAATTGGAAAAAGGTTATCAGTCATTTTATGATTGGTGGCCTTTTTTTATTGGACAAAGTGTTCGGCCTTTTTTAATTATTTAATTCTATTCATTATCATGAACTTGTTCCGACCCCTGGCAACCCTTGGAAGCATTGTGTGTTTTAGTGTTTTATTATCAATCTGGACTTCCTGTAGCAAAGACGGTAAAGACGAGAACGTACCGCCGGTAATACTTCGTGATTCTGCCAAACTGATCACCTACTTTTCTATTACTAAAGCAGGCGATGTTGCATTGGACCTTAAAGAAGTTGGTGTTGAAATTAAAAGCGACAGTATTCTGGTAGCTGTACCGGCTGGTACCGACCTTACCAAAATGACGCCCGCCATTACTTTTAAAGGCGTGATATTAACGCCTTCAGCAACCGTTGCCCAGGATTTTTCTCAACCGGTAACGTACACCGTTATAGCCGAGGATTCTACCAGCCATAAATATGTGGTGGTTGTAAAAAAACGCCCTATTAGTAATATGGTATTTGTAGGCGGCGGCGGCAATAACAAAAGCTTTTATGCGCTGAATGCCGTAACAGGCGCCAAGATTTGGGAATATACCGGCACTAAGGGCTTTGATTATTCATGCGCTGCTTTTAAAGACAGTATCGTGTATGTAGGCGGCCTTGACAATTATGTATATGCATTTCATGCCCTTACAGGCCAGGTACTTTGGAAGGTATTAACTGGCTCCACCGGTATTGAAGCACCGGTGACTGTTGATGGCAATACGGTTTACGTGGGTTGTAACGACGATATTTTTTATGCACTGGATGCACAAACCGGTAAAGAAAAATGGCGATATAATACCTTCGGCAACATTAGTACCGGCGCAGTAGTGGTAAACGGTACAGTATATTTTGGCTGTTCAGATGGCAGGGTGTATGCATTGAATGCAGAATCAGGAAAATTGAAATGGTTTTATGCCGCCTTTGACATGATCAACGCATCGGGCCCTGCGGTAGTTAACGGTGTAGTTTATTTTGGCAGCCGCGATAAATATTTGTATGCGATAGATGCCAATACCGGCGCTCACCTGTGGTGGTACAATTGCGGTGTGTCACTCGAAATGAGCAGTCCAACCGTAGTAAATGGCGTAGTATATATTGGCGGTTGGTATGATGTCAGCAATTTCAATAAAGCAGGAAGTTTATTTGCCATTAATGCCACTACCGGCGCCCTTGTTTGGGAGAAATTGCCAAATACCGGGTTCTCTTCAAGTCCTGTAGTGTCGAACGGTATGTTATATATATCCGCTGATGGCGGCAACTTTAATGCAATAAATACAACGACCGGCGATGTGGCGTGGAGCAAACGAATACTTCCGAACGGCGCCGATCCTACAGTTGCTGACGGCGTAGTGTTTGTAGGCGGTGGTGGTAATTTCGGTTTCTTTAGAGCATATGATGCTGCTACTGGTGCCGAAAAGTGGAAGTTTGATACAAACAATACGGCGCTTACATTTTCGGGCCCCCTGGTGCTCGATTCATTAGGTAAGGCGCATTATCCGGGCGCATCGGGGATGCAGCAGTGATGAAGTTGACAAGTTAACAGTTGATAGGTTGACAAGGAGTTGAAAAGTTGATACAGTTGAAAGAGGAAATACAGAAAGCAGGTTGACAAGTTAACATGTTGACAGGTTGACAAGGAAATACAAACAGGCCTTTCGGTATACCGGAAGGCCTGTTTATTTGTTGGAACTTTGTAGCGAGTCCCGAAATAAGGAACTATGAACTATAAACTGAGAACTTACAAACTGTATCCGTGTCGCAAACCACCCCTTAAATTGTCCCTTACACACCCCGTTAAAGCTGTTTATTGATGTTAGTTTTGTTTCAACAAACAAACAAATAATCAACGCTTAAATTAATTTTTATGAAAAAGATCAATATTTTCTACTGGGTGTTTACCGGACTATTAGCTTTCTTAATGTTAGGTTCTTCAATACCTGATATTATAAGCCATCCTCTTGCTGTGAAAGGAATGCACGAAGAGCTGGGTTATCCGGTATATATTATTCCGTTCATTGGCGTGGCTAAGTTTTTGGGTGTGGTGGCTATTCTTACCCCCGGATTCCACCGGTTGAAAGAATTTGCCTATGCAGGCTTTTATTTTGATCTCATCGGCGCTACATATTCTATTGCCATGATAGGCAAACCCGACTGGATGTTTAATGTATTGCCTATTGCTTTGCTTACGGCTTCATATGTGTTCTACCAAAAAAGAAAGAAATTGCTGGCTACCAAAGCAGAAAATCAATCTTCTGTAGCTTTTAAAGGAGCAATAGCTTAAATACATTCAGGTGTGCCACATATTGTGGCATGCCTTTTTCTGCAAGTCTGGTAAATATTAAACCATATGAGCCAGACCACCGTTGGTAAAACCTATCTTAAAGAACTGGAAGCCGAAGTAACAGCCACCCGTAAATGTTTAGAACGTATACCGTTGGAGGTGTACAAGTTCAAACCCCACGAAAGCTCCATGGAAATGGGATATCTCACCCTGCTGGTAGCAGATATTCCCCGGTGGATGGCCCTTATTGTTGAACAGGCCGATATTGATTTTGCCACCGATGAAAGGTTCACACCTGCCACCGCCGAGGATGTTGTAAAGCGTTTTGATGAAAATGTACAACGCGCTAAAAAAGCATTATCAAACGTACAGGATGAAACGCTTCAGGAAACATTCTCGCTGAAAAACAGCGGCCAGGTCCTTTACAGTTCGCCCAAGCTATCGCAGTTGGAGCAAACCGTAAATCATATGGTGCACCATCGCGGACAGCTTACCGTTTATATGCGGATGAATAAAATAGCAGTTCCTTCAATATATGGACCATCTGCCGATGAAAGGAATTTTTGATAGTGAGTGGTGAGTGGTGAATGGTGAGTAGTCTCCGAAGTTCCAGGAGTCTGAAAAACTATGGGCATCGCAATTGTTCAGAGATCTAAAAAAATAGCGAGCCAACTCACCACTTACCACTCACCACTTACCACTCACTCATTTCAAAAATCTATAAGTCCATTTCACCAAAAATATATTCCTCGCAGCCTGGTTATCAAATGCGTTATTGAACAAACTCTTTGGTAGGGCTACATCTTTTTCAAGATCGCCATTGGCATCGGGCGTATTGCTTTGCGACCATACCAGGTATAGCTCTGAACCGGGTTTATATTCCCACCGTACTACAAAGTTCGATCTGAATTGAACGAAGTTGAAATCGGGTTTGCTAAAGCTATAATCAATGATGCCATCATTTTGTTCGTCTACCTCATACCTGCCGTTCTTTTCTGTGATCTCGCCATTATTGAATACATGAAAACGATCGTTGAGGTTTTTAGCCATTGGATCTGTTACATAGGCAAAGTGATTATACAGGGGGCGGTTGATGTATGGTTGTCCGTAGTATTGCAAGGTAAGATCAGGTGTTATATTATAGCTCAACCGGCCTACAAACCGTAACGTATGTTGCTTTACTTCACCTACAATGGTACGAAGGGTATTGCCATAAGATACATTGCTTACAAACTGGTCCTGTTTGCGCCATGAGTAACTATAGTTTGCACTCAGGCTGATACGCATAGCATTGATGGGTTGATAGTATAACGTCAATTCCGAGTTGCTGTTTTTCATGGTGCGCTGAAATCCCCAGAAAGTGTTGGTATTAAAGTTTACGTAAAACTTTTTGCGATAATCGCTGGTAACATAAAAGTTATGATTTATACCCGGCAGGCGCTTAATGGCCGCAGCACCGCGTAATGCATTGTTTGAGATCCCAAATACGGCCCAGGTTGCACCGGTGCCGGTTTGCCAGTTGTTGTTGAAGGTAGCGTGCGAATTAAAGTTGAATCCCTGGTAAATGAATTTGCCACTGAAATCCCACCGCGACCAGTGATTGTAATTCAACCGGGCCTGCCTAAAGATGAGGAACGATTTGGGCCAATGAAAACCTGCCCAGGTAAAATGGTTTATTTCATTGGACGTAAGCATAAAGCCAATATCATTAAGTTCTAACTCGGGTGAACGGGTAGTGATGCCCGTTTCGAATTTAAACAGGCGCCCGTGTTTACCCGATTTGCCGCCTTGTTTACCAAAACGGAAGGTAGCGCCTGTGCCCGTAAGAGAAGTACGGTTACTGTCAACCGATACCTCGCTGGCATCAGGACGTTGAAAAAGATGTTCAAAAGAGGTTTGGGTATTGAGGATGGCTGTTTTACTACCCTGTACCTGGCTAAACACTACGTTACCACGTATGTACCAGATCCGGTTCTTCCAGGTATGAAAAAAATCGAGCCCGCCCGAGTAAGCGCTGCGATGCAACAGGTCGTTCAGGCCATTGTCGCGGTTGACGGCGGTAAAAATACCGCCCAAAACAGTTTTACCGCCATTGATATCTTTTTGCAGGCGGCCTACAAAATAGCTGGTGAGTGGTTCTACCAGTTCTTTTCTTTTATCACCGCTATTATCGATGGTGGCCATTTCGCGCTCGGTAATACTTTCCAGTATGCCTATGCTCCAGCCTTTGCGGGTTTTACCGCTGAACTTGGCAGCGCCAAGGATAGAGGTGTTCTGTGGCATTTTCACATACTCGTTGTTTCCCAGCGTGGGGGAGGTGTGTGGTGAGCTGCCTACCCGGCGGCTGTAAAATAGCAGGTCTGAATCGTAGTCGCCACCGGCCTCTGAGCCGGTGAGCTGGTAATCGAAAATGTTGCGGCTTTCCATAAAAAAGGGCCGGCGTTCTTCAAAGAAGTTTTGAAAGCCGTCGATGCGTACCTGCGATGGATCGGCTTCTACCTGACCGAAATCGGGGTTTACCGTAAAGTCGAGAATAAGGTCGTTGGTAACGGCAAATTTACCATCGAGGCCACCGGTTACCCGCGAGTCGAACCCCGTGGCAAAGGGGTTGCCGTTTACCTTTTTATATTTATCGGCCTGTATGGTTACGTAGGGGGCTATTTCTACCTGGCGGTGCAGGGGAATGTTCTTTAAACCGTTCAATTCGCCAAAACGGCTTACCCATACGCCCGAGTTTTGGGGAATATATTGCCAGGTGCTCATTTCGTCCTGGCGAAAAATGCGCCTGGTTACCTGTATGCCCCAGGTTTTATCGGCTTCGTTGCCGTAACGGAGCTGGCTGAACGGAATCTTTACTTCGGCCGTCCAACCGGTTTCACCAATATGGGTTTTGGCAAACCAAATGGGATTCCAGTTCACATCCCAGTTATTACCGTCGTTTGAAACGAATTCATCACCGCGCACGCCCGATACCGATAGTGTGAAGGAAAATGCCGTTCGTTGGTCGTGGTAGCTGTCGATATTTATTTCAACCCAATCGCCGGGGAACTGGTCGCGGCGGTCCATACGTTTAATAATGGAGTCGGGGTACTTATCAATACAATGATAGGCTACGTATAAATATTTTTCGTCGTACAGGATCTTGAATTGGGTAGGTTGGGCCGGCGCCTTGCCTTCATTGGGTTTCCATTGAATGAAGTCGCCCGACCAGGGAACCGAATTCCAGGCTTCTTCGTTTGGGATGCCATCTAATGTTACAGTACCTTGTATATGCTGGGTGGTATAGGATCGTTTTACAACCGTTGTATCGGCGAAATTACTCATGGCGGTTGTGGAAAGTGCAAAACAGATTAGCACAAGCAGTATGCTCCGGTTCATATATCAAGTCTACTAATTCTTATAAATCTTTTCATGTTAAAGTATAACAACGGTGTTTTGTTAAAAAGGGCCGGGGCGCACATTTTGCTGTGGTAGAGGGGAAAGCGCGGCCGGTATAATTGATGAAAAAAACGTATTTTAATGATGAGCGGAAAAGAGCAATTAGCTAATGTGATAATATGCTAATTTGCTAATGCCGAACGGCCCCATTAAAAGCGAAGTTTCCGCTAAAAAGATCTTTTCCTGTATTCAATTATCATATTATCAAATTATCAAATTGAGTTATCTCATTGTTACTTATATTTATTTTAAAACTTGCCGTTATGAGTTCTCGTCGAAACTTTCTACAACAACTGGCTGCCTCGGTAGTTGCATTTCCTTTGATACCTGCCGAAGCCTGCGCACTACATGAAAACACTGATAAAACAACCTATGACGGTGCGCCATTGCGCGTAGCCATTTTAGGACTGGGTAGTTATGGTACCCGCGTGGCCGAAGCCATGAAGGATTGCAAACGGGCCCGGTTAACCGGTGTAGTTAGTGGAACGCCTGCCAAGATCACCAACTGGCAACAGAAATACAGCATTCCCGAAAAGAACTGTTATAATTACGAGAACTTCGATAGTATAAAAGATAATCCCGATATAGATGTGGTATACGTAATAACGCCCAATGCGCTGCATAAGGATTTTGTGATACGGGCCGCAAAAGCGGGTAAGCATGTTATTTGTGAAAAGCCTATGGCGGTAAATGCAAAGGAAGGCCAGGAAATGGTTGACGCCTGTAAGAAAGCGAATGTAAAACTGCTGGTTGGCTATAGAATGCACTTTGAACCTAAAACACTTGAGATCATTCGCATGCGAAAAGATGGTGAGTTGGGTAAGATCACTTTCTTTCAGGGGCTGAGCGGCTTTACGGCCGGCGATCCCAACCAATGGCGATTGAATAAAGCGCTGGCCGGCGGCGGCGCCATGATGGATATTGGCATTTACTCAATTAATGGTGCGCGTTATATGGTTGGCGAAGAGCCGGTGTGGGTTACAGCGCAGGAAACAAAGACCAACCCCGAAAAGTTTAAACCCGGTGTTGATGAAACCATACAGTTTCAGCTGGGTTTTCCGAGTGGGGCAGTTGCTTCGTGCCTCAGTACCTATAACATGAATAACCTCGATCGCTTTTTTCTCGATGGCACCCAGGGCTATGCAGAGCTGTGGCCCTCTACAGGTTATGGCCCCATAAAGGGAAGAACAAACAAAGGCGAACTAACACAGCCGCATATGACACACCAAACAGTACAAATGGATGAAATGGCGGGGATTATATTAGATGGTAAACAACCTGTAGTACCCGTTGATGGCGAAGAAGGGGTACGGGACCTGAAAATAATAGATGCTATTTATAAGGCAGCCAGTACCGGAAAGAAAGTTGAGTTAAAGTAAGAAGATAAATTGCGCGATTTAGGGATTTAGAGATTTTGAGATTTGCCTTAATGCTGCCTCAAAAGAAATCTCAAAATCCCGAAATCTCAAAAATCTCAAAACTGTTTGTACATGCCTGTATCTTTGTTGGTATGAATGTACATCAACAATTTATAAACAGGTGTTTTGAGCTGGCGCAAATGGCCGTTGCAGAAGGAGAAAGTGCTGTAGGCAGCTTCTTACGCAATAAGGCATTATAAAATAAGTGCGGTGGTGTTTACAAAATTATCAGGTGAGTCGGGCGGTACCAGACAGCCTTTTAATGTGCTTACTACAACAGAGCTCGGTTTATGGGGCCAACCACCAACAGTGATACATTTTGTAAATAACGGATAGTATTCTACTTTGCAAAAAAAATACCGCTTAGTATCTAAATATGAAGAAGGCCGAAGCAACCAGGTTGAGCATTTTGCAAAAGTCATTTGAGCTTATTTATGTAAAGGGTTATCAAACAACCAGTATCGATGATATTCTGGCCACTACACAGGTAACAAAAGGCGCCTTCTATTATCATTTTAAAAATAAAGATGAAATGGGTTTGGCAATTATTAATGAATTGCTGAAACCCGCTTTTGCTGCAACATTTATGCGGCCGCTTCAATCGGGCGGCAACCCGGTTAAAGTGCTCTATGATATGATGTATGAGATACTGATGAAAGATAAATTTATGAAAGTAGAGTATGGGTGCCCAGCTGCCAACCTCACCCTCGAAATGGCGCCCTGGCATAAGGACTTTACCATTGCGTTAAACAACCTGTCGGAAGAATGGAAGAAGTCCATTATACAATGTATTAAGAATGGAAAGAAAAACGGCGACATTAGGGCCGATGTAAAACCTGAACAGGTTGCCGTATTTATAATGTCCGGTTACTGGGGCATTAGAAATATGGGAAAACTGGAAAACAGTAAATCTGTATATCTCATCTACTTAAAGCAACTGAAAGACTACCTTACTTCCCTCCGTTAATTTTTTTTCTTCAAAAACATACTACTTAGTATGTTTTATTATAGCTTTGCGCAAGTATGTACCACATTCTTATTGTTCTGCATTCTTATGTAAGATGGTTTGTCTTGCTAAGTATGATCATTGCCGTAGGCAAAGCATTCAATGGATATTTCTCTAATAAAGTGTTTTCAAAAGGTGATAACGCCCTGCGCCACTGGACGGCCACCTTTGCGCATATACAATTGATGATCGGTATGATCTTGTATTTTCAAAGCCCGGTTATCAAATATTTCTTAAAGAATAAAACGGAAGCGGGTTCCGATTATTCATTCTTTGGCATGATACACAGTACGCTTATGCTGGCGGCCATTGTAATTGTTACCATTGGCTCGGCACTGGCTAAAAGAAAGGAAAACGATAAAGAGAAATTTAAAACAATGCTGCTGTGGTATTCACTGGCGTTAGGCGTGATCTTTATAGCCATACCCTGGCCATTTTCTCCATTTGCTAACAGACCCTATTTACGATAAACTATGCAATCATTATTAAAAACAAAAGTTGGCCGCTTACGTATACTCGGCTTCGTTGAAGGAATTTCGTTGTTATTACTGTTGTTTATTGCAGTGCCAATAAAGTATGGCGCCAATGACGACACCTATACAAAACTGCTTGGCCCCATTCATGGCGCCCTGTTCCTTCTTTTTATAATAAATACATTGAGTGTGGGTGTTGAACAAAAATGGGCATTCGGTAAAACCACCTGGAAGGTGATACTGGCGTGTTTTGTTCCCTTTGGTACCTTTTATATCGATAGAAAGATATTGAGTAAAGTATAAGCTTACATATTGCGCGGGTTCTTCCAGCCTTTCAATAACCGGTCGAGTGTATCGGTTACCCGTTGCTTACGGGTCTCTTCCGGTTTGGCAGTAACCACCCATTCAACATACTCCTTTTTATTGGTAAATGAAAGCGACTCAAAAAAGGAACCGGCCTTTTTGTTTTTTGTGAGCAGCTCTTTTAAGTCATCGGGCAGGCGAACGATCTTTTGTTTGGGATCAATGTAGTCGAGAATAGGCCGTTCTTTTGGTTTGGCTTCTTTCTTTACATCGGCATCGGTTTTCTGGCGAAAAGCAAAGGCCGACCAGGTATCGTTAAAGGAGATCAAACTGATCCAATGAAATTCCTCGTGTTGAAGCAGATTGTCCCACCCTTTATCGCGGGTAAGATCGGTTTGCAGGTTGCTGGTGCCTTTGGGATAATAACACCAGCAAAGCACATCGCCCTTTACCAGGGGCATTACTTTAGGTAATTCTTTATCGAGCTGGGCCTTGTTAAGCACAAACCAATGGACCTGCTGAAAATTCTTTCCGCTGTTTGTAATGGTTACATCATTTGGCAGGGCGCCGAGTTGTTTTTTAAAATCGGCCGGCGCATTGATGGTGCGCAGGGTAAAGCCTTCTTTTATTTTGAACTTTTGTGCAAGGGAAGTGGCCATGGGTGAAGGTTTATGGCTAAGTTAGGTATTTAGTTAATATGTTTGCAAGCTGAAAACAGATAGTAGCATTGTATACAAATAATGTCTTTCTTTATACATTATAAATAAAGAACGATGGCTTTAAAAGGAAAGCCTAAACACTAGCACGTCAACAAAATGCAGGTGTGAACTGTATATTATTATTAAACAGCCTCAACATGTCTATAGCAACCGCAGAAGAATTAACCGGTATGAAGGAAGCAAGTGAAGCCGTAGCCGTAACGCTTCGCGAAATGAGAGCCTATGCACAGCCCGGGATGAGCACTTTAGAACTGGACCAGTACGGACGAAAAATGCTGGAAGGGTTCGGCGCCAAATCGGCCCCGGCGCTTACCTACAATTTTCCCGGGTATACCTGTATTAGTGTAAATGAAGAATTTGCGCACGGCATTCCCGCAACACACAAAATATTAAAGGAAGGTGATCTGATAAATATCGATGTATCGGCTGAGTTGAATGGTTTTTGGGCCGACAATGGCGGTTCTTTTGTTTTGGGTAACGACATTCACGGCCATCAGCGCCTGGTTGATGCTTCAAAAGCCATATTAGAAAAAGCAATAAAGAATATCAAAGGCGGTGTTTATGTACGTGATATTGGCCATTTAATAGAAACTGCAGCCAGTAAAGAGGGCTACAGAGTAATCAGGAATCTTACCGGTCATGGCGTGGGCCGCAGTCTGCATGAAGCGCCACATGAAATAGCCAATTTCAGGGACAAGCATAACCGCACCCGCTTTCGTAAAAATAGTGTTGTGGCGGTAGAAACTTTTATTGCAACTACATCTACCATGGCCAATACCGGTGCAGATGGTTGGACCTTAACCGGCAACCGTGGCGGTTTTGTTGCCCAGCACGAACATACCATTGTGATCACCGATGGCATACCCATGATCCTCACAGAAAAGAATGAGATCTGGAATTGAGTATTATGTCAGACAAAAAACCTTTATCGTCGGAAATATACGGTGATGCCGCTTTTGCGCAACAGTATGCAGCGAATATAATAGACAATGCATGGAACGCTTATTATGAGCGGCCGGCCAGTTTGTCGTTGGCGGCTGCTGATCTGCACAATAAATCGGTTTTAGATGCTGGTTGCGGACCCGGTATTACAACTGCCTGGTTTGTAAACCAGGGAGCTAATGTTACGGGCATCGATTACAGTGAAGAAATGATATCGATAGCCCGTAACAACACAGAAGACAGGGCAAGGTTACTTCGACACGATTTGAACCAGGAACTAAATATGTTCAACCAGTCGGAGTTTGACATTATTTACTGTTCCCTGGTAATACATTATATAGATGACCTGGATCTTTTGTTTAAAGAATTTTCGAGGGTGCTTAAGCCAAACGGTATCCTCATTTTTTCAACCGATCATCCCAATGCTCCATTTGTAAAAGCTATTCCGGTTAGTGGCCGCGAACAGAAGTCTTTTTTCTGGAACAACTTCGGCATTTACATGGATGCCTATTTGCGACCCTGGAACCACATTACCGATAGCCTTGAAAAAAATCAGTTCGTCATCGATAAAACAATCGACCCTGTTCCAACTCAGGAATGTAGGGTTAAGTTTCCCGATATATATGAACAGCTTATTGCTAACCCCAATTTTATCTGCGTAAGAGCTATCAATAAAAAGTGAATCCTTTAGCCATTTGTTGAGCAATGTTGACAGCACTGTTATAATTATATATATACCATCTCCACTTATTCCTCTTTTACATTCACCAAACTGTTAACGTTTTTTCGAACAGTAGTACCCGTCGTAGGGGTGATGCTCCACTCAAACTTATGCAAGTGTTTGATTTTCAATTTTAATGTTTTGGCTTGATGAGGTTTTGTAGTACCCGATAATTTTAACAATTCTTCATTTATACCAAAATTGCAGGAGCGTTTTTACAACGAGTCAGCCTTTTTAAACCAGGTAAAAACCCCAACGAAATGCTTGTCAACTTTAAGATCTATTTCCCGCGTGGGCGCGGGATCATACGGCCTCCTTCATAGGATCATTCTGCACGCTCCCGATTTTCAGTTTAACTAAAGTGTTTCAGAACAAATTTCATTACTAACCAAAACAACTTATGAGAGTTATGAACAAAAGACAACTTTTGTGTCGGCTTCTGCTATTTTTTCTGGCGCTTGTTGTTCAGCAACAAAGCATCGCTCAAAGCAGAAAAATTAGTGGTACCATTAAAGATGATAAAGGAACGCCGTTGAGCGGCGTATCTGTAGAAGCTATTAAATCATCTGGCAATGGTATTGGCACCGCCACAGACGCTCAGGGGAATTTCTCACTAACGATTGATGCTACATATAAATTATTGAGTATAACCGGTATAGGTTATACTGCGCAGGATATAGCTATAGGTTCAACAAACAATTTTACTATTACCCTGCTAAAGAACGAAGCGGTTAACTTAAGCGATGTAATTGTGGTGGCGTACGGCCAGCAAAAAAAGGCTTCTGTAACTGCGGCCATCAGTACCATCTCTGCCAAAGAAGTGGTGCAGTCGCCGGTAGCCAACATTAGTAATGCACTGGCAGGCCGTTTACCTGGTTTGATCTCTGTACAAAGTACAGGTAAACCTGGCGCCGATGCTTCAACCCTTTACATTCGCGGGCTTGGTACATATGCCGGTAGCACGGCGCCATTGATCCTTATCGATGGAATTGTACGCGATTCTTACAACGACATTGATCCCAATGAAATAGATAATATCAGCATTCTTAAAGATGCTTCGGCTACAGCCGTATTTGGCGTACGTGGCGCTAATGGCGTAATTATGATCAATACAAAGCGTGGTAAAGAAGGCACACCCAAAGTAAGCGCAACCACGCAAACGGCCATTAACCAGTTTTCGAGAATGCCCGATTACGTAAATGCCTACCAATACGCGCTTTTGCGTAATGAACAAACTGAGCAGGAATACTGGCAGAAGCGTGCCAATGACGCCGATATAAAGGGGCAGGATAATGGATGGGCTGCTTTCATACATAAAAAAAACATTGGTTATGATAATTATTCGCTCCCAAATTCCGAGGAGAAACTGAAGTATTATCAAAACGCACATACGCCTACGTTGGCCGATGGTTCGCCCAATCCTTATTACGCTCCGTATGATTATCCCGACCAGGACTGGCAGGCACAGCTTTATAAAAAATTTGCACCGCAAAGCCAGGCCAACGTTAATATTACCGGTGGTACCAAAGGCCTGAAATATTTTCTTTCTGCCGGTTACCTAACCCAGCGCGGTCTTTTCAAAACCGATTATATGCCTTTCTCCAAGGAAATGGACTACAGAAAGGACAGGTATAACGTAAGAGGCAACTTTGACTTTGATGTAAACGATGCATTCAAAATTTCAGTTGATATAGGCACCCAGTTTGTTCAGATCTCGGGTATGAATAACGACGGGTATAACTATGAGAAGAACCTGATGTGGACCAATCCCATGGGTTCACCCGGTTATGTAAATGGAAAGTTCTTGTTCATTGAAGATAGAGAGCAGGAACAAAACAATCCTTTGTATAGCCTGGCCATGCGTAATGATTATAACATCAATAATAACAGTACCCTTAATTCAGCTATTCGTTTAACGCATAAGCTAGATTTCATTACAAAGGGCCTTTCTGTAAACGTAAGGGCTTCTTACGATAGTTATTTTTCAAGTACATCGGGTGGAAAGTCGTTCCCGGTATATTATATAGTTCGTCCCAATCCTAATGGCGATAAGTTGAACCCCCTTATCATTCAAAAGAACATTGAGCAACCTTCGCAACGCTGGCCTAACTGGTATACTTATAAATGGCGTACCTGGTATACCGAATTCGCTTTGAACTATAACCGCACTTTTGGCGATCATAACTTTACCGGTTTGGCAATGGGTAACCTGAGCAAGAAGTTTGATCCCAGATTGAAATATCACCTGCCACACGCTTACCAAAGCCTTGTTGGCCGTTTAACCTATGCGTACAAAGGAAAATACCTGGCCGAATTTAATATGGGTTATAACGGATCAGAAAACTTCCCTGAAGGAAAACGGTTTGGTTTCTTCCCGGCTTATTCACTGGGTTGGGTAGCAAGTAAAGAAGGTTTTTGGCCAGAGAATGACTATGTTACTTTTCTGAAAGTTAGAGGATCGTTGGGTAAAGTAGGTAACGATGAAGTGAATGGCGATCGTTTCATGTACCTGCCCGATGTGTGGTCTTACAATGGTGCATCGGTGGGCGGCTATTACTTTGGCCAATATGGGGTTAACCGAAACAATGTGCGTGCCGCTGGTGAAAGTACATTAGGTAATCCCAATATTACCTGGGAAACTTCGCAAAAAGCAAATATTGGCTTTGAAGCCAATTTGTGGCGCGATAAACTCAATATAGTCTTTGATCATTTTGTTGAAAACAGAAAAGACATTCTTTCTCCCAGAGGTACCATTCCAGGTATTGTTGCAGCCACCCTGCCCAGTTATAATTTAGGTGAAGTAAAAAATTGGGGTAATGAATTTGAGTTCACATACCGCGACCGGGTTGGAAAAGATATTAACTACTGGATAAAGGGAAATATCGCTAACAACAAGAATAAGATCGTTTTCCGTGATGAAGCCATAGCACCTGGCATGGAATACCAGGCTGAAACCGGCAAACCAATAGGGCAAAAGAAATTATTTCAGGCGGCTGGCCTGTATGGTTCATGGGCCGAGTTATATGAAGTAGATGCTAATAATAATCCCATTTTGTCGAAACCGGTATTAGCTAAGGGACCAGATGGTAAAGCTTATCAAAATGCGGCAGGACAGAACGTTTATGAAAAAGACCTTTCGTTCACCGATATACCGCTGCAGCCGGGGGATATTAAAATGAAAGATATCAATTACGATGGCGCCATCAATTCAAGAGATCAGGTAAGATCGGGGTATACGAATATTCCAAGGATCACCTATGGCGTGTCGTTGGGTTTTGGTTATAAAGGCTTCGATATGTCGGTATTGTTCCAGGGAGCAAATGGTGTAGCCAATAATCCCATGCCTGGCACCAACCTGCATTTTAACGGTACCACAGAAGCATTGTTTGAGGTTGACTGGACACGCTTTACTCCTGAACGTTATGCCGCCGGCGAAAAGATCAACTTTCCCATACCTGCTTATAACCGAAAGGCATATCAAAGCACCTACTTCAATTTAAATACATCATACCTGCGTTTGAAGAACGTAGAAGTGGGTTACACTTTTTCACGTGGTTTAGTGGGCAAAGCCGGACTTGGTTCTGTTCGGGTATATGCTAACGGGTTCAACCTGTACACCTGGAGCAAGAATAAGATCTGGGGCGATCCTGAAAATCTGGGCTTTATGGGTTATCCGCTTACCCGTACCTACAATGCAGGTATCAATGTTGGATTTTAATTGTTGACAAGAAAAACGAACGAATAATGAAAAGAATATACATTCCTTTTATGCTTGTAGCCGTGATCGTTACGGCCGGCATGATGACTGGTTGTAAAAAGGATTTCCTTGAAAAACCCAAAGGGGGCGATGTAACGGTTGATACTATTTTCCATACACAAAAACAGGCGCAATATGCGATAGCAGATATGTATAACTGGTGTGTGCCAACGGGTTTTGTAATGAACAATTCGGCCGATAGCCGTGAAGATGTTCTTACCGACCAGGTTCATTTATTATTGCCCGGTGCGGCCTGGGTTGCCGGTAACTTAAACTATCAGTATTATATAGCTGCTGGTATGGCCCCTGCTTACAGCATCGACAGAGGCCCAATTACACAACGTGGTAACACCGCTGCCGTTGCATTTGTAGGTTGGTATAAATCCATCAGAAAAGCAAATCTGGTGTTGAAGAATATAGATAAAGTAGGAGATGCTTCTCCCGAATGGATCTCTGACGTAAAAGGGCAGGCCATTTTTTGCCGGGCTATGGCTCACTATAGTGCATTTCGCCTGTATGGCGGTATTCCGCTTGTAGCGGAAGTGCTGGGTGAAGGAAAAGTGCTTTATCAGCGTGCCGCTATTCAGTCGGTAGTAGATACACTTGTTAAATGGTGCGATATGGCTGCGGCTTTGTTGCCTCCTGCAAGACCGTCGAACGATTATGGAAAAGTTACCAGCCTTGCAGCGCTGGCATTAAAAGCAAGAGTATTGTTATATGCCGCAAGCCCGCTGTACAATACGCCGGCCGATTTGAAAGCTGCCATAGCCGGCGCCCGTTATAATGATGGCAGAGATACTTTGTTATGTTATGAAACCTATAGTAAAGAACGATGGAAAAGAGCCGCCGATGCTGCCAAAGCAGTGATAGATGCCGCTGGTGCTTCTGGTGTTGTTTTATATAATACCGGCAAACCAACTACCACCGTTAAAACTGATAATTATGCCGGTTTGGGCGATTATGAAGCTGTATGTAACAACGTAATGGGAACTACCGGTACTTACGGCAATCCCGAAATGATATTGGTGAACACCTACAACCAGAACGACCCTAACCGCGATGGCTGGGCCGATTGGGGCCGGTACAACACTTCTAAAGTTCGTCAAATGGGCTGGGGCGCTAAAAACGATGTGCCTGTTGAGTTCCTCGAAATGTATGAGAAAAGAGATGGCACTAAATGGACCGCCACTCCAACAGGAACTGATTTTAAAACTTACTGGGAAGGATTGAACCTTGACCCACGTGCCTACCAATGCCTTGCCTGGGCCGGCCAATGGTATAATGGCGGTAAAACATTCCTGGCTTATTACAAAGGAACTGCAGATGGTACAACTTATGTAAAAGGCGGCCTGGTTGATGACACCAATGCCGGCGATAATACCGGCAGCGCCATTGAATGCTCAAAATTTGTTGCCCGTGTAGATAATAATAACGATGCCCACTTTGCATGGCCGGTTTTCCGTTTGGCCGAATTTTACTTAAGCTATGCCGAAGCATTGAACGAATATGCCGGACCTTCGGCAGATGCGTTTACTTATTTAAATCTCGTTAGGCAACGCGCAGGCATGCCCGATAAAACGGCCGCCATGCTGCCCGATCAAATAGCATTCAGAACAGCTGTTCAAAACGAGCGTTCAATAGAATTAGCATTTGAAGACCACAGATATAACGACCTGCACCGTTGGTTAACTGCGCACGTTGTATTAAACAAAAGCTTTCGTGGGTTTGCTGTAACTGCATCAACAAATGGTGTTAGTCCAAAACCAACCAATCCATTCCTCAACTGGAGCCTAGTTTCCTATGGCTCAAGAAATTTCCCTGTCAACTATTACTATGTGCCGTTTCCTTTGGCCGAAGTTAGTATGCGGTATTTAGGTGGCAATACATGGGATGGTCAAAACCCGGGATGGCAATAATGCTTATTGAACGTTTAATCTGAAAACAATGAAATTTAAAAATATAAAGCTTTCTGTTTTACTGGCCCTGTGCTCAGGGGTAACGGCAACGCAGGCGCAAACGACAAACGCCAGCCAGCCCGATACTATAATAATACCCTCGAAATTGCCTGCTAATACCATTGACTATGGTATTAGAAAAGAGCAAAGCTGGCGAACCACAGGTGCTGTGTTTTCCATTACGGGTGAAGAACTGGCAAAGACCAATGCCGGTAACTTATTAAATACATTACAGGCAAGAATACCCGGGTTAACTGTAGCAACCGGTTCGGGCGAACCCGGCTACGATAATCCTACTTTGTACGTACGCGGACAAAGTAGTTGGAATATAGCGGGTAATGCGCTGGCTATTTATCTCGATGGGTTCCCTATTGATGCGAATGCCTTAGCGGCCCTGTCGCCATTTGAAATAGAATCCATCACCTTATTGAAAGATGCTGCAGCGTTATCAATGTACGGTTTCAACAGCGGCGCCGGTGTATTGACTGTTCGCACCAAAGAAGGTACTGCCGAAGGCAAAACCAAAATTGAAGTGAATGCCCGCTATGGCAACCTGCGGCCAATAGCCATGCCTAAAGTAATGGATGCCTATGGGTATGTAACGGCTTATAATAAAGCATTACAAAATGACGGATTGCCAATTAAGTATTATAATCCTGAATTGTATAAAGCCAGCGACGATCCTTTTCATCCCAATGTGAACTGGTACGATAAAATGTTGACCAACAGCTCGGCCACACAGGATTATAGCATTTCTTTCAGAGGTGGTAACAGTAAGGCCAGGTATTTTGTAATGGGCGGTTATACCGATTTTCAGGGCGCCTATAGAGATGCAGATGCCATAGATATTGATTATGGTACCAATGCCAAATACAAAAGGCTTAACCTGAGAACGAACATTAACTTGCAGTTGAATAAGAACCTCTCAATAAAAGCAACCGTATCGGGTATTACCGAAGACCGTAAAACGCCATCCGGTTTTACCGCTTCAACATTATTTTCAAATTTATTACGGATACCGGCAGCTGCATTTCCGGTAAAGAATTTAAATGGCACCTGGGGTAATAACTCAGTTTACGATTTTAACCCCGTACAGCGATTAAGACAGTACGGTATTTACAACTCACATACAAGAAGCCTGGGTACCAATTTAAGCTTCAATCAAAAACTTGATGCGTTGGTTAAGGGGCTGTCATTTAATGGCGCAATTTCATATACAAACCTTTATATAGGTATTCTTGACAGACAATTTACGGTACCGTCGGCAGAAGTACCAAAGGATGCGTATGACAACCCGATCTTAGATGCCAGTGGCTATGTAACGTATAAAACCATGGGAGCTGTAAGCCAGCCCGAGCCACCAGATGGCGGTAATGTGCACTGGAACAGGAATACAACCCAGGTAGGATTTGGGTACGACAGAACTTTTGGTAAACATGCTTTCACCGGTATGATGCAGGTGTACCGTCAAAGCTATAACCACGACGGGCAGTATTACCCTGTGGTTGAACAGGGATTGCGCGGTGCAGTTAGTTATGATTATGACCAGAAGTATATAGCCGATGTGTCATTCTCTTATGCTGGTTCAGGCGATTTTGAGAAAGGTAAACAATATGGTTTGTTCCCCGCAATAGGCCTGGGTTGGGTAGCCAGTAAGGAAGCGTTCCTCGCCGATAACGGTGTTGCCGACTTCCTGAAAGTAAGGGCATCTTACGGTGTAACAGCCAATACCAATGAAGATTTTCGTTTCTTATACGAACGTTGGGGTGTAGGCGATGATGGCGTTATTATAGGAAATGCTACCACTGCAAATGGCGGCCGTAGTGAAGGCCCTTATCAAAACAGCAATTTTACGTGGGAAGAAAAGACGATCGCCAATATTGGTTTTGATGTAACCCTGCTGCAAAAATTAAATGCAACGGTTGATGTGTTCAGTGAGAAACGCACCGGTATACTGGAAGCGCCGGTTGGGGTTCCTGCCTACACGGGTTTTGAATTTAGAAATACCAATACCGGCAAAGCAACAAACAAAGGGGTAGAAGTAGCCCTGCAATACCGCGACAAAGCAAGTTCGGGCTTTGAATATTATGCCGGCGCTGCTTTTTCTTACGCCCGTAACAAAACAACTAAGCGGGCACAGGATGCACAGCCATTCGATTACCTGTACCTGAAAGGTCAGCGAATAAACCAGTTCAGGGCATTGCAGGGCGCCGGGTTTTACCAGGTGGAAGATTTTGATGCCAATGGAACGCTTAACCCCGGTGTTGTTAAATCAAGCTATGGTGCTGTACGCCCCGGCGATCTGAAATATGTTGATGTAACCGGTGATAGTATCATTAACGATTATGATAAAGTACCTATGAAATTTACCAAGCTGCCTGAAATTACCCTCGGCTTTAATGTGGGCTTTAAATATGCAGGTTTTGATTTTGATGCGTTTGTTCAGGGAGTATTGAACAGAACGGTGAGCTTGCTTGATGATGCATTTGCTTATACACATCCTTTGGCTAGCAATAATAATAATATTACCGCTTTTTCAAACAACCCATGGACACCCGAAACAGCCGGCACTGCTACTTCACCAAGATTGAGTACACTGGCGAATAACAACAACAACCAGGCGGCCGATTTCTGGCTTCGCAGCGGTAATTTCTTCAAATTGCGCAGTGTTGAAGTGGGATATACACTCCCTGCTAAAAGTTTCCTGAAAAAATTTGAGTTGTTCAGATTGTACCTGAGCGGTAATAATTTGTTAAGCACAAAGATCGAAGGACTGGAAGCCGAAAGACTATCAATGGGCTATCCTTTGATGAAAACGGTTACCCTGGGAGCTAAAGTAAAATTCTAGTACGAACAATGAAATCTTGCAGAATGAAAAAACATCATTATATCATATTTATAATATTTGCGGTATTCAGTCTTGCTTCGTGTAAGAAGGATTTTCTGGATGTAAAGAATATACCTGCTGATATGCCCATCAACCTGTTATACAAACAATACGATTATATACAGGGTATTGTTTGGAATGCTTACAGCTATTTACCCGATGGGTTTGAATGGGTTGATATGGAAGCTGCAACCGACGATGCTTACCATACCAAC
Source organism: Niastella sp. OAS944 (assembly GCA_024809215.1). Taxonomy (GTDB): domain Bacteria; phylum Bacteroidota; class Bacteroidia; order Chitinophagales; family Chitinophagaceae; genus Niastella. The sequence continues at coordinate 494,477 of JANUBW010000002.1, read as the reverse complement.
GTTAATAACAGGTCGCATACGTTCAATTATGGCGTTTGGGACCAGTTCAATAACCCCGATAATGCATGGGCCAATTGCTTCAAAGGTATTTACCAGGCGAATTTGTTTTTGGCGCATAGAGGCGAAGTAGATCTGTCGGTGCAGTCGGCTGCTATAAAGAACAACGATTCAACGCAGTACAAAAGAACGGTTTTGAACCTGAAGTTCATGGAAGGGGAGTGCTATTTTCTTAAGGCATTTTTCTACTTTGAACTGGTAAAACGCTATGGCGGCGTTCCTATTATTGATAAGGCGTTGGATTATAATGATGCCAGCAGCTGGAAAGACCTGCCAAAGAACACAGTAAACGAATGCTTTAGATACATTGTTTCATTGTGCGATAAAGCGGCTGTTATTATTCCTGATAGCGTACGCACCAGCTCGGCAACAAGTTTTTACGAATCGGGCCGCGCTACAAATGGCGCCATAAAAGCGCTAAAGGCAAGAGCGATCCTGTACGCTGCCAGCCCTTTGTATTATGAAGCGGGTTCTTATACCTGGGTAGATGCAGCCGCTGCAGCAAAGGATGTAATTGCCATGAACGCATATAGCCTCGATGCTTCGTATACAAACCTTTCCAGCGCCACCAACTGGAACTCTCTTGAAACCATTTATCATAAGAAATATGGTAACACAAATAGTTTTGAAAAGAACAATTTTCCTATTGTGTTTGAGAACAGCAATGGTAACAGTGTTACGCCCACCCAGAACTTTGTAGATGAATTTGAAGTGAAGAACGGAAGCCTATCGGTGCCGTTCGACTGGAACAACCCAACACATGCTTCTAACCCATATGCTAACAGAGACCCACGTTTGGCCGCAACAGTTACATATAACGGTGCTTCATTTAAATCAACCACTATTCAAACCTACTTCGGTGGTAATAGCGGTCAGCCTAAATTGAATGCTTCCAAAACGGGGTATTATTTGGTAAAACATGTTAACTCAACGGTTGACCTGGTTAACAATACCAATACTACACACCAGTGGTTGTATTTCAGATATGCAGAAGTTTTATTGAACTATGCCGAAGCCATGTTTAATGCTTATGGCGCCAATCTCGACCCGTTGAATTATGGTATGACGGCTGTACAGGCTATCAACAAAGTAAGAGCACGTAGCACTATGCCTAACCTTACTGATTTAAATGACGATGCTATAGTTCATGAGCGCCGGGTTGAGCTGGGCTTTGAAGGCCATCGCTGGTGGGATATTCGCCGCTGGCAAAAAGGAAGTGTTTTCGCTAATCCTGTAAGAAGAATTTCAATTACACTCAACGGATCAAACTTTACGTATACCCCTGTTAAACTCGAAGACAGGGTGTATGATAAGGCCCGCATGAACTGGTATCCCATTCCACAAAGTGAGATCACCAAAACCGGGTGGTCGCAAAATACAGGCTGGTAAGAAATTTAGAGATTTAGGATTTGGGGATTTTGGGATTTGTCGGAAGGCAAAAATCTGATGAGATCCCGAAATCCCTAAATCTCAAAATCAGAAATCGTATTTAATGATTATCGTAAACACGTTTAAAATTAAGATCATGAAATCATCAAAGGTTCTCAACATATACAAACCCCTGTTTCCTTTGATCCTGTGCGCATTGATACTTGTTGGCTGCAACAAAGAATCGAATAATAGCTATGAAGTATATGCACCGGTTGATAGCCTGGCAGCAGCTTTTACCGTAACACCTGTGCCTGGTAACGATACCAAATTTGTGATCACCAATACCACGCCCGGTGAATTTGTTGGCACCCGGTGGGACATAGGCAAGGGGAGTGGGTTACAAATGGGCAAAACGTCAGATACTGTTTTTTATCCTCAGGCCGGCACGTATACCATCAAAATGCAGGCTTTGGATAAAAGAGGTAAACTGTACAGCGCAACACCAATAAGCTTAACTACTACAAAAAGCGACCCATTATTTGATAACCTGATAAAGGGTGGTAAAATGAATGCCGGCGACGATCAGTATTGGGGCCGGTACGATGCAACTACCAATAAAATAGTATGGACACTGGCAAACAATGCTTATACTGCCACAACGGCTACAAGACCGGTAACCTCACAGGTCAATGGCGGCACTTATCAGGCCGTACAGGTAGTGGCCAATAAAACCTACCGGTTTAAAATGAATGTATCGTATGCCGCGCCTCAGGATGCCTGGCTGGAATTATATTTTGGAACAGCTGTACCTGCTGAAGGCAAAGATTATGTTGATAATAAGAAGTTAAGTCTTATTGCCTGGGGCACCTGGGTTGGATTCACCGGTGAAAAATTTGTTGATGTTACCTTTGGAGCAAGTGGGACCATTTATGTAGTAATTAAAATGGGCTGCAATTCTCCTAGCGGCGGATTTAGCCAGCAGGGCATTGGTATCAGCAATGTCGATTTTCGTCGAATACAGGAATAAGTAATATATAGTTGACACTAAGTAAAAATCCCTCCCGATGCATCGGGAGGGATTTTTACTTAGTGATATTGGATCTTTTAAATATCTTATTCAATCAGTTTTGTAACACTGGGATGTCTTTCCAGGGTGTCGATAGTGGCAGTATTAATGTCTAAAGGCACAACCGTTTGCTTGCGTGCCACCGTCCATCTGCCCAGGGTAATATTGTAAGTTCCCCCCATCATATTATACAAACCGGCATCGCTGACAATTGACCCAAATACAGGGTAGGGCATACTGGTCATATTTACAGCGGAACGGTAATGCAAATAAGGTACTATCGTGGGCTTATAAGTACCCTGGTCAATAATTACCGAATACATCGAGTACCAGTCGTTGTTACAGATCCTGTAGCCAAGTATGGGCGATTTAGTTGCGTCGTATACAGTGGTGGTGCCACCTGTTGCAATAAACAATACATCTTCTGGTACCGATGTTTCGGTAATAGAAGTTCCTTTAAACAGCGCTACGCCACAGGTGTTTCCGATGTTGGCAAAGGGACCCGATGTTCCATGTTCACTTACTTTTACAAGCCCGCCATCGCCAATATTTGGAAGATTTACAGCACCTGTAACCGCATTATTTCCGCTGGTAATGTATGATTTTTGATAGAAGGTAGCTCCCGGGAAAGTATCGATACTGTTGGGGCCATTTATTTTTTTAGTTTGAAAACCAAAATAAAAGAACTTCCCTTTTTTTACACTCATTGATGTAATGTTGTATTTGAGCGTACGTTGGCCACCGGTAGCCCAGCCGGCAGTAAGCGGTGTGGCAGAACTGGAATTGCCTGAATTAATGCTAAATACAATACAGTATGGCGTAACTGCAAAGTCTATATCTTTTGTAGCCAGCATTTGTACGTATTCACAACCTCCGTCGCCACCTTTGGGATCGGTTTGAAGGCCGGTTATCAGCAGGTCCTGTGCCGATGATCCCATATCTACTATGTCATTTACGTTCCTTATTCTAAGCTGTATACCTCCTTCGTTGGTTCTCAAAGGAATTCCCACATAAGCAGCCAGCCCATAAGGCGCATTATGGGCAAAGCTTACCTTGGTATCAGTATAAAGGCTAACATTTTCGAACCCATCATTGATCACTTTCGTTCCACTTATTACGTCGCCTGGTTTTGGCGAAGGATTGAAACTGGATTTATTCAGCAGGCAGAGTGTGCTTTCATAGATGTCGGGGTTGGCATTCAACTGCTTTGAGGTAATTGCGTTAATATCAACTATCCCTTTACCTACAACGGTAACCTGCGATGCTGTTACGCCGGTAATGGTAAGGATACCATTTTTACGGGTTAATGTACCTCCGTCTATCTGTATCATTACCGAGTCGCCCGGATGGTAATTGGCTGCAGCAGCGCCCAGCTCTATTGAAATACCTCTTATGGTGTTAAGCAGGCGGCGGCTGTCCTGTACTATCAGCAGGCCCTCGGGAAGATTTTTTTCTGTATGGTCAGAAATAACTACTGCAGCCAGTTTGGTGCCGCCATATAACACGTCTTTAGTAAGCGTTACATCTTCGCCTTTATAAACAGGACGTACATCTACAATAGAAATTACGTCGTAAGGCGTAGCGCCGAAATAATCTTCGTAGGTATCTCTGTTGCAACTGTTCAAAGCTGCTGCAATGATCATTATTGAAAAAAGATTTACTAAATATTTCATCTTTATGATTTTTTAGAATGATACACTTAAGGGCGCTGCCACCAAACCTGTGTGTTTATTTCATCAAGGCCCTGTGCAGCTACTGCAGCTTTATAATTGCCGGGGTTGGTAGCCTGAACGTACACGGGGTATACCAGGCGGGCGGGCATTATACCGCCGTTCGACAATCCCTTTCCTTTAGGTAGAACCGGATGCCCAGTGCGCCGGTATTCAAACCACTGTTGATGGTCGGTCATAAACAGCGCAAAGTATTTCTGTAAGTGGATCATTTCCATTTGTTCTTCTAAAGAATAAACAGCATTATCTTTCCAAACTATACCTCCGGCATCGAGGTTGTCGAGGTGTTTGCCAAACTCAACTGAAGAAATATTTTCGGGAAAGGCAGCCACCCAATAATTAATGGCCGATGCAATGCCCTGGTAAAAATAGGTTTGTGCCTTGCCTGCTATCCATCCCCGGGCAGCAGCTTCTGCAAGTATAAACTGTACTTCTGCGTATTGCATTATGATACCTGTTAACTTACTTTGCTGAAGCGACAATTCGCCGCCTGTGGATGTGTTATCGTTGCTTTGAAAATAACAGCCTTTTGTATCACCCTTGCCGGGCTCGTATCCGCTTGCTACACCATACCAGCCGCCACCGCTTGCCTGCGAAATGCCAAACCGGCCTATGCTGCCATTTCCATACGGAAGTGAAGAAACATAACGAGGGTCGCTCCACGCAATTAGCTTGTCTATGAAGAAGCTGCAAATAGCCGTGGCGCGAAAATCCTGCGCGCGTACGTTGTTTACATACGGCGATGTGTATGGGTCGGTAGTGCTTGTGCCGCCGCTCCAAAGTATTCTGGCGCCGTCTGCATTACTCTGAAAGATCGGATATTGGGCAGGGTTCTCCACGATCTCTTTAATTTTTGCAACACATTGCTGTTGAACCTCGCTTTTGCCCGATACGCGCAACAAAAGACGGAGGTATAATGAATTGGCAAATTTTCTCCATTTAGCGATATCTCCTTTGTAAACCGGATCGCTGGACACTACAATAGAAGCGCCTTGCGAAAGCAGGGTATTGGCCTCTTCCAATTGCCTGAACATATCGAGGTAGATCTCTTTCTGACTGTCAAAAGGCGGTATTACATTGTTTTGATCGCCTTCCAGTGCGTGGAAGTAAGGAATATCGCCGTAAATATCTGTAAGCATAGAGAACAGCCATACTTTGCCTATTTTTCCGATACCCTGGTAAGAGGTGTTGGCGGTTTCTTCGTTTACACGCGCCAGACTGTCTACCTGTTTAAAGTTGGTCAGTTGTACATAATATGCATTCCATAAATAGTCTGACCAGTTATCCCTGAATGCAAATCTGAATACGGAATTATCACCGTCGCTTTGTGCTACGGTCACCTGCATCAGTTCGTTGTTAAAGCTCCGGTTGCGGTTCATACCGGGCCAAATGGCATTAACCAGCGCCGGGGCCAGCAGTTTGTCGGGTGTAGTGCTGGTAATTCTAACGGGGTCTGTGTTCAACTCCTCAAATCCTTTTTTGCACGAATAGAGTGTTGGCACCGCCATCGAAACCATACATGCTATAATTAAATTCTTTCTCATCCTTATGTTTTTACTTTTTTTATTACTGATCAGATCTTATGTTATTAAAATCCGAACGATAAATTAAAGCCCATCGTGCGGGTGGAGGGAAGCTGTCCGGTTTCAAAACCTCTTACAATGTCCGATCCCGCCAGTGTACCAAATTCCGGATCGAATATGGGCCATGGTGACCAAATGAACAGGTCGCGACCGTAAATACCAATGGTTGCCGAGGCCAGGCCAAGCCTTTTAAGTAATTTGGGTTTGAAGGCATAGTTTAACGAAGCCTCACGGAACTTCACAAAGTCGGTACTGAAAGTGCTTCCTTCAGCATTGAAGCTACCCATGGAGTATTGATAATACTTGTCGATATCGGTTGCCACCACATCGTTGGTACGGTATTTCCCATCGGCGGTTTCAACTACACCGTTGCCAATAATGCCATTGTACCTGCCCGGTAGTGTTGATTTAAGTTTGCCCTGCTCAACCATTTTGTAATGGGTAAGCGAATAACCCACTGCTCCCACCTGTGCATCGAACAGTACATTTAAGCTGAAGTTCTTATAGCGAAAGGTATTACCAAGGCTGAACTTGTATTTGGGTATTGTATTGCCCAGGTAAATAATACTTTCAGTGAGCTTGGGAAAGCCGGTAGCTGCATCAAAGATCACCTGTCCGTTGGGACTGCGCTGATAACCGGTGCCATACATATCGCCCATGCTGCCACCTTCGGTAAGTACTATTTGACCATTGGCTATATTGCCGGCCCGCAGTACCAGCGAACTATCGGGCATTGAAATAACCTTGTTCTGGTTGTAAGAAAAAGTTCCAAAAATGCTCCAGTCGAAGCCGGATTTACTTATAAAGGGTTTGACATTAAGATTTAACTCTATGCCATTGTTCCTTACTTTACCCGCATTGATAATGGCCGAAGTGTAACCCGAAGAAGCGTCTATGGTCCTTGTGAAGATCTGATGTTGCGTGTTACCGAAATATACGGTTACATCTAACCCTAACCTGTTCTTGAAGAACTGTAATTCTGTACCCAGCTCAAATGTTTGGGTGGCAAGTGGTTTTAAGTTAAAGTTAGGCAAAAGGGCAGGGGCTTGTACGGCACTATCGGGGAAAGTACCATTGTTTGCCGGTGAGTATCTATATGAAGTTAAATAGGCTGAAGTACCGCCACTGCCCACGGCTGCAAATGATGCCCTTAACTTGGCATAGCTGATAATATAGGGTAGGTCTGCTACTTCCGACAATACAAAACCGGTATTGATAGAGGGATAGAAAAACCCTACGTTGCCCGTTCTTTTTGTTTGGGCCAATGTACTGCTCCAGTCCTGCCTGCTGGTGATTTCTGCATTCAGGAAGTTTTTATAGCCCAGGTTTATGATACCGTATAAACTGTTTATTTGATACTGGCTTATATCATCGGGCATATGAATAAGACCGTACTCCGTATTCTCAAGGGTATATATACCGGGTAAGTGTAAACCGTCGTTGCGTACATCCGTCTTTTTATAATCGTTACGCAACTGGCTGCCGCCAAGGGTCACGCCAAGCCTTACATTGGGGTTCAGGCTTTTATTGTACCTGGCCATGAAGTCGTAACTCTTTTCCTGCGAATTGATGTCCTGCCTTCTTACAGATCCCTTGGGGAGGCGTACGCCTGCATCCCATGGCCTGTCCTGCTCACGTTTATCACCCGCCCAGTCGAAATTACCACGCAGCATCAGGTTCAGGTCTTTGGTAAGCTGGTAGTTGAGGGTAACGTTGCCGGTTACGTTGTTCCTTCTTGTTTTATTTAAAAATTCGTATGCTATTGCATAAGGATTTTCGGGGTAAGAAGAGAATGGATATTTGATCAGTTTGTAAAGGCTGTCGGTTGCCCAATAGTTTTTCAGCCAGTTAACATCGGCATTGGGCTGCCAAAAGATGTACCAGTACATCAACGACTGGTTCCCATATCCTGCTGCAGGCAGGTTATCACTGTTCCTGAAACCGTAGTTTACTTTGGTTGAAAGTTTTAATTTTTTGGTAAGCTCTGTATTAGTGGTAAGGCTCATGTTCTTGCGCACCATACCCGTGTTGGGTACTATCCATTTGTTGTTTTCTGTACTCATGGTTACCCGAATACCCGTACTACCCAGTTTACCATCAACGCTGATATTGTTCCTGAGATCGCGGCCCAGGTCCCAAAAATCATTGATATTATCGTAGGGCACCCAAGGTGTGCGTTCTTTACCTGCCTTTTGGGTGGTGGGGTCGTATTGGTAGAACGACTGGCCATCGAACTTGGGTCCGTAAGCTGAACTGGTGCCGTTGGTGCCGGCGCCATCATCGGTTGTGCCGTAAGAATAGTAAATGGCTCCCCCGGTACCCTGGCCGTATTCATATTGCAGGTCGGGATATCTGTTCACCTGTTCAAGGTTTCCGTTAGCGGTGTAGCGTACGCTAAAATGGCCTTTCTTTTTTTGTTGAGAAGATTTTGTGGTGATAACGATGGCGCCGTTAGCTGCCCGTTGGCCGTATAATGCGGCAGCTGCGGGGCCGGGCAGAACAGAAACACTTTCTATATCCTGCGGGTTAATGTCATTTACAGAGCTGCCATAATCTGCCGGCAGGTTATCGGCGCCGGTAGCATACACCTGGTCGCTGGCGTTGGCCGAACGGCGACCGCTTCCATTATTGATCACCACATTATCCACTACTATCAGGGCTTCATTATCGCTATTAAGGTTGTTTTCGCCGCGAAGAATGATCTTGCTTGAAGCGGCAGGGCCCGAGCCGGAACGAACGAGGTTCAAACCGGCTACTTTACCCGAAAGAGCATCGAGCCAGTTGGAAGACGCCGCATCGGTAAGCTGGTTGCTATCTACTTTGGTAAGTGAATAACCCAGCGATCTTTGCGATTTTTTAATACCCAATGCCGTTACCACCACATTCTGCATTTGCTGATCGTCTTTCTGCAACACGAGGTCTAAAGGTTGCGCATCGGCAGTGAATTTTTTTCTCAGTGGTTTGTAACCAACGGCAGTGATCTCAACAAAACCACCCGATACAACCGGCAGGGTTTTGCTGAACTGTCCATTGTCATTGGCTATGGACACCACATTTTTTTGTCCTTCCTGTTTAATGATCACAGTAGCGCTGGGAACAGGAGCGCCACCTTCCATAATGGTACCTTTCAATACCATGGTAGCTGCTTTTTTAGGTGCATCACTTTTTTTGATGACCCAGCTGCTGCCGCTGGCGGTGGCTGAAAAGCCGCCGGGTTCCAATACTTTATTCAATAACTCACCAACACTGCCTGCCTCATACGATGCACCGGGCACCTGTACTGCAGCCAGTTCATCATTTGCATAAGCCAGTTTCACTTTAAATACACGGCCAAATTCTTCAGCAATTGCGGCTAAATTACCAGCTGCATGCCGATAGTGCAATTGCGCCGTTTGCGCCTGCAGGTTAATAAACCCTGCCATAAGCAATAATAGAAGCGCGGTGAACGGTTTAGTTAGTTTTACGTGTTCCATATATTCATTTACATTATAAACAATACAGTGCCGCTCCGCTTTTCAGCAGATCAAAAAATGGGTGTTGGTAAGGATGATTAGTGGATATTGAAACCGGTCAATGTGTTCAGCACCGTTAAATTATCGTGCAAAGAAATCGTCAGGTCCCAGGTTAGCGTTACCTTTTTTTTATCATCAACAGTGTTGTGTGTAAGCTTAACCTGGTAATATGTTTCAATTCTATTCAGCAATTCGGATAACGTAATGTTTTGCAATCGTACTTGTTGTTTCAGCCACCAGTCTGCCGAAACCGGGTCAATGGTATGCACCGTACCCGTTATAGCATTGGTGGTAACCACCTGCTGGCCTGCTGTGAGCAACCGGTTGCCGCTTGTGTTTTTCAATGACACTTTACCTTCTTTAACGGTAAGTTGCAGATCAACCGAATCGAGTTTACGAATGGTAAATGCTGTACCTACAACTGTTACCTGTTGCCGGTTAATATCAATGGTAAACGGATGTTGTGCATCTTTTGCCACGCTGAAAAAAGCCGTTCCCTTTAATAATACCGTGCTGCGCTGTTTTTGAAAATCAGTGTGCACTTTTACCGTTGACCCGGGCGCCAGCCAAACAACCGAACCATCATCAAGCATGATCTTCTTTGAGCTGTCGGTACTGGCCAGCTCCTGCCATGGGTTTGTATTTATCTGCGAACCATTACCTGGTATCTTAATAAAGATGGCAATTAGTATGGCGGCTGCCGCACTTAAACCAATAAAGAAGAACTGCTTTTTATGCTTCTTCCGGTTATCTATGCGATCGTTGATACTATTTAGCAACAGTTGCTTTTTTTGCATGCCCATATCGCCGGGTGATTTCCATGCCTGCTGCCATTGCTCATCGTTATTACTTATATTATCCTTGTTGTGCCTTGATTTACGGGGCATGCAAAATAGCTTTAGTTAAAAGACGTTGGTTGAAACAAACCGGTACTAGAATAAATGTTGAGTTAACAATTTGGTCACATAGCTAAATTCCAAATCACAAGTTCCAAGAACCAAATAAAAAATACAAAAACACAAAATACAAGAACCAATTATGAAATCTCAAATCACATGAACCAAAAAAGAAATCACAAAACCCAAAATGCAATGACCAAATAAAGCAATCCAAAGTCATATGGGATGATTAAGCCCTGTATTCTTTTGGAACTTGAGATTTGGATTTTGAGATTTTTGGGCGAATTTGAGATTTCTATTGGCGTAACATTTTCATCACCCTTTGGCCGGCGGTGTGTAGTTGGTTCTTTACCGTTTGTTCGCTCAGTTGTAATTCAGAGGCGATCTCTTTTACTGATAATTGTTCTTCGTTCTTCATGGAGTAAATGCGGCGCATTTGGCCGGGCAGTTTGTTGGTGGCATTTTTCCAGATATGATATACCTGTTTGTATTGATACTGCTCATCGGGGAGGGGCTTTTCTTCTATATACTCGGGAAACTCTTCGGTAAGTGTATATCTTTTTCTTTTAGAAGCCCGTTGGTGATCGCTGATGCAATGCTGAACGATGCGGTATAAATAGTTGCGGAATGAAGATTGGATAACAATAGATGCACGTTTGTTCCACAGGCGAAAGAAAACCTCCTGCAGAACATCATCGCCTTCTTCCGATCCGTTCAGCCGTGCACGTATGTACGTGTGAATGGGATCGGCAAACCGGTTAAAAATTTCATCAAAAGCAATTGGGTCTCCCTGTTTCAGTTGCGTCAACAGTTCATTTTCATCAGGAACAATTGGCTGAAAATTCATATGGGTGCAAACTTAACACCCATATTTTCTAACCTAAAGAAACCTATTTTACCAAATGTTTAAGTTTTTTAAAGTAGAATACGGGTTTTTCGCTTACATAATCGATTGTATGGTTTAATTACCTTATGCATCAGCCGCAAAAAGACGCAAAAATGAAACAAAAACACCGTTTGCGAAACCGGGAATGGTACCATTCAGGTTGAAAAACAAAAAAGTGTGTTGCTAAAGTGTCGCGCTGCCTGATTACACATTATAAGTGCGTAATTATGGTGTACAGGTGGCTGACTTTCCTGCGCGGGTGCGTATTTGTGGGCGGCAAGTGTGTTATCCCAGGCTGTAAATGTCACACGTTCCTTTTCAGGTGCGGCACTTACGATCAAATGCAGGCAGCAAACCTCCTAAGTGCGGCAGCAAAGCCATAATGCCAGCAAAAGAGTGGGGGGACGCACTTGTACAAAGAAGACGGTATCGAAATCTAAAACCTCACCGGGCAAATCACTCTCTCCTGGCTGCTATTGTTTTTTCTAAAGCTTTTAAACGTTAACCCCAATTCAAAACCGCCACGCATTTGGCTGCCTGTTTTTAAGGGGGATGTATTGATGTCATAACTTAACGAAACGGAAAATGATCGAATGTCCATTTTAACTACGGGAACAACCGCATCTTTATATCGGATAAATAAACCGCCATGCAGCACATAGGAAGGGTTGTCGGAAAAATCGCCTAACGTATTTGAATACCAGCCGCCACCAATAATTTCCCGAGACGAACCCTGTATGAATACGTCCTGGTGAAATGTGAAACTATGAAAATCGTCGATGGTAAATTTAAGCCCGGTTGAAAACACATATTTTGGTTTTAACTCAATAGCCGCATTTTTATAAAACGAGGTTTTAGGCCGGTTTATATGGTGGTAAGCTGCCCCAATAAAAAACATATGCTTATCCTCGCTACCTAAAGAAGTATTAAAATTCATTCCTACGCTTCCATCCCAATAGCCAATGGTAGGGTCTGTAAAGTATTCGCCGGTAGGCGCCCCTGCATTCCAGTTCTCATCATAATACTGGTTGTTGGTTGTTATTTTGGAATAGTCTATGCTTTTTTGGACCCAGCCCCCCATAAAACCCAATGAAATATAGCTTGTTCGTTGGGTGCTGAGCGACTTATGGTAATTTACAACTGGCAATATATGCGTGGTAGATTGAACGGCAGAACCGGCTTTATCTAATAGCAACTGTGCACCTACTGTGATAAAATCATCGCCGCCACTAACCGGCATTTTGTACTCGCCGTTGATGGAGGCGGTGCGAAATGAATTTGGTGTAACACTCTTCCACTGGTCGCGGTACACCATTTGCAAGCGCAAATCGCCATCAAATAAACCTGCCAGTGAAGGATTGCGCAATAGTGGCGCCTCAAAAAACTGGGAGAAATGTATATCCTGGGCATATGTGTGTGTTAGTGCCACCACTAATGCCAGGCTTGTCATAATTTTTTTGAATAGCGTTTTCATAGTTATCTTATCAACGTAACATCTCCTTTAAATGTTAGGGCTTGTCCGTTTTCACAAACCACTTCAACAACATATACAAATACATCCTCGTTTACCGGGGCGCCTTTATACGTACCATCCCATCCTTTTGAAGCATCGTTGGTGTAAAAGGCCAGTTGTTTAAATATTTCCTCGCCCCAGCGATTGTAAACGCGGAACCTTTGTATATACGAAATGCCTTTTCCTCTTGGGAAAAACACATCATTATTACCATCGCCATTAGGGGAGAAGGTATTGGGTATAAATATATTTTCTCCGTTACATACTACTAAAAGCGTAACAGAGCTTTCGGTTACACATCCACCTTCGTTGGCAACCTGCAGCTTATGTTGAATGGTTTGTTTGGGTGTACTTACCGGTGCCGCGCAGTTGGTGCAACTAAGCCAGTCGGCAGGCGACCAGTTGATGCTTACTACATCTGCTGAAAGCGTTGGCTGCAACTTCACCGAAGTGCCTACGATTACGGTCTTTTCCTTCTCCAGCGTTATTGTAGGATATGGATATACGACCACCGGTACATACGCCGTGTCTGCAAAACAATTGTTCTTATCCTTTCCAATTACCTGGTACAAGGTAGTTGTCTGCGGTTTAGCAATGGGGCTGGCATTTTGAGCATTATCCAATCCAATAGCCGGTGTCCAGTTATACAGATCGGTCCCACTGGCTTGTAATCTGTAGGTTTCACCTATACAAATGGTGTCGCCGTTATTGACCGCAACGGTAAATGGTTGTTGTACTGTTACCAATACCGAGTCGGTGGCCTTACAACCAAATGCACTTTCCCCTTCTACATAATATTTTACAGTTGAGGTTGGGTTCACCATTATACTGCTGCAGGTGGTGCACGACAGGTTGCCGGTTGAGCTCCATTTGTAATTTACAGCACCCGAAGCCTGTAATAGTTTGGGTTGATCGCGGCAAACTACAATAGGGTTACCTGCATCAATAGGAGGCAGCGGGTGAACAACAATTGGATAAACCATTTTTCCTGAGCAATTGTAGGAATTGGTAATCGTTAGCGCTACATTATAATTGCCCGCCCGGGTGTAATTAGCAAGCGGCGGATCTTTTACATTTGCCGTTTGTCCGTTATCAAAATCCCACGACCATGATAATGCATAAGGATTAAGGTTTAACAGGCTGCCGGCAAATTGAAAATTCACAGGTTCACAAGCCGAGGTTGGGCCGGTAATGCCTGCCTTGGGCGATGGTATTACCTTCAGGGGAACGGTTAACGCTGTATCGTGTTTACAATTATGCAGGGTGGTCACTTCCAGTTTTACCGGGTAATCGCCCACGGCCAGGTATTCATGAGAGAACGATTTGGTGGTAGCAGTAGTGCCGTCGCCAAGGGTCCATACATAACCAGTGATAAGATCATTCGTTATAGAAGCATCATTGAACTGAATGAAACCTCTGTCGCACAACGATTGTTTGTCTGTAGTAAAACCGGCCTGTATGCCATAAACATAAAGGGTATCTTTTCCGGCTACGGGTACCTGGCATCCCTGTGCATCTTTCAATATCATTCTTGGTAAATAGCTGCCGGGCCTGTCATACGTATGTGCTGTTGTAGGATTGACCGGGGTGGTTGTAGTTGTGGCGCCATCATTGAAATCCCATACAAATGATACGGCATCGGTGGTATTACCTGTAAAATTCACAGCAAGGGGCGCACAGCCCGGTGTTTTATTATAAGTTAGCGTGCCTTTGGGGCCGAGGATGGTAATTTTTTGATCGTGAATAATATCTACACAACCTCCCTTACTGGTTACTTTCAGTATGGGCCAGTACTCACCGGGATACGTATAAAAATGTGAAGGGCTGTTTAGGTTAGATGTATTGCCGTCACCAAAATCCCATTCAACACTTTCAGCATATTGTGAGGTGCTGGAGAACTTCACTACCAGCGGCGGACAGCTGCTTTGATTGGCGCTGATTGAAAAGGTGGCAACGGGGTCATTTATTTGAACATAATTCAATTTGGTAAACGAATTGCGACAGCCATACTGATCGGTATAGCCAAGTTTTATGCTATAGGTTCCCTGTTTGTTATAACTATGCACCGGGTTGGCGCCGGTGGTGGTTTGTCCATCACCAAAATCCCAGGTATAGGTATACGATGGATCACCAATACTTTTAAATGCAATATTTTTTAAAGTACAACTCATAGAGTCGGGCGACATAAAGCTTGCCTTCGGATCGGCAATAAGAATTTTTCCCGAAGTGCTGTCTGTACACCCTTTGCTATCGGTTACTTTTAACGTAATGGTATAATTGCCGGCCTGTGACCAGGTATGTCTAAAGGATACAGGGTTTATTTCATCGGGTGTTCCATCACCATAATTTATGGTTCGGCCAAAAATGGAAAGCGGCGCATCAACAGTCGACCAATCGGTAACAACAGCCGGTGCATTGATACAGGCAGCAGCGGGCGGAGCCAGGGCGGCGGTGGTTTTAATTACTTTTACCGGCAGGGCAATTTGTTTCTGACATTTATTGGTGTCAATTATTACGGCGTATACCGTATAGTTGCCAGGTTTAGTATAGGTTTCTGTAACAATAGATTGGTTGAACCAGCTGCGTACTGAATAGTTTGATGTAATATGTTTTGAGATCAGGTTGGTGGTATCGCTGATCGTCATGTTAAAGGTAATGTCTGTATTGGGGCAAATGGTGTCTTTTGTAGCCGTAAAGGTCAACGTATTGTCAACGATAAAAACATTTGTTGAGGTGGTATGACGGCAGCCGCCATTTACCACTGTTAAGGTTACAGTATACTTACCGGTAGCGGCATATACATGTGAAGGATATTCGAGGTTCGAAGTGGTTCCATCACCAAAATCCCAATGGAAAGACAGAGGTGCCATTGATCTGTCAAACAGGGAGGTATTGTCGAACCCTCTCCAGAAAGGATTACCGCAGCTTATTATTTGTTTGAAGCGGGCAATGGGCGGTGCTATCCTTACATAATTAGGATAGGTTATCCACGAAGCACAGCCATTGCTTTTTACCGTTAGTGATACGCTGAAACGGCCTGTGTCTGTATAAATATAGGTAGGGTTTTGTTGGTCGGCTGTGCCGCCATCGCCAAACTGCCAGAACCATTCTTCTATTTTATCGGTTGATGGCGGAATGCTTTTTGAAAGATCGGTAAAGTTAACCGGGTCCGAAGCGCATACCTGCAAGGGGCTGGCTGTAAAGGCCACCGTTACTTTATTACCTACTTTTATCAGATTGCTTTTACTGATGGTTTCCTGGCATCCATCCTTTGTTGTATATGTAACGCTGAGGGTATACAGCCCTTTTTGCGTATATACATGGGTGGGTTTGGGATCGGTACTGGTGGTGCCATCGCCAAAATCCCACAAATAGCTGATGATGGCTACAGGCGAATTAATATCCAGGGTGGGCGAGAAGTTATAGGGTACACAGCTTTCCTGAAAAATATCCACTATTCTTACTATCGGTTTTTGCACCACCACATAACCAGGCTTTTCAATTGTTTCGCTACAACCGGCACTATTGGTAATGGTAAGCGAAACTTTAAAGGAGCCTTCTGTATTATAAATATGAACAGGCGCCTTATCGGTACTGGTGGTGCCATCGCCAAAGTCCCATTTCCAGTCCACTGCATCCGGGGCATTTGCCTGGAAGGCGGCAGAGTAGGGGGCTTTACAGGATAACCTGTCAGGTGAGGTGAAATCAACGACAGACCGTTTTATAATTTGAATAGAACCGGTTCGGGTATCGATGCAACTTCCAAAATTAACTACCTGGGTAATTGGGTAAGTGCCTATGGCTGCATAGGCGTGGGTAACCGAGGCGCCGGTGGCAGTAGCGCCGTCGCCAAAATTCCAGAAAACGCTTACCGGATTGGTTGTCGATGAATTACTGAAAGTAACCGGTTTACTTACACAACTAATAGCGGGGGAAGTAAATTTGGCTTCGTTAAGGCCCACCTCAACGTTGTTGTTAATAAATGTATCGGTACAACCACTATTGTTTTTTATGGCCAGTTTTACTATGTAATGGCCGGCGGCAGTATACGTATGAAAAGGATCTTTAGCTGTGGATTGACTGCCGTCGCCAAAATCCCAGGCATAGCTCATGGTCCCTGTGCCGGTGCTTGTGTTGGTAAAGGGTACTGTAGCCGGCGCTTTACAACTGGTGGCGCTTCCCGCTGTGAATGCGGCTTTTACCCCTGTTTGAATATCTATCGCTTTAAGCCGGGTAACAGACGCGTTACACCCATTACTGTTTACCGACCGTAATGAAATGTTGTATTGCCCCGTGCTGCTGTATGTATGTTCGGGATGCTGCAGGGTGCTGGTAGTGCCATCGCCGAAATCCCATAAATAGCTAACGGCGTTACCGCTGCCAGGGATACTTTGGTTTGTAAAGGAAACTTTTAGCGGAAAACAACCCACCGTTGCCGATTGGGTAAAATCGATGACAGGCGAAGCATATGCGTTTATATATTGTGTTTTGGTTATTGAGGCGGAGGCAGTTCCTTTTTTAACAGTAAGTTTTATGGTATAAATCCCGGGATTGAAATAGGTTAATGAAGGATGCTGATAGTAGGAGATAGTACCATTGCCAAGGTCCCATTCCCATTGGTCGGGATTACCGGTAGAGGCGTCGGTAAAATTAACCAGAAGCGGCGCGCAACCTGCTACCGGCGTAGCAGAAAAGTTTGCAGTGAGCTGGGCTTGTATGTTATTGAAAAAAAACAGTAAACATAGGGCCACGCTGATCTTATACAGCGCAATGTTAGTTTTCATAAATATTGGAACGTGCTTAAGTAGGGTATTACTGGTAAAACGCTGCGTATAGTAATTAAAGTATTGACTGTTAGGGATTCTTACAGTATTTCAAGATAAGCAGGTAGTAGAAATACAACGATCGGAATAAAAATAAAATGTAAACCGGTATCAGGTAATGATTTATACTTTACAAAATGATTTATGCGGAAAATACGGAGTGTGGATTTTTTTTGATTTCGTTTACAGGGCCTTTTGTCATATTGCCTGGCACAAATTATGGATGATAAGTGAGGAGGGCTATGTATGCTATCTAACAGGGAAATAAGCCGTTTGCTAAGCCTGTATGCCGAATTGCTACAGCTACACGGTAAAAACGAACGCCTGTCGCATATTTTATCAGGCGCCGCTTTCCATATAGGCAGGCTGGGCAATGAACTGGCCACCATGTCAAAAAAAGAACTACAGGCAGAGCTGCGTCCAGAAACGGTAAAGATAATCCTGGAAGTAAGAGAAAAAGGTTCCATTGAAGAACTGGATGAACTTATACAGCTAACTCCGCCCGGATTATTCGATATGATGCGAATAAGGGGATTAGGGGGCAAAAAACTCCACGCGTTATGGCATATTGGAAAGATTGACAATGTTAACGATCTGCTGGCAGTTTGTAAAGCAGGAACGCTTGATATACCTGGTTTTGGTGAAAAATCGCAACAGAATATTATAAAAGCGATAGAAGCATTAAACGAGCAAAAAACGCTGTTCCATTATGCAAGTGTTGCCGATAGCGGTAACCAGTTGGTAAAAGCATTACAAACGCTATTCAAATCAAAGCTGGTTAGTCTTTGCGGTGCTATTCGCCGGCAAACAACTACCGTAGAGGGTATAGAGCTTATTATGGCTGTTACCACCGCTAAATTGAAAAAGACAACAGCTGTTAAACGGTGGCTGGTAATTGATTCGCAAACAACTGATATTACCAATGCTCATACCCTAGACGAACTTCCTGTAACTATTTATCATACAAACAAAGACAGTTTCTATGAACAACTGTTTCGAAGAACAGGTGTAGAAGCGCATGTAAGCAAAGTGCTGAAGAAAATAAAAGGTGCGCTGGCTGTTTCATCAGAAGCCGCAATTTATGAAAAGGCCAGGCTGCCTTATATAGAGCCGGAAATGCGGGAAGACCTGGTGGAATGGGATTTCCATCGCCGGAAAGAACATCTGCTAACGGTAAACGATATTACCGGTGTGGTTCACAACCATACAGATTGGAGCGACGGGGTTGACAGCCTGGAGGCATTTGTAAATGCCTGCAAAAGAAAAGGCTATCAATATTGTGTGGTGTCTGATCATTCGAAAAATGCTCATTATGCCGGCGGGTTAAAGGAAAAGGATGTGATAGACCAGATTGCGGCAATAACGGCGCTCAATAAAAAGCTGACACCATTCAGGGTATTTACCAGCATTGAATGTGATATTCTGGTGTCGGGTGAGTTAGATTATGATCCTTCCTTATTAGGTAAACTGGATCTGGTGATCATATCTGTTCATCAATTACTGAGGATGGATGAGCAAAAAGCTACTAAACGGCTCATCAAAGCGATAGAGAATCCTTATACAACTATATTAGGTCATATGACCGGCAGGCAATTACTGATTCGGCCAGGTTACCCTGTAGATTTTAAAAAGGTAATTGATGCATGTGCTGCCAATGGTGTTATTATCGAGGTGAACGCCAACCCTTATCGCCTCGATGTTGACTGGTTGCACCTGCCATATGCAATGGAAAAAGGCGTAATGATCTCTATCGATCCGGATGCACATAGCATTGCAGAGATAGATAATATCCGTTGGGGTGTAAGTGCTGCAAGGAAAGGCGGTTTAACAAAGGAACTGACCTGGAACGCCCAGCCACTCGACTGGATTGAGAAGTATTTAAAAAAGCGCAAAGGGGCCATAAAGCGTAGGAAGGAATAAATGAGTTTTAGTTAGGTATTAGGTTCGCGGAATCTGCAAAACTACTGTTTATGCAAAGTGGCAGTTTTTAGCATCATGAATGTATGATTAAATTTCTTTGTTCAACTCTTTGTTCTCTTTTGTGTTTACTGTTCGTTCAGGGACAGGATACAAAAGAAAATGCTGCTTTTTTCAACCTGATTCAGGATATTGTTGCTACTGAAAGGGTAGGCAACAATCTTGTTTATAGGTTAGACACTTTAAAAGCAAAGTTTATACCTTCAAGAAGTAACCTAAACGATTACTTCAACCGGGATATTGACTTCGGCTTTAAACACCGCCGGATCAATTTGAGGTTGAATTTTGCGAGGTATCAAATAGACCTTCTTTGCAGGAATGATACAATCTTTTTAAGCTCCATTTCATCTGCCGGCTACAAAAGCATCAACTACAACAACTACAATAAAGAAGTGATTGCTCTATTCTTAGAGGAGCGTAATAAACTTTATCGCTCACACAAAACTCCGGCAGAACTAATTAAAGATCTTTCATTGCCTGAAGAATATGCCTTTCATTGTGGTGACGGTATGCCAAAAACAAAAAAGGGGCAATACATTGAGCGCCTGGTTGATGAAGAAAACACCGTAGCCCTGATTGATATGCTGAAAAGCTTTAATTGTGAAACACAGGCTTATGGCGTCGCAGGATTGGAAATGCTTAAGAAGCAGGATTATCAGATTTCGGATGGTGCTCAAAAGCTAATTGACCATATTAAAAAGCGAAATTCAGACCTGATAGTATGCGCAGGTTGTTTGTCGGGGCTAATTGAGAAAGTGTATTCAAGGGAATAACGCAAGTGGGTATTTTGGGCATTTATGGCAATTGTTTGCCCCTCTGTTAATGATCAAGAATAGATTGCCTTACAACTGGCAAGCGTTTTGATAAACAAGCAGGATTTTATAATGCTCTATAGCCGTGCGTACTATTTCATCGAAATAATACGATACGCTATCACAGTAGAAACCAAATTCCCTGAATAAATATGAAAATGTCTATGCGCCCTATGCGAATTCTTATCGTGTTACTATTTGCGTTTTCCTCAACCTCGGCTTTTGCAAAACTTAAAATTCCTTTTGGTGAAAGAGAAGTATTAAAAAAAGTGTATGACCTGCCTGATACCGATTCATTCAAAGTAAAGGAAGGTCAATATTTTGATTTGGCTACACTTCACAAGGAATATAACATTGCCTGGTTTCTTCCATTATACATCACCGAAGAACCCAGGCTGGTGGGTTACGACGGACAGGCAGATAGTTATTATGATATACCCCAGGACGAGATAGATGCCATTTTAGCATCACAAAAGCTAAATAAAGCAAGCATCAACAAATTATCTTTCTATACAAGATATGGAGGTAAATTAGTTGGCTTGTTAATTCTTGGTCTTATCATTTATGGAGCTATTCCTTCAAAAAAGGAAAAGGTGGAACCTAAAACCGTTTAAACCAAACCTTACATTAGTTCTGTAACTTATGGACCCGATACTTTTTTTGATCCCGGTAGTATTGGTTATTGCATGTGTGGTGTTTATGGTCATAATGAACAAACGTCACAAGGCTGCAAAAACCGAAATAAATATTGACCAGGAGCGTGGGCATTATTCTTTATACAAGGATGAGTTATTGAAGCAGGATTTTTCTTTTCTTCATGAGTGGATGAATGGTAAAGCAATTGATGCATTCAGCGCTGCGTCTATACCTCAAAGCACCGCCAGTAAAGCGCAAACCTTTGTAGGTGACGGTCTCAAAAGGGCAGCGTTATCGGGTGTTGGAATAAAATTTTACCGGGTAGAAACGGATGCTTATTGGGTATTGAGTGGTAATGAACTGCATTTTTTTACAACCGATACCGAAGGAGAATTGGAAGAGCATTTGATCTTTGATAATTCGCGTATAGAAAAAGCGCAACTACAAAATGGTGGCGTATTAAAATCTCAATTGGGAGTATATGCGAAACAGGCAGAAGAATATTTACCCAAAGTTCATATTATCACATTCGATATTGATGGCACCCGGTTAGCGCTTGAAATTCATGATAGGTTAAAATACGCAGCAAACGCTGCAGATCTCTGGAATCTAAAAAAGCAACTTCAGGTTAGGGCCAAATATCAGGTGGTAGGGGAACGATTGGTAACGGAACTAAAATCGCGATTCTCTAATTTGACAGCTTAATGAAATAAAAAAGCCTCGATTTGATCGGGGCTTTTTTATTTATGCATATTTTACAAAACGACTTAAGAGCATTAACTTACCGCATCGTTTATGAACAACCTCCTGCAATCCTTTGCCGCGCTGCCCGAAACGCTTGTATGGGGCATCTTCCTGGCCGAAAACCTGCTGCTTACCGGATTGGTCCTTCTGGTGGGCCGCTTCATTCAGCGCTGCTACGATCCTGCAACGGTTACCCCTTACGTCGACAACAGGCGTGAATGGTTTATCTGCATCATCACGAATATCCTCAACACAATCATTACCTATCTTGGTTACTGGCTTTGGAAAAAAGGGTTCATAGTTACCGGCACAACCATTACCTGGCATATCATTATCGATTTTTTTCTGCTGTTCCTGGCCATGGACCTGCTGATGTACCTTTTTCACTTTCTCATACACAAAACAGTGCTCTACAAGCTGATCCATCAACTGCACCACGAAGCCGTACATCCCAAACCAATAGACCTGTTCATTCTGCATCCTATAGAAACGCTCTCCTTTGGCGCACTCTGGTTGGTGCTGCTCGTTTGCTATGCTTTCAATATCTGGGCTATCATTATCTATCTTACGGTAAATCTGGTATTCGGGCTTGCCGGTCACCTCGGTATCAAGCCCCTGCCTGTTGCTATAAGGCGCCTGCCTATATTCAATGTGCTTGGCTCCTCTACTTTTCACCACGACCACCACGAAGATGTAGCCTATAACTTTGGTTTTTATACCAACCTGTGGGACCGGCTGTTTGGAACATGGAAGCGTCCGTGAGATAATAATGCCATTGGTACTAATTGTATTACCGCCTGCAAACCGAATGTAAAGGTCATTAACAGTGCCGGACAAACGGTACCGCAGTTTACAAACCTGAGCACGCTGCCTTTATGTTCAACATATCTCGCCATTAACAATCTTTACCGGTTGCGACAACGTTTGCATAAAAAAAGTAGGTTAGGAACTTACAATACCACCAATGTGGTACCATACTTGAAGTAAGCGGGCAAATTAAATGTTCACATGAGAAAACAGTTCGTACCCTTACTATTTGGGGGCGCCTTATGCCTTATCAGTCCGTTTGCAAAAAGTCAATGTACCGTTACCGGCTGGGCCAGCCAGAATGGTGGAGTTACCGGTGGCGGTACTACCACTGCTGTAACGGTGACCACTTACGCAGAACTTAAATCAGCTATTACTACTTCCTCGGTAAAAAATGTGGCCGTTTCAGGCACAATTACCATCCCTTCGGGTGGCCGTATCAGTTTCCAGGACCAGAGCGGCAAAACCATTTTCGGCATGCCCGGCAGCAAACTGGTGTCAACCGATCTTACAGCAGATAATTCAGGCATCATCTACGTAAAAAGATGTACGAATATAATTTTCAGAAACCTCATCCTGGAAGGTCCCGGGGCGTATGATACAGACGGTTATGATAACATGACCCTCGATAATTGCAGCAATGTGTGGGTAGATCATTGTGAATTTCAGGATGGCCTCGATGGTAATTTTGATATCAAGAATATGAGTGATTACATCAACGTAACCTGGTGCAAATTCATTTATAACAAAGCGCCCATAGCCGGAGGGCCCGGTGGTGCCGACGATCATCGGTTCAGCGATCTGTTTGGCTCCGGCGATGGCGCTACAGCCGATCGGGGGCACCTGCGCGTTACCATGCAAAACAACTGGTGGGCGCAGGGATGTGTGGCCCGCATGCCCCGCGTGCGGTTCGGAAAGGTGCATATAGTAAACAACCTGTTCAACAGCACTGTTGCCAAACAATGTATACAGGCAGGTTTTGAAGCCGATCTGCTGATCGAAAGCAACGTGTTTGAAAATGTTGCTAAGCCTATTGATAAAATGAATAATGACTTTACGGCTATCACTGAGCAGAATAATATTTATACCAATACAACAGGTAATAAAACCGGAAGCGGCACGGCATTTACGCCGCCGTATACCCTTAATACAACACCTGTTGCCAATGTAAAAAGCCAGGTAATGGCCAGCGCCGGCGCCACCTTAACAGCCGATTGTATGATCGTACTTGACCTGCAACCCAAAAACAAACCATCTGCGCAGGAAGAGATAACACGCACGGTCATCTATCCCAATCCGGTGAAAGACAAAGTAACTATAACTGTTGCATTGAAAAAGAATGAACAGGCTGAGATCAGGATCTATGATGCACAGGGACGTCTGGTAGATGTGCTGCAAACCGTTACGGCTGTCACGGCCGGCACGCAAAGCATTCCTTATATAATAAAGGGTAATATACAGGGAATTTATAATGTAGTTATAACAACCAATCAGGGGATGAGGTCAACGTATAAGCTGATTGTGCAGTAATCGGCTTTTTTTAAATAAATAGCAATATAATAGCGTTAATAAGTAATGACGCAGGAAGAACAGTTTAGTAATATATGGAATACGAAGGACCTTTCTAAACAGATAGAAATGGCCGATAGCTATTTATCTGTGTATCCTGATATAGATTGTGTGATTGGTAAGGATATTTATTTTAAGAATTCACTCTTGCATTTAGCCTGTTCGGTTGATAATATTGATTTAGTGAAGTTCTTACTCGAAAGAAAGGCAAATGTAAATAAAGTTTATAGAGGTCAAAATCCACTTCATTCTGCTATAACTAATGGCAATAAACATAACAACCAATTTGAAATTATTAAATTACTAACAAAAAGCGGGGTTAATATTCGGCAACGAATTGAAGATGGATACAAGCAATCCTGCTTTCTTCTGGCTTTGCAATGCTGTAAGTTAGAGATTGTAGAATACCTGGATAAGAACTTTCCTGAAAGTTGTTCAAAAGGTATTGAATTTGTTTCCAGTGGGCTTCATGCTGCAAGCCACAACCATGCCAACTTAAAAGTACTAACATATTGTTTACAGCTGGACCAGGACGTAAACAAAGTTGATGAATATGGAAATACTCCAATACTGGATACTCATGGAAAAAAAGGTAACGTAGAACAACTCTTAAAGTATGGAGCAGATATTAATTTTCAAAACCCATATGGTTCAACAGTTTTACATGTGAGCGTTGGTACTGAAATTGAAACTTCAATAAATTATACGGATGAGTTAGATATCTCAAATACAGAATTTTTATTGGCTAATGGTGCAGATAAAACAAAAGTAAACGAAGATGGTTTTACAGCACTTGACATTGCAACGCTTGGTTATGGGGGCGGGTACCTGACTGAGATATATACTGAGTTATTTGCGAAATATTGAACATAAATAGCGATCGACCTTACCAAAACCGAAACCTATGACGACAGATAAGAAAAAAATGGGACTGGCCAAAGTTAAACCTAACTGGGACTTTTGGGGCATTATTGACCCTAACGGAAATTATGTACTTGAACCAATCTGCCATTATATTTTTAACTGGGCGGAGGGAATTGCCTGCCTTGAAAAAGTTCCCAGCAAAATTGATATAGGTAACAATTGGAAAAATCATTATAATGGAGAATATGGCTTTATAAATGCCGAAGGAGAAATGATAACGGATTTTTCCTTCGGTTATGCAAAAAGCTTTTACAATGGAATGGCTGCAGTTAACAAAGGTAAAAAGTGGGGGTTTATAGATAAAAAAGGAGAAATTATTTTTCCTTGTGAGTTCGATGATGTTCATCATTTTAACGAACTGGGTTGTATTGCATCACTTAACAATAAATGGGGGTTAATAGACAGGAGCGGAAAATGGAAAATTGAAAATACGTTTGAAAGTATATCGGGGTTTTCTTTTGGACTTTCAGTTGCTGCTACCAATGGAAATAGTTTTATAATAGACACTAGCGGAAATAAGATTGTTGACCTTCCTAAAGAATGGAATTGGTTTGAACCTGTTTCGGAAAAGTTGATTTTATTCGGCAATGCAAATTATTATACAGGCGGATATATTTATGGTTTTATGGACTTGCACGGAAGAGTTAAATCAAAACCTCATTTCTGCACAAGCGATGATTATTTTACTGCAGGATTTACCGATGGAAAATTATTTGTAGAAACCCTGGACGGGAAGAGTGGTTTTGTAAATGAAGAAGGCGAGTTTCAAATTTCAAGCGTAACTAATGTTACGAACGTAACGGCGAAAATCGAAACTCCCCAAAGACCATTTGACGAAGTGTTGAAATTCTCAGAAGGATTCGCAGTTGCCAGAAAAGGAGAGCTTTGGGGAGTAATTAACGAGCGCAATGAAGTGGTGATTGACTTTATATACAAACAATGGTTCGTGCGAAGTCGTGGTGACCAGGGGTTATTCTTTTCTGACATTTCTCCTGAATTCTCTTGCGGACTAATTGGCGTGTGTGAAGAGCGGGAGACAATATATTCAGGCTATATTGATAAAAGCGGCCAAACAGCAATTGAATTAAAATTTAGAATTGCCGAACCATTTTATTATTATAAAGAATAAATAAGACCGTGATTTATGTTTTAAAGGGGGGCTACCGAGATGCAGCAGACGCGCTTTTTGGCCAAAATAACACAGTTATTATCTAAAACAACGCACTTATTAGATTTCTTTCAATTGTTACAATCATATAATATCTTTACTACTGCCAGAATAGTGTTAGTACAATAATCTTATGAACCTGTTCCTGTTAAAAGTCCCCTGATGAAAACCTGTTTATTATTTATTACCCTGCACCTTTTCCTTTTATCCGCATTGGCCCAGGAAATTACGCGGCCGGTTCAATTGAAAAGTGGCATTCTTGCCAAATCAAAAGATCTTCGCAACCAATTTCATCTTACTGATTCGCTAAAAAAGTTTCATTTCAAAAACCGGTTTTATACCCTTATTCAGTTTAAAGAATTACCAGGTGCAACAGAACGACGGGCACTTGCACAGGACGGAATAGTTTTATACGACTATATTCCCGATAACACCTTTCTGGCCGAAATAAATGATAACATTGGGTTAAGCCGGCTTAAAAAAAGCAATATCAGCGGAATTTATACTTTACATACAACCGCCAAAATTGCTCCTGATCTTGTTCAGGAATTAAAGCACGCGGCAAGGGATGCGGATAAGGCGATAGCCGTAAGTTTTTATGGAAATATTGACAAAGCCGGCGCCATTGCCGAATTTAAAAAAGCAGGCGCCCAAATTATAGAAACAGCCATTGAGCCGGCCCGTGTTGTTTTTATTGATGCCTCAGCTGCGGTTGTACAAAAGATCGCGGCACTTCCTTTCGTATCTTACATAAGCAGCCAGTATTTAAAAACAACACCCCTTAACTATAGGAACCGCGGCGCACATGCGGTGAATCCGTTAAGCGCCCCGGCCGGTCGCAACCTGCAGGGTACAAATGTTACAGTGGGTATTGGCGATGTGGGCTATCCGGGTTCGCATATTGATCTTACTGGGCGATTATTAAACGAGGACCTTTCATTGGCCGACGACCATCCCACCATCGTAACAGGAAATGTAGCAGGTGGCGGCAACCTGAACCCAAAATATAAGGGTATGGCGCCGGAAGCCAATATCATTAATAAAAATACGTCTCAAATTGTTACAGACGCCCCGCAGCTGGTAACAAATTACAATATGGTGCTTACCAATAATTCTTATGGCAGCGGCCCGCCCGCTTGTGCAGACGGGGGCTATAATGTTTTGAGTAATTACATTGATGAGCAAATGAACACTTATCCCTCTCTGTTGCATGTGTTTGCCTCAGGGAACGCGGGCGAGACTGCTGTATGCACGCCTTACCCGGCCGGATTTGCTACTGTAGGTAGTGGATTTCAATCGGCGAAAAATGTGTTAACCGTTGGCGCTATAGACAATTACAATTACAACATTCCCGGTTTCTCAAGCCGTGGCCCCGCCGCCGATGGCCGCCTGAAGCCCGAGTTGGTTGCGGGCGGAGTCGCCATTGTGTCTACTCTTCCTGAAAATAAATATATTACCACTTATGGCACCAGCTGCTCGGCACCAACGGTAACCGGTATTCTGGCCCTGCTATATGAGCGGTACAAACAGCTGCACGGTGGCAGCAATCCCTCATCGGCATTAATAAAAGCGGTAGCCTGTAATGGTGCAGTTGATGTGGGTAACCCGGGACCCGACTATACATTTGGATTTGGGAATATAAACGCGCGCAATTCAGTAGAAGCTATTGAAAATAATACCTGGTTTACAGGTACCCTTGATAATGGCGGTGCTGCCAGCTTTAATGTTCCGGCTGTTCCGGCAGGCACAGCACAAATAAAAATATTACTATATTGGAATGATCGTGCTGCTTCTGTGAGCGCTACCAGTTCGCTGGTAAATAACCTGGACCTTACTGTTACAACCCCCGATGCTATGGTTCACTACCCCCTGGTATTGGACCCCTCGGCCGCCAACGTTAACAGTGTAGCCGTGGAAGGTATCGACAACAGGAATAATATTGAACAGGTTGTAATTAACAACCCGCCTGCGGGAAATTGTACCATAACTGTGAAGGGCAGTGGCATTGCCCAGGGGCCGCAGGAGTATGTAGTGGTTTACCAGGTAATTGAACCAGGTGTAAAGGTAGAATATCCTTTTGGCGGGGAAACGCTGGTGCCTGGTGAGCAGGAGATCATTCGCTGGAACGCATCCGCTGACAATACCAATTCTTTTACTATTGAATATTCGTTGAATAACGGCGGCACCTGGCTTACTATCGACAATAACGTGGCTGCCACAAACCGTAATTATGTATGGACGATGCCAGCTTCAATAGCAACTACTACCGCGTTGATACGGGTGAGCCGCAACAGTACGGCTTATACAGATGTAAGCGATTATAGTTTTGTTGTATTAGACACTACCAGCGTTGTTGTTACAGATACCAGCGCATTTGCAGGTAATGCCAGATTATTATGGAGCAGCATACCGGCTGCCACCAGTTATGAAGTTATGATGCTGCGGGGAAAGAATATGCAGGTGATTGCCAGCACCACTAATACCAGTTATTCGCTGAGTGGGTTAAGTGCCGACAGTACTTATTGGGTAGCAGTACGCGGTGTAATGGGATCAACTGCAGGTCGCCGTTCAACCGCTCAGTGCATTAATCCAAAGTTTGTTGCTCCGCCTGCTGACCTTGCTCTTGTATCGGTTACAAATTTAATCTGCGGCCGTAAAAATACTTCTTCACAATTAGGTATAGTGGCTCCCCAGGTGTATATAAATAACCGGAGGTATAAGATAACATCCGGTTCTGCCAGCATCAGCTACCAGGTAAATGATGGCATACCGGTAACAGAAACTGCTTCCATAAACCTTGCTGCCTATGGAAATACCATGTATACGTTTGCAGCCGGCTATGATTTTAGCAACACTGGAAATTACAGTGTTAAAGTGTGGATCGATTATCCCGGCGATATCGCGAAAAGCAATGATACTGTAAAATTCACCGTAAAACATTTAACAAACGATCCAATAGTATTGGCCCCTTCCTTTACTGAAGGATTTGAAAACGCTGCTGTACAAACGTATTCTAACGGCGCCATTGGGTTTAACGGACTCGATCGCTGCGACTTTTTTAGTAGCAGCCCAAATGGCCGGGCGCGAACATTTGTAGATGCCGCAATGGTTCGCACCGGCAACCGGGCAGTGACACTTGATCAGGACATTTATAAGGTTAACAGAAGTGCCGACAGCCTGATCATTACTTTTAATCTGAGTAATTATATTTCATCAGATAAAGACTTGTGGTTATTGCTTTATTTCCGCAATGAAG
The DNA here is from genome assembly GCA_024809215.1 of Niastella sp. OAS944. GTDB lineage: Bacteria > Bacteroidota > Bacteroidia > Chitinophagales > Chitinophagaceae > Niastella. Next base: position 465,144 of record JANUBW010000002.1, on the reverse strand, counting down.
GAATAGATTTTTCTGCTGAGGGCAACAAAATATGGATCAGGGGAAGTGACCGGGATGCCTGGATACCTGTTTATACATTGCCTTACAACCCTGCAGATTTTGGCGTTTACCGCGCCATGCCTAAAGTTAATATTAATCAAACATTAGCCCATGCTTCACCGGTGCAAACAATTACCAGCAGCTTTCAGGTAAAATGTGGTCAGGAGGGATATTATTCTGTCATTTCTGTTGCACCTGGTGCTAACGATGGTTTTACTTTTGATGATATAACAATTGGGTTTTTGGATGATGACGTAAGTATGCAACAGCTGGTGGAACCAACTGCTGCGGGTGTGCCAGGTGGCAATCAGTCTATTACTGTTCAGGTTAAAAACCACAATCCTGCAGCGGCAATTACCAATGTACCGGTATCTTATAAGGTAAATAGTGCGCCAACCGTTACTGAAAATATACCTTATATAGCACCCGGCGCTACAGTAAATTATACATTTACCCAAACCGCCGACATGGCGCATTTCACGAAATATACAATTGCAGCATGGGTGTATTACAGTACAGATACTTTGCCAGCCAACGACACGCTCATTACCACCATTACAAAAACTGATACTTTACCTCCTATAACCAGTTTCCCTTACCTGGAAGGTTTTGAAAGCGCTGATCCGCGAGGCTGGTATGCAACCGGTACCAATAACAGCTGGTTATGTGGCGCTCCATCAGGTATCGTTATAAACAAAGCAGCCAACGGTAGCAAAGCCTGGGTCACTAATTTAAGCGGAAATTACAACAACAATGAATCGTCATACCTGTATTCACCCCGCTTTGACCTCAGCACGCTGGCACAGCCGGTATTATCATTCAGCCGTATTTTACATACGGAAAGTAACGACTATACTCAAGTTGAATACAGCACTGACGGACAAACCTGGCAAACCGCATATGGTTATATTGGAAGTATCTTCTTGCGGTGGCATGTGTCAAGTTTTGAGATTCCAACAAGAGCAACCAGCGTACGGTTCAGGTTCGCATTGCACAGCGATGAAAGTGGCACCGCTGAAGGCCTAGGTATCGACGATGTTCATATTTATGACAAAGCTTCCATGTACTTCAGCGAAGGCATCCCCGGCCACTCAACAAAGCCGGTAAGTGGTAATAACTGGATTGATTTTACTTCTGATGCAGGTTATGAGGGCTACAAGCTCTTCGCCTCCATCAATGCAAATGGGCAAGACCTTGGCAATGTCGACGCAAGCGTATACTTAGCTCAATTCTATTTTCCATACAACGATGGACATCAATATTATCTCGGCAGGAATATCGTAATAAAACCAACCAATCAACCTGCTGCTCCGGTAAAGGTTCGATTTTATTTTTCAGAAGCTGAGGTTGAGTCGCAGGATTATGTTGAGGATTGCAATAGCTGTACAAAACTGCCGGATGCATATGCCGCCGGAATTACGCAATACAGTAATGCCCCGGCCGAAGAGGACAGTACTTTAAGTAATAATATCAGCGGCACGTGGCGTTTTATTACGCCTTCGCAGGTAGAGGTTATACCTTACGATTATGGATATTATGCAGAATTTGAAGTAAGCAATTTATCGGAATTCTGGATCAATCCCCTTCCGCGGCTGACTGCGCCGTTACCACTGCAATTGGGCGATTTTACTGTTACAAGAGTTGCGAAAACCGCTTTATTACAATGGGCAACGTATTCAGAATCCAATACAAGCCAGTTTATTATTGAAAGAAGCACCGATGGTGTCAATTTCGTAGCTATAGGCGCTGTGCCGGCCAGCGGAAACAGTAATACTAAAAAACAATACCGGTTTACCGATGAACATCCGGCAAAAGGAATAAATTACTATCGCCTTAAACAAACCGATATTGATGGGAAATTCAGCCATTCGCCCATACGAAAAATAAGTGTTGATGATAATTTCACCATTACATTGAAACCTAACCCGGTAACACAAGGTGTGTTATTCATTACCAGCACAGTTAACTGTAGCCGAGTTGAGTTGCGTGAGGCAACAGGCAGATTAGTTAAAACGGCATCTGTTAATGCAATGCAAACGCAGTTGCCCGTACACGATGTAGCCAGGGGAATGTATTATATCACTGTAGTAACCGATAATGGCAGTGAAGTTAAAAAGGTGCTTATTGAATGATTGAATTAAACCGTTTCCTCATATCAAACATTTAACACTGTCGCCGGTGAAACCGTAAAGCCAGTGACACCGGTATCCTGTCTTCCAGCAACTCGTTTTTCACTAGTCCCCATACGCTGGCCGACTGGTAGGTGATCCCCCATTTCGTGCGGTCTATTGTAAGCGACGCTGTGGCAATAATATTCTCCCCATTCCTGACAATTGTGGCCGGGAAATGGATTTCCTGCGTTATGGCCCTCAAGGTCAGTTGGCCGGTAATATAATACGAAGAATCGTTGGAGGCTTTAACTGCCCTGGTTAATTGAAATGCACCCTTGGGATACTTCCTCACATCAAAGAAGTCGGGGTCTTTCAAGTGCGATACCAGTCCGTTATCGCTGCTCGTGTCTTTTTTGTCTGTAGTGGTAATTGTATTCATATCCAGTTCAAAATAGGCCCCTGCAATATTGCCGATGCCATCAAAAGCCAGGGTGCCCGCCAGGGGTTTGATATAGCCCTGATGTCCATTTCCGCCCATGACATGCATACCTTTCCAATTGACAAAGCTTTCTGCTATAACAAGGGAATACCCCACCACACTTCCTGCCTGGATGGAAGGAGCCGGGGCAAGTGTGGGGGCGTTGATAGCCGCCGCTGAACGGTCGCGGCAGGCGACGGTGCCTGTTAGGCAGAAGGAGGCATAGATGAAATATAAGATAGACCGCATAAGATGTTGATTTATGTGTTGACGCAAACCTACAGCGTCCGTCTCCGGGAGTGGTAAAAGCGAGGTAAAAACTTTGTAAACGAATGTAAAATCTGTGGTGTTACAGGGGGGCGAAATTTCCCATATTATACTATCTTGCGGATTATGGATAAGGAACTGTATATTATCAGGCATGGAGAAACCGATTACAACAAGTTGGGCATTGTGCAGGGGAGAGGTGTAAATAGTGATCTTAATGAGCTGGGAAGAGAACAGGGGGAAGCTTTTTACCAATATTATAAACATGTGCCTTTTGTTAAGGTATATACATCCGTTCTTAAGCGCACTCATCAAACAGTAAAAAAATTTATAGAAGAAGGTGTTCCGTGGGAGCAATTGCCGGGACTAGATGAACTGTCTTTTGGTATTTGGGAAGGGAAGGAAAGTAAAGAAGGTTGGGGAAACGCATTCCACGAAATGAGAAATTACTGGGAGAGTGGACAATGTGACTTGTCCTTTGAAAAAGGCGAAAGCCCCAACCAGGTTTCTGAACGTTTACAGGAAGCGCTGGACGTTATTCTTTCCAGGCCGGATGAAAAGCGGGTGCTAATCTGTATGCACGGTCGCTCATTGCTGATATTGTTGTGCATGCTCAGTCAATCACCTATCAGTTGTATGGCAAACTTCAGCCATAGTAATACCTGTCTTTATCGTGTGTCTTATAGTAATGGCCAATTTAGTATCCTGGAAGCAAATGATGTTCGCCATTTAACCAATTTCAAGGTAGTATAAGGCATTTTGCCAGTTAAACCCTGGCTGGCCCATTTTAAGGCAATAAAAAAGCCCTGTAAGTAAATGACTTACAGGGCTAATTGGTGCGTCTTTATTTTGTTATACAATTCTATCCTGAATGGGCTTTAGTTGATAGACTTTATAAAAAAAGCGATCAGCCTCATGTTGATCAGCCGCGAAATTTACCACTTCAACAATTTTTCCATCTACAATTTTCCAAAGCAGGCACCACAGTATGTCGATGTTATTGCCATCTTCCCGATTGCTCCATCCGCGATGGCAATCAATTACGTATTGGTCGTTTACTCCTAATACAATGGGGTCTGCTTTAAAATTCGATTTGCCAAGATGGGTGAAGAATGCAAGAACTTCGTCTATTCCCACTTTGGTGCCACTTAATGGATGGTGCCCGGGAATTGTCCATTTTACATTTTCGGCTACTACTTCACGCATGGCATTCAGATCAAATTTTCCATAAGCCTCAAAAAATCTGTTGATGATTGCAAGATTGGGATGCTGTTGATTCATTGATTGTTTAATATTTACTGCAATATAACTAAGTCATTTATTCCCATCAACAGCTTGTTGGTACCTGTTTAACGAACAATCATCAATTTTTTCGTTTCTTTATACATGCCACTACTTTTTTCTATAAAGTAAATGCCCCGTTGCAGCCCGGCCACATTTAACGATACCCGTTGTGCTGCCGTAATGATTTACTTTATATTTGCGCTGTAACAATAGCCCTTTGTATGAAAGCGATTAACATTTTTTCGATTGCCGCTTCAACCTTTGCCTTGGTATTTATTTTTAGTTGTAATAAGAACTCCGATATAAAATCTCCTTTGTTAAATCCTCCAGTCATTATCACGAGACCAGTCACCGTGATTAATTCCACGTCAGTTGTTTCAGGTGGGGAGTTCACTAATACCACTACCATTACAGACAAGGGAATAATATGGGGGACTGATAGCAGCGCCCTAACGGTTTCAACCATAAATAAGATCAGCAACGGAGCAGCTTTGGCGAATTTTATGGATACCATTCAAGTTTTACAGCCCAACACTACCTATTATGTAAAAGCCTTTGCTGTTTACAGTACGGGTGTAAGTTATGGTGCAGCTATTAAATTCACTACTCCACCGACAGTGTATACTGCAGGCTATCATGGCACGTCGGCAGCTTATTGGAAAGATGGCAAATTATTTCCACTTGCAGGAGGCACTTATGCTCATTCTATTTATGTGGTGGGGAATGATGTGTATGTAGCTGGTGAAAACAATAACGGAAATCTTCAGGCAGTATACTGGAAAAATGGGGTGCCAGTAATGCTGTCCAATGGAACAAATGCGGCATTAGCCAATTCAATTTATGTAGTTGGAACTGATGTTTATGTTGGCGGGTATGAACTTTATAACAACAATGCTATCTCTCCAGTTGCAAAATATTGGAAAAATGGCGTTGCTGTGTCACTTACCGATGCACCTGATTATAATGGCATTATTTCTTCAGTTTATGTAGTTGGAAACGACGTGTACGCAGCCGGATGGAAAGCCAGAGTTCCTGGTGGCTACCAGGTTGCAACCTATTGGAAGAATGGCATTGCTGTTCACCTCAATGATAGTACGACAACCATAGCCTCTGCACAGTCTATTTTTGTTAAAGGAAATGATGTTTATGTATGTGGCAAAGAACAAAGTCAAAATGGTGTTTTTGGGGGAATTCCTGTAGCAAAATATTGGAAGAATGGCATAGCAGTTTCTTTAACTGATGGCTTACAATTCGCTGGAGCCAATTCTATTTTCGTAAATGGAGGCGATGTGTATACCTCTGGCTATGAGTATAGCGGTGTCACTGGATATTCTGTTGCAAAGTATTGGAAGAATGGCGTGCCAACTTCTTTGACCGACGGTACTAAATATGGAAATGCTTATTCCATTTATTCAGTTGGAAGTGATGTGTATGTCGCTGGTGGCGAGGGGGATTACTTTAATGCCATGTGTTGGAAAAATGGAGTATCGCTGCCCATTGATATCAATGCACAGTATTCCAGGTCTGTTTCTATTTTTGTGCAATAAGTGTTTTGCCGCTATTGCTGGCTTACGAATAAATCCTCATCGAATGGGGACATTTTTTACAGAACAAACTTATACAAATGTGGATGCAGTGTTTGTGTTCGGATATTAAGGCTGTGCATAACAGGGTATTCCAGGAAATGCAGGCGAACAACAGTTGACAACATACGCCCAATACCTAAAACCAATTTGACTTGATCCGAATTTGCTCTATTTATATGAGCCTAAAGTATATGCAAACACTCACAATTCAAATAGCCAGCGATAACGGTCTCAAGGCAATACATGCTATTGAAGAAAAGCATCATATAAAGATCGTCGAGCTTTTTATGTGGCGTAAATAGCTATTTATGACGTTAGTTACTAATTATGCTGCGGCAGTAACTTATTATGACTCATCCCGGGCTAAGTATGACACGTTGGTAGCTAATAACGAAACATAAGTAGCTTTTTAAAGAACATCCCTAGGTAACTTTGGCTCATAAGTCGATTTTTTTGGAATGTTCCTCTCTCTTTTTGGATCTAAGTTTTTTATATACAATCGATATTTAAGTACCGATGTTCCATTTTTTCGTACTAACGAGAAAAAGTTAGCTACTGACGATCCATACAAAGTTATAGGTGCAGCGATTTTGGTAAGGGCTATATCATATTAACAGCCGGATGATCCAAAATAAGCGGGGAATGAGTCATTATAAGCACAGGATATTGCATAAATAGCCACCGACAGTAAATATAAAGTTTATGAGAAGATAAAGGGAAATCGTATAGTTTCTCATTTTAAGGTTAGGGTTATGGAGTGACTTTTAACAGACATTTTACTTTCATAACGAGACGCAAAAGGAAAAGATTTGCATATTTTACATAAGGCCAGAAAGGAATACATACAGAAACTATGAAATTACTTATTTTCCTTTTTTTTAATTTGTTTGCCCTTTTTTGCACTGCCCAGAAAAAAGTAAAATTTGAGTATGCTGGTGGGCATGGCTGCGTAGACAACTCTTTATTCCTGTACACTGACTCAACTTATGAATTTTCATCAAGTACAGCGTTTTTATTCAGTCATACCTCTACCCAAAAAGGTAATTACGTAATGAATGATACCTCTATCACTTTATATATCAAGAAGAGAATGGCATTTTTAATGCCCAAATCCAGGAGATATCATTACGATACATATCGAATTCGGGATAACAACATTTTGATGTATTCTGTGCAGGACGAGTTATCGAAGGATAGCAGTTTTATCAGGGCTTATCAAACCATGCATTTTCTGGAAGAAGAAACTGATTCAAACTAAAAGGCTTCAGGTCTAATGACTTAAAGCCTTTTTTTCGTGCCCGGATTGGAGCAAAATGTAATGTTGGCGGTCATTGTCAACAAAAATTCAACTAAAGTCAATGAGAACAAAAACAATCTTTACAATATTACTGCTGTTCTTAGCACAACTAACTTTTTCGCAATCAAATTTAAAGCGCAAAACGACATGGGCTCTTTCTGAAGTCAAAGAATGGGCACAAGACAACAAGAATACTCCGACCTGGCATGGTTGGCTACTTTATCAGGGTTCAGACACAGCAGCACACTATTTTATATCAAGGGTAATGGACGAATGGATATGGTTTACCGTCAATCGGACAGAACTTGCAATGAAAGACGAGCGACAACACAAAACAACATCGTCAGCGCGGTTAGGGTACTATTTCGTTGATGCCACGAAAGACTTTATAAAAATCAAAGATTATTAACACCGACTCAACTCTGAAATCGTTAATTGAAAAAAGCATGTAGATCACGAGGCATCTGCCTACCTCTTTCTTTACCCGATATTTGAGCACATGCGATGCTCATGCTTATATTTCAACTTGAGATACCCCTTCAGCCCAACACATGAGACCCTTCCGTGCATTTATAACCATTTTTTAGCCACAGATTCCCGGATATCTAATAGAGCATAAACTGATGCTGAAATAGCAGAGGTAAAGAAGGATATTGAGGCGAAAAAGAAGAAAGGGTAGTGGAGGATAGAAAAGAATGATAAATCTCAAGAGCATTACATTGAAGAGATTAAATTTGATAAAGAATGAAAGTCAGAGTATCGACATATACTTATAGGTTTACTATCTTATTGGGATTGGCACTTGCTTTTATCCTTTTTCAGTTTGTTACGGTAGCTGAAAAAAAATCTAAATCCAAAAAGGAATGAAAAAAGTAAAATATTCAATTCTCGTCTTCTGTAGTTTACTTGGTTTTCATATAAATACAAAGGCCCAGGCGGGGAGAGTAGTAAGCCATGTGCAGAAGTATGTAGACAGTATTGATCGGATGGTAGGAATAAATAAAAACGAATTATTGAAGGGGAGCGATTCTGTTATAATATTTCATCATAAAGGTTCTGTCTATCAGTTTACTCAAACTGCTGAAAGGTATAGAATTATCCAAATATTAATAGTTCACAAAAAGGTAGATGATAAAGGGAAGAAGGATTTTTTTAGACCTATAACCAAAAGAGATACGTTCTATTTTGCCAAAGAACTTAATGATAGTTCCATAAACAAGAGAGTGTTTAATGTATTGTTCAACCTGAATAACGCTACAGGTGATAAGTCATCATTGAAATTTGGAAGTATGGAGCCTAATACTCCAAGTATTTTTGACCTTTATCTTGAGTCTTTAAGCAATGGTGATTATAAATTCCGTGAGCTTTTGGTCTTTTTACTTGATGATATTTACTGCAATGAAGAAAATCTTAAACAATACCTGAAACGCCTGTTCATAAGACTTCATCATTGGGAGGGAATTGAAAAAATGGTGAAAGAAAATGGATATGGCACTTATAAATATGGAAAGTACGATATGGGTGTCATATTCGAATATTTGCCAGGTAATAATTATAAAGTAGCAGGGTATCCTAAACTAGTAAGTACGCTGCCAAAATTTTAAGATTTTAATAAACTAAATAGCTACTTGTAGAGGAAAACCCCGATTCTGCTCCTAAAATATACATCCTGAAATCAGCCGAAAAAACAGGAGGATGCTCTTTCAGTAATCCATGTTCCTGTGCCTTCCTGAAGGTAGGAGCGTGAAGAGCGTGCGCATTGCGTTCAAGAGGGCAAACGTGTGGGGCTTTGGTAAATGGCAGTCAAACCTAACTTAATGGTATTGCGCAACGGGTAGCCGCATACTATTTTTTGCAAAATGTTATATAAAGCAATACCAGGAATTGAAGGTAATGCTGATTTTTACCAGGATAAATCTTCCTTCTTCCGTTGTGATAATTCACCTGGTAGAATTTCCTGACTGCGCGCCGACGCAAGGTCTGCGTAATACCATTCAGTTATCTATTTAGGTTTGTTCTATTGGTTCTATTGTCCCTTCTTTTTAACCCAAAAAGACCGAGAAGTCCCAGAAGGCCAACCAGGCCCCACTTGTTTAAAACACCATTTAAAGCCTGCTCTGTGAGTGAAACAACAACTGTTGATGGGAAAAAAACTGGTTGGATGCACTATGAAAAAGACCGCTATTATTAGAGCGTTTATTCTGCGGTAAACGAAAGTGCTCCCTGGTTCGGCCGGTCAGGAATTTGTATTTTATAGTGGCGACAACAGTTGGTTCATTTATCCACAGGAACCTTCTTGTAAAATGAAAGTCATCTTCCTGCGCCTATAATCAAATATTATTTCATCTGGCCAAACTATTTACCATTTCTTATTTCAAAAATTTATTCAATGGACAATCCTTAACTGAACGTAAGCCTTCGACTACTGAGGCCGCATTCAATTCTGCACCCTTTTTATTGGTATGGGTATGATCGCCCGGAAAAAAGACTTTTACAGCGTCAGGCCCCATTTGCTCCCATTTTTTCACAATGATTTGGTTTATATCAATGAAATAAGCCCCTTCTGACCTGGCCACCTCCTGTGCCCAATTCACATATTCAATTTCACGATCTACTTTACCATTCTTCCATTTTTCTCTGGGCACCAGCGAACAAACAATAGGGGTAGTTCCTTTCTCTTTTGCTTCACGAATAAACTTTCGCATATACCATCCATAGGTATGTACAGTTTCCTGTGTTTTTGTTTTAAGGTTAAATATTTCCTGTATCTCTTCTCCTGTTCCTTTTATAGTTCCTTTGGCTCTGGAAGAATCATTAATTTCAGCCTGGTCGTTATGACCAAACTGCATGATCACAAAATCGCCGCTCTTTAATGTTGCCAGAACCTTTGTCCATCTTCCATCTGTAATAAATGTGCGGGTGCTGGTGCCAGATTTTGCATGATTACGTAATGTTATCTGCGTTGTATCAAGATAAGCATTTAATAATGTGCCCCAGCCCCAGTATTCATTCTTTCCGTTACCATCGTTATTCTGAACAGTAGAGTCGCCAATGATGTATAAAACAGGCTTCTCAGATTGTTTTAAGGATGTTAAAGTGAACAATAAAGAAATTGTAACTGCCAATTTACCGCCGGGTGAAAATAGGTAATGGAAAAGTTTCATATGGTTGTTATTTGTATAGGCGCTATTCAAATGCCTTATAATGGCGAATTTATTTGATGGTAGAAAAATGAAGGTTCAATTTTCGATATGATAGGTAGAATTTTGATTCGCAGTTTAGGACATTTACTGAAAACCAGCTTTTTACGATTGACGCATTTGCCGGCTTCAACACAGGTACGGCCATCCATTGCACCCGACCGGTTATCTGTGAATATGGTTGGCAGTCCCGAAACCCCGGTAGCGCAAAATAATTACCGTTTTGAAGACCTGGTTGCCACCGGCCGCCGCCAGTTTCCCAAATGGGACAGTGTTGACGTGTACTATTGGGCGCTTTCGAAAAAACAATACCATGGCCCTTATACAAGCGAGGCGTGGCAGGCCATGAGCGGCACCATGAGAATAGAAAATGCGCTGGCAAAAATCCTCGCGCCGGCCATTATACTAAAAGCCGATGCATTGCCTGAAGTGCGTAAAACCAATGAAGATGCCGCCCGGGTTATGCCGAAAGGGAAATTGGTTCATATTGACGGCGCAGGCCATAACCTGCATCATGATCAACTGGCCCGTACAGTAGAAGTGTTACAGTCATTTTTGTCAACACTGTAAAAGCGTATACAATATTTACTGCTACATATTAATAACTTAAAGCCCGGCCATTCCTGGCCCGGCTGATTTTATGTTTGGTTTTTGTAATTGATCAGCTTCAAAACTGCTTTTTTGTACTAAAAAGTACCCCTTTTGTGTGAATTACCCCCCTAATTCACCCCTTCGCGGACAATAATTTGCTACAGAATGTAATCGGTTACATTTTCCCCAACGATCATTGCTTAAACCAAACAATACGCATATGAAAATTAAGCTGCTTTTTCCCAAAGGGCCTTTGTTAGGCCTTCTATGGCTCATGACCCTTCTGTCATTTATTTCCAATGCGCAGGAAAAGAATAGGATCATAAGAGGTACTGTGCGTGGTGAAAACAATCAACCCGTTGCCGGTGCTACGGTTATGATCAAAGGTTCGCAAGCCGGAACTACTACAAACCAGCAGGGCGAGTTTAGCATTAATGCCCCGGAAAATGCTACATTGGTAATTACGGCTTTGGCCTATGAAACCGGTGAGATTCCGGTCAAAAACCGGATTGACATAAGTATTTCGCTGAAGCAGACTGAAAAGTCGTTGGGCGAAGTGGTGGTTATTGGTTATGGTACACAAAAGAAGAAGGATATTACAGGCTCGGTTGCCCGGGTGAACCTTGAAACCATGAAAAACTCTCCTAATACCAATCTGGGGCAGCTTTTGCAGGGTACCGTACCCGGGTTGAATGTAGGCGTTTCGACATTTGCCGGTGGTACGCCACCTATTTCAGTAAGAGGGCAGGTTACTTTAAATGGTAATACAAGTGTTTTGATCATCCTCGATGGCATTCAGTATAATGGTTCACTGTCCTCAATTAACCCCGATGACATTGCCTCCATTGATATATTGAAAGATGCCAGCGCCACCGCAGTTTACGGAGCCCAGGCTGCCAACGGCGTTATCTTAATTACCTCCCGAAAAGGACATGCCGGTCAAAAGCCACGTATTGCTTATTCAGGCTCTTACGCTTCCCAGCGTCCTTCTGTAAATCTCAGGCCGCTGAACCGCGATGAGTATTTGCAAAGGGTTACCGATGCGTTTTGGCGGCAGGCTTACCTGGCGCCCGACTATACCACGCCAAACCCTGCCTTTAACCTGGCTACCAAGGTCGATGCTTCCATGCGGGATGCTTCGGGCAATCTGCTTCCAAATGATTATGACTGGTGGGGCAATGCCACAAATCCTGGCAGCATCTGGGAAAACAGCCTAAGCATTTCCGGGGGTACCGATAATGTTAGTTATCTTTTGTCGGGCAGTATGGTCGATCAAAAGAATTTTATAATTAATGATATATTTAAACGCAATACGCTTCGGGCAAACCTCGAAATAAAGCCCGTCAAATTCTGGAAAATTGGTTTGGTATCTTCCGGGTCGTTTGTAAACCAGGATGGAGCTGAACCTACCATGAGCGAAATAATACGGCATTCACCACTGCTTGTGCCATTCGACTCATTGGGTAATCTCATTCCCAGCCCAACAAACACGGTTACATTCAACCCGTTCCGCACCTATTATGTCGACGACAGGGAACGCCATCAGTACTACTTTGCCAACATTTACTCCGATCTTGACATCCCTTTTATCAAGGGATTGAATTACAGGCTGAACTTCGGAAACAACCTTACAAACAATCAACACTATTTTGCCAGCAAATATGATGGAGGCTTTACAGGCCGGGCTTATAAGGACAACAGCCAATATTATGATTATACACTGGACAATATACTCACGTACACAAAAAATTTCGGCAAGCATGATGTAAGTGTAACAGCAGTTTACGGTGCTGTGGAAAGGAAATTTGAGCGCACCTATACGGAGGGCACCGGTTTTTCGCGTCTCAACCTTAGTTACAATGGTATTGGCAGCGCAAACACCATACTTACCAACCCCGACAAGTTAAGAACTACAAGTGACCCATATCCGTTTGGCTGGAATGAAACGCTGAACTATCAAATGGGAAGATTGAATTACAAATACAATGATAAATATTTAATAACGGCTACTTTGCGAAGAGATGGTTTTTCAGGTTTTGCCGAAAATTTTAAATATGCTTTGTTCCCTTCAGTAGGGTTGGGGTGGGTGCTTTCGGCTGAGCCCTTTATGCAAAAAATATCGATGGTAGATTTGCTCAAACTCAGGGCAACTTACGGATCTATAGGTAACCAAACCGGGCGTTATTCTTCACTGGCAAAAGTACAAACCAACGCAGCTTATGTGTTTGGTGATGGGGGCGGTACCGCATTCGGGCAGCAGGTGGTTTCATTACCCAATCCAAATTTGAAGTGGGAACGTACCAAAGGGTTAAACCTTGGTGTTGATTTTGGATTGCTGAACAACCATCTGAGTGGTACTCTTGAGTATTATAATAATAATACCTACGATCTCTTGTATTCTGTTACTTTACCTTCTGTTACAGGTTTTAGTAGTATTCAAACCAACCTTGGCCAAATTCAAAATACAGGGTTCGAAGCATCCCTCACTTATCAAATTGTTAATCATAAAGACTTTAAATGGTCAGCCACATATAATTTCTGGACAAACAAAAACAAAATAATTCAGCTCACGGGAGTTAAAGATGCTACTGGTAAAGAACAGGACCTGGTTGCAGATAATTTGTTTATCAATAAATCAATAGGGGCCATTTATAATTACCAGGCCGGTCCTATTTACCAGTTGAATGAAACGCCTATGCCTGGGTTTGTAACGGGCAGCCTAAGCGTTGTAGACCAAAATAAAGATGGTGATATTACCCCCGCCGACCGGGTATTTATTGGTACAACCGCTCCTAAGTACAAGATGAGCATATTCAATACAGTAAGTTATAAAGGAATTACACTAAGCTTTTTACTGAATACCATACAGGGTGGAAAAGATGGATACCTTGGCAATAACACCAGGCTTTTCTTCCGCGACGACAATGGCATTCGCGACAATGACCTGAGTGCCGTTGATTACTGGTCGCCACGTACGCCTAACGCCAAATACCCCCGTATTATTGATGGCAGCCATTCCAAAGTAGAACCTCCCATGTACCAAAGCAGAAGCTTTGTAAGGTTGCAGGATTTGTCGCTGGCTTATAACCTGCCAGCCAAAATACTTGCAAAGATAAAAGCGCAGGCAGTCAACGTATTTGTAAGCGGCAAGAACCTGGTTACATGGACGAATTGGGAAGGATGGGACCCTGAAGCCCTCAACGCCAACGGTGCCGTGCAGGGTCTGATACTGGACGGGCGGCCGGTAATGAGATCGTTATCCGTTGGTGTGCATATTACTTACTAAAACCTGCTTCTCATTCTGCAAAAAATATTTGATATGAAAAGATCGATGTTACCAATTATAATACTTCTCCTTATTGGAGGCGTATCGTGCAAAAAAAATTTCCTGGAGGAAACACCCGTGGATTTTTTAAGTTCCTCCAATGCGTTCCAAAATGCCTCAGACTTTGATGCATCAGTTAACAATTTGTACAAATTGTTACGTACCGAGCTTTATACAGCAAACGAGAACGACCCATGGGAATACGCTTACAGAACGGATATGGGAGTAAATGTTCCATCCGGTAATCCGCCCAATTTTACCGGCGAATACGACCCGGTAAATTCTTTTAGCAACAAACACTGGGACCCCTGGTATAAAATTGTAGCAGAATCCAATACCATTATCAGCCGTTTGCCCAAATCAAAACTTTCTGACAACGATAAAAAACTGTACGAAGCCCGCGCCCGTTTTTTCCGTGCTTTTGCTTACCGTAGCCTGGCTTATTTATTTGGCGGAGTTCCGCTTGAACTGGAAGAAGTGGTTGCACCCAAAACAGACTATACCCGCGCCAGCAGAAAAGATGTTTATAAACAGGTAATTGAAGACCTGGTGTTTGCTGCGGCTAATTTGCCAGGTATCGCTGCTGTTAGGGATGGTGAAGTGTCTAATCTGGCCGCTGATCATCTGCTGTCGGAAGTATATATCGCAGATGGTCAGTACCAAAAAGCAGTAGATGCTGCTACAATGGTAATTAACGATCCTGCAACAGATCTAATGACAACCCGCTTTGGCACCCGTAAATCAGAAACACCAGGCGATGTATACTGGGACTTATTCCGCCGGGGCAATCAGAACCGTAAATCTGCCGGTAATAGAGAAGCCATCCTGGTAATACAAATAGAAAACGATGTGCCCGGAGGCGCCGGGTCAACCACGCCAACCAGTTTTCCGTTTCCCGACCTTTATAATTTAGAGCGGGTACACGGACCATTGGTTCGGGACGTGAGACTGCCTGCCGGCGGTACCACTACAAAGCCTGCTTTCAACTGGCCGGCTGCTGATTATTCAAGCGGAGGAAGAGGGGTTGGATTTCTGGCACCCTCCATGTATTTTGCCCATAAGGCTTATCAATATCAGGGTACAGGGTCCACACCCGATTCAGTGAATGATATAAGAAACGCTAACCACAATTTTGTACGAAAGTTTAAAGTTACAACTGCAGGCAATCCGTTGTACCCTGTAGGCACTGAGATCGATTTTGACAATATTCCTGCGGGAACAACCGGGTTTAATGGAGCTCCGTTGGTTTCGGGCGATACCTATAACCGGTCGTTATATCCTTATCAAACTAAATGCACCGAACCCTACAATCCCCCGGCCAATTTGCTTGATCCCGCAAAGGCGTTCCCTTATCAATTGAAGGGCGTGGCAGCAGGCACTTACCGTGATGAATACCTGTTCAGGCTGGCAGAAACCTATCTGCTGCGTGCAGAGGCTTATTTGGGCTTGGGCAATACGACAGCAGCGGCAGCGGATGTCAATACAGTGAGAACCCGTTCGAATGCTTCGCCAGTAGCGGCAGGTAACATGAATATTGATCTTGTACTGGATGAAAGAATGCGTGAGTTTGGCGTAGAAGAAAAGCGAATGTTTACCCTTATGCGTACAGATAAATGGTATGACAGGGTAAAGAAATGCAACCCGTTCTATGCGCCGTCTGCCGATCCAAAATACAATCTCTGGCCCATTCCTCAATATGAAATTGAAAGAAACAGGAGTGCAAAGCTGGAGCAAAACCCTGGCTATTAGTGTTCTTAAACCCGTTAATTGTTCATGTAGCGTAAAAGCGAAGAGGGAAACCTCTTTGCTTTTTATAACATATAACGGCTATCAAATTTATTATCTGAATGAAGATCATCTTTATATTGTTTTTCTTATTGACCGGGCTGCTTTCACTTGCACAAAAGCAGAAAAGATATGATGCCATCTATTCCGGTATTTCCTGGTTCGATGAAAAAGGGAATACCGTTAGTGCACATGGAGCAAATATTGTAAAAGATAAAAGCAGGTATTATCTTTTTGGCGAACGTCATACCGATACCAGTAATGCTTTTGCCGGCTTCAGTTGTTATTCATCCACTGATTTGTACAACTGGAAATTCGAAAGTATAGCGCTCCCCGTTCAAGATAGTGGCAAGTTAGGCCCCGGCCGGGTTGGGGAACGGCCAAAGGTGATGAAGTGCCCGGTCACAGGCGAATACATCATGTATATGCATGTTGACACACTCGGGCATGTTGATCAATTTGTTGGTTATGCCACTTCAAACAATATTACCGGCCCATATACCTATCATGGGCCCTTACTTTTCGATGGCAGGCCCATCCGCAAATGGGATATGGGCACCTTCCAGGACAAAGACGGTGCAGGTTATGTGCTGCTGCACGGTGGTGACATTTATAAGCTGAACGATGATTATAAAACTATTGCACAGCAGGTATGCAAAAGTTTTACGAATGGTTTTGAATCACCTGCCATATTCCGAAAGAATAGCCTCTATTACTTTTTAGGCTCACACCTAACAAGCTGGGAGCGTAATGATAACGAATACTACACCGCTGCCTCTTTAGAAGGCCCCTGGATAAAAAGAGGAATGTTTTGTGCAGAAGGCTCACTTACCTGGAACTCACAAACAACATTTGTGCTGCCTGTTGAGGGCTCAATAGATACTACCTATATGTTTATGGGCGATCGCTGGTCTTTTCCCAAACAAACATCGGCAGCCACCTATGTATGGCAACCGTTAACGATTGAAGGCCCTTCCATTTCAATTCCCAGATATCGTGAGGCCTGGATGATCAATACTTCGTCTGGGGTTGCATCAATTGTACGGGTTAAAGGAAAAGAAATCAATAATACAGACAAAACATTAATTACCTATTCGGGGCGATGGATAAACGATACTTTGTCGATGATGAGCTCAGCCCTGAAGGATGCTTCTTTTACTTTAAAGTTTACTGGTACCCGGGTTGGTTTTTATGGGCTGGCCCGGCCCAATGGTGGTTATGCCCTGGTAACCATCCGCAACAGCAAAGGAAAAGTGGTGCTCACTTCCATTGTTGATATGTATTGTAAATACGCGGTGCAGTCGCTAAAGTTTTTAAGTCCGTTTCTGAAAAAAGATCATTACACTTTTACAGTTTCGGTAATGGGCGGGCATGGTAACTGGCATGACAAACGAAAGAACATGTATGGCAGTACAGGCAATGTTATTTCCCTTGATAAATTAGTGATCAACGAATAAGTATAACACATGAAACAGATAAGCAGTATACTATTGGTGTTCGTTATAATTGCATTTTGTGTGCCGGCAAAAAAGAAAATAAAGATCTTAATGGCGGGCGATTCAACCATGGCAATTAAGCAGCCCCGGGCTTTTCCTGAAACCGGTTGGGGAATGCCCTTTGTGTATTTTTGGGATAGCAGTATAACAGTGATCGATAAAGCTAAAAACGGAGCCAGCACAAAAACATTCATTTCCGACGGGCTATGGGAATCTATTATGCAAAATGCCGAAGCGGGAGACTATATTTTTATTCAGTTTGGTCACAACGATGAAGTTGCCACAAAAAAATCCTTTACAACAGAAAATGAGTTCAGTACCAATCTTATAAAATTCATTAGTGATTCAAGAAGCAAAAATGCAATTCCTGTTTTGCTTACTCCCGTTGCACGGCGAAAGTTTGATTCAGCCGGACAAATTGAAGGCACGCATGAAGCGTATTCGCAGTTGGTGCGCAATGTAGCGGCAGAACAAAAAGTGTTGTTAATTGACCTCGATAAAAAAAGCCAGGCGCTGTATCAACAATTGGGTAGGGAAGGGTCACAACTTCTTTTTATGCATTTACAAAAAGGGGAACATCCAAACTATCCGGATGGCAAGCAGGATGATACCCATTTTTCAGAATTGGGCGCCAGGCTGGTAGCTGAGTTGGTGTTACATGAAATTGAAGAAAATATACATGAACTAGCACAACGAATTGTATCCCGAAAAAGTTAAACGCATGAAAGCTTTTTTGAAATATTTCTTTTGGCTCACATTTATTCTTTATTCTTTTTCGCTATCAGCCCAGCTAAAATCTACCGGGTTCAATAGCAAACATATGGCTGCTGCACAGCATGCCACATTTCCGATTGTTACCAAAGCTAACAAGGTTACCATCGTTTATGATAAAAATGGCCCTGCGCTTGATTCTATTCTGGCCAATTTGCTGGCAGAAGATATAGAGCGGGTCACTTCTTGTAAACCCCGTGTAATAACAGCCGTTTCAGAAGCGAAGGGAAACGTAATAGTTATTGGCTCCGTTGAATTGGCATTAATAAAAAAAATAGTGGGTGAACAATCAGGTTTTATTAAACAACTAACCAAAAAGTGGGAACGTTTTGGGATAACGATCGTAAACAAACCATCAGCTGCTATTTCAAAAGCATTGGTAATTGCCGGAAGTGACGCGCGAGGCACTTCTTATGGCGTGTTTACACTTTCTGAAAAAATAGGCGTTTCACCCTGGTCCTGGTGGGCCGATGCGCCTGTAAAGAAAAAGACCGAACTGACCATTACGCAAAACAGTTACATTTCATCTGTTCCTGCTGTAAAGTACCGGGGCATTTTCATCAATGATGAAGATTGGGGGCTGCAACCATGGGCCGCCAAAACATTTGAACCGGAAACAGGCGACATTGGTCCTAAAACATACGCCAAAGTATTTGAGTTATTATTACGGTTAAAAGGCAATTTAATATGGCCGGCTATGCATCCAAGCACTAAAGCCTTTTTTCATTATCCGGGGAATGTTAAAGCGGCAGCAGATTATCAGATCGTCATTGGATCGTCGCATGCAGAACCTATGCTTCGTAATAATGTGGATGAATGGAATGAAAAAACGATGGGGCATTTTAATTACCTCACCAACAAAGAGCAGGTTGAAAAATATTGGGAAGACCGTATAAAAGAAACCAGCGGCATCAATGCTATTTATACACTTGGTATGCGTGGAATTCATGACGGGCAAATGGAAGGTGTAAAAGACATGAAAGAAGCAGTTCCGGTAGTAGAGCAGATCATTCGGGATGAACGTGCCCTGCTTTCGAAATACATTGACAGCAATGTAACTACCATACCCCAGGTGCTTACTCCCTATAAAGAGGTGCTTGAGATCTATGACAACGGTTTAAAAGTTCCCAATGATGTAACGCTTGTATGGCCCGATGACAATTACGGTTATATACACCGGCTCAACAATGAAAATGAAACAGGCCGTAAAGGTGGAGCAGGCGTATACTATCATGCTTCTTATTGGGGCCGGCCGCACGATTACCTGTGGCTGCCTTCTACCCATCCTTCTTTGGTAAGGGAAGAAATGATGAAGGCATACGAAACAGGCGCCAGCAGGCTGTGGGTACTGAATGCTGGCGACATAAAACCCCAGGAATACAACATACAGCAATTCCTTGATATGGCCTGGGACCCCGCACCCTTTAAAGACAGCAAGTATACCAAACAACATTTACTCAATTGGGCTACTTCAATATTTGGAAAAGAAACCGCACAAATAATACAGCCGGTTTTATGGGAATACTTTCAACTGGCTTTTGAACGGCGGCCCGAGTTTATGGGATGGAGCCAGACAGAACCTATTACCCAAACAACCTATACTGCCTACAATCATTTTTACTATGGCGATGAAGCGCAAAAGCGTATAGACCGCTATGATTCCCTGGAGGCAGCAGTGAAAAGGCTACGAAAACAAATAAGACCTGAACGGGTAAATGCATTTTACCAGTTAGTGTATTACCCCGTAGTAAACGCCTCATGGATCAACAAAAAGTTTTTATACCGTGATAAATGTTTTTGGTATGCGAAACAAAACAGGTTAAGTGCATACGATTACGCACAATTATCAAAAGCTGCATATGACAGTATTGTAAAGGAAACGGAATATTTTAATTCGCAGCTGGCTAATGGTAAATGGCAACACATGATGTCAATGAACCCCAGGAACCTGCCTGTATATCAACCGCCCGTTCTGCCTCCAATTGCTATTGACAGTACAATTGCCTGGAATATTATGCCCGAAGGCTATGCAACAAAAGATTCATCTCTTATAAGTGACAATGATCTTATGTCATTGCCTTCTTTCGATGATCTAAACAGGCAAAAGTACTTTGTCGATATTTTCCTGAGTAAAAATGAAACCCTCAAATGGATTGCAATAGCCTCTCACCCCTGGATCCGCCTGTCAAAAAGCAATGGGGTGCTTACCAGGGGACAGAGGCAAACACGCATTTGGGTAGATGTTGATTGGAACAGGTTCTCCAACAAAGAAAAGGCAGCGGGGGCAATTACATTTGCCGGTGGCGATAGAAAAATGGTAATAAGGCTGCAGGCGGCTACAATAAATAAACGCGAACTGGCCGGTTACAAAGGCTTCATTGAGAACAATGGCTTTATTTCCATAAGGGCTACGAATTTTACAAGGCAAACAAAGAGGGGCACCAGGCAATGGAATGTTATCAGCGACTTTGGATACGCCAGGAACGTGTTGCAGGCCTTTCCGCTTTCCATTAAAGGGAGACCGATTACAGCCCCGGACTCCGTTAAACGAATGAACGCTGTTGTGGAATACGATTTCTATACGCTTTCTTCAGCAACGCCATCCATAACCGTTTATGCAATACCAACCCATCCTGTCAACAACCACTTCAGCCTTCGCTATGCCCTTTCAATAGATGATGGGCCATTGAAGATCGTTGACATCAAAACAGTTGGCCGAAGCGAAGAATGGAAACAAAATGTTTTAAGCAACCGGGCCGAAAGGATAATACCCATGCCTTTCCTTAAAGCAGGAAAACATACGTTGAAAATATATGCCGTTGACCCGGGCGTTATCCTTGATGAAATTCGGATCGATACAGGTGGTTTAATAAAAGCATATAGTACTGTTCCTGAAACAAGAACCCTCCATGACCAGTAAAAAAGAATTGACCATATACGATCTGGCAGAGCGGCTGAACCTTTCTATTGCCACTGTTAGCAGAGCATTGAACAATGATCCTACTGTAAATAAAAAAACAAAGCGAAAAGTGTGTGAACTGGCAGAAGCGATGGGGTACAGAAAGAACAACTTTGCAAGCGGGCTTAGAATGCAAAAAACGAACACTATAGGAATTATCGTTCATGAGCTTAACAGCCATTTTATCGCTTCTGTTCTTAGTGGTATAGAAGAAGTGTTGACCGCCGCAGAATATATTATTGTTATAGGACATTCTTCCGAATCCTCTGTAACAGAAGTGGCAAATGCAAATAACTTATTTCATAAACGGGTTGACGGGCTGATTGTATCCCTTGCCAACGACACGGTTAATCTTGACCATTATGACCCTTTTGTAAAACGGGGGATACCCATTGTATTCTTTGACCGGGTAAGAAAGGAGGCGCCGGGTATTAAGGTTATCATCGATAACGAAAAGGCTGGTTATGAGGCCACCGCACACCTTATACAACAAGGTTGCCGCAGGCTCATGCACATAACCGGCAACCTCGCTCAAAATGTATATGTCGACAGGCTGAACGGATTTAAAAAGGCGCTGCGGGATAAAAATCTACCTGACGAACCAGGCCATGTTCTCGTTACCGATCTTAGTGAGAGAGCAGGGAGGGAGGTGGCCAGGCAAATATTGGAATTGAAAAGAAAGCCCGATGGGTTGTTTTTTTCGAATGACCTATGTGCAGCAGTATGTATGAAAACCCTTAAAGAGGCCGGTATAAAAGTTCCGCAGGAGATTGCTGTTGTAGGTTTTAATAACGATACCATCAGCAGGTTGGTAGAACCGCAGTTGAGTACCGTTAATTACGCCGGCAGCGAAATGGGCCGGGTTGCTGCAAATAATCTGTTATCTCAGTTAAACAGTTCTTTAGGTGTGGCCAGTTATACCGTTGTTCTTACGTCACAACTGATGATCCGGGAATCTTCCTTAAGGTATGCCATACTTTAAAAGTGTGGCAAACTGCTGCTTAATCTTTCGGCTTTTCCTTCAACACCTTCGTTGAGATCTGATAAGCCTTATTAAAAGGATCGCGGTATTTTTTTATATATTCAGATGGGTTCATGCCAAATAATATATTGAACTGCCGCCTGAAATACTTGGCATCATTAAAGCCCACCTGAAATGCAGCGTCATTTACGTTACAATTAGTCTTTATCATCAGCTCTGCCGATTTTTTAAGCCGGATGTACCTGATAAAACCTGCGACGGATTGTCCGGACATCAACTTTACTTTTTTGTACAGGTAAGAATGGCTCATTCCAATTTCCTGCGCCAGTACCTTTATTGAAAACTGGTCATCATGCAGGTGTTGTTCTACGATGGCAATGCATTTGTCGAGGAATGCCTTGTATTCAGGCGAGATCTTAAGGGTGTTTTTTTGTAGTGTAACCTCATTAAAGAAATACTTTTGAAGCTCACTGCGGCTATTAAAAAGATTCTCCACTTTGGCAAGCAGAATATCTTTATCGAATGGCTTGGTGATATAGGCATCGGCGCCGCCCTCGATGCTTTGCAGTTCCACATCATCCCCATTGCTTCCGGTGAGCAGTATTACCGGGATATGATTCAGGTTTTGATCCTGTTTTATTTGCCGGCAAAGTTCGATCCCGTTTAAGCCGTCCATTCTGATATCGCTGATCACCAGGTCGGGAAATTTTTCCTGTGCTGTTTTCAGCGCCTCCATTCCATTCTCCGCTTCCAGTAACTCGTATTTGTGCTTTAAGATCTGCTGCAGGTAGCGCCTTATAGCATCGTCGTCGTCTGCTAGCAAAATGGTTTGGCGGTCTGTGACCAGTTCTTCAGTTTTGGCCGTTGATTCACTAACGACTGTTTCGTCATGAACATCTTCAGTTAGTTCCGTTAACAGGGCTGTCTTCTCCTTCAGTGGCTCATTTACGATAAGCTGTTCCTTTAAATGCTTTTTATCTTTCTTTAAAGTTACAAGGAAAGTGGTGCCTTTTCCTTCCTCTGTATGGAAAGTGACTGCGCCATTATGAGCTCTCACAAAACGGTCAACGACATACAAACCAATTCCAAAGCCTGATTTAGCCGGTGCTTTTGGGGAGCTGGACTGGTAAAACTTCTCAAACAACCGGGACGCTGCCTCCCCTGAAATGCCATGGCCGTTGTCTATAACAGCAATGTTTACTTCCTCATTGGTTTCCGTTACACGGAAGATGATCTTTCCATGCTCGGGTGTATATTTAATAGCATTCGATATAAGGTTAAACAATGCTATTTCAATTTTTTCCCTGTCAACATACAGTTCCAGGTCCTGGTTCTCAAATTCAAACAGGTATTCCTGGTTATTGGCTTTTGCCTGTTGCAGAAAACAGATAAAGACCTCATTGCATAACTGGTAGAAATTGTGCCGCGAAAATTTCAGGTTATCGATTGCAGCATCTGCTTTTCGGAAAAGGAGCAATTGGTCTATAAGGCTTAACAAACGGCGTGCATTCCTATGCACAATATTTAATTCCTGCTGTTCATCGGGCGTGTCAATTTTTTGGATCAGGTCTTTGATCGGATTGATTATAAGGGTAAGAGGTGCGCGGAACTCATGTGAAATATGGGTAAAAAAGGAAAGCTTTTTTTCAGTTAACTCCTTTTCTTTTTCTTTTTCATAATTAGCCAGTTTGATCTCGTACCTAAGCCGTTCGTGCCGTTTATTATAGATTATATACAAATAAGCTGCTGATACAACAAGAACGGCATACATACAGTAAGCCCACCAGGTCCTATACCAGGGTGGAAGCACCACTACGGTGAGGAGGCTGGCGGCTTCGCTCCAGGGGCCAGCGCCATTGCTTACTTTAATTTTAAAAGAATAGGTTCCCTCGTGAAGTCGTGAATAATTGGCCGTGCGGGTGTTGTTTAAATAAATCCAGTTTTTATCCCATCCTTCTAATTTATATGCATATTTTATATTATCAGCAGCAACGTAATCCAGGGCCACATAATCGAGCGAGAGAATTGCCTCGTCAAATGGCAGCTCAATTGTTTCAATCCGATCCGAAGCCCTTTTGCTTACATAGGAATCATCTTCTTCAACAGGCTTGTTGTTAATTTTCAGTTCCGTGAGGTATATGTTGAAAGGTTCCTTTTTATCATAAATACTATCCGGATAAAAAATGTTAAATCCTTTAATTCCGCCAAATACAAATTCACCCGATCGTAAAGCCAGTGCCGCATTAAAGCCAAACTGAGTGCTTTGCAAACCATCGGATTTTGAATAGTTCCGGAAAGTGCGGTGGATGGTATTGAATTTACACAGGCCGTTATAAGTGCTCAGCCACAGGTTATTTTTATCATCTTCCAGCATGCGAAGGATGGTGTTACTCGGCAAACCATTTGAGGTGGTATATTGTTCGTAGGTCCCTTTTGTACAATCGAATAACAACAGTCCGCCGCCATCGGTTCCTACCCAAAGGTTTTTATTGCGGTCTTCGCAAATACTACGCACTGAATGTCCTACAGGCCACAACCGATGCTTTTTATTTACCAGGTCTATTTGCAATAAGGAGTTTCGGTAACCCGCTAAAATATTGCCCTGCCTGTCTTCCGCGATGCATAGAATAGTGGTTAATTTTTCATCAAAAACTTCGAAACGATTGGTGTTCCGATTGAATACATACAGCGCCCCGCCATTAGCAGTAGTAACCCATAATTGTTTGCGGGAATCTTCAAAAACCAGCCAGGCGTTTTTGTCAACAATGCCGGTGTAAGAATTATAACAACTAAAATGTTCAAAGTTTTTAGAACCTTTTTTTAGCCGGTTAACACCGCCAAGCCAGCTAACGGCCCATAGATCGCCCTGCGAGTCACAAACAACGTTGGTAATAAAATCACTGCTGATAGTAGCGTAATTGCTGGCATCATGCCTGTAAGTTATGGATGTATCATTCGTACGGTCCCAGTACCTCAGTCCTGCGCCATCGGTGCCAATCCATACATTACCTTTCTTATCTTCAGCAAAACAAAAAATAAAATCCTCAATACTGTTTTTTTGTCCGGTACCAGCATATGTAATATGGTTAAATAAATTGCGCCGTAGTTGAATCATCGTGATTCCTCCGTGCTTTGTTGCTACCCATTTATTGCCTTGAAGATCATCATAAATGGCGTATATAGAATTGCCATTGATCAATGAAGTGCCTGAAGCTGATAAATAAACAGCAGGCCTGTTTTCACCAACGCGCATTGACCACACGCCATTACCATCGCAGGAGATCCACAATACATGTTGCCTGTCTTCAAAAAGATGCATTACTCTGCCCCTGAAGGGTAATACATTGTTTGAAAAAACATTGGTGCTGATGTCGTAGTTAAAAAGTCCATTTTCGTTTCCCAACCATAAGTTGCCGTTACTGTCTAATTTTAAACAACCGGCCTTTTTAATGGACCCATTAATTAACTTCAGCTCTTTACTTTTTATATTATAAAGGCAAAGCCCTGCCTCCTGAATAAATACCCACGCCAGTTGCCGGTTTGCATCCAAAGTCATAGCTGTTACATCATATTCGTCTTCATGCCCTTTCCAGGAAAGGAAAGGAATTTGCACGCCCGTCGCGCTATTTTTTTCAAATATCAATAAACCGCTGTTGTGGGCGCCAACCAACATGCATCCATCTTTATCATTCTGCTGAATGGCGCTGATAGAATTTTCTAATGGTTTTAAGGATGTATTGTCACTGGATCTGAATTTTGCATTATAAAAGTTTGCTTTAACCGGGTTATAGACATTCACTCCTTTTGCGGTGCCTACCCAAAGATGGTGGTTGAGGTCTTCGGCCATTACCCTAATATAGTTGGATTTAAGAGAAGTAGTGTCACTAAGTACGTTGCGGAAAACCTTAAAGCTGTAACCATCGTAACGGTTGAGACCGTCAAAAGTACCAAACCACATAAATCCATTGTGGTCCTGAAAAATGCTGATGACACCATTATTGGATAGTCCCTGATCAATTCCCAGGTATTTTACCGGCGGGTCGCTAAAAGCAGCGCAAGGCGTTCTGGCAATTAAAAGAAGTATAAAAAAGATAAAAATAGTACTTCGGAACATCGTTTCTCTCCACGTTGGCATTGAGTTACATGAAAGTTGCAGGCGTATGAAAACAGGAAGTTATAAAAATATTTTTGAATAGGAAAGAATTGTCAATGTTACCTGAAATACGTCCCGCGCTTCTTCTGCAAAAACGTAATTGTATCCTGAACATTTGTTTTACGTCTGTAATGTCTGGTCCGGACCTATTGTGTCGTAAGAAATGTTTTATATTGCAAGCGTTTGGTTTCTAAGCCAGGTAAACCGCCTGCTATTTCAATCCTTCAGGAAAAATGTTATTTAAGTTAAAGTGTTCCATCGATGGCGATTACTTGTAAACATGGTGCGGGTTTGTTTGCGATACTTATTTTGTGCATGCTGAAAGCTGCTGCACAGCCAAAATGCAAAGTAGAGTATTATTCCACCGAACAGGGACTTTCGCACCAGGCAGTGACCTGCATGCTCAAAGACCGTGAAGGCTTTATGTGGTTTGGTACCTGGGATGGCATCAATCGCTTCGATGGTCATTCGTTCCTTTCTTTTAAATCTTTACCTGGCGACCACTCCCGGTTGGGTAATGGGCGGGTTGACCAGATCGTAGAAGATCAGTCGGATCACCTGTGGATTCAGGCTTACGACAGGCAGATCTACCGCTTTGATAAGAAGAGCGGCCAGTTCGCGCCGTTATCACCGCTCATTGATCCGGAGGACAAACAAAAAATAAATTTTAGCAGGATCTTATCTGCGGGTAACGGTTGGGTATGGCTGCAGTCGGTAAATGAAGGCCTTTTTTGTGTTTCTCAAAACGATCTGTCGACTAAGGGCGTTGTCCGGTATAATAAAGCATCTGCTCACGAATATCAATTGCCCGCAAACGCCATCAATTTTTTTCATGAAGACCACGAACGGCTGATCTGGATAGGAACGCCGGAAGGATTAGCCTGTTTGGCGCCATCAGGACCGGGTATTTATACAAACAGCAAAATAGCTTCATTGGAAATGGCTGGCAGAAATGACTTTACTGCATTTGATGAAGATGCCGGTTGCCTGTATTTTGGCACTGCCGACGGCCATCTCTTTATTTATGAGAAAAAAACAAGATCCTTTTCTGTTCGCAAGGTTGCCGCCAGCCGTTTAAATGCATTATTGCGATCGAAAAAAAGCGATTGCATATATACAATCACCAATGCCGGGGAGTTGATCAGCTGTCCCTTAAAAGATGGAAAAAATAAAACGGTCAGCTATCGCCGTAATGAGCCGCTTACAAATTTATATGAAGACAAAAAAGGCATTTTATGGATAGCGCCGGAAAAAGAAGGCGTTCTTCGTTTCGATCCTGCTGCCATGTCGTTCAATTATTATTTCCATGAGAACATCGACCGGTTAAACGTGCCAAGAAATCCTTTCAGCGTTTTCGAAGATAATAATGGAGTAACGTGGGTTTATATGAAGGGCGGCGGTTTTGGTTATTATAACGATGCTACCCGGTCGTTAAATTATATTCTACAAACGCCCGATGCAGGCAGCGCTAGCCTTCCGGCTACCTGTTACCGGGTATTTTACGACAGTACCGGTTTGTTTTGGCTTACTACCAATGAAAGGCAGCTCATCAGGGTTTTATTGCAAAGCAATGTTTTTGAACAACAGCTGTTGGTGGGGCATCCGGTCTCAAAATTCGATAACGAGATCAGGGGAATGTATTATGATAATAAGAACAGGCTCTGGCTAGGCGCGAAAAACGGTAAGGTTTATCTGTATCAACATGGTAAAAGGCTCACCGGCGTTTTTGACAACGAGCCGGCAGAGGGGCCAGGGCAGGTGTATGCCATTTTACAGGACAGCCGTGGAAATATGTGGCTCGGTACAAAAGGAAATGGTTTATATAAAGCGGCGCCGGTTAATAAAGAGGAAACGAAGTATCATCTCATACATTATTTTCCAAACAAAGCAAATGCAAATAACGCTGGTTTACCCTGCAATGATATTTATGCATTGCTTGAAGACAGGCGGGCACGCATCTGGATCGGTTCATTTGACAAAGGCCTCTTTCAGATGCAGGGCGTTGCCGATTCCATACAATTTGTGCAGAGTGGTGATGCCTTTAGAAATTATCCCCAGGAAACTTTTAACAAGATCAGGCATCTGGCGCTGGATTCCACCGGTAATATCTGGATTGGCACAACGAATGGATTATTGTTACTGAATGCCGACGACCGTAATTCACCGGTATACGGGTACACACCATACCGCAAAATTCCTGGCGACGGGCAAAGCCTCGGTAATAACGATATTCAATTTATTTACCGCGATTCAAAGAACCACATGTGGCTTTCCACTTCAGGAGGTGGATTTTGCAGAGCTGTCGGCAATCAGCCGTTTCGGTCATTGAGGTTCAAAAATTATACAACGAAAGACGGTATGCCCAACAATTATGTGCTGGGTTGTACCGAAGACCGCGCTGGTAATTTATGGATAGCTACTGAAAACGGGCTTTCCAGGTTCAACCCCCACAATGAAAGCTTCCGGAATTACGATTCTTATTATGGGTTGGCCCGGGTTAGTTTTTCCGAAGCGGCTGTGTGCCGTTCCAGCGATGGCCGGCTTTTTTACGGAAGTAACAGGGGGTATATAACTTTTGACCCAAACCAGATAAATAATAATAATGATAAACGGATAGCAGCCAATATCGTCTTTACGGCTTTGCGCATCAATAATGAAAAGGTGCAGCCGGGGTTGAATGCGCTATTGAAAGAAGACATCAATTATTTGACTGATTGTACGCTTCAGCATGATCAGAATATTATCAGTATCGATTACGCCATCCTCGACAACCGCTTAGGAAACCGGCAGGCGCTTGTTTACCGTTTACTTGGTTTTGATAGCGTGTGGCACGACGATGGCCTTCAAGGAAGGGCCACGTATACGAACCTGCCTCCGGGGCAATATGTTTTTGAAGTGAAAAGCAGCGCCATGGATCTGTATTCCAACGTGCCTTACCGGCGCCTGGCCATCACTATTTTGCCGCCCCTATGGAAAACATGGTGGGCATATCTTTTATATGCCATTCTCATTGGGTTAATACTGGTGTTCATCCGGCGTAACGCCCTGGCCATGGTGCGCCTGCGAAACAAGATAGCGGTAGAACAAAAACTGGCTGTGCTTAAAGCGGATTTTTTTACCAATGTCTCGCACGAGCTGAGAACGCCGCTTACACTTATTGTTAACCCGATAGAACAGTTGGCCAAAAAAGAAAATTTGTCTTCAGACGGAGCTGCTTATGTTGAAGTGGCAAAGAAGAACGCCGGCCGTATGATGCGTTTTATCAACCAACTGCTCGATCTGCGAAAGATAGAGAGTAACAAAGCAACGCTGCATATTTCGCGGTTGGAAATAATAAGCTTTGTAACAAACGTTGGCGAACACTTTAGGGTAGAACTGGAAAACAGGGGCATTCAACTAGATATTATGTCCGAACAACAGGAGCTCATTGCGTGGGCCGATGCAGAAAAACTGGACGTAGTGATCTTTAACCTGCTGGCGAACGCTGTAAAGTTTACACCCGAAGGAAAAAAGATAACGATCATTGTCAGGTCGCTTGCTGATGAAAACTGCTTTACCATTGAGGTTCGCGACCAGGGCCCGGGTGTTGACAAGGAAAAGCTTAAACAGATTTTCGAGCTTTTTTATGAAGGCGATCAGCCGCCCGCCAGCGGTCAAAAGGGATCTGGCATCGGCCTTGCACTGTGTCGTGAGCTGGCGCATTTACATGGCGGAAGCATTTATGCCGCAAATAATGCCGAGGGCGGCCTTTCAGTTACAGTAAAACTGAAGTTGGGCAACGACCATTATAAACAGGAAGAAATTACATTGATCGATGGAGAGCAGGCATCCCCGCAATATCAGGCACCACCGGTACAACCATTGCTCCGGGGGCAGGCCAATGCAGTGCCCGTACCTGTTAGTGAAGAGGCGCCGTTGCTGTTGCTGGTAGAGGATAACGACGACCTGCGCGCCTTTCTCGAAAAACAGCTCAGCGAGCGGTACCGGGTAGTGGTGGCCCCGGATGGTGCAGCAGGTTGCCGGAAGGCCATACAGCTGATGCCCGATGTGATCGTGAGCGATATCATGATGCCGGTGATGGATGGCATTCAAATGCTCGATAAAATAAAGAACGACATAAATACCAGCCATATTCCGGTAGTTCTTTTATCGGCGAGGCATTCAATAGAAAGCCAGATAGAAGGATTGCGATATGGCGCCGATCATTATATTACCAAGCCATTCAATAATGAGTTTCTGTTCGCTTCCATCGATAACCTGCTGCAGCAGCGAAAGAAATTGTTTGATACGCTGGTGAATAAAAAAACGACCCCTGAATTGATCACGGCGCCTTTATTCACCACCGGTGATGAAAACTTTTTGAAAGAGGTGATCGCCATAGTGGAGGAAAAAATGACCGATCCCGGCTTTACCCTGGAAATGGTTGCCGGAGACATGAAAATGAGTCGGAGCACTTTTTATAAAAAATTCAAAAGCTTAACCGGTATCATGCCGGTTGAATTTGTGCGGGATATGCGGTTGCTGCGGGCCAAACGGTATCTCGATGCAGGAAGCACCAACATTGGCGAAGTGGCATATTTGTCGGGCTTCAGCAGCCCTAAATATTTCAGCACCTGTTTCCGCGAAAAATATCAGCTTACTCCTTCCGAATACATAAAGTCGAAAGATAAAGTATAGCCATAGATTTTGAGCTTCAAAAATTATAGAACCTTGAGCCTTGAACCTTGTGCCTTGATTTCCAATAAATATTTTGCTTAAATACCCAAAATTGAACCATTAAATATCTTTTATTGAACCTTTTTAATGCGGCTTTCAGGGAGATTTGATGCTACCAATCAATTCTAAACTGCGAGCTTGCATATGAAAAGACAACTCTCTTTTTTCGTGCTCCTGATGCTTTGTGTGACTATAGCAAGGAGCCAGACGCGAATAGTTTCGGGGCGCGTTATTTCCGACAGTACAAAGAAGCCTTTGAGTGGCGTAACCGTCACTATAAAAGGCAGCAAAGCCGGAACTTCTACCGACAGTGAAGGGCAATATAGTATTGCCTTACCGGACAAGGAGAACACCATCCTTGTTTTCAGTTCCATTGGATATGTTTCCCATGAGGCGGCAGTGGGTCAGAAGACAACGGTGAATGTGAGCCTGTCTACCGCCTTTGGCGACATGAGTGAGATCGTGATCATAGGTTATCAGCCTGTTCGAAAAAAGGATTTGCTGGCCTCTTCCTCGGCCGTTACTTCAAAAGATCTTAAAGACAATCCATTGAATAATGCAGCGGAGGTGCTGCAGGGCCGGCTGGCCGGCGTTCAGGTAACGCTTTCAGAAGGGGCGCCGGGCGCCGATGCGGTTATCAATATCAGGGGACGCGGGTCCATTACACAAAGTGGCGATCCGTTGTATGTGGTGGATGGCATTCCTATGGACAATGCCCTTACGGTATTGAATCCCCAGGACATTGAAAGTCTCAACGTATTGAAAGATGCGGCTTCTACGGCCATCTATGGTTCGCGCGGCGCCAACGGGGTAGTGGTGATCACTACCAAAGGTGGAAAGAATACCAACGGTAAAACGAATGTTAGCTATAATATGTATTATGGCTTTCAGCAACTGGCGCAAAAAATTCCTATGATGAATGCCTATGATTACGTTTCATATCAATATGACCGTGCCTGGTGGCTGGGCGATACGGCCGGTGTGATAAAAAAATACATTCGCTTTCCAACCAATTTCGATACGCTTGCCTCTTATAAAGACAATCCCGGTTTCGACTGGCAGGAAAGAACCATGGGAAGAAACGCGCCGCAATGGTCTCATAATATTACGATCTCGGGCGGTAATGCCAATACCACCTATAACCTCAGTCTTACGGCCAATAAGCAGGATGGTATTCTCATCAATTCAGATCTCGATAGAAAGATCGCCGCCTTCCGGCTCGATCATAAGGCCAATGACCGGTTTAAATTTGGCGTCAATACGCGGTATACCCATCAGCTGATAAACGGCGCGGGCACTTCTGATGCAAGAGGCGGCGGCGCAAACCGGCTGAAGCAGTATACCCGCTACAAACCTTTATTAATGCCCGGTGAAGAAGAAGATTCCTACGATCCGGACCTCGATTTAAATAATGCAGGAAATGGATTCAATATACTGAACCCTATTTTGCTGGCCCAGGCAGAAACAAGAAGAAGGTACTATACACAATTAATTTTAAACGCCTACATCCAGTTCAATATCCTGAGAAATCTTTCTTTACGGTCAACCGCTGCCTATACAGTAAACAGTACGCGCAACAGGTCATTCGACGATACGCTTACAAACAATGCCAAAACCTATAACAAGCAACCGGTAATTGTTTTTGACAACAGCCAGTCGATACTGATAACGAATTCAAATGTGCTCACCTATACCAATTCTTCGCTGTTTGGTTCAAAGCATAGCCTAAGCGTATTGGCAGGGCAGGAAATACAAAAGACCACCAACAACGCCGACCGCACCGAACTTCGATATTTCCCTATTGGTATTACCGCCGATGAAGCGTTTAATAATTTACAGCTGGCGGCTGCTTCTACGCAGGCTAATCCGCAACCGTTGCCATCCTCTTCACAGGTGCCGGTATCGCTGGCTTCGTTCTTTTCTACCATTGACTATAATTATGCACAGAAATATTACGCCAAGTTTACCGTAAGGGCCGATGGCAGCTCCATATTTAATCAACAGAACAGGTGGGGTTATTTTCCGTCGGGTGTTTTTTCATGGCGTGTAAGCCGCGAAAACTTTTTCCCGCATGGTACGCTGGTCAATGATCTGCGTTTACGCTTTTCGTATGGTACGTCTGGAAATAACCGTATTACGCCATTTTCTTACAGAACACAATATTCATCCCCTGCCAATGGCGGATATGGATTGAATGGCGCTTTATATGGCGTATATAACCCAAGCAACCTGGGCAATGAAGAGCTGCGCTGGGAAAGCCAGGTGGCCCAGAACCTTGGCCTCGACATTTCTTTATGGAATGAACGTGTTACCGTAACCATCGATGCGTATTCCAATAGATCTGATAAATTGTTACTTAACCAAACCATTCCTTCATCTACCGGTTATATCACCCAGTTTCAAAATATAGGTTCTACCACCAACCGGGGAATGGAAGCACAGATCGCAGCAACCATGGTGCGGTCGAAAAATTTTAGCTGGTCGGGCAATTTCAATATTGCCTTTAATAAGAACAGGATCACCTCGCTGGGAGGCAATGATCAGATATTGCGTAACAGCGGTTGGTTCAGCACCAGCAATTTCCCAGCCGATTACGTGCTGAAAGTAGGAGAGGAAATAGGGGCCATGTACGGTTATATCAATGACGGATTTTATACCCTGGACGATTTTACATCTGCTCCTTATTCCAATACTGCGTACCCTCAGTATAATACCATCTATACGTTAAATCCGAAAGTGGCGTCGGCCGCAGGTATTCTTGCCAACCCGCTGCAACCCGGGTCGCCAAAATTTAAAGACCTGAATGACGATGGCAAAATAGACGCCGATAACGACCGCACGATTATTGGTCATGCACAGCCAAAATTCTTTGGCGGCCTGAGCCAGACATTTACTTACAAAGCATTTGATCTGTCGGTGTTTTGCAATTTTGTATACGGTAACGATGTGTTCAATGCCAATAAGCTCGAATATTCGAGTGCTTATGGTTCGGAAGTCAATTTATTGAATATCGATAACGGGCGCTGGCGCATGACCGATGAAAATGGAAAGCCGGTGCAGCGTACGATAACTACAGGCGGTGTAACCTCGATCCTTGGCGCCGACCCGGCCACGTTAGGGGAGGTAAATAAAAACGCGACCATCTGGTTCCCTTCAACCAGCATCAACGGATTTTACTCGCAGCGCTTTGCCATTGAAAACGGTTCTTACCTGCGTATCAACAATGTGACCTTAGGTTACAATTTACCTAAAAGCCTGTTATCAAAGGTGAAGATCTCGACATTCCGCCTGTATGCAACAGTCAATAACCTGGCTACCCTTACCGGCTATACCGGTTATGATCCCGATGCAAGCACCCGGCGTGCAGATCCTACAACCCCCGGTGTTGACTATGCGGCTTATCCACGGGCCAGGACCTTTGTTGCCGGCCTGAATATTACTTTCTAATCCACAAACCCGTGTCACGGTTCCCCCTTCGACGCCTTCGGCTTCGCTCAGGGCAGGCCGCTCAGGACGGTGGCACGGTAAATAAAGAAAACCGTGCCACGGTACCATAAAATTTGTCAACCATAACGAAAGCTTATGAAAAGGATGAAATCAATTATAAAGGTTGCGTTGATAGCCATGCTGCCAACCACCATTTTTATCTCGTGCAAAAAACATCTTGATCCCGAGGCCATCTCATCTTTCGACCCGGGATATGTTTTCAATAATATTCCCAATGCGCAAAAGGCGTTGCTGGGCGCCTATATGGCCATGGCCGGCGATTATGGATATGGTATCCGCCTGAGCGGTTACTGGGCCTACGATTCAGATGAAATGATGAAAGGAACAAATGCGGCGCCTACCGATGAGGGCCAGCTGCTGGCCAAGTATCTGGCTATACCCGGAAACCTGCAGATCACGAATCCTTTCAACCAGATGTACCAGGGTATAGAAAGGGCCAATCTTTGCATTTATTACATTCCTAAAATGAATGCCTATATCAACGGTTCCACGCAGCAGCAGGCGCAATTGAAACGCATGCATGGCGAAGCATTGGTATTGAGGGCGCAATATTATTATGAGTTGTGCCGCAATTTCGGCGACGTGCCGGCGCAATGGGGGCCCTCACAGTTCGAAGCGGATTTCTATAAGCCCCGCCTGAGCAGGGATTCAATTTACGACCGGTTGTTGGCCGACCTTGAACTGGCCGCAACAATGATGCCCTGGCGAAAGGATGTGGCTTCAACAGGCGATGCAATTGATCAGCGTTTTACAAAGGGTGCAGCCAAGGCCCTGCGGGCAAAGATCGCTTTAACAAGAGGCGGTTATGCATTGCCGGTTACCGGCGGCGCGTTGGTGCGGCCCGCGAACTACCGCGATTATTACAAGATCGCTCATGACGAATGTGCCGACATCATTGCCAGCGGGCAACATGGATTAATGCCTTCTTATAAAGAGCTGTTCAAAAAGCATTTGCTTGGTCACGATCTGAATGATCCGGCCGGTGAATTTATGATGGTGGCGTCCATGGCTTTCGGAACCAATTCTGATAGTAAGTTGGGCATACAAACAGGAACAAGGATGAACGGAGTTGGCGGAAACAACCTGTTTATTATACCTACCTATTTTTATATGTTCGATTCAACGGATATCCGTCGCGACATTACCTGTGTACCGTATGAAATAGTTTTTGATACCATCAAGATCGGTCATTCCATTAACGTCATGTATGATGGTAAGTTCAGAAGAGAATGGGTCACTAATCCTGGCTATATATTCAGCAGTGGCAAAGCCACCGAGTCGAACCGGCCGGCCATCAATAATAGCCTGCAGAATATGCAATTAAGCTGGCCGTTGATAAGGTATGCCGATGTGTTGTTGTGGTTTGCCGAAACGGAAAATGAACTCAATAATGGCCCCACAGCTGCCGCTATAGATGCTGTAAGCCAGATCAACTTAAGAGGGCATGGCGGATCTTATAAAGAAACTCCGCCTGTTATTCCAACTTCGAAAGAAGGTTTCTTTAAATTCCTCGTAAAGGAAAGAATGCTTGAATTTGGCAATGAGGGTATACGTAAATACGACCTGTTGCGTTGGGGACTATTGAGTACTGCCATCGCTGAAACAAGGGCCAGGCTCAATGCGTGGACCTCTGCAACGGCCACCAACCATCCTAAATTTTCCCCTTTTTCTTATATGGAAGATGGCCCTGCATATGCAATCGATGCCACACAGCTTCCCACTTATTTATATTTCTACAGCAAACCGCCCAGATCAAACATAGACGATTTCAATCCGTTTATAACATCATTTTATAAGCCGGTGCCAAGCCCTGCGCCCAACGGAGCTACAAGAGTGAACTGGTGGCTGGGCGGCAGCGTTCCGCAATCCTTTGCCAATGCATTTGCCAATGGTTTTAACACCGGAAAAAGCGAGCTGATGCCTATACCGCAAACGCAGCGCGACGCAAATCCAAATCTTTCGCAAAACTTCGGTTATTGATGGGAATGGTGAATCGTCAATGGTCAATAGAACCCGACTGTAGATGTTTCGAAACCAATAGCGAAATGCGAAATTGAGAGGGCCATTCACCACACACCACACACCATTCACCATTACCATTACGAACTATCTTTTTTCTTATTCAAACCATTTAACGATTTTATGAAAATGCCTGCCAGATTGCTGCTTTGTACTGTACTAACAGCAATGTATATTTCATGTACCCTTACTTCAGCTGCTCAAACGCCGGCTTTCCCGGGGGCGGAGGGCGCGGGGATGTACACGACCGGTGGCCGCGGTACTGCCACCATACCAACCACTGTATTTGAAGTCACTAATCTCAACGATGATGGCCTGCCGGGCAGTTTGCGGTATGCGCTTACAGCTTCGGCTACCTATCGTACCATCGTATTCCGCGTATCGGGAACCATTCATTTGAGTGCAAGACTTCACATTCCGGCTAATACGACCATTGCCGGACAAACAGCGCCGGGCGACGGTATTTGCATGGCCGATTATCCGGTATACATAACCGGCAACAATGTGATCGTACGGTATATGCGTTTCAGGCTGGGCGACAAAAATCAAAAGAAAACAGATGCCAATGATAACCCCGTTGACGGCAGTGGGGGCGATGATGCTTTTGGCGGTGCAGCCGTTAATAACATTATTATAGATCACGTAACAGCCAGTTGGAGCAACGACGAAGCGCTCACCATATACAGGGGCGATAACCTCACAATACAATGGTGTATGATGAGCGAGCCACTGAACTATTCTTACCATTTCGAAACCGGCGATACCGATTATGAGCACCATGGTTATGGCGGTATCTGGGGCGCAAAAAGAGGCTCCATGCACCATAACCTGTTTGCGCACTGCAAAAACAGGTCGCCGCGTTTTGCCGGCGTAAGCACCTATACGCCAGCCGTGCAGGGTGCTGAAATGGTCGACTTCCGCAACAATGTCATTTACAACTGGGGTATCAATAATATTTATGGCGGTGAAGGCGGTTACTACAATGTGGTGAACAACTATCTAAAGCCGGGACCTTCTACCACCAGCCGTAAAACACAAACTGTTTCGGTAGATTCAGGCAGTGGTTTTCCCTTTGCCAAATATTATTTAACGGGCAATTACATTACATCTTCTGCTGTTAATTCGAATAATAACTGGTCGGGGGCCACCATGGGAAGCGGAAAATTGTCCGATACCGTTTACTCAAAAGTGACCACACCGTTCGATTTTGGTTTTCCGGTAACCACGCAATCTGCAGCCGATGCATATGATGCGGTATTGAATTATGCAGGCTGTTCTTTGCCCAACCGCGATACGCTGGACCAGCGCATCATGAATGATGTAAGAAACGGCACCGGCAGCATTATTGATGTGCAGGGCGGCTATCCGCATGGCACTTCGTACGACCAAACGGTGAATGCCTGGCCTGCATTAAATTCAACTACTCCGCCAACAGACACCGATCATGATGGCATGCCCGACAGTTGGGAGATCAGTCATGGTTTAGATGCCAATAATGCGGCTGACCGGAACGGATCTGCAGCGAATGGTTATACTAATTTGGAGAATTATTTAAACAGCTTAACCAACGGTGCTGCAAGCACGAATGCAACCATTTATGCCAATCACTCATTTACGGCATTTGCACAAACCATTGGTTCGCCTTCAGCGGTACAAACGTTCCAGCTTTCCGGTACTAACCTTTCGGGCAATATAACCGTGACGGCTCCCGCCAATTATGAGCTTTCGTTGAACGGTACTACGTGGAGCAGCAATGTCACATTGACCGCCAATGCAGGGTCCGTGCCGGCTACCACCATCAGTGTTCGTTTGAACGCACCGGCCAATGGCTCCTACAGTGGAATTATTTCTGCCGCCAGTACAGGAGCAGCCACTATCAATATGCCGGTGAGCGGTACAACAGCCAATGCGCTTCCACCTGTCATCAATCAAAAACAAATTATCGGCGTATATCCCCTGATGGAAGGCGGTTTTGAAAATCAGCCTGCCGGCGCGGTGTCCACTGCTGTGCCTACAGGCGCAGCCAATCCTTCGCCAACGGTATGGACAACCAGCGGCAGTGCGAATATCGTAAGCGACGGAAGCGCCAGAACAGGTAATAATTATTTCACCTATACAAGCACCAGCCTTAGTACAAAAAATAATTTTTCACCTGCCGTTTCCACACCCATATTTACCAACGGCACCAAATATATTGTTCAATACTACTACCGGGCGCCGGCTCCTGCCACAGGGAACCAGATGAGCGGCCTTATTGCAGTTACCGATAATTCGGGAGCTACTAATTTTACTACCGTTTATAACTACCAAACGCCCGCTAATTCGAATGGCGGATGGCTGAAATTTACCAGTGTACAATCGGTAAGCCCTGCTTATACGCCTACCACTTCCTTTGGCGGTTTTCGCTTCAATGGCGGTGGCGCTGCCATTGCGAAACCTTTCGACATAGACGATTTCGTGGTGTATGCGGCCGACAACCAGGCTTCGCCTGCACCCGATGCAACAGCACCGGATGCGGCTAAAGCGCCAACAGCTAAGGAAAAGGCGGGCAGCATCGATGTTAGCTGGACCGCTCCGGCAACAGGCATTGATGGCGGCGGATATATTGTGGTAAGAAGCAATGCCGCCACACCACCGGTATTAAATGCCAACGGTATTTATTCAACCGGTCATACAATAAGCGCCGGAAATGTAATTGTATTCATTGGTACCAATACCAGCTTTGCCGATGATGGAACCGTAGCATCGGTAATAGCAGGCGCCACTTATTACTATCATATTTTTACCGCCGACAAAGCATTTAATTATTCAACGGCTGCAACGGTTTCAGGTGCTACTGCGGCTACAGGTCCGGTAGTGATCGTGTCGGGTAATGTAAGTTCATTTTCACAAACGGTGGGAACCCCGGCCGCTGCACAAACATTCACTGTACAGGGTAATAATCTTACAAGCAATGTTCAGGTAAGTGCACCTGCAGGGTTTGAATTATCCGCAGATAATAATGCCTGGAATTCTTCTATAAATCTGGCGCCTCAAAATAACAGCGTAAATGGAATCGCCTTTGTACGGCTGAATGCAGCCAATGCCGGTTCTTTCAGTGGCAATATTACCGTAGCCAGTTCGGGTGCAACCAATGCTACGCTGGCAGTGAGTGGTATGGCCGCTAATCCTGTACCCCAGGGTTATGATGTGGTGGTGGCGCAGGATGGCACTGGCAACTATATCAGTTTGCAGGCCGCAATTAATGCAGCGCCTGCTAACAGGACCACCCCCTACAGGATCCTGGTGCGCAAGGGAAAATATATTGAAAAAGTGACCATTCCCAATAACAAACCTTTTCTCTATGTAATAGGAGAGGGTATTAACGACGTGGTGTTTTCCTGGGATGATTATGCCGGAAAAGCGGGCGTAACAGAAATTGCCACCATTACCATTAATTCCAATGACTGTCTTTTTATGAATCTGACAGTTGAAAATTCATGGGGGCGTAAGAACGACGGGCCGCAGGCATTGGCGGTAAAAGCAACCGGGGACCGCATCATCTTTAAAAACTGTAAAATGGTGAGCGGGCAGGACACGGTAATGGCGCATGGCATTGGCAAAAGACAATACTTCCGTAATTGTTATATCGACGGTAATACCGATTATGTCTATGGCGCTGCCATTGCTATTTTCGACTCCTGTGTGCTGTTTAACAGAGATAGGGTAGATGGTAGCAACGGTGGGGTGTTTACGGCTGCCAGCACACCTGCGGGACAAACCTATGGGTATGTGTTCAGAGATTGTTTACTACCTAATAATAATGGCCAAACCACGTATACATTAGGCCGTCCCTGGGGCAATTCTGAACCGCCGCATACTTCAGAAACAAAAGTGGTATTTCTGAATTGCAGAATGGGTACAACAGTAAAGCCCGAACGCTGGCAGGTATGGTCAACAGGTACCGACACTTCGTTAATTACATACGCCGAATACAAAACAAGATATTTTAACGGCGGCCTGGTTGACCTTAGTAAACGGTTAAGCTGGACAAAAGAATTCAATGACGCGCAGGCAGCGCCTTATTTTGTGAACAGTAATATGTTCGGTTCATGGGATCCTTGCACAGTATTGGCAGAGGTGTGTGCGCCTTTTGCTGCACCCATTTCGCTGAGCAATTTCAGGGTGAACAGGTCTGCTTCGCTGTCGACCATTCTGTTTAATATCTGCTGGCCCATAAATGGTGTAACCTATGAGCTGCACAGAAGCACAGACAGTGTAAATTTTTCTGCTGTTAAATCATTTACCAGCACTACCGATACAACCGCAGCATTTCAGTTTACTGATGCGGTACCGGCAAAAGGTGTTTCATATTTTTATAAGCTCGTTGCGAAAAAGAGCGGTTACGTTACCTGCATTACCGATACTGTGATAAAAGTAAACACATCGGCGCCATTGACCAATGACTTCAGATCGGTGAACAACGGACCGGTGAACAACTCGATTACTACAACAGTTACCCTCAGTTCAGGTGGTGTTACAGGGGTTACAGTTACAGGGAGTGTGGAAGGGTTAACCGGTACGCCCACCTGTACGTTTACTGCAGCGCCATCG
Organism: Niastella sp. OAS944; assembly: GCA_024809215.1. Lineage (GTDB taxonomy): Bacteria > Bacteroidota > Bacteroidia > Chitinophagales > Chitinophagaceae > Niastella. Next base: position 423,985 of record JANUBW010000002.1, on the reverse strand, counting down.
GGTGGCACAACAGCCACCGGTACAGCCGTGGTTACCAACGGCAAAGTAACCGGCGTTACCATATCCAATGCCGGTTCAGGTTATACTACGGCACCATCCATAACATGGAATTTTAGCGGAGCCGGCGGTAATACCGTGTGGCAAAAGTACAGCGGTACTGAATGGGTAAATCAGCCATTGGGCACAGCGCCTTCCAATACCAATGTTACCATTTCATCGGGTACTATAGTAACGCTTACGGCTTTAAGCGCCAACAATAACCTTACCATTGAAACCGGTGGTGTATTAAAGGGGAATGGAACCTCTCAATTATTCAGGCTGAAAGGTGATATTTACAATGATGGCGTTTTTGGCGGCGTCGATGCAAATGCGAACAAGTTAAGCCTGCAATTGGATGACCATACTGTGTTCAATAGCATTTGCAATATAAAAGGGGCCGGAACATATCAGTTCACCAATCTCACCTGCATGGAGCAGGTAAAGACCTGCGCCATCAATATAGCTACCGATCTTAATTTGGCCGGCACCTTACAGGGATGGTATAACAATTCGGCTGCAACCTTAAACAACGATGATTCCGTTACAGTAAATATATTACCGGGGGTTACTGTTATCGCTGCTTCATTGCACGCTTCCACAACTTCAATGAACTACAAAACCGCCGGCGTATATGTTTATAATATCGATGGCACCCTTGATATGAGCAACAGCACTACACTGAGCAGTCTCATACCACAAGATACCATCGTTGGGAATAGTGTGCGGCTAAATATCAATGGTATGCTGAAGACTGGCACCCAGTTCAGAACGGTGAGCACCACTACCGCTGCTTCCGGCAAAGTGAATCTTACTATTGGTTCGAACGGTATACTGGACGCTTCTAAAATTACAACAGTTGCCAACTTTACGGTGTTGCCAAATTTCTTTGTGGTTTCGCCGGGCGGAAAGATAATAAGGCCTGTAGCATCAACTGATGTGGTATTTCCAATTGGAACTTCGGCGGGCAACCCTAACCGCGCAACGCTGAAGAACAGCGGTATAGCAGATAAATTTTCTGTAACTGTAAAAAACACCTTCGATCACCCGCTTGCCGACCCAACCCGGGTAGTGAACAAACAATGGGATATAACCGAAGAGGTGGCTGGTGGCAGCAATGCAACGGTTTCATTAACCTGGACTACCGGCGACCAGGCTTCAACATTTGATCCTGCACAACCCGTTTTCGTTATACGCTATAACGGTATGGCCTGGGAGCAATATACAGCTACCGTAACAGGTGCGGGAACGGTAACGAATCCATATTCGGCCAGCGTTTCGGGCATTACCGGATTCTCTTCGTTTAGTGTTGCCAACTATATGGATACAACCGCACCTGTAATTACATCGTGTCCCGTAATGCCGGTACAATGTTATGCCGACAGTGGAACATACAGCATTCCCTTGCTGACGGCCACAGATAATTCGGGAAGCGTAAATATTAGTTACTCCATTAGCGGCGCAACCGGTCGAACCGGCCAGGGCCCTGATGCAAGCGGCAGCTTTAATGAAGGAGTAAGTACGGTCAACTGGACGGTCATAGATAACCGGGGCAATAAAGCCGGCTGTAAAACAACAGTTACAGTAAATCCGCGTATGTCAGTAGCGATCCCGGATGTGTATGCCATGAATCCTGCTGTGGATGCAAAGAATACCCTTTATATGGGCTATGGTCCTGCTTCCCTTAACATCAGTGCAATGCCTGCGGGCGGTACTTCGCCGTATACTTATCAATGGAGTAACGGACAAACTACGAAGGCGGTATCCGTTGCTGCGGCCGGCACCTATACTGTTGCGGTAAGCGATGTGAACAACTGTTCTGCCCAGGCCGGCATTGTGATAAAAGCAGCAGATGTAAGATGCGGTAAAGACAGCAGTAAGGTAATGCTCTGTCACAATGGTAAAGTGATCTGTATAGAACCGGCCTCGGTGCAGGACCATCTGAACCATGGCGATCGGTTAAACAGCTGTGACACGGGTGCAAGAATGGCCGACAGTACTTTAATTGGTAACAGAGTAGCGGGATATGTTAATGTATACCCCAATCCTGCTGTGGATATATTGAAAATACAGGTAGGCAACCTGGAACCTGGAGCAACGGTACAAATCTATGATCAAACAGGTATATTGGTGCGTTCTGTACGACTGGTGAATACAACACAAACTGTTTCTATAAAAGGCATCATGAACGGAATATATTTAGTGATGGTCAGGAACGGCGGTATGGTAACTACGCGAAAACTATTCATTCAATAGGTATTTTCCAGGAAAAATCCTTTGATGATTAACGAGGGCCGGCTATAAGTTTAGCCGGCTCTTCACCATCTCAGGTAGTTCGTAACCGCCAATATGAATAACACTAACGTCCCAACCATAGTCAAAGCCATTGAGGTATATATAGAGACGCTTTTTACCATAGATAATCACAATATTAAAAGCATACAATGCTGCAGAGCAGTTTTTATTACAGGCAATTGTATTAAATTATTTTCCCACCCTTACAGACCCGTTTGAAGCACATTATCTACAGCAGACCGCCATTCCTCTATTGAAACTTCTTTGAATGGAACATTGCCTATCGAGGCACTTGAAATTACTATTGTAGGTTCAAGATCTTTTAGAAGAAGAAGGCTATTCTTAATTTCTGATTTTGAGCCTCCGGCATATCCGTTTACCCGTGATTCCCAAATACCATTGCTCACATAGATTGTGTCTCCTGTGAAAAGATATTTTCTTCCATCAGCAGCATGTACAAGAAAGCATACACTGCCATCAGTATGACCGGGTGTTGGAATAACCTCAATATTGCCGAGTAGGGTTTCCCTTTTGTAGAATAGGTAGTCAACAGTTGCTATACTTTTAACAGAGCTTTCTTCAAGTTTGTGGCAGCAGAGTTTTGAACCGAATACTTCTTTAATTTCTGCTAATGAAGGTCCTACTTCATCTCTATGGCTTAGAAACTGGTAGGCAAGACCTCCCAACGCTTTAATTTGCGGATATTCCTGTTGTAAACCCGTATTATAAAAAAGAATGTTGCCTGTGTCTTGAACAAGCAGATAGGCATGTGTGCTACTTAAGGAAATTTTAAGCTATTTTATCACATACCTATATCCATAACCTTCACAGTAAATAATATTTTTAGCAGAGCGGTCAGCATCCAATAATTTTCCCTCTACCAAAAAGCCGAATTCAAGGAAACTACCATAGGACCGGATAGCACTGATTGATTTATTAAGTTTCCATCGCTTCGCATTTGTATCATATTTCATTTTCCATGCTTCATTATCTTTAGTCCAATTGTTAAAATTGGCAGAGACATACACGTTTTTCAGTGAACCGGAGCCACTGTAAAGAAATTCAATTGTGTCGTTGCTTATTTTATATCCATCCTGAAAAGTAGCAGAAGAAGAAGCAAATAGCGATAATATTAAACTTGGGTGTATCATAATATTTTAATTTGGTAATGAATAAATGATTTTCCCAAACATTGACTTTGACTACTTATTTGAGATTGCTTCCATAAAAGAACTTCCCGTCATTGGGATATGGTCAGGAATAATTTGCGTTTGAATATTTGTGAAATAAGCATCGTAAACCGTTGCTCTTTCGTGTTGCAATGGAGTTGGACAATAGCATAATTCAGTCCAATTGATATCCCCATTTCTATCAATTCTTGCTCTATTCATGGAGTTCACAATTTCCAATCCTTCAGGTTTTTGGTTCCCAATCGTTCCATCCGTTAATTCTTGATAGAATTGTTTTGATTTATTGAAGTTAAATTTTGCTTTTACTTGATATATCATAGGTGATTAATTAAAAGATTGTCTGAATTGAAGGGGCGAAAGGGTTGTTTTAGCTTTAAACAATTTGCTGAAAGATTGCGAATGCTCGAAACCCAATTCATAAGCAATTTCAGCTACCGTTAAGTTTGTTGTTGACAGTTTTTCCTTTGCTTTTTCAATTAGCTTGTCATGAATATGCTGTTGGGTATTTTTCCCGTTAATCACCCTTAACAGGTTGGTTAAATAAGTACTGGAAACGTTTAGTTTTTCAGCTACTAATTGAACGGTAGGCAATCCTGTTTTCAATATTTCATCACTATTAAAGTAGTCATCCAAAAATTCTTCCAGGCGGTTTAAGATTTGATGATTACTTATTTTTCTTGTTATAAACTGTCTTTGATAAAACCGTTCTGCATAATTTAGCAACGTTTCAATATTGGAAATGATAATGTTCTGACTGAATTTGTCAATATTAGAGTGATATTCCCGTTTAATATTCTGTACAACATTGTTGATTATACTTTCTTCTTTGTCAGAAAGAAACAGTGCTTCATTTACGGAGTAATCAAAATAATCGTAACGCTTAATTGATTTTGCAAGTGCTGTATTCCAAAGAAAATCAGGATGGATTAGCAACATCCATCCTGAATGTTCTGACGCTGTATCAATAGTAACAGTGAGCACCTGACCTGGTGCAATAAAAAACATAACGCCTTCGTCAAAGTCATATTCCTATTGCCCATACTTGAACTTTGTATTTAATGCTCTTTTTATGGAAACGGAATAGAAATTCATTGACCAGCTTATGTTTTCATTTTCCGGGGTAATTTTAATTAAGCTATAATCCACCAAACTTATTAAGGGATGTTCCGGCTTAGGTAAATCAAAAAGTTGATGGAATTGACTTATCGTTTTTACTTTAATGATTTTATTATTTGACATCTACTTTTATATTTCAGACAGCTATAAAATTATCAATTATAAAATCATTGATTTTCTTTCCCGAATTTTTTAGGCCTGTTTTTTTGATAATCAGCAAACATATGGCTCCTTAGATTTTTATTGTTTTTTAATCAACATAAGAGAAAAGTTATTTAAGGGCATTATACGCAGCTGCAAAATTTTCTTGTATAAAATCTTTTAGTTTCCTTTTCCCTAATGCCGCTGCAGGTTTGTTTTTATGATAATCCTCAAACATTTTTCCATTACGTCTCCATGCAGTCATTTCTACATAAAGTTTAGCTGATGCAGGTTTCATTCCTATTGAAATCATGCTTTCTAAAAGCTGTTCATCAGAAATTACTACCCAGTTTATTTTAGGCTTACCCACAGCCTCGGCTAACAGTTGAGCAACTTCAATACCAGTCAATTCTTCACTGGCTACATAAAGGATTTCTCTCTTTTCAAATGGCTTTTCCATTTCCTCTGCAATAACATTTGCGATATCCAATGTAGAAACCCAGGGTTCAGGTTCTATTCCTTCGTAATTAGCAAATATTGAATCCTGTGCTTTAATTGTTTGTATGTAATAAAATACATTTTGAAAAAAGCTGGCAGCACGAATAAACTTGATAATTACATCTTCTGGAAGCTGTCGTAAGATCTTTTCAACATTATGATGAATAACTAGTATCCCATTGTCTTTGTCTGTGTGTGCCCCATTACTGCTAAGGTGTACTATTCGTTTCACTCCCGATTGCTCAATAGCTTTCTTGAATTTAATACCAATGTCAGTTTTGGACGCCACAAAATCAAGATTGTGGTCAAAAAAATCACCAACATCACCCGGTTCCATTAAATATACTACATCAGCACCGGTAAATGTTTCGGTAAGAAAATCAACATCTTGTAAAGTTCCGATAGCAGCTTTAGCTCCCAAAGCTTCAATGTCTTTTTGTTTGTCTTTTTTACTGCTAATTACAGTTACCGAATGACCTTTTTGCACCAACTCCTGTGTTAATGGCTTACTTATGTTCCCTAAAGAACCTGTTACAACTATTTTCATTTTTTATTTGTTTTGTCGATGTAAAATTGATTCAAATAAAAAAAGAGGTTGTAGCCAAATTTGCTTTTGTTGTAGCCAAAACCAAGGCTTGATGTAAGACTCGCGTTGGACGGCTTGGCATTGTGGCGGTATTTGAAAAGCGTCAGCCAACAACTGTCGATTGCAATGGAAACCCTATGGCACGTTGTTTAGCGACATGGAGATGCTCGAAAAATATATTGGTGAATGAAGTGCAGATGATTTCGAATTTAGAAAAAAGATTCGTGACATTTCAGTATCATCACTAGCTAAAAATAATTCAGTCTTGATACGAACTGCTATTCAAGTGCTTATTGTTGTTGGTGATGAAAAGGACATGCAAGTAGTTCAACACTTTGTTGACAATGAAGATTTAGATATTAAAAATGGCGCTAAGTGTGCTTTATTTGAACATGGAATCAAACTAACAAAACCTAAATACGAATAGAATAAATTGCGCCCACTGGGTTTGGTTCTACACTTTGACGAATATGCTCTGGTATAAATATCGCCATAACCCCCCGCAACTGGAGGTAACGAACCGCTCTACCCGGAACCAGGAGATAGGGGATTTGGAACTTGTTTTTAAACTTAAACCGTTAATAAATAGATCAGCACGCAAATAACAAATCTATCTGAGGCAAGTCTGTATCACTCCTGTTTTACATTTCACTGCCCTTTGCTAACGACAATACCAGCCTAACCTACAATTCGGGGCAATAGGGTAGAAATGAAATTTTATTAATACATTTGATTTCGGTTACGTGCCAACGAATTAGGCCGTCTCCGTTGCCTCCCGTAATCCAACACCTAAAGATGAAAGAGAATGAATAATTTGAATAACAAATTTGACATTATTAGTTTTACTGCGGACAATAAACAATACTATCCTGCTTCAATGAAAAAAGAAAGCTGGATGCCAGACTCATACGTTAAACATACTGATATAGAGATACCTTTAGGACATTCCCGATATGGTGGACCGGTCATAGACCTTCCCAACGGCATTGAGCATCCTGAAGGCTTGCGATTCGCAGGACAACTTGACCTGGCTAGGTTGTCACCATTTGACAAAACCGAGCTTCTTCCTAAAACCGGCCAACTCATTTTCTTTGCCGACATTTTGAATGACACCGGAAAAGTGATTTATGCTGATGTAACAAACAACAGTTTGGTTAGAGTAATTAGAGAGCATGAAGACAATTTCTTTTTAGGCGTTTTGATTGACAATATTTTTTCGGATGAAGAAACTTTTTCTGACCGTTTTCGAGAAGTTGAAGACGAATATGAAGCAGAAGATGCAAATTCAGAAGGAAAACTTTGGGACGCCTTTGCTGGCAGCGACAAGTCAAAAATTTTTGGCATTTATACACATTGCCAATATGGACAAGAACAAATAGAACAAATTACTTTCTCTGACAAGCTTTTGCTTTTGCAGGTTGGTGAAAACGGATTTAATGACGAAGGTGTATTTAGTGTACTAATAAGCCGGGAAGACTTAGCAAATAGAAACTTCAACAATTGTGAATTTGCCTGGGGCCAATCATAGAAAAGGGAAAAAAAATCGCAAAGACGGGTTTGGTGCTTTTAATTTAGGAATCGAACCGTATAAATTATTCCGGATCAGGGATTTGAATTGTTGATAGTGATATAAGGAATTTAATGCAAACTAAAAAGGCCTCAAGTCCAACGACTTAAAGCCTTTTCTTTTTTGGTGCCCAGGACTGGATTCTCTAGTCACTGGTTTTCAATATTTTACAACCTCCGTGTGTCAAATTTGTGTCGCCGATCCTTAAAGAGCGCAAATGCGTGCCAGTTAGGCGTGCTTTTTCACGCTTTTACCTGTCGGGGCAAATATAAAAGATTAATCAATAACATTTTTTTGGCCTTCCAGTTTGATGCCCCACATTGTGAATTATCTAGCATCGAAATGGAGGATTTAAGCTGGATGCATGTTAATATCATTATATTTAAAGGAAGTGTTGAGTCTACTGGAAACGTTAAGATTATTTACCTTTAGTTTTCGGGGCCGTAAATTGTATTCGCTTAGTTAAGTCAATACCGATAACTTTGACTTCTTCTATGTTTGGATATTTTATAGATATTTTCTGCCAATGTTGCTGAAGAGCCTCAATTAATTCCGAGAATCCAGCTTTACGATTTCCTCCAATAATCTCCCATGAAACTTTTTCTCCTCTGTACACAAGTAAAAAGATTCCATATGGAGAACGTTTGTCACGTAAATAATCACCGCATAATTGATTTTCTAATCTTTCCTGCAATTTAGCACCGCTCCAATTATTATCTGCAAGTTTTAATTCTATTGGAATGGCGCAATCAAAACCGGATCCCAAAAAGCGAATATCAGATCTTTTTGAATCAGAAAACTCTTCTTCTTGAGGAACTGAATATTTTCCTTGAGATCGATCGCGACACCATCCACCAACATAATTCCTGATTTTTGTCTCTTCGGTAACATCAAGTAAAATTGGTGCGATACTGGTATCGCCATCTTCAAGATCATGCTTCAAATCTAAAAGGCGTTGCACTGCTAGATCAAAAAGTTCACGGGGATTAACTGGCGTGCTTTCTAAGGATTTGGTAAACTCATTAAATTTATCGATTGACCAAGGTGAGATATCTGCATCTAACTCAGCGCGCTCTTTTGCTACATTCATCATCCAAACCCTATGCCCCATAACTGGGTGGGACTTCGAAAGTTCTACCATAGCTAAATAAGATTCTTTACCAGGTATCTCTCTTAACATCGCAAACAATCTGCTTCGGGCCTCCTGTGCATCATCGCGTAAAGTCGGAGAATAAGCTCCTTTTCCAAATCTATCTAAATCTTCTGTAACCTTTATATATTGGTGCATTAGAAGATAAAGGCTCTTTAGATAACTTGCGGTTTTATAATTTTCTTTTGTTCGTGTTTCCGATTTTCTATCTCCAACCAAATTAACAAGTACCTGCATCGCAAGATTTTTTGCGCTTTCTTGATCGACATTGTCGATATTTGCCAAATGAGTAGCAAAAGTCTTAATAGAGTTTTCAGGATCAATCCCTATCCATGTAGCATACCAATAAGATAAATTCTCCATTGAAGTTAGAGTGTTACATTTTCTAGCTGCTAGCTCGCACAGTTCATTTTCAGAAACAGTTGAACTTCCTTGTATTATTTTCAGTGCATGTCCTAATTTTTCACCACTGAGACATTCGTTTTCCATTTTTTTAAAAAGACTAGGGGCCAGGTCATTCCACATCCATTCACAATTCCAGCTAACCTTACTTATTATATAATAACTTGGCTCTTCCTTTTTATCATTGCTTAATTCCCAATCAATTTCTTTTAAGAGAAGTTGAATTACAATTCTTGGAAACTTATTATATAAATTTGAAAACCAGTGAGGGAAATCATTTAGCTCTTCTAATGCATAGCGACATGCTAATTCAGCTTCTTTATCGTTTAAATTGCTCGGCCAGCCTTTCGTTTCCAATGATTCGACTTCCAAACCTGATAACCCAAATAATACAGCAAATGGGATTTTGTTTTTTTCGACTTTTTCAGAACGAAGATATGGAGTATAATTTCGCCAGAAAGCTAGTAAGCCGTCGTGAAATGCGGTGGCTACTTCCACTCCATATTCTTTGATTAGAGATTGCCAATTACCATTAGTCCACTTTGATGAATTTTCATTATAGTCCCTCATTCGTTCATATACGTAACGCTGAGAATTAGACACAAGGCCTTTTTCCAAACCATTATTTCGTAGTTCCTGATAATTTGCACGAAGCCATTCTGTAGATTTTATGTGATCTTCTTCTTGTCTTCTTCTAAGCTTGTTATCACGTCGATCCCATTGAGCTTGCTGCTGTCTCAATCTTTTCATTGCAGGAGATTGTGCAGGAGGATGAAGAAGCTCTTTAAGTCTTTTTTCTAATGCCTCATTATTTAATGTAGCTTTTTTTAATTTAGCTAGGTATTTCTTCGGTCTGTCATTTTCTTTATAAAGCTGAAATGCTAACGATAATGCAACGAGTTTGTCATCTAAAAAATCGCGTATCGTTATGTCATTTATAATTGTATTAATGTCTTTTATGCTAAATTTCCAATAGCTGCCACGAATAAAAATTTGCCAGTAGTTAATTAATGGCTCTTCGTTTTTTTGATATAAGACTTTTCTAGTTTCTTCGATACTTTTCCAGAATAGCCTGTGATTTAATTCATTCCATTCTGTAATCAAGATAGAAATATCTTGGTTAATAAAACTATTTTCAAAATCTCTATAATCTTGAAAAGCGGGAAAGAGAGTAAAAATAAAAAGACTTTCTTCGCTTAATGAAAATGGATGTCGATTAATAATTAGCTTTTCGACAGCTTTTAAACCGATTGGCATTAACCAACCAAACTTCTCAGAAATTTCGCAGTATCTTCTTTCAATAAAAGGTTTTTGTTGTAATAATTTATCTATACCTTTTATTAATGTAGGAATTACCTCTAATTCTGAACGCTCTACAAAGTTTAAAAGGGTCTGACTAAGGCCATCATGCTCATGCCTTTTCTTATCTTGAGTATTTTCTATTGCTTCAAATATCCATGTTACCATTTCTTCGGTAGAATCTATTAAAGCGATTATCTCGGCCAATACTCTTCGATCGTGTTTGCTTTTTTCAGAACCAAAAGATTTTAAAATATCAGAAAAATCTTCATTTGCGCCAATTTCTTTTGTAGCCCTAATTGCTGCAGTTCTATTATATTTTTCCGTTAGGGGATTTAATGCAAGCGATTTTGATTCGGGAAGCGCTTCTTTTATGCGTCCCTGCCAGATCATGCGTAACAAATATGAAAGTACGTTATTGTTGGTTTTAAATCGGCACATTAGCTTTTTGATTTCATCACTAAGCTCTTCGGACGCAAAGCGTTGAACTGCTGAATGGTCTCCAATCTCCTTACTAGAAGTGCCTAAAGAAATTTTCTCGCAAATTGTTTGAAGTATATCTTTTCTTGTTTCAAGAGGAAGTTTACTAGGATCTCCGCCTTCTAGAATTATTTCTGGCTCAATATTATAAACTTTTTGCATGATCTTGTCATCAAACAAGACCAACCAAGACAATACTGGTTTCATTGATGGTATTACTACCTGCATCCCATATTGATTTCTAAAAAGTAAATCCTCGATTTTCTGACGAGATCCTGCTTTTTTAAGTAATTCAAACAGCCATTCGGCGGTAAGATATTCTCTTACCGATCTATGATGGAAACGAACAGACCCATATATTGCCTCATCAAATATTGGACGACTTAACAAGATTTGACATTCTTTATCATTCCAGCCTGATAATATGGATTTCGCATCAATCCCCTTTGAGTTATTTGCGCCATCAGGAACTCTTATTGTAGATTTGTGAAGCAATGTACATGCCGCAGCAAGTAACAATACTCCTTCTCGAGCTTTTTCTAAAGAAAGTGGATTAGACTCTGCTCTATCCTCGTCTCTTTCTTTAATCCTTCTCGCAACACTATGCTTCATTAACTCTAAACGCGTTCCGATCCTTTTTTGATCTGTCCAAAATTCTATAATCTCCTCCAAGTCTTGCGGCCGAGTAGTAAACGCCCATGCATCTTGCCTTTCAATTTCTTCTAAAAATTTGATATCGTCTATAATATTTTTAGCTCTTGCGAAACGGCAAATTTGATCACGCGATAAGTCAGTTAAAGAATATATTTTAAATCCTGGGATATTGTCAGTTTCTACTTCTTTATGCTTTTTTGTAATGCTTTGCCGTTTTACTGAAGACTTTAGCATACCGTCATTACTATCTGATACTTCCTGTTCATTTAGTTGTAAAAATGGAAATCGAAGATTGCACGTCGATAAATCGGTATTAGGTCTCCATGCAGTTACTCTTGAGGTTATGAGAATATGTGCACGTTGTAAAGCAGGAGAAATTTGAGAAGAAAGTTTTTTGATTGCACTCTCAAAATCTTTAATGTTTTTTAGCCGTGCTTCATCAACTGAATCAAGAAAAATCCAGCCCTCCTCATTTGAGTGGAGCCAATTTTTAAATTCCTGAAATGAACCTTCTTCAAATGCTGTATCAAAATCGGCGGTGATGTGTTCAAGGCGTAAGAAAAAGGCAAATTTACTGTCAGCTATTAATTTCTGCGTTATGTGACGGATTTCCTGGGTTTTTCCAGCACCGGCTTCGGCTAACAGAATGACCCTGTATTCTTTTAGTAAACCATCCCAAGCTATCGTATTTCCTATACGGAAATCGAGGCGTTCCTTTATATCAATATCGTCAGTTTTAGCACCTTGACCATAATCAGACGGTAGTTGATAGAATGTTCTATTAAGTTCTATGTAGTTTTGCAATGGCTTTTAATATTAATTTAAACTACTATTACTATTTTGGATGCCAATTAAATAAATTTTAGTGTATACACCTTGAACGTTCGTCAGTCTTTCTACAGGTCGTTATAATAGTCATTGCTTTGTTTTTCATCTAGAAAACGTATGGCTTCATCATGAACACCTTCAAAATAGTTCGTCATTTTAATTATAATTTCCTTTAGATTGCTTAAGTCAATAGTAAATGAAGGCGTAGAATATTTAACTGGGTCGTTTATTTTTTTTGCTCCAACGAAGGGATATCTAAATCCAAAAGAGCTTTTGTCTAAATTTTCTATTTCAGTAATAACCGATTCAACAGCTTTGTTTGTATTTAAGTACTCCTGCCTGCTATTCCCTTCGTAGTATTCAATGTTTTTTTCCAAAAATGGCTTCAGTTCATTCCAAAGATTAAGCAAAGAATGAGTACTTACGTACCCAACTTCATCAGAATATGAATTATTATTCAAAATATTATAATAACGAATAGTACTTTTAAGAATAGCTTCGAGATAATGCCTAAAAAGAAATAGAATTGGATAAATTTTACTGTCAATCTTCAGCCAATCTATATCTTTATCGTTCATTAAATTTGTTAACAAATCTTTTGTTGATTCTCTATACCCCTCAATTATTAAAAATTCTGAATGATGATTATTTAATCCCCTTGTTCTATTAATTGATGCATAATCATAATCAAGGCCGTCCTTTTCTACAAATAGCTTATTTCCAATTTCAGGCAAACCTAATTCTAGTTCTTCTCGTGACATTTTTTAATTTTTGATTAACTAATGGCTATAGCAAACATTTTTATACGGCGTATATATACATTTATCTAAAACGGATTGACTAAATACTCATAAATAGCTCCCTCAACAGGGTGGTTCATCGAAAATATAACCTGAACAATGGGTACTGATTGTCCTTTGTCATCAAGTATTGTGCTTTGGGAAAAATTCATTGGAGTTACTTCGCCCATATAATAAAAATCTGATCCCTCGTCGTTGCCCTTTTTAACAAAGAGAGACAGTCGTAAGCCATCTTTGTAATTTTGAATTTGGATGATTTCTTTACTTTCTAATGTCCTACGAGACCTAGACATCCATCGGAATTCATAGTTATTTATAAAGCCATCTTCATATTTGGTGGTACTTACTATATCTTCTTCCTTGTGGTAGTTTACGAAAATGGGACAGGCGTCATTCTTGATTTTATAGCCATACATTGTTGTATGCTCATCCTTCTCGTAATTTAAAATTCTACAAACGTCTTTTCTCGAATATTTATGATATAGGATAAACCCATCAATGTATTTCTTTTTATCAAAATGCTGATCGTATTGGATCTGCGCATAATCTAAGGCATCGTTAAGGAATCGACTAAAACAGTCATTCTTTAACAGCGCTAAAATCTGATCGTGAAAGCGGAATATGTCATTCTCTACATAAACAACTTTCTGGGGTGTGTTAACAAATTCGAAATTGATATTAGTAATACAGGAAGCTATTGTGGCGTCACTAACCTGAACGCCGTATTTATTAAAGAATATTTCTTTGAATGTAGATGTTCTTACTGACCCATTGGTGATGATTTCTTTTAAAAGAATAACTTCTTCAATTCGCTTTGCGTCAGCAATATTTAAAGAAATAAGTTCTATCAATTTTATTTCCAATAATGATAACTTGCCTAATAAGCTATTCTCCTGTTCCGAAATAAAATTGAAGTAAGACTTGGAATAGTCTACATACTGAAACGGATCGCGTGATCCATGTTCGATAAAATCTACCATCATCGGTATCTTACCAATTTTATATTTCAATAAATGATAGTCTTTGATAAGATCTCTTCTTAAGCTTAAATTGGCCGTATCTATAGCTTTAAAAATTCTTTCGCGAGCTATTTTATCAAAATTAACTGTTGAGGCGCCTGGAATTAAACTGCTGCCTCCTTTCATTAATTTCCGAAGGGTATCTTTATTGTACGTAGTGTCACCAAACAAGGCGATTGGAACCATATAGTTATTGCTATAATTTCCAATAAAATCAATGACGGTTAAATAAGCCTTGTCATCTGCTTTACGTAATCCTCTCCCTAATTGCTGTACGAAAATGATGGCTGATACAGTAGGGCGGAGGAGGATTATTTGATTTACTTTAGGAATATCAATGCCTTCATTAAAGATATCTACAGTAAATATATAATCTAATTTTTCACTTTCATTATTACTTTCTAGACGTGTAATAGCCGCTGCTCTTTTTTCTTCGCTGTCTTCTCCGCTTAATGCAACGGTTCTGTAGCCCTTTTTATTGAATGCTTCGGATAATGCTTTGCTTTCTTTAATGGAGCTGCAGAATATTAACCCTCTAACGCATCCATTATCGCAGCCATAAAGGATCGCTTTTTCAATAACTTTATTCACGCGCTCATCAGATACCAATAAGTCGAAAGCCACATCCTCTTTTAATGATCTTTCCTCAACTATAACATCGGTAATGCCATAGTAATGAAAAGAACACAACATATCTTCCTCTAGCGCTCTTTGTAATCGAATTTCATAGGCAATGTCGTGATTGAATTGCTTAAATATGTCAAAGCCATCGGTTCTCTCAGGAGTAGCCGTCATACCCAATAAAAACTTAGGCTTGAAATAATTTAAAATTTTCTGATACGATTCTGCACCTGAGCGATGCGTTTCATCAATGATTATATAATCAAAAGCGTCTTTATTAAACTCAAGTAAGTTGGTTTCTTTAGATATTGTTTGAACCGTGCAGAACAGGAAATCGGCAGTTGTTTCTTTTCTTTCTCCAGAAAACATGCCCATTGTTTTCGTGTTACCGAATATTCGTATAAAGCTTTCCATAGCAGCTTCTGCGATGTTCGCTCTATGCACAATGAACAAGCATCTTTTAGCGCAAGTCTCCTTAACATCAAATGCCGACAAATATGTTTTTCCTGTTGCTGTAGCCGAGATAAGTAATGCTTTTTCTTTATTTTGCGCTCTCAGCAGTTTTAAATTGGCTAAGGCTTCTGTCTGCATCTTATTGGGCTTTATACCCAACAATTGCATGGTCTCGTGTGCAACAGTATGATTGTTCCTGCGGGTCTTTTGTTCTTTATATTTGATTTCATAATCTTGAATAAATTTGGCGTTAACTAATTGCGCATTCTTAAATTCTCTATTAAATTCAACCAGTGCATTGTGTATAATGTCACTATTTTCAGTAGCGGAAATTTTTATATTCAATTCTTTGTTTACACTCAAAGCTTTATCGGTAAGGTTGCTGCTGCCAATTATAAGACTATAGCCGTCTTTCTTTTTGAAAAGATACCCCTTGGCATGAAAATCACCTATTACGGCCATCTTCAATTGAATATTGGTAAGTTGCAAAAGCGTTTTTAATGCTTCTGGTTCGGTAAAGTATTGATATTGGGAAGCTAATATTTTGCCCGTAATTCCTCGTGCTTCAAGCTCTTTAAGCGTATTTATGATGGTTGCCACGCCTCCTTTGGTTACAAAGGCGACAGAAAACCAAAATTCTTGGCACTCACTTAATTCTTTAAGTATGGTTGTTAAAACCTTTTTTCCATCGGCATTAACAAGCAATTGTGGTAGATGCTCCTTTTTACAAGGGATATGTTGATCCAGAAAGCCCGTTTTAATACTTTCTGCTAAATCATTATAAAATAAATTCATTCAAGGCAGTTAGGCTGTCATTAATTTATCAACGATAGGAATGTCCGCAGCCGCCCAATCAAGTGATTTTAATTCGGTTTTATTAAGCCATTGAAAGGCGACATGTTCTTTGAGGTTGAATTCAGTTGTAGCAGAATTACATAAGAAGCTATGCATTGTCAATTTAAAATCCGGGTATTCATGCTCAACAGTTAAATATTGCTTCTCCAGTGAAATATCTAAATCAAGCTCTTCTTTAATTTCTCTTACCAAGGCAGCTTCATTAGACTCGCCAGGTTCAACCTTGCCACCTGGAAATTCATATTTATAAGATAGGTAAGCATGTTTACTGGAATTCCGTTGCATACATAGGAACCTATCTTCATGTTTAATTATCGCTGCTACTACGGTGTAGTGTTTCATAATACCTTGCTACTTTTTTCTAAAAGTAAAAATAAGAGAAGTGACATAGTATAATAATTATTCACAAGATAATCCCATTTTAGGTTTGATATTCAGCGCTTTAAAGCACTTGACCTTAATGGTAATTGGCGAGAAATTAGAAAAATGGAAAACTCCTTACAAGTCAAGAAGTAGGTTTATATTGATAATCAAAGCATTACGATTTAGGATTATAAGGACGCTCAAATTTCCACACGCATTGCAACTTTGCTATTTTTTTGTAATAAATGAGTGATTTTCATAAAATTTTAAATAAATTTACGCATTGCATCTTTGCGATAATATTGTTATGAAGAATGATTTTAATATAGATAACCTAATTCTTGATCTATTTAGTCCAGATACCCTAAAAGACGTATTTGAGAAACGGTTAACAGAGTTAAAAATTTCAACCACTACCGCTTCGGAAATATTGGATATTGACTATCGTGCAATGATTAACATTATACATGGCACTAAAAAAATTGCCGACTTTACGAATCTGATAAAGATTGCCAATTTTCTGCAGTTATCTACTTCTGAAGTAGCAAGACTTTATATCAACACATTGGAAAAGAATTTTCCAGAGCAATCCATAATTTCTCCTGAAGAAATTAAATTTATTAAAGAGAACTTTGATCTAGCTGCTTTAAAAAAAGCTAAATTCATAAAAAGCATAACAGATTTCAATGAGATAAACACAAAACTAACTAAAGCCTTGGGCTTAAGGAGCATTTTAGACTATCAAAAGCCATCAGGTGACGTAGCTTTTTCTGCCGGAAAACGTAAGCCTAAAACTGAAAATAACCGTTCTCAGTGGATTGCTTTCGCAAAGGAAACATTCGAGGAGATTCATAATGAACATGACTATGATAGGAAAGAATTAGTCGAGTATTTCCCTAAGATAAGATGGCATTGTACAAATATTGAATTTGGATTGCCTTCTGTAATAAAAGATTTATTTAAGATGGGAGTAACGGTAATTTATCAAGAGGCCCTTCCTGCCTTACATTTACGTGGTGCAACCTTCGCTGTTTATGATAAACCTTGTGTGGTCCTAACCAATTACAGAGGTTTTTATCCTACTCTATTTTTTGCCTTAATCCATGAGCTGTTTCACGTATTGTTTGATTGGGAAGAGATTAAAGTGAATGGCTATCATTTATCAGATGACGACGAAAATGAATTATCTGTTAAGGCAAAGGAAGATGAAGCTGACAGTTTTGCAAGAGAATATCTCTTTTCAAAAGAGAAAACAAAATTTCTAAAACCTTATTTGAATAATAATCCTGCTTTTGTAGAAAAGTTCACAACAGACAACCATGTACATCCAAGTTTTGCATATGTATTTAATGCCTTTGATCTTGGAAAAACACATAGATGGGCATGGGCACTGGCAAACAGTTTTAATCCAAAAAATGAAATGGAGGTTTTATTGGGAAAGCTAAGAAATCCGTGGGAAAACCTACAACCTGTGAAAGAGCATGCTAGATATTTAAAAAATATATTTAATTATTAAAAACAATGGCAAAGAAAAAAAAGATCCAGCCAATAATAGACACGAATCAGACTGGTAAAGTTGATGACAGGTATTCATTACCGAGTTTACTAATTAAGGGTGCAGAAGAAGAGGTTTTAAAACAGTATTCGGACTATCAATTAGACCGCGCTAATGAAAAATTCCGGCTTTTAAATGGCGATGAAACTTCTTGGAAAGAACTACTTGAAGCCCACTTAAAGTTTAAAAAATTTTTCAACGCAAAACAGAGAGAGTGGCAGTTAACATTTCCTGAAGAGATTTATCGACAGTGGAGGAGGTTAAATGGCTGGGATATGAATTCTAAAAGTCGACCCATGTTATTTGCCGCCTATACTGTTCGGGATATTTACGGAAGCTTACCTAAAGAAATCTATTCAACCCTAGACGGAATAAATGAATATATATGGCCTGGAATAAGGAGATATAAACACTTTCAACTTTTAACTGAAGAATGTCATGATGATGTGAGGAAGATAATCAAAACAGCGATTGACCTGGCTAAATCTTCGAATGACCTATATGAATATCGGGTGAAATTGGCCTCAATTTATGGTACCCCTTTTAGCAAATCGGTATGTCAATTAGATGCTTTTAGGAATAATGACGATATTATTAAAACTATATAAACTTTCTCATTTTATAAGCTGCTTTTGCCAATCATAAGAGCTCCTTTGCTATTCGTCCTTTGGCATCGTTTTGCCGTTTTTAATCCTACCATGTACTGAATACGATTACCCGCTTTAGTTGGAGAGATTTCCTATTTACCCACAAAGAAATATATAAACCATTAAACCACTGGTCCCTTTCAGTAGGCATCTTAGCATACTTATAATGAGGTACCTATTCAAAAGCCCACCGATAGATATCAGTGGGCCACACCTACTAACGCCCTGGTGCGTATAATGGGCTATTTCTGGTTAATAATTATCCAGTGGAAAGAATATTTCTGGTCCAAACCGAGTTTGGCTATTTGTATTTGGTTTATTACGATGCTCTGCTATGGTAATACCTGCGAGACATATTGATACCAAAATGCCTGAAGGTTCGTCCTGGCAGGACATTATAGCTGCTTTTTAATTTGATATAGGGGCTTACTACCCCATAGCATTTGCTTAGGTACTATTTCTCTTTCTTCTTTTTAATGGTGGCATTAGCCGATTCTGTGAAATGGGCTTACCCAACGTCTGACACAACCGAACCATTTCTTGTACACAATCATCCAGATAACTATCGTTATTACCATCATAAGTCACCTTTGTTTCTGCGTACTCCATTGATTTTTCAATGATCTTGGAAATTTCCGAAACACCTATTCCGGCATTCTTTAGAGTAACAGTGAAATGCTCTATATGGTGCATCATACAGGTTGTTTCAATTATACAACGAAGATGCATCATTCTGAGAAACTCAATGGCAAAAAACGTTTCGGCCACTTTCAACTTTCCTTCAAAATTTTTAATGGCGAAAGCTATTGTCATAGCGATACCTGTCATCAATTCATCAAAGTCGTTTATTTTAACGTCAAGCTTCTTTAATACATCGAACGCCTCCTTTAAAATCGCTTCTGTTTCCAGCTTACTGGCATTCTCAAATAACTCCATTTTGTATTTGTCAATAAGCCACACCAAACGCTCTCCTATATATACAACATCCTTTTCATTCTTTAGTGGAATCCTTGCTTCTATTCTTTCACCGATGTAGTTAACAGACGCTTTTACAGATTTCGATTTTACCATATTAATTTTGAATTGAAAGGAAAATAAATGCTGCCCTAGTATAAATTAAAAGACGGTATGATTTTAAATATGCCCACCGATTGAAATCGGTGGGAGTTTTCTACTAAAAAAATGGACCTCATCAGCAAAGATGTGTTATACTTATGGGTTAGTAGAGTGCCTGTATTATTTAAATGGCGGTTCAGTGAGGTTGTATAAAACTCTTATATTGATTATGGAATAAAAAGAATCCCGTTCAAGCTGGTAAAAATCAGAATAGATATAAAAATATAGATTGCCGAGATTTGCCGGGCTGACAAGACGACCATTCGGCATATGTAACCATTCAACAGAGTAATCACCGGTAAAACCTAAATACACATTTTTGCATATTCCCTGGGCAATAAGATCTATATACTTTTTTTTAAAATCATCCAACGGGCATATAATAGCTGGAGGGCCTTGTAAACGAAAAATCAATGTGTCATTGATACGATCGGAAGTGGCATTTATCTCGCCTGAATAGTTTTTAGCCATGCTAGCCAAAAAAGCAGGGATATCTTGATTACTTCTTGTCTCTGACTTGTTATTTTCAATACTCTTATTACACGAGCATAATAATGTTACAATCGTTATATAAATTATAAAATTCATAGGGCAAGATTGATTATTTCGAATTGTTATTGCAAAACAGCTTTCAGTTCCGTAAGAGACACAAGGGTGGCTTTGATTTCACTTACGCCATCTGCTTTAGAAACTACAGCATGAGCGCCGGCAACTTTATCATTTCTCCCTTTGATAATGCTCATAGAAAATACCATGATCTTAATTTGTGGCCATGATTTACTGAGTATTTTAATGGTTTCATATCCATCAAGCTCCGGCATATTAATGTCAAGAATGCATATATCTGGCATGTTTTCATCTGATATCTGATCTAGTAAATTCTTACCATTACATGCTTGTATTATAACCGAATAACCCCAAAGGGTAAGGCAGTTATATAAACATTCACGTATCATAGTGTGATCATCAGCGAATGCTACTTTTATTGTAGCCAAAGGGGATGTTGTCATATAATTAAGGTTTGTGTTAATAGGAATAAGTGATAAGGTTTAGTTTTTATGCTTCACCTGTCTTTTCAGATTTTTATTGTTGTAACTATTTCGACAGTTATAGTGACAGAATTTTTTATCTGGCCGCCCATCAAATTCTTTGTTACAGAATAAGCAATAGCGTTTCATTACGCTTTCGGCGTTCAATTTTGAAACATTACGCATAAGCACACTTTATTTGTGAGTATGGCCGATAGAAGTCAATGAATCATGAATTTTGCCAGGTCAATTCTCACCCCATTGTGTTGGCAGATTGTTACAACGTTTAGTAACCAGTCTGAAATAAACTTAGTTTCATCTAGCGGGTGCGATATTTTTTCGTCAATTCTATCTAGCGCCATTCCTAATACGTCCTCCGGGTCTTCAACATGATGAGTTCTCAACTTTCGATGGAATACATGGTAAAACTTTCTTATTATATCATCAATTTCCATATAACGCGCTTTAAAATTTATTACAAACTGTTGACAAAAAAACTCTTCTGATACAAGGAGCGTTGCGTTTTCCTGCTTCATTGTTTCCAAATACACGCAGGCTACCTGTTCAACTAATTTGTCTACAGTATTAATCTCAAAGCGTCCTTCATGGATAGAAATGGTGTTAAATATTTTATCAATAATTCTCAGACAGAAGCATGGTTCTGCATTATTAAAAAACTCTTCGGTAAAATCACAAGACATCCAGTTGAACTTTGATTTAGCATAAGCTATTCTACTGGAATCATGTAACGGTAATCTTTTGTGTAATCGGGTAAACGAGAATGGAATATCCGGTTTGAGCATACAATCAATTTTAGGGTAAAAATTAATTGAGCGATAACCAGGTGTTTTCAAAGGGATGGATAGCTAACTATAGTTATGATGGCCTACTAGTCAGAGAGGGAAGACTATGTGGAGAATTTTATTCCCTCCAGCTTGATTACTATATCGTTTTTTTCTTTTATTGTATAGAATGAAATACTTTGTATATCTACAGTATGACCTTTTCGTGTTACTCGCTCTGAATCATTTTCTGGGATTATTTCATTGCCAAATTGTTCAGCGCAACTACGCAATCGTTTAATGGCTTCATCAACTTGGTTTTCCAGCCATTTTAAATCCTCTTCTTTAAGTGGGCTATTTGCTACAGACGGAATGTCAGTGCCTTTGGCAAATTCTTTAATAAGTCTTTTGGGAAGATCAGTAAGCACAGCGATTTCCTTCCATACAAAGCCAAGGTTAGTTAATAGTGTAATTTTCTCACGAATAGAATCCCTTATGGCGATAGCCAATTCGTTAGATGAATTTTCTTTCATGAAGTATATATTTTAATGTTTATTAATCTGCATAAATGATACTACAAGCCAGATTGACAATTGCAGGTTATTCCAACCCTACCCCCGCCTGACATGTCCAGGCGGGGAGGGCAATCAAAACTCTCCTTTGGTCATAGGGTACGGACCTCTCCGTAAACGGTAGTAACCTGTTAGAGTGGGTCAATTAACTGTTTGTAATTACTAGAAGGCCAAATTGGCTTATGAACAAATTCAAAAGGAGTCTTTGGAGAGAACCAATGCGGAAAAAATTAGGCGCAGGCCTCTACTTACTGCTACCGAGGGTTACCACACCCTTGAACGCAAGTAAGCGAGTACCCACGCCCAAAGCGTGGGCATTCTACTTACAAGGCTTGCGTTCATTGAAAAGTGGTAATTTCGGTAGCAAGACTTTAAGCGAATGCTTCAATTATTTTATGAAGAAACGCGAAAATACAATTTGTTACATAAATTTGATATAAGGTTTATGCTTCATTTTGCTTAATTAGAATGCTAAAGTGTGAATTTCTTTGGATAAGTAGGCAATTTTTGCGTTAGTTTTACCTCTGTTTATATCAGTCTAAAACAAGTCAACATATGAACCATTTGGATGAAAATACCCAGTTTACGGTTCTGGAGAATAAAACAATCGGTAGGAATATCTCTTTGTATAGGAAAATACGTGAAATGAAGGCGTTAGAGGTTGCAGATTTACTAGGAATGAAAGAGGCGACATATACCCGATATGAACGAGGCGAGGCTTCAATAACTATTGATTTTATTCAACAGGTATCGCAGGTTTTAAAAATTGACCCAATTATGCTGTTATCGGTTCCCCCTGGTAGTATAGTTGACAGCGGAAATAACTCTCCTAACGCAATTGTTGCCCTGAATGCCAGTAACTGTCAAACGACAAACCCTGAACAAAACCAAATGATGCTTAAATTGATTGAAAGCACAATGGAATTAAATAGGAGGATGATGGAATTACTAGAAAAAAAGGATAAATAATATTATTATTTTACAAAATATATTGAAGTCATAGAGGCTGTCTCAACAGTAAGAGACAGCCTCTTTTTATTCGGGTACCTGATGGAGACAGGTAGTCGTTTAAGCGATTCTCAGGGCCTTCGTTTACTTTTGATACAACCTCTATTATTAGGAAAGTATTTCATTAAACAAAGTTATGTGCCAAATACAGGAACCACTTTCTTATTAACTGATGTCGGCTTTTTAACTTGGACAGTTTCATATTCTGCTTTTTCTACGATGGCTACAATCTCAACCATTACTGCTATTCCATAAGTAGAATTAGGATTTTTGATACCCAAGAAAAAATTATTGCTTGTACAGCAGTTACGTACCTGTACAATTCCTGACATCAGGTTTGACCGAGATCCTTCACTAGCATATCGCCATTTACCATCTTCCTTATTCAGAAAGGACGCTCTGTTAGCAGCGTCTAGCAAATAAATGTCACAATAATCTGCACCTGGTGGTTGGGTAAGTGCGTTTATTCCAAATGCCAAGCTACCAGTCTGGTCAATTACTCGCGTTAAATCGCTGAATAATTTCATAGTCGATTTCGTAGCCTGCACTGCGCTTTTATTTCGGGTTGCGGCAAAACTATAATACCAGGAAATGGTATTTTCCGGGAGCATGATAGGGATATCAATTCTTGATTTACCTCCCAATAAAGTAGCGTTACTACCACTATTAACAAACATATCGATGGGTGCTTGTAGGGTTACCGGTTCATATTTACTTGATACTTTTCTTTTTTCTTCTACAATTGTAAAAGTGGTATCAGAAATAGTTTTCCAGGCTACATTACAGTTAAAGTTTTTGGTAGAATCTGCGGCAGGAATACGTTTGAGGCTCACCTTGCACTGCCGGTCGAACATGTGATTAGTAGCAAATTCAAATTTATAAACATTAGACTTGGTAACTTTTATTCTAACTCCATCCAATGTTTGAAACTGATTATTGGAATAGACAATTGAATTACTGCCATATTCCATTACCTCTATTATTTGGGTTCCTTTTTTATTATCCGTTGTAAAATCGATGATAATTTCGTCTCCGGCAGCAAATCCATAAACCAGCTTTGGATATTTAAAATTTTCCTTTGGGTGGTCATTTTTCCAGTTGGCAACAGCTAAGCCACCAGGAATTGTAATACTTTGGGTAGTTACAGCAATAGGTTCATTGGACTGGCTGAATGAAGTTATGCAGGATAGCATTCCTGCAAGCAAAGCGATCGGTTTCATAATATTGGCGTTTAAGGGCTTGGTATCGATTATAAATAAACGCCAAGATAAAAATGCTATTGCATAGACACAATAAGGTTTATCTTTTAGTGCAACATGTACATATTACAGTATAGCTAAGTGTAAATACATAACAATTCTGTATCAATCTCTTTAGATTGATTATCATATATCAGAAGAAACAAAAGCCTTTTAAGAAGCAACCTTTTATTACTTCTTAAAATTATTCATTCATCTAGTGCTTTTAGCCCTTGTGCTTTTTATAGGTATTAATGTGAAGTAGTCCAGGTTCTCCGGCTTATTTAATATCATCCAAATTAGACGGGATGCCCAAAAATGTGAAAATAGTTTTCACCTGTTCAACAGAATAAAAATGACCTTTTCGTTCGCCAATCTTAACCTTAAAAGGAATAAGCCATTTGGCAAATGTTTGTTTTGATACGCCATACAGATCTGCTAGCTCTTTGTGTTTGTACGGTTTGATTTGTTTAACCAAGGGAGTCATCGGTTCGGGTTTAAGTTCGCAATAAGTATAAGTCCTGCCATTTACGTGTCAGTGAAATAAGGTTTATGCACATTTCCCTTAGCCGGGATAGGTTTTCCCGTTATAACTGAGTTGCTGGAGTTGAGTTGCTTACCGTTGGGGTCTGATTAAATATCTGATTATAAATTAGAGAAAAATGTTGCATTAACCTGCATTCAAATAGTTAAAAAAAACAAATTTTGGTAATATTTTCAGAAAACAGCGTGTTTTTAATATCAAACACCAGAAGTTCGGCGACGCATTATTGGTATTTTGAATGTTTTCAGGGCTTTCTAAGGAGAACTAAATGATTTTTTAAAGCAAATCGAATGTTTTGATATAATTCTGAATTGATTCCAACATATCCGTAAAAGTTAGGTAACTGCATAGAATAACCGATACAAATTGAACCAAATTATACAAAATTGAACATTATCGTAAAATATCGATTGCATTCGCGCAAAAGTGTATATAATCGATAACCTGGTCTTCCTGGCTGTCGGATATTTGATCTACAAAGACAGCAACATGACTAAGATTATCCAACTCAAAAATCGTTTTCAGAAACTTACTACAGATGTCTATATAGCAGCAGCCTGGAACTTTGCTCTTATTGCACTCTGGCCTTTTGAAAAAATTTCGAAAAGTAGAGTAAGGATTTGTCAGTCTTATATTAGACGATATCTGCTCAGTAATCCTGACATACAAGTATCTTTTACTACCTTCTGTGAAAAAGTACTTTTAATTAATAGAACACTCTCTATTACTAATCCATATATTATTGACCCTCCTATAATTTGGCTAAATCCAGATTTTAAAGATGGGTATGCATCCACGGATGAGTTACACATATTAATAACAAAGAATCGGGATGTGCCCGCCCATTATTTAGAAGGAATTACTTTTTTGGCAAAGGGATATTGGGATTTTATAAACCAGCCAACATCTTCGGTTTTATTAAAAATACATGAACGTCTTTTCTATCTCCGGCAATACGACTTAATAAGCCTTCTCGGCCAGGTAGCACTTAAATATATTTTAGTCTCTAAAAAGCTTATATGAGCCAGAGAAAAAAGGAACATGCAATACCCATAAGGCCGTACACATTGAAAGAACTCGCTGGTTTATACTGTGTCAGTAAACTAACTTTTAAAAGATGGCTGAAGCCTTTTGAAAAAGACATCGGCGATAGGAACGGGTACTTTTATTCAATTCAGCAAATCAAAACCATACTTGCAAAACTGGGCACGCCGGACGGTATAGATGACCGTGAATAAAATTGCTAATAGTAAAATCCAATATTATGAGGACTGAAACCACCGCCTATCAGGGTGCAATCAATAATGTATTTCTACCAGGAACAATTCTGCTTGCCAATATTGATGTTACCGGTCTTTTGGAGTATGCTTTAAAAGCAGGTGTTGGCGGCTTTATTTGGTTAGGTTTTAAGTTGGCCGGCGAGTACCTGGAGCGAAAGAAAAAGCTTGAACAAAAACAGGATGCAGGTAAGCCATTCCGTAAGCGGAAATAAAAAAAATCAAACAATGGCATCGCTGAATAAAATTGTATTGGGTACCGCTGTTGGTGCTGGTATTATTGCACTAATTAGTTACTTCTCAAGAATGAAAAGAGCTTCGGTTCAACTAGAAGTAATACCCAGCGCATCCATTCATTCTATTAGTCTGACGGGGTTAACAATTAAAGTAAATGCAATCCTTAAAAACCCTACAGCGGCCAATTTTAAAGTAAAATTTCCTTATATAAAAATAAGCCATAAAGACACAACGCTGGGAAGTAGTCAGGTAATTAATAAGGATATAGAAATTCCTGCTTATGGGCAAGTTGTAATTGATAACATGTTGGTGGAGATTGGGACTTTGAGTTTTTTATCTGTGGCATATGATGTTATAAAAGCACTGAATAATAAAGAAAGCATAACACTTATAGTCCAGATTATAACCACCATTGATTTGGGCTGGTCGAAAATTCCCTACGAGGAAAAGAAAGAAATAATGCTCAAAAAGTAAATCATGGAAGCCGCGTATAAAAGGAATATCAAACAAGGGCGGGAATATGATTATCTGTTTCCTGAAGCTCTGAATAAAGACAAGACCGTAAAAGAAAACGCTACGCTGGAAGACACGATTGCGTTTATTCATAAAGTGGTTGGTAAAACACTGGCTCAAACAAAAGGTATCGCTCAAAAACTGGCAGGTAAAACGCTACACGAAACATGCAGTAATATTTGGCACTTTGTATACGACAATGTAGCATACAAAAAAGATGATGACGGTTTTGAACAGATCCGTAGCCCGCGCAGAACATGGAGGGACAGGAAAACAGGCGTTGACTGCGATTGCTATAGCACTTTTATCAGCAGCATTCTTACAAACCTACGTATACCACACAAACTGCGAATAACAAAATACAAACGGGACCATTTTCAACACATTTATCCCGTGGTACCAGATGGTGGGCGGTTTATTACAATTGATTGTGTAACTGATCAATTTGATTACGAAGTTCCTTACAGTGAAAAAAAAGATATTACTATGGACTTACAATATTTAGATGGTTTACAGGGAAGCAGTTTTGGCGACCGGGGTAATGACCTGGTTTTTGATGGGACGTTCAGCATTGGCGAACTGGGTAAAGCAAAGGGGAAAAAGAAAGGCTTTTTTAAAAAAGTAATAAGCAAGATTAATAAGATTAACCCGGCTACAGTTCTATTGCGAAATGGCTTCCTTGCTGCCATGAAACTTAATCTTTTTAAGGTTGCCAGCAGGATTAAGTATGCCTACCTGACACCAGAAGAAGCCACAAAGCGTGGCATACTTGCAGACAAGTTCCAGAAGCTGGTTAAGACCAGGGAGAAGCTGGAAAACATTTTTACAACTGCCGGTGGTAATATTAATAATCTGAAGAAAGCCATATTAAAAGGTAAGGGTAATAAAAATAATGAAGTAGCAGTAAGTGGTTTGGGGTTTCTTGGTAGTGACGCATCTGTTTTATATATGGACACTAACACACCATTATCTCAATTACTTGGACCTGATATTTATTATGACGAGAATGTGCGAGGAATGGAAGGATTTGAAGGTTTGGGTGAATTAGGTATAGCCACAAGTGCCGCTGTTGCAGCAGCATCTGGCGCAGTAGCGGCTATCGCCAAAATTTTATCAAGCATCGGAAACATTTTTGGTGGTAATCAAAAAGGTGCTGAGGATTTTTCAGAAGGTGAAGCCGCGGCGGCCAATAAGGAAATAACAGACATTCCCCCAGCGAGCAATACCAACACCTTGTTGCCTGCTGCAACCGTCCCTGCCACATCTTCACCGGCATATCTACCTGCTGCGCCTGATTATGCTGAGGGCGCAAGCGCTGCCCAGGTTTTACCAGAAAGTACAAGTTCAGCTGCTCTTGTAGATACTGACCCGGAAAGCAGTGCGAGTTTACCGGTTACGTCTGCCACAACCATGAATGCTACCTCAACCAATACTACATTGACCGATGCATCATCAGCTACAAAAGATGGTTTTTGGAAGAAAAATAAAAAGTGGTTGTTACCCACAGTGATCGGTGTCGGTGGAATTGCGGCCATTGCTATTGGGATGAAATTACTTAAACCTACGCATAAGCCTGTTAATGGGCCACTTGCAGGAACTCCCAGGAAAAGAAAATCGCCTAAGAAAAAGAATGGAGGAAAAAAGAAAGGTGGCAAAAAGAAGGCAATAAGTCTTCTGTAATAATTGAGATAACAATATAAAAATGTCCTATGGCAAAAAATAAATATGCAAAAAAGGCAGAGCGCGCTCAGATTCTTGCTATGACCAGTAAGCTGGAAACAAAAGGCAATATTAAAAATACGCTGATTGAAACCGGTAAAGATCTGCTGGTGGCAGTGATAGCTGGTGGTTTTGCGGGGTCCGCAATCGGTAAACCAAGCCTGGCGATTGGTGCCGGAGTAACAGCGCTTGGTCATTTCAAAGGTAGCCGGCTATTGAGTTTGCTCGGTATTGGAATGATGGCTGCAAATGGATTTCAAACTTCCTCTGTAAGTGGTGTCGAAGAACAAGGTATGGATGGAGTAAAAGACCGGGTGATGGCATTTAAAAACTCCTTTAGTCAAAAGCTATATCTCGATAAGATAATAAAGAAGAAAACAGCTTCAGTGGCAGGTATTGGTAATCTCCAGTATTTCAACTATGCCAATGAGATTGCAGGATTAGAAGCACTCAGCAATGTTGAAGAACAAATCGAAAACAGTGCTTTAAACCGGCTTCAAATGAACGGCACCGGTATAGGTTCTGCGGATGATGCACTCCCTGGTATGCAAGGGCCTCTGGCAGAGCTTTCAGATGTATCTGATTACATTCTTTAATCCACCTTATTATAAACTTTAAAAACATACTATTATGTTAGGACTTGATGGCCTGGCTGCAATTGAAGAATATAACAATCAGGGCGCACTATTAGGAATTGATGGCCCTGATGGAGATGAGCTTATCGGCGAACTGCGAAGAATGAATCCGGTAAAACGGCAGCGTACAATTAATAAACTGGCAAGCACCGGTGCGCCCAGTAAAGGTTCACGGGCTGAAATGGAAAAGTTTTTTGCCGAATTGCCCGCTTCTATTAAAGAATCACTTGTTAAAGGCGAATTGCGTCTGGCAGATACAATGGTTTATTCCATAAAGCCTGTCAATTCGAAAACTATTAAGATGTGGGAAACCCAGGATGACAAAGAAGTGGGTTTGCGAAACATCAGCAATGCGAAGCTGCCTAAAAATCAAGCCCTGCTTGTTTCCGGTATCGTACTACTTGCAGCTACAGCGGCAGATGGTTCAAAGGATAAGATCATTGCAGCCGATTATAAAGGACTGGAGAATTTTCCCGCATTACTTAATGGTGAGTTTAACCTTAAGTATAACAAAAGGCAAATAGTTCCCGAAACTTCAAATTATGTTTTCCGCACCCAATCATATAACTACGTGCCATTGGGCTATTATAAACTTGCTAACCCGCGTCTTATAGTAGATGATGTGTTGATTGAATTAACAATTGAACTAGGTAGTACTGACGGAATACCAGCCAACACTTTTGTATACGCTGGTTTGCATGGAACAATAACTACGCCCTAGTTAATTTTTGTGGTACCGTTTATGTCATGATAGGCGGCAGGTGTCTACCTGCTGCATTTAAAAAAATCCTATGAGCATTATTGTAAAAAAGCGTTTTGATGTGGCTATTACTGCTGCTGACAAAGTGTATTCCCAGTCTTTTGAACTTGATAAAACAATCACCTTCATTAAAGGTATTCTGCTAACAGCAGATAAGGAAGATCTGTTGTATTATCGTGGCTCCCAAAAAATTGAGGTTAATAAGCAGGAAGTGTTTCCAGAAGACTATGCAAGCAAGCTGCTAATGACCGGCATAAATATTTCCCCCAATCAACGCTATTACGACACTGGTAATTTACCTGTAGGAAATGGAATCGTTAAAATTGAGTACAAAGATCAAAATGATACCCGGTTGGCATTTGAGCCATATCGAATCAGTATCTACCTGGACTGTGAACAACGCGAACTATGAATGGCAATATTCTTATAGAAAAGCTTTTGGTTACCCGCGCCAGTCAACAACAATATTTCCAGTTTAATATTCCACGGGATGTAACCACTATAACAGGCATTTTGACTACCGTTCAGCTCATTGATGTACCTGTGGTATCTGGAACTGGACAAGTGGGTTTCCTCCAATTGCAGTCCACAGGTAAAGCAAACGGATGCTACAATTCAATTGTGAAGCTGGAGCCGGCGGTTGCCCTAAAATCGGATTTAAGTCTAAAATCATATCAGGCCGGCTTTACGCAAACAAATGCGCTGTTATTAAATGGCCTGGCACAACGAGGTATAACAAAACCGGAGATCATTAATCTGTCTGCCTGTAACAATGTATATGGTAATTATAAGGATTTGTTAGGGAAAATATTATCAAAAGACATTCAGTACCGTGTAGCCATTACGTTGTGGACTAAAACCATAAGACTATGACAACTGCATTGGCGCAAGATTACCTCCGGGGAAGAATGCAAGAACTTGGGTTTGCCGATCAATATTATTTAAGGCTTCGGCATTTTGTTTTGAGGCCCAAGGAAAAAGTTTCCATACATGCAGATGTTCACTTATACCTGCTCATTCACCCGCCGTTTATGGTTCGAATACAAAGTTTGTATGGTATTTATGATTTGACAGTGGACAATGTAAACGAACTACAGTATGAACACCAGGGTATTATTGAGGTTGAAAATTATGCCAGTCATTTACAACATGTACAATTTATTCAGGTAATTATTCAAAATAACGACTATGCCCCTCCACGACCTAAAGTTTGATCAACATAAGATCGATAGCTTGAAACGCTATTTGCAACGGGAAGCTGAAAAAGGTAGAACAAAAGACTATGAAATTATAATAGATGGTTTTCGCGTTGTTTCCCGGACCGATGATATCACGGAGTTTGACGATTACGAACAGGAGATAAAAAGTGATACCAGGAATATCAGTATTCTAATATTCGACGGACCGGGTACAAACCGCAATACCCGGTATTCCTTTTCGCTTCAAAGTGATTCATCAAACAGGTCAAATGGTTCCTTAAACGGCTTAGGTGAAATAGAACAAGTTATTGCCGACAAACTTGCAGAGCGGGAACGTGAACACGATCTACAACAGGTAAAAGAGCAACTAAAAGCCACAAAACAACAATTAGCAGAATCTGAAGAGTATTCAGAAACATTAGAGCAACGGATAAAGGATATGGAATCGAAACGGTTTACCAATGCTGTTTCAATAGGTGAAGTGGCAAGCCTTGTTTTAAATTCTCTTATCAAAAAGAACATTGATCGTATACCTGGTGGCCAGGCTTTGGCCGGGCTTTTAGGAGCAGATGAACCGGATGAAAGTACATCTTCTCCAAACTCATCACCTGCACCGGTGAGTTTTGAAAAACAGTCAGGTGGTAACGGCCTTGATGAGCAAACCCAAAACCGGCTGGCTTTGATTGAACAAATGCAGCAGAATTTTAATGAACAACAAATGATCGGGGTATTTAGCATTCTGGATATACTGGTTGCCTCACCTGATAAAATAGATGTGTTATTAATGCAATTGCAACCAGGCGCAACAATGCAGACTGCGGCTTAATTCCTTCATCACTTAATTTCAATCATATGAAAGAGCACAATTACAATATCCGTATACCGGCAGTGTTGGAAAAGGAAGCGGACGAAAAAATAGCAGCCCTGGCAATTTTAGCCTCTCAGTTGACCGCCAAAGAGCTGACTAAACTCGCTCATATTGTTAAAACCGACCCGGTTAAAACGGCATTGGCAAAAAAATATCTGGGCGTATGATAACGGGCAAACAAACTTTAATACTTCTTTCTTCAGGTTTGGGCTTAGGTATTGGTAGTTACTTCCTGTTTAGGAAATCAAATACTCAACTGAAACGTGAAATACTTCAAAAAACACCTGATTATGATAAAAGCCAATTTGCGTCTATTCTTGATCAAATGACTAGGCAAGAGCTTTTAGATACGGCGCAGATCATTCAATACACAGAAAGCACACCTAAAAGCATTACTGATAAGATAGACCCGTTACTTAAAGTTAGGCTTGCAGCTATTTCGAAGAAGTATAACATATTTACTTAATAATGGCCTTATGCCGTCTTCTCAATCATCTGAATTAACAACACGCGAAAAAATACAGTATGGTCTAATAGGTTTAGCCGTATTAGGTGGAGCTGCTTTTCTGATCAACAATCTAATCAAAAAATCCAAGTCCAATTTGGAAGAGCGTTTAACCCTGGAGGATGGCGGCGCTGCAACTTTCGCCAAACAATTGAAAATGGCGTTTGAGAATGACGGATGGTTTGGGACTGATGAGGAAGCCATACGACAGGTATTGCGGAAGGTTGCCAGTAAAGAAGATTTTCAAAAAGTGATTGATTCCTATCAGCGCCTGTATAGTAATAGTCTTTTGCGTGATATGAAAGACGAACTATCCTCCAGTGAATACGCTGAAATGATTGCAATCATAAGCTCTAAACCTGATCGATATGACAAAAATGGACAGGCGCAAGGAGTAACAGCATTACAACATGTATCATGGGCCAGGCGATTAAAAGCAGCTTTTGATTATTTCCCCGGTACTGATGAAGATGCTATTCGGGCTGTTTTTATAGAAATACCAACCCAAACGGATTTTCAGCAGGTGGCCAGCAGTTATCGTTCAGAATATGGTGCTGATTTAATATCCGACCTGCGAGGTGAACTTGAATTTTGGGAGTATGGGGCAATGATGAAATTAATAACAGACAAGCCAAAATAATTTTTCCTATGAAAACCACGGGTAAACACAAACCCACCAGGAAAGTTAAACCGTCCTCCACTCGTAAGACGGCTTCTAAAAAGAAAGCTAAGAGTAAAATAGTACTTACAAGTCTTGCAGTGGGGGCGGTTGGCATCCTGGGTTATCTGGCATGGCAGTTTTATAAAAAGCGTAGGACATCAAATTTCTCAAGAAGTGCAAGCGCTGATTATATTTTGCCAACTGCCGCAGCAGCGGTGGTTTATCCCACTTCTGCAAGTACATCGTCGGTTAGTCCGTCGGCTTCTATACCAATGCCATCGACACAAACCAAGACTAAAAAAGCAACCACAGCCACCAGTAGTTTTCCGCTTAAAAAAGGAAGCAAGAATGAATTAGTAAAAAGCCTTCAGTTAGCCTTGATTGCCAAATATGGGGCAGGTGTTCTTCCTCGCTATGGCGCGGATGGCGACTTTGGCTCTGAAACGGTGGCAGCACTTACGAAAGCGGGGCTACCTGCAACTATTGATGAAACCACCTATTATGTATTAATTCAAGGCAGCAGTAGTGTTAGTGATAAAAGTGCATTGGCCATCAAATTTCTCAATGCAGCGGCAGGTAGTGATTTTAATGCAGTTCTTGCTTTGTTAAAACAACTAAAGAGTAAAGAAGATTATCGGCAAGTAAGTGAAGTTTTTGTCCAATACAGGCTTCGAGGTGTTCGGCAGACGCTTGTAAACGGCCTTCTTAACACATTCACCAATGAGAAACAAAAGGAGCAGATCAGATATGAGTTCATCCGCATGGGCCTCAAATACGATGGCAAGCAATGGTCACTTGATGGATTTGATGGCCGGCCTATAGTAACTACAGAGCCTACAAATGTATGGATAAGTGCAACTGAAAATGTGGGCGTACAGGCAAGTGTGGTTTTAGGTGCAGAGGTTAGTCGAAAGCTGGATTACACATTGTTTGAAAATAACGGCAGGTATTTCCTTGTTGCTACTAAAAGCATTAGATACCTGTGATTAAATAACCAAATTACCCATATGAAAACTCAAAACCATTTGGTAAGCTATATAATCGTTCATATCATCCCTTTGAATGTTTGGGCTACCATTCCTTACCAGGAGAAAAAACGTTATCATCATGTGGTTACAGTTAGTGGTAAAGCTGTTAAACTAAAAAAGTTACTTTCCTCTGATGGTTGTATTGAGGTCGTTTTTATCGGGAGCGATAGTTATGCGCATGATAGCGGTGCATTATTTTCTTTGCTCATTGACCTTTGGATTAATCACCCTGTAGCTAAAATTATTTATGCGACAGATTTGTACAATAATACCATGAAAAGCCCAATTATTTCCGCTGCCCATTGGTTAATTATGCATATGCCAGTTTGGCTTCAACGCAGATTGCCCAAATGTAGTAACCTGGTTACTCTTCACTCATTACTTCCGCTCATTTTTTAAACTTCAATTATATGGAAAATATATTGTATCTGGCCCTTGTACAACGGGGGTATAAGGTAGCCATGCGCCCGTTCGAATTAAACGTTATTGGTATTAGGTCAAATACCAGTGTGCCAAACGTATTTAATGATAGTCTTAACGTACTGTTTATGGATAACACAGGTAGGTTGGCAAGTGTTAGCTGGAGGGCAACCACAGATCCAGGTACCTATTGGCTCAAAAGTCCTATGAATCCGCAGGGAACTGCTATTTTAAAACCCGGCCAGTATGTGGGTAGTCATGGGCTAGGTATGCATAGAGGTAAATACCTTGCTTTAGTGCAAATTCGTCCAGTTACCGTTATTCGGGATTTCAATCGCGATGGCAAATTAGATTATACTAGTGGAAAAGAAGAAACGGGGCTTTTTGGCATCAACATACATAGGGCTATGGTGGAAGGAACTACCAAAACAATTGATAAATATTCTGCCGGATGCCAGGTCTTTGCTAACGCCAATGATTTTTCAGTATTCCTGTCATTAGCGGAACGTCATAAGAATCTATACGGAAACAGTTTTACCTACACACTACTGTCGGGTTTACCTGATGGCAGTATACCTGAATTTGATAAATACGGAAAGCCGATTTCAAAAAAAAATTGATGCTAGGTCTGGCTGGGTTACTGATTGCGGCCAGTCTGTCCATGATAACCTATCACTATATCAATAATGACACATGAATGCCAAAGACTTTTTCCGACAATTACTTAAAGATAAAAATCATAGTTACAGTTTACGGGAATTTGTTGTCGCTGTTTTGTTACTGGTTTTAATTATAAGTTGGATAGGTCAGCAATTCTTCAACAAACCTGTATCTGATAATATGTTTTTCACCTTTGCAAGTCTTATAGCAACGGGTTGTTTTGGCTATAGCTTTGAAAAGAAGAGTGGCTCGGATTGCCGACCTCCTCAACAATAATTGCTCATCATTTTAATTCATATCCCTATGAACCTAACAAGATTCAGATTAATCTTAGCTATTGCTATTGCAATAATCGTTATTCTGTTCTGCACGCGATTTTTATCCTGTAATTACAATTCCGACAAAAAGGTTATTATTGATAACACCGCTCAACTTCGCAAAGACTTGAACCGGCAGGAGGCAAATTACAATGCTAAATTAGATTCCATCAATCAGGTGAATCAAACCCTGCGTTCTCAGTCGGTCAGTTCACAGTCAGCTATCCTTAAAGTAAAACAGGAAAATCGTTCACTAAAAAGAACGATAAAAGATCTGCTTACTGTTCATTATACCACAACTGATACCTCCATTAAGTTGCAGAATTGTGATAGCCTGGCAGTGGTTCTTCAGGAAACAGAAGTATTAAGCAATAAAAAGGACAGTATTTACGAAAGCTTGACCGGAAACCTCCAAAGGCAGCTTGAAATACAGGATAGCGTAATCGATATACAAAAGTTTCAGAACGATAGTTTGCAAACAAGCTACCATAATCTACTTGATCAACAAACCGCTTTATTTAAAGAGAATGCTGAACAACGTAAAACCATAAAGAAGCAGAAAAGGAATAAAGTCTTTTTGGGTGTTGCGGTAGGCGTAGTTGCTGGTTTGTTTACCTGGCATTCACTTAAATAACCCTATATATCATTTGTATGGAAAGTCGGGAAAGAGCTGTGATCGCAACCACTACGCTTATCAGCTCACTTGCTTTTTATTGGTATGCTCAAGCGAAGGGAAAACCCGAAGCGCCATATCTTTTACTTGGTGGTTTTGTCGGGGCTATCATTGCTGAAGTTGTTATTACTCAAACAAAAAAATAATAGAACAATGAGCGTTCAAATATACAGTTATAACGGGTTCGTTCGTCTTGTAACAGATAGTAGTGTGTTGTTACTGGCTAAGACCCAGATAAAAAGTATAGAAGCAGTTCGGGATGACAGCGTAAAAATTAGCTTGGGTGAAGGCCCTTTAAATGAGATTGTGGTTAAGTTATCGGATGTTACGATGCCGTCCGGTCTTGTAGACGTGGCTGCATTAAGGGATGCGATAGCCCACATGCTTGATCATGCAAATCTATATGAAGATGAAGCATTAATAAAACTGCAATCGCAAATAGACCAGTTAATTGAGATTAAGCATCTTTTTAATCTTTGGCAGGGCAGCCTTCAGGTTGACCTTAATTTTCAACAATTACAGGTAAATGCGTTGGTAGCAATCAATAACCGACTTTTAGAATCGAAAGAAAACGATGAAAGGCTTATTAATCAGGGGCATGATCAGTTTACCGAAACAAAAGCGCAAACGCTACAACTCGTTTCTATTGGTAACGGTGTAGAAAGCATAAAGGTAAGTAATCAAACTGCTCTTAGTAATCAAGAAGTTCAAACGACTGAATTAAGAAATATTATTGCTCAGATAGTCAGCTCCAATAGTTATTTGACCGCTGTTCAGGGGTTGATGAACACCAATTTAATAAAGCAGGATACATTAATTGCAGTTTTAAATGAAATGAAAAACAGCCTTACCGAAATTTCATTTTACACGCAAGCTCTGACTGGTGAAATATCTACTAATACAATGATGTTAGTGGATATTAAAGCTCAGAATGCGTCCATGTTGCTTAAAGCTGATAGTCAGGTTACTTTGCTAACTGGTATTCTCAATGCCCTGAACAACGGTTCAACCCCTGTTGTGATAGATGATGGTAATTAGGTAAAATAGAAGTGCATGAAACAAAAAGAGTTTGTCAGGCGGGTGGTTGCTACATTAAGCAAAGGCATTGCAACTAATAAGCGTTCCGTTGAACGTGAGGCTGCAACGTACGGCATCACCGACAAAACAATGGTTAAGGAACTTACGGAGCTAGCCATTGTAAAGTATGCTCGGATTATAGCTCACCAAACTTTGTCACTCAACCAGAAATATGAAAAGATTGTTGAATTATATAACCGGCAGGTGAATTTGTCTCACCGTACAAGCCAGTCGATTTTACTTCAGCAATATTCCACGCCTGCGCCGATTGGTTTTCTTGCAGGTGTATTTTGTGGCTTAGATAATTTGCAAAATTCATTTGGTCTTGCATTTGAACCATCGGCAGGAAACGGTTTGCTGACCATTGCTGCCAATGCTGATCGTGTATATGTAAATGAAATTGACAACGTTCGAAACAGTAATTTGCTAACTCAGGGTTTTGCTAAGGTATTAAAACAGGATGCTACTCGTCCATTTATAGGTTATGAGAAACGCTTTTCCGCTGTTCTGACTAATCCTCCTTTCGGCTTCATGGACAAACCTGTTTACTATGAAACTTATAAGATTACTACCCTTGAGCAAATGATGGCATTGCGGGCATTGGACACCATGACAGATAATGGTAAAGCTGCTATAATCATTGGCGGACATACCAGATGGGATGATAAAGGCCGTATTCAGGCCGGAAGGAACCGGATTTTTTTCAATTATCTGTATAGCCGCTATTATGTAATTGATGTGATCAGTATCGATGGCCATAAATTATTTTCCCGACAGGGAACCTCCTTTAATGTTCGATTGATACTTATTGCTGGCCGAAAAGCAGTCCCATCAGGTGCGTCCCCGGTTTACAACTCAGAAAAGGACCTGGTAGTTAAATCCTTTGATGCGCTATATGTAAGGGTAACGGATGCAATGGATAAAGCAAAAGGTATCATTACCACTTACCAAAATGATGACAATATGAAACGTTTAGCCCTGGAAGCAGAGGCGCTGGCCCTGGAATTGGAATTGCTAGCAACCGGCGAAGAGGAGTTGGGTGCGCCCTATATACCAGCATCTGAATCATGTATAGTGCTGAATACACAGGTGCCGGACAGTATGGCGTTTGAAACACAAACGGCTATTCAACAAATTAAACAGGAAGTGGGCGGCGATATAGACAATTTTGTAAGGCACAGGTTACGATACCCCACAAAAACGGCGCTATGTAGGGTATTATCTGCCGAACAGATAGACGCCGTGGCAATGGCTATTTACAATATTGAAGCACGCAGCCAGGGAATGATTATCGGTGATCAAACCGGCATAGGTAAAGGGCGGGTGGCTGCGGCCATGATCCGCTACGGTGTTTTGCAAGGGATGAAGCCTGTTTTTCTGACAGAAAAAGCCAATCTTTTTTCTGATATATACCGCGACCTGGCTGCTATCGGTTCCGCTCATTTAAAGCCATTTATTGTAAACAACCGGGAATCAAAAACAGATATTAAAGATGAAGACGGTAACGTTATCTATCAGGCTCCAGCGCCGGTGGAACAACAAAATATTATTCAGAGCAGAACCGTTTCATCAAAATTTGATTTTGTAGTAGCTACCTATTCGCAATTCAATTCCATCGAAAAAAAACCGGAAAAACCTCTCTTTTTAAAAGCTATAGCTGAGGACAATATCTTTATCATGGATGAAGCTCATAATTCCAGCGGCTCAGGGAATACCGGTGAATTATTGCAGAGCGTTGTGCGAAATACCAGGGGTGTTGTTTTCTTGTCGGCCACTTTTGCCAAAAGGCCCGATAACATGCCTATCTATGCAATGCGTACTGCCATCAGCGATTGTAACATGACAAAAGATGACCTGGTAGAAGCCATAAGCCGGGGCGGGGTGGCTTTGCAGGAAGTATTATCCTCGCAATTGGTGGCCGAAGGACAAATGTTACGCCGGGAAAGGAGTTTTGAAGGCATTGAAGTGAACTATGGTATATTGGAAGAAAAGGCTCAGGAACATAAAGCCATTTCAGATAACATAACCGATATATTACGGGATATAATTGCTTTTCAAGGTAACCACATTAACACAGAGATTGAAGAACTGGATAAAATAGCTGTTGCTGAAGGCAAGGAAGTGGAAATAAGGGAAGGAACGTCACAGGCGGGTGTAGATAACATGCCGTATTTCTCCAAAGTGTTCCAGGTGATAAATCAAATGCTGTTTAGCCTGAAAGCCGAAGCTGTTGCAGAAAAGACCATAGAACGTTTGAAAAATGGCAAAAAAGTAGTTATAGCCTTTGCGTCTACTATGGGGAGCTTTATAGAATCAATGGAAAATGAACAAGGGATGCCTGTAAGCGATGGAGATGCCATCAATGCCGACTTTGCCGAAGTGTTGAAACGGGGATTAGAGGGAGTATTGAGGTATACGGTAAAAGACGTAGACGGCAATCCGATTTATAAAATGTTTTCCATAACGAATCTTTCATCCGAAGCACAAGCGGAATATAGACGCATTATGGAAAAGATTAAAAGTGCTTCTACAGGTATTACCATTTCTCCAATAGATGCGATCATTCAAAAATTGAAGCAAGCTGGATTTAGTGTTGCCGAAGTTACTGGGAGGAAATTTGAGCTTCAGCTTAGTCCTAACGGGAATAAAGCACTTGTATTATCGCGAAAACGAGTGAATACTAATGATGCCTTCCGGCGGTTTAATAATAATGAGGTTGATATATTAATGATTAACCAGGCTGGTAGTACGGGTGCATCCGCCCATGCTATACCAACTGCCAAAGTCCCTCCAGAACAGGTAAAGCAACGTGTAATGATTGTGTTACAGGCGGACTTGGACATAAGTACCGAAGTTCAAAAAAGAGGAAGGATAAATAGAACTGGACAAATTTTAAAACCCATCTACGACTATATATCGACAGCGATCCCTGCAGAAAAACGGTTAATGATGATGTTGCAAAAAAAATTAAAATCGCTTGATGCCAATACTACTTCCAATCAAAAGCAATCCACCAAAATATTAGATGTGCCTGATTTTCTTAATAAGTATGGCGATAAAGTAGTCTCAGAATACATATATGAGCATCCAGATATAAACGCTTTACTTGATTATCCTTTAGATCGTAACAATTATACAAAAACCAAAATTATTGACAACTCCAGCATTGTTGATGATGCAGCTATGAAGGTCTCGGGGCGTGTGGCAGTGCTTTCTTCCAAAATGCAGGAGGAGTTTTATAATGAGACTGTTGAGCGGTATAGTGATTATGTAGAATATCTCAAGCAGGTCGGTGAATATGATTTGGAAGTAGAAGCCATGAACCTGGAAGCCGAAACTATTTCCAG
This sequence comes from Niastella sp. OAS944, assembly GCA_024809215.1. Taxonomy (GTDB): domain Bacteria; phylum Bacteroidota; class Bacteroidia; order Chitinophagales; family Chitinophagaceae; genus Niastella. The sequence continues at coordinate 383,246 of JANUBW010000002.1, read as the reverse complement.
TAAAATATTTAAAATGGGCAAAGGAGGAGAAAGTGCATTTGGTGATGACAGTATCCTTGAAATTATACGAGCCAACGTATTAAAGAAGCCGTTTACCCAAACAGAGCTGGAAAACCTTATTAAAGAATCTTTAAAAGGACAAGATGCGTTAACGCTACAGAGTGAAATTATGGCAGAATATTCCGGTGATGCTAATAAAAAATTAGAAGAGTTGAATGAGGAAGCCAATGCCCGGTATGATCAATTGATACAGGAAATACCCAATGAAAAGAAAATCAAAAATATGGAAGGCGATCATGCCGCCTGGCAAAAAGCCGTAACAGAAAGGGAAAAGGAGTTGAATACGGCCAGAGAAGAACAGCTCAAGCATACGCAAAAGACATTCAACAACCGAAAGGATTATATAGAAAGAATATTAAAGTATTTCTATGTTGGCCGCCTGCTTAATTATCCGGTAACAAGCTTTGACAATGGCAGTGAAATGATACCGGCTGTATTCCTTGGTTTTATTATCGACCGGAAAAAGAATAATCCATATGCCCCGTCTGCAATGAAACTTCGATTTGCCATTGCAAATGGCAATAAATACCTGGCCATGCCGGGTTCATACTCAGAAGAGATTATGGCCATAATAGGTGCAAGTGCAGATCTACGGCAACCAGGCATAGAAAAGTTGCTCACTGATTGGGATGGCTATACCAAAGAAAACAATGTAGACCGTAAAATTCGTTACGTCATTACCGGGAATCTGTTACAGGCATTTAGCGATATGAAAGGAAAGCTGGTGAGTTACACGACCTCATCCGGCCAGGTTAAAAAAGGAATACTGCTACCGGAACACTGGAATACTGGTGAGAAGGTACAGGATAAAGTGTTAGTGCCGATCCTAAAAGCATTACCCATCATTAAATCACTTACAATAAATAACCAGGTAGAAACCAATAATGGGTTATCTATTTTACGAAACGGTAATAATTTCAAGCTTATTATTAGTGCTGCCAGGTCAAAAGGCGGCGATATATACCTGGATAAAGACATTTTGAAGCTGGTAGAGAAAAACAATTTTGAAAAGACATCTGATAAGATGGTTGCTATGTTGCCGGAAAGTAAAATAGATAACCTGGTTGCATTATTACAGAATAACCATAGTAGCTCTATTGCCATCGGTTCACACCAGCTAAAAGACCTGCAACATAAAGCAATCATTAGCAATAACAGGAAGCGAATTGAATTACCACCGCCTGAGCATGAAGATACCAGCCAAAGGAATAATGTTATTTCCCTCTTGGAGCTGGAAGCTGAAGCACTGGTATTGGAATTAGAGTTGTTAGCAGCTTAACCCAACCTTATGTTTACCATTGAGAATTATTTCGACGGCATACGTCACATTGATTTTTCCAAGTACCCCGAAGCTATACAAAAGGGGCATGAGTTTGTATTAAAAATTACAAGCAACGGAGCTAACTGGGATAACTACCATGCAAGTAACGCCATTAAGAAAACGGTAGATATTTACCTGTCGAAGCTGAATGCCTTTGTCAATGGTAATACTACCGGCAAGCAGGAAAAGAAAAGAAAGATAGCAGCGCCCCAAAAGCATATTCCCAAAGAAAAAGAACCTGAACAGCCGGGCACGCCAATAAACCTGGTTGAACGAATACCGGAAGAATTGCGGTTTATAAAGCGATTTGTGAACCTTGATGGAAAAACAAAAACCAAAGAAGAATTGTTGCGGTTCATAAATTCATTACAAAAGGCCATCCTGGAAAAGCGAATCCGCAAAACGTCCACTTGGGCCGAACAGATCGTTTATATACAGGAAAGTCTTATCCAGGTGTACAACACCATGAAGCAAAAAATTAAAATTGAACTCAAACCGGAAACAAGGGATAAGTTCAGGCAACTGGCCGGCGATGAAAAAGTGTTGCCATCTATTGGTTTTATAAAACGGTACATTGGCTTAAACGGTAAAACAGGCATAAAAGAAAAAGCCCGTAAACTATTAGATCAGATCAACAAGACAATGGACAAGGGTAAGATCACCGATTACGACCGGTATATATCAGAAATACATACCATCAAAAAGAACCTGAAGGCGTTCATTTCTCACAAGGCAGAAAAGACACTGGAAATTGAAAAGGCCGAATTAAACGGATTGCAAGGCATTTTAGGTTGCAACTGCCAGCAGCTAAACGGTAATGAATAGTGTTGATTTTACAAAACTGGAGTTTGATACGATAGGCTTAACCGGTAAATGGCGGGAACTAATAGGTGACCCTTCCCGAAACTTTACGGCAATGGTATTCGGCAAACCCAAGATGGGCAAGTCGTACCTATGTATTGATTTTGCCGGATACCTGGCCCGCTATCATGGAAAGGTTTTGTATGTAGCGAATGAAGAAGGGCTGGATATGACCTTGCAAAAGAAGTTGCAGGATAAACGTGTGGTACACCCCAATCTTTTTGTTGCATCCGTATTGCCAGCCTCATTAGCCATGTACGATTTTATTTTCCTGGATAGCGTAAATAAGCTCGATCTATCGCCCGGCGATCTGAACAGGCTCAAACAAGCCAACCCCTCAAAATCATTCATATTCATTTTTCAAACAACCAAAGACGGCAAGTTCCGAGGAACCAACACCTTCCAGCATGATGTGGATGTAGTGATTGAGATACCGGAAAAAGGAAAGGCTGTACAATTTGGCCGGTTCAACCAGGGCGGGGAAATGGATATTTTCGCTGCTGCGTTATAGATACACTATTGTAAATGCTTTAAAACCAATCCTATGATAAAGCGTGAAGAATTAATTGCCATGCGGGCAATAGCATTATGTTTCAAACCGTTTTTGAAGCCGGAAGAAGCATGTATTTACACCAATTTAGGGAGAACCCAGTTCGTAAAGAAATGTGAGGCGTTTGGGGTTTATAAAAATAATAACGGTTACTACAAACGAGAAGAAATTGATAAGATGTTGGCTGGGGAGGATATCTCATTAAAGGAACCTGTAATTCGAACGATTAAAAAAACGTGAAAAACACCCATTTTCAGTTAATTAAATATTGGTAAAATAACCCTGAAATCAAATACACTTTATAATGAGGAGCTGAATGGAAATATTCCCATTTCGTATTTGTGCCGTAACAATGAAAAAGGCGAATATTAAAACATTGACTATCAACAATGATTCTTTACAAATAGAAGTGGTTACGGCACATATTTATGCGTTAGGCACAATTCTAAACTACCCAACAATAAACAATAAACCTAGTGAAAAAAAGCACTCTTGAAAGAATTTTAAAAGTCACAGTAATACTTACGGTGATAGCAATTTTAGTATTTCAACTAATTGGAATAAATATTTTTACAAAGGCTGGAGTAATAAAAATTCCAACTTTGATTAGCTTAGTTGTGCTTTTTTGGATTTCTATATTAGCATTGGCTGGAAATGGCCGTTGTTTAAGTATATTGTATATCAAGAAAATATTAACGGTACGTGGCTTGGGACTTATTCCTCAACCGACTTTACGACTGAACAAAAGTATAGTGGCGAAATTGCCATAGTGATTCGCCAATCTTTTTTAAGGATAGATGTGAAATCATTGACTATTAACTACATTAATTATTCCTTTGGAGAGGCTTTTACACATGATTCAAAAAGCGATTCAAATCAATTGATTTATTTGTACTCTCAAAGTCAGTTCAATCCCGCTGATGACACAATAAGAAAAGGGACATCTGAGTTGATGTTACATTTCAATGTTAACCAAAAAGAATTTTTTGGAGACTTTTGGACCAACCATAACTCTAAAGGAAATTTAAATTTAAAAAAAGTAACAAGTAAGCATGCCAAATCATTTTTAGAAGCTAAGAAATTTGTAAAATGAAATACATATACATAGACGGGGATAACATTGGATTAAAGATTGAACAAAGTTTTTTGAATAACGATGAAGAGAAACTTAGTATAACTAATTTAGAAGTAATAAACGCCGTATCTCAAATTTCTTCCTATTTGGGGAACAAAAAACAACAAATAATATTTGCAGGAGCTGACGGAATAATAGCGAAAGGACAAGAATTGGAAATATGTGAGTTGCTTCAATTTGTTCGAAATGTTCAACCTAGCCTTACTTTTTCGATTGGTATTGGAGTTAATTTGAAAGACTGTTACATGGCATTAAGATATGCGAAATCCTTTGGTAAAAATATCGCCGTCGACCATTCAGACAAATCCGGCTTCATAGTAATTGAGAAATAAGAACTGTGCCTAACAACTAAGGTTTGCCGCAAGGCTGGCGGACGGAATAACAATCGGCAGTTGTACTTCTATCAGCTAATATCGGGCTTGACCGAATACTATTCGTCTTTTAGTTGTTAACTTCAACATCAGTAATTTTAATCGGCTTCAGTTGCCGGGCAGACAGTTATAAAATATCAGCCCTGCGGCAAGCCTCGAACGTTGTGCGGTATGCTTGTGGACATTACATTCTTCGATAATTATCTAATAAATAAATCCATTGAAAGAGAGGCAAAAAGAACATTTCAAACATTTGAAAGAAGAAGAAGTTAAAAAATTGACGCAAAGTGTCGACTTGATTAATTCATTTAAGCAGCAATGTGAAAAAAAAGGAATTGTTTTAACAGACCAAAATTTTAAATACGTTCAGACTATAGGAATTGTTGCTTGCTATCCAAATCTTGTTGAGCATTTATGTACTGATTTTTCAAAAGACAAAGAGGGATTAGTTGACTTTGCTCTATTAAATAACAAATTTCAGAGACAGCCTTTTGCTAAAGGCTTTTTGTATAGTGACAAATACATGTTAATGGCTCATCCTTATTTTAGGCGGGGATTTCATGAAAACAGCAACTTTGCACCAAGATTCATAGAATTATTTTGGAGCTTTAACGACCCTAATATTGACTCTTATATTTCACTTGATTACAATAGGGTTCGTATAAATGTTGACAATTCTGCCTACATGGAATTTGATACATGGTATGGTGCTCAATTTACAAATGACATAAGTAAAATATCAGATGGTGTAAGCAAACTAAAGCCGCCCCCAGACTTAGATGACTTTACCAATTCATTTCTTTTCGCCGATGCTTATTCCTTAGATATAAAATGGGAGACAAAAAATGGCATTAAATCCTTTCAGGCAGAAGAATTCAAAACAGACAAAGAAAAATTAACCAAGGATGGAAAAGAATATTTCCCAGTAAGGTATATTCATGCTGAGTTCGATACAACAAAAAATACATTTCGACATTTCGATGGAGCAATTCATCTTTATACACAAGAAGAATATTATGACAGAAGAGATTCTGACTTCAATTACAATGCTAAAAATAGTCTCAAAATAAAAACTGCTTCGGAAAAATTATTTAAAATGAACGGAACTGTTAGTGTTGAAAATTGGATTAAATTCTCAAGTCATTTTCTAACAGGAAACCCTTTATTAATTGAATACTTTGAAGGGAAATATCCTGACAATGTTTCAGAAATTTTAGAAGCCTTACGTAAAGCAAAGGAAAATGGAGCATAAAGACCTGCTCGTTACCAGCAACCCTAACAGACAACGTTAAACAGAAACAACAATGGCAATATTTACACCACGAGGACTAAAAATAAGATTAGCTACTGACTTAGCTTTTACATATATCGCCAGGCTACAACCGACATTTACAGCGTTCCAAGTATTAAAAACGGTTGAAGGAATTGAATTAATTCCTAGTACTTTTGCATTTATAACTGGACTATATCTTTTCCTTAATAACTACTCCCCGACAGACATCGCAATTTATGTGGGCGTTGGTGCCGTAATTGGTGGGTTGATTACGACTTTTGGACTTTACGTAATTCCGTTTATGGTTCGGTTTATTACGGGACTAAGCTATCTACACGGTTTCGGAATTTTCACTATAGGAATAATAATATCAGGTTTGCTAACAATAGGCTGGAAAGGAGTAGTATTCTACTTCATCGGAAGATACACTGCTTCGTTTATTCTCTTTATCATAGACACTTGGCAAATGAAAATGGCACACAAGAAAACCGGCTTTGCACTGACAGCAAGTGAAAGGAATTTCTTTAACTCATACAGACTACACGCATCTCGTATTGGTGTGACAACAAGTTTAGAATTAGAGAACGGAGAACTTGAAAGTGAAAAATGGAAACTACCATATATGATGTTAGAACAAAAGTGGCCGAAAGTTACAGCTCGGTTTACAGACAACTAAAATAGACAAAGTGAATTTTTATTGGAAAGGGCTGTCTTGATTTAGAAGACAGCCCTTTTGCTTATTTGCCTATGTTTAAGAAATACGGCGCCTGCTCCGGCGATGGTAGCTGACTAATGGTTTCCGTCTGATCCTTCGGGCGATGCCTTTTATACGTTTTCCTCACCTGATCTGTGGTAGTATGCCCCATAAGGTAAGCCACGGTCGCATCATCTACATTTTTATCCTGCAACAGTATCGAAAAGCTCAACCGTGCGCATGACCAGGTAATGTACTTGTCAATGCCGGCTGATTTTACCCAAGCATCCAGTATCTTATTAGCGCCGTCTGCAGTTGGTAGTGAAAACACTTCCGGGTTCTGGATCTTGACCGCTTCCAGCTTTGCTTTTTGTTTTTCAATGGTGGCTTTTGCAATTGGATGCAGCGTCAACGTTACCGGCTGGCCGGTTTTCGCCTGGATGATCCGGGTAGTAAGAACATTACCCCTAATATCTTTCCATCCCAGCTGTTTTACATCTACCCAACGCAGACCGGTATAACAGCAAAAAAGGAAAGCCGCCTTTACTTCTTCATTTAAGCAGGGAGTAGTGAGCAGTTTCAGATATTCATCCACCTCCAGGTTCTCCTTTAATTTACTGCTGGGGTTTGATTTTGAATTTACCTTTTCGGTAGGGTTCTTCTGAAAATACCCATCGCTTTCCGCTGCGCTCACTGCCCATTTGAACCGGGAATAATAATTACCGGGTGTTTCCCCTGTATACTTGTCTAATAGGAACTGCCGAAATCGCTTACAGAAGTTTTCGGTAATGTCAATGGGCGCAATGAAATCACGTTTTATAAATAGCTTAAACTGCGCCAGGCTATTAGCCAAATGCCGGTTCCCTTTACGAGCGTTCAGCTTTACATATTCCTCATAATACTCCAGGAAGTTAGCTTTGAACTTATGAGCAGGAATAAACGCACTGCCAATCGCCTGCTGGTCAATTGTTGCCTGGCTTTTTTTAACCTCCAGCAGTTTTAAAGCCTCTTTGTTATGATTCTTTTGAATCTGATCTTTTGGATTGGTATAAATGAAAATACCGGTAGATGGTCGTTGACCTGGGCCACGACCATAGTCATACAGGAAATAGATTTTATCGCCCTTTTTGTTTGGTCTTTCAAGGATATTCATAGGATTGCGATTTTAAAGGTGATAGAATCGTGGTTCAATGAATATGCCGAATACCCCGCGTGTGTCAGAAGCTGTGCCTGATTTGACACACGGTAATGAGTAGCGGTAAAATGTGATGAAAAATGAACGAAAAAATTTTCTTTAAAACTCGCTGTAACTATTGTCAGTACTGACATTTCAGCGGATTGACTACTGTCAAAAGTGTGTGTCAAACCGTGTGTCAAAAAAGGTGGAGGAAGCGTGTGCCTGAAGGTCGCTTTTGGCGTGTTTTGCAGTTTTCGTTGTGCCTGACCGAAATGGTGTGCCGGTCGTGTTCCTGCGGTTGTGCGTGTCATTGAGTGTGTCAATTATGTGTCAGAAATAGTGGTAGAAAGCGTGAAAAACGACACATATTTGACATACAGGAAATAAAAAAGCCCTGTAAATCAATGACTTACAGGGCTAAATGGTGCCCAGGACTGGATTCGAACCAGCACACCCTTGCGAGCGCTGCGACCTGAACACAGTGCGTCTACCAATTTCGCCACCTGGGCATTTCAAATCTATTATAAAAATAGAAAGAACTTATTGATTTCCGAACCTTTTCGCCTCATTTTCAGTGGCTTGTTTTTGAATTCGGGTTGCAAAGATAACCGTAAATGTCAATTGACCAAAAAAAAGTAATAATATTTTAAAAAAAATGCGCGCTATGGGTTTCTAACCAGGCGGTTGCAGCTTCACTTTGGATAATTTTGAACCTCATGAAGCAGATCTTTGGCGGGAACCGATCTTACCTGCCCGTCTTTATCCTCTATCACCAGCTCTTCATCATTGTTTGCACTGGTTTCAACAAGCTTTCTCATCGCTTTTTTCAAACCATATAAAAGCTTTTCGGAAAATTCATCAAGGTAAACTGTTTTATCTTCCATAACATTTCGTTGATTTAAAAATGCATTCCAAACTTCGGAATTTAAAATCATGTTATCATCAGTCATAGCCCCCTTTGCAATAATGGTGGGCCCTACATTCATATTATCAAATACGGTCCACTTGTCAACGATAGGTATATATAAGTTCAGCAAATTTGCTATTCCTCTGTAATACCGGCGTTCTACAACCTCATCAGGAATATGATGTCCGCCCTGGCTCACTCTTTTAGCCACACGTTGTTTGGCAAAATCAGGCGACCTCAACCAAAAGGAAAGCAATGTAATTTTATATCCATTTATTCTGGCTTTCTTTATGAATGATACATAGCTTCGGGTGCTTAAGGTTGTTTCAAAAGCAAAATCTTCTTTATCCTCCACTAGCCGTTGAATTCTTTGCAGCATTATACGCCCGGCTTCAAAGGCCACACTTTCCACATTAAACGGAGAAAGCCCCGCTGCAATACTATCTGCATTTACAAACTCCTTACATTTTAAAATTTCAGGAAGGATCGTAAAACTGGCTGTTGTTTTGCCTGCGCCATTGCAACCGGCTATTATGTACAAACTCGGCATCAAAAATGCTTTTTCTAACCATGAATATACTAATCATCTCCACACCTAACCAAAGTCAATCTTTCTTTTATACAATCCTGTAATTTTACCTTCGCTTAAGCATACATAATGAAATATTTTATCGTTTTGGTTCTCGTCATACATTGTATTGGCTGTACCCAACCGGTTATTAAAGCCGGGCCGGCAGTGCAAATTGATAATATGCCTGGTCAATGCCCATACCTTACCAAAGATGAAAATGGCAATACGGCTATCAGTTGGGTGCGTATGATCAATGATAGTACGTCTGCATTTTGTTATGCCATTAGTAAAGATGGAAGATCATTTGGTGCGCCTGTTGTAATTCCGGGTAGCGGTAATATTCAACCTCATGGGGAGAATCTTCCCAAGATCATCTTTAAGCCATCGCATGAGATCATTGCCTTATGGGGCGCCGCTAATCCAAATCCTAAGAATAAATACTCCGGACTGATATTTTATGTGCAGTCTTTTGATGAAGGTAAAAGCTGGACGGCCCCAAAAACGCTGGTGACCGATACGGCGAGTTATGATCAGCGTTATTATGATATTGCCTTATTGCCCAACGGTGAAGCAGGCATCATCTGGCTCGATAATAGAAAAACGGTAACAAAGGAAGGGTCGGGGTTATATTTTGCAACTACCAATGGTAAAAATGGTTTTGAGAACGCGCGCTTAATAAGCCAGCCTTGTTGCCAGTGCTGCCGTACCGATCTTTTTGTTGACAAAAAAGAAAATGTGCATGTGTTGTACCGTGGCATCATTCAGGACAGTATTCGCGATATGGTGCATATTGTATCTACCAACAAAGGACAGTCGTTTAGCGCTCCCGAAAGAATTAGTAATGATAACTGGGTTATTAGTGGTTGTCCGCATACCGGCCCGGCCTTGACGGAGAATGCCGATGGCCTTCACTTCGCCTGGTTTACCGGTGGAAAAAAGCATGGTTGTTTTTATACCAGATCAACCGATAATGGCGCCACGTTTATAATGCAGGATAGTGTAAGCGCAGCTGGTTCGCACCCACAGCTTACGTCGCTTACTAATGGCAATGTGGTAATTGTTTGGGATGAATCTATGACGATCGGTAATAAACCTGGTAAAAAGATCGGTATCCAGGTAAGAAATAAAGAGGGGAGAAGTGAGTTGAGAACATACCTTACCGATGATAATACATTGGCAAGCTACCCGGTATTGTCGCCATTAAATGAGCATACATCTATTGTTGCTTACACCGCTAAGAGTGGTGATAAGCCATTTGTTTCTTATCAGTTGGTTGATATTAAGTAAGGCTATATTCTTCACTTTGCAGTAATGATCCTGATCATTGTTGGCACGCGGCGATGCGTTGCTGTGATGCTATGACGTTTTGTAGACGCGTTTGCTGAGATCGCAGTGCTGTTACGACCTCATCCCGCGCCGTTTGGTGACGTCGCAGGCTTGCAATAATAAGCTCCCGCGCTGTTACGTCACGTCGCAGTGACGGGGCGTGGTCGGAAACGCGTTGATACAACTTCTTGCCGCGCCGTTAACCGACGTTGCGCTCACACTTCCTAACAACGCTGCAATGCGTCGCAGCAAGCCTGCAACGCCGGGAAAACAACAAACAACGTTTATATACTGGTTAACAACCAACCCGAAAACCCGTTGATGGAATAAAACAACTTATCCGGATTTAGCCGCTGCAACTTTTCAGGTTCGGCAGTGCCGGCCCAGGCAGCAGCAATAACAGGTATTCCTGCCTTTCTGCTGGCTATAATATCGCTGGGCGCATCACCTACATAAATTACTTCCTCTTTGTTTATACCTGTTAGCCCGTCTAAAATAAGTTGTATGCCTTCGGCTTTTCTGGCTCCTTTGGGCGAACCGGTTTCAATAGCCTCAAAATAATGGGTAAGCTCAAAGTGTTTTAACGAAATAAATGTACTGTGTTTGCCCTTGCCCGTTACCATGGCAATTCGAATGCCTTTCTCCTGTAAAGCTTGCAGCAGTTCTTTCATACCCTCAAATGGCACCGGGCACATACCATGTAAATTTTCATAAAAATGCAGGTAATCGGCAACGCCTTTATCATAATGATCGGGAGCAAGCGCCATAATGGTACCTTCTTCCGAAGGGCCAAAGGTGGCAATAATTTCTGCGTCGGAAACTGACCGGTTTATAAGCGGTTCCACCGATTGGCGAAATGCCTGTATGCAAAGCGGCAACGTATCGGCTAAAGTTCCATCAAGGTCAAAGATTACAGCTTTAATTCTTTTCATTCTTATTCTGGTATGATTATTCCGGGACTTTGCTAATTTAACGATCTTATTTCCGAAAGCTTTGCTAAAACTATATTTTTGTTTATACCTATGAGTAAAATGATCGATGCGATCCGCAACTTTGAAAATGACACCAATGACCGGGGCTTGCTTATTGAGTTTACCGAACCTATGGCTATGGAGCAAATAAGAGCCGTAGAGGAAAAATTTGACTTTACATTTCCCGAGGAATATTCCACATTCATTTCTACTTATGGTTTGATGGGGTTTAGAAATGTAAACACAGACCGAACGATGTGCGATATGCTTGCCCCCTGGGAAATTGCAGAAGATATGGAGTTTGTGCTCGATGCCGAAGGAGAATGGAGTGGTAATGTGGTCGTATTTCAAAAGTTCGATCTGCCCGACCGGTTCGATTTTTACGCTTTTCGAAAAAACGGCAATACTGTTGACGTTGTTTCGTATTTCGACGATGGCGCTGAGGTAAGAATGGTGGCCACAACTTTTGCTGAACATATCGAAATGCTGGTTAAGAGTATGGGCGATGGATCGTACCGCAATAAATACACGCCGCATCTGCCATACGATAAAGACGCTTTTGACGCAGCTGAACAACAAAAGGCTAACCAGGCAGCTATGCTGGCCACCTTTCAGCAGGCGGGGCAGTTCTTTAAAAAGTACAACAATAAAGAAAGTTTGCTAAAGGCGGTTGAACTGTACAATGAGGTACTTACCTGGTTTACCTCGGGCAAGGTGGCAGACGATCACGTTTTTCTAAACACCCATTACCTGAAATCCAGGGCTTATGTTTACCTTAAAGCCTACTGCAGTCAGCACTATACCCCAAATGAATTGAATGAGCTTAGGAAGCTGATCGTTGATCAATCGCGGTATACGCTTTCCCTGGTTCCGGTCGCAACCGAATTACCCTATTACAAAGATATTATAAGAGCGTGCTGTAACTCCGTTGCCTGGAATATGGCCGAAGCGGCTACTGGTACCAATGAGTTAGAACAGGCGCTTAATAGCTTACAGCAAGGCCTTACCCTTATTGAAATACCAGACCATTATTTTCTATACGATACACAGGTAAGGATACTTTTAAAACTGGAACGGAAGGAAGATGCATATGTGATCGTAAAGACGGTATTGACGCAATTGCCCGATTTTGGCGATTTTCAGGATATTAAACAAGATGCAGATTACAAAACCTGGCTACAAAATTAGATCATGAAAAAACTATTATATCCCACATTGTTCTTAGCCATCATTGGCGGAACCGGAAAGGCGCAACAAAACAGCCACAAACAGACCTCTGGCAATCCCGTTTTCCCAGGTTGGTATGCCGACCCTGAGGGGGCCATCTTCAACAAACAATATTGGATCTATCCAACCTATTCGGCGCCTTATAACCAACAGGTGTTTATGGATGCCTTTTCGTCGAAAGACCTGGTAAACTGGACGAAACACGAACGCATTATTGATACCGCCGCCATTAAATGGGCAAAGCGGGCCATGTGGGCGCCGGCTATTGTTCATAAAGACGGCAGGTACTTTTTGTTCTTTGCCGCCAATGATATTCAAAACGAACAACAGCCCGGCGGTATTGGCGTAGCGGTAGCCGGCAAACCCGAAGGGCCGTTCAAAGACTACCTGGGTAAACCCCTGCTCGATAAAATTGTGAACAAGGCCCAACCCATCGATCAGTTTGTGTTTAAGGATAAAGACGGGCAGTATTACATGATCTATGGCGGTTGGGGGCATTGCAACATCACTAAACTAAAAGCCGATTTTACGGGCTTTATGCCGTTTGAGGATGGCAGCACTTTTCGCGAAATAACACCTAAGGGTTATGTAGAAGGGCCCATTATGTTTATGCGTAACAATAAATATTATTTTATGTGGAGCGAGGGTGGCTGGACGGGCCCCGATTACCGCGTAGCCTATGCCATTGGCGATTCACCGTTTGGCCCATTTGAGCGTATTGGCACCGTGCTGCAACAGGATGCGGCCGTGGCAACCGGCGCCGGCCACCATTCGGTGCTTCAATATCCCAATAGCAATGAATGGTATATTGTTTACCATCGCCGTCCGTTAGGCGAAACAGATGGCAACCATCGCGTAACCTGTATTGAAAAAATGGAGTTTGATGAAAAAGGTTTCATTAAACCGGTGAAAATAACTTTTGAGGGGGTTAGTAAGAAGATGTTGAAGTAGGTTTGTTTTTTCTGCGACTTCTTTCATAATAAAATATGGGTAGTTTTCTATGTTCCACAGGAATATGCGAATTGATAATGTCTACAATTTTTTTAGCTGTAGTATCTGGTGCATTATGTAGGTTGAATACCATTTTCTTTTCATCAGTATCTATACGAATACTGATGGCAACACCGCTCATGATTAGGAGATTGGCTTTATCAATAACTGAGTCTTTGATTGGGTTAATAAGATTTTTTATTGAATCAATTGCTGATGGCCTGAAATCACCCTTTAACAACGTGTCTCTTTTGATTTCTGTTTGGTCTGGCATTCGCCAAACTTCTTCTGATGTATAAACGAATTTTGTTCCCTTTATCCTGAAGATCGGTTGCATTTTCCACATGTTAGACCCAAACCCAATGCATACATACTCCAGTGTAAAATTTATGTCTGGTTGCGGGATCGGTTGTTTTGGTAAGTTAAAAACAAAGAGCAATAAATAAAGCAGAGTTAGTTTCATTACAGTTTGGGATAAGGACCAAAGTTATTTATTGGTATTAATCCTAACTGTTAAAGATCTCATTAAAAAAGCCTTCCCCGCGAACAGGAAAGGCTTTTTTATAACATAGTGTAAGTAATTACTGACACGCTATTTCCTGCAATACTATTGAAGAACCAAAATTGAGGGATGTAATATCTTTGAATTTCATAGCGCCATTCTCCTCAACAGATTCGCCATAACCTTCAACATACGTATTGCCCACTTTTTTGAATGCCACCTGCCTGATCGACTTTGTTCCTTCCGAATTAAAGGTATAATCAGCCACCAGGATATCTCCCCTCATAACGCCCTGAATAGTTCCCATGTTCCTGTCTTTCTCCTTAAATAAATAAACCAGCGATCCGGAATAAGAATCCCCCAGGTGTACCAGTTTCAGGGAAACCGTGTCGCCCTGGCTTGCATACTGATAACACGTCATAGGGATCTCTTCTTTTGCCTTCTCCTGCGTGTTGGATTGTTTCTCTGTTTTTTCAGGTTGTGAGCCGCATGAAGTTAATAGCGCCAGTGCAATAATAATAAAGCTCGTCGTTTTCATATTTTGTAGTAGGATTAAAACTTGATGTTGAGTTTCTGCGAAACCAGTTTGCCGTCTTTATAGTATTCAAAGATCCATTCACCGTCTTTCTTAAACACCACGCCATTGGCGCCTTCTGCAATAAAATGGTCCTGCACACTTGTTTTCAGCAGGGTCAATACTTTTTTAGGCGTAGTGTCAATTAACTGAAAGCCATTGGCTGTAGGCTGTGCATATAAAATGCCGGTGGCATCGGTAACTGCTACAGCAGGGGCGGGTGCAGGGGTAGTAGGCTGTGGTGTTATCTGAGCCGGTGCAGCCGCAGCAACCTGTTGGGCTGGCGCCTCGGTAGTGCTATCGTATTTGTACGGGGTGTTTTTAAGCGAGGAATAAGCATCTCTCAGCGCCTCATCGTATGCTGTTGGCCATTCTTTTTCCCTGCTTTTTCCTTCCTTGCTTTTGAAAACCACATTACCCTGGCAGTCTTTTAAGATCAGGATCACAGTGGTTACAAAGAATCCTTTTTTGTCTTCCAGTTCCGCTTTCAGGGCGTTACACTTGTTACCGGCTAAATGGGTTGGTAATTCTGAATTATCCATATAAACAGTAAAGCCTTTATCTTCCAGCAGCAATTTGGTCATGGTATTCATGCCATACTGGTTATCTGTTTTAAAAATGCCAAACCTTTCGGGTACCAGTACATACTTGTAATTGTTGATGGTCTTTTGGGAGTAGCCAGCTACGGTAAATAGTACCGAAATAAATAATGCAAGTGCTTTCATATAATAATTTGCTTCGTATTGTTACGAAAATATACAAAACTTGTAAAGTCCGGCAAAAAAAATGAATATATGCCTATGTATATGAAAAGGCGAACTTCAAAAATGAGGGTTGGTAGAATAAAGATGTGAAATAAGAAGTAGGAAATAAGAAGTATGAAGAGCTTGAAATTCCAAAAGCGCAAATGATCACGAGCCTCGTGTATCGGGTTTTTCCTACTTCCTACTTCTTATTTCTTATTTCTTTTATCTCAGCAGTATCACAGTTCCCTTTCTGTTCAATGGCCGGCCTTTGTAATCGATGGCCGATGCCACATACACATAGGTGCCGGCTTCGGCTTTCTGGCCTTTGACCGTTCCATCCCAGCCTTCGTTAAAATTCGTTGTGCGAAAAACCAGTTGTCCCCAACGGTTATATACCGCAAAATAACTAAACGACCTATAACCCACCGGTTTCACTTTTAACCTGTCGTTAATGCCGTTGTTATCGGGCGTAAACGCATTGGGAACATATAAGTCGGGCCCTGCAAAACGCTTCACCAGTATTTGTGATTGCTTTTTACAGCCCTGCGCACTTACCGAGTACAGGAAGTAACGCTGGTCGTGGTCGAGGGTGGCAATGGGCTTTTCAATATCCCAATGGTTGAGGCCGGTAGCCGGTGACCAAACATATTTCATATTGGGTTCACCCTTTGCATCCAATTGCACCGGCTCCATAAATGCCGCCAGGGTATCTTCGCCCGCAAAAGAGTTATTGGTGTACAAATAGAATGGCCGGTAAATAGTATCCTTACATCCTTTGTCGGTAAACGTATATAAGGTGAAGGGCCTTTCGCCTGCAGTAGTGTATGTTTTTGTAATGCTGGTAAAACTTCCTGGTTCTTTTACAGCCCCTTTTAAATACCATTTGTAATCTACCACATTACCCACCAGGTCGGTTGCCGAAATGGTAACGGGCACATAAATACAGGAATCTGAAATATCGAGTTTTACAATTGGTTTTGGGTATATTTCAAAACTACGTTCTGCTGCTTCGCTTTTACAACCCGCGGCGCTTTCAGAAATAAACTTCACCTTATGGGTGCCCGCAGTAAAAAAGGCCCTGGGGTTTTGAGGTGTTGTAGTAATGGTATTATCATAGGTCCAATACCATTTTGATACGGTTTCGCCACTGGCGCCGGGTGCAAAATAAGATCTGTCGGTAAGTTTAATGACCTCATTATTACACATAAGATCACCTACATCAAATGCTGCTTTCGGATTATAGTGCACATTTAAAACAGTGGTATTGGTATCTGACTTACAGCCCTCTACAGTAGATACTGCAAGCCTTACCGGATAAGGGCCTGCGGGCGGGGCTATATTCACGGGTATCGTTTTGCTTTGTATAATAGTACCATTTACATTCCACCACCATTTATTTATAGTAGAAAAACCCGTTTGAACCGAAGACAGGTCAGTTAAAACGATGGGTGTTTTATTTTCACAGATCGGCGTTGGAAAAGAGAAGGCTGCTATTGGTTTAGGTATTACCGTTACCGGTTGTTTGCTTACGCTTGCACAGCCATTGGCGTTCATGGTAGTGAGCGATACATTAAAAAAGCCAAAGTTCGGGTAGCTGTACACAGCCGAGGTATTGGGTGATGTTTGGGTTTGCCCGTCACCAAAGTCCCAGGTATACGAAGGGCTGTTGAGGTTGGTTGAAGTGCTTTTGAAACTAAAGCTGTTACCTACCTGGCATTGTCTTGTGTTACTGTTTATGTTAAATGAAGCAGCCGGGGTGGGGGAAATTTGTACCGTAATTTCACGCCTGAAACCTTCACAGCCAAACAGGGCTTTTTGCGAAACATACCATTTAGTGGTTCCCGGGCTGGCTGTTGATGGTACGGGTGCCGTACCATCGCCAATTCCACCCACATTACTTGTGTACCAAAGTAAGGTATGGCCAGGCATAGCTTTGGCCGTTAATGGCGTTGAGGTTGAAAACTGGCAATAATCTATCAGTATTTTGGCGTCGGGGGTATCGGGTACCGGCATTGGTTTTACATACGCCTGTAAGGTGTCGCGGCACCCAAAACCGGGATACGGTATTACATCAACGTAAAAAACACCCTGGGTGGCCGGGGGCGGACTGATAGTCATTGACTGGCCAGAACCTATTATTTGTGAAAAATCTGAATTATACCAGGTATAGCTTTGAAAGCCAAATGGCGCGTCGAGAATGAGTGAATTGGTCTCTATACAATAAGGCGCTGTAGCCAAAATGTTTGAGCAGGCGCTGGCGATATCAAGATAGGCATAGCCAAAATGACCGGTACGGGTACAATCGGCCGTACGGAACTCAAGGCGAACGGTATGGCCGCCCAAACCGGCAAATTGCAGCGAAGTGGGGGTCCACCCCTTAAACAATACCTCGGGGTCCATCGTAGATTGTTTAAAACCGGGCAGCCCGGAAGTTGAAACATAATCGAAAGAAGCGCAGTTAATAAGATCGCCTGTTCCCACATCATAAGCCGTCACAAAAAAACGGGGCTGTTCGGGCAGCGCGTGTTGCGGGTTCTGAAAAACTACTGCATAAAAATAGGTGAATGTAAACGTATCGACGGTAGTAGGTACCTGAAACGTGTACGAAAGTCCTTCGGCCTGGGAGCCGGTTTGTTCATTTCCCAATTTTACCGAATAATTGCCGCCATAGGGACATAACCTGGGAAACTTACCAAAATAATCAAGTTCGGGCATATCGGTAGCAGTGATGATCGTGTGCCTGCCAGGCGTGGGGTCCGAGGGACTAAGCAACATCCGGTTTTTACCGTCGATGGTATCGGTGCTACCAACAAAACATTGCCATCCCGAAAAGTTGCCGTCCTCAAAATCAAGATTGGGCGGACAAGACGATTGCGTATAGCCTTTGGTTAGAAAGCATAGAATAAATAATAGACAGACTGCTACAGATCTGAACATCGGCTAGGGGTTAAATGGTTTGGGGAAAACCACAAAATTCTTAGGGTTAAATGCTGACACGGATTAATTCGCGGTTTAAGATAATACCTTTTTTAGAGAAAAAAAATGCCACAACGATATTGGCCGAATTTCAAATTAGATTTTAATGTAATCATTGAAAAAAACATTCTATCTTTATTACAAATAACAGGACTTCCTTTTTCCAACATCTTCTGAATACTCCACTTTACATCTTCTTTTTGATTTGTGCGCCCCTAAAGACTTTCAATTTTAAAGTGTTAATTCATTTCCTTTTAGGCCGATACTGGTCCATTTTATCTATGGTGTAAAACCTTATTGAAAGCTATGTGCTCACCTTTGTAAAAAGATGCTTTCATGAAATGGTATGCTCTTGATTGTCGCGATCGATTTATCAACCAAATTAATTCGAGTATGAAAGTTAATCTACCCGCTAACGCCAGCCGTGCCACGTTTAAATTTTTACAACCAGGCGTATTAGTTGTATTAAGTGTATTGTTGATACAAAGTTGCCAAAAGTCTATTTCGCATGATCTAAGGACCCTGGATATGCAATTAGTAGCAGAGGATTTTGTATCGCCTATTCAACTGGTTTCTTCAAACGCCAGCCAACGGCTTTATGTAGTTGACCAAATTGGTAAAATATGGACCATTGACAAGGACGGATATAAAAATCCAACTCCTTTTCTCGACATTAGCAGCAAAATAGTATCGCTTAATCCAGATGGTGATGAACGGGGTTTACTGGGGCTTGCTTTTCACAAAGACTTTAAGACCAATGGGCGCTTTTTTATTTACTATCAGTTGCCACCCCGCGCCGGCGGTCCCGTACCGGGCGCTACCTGGAATAACCTGAGCCGTGTTTCTGAATTCAATGTTATACCCGACGCAATAAGGGCTGACCCCAATTCTGAAAAAGTGATCCTGGAGTGGGACGATCCGCAAGGTAACCACAATGGGGGCTCGCTGGCGTTTGGTCATGATAATTACCTGTATATAGCCGTTGGCGATGGCGGTGGCGCTAACGATGTGGGGCCGGGTCATTTCGACGACTGGTATACGCCCAATGCCGGTGGCAATGCACAGAACCTTGAAGCCAATTTTCTGGGTAAGATCCTGTGTATTGATATTGACGTCGCATCGCCGTATGGAATTCCGCCAGCAAATCCTTTTGTAGGCAAACCTGGTCTCGATGAGATCTGGGCATTTGGCTTCCGCAATCCTTATCGTATGTCGTTCGATATGGGCGAATCGAAAGAGTTAATTGCAGGTGATGCCGGCCAGTCGTTATGGGAAGAGATCGATGTTGTTAAAAAAGGCGGTAATTATGGTTGGAATGTTAGAGAAGGCAGGCATTGCTTTAATGCCGCTGACAATACAAAGGAATTGGCTGGCTGCCCCGATGTTGATGACAGAGGCAAAAGGTTACTCAATCCCGTAATTGAGCTAAACAACTGGAAGAACCCGGCTGGTGGAAAAGCCACTACAATTATAGGTGGATATGTTTATCGCGGCGAAGCCATAAAAGAATGGCAGGGCAAATATATTTTTGGCACCTTTTCGCAAACAGCAACTACCCCCGATGGACAATTGTTTATAGCAACACCAACAAACTGGGACAATACCGGCTCCTGGGAATATAAACCAATTTCGCTTGCCAGCCATACCTATGATCTCGGCTATTTCCTCCGCGGCTTTGGCCAGGATGAAGATGGTGAAGTATATATAACTGTTTCATCAAACGCCGGCCCACAGGGTAATACCGGCAAGGTGTATAAGTTAGTGAAAAATTAAAAGTCCCTTTTACAGAGCAGGAGCAGGAGTGAAGAACTTTCTGGCTCCTGCTCTTCCATTTTCAACCAGCGCCATTATTGTTTTCTTAGGCAACTTGCGTACCCGCCCCGACATATTCAGGTTATCAATGGCAATGGTCCTGCGCAAACTGTTAGGATGTGTTACTTCCGGGTTGGCTTTATCAATAAGTGTATGGTACAGGGCTTTTAAATAATCGTTCATGCTATAAATGGCAAACGGATAAATGCCTGGCTGTTGCGTATTGTATTGGATCTGTTGAGGTATTTCCATTAGCAAACCCAGTGTTTCGGGGTTTTCGGTAAAAGAACCGGCAATAGGAATATTGCTGTTTATATACTTGGTTGAATCGAATAGGAATAATGGGTAATTACTCAGTACGCCACCGTCTACCATAACATGCAATAGTTGTTTGCCATCGGGCCTGTCGTAAATTTTACCCTCATCGTCCATTAATACAGCACGGTAATACAAGGGTATTGATAATGAAATACGCACTGCATCGCAGATGCGCATATTGGGATAATTTTCATAAGAGAACACCCGCAACATTTGATAGGTAAGGTCGGTACCTGTTATATACAGGTCTTTGTAACCCTTTTCGGCACTTTGTGCATGTAGTTCTGCAAAGGTGATTTGGCCGTTACCGGTTTTGGCTTCAATCAGATCTTCAATCCATTTGGCTATTTTTTCACCTTTATACCACCCGAATTGTTTACGCAGCCGGCTTATACCGCCCGCAAGCATCCAGGCGCCATCGTTGAATTGTTTTAAAGGAATATGGGACGTGAGCTCAATAATTTCATTGGAAGAGTAACCAACCGCAACCAGGGCGCCCTGAATGGCCCCAACAGAGGTCCCTGCTACCCGTTGAATGTCCTTTAATATGCCCATACTGTCGAGCACCTGAATAGCGCCTGCATAAGCAAACCCCTTCACGCCGGCACCTTCCATTACCAGGTTGCGGTATTTTACTGTTTGAGAACGGCCAATGCCAAATGCCGTGATCAGTATGGCTGCTAACAGTATTTTTTTCATTGGGAGGAATGTTTGGCATACAAGATACAGGAATCGATGGGTACCAGGCAAGCGGTAAATGACAATAAGCAGTTAAATATTTACTTATTCTTACCTTAGCCCCATGTACCAAACAGCACTTCCCACACCCGGCCTGCGCAATTATGTTTCCTGTTTTTGGGAAGGGGAGTTAATCATGGGCCAACACCAAACCCATACATACCATGCCATTGCAACAAGTAAAGTAGAATGGCTTTTTTGTTATGCAGGTAACTATTCAACCAATAACATATACGGACAACAGGTAAAGCTGCCTGCAGCTTGTTTTTACGGGCAATCAAACAGCTGTAAACAATATACCTCAACCGATACTACCAATGCTATTTTCGGTGTTCGTTTATATGCCCACGCTATACCGCTGCTTTTTGATCTTCCGGCAACGGAGCTAACCAATCAATATGCGGATATTTCTTCTTTACTGAACAATCGTGGTAAAGAACTGGATGACGAAATACGGCAGGCCAGTACATTTGAAAAAAGAGTGGCCATCATTTCTGGTTTTCTTGAATCGCAAATTCAAAACAGGTTGGCAACCTTAAACAGGTTCGAGGTGTTCATTACCACAATGCATAAAACAGGCTTGTCTGTAGGTGAGCTGTGCAGCCAGGTGAATCTTTCGCAACGGCAGTTTGAGCGGCATTTTAAATACCTCACAGGTTTTTCGGCAAAGGCATTTTTTAAGATAGCGCGTTTTGAAAATATGATAGAACAGTTGGGATGTTGCACAGGTAATGTTCCGCAAAACCTCACAAGTATGGCGCTTGAACATGGTTATTACGACCAGAGCCATTTGAACCGCCATTTTAAAGAGTTTACCGGTATGGCGCCTGGTGGTTATCTAAAGTTGATAAGTTGATAGAGTTGATATAGTTGATAAAGGTAATACAGAGTTGACAGGTTGACAAGTTAACAGGTTAACAAGTAGGTTGAATAGGTATATAGGTGATAAGGCAATACAGAGTTGAAAAGTTGATAGAGTTGATATAGTTGATGGAGGCAATACAGTGAATATTGTTATAAGATTAGCGAGTCTGACAATTAATCAGGCTTCTCAATTATAAGATTCCTCTATCAACTCTATCACCTTTATCAACGTGTTAACTAACAATGTCGCTTCCGTACAATCTCAGGTGAAGGCAGATCATGAACTTTACTCCATGACTCTAGTAAAGACACCACACTACGCCCTTCCATTATTGCCATGCATAAGTATAAACGAAACAGAAACTTTTTACAAAGCATTAGGCGCTATAGTAACCTATAAGCAAAAGGTGCCTAATAATTATATCGGGTTCAGCTTAAGTGGCATTGAGGTGCATTTCTTTGCCATGAAGCAATTGAAACCGGCGGAGAATTACAGTACCTGTTACCTGTATGTTACAAACATCGATGTGCTTTATGAAACCTGCCGGGCCGGTCTTAAATCCTTATATAACAAAGTACCGCTGAAAGGAGTTCCACGCATTAACCCGTTAAAAGATATTCCGGCCTATGGCGTAAGGCAGTTCATTATAGTTGATTGCAGTGGTAATTATATCAGGATCGGGCAACCTATTACAAAAACAGACAGCCTGATCTTTACTGAAAACAATAAAGCACCGGTGACGGGCACGCCATTGGCAAAGGCCTATGAATTGGGAAGCCGCCTGGCCGATTCGCATGGTGATTTTGAAATGGCAGCACGAACGCTTGATAAAGCGCTTACTAATGCCGAAGAAAGTGATCCTTTGAATTTGCTAAAGGTATTGTTATTGCGTGCCGATGTAGCGCAGCGGCTGAGTGACACAGCTCGCTTTACCGAATTGATTAAAGCGGCTGAGAAATTGTTGGTGAGTTTTTCTCCTGCAGAAGTAGAGGAGGAGAGGAGATTGTTTGCAGAGTTGAAAAGTTGATAGAGTTGATATGGTTGATAAAGGGAATACAGGTTTAAGATTAGCGAGCTTAGCTATTAGTCATGGATCTCAGGTATAGGGTCCTCTATCACCTCTATCACCTTTATCAACGTATCAACTTTCTTCTACTTATTCAATCTGTTTCAAACCTATTCCCTGCGTTTCAAAATAGAACACGCTGCCCATCGAGCCTGCTAAACAACGAAATTCGTAGTACACTTATTTACATTAAACTTTTTTCTATGACCAAACCGATTGCTGTACTACGAAACGTAGCCATATGTGCATTGCTGCCTACATTGGCAGCGGCCCAAATAAACTGGCCTGCCGGTCAGTTGTTGCCTTCTTTTCCTGCAGCAGCGCAAACGCAGGACCTCATCACATTACGCGAATCATCAACACGTTGGGAAGGCGAGGGGCCATATCTCAGTCATAAGACCGGCCGCCTCGAAACCGATGGCTGGCTTTGCCAAACGGGTATCGATGCTGCCAACGATCACATGATCTATGGTCCCTACGATGCCAGCATTCCATCGGGACCTAATGTGGCAGAGTTTAGAATGAAGATCGATAACAACACGGCTAATAACGATCCGGTTGTTGATCTCGATGTCAGGAATGCTACTACCGGTGCTATATTGGCCAGCCGTACCATTACGCGCCAGCAATTTCCCATTGCTTCAGCGTATACCAATTTCACGCTGGCTTTTACCATGCCGGCTAATAATCAGTCTATTGAGTTACGGGTATACTGGCGGGGTACTGCTTATACCAAGGTCGACTGGGTAGCAGTACAACAAAACAATACTTCTGCCGAAATGTACTTGTTTGCTTCCCTCAAGGGCATTGTTAACAAAACCCAGCCCCGCATTTTTTCTTATGAAGGCGATGCATTTGCCGAAGGGCCATATACCTGGTTGCAGTCGCTGGGCCTAAGCTATACAGAGGTTACCGACAAATGGACCCTCATCACCAAATACCGCAATGAGCTTTCGGGCCTCATCATTTACGATCCCAATCAAATACATACCGTAAACCTGGCCACTATGCTGGCTAAAAGTAAGAACGCATTAATTGCTTCACCAGCGCTTTCAACAAAACTCACCACTGCGCCTTACAATTTACCCGTGTTGCTCGATCTGCGTGGGCAGTTTACCAGCAAATTACAGGTATACCAAACTCTATATAACACGTATTGGCCCAATATCGATCACCGGTTGTTGATAGGCCTGAACCCCGAAGTTCATAAAGCCGCCTTACGCGAATATGCTACTGCGTTGGGTGCCGCCGTTATTTGGCTCGATCCCAATGTTGCAGCAGAAAGCACTTTGCTGAACAGCTTTTTGTCATCTATGCCTTCAGGTTCAAATGTAATGGGCTGGTGGCCCGAAGAAGCGCCCGGGGTGCAAAGAGCATCGCAATATGGTATTGCCACCATTGCCAGCGACTGGTGCGCTAATCTTACAGTACATAGCGGTACAAGCAGAACGGTGAACCTGAAACAGCCGCCGCCAAAGCCAGCCTTGCAAAACAAGATCTATGTTGCATTTATCCTGAGCGATGGCGATAACCTGCAATATATAGAGCACCTGATGCGCAAGCTTTGGAACAATGCCGACCGTGGCTCGGTGCCCATGGGCTGGACACTTTCGCCTGCCATGCTCGATGCTATGCCCGGTGCGCTTAACTTTTATTCGCAAACGGCTACCAATAACGATAACCTCATCTCTGGCCCATCGGGTTATGGGTATGCTTACCCAAACAGTTTTCCTAACCAGAGCCTGCTCGACCAGTTTGTTGCCAAAACAGAAAACTACAACAAGCGGGCAGGTTTTAAGGTGATCACCATTTGGAATACCATTACAGGCGGCATCAATCAAAACGTTGGGCAATCATTTGCTGCCAATGCGCCAACCCTGCTTGGATTAACTGCTCAAAATACCGGCGGCGGGTTAACCATTTATAATAACAGTTTGCCCGGTATGGCGCTCTCCTGTAACTACTGCACCAGCGAACAGGCCATGAAAGACCATATTGCCACTGCTTCTGCCGGTTGGAACGGCGCCCAGCCGCGTTTTGTGATCATTCAGGCCCAACCCTGGACAGACATAAAGCCTACCAATTTCAAAAATGTGGCCGCTTCGCTCAACGCTAATTATATAGTGATTAGGCCCGATCATATTTTTCAACTTATAAGGGAAGCCAACGGATTGCCGGTGAATCCTGGGGCAACTCCCATCACCAAAATGGGTGCTACCACTTGTACCGGGCTAACCAACACGGGTATTACTTCAGGAAAAAAGCAGGAGTAACAAAGTATAACAAGGAATTACTACGGAGCTTTCAAGGACCTCATAAGGACTTAACAGGGATTTTGCCCTTGCGAGGTCCCTGTGAGGTCCCTGTTATGTCCCTGCCAGGTCCTGTTATTCACGCCTCATTCTGGCCCCAATCCCTGTCAACATGTAACCAATTACTCAAACCGCAGCACAGAGGAAACTCTCGTCATCTCGCCAACCCTTAGTCAACCCGCTGCACAGAAACCCTCTATCAACTCCATCACCTTTATCATCTTTTCAACTATCAACCTGCTGCACAGAAACCCTCGTCAACCCGTTAACCCGTCAACTCCTTCTATTAGGTACATATGACACTTTTTTGTCAGAGAGGTGCTTTTTAAGTTAATTTGTTCCTGTAACCAGACTTGCGAATGAACTTTAACTCACCTGAGAATAAGCGGGAAGGGGAATATTTTGACGATTGGCTGCTTGACGGTGCTTCCTTTGAGGAGTTCTTCAAAAAGCACTTCTTGTCCCTTTGTGCGTACTGCCAGTTTAAATTCAGCCTCGACCTGCAAACGGCCAAAGAAGTAGTACACACCGGGTTTATAAAACTATGGGACGCCCGGCAAAACCTCACCGCCGGCATTTCGCCAAAATCGTACCTGTACAAGATCATCACCAATAATGTGCTCGATATATTAAAACACCAGAAGGTGCGGCAGCAATATGTTCAGTTTGTTTTACAAACGGTACCTGAGGAGGCTGAAGTAAATGGTTTTGATCAGGTTGATATAAAACAATTGCAGGCCGATATAGATGCCGCCATTGCTGAGTTGCCCGAACAAATGCGTCGCATTTTTGAAATGAGCCGTTTTGAGGGTTTGAAGTATGCCCAAATAGCCGAACAGTTGAACATTTCCATTAAAACGGTAGAGACCCAGATGAGCAGGGCGCTGGTGAAGTTGCGTGAAAAGCTGGGTGCCTACCTTTCCAGCATCATTATCGCATTGATTCTCACTATGCTTTTAAATAAATAACATTTTTTTAAAAAACCTGTAAGGGTAAGTCCTTGCTGAGTCGTATCAATTGTTAGTGCAATGGAACGAAATAATCAAATGAAGGAGCTGATAGTAAAATACCTGGTAAATGAACTGAGTGAAGAAGAAGATTCGCTTATTGTTGAATGGATCAAAGCAAGTGAGGAGAACCGGCGCTATTTTAATGATATAAAAGAAGCCTGGCAGCTTACGGCAATAAAGCTTACGCAGCAGGTGAATGAAGAAGCTGAATGGGATGTTTTTAAACAACACATTGCCGCAAGGGAAACGAAAGTTGTTACCCTCGATGAATATGCAGAAGAGGAGCGTGTACAGTTCAAGCGGGTCATTTATCGCAGAATAGGAATGGTGGCAGCAGCCGTTGCCGCAGTGCTGGTCATCGCTTTAGGCTGGAATTACTTTTTTACCGGCAGCAATATGCCCGAAGTAATTACCAAGACTGATAATAGTAAGGACGAAGTTGTAAAACCGGTATTACAACATGAAATAAATACAACCGGAAAAGAAAAGAATATAAAACTGGCCGATGGTTCGGTGGTAGTGCTGTTCAATAACAGTGAGCTCATTTTTGAAAAACCATTTGTGCGCAGGAATATAAAACTAATTGGCAAAGCGTTATTCAGAGTAGCAAAAGATGTTACAAAACCTTTCACTGTTGAAAGCGGAGCAATTGCTACCACGGCGCTGGGTACTGAATTTACGGTTACTGCTTTTGCTCACAAACCACAATTGTTGGTAAGGCTGTATGAAGGTAAGGTGGTTATTAAACCAACTGAACAGGGCAACAGTTTAATGAAGAACGATGTGTTCCTGATACCCGGTGAGGAGTTTGTTTACGGGCCCGACAAAACACTGGTAAGAAGTTTCAAAACCGGTCAAAACCAAACAGCCAAAGAACAAATGGCTGCCGACAATCCTTCTTTGCCGGTAAATGCCAAAGGCTCGTGGCATATGTACAATAACCAGGCCCTGTCGAAGGTGTTTGATCATTTGGCTGCGGTGTATAACGTAACCATTTTGTACGATGAAAAAGATGTGCAGAAGAAATATTTTGTAGGGCAATTTAAAACAACAGATTCTATAGCAACGATATTGAACTTAATAACCAAGGCGAATAAACTAAAATATACCAGAGAGGATCATATTTATATAATCCATCAGTAAGGACATCATTACCATTTACCTGATTTAGACCATCAAAATTTTTTTATACGGTGCCCAGGATAGGAGAAACTGCTTCCTGCCCTGGCAATAGGACCGTTTTATTTAAAAATTGCACGCTATATGAGATTAACGATTGTTAAATCCAGGGCCATTGTATTGCCCCTAATCATTCTATGTCAACTACTAATGCTTTCGCAAGCCAACGCCCAGCAAAAGACCAGTACGGTCACCGGCGTTGTTTCCAATGAAAAGAATTTACCATTGCCAAATGTTACCGTGGTTGTACGGAACGCTGAAACAAATTTTATGGCCGGTACCACTACCGATACGGCAGGCGTATTTTCGTTCAACAACCTGCAGGCGGGCGGGCCGTACAATTTTTCATTTTCTGTAGTAAGTTATAAAGCACAGAACATGAATGGTTATACGCTGAAGGCAGGCGCTTCCTTATCACTTGTTGTTACACTACAGGAAATTGAAAACTCCTTAGACCAGGTAGTGGTAGTGGGTTATGGTACCCGTAAAAAAAGTGAAGTAACCAGTTCTATCGTAAGTATAAATGCAGAAGATATCCGCTCGCGGCCGGTAACCAATGCCATGCAGGCATTACAGGGCAAAGCAGCCGGTATCGACATCACTTCTAACGAGCGCCCGGGGGAAATGGGCAAGGTGCTCATCAGAGGCGTTCGTTCTTTAGCCTCTACTCTTACTCAACGCGCCAATGACCCATTGTATGTAGTTGATGGTATTCCACTCAACTTTGGCAACCAGGGTAATGTGGGTGCTATAAACCCAAATGATATTGAGACCATCGACGTATTGAAAGATGCATCTGCCACGGCCATTTACGGATCGAGAGGCGCAAATGGGGTAGTACTTATTACCACTAAAAAAGGTAAGAAAGGAACTATCAACCTCGACTATGTAGGAACACTTACTGTTGAAGATATTCAGGACCGGATGGACCTCATGAACGCCGGGCAATATATTGAGCTCCGTCGTGATGCCTATCGCCGGGCAAAGTACCTCGATCCCAAAGCTATTGCATCTGCAACATACCCCGATGCGCCAACGATAACAGACGATCAGCGGCTTTTTGGTACCGATACCTACGCCTGGGAAAACGTAAAGAAAGGCTGGGCAAACGGTAGCTGGGATGGCAGCCTGGTAAATACAACCGACTGGCGCAGCCTGGTAAAACAAACCGGCATAACCAACGATCATACCATTAGTATTAGCGGTGGTTCCGATAAAATTAGGGCCTATGCATCGTTCGGGTATCTGAAGCAAAAGGGTACTCAGCTTGGTCAGGACTATACTCGTTATTCTTCTAAGTTCAATATAGAGATTACGCCATTAAAGTGGTTCAGTATGGGAACAAGCATAACCGCTACCTATGGTTTGCAGAATTATGGGTTCTCAAGCGGTAGCGCAACCGGTCCCGGTTCATTGTACGCAGCAGCGGCTGGTATGTTGCCTTTTGCCGTACCGTACGACAATGACGGTAAACGTATAAATTTACCAGGTGGCGATATTAATATCAATAGCCCCATAGGCGAAGAAAATTATAATATCAACCTACGCAAAAACCTGCGTGGCCTGGGCGCGTTCCATATTGATTTCACGCCCATCAACGGTTTGCGTTACCGGGTAAGCTTTGGGCCCGATTACAATAACTTTTATAATGGACGCTACCAGGATTCCATGTCAATCAACCGGGGTAGTGGTCAACCCGGCTCAAGCAATTATGCTCAATTAAACCAGGATAACAGTTTTGCATGGACGCTCGACCATTTACTTACTTATAACAAATCGTTGGGTGGCGGTCACGACTTCGGCGCCAGTTTCCTGTACAGTTCAACCAAAATACGGGAAGAAACTTCAAGCATTACGGCTTCAAAGCTGCCCTGGAGCAGCCAGAAATGGTATGCGCTGAACTCTGTAGGAACCCCCGATGCCTATAGCTCAGGTTTAACGGAAAGATCGCTGCTTAGCTATATGGGCCGTCTCAATTATTCGTACAAAGGTAAATATTACCTTGATGTATATACCCGCGGGGATGGCGCTTCACAGTTGGCTGAAGGTCACAAGTGGGATGTATTCCCTGCCGCTTCACTTGCATGGCGCGTGAGCGAAGAACCTTTTATGCAATCGGTGAGTTGGCTTAGCTCATTGAAGTTACGCGCAGGGGTAGGTAGTGTAGG
Organism: Niastella sp. OAS944; assembly: GCA_024809215.1. Lineage (GTDB taxonomy): Bacteria > Bacteroidota > Bacteroidia > Chitinophagales > Chitinophagaceae > Niastella. The sequence goes on along the minus strand of JANUBW010000002.1, from coordinate 353,546 downwards.
TAATGCCACTGTTAACCCTTATACTACAAAAGGTGCCTTGCAAACCCTGTACTATACCTGGGGCAGTGCAGTAGATGCCGGTTATGTATCATCAGACCCTTCATCGGCCAACCCGGTATCACTGCCTAACAAAACTTTGAAATGGGAACGTACCACCCAGGCAAACGTAGGTATCGATTTTCGGGTGCTGAATGGAAGGATCGATGGTACCGTTGACCTGTATACTTCAAGAACAAAAGACTTGCTGATGTTGCGTTTGATCCCTTCCATTTCGGGCTATACACAATCGCTCGACAATGTGGGAGTAACTGCTAACCGCGGTATCGACGTGAGCCTGAACACAGTGAATTTACAACTGCCGGATTTCACCTGGAACTCAACGATCAATTTTTCTGCCACTCGCGACCGCGTAGTTGAAACGGCCTATGGTAAGAACGATGACCGTAGTAACCGTTGGTTTATTGGCAAACCGCTTAACATATTTTACGATTATCAGTACGAAGGCATTTGGCAGGAGAGCGAAAAGGATGAACTGCAAAAGAACTGGAACCCGGGTTTGGCCTGGGAAAAGTGGACAACCACACCGGGTATGATCAAAGCGAAAGACCTGAATGGCGATTATAAAGTAGATGCCAATAATGATTATGTAATTGTTGGAAGAGCGCAACCCAAATGGAATGGGGGTATTACCAACGAGTTTAATTATAAAAACTGGAGTTTGAATGTATTCGTTTTCGCTCGCTGGGGCTTCACTGTTGAAAGCGGCGCCGAATCATTGCAGGGCCGTTATGCACAACGGGTAGTAGATTACTGGACGCCTTCCAATACCGGCGCCAGATACCCTGCGCCTAACTATGCCAACGCTACAGGCGATGCCCGCCGTACTGCCCTGAATTACCAGGATGGTTCATTTGTGAAGATCAGGAATATCTCCCTGTCGTACAGAATGCCGAAAGGTGTTATAGACAGGCTGAAAATGAAAAACTGCCGCCTATACGCACAGGCTATGAACCCGGGTTTAATATACTCAAGGGTCGACTGGATAGATCCGGACCTGGGTGGTTCAACCTGGAACAGAGGTTTTGTATTTGGTGTGAATGCCGGCTTTTAATTACTAACGATTTAATACTTACATATGAATTTGTCCAAAATATTGATACCTGCCAGTGCTATAGCCCTGTTGCTAACGGCAGGGGCCTGTAAAAGATCATTTCTCGATGAAGAGCTTATCACTTCAAGAAGTACCCAGGATTATGAAACACAAGTAGGGTTAGATGGACTGGCTACCGGTATGTACCAAAGTCTTCGGTTTCATTTTAACTATGAGTGGGCTTACGCCAGCACCAACTATGGTGTTGATGAATTTACCGTAGGTGGCGACCCTGTAATGGAAATGTGGAATTCATACGGCCAGAACCTGAACTCCACAACTACAGATGTAAGAACAGTTTGGGATAACATGTATGGCGCTATCAACTCGGCAAACATCCTTATTGAGAATGTGCCAAAGTTTTATGCCGAAGGGCCTAACAAGAACGTTCGTTTAGGTGAAGGCTATTTTATGCGGGCGTTTAATTATTTCAAGCTCGTAAATCAGTATGGCGGAGTGCCATTGAAATTGAAGCAGTCTGAAAGTGTTGAGTTCGAATATACCCGCGCCAGCGTGCAGGAAGTGTATGATCAAATTATAAGTGATATGAAACAGGCTTATGACCTGTTGCCTACTACAGTTGCGCAACGGGGCCGCATCACCAAATGGGCCGCTGCCCATTACCTGGCCAAAATTTACCTGTTCCGCGCCAGCGAAGTGAACAGCAGCTGGAACAGCGCTACCAAAGCCGCTGACCTCGACAATGTGATCAAATACGGCAATGAGGTGATCACAAGCAGCGGTCATAAACTGGCTACTAATTTCAAGGACCTTTGGGAATACACCGGGCCCGATGGAGCCAATGAAACAAACGCCGAGATCATTTTGAGTGCCCAGTTCAGCAATAACACAACTACTCAGGGCCGTTATGGCAACCAGATGCATTTATACTACCTCAGTATTTATCAAACCCTGCCGGGCATGGTGCGCGATATTCCCGGTGGCCGCGAGTTTCAACGGCTGCGTTCAACCGACTATGCCATGGATGTGTATGACCGGGTAAATGATTCACGTTTCTGGAAAAGTTTTAAGACACGATACCTGTGCAATAATCCGAAAGGTGCGCCTATATGGGATACAGCCTTTGCACCGCCGGGCGAGATAGGTAAACAGAAGTTCGCCGGTGGCGATACCTCTATCCTGTATATTGTAAACGACGCAGGTGATAACAGGTATACGGTAGATACACTTAAGCGCCGCAGGCCACATATGTTCGTACGTTATTTTGTTGGTCAAACGCAGGACTATCTGAGCAATCATGGAAATTACACAGGGAGCCGTTTTGTTGGCTTATCGAAGTTTGCCGATGGCTCAAGAGCCGACGTTGCCAACCAGTTTGGCCGCCGCGATGGTATACTGGCCCGTTTGGCCGATACCTATTTGATGGTTGCTGAAGCGTATGGCCGTAAAGGACAGTATACCGATGCGCTGCCCTTTATAAATGCCGTGCGCGACCGGGCTGCTTATAAAGCCGGCGAAGACCGCAGCGCTTATGTTGACGGTGGGGTATCATACAAGAACAACACGGCTGCCAATACCGCGGCATTTGTGTCGTATAGCGACAAGAACACCTATTACGAATCGAATAATAATATGGCGGTAACAACAGCCAGCACACTTGCCAGTATGCACCTCAACAGCGCGGCAGATATATTAAACTCTACCCGCGACTTTTATAACGTGCTGGAGGTTGGAAGCGATGCAGATAAATTCCTGAACTTCATCCTGAATGAACGTTCACGTGAATTGATGGGTGAGATGTTTCGCTGGGAAGACCTGACCCGCACCAGAACGCTGGTTAAGCGTTGTAATGTTTTCAATGCTGCAGCAAAACCCCAGGCCAATAAAGATTACCTGCGCCCGCTGCCGCAAACCTTCCTGGAAACTATTAAAACCGCTGGAAGGCCTTTAACCGCAGAAGAAAGAACCGCCATGCAGAATGCTGGCTGGTAAAAGTTTATACGTTTAAGCTCTGATTTAAGCAAGGTGAGTTGTTTGCCAGTCGGCAGACGGCCCACCTTTTTTATTGCTGATTTCGGGATTTTGAGATGTTGAGATTTCATTTAATGCAGGCCCTCCGATACATCGCTAAATCCCTAAATATCCAAATCCCGCAATTGCATAATCGCTAATTTTCTTACTCTCCTTCGTGGTTATTCGAAGTAACCCTACTACAGTCTAAAACATAATGTAATACATACGTTTTTTTTCAATGTCTGGTATTGTTTTTGCTCCCAAGAAGCCATACTTTGCAGAAAGTATAAAATTTCTAATCCATTACCAATGAAAATGAATGTCCCTATTGCCATTTGCATAATGGCTGTTTTCGCGTCGTGCACTGCCGGCTACCAGGTACAAAAAAGTGTATGGACAGTACAGGAGGTGCAACAATGGTACAATAAAGACACAGCCAAAGCTAACACCAACAGCATTCTTTACCGCGGGTCCGACACTCAGCAACATTTTTTCTTAAGTCAGTTTGTTGACAAATGGGTATTCCTTACCGTCAAGAAAAATGAACTGGCTATCCCTGAAGAAAAGCCTTACAAAGTTGATTCAGTTGTAAAGCTGGGCTACTATTATGTTGACCCCAACAATCATTTCGTAAAAATCCGGGACTTTAACTAATTGGGCGGAGCAGGCCGGGTAAATATACGTTTACCAGCCCTGTCTGTATCCTCCGTATTATTCCACATAGGCACAAATCAATTCCAAAGGACAGGAAAATGGTTTTGTCCTATGTGGTTTAAAAAAATATAAGCGGAACCATTGCATTTGTTATACCTAATAATTAAATTTCAACATTAATCTAAAATCCAGTACCATGTGGAAATCACTTGCCAACACCCAACGGGTTATCCAAGGAGATAAGATCCGTTTCAACACTTCTCGTCGCGATCTCAGCACCGACACATTATTCCAGGTTGTAAAAGCAGATGAACATTACTTTGAAGTATGCCCCATTTCTCAGGAATGTGATGTCTTACAAGAGTTTGCCCGGAAAATTGTACGTTACTTCGATATCGGATATTACGTTCAAATTGAGATTTGGAATGAAGAGCCTGCCATAGCGTAGGAAATTTATGCACCGGTAAAATAATGTATGAATTAAATAAATAACATATCTTAGCCTCCTCGTAAACAGCTGACTTTCGGTTATACTTACCCAACCCCTGTTAACAATCCCGTATAAAAGTCCGGCCCGTAGCACTATTTGTTTATAACCAAATAAAAGAGTGTTTATGCTGGACAATCTATTTAACCTCGTTAAGCAGCAGGCCGGGGATGCCATCATCAACAATCCTGCAATTCCCAATCAAAAGAACGATGAAGCCGTACAGGCTGCAGGCAGTTCCATTGTGGATACGCTTAAGAATGCACTGGCGGGCGGTCAAATTACTGATGTAATGCATTTATTTGCCAATGGCCAGGCTACTGCAGACCAACCCGTGGTACAGCAGGCTACAGGCAATTTTATGGAAAAACTCCAAACACAGTTCGGGCTCAATGGCAGCCAGGCGGCTGGTGTTGCCAATAACCTCATCCCGAACGTAATGAACCAGTTTGCGCAAAAAACGGCAAATCCCGCCGACAACAGCTTCGACGTACAACAGATCTTCAATCAACTTAGCGGTGGTAAAACATCGGGCATGAACATCCAGAGCCTGATAAACAAACTTAAAGGCGGGCTCGACAAAGACGGAGACGGCGATGTTGACCTCCAGGACCTGAAATCCCTGTTTGCGGGCGGCGGGTCGGTTGTTGACAAGTTAAAAGGTTTCCTGGGCTAACCAGACCCATCCCAATGCGCACTATCTCCATCTTTCAATAATTATTCATTGATCATAATGCCGGCATCGTAATTATGCCGGCTTTTATTTTTTATCTTCATAGGGTTGTATTATATTAGTAGCACAGCGGCTATTTCACTGCCGATTGATCATACACATTGCTCTGTTGCCCAGCTCTGGCAAGACTTTTTTATTACACTATTTATTGTATCGTCCCAACTAAACGGCATTCAAACATGCGCGAAAAAACAGCGTTGAAAGATCAATGGTTGAAAGATATTGTACCTGAACAAAAAACGGGGCAATCTTCTTTTACCCATAGCCTGCTTGAATGCCGCAACAATACCCATGCAAAGGAATGTTACACCATTGCTTCAACCCGCTTACGTAATGTAAACAAATGGAATGATTTTGCCGGTAAACCAACGGCTACCTTTCAATTGTTTGATGAAAGCGGCAATGCAGTGAACAGGACTGTGCAAAAAGGCGATTACCTGCGAATAAATATTCCCGGTCCCGATAACCCCGAAGGTGATGGCGCCGATTGGGTACAGGTACAACAGGTAGGCGAAATGCTTAACGATGAGCGCCAACTTACATTCATTACAGTAAGGGCTTCCTCCAATCCATTAGTGAAGGATACAACACCTTCACATTTTTTCGACCGGCCGGCTACATCAACGTTCCTCATTTATAGAACACAACTAACCATTATGGCTGCTGTGTTTGGCAGGAACGAACATAGCAATCGGAGTAGCTCAAATTTATTAACAAGGATAAGGAACTGGTTTGTATATATAGGCGCCCAATTGGGTTTAGCCAACCTGCAATGGAAGGCATTAACACTTGGCTTATTAAAATAGAACTGCTTAATATTTTTTTTCAACTAAATGCTGCTGTATGATCCGTTTTATCTTATTGTTCTCTTGTTGTATTGGTCTGTACACTACTGCCTGCAAAAAAATGATCTGTGGCGAAGGACCTATGGACAGGCTTACTACCATTTTTAAAGACGATACTTTTCAACTGACCGGGGTGGCTGTTTCGCCGCAGGGCCGTGTGTTCACGAATTATTCATTGGGACCATCTGTTTATAAAGATGAAATCATAGACGCAGACGGGCGGGTTAGTGCACAGGCAATATATGCCGATGAAAATAATTATTTATGGGTAGTTGATCCCGCTTCTCTAAAAATGGAAAATAGTCATAAACTGGTGAAAATAAATCTGGCCACCAATGCCATTGAGCGTACTTATTTTTTTGAAGGTGTGGCTGGGGCAATAAGTTATGTTAGCGATGTGCGGGTTGATAACAAACTGCAGGTTGCCTATCTTACCAATTCGGGTGAAGGCGGTATTATAATAGTGGACCTGGCTACAGGAAAAGCGAAACAGGTATTACAGGATCATTACTCAACTAAATCTGATCCTGAGTATAACCTGATGATCGACGGGCATGAATTGATGAAGAACGGTGTGCCGGTAAAAATACATTCAGATGGTATTGCGTTAACGCCCGATGGCGACTGGCTGTATTACAAACCCCTTACCGACGATAAACTGTATCGCATTCGAACCGGGCATTTACGTAGCGATACTATGAGCAACACCACATTGGGCGAAAAAGTGGAAGATCTGGGGCATTTTTTCCCTACCGATGGAATGATCTTCGATGCAAAAGGCAATTTATACCTGGGCGATGTGCGTACAAACTCTATTAAACGAATATCGCCCGATCTAAAAGTGCTCAACCTCATTACGGACGAACGGCTTATTTGGCCCGGCAGCTATTCCATTACAGAAGATGGTTATTTATACATCAGCTGTTCGCAAATGCATAAACAATCCGAATATAATAATGGCGTTAACAAACGCACTACACCGTATGCTATTTACAAACTAAAAGTGTTTTGACGTTGTTATAATTAAAAGCCCTATTTAATGGTTGAGTTTATTTCAATATTTGTGATAATAGGGGTTATTGCTTTTATAATTGTTGCCATTGTTTTAAGGAGAAAAGGGCAGGACTTTGGAGAAAGGGACCAGAAATAAAAGCTGCTTGCAGCTTAGGCCAGGTATTTTTTATAATCTTCTATTTTTTGCATCAACCGGTTAGCCAGGTATTCATTGCCATCTTTCAGGTGGAGGTGAATGGTTTTGGCTTCTTCGAGATAACTCAGTTTTTTCTGATTGTCCCAATAATAGGGTGGGGCATACAAATTACAAATACGGTCGGCCAGTTTAACCGCCCAAACTTCTTTGTGTTGCGCTTTTATGCGGGTAAGGCTATCGATCATTTGCTGGTCTTTGGGTTTGTTCTTGTCTTTTGTAAGGGCCAGAACACCGGCGGTTACCTGTTCGCCATACAATTGTTTTAACTCTTCAATAGTCAGTGTGGTATCTTCAATAGAATCGTGGAGCAATGCACAGCTTACGGCCAGTTCGCCATTGAAGTTTTCGGTGTGGGCGCATGCGTTCAGGATCTCAAATACAACGCTGCCGATGTGATTGATGTATTCAATTTTTTCGTCCTTGTGCTGCCCGCCATAGGTTTGTCCGCTGTGGAGTACAGTTACTTTTTGCCACATCTGCTGCAGCCTGTCGATGCTGAGGGTACTATTCATTTTATTAATTTATATAATGTAAATATGTTAGCAATTTAATCAGGTGAAATAGATTACGGCCTTCTTTTTTTCGTAATTTTTCTGAATAATAATGCTCAGCAACCAAAAATCAATACTATGAACCTTCCTCAGCAAATAGCCACCAATTTCAGAACGGTATACTTTGGTAAAAACTGGACAGATGTGAACCTGAAAGATTCGTTGGCCGGGGTTGACTGGGAACTGGCCACCACCCAGATCTATTCATGCAATACCATTGCAGTGCTTATATACCATATGAACTATTATGTAAGCAATGTATTGAAGGTGCTGCGTGGACAATCGCTTGAAGCAAGTGATAAATATGCTTTTGATTGCCCACCCGTAAAAAACCAGCAAGATTGGGAGAATTTACAGAAACAGGTGTTTGCCGATGCCGAAGCGCTTGCCGCTGAAATTGAAAAACTACCTGAAAGTAAATTATGGGAAATTTTCGAGAATGAGAAATATGGTAACTATTACCGCAATATTCATGGAATAGTAGAGCATAATCATTATCATCTGGGGCAGATAGTGTTGTTAAAAAAGATAATAGGTCAACTGGAATAGGATTTCTGATTTCTGATTTCGGGATTTTGAGATTTGGAGATTTCACGGACAAAATTCCAAATCTCAAATCACAAGATCCAAATAATAAATTCCAAATCTCAAATCACAAGATCCAAATAACAAATTCCAAATTTCAAATCACAAGAACCAAAGAAGAAAACACAAATCCCAAAACCGGTTAGATGACTTAATTGGTGTTTTGTATTTTTTATTTGGATCTTGGTGCTTGATTCTTGGAGTTTCCCGCCGCAGGCGGGCAATTTATTGATGTTTGGGATTTGACTTTTTGTATTATTTTTTTTGGATCTTGGGATTTGTGATTTGAGATTTGGATATTTTTGACGGATAACCCAAAACCTTGAAAAAGTTTCCCGTACTGCTTGTAGTGCTGTTATCGTACTTTACTGCTTTTGCCCAACCTGTTTATACCTTAAGTGACAGTGCAGCTGTTAAAATTAAAAGCTATGCCTTGTTGCCAGATGGGGGTTATAGCTTTAACAGGATACTTACTGATTCATCATTACCTTTTATCGTAAGCGATTCGTTACGGCCGGCACAGTATAATAAATACTGGCTAAAACTGGTTATTGCCAATCCATTTAAAGAAGCTATTCCTTATAGTTTACAGATAAGCCCATCGCTCAATAATGTACTTTATTATTACGATGCCAATGCCCGCAACTGGGTGAATAGCGAGGCGGGTATACTTAATATTGAGGCACAAAGCCGAATTAATAATACAGGTATGAATTGTATTATGCAGGCGCAAACCACCAATACGTTTTATGTACTTGTAGATGTAAAAGCAATTGAAAAGGCCGGTTATGCGCTGGAGCCCGATGTGCGCCTTGAAAAAGGAGTGGTGGCCGAAGAACAGGAAAGGACCATCCGCATCACCTGGATAACTTCCCTTACCGTGCTATTGCTGTTTTTCCTGAACAATGTATATGTATGGGTAAGTTTTAAAGACAAAACGGTTCTTTCATACCTTACTGCGCAATTGGGCGGAATGGTGTTTATAACTGCGTATAAATATATTTTTCCCGTTCTATTCCATTGCCCTGTTTATACCATCGACGTGTGGCCAAACGGAACAATGACCTCTTATAGCCTGAACGATGTTTTGCTGCACCTGAGCATTTTGGTTGTAATGTACAGTATGGTGCAATTCTGCCGTTCGTACCTTAATACCCGGCAATTGCTGCCCCGGCTCGATGCCCTGCTTAAATTCAGTTTATATACGTACCTGCCATTGAGCTTTGTATTTATTGTCATAAATACCTTATTTGTTTGTACAGAAACTTATTACTGGTTGGTTGATAATATATTTTCAGGTGTTTTATTTGCTGCCATTATGTATACAGGGTGGGTGGGGTACAGACGCAAACTGCCGGCATCACGCGTTTTTTTGCTGGCCAATATTGTATCAATCGGGTTTATGCTGGCCCTGCCGGTGTATCATTTGTTGGCCAACTTCAATAATGTACATTATTCGGTGGTGAAATCGTTGCTGCCCGACCTCATCATTATTACCCAAACCTTTGGTTTTTCGGTAGCACTGGTGGCCCGTACCCGGGCCATACAACGCGAGCTGGCTGCAAAAGAAGAAGAAGCCAGGCAATTGGAAACCGACCTTCGGGAAATAGCTTTGCGCCATGCAGAAATTGACCAGGAAAACCAGAAGATCACAAATGAAATAGCACAGGAGAAAACCCGCAATGGGCAATTACAGGAAAAACTCGAAGCCAATCAACGCGAACTGGCCTCTTCTACTTTGTATATGGTGCAGAAGAATGAATTGCTTACCCGGTTAAAGGCGCAGATAAAAGAATTGAATAATTTAAACCCCGACCATAAAAAACAGGAGTTGCAGCATATTGAATCAACCCTGCAAAAGAGTATGTACCTCGATGCCGATTGGGCAAAGTTCAAGCTGCATTTTGAGCAGGTGCATCCGCATTTCTTTGCCGACCTGCAATCGCAACATCCAACACTTACCAGGAATGAGATCAGGCTATGCGCCTATTTCCACATTAATTTATCTACAAAAGAAATAGCCTCACTGCTCAACATCGATCCCGCCAGCGTACGCCGTGCTAAAACCCGTTTGTATAAAAAAATGGGTGTCAATAATCCTAATAAAGTGGGGGAAGAGGAAGAATAGGCCTTTAAATTACGGAATTAACAAACTTGTCTACACTTTGTCTATGGTCCTTTTCATGATTTAGGAAAGGAAAAAGGTTGCTTTGCAGCCTGAGTTTTTTACTACCTGAATTAGCCATGAACAACAGGTATTGTGGTATGTGATGAAATAACCAACTTTTTTCATCAGGGTACATAAGGGTCGTCCGTTCACCTTCCGGGCGGCCTTTTTATTGTATGATGTAGTAACCAGCCATTGCCACCAATGCCCCAATAAGCGTATTTAAAAAATTTACCTGGTCGTTCTTTAACCAGTCTTTGCGTTCAAGGGAAGCACCAAGAACTGAGTCGGCCATATTGCCAATAAAACCCGCCAGCACCATCCAAAATGCAAGTGGGCTGTAGCCATAGGCGATCACAAAGATCAATGCGATCAATGCGCTGCCGGCAATACCCCATAAAGTGCCTTCAAGGCTTATTACGCCGTCGAGGCCACACTTGTCTTTTTTAAAGGTGAGAATATTATAGAACGATTTGCCATATACGCTGCCCATTTCCGAGGAGAGCGTATCGGCGCTGGCTGAGGCCAGGGAACCCGCAATGGCCATTTGCCATAACGAGGCTTGTTGTGGATACAACCAGGCGAGCAAACCCGCTATTGCGGCTACGCCGCCATTGGCCAGTACCTGCCAGGCATTCCGTTGCCCTTTGTTGTTTTCTGCTATGCCCAGTTGTTCTTTTCTGTTACGGCCAAAAGCAGTTGCTGCCGAACCGGCCACAAAAAAAGCGCCCAGCATAACAATACCGGTAATGCCTGCTCCTTTGTACAGCAGGCCTGCTAAGATGCCGCCTGTAAGGGCGCCAGCCACCGTTAATTTGCGAAAAACAATACTGGCAGTAACTATGGCGCAAATAAAAACCAGAACGATCCAGTCCATTGTATGCATCGGGGCAAATATCGTAAAACGGCAAATCCCGACAAAGTCGGGACAGGCTGTGAAACGTGAAAGGGAACGCCTAATTTCGTGGCTCGCGCCTTTTTCGGCAGTCGGCAATCATAAATGGCAAATACACCCAGACTGCTTTTAAAAAATAAGTGTTTTGGTGATCGTGAAAGATTGCTTCAGGTTACCCACCTCAATGGTGAACGTGCCGGCTTCCAGGTGTTTTTTCAGGTCTACGCCTGTAAAGGCCAGGTCCTTTAAAACTAAATGAAACTTTATCGTTTGTGATTCGCCGGCCTGCAATTCCACCTTTTCAAAGGCCCGTAAGCGTTTTACATCGGGTGTTAATGAAGCAACCAAATCAGATACAAAAAGCTGCACCACTTCTTTACCTGTTTTGCTGCCTGTATTGGTAACTTTTATTGTAATGGTTGCCACGGCCGCCGGGTCATAGCTGCTTTTATCTATTGTGAGCTCACTATATGCGAAGCTGGTATACGATAACCCAAACCCAAATGGGTATTGCGGCGCTGTGGCTCCGCCTTGCGGATTGCCACTGCCCTCTGAAGGTTTATGAATATAACCGGCCAGGTCATTGGCATAGCGCGGATAGGTGATAGGTAATTTACCACTTGGGTTAACCGTGCCGGTAAGCACATCAGCCAATGCATCGGCGCCAAAATTACCTGGTAAGTAAATATCAACAATAGCCGCTGTGCCGGGTTCTATTTGACTGATGATCCGCGGCCGCCCTTCATTCAGGATATAGATCACAGGCTTACCTGTTTTTATTAAAGCATTGGCCAGCGCCGTTTGATTGGCCGATAAGCTGAGGTCATTTGTATTGCCCGGTGTTTCGGTATAACTGTTCTCCCCAATGCACAATAGAACGTAATCTGCATTGGCTGCTGCCTGTACGGCCGCTTCAATATTTACAATGGAATCTTCAAAATACTGCCCCTTCATTTTATACGCAACTCCTTGTTCATACACCACATTTGCTGCACCCAGTTTCTTTTGCAGGGCTTCAAGTATGGTATTGTATTTTGCGGCATACTCATCGGTCTTTTCACCCTGCCATGAGTAGGTCCACCCGCCGTTAAGAGTGCGCATACTGTTGGCGTTGGGACCGGTTACCAATACTTTTGCATTGGCTTTTAAAGGCAATGTATTGTTGTTATTTTTTAAAAGAGTAATAGATTCTGCTGCGGTGTTGTAAGCCGCCTGTTCAAATTCGGCACTGCCAAATTTGGGGTAATCTTTTAACCAGGTTACCGGTGTTTCAAAAATACCAGCTTCATGTTTTACGCGAAGTATTCTTCTTACCGCATCATCAATTCTGGTTTGTGGTACCACGCCTTCTTTTACCAGTGCAATAAGATCGGTGCAAAATGATTTATAATCATAAGGGATCATCGACATATCGATGCCGGCATTGATGGCCAGCCCTATGGCTTCTTTGATACTATTGGTCATTTTATCGCGGCGGTATACGTTCTCAATATCCTGCCAGTCGGTAACGATGAAACCGGTAAAGTTGAGTTCTTTTTTTAAGATGTCGGTAAGGATGTGTTTATTGATATGGGTGGGAATGCCATTGATAAGGGCTGAATTTACCATCACATTCCTGGCGTTTGCCTGAATGGCTTTTGTAAATGGCGGCAGGTGATATTCGCGTAAATAATGTTCGGGTATCCAGGCGTCGGACCTGTCCTTACCAGATTTAGGGTCGCTGTAAGCCATATAGTGTTTAAGGCTTACGATCAGTTTTTCTTTATGGCCCAGGGGTTGTTGTACGGCGTTTATAAACTGGTTGCCAAGTTCTGAGATCAGGTAAGGGTCTTCGCCATAACCCTCCCACATGCGCGGCCATAGGGGATTGGTGCCAAGGTCTAACACGGGCGAGAAGGTCCATGGTACGCCGGCCGCCCTTGATTCATAAGCGGTGATCTCACCACAGGTATGTACCAGCTTACGGTTCCAGGTAGCCGCCTGGCCTATTTGTTGAGGAAACAGGGTAGAACCGCCTACATAGTTTACTCCGTGAATATCATCGAGACCGTATAGAACGGGGATCTTTAATTTGGTTTGTTTGGCTGCTTCCTGAATTTCGGCTATGATGCGGTTCCAGTCGGCAGCGGTTTGCAGGCCAGGTGTGTTTAGAATAGAGCCGATCTTGTAGTTCACTACGGCATCTTTCATTTTATCGGAAAAGGAGAATACATTGTTGTTGGTGGCACCCAACGATTCAATAGATACCTGCGCCATTTGGCCAACCTTTTCTTCAAGGCTCATTTGTTTTAACAGGGCATCAACTTTCTTTTCAATAGCGGCATCAATTCTTTGCTGCGCCTTTGTTTCACAAACAGGCAAAAGAAACAGCACCATGCTGTAAGCAAGGCCGTTAAACCAGGACATTTTCATATAGCTTTATTTAGGCGGTTGCAAGCTATTGATAATTGCAGTAACCTGCATGGCTAACTGTTTGAGAAATGTTTTTCTGCAAAGATTTGCATAGTAAAGGCAAAAAGAATACAGCCCCAAAACCCGAAACTAACGTCCTGGCAACACTGGCTGCCGCATTTTCCATGGTTGCGCGGTTATAGATTCCAGAAAGGCTATAAGATCGGGAATTGCTAAAATGCAAAAATGGTCCCTTTTTGAAGGACCATTTTACCCCAACCGGGAAATTACCGTATTACCCAGTTACCTCGTCATTATTCAACTACAGTAATGCCGCTAGCCGTAAACCTGATCTCTTTCTTTGGTTGTGTAATGGCATTGATCTCGGCCTGTGATTTTTTGGCGTCTTTGGCGTAGTGTTGTAACTCACTTACACCCGTTGTCAGCATCTTTACTTCGCCATCCAACACAATGGTTTTTCCTTTTACTGCGGTTGGTAAAAAGAATGCATAATCTTTCATTTTTACAAACGCCGTAGTGCTGTCGTTAACAGCCAGTTTTAACCAGCAGCCTTTTTTCGGACAAACATCCAACACCTTTGCTTTTACTTTGGTGTTTAAGGATTCCTTGTCTTTCAGTTTCGCCGGAATTTGTGCAATGTCGATGGCATTGGCAATGTCTACTTTCTCGCCATACCAATCACCAGGTTTTGCATCACCGGCCGGTGGCTGTGCAGATGCTTTTATAATGCTAAAGGCAATAAGTGCCGTGAGGATTAGTTGTTTCATGTAACAAATTTAAACAAAAAAGTAAGACCTGTTATTCGTTAACTGAACTTACTGTTTAACTACCTTCACCGTCTTCACACTATTATCAATACGTGTTAACTTAATAATATATACGCCTGTATTCAATGATTGAATATTGATGCTGTTGCCAGGATTGTTTACTTTCAGTACTTCCTGTCCCTTAAGATCATACACTGCCAGTGTTTGCACTTTTTCATAACCTTTCAGGTACAGCTGGTTGCGAACCGGGTTGGGCGAAATGGTCAATGCACTGTTTTCTGCCACTGCCGGTTGTTGCTGAATATTTTGCATAGCCAGGCGGGCCGATAAATTATCAGTTATGGTGAAATAATTAATGTTGAAACCGCCGGTAGCAGTAGCAATACCAATAGAGTAAGTACCCGCTGGTAATGTAACATTGTGTGCTACGTTCGTCCAGTTTTGCCAGCCACCGGTATTAGGAATGGTCACTGAACCTAATTGCGTGGCGCCGGCATCTTTTTCCAAACGTAGGGTAGTGCCGGTGTTGGGGCTGGCCACACGATAAATAACGCGATAGGTGCCTGCCACCGGAATAGTTACAGTGTACGACATCCAGTCGCCTGCTTCTATATAACCCACATTCTGTCCGCCGCCGGCATCTGTGGTGGTTTCTTTTTCAACACCGGCCATATAGGTATAGTCTTCAGCCTGTATCACAGTTGAGAACGATGAACTGTTTGTTTCTACTTTTAGAGATGATGTAGAATCATTAAAGCTGTCGTCAACCAGGCAGGCGTCGTCACCGGTTTTTACAACGGTGCTGCCGCCAAAACTGTCGTGCTTGTACAGCGTTACTTTATAACCACTGTTTACTTTTAATGAAGAAATATCATCGTTCAAAATACCAGCTGCATTCAGTTGGCTTAACGTGTATGAACCCGTATTCAATGCTACAGCAGTACCGCCATAGTTACAATCTTTGTAAAAAGTGGCTACACCACTTGTTGGTAAACCGGCAAAACCGCCAATGGTAACAGTGGCGCGTATAGGCGATGATGCATTGATGGTTGATGATTTATCAAACACGTCATCATAGCAGAATGAATACGTTAAACTGTTAAGGCTGATATCGGGCTGGTGCCAGAATTTACAATACCAGTTATAGGGCGCCGTTACATAGTATTTTGAATCGGTAGCAAGATCCTGTGTAACACCGGTAGCCAAAGTAAGGTCAATAGCATGCCGGTTAATGGCTGCGCAAACCTGGGCCTGCACCACTTTATCCCATTGACCACCGCTGGCCATTACACCGCTGCCTTCCATGGCTTCGAGTTGTGTGGGCTTGTTTGAAATAACACCTACAGCGCCGTCCGACGTTCTGGTAAACGTAAATACATTGCCCGATACGCGACCACTCCAGGTGCCTGCATCGCCGGCATTGAAGATGAGGTTGCCACTGGTGTATTTAGACCAAATTGCATCTATATACGAGCTCAAATAGCTGGCCTGTGCGCCACCACTTTGAAAGGCACTTGTTTTTGATGGGAATTTAATAATGCCATTCGTGGCATCGTAACAGCCGGCAAATGCAGCAGGCGCCTGTGATTGCCATTGCGCCAATATTTGCGAATGGGTTTTTAATTCACCTACCTTTTTGTAGAAGTTATTGTTGCCCCATACTTCAAGACCCATAGGGTATTGGTAGGAATCGACCCGCGTGGTATTAGCCCATAAACCATTGGCGGCATTTGTAAGTTCTATCATTTCATACCTGATGCCCTGGTTAGGATCGGTAGGGTTGGCCAGGTTAGGAGCGGCATAACCACTGGGTGCGCCCGACGCGCCAAAAAAGTACAGGTATAACTGTGAGTTGAACGAGATCAATATACGGCAGCCTGCAATGCCGGGAATATTGATGGTCTTATTGGGCACCTCGCTCAGTTTAGCAAAGCAGTTGGCATATTTGCCATTGCCGCCCGGTCCCTGGTTGCCGCCAATTACCGGTCCGGCCACTGTATTGTCAGCGGCGCTCATCAGGTGCACAACGCCTGTTTTGGCATCTATCCACGCATGATTGTCGTTGATAATACCTACCACAGCCACATATACATTGGCATCGGTAAACGCGCTGTTGTTGCTGAAGGTAAATGGTACCGTAGATTGACTAAAGCTGTTGTTCACAAATAGGAAGGAGAGAAGCATAAACACCATCCGGCGGCTATGGGAAATAGCCCGCAAGGAAAAAGGTTTTGTCGTTTTCATACAGATAAAATGGTTTGTTAACGGATAATAGATCAAAAGCTCCAAATCTCAAGCTCCAAATCACAAATGAAAATCACAAATCACAAAAAAGCACCAAACGACAAACCCCAAATCTTAAAAATGATCCCTGGGATTGGTTCTGCCTTTGGTGTTTGAAATTTGTTATTTATTTGGAGCTTGGAATTTGTGATTTGGAATTTTTTTTGGTTCTTGGAATTTGTGATTTGGAATTTTTTCAAAGTTACCTTTATTAGCTTCCTCAAATTTTCTTGTGGAAAAGTAAGCAGACTTATACAACTAAGGTAAACTAACATATGCCTTTGAATATATGGGTAACGGTAATATGTAGTGCTAAACTTCATTTTTACAATAAAAAACCCGGCCTGCTTTTCAGCAAACCGGGTTGTCAATTGGCAAAGAGCAAATGCTATTATTTGCCTATTGTCTATTGTCCATTGATATAAAAAATTAAGATCAGGTAATATTGTTATTAAGACGATCAGTTTGTTAGCTTGTAAATAGCCGGCACTTCAAGCCCCTGTATCTTGGCAGCTTTTGTTGCCGTAGCATTGGCCGGGTCTACAGCATAAATACGTGATTCACCGGCTATGGTTGAAGTAATAGACACATACACCTTTCCATCTTCTACCAGGCCCTGGCTACCATACTGGCCGCCATGATCGGGAATGTCGTTCACTATTTTAACTGTTTTATTGTTCAGGTCAATAACCGCTATCTGGCAAATAGGGTTGGTAACGTCAAATAAGCCCCAGCCGCCAACAGCCGCCGTGTCGGTACCTGCTTTTTGCACTCTTGCCACCAGCAAACCGCTGCCGGCATAGGTGGCCGACAATAATTTTGCGCCGCCTGTAGCTGCTTCCACATCAAAGAAATAGGAGGGATCAAATTGTGTGGTTCCGCTATTGATACGCAGAATGCCTGAGTGTTTTGTAGTTTGGCTATAACCAGCTGCAAGGGAGCTGGGCGAGAATGTATAAATATCGCCGTTCTCTGCTTTTACCATGTTTATCTGGTTGCCATAATAACCAATAGGACCGGTACGAATATCTTTTATAGTGGTCAACGAATCAAGACCGGGGTACGTGAAAATAGCTACATAGGCGGTATCGGTGAGGTCGGTAGCCCAGCTTGCACCATCTAGCGGATAAAACGATACATACAATTTATTATCATTTACCACAATAGATGTTGGCCATTTATTCAGTACATCTAATGCATCGCGCATGTATAATGGAGTAAGTTTCTTTTTCTTTATTCTTATATCGCGGGTATCTATCAATTGTATCTGACAATCGTAGCTGCCACCGCCCCAGGGCGCGCCTATGGCAATAATTGTGCTGTCGTCGCCTTTGCCAATACAGTCCATACGTTCAAAGGCAATTCTTCCCTTTTCATACAGCCTTCCACTTTCGGCCAGTCCGTAACCAACCGCAACGTTGCTGGTGCCATAACTAAAGCTCATTACGGTATTACCAGTGCTTCCGAAATAACTCCAGGCCAGTTGCTCAATACCATTACCGGTTGACGATATGGTTTGAAGACCAGTATTGATGCTGTTTGCCGTAAGCAGGTAATCGGTTGTATTGTTACCGCTTCCCTGGGTACGTAAGCCAAGTACATAGTTGCCGCCTTCCTGCTGAAATTTGTTCTTTTCTTTATAACAACTGCCCAATAACATGGTGGCAGCCAGTAAGACCAATATGGTGCGGGTATATTTTGAGTTTGGATTATACATGTTGATAAGCTTTGCCTTAAGAAATTAGTTATGTATAAAGTATCTGAATTTTACACTGAATGCGCGGCCGGGTTTCTGCAGTTTGAAGTTATCGTACACTTTTGCGTTCGACAGGTTGCTGCATTGCATGGCAATATTATACCTGCCGTTTTGCAGCGAGTAGGTTACTGATGCATCCTGGGTAAACTGCTGTGGAATTATGAACTTGGTTTCAGTGCTGCCCTGGCTTGGCCAAAAGAGGTAGAACTTCTCTACAAAATTGCCACCAACACCAATGGTAAGCGCATCATGACCAACAAAGGCCTTTTTGAAGCGGTAAGATGCATCGAAGCTGCCAAACAAATAAGGAATATTAGGCAGGCGGTCCCAATAAATATAGTTGGGAAGGCCCTGCTCAAAGTTCTTTATGTTCAGCGTGTTTTGGTAAGTGCTGTTCACCTCAAGCATTAACGCGTCGTTATAGGTATAACGTACGCCCCATTCAATACCTGATGTTCTTACACTGTCGAGGTTTGAATAACGGCTGATCTGGCCATCACTTTCCAACCTGATAAAATCACCGCTTTTGCGGTACAGGTAATTTATCTCGCCTTCAAATTTGTGTTTGTTAAAAGTTTTCGATACAGCTAAGCCTACATTTATATTATGGCTGTGCTCGGGTTTTAAATAAGGGTTGTTGGCCAACAGCAATCCATTACCAAACATTTCTTCGCCTTCAGGTAAGCGCCAGGTACTTTCGTATGAAGCTTTTACCTGGGCAAACGGGAAAATGAAATAAGTGGCGGCAACACCGTACCCCTGTTTGCTGTAGCTGCTGCTCATGGCATCGTGGGTTCCCCATTCGGCATCAACGGTGTTTGCCTTCATGCTGAATAGTTTGGTGAACACCGTTGCTGAAAAGCGATTGTTGATGGTTGAATACTTATATGCTAAACCGGTAACGTTTTTTGATAAGGTGTTGGGATCGCTGAATGGAATAGGGTCAACAGCGATAGGGTCTTCACCCTGACGACGTGCGTAAGTATAATTATGGTTGAGGCTAAAGCTATGTTGCTTACTTATTTCATAAGTTAAATTGGCTGTAGCCAGTGCATTGCGGTCGTTGAACCTGAATTTTGTTTTGTAGTAAGAGATCTCGCCTGAGTTACTACCGAATGTTTTCACGGTGTAATTGTTATACCAGTCATACATACGTGAGCTGGTATCGGTAATACCCGATTTTATAAAGCTCATGTTGGCATTGGCAGTTAAAGAAAGCCCTTTTATGAACAGGTTCTCTTTTTTATACTTCAAGGTGGGAATAAGCGAGCTGCTTGTGGTGAAAACATTACCGGCCACCAGGTCCATGTTCAACCCGGTTTGTACTTCTTTTCTGTTCTCTGCAACTATTAAACCTACCAATAACTTATCGGCAAATGGTTTGTTTACAAAACCAACTTCTACCTGTGCCATAGATGAGTGGTAGGCGTCATGAAAACGTTTAATCTTTACAGGATCGCCATAGTTACCGGTTTGCGGATCGGGGATCTGTACATCAATTTTATAATTGTTATCGCTATAGTTGTAGAACCCGTTCATGTTTACAGTGAAACCATTATCGAAGGTATAGCGTGAGTTTAAAGAAGCACGGTGGGTATTGAATGAACCGATGCTGTAAGAAGCATCGAGGTATTTTTTTATCTTTTGATTGGTAACCACGTTAACGGCGCCGCCCAGGGCATCGGAACCTAATGAAACCGGCACTACGCCTTTGTATACTTCAATTCTTTCGGCCATATTGATGGGCAGGTTGTTCAGCGAAAGGGCTGAACCGAAATTGTCCATTGGCATTCCATCTAAAAAGAAACGTACCTGTTTGCCGGTAAATCCGTTAAGCGAAAAAGTATAGTTGGAGCCGAGCCCGCCTTCTTCCCTGATCTTTATACCGGTTGTATGGTTTAAAACCTGGTTAATATCTTTAGTAGTATTATGCAAACGGGTAGCGTCGATGGCTGTAACGGTGTAGGCTTGTTGTTTTACAGCACGCATGTCCGATTTTCCGGTAACCGTAACATCTGTGAGTTGTTTGTTGGCCATCTTCAGCAAAATGGCAGGCTGAGTGGTTTTTCCGGCGTTCACCTTAACGGTTTGCGTTACTGGTTCGTGCCCAATAAGGGTGATCACCAGTTCGTAAGAACCCGGTTGCAGGTTGGCAATTTTAAAAATGCCATGGTCATCGGTGGTAACAGTAATTTGTTTTGCTGTTAGAATTACTGATGCGGAAGGCGCAGGTTTGCCATCGGCATTTAAAACAACTCCTTTAATGGAGCCGGTATTGTCCTGTGCATTTGCAGAAAGAATAACACAGCTGCATAGGACCAGGAAAGCTACAATTTTGTTCATAAATACGTTCGCGGGCTTTGGTTGCTTTATATAATCGCCGCGAAAGTATTCCTGTTCATAATAAATGGGGATCGCGATCGGGAAATTGGTTTACGAAAGGCGTAAAAATTGCCACCGGCATAGTTAAAAATAATTATATGACAGCGTTATATACAAACTTTTATTTATTGTCATTTGGACAAATACGGGTATTCTTCACTGTCGGTCAAACGAACACACACACATAGAGCAGTCCTGCTCAGTGCGCGATGAAAAAAAATGAAGGGTACGGATTAATACAAATCAGGTAAACAGTGTAATTAAAAACGGGACCTTGTGGGTGAAAAGGGATTAGGGACAGAAAATTAAATCTCCGAAGGCGTGAACATAGGTGATCAGATAGCTTGAGTTGCTTGTTTCCCGTACGCATAGCTAATCATTTCTCAACCTGAAGAAATCATTCATAAGAGAGCACTGCTTTCGCAGGGATGGGAGTATATCCTGGTTTTTCAATAATCTATTTTGACAAGGATAATTTGAGTTTGCGTATCAACTAAGAGTATACTTGTAAGTTACAAAAAAAAACAATACAAGTATTCAAATAGCATATTAAATAATGTTGACGTTAGATTCTTTTGATTTATATCAAACTGTAAAAGTTGTTTCTATATTTTTATGAGCTTATGTGTGCCTAACCGCTTTTGCATGCTGTAAACAGTTATTTGTATGCGCCGATGAACTTGTGCCCACATCGTTTTTGCAGCTGTTTGTTATAGGTGTTATGTGTAAAGTGAACGCGCAAACGTTATTCCGATGATTCAACACTAACAGTTAATCGGAACGCTTTCTGTTTTTTATTGTGTTGAAAAAATAACTATAAACGGAGTAGAAGATGGTGAGGCGTAAGGCTAAATGCGACGATTGATCTTGGTCAATTATTGGTTTATAATACATATTGGCTTTAGCAGCTAACAGAAATATTGATATTGGTAGGACTCATACCGATATCGAATATAATTGTAATCCTGATAGGTCAGGGTGTAAAATGCCTATTACCAAAAATGCATGGTGGGGAGTGTGATAATACATAAAAGGCCAGGGCCTCCCAATTTATTAATCATGTAGCATACACGCCCATTTGGCTTATTTTAAAAAAAATACCATCAATGTCTAAAACATCGTATCTTTAGTGCACTTTCTCACTTTCGATACCCACCTGAAATTATACCTGATTTGTTTGTGATCCTGATTGGCGAAGCCATTTCCTTTCAATACTTTAAATAACTCAATTTCACCTTTTAGCTGAGGTAGATAATACTATTATAATAGTATACTGGAAATAACTTTTTCCGATATACTGAATATTGCTGTTTTACTCTTTGGAAAGCGCAGAGATCAATAGGCAAAAAGCAATAGGCAATTGGCAAGAATTAATTTGCCTTTTGCCTATTGTTGCTTATTGCCTATTGTCAATTGCCTATTGACTTAACACAGGCAACTTTAAATACGCTTCGGTATAATATAGTCCCGATTTATATAATTGTTCTTTTTGTTGCTGTGTGAGATCAAAATCGGTGGCGGCAATTCCAAAGTCATCGATCTTCACCGATCTTTTTTCCATCGATTCATTGTTGTCGAAATCTATCACCTGTGAGTCGAGGAGGGTTTCAAAAAGTGCTTTACAATATGGAATAAGCTCATCGTATGCAAGTGTATTGGGCTTTTTATTACCATTTTTGTCGTACAGGAAAAAGCCCAGCGTTTGTGGGTTATCGGGTGCCTGTGGTGAATCGAATACCGTGATAGGATAATTCAACACCACACCTCCATCTACATAAATATGATCATCGGGCAGGTTATTGCTGAATTTCCATGCCTTGAAGAACATGGGTATCGACATAGATGCCCTTACTGCTTCGGCTATAGGCACATTGGGCGTATCGAGATGCGAGAACTGTTTTACATCATAAATATTGAGGTCGGTGGCAAATACAAACAACCCAATACCGTTTTGATCGTACAGGTCGGCAAAGGTGGCAGTTGCACCCTTGTTTGCTTTGGCAGCGATCATTTTCTGGATCCAGGTAAGGAAACTATCACCTTTATACAATCCATATTCTGTGGGCAACCGAAGTGGGTCCCAGCCATCTTCAAACTGTTTAAAATCCATTGACATAATAATGGACTTTATTTCCGGTGCTGTATAACCCAGCGCCACAAGCGTAGCGGTAATAGCCCCGGCTGAAGTGCCTGCCACCTGTTTTATTTGGGACAGAATACCGCAATCGGTTAAAACCTGCAGTGCACCTGCATAGGCAATCCCTTTTACACCACCGCCTTCAAATACAAGATTGGTAAAATTGTAAGACATCGTTTAGTTTTTAATGGTTAATGTGATGACAACAGTTGGTATGGGGCCGGGCGGCCCGTAGGTTCTGGCGCTACAACAGGCAGGATGAAACTGTTCACAAATGTGCGGTATTTCCCGGGTGTTCTGTGGAGTTATTACACGTTTTATTTATAAAAATTGATCAGGGTCATTTAAACAGCTCAATGAGCGGCTAATTTTTCTATTTTCTTCTGAATAGTTAATTTATCGGTATTTGTCTTGGCCATGGAAAGCGCTTTTTCAAAATGTTCTTTTGCTTTATCATTGTTTAACCCTGTATATAACTCTCCAAGTAATGTAAAATAAAAATGGTTACTGGTAAGGTTTAGTTTTTCTGCTTCAATTATAGCTTCTCGTTTGCCATTGGCTTTCGATAAGGCAAATGTGCGGTTAAGGGCTGCAATAGGGGAGTATTCAATTTGCAACAGCCTGTTATAGAGTTGTAAAATGTTTTCCCATTTTTCATGGGTGTCGTCTTTTTGCGTGTTCCAGTAGGCAATGGCGGCTTCGAGGTGATAACGCGAAAGCTGGTTGCCCGTAGCCGATAGGTTCAGGAAGTAACCGCCTTTACTTATAAGATCAGCATCCCACAGGCTGGTATCCTGTTCATCATACAAGATCAGTTCTCCGTTTTTATTTACCCGTGCTTCGAATCGCGATGCATGAAAACACATAAGCGATAACAAGGCATTTACAGGTGGTTTGTTGGTGTGTTTATTTTCTATCAACATATAACTAAGCCGCATGGCCTCGTGGCAAAGTTCTTTTCGCAGCGTTTTGTTATTGCTGATAGAATAATACCCCTCGCTGAACATAAGGTAAAGTGTTGCCAGCACAACGTTAAGCCGTTCATCTATTTCACTAAGGCTGGGCAGTTCTATTGCAATGTTTTCTTCCCGTAGTTTTTCTTTAGCCCTGTACAGGCGTTTATTAATGGTTTCTTTGTTGGAAAGAAAGGCGTCTGCAATTTCTTCTATGCCAAAACCGCATAAAATGCGAAGTGATAAGCCTATTTGCGCTTCGGGTGCAATGGCGGGGTTACAAATAGCAAACATCATCTGTAGCTGGCTATCGATAATGTTCTGGGGCGAAAGATCGAGTTCGTATTCGGGAAGAGTGGATGCGTTATCTCTGATAACAGTTTCAGGGACCACTTTATTTTTAAACGTGGCCTGGCGGTGCAGAAAATTTCGGGCTTTGTTTTTGGCCACCGTATACAACCAGGCAACAGGATGTTCGGGAATGCCCTGTAAGCCCCAGGTTTGAGCAGCGCTCATAAAAGTATCGCTGGCAATGTCTTCAGCCGTTTCTATTTCATCGAAACCAAAACGTTTGCACAACACCGCAATGATCTTTCTGTACTCAGTTCTAAATAAATGTGGTATTAATTCCTGTTGCTGCATACGATAAACAAAAATGCTGATCCCGACTTTAGTCTGGATTAGCATATTAGCATATTAGCACATTAGCAAATTAGCATATTACATTACGCTTATTTCTCTTACTTCAACATTGCCACCCATGGTCAACACGGGGCAACCTTTGGCAAGCTCTATAGCTGCTTCGTATGAATCGGCTTTGATGATTGAATAACCACCAATAGTTTCTTTTATTTCGGCATATGGGCCATTGGTGACCATGTTATCGGCTTTAAGCACTTTGCCCGATGCATCGAGCCGGTTACCGCGATCAGTTAATTTGTTTTGAGCCGCAATGCTTCCAATCCAGTCCATCCAACGTTTTGTATTTGCCTGTGCTTCTTCGGGTGTGCGGGTGCCTATAAAACTAAAGTCGGCGCGGTAGATCAATAAATAATCTTTCATATTTCTTTTTTAAGAAGTTGTCATTGTATTAATGTAATCCATCGTTTTTGGCCAGTCTTCTAACTTCCACACTATTGCCTTCGCCCTGCAGCACGGGGCAGCCTTTGGCAAATTCAACGGCTTCTTCAACTGAAGTAGCCTTTACGGTAATATAACCGCCCAGGGTTTCTTTTATTTCGCCAAATGGCCCGTCGGTAACAACGCCATGGGCCCATACGGTTTTGCTGCCATCGAACAGCAACCCATTGCCACCCACGAATTTACCTTTTGCCGAAATGCTGCCAATCCATTTCATGGTTTGGTCCATCCAGATCTGCATTTGTTCGGGCGAAGCCACTTTGCTTCCGTCTTCATGTCTGAAGATCAACATGTACTCGTCCATTTTTTTCTGTTTTTAAGTTATTGAATATAATTATTTACCTCTATAACAAATGAGGTTTGTTGAATAGGACAAAGGAGAATTAAAAAATGGAGTTGAAAAGTTGATACAGGTGATAAAGTTGATATAGATAACAGAATCTGTGTTATTAAGCCTTGTCAACTTGTTAACTTGTCAACATATCAACTCGGCGGCCGAAGGCCGCCGCTCATGTATTCTAATTTTTCTTTCGTATTATTTAGCGTAACTTATAAGGACTAAATAACTAAGCTATGAGAAAAGCAGCGTTAACCGGTATGGTATTCGTTGCCTGTGGGTTTGCAACGAATGCCCAACTCTCAGTTACTCCCAGGGTGGGTATTGAACAAGCTTTTACCTGTGTAAAGTACAACAACACTTCCTGCATTTCGCCCATGAATGCAAATTTCTCTCCGCAAGTTGGCCTTCGGGCAGATTATTTGTTTGGCAAAAAACATGGTCCATTTTTGGGCGTTGCCTCTAACCGTTCTGTTGTAACCTATGAATTCACTGATCCTGAAACCGGCGATAAACAATTCACTTCCGATCAGGGCGACTGGAAGCTTAGGCTCGAAGCCGGATACCAGGTAAGCACTAAAGCCATTTCGTTGACAAGAACTGCGAAAACCCCTGCCAAACAGGTTGAACAGGCAAGCAGTCCCTGTGCTGCACGCAAAATGATGCTGGCGCAGGCAGCAGCCTCTAAAAAACCTGCTATGAATATGCGCATACAACCTTACGCCGGAATGGCTTTTGTACCAAACCCGCAAACAGCCCTTGTAAGTGCTACCAGATCAAATGAAATGGTGTATCAGTACAGTGCCGGCAACTGGACATCGGCATTTATTTCCGGTGTTAACCTGGCCTTTGCCAAGGGCGATATAAACAAGTATGTAATAGGGGTGCAATACGTACTGGGCATTAGTAATTTGGGTAAAGAAACCCTGAGGGTGCCGCTCGATGGTAAAGAAATGAATACCCAATTGTCTTCATCGGCATCTGCCTGGAATATAACAGTAGGTATGCCGCTTAATTTTACTAAGAGCAAACCGGCTGCGCAAAAAGTAGAGCCAGTTAAACGGGCGTCTGTAGTGCAGGAACTTGAACAAGCAAAACAGGCACCAGCCGCAGCTGCTGAAGAAAAACCGGTTAAGAAAAGTTGCGGATCTTATCAGAAACGTTGCGGTAACTGGTAATTCGATAATTCGATAATTTGATAATGTGATAATGGAATACAGGTTACAGCCATTTCGTGAGGTTACGGAAAGGCGGGATGCAGAAACAGAAAGAATTATCACATTATCACATTATCACATTAGCACATTAGCTAATTGACTAACGGGGATGGTGTTTTATAGACAACGCCTTGTAAACATGGTTTGCAAGGCGTTTTTTGAGGCCCTAACTCAGGTTTTGCTTTCCATACTCTTTTTGGGGGGGCACCAACGCAAGTTTTGCTTTGCACAACTCATTTTCTGAATTGCCCAGCGCATTATGTGAATTGCCCAACTCTTTTTCTGACTTCTCCAGCGCAATATGTGAGCCGCCCAACTCTTTTTCTGGATTCACCAATGCAAGTGTGGTTTACCCAACTCATTTTTTGCTTTGCCCAACGCAAGTTTTGCTTCCCATAACTCATTTTCTGAATTGCCAGAGCAATATGTGAGTTGCCCAACTCTTTTTCATGGTTCCCTAACTCATTTAATACCTCACCAGTTTTGTTTTTGCTTCCACAACTCAGGTTCATGCCTCCCTTAATTAGTTTTGTGGTGCCAAAAGTTATTTTCTGGCGTCAGCAACTTGTTTTTGATCGTCCCCGAATAATTGAAGGCCCTCTTCAATCGATTTAAAGCTATCACCAATCAATTTTGACCGTCCCCTGATCAAAATAGGACGTGCATGAATCAGGTTTAGTGGTCCACAGCTCAAGTTTACCCTTGCATGAAGTTAGTATTGAGGCAAACTTGCTCTGTGAACGCTGAAAGTAAGTTAGTGAAGGTAAAAAATGAGTTATTGTAAGTTGAAAATAACCTGTGGAGGTGAAAACAAACTTTGTTGAGGTCAAAACTAAGTTGGTGGCGAGAAAAAATAACTTATGAAGTCAAACATTTGGCAAAAGCTTTCAAATAATGAGTTGGGGTAGGGTGCAAACTGAACAAACCTTTCAAAAACCGGGTTAAGGTAGGCCGCATCTTTAATTCCGCTTCCAACCAATGAGTATCACTCCTGAAATAACCAGCAGGGTGCCCACAATTTGCGATGGGAAGATCTTTTCATTTAATATAAAATGCGCCTGAATGATGGTTGATACCGGTCCAATCGCAGATATAATGGCCACATTATTTGAACCGATCCTTTTCATTCCGTTCGACATCATAAAAGTGGGCAATACGGTTGCTATTATTGCAAGCAAAATGCCGTACCAGAAATAGGAGCCCACATCACTTAGCATTTGTACGTTGCCGCCTTTAATGGCAAAATGCACAAACACGCCGGCTGTGGAGGCAAGCATGGCATAAGCAGTAAAACGCGTAGCGCCCACAGTTGGTATCATGCGGCCGCTGCCAACAATATAAATACTATAAGTAATAGAACACAAAAAGATGAGAAAACTGCCCCAAAGAAAATTGGGATTGTCGATATCGACATTTAATTCACCCAGATAGGCAATGCCTATTCCTGCGTAGGTAAGAAACAATGCAATTTTTTGCGTACGTACAACAGGTTGTTTAAAAACAAAAGCATTGATAATAACGGCAAAGGTGGGATAAAGAAAAAGTATCAACCGCTCAAGGCCGGCAGTAACATACTGCAGTCCAACAAAATCAAAAAGGCTGCTGAGGTAATAACCAAAAAGTCCGAGCCCTATAACAATCAACCACTGGCGGCGGGTAAGCCGGGGCAGGCCTTCTTTACGGGCAAACCATATGGCGCCAATATAAAAGGGAAGGGAAAAAGCCATCCGCAGCATAAGCAGGGTTATGGCATCCATCGATGGGTTCGCGCCATAGGCCACCTTTACAATGATGGCTTTGGTTGAAAACAAAATGGAACCAATTAAAGTAATGAGGAATCCCGCTAGTTGAACGTTATGTTTTTTCCCTTCCAAATCAAATATTAAATCTTATACTGATACATTGAAATCTCTCAGCGCATCATTCAAACTTGTTTTCAAATCGGTACTTGGTTTGCGTTGGCCAATAATGAGCGCACAGCTAACATGGTATTCGCCTGCTGGGAATTTTTTAGCATATGTACCAGGAATAACCACGCTACGTGCCGGTACGCGTCCTTTATATTCAACCGGGGTATCGCCACTTACATCAATGATCTTTGTACTTTGTGTTAATACCACGTTGGCGCCCAGTACGGCTTCTTTTTCAACCACTACGCCTTCAACCACAATACAACGGCTGCCAATAAAACAACCATCTTCAATTATAACAGGAGTAGCCTGTAAAGGTTCCAGCACGCCCCCAATACCTACACCACCGCTCAGGTGTACGCCTTTGCCAATTTGTGCACAGCTGCCCACGGTTGCCCAGGTATCAACCATGGTGCCTTCGTCAACATAAGCGCCGATATTTACATAAGAAGGCATCAGCACCACGTTTTTGGCAACATAGGCACCATAACGCGCTACTGCATGAGGTACAGCACGTACACCCAGTTCTTTATAATTTTTTTTGAGCAGCATTTTGTCATAGAACTCAAATGGCTCCATGGTCCATGTTTGCATGGGCTGAATGCCGAAATACATCAAAATGGCCTGTTTTACCCATTCATTCACCGTCCATTTGCCATCGACAGGAGATGCCACACGCAAACGGCCTTTGTCTACTTCTTCAATTACGGCTTTTACCGCATCGGTATATTTTTTTTCTTTTAATAACTCGCGGTTGCCCCAGGCTTCGAGTATCAGATCTTGCATTTCGTTAATTTTTTGCAAACATACAGTACAGATCATAAATCAGTTAGAAAACGTTCTGGCTTTTTGGCCGTTTTCATTATTTTTATCGCCTTCTAAACCTCTGACATCATGCGTATAGCCGTCTTTATCCTGTTTTTCCTGTTCAGTATACAGGTAATGTCGCAAAACAAACAGTTTGTAGAAAGTATCGGCTGGTACGGAAAGAAACTGGAATTACATACCGTTTTAAACAGAACCAAACAAAGCAGCTGTTCCTTCCTCGTCAGCAGCGATAGCATCAGAGCATTTGTATTTACCGGCGCGTTGAAATTAATGCGGCAGTTTAGTGTGCCCCGCAGACCCGACACAAAATTACTGGGCGGTTTTATGCGCGATTCTTCCGTGTATATGTTTACCGAAGCGTCGCGCGCTGATAAATTATATTGTTCGGCGCTGAATGTTATAACCGGAAATGTAAGCGAAACCGATATACCCTTCGATCCCGAAAATGAAAAAACAGTTACCCATATCAGTGCCGGCAACCATTTCCTGTATGTTACGGCAAGTAATAAAAGAAATGAATTGATCGTATACGACTTTATAAACGGCCGGGCCGGTACAACATTACGTTATCAGTTTGCCGATGATCAGTGGAAAGAACTTACCAGGCCGGGTTTCCTTGGTCGCAATGTGCGATTGATAAAGATTGAACAGGATGGCGATCTTAACCTCGATAATCTTGCCAAGAAAAATAAATTATACCTGAATAATGAGTCGCTGATGCTGGTTATGAATAACCACATTGACTCAACCCGCATAGTCAATTTCGATCTGAAACAACAAAAGGTAAGTTCCTGGGTGGTTGATCACAATCCCGGCTTTTCCTGCTCAAAGAACTTTGCCTATTCCGATAACTCCTTTTTGTTCCGCAATAAATTATACTATGTGCGGGCTACCAGCGATAGTTTACAAGTACAAATTGTTGACCCCTATAGCGGGGCTGTAAGCAAATCGTTCTCTGCACAAAGCGATAAGGAAATTACCTGGAAGAATACAGCCATTATTGATGAAGAAAATGGTGGTTCCCAAAAAGGTGTTCGTAACAGGGAAAATACCAGGCAGTTGCTGCGCAAAATGATAAGAGATACCGCGGTGATCATGGTGCGGCCCTATGGCAATGACCAGATTGAAGTGGTGATAGGGGCGTACGCCAGGAAAACTGCGTACATGTCGGGCGGCGCCCCCGGTGTTGCCGGTGCTGCCCTTGGCGCCGCTGCAGCCGGCGCATACGTTGGGCCACAATATATTTCACCAGCCATGAGCAGCGGCGGTTTTTACCGGAGCACCTGGACCAAATCAATGCATTTTAAAATGCTGCTGAATGCCGACTATTCAAATGCGCCGGGAGAGCCGGTCAGTACCATGGCCGAACGTATTGAACGGTATACGGCTAATCTGCGTACACCACCCGAACAGGAAAACATCTTTGTAACCAATGGCCAGTATTATTACGCCTGGTATGACAAAGGAGAGCGCAAGCTGGTGGTAATGAAGTTTTAAACCCTGTAAACCCTGAAAAACGATGCGCCCCATTATTTTCTTCCTTTTATTGTGTTGCAGTATACAGCTAATGGCTCAAAGCAAACAATTTGTTGAGTTTATAGGCTGGACGGAAAAGAAGATAGAACTGCAAACCATTTCAAACAGAACCAAACAAAGCAGTTGCACTTTTGTAGTGAGCAGCGATAGCATCAGGGCATTTGTATTTACCGGTCAGCAGCTGCGATTAATGAAGCAATTTGGTTTGGCCCGCAAGGGACGCGAGAAATTACTGGGTGGTTTTATGCGAGATTCTTCTGTATATATGTTTACCGAGCAGGTCGAAAAAGGGGTAATGCACTGTATCGCATTCAATGTAGTTACCGAAGAAAAAAAAGAAACCTTTATCAGGCTCGACCTGGCCCGGGAAAGATTGGTGAACTATATAAGCGCCGGCAACCATTTTATATATGTAACTGCTAACTACAGAACAAAGGAATTGTCGTTTTACAATTTTACCAATGAGAAGCCTGGTGCCGGTTTGCGTTACCAGTTCTCCGATTCGTTTTGGCGCGAGTTACTTTCGGGCTTTGGGGGCCGCGGCAAGATACAACTGGACGTACTTGATCAGGAAGGCGATGTAGACCTGGAGGCGCTTGCCCGAAGCAATAAATTATATATAACCAACGACACGTTATTGCTGGTGATGAACAATCACATCGATTCAACCTACATAACCTGTATTG
This sequence comes from Niastella sp. OAS944, assembly GCA_024809215.1. Classification (GTDB taxonomy): domain Bacteria; phylum Bacteroidota; class Bacteroidia; order Chitinophagales; family Chitinophagaceae; genus Niastella. Next base: position 321,951 of record JANUBW010000002.1, on the reverse strand, counting down.
ACCTGCAACAATTTAAGGCCGAGAGCTGGCTGATTGAGCATAAGCCGGGGAGGCAGCCTGCCAACCGCAGCGCTTATTCCGATAACTCGTTTTTGTTCCGCAATAAATTGTACTACGTGTGCGCTACCAACGACAGCCTGCTGGTACAGGTGGCCGACGTATATACAGGTGAAATACTCAAAACTTTCTCCACTGAAAGAAGAGATGATATCACCTATAAGAACACGCCTTTTATGGAAGAAAGGACCGTTGATGAAAGAAGAAAAGACCCCAAGGACCTGAGCAAAACCAGTTCGTTCCTGCGCAGAATGGTTGATGGCAATGCGATGATAATGGCCAAGCCCTTTGGCAACGATCAAATTGAAGTAATGGTTGGGTCGTATGAAAAAACGATTGCCAACACGTCTGTGGGCGGTTATCCGGGGTTTAACAGTATGCCCTATGGCGGCTATGGCTATGGCCCCACGATGATGCGTTCGCCCTATTATAATAACAGTTACAACCCGGGAAGATATATTCGCAGTACCTGGACCAACTCTACCCATTTTAAAATGTTGCTCAACGGCGCCAACTTTGCGCACGTACCGGGGGAGCCCGGCAGCTCGGTAAACGAACGCATCGATCGCTACACCTCCAAAATGAAGATCGATCCGGATTCGGAAAGCCTGTTTGTGACCTATGGGCAGCACTATTACGCCTATTACGACAAAGGCGCGTACAAGCTGGTGGTATTGAAATTTTGACCCTACATTTGCAGCATGGATTTTTCGCACGATATTGACCATTGTTTAAAAGTACTACAGGGAGGCGGGCTGATACTTTACCCCACAGATACCATTTGGGGTATTGGCTGCGACGCCACCAATGCTGCGGCGGTGAACCGCATTTTTAACCTGAAACAGCGGCCCGATTCGAAAAGCATGATCATTTTGCTGGCCGATGAAAAGGAGCTGATGCAGTACGTGGCGCATATTGACCTGGCAGTGTTCGACTACCTGGCAAAAACAAAAAAGCCCACAACGGTAATTTACGATGGCGCCCTGGGGCTGGCCGATAATGTGATCAGTGCCGATGGGTCGGTAGCCATTAGAATTGTAAAGGATACCTTTTGCAAACATTTGATAAAACGGTTCCGCAAACCCATAGTTTCTACCTCTGCAAATTTAAGTGGCGACCCTTCGCCCGCCACTTTCAGCGATATTATGCCGGCCATTTGGCAGGGCGTTGATTATATTGTTCAACACCGGCAAAATGATAATATTCCTCATGCTGCTTCTTCTATTATTAAATGGGGTAAAGATGGCAGTATAACCATCATAAGAGAGTAAAAGTTTATGGTTTGTGGTTTGTTGTTTGTTGTTCTTTAAGGCAAGTTCGAAATTTATTTTGAGCCTCAAAGCGCGGCAGCAACCACAAACGACAAACTACAAACAACAAACTGAATGAAATTCCTTGTTATACAAACTGCCTTTATTGGCGATGTGGTGCTGGCAACCGGCATTGTGGAAAAACTGCACCGGCATTTTCCCGATGCAGAAATTGATTTTCTGGTAAGAAAAGGCAATGAAGGGCTGCTGCAAAACCATCCGTACCTGCACGAAGTGCTTATATGGGACAAGAAGAGCGGCAAACTGAAAAACCTTTTTAAATTATTAGGGTTTATCAGAAAACGCCGCTACGATAAAGTAATAAACGTGCAGCGTTTTGCCGCCACCGGTATACTTACCGCATTTTCAGGCGCCCGCGAAACCATTGGGTTCGATAAAAACCCCCTGAGCTGGCTGTTCAGCAAAAAAATAAAACACGTCATTAGCGACGTACATAATCCCATACACGAAGTAGACCGTAATAACGAGCTCATACGGGCCTTTACGAACGACGAGGTGATGAAACCCCACCTGTACCCATCGGCGCAGGATAAAGCAGCTGTAGAAGCGTATAAAAAGCATCCTTATATTACTATTTCGCCGGCATCGGTTTGGTTCACCAAACAATTCCCGAAAGATAAATGGATAAGCTTTGCCAAAGAGGTGCCTTCCAATTATACTATTTATTTGCTGGGTGCACCCGGTGATGTAGCGTTGGGTGAAGAAATTCGTACAGCGGGTACTGCCGCTACGGTAGTAAACCTGTGCGGCAAGCTAAGCTTTTTACAATCGGCCGCGTTGATGAAAGAGGCAGTGATGAATTACGTAAATGATTCGGCGCCCATGCATTTTGCTTCATCGGTCAATGCGCCGGTAACGGCCGTATATTGCTCTACATTGCCTTCATTTGGGTTTGGACCATTATCAGACAAGCGCTTTATTGTAGAGATACAGGAGCCATTGGCCTGCCGGCCCTGCGGTTTACATGGAAGACCCGCTTGTCCGCTCGGGCATTTTAAGTGTGCGTATGATATTACCAATACACAATTATTAGAAACTTTGGTGGATAGTTGACGAGTTAATGAGGAGTTGAAAAGTTGATGGAGGTGATAGAGTTGATAAAGGGAAATACAGTTCTGAGTTTTTAGTTTTCAGTTTTTAGTTCTTTAAATTCGGAGCTCATCTGTATTTGCTTTCAGCTTATAGCTTATAGCTGTATTTTGTATTTGCCTTTTGGCTTTCGGCTTTATGCTTTCAACTTTCAGCTGTTTTTGCCTTCGGCTGTATTTGCTTGTAGCTTGCAGCTTATGGCTTGCAGCTGTTCTTCCTTCGGCTTTAAAATTATACATTTGCATTCGCAATAAGGAAAATTTGAATGGACATTAAGTGCAACGATAAGGAACTGTTTGTTTTTAAAAAGATAGCTCATGCCGCTGAGGAATTGGGCGTGCCCGCGTATGTGATAGGTGGTTTTGTGCGCGATAAATTGTTGGGCCGGCCAACAAAAGATGCCGATATTGTTTGTGTAGGCGATGGCATACAGCTGGCGCATAAAGTGGCTGAACGGTTCCAGCCAAAACCCTCTGTTGCGTTCTTTAAGAACTTTGGCACCGCGCAAATAAAACTTAAACACTTTTACGAAGAAAAAGCAGAGGAAGTAGATCATACGCATCTTACTGGTGAGAACGGAGAACCCGTAGAAGTTGTAGAGGAGACCCATGAAAAAGCCGCACTGGAAATAGAGTTCGTAGGCGCCCGTAAAGAAAGCTATCGCTACCATAGTCGCAATCCCGAAGTGGTGCCCGGTACGTTAAAAGACGACCAGGACAGAAGGGATTTTACCATCAATGCCATGGCCATTTCTTTAAATGGCGACGATTATGGCAAACTGATAGATCCCTTTAACGGGTTGCAGGACCTGGAAAAAAAGATCATTCAAACCCCGCTCGATCCCGGACAAACATTCAGCGATGATCCGCTGCGTATGATGCGGGCCGTTCGGTTTGCTTCACAATTGAATTTTACTATTTCACCGGTCACTTTTCAAAGTATAAAAGACCAGGCAGAACGTATCAGGATCATTTCGCAGGAACGTATTACCGAGGAACTGAATAAGATACTGCTGAGCGCCAAACCATCCATTGGCTTCGATCTCTTATATCAAAGCGGACTACTGCATATTATTTTCCCGCAAATGATTGACCTGGCCGGTGCAGAGTACATAGATGGCCTGGGGCATAAAGATAATTTTTATCATACCCTGCAGGTGGTTGATAATATTGCAAAACATACCAACGACCTGTGGTTGCGTTGGGCAGCCCTGCTGCACGATATTGGTAAACCTGCCACAAAGAAATTTGAAAAAGGCCATGGCTGGACGTTTCATGGCCATGAAGTAGTAGGGGGCAGAATGGTGCCCAAACTATTCACTAAATTAAAGTTGCCGCAGAACGAGAAATTACGCTTTGTACGTAAACTGGTGGAGCTGCATTTACGGCCAATTAGTTTGACAAAAGAAAATATCACTGATTCTGCCATACGTAGATTGTTGTTCGATGCGGGCGATGATATAGATGCGTTGATGTTGTTGTGTGAAGCCGACATTACTTCGAAGAACAAACAAAAGGTCATTCGCTATTTAGAGAATTTTGAGCTGGTACGCAACCGGTTAAAAGAGGTAGAAGAAAAAGACCGTATACGTAACTGGCAACCACCTATTACCGGTGAGATCATTATGGACATATTCAACCTTTCGCCATGTAAAATAGTAGGTGACCTGAAAAACAGCATCCGCGAAGCCATTCTGGATGGTGAAATTGATAATACCTACGACGCCGCATATGATTTTATGATGAAAAAAGCAACAGAAATGGGGTTGCAGCCGGTTGATAAAAATAAGGATTGAAATTTGAACTCTATGCGGTAATTTCCCGGGTTTAGTTTTGTTTTATTTGCATAAAACAGTATTACTGTGTATGTTCGGGCATTTTGTTGCTATGCAAATGCAACTTAAATTGCATACTTTGATAGTTGGGGAATTATCTTATTTTTGGCACCGGGGCATGAGGCAGGGTAGATAAACAGGCCATAAATACGGCTGGCACGATTATAGGGATTATATTTTTCGAATACACTCCGGGATCAGCACCGGGTAAATAAAAAAGAAACAAGTAACCTGAAATATAAAGTATGGCTGTTTTAAAATTCAGAATTTATTTTGAGGAAGACGACAGTATCTACCGGGATGTTGCCATCAAGCACACACAAACTTTTTTACAGTTGCACCAGGTAATACTGAAAGCATACGAGTTTGATAGCAAACATCAGGCTACGTTCTACCGCAGCAATGACAACTGGCAACGCGGTCGTGAAATCAGTTTGGCCCAATACGATAAGCAATACAAGGTAGCGCCATTGCTTATGGAAAACACTGTGATAGGTTCTGAGATCAAAGATCCTAATCAGAAGTTTATATACGTGTACGATTTCGTAAAGAACTGGTCATTCCTGGTTGAGCTTATTAGTGTATCGAAAGAAGAAAGCAGCAAGATCGATTACCCCGCACTTATAAAGTCGGAAGGTATTGCGCCTTCGCAATATGGAACTAAAGGTATTGCCGGCGATAAGCTTACCGAAATGGAAGAAAAATACGATCTGAAGGCCGGTACTGAAGGCTTTGGCACCGAAGGCGATGACGATGATGATTTAGGTGAAGGTGAGGGCGAAGAAGCCGAAGAAGGCGGACAAGACGACGAAGTGTAAATACAATTTCTGATTTAGGGATTGCGAGATTTTGAGATTTCCTTATTTCGAAAATCATAAGTAAATGCAAACTCAAAATTTTGCGATCCTAAAATTTAGAGATTTGAAAATTAATAGAGAGGTAAGCGATTTCGGTAAATCCCAAAATCGCGAAATCTCAAAATCAGGAAATCGCTTTGTTTTGGGTTCTCTACAAGCTCAGACAAACTATGAATGAAAAAACTTGTGTAATTATTGCGGGGCCTACAGCTGTAGGTAAAACCGCTGCAGCAATAGCAATAGCCCGGCATTTTAATACAGCCATCATTTCAGCCGACTCCCGTCAGTGCTTTAAAGAAATGACCATCGGCGTTGCCAAACCTTCTACCAGCGAGCTGCAACAGGCACACCACTATTTTATCAATTCCCATTCAATTTACGACGATGTAAATGCTGTGGTATTTGAGCAATATGCTTTACACGCAGCCAATGAAATATTTCAGCACAACAATGTTGCTGTTGTATGTGGGGGAACCGGTTTGTATATAAAAGCTTTTTGCGAAGGGCTCGATGATATGCCGCCCGTTTCATTAACCATTAGGCAGGCTATTACTGAGCAGTACGAACAGCAGGGACTTGCCTGGTTACAACAACAGGTACAACAGCAGGACCCTTTATATTATTCCACAGGTGAAATACAAAATCCCCAACGGCTTATCCGGGCGCTTGAAGTAAAACAGGCCACGGGCGAGTCTATACGAACCTATCAGCAGGGACGAAAGGCTGTACGTCCGTTCAGCATCATAAAGCTTGGGCTCGAGCTGCCAAAACCTGAACTGCATGCCCGCATCAATACCCGCGTTGATCAAATGATGGAGCAGGGGCTGCTAGATGAAGTAAAACAACTCCTTCCTTACAAACACCTCAATGCGCTGCAAACCGTTGGCTATAGCGAACTCTTTGAATACCTCAATGGCAACATATCGCTTCAACAAGCCATTGAACAAATAAAAGTCAATACAAGGCATTATGCGAAGAGACAGATGACGTGGTTTCGCAAAGATTCGAATATGCAATGGTACTCGCCGGATGCTATCGATGCTATGGTAGAGAAGTTGACGAGTTAACGAGTTAACGAGTTAACGAGTTGACGAGTTGACGAGGTAAAGGCAGTTCTTAGTTCTCAGTTCATAGTTCATAGTTCTTTCATTCGAAGCTCAAGAGCAATTGCAGACCTCGCAATTTGTAGTTTCAAGTTTCGAGTCTTAGGTTTCGGTTTACGCGAAGCTGTATTCTGTATTTGCTTTTGGCTTTAGGCTTACAGCTTTCGGCTATATCCCTTTCTCGTTTTACGATAACGAGGCCGTACAGCCAGGAACCATTGCCGATTGCCGATTCACGATTGCCGTTTTCACCAGCCATTTACCACTATACTAGCCCTTAGTAATAAGAAAATTTACTTAACACTTTCACGATTATATAAATAGCGCCAAACAATAAGCGCTCATATTCTTCTGCAGGCAGGTGAATACTCCGAATTTTACGCTGCGAAGCTAACAGATAGTTAATAGTCCGATTTTAATCCGTAAACGACCGTGAAAACTGCCCTTTAAAAAAAGATCCCTCCCGATTTATCAGGAGGGATCTCTTGTTAGTAATCAGTTGTATTACCTCGTCAACTCGTTAACTCGTTAACTAATATATTTTAAACCCAAACGTCAACAAAAATTGCCCGATCGTGCTTTTTGTGTCGGCGTAGGTTTGAAATTCTTTATCCTGTAAACGGTATGGGAAATTTACATCTTTATAAATGGTATGCGCATAGGTAAGGTCAATAAAAATACCTTTATCGCGATATCCGATACCGGTGCTGATAATTGATCTGCTTGCTTTTAAAACGTCATCATCATATGGGTTGCCATAATGAGCATAACCTCCTCTAACCATAAAGGTGTTAAATTTCAGTTCGCCGCCAATCCGCAGGTTCAAGGCGCCTTTGTAGAGATTTTTTACTGTTTTGTTCAGTTCATCATAAAAAGACTGATCATCATTTTCTTCCGAAGGGCTGAACCGCGAAGAGCCATAAGTTACCCATTCAGCGTCGGCGGTAATAAAACCGCGTTGAACCGTAACATCTTCTACAGCATTAAAAATATAAGCGCCGCTAACTATGAACTTCCAGGGAGAGGTCATATCAAATTTGTAAACGGGCTGCTGGTTGCCGGTATAATAGTCAGATGTAATGCTGTCAATGCCCGGATCGTTCGGGTTAGTGCGTTGAAAGAGCTTTTCCACATCGGTTACCATTTTGCTCCATACCTTATCTCTTAACCCATAAATGGTGGGGGTATGTATGGCCGCTCCAATGCGTAACTGTTGAATGGGTTTAAAGATCATACCCAGTTTGGCGTTCAAACCAACACCGGTGGTGGTTAGTCTTTCTTCGTATCGTGAGAATCCAAAGTAATTGTCTTTATTATTGGTAGGGTCCGACTCAGTGAATTCAAGCCGGCGTTCATATTTTACAATCGGTACGCCAATGCTACCCCCTAAATAAAATTTATCCTTGTTATTTGCGGCAAAACCAAGGGCAATTTCAGTGATACCACCTTTGGTGGTTATACGGTTTTGTTGAACAACTGCGTCGAGGTATTGTTCTGGTTTACCCAATACTTCCAATCCGTTCGGTGTTGTGGCCGTATCGATCAAATATGTGTAAATGGCCATTTTGGTAGGAATGGAAAGCACAGGGCTCGATCTTACATCGTTGATAGCAACCCCCGATCTTGAAAATTCTTCGGCATATTGTTCTGAAAAGGAGCTGTAATCATTTACGCCTTTGTAGTAAATGGCGTTATTGAAATTGGCTGTACGGTTTACCGCAATACTAAAAGCCTTGCTTACCCAATTGCGACCGGGCTCATTGGTAGCCGAAACAAAACCTGTGGTGCTAAAATTGAACCTGTTTAAATTTTTACTGGTGGCATCTGAACCCCAGTAATTGCTTGTGCTTTTGGCCATAGTGAAACCGGGGGTAAGAACAATTTCACTCACTTTATACATACCCAGGCCGGCCGGGTTTACAAAGGTGGAGGTTAAATCGCCACCCAGCGAACCCATAGCGCCGCCAATAGCCTGGCTGCGGGCTGTGCCTGAAGGCGAGGTATAGTGCAACCGCATTACATCATCGGGTAACTGGGCCATTGCCGAGCTGCCGGCAAATAAAAGAAATGCTATAGAAAGGGTGTTCTTCATGTATGATCTTTGAGCGTAAAACGGGAAACGTGAAACGGCAAAGCTATCTCGCGAAAGTGCTTTAACCTTCAACCACCGTAGCCTCGCGATAAAGCCGCGGGTCTGAACCTGTTTTACGTTAACGATAGAGAAAATGATCTTATATCTGTAGAATTGGAATACACTACAGGCATTAATTTATAAAAAGTAATTAGGAATTACATGCTGCACTTTCGTGAGGCATCGGTATAAAGTGAAACTGGCAAATAGGACATCCGTTTCACGTTTCACGTTTGCCGTTTCACGCCGCTTATCTTCCGCCCCGGCTTGGTCTGCTGCCGCCGCTGCTACCACCACTGCTTCCACCTGAAGAACCGCCCGATGAAGATGGGCTGTAGCTTCTAACCGGTGCTGAAGGCTGGTAAGACGGTTGCTGGTAAGACGGTTGATAACTATCGCTTCTGCCGCTGCTGCTGCTTTGGCTGGGGTAAGTCCTGCGCAAACCGCCACTTGAATTAGGATTGTTATAGTAGCTGCCACTGGTGCTCGACCGGGCATTGTTATAAATTGGTCTGCCTGTACCCCCGTTGCTGCGGTTTATATACGACCGGTTATTGTAGCTGGAAAGGTTGGTAGCGCTGCGCACTGAATTATATACAACCGGGTTACTTTTACCACCTACAATAATGCCACCGCAATACGGGTTGTAGTAGCTGTTCCAGGCGTAATAACTGTTCCAGTATGAATTGAACGACCAGGGATTATAATAAGCGTATGGTCCAAAACCCATTCCTAAACCGTAGCCATATCCACCATAGCCGTAACCGCCGTAGCCATAAGAACCATAACCATATGGACTATACATTCCATAAGGGCTATACATTCCGTAGTAACCGCCATTGTACTGCCAGTCGTTATAGCTGTCAAAGCTATTCCAGCGTGAGCTTGAGCGGTCCCGTACCTTCATGCGCAGGGCATTGTCATCGGGGTCGGTGTTATCGTAACGGCTATAGCCGCTCGCGCCTTTTTTGTAATTATTTACGGCTACATAAGAATCTTCTTCAGCGGGAGCCGGTGAGTAATATACATCGTCGGGTGTTTGGCCCGTACGGTAAACCGAACAGCTACTTAGGGCAGCTATCGCAAGTATTACAGGGAGTATATTTCGAACCTTCATAGTAATGGTTTTATAACGTTTTACTTGGTAAAGTGCTACTTTTGCGTTTTTCCGAATTAAAGTTACAATAAAAAGACAGCCCGGGGTAGTATTTTATTGCAAGGCGAATGTTAAAATTTATCGACAAAATGCCTGATAATGAGGGCGGAAGGCCGTTCGGGAAAGGAATTAAATCGTCATTAAAAAGAAAGGTAGAAAGTACGATCTATATAAAAAATAAAACATGAGCAAAGAGATCACCAGCCGAAGCACAGATTATTCGCAATGGTACAACGATTTGGTTATTAAAGGCGGCCTGGCCGATTATTCGGCCGTAAGAGGTTGTATGGTAATAAAACCTTATGGGTTTTCCCTGTGGGAAAACATGCGCGACGCCCTTGACAAAATGTTCAAGGACACCGGGCACGTAAACGCCTATTTCCCGTTGTTCGTTCCCAAAAGTCTGTTCGAAGCCGAGGAAAAGAACGCCGAGGGGTTTGCCAAGGAGTGCGCAGTAGTAACGCATTACCGGTTAAAAACAGATCCTTCTAAAAAAGGCGCCCTGATGGTTGATCCCGAAGCAAAACTGGAAGAAGAACTGGTGGTTCGCCCAACCAGTGAGGCCATTATCTGGAATACCTACAAAAACTGGATCCAGAGTTATCGCGACCTGCCACTGCTTATTAATCAGTGGGCCAACGTGGTTCGTTGGGAAATGCGCACCCGCTTATTCCTGCGTACCGCCGAATTTTTGTGGCAGGAAGGACATACCGCCCATGCTACCGCAAAAGAAGCCGTGGAAGAAACAGTGCAAATGCTGAACGTATATGCCGATTTTGTGGAGAACTGGATGGCATTGCCCGTAATAAAAGGAGTTAAGACCGAGAACGAACGTTTTGCCGGCGCCGTTGATACTTATTGTATCGAAGCCCTGATGCAGGATGGCAAAGCCCTGCAGGCTGGTACTTCGCACTTCCTGGGGCAGAATTTTGCCAGGGCATTCGACGTGAAGTTCTCTGATAAAGAGAATAAACTCGATTATGTTTGGGCCACCAGCTGGGGCGTAAGCACCCGTTTGATCGGCGCCCTGGTAATGGCGCATAGCGACGATCAGGGTTTGATACTACCGCCCAAAATAGCTCCGCTGCAAGTGGTTATTGTACCTATTTACAAAGGAGAAGAACAAAAAGCGCAGATCGATGTAAAAGTGCAGGAACTGGTGAAGCAATTAAAAGCTGCCGGCGTTCGCGTAAAATACGATGATAACGACAATGCACGCCCAGGTTGGAAGTTTGCCGAATATGAAATGAAGGGAGTGCCTGTTCGTGTAGCGTTAGGGTTGAGAGACCTCGAAAACAATACGGTTGAACTGGCCCGCCGCGATACAAAGGAAAAACAAAGCGTGTCAATGGACGGTTTACCAGAGCGTATTGTAAACCTGCTGGCCGAAATTCAGCAGGCTATTTACAACAAGGCGCTGGCTTATCGCGATTCGCATATAACCAGGGTAAATACCTGGGATGAATTTGTAAGCACCCTCAACGAAAAAGGCGGTTTTGTTTCTGCATTCTGGGATGGCACCAGCGAAACTGAAGATGCTATTAAGGACAAAACAAAGGCAACCATTCGTTGTATTCCTTTAGATAACCCCGAAGAAGATGGCGTTTGCGTATTCTCTGGCAAACCCGCCAAACAACGGGTACTGTTTGCGCAGGCGTATTAAGCATTTCGATAAAACTTAACAGGAACAAGGGTTGCCGCATTCCGTGGCAATCCTTGTTTTATTTTAAGCTATTGCATGGCAATTTTATATCTTGTATCTTAACCCTTTCATTATTTAACCAAAATCCAGTAAACATGGAACAGTACGTTCAAACCGCCCCTGACAATTCAGAATCAAGTTTATTTGAATTAGAAATAGATCATGAGCTTTCTGGCACCCTCACCAATATTGCAAAATGGGGGAAATTTATAGGAATAGCAGGATTTATAATAACCGGCTTATTTTTGATCATAATACTGCTTCTTGGTAAAATGTTTTCTGCGCTTTCACCTTTAGGCAGCTATGTAAGCGCTGGTGGCGCCGCAGCTACCATCATCTATGTTATTATAGCAGCCATGTTCTTCTTTCCCAGTTTGTTTGTATTTAACTTTTCAAGAAAAGTACATTATGCATTACGAAATACCGATCAGCAGGCGCTGAACAATGCATTTGCAAATCTTAAAATACGGTTCATGATCACCGGTATTTTTTGGATCGTCCTTTTTGCATTTTGGTTACTGGCAATCTTTAGAAGTATGTAATTAGAATAATCCTCATAGAAATAGCAAGGCCTCTCGATTGGATCGGGAGGCCTTGCTATTTTTATCGAATTCTTTAATTGGTAGAGTAGTAGTTGTAATCTTTGAGCAGGGTTTCTAAAAACGCCAGCGAATCCTGGTCGGTGCGCATTTTAAGTTTTCCCTGAATGCGATCGGCGATCTTAAGCGACAGATCATAGTCACCGCGCTTTTTCACTGTTTCAATAATATTTTTCAGAGTATTGATGTCGCGGTCGCTCAGTTGCATTACCTGTGGGTAGCGGGGTTGATAGGTTGATTCTACCTCGGTAAAAACCGTGTCTTCCCACGAGGTGCGCTTCTTCAGATCAATTAAAATAGTGCCTGCCAGCAGGTCGCCAATCCGTTGCGATTTTGGTGTTGCAATTGTGCATATTAATCCGGCAAATAAAAACAGTACAACCCACCAGTTTGAGTAACCGCTTAATGTACCCAGGAACAGCAGAATAGGAAAGTCAATAATGCGAAATAACCAGCGAATAAGGTACTGGCTTACCGAAGGCTCACCGCCCTGTAAGGTCATCACCTTTATTTGCATAACCATTTTGCCAACACTTTGTCCATTCATGCTGATCTCCGAGATCAGGTGATACAAAATAAAAGGCAGTACAAACAGCACTACAGCCCAGGTATCGTTATCCCAGCTGTACCCGGCCAGCGCGTTCAGCAATTTATTACCCAGCCACAGGTAGGTTACCTGTATGGTAACATCAATGAGCCAGGCAAAAAAGCGCCGGTGAAAGGGACTGAGCGGAAACTCTACCTCAATGTTAAAACCGGTATCTAACTTAACTAATAACATATGTCTTAAATATACAAATTACAGGTTCTAATAACCGGAAAAAATTCCAAATTCCAAATCTCAAGATCCAAATAAATCCAAATCTCAAATCTCAAGCTCCAAACCCTATACAAAATTCCAAATTCCAAATCTCAAGATCCAAATAAATCCCAAAACTCAAATCTCAAGGTCCAAACCCAATACAAAATTCCAAGAACCAAATCTCAAGATTCAAATCTCAAAATCAAAAATAAGTCCCAATACGGAATCGGAAGCCTAAGGTTGGGTGCTTTAGGGCTTTATTGCGATTTGGAATTTGGAGCTTATTTGAAATTTGGATCTTGGAATTTGGAATTTAATATGTTACATTCAATAAATCTGTCAACCTTAACACGAATTATCTGTTTACCAACGTTATAACGTTCAAAATTTGACTATTATATTTATTTACCCAATTAATTTGGGCCCGAATAGGTAGATTTGAAACCAAAAATACGTCTGAGTGAGAGAAGGACTATTTATAAAGAAAAATATTGATAAGTGGCGGAAGTACCAATATGAAGCACCAACGGATCCTGATGAAATGGCGCAACAGTTTACCGAACTGGTAAACGACCTTGGTTATTCCAAAACCTTTTATCAGCACAGCAAGGTTACCCAGTATTTGAACGACCTGGCTTCACGCATTTACCTCACTATTTACAAGAACAAACGGGAAGAATCGTCCCGTATTACCCGTTTCTTTAAAACGGAATTACCGCTTACTATTTACAAGCATCACCGTGAAATTCTGTATGCGTTCCTCATTTTCACAGGGTTTGCAATAATGGCGGCCTTTTCCGCTGCGCATGATGAAACTTTTGTAAGGGGGGTGCTTGGCGACCGGTATGTTGAAATGACGGAAGATAATATTTCCAAGGGCGACCCCTTTGGCGTGTACAAGGGCGAAAATTCGCTGAATATGTTTGCATACATTGCCCTGAACAATATTTATGTATCGTTCCAGGTGTTTGTATGGGGCTTTTTCATTGGGCTGGGTACCATTTACATGCTGTTCTCCAATGGGGTTATGGTAGGTTCTTTTCAATACTACTTTTTTGCCAAGAATCTTGGCTGGCAGTCGGTACTGGTAATTTGGACACACGGCACACTTGAAATATCGGCGATCATTTTATCGGGTGCTGCCGGTTTGATCTTAAGCAACAGCATCCTGTTCCCCGGTTCACATAAACGGTTGCATTCCCTGATGCATGGGGCAAAAGATGGTTTAAAGCTAATGATTGCCCTGGTGCCCATACTATTGGTGGCTGCGTTCCTGGAAGGCTTTGTTACCCGGTATTCTTATTCGGCCATGCCTTACTGGATAACCATAACTATTCTGGTTGCCTCATTTATTTTTATTGCCTGGTATTTTGTATGGTATCCCATACAGGTACAACGTAGAACAAAAGCCGAAAAAAGCCGTTGGATAAACTATTCGCCCATTCGATGAACTATTTCGTTTCATACAGGTTACTGTTTCCTGCGGTAAAGACCTTCAGGTTAATACTGTGCTTTGCGCTAATGGTTTTTTGCGCCTTACAGGTACAGGCACAGGATGATGAGCCGGTAGCTGATTCTGTTACCCCCGATATTGTACTACCCGACATAGAATACCACGATGATAAATTAGAAAGATCAACCACCACCAGGGCTGAATTCAGGCAGGTGCCCGACTCAACCATCCAGGGATTAAAGAACCGGAAAGAATTTTCCTATGCCAATGATCCCAATTTCTGGAAACCCGAACCGCCCATAGAACGATCGGGCAAAAAAGGCTTTTGGGAACATTTCTATGACTTCTTCTCTATAGATGGGGTTAGAATGATAGCTTATTTCATACTGATCGCGTTTTTTATATTCATTATCTACCGCATCATTGTAGTAAATAAGCTGTACCTGTTTTATAATTCCAAAAAGGTAAAAGTGACAGACGAGGGTGAGGTAACTGATTTACAGGACCTCAATCTCGATGAAAAAATACAACAGGCGCTGGCTGCCGGCGATCACCGCATGGCGGTACGGTACATGTACCTGAAGGCGCTGAAGCTGTTGAATGAAAAACAATGGATCAGCTACCATGCCGATGGTACCAACCATGAATACGTGAGCCAGATGAGCGGCCGCAAACTGGCCAGTGAGTTTGGTTTTCTTACCCGGATATATGATTATGTGTGGTATGGCGAATTTGCAGTAACAAGGGAACAGTTTGATATAGTACATAACAATTTCAGCCACTTTTACAACGCAGTCAAGTCTTGAAACCAATAACACGATACCGCATTTTAATATGGCTGGTGGCATTGACCGGTTTGTTGAGCAGTTGTGGGTCAAAAAGCCTCAATAAACGGGTAACCCTTTGGCGGGGCGACAAAATACCTTATGGTACTTATGTTGCCTATGAAAACCTGCACCATTTGTTTCCCAATGCGTCGGTTGTTCTTAATAAAAGATCACCCGACCGCTATAAAAACAATAACGCCTTACATTTAAAGGATGGTGATGATGGTGAGAATTATGAAGATCACAAAACATCCTATGTTATTATTTCAACAGAGGTAGAGCTCGATGAAAATGAAGCGGCTGCCATTTTAGGTATGGTATCGCGGGGCCAGCATGTATTCATTTCCGCTTTGCACATCAGCGATATTATGTTAGACAGCCTGCATTTGAAAACGGCTTATTATTCGGGCGGTTTCAATATTGGCGATTCGCTAACGGTAAGTGTCTATAATCCTGAAAGCAACGACCGGGTGTCATACTCATATCCTGGTAAGGCGCTCGATAATTACTTTGTATCGTTCGATTCTACCTTTACCACCGTTTTGGGCCGCGATCAATACGGACATCCGGATTTTGTGCGGTTCGATTATGAGGGCGGCGGCACCCTGTATATTCACCTGGCGCCGATTGCATTCTCCAATTTCTTTTTACTGCATAAGAACAACAAAGCCTATTACGATAATGTACTCTCGTACCTGCCAAAGAACAGCGATGTAATACGGTGGGACGATTATTTCAGGTATCATAAAGCAGGCAACGATAATAGCTCACAACAGGGAAAGGGGTTGTTTGGCGCCGGCAGCTGGCTCAGCAAACAACCTGCGCTTGCGCAGGCAATGTGGTTGTTGTTGCTTTTATTACTTATCATTTACCTTTTCGAAAGCAAACGCAAACAACGGGCGATACCTATAATACAGCCATTGAAGAACGCATCGGTTGATTTTGTAAAGACCATTGGCCGACTGTATTATCAACGGCACGATAACCTGAACCTGGCGCAAAAAATGACGGTTCATTTTCAGGATTACGTTCGCAGCAAATACGGCATCCGCACTTCATTACGCGACCCCGAATTTGAAAAGCGACTGGCCTGGAAAACCGGGTACGATATTAAAGCATTGAGCGACCTGTTATACTACATAAATATGTTACACGATGCGCCTTCTGTATCGGATGAAGGCTTACTGGAACTGAATCATAAATTGGAGCATTTTTATAAACACGCATAATACATGGAAAACTTTTTCGATGTCAGGACCGATCTCAGCACACTGCAACAATCGGTACACACCTTAAAAACGGAAATAGGTAAAGTGATCGTTGGGCAGGAACAGATGGTGGAATTATTGCTGGCTGCGGTACTGGCCGACGGACATGTGCTTATTGAAGGTGTGCCTGGTGTAGCCAAAACCCTTACAGCCAAGTTGCTGAGCAAAAGCATTTCGGTTGGTTTTTCACGTATCCAGTTCACGCCCGATCTGATGCCAAGTGATGTAATTGGAACGTCTATCTTCAATCCAAAGGATTCAACTTTTCAATTCAATAAAGGCCCAATCTTCAGTAACATCGTGCTTATAGATGAGATCAACCGCGCGCCGGCAAAAACCCAGGCGGCCTTGTTTGAAGTGATGGAAGAACGCCAGATAACAGTCGACGGCCACTCATACCAGTTATCTACCC
Organism: Niastella sp. OAS944; assembly: GCA_024809215.1. GTDB lineage: Bacteria > Bacteroidota > Bacteroidia > Chitinophagales > Chitinophagaceae > Niastella. The sequence goes on along the minus strand of JANUBW010000002.1, from coordinate 305,330 downwards.
CTTTTATGGTGGTAGCCACCCAAAACCCAATAGAACAGGAGGGAACCTATCACCTGCCCGAAGCACAGTTAGACCGCTTTCTGTTTAAAATAATTGTTTCGTACCCAACCGCCGAACAGGAGTTCAGGGTTGTGTTGCAACATCACCAGCAAAACCTGAATGACATGATAAACCAGGTACAGGCGGCCCTGTCGGCCACTCAAATTCAGGAACTGCGCAAACAGGTACGTACTATACACGTTGAAGAAAAGCTCATCAGCTTTATAACAACCATCGTATCCAATACGCGCAACCATAAATCAATTTACCTGGGCGCCTCACCGCGGGCATCTATTGGTATTTTAAACGGCGCCAAAGCGCTGGCCGCTATGCGTGGCCGCGATTTCGTAACACCAGATGATATTATTCATGTTATACCGCCGGTATTGCGTCATCGTATTGTATTAACGCCCGATAAAGAAATGGAAGGCGCGTCTACTGATGATGTTATACAGCAGATCATCACTTCAATAGAAGTACCCAGGTAGTTAACAAGTTGACGAGTTAACAAGTTGACGAGTTGCCGCCACGGCTTGCAGCTTATGGCTTACAGCTTACAGCCTGTTGTTAGAAGTAATTCATTTACCATTTATGTGATAATGAAGTTTTATAAAAGATTCATATTCCCCCTGTTCTTCGGACGCCTCTTTTATTGGTCGTTCGTGGGGGTTATATTATTGTTTGTATTGTCGTACAACTGGCCGGTGCTTTTGCCCGCAGCGCAAATAAGCATGTGGTTTGTACTGGCCATGGTTGTGCTCGATTATGGTTTGTTGTTTCACAAAAACGGGTTGAAAATAGAACGCATTGTAAGCGACAAGTTCAGCAATGGCGATATCAATAAGGTGGAACTGGCAATAACCAACCTGTTCCATTATCGCATCGGTTTAAAGATCATTGATGAAATACCGGTACAGTTTCAACAACGCGATTTTTCGGTAAATGCCGTATTGAACAGTGAGGAAACCAGGAACATCTCTTATACGTTACGCCCGGTTGAGCGTGGCGAATACATTTTTAATGATACCAATGTATTTATAAAAAGCCCACTGCAACTGATCGTACGCCGTGTAAAGAAAGAAGGGCAGCAAATGGTAAAAGTATTACCATCATATTTCCCATTGCGCCAGTTTGAACTGCTGGCCTATTCAAACAACCTGGCCGAAGCCGGTAGCCGTAAGATCCGTAAAATAGGGCATAGCCTGGAGTTTGAACAAATTAAAGAATATGTGACCGGTGATGATATCCGAAGCATTAACTGGAAAGCCACTGCCCGCAAGGGCGGACAGCTGATGGTAAACAATTTTACCGATGAGCGAAGCCAGCAGGTATATTGTATAATTGATAAAGGCCGCGTAATGAAAATGCCATTCGAAGGCATGACGCTGCTCGATTACGCCATCAACGCCACGCTTATTTTGTCGAGGGTAGCCCTGATAAAACAAGACAAGGCCGGACTGGTAACCTTTGCCGAAAACATCAGCCATTTTTTACCGGCCGACCGTAAGGCTTCGCAAATGGGCACTATTTTGGAAACCCTGTACAACCAGCAAACAAAATTCCTGGAAAGCGATTTTGAAAAGCTGTATGCACATGTGCGTACCCGTATTTCGCAACGCAGCCTCATAGTGTTATTTACCAATTTTGAATCATTATCGGGTTTGCAACGGCAGTTGCCCTACATCAGGCATATTGCCCGCAACCATTTGGTGCTGGTGGTATTTTTTGAGAATACCGAATTGCGCCAGTTAACCGATGAAAAGGCAAACGATATAGAAACGCTGTACACCAAAACCATTGCAGAAAAGTTTGTGTATGAAAAGCGCCTGATCGTAAAAGAGCTGCAGCAACATGGCATTTTCACCATTCTTACCGCACCGCAAAACTTAACGGTGAATACCGTAAACAAATATTTGGAACTGAAGGCAAGGCAGGCGATATAGCAATAATTCTTTACTTTCGCGCCAATGCAAGACGCGCAACAAAATATTTTTGCTGAAGGACAGGTTTTATTGATCAATAAACCGCTTGAGTGGACATCCTTTGATGTTGTTAGAAAGATCCGTAATACGATAAAAATAAAAAAAGTAGGGCATGCAGGTACGCTCGATCCATTGGCTACCGGTATGCTCATTCTTTGTACCGGTAAATTTACCAAGCGCATTAATGAGTATATGGCGCAGGAAAAGGAATATACCGGCACCTTCACCCTGGGCGCTACCACGCCTACCTACGATCTCGAAAGCGAGCCCACCGATCTTAAAGATTACAGTTCCGTTACGCCTGAACAACTGCAGGCCATTGCCCTTCAGTTCACCGGTGAGTTAATGCAGGTGCCGCCCATGCATTCGGCCATTAAAAAAGATGGTAAACGGGTGTATGAACTGGCGCGTAAAGGGCAAACCATTGAGCTGGAGCCGCGTAAAATAACCATTAAAGAGTTTGAGTTTACAAAGATCGAACTGCCTGTTGTGCATTTCAGGGTGGTGTGTTCAACCGGAACGTATATCCGCAGCCTGGCCAATGATGTTGGTAAAGCCGCAGGTTGCGGCGCCTATCTCAGCAGCCTTTGCCGCACCCGTATTGGGGCGTTCACTTTAGATAAAGCAATGACCATGGAGCAGGCGTTTGAGTGGATTAAGAAAGAAGTAGGAAGTACGAAGTAGGAAGTAAGAAAACTGCATAGTAGCGAGGCTCATGATAATTTATGAGCCTCGAATATAGACTTTCACGTTTCATCCGCCAGCTGGCGGACCGTTTCACGATTGCCGATTGCCGACGAAAGTTAAAACCACACAAGTTACAATTCAAACAATATCATTGTTAAAAGGGATAACCGATGCCCAACTGAAACTGCCCATTCAGTATTCTTAGATCATTGAACCACCCATCGTTCTTATTGGCATATAATGGGTCTTTTATTTTATAGGCCCAGTCGAGCCTGATAAGGAAGAAGTCAAAATCGAACCGCAAACTGCTGCCGGCGCCAATGGCCAGGTCTTTATACAGCCGGCTGAAATTGAACGAAGCTTCCGGTAGCTTTCGGTTGGTGGAGTCATATTCAGTGCTCCATATATTCCCCATATCAACAAACAGGGCGCTGTTCACTTTAATACCGGCAATGGTGGTTATATTAAAACGGAATTCGGTATTCAACTCAATTTGCATATTCCCAAAACGTTCGGCACTGGTACCGCCCTTTTCATATGCATCGGAAGAGCCGGGACCTAAACGCCTTATCTGCCAGGCCCGCATACTGTACGGACCGCCCGCAAAATAGGCCTTAAAAAAGGGCAGGTTGTTCTCTTTTACAATGGTGCCCGTGTCGGTTTTACCATAAACAAATCCATAACCGGCAAAAGCCCTGAAGGCCCAGCTTGAGTGGGGATTATTAATATAATGTTTAAGCTCACCGTCTATCTTTATAAACCGGGCCAGCGAACCCAGCTCCAGTTTTTTTATGAAGCCAAACAGGGCCCCGCTTTCTTCTATGCGGCCCCGCAGCAGGGTAAGTTTATTGTCTTTCTCAATACCGGTCGACAGGCTTAGCACCTGGCTTATGATTAATCCGTCGTTAAATGCATATTTATAAGAACTGATCTTTTTTTCCAGTTCCCTTAAAGTATCTGTTTTTATTACGTCGGTGTACTCATAGTTAAGAGGGATATACTGCCAGGTCTTGCGCCATCTTTGTCCAACCTGGTCCTGGTCTTCGCGGCGGCGGCCTTTTACCCACTCATACCCCCAGGAGGCATTGAACGATCTTGATTGAAACAGTAATAACCTGTCGGTGTATGATGCGTTCAGGTTTAACAGGGTGCGGGGAGCAATAAGGCTGTCGGTACGTATTTTAACAGGCGTAATGAACTTGGGAAAGTTAATGCTATGGGCCAGGCTGGCCTGCAGGGTTTGAATGATATTTGTACCTAATTCTATTCCAAACCGCGCATTGGTAACTGTTTGTATGGCTTCGCGATAGGCATTACGGTTTAGCAGGCGGCCGTTCAAACCAATACCAAACAACTGGCCAACTGCAAGAATTTCGCTTACGTTTCGGCTGGTTTCAATTGAAGTGTTCATGTTATACTTCGTATTGGGGTACAGCCGTATTTTGGTATCGAGCATTGGTAAACTGCTGTCTTTACCTTTACGTTCCTGCATTTCAATATCCACGTTTTTCCAGGCCCCCAGGCTGGTAAAAACATTATTGGTACGAAAATACCGTCGTTGTGAATAGAGCGCGCCCGGTCGCAGGCCAACATTATTGGCTATAAAGGGCAGTTTAAAACGCCGGGAATTATAAATGATGGTATAGTTCTTTATTTGGGCCGTATCATGAATGGTTGAATCGAAGGGCTCGTAACTGGCATCGGGGTAAACCGTTATATTACCGATGTAGTATTTTTTCAGGCGGCTGCTGTCTTTTACCGGGTGTTGTTTAAATACGACATTGATGGTTGGGTTTTCCCTTTTTTTACGCAGCGAATCCAGTAGCCGTATCTGTTCAAACGGATCCAGGGAAGGGTCAATAAGCGCTGCCACTACCGTATCTACTTCTGCAAACAGGTCTTCCTTGGTTAGTTTATAATAACCGTTGTTGCGAAAAACGGTCACCAACCTGTCGAGCTCATCCGATACTTTTTGTATGGAATAAGGTTCGGTCTTTTTCAATACCGATTTATCAACCTGCCGCAAGGCCATCCGCTGTAGCTCGGCGTCCCGGAAGGCATAGCCTATAGAATCGAGCCGCAGCACTTTACCCGGCGTTACTTTAAAATGTACATGAGCCCGGTATGGGTATTTACTTCGCACCGTATCGATGTGAAAGGTATCGGTTATTACCGGGCTAAAATATCCCATTGAATGCAGCAGGCTGGTCATGAATATGCGCGACCGGCCAATATTTACCGAATCAAATACCGGCGGTTTTTTCAGCGCCCGAACAATCCCCAGGTACGTGATAACACGAAGTTTAAGGCTGTCGTCGAGCTGGTTTTGCAACCTTTCGAGCAGCTGAGGCTTGTCGGCCACATTGCCGTTGATATCAATTATGGTCTTATAAACAAAGGGCTTATCCTTTTGAGCATTATTAGTGATTGTGCAGGAAGTTATAAACGCCGAAATGAAAGCGCAGTAAGCTATCCACCGAACCAATCTAAATACTGTAACTTGCCGGGCTAATGACAACATATTTTGTTTAAACGGAATGCAATGTTGATTAAATCGCAGGTCAAATATATTCAAAGTTTAAGCCACAAAAAATTGAGAGATAGCGAAGGGGTGTTTGTGGCCGAAGGTCCAAAGCTAATTAACGAATTATTAAGTGCCCGTTTGCCGCTTCAGGAGCTGTTTGCGGTAAAGGAATGGATGGAAGCGCAGCCGCAGCCGCTACCCACTACCGTAACTGAAATAAGTCAGGGGGAGTTGGAACGTATCTCGCAGCTGCAAACGCCTAACCAGGTGCTGGGAATTTTTAAAAAGCCCGATTTTTCGGCGAATAAGCCTTTACGAAATACCGTTTCCCTCATGCTCGACACCATTCAGGACCCGGGGAATTTGGGTACTATTATCCGTTGTGCCGACTGGTTTGGCATTTCTCACGTGTATTGCAGCACAGATTGTGCCGATGCCTGGAGTAGTAAGGTGGTACAGGCTACTATGGGCAGCATTGCCCGGGTACAGGTGGCTTATGGCTCATTGGAGCAGTGGCTTGAGCAGGCCCCCGGTTTACCAACCTATGCCGCCATACTTAATGGCACCGATCTTCGCAAGCAGCCGCCCATTAAAGAGGGTATTATTATTATTGGGAATGAATCGAAGGGCATCAGCGATGCCATACTGGCCCGGTGCAGCAACCGGATAACCATCCCGCGTCACGGCCAGGCCGAATCGCTGAACGCAGCAGTAGCGACGGGAATTATTCTTTCGCATATTATTTGACGGACGTTATAAGTTACAGTTACCGGTTACCAGTTACCTGTTACCGGGCCTTGAATTTCGGGGTGCCCGACAACCAAGCGAGCACACTGCAATGGAAGCCCTGGAAACCGGAAACCGGTAACTGGTAACCCGTTTCTATTCTTTCCTGATCACGATGCGTTGGGTTTCATCCAATAAAATATCATCAAAGAATTTTTTTACATCGGCATAACCCGCCGCTGCGATCTTATGTTGTTTTAATGTAAGTGTGGTTGAAACGTACACCGCCTTTTCGGTTTCGTTGTACCAGTATCTGGTGCTGTAGGTGGCATTGGGATTGGTGAGTTCTTTTGCCTTTGGCAGCGCCTCTACTGCAAAACCGGCCGGCAGTTTGAAAACCGTAGTGTCGTTATGTTCAAACGGAAAAGAGAAATAAAAATCCTGGCGGCGATCTTCGGCTTTGGGAAGCACCGTGGTCCAGAATTTATAAATGCGCGGACTAATAAATAATTTATTGCCTGCATTGAATTCATGTATCTTTTCATAAGCGGTTTCAAGCGTGGTCGTATACGGCCCGGTACCTTCTTTTAACCTGAGTAAAAATTCATCGGGTTGTTTAAAGTTCAGGGAGTGCACGATGTATTCTTTTTGATCATCGGTTTTTTCCTCGATGATGTATTTCATTTCGTCTTTGTACTCCCCGGTTGTTTTAAACGTCGTAAAGGCTGTGCCCGAGCCGTCGTCCTGTAGCTTTATTGCCGTATGCACATAGAAGGTGTTCTCTGTGCTGGTGCTTGTTGGGGTGGCCACCAGTACGCCACCGTTTTCGGTTATCAGCAGGGCATTGCGGTTTTCGGTAAATGGCCCCAGCACATTATAATCATTGGTGTTGCTGGTGCACTCAAGCCAAACCGTATCTTTTTGGAGCGGTACGCATAAAATAACATGGTTGCTGAATTTGGAAGGAAAATCTGAATCCATAGCCACCGCATTTTTTCCCGCATTAATTACTGCGCTGTAGCTATTGATGCCAACGGCCGAAAGCATAGCCTTCATGCAATTGCTAAGTGCCTTACAATCGCCATATTTTTTCTTATCGGTGAATTCGGCTGAAAAAGGCCGTAAGCCGCCAATACCCAGTTGAATACTTACATAGCGAAAATTCTTCTGCATGTATTCGTACAGTTTTTTGATCTTGTCGTGATTGTCGGGAATGTCTTTTACCATGTCCTTAAAAAAGGCTACCCGGTCGGGTGGTAATTTGTCGAGCCCTTTGTACAGGTTGGCGTACCATGAGCCAAAATTCTTCCAGCTGCTTAGGTCGCCTTCAAAATCGTCGAACTTAAACCGGTTGGGCGCCAGCATTACATAAGGGTAAGGGCTAACCGCGCCGGCTTCGTGTTTTATGGCGGGCAGGTTTTTGATGGTCCAGCGGTAGGTTTTATAATCACCTTCCTCCGCCGTTTCAGGTTTTATGGTTATGTTCTTTTCCTTATACCGCAGATCGAGGTTTTTAGGCACTTTAACCGTAAACACCGATGATTCCACGCTTTGGTTGGCATCCTGTATGTCATAATTGGGGAACATCAGGTTGCCTTTAAAACGCACCGTATATTTTAGTTCGTAAGTAACCGGGTAGGTGGCAGAAGAAAAGCTCACCGAAGTGACCTTTCCGTCGTCGATAAGGCCGCTGAAGCTGGCCTGTGTGATCATATCTTTTTGTTTGTACCGGTTCACTGGCCGGCCAAAAGCGTCGAATATTTTTACTTCGGCATCTTCCAGTATCCGGTACTTATCGGTGTATTCTGCAAAATGTAATGCTTTTTTACCCTTTTCGTTCATTACCGTAACAATCTGGTGTACTGTGTATGAGCTTCGGTCAATATCCTTTACTTCAAACTCTATATTTTCATATCGTTTGATTATGTCGGCGTCTTTTTTTACTATATCGGGCATCGACGACAGGGCGTACAGGGTGGTTACCTGGGCTTGCGTGCTACAGGTAACAAACAGGGTGGCTACTATCAATAAACACTTTTTCATATGCTACAGTGTTTTCTACGTTCGGCGTTTTATCCTTTCTTTTTAATGGTTATTTGTTCACTCAAAATGGCAAATAACTGTTTGTAAAATTCCTTAAAATCCGGGTATTCCTGCACGGTAAAGAAAGGTTTTTTAAATTCCAGGCTCACTCTTACCGACAGTCGGTTATCTTCTGCCACCAGGCGCCGGGTTATGGCAATGCTGGTATCGGGCATTATCATTTTCATATTCTTTGGCAGTGTTTCAAACGAATAAGCCTCAGGTATTGTTATATTGGCAACAATGTTATATGACTGGTTTACGCCAAAGAAAACGTCTGAAAAACGCGAATCGGCCAGGAAGGGATTTTTCTCGAGGCGGGTGAACAGGTTGGTTGAAAAGTATTTGTATTCGCCGGAGGCGCTTACCGGCAAGCTGAATTTTACTTTTTGAATGAGTGGCAGGGTATCATTGTCGAGGTTCTCTAAAGCAAGGCTGTCGACCTTTACACTTTGGGTGGCCCGAAAGTATTTTTCAAGGAATTTGGTTTTGTCCTTTCTGGCTTCTTCAACCCGTTGCACCCGGTCGTAATCGTAGCTGTACATAGCGGCATTGCCATTCATAACACCGTTATCGTCGACGTTTGCCATCATAATGAGGGTGTTCTTCATCATGGTCTTATCGTTCCATAAAGGCCGCCAGCCCCATTCAAAGGTTTCGGGTTTTTCAATGACCAGTCCTTCAGAATACATTACGTCCATGGGGATAAGGCCCGAGGGGGTATTTTTTTCAGTAGCGTCAAGCACATAAACCTTGTCGCCAATTTCAACATAGGCCATTACTTTATCAAATTGCGCCATATCGGCAACAGCGCTGGTAATAACCCCGTGTTCGCGGGTGCTTACCAAAATGGCATGTGCCTTTAGACCGGCATCTTTAAGCAGGTTAACCAGTATGAGGTTGATCTCGCCGCTGGTACCTTTTTTATCTTTCCAGGCCGATTTAACGCCATTCAATGCCCAAATGTTCCGGTACCCGTTCCATTCCATATTCTTGCGAACATATTCATGTATGGTAACCATTTTACGATATGGGTCGGTTACCTGCTTTAACTGTTCATCAAGATCGGTTGTACGCGGAATGTTTCTTTTTAACTGCACCCCAAAATCTTCATCTTCCATCAGGCTTTTGATCTGTTGGGGCCAGGTTTTAACCAGGTTTTGGCGGTAGGTAGGAAAGTTGATGGCCTGAAACCTGAGATCTATACGTTGCAGGTAATCTCTATCGCAGCTGATGTAGGGCTCATCGCGCAGGGCCGGTATGTTCTTCATGGAATAGGTTTGAATGCTGCGGTTTCCCTTGCTATCTCTGTTGTTTTCATATGGCAGCACGCAAAGCGGTGATGCATACACTTCAATTTCGTTTGGAAAATCAAATCGGTAGCGGCTGTATTTTACCGGTATGCTCCGTTGAAAATACCAGTTCTCCAATGTTAAACTGCTCCATACCTGTAGCCATTTGTATTCAATGATGCTGCCCGCCTGCACATCGGGAAAAGTGAAAACCTGTTCGGTACGGTATTTATCGATGGGCTTTTCGTAAATAAGCTTTTTTTCCAATTTGGTGGTTACAATATTGCCGACGGCATCGAGGTTATAGGTTTGTGCAGTGAGGTTTTTGATATACTCAATATTGCGGTAGCTTACATAAGGCAGGTGAATATCGGCCTGGCTTTTCCCTTTGTCTTTTAAAATTTTTATGCGTATATGTCTTTCGAGCCGCATGGTGCTGGCCATTGCGTTAAGATCGAAGTACAGTTCGCCAACGTCGAACAGTACTACCGCTTCGGCTTTATCATCAAAGTCGCATGATCTCAATTCCAGGTCGGCTTTTTCTACTTTTCCAAAGGCTGGCACATCGCTGCCCTTTTGGGCAAACAACGATAAGGTGGTGGTTAGGCAGGTAACCATCATCAGTGACTTGAACATAGTGGGTTTATTATGGTTTAATTTTCGTGAAACGGCAAACGTGAAACGGCAAACGGCAATGCCAACTACCGGCCTGCTTCGCTAAGCAGGCAAATCACTTTTCCCTTAAACCTTTTCCCCTGGTTTTATATTAATTTCCGCCGAAGGCGGCCTTTCATTATCACATTCGTTTCAACACAATTTGTTCATTCATGATCTCAGCCATTTTCTTATAGAAACTTTTTACATAGTCATATTCATCGGCAGTGAATACACTACGGGCTGTTGTTATGGCGTACTTCACACTTAGTATATTATCTTTTACCTGAACGTACCTGCTTAAGGCAATGCTGGTATCGGGCATTATAAGCCTGATGTTTTTAGGCACCGTCTCCAGCTTCATCGATGAGGGCAGTGTAATGCTCTCTACAACTGTATATGATTGCAGACACCCATAGTCGATATTGGTGAACCTGATGTCTGAGATGAATGGGTTTTTGGTAATACCGCTGAACAGGTTCAGGTTTATCAATTTGTAATCGCCGCTGGCTGTTGGCGGAATAAAGAAATTAAACCGCTGGTCAAAGGGCAGGGAATCATTGTCGAGGTTTTTCACCACCAGGCTATCAACTGTTAAACCGGCCTGGTACGAGGTGTAGTATTCTTCCTTAAAGCGGTCTTTATCGCGTTCCCAGACCCGCAACCGGTTAAGCCGGGCGTAGTCGTAGCTTTGAATAAGGGCCTCGCCCTTTATATTTCCGTTTTCGTCAATGGCGGCGGTGATGTTTACCAGGTTCCTGTCCTGCTTTTCGGTTTCAGTTAAAGCAACAATGCCGCCTTTCTTACGGTGTACAACAAAGGCATTTGTATTGATAACAGAGAATGGTATCATAAACGGCGGCGTGTAAGGGCCTGCCGCATCAAGCACATATTTTTTGTCGCCAATGACCACATAGGCCATTACTTTATTGAACTGATCGAGAAAAGGTACTTCGGGATTTACTTTACCATTACCTCTTGTGCTTACCAGCAGGGGGTATGCTTCCAGCCCGCTTTCTACCAGCAGGTTTATAAACATCAGGTTTATTTCGCTGCTGCTGCCTTTTCTTTTTTCCCAGGTATCCTTAACGCCATTTTCTGTACCAAGGCCGCCAACGCCGGTCCAGGTGAAATTCTTGAACACAAAGTGGTAGATAGACGTCATTTTTTCATAAGGCGTGCTCATGGCCTTTACCTTGCTGAGCCAGTCGGCCCCAACGGGAATGTTCTTATTCAGCTGTAGTCCAAATGACTGGTGTGTTAGTAATTCGCGGGTAAGTTCTTCCCAATTGGTTCGCGTTTTTGTAGTGCCGCCAAAAGTACCCTGGTAACCCGAAAGCTGAAACTCCACATGTTGCAGGTAATCTTTTTCTGCATCCATATACGGTTCATCGCGCAAACCGGCAATACTGTCCATGCCAAAATAAATTCGTCCGGAATTTTTCTCCTGTTTTATTTCAATAGGCAACAGATCGCTTTTGCGTACCCGGTAGGCAAATTCGTAGTTGGGCATAACTACCAGGGAGAACCGGCTGTGCATTACGGGCAGTTCGCCCTGAAAATACCAGTCTTCGAGATGGCTGTAATATTTTATAGTGGTGGTGTATTTATATTCTATGATGCTGCCGGGCTGTACATCGGGCATGGGAATTCTTACAACGGAAAGTATGTCGTTTATTTTTTGCCGGTAGATGGCAGATGCGGGAACATTTTTGATCTCAGGAACATTATTGCGGTAATTGCAGGTGTAGGCTTCTATGCCATTGATGTATTCTAGATCGTCTTTGTGATAGTAACGAATTGAAATATCGCCGTGCCGGGTTCCTTTGGGTTTAAGTATTTTCAACCTGATCCTGCGGTTTACAATAAGGTTGTGCTGGTCGTTATTGTCGGCCGATGCTTCGTCGAAGAGTACTACGGCATCGGCTTCTTTATCGAATGAACATTCGGTAAGAGTTTGTTCGGGATAGGGAATTTCTCCAAATTCGGGCAGGGGAGTTTGCGCCGCACACAATTTTACCATTGCCAGCCACAAACAGCTACAAACAAAACGTTTCATGTACAAATGCTTTAAGCAATAATTGGTTATGAATACAAAATAAGCAACACGCATTTGAGCAAACAATTTGCCCCGTACAGCCGTTTAATATTCTTATCGGTATTCAGGAATAGCGTGTCTGATTCGTTTATTCCGGTTACCCTGATCTTGTAAATTTATTCGTTCATTTCAACAAGCCGGTTTAGCTTTGTTGACGCACCTCTTTAGATAGCTGCAACCAAAATTATATTAGAGTGGATATGCCTGGTATATGGAGGGTGGCAGGGTTTCATATGGGTGTAATTAATTTATGCAAGTATAATAAAAAAAAGAACCATATTCACCAGGTAGGATAAAAGCAAGCAAATATGTTATCGAAAAAAGCAAGTATGTTAATTTTTTATATAGCAGTAGCTATGGCCTCATTTGGGCAACAGCCTGCCAAACCGGGCAAAAAGGTATCGGCGCCGGCGCCAAAAGCGACTTCTAACCAATTAGATAACACATTGTTATGGAAGATCAGCGGAAATGGGCTTTCACGCTCGTCCTATTTGTACGGCACCATGCATGTATTGTGTGCCGGTGATGCCACTATTAGCGATAGCCTGAAACTGGCCATCAAATATGCCGATCAAATTTACTTTGAGCTTGATATGGACAATATGGGCGAAATGCTGGGCGCCATGAAATACCTGCGGATGAACGACGGCAAGAAGTTATCGGAATTGCTGAGCAAGGAAGATTATGCCAAGGTGGAAGAATATTTTAAACATAACGCGGTTCCCCTGCCATTGGCCATGATGAACCGGTTCAAACCCTATTTTATTTCAAGCCTTATTGGCGAGCAAATGATGAGCTGCGATCAAAAGAACGGGATGGAAGAGCTTATTATGCGTGAAAGCAAAAAGTACAACAAAGAAATAAAGGGGCTTGAAACAACCGAATTTCAGGCTTCGATCTTCGACAGTATCCCATATGAAAAACAGGCCAAAGACCTGGTTAGTTATATCGATAGCATCGACAGCTACAAACAGGTGACCATGGAAATGGTAGAAGTATACCGCGAGCAGAACCTGGAGCGGATGGATTCGCTGATGCACAAAAGTGATCCCGGAATGGATGAGTACATGGACATATTGTTGTATGGCCGTAACCGCCACTGGGTTGATCAAATGCCCGAGATCATGAAGAGCAAATGTATTTTGTTTGCCGTAGGGGCGGGGCATTTGCCCGGCGAGCAGGGGGTGATCAGTTTGCTAAGAAAGAAAGGGTATAAGGTTACGCCGATGGGGAATTATAGTAAGAAAACGGAGAGTTTGTAGGCAGTTGACGAGTTGACGAGTTAACAAGTTGACGAGGAAATACAAAGTCAAAATCTCATAATAAAGAGGCCCCGACGGTAACGTCGGGGCCATTATTTTTTAAGCTGCACAGAGTGACCTTGTCAACTGTCAACTTGTTAACTTGTCAACTAAACTAGAATTGCTCCAGTCCGCTAAAGAAGAAATTACCTTCAATAGCCGCATTTTCATCGCTGTCGCTGCCGTGGATGGCGTTTTCGCCAAGTGAAGTAGCGAATAGTTTGCGAATGGTGCCGGCTTCAGCCTGGGCGGGGTTGGTAGCGCCGATCAGGGTGCGGAAGGCAGAAACTGCGTTATCTTTTTCTAATATGGCGGCAATGATAACTCCGCTGCTCATAAACTCAACCAGTTCGCCATAAAAAGGCCGTTCTTTATGCACGGCATAGAACTCTCCGGCTTTTTCCTTGCTTAATTTGGTCAATTTCAACGACACAACGCGGAAACCTTCCTTAATGATCCGGTCTAAAATGGCGCCGGCATGCCCGTTCTTCATGGCGTCGGGCTTAATCATGGTAAACGTGCGGTTACTCATACTATCTTCTTATTTTGGCCGCAAAAGTAAGGAGTTTCCAGTTACCGGTTACCAGTTTCCGGTTTTCATGGTAACCGGCGTCCCCGAAACGTAAGCGGCCGTTGCATGTTACAGGGTACATGTTGCAGGGAGTACAAAACACATGGAGGCAGTCTCTGAAACCTGTAACCGGCACCCCACAACTGTATTTTGTTTCCGGGTAACTGGCAACTGGTTTTACCTGTAACCTGTATCCTGCAACCTGAAACAGCTTGTTTGCTCCTTAAAGCCTGTAAACAGTACCCGGTAACCTGAACCCGGGAACCGGCAACTATTCTTTTGGCAATTGACCTTTATTTCCGCAACTTTGCTGCCGCTTCATGAAACCTATACAAGACATATACCCACTACTAACAACCCCACACAATGTGGTGATTACCACGCATCAGAAACCTGATGCGGACGCCATGGGCAGTTCGCTGGCCATGTACCATTTCTTAACCTCTTTCGGGCACTCTGTAACCGTAGTTTCACCTACCAACTGGGCCAAATGGCTCGATTGGATGCCTGGCTCTGCCAATGTGATCGACTATGAACTACAGCGCGACCGCGGGGAAGCCGCCTTACAACAGGCCCAATGGGTGTTTTGCCTCGATTTTAATGTGCTGGTACGTATAAAGCACATGGCAAATTCGGTACGCAATGGTTCTTTTGACCGCATTTTGATCGACCATCACCAGCAACCTGAGTCGGCCGTATTCACCTGGGGCATCAGCGATACCGGTAAAAGCAGCACCTGCGAAATGGTGTATGATTTTATCGTAGGGTCGGGCTATAGCGACCGTATTACGCCCGCCATTGCCGATTGCCTGTATGCCGGGGTTATGACCGATACCGGTTCGTTCCGGTTCCCTTCGGCCAGTGCCGCCGTTCACCGCATGGTAGGCGACCTCAAAGAACGCGGGCTGAAACATACCATCGTACACGAGAATATTTACGATAATTTCCTGGAAAACAGGCTCCGTTTTATAGGGCACATTCTGCTGCACCGGATGGACCTGTATTATGAATATAACACAGCGCTGATCTATATTCCCAAAAAAGACCTGTTGCGCTATGAGGTGAAGACCGGCGATACCGAAGGGCTGGTAAATTATCCCCTGAGCATTCAGGGTATAAAACTGGCTGCCCTGGTGATCGACCGCGATGAGGAACGGAAATGGAGCTTCCGCAGTAAAGGCGATTTCGATGTAAATACCTTTGCCCGCACTTATTTTGAGGGTGGCGGCCATTATAACGCTGCCGGCGGCCGCAGCAGCGATCCGCTCGATGTAACCATACAACGTTTCATTGAAGCCATGCGCGAGAACGCATTGCAATTACAATAAAATTTTATTTAAATATTCAAATGAAAAAAACAACTTTAATATTAAGTGCCTTATCAATACTGGCATTGGGAGCCTGTAAGAACAGCGGGTTCAAAAAAACGAAGAGCGGCATGCTTTATAAGATCATCGAAAATGGCAAAGGTCCATTGGTAAAACGTGGTGATGTTATTAAGATCCAGTTCGTTCATAAATTAAGGGATTCTGTACTGGCCAGCTCTTATGAGCAAATGCCTTTCTATGCAAAGGTAGACAGTGTAGGCCCCGTTTACGATCCGCAAGAGATCTTCACCATGCTGCACAAAGGCGACAGCGCTGTGGTGATCCGCCTGGCCGACAGCCTTGCTAAAAAAGCAGGTCAGCTGCCTGAGTTCATCAAACCAAAAGATAAGCTCATTTTAACATTAAGAGTTGTAGAAGTTTTCACTGCTGATAGCCTTGCACAAAAAGACCAGATGGCTGAAATGCAAAAAGCACAGCAACGTCAGGCCGAAAAACAACAAAGCCTGAGAGCTCCTAAAGTAAAAGAGATCGAAGATTACCTGGCTAAAAATAAGATCAATGCAACAAAAGCACCCCAGGGTACTTATGTTGAAGTAAAAGAGGTGGGAACCGGCGCCCAGGTTGATTCTGGTAAATATTGTTCTATTCGTTATACCGGCAAAAACTTCCCTTCATTGAAGGTGTTTGAAAGCAACATGGAAGCTGGTAAAGAACCTTTCAGTGTAGTAGTTGGTACACATGCCGTTATCCCTGGTTGGGATGAAGGTTTGAAATATTTCAAACAAGGTGGAAAAGGTACATTGTACATTCCGTTCTTTAATGCCTATGGTGCTCAACCTGGTCCTGGCGGTCAGCAGTATGAGAACCTGGTATTTGATATTGAAGTGGTAGGTGTAAGCGATTCAGCGCCAAAACAACCACAGGCTCCGCCAATGCCAATGCCTCAGGGACAACCGCAGCAGCACGGCGCAGGCGATGGTCATAATCATTAATGGTTTGTGGTTTATGGTTTGTAGTTTGTAGTTGCTCCGCGCTTTGGAAAGCATTACTAAACTCAGCAGACTAAAACTTTGAATAATAAAAAAAGCATGTTACTTTACTGGTAACATGCTTTTTTTATTTTGAGAACAGCTATTGTTAACGACTGCCGAACCGGAGACAACCACAAACCTCGACCCACAAACTACAAACTACAAACTAACCTTATTACTTCTTTCGCTTCTTTCACATCATGCACCCTTATTATATTAGCACCATTCAACAATGCCACGGTATTTAAAACAGTAGTTCCGTTAAGGGCTTCAGCGGCGGTTATGCCCAGGGTTTTGTAAATGGTAGATTTACGCGAAAGACCAACAAGTATGGGTTTATTGAGCATTTTCAATGCAGCCAGTTCTTTAAGCAGCGTAAAATTGTGGGCAGGGGTTTTGGCAAAGCCAAACCCGGGGTCAATAATGATATCGGTAATGCCCGCCTGATGGCATTCTGCGATCTTTTGAATAAAGAAATCGAGCACCTCGCGGGTCAGGTTTTCGTAGGTTGCGTGTTGTTGCATGGTGGCCGGAGTGCCTTTTATATGCGAACATACATAGGGCACCTTTAGTTCCCCGGCAACGGTTAAAATGGCCGGGTCAACCAGTGCCGCGCTGATATCGTTGATAATGGAGGCGCCGGCAGCTACCGCTTCCCTTGCCACATTTGCATAATACGTATCTATTGAAATTATGGCTTCAGGAAAATTATAATGTAACGACTCTACAGCACCCGCTACCCGCTGCAATTCTTCTTCAGCGGAGATCACAACGCTGTTGGGACGCGTGCTTTGTCCGCCAAGATCCAAAATATCTGCACCGGCCTTCAGCATTTGTTCGGCTTGTTTTAAAACGCCGCTTTCGCCCATAAAACGGCTTCCCTCGTAAAACGAATCGGGCGTGGTGTTAATGATGCCCATTACCAACGGTTTATCAATCACCAGTAACCGGCCTTTACAATTCAATGTATACATTAATGTTTGTTCGTTATTTTTAACCACAAATGTAACATACTCATTTGTATGTTATATTTGGTTGTTAGTTGACGAGGAGTTGACAGGTTGACAAGTTAACAGGTTGACAAGGAGTTGAAAAGTTGATAGAGGTGATAAAGTTGATAAAGGCATTCTGTGCGGCGGATCGTTTTACAATAGCGAGGCTTAAATTTTCGAGAATTATTGCCGATTGCCGATTCACGATTGCCGACCCACGTACCCTAAATCTATAAATAGACTAATATCTTGTATGAGAATATTACTGAACATAACCCGTATCATCGTAGGCGTTCTTTTTATTTTTTCCGGATTGGTAAAAGCCAATGATCCCCTGGGGCTCAGCTATAAAATGCAGGAGTTCTTTGAGGTATGGGGCATGGGTTTTCTCGATAGTTATACCTTAACTTTTTCTGTGCTGATGATCGCGTTTGAGATCATCGCCGGCGTAGCTGTGCTGGTAGGCTGGCAAATGCGCCTGTTCAGCTGGCTGCTGTTGATCCTGATCGTTTTCTTTACCTTCCTTACGGGTTATGCCCTGTTCAGTGGAAAGATCCGTGAATGCGGTTGCTTTGGCGATTGTATTCCTTTAACGGCCGATCAGTCATTCATGAAAGACCTGTTACTGCTGGTGCTTATTGGTCTTATCTTTTGGCAGCGTAATAAGATCAAACCTTCGCTTAATATCACCTACAGCCTGGTAGCGCTTTTCTTTACAACTGTATTCTCATTTGCATTTCAGTGGTACGTGCTGGTACACCTGCCGGTAAAAGATTGTTTGCCTTATAAAATTGGCAATAACATTCCCGAAAAAATGCAGGCGCCGCCAGGTTCTATCCCGGATAGTACAGTGATCACTTTTGTATATGAAAAAGGTGGTAAACAAATAGAGTTTACGGCCGATAACTTCCCGGCCGATTATGATGATGCTACTTATAAATTCGTAAAGCGGTACGATAAACTGGTACGTAAAGGCAATGCTTCACCAGCCATCAGGGATTTTGCATTAAAAACTTTATCGGGCAACGATTCAACCCAGGCATTACTGAACGAAGATAAGTACCAGTTGTACTTCTTTTTGAAAGATGGTTACAAAGTAAAAGAGGAATGGACGAAGTTGCTCACGCTCATTATGGTGAAAGCGGCTGAAAAACATATCACTGGTTACATGGTAAGTAATGTGCCTATAGAAAACCTGCGTGTGAACCCGCCAGATGTGTTTAAAGTATTTATGCCCCTTAGCTGCGACCCCGTAGCCATTAAGACCGCAGCACGTGCCAACCCTGCTTTATTCTTAATAAAGAAAGGTACTATTATAAATAAATGGAGCCATGCAGACTTTGATCAGGCATTGTTGGTGGTTAGTAACCTTCCTGGTATTTAGGATATGTTGCAAGTTACAGGTCGCAGGTTGCAGGAGCCCTGAAACCTGTAACTTGTAACCTGTAACTGATTCTTAGTAGTAGAAAAATGTTTTAAATAGTTAAGCATTGATAAAATACTTTACACGACGCATTTTGTATGGCATCCTGGTGATGCTGGGCGTTATTGTCGTTGTGTTTTTATTATTCCAGGGATTTGCCGATCCCTCGCGGCTTGTTATGGGCCAGCGGGCCGATGCGGCCACGCAGGAGAACATCAGGCGTGAACTGTACCTCGATCAACCCAAATGGAAACAATTTGTGTTGTTCGTAAACGATCTTTCGCCTATTGGTATTCATACCGATAGTGAAATAGAAAAGAAACAACTGAAAGGGTTCTTCATAGGCAGCGATATTAACCTGGGGCTTAAAGTGCCCTACCTGCGCCGTTCTTACCAAACAAAGAAAAATGTGGGCGATGTATTGATGGAAGCCCTGCCCGGCACCTTATTGCTGGCGGTGGCAGCCATGTTCATTGCCGTTGCACTTGGTATTCCATTGGGCGTACTGGCAGCGGTGAAAAAAGATACCTGGATGGATACTTCCGCCATCTTTACCAGCGTGTTGGGCATATCGGCGCCTTCGTTCTTTATGGGTATCGTTATTGCTTATTTGTTTGGGTTTGTTTGGAGCCATTACACCGGTTTACATATGACCGGCAGCTGGCGCGATATGGATGAATTGACCGGACAACCATACTGGTCATTACAACATTTATGGTTGCCTGCTATCACATTGGGAATTCGTCCGCTGGCCATCATTACCCAGCTTACCCGTAGCTCTATGCTCGATGTGCTGAACCAGGATTATATCAGAACCGCATATGCCAAAGGGTTGTCGAAAAGGGTAGTGGTTTGGAAACATGCTTTACGCAATGCATTGAACCCTGTTATCACCGCCATTACAGGTTGGTTTGCCGAGTTGCTGGCGGGTGCGTTTTTTGTAGAGTATATCTTTGGCTGGAAGGGAATAGGCAAGGTGACCGTAGATGCGCTTGAAAAGCTCGATTTTCCGGTAGTGATGGGGTCGGTATTGATCACCTCATTCTTCTTTATACTGGTGAATGTATTGGCCGATGTGTTGTACGCGGTGGTTGATCCACGGGTACGTTTGGAATAACTCAATTAAAAATCATTATGCATAAACTTATTCTGGCAACTGCTGCCATTGTAATTGTAACTTCTTGTCACAGGAAACATAATCCCCAAAAGGAGTTTAGTCAATCGCTTTTTAGGGCATATGATCATACTGCCGAGAATTTATTTACCCGCAATTGCGAAGGGCCGGCGGTGGATAAAATGGGCAGGTTATTCGTTGTAAATTTTCAAAAAGACGGAACCATTGGCGAGGTATTGCCAGATGGAAAAGTAGAATTGTTTTTAACACTGCCGGGTAAAAGTGTAGGCAACAGCATTCGGTTTACTGCAGAAGGAAAAATGCTGGTAGCCGATTTTGTTGAACACAATGTGCTGGAAGTAGACCCTGCCACCAAAAATGTAACGGTGTATTGCCACGACGACCGGTTTAACCAACCCAATGATATTTGCATCAGCAAAAAGGGCGTGGTATATGCGTCGGACCCCAACTGGCAAAAACAAAACGGACAGATCTGGAAAATAGGCGCCGACCGCAAAGCCGTATTGCTAAAAGAAAACATGGGCACCACAAATGGCATTTGTTTAAGTCCCGATGAAAAGATCTTGTATGTAAATGAAAGCGTTCAACGGCGCGTACTGGCCTTTGAACTCGATAGCAAGGGTGATATAAAAAGCGAAAAAACTTTTGCCACTTTTACCGATTTTGGTATGGATGGTATGAAGTGCGATAGCAAGGGTAATTTATATATTACCCGTTATGGTAAGGGCACCGTTGCCATCTTCAACAATGGTGGCCGCCAAATACAGGAAGTTGAATTGAAAGGTAAAGACGTAAGCAACATCACCTTCGGCGGCAAGGATGACAGAACCTGTTTTGTGACCTTGCAGGATAGAAAGTGTATTGAGAAGTTTAGAACGGATATTGGGGGGAAGTAAACAATTAATCTATTATAGGAAAGGGGACATCTTTAAGCGGATGTCCCTTTTTTTGTATTTTTTTATAAACTAATATAATACTAACACTAATACCACCACGGTTTATACCCGTACACAGTTATTGCCAAAATCTACACGTTTATTGCTATAAATGCACGGTTATAAACTGGTGCTTTGTTTTTTAAATGGAATTATTACATTTAAATACAAATATTACCAAACCTAACCTTATCAAAATGTCCGCAAAGCGATGCCTTGCCATTTGTAAGCGTATATCCCCATTTCTGCTACTTCTCGTTTTATTAAGTTGTGTCATTCATTCTGCCGAGGCGCAAAATCAGTACATACCTAAAATAATTCCGCCATCCCCCAACACTGCTACTTTATTTAAGTTTAGCGATGTGCCGGTGAGCACGTACACCGGTACCGCCAGTGTAAATGTGCCTATATACACCATCCATACGAAAGCATTGAGCGTTCCTGTCAGTCTCGATTACCATACCGGTGGAATAAGGCTTAAAGAAGAGGCCGGCTGGGTTGGGTTAGGCTGGGCGCTAACTGCGGGCGGCGCAGTAACCCGTACAATTATGGATGATGACGATTTCGGAACAAATAAAAACTATTTTACTTCTGTTGTACCGCAGCTGGAGGGCGACATAAGTTCCATTCAAAATCCGGGAACTACATTCACGCCTGTTTTTGGTCCGTACTTCTGGCAGTTTATATGCAATTATCAGATGAATACAACCGGCGGTGTGGCCGATTACACCAATGCCCTAAACAGCGCCGTACCGCCTTATGACATGGAGCCGGATATTTTTAGTTACAACTTTCCCGGTAAAAGCGGATCGTTTATCATTACCCGCGACTGAAAAAAACTGTAACGGACGTTGTTATTATGACGGTTTCAGGAAATGTAAAGATTGATGGGGGCGATAAGGTTGCCCGTTCCTCAAATTCAAACCCAAGCGACAATACCAATTATAAACCAAAAATAAATCTGCCACGTGGGCTGTAATGTTTATGAAGAAAAAATCATTAATTGGGTTGATAATCCTGGCACTTTGCGGAATACTGGTATATTTTGGGCTAAAAGCTATTATTACGCTTATGATCATTGCCTATAATGGTGAAAAAGTGCAGCTGCCGGTTGTGGAAGTGCCATCAAACTGTGACAAGTATAACTACATAAAAGTTTTATACAAAGGCAATGTTGCAGCGGTGAGTATCGGCAAAGCCAGTTGTGTTGAAAGGGAATACAGGGTAGGGCAAAAAGTAACGCTTGTAAAACATCCGGCCTATGATGCCTTTGTATGGCCCGATAGCCATCCCGAAGTAGTACTGATCTTATTTGTTGGTTTACTGGTTTTCTTATATTTCAGTACGAGAAAATATTATCACCCACCTAAAAAAGACGCACGGCCAAAGACGCGTTCAACTTTTTAAATATCTCCCTATCTTCATTCCCAAATACCACCACCATGGCCAAACACAAACTCACAGCCGAAGAGCGCGAACAGTTGCTCAAAACATTGAAAGCCCGTTTTGAGAAAAACAAAGCTCGGCATAAGAGCATCGATTGGGCCGATGTAGAAGCCAGGCTAAAAGAAAAAAGCGATAAACTTTGGTCGCTGAGCATTATGGAAGAAACCGGCGGTGAGCCCGATGTGGTTGGTTATGATAAGAAAACAGGCGAATACCTTTTTTACGATTGTTCGCCTGAATCGCCTAAAGACCGCAGAAGTATTTGCTACGACAATGATGCACTGGAAGCAAGAAAGCAAAATAAACCGGCAGACAGCGCCATGGAAATGGCAAAGTCAATGGGCATTGAAATGTTGAATGAAGAACAATACCGCGAGCTGCAAATGCTGGGCAACTTCGATACAAAAACCTCCAGCTGGTTAAAAACACCAGATAATATCCGCAAGTTGGGTGGCGCCATCTTTGGCGATTACCGGTACGGACAAGTATTCATCTATCATAACGGCGCTGATTCTTATTATGCTGCGCGAGGATTTCGTGGGTCGGTAAGCGTGTAGTTTGGCCTTGCAGTACTGCAAGAACATGTTGTTTGCTTGTTAGGTCACGTTGCAGGCGCGTTTCTTCGTCAATGCTTACCAATTTGTCATACTGCAGTCATGCAATAATCGACACCCGCGCCGATAGGTCACGTCGCAGGCATGCAAAGAACAACAAATGCTTTATTCCTTCACATTGCAGGCACGTTTCGTGCCTGTATCGCGTTGCAACGAGGTCTGTTCGGCTTGCAACATCATGTAGCAGTCAAACTCCGGCGCATTGTTGCGCAGCAAGAACGCATTGTTGCACTGCAATGTGACGTTGCTGCATGAGTGGAGGGTTCCCGCACCGTGTTTACTGCTCGTTCCGCTTTGCTTACACCAGGAAACGCGCCTGCGATGTGAAGCTCCGCTTCGTTTACTCCAGGAAACGTGCCTGCATCCTCAGGAACCGCGTTTACATAATATCTTCGCTAGCCTGCAAGCTGTAGTAACATGCCTGCAACGTAAGTAAACAGCGCAGCAATGTATAGTAGCAGTGCTGCAATGTACCGGAGCTACGCAGCAATGACGCATTGTTGCACTGCGATGTAACGTTGCTTTACGAGTGCTTGAGTAATGGTGCGTTTACTACTCGTTCCGCTTTGCAGAAACCAGGAAGCGCTGCTGCTATGTGAAGCTCCGGCTCGTTTACTCCATGAAACGTTCTTGCATACTCAGAAGTCGTGTTGACATAATCTCTTCGCAGGCCTGCAAGCGATAGTAACATGCCTGTGATGTCAGCGAGCAACACTACAACGATCAGGAAGCAGTAAACAAGGATTGGAACCATTATTCGTAAAATAACAAACCGCTCTTCGTATTTACCCTATACGTTAGTGTTTCACCACTTAACATTCTTTATTATCTATTTTAAATTGTCAGGATGTTTATTAACTTTGCGCGCACCAGAAAAGAAAGGGAATAGGGAACCGGACTTAATTTAAATATTTTATGAAAAAATCATTGATTCCCATTCTGTCCTTGTTATTTATTATTTCGCTTGATTCGTGTAAAAAAGATTCAGACAAACAACCAGAAGACACTACGCGGGTGGTAAAGGTTAGCAATTACTACACCGGCAGCAACGGTGATGAATACGATGCTACTATTTTAGAGTATGATAAGTCGGGAAGGGTCATTTCGCTTAAGGATACTTCAGATCCCAGCTCTGGTTTCACTGTCAGTTACGTTGGCGATGAAATTATTTTGCAGCAAGCACAAACCCAGCCAGGAAGTAATGTTTATTCAGCACGTTACAAACTGAACAGCAATTACCTCCCAATTCAGCGTATTACTGCTGACGGCAGGAATGATATGACTGCGACTAATCCCAGTTTTGTGTTATACGCCGATACGACCAAATTTGAATATGACGCTGCCGGCTTATTAGTTAAAGCCACAGGTGCTGGTTATGATACCACCTGGGCAAAATATAGCAGTACACAAACTTATATTAGTGCTAGCAGAAAGGTGTATACAATAAGCTATACCAACAACGATGGTAAGTTAATGGCTGTTAATATTAATGAAGCAGAAACGTATAGAACTATGCAGGTAGGAAGTAACAACTCTTCAAGTTCAAGCGCCTACAACAATGAGGAAATCTACTCGTTTGAATACACGAAAAACTACGCCAATAAAGTTGATAAGATCAACGCATGGCTGTTTGCCGAACTGGGGCTTTTATATAAAGGAAAGATCCCTATGATCAAATACGCCAATTTGCCCGACAAAATGAGCCGTATAAGAAAAACCACTCATGTTGCAAGTGGTAGTACAAACACTATAATAGATGAGCCACGAACCACTGAGGTACAATATTTACCATCAGGTTATATTTCTTCTATTACTTACACTGATAAATATGACGTAGATAAGTACAATTTTACTTATAACAATCAATAGAATTTAATAGTAAAAAGCGGCTGTATCCGCCAGCTGGCGGATGCAGCCGCTTTATTATTTTACTGAGCTTGTAGAAGAATTAATTTACTGTATCACCACATTATTAATAGCATTTTCGCCCAAGGTTTCATTTACTCTTTTTATAATGCTTTCCTTTTGATAAAGCAATTCCTGTTTCAGCGGGGCCATGCTGGTGGTAATGTACAAGGTTTTACCCTGTATTTGAATTTTGTCGGTATACTTGGCGATGGTTTTTCCCATGATCTGTTCCCACACATCTTCTATTTGCATTGCCTGCATAAAGCCTTTGAGCTTGCTATGTTTTAGAAAATGATTTAGTGCGTCGCCTAGTGAGTATTCGCCCATGGGTGGTTTTTAGTTTCTTTAACGAAGGTATGTATTTCCTACTTCTTACATCTTATTTCGTACTTCATTTTCCAGGGTAATTACCTGGTACTTCATTCCTAAATTATCAAAATGTAACTTGATCCTATCAGGGTGCGTATCCGTAATAAACACCTGCCCCAGGTTCTTTACACACACATAGTCGAGCAGGTTATGCATTCGGTCGGCATCGAGTTTTTCAAACACATCGTCGAGCAGCAGCAGGGGCGGGAATTGTTTGGCCTGTTTCAGGGTGTCAAATTCGGCCAGCTTCATGGCAAAAAGCAAACTCTTTCGTTGTCCCTGCGAAGCCAGCGCTTTGAATGGCTGGTTGTTGAGCTGGCAATTGATATCGTCTCTATGGATACCGCCGCTGGTGCGTTGAACTATGATGTCTTTCTGTCGGGTGCGTTGCAACAGATCGGTGAATGAACAATCGTGCAGCTGGCTGTCGTAATGCAGGACCAGCGACTCGGTTTGTCCGGCAATTTGTGTATAGAATGAACTCACCAGGGGTAAAAATGCCTGCAGGAATTCATTTCTTTTATTATATACATAGGCGCCATACCGGCACAGTTGCTCGTCGTATACGTCGAGGAGATTGTAATTGGTAATTCTTTTATCGGCCACAGATTTTAAAAAGCCATTGCGTTGCTGCAATACTTTATTATAATCCATCAGGTGTTGCAGGTAGCCGGGGTCGAGCTGGCAAAGCAGGGCATCGAGCATGCGGCGGCGTTCTTCGCTTCCACCTGTAATTATTTGCACATCGTCGGGGGCAATGATAACACAGGGCAGCCGGCCAATATGAGCGGCGAGTTTTTCATACGGTTCATCATTGGCCGAAAATTCCTTACGACCGGTTTCGCGTAAAATGCAAACAACTTTCAGGGGATCGCCCTGAAGGGTAAAATGCCCCTCTATGCGAAACCCGTTGGTGTTGTGCAACACGTTCTGGCTATCGCTGCGGGTAAAATAGCTTTTGGTGAAACAACAATAATAAATAGCGTCGAGCAGGTTGGTTTTGCCCACGCCATTTTGTCCGCAAATGCCTACGATCCTTTCAGTAAATGGAAAGTTGCGGGTTTGGTAGTTCTTGAACTGGGTGAGCGATATGTTATTTAGGTTCAGCAAATCCTGATAAAAAGCCTGCAATATAACACTGTTTTCTTCGTGAGGGTATTGTTAAATCGTTTTGCTAATTCAAGCCTTGTAGTATACCCCAAAATATACCGATCGGTATATGCAATTTCGTCGTTGCTCCGTTACTTCGGACCATTGCTGGCTTGCAATGGAGCATTGTTGTCTTACAATGGACCATTGCTCCCTGACATTGCGGAATTGCAAGGCTGCTACGGACCAGAAGTAAGTTACAATAATCAATTGCAACGACTATGATCGTTTAGCCAGTGCAATAAACTGAAATTGCAAGCAACAATAGTCCATTGTTGCGTAGCAATAGGTCATTGTTGGGTTGCAATGGTGCGGAGTTGCGTTGCAATGGTCGTTGCAGTGGCGAAATGGAGCATTGTTGCATAGAAATGGTGTATTGCAGGCCGGCATTACCTTATTGCAGCGTAGCAACGGTGTATTGCAGGTTTGCAATAGGGTAAATACAGCTACTTACGCGGCAAAGTTGCGAAGCAACGGTTCGAAGTAAGAAAACACTGGCGTATAACCCAAAAGCAATGTGCCGAAGCTGTCACCCAGCACATTCAGGACGGTAACCAACAATAGCGAGCATCGAAATTAATGCCCGGAAACAGGAAACTGGTAACCGGTAACCCTGGAACCTGGAACAATCTCTAAAAGTGTCATTTTTACTAAAATTTTGCCCAAAAACGGGCAACGGCCTGCATTTTACACCCAAATAACTGGCAATCAAACCATCTATTAGGCCTAAAATATCATTTCCCCATTCCATATTTCCCTTTCTTACCCTATCTTTGCCCCCGCCTTTGCTAGGCTCAGTCCCGATGGAATCGGGAGGCTTCGGCGGGGTTAAAACCTCAAATTTTTTATACAGTGGCTTCGAAATTCTCAAAAGAAACGTATTTGTACTGGTATGAGTTAATGCTCTTAATCCGTCAATTTGAACTGGCAGCCGAAGAAAAATATAAAATGGAAGGTAAGATCCGCGGCTTTTTCCACGCCTATGTAGGGCAGGAAGCTATTGCTGCCGGAGTTATGACCGCTACCCGCCAGGAAGATCCATTTGTAACCGCTTACCGCGACCATGGTTTAGCCCTGGCCAAAGGTATGAGCCCTGAAAGCTGTATGGCCGAGCTGTATGGTAAAGCTACAGGTTGTGCTAAAGGTAAAGGTGGTAGCATGCACTTTTTTGGTAAAAAAGAATACTTTTTCGGTGGTCACGGTATCGTAGGTGCACAAATTGGCACCGGCGCCGGTTTGGCCTTCGCAGAAAAATATAAAGGTACCGACAACTTATCTGTGACTTTCTTTGGCGACGGCGCCGCCCGTCAGGGAATTTTGCACGAGACCTTCAATATGGCTATGACCTGGAAATTACCAGCCATATTCATTTGTGAGAACAACAACTACGCCATGGGTACCTCTGTTACACGTACCAGCAACGTACACGATATTTTCAAACTGGCCGATGCATATGAAATGCCAGCCGATTCAGTAGACGGTATGAGCGCTGAAGCAGTTCATGAAGCCATGAGCCGCGCTGTAAAAAGAGCACGCGAAGGCGGTGGACCAACTTTACTGGAGATCAAAACTTACCGATACAAAGGTCACTCAATTTCTGACCCCCAGAAATACCGTACCAAAGAAGAAGTGGAAGAGTACAAACAACGTGACCCCATTGCACTGGTACTGGCTACCATCACAAAGAATAAATTCGCTACGAAAGACGAGATAGCAGCAATTGACAAACGCGTGAACGATAAAGTGGCCGCCGCTGTGAAATTTGCAGAGGAGTCACCATTCCCGGCTGATGATGAAGTGCTGAAAGATATCGTGATGACGCCTGATTATCCGTTCATCGTTGACTAAGCGATAAAAACCTTTAGACCCGTATTAAACAACATTCTCAACTAAAACAAACATAATTCATGGCCACTGAAGTTAAACAAGTGCCTGAACAACCGATTGAAAAATCAACCGAAGAAAGAGTGGTGGATTCGGCCCGCGACTTTTGGGGTAAGAACAATAAAGTGATTACCTACGCTGTCGTTGGTTTGATTGTAGTTGTTGGCGGTTACTTTGCCTATACGAAATTCTTTAAAGGACCTGCAGAAGCCAAAGCGGCTGAAGCCATCTGGAAAGCAGAAGACTATTTCAGACAGGATTCATTCAAACTGGCTTTAAATGGCGATGGTAAGAACCCCGGTTTCCTGAAAGTAATTTCAGCGCACAGCGGAACAAAAGCCGGTAACCTGGCTAAATTCTATGCCGGCGCCTGTTACGTTCAGCTGGGCGAATTCCAAAAAGGCATTGAGCAGCTAAAAGATTTTTCAACCAGCCAGGTTGAAGTTGAATTGCGTACCGCCGGTTTACTGGGCGACGCTTATTCTGAACTTGGTAAAAAATCAGAAGCTGTTGATTATTACAAAAAGGCTGGTACCATGTTCGATAAGGACGATGTTAACTCACCCGAATACCTGTTTCGCGCAGCCATGCTGTTGAGCCAGGATGGTAAGAACAAAGAAGCTATCGACCTGTTGCACCAGATCAAGGATAAATACCCCAACAGCCAACGTGCTTTTGAGGTAGATAAGCATTTAGGAAAGTTAGGTGATCTTAACTAAAGTCACCAGGTACCAGTTGCCAGTTACCGGGATTTGAAAACCGGGAACAACTGGGAACCGGAAACCGGGAACCGGAAACTTAAAAAGATGGCTGAAGTAAGCAATAGTAAATTATTACAGATAGATGCAGGCATTCTAAACACGAATGCCTGTGTTGTTATTGTACGTACCGAATGGAACGCCGCTATTATTGATGAACTTGAAAAAGGATGTCATACCGTTTTTCAAAAGTATAATGTGAAAGTGATAGTGGTTAATGTTCCCGGTGCATTTGAAATTCCTTTTGGTATAAAAAGCTACTGGGACGCGAACAAATATAAAGATGACCGCCCTTGTGCCTTTATAGCTCTTGGCTGTGTGCTGCGTGGCGACACCCCACACTTTGAATATGTTTGCCAGGGCGTAACAAACGGGGTAACCCAATTAAACCTTTCACTGCCGGTGCCAACCATCTTTGGCGTTTTAACGGTAGATAACGATCAGCAGGCGCAGGAGCGCATTGGCGGAAAACATGGCCACAAAGGCGAAGAAGCCGCCATCACTGCTTTAAAGATGATCGCACTCACACATTCGTATAAAAATCATTAATAGCTTTGTTAGGTGGGTATCCGCCAGCCGGCGGATGCTCACCTTATTTTCATTTAAAGGGGATTTGATATGAAGGTTCAATTATTTATTCCCTGCTTTGTAGATCAGTTGTTCCCGACCACCGCTTTTAACATGGTTAAAGTGTTGGAGAAAGCAGGTTGTAAAGTGACTTACAATACCAATCAAACCTGTTGCGGACAACCCGCTTTCAATGCCGGGTTCTGGGACGATAGTCGGGAGGTTTGCTCAAAATTCATGAAAGACTTCGCCGGCACAAGCACCGATTATATTGTTGCGCCCAGTGCATCGTGTGTGGGTTTTGTAAGAAATTATTATCCCACACTTTTCGAGAATACACAACAGGAAGTTGAGGTAAAAAGATTGGGTGAAAGGACCTATGAATTCACCGACTTTATGGTAAATGTGCTGAAGGTAGAGAATGTAGGTGCAAGCCTGTACACCAAGGCCACTTACCACGATTCGTGCGCCGGTTTACGTGAATGCAAGATCAAACAGGAGCCACGTAAATTACTGAGCCATGTAAAAGGATTGGAACTGGTAGAAATGAACGATGTGGAAACCTGCTGCGGTTTTGGCGGTACTTTTGCCGTTAAGTTCGATCCTATTTCAATTGGTATGGCCGATCAGAAAAGTCTCAATGCCAAAAATACCGGTGCAGAATGCATCATTTCAACAGACCTGTCGTGCCTGATGCATATTGACGGGCATATACGCAAAAAGAACATGGGACTGCAAACCATGCATATTGCTGATGTGTTAGCGAGTGGGTGGTAGTTATTCAGTTCTGAGTTCTTAGTTTTCAGTTCCTTTGTTCGGGACTCGCGATTATACTCTTGCATCAAGCATTTTAGGAGGTCCCGGAAACTGGTAACTTATAACCGGTAACAGTGTGTTAAAAAGCCTATCGCTACAATTGTTTAACTAATTAAACTATTTACAAATGGGTATCGCCGATCGTTTATTTCAACAGAAAAAAGAAAAAGCAGAAGCTAACCTGAAAGCGGGTAATGAGTTTCTGGAAGCCAATAAACAAAAACCAGGTGTGGTTGCATTACCAAGCGGATTGCAATACGAGATCATTACTGAAGGCACAGGGGCCAAACCCTCAGCCACCAGTAATGTAACCTGTCATTACCACGGTACGCTTATCGATGGCACCGTATTCGACAGCTCAGTACGCCGCGGCCAGCCAGCCACCTTCCCCTTAAACCGGGTTATCAAAGGCTGGACGGAAGGTTTACAACTGATGCCTGCCGGTAGCAAATGGCGCTTCTTCATTCCGCCACATTTAGGTTATGGCGAACAACAGGTAAGTGCGCAAATAGGACCAAACAGTACGCTGGTGTTTGAAGTGGAGTTGTTGGGAATAGGGTAGACGAAACATTATAAGATGTTAAAGCCGCGGTGTTCTAAGAATGGCGTGGCTTTTGTATTATATATAGTTGGTTTTGTGTTAGTTGTGCCAGTAGTAAAACTGCGGCTTATTTGGAAAAAAGGGATTTAAAAATTATATTTGTATAAACGAGCGTGTGTATGGCATATTCAACAATTGATAAAGAGCTGATCAGCTATTTTACATTGCTTGATGAAAAGCAAAAAGAATCGTTATTGGAAATGATCAAAAGCTTTTTAAAGCCAGGCAATAGTTCAACTGAACGAGTTACCATTGAACAATATAACAGAGAGATAGATGAAGCTGTTGAAAGAATTGAGAATGGAGAATTTGTTACTATGGAAGAGCTTCTAAAGGAAATGAAGAAATGGTAAATGTTCAATGGGAAATTGTATTTGACAGCATTGCTAAAGAGCATTTAAAAGAGGCTTACGATTACATTAAGAACGACTCTCCACAAAACGCTGTTAAAGTATTAGCCCGAATAACAGCCTCGATAAGTAAATTGGCAAAAGATCCCGAAAAATACTCTCCAGATAAATATCGTCTTAAAAATGATGGGTCTTATAGAGCTTATGAAATAGATAGATACCGGATTACATACAAAATATCTCCTCCGCAAATCTTCATTATTAGAATACGGCATACCAGTAGAGAGCCTTTGAAATACTGAAATTGATCTCAATGTATTCCCTTCTTAACAACAAGCAAAATGGGATGGGGTATTACAACAAATATAATTGGTTGTGTTGCCTTACTATTTAAACTCTACCAAAAATTCATCTTTGGGTGTACGCACTTTTTTCATAGCGCCCAACCAATCGCGGGTGTTATCGGCATAGCCTACATACATTAATGAAACGCTTTTTAATCCAAGTTCATTCAATCCCAGCACTTCATCAATTACCTTGTTATCAAAACCTTCCACAGGTGTAGTGTCTACCTTCAACTCGGCTGCCTGCGCAAGGGCCAGGCCCAGTGCCAGGTAAGTTTGTCGGGCGGTATGTACAAAGTTTGCCTCCTCCGGTTGATCGAGGTAAATAGACTTCAGTTTATTTGTATAATTAACGAACCGTCCCTGCGGCAATCCTCTTTCCTCTGTTGTGAAATCATAAACACGATCTATCCGCTCGGCCGTATATCTGTTCCATGCAGCAAAAATAATAACGTGCGAACATTCGCGCATACAATCAGGATTTAATGCATTGGCCGTCATTTTCTCTTTTAACTGCTGGTTTTCCACTACTATTACGCGAAAAGGCTGCAGGCCCGATGAGGTAGGAGCTAATCTGGCTGCTTCTACAATTTTATCAATGTTTTCCTTGCTTACTTTTTTAGTTGGGTCGTATGCCTTTACCGCATGCCTCCACTGTAAATCATTTATCAACGACATTTTGTTCCTTATTTTAAGATCTTAATTAAATGTTTTTATGCGGGCATTACAATTTCGTTGTTCGAAACGGTTAATGCTACTTCAATATTTCCCCTGGTTGCATTTGAATAAGGGCAAATCTGGTGTGCTTTTTCAACTAAAGCCCGGGCCTCTTCTAATGAAACCTGTGGAATATTGGCATGTAACTCAACGGCCAATCCAAATCCTCCATTTTCAAGTTGACCAAGGCTCACGCTGGCAGTGACAGCAGTTTCGCCGGTTGCCACTTTTGATAACTTTATAATGCGATTTAAAGCGCTGTCAAAACAGGCCGCATAGCCGGCGGCAAAAAGCATTTCCGGATTAGCATATTCATCATTGGTGCCGCCCAGGGCTTTGGGCATTCTTACCTCTACATCTAAAATCCCGTTTTCACTTTTTACATGGCCATTTCTTCCTCCCCGCGCAGTAGCGCCGGTAGTATACATGCTTTTCATAAGTTTCGTTTAATTATAATTCTTTAATATTTTTTCAATGGTACTTTTCAAAACAAGCAGGTCGTTTTTTGAAACCTTCATTGATGCTACCAGTTGTGATGGAACAGACAGGGCTTTTGCTTTTAATTTTTTTCCCTCCTGAGTCAGCGTAATATTTACTACACGTTCGTCGCCTGTATCTCTGGTCCTGGCCACCAATCCTTTCTGCTCCATTCTTTTCAGCAATGGCGTAAGCGTGCCGCTATCGAGCTTAAGTTGTTCACCCAGCTGGTTCACTGTTTGCTCCTGTTCTTCCCACAGCACCAGCATAACAAGGTATTGAGGATATGTTAAATCCAAATTCTCCAGTAATGGCCGGTAATGATTTATAATTTCTTTGGCCAGTGTATACACCGGAAAACATAACTGGTTGGCTAACTTCAATTTGGCTTCCATGCTGTGCTATTTAAACACAAAGGTAGCGTGAAATTAAATTGTGCGCAATATAATTACGTAAAATTAAACTCATTTTAATGTCGCAACAGGTAGTTTCATTAAGTTGTTATATTATTTAAATATGTTATCGGTTAATCGCAATAAAATTGATTTGATTAAAAAAGTTAAATGGTATTATTTTGATTTTTGAATCAAACCATTAGTATTGACTACTAAACAACTGTTCCTGCAGGTTGCTGAGGGTAATGAAAGAGCTTTCGAAACACTGTTCAATACATTCCTTCCCAAACTATATCCATTTATTATAAAATTTATTAAATCGGAGCCGGCTGCGCAGGAAATTGTACAGGAAACATTTATTCGGGTATGGTTATCGAGAGATAAATTAAGTGAAATAGATAACCCCGGCGGCTGGTTGTATAAAGTAGCTTCCAATGAATGTTACAGTTATTTGCGAAAAAGCATATTGAATAATAAATTTTTTAATCCCTTAACATTTGAACCTGAACCGGTCAATTCAACACATGAAGGCTTTGCATTAAAAGAATTGAACCGGCTTATAGGTGAGGCCGTCGATAAACTACCTGCACAGCGAAAAAAAATTTACCGCATGAGCCGCGATGAGGGGAAGAGCATTCCGGAAATTGCTTCTATATTAAATATATCTCCCAATACCGTTAAGAATGCGCTGGTAGCATCTTTAAAATTTATACGGGAATACCTTGTTAAATATGGTGTTATCTTCATTCTGTTGCTACTTACAGAAAAAAATAAAAATATTTTTATCGCCGATAGTCCTAAACAGTCCCATGCTCTTCTTATTAATAACACAGGCGAAATTAAATAAATGGACCAACAAAGATTAACCTGGCTACTGGAACAACACCTGGCCGACAAAGCAACTGAGCATGAACGACAGGAGCTACTGGACATGGTGAAAGCCAATGTCAATGAGGAGTTATTTAAACAGGTGATGTTCGAGAAAATGCAGGAAGAAATACCAGCGTTTCCTGCTAATGCATCTTCCTGGCAAAAAATGGTACAGGATGTTGTGAACATCGACAAAACACCTGCTGCAAAGCAATCACCCCGGGTGTTTACTTTATACCGGTGGATGGCGGCAGCGGCTGCTGTGTTGTTGCTAATAGGTTCGGTGGCTTATTTTATTATGGGTCGCACCTCTAACGCCGGGTTGGCTGCTTCACAAAAAGCTTTACCTGCATTGGTTGTAACGCCGGTAAACAAAAGTTTGTTGCAGCTTTCAGATGGTTCCCGAATTTGGTTGGATGATGTTAAAAACGGTAAAATAGCCAGTTATGAAAATACAACCATAACCAAACAGGATTCACAAATTATTTATACAACCACTAATCATAGTGGAGCCACCCATTACAATGTGGTGTCAACAGCGCGCAGCAGCCAGTATGAAGTGGTGTTGCCCGATGGCAGCCGTGTATGGTTGAATTCAGGTTCTTCTATCCGGTTTCCGGCATCTTTTAGCAGTAAAGAAAGATCGGTGGAGCTGTTGGGTGAAGCCTGGTTCGATGTACTGCATGCCAACGAAATTCCATTTGTTATTCATTCAGGCAATATCGTTACTTCAGTAATGGGAACTGCCTTTGATATTAAAGCATATCCGGGTGAGCACGCGATGATTGTGGCAGTACAGCGGGGCAGGGTAAAAGTACAGTCAGGAAACAGATCGCTTGCCACTTTGGAAAAAGGACATCAGGTAAAAGTAATGGCCGATGAAAGCTATTTTCAAAGCACTATTGATACTGCACATATAGCCGGCTGGAAGAAAGGCGATTTGTATTATAAAGATGAAATGCTTGCCGATATTGTGGCCGATCTGCAAAGAGTTTTTAACGTTTCCATTCAAATAAAACAGGCCTCACTGAAAAAAGTAATAACTACCGTTTCATTCAATAAAAATACAGGCCTTCGCAAATCGCTTGATATTATTTGCCGCATTACAGATGCCCGGCTTTCTGAAAGCAATGGAACATTCATTATAGAATAAAACACCCTCACATACCAATTTGTATGAAACAAATGAAACCAGTAATGGTATTCATATGCTGTACCTTATTGTCAATCGGCAACACCCGTGCACAGGATATGGATAAAACGATCATTAGTATTGACCTCAAAAATGCTTCTCTGGAAGAAGCCTTTGCTAAAGTTGAAAGCCTTACGCCTTTTAAATTCAATTATAAAACGGCTGATATAGCCGGTATTAAAA
This sequence comes from Niastella sp. OAS944, assembly GCA_024809215.1. Classification (GTDB taxonomy): domain Bacteria; phylum Bacteroidota; class Bacteroidia; order Chitinophagales; family Chitinophagaceae; genus Niastella. Next base: position 269,890 of record JANUBW010000002.1, on the reverse strand, counting down.
ACATTAACTACCGGCAACAGCGTGTTTCAGTAAGAAAAATATTGACCGATATAACAGCCAATACACCCTTGTTATTTGAACAGATAGATAATTACATACTGATAAAAACGAGCCGCAACGGGCGGCCACATTCAGTAACCCTGTATGGATTTGTTACCGCAGTTAATTCAGGTGAATCATTGATTGGTGCTACCGTAAATATTTCGGGCAACAAAAGCTATTCAACCGTTACCAATGCCTATGGTTTTTACTCGTTAACATTTCCTGCTGGCACCTATAAGCTGAATTGCTCCTATGTGAGTTTTGAAGACAATGATACAACTGCCGATCTTCAACATACCTTTCAGAAAAATATTCAACTGGCCCTTAAGGAGAATGCACCGCTGAAAACGGTTGTTGTAGTAACAAAAGCAACAGATACGAGAAATAATGTTGAAAGAACAGGTACAGGTTATCACCGGTTAAGTATTGCAACCATTAAGAAAATAGCTATGCCCGGCGGTGAGCCCGATGTGTTAAAAAGCTTACAGTTTTTGCCTGGTATACAAACTTCGGCGGAAGGAACTACCAATTTATCGGTGCGCGGCGGATCGTATGATCAAAACCTGATCCTGCTCGATGAAGCGCCGGTATACAATCCTTCACATACGCTCGGTTTCTTTTCCGCTTTCAATACAGATGCCCTTAAAGATGTTGCTATTTATAAGGGCGCATTCCCTGCCTGGTATGGCTCCCGGTTATCTTCGGTGGTAGACATCCGGATGAAAGAAGGCAATTTTAAAAAACACACGGTAACCGGTGGACTAGGTTTTCTGGCCAGCCGCTTAACGATCGAAGGCCCAATAAAAAAAGAAGGTTCGTCCTTTATGATCTCGGGAAGATACAGCAATATAGGCGCCCTGTTAGATCTGTCGCGGAAATTGAATTTGCTAAAAGTGAATACAGAAAACAACAGAGTTTCATATTACGACCTCAATGTAAAGATCAATAAGATTATTGGTACCAAAGACCGGCTTTATTTATCTGCCTATACCGGCTATGATAACTTTTTCCTGAGCCCTCTTGAAAAATCCACTGAAATGAATTGGGGTAACACCACGGTTACCGCCCGGTGGAACCATATTTTCAATGCAGCATTGTTTGCCAATACATCCATTCTATACAGCAACTATAGATATTCATATGATCTGCTGGAAGACACCCGCAATTTTACCTGGCGCGCCAATTTAAGGGAAGTAACAGGCAAAACAGATTTCGATCTAATGATCAACAGCAACAACCAGATAAAATTTGGTGCAGGCGCTACTATGCAGGATGTATTGCCGGGCAGGGTAATTCCCAAAGGTAAAAATTCAGCATCGCGAGAAGTAACGCTCAATAACCGCAGCTCGGCTCAGGTATTTGCCTATATAAATAATGAACAAAAATTAAGTAAACACATCAACTTATCTTACGGACTTCGGGCTACGTGGTTTGCCGCCCTGGGCGATGCATTTGTTTACCAGTATAATGCAGACACTTCAGCTGTGGTCGACAGCACTTTTTATTCGAAAGGGAAAATTATTAAATCGTATGTGGGTTTGGAACCAAGAGCAACTGCCAGAATATTACTATCTCCTACAGCTTCGTTGAAATTTTCATATAGCAGGAATTACCAGTTCCAGCACCTGTTAACGAACTCTTCTGTTGGTTTGCCAACCGATATGTGGTTGCCTTCCGACACTTACTTTAAACCCCAGTATGCCGATCAGTTCGCTGCCGGTATTTACAAAACCATATTCAATGATTCCTATGAAGGCAGCATGGAAGGTTTTTATAGTAAATCTTATAATATCATTGACTTTAAAGATAACGCAGAAGTTTTTCTGAACGATAAAATTGAAACGCAGATCCTGACAGGGCAGGGGAAGGGATATGGACTTGAATTCCTGCTGAAAAAGAACAGCGGAGTTTCAACCGGCTGGATAAGTTATACCTGGTCAAAATCGCTGCGCCGCATTAATGGCGTAAATAATAATGAATGGTACCCACCCACCTTTGATCACCGGCACAGCATTTCGGTGGTGTATGCACATACAATAAGTGAAAGGGTGAATTTATCGTTAAACTGGGTTTATAGAAGCGGCGGCCGCACCACCATACCAATAGGCACTTATATTTTTTATGGCAGCAGGTACACGTATTATGGCTCAAGGAACAGCTATCAGCTTCCCGCCAATCACCGCCTCGATGTTAGTGTTACATGGAAAAACAAGTTAAACCCGAATAGAAGATGGAAGGGTGAATGGGTGTTTAGTATTTATAATGCATACAACAGGAAAAATTTATTTGCGCTTTATATAAACCAGTCGGTAGATTTTAGAAATACAAAAGCTACCCAGGTATACCTCACCAGTATTTTGCCATCAATAACCTACAATTTTAAATTTTAAAAGCTCAATATGCAAATGCGATGGTTTTTTATTAGTGCTGTTTTGTTTTTAGCTGCCTGTACAAAAGAATATAATTTCAAACTGGACGATACGAAGCCGCTTTATGTAATAGAAGGCCGGATCAGTGATTTAAAAGGCCCTTATTTTATTCACATAACAAGATCAACGAACCTGTTTGGTTATCCCCTGGTTGTAACAAACGATGCCGATAGTTTTGATGCTGTTCAGGGAGCTGAGGTAATTATTTCCGATGATATGGGAACTGTTGATACGCTAATTCCCGCGGTTGACAAATTGCCAAGATGGCATTATCGGTACAATGAGGGAAAGTATGATTCTATGTATTTTAATCTTTTCCCCAACAAGGTCGTAACGGCTAAACGCGGGTACTATCAAACAACAAAAATTCAGGGTAAACCCGGCCATACTTACCACCTCCATGTTCGCATTGGTGATTCAATATTTCAGTCCTCGGCATATATGCCGCCTGTGCCTACACTTGATTCTGCTGTTGTAGAAATGGATGCCGTTGTTAATGCAGCCGGGGATAAAGGTTATTTGCCATTGGCCTGGTTCAAAGAACCGCAAAACGAAAAAAACTATTATATGCTGCAATTTTATCCGCATATAACCGAACACCCATTCGACATGTTTACAATAGAGTATAATAATTATAACAGCATACCTTTTGTGGTTGATGATAATATATTACCATCAGAGGTGAACGGGTTATCAGTACAATTAATATGGCCCGATAGCTATCCCTATCCCGGACCAGGACCTTATCTGAATTTCCATCCCTACATGTATGCTTCTCATATAAGATTGTGTTCCTTAACAAAGGAAGCATATGGCTATTTCAATGAACTTCGAAAGCAATTAAAGGCCGATGGCAATGTGTATAAGCCGGTGCCGGCTTCAGCAAATGGTAATATCCGGGGCGGCGCACTGGGCCTTTTCTGGGCATCTGGTATTTCCTATAAATTGATCTGGCCAAACTGATTTGATCACCTAAAAACGCCAATTTGTTGACTGCCAAACCACCATAAATTCAATAAAGTCCCCATCTCGGGGAACTATCATCCCGCCACTCAGGCAACAGTTTTGCTAGCCATATTCAATGACGAAAATCACTGAACAGGAGAATACAGCAGCACTGGAATTTTATAGGGAGGCACTGCAACTGCTTGAAGAAAGTGGCGCCAGGTTTATGCTCGGTGGCGCTTTTGCCATCTTTCATCATACCGGCATTTACCGCAATACAAAAGACCTCGATGTATTTTGTCCAGCCAACGAATACCCAAAGATCTTAAAGTACTTTGGCGCCAAAGGCTATCGTACAGAGCTTACCGATGTACGCTGGCTGGCTAAAGTATTTAAAGGCGAATACTTCCTCGATATTATTTTCGATACCGTAAACAACATCTGCCGGGTTGACGATGATTGGCTGCAACACGCACACCAGGCCGAATTTTTGGGTTATAATATAAAAATTCTTTCACCCGAAGAACTGGTATGGTGTAAGATCTATGTTCAAAACCGCGAGCGGTACGATGCTGCAGATATAAATCATTTGCTTTTAAAACAAGGCCGCAGTTTCGATTGGAAAAGGCTTTACCAGAAAATGGACCAGCACTGGCATCTTTTACTTACCCAGATCCTTTCTTTTCAATTCGTTTATCCTTCAGAGTTCCATAATATAATTCCAAAATGGCTTTTTGATGAACTGCTTGTAAGGGCAGCGGAACAGTATGAACTGCCGCCCCCAATGGAAAAAGTTTGCCGGGGCCCCGTTATCGATCAAACCCAATACGAGATAGATATTAAAGAATGGGGCTATAAAACATGTACCATTAAAACAGTTTAACTATGACTGGTGAAAACAAAACGCGCGTTGCCGCTATTGCCGACATTCATATTGCTGAAACAGACAAAGGTAAATGGGTTGAGTTCTTTACTGATGTTTCAAAGAATGCCGATGTGCTCGTTATTTGCGGTGATCTTACCGATACCGGCGATGAATCGGAAGCGCATATTTTGGTAGATGAATTAAAGTCCTGCTCAATTCCGGTAGTAGGCGTTCTGGGGAACCACGACCATGAAAAGAACCGGCATAAACTTATAAGACAGATCGTGCAAAACCATCCCAATGTGCATATACTGGATGGTGAAGCGGTGGTAATTGCCGGTATTGGCTTTGCCGGGGTGAAAGGGTTTGGCGGCGGTTTCGATAACCACATGCTTTCGATGTTTGGTGAAGGCGCTATGAAGGCCTTTGTACAGGAAGCTGTGGAAGAAGCATTACATCTCGATCGGGCGCTTGCCCGCTTAGACCAGGACCACAACAATATTAAAAAGATTGCCCTGATGCACTATTCGCCCATAAAAGAAACGGTGCTGGGCGAACCTGAACAGATCTTCCCTTTTTTAGGTTCTTCGCGTTTGGCAGAACCTTTATTGCGCCGTAATGTAGAAGTGGCATTCCATGGGCATGCACATATTGGCGTGCTCGAAGGCAGCATTGCCGGTAAAGTAAAAGTATTTAATGTGGCCAAACATGTGCTGAAAAAATCAGGGTATGCCCGACCGTATTTCATTTATGAAATTTGATGCTTCGCTAAAATCCGGAACTTGTTATATTTGATCATGACCAAGATTGTGAAACGTGTCTTAATGATAGTGATATACCTATGCATGATACAACTTACAGGGTTCGCTCAATTCAATGACACGGTTAGCCACTACATAAGTTTTTCAGGAACGGGTAATTTAAACAGAACAACGCCGGGTGGTACAACGTATCTGCTTAATAATGCGGTAAAGTTTCAAATAGATAAAAAGAAAATTTCGCTTAACAGTATGGCCAGCCATATATATGGCAAGAACCCGGCTGCGAAAACCAATGATGACCTGCTGGCTATTATGAACCTCGATGTTTTAAAAGGTATTCAGAAGTTTTATTACTGGGCACTTACCAGTTTTGAAAAAAGTTATTCTTTAAAGGTCGATAGCCGGTTTCAGGCCGGTGTTGGTGTTGGGTATTCTTTCGTGAATAAGGATAATGCCAACCTGGAAGTGAGTGATGGTTTTTTATATGAGACCTCTAATCTGGCTGTTACCGACAAACTCGGGCGAACAAGCTATAGAACCGTTCGTAATTCACTTCGATTGAAATACCGGTTTATTATTAAGGAGATCTTCCGTTTTGATGGTCTTCATTTTTACCAGCCTTCCTTATCAGATGGCGACGATTATATTCTGAAACTAAACACCAGCTTTTCGGTTAAACTGTATAAATGGCTAAGCTTCACCACCGGGTTTAATTACAACCGACAGAATATTACCTCTACCGAAAACTTATTGATAACTTATGGTTTAAGCCTGGAAAAATACTTTTAGCCGGGTTTAAAAGAACACTGCCAGCTTCATTCTTGCAAAGAACGGTGTGCCTGGCGTAAAATGAATTTCTGAAACAGGATCAGGTTCATCCTTCAATCGTGATTCGGTATCAAACTGTGTTTCATTCCATTTTACATTGAACAGGTTTTCAATGGCCAGTCCAACCTCGTATTTCTTCTTTGTATAATTCAGGGAAAGATCGGTAACAGTATAGCCTTTGGCAATAACCGACTTGTCTTCATTAGCCGCACGATCGTGCATATACCTATAACGCAAACTGCCGTTCAACCCATTCTTTAACTGCCAGTTCAAACCACCGGTGCTGGTAAACGTAGGCGCAAGCGGAATATAATTTTCTCCCTTTGGTTCTTCTACACTGCGTGGTTTGGCCAGATTTACATTTGCGTCGGCAAACAGCCAGTTGTTGAACTGGTAACGGGCGCTCACATCAATACCAATACGCCGGGTTTTACCGCTGGGCTCTACTACGCCTTCATCGCCTACATAAACAAACTCCTGTTGCAGGTACAAATACCAGGCAGCAACATTTACCAATAGGTTACGGGTTGGTTTTAACAACACGCCAAGGTCGGCGCCATAAGCGGCAGGTAAAATATCGTAGCCACGGTTGAACACCACTACCCGGGCATCGTTTGAGTGAAACCCTTTACCGGTCTTTACATACAACTGTGTTTTTGTATTGAGCGTGTACTGAACGTTTAATTTAGGACTTACAATAACTTTTTGCTGGTCGGGCAGTTGATCATTGCTGAGCTTATCGTTGTAATGAAAGTTAAAATGATCGAACCGTGCGCCTACATTGAACCGCCATCTGTTCTTCTCTATGCTTTGATCGGCATAGGCAAAAGCGTTTGTTTCGCGAATGTTACCCAACTGGTTATAATCAAGTACTGTATTGCGATCGATGGTATGCGACAATTCCGTATTGCGCGTTTGATCGAGCCGGAAGCCGGCGCCATATAATGATTGCAGGTTCCAGCTGCCGAGGGTACTTTCATGTGAGAGTTTGGAATGATAACCTGCAATATTTCTTCCTTCCCGCTGGCGGATCTGATCGCCATTTACCGGGTCATTTAAAAAGAAGGTGAAGTTGGAATGCAGGTTGAAATTATAATTTGAATAAAATGCCTGGTTCTCCCAGGTTGTATTGGGCGATAGATAACTGGTAAGCTGGGCGCTGGCATTGGTACGGTTGGTATAACCACCTTCGGTATTATCAATATAACCAAAGCGGTCTATTTGCCCGCTTTTCACCGCACGTTCGGGAATTTGTCCGGATGCGTCCCAGTTGCTGTTCAGGGTAGAAGCGATCAGCGTTAGCTTATTTGAATTATTAAGTTGTGTATTGAATTTGCCGAAGAGGTTAAACCGTTTAAAGTGTTGCGGCGATTCAAACGGTCCGTCGGAATACAGGAACTCGCTGGCCACATAGGCATTGGTGCCTTTTTGTTTTTGGCGCTTGCTTAACAGGTCAATCATTGCCAATGCCCGCATGGTATTGAACTGGCCGCCTTCGAGCTTTACAGTGCTTTTATCAAGACTGTTCACCGTATTCATGCTAACATAACCGGCGGTGCCCAGGTTGCCGTATTGGGTGTAGTAGGGGCCTTTGCCATAATCAACGTTACCGGTAAGTTCGGGAATAAGAAAATGCAGATCGGCATAACCCTGGCCATGCGCGTGAGATACCATGTTCACTGGTAATCCGTCTACTGTTACATTGATATCGGTGCCGTGGTCAATATCAAAACCACGTAAGAATATTTGTTCTGCTTTACCACCGCCCTGGTGCTGACCAATGAACAAACCGGGCACAGTACGTAGTATATCCTGTGCAGATCGTACCGGTTGCAGGTTGAGGTCGATTTTACTAATGGTATGAAATGAAGCGGCGGTCGATTGCGGGGTGATCACTACCTCTTGTAAGCTTATGGGGCCTTTTTCCATTTCAACTACTATAGGGGAATTGCCGGCAGCTTTAACCTCTTTAGTAGCAAAACCTATAAATGTAATGATCAGTGCGGCATCGGTTTCAGCTGTGGTTGTATTTAGGGTGAAGTAGCCCTGTTTATTGGTAACAACACCCTGTTTGGTATTACTCCAGCGAACATACGCCAGTTCAAGCGGCTCCTGGCTATTTTTATCTATAACTCGTCCCTGTATAGCGCTCTGGCTAAAAGCGGCAGTTGCTAAAAAACAGGTGAAGGCAATTATTATAAACTTTTTCATGATCGGTTACAGGGTTTTTAAGGTTTCAGCGATCCTGCCGCTTATTACAGGGCCCAGTTCATACGAGCTTTCCTGTGCAGTAGTTAAATACTTCCGGGCTTTCGCGTTGTCGCCACCGGCCTGGTATATTTTACCCAGGTAGAACAAGGCGCCGGGTTCAAAGCATTTACCGATTACATGCGCCTGAGCGGTAGTTATGGCTTTTGATACCTGGCCATTTCGACAATACGCCCAGGCCAGCCAGCTGTAAGCCTCGGGTGTTGGCCGGTGCGCTACTTCTTCCAGTGCAATATGCAAACTACCGGCGGCATCGTTCATGTCATTGGCTTCAATATTGAAACGGTATTTGTTATACATGCCGCCATAAAGCCGGTTACCGGTTGCGGCCATAAATGCTGTTATATGTTGTTTATATTGAATGCTATCTTTCTCCACAGCTGCCATTTGCGAAAGTAATAAATCATAATCAGGAACGGGATGCCGCAGCTTTAAATACGCCACAATTTTGCGGGCGTTCGCCACATCTTTATCGTGCGAGAAGGCCAGCCAGGCAATGCCTTTCAGTGCATGGTAATAATGCGGGTCGGTAGCCAGTACATCGAGATAGCATTTATACGATAGCTGGTAACGGTTGGCATGGCCATAAAAATCGCCCAGGTTCGATCTTATCCAGCAGTAAAGCGATGGGTTATGGGTGTCTTTTATTTTGTCGCAGGCCATTTCCATAAGGCTGATCGCGGCATCCAGGTCGCCTTCAACATGGTCTTTATATTTTGCCTGGCGTATCAGGTAATCGAAACTGCTTTTATCGGTTATACTGTTCAATGCTTTTTTTGCCCGGTATTTATCGCCCAGTTCCATGGCCACATCAAATTCCATGAGCACGGTAAGGTATTTATCATCGCCTAATGCCAATGCCGAATCAATATATTGTTTCGCCTGTAGAAAGCGGTGTTGTGTTATACAATTGGCAGCCAGCGAACGAAAGGTGCCCGAACTGGTGGTATGGTTTAAATAATTTACCTGGCGGTACAGGCTATCGGCGCAATGTATTTCATTTATGTTACCGGAATATGAAAAGCGCCTGGTATACAAACCGGCTATTTTGTTTTCTGAAATAATATCGCCGGGGGCTTTGTTTAGTTTGTTTTGCCAAAAGCCAAGCTCCTCATCTATTTGTTGTAAGCGGGTGTTTTGCGTTGGTTGTAAATAGCGGGAATAATCTTTGGGGTTGGTAATGGGTTGTTGGCAGGCGGTGAGGATTATTAGAAGGGAAAGATATATATACTTCATGGCTTGTGGTGTTAGTTTTGAGAAGTAGGAGGTAAGAAATAGGATATTGGATAAGCGTGCCACGGTTCCAAACCGTGACACGCATAGTTCTAATGAGGTGTAGCCAAATATGGGAATGATGCTAAGAACGCCTTATCGTTACTATTTACCTTATCGCTTGTTAAGCCCGGATTGGCTGTACCATTGGGGCCACCAAAGATGAGGGTAAGCTCAACATCAATAACATCATCGGCAAGTGCCCGGCCGGTAAGCACATTAGTGCCATCATAGAAAGTAGTGGGTGCTGTTGTGGATGCGTTCAAAACATCAGTTACCAAAACATTGCTAAACTGATCGGCGGTTAATCCCAACAGGTTGGTGGTATAACCGGCATTCAATGCCATTAGTCTTGCTTTGAACTTACTGCCAAAGGCCGCATTCATGGCCGAAGGTACGGTTGTGTTGAACATATCTTTGTCAGCGGCTGATACAAACACCGTATTGATTGCCGGGCGCGCCATTTGGTCCTGCGTTCCGTAATAATTAGGTTTTCTATCGTCGTCGTCGTCATCCTTATCGCAAGCTGAAAACACAATCATACCCGATACGATAAATAATAAGCTATATAGTTTCATAAAATTATGTTTGATTTTAAGCGTTAGATTTTTTTCTTTGTTTCTAGCCAAACGTTGAGTTTACCATTGGTGGCATTCAGCATCGATTTAGGAACTTCTACAACAAAACTCAATACATTGGTACCGGCAAAGGCATCGGAACCGGGATTGTTAAAGCTGGTTGCAGTACCGGCAATGATCTTTTTAAACTGGTTAAGATCAAAAAAGAATGGATCATCGCGTGGGCCGGCAAATACTTTTAATCCACCGCCTGTACCAATATTAGCCGACGAACCATAGGGGCTAACAGCTACTTCGGCAGTTGCACTGCCTTCCAGCTTACTGCGGCTGCCCGTTTCTGATGGTTTTATTGGGCCATATACTTTCATCATGCCATTGTTGTAAATGCCTTGTATCACCAGGTCTTCCACGTTATCGTTGTTATTGTCGATATTGAATTCGATGAGGGTGTTTTCATCGAATTTGGCAGCGCCGGTTGCATTTGGCGACAGAAGTCCCTGCGTATTGGCAACAAATACGAGGTTGTTTACATCCTGCCCTCTGAATACATACACATCGGTAATATCGGTAGATTGATTGGTTACTGCGGGTGCGTCAATATGATCGGCGGCATATACCAAACCACCTGCCGTAATACCTGCTGTAGCTAAAACCGCGAACAGCATTTTCTTTTTTTTCATGATTACTTTTTTTGTGTTGATAAAAGAGTGCCTGTACAATCTGTTACATAAACAAATTGAAAAAGCCTTAGAATAATAAAACAGGGAATTTTAGAGTGCTAAAACCAGGCGGGGATCTGGAAATTGAACCATTATCAAATTAGCAAATTATCACATTATCACATTAGTTTTTCGGTAACACCACATGATCGATTACGTGAATAACGCCATTGCTTTGATAAACGTTTGAGATGGTAACGGTGGCCATGCCGCCTTTTTCATCGGTAAGCATAATTTTATTACCCTTCATCCAGGCCCATAGTTTGCCACCGGCTACAGTGGTTAACTCAGCTTTACCACCGGCGGCTTTAATGAGTTTCGATAATTCACTGCCATCGAGCCTGCCTGGCACTACATGGTAGGTGAGAATAGTAGTGAGCATTGTTTTGTTTTCAGGTTTCAATAAAGTTTCAACGGTGCCTTTAGGCAGCATATCGAACGCTTTATTGGTTGGGGCGAATACGGTAAACGGACCAGCTGTTTGTAATGTCTCCACCAAACCGGCAGCTTTTACGGCAGCTACCAGCGTTGTATGATCTTTAGAGTTAACGGCATTTTCTACGATGTTTTTAGTAGGGTACATGGGTGCGCCACCAACGTTTACCGTTTTTTCCTGTGCAAAAGATGCGTTCATAATAAAGGCTGCTGCCATCAGCATGGCCATACTTTTAACCGATTTCATAATAGTGTTTTTAAGAAGGAATGTTTTTGTGTTTATTGATCATGTACCGGTAATGAATTCAATATCATATACGGAAAGCTGAATTACCTGGATTTAACATTTCGAAAAAAATTATCATCGTTGAAAAAAGTAACAAATAGGCAATTGACAATTGGCAAATTCAATGCTTGCCTATTGCTTATTGCCAATTGCCCATTGCCCATTGATTTAGCCTGTTACTTGAAGGATGCATCTTTTTTATTAACTTTCGCCCTTAATTGTAACAATATGGCATACTGGCTCGTAAAATCAGAACCTTCTGTTTATTCATGGGAGCAATTTGAGCAAGACAAACAAACCTTTTGGGATGGTGTACGCAACTATGCGGCCCGTAATAACCTGAAGGCAATGAAAAAAGGCGATGAGGTATTATATTATCATAGTAATGAGGGTTTGGAAATTGTAGGTATTGCCAAAGTGGCTAAAGAGTTTTACCAGGACCCCAGTACTGATGATGACAAGTGGGTTGCGGTTGACCTAAAGCCTTATAAAAAATTGAAACACCCCGTTTCATTAAGCGCTATAAAAAAAGATAAGCGTCTTGCCAACATGGCCCTCGTGCGCATTAGCCAGTTATCGGTACAACCCGTTACCGATGATGAGTGGGCAGCGGTTATGGAATTAGCTAAGTTGTAAGTTTGTTTAACGGAGTTATTTTCTGAGGAGGATAACTCCGTTTTCTTTTTAAGGGCTTTCACTGTTCACAGTTCATAGTTCACTGTTCATAGTTGTTCAGTTATTCAGTTGTTCATTTTAAGTTTCATTACGCTTCGCTACGCCTTTCTCCTCGTTAACTTGTATTCCCTCTTTCAACTTATACTCAAGCTGCTGCACAGAGATTACCTTGTTAACCTGTCAACTATTGATCCACCCGCCGCACAGAACCCCAGTCAACCCGTCAACCCGTCAACCCGTTAACTCGTCAACTCACCTTAACATTTCCTTTAGGTTACCTTTTCACCACTGGCGTAATTAATCACTACAGGTAACCGGTGACCTGTGAACTAAAAACTAAGAACTAAAAACTAAGAACTAAAAACTTAGAACTTCTTATGTAATTTCTAACAACCTGCATCTAAATACTACGCACACCTAAAAACCCAGTCATGAAAATTGTATGTAAACTGCTTGCAGCATTGCTGCTATGGATCTTTATTGCCTGTAACGATACCGGAAAAGGAAGCGCTGAGACTGAAAGACGCGCCGATAGTGGGGCTGCTGCTGCCGATATGATGGTGGCTCCCCATGAAACTGCCGACGCTTCGGTTGTTATGCCGCCTCCACCAGTAGAAATGAATAAATTTACGCCACCCGTAATTGTAAAAGATGAAGAAGCAGGCGCCGGTGTAGCTGAACTACAAAAAGTGGAAGAGGAACCAGTTAACACAGAAGATTACGATCATATTGTTGAGAACCGGTTTCTTGCTGCCGCACAAAACCCGCTCTCCACGTTTTCTATAGATGTTGATGAAGCCGCCTACAGTAATATTCGCCGTTATATAAATAATGGCAGCATTCCACCGGCCGGGGCTGTACGAATAGAAGAAATGCTCAATTATTTCGATTATACCTATCCGCAACCAGCCAACGACAATCCCTTCTCGGTAAATACCGAATTATCAGAATGTCCCTGGAATGCGCAACACCGCCTGGTGCATATCGGTTTACAGGGAAAAGAAATTCCCTTACAAAATTTGCCCAATGCCAATATTGTATTCCTGATAGATGTATCGGGCTCAATGGAAGAGCCTAATAAATTGCCGCTTGTAAAAGCATCGATGAATTTACTGGCCGATCAGTTACGTGCCGATGATAAAGTAGCTATTGTAGTATACGCCGGTAATGCCGGACTGGTTTTACCAGCCACCAGCGGCGCTAATAAAACAGCCATTAAAGAAGCCATCGATCAATTGCAGGCAGGCGGCAGCACTGCCGGTGGCGAAGGTATTCAACTGGCATATAAGGTAGCCCGGGAGAACTTTATCAAAGGCGGTAACAACCGGATTATTCTCGCAACCGATGGTGATTTTAATGTAGGGGCAAGCAGTGATGATGAACTGGTTTCGCTGATTGAAAAAGAAAGAAAAAGCGGTATTTTCCTTAGCGTGCTGGGCTACGGTATGGGCAACTACAAAGACAATAAAATGCAACAACTGGCCGACAAAGGAAATGGCAACCATTCGTACATCGATAATATAAACGAAGCCCGCAAAGTATTGGTTTCGGAGTTTGGCAGCACGCTGTTCACCATTGCCAAAGATGTAAAAATTCAAATTGAATTCAATCCCGCCAAAGTACAGGCTTACCGACTTATAGGTTATGAAAACCGGGTACTGGCAGCCGAAGATTTTAACGACGATAAAAAAGATGCGGGTGAGCTGGGCTCGGGCCATACCGTAACAGCTTTGTATGAAGTGATACCTGCAGGTGTAAAAAGCGAATTCATTGCCAAAGTTGACGAGCTGAAATATCAACCGGTTAAAAATATGGTTGCGGTTACCAGTGGCGGCGATGAATTAATGACCATTAAACTCCGCTATAAAAAGCCCGATGGCGATGTAAGTAAACTGATCGTTCATCCCGTTACCGATTCACATATTGCGCTGGCAAATACCTCTGATAATTTCCGGTTCTCTGCTGCCGTGGCTTCCTTTGGTATGTTGTTGCGTAATTCTGAATTTAAACAAAGTGCTTCTTTTCCGCAGGTGATCAGCTTGGCGAAAAGCGCCAAAGGAACTGATGCAAACGGCTATCGCCAGGAATTCATCAACCTGGTGCAGGCAGCCGGTTCATTAACTGTAAAAAAATAATCCATCTTAAACTATCCATCATGCTATCTAATTATAAACCGGTGGTATTGTTTGCAGGAGCACTGTTGATCGTGCTTGTTGCCTGTAAAGCCAAAAGCCCCAATGAAGAAAAAGCTGTGGCTGTTGCGGCTCTTCAAACGCAGGAAAGGGCTCCTGAAGAAAATAATAAATATTTTTTGCCGGCTGCAGACTCCACGACTCAGGTGGTAAACAATGATCAACCGCCCAAAACACAGCAAGCAACGCCGGCTCAGCATATTGACTGGGATAAAAAGATAATCAAAAATGCTGTATTGAATGTTGAAGCAAAAAATTATAAAACGTTCAACGATCTGGTGCACGAGCAGGTTAAACAAGCCGGTGGTTATGTGGCCGGCGAAGAACAATCCAAATCGGAATATAAGATCGAGAACATTGTAACCATCAAGGTGCCTGTTGATCAGTTTGATAACCTGGTAAAATCAATCACCTCTACAAAAGATGAAAATGTAGTGTCGCAAAAAGTTACTTCGCAGGATGTGACGGGTGAAGTAATTGACACCCGTTCAAGAACGGAAGCCAAGCGGCAGGTGCGTTTGCGCTACCTCGATCTGTTGAAGCAGGCGAAGAATATGGAAGAGATCCTGAAGGTGCAGGAGGAGATAAACAACATTCAGGAAGAAATTGAGGCCGGTTCGGGCCGGGTAAGCTATCTCACACATGCAGCCGCTTATAGCACCATTGAGCTAACATTTTACCAGGTACTAAATGCGCAGGCGGTGCAACCAAATACGCCTGGTTTTGGCGCAAGGGTATTAGGTGCGCTTGGTAATGGGTTGAACTGGGTGGGTGAAATGCTGGTATTACTACTTACCCTGTGGCCATTGTGGTTATGTGCCGGTGGCCTTTGGTGGTTGATAAAGAAATACCGGGCAAAACCAAAAACGGCTCAGTAGTTAGTTTCTAAATAGGGTTCATTCAGGTGGGTTTCTCTTTATGAGGAACCCATCTTTTTGTATATTTGAGCTATGAGCAAAAAGAAGAAAATAGTAGTATTGACCGGCGCTGGAATTAGCGCCGAAAGTGGATTGAAAACCTTTCGTGACAGCGATGGTTTATGGGAAGGGCATGATGTAACAGAAGTGGCAACACCCCGCGCATGGATAAAGAACCCCGCCCTTGTGCTGGAGTTTTACAATCAGCGTCGTAAAAACGCAGCAGAAGCAAAACCAAATGCAGCCCATTTCGGTTTGGCCAGCCTGCAAGATGATTTTGATGTTTCGATCATTACCCAAAATATAGACGATCTGCACGAACAGGCAGGATCAAAAATGGTATTACACCTGCATGGTTCTATTTTTGAAATGCGCAGCGAACAGGATGAATCACTGGTATACGAGATCCGCGAGGATATTAAGCTGGGCGATAAAGCCGAAGATGGCGCGCAACTGCGTCCCAATATCGTTTGGTTCGAAGAACAGGTACCTATGATCCAATATGCTATCCCGTTGGTGCTTAGTGCCGATTTTTTTGTTGTCGTTGGTACTTCCCTGGTGGTATATCCGGCGGCGGGTTTGCTTAATTATGCACCCATAGAAATTCCAAAATATGTGATCGACAAAAAAATACCACCTACCAATGCGATCAATGTTACCAATATAGAGAAACCTGCTACAGAGGGCATCAAGGACCTGATTGCTTTACTGAAGGGATAGTCGCCCGCAAAAACCTGCAAGTATTATTAAAAGCATTTTAATGGCTGCCGCCATTGCTCATAACATTTCGTTCACATATTTTTGTAACGAGTGGTAGACGTTTTGCATTAGTTTAGTTGATGCTTCTCTCTAAAAATGCATGCAATGGTAATTCCATCAGTAACAACATCCTTGAAAAAGTACAAAGGCAAATGGGGCCGGGCCGAAGTAAAACATTTGCTTAAACGCACCCTGTTTGGGGCCGGCAAAGAAGATATTGATCATTTTGCTTCAAAATCGCTCAAACATGCCATTCATGAACTGCTGAACACTACAGAACCAGTTCCGGCGCCTCCCGTTAACAATTATAACGACGACAAATACACTGACGAAGAAATTCAGCCCGGCCTAACCTGGATCACCGCTACTAAACTAAGCGGCATGAACAGTGGACGCCGGCGGAATTCCTTCAAAGCCTGGTGGATGGGTTGTATGATCAACCAACAACACACCCTTCGCGAAAAAATGGTGCTGTTCTGGCATAATCACTTCGCTACCGAAATGAGTTCGGTCGATAATCCTTTCATGATCTACAAACACAACGTACTATTACGACAATATGCGTTGGGTAATTTCAAAGCCATGGTACGGGCAGTTACATTAGACCCCGCCATGTTGAAATACCTGAACGGAAATGCCAATACAAAAAAAGCACCCGACGAAAACTATGGTCGCGAATTGCAGGAGTTATTTACAGTAGGAAAGGGACCAGGTTCGCAATACACCGAGGCCGATGTAAAAGCCGCCGCCCGCATACTCACCGGTTTCCGCATCGATAATAAAATACTGCCCGATGTACATGGCATCTTCGATGCCGGCCGTCACGATGAAAGCGATAAACAGTTCAGCGCTTTCTACGGCAACAAAGTAATCAAAGGCCGAAAGGGAAAAGAAGGGGAGAGCGAGCTGGATGAATTGCTCGACGTTATTTTTCAACAACCCGAAGTAGCCCGTTTTATCTGCCGTAAATTATACCGCTTCTTTGTTTACCATCAAATAGATGAGGAAACAGAGAAAACCATTATAGAACCACTTGCCCACACTTTTCGCGAAAACAATTATGAAATAAAACCGGTGCTTGAAAGATTGCTGAGCAGCCGCCATTTCTTCGATATAGGCAATCGCGGTGGTATTATAAAAAGTCCTGTAGATTTTGCGGTTGGCCTCGTGCGTGAATATAAGATCCCTTTTCCCGGTGAAGACAGCTTTCCGGATCAGTACGGGTTCTGGTACAATATTCAAATAACGGCCTCGCAAATGCAACAGAATATTGGCGACCCGCCCAATGTTGCCGGCTGGCCCGCTTATTACCAGGAACCATTGTACGATAAATCGTGGATCAGTTCCGATACACTACCCAAGCGAACGGCCTTCACCGATAGAATGCTGATCAATGGCTTTGCACGTAATGGCAGGAAATTGCTCATTGATCCGGTTCAATATGTGAAGCAAATACCTGTTGCCGGTGATCCTAATAAACTTATCGACGAGCTGGCCCTGTTGTTATATGCAGTTGATATTCCGGTTGAGGAAAAACAGTATATGAAAACGGGTATATTACTGCAAGGTTTGCAGGGCATGGCCAGTGATCATTACTGGACGGATGCCTGGAAAAAATTACAGGACAAGCCCGACGATGCTGCCAACGCAAAGAACGTTACCAACAAGTTGAAGAACCTGTTGAAATATATGATGAGCCTGCCCCAGTACCAGTTAATGTAAAACCACAACTATGAAAAGAAGAAAATTTTTAAGGGATACTATCACGGGTGTTGTGCTGCCCTCGTTTTTGCAAGGCGTTTCGCTGAAAGCGCTGGCTGGTTTGCCGGGCGTTCATGCCAGGCATGCTGCGCAAAATAACGACCGGGTGCTGGTGCTTATTCAACTGGCAGGTGGTAACGATGGCGTAAATACCGTAATTCCTTTCGATCAATACAGCGCTTATACAGCGGCGCGGCCGAACATCTATCTTCCGCAGGAAAAAGTGCTTCGGCTGAATGGGTTCGATGCTACTGCATTTAACCCGGCCATGGCCAATATGCACCAGCTGTTCAATGAAGGTAAGCTGGGTGTAGTGCAGGCAGTGAGTTATCCCAAACCAAATTTTTCACACTTCAGGGCAACCGATATTTGGATGACCGGTTCTGATAGCGATAAAATAGTATCGAGCGGTTGGGCCGGCCGGTTCTTAAATGATGTGTACCCGCAGTTTCCTGATAATTATCCAAACGAGGCCATGCCCGATCCGCTGGCCATTCAGGTGGGATCTGTGGTATCAACAGCATTACAGGGACCTTTATTCACTATGGGAATGGCCATAAGTAATCCTGCAGGTTTTTATAAACTGGTAGAAGGAAAAGTGAATGTGAATGCCAATTCGCGCTGGGGCGAACAGCTCGATTATATTGAGCTTATGAGCCAGAAAACCGATCAGTATGCATCTGTTATTAAAAAGGCGGCGCAAAAAGTGCCAACGCAATCACCTGCTTATCCGGCTGCAGGTAAAAATCCCCTGGCCGATCAGTTAAAGATCGTTGCGCGTTTAATAGCAGGCGGCTTAAAAACAAAAGTGTACATGGTTAGCACCGGCAGCTTCGATACACATGCCAAACAAACGGAAACCGATACTACCACCGGAACACATGCGAAACTGTTACAACGCGTATCTGAAGCCATTGGTGCATTTATGAGCGATCTGCAATTTCTGCAAATACAGGACCGGGTAATGGGTATGACGTTCTCTGAGTTTGGGCGTAGAATTAAAAGCAATGCCAGCGGCGGTACCGATCATGGCGTAGCGGCGCCGGTTTTTTACTTTGGCAATAATGTAAAATCAGCAGTGATCGGTTCTAACCCTGTGATCCCCGAAAAAGCAACAGTGAATGATAATGTGCCTATGCAACATGACTTCAGATCGGTATACGCTTCCGTGTTGCAAAACTGGTTGAATATGCCTGCACAGGAAGTGCAGCAAATATTGCTGGGTGATTTTCAGTTACTGCCTATTGTATAATAGTATCGGCATCATGAAAACGAATGCCGTATTTTTCCAATTCTAATAATAAGGGAATATATACTGAAGACATGACCGGTATATGTAAACCGGTTTCTTTGATATTGCCCTGAAGTATTTGTTTGGCTGCCATTCCCAATGGCAGTCCTGCTGTTTTATCTATAGCGGTGTTCAAATGATCTTCGCCTTTTACCAGCAGGCTGCTATTGGCTATATGTTTGTTCCCGTCCAATTCATAGCCTATCTCGTGATGTAATACCACCAGGTCTTTATCGGCCGGTTGCAACAAAAGTTTTTGCTCCATGGCAAATTGCAAAACATCTGCTGCGCTGCATTGTCCTTTGTTTATAAAAGTTTCGTTATCATCCATACCCAAAAAGAAAAGCTGTTTCATCGACAGGTTGGCTTCGTGCATTTGTCCGGCCACGGTGGCTGCTGCCTGGGTTTTAATGGAATCAAGGTTTACATCCATCAATTGTCCATTGTTATCAACCATCATAAAATCCTGCAAGGCTTTTCTTTCATCCTCATTGGCTTCCTGCTCTGCGTCTAACAATTGTTGCAGCTTTTCGAGCAATTGTTTTGTTTGCGCAAAACGGGCCGTCAGTTGCTTTTCTATCCATTCGCCAAAACCATGCAGGGCAAAATGTGTTTGGAAAAACTCCTGCAGGGTAAGTCCGTTTGTTTGGTATTGACTGGCTGCATCGGTCAATTTTAATTCAACCAGGTTCTTCCAGCCAAAACAAAATTCAGGATACTGCAATGTGGTGCGCATAAATGTGCTGGCATTGGGCAAACCGTACAAGGGCATATATTGTGTTGAATCGCGGTTAGGATACCAGGCCAAATAACCAATTTCAGGAATATTTATAACCCGGTTGGCATCGAACAATTGCTCGTTGGGCCAGTTAATTACTGAACCATTCTCTTTAAATACAGCGCCATCTTTATAGGCCTGCACAATGCCCGGTTGCGTACCCGTTAGTTTATAATGCCAGGGATTGTCGTTGCTTTCAGGTGAAACCAGTGCGCCACAATACGATCTGAACGAAGTAATGTTGCCGCCAATAGCTTTGATGCGGTGAATGTGCCGCATGGCATTCATATGATCTATGCCGGGCTCGAACCCCATTTCGTGCAGGAACAACAGTTTTTGTTGTTTAATGGAAGTGCCAAGTGCGGCTGTAGATCCGTCAATATATGACGGTGTAAGTAAATGCTTTTTATAATGTAAGCAATCGGTAACTACCAATTGATGCAGGGCAGCAGGCAGTAAGGAGATCACCAGGTCGGCGGTAGCTATAAGCTGGCGGCGGGCAATTTCATTATTGAGTTGAAATAATAAAAGCTCAATGCTGGCAGGTAATGGATAGTCGGGTAAACTGGAATTGGCAATGGTAACATTCCAATTATTGGCAGCAGCTTCTTTTGCAAGATAGTTGATCAGCGAATGAGCCATGCTGCCCGATGCCAATATTAGAATATGCTTCATTAATTAAAGATACTAATACTTCAAATGTGAGATTTATTAATTAGAGTGGGTGTTGCAGGTTACATGTTGCAGGTTGCAGGGGCGTTGGGTGCTGTATTAACTTGTAACCTGAACCCTGTAACCTGGAACCCCTTCTTTACAGCTAAATGTAACCAGTATGACCGACTGGGATCTGGTAACTGGTAACCGGTAACAATACAAAGAGCCGGTGACGAACACCAGCTCTTTTGGTTTTGAACCGTCCCTTATTTAATATTTTTAATTCAGAATGATCGTTCCCATATCAAGGGTGCTTCCTTCTACTGCTTCAACCAGTTTTCCTTCCTGGTTCTCTGCGTGCGGCGCCACTGTTACCATCCACGAACCCGGCTTTACTGTAAACCGGAACCTGCCGTTATTCACCATCGTCTTTAAGGAGTCCTTTCCATTCACTGCAAATACCCAAATTGAATCCTTTTCTGTAAATGCTTTTACTTTTCCTGTGATATTTGTTCGGTGCATGGCGCGGGATGCATGAAGGCCTATAACCACACAAACCACCCCGATAAACGTGGCAACAGTTTTATCCATAAACAAGGTTTTTAACTCCCCTTATGTGTATCAATTTTGATTGCACATAATTCTTTAAAAAACTGTGCCAACACTTTTATAAGATCTAAAAACTATGCCAGAGGTAAGAAATGTGGAAAAACGTTTGTCAACTGTAGAATCTTACTCAGAAGCCGGTCTTCGCTAATCCTAACGCTTTAGAGTTAATGCTTATAACTGAACATTCGATGGTTTGGCCTCTATTGGTTTTAGGCACTTCGAGTGTTCTTCTTTTACCTGGAGGTACATTATTGAAGATGATAGTTTGTGTTTTTACCAGCTTCTTTTCCATACCATAATACTTTACTTCAACTGCTACCTGGTCGAGGGTATACAGGCTGGTGTTCACTAAGGTTACATCGAGGTCCGATACACCGCCGAATACGCCAACTTTATAAGCGCTGGCTTCGGCCCTTACCTGTTCATAAATGTTTTTGCGGGCTTTCTCAATTACTTCGGGGTTTATAGGCTTTTCCCTTGTTTCCATAACAGCAGGGGTAGCTTCAACCTGTTGGGGCGATGTATTGCTGGCTGGCAATGCTATTGACTTGTTGTTTTGCACCGGTGGTGGCGGAACAACGATATTGTCTTTTTTAATAACTGATGGCCGTTGTTGTTGCTGGTTGCCCGAAGCATTGTTTACAACAGTGGTATTCGGTGCCGCCGGGTTGGCAACGTTTTCTGCCCCTTCATTATTATTGGCTTCTTCGTCCCGCCGGGCATTGTTATGCTTTTTGTTGTTGCTATGTTGAGTTGTTTCAGCCGAAGGGGCGCTATTATTATTGTTGGCTTTCTCGTTCTGTTGGTCCCTGATCTCTTTCACCAGGCTTTCCAACACCTGGGTGTCGGGTTGTTGGTTGCCTTTATTTATGACCAGGCCAATTACTACCCCGCCCAATATTAAAACCACAGCTACCAGTACACGGGTGAGGTTCTTATTGTTCTGCAAATATTTTCCCGATCCTGCCAGCAATGCTTTCAGGTCGAATTGTTCTTTCTTCTTTGGCGTTGACCAGCTTTCCTTTTTGGGTGTAACCGGTTTTTCAGCTACCGTTTCTTTTACGGCTGTGGTTTCTTTTACGGCTGCGGCTGAACCGGCGCTTTTACCTTTTGAATAAGCTGCCTTTCTTGATTCGTAGTCATTCAGGAAACTATTGTTGATCTCTTCATCTTCTACTTTCCTGTTTTTATATCCTTTCAGTAAACTGCTGTTCAATTCATCGTCTTCTTCAGAAATGATGTATGAGGAGGACGCGGCGGCAGATTTGGCGCTCTTTTCGTTTTGCTGGGCAGCCGGTTTAACGGCTTCTTGTTTTTTGGCTGCCTGTACCTTGGCGCCGCCAGGCATAGTAACGTGAATGTGTTTGCTGGTTTCAACCTTGGCTATGGGCTGGGTTTCCTGAACTGTATTGGTGGTTTCGGTCGATTGCCCGTTTTCCTGTTTTTTATAGAAACGATCGTAGGGCTGCTCCTCAACAACAGGGGCAAAGGCCTTCAATTCCTCAATTTCGCCGGGATAACGCCAGGCTGCGCTTCTGCCTTCCAACCATACCAGGTCATAAGGTTTCAAACCTTTTTCTGCCAGCTGCTGGGCTGTGTATGGGCCTGTTTGCTTGTTATCGCGTAATAGTAGATACTTATTCATAACTATAAAAACTCTGTAAAAAATATTACAAGCAGGTAGCTGTAGTATAGCTACTTCGTAACCGAATTTCTTCAGCGGGTTGCGGGCTCAGTGGTTAAAAGGGATTTTTAAATAGGATACCGGGGGTAGATTGATAGTAAATGCAAGTTAACAGTTGGCAGTAATTGTACCAAATACTCCAGTTAAAATGTTATAAAAAGAGACGTTAAAAATGACAGTAGTTTTCCACCATAACACATTCACTACCCGGTTTTCATAAGTAGTAACCAGTAACCTGTTTTAAAACCTTTCTGTAATATGGATAACACTGATATATAACGATTGTTTATAAGGTATGAATGCCCCATTTTTATACCGTCTAATATCCTTCCACGTTCACAACAACGCGCATAATGAAAGCTGATATACCTGTTAACGAAAGCCTAAGATTAGCCGATCTTCATCAATATAACATTTTGGATACTCCCGAGGAAGAGGAGTTCGACCACCTGGTAAAGTTAGCTTCCCGTATTTGTAACGCCCCCATATCGCTCATTTCGCTGCTCGATGCCGAACGGCAATGGTTCAAGGCCAGGGTTGGTATGGATGAACAGGAAACCTCGCGCGATATCTCATTCTGCAGCCATGGCATTTTGAATGGCAATATCTTCATTGTGCCCGATGCCACCATCGATGCCCGGTTTACCAACAACCCATTGGTTACCGGTAACAAGGGCATTCGTTTTTATGCCGGCGTGCCCCTTACTTCCGAAGCCGGGAACAACCTGGGCATGTTGTGCGTTATTGATACCGAGCCCCGCCATTTGACCAATGAACAACAGGAGGCGTTGATGATATTGGGCAAACAGGTGGTAAAGCAAATGGAATTGCGGCTAAAGAACCAGGAGCTGGAGCGTATAACCGAAACCCAGCGCCGTATGATCAGCATCATAGCACATGATGTTAGAAGCCCGCTGGCCTCCATCGTAAGCCTGTTTCAGCTATACCTGAACAAAACGATAGACCCCGAAAGGTTTAACAATTTTTTGAATGTAAGCAGCACACAGCTGCACAGTACCATGGCTTTACTGGAGAACCTGGTAGAGTGGGGGAGCATACAATTGCAGCCCACGCTGAATGTTCCCGAAATGTTTCAGCTAAAAGAGGTGGTTGACAAAGTGTTTACCGAATTGACCGTACAGACCAACATGAAGGAGAACCGCCTGCTGAACCAGGTGCATGCCTCAGTAAAGCTCGATGTAGATGAAAACATTTTGCGCTTCATTTTGCGTAACCTGCTTACCAATGCCAATAAGTTCACCGAAAAAGGCAGCATTACGGTAGATGGTTTTAACTTTGGCCGAAAGGTGGTGCTAAGAGTTACCGATACCGGTATAGGTATGCCTGCACGTATGAGCGAACGCCTGTTCCTGAGCAAAGAAAAATACAGCCGCCGCGGCACCCAAAACGAGTCGGGGAGCGGGCTTGGGCTGGTTCTTATAAAAGAGTTTGTTGAAAAAGGCAATGGTTCTATACAGGTACAAAGCACCGAAGGACATGGCACCAGTTTCATCATTGAACTTCCTTTACAACAGATTTGAACATACTCGTTGCAGGTTTGCCGGGTATCCTAAAGGAGCTGGTTACCGGTTACCCGGAACCAGTTGCCAGGTGTGCCCGATTATCGGGGTGTTAAAATTTGATCATTAATCTGCAATAAAGACCTGGTAACTTGTAACAGGTAACCGGTAACTTGTATTTTGCATTTCCCTGCAACTTGTAACCTGTACCTTGTAACCTGTAACTTGTATTAACCCGGTAACCGGCACCTGGTAACTGGTGGTCTTCTTCTGTATTTCTTAACATTCGTGGATAAAATTTAGGCTTAAAAAACCCTTACAAAGAACGGGTTTTCACGCTTAAATAGGGTATTTTTGCCACCCATCCAAAGGACCACTTAAACGGATGTAAATCATATCTGTAAAACAAGTATGGAAGAAAACTTCACACCACAGGAAACAAACGATGAGAATCGTATAATACCTGTAAATATCGAAGAGCAAATGAAAACGGCGTACATCGATTACTCTATGTCAGTGATCGTAAGCCGTGCCTTGCCCGATGTACGCGATGGTTTGAAACCGGTTCACCGGCGTATCCTTTACGCCATGAACGAACTGGGCCTGAACTACAACAGAGCGTATAAAAAATCGGCGCGTGTTGTAGGAGAGGTGTTGGGTAAATATCACCCGCATGGCGACTCATCCGTGTACGACGCCATGGTGCGTATGGCACAGGAATGGAGCATGCGCTATACCCTTGTAGATGGCCAGGGTAACTACGGTAACCAGGATGGCGACGGCCCTGCCGCCATGCGTTATACCGAGGCCAGGCTCGACCGGTTAGCTGAATATATGTTGATGGATATCGATAAAGATACCGTTGACTTTCAGCCCAACTTCGACGACTCAGAAAAAGAGCCTACAATTCTGCCCGCCCGTATTCCCAACTTATTGGTGAACGGTTCAAGCGGTATTGCGGTTGGTATGGCTACCAACATGATGCCGCATAACCTCAGTGAAGTAATTGACGGTTGTATTGCCTATATCGATAACCGCGAGATCACCATCGATGAACTGATGGTGCATATCAAAGCGCCCGACTTCCCAACCGGTGGTATCATTTACGGTATGGAAGGTATTCGTGCCGGTATGCATTTTGGCCGCGGAAGGGTTGTGCTGCGTGGTAAACTGACCATCGACACCAAACCAAGCGGTCGCGAAACCATTATTGTAACCGAAGTTCCTTACCAGGTTAACCGCGATGCATTGTGCGATAAGATCGGCCAGCTCGTAAATGAGAAAGTGATCGAAGGTATTGCACACGTAAACAACGAATCGAATGCCAAGGAAGGCACCCGTATTGTAATAGATCTTAAACGCGATGCTATTGCCAACGTGGTGATCAACCAGCTTTATAAATTCACCGAATTACAAACTTCATACGGTATCAACAACGTGGCCTTGTCAAAAGGCCGCCCAAGAACACTGAACGTAAAAGATATGATCAGTGAGTTTGTGGAGTTCCGTCATGAAGTGGTAGTGCGCCGTACGCAATTCGAATTGCGCGAAGCGGAAAAGAAAGCCCACATTTTACAGGGTTATCTCATTGCGCTCGATCACCTCGATGAAGTGATCGCCATGATCCGCGCTTCTGCTACACCAGAAATTGCCCGTGTAAGTTTGATCAATGCAGGCTGGGGGCTCGATGAAATTCAGGCAAGGGCCATCCTCGAGTTACGCTTGCAAAGGTTAACCGGAATGGAACGTGATAAGATCAGGGAAGAGTTCGAAGAGCTCATGCGTCTGATCGGTCACCTGCGTGAAATCTTAGGCAATGAAGGTATGCGCTACGATATCATTAAAACGGAATTGACCGAGGTTAAAGAAAAATTCGGCGATGTTCGCAAAACCGAGATCACTTACCTCGATAACGAAGTACGAATAAAAGACCTCATTAAGGAAGAAGATGTGGTGATCACCATCTCGCACCTGGGTTACATTAAACGTACCTCTGCTACCGAGTACCGCGCACAACGCCGCGGCGGCCGTGGCGCCAAAGGTGGTAAAGCCCGTGAAGAGGATTTTATCGAGCATCTGTTCGTAGCTTCTTCGCACCACACCATGCTGTTCTTTACCGAAAAAGGACGCTGTTACTGGTTGAACGTTTACGAAATACCCGAAGCCGATAAAACGGCTAAAGGCCGCGCCATCCAGAACCTGATCCAATTACCGCCCGACGATAAGATCAGAGCGATCATTGATATCAAAGACCTGGAAGATGAAGAGTTTGTAAAAGGCCACAACATTGTATTGTGTACCAAAAAAGGTATCATAAAGAAAACGACACTGGAAGATTTTAGCAACCCACGTAAAACCGGTGTAAACGCCATTACCATTGTTGAAGGCGATGAATTGCTGGTAGCCAGGTTAACAACCGGCAACAGTGAAGTTATGATGGCCGTGAAAAGCGGTAGAGCCATTCGCTTCCCTGAAGAAAAAGTACGTGCAACCGGCCGTGGAGCCATAGGTGTTTCGGGAATTGACGTAGACGATGAAAATGATGCAGTTATTGGCATGATATGTGTCTCAAAAGAAGACAACTCTCGTAGTGTGTTGGTAGTGAGCGAAAAAGGCTTCGGAAAACGTACCCAACTCGAAGAGTATCCAATTACAAACCGGGGCGGAAAAGGGGTGAAGACCCTCAACGTTACTGAAAAGACCGGTTCGCTGGTTGGTATGCTCGATGTGGCTGCAAAAGAAGACCTGATGATCACCTGTAAAAGCGGTATGACCATTCGTATGCCGGCAGGAGGCATTAGCGAACTGGGCCGTAACACACAAGGTGTTAAATTAATTCGTCTCGATGATGGCGACGAAATTGCCGCCATCACCCAACTGGATGATAGTGAGGATGAAGTAAATGGTGAAAATGGAGAAGTTGAAGCACAGGCCGACGGTAATATAGTTGCACAGACAACCGAAGGCGGTGAAGTTGCATCTGATGTTAATGAAACAAGTGCTGATGCTTCCGGTGAAGGTGATGAACCAGCAGCGGAAGAAAATCCGGAGAACGAATAATAGAGTTGGATTCTATTAAGCACTTTGGCTAAAACAATAAATACATTCTCAGATGAAAAAAATGGTTCTGACAGCATTGCTTGCTGCAGTTGGGTTCTTGTCACAGGCCCAGAAGATCGAAAAGGCGAAAGACCTTTTGTCAAAGAAAAAACTGACAGAAGCTAAAACAGAGATCGACGCAGTACTGGCAGTTGATAAAAATAAGACCAGTGCCGACGCATGGTATCAAAAAGCAAAAATATATGGCGCTATTGCCGGTGATTCTTCTTTGAAAGGTACCGTGCCTGATGCCCGTAACACTGCTTTCGAGGCCATGAAAACATACCTCGACCTGGAATCAAAAGAAAAAGATGCGGCTAAAAGAAATATCCAGCTTACCCTGGATAACAATGCTCCTTTGATTGACCTGTACACCGGTTATTCAAAAGATGCTGCTTCTTTTTATAATGCCAGCAACTACAACGACGCCTTTGTAAACTTTAAAAATTCACTGGCTATATTCGACCTCATGAGCGCCCGGAATATTATTCCCATTAAGTTAGATACCACTACAACCCTGTATGCCGGTATTTCAGCCGAAAAAGCGAATAAACCCGATGATGCCGCTGTTTATTATGGCAAAATTGCCGAGGCAAAAGCAAAAGGCGAAGGTTTTGTAGAGATCTATAAGTGGTTGGCCGACTATTATCGCAGAAAAGATGATGTTGCCAACGCTTCTAAGTTCTCTGCACTGGGCCGCGAAGTATATCCTGCCGATCAGTTCTGGACCGGCTTTGAGCTCGATATGGCTCGTGAAAAAGGTAACAAAGATGACCTGTTCAAAAAATACGAGCAGGTTATTAAGGAAAATCCTGATAACTTCCTGTTCCTGTTCAACTACGGTGTAGAATTATACCAAACCGGTTATGATCCGGATGCCAGCAAACGTCCGGCCAACTCCAAAGAACTCATTAATAAAGCTATTGAAGTAATGGGTAAAACCCTGGAGAAAAAGCCTGATTATGCAAATGCCAACATGGTGTTGGGTCAGATCTATTATAACCAGGGTGTAGAGATCAACAACGAGAACAAGAACATTCGCCCTCAGGGTAATGTAAAACTCACTCCCGATCAGTTGAAGAAGAAAGAGGAATTGCGTGTTGAAACTGCCAAAAAATTTGACCAGGCTTTACCTTACTTAGTAAAGGTAGATGAACTGCTCGATGCGCAAGGCAAACTGAAAATGGAAGATAAAGACAACCTGAAGAATGCGCTCGACCTGCTGATCATCATCAACGAAGAAAAAGTAAATCAGCTTGAACAAAAGAAACGTCAGGCTGAAGCTAAAAAAGATGTAGCAGGCGTTAAAGCTATCGATGCCGATATTAAGAAAATGCAGGATAGTGTAACCAAGTATACTGATAAGTATAATAATATCGATAGAAAGCACTAAGAAGCATAAACGAAATTAATAATAGAAGGTGGGTCGCTCTTTATGAGCGGCTCACCTTTCTTCTTTTATGACCATACATCAGCCGGGGGGACGCATTCATGTATGATGAGGTTGCATAAAGTGTATTTTAATTCTGTTTTAATTAAATGATGGTACCCAAATGAGTGTTGGAAAGTACCTTTACTCCATGCGCTGAACAATCGTGCGCATGGGTTTAAGGGTTTAATTTTTCAATCAATTTGACGCAGCTTTTCCAAGCTGCGTTTTTTATTATCTTCGCATCGCTTATCTTTATTTGCCGCTACATGATGACTTCCTTCCAGCACCAGGGAAGGTTACATATTCTAATTTAATACAACATACATGAAGTCATTATTGGTAACGATTGGCATTTTAGCAGTATATCTTTCACAAGCACAGTCAGGCAGTAAAACCGATTTTCATAGTTGGGCGCCCACACCGCCAATGGGGTGGAACAGCTGGGATTGTTTTGGCCCTACTGTAACAGAAGCAGAAGTTAAAGCCAATGCAGATTATATGTCAAGCCGGTTGAAGTCGGCGGGCTGGAACTATGTAGTGGTTGACATCCGCTGGTATGTGGCCAATGATAAAGCCCATGGTTACAATGAAAAAGATCCTGATTATGCAATCGATAGCTTTGGCCGGTTTGTACCAGCTGTAAACAGGTTCCCATCTGCCGCCGGGGGCAAAGGCTTTAAACCCCTGGCCGATTATCTTCATAAAAAGGGATTGAAATTCGGTATTCACATAATGCGGGGCGTACCTGTAGTTGCTGTAAAGAATAAGCTGCCTGTAAAAGGCACCAAACTCACCGCAGCTGACATTCATTCAATTGCCGACCAATGCCGCTGGCTGCACGATATGTACACCATTTTACCCGATAAAGCCGGCGCTCAGGAATACTATAATTCTATTTTTGAGTTGTATGCTTCATGGGGACTTGATTTTGTAAAGGTCGATGACCTTTCGTCGCCAATATATTTTACCGGCGAAGTAGAAATGATCAGGAAGGCCATTGAGCGCACAGGCCGTAAGATCGTATTAAGTACATCGCCCGGTGAAACGCCCATCGATCATGCTGCACATGTACAACAGAATGCCAATATGTGGCGTACCGTAGGTGATTTTTGGGACAGCTGGCGCCAGCTGAAAGAACATTTTGAGGTATTTGAACGCTGGAACAAATGGCGGGCATACGGTGCTTATCCCGATGGCGATATGTTACCGCTGGGCCGCATTGGCATTCGTGCCGAAAGAGGCGACCCACGAATGACGAACTTTACAAGAGATGAACAATACACCTTAATGACATTATGGAGCATTTTTAAATCGCCCATGATGTTTGGTGGAAACTTCCCCGATAACGACGCCTTTACAGATTCGCTTATTACCAATAAGAATATGCTGTATGTATTGAACAAAAGCATCAATAACAAACAGCTTTTCCGTAACGAAAAACAAGCAGCGTGGATAGCCGAAGACCCCGCCAATGGCGATAAATTCTTAGCCGTTTTCAATTGTGAAGACCGCGAAGAAATGATTGAAAGCAAAGCAATTTGGAAAAGTGAGATCGTGAACACACAGCGGTCTTCAGAATCGATAGATATAAAGTTGAATGGCAGCCGAAAATTGTACCTGGCAGTTTCTGCGGTAGAAAACACTGACTGGGACCATGCCAACTGGATAAACCCCGTATTACATAAAGGAAATGATACCGTTTCACTAACCTCATTAAAATGGGTAAAAGCAAGCTCTGGCTGGGGCAAAGCACGGGTTAATAAATCAGTATCGGGTGGCGATTTGATCGTTGATGGTAAGAAATATGAGCAGGGGCTTGGGGTACATGCCAATTCAGTGATTGAATATGATCTTCCTGAAGGGGTAGACCGGTTCACTGCAACAGCCGGCCTCGATAAAGCCGGCGCCGATCAAAATGCAGGCGCCACCGTTCGCTTCCTGGTATTTACCGAACAACCTTCGGGGCCCGAACCACCAGCTGCTACAACTATAAAGATCGATCTGACGGATCTGGGTTTAAGATCGGCCCGGGCGCAGGACATGTGGAACGGTAAACAACTGGGCGTTTTTGACAATAAATTTTCAGTGAACATCAATAAACATGGCGCTGGTTTGTATAGGTTGACCGGTGTAAAGAAATAGGGTATCTTTAGCACAGAAAACGCTATTGAACATTATGCATGCTGCGCTGCTACAAGAGATACGGAAACATGTTAACCTTACTCCTGAAGAAGAAGAACTAATAACCACCTCATTCAGGTATAAAAAAGTCAGGCGGAACCAGGTAGTGGTGCAACCGCCTGACATTGTTATTTATGATCACTTTGTTGTCAGCGGCTGCCTGGTTCAATATTATATAGACGACAACGGTATTCAGCATACCTTACTGTTTGCTCCCGAAGGTTGGTGGACAACAGACCTGCCCGGCTTTTTAACGGGACAGGAAGCAAGATATCATATTGAAGCACTGGAAGACAGCGACCTGTTGATCATTTCAAAACAGGTGCTGGATAAACTGCTGGTTAAAATACCCTTACTCAACAACTTCTTCAGAATATTATATCAGAATGCTATTATGGCGCAGGAAGAGCGGCTACTGAATGTGTTAAGCACCAAAGTAGAAGAGCGCTATTTGCGTTTTATAAAAAAATATCCGCAATTGCAAAACAGGGTGCCGCAATATTTGATCGCTTCATACCTGGGTGTAACACCCGAATTTTTCAGCAAGGTGAAGGCGCGTATGCATAAATAAACTTCTTAACCTAGTACAAGTTTATTTCTTAAGCTAGCTTATTGGGCTGCGGGCTGCTGGTTCTCAACTTTGTTCCCGTAAATAATTTATACAAATGAGAACATTTATTCAACGGCTTGCAGTTACAGAGCCGCAGCTTTCACCCTTGATCTTAAGAATAGTATTTGCCATTGTATTATGGCCGCACGGCGCCCAAAAATTACTGGGTTTCTTTGGCGGTTATGGTTTTACGCCTACCATGCACCATCTTACTACCGATGCGGGTTTACCATCGCCAATCGCTTTCCTGGTTATATTTCTTGAATTTTTCGGCAGTTTATTTATTGTGTTTGGGTTGTTTACCCGGCTGGTTGCTATTGCACAAATTATTCTTTTCATAGGCATGATCGTTACTGCGCATTTAGAGTTCGGCTTTTTTATGAACTGGTTTGGCGCTCAAAAAGGCGAGGGGTTCGAATACCATTTGCTGGCTATTGGCCTGTTGGTATCATTGATCATAACAGGGGCCGGCAAAGCGAGTTTGGATGTTGTTATAACAAAAAAAGATCCCGCCTTATAGCGGGGTCTTTTTTATTAATGATATTCATCAATCCATTCCCTGGGGTACCAGGTATATAAATTTTGTAGTAAAGCCTGGAGCTCATTATCTTTCTTACGGTCTTTAAGAAAGGAGCCCAATATCCAGATATTACTTCTTTTTTCTGGTACGTCTGTTTTAACATCGGCAAATGTTGCCAGCGTACTCAACGCATTTGTTCCTTTATTCAACATCAGTATAAACAAAAATCCCCAGAAAGTTGCGTTACTTGTTAATGGACCATGATGCAGGAATTGCATCCGGTGCAGGGTGTGAATGATCCTGGCGACAATTCCGTCCTTTTGCGCATAGGGTAGAAATTTGTCGGGTTTACCGCGCATACCCGGCAAATTTGTGTATTTATTGCATTGCAGTATCACTTCATGGTATTGAAGGTACTCAGCATACCCGGTTTGAAACACACGGGCTGTATCTTCTTCCGCAATAGCATCAAACAAAAATGCCATTTCAAATTTGGAAAACATATTTCGGGGATAACCCAGATCTATTATTGGCAGCAATTTTTCAAACGCCCGTTGTTGCAGCAGAAATTGTTTTTCATCTACCGGTTTAAGCCGGCTACCCAAACGCAATAAATGGAAGTAGAGCATAACCACTTCGTCGTCGGATATTTCTTTTGGCAGTTTTTTTATGGCACCGCTCAGGTGATGGTGGTTGCTGGGGTAAAAACCGCCCTGTTCGTTTTGCGCCAGTGCAATATCTTCATCGGCTATAAATTGCCTGATTATTTCTATTTTTTCCATGGATACGATATATAACTCTTTTTGCGTTGAAGATAACGTCAAAAAAACAATTTGCGTATTCATTTATAAGTTAAGAATGCATTTATTCAAGGCAAACATTCTGCTGTATCTTTCCTTTAATGTAATTGGGTATTTTTTCATGTTCATCAGCGTTATGGGCACTCCCGGAATGCTGGATGAGGAGAAACCAGGTACAAAACATTTGATAAAATTAATGGGCATTTTATTGCCGGCCGCCTGGAAGGGAATGCCGCTTTTACTGGTAACTTCCGTTGTTGCTTTTTATTTTCAATACAACCTTGTGGGCAGGTTCTGTTCTATTACAAGCCTGTTGCTGGGGCTTGGCGTGTTGCTAACCCAGATAGGCATCTACAGAACGCAGTCACGAAAAGGCTAGAAGCGTTTTTACTTTATTTCTTCGCCTGTATATTCACTGGGTGTTTTGCCAAACTGCTTTTTAAATTCCCGGCTAAAATATTTGCGGTCACTATAGCCTACGGCATAGGCCACTTCATACACCGTCATTTGCTTTTTCAATAATAGCTGCGCTGCCTTTTTAAGGCGAATGGATTTTACAAATTCATTCACCGACATATCGGTCACCGCTTTTATTTTCTTGTATAGCACAGGTGCGCTCATGGCAATTTTCCTCGAAAGCATTTCCACGCCAAAATCAGGGTTGTCCATATGCTCGTCAATAATCGCTAATACTTTTTGCAAGAACGCGGCATCAACGGTATTGGAAACATTTTCAGTAAACGTTTCACTGGTTGTATTATGGGGCAGGGAAGGGGCAACGATCTGGCTGGAAAATCTTTGGCGAAGTTTTTCGCGGGAAGCCAGCAGGTTGCGCACATTGAGTTCAAGAATGCGGGTGCTGAATGGTTTGGTAAGATAGAGATCTGCACCTGTTTCCAGTCCGCTCACCTGATCGCTCTGGGTGCTTTTGGCCGTTAGTAAAATAACCGGTATATGGCTTGTCCTTTGATCTGTTTTTAATTTTTCGCATAAAGTAAAACCATCCATTTCCGGCATCATCACATCACTAATGATGAGGTCGGGAATTTCAACAATAGCCGTTTCCCAGGCCTGTGATCCATTTTGGCATTCAAGAATATGGTATTGCTGCACAAATGTTTCTTTTATGAGGAGACGCAACTCATCATTGTCTTCTGCCAGCAGAATGGTAAAGTTTTTATCTACAGGTTCTGCCTGCGCCAAAGCAGGGGTTGAAATGGTTATGCTACCTGGCTTTATTTTCTCTGGCTGTATAGGCGCTTTATCCATAGGAACAGCAAGCATATTGGCAGTTGCAAAATGACTGTTACCTTGTTTAAGGCTCACGGTAAATACCGTTTTGCCTTCCCTGTTATCAGTTGCTGGTTCGCTTTCCACACTAATACTGCCCCGGTGCAGAGCTATAATATTTTTCGATAATGCCAGGCCAATACCATACCCCGTATTTTGCAGTCCATGATCGGCCACCTGAAAGAAATTCGTGAATAATTTGTCTATGTATTGCGGTGCAATACCCCGGCCATTGTCGGTAACCGTTACTGTGATCTTATTGTCTTTCTGTTCGGCCATTAAAACAACCCTTCCGCCTGCCGGGGTAAACTTCAACGCATTGGCAAGCAGGTTAAAGAAAACTTTTTCCAACTGCTCTTTATCGTAATACAGATACATTTCTTCTGCATTATGAATAAATGACATGTTGATCTCTTTGGCTAGTGATGTTTCCCTAAAGCTTACATAAATATCCTGCAGAAAGGGCACCAGGTTATAGCGGCCAATGTGAAGCTGCAAATGATCTGTTTCGGCCTTGCGAAAATCCATGAGCTCGCTTACCAGTTTCAACAGGCGGTCGGCATTCTGTTTTACCTGACTTAGCTGTTGTTGTACCAATGTGTCGTGCTGTTTGTTGTCGAGCATTTTTTCAACAGGCGCCATGATCAGCGTGAGGTGGGTGCGTATTTCGTGCGATACATTGGTAAAGAAATTAAGTTTTACCTGATGCAGTTCGTCTTCTTTTTTAAGCAGGGCGCGCAGGAAAAAATAGCGTAGTACAAGGAACAGAATGCCTGCCAGCACCAAAATATAAATACAGTAGGCCCACCAGGTAAGCCAGAATGGCGGCAGTACTTTAATAGCAATGCGGGCGGGTGCGCTCCAGATGCCATCGTTATTGGCGCCTTTGACGTAGAAGATATAATTGCCCGATGGCAGATTGGTATAGGTGGCGGTATTGTTGGTTACCTCATTCCAGCCTTTATCAAACCCTTCAAGCTTGTATGAATATTTATTCTTGCTGCTTTTGATATAATTGAGCAAGGCAAATTCAATGGTGAACACATCCTGGTTGTAACGGAAGGTGAGACCGGGCGAAAGGGTTATATTTTCATTTAGTATTTTGTTGTCATCGTTGATGCCTATATAATTATTAAATAGTTTGAGCCCGGTGAACACAACAGGCGCGGTGTAATTATTGGTTTCAATACCTGCGGGGTAAAAATGGGTGATGCCATTAAAGCCACCGAAGTACATTTCTCCTCGGCTGTCTTTGTAATAAGAATTATTGTTGAATTCGTTACCGGCAAGGCCATCGCTCATGGTATAGGTTTGTGCGCTGTTGCGCGCCGGATTATACCTTATCAATCCCCTGTTACTGCTTAACCAAAAATTGCCCTGTTCGTCGTCAAGTATGCCTACTACGTTTATATTGGCTAACACATCCTTATTTCCATAGCGGGTATAACTATTGTTATTGGGGTTGTATTTTGCAAGCCCGCCAAAGTTCAATCCCAACCATAAATTCCCCTGGTTATCTTCCCGTATGCAATTCACATTATAGTGGGTATCTACTTTCAGCACCGTGTTACCGGTTATTTTATATAAGCCGGCCGCACCGCCAACCCACACATTGCCGGCGCGGTCGGTGTACACAGTAGTAGCAAAACCGGGTAGGGAAGGAAGCATCGATCGTTGATCGGTTGATTCCAGTTTGGTGCCATTGCGCTGAAATATGGAAATGCCCTGCTGACTTACGATCCAAAGCCGGTGTTGCGGATCTTCGGTAATGGAAATGAATTCGGCCGAGAGTGTTGCCGGATCGTTTTCTTTATATAAGTACCGTTTGAATGTTTTTTCGTTTCGGTCGTAGACGTTCAGGCCACCGCCATGGGTGCCGCACCAGGGATTGTCGTCTTTATCGAGGTACACAACTTTTACCAGGTTGGAGCCCAGGCTGCCGGCATCGTTCAATTTGTTTTTATAGGCGGTGAAGCTGCCATTACTTCTATCGTAATAGTTGAGGCCGCCGCCTTCGGTGCCCATCCATAGATTATGCTGCCGGTCTTCCACAATGCTGCTCACCACATTATTGCTAAGGCTTGCGGTGCTTTGTTTGTTCTGTATGGTTTGAAATGGCGTGTTGTAAGAGTAAGTGCTGTTAACACCGCCAAAATAAGTGCCTACCCAAAGGGAACCATTGGCGTCTTCCAGCATACTATAAATAGAATTCTGGCTCAGGCTTTTGGGGTTGGCGGCTTCATGCTGGTAAGATTGAATGGCTTTTGTTTGCGGATCAATGATACTTAACCCTTCCTGTGTGCCTACCCATATTTGTCCGCGGCTGGTGCTAAGGACCTTGCGAATATTATTATTAATTATACCCCATTGATTGTTGGTATGTGTGTAGTTGGTAAACGTATTGGTGGCTGGGTTGTAAAAACTAATGCCATCGTGCTGCGTTCCAATCCACAGGTTGTGCAAGGTATCTTCGGCAATACTGGTTATATAATTAGCGATCAGGCTGTTTGCATTACCGGGTTGGTTACGGAAGGTGGAGTATTTGACTTGCCCGTTCACCCATTGCATTTTGGTTAGTCCGTTGTTGGTACCTACCCACAGGTTGCCGGCTTTGTCTTCGATAACAGACCTTACAACATTACCGGCGATGCTGTTGCCGTTGACGCCGGCGTAAAACGACTGAAAAGTTTTTTTAACCGGGTCGGTAAGCAGGTGCAGGCCATTGATGCTGCCGATCCACAGCCGGCCTTTTTTATCCTCGTAAATGCAATGAATATTTCCTATGCGTTTGCCATTGATCCAGATCTTTTCAAATGCGTCTTTTTGAACATTGTAATGATCGAGGCCGCCGGAGGTACCTGCCCACAAATTGTTGGCTTTATCGCAATAAAGGGAGGTGATATTACTGGAAGGGAGGTACACTTTAAAACGGGCGCCATCGTAGCGGGCAAGGCCAATTGATGTGCCGAACCAAAGAAAGCTCTGGCGGTCCTGTGCTATGGACAAAACGGAGTTGCTAAGCAAACCATTTTCAACAGTAAGCCGATTGAAGGTTAACTGCTGACCAGCGCCTGTTAAACAACAAGCCAGCCAAAGCAGTAACCCGGCAGTTCTTTTTAACGCAACAAGTTTTACATTCCGACGACAAGCAGTTTCAACCATCATACCCCCATTGTATGGTACTGTAAAGGTAGGGGGAGTAATCAATTCAAAGTAAAAAACGTTTATTGGTAATCAACTGATTGAACTGCATTTAAGAAATTCCCCCCATTCTTTTAGGATTCTCACCCCGGCCCACAAGCAGGCAGGTGCATATTGCAATCATAACGATGCTGCTACCTGAATTAACTGTACTATGCTTCGCCATAAGCAGCATCGGTTCGACCATTTTATTTATTTAAAACAACTGTTTATGCTGCTGAAAATTGATTGCGCCAGGCTCCCCGGCAAGTTTTTATGGGGGCTGTTGGTTGTTCTGCTTTTCCCTGCCTTTGTACTCGCTCAGGCCAAACCTGTTACCGGTGTGGTAACAGATGAATCGGGTAAACCGCTGCCCGGTGTTTCAGTATCTCTAAAAAATGGAAATGGTGGAATAAGCACCGATAATGCCGGTAAGTTTTCGTTGAATGCCGCTTCTGGTGATGTTCTTATTTTTTCTGGTGTTGGTTTTGAAACGGCTGAACAGCCTGTGGGGCAACAGGCCAATTTTTCAATTACTTTAAGATCTAAAAGAGATGCATTGAATGATGTAGTGGTTGTGGGTTATGCCACGCAAAAACGGTCGAACCTTACTGGTGCCGTTACCACTGTTTCGGCCAAACAATTAGACGACCGGCCAATTACCAATGTATCTTCTGCCTTATCGGGTTTAATGCCGGGGGTATCTGTTATGCAGGGCTCTGGCGATCCGCGCAGCGATGGCGCTACCATCCACGTGCGTGGTACAGGAACTATGAGCAGCAACAATTCACCGTTGGTGGTGGTGGATGGCATCATTGGTGTAATGGATGCGGTGAACCCGCTCGATATTGAAAGTGTAACTGTGTTAAAAGATGCGGCGTCTGCATCAATCTATGGTACCCTGGCCGCGAATGGCGTAATACTTATCACTACCAAAAAAGGCCAGAAAAATAAGCTGATCGTAAATTATAGCGGCAATGTATCAATGACGCAGCCGATGAGAAAACCGGAGTTTGTTACTAATTATGCCCGGCACATGCGTTTGATGAACGAGGCGCATACCAATGTATCCCAGGCAGCTCCTTTTAGCCAGGCAACTATCAATGTGTGGGACTCGGCCGGCAAAATACCAAATGAATTAAATGCCATCGGCGTTCCTAACTATATTGCTTACCCCAACGTTGACCAGGCCGGCGAGTTGTTTAGCAACCGGTTGCTGCAAAACCATACCATCTCTATTAATGGCGGGTCCGATAAGGTGGGTTATCTTGTTTCTATAGGTTACCTCGATAATGAAGGAACCATTGCAAACTCAGGTACCAAACGTTATCAGTTCAGGGCCAACCTCGATGCGCGCGTGAATAAATTCCTCACGCTGGGTACACAAACTTTTGGTTCGGTGCAGAATTTTGAAATGGGCAATACATCCAGTGCATTCAACTTTCTGCGTCAGTCAACGCCGGGTATTGTACCTTACTGGAATGGCCGTTATGGTTTTCCTTCTGCACCCGGTGAATCGGGTACCGCAAACAATGTGCTTGCTTTTTTAAATAATACCCTGGGTGATGATGAAACCACCCGTTTCAATACTACCCTTTATGCAACGCTCCATATTATAAAAGGACTGAGCCTTGAAAGCAAGGTCAACTACCAGGTGCGTCAGAATGAAACTAATTCGCATAACAATCCCGATGTGAGCCTGCGTTATGATTTTGCTACCGATCAGTTGAAGACGGGCCTGCCTTCACTGGCCAATTCAACTACGTATTACAGCTTTGATAAGAACCGTCAGCTAACCTTCGACAATGTGTTGCGCTATAATACACAGCTGGGCGATCATGACCTGGGGGCGCTGGTTGGTTACAATCAGCTTTATTACAACCTGTACAATTTCAACGCTACTAAAACGGGATTGATCGATTATAATCTTACAACGCCCGGTGCGGTGCTAACACCCACAACCATTA
Source organism: Niastella sp. OAS944 (assembly GCA_024809215.1). Lineage (GTDB taxonomy): Bacteria > Bacteroidota > Bacteroidia > Chitinophagales > Chitinophagaceae > Niastella. The sequence goes on along the minus strand of JANUBW010000002.1, from coordinate 230,543 downwards.
ACGGTGGTGAATCAGATTATGCCATCCGTTCGTGGTTTGGCCGTGTGAACTATGCCTACAAGGGTAAATACCTGTTGGAAGGCAACCTGCGGTATGATGGCGTTTCCCGCTTTTCGCCCGATACCCGCTGGGGTTTGTTCCCGTCTGTATCTGCCGGCTGGCGTATTTCAGAAGAGCACTTTATGGAGTATACCCGTAGCTGGCTCACCAACCTGAAGTTGCGTGCTTCCTGGGGACAATTGGGGAATAATGCAAGCGGCAATTATGACTGGCAGAATGGGTATGTTACCCGTTTGTATTCTTTCAACAATACCCAGGTAGCCGGTTTGGCCGTTGGCAGCTATGCCAATCCCGATCTGCTTTGGGAAACTTCTACCAATACTGATCTTGGCATTGAAGGTTCTGTATTGAACAACAAACTGTTCTTTGAGTTAAACTTCTATAAACGTGTTACCTCCGATATCCTGAATGTTCCACCCGTATCGCTTACAGCGGGAATTGCATCGGCCCCAACAGTGAACGGAGCAGAAGTAACCAACAAAGGCATTGAGCTGAACCTGGGTTACCGCAACAAGATCGGTGAATTCAATTTCAGTGTGGGTGGTAATGTTGCATACAATGTGAATGAGGTCACTAAATTTAAAGGCGCCCTGAAAGAAGGTTGGGCGAAAGATGCCGGTGGCAACGATATATACCAAAGCAATCTGGGAGCCGTTTCCACTGGTGCCGAAACCCGCCGGGTGGAAGGCCATAAGATCGATGAATATTATTTGTACCAGGTATACAAAGGTTCTGGCAGTTATAATAATGCCGACGGTAGTGTGAATGTAAACGGAGGTCCACGCGATGGAATGATCCGCACAACAGAAGACCTCGACTGGGCAAAGGCCATGATCGCAGCCGGCCATCCTTTACGGCCATCCAATAATGTTAGCAAAACGGCTATCTGGTATGGCGATCTTATTTATGCCGACCTGAACGGTGATGGCGATTATGGCAACTCTTTCGATCGTTATTTCACGGGAACTTCTTCTTTGCCCAAATATGTTTTTGGAATGAATGCCGAGCTGAGCTGGCGCCAGTTTGATCTTTCAATGATCTGGACAGGTGCGGCCGGGCATAAGTTCTACTGGAATGCCGACAACTACAACAATTCTTTTGCAACCAATGGTAATGCGTTTGCAACCCTGTATGCAGATGATCACTATTTCTACGATCCTGCAGCACCAGATGATGCGCGTACCAATATAAACGGCAAATACACCCGCTTAAAAACCAGCGATCCCCAAAACCGCGCTGTTACCAGTGATTTCTGGTTGTACAATGCCAGCTGGATCAAGTTAAAGAACCTGCAGCTGGGATATAACCTGCCGGAAGCCCTCACCAAAAAAGCATTTCTGCAAAGGGCGCGGGTATACTTCTCCGGTGAAAACCTGTTACTGATCACTTCTTTTCCGGGGCTAGATCCGGAAACAGGTAGCGGTGTAGGTTATCCCACCATGCGGCAATACAATTTTGGCGTAAATCTTACTTTCTAACATTATCAAAATGCATTGGAATATGAAAAAGTTTATCTGGATCAATGCTGTGCTGGTATTGAGTTTGGTAAGCTGCAAAAAAGACCTGCTCGATACAAAGCCTTACGACCAGCAGCCTGCTGAAACCATGTGGGGTACCGACAATCTTACCGAAGTAGGTGTGAATGGAATTTATAATGCCCTGCGCCTTGGCAACCAAACCGGTGGCGCATCGGGGCTGGAGATCTATCAATACGACCGTTTTGCTTTTACTGGTCAAACCCGCGATGCAGAAGCGATGTTGCAGGGAACAATAACACCGGGTAACGCTTTGTTCAGTAATAACTGGCGCAACCTGTATGAAGGTGTTATAAGGGCCAATGATGCCATCACTAACATTCCCTTAAAGTCGCCTTCAACTGCTGCAAGAAAAGCAAGGTTTATAGCAGAGTCGAAATTCTTACGAGCCTATTTCTATTTTAGATTGAACCAGGTTTGGAAGGGCGTTCCCATTTACCTGGAGCCTGTGCGGTACGATTCATTTATGCGGGCACGATCTTCTGAGCAGGCGGTATGGGATGTGGTGTTGAAAGACCTTACCGATGCTATTAATGAACCCGAGCTGCCTAGCCGTTATACCAGTGGTGCTGATTATGGCCGTGCTACCCGTGGCGCTGCTTTTGCGCTGCGCGGTAAAGTGTACATGTACACGAAGAACTGGAGCAAGGCGGCAGCTGATTTTGATTCTGTACGAAAACAGGGATTTACCTTGTTCCCCAATTATACCCAGTTATTCAAAGAGGCTAACGAAAAAGCATCAGAAATGATCTTTTCTATCCAGAATATTGGGGTAACCGGACTGGGCTCTACCACGCAATGGTATTGTGGCGGCCGTTCCTCTTTCGGGTTTAACTGGAATACTTATCTCGTATCGCCTAACCTCGTTGATCTGTACGAAAAGGCCGATGGCAGCAAGTTTAACTGGGATGATGTGCTGCCTGGTTATTCAGGCATGACACCGGCAGCCCGGCAGGTGTTTTTCCTGCGCGACAATCTTACTGCAACGGAAAAGAGTGCTGCTGCGGCCCGCGGTGCCGATATGAGCAAATACCTGACCGTAGGTAATGAAGCGCGCATCAAAGCCGCTTATGATAACCGCGATCCGCGGTTGGCAGCCAACGTTATTACGCCTTATTCTTCTTTCTCTGGTGTGCTGGGCGGTACGGCAAATAACCAAACGGTGGTAAGCCGTTTCCCATATCGTGCCGAAACTGCACCTACGCTCGATTATCGTACCGATACGCAGGCTTTCTTTTATTATCTCTATCGCAAGTTTGTAGGCGAGAATAACAATGAATTGCTCGACCGTGCCTTCGGTCCCATAGATATGCCGTTGATCCGTTATGCCGATGTATTGTTGATGTGGGCCGAAGCCCTTAATGAATTAGGTGATGTGCCCGGCGCCATCAGTAAGGTAAATGAAGTTAGGGCAAGGGCCGGCATACCTAATCTACAACAGGCAGATAATACGAAAGGTACATATGTAAGCGGACAAACTGAGATGACAGAACGCATTCGCAATGAACGTCGTGTTGAATTTCCAAATGAAGGCATCAACTACTTTGATGAATTGCGTTGGAAAACCTGGCAAAGCAGCACCTTTAAAAGCGGAAGTGGTGTGCAACAGGTATGGGGACAAAGTACAGTACCTTATACCTGGGGTGGCGATTATTTATATGCCTGGCCAATTCCCTCAGCAGAGATCGAAAGAAACCCCGCACTGGAACAGAATCCCGGCTGGCCGAAATAATGGTTTTATTCGAAGAGTACTTATACAGCAATTATAGTTTTACAAAAGCACCTGTTTTTCCAAACGGGTGCTCTTTCCAAAAAGTAAATTTTATTTATGAAGCATTTTGTTTTGTGTAGCGGCATATTTTCATTGTTCCTACTGGCTTTTACGGTACGAAGCAGTGAAACAGATTTTGTAAAGGAAAATTTCACCTATGCCGGTCAACAGTTGAGGTTCATGCTACAGGAAACGGCGTCTAAACCGAACTCATTTCCGCGTACCATTAATAAAGCAGGTAACCTGGTAACTACGAATATGTACGATTGGACACCCGGTTTCTTTCCCGGTAGTTTGTGGAATGCCTATGATTACATGAAAGACACGGAAATGAGATCAGCGGCCAGGGAGTGGACCGAACAGCTGGAACCACTAAAAACATTTACCGGGCATCATGACCTAGGCTTTATGATGTATTGCAGTTATGGAAATGCATTTCAATTAACAGGAGATGAAGCGTATAAAAAGATATTGGTACAATCGGCGCGTTCCCTCAGCACCAGGTTCAATGCGGTTACAGGTTGTATTAAATCCTGGAACAGTTTCAGATCATGGCATGGCGATAAAACCTATAATTTCCCTGTGATCATTGATAATATGATGAATCTGGAACTGTTGTTCTTTGCTTCAAAAGTAACGGGTGATACGGCTTTCAGGCATGTGGCGGTTACCCATGCGCTTAATACCATGAAGAACCAGGTGCGGAAGGATTATAGTTCGTTTCATGTTGTATGTTATGATACCGTTACCGGCAAAGTGGCCGGCCGCGAAACTGCACAAGGGTATGCCGATAATTCTACCTGGTCGCGCGGACAAGCCTGGGGCATTTATGGTTTTACCATGGTGTACCGCGAAACAAAAGATCCACGCTTTTTGAAAACGGCACAGGGCATGGCCGATTATTTTATCCATCACAAAAACCTGCCGGCCGATAAAGTGCCTTACTGGGATTTTAATGCCGGGCAAAAAGGGTACACACCAGGTGTTAACTCCAATGCCCGGAAAATAACCCGGCCTTACCGCGACGCTTCGGCAGCTGCCATTGTTGCTTCCGCTTTACTGGAGTTGAGCACTTATTCAGGCGCTAAAGGCGGGGAATATAAAGAGGTTGCCATCAAAATGCTGCATGCTTTGGGCAGTGATGTGTACCGTGCAAAACCCGGCACCAATGGCAATTTCCTTCTTATGCATTGTGTAGGCAGCATTCCGCACAATGGAGAGATAGATGTGCCGCTGGTGTATGCGGATTATTATTTCCTCGAAGCATTAAACCGGTATGATCATCTTCTAAAAGGCGAGTCATTGTTTGCTAAAAAAGATTAGTCAACTAATTTTGATTTACTAAAAGCTTTTATGAGATCTGCTATAAAATTATTCATTACACCTGTGGTGTTGTTGTGTGCAGGAGAAAGGGTAGAGGCGCAAGCGAAAAAAGTACAGACTGCAATTGCAAATAAGACTGTTACTGCCGAAGCTGTGAAAACAACCGGGGCGCAGGACCGTTTGTACTGGAGTGAACTTTTATATAAAATGGCTTCGCCGGTGATCATGAACCTGGCCAATGGAACGTTGAAAAAAAATATGCCGGTTGAAAAATCGCCCACGTATAGCCTGAATGCTGAAAAAGTTACTTATCTCGAAGCTGTGGGCCGCACCATGGCGGGCGTGGCGCCCTGGCTGGCGCTGCCAGATGATGATACAAAAGAGGGAAAACTAAGAGCCTTGTTACGAAACGCTTTATTGAAGGGAATTGCCAATGCAGTTGATCCATCCAATCCTGATTATCTCAACTTCCGTATAGAGAAGCAGCCCATTGTAGATGCGGCTTATATGGCGCAGGCTTTTTTGCGGGCGCCGAAAGCTTTATGGGAGCCATTGGATGCTACCACCAAACAACGGGTGATCGAAGAATTCAAAACTTTACGTACACGCACCGGTGCATATAACAATTGGTTACTGTTTGCCGGTGTAAATGAAGTTTTCCTGCTGAGCATTGGTGAGCAACCCGATCCCGCACGAATTGAATTTGCCAAACGTAAGATGCTGGAATGGTATGAAGGTGATGGCTGGTATAGCGATGGACCATCTTTCAGTCTCGATTATTATAACAGTTATGTAATTCATCCAATGCTGGTTGACTTTCTAAAGGTGTTGCTCGATAAAAAACAGGTAAAAGAAGAGGAGTATACAACCGCCCTTAACCGGATGGTGCGTTATGCCGAATTTCTGGAACGTTTTATTGCCCCGGACGGAAGTTACCCGGCTTTTGGCCGTTCGATCACGTATCGTACGGCAGCCTTTCAGGCGTTGGCGCAAGCTGCTTTAATGGATAAGTTGCCCGAAGGAGTGGTGCCTGCGCAGGTGCGGTGCGGGTTGTCGGCTGTTATGCACCGCATGTACGATCAGTGCAATAATTTCGATAACAATGGCTGGCTGGTATTGGGCTTTTGTGGGCATCAGCCTATGATTGCCGATTATTACACGTCAACGGGAAGCTTGTATATGGCCACACTGGGTTTTCTGCCATTGGGTTTGCCGGCAAACCATAAATTCTGGACTGATGCGCCTGCTGACTGGACTTCGAAAAAAGCATGGAGCGCTCAGCCGTTCAAGAAGGATTATCATGTGGAGTATTAGCCGGGAATGTTTTAAAAGAGAAATCCCGCCGGTTGAGGCGGGATTTCTCTTAAAGAGCCTATTTAACATAATATTAATTATAAATTGCAATTAGGAAAAACCTGTAAACATGTGGATCTGGTTTAATAACTTCTCAGAACCTGGCATTTGCCCTGGTTAAACACAGTTGAGATCCTCAGTAAATAAGAGATCGGTCGGCCGCGCAGGCTGGCCGGTACATTTTTATCGTTGTTGTACTTTTTCAGCAGCTGCAATGTTTTATTGTCGTAGTAAGGATCGTTGGCGCTCATGGCAATACCAGAGGTTACAACATCGCCTTTAGGGTCGAGTAATAGCGCAATTGTTATGCCTTTTATAAGCGGCTCGTCAGATTTGGCTGTAGTATCGGGTTTAATTTTTCTGAGGTCATTACAAATATCACTTTCCATGGTTGGTGACGCATCGCAATCTAAATAGTACGATTCGCCTCCTATTTTTATATAACTAAACGGTCCATGTTTCATTACTTTCGCGTTAATGAAGTATTTGCTGCCATCCAGCTTATTTATAAAGCCGATTTTAATGACATCTCTTTCGCTGTTTTCTTCCATCAAATAAATTGCATCACCCTTTATATCCGTTTTTTGGGCAATAGCCGATTTATGAGCATTGAAACAGAGGAGAAACAAAGTAACAATTCTTAGGATCGTTGTTATCCGTGATAAGTAATTCATGTTGTTTTATTTTAAGATCAGTGAGTCAAAATAATTCCCCTGCCCGAAGGATCATAAGTTCCAACAGGAACACTTTTGCAGCACCAAAAATGCTACAGCAAGTGCCAATCTTTTTTCAGCAACTATACTTTGTTGTTTTAGTTATCTCCGCCTTAATGAAGAAGTTTCATTAACGTCATAGTCGTTTGAAAGCACGTAACGCCGGCATTAAAGCAATTATGAAAGGTTAACAGTGTTATCCCTGATCCACGGTTGGCAAAAAGCAATCATTCATTTAAATATTGGCAAACATTTTCTGCGGGCTTGGGCTTTATGACCCTTAAAAAGAAAGAAATGAAGAAGGTCTGGCACGAATCTGTTTCTCTTAAACAATATATATTTCTTTATCCACTTTTTTAAATATATTTTTTTTACAAGTGTGTTATTTTGGCGATAACCGTGTTGTTTTGACCAACTTTGGGAAATTCGGGAACATGATGCTGATCAAGTTAATGGATTTTAGTTCATATTTAGCTGGTATAGGGAAACTACTTATACTAAAATAAAGGCTTTATGCGTTTAATAAGCAGTCCAAATCCTTGTAAAATTCAGCCTATGCTTGGTTTAATTTCCCTGATTTTGATCCTGCTTATACCGGTAATTTTTATCTGGTTAAGCCAAAGTAGCAATAAACGGTTCAAAAATTTCCGTTGATCACTCTCCTGTCAATTTTAAGTGAAAATTCATAAAAAAATCCCCGGCGATACCGTCGGGGATTTTAAATTTTTGCTCATTCTGGCAACATAGCTTTAGCTAACCCAGTTAACTTTTTCCTGAACCGGTTTTCGTTTACCCGAAACAGATGGCACTTTAACATAACCCAGGTAAAAGAATCCCATCAGCTTGTCATCGGGCCCCAGATCAAACAGCGGTTTGGCTTCTTCAATAAACGTAATGCCGCCGGTGCTCCAATAACCGCCAATTTCATCGTATGCCGAAACCGTGAGGTAAATATTCTGCACAGCGCAGGCTACCGCTGCAATTTCTTCCATTTCCGGAAGCTGGTCGGCATGCCTTTTACAGCCAATGGCTATAACGTGCGAACACTGCTGCGGCGTTACCAGCATTTGTTCATATTTGTTTTGTTTGAATTTGGCGCCGGCATATTTTTTATAGATGTCAGCCTGTTGCTCGGCCAGCTTTTGTAATCCGTTTCCTGTAAAAACGGTAAAGCGCCAGGGTTCTGTGAATTTATGGTTGGGCGCCCAATTGGCGTTCTCAAGGGCTTGCCAAATGATGGCATCGGGAATTACTTTTCCCGGCTCAAATTGCTGCGTAAACACACTTCTGCGGGTGCGTATAAGTTCGTTGATCAATTCACTTTTTATCATAACGTAGCAAAAATAACAAATCTCAAATCCCAAGATCCAAAAAAGAAAACCCAAATCCCAAATCTCAAGATCCAAATAAATCCCGATAACCTTCAAAGGCCAATTCCTGTTTTAGCTGCATTTCTTTGGAATTTGGAATTTGGGTTTTATTTGGAGCTTGGAGCTTGGTGCTTGGAATTTTTTCCCCTTAACTTTGGAATTATGCGAATAATTGTATTCCTGATCTGTTTGTTTATAGGCTCTGTTTTACATGCTGCTGATACCAACAGGCTTGATAGTTTGCTGAACCGCCGCCATTTTTTTGAGTTGAAACGTGAGCTGGAAAGCAGTACATACGCCAATTTACCTGTCTTTAAAAAACTGTATTACCAGGTATTTTTACATAATTTTTTTCACGATCTTACTACATCCAATGAAGAAATTTCGCTTTTGTTGGAAAAATACAAAAAGCAACTGACCGATAACCAGATCGGCAACCTGCTGATGAAAAAGATCGATAATCACGTTAAGCTGTACCAATATCAGGATGCTCATATAACCACCCAGCTGTTGCTTCGTAAGTATAAACATGCATTGACCAGCGAAGAACGCGACGATGTACGTAACTCTGATCTTATTTGGAAAGGCCTGCAAAATGTGCCGCCACAAACAACGACCATCGATAGTGAAACCCAAATCGCCTATCGTGGCGACCTGGCCGGACTAATGAACATTCCGGTAAGTTTTGCCGACAGCACCTATTATTTTGTTTTCGATACCGGCGCAAATTTATCGGTTATAACGGAATCATATGCACGTAAGTCGAACCTGCGCATGCTGAATGTGAAATTTAAAGTAAGGGCCATTACCGGTTTGCAGGTGCATGCCAGTTTGGGTATTGCCGATGAATTAAAACTGGGCAATATCAGCGTTAAAAATGCAGTGTTTATGGTGTTTCCCGATAGCGCGCTTTCTTTTGCCCGGGGCGTTTATACTATAAAAGGAATTATTGGTTTTCCCATTATTGAGCAATTACAGGAAGTGCGCATCAGTAAAAATAACAGAAAGGCCGCAGAGTCTGGGGGTACCATGACCATTCCACAAACGGCTGTAGATCGTAATATTCGCAATTTTGGTGTTGATGAATTATTACCGGTTATTACGGTGGCTTACAATACCGATACGCTTGCATTTACTTTTGATACCGGCGCCCAGTTCACCTTTTTAAACGAACCATTTTATCATCAATATAAAAAACTGATCGATACGGCCGGTAAATCGATGGATATGCAGATCGGCGGCGCCGGTGGTATCACAAAAACAAAAGCTTACAGGTTGCAGACAGTTGAAATTAATGTGGCAGGGCAGCCGGCACTTATAAAAGATGTTTCGGTAAAAACAACCAGCACTACCCCCAAGGACAAATTGTACTACGGCAATTTTGGGCAGGATATAATGAACCAGTTCAAAGAGATGGTCATTAATTTTAAGTATATGTACGTGGATTTTGTACCGAACACACCAACCCCCTAATGGGAAATTAGAAATTAAAAATTAGAAATGAGAAATGAAAAAGTGAAATACATTAGCATTTTACTTTTTCATTCCTCATTTTTCATTTCTCATTCTTCATTTCATCTTAATCCCTGTCTTCATTTTCCTCTCTTCCACCACCATTCTTCTTAAACAACTGGAAATCTGTTTTGCCGAATTTGTAGGTGAACGTAGCTCTGAAGCTGCGCACGTCCCAGCGTCGGTATGAATCCTGGTAAAAATTCTCCGTATCGTTTATGGTACCACGTTTTCTTGAGTTGAACACGTCGTTTACGTTAAAGGTAAATGTGGCTTTGTTTTTAAGGAACTCTTTTCGCAATCCTAAATCGATACCATACATTTCCTTACGTTTACCTTGTGGAATTACCTCGGGCGATTCGTAACCCCCGGTTGCCTGAAAGCTCCATTTGTTCCAGAACGCAGGTTTTGCCACCACCCGGTAATTGATGATCAGTTTTGCTTCATAATTAAAACCTTCATTGCTGAGGTCTACATTGTTTACAGTACTAACTACCTTTTTGTATTGCACATCGATGGTTGGCGTAATATCGAGGTTCTTTCCTACTTTTTGTTGCAAGGTAAGTTCTGAACCCCATCTGTTCTGATACTTCGCATTCACGAATGTATTCAGTATAGCGCTGGGATCAATGGCTGCATTATTCAACTGTTGATATTGGGCTGCCGTAATGGTATCGCTATAACGGGTAATATCGCCTTCGGTATTGCGGAAATAAATTACACCTAAAAAGCTGCCGGTTGTATAGGTTTTATTATAGTTGAATTCAAACGAATTGGTGAACTCAGGACGTAATGCCGGGTTACCCTGCCGAATGTTCAACGGATCGTTGATATCAACAAACGGGTTCATTTGCCAAAAATCGGGCCTGCGAATGCGGCGGCTGTAGTTCAGTTGTAATTCCTGTCCTTCGCCAACCGATTTGCTTAAATATAAGCTGGGGAATAACGCGTCGAATATATTATCTAATTGTTTGGGAAACTGGTAACCAAATTTGCGGGCGCTGTCAACCAGTTCGCCATCGAATTTTGAATGCTCGGCACGCAAACCGGCCTGGTAACCTATGCCTAATAATTTACCGGTGTAGGTTACATAGGCAGCATTCACCATTTCGCGGTATTTGTAATTGTTGCTCAGCGGTAATTTTATTTCGCTGCCATTGTTTACCGAAAAGGCGTTAAAGGTGCTGTTAAAATCATTGATATAAGTGCGCACCCCTGTTTCCAGTTTGTCGTTTTCGCCATTAGGGTCAACATAATCAACCTGAAAGGTAACCTGGTTGTTACGGCCCGATCCGCTATTATGCACGCGGCTATCATTGGCATACATGCTGCCGTTGGGGAAAGCATAGGTGTTGAGAATATTTGTATTGTCGCTATTGGTACCGTGGTTGTAATTGATATCGGCGCTTATTGATTTTCCGCTTTCAACAAAATTATGCTTGAACATAAATTGTGTGCTGCTGCGTTGGTTTTGGCCCTGGCTGCCCGAAGTACGAAGACCAAAATGTTCGGCTTGTTTATTTATATCGAGGTATTCCTGGTTTTGCTCTTCATCGCTACCGAATTTACCTGCGTTAAAATTTTGTGTAAGTGTAAACGTGTTGCGATTGTCTAAAAAGAAATCCATTCCAAAACGAACGCCATGGAATTTACGGCTGCGATCGGTAAAAGCAAATTGGTTAAAGTAATTCTCGACATTACCATTTTCTTTGTTTATTCGGTAGGTTTCTGATTTTGCCCGTCCGCCAGACTGGTTGTAATTTCCATTTACAAAAAAGTTGAACTTGCCCTGGCGTAAATTGAGCGCCAGATTACCATTATAAATTTCCGGTGAACCAATGCCGGCCGAAACAAGACCGTTCAATCCAAGCTTTTTATTTTTCTTCAACACAACATTAATGATACCGCCGGTGCTGGCCGCATCAAATTTTGCCGATGGGTTGGTAATAAGTTCTACCCTTTCAATATTGTCGGCCGGAATTTGATCGAGCGTAAGTATAGTAGGGCGGCCATCTACAAAGATCTGGGGTGAGTTGTTGCGCAACAGTACATTGCCATCAACATCAACGGTAACAGACGGAATATTCCGCATTACATCTATACCCGTACCCCCTGCCGAAGCCAGGTTCTTTTCAACATCAAAAGTTTTACGATCGATGCCCATTTGCAGGGCCGGTTTTTGAGCAACCACTGTTACGGCGCCCAGGTATTGCGATTCGGCAGCTAATTTAATATTGCCCAGGTCTTTTTCAACAGGGGCGCCGCCTTTGGCTTGTTTATCGAATGTTATTATCAATTCCTGTTTTGCATAACCAATAGCCGTGGCTACCAGGCGGAATGTATCGGTTGTTGAAATATTGCTGATATCGAAATCGCCGTTGGCTTTGGTAAGCATGCCTCCGGCCAAAACATCTGTTTTCTTTTGAAATAATTGTACAGAAGCGGCATCGATGCCTTTATTGTTCTTGGCATCAACGATCCTTCCAAATAGTTTACCAGTGCCGGCGGCAGCTGGTTTGTTTCTCGGAGCGTTTTCCTGGGCACTTACGGATGTTGCAAATAGTGTTACTAATAACAGAGCTAATACAGGTTTCATCACCACAGTTATAATTGTTTTTTAAACACCGGTTTTTTGAATTTTTACCCGGTGTAGGCTAACTAGACGATGAAACAGCTCAACACGTTTGCTTGGGCTGAAAATTAATATTGATTTAATAAGTTTGCTAACAATGTTTTGCAACTTTTCTGTAAGCTAACTGTCATTTGTTAATACTCCTCCGACTTCCATTCTAATTGCAATTTGTTTAAGCTTTTATACAAACCATCTTCCAGGGCTATCAATTCCTGGTGTGTGCCGCTTTCAACAACATGGCCTTTGTCGAGCACAATGATCTTATCGGCATTACGAATGGTCGACAACCGGTGTGCAATAACAAATGAGGTGCGATTTTTCATCAAATTTTCCAGTGCTTCCTGAACCAACGATTCCGATGCAGAGTCGAGTGAACTGGTGGCTTCATCCAACACTAATATAACCGGGTCTTTTAAAATGGCGCGGGCAATGGCAATACGTTGTCTTTGTCCGCCCGATAATTTAACACCCCGCTCCCCTACCACCGTTTCATATGCTTCAGGAAAGCTCATTATAAAATCATGGGCATTTGCTTTGCGGGCAGCATCTTCAATGTTGGCCTGGGTGGCATTGGGTTTGCCATAGGCAATATTTTCTTTTATAGTTCCGCCAAACAATAGCACATCTTGCGGAACAAGCGCCATTTGTTTACGAAGTTGCGAAAGCGGAAAGTTGCCGGCTGGCTTACCATCGAACAGTATATTGCCGCTATCCGGATGATAAAATTGTAACAACAATGCGGCAATGGTTGATTTACCGGCGCCGCTGGGACCAACAATAGCAATTTGTTCACCCGGCGCCGCGGTAATGGTCACTTCTTTTAAAATATGCAGGTCTTTACGCGAAGGGTAGCTGAATGCAACGCGATCAAAGGTAACAGCGCCATTTAATTTATTTACTTCCTGTACCGGTTCATCGGTAATGGTTACCGGTTCGGTTTCATCGCGTAATATTTCACGAACGCGTTGGGTGGCGCCCAATGTTTTTTGAAACTGGCTGAACAGGTCGGCAAAGCCGGCCATGCTGCCGCCAACAAAAGCTGTATATACAACAAATGCGGTGAGTGCGCCAAAAGTAAACGTGCCACCGCTGGTGTGCACCAGGGTAGTTCCGTACCATACTACCAGAATAATAGTACCAAACACACTCATTAGTATAAACGATACAAACAAACCACGGAACCTGCCATTACTTACTGCCAGTTTTACTGCCTGGTGTAAGCTATTGGTGTAACGGCCTATTTCATACCACTCATTGGTAAACGATTTTACGTTACCAATACCTTGTAAAGTTTCCTGAACAATGGTATTTGAATCGGCCAGCTGATCTTGTGTATTACGTGAAAGTTTTCTGATGCGTTTTCCAAATATAACGCCTATAATAACGATCACCGGCACCACCGATAGCATAACACCTGCCAGGGCGGGCGATAATACAAAAATTAAGATCATACCAATGACAAGGGTAAGTATGCCACGCAAAATTTCTGCCAGCATACCAGTAACGGCATCCTGTATCTGCGAAAGATCGGCGCTTATGCGGCTCGATAACTCCCCTACTCTTCGCTGGGCAAAGAAATTCATGGGCATCATGATCATTTTGCGATATACATCTTTTCGCATATCCGCCAACGCGTATTCGCCTGCATATGAGAAAAGATATACCCGCATAAAGGAGAAGATCATCTGCAGCGATAAAATGCCCAACATCCATAAGGCAATAGTGCCGGGCGAAACGGCGTCTTTACCCAGGCTTAGCGACTGTGCACTATCAATAAGTTTTTTTAGAAAATATGGAAAGGCCATTGTGGTGGCGCTCGATAGCGCAATAAAAAATAAACCCGATACAAACGTCCACCTATAAGGTTTAAGATATCTGAAAATTAAAAAAGCTTCTTTCAAATTTTCTTTGGTCAGTCTTGCTTTTGGCATATCCGGTTTACGGATACCGTTATCCTGTCTGTTACCACGAGCCATAAATTCCTTTACACGTTTAATGTTTATAAATCAATGTTGCAAAGAATGAAATGATCCTTTGATAATTACTACTTGGCCGGTAGTTTCTTATTAGGGTAATAGGGTATTTTATGGTTGACGAATGAGCGGGACGAATATTGTATCTGAAAATATATCTTTTACATTATCAATAAATAACAAAGATTGTTTCAAGCAGGTTGCGCCTCATTAAACTATTATTCTCACTATCTGATTACGTGCTTTTTAAATACTGAATTATTTTTTGGCATGATTCTTATTAATTAAATACTATCCTAAGGATTCTAAACTACGAACGATTGCTTAATTCCTGATTAGTAGCCACCGCCCCCATTACGTAGTTATTTACATTTTTTACATATTAAAAACTCAAAGTTATGAAAAGAAGCTTTTTTGCGGCAGGCATTGGTATTTGCATTTTCGCTATTACTATGGTAGTTTCAAACCATCCGGTTCAGGCAGAGGTGTATAATGGAAATTACATCCAACAGGATACAACTCCGAAGAAGAAAGATACTACCAAAAAGAAACCAGATACGATGAATCTGAATTTGTCAGCCACTAACACACAAAATTAAAGTGATAAACAAAAATGCCGTCCCAATTCAGTCGGGACGGCATTTTTGTTTTATATACATTTAATAACGATCATGGTTATATTAAGTAGGCGCCATAGTATGCCGCGCCTATGAGGCCAGTCTTATCATTTTTTATTATTCTGATAGGAATATTCTCCAGCAGGTGTTGCATGCGGTCACAATCCATATAGTGCTCCATAAATGCTGGCTGCAACAATAATGGTGCTATTTTGGGTGGAATGCCGCCACCTAAGAACAAGCCGCCGGTAGCTTTCATTTTCAGCACAAGATTACTTGATTCTCTTGCCAGGTATTTTACAAACAGTACCATGGTTTCAACACAAATAGGCGCCTTTTTTTCTATGGCTGCGCCACTGATCACCGCACTGTCGTTCTTCTCCTGTTCCAATGCATCTTTTAGCCAGGTTGGTTCTTCCATCTTTTGTACATCGCGCAAAAAGCGATAAATATCTACAATGGCGGGGCCGGCCACTACTTTTTCCCAGCTAACAACACCATATTCTTTTTGCAGAAATTTCAGTAAAGCAAAATCTACCTCGGTACGTGGGGCAAAATCGGCGTGACCGCCTTCTGTAGGAAATGGAAAATGGTTCACACCATTCCAGTATATGCCAGCCTGGCCCAAACCGGTTCCGGGTGCATTGATGGCCATATTGCCGGCATTGTTCTCATTGCCCTTGTGAATGGTTATAAAATCTTCTTCTGTTAAACCCGCCAGTCCATACGCCATCGATTCAAGGTCGTTCAACAGGAACACCGCTTCTACTCCCATTGTATTTTTCACTTCGTGAATATCAATACTCCAGTTCAAATTGGTGAGTTCTACTTTGCCATTCAGCACCGGGCCCGCAACGCCCAAACAGATCCTGTCGGGCCTGGGAATATTGTTATCCGATAAAAATTGTTGCAGTATTGCAGTGCACGATGAATACTCCGCCGAAGGGTATCTGCCGCTTTGTAATGCTTTCAATCCGTTTTCTGTTGCCTGGTAAAAGGCCAGATTGGTTTTTGTGCCGCCAATATCGCCGGCCAGTACGGTAATTCCTTTTTCGCCGGGTTTCGAACGCTTTGGGATATACAGATTTTTTATTGACATAGCTGTTGTTTGAACGTGGTTATTTCCTTCCTTTTTGCAATAATAGGCTATATTGATTTCAGAACTTATACTATGAAACATTTTCTGTTTACACTGGCCATTGTACTGCAAATTTTATTCGCAGCTGCCCAAAACAAAAAGCCGGTAATATATTATCCGCAACCGGGTAATTGGGAACATCGCAGCGCCCCCTCAGTTGGGTTCGATTCTGTTCAACTGCAGGAAGCAGTTACCTATGCAAAGGAGCACGAATCGAAAGAGCCGCGCGACCTGAAGAAGGCGCATTACCAAAGCGCTTTTGGGCGGGAACCATTTGGCTACCCTGCCGGACCATTAAAAGATCGCGGCCCGGCTACCGGTTTAATTATAAAGAACGGATACATAATTGCCGAATGGGGCGAGCCCGCGCGGGTTGACCAAACCTTTAGCGTAGCCAAAAGTTTTTTATCGTCGGTGGCCGGTTTGGCTTATGACGCCGGCATGATCAGCAATGTTGATGATAAAGTGCATCCTTACATGGCGCCGATAATTCCGTATGAACCGGGGCGGCTGGCCAGCAATAAAGCTGATGCGCTGGAACAGAAAGATGTGATCGAGTTGTTCGATACCGAGCATAACCGCACTATTTCGTGGGACCATTTGCTTCGCCAAACCAGCGATTGGGAAGGCACCTTGTGGGGCAAACCCGATTGGGCCGACCGGCCCGGTCAAAACCCGCAGGAATGGATGACCCGCAAAAGGAATGCGCCCGGCTCGGTTTACAAATACAACGATACCCGGGTAAATGTACTGGCGCTGGCCCTGTTGAATATTTGGCGGCAGCCTTTGCCGGTGGTGTTAAAAGAAAAGATCATGGACCCCATTGGCGCATCGCGCACCTGGCGCTGGACGGGTTACGAAAATTCGTGGGTGGTTATGGATGGTCAACTGGTGCAGTCGGTAAGTGGCGGATCGCATTGGGGCGGCGGATTGTTCATCAATGCCTACGACCAGGCCCGGTTTGGCTACCTTACGCTACGAAATGGAAAATGGAAAGATAAACAGCTCATTTCCGAAGCCTGGTTAAAGATGGCGCGAACGCCCACGCCGGTTCAGCCAACCTATGGATTTATGAACTTTTTCATGAATACCGATAAGAAGTTATATGCCAGCGCACCTGCCTCAGCCTTTGCTCATATTGGCGCAGGTAGTAATATAGTATATGTTGATATTGACAATGACCTAATCATTGTTGCCCGCTGGATTGAAGGCAATGCCATGAATGGATTGATTGAAAAGGTATTAAAGGCGGGTATTTCTAAATAACATGGGGGAGTTTCCGGTTTGAAATGCTGCCTGGTAAGTTGGCAGCGGTTATTTGCCAATTACAAATGATTTCTGGCCGGTTAAAAGCGACCGTTTTCCAGTTGGAAATGATATAAAAATCCGGGAAACAACGTTGTTTCCCGGAAAAATGACCCATTTCCTATCCGCAATTATATAATTGCCACTGGCAATTGACCATTTTCCCGGAAAATCGATACAATTCTCCGGAATTTTCGTTTGTTTCCCGGAAGAATGGACCAGTTCTCCGGGAAATAAACTGTTTTTCCGGAAATATGAACTGTTTCTCAATGGAAATTGAGCTTTGGCAAATTGCCTTGTGTCGGGTTATGATAGAAAAGAAGTGAAACAAAGCGCAGCTATCCGTTTTCAGGTAGAAATAAATAGATCGTACCAGGAAAATGAGTTAAAGTCAATTCGCAATAGTTTAAAGCCTTGTGGCAATTTGTCTACGCCATTTTTCCTAACGCTAAATCTCATATCAAACGATTAATATTCAACGCTCCCCTGTTCTTTCCTGTAATTAAACCTCAAAGGGTGTCAAGTTTTTGGGCGAAATCAGATGAATGAATTGGCTATTAGCCAAATTTTCTGCCCCCAATAAGCGCCTGGCGGCCATTTATATTCTTTTAAAGAGTAAATGAGTAACGCAATTAGTTATAAGTCAATAGTAATTTTCATTCAGAAGTGATGTAAAGTCTTGCTTCGCTTTCGAATAATTACCTGTGCCTTTTACTCGTTTGATTATCCACTGATTAGCCAAAAATGTGTAAAAATTAATTTGGTTTTTTCCTACGCACTACAATATTCCACTCAGGTCCGCTGTTAATATGAAAAGAATCGGCCATATTCCCCATGTTTATGGCCAGCGAAAAGTTCATAAGGCTGTTCATATAGGCCAATATTTTACCCTCTGGTACGTCGCCAAACGTATGCACAAATTCAACATCCTGAGTAAAGACCGGGATGCCATTCTTGTTTATATTTACCTCTATTTTTTCTTTAGGTTCCACGTGTAACACTTTGAAAATCGTATCGTTAATGTTAGTCCAAATATTGCCATATTGAATGTCGAGAATGGGGATGTTACCCACTATTGAATCGCCCTGAGCCACAGGTTTTTGGTAAGAAATGGTCACTACTTCGGGCGATAATTCTTTACCCACCTGGTCGAAGTTGATGACTCCTGCCGCTAACCTGGCCCCGGTATAAGCATACACGTCGCGGCCATGAAATGTATAGTTGGCTTGTGAGTTCTTTCTTCTATTTAAAACCTCGTCTATTTCGCGTACCGACTCTATTCCAAGTGATTGAGCTATTAAGGTGAGGGTGCCATTGTCGGGAGTTACGAAGTAATGTCCCGATTTTGTTTTTAGTACAACCGACTTGCGGCTGGTGCCCACACCCGGGTCTACCACCGAAACAAACACCGTTCCGACGGGCCAAAAAGGAGCGGTTTGTTGTAACCGGTACGCCGCCTCCCAAATATTGTAGGCCGGAATTTCATGGGTGAGGTCGTATAGTTTCAGGTCGGCATCAACTCCCGTGGCCACGCCTTTCATGGCGCTAACCGCTCCGTCCTTTAGACCGAAGTCGGTTTGAAAAACCACAATGCCATGTTTGCCGGGTGCGGTACAGCCAAAAGTTGCAAAAATTGCAAATGCGGCCAGTGTGTAGATCTTTTTCATTTTTATTATTGGAGCCTGTTTTGGATTTTTATAATGGCTAATTTCAAATTTATATGGATTTATTAAAAGAGATAGAAAAGGAGCATTCCAAAAGCCAGACCGAAAAGATCATAAAGTATGTGGGTGCAAACAAGGACCGGTTTGCCGAACTGATGAAGCTGTTTTTAAAAGGTGAATATCGCGTAACCCAGCGGGCTGCCTGGCCCATGAGTTATTGTGTATGTAATCATCCCGAACTGATTACCCCCTATTTTAAACAGATTGTTGATCTGTTGGAAAAACCGGGTGTTCATGATGCCGTGAAAAGGAATATCGTGCGGCTGCTTCAGTTTGTTGAGATCCCGAAAAAGTATCATGGCCAGGTGATGAACGCCTGTTTTGATTTTATTGCCGATGTGGAAACGGCCGTGGCCATTAAAGCATTTTCGCTGACCATTCTTGACAACCTGTCGAAAATATATCCCGATATCAGGGGCGAACTAAAGCTGATCATTGAAGAAAGGTGGGAGCATGAAACGGCAGCGTTTACGAGTAGAGCAAAAAAAATATTAAAGTCAATGAAAAGTTAGTTCATGGTTCAAGGTTCCCTGCCCGCCACATTCGCGAGCCTGGAATATAGTTCCTGTGAACTATGAACTGTGAACTATGAACTCCAAACTGAACAACTGACTAACTGAATAACTCAATAACCAGCCCCCTAAAACAAATTAACTGATCAACCTTTTCTTATACACACTTATATCAGACCCTTCTGCCAAAAACACTGATCGTGGAGTTTGATCTTTCAGGGCCGAAAAAGCCGGCCCATATAATTGGGCGAAGTTGCAATCGATGGTATATTGGTTAACCGGGTAAACATCCCAGCTGGGGTGCGCTACCTGGTATTCGCCGCACATATTTGCATTGATGTGGGAGTAGCCCCAATAGTGTTCGGTAATGAATTCTTCTTCGCTGCCGGGCTGAATGGGAAATTTATTCAAACCGGTTTGCACTTCCAGTTTGTTCCATTGGTTTTTAAATTTCCAAGAATAGCCAACCTGCTGCAATTGCTCCGTGGTATGCACGAAGGTCTTCATGGGCAGGGTAACATAGTTTTCTTTAAACAGGGTGTTGGCAATAAATGTAATGGCCTGCCGGGGAACTATTTCCTTTATAAACACCACACCCCTTTTCACTTCGTCATTTTCTTTGTACCGAACATAAAAACGCAGGTTCACTTCGGGAAAGGTAGCATGAAACGGAACGCGAAAGCCCATCACCCTTGTATCATGAAACAAAAAGCCAACGAGGCTTACATAGGTGCGGCCATTCCAGGTATCGAGCTCGGTTTTGGCGGGAACAAAGGGTTGCAGAATGGCGGGGTCTACTTCATAATTGGCCATTATAAGCCGAAGCCATTGGGCGGTAAGGAATTTGCGTTGTATGCTCATTGAGGAGCAAAATTATTGATCTGGAGCTAATAAATCTCTACTCACCTTATGTAACTGGGCAAATACTTTTCCCTGCTGCTTCTGATCATTCACCGGGAACTGGTTCCATAGATCTGTACTCAGGAATACCTCATTGGTGTCGATATTCCATATACCGGCATGCTCACCGCCGTTGAGCTCGGGCTTATGATTAACAATTACTGTAACCGGTTCATTAAAACCTTTGGGTATGAAAATGATTGTTCGCTTCATAATCGGGTGGTAAAGATAAGGCCTACACCCATACCGGTTTTGGTACCATAAAATGGTTCAATCCCCAACAAGTCATACCGGCCAATAGAAATATACCCACGATAGCTGCCGCCAACATTGCCATGAGCGGTGCCATACACGGTAATAAGTTGTGGACTATCATTACCAAGGTCGGTGAGTTTGAATACCACGCGTCCGGCTACATCAAAATCGGTAACTGTTTCGGTATTTCCTTTTGCATCCAGGTGTTGCTCACTGTAAAGAACTGGTCCGGCCAGTACGCCAACACGACCGTCAACCGGCCATAAGCCAGCTTCCATATTAAAAACAAAACCAGTTTTAGAATAAGCGGGAGCGAGGGAAAAAACAAAAGCGGTCTTTTGATCGCATTGTCCACAAACGTTTAGTGTGCAAATTATGCACACGGCAATTAATAGGCTTTTCATATTTATTGATGTTTAAGGAGCTTTCGTAAGGTATTGATGGTTTGCGCAAGGTACCAGAATAAGTTGAAGCGGGTGCTGGCCAACATTACATCTAACTTAAATATCTGTTATGCAGAAATGGTGCCTGTTGATAAATACTGAGTTGTACTTTTAGCGACATCAATGGATTTTACAGGTGAATGATTAAAATTGTAATTTGATTACTCAACCAGCCTTCCATATGAAAATTCATTTATTACTTCTTTGTTGCAGCATGGCCTGTCATTGCATTGGCCAACAATCGTTTCCATCTAATACAGATGAGTCAAAAGTGCAATCATATACTTTACCCGATGTACTGAAAATGCCCAATGGAAAACAGGTAAGCTCGGGTAAGGAATGGGAAAAAATACAACGCCCTTATATTTATCATTTATACGAGGAATATCAGTTTGGCCGCTTTCCTGCTACTGAAACTGCCATTCGTTTTCGGGTGCTTGAGGTAAACCAAAACGCATTTGATGGCGTGGCAACCCGCAAACAGGTGCGTATTTATTTACACCCAACAGATACCACTGTATATACAGATGTATTGATGTATATACCCAATAAGATAAAAACGCCGCCGGTATTTCTGGGGTTGAATTTTAGCGGCAACCATATAATTGCTACCGATAAAAATATCATACTCAGCAACAAATGGGTGTTCGCAAGGGCAAAAGGAGCTATTAATAATCGGGCGACAGAAGCGTCGCGCGGCACCGATACCGCCAGCTGGCAGGTGCGCACTATTTTAGAAAAAGGCTTTGCACTGGCTACTGCTTATTATGGCGACTTTGAGCCCGATACCGTTACCGGCTACAAAACGGGTATTAGAACCACTATGAAAGATGTGTTGAACATTCAACCCAATGAATGGACGGCCATGGGCGCATGGGCCTGGGGCTTGCACAAAATTGTAGATTACCTGGAAAAGGATAAAAGCATCGACGCGCACAAAATCGCTTTGTTGGGGCATTCCCGTTTGGGTAAAGCCGCCTTGTGGGCTGCCGCTTCGGACCAACGTATTGCCCTCATCATTTCCAACGAATCGGGCGAAGGTGGTGCCGCCATTTCAAGAAGATGGTATGGCGAAACGGTGCAGATCATCAATGCCAAATTCCCACACTGGTTTGCCGCCAGCTACAAACGCTATGGTGATAGTGTAAATGCGTTGCCTGTTGACGGACATATGTTATTGTCGTTAATGGCGCCGCGCCCATTATATGTTGCCAGTGCAGAGGAAGATACCTGGAGCGATCCCAAAGGAGAATTTTTGAGCGCTTACGAGGCCGGTAAAGTATATGCTTTATTGGGAAAGAAAGGTATAGGCGCCAACGTTATGCCCGGCTTGCATCAACCGGTTGGTAAAACTGTACGTTATCATATTAGAAGCGGTAAGCATGCGGTTACGGCTTACGATTGGACGCAGTATTTAGAATTTGCAGCAAGGTGGTTTAAATTTTAAGGTTGAAAAGTTGATAAGGTTGATAGAGTTGATAAAGTATTCCATTTAGGCCTTTATCAACATTATCAACTCTATTAACTCTATTAACTCTATTAACTCTATCAACTTCTTTCAAGATTTGTTAAAAAACTGGTTTTGTAACAAGTTAACTTAAACTGGCGCGATAGTTTCGGTTCTAATAGGAACAAACCAGTAATTATGAAATTGACTTTAACATTACTTTCAGCTTTTGTTTTGATCTTTTCCGCCTGTAAAAGTACCGGGGATATAAAACAGCCGGAGTTCCGTGATATCAGCAATGTACGGCTTATTGAAACAGGTGTGCTGAAAACAACCGTAGGGGCTAATTTAATATACTTCAACCCAAACAATACCGGTATAAAATTATCGGCAGCAAGGGGCGATGTGTATGTTGACAATGCTTATTTCGGCAGCTTTGTGCTTGACCAGGAAATTCAGGTAAAAAAGAATGCAGAGTTTGAACTGCCGGTGACCATTAAAATTGATAATATAGGCGCCGTTAAAAACCACACGGATATCTATAAAAAGAAAGAAGCACTGGTTCGCATTGAAGGCCGGGCCTTTGTAAAGAAATCGGGGATCTCAAAGGAAATTCCTATCAGGTATGAGCAAATGCAAAATCTCGACAAATTAAGAGCGTTGGTTTCAAAATAGTTTTTTATCATAAGTAAAAGCGGCTGTGCTGAAAGTATTTCGGCACAGCCGTTTCTCATTATTCACTTCGTAATGCCTTCACGGGGTTGGCCAATGCGGCTCTTGCACTTTGAATACTTACTGTTATAAACGCAATGATCATAAGCAATGCCGGTGCAAGAATGAATACAGCCCACCCTATTTGAATATGAAAGGCAAAATTGTTTAACCATTTGCTGGCAACCAGGTAAACAACCGGTATGGCAATAACGGCCGCAATACATACCAGTTTTATAAAATCACTGAAGAATAAATATACAATACCCTGCACGGTAGCGCCTAATACTTTGCGAATGCCAATTTCTTTTGTGCGCAGTTTTATGGCAAAGGTTGATAAACCGATAAGGCCAAGACAGGCAATCACGATGGCCAGAACGGTGAAAAGCACAAATATATCGCCAAACCGTTCATCCTCCTGGTACTGGTGATTGAAATACTCATCGAGGAAGAAGCTTTCAAAAGCATTACCCGGAAAGAACTTGTCGTACTGTGCTTTAATGTAATCAAGTGTTTTGCCGGCGCTTTTTGTATTCATACTAACGGAAAAGTGTGCCCAGATCCTGTTGTTATCCTGGTAGTACATCATAGGATGAATAGGGTCTTTTAATGAACGCTGATGATGATCTTTCAGCACACCTACCACTTCGCAGGATATATCGCCGAAGTAGGAAACCATCAGGATATTTTGATGTAAGATCTCTTTATTACTGGTATACCCAAGTTCTTTTACCATTTCCTCATTTACGAGCGCTTTTGTTTTTAACGTTTGAAAAATTTCGCCCGATTGCTGTTGGGGCAGGTTATCGCCCGCCGCCAGTTGCATTTGATAGGTTGGTACAAAATCATGATCGATTGCGATGAGGTCACCTACCAAACCTTCTGATCTTTGCTGGTTAAACCTTCTTACCGTGTTCCTTGCCCAAATAGTTTTACCGGGTATTTCTGTAGAAGGCGCTACGTTTTTAATGTTCGGATTTTGTTGCAGCGTTGTTTTAAATGCATTGGCTTTAGCAGTAAAAGTAGAATCGAAGACCGACGGCGCTTTTACTACTGCCACCTGATCAATATTATAACCCAATTGCTGATTGTGCATAAACGATAATTGCCGGTACACGATAATGGTGCCGGCGATCAATAAAATGGAAAGTACAAACTGGCCCGACACCAATATTCTTCTTACCGCAATGCCCTTATTGGAGCGCAGGAACTTCCCTTTCAATACCATGGCCGGTTTGAAAACCGATAACAAAAACGCAGGATAGATACCTACCTGAATGGCGCCTGCTATAAAAATAAGCAATGCTGCTACCCAGAATTTCCACATGCCCAGTAACCCTGAATTCAAAAAGCCGGCGCTTATTTTTTTACCAGTCAGCTGATCGAAAAAAGGAGCAAAAGCAAGAATTAATAAAATGCATATGAACAGCGCAAAACAATTTACCAGGAAAGATTCAAAAATGAATTGAAGTATTACCTGGGCACGGGTGGCGCCAGCCATTTTACGCAACCCCACTTCGCGGGCCCGCTCCATTGATTTGGCAGTAGATAAATTAATATAGTTGATCCAGGCAATCACCAGCGTTAATATGCCCAGCACCGATAAGAAATAAACTGTTCTTTCGCTGCCATTGGGCTCCGGCTCTCCTTTGAAAGTTGATCTAAGGTGAATATCTGTGACAGGTTGTATGTGGAATCTTGCTTTGAAGTTAAATTCCTTCATTTTGGCGGCCAGGTGCTTTTCGGTAAAGGCCGGCAACCTGGCTTCCACTTTTTTAGGGTCGGCGCCGGGTGCAAGTTGTATATATGTATAGAATTCAGGCCACCCCCATTCTGTATAAGCCCATTTTTCACCGGCAGTGGCAAGTGAAAGCAGCATATCGAATTTGATATGTGAGTTGGGTGGAACGTCTTTAAATACCCCGGTTACTTTTAATGGCATTTCATTCATGACCAGAACTTTGTCCAATGCATGCGTAGTACCGAGATATTTTTTAGCAGTAGATTCAGAGATCACAATGGTTGCCGGTGCAGTTAATGCTGTTGCAGGGTTTCCTTCAATAAAAGGAAAAGAAAACATGGATATAAAAGCCGCATCGGCTATATAGAAATTGGCTTCATTGAAAATTTTTTTCTGTCCTTTTTCATTGGTATACCACATGGTGGAGTTTGGGCTGAAGGTGCCTGGTTTTGCCAGGCGGGCAAATTCAACTACCTCCGGAAATTCAGCTTTCATAGCAGGCCCTACAGCTGGATGTGTGGTGGCAATGCCGTTAGCATTGCCATGATAACTCATTGGGATGCGATACAACCGGTCGCCATTTTTATGAAACTTATCATAGCTTAATTCAAACCGAACATACAGGAAAATAAAAAAGCAGGCGGCCATACCTATGGCCAACCCAACGATATTGATTGCTGAATATACCTTGTTGCGAAAAATATTTCGAAGGGCGATGGTAATGTAGCTTTTCAGCATGAGCATGTTGTTTCCCAATGGCAACAACTTCGTTGCCATTGTAATAAAGCATTCATTTTTAGAAAATTAAATATTAACTGTTTGATGCTGTTGTTCGAAAATGAACAGTGGCCGTTCGTTTTTAACTATACCTGTCATTTCTCCACGGATAGGCTGTGTTAGAGTAACCCCTTTCTTCCCAAAAGCCCAAAACGTTTTCTTTAAGGAATTCAATTCTACGGATCCATTTCGATCCCTTCCAGGCGTATAGTTGTGGCGTTATCATGCGAACCGGGCCGCCATGCTCTTCGGGCAGGGGCTGCCCATCGAAGGTATGAACCAGCAGTACATCGGGTTTTAACGCTTCTTCCAATGCAACATTGGTAGTGTAATCGTCGTACGCATAACAAAGTATATGGGTGGCCGTTTCTTTTGGTTGCACCAGCGCTGCAATATCCATCAACCGCACGCCCTTCCAGTTCATATTTAATTTTGACCAGGTAGTTACACAATGAAAATCTGACGTGTCTTCTGTTTGTGGCAGGGCCATAAAATCGTTCCACGTAAGGGTAACGGGGTGTTCCACTTCGCCATCAACTATCAATTGCCATTCATTTAACGGCACTTCTGGTTGTATGCCCAGGTCGAGCACCGGCCATTTCTGTGTTTCCGTTTGCCCTACCGGTATTTCGGGCATCCCATGCCTGTTTATTTTTCCTTTACCCATAGGCCGTTCATCGGCAACAGAGGGTGTTTGTTTCATTTTTTCTTCGAACCGGTTCTTCAGTTTCATTCGTGCTTCTACTATCCGGTTGAGTTTGTCGTTTTGTTCCATATTATGAAAGTACGAAAAAAGCAAATGGCCAGCGGTGTATTCCCACCAGCCACTTACTATTCACCACTCGCCTGCTCCCTATTGTATCAAAATCTTAACCGCCTCCAATCGCTTACCATCTGCATTCGTAGATAGCCAATAAACACCCTTGCCCAACTGGCTGGCAGGTATGGTAACTATTCTATTATTATATGCATTCACCGTGGTTTGATAAACGGTTTGTCCCGTACCGTTCATTAGTGTTAACCTGAATTCACCGGTACCATTTATTTTTAACCTTATGTCGCCGCGGGCCGGGTTGTTCATAACAAATACCCGGGCGGCATTGTCGTTTTGAATAATGGCCAGGTTCGAGATGGTTTCTGTATTATTCTTATCAACCGTTACTACACGATAATAGGTGGTTGAATGATCGTCGTTATCATCTTCTTCATATTCGTACCCTGCGGCTGCCGAACCCCGGGCATCGATACGGCCGCCCACAGCTGTAAAATGTTTACCGTCCTTGCTTTTTTCCAGTTGGTAATAAGCGGTATTGGTTTCAGGGCCTGTTGTCCATTGCAAATGATTGCCATGATGACCGTGATGGCCATGTAAAACAAAACCACAGAACCTTTCGGGTTTTGCAAGATAATCAACCGAAGCGCAGATCAAATTGTTGCGCACATTGTCATCAACAATGGCTTCTATAGGAAAACCAAAATACAAAACACGAAAGCGGCCTTTATAACCAACACCGGCGCCCGTGCCGGTTCCACCCGTATAATTCAGTACCAGTTCCGATCCGCCGGTAGTATCTATCACATCGGGAAAATCTACATTGTACGAACCGTTAGTACCGTTGCCATAAGTGCCCGAACCTCCATTAAAAAAGTTGGCAGTTCCGTTAAAGTTATAAGTACCAGCGCCGTCGCTAACGTATACGGCTTTTAAATAATCGCTGTAAAATGTGCTGTCGGCATTGGCAGATGCAGCGCGGCCAAGGTCCCACCCAAGTTCAGAGCCGCTTATAAGTAAGCGGCCGCCTTTGTTGAGGTAATTTTTTATGCGTGCTTTTTCGGTTGAATCGAGCGATTTACCCGTTGTGCTTTCTTCCCCAACAAACCAGTCAACTGCAAAGTATTTCGATAGCTCCACCTTACCGGCGCTTACCACTTCGTTCTGTACCCCGTCAAAAGCAACATCACAACTGGCGAGGCCGTTGCCATGTTCAACCATATAACTGTAATTGTTCATGCTGTTGAGCACCATGCGGCGCACATTGCCAAGGGCGCTGCTTTCAAATTTCAGCAACATGGCCGATGCATCGAGCCGGTCGAACCCATCGACAAGCAGATAGTTTACCGGTTTGTGTTTATGTGAGAAAGAATGACGTGGCGTGCGGGCCGCAACCACACCCGATGCAAACGATTCACCGCCGGCATTAACGGCTGTTATCTTAAAGAAATAGGTCCTGTTAGGTTTTGCCTTAAAAAGAAGGCTGGTGTCGGTTACATCAATGGCATTGGCAAAACCGCGACCGTTCTCGCTTACATATACGCGATAACTGGTAGCAGCATCGCCATAGATACCACCGCTTACCGGTGGCGCCCAGCTAACCCGAATTTTTGCATGTTCGGTATTGCGGGCGGCCACCAGTGTTGGCTCTTCCGGCAAGAAGGTAACCGGAATGCCATCGCGGTATTTAAAGAATTTCAAAATGCCTTTGTACACGGCGCGGGCTGCCAGGCGGCGAAACTCTGGTTCGCGCATAGCTGCCGCATCGCCCGTATGATCATGAAAACCCAGTTCAATTAGCGTACCCGGAATGGTGCGTAATTCTCTCAGTTCGCCCAGGTTACTGGTTTTAACTCCTCTGTCGGTCCAGGTACTGCGCCAGCCGGCCCTGATGTCGGCAATAAGCTGGCGGTGGATGCTATCGCGTAACTGCGTACTGCCGGCCGTTATGTTTGGTTGCGAGGAACCCAGTCCGTTATACCGGTAACTTTCGGTACCGGTGCCGCCGCCGGCATTGGTATGAAAGGAAACAAATACGGCATTGTTTATTTCACTGGCCAGGCCCTTACTCAATTCCCATTCGGTATATATGGGGCGAACCGTTACATCTTCGCGGCAGGGCGGATGACCCTGGAAGCGGGCATACTGCCGGGCAGCTTCTTCAAAACGTGGCCGGCCGCTGGCGGCGCCGCCATTAAGGCAATCGGGGGTTGCACCAATGCCACCGCCCAGCCTAACGGCATCCGCTATAATGGCCTGAGTACTATCGGCCGATTCGTTACTGATTATAATTTTATATTCACCACCGGCGTAAAAATAGAATTGTCCCAGGTACACCCAGGTATCGCCGTGAATTTCCTGGTTAACGGTAAATTTTGTGGTACCGCCTGCGTGTTTAACGGCGTATTTTACGTCGGTGGCGCGATTGACGCCACTGATATAACGGATAGAAACCCAGTACAAACCGCTGGTTGTAACCGTTGGTTTAAAAACTGCGGTGGCCGTGGTATGTGGGCTGGCCACATTGGTACGGTAAGTGCCGCCATAACCGGCGATGGTACCATTGGCCCAGGTACCTGTTTCGGTATAGGCCGGCGCGCCGTCGTCGTTATTTACAATGATCTCAGTGGTATTCATATCGCGTTCGCGCACACTCCAAACATTGGCACCGGCATTAATAAGGTAATTCAACAGGTAATAGTCAACGGTTTCGGCAGTAGTAAAATCCTCAACCAATTGGTTCGATGTACCGCGCTGGGTAAGAAATCCTAAACCGGTGCCGGTATTTTGCCAGCCATGGCCGGGACTTAACCATACTGTTTTACCACTTAATGCGCCTGTGCCTACAGGTTGTCCGGCGCCGGGGAAGATACGTGCAGCTTCATTACCTGCTGCGCCGGGTTTATCGGGATAGGGATCGTTATTCTTTACCGCTTCATATTTTTCAATGGGTGGGGCCAGTACAAAATAGTCGAGCGTTTTAAACCCGCCGGTGAGTTTGTCTTTTGCCAGCAGCAAAATATTTCGACTGTCGGTATCGGTGATCAGGTGCAGGGCCAGTTCTGTAAGAACTTCCGATTCGGTTTCGGAAATGTCGCCGGGAGCGAAGGATGCATCGGTATTGAAAAAGATGTGCAGGTCGTTGTTGAGTTTAGTAACGCTATCGACCCGAAGGTGAATGACAGGTTCCTGCGTAATAAGTTGGTTAAGATGGTTTACAAGGCTTGTATCGTTTTGCGCCAATGAAAGCGAGGCCCTGCAGAGGACGCAGAGCAGTACCAGGTATAGTTTTCTCATTTGACAGGTTGGTGTTTGATTGGAGATAAATCTATTGATTATTTGGTTGCGGTTTTGAAATTCTATAGCGCAGAAAAACGCATGGGGGTTAAAGTTGATAAGTTGACGTGTTAACGAGTTGACGAGTTGACCAGGTGGATTATGGGCGTAGCGAAGCGTAGCCGAAAACATATGTTGGCGATAGCCAGCATAAAGGTTCTGGTTGAGCGAAGCGAAACCTGATACAACTGAACAACCGAATAACTGAACAACTCAATAACCCACCTATAACTACCAGGCATTCAATTAAGACACTGTGAACTATGAACTATGAACTAATCAGAATTATTTAGAAAAACACCAATTTAACCTTATGGAAAGTTTAAAGCCCCGCATCATATCCCAAACTACTGTTCTATGGATTCACTAGCCCTTCCCGTTGTACACCCCGCTTTTCAAAAGCTGAAAGGCGCTGGTCGTTTTTTGCATTTAGCTGCCGGTGGATTGATCCTTGTTCATGCATTGTCGCACATAAATCAGCCCGACAGCAGTCCCGTTTACCTCGGCTGTTTGCTTTTTATGGCCATCGACATTTTTATACTTGCCGTAGCCGCAAAAAATATTGCGGCCGATATGCCCATTGTGAACCTGTTCTTCAGGTTTGTGGAGATCATCTTTTTTCTGGGAATTGGTATTGCCTGTTTAATGAACCGTGAATGGTGGACCGGCGGCGGCCATATTTTGATGTCGCTGGCTTACCTGTACCTGTTCCGGTGCGAAAAAAGAATGCTTACCACCGAATATGTGGCCCTGCATCATACCGGCATCACCATTCCGGCCCTGCCCGACAGTCATTTTCTTATTTGGTCGCACGTCGATCGCATTGAGGCTCAATATGATTCAATAACAATTGCCGCTTCTGACAATAAATCATATCATTTTGATCTGCGGAACAATCTTCAATTCGAAGAACTCGATCAAATTCACGAATTTTGCAGACATTATTTAAAACAGTTCTAAGTTTAAAGTTCTTAGTTCTAAGTTTCAGGAGGCTATAGCCATGAATTTTAGAACCAACTGACTTCTAAAAACTTAGGACTAAGAACTTAGAAAAAAGATGTCTGTATTAAAGAATTCGCCGTATTTGTTGTATTCCGACGGGAAAGGGAACATTTTTGAAGATACCAGCCTGTATGCCACCGGCAGGGCTGGTTGGGATGCCTATGAGGTGCCGGTTGAGGATTGGATCGCTTTGCCCGATGGCGGTTCTTTATATGAATTACCCGGTCGCCGGGGTATTGGTATTGATGTTATTACCGGCGATATGCGCCTGTGCGATAAAGGCTGGGCCGTAGCCGCGTTTATTCCACCCGCACATACCGGTTTATACCTGGCCGCTTATGAAACGGCCCCCGATGCACCCACTTTGCCGCTTTTCTGCTACACTGCTGTTGGCTGGCACAACGATCAGTTCTTCGTTCCGGCTGTGCGTATTGAACAGGATATCCGCCAGGAGTGCGCCGGGTTCGACACCAAAAAAATTGAAACGGGTGTTAGCACTTACTTAAAAGCGTATCCGCACAACCGCCTGGTAAAACACCTGGCCGAAAATTGTTGCTTAACGTATAATTGTCCGGCTGCCCGTAACTACTTTATGGGCCGGTGGGAATGCCCGGTGCCTTCATCGCCTGCTTGTAATGCCAATTGCATTGGGTGTATTTCGTTTCAACCACAGGAAGAAGAAATTGTTTCAACGCAAGACCGTCTCACCTTTAAACCAACGGCCGAAGAGATCGTTGAGTTTACGGTGCCTCACCTGGAGTCGGCGCCCTACCCCATTGTAAGTTTTGGCCAGGGTTGCGAAGGCGAACCGCTGCTAATGTGGGAAACCATACGCGAGTCTATCATTCAAATGCGTAAGCATACCAATAAAGGCAGCATTAATATAAATACCAATGGTAGTAAACCAGCTGCGGTAAAAGCCTTGTGTGAAGCGGGTTTAAACTCCATAAGGGTGAGCACCAACTCGGCCCGTAAACATATTTACGAAGCTTATTACCGCCCCAATAACTATCAGTTTGAAGATATTGTTGAAAGTTTGAAAGTGGTGCGCAGCTACAATGGCTGGACGAGCATCAACTATTTTACTTTCCCGGGCATGACCGACAGTGTGGAGGAATATGAGGCATTACGCAAGCTGATCATCGATACCGATTTGAACATGATCCAGTGGCGTAATTTCAACATTGACCCCGATTGGTATATGGGAAGAATTGGCGCTTATGAAATGGGCGACCTGCTTGGCGTAAAACAATTGCAGGAACTGATACATGAAGAATTCCCGAACGTGAAGTTTGGTTACTTTAACCCAAGTATGGAACGGATATCGGGGAACTACGAAGAAGATTTCGCGCACTGAGCGTAGTAATAAAGGTCTCTCTAAAACGAGTTACTCTAAAGGGTAGCTCGTTTTTTTTTCAGCTGTTACCGGTAACTAAAATAAAAAAGCGTCGGAACCACCGACGCCTTATAAAACACTCTATGATGATTGACTGAACTGCGTAGCTTATTTAACCTTGTTCACCAAAGTTTCTTCAACATAGCTGTGGCTTCTGTTGATAGAGTATACTTCAGTTGTATTTGCATTTTTCGATTTTACTGTTACGTTCAGGGCTGCATCACCGAATTCTTCTGATCTCAGAATGAACTTCTTTGAAAGACCAGCGCCTTTGAATTTATCGCTAAACAGTATGTTACCGTATTCATCGCGGAAGGTTACCGTGTACTCATCTTCTACTTTGTTAGCCAGGTTCAGTTCGAACACCGGATGATTTTCCATGTTACCGATGAACTTCAATTCTGTCTTTGGATTGTCTTTGCCACCCTCATTTGCCAGTAAAGGAGTTGTAAAAGCTAATGATAAAGCAAGAGCAGCGATAGCCAGTTTTCCAAAGTTACCCGAATCGATTTTCATAATTTTATTTTTTAAAGTTTGTTTCGTTGTTTGATGATGCAAACTTACTGCGCGTTTTACCCCTGTCGAAATCAACTCAGGCTCATTTTTAGGATGGTTAAGGCCTGTATGAAATGTTAAAACCAGCTGTGGAAGCGGGTTTCGTAAAAATAGCACCATGATGCCCAAGGCCCTGAAAGGCATTTAAAATGTTTTTTTAACACGTAAAATTGTTGCTGGAATGTCTAAAGGCAAACGTTTGTAAGTTTAGTTAACTGGTTAACGAGTTAACGAGTTGACGAGTTAACTTACCTTTGTGATCCAAAATAAACCTGTATGCAGTTTGAAATTGAAAAAGCATTACCTGTGCTGGAAAGAACACCCCAGGTGATTGAATCATTATTATACGGACTGCCCGAAGAATGGATAAACAACAACGAAGGCGGTGATACCTGGACGCCTTTCGAAATTGTTGCGCATTTGATACACGGTGAAAAAACAGACTGGATCCCCCGCACACAGATCATATTGGGTGAAGGCAGTAAAACGTTTAACCCTTTTGATATGGAAGGTCATATTGAAGAAGGAAAAGGGAAAATAATGGCCCAGTTGCTCGATGAATTTAAGATCTTACGCAAAGAGAACCTGGCGCAATTAAAAGCGGTTGAGTTCTCGCCCGAAATACTCGATAACACGGGCATACATCCCACGCTTGGCCCGGTAACTTTACGTGAGCTGTTAGCGGCGTGGGTGGTACACGATCTAACCCATATACATCAGTTAAGCCGGGTAATGGCAAAACAATATGATGAAGCGGTGGGGCCGTGGAAGCAGTTTATGGGAGTGTTGGGTGGTAGACGGTAGCTTACAGTTCATAGTTAAGTGTTTCGAGTTTTTAGTTCTTAGTTTTTAGTTTTGCTTGGAGCTTGCAGCTTGTAGCTGTATGCCTGTATTTGCTTTTAGCTTTAGGCTTACAGCTTTCAGCCGTTTGTTATATCGAATAAATTATCCTCATGACCCTATTTCTCTTATGTGTATTCGCATTCCTGGCAGGTTTTACCGATGCAATTGCCGGTGGTGGCGGATTGATACAAACCCCTGCAGCCCTGGTATTATTGCCACAATATCCGTTGGCTACCGTGTTGGGAACACTAAAAATACCTTCTTTTAGCGGCACCAGTATTGCCACCGTTCAATACATACGCCGGGTACCGGTTAACTGGTTATTGATTGGCTTAATGACCATTGTGGCATTTTGTGCGGCCTTTGCCGGTTCTACCCTATTGACCCATGTGAATAACAGCTTTATGAAGCCGTTATTACTGTTTATGCTCATCATTGTAGCCATTTACACCTTCACCAATAAACGGTTTGGCGATCATACCGAAAAAGCCCACAGCTTCAGGCAGCAGATCGTATATTCTTTGCTGATAAGCCTCGTCATTGGTTTTTACGATGGGTTTATTGGTCCGGGTGCCGGCAGCTTTTTGATCTTATCTTTTATAGGACTATTGGGTTTTGATTTTTTAAAAGCCAGCGCACACGCCAAATTCGTTAACCTGGCCACCAACCTGGGATCAATAACGTTTTTTGCACTCACTGGTAAGATCATATTCGCTATTGCGTTGCCAATGGCGGCGTGTAATGCTATAGGTGGCTGGGTAGGCGCCCGCCTGGCCATATTGCGTGGCAATGCATTTATAAGAATATTCTTTTTGATAGTTATATGTGCTACCATCATTCGCTTTGCCTATGATGTGTGGTTCCGGTAAACATTCTGTTAAAGTTTGCCTTCGCTACAACATCAACCTCTTTTTGTTGTTCATTTAGCATTATAGTTGCAATAAAAACTAAACATTGGTATCTTAGTAGTATCAATTAACTGATAACATGAATCAGGAATCAGAATCAAAGAAAAATGTGCAGGCCGGCAGTTATACCGCACTGGTGTGTGGGTTAATGCTGGTTATTTTCTTTTTTGTAAAATGGGGCATGCCGCCATTGCCTGAACCGCCTGTTGAAGAGGGGCTTGAAGTGAACCTGGGCAATAGCGATATAGGCAGCGGCAACGATCAGCCTTTTGAACCGGGTTCTCCTGCCCCGGCCAGTGAGCAAACTGCGTATGTGCCCCCTAAAGCAGAACCTGCCAAAGAAGATGTAAAAGATATTGAGACCGACGATAAAGATGAAGATGCCCCGGTTATAAAAAAGCCGCCAGTGGCAAAACCAGAGGCAACCAAGGTGCCCGAAAAGGAAGTAGTAAAAAGTAAACCGGTAAAGAACCCAACACCGGTTGAAACACCTGCTCCCCCGGCCCCCAAAGCTAAAGCGGTATTTAAAGGAGTAAATGGAAATGGTACCGGCGGTAACGAAGCTTCTACCTATAAAAAAGGCGGTAGCGAAGGTATTGCAGGCGGACGTGGCGATCAGGGCGCACCGGGTGGTAACCCCGATTCAAAGAATTATAGCGGCGGTGGCAGAGGTACAGGTATTGCGATCAAAAGTGGTTTAAGTGGCCGTTATATTGCCAAGGCATATTCCTATACCGATGATTTCAATGAAAATGCCACTATAGCCGTTGATATTAAAGTTGATCAAAGCGGCAACGTGGTAAGCGCCACTTACCAGCCAAGAGGTTCTACCAGCTCCGATAGCTTTTTCAAGACAAAAGCCGTGGAAATGGTACGTAAATCAAAGTTCAACGCCAATCCAAACGGGCCCGAAGAGCAAACCGGTACCGTATTGGTAAGGTTTAAGGTAAGAGGTTAATTTTCGATCCAACGACTTACTAATCCTGTATATATAAAGTCCGAAAGAAAGGTCCCTTTTTCTTTCGGACTTTTCTTTTAGCTTTGTCGCCCCAATTATTCCAATGACTTACGAGCAAGCGACCAATTACCTGTTTACCAGGCTGCCCATGTTCAGCCGTATAGGCGCAGCAGCCTATAAGAAAGACCTCAGCAATACGCTCAGGCTTTGTGAATATTTAGACAACCCTCATAAAAAAATAAAGACCGTTCATATTGCCGGTACCAATGGTAAAGGTTCCACCAGCCATATGCTGGCGGCTGTGCTGCAAACGGCAGGTTATAGAACCGGTTTGTATACATCGCCGCATTTGCGCGATTTCAGGGAGCGCTTCAGGGTCGATGGTGAAATGATAGACAAAGATTTTGTGGTTGATTTTGTAAAACGCATTCAGCCCGCCATCGACGAAATTGAACCTTCGTTCTTTGAGATCACCGTAGCTATGGCATTCGACTACTTTGTATATAAACAGGTAGATGTTGCCGTAATAGAAACAGGGCTTGGCGGCAGACTGGATTCAACAAACATTGTTACACCTGAAGTGGCTGTTATTACCAATATTGGCTGGGACCATATGAACCTGCTGGGCAACACCCTGCCGGATATTGCTTATGAAAAAGCAGGCATCATTAAACAACAGGTGCCGGTTATTGTAGGAGAAACAACTGCCGAAACAAAAGGGGTGTTCGAAAAAGTGGCCAGTGAAAAGCAGGCGCCGCTGGTATTTGCCGATAAACAACGTTATGTGGC
Source organism: Niastella sp. OAS944 (assembly GCA_024809215.1). Classification (GTDB taxonomy): domain Bacteria; phylum Bacteroidota; class Bacteroidia; order Chitinophagales; family Chitinophagaceae; genus Niastella. The sequence goes on along the minus strand of JANUBW010000002.1, from coordinate 194,172 downwards.
AGAATGGAAATACGAACATCATCAGCTGGTGTTACAGGTTTCGCCAACCGGTTCTGACGAGCGTACTACTTATCATTTAGATCTTCCCGGTTTTTATCAAACCAAGAATTTTATCACTGTTCTTGAGACCATACATCATTTACAAAAAGCAGGTTATAAAATAACCGATGCCCATGTACATGATGCTTTGCGGCAGGTAAAAAAGCTAACCGGTTTACATGGCCGTTGGGAAGTTATTCATGCCAATCCGGTTGTAGTGCTCGATGTTGGCCATAATGAGGATGGCATAAAGCAAATAACCGCGCAAATTGAATTAAGCGATCATCAGCATTTGCATATTGTGATAGGTATGGTAAAAGATAAAGAAGTTGAAAAGGTGCTGGCCCTTTTACCAAAGGAAGCCACCTATTATTTTACCCGGGCACAAATTCCGCGTGCATTGCCCGAAACCGAACTGGCTGCAAGGGCGCAGGCGCTGGGTTTGAATGGCCATTCGTATGGCGATGTGAATGTGGCTTTACAGCAGGCGCTTGGTAAAGCGGGGAAGCAGGATTTAATAGTAGTGTGTGGTAGTGTATTTGTAGTTGGTGAGGTTAACTTGTAGAAATAAGAAGTAGGAAGTATGAAGTAAGAAGCTCGCTAATTTTGCAATGCGCTTTCTTTTTTTACTTAAGACCTCGTACTTCTTACCTCCTACTTCAATTCCTTAAAAAGACTAATACTCAATTAAAACGTGATCTCTCCTAACTTCCTCAATGCATAAAATAAAGCAGTAACGTGCATTGATTGTATGATCTCGTTATTACGCAACATTTGTTTTAATTCTTCAAGTGAGGCCAGGTGTACCTCTATATCTTCATTATCATCAAACTCCTGCTCTTTTACTTTTTTACCACCGGTTGCCAGGTACATATGCATCCAGTTATTATTGGTAGAAGGATTGGCGCTGGTTTTACCCAGGTATTCGTAATGTGTAAATGAATAACCGGTTTCTTCAAGTAATTCGCGGGCAATGGCTTCTTCATAGTTTTTATCGGTGTCATCAACACAACCACCCGGAATTTCGTAATTGGTTTCTCCCAGGCCATGACGGTATTGTCGTTCCAATATCACTTTTCCATCTTCGGTCAAAGCCACAGCAGTTACCCAGGTTGGGAATTCATATACATAATATGGGGTAACAATTTTTCCATCGGGTCTTTCGCAGGTATCTTGTCTTACCGTAAACCAAAGGTCTTTGAACAAATATTCAGACTTGATCGTCTTCCACTTTAAATCTCTCATTATTTATTTTTATCGGCCAACAATTATTTAGGGTGCTGCACAGAGGACCCTTGTCAACTTGTTAACCTGTTAACTTGTCAACTTAATTACCAACCATTTCTATCCCTTAATGAAGTAATATGCGCCACATGATGACGGCCATGCCATGAATATGAACCAAGCATGTAGTATAGAGACATCTCTTTTTTGCTTGCAGGATGAAATACTGTGCGGTTCCAGGCATCTGCAGGCAAATTCAACAGAGCAGCATGCCAGCGTGTATGCAAAGCATATAACAGCGTAATGGAAATATTGATGGGTACCTGTTTTACATCGTTCAACTCGGCCCACAATCCTTCTTCATAAGGCTTAATGGTAGGATTGTTTTCTGTTAAACACAGTTTCATTCTAATATAAGCGTTCATATGGCTGTCGGCCACATGATGCACTACCTGTTTAACATTCCAGCCGCCTTCGCGGTAGGGCGTGTTCAGTTGTTTTTCGTCCAGGTTTTCTATGGCCGATTCCAGCATGCCTGGTAAGAACTGAATGTCTTGGAGCCACTCGCGTTTTTGTTTGTCAGAAAATGGCTGTGGCTCATATTTACCGATGGGATAACGTAAATCCATAATATGCTGATTTGGTAATGTGCTAATGTGCTGATGAAAAACCAACTACTCTTCGCGTAGTGTATGCCCGGTTAAATGGATGAACACATCTTCGAGGTTGGCTTTTTTTACTTCTTTGGGCCGTTCAAAACCGGTGGCCACCAGGTCGTCGATCAGTTTATCGGGTGTTTCCAATGCAATGATCTTCCCTGAATCAATGATGGCAATACGGTCGCACAACACCTCGGCTTCATCCATATAATGGGTGGTAATGATCACGGTGGTACCCTTTGCCCTGATGTTCAAAATAAGGTCCCACAGGTTGCGGCGGGCTTGCGGATCGAGGCCGGTAGTAGGTTCATCAAGGAAAATGATCCTGGGATCGTTGATGAGTGTGGTAGCTATTGAAAAGCGTTGTTTTTGTCCGCCGCTAAGGTCTTTGAATTTAGCTTTGGCCTTGTCTTCGAGGTTTACCATTTTCAGCAGATCGCGGGTATTTACCTTACGGTTGTATAAACCGGCAAACAGGTCTATCAGTTCTACCAGGTTCAGCCCGGGATAGAAACCAGATGTTTGCAATTGCACGCCAATAAGCTGTTTGATGGAGTTGGGTTCTGTATCGAGGTTGAACCCGTTTACATATACTTCGCCTGATGTTTTTTCGCGCAGGGTCTCAATGATCTCAAGCGTTGTTGATTTGCCTGCGCCATTGGGGCCCAGCAGGCCGAAGATCTCGCCTTCAATAACGTCGAAACTAATGCCTTTCACTGCTTCGAACTGTCCGTAATTCTTTTTGAGGTCCTTTACCGAAATGATCACCTTACTCATTGGGCTTATCCTGTATTTGGCCCACAAGATAGCGTGAAATGTTGATTTTGCGGGGCCGGAATTAAGATTGCCGGTAGGCCGGTTGAGAACTTAGTTCCTTGTTCTAAGTGTCAGGTTTTGTTCGTCGCCTGCGGTTCCTTACTTTTTCACCCACTGCACCGGCTTGTATTTCCTCTATCAACTCTGTCACCTCTATCAACTTTTTAACCTGTATTCCCTTGTCAACTTGTCAACATGTTAACCCGTCAACTTACTTCGCAAAGATCTGCGTAAAGTACAGCTGATTCTGCATATTCCTGGTCACTCCAATACCTGTATACTTATAACTGCCTTCCATATTCTTGCGGTGTTCGTCGCTTTTAATCCAGCCGTTCACAACGGCCTTGGCCGACAAATTACCATAGGCCACATTTTCGCCAACAATGGTAGCCCCGGGCACTTTCTCCTGAATATATTTTATGCGAAACGATAAACCCTGGTGCCCAAATGGAATACGGTGGGTGCCCATATCCATACTATGGCGGCGCGCCTGGTATTCGATGGCGGCATTGGTGCTCAACGGCGCCAGCTTCTTTGTTTTGCGGTAATCATTTACCAGGCTAAGGATCTCGCGCTCCAAACCCGGCGCCAGGTTGGCTTCAACAACTGGAGTAGAAGGTGTTACGATCACCTTTTTTTCAGTAGATGTTGTTGGTTTGGATGTGCTGCCGCCTTTGCTGGTGTTGGAATTCGTTGAGCTGGATGACTTTGTAGATTCGCAACCAACTATTGTTAAAAATATGCAAATGAAAATTGAATTAATACTGAGTAGTCTACACATATCCCGTTTCATGTAATGGCTTTGATCCCCAAGATGCTAATTCTATACCAGAAAAAAGGCTGAAGGCTAAAAGCTCAAAGCCAAAAGCGAAATACAGCTGCAGACACGGCAGCAAGCTCAAAGAAAAAGCTGAAAGCCTGAAGCATCTACTGTATTTGCTTTCGGCTTTCAGCTTTTGGCTTTATGCTGTATTTAATGTTTCAGGCATTCATCCAGCTCATCCATCATGCCTTTGCTGCCAATGAAAAGTGGCGTACGTTGGTGCAGTTCGGTTGGCACAACATCCAGGATCCTTTCTTTACCATTGGTAGCGCGACCGCCAGCCACTTCTGCAATAAATGCAAAAGGATTGGCCTCATACAACAAACGCAGTTTGCCTTTAGGTTTATCAATAGTACCGGGATACATGAAGATGCCGCCCTTGATAAGGTTGCGGTGCACATCGGCCACCATGCTGCCTATATAACGTTGCGTATACGGGCCGCCGGTATCTTTGTTCTTCTTCTGACAAATATTTATGTATTTCTGTACAGGCTGTTCGTACTGAAAGAAATTACCATGGTTTACTGAGTATATCTTTCCAAACTCAGGACATTTTATATTGGGATGGCTTAAGCAAAACTCCCCAATGGAAGGATCGAGGGTAAAGCCATTTACGCCGCGGCGGGTAGCATACACCAACATGGTAGAGCTTCCATATACAATATAACCTGCTGCCACCTGGTATTTACCTGCCTGTAAAAAATCTTTTTCTGAAGCAATGGTGCCTTTTTCACTTACCCGGCGGTATACGCTGAAGATAGTACCAATAGATACATTCACATCAATATTACCACTACCATCCAATGGATCGTATAAACATACGTACTTCGAATTTTTGCTTACCGCATCATCAAACGCTACATATTCATCGAGCTCTTCACTGGCAATACCGGCGCAGCTTATGCCATGTTGTAATACCCCGGTGAATTGGTTATTGGCAAATAAGTCGAGCTTTTTTACGTCCTCACCCTGAACGTTAATGGAGCCTGCATCGCCAAGGATGTCTACAAGCCCGGCCTTGTTAACTTCTACGTTCACCCTTTTAGCGGCCAGTCCAATATCGCGTAACAAACCGCTAAGTTCACCGGTGGCATGGGGAAAATCCCTTAACTGCTGAATGGTAAACTCGTCAAGGGTCAATACATTTCTGTTGATAGTGGTCATAACTTTCAATCCATTGTTTTGGTTAACAGTTGTTAGCTGGCGAAGGTAGGGAAAACTGATGTACGAAGTAGGAAGTAAGGCGTAAGAAGTACCCGAATTTTCAGGTTTCATACTCTTTTCCTGCCTCGCACTTAGCACTTCGTACTTTCCAGGTAAACTGTTAATTGACTTTTATAAATTTTTTAAAATGGCCGCTTCGTATATGTACTACATCTAATCCTATATTTCTGCTTCTTACTTCTTACCTCCTACTTCTCATTCCTAGTTTTACTACTTTTGCAATCCATCAACCAGTTTAACTAGCATAAACAATGAAAGTTTTTAAATTCGGCGGCGCCAGTGTAAGCAGTACTGAAAGGATCCAACAGGTTGCTCATATATTAAAATCATACCAGGGTGAGGAATTGCTCATTGTGATCTCGGCAATGGGTAAAACCACCAACGCGTTGGAAAAAGTGGTGGAAGCGTTTTATGATAATAAGAAAGATGAAGCGCTGCAGTTGTTTGAAGCGATTAAACATGCCCACATTACCACTTCTAAATATCTGTTGGTTAAAAATTTCAATGAAACACTCGATCGGCTGACCGATTTTTTTACCGAGGTTGAATGGTTGCTCCACGATAAACCTGTACAGGGATTCGATTATTATTACGACCAGGTGGTTTGTATTGGCGAATTATTATCTACTGTTATTGTAAGCGCCTATTTGAACGAGGTAGGTTTCAGTAATCATTGGGTTGATGTACGGGATATCATACGCACCGACGATAATTTCCGGGATGCCAATATCGACTGGCATTATTCCAGTGGAAAAGCCGAAAATGTAGTGGTGCCCCTGCTCAAAGAGCACAAGGTGATAATAACGCAGGGCTTTATTGGGTCTACCGATGAAATGGAAAGCACCACCCTGGGCCGTGAAGGCAGCGATTATACCGCCGCTGTTTTTGCCAATTTATTAAATGCCGAAGGACAATACATTTGGAAAGATGTAGAAGGTGTGATGAATGCCGACCCCAAATTGTTTCCCGATGCCCAATTGCTGAGTGAACTGAACTATGATGAAGTAATTGAAATGGCTTATTACGGCGCACAGGTTATTCACCCCAAAACAATAAAACCGCTGCAGAATAAAGGCATTCCCCTGTATGTAAAATGTTTCTTAGATAAAGAGCTGCCCGGTACCGTCATTCATAAAAAAAGCCTGAAAGGGCTGCCGCCGATCGTTGTGTTGAAACAAAACCAGGCATTGATTCAGCTGCATTCATTAGATTTTTCATTTGTAGGTGAAAAGCCGGTTGCCGATCTGTACCAACTGTTGGCCGATAGCAAAATAAAACCCAACCTGATGCAAACAGGTGCGGTAACCATTCAGGTTTGCCTGGATAATCAAACCGAAAAAATTGAAAAACTGGCCCTTGCCGCCGCTGGTATCTTCGATGTTCAGGTAGAAACAGGATTGACGCTGCTTACTATTCGTCATTATACTCAGGAAGTATTACAAAAGATGATAGCAGGGAAAACGGTTGAATTATTACAACAGACGCCTGAGACGGTGCAGGTTGTTTTGAAATAGTTACCAGTTACCGGCAACGGGTAACTGGTAACCGGTACCTATTTCAAATATTTTTCGAAATCCAACTTACCATAGAATACTTTATCTCTTACCAATTGGATGTATAGAACAACTTCCCGCCACCGCATCATCCAGCTTTCAAATGAGCGCCAGGTAAATATTTTTCGCATGGGCAGCAGGTCGTATTCATAACCATTGAACGCCAGGTTCAGGGCTTCCATGTATTTTCTATGGTAGGCGGTAACCTTGTAGAACACCCTTTTGCCAATACACATATGCGAGAATATTTTGAATTCGATACCGCGTAAAAAAATAAACGCCGTGGTATGTATTTGAATAGGGTAATTGGCATGATCGAGCCTGGTATTGGCCGGTAACTCCACTACCCTGCCGGTATGAATATTTATGTCGTAAATATATTTTGTTGCCCCGCCTGCCGAAAGCACATAAGTAAAGTGAACATGCCTGAAGTAACGCCTTATGAAGAAGGGTAAACTGGCTGAAAAATTTTTAAAGTAATCGATCACTACCTGTTTGTCGATAATGGTTTTGTCTTCCTGTTCATAAAACCTTTCAAGGCTTTCGCTTTGTTGTTGTAAATATTCTGCCAGTAATGTTTCGCGGTTGGTGAACCAGTCTTTTTCGCTGATGCGAAACCCCGTTTCTGACGACCAGCTATCGCCCGACACCATAACTTTGGCAATGGGCGATTGTATGTTGTGTTGTTTAAAATAGCCTTCAACCAGCAACGGATGTTGAATATACTTGTTGAAATGAAAGGAGTCTTTGTGTAAATGACAATGGTTGCTGGCAAAGGGAATGGCGTATTTGGCGCCTGTTGCCTGAGCAGTTTGTGCAAATTCTTTTATGTACCTGTTTAAGTCATCCACCGGTGTTTCGGGTTCATCAACAATTTCATACGACAGCCGTTCATTGGCCGAGCTATGGCTTCTGAATACAAAATCTATGGGGCGATGCTTACGGGTAATTTGCTTTAATGTAAGACCCATATGTTTTGAATCGTTCAGGTTTAGCAGCTTCACCCCATCACATTCAATCAACAGGGCGCTATCGAGGAACATCCAAAACTGGTAGGAGGTAATATAGAAATTGTCGTCGATCCTGAACCGCTCACCATGTTTTAATTCAATGATGTTGTTATACCCCAGATAATACAGATCGTCTTTCATGCGCGTGTAATTCCCCTTGGGAACAATGATGGGAATATTGGCCGGAAAGCGTTTTAAAGAGTCGCCATGAAAATGGTCCCAGTGAATATGGGTGAGATAAATATAATCGGGTTGAAGAGAATTGATGAGGTCTTTACTTACGGGCGGATAATTCCACCACGATCGCCAATAGCTACTTCCTACAAGCCAGGGATCACATATTAATGACTTTCCCGGTTTATTTTTTATTAATAAACCGGCATGGGATAAGATTTGAAACTCCATTTGACAGAACCGTTTAACTAATCTAAAGTTAAAGTTTATAACAGTATAATACAAGTGAAGTTTGTGAGTAATTTGATACATGAGTGCTCATCGTAATATTTGGGATTATTTATATAAAGCAGCACGTAAAACGTGAAACGTGAGACGGCAATCGGCAATCGGCAATCGGCAATCGGCAATCGGCAATCGGCAATCGGCAATAAATTTCGGGCGGCGCAAGGTCGGACATTAATCTCAACATTCGCGAGGCCACTCACCACTCACCACTCACCACTCACCATTCACCATTCTCGACTTAACTTACCTATCTTGCATACCGAAAAATCATTATACCCACAATATTCATTATGGAGCAGCCCATAGCTTTTTACGAGAAAAATACATCGAAATATATTGATGACCTTACGCAATTAAAACCTATGGCCGCACTGGTGGCAATTTTGCGGCTGGCCTGTTTTCTTGTATTTGCCTGGGCTACCTATAAATGGATTGCCAGCCATAGCACCGGTTGGATGGTGACAACGCTGCTGCTGGCGATTGCCTTTGTAATACTGGTACGCATTGCCTGGCGCATGAACGATCGTATTGCCCTGCTCGAAAAATTGCTGTTCATCAATAATAATGAGTTGAACATACTACGGCACATTCAGCCCAATTTATTTGATAATGGCGCGGCTTTTTCCTCAAACGACAATAATTCAGGCGATCTTGATATTTTCGGCCCCAACTCCCTGTACCATTTGCTTAACCGTACCACAACCTGGCATGGTAAACAACAACTGGCGGCCATGTTACAACAACCCCTGCTGGAAAAAAATGAAATAGAGCTGCAACAACAGGCGGTGAAGGAATTTAGCACGCAAAAAGAGTTACGACAGCTTTTGACCGCACATGGATTGTTGAACGAGGAAAAAGAAGGCAATCTGCACGACATTGGCAACTGGTTGCAAAAACCGGCTATTATACATGATAAAAAATGGATAAAATGGATGCGCTACCTGGTGCCGGCTTACAGTATAATTTGTTTTATTATATACCTGTTTACCCAAAATTATTCGCTGCTCATACCCATTGTACTCATTAGCTGGGGCATCATTGGTTCATTTGCCAAACGTATACAGGACCAGCATAATTTGTTGGGAAAGAAACAATCGATATTAGATCAATATGCTACTATTTTATCGTTGTTCAGCAAGGTAGAAACGGGTAATGCCGCCCTTTTGAAAAAAGAAAAAGACATAGCCATTGCAGCGCACCAGGCGGTTAAAAAGTTGTCGAGGTTGTCGGCCATGTTCGATCAGCGGTTAAACCTGATCGTAAATATATTTCTCAACAGTTTTTTTTTGTACGATATCCAATGCCTGTGGGCGCTGGAAAGCTGGAAACAAAAACACAAGGCCCATTTTAACGACTGGATCCATGGTGTGGGCATGATAGAAAGCCTGAACTCCCTGTCAACATTTGCATTTAATAACCCCAGCAATCATTACCCAACAGTAAACGCCGATACTATTTCCATTGCAGCAACCCAACTGGCGCATCCACTGATAAAGGTCGATGAACGGGTGGCCAACGACTGTACATTCGGAATAGATGAAAAGCTGGTGCTGGTAACCGGTTCAAATATGTCGGGTAAAACCACCTTCCTGCGAACGCTGGGGGTTAATCTTATTCTGGGCCAATGCGGCGCCCCGGTGTGCGCCACTTCATTTGCATTTACACCCATGGTCATTCGCAGTTCAATAAGGGTAAGCGATTCGTTGCAGGAGCATACCTCCTACTTTATGGCTGAGTTAAAACGGTTGCAGCAGATCATTCATTACCTGCAACAGAACGAGGTACCGGTGCTTATTCTTATTGATGAGATCTTACGTGGCACCAATTCAGAAGATAAAACCCACGGATCGGAACAGTTTATAAAAAAGCTGGTGCAATACCGTTGTCTTACCTTGTTTGCCACGCACGACCTGGCGCTTAGCCGGCTCGAGAACGAGATGGCCGGCCAGGTAAATAATTATTGTTTTGAAAGCACCATTCGCAATAACGAGCTGCTGTTCGATTACAAATTGCAACGCGGGGTTGCCAAGAATAAAAATGCTTCGTTCTTGATGCAGAAAATGGAGATCATTTAATTATCTTCATTTTCTGCACTTATTATTTATCACAGCTATTGCCTGCTATTCTATATAGTCAAGTTTTATTGTAAGTTTTATAGACGTGCTGGAAACACGACATTCTACGGGTAAGTTATTGTCGTCGTAGAAATATGTATTATCATTATACAAGGTTGACGGAGTGAATACACCAGGGCCAGCGCTTGTACCATAGGTAAAGACTGTCATATTATTCTGGCAATAGCCCGGTGCCAGGTATGAAGGAAACCCTAATGGGCTGTTTTTTACCATTGTAATTGCAATATTCATTTTGCTTAACGGGTTCACCTTGTCGTCATAATTATATTTATAGCCGTTTCCCTGAGGATAAGAGTAGAATGTATAAGTCTCCGTAAGATTGTGGTTTGCCGTCATGCATGAATCCAAATCCCATGATACGATATTGGTGCCGTTATAAGTTTCTTTTAGTATAATGATCTTAGCGGAGTTATAAGAATACTTTTTTACTACCGTCCGGTTATAGATTTGTGTGGGTAAAGACGAATCCCTGACCAGATTGCCGTTATTGTAAAAATAGAACGTTTCAGGGCCTGCCTCGCCTATTATGCCGCCAATTGATTTATATGGTTCTTTCTCATTTCCATTGTAGTAGTACGTGATACTACGTTGTTTTGTATTTTTTATTTCAGAGCCTGTTGAGTCACCGGCGTAATAATTAATTTCCTTTACCCGTTTTTCATCGTCATAAACAAATTCGGTTGTAATAATACCTTTTGACGGAGTTGCGTTATTCCACTGTATCAGTTTTGACAACCGGGTTTTGATCGGTTTGGGGTCATCTTTATCCTTTTTACAGGAAACGATACTTAAAACTAGCACAAGGGTACTTAAAGTACGGATTAAACTGTTCATAAAAGGGGTTAAAATTTTTAATTGGGCACACTATAAAATGGAGATCATTTAAAATTCGTCGTAGGTGTATTTAATGGTATAGGTCTCTAATCGGTTGGTTATGGTACAGGTTTCGGGCAGGCCCTCTTTTGTATAGGTAAATATATAGGGTTGGGGTTCACCATCTGACCGCCCGCCACTATATGAAATTGTACCATACGTATAGGCCGTCATATTGTTTTTGCAAATGCCCGGCGCAAGAATATCGGGAAATATTTGGAGGCCTTCCACTATTTTAACGGCGGCAATATTTAATTTACTTAATGGGTTTATTTTGTCATCGTAAGAAAATTTATAATAATAACCAAGTAATCCAATTGAGCCGGTCCAATACACCACTTCTGCAATATTGTTGTTCTTTATAACAACGGAATCTGTAAATGTACCTCCGTATACTCCTCCTGTGGAAATGGTTGTATATTTTCCCGTTTTTACTAAAATATAGTTGGGAGTATACGTGTAATCGTGCGTTCTTACCTCCATGCCAGCACCTTTTGCTGAATCACGTATCAGTTGGCCCGCGTTATTATAAGTATAAAAAATGTCTGCATAAAACCCATTCGATACCTGTCCGCTTGCTTTGTAAGGTTTTTTATCTGTACCGTTATAATAATAGGTAATGCTGGTTTTGGGTTGGGTATTAAGGCTGCCGTTTACCATTTCTTCATAGTAATAAGTTATTTCCTGAACCCGCTGCTGATCATCGTAAATAAAATCGGTCACATTTACTTTTTGCGGTTCTCTAACGGTCGATTGCGCTATTCTCGAAATGCGTAACTTATCGGGGCTACGGGTAGCATCATTCGACGGCTTTCTACATGCGGTTATGCCTGCAAGAAATAGCAATAAAATACGGATTGACCAGTTCATAAAGGGTGGCAACTTTTAATTGGGCGCAAGATATACACGAACTTTCACCGATGGAAATCAATTAAATATTCGCGTTAAACTGGCAATAAACGCGTTGATTTTACCAATATTCGTGTAAAACAAAAAGGCCCCAACAGTATCGTTGGGGCCCCTCGTCTTTTATAATCTCCTGTCCTTATTTCACTTCTTCGTACTCGGCATCGGTTACGTTTTCGCCGCCGCCATTGTTGTTACCACCGCCTTGCTGACCGCCACCAGGTTGCTGGCCACCGGCCTGATCGCCTTGTGTGGCTTTGTACAACTCTTCGCTGGCTGCTGTCCAGGCATTGTTCATTTCTGTAGTAGCAGCATCAATAGCGTCAACATCCTGCGATTTGTGCGCTTCTTTCAATTTGTTCAGCGCTGTTTCGATAGGAGCTTTTTTATCGGCCGGGATCTTGTCGCCGTATTCTTTCAATTGTTTTTCGGTTTGGAAGATGAGACTATCGGCCTGGTTAATTTTGTCAACCTTTTCACGGGCAGCCTTATCGGTAGCCTCGTTGGCTTTTGCCTCGTTCTTCATTTTTTCGATCTCGTCTTTGCTTAAACCGCTACCGGCTTCAATACGGATCTTTTGTTCTTTACCAGTGCCCTTATCCTTGGCTGTTACATGCAGGATACCATTGGCATCGATATCGAAAATAACTTCGATCTGCGGAACGCCGCGGGGCGCAGGTGGAATATCTGTAAGCTGGAAGCGGCCCAGGCTCTTGTTCTGATTAGCCATTGGACGTTCGCCCTGCAACACATGTATTTCAACACCAGGCTGGTTATCGCTGGCGGTAGAGAATACTTCAGATTTCTTGGTAGGAATGGTTGTGTTTGAATCGATCAAACGGGTCATTACGCCACCCATTGTTTCAATACCAAGGCTCAGCGGAGTAACGTCGAGCAACAGTACATCTTTTACTTCACCGGTAAGAACGGCGCCCTGAATTGCAGCACCAACGGCAACTACTTCATCGGGGTTCACTCCTTTGTTAGGTTTCTTACCAAAGAACTTTTCCACGATCTCCTGTACTTTGGGGATACGGGTGCTACCACCTACCAGTATCACTTCATCAATTTGTGATACGCTCATGCCTGCATCTTTCAACGCCTGCTCGCAGGGTTTCAAACAACGCTCGAATAATTTATCGGCCAGCTGTTCGAATTTGGCACGGCTCAGTTTTTTTACCAGGTGTTTAGGCACACCGTCAACTGCAGTAATGTAAGGCAGGTTGATCTCTGTTTCGGCTGAAGAAGATAATTCTACTTTAGCTTTTTCAGCAGCTTCTTTCAAACGTTGTAAAGCCATAGGGTCTTTACGCAGGTCAACACCTTCGTCGGTTTTGAATTCAGCGGCCAGCCAGTCCATGATCACTTTATCAAAGTCATCACCACCCAGGTGGGTATCACCATTGGTTGATTTTACTTCAAATACACCATCGCCCAATTCGAGTACTGAGATATCGAATGTACCACCACCAAGGTCAAATACTGCGATCTTTTGGTCGTGTTTACCTTTATCGAGACCGTAAGCCAGCGCAGCAGCGGTAGGCTCGTTCACAATACGGCGAACATTCAAACCGGCAATTTCACCGGCTTCTTTGGTTGCCTGGCGCTGTGCGTCGTTAAAGTAAGCCGGAACGGTAATTACTGCTTCATTTACTTCCTGACCCAGGTAATCTTCGGCCGTTTTCTTCATTTTCTGAAGGATCATGGCACTTAATTCCTGGGGTGTATATAAACGGCCGTCTATGTCAATACGTACCGTATTATTGTCACCTTTTGCTACTTTGTAGCTCCAATGGCTGATCTCTTCTGTCACCTCGTCAAAACGGCGGCCCATGAAACGCTTAACGCTCATGATGGTATTGTGGGGGTTGGTGATGGCCTGGCGTTTTGCAGGGTCACCCACTTTACGTTCGCCGTTTTTAAGAAAAGCCACTACCGACGGGGTGGTACGGCGTCCCTCGTCGTTGGCAATTACCACCGGTTCATTTCCTTCCATTACTGCAACGCAGCTGTTGGTGGTACCGAGGTCAATTCCTATTATCTTTCCCATATTAGCTGAATTTAATGTTCGATTATGATTATCAATCATTATGCCGTGCGGTATTGGAATGTTAAAATGTCAGTTTTGACAGTCAATCTGGTAGAAAAATGTGATAATGTGATAATTTGCTAATGTGATAATGCTTTATGTGCGGCAGTCTGACGTTCCGCATCCTCTTTTTTGCACAGCGTTCAAATTGCTCTTGCGTCAGCATTCAACACGCTGTATTTTTATTAGCACATTATCACATTAGCAAATTAGCTAATTGGTATCCTTTTTTCCGTAAAACTACCTGTTGTACATATAGCTTTCAATTTATATCTTCATATCCCCCTACACACCGCCGTAAGTGATACCCATTAGTTTGTGAAATCCGGCATTCCCTTTGAAAGTAAAGGGATTGTCAAAAACATAGTCCCTTAAAAAATTACCTATGGTTTTTCAGTTCTGGGCCCTATTTGCCATTCTTACTGCAGGCGTAGTTGTTTGTGACCGCAAGTTCAACATGCTTCGCGACCTTAGTAAAGCCAGCCCCCGCCCCTACAGTTGGTCAAGAGTGCAACTCGCCTGGTGGTCGGTGATCATTTTAACGGCTTTTACAACCATCATAATTCAAACCGGCCATGCGCCCAACCTGCACACCTCTACACTTGTACTGCTTGGCATTGCTGCCGGCACTACGGCTGCCGCCCGTGTCATTGATTTGGCCGATCAGCAGAACTCGCTGATCTTCCGGCATCAGGATCTTAAGACCAGCAATTTTTTTCTGGATATATTAAGTGATCAAAACGGGGTAAGCATCCAGCGCTTTCAGGCAGTTATATTTCATGCCATCTTTGGCATCTGGTTCATTGCTTCTACCCTCGGCAATTTGGGCGATCCCAGCTTTTGCCTGTCAGATTTTGCCAAAGGCGATCCTAATTTAGCCAACTGCCTGTTGCATTCTACCGACTTTTTTATTCCAATTGTGAGCGACAATAATTTGATACTGCTTGGATTAAGTTCGGCTACCTATGCAGCTTTGAAAATAACCGAAAACAAAGGAACTGCTTCGGAAACCCTGTCGGAAAAAGTGGTGGATGAAGCCTTGAACACACCTGCACAGGGTTAAAACATACATATGAACATCACTTCTGTTTTAAGTCCCAATTTTACCCAGGGAAGAAGGACCTACCGCCCCGAAGCCATTGTTATTCATGTTATGGATGGCACCCTAAAAGGTACCGACAGTTGGTTCAGCAGCCCGTTGTCGCAGGTATCGGCCCATTATGGTATTGGCAAAAATGGCGAAGTACATCAATATGTTGAGGAAATTGATACCGCCTGGCATGCCGGCCGTATTCACGACCCTACCTGGCCTCTTATAAAAAAGACTTCCGATGGCATGTTTATAAACCCCAACTATTACACTATTGGGGTTGAACACGAAGGCAATGAACAAAGTGAATGGACCGACACCATGTATGCCACCAGCGCCGAACTCATTCGCAAGATGTGCCAACGCTGGAGCATTCCAGCTGATCGTCTGCATATTATAGGGCATCATGAAATTTATTCTTTAAAGAACTGTCCTGGTTTGAAGGTAGATATGGATAAACTGATTGCCCTGGTGAACGGAAGCAGACAACATGTGAACGGACAAATAAGCAAAACCGAAAAGTTTGGCAAGGTAACCACACTAACGCGGCTGAACCTGCGCGCCGGCCCCGGTAAGGTTTATAAAATAACAAACATGGTGAATGCCGGTATACAACTGGCCTATGATGGGTTTACCATGCAGGGCGAAACGGTGAATGGTAATGGCAAATGGTTTTATACCGAAGAGGGTAACTGGTTTTGGAGTGGCGGAGTAAAATAATGTGATAATTTGCTAATGTGATAATGAATACAATAACTTGAGTGCTTCGCGTGAGCTATTTGACTGCTACGCAAAAGCGAGTATGCGGAACACCGGACTGCCGCACAGAACGCATTATCACATTAGCCAATTATCACATTATCACATTTTGATTTCTTCTTCCTCTTCCACTGTTTCCAAACCATTCTCTGGTCGTAACACTTCAGGTGTAGCAGCTTCTGCTTTGAAAGTAAAATTCTTTTGCGTGATGAAGCTGAACGCCACCACAATTAATGTAGTGAGTATTTTAGATACTGTGGGATATAAATGACACTGTTCTACAAACAGCTTAATGAAAATATAGTTAAGCGCAATACAACTGATCACCAGTAAAGAATACCTGAAAAGCTGAATGCGGCCACGCAGGGTTGAACCGGGAAATACAATGGTTCGGCTCATATAAAACCCCAGCGGAAAAGTTATGGTAAATGAAGTAAGGAATGCCGCAATATATGGCGACATGGGAATGCCTATTACAGGCACATGAATGAATTTATCTTTGAAAATAAGATTATAGCTGAAGGCGTACAATACGATATCCAAAATAGTATTACCACCACCGCATGCTGCATACTTAAAGGTTTGTAATGGCATGAACCGGCGAAAATAAGGATAAAAAAAGTTTATTACTGCATTGATCAGGTTCTTCACATTCGATTATTTGTACGGTACAAAGGTAATTGAATAACAACAAAAGCGGTTACCGTTCTCCATAAGGTGCATATTTAATAATCTTACGGGCCCGCGTACACACTTTAGACGCCGGTTTTTTGCCAAAATGGCGAAATCATGAACGTTTTATTAAGTGTCTTATTGACCTAAATCAAGAAAAATTAACAAATGTGTTAAATCTACTAAAATCCTACATATTTACGTTCAGTTTAACCCCTAAACACCTAAAGAGCCTTCCGCCGCGGGCGGGAGGCTTTTACCTCCCACTAAAAGGGGCTTATGTCGGCAGATGGCAGTGTAATCGCCCACAATTCTATGACCATCTACCAGAATTCAAACCTCACACCTTTATTCTCGTGCAGCTTGAACCCGTTTTCTTACCTTTGTGCGCTCAAAATCAACGCATGGCAATAGTTCCTGTTATTCAGTCGGCAGTTAGTGCACAGATCAAACAAATATACCAGGTAGACCTTGAACCCGCTTCCATTACGGTAAGCGAAACCAAACCTGAGTTTGAGGGCGATTATACCGTGGTGTTGTTTGCCCTGCTAAAAACCCTGAAAAAGAAGCCCGAAGAATTGGGGAATGAGCTGGGCCAGGCACTGGTGGCCGGCAATACCGCTCTTTTTAGCGGTTTTAATGTAATAAAAGGTTTTTTGAACCTTACCGTCAGTGATAGCTGGTGGCTGCAATTCCTGAAAGAACAATATAATAACCCCCATTATGGCCGTCAGCCACGCAACGGTCAGCGGGTAATGGTTGAATATTCTTCTCCCAACACCAATAAACCGCTTCACCTGGGGCATTTGAGAAATAACTTCCTGGGCTGGAGTGTGGCCGAAATTTATAAGGCCAATGGCTACGAGGTGGTAAAAACCTGTATTGCCAACGACCGCGGTATTCATATTTGTAAAAGTATGATCGCCTGGCAGCTGTTTGGCAATGGTGCTACGCCCGAAAGTACCGGCATAAAAGGCGATCACCTGGTAGGCGACTATTATGTGATGTTTGGTACCGAAATGAAAAAGCAGGTAAAAGAATTGATGGAGAAAGGCCTTACGCAGGAAGAAGCGGAGAAGGAAGCCCCCATTATGAAAGCCGCCCAGCAAATGCTGGTTGACTGGGAAGCCGGTAAACCCGATGTTATTGAGCTGTGGCGTATGATGAACAGTTGGGTGTACAGCGGTTTCGATATTACGTATAAACGAATTGGCAGCGATTTCGATAAAACCTATTACGAAAGCGAAACCTACCTGTTAGGAAAAGACCTGGTGGAAGAAGGCCTGAGCAAAAAAGTTTTCTTTCAGAAAGACGATGGCAGCGTTTGGATAGATCTTACAAAAGATGGTCTCGATGAAAAGATCGTTCGCCGCAGAGATGGAACGGCTGTGTACATTACGCAGGACATTGGACTGGCCGAAGTAAAACAAAATGAATTTCACTGCAACCGCAGCATATATGTGGTAGGTGATGAACAGAACTACCACTTTAAGGTTTTAAAACTTATTTGCCAGAAATTGGATATTGCCGGTGCAGACGGTATTTTTCATTTAAGCTACGGGATGGTTGAATTGCCTACCGGCAGAATGAAAACACGTGAAGGTACCGTGGTTGATGCCGATGATATTCTGGAAGAAATGACCCGTGAAGCAACCCGTAAAAGAGAGGAAAAAGAAAATGAGCAGGGTAAACCTTCGGGCTTAAGCGCCGATGAATTACAGATTTTAGATGAAATTGTTGGTACCGGTGCTATAAAATTTTTTCTGGTTCGTGTTGATCCTAAAAAGCGAATGATCTTTAACCCCGAAGAGTCAATAGACCTGCATGGCTTTACTGCCACTGCCGTTCAGTACACCTATGCACGTACACAATCGGTATTTAGAAAAGAAATGTATACCGGCGGTGAAATTGGCGCCGACCTGTTGCCGCTCGAGAAACAAATGATCATTTCGCTGGAAAGATATACCGATATCATTCGCCAGGCTGGTGATGAAATGAGCCCGAGTGTTATTGCAGGTTATATTTACGAGGTGGCCAAATTGTATAATACCTTTTACGTTCAACATAAAATGCTAAATGCCGAATCTGATCTTAAAAAGGAATTGCGTTTACAAATAAACCAATTGACTGCCCATGTTATTAAATCGGGTATGTCATTATTAGGTATTCGCGTTCCCGATAGAATGTAAAAAAGAAAAGGCGAGCCCGCTATTAGTTGCGAAGCTCGCCTTTTTATATTTCCTACTTCTTATTTCTTACCTCTTACTTCTAAATAGAACCCGGCATTTTCTTTTCTTCTTTCAAATTCTTTAAAGAAGGGTCCATTTGAATGGCTTTATCGCACAGTTGCTGCCCTTTTTCCTTCTCCCCTTTTTTCTGGTACGATAAACCGATCATGTACAGGGCGCTGGCTTTTGTTTTATCAATTTCCAATACTTTATCCCAATGGGTGATGGCATCGTCGTATTTGCCGGTATGATAATAGGCATCGGCAATATTGTCGAGCAACTCCATGTCTTGCGGTTTGCGTTGCAGCGCTTCCTTTAACAGCGCCAGACCTTTGTCATAATTCTTTGTATTCAGGTAGGCATTGGCGAGGTTCTCAATAAAATCATTGCTGCGGTTATAGCCTTTAGCGGCGGCTCTTTCGAACCAGTAAATGGCCTTTTTATCGTCGGGAACGGCATAGTAAACCAGCCCGGCCTCGTACATCCAGCCGGCCTTGGTGCTATCGCGTTCTATAGCCTGCTCAAAACAACCGGCTGCTTTTTTATAATTGCTCATTTCAACCAGGCTGCGGCCGGCAATGTAAGGTGTTTCGGCCCGTTTGGGATCTTCCTTAAAAGCCTGCTCGCAGTACTTAAGGCATTCTCCATAATTTCCCTGCTCATAAAAACTTTTGGCAATAATGAAGTTGGAAGAATTGCCGATCTTGGCTTCCTGCATTTTTTTAGCATAGGTAACAGCGTCGGCCCACTGGCGGGTGTTTAGTGAAATGGTAGCCAGTTGTTCAATAACCTCGGGGTTTTTGGCATCTATGGAATAGGCCGCTTTGTATTTTTCGCGGGCTTCCATGTAGCGCTTTTGTTCCAGCAGCGCCTGTCCCCAGCCTATTTGAACTTTTGCATCGTTGGGCGAAAAGCCGGCGGCTTTGGCAAAATTCTTTTCAGCTTCGCGAAAACGACGGGCATCTTTTTCAGCTATACCCTTTTTTAAATAAAATTCTGAACTGTCACTTTGTGCATAGGCAACGTTGGAAATAATTCCCAACATTAATAGAATGTTAATGTTTTTCATAGATATCTATTTTGTAACCGTGTCACGGCTCGTAATTCTTACTTCAATACTACAGCTCCCAACGGCGGCAGGTGCAAATTTATTTCATACATATTATCATTTTTGTCAAGTGGGGTTGTAATTATTTCCGGATTGAACACATCTCCGGTTCCCCAATAATGTTTGGCGTCTGAATTAAAGATCTCGCGCCATTGGCTTTTCCCGTGCGTATATACCTTCCAGTCGTGCCGGGCAACGGGCGTTAAGTTTAAAATGATCAACAGGTCATTGGCCGGGTCTTTACCCTTACGGCGATAGGCAACCACACATTCGGCCGGGTGGTTCAGGTCAACCCATTCGAACCCGTAAATATTGAACTGATTTTCATACATCGCGGGCTCGTTACGTAATAAATTATTCAGGTCGCGTACACAATCTTTCAGCATCCGGTGCGAATCAAATTGCAACAGGTCCCATTGAAGTTCCGATTTATAATTCCATTCATTCGTATCGCCGAATTCATTCCCCATAAATAAGAGTTTCCCCCCCGGGTGTGTAAACATATATGTATAGAGTGTGCGCAGGTTGGCAAATTTCTGCCAGTCATCGCCGGGCATTTTATATATCATGGGGCTTTTGCCATGCACCACTTCGTCGTGGCTTAAGGGTAACAGAAAGTTCTCGTCGTAATAGTACATCATGCTAAACGAAAACTTGTTTTGGTAATGGCGCCGGTGAATGGGGTCCATTTTGAAATAATCGAGCGTATCGTGCATCCAGCCCATCATCCATTTCATACCAAAGCCAAGCCCGTTCTGAAACGTGGGGCGCGAAACACCCGGCCAGTCGGTTGCTTCTTCGGCAATGGTTTGTACATCGTGAAAATCGCGGTAGAGGGTTTCGTTCAGGTCTTTTATAAAATTTATGGCCTCCAGGTTGCCATCGCCGCCGTATTCATTAGGTTCCCACTGACCGTGGGTACGCGAATAGTTCAGCTTTAGCATTGAGCTTACTGCATCTACCCGAACGCCATCGATGTGAAATTTATCGAACCAAAAGCGGGCGCTGCTGATCAAAAATGATTTTACTTCTCCCCTTTTGTAATTGAACACATAACTGTTCCAGTCGGGGTGAAAGCCTTTACGCATATCGGCATATTCGTAGGTGTTGGCGCCGTCGAACATAAACAGGCCGTGTGCGTCGTAAGGAAAATGCGAAGGTACCCAGTCGAGTATAACGCCAATGCCTGCTTCATGAAACGCATTCACCAGTTCCATAAAACTTTGCGGGTCGCCAAAGCGCGATGTGGGGGCAAAATACCCGGTGCCCTGGTAACCCCAACTGCCATCGAACGGGTGCTCCATCACCGGCATAAACTCCACATGGGTAAAGCCCATTTCTTTTACATAGGGCACTAAACGTTCGCGTATTTGATCGTAGGTGTTATATGATTCTTCGTCGTATTTATTGGGGCGTTGCCAGCTGGCCAGGTGAACTTCATAAATACTGCAGGGCGCATCGAGTGTATTATACCGCTTGCGGGTTTGCATCCATTCCTCATCCCGCCAGGTATAATTCAGGTCCCAGGTAATTGAAGCTGTGTTGGGACGTTTCTCCCAGAAATTGGCATAGGGATCGCCTTTATCGGTTTTAACGCCCTTAAAGCCGTCGATATGATATTTATATACTTCGCCTTTGGGCAAGCCGGGTATAAAACCTTCCCAGATCCCCGAAGAATCGAGCCGTACATACAGCGGATGGTTGGTGGGGTTCCAGTCGTTAAAATTACCTATTACCGAAACTTTGGTTGCATTGGGCGCCCAAACTGCAAAGTAGTAACCGGTTTTTCCCAACACTTCAATTTCGTGTGAGCCAAACAGATCGTATAACCGGTAATGTGTTCCCTGCTGAAAGTTGCGAACATCATTATCTGTAAAAAAAGAATAATTCCATACTTTTTTAGTGCTGTCTACAAAATGAACGTCTTCGTATTTTTTTGCCATATCCATGAGGGTGATCTGTTTGTTTAATTTCTGGTCTGTTGTTTACTTTACCCTACCTGATAAGTAGGAGGCTGCTTTAACGATTAATTAAGATATAGAACTGTTAGCTACGAAATTGTTTGTTGAACTTCGTTCAACCACAAAGGCAGTTAGGGAATATAACCTTAAACATATTATCAGGTTAATATGAATGAATGCTTTTGTCCCTGTCTAACCGCCATGAAAAAAACAACCGCAATCCTGGTCGTACTCTTTATTATTTCAATTCCTGTATTTGCACAGGAAGCTGCTATTAAAGGTACAGTAATTGACACTTCAGAAAAAAGAAACCTTTCTAACACCGTCATTGCATTATTGAGGCCAGCCGATTCGGTACTGGTACGTTTTACCCGCAGTAATAAGGATGGTAATTTCACCATGCAAAAGTTACCCGCAGGTAAATTTATTGTTATGGTTACCCGCCCTGCTTACGCCGATTTCTTCGATCAGGTAGAAGTAGCGCCTGGCGCTACGGTTGACCTGGGTAAGGTGGCCATGATATTAAAGAGCCAGCTGCTGCAGGAAGTAGTGGTTCAGCATAAACTGGGGGCCATTCGCATAAAAGGCGATACCACCGAATATATTGCCGATAGCTTTAAGGTTGCGGCTGGCGCAACCGTTGAAGATCTGTTGAAAAAATTACCCGGAATTCAGGTTGATAAGGATGGTAAAATAACCGCCCAGGGCGAAGCCGTTCAAAAGGTTTTGGTTGATGGCGAAGAATTCTTTAGCGACGACCCCACTATTGCCACCCGCGGATTAACGGCCGATGCTTTGTCGAAGGTGCAAACCTTTGACAAAAAAAGCGATCAGGCCGAGTTTACAGGCATAGATGACGGACAGAAAATAAAGACCCTTAACCTGCAACTCAAAGAGGATAAAAAGAAAGGCTACTTCGGAAAAGTGGAGGCCGGAACAGATTTCAATAAGTTCTGGAATAATAACGTAATGGTGAATGCCTTTAAAGGAAAACGTAAACTTTCGGCTTACGGTATTATGTCCAACAGCGGTAAAACCGGGCTCGATTGGGAAGAAGGGTCTAACTACGGCGGCACTAATGCCGAGGTGGGCTCCAACGATGATGGTGGCGTTTATTATATGATAGATGGAGGCGATGATGAATTTGGCGGAGGTAATTACTGGGGCGAAGGCCTGCCCAAAGGCTGGAGTGGCGGCCTGCATTATTCAAACAAATGGAATGCCGATAAAATGCATTTTAACGGCAGTTACCAGTTCAATAAACTGAATACCGTGGCGCAGGGAAATACCCTGAGCCAGTATATTTTGCCCGACTCTACTAATTTATTTACGAACGAGTTTGGCAATAGCTTTCGCAGCCGTGAAAGGAACCGCCTCAATGGTATGTATGAATTGAAAATTGATTCACTGTCGTCCCTGAAAATAACCGTGCAGGGTTCCAAAGGAACTAACTTCAGCAAAAGCAATTTTAACCAGGAATCGTTGAACGACGAAGGCGATACGCTAAGCGTTGTTAAACGCGAAACAACAGTTGATGGCAATAAGGATAATTTTAACTCATCGCTTTTATGGAAACAGAAGTTTAAAAAACAGGGAAGAACCTTATCTGTATCGGCCAAACAGAATTATACCGAGAACACATCGAACGGTATTTATTTCTCAGATAATAATTACTATAAAAATGGCATAAGGACAAGTGGTAAGGTGCTCGACCAGCAAAAACTGATTGAGAATACCAGCTCGGCAATCAATTCGCGCATATCATACACCGAACCGCTGAATAAACGGTCGCTGTTGGAATTTAATTATAGTATCGATAACAACCACCGGCAATCGAGCATTGCAACCCTTGAAAAACCGGCGCCAACAGCAAAAGAGTATGAACAGCGAATTGATACGTTAAGCAATGAATACAGCTTTAATGTGCTTACCCAATCGGGCGGTATTAATTACCGGTATGCAAAAGCCAAAAAGATCACGTTCTCGTTTGGGATGAATGTTTCGAATGCCGCGTATACCCGTAAAGACCTGAAAGGCGATTCGGCCATCAATTACAGCTTTACCAATTTTTACCCCCAGGCTAATATTAACTGGACGCTGCCCGGAAACGGTAACCTGCGGTTCTCCTATAACGGAAGCACACAGGCGCCCAATATTGATCAAATACAACCTATACAGGATATTACCGACCAATTGAACGTAAGGATGGGTAATCCCGATCTGAAACAGGCCTTCCGCCATAATTTCAACCTTCGTTTCGGTAGCTACAAATTCCTTTCTGAACGCAATATTTATGGCAGTATTTATTTTACGGCCACTCAAAACGATTTCAGCTCTATAAACATACTCGATCTTTCAACCGGTAAACGTACCACCATGCCGGTTAATGTGGATGGTAATTACCGCTCGAACGGTTGGTTTGGCTATGAAAAGAAAATAAAAAAGCTGGGTGTTTATTTGGGTATAAGCGGTGACTTCAATTATAATCATAACACCAACTTTATTGGAGAACAAAAGAACGAAAACAATAGCTATATGGTGGGTCTAGGGCCTACCATCAGGTATAGAAAGGATAAGAAGATCGACTTATGGATAAATACTGGTTTCAATCATAATGTTTCTAAAACATCGTTGCGAAGCGATGTGGTTACCAGGTACTGGACCATGGACCATTATATTGATATGACAGTATACCTGCCCTGGAAATTTGAGATTGGTACAAGCGCCAATATCAATATCCGGCAAAAAACAAGTGTGTTTGATAAGAACAATAACTCCATCAGGTGGAATGCGCGTATCGATCGCAAGCTGTTCAAGAACGATGTGGCCCGGCTGCGTTTAACAGCCAACGATATCCTCGATCAGAACATTGGCTTTAACCGGAATATCAACAACAACTTTATTTCTGAAAGAACATATGATACCATTAGAAGGAACTTTATGTTATCGTTCATTTGGAATTTTAGTAAGAACGGGAAGCCGATGAGTTGGTGAGATAGTTAACAAGTTGACGGGTTGACGAGTTGACAAGGTTACAAGTTTAGAACATAAAACAAGTATTAAGATAATGAAGAATCTTTTATATATAATAGCGTTGTTTGTCTCTCCTGCTCTGTTTGGGCAGCAACAACAGTTTATTACGCAGGGCAAAATTGAGTATGAGCGTAAAACGAACCAGTATGCTTTTATGGATGAAGGTAATATGTGGGAGGAGGCTGCCAAAAAGAACATGTCGAAATTTGTGACCTATTATTACGACCTTGTTTTTAAAGGCGATCGCACCTTGTTCAAAACAGGGCGTGAGCCGGAAACCAAACAATCGAAATTCTGGGGTGTATTTGATTCGGAGAATACCATTCTTACCCAGCTCGATAGCAGCGCTTCGGTTACCCAACGGTCTATTTACAATGATCTGTATATAGTTACCGACTCGCTGCGTACGGTTAACTGGAAGATAACGCCCGAAATAAGAAAGATAGCCGGGTTCGATTGCCGTAAAGCTGTGGGCCGTATAATGGATTCTATTGTAGTAATTGCTTTTTATACCGATGAAATATTGACCAATGGCGGACCCGAATCGTTTAACGGACTACCCGGTATGATAATGGGCCTGGCCATTCCCCGCCTGCATACCACCTGGTATGCTACTAAACTAACCCTGGTTGAGGTAACAGATAAAGACCTTGTGGCGCCCAAAAAAGGAAAGAAAATGACCGGCATTAGCTACCGGTCAGAAATATTGAATATTCTAAAAGAATGGGGCGAAGGTGGCCTTAAGCGACTGCCTGCGCTTTTGTTGTAAGGTCGTCCTGTGTATCGCCCAGTATTTCATCAATCATTCCAAATGCTTTGGCTTCGTGTGCTTTCATCCAGTGATCGCGGTCGCTGGCATCGTACACCTTTTCGTAGGGTTGATTGCTGTGTTTGGAAATTATGGAATAGAGTTCCAGTTGCAGCTTTTTTATTTCATTCATGGTGATCTCAATATCCGATGCATTGCCCTGTACCCCGCCGGAAGGCTGATGGATCATGATACGTGCATGTTTCAAAGCGGCGCGTTTACCACTGGCGCCGGCGCACAATAATACGGCGCTCATACTTAATGCAGTGCCTGTGCAAATAGTAGCTACATCGGGTGTAATGTATTGCATGGTATCATAAATGCCCAAACCGGCATATACCGAACCACCGGGTGAATTAATATACAATTGAATGTCGCGTTTGGCGTCGGCCGATTGAAGAAATAATAACTGCGCCTGAATAATGTTGGCGATCTTGTCGTCAACGGCGTCGCCCAGGAAAATAATACGGTCCATCATCAGCCGCGAGAACACGTCCATTTGTGCAACGTTTAATTGCCGTTCTTCTGTAATGTAAGGCGTCATGGCAGTAGGAATAAAACGCTTTTCCATGCGGTTTATGAATCCATCAACATACTGGCTGCCTATGTTGTGGTGATGTACGGCATAGGCACGAAAATCCTGTTTCATACTTATCATATGATTACGTGTTTAAGTTATGTGAGTAGCTTATTTTTTTGAGAATATACCCAGTATCTTACTGCGGAAAGAAATATGTTCCGGTTCGGTAAACAATTGTTGATGTACCGATTCAATTTCTTCTTTTAACCGGCGGCGGCTGTATTGTTCTATTATGTCATAGGTTTTTTGTTGCCATGCCAGGTTTTCCTGTAAAGCAGGTTGCAATATCAATCGGGCCTCAAACAGGGCGCGGTCGGCTTTACCGGCATATTGTAACAGGTAATCGTCTATATGTTTTATATCATTCAAGGAAGTCCTCATACGTCAACGATTTATCTTTAACAATGTCCCTTACTTTTTCAAGGCATTTGTATTTCTGTACGGTGGCCGATCGTTCGCTCGAAAACCTGAACCGTGCAGCTATTTTATGCATGGGTAGTTTATCGTAATAAAAGGCACGTAGTAGTTCCATGCATTTTTGTCCGGAGGTGTGCAACAGCTGCAATAACTTTTCGGCCGAAGACTGGCCGGCATTGCCTTCTATGGCTATACTCTGTATGGAGTCGGGTAACGAGGTATACCGGTTATTGAGTTTGTTTTTCTTTGCCCAGCAATGTTTGGCAATGCCCAGAATGTATGAGCGTTCGCTATATTTTAATGTTACGCCGGCGGTGGTGAGTTTTTCGTAATAAATAACCAGGGCGTCCTGAAAAACATCTTTGGCTTCTTCAAACGAACCACCCATAGCGTGCACATATTTTGCCACCAGCGGAAATGCCTGCTGGTACAAGTGCATAAAAAGGAGTTTCCTTTCTGCCGCAACATCTTCTATTTCCATTGTATGGGTCATAGGCAAATGCTTTATTAATAAGTGGCTGATTGGGGGCAAATATCACCTAAAAATTACAAAATTATTTTCAAATGAGGCGGCGGGTTGGGCAGTTACTGCCAGTAAAAACTATCGTCTTTAAGTTCAAATGCTTCAGGGTGAATTACTTCATCATCGCCATATTCAACCACATTGTGGAATGATACTTCAATGATGGAAAGCAGTTCGGCTGCATCTTCTTCATTTATATTAGGTGGCACGCACTCCCTGCCTTCAGCATACGGATACCGCAGGTTGAATTTTTTATAGAAGACGGTCAGTTTTTCAAGTATGGTTTGGTAGTTAGGATTTTGCCGGAAAAAGTTATAGATGGGTTTGCCGGCCATACGCAGTATTGTATCAATATCTTCCAGCTTTTTAAACAATTTAGCTTCTTCCAGCGATGAGCTTATGCCCATAACATTTCCTCTTGCTTCGCCTACTTCGAAAGCATTGTCGTTATACAGAAATCCTATTTTATGAACTACATACTGCGGCATATGATGGTTTTATCCCACAACCTTTCCGGCTGTTTTTTGTGCACTGGGCGGAATGGCGCTGCCATTATCCATCCAAAGTTTGAAAGCCATACGGTCGAAAAAATCGGCGGGCGAAATATTGAAGTTTTGAATGACGGGTTTTCGTTTCAGCACTTTGGGAACAATATCATTTATGAACCAGCTATTGTGGGTCAATAATAAAGAGGTAACGGAACCGGTATTGGCTAAAGGCGATAATAATAGTTCCGATAGCTCCGCATCATTCTCATAGCTGCGGGCAAAGTCCTGCAGTTTTTGTTCATCAGCATCGTGAGCATCGATGGCGCTAACAAAATCGGCCAGTGTGGGAATAAAGCGGTTGAGGTAATCGGGCAGAATATGGTCCTGTTCACAAAGATCTTTTACGTTGACGATCTTACCGTTGCTATTGGTAATGGTTTGCCCGAATATAGGCACCACCACCCTTCTAATGCCCCAATGGGTATGCAGAATACGATGGCGGTTGTCGCTGCATAACTCCTTGGTGCTGTCCATAAAATCGTGAATGGCCAGGTAATCTTCCACTACCCCGCCCCTGCGTTTAACGGAGATCTCAGCGTGTTTGTAAGCGTTCATACAAATGATTAAAATCCAAAATAATCGTCCGTGTTAAGTTCGTAATCGGCGGCATTGATCACTTCATCATCGCTATATTCAACAATATTGTGAAACGTAAGCTCCATGATTGACAGGAATTGCAAAGCCTGTTCATCGCTTAAGTTTTTAGGAAATTCATAATAAGGGGAACCTGTATTAATGGTGAGGTTGAACTCAGCTGCATAATACGCTACCATTTTTTTATCAATTTCCTGGTAGTTGTCGTGCTCAAGATAGAAAGTCACCGGGTTATCGGCATACAGGCCTTTTAGTGATTTAATGTCTTCGCTTTTTTTAATGGCCTGAGCTTCTTCCGGGGTTTTGGTTATAGCCATTAAATTGCCTTTTGCTTTGCCCACTTCGTAACCATCATCTGTATACCAAAAACCGAGCTTGTGAACTACGTATTGCGCCATCTTTTATATAATTGGTTGCTTTTAAAATCCGCATATTTCATCTTCTTCTTCATTAAATTCATAATCCGCGGTATTGATCACTTCATCGTCGGCATACTCAACAATGTTATGAAAGGTTAATTCCATAAGCGACAGCAAGGCAACGGCCTGTTCGTCGGTTATTGTTTGCGGGAGTTCCAGCCTGTATTCATTTTGTTTTTCAAAGGTTACGTTGTAGGTAGTTTTGAAATATTCTTTTATATTTTTATGTATCGTTTTGAAGTTGTCTTTATCGAAGAAAAAGTCAACGGCATTAAACCCGCCAACATTTTTCATTGATTTAAGATCTTCCCTGCTTTTTATGGTCTGGGCTTCTTCTAATGATTTTGTAATGCCCATTACGGTGCCTTTATCCTTTTCTACTACAAGAGCTTCATCTGTATAAAAAAAACCGATCTTATGAACTACGTACTGTGCCATGGGGTTGATTTTTGGTTGTTTAATTGTGCGCTAAAGTATAGTTCGCTTATCGTAATTGCAAGCGGGGATGGTACTATGTGAATTTATATTTCTTTAATTGTGGCAGGAAGGTGGCAGTTGGGGTCAAGTATATTAATTGGTAAAATTTCTTCGGGACTGCTTTTACCCTGCCAGAGTTTACCCTTCTTCGCAAATGGGACGTAAGTTACTTTAAGTTGCCATAAGTTGCTGTAAGTTCCTAAACAGGTAGTGCCCTATTTTTTTCCGGCGTATGTTTGTTGTGAGGTTAGCCCAGTTCTTTGACAGGTTGATTTACTGCCAGCTTTTGATCTAAATAATTATAAAAATAAAATCCGGGAGGTGGGTGGCTCCCGGGTTTTTAACTAATTTATTACGGCATCAAAAATATATCTACCAGCAACTTATTGTCCTTTCGCCAGCGGAGCCAGCCGGTTAAGGCTTCGGTGCATTTGCCAATATAGTTATGGCAGGGCTCACCTTCGTATTGGTTGTCTTCATCATTGTAATAACAATCGTATTGCACTTTTAACCAATCGCCCTGTACTTCCATGGGGCAAAACATTTCATGGCCAGGGGGCAGCGATATAGCATCTGCGCTATCCGCTGCAGATTTGCGCAAGGCGGTCAATGGTTTTTCGTTTTCGTCGGTTTCATCGGTTTTACGTCTAATGCCATGCGATTGCAATAGGTATTCGTTCCAGGTTTGAAACTGATATTCCTTTTTACGGGGTAAATACTTTGTTTGCGAATGATTGATCAACACCTGGTAGGCATTTTCAGTTTGCCCTACACAGGCAAAATGCATAAGCGAATATTCAGGATCAAATACCATGGTACAAATGCCCGATAAACTATCTGCCTGCTTATGCATATCAATAAGCTCAGGATTATCGGTAAGCGTACTGTCGTCGTACATAGCAAAACTTGAGGGGGCTAAAACCAGGCCTATTCCCAATGAGGCTACTTCATTTTCGATGGTACAATGCGGATTGGCTTTAACCATCCGATTGCTATCATGCTTAATAACGATACTGTCATTTTTAAGAATTACCGATTGCCCGCTTTCATTATTGCTATTACAAGCAAATAATAAAATGGCCGTCAGCGATGTGAGAACGGTTTTCATTTGGGTATGGTTTGGATTGTAATTTTCGTTTTTAACCAGGCAACCAATCGTTTCAAAAAATACAATGTGATCATTCCTCCTGTTAAACCCGCCACCAATCCGAACGCACTACCCAGCAATATAGCATCATCTACATTATACCACCCGGTGAAGAAATTCAAGGTATAGAGTGCTGTGCAGCCAAACAGGCCACCAACAACTATTGAGGATAAAATAAAAAACACTTTAAATCCTTTTGTTACCGACCTGGTATACAAACCAGCGATAATAGAGGCAGATACTATTCCAAAAGAAACCATGGCAAAAATGCCCAACATGGCTATGGTTGTCATTGCAACGCCGAACACCGCTGCACCTGCGATGATACCGATAAATACCAATGCGAACAATAACAAACCGGGGGCAAAATCATCTTCAGGTTCCAGATCATTGTTCATTGAATTGGCAACAGAATCTGTTTGTGCCGATCGTTGTTTTGCACTATCTGTTATCTGACCTTGTGTTATTAGGGTTGTTGTAAAGATCAGTATGATGATGGTGAGAAAATATTTCATTTAGTCTGGATACCTGGGATTTGGCCTGTAAAGTATAAAAAGGAAGAGGTATTTCAAAGCATATAAGGGAATTCTAATGTTAAATTGGGTGGTAAATGCAAATAAAAAGACTTCCGAATACACCGGAAGTCTCCATAATTAGCTTTATATTAATTTTATTTTAATGGAACCAGCTTCACATCACCGTCTAACCCTGCAGGTTGAACCTTCCAGTTAGCGGCATCAAAGTTCTTATAGTTTATATTCACGAAGTTTATTTCATGATAATTACGCCATACCTCGCCGTTGCGGTCCATATTGCGAATGCGATTGACCATCAGGTTACAAACCTCTATGCGAATGGTGTTATTACCTTCTTTTAAATACTTCCCTACTTTGAGTTCATATGGAAGGCTCCAGATAAGTCCCGCATCTTTTCCGTTGATGATCACACGCGCCGATTCATACAGTTTATCTAATTGCAGCAGATAATCATTCGCTTTGTTTTTAACGGTAAAACTGGTGGTATACACGCCAGTGCCTGAAAACGAATGGGTAGTTGAGTCATCGGTGAATGCCGTCCAGGGTTTTATACCTGTCGTTTTTTTCGTTGCCGGCCGTTGGGGCCCGCCTTCTGTAAATTGTATTTCCCAATTGTTATTCTGCAGGCTAATTGCTTCACCGGCGGGTTGCATATACCGGTATGGGATGGCCGTTTCTTTTGCGTTGCTCAATTTTATAACGGTAGTTTCGCCAGACTTCAACTGTAATCTCAACGCGGTTACATTACCTTGCTGATGATGTAACAATGAATTGATCTCCCCGTTCAGCGGATCCATACGGAACACGGTGCTGGCTGAATTTCGTAATACTACTGATTCATCAAAATCATTGGCGGTATTGTTTACGATGAAATAGTAAGTGCCATCCATTTTTTTACGGCGAATGAATTTCAAGCCTTGTTTGGCTATAGGTTCAGGGCGAAGGTCCAGGTAGTTAAGCGCTGCATTTACATCACCCACTACTATCTTTCCTTTACCTGTAGTGGCAATCTGTAGTTGATCTTTCGTTGTAAACGAAATACCAGCAATCAATGCTTTCAGTTCCTGTTTGCCTTTTTCCGGTTCATTATAACCGGGCACATCCTGCGGAAACTGTTCAATGATCACGGTGGCCCCTTCATTGGCCAGTCGTAGTATGTTTTTTAATGTAGCTACCGGCATTTTATCGCAGGCTGGCACAAGCAATACTTTATGTGGTGCGCCTTTGCTTACAATACGCACATCGCCGTTTTGCGGATGCGCCTGTTCAAGCATTTTGTCAGAAGCAAAGTCGAGCGAATAACCTGCGTTTTGTAAACTCGTCAGGTCTTTATAAAACCTGGTGGGGTGCAGCCAATGATCGATGTCGTGCACCTTCAAAGGCATATCCATACCTTTTGCATTGTGCCAGGCATCGTAAACCGGCCAGTAGATCAGTATTTCATTATCTGGTTCGCCGGCCTGTAATATACTCTGGCAACGGGTTATATATTCATTCAAACCTTTCAGGTGCGGCCATAAGCTGTTATTGGGAACAAAGTTCACCGATGCATAAAATAACCAACCCGGCCATTTGGCATCGGACGGACTGTACGTAGTTCCATGATAAAAAACATGATTAATACCCGACAGGAACACCTGGTCTACCTCGGGTTTGCATTGGCTCCACGATGTTTTAAAATGTTCGCTTAACCACGTAAAAGTTTCGCAGCTTGTTAACCGTTTACCATAAGCATGTGCTGCCGAAGAGGCAAACTTCAACATATTGGGATCGGGGTCAACATTGCGAATATCGGCGCTGTCTCTTCTTAGCCCACGAATGGGAAAATAACTGCTGCCAAAGGTCTCCGTTTCGGGTATATCGAATGCGCCATACAGATCGAGCAAATTGCCGGGCGATCCATGCGCCTGGTTTACCGAAAGTGTATTTCTTTTATTGGTCCATTGGGTGAATACGGTGCTGAAATTTTCGCGCATCAGGTCTGCCAGGGTTTCGCGGTAATCCGATTTCAGGCGTGCGGTGGCATCGTTTGAATCGGAAATGAACAGGTTGAGATAGTTCCTGAGATCGTACCCTCTTCTTTTTTTGAACTCGGTGAAAAAATCGGGTGTCCAATCGGCATTGTACACTTCATAGCTGTCGTTGAAAAAGGCTTTTACGCCGTGCGATGAATTGCCAAAGGCCGTATCGAATATTTTGAAATAGTTAGCTGTTGCTTCTTTTGAAAAATGGTCAATGGTAAATCCTTCACCACCGGGCGCCGCTCTTTTCACCGCCTGTTTTGTTTTACCGGTGAACACTGCATACAGTTTCAGATCACTGGGTGCATTGTATTGCAAATTACCATTACCGTCTACCTTGCCGGTAAGATCGATGGCTTCACCTTTGCTGTTAAACCCCATTAAGGCGCTTAATACGGCTGAGCTTTTTTGTTTGGCATCGGTGAAAGCGATGGATTGTGCCAGCGGGGTGCCGGCTTTTAATTCATATTGCTGAACAATAAGTTTGGAGGCTGCGTCCTGCACCGTTACATGCGAACCGCCAACGGGCCAGCCCGTACCTACAGAGATGTACACGCCCATATTGAGGGCGTTTGATTGCTGTACGGTATAGTCGAGCATTTTCATCCATTGTGGCGACAGGTATTTTATATACCGCTCCTCAAAGCCTTTTGCGCCATAAATGGGAACTATTTCTACCCCGCCTAAACCAACCTGGTTATACTGTTGTAAAGATGTGTTGAGGTTCTTTTCATCAACCGCGCTGCCCATCCACCACCAGCGGGTCCAGGGTTTGCTTTGCTGGGTTACTACGGGCCAGTTTGTTTGTGCAGATGCATGTGTGGTAAGCGCCATCACATAACAAGCGACTATCGTTTTCTTCAACATCCCGCTAATATAGTAGAATTTGGGATGCAGCCGTCCTATACTATCAGGTTCTCAATTCCAACACCCACAGCGTTTTTCCCGGAACTTTTAATTTGTTGGTGATATCTAGTAACGCCCCGTCAATTACATTCCGGCCTTTGATAAATGGTTTCACCCGCTCTTCAAACCTCTTCATATCTATTTCTTTTTCGGCATCGTTAGGGTTCATAATGCACATTACCGTTTGTTGCGCATTATACCTGAAATAAACGTATACGCCGTCTTCCGGCACATATTGCATCAGCTTACCGGTTGTAAGCGCTGTGGAGCTTTTACGAAAATTAGCGAGCGTTCTAACATAATTGAATACATCATTCTCTGCCGGGGTGCGGCCATTGGGTTCAAATTTATTGGCGGCATCGCCGGGCCATCCGCCGGGGAAATCGAGCCGCACTTTGCCATCGGGATCGGCATAATTCTTTATCAATATTTCGGTACCATAATACAATTGCGGTATGCCGCGGAAAGTAAGCAACCAGGCCAGCCCCATTTTTTGTTTGGCTATATCCTCTCCTACCATGCTAAAGAACCGGCTAAGGTCGTGGTTGTCTAAAAACAAAACATTTTTGGTGGGGTCGGTATATACAAAATCATTGGTGGCGGTAAGGTACAGGCGGTTAACGCCTTCCGTCCAGCCAAAACCTTGCGTTAATGCAGGTAATATACCATAGAGGTTGAGTTGAAAATCGGTTACACCAGGCAGATTGCTTTTATAAGGGATATTGTACCTGTTATTGGTAAAGAAGCTCTGGTTAGGTATGCCATGCACCCAGGTTTCGCCAAACATATGAAGTTGCGGATATTCGTCGAGCAATGCCTTATTGCAACGGTTCATAAAATTGAGGTCATTGTAGGCATAGGTATCTATACGCCAGCCATCGAGGCCAAATTCTTCGGTACACCAAAGGGCATGTTGTATAAGGAAACTGGCAACAAAGGAATTGTTCTGGTTAAGGTCGGGCATTACACCGGTGAACCAGCCATCGCTCATGCGTTTTTTATCAATGGCAGCGGCATAGGGGTCCATCAGCACCTGGTCTTTATAAGTTGTATTTGTATACACCGGCCACCAGTGAAACCAGCTGCTATCGGGCATATCGCGGTATAAAAAATGTTCTATGCCTATGTGATTATACACTGCATCCTGAATGATCTTCATACCCCGGTTGTGCAAACTGTCTATTAGTTCGTGATAGGCAGCTGCACCGCCCAGGCGTGGATCGATGGTATAATGATCGGTAAATGCATAACCATGTTCGGTGCGGTCGGGCATGTCGTTTAGAAGCACGGGGTTTAACCATAGTGCCGTAACACCCAGTTGTTGCACATAGTTGAGGTGGTTTTGAATGCCCTTTAGGTCGCCGCCATGGCGTTTAAAATAATCGGAACGGTCGAGGCTTTGATCGCGCAGCCCGGCAATGCGGTCATTGCCGGCATCGCCATTGCTAAAGCGGTCGGGCATTATAAGATAAATAAGGTCGCTGCTGTTTATGCCTTTAATGCGCGTTTTGCCGTTCTGGCTGCTGCGGGGTTTTAAGGTGTACGACATTTGCTTAACCTGGGTAGTGCCATTATTGAAGGTAAAGCTAAGGTTACCGGCAACGGCGGTTTTACCAATGTCCAGATAAATAGTAAGGTAATTGGGATTGGTGTGTGTTTGTACACTGGTGAGTTTTACACCGGTGTATGGTTTTAGCGCTACCCTGCGGGCTTCTCTAATGTTTGGCGAATGTACAAGCAATTGAATTTTTGATTGCTTCATGCCAACCCACCAATGCGTGGGATACGCCTTCAGGCTATCCTGGGCCGTTACATGTAAAACCAATAATAAGCAGGTAGCAAGGGCGAACGTTCTTCTAAAGAAGGTCATCTTGTGTTTTTTCTTTTACAATTAAAGCACATACAATTCCTGCTACCATCAGTAAGCTGCCACCAATTTGTACCGCCAGCAGGCGATCATTATGTAACACGTTTTCCATAATCTTTCCAAAAAACAACGAGGCAATGATCTCGGGTAATACAATAAAGAAATTAAAGATGCCCATATAAATGCCGATCTTGTTATCGGGTAAATGTCCGGCCAGCATAGAATATGGCATCGACAATATTGATGCCCAGGCAACGCCCACCATACTCATAGCTACGTATAACATAGAAGCATCGCTGATATATTTTACACAAAACAGTCCCAGTCCGCCGATAAGCAGGCAAAAAGTATGGGTCATTTTCTTACCCAGCTTCGCCACCCAAAATGAAAGTGTAAGTGAGAATAGAAATGTTACCAGGTTCAATACCGATGATGTGGCATTGGCATGTTCTATACCCTGCGTGTATAATTCGTTTGATGTATTGGGGTCGCCTTTAAAAATATCACGCGCTACACCGGTTGTATAGTAAAACCACATAAGGAACAAACCAGGCCAGGTGAGGAACTGTACCAGCGCCAGTTTTTTCATTTGCGCCGGCATATTAGTAATGGAAGAGGTAATCTCTTTTACTGCGCCGGCCATACCGCTGCCATGTTGTGCATTCAGCTGTTGCCGCCAGTTAGGATCGGTTGGCGGATATTCCTTACTGCGCAATACGGTATACAATACGGCAAACAGAAACATAATACCGCCAATGTAAAACGACCACATTATGTTTTGCGGAATGCCCCCGCCAACCTTTTCCCGCGAAACACCAAACCAGTTTACTAACAGGGAAGGTAAGAAGCCGGCAATAAAAGCTGCTGCGCCAATGAACATGCTTTGCATGGCATAACCAAAGGGCCGTTGCCGTTCGTTAAGGTTATCGGCTACAAAGGCGCGAAAGGGTTCCATACTAACATTGATGCATGAGTCGAGGATCCATAATGTGCCGGCCGCCATCCAAATGGCAGAAGCATTGGGCATAATAAATAACGCAAGCGAACTAAGGATGGCGCCAATCAAAAAGTAAGGCCTTCTTCTACCCCAGGTGGGGTGCCAGGTGCGGTCGCTCAAATAGCCAATAATGGGTTGAACAAGTAGGCCGGTCATAGGCGCCGCTAACCATAAGCCGGGTATTTGGTCGGCACTGGCGCCCAGGTACTCGTAAATGGCGCTCATATTGTTCATTTGTAACGACCAGCCAAACTGTATTCCAAAGAAACCGAAACACATATTCCAGATCTGCCAGAAGTTGAAATGGGGTTTACTTTGAATAGCATTTTCCGTATCCAATACTATCGGAGATGGTTCCATATGCAATCGCTTTGAGGGAGTAATTAACAGTAAGTTACAAAAAGAAGATTGAAGATGAATGAATTAATACGCTGTACTTATGGGTGAATGTTACATGTTGCAGGTTACAGGTTGCAGGGAAATACAACACTTTACAGGCCCCCTGAAACATGGAACTTGTAACCCGTAACTGCTTCTTAGGTTCAACCAGTATCTATTTACCAAAAGGCCTACTATTTTGGATTTTCTTTCCGTACAGTAACCGTATCAAAAACGAACAGTTTAGGCTATTGGGTTAACCATATTGTATTGATTAATAGATGTTAATAATCCGGCACCTCTTTAGCATTATTTAAAAACCGGAAAACCAACCCAATGCTTAAAAATTACATAATCATTGCCTTCAGGAAACTTTGGAAAAACAAAGTGTATTCCGGTATCAACATAATAGGTATGGCTATCGGGTTAGCGTGCTGTCTCACCATCGGACTATTTATTTGGGATGAGCTCAGTTACGACCGGTTTCATGCCCATGGCAATAACATTTACCGGGTAGTAGAGAAACAGGTACAGGCAGGTGATGTGTATAATGTAGCGGTTACGCCAATTCCGCTGGCCGATGCACTGAAGAAAGATTTTGCAGGTATAGTACAAACCTGTCGCATAGGTAGCCGGTCGGCATTTTTTCAACATGGCAATACAGTAACCGAAACGGGCAGCCTGCTTGTAGCAGATAATTCGTTTTTTAGTTTATTCAATTTTGAAATGGTACAGGGTGATGCCCAGAGCGCTTTAACGAAACCCGATGAAGTGGTGTTCAGTGAAACTATGGCCGAAAAAATGTTTGGAGCCGGCTGGCGTACATTGGGCAACCTCACCGGCCGGCCAATTACACTTAATAATAAACGTACTTTAATACTGGCAGGCATTGCTAAAGATGCACCTCACAATTCGCACATACAGTTTGATGCGCTACGCTCTTTCTCCTACGATGAGTTGAAACCTGATCTTATTAACTGGGATAATAATGAAGTACATACTTATATACAGTTAAGGGCCGATGCAGATGTTGCCCAACTGGCACAACAGGTATTTAATTACCACACTAAATTTATTCATACATCCTCAGTAAAGTTTTCGCTGCAGCCGCTGTTCGATATTTATCTTCATTCCGATTTTGCATTTACTACCGAATGGAGCAAGATAAGCGACATTACGTATATCAGGATCTTTACCGCGGTAGGATTGATAGTGTTATTGATTGCGATCTTCAATTTTATAAACCTGTCAACGGCACATGCCATACAAAGGGCACGTGAAGTGGGGGTGCGTAAGGCCATTGGCGCTTTTCGTATGCAGCTGGTGGTCCAATTCATAGGCGAATCATTAATTATGACGCTTATTGCCGTAGCAATTGCGCTGGTATTATTACAAGCATTTTTGCCATTGATGAACCAAATTTCAGGTAAACAAATATCTATTGCCGATACCAGTGCTTTCTTTTGGCTTACAATTGCCGGTTTTACCGTTTTGGTAAGTTTACTGGCCGGTATTTACCCTGCCTTTTATTTGTCGGCTTTTAAGCCAGATAAAGTATTGAAAGGTGTTTTTAACGTTCATGAGGGCCGGCTCTTCAGACGTACATTGGTTGTTGGGCAATTTATGTTTTCAATTATACTTATTATTGGGGCGCTTGTTATTTATAAGCAGCTGGTCTATTTGCAGAATAAAGACCTGGGTTTTGATAAATCGCAATTACTGGTCGTTAAGATGAAGAACGAACTGCGTAAAAAATCATCACTGCTGATGACCGATCTGCAAAAACAGCATAGTATTGCCAGTGTTTCAGCATCATCGGTGAACCTGATAGATGTGACCAGTTCAACTATTTCAATAAAATGGGAAGGCCAATCGCCGGATGAAAAATTTATAATGACCCAGGCGAATATTGATCCTGAATTTTTGGCAACCACGGGTATGAAAATAATAACCGGTAGAAATTTCAATGCAGGTATTACCACAGATACGGCTTCGGCTTACCTGGTTAATGAAACTGCCGCCAAACGTATGGGTTGGACGCCTGAACAGGCGCTTAATAAAACTGTTACTTTATGGGACCGGCCGGGTAAAATAATTGGTGTAGTGAAAGACTTTCATTTTCGCCCGCTAACAACTGCTATTGAACCCTTTTTATTCCACTACTGGCCCAAAGACCCCAGCAATACCCTGTTTGTAAAAACGAAGCCAGGTAAAACACGCGAAACCATTTCCGTTATAGAACAATTCTACAAGAAGTATGAAAAACAAACGGCCCCTTATTACGAGTTTGTTGACCAATCGCTAAATGAGCAGTATCGCGCCCAACAGCGCACAGGTAGCGTAGTGCTGTATTTCTCTGTACTGGCAATATTGGTATCGTGCCTGGGATTGTTTGGTTTGGTTACTTTTACAGCGAGCCAGCGGATAAAAGAAATTGGTATTCGCAAAGTGGTAGGCGCATCGGTCAATCATATAGTGATGTTATTAACTAAAGATCTTTTAAAATTAGTGATCATTGCCATTGTTATTGCTTCTCCCCTTGCCTGGCTTTTTGCCAACTGGTGGCTGCAGGATTTTTCGTACCGTACCAATATTAACTGGTGGATATTTATAATGGCTGGTTCGGCCGTTGTTTTTATCGCTTTAATAACAGTAAGCTTTCAATCGTTTAAAGTAGCCTTGACCAACCCGGTGAAAGCTTTGAGAAGTGAGTGACAAACAAAACGTATAAAGTAATAAAATTAGATCATGTTCAAAAACTATTTTAAGATCGCGTGGCGCGCCCTGGGCAAGAACAGGGCATCGGCTATTATCAATATTAGCGGACTGGCCATTGGAATGGCCGTGGCCATGCTGATAGGGTTATGGATCTGGGATGAACTGTCGTTTAATAAAGGAATAAAGAATTATAATACCATTGCCCAGGTAATGCAAAACCAAACCTTCAACGGCGAGGTGCAAACGTGGGGCTCACAGGCCATGCAATTAGGACCCCAGTTGCGTAACCATTATGGCAGCAATTTCAAACATGTAGTAGTAGCATCGTTTACAAATGACCACCTGCTTAGCTTTGGCGATAAGAAATTAGTAAAGCCGGGCGAGTATATGGAGCCTGAAATTACCGATATGTTAGCGTTAAAGATGCTTAAAGGCAGCCGGGGCGGGTTAAACGAACTTAACTCAATTCTGCTTTCGGGCACAATGGCCAAAACGCTTTTTGGAGATGCCGACCCAATGGGCAAAATTGTAACAATCGATAAAACGTTGCCGGTAAAAGTTACCGGGGTGTATGAAGACCTGCCCCTCAACAGCTCATTTTCAAACCTGAATTTTATAGCTCCATTTGAGTTACATGTAAAAAGTGAAAAGTTAGTTGAGAAGAATGTTAACTGGAGCAATAGCTGGTTCAGGGTGTTTGTGCAGATTGCCGATAATACCACCATGCAGTCTGTTTCAGCACACATTAAAGATTCCAAACTGAAAGGCGTGCTAAAGGCGGGTGATGACGATGACAGGTTTAAACCCGAAATATTCCTGTTCCCAATGAGCCGCTGGAATTTATATGGCGATTTTAAGAATGGCATTAATACTGGTGGTAAAATTAAATATATATGGCTGTACGGCACCATTGGCATATTTGTACTGCTGCTGGCCTGTATCAATTTTATGAACCTGAGCACCGCCCGTTCGCAAAAACGAGCCAGGGAAGTTGGCATTCGTAAAACAATTGGTTCCCTGCGGCGGCAACTCATTGCCCAGTTCTTTAGCGAATCGTTGATGGTTGTACTCATGGCGTTTGTAATTGCCATTGTGCTGGCGCAATTGTCGTTGCCCTTTTTTAATGAAGTGGCTGGTAAGAAAATGAACATTGCATATGCTAATCCTTTCTTCTGGTTTTTGTGTGTTGGCTTTTGCTTAATTACGGGAGTGATTTCCGGCAGTTATCCCGCTTTGTATTTATCTTCTTTTAAACCGGTTAAAGTATTAAAAGGAACATTCAAACCGGGCCGTTTTGCCGCCATTCCCCGCAAAGTGCTGGTGGTGGTACAGTTCACTGTATCTGTGATAATGATCATTGGCACCATCATTGTTTTTCGCCAGATACAATTTACCAAGGACCGGCCCATAGGCTACAATAACAATGGACTTATAAGCATACCTGTAAAAACTGATGCTATTCGCAACCATTACAATGTTTTTAGAAATGAATTATTGCAAACGGGTGTGGTTACTGAAGTGTCGGGTTCCGAATCGCCCATAACGGATGTATACGTAACGAACAGTGGTTATACCTGGGAGGGTAAGGACCCGCACATGACAGACGATTATTCAACCGTTGCCATTACCCATGAGTTTGGAAAATCGATCGGCTGGCAAATTGTTCAGGGACGCGATTTCAACAAAGCACTGGCCTCCGATTCAAACGGGTTGATCATTAACGAATCGGCCGTTCAATATATGGGGCTGAAACAACCGTTGGGTGTACAGGTGAAGAGAGGGCCCGAGCATTACACCATTATAGGGGTGGCTAAGAACATGATCATGCAATGGCCTTATGGAAAGGTGCGGCAAATGTTCTTCTTTTTAGCTTATGATAGAATCGGGTTCATCAATATAAAAGTTGCGCCGCAGGCGGGCATTAACGACGCCCTTAGTAAAATTCAGGCCATCTACAAAAGGTTTGACAATGATAATCCATTTGAGTATAGATTTTCTGACCAGGAATACGCAAAGAAGTTCGGTAATGAAGAACGTATTGGTAAACTGGCAGGTTTCTTTACGCTGCTGGCCATTTTTATAAGTTGTTTAGGCCTGTTCGGTTTGGCTTCCTTTACAGCCGAACAACGCACCAAGGAAATTGGGGTGCGTAAAGTACTGGGCGCATCGGTGTTCAATGTATGGCGCCTGTTGTCGAAGGAGTTTTTTATACTGGTGAATGTATCGCTGCTTATTGCAGTGCCCGCTGCATATTATTTTATGCATAGCTGGCTGCAGGATTATACATACCGTACCGATATTTCGTGGTGGGTATTTGTTGTTGCAGGTATTAGTGCATTGGGGGTAACGCTGCTTACTATAAGTTATCAGGCGATAAAAGCGGCTTTAATGAACCCGGTAAAAAGTTTGAGGACCGAATAAAACAAAGCCCCGACAGTATCGTTCGGGGCTTATTTATAGAGAACATTCATTCATATTAAATCACAAATCCATCCGGAAGGATAGAGCCTTTCTTTACGACCACAATGCCATCCTTTATAGTATACAACGAGTGATCTGTATTTTCAAGATGATTGCTGCCATTGATGCGTACATCGTTACCAATGCGGCAGTTCTTATCAACAATGGCATTACGAATATAACAACGTTCGCCAATGCCCAGCTTTGGCAAACCTCTTTCAACCGAGTGCTGCATTTCTTCAATGGTCTCAAAATAATCGGAGCCCATAATATAACTGCTTACCACCGTAGTGCCATGCCCAATGCGGCTGCGAATACCGATAACGCTGTTCTCAATACGGCTGGCATTGATGATGCTGCCTTCGGCGATAATTGTTTTCTCAAGTGTAGTACCGCTTATTTTAGCTGGTGGCAACATGCGGGCGCGGGTATAAACCGCGTTGCTGTTGTCGAACAAATTGAATGGCGGAATATCTGCAGTGAGCGCGAGGTTGGCTTCGAAAAAGGAATAAATGTTTCCGATATCCGTCCAGTAACCATCGTACTCGTAGCTCATTATTTTATGTACGCCTATTGATTTGGGAAGAATTTCCTTACCAAAGTCAGTTGCGTTCTTATGTTCTTCCAGCAATTGATCGAAGATCAGTTTGCGGTTGAAGATATAGATACCCATGGAAGCCAGGTATACCCTGCCCTGCTTTTGCATTTCTTCGCTGGTCTCACTTTTCCAGTCGGGCAAAAGGTCTTGCTTGGGTTTTTCTATAAAGGAAGTGATAGCACCGCCGTGATCGGCTTTCAGGATACCAAAGTCAGATGCTTCTTTGGCGTGTACCGGAATGGTAGCTACCGAAATATCGGCGCCCGATTCGCGGTGTTTATTGATCATATCCTGGAAGTCCATTTGATAAAGCTGATCGCCCGACAGGCACAGCACATAATCAAACTCATGCTGGCTGAGGTGTCGTAACGATTTGCGCACGGCATCGGCTGTACCCTGGTACCACGATGGGTTATCGGGTGTTTGCTCTGCCGCCAGAATGTCAACAAAGGCACTGCTGAAGATGCTGAAGTGATACGTGTTCTTAATGTGTTTGTTCAGCGATGCCGAGTTGAACTGCGTTAAAACGAACATGCGGTTGATACCGGAGTTGATACAGTTGGAGATGGGAATGTCTACCAAACGATATTTTCCGGCAATAGGCACTGCGGGTTTTGAACGGCTGGCGGTCAGGGGGTAAAGCCGTGTACCGGCTCCTCCACCCAGGATGACAGCAATCACTTGTTTGCTCATGGTTGATTTTTTTCCTAGTTCTTGATTCTTAATTTCTGTATTCTTCGATTGATGCTCCGTATTCAGGGATCAGGAAGTAGGACGTAAGAAATATGAAGTAAGAAATACAGTTGTATTTTCCTACTTCTTACCTCCTGCTTCTTACTTCAGACTCTTTCTAAAGTTATAGAATAATATTTATAATAATCCTGCATACACATCAATATACCTGCTTACACTGGTTTCCCAGCTAAAATCAAGCTTCATCATCTTTTGCCTGATGTGGTGCATTTTTTCTTTGTTGTGGTATAATTCGGCAGCGCGCCAAACCGCATGGGTAATATCGGGTATACTGGCATGGTTGTAACAGATACCGTAACCATTTACATCGCCAAAATCAATTACAGTATCTTTCAAACCGCCGGTACGTCGTACCATAGGCACGGTGCCGTAACGCATGGAGTACATCTGGTTCAATCCGCAGGGCTCTACCCGTGAGGGCATCAACAAAAAATCGAGCCCGGCATACATGGTATGACTTAACCCTTCATTATAACCGATAAACACATTGTAATCGTATTGTGATAATGGTTTTAGCGCATTCAATCCGGCTTCCACTTCGGGGAAGCCGCTGCCCAATACGAGGAAATTCATTCGCCGGCCAATATAGTATAACGAGTCGCCAATTACCTGTGGTAACAGATCGGCGCCTTTTTCACCAACAAGGCGGCCAATAAAGCCAATAAGCGGTTTGTCAAAATCAAGACTGAACTGGTCGCACAACAGCATTTTATTTTTTGCTTTGCCGGCTTCCAGGTCTTCTATGGAGAAGTGGTGTTGTAAATATTCATCTGTTTGCGGGTCCCACACATGGTCGTCGATACCATTGAGGATGCCCACGCATTTTCCTTTTTCATATTCGAACAGGGGTTCGAGGCCGTTACTCATCCACCTGAGCTCGTTGAGGTAGCTTGGACTAACGGTGGTAACCTTATCGGCACATTTAATGGCGCTGGCCAGTGGGTTAATGGTATTGTTCCAGTCGAGCATGCCCCATTTCCACATATCCCATTGGGGTATTAGTATGCTGCGGTTCCAGCCCATCCAACCCTGGTATTGGGCGTTGTGAATGGTGAGTACTGTTTTTACCTGCGAAAGTTTCCGGTACCTATAGCAATGCTTTACCATAAAAGGTATAAGCCCGGTATGATGGTCGTGCACATGGATGATGTCGGGCTTTTGGGCCCATGCGTTCAGCCAGTCAAGCACACAGATCTGAAAAGCAGTAAAACGTTCGTTGTCGTCGTTGTAGCCATACACTTTTTCGCGGTCGAGTAAACCGTTCACATCAACCAGGTACAATTCAAAACCCAGTTTATTGGTTTTTTCTTTAATGATGGTGAACTCGAACCACCAGTTGCCCATGTTGGTATTGCCTTTGTGAACAACCGTCCAGTCATTGGCGTACAAAAATTTGGTGCGGTACATAGGCATTACCACCCGGGCGGTATGCCCAAGGTCATTCATATACTTTGGTAAGGCCCCCACTACATCTCCCAACCCGCCTGCCTTAGCTACAGGGTAACATTCCGCGCTTACATGTAATATATCCATTCTTATAATTCAGGTTAAAGTAAAAAG
The DNA here is from genome assembly GCA_024809215.1 of Niastella sp. OAS944. GTDB lineage: Bacteria > Bacteroidota > Bacteroidia > Chitinophagales > Chitinophagaceae > Niastella. The sequence goes on along the minus strand of JANUBW010000002.1, from coordinate 149,201 downwards.
GAAATGTGTGTTCAATATAGGAAGGATTTTGATTTTATGAGCCATATGTAAAAAAAATGATTACAAAAGGCATTGACTATGCACCCTACATTACGTGTTGCTGGTTGCGGAGATATAAAATTTCATGCCTGCATAAGTTGCTAAAGCGGTAATTTGGCAGGCGCAACAAAAGTGTTCATCGACAGTCGTAGCCAGCAATGGCGAAAATCTTATTACATTTAAAGCATCTTTTGACTAAAAATCAACCACTAAATGAGTCAACAAACCAAATGGTCGCAATTTGCCGTACTGATCTCTGTATTCTTTTTCTGGGGGTTCGTTGCGGCCAGCAATGACATCCTGATCCCCGTTTTCAGGGAAAAATTACACCTGGAGGCCTGGCAGGGCCAAATGATCTCTTTTGCATTTTATGTAGCTTATACTATTGGTTCTTTAATTTATTTCCTGATAAGTAAAGCCACTGGCGGCGATATTTTAAATAAACTGGGCTATAAAAATGGAATTGCTTTGGGACTGTTTATTTCTGCCCTCGGCACCCTGCTATTTTACCCGGCTGCCGAATCCCAGTCATTCCTGATCATGATCACTGGTTTGTTTATTGTGGGATTAGGATTTTCTCTGCAGCAAACGGCTGCCAACCCGCTGGCCATTGTAATGGGCGACCCCAAAACAGGATCACAGCGCTTAAGCCTGGCAGGGGGCATTAATAACCTGGGCACTACCCTTGGACCGGTAATTGTGAGCCTGGCCATTTTTGGGTCTGTTACCGGCGTAAAGCAGGTGGCCGATATAGGCGCAGTAAAAACACCTTACCTGATATTGGGTGCTGCTTTTTTAGTGGTAGCTGTTATTTTTAAATTCTCGCCTATTCCCAATAAAATTGAGCATAATGAAGAGATTGAGCTTGACCTCGACAAATCTTCTGAAGTGGCCGCCAAACCAATGCCCCCACACGGCAACGGAAAAAGTGCGTTGAAGTACCCCCAGTTGTGGCTGGGTATGATCGGCATTTTCATATATGTAGGTGTGGAAGTGGCTACCGCCAGTAACCTGCCACAATTTATGACCGAGCACCTGAAGGATGAGAATGGCCACGCATTTCCAACCGAAAGCATTGCACCCTGGGTTTCGCTGTATTGGGCCAGTTTAATGATGGGCCGCTGGACCTCCTCTGTTGGCGCCTTTGGTATTAGCGCAGGCGTTAAATCTGTACTGCGCTTTATTATGCCTTACCTGGCTTTTGGCGTTTTCCTGCTTATCAATAAAATAGCCAATCACGATATTACCCCCTTCTATATTTATGCTGGTATAATCGTAGCCCTGATCATTGGCGACCTGCTGAGCAAGGGAAATCCTGCGCGTCAGTTGCTTATCTTCTCCGGCTTTGGCATGGCTGGTTTAATTATCGGTATGTTGGCCGATGGCTGGGTGAGCGTTTACGCATTCACGAGCGTTGGGCTCTTCTGCTCTACCCTTTGGCCCTGTATTTTTACACTGGCCATTGCCGGTTTGGGCCAAAGGACCAACGAAGGCGCCAGCTTCCTGATCATGATGATCATGGGCGGTGGCTTTATCAGTTTGCTGCAGGGCTGGCTGGCCGGTCCGAATGTATTAGGAATTCAGGCTTCGTTTATCGTAGGCGTGCTTTGTTTTGCCTACCTGGCTTTCTATGCTATTCGCGCCAAGGCAATTTTAAAGACCCAAGGTATTGATTATGATAAACTAGAGAGCTCTGGTGGTCATTAATACGTAAATAGATGGTATCTTCACGCCGCAAAACGGTTCCTGGGACTGTTTTATGACCAAATCTAAGAAACTGAAATTTAGCAATGAGACAACAAGAGTATGCCATTGGGATTGATATTGGCGGTACCAACACCGTTTTTGGGGTAGTAGACCACCGGGGAACTATATCGTACCGGGGAGCTATTTCAACCCGCAAACACAATAATATTGAGGATTATATTGAAGAGCTGGCCGGCGCCCTGGCCCCTGCCATTGACCATGTAGGCGGTATTGATGCCATTCGTGGTATTGGTATTGGCGCACCAAACGGTAATTATTACAAGGGTACAATTGAATATGCACCCAATTTACCATGGAAGGGCCTCATACCTTTGGTTCAATTAATGAACGATAAGTTTGGGGTTCCCTGCTCACTTACCAACGACGCCAACGCGGCAGCCGTGGGTGAAATGATGTATGGTGTAGCCCGTGGCATGCGCGATTTTATAATGATAACCCTTGGTACCGGTGTGGGCAGCGGTATTGTAGCCAATGGGCAGCTTATTTACGGTCACGATGGTTTTGCCGGTGAATTAGGTCATACGACCATTATCCCCGGCGGCCGTTTACATAAAGGCACTGGTTTACGCGGTTCGTTGGAGGCATATGCATCCGCTACGGGTGTAACACTTACAGCGCTTGAGTTCCTCGACAGAGATCCTAACCGCGACAGCCTGTTGCGTAATTATGCCAAAGAAGAGATTGACAGCCGTGTTGTTTACGACTGTGCTATGCAGGGCGATGAAATTGCCAAAGAAGTATACCAGTTCACCGGTGAGGTGCTCGGGTTGTCACTGGCCAATTTCGTAATGTTCAGTTCGCCTGAAGCCATCATTTTGTTTGGCGGCATGACCAAGGCCGGCGATCTCATTCTGAACCCAACCCGCGAGCATATGGAAAAGAACCTGCTGCCTATTTTTCAGAACAAGGTAAAATTGTTGTTCTCTGAATTGCGCGAAGCGGATGCGGCTATTTTAGGTGCGAGCGCTCTTGTATGGGAAGTTAAAACAGATAAGGTTGTTTAGTGAAATAACAAGTAAGAAATACTAAATAAAAAAGCTGATTCAAAAAATGAATCAGCTTTTTTATTAGTTCACAGTTCATTGTTCATAGTTCACTGTTTTCAGTTATTGAGCTGTTCAGTTATTCAGTTGATCAGTTTTATTAGGCTACGCTTCGCTCGCCATTCATTGTATTCCTCGTTAACTCGTTAACCGGTTAACTCGTCAACTGTATTTCCTTTATCTGCTCTATCACCTTTTCAACTCATGGTCTTTCCTATTTCCTATACAGCTTCAACAATCACTTCTTTTTCTTTGAAACCTTCCTCGTAACCATAAACACACTAGCCACCGCCCGTTGCCTTCCTTCTGCAGGAACAATCGTTTCCTTTCCGTTTACCAGCATACAACTGCTGCTGCCACCATCGAGGTTAATGGCTTCAACACAACCCAGCTCAACCAGCAGGCGTGCTTCTTCTTCGAGTGTGGCGCCTTCGGCAATACCAGGTGCACGTCCCTGAATTACCAAAATGATCAACCGGCTGTTACGGGTATAACCAATGGCTGTTCGCGGGTGCAGGTCGTTCTTTTCAAATGCGTATAACTGTTCTTCTTTATTGGTGATGGTTACCATCCCTTCCTGTACCAGTACGGGGCCGCCGCCAATAGCCGTGTGCATCTTCCACCAGTTCCATTGTTCAATGGTATGCAGCTCGGTAAATGCGGGATCGGGGTTGCTTCCTTTTGAAATAATGGGGTGGCTTTGAAATGCATAAGGCCATCGTTTGGCCGTATCGGTAAACAGCCAGGCCACATCGGCCATGCGTTTTTTTGAAATGCCAAAAGCGCTGCGGGTGGCATAATAGAATGAATCGCTGAACAGGCTTTTCAATGCGGGAATATTATAGGCCACCATCTTACCATCGCGAATAATGACGTTTAGATTTTGATGGGTTTGAAAGGAGAAATACCCGCCGTTTATAACAATGTATGGCTTGCCTTCTTTAGAAAAATATTGTGATGGAGTATAACAGTTACCCTCGCCCGTTTGGGTGGTGAAGTCTAACTTTTTATCTTTTAGCTTAACCTCGGCGCACCAGGCTTTAAAGGGGCGGCCATTTAATGAATCGGAAGTTTTGAAAATGCGGATCGATGCGGGCAGACTATCGAATTCGTGGGTTGCTTTTATCCAGCGCACCTGGCTTGTGCCTATGGCGGGGGCAAGCAATACTAGAAATAATATTGAGTGGCCAATATTAATGTGAAATGGTATTAGTATTATGAAGTAAGATGTAAGAAGTACGAAGAACCTGTATTTCTTACCTCCTACTTCTTACATTTTACTTCTGTATTTTCAAGACTTAAATTATGCTGTAGTCAAATTCAATAAATTATTGAATCATCATTTCCTTCTGCTTCAACCATTGTTCTTTACCGTAACCTGGTATAACATGGCGTTCGCTGTGGTAGCTTGAACGTACCAGCGGACCGCTTTCAACATAGTCGAAGCCTATGTTGTAACCAAATTCGCGGAACTCGGCAAATTCATCGGGATGCACAAACCTCAATACAGGTAAATGCTTTTTGGTAGGTTGCAGGTATTGGCCCAGGGTAATAACGTCTACCCCGCTGTTACGAAGGTCTTGCATGGTTTGCATTACTTCTTCTTTTGTTTCGCCAAGACCGCACATGATACCACTTTTTGTACGCATACCACCTTCTTTCAACAGCTTCAGCACTTCCATACTACGACGGTATTTGGCCTGAATACGTACCTGGCGGGTGAGGCGTTCAACGGTTTCAATATTGTGTGATACTACTTCGGGGGCAGCGTCAATAATACGTTGCACATCTTCTGCCTTACCTTTAAAGTCGGGCACAAGGGTTTCGAGTGTAGTATCGGGATTCAATGCTTTTACGGCTTTGATGGTATTATGCCAAATGATACTGCCGCCGTCTTTTAGTTCATCGCGGTCAACAGAGGTCAATACGGCGTGTTTTACCTTCATAAGGTGAATGGCTTCCGCCACACGTTGCGGTTCGTCCCAATCAACGGCATCGGGCCGGCCGGTGGCCACTGCACAAAAACCGCAGCTGCGGGTACAAACATTACCAAGGATCATAAAGGTAGCGGTGCCCTCGCCCCAGCACTCGCCCATATTAGGGCAATTGCCGCTTTCACAAATGGTGTGGAGTTTATGTTGGTCAACCAGGTTGCGAACGTGGCGGTAGTTTTCGCCGGTTGGTAACTTTACACGCAGCCAGTTGGGCTTCTTTACAACGGAAGTTGATTCATTTACACTACTGATAACGGGTAATTCCTGCATATGTCTAATATAATTCTGATTAAACCTTTGGGTGTTCCTTAACCAGGTTATATAACATCCCAAAACCCAAAAGGTTGCTCACGCTAATTATAACAAATTGATATCTAGTAACCTATTGAAAATAGGTGTCTTTTTCGCCTACAAAAATAACACAAAAAAGGGTTAATGGAAGCTTTTAGTTATTCTGTAACTGTGTATAAATCAATTCATAGTTCATAGTTCATAGTTCCCAGTTCTCAGTTCATAGGTTCTTTATTCAAAGTTTATAGTTTGTGGTTCTTGGGTTAAAAGTTATTCAGTTGGTCAGTTATTCAGTTCGTAAGTTAATGGCAGCCCCGGGTTCGCGCCGCAGCGGCCGATGGAATAACTGACCAAAACGAAAGCCTATGAACAATGAACTATGAACTAAAAAGCCCAACAAAAAAGGTGAGCTTCTTTTTTAAGAGAAACTCACCTATAATTAGTTTAGTGTGCCTGGGAAACTAAGACTTTCGCCTTCCCAGCAGCAGCGAAATATACGCGTTGAAGAAAAAGCTTTTTTCGGGGCTGTAGGCCATTTGGGCCACTTTCCCGAAATAATATTCGGCGTTCAGCCCCACCTCAATGGCCGATACGGTTTCATTAAACCTACCATAGTCAAACCGCAGCGCACCCTTGGCCGATAAGCCCCACTTGGGTTGCACCTTGTCCCAACCAACGGTAAAACCCGAACCACCCTGTTCTTCATAATTGATGCTATCAATGATCTCGGGATAGGTTTTGCGATACCGTTGCTGGGTAGTTTTATCTACTATGTCAACGTAATAAGGCTTTTGCAAGCCAATAGCAAGACCACCGGTGTAAACAGCCATAACCGCTACCCCATTCTTGTTGCCTTTACCGCCAATAATACGTTGCTGGCCGGCGTTCAGCTTTACCTGGTAAAAGTTATTGAGCTTGCCATAAATAACGCTGTTGAAATTAAACCCATTCAAAAGCGAAGTGCGTTTTTCCTTCTTATGCTTTTTTTCGTTGATCTCGATCTGAAAGATGTTCGCCACCCGGGCGCTTTTAAACCGCCCGATCTCATAAGAAAGACCATAGCCATCGGTATTTAATTTTATTCCGAATGCGCTTTGTTTACTAAAAATTATTTCCCCTTCTTCTTCCTGCTTTAACAGGTTGTTGATCCTCTCTCGTTTTGCAGCCTGTTTGTCTTTTCTTGCTGTCGGTGATTTGGGAGTTGGATTATCTTGCGCCCATACATTGGATGCAAGGGTACCAGCCAAAAGGAACAAAACATATTTCTTCACTGGCTATGATTTGATTATTAAACGTAAATTTAAGGTAAAATATATATTATAATGACCTCAACAGTAGTTTACGAAGGAAATCTGAGAACGGTTTGTACACACGAAAAATCCGGGTCCGTTATTGAAACCGATGCGCCACCAGATAACCAGGGTTTGGGAGAGCGGTTTTCACCAACCGATATGGTGGCAACAGCGCTTGGCACCTGCATGTTAACGATAATGGGTATTAAAGCCCGCGATATGAACCTCGATATTAAAGGCATAAAGATCGACGTTGAGAAGATAATGAAGGCCGATCCCCGCCGTATTGGTGGCATAAATTTAACATTTCATTTTCCCGATACCCTGCAGGTCGATGAAAAACAAAAGACAATACTCGAACGTGCAGCCCATACCTGCCCGGTAATGTACAGCATTCACCCCGATATTGAAGTGAACGTTACCTTTAACTGGCGACCCGAAACAATAAGCAATTAGCAATAGGCAAGTTTTGATATTATTTTTTTTTGCCAATTGCCAATTGTCTATTGCCAATTATATTAAGCGTCCAATTAAACAGGGCGCTTTTTTATTATATAAAACAACCTTTTCAACTCAAATTGCTTCTTGTTGACATTAAAATTGCTATTAGATATGAAAAAATGGTCTTCGCTCCTTTTCTTATGCGCACTTGTAATTAGTTCTCATGCCGCCATCCGTTTACCCGCAGTCATCAGCAGTAATATGGTGCTGCAGCAACAGTCGAATGTAAAGTTGTGGGGTTGGTGCGGCCCCGGTGAAAAGATAGCCATCACCACTTCCTGGAACAACAAGACCGATACCATTAAAGGTACCCGCGACGCCAACTGGGCGCATAGCATAAAAACGCCTGAAGCCGGCGGACCGTTCACCATTACCATTTGGGGCAGCAATACGCCCGCGCCCATTGTATTAGAAAATGTTTTGATAGGTGAAGTGTGGGTTTGTTCTGGCCAAAGTAATATGGAATGGAATTATTATAACAAACTGCCCGATATTGCCGCCGAACTACCTACCTGTTACAATAAGAACATTCGCTTTTTTCATATCCCAAAAACAACAGCCACCAATCCTCAGGACGACTGCGCCGCCAAATGGACCATCTGCGATTCAAACACCCTGAAATTCTTTAGCGCCGTTGGTTATTTCTTTGGCAAAAAGCTGAACCAGGACCTGAACGTGCCTATCGGACTGGTTAATTCAAGCTGGGGTGGAACACCCGCCGAAGTGTGGACACCCGAAGAACAGGTTAACAATGATGCTGCATTGAAGGCAAGCGCCGCCAAGCTGAAAAATGATAGCCGCTGGCCTATTACCCCGGGGTATACCTACAATGCCATGATAAATCCTATCATAAATTACAGTATTGCCGGCGCCATTTGGTACCAGGGCGAAAGCAATGTTGAAATGAACGACACCTATGGCAAATTATTCACCACTATGATCGATAGCTGGCGCAAGGCATGGAACAAGGAATTTCCTTTTTACTATGTACAAATAGCGCCTTACCGCTATGGCGCCAACCTGAACGGTGCCCTGTTGCGCGAAGCGCAAACAAAAGTGATGTCGCATCCCAACACAGGCATGGTAGTTATTACCGACCTGGTTGCCGATACCGGCAATATTCACCCTACTAATAAACACGATGTAGGCGCGCGCCTGGCCAACTGGGCATTGCACAATACATATAAAAAAGAAGGATTTGCTTATGTAAGTCCCATGTATAAAAGTATGGAAGTAAAGAAGGGCAAAGCTTATCTCAGTTTCGATAATGCGCCCACGGGTTTAATGATAAAAGGAAAAACAGCAACAGAAGTATATATGGCCGGTAGTGATAAACAATGGTATCCGGCAGATGTGAAGATCGAGAATAACCAGCTGGTTGTTTCGAGCAAACTGGTAAAAGAACCCGTAGCCGTTCGGTATGGGTTTACCAATACTGGTGTAGGAAATATCTTTGGAAAAGAAGGCTTGCCGGTGAATCCGTTTAGGACGGACAATTGGTAAGTTCTTAGTTTTAAGTTTTAAGTTCTCAGTTAGGCCACTTTGTAGGGCTAACTGAGAACTCCAACCAAGAACTAAAAACTTAAAACTAATAAATTCTACCTCGTCCTTCAGCCGTATTGATCAACTGCTGAGCAAGTGTATCATCAAACACTTCAGCTTTATTGGCCAATACTTCCCTGAGAATATCATGAATGGTGATAATTCCCATAAACTTTCTTTCCTCCAGCGCTACCAGGTAGCGGGCTTTGCTTCTTATCATTGTTATCATGCAATGCTCTACCGTTTCTTCGGGACCCACCACCGGCAAATCGGTGGTCATTACTTCCTGTACATGGGCTTCCCTGCTGCTGCGGCCTTTTAAAACTACATTGCGACTGTAATCCTTTTCTGAAAAAACGCCCAGATATACATCTTCGTCCATAACTATCAGGTAACTCAGGTTTACCTCCTCAAGCTGATGCAGTGCATCGATCACCAATGCATCGGGCCTGATAATATTCTCCGGACGTGGTTTACTGGCTATAAGATCGTCTACCGTTCTCATGAAATGAACATTTGTTTAAAGTTCGTATTTTATTCTTTTCAAAGCTGATTAAAATCATATGCCAACCGACATATGGGGGATAAATTTATTACTTAATTTTTAGAAGCCTTCATGTGCTGTCCTGCTACGGCAAAAAAGGCATGCCGGGAATTATATGTGTGGCCGGGCTGGTGTGCCCGGAAACGCCTATTTTCGCAGCAACCAAAAACATGTATCATATGAATATTCAGGAGCAATTTGACCAGGCAGTAACCCGTAGTAAAACGCTTGCAGAAAAACCAGGTAACGATGTACTGCTGCAATTGTACGCCCTGTACAAACAGGCTACCGAAGGCGATGTAAATATTGAAGCGCCCACTAATGCGTTCGATTTTGTGGGAAAGGCGAAATTCAATGCCTGGGAAAGCATAAAAGGAAAGGCGAAAGAGAGTGCTATGCAGGAATATGTTGAGTTGGTAGGAAAACTGAAGTAAGTTGAATAGTTAACTGGTTAACTAGTTAACGAGTTAACTCCTGGGCGGACCTGTGAACTATGAACTGTGAACTATGAACTATTTAAATGAAAAAAACTTTCCTCTACCAGGTATGGCTCCATAATAAGAAGCTGTTTTATATAATGGCTATATTTACTGTTCTCACCGTGGGGGCTAATTTAGCCGGTGATCAGGTTACGCCTTTCTTCGTATGGGGTATGTATTCGGCAAAGGAAGAACCGGTTCGGCAGTATTCCATTTTGCAAACAACCATAAACGACAGTATGGTGGTAGATCCCTACGACCGGCCCATTTGCGATACCCGGTTCTACCTCACTTCTCCCCTGGCCTGGTATAAAAAAATAAAGGATAATAACAGTGTAGACCCTACTCAATCATTTCTGCAGGCAAAGTTGAGTCCTGCACGTTTTGAAAGCCTTGGCTTTTTGCAAAACGCCCTGTTCAATAACCGCCAACAGCAGGATGCCTTTTTCCCCTGGTATGCCCGCTACCTTACGCAGGTGACCACCACCCCCGTTCAATCGATACGCATCGATGAAATAAAAGTGCATTACGCCGGCCCTAAACTAGTTGTAGACTCTATTCACCTGTTCAACCGATGGGAAAAACCATAGCTCATATTCTTTTTTATACGCCCTGGGAACGAAAGCGCATAGCCCGGGTAGTGTTTGCATTAACGCTGGCATCGCTGGTATGGTCGTTCTTTTCCCATACTTTATTACACCAGCTACAGCAGCCAGTGCTTAAATTCCCATACGTTGATGTTACTTACTGGGTAATGCATTATTTGCAATTGCCCCAACTGATAACCGGTCATTTTTGGCTGGCCTGTTTGTTCGATCTGGCGCTTTTTACGTTTTGTGTACTCTGTTATATTTACCCCGAAAAGCGTTGGTATGTTTGGTCGTTTATCGGCTTATATCTTATCTATTTTATTACGTTCAATACGTTCGGCGGCCACCATACCAATCATAAGATCGGGTTTTTGCTTATGGCCATTCCCTTTACGGTTACCAATTACAAATCGTTTAATTATTTATGGCAGGGCCTGCGCTATTTCCTGTTATTCGCCTATACCGATGCGTTTTTGTGGAAGTTCTTCAGGTGGGCCTGGTTGCATGCAGACCAGGGTATGCTTATAATGAAGAAGAACCAGGCGGCCTATTTATACTTAAACCCCGATACTTTTTTTGCAGGTTTATACCGCTGGCTGCTACAACAACCCATGCTGGTAAATGGCGCTTATATTGCAGGAACGATCCTCGAAGGGGTGTTTATCATTGGCTTTTTTACACGCAAATACGATAAGTACTTACTTGTTTTTTCAATACTGTTGCCACTTGGTTTCTGGCTTACAGCCGATGCCTATTTCTTTGAATTTTTGGTGCTCAGTTTAACCCTTGTAAATTTTCATGCTATTTATGCACCCAGGCGTTTTGCAAATAATCTGAAAAGAGGAGCGCTTACACCGGTATAGCGTTTAGCGTAAAAGGCAAGCAGCATATTATAAACCACATTACTTATAAACATGGCCAGCGCCGCGCCGGTAATTCCCTGTACAGGAATCAGCAACCTGCTCAGCACTGTTAAAATGAGCACGTTCACCAATAAGGCAATGGCCGACAACTTTTCTTTTCCCTGCATCATTAATATAGTGTTAGCCGGGCCAAAGATGGCAAACAATCCGTTCGACAGGCTCATATAAATCAGCGCCGGGTAACCTTCTTTAAATGCTTCGCCAAAATAACCCAACAGCCAGTTGCCGGCCCCTATATTCATTAATAATAAGGGTAGCGAGGTGATGAAAATGATCCAGGTGCTTTCGGTATAAAGCTTTTGGTTATACGAACGTCCGGCATCGTGATGTTTGGCAAACATTTGCGGCAGCACCGCATGCAGTAAAAAGAACGGATATATAATGAGGTCAGAAAAGCGGGCTGCAATGTTAAACACTCCTATGGCTTTCTCATCGGTAAAATAAGGCATTATCAACATACCAATTTTGGAAGTAAGTAATTGCAGCAGGCCAATGCTTAAAAAATACAGGGTTTGTTTTTGCCAGCCCTCACCCTGGTAACGTGTTGTTCCCTTGCCTAAATACGGTTTTGTTTTTTGCCATACCAGCCAGGCAAGTACCGCTGCACAAATGCCCAGGTTTGCAACGGCTATACCAATAAGCAGGTTCTCATGTATGTTTACCGATAACCAGCCGGCTGCTATAATAAAAACGGTCAGCAAAAAAGGTTTTAACAGCCGTTCTATTACCTGGCTTAGTCTTATGAAGTTCAATGCCTGTAACGTCATTTGGTTGAGGCCCAAAAAAGCAGATAAATAAACGCCGAGCGATGCCATCAAAAACTGTGACCGGTACTCACTTAACGTTTCTATTGGGAAAATATAAATGAGCAACAGAAAAACAACGCTGATGATGATGCCGCTGATGGCCACCCTTATGTTGGCATGTTTAATAACCGCGCCTGCCTGCGCCTCATCGCTTTTTGCTTTGTATCTGGGAAGGCGGGTAACAATCATGTCGGCCTGCCCGTGCAATGCAAGCATGGTTAAAATACTGATCCAGTTAAACACATGTACATACACCCCATACTTTTCTGACCCAAACAATTTTACCAGTAAATAATTTCCGGCAAACACCAGTACCATCGATATACCCTGGATAATAAAAGAATGCACGATGCCTTTTATAAGCCTCATGCGATCTTCCTGCAGATCGCTGTTGGTGAATTTTTCAAGAATAGACTTTAAAAGCTTCATGCCGGGTTAATAGGGTTAATGTCGTGCATGTATATCTACCCAAAACGTTAATTGCTTGTTTTGGGTATGTACATAATAATCGTTAAAGTGAAACTCCAGGTATTGTCGGGTGGTTTCATAGCTGGCCCATACATTGGGTAACTGATCGCCAAACGGCGCGGTGGTTAAGCCACTAATGGTGGCTCTTTTTTGCGCCATTTTTAACCGGTTATTATAGCGGGCAGTATACAGCCCGGTTATGCGTTCCAGTTTGGTTCTTACCCGCGCATATAAGCTATGTATGCGGCTATAATGTTTGTTTGCAGTTAGCGGCAGCAGGCTATCCTGGTCAATTAACTGAAAAGCGGTGAAACCCGCAGCATGTAATAAGTCCAGATTGCCATACAACAGGCTGCGATCTGTATTTATTTGTTCAATAGAAAAACAACTGTGCTCGCACGAAAGGTAGCGGGGTATTTCAGTTTGGTTTACCAGGCTGTTGATGGCAAGGGCGTCGTTGCCCTCAATATCTATTTTACAGTAATATGGTGTACCGTATTTTGTAAACAACGAAGAAAGCCTGGCGGTGGTAACATCAATGGTCTTTACAAGGTGCCCATCCCTTTCGGCAAGGTGTTTCAGCGTAGAACTGCGGCCGTCTTCCTTACTGATATAAAAGGGTATTGTTTCATTGTCTTTACCGGTGATAGCGGTATTCACAACAATCAGTTTACCCTCGCCGATGGCCTGGCTAAACTGTTGTTCCAGCTTTTGGGCCAAAAGCGGGTTTGCTTCCACTGCCACTACCCTAAAGCCCTGCTGCAGGTACCAGCCGGTATCATCACCCTGGTGGGCGCCAATATCATAAATTAAACCTGGTTGTGTCATTATTGCCCACTGGTTTATAAACCCACAAATATATTATTTGCCTGCTGTAAATTCGCAATATGAAAACAGGCATATTTGAAATGGAGCATTTTGAAGGCGCTTACCCGGTTATTCAGCTTTTCGATGTGCCTGCCAACCAGCTGGTGATCTTTACCGACGCCTTTACCTATGAACGGTTTGCCGAACTGTTTAAACAGGATATGCAGCGTTTTCAATGGGAAGTGCTTGATAAAAGCCGTGGTAAATGGCGGTTCTTTCGTCAACTGTACAGGGCTGCTAAAAAACACCAACTCGATCTTTTTTATCTCAATACCATCAGCAATAATCATTTGTTCTACGCCTGGGTAATAGCACTTTTACGTGTTGCCCGCGTGGTGATAACGGTACACGATATAAACTGCCTGTTTAAAAGCAAAGGCGAATTAAAGGCCCGCCCCCTGATTCATCATATAGGGAAAAAAGCCCTCATAAAACGGGTGAAAGAATTCAATGTGGTGTCCGATACCATGGTTGATTATTTACGCGAAACCACCCATGGGCAAAAGCAGGTACATAATGTACCCGGCGCCGTGTTTGAAAGCGAACAAAATACTTTATCCATTACCGATCATCTTCATTTGGTAGTGCCCGGCTCACTCGATAAAAAACGCCGCGATTATCACCAGGTATTTGCCCTGCTAAAAGCAGCCGAGGAAAAACAATTACCGTTGCATGTTACATTGCTGGGCGGTTATATGGATGAGTATGGAAAAGCTGTTGTACAACAGGCGAAATCGCTTTCATTAAAATATGCCCGGGTTACAGTATATGATACGGGTCTTGTTAACCAGAATGAATTCGACAATCAATTGAATGCCGCTCATTTTGTGTTCATCCCTTCGGTGATTGATACGGCTATTTGTTTTTCAATACCAGAAGTATACGGGCTTACCAAATCATCGGGCAATATGTTTGATGTAATTAAACATGCACGGCCATTTATTACCCCGCAATCGTTGCGTATTTCAACCACGTTAGAAAGTAGTTGTTTTCGCTATACTTCCATTGATCATTTAATGGTCTTTTTACAGGAAATAATGCAGCATAAAGATGGGTATACCAGCTGGCAGCAACGGGCGCTTACCAATTCAAAGGAATATACCATTGCTAAAGTACGCAGCCGTAACCCTACACTTTTTGCAGCGGACTAATGCCGGTATACTGTAGAAATACACTAAATACGTCTTCTACCGAAATAGAATCAATTACATCCTGCGAAAAGCTGGTTTTGTAAAATGCCTGCGATAACAACGGGCTTATTACTTTTCTCAGTGTGCCGTAATCGTGGATCTCGGCGGGGCTTGTGCAATTAAATATGGCAATGGATGGAATATGATAGGCCATGGCCACATGCATGGCAAGGGTATCGCCCGAAATAATAAAACTGCACCCGGCAATATCATCGAGGTATTCAACAATGCTGTTGCGTTGTTCCAGTTGTTTACAGCTGAAACCAAGATCGTGCAGCTTGTTTATCAGGCTTGGGTAACCGCTCCAGCCTTTATTGGGCCAACGTGTCCCTACCCTTGTTTCAATGCCTATAATTCGCGGCATTGGCCGTATATGATTATTACGGTATATACAGTATTGTTCGCCGTTAAACGGAATATCGAACATGCTTAATAAAAGCTGCTGATACGAAGCGGTGTTTTGCTTTTTGGCCTCATTGGCGCAGGAAGGGCCTAATGAAGAAAGCAGGCTCATATCGTACCAGGGCGCAGAATCGGCGGTATAAATGAGCTGTTTATTTTCGAGGCAAATACCGGTTATTTTTTTTGTGGGAATTCTGCTGGCGAGTAATGCACAGTCAGCATCTTCTTCAAGGGAAATGGTATGATCAAAAATTTCGTGCTGTAAAACAGCCAATGCGTTTTCCAGTGGTACTACCCGTTGCAGGTTCGGATGCCAGACAGGTAAAATTCCCTGGTACCTGCTGTCAATTACCCAGGTAACAGCACCCTGAAGCGCATTTAGTAATACGGTAGTACGAACTACATCACCGGCAGCACCGGTTTTTATCAGCAAAATTTTTGTCATTGCAGGCGTAAATGTACACTTCCAATTTTAATTGGCTAAACATAATGACAAAAAATATTACAATGATCAACGTGCCGATGCTAATGAAATATTTAGCTGGGAAAGTTCGTTTTGTGGAATGTCTTCTTCCATTTTCCGGAAGATGATCTCATCTTCAAAATGGCTGTGCTGGTCTACCAGTTTTATGAAGGCTTTATACAGATAATAATCTTCATCATTGCGATTAAGCCGTTCGGCCAGTAGCCTGATGGTATCGTGTTCACGCTTTAGAATGTTGATGTAACTATGGCTGAACTGATGCTTCTGCAAAAAAGGAAATAATATCGCCTCTTCCGCATCCACATGCTTTTGCAGCTCGTTTTTCCAAAATTGAACGATACGCTGTCTGATGGCCGATTTATCGCGTTGTTGTTGGATGTCTCTTAAGAACTCGCGGCACTTAAGCCTGTCTTCCTTGTGTTGCCAGGATAGTACCTGTAATGACTTAGAATGTTCCATATAGCAATTCCTCCCTCATCATTTAAACAATAATCAAACCATTACTATTAAATGGGGAAAAGTTGGAACTGCTTATTTTGTTTAAATACTGTTAAAGTGAAGTCGGAAGTCAGATGTCGGAAGTCCGGAAATACAGGAAGTCTGAAATAAGAGGGAATTCAATGAGGTTTATCAGCGTTCTGACCTCTTACTTCAGACTTCCGGCTTCGCACGCCTATATTCCAAAAATCTTTTATTTTAAACTACTAATGATGGTAGTGAATTCTGCGGCATTCAACGATGCTCCTCCAACAAGTCCGCCATCAACATCGGGTTGAGAGAACAGTTCTTTTGCGTTATTTGCTTTTACACTGCCACCATACAGGATAGAAATTTCATCGGCAACGGCTGCGCCATATTGTTTGGCCAGTACGCTGCGCAAATGTGCATGCATTTCCTGTGCTTGCTCAGATGATGCGGTTTTACCAGTACCAATGGCCCAAATGGGTTCATAGGCAATAACCACGCGCTTAATGTCTTTTTCTGATAAGTGGAACAACGATTCTTTCAACTGAACCTCAACAAAACTGTTTTGGGTACCTGCTTCGCGAATGTTCAATGGCTCGCCGCAACAGAAGATGGGCGTAATGTCGTATTGCAGACTGAGGTCTACTTTCTCGGCCAGCATTTTGTTCGATTCCTGAAAATATTCGCGACGCTCGCTATGTCCCAATACAACAAATGGAATGCCTATAGATTGCAGCATTTCAACAGATACTTCACCGGTATAAGCGCCTGATTTTTTATTATAGCAGTTTTGGGCAGCTACGAAGTAGTTGTTCTCATTTTCCGTTTCACTTTTTGCCATTATCAGGTATGGGAAAGGAACGGCAAAAATGGTTTGCTGATGTTCTTTTAATGCAATGTTGGCTGAAAGGATATCATCGAGCAACTGTTCGCCCTGTTGATAGGTACAATTCATTTTCCAGTTAGCCGCAGCAATTTGTTTGCGCATAAGAATCGTCTTTTTTTATGTGAAGGCCTTTTTAAGATTGCCCAAAAATATGTTTCAATTGAGTTATTTCTTCTTCTGTAAGCGATTGATTTTTTAATTTTTTCCAGTTGGCTATGTCTTTCAGGGCTTTTTCAAATTCATAAAGGCTAAGGCCCTTGTTGCCCCAGGTAAAATTGGGGATGAATTTGGGCGGCATGCCATCACCAAAAACATTAGCGCAAATGCCCACTACGGTGCCGGTATTGAACGAAGTATTGATGGCGGCGCGGGAATAATCGCCCAGCAGCAACCCGCATTTCAGTCCCGCCTTCATATATTCACGGCTATGGAAGTGCCACACATTCACGTCACTGGCCGTGTTTTTTATATTTGAATTAGAAGTGCCGGCGCCCAGGTTGCACCACTCGCCTATTACCGAATCGCCGAGGTAACCATCGTGGGCCTTATTTGAATACCCGAATAAGATGGAATTCTTAACCTCGCCACCGATCATGCTATACGGCCCTACCGTGGTAGCCCCGTATACTTTAGCCCCCATTTTTACCAGGGCTCCTTCGCCCATGGCAAAAGGCCCCCTTATAAGCGCCCCTTCCATTACTTCGGCATTTTTACCTATATAAATAGGCCCGGTTGTGGCATTCAGAAAGCAATGGTTCAGCACAGCTCCTTCTTCAATAAATATATTACCGGCATTGCTGGTTTGAACCGTTTCGGGTATGGGCGCTGATGTGCGACCTTTGGTAATCAATTGAAAATCTTCACGTAAGGCCCAGTCGTTCCATTGAAAAATATGCCAGGGATACTGCAGAACCTTTACCGATGTGTAGTCGGGGTCGCTATTATTATCGAAAATTGATTGTATAAAGCTGGCTGTTGGTAGAATGTTGGCCGCAAAAACAATGGCATCGGCCGGCGCTTGCTCGTTGTGTTTGAGCAGTTTCACTGGTTGCTGTAATAATGCTTCCCATTTTTGCCTGATGGTAAGAATTCCGATGCGTATATCGGCAGCATGCCGGGTTTGCGCAAAAGGATACAGGTGATCGGCTACTTCTTTATCGGAAAGAAAGACTTGCTTGTTCATAGTTCTTAGTTCTCAGTTTACAGTTCACAGTTTGCAGTACACTGGTTTCCAGATGGTCAAACTTACTTCATTTTGCTCATTCCCATGCTTTAATCAGGTTGTTACATATGTGAATCATCGGTTGCAAGCGCTTAATTCAGGTATTTTTAGTGAAAGGTGTCAAAAACAATAAAAACCTGGCAGCAAACCATAAATGCTGATAACAATAGTGGAAACAGATCAATATCTAAGAAAAGCAGGTAACATCTAATGTATTAGATCAGTTTTTTATAAAATCTGATAACAATTATTAAAACCTGAGAGCCGGTAAGAAAAGTTGTCGGGTTACAACAAAACATAACAGCAATTCAAAAAAGCTGGCAACAATTACGGAAATCTATCAAACGCTGTGAAAAGCTGGCAGCTTTTCCAAAAAACTGATAACAATTCCAGAAACTTAGCAACTTTTAAGAAAAGCCATCAGATTATAGTAACAGATGGCAACAATTATAAAAAGTGGGCAGGGATTGAGGAAAACAGGCTACAATTCAAAAAAAGTTAACAAGCGCTGCTAAAAGCTGGCAGTATTTGATGAAAATGAGCAACAACTGAAAGAAGTTATCAAGAAACCGGAATAATCATCAATTCTAATTGAATCATGGTAAGATTTTGATGTGCGCATGCAATTAACCGCAACGTGCAGCCTTTGGCGAGGAATAAAATGGTAAAGCCTGGTGATCATTGATTGATGGGCGTGGCGATGAGTTTAACTAAGCGAAGATTTTTAATCCATTCATTATGTAGCAAAGAGATGCGGGTGATTAAAGTAATACTAAAGGTGGGCAGACAAATGTATGGCAGACATATATGGCCATGGACGCATTATACGAACAAGTGTGAGTGTAATAAACTAATTGAAGAATGAAGGTCGAATGAATTAAAGGAGCATTAACTTTTACTAAACAATAAAACGAAACACTTACTACGTTATTGTAATGGTATAAAAGAAAAATCCCCTTCCTGAGAACAGGAAAGGGAAAGTATAGCCATGAAAAACAAAAATGTTTGTATTGAAATTACGCTTTTTATTTTTTCTTTTCGTAACGTTTCTTGAATTTATCAATACGACCCGCTGTATCTACCAGTACATTCTGACCGGTAAAGAAGGGGTGAGATGTGTTAGAAATTTCTAATTTGATAAGGGGGTATTCATTACCATCTTCCCACTTTACAGTTTCTTTTGAGGGAGAAGTAGAACGGCTAAGGAAACTGTACCCGTTACTCATATCTTTAAATACAACGAACCGATAATTTTCGGGATGAAGACCCTTTTTCATAACTCTTTGATTTTTAATGTGCACCGATTTTGCGGTACTACCTGTTATAGTAATTGGTTATACTGGTTTTATCAGCAAAGCCGCAAAATTAGTTCTCCCGTA
This sequence comes from Niastella sp. OAS944, assembly GCA_024809215.1. Lineage (GTDB taxonomy): Bacteria > Bacteroidota > Bacteroidia > Chitinophagales > Chitinophagaceae > Niastella. The sequence continues at coordinate 130,027 of JANUBW010000002.1, read as the reverse complement.
TAACTCTGCCAAATTAAAATTTATTCCTGACTTTTTTAAATATTTATTAAAGATAATTGGAAAATTAATTAACCGGCGGGTAAAAATAAATTATTCAGGCAAGAATTTATAAAAAAAGAAAGCACCGGATCCATTTTATACCTGCTACGTGCACGTATAACCTGTATAATCCAATGCTTTCCGCTAGCCGCATTGAACCATTTTACTAGTCTGCTGCGACTTTCTATACCTAAGTTACTTATTATAATCTTTCAATCCCAATTTCGGGCAACTATGTTTTGCACCCGTTCTGCACGAAATTATCCACAGGCCCCTACGGGAAATGAAGAATGGGAAATGTAGAATTAGAAATGAAGAAGTGAATACAGTTTCGGGTTTTAATGCCGATTGCCGCTGTATTCTAGCTCCTCATATTCTCATATTGTAAAGGAATGCCTAACGAGGCATTGCGGCAGAGGGCGATCACTTCCTGCAGATCGTCGATCTTTTTGCCGGTAACCCGTACAATATCGTCATTGATTGACGCCTGTACTTTCAGGCCCGAGTCTTTGATAAGTTTTACGATCTTTTTGGCATCTTCCTGCTTCAACCCATTGCGTACCGAAACCTCCTGTTTTGTGTACTTACCGCTTTGGTAAGCCTCTTTGCTAAGGTCGAACGCTTCGGGAGCAATGTTCTGCTTGTGAGCACGGTTGATCAAAACATCTATCAACTGGCCCATCTTCATAGCATCTTCCGTTTCAATGTTGATCTTAAATTCTTTCTTGTCGAGATTGATCACCACGTGTGAACCTTTAAAGTCGAACCGGTTGGTGATCTCCTTGGTGGTAACATTCACTGCATTGTCCAGTGCCTGTCCATCCACTTTACTAACGATGTCAAACGAAGGCATAGCGTTTATTTAAGTGCTGAAAGCACGAATGTAGGAATAAGTTAACGAGTTGACAAGAGCCCCGGTGAGATCGCCGGGGCTTGGTGTTGCACATGAAACGGAGAAAACAATTTGCAATTGGCAATGGGCAATTGGCAATTGTTGCCGGTATTCGGGCTTCGCTAATAATCGCGAATCTCCGATTTGCCTATTGCTTATTGTCTATTGCCTATTGTTGCCCGCCGCCGGCGCGGTTCTGTTCTTCCGATGCGCCATTATTACGCTTTCTGGCCTGGGCTATAGACGTTTTACCAAAGCGGTAGCTAAAGGTGGCCGTAATATTTCGATTGTCCCACCGGTTATATATTTTCACATCAATATCACTATACAGGGTGCGGCCTTTGAATTGTTGCCAGTGAAAGGGATCCCGAATGTTTAACCGAACCGTACCCTTGCCTTTTATTACCGTTTTTTGTACCCCAAGGTTCATAAAGTACATGGGGTCGGCAATGGTAAGCTGCTCGATGGTTTTGCCCCGGTAAAAACCACTCACTTCCCCACTCCATCCTTTTTTAAAGCTAAAGGTATTACTAACGTTCACCAGTGCCGAAGTATAGCTTATGTCAATAGGATCGTTTTTGCCGGTGAATGAATTATAATAAACGCCTTCGTACCGGTTGTTGAACACATTTACAAACAGGTTCACATTCCAATTCTTTACAACCGTAAAGGGGGCATTTATGGCCAGGCCAATATTCTTGAACCGGGCTACATTATCGGCCGTAAGAAAAGTGATGCGCTTTTCGGTGTTCTGTTTTAATAATTGCGATATCACATCATCAGTTATCGTATAATTGATGGTAGTGGTATACTTTCCTTTTAAAGTATGCCGCAATTCAAAATTGTTGGCATATTGTGGTAACAGGTATGGGTTACCCTGGCGGTATTGTAATGAATCGAGGAACCAGATAAATGGGTTCAGGTCCTGGTAATTGGGCCGCTCAATACGCCGGCCATAGGACAAGGTGAATGTGTGCGATTTGTTTACTTCATAATTCACGTACATGGTGGGAAACAAACTTGTATAGTTGCGGGTGAAAGTTGAGTCGTTGGTGACCTGTTTACCTTTGGCGACTGTATTTTCCATACGCAGCCCCGCCTGCCCGCTCCATTTCTTCCACTTTTTATTTAAGCTTACATAGGCTGCATTAATGTTCTCCTGGTATATAAAGTGGTTCGAGCGGTCGTCGGGTTTCCAGGTGCCATCGTTATTTCGTTCGTATTTTACTTCGTTGTCGTTCTTTACATAACTTACTTTAAAACCGGCATCAAATCGCAAATTATTTTTAAGCGGGTGTACATAATCTGACTTGGCTGAATAAATATTAATTATACCGGGAATATCACCAAACAAAGTGAGGTGCCCAAGCGCATTGCCGTAGCCGTCATAAATATCCGTTATGAGTGTATTTTTGGCGTTGTTATTATAACCAATATAATCAAGGTCGGCGGTAAGCTCGCGGCCGGCCGAATCGAACGTATGCTTGTAGTTGAAGTTGGCTGAGTAATTAAAGAAATTATTTTTATTGATGTTTCTTGAGTTGAGCACCTGTTCGGTGCTGCCGTCGGCCCGGCTGATGGTTTGTATACTTTGCGGGGCTGGACGGCCAAAGAAACCAAAGCCATTCACTACTACACCAAAAACATTCTTTTTGTTGGCATAATAATCAAAGCCCATTTTTACTGTTTGGTTTATTCCGCGAAAAGAAAAGTTCGACATGGATGCAGAGGTGGAGTTCAATGAACCGTCTTTTTCAAAGAAGCGGCGTGTGAGATCGAGGTTTCCTTTTCCCTCACGGTAATTGTAATTGAAGTTCCCGAATAGGTTCCATTTGCCTTTGCGATAATTAAGGTTAAGACTGCTGTTGCCACGTACGGGCGAATACCAGGTGTCATGGCGTTTTAAGAACCCTACAGTACCGCCAATGGTAATACTTCCATTCAGGCCTTCGTTCAGGCTCTTTTTTGTTTTAATATTTATGATACCCGAATTGCCGCTGGCTTCATAACGGGCTGGCGGGTTGGTCATGATCTCTATTTGATCTAGTGCCGAGGCAGGTAGATTCTTAAGCAAATTTGCCAGGTCGGCCGGCGACAAATAAGTTGGTTTGCCATCGATCATAATGCGTACGCCCTGTTTGCCTTTTAAACTTATTTCTCCTTCATTACTTACTGTTACACCGGGCGATTTTTCCAATACTTCCAGGGCCGATGCGCCGGCATTGGTTGGTGCCGCTTCTACATTCACTACCATACGATCGATCTTATTTTCAATAAGCGGTCTTTTACCGGTAACAGTTACTTCGCCTAAAGTTTTAGCAGCAGATTTTTGTAATTGAAACGATGGTAATTTATAAGGTGATGTGCCTGATAATTTAAAAGGTTTACTTCTTTGTTTGTTAAAACCTACTGCCGTAACAGTGACAAAATATTCGCCTTCGGCCAGGTTGTCGAATTCGAAAAGACCATATTTGTCACTCACTGCCACTTTAACCAGTGCTGAATCTTTAGCACGCTGCAATGAGGCGGTGGCCGATTCAACAGCCTGTGCATCGGCATCGGTAATTACACCACTAATTTTACCAGTTTTGTTTTGTGCGGTTGCAATAATGGAGAGAAAGCATAATATACCCGTTATGCAGGTAGATCTATTTTTCATGTGCGATTTTTGAAGGGTTCTAACGGTAGGAATCTCTTATGTAAGTTGCTATGTATTTACGGAATTAAAAAACGATTAATGATAAAGCGTTTTAATTGCCCTACAGGGGGAGGAATTTGAGTATCAATACACCAACGGAAAATAATAAGGAAGAAAGGTGTAGTAGACTAGTTGATCACAATCAGTTATTTGTGGTGAATCATCTACATTCCTGTTTTACAATATTGAAGGCTTATCAAGAAGGAGAAAATACCTTACAAAAAAGTAAAGGCCCCATAGAAATGGGGCCTCGTTAACCAAAACTAACTGCTTATGAGAAAAACTGTATGACTGCTATTTATGAAGAAAGTTTATTTACTTAATTATTTATTTGCGGTTTACATATATGAAATTCCACATCCTACCAGGTACATCAGCGCTATTGCTATTAATATTATCTTTCTCATTGTCCATTCTATTTAATTATTCCTGCCTTCTATAATAAGACGTTTAAACAGGAAAAAGGTTTCATCAAACTCTGTTAAAAAAAACTAAATTACTTTTTACTAATTTCTTTCTTTTCAAACAGCTGCTAATACCTATTCAGAAATTGTGCCACGCTAACAGGAAGTATCTTAAAATCTTTTTAATGTCCTTCCCTTCTACTCTTGTTTCTCTTTCCTTTCTTATGACTTATTTACTATCACTTGGTTTAACGAATTTACTATAGCTATTTGTTAACTACCTGTTATCATATACGAGATGGGCAGCCGGATAGATTTGTTGGCTAATTTCCCATATTAACGCGGTTTTGTTCGTCGCTGGCGCCGCCTTTTTTACGTTGACCATTGGTGCTCTTTATAGGGTTTCCAAAGCGATAAGTAAAGGTTACATTAGCTACCCGGGTATCACGTGTATTGCGGAAACGTGCTTCGGTCTTTTTAAAGTTGATATCGCCATGCGGTATCTGTGTATAGAAAAGATCACGTACGTTCACCTTTATCGATCCTTTACCTTTCAATACCTGTTTTGAAGCGCCTACTGCCAGTTGTCCCATTGGTTCAAGAAGTATTTGTCCTTCTACACCTTTGCTTCTGTACCAGCCGCTTACTTCGGCGCCCCAGCCATTTTTGAAATTCATTTGGTTATTCAGGTTCAATTGTAAAGTGCCGGCAGCCATGTCAATATATTCGCCATACAGATCGCCTCTATAACGGATATAGCTATAGTTGGTGTACAGCATGGTTGTTAGCCATTTGTTAAAGGGAATTTGTGCATTTACTGCAATACCATAATTCTCGCGGCGGCCAATATTACCTCTTCTTACAATGGTTGCTTTTCCAAACTGATCGAACGTTTCGTTAAACAGGTCCTTGGTTGTACTGTAATTAAGCGTAGTGGTGAGCTTGCCTTTAAAAATATGTGTCAATTCAAAGTTGTTCGAGAATTGAGGTCTTAAGTACGGATTTCCCTGTTCATAGGTAAATGGATCGATATAGAAAAGGAACGGGTTCAGACTTTGATAACCGGGCCTGTCTATACGGCGACCATACGATACACCAAACTGGTTGTTCTTATCGGCACCATAACTGATATATACAGTTGGGAACCAGCTGTTGTAAGTACGTTTGAATGATGAATCGGGTTTGGTTGGGTTTCCATATTGATGGCCTTTATAGCTTGTATTTTCGTAACGCAAACCGGTTTGCAGGCCCCATTTTTTTGTGATCTGTTTGTTCAGGCTAATGTAAGCGGCATTGATGTTCTCATTGTAATTAAAGTAGTTGGTTTTGCCGTAGTCTGTTACCCATTCGTCGCTGTTAAAATTCAGGATGTAATAGTTTGCTTTGTTTACTGTTTCTACATAGCTTGTTTTAACGCCTGCTTCTATTTTAGCATTGCCTTTCAATGGATGGGTATAATCCATTTTGGCAGAATAAATGTTTACAGTTACCGGCAGCACGCCTTGTAATTGTTCTTCCCTAAGCATTACCCATTTAGGGTCGAAAGTGGAATTTATAAAATGCTGATTGTTCGTGTTGTCATAAACGATATAATCAACATCGGCGGTAAGTTCACGGCCGGTTGAATCGAACTGGTGACGCACATTCAGGTTCACGCTGGCGTTTTTCCAGGTGCCTTTTATATTTGAATTGGCGGTTACCATTGAATCAACTACATAATTCGGGTCCTTTAAGTAACTGGTGTTTTGGTTGATGCTGCTTTCGGGGTTATAAACACCACTTAACACAAAGCCTACGGTTGTTTTGTTGGTTATAGAGTAGTCCATACCCATCTTCAGGTTATGACCCATGTAACGGCGTTTCATATAGGCCGTTTGTTCAAAAATGGCTTCCGTTTCACCATTGTCGTCTTTATAGCGGCGAAAGATCTCCAGTTGTTGAAAGTTATTGTTACGATAAAAACTGTAAGTGCTGAACAAATTCACTTTGCCATTGCGGTAGTTAAGGCTAAGGCTTTCATTGTTTTTAAAATATACGCCCTGCCCTACACCGGCGCTTACGTTGCCGTTAAAGCCTTTGGTTTTGTTCTTCTTAGTTTTAATATTGATCACCCCTGCATTACCGGCTGCATCGTATTTGGCTGGTGGGTTGGTCATGATCTCAATTTGTTCCAACTGCGATGCCTGCATGCCTTTTAACATATTGGCCAGTTCGGCGCCGCTGATATAAGATGGGCGGCCATCGATAAGCACCACTACGTTCTGTTTTCCTTTGAGGCTAATGTTACCGTCTTTATCAACCTGTACGCCGGGCGATTTTTCCAGCGCTTCCAGGGCGCTGGCGCCGGTGTTGCTAATAAAGGCATCTACGTTCACCACCATGCGGTCGATCTTTTGCTCAACCAGTGGTTTGCGGGCACTTACGGTTACTGCCTTCAGGTCGCGGTTTCTTGGGGTAAGCACAATGGCCGTGAGCTCGGTAATTGGGCTTTCGGTTGATATTGTAAAAGGAGTTGAATATTGTTTTTCGTACCCTACGGCCGAAACGGCTACCAGGTACTTGCCTTGCTGCGGGTTGTCGAACGAATAATGGCCGTCCTGGTCGGTTACCGACATTTTCACAACGCTTGAATCTTTTGCCTTTAAAAGGGTTATGGTGGCGGCTGATAAGGCTGGTTGGTTGGTTGCGCTTACTTTTCCACTGAGCTTAAATGCTTGTTTGGTTTGCGCCCTGCCTATGAAAGATACTGACAACAGTATGATTATAAACAGGTTGGGAAGCTTTCTCATGGTTCTTTTATTGGTTGAAGAATACTTTGCTTAATTAATTACAGTTCAAAAGTAGGTACTATGCAATGTAAAGTACCTTATTTTATGTCCAGTGGTTGTTTTTGCTGATGTCCGGAAATAATTGGTATGCAGGTAGGACGTATAACTAACCTTTGGGTTACAGCTACATGGTTGTTTGGGATGGGTGGAAAGAATACAGGTTGAATGGAATTAATAGTTCACAGTTTATAGTTCACAGTTCTTAGTTTCCAGTTATTCAGTTGTTCTGTTATTCAGTTTGTAAGTAATTGCTGAAAAAACTGGAGGGGCAGTGATTGCCAGCGACAGGCCTAAAAGCAAAAAGCCCCCGCTATTCGCAGAGGCTCATTGAAATACTTCAGATTATATTAAGCTTTAGCTGTTTCTGTTTTAGCCGCATGCCTTTTCTTCATAACAAAGTATATGGCGGCGCCGGCAATGATCAATGCTACTGCAATGATCTCGGCCTGCGTGGGGTGAAAGCCGAAAATATCGTATTTGGTGTTAACGCGTATCTGTTCTACAAAGAAGCGTTCTATACCATTCACTATAAGGTATACGCCAAACAGCGTTCCCGGCACTTTCATTTTCTTACGCAACGACCATAAGAACAGGAAGAGGAAGAAACTCACCACCGTTTCATAAAAAGGCGTTGGGAAAACCGGAATGGGCAGCTGGTTACAATATTGTTCATCTTCGCAACCTGGAATACGCACCCCTTCATTCACCACATTATGCGGGTAAGAATAAGCGAATAACCAATTGGGCAGCCAACCGGGTGCTTTTACAGAAATATGAGGGATCTCGGAAACATTATTAACCTGAAAGGTCCGTAAATAAAAGCTGCTATGTGCCTGTAAGGTTTGTTGAAAGCGGGTGCTATCTACCATTTCAACCTTTGATGAGTTGCCTGGAACCGTTACATACTGGCTGTTCAAAACGCCCCAGTCGCCATCGCCGGCCACCTGGCAGCCAACCCGGCCTAACGAGTAAGCCAGTATGAGGGCGGGCGCAATAGCATCGCACAATTGACGGAATGAGATCTTATGTTTACGGCTATAAAAATAAATGGCAACGGCTGCACAGATCAAACCACCATAGAAGGTTAACCCGCTGAATGATAACAATGCCTCAATGGGGTTCGCTTTAAAATCCTGCCAGTTCTCGAGGTTATGAAATATTTTGGCGCCTAAGAATCCAAACAATGCTGCATAGATCACCAGGTCACCTACCCTGTCGTGCGGCCAAATACGAATGGTGCGCTCTTCGGGTTTATCGAGCTTTTGCTTATGTTTTTCCCACCATTTTAAGCCGGCAAACAATAAACCCAATGCAATACCAATGGGCCAGCTGCCTTCTGATGAGAAAATGAATTGTTGCGGATCGGCGGTTGTTTTGCTGTCTGAAAGAAATAAACCAATGATCTTGTATCCCAATAAAAAGCCCAGCATGAAGTTTAGTAATAATTCGCCTATACCGGCCTGTTTACCTACTACCATCTTCACTTCCTGGAACGACAATAAGCCTGCTCTTTCCTTCCGTTTTAATTCCAGGGTTAATATATATGCAGCGGCTAAAAAAGACAATGCAACAAAAAAACCAAAGGAATTTATAAAACGAAGTCCATTCAAGCTAACACCAAATAGATCCTTAAAAGCGTAATATAGGTTTGGATACATGTATCAGGAATAGATTTTATCTATCAATTGTTTAAATAAAGGTGCAATGATAAGAAAACAATTGCCAATTAGCAATTGACAATGGGCAATTGGCAATTTATTCCGAACCGGCATCAGTCTGCCTGAAATCGACCACTCTGCACTTCGCGAACCCTTGCCTATTGTTTATTGCCTATTGCCTATTGAGAAAAAAACCCTCTCAGGAATGAGAGGGTTCATCACTATGAACAAAGCTGAATTAATCAGCTAAGAAATTTTAACAATATTCTTCAAATGCTGCTATTAGGTTGTGAGCGATCAGCTGGGCCGGACGGCCTTCGATCATATGCCTTTCAATAAAGTGTACCAACTGACCATCTTTGAACAGCGCAATTGCTGGTGAAGATGGAGGGTAAGGTAATAAATGCTCACGTAACTTCTTTACAGCATCAACATCATATCCTGCAAAGCTGGTAGTTAAATGATCGGGCTTTTTGGGTGAATTGGTTACAGCCATCAATACGCCGGGACGGGCAGAACCTGCCGAGCAACCACATACTGAATTGATCATTACCAGGGTTGTTCCTTGTGCTTTAATTTGATTATCAACATCTTCAGGGGTTAACAGCTCCTGGAAGCCATTGTCTGTCAACTCCTCTTTCATTGGAAGTACTATTTCTGTTGGATACATTCTACTATTTTTTAATTGAAACGCAAAACTACGTAAAAAGTTTATTTTAACCCGAAATCGGAATTTATGTCAGTGTAAAATGAATTTGACTGTAATTATGTCGTTGTGTTTTTAGTGCTTTCTGTCATTCCGTACGCAAAACCGGTGCTTTTTTGCAATGGTACATTGTTTGGGAATTAGGTACACGTACGTCAAAATTTAAAAAACAATAAAAATTAATAATCATGACAGTAAGACTGCACCATCCCGCTAGAAAATCATTCGATTCAGTAGTTGATGATTTCTTCAATTCTATTCCTAATTTATGGAACGATGGTTATAATGGCATTAATCTGGCCCCGGTAAATATTACCGAAACTGCCGAAGGTTTTAACCTCGATGTTAGCGTGCCTGGTATCAACAAAGAAGACATTAAGGTAAATATCGACAAAGGTTTGCTTACCATTAGCTATGAAAAGAAAGAAGAAAGCAAAACGGAAGATGCCAAAACCATTCGTCGTGAATTTGGTCATCGCAGCTTCAAACGCACATTTACAGTAGCTGAACAGGTAAATGCCGATGCTATTCAGGCTAAATACGAGAATGGTATTTTAAAACTGTACCTGCCTAAAAAAGAACAGGTAAAAGATACACCTAAACAGGTGGTTGTTCAGTAAAATAAGCAAAAGAAATATTAAAATTTTAGTTTCATAAGCAGTTGGTTTTGGTTTAGAAGGCCATCCACCTTTTGGTGGATGGTTTTTTTTATGTTTTGTCCTAACTTCGGCCCCCATGAGAGAACTCACTTCCTGTATCCGAAAGACGTTGGGATTGATCGTACTATGTATATTTTCTGGCTTATGTTCTTTAGCGCAGGACAAGCCGGGCGATACCACTACGTATCATGGCCGCAAGCATATCGACACCATTCCATTTGTTGTTGATTCTGCTGAAGTTGCCTTGCGTATAAAGAATCTCAATCCCTACTTTACCCTGCATGTTGATTCTTCGCTGGCATACAAGCTGGAGATCAATAAAGACCAGTCGAAATATTACTGGTTCCTGCGTAATTCGCCCATTGGCCTGCGCATTAATAAGGATAATGGTTTATTGACCTTTAAGGCAGAAAAATCATTTTTCCTTTCGGGCAAGCTGAAATATGATTATCAATATAAGGTAAGTGTGGGCGTACAGAACCTTGAATCATCCAGTGACCATGTAGACACTTCTTTTTATATCACATTCTATAATACCGACATCATTCAGTCGAAGATAAAACCAACCATCGGTTCTACCGTAATGGTTGATGAAGGCGATACAATAGCTTTTAAGGTACTTTGTGAGAACGGTAACTTTCCTATTGAAACCATCACCTTCTTTTCAAATATGCCGGTGAAGGGCGCTACATTGGTGAAAAAATGCGATGATGATTTTATATGGTCGCCCGGGTTTGATTTTGTAAAAGAATCTGACCCAGGAAAAGAGCGTACGGTGATCCTGAGCTTTGTTGGCGCCAATAAATTTATGGTACGCGATACTGCACAGGTAAAAATAGTGGTAAAGGATGCCCTGAACTATCCATTGACCGTAGAAGATTTTAAGCTTACCGTAAATGTGATCAATGGCTATGTGCTGCGGTTGAAGTATACCTTCCTGCAACTCGATAAAGGGGTAAAGAACACCAAATCGACCCGGACTACTTTTGATATCACCGGTTCAACCACTGCTTTAACCGGTAGTATACTTTCGTCTTCGAAAGGCGCCAACGAACAAAATATTGGAAAGATATTACCGAGTGTGGGCATTTCGCTGGTGCCTGTTAAGGAAGCGGTAGCTCCACAAAAGGTTTCTGAACAGAACCAGGCTTCGCAGGTGAGAACAGCCATCAAAAGATTGGAATATATGGTGAGCGATAACGCCCTGGTGGGCGAACGTGACCCCGATATAGCAAAGAAAACCGCCAAGCTAAAAGAAGAGTTAAAGCAAATGCAGGTTCAACTGGTAGATATTCCCATTGAAATTACCAGCGAAATGAGCGAGAAGGAATTGAACCAATACTTTAATAGCCCCAAGGTTATGAAGAAGTATAGGGTAAAAAAATGAGATAATTAGCTAATGAGATAATTAGCTAATGAGATAATGGGCTAATGGAAATACAATAAAAAAATCCTCGGCAAAGCCGAGGATTTTTTTATTAGCACATTTGCATATTATCTCATTAGCACATTTGTTCGTTAGGTTGTTATTGCTTCAACTATTGTTTAGGCTCACAACTTTTTCTACGAGTATCAATCAGATAATTTATCTTCCAACCATCTTCAAGTTTTACTAACTGGAAAGAATTAACGCCGCAATGGTGAAACTTTCCCTTGTAATAGAACTCATAAGGCGCCCAAACCATTGCCAGGGGGCCGTCGATGCGAATGGTCTCAAATTGTACACGTTCATCTGCCTCCCCTGCTTTACCCTGACCGGTGATCTTTACAAAGTCAGGGTATTTTTCGACCCGAACGTATATCTTTTTCTTCTTATTCGTTGCAACAGTGTGCAAAATAGGGTCGTCGGTAAAGGCCGATTTAAGTATTACAGTATCGGCGTTCTTCATGCCCTCAAACAACCGGTTAATGGTAGCTTTTACCGAATCTTCGGTTGTTTGGGCCTGTGCTACGCCTGCCAGGGCCAAGGTTATCGTAAATAGAATCGCAAATCGTTTCATGTGGGGTAACTTGACAAAAATCGGTGAACTAATATCCTAATATCTTCAGCATGCTTTGAGCTGTTTGCTCTTTCGCATACACCCAGTCCACCAATTTACCGTTTTTATCGTGACCGACAATAACGTGTTTGGGCGATGGAATAAGGCAGTGTTTAATACCGCCATAACCACTTATCTGGTCCTGGTAAGCGCCGGTATGGAAGAATCCCAGGTACAGCGGTTCGCCATTGTTGATCTTTGGCAGAAACACCTCATTGATATGCTCTTCCGAGTCGTAATAGTCATGACTGTCGCAGGTGATACCGCCCAGCACCACACGCTGGTACTCCTGGTCCCATTTGTTGATGGGCAGCATCAGGAACTTTTCCCCAATACCCCAGGTGTCGGGTAAGGTAGTGATGAACGATGAATCGATCATATACCAGTTCTCACGGTCGTTCTGCGTTTTTTGGCCAATAACGCTATAAATATGCGCCATGCTCTCCCCTACGGTATAGCTACCAAATTCGGTAAAGATGTGCGGCATGGGTACATTGTTCTTTTTGCAGGCTTTTTTAATGTTACCTACAATTTCATTGATCATGAACTGGTAATCGTACTCAAAACCCAGCGAGTGTTTAATTGGGAAGCCTCCGCCGATATTGATAGAATCCAGTTCAGGACATATTTTCTTAAGCTGGCAATACAGGTTTATCACCTTGTTAAGCTCACTCCAGTAGTAGATATCATCCTTTATCCCTTTGTTAAGGAAGATGTGAAGCATCTTCAGCTGAAAGCGATCTTCATTGCCCTCAATTTTGTCGACGTAAAATTCCAGTACATCCCTGGCCCTGAAACCCAGGCGGGAAGTATAGAATGGGAAGGTGGGCTCTTCTTCGGCAGCTACCCTGATACCCAGTTTGAAAGGGCCTTTTACTGATTTTTTATAATGTTGCAATTCCTCCCTGTTATCGAGGATGGGAATTACGTTCTTGAAACCGGTGTTCAGCAAATTGGCTATACGGCTGGTATAGGTCTTTTGCTTATAACCGTTACAGATGATAAATGTGTCCTTGGTGATCTTTTTACGATCATATAGCTTTTTGATGATCTCGATATCGTAGGCGTAAGATGTTTCGAGGTGAATATCGTGTTTCAGCGCTTCTTCAACCACGAATGAAAAGTGAGAACTTTTTGTACAGTAGCAGTAATTGTATTCGCCCTCATATTTATGCTTTTTGATAGCATTGGCAAACATCTTTTTTGCCTTTTTTATCTGCATACCGATCTTGGGAAGATAGGTAAGTTTCATGGGCGTGCCGTGTTTGGCAATAAGCGCTTTTAGGTCGAGCCCGTTAAAGTGCAGATAATTGTCTTTTACATCGAACCCTTCCTGGGGAAAATTAAAGGTTTGGTGCACCAGGTCGGTGTACGAGTTGTTCATGTACTGATTCGGGTTGCTGATGGCTGTGAATTTTAATGGTCAGTAAAAATTGTACCCAAACTGAAAAATTATTTGCAAAAGTAATAGTTTGATCAGTTTTTCAAATAAAAAAATAATAAAGTGTTCCAGGACACGATTGCCGATTCACGTTCTATATTAATTAAAACAAGAAGCCCCTCACTGTAAAGTAAGGGGCTTCAATATATTTGACGCTTTGTAAGCTTACTTTACAGAAGCGATCAGGTTTTTGAAAGTTTCAGGCTCGTTCATAGCCAGATCAGCCAGGATCTTACGATCGAGGGTGATCCCTTTCTGGTTCAGTTTGTGGATGAACTCAGAGTAAGTGATACCTTCTGCGCGAACAGCAGCGTTGATACGAGCTATCCACAGTGCGCGGTATTCTCTTTTCTTTAATTTACGGCCTACATATTTATATTGTAGACCTTTTTCCATTACGTTTTTCGCAACGGTATATACGTTTTTACGTTTGCCGTAGTAACCCTTGGCAGCTTTCAGAATCCTTTTGCGGCGTGCCCGTGATGCTACAGCATTTACTGAACGTGGCATATCTTAAATAAGTTTGAAATTTGAAAATTGGTTAAATGGGATCACAAGATTACTTCAGTCTCAGCAAACGCTTAACGAAGTCAACGTTAGATTTGTGTACAACACCATCTTTGTTGAGTGCGCGTTTACGGCGTTTAGATTTTTTGGTAAGAATGTGACGCTTGAAAGACTTCTGGTGAGTGATCTTGCCGGTGCCGGTTACTTTGAATCTTTTTTTGGCACTGGAGTTTGTTTTAACCTTTGGCATGAGTTAACTACCTTTTGCTGTGATACCCTGCTGGCGCTCCCAAACTGATGGGAAACTTTTTGGGCCTTGTGGGCAATGTTTGTTTTATGGTTATAGCCAATAAAACGTAAAATGGAGCGCAAAGGTAGGTTTTTTTACAACAACTTACAAAAGATTAGCCGGAGAGTTTGAGAATTTGTTATGGCTGATTATTAAGGGGTTAGCTAGTTTACTCTTTATTGTACTTCTTAGCAGGGTTCCTTTTATTGTGATATACAGAAGTTATTAAAACTGTTTTCTTCTTTTCATCAACTAAATATATGAGATAAAACGGGTATTTTTTTAATGTGATCTCCCTAAGTTCTTTATAGCTTTTTCTGTAACGAAGTGGGTTCGCGCAAACCGTTTCAACAGCATCATCAACAGCGGCTATGAAATTTTCAGCGGCTTTTTCACTTCGTTCAATATACCATGAATAGGCTGCTTCATACTCATTGGCGGCAATCGGGTCAAAACGGAACTTATACTTCATCTATTTTGAGCCTTTTGACCTGATAGCTTTAAGTCTTTTTTTCATTTCGCTGGCACTAACCATTTTACCCCCGTTTCGGTAATATTCCACTCGTTTATCAAGTTCAGCCTTAAATTCTTCAGAATACTCTACTTCCTGCTCAATCTCATTTTCAAAAAGGGTATAAATAGCTTTTACCTTTTTCTCCCCAATCGAATCTATGAATTTATGAAGCTTCTCCCTTAATACTAAATTTGTCATATTCACGGCATTTGAAACAAATTTAAGTAAAATGAGCCCTAAAATAAAAAAAGCACCCCTCCTTGCGGAAGAATGCTTTTAAAGCTCGATTGTATTTTAACCCTTAGGCTTCTTTCGGTTTCTTCGATTTGCCTTTGGGCGAAATGATCATCAGCATGCGTTTGCCCTCGAGTTTAGGTAAGCCTTCGGGCTGTCCTACTTCTGCCAGGCGTTCTGCGAACTTCAACAATACCAGCTCACCCCGTTCTTTGAACATGATGGCGCGGCCTTTGAACTGCACGTATGCCTTTACTTTATTACCTTCTTTCAGGAAGCTTTCGGCATGACGGGCTTTGAAATCAAAGTCGTGATCATCTGTACCAGGCGTAAAACGGATCTCTTTTACCTCAGCCGTTTTACTTTTCGACTTCATCTCCTTTTCCTTCTTCTTCTTCTCGTACAGGAATTTATTATAATCAATGATCTTACAAACGGGTGGGTCAGCCTGCGGCGATATCTCTACCAGGTCGAGCTGTTGCTCTTGCGCCATTTTCATAGCTTCCTGAATAGAATATACTCCTACTTCTACATTATCGCCAACCAACCGTACCTGGGGTACGCGAATCATGTTGTTGGTGCGATGTTCCTGCTGTTGCTCTTTTCTGAATCTGGGATTGAAATTACCTCTCGGTTGTCGCGGTGGAAATGCCATTTAAATCTTTTAATTAAACAATTTTTTTAGTGTGGCGCCCAGGCTACTATCTGTTGCGCCGGTTTTGAATGTTGATTTTGTTTTCGAATTTATGTTACGGATACAACTGTTCCTCGTTCTAAGTTATGAAATCTAAACGAACTTGCAACTACAAACTTATTCTCCCCTGCGTTCTTTGATCTCGGCTTTTGCTTCGTTGATGAACTGTTCCAGTGTTTTGGTAATGTTACCCGCATCGCCCTTACCCTGCCGGCGTACAGCCACCTGTCCTTCATTCGCTTCTTTTTCGCCAACAACCAGCATGTAAGGCACTTTCATTAACTCGGTATCGCGGATCTTTTTGCCAATTTTTTCATTCCGGTCGTCCACTTCTGCACGAATATCTGCATTTTTCAGCGATTCCAAAACACTATTTGCGTACGGCAGGAACTTGTCACTTATTGGCAAAATCTTTACCTGAACCGGCGCCAGCCACAACGGGAACTTACCGGCATAGTGCTCCAGCAAAAAGCCAATAAAGCGCTCATGGGTGCCAAGCGGTGCCCGGTGAATGATCAATGGGGTATCTGAACCATTATCCTTATTGGTATACTCAAGTTTGAAACGGCGGCCCTGGGCAAAGTCAACCTGGTTGGTAGCCAGGGTAAATTCACGACCAATTACGCTCCAGATCTGTACATCGATCTTAGGACCATAAAAAGCCGCTTCATCGGGTATCTCTACATAAGGGATGTTCGATTCAATTAATACCTGGCGAACCATTTCCTCGGTTTCTTTCCAAAGCTCCGGTTCGTTCACGTATTTCTGTCCCAGTTTGGTAGGTTCGTGCAACGATAAACGCATCACGTATTTGTCTATACCAAATATTTTAAAGTATTTCTGGTACATGTCGTTCACTGCCTTGAACTCAGCAGCAAACTGTTCGCGGGTACAATAAATATGTGCGTCGTTCATGTGTAAACAACGTACACGCATAAGGCCAAACAGCTCCCCGCTTTGCTCGTAACGGTAACAGGTACCATACTCAGCAAGGCGCAGAGGCAGGTCTTTATAGCTTCTGAGCTCAGCACCAAATATTTTGTGGTGGTGCGGACAGTTCATTGCCTTCAGATAGTATTTTGTTCCATCCAGTTCCATAGGCGGGAACATACTATCCTGGTAATACGGCAGGTGACCGCTGGTTAAATACATGCTTTCTTTAGCAATATGCGGGGTTACCACCCTTTTATAACCGGCGGCTGTTTCGGTTTCTTTGGCCAGTTTTTCCAGCTCTTCAATAATGATGGTACCGTTTGGCATCCATAAAGGCAAACCAGGGCCAACATCATCATCCATGGTGAAAATGCCTAATTCCTTACCCAGTTTACGGTGATCGCGTTTCTTAGCCTCTTCGAGCATGGTGAGGTATTCATCCAGCTCTTTTTGGGTTGGGAAAGTAACGCCATATATACGGGTAAGTTGCTTATTGTTTGAATCGCCTTTCCAGTAAGCGCCGGCAATGCTGGTAAGCTTAATGGCCTTGATAGGCGCGGTTGACGGAATATGCGGTCCGCGGCACAGATCGGTAAAGTTACCCTGGGTGTAAAAGGTAATGCTACCATCTGTAAGGTTGCTCAACAGATCGAGCTTATATTCGTCGCCTTTTTCGGTAAAATATTGAATGGCCTCGGCCTTGGGCATTTCTTTACGAACGTAGTTGCTGTTCTTTTTGGCCAGTTCGTTCATTTTCTTTTCCAGGGTGGCCAGGTCTTCTTCCGTCAGTTTGCGGTCGCCCAGGTCCATATCGTAATAAAAGCCGGACTGGCTTTCCAATGCCGGACCAACCCAGAATTTTACACCAGGGAACAGGCTTTCGACCGCCTCAGCCATCAGGTGGGCCGAAGAGTGCCAGAAGGTTAATTTACCGTCTTTATCGTCCCACGTCAATAAATTAAGGGTAGAATCCGTGTAAATGGGTCGCGTGGCATCCCACACCTCGCCATTTACTTTTGCGGCCAATACTTTTCGAGCCAATCCTTCGCTTATCGACTTGGCTATTTCCAAACCAGTGGTTCCTTCGTTGTACTCCCGTACATTTCCATCCGGGAAAGTAATTTTAATCATTTTAAGACTCCCTTTTTGTGTGGACCGGTTATACAAACCTATTTCCGTTGGTGTTGTATTTCCGGAAGAACGGCAAATTTAACGAACAATTTGCAGACCACCATTTACGATATGTGTCGTAAAAAACTAATTATTAAGTAATTTGCCGGGTGGGGTTCCTGGTTCAGGGGAATATTATGGAAAGGGACCTGATATAAAATCAGCAAAATCAGATGAAATCAGTTTTACTTTTTGTGCTTTTGGGCATTGGCTTTGGCGTACAGGCACAGGACCTTACCGGTATATGGCGGGGAAATTTTAAAAGAACGCCTGTTGGGGCCAATGGGCGTATGCTGGAGCTATTGGGTGGTGATGAACGTTATAAATTTGAGGTTCAGTTAGATCAGAATAGTAAAAGTTTTCAGGGTGTTACCTACTCCTACCTTACCACGGTGTTTTATGGTAAAGCCACCTGCCAGGGTACGGTGAACCCTGCTACCAAGCTGGTACGCATTGAAGAGCTGAAAATTGTGGAAGTTCGTATGGCCGGCGGCAGCGACGCCTGTGTAATGACCCTGAACATGAAATATTCCAAAGAAGGCGACGAGGAGTTTTTGGAAGGAACCTACAGCAGCTTCAATACACGGGATTCAACCAATTGCGGCAAAGGCACTGTGTTTCTGCGTAAAGTAACCACTTCTGATTTTTATGAAGAGCCTTTTTTGGTTAAACGTAAAAATGAAAAGAATAAACCGGCAATAACCAAGATCGCTCCCCGAAAAGATACGGCAACAAAAACAGCTGTTGTAAAAACAACAACTAATACTTCAACGACACAATCCACAACAACTAAAAAGATCACTACTACTACTAAAAAGACCACCACCACTTCTGTAACCAAACAACCACAAAAAACAGACGTTACTAAGGCGCCTGCCGAAACCAAGCCTAATGTAAAAATTGTACAGGTTGATACGGTGAAAAAGGTTGATGTAAAAGTGCCGCCGCTGGCTAATATTCCTACGCCCAAAGTATTGGCAAGCCGCGAAAATGAACTGGTAAAGACCATTTCTACCAGCGCAACGGAAATTGAAATAAATATCTATGATAACGGTACCGTTGATAATGATACCATATCGGTATTCCTTGATAAAAAACTGGTGCTTTCGAAAAAACGGTTAACCGAAAAAGCGATTACCCTCAAGGTAAATCTCGATGAAAATGCTAATTATCATGAACTGGTAATGGTGGCAGAGAACCTTGGCGAAATTCCGCCCAATACTTCACTGATGGTAGTAAAAGCCGGTAAGCAGCAGTATGAAGTAAGGATCACTTCAACTGAGCAGAAGAACGCGGTGGTAGTGTTTAAATACGAGAAGTAACTACTTACATAAACGGTATCGCATGCCTTAATTTTAGTTGGTAAATTCCATTAAAATTAAGGCATGCGTTTTTTGCTACCCCTGCTGCTTGTATTAACAATGGATGCCAATGCGCAACTGCTTACGGGTGTGTGGGGTGGAATAAGAACTCAAAATGCGGGTGGTTGTTTTCCTGAGTACTCAACTGAGCTGCATATTATTCATATGCAAAACAACTCGTTCATGGGAAACGTGTACAGTTACGATCATGAACGCTTCACCAAAATAAATTTTACCGGCAAATACAATCCCCTCACCCATCGCATTGTAATAATTGAAAGCGCCGTTTTGCAGTATAACGTGCCCGATAGTTGTATTCCCTGCATAAAGACCTATGAACTTACCTTTTCAAAAAATGGCCTTAGTGATATACTGCAGGGTGAATGGCGCGGGCACGAAATGGGCAATAACAACAATTGCCAGCCCGGCAAAATATCGCTTTCGCGTTTAGCAAAAAGCAACTTTCCTATTGATGTTTATCAGAACGATACCCTGGCCAACATGCAAAAGAAACTGAAGTTACAGAACAGGGAAAAAGATGTGGTGCAAACCATTTCCATCGATACAGCCTTTATTAAAATTGAACTGTACGATAATGCCGAAATTGATGATGATACGGTATCGGTATTCCTCAATAATACTTTGCTGCTTTATAAAAAAAGGTTGACGGGCAAACCACTGGTGCTCGATGTTAATGTTTTTGCCAATACAGAATATGAGTTAATGATGTATGCCGAAAACCTGGGCCGCATTCCGCCCAATACTTCACTTATGGTGATCACTGCCGGACGAAAAAGATATCAGCTGCACCTGTCGTCGAGCGAGCAGAAAAGTGCGGTGGTGAAGTTTAAGTATGTTCCTTTATAACTATCTTTATCTCATATTCAATTTGACTCTAATACGCATTTAATGAGTTTAAAGAATTTTAAACCGGTTCATTGGTTATATAATCTCTTTCATTACAAACAATTACTGCATAATAAAAAAGCGTATAAGAAATACAACCTGCATAAATCGCTCATAGCTTCTGTTTCAAGCAAAGACTTTCCCGATAAGGAATCGCGTGCCTGGCTCGATGTAGGTGATTCTGCACTAATAGCATCAAAGAAGGAAGGCTTTGAACAGTTCTCGCCCCAAATTCAGCAGAATATTATTCAATGGAGTGAAAAGGGATATATGATACTGGAGAATTATTTTTCACCAGCTACCTGCGACGCCATTAATGAAGAAATTGATAAACTGATGAAGAACGGCACCCTGCAATTTAAATGGGGTAACAAATTGATGTTTGCCAATAAAAAGTCAGAACTCATACGCCAGGCAACTCAGGATAAAGTAATAAGCCGGCTACTTAATTTTTTGCTCGATAAAGAAATGGTGCCTTTTCAAACCATCAACTTTATAAATGGCAGCGGACAAAGGGCGCATTCAGACAGTGTGCATATGACAACCTACCCGCTGGGTTATCTTATAGCCATTTGGGTTGCGCTGGAAGATGTGCATGCTGATAGCGGCCCGCTCTTTTATTACCCGGGCAGCCATAAACTGCCCTATCTGCTCAATAACGACTGGAATGCCAATAACTCGTTCCTTTCATTAGGGAAAAATGATTACCCCGATTACGAAGATATGGTTGAAGAATTATTGGAAAAGAACAAATTTCCCCGGCAGGAACTGCTTGCTAAAAAAGGTGATGTTTTAATATGGCATGCCAACCTTATACATGGCGGAGCGCCTATTCGCAACAAGGCGTTTACCCGTAAAAGTATGGTAGTGCATTACTATGCCAGCGATGTTATTAAATACCACGAAATAACCGAACGGCCTTCTTTATTATCATAATCTTAGCAGCTAAAACCTGAAGTTCCAGGTAATGGAGGGTATAATGGGAAATAGCGATACCTGCTGGGTTTTCATGGTCAATGAACCGTCGTATGGGCTTCCATCCTGACTAAAATAAATAAAGTAAGGGTTCAACCTGCTGTATACGTTATAAATACTAAACACCCAGCTTTGCTGCCATCTGCGGTTAGGGTTTGTTTTGGGGGTAAGCGTGGCCGAAACATCCATTCTGTGATAAGGCGCCAGCCTGTATTGATTGATCTTGCTGTACTCCTGGGTAAACACGCCGCCTATTACATAAAAACGTTCGGGTAACGAAACGGCATTGCCACTTCCATATACAAATACGGCCGAAAGCTTCCATTTTTTGTTGAACTGGTAGGTTCCTACCACCGACAGATCGTGCCGGCGGTCATATTTCGACGGGTATTTTATGCCTTCATTAAGTGTATCGAACTGCCGCCAGGTCCACGACAAGGTATAACCTATCCACCCGGTGAATTTGCCCCTTGTTTTATTTATAAATAGTTCCGTTCCATAGCTCCAGCCTTTTCCAAAAACAAAATCTTCTTCGGGATCTTTTAATGATGGCGTATAACCCTCGCGGTATTCAATTTGATTGTTCATTCGTTTATAATACACTTCCAGTGAGGTTTCCAGCATATTATTGGCGAAGTTCCTGAACAACCCGGCTGCATATTGCCAGCTTGTTTGTGGCTTTACCCGGTAGGTGCTGGGCACCCAAAGATCGGTAGGCAGTGTTGACCCGGCATTACTAACCAGGTGAATGTATTGCATGTTTTTGGTAACAGCTGCCTTTAGCGAGGTTTCGTCATCAATGGCGTAGCGCAGCGTAAAACGGGGTTCAAACCCATGGTAACTTTCTACCGGTTTATTCCTGCCATAGGAAATGCTATCGCTTTTGTTACCATTAATGTCGTTTGAAAAGATCTTGTATGGCCCCAGTTGAACAAAACGGCTATACCTTATGCCGGCATTTAGTTTTATGCGCGGGCTAATTTCCCAGTCATCCTGCAGGTAGATACCGGCTTCACCGGCATATTTTTTCATTTCATTATTTGGGTAGAACCGGTTGTCGCCCTGATTGCCGCTGAGTACATTGGGCGTAAATGTATGATAGGTAAAAGCCGCGCCAAACCGCAGTTTATGTTGCGTGGAAGCATACAGGTCGAAGTCGGATTTGGCGCTCCAGTCGTGAATGCCCGATGACAATTTTATGTTGAAATCGTTTTGTGCGGCGCCAAATGAAAAAGCATAATCATTATATACTACTGTTGTATTGGCAAACAGTTTCCGGTTAAACACATGGTTCCATCTTAAAGTAGCTGTTGAATTACCCCAGGGAATATCGGCTTTAAAAGCCCGGTGCGAATTGCGGTAGGTGAATACATCTCTTCCAAAATAACCGCTCAGGTACAGGCGGTCTTTATCTGAAAAAATATAATTCACCTTGGCGTTGAAATCATAGAAGTAATAGCCCGAGCCATAGAAATCACTATTCTTCGAAATAAAAGGTTTAGCAATGAGGTCAACATACGTGCGGCGGCCCGAAATAATAAAGGAGGATTTGTTCTTTTTAAGGGGGCCCTGTATCGACAACCGCGAGGCGATGGCCCCAATGCCGCCTTCGGCTTCAAACTTATTCAGGTTGCCTTCTTTCATGGCCACATCGAGCACAGAAGATAAGCGGCCGCCGTATTGGGCCTGCATACCGCCTTTTACCAGCGAAATATTCTTTATAGCATCGGAGTTGAAGATGGAGAAAAAGCCAAACAGGTGCCCGGTATTATAAACAATGGCGTCATCGAGCAAAATGAGGTTCTGATCGGGGCCGCCGCCGCGAACATATAAACCAGTATTGCCTTCGCCGGCATTACGAACACCCGGTAATAATTGCAGGGTCTTTAACAGGTCGGTTTCACCCATGAGAACGGGCACCGATTTAACCTGGTTAATGGAGAGATCGATCTTGCCCATTTGGGCGTTGGCAACATTACCATCACGTTTACGTGCCGAAACGATCACTTCCTGTAGAACCGGCTTTGCTGTAAGTTGAAAGTTTTGTTCAATGTTCTTGTCGAGCGAAATGGTCTGTTGCTGCATTTGGTACCCGGCAAAGGTGGTTATTACCAGGTAACTGCCGCGGGGTAATGTTATAGAATAGAAACCAAACTGGTTACTTACAATTCCTTTTCCATGCCCGTTAACGGAAACCGTTGCACCAATAAGTGTTTCGCCCGACAGGGAATCCCTTACATATCCGCTCAATGTGAATTTGTCCTGTGCCTGGGCGCACAGGGCACTACATACCCCAAATACTATCGCAATTAATCTCAACATGTGCAGGAGTTTCCGTTTTCGTTTGCCGGCATACACCGGTGAACGGGAAACTACTCCTAATAGCTAAGTGAATCCTCGACCGAGCCGCAATTCAGCATTTCACTACCGAAGTAGGGATTTTTTATCTCCCGTTCTTTGCTGATCCAGTAAGCCCCTTTATTGTCAAAAGCCATTGGGCAATATTCCCAGTACAAAGGAGTTTGCCCGCTGTACCGTACCGTGCGAATAAGGGTATACATGGCATCAGCTATCATTGCAAATTCTTTTCTTTTATTTTTCAGGTCTTTTTCTGCTACCAAAGCCTGGGCCGAACCACTGATGGTGCTGGTATAAGTAACGGCAGTTTCCTTTATTACTCCGGTGCTGTCACCTTTAATTTCATTTACTCTCAGGCTATCGGCAGCGGTACGCAGGGTGAGCGCAGCGGCAGATGCTTTGGCTGTATCACTGGCTACCAGCGCATCTTTCAGGTTGTTGTAAGCATCGAGCAATTGGGTGAACGACTGTTTAAATACATCGCTATTGTCAGAGATCGATAAAGGTTTTTGTTTTTCGCCTGCGGCTGCTTTATCAGTGTTTTTATCCTCGTTTTTGCACAAAAAGGGGCGGGCAATCAAAACAATTACTGCTAGTAA
Organism: Niastella sp. OAS944; assembly: GCA_024809215.1. GTDB lineage: Bacteria > Bacteroidota > Bacteroidia > Chitinophagales > Chitinophagaceae > Niastella. The sequence goes on along the minus strand of JANUBW010000002.1, from coordinate 106,123 downwards.
AATAACTACGATTAGCGTTTTTTTCATCCTGTTAATGTTTAGTATTCGATCCGGATAAGGGTCAGTAGGCAATTCACAGAAATAATCCTGCCGGATTTCCGGGGCTGCGAGCCTTACCTGGGGTTTTATGGTTCAAAGATAAAAGAATAAGCTAACATTACTGGTTCATATACAGGGGATTTCGTATGAATTGACCTTTCGCAACTTTCTGTGCATCAACTTTGGCTATTATCTTTCACAACGGCCTTATTTGTTATATTTTTGCAGATCATTTGATGTAAAAATTTATGCTGGCAGGATTAACGAACGTAACTTTTGAATTTGGGGCCCGGGCAATTGTAGAAGATGCAACCTGGCATATTCAACCCAACGAACGTATAGGTTTAATTGGTTATAACGGAACCGGAAAATCAACCTTATTAAAGCTTTTAGTAGGTCAGTACCAGGCCTCGGAAGGTACGGTGGAACGCAGCCGCAACACGTCTATCGGCTATTTGCACCAGGATCTGTTAAGTTTTGATACCTCGGATTCCATTTTACAGGTAGCGCTTGGCGCCTTTGAGCGGGTAATGCAACTGGAAAAGGAAATTGAAGAGCTGGGCAAACAGCTCGAAAACTCCCCTACCAGCGGTATCAGCCAGGCCGAAACCGATGCCCTGTTACACAAATATTCCGACCGCTTACACGAAATGGATACCCTCGACGGGTACAACATTCACCATAAGACCGAAGAGGTTTTACAGGGGCTTGGCTTTTCGAATGCCGATCTGCAACGACCCTACCGCGAATTCAGTGGTGGCTGGCGGATGCGGGTTTTGCTGGCCAAAATGATCTTGCAGGCGCCCGACCTGTTACTGCTTGATGAGCCTACCAACCACCTTGACCTTCCTTCAATTGAATGGCTCGAAAAATACCTGATCCATTACCAGGGTTCGGTAGTTATCGTAAGCCACGATAAATATTTCCTCGACCGTATGGTTACCAAAATAGTTGAGGTATACCAACGGCAGCTGCATATTTATAATGGCAACTACACCTATTATGAAACGGAGAAGGTGCAGCGGGTTGAATTGCAGCAACGGGCATTTGAGAACCAGCAGGATTATATTCGCCAGCAGGAACGCTTTATTGAGCGGTTCAAGGCAAAGGCTTCAAAAGCCGCTGCTGCGCAAAGTGCCATGAAGCGCCTCGAAAAGCTCGACCGTATTGAAGATGTGGCCATTGAGCGCCCCAACATCCGCATCAACTTTCAGGTAGATAAAGTACCCGGAAAAGTATTGTGCGAGTTGAAACACATCACCAAAAAGTTTGGTAATAATACGATCGTTGAAGACGCACATGCCGAAATAAACCGGGGCGATAAGATCGCGCTCATTGGTGCAAACGGTAAAGGAAAATCTACCCTGCTGCGCATCATTGCCGGCACCGAGTCGTTTACCGGTGATCGCAAATGGGGCCATAACGTTGATGAAAGCTTTTATGCCCAGCACCAGTTAGAGGCGCTGGATGTAAACAATACCCTCATAGAAGAAATGAAGGCGGCCGGCAGCCAGAAAACCGAACAGGAGTTACGTACCCTGCTTGGTTGTTTTTTGTTTGGCGGCGATGATATTGATAAAAAGATCAAAGTATTGAGCGGTGGTGAAAAAGCCCGGATAGCACTGGCGAAGACCATCATCAGCAAAGCGAATTTCCTGATGCTCGATGAGCCTACCAACCACCTCGATCTACACTCGGTTGAACTGTTGATCGAAGCTTTGAACAAATATGAAGGCAGCCTGATCTTCGTTAGCCACGACCGGTATTTTGTATCGAAAGTGGCCAATACCATTTGGGAAATTGATAACCACGAAATAAAGACCTTTAGCGGTGGTTATGAAGAATGGAACGAATGGAAAGAAAGACAAAAGCAACGGGCTGAGGCGGCCGGTGGTCAAAAAGAGGGCGGAAATAAAAAACAGGAACCTGTAGCAAAAAAGGCAGAGCCGGTTCAGGAAGTTAAACAGCCCGTAGTGGAGGTAAAACCTCAGGGCCCCATTAATAAAGAACTGAAAAAGGAGTTGCAGAAACAGCAAAAAGTGTTTCAGCAGCTCGAGGAAAAGATAGCCCAACTGAACAAACAAAAAACAACACTGGAGGCCCAGTTAACGGCGCCGGATACTTATTCAGACCGCAATAAGTTTGTTCAAACAGAAACAGAATACAAAAAAGTGAGCGAGGAATTGAAGCTGGCGAATAAACAATATGAGGAGGTGTTTGAGAAGATAATGGAGCTGGAAGCGCAATCCTGATGTCCGAAGTCTGAGGCCTGAAGTCAGAAGCCTGAAGTCGGAAGTCTGAAAATGCAGAACTGTATTTTCTGACCTCTGACTTCTGACATCCGACCTCAGATATCAGACCTCAGTTCTACCCTTAAAAAACCATCCCATGAATAGTATTACCATCCGCAAAGGAACGGAGGCTGACTACCCGGCAATCATTCATTTGATCCATGAATTTGCTTTGTATCAAAAAACACCAGAAAGGGTAACAAATTCGGTGGAACAGATGAAAGCAGACAACAATTTGTTCCAATGTTTTGTTGCTGTAGATGACAATCAAAAGATCGTTGGTTATGCGGCCTGGTTCTTCGCTTATTTCTCCTGGACGGGTAAAGCACTTTATCTCGATGATCTTTATGTAGTAGAGTCGGCACGGGGGCAAGCCATAGGTACACGGTTGCTGCAAACAGTTATTGACCATGCGAAAGCCACGCATTGCGTAAAAGTACGCTGGCAGGTTTCTAACTGGAACAAACCGGCAATTGCATTTTACCGCAAAATGGGCGCCCTCATAGATGATGTTGAAATGAACTGTCATTTTGAGTTAATGCATTAAAAAAATCTCAAACTTCAAGCACCAAGAACCAAATAAAAAGTACAAAAATCCAACTCCCATAGACCAGGGCTTGCTAAGTATTTGGAATTGAGTTTTGTGATTTCTTTGGGATTTGCAATTTGTGTTTTGGGTTTACTTTTTTGGATCTTGTCATTTGAGATTTGTGATTTTATTTATGATAGTCAAAGGATACAAACCCGTATTGATTTGCTTTTTTTTACTGGTACAAACAGCTTTGTCCCAAACTCCGGCTCAACCACTGCCTCAACGCCCGCGTATAGGCGTAACCCTTAGTGGCGGTGGTGCTAAAGGACTTGCTCATATCGGTATTTTAAAAGCAATTGACAGCGCCGGACTGAATGTAGATTATATAACCGGCACCAGTATGGGTAGTATCATAGGCAGTTTATACGCCATTGGTTACACGGCCGACAGTATTGAAAAAATTACACGCACCATCGATTGGGACCTGCTGCTCAGCAACCAGTCTTCCCTGCGCAGTATTTTCATGGAAGAAAAAGATGAGTATTCTAAATATGTAATAGAGCTTCCCTGGCAAAATAACAATTTCAGATTGCCCAGCGGCCTGTTGCAGGGGCAGGAATTATGGCTCAAGTTCTCCGAACTATACTTTCCCGTACATCAACAAAAAGATTTCTCCCGTTTCAGTATTCCATTTCGTTGTATTGCTACCGATGTAGGCACCGGCGAAGCCGTAGTGATGAAGGAAGGAGAAATTATTTCGGCCATCCGCTCAAGTATGGCTATTCCCTCGGTATTTACCGCTGTTGATTTTAATGGCCGCCGTATGGTTGATGGTGGCGTTGTACGCAACTTCCCCGTGCGTGATGTAAAAGAAATGGGCGCCGATATAGTTATAGGCAGTAATGTGGCCACCGGTTTATTACCTTCTGAAAAAGTACGCAACGCGTTACAGATCTTATTACAGATCGCTTTTTTTAGAGAGGCGGAAGATGCCAAGACAGAAGTGCCGCAATGTGATATTTATATTCCACTCAAAATGGAAAGGTATAATATGGGCAGCTTTGGCGATGGCAATGCCATCTTAAACCTGGGTATTGAAGAAGGCCGTAGATTATATCCCCGGTTTAAACAGCTGGCCGATTCGCTGAATGCGATCTATGGGCCGGCGCCGCTTAAAAAGGACCGGCTGCCATTGGTAAACACTGCTGTTATTTCATCGTATGAAGTACATGGCGTAGAAAGAACTTCTTCCGAATTCTTTGTACATACCATGAACCTTGAACTGAACCGCACCTATACGGCGCATAAGCTTTCGAACATGGTTCGCCAGGCTTATGGCACCCGCTATTACAGCCGTATTATATATTCACTGGTACCCCAGCCCGATGGTACCTGTAAGATCGTTTTTGAAGTAACTGAAAACCCGTTCACGTTTGCGAAACTGGGTATTCATTACAACCGGTTTACGGGAATAGGCATCATTGGCAATATTACAGCAAGAAATTTTTTCATTACCAATTCACGAAGTCTTGTAACTGTCAATATCGGGGAAAGCTTTCGTATCAGAGGCGAGCACCTGCAATATCTTGGGCGCTTAAAGAACTTTGCGTTGGTAGGGGAAACCCAGTTCGATCGCTTTGAGGTAAATACGTACGATCAATACAAACAGGATGGATTGTACAAACAAACATATGCCAGAATAGGTGAAAAGTTCCAGTTCTCCCCTACGCGTAATTTTAGTATTGGCGCGGGCCACCGGTTCGAATGGGTGCATTATACGCCCAAGATCTCGAAGGGGGTTGAATTTAAAGGCAGCAACAACTTCAATACACTGTTTGGTTTTATATCGCATAACTCGCTCGATAGGGCCGTTTTTCCAAAGAATGGTGTAAAGATCTATGGCGAGGCCGGCCGGGTATTCGATCAGCACCCGAATGTAACTTTCCTGTCGAACGGTGTGCCTGTTGATCAGGATAGCGACACCAGCCGCGTGAGCACCTATCCATACCTGCGAACTACGCTGGATGTAGAGAGTTATATTACTGTAGGCCGACGTACTACGTTTTTGTTGAACGGCCAGGGTGGAATAAACTTCGACTATCAACGTAACATCATGAACGAGTTTGCCATTGGCGGGTTAACAAAGCTTTACCGCAACCAGATCACTTTTGCCGGTTTACAGGAAGGCACCCTGTACACGCCTTCGGTGGCTATGTTACAGGGTGGTATTCGAGTTAATGCGTTTGCCAGCTCTTATTTTACCGCCAGGGCCAATGTGTTGTTTACTAACTTTATAAGTACAAGCCAGTTTTTCACTAACCCAAGTTTTTTGTCGGGCTACTCACTCACCTACTCGTACAACTTCGCATTAGGGCCGCTTGAAATAAGCACCATGTATAGCGATCAAACGAATAAGCTGCAGTGGTATATTAATCTTGGGATTCCTTTCTAAGTTCCGCCTGGTATGCATCACTATATTCTTCGTGTGCTTTAACAAAGTCGCTCACCAGGTAACTGATCAGTTTACCAGTACTATCGTCGCTTCGACCATCGGCAAGGCGGGTAGCGCCTTCACAAATATGTAAATAGGCAACCTGGCTTTCGCGGGCTGCTAAAGTTACATACTGGCGGGCATGTAATGGTAAAATGCCCGATGGCGTCATAGCGCTCGATAAGGTATTTTCAATACAATCGAGGTCGAGCTCGATGCCGGTAAAATTTTCTTCGGTAAAACTGATGGCATGGGCTATGGCCTGAATGAAATTCCTTTTTTCCAGGATGAAGATATCTTCGTAGGTAATAAAATCAAGGAAGGGGTTGTTTACAATATCGAGCCATACGTTTTGTGGCAGATAGTTTTCGTGCAACCCAACAACACAGTACTTCTGCATATAGCCATCCTCTTCAGCATAACGAAAACCATTGCCACTGTGCCTGCCCTCCGACGGACGAAAATCGGAATGCGCATCGAGATTGATACAATTGATTTGTGCTAAAGGTAAAACTCCTGCTTTGTGCAGCCCTTTGGCTACCCCTTTTATCAATGGGTAGGCATTGTTATGGCCGCCGCCAATGGCTATAGGAATTTTATTATGGGTAGAAATGATCTTGGCCAGTTCTTCAACGGCATCATCAATTGTTACTACAGCATGCCGGTAAGCATCTATCTTTTCTTCATAGCCATAGGCATTTTGTTCTATCAGCTCGCTCAATTCGGTGAAGTTGAATTGTCCTAACAGCAGTATTTCTTCCCCATTTAAAAAATCATTGCTTTGCAGGTTTAAGAAAGCCGAAAGGAACGGTAGCCAGGCCGAGTCGGCGCCGCCGGTGCCATGGTTGGCGCGAATGCCAATATCTTCCGGAATTCCAAAAACTACATACTTTGCCGTTGATTGCTGTAAGGCGGTTTCCAGGTCGGTTTTCTCTGGTAGTACATGAACGCTTTCCCCCAGTTTGGTCTCAAAACGGCGTATTCTTGTAAGGTTCAGTACATCGTGCTTGTTGTAGAATTTGAAATGTTTCATCTGGAAGTATTTAATGTGTTTTGCCCTGTGATGAATTATGTTGTTTCGGTCCTTCGTTTTCGGGGTCTTATAAAGTCAAGCGGGTTGCTGCGAAAATATTTCCATAAGATGCGTAAAAAGCCAGGATAATCTTTTAGCCTGATGCCGCGCGAACGTACTGCTACAAAGAAGGCCAGGGAAAAGCTCACCAAAAAGTTCAGGAACCCTATACCCAGTACGCCTGCTACCACATTGGCCAGGTATCGGTAGTTAATATGTTCCCAACCTATTCCATAAGCTCCCAAAGAAGTGTTGGCCGCTGAAATGGTAATGTGCCTGATATCGAAAGGTATACCAAATATTTTACCTACAATGCCTGCGGTGCCAAGAAAAATTCCCAACGAAATATTACCGGCCAAACTGCCTCCGTTCTTATTTACATATTCCGCCATTCGCTGCAACCTGCTTTGCGGAAGCGATAACCGTAAAACCGGGTGCTCGGTAAGCCTTTTGCCTATGCGGCCGTAGTTTATTTTATTTTGTACATAACCGGCAATAATGCCGCTAAAGAACAGAAAGAAGCCGGTATTGCAGGCATATAGTAAAGAAAGGCTTTGCCAGGGATGCTGATCCTGTAATAATTGTACAGCTTTTTCGCCGGCTACCAATGGATGGCCAAACAACCAGTCGTAGAGCCAGGCCAGCAGCCAGGTAACCGGAAAAACAATAATAAGGTTACCAATAAATGAAGCGATCTGGCTGCGGCTCACTTTTGATACCGTTACCGCCAGGTTATACAGGTTAGGCGGTTCATCGCTTTTACTGGTATCTAACGAACTGGCTACAGCGCTTGCGGTAAATGCGGGTTGCTTGGTTGCCAGCGTTGCCTTTGTTTCTTCAATGGCAACAAACCCCAAGCTGTAATTAATGCTATATACAAAACCAGCCCAAAAGGGCGCCAGGTGTAGCAAACCCAGCAGGTTTTTAAAGATGGCCACAAAACAAATGATCAAACCGCCCCACATGGCGCTCCAGATCATTTGAAAATATTCCAACGGTGATGAAGTAATGTATTTGCTTCCTTTCTTTCCCTTATGTTCTGCAATTTGGTAGGCCAGGTAACCGGTTGTTTGTGATAAAAATTCCCTGATACTGTTCTTACGGTTCTCATTGCGCACAACCGTAATGAACATATTGGCAAACCGGCTTAGGTTTATCTTTTCATCGGCATCAGCTATGTCGAGCAACAGCACCATACGGTTCAGCTTTTGCTCTATTTGGAATAGAATAAAAGTTTGCGACAGGCTGGTGCCTTTATCGGCCGTTTCGTTGCGAATTTGCTGTACCAGCTCATTACACTGGGCCAGTATTTCATTTAATTCCAGGGCCAGCTCGCGAACCGTTTCGGGGCTTTGGTTATGCCGCAGCACCAGTTCTTTTATCTGGTAAACCAGGTGTTGCTGAACTGCAAAAGGATTATTGGGTGGTTGCCAGCGCGGCGGTGTATGATGGGTGATCTCATTTTCCCAACCCAGTTGGGCTACCCTGGCGCTTAAGATCTGTAAGGAAAGAATGGCCTGCTTAATAATAATTGGATCATTGCCTGAAAATGATAATTTGATCAGTTCAAAGAAGTGCAACCATTTTTCGCGGCCAATCTGTTCAACCCATTCATAATCGTTATGTTTAAAAAAGATGCGGTTCAACAGGTATAAGAAATCGTTAGGGTCTTGCGCTGCCGGTAAGAACTTATGTTTTAGCCGGGCATATAATTCGCGGCCTGCACCGCGTGATATCGTGATGCCGCTTTCTGTGAGCATGGGCACCAGGTTGCTATTGATGAGCTGCGCCATAATAGCAATACGCAGGTTGTTAAGTACCGATGGGTGCTGATGCACAAATTGTATGGTTTCCGCAAACTTCTTATTGGCCTTTTCAAATTCAGGTAAGTTAGGGCGTATCATTGCCACAAAAGCCACCAGATAATTCAGGGCTTCCTCCCGGTCTTTTATTGAAACCGAGTGGCCTTTTTCAAGGAATTCTTTTACCAGGTTTGTTTTCTTTTTTCTTCTGATCATTAATTTGTTGCTTGTTTAAGGCAATCGGCAATCGTGAAACGTGAAACGGCAAACGTGAAAGGACTTCCTAAATTCGAAGCTCGCTATTGTCGGCAATCGGCAATCGTCAATCGGCAATGGTGTTCGAAACTTATGGCCTCGCTGTCGTGAAACGTAAAACGTGAAACGTAAAACGTGAAACGTGAAAGAGTCGCTTAATTTCTAGGCTCACGCTCTTGTCGGCAATCGGCAATCGTCAATCGGCAATGAAGCCTGAAACTTATGGCCTCGCTATCCCCCTCGTTAACTCGTCAACTTGTTAACTTTTTTCATACAACCCACTCTCCTTTTATCATAACGCGTTCAATTAAATTCGACCCAAACGAATACGGCAAATACGCCAATGACGGCACTGGTTGGGTGATGATGATATTAGCCTTTTTACCAATGGAAATACTGCCCAGTTCATTGGCGCATTCCATGGCCCAGGCCCCATTGAGCGTGGCGGCATTGATGGCTTCTTCGGGTAACATTTTCATTTGAATACAACTCATGTTCACTACCAGGTTCATATTACCACTTGGCGAAGAACCGGGGTTGAAGTCTGAGGCCAGTGCAATGGCGCAGTCTGCATCTATGAGGGCGCGCGCCGGTTGAAACGGCATCCGTAAAAAGAAGGCTGCAGTTGGTAGCAGGGTGCCAATAGTCGATGAGCCGGCCAGCATTTTTATTGCCGCTTCATCCATGGTTTCCAAATGATCAACGCTAACAGCGCCTAAAGCGACACCAGCCTGTACCCCACCCGATAAATTTAGCTGGTTGGCATGGATCTTTGGTTTCAACCCAACCTGCATACCGGCCTTACAAATGGTTTCTGTTTCAGCTTGTGAAAAGAAACCTGTTTCACAAAATACATCTATATAGTCGGCCAGTTTTTCGCGGGCAATAACCGGTAACATTTCCTTAATAATAAGATCTATATAGCCCTGGTGGTTGTCTTTATATTCCACCGGGTAAGTATGGGCGCCTAAAAAAGTGGCTTTTATAGTTATGCCCGATCTTTCGCGCAGCTTTTTTATTACCCGCAGCATTTTCAATTCGCCTGCTACGGTTAATCCATAACCACTCTTTATCTCTATGGCGCCGGTGCCCAGTTTGCTCAATGCCGTTAAACGTTCCCAGGCCATATTGAACAGTTCATCTTCCGAAGCCTCGTTTAGTTTACGGGCCGAATTCAAAATGCCCCCACCTTTTGCAGCGATCTCGGCATAGCTAAGCCCTTTTAATTTATCAATGAACTCGTTTTCGCGACTGGCTGCAAATACTATATGGGTATGGCTATCGCACCAGGTTGGTAATACCAGTTTGCCGGTAGCATCAATTACATTGGCTGGTAATGCAATATCTGTTGATGCCAGTTGCTCCATAGGCCCGTAGTCGACTATGGTGTCATCTTCAATCAATAAAAATGCGTTGCTTATACATGGGAGTTCGGCCAGTTCTTTTCCTCTTAGTACAGACCATTGGCGCCGTACGTTAACGAGTTGTTTGATATTGGTGAGCAGTAATGCGGACATAAAGTGAAGATACTGTAATTTGAAAAGCAGCGAATAGCGCTAATAAAATAAAGTCCGGAAGAAACAACACGGTAGTGCGCTTCTTCCGGACTCCTTTCACCGTCGGACATTTTATCTTTATGATGTTTTTGCGTACTGTTGTTTATTAACCAGCGGTAACATTAGCTTTTTCAATAATTGCAATACTTTTATTTGCGAAAACACGGTGTATTGCGCGGCAGTAGGCCCATTGCTAACTTTAATACTATAGGCCCGTTCGCCCAATGCCTTGAACATATCTTCATCGGTTGTATCATCGCCCATGCATAGTACAAAATCTGGTTGCAGATCGTTCACTATTTTAAGGGCCATAATGCCTTTATCAAAACCCGACATGCGCACTTCCACCACCTTATTCCCATCTACCACCTGCAGCATGGTATTTTGTAAAAGCTGCGAAAGGTTGTTGATGAGTTCGCGCGAGCGGGTAAAACCCAGGTCGGGGTGCGTATTGCGGTAATGCCATGCCAGCGTATTGGTTTTTTCTTCTATGAATGAACCCACACAGTGTGTAACAAACAGCTGCATTATAGGACGGATCTCGTTCTTCCATTGATCAGGAATAGATACAGTCTGTTGCCACTGGTCGTTCTTTGGTTTAAAGCTGGCGCCATGTTCTGCTACCAGCATCAGTGGCAGATCGCCCAGCCAGGTTTCTAAAGTGCGTGCCTCGCGCCCGCTGATGATAACTACATTGTTTTTGGGATCGGCTGTTAAACCGGTCAACAACGCCCGCAGCTCTTCATTGGGTGTGGCATCTTTAGGTAGTTTCGCATAAGGAACAAGGGTGCCATCGTAGTCGAGCAGCAAACAACGGCTTTTGGCCATTTGGTAATGCAAATGAATTTGCGAGCTGGTTTTTTCATCCAGCACTTTTACCTGTTGTTTTTCCTGTTCCAGTTTTACGTTCGACAGTTGATCGAGAAAATCACTTACCCATTTAATAACGTCATAATCTGATAACCGCTGTTGCATTAAGATCATGCGGTGTTGTTGTTCTTCAACGGGCATTGTTAATGCCCGGTTTATTGCCCGCGATACTTCATTCGTGTCTGTTGGGTTTACCAGCAGTGCTTCATTGAGCTCGTTGGCGGCGCCGGCAAGTTCACTTAGGATCAAAACGCCTTTTCGTGCCGAACAACTTGCCACATACTCTTTTGCCACCAGGTTCATTCCATCGCGTAATGGTGTTATCAATGCTACATCGGCGGCTTTGTATAATGCGGCCAGTTCATTGAACGGCAGATGGGTGTATCGGTATATGATCGGCTGCCAGGTAATGGTTGACACCTTTCCATTAATGGTCCCTATCTTTTGTTCTATCTGTTGTTTTCTTTCGGTGTAAGCCTGAATATCATCGCGCGAAGGCACAATATTCAAAATGAAAACTACTTTTTCGCGCCACTCAGGAAATTGATCGAGGAAATGTTCAAATGCATGTAAACGGTCCATTAATCCCTTAGTATAATCTAATCTGTCAACCGAAAAAATGATCTTCTTTCCTTCGAAGTTTTTTCTGATCTCGGTCCAGTATTGTTTTGTTTCGGGATCGTCACATGCTTTATTGAATTTTTTATAATCGATACTTATCGGAAACAGATCGGCTTTTATAAGCCGGTCCTGGTACTGAATGTTATGAAAATTACTATCAACACCCAGGATCATTTTTACCGATTGCAAAAAGTGTTGCGCATAGTCGTGCGTGTGAAAGCCTATAAGGTCGCTGCCCAGTACACCACTTAATAACGATGATTTCCATTCTGCAGGTAGTGTTCTAAACAATTCATACGATGGGAATGGAATATGTAAGAAGAAACCAACGGTAATATCGGGCCTGGCTGTACGCAGCATTTCGGGCAACATCATCAATTGGTAATCGTGTATCCAAATGGTGTCGTCTGGTCTTAATAATGGAATTAATTTATCGGCAAAAGACCTGTTCACTCTTACATAGGCATCGTAGTAGTGCGCCTGGTAGTCAACCAAATTGGGAAAATAATGGAACAATGGCCACAATACCGAATTAGAAAATCCGTTATAGTAGTCCTTGTATACCAGTTTATTTAAGAATAAAGGAATGATCTGGAAGTCTCTTCCCTCTAATTTCTCATTAACTATTGTCCATTCGTTTTGGGGAAAATCTGCCACACCAAGCCACAGCTTTTCAGTAAAACCCCTGTTTGTAGAGCTATCGCTTTCAAAATAACTTTTTATTGCAGACACCAGTCCGCCGGAGCTTTGCCGGAGTGAAAGCTGATCTCCCTCATGGTCAATAGAAAAAGGTAGCCTGTTAGATATAATTATCAATCGTCCCATAGAAATTACAGTAAACCAGTTAAGAAATAGCCTCTTGAGTGCAGCAGCACTACAGGCGTGAGTTGGCTAGGTTAAATATTGTAGAAATTATAGTGCCAACTGGGTACGATTGCGGGCTAAGTGGGTTATTTTAAAGGAATTGTAATGTGGCTTTAATGTGGCATTAAAGAACCAAAAGCGTAGTTATTTGTTACGGCGTGTTTAAAAAAGAAAAAGGAGACAAAGGTTCAACCCTTATCTCCCTTTAATGTTGTATGTTCTCCTTGCCTTATTTGAAGTTCAGTTTCATCCGTTGGCGATACTGCTCACGTACTACACCACGTTGGTTGTAAGGGTTAGTAACCAGGAAAAATAAATACATTGGTTCATTAACCTCTGACATCTTCACTATTTTTTCTTTAACAGGGAAATACACCTGCTCAATAGTTCTGATAGCGGTCACTGTATTAGCGTCCACTGTTTTGATATCTCTGTCGAAGCGCCATTCGTTATTGGCTTTGTTATAAAACCAAAACGCCCAGCTGTCACCGGCAACAGCTATCTGTTTGTTAGGATTGAAATTGTCTTCTTTGGCAATTTTGAAAGGAATGTCTTGCAGGTCGGGTAACGGGGCTTTGTCGCCGATCTTGTATACGTTGTCGATAAAATCGGCATTAACGAAAACACCATCATAGGCATTTGCGTCAAAGGTGAATTCTACAGCAAAGGGGGCTTTCTTTAATTCATACTCTCCGTTCATAGGAGTAACAGCGGCACCATTTTGAATAATTTTCAGGCTTAACTTGGCTTGGGCAAAAGTGGCGCTAGCTATTAAAGCAAAAAAAAGCAAGGAAATGGTTGTTTTCATAATTCGGATTTTTCATACATGTTAATCTTCATACTGCTACAACGTACAGAATTGAAAGATATTTTGTCATCGTATAAATACCATTTTTTTCCGGGGGTCGGTGGTATCACGCAACAAAATAGAAAAAAAAATTTATCTATGAAACCGTTTTTTCAAATCAAGATCAAATTTATTTGAAGTTTCCTGTGCAACGTCATACCCCGCATCTGCATGTCGTATAACTCCCATGCCCGGGTCATTTCTTAAAACCCTTGCCAGGCGTGCAGCAGCTTCATCTGTGCCATCGGCAACGATCACCATACCTGCATGTATACTATAGCCCATGCCTACTCCACCACCATGATGCAAACTTACCCAACTGGCACCGCCGGCTGTATTTACCAATGCATTTAAGATTGGCCAGTCGGCTACTGCATCACTTCCATCAAGCATAGATTCTGTTTCTCTATTGGGCGAAGCCACAGAACCGGTATCAAGATGATCGCGGCCAATTACTATGGGCGCTTTAACTTTTCCTGTTCTTACCAGCTCATTAAATGCGAGGCCGGCTTTTTCTCTTTCACCCTGTCCCAGCCAGCAAATACGTGCGGGCAATCCCTGAAAGGCAATTTTTTCTTTGGCTAATTTCAGCCAGCGTTGCAATGATTTATTTTCAGGGAACATATTGCCTATCACTTCATCGGTTACGGCAATGTCGTTTGGATCGCCGCTTAATGCAGCCCAACGGAATGGTCCTTTTCCCTCGCAAAACAGTGGACGAATATATGCAGGTACAAAACCAGGAAAGTCAAAAGCGTTTGTTAAACCTTTTTCCTGCGCCCTTGCGCGAATGTTATTACCATAATCGAATGTGATGGCGCCTTTTTGTTGTAATTCTAACATTAATTGTACGTGGCGGTACATGGAGTTGTACGCATAGGCAATATATAGATCGGGGTTTTGCTCACGTAAAATTTTCGCCTGCTCATATGAAATTTCATGCGGCCAGTAACCGATCAACGGATCGTGGGCTGAAGTTTGATCGGTTAAGGTATCGGGCACAATATTTCTTTCAACCAGGCGTTCTAATAGGGCTACCGCATTGCAAAGCACACCTATTGATAGTACTTCTCCGTTTTCTTTTGCCTGTATGGCCCTGTCTATAGCTGCATCTATACTTCTTATTTTTACGTCGAGGTATTTTGTTTCAATGCGTTTGTCAATTCGCCATTCTTCTACTTCTGCTATTAACGCTACGCCTTCATTCATGGTAATGGCCAATGGCTGGGCGCCACCCATACCACCTAAACCGGCAGTTACATTTAAAGTACCTTTTAATGTACCACCAAAATGTTTGTTGGCTGCGGCCGCATAGGTTTCGTAAGTACCTTGTACTATACCCTGGCTGCCTATATAGATCCATGAGCCGGCGGTCATTTGGCCGTACATCATGAGGCCTTTTCTTTCCAATTCGTCAAAGTGTTGCCAGGTGGCCCATTTAGGAACGAGTTGCGAGTTGGAGATAAGTATCCGTGGCGCATTGGTATGTGTTTGTAGTATACCTACAGGTTTGCCGCTTTGAATAAGCAGGGTTTCATTATCATTAAGGTCTTTTAATGAACGAATGATCATATCGAGCGCTTCAAAATTCCTGGCAGCTTTACCACGGCCGCCATATACGATGAGGTCATCGGGCCGTTCTGCCACAGCAGGATCGAGGTTGTTCAGCAGCATGCGTAGTGCGGCTTCCTGGATCCAGCCTTTGCAGTTTAATTGTGAGCCGGTAGGCGTTTTGTATTTGGCGGCGTCGTATTTGTTTATTGTGGTATTGCTCATACTGTTCATTTAAAAAGTTACAAAATTTTCATCCCTCACACTTCAAACACCTCAAAACCCTTATTTAAATTGATCTTTTTCTCGTTGGCCAGCTCATTACAATGTTCTACAAACGAAAAATCACTGATGAGCTTTTTTATTTTATCAATATCCTCGGCAAATATGCGGTCCTCTTCGGCAAAACTTACAAACTGCCGCACATAATCATGGGCCGATTCTAGTAACTCACTGCTTTTTAATGGCCTTCTGAACTCAATGGCCTGACAGGCGCTCAGCAGTTCAATAGCAAGAATAAACTCCAGATTGTCTATCACCTGGTTTAGTTTGCGACCACTGATACTGCCCATACTAACATGATCTTCCTGTCCCAGTGAAGTGGGAATGCTATCGGCGCTTGCCGGAAAACACAAGGTCTTATTCTCCGTTACCAATGCTGCCGTAGTATATTGTGGTATCATAAAGCCACTGTTCAGGCCTACATCTTTCATCAATAACATGGGCAGTCCCCATTTTCCTTCGAGTAACAGGTAACAACGCCTGTCTGAAATGTTACCTGCTTCCGCTGCAGCAATACAGGCATAATCTAACGGCAGGGCCAATGGCTGCCCATGAAAATTACCGCCGCTGATGGTATCATCGGCGCTTAGGATAATGGGGTTGTCGGTAACAGAGTTTAATTCAATTTCGGTTAGTTGTTTTAAATGCAGCCAGGCATTACGGCTGGCGCCATGCACCTGCGGCATACAACGTAAACTATAGGGGTCCTGCACGCGACCGCAATCAACATGGCTTTGCATGATCTCGCTTTGGTGTAAGATCAGGCGCAGGCGTTGGGCTACTAATTCGTTACCGGCAAATGGTCGTAAGCGGTGTAAACGTTCATCAAAGGGGGCCTTGGTACCCGTGAGGGCCTCGAGGCTCATGGCGCCAATGATATCTGCAGCTTCTAAACTATAATGCATTCGTTGCACAGCCTTTACCGCATGTGCCAGTATGAATTGTGTTCCGTTTATTAAGGCGAGCCCTTCTTTGGGACCTAACTGAATTGGCGGCAGGTTGAAGCGTTGTAAAATTTCCTGCGATCTATATCTTACCCCTTTGTAAAATACTTCGCCCAACCCTATCAGTGGCAAACATAAATGCGCCAATGGGGCCAGATCGCCCGATGCGCCTACACTACCCTTTTCGGGAACCACCGGAATTACATCTTCTTCAATATGCCATAGTATTCTTTGCAGGGTGGTGAGTTGTGCACCTGAGTAACCACGTGCCAGGGCATGTACCTTGGTGATAAGCATTAGTTTGGCGATCTCTGTACTAACAGGTTCGCCCACGCCCACGCTATGGCTTTGTAATATCTTATGTTGTAAAATGCGTGTATCTTCTTCCGAAACCGGTTTGTTGGCCAGTACGCCAAAACCGGTATTGATGCCATATACGGTGCGGTTGTTCTCTACAATTTCCTGCACATGCTGCTGGCTTTTTTGAATGTTGGCAATGGCTTCCTTGTTCAACACACCTTTTTGCTTTCCGGCGGCAATGGCCAATGCGGCGCCAATGGTTAAATGATCGATACCGTAATTAAAATCCTGTTCCATACTATTTACTTATGGGGCAAAATGGCTTGCACCCGGTTAAAGACTGATTCGTTTTGTAAACCCTGTTCAATTTCGCCAATAGCGGTTAAAATGGTCTTGCTGTGTTTGCCTTCCTGCACCAACGCTTCCATAGCCTGCTGCAGGGCATCCCATACAGGTTGTACCTGTTGTTGCAGTTTTTTGCCTTTGGTGGTGAACGCCACTACTTTTTTGCGGGCGTCGTCGTTAGCGGTACTGGTCTTTATAAGGCCTTTTTGTTGCAGACTGCTTACCAGCTGGCTTACGGCTGAGTGCGAAATTGCCAGTTCGTCGGAAATATCTCTAATAGAAACCGTTTCCTGCCTGGCAAGAATATAAAACACCGGAAACCAGGCTGCATCGAACTGCAGATCGTGCGAGGCGTAGATCTGGTTCACATCGGAAAGAAATGCTTCGCTCAACCGGCGTAAACGGCTGCCAAAAACCAAAAATCCAAGCGATTCATAGAAGCTCATAAATTGTATAAGTACTTATACAAATGTACAAATACTGCTCTTATTTCAAAATATAAATCGGGCCGGCATTCATTGAGCGGGCTAAACCTTTTTTGTTGTAATTTCCATGCGTCGCACACAATACAGGTATTTATCAATCTTTAATGTGTTCGAAATAAGCGGAAACAATATCTTTAAAGCGAAAACCGAACGGTTCCCTCAAAAAATCAACCTGCAAATATGAAAGCTGCATTGCGCGCTCAACTTTCTGTAATGATGTTCCTGGAGTTTTTCATCTGGGGTAGCTGGTATACTACTATTGGTGTTTTTATGAGCAGTCATAACATGGGTACATTAACCCACTGGCCTTATACGGTGAACCCTGTGGCTGCAATTATTGCCCCGTTCTTTGTTGGGCTTATTGCCGACCGCTATTTTGCTACCCAAAAAGTGTTGGGCATACTGCATATTTTAGGCGCCGTGTTTATGTTCCTTGTGCCTTCTGCAACCGGCAATTCAACCTTGTTTATTTTATTACTGCTGGGCTATAACTTATGTTATATGCCAACCATGAGCCTGGCCAATACCATTTGTTTTCATAAAATGAGCGACCAGGAAAAGGAATTTCCTTTGATTAGGGTCTTTGGTACTGTAGGCTGGATCGTTGCCGGTTTGATCATCAGTTTTGTATTGAATAAATTTGTTGCAGCAAATGTGAAACCCGAAGAAACAGGTATGCAATTATATATGACGGCCGGCGCCAGTCTGTTGCTGGGTTTGTTTAGTTTCACTTTACCCAATACGCCGCCACCGGCCAAGGGTAAAAAAGTTTCGGCAGCCAGCATCATTGGCATTGATGCGTTTAAACAACTTGCCAGTCCCTCGTTCTTTATCTTCCTGCTTAGTTCATTCCTTATTTGTATACCGCTGGCAGCATATTATAATTTTACGCAACATTTTCTAGCTGCCACCGGTTTCGAAAAGATCGCTTCAACCCAAATACTTGGGCAGGTGTCTGAGACTGTGTTCATGACCCTGATACCTTTCTTTTTTATTCGGCTGGGTGTTAAAAAAATGCTGGCGGTTGGTATGCTGGCCTGGATCATACGGTATGCTTTGTTTGCACTGGCCGCGCCCGACCAAATAACTTCTTTGATCATCATTGGGGTGGTAATGCATGGTATTTGTTATGACTTTTTCTTTGTTACCGGACAGATATACGTTGATAAACGGGCAACGCCCCAGATCCGTGCACAGGCGCAGGGCCTAATCATTTTTGTTACTTATGGTGTGGGTATGCTGGTAGGTGCACCAATAGCGGGCTCGGTGTACAATAAATTCCTGGGCACATCTGAACACCTTACCTTACAACAATGGCAAAATTTCTGGTGGATCCCTGCCGGATTTGCTGCTGTAGTGTTGCTGTTTTTTATGGCCACTTTTAAGGAAAAAAGACAGACTGAAGCAAGTTTGTAAGTTATTCAGTTCGTGAGTTGTTCAGTTCATAGTTCATAGTTCACTGTTCACAGTTCACAGTTCTTTTATTCGGAACTCGCGACAACTGGCCGGCAGCCTGCGCAAACGGAACAACTGAACAACTGAATAACTCAATAACTGTGGATCTTTCTTAAAATCATAAAACAAGAATTTCAACCCATAAATAAGTTAATATGGCTAAGATTGCTATGCTCGGTTCAGGTTTTATCGGTCGTTTTTATGCCGACTCTCTTCAGGGGTACAGAAGCCGCGATAAGATCGTAAGTGTTTATTCGCGCCGTACCGAAAGCGCGAAGCGTTTTGCAGAAGACTACAACGTAGCTCATTTCACTACTAATATGGAGGAGGCCATTGCGCATCCCGATGTAGATATTGTTTGTATTTCGCTGCCCAATCACCTGCACGAAGCGGCGGTAATGTTGTGCTGTGTTCACCGCAAAGCGGTAATGACCACCAAACCGCTGGGCCGAAATGGCGAAGAAGCAAAGCGTATGTTGCAGGCCGTTGAACAGGCCGGTATTTTCAATGGTTATTTGGAAGACCTGGTATATACGCCCAAATTTATAAAGGCGCTTGAAAGTGTAAAGGCCGGCTCCCTGGGCCGCATTTTGTGGGCCAAATCGCGCGAAACACACCCTGGGCCCCATAGCGACTGGTTTTGGGATATTGAGCAGGCCGGTGGTGGTTGTATTCTCGACCTGGGTTGCCATTGCGTTGAAATAACCCGCAGTTATATAGGAAAAGATATAAAACCGGTAGAGGTAATGTGCTGGGCCGATACCCAGGTAAAACCCATCGATGCCGAAGACCATGCCATTGGATTGGTAAAATACGAGAACGGCGCCATTGGCCAGTTTGAAGTAAGCTGGACCTTCCGCGGCGGTCTCGATCTGCGTGATGAGGTAATGGGTTCCGAAGGTACCATTTGGATAAACAGTTTCCTGCGCACCGGGTTCGATATGTTCACCAGTGGCAAAGGGGCCGATTATGTGGCCGAAAAAGCCGAAAGCAACACCGGTTGGCTGTTCCCGGTAGGTGATGAATTGAACGAGCTGGGCTACAACCATATGTTTATGGATATGTTTAACGCCATGGAAGCCAATATAGACCCAAAGGAAACCTTTTACGATGGTTATGTGGTGAATTGTATCCTCGATGCCGCCTACCGTTCGGCTAAAACCAAGCAGTGGGAACCGGTGCAGCTCGACATCTGGCGCGGAAAAACCGGCGTTACAAAAGACAGTCACCTTACCGAATACGATTCTGAGCATTATCTCGTTAAAGAAGAGGTGACCCATTACGGCGCCAAAAAAGTAATTCTTAAAAACAAAAAAACAGGAAAGATCAGCGAAAAAGTACTGGAATAGTTGTGATGAAATAAACCGTCGTAATTTTTTCCGGGATAGTAGTGTTTTCTACTATTTTTGCGGTTCCAAAATTAAACCCACGAACATGAAAAGGCAATTTGTAGCTATAGTATTTATTTTTACCATTGGTCTGCTGGCGAATGCCTTCCAGGCAGATGCTCAAGGCAAGATCGGTTATATTAGCTTACAGGAACTCGTAAGCGCCATGCCCGAATACAAAAAGGCACAGGCCGAAATGCAGGATTACCAAAAAGCGTTGGTTCAACAGGGAAATGAATATCAGCAGGCTTTTATGGAAAAGCAGAAAGCTATGGGAACAGACTCCATCAAATGGACTTCTGCCGTAAAGGATGTAAAGAAGAAAGAATTGAATGAATTATATATCAAGTGGACCAACTTTGTTAACCAGGAAGCACAGCAAATGATGAATCAGCACGAGCAGGAACTGCTGGCTCCTATTCAGGATAAAGCGGTTACTACTTCGCAGGCTGTGGCCAAAGAAAATGGCTATGCTTATATTCTGCCTAAAGAGCAATTGATCGCTTTCCCGGCTGCTGATGATATTTTACCACTGGTGTTTAAAAAGTTGAATATTTCCAAAGAGGCGCCGGCGCCTGCTGAACCAAAGAAGAATTAGTAAGATCGGTCTTAGGAACAAACTAAGTCATTCTAAATAGCTGAAGTAGGAAGTAAGAAGTACGATTTCGTATTTTTTGCTTCCTACTTTTTTTATTTCTGATTTTGAGATTTCATTAAAAAAGGGAAGCTCCCCTTGAAGGGGAACCTCCCTTTTCGTTCCTTTATCAACTTTATCACCTCTATCAACTTTTCAACCCCTCGTCAACTCGTCAACTTGTTAACTCGTCAACTTACCTCAACCCCATATCCGCTATAATCCCCTGTATCCTCTTATCCAGCTCCCCATGCACCTGCATTGAATCGAATTCTGCTGCGCTCCTGATGGTGGTATTTACGCTGAAATAAAATTTGATCTTCGGCTCTGTACCGCTTGGGCGGGCTGAGATCTTGCTGCCATCGGCCAGAATGAATTGCAGTACATTCGATTTGGGTAATTTGATCTCCCACTCCTCGCCTGTTTGCAGGTTCTTTCCTTTATGTAATTCATAATCGAGCAACTGAACAACCGGTGAACCGTTGATGGTCACAGGCGGATTGCTGCGGTAGCCATCCATCATATCGGCAATTTCTTTTTGGCCGTTCATGCCTTTTTTAGTGATGGATATCAGGTGCTCTTTATAATAACCGTACTGAACGTACAGGTCTATCAATTTTTCGTACAGCGTTCTGCCTTTGTCTTTTTCATAAGCTGCCATTTCGCAAAGAAGGGCAACGGCCGAAACGGCGTCTTTATCGCGCAGCTGGCTGCCGATCATCAGTCCATAGCTTTCTTCACCACCAACCGTATAGTTTTCGGTGGCTTCTTTTTCTTTTATCAGTTCGGCAATCCATTTAAAACCGGTAAGCACATTGTAACATTTTACCTTGTTATCGGCGGCAATGCGGTCGATCATATCGGTAGTTACAACCGTCTTACATACAAAGTCGTTGCTTTGGGCAATGCCTTTGGCTTTGCGGGCTTCAATGATGTAATTGAAGGCCAGTACGGCGGTTTGGTTACCATTCATAAGCACCCAGTTGCCCTGTTTGTCTTTTATGGCAATACCAACGCGGTCGGCATCAGGATCGGTACCTAATAAAATATCGGCATCCAGCTCCTTTGCTTTTTTCAAACCAATGCTCATGGCTTCGCTTTCTTCGGGGTTAGGGTATACTACCGTTGGAAAATTGCCATCGGGTTTTGCCTGTTCATCTACAATATGCACATTGGCAAAGCCAAAGCGTTGTAACACTTCGGGCACCAGGGTTATACCAGTACCATGTATGGGGGTATATACAATTTTCAGATCGTGCTGGCGGGTGATCACTTCAGGATACACGCTCAGGCTTTTTACCATGTTTATATAGGCTTCGTCCAGTTCTTTGCCAACGATGGTAATATTGGCTTCGCCGCCGCTCCATTTCACTTCATCAACCGAAGCTATCTTTTCTACTTCTTTTATTACGTTTTTGTCGTGTGGCGGCACCAATTGTCCGCCATCGCTCCAATATGCTTTATAGCCGTTATATTCTTTGGGATTATGTGAAGCGGTACAAACCACACCACCCTGGCAACCCAGGTGCCTGATGGCAAAGCTCAGTTCGGGGGTAGGACGTAAAGCCTCAAACAAAAATACTTTGATGCCATTGGCTGCCATTACATTGGCCGTTATTTCGGCAAACTGGCGGCTGTTATTGCGGCTGTCGTGTGCAATAGCCACGCGAACAACGCCTCCTGGGTAGGTTTGATTTAAATAGTTGGCAAAACCCTGCGTGGCCATACCTACCGTGTATTTGTTTATCCGGTTGGTACCAATGCCCATAATTCCACGCAAACCGCCCGTACCAAACTCAAGGTTCCGGTAAAATGCATCGGCCAGCTCGTTAGGATTTTCTTTTTCCAGTCTGGCTATTTCCTGTTTGGCGGCTTCATCGTAATTTCCGTTTACCCAAACTTGTACGCGCTGCTTAATTGCATCATCCATAGTGCTCAATTTGATGTTTGTATTGAAGGTTTGAAGTTATATAATTTTATGATTTGGCGCTTGGTTTATTGGCAGGCAGCAATCAGTAACATGAAATTTCCTATCATACTATACCTTTGCAAATTCTTTAATCAGGTTTCACTAACCCAAATTGTATAGTTATTGTGGCTGATCCTATTCAAAAAGCATACCCTGGCTTTTTAAAAACAGCAATGGTTCTGGTGCTAATGGGCTTTCATTTTAATATGAATGCCCAGTCGGGAGACGGCAATCGGCAAATGGCCGATACTGCTGCGCCACTCCCCCCCACCCCCATCAAAAAACGGGTATGGGCGGTTGCCACCGCACATGCTGCATTATGGACGGCCTCTTACCTGGCCCTTGATAAAGCCTGGTATTCGGGATATCCCAAAAGTGATTTTCACTTTTTTAATGATAACGGCGAATGGAACCAGATGGATAAAGCCGGCCATACCTGGACGGCCTACCAGGTGAGCAGGATCTCCGCCGGGTTATGGAAATGGAGCGGATTGAGCGAAAGCAAAAGCGCCCTGCTGGGCGGTGTTAGCGGACTGGCCTATCAAAGTATTATTGAAATACAGGACGGCTTTAGCAGCGAATGGGGTTTTAGCTGGGGCGATATGGCTGCCAACTTTGTGGGCGCCGCCACTTATGTATCGCAGCAACTTGGCTGGCACGAACAACGGTTGCAGTTTAAATTGAGTTACTGGGCGTATGACTATGATACCGAAACCAAGGTGCGTCGCAACCAGTTGTTTGGCTCAAGCCTGCCCGAACGTTTACTGAAAGATTATAATTCGCAAACCTACTGGCTTAGCGCCAACATCGCTTCCTTTTTACAAAACTCAAAATGGCCTGCCTGGTTAAATATGGCGGTTGGTTATAACAGCAATGGCATGCTGGGTGGTTTTGGCAATGCCTGGACCGATAAAGAAGGCAACAACCATACGCGACCCGATATTGAAAGGGTACGGCATTTTGTATTATCGCCCGATATTGACCTCACAAAAATTCACTCCAACAAAAAGTGGGTGCGTACGCTGTTGTATGTAGCCAACATGGTGAAAATACCGGCGCCTGCTATAGCACTTAGTTCGAAGGGAAAGTTTAAAGCTTATGGGTTGTATTGGTGAAATAACAAACAGTTACCGGGTACCGGTTGCCAGTTTCCAGGTGTTCTGTATTTGTATTTCCCGGTAACAGGGAACCGGAAACCGGAAACCTGTATCTTATTCCAAATACGCCCCTGTGATAACGTCTCCATCAACTTCAACAAAAATATGTTCCTGTAATGTAGTGGCTACCGATAGCCCTACGTAATCGGTATTAACAGGGTATGCCTTGTGGGTGCGTTCAACCAGCGCCAGCGTTTGGATCTTTTTGGGCAAATAGGCCAGAAAGGGTTTTATGGCATACAGCATGGTTCGGCCGCTGTTGGCCACATCGTCAATTACAATAATGGTTTTATCGGTAAAATCGGTTTCACCACTCAGTTTTATATCGTGGGGCGATTTTTTATCGAGCGCAATATCAATATTCCAGATGTTGATATCGGGACTAATAGTACGTAGTATTTTTTCAATATTATGGGCAATGACGCTGCCATTTTCACGAATACCGGCCAGAATGATATTCTTTTCATCGAGGTTGTTCTCAATGATCTCATATGCTATCCGTTGTAATTTCCGGGCCACCGTTTCTTTATCGAGGATATAATTACGCGCCATGCTAAGTTGTTTGGGGCAAAACTATATAAAAGTTATGTTTTTGATTGTATAGTTTCTAATTCTTTCCAAGAAAGAGTTGCAGGTTTCAGGGTACAAGTTACAGGGAAAATACAGTTGCCGGTTACCAGATACCAGTTACCGGTTCACAAAATTATGAGAGTCCGATTACAGGCGTGCATGCTGCATTAGGCCCTGAAACCTGCAACTTGTAACCTGCACCTGTTTAATTGTAGTAATCGCCTACCAGCAAAGTACAAATTTGCTATCTTAGCTGAATGTCAATTATACCACAAATACTATTCATCATCATTTCGGCTGTGGCCATTTGGTTTTTTAGTAAAAAGATAATGACTATACGCCGCAATATTCTATTGGGAAAAGATGCCGATTACAGCGATCGCAGCAGTGAACGTTGGAAGAATGTGCTGCTGCTGGCGTTCGGACAAAAAAAGATGTTCCGCAACCCGCTTGTGGCAACATTGCACCTTTTTGTATATGTTGGCTTTGTCATCATCAATATTGAAGTGCTGGAAATACTTATTGATGGCGTATTCGGTACCCATCGTATTTTTTCGGAGTATGGCGGTGTAATATATCCGTACCTCATCAATGCATTTGAATTTTTGGCCGTAACGGTATTGATTGGTTGTTTAATTTTTCTCATAAGAAGGAACATTGTAAAAGTAAAACGGCTGGCCAGCCCCGACCTCAACGGATGGCCGCGCAGCGACGCCAATTATATTCTTATTACAGAAATTGTGCTCATGGCGCTGTTCCTTACCATGAATGCGGCCGATACTGTATTGCAACAACGCGGCTATGGCCATTATGGTGAGAACAGTACCGGTAACTTCCTTTTCTCTTCCCTGCTTCATCCTTTATTAAGCGGGTTGAGCGATGGTGCACTGGTTGGTGTTGAAAGAACCTGCTGGTGGCTGCACATCCTGGGCATCTTTGCTTTTTTAAATTATCTGCCCTACAGCAAACACCTGCATATATTACTGGCTTTTCCCAATGCATATTATACAAGATTGCAACCAATGGGAAAAATGAGCAATATGCCCGCTATTCAAAATGAAGTGTTGTATGCCATGCAGCCTGAATTAGCACCGGCCAATGCCACGCCTCCAGATAAATTCGGCGCCAAGGAAGCTACTGATCTTAGCTGGCGTAACCTGCTCGATGCTTATTCCTGTACGGAATGCGGAAGATGCAGTGCGGCCTGCCCTGCTACTATTACGGGTAAAAAATTATCGCCCCGTAAGATCATGATGAGCACCCGCGACCGGCTTGAAGATATTGGTAAGAATATTGACCAGAATGGCGAGTTTAAAGATGATGGTAAAACCCTGCTACACGATTATATTTCTGTTGAAGAATTACGCGCCTGCACTACCTGTAACAGTTGCGTACAGGAATGCCCCGTAAGTATCAGTCCGCTCGAGATCATACTCGAACTGCGCCGCTCACTCATTATGGAAGAAAGCAATGCACCCCAGGAGTGGAACGCCATGTTCAGCAATGTGGAGAATAACTTTGCGCCCTGGAAGTTTAGTCCCGATGATCGCGACAAATGGGTAAGCGAAATGGGCTAATGTGCTAATGTGATAATTTGATAATGAGAAGGCAGGTTCCGCATCATGCGCAATCTGCTTTTGATTTTATGCTTCAATTTATTTATTAGAAAGCAAAAGCCCCCACTTAAAAAAGCAGGGGCAAACAAACACTATTATTCTGTGACTAAGAAGCTTTTTATTATGGTAATGTTACATCGAAGGTTGTATTACCAATGGTAACGGTGCCTTTGCTATCGCAACCCGTGTTCCCATAATCCAATGTACGGGTAAGGCGGCCGGCCGGTGTAACATTCAGTTTACCACTTTCGAACCAGTAACAGTTCATTTTACGCACCAGCGGCTGGGTAATTGTGATGGTATACGCACTGCCTTCGGCAGTAGTACCACTGGCAGAACCGGTAATTGAATACGTGTCATCTAAAATGCTCAAGGTATTTGAACCAGTAACCCATTCGCGTTCACGTGTACTTTTCCAAAGAATAGTGCCACCGTTATTTGCTTTTACAATTGAACCATCCACTTCAATTTTATACACCAGGTGTTGGGCAGTGTTATATCCCAGGTTGGTGGTTTTGTGGGTGCCTTTTATTTGATTATCGTTTACAAAGTAATTGTCGAATGTGATGTTTACTACCGTGTTCTTATCGCGGTACTTGCCGTTCCAGGTGGCAAGGATCTTACCACGGCGATATCTTTCATCGGGTCCTTTACAGTTTGTTGTACCAAAATCAATGGTAAGTGTACAGGCTGTATTGGCGGTATCGAGCGTTACCTTGGTGCAGCCGCCCAGTACATCTTCTACCCTGGCGCCGCTTTCATTGGTAGCCTGGCGAAACGTAAAGCTGGCGCCCGCGTTTACCGATGCATCTACCATCATATTTACATCGTTATAATTGCCTTCGGCCAGGGAATTATCCTGTGCAGGCACAGTGTCGCTGTCGGTTTTATCTTTTGAGTCTTTTTTACAGGCTGTAAATGTAGTAGCAATCAGGCAGCAGCTCATGATGCCCAGGAGAATGGATCTTTTTGTTTGCATGGGGGTAGTTTAACCCTTTTAAAACGTATGTGACTTTTTTTTGGTGTGTTTGCTGGTAAATAAAAAAGTTTATTAATATAAGAGGCTGGTTCACAGTTTACAGGCCTGTAAACTATGAACTACTTTTTTCGTAGTATTCTCCAACTCATGATAATTGCGGTAACAGCAAAAACACCCCCAATTATCCAACTTATGAGGCCCTGATTGGCGTTTAGTTTGGTTACAATAAATTGTCCGCCGAAGATGAATACGGAATTGCCTAAGAAGGTGCCGATGCCTATGCCGGCTATATAAGTGTTATAATGATCGTTACGGGGCAGTAAGATCTTTTTGGTGAATAATGCAGTGCTCCAGCCAAACCAAAATGGAATCTGCGCCGGGTTAATGGCACTCATGGCCACGCCTAACCAAAAGCGGGGTATTGTGTGAGATAGAATAACGTTCTTTTGTGCGTGCGGACTGGCAGCTGCTACAAAGTTCGATACAGCCAGCGCTGCTATTATAAGTACTGTAAACCATTGCAGAAAGTTAAAAAACCTTTGTTGCCGTTGTACCCAATCCATTGCCACCAGCGAAATACGTACGTAAATGATCTCTACCAATAATGCACCAATTGAAAAGTAAATGGCCGGACTAATTCCATCACTTACCGAGATCTGCATGGCGGCAACGTTCAGCGTTCCCAGGGGTAATGTTCCCAGGAAGCTAATGAACATTCCCGTAAAGAAGATTCGTAGATACAATTTATTAATGTTGTGAATGTAAGTGGCAAATGTGATAATGTGATAATTTGCTAATGTGATAATGCTTTTTGTACAGCAGTCCAACATTCCACATCCTTGCTTTTGCGGCAGCAGTCAGATAGCTCACGCGCAGCATTCAATAAACCTGTATTCCATTATCACATTAGCAAATTAGCACATTAGCTAATTAGTCTACTCCGTCATTGCCGCCAACCTTTTATTCCACTCCTTATCCTCTTTAAACATAGCGATTCCCTCACTAAACGTCAGGTACCGATGTCCTTTCTTATGGTTCATGCGGCTGACCTTATACAAAATGATCCAGTGCCTGATGATCTCTTTCCAGGCAAAAAATAATGAGTGGCTATAAATATGCGTTGGTTCGGCCCCTGCCCCATTTACCTCTATAATTGAAAAATTGCGGCCTTCTTTCAATGCTTCCCAGGTGTCGAAACGAATGTCGAGCCGGCCATAATGAAAGCCTGGGACCTGTTTACAAATAGCATCAATGGCCATGGTCAATTGCTCGTCTATCAGGTGGCTGACATCTACGAATTTCGAACCGCGGGCATGGTTACCGAATGGCGATACAATGAGCTTTTCGCCTTCAGGTAAAATGCGGTTCAACCCATTGCCATGTATCTTTTGCAAACTGCTCAGGTACATAAGGGCGCGTTTATCTTTTTGCAGTAATTGTAAAATGCTGTGCTGGCCATCGCCGGTAACGGATAAAAATTCTTTGCTTACAATACCGGTGATGATGCCGTTTGGCTCATCGGGATAACGTATATAAAAAATACCCGCTTCATTTTTCCAGGGAACAAATTCCTGGATATGAAAATCCATATAGGCATGGCGGGTATAATCGATCACATCCTGTTCATTACGTAAAACTTTTACGCCGCGGCCACGGCCACCGATATTGGGTTTGCCTATGAGTGGAAACTGCAGATTGGCGCGTTGCAGATCGCGCAATACGATACTGCCATTGGCAGGAATTGAAAAGAAAACCGTTGGCGGGTGATACAATGGTGGAATAATAGTGATGATGTCTTTTTTGCTTTCGCACAGAAAGCCTCCATTCTTAATGGTAGGGTTACTGGCTGCAAAGAAAAAGAAAGAACGGGCGCGCAGGCAAAGAAGTATATACACCGGGTAAATGCAAAAGTATACACTTGTCATACTCCAGTATTCCCAGTTGAACAATTTTATAAAGAAAGGTCTGTGCAGGATGCGTTGTATACTATTCATTATCGGCCTGCCATTGATTTTTCTACTGTTAATTGCTGTTTGAATGCGGTATTGTTTTTCAGGTCAAGGTAATGCATTTGTGTGGTTTCATCGGTGAGCGCCATCAGGGTTACGCTAACGGTGAAAACCTGTCCGTTCCGGTTCATGCGAAGATCATTATGAGCATCGCCATCTCCGGTAAACTGGTGAAAGTGCAGTATGTCGTCGGGCGAAGGTTGTTTGTGTTGTTGCAGCCATTTATTGAACCAGCTTTTTCTTTTCTGCACTACGTCTTCATCGTACAGCGTAGCCGATGACCAGATGTGTGGTTGCGAAACCGGCAGCAGGGTGGCATATTTATGTGTGCCATCCCAACGGTATTCATATAACTGGCCATGGCTCCAGAGCACGGCGGTAAATGGCTCTATCTGGTGTAATGGTATTTTATTGAAAGTGGCTACAGGGTCGGGCGAATCTATAAGATCGAGCAGCACCAATCCCCTGCTTTTGCGATAAGGTGGTTGGGGCGTATGCCGTATAAAACCGCCGTTCAGGAATACGATGGCATTGCCGTTCTCATGGGCTGCTATCCAGGTGCCGCCGGCATCACCGTCTTTCGGGTATAACAGGTTGCCTGTTTTACCTGAATATAAAGCAGGTTGCAGAGCATTGGAACGCCAATGCTTTTCATCGCGGTTGGATGTTATATAGAGCTTATCCCCTGAAGGAATAAAGGTTACTGTGCACATTGTTTACGGTACTTAACGGTAGACGATGCTACCCCAAAATCATCTGGTAATTGAATGGTGGATATTTCTGTAATGCCTACACGTATCAGGGCCATGTGGTGAATGGTGTGTTCGAGGTTGTAGGCTACCTCGCGATAATAATTTGTTTCAATGGTAATAGGCTCGGTAACATGTTCGTCGTAAGAAGCTTCGAGGGTGAGTGTTTTATTGGCTTTGCCCAGCCCCCGGTGAATATCAAGCAACAAGCGACCCGCCAGCTCTTTATCGGTTTCTATCAATGTGTCGCGCTTACGTTTCTCATAGTTCACTATTCCTGAATCATATCCATTCTCAAGGCATTGAAACAACTCGATAATATGTCGCACATGCTGGCCAATCGTATTATTGAACAGGGTTGAACACGACTGGCTGTATTGCAATGCCGACAATTGACCGAGCGAGTCAGACAATTGTACAAAGATTGTGTTTACAGCTTGTTGTAATTGCATTGGTCGGTTTTGTTCTCTAAATTTAATATTATCTTTTCAATAAAATTTTTCCGTTGGTCTAATTTTACCGTGTACTTATCACTTATATTTTTCGCGCCGTAACCTTTAGCAATACCGTTAGATGATCGCTTACCGTGCTTCCGCCCCCCACTTTAAAATCGCGCCTGTTTATTGAAAACTCGCCGCTGAATAAATATCCGTTCTCAATGGGCTGTGCCGCAAAAGGGAACGATACATCTTTTGTAACCCCTTTCATGGTTAGCTTACCGGAAACAAATAATGTTCCGTTCTTTTTGGTATTGGTAACTTTTACCGATACAAACCTGATCTGTGGGTAATTTTTGACATCGAAAAAGTCCTCAGCCCTGAGGTGGTTATCACGCATGTCGTTACCTGTATTAACGGAATTGGCGTCAATATGCACATCAAAACTGCAGCCACCGGGGTCGGCAGGGTTAAAGGTTATAACGCCCGCCAGGCCGCTAAAGAAGCCGCTTGTGTTGAATCCCAGGTTTTTTATTTTAAATGAAACGCTCGATGCTGTATCAACCGGAGCAAAATTTTGGGCAGAAACAAAACTTGCTACAAACAGGGCCAAAAATGTGGCATATACATACTTCATATAAAAAACCTTTTAATGTAATGTAATGCCTACAGTATAAACCGATTGTTAAAGTTTTTAACAAAAAGAGGGGAAAAACTTACCCAAGAACCAAGTCCAAAAAATAAATCTCAAATTCCAAATCTCAAGTTCCAAATAAATCCCAAAATGCAAATCTCAAAACCCAAAGAATAAATCTCAAATCACAAAGCCTGCCCGCAACAGCGGGGAACCAAATAAATTCCAAGGTAACAATTAAAAAGCTTTTGCTTCTTGGTGCTTGGTGCTTGCGATTTTTATTTGGAGCTTGGTGCTTGGTTCTTGAGATTTTTGAGAATTGGAATTGTTCCTATGTATTTTATAAATAGTACCAGGCAGCATGCAAATACGATTACAGCATATGAAAAAAGTACTGCATCGCCATCAAAAACGATCCCCAGTTTTGTAAGGTGAAAGAAAATAGCGCCACCCATTAAACCCAACCCAAGTGCTGCGCCCCACCCGGTTGTTCGCGGGTAAAGTATAAGAATGGATGCTATTAGTTCCATTACCCCGGTGCCAATACGCCCCCAGGGTTCCATACCCAGTTGCGTGAACAATGCTACCGATTGCTCATGGCCAGTGAACTTAAAATACAGGGTTTGTAACATTATAACTGCGGCTACTAGCCGTAAAACCCATATGTAGATAGTATTGGCTTTCATGTAATGTAAGTTTGAGGGTTTAAATTTTCAATTTCTGATTTCGGGATTTAGGGATTTTGAGATTTCTTTTAGTGCAGCAACCCGACAAATCTCAAAATCGCGAAATCTCAAGATCCCGAAATGGTTTTCCAATTGGCGTCTGCTTTAGGCTGCAGCCCTTTCTCATCTTTATTCCATTCTGTAAGTGTATTATTGAAGAATTTGTTATAGAACAGGTACAATTTGCCGTTGGTTACCTTAAAGGTTTTGGGGTCAACCGATACCTTTTCTCCTTTGCTGCCCATGGCATATGCGCACCAGCCGCCATACTGCGGTTCATAAAGCGAAGGGTTCTTTTTAAACTCCTCTTTATTGGCTACCGATGAAAAATAATAAAGCACATCCTGGTGCGATACGGCCCATTCTTTACGGCCTTTTACCGCCTCGTGTTGTTTGAAATACGCTACTGGGTCATAACCTTCAATGGCCAGTTTGCCATCGAGGTTAAAATGTTTTAACCGCAAAGCATTATTCTGGCCATTGCTCACATTTACCTGTAGCAATAGCAAAACAAAAGCTGTTATCAGTTGCTTCATAACTTATGGTTGAAGTAAACAATTAATTACACTTCAAAGCTATAAGCTTGCAAACGGCCGTTTTGTCGGCTAAACGACAACTTCGTGGTTTTGTAATTTTTTAACATCGGGAAAACAGATCTCATTGCGGGTATAGGTGATCAGCTTTTCGGCAACCAGTTCATTTATCAGTGTGGTTACCGTTTGCCGGCTCGACCCTATAAGGCTGGCAATATCTTCATGGGTAAGATAATTGGGTATGCATACGGCTGTAGCACCCGGGGCAAGATGTTTTTGGGCCAGCTGCCACAGAAAATTGATGAGCCGGGTTTTAACGTCCCTGTTCAGCAGGTTTATAAGCCTGTTCTCTATTTGCCTTAGTTTGCTGCCCACCTGTTTGGTGTATTTTAAGGCAATGCCAGGTTTTTTCTGTAGCAGGTTTTGAAAATCTTCTATTGAAAACGCGCATAAGCTTACATCGCTTTTATAAGCCTGGGCAAATTCGCCGTTCAGGCTGTTCTTCTCAAGCGTAATTTGACCAAACAGCTCACCCTTTTGAATGATCTCCTTGATCACCTCGCGGCCGCTGTCGTCAATATAACCGATGCGTAAATAACCCTGCTTTACAAAATAAAGCTTGTTGTGCTGAAACGCTTCAAAATAAACATATTCGCCTTTTCGTGCTTCTACGAAATTGTGAACAATGTTCAGTTCTTCATAATCTTCATCGGTCAGTTGTGACCATAGATCATAATTGCGAATTAAAAGCCATTTTTGATCGGCAGACATGGAAGCAAAATTAGCTAATTTGCTAATATGCTAATGTGCTAATGAATTACCGCCTTATGAAGGCTTAGCACATTAGCCCATTATCGCATTAGCTAATTGGTTTTCATCAGCCTTAACACCACCTTATCTGCCCCCTGCACAATTACCGCATAATAAATGCCCGCACTAAGTTGCGCGCCCGTTTTTAGCGTTCCACTGGAAGGCAAATTGCTCCTTCTTTCTACCTGTTTGCCCATTATATCGGTAATTGTAATACTTACTGGATCATTATTCCCACTCCATTGCAGGTTGATGTACTGCGTGAACGAATTGGGGTAGGCCCATGCATGTAATTTTGCAGGTTCTGCCATTGCGCCTGATGTATTTGGCAGGGTTTGCTGCCGGGTGGTTATCAGCGGCGTTTGTGCATACTTTATAGTGGCATAGTCATAGCCTGTGCCAATGCCGGTGCTGCGCCCTGTTACATATACAAAGCCATCATCATCTACCGCAATGTCGGTGGCTACATCAACGCTGTTGGCCGGCCCATCATACCTGGTCAGCCATTGCTGTACGCCGGCGGTATTGTATTTAATTGTAACGTAATCGTCGGGAGTTATGTTACTTAACCTGTTGGCGCCTGTTACATAAACATTGCCGGCCGCATCCAATGCCAGGGCATTGGCTATGCCAAGGGCAAGCCTTGCGTCCCACTGTTGTGCGCCCGCGGTATTATACTTAACGGTGGCATAGTCGCCAGCGCTTCCGCCTGTTACAAACACATTACCTACCGCATCCACGGCTATATCTGTGGGCTCATCGATATCGGCTGTTCCATATCTTGCTACCCACAGCTGTACGCCTGCTGTATTGTACTTAATGGTTACATAATCTACTGGTGAAAATTCCATGGGATTGCCGGTTCCGGTAACATATACATTGCCCAAAGCATCCACCGCCAAAGCAGTGGCTTCTTCAGAAGTATTTGTGCCGGCGTTGTACCTTGCCACCCACAGTTCGTTTCCATTGGCATCATACTTGATAGTGGTATAGTCCTGGAAGGTCCCAATGCCCCGGCTCCAGCCAGTTACGTATACGTTGCCGTTTTGGTCAACGCCAATGGCAGTTGCACGGTCAAAAGAATTATCAGGACCATTATACCGTCTTATCCATTGGGTATTTCCATTATTATCGTACTTAATGGTAGCATAATCGTCGGATGTTCCACTACCCACACTGGTTCCCGTTACATACACATTGCCATTTGGATCAACGGCAATGGCAGTTGCCTGATCGAAACTATTGCCCGGGCCATTATATCTTTTCGACCATTTTGTATCACCATCAGCCCCATATTTAATAGTGGCGTAGTCGAGTGAGGTGCCCAGGCCATCGCTGTGCCCGGTTACATATACATTTCCCTGGGCATCCAGTGTGATGTCGCTGGCCTCATCGGGACCGTTACCGGGGCCGTTGTATGTTTTTTTCCAATCCCTGTCGCCATCACCATCATATTTGTAGGTGGTATAATCAAATCCGGTACTATTCTTCCTGATGCCGCCCGTTACATGCACATTGCCACCGCCGTCTACGGCAAGGGCAGTTGCATAATCATGGTCTCCCTTGAGTTCGGTGGGGCCGTTATACCTTTTTAGCCATTTTTGCCCGCCGCCTGGAGTATATTTAATGGTGGCATAGTCACCATTACCAAACCCGTCGAGCCTGCTTAGGCCGGTGATAAATACATTGCCATTACCATCGAGGCCTATGGCGTTTGCTTTGTCCAGTTCATTGCCGGGCCCGTCATAGGTAGCCACCCATTGCTGCACGCCATTGTTATTGTATTTGATGGTGGCATAGTCTGTAGCCTGTTCAATTGAAATGCCGCCTGTTATATACACATTACCTGAAGCATCCAATACAAGGTCAGTGGCTTCGCCGCTCTGGTCACCACCGGGGCCCGAAAATATGGAAGCCCATTGCTGCGCGCCGGCTGCATTGTATTTAATGGTTACATAGTCATTGTCGGGGTCTTCTTCTTCATTGCCGCTGAACCCGGTTATGTACACATTACCTGCAGCATCGAGCGCCAGGTCATTGGCTTCATCATGACCTTTGCGGTTATACATGGCCGCCCATTGTTGTATACCCGATGCGTTGTATTTAATGGTAGCGATGTCAAATAAGCTTCCATCCTCATCACTGAAAGTAGCGGTCAATCCGGTTACATACACATTGCCATTGTGGTCCACAGCCAGGGCATTGGCCCTGTCAAGACCATTAACAGGCCCATTGTACCTGGTTACCCATAGCTGATTTCCATTTGCGTTGTATTTAATGGTTGCATAGTCGGCACTGGTGCCGCTGCCGGCGCTTTGCCCGGTTACGTATACATTGCCATCATGGTCTACGGCAATGGCTGTTGGCAGATCGGTGGAATTAGCCGGGCCGTTGTATCGTTTTACCCATTTTGTGTCGCCATTCTCGTCATACTTAATGGTGGTATAATCGGTTGCTGTGCCGCTGCCTATACTCCATCCTGTTATATATACATTGCAATTCTCATCCACCGTAATGGCTACTGCCCGGTCGTTTTGATTACCGGGGCCATTATACCTTTTTACCCATTTGGTATTTCCGTCATAATCGTATTTAATGGTTGTAAAATCGTTGCTGGTTCCACTGCCTGTACTCCACCCTGTTACATATACGTTGCCCTTATGGTCCACAACAATGGCGGTTGCCTGGTCCTCGCCATTAACCGGTCCGTTATACCTTTTTACCCATTGCGTGTTGCTATTATTGTCATACTTAATAGTGGTAAAGTCGGCATTTGTGCCTTTTCCCTGGCTCGAACCTGTTACGTATACATTTCCATTATGGTCCACTTCCAAATCATTGGCCACATCGGGCGCATTGGGTTCGCCGTTTTGTCTTTGTACCCATTGTTGGGTAACCTGTGCAAAGCATAAAGCAGATGAAAAAAGAATACTGGCAAGAAGTAGTGGCTTCCTGAGAAGTAAAACGTTACTCATAAGTATAAATTAATGGTTAAGAATAAGGAGCAGTTAACCAGTTAACGAGTTGACGAGTTAACTGGTTAACTCGTCAACTCATTAATCTATCAACTCACTTAATTACATTGATCTTCCCGGTTTGCAACCAGGTTGTTTTTGCCGATCTCACCGTAATTCGATAATAATACACGCCATGTTGAAGTGATGATACATTTAATGCTGCATTTTGAGAACCTGCCGGTTTACTGGCTTCTGCCACGGTTTGTACCTGCCGGCCCAGCACATCAAAAAGCTGTATTGATACCCGGCCGTCTGCAGGCAGTTCGTACAATATTTTGGCTGTTGTAATAGCCGGATTAGGTATAACGGATACCCTGAAGCGCGCCGGCACGTCATTTATACTGGCGGTAGATCCATTACTGGCAATGCGGGCGCTTGTTATAGTAGTAGCGCATGCGCCCAGCTGATCACCGTGGGCAAGGTGTGCTGCCACATCTGAACTGTTAATACATAACGTCTTGGTCCCTTTATGACAAACCAGTATTTTATTGCCATTTTTACCACAGGCGGTTTGAAGCTGATTGTATTTAATAGTGGCAAAGTCACTACCGGTACCGGTGCCCTGGCTTCCGCCCGTTACATATACATTACCGGCGTCGTCCAACGCTATTGCAAAGGCAGCATTGCCCCCACCATTTGTGTAGGTTACGGCCCATTGTAGTTGGCCATTGCTATTCCATTTAATAGTGCCGTACTCTCCTTGTCCGGTTTGCCCGGTTACATATATATTGCCTTCGCTGTCTATTGCCTGGTCTTCAGCACGCCATTCATTAAAATCTGTTCCGGGTGGCGGGCCATATTTCGAAACCCATATTTCAGCACCCGTTAAGGCATTGTATTTAATGGTACCATAGTCAAGATCGGGTTCTTCTAACCGGGGCGGTGAATTGGAAATGCTGCCGGTCACTATCACATTGCCCAGGTTATCTAACTTTACTGATTCCGCAAAATCATCGCCGCCTTCATCGTGAGTAGATACCCATTGCACAGCGCCCGCACTGTTGTACTTAATAGTGGCCCAATCAAATAATTCTAAAGGAAAAGGATCGCCACTGGGATCAAAACCACTAATGATGGTTCCTGTTACATACACATTGCCTGCGTTATCCACTGTTAGGGAAACGGCTTCATCGCGGTTATTGCCTGCGCCATTATACCTCGATACCCATTCTATGGCGCCGGTGGTAATATTATGTTTTATGGTGGCGTAATCAAGATTGGTTCCGTCGCCTGTGCTGCTACCGGTTACATATACAAAACTATTGTCAATGACCAGGGCGGCAGCTCTGTCATTGCTATTGCCCGGTCCGTTATATCTGGTAACCCATTGCACCACACCAGCTGAATTATACTTGATGGTGGCATAATCTAAAACACTTCCAACCCCTGCGCTTAAACCTGTTACATACACATTGCCGGCTGCATCAACAGCGAGAGATGTTGCTGCGTCCGTTGAATCATTCGGTCCGTTGTACCTGGCTACCCATTGTACAACGCCGGCTGAATTGTATTTTATGGTGGCATAATCATCGTCGGTGCCATCGCCTGCCGACCGGCCTGTTACATATACGTTACCTGCATTGTCAATAGCAAGGTCTGCCGGTTCGTCAAAAAAATTGCCCGGGCCGTTGTAACGGGCTACCCATTGTTGTACGCCGGCCGAATTGTATTTGATGGTGGCATAGTCGGCGAAGGTGCCGGCGCCTGTAGAGCTTCCTGTAATATAAACGTTGCCGTCATCATCTACAGCTATATCTACTGCATTATCAGATGCGTTTCCCGGGCCATTGTACCTGGCTACCCATTCTTCACTGACCTGGGCCATAGTAACTGATACAAGAAGGCAGTAAGCAATTAGAAATGAAATTCTGAAAAGTAGCGAGTTTCTCATAATCATAAATTAATGGTTTAAGAATAAGAGGCTGATTAAACTAATCTACACTGATCTTGCCCGTTTTTAACCAAAGCTGTTTTGTCGATTTAACTGTGATCCGATAGTAGTACATGCCTTTCTGAAGTGGAGCTACATTGAAGCCGATGCTGTGGATGCCGGCTTGTTTATTTGTTTCGGTAAGTGTTGTTATTTCCCTGCCCAGCATATCAAATATTTTAATGGAAACACGGCCATCAACCGGCAATTCGTAAAATATTTTAGTGGTAACTACAGCAGGGTTGGGTATAACTGAAACCCGGAATTCATTAACGGCTGTAACGGTCTGGACTATCCTGGCATTATCGGCGCAGGCGCCCAATTGATCGCCATGTTTTAAATGGCCTGCTACAGCAGATTGGCTGATGCATGTTGTTTTTCCCTTATGGCATATCAGTACTTTATCGCCATTTTTACCACAGGCGGTCAGGGAGGCCTGTGAATATTTGATGGTCGTATAATCAAAACCAGTACCGATGCCGGTGCTTAACCCGGTTACATAAACATTGCCCAACGCATCAACGGCGAGGGAGTGTTGAGTAAAGAATCCTATGAAAATGCCGGTGCCATCGTTACCACTGGCAGGGCCATTATATTTTACTATCCATTGCTGAACCCCGGTTGAATTGTATTTGATAGTGGTAAGGTCATAAGCGGTACCCGTTTCCAGGCTTCTACCTGTTACATATACATTTCCTGCAACGTCCAGCGCAAGCGAGGTGGCCACATCGTCGCCGTTACCGGTTCCATTATATCTTGCCACCCACAGCTCAGTTCCGGTTGCATCGTATTTGAGGGTGATATAATCACCGTTTTCATAGGGCTCTGCTGCGCTTGTTCCCGTTACATATACATTTTGCGATGCATCAACAGCTATATCAAAGGGCACGTCGAAAGAATTGACCGGGCCGTTAAACCGGGATACCCATAGTTCATTTCCGTTGGTATCATACTTAATGGTTGCTATATCCTGTCCGTCTTCTGCGTTATTACCAGCGCTGCTGCCGGTAACATATATATTGCCTGATGCATCTACAGTTATAGCCCGCGCTTCGTCGGAAAAATTACCAGCAACAGGGCCGTCGTATCTTCTCACCCACAATTCATTTCCATTATTATCATACTTGATGGTAACATAATCCCTGTCTTCCTCATCTATATCTATTCCGGCGGGGCTTCTTCCGGTTACATATACATTACCTGCAGCGTCGATGGCAAGATCCTCCGCTGCATCATTATTGCCCGGGCCGTCATATGTGGCCAGCCATTGCTGAATTCCATTAGTATTATACTTAATGGTGATATAGTCGTTCCCAGGCCCAAAACCAACCGTTTCGCCCGTTACATATACATTACCTGCTCCATCTACAGCTATTGAATGGCCAAAGCCGTTGTGCGTTGCTACCCATTGCATCACACCTGCCGCATCGTATTTTATGGTAACCAAATCATTGGCGGTTTCATTTTGGCTTCTACCCGTGATGTATACATTACCATTGCCGTCTACCGCTATTGAAAATGCATCATCGTCCAAATTAGCCGCCCCATTGTACCGGGCTTCCCATTGTTTTACACCGGCTGCATTATATTTAATTGTAAGGTAATCATCGTTGGCGTCTGTTACAGACGCCGAACCGGTGACATATACATTTCCGGCGTTATCGATTGCCAGCGACCGTGCGCCATCATAAGGGCCTGGCGCCGGTTCGCGTACTACCCATTCTTCGCTAACCTGGGTAAAACCAACAGCCGAAAAAAGAAGTGTAGAAAAAAGCCATAACATCACGATAAGTACCATTTTTCTCATAGCTAAATTTTTAGATTATTTTAAAATGGTGAACCTTATCATAAGGCGGTATTACATTCCTTCATGGGGAAACGGGCGGTTGCTACAAACAGAGGGTAACCGGGGAATCAGGCCCTTTTAAAAGGAAAAATGAGGAATTATTGGATAGTTCAGGCGCGTAAGCCAATTAAGAGTGGAATCAATAAACGAGGTCAACAATTCGCTTTGATGAGCGAAAACACCACAAAGGACGGAAATTTGGCGATTATAAATCTATGAGATTAGTCAGGTTTCAGCTTACAGGTTTCAGGCGGTACCGGTTACCGGGTACCAGTTGCCCTGATACCGGGCCTTTAATGCCTACTCAAAACTATTTTTCAGCACTCTCCTGTGCAACTCCTGAAAACCGGCAACACAAGAGCTATCTAAACTAAAAAAACCGGCTCCAGATAGCTGGGAGCCGGTTCAATAACTTATAATATTTTTTAGAAAACTACGCTGCCAATGGCTTTTTGCCCAGTTCCTTTATCATGCGGTAATGCGAGGCAATGGCCTGTTGCATGGTGGGGAATTCGTTGTATTGGATGCCAAATTGCTGGCAGGTTTGTTTTACTATTTTGTTGATCTCGGGGTAGTGAATATGGCTGATGCGGGGGAACAAGTGGTGCTCAACCTGGTAGTTCAAACCGCCTACATACCAGCTAATGAATTTATTACGGGGAGCAAAGTTTGCGGTGGTTTTAACCTGGTGAATGGCAAACTCGTTCTCGATCTTCATATGATCTTCGCTGGCGTGAACAAACTCGGTGTGTTCAACCACATGCGCCAGTTGAAAAACCACTGCCAGGGTTAAACCCAGGGTCAAATTCAGGGCTACAAAACCAATAACCCAGGGTAACCAGCCCAATACCAGTATGGGTACTACCACAAAAAAGGCGGCATATAAGATCTTGCTTACCCAAAAAATGATATGTTCCCTGGTATCCATCTTTGTCATGGGGGTAGTATGCACCTTTTGGTTGAAATACTTGGTAAAATCCATTACAAAGAACCAGGCCAGTGAAGTGAACGCATATAGAACAAATCCATATATGTGCTGGAACCGGTGTGGCGGGAACCATTTTTGGGTTTCACACTGACGCATCAAAGGGCTCAGTGCAATATCGTCATCAACCCCATCGATGTTGGTATAAGTATGGTGAACTATGTTATGTTTGAACTTCCAGATGTAGGTATTGCCGCCCAGTAAATTTGAGCTCAGGGCCATGGTTTCGTTAACCCAGCCTTTGCTGCTGTAACTTCCGTGGCAGGCATCGTGCATTACATTAAAACCAATGCTGGCCAATACAAAACCTAAAATACAGCAAAGTACGATAGCCAAAATGGCCGACATGGGTAAGAAAAGCAATAATGAGTAAATGAGAATGGCCGCAGGTGCTAAAACAAGTGTTTTGGAATACAGGGCCCAGTTACCGGTCTTTTTTATTTGCTTGCTGGCAAAATATTGATCAACGGATGCTTTTAGCGTATTGAAAAAACTCTTGTCTTTGTTATTAAAGGTTACTTTAGGCATAATAATCCGAAAAAAAATTTATTTAAGTATCAACTTTAACTGCTACATAAAATGCGTCTACTGGAGAGCCTTTATTGCTGGTGAGGGTAGATACGTCTGATTTTCAAGTGTCGCAAAGGTAAAAAAAGAAATGTTAAGACGCCCCCAAATACAAAATGATTTCAATTTGATATTAAATTGATAATTATCATATGAATTTTGGGGAGAAAGGTTCGATAATTCCTAAATAACGCATTGCAAAAATTGCACCTATTAGTGTGCGATGATGTTCATATGACATTCGTGGAGAATTCATGCAAAATTTAATTTTTAACAGATAGTTTCCGTACTACGGGTTGTGCAAACACTATGCCATTACGGATGGTGGATTTTATTGATAAATTACTGGTTAATAACGAAGATTTTTGCTAATAGTTGTGTAGGGTTAAAATCTCAAATCACAAATAATAAGAATCAAATAAATTCCAAAATCCAAATTCCAAGCTCCAAATAAAAAATTCCAAAATCCAAATGTCAAACTCCAAAAATAAATTCCAAAACCCAAATGCCAAGCTCCAAAAATAAATTCCAAATCCCCAATTGCCAAGCTCCAAAAATAAAACCCAAATCCCAAAGGGTGGTTTTGACATTTGGTGCTTGAAGTTTTGTATTTTCTATTTGGTTCTTGGTGCTTGGTTTTTGTATTTTTTTATTTGGTTCTTGGTGCTTGGTTCCTGGAATTTTTTATTTGGAACTTGGGATTTGGAACTTGGGATTTTTACACAACCAACTGGTCGTGTAATCGATTAAGTGCCTCCTCGGGGTTGTTGCAAAATCCCGGATGCACACGCGATGTTTGTAAAATGGTGCTGCGTTGGGCCGTCAACCATCTGAAACGCGAAGGCATATCGAGTTGTGCAATGGGACCGCCATCTTTGGATCCCTTACAAATTTTTTCAAAAGCCTGCAGGTAAGATTGTATTTCGGCTATGTCTGCTTTTTCATCGAGACATTTTACCCGGGCCTCATTGATGGTGTATTTTGTTTGAAGGAATTTTTTGTCTTTAGAATACATAATGATGCCCACATTGCAGAATTCTTCCCGTTCAACCTTGGGCACAATGCGAATGACCGCATACTCAAATAGATATTTTTCCTGCATGTTGTTGGGCTTCTTTTACAAAAATGTGTGACGATGCAATTCGGGTTATTAAAAAGTCGGCGTACACCTGGCGGCGTTCAGCAATAGACGCTTCCTGTTCATCTGTTGCAAGCCATTCATCGGGTAATAAACCAACAATGGCGCGGATCTTTTCTTCGGTCAGTATCGCTTTAAATTCCGCATCTACTTCGTTCAGTTTTGTAGCTTGTGGAAGCAGTACATGGTCTTTAAACTGTACGAAAGGTTTTACCGCCTGGTCTTTCCAGCTTTGCCAGTTGTGATGAAAATATAAAGAAGCGCCATGATCAATAAGCCAAAGTTCTTTATGCCATATGAGCATATTGGTATTGCGCGCCGTGCGGTCAACGTTCATTAATAAGCCGTCGAGCCAAACAATTTTCGATGCCAGTTTTGCATCGGGCGTGGTAACTACAGGGTCAAAGGTAATGGCGCCCGATAAATAATGCAGGGCCAGGTTCAAGCCAACACTTGCTTTTAGCAGGTCCTGTATCTCTTCGTCGGGTTCGGTGCGCCCAAAGGCGGTATCTAAGTTGGCAAATACTATTTCAGGGATCTTCAATCCAAGTGCCCGGGCTATTTCACCACCTATCAGTTCGGCAATAAGGGCTTTTATCCCCTGTCCTGCGCCCCTGAACTTCAGCACATACATAAAGCCATCATCGGCTTCGGCAATGGCCGGTAAGGAGCCGCCCTCGCGCAATGGCGTTACATAGCGCGTTACGTTCACCGTTCTTATTTCTATTGATTTAGCCATAAAGGCGTTAAAAGTAGCAAAAAAAAACGTCCCACCGGCTAAACGGAGGAACGTTTCTCAATGTAGAAATAGTTCAGTTATTTTTTTAAGTTTATCGTTT
Source organism: Niastella sp. OAS944 (assembly GCA_024809215.1). Lineage (GTDB taxonomy): Bacteria > Bacteroidota > Bacteroidia > Chitinophagales > Chitinophagaceae > Niastella. The sequence goes on along the minus strand of JANUBW010000002.1, from coordinate 62,989 downwards.
GTTCATCATATGAATTAGCGCCGTAATAAAGAAAACGTCCCCTTTTTAAAACCAGGGGACGCTCCTGTATGTATGAAAACCGAATTTACTTGCTGAAATTATCTGTTTCTTCAAAAAAGTCACCGGCAGCGCTTTTGATGTTCCTGATATGCCATTGCATATTGGCATTGCCCATTTGGCTGATCTTAATTGTGTCGTGGTTATCGAGCACGATCAACTCACCGGGAAGTATTTTGAAAGAAAGTGTATCTCTATAGTATGGGGAAAGCGAAATAACACGACCGTCTTTGGTGAACTCGTACGACAATTCGTTTACGCTAAAACGGGCCGAGTCTTTATTATCGATACCATCGTAATGAGAGTTCCAGTAAGCGCTGGTCAAATGCCATTTGCCAACGAGTTGGTCTTGCGAAATGGTAGCAGTAGCGGTTTCTGTATCCTTAGTGCATGCATATGCCAGCGTAAACAAAGCCAGCGAGGATACGATCATGCTCTTTTTCATTGAGATCGGATAGTTTTTCGTTTTATTGAATTTACTGTTTCAAGAGTGTATTTAGTACAATGCTCTTTTTCAACTGGCAAACGCAATACTACTTTAGGGTATTGGTATTAATCCTATGTTCTGAGCCTTAACAGGCTGAGGGGCCAAAATAATAATAATCTTTCAATGATGCAAGTGAATCGGCAATGGCTCGCGTATGTGCAGGGCTCGCCAGGCTGGCAAACGTGAAATACAGTATGTCCTCCCCATATAACCGGGAGGACATACTCTTATTTATGATACTACCACTATTGCTTTTTATAATTAAACCAGAACTCTGTATACTTAGTAGAACTGTTAATAAGCTTTTTATACGCCTGCAATTCTGTATTGGCAAATTGGGTGATCTTGGTGGTATCGCCTTTCGTGGCGCCTTCCTCAGTTATGATCACATTTGAACCATTCAATTTAAAAAATCCGGTGTCTCTCGTTACGCCGCCAACGGAGCGACCGTGCCTTACAATTATTCCATTTTTTAAAAATTCCCAGGCTTGTAAACCTTCCGGTATTACTAGTGTATCGCGTTTGCCGATATTGTTGGTAACCACATTCCGGTATTGAACTTTCATCTCCCATTTTCCCAGAAGCGCTTGCTCGCTTAAACCATTGTTATCATCTTTATCTTTTTTACAAGCGAAGACCAGGGCTGATAGTGCCAGCACAGACAGGACAGTTTTTTTCATTTGATAGTTTGCTTTGGGTTTGTTTAGAAATATAAAGTTTGGTGGTTTTTACAGGATGGCGCTATGATATCAGAATGGCGAAACATTAAATTACATGTGTGTGATTACGTTATATAACGCATTGCGATAAGTGATAATGTTTGTTGTTTAAAAAAGCATGGAGGCGATACACTAAAACCAGGCCAAAATCGGTAATTACAAGTTTGTGCAAAAAAAAGCGCCGCCTGCCTGATAAATTATGCGGGTTTTTGCAGCATGCGAGGGAGGGATATGGGCGAAAGCGTTAATTGTCAGGCAGAAATAATGATTTTATTCACTCCCCCACCTGACAACCATCAGGTAAGGCATGTAACTTCCTGTATTACTTTTGAACTCTCAAATAAGGCACAATATGAGCACCGGAAAATATAGTACAGCAGCAGAAGCAGTTCAGTTAATACAATCTAATCAGCGGGTATTCCTGCATGGCAGCGCGGCCACTCCCGTACATTTGATAAAGGCATTGCTCGATCGCCATACCGAATTGGAAAATGTAGAGCTGGTAAGTATTACCACCTTAGGCGATGTTGATTTTAGTAAACCCGAATACAGCGAAAGCTTTTTCTTTAATTCATTATTTGTTTCGGGTAACGTACGCGATGTAGCCAATAGCGATCATGGCGATTATGTACCCGTATTCCTGAGCCAGATACCGCTTTTGTTTAAACGCAGTGTACTACCTATAGATGTGGCCTTAATACAGGTATCGCCCCCCGACCGGCATGGGTTCTGTACCCTTGGTACTTCTGTTGACATTGCCCGCTCGGCCATCGATACAGCCCGGATAATTATTGCCCAGGTGAACCCGTTGATGCCTCGTACGCATGGCGACGGTTTTATTTATATTGATAAAATTGACGTGCTGGTTGAACATGAAAGCGCTTTGCCCGAAGTAGATTATTCATTCAAAGTAAGCCCTGCCGTTGAGCAGATAGGTAAAAATGTAGCTTCGTTAATTGAAGATGGCGCTACCCTGCAATTGGGTATTGGTAATATTCCCGACCAGGTGCTGAAAAATCTTACCGGTCATAAGAACTTAGGCATACATACCGAGATGCTGTCAGACGGGGTGATTCCCTTAATTGAACAGGGCATCATAAACAACAGTTGCAAAAAGCTGAACATAGGCCGCTCGGTAACGGGTTTTATGGCCGGCACCCGCAAGCTGTACGATTTTGTGAACGACAATCCCGCCATTCGCGTAATGGCCATCGAATATGTGAACGACACCAGTATCATTCGCCAGAACCCTAAAGCAACGGCCATCAACAGCGCCATAGAGCTCGATCTTACAGGGCAAATTTGTGCCGACTCTATTGGTACGTATCAATACTCGGGTATTGGTGGTCAAATGGATTTTATGCGTGGCGCTTCTTTATCAGACAATGGTAAACCCATTATTGCACTGCCTTCTACCACTTCAAAAGGATTATCGCGTATTGTTCCCTTTTTAAAAGAAGGTGCCGGTGTGGTTACCACGCGTGGTCATGTGCATTGGGTTGTTACCGAATACGGCATCACCGATCTGTTTGGTAAGAACTTAAAGCAAAGAGCGAAGGCGTTGATCGAATTGGCGCACCCTTCGCATAGAGAAGATTTGGATAGAGCTGTGTTTGAACGGTTTTATAAACACTCAGTTCTTAGTTCATAGTTTTTAGTTCACAGTTCATTGTTCAAAGCGGACCGTTTTACGATTATAGCGAGGTTATAAGTTTCGGACTCTATTGCCGATTCATGATTGCCGATTCACGATTGCCGACTTGTTCGCCGAAGCCTTGGCGTAGGCGAATTGCCGTTTCACAACGTTAGTCAAAAAAAGAGAGCCACCCGAGTTGAGTGACTCTCCTATTAAGTTCCCCCTTTAGGGGGCAGGGGTATGTATTTTACTTTTCGCTCAACGCTACACCTACAGATACTCTTGTATCATCCATGAACAGGTTCAGTGCAGATGGTTTTGCACCGGCAGGGATCTTATATGTCCAGCTTTCTACTTTAGAAGTAGCTTCAGGTTGTGCTCTTAAGAAATCGGTACCGTTATCATGTGTAATGTTGGTGCCATTGTCTAATTGCAAACGTGAGTCTGCATAAGAAATTGAAACGCTGGAACCATCGCCGATATGTGTTTTATTGGTAACAGAGAGGTTTACGGTAAGTTCAATGCCATTGTCTTTACCATCGGGGTCGGTTAAAACAATTGCAGTAGCGCCGGCCACTTTAACCAGGGCTTCTTTTTTCTTACCTAAGATTGCTGAATCGGGTGTAAAAGTTACTTTGTATTCCTTGGGCGCATTGGCAGCCTGTTTGTGTTCTTCAGCCGGTGTGCTTGACGATGATGATTGTGTACCAGAAGCGTTATCGCCGCTTTCTTCTTTTTTACCGCCTTTACAAGCTGAGAAAACGAGTGCAGTCGCAATAAGACCGAGAGTAATAACTCTTTTCATAATTAATTGAGGTTTAAATAAGTCATAAGAAAAAGCATGCAAATAAACTGTATTTAATATAAAAGCTATATTAACTGATCAATAATACCTACTTACCTTGGTACCTATTAGCAGTTTTTATATCTCTTGCTATTTTCATACGCGTTATATGTTGTGCATTCGATGAAAATGTTACAGGTAAGTTTATATGGACCTCGAATTATTTTACTTCCACCCTTTTCAATCGCATGTAAGTCGGTCTCTTCGGAGAATGGATCCATTTCCCCGGAAAACGAGTATGTTTCAATGTAAAGCCTTTCATTTCCTTTTTGCATTGGGTCTTTTTCCCGGAAAACAAATACGATTCTCCGGGAAATAAGCCAGTTTCCCGGAAATATGATGCTGTTTTCCGGGAAATAACTCTGTTTTCCGGGAAATTTTGTAATTGCCGCTGGCAATAGATCGTTTTTCCGGAAAAATGACATGATTCTCCGGGAAATAAACTTGTTTCCCGGAAAAATGGGTCAATTCTCCGGGAAACAAACCGTTTTTCCGGAAAACTGATCTGATTCCAATTGGAATTGTATTTGTTCCCGGAAAAATGATACGATTCTCCGGGAAATAAACTTGTTTCCCGGAAAAATGAACCTATTCTCCGGGAAACAAACTGTTTTTCCGGGAAAACGAACCATTTCCACCCGGAATTAGGGCAATATTCCGGCACCCGGGTTGATCGTCGTCAAGTAATGGTATGAAAACCACGAAACTATTTACATTTACAACCTGCTTATATCGAAAGCCCGGCACGCACCATGTAATTCCCATTTGATATCACTTTCTGATTAGTAATTACCGGTTAAGTTTTGATCGTAGCGAACCAATTCATTATTGCAATCTCTTTATTCCAACTGCATGAACCGGATAACACACGAATACAGAAAATTTCAGGGAGAAATTGCCGTATTAAGTCACTTCGTCATTAGTTGTATGGAGAATAATGAAGCTTTTCCCGATCCGCCGGCAGCATTGGAAAAGCTCAAAAATCTGGTTCCTAAATATCGACAGGCATTAGCCGATGCCGCCAGCCGCGACAAGATCCAGGTATCGATTAAAAATGATATTAAGGCAGAAGTGCTGGGGTTATTACAGCAGCTGGCCGATTATGTTACCGTTACCAGTGGAGGCGACCGCACCACCATGTTGAGCAGTGGTTTTAATGTTAACAACGGAAACGGTAATAACAAAAAACCGCCAACTATTGAGATCCTGGAAATTGATCTTAAGGTTACCGGTCAGGCTACTACCCGGGTAAGAAAAGTAATGAGAGCTATTGCCTTTGTACATCAATATACCCCCGAGCCGCCAAACAAACAAACCATATGGATCTCTGAAGGCACATCTCTGAGCAGCTATACCTTTAAAGGATTAGAATCTGACAAACGTTATTGGTTTCGTGTAGTGGCTATCGGTTATTATGGATTGAGAAGTTACTCGGAAATTGTGTCGAAGGTGATTCAATAAAGCTGAAGGCAAAAAGGCAGCGAGCTGCAAAGCCCAGGGCTTAAAGCTATAGGCAAATACAGCACGCCGCTCTGTAAGCTATAAACTAAGCCTGCTCCACAACAATAATCGTATCAACCCCATCGAGCGAAACCCCTTCTGTTGAAATAGCAACGCCTGTTTTTTGTTTGGTAAACTTCACGGGCGTATTGCTGCCTAGTATCTTAACTCCTTTTATTTTAAGCCTGGCATCGGGTAATGTAATGGTGTTGCCTTCGGGCGATTTGAATATATGTAAGTAAATGAGTTTGCCCTTTTGCGTTGTTACACCCCAGGGTTGTGGTGATAGCGGTCCGCCCCGGGTACCATAAACACTTTCGCCATATTGTTGTAACCATTTGCCTGCGATAGCCAGCGTATCGGCAAATTCTGATTGTATTAAACCTGTTGGCATTGGTCCTACATTCAGCAGCAGGTTGGCATCGCGGCCGGCTGCTCCTACTAACAATTGCACTACCTGTTTTACCGATTTATAGTTGCGATCGGTAATATTATAACCCCAGGCGCCGTTGATGGTTTCGCAGGTCTCAAGCGGAAGTGCATCGGATGGTTTTTGAAAGCTTAATCCTGATTTATTTTCACCGGGCAAATCGCGTTCAAACATTTGGAAATCTTCACCGGCAAACGGTGTCATATGGTGGTTGTTGCCGATGATACATTGCGGCTGCAGTTTATGAATAAGCGAATAGATCTCATCGTACTTCCAGTTTATTCGCGAGTTGCGATCGGCATGGCCTTCGGGATTTGTCTGGTCCCAATGCCCGTCGAACCAAATACACATGATGTCGCCATAATTCGTGAGCAGCTCGGTGAGCTGGTCTTTCATAAATTGCAGGTACGAAGCGTAATTACTTTTGCCGGTGCGGCCCGTGCCTTTACCGGTTCTACCGGTTTCCCAGGGATAATCGGTGCGGTACCAGTCGAGCAACGAGTAATACAGGCCCAGCTTTATACCCTGTTTTTTACATTCTTCCGATAACTGCTTCAACACATCTTTACCATAAGGGGTATTGGTAATTTTCCAATCGGAGTATTTGGTGTCCCAGTTTGAAAAGCCATCGTGGTGGCGGGTGATGAAAACAATGTATTTCATGCCGGCGTTCTTTGCCGTTGCCACCCATTGTGCGGCGTTAAAGTCAACCGGGTTAAAGGCCCGCAGCAGGCGGCTGTAGTCAACCACTTTTATATTCCGGTTGTTCATTACCCATTCGCCATCGGCCAGCATACTGCTGAGGCCCCAATGGATGAACATACCATATTTGTCGGTTTGAAATTGTTGTCGGGCCTGCTGGTTTTGCGCAACCGGTTGCGCCAGTAATGTACTGCCTGCGAAGAAAAGGCTTGCAATTAATATGATGGTTTTCATGCAATGAAAGTAAGAATTTAGCAGCACTATACTACATGTTAGTGGGTTGGGTTGAACTTTTATATTATAATTTTGGTTTTTTAGTTGGCGAGTGGATGAGGAGGCAAGTTGACGAGTTGACGAGGAAGTTGAAATGTTGATAGAGGTGATAAAGTTGATTGAGGCTTTATGTGCGGCGGGCCCACGATCAACGCGAGGCCATGAGTTTCGGGTTATTGCCGATTGCCGATTCACGATTGCCGGCTCAGGAACGAGAACAACCAACTTACTACAATCACTCTTAAAAAGAAGGAACAACCAACATATGGAAATAGGAATAAGCACTTTTGTAGAACTGACGCCCGATCAGCAAACGGGTACATGTATTTCGCAGCACCAGCGTATGAAGGACCTGATGGAAGAAGTGGCACTGATGGAACAGGTGGGGCTCGATGTATTTGCCGTGGGCGAACATCACCGGCCCGATTTTATTGCTTCCTCCCCTGCCGTAATTCTGGCCGCTGCTGCCGCCATTACAAAAAATATAAAACTGAGTAGCGCCGTTACCGTACTTAGCTCCGATGATCCTGTACGGGTGTTCCAGGATTTTGCCACAGTTGATCTGCTGAGCGATGGCCGCGCTGAAGTAATGGCCGGTAGAGGTTCTTTTATTGAATCGTTCCCCCTGTTTGGCTACGACCTTAAAGATTATGATGCTCTGTTTGCCGAAAAGCTCGATCTGTTGTATCAATTAAATAAATCGGAAAAAATAACCTGGAAGGGCCAGCATCGCGCCCCTATTGATAACCTGGGCGTTTATCCAAGGCCTTATCAAAAAGAACTGCCCGTATGGGTGGCCGTGGGAGGAACTCCCAATTCGGTTATCCGCGCTGCCTATTATGGCTTTCCTTTAGCGATGGCTATTATTGGCGGCAGCCCCGAACATTTTGTGCAGCTGGCCGATCTGTACCGGGAAACCTATAAAAAATATAATCAGGATACCGGCAAAATACAAATTGGCGTGCACTCGCATGGTTATATAGCCGAAACATCGCAACAGGCGGCGGATGAGTTCTTCCCCAGTTACCAATATGTAATGACGCAACTGGGGCGCGAACGCGGATGGCAACCCATGTCGCGCCAGCAGTTTGATGCCATGCGTACGAAAAAAGGCGCCTTACTGGTGGGCAGTCCGCAGGAAGTAACCGAAAAGATCTTATACGAACAGGAACTGCTTGGGTTAACACGTTTCTTAATGCATATTAGTGTGGGCACTATGCCGCATGCCAAAGTGATGAAGGCAATTGAATTACTGGGAACGAAGGTGGCTCCTGAAGTACGGAAATACGCAAAAAAAGCAAGTGTTTGAGTTATTGAGTTGTTCAGTTATTCTGTTGTTCAGTTCCAAAACCCGAGAACTGAATAACTGAATAACTTACTAACTTGCCTCAATGATAACGCGTTCTGTCCTTTTAAGTCTAATAATTCTTAACATTCAATCATGTACTGCTCAATCCAAACCTTTTGCAGTTGGTAAGGTGATTGAAAAGGTAACCTGTTTGGCAGATACGGCGGAGTCGTACGCTTTGTATATTCCTGCCAAAGGAAATAAAACGGCGTTACCGGTCATTTACTTATTTGATCCGCATGGCAGCGGTTCACTCCCCTTGCACAAATACAAAGCCAGCGCCGATTCGCTGGGTTTTGTTTTAATAGGTAGTAATACCTCAAAGAATGGCAACGATCTTCAATATACGGAAGAACTCTGGCGCATACTGAGCGCAGATACCAGGCAACGACTGAACATAGACCCCCAACGTATATATACGGCCGGTTTTTCGGGCGGGGCCAAAGTAGCGGGTTATGTGGCTTTGAATCATCCTGAAATAAAAGGCGTAATTGCCATGGGGGCCGGTTTGCCCGATGGCGCGCCGGCTGGTAATTATGCATTTAGTTTTACGGCCATGGCCGGTGAAGGTGATTTGAATATGACCGACGTGGTGGCCGTAAATTCAGCATTTGATAAAACAACTACCCGCCACCGTATTATGTTATACCCGGCCAAACATGAGTGGGCGCCGGCCGGTATCATGCATAAAGCGCTTACCGGGTTTGAGTTTGACGCCATGTATCACAAACTAATACCGGTTAATGAAAAGTTGATCAATGCTTACATCAGCAATAGTAAAAACCTGGTAAAAGAAGCCACACCCATAAAAGCGGTGGAGCAATGCATGCTTACGATAAATACATTGAAAGGTGTAACAGACATTAGCTGGTTTGAGCAGAAGAAAACCGAAATTTCAGCCAGCGAAATATATAAACAACAAGTACAGGCCCGCCAACAGTTACTGCAAACCGAACAACAAACCAAGGCTTTGTATATGCGTCAGTTTGAACAGGGCGATTTTAATTACTGGACAAAAACCATCAACGAACTAAATATAAAAGCAAAAGCCGCTACTGCTGAAGGCGCCATGTACCAGCGTCTGTTGGCGTATTTGTCGCTGGGGTTTTATTCAATCAGTAATCAGCAGATAAGAAATAACCGCAACGACGTTGCCCAACATTTTGTGAACTTGTATAAACTAGCCGACCCCACCAATAGCGAAGCCTGGTATTTCTCGGCTCTTTTACATGCGAGAAGAAATGAGAAAGACCTTGCTGAACAGGATTTACGTAAAGCTGAAAAGCTTGGTTTCGATGATAAAGACAGAATACAGCAAGTTCGTAAGTTGTTCGGTTATTGAGTCGGCAATCGTGAAACGTGAAATGGCCCCCTCCCGGCCCCCCTCCAGACATCCCCCCGGAAGGGGGGAGGCCATTTCTTAAGTAAGTTTTTCTTTGTAAACCTTTCAACAATTAATCAATTTGTTGCACAGAAACCCTCTATCAACTTTATCACCTCTATCAACATTTCAACTATTACTCGGCCCGCTGCACATAAAGCCTCGTCAACTCGTCAACTTGTTAACTCGTCAACTTCTCCACCGCCTGCCTCGCATTCAAATCTGTTTCCCATTGAACCAACTTCCCCTCGGCCTGCAAATAAGTTGAAAAGAACAGCTTGATACTATCAATTAACGTATCTGGCAAGTCGCTCAATGTAGCAATATTCTCAAAGACCGAGCTTTGCTCAAGTATGCCAATATAACGGTCGTTGCGATACGTATGTTTACCCGCAGTTTGAGTTGCCTGTAAACAACCAGCTATACGCACATCCATTATACAACCGGGAAAACCGTGGTATTCCGAGATCACGAGTATATCGAGCGGATCGCCATCTTCACCTTTGGTGCCCGGTATAAATCCAAAATCATACGGAAATACCAAACCGGGCGCCAGCACCTTCTTCAACCGGAATAATTTAGATTCCTTTTCATATGTATATTTCTGGCGGCTTCCTTTGGGAGTTTCAATGATGATATCCATCAGTATATGTTTTGCTATTAATTGCATCAAATGATGTACCTTAATTGTGGTTTTAATTGGAGATAAGCGCCTGGTGCTGTTGATACATACATAACGGCTGTCGGTTTTCAGCGGTATAATATTTGTATAACATTAAACGCAAACATCGCTACCATGACTAACGAAACCCTACATCCTTCTATTCCCAACTTGTTTGAACTTCTCAACGACAGCAGCATTGACCGGGTAATGGCCATAGATCAGGATTGGCATATTATTGCCTGGAACAGAACGGCCGCCCAGGTTACCGGCATTGCGAAAGCTGATATCATAGGTAAACACATACTTGACGTATTTCCTAAACTGGCTGTAGATGCCGAAATGATGGAGGCCATTAAATTTGGCTTCGAGGGCAAAAAATCATTTGTACCGGTTAGGGCAGGCGCATTTAACCGACAGAGCTACGAGAACCATTTTATTCCCATTACCGATGAGGCCGGCGACGTAAAAGGCGTAATGAATATTATGCACGACGTTTCTCACCGCGAAAAAGCGGAAAAGAAACTGCAACCGTTGAATGAAGCCCTGGAACAACAATACCGCCAGCTTGAAACCGCTTCTACCGAAATGGCGACATTCACTTATATAACCAGTAACGAAATAAAGGAGCCGCTGCGCCTTGTTTATACGGCTTTTGAATTGCTGGTGAAATCGGAAGGCCGGGTGCTGTCGAATGGCGGCAAGGCCAATATCAGGCGCATACAGGGCTCGCTCAATCGTATAAACCTGTTGCTCGATGACATATGGGCCTTAAGCCATATAAACAGCTTCAAACAGGTTCGCACCGCAGTTAATTTAAATGAAGTATGTAAAGAAGCGGAGAATAAATTACAAAGAAAGATCAGCGAGAGCGGTGGCATAATTGAGACCAGGGAACTGCCCGTTATACAGGGTTATAGGGATATGCTGTTGACTTTATTTACCAATATTATTGATAATGGGTTGAAGTTTCAGGCCCCGGGTAATCAACCTCGTATTAGCATTACCAGTCGCGTGGTGCCAACAGATCAATTGCCTGCAGGTCATCAAAGTGAAGCGCCCATGGCGCTGGTTGAATTCACTGATAATGGTATTGGCTTCGATCCCGCACAGGCCAGCCGCATATTCATCATGTTTGAAAAGTTGAATGCAAAAAGTCAATACCATGGATCTGGTATGGGCCTGGCCATTGTGAAGAAGATCATGGAGGCGCATAATGGTTTTGTGCTGGCCACGGCGCAACCTGATAAAGGAACCAGTATACAGTGCTATTTCCCGGTTGAATGAAAACGCATTTCTGATTTTGGGATTTAGAGATTTTGAGATTTCATCAGGTATTAGCCGTCTGAAAAATCTCAAAATCCCGAAATCTCAAAATCCCAAAATTTCTTTTGGGCTACACCATAAACAACTTCTTATCCCACGAATATTTACCTTCGTGTTCCGCTTCTACATTAATGTATGCTTCGGCAATATCGGTGAGCATTTGATCGGTCATTTCTTCTTCCATTAATGTTTTATCGAGTATATCGGCGGCACGTTCCAAACCCAGGGTAATGGCCAGTGCTACCAAACCGCCATAGGAAGCTATTTCATAGTGTTCTATTTTTTGCGCGGCAATGATCAGTGCAGCATCGCGGGTCATAGTGTTTTCTTCGGTTTCGCGAAGAATGGTCTTTAGTTCTTTAATTAAACCATCCATGGCCTCGCATCTTTTCCCCTCCGGTTTTTGTCCGATCATTTTAAACACTTTCTCCAGGCGTTTTACATGTCGCTGGGTTTGTTTCATGTGTTCTTCTATGGCGTCTTCCAACTCTTCGGTAGTGGCGGCATTTTTCATTTCAGGCATCGTCTTCAACAATTCCTGTTCGGCATAATACATGTCTTTTACCTGGTCCAAAAAGAACTTCTGTAAATACGAAGGTGTTTCTTCAGAACCTTGCTGGCTGCCGCCTTTTTTCTTTGTTTCTGTTTCGGGGTTCATTCCGTTCTTTTTACCAGTTTCGGTTGCGGTGCCCATATTTTGCATTTTATTACGTTTATAATTAGTAAAGAAAGGATAGAGTGCATGCACTCTATCCCGATTTTAAGCCCTCTATGCACATTCCAGGTAGTTACCTGGATTTACTTTTACTTCTGTTTGAGCTGGAACTCGTACGGCTTTTTGATCCTTGCGACCGGCTGCTGCTGCGGCCCGATGATGAACGGCCCTGGCTGCTGCTGCGGCTGCTGCTGCTACCTGAACCTTCATGCGATGCGCGGCCACCCATAGCGCCTATACGGCGAACTTCATCTTTTGGCATACTGGCAAAACCACGGCGCGAAGTGCCACTGCTGCTTCTACCAGAACCCGAACGGCCGCTCATACCTCCTCTGTAATCATATTCATCTTCATTTTGGCCCATACGGCCTCCACGGCTTTGACGACCGTATTGATAATCGTCTTCATTCGATTGCATGCCGCCCATTTGACCCATGCGATGGCTTTGATCGCCACTCATGCTGCCAAAACCACGGCGCGAATGGCCCATATACGTTTGGCGGCCACCATATTCATTTTCATCTTCGTCTTCATCCTCATCATAGTCTTCGTCTTCTTCCTGACCATACTGGCCACGCATACCCATATAACCCTGGTCGTCTTCGTCATAATCTTCATCATATCCCTGGCCCATCATGCGGGTATCTTCATCGTCATCATAATCATCTTCGTACCGTTGACCATACTCACGCTGTCTGAATTGTTCGTCTTCATTCTGCTGGCCATAGCCACCTTGCTGACCCCAGTGTTGTGAACCCTGGCTGCCATAGCTGCCGCCCTGGTTACCCCAGCCGCCGCCCTGGTGTTGTCCCCAACTACCCTGGCCGCCCTGGTTGCCCCAATTACCGCCCTGGTTACCCCAGTTGCCACCTTGTTGGCCGTAACCGCTTTGACTGCCGCGATGCTGGCCATAGTCCTGGTTGTAATTTTCCTGTTCTCTGTAGCCACCTTGTCCATAACCACTGTAACCTCCGAAACCACCTTGTTGCCCACGATTACCGCCATACTGGCCGTATCCACCACCACCCTGCTGTCCACCGTATCCGCCATATCCGCCTTGCTGACCACCATATCCTCTGTTCTGTCCATAATTTTGCTGTTGACCATATTCATCGTATCTGCCTTGCCGGCCCATATTTCCTCCCTGCTGACCATATCCTTCAAATCCACCTTGTGAACCATAACGTCCACGGTTTTCTTCATTGCTTCGGCGGCCATAACCCTGCCTGCCCTGGCTTCTTCTGTTCATAATTAAATGGTTTAATCGTTAGAAAATTGATGATCCATGTATTGCAATTTTAATGCTCAGTGTGTTGATTCTTTTACTGTTGCAAACAATGATGTTGTTTTGGATGCACGACCGAGTTATACAACACGTGTTGATGTACGTTATGTATACGTTAATGTTGTTATTGAAAATTGAGCTGTAAAAAGGTTGTTTATTGCTGGTATGTATAAAAGACAAACGGTATGCTGAAGTATTAACCGTTAGCATAATAAAGCTATTTACATTTGAGAGAAAAATAAAAATATACCCCAGCAATATTTTTTGTTGATTATGATGCCCATATATTTCCTCAATATGTGTGTGATTACAAATGTGGTAAGCGTTAATTTCAATGGCACATTATTTTTAGTTATTCATCAAATGTTCTTCAAGGGGGTGGTTTATTGTAAACAAGTATTGTCCCTAATTGCGGACAAGGACATGAAAACTAAACCTGAGAATATACTCCGACAACCTGATCTGGGTAATGCCAGCGAAGGGACTGAAGAGCAAGAGAGGACTCCGGTACATCCGGAGTCTTTTTTTTGGGCCTAAGCTTCCCGCTATGAACAGTTGCAGGATACCTTCAAATATCCGTCAGATGTGTTCTTACATTCAGTACCTTACGGGCTTAATTAATGTCAATTTCATGTGTGCTCAAAAAAAGAAACCTGTTAAAGCCCAAAAGCCGCCAACTAAAAAAGCAGCCAGGGTTAAACCCGCGTTTCGCGCTGCTGAGAATTTGTTTCCTATAGCTGCAATTGGCGGTTCAGCGGGCGGTATTGAGGCCATTTCAAGGTTTTTAGCACACCTGCAACCCGATTTGGGTATAGCTTATGTTATTATTCAACATCTTTCTCCCGATCATTCCTCCATACTGCCCAGTTTATTGGAACGACGCACCGCGATGAAGGTGCACCTGGTGAAGGACGGTATGAAAATTCAGCCTGATAATGTGTATGTAATACCGCCGGCCGTGTATATGACCATAACGGATGGGCATTTGGTATTGGTAAAAAAACATCGGGGCGATAAACAACGGCATGTATTTGATCACTTCCTGCAATCGCTGGCGCCGGTGTATCAGCATAAAGCCATTGCCATTGTACTATCGGGCGTTGGTTTCGATGGCACGCAGGGTGTTCAGCTTATAAAGGCCGAAGGCGGCATTTCCTTTGCGCAGGACGATTCGGCCCTGTTTCAATCGATGGCCCGCAATGCCTATGAGTCGGGTTATATCGATTTCATTTTATCGCCCGAAGGCATTGCCGATGAGCTGGCCGTGCTGTCGCGCCAGCATTTTACTATTGAATCGCATGAAAAAAATGCGGAAGTAAATGAGCGGGCGTTAAAAAGAATTCATTTGCTGTTGCATAACCGGTTCGGAGTTGATTTTGCCCAATATAAAGGCACTACCATCAACCGGCGTATTTTACGTCGCATGGCCCTGAACCGATTGGATGAACTGGAACAGTACATAAAGCTGTTGCGCGAGAACCAAAGCGAGCTGGAATTGCTGTACCGCGATCTGTTGATCAATGTAACCAGTTTTTTCAGGGAGCCAAACCTTTTTACGACGCTTGCCAAAACTGTTTTTCCCACCCTGGTAAAGAACCGGAAGGCCGGTGAGCCTTTGCGTATTTGGATACCGGCCTGCTCAAGTGGTGAAGAAGCCTGCTCTATGGCCATTAGCCTTTTCGAATACCTGGGCGAAAAAGCATATACCACCGCTATTCAGATCTTTGCCACCGACCTAAGTGAAACTGCTATTGAAAAGGCCCGTACGGGCATTTACAGCAGAAACTCCCTGCAACACGTTTCGCCACAGCGGTTGTCGCAGTTCTTTGTAAAAATTGACGGCAGTTACCAGATCATAAAACCCATCAGGGACATCTGTATTTTTGCAACACATAACCTGCTTAAAGATCCGCCTTTTAGTCGTATGGACCTTATAAGCTGCCAGAACGTAATGATATACCTGGCGTCGAGTGCGCAAAAGAAAATATTACAGGCTTTTCACTATGCACTAAAACCAGGTGGTTACCTGGCCCTGGGTAAATCGGAGACCATTGGCAATGATACCGATCTGTTTGAGTTGGTAGATAAGGAGCAAAAGCTGTATATAAAAAAAGCCATCAGCCAGCCGCTGCCCTTCGATTTTTTTAACCGGCCGGCCCATGTTCCCCTGATGCAGCAAAGTTTTAATGACAAAACGGGCGTGCAGCCGGCGTCCGATATAGATATTGAAAAGGAAACAGATAAGCTGCTGCTGGCGCGTTACGTACCTGCCAGCCTGGTAGTGAACAAAGACCTGCAGATATTACGTTTTCACGGCGCCATCAATGAATACCTGCAACCTGCTGCAGGCAAGGCCAGCCTGCACCTGTTGAAAATGGTGAAAGATGAACTGGTGTTTGAATTGCGCGGATTGCTGAGCCAGGCCAAAAAAAGCAAACAGGCTATTAGTAAAGAAGGCCTGCACCTTAAAGATTCCAATTTTCATCGTTTGGTTAAAATTGAAGTAACGCCAATAAAATCACAGGTGCTTAGCGATCCGTATTTTCTCATCGTATTCAGTGATGATGTTGGGTCCAAACTGCAAAAAAGCAAACCGGCGCCCCCGAAAAAGGGAAGGCCCGACAGCAAGGACCGCCGAATAGATATGCTTGAGCAGGAACTGAAAGATGCGCGTGAGCAAATGAAGACCATGAACGAGGAGTTTGAGTCCATACGGGAAGAATTGCAGTCGGCCAACGAGGAAGTGCTTTCATCGAATGAGGAGTTACAAAGCATTAATGAAGAGCTGGAAACTTCGAAAGAAGAAATGCAAAGCACTAATGAAGAACTTATAACCATCAATGAAGAATTGCAGTTGCGCAATGCCGACCTGAAGGAATCGGTTGAATATACCGAAGCCATTGTACAAACCATACGTGATCCGCTGGTAGTGCTGCATACCGATCTGCGGGTGCGCACCGCCAATAAAGCTTTTTATACGTTATTCAACCTGAAACAGGACATTGATGGTTATTATTTCTTTGAGCTGGCCGGCGGGCTGCTCGATGTGCCTGCTTTGCGGCAGCAATTGAAGGAAACCGTTATGAAGGGCATCGGGTTCCAGGATTTTGAGCTTACGTATAATTTTCGCGAGCTGGGCGAAAAGACCCTGCTGTTCAATGCCATGCGTATGCATGGCGAAGGCGATAAACGCGCCCGTATTTTGCTGGCCATTGGTAATGTAACCGAACGTAAACGGGCCGAAGAATCGTTACGCAGAAGTGTTGAACAGTTTAAAGAATCGGAAGAAAGATTACGGGTGGCTATGGAAGCCGGTAAAATGGGCACCTGGGACTGGAATATCTTCAAAGACGAAATATTATGGTCAACCGATCATAATATCATGTTTGGCATTCCGGTTGACCAGCGCAGTGGTTCCTATGCAGCGTTTTTGGAACATGTGCACCCAAGCGACCGGGAGCATGTGCGTGAGGTTTTGAAAAAAGCTATTGATACCCGCCGGGATTTTGCCATGGAAATGCGCTCGCTGCATACCAATGGCCGTATTACCTGGATAGCAGCTTTTGGCCGCGCTTTTTATAACGGGCAGGGCAAGGCCCACCGCATGATAGGCGTGGTAATAGATATTACAGAACGCAAAAGGCTCGAAAGCCAGAAAGAAGAATTTTTAGGCATAGCCAGCCATGAATTAAGAACGCCCGTTACCAGTATAAAAGCATACACTCAATTGCTGCAGGAAATGCTGGTTGAGAAGAATGAAGCCGAAAGCATTGAAATAATTGACAAGCTCGACAGGCAGGTTGACCGGTTAACACACCTGATTGCCGATTTACTTGATATTACCCGTATAAGTGAAGGTCAACTAACGTTGCAACCTGAAGTTTTTAGCATCAACGATCAGATAATCGAAATAGTGGAACTGATGCAGCGCACCACGGCACAGCATGTTATTGTGAATGAACTGCAACAATTACCGGCCGTAAAAGCCGATCGCGAACGAATTGGCCAGGTGCTCATCAACCTCATCAGTAATGCCATCAAATATTCGCCCAACAGCCATCGTATAATAGTAAGTACGGCCCTGCAAAACAACCAGGTGAAGGTAAGTATACAGGACTTTGGCATAGGTATGTCTGAAGCAACACGGCTGCGGATATTCGACCGCTTTTTCAGGGCCAGCGATAACAACATTAAAACCTTTCCAGGTCTTGGGCTGGGCCTGTTTATTGCGTCGGATATAATAAAAAAACATGGCGGCGAAATTGGTGTTGAAAGTGAGCGGGAAAAAGGCACGCTTATTTACTTCACACTGCCGGTGTTTGAGAAATAAATTCAATTCTTTATGAAAAAGGTAATGATCATTGAAGACGACCCGGCCATTCTTGATGTATTGGGTATTTTATTTACACGTGCCGGGTATATTGTGGCTTCACATAAGAACGGGAATTTTATATTAAAGAATGCATTCGATATTCCCGACCTGTTCATTATAGATAACCAGTTATCGGGCATTGAGGGGATTGAAATATGTAAACACCTGCGGAAGCGACCTGAGACCATGGGCCTGCCCGTTATACTTTTATCGGCTTCGCCTTATTTGCAGCGGCAAGCCAGCGAGGCCGGCGCAAATGTATTTATGGAAAAACCATTTGCGAACAAGGAGCTGGTGCGTGTAGCCTCCACCCTGGTAGAAGCCGGTTAATTTTCAGGCGCTATATTGAATAACAGTTCTTTTAGGTTATTGATATGTGTTTCCAGTTCGCGGGCCTGGTCAGCATGCATTTCAGCCAGTGTGTGCATGTTCCTGCTCTCATCCTGCCGGGTTATTTTAACAAGCAGGTTCTTCCTTTCTTCCATCATGCGCAGGGCTACCCACAGGGTGCCGTTCAGTGCTTCAAATTGTTTTTTCAACAGGTCGTTCTGTGAAAAGGCATGGCCTATATGGCAGCGGTAACGCGTTTGATCTGCTTCTTTTATTTCCCACAGACCGCCACCGCAATCGGGGCAGGTATACACCGAATGGTTTCCCAGTTTACTAATTTCATCAATATTGGTGATGGAGTTTTCCATCAACCGGGTTTCGGCCTTAAGCTCGTACGGCACTTCTACGCCGGTTAATTTCTTCTCTGCAATGGTTTTCTGTATTGCTTGTCCCATAGCAGTAACTCCTAAGATGTGATCAACTACCGAGTTATCCAATACAGATTGTGGCATATCGGGGTAAGCCGCTTCGGCAGGGTTCTGTACCATACAGGTGCCGCCACATTTTTTTATGGCCTTCATGCACGAGGTGCCATCATCGAGCAGTCCGGTAAGAACAATGCCAATAGCCCTTTCGCTATAATGTACTGCTGCACTCCTGAACAACACATCAATAGAGGGCCGCCAGCGGTTCTCTGAAGGGCCTTTGCGCAGGTGCATGGCGCCGGCCGTAACAATTAAATGATGATCGGCCGGGGCTATGTATATATGCCCCGGTTCAATAGCCTGTGCATCAACTGCTGATGCGCAGTGCAGCGTGGTGCATTTTTGCAACCGGTTAACCAGAATGCTTTCGAGCCCATGCCGGGAAATATGCATTACTATAAAAAAAGCTGCATTAACATCCCGGGGCAATGATGCAATGAGTTTGCAAATTGCCTCCTGGCCACCAGCCGATGCACCAATAACAGTTATAAAAAAGGGCATGACTTGACTTGTGTTTAACAGGTTGAAACATTATGAGATTAAAAAATTATACCAACAGAAATATTTTTTTTTACGCTGTTCGAAGTTTTTATCTTTATATCACCTACGGTGTTCCTTTCTCCGTTTGTACATACATTTTTTCTTTAGTACCTATCAATCACTCCATTTTACGGGAGGGAAATTTCAGTTCATCTTTACTGTTTTAATGTACCACTTGCTTACTACAGATTGAATATTAACCTATAACCCGGGATCGGCCTGCAGAATACATGTAGGTGTTTTGTAATTGTTACATAAAGAAAGATGTGAAAATGACCGTTATTATGCAAAAAACGATCTTACTTATTGATGACGATGAGGAGGAGTTTTATATATTTAAACTTGCTTTAGACCTTGCAGCAATTAATTATCATTGCGTATGGGCCAGCGGGCTTGAACAGGCTACCCAGATGGTGAAAACATTGCGGCCCGATTTCATATTCATTGATATAAATATGCCCCGTTATGATGGCATTAACTGTTTAAAAAAGTTGAAAGAGATGGAGCAGATACGGCAGTCGACCTTTGTTATGTATTCAACTTATATCAGCGATGATGATCATGAGAAGGCGATGCAATTGGGCGCCGACCAATGTATACATAAACCTGAAAATATAAGAATCCTGTTGAAGCAGCTTGTAAGGTTATTTAATGATAAAACCCATTCTGCCTGATTGAACAGCGCCAAACCTGGCAACAGCATTTGCTTTTCTCAGATCTGTTGCAATTAGCCCGGTAAGTTTATTGTGCACTTCGGTAAATGATTGATGCTTCGTCCAGTCGAACGTATGATGTAATGAATGGTTCATAGGACCCCATCTATCCGGTTCCCCATCCATACTAATGATAATACTTGGTGTTCTTGTTGCAGCTGCAATGTGTGATACACCCGTACAATTTGAAATTAATAAATTGGCGTGTTTTATTAACGCAGCTACCACCCCAAGGCTTGTTTTGCCGGCAAGGTTAACCTGTTTATGTTGCATAAGGTTGGCCACATAATCCGTTATATAAGTTTCATCGGGAGTACCGGTAAGCACCACGCAATAACCGTGCTCGGCGCAATAATCGCCTAACGCGGCAAAATAACAGGGCGACCATTGGCGGTCGGTACTTCTTGAACCGGGATGTATTACCACATACGGTTCGTTATGTACAAAGGGAGCCACCTGTTGCAATTGGGCTTCTTCCTGTTCGGTAATGGGGAATTCCATTTGCAGGTCGTTAGCTGTAATACCGAGGTGCTGCATCAGTCGCAGGTGACGTTTTACTTCGTGTATTCCTTCGGGATATTCAGTAAACCACCAGTGGTTCATACGGCAATCTTTGCGGTGAAAACCTGCCAGCTGTTTGGGTTGTAGTTGTTGCAGCATTTCGTTCACTATAGTACCGTTGCCCTGCATTTGCAAAATGCAATCGAATTGCTCCTGTTGCATTTGTGAAACAAATTGCTGCCAGTTCTTTTCATCATAAGGTTGTTCGGGTAAACCGGGGTAACCGGGAAAAACAATAAGCCGGTTGATGTATTTATTATAGCGTTGTACAAAGGATGTTGCCCAGGGCAACCCTATGAGTGAAATGTCTGCTTTGGGGAATGCCTGCCGTAAAGCCCGCAAGGCGGGAACGGCGCATAACATATCGCCCAGTTGCAGGGCGCGAAAGATGGCGATCTTTGGCGTATCGGTTGTAAACTGCATCATATAAAAAAGGTCTTGAATTTTATGGCCCCGTATATAGTCCAATATACCGACAACAAGGGGATTACGGATGAGGTAAATGCTATCTCAGCTACATGTATCAAGCTCTTCGATGTTCGACGGAGCCTGATATATGTAAACCAACTGGTGAGCACTGCCCATATTATTATGCAAATGGTCATCAATGCTGTGGACCTGAATGAAAATATTATCGACAGCAGTAACATCAGGGTGATGGTATAATAATATCGTGGTGTTCGTTCCATTTTTGTTTTATTATACAACCAGGTGTGTTTCTTATATAGCAATGCATTGAACATGCCCTTTTTTTGCTCTTTGATACTAATACCCCAGGCGGCGGTACGAACGGGATGAACGATCACTGCTTCAGGTACTTTTATAATTGGTATATCCTTCTCGCTAAGGTCAAATTCCAACGCTGTGTCTTCGCGCCAGGCCATGGTGAAATCTTCATCGAGGCCGCCAATACTTTCCAGCGCTTTTTTGCTGCAGGCGCAATTGGCGGTTACAAAACGTGCCTCTTCCAATCGCCAGGTGTTCATTTCATAATCGGTGGGCACGCCTTGCAAAGGTACTTTGATTTTACCCGAAAAAGCAATGGCCGTATTGCGATATGGTGTATAGGCCAGCCAGTATTGATGCAGGCAATTGGGCGTTGGTAAAGTATCATCGTCGGTAAAAACTATCAACTCGCCCTGTGCCTTGCGCCACCCGGCATTACGAGCTGCCGCCGGTCCTTTTTTAACAGGTAATGAAATACAAGTTATAGTAACATTACCCATATACATATTAAGCCAGTGCTGAATGAACTGCAACGTTGGTTGATCGGGCCCGTCTGTAACAATGATGATCTCATAACGGTTGTCATCTATGTCCTGGTCAACCAGCGCATTTAAACACCGGTTTAATAAATGGGTTCGTTGCCAGGTGGGTATTACTACAGACATCTCGGGTTTCATGCAAAAGCATTTTTTTCAAGTAGGAATGAATTGATCACCAATGCATCAAATGGTGATGTAAAGAAACAGGCAATAGCATCTTTGGGTGAGCAAACAATAGGCTCGCCACGGGTATTGAATGATGTGTTTATCAATACCGGCACACCGGTAAGTTTATTGAACTCGTGTAAAAGATCATAATATAATTGATGTTGCTCTCTGTTCACCGTTTGAATACGGGCTGTGCCATCAACATGCCGAACGGCAGGAATTTTGTCGGCTTTGTCGGTATTAACGTTATATACAAATAACATAAAGGGCGAAACCGTTGCGTTTTCGAACCACTCACCGGCTTTGTCTTCCATAACCACCGGTGCTACCGGGCGAAAATCTTCCCGGTCCTTTATTTCATTCAGTTTATGTTGCATCTCTGCATCAATGGGTGAAGCCAGTATTGAACGGCTGCCCAATGCCCGCGGGCCAAATTCCATACGGCCCTGAAACCAGCCGATCACTTTGTTTTGCGCCAGGATGTTCGCTGTTTCTGCGGCCACATTGTGCAGCTTGCGGTAAGGCACCTTCATCCATTGCAATAATGTTTCTACCTCATCGTCGGAATAAGCAGGCCCCCAATAGGCATGTTGCATTTTTTGCATGGTGGCTGTTTTGCTGAACTTTCTATCTATCCACATGGCGGCCCCCAATGCAGTACCGGCGTCGCCGGCGGCAGGTTGTACCCAGATGTTTTTAAATGGCCCTTTATCGCGAATGACCGCATTTAACACACAATTCAATGCAACACCACCAGCCATACAAAGGTTCTCCGTTTTTGTTTGCCCGTATAACCATTCGACCAGTTGCAGTACGGTTTCTTCCAGTACTTTTTGTAAGGAATGTGCAATATCAAAAACGCGTTGTTCATACCCGCCGCCTCTTTGCCTTGCAGGGCCAAATATTTCCTCAGGCGAAAAATCATCTATGGTATAACAGCCGTTGGGTTGTACATGAATCAACGATCTGAACTGATGAACATAAACTGGTTTGCCATAAGAAGCAAGCGCCATTACCTTATATTCATCACTTGAATGCAGGAAACCCAGGTAAGTTGTCATTTTCTCATACAACATACCCAGCGAATGCGGCATACACACCTCCCCTATTTTTTCAAGTGAATTGCCTTCCCCTTTATAATAACTGGTGCTGGCCATTTCGCCGCGGCCATCGAGCGTCAAAACCGCCGCTTCCGAAAATGGCGAAGGGTAAAAGGCGCTGGCAGCATGCGCAATATGGTGTTCTGTAAAATGCCATTTATCCTGCTGCATGTTCCAACCGGCCAAACGCTTTTGCAAATGATGCGGATAACCATCGCGCAACTGATGCGGCGCCTCTTGTATATATGAAAGGAACAACTCATTTAACTTTTCGGCAAATACAGCATGTGGCTCATTGATGTTGCCTGCTGATAATAATGCAGGGTTAAATGAGTATGCAATATGATCTACGTCGTTTATTGTAATGCCTGCTTCCTGCAAACAATAATCAATGGCGTGAAAAGGTAATTCGTAAGCTGTGAACGGAATTGGTCTTTTTCCATGTTTTATATGTGTGAAGCGTTCATCTTCTGCGGCAGCGATCAATGCGCCGTCTTTTATAAGCGCAGCAGCCGAATCGTGGAAGGCTGCGTTAATTCCCAATGTATACATGTAACCGGTTTTTAGTAGTTGAACAATCGTGTTGCGATTGTATCAAATATCTTACCTCATTGTTTATTTCAATAATTCTATATAAACTGTAGACATTACTGCATATAAAAAATTGAATAACAGAGAAGCGCTTCTTTATTTCCCCAGTAACGCACGGCATTCTTTTTATGCATTTGGCATAAACAAGTTTCAATTTATTTTTTGTGTTATGACTTTTATGTTACGCAACCGGCTTAAAATATTTACCTGGCATATTCACGGCAGCTATTTGTTTTATCTTTCTCAATGTAATGTTGACATTTATATTCCCGTTAATGAAAAGAAGGATGAAGGCTATTATGGCCGCGGAAAAACATTTTTATTTAACGATAATGTAATAGAGGTCCCTGCTGATGAAGTGAAGCAACATTCATTTGATTGTATCCTTTTTCAATCGGAAAAGAATTTGCGCATTGACCAGTATGAAGTTTTGTCTGAGGAGCAACGTCAATTGCCGGCCATTTACCTTGAACATAATGCGCCCGAGCCGCATCCGGTTTACTCAGATCATCCGTTGTACGACCCTGAGGTAGTGCTGGTGCATGTTACGCATTATAACAAACTGATGTGGAAGAACAATGTTCCTCATGTTAAAGTGATACAGCATGGTATTCCCGAGCCTGCACATTTGTATACAGGAGATATAAACAAGGGAATTGTTGTGATCAATCATATTAAAGAAAGAGGCCGCATTACCGGTTGGGATATATTCGACCGGGTACGCGCTGAGGTGCCTATTGACCTTGCAGGTATGGGAACGGAGCAATACGGTGGCCTGGGCGAAGTGTTGTTTCCGCAGCTGAATGCATTCACTTCACGCTATCGTTTTTTATTCAACCCCATCAGGCATACCAGCTTTGGGCTGTCGGTTTGTGAAGCTATGATGGCGGGTATGCCCGTGGTATCGCTGGCCACAACAGAATATGCCAACCTGCTAGTGAACAAACAAAGTGCTTTTATAAACACTAATGTTGATGAGTTAATTGTTGGCATGAAAAAATTGTTAAGCGACCAGGCATTGGCCCGGGCCATGGGCCAACAGGCACGCGCAGTTGCATTGGAGCAATTCGGCATGGAACGGTTCACCCGCGAATGGGACGAGCTTTTTGAATTTGCAATCAATAAAAAAAATGTGAGTGTATGAATATGAAAAGAATTGCTTTTATCAGTGAACATGCCTCGCCATTGGCCTTGTTGGGTGGTGTAGACAATGGCGGACAAAACGTATACGTAGCCGAGTTGAGCATGCAGCTGGTGCGAAAGGGGTTTCAAATTGATATCTATACAAGAAGGGACTGTAGCACCACGCCGGAAGTTGTGGAATGGAAACCAGGTGTACGGGTGATACATGTAACGGCCGGTCCGCCTGAATATATACCCAAGGAACAGTTACTACAATATATGCAGGAGTTCACTTTTCATATGTTGTATTTTATGAGCCGCCATGAATTGTGGTATGATCTTATACATGCGCATTTCTTTATGTCGGCCCTGGTAGCGTCGAATATTAAGAAAGCGGCGGGTATTCCTTACGTGGTAACGTTTCATGCATTGGGTCTGGTGCGCAAGCTGCATCAAAAAACGGCCGATGGGTTTCCTCCTGAAAGAACAGTTATTGAAAAGCATATTGTAGAGGACGCCAATTTAATAATAGCCGAATGCCCGCAGGATAAAGAAGACCTGATGATGCATTATGGTGCCGATGCCGATCGTATTGCCATTGCGCCCTGTGGGTTCAATCCCAAAGAGTTTCACCCGGTAGATAAAGAAGCGGCGCGCGATTTTCTGCGTATTTCGCAGCGCGATAAAGTGATACTGCAACTGGGCCGTATGGTGCCCCGCAAAGGTGTTGATAATGTTATAAGGGCCATGGAGTATGCCTGCAGCTCGGTTAACAGGTTAAGATTGCTGGTAGTGGGCGGCGAATCAGATTCGCCCGATCCGGCGCAAACCCCCGAAATAGGCCGCCTGCAGCAAATAGCGAGGGATTGTAATATAAGTAATAGCGTAATATTCACCGGCCGCAAAGCCCGGTCGGTTTTAAAATACTACTATGCAGCTGCCGATGTGTTCATTTCCACACCATGGTACGAGCCGTTTGGTATAACCCCGTTGGAGTCAATGGCCTGCGGAACGCCGGTGATCGGGTCAAATGTAGGTGGTATTAAATACAGCGTTGTTGATGAACGTACCGGTTTTTTGGTGCCGCCGCATGAACCCGATGTGCTGGCTAACAGGATCATTCAATTATTAAAAGATAATGCACTGCATCAAACCATGAGCAGGAATGCTGTTAAACATGTGCGCAACAATTTTACCTGGAGTAAAGTAGCATCTCAAATACAAAAGATCTATAACACCGTATTGACCGGTGAGCAAAAGCCGGCGAAACAACCTGTAAAGCAGCTGATAACAGATCATGCAGCCCTTTTGAATATAATGAATCTGCTGCCCGCCTTTAAAAGCTCTATAGTATGAAAAAGGCCGTATTTATAGATAAAGATGGCACCCTTATCAAAAACATTCCCTATAACGTCAATACAGAACTGATAGAATTTGAAGAAAATGCAATAGCGGCCCTGCGATTGTTGCAGGATTGCGGCTATCAGTTGATCCTCATCAGCAATCAGCCTGGTGTAGCGCTTGGTTATTTTGCCGAAGATGAAGTAAAACAGGTATTCCAGTACATACAGGACAAACTGCACCAACAGGGCGTGATACTGGATGGGTATTATTACTGTCCGCACGATGTGCAGGGCGTTCGGTTATCGTATTCAAAAGCCTGTTATTGCCGCAAGCCCATGCCCGGTATGTTGCTGCGGGCCGCCATGGAACATGATATTGATCTGGAGCTTTCGTGGATGATAGGCGATATACTGAATGACACCGAAGCGGGCATTCGGGCGGGGTGCAGAACTATTTTATTGAACAATGGCAATGAAACGGAATGGGTGTTGAACGCCAACAGGCAGCCTTCCTATACCTGTAACAACTGGAAAGATGCTGCCGGGATTATTGCCCAATATGCTAAAGAAACTATTCGTGTGGAACAATTGTAAAAAGATATTATGTATACGGGCCGATAATATGGGCGACCTGGTAATGACAACACCGGCATTAAAGGCATTGAAAGAAACCTTTCTGTGTCATATAACCGTGCTTACCTCAACCATGGCGCAACATATTACCGGCTTTATTCCTGTTATAGATGAAACGATCATCTGCGACCTGCCCTGGGTAAAAGCGAATGCTGCAACAACAGGCGCCGGGTTGATGGAACTGGCGAATGAACTACGCAGTTATAATTTTGATGCTGCCATTATTTTTACGGTGTACAGTCAAAGCGCTTTGCCGGCTGCCATGCTTGCCATGTTGGCCGGCATTCCTAAACGGCTGGCCTATTGCCGCGAAAACCCGTACGATCTGCTTACGCACTGGTTGCCCGATAAAGAACCATACACTTTTGTACAACACCAGGTACAGCGCGACCTTAACCTGGTGGCTGTTACCGGCGCCAATACACAAGATGAAAGTTTGCTTGTAACCGTCAACGAAAATGACCGTTACAGCACGCATCACAAACTGCGACAGAGTGGCATTGAGCCAGGCAGGGATTATATTCTTTTTCACCCCGGGGTTAGTGAAGAAAAAAGAAAATACCCTGTGGAGCGGTGGATTGAATTGGGGAAACTGGTGGCCAATACGGGTTTGCCCATATTGCTTACCGGTACTGCTAAAGAAAGCGGGCTTACCGGGCCCATTGCAACCGGTATAGGCGATAATGCAGTTGATATGGCGGGCCGCCTTACTACTGGCGAGTTTATTGCATTAACAGATGGGGCGGCGGGTATTGTATCGGTAAACACCGCTACCATTCATATTGCTGCGGCAAGGCAAACACCGGTTATTGTATTATATGCACTGACAAATCCGCAGCATACACCGTGGAAGGTGAATGGGAAAATATTCCCGTACAATGTGGCTGAAGAGCTGCAAAGTAAAAATGAAATAATAACGTACGCACGCAAACACCGCATGGTGCAGCATGAAGCACTACCCCAGCCTGCAGATATTGCGAACGCATTGGAAAATTTATTACGCAATAGATCTTCCAATAAATATATTGCCCCCAATACCCTGATACTGTAATATGAAGTAAGAAGTAGGAAATACGAAGTAGGAAGTAGGAAGTTCGGGAGTTTTCATACCTCCTACTTCTTACTTCGGAATATTAGAAAGAGAGAATATAATTTTCAGTACTCAGTAACTTAATCAGTATCAAAATGTTTTATCATGGCATGGAGGCCTGAACCTACATTAACAGATAAGCAAGTGAACCGCGCTATGCGGCTGGTGATTGGTGATGGACTGGCATCGGAAGCTATGACCACACTTACCAGCGGCACCTTTTTAGTGGCCATGCTTGTTTTGTTGAATGCAAATAACTTTCAAATAGGGCTGCTGGCCGGTTTACCCACCTTTACCAATGTATTTCAGCTACTGTCGGTTTGGCTGGTGCGCCGTTTTAACAACCGGCGGGCCATTGTGGTAATCTGTTCTTTCTTAGCGCGAACACCCCTCATCATCATCGGGGTGCTTATACTGGTCTTTAAAAGCATACCCGTTGAAAGTATTGTGTTCATTCTTTTCTTTCATTATTTCTTTGGCTCTATTGCAGGGCCCTGCTGGAATGCGTGGATGAAAGACCTGATACCCGAAAAAGCCTTAGGCACTTATTTCTCAAAGCGAACCAGTTACACCACGTTATTAAATATCTTATTAGGACTGGCCGCAGCCTTTTTGGTTGATTACACAAAAAATAACCGTATAACGGCAGAAATAAATATATATGCCTGTTTATTTATTGGCGGTGGCATAGCCGGAATCATAAGCGCTTTGTGCCTGTCGAACACTTCAGAACCATTGGGCAAAGTTACCACTGGTAATATACTTACCGTGCTGCAACGCCCGTTGCGCGATCGTAATTTCAGAAAATTACTGGTGTTTAACTCAGCCTGGGTATTTGCGCTGAATATTGCCACGCCGTTTTTTGTGGTGTTTATGATGAAGAAGATGGGACTGTCAATATCATGGATCATTGCACTCACCATCACAAGCCAGATCTGTAGTATATTAACCGTACGCATGTGGGGGCGTTTTGCCGATCGGTATAGCAATAAGACCATTATTGGTATTTGTGCGCCGTTGTATATTCTTGTACTTATAGGCTGGTGTTACGTAGGTATTTACACCAAGGAATATCTTAATATTTTTTTACTGTTTGTAATACATGCCGGCACCGGTATTGCCAATGCAGGCATCAATCTGTCGTTAACCAATATTAGTTTGAAGTTATCGCCGGCCGAAGAATCGGTAGTATACCTTTCTACCAAAAACATTATAACAGCGCTGTTCTCTTTTATAGCGCCATTGATTGGTGGTTATATGGCCGATTATTTTAGTTCCCGCTCTTTATTGGTAGATGCGCAGTGGCAGAGCCCGCACTGGCATAAGGTCATTCATTTACTCGATTTGCATGAATTTAAATTCCTGTTCCTGATTGCGGCCGGGCTTGCCTTTATTGCTGCTGAGTTATTGCTTGCCGTAAAGGAAACCGGCGAAGTGGCAAAGAATGTAGTAAGGCGTATGATGCGCACCAGCATCAGGAACAATTTGAAAGAATATTTTCTTATTGGGCAGCTGATAGATCTGCACGATGCGTTTAGGAATTTGATCAGAAGGCGGGGAAAAGAAACCACGGAGAAGATTGGGCATCCACCTACGGAAAGCTTACCTAATTAAAATTCCCAAATCATTCTGCCACCCGTTCCAGTTCCCTGCCTTTGTACACATCGTACAAATTCAGGTCGTTCATATGTACATACCCTATATGACAACCGCAGGTGGTATTGGTACAAAGGCGGGGCTTTAAAATCGTGTTGAGCGCGCCTTCGTATATATTACCCAGTTTTTCTTTTATAAAATGGCAACGGTAAATATTGCCATCGCCATCAACACTTATTACGGTATGCCCGGTACGGCAGGCTTTGCCTTCACTTTTGTGGTAAACCATATTGTAAGGAACGTAAGGGTCAACGGCAACCAGGCGTTCGCGTTCTGCTTTGCTGTAATAATCAGCCTGCTTTTTTAAGGCGTTCACCCATAAATATCTTTCCTGGGGCAACAGCGTACGCATAAGCTCTATTTCTTCAATGGTTTCCTTAAACCCAACAATACCCACGCTGTACATAACGCCAAGGGCATCGAGCTGTTTACATTTATCGAGAAAGGCCCGGCGGCTAACCTGACCGGGGTGATAAGTGGCCCATAACGCAATTTTATCTTTATTGGCTTTTTGCAACCACCCAAGGGCACAGCTTAAATTGGTTTGAATGGCCACTTTTTGTACGTTAGGCATCTTGCTCAAATCGACCAGCGCCTGCTGGTAATGTTTTCTAATAAGCCCTTCGCCCCAGGGGGTAAAAAATAGTTTAAACTCGATGTCTTTTTGCTGTTGCACAAACTGTACAAACCGCTCAACCTGTTGTTTGTCGGTGGCCATGGTGGCCCGGGTATCTTTCCGTTTGGCAAACGGGCAATACGGACAGTCGTAATTACAACTCGATAAAACACCGCGGTATAGTATTGACAGGCTCATTGTAATTCAAATTCAGTGATCAGTTGTTTTATGTCTTCTGAATACAGGGCGGGGCCAATAGCATCGGAATAATCAAGCCCGCTTTCAGTAAGCCGCATAATGCCGTTTTTTAAACTGGCCATACCGGCTTTTATTAATTCCTGTAACAAGGGATATTTAAGCAAGGCATCGTGCCCATATAATGTTTGATACCTGTTTACATTAAGCCCGGTACCATGAAGAACTGATTTTATTACGAACCGGCGTTGCTGTTCTTCTTTATTTAATTCTATACCATAATCCACTTCGTTGAAATGGGTTTTGGCAATGTATTTCTCAATGATGGAACGAATGTTTTGCCGGGCCACTGCATATTCAGAAGAATAATGAACCGTATGGGTGTATGATCTTGCTCCAGCGCCCAGGCCTATCATGCCATCTTCCTGACAACTATAACTGCGAACCGCCTGTTTGTGTGGTGTATTGGCTTTGCGAAACATACGCATAGATACCTGATGGTAACCTGCGGCAAGCAGCATTTGTTTTGCCTCGCGGTAAAAAATAAACCGGTTGTCTTCGGGTCCCTGATTGAGTTTGGTAATACCTGTAAGCGGCCTTACATACAAGGGATACATAAATACTTCTTCTGCCTCGTACCTTATTACTTCCTGTACAGAATGCAGCCAGGAACTGAGGGTTTGTCCGTACGCCCCATAAATAAGATCGAGATTGATGGTAGAAAAAGAATATTGTTTTAAAAGATCGAGCGCGGCATATACCTCATTGTTCTTTTGCGGACGTCCCAATGCCTTTACTTCGGGTTCCAAAAAACTCTGCACTCCCATGCTTACCCGATCGATGCCCTGCTCGTTCAGCAGGCCTAATTTTTCGCGGGTAACAGTAGCTGGTGATACTTCAAATGAAGAAGGCATGTGCTCGGGTTTACCACCCAGTTTCCGGATGATGGCAAACAACTTCTCCAACTGATGCGGTTGTAAAAAAGAAGGAGTGCCTCCGCCTACTGCCAGTTGGCCAAAGCTTTGCGGCGCCACCAGGTTGTTAATAGCCAGGGCTTCGCGTTCGAGGGTTTGCAAATAAGCATCCACCATATTGTTTTGCGGATTGGCAATGGTGAACAGGTTGCAAAAACCACAACGCATTTCGCAAAACGGTAAATGAACATATAAAAAGAGGGCGTCTTTTTTTTCTTCCTGCCAAAGCGTTTGTAATTGCAGGTTATTCAACCGGCGGTAGCTGTGTTTGTGCGGGTAAGAGTAAGCATACCCTTCGTAAATATTATCGAAAAGGGTTTTAACCATTGTTTGCTTTTTTCAATACAAATGTGGCCATGGGTACTTCCCATACCGTAGCATGGCCTATACGATGACCGTAATAATTATCTTCTCCATAGGCAGTACCGTGATCGGAACAGATGATGCAAAACGTATCGCGGCCGGTTTGCCGAAAGGCTTCGAACAATGAGGGCAACTCACCATCTACATACTGCAGGGCCGCGCCATGCGATTGCAACGTGTCGGTTTGCGCACCGGGCTGGTAAAAATAGTTAGGCTGATGAATGGCCGAAACATTGATGAACATAAATAGTTGCTCTTGTTGCGCCGCGTTTACCAGTTCAATGGCTTTTTCAAATTGGTTACGGGTTGAAGCCGGATCTGTAACGCCATAGGATGGCTGCCAGTAGCTTTGTTGAAAAAAGGAAGGCAATACCCGCCCAAGTGCCGTTTGTTTGTTAAAGAAGCCTACACCGCCAATGCAAATGGTTTTAAAACCCATGCCGGCGAAACCGCTTACAATATCGGCTGTTTCAAATACCTGGGTATTGGCACCGGTTGTTTCGCTGCCGGCAAAACGGGCAGCAAATAAGCGAGGCGCTTTGGGGTTCAATGCAGGCGTTGGCAAAAAGCCGGCAAAAAGGGCATGATGCGCTGCATACGTAAAATTGCCGGGTGAATGGCATTGCTGCCAGCCATCGGCACAATATTGTTGAAAATTAGGTGTGCCACCATTACTATACAATTCAGCGGCTACATCGTAGCGTAAACTATCGAGTGTAATAAAAAGCACATGCATGCGCTGAACCACCTCGTTCATATTAACTGTTTGCTCCATGCAGTTATTTCAATTATGTTCTTAATGGTGATGGTTGGTTGTATGCCTGTCTTCCCTTCCCTGCCATGCGATACCCAACAGGTGTTCAGACCACATTCATTGGCGGCCTGAATATCGTTATACAGGTTATCGCCTATTACCAGGGCTTTGGATGTATTAAGCTGAAGCTTTTCTACGATAATTTTAAAATATCGTGGGTCGGGTTTTTCAAATTCCATTTCGCCGGAAACAAAGATGGCCTGGGGTTGAAAGAAATTTTCAAGTTGCGCCTGTTGAATTTTGGCGCGTTGTGTTTTGCTTCCGCCATTGGTGGCCAGTACCAGCTGATATTGCGTGCCGAGGGTTTGCAATACCCGTTGTACTGCTAAATCGGGTTCAACGTTCCGGCTGTTGTTTACATGCAGCAGGTGCTGTAATTCATGTGGTGTAACCTTGTTTTGTTTATTACTGTATTCGTGCAATAACCAGGTCGCAAATTCCTGCCGGTTGGTATAACCCCAATTATCGTATTGCATACAGTCGTCAACCGCGGTTTCCAATTGCGTGCCTTTATATCCTTGTGCGCTTAACCATTCATGCACACTCTTCCGCATGGCGGCATTGCGGTCAATAAGGGTATTGTCGAGGTCGAAAATCAGGGTATCGATTCGTTCAATCAGCATAATGTACCTGCTCCTGTTTTTTGATCATGGCCCTGATCTGTGCTTCGTAACAGGTTTCGCCTTCATGCAGCAAACCTGGCAGCAGATCGCCAAATGCATTTACTTCCAATACAACGGTCTTTTTAAGATGGGCAGTGAGCAAAATATCGATGCCCATGTATAGTGATCCCGGGAAACAGGCTGCCGCCTGTTCGGCCAGTTGTTTTATTTCATGGAGTTTATCGGTGCCTATAACAGCAATAAACTCATTCATATTGCCTCTGCGATTACCGAGGTGCAAATTGGTGATCACATTATTGCTGGTCCTTATAACCATATGCCGGGCCCTGCCGCCGATTGTGAGTACGCGCACGTCGAAGTAACGGCCCTGCAAGGTGGCCTTGGGCAACCATTCTTCGGCAAATACCATTTCGGGTATCAGCTGGTTTATAAGGTTGGCTATTTGCTGTTCACTGGTATAAGTGCGAATGTTCAATGAATTGTACAATTGCAATCCGGTTGGGGTTTGCACCATTTCGGCAGAGGTTACCGCCTGCACACGTTCACCGGCTTTGCGAAAAGCAATTACGCCGGAAGCAGAAGAAGCATGTGCCGGTTTGATAAATACTTTATGCAAACCATGAATGCTCATCAGGTCTACCAGTTCGTCGTAATTATTAAAACCCGCCAACCTGTGTGGCACGGGAACATGTTGCTTTTGTAACCAATGCTGGCATTCCGGTTTGTTGAATTGCAGTTGTATCTCCGCCGGCTGGTTCATTACCCATGGCAACTGCTGGTGGTCAATAACGCCCTGCATTTCCTGTAACCAGTTACAATAACCGGTATACCAGGGACGCATATTTTTTATAATGCCAAATTCATCAGGTGCTGAAGTAATGCAGCCGCCTTTTGCTATGAGCATGGAGCGAACGGCATCATTTTCACCCGGTGAATCTATTTTAATAATGTTCTCTTTCGGAATGATTGGCATTTCCTGTGCGCTTAACCAACCGGCATAAGAAATAACCTGGGGCATAGCATACCCCAGTTGCTGAACCGTGTTGCAAAAAGCAGTCACACGACGGTTTTCAGGATTACCTATTATGGTGAAATGCATAAATTCCAAATCTCAAGCTCCAAAAAAGAAATCACAAATTCCAAATCTCAAGCTCCAAAGAATAAAACACAAATTCCAAATCACAAGAACCAAAGAATAAAATCACAAATTCCAAATCTCAAGTTCCAAAGAAATCCCAAATCTCAAATCCTCTTAATAGGCGAACTGAGATTTAGAGCTTGGGTTTTGTATTTTTATTTGGATCTTGGTGCTTGGTTCTTGGAGCTTTTATTTGGATCTTGGAGCTTGGATCTTGGAATTTTTATTTGGATCTTGGAATTTTGTATTTGTATTTTTATTCAGCTACTTCAACATAGCGGTAATCGTCGTCCTCTTCTTCCTTATCATCGAGGTTGATGGAAATGCCTAAACCTTTCAATTGTTCCATCATTGCTTCAGAAAGAAAGTGGTGGCGCAGGTTCAGGTGCTCCAGTTTACGAATGCCTTCGCTTTTTAATAATGCTACAGCGCCTTTATCGGTAAGTGTACCCATCGACAGATCGAGCACTTTGAGTTGTTTTAATACCGGGGCATCTGCTGCGGCAATGGCTATTTCGTCCTGGATAGTGCTATCCATAAGGCCCAGCCAGGTAAGTTTAGGGAACAAGGTTCCCGATAAAATAGGTTTGAAGTCTTCAATGGTTGAATCAAAACCGTAGTTGTCGTCACCCAGCCATATTTCAAGCTTTTGCAGGTTGGGCAGTTTGGCTGCATTTACCTGGTCAATTACATCGGGACGTAAACCGCCGGTCTCAATAATAAGGGTTGTGAGCTTATCATGCGCCAGTTCGCTGAACGATAATCCTTCACCACCTCTTAGTTGCAGGTGCTCCAGTTGGGGGAACGCTTTTAAGATTGGGGTAATATCGGTTTGGTTGATCCAGCTGATCTCACACTCTTCATAAGTTATATCGCCAATGAACAGCGCCTTTAGTTCTTTAAAACTCTCTTTCAGGGCAACCAGTTTATCAACTACTTCATAGGTTGATTCTGATGAATCGGTATTGAACTGGCCAATGATCAGATCTTGTACACCGGCGCTTTGGGGATCGCGTACAAATGCTTCCAGCAGATCGGTAATGGTTACGCTTTCATCGTCATAGTCAACACGCAAACGGTAAACATATTTATCGGGCTCGATAGTGGTGGTGGGCTGATAATTTTGTACAGGTTTGTTAAGAAAGGTTTGTAAAAGCTCTGACACCATAGGAATTTGTTTTTTGTAAAAGTAAGGGTTTTGCTCATTGAACTACAGGCTGACACTAAGTGACAAAAATTAATTTTTGATAAAATCGGACCTGGGCAAAAAAAGAAAGGCGCCGGTATTGGGCGCCTTTTGTTGTGTTCTTTATATTTTCTCTGCTTTGTAACCTGCTTCTTCCAGTTTTTTGATCACGTCTTTTTCTTTGTTTGTTCCATTGGTATTTACCGTTAATACCTTGTCGGGCGATTGCAGGTCAACCTGCCAGTTATTAGCCCCTACTGTTTCATTAAGACCTGGGGTAACGGTGGCTATACAGCCGCTGCATTTGATGGTGGTTTTGAATTTTATTGTTTCCATATACTTGATTTTATAAGTGTGTTGTTTTTAAACGTAAACTATTTGTTACTACCGAAACGGAGCTCAATGCCATGGCGGCCCCGGCGATCATAGGATTTAACAGGAACCCATTGAATGCGTACAATATGCCTGCTGCCAATGGTATGCCTATCAGGTTATAAATAAATGCCCAGAACAGGTTCTGCCTGATGGTGCGCACTGTTTTGCGCGAAAGCACCAGGGCTTTGGGAATAGATTGCAGGTCGGAGGTGATGAGCGTCATTTTGGCCACATCCATAGCAATATCGCTTCCCTTGCCCATGGCTATACTTACATCGGCCTGCGCCAAAGCCTGTGAGTCGTTGATGCCATCGCCAACCATAGCAACCACTTTATTTTGTTGTTGCAGCTTTTTTACAAAATCGGCCTTGCCCGATGGTAACATGCCCGCAACAAATTGGGTAACGCCTGCCGCAGATGCAACGGCCGCCGCCGTTTGTTCATTATCGCCGGTGAGCATGTATACCTCAATACCCATTTGCTGCAACTGCTTTATGGCATTGGGTGAACTGGCTTTTATTTTATCGGCAATGGCAATTATGGCCAGCACCTGCTGCTGATTGGCAAAACAGATGACCGTATTGGCCTGTTGTTGCAAATGTTCAGCCTGTTTCACCAGGGCCGCATCAATTGGGATCTTGTTTTCAATAATGAGTTCTTTATTGCCCACATAATAACGGGTGGCGCCAAATACGCCTGTAACGCCTCTTGCGGTAATGCTTTCAAATTGTTTTATTTCCCCGGCTGTTACCTGGTCCTTTTTCAGTTCCTGGATCACTGCTTCGGCCAGCGGGTGTTCTGATTGTATTTCGAGGCTGTACAAGATCTGCTGCAACTCGCGATCGTTTTCTTTGCCTGGTAACCACACTATTTTTGAAACCACGGGTTTGCCCTCGGTAATGGTGCCGGTTTTATCTAAAATAATGGCATCTACTTTATACGACAATTCAAGGCTTTCGGCGTCTTTGATAAGAATGTTGTTTTCGGCTCCTTTACCAATACCTACCATAATGGCGGTTGGTGTGGCGAGGCCCAATGCACAGGGGCAGGCAATAACCAGCACGGTCACCGATGTGATCAATGCATTGGTAAACGCGTTATCACCTCCGGCCATCATCCATACAATAAAAGTGAGAATGGAGATACCTATAACAACAGGTACAAAAATGCCGGCAATTTTGTCAACCAGTTTTTGTACCGGTGCTTTACTACCCTGCGCTTCCTGCACCATTTTTATTATATGAGCCAGCATGGTATCGTTGCCTACTTTTTGGGCAAGAAATTGAAAACTTCCTTTTTGATTTACGGTACCCGCAAATACCTTATTGTTTTTCTCTTTTTGTACCGGCAATGGCTCACCGGTGATCATGCTTTCATCTACAAAAGAAGCGCCGGTAGTAACAATGCCATCAACGGGTATTTTTTCACCCGGGCGTACGAGAATGATATGGTTAGGCTGCACGGCTGCAACAGGCAGTTCCTGTTCCTTACCATCGATAATTACGCGTACTGTTTTAGGTTGCAGGCCCATCAGTTTTTTGATAGCCGATGAGGTATTTGATTTCGCTTTTTCTTCCAACAATTTCCCCAGTGAAATAAAGGCAATGATCACGGCCGCCGCTTCAAAATATACATGGGGGTGAATGCCGCGTTCATGCCAGAACGCGGGGTTGATGGTATTGAAGGCGCTAAACAAAAAAGCAATACCGGTACTAAGGGTTACCAGCGTATCCATATTGGCTTTACCATGGCGCGCCTGTTTATATGCGTTTATAAAGAACGAACGGCCAAACCAGGCAATTACCGGCAGGGTAAGTAACATGGAAATATAGTTGCCATATGGCATATTCATAAAGAACATGCCTATTATAACTACCGGTAATGATAGAACCGATGCCCAAATGGTGCGTTGTTTTAAAGCGTTGTAATGATCTTGCTGTGCAGCTTCTTTTATTTCGTTGCTGTTGGCTTCATCAATTACCAGGTCGTACCCAATGGAGCGTACGGTTTTTTGCAGGTTTTCGGGTGTAGCCAGCGCCGGATCATATTCAACCCAGGCGCTTTGGTTGGCAAAATTTACCCCTGCGGCTTGTACACCTGCGGCGCTTTTTAACATACTTTCAACACTTACCGCACAGGCGGCACAGGTCATTTCCAAAACAGGGAAGGTTTTCTTTATTGTTGACATATACAGATCCTTTATACAAAGGTGATACTATGTAAACAATCTGTTGTTATACAATAATGAGCATGGTGTATATAATTTTAAGGGGAAGGAAAACAGCTGCAAGCAATACAGGTTTTAGCCTTTAATTAACCTGGTGCACATAAAGCCTAGTCAACCCGTCAACTTGTCAACTCGTCAACTTACTCTTATCTTTGCAACATGCAATTGTATATAAAAAATATGGTGTGTGACCGTTGTATCCTTGTAATAAAGGAACAACTGGATAAGGCAGGCATTGAATATAATAGCGTAAGCTTAGGCGAGGTGCAGCTGAATAATGAACCTACCCCCGAACAGCTGAATAATTTAAATAATAACCTTACTGCTATCGGCTTTGAATTGCTCGACGATAAAAAAGAAAAGCTGGTTGAAAAAATAAAGAACATCATCATTTCCCTTATACATAGAAATGAAGACGGTAACAATAAAAAGTTGTCGGCTATACTTGAAGAAAGATTGCAGTTAGATTATCATTATCTCTCAAACCTTTTTTCTGCAACTGAAGGCAGTACTATTGAAAAATATACCATTCGCCAACGGATAGAGCGGGTAAAGGAATTGTTAACATATAATGAACTAAGCCTGAGCGAAATTGCCTGTCAAATGGAATACAGCAGCGTGCAGCATTTGTCGCAACAGTTTAAAAAAGAAACGGGATTAACGCCTACCCAGTTTCGTGAATTAAAGGAGAATACGCGGAAGCCTATTGATAAGGTTTAGTTGACGAGTTAACAAGTTGACGGGACTCTGTGTGCAG
Source organism: Niastella sp. OAS944 (assembly GCA_024809215.1). Classification (GTDB taxonomy): domain Bacteria; phylum Bacteroidota; class Bacteroidia; order Chitinophagales; family Chitinophagaceae; genus Niastella. Next base: position 24,388 of record JANUBW010000002.1, on the reverse strand, counting down.
CAGACTGAGTAATAGTTGAAAGGTTGATAGAGGTGATAAAGTTGATAAAGGGAAAACAGTTCTTAGTTCTTAGTTCTTAGTTTTTAGTTTCAGGTCTCAAGTTTCAGGTTACGCGATGGCGTATAGTTTTCAGTTATATTTTGTATTCGCTTTTAGCTTTAAGCTTTCGGCTTTAAGCTGTATTTCACGTTTGCCGTTTCACGATCAGCGAGTCTATAAGATTCGGGTTCATTGCCGATTGCCGATTCACGATTGCCGGAAAGCGCGAGCCTCGAAATTAGGTGAGCCTTTCACGTTTCACGTTTGCCGTTTCACGTTTCACGATTAGCGAGGCCATAAGATTCGGGTTCATTGCCGATTGCCGATTCACGATTGCCGACTTCCATGTTACTAACCTATTTCATCCCCACTCCCTTTTTTTCTTTAAATTAGTATTAAAGAACACAGCAATGAATGACGAACGACGCGCTGAGTTTATAAAAGCGGCCACCTGGTATGGTTCGCTCGATGAAGCGGAGCAAATGCTGGCTTCGCACCCCGATATAGCTACCTGTGATATTCATACGGCATGTATTACCGGTGACGTGGATGCCGTAAAACAATTCCTGGCCGAAGACCCAAGGAATGTTACGGCGGTATCAGAACCATATGGGGCCAATGCACTGGTACATCTTTGTTTCTCCAAATACCTTCGATTTAATAAAGATAAAAGCAATGATTTTATTGCGGCAGCCACTGCCCTGCTCGATGCGGGCGCCGATCCCAATTCGGGCTTTATGGCACAGGGCCCATATCCCGGTTTTGAATCGGCATTGTATGGCGCTGCCGGTGTGAACCAACATGCCACACTAACAAAATTGTTGCTTGAACGGGGCGCCGATCCCAATGATGAAGAAGCGGTTTATCATTCACCCGAAACATATGAGAATGATGCCATGAAAGCAATTGTGGAAACAGGTAAGTTAATAAAGGAAAACCTGTCGGTAATGCTGATACGGAAATTAGACTGGCACGATTACGAAGGCTTGAAGTATATGCTCGATCATGGCGCCGACCCCAATGGAGAAAGAAAAAGGGGCTGGTATGCTTTGCATCATTCGCTGATGCGGGCCAACGGATTACCTTTTATTGAACTGTTGCTCGATCATGGCGCCGATCCCTTATTGATGAAAAATGGGTTTAATGCCATTTCACTGGCTGCCTGTGAAGGCCGGGCCGATGTGCTACAGTTGTTGCGGCAAAGAGGGGTTTCAACCGAACTTACAGGTCTTTATAAATTGATAGAGGCCTGCGCCGAGGCTGATACCAATGCAATCAATACAATAGTGGCCGAAAACACCTACCTGGTGCAGCAATTATTACTGATGGGTGGCGAACTGCTTTCCCGCTTTAGCGTAGGCGGTAATGCGGCCGGGGTACAACAATTATTGAAACTGGGCATACCCGCCGATGCGCCCTATAGAATGGGCGATGGATATTATGAAATTCCCACCTCGAGCCTGGCCATTCATGTTGCCGCCTGGCGCGGCTTCCCTGCTATTGTTCAAATATTGATCGAGGCAGGTTCGCCTGTTGATGTGCCCGATAAACATGGGCATACGCCACTTGCCCTGGCCGTAAAAGCCTGTGTAGATTCCTATTGGACATTAAGACGTTCGCCCGATTCGGTAAAGGCATTGCTGGCCGCCGGCGCCTCCCCTAAGCAAATACCATTACCAACAGGGTACGACGAAATTGATGTACTTTTAAAGGCTGCCAGTGAATAAAAAAACAATTTGTATATTTGCAGCCTCTTCCACGAATATTCGTTTAATGTAGTAGATAATTTCTTTCAGATAATAACATACAGCATCCGCAACGCGGAAAATTTTCTATTGTTAACTACTTGAAGAAAGGAATTATATGCTTATTCTGCAGCATCTGTCATACCTGCATCCCAACAGGGAGCTTTTATTTGATAATATTGATCTTACTGTAAACAATCGCGATAAAATTGCCCTTATTGGTAATAATGGCGCCGGCAAATCTACGCTGTTAAGGATCATTGCGGGTGAACTGGAACCGCATGAAGGAAAGGTTATTTACGATACGCCGCCTTATTATATACCCCAGTTGTTTGGGCAGTTTAATGAGCTTACCATAGCCCAGGCATTACGCATTGATACCAAACTGGCTGCCTTGAAAGAGATACTGGATGGAAAAGTAACTGAACATAATCTCTCCCTGCTAAATGACGACTGGACAATTGAAGAACGATGCCAGGAAGCGCTGCAATACTGGCAATTGCAGGAGCATGACCTTTCGCAAAAAATGTCGGAGTTAAGTGGCGGACAAAAAACAAAGGTCTTTTTGGCCGGCATTCATATTCATCAGCCACGGTTGGTTTTACTCGATGAGCCCAGCAATCACCTCGATACAGCCGGCAGGGAATTGTTATATCAATACATTGAAGAAACCTCCGATACGCTGATAGTGGTTAGCCATGATAGAAAACTGTTGAACCTGTTGAATACGGTTTGTGAATTAAGCAAACGCGGGCTCGTTGTATATGGCGGTAATTATGATTTTTATTATGAGCAAAAGCAAATTGCCGGCAATGCGTTGAGCCAGGATATTCAAAGTAAGGAAAAAGCTTTGCGCAAGGCTAAAGAGAAGGAACGCGAAACCATGGAACGGCAACAAAAGCTCGATGCCCGGGGTAAACGTAAACAAGAGAAATCTGGTGTTGCCCGTATTATGATGAATACGCTTCGTAATAGTGCCGAGAACAGTACCGCAAAAGCCAAAAGCACTCATGCTGAAAAGATCGACGGTATTTCAGGTGAACTACAGGCGCTGCGTAATGAATTACCCGATATTGATAAAATGAAGTTCGGCTTCGATAATACTGCTTTGCATAAAGGCAAGGTGTTGTTTACGGCAACCGGCATCAATCACAGTTATAATAAGGGTAAACCTATATGGCAGCACAACCTCGACTTACAAATAACCAGCGGTGAGCGTATTGCCATCAGGGGTTTGAATGGTTCGGGAAAGTCAACGCTGATCAAATTTATTTTAGGCGACCTTGAACCCACCACCGGGGCCGTGCAGCGGGCCGATAATAACTATGTTTATATTGATCAGGATTATTCATTGATCAATAATACACTCAGTGTTTACGAACAGGCTCAACAATATAACAAAACGGGTTTGCAGGAGCATGAGATCAAGATCAGGCTGACGCGTTTTTTGTTCACAAAAGAAGACTGGGACAAACCTTGTATTGCGCTAAGTGGTGGCGAGCGTATGCGGTTGATACTTTGCTGTCTTACCATTGGTAACCAGGCCCCCGATATCATTGTGCTGGATGAGCCAACCAATAACCTGGATATTCAAAACATAGAGATCTTAACAGCGGCTATCAATGATTATGAAGGCACGCTGATAGTCGTTTCGCACGATGAACATTTTATAGCGCAGGTAAATGTTGAACGTATTGTTGACATATAATCATGTAATTGAATTGTATATCGGACAATAAACACTGCTAATGTAGCACTAGCCTGGAATATAAATTTATTGATCGAGGTCACTTTTTTAAAAAATGACCCTTAATCATTTGTTACAAAAACACTTAAAGTGATAATACTTATTAGAATTCTTTAGTAACATTTTACTAATTGTAGAAAAGGCTTTGCTTTATATTTATTACTTATTATATTTGAAACAGTGCTGGCGCAACCAGACATTTCGAGATGGCCCCGTTTTATCCGATATCTTATGTGTTCCGTCCTGTTTTCCAGGTTATCCAATACCCGTGAAGAAGCACACACTCTATTAGTGTAATTTATTAAACCCGGAAACCCCATTGCCATGGGGTTTTTCGTTATTTCAAACTTTTGAAGGTTAACTCATTGATCCAGTTAAAACCGGTAAACAGCTTGCTGTATGTGTTATTTATAAAATTACCGGTTGCGGCAAGTGGGAAGTAATATACCTTGCCTTCACCATTCTCATATGTTGCAATTGCTATTAGGTTATTGTTATTAACATCGGCTGAGGTTTTCATATTCCGGTACATTTTCATAGCTGTTATTTCGGTACCAGCAGAGAAGGAATAAATGACAGTTGCTGTTTTTGCCTGTATATCCAATTTATATATTGAATTGTTGAATGCGTAATACAAATGCGGCAGCTTTCTTGAGCCAACGAATAAGTGTGCATTCAACAAGCCGGGTGCACTGAGCCCATCGTACCTGTTTATTGCCGGAGAGGCCGAGGTTGGGTTAAAGACATAGGCAAACAGCGAGTCGTTATTATTGTTTTTAAATATGGCGTTGTATTGGGTGGTGGTATTTATTCCGGCATAGAGCAATCTTTTACCTATGCTATTTAGATAAAATGACTGTGACGTGGTGGGCGTAGTGAACGGCACCAGGTTCATGGTATTGAGGTCGAGCCTGAAAAAGCTTTGCGAAATGTTATCGTACAACAAATAGCCAATGGAGCTGCTATAGATCTCAAAGGGCGCCATATAATATTTGCCATCGGGTGGCAGGTTGAGTTTGTTTGTGCCGCTGCTTACAAGGGTACGGCCATATGGCAGACCATTGTTCAGCATTACTTCATCGTCGCCGTTTACAAAATACTCCTGTGGTTTTGGTACCGCCGGCGCCTGCCAAAAGAAACCACTGAAACCGGAGATCTTTACCAGGTCGCTGTAATTGGCCTGTACCATATCGGCGGGGGAAAGAATGAAGATCTTTTGTTCGCCGCGATTGGTTTTTATTTCAGGTATACGCCTTGTGCCTGCAGGTAATTTTGCACCTTCGTTGGCTTGTGAATAGATGTTCCTGAAAATGGTATCGGCTGGTGTTATCATCGACAGGTCGCACTGGCCATTGTTTTCTTCAACAACCAGCCAGCCTTCGCTATAGGCAGTTAATACTGAAATGTATAATCTCTTTTGATACTCCACTCCTGTTGAGCGGTCTTTGGCATAAAGCATCAGGTAATAGGTGCCGGGTAACTCGGTAATTACCGCCTCCAGGTTTTGTGTGATGCCAATTGTTCGGCGGGTGGCGGGCACGCCGCCGGTTGGGTATAGCACCCACTCAAAACTAAACCCCTGGTTGCCCGGTATGGTTTGTTGCAGACTAAGGTTCACTTTTAATGGTGCAGGTAAAATAACAATTACAGTATCACTATCAGTGTTTAACACTACCTGGTTAATATCGCGATAGTCGTAATTGCCTTTATCCTTATAACAACCGGCCAGTATAACTGCTGTTATAAATAATATGAAGAAGTATGTGTTATACTTTGTCATGTATCAATTAATTAGGGAATGTTACAATCATTCCAAATTCATCTGTTAACGGCCCATTGGTTGTGTTATAGTTTTCAAGCGCCTCGCGGCATAATTTCTTATAAAATAGAAATTGTGATGGTGATACCATATCCTGCCCGGTTATAGGAAATTCCGTTCTTCCTGTTACATCTATGATGAATTTATATTTTACCTGGCTGTAAGCGCCAAAGTAAGCGCTTAGCAGGCTTTCCCAGTTCGATGGTTTGGTTAAAAGATCGTTGATCTTTATTAGGTATTGGGTGGCGCCCCCTGCCCTGCTGGTGGTTGCTGTGGTATTGGGAACACCTGGTAAAAAATCGGTTGATGCTGCTATTTCCAATAGTATTCGTACTTCCCTTGTTTTCATGTCGGGTGTTCTGTTTACCAGTACTTGTATATCGGTGGTAAATGAACCAGCTTTTACAATCGTTGGCAGTATAGTGTATTGCTGGCTGGTGGCTGTTGTGTTATCGGCCACTGTTTGTATGGCTACCCTTCTGTCTTTATCGCGGGCATTGCCCATAATTCGTAAGGGCACCTTTATAGTATCGGTGATTAAGCTGTTTGCCTTAATGGCAAATGAATAAGTGACGCTGTCCTTATTGGTGTTGTAAAAATCTTTATAAACATATATCATATCGGTTTGCTTATAGCTGGTGAGCTCGCTTTTCTTACAAGCCAGCCATACAAAAAGTGCCGGTATTAATATGTACAGTTTCCTGCTAATCATGTTTTACTGGTTGGTTAAAACCGGTTCGCAAATTCTACTTCATCATCAGGTATTGGTAATATCCAGGTAGCATCGTTCATTAGGATATTACTGCCATCGACCCGGGTTGTATTCCTGCGTTTAAAGTAATAGAATAACTGCCCCTCGGCATAGGTCTCTTTTTTATATTCTTTTAGAATTTCGGTTTCAAGTGCCGCAGCGTTAAGTGCGGTTGGTAAAGCTGGTATGCCTCTTTTGCTGCGAACGACATTTAAATAAGATACTCCATCAGCCGGTGTGGCGGCGCATTCAGCGGCGATATAATACATTTCTGAAAATCTTATAATCGGTATAAGTCCTTTTAACTGCATTACCGATTCCTGTTCCGAATAATCATCCTGCCAATATTTAGTGGCTGAATAACCGGAGCCATAGGAATTGAACCAATACAGATACCGGATGTCGGAACTGCCACCATTGGTTGTTTCATATAAATTATTCAGGTCGGTGGTAGATGTATATAAAGCAGGTATTCCGTTTGCGGCTTCTGTCTTAAAATAATCTTTTGCATAGTCTGCCAGTTTATAAGCATATATACTGAACAGTTGTTCTGTGGCATAAACCCGGTCGCGGTTATTGACAGCTGCCGCGGCGGCCGGTGTTACAAATGGAAATTGAGGGCCGCCTTCGTTTATTACTTCAAGCGCTGCTGCCAGGGCGGCCGCTTTGTCGCCTTTGTAAAGGTGGAGCCTTGCCTGCAAACCTTTCACGGCCCAATAATTCAGATGATTGCGGGTATAAGAAAGAAATGGATCATCGTTATAAACAGTATGAATGGTTTTGTTGAGCCGTAATAATTCAGCAGCAGCATTCAGGTCGGTGAGGCAATTGTTTATTACTTCGGTGACGGTTAGCAGTGGATATATTTCTTTATCGAAGGTTGTTACATAGGGTATCGATGGCTTGTTTGCATTTACTATGGGCGCTGTGCCAAACAGTCGAAGCAGATCGAAGTGCAATAATGCTCTTATTGCCAGGGCCTCGCCTTTCACAACATTGTAATTGTTGCCGCTGAAAACTGTTTTCCTGTTATCTATCTGCTCAAGTATATTGTTTACGTTGGCTACCCCGGCATATAAAGCGCCCCAGATATCTTTTATATACGTTTTAACGGCCGCATTTGTGTACTGGTATCTACTTGCTGCATAAAAAATATGGCTTGTAGAAAGCGTGTTATAGCGTTGCGCCAGCGCATCGGCAAATCCCATGGTAAGGTTTTGTCCGTAGGCTTTTTTATCGCTTAATAGCTGGTAGCAGCCTATGAGGGCATCCTTAAATCCATCTTCTGTTTCAAAAAGGTCCCGCTCCCGCACCTGGGTCTTTGGCGATACATCGAGCCATTTTTTACAGCCCATGCCTATTGTAAGGCTGGCTGCAATAAAAATATATATGAGGTATTTAAATTTCATTGTTACTGTTTACTAATGATCAAAAGGTGGTGCTTACGTTTAAAGTAAAGTTGCGGGCAAATGGATAATCGAGCCCGCGTTCCACCTGTATCGACGACCAGCGCTTAAGATCATTGGTAATAAATGTGATCCTTGTGTTATTGATATGTAGTTTTTTATTCAGCTTGTTCGATAATTGATATGACACGGAAATGCTTTCTGCATTTACAAAATTGTTCTTTTGTACAAAACGCGAAGTGGCATTGGTGGGTGTGGTTACCGTAACGCCGTTCTCATTCACCAGGCCTTTGAAGTATGTAACATCGCCGGGTTTTGTCCAACGACCAAGTAATACCCGTCGATCTGCATTATACGTGAAGTCTGTTACCTCTACCCTGTTCACCAACGTTTGATTATAGATCTGTGCACCAAGTTCATAGGAGAAATACAAACCCATGGAAAGACCTTTCCAGGTTATATTGGTGCCAAAGCTGCCCCGCAGATCGGGGATGGTATTGCCAACCGGTACTTTATCGGCCACGTTCCAGGTGTAAGAGATGGTACCATCTTTTCTTACAAATACTTCACGCCCGGTGCTGGGGTCAATGCCAAGTGAAGGCACAGCCCATATGGTATTTACACTCATGCCTTCCTGAAAACGGTATTGCGGCAATACCTGTTTATTGTAATCAGTTGAATTGGGATCGGTGCTGTTGGCGTCGTTTAACTGGTTCAGCTTTTTGAGGGAGTTTGAAATTGATTTTATATAATCCCGGGTATGCAGCCCATTGGCAAATATGCTCCAGTAAAGCCGTTTATGTTCATTTTTTATTGGGAATATGTTTAGCTTAAACTCATAGCCCCGGTTCCCGAGCCCGCCTACATTTTCTTTATAACTGGTAACACCCATCGATGGCGGTGAAGTGATATCGAGTATCAGCTGATCGGTATTTTCGCGAAATACATCGAAGTTTAGGTATACATGGTTTTTGAATAACCCAAGATCGATGCCCAGGTTTCTTTTCAATGTGCTTTGCCATTGCAAATTATTATTGCCAAAGCTGCTGAGGATAGCGCCAACCTGGCCGCGGTAGTTTTGATCGGTATAGTATTGGTAGGTGCTTATACCCATGAACGATTGAAACCGGCTATCGCCGGTGGTGCCCATACTGGCACGAATGCGCATAAGGTTGATGTGCTGTATATGGGCCAGTATCTTTTCTTTGTGCAGGTTCCAGCTTACGCCCGCGCTCCAAAAAGTGCCAAAGCGTTTTTCGCTGCCAAATTGGGAAGAACCATCTGTACGGATACTTAGATCGGCTGCATACCGGTTATCGTAACTATAGTTGAAGTTGGTATAGCCTGAGATCTGCCGGGTGGTGATATTCTCATAAACAGGTTTGGTATTTGAAGGATAACCATTTCCAAAATTTATCTGGTCGAGCCGTTCATTGGGAAAACCGGTTACGGTCACCGTCATAAAGTCGCTGTTTGTTTGCGCAATGCTTCCGCCGGTTGAATTAAGTAAAAGATGTTTGCCACTACGTTTGCTGTAATCCAATTGCAAGGTTCCATCGTAGGAAAAGAAATGCCCCTCGCCTTTTGTATAACTTCCTTTTTTAGTATTGTCTGTTTCGTTAGCGAATTTGGTATGTTTGGCCGGTAAGAATTTGTCGCTTTCGTCGTGTTGTTTTGTGATCTGCATTCGACCTGAAAGCCTGAGTCCTTTGCTCAACAGCCATTCTATATTGGTGGCATTGATGATGTTGGTGTACGACATTTTATTAACCACATTCAACGCTGCATTGTATAATGGGTTATAAAAAGAACTGGTAGCGCCCGGTGTTACGGGGTTCTTTATAGTTTCCAGTACGCTTACCACATGACCCGTTGAGTCGTATGGGTTCCAGTATTGGTTTTGTGCTGTGTAATCGCTGAACGGGCCATAATTTGAATTGTTGCCATTGATAAATGCGATGGATAAAACATTTTTTAGCATCAGGCCTTTATGCCGGTAACTGAAGTTCATGCCGCCACTGTAATTCCTGCGGTTGCTGTTCTTCATTACGCCGGTATTGTTGATGTACGAAAGATCGATACCATACCGTACAAAGGCATCACCACCTTCGAGGTATAATGAATGCCGGCTGCCAATACCGGTTGTTACCGGTTTCGATAACCAATATGTATTTACGCCTTTTTGCACAGCTGTTAACCTGGTCGCATATCGTTCTCGTAATACCGCATCGGCATCGGGTCTAATGCCGGTTGCATAGGCTGAATATACGCCAGCCAGTCGCTCAACCTCCAGTTTCTCGGCAGCATTGGTTAAGTCATATACCGTAAGATCGGGCGCTGTTACCTGCACCATACCGCTGTAGCTTATTCGTAACCTGCCCATTTGTGGTTGCCGGGTTTCTACCACAATAACACCATTGGCGGCTTTTGAGCCATACATTGAAGTGGCTGCTGCATCTTTTAAAATAGTAAAGCTGGCCACCCGGTTTATGTCGAGGTCGTATATTTTTTGCAGGCTTACTTCAAACCCGTCGAGGATAAATAAGGGTTGATTGGGATTGTTTGAGTAGTTGGCCATGAAGTCGGCGCCTGAAGCGGGGACGGCGGCACCGGTTGTTTGCTGCGGAAAGTTATTGGTGCCGCGCAAGGTGATCGTTGGTAACCGGTTGGGGTCGCTTCCAAATTGTATGTTATCGGAAATACGAATGGCGGGGTCAAATACTTTTAAGGCATCAAGCAAATTTACACCATTCACCTTACGCAATTCTTCACCCGAAATGGTGGTGGCTGCACCGGTAAAATTCTCTTTTGGCCTTTTGTATAAACCTGTTGTAACAATCACCTGCTCCAGCAACTGGTTTTTGGGTTTAAACAGGGAATCCGGGATATCCGGTAGTACTATAGATTCTTCAATTAATGTAGTTGGTTCTGTAGTTGAAAACCGTTTGGCCGATACAATTGCAAAGTTCTTATTATCGAGCCGGGATGCTTTTAACCCAAGTGGCGTTAATAATTCCTGCAACACTTTTTGCAATGGCGTGCTGCCGGGCACAAAGTGGTATGAGGTAGTTACATGTTGAAGCAGGCTGGTTTCGTAAGCAAAGTTTATTTTATAGTAAGCTGCAATGGAATCGAGTACTGATTGTATGGGCGTAGGTTGCTGCCAGGCAATACAAAACCCTACCACAATGGCAATAACATACACCTTGCTTTGAGTAAGCAGTTTTGTCAGTAGCACTTATTTAATGGTCGGTTTATTGCTTGCTTATTGATAACGTTTTGCCGTTAATAGTAATTTTAACCTCCAACATGTTTTCCAGTGCTTTGAAAAGGATCTCCTGATTTTCTGAAGAAAGGGTGCCGCCGATGGTGCGGTTCAACAATGAGCTGTCGGTAACCTCCACTTTGTAGCCGTAATTGTCTTCGATGAGTTTTACGATCTCGCTTAGCGGCGTGTTATCGAATTTCAGCTGATCTTCCTTCCATAAGGCAATATCGGTGGGATTGGTCGTAGTTTTGGAAAGTTGCTTTTTGTCTTTGTTATAACTGATCAATTCGCCGGGTTTCAGGTATATAGTTTCCGGTTTTGAATTTACCTGCACTTTCACACTTCCGGTTTGCAACACCACCTGCTCCTGTTCTCGCCTGGTATTAATGGTGAAGGTTGTTCCAAGTACCTCAACGTTCATGTTCGGCAAATGCACAATGAAACGTTCGGCTTCCTGAACTGGTGTACCGGTCTTATTTTTATGCACTACATCAAAATACGCTTCACCCGTCATCCACACTTCGCGCGGTGTATTGTCTTTTGGCTCCGAAGCAAATTCTATTTGTGAATTGGCGTTCAGCACTACCTTACTGCCATCGGGCAAAGTAAGGGTACGTTTTTCGCCATACGCTGTTCTTATCAGTTCGAGGTCGCTCTTCAGGTATTGGTAAACTACCAAACTGCCAGCGATCAATAGAACTGCTGCTGCCGCCGCTAACCAAACAGAACGACGCATAACAGCTACTTTACCATTTGAGGTTTCAGCAGCCGATATTACCGATTGCCAGATCCTGTTTTTTGTAGACTCTGCAACAACTTCTTTTTGAACATTGAGTGCTGCTGCAAGTTTACGGGCATCTGAAATATTATCAGCATGTTGAGGTTGTACCAGTAGCAGTCCGTTCCAGAATGCATCCCTGGTTTCATCCGGTTGTTTGATCCACAACAGGAAATCCTCATCCAACATAAAGTCGGAAACCGTGTATTGATAATATTTTATGTACTGATCTGACATAAGGCGTCGGCCCTTTTTCGGCATGCGCTAAACAATATGCACCGCAGAAAAGGGTGTTTAGGTGATTTGGCGATTAGTGTAAATGATAAAACGACTGTACATCATATTATTACCCCATCATTTTTAAAAAATATTTCAGAAATGGTATAAATAATCCGGCCGGCACTAAAATATGCCAGGCGGTTCCTTTCATTTGTTCTTTTAAGGCGTCAATTGCCCTGGCCATCAGCTTATAGGTGCCTTTGGCGGTAAGGTCCATCATAGTGGCCACCTGCTCGTATGAAAAGCCTTCTATATAGCGTAAAAAGATGGCTTCCCGCTGCCGGGGTGTAAGTGCATCGAGGGCAGTTGCCAATTTTTGTTGTAATGACAGCACTTCTTCCTGCAGGATCATTTTCTTTTCGGGCGACAGGTCGAGCACGAAAAGCGATTTCCCTGCTTCGTCAATTAAGGCGGTCTTATTTTTTGATTTCAGTTTGTCTAAAACAATACTTCTGAATGCCCTGAACAAATAGTATTTGATGGAAGTGGTTTGGGAAAGGTTCTGGCGGGTGCGAAGCAGCTTTACGAACAGGTCCTGTATAGAATCTTCGGTGAGAGAAATGTCATTAAGCCATTTATTTCCATAATTATACAGCTCGTCGAAATAACGCCTGTAAATAATTTCAAGGCTTTTGTCATCCCCCTTCAAAAAGGTATTCCATAACTTTTGTTCCTCTATATGTGCGTTTTGGCTGATGTCCATGAAACCTTAAAAGTGCCCCAATATTAAAATAAAATTACGTTTTACATAAATTATTGTAAAGCAGTTATATGCTTTTTTCGAAAACTCTTTCTTCTTACCTGGGGTAAAAAAAAATTTCACATCGTTTATTCTATTGCCGAACGGTGCATTGGGCATCAGAGCTTTATCCCATTTGACTAATGGTCGTTCGGCATTTTTACCGGTTGCAACCAAAATTCGCTGCAAATTATAGTATCTGCAGACAAACAACTATTATTAAAATAACTATTAAATGAAAATCAGGGTTTTATTTATTGTTTGTTTTTGTTTGGCCACCTTGTTCTCAACAGCGCAAACAAAACTCACTATGGTGCAGGGCACTATGAAAAAAGAGAATGCGACAGCGGTTGTTATTTTCGATGTAATTAATGGCGAAAAGATTGAACTGGCCTCGGCGCGCTTAAATAAACAACAACAGTTTGCTTTTGCATTGCCCGATATAAAGAACGGTTTTTATTATCTGAGCAACCAGGCTAAAAAGACATTGGTTCGCGTGTACCTTAAATCGGGCGACAAAATAAATATCGCTATTTCTGATGAAGGGTATCAGTATATACAGCCCACACCGGAAAATAGAATTTTGAAAGAGTGGGATGATCTTTCTTATCCCGTTACGCAAATGAGCGTATTTCCCCGGAAAGACACGGCCACTTATGCCAGCTTCTTCCCCACCCTTACTGCTTTTGTACCAAAGGCCGAAGCGTTTAAAAAGAAGGTGGTTACACCCAATGCGGCTTTCAATGCAGTAATGAAAAAGTTGATCGATGCAGAAATGGAACATGCTGCATTGAAATTTCTGTATACGCCTAATAGCAAACACCCCGGCAAAGATGATTTTGTGCCCTATTACGCAGGTGTTTATCAACCCAATAAATATGCCGATGGTGCTATTCTGAATTTTGCTTTTGGTACCGACCTGGTTAGAATGTATTTCAACTATGTTTATACAAGGGTAATAACACCAGACTCAACCAAAAGACTTAAACTGGCAGATATACTTCCTTACTTCGGAAATGATACCATAAAGGGTATATATGTTGAAGGATTTATGAGCAGTTATAAAACGCTTGAAACTTTTACTGCTGAAATAGAGCCCTATAAAAAATACCTGGTAAGCGATTCAATGCAGGCAAGGTATTTTCGCATGTTGAAGAAGGTGGGTACTTTTAAAAAAGGTGATATGGCGTTTAACTTTTCTTATCCCGATATCAACGGCAAAAAGGTTACTTTGGCCAGCCTGAAAGGTAAAGTGGTGCTGGTTGATGTTTGGGCTACCTGGTGCGGGCCTTGTAGAGCGCAGATCCCCCATCTGAAAAAGCTTGAGGAAGAGTTAAGGGATAAAGACATTGCCTTTGTTTCTATTTCAGTTGATGAAGAAAAGGATTTCGAAAAGTGGAAACAGTTTGTAGATAAAGAACAACTTAAAGGAATTCAGTTATACGCCAAAGGCTGGAGCGATTTCGCAAAGTATTATGATATCAGGGGCATTCCCCGTTTTCTGGTATTTGACCAGGATGGAAAAATTGTAACAGTTGATTCGCCCCGTCCTTCTCAACCTGAATTAAAAGAATTATTGTTAAGTACTTTGAACAGCAAGGCTACTGCAGCTGCAACTGCTACTAAGTAAGCCGAACCCTATAATTCGTTTTGTCCGTGTTCTGATTTTTAAGGTGGGTTGTTCGCCAGTTGGTGAACAGCTCACCTTTTATGTTTTTTGAGCAATTTGCACGATTATTGATAAATACCCGTTCTGTATTAATCAAAACCCGGATCAATTAATATTAACTATTATCTTAATGAAATTATTAGACCCCAAGCTATTAAGCCAGGAAGAGATCAGCCAGCGATTTGATATGAGCCCCTACGATATTATTGGCAGTTGCTCCTATGACGCCATTTTGTTTTTTGATGGCGATACCACTATTGATGGAAATCTTGACCAGGATGCGGTAAGAACATTTCTTAAGGAATTGAACAGCGATCAGGATGTTAGCGATATGCTGGTTATGATAAACGGCAACCTTTCTGTTAGCGGCGTGGTTGGCATGGGTGATTACAGTCCGCACCTACTGGTTTTGGGTAGTATACATTGCGAAGTGCTGTACAGTGGTGATGATACTATGTTCATTACCGGTGATGCACATGTTAAATATGCTTATTATGGTTATTATAACGATGGCACTATAACCGTTGAAGGCACTACTTATGTTCCTTATGTCTTGAACTCTGACCATCATTCTGCCATTAAACCCGAGGGCGCCATTCTAATAAATGTATATAGCGACCATAATGATTTTTTTGAGTACGACTATACCAATGAGGTATTGGAGGAAGTGGTGGTGCCTGCTGTATTGGATGATAAGGGCGAATTTAATGTCTGGAATTTTATTGAGGTGGTAAAACAGGGCCTGTCGCCATTTAAAGAAGGTGTAAAACCGCTGCGGAAACAGTATGAAGAAGAACTGGAACGGATCACTAGTGGTAATATTGATGCGGTGGAGGAATTGGATTGGAGTGATAAAAAACTTAAAGCGTTCCCTGCTTCCCTTGCCAGATTAAAGAAGCTGAAAAAACTTAACCTTTCAATAAATATCATTACAGAAATACCAGCCATTATTGGTGAACTGGAAAATCTGGAAGAGCTTAATTTGTCAGACTGCAGCATAGAGACAATCGACGAGGCCATTGGCAAACTTAAAAAGCTACGCGTTTTGATCCTGAGCTCAAATCATCACCTGAGCGCATTTCCAGAAGCAATTGGTGCGTTGAGTGAATTGCAGGTATTAAAGATCAATTATGTTTCAACCCCGCTGCCGGAAAGTTTGGCAAAACTTGAGAAGCTGGAAGAGCTTATCATGTATCAATGCTATAATGATAAAGATAACGTTGCTGTATTCCCTGAAGTTATAACAAAACTGAAAAATCTGAAACACTTCGATTTCAGGGCGAACTTAATAAAAGAATTGCCGGTGACTTTGGAGAACGTGCAAACGCTGGAATCGTTTATATGGACGGATGGACGTACGCAATCGCCGGTGTTCCCTGATTTCAGGCGTTTTCCTAATCTCAAAAAACTGGTGATCAGCCGCAAGTTCCATAGCTGGAAAAACAGGTTATTTGAACTTTCTACCCTTGAGCATTTGGAAATAGACCGCAACAAGGAAGAAAGCGAGCGCTTTATTCAGGATATGCTAGACACCTGGATAGAAATGGCAGAGGAGCAGAATGATGAGGATTGGAAGAAACAAATACAATGGATGCAGGAAAATAAAATTGACGAAGGTAAAGGCAAATTCTCGATCATTACAAGTCCGGGAATGAAATGGGAAGACCTGGCAGACATTAATAAACTGACGCATTTGCGGTATCTCGATCTTTCATTCAATCATCTTCCATCGCTACCAGAAACGTTCTATGAGCTTAAAAAGCTTACATACCTCGATGTGCGGTATAACAAGTTTTCGCCGGAAATAGAAGAAAGAGTTAACGCGGCTTTTCCAAATACTGAAATAGTTTGGAAATAAAAACAGGGGGCGGTTACCCCCTGTTTTGTTATGCTTTTTTCGGTTTACCTAATTTCACTTTAAAATCATCGGGTGTACCCGTGATGGTAAGGTTCATAAACCGGATCTTTTTATCCTTGTCGCGGTATTCAATAGCATCAATTTGATCTGGGTCAACTTCTTCTTTCTTTTTGCCGAACATTGCCCGCCAGCCAACCTGGGTTACCATTTTTAGCGGTATACGCACATAGTAAGCCATCTTCATATCGAGCGACTGTGTACCCGAAAACTCCAGAAAACCTAAGGAAGAGTTGATGTTCATTGTGGGAATGTTAAGGGTATTATCCTTAAAGGTAAACACATTGTGCAGGGTATCGAACCGCACAATATTCATGTTCTTGTCTTTAAAATATGCTCCCATAGCAGCCATAGGCGCAAAGTTGATCAACTCCCCATGGTAGATGTTTACATCCAACTCCGCCTTTGACTGATCGAGCATAGGCGTAAGATCGGGGTGCACGCGCATATAACATTTAATTTGTCCGGTAAGGCGTCCCTTTATATTCTTATTGATCACATAATCCTGGCCATAATAATCAAGCTTCAATAATAGTTTTTGCAGATCGATATTGTTCGCTTTTATACGGGTCCTCAAATATATTTTTTCAGGGTCGGCGCCATTAAAATGCGCTCTTGCGTCAAAAGCGCCACCAGCCATTTCTACATGCAATGTATCGAGGTACAGATGATGTGTTTCAAGCATGCGCACATTGGTATTAAGATTCTTCAACCACAAGCGACGGTATTTAACCTTACCAATATTTACCGATGCGTTAAAGTCAAGAAAGGGCACCTGGAAAATATTGAATGCTTTTGCATGCGCCGAGTTTGATACTGTTTTTACGGGTGCAGCAGGTGTTGTTCCTGGCGCACTGGCCACATCGGTTGCCGGTTCTTCTTCGGTGAATTTATAATTCGTCAACTGATCAACATCAAGAAAACGTGATGAGAAACGCAGGTAATTCTCTTTCTTTTTCCGTACGGTGTCGGTACCGGTATATAAACGCATGTTGAGATCGAAATCGCTGCGGCCAATTTTTCCGGTAAGCGTATCGATCTTTATAAAATTGGCGCCATTGAATTTCACATTACCTTTTATACTATCGAGCTCAAGCGCATGTTTTGCCAGTTTACCCGAAATATTGGCAATTTTTACATTGGCGAACTTCCATACGCTATCGTACCGCAATTGTGTTTTTGAACGTAGCCACAAGTTCGTAGCCACCTCATCGTGCCAGGCCTTGGGTACCATTTTTTTGCTTTTGCGACCCAACAGATCACTCATAGCCAACCGGGTTGATTTAAGATCAAATGCGATCTCTGTTCTTCCCCGCTTTACTTTATCAAACCACAAAGCGTAGTTGTTTACACGGCCGCTGAATAAAATGTCGGAGCTATCAATATGACCACCAAAATTTTTCAAACGCAACATGGTATCGGCTATAGTAAGTTCGGCGCCAAATTCTTTAAATGCGTGCGGATATCTTTTAAACGAGGCATTGAGGTGTTCGATCTTTATAATGCCTTTAGGTAAAGGCTTGGGATTTAAAAGCTCATTTACCGAAGTCTCAAGCGATGCGCCAATAGTGAAGCCATAAATTTCTTCTTTCCCTTTCCGGTTCTTGGCGGTATCGATATCCAGCAATTCCCGCAATACCATTTTCCGGCTGCGTGCGTTCACCCTGGCTATTACCGGTTTACTTTGATGATGGAAGATGGCGGGTAAGTCGCTCAGTGAGCCATCTATATAAAAATCAGACTGACCGATATTACATACCAGGGAATCGAGCTTCACAAAACCGTTCTTCATATCTGCATGCAGGTTCAGTCGTTCTACGTTGTATGGATAATTCGGAATGCGGAAAGTAAGGTTACGCACCGACAGTTCGCTTTGTATACCTTCGGTAAGTTTGTGCATCGATTGCTCGGGCATACTGATATCAACCAGTTCTTTAAAATTCATTTTAAGACTGATCTGTCCCGTAAGACGTTGCAGGTCTTTTATCCCAAGGAAAGCGCTGATAAACTCCAGCTCCAGTTTGGAGTTCACCTGCATAAGTATTTTCGGGTTGTCGAAATTGCGCATCACGAAATTGCCATCGAAAATCCCGGTACCGGGGCGGGCATGCATGCCCAGCAGGTGCAGTTCGGACGTTTTATTGCTTTTGCCATCGCCATTGGTAAAATAACCTTTAAACGCCAGCGAATCGAGCCGTTTGTTAGTTTCGGAATTATGCAACCAGGCATTGGCGCAGCCAAAATGTACGTCGATCCTTGGCATTTGTCCATTCGCAAGACTGCCTTTTATTGAACCATCAAAGTTCACATGGCCATCATAACGGAAACGTTTCAACTCCTTTGCTGCGGATTCAGGAACAAATGCGATCAATTGTTGCAGGTCGGGTTTGTCGCCCGCGAATTTAATATCAACTGTATTGTTGTCTTTTTTCAGGCTGGCATTACCCGTAATATTGAACTCGGCCTCTTCTACCTTTAATTTTCCTTTGTTAACGGTGAGTAGTTCACTGGCTTTTTCATAGGTAAGCGCAAGATCCGTTTCAAGGTGTTTTTGGCGGAAAAGTGTGGTATTGCCGGGACTGGTATAATCAACCAGCAGTTTACCGGTAAGGCTGGCGCCTATTTTCAAGCTATCGTGTTGTACTGAAGATTGAATGCGCTCGATCTTTGTAACCACCTGATGACCGCTTTGCTTATCAAGATAAGACACGGCCAGATTCTTTAACACGATCTTTTTAATATCCAGCTTCAGTGCTGTTTCAGCAGTATCTGTTTTAGCTGTTGTATCGGGGGCTATGCGACTGGCCTCAACGATATTCAACTGCCCATTGTTCTCCTGTACCATATCGAGGTGACCATTTTTTACACCGATCACCTTTACATTGTAATTCTGTTTCAGAATATCGGGTAAACTAAAGCCCGCAAACAATTTTTCCGCTGCAAACAAAGGTTTTTCCTGTGTGCTTTTGGTTGCATAAAAATGCACATTGTTCAACCGGATGGAGATATATGGAAAATTTTCAAATGAGATGTTGCTGCCGTCGATGGAAATAGTACCGGGGAGCTTTTTATTTATCTCTTTAATAGCCAGTTTAACCAGGCGCTGTTGCTGGGTGAGCAAAATTGTAAATGCTACACCTATCAACAAAACCAGGACAATAACAGGTATCAACAGAAAACGAACGAGCCTCTTTCGCGTCTTGCTTTTCATTGGACGAATTGGTTTGGGGGTTTCATTCAGTCTGCAAGGCAATGTTGTTGCAAAAATAACTGCTGAACGCCATAAATACACGATGTGACTGCCTAAATTAACATTATAACAGCCTTATTGTTAACGGCATAATTCAGCCACAAAGTATACGAAAGAGGGGTAAATAGCGTTGGGTGGCAAAAAAATGGGGAGGGATAGCCTATTTATTTAAAAAATGAATTATGTATTCTGTATGGGAGCGTTATTTCCAGGGGCACCAGATCACCCCATCTTTATGATCGTCGCCCCGTAAAATAAATGACAATTCAAAAGATTTTGGTTTTTGTTCTGCCTCGCTGAGTTTTGAAATGGTTACATCATAGGTTAAACCGAATTGCATGTTTTTCCACTTAAGTCCAATATATGGAATAATGGCATTTTTTGACCAGTACCAAACCCCTGCGTAAAGAACCTGGTCTTCTCCTGTTTCACTCAAAAAGACTCCTAATGCGGCCCCTACTGAAAAGTAACTGGCTTTTGATTGTTCCTGATAAATGCCGTTGGTATTTAGCAGCACGGCGTCGTTGATGTATGTTTCAAAATTCGCGTGCACCACTTTTCTCATGGCAAGATGTTTATTCGGGTCATCGAGCACGGTTTGTTTTGGCCGGTTCAAATGAAATGCGGCAATGCCCATATCGAAATTGCTTCTGTCGTTCGTATAGCTATATGTGATACCTGCGCTGGAAGAAATATAAGGTTTCATGTTTGATAAAGCAGCTTCTCCTGAGGGTAAATTGGTATCAAAACCATTTCCTGCAAATTGTTCGGGGTATATAAGCCGGTGGAACTCTATTCGTTTGCTGGCCACTATGCCCCCCACTCCTATTCCCAGGCGATGATCGCCGTTGTCATCTGATAAAGTTATATTATACGAAACATTTAATGACCCATACACGCTTTTATGAATGCCCGACATGGCATAATCGTACATCAGCATGCCGCCTAACCCGAGTACGCTTGTTTCAGGTAATTTATCTTTCATGACCTTGCTATCGTAAGAAACGGTGCCGGTTGCATATGGACTTGCAGGACCAATCCATTGGTTGCGGAAATTGGAGACCATTCGCCATTTGCTATTGATATTGGCGGTGAGGCCTGGATTAATATTTAACGGAGAAGAGAAGAATTGAGAAAAGCTCGGGTCCTGGGCAAATGCAGCCCCGGGAAATAATAACCAAAATATCGCTTTACAAATGAATTTGTGTTTCATAACGCAATTTTTTATCGTAATAGCATTGCATTACCTGCTTTTTTGAATACGGTTCCGTCATTGCCAACGGCTTCTACCGTCCAGGTGTATGTGTCCATTACCTGCGGAACGCCTTTGTAAATTCCATCCCATCCTTTTCCTAATACGTTAGTTTCGAATACCAGTTCGCCCCAACGGTTAAATACCCTGAAATACTTTAATTCAACAATATTGACTGTAAACGGATAGAGGAGATCGTTATGTCCGTCTTTGTTATGAGGCGACCAGGCGGTTGGTACCCATAAGTTTGGCGGTTCATTTACCTGTGTTCTGGCAATTACTTTTACGGTTTGGGTATCTACGATCAAACATCCGCCAGCATCAGTTATGTAGATGAGGTAATCCATCCGCTGGCCATAATTGAATACAGGGTTTGCTACGTCGTTCTTATTTAGACCGGTTCCTGGTGTCCACTTATACGCGTAATTATTGCCCAGGGATCTTGCCTTTAATGGTGTTGCTACGTTTACAGATGTTATCACTTCGCTATATCTGATCGATGGTTGCGACTGAATCATGTTGACAGTTGCAGATGCATTCACTGCATTGTTTGTACAGAAAGCATCAGATACACTTGTTATAGTATAGGTTGTTTTTATTGTGGGCGATACATCAATTTGGTAAATTGATGTAGTTATACCCACACTTGTTTGACTGGTTGTACCATTGGTATACGTGAGGGCAAATGGCGCTCTACCGTTGAAGGTTACTGTTAGCCTGGCTTTTGCACCCGGACAAACATCGTTACCTGCAATAGAGGCCGTTGGCAACTGGTTAAACTGAACTGTAACTGGTTTAATGGTTTCGCAGCCCGCAGCGTTTGTTGCTTTAATATAATAGGTTCCGCCGGTGGTTATGTTTTTGGGATCAGGGATCGGCCTGGTTGCGGCAGCGTCGGTGAAATAAGACAGGGTAAGATTGGGTTCACTACCTGCGGTTATAACCTGAGCGGTAAGATCGAGTGTTAATTGACCACAGGCCTGGGCCGGATTGTTTACAACCAGCTTTGGAGAAGCTTGCAATATCAGGTTGGTGATAATGATACTATCGCAACCAGCCTGGTTGGTAAAGGTAGATCTGTATGTTCCGCTTGACGTTGCAATAATGCCGTTTGGTAGTTTATAAGAGGTTTGGCAGGTTGAAATATTTTCTGTTACAGAAGTCGATGGTTTTATGGTAAGGGTTAATGTTATAATAGAGTCGCATCCGGCCGAACTGATGAGAGTATCCTTGTAAGTGCCAGGGGCGTTGTATTGAGAACTGTTCCAGGTATAAGGCAATTGAGTTGGGCATAAGGTTACTGTTTCACTGGTATTAAATGTTGGGGTTACGTTTAGTACAAGTGTGATGATAGAGTCGCAACCGCTGGTGCTGGTGAGCGTATCTCTATAGGAGCCGGCGGCGGTGATAGTGTTGCCGTTCCAATTGTATGGCAGTTGATTGGTACAAATGGTCGTTCTGGTGGTATCTCTGAGGATGCTGTTTACGGTCAGAATTAAGTTGGTAATAGAGTCACAACCTGCGATACTTCTGAGTGTGTCGCTATAAGTGCCAGCGGCGTTAATTGTATTACCATTCCAGATGTATGGCAGTTGGTTGGTACAGATGGTTGTCCTGGTGGTGTCTCTGAGTACGCTGTTTGCGGTCAGAACTAAGTTGTTAATAGAGTCACAACCTGCGATACTTCTGAGTGTGTCGCTATAAGTGCCAGCGGCATTGATTGTGCTGCCATTCCAATTATATGGCAGTTGGTTAGTACAGATGGTTGTCCATGTAGTATCTCTTAGAACACTGTTTACAGTCAGGATTAAATTGGTAATAGAATCGCACCCTGCGATACTTCTGAGTGTGTCGCTATACGAGCCAGCGGCGTTAATTGTATTGCCATTCCAGGTGTATGGCAGTTGGTTGGTGCAGATGGTAGTAAGTGTAGTATCTCTGAGAACGCTGTTTATGGTCAGTATTAGGTTAGTAATAGAGTCACAACCTGCGATACTTCTGAGTGTGTCGCTATAAGTGCCAGCGGCATTGATAGTGCTGCCATTCCAATTGTATGGCAGTTGGTTGGTGCAGATGGTTATTCTTGTGGTGTCTCTAAGTACGCTGTTTACGTTCAGGATTAAGTTGGTAATTGAATCGCAACCACTGGTGCTTCTGAGCGTGTCGCTATAAGTGCCGGCGGTATTGATAGTGTTGCCGTTCCATGTGTATGGTAATTGGTTTGTACAAATGGTAGTTCTGGTGGTGTCTCTGAGTACGCTGTTTACGGTCAGGATTAAGTTGGTAATAGAATCGCAACCACTAGTGCTTCTGAGCGTGTCGCTATAAGTGCCGGCGGTATTGATAGTGTTGCCGTTCCATGTGTATGGTAATTGGTTTGTACAAATGGTAGTTCTGGCGGTGTCTCTGAGTACGCTGTTTACGGTGAGGATGAGGTTGGTAATCGAATCACAACCGGCTCTGCTGGTGAGTGTATCTCTGTATGTGCCAGCGGCATTGATATTAATACCATTCCAGGTGTATGGCAGCTGATTGGTACAGATGGTGGTTCTGGTGGTGTCTCTGAGTACGGTGTTTACGGTCAGAATTAAGTTGGTAATAGAGTCACAACCTGTGATACTTCTGAGTGTGTCACTATATGCTCCGGCTACAGTAATGTTATTGCCATTCCAATTGAATGGAAGTTGGTTGGTACAGATGGTGGTTCTGGTTGTATCTCTGAGGACACTGTTTACGGTTAGTATTAAGTTGGTAATAGAGTCACAACCGGCTATACTTCTGAGTGTGTCGCTATATGCTCCGGCTATAGTAATGTTATTGCCATTCCAATTGAATGGAAGTTGATTTGTACAAATGGTCGTTCTGGTGGTATCTCTGAGTACGCTGTTTACGGTCAGGATTAAGTTGGTAATAGAGTCGCAACCTGCGATACTTCTGAGTGTGTCGCTATAAGTACCCGCGGTATTGATAGTGCTGCCATTCCAATTGAATGGAAGTTGATTTGTACAGATGGTTGTTTTGGTTGTATCTCTAAGGACACTGTTTACGGTCAGAATTAAGTTGGTAATAGAATCGCAACCACTGGTGCTTCTGAGCGTGTCGCTATAAGTACCGGCGGCAGTGATAGAATTGCCATTCCAATTGAATGGAAGTTGGTTGGTACAGATGGTTGTTCTGGTTGTATCTCTGAGGACACTGTTTACGGTCAGAATTAAGTTGGTAATAGAATCGCAACCACTGGTGCTTCTGAGCGTGTCGCTATAAGTGCCGGCGGTATTGATAGTGTTGCCGTTCCATGTGTATGGTAATTGGTTTGTACAAATGGTAGTCCTTGTGGTGTCTCTGAGTACGCTGTTTACGGTGACGATGAGGTTGGTAATCGAATCGCAACCAGCTCTGCTATTGAGTGTATCTCTATAGGTACCAGCAGCGGTAATATTAATGCCATTCCAGGTGTATGGCAGTTGATTGGTACAGATGGTGGTTCTGGTTGTATCTCTGAGTATTGTGTTTACCGTCAGAATGAGGTTAGTAATAGAATCACAACCGGATCTGCTGGTGAGTGTGTCTGTATATGTGCCAGCAGCATTGATATTAATACCATTCCAACGATATGGCAGCTGACTGGTACAGATGGTAGCCCTGGTTGTGTCTCTTAATACAGGATTTACGGTCAGGATGAGGTTGATAATCGAATCACAACCGGCTCTGCTGGAGAGTGTATCTCTGTA
>JANUBW010000001.1:1592840-2751334 GCA_024809215.1 Niastella sp. OAS944 | reverse complement strand
TTGCTCTCACTTTTTTTCACTATAAGACCTTTTTATATGCAGCAAACTTAGTAGAATCTCTATTCTTATTGAATATGCAAACATAGGAAGTTGACAAGGCTTTAATTTCAAGCTCGCGACTTTTGGCAGTCCTCAAAAAATACGAAACACATTATAAAATAAATACAAAAAGGCTCCCGATCACCGGAAGCCTTTTGGTATTTATTAGGTTCGCTATTTATAGCGAGCTTTTGAATTTTGTATTCCTTGTCAACATGTCAACTTGTTAACTTGTCAACCTCTTGTTCGTACCATAAAGTTGAATTTCCCAAGTCAACTCGTTAACAAGTTAACTCGTCAACTAATCGCGAGCTGCGAAATTGAAATACCTCTATCAACTCCATCAACTCTATCAACTTTTCAACCTACCTAACTCCATGCATCATCTTCTTCAACAGCGGCGTCAATGCATATAATAATGCAGCGGCGGCAACGCAAAGAACCACAAACACCATAAAGAACTCATACAGGTTATGAATGGTGAAGCCGGCAAAGGTGGGGTAAGTAACAGGTATTTTCTTCTCAGCTAAAAAGGCCAGCTGCTCAGTTGTTGGTTGAATGGTTTTATCGAGAACGCCCTGCAGATTAATGCCTTTTTCAGAAGCAGTTTGAAATTTATCGCCAGTAGGTGGTAACAGGGCGCCCAATGTACCGGTCAATGCATAACCAGCAGCATTACCAAGGAACCAAACACCCATTAATAATGAACCAAAGCGTTTAGGGGCCAGCTTGGCAACAAGCGATAGACCAATGGGCGACAAACAAAGCTCGCCCCAGGTATGTAACAGGTATAATATAACAAGCCATATGATACCGATCTTATCGGTGATCTGTAAACCTTTTACCTGGGTAGCAATTATAAAATAACCTAATCCAATAAGGGCCAAACCAATTGCCTGTTTTACGGTAGAGATCGGTTCTAACCCCTTACGTTGCAGTTTCAGCCACATTACGCTAAATGGCAGCGCGAAAACAACAACGAAAACACCGTTAAAGATCTGCACCATACTGGGCGGCATCAACCAGCCAAAGATGCGGGTATCGGTTTGTTTTTCGGCAATAAAGGTGAGTGAAGAACCCGATTGTTCAAAAGCCGACCAAAAGAAGATCACGAAAAAGGCCACCACATATAAAACCAATATACGCTGGGTTTCAACACGGGTAAGCGATTTATCGGTAAGAATGAATATGGCCAGGCTTAAACCGGCTGCATATATAAAGGGATATACGTATGTTTTTATGGGCGACAGGGCCAGCGCGCCAAAGTAAGAGGAGAGACCCGTTTTACCTTCTATTAAAGGATATTTAATAGAATCCCAGGAAAGGTATTGAATGCCGAAGTAAAATATTACCAGTAAACCAAACAGCAATACAACCGATTGTGTAGTGAATTTAGCTTGTGAAGCTTCGCCTTCATGAACGGCGTTTTTGTCGGGTTTGGCGCCAATGGCTTGGCCGGTTGGCGTAACTACATATTTGTTCTTTAAAAAGAAGAAAATGATAGTGCCCAACGTCATGGCAATACTGGCAGCCAAAAAGCCCCATTTAAATGCGGTAAGGTCACGAACGATTTTAGTGGTGCCATCGGCCTGCTGAACGTTGGTAACCACATCACCAACAAGCGGGCAAATAAACTGGCCTAAAATAGCGCCGAGGTTAATACCCATATAAAATATGGTGAACGCACTGTCGAGTTTGCTTTTTTCTTCTTTGGAATACAGCTGCCCAACCATAGATGAAATGTTGGGTTTGAAAAAGCCGTTACCAAATATTTGTAAACCCAGCGAGGCCCACATAAGGGTTTTGGCTGTTTCGAGGTTGCTGCCAAAAGTGCTGGCACTTGCAAAAAGCACCAATTGACCAAGGGCCAAAACAGCGCCGCCTAACAATATACAGTTCCTGTTGCCCAGGTATTTGTCGGAAATATAACCACCCAGCATTGGGGTGAGGTAGCAGAGGCCCAGGTAACCCCCATAAATAATAGAAGCATTTTCATCGCCCATCATAAGGGCCTGGGAGAGGAAAAGCGCCAGTACGGTACGCATTCCGTAGAAGTTGAACCTTTCCCACATTTCGGTGGCAAACAGCACGCCCAAACCTTTCGGGTGCCCTTTGCGCGGGACTAAATCGTGTGGTAATACGTCGGGGTTAATTGTAGCAGTTTGAGCCATACAATGTCATGTTGTTTTTGTTTTTTAAATCAAGCAATTCGTTAGCGCAGTATTTAACGGCCCAAAATAGCGATATTTTCTATACGGCTAAAAAATGAATGGCCTATAGCTTAGCCAATTTTAGCGTTTTTTAATCCTTTTTTTGCAGAAAAGGGGATTGTCTGAATGCCCCCGTGCTGGGTGCAATTGCCGGTTGCCTAATTGAACCCATTCCGGCATTAAACATGTATTAATAACACCTTTTTTTGAATTCATTATGGTCATTATGAATTCAAAATTTGAAATAATGAAATCATTATAGCTATAATTGTTTTCATGATAGCCATCTTTGTTTTCATTATGGTCATAATGATTTCATTTGTCGCCATCTTTGTTTTCATTATAGCCATCATGAATTCATTATTCGAAATTTTAAAATCATTATAGCTATAATTGTTTTCATGATAGCCATCTTTGTTTTCATTATGGTCATAATTATTTCATTTATCGCCATTTTTGAAATCATTATAACCATCATGAATTCATTATTTGAAATTTTAAAACCATTATGGCTATAATTGTTTTCATGATAGCTACAATGGTTTTCATTATAGCCATCTTTATTTCAATTATGGGCATTTTGCTTTCAAAATAGGGGGCTTTAAAACCATTGTTGATCATTATGGTGTGCTGAAGGGGCATCTTTGCTTTCATGACAGCTGCCCTGGAGTTTATAACAGCTGTAATAAGATCAAAATTACCTTAATGCATTTGCATAACCCTGATTTATAACCAATTATGGTCATATGTGGGTATAAAATGTGCATTTTTAAAACAACGATGGTAATTTTTGATTCAAAGAAGCGGGTAATTAAAATTCATTAACTCCCCCCGAATACCGAAATTCGCCGCGGCTAAAACTACTTCACTATTTATTATCATGAATATATTATTACTAGGCTCCGGCGGCCGTGAACATGCACTGGCCTGGAAACTCGCTCAAAGTAAACAATGTGACCAGTTATTTATTGCGCCCGGCAATGCCGGCACATTGCAGTATGGCACCAATGTAAATCTTTCAATTACCGACTTTGAAGCCATCAAAAAGTTCGTACTTGAAAAAGGCATTTCGTTGTTGGTGGTGGGGCCCGAAGAACCGTTGGTAAAAGGCGTAACTGATTTCTTTAGGCAGGATGAGCAACTGAAACAGGTGGCTGTTATTGGCCCCTCGCAGTATGGCGCCC
Organism: Niastella sp. OAS944; assembly: GCA_024809215.1. Taxonomy (GTDB): domain Bacteria; phylum Bacteroidota; class Bacteroidia; order Chitinophagales; family Chitinophagaceae; genus Niastella. The sequence continues at coordinate 2,747,901 of JANUBW010000001.1, read as the reverse complement.
AGTTGGAAGGCAGCAAGGCCTTTGCAAAAAAATTCATGATCCGCCATGGTATTCCCACAGCTGCGTACCGCGAGTTTGATGAATCGAATTATGAAGAAGGAATTCCCTATTTACAGCAACATGCTTTGCCCATTGTGTTAAAGGCCGATGGACTGGCTGCTGGAAAAGGCGTGCTTATTTGCCAAAGCCATGTTGAGGCCATTGCCGAATACGAGCTTATGTTACACCACAGCAAGTTTGGCGATGCCAGCAAAAAGGTGGTGGTAGAAGCATTTTTAGATGGTATAGAGCTCAGTGTTTTTGCACTAACCGACGGAAAAGATTATGTGTTGTTGCCTGAAGCTAAAGACTATAAAAGAATAGGAATGGGCGATACCGGTTTAAATACAGGTGGTATGGGTGCCGTAAGCCCCGTGCCTTTTGCCGATGCCGCATTCATGAAAAAGGTTGTTGAAAAGGTGGTTGAACCTACAATACGCGGTCTTGAAAAAGAGGCTATTGATTATAAAGGATTCGTGTTCTTTGGCCTCATAAAGGTGGGCGATGAACCGTTTGTAATTGAATATAACTGCCGCATGGGCGATCCTGAAACCGAAGTAGTGATGCCCCGGTTAAAGACCGACCTGGTTGAATTGTTTGTAGCTACAGATAAAGGTCAGTTAAACACAATTAAAATTGAACAGGATGCCCGTTACGCCTGTACGGTAATGGCCGTAAGCGGCGGTTACCCCGGTTCGTACGAAAAGGGTTTTGTAATTGACGGGTTGAACAATCCTTTACCAGCCGATAGCCTGGTATTTCATGCCGGTACAACCCAAAAAAACGGCGACGTGGTAACCAGTGGTGGCCGTGTACTTACAGTAACCTCCTATGGCAATACCGTAAGTTCGGCCGTGGTTAAATCAAGGGAAGTACTGCAGCACATTTCTTTTGAAGGAATGTACTACCGCCAGGACATTGGTTTCGAATTTGAATAAAAACGCTGAACGTAAAACGCTTAACGCCGAACGCGCACTGCTCCGCGACATTTAGCGTTAGGCGTTTTGCTTTTCAGCATCAAGCCTATACAATGAAACAAGTACACTACAGTGATTATCTGCAACTAGAGAAAATACTAAATGCTCAAACTTTAGAAAGTGACCTGCTGCAACAACATGCACACGATGAAATGTTGTTCATTGTCATTCACCAAACCTATGAGCTTTGGTTCAAACAACTGCTTTTTGAAATTGATTCGGTAGCGGGTATAATGAAGAACCCCGTTAACGACAACTCGCCCGAGCTGCAAACAGTGGTACATCGCTTTAACCGGGTGGTAACCATTTTGAAAGTGCTGGTTCAGCAAATTGATATCATGGAAACCATGACGCCTATGGATTTCCTCGATTTCAGGGATATGCTTCGTCCGGCCTCGGGCTTCCAAAGCTGGCAGTTTAAATTGGTAGAAGCCAAGCTGGGCCTCAAGTATCAGCACCGCCATGGCCAGGAATACTATATCTCACAATTGCGACAGGAACAAATTGATATCATTCGTAAGGTAGAAAGTGAGAAGTCGTTCATTGAACTGCTGAATGCCTGGTTAGAACGGATGCCGTTTTTTGAAGAAGAAGCTAACTGGAAAAACTACAAATCGGTACTGCCATCGCCCGTTCGCCAAATGGCCAATGAGGCCTGGGGGCCTTCGTTTTGGGTTGACTACCGTTACATTTATCTCACCGGTTTGGCCGAAGCAGAACAAGACAACATTGAGTTTTTTGATGCGGTATTTTCAGATGAGTCTGCATCTGCCGAAAGACATTTATCGCCCAGGGCCTGCCGGGCGGCGCTTTTCATTATGCTATACCGTGGGTATCCCATTCTGCAATTGCCATTTCAGTTATTGAACGGTTTGTTAGAAATTGATGAACAACTGAGCACCTGGCGTTACCGCCATATGAACATGGTGCACCGCATAATTGGCACCCGTATAGGTACCGGTGGCAGTACCGGCCGCGAATACCTTAAAGGCGCGCTGGACAAACACTATATTTTCGCCGAAATAGCCCGTCTTACCAGCTTCCTTATAGAAAGAAGAAAGTTGCCTGTTCTTAGCCATGAAATGGAAAAGCGGTTGGGCTTTGTTGGTTAAGTAAGTTATTGTTGCCGGTTACCAGTTACCAGTTACCGGGGCCTGGTAACCGGTTTTCCGGTAACTGGTAACTAATTAAATCTTGCCGCCTGCGATATCTTCCTGTATGGTTTTGAAAAGAAGTCGGCCACTATTTGGTTGAAGTGATCTTTGTAAACGATTGGTGTACTATGCCCCGAATTGGGCAATATCCATAAGTATGCGTTGGGAATGTTTTTATAAATAAGCATGGTGTGTTCCTCTCTTATTACGTCGTGGTCGCCGCCAATTACCAACGAAGGGCATTTTATAGTTTGTATTGACGCCAGGGGAATATGTGGCTCTTCTATCAGCAGTCTTATCAGTTTCCATTGATTCTTTTGTACCTCTGTTTTATTGGCATTGTTCTTAAGTGGTGTATATTCAGGTTTCACCATGTCAATAACTTCCTGGTAAACCGCGGAGGTATCGGGCCACAGGTTGGCGCCTGTTGTAGCCAGTTTTTTTACTTTTTGCGGATGTCGTATGGCCAGTAACAGGCCATTAATGCCGCCGTCGCTCCAGCCAATTACAAAGGCCGAATCAATTTTCATTGCATCGAGCAATGCGGCATAATCATCGGCCATCATTTCATAACTAAGCGAGTCGCTTTTGTCGGCCGACTTACCCTGCGCCCGGCTATCGGCCACAATGACTTTGTATGGTACACTTCACAATACATTTTAAACCCTCTGATATCGTAATACTTTCCTGCCTGCTTATTGTTGCCATAAGGAATAGCTGTGGCGCGGGCGCTGGCAGGTTGTTGGCAAAAAGCAGGAGTAAAGGCTGCTGCTACCAGTAAAAGGGAGATGGCAATTTTTCTCATTGTTTGATTGTTAGTTGGTTAAAATGAATCCATGTCAAATTAGTGGTTTAGAAGAAATGTAGAAATAACCACTTTCGGGAATATTGGGCAGAATGTTGGGTAGTATAAATATATGAAAAAAAGCAATTTTAGTAACTGATCGTTTATATAATAGCGTGGCCTTATAAGTTGGAAACGCAGTGCCGGCAAGGGTTACAGCAATTGTCAAAAGTTAAAGCGAAGGGTGGGCCAATGAAAATTACACGCCATTTGGGTAATAATACGCATAAGGGGCACATGTAAATAATACGGCGGTAACAAGTAGGATGGGGAAGTGGTTCGCGAACATGCAAAGCTTCAACCAGCGCGGGATACGGGTTGAAAAAACAATTTAAACATTAGGCAACAATTAACGTTTGAGTATAACGTTAGATGAATAACTTTTCCAGCGTTTTGATTGACTAAAAAAGCTATTGGATCGCAGGATAAGATATAATACAGAATAGCAATACACGGCCTTCCGCACGGGTTTGGTGGCGGTAAGCAGTAGCAACAGTAAGCGAATACTGTACCAGAAAAAAAATACTTGATCCTGTAAAGGTTGTGCTTTGTTAATTCGAATTATTTGCTTCAATTTTGCATGCATTACATTCAATCCAAAATCTGACCTTCTAAATGGGCTTATTCAACTTTTTCACCCAGGAGATTGCCATCGATCTGGGCACTGCCAATACCCTAATCATACATAATGACGAAGTAGTGGTGAATGAACCGAGTATTGTTGCGCTGGACCGGAACAACCCCAAAACGGTTCTGGCGGTAGGGAAACGGGCGTTGATGATGCATGAAAAGACCCATGAAAGCATCCGCACTGTTCGACCACTGAAAGACGGCGTAATTGCCGACTTCAACGCAGCAGAATTGATGATCCGGGAAATGATCAAAATGATCTATCCCAAAAAGCCATTGTTCCCACCGAGCTGGCGGATGATGATCTGTATACCTTCAAGTATCACAGAGGTAGAAAAAAGAGCGGTGCGTGATAGTGCCGAGCAGGCAGGCGCCAAAGAGGTGTACCTGTTGCACGAACCTATGGCAGCTGCCCTTGGTATTGGAATTGATGTAGAAGAACCTGTTGGTAACATGATCATCGATATTGGTGGTGGTACAACGGGTATTACTGTAATTGCCCTGGCAGGTATTGTATGTGACCAAAGTATCCGTATTGCCGGGGACGAATTCACAGCCGACATTATGGAGGCCCTGCGCCGTTATCATAGCTTGCTGATCGGTGAACGCACTGCCGAGCAGATCAAAATAAACATCGGTGCGGCGATGAAAGATCTGGATAACCCACCAGATGATATTCCTGTAAACGGTCGTGACCTGGTAACCGGTATCCCCAAACAGATCATGGTGAGCTACCAGGAAATTGCCGAAGCGCTCGATAAAAGTATTTTCAAAATTGAAGAGGCTATCTTAAAAGCGCTTGAAATGACCCCGCCCGAGCTGGCTGCGGATATTTACAGACGCGGTTTATACCTCACCGGCGGCGGAGCCCTGCTGCGCGGTTTGGATAAACGCTTAAGCCAAAAAATTAAATTACCTGTGCACGTGGCCGACGATCCTTTAAAAAGTGTTGTACGCGGTACCGGCCTGGCATTGAAGAACTACGATCGCTATCCATTTGTGATGCGTTAATTAGTGCTTCACTTTTCAAAATTGTAGAAATCCTGTATGATCTGATAAGACCTAACAGGATTTTGTAATTTTCTAAATCTCTACAGGTGCGTAATATTTTTCTCTTCATCAGAAGGTACTTCAACTTTGTATTCTTCGTGGTGCTGCAGGTTGTGGCCCTGTACATCTTATTTCATTATAATAAGTTTCATGAAGCTGTTTTTTCGGGCGTAGCCAACGAATTAACAGGCAATATTGGTGGCAAATACAGCAACGTTACCAATTACTTTCATTTGAAATCGACCAACGACCAGTTGGCCAAGGAAAACACCGAGCTTCGTAACGCTTTGTTTTCCAACTTCACCCGGCCCGATACTTCACAAAGAACAGTGCAGGATACCGTGCCTTACGATACCCTGGGTCATTTTAGAAAATACAAATGGCGCGACGCACGCGTGGTAAATAACTCAGTTAGCCTACCCAATAACACCCTTACCATTAACAGGGGCTCAAACCAGGGTGTACAAAAAAATATGGGGGTTATCAGCTCACAGGGCGTAGTAGGGGTGGTGATCAATACCAGCAGCAATTATGCAGTGGTAATGAGCTTGTTACATCGCCAAACAAAGATCAGTGCCAGCCTTAAAAAAACAGGGGAAACAGGTCAGGTTTCCTGGGATGGAACCAGCCCTTTGTTTGTTACCCTAAAACATATACCCAAAAGCGCACCAATAGCAAAAGGCGATTCAATTGTTACCAGTTCATACGCCTCCTATTTCCCGCCGGGTGTATTGATTGGTACAATAATGGATGTTGTTGACGACAAATCGAGCAGCTTTTATACCTTACGAATAAAGCCAGCCACTAACTTTTTTAATGTGCAGTATGTTTCGGTGGTAGAAAATATGCTGAAAGATGAGCAGGCAAAGCTGGAAGAAGAAACAAATAAAATAAACCAATGAGTGATCTGGTTCGTAATACGGTGCGTTTTGTATTGTTCATTCTGGTACAGTATTATGTATTGTTCCAGATTCGTCCTTTGCACGAGTTTGTAGTGCCTTACATTTATTACCTGTATGTTCTTTGGCTGCCATTTACCATGGGCCGCATGAGCCTCATGTTGGTAAGCTTTTTGTTCGGTTTAACGTTAGATTACTTTACACAAACGCCCGGTTTACATGCCGCCGCCTGTGTAATGATCGCCTACCTGCGTGGGTTCGTTGTAAACATCCTTATTCCGCAGGAAGGTGCCGAGTTAAACTATAAATCACCCTCCCCGGTTAGCATGGGTTGGGCCCCTTATGCCGTTTATGTACTTGTTTTAACCCTTGTACACCACATCTATCTCGTATTGCTTGAATGGTTGCAATTTGGATCGTTTCTGTTCTTTCTTGGAAAAGTGCTGGCCACATCGGGTATCAGCTTAATGCTGGTGCTCATTACCGAGCTGTTGTTCTTTAGAAAGGAAAAGTTCAGAACAAATACTGCTTAAAAGCCGAAGGTTAAAAAGATTTAACTTCGCATACAATAAATTAATCAATTTTTCTTTGGTAATTAGTAGTGCAGTAATGTACTTTAAGTCCTATGTCTGTATTTAACCAGTCAAGAAGTAATATAATTCGCCTGATATTCCTTGGACTCTTCCTCATTATCATAGTTCAGCTATTTAACCTTCAGGTTATTCAGGGCAAATACAAACAATTGGCCATGGATAATGCGGTGTTTCCCAAGGTAAAATATCCCGACCGGGGTATCATATACGACCGGAAGAACCGGCCTATCTTAAATAACACCATCATGTACGACCTGGTGGTAGTGCCCAATGAGGCAAGGAAGACCGACACGTTTGGCCTTTGTGAAATATTGGGCATAGATACCGCCGAGTATAGAAAACGTATTATTGAAGCACGTATAAAAAACGGCCCTTACCGCCCTTCTATCTTTGAAGACTTGTTGGAACCGCTGCTGCAGGCCCGGCTCGATGAGAACCTGTGGAAATTCCCGGGTTTTGCGCTGGTAGAACGTCCGGTTAGGGTGTACCCCTTTAATGCGGCAGCGCATATTATGGGTTACATTGGCGAGGCCGATTCAGGCATCATTAAACGTAGCGGCGGTTACTACCATATGGGCGACTATGTGGGCCGTAACGGTTTGGAAGCTTATTACGAAAGAGTATTGATGGGACAACGCGGTGTTGAATTTTTGCTAAAAGACAACAAGAACCGCCTGGTTGGTAACTACGAAAAAGGGCGCTACGATACACCCGCTGTACGTGGCCGTAACCTGAATACATATATTGATATAGAACTGCAACAGCTGGCCGAAAAACTCATTAGTGGTAAAATGGGCGCTGTGGTAGCACTTGATCCTAAAACAGGTGGTATACTGGCCATGGCTTCGGGCCCCAACTTCAACCCAAACAGCTTAACGGGTCCTAACAAGCAAAAGAACTATGCCAGCATGGTGCTCGATGTATCGGCTCCATTGCTCAACCGCGCTATTAAAGGACAATACCCACCGGGCTCAACCTATAAACCAATTGGTGCATTGATTGCGCTCGATGAAGGGGTTATTAATCAGAATAGCGGCATTGGTTGTACCGGCGCTTACTATGGTTGTAACAAAGTGGTGCGTTGTACCGAGCACTGGCAGGGCCACTCAGCCAACCTGCGGTTATCAATAGCCTGGTCGTGCAACTCCTTCTTCTCCGATGTATTTAGAAAAACAGTTGATAACCCCGCATACCATAGTTCACGCACCGGTTTGGTTAAATGGACAGAATACATGCATGCGTTTGGTTTGGGCCATCGTGTTGGTATTGACCTGCCAAGTGAAGACGGCGCCAACGTACCCGATACTACGCAGTACGATAAAGAGTATCGCCGTTCGTGGAACTCCTGTACCATGGTAACCCTTGGTATTGGCCAGGATAAACTAACAGTTACTCCATTGCAAATGGCCAACTCCATGGCCATTATTGCCAACAAAGGATATTATTACATTCCACACTTTGTAAAGAGTATTGAGAACGAGACCGGGCAGGATACGGTAATGAAGAAATACCGTCAAAAGCACGAGGTCTTGACCCACATCCCTAACGATGTATTTGATATTGTACAGGAAGGTATGCAGGATGTGGTTGAGAACGGTACTGCAAAAGTGGCGCGTATACCTGGCATTAGTATTTGTGCTAAAACAGGTACAGCCGAAAACAAAACAGTGCTCGATGGCAAAGTGATACAGCTGAAAGATAACTCCATGTTCGTTTGTTTTGCTCCGCGTGAAGATCCCAAGATCTGTGTGGCGGTAGTTGTACAGAACGGTGGTTTTGGCGCTACCTGGGCGGCTCCCATTGGCTCGTTCCTGGTGGAGAAATATCTTACCGATAGCATCAGGGCCGAAAGAATGCCCGATGTTAAACGGATATCCGAAGCCAACATTATGCCTGAATACCTTAACCGGTTACAGTATAAAACCGATTCTATTCGTGCCTGGAAATGGTTTAACATAACCAAAGACAGCAACTACATCAAAAAGTACATGCCCCATGGCGGTAAAAAAACTGCCGTGTTGCCTGCTCCGGTTGCTGGTGTGAAACATGCAGAGAAGGACCAGATGATCAATAAGAATTTATATGCAAAACGATCCACGACCGATAAAAGAAATCCATGAACAACCAGCGTAATCCTACCATCTCGAAAGGGGTTGATTCAACCCTTATCTGGCTCTATTTACTCCTGGTTGCGATCGGGTTAATGAGTATTTTCTCAGTAACCTATCACGAAGGGGACGATGTACTGCGCAGTTTTCTGAATTTTAAAACAAATTACAGCAAGCAGCTGATCTTTTTTGCTGCCTCGCTGTTGATCGGTTTATTCATTCTGCTCACCGATAGTAAATTCTTTACTGCCACAGCTAATATCTGGTATGCGTTCGGTATACTGCTCATGCTGCTGGTATTTCCATTTCATACCAATATCAAGGGAACGGAATCTATTATTAAATTAGGCGGCTTTAACTTACAACCCGCCGAATTAATGAAGCTGTTTGTATGCCTGGCCCTTGCCAAATACCTGTCGCGGGTTGAAACAGATTTTAATAAAACCAGTTCACACCTCATGGCGGCTGGTATATTGGTGCTGCCTGCCCTCATCACTATTGCGCAACATGAAACAGGTTTGGCGTTGGTGTTCTTCGCCTTCTTTCTTGTGATGTTTCGCGAAGGTTTGCCTGCCGGTTACCTGGTAATAGGTTTTTCACTGGCGGTATTGGTGGTTGCCACGCTGCTGGTTGATAAAAACGTGCTGGCTATTGTGTTAACCGCCATTGCCATTGTTGCTATTTATTTCGGCTGGCGTATTACCCGCCAGCGTCGCGAACTTATAATTATTGTTGCAGTGGTATGGGCAAGTTGCGTGGGCGTACAACGCTTTGCGGTACCATTTATATTTACCCATGTTTTAAAAGGTTACCAGGTAGAACGCATATTCTCGCTCATTGGCCGCGAAAACCCTTACGCCAAATTGAATACGGTAGAGGGAGATGAACCGGTAGCTGTTAAAAAAGATACCGATTATAACGTACGCCAAAGTAAGATCGCAATTGGTTCGGGCGGCTTTATAGGCCGTGGATTTTTGAAAGGTACCCAAACCAGGTTCGATTTTGTGCCTGAGCAAAGTACCGACTTTATATTTTGTACTATTGGCGAAGGCTTTGGCTTTTTGGGTAGTTTGGCTGTGTTGGGTATTTACATCTTTTTACTATTGCGCATTGTTAATATAGCAGAGCGACAGCGAAGTGTATTCAGTCGCTGTTATGCCTATGGGGTAGCCTCTGTATTCTTTTTCCATATTGCCATCAATATTTGTATGACCATTGGTTTGGCGCCTGTAATTGGTATTCCTTTACCATTTATAAGCTATGGGGGTACTTCATTGATTACCTTTACAACCATGCTGTTCATATTAATAAGGCTCGATGCCGACCGTCAAATGGTATTGAGATAATGTGATAATTTGCTAATGAGATAATATGCTTAATGAATGCATGTGCCATATGGATTTAAAATGAATAAAAATGAAAGTTATTCCGCTGAGTGAAGGCACGTTTACGATAGATAAAACGAAACAGTTTGTTCCTTTCGATACTGATACAGATGATCTGCAGGCACGCCCCGTTGGGAGTTTACTGGTAGAAATTCAACCCTTTGTTGTTATTACTTCCGACGATGTATTGCTTATAGATACCGGACTGGGTTTTTCCAATGCGAATGGCCAGTTGCAATTACATCAGAATTTGATGGAGAATGGCATTAATCCCGGTGAAATTACCAAGGTATTAATGTCGCATTTGCATAAAGACCATGCTGGTGGCGTGGCCATGGGCACTGGTGAAAACCGGCAGCTAAGCTTTCCGCAAGCCCGCTATTATATACAGAAACAGGAAATGGATTATGTATACGAAAAGGGGTTTCCTTCATATATACCTGAAGAACTTGACATTTTAAAGAACGCACCACAGGTAACCTGGCTTAATGGCAATGGTGTTATTGACGGTTATATTAAATACGAAATAACCGGGGCACATAGCAAGTTTCACCAGGTGTTTTGGATTGTTGATGGCGGTGAAACGGTATTCTTTGGTGGCGACGATGCACCGCAACTACAGCAAATGCGCAGCCGCTTTATAGCCAAGTACGATTATGATGGTAAGAAGTGTATGGAGTTACGGCAGGAATGGTGGGAAAAGGGTGAAAAAGAGAAGTGGAGGTTTTTATTTTACCATGACGTCAAAAATCCAACCTGGGAGTTTTAATCAATAGGCAATGGACAATAGGCAATAGGCAATAGACTCCGCACTTTTAGAATGCTGATTTTATTATGTCATTTCAAAATACAGCCGACCTTGCCAATTGCAGATTGCCAATTGACAAAAAAGGCCTGCCCTGGAAAGGACCGGCCATTGCTAACCTATGAAAAACACCTAGTTTAATCAATTATTCCGGAAAGGTTGTTTTCGATTCTCCATGCGTTGCATGCGGCGTTCCATCAACTCTTTTTGTACGCCGGTACCGAATTCCTTCTCGGCCTTGAAAAATGTATTTACTTTTTCAGAAGTAAGGGCCTTACCAAATTCGCCGTTATACTTCTTACGAATGTTTAAGATCTTTTCTTCTGTGTTAATTTCACCTTCTTTGTTGTGACGAGCATCTATCCTGGTTTTTCTGATCTCACCTACATACTGGTTGTATATGGGCCAGAACTTCTGTGCTTCATCGGTGCTGAGGTTTAATTTTTTAGTGAGATAAGCGATCTTCAACGCTTCAATGCGGCTTCCTGCGCCTTCTTTTCCATCATCATCCTGGGCAACGGTAACAACCGATGCACCAAGCGCTATCAACAATATGAGTAGAATTCGTTTCATGGCTTAATTAATTCGTTTGAATGTTTTTTAAAGTGCTGTACTTTTCGAGGTACACCTGCAGGTCTTCATCAGTTACATCGGCCAGCATATCCTTCATGTCATTGGCATCGAGCTCTTCAGCTGTTGTTGAAGCAAGAGCTGCTGTTTCTGCCGGCGAGGATGTTTGGTTCTCGAGGTACTTTTGCAAGGTTTCATCACTAAGGCTATCGAGCTTATAGGCTAATTCAGGAGTGGGTCCATCTGGCATAACCACGCGGCCCTTACCTAAAAACATCCATCCTGCAGTTACTATAAGACCAGCTACCACTGCGGCTGCAGCATACCGTAATACGCGGCGGGTAAAGCTCATTGATACCACCTTAGCCGGTTGTTCTGCTTTAATGGCTTTCATTACCTCACCAGGCAACTGATTGAAATAGCCGGCCGGTACTTCATACACCATTATTCTTTTAAGCCCCTGCATCAATGGCGACAGATTTTCAAGCTCTATGTTCACAAAGTCAATAGCCTGTGCGCCTGCAACAGCGTGCTCGCTTACCTCATTAAAATAACCAGCTGGTGTGCTAAAAGGCATCTTCTTGCCTAACTGGCTAAGCAGTGGTGATAATATTTCAAGCTCTTCATGAGCGCTATCTGTAGCTGTTGCCTTAACCCGGTTAAGAATGGTTTCGGGTAAACTATCGAAATATCCCTGCGGTACCTGGTAAGGATTATTGTTAGCTTGTTGTAGGGCCGAAGAAAGCGATACTTCTTCCCCTTTTACACGTTGCAGAATATTATCGGCCAAACCTTCAAAGTAACCTTGCGGTACTTCATAAGGATTGTTATTAGCTTGTTGTAAAACAGGAGAAAGCGATGCTTCTTCCCCTTTTACCCGTTGCAGTATATTATTAGCCAACCCCTCAAAATAACCTTGCGGTACCTCGTAAGGATTGGTTGCTTTTGGCAAAACAGAAGAGGTTTCATCGGCTTTCGCCAGCTGTAATATCTGGTTTGCCAACCCTTCAAAGTACCCGGCGGGCACAGTGTAGGGGGCCTGGCCACTGATGTCAGCTACCACCGGGCTTATTTCCCTCAATTCTTTTAATATGTTGTTCCTGTTTTCCATTGCACCAACTGAGACGTAATTTGTTAATTAAAGTTTAATGATTAAGGATATAATCCTCAATTTTTTTGACCGCATGGTGATAGGAGGCTTTCAACGCTCCTTCTGAGGTTTCCAGCACCTGACTCATTTCCTCGTATGGCATTTCATCATAGTACCGCAAAGAAAATACAACCCTTTGTTTTTCAGGTAATTGCTGGATAGCCAGTTGTAATTTCCATTCCAGTTTATTAGGGTCGAAATGTTTATCGGCCTTGATCTTGTTCTCCAGTCCGCTTTCCACATCACTTAGCGATACGGAGCTTCTTTTTTTCTGCTGCTCCAGGTAAGTGAGGCATTCATTGGTAGCGATGCGATACAACCAGGTATACAACTGGCTGTCTTCCCTAAAATTCTCCAGTCCATTCCATACCCTGATAAAAACATTCTGTAATACGTCGTTCGCGTCTTCGTGTTCAACCACCATACGACGGATATGCCAGTATAGTCTTTCCTGGTATTTACGGATTATAGCCGTATAGGCTTTTTCTTTAGTGGCCGGATCGCGGAATTGCATCAGCAATTCACTGTCTTGCATGGTCACCGACATAGGTTAGCTGTTTTCTGTGAATAAATATTGGAACCTGCCCAATGTGTTTAGTTTAAACGCCTCAACAAATATATTATGATAAGGTAATGATCAGGCGTTTAGGAAGTATATTAAAAAGTTTATTGTGTTAATAAAGCTGTTAAATATCGCACCTAAATTAGTACCATTGTACGTTTAAACCCTGTTTTATGAAATATCCGCAACCTATGCCTGGCGAAGAAAGAGATGATCCTTTTTTCTATATGAAAGGCGCTGAAAAAGCTTTTGTCGAATTTGTAAGACAGCTAATGCAAAAGCAGTCGAAAGGCTTTATCAGCGAAAGCGAACATGGAAAGATATATTCTTTTGAAACCTATTTGCGCGAAAACGGCCGTTCCGAAGAGGAAACTGCCGGTTATTGCAAATATGCAAAGGCTGTTAATTTGTTAGAGAAAACAGCTTCAAAAGCCCGGAGTTTTCAAATTGTTATTGAGCGGGGGTTCCTTAAAGGCTTACTGGTATTAATTGGGATTGGGTTTGCTGTATCTCTTATCGTTTATTTACTGGTGGCAGCCGTGTTGTCGATATTCGGAGTTTCATTGTGGAGCATGAAAGGTTTTTTTGCCTTTACATCCATTGGAACAGTACTAGTAGTTGTGCGTATGTTTCTGAAACCGGCAAAGAAAGGGAAGAATGGAGAATTGGGTAAACAGGCCGCACCATTGTTTGTAATAAAGTATTTCGATAATGACGAGCTCACTTTTACCAAAGCAAAGAGTAGATTATTTGCAGAATAGCGAGTGGGGGAGTGGGGGATAGGAATAGCTGATGAGCAATCGTAAATTAAAAATGGCCGGTAGAAAGTAGCATTTAAGGGAGTTCCCCACTAGCCACTTTCTACTAGCCACCAGCTATTTTAATTATCCTTTTCTTGCAATAACTTTTTTGGCTGCTTCAACGATGTTTGGTGTATCCAAACCGTATTTCTTCAGCAGTTGCAATGGTGTTCCGCTTTCGCCAAAAGTATCGTTGGTACCAATATACTCAATGGGAATAGGGAAGTTTTTAGATGCAGTTTGTGCAATAGCATCGCCTAAACCACCAATGATATTATGTTCTTCAACCGTAACAGCGCAACGGGTTTTGCGAATTGATTTCAGTATCGCTTCGGTATCGAGCGGTTTAATGGTGTGAATGTTCACCACTTCAACGCTAAGGCCTTGTTCTTCCAATATACGGCCAGCTTCAATGGCTTTCCATACCATGTGACCGCATGCGAAGATGGAAACATCGGTTCCTTCGCTAAAGAATTGTGCTTTACCTATTTCAAATTTTTGATCGGCAGCTGTAAAAATGGGCCATGATGGGCGGCCAAAACGCAGGTATACAGGGCCAACATATTCAGCAACTGCAATGGTAGCAGCCTTGGTTTGGTTGTAATCGCAGGGAACGATCACTGTCATACCAGGCAACATTTTCATTAAGCCTATATCTTCAAGGATCTGGTGTGTAGCACCATCTTCACCCAGGGTTAAACCGGCGTGTGAAGCACAGATCTTTACATTTTTTCCAGAATAGGCAACTGACTGACGGATCTGGTCGTAAACACGGCCAGTAGAAAAGTTGGCAAAGGTGGTAGTGTAAGGAATTTTTCCTCCAATCGTTAAACCGGCGGCAATACCTATCATATTAGCTTCGGCAATACCCACCTGAACATAGCGCTCGGGAAACTCCTTCATGAACTGGTTCAGTTTCATTGAACCAGCCAGGTCGGCTGTTAATGCTACTATATTCGAATTCTTACGGGCTGCTTCCACAATACCATCGCCAAAACCGCTGCGGGTATCTTTTTGTCCGGTTACCTGTATTTCTTTCAGCATTTAAAAAAATTTGGTGGTGCAAAGTAAAGCCAAAAACATAAGTTGGAAAAGTAAGAACTTCAGAAAAGCCAGAAAGTCTGAAAGAATTTTGCCATATACTGGTATTCTTTCAGACTTTCCTGCTTTTTAAGCTATTTAGACCATTAATTCAGATCGGCTGGCTTGCTCTGGTAAAAACTGGCATCGGCTTTAAGGCGTTGCTCCCATTTCCAGGCGGTAGCCATCATATCGTCGAGATTATATTTTGTTTCCCAGCCCAGGGTATTGCGGGCGTGGTCGTTATTGGCGTAAATGGCAATTACGTCGCCACTGCGGCGGGGTCCTATTACGTAATTGAGTTTTACATTGCTCACTTTTTCAAAGGTTTTAATGGCTTCCAGTACCGAAACGCCGTTGCCTGAGCCCAGGTTAAACACCTCGCAGCGCTGGGTGCTTTTGCCATCCTGTAAATATTTAATGGCCAGCGTATGTGCGTGGGCAATATCGCATACATGAATATAATCGCGAATACATGAGCCATCGCGGGTTGGGTAATCGTCGCCATGCACATTCATTACTGGTATTTTGCCAATAGCTGTTTGGGTAATGGCGGGTACCAGGTTGGCGGGTTTACCAATAGGCAATTCTCCTATAAGTATAGAAGGGTGGGCGCCTACCGGGTTAAAATAACGTAACAGAATGCATTTTGACGGGTTGGCCTTTGAAAATTCGTTGATGATCTGCTCGCCCATTTGTTTGGTATACCCGTACGGCGATTCGGCCGGTTTGGGTGGCGTAGCTTCCGTTACGGGAATTTTATCGGGATTGCCATATACCGTACAGGATGATGAGAAAACAAAATGGGGAATGTTGAATTCCGCTACACATTTCAGCAGATTGATCAGCGAAAACATGTTGTTTTCAAAGTACAGTAAAGGTTGTTCTACCGATTCACCTACTGCTTTATATGCAGCAAAATGAATGATACCAGTGATGTCGGTATTTTCCTGGAAGATGGCAAAAGTGTCGTCAAAATCGCACAGGTCTACCTTATAGTTCTTTATTTTTTTACCCGTAATTTTTTCAATTCCTTCTAAAATGCGGGGTGTTGACCGGGAGTTATCATCGACAGAAATTACTTCAAAGCCATTTTCTATCAGGTCAACAATGGTGTGAGATCCAATATAACCACATCCGCCTGTAACCAGAATTTTGCTCATTGTATCGTTTTATTTTAGATCGTGAATGTTCTTGAATCAATTTGCAATTGGCAATTTGCAATTGGCAAGAAAAATCAATTGGCAATATGCAATTGGCAAATGCGGTCTATTTTCCATGACGCGCTATAAGACAAAAACCTCACTTATAATAAATTATTTTTGTCTATTGTCAATTGCCTATTGTTTATTGCCCGTTGCCTATTCTATTGCCTATTGGTTTTCTTTCAGCACATTCATAAGATATTGTCCATAACCACTTTTTAATAATGGTTGGGCTACGGTTATCATTTGTTCTTTTGTGATAAAGCCTTTGCGATAAGCAATTTCCTCAATACAAGCGATTTTTATGCCTTGTCTTTGTTCAATTACCTGCACAAATTGAGAAGCCTGCATCAGGGAATCGAAGGTGCCGGTATCTAACCAGGCGGTTCCTCTGTCGAGAATGGAAACTTTGAGCTTCCCCCTGCGAAGATATTCTTTATTTACATCGGTAATTTCATATTCACCACGGGGGCTTGGTTTCAGGTCGCGGGCAATTTTTACCACCTCATTATCATAAAAATACAAACCTGGCACGGCAAAGCTGCTTTTGGGCTGGGTTGGTTTTTCTTCTATTGAAATAACTTTGTTGCTCTTATCAAATTCTACCACACCATATCGCTCGGGATCGCTTACATGATAAGCATAAACAATGCCTCCATCGGGTTTATTGTTCTTAGACAGTTGTTCGCCCAGGCCTGAGCCATAAAATATATTGTCACCCAAAACAAGGGCTACATTATCGTTACCAATAAAGTCGGCGCCAATTACAAATGCCTGTGCCAGCCCGTTGGGAACTGCCTGTTCGGCATAGGTGAAACGTAAACCTACTTTTGAGCCATCGCCCAATAATCTTTTAAACTGGGGAAGATCGTGTGGAGTTGAAATGATCAAAATATCCTGAATTCCCGCCAGCATTAATGTCGACAGCGGATAATAGATCATGGGCTTATCATAAATAGGCATGATCTGTTTACTGATAGCATATGTAATTGGGTGCAACCGTGTGCCTGAGCCACCGGCTAAGATGATTCCTTTCATGTCAACTATTGTTTATATTCAAAGCAAAGCTCTAAGGCTTCGTAAATTATGCCAAAGTAGCAAAAAATCGGTTGGATTTCAAAAACCAAAGTAGAAAGAGAGCGTTGCAATCGTATGCTTACTGTGAAAATTGCTAAGAAGCAGTCATAAAAAAGGGAGTATGACAATTAATATCATACTCCCTTTTTTATAATATAAATATATTAATTGGCTGCGGCAGGATCAATTAGCTTCAAAACATAATATACAAGTGCGGCAAGCAAACCACTTACAGGAATGGTAAGTATCCATGCCCATAGGAGGTTAATAGAAACGCCCCAGCGTACGGCCGATAAACGTTTGGTCATACCCACACCCATAATAGAGCCTACAATGGTATGCGTGGTACTCACGGGTACGCCCAGTCCTTGCGAAACGCCATAGAGCGTAATGGCGCCGGCGGTTTCGGCAGCTACCCCTTCAAGTGGAGTAACCTTGGTGATCTTGGTTCCCATGGTTTTAATAATACGCCAGCCACCCATCATGGTTCCTAAGCCAATACACAGGTAACAGGTAATGGGTATCCAGTCGGGCACATGGGCATAGGTGCTATGCCCCTTGGCGTCTATTACTTCCTGTATGTGGGCCCATTTGGGAACAGGCATACCGTGTTTTGTCATCCAGGCGCCAAATACCACCATCGAAGCAGTAATGATACCGATAACTTTTTGAGAGTCGCTACCACCGTGGCCCAAGCTAAAGGCGGCGGAAGATATCAACTGTAAACGGCGGAACCATTTATCTGCCTGGTAGGGATTGGCCTTTCGGCAGAGGTTGACTATTATGACCGTTATTATAAATGCTACCAGCATACCAATAAAGGGCGCCAGTACAATGAACAGCATGATAGTAAAGATGGTTCCCTGGTTTATAACATCAAAGCTGTGTGCGTGAGCAACGGCAGCCCCGGCAAAACCACCAATAAGCGTATGGCTTGAACTGGAAGGAATACCAAACCACCAGGTGAGCAGGTTCCAGAAAATGGCGGCTATAAGGCCGGCCATAATTACATATAAGTTAATGGAATCGCTGTGTACGGTTTTGGCAACAGTGTTGGCTACTTTCAGGTCAAATATCCAAAAGGCTATGAAGTTGAACATGGCTGCCCAAACTACCGCCTGAAAAGGAGTGAGTACCTTGGTTGAAACAACTGTGGCTATAGAGTTGGCAGCGTCGTGAAAACCATTGATCAAATCGAAAGCCAGTCCGAGTATAATAATTACAACTAATAATGTAAGCATTGCGCAGCGGTTAGGTAAAAAACAGGGCCTGTCTGTTACGCGTATTTAATAATGATAGATTCGATAACGTTACCGGCATCTTCACATTTATCGGTTACAATTTCCATTACCTGGTAAATTTCCCGCTTTTTGATCACCTCTTTTGCATCTGGTTCGGTTTCAAAAAGGCGGTCGATGCTCATATCAAAGATATCATCGGCCTGGTTCTCGATGCTGTTCACTTTAACAAGTGCATCGGTGATCTGGCGCATATCACGCATATCGCGTAATTGCAATACGGCATTTTTTATTTGCTCGCAACCCTGATCAATAAGATCGGCCATTTTTTGAATGCCCTGATCGTTGGGATTTACTTTGTAGAAATTGATCTTTTTAGCCGATGCGAAAATATAGTCGGCAATGTCATCCAGTGCGCTGGCGAGGTAGTGAATGTCTTCACGGTCGAAGGGGGTAATGAAATTCCGGCCGAGCTCAGTAAAGATCTTGTGGGTGAAATCGTCATTAACATGCTCCAGGTCTTCAATCTGAGCAATCAATGCAGCTCTTTTGTCGAAGTCGGGTTCGGTAACCACTTCCTTCATCACTTTACCCATTTTGGCCACAGTGTGGGCAACCTGTTCAAATAAGGAATAGAAAATCCTATCCTTCGGCATGAAAATCTTCATTATTGAGTTTAAGCCCATTTACCTTAAAATTTGTGGCAAAAATAGAACTAATACAATAGGATAAAAAAAAGGGCACCTCGGTAATAATTACTTAACACAAAGATAATATTCGCCGGGATAAGGCTGTTATTTTGTTTAAGGAACTGATTACCAAAGGTTAAAAAAACTGTTGATTTCCTAATAACTATATGGTCTGAGGCATAAGGCCCTTAATTCTCAAATTCTTAATAAAAATATTATACCAGTGTTTACCTGTTGATGTAGTATACCCCTAATGCGCGTTATGAAGAATTAATGGTAAGGTAATAATTGCTTAATATTGCCACCCCAAAAAACTGCTATAATGCCTTCTCAATGTTTCCAGGTTTCAGTTCTACGCAAATTAATTGTTGTGTTGTTTTTGCTGGGCGCTGCCCAATTGGCTAAAGCCCAGTTTCTCACCGATATGATAGATACCACCACCAACCTGGGAAAGGGTATGTTGCAGATGTATAAAAAATTCGATCGTATCTATTTCACGGGTTATGTTCAACCCCAGTTTCAGGTTGCGCAGTCGAAAGGAATTCAAAGTTTCAGCGGTGGCGATTTTGCACCCCATTCCAATAGCCGTTTTTCAATGCGGCGGGGCCGCATCAGGCTCGATTATGTTCATATGAACCCCAATGACCAGATCTCCCTGTACTTCGTTTTTCAATTTGATGGCAGTGAGCGGGGCGTTTTTGTACGTGACATCTGGGGGCGCATATTTGAAAATAAATGGCAGGTACTTCAATTTACTGCAGGTATGTTTGCCCGGCCATTTGGTTATGAAGTGAACCTGGGCTCCGCAGACCGCGAATCGCCTGAACGGGGAAGAATGTCGCAAACATTAATGAAGGTTGAACGCGATTTGGGCGCCATGGTATCTTTTGAGCCTCGGCCTCCTGGTCATCCCTTACATTATTTAAAGATAGATGCGGGCTTTTTCAATGGCCAGGGGTTGAACGCTACTCAGGAGTATGATTCTTATAAAGACTTTATTGCCCGTGCAAGTTGGAAACCTTACCCGTTAAACAGTCAGTTGCTGATCTCGGGCGGGTTATCGTATTTCAACGGCGGGTTGTTCCAGAACACCAAGTACTCTTATGAAATAGCCGATGAAGGCAATAGGAAAGTATTTATTGTAGATTCTTCAGTAGAAAACATAGGCCGCAAAGCACCGCGTAAATATTATGGCGCCGATATGCAGTTAAAGTGGAAGCATAAAAAAGGCGCCACTGAGTTAAGAGCTGAATACTGGCGCGGAACTCAAACGGCATCGGCCGGCACTTCAGAAACGCCGCCAACATTATTACAGGAACCTTATTATATACGCAAATTTGATGGCGCCTTTATTTACCTGCTGCAAAATGTTGTAAACAATAAACACCAGGTAGGGCTTAAATACGACTGGTACGATCCCAATACAGAAGTGAAAGAAGAAGAGATTGGTAAAGACGGAAATAATATTAACGCTACCAATATTAAGTATACTACAATAAGCGCAGGTTATAATTATTCAATAAGTGAGAATGTGCGGTTGATGTTATGGTACGACTTTGTAAAGAACGAAAAGACTTCACTCGCCGGCTACACCAGCGATATAAAAGACAATGTGTTTACTGCGAGGTTGCAGTTTAGGTTTTAAGCAATAAGATATCGTACCAAATTTTAGAAAAGCTGCCAACTTTAAGCAACTTAACAATTACGTAATGTTGGTGTAACACTCACGTAACATTCCCGTAACATTGGACCCTTTAGATAAGGCTTGACCCCGGTCAGTTAATAATTCCTTAACATTCTGGTAATATAGCAGTAACGCCACGCAGATACTTTTGCCGCAAATAAAAAGACAATTTGTGAGCAAAATCTATGTTCTTATAATTGCTTGTTTACTCACTGCTTTTGGTGTTAAGGCACAATCTGGAAAAGTTACCGGAAAAGTACTTAATGAAAAGAATGAACCACTGGCAGGTGTAACTGTAAAGGTTGATGGCAGCCAGGGCGGTACTTCTACAAACGTTGAAGGCCGTTTCACCTTAACAGTATCTTCAGGCAAAAAATACACAATAACGTTTTCTGCTGTTGGTTATGCAGCTAAAACAATTGATGAGGTTGAAGTAGCTGCCGGTAAGTTAACCGAGCTTGACATTACATTAGCAACTTCTAAAAAAGATTTGGGCACTGTAACTGTTACAGCCAGTCGCTCAAATGCCCGCAAAGAATCAACCGTTTCTTTAATACAGTTCCAAAAAAATACGAATACGGTAGCAGCTGTGGTTTCTGCTGAAGCTATTCGCCGCTCGCCCGATAAGAATACCGGTGAAGTGTTGAAACGTGTACCTGGTACCAGTGTGCAGGAAGGTAAATACCTGGTGGTTCGTGGTTTGAGCGATCGTTACAACCAGGCTATGCTGAATGGTATATTATTAAGCAGCACTGAGCCTGACCGTAAAACTTTCTCTTTCGATATCTTCCCTTCTACTGTTATTGATAATATTATTATTAATAAAGCATTCGTTCCTGAATACCCTGGCGAGTGGGCTGGTGGTCTGGTACAGGTTAATACCAAAGAAATTCCTGCACAAAATTTCTTTAACATACAGGTAGGTACCGGTTTCAATACAAACGTAATTGGTAACGACTTTTATAAATATAAAGGCAGCAACCTCGACTGGTTAGGTTTTGATAACAAAACCCGCGCGTTACCTGATGGATTACCTACCAAGTCAAAATTCGCTAATTTATCAGACCAGGATAAGAGCCAACTGGCTGCACACTTTCCAAACAACTGGGCTGTTAATACAACAGGCTTTCAGCCAAACGCTTCTTTGCAGGCGAGTGGTGGTCTTACCGGAAACATCTTTGGTAAAAAAGCAGGTGCAACCCTGGCTGTAACCTATAACAGAACTTTAAAGCGCAATAAGTTTGATAACGCGTTTTTTAGTATAAATGGCGATCAGGCAACTCCTGACTTTTTATACCACACCGAAAGATATTCTGAAGAGGTATTGTTAGGCGCTATGGCCAACTTCTCTATATATCTTAATAACAATCATAAAATAAGCGTTAAGAACTTATTTAACGTAAACTCAAATAACTATACTTCAATTCGTTCAGGTTATGAGTATTTAACAGTGAACGACAGTATTAAGGCAAAAGAGCTGGCCATGCGTACTGCTATTTTTTACAATACGCAGATCCTTGGTGAGCATAATATGCCTGGTTTAGGACTTAAGTTCAACTGGTTTGGCAGCTTTAATATCCTTGACCAGTATGTACCTGCACAACGCCGTTCAGAGTACCTGATGAATGATGCTACCGGTTTATATGAAGCAAGAATTTCTACCGGTCAGTCACAAAAAGCCGGAAGTATATTCTATGGCAACCTGTCTGACTATATATATACTGCAGGTGGCGATCTTACTAAAACCTTTGAACTGTTTGGCAATAAACAAACGGTAAAAGGCGGTTACTTCTTCCAGGTAAAAGATCGTTTATATGATTCGCGTCCATTCTTTGTAAAGTTGTACGATAACAGCCTGAAAACTTTACCTGAAGAGCAATTGTTTGCTGCAGAGAACTTTACTTCAGGAAAGCTGGCACTTGATGAGTTTGCTGGTAATCAATACCGTTACCTGGCCAACAGCATCCTGAATGCTGGCTATATTCAGTTCGATAATTCCTTTACAAAAGACCTGCGGGTAGTTTGGGGTGTTCGTGTTGAGAACTTCGACCAGCTGGTTGGTAGTGTTAAACAAAGTGATAGTCGCCATATTCATACTGAGGTAAGGGATTTCCTGCCTGCATTGAACATCACTTATAAATTAACTCCCACAACCAATATCAGGTTGTCAGGTTCGCAAACGGTTATCCGTCCTGAGTTCCGTGAACTGTCGAACTTTGCATTCTACGACTTTGAATTGGGTGCAACCGTACTTGGTTCAGCAACTTTGAAAAGAACAAAAGTTTCGAATGCCGACCTGCGTTATGAAATATATCCCAGAGCTGGTGAATTGTTTACTTTAGGTGTATTCTATAAATATTTTGACAGTCCAATTGAGTTAGCCTTCAACCAGAGTGGTGCTGGTTCAAGTAACACGTTCAACTATCAGAATGCAAATAATGCAAAAGGTTACGGTGTAGAATTTGAAATGCGCAAAAAACTTGATTTTGTTGAAGCATTGAAGAATCTCACATTGACAACTAACCTGTCTTACATCCATAACCGGGTTGAATTTGGCAATAAGTCACTCGACAGGCCAATGCAGGGACAAAGCCCTTATATCATCAACGCAGGTTTGCAATATGATGTGGAGAAACTGGGTTTAACTTCTACCTTATTGTATAACCAAATTGGTCGTCGTATTGCTTACGTAGGTAACGAGCAGGTTCCCGCTATATGGGAAGCGCCCCGTCCGTTGCTCGACTTTCAGATCGGTAAAAAGATCATTAAAGAAAAAGGTGAGCTGAAGTTGAATGTAAGCGATATTCTGAACCAAAAAGCAAGATTCTATCATGATCTTAACGATGATGGTAAATACACCAAATCAAAAGATGCGTTGGCTGTTCAAAGAATTTACGGAACTACATTCAGCCTGACTTTTGGATATAATTTCTAAACAAAACGTATAAATACAATACAAACTAACTATCAATTATTCTTAAATATGAAAAAGTCAATTTCATTGATCCTTGGGGGGCTTCTGCTGTTTGGATTCGGATGCAGAAAGATTGAAGTAGATGGCGATGGCACCGGTAACGGTGGCGGTACTTCAGAAGGTACGATACTGTCTGGAAAAATTTCATCAGACAGAACCCTGAAAGCATCAAATACCTACACTTTACGTGGTTTGGTTTACGTAACAGATGGCGCTACCCTTACAATTGAGCCGGGTACTAAAATTGTGGGTGAAAAAACAAGCCGGGGTGCATTGATCGTTACCCGCGGTTGTAAAATCATAGCTAATGGAACTGCTGATAAACCAATTCTTTTTACTTCAGACCAGGCAAACCCTCAACGTGGCGACTGGGCTGGTATAGTGCTGATGGGCCGTGCAAGAACAAACGCAAGTTATAATGGCACCTATGGCTTAGGTGAAGCTGAAGGTGGTATCAACGATGGTAGCGGTAATGGTTTGTTTGGTGGAACTGATGATGCCGACAACAGCGGTTCATTAAAATATGTTCGTATTGAATATGGTGGTTATGCCTTCCTGCCTGATAAAGAGTTAAACGGTCTTGGTTTATATGCACTGGGAACCGGTACTACTATTGATTATGTACAGGTATCTTATGCCAACGATGACTCTTTCGAGTGCTTTGGTGGTACTGTTAATCTTACACACCTTATTTCTTACAAAGGTCTCGATGATGATTTGGATACTGACAACGGTTATAGCGGTAAAGTACAGTTTGTAATTGTACAACGCGACAGCAGTGTTGCCGACGTTTCAGGTTCAAATGGTTGGGAAAGCGATAATGACGTAAACGGTAGCGCTGTTTCTATGCCTTCTCCTTTAACCAAACCTTTACCGCAAACAAGTGCTGTCTATAGCAACGTAACACTTATAGGACCCCGTGCTACATCTGCATATGTAGGTAACTCATTGTTTAAAAACGCTGCACAAATTCGTCGTAACTCAGCTATTTCAATCTTCAACTCAGTTATCATGGGCTGGCCTACGGGTTTATTGCTCGATGCTCAAACCGGCCGCGCAGTTGATGCTAATATTACTACTGACAACAGTCTGCAAATTCAGTATGTAACAATTGCAGGTTGTAATACTCCATTAAAGTATACCCTTGCTAACCCTGCTACCGGTTGGACTCAGGCCAACATGGACACCTGGTTTAGAACTACTTCACCAGGCAACTCTATCTTGGACTTAACTACTGATGTGAAACTTACCGATCCATTCAACCATACCGGTAGTCCTGATTATACTCCACAAGCAGGTTCTCCGCTGTTAGGTTCAGCTGACTTTAATAACTCTAAACTTGCTGGCTTTACACAGGTTACTTACCGCGGTGCTGTAGGAACTGGCGATACCTGGTGGAAAGGTTGGACCAAATTCTAAGAATTGACTTTATACTAATATCAATACTTTATAAAAAGCATCTGCCAACTGGCGGGTGCTTTTTATTTTAACTAATTTGCGCTCACAATTATAAATATGCATAAGGTGAAGTTCAACAATAAGAAACTGTTACTGATCATTGGTATGGTTATTACCGGTTTGTTCGCTTGCAATAGTGAAAGGAAGCGCTCGGCTATAGAAGTATATTGGGCTCCGGAAAAAGAATGGCTCGACTCTTTGCATAAAGCAAGTGATACTACTTTTGGAAAACGATATGGTGGCGTTGACTTTTACAAAACTGAGTTTAATGTTAATAAGAAAATGGGTACGCTTACCCAAATCATGCTTGACAGCAACGACCATATAACACAGATCGTTGTGGCGAAGGACAATAAGCGCATCTTTTTCAAAGAATACTACAGCAACGGTCAAATGAAAAGTAAACTTTCCTTAGATAGCACCGGGCAGTTTGATGGGCCTGCAAAGTATTATTATGAAGATGGACGGATACAAAAAGAAGGAAACTTTAAGAATGGTTTCTATAGCGGCAGCTGGAACAATTATGATAAAGAAGGATATATTACAAGTGTTGAAAAATACGGCGAAAGTGGAGAATTGCTTACAACCGAAAAGGTAAAATAAGTGACCTGGTAATTCATAGTTCCTTAATCTTGTTGTAAAAGTGTCATTATATTGACAAGCTATCTTGCACCATTCCGTCCGTCACTAGAATTGATCGTCCATACCCTTTAATCAAAAATGTCCTTGATATGAGGCCGTTCCGCCCGGAACGGCTTTTTTAATTCTTCTGAGGAGTATATACATAAGCAACCTCGTAAGGTGCTTTTTTTAACTCAGGCAGTAACTGCCCTACCAGCAGGTCTTGTTTTTGGGGAGTAGGCTCACAAACGGAATATTTGTTTCCATTATAAATAATGGGTTTACCAACAGGCTTGTCAAACTGTACGGCTATAGTTACATGCTTAGGATAGGTTAATACGATCATTGGCAGGTTATAGATCTCTTTTACCAGGCAATAGAACAAAGCCACACGGTCCTCACAATCGCTTTGATCGTACAATAGGGTTTGTTCGGGCGACAGGCGTTTTTCGCCGCCAAATGCTTTATTGTCGGGTTCAAATAAGAATGCATACCGTGTAAACCGCATCAGGTAATCTACGCCATTCTTTACACTCATATGTTTTATGCTCTTCTTCAGCAAGGGGATCAGCGAAGAATATGTTTCGCGGCTAAGCGGAATATTGAGGTATAATGCGTAATCAACTACCGGGTAATTGGTAAAAAGCGATTGTATTTGTTTGTTCAGTTTTACTTTATAATGAAACTCATTGTCGTTATAAGTGAAGCGCAGCTCTTTTTCTTTGTAATCGGCCGACTTAAAATCGGGCAGGTGAGTGATCTTATAAGTGAAGCTGTTTTGAGCTTCGGGAACGGGCAGGTCGATCATGGAAAAGCGGTTCTTTAAAAAATCAATGTGATTACCATAATCGTGATAATTCAAACACACATATTGTCTGCCATTATAATTGCGGTAGGGAATGTTATAGGTATTTTCTTCACAGTAAATGTAAAAAAGGATATAATCACCTGATACGGCCAGGCGGGCATCGTATCCCAGCCGGCAAAGGAAGTACCATTTGTAAAGCGTATACCGGTGGTAATCATTGTCCTTTGGGCTTATCTGCTGTGCCGCTTTTCTAATAAGTTGGTAAAACAGCCAGTCGTCTGGTTTGAATTTAGCTTTATAAGCTTTCAGGGCATCTATTATTGGATCATAGTCCTTTCTGTTAAGGCTTTGGTAGAAGGCGGTTATAGAGGCCTCAGTGCTCAGGACCGGCGTGTTAGGCGCCAGGGTCTTATCGAAATCAAAGGTGATCTGTTCGCCGCAAAATTCAAATTGAATGGTATTACCCGATGATGTAATTGGGTGCAGGGCAATAGTTGCGAAAAGCACTAATATGGGCAAAGGCAATCTCACGGGAAAAATTCTCACTATTAATATACAAAAATTAACAATTAGGTAATATTAAGTTTTGAGAGTATTACTGAATTACCCCTTGTGTTAACCTGGGAGAAATTACTAACAGTTGCTTAAAGCTGTAGTAACCATTACATAAACTAACCTAGTTAGCTTGCTTACGGGTATTGTGCCTTTAACCAAATTATTCCGACGGGTACAGTACCTCCTATACGCCCTACTTGTTTACAGGCGATCCGGATATCTCACTGCATTGCCAGCACTGCACAATTTTTATAACCGACCAGCCTTGTTAACCGGGGAAAAGACCTATTATTAAAATATTAAATAAATGATTATAAAAGAATAGGTCGAATTAATGGAAAAAATTAAATGTAACTGTGTATATTTTTGAAAATTGTAAGAAGAAAGTAAAATTCTATAAAAAATAATGAAATTTTACGTTTGCGGGAGTATCTTTAAGCATCTTATCCTCGCTGAATGTGAATTTTGAATATCCTGCTCAGAATTTATAATCAATATATACTACTAAGATTCTCTATAAAGTGAGAGTTTTATTTCTCTCATGTGACTGACGCCGTTCGATTTCTATCGTGACGGCTCTTTTTTTAACAGTAACCCCAAATAAAAAGGTGCCACTACTAATTAAAGAGGTGGCACCCGGAAAAACGGAAGAACGCGCTTAATTGAAAATAAGGTCTGGATAAGGAATGTCTAATGGAGACTTCAGATCAGTGCAGCGATATATCAGGATGTTAATAATGGCCTCAGTTGAGTAGCGGTATTGAACGCTGGGTGTATTAGGATCGTTCACCCAGTTATTGAAGGTGTCGGTAAAATCATCATCAAGTTTATCGAGCGTTATAACACCCAGCTTCTTAAGCGCTGCGGCATTACATTGTTGCTCGTATTGCCCCTGAATAGGAATGGCTATCATCTTTTTCTTCAGGTATAGGGCTTCTGCCGGAGTTTCAAAACCAGCGCCGCATACAATACCATGACAGCTGATAAGGCTGCGGTTGAAATCCTTTGCATCTACCGGGCGAAAGTTCATATGATCGATGGTATACGGTTGTGCAGCCTGGCGTGAGAACACCTCAAAGCGATGGTCTTTAAAAGGTTGCAATAATTGTATCAGCTCCTTATCGCAATAAGATGGCAGATAAACAGTGATGTGACCTTTATTGGTAGCTTCTGCCTGTAATATTTCTTCTTTAATTACGGGCGAAAAAATAAAATCATCATAGCTCTCAAAGTGCAGTCCAATATAATTAGTTGCCTTGGCATAGTTCTGCAGTATCCATTCACCTGCTTTGCTTGGCTTTGCAGGCCGGGGCGTTTTATCGCTTACAAAGCTGGCCTGGTGGCCAAAGTTTACTGAAGGTACTTTTTTACGGGCACAGGCAAGTGAAGTAATGCACTCAAAATCATTGATCACCAGGTCGTAATTTTCAACTGGCAGGTCGCGCACCTCTTTCATGACCCTGAAGGGAGAAATGCGGCTAATGATCTTACGGTAATCGAGCTTACCATCGCAGGTATAAAAGAGGCTTAAGCCCTTGCTGCGATATTTAATGGGCGCATTTAACGGCAGGGTGCTGTTGGCGCCACTTAAAAAGATATCAACCGTCCCATACTTCTGTAAATAGGGGAGCAGCTCCATGGCGCGACTAATATGTCCATTGCCGGTAGCCTGTATTGCATAAAATATCTTCATATACTTATTGTGGATCTACTTTTGCCCGGGGCGTTTATATTGCTAATGAATTGATGTAAAAACTGATCTCGTCTGTAAGCACATTTACTTTGGCTGGTATATCAATGGCCGTTTGCGGAAAGTCTTTTTCGTTGTATTCGAAAATGTTCCATTCGTTGTTCCGGTATTCGAGTGCGGTCAAATGTTCAACCCAATCGCCTGAGTTAAGATAGGTGACCCTCCCTTTTTCGTTTTCTATTACTCTTTTCTGAGGCTGGTGAATATGACCGCAAATCACATAGTCATACTGTTTTTCAATGGCCAGTTCGGCTGCTATTTGTTCAAAGGCATCTATCCTGGCCATTTTATTAACGCCGGCCATTACATTTTTTGAAATGGAAAGCTTTTCGCGGCCAAACGCCTTCAATACAAAATTCACAAACCTGTTAAACAGTATCAGTGCGCCATAACCGTTACTTCCCAGCTTGGCCAGCACTTTGGCGCCGCCTTTGGTCGTATTGTCAAATACATCGCCATGGAAGATCCAGGTCATTTTATTATCAATCTCAAGCACCAGTTTATCGGTAAGGGTAAAATGGCTTAACTGAAAATCGCTATAACGGCGCAGCAGCTCATCATGATTGCCTGTAATATAAAAAACACGGGTACCCTTCATAATAAGGTTCAGTACCTCTTTTATTACAGCCATATGCGATGAAGGGAAGTAGCGCTTTGAGAACTGCCAGCCATCAATTATGTCGCCATTGAGGATAAGAATATTAGGCAGGATGCTTTTTAGATAGGCAACCAGTTCTTTTGCACGACATCCGTATGTACCTAAGTGTACATCAGATATTACAACCACATCTACTGCGCGTTTTTCCATTGAGTTTGGGTTTATCAAAATTCACATATTAGTATGACCCCAGTGTTACACGATCATTAAGCCCCCGTTAGCGTTATGTGAAGGAATTGTTACCAACTGGTGTTTGGGAATCAATATTAGGATGAGCATAGACGTAATCATTTGTTCACACTGGATTAAGGGATCGTTAATATGAAGCTTGTATCTTAGTGTCCGTTTTATTGCTGTGTGTTATACATAAATAACAATCGTAGCAGTTTCTTAATGTTGACCGGCGGAGCTTTTTTAAGTTTCGCCCTTTTTATTTTACAATATACATTGCCTGCAATTCCTTATTTTACAAATAGAAACGTATTTACACAGCAACCTTTAAAACTGCATTCGTTTGTCAACAAAAACTCCTGCTGCACCTGCCTTTTCAACAAAGCAGATAATGGTTGCTTTATATACTGCCGCCATAGCTTTTTTAACCTACGCATGCATATTTGCCTATCGCAAAGCCTTTACGGTGGCCACTTTCGAAGGACAGTCCTTCTGGGGAATAAAATACCAAACCTTACTTATCATTAGCCAGGGCCTGGGCTATATGGCCAGTAAATTTTATGGCATTCGGTTTATTTCTGAATTAAAAAGACTTGGCCGCTGGAAGACCAGCGCCGTACTTATTGGCCTTGCCTGGTTGTGTTTGCTGCTTTTTGCATGGGTGCCGGCGCCCTGGGGTATGTTATGTTTATTTGGTAATGGGTTTATGCTTGGGTTTATGTGGGGTATTATTTTCAGTTATGCCGAAGGGCGGCGGGCAACCGATTTTATTGGGGCTGCCATGGCCGTGAGTTTTGTATTTGCCGGCGGCTTTAGCCGTTCGGTGGCAGTATGGCTGCGCGATAGCTGGCACGTAGGGGAGCAGTGGCTTGGTTTTGCTACCGGTTTGGTATTTGCTCTGCCATTGGTCGTTTTTATGTTGCTGTTAGAACGGGTGCCCCAGCCCGATGATGATGATATAAAGGAGAGAAGTATGCGGTTACCCATGACCCGCGAAGACCGGCGAAATTTCTTACGGTTATTTGGCGGTGGCATAGTTGCCGTTGTTATTACCTACCTGTTCCTAACCATTATGCGCGATGTACGTGATAATTTTATGGCCAATATGTGGAATGAATTGGGTTATGGTCAAAAGCCCGCCATCTTTACCAAAACCGAAACCATTACCTCGGTGATTGTACTGGTGGTTATGAGCCTGCTGGTGATTGTAAGAAAGAATATAAAGGCCCTGCGTTTAATTCATTGGGTTATTGTGGCCGGGTTTTTAATTGCGGGCATTTCATCAGCCTTGTTCCTGACCGGCGCTATACCCGGCGTGTTATGGATGCAGCTGGCGGGCCTGGGTTTGTATATGGGTTACATTCCTTTTAACTGTATTTACTTTGAACGGTTGATAGCGGCATTTAAAATTACGGGTAATGTGGGCTTCCTGATCTATATAGCCGATGCGTGGGGGTATTTGGGTAGCATGTCGGTAATGCTTACAAAAGAGCTGGCGGGTTTGCAATTGACCTGGATACAGTTTTACCCCACCAGTGTGGTTATATTTTCAGTGGTAGGGGTATTGGCAACCCTGTTCTCCCTTATTTATTTTAATGGCAGGTATAAACGAATGAAGGTAGAAGTGGAATAAAAAACGCCCCGGTACAACCAGGGCGTATTATAAAGTTCTACTGAATTAGAAGTTGTTGAACAAAATGCTCTTGTGTGGTCTTGTTTAGCGATTGCACCATGTAAACACCTTTTTCTATCTCCTGGGTGGTATTTATTTTTCCGGTGAGCGCATTGTTGAAATTATAACGCTTCAGTAATTGACCGCTTACAGTGTATATGCTTACTTCCCAATTGCTTCGCTTTGTATTGCTGAATAAAAGGTTGGCAGCGCCTTTGGCGGGGTTCGGATAAATGACAGGTTGCGGACCTGTTTTATTACTGAGCTTTATTGCATTCACTGCCGAATACCTTGCAGTGCCTGACCCATCGACCTGTTTAACTCTAAAAATTATCGTCTTGCTGTCGGTTGGTTGAACCGCGTACGAATAACTATAGGAGCCGGTTTGGGCTGCGGTTGCAGCAAACTGAGCAACGCCTCTAAAAGTTTTCCCGTCAGTACTTTTCTGTAATTCATAGTTGCGATTGTTTTTTTCGTTTTGAGTGATCCACTTAATGTCAATAACTGCGTCATTAACCTTACTGGCTTTGAATGAAGTTATATCGGCCGCGAGAATAATTTGCGGACAATAAGTATATGTTATGTTAAATTTTACCGCATCCTGCGCCGAGCCGTCAAAACTGTTATTTATACTACCCTGCGCGGCCGAATAGGTTGAGGTGATATAATCGAACGTAACTGCACCAGAACCAAAGAAATCGGCGGTATTGGACAGCGTATAATTGATATCTTTCTGATTCAAAACGTACAATGGCCCTTGTTGCGTATAATCCGGGCCAGAATTAGGGATACCATCAGTACCCGCCAGGCTATAAAACCCATATTGCTTTTGGTACGAATTAACCAGGGGGGCTTCCAACGCACTGCTGCTAATTTCATCATCTCGAAATACCTTAACCCGATAATTGGTAACCGGGTTAATTTCCCCGTTCTCCAGCCTGAAATTATAAACAAGCGTCACCTTGGTATTGATCTTTACATCGATCAGGGTGCCCAGGGTAGGATTAAATTGCGGAAATGTGAAACTATATAGTGAATTGCCCAATGCGTTTACAATAGTGTCATAGGATAGTGTACTTGTATGGGCGGCATCGCATTGTGCCTGGCTTTTAAATGCCAGAAATAGGATCACGGGTATAAGGGCCGTTCGTCTTAGCATTTTCACAGATTTGGATATGCAAAGAAACGGAGGTTGGTGGTCTTGGAAGGTAGTGCCAGAACGGTATTCGGGATGTTTAAATAGTTCTATTTAGAAGGCGAAGGGAGAGCTGTTTAGTAGGGAGGTAAACTGGTTCTGGAAGCACATTAGCATATTAGCCAATTAGCCCATTATTCTTAATCGCGTTTGGCCTCTACGGTAAAGCCAATGGTGGTACCCACATCGGGGGTGCTGCGTACGTGAATACTTTGGCCATGTGCTTCAATAATATGTTTGCAAATAGCAAGGCCTAAACCAGAACCACCTTTATCGCGACTGCGGGCTGTATCGGTACGATAGAAGCGCTCAAAAATACGGGGCAGGTGTTCTTCCTCAATACCAATACCATCATCGCTGATCTCAACCAGCACATGCTGATCATCGGTATCGTAAATACTAGCTATAATACTCCCATTCTGTTTGCCATATTTGGTGGCATTTTCAACCAGGTTAATAAGTACTTGTTTAATTTTTTCCTTATCGGCAAAGCCGGTGATGGGTGCCTCGCAACCTTTTTTCAGAATGGTGCGAATGTTTTTTGCCTGCGTTTTTATTGATAATGAATCGTATACCTCGCGTATAAGGTCCTGAATAATGAAGTTTTGTTTGGCCAGTAACTGTTCGCCATGTTCCAGCTTGGAGATCTCATCGAGATCGTTCATGAGGTTCACCAGCCGGTCAACGTTTTTGGCTGTATTCTCAAGAAATCTTTTTCTTATGGCTTCTTCACCTACGCCATCGAGCAGGGTATCAACATATCCCTGAATGGCAAATATGGGTGTTTTAAACTCGTGGGCCAGGTTTTGTAAGAATTCTTTGCGGTAAGCTTCGTTCTGCTGCAGAATTTCAATTTCATGGATCCGGCGTTCGCCCCATTCCTCTACATCGGCGCGCACCTCATCAATGCTTTTTTGGGGAAGAATGTATTTAAAATACATTTCCTCTTTTTTGGTAGCCTTGGTTTGGTATATGAGCTTATAAATGAGTTTTATTTTACGGTAAATAAACCGCTCCATGGTAACCAGAATTAACCAATAGCCACCGGCAAATACCACTACCAGCGAGCCAAGGCCTACTTGCCAGTTTAGGGTAAGTAAAAATATACCAATAGCTACAGGAACAGCTATGATGCCGGCTGTGAAAGCTGCTAATTGTCGTGGTGAAAGGTTTTTGGCTGAAGGCATAGAAGAATAATGTGATAATTGGCTAATGTGCTAATTTGCTAATATATGGTTGAAGCCAATCGTTACTGGCAAATTAGCTAATTATCGCATTACCTTATTACTACATGGTGAATTTGTACCCAACTCCTTTTACAGTAGTGATACAATCGATACCGAGCTTTTGACGAATTTTTCGAATATGTACATCGATGGTACGGTCGCCTACAATTACGTCGTTACCCCAAATTTGGTTTAAGATCTCGTTACGCAGAAAAACACGGCCTGGTTTAGATGCCAGCAGGTATAGTAATTCAAATTCTTTTTTAGCTAATACCACCCCTTTGCTATCAACTTTGGCCTCAAACTTAACCGGGTCAATTTCGAGGTTATCGATCTTGATCACTTTCTCTTCAGGCTCTTTGTTAATGCGGCGAAACATTGCGTGAATACGGCTTACAAGGATCTTTGGACTAACCGGTTTGCTGATGTAATCATCGGCGCCGGTTTCCAAACCTTTTACATGTGAGCTTTCGTCGCTAAGGGCAGTTAAAAAAACAATTACGGTATCTTTAAATGCCGGTTGGCCACGGAGTATTTCGCAAACTTCAACCCCATTTTTGCGGGGCATCATTATATCCAGAATGATGAGGTCGGGCTGACTTAATTTAGCTTTTTGAATGGCATCGTCCCCATTAGTAGCTGTTACTATCTCGTAACCCTCTTTCGTGAGATTATACCTGATAATTTCAACTATATCCGGTTCATCATCTGCAATCAGGATCTTGCCTTTAGCATTCATTAAAATAAAAATTTTGGCAAACCTACCATAAATGAGGCTTTCCTGTAAATGATAATATTGAGTTCACAATTTGTTAATATGATCCAGGTGCTTTTCAGTAATTTAAGAAAATGATAAAACTGGGGTAATATGGCCACATGGCATTGTACGGCATTGAATGTCAGGGTAAATCCTATGCTTTATTTGTAAGTTACGATTTCTGTTGCTGTAAACCAGCACAAGGCCTCAAGGTTCAAGCCAAAAGAATGGCTAACCCATTCCCCATATTTCCATTTTCCCCCTTTTTCCCTACCTTACGCCTGAAATCACTGTTTTACTAATATGGCAGAATGTTGACGAGGTGGGCATTGAGTGAAAAACAAATAGTTAAACGGCTGGTATTTCATATAACCCCTCGAACCACAGTCAAAATGGCGTATATGGGTCCCGGCTGTATACTGGTTGAAAATCAAACTCGCCTATACAACCCTTTGGTCATATTTTTGCTCTACCCCTTACAGAAGTGCAGCATATGAGGATACATATACCATTTATTGTCATTTGTTTACTTGTTGGTCAAACC
The DNA here is from genome assembly GCA_024809215.1 of Niastella sp. OAS944. Classification (GTDB taxonomy): domain Bacteria; phylum Bacteroidota; class Bacteroidia; order Chitinophagales; family Chitinophagaceae; genus Niastella. The sequence goes on along the minus strand of JANUBW010000001.1, from coordinate 2,712,973 downwards.
CTTCTTGCGCAAACGGCCGTTTCGTTTAAAGTTGCCATGGAGCGTGAAATATGGCACAACAATATTGATAAACAGCAAAAAAAGGTTAATCAGCTAAATAACCAGGGAAAAATTGCTACCGACACTACCGTTGGCCTGCAAATAATGGATGCCCTTACACGTGGTGTAGATGAACTGCAAATGCAGATAGAAATGGATTCTACGCTTAAAAGCATGGAAAAGATCAAATACCTGCGTAGCGTTGATCTGCTTTTGCAAGGCTACATAACTTACCTTAACCGCCGCGATTTTTCCGCCTCAGCAGCGCCTGCCCTTATAAAAGCGTTTGCCCAGTGTATTGAGCTCGACAAATACCAAAAAAGTTTTGCTCCTGTTATTGAAAGTAATGAATATGGCATAGCCAAAGTATTGGTCGATTGCCTTAAAGAATATATGTACACTAATGCGGGCATGGCTACATCACGTACCATATTGATGCGTAAGTACATCACCCTGCATCCCGAGCAAATTATGGCCGAACTGGCTAAAAATCCCGGCGCCTATAACAATGCCGATAGCCTCATAAAAGTGGCATTGAACTATGATATTCGCAAGGTGTATGATTATGCCCAGGCCAGGAATGCACTGAGCGACCGGATTCGCAATCACCCCGATTCGGCCGTGCAGCTGGTTGCCCGTATTGCTGCCAGTAAAAGCGGACAATTATATTTCCCCTTCCTCGATAACCTCATGCGCGGTAAAATTACCCTTGGGGCAATCGACAGCGTTAAAGACAATGAACTGAGTTATTTCCGCCTGCTGGTAAGAACCAGGATAGAATATGTTGAACGGTCATTACCGCCTTACAACGATCCGGCCAATCAAATGCAAACCCTTACCGAAATGATGCGGCGCAAGGCACGGGAGTATTTTATTCGTGAGATCAATGCGCTGCATGGCGTACCCAACCCTGCCGTTCGTTTTCGCCGGCTCGATGGGTTAAGCGCGCAGGAATTGTACTACCTGGCTGTGTTGGGTGAAGATGAAATTTACACCTCAAGTTACGTATCGGGGGTATACCCACGCATCTGGCAACGAATGGCCAACCCCCGTGCCGATAGTTTAATAATGAGCGTGCATGGCGATTACTTTAGAAAGTTCATTAAAATGGCTGCCGGTTATAATACCCTGAACGACTTTTTGGGCAGAATGGATAAGAAGAACCAGGAAACTATAATGAAAGCCTTTGTGATTGGGTTAGAAAAACCGCGTAAGGTCAATGATCTCGAAGATGCGGTAGACGTAGCCGATTCATACAGCAGCATTATGGATAAGAATAAAGAACTGGCTGCTTTTATTGTTAACGAGGTAAATGTGAGCTACACCAAAAACGTACAGGATAATAATAAAAGAGGTACCGTTATTTACAACCTGCTGCGCATTTTATTTGAATCGGCCGACACAACAAAGAAAGTTAACCTAAGCGAGTTGCTGGGTATTCCTTCAATATATGGCAAAGAGTATAAAAGCTTAACGGATGATAGTGGTCGCGTTATTCAGCAGGTATTCTTTTATGGCGATGAAGACAAAGATGGTCAAAACTCATATGTAAGTTTCATGGCCAACTTCCGTAGCAAACCAGGATGGAGGATTGATGAAAGAAAATCTGAATGGACAACCATCATGTCTACAAAAGGCAAACCCGTTTGGATATTCGCCAACAAACCATTGTACGGTGAAGATGACCCCGATGATAAAGCGCAGAACCACCTTATTCAATATATGCAGGAAAGCGGTTTAACGCCTACCATAGTTATACATCGCGGCCATAGTTATCACCTTGCAACTACCTTGCATAAACTGCCCGAAAGCGCCCGTATTGTTGTACTGGGTTCATGTGGTGGGTATAATAATTTGAATGATGTGTTAACGGCTTGTCCCGATGCGCATATCATATCTTCAAAACAGGTAGGTACCATGAGCGTTAATGATCCTATCATTGGTTCGCTTAACGACAAGCTGCTGGCTGGTAAGGATATTGACTGGATAAGTACCTGGCGTGAGCTGAGTAAGAAATTCGCTACCGGCGCCGCCAAAGAAAAGTTCGACGATTATATTCCACCATACAAAAACCTTGGCGCTATTTTCATTAAAGCGTATCGCAAATCAATGGGTGAGTAATAGAGCACAAATTTTATAGTTAAAAGCCCCTGTCAGGGGCTTTTATCATTTAATAGTTTTCAATTCTCCAGTCAAAGTCAAGTTTATCAAGATCTGCATCAGGATAATTGAACCTGCTTATGAGTTCGGTTAAAGGAATATCGCGTTTTTGCGGATCTATCAGCAACCATAACACCTCGTCAATTTCTTCGATATTTGATTCTATGGTTTGTCTTAATTTACCCTGAAGATAAAAGCTATAATATAATCCTACCGAGTATCCCTCCATCATACCGCTCGGCGGGTATGTAAAACGATAAACATCGCTTCTATACTCTAACAGGCTACTGAACAACCAGGTAATATGGATCTCGTTTTTAAACCCTTCAATGGTGCGTTCCTTTATTTCACCTATTGCACTGGTTGCCATTTTGACTACCTCTTTATTGGTTGCATATGGCCTGTCGTTTAAAAACTCGCCCAACGTGAAGTACTCAAGATCCGTTAGCTCAGCTATATAATCTTTACGGCTCATGATATCGTCAGTACCCACCGAAAGGTAGTTTGCCGATGACGGAACAGCATTTTTTGTTGAAATGTTAAAAACTTCGAACAAAATATTCAATTGCTGCAGCCGTATTTTCGATGGCTCGTCTTCTGTATGCACTTGCCACAAATAAGCATAATTAAGATATTTATGCAGCAGGTCTTTTGCAGTCATTGGTAAGGTTTTAATGAATGATTACAATTTAAAATTTTAACGGTTTGAAATATAGGTATTCCTTTCCTTTTATCAAATAGGTAACAGATCGCTAACAAACTATGCCTATCTTTGCAAACTCGATATGGCAGGAAATAGCAAGGGGAAAACGATATTTGATTTTAGCTTACTGAAGCGGGTATTTCAGTATGCAAAGCCCTATAAAACGAAATTCATTCTTTCGGTTGTAATGGCCATTCTGCTGGCCGTTGTTTCGCCCATACGCCCCTGGCTTATTCAGGTTACCATAAATGAACATGTGCAGCATGGCGCATCCCTTACCGAAATGGCCAAAAAGGTAAGCGTTGAAAGAACCATCATCCTCATCACGCTCATTCAAATTGGTTTACTGTTGCTCGAAACGGCCTTTCGCTTTTACTTCTCATATTTAACCGCCTGGCTGGGACAAACCGTAGTGAAAGACCTGCGGGTGAATGTTTACCGGAAAATACTTGGGCTAAATCTGTCGCAGTTCGATACCACACCTATTGGTACTTTAACTACCCGCACCATCAACGATATTGAAGCCATCAACGACATTTTTTCCGATGGGCTTATACCTATCATTGCCGACCTGTTATCGATCATCGCCGTGCTCATCTTTATGTTTTGGGTCGACTGGCGGTTGACGCTTATTAGCCTGGCCTCGTTCCCCATTTTGCTGGTAGCAACTTATTTGTTTAAAGAAAGCGTAAACAAATCGTTTATCAGAGTGCGTAATGCTGTGGCCAACCTCAATGCATTTGTACAGGAGCATATAACCGGTATGGCCATTGTGCAGGCATTTGCTGCTGAAGATAAAGAGTTTAAAAAGTTCAGATCAATTAATAAAGAACATCGCAACGCAAACATCAATGCCATTTTCGCATACTCGGTTTTTTTTCCTGTTGTGGAAATTGTGCTGGCGGTAGGCACCGGTTTAATGGTTTGGTGGGCGGCAACGCATGCGTTGGATATATATAAAGACGACCCCGAAGCAGGCAGGTTACTGATAGGTAAAATGTTCTCTTTTTTCCTTTGCCTCAACTTATTGTTCCGCCCGTTGCGGGTTATTGCCGATAAGTTCAATGTGCTGCAAATGGGTATGGTGGCCAGTGAACGCGTGTTCAAGGTGCTGGATAATGAAGATGTAATAAAGACCGAAGGCACATTTGCCCCCAACTCTGTAAAAGGTAAGATCAGCTTTGAAAATGTATCGTTCGCCTATGTAGACGACCGGTATGTGCTAAAGAATATCTCTTTTGAAGTAAAACCCGGCGATACCGTTGCTATTGTAGGCCATACCGGAAGTGGTAAAACCTCCATTATAAGTTTACTTAACCGCTTGTACCATATACAACATGGGGCTATAAAGATCGATGATGTAAAGGTGGAAGATTACCAATTGGAAGCCCTGCGTAAACAAATAGGCACGGTGTTGCAGGATGTGTTCCTGTTTTCGGGTTCAGTGCTTGATAATATTACCCTGCGCAACCCGGCCATTTCGCGGGAACAGGTAATAGCAGCCGCCAAAATGATTGATATGCATGATTTTATAATGCAGCTGCCCGGCGGTTATGATTATAATGTAATGGAACGGGGCGGCAGCCTTTCGCTGGGCCAACGTCAATTACTGTCGTTCATAAGAGCTTTATTATATAATCCTTCCATCTTAATACTCGACGAAGCCACATCTTCAGTAGACACTGAAAGTGAACTACTTATACAAAAAGCCATCGATAAGCTCATCGCCGGCCGAACCTCCATTGTAATTGCCCACCGCCTGAGCACCATTCGCAAGGCCAGTAAAATTATAGTGCTCGACAAAGGCGAAATAAAAGAATTGGGTACTCACGAAGAACTCATTGCCCACCAGGGCTTTTATTTCAAACTTCATCAAATGCAGTTTGAGAAACATATTCCAGCCTAGTAGCAGGTATTAAAAATTTCAAGTAATAGTTTAGTATCATTCCTTCGCCCATACATGTTAATTTATTTAATGTGATTGTTGTCAGATGGGAGATCTTGGGGTCTGCTTCGGGTTTTATGCGTGTCTTATTGCAGTTAAGCACAGACCAAATACACATCAAACCCAGACCAAACGCAGACCAAACCCAGGCAAAATTTGTGTTTACTGTGTGTTTTGTATGCATTAAATATATGAATGACAAATGCCTGACCGCATTAAATCCCGGATTTGATACGAATCTGACTCTAATAAGTTATTTAAAAATACTGCGGAGTAGCCTCTATTTTGGGGTGAATTAGATAGTTTTATATGTATGTGTGAAATTATAATATGAAGTTCTGGCCTGCCTGGGTCAAAATCGGTCGAAACTCCCTACAGTACTGGATGACTGTGGAATAAATACTTTGATTATTGGTGTGTTTTTGACTTTCCGCTGCTTATCTTTGCGCAAAATTTAAAACAGGTATGCTGGTCAGAAGCGTCAAATCCTTATTGGTAGCGGTTTTCAGCCTGAGTTTATTGGTTTCTCCACTTTTACTGTCTGCACAGCCGGAAGGTGATAAACCTGGTGAAGGAGTTCATCAGGCAGAAGCACATGGAGCAAAAGAGGAGAAGAAATTGGATCCTGCCAAAACGATCATTGAACACGTTTCTGATGGTCACGAATTCCATTTTGCAGAAATAAACGGACATGGCATTTCTATTCCATTGCCGATAATTTTATACTCTCCTGAAAAAGGGTTTACCTCTTTCATGTCTTCAGAATTTCACCATGGTGCCGAAGCGCATGAAGGCTATGTGTGGGTTACCGATCATTGGAGAGAGCATAATAAAGAACTGGGTGAATTGAAAGGTGCAGATGGTAAATATGTTTACGCAAACGAAAAGATTTATGCTTTAGGTGCCGATGGTAAACCCGATGTAAATGCCAAAGTGTACGACTTCTCCATAACACGCAATGCCGCACAGGTTATATTATCAGTTATTCTGTTGATATTGATCATGACGAACATTGCCAGGAAGTATAAAAAGGGATATGGCCACACCAGTGCGCCTAAAGGTTTTCAAAATGCGGTTGAGCCTGTTATCACTTTTGTAAGAGACGATGTGGCCAAAGCTAACCTGGGTCATAGCTACGAAAAGTATATGCCTTTGTTGCTCACCATCTTCTTCTTTATCCTTATCAATAACCTTATTGGCCTGGTACCAGGTTCTGCTAACGTAACCGGTAATATTGCCTTTACTGCCATACTGGGTATCATAGCTTTTATTGTTATCCTGTTCAGCAGTAACAAGCATTTCTGGGGACACATTTTTAACCCGCCTGTACCCCTGGGCGTAAAACCAATTTTGATCCCAGTGGAGATCATGGGTATTTTCACCAAGCCTTTCGCATTGATCATTCGTCTTTTTGCCAATATGATCTCAGGTCACGTTATCATTTTGGCTTTCATATGTTTGATATTCATTTTTGGCGCCATGAACACTGTGCTGGCTTATGGAACTTCACCGTTCTTTATTGCCATGGCCGTATTCATTTACGTAATTGAGATCCTGGTGGCATTTCTGCAGGCTTACATTTTCTGTAACCTTACAGCGGTGTTTATTGGCCAGGCGTTTGAAGGTGGTCACGATCATGATGATGTACCAGGACACGGAGATCCGGTAGTAGTATAAGTTTAGAATTAGCTCTTTTTTAATTATAAATACACACGTATCATGAATTTGATGACTATTCTGTTGGAAGTTCAGCCTGGTTATGGTGCAATTGGCGCTAGCCTTGCAGCGATTGGTGCCGGTATCGGTATCGGTCAAATTGGTAAAGGCGCTGTTGAATCAATTGCCCGTCAACCAGAAGCTACTAACGACATTCGTGCTACCATGATCCTGGCTGCGGCCCTCGTAGAAGGTGTTGCCCTTCTGGCTGCGGTTGCTGGTCTGCTGGCTGTATTCCGCTAGTAGATGGTTCGCACGTAAAAACAGTACTGCATTCAATGCAAAGGGCGGCGAATGCAGTATTTTTCTCTTGAAAAGCATACAATACCATAAATATTAATTTACAATGGAATTACTTACCCCCGGATTAGGCTTGTTAGTGTGGAACTTAATCGCATTTTTGATCCTTTTGATCATTCTGGGAAAATTCGCCTGGAAGCCTATTTTGAAGTCACTGAAAGAGCGTGAAACCGGTATTGCCGATTCACTGGCTACTGCTGAAAGGGTAAAAGCTGAAATGGCTCAACTGAAAAGTGAGAACGAAGCCCTGCTTGCCAAAGCCCGTGAAGAAAGAGCGCAATTGCTGAAAGAGGCACGTGATACCAAAGACAAGATCATTGCCGAAGCAAAAGAGCAGGCTAAAGTAGAAGCCAACAAGATCATTACCGATGCCAACGCTGCTATTCAGCAACAGAAAATGGCTGCTCTCACTGATGTAAAAAATCAGGTTGGTGCACTGGTTATTGAAGTAGCTGAAAAAGTATTACGTCGTGAGTTAACTGATAAATCTCAACAGGAGAAATATATCAAAACTCTGGCTGAAGAAGTAAAGCTTAATTAGATAATGTGATAATTCGATAATGTGATAATGAATACAAATTTCATTCACGCGTTATCAGTTACACAGGAATTTATATAAAAAGTTTTAAAATTAGCGAAGTGTGCTAATTGTTAGAGGTCTCGGAAATAGAGCCATTATCACATTATCACATTAGCAAATTATCACATTATGCCAAACCCTCGTTTAGCGGCGCGTTATGCAAAAAGTTTGATTGACCTGGCCAACGAAACGAACCAGTTGGAATCGGTGTATAAGGATATGCTGTACCTTCAGGCAGTTTGTAAGGAAAGTCGCGAATTTTTAACATTGATGCGTAGCCCGGTAGTAAAGGCCGATAAAAAGATAGCGATTGTACTGGCGGTAACTAAAGGTAAAATAAGTGAACTCACTGATTCCTTTAACCGGTTAATGATCACAAAGGGTCGCGAATCATATCTTCCCGAAATTAGTTCTGCATTTATAGATCAGTACAAACTTCAAAAAGGTATTCATACAGTAAAGCTTACTACAGCTGTACCTGTTACCGAAGATGTGAAAAATCAGATCATTGGCCAGGTGCAAAAGCAAACCAACCTGGGTAATATTGACCTGAAGTCTACTGTTGATGAAGATATCATTGGCGGTTTTGTTCTTGAAATTGGCGATACGCTTATAGATGCCAGTATTGCGTACGATTTGAACAAGATCAAAACGCAATTCATGAATAATGATTTTATTTATAAGATAAGATAGTTAACACACAAAAAAAACTATAAACGGTTATATATGGTAGAGATAAAACCCGATGAGATATCTGCGATATTGCGTCAGCAATTGAGCAACTTCAACGCAGCCGCCGACCTGGAGGAAGTGGGTACTGTATTACAGGTGGGTGATGGTATCGCTCGCGTGTATGGTTTAAATAATGTACGTTCTGGTGAGCTGGTTGAGTTTGAGAATGGTGTACGTGCAATTGCCCTTAACCTTGAAGAAGACAACGTGGGTGTGGTATTGATGGGTGAAAGCGGTGATATTAAAGAAGGCGCTAAAGTACGCCGTACCGGTAAGATCGCGTCTCTTAACGTAGGCGAAGGTATGCTGGGCCGTGTGGTAAATACATTGGGTGAGCCTATCGATGGTAAAGGTCCCATCACTGGCGACAGATATGAAATGCCCCTGGAGCGTAAAGCGCCTGGTGTAATCTTTCGTGAGCCGGTAAAAGAACCATTGCAAACAGGTTTGAAAGCGATTGATGCTATGATCCCCATCGGCCGCGGACAACGTGAGCTGATCATTGGTGACCGTCAAACCGGTAAAACTGCTATTGCAATTGACACCATCATCAACCAGAAAGAATTTTACGCTGCCGGTAAACCGGTATTTTGTATATATGTTGCCATTGGTCAAAAAGCATCAACCATTGCCGGTGTGATGAAAACTTTGGAAGACAATGGCGCTATGGCTTATACAACTATCGTAGCTGCATCAGCTTCTGATCCTGCTCCGTTACAGTTCTATGCGCCATTTGCCGGTGCTGCTATCGGTGAATTCTTCCGTGATACCGGACGTCCTGCCCTGATCATTTATGATGATCTGTCAAAACAGGCCGTAGCTTACCGTGAGGTGTCACTGTTGCTTCGTCGTCCTCCTGGCCGTGAAGCTTATCCTGGTGACGTATTCTACCTGCACAGCCGTTTGCTTGAGCGTGCTGCGAAAGTTATCAACGACGACTCTGTGGCAAAGAACATGAACGATTTGCCCGATTCAATAAAACACCTGGTAAAAGGTGGTGGTTCACTCACCGCATTACCTATCATTGAAACACAGGCGGGTGACGTATCTGCTTACATTCCTACAAACGTGATCTCGATCACCGATGGACAGATCTTCCTGGAATCGAACCTGTTCAACTCAGGTATTCGTCCGGCCATCAACGTAGGTATCTCTGTAAGCCGTGTAGGTGGTAACGCACAGATCAAATCAATGAAGAAGGTGGCTGGTACGCTGAAGCTCGACCAGGCCCTTTACCGCGAGCTGGAAGCCTTCTCTAAATTCGGTGGCGACCTGGATGCGGCTACAAAGAATGTGATCGATAAAGGTGCCCGTAACGTGGAGATCCTGAAACAGGCACAATATTCACCTTTCACAGTTGAAAAACAGGTAGCAATCATTTACCTGGGTACACAGGGTTTGTTGAAGGAAGTACCGGTAAAGAAGGTAAAAGAGTTTGAAGAGCACTTCCTGTTGGAAATGGAGAACAAACTGCCCGATGTACTGGCTGAGTTCAAAAAAGGTAATTTGTCTGATGATGGTGTTAAGAAGCTGGTTGCTTTGGCAAACACGTTGATACCTCAGTACAAAGCTTAATTAATATAGTTTTACTATATAAGAGCCACTCGTTTAACGGGTGGCTTTTTTGTTTGGGGGTGGTTAGTTGACTAGTGAGTTGAAAAGTTAATAAAGGTTATAGAGTTGATAGAGGGAAAGGCAGTTATTCAGTTGTTCAGTTATTGAGTTATTCAGTTGACGAAATAATCAGGAGGCTGAGTAACGGCGAACTTTCCGCCATGGCAGCTTTCACGTTTGCCGTTTCACGTTTTACGATAAGCGAGGCTCAAAGATTCAGGCTCCATTGCCGATTCACGATTGACGATTGCCGGGAGTAACACGTAACTTAATAACATTCCCATTATGCGAACTTTTCCCAGCGTAAAAAAAAATCTAAAAAAGTAATATTACTATTGCATAATCAAGAACCAGTTTGGATATTTGTGAACCGATCAGAGTTGCTGATCTAAAATCTCACCCAATCTCCTGTTAGAACCCGTACCGGTTACTTCGATTATTATTATCGCCCCAATTTTCCTTGAAAACTACCTGATCTCGTTACCCAATTCCTCCTGTGGATTACTTTATTCCGGTCCCAATAAAAACGTATCTGTACAAGCATGTACCTTTTGAAACAAATAAGTATAAGAGTTAATTCAGCTTGCAATCAACTGATTGTTGCACTGGTTCTTACTACATCTGCATGTTTGTTCTCACATACTACTTCAAGGGCCGAAATAACCGCTCGTAGCGGCCATGTAAATACTAATTTATTTAACTGTATTTCAAATAAATGTAACGGTGGGGTTTGCTCAATGTAAGCTTACCCAACCCAGATTGAACCGGTTACGTATTATAATACCGGGGATGGTGTGTAGAAATGAAAGACGTGTGAGCTGAAATGTGAAATTTTTAAATGTGTGATGCTGGAAGCAACGGTTCATATTGAGTTTGTGTAATAAGTGTTATGTATGTATAAAAGTACCCTGCTAATAAACACGCGTTGATAGCAGTACACAAAGAGATTTGAGAGTTTATTTTAAAGGGTACGATCAACAACACCGTCCCGTTTCTACGGGATGGTTTTTTAAAAAATCACAAGAGACCTTTTGTCTCATTGCCATCCTTCCTATCTGAATACCTCAACCGAAATTCAATCATCTGAAGCCCCCGTTACAGGCGCTGTAGTTTAACCACAGTTAACAATTCGCATACTACTGCATTGCGCAATGCCGCTGCAGTTTATATAAAGAGTTTATTTTAAAGGGTACGATCAACAACGCCGTCCCGTTTCTACGGGAGGGTTTTAAAAAAAAGCACAAGGTCTTGTGCCTTGCACCTTGGATCCTGTACCTTAAAAAAGATATTTAGGACGGACCAGGAAGTAAGAACCGGGATCTTATGTCGAAGCGTAAGATCCCGTTCCTGGAACTTAAGAAATAGGAACATAAAGAGTTTATTTTAAAGGGTACGATCAACAACGCCGTCCCGTTTCCACGGGAGGGTTTTTAAAAAAGTACCAATACTGCCCACTGCATATTATATCCGCTGTTAGTGAATAACTAAATCCCATTTCCTTTCTCTGCTTCCGATATCAAATTCAATGTTTCAGCCCTGCGGGGAATTACTGCACTGTTTACCTGATCTGTGATCGGCGCTTTTAGTCGTGTTCGTACAGGCACCTGTATGTGCTCCTGTGCGCATGTCATCACGTATAATTTCAAAATTTAATCACATGAGTAAGCTTTACCCAAAACCCAAACAACTGCTGTATTTCGCTTTTAATGCCTTTTTGGCCCTGTTGATGATGCTGGCCGCTGTTTCCACCACGCAGGCACAGGGCCTGGAGTTTAAAGATGCTTCATTGGTGCAGGGGCGCGAGGGCCAGGATGGCGCCGTTTATAAGTTCCCCAATGTAGCGCCCAATGTGAATGGCTTTATAAAGATCGCTGGCCGCTCTTCTTCGGCCGTTAAATTATCAACAATCGATCTTACCAGCACTGGTTTTAACAAGGCCTTTCAGCCCCATATTGCCTATGAAAAGAAGAACGCAGGTAAAAGCGAACGCGACTGGTGGCTCGAATTTGAGATCTCTTTTCATTCCACCATAGATAGTACGCCCGTAACCATTTCAACAATGGACCTTACTGCGCTTGATATCGACGGCGACGATGATATCAATGAATGGGTTGCCCTGTACAATCTTACAACATATACTACCGAGCAGCGCACTTCATTATCGGTAGACGATCTGTTGGAAAATATACTTAGCACATTGACGCTTACCGGTAAAAAGTTTTCCGGCCCTAATAAAGATTATTCCGGTATCGATACCAGTGCTACCAAATTAATGGCCACTGCCCAATACCTCAACAAAAATAAAATGCGCGTTCGCGCCGGCGGTCATAGCGATAACAGGGATATTGATACCGAGCGCATGTATTCGTTCTGGTTCAAATCATTTACGTACCAGGCGCCTGTAAATGGTACGTTACCCGTGGTATTGAGTGCTTTTACGGCAAAGAAGAATGGCAGCCAGGCTGTGTTGAACTGGACCACCGATGTGGAAGAGCATGTAAGTCATTTTGTAGTTGAAAAGAGCCTGAACGGCACAGCGTTCAATGAGGCGGGGGTAATATTCACCGAAGGTAACAACAGTACCCTTCGCCGTGAATACAGCTTTAAAGACGATCTGAAGGCCGTTACAAGCGGTTTTGTTTATTACAGAATGAAGATCGTTGATATGGATGGAAAATATGAGCACAGCGCCACACGCATCATTAAGATGGATGCTGATAATACAACGGCGAAAATCATTACAGTATATCCCAACCCGGTTACAGGCGAATTACGAATAACACTGGCCGCCAGCTGGCAGGATAAAGCGGTGAGCATTCAACTAATGAATGCCAATGGCCAAAACATAAAGCGAATAAGCAATAACATCGCCGGTCAAACTGCTACGGTTAATGTTAGCGGTATGGCGCCGGGAATATACCTGCTGCAGGTATCGGATGGCAAGGAAACAGCGGTGCAGCGATTTATAAAAACGAAGTAAGCACAGCGCCCCTGGCAGGAATATCGCTGTAGTGAGCATGTAAAAGAAGAGGTCCGAAAGTAGCTTTCTGAAAAGAAAGCCGCTTTCGGACCCTTATATTTTTCTACTTTCCGGAGGACCTGATTATTGCTTCAACAGTTTTTTCTGGAATGACTGTTCTCCTGCTTTAACATCCAACACATACATGCCTTTTTTGAGGCTGGTAGGTAGGTTAATGAGGATTGAATTAACACCCATAGTTAAGTTTTCTGTTGTGCTGTAAACCTGTCTTCCAACCACATCTAACAATCTGATACGAACCTGTTCATTTGTTTTTAAACTGATGCGTACGTTGATGCTGCGATCGAAAGGATTAGGTTTTGCTGCTACTTCAACATCTGTAAGGCTCAGCGTTACTAATCCTGAATAGCTGAAGTTGCCGCTTTTTTCAACAACCTTCAAACGATAATGACGAAGAGGAGCGAAAGTATGTTCAACATCGGTATACTGGTAAGTGTTGGTTGAGCTGTTAAGGCCTTTACCAGCTACTTTAGCCATAAATTTAAATGCAGAACCATTTTCAGAGTATTCAATATCATAATACGCTATGTTATCATCGCCGATCATTGACCAGTTTAAAACCGATCTGTCGCCATTAAGGCTACCTTTCAGTTTCAGGTTTTGCAAAGGCAATACCCCATCTGAATAGAAACAGGTAGGCGTTTGACCTACGTTTGTAGGGTCACTTGAGTTTACGAACATTACGTTACCATCGGCATCGAGCAGGGTAATACGGCTCTGGTTACATACCTGTTTATTAGGCTCTGTTACAACGTTAAAGGTTACTACTGCTCTGTTTGCTGCTCCTGGTTTTACAATACCATCATCTTCTCCCTGGGTTTTTACCAGGCGGCCACCTGAAACGGCAAACGGCATAACTCCTGCTACATCAGCTACTGCAACCCCATTCATTTTTGTAGTACCGGGTAAGTATACAGTGCTTGGGGGAATGTAATCGTACATGTAAACACCCGCTGCATTTACGTTACCAATGTTCTCTACAGTAATTGTATATACAACGGTATCGCCGCCATTTACGGTTGTACTGCCGTTTATGTTTTTATACGATTTATCGGCAATGATAGAGCTGGCCAGTACAGGGAAACCACACGCAGAATAGTCGCCGCTTGTGTATACGTATTGTGAAGTTGAGTTGATTTTTGAAGCCACCATTGTTTGCAGGTTAACCTTGTATATATCTCTGAAGTTACCGTTGATATATACATTGCCATTAGCATCGATAGCCAGCGATTGAGAATATTCATAATCTGGCCAGCTTGCATTAGGACCGTTGGAAACAGTTCCCATGAAGTGGGCGACTCTTGTAACCGGGTTGATCTTATACATGTTGTTGCTGTTGGCGATCATGTATAATTTACCAGATCCGTCGGCAAACAGATCACCTCCGCCTTCTGAGAATATATCTCTGCTACCGTTTGTTGTCGCATTGGACAATGCTATTGGGGGGTCAATAGTGAAGATGTTTCCGGGAGAAATGCTAAACCTGATCAGCTCCCGGGCATTTGAGGTAAGTGCATAAAAGTAACCGTCAGAGCCCTTACCCATACGGTTTACGTTATAGCCAGAGCTGTTATTGGTTGTTAGAAATTGGTTGGTCCTGTAAAACTTATCTGTATCGCGGTCGTAATAGCTCAGGTATGGCTTGTTTGGAACAGGATTGTCGTTGTTGTTTGAAAGGGTGTTGTTTACAAAATAAATTCTGTTTGAATCCCTGTCGTACGCGATGGCTGCACAACCCTTCAGAAAATCGATCTTTGTACCACTACCCCCTGCGCCAAAGTGTTTAACATTATTTATTGTGTCGGGAAGTGTATACTGAGGTTCGCCACCATTAACCCCTGTAGCGAGGAGTGATCCTGGCGGTATATTGTTTACAGGAGGAGTAACGTTCACGGTCCTGAGATAACTATACGGGTCCTGGTTAGTACCGTCGGTAAAATAGGGATCTGGGTTTACTGTAGTAACCTGGTAAATAACGTTACATGCCGCATCTACCGTTACAGTTGTTTCAACGGTATTGGTAGCCTGAATGGTGGCAACACCGTTTTGTGTGGCATCGATGGTAGCATTGTTAAAGATCTTACCGCCGTTGGCCGTTACCTTCACCTGGAATGTAACAATAGCTTCTGCGCCAGGGGCCAGAATACCAATTCCATAAGTTGGCGAATTAATGTAACCGCCGCTGCCGGCGTAAGGCATTTTACCACTTACATCGGGCACCCCGGCGCCATTTAATGTGGTAGTGCCTGGCATATACGCTACACCATAAGGGATGTTGTCGTACAGTTTACTGGCAACGAAGTTTTGGGTAGTTTGATTGGTGATCCTGATAGTGTAAGTAATTAAGTTACCTACCAACGCGGTAGCACCACCACTACCTGATGAGTTGTTAAAGGCGCCTTTAGTAAAAAGAAAATCTGCTTGCGCCTGCAAGTTTGCCTTAAAGCCAAATAGCAATAAGGTGAAGAGCAGCGCTCTCAAAGGGTAGAATTTAAAATTCATAGGTTCCGGATTTACACATGAAAGTTTTCTAATTTAATTCATCATAATAAAGAAACAGGCCTCGCGCTGCTTCATAAATTATAACCTATATTCTTTCTATTTAGTTTTCGTTTGGGTTTTTCGTTTATTACTCGTTTAGTTTCATTTTACAGAGTTTTAAAAAGTTATCTATAGTAAATGTATCAGTTGTTTAGTATCAGTTCAGTCAGTGTTATTTCCGTTTTTAAGTGAACATTCTTTGCCTGTAGGGGCATATGTTCTTTGTTAAATAAATGATAATATCCAGGTAAACTTGCAGAAACAGAGATCAGTGAATAGAACGATGCAGGGGGCTTGGCTAAAAAGGAAAAACTTTCCCTTAACCGTTGGGGCATCAGCAGTGCACAGATAACTGCCGGGGTTATACGGTGGTCAAAGTCACCTAAATGAATAGGTGCTAATGAAGGAATTTTGATCCTTTTCATAGTTTACAGTACGGATATAAATCAATTAAAAGCGAAATTGGCACTTATTCGCCAATCGTACAACGCAAAAGCACTACGGATATTTTACGGGTAAATATGTACCCATTTTAGATATAAAATATTAAAAATAAACGCTCTATCAAATCTGGTATAAATCAATTGATAACAGATAGCGTGATAATTACATTTAATAAAAAAATATCTCAATTAAGTGATAATCAGTAGAATGAGTAATAATAAGCGTATATTCCATGATTGGGAGGAATGGGGATAAGTTTCGAAAATATTTTGGTTTATACTGTAAACTAATTTGGTTTATGTCGTAAACTAAATTAGGTTTGGGCTACAAAATACCAACCAATGCTTCCCTTATTACCGCTGCTTGTATTGCTCTTATCCTTTTTGGCCGGTTCCGCTCAAACTGTTGTTTCAGGTAAAGTAAAAGACGGAAAAGGCCATCCTGTACAGGGAGCCAGTATAACCATAAAAGATACTTATGATGGCGCTACAACCGACTCGCTTGGCGCTTTTCAATTCAAAACAACCGAAAAGGGCGGGCAAACCATGCTGGTTACTTCCATTGGTTTTAAGCTGTATGAGCAAAAAGTTACTATTACCGGCGCTACCTTAAAATTTGATGTGGTGCTAAAACAGGAGCCCAATGAATTAACGGCCGTTACCATAACTGCCGGTTCTTTTGAGGCCAGCGATACCAAACGCACCACTGTATTGAATCCAATAGATATTGTTACCACCGCCAGCGCCAATGCCGATATAACCGGCGCCATTAAAACCCTGCCCGGCGCCCAACAGGTAGGGGAAAGCGAAGGATTGTTTGTGCGTGGTGGCACTGCGCAGGAAACAAAAGTATTTATTGATGGCACCCTGGTAAATAACTTCTTTTTTAGCAGTGTGCCCGATATAGCATCGAGGGGCCGCTTTTCTCCGTTTATATTTAAGGGCACCGTGTTCAGTGCCGGCGGTTACTCGGCACTGTATGGTCAGGCCCTTTCTTCTGCCCTTATTCTTGAATCGGTCGACCTGCCCGATCAATCGTCTGCCAGTGTTGGCGTTTCAACCGTTGGCCTCAATGCCGGCTTTCAAAAACTGTCGAAGAAGAAGAATGCCAGCTGGGGCGTTAATTACAATTATGTAAACCTGGTAGCCTCTTTTGCCGTAATAAAACAACGCCCTGATAATTTCAAAATACCTGAGTTTCATAATGCAGATTTTAACTTTCGCATTAAGACATCAAAAACCGGTATGTTGAAGTTTTATGGTTATTTCAACTATAACCGCCTGGGCGTACGCCGGCCCGATATTGATTCAACCGACTTAAAAAATGCCTTCGGCCTCACCAACTTTAATTTATATGGTAATTTATCGTGGAAAGAAAAGCTGGGCCGCAAATGGCATTTGTACATGGGCGCATCTTATAGTACCAATACCGATAAAATAGGAAATGAATTGCAGAACCCGCAGAACCTGCCTGTGTTTGTAAGCGATGAACCCTACGATACCAAAAGCTTTCAAGTAAAGCAGTACGGCGACCTGGCAACAATAAAAACAGTGCTCGAAAGAAGGTTGTATGGTTTAAGCGCCATTCGCTTCGGCGGTGAGTACATGTACTTTACCGATAAAAATAAATTTACCAATAAGTATACGACCGACTATGTAATGGAGGCTGACGATCATTTTAAAGCAGCCTTTGCCGAAGCGGATATTTATATCACCAACGACCTGGCTGCAAAAGTAGGTGGCCGTTTTGAGCATAGTTCATTAATGGAAAAAACAAATCTGGTGCCACGTATATCGCTGGCATATAAAGTAGGCAATAAGGCCCAGGCTTCGCTGGCCTATGGTATTTTTTATCAAAAGCCCGAGAAAGATTATTTCCTGCGCGGTTATGCTTATAACGACCTGGTGTATACTAAAGCCACCCATTACATAGCCAACTACCAACGGGTAAGTAGGGATTATACATTACGCATTGAAGCATTTTATAAAAAGTATGAACAGCTGATAAAAACATACGGCACCAATAGCAATGGGGTTATTGACAGTATTGGCAATGGTGGTTATGGCAAGGCCCAGGGTATTGAACTGTTCTGGCGCGATCGTAAGACCCTGAAGAATGTTGATTACTGGATCTCTTATTCTTACCTTGATACTAAAAGAGATTACCTGAATTATCCCTATGCCATTCAACCCAACTTTGCAGCAACACATACGGCCAGCCTGGTGGTTAAAAAATTCGTTACCAAATTAAAGACACAGTTCAACGGTTCGTATACGTTTGCAACCGGCCGCCCGTATTATAATATAAGATATAACAACAACGCGGGTAAGTTCCAAATTGCCGATCAGGGAAAAACCATTGCTTACAACAGCTTAAGCTTTAGTGTGAATTATCTGCCCAATATTGGTAATCCCAAAGCAAAACGATTTGCCGTATGGGTGTTTTCGGTTAACAATGTGTTGGGCAGCGATCAGATCTTTGGTTATAACTATTCCTATAATGGATTGCGAAAAGATCCTGTTCTGCCTACTTCGCGCCGCTTCGTATTCATAGGATGTTTCCTGAGTTTTGGGGTCGACAGAAGCGACGATGTTATCAACAGCAACTTATAAAAACACTATAAAACAAAAACCAATCATCATGAAGAAAATGTTTATTGCACTTCTTTCGCTTGCCTTAGCCGTACAGGGATTTGCACAAAGCGAAAAGTTCACCAAGGCCATGACGAGCACCCTTGTTCAGTTGGATTCTGCAAAAACCGCTGACGATATGTTATCTGTCTCCGCATCATTTGAACGTATTGCCGATGCTGAAAAAACACAATGGCTGCCTTATTATTATGCCAGCCTTGGCCAGGTGTTGTATGCGTTTATGAAGAACGATATGGCCAATAACGATGGTTTTGCTGGTAAAGCCGAAACATTACTTAATAAAGCCGATGCCCTGCAACCTAATAATTCTGAGATCAGTTGTGTAAAATCAATGATAGCTACCCTGCGTATGCTGGTTAATCCACAACAACGCTGGCAACAATACGGCGCCACCATTACAACAGAGTTGGACAATGCAAAAAAGCAGGACCCTACCAACCCAAGGCCTTACTATTTGCAGGGCCAGAATTTGCGCAATACACCCGAGCAATTTGGGGGTGGTTGCAACACCGCCAAACCCGTGCTTGAAGAAGCGGTGAAAAAGTTTGAAGCTTTTAAACCGGCCAGCGCCATTGCGCCCAGTTGGGGAAAAGACTTTGCCCAAAAAACACTGGCCACCTGTAAATAATTGCAACGGTCCACGTATGGGATGCAACTGTGCGTGGACCGTTTTCTTCTTTTATGGAAAGAACGAACCATGGAGTTTAAAGATCTGGATCCAATATTACATTCCCAACTTCGACTGGCAGTGGTTTCACTTCTCATTAGTATGAAGGAGGCCGAGTTTACGTTTATTCGGGAAAAAACGAATGCTACAGCCGGTAATTTAAGCGTACAAATAAATAAGCTAAAAGAGGCGGGGTATATTGACGTGGTGAAGCAAAGTAAAGACAACTACCCGCAAACCATGTGTAAAATAACACCTGCCGGTGTTGCGGCTTTTGATGAATATGTAAAGAACCTGCAGTCGTACCTGGGGGTACATAAATAAAAAAGGCCCCCGCCTTTTGGTAAAAGCAGGGGCATTATACTTGTGAAACCCAGTTATTCTTTGATCAGTTTAACCATCATTCGCTCTTTACTGTTAACTGTAACATCGAGCGTATAAGCGCCAGGTTGTAAGTGGCTGCTTCCATCCAAAATAAAATTAGTGGCGCCGGCATCTGCTTTAGATGTCTTATTCATTACAATGGCGCCATCGGCATTTAAGATCTTCATGGCAACATAGCTGCTTTCATTCAACTGCGCAGTAACTGAAATATCATTTTTGGCCGGGTTAGGCGTAACACTTACCATTTTCACGGTGGGCGTATTGAGTACGCGCACTACCAATAACCGGCTGGTAGCAACTTTTCCACTGTTATTAACCTGCTTTAAGCGATAGTACAGGTCTTTTTTCAATGCTGTGTTCTTACCAACTTCATCGTTGAATGAATATATTTTTCTCTTTTTTGAAACGCCTTCCGATTTTATAGTTCCGGCTGTATGCCATTTGCGGCCATCTATACTTCTTTCAATTTCAAAACGGTCGTTATCGAATTCATAAGCAGTGGCCCATTTCAGTAATACATTACCGCCATCGTTATAAAGCCCGGCAAAATCACTAAGGCTTACCGATTCATCGGGAAAGCTCAGCTTTACGGTGGCATCCTGAGAACATAAACGGCCATAGCCATTATCACAGATCTTATAAGTAAAAGAAGTGCTATTGCCGGTAAAGTCGGGGTTGGGTGTAAATGTAAAACTGCCATCACTCTTTAGCTGAACTTTTCCATCGGGCGAATTGCTGATGAGATAAGCGTTTATATAATCGCGATCAACATCACGGTCATTACCGGTAACCTTACCCGTAGCTGTGTGGTCGGGTAACCCAACGATATTATCATTTTCTGCTATTGGTGAGGTATTGCAACCTTCGGTATAATGCAGGGGCGCCGAAACAACAAGCTGATCGATGGCAATGCGGGCATTACCACCTGTACCCTGGTAATTCAGGTATACTTTATAAATGCCCGGTTGTAAATGCATAAACGTTCTGTTATAGTTATACGCCGTTTGGGCAACGTTGGGGCATTCAAAACTATCGAGGCGATTAACAACGATATTGTTGGGATCGGTTAAATATACTTTTACCCAACGGCGTGTTCCTTTTTCAAAAACCTGATCAAACTGCCAGTTGAAAGAAATATTGATCTGGTTGGTTACATCGAGTACCGGGGTATAAATTCCGGTGCGTTGATAGGGGGTTATTACGCCCCCAGGTACCAGCCAGCCATCTGTTTCAGAATTGGCGCGGGTAATGTCAAGGTCGGGCAATGCCCAGCAATGACTTTGCAGGTATCCTTTTAATTGGGTAAGGGCAACTCCGCTACGAGGGTCGAAGTTTTCAGTAACCTGGGCGTTGGTACCTGAAGCCAGCAGGCAGGTTACTATCAGTAAGCATAATATGCGCTTCATTTGTGACAGTTTCAGCGTTAAATAATAAATACGCCAGTGCGGGTTATAATAACCCGGCATGGATATTCAAAAGGCAATGCGTTGTTTAAAGGATACCAACGATCAAAGGGATGGGTAATACGAATTTTGGGATATTACGTAGGAATTGGAACGTATTTATACTAAAAAGCAGATTAAGAAGAATAAAACCGGCGACTGGGTATTTGAATTCTGCTATCAATCAAATAGTCAGCGGCTTATGTAGGTCTTTGGAATTTTTGCAGGCCGAAACTTTTGGACCTGCGGGCTACGGAATTATCAGAGGATGAATAGGGACCTTACAAATGTAACTAACGGTTTTGTCTTTTGCAAGGGAGGCCGTATAAAAATATATTTTGGTTAAATCGGTCTTAATAATACCTCATACCAGGTATATTTTGTGTGGCCGAACCTTTTCGGGTTGTAATTTGTACAATTTATAAATACATATGTCTTCCATCATAAAGGTCAATAATTTAAGCAAACAATATCGTGAGTTGAAAGCCGTGAATGATATTTCTTTCACTGTGAACGCGGGCGATATATATGGTTTTCTGGGGCAGAATGGCGCCGGAAAATCTACTACTATCCGTATGTTGCTTACGCTCATTGAACCAACAGCGGGAACTATTGAATTGTTTGGAAAGAATTTATATTCACATCGCAAAGAAGTGTTGCGGCAAATAGGGGCTGTTATTGAAAAGCCCGATCTGTATAAATATCTTACTGCATATGAAAACCTTTCCCTGTTTGCTAAAATGAGTGGTGTTTCGGTCACCGATAAAAAGCTGAAAGACCAGTTAGAACAGGTGGGGCTTAGCGAAAGGGCACATAGTAAAGTGCGCACTTTTTCACAGGGTATGAAACAGCGTTTGGGAATTGCCATTGCGCTTATTCATGATCCGCAGCTGATCGTTCTGGATGAACCGACCAATGGATTAGACCCGCAGGGGATCGCTGACATTCGTAACCTCATATTACACCTGAGCCGGCACCAGGGAAAAACCATTCTGGTATCGTCGCACCTGTTACATGAAATTGAATTGATAGCCAACCGCATGCTCATTATTGATAAGGGCAAAAAAATAATGGAAGGAACAGTAGCCGAACTGGTTGACCCGGCAAATACCATCGTGCATTTGGAAGTTACCAACCCACAGGAAGTAATGAGTTGGTTACAAAGCAGCCGGTGGAGCACCCATTTACAGGAACAGCATAAACAGGTTATATTGTTGCGTATGAATAAAGCGCAGGTACCTTCGCTTACTGCCGACCTGGTAAATGCCGGCGCAAATATTATGTCGTTGCAACCGCAAAACTCACTGGAATCTTATTTTCTGTCATTAACAACCGAAAACCGGCATGTGGACACTTTTACAAATTGAGCTTTTTAAGATATTCAAGCGCCCGCGTACCTATATTGCTTTTATTGCTATTGCAGCTATTGTTACTTTAATTCAACTGGCCTTATATCTCGATGGTAAAACCTATGTTGGTTTTATGTTACAAAGTATAGAGCGGTTTAATGTAGAAGGCAAAATACTCAACGGCTATTTTGTTTGTTACTTTATTTTGCAAACCCTGCTTATACATGTGCCGTTGCTGATAGCGTTGGTTGGCGGCGATATGATTGCCGGTGAGGCCAATATGGGAACGTTGCGATTATTGATAAGCAAACCCATTAGCCGGTCAACATTGTTGATAAGCAAATTCCTGGCATCTTCAATCTATACCTTCTTGTTGCTGATATGGATGGCCATATTGTCGTTGTTCCTGTCTTTATTAATATTTGGATCGGGCGACCTAATGGTGTTTCAAAGCCAGGTGATCATTCAAATTCCTGCTTCGGATGTGTTCTGGCGTTACCTGGCGGCTTTTGGTTTTGCCGCCATTGCCATGACTACGGTAGCTGCGCTGTCGTTCTTTTTATCACTGTTTGCCGAAAACTCCATTGGCCCCATAGTAGCAGCCATGAGTATTGTTATTGTTTGCACCATTCTTACTACCATGGACCTGCCCTTGTTCCTTACAATGAAGCCATACCTGTTCACATCGCATATGCTGGGGTGGAAGGGGTTCTTTGATATTCAGGCAACCACTGGCAACAGCGCCGTGCCGGGCAGTATACAAAACCTGCCGGGCATATTACGTTCGGCTGCTATTTTGGTGGTGCATATTATTGCTTTTGTAACTGCAGCAGTTGTAATATTTAAAAAGAAAGATGTGTTATCCTGAAACCGGTGGGTTAACCGCAATGGTAAAATGAAAGGTGCTGCCTTTACTGGCTTCCGATTCAACCCATATGCTGCCACCATGCAACTCAACTATTTTTTTACAATGGGCAAGGCCAATACCCGAACCTTCATAAACAGAACGGTTATGTAAGCGTTGGAAAATAATGAATATGCGTTGCTGGTATTGTTTATCAATGCCAATACCATTATCGCGAAACCGGAAATGCCAGTGCCCGTTCTCTTTTGATGCCGAGATGTCGATCTGTGGCGCAATACCTTCCTTTTGAAATTTGATTGAGTTACTGATGAGGTTTTGAAAGAGCAGCTTTAATTCGGTTGGGAATGCTTTTACTACGGGCAGTTTTTCGGCAGTGATAACGGCTTTGTTTTCCTTTATTACTTTGGCCAGGTCGGCCAGTACCTCAGTAAAAGTAACATTACAATCAACGGGCTCAAATTGTTTTTCGCGGCCAATGCGTGAGTAATCGAGCAGGTCTTTGATCAGCGTTTTCATTCTGTCAGATGCCTGTATCACGTAGTTGATATACCTGTCGGCATTTGCATCGATCTTATTATAGTATTGTTTGCGAAGGAGTTCAACAAAGCTGCTGGTAGTACGCAAAGGTTCTTGCAGATCGTGCGAAGCTACATAGGCAAATTGCTCCAGCTCTTTGTTCTTGATCTCCAGTTCGGCTGTGCGTTGTTTTACTTTTTGCTCCAGTGAAAGATTTGCTTCTTTGATCTCATTTTCAAGCGCCTTCTTTTCTGATATATCCCTGATGGCAGCTGTAACCAGCACCCCTTCTTCTGTTTTAAGCGGGCTTAAACTGATCTCTACCGGAAACTCTTCTCCATTTTTGCGAAGGCCCAATAACTCAAGGCTGGCGCCCATTGGCCGGGCGCGTGGATTATCAAAGAACAATTGCCGGTGCTCAGGATGTTTGTTCCGGAATCTTTCAGGTAACAGCATTTCTACATTACAACCTTCCAGTTCTTCTTTTTTATAACCGAAGATACTTTCACATTGGTTGTTGATCATGTGTATAGTACCTTTTTCACTTACTATCACAATAGCGTCCGGGGCCGATTCAAGCAGGCCTTTGAACTTTTGTTGGGCCTGTTGAAATTCTTTAATACTGCGTTCCAGCTCTTCGGCCATACTGTTAAAGTTATTGGCCAGTATGCCTATCTCATCTTTTGAGAACGCTTTTGCTTTTCTATTGAATTCTTTTTTGGTAACTGCTTTGGCCGATTGCAAAATTTCGCTCAGGCCTTTCTGTATGTTGCGGCTAACAATGATAGCTAATGTTAACCCGGTTACTTCAACACTAAGGGCAATAATAAACAATAATTTAAGTACCAGGTTTTCGAGCCAGCGCGATCCTTCGCCCAGGGTGTAAGAAAAATCATCTTCCAGTTTGGTGAGGCGTACATTCAGCGGATCGATGGCTGCAATAATAGTGTTTATTTTTTCGGGTGAAGGGTTGGGTGAGTTTATCTCTGCATGCAATTGCTCGGCAATAGGGTTGAATTCCCTAACCAGCGGATCGGCTTCTGACCATATTTTAATGGCTTTATTAATGTATGAAACCCAGTTGAACCGGGTGAACAGGGTTATCATGCCTCCCACATCATCGGGGTGGTTACGCCCTTCTATAAAACCCTGCCGGGCAATTTCCATATTGGGGTTTGGTTTGCCAAGCTCTACCAGGCTTTTATGATCGCCGGCAGACACTTTCATAAATACTTTGAACTCCTGGTAATCGGCTTCATTATGCGTACGGCTGTACCGTAGTAACTGGTACATGGCATCCTTTTGTGCTTTTGACCAAAGGCCTTCGCCGCTTACATATGCCCGTACTGATGAAAGCGTATTTATGGAGAATACAAGAGCACCTAATTCAATAGCAATAAGGGTAGCCATAAGACCTACCGTTAAATACAGTTTTTTGGCAATGGACACATCCTTAAACCACCTGAAAAGCCTGAAACCTTTCATTATAAAAACTTGTTTTTGTTACCCGAAGGGGGCTTACCTGTTTTTTGATTGGTTGAACGTTAGCCTGGGAATACTGTTTTGCTACTAAACGGAGCCGGTGGCAGCGAAGCTGGCTGCCAATATGCGGAAGATAAGTAAAATTTTTAAGGTAAGCTAGCTGGGGTATTATAAAATAAGCCCCTACGGAATGAATCATGCGATAACTCATTCGTAGGGGCCCGAAATACTTCCCCTGATATTTAAATACCGTACTTGGTTACGCCTGGTGTGGGAACCGGGTAGTAACCATCGGGGTTGGGTAATATAGGCGGTGGAGCATTGAAGTCGTAAGCCTGGGGTTGCAGGTTCAGTTGTAAGTTCAATGCTTTATCCCATTCTACTACCTGCCCTGTATATGTAGCCAAACGGCCCAGTATAGAGGTCATGGTGCTTTTGGCGCCCCATTCGGCATCGGCAAACTTGTATTCACCTTTGGCAATAGCCGCAAACAATTCATCATGCTCAGTTTGGTAAGGGTTGTTTTCTGTCTTATTATCAAACTGGTATAATACTTTGCCTTTATGGTTGGTGATGGTGCCGGCCCCACAGGCAATTTTTCCTTTGGTGCCAACAAGCAGTTCATCAACTTTACTCATGGTGCCTGGTATATGGCGGCACTGGCTATTGAGTACAGAGCCGTCGGCATAAGTAAATTCAACGTAATGGTGATCGAATATTTCGCCATTGTCTTTGCCTTTGCGTATCTGGCGGCCGCCCATGCCCTGGGCTTTAACAGGCACCCCTTCTTTAAACCAGTTTACCACATCGATATTATGAATATGCTGTTCACAAATATGATCGCCGCATAACCATACAAAGTAATACCAGTTGCGCATTTGGTATTCCATTTCTGTTTGACCATTCTGGCGTTGGCGTACCCATACGCCATCGTTATTCCACCAGGCCTGGGCCGAGGTAATATCACCAATAAGTTTTTTACGTTTGAATAACTCGCGGTAGGAATTCTGATAGTGGCGTTGCAGTCCAACCACCACATTTAGTTTCTTTTGTTTGGCAATTTCGGCAGCTTCCAGTACCCGGCGAACGCCCGAAGGGTCGGTGGCTACCGGTTTTTCCATAAATACATGTTTGTTTTGCTTTACCGCCTCTTCAAAATGTATGGGTCTAAAGCCCGGAGGTGTTGCCAGTATCACTACATCGGCCAGTGGAATGGCTTTTTGATAGGCGTCGAAGCCTTCAAATTTCCTTTCTTCAGGGACGTCTATGCGATCTGCCAGGTTTATACCACTGCCTTTTGATGTTTCGGGTGCTGTTAACCGTTTATAAGCTCTATCCAGGTTATCGCGAAAGGCATCGGCCATGGCCACCAGCTTTACATTCTGCTTGCTTAGCAGTGCCTGCATAGCGGCGCCGGTACCGCGGCCACCACAGCCGATGAGCGCTACTTTTATAGTATCGTCGGCGCCGGAAAAATAATTAGCTTTTGAGAGTAAGGGGGCGGCAAGTAATCCTCCGGCCAGCCAGGTTGTTTGTTTTACAAACCGCCGGCGCGAAGTGGCAAGGTTGTTAGATTGTTCAGTGCTCATTGTGCATCAGTTTTAGTATAACATAATCAGGAACCTTATAATATAACGAGGTAACGAATGGGTGTTACTCGTGACAATACTTTTTATAAAAGGCATCTGCTTCTTCGGCAGTAGGAGCCTGTAAGGGACGAACGATACGGAAACCAACGGCCATTCCATCGGTGAGCCACCATTTGCTTTTGGGCATTTGGGGATCGCGTTTGTTCCATGACGCATCGGAAGGCTGTCGGGTTGCACAACGCAGCGCATCGGCTTTATCTAAATAACCGCCGCCACGGACTGCGCGGGGATAAGTTTCCGTTGGTGTTATCATGGGGTTGAGGGCATTATCACCAATGGTGGTAAAATAATCATCGCGGTATTGATCGAGTGTCCATTCGCCAACGTTGCCGAGCATATCGTACAAACCCCAGGCATTAGGTTTCTTTTGACCGGTTTTTTGGTACTTCTTATTGCTGTTGTCTGCAAACCAGGCATACTCTTTCAATTGTTTAGCATCGTTGCCAAAAAAGTAGGCAGTGGTGCTGCCGGCCCGGCAGGCATATTCCCACTCCGCTTCGGTTGGCAGCCGGTAAAAAATGCCGGTTTTTTTATACAACCAGCGACAATACATCATTGCAGTATATTGCGACATGCTGTTTACCGGAAAGCCACCCTGTTTGCCCATGCCCCAGCTAAGATCGATGTATTGTGGGGTAGGGCGGGTAACCGCATCTACTTCCGATTCGCGTGGTGTATTTTCATCGTTGAAGAACAACAAAAATTCATCATAGGTAACTTCTTTAGCACCCATCCAAAATGCATTCACCTGCACTTTTTTAGCAGGGCCCTCGGCAGGTTTGTGACCCGCTTCAGATTCCGGGCTGCCCATGCTAAAGTTGCCGGCCTGTATGGGCACCATACTAAATGATACCGGGCTACCGGGAATGGTTTGGGCGTAGGGGGCAAATTCACTAACATTATTGGTTTGCGCCATAGCACAGGCGCTACCAAGCAACAATGACATTACAAATTGTATTGATTTCACAAGGCAATCTTTTTTAATGAAGGAAATGGAAATTATGAAATTAAACCATTCCATTTACTGCATGGGCAGGGATTAGTTTTGGCAAACGTTTGCATGGGAAGTTGAAAAGTACCTTTTCAACTTTCACATACATGTCGTTTAAAAGCCATTCATCCCTAAACAGCATCCCCCTGTTTATTTTTGGTTTTTCTACGAACCGCGTAACCTGCTAAAACTTATTATCCATAATTTTAAGCAACTAAATGCTCTATATGAAAAGACGTTCCTTTCTGCAACAAGCCACCCTGGCTGGTGCTTCGCTAATAACTGCTAATGGCGTTAGCGCTGCTGCTACACCGATATATAAACAACCTGCTCCTGTTGCAGATAAGCCTTTCAATTTAAATTATGCTTTTCATGATGGCATGTTCAGGAATCATGCAGGTAATGATATTATTGACCAGATAAAATTTGGGTACGACCATGGTTTTCGGTCCATTGAAGATAATGGAATGATGGCCCGCACACCTGAAATGCAAAAGAAAATAGGCGATACCCTGCAAAAGCTGGGTATGACTATGGGCGTGTTTGTCATTACCTCTGATCAATGGCATTGGAAAACCTCCCTCACCACCGGTAAACAGGAATGGATAGATAAAATGATCACCGACTGCAAAACAGCGGTTGAAGTTGCCAAACGCTGCGGTGCCAAATGGATGACGGTGGTGCCAGGTAACTACGAGCGGTCGCTTTCGTTCGATTATCAAACCGCCAATGTAGTTACCGCCTTGCGCAAAGCGGCCGCTATTTTAGAGCCGCATGGACTGGTAATGGTGCTTGAAATGCTAAGCGATAATCCCGACCTGTTCCTGCGCCACTCAGACCAGGCCTATATGGTTTGTAAGGCAGTGAACAGCCCGGCCTGCAAAATGTTGTTCGATATGTATCATATGCAGCGCAATGAAGGAGACATCATTAACAACCTCAATAAGTCGTGGGATGAAATTGGTTATTTGCAAATAGGTGATAACCCGGGGCGTAAAGAACCTGGTACAGGCGAAATGAACTACCGTAATATTTTCAAGCACATTCATAGTAAAGGATTTAAGGGCATATTGGGTATGGAACATGGTAATTCCCAAAAGGAAAAAGAGGGCGAACTGGCAGTAATAAAAGCCTATCGCGATGCAGACAGTTTTCTGTAAGGCTTCGTTAAATTCATTTATGGCAGAAGGGCGTGCGTTAAATTTGCAGTATGAAATTATTGGGTATGAAATTATCTGTTACTGCATGTTTATTGTCGCTCTTTCTGTTGCCTGCTTTCGTAAGCCAGGCGCAGGATGCCAGTGAACTGATAAAAAAAGTGAAAGATAAACTGGCTATTGTTTCCGACTACCAGGCCGAAGGTGTTATGAAAACCGATGTTTCGTTTATGAAAGTGCCTGAGTCAAAAGTGACCATATATTATAAAAAGCCCGATAAATTCAAGATCAAAAAGCAGGATGGTATTTCCATAGTACCCAAGGGCGGTGGCAATATTAACCTGGCAGCGTTATTTGAAGGAAATAATTATACAGCAGTATCGGCAGGAAAAGGAACAGTAAACGATGCTGCGGTGGCTATAGTTAAGCTATTGCCCCTCGATGAAAAAAGTGATGTAGTGGTTTCAACCCTGTATATCGATGAAAAAGATGCGCTGGTAAAAAAGGCCATTATTACAACCCGTGAAAATGGTACCTATGAAATGGAAATGCAGTATGGCAAGTATGCCAACAGAGGCCTGCCAGATGTAATTACTTTCTTATTTGCAACTAAAGATTATAAATTACCCAAAGGCCTTGCCTTTGATTACGATGCAGGCGGTCAACAATCCAAAACCACTACAGGGGCAGCCAATCAAAAAGGAAAGATACAGATCACCTACAATAGCTATAGTATCAATAAAGGACTGGCAAATGATCTCTTCAAGTAGTCTTCAATAATGTACTGCAACATGGATGTTTATAAATCTTATTGATTTATATCAAATAGTTTTTAGTTAAGAAAATTCATGCAGGTGATTATCAATCACTTGATGTTTAAGTACTTTCTTTATTATTTTTTAAGAGAAATAATATATTCAACACGTGCGTTATATATGCGCAAAATCAAATGTGAAAAGTACACCTGAAAACTGTCATGTCTTTGTGCTCCCGGCCAGGTAATGTACCAATCAATTTTACGAGACCTTTCTTTCTATAAACCACTATAACGTGGGTGATACCTTATTTGCTTGCCATAATTGCTTTGATGTGTGTAATCTTATTTTTTAAACCTTAGCTTATGCTTTTGCATGGATAGGCGCCAATTGCAATGGCTAACTTATTCGCGAACCTTTTCCTATACTTTTCACTTGAAATAGTTGCAATGACTGGCATCTTATTTCGTAAACCTTAGCTTATGTCATGATCAAGTTGCGTTAACAAGCCAACTTATTATTTAAACCTTAGCCTACTTGTCCTATCAAAATAAAACCCCTTCCAACTGCCGTTGGAAAGGGGTAATTTATTTATGCGTTGTTGTAATTATTCGTTGTTAGTATCCTCTTCTATTTTCTCATCTTCAACATTCGCAAGAATGGCCGGTGTAACTTTCTTCACCGGGTTGCGATGGCTTTCAACATAACCCTGGCGGCGATTGATGATATCGATACATTCGAATATGGCGGTGAGGAACGAAGTATGATCGGCTTTGTTTTTACCGGCAATATCAAAAGCGGTACCGTGATCGGGTGATGTGCGTACTACAGGTAAACCGGCGGTATAGTTCACGCCTTCGCCAATAGCCAGTGATTTAAATGGTATCAGTCCCTGATCGTGGTACATGGCCAGCACTGCATCGAATTTTTCGTAATGCTTGCGGGCAAAGAAACCATCGGCGCTATAGGGTCCCATGGCCAGCATAAAGTGACGTGCGTCTTTAATAGCGGGTTTAATGATCTCTTCTTCTTCGCGGCCAATTAAACCTTCATCGCCCGCGTGGGGGTTAAGTCCCAGTACAGCCACTTTAGGTTTATCGATGCCGAAATCCTTTATAAGCGAATTATTAATGATGCTCAGCTTCGACAGAATGTTATCGCGGGTAACATATTTAGCGGCTTCGCTTACGGGTACGTGCTCGCTCAGTAAGCCTACTCTGAAATTGCCGGCCACCATTAGCATAGCCACATCCTGTGCACCGAAAATATGTTTCAGGTAAGGGGTATGGCCTGTATAATTGAATTCGTTGCTATGGGTATTTTTTTTATGAATGGGTGCGGTAACCAGTCCGTGGATCTTGCCTTCCTTCAATGCCTGAACGGCCTGGGTCAATGATTTAATAGCGTACTTGCCACCAATATCGCTCAACTGGCCGGGTGTAATACCTACTTCTTCTTCCCAGCAGTTAAAAATGTTGATCTGTTTGAAGTTTACGCGGTTCAGTTCCTTAATGCTTTGATAGCTGAAATTGATATCGGGTACCGATTTGCGGTAAAAATTGATCACTTTATTGGAGGCGAAAATAACCGGGGTGCAAAGTTCCAGCAGGCGGTGATCGTTAAGGGTTTTAATCACCAATTCAGCTCCTATACCGTTCAAATCGCCTATCGAAATGCCTATTATGGGTTTTTGTTGTTGTGCGTTCATTGTGAGTTTACTATTGAAGCGGCTAATTTACGATATAATGTTCAAGGAAAGGCGTATGTGGCATGCTTCCCGCTACAAAAACAGCTTTCGGGCTGGCTGGCAGGGATATTTTTATAAATTGTGGCCTATTTGATTGTAATGCAGTGAGTTATGCGCGGGTTTGTCAATGGCGGGTATCAAGGGGCTTTCTTTTGCCTGCCGACTTTTAACAGGTAAACCCTATTCCCCTGTTGACAACAGGAGCAACTTGTATGTAGTGTAGGAATTACAAAGTTCGTTTATGTATTATCGTAAAGAAATAACTGCACGTAATTTCGCTGTTGAACAAAAAGGTATAAGCATAGTAAAAGTGTAGACTGATTAGGTGTTTATTCGTAACGTGCTTCAGGTAAAATAACTAAGTCATTAATGCTGAAAGGATTCAGTATAGATAAGTGTTTATTTTAGGGCATATTTTACCAATAAAATTTTAAACGGTGCGTTTATAGATTCCGAGATCCGTATTTTATGAAGAACACCCTATTGGCTGTGTTGCTCATAGTTGTTTGCTATGAATGTACGCAGGCACAAGTTAACCCACAACGCCCATCGGGCTACATTAAATACCAGGGAACACATCCAACAAAACCTGTTGGTAAGGGAGCTTCAACTAAAAATACTACTACTGATGGCGCAGTTACAATTGATAAACTCGCCAACGATATTCTTGTATCAAACATAATGGCCGATGGTACGGTAACAACCGATAAACTGGCCAATGATATTCTCAATACAATGCGTGCAGGTAATAAAGCCCTTAATGCAAATGCATCGGCTGGTGAAGATGAGCAGGCTGAGGTTCCATTATATACTACTGCAAAAAACAACCGGCAATTGTATGCGCGGTTTATACAACAGTCGATGCTGCAAAGGCAGCATACTTCAAATTATAAAAGAACAGGATGGTTACAATATAAGGTTGACTAAGGTTTAAGTTTCATGCGGATCAAAGAAGAGGTACGGTTGTCTTTCATTCCTGGAAGATATAAACCCTACCTCTTTATTTTTTACTTCGCCCCTGCAAATTCCCGAGGCATCGGATAATAGGAGCCTTGCACATTGGGAATACTTGTCAACCCGTTAACTCGTCAACTTATTAACGTACTTTTGCAACGTGTATACACTAAAGAAATCATTAGGACAGCATTTTCTGGTAGATGAAAATGTATGCCGCAAAATAGTGCAGGCCCTGCAACAGCATCCGTTTCAACGGTTACTGGAGGTAGGCCCCGGTGGTGGCGCTTTAACAAAATACTTACTTACACTGCCCGATATCGACCTTAAATGCGTTGAGTTGGATGAGGAGAAAGTAAACTGGTTACATAAAACCTACCCGGCCTTACAATCAAAGATCATTCACCAGGATTTTCTTACCATCGATCAGCCCTTTGCTGAACCATTTACGCTGGTTGGAAATTTCCCTTACAATATTTCTTCCCAAATATTATTTAAAGTACTGGAGTGGAAGGAGAGTGTACAGGTAGTGATAGGCATGTTCCAAAAAGAAGTGGCACAACGGGTGGTTGCCAGCGAGGGCAATAAGGTGTATGGCATATTGAGTGTGCTGGTTCAGGCATTTTACGATGTTGAGTATTTGTTTGAAGTACCTGAGAATGCGTTTAACCCACCGCCCAAAGTTAAAAGCGCTGTTATTAGATTAACGCCAAGGCAAACCCTTCCTGAAATGTTTAGTGAAAGGAGGTTTTTTGTATTGGTAAAAACGGCTTTCAATCAACGACGCAAGACCTTACGCAATGCTGTAAAAAGCTTATATACTCCCGAAGAATTAAAAGACCCCATATTCGATAAAAGGGCCGAGCAGTTGACCGTGAATGATTTTGCACGGCTTACGTTTACTATGAAATAGCGGGCTTACCCCTTTAACGTTGAACAATTAGTAAGATGAAGAAAGTTATTATTACAGCCAAAGTACACGAGTGGCTTACAGAACAATTACAAAAGAAAGGATTCACTATAGAATATGTACCCGCTGTTACTTACGAAGAGTTATTAAATACTATTCAGGAAGCAGAAGGGCTGATAGTTACTACCCGCATTAAGATCGACAAATCCATGCTCGACCGGGCAACGCAGTTGAAATGGATCGGCCGCCTGGGCAGTGGCATGGAGCTTATAGATGTAGCTTATGCCGAAAACAAGGGCATAAAATGCGCAAGCAGTCCTGAGGGTAATCGTAATGCGGTTGCCGAGCATTCATTGGGCATGTTGTTAAGCCTTATGAACAAAATGAACAGCAGCATGCAGGAAATACGGGAAGGCAAATGGATACGCGATGCCAACCGCGGTATTGAGCTAACGGGTAAAACCGTTGGTATTATAGGTTATGGAAATACCGGCGGGGCTTTTGCCCGTTTACTGGCGCCCTTCGATGTTACGGTTTTGGCATGTGATAAGTATAAATATGACTTTGCCAAAGCTTATGTGCGCGAAGCTAACGTGGAGCAAGTAGCCCGTTATGCCGATGTGATAAGTTTACATTTGCCATTAACTGATGAAACGTTCCATTACGCCAACGACGCCTTTTTTAATGCCCTTGAACGTAAGCCATTTTTTTTGAATGCGTCGCGTGGTAAGGTGCAGGACACAGGTGCTATTATAAGGGCCTTGCAAAACGGTAAAATTGCCGGCGCCGGGCTCGATGTGTTGGAGAACGAAAAGATAGATACCTGGTCTGAGGCTGAAAAAAAGGAGCTGGACTGGCTTTTGCATCAACCCAATGTGTTAATTACGCCCCATATTGCCGGGTATAGCCACGAAGCGTTTTATAAGATGGCCAGTGTAGTGTTGGAGAAGTTGGGAATATAGGGCTGGTAAGCCCGAAAGGCAGTTTTCGGCGCCAGGTATTACTGGTAAAAGAGTTGCCGTTCTAATGGGTTTTTAACCTGGGGAACCTTTTTTAACGGTTTACCGGTTAAAAAATAAACCCCGGGACCTTATTCATTCTGAAAAAAACTTTATTTTTGTTTTATACAGTAGTGCAACGCTTCAGCCCAGAGGCGTTGTTCTTTTTTTCTGTTTATAGCTGAACACCAAATTATATCTGGTTTAAAATAAGGAGGTTTTTATGAGTACTGTTTTATACGTTACAAAAGAAACGCTTGAGCAAATGAAAGAGGAGTTGTTGCGTATGCGTACGGTCGATCGTCCGGCTGCTGCCAGGGCAATTGCTGAAGCACGTGAAAAAGGTGACTTAAAAGAGAATGCAGAGTATGATGCAGCCAAGGAAGCCCAGGGTATATTGGAAGCTAAATTAAAGAAGCTGGAGAGCGATATTGCCAGCGTTCGTATATTGGATACCGAAAATGTTGATACAAGTAAGGTCTCTATCCTTACCAAAGTTACTATTACCAATCTTGCTAATAAGAAGAAGATTACCTACACGCTTGTTTCTGAAAAAGAAGCCGATCTGAAGTTGGGTAAGATCTCTATTACTTCACCAATTGGCCAGGGCCTGCTTGGCAAAGTTGTTGGCGACGTGGCAGAAGTTCAGGTGCCTGCCGGTTTGCTGAAGTTCAAGATTGAAGACATCACTGTTTAAGACAGGCGTTCGTTCTACCTATTTCCCAACTTTTCTGAATTATAAATTACCAGGCGTATGACTATTTTTTCAAAGATCATTGCCGGTGAAATTCCGTCATATAAAATTGCTGAGGACGATCAGTTCTTCGCATTTCTCGATATATTTCCTTTGGTTGAAGGGCATGTATTGGTGATACCGAAACTGGAGGTAGATAAGTTTTTTGATGTGCCCGATGAATACCTGAGCCGTATGCTGGTGTTTGCAAAACCTATAGCAAAGGCAATAGAGAAGTCGTTTCCCTGTAACCGGGTGGGTTTATCGGTTGTAGGGCTCGAAGTGCCGCATGCGCACTTACACCTGGTGCCTATTAATGGTATCGATGATCTGAATTTTACCCGTGGAAAGTTGAAACTGTCGCCCGAACAATTGAAAGCGGCGCAGGAGAAGATTGTGGGGGAGTTGACGAGTTAACGCGTTTACGAGTTGACTGGGAGTTGATAGGAGGCTGGTTGAAAGGTTGATATGGTTGATCAAGGTGATAAAGGAAAAGGCAGTTCTCAGTTTTTAGTTCTTAGTTCTGCTGTATTTATTTCACGTTTGCCGTTTCACGTTTTACGACTTCGTGAGGCCTGAAGTTTCGGAAGCTATTGCCGATTCACGATTGCCGATTGCCGAGATGCGCGAGCCTCGAAATTCGGCCACCCCTTTCACGTTTCACGTTTGCCGTTTTACGATAGCGTAGCCTTAAGTTTCGGAAATCATCACCGATTCACGATTGCCGTTTAATTTGAACCCTTCCAGGGTTCTTCGCAATAAAATCTTCCCAGCCTTTTAGCTTTTTGCCGGCGGTTTTAAGCAGCGCGTTATCCTGAAAATGATGACAAACCGCTACAGCCAGGGCATCAGAAGCATCCAGATATTTTATATCGGTATTATGCTGAATAGATAAAATACGTTGCAGCATTTGCCATACCTGCTCTTTATCTGCATTACCATTACCGGTTATGCTTTGTTTTACTTTTTTGGGCGAATATTCACATACTTCCAACCCGGCAGTCATGGCGGCTGCAATAGCCACGCCCTGAGCCCTGCCCAATTTAAGCATACTTTGTACGTTCTTACCAAAGAATGGGGCTTCAATGGCAAAGCTCACTGGTTTATATTGTTTAATAAGATCGCTAACCTTTTGATGAATGAGTTGCAGACGCTCGTAATTGTCTTTACGGGCATTTAGTTTCAGGGTGCTCATCTCAAGCAGTTTTATTTTTTGAGAGGAGACCACAATAAGACTATATCCCATGAACAGGGTTCCGGGATCTATACCAAGAATTATTTTAGAAGGTGTTTGCAAGGAGCGTGGGGATTGGATTACTTTGTGAACTTATTTTAGTGCTGATCAAGAACAAAAATATTAAAATTCTGCTCAACTATGTGATAGGCCCGCTGGTGTTTTGCCTGCTGGCCTGGTCAATTTACAGGCAGTTGATAAAGCAGAACAACTGGCAGGCTTCTTTACAGCATGCCTGGCAGGCCATACGTGGTGCCGAAGGCTGGAAACTGGGCCTTACTGTAGCATTGATGTTTGCTAATTGGGGATTAGAAAGCCGCAAATGGCAAATAGTTATAAAGCGTGTTCAGAAATTATCGTTTATTCAATCATGTAAAGCCGTGTTTACCGGAACTACACTGGCATTTTTTACTCCTAACCGTATAGGGGAGTACATGGGACGAATATTATATCTTGATGAAGGCACGCGGGTAAAAGCAATTTCTCTTACTATTGTGTGCAGTATGGGGCAGCTGCTGGTAACCTGGTGGGCAGGAATTGGCGGAATTTTATATTTACAGGCATTTGGGAATACAAAATTGCTTCATACGTTTGCAGGGCTTTGGTTAAATATGGTGTTATATTTCGCCATTGCCGGAGCAGTGGTTTTAACATTATTTTATTTTCGTTTGGCAGGCCTGGTAAGATGGATTGAAAGGATACCAAGACTACAAAAACCAGTTTCCTATATACGAGTTTTAGATAGTCTTAACGCAACTATCTTATTTCGAATATTGTCTTTATCAGTACTGCGTTATAGCGTGTTTATAGGACAATATTATTTGTTGTTCGATGTGTTTGATGTGCATGTAACGGCTGCGCAGGTTGCGGGAACTGTAAGTGTTATATTTCTTGTTTTATCGATAGTGCCAACTATAGCTGTGATCACTGAATTAGGGATGCGTTGGAAGATCGGCATTGAAGTGGTACAACTTTTTGATAGCAATATTACCGGTATACTGGCAACTTCCCTGGCCATCTGGATCATTAACCTGGTTATACCAGCATTGATAGGGAGCTTGCTCATTTTAGGCATAAAAGTGTTTAAGAATAAAAAATAATACACCGGCCCGGACGTCAACCTTATTAACTGGATTAATGAAGCGTTACATGAAAGTAAACCGACCACTCGTTTTTCTCCTGTTTGTGATCATAAGTTTTCCGTTGAGAGCTGGTGACGGCTTTTGCGAAATACGTAATTCAGCTTTTTCAAACGGTGAGCAAATAACCCTGAAGGTATTTTATACAGTAGTAGGGGCTTATTTTGGAGCTGGAGAAGCCACTTTTAATACTACGCTCGAAAAATTGGCCGGTAAACCGGTATACCATATTGTTGGGGATGGAAAAACTTATTCTTTTTACGACAACTTCTTTAAGGTTCGCGATAAGTATGAAACGTATGTAGATACGGCCACCCTGCAGCCATACCGGTTTATTCGTAATGTGTACGAGGGTGGGTATAAGAAGTATGAGAATGTAACGTTTAACAAAACCACTAATTCGGCGGTAACCAACCAGGGCGTATATAAAGTGCCCGA
The DNA here is from genome assembly GCA_024809215.1 of Niastella sp. OAS944. Classification (GTDB taxonomy): domain Bacteria; phylum Bacteroidota; class Bacteroidia; order Chitinophagales; family Chitinophagaceae; genus Niastella. The sequence goes on along the minus strand of JANUBW010000001.1, from coordinate 2,675,098 downwards.
ATGTGTGCAGGATGTGCTGAGCGCCGTTTATTACTCACGAAATATCGATTTCAATAAATATAAAGTAAACGACAGGATCTCCTTCTCCATGTTCCTTGATAATGAGGTGTATGAGATGTACATCCGCTATTTGGGTAAAGAAACCATCAAAACCAAATACGGCAAATTCAAAGCCATTAAATTTAAACCCCTGCTAATTAAAGGGACCATTTTTGAAGGCGGTGAAAAAATGACCGTATGGGTGAGCGACGATAAGAACCATGTTCCGGTGCGTATTGAAAGCCCTATTTCGGTAGGAAGTGTGAAAATAGATATGATCAGCTATCGCAATTTGCGCTATCCGCTTACCTCGCTGGTTAGCTTATAATGTGCGTTTTGAGAGAATAAATAAATTGATTTTCAATAGTTTAAATCCCGGCGGTTAACGTCGGGATTTTATTTTTAGGGCTGGGGTAGAAATTTAGAAGCCCTGATTTTTGAATCTCCTTAGAACGATTCCGGACGCTACCTGGGCCCGGTTCAATGCAGTATTTGTCATTCGCTTCCAGTTTCTATTGTCGGTTAATATTAAACCAACAAAAGGCAGGGAGTCTTGTAAATGCCTGAATTTGCGGTTTGTCAAAAAATGAATTAGTAACGCCTCACGCTGCGCTTTGCGTCAGCGCTATAGCTCTGGCGACACGCTTTCGTACACGAAAAACAAATGCAGCCCAATGGCGCCTCCCCAAATGTGAAAAATGCTCCATTTTCTGAAACGGGAGAAGCACTCGGTTGGAAATTCAAAAAACGTTGATTTTGCGTTTTTAGAGAGAAAACTGAATTCGTAGCTCCGCGGCGCTTGAAAAGCATCTTCTGCTGTCATAAACTCACCGAAGACAAGCAAAATTTGAAATTTATCATAATCTGCGAAATGCTGAATTTTCCTCAGCTGACCTCTATTTTTAATCGCCGTGCTAATTTGAGAAACGCGGGGTTAGAAATTTAAAAAGCGCTGAATATGCACTTTTGTGAGAGATCGAATTATATAGCGCATAACAGCATCTGCAACCTGCCTCAAATTCTTTCAACGATTCTTCAATGACCTTGGAAATTTGAAATGTCCAATTTTACGAAATACTGAATTTTCATAAATCGGCTGCTGCGCTAATTTGAATCACGAGGCCAGAAATTTAAAAATCCATGAATTTGGGTTTTCGCCAAAAATTGAAATAGTAATTTTCGCAAAATCGCTATTTGCGGTTTTTGTGATGCTCGCCATCGCCGGACGACGAATTTTAAAGCCGCCGCCAAATTCTACGTGACGATCAAAATTCTAAAAATGCCTGAATTTTTGCCGGAACCCCAAAATTGAAAAAAATGCAATTTTGAGCAACTAACGAAATTTAATCGCTGCGGCCGATCGCCATCGCCATCGGCGAATCAACCGGCTGGTCAAATTTTAAAAATCGACGAATTTCTGTTCGGAAGCAAAAAAACTAAAAATCGCTCAATTTGCATTCTTCATCACTTCACAGCTAATTTTTGAAACGAGATCAAAAATTAACACGAGCGTCGAAATCTTCAAAACCCTCAAATTAATAAAAATCGCAAAAAATTGATTTTCGTCGCTTGCCCGTCACTTCGTCAATTAAATTCATCGATTTAAATAAACGCGTGAGTAGAAATTTAAAAAATGGCAAAATCGGCGATTGAGAAAGTAGAAATCTGCGAGAAGCAAAAAATCAGATTTTCATCAAAAAATGCAAAATCTGCAAACGAATCGTGGAAAAACAATATGTCAAAATAACGTAATGTCGTTTTGAGCTATGAGATCTGCTGATTTTTAGAAACGACAAAAACGTCTAAAACGCAAAAAACGACAACTGGTGTTTTTACTATTTGACTGAAGAAATACTATATTATGGTCTCTTGTACACTAACGCTAACCGATATGGACAAGCTATTATTATAGGCTCAGTTTAGAGGAGCTTAATGAATGGAAGTCTGCCTGTATTTAAGTAAAATGACCATAAACGAAGTTGTCGTTTATACCGCTTTTTACCTTTTCAGTATTATTATTAATTGAACACCGTTGGATTAATATACGTTTTCAATCTTTACATCTTTATGTTTCAGGGTGTTGAACAAAGGTAAGGAATAATTATTTATAAATCAATAAAATATAGTCTGGGAGCGGGTTTCAGGAAATAAATATTTTTTAGATAAAAACAGTAGACGGTTGCTTTTAATTTAAGTTGATGAAGTTGCAGGTTTGATAACTATCGAAAATTTTATTTTTTATTTTTAGCAGCTGCATAAAAAATTAAAAAACTGAAAAACGTTTTAACGTTATAGTGATGTTTGCTTTTTCATTAAAATTTATTCACAGTGAAAAAGAAAATCAATAAAAATATTTTTTCCAATTTTGAGATCGTTGTTGAAAAATAAATATTGTGAACGAATAAAAAGAAAGAAAAAACTTTAAACAAACGCAATAAATAAGTGAGTTCAATTTTTTAGAAATAGACAGTTGTTGCTGCACAAAAAATGGTAGAAATCTGCCGTTAAATGATGTAAGATCTCAAAAAAGCCACCAGGCAGCCGGAAGGCAAACAATTTTGCTATCTTATTGTGTTTTAACTACATGAATCGGGGCCGTAAAATAAGCGCGCAGCTTGAAAATAGCCGCTTTAATCTCATTGAAACCTCTATGGGACCACATTTCGACCTCCGTGGCCGAGGACCCAAAGAGGACCCAATGAGGACCCAAAGAGGAGGTTTCGAGGTAGCAAAGAGGCCAAATCGTGAAAAAATGTCGAACGTCACCTGTTTTGGCCGGTTCATCTCGCCAAATGGAGGAGTTCGTCACACCAGCACATGCATTTCCGAGGTGAAATGCATGTTCGTCACACCAATTTGAGGAACTCATCACACCACTTTCCGAAGACCATCACATATTTGAATACCTATGTTGTTTGTTGCTGTACATTTGTGACGTAAGCATATGTGAAAGTTCTTTGACATTCGAAGTCTGGTTAGCGTTATTAACTTCTTTTGCTGTAATTTATTGACAGCAGTCAGTAGCGAAAGCGGCGCCAGATTGGAGTTTCACGGAGTATAAATAATGACACGAATACCGGAGAAATTGAATATTAAATTTGCCAGCTGTATAACCGAAAATAAGAAGCCTCAAGCTATTAAACTTGAGGCTTCTTTTAAAACTTGTATTTTATTTGGTTCTTGTATTTTGTGATTTGGATTTTTTTCTTACAATTCTTCTAACTTAAACACATCCTTGTGTCTTACACCTCTCTCCGTCATTTGCAGTGAACAACATTCATTAACAGGATCGTGTTCAAAAAACAAGATGTAATTGTTTTCTACTGCTTCGGTAAGGAATTGTTTCTTCTCTAACAGCGTAGTAAGCGGAAACATATCATAAGCCATTACATAGGGAATAGGCAGATGGGCCACTGCAGGCAGCAAATCGGCTGCATAAACAACCGTATGGCCTTTATAGCTTATCTGCGGTAACATCATAGCTTCTGTATGCCCGTAAGCAAAGCGAACCTTCATAGTATCGCTGAATTCAACACCATCGGTTGGTTCAACAAACTTTAACTGACCGCTTTCCTGTATAGGTAAAATGTTTTCTTTTAAGAACGATGCCTTCTCGCGATCGTTAGGTACGGTTGCAGCTTCCCAATGCCGTAAGTTGCTCCAGTAGGTTGCGTTTTTAAATGCCGGAATCAATTTACCATTTGAACGAATAATACTACCACCGCAGTGGTCAAAATGCAGGTGCGTAAGAAAAACATCCGTGATATCATCGGGCGTAAAGCCATATTTTGCCAGCGATTTGTTCAATGAATCGTCACCATTCAAATAGTAATGGCCCATAAATTTTTCATCCTGCTTATCGCCCATACCATTATCGATCAATATCAGTCGATTGGCTTCCTGAATAAGCATGCTGCGCATGGCCCAGTTACACAGGTTATTTTCATCGGCAGGGTTTAGCTTATTCCAGATTGATTTAGGTACTACACCAAACATAGCGCCGCCATCTAATTTGAAATAACCGGTATTTATAGAGTATAATTGCATTGTGTTTAGTTTGTTAGTTGTTCTGCAAAAACGTTACCATTTTTCTCTATGCTTTTAGGGCCTGTAGCTTTTGCGATTTGTTGTAAGCCCGCATGGTTAAACCCAGCCAAACAAAGCCCAGCATAAAGAATACGATCAATGCCAGTACCGAGTTACGCATACCGCCAAAATGAATGGTTTGTTCTTCAATATATGCAAAGGAGAACATGCCTATTACAAGTGCTATTTTTTCAGTAACATCATAAAAGCTAAAGAACGAAGCGGTATCTTTTGTTTCGGGCATCAGGTTACTATAGGTTGAGCGGCTCAACGATTGTATGCCACCCATTACCAAACCTACAATGCTACCCAATATATAAAATTGCACATCGGTATATGTATTGTATGCGCCTATGCAGGCGCCTATCCAAATTAATACAACCACCATCAGCGTTTTTATATTGCCAAACCGTTCAGATGCGCGTGATATAAGAATGGCGCCCGGAATAGCTACCAGCTGAATGATCATGATGGTGATAATAAGTTTGTCTGTTTTCAGGTGCAATTCCTTGGCTCCAAATTGTGTAGCAGCAAGAAACACAGTTTGTATACCTGCACTATACCAAAAGAACGATACCAGAAACAATTTAAGCACCCGCATATGTTTCAGCTGTGACCATACTTTCTTTAATTCAAGAAATCCATTACTGAATACGTTCTTGCGTTCGTGCCGTTCTTTAACGGTGCTAATAGGCAGGTTGCGGAAAGGAATTTGTGCAAAACCCAACCACCACAAACCTACCAGTACAAACGAAACCCGCGCGGGCATAAAGTCCTTTTCATAGGTAGTATGAAAGCCAAACGATTCTGGAAGAAATACAATAACAAAACATAAGATCTGCAGTATAACGCTGCCTATGTAGCCCCAGGTATAACCACGCGCACTTATACGGTCGCGCAGGCGATGTGGCACCAGGTCGGGCAGAAAGGAGTTATAAAATACCAGGCTGGCCCAGAACCCAATGCAGGAGATCACCATGCAAAAGATACCAATGTTGAGGCTGGTGTTTGATAGCGTGAACTTATCGCCGGGTAACGGACTGGGTGCAAAAAAGTACAGCAGGCTACAAAAAAGCGCGCCCATGGTACAAAAAAAGCGCATGAAGTTGCGCTTGTTGCCACGGTAATCGGCTATTGAAGTAAGTATGGGCGAAATAAAAGCCACTACAATAAATGCGGCGCCCAATGCATAATTATATAACGCCGTGTTTACGAATTTTCTGCCAAGGAATTCTACTTCGTTATCGGGCGTTTTTCCTTTGGTAATGGCCTCGTAATAAGCCGGGAATATGGTTGATGTAATAACCAGGTTGTATGCCGAGTTGGCCCAGTCGTACATACACCAGGAGTTGATTACTTTACGGGGGGCTATCTGCATGATAGAAAGCTTTGTAAGGTTAGGGGGAGTCGTAAAAACGTGAAACGTGAAACGGCAAACGTGAAATTGCTCGCGAATTATGAGGCTAATATTCGTAATCAGCCGCTCGAAATTTATACCGGGGCAAAAAGAAGTGAACCTCCAATTTCGGCAACCTTTTCACGTTTCACGTTTGCCGTTTCACGATCTATCCAATAATTTTAAAATAGAACAATATCAACAATGCCAATCCAACAACAATTCTATACCAGCCAAATAATTTAAACCCATATTTCTGCAAAAAGCCAATAAAGAATTTAATTGCCAGCAGCGCCACAACAAAGGCAATACCACAACCTAACAGCAAGGTGCTAAGGTTATCGGTGTTCAACACCTGCGGTTGTTCTTTATACATATCGTACAGGCTCTTAACAGTGGCGGCCAGCATAGTAGGCACAGCTAAAAAGAAAGAGAATTCAGCTGCCAGGCGGCGGCTTAATTTCTGCTGCATTCCTCCGATAATAGTAGCGGCGCTTCTGCTTAACCCAGGGAAAATAATTGACAGCACCTGGTAGCAACCAACAATAAATGCTTTTTTATTGGTGATCTCTTCTTCTTTATCAATAGCCGGTTTTTGAAACCATTTATCAACAAACAGCAGTACAACACCACCCAGTAACATAATAAGCGCAATGATCATTGGCTTTTCGAGCATAGCATCGATGTGCTTTTTGAATAATGCGCCAAAGGCCAGGGCCGGTATAATAGCTATGAAAAGCTTTATGTAAAAAGAGATCTTTTTAAAGTCGAAAAATTTGCGCCAGTACAATACGACAACCGATAAAATGGCGCCAAACTGTATCACTATCTCGAACAACCTGGCAAAATCGCCATTCTCGTGCATGATGGCTGAGGCAATGGCCATATGGCCGGTTGAAGAAATTGGTAAGAATTCTGTTAACCCTTCAATGATGGCAATGATGATGGCGTGAAGCGTGCTCATTTTGTTATGTGTTGTTATTCAATTGAAAAGATGATCGGTCGGCGGGTTTATAACAATACGTATATAAAAGAAAGAAGCGATACTTTCTAGGCATCGCTTTTAATAAGGTTATATTAATTAATTGTAAACGAGTTACACTTAGCTCACTTTCGGTTTTTTGAAAATGGCGTACACTTCAATACCCAGGCCCAACAGAATTAAAATGGGGGCAATGGTAATACGGCGTGTGCTGTACACCTCAGTATTCTTAAACACATTTGGATCGTTGCTTTTACCACCAGCCATTAAAATAATGCCAATAGCCATCACTATAATACCTGCAATCATCCACATGTAATTATCTTTTGTGAACAGGCTGGCGGCTGGAGCGGTTGTTTTTTTAGTTTCCTTCATTTGGGCCAAGTATTAGGTGCGCAATATAGGTAATCTGGTGAATTAATAAAGCTCGTCGAGTTTCATTTTCAGGTATTTTACCACGCTGCGGTAGGTACTGAAAAGGGTAATGCTGATTCCCAGTACGATCAGGAAACCAAACAAAATGAACACTTTGCCATTATCCCGCAGGTCGCGCAGGTAGGGCAGAAAATATTCTGAAAGCAACATTAATCCGTAAATAAGACTAATGGCCACCAATGCGGCAATGGCGCCATTCAATACCGCGCGCATATTCAGCGGTTTGGCAATAAACCCGCGGGTAGCGCCTACCATTTGCATGGTCTTTATTAAGAACCGGTTGCTGTACATGGCCAGGCGAATGGTATTATCAATAAGTATAATAGAAAGAACGCAGAAAAGGGCGGCCAGGGAGGCGAAAACGATTAGCCCAACCCGAACCGATGAGCCCATTTTTTCCACCACAAAGGCGGGGTATTTTACACTTTCAACCACCAGTTGCCGTTGTTCCATATCGGCCTTTATGGCTGCGATGGTATCTTTCTGTACAAATGCGTTTTTCAGGTTGAAATCAATGGAGGCGGGCAGGGGATTCTCATCGAGCAATTCAGTAAAATCGGTTTCCCCGTTTTTCATCCATTGCTGTTTGGCAGCTTCTTTGTCAATAAATTCAACGGTTTGCGTGTACGGACGGGATTTAATGTATTGCATCAGGCTGTCCACATCGGCCTGGGAGGCACTGCGGCGCAGGTATACCTGAATTTTTATGTCTTCTTTCAACTCATCGGTATATCGGCTGGCGTTTAATAACAGCCATCCGAAAACGCCTACAAAAAAAAGTACAATGGTAACCCCTAATATGGCCATGAAGTAGGAGGGTTTGGAACGCTTGGCCGATGCTTTTCCGAATTGCGCCATGTAATTTTAGTTTTTGACGAGATGATAATTGCCTCTAAAAGAGCGGCAAAAATAACGGTTTTATCCCGGTAAAATGGTTATTATCCGTATTTTTGACATCCTTCTTAACGATAGAATTGATATAAAAATTTCAGGTGTGAATGACTTTTTAACGTTTCCTCAACGTTTGATTGTCAGTTCAGTGTGAGTTATAGCAAATTAAATGCCGTCCTAAATTCGAATGCCGGTGAAAAGGGACCGCCGGGTAAGAAGGTGACAAAAAGTACCAAAAACACAATCGGAATTATAACTAAGAACTAACCAGAACCAAGCATAAGATATGGAATACAACTTCAGGGATATTGAAAAAAAATGGCAGGCACAGTGGAAAGCTTCAGGCGCCTACAATGTGAGCAATGATTCCCCGAAACCCAAGTTTTACGTACTTGACATGTTTCCCTACCCAAGTGGGGCCGGCCTGCATGTGGGCCATCCGCTGGGTTATATTGCCAGTGATATTTACAGTCGCTTTAAACGGTTAAAAGGGTTTAACGTGCTGCACCCCATGGGGTACGATGCGTTTGGACTGCCCGCCGAACAGTATGCCATCGACCATGGCGTACACCCGGCTATAAGTACCGACCAAAATATCAAAACTTTTCGCCGCCAGCTCGATAATATCGGTTTTTGCTACGACTGGAACCGGGAAATTCGCACCAGCGATCCGTCCTACTACAAATGGACCCAGTGGATCTTTTTACAATTGTTCCATAGCTTTTACAATCGCAAAACCAAAAAGGCCGAGCACATCGATGGTCTGATTAAAGCCTTCGAACAGGAGGGAAATGCCAGCCATGAAATTCCGCACGACAAATACCATATTGCCAAAACCGGCAAACGGGTATTTACCGCCGCCGAATGGGCTGCATTTACCGAAAAAGAGCAACAGGATATTTTAATGGAATACCGCCTGGCCTTTTGTGGCTATGGCGAAGTAAACTGGTGCGAAGCGTTGGGTACCGTATTGGCCAACGATGAAGTGATAAATGGGGTAAGCGAAAGAGGCGGTTACCCGGTGGTGAAGAAAAAATTACGTCAGTGGTACTTGCGTATTACTGAGTATGCCGACCGCTTACTGGAAGGCCTCGATCGCGTTGAGTTCAGCGACTCCATGAAGGAAATGCAAACCAACTGGATTGGTAAAAGCTATGGCGCTGAAATTACTTTTAATCTTAAGGGATCAAGCGAAACCCTTACTGTATATACCACGCGCCCCGATACCATCTTTGGCGTAGACTTTATGGTAATTGCGCCCGAGCATGATCTTATTAACGCTATCACCACGCCCGAGCACAAACAGCAGGTAGAGGAATACATTGCCTATGTAAAAAGTCGCAGCGAGCGTGAACGGATGGCCGAGAAGAAGATCACGGGCATATTTACCGGGGCTTATGCATTGAACCCATTCAATGGAAAGGAAATTCCGGTTTGGATCAGTGAATACGTGTTGGCTGGTTATGGAACCGGCGCCATTATGGCCGTGCCTTGCGGCGATGAACGCGATCATAAGTTTGCGCAACATTTCAATATTCCCATTACCAATATCATTGGCAGTCATTACGATGGTAAAGAAGCCAACGCTACCAAAGATGCCAAGCTCGAGAACTCTGATTTCCTCAATGGTATGGTAATGCGCAATGCCATGGAAGTAGTGATAAAGAAGATTGAAGAAATGGGCATTGGGCTACGTAAGGTGAATTTCAAAATGCGCGATGCGGCCTTTAGCCGTCAACGTTATTGGGGCGAACCATTCCCAATTGTTTGGAAGAATGGTATTGCTTATCCATTGTCGGAAAACGAACTGCCGTTGGAGTTGCCGCATGTAGATAGTTATAAACCGGGCCCTGAAGGCGAGGGGCCGCTGGCCAATATTCCCGAGTGGACAAACCGCCACCTCGAAACGAATACCATGCCTGGTTATGCCGGCAGCAGCTGGTACTTCCTGCGCTATATGGACCCCCACAATGGCGCCGAGTTCTGCAGCCGCAAGGCCAGCGATTACTGGGGCCAGGTAGATCTGTATATTGGAGGAACCGAACATGCGGTGGGGCATTTGTTGTACAGCCGTATGTGGACGAAAGCCCTGTTCGACCTGGGGCATATTGGTCATGACGAGCCTTATAAAAAACTCGTTAACCAGGGAATGATACAGGGCAGCAGCCGCTTTGTGTATCGTATTCATGGCGATCATAAGTTTGTATCGTTCGGGTTGAAAGATCAATATTCAACCGATGCCATACATGTTGATGTAAATATTGTAGATGGGGTAGAGCTGGATATTGAGGCGTTCAGAAAATTGCGCGCTGAATATGAAACGGCCGAATTTATACTGGAAGATGGCAAATATATTTGCGGAACCGAGGTCGAGAAAATGAGTAAGCGTTTGTATAATACAGTGAACCCCGATGATGTGGTGAACAAATACGGCGCCGATACCTTCCGCATGTATGAAATGTTCCTGGGGCCGGTTGAGCAAAGCAAACCATGGGAAACAAAAGGTATTGAAGGGGTGCATCGCTTTTTGAAAAAGCTGTGGCGTTTGTTCTATGATGAAACAAAGGGCAGGGTGTGGACGGAAGAAAAAGCCAATGCCGCTGAATTAAAAGCATTGCACAAGACCATTAAGAAAATTGAAGATGATACCGAAAGGTTCTCATTCAATACCGGGGTGAGCGCCTTCATGGTGTGCGTAAATGATTTGATAGAACTGAAATGTCATAAAAAAGAGATCCTTGAGAACCTGCTGATACTGCTTACGCCGTATGCGCCGCATGTGAGTGAAGAATTATGGCATTTGTTGGGCAATACCACCAGTATTCTGGATGCTGAATTTCCAAAGCTGAATGAAAGCTATTTGGTGGAGAGCAGCAAGGAGTATCCTATTTCTGTAAACGGAAAGTTGCGTACGACTATTGAAATAGCGCTCGATGCGCCGCAGGAAGAAGTAGAAAAGATTGTATTGGGCAACGACGTTATTCAAAAATGGATGGAAGGCAAACCGCACAAAAGGGTAATTTTTGTGAAGGGGAAGATGGTGAATGTGGTGGTGTAGCCAATAGGCAATTGACAATTGGCAAGAAATACAATAAATCTTAAAATTAAGAAGCCGCATCAAATGGACGATGCGGCTTCTTTTTTCTTATTGCTAATTGCCTATTGTCTATTGTTGTTCTTCTTCTGCTTAATAAACCTTATCAACGCACTACTGTTCTCGGTGCTTTCGAGGCGGGCTTCAAAGCGTTTACCATCAACAATGGCTACCATTAGCGAGGTATTGGGTGGAATGGTTCCCAGGTTCTCGGCCACCATCACCATTTCATTGTCTTCGGGCAGGTCATCAACTGATAGCTTAAGCGTATATGGTTTGTTGTTAAGCCGCACATGTTCAAATACCATTTTATCGTTCATGAAAACAGCAATGGAATCGCCATCAACAACGGCATTATCATAAAAGCGAAGCTCAATGCTATCGCCCGTAATAGGTATAACTGTAGCCAGCTTCTTTTCACGTGTACTAAACTTTTGCTGGGCTGTACCGGCGGGCACTGGCGTTGCTTTTTTCTTCTCAACAATGGGCGGCGCTTTAACTGCAATAGAAGGATCATTCTTTGGAACAGACTTCACCGTGGTGCTGGCCAGTTCGGTTTCCCTTTCTTCTGTTACCTCATTAGGCACACCATGCATTCGTGCAACGCTATCGATGATCTCAGGATCATTGGCGCCATAAATATAATTCTCCAACACAAAATCCCATTCATCATGAAAGCCCGATGAAGTGATCTTTTGCAGCGCTACAGTGCCCCTGGGTTTGTCCTTATCATCGCGATCGGTACTTTCGCCATCGAGCCGCATTGTTTTTTCGCCGGGGCAATTAAAATCAGCTACCGATAAAAGCGCTTCTTTACCATCGGCGCCAAAGATCTTGCCCGAGAGGCGGTCTTCGAGCATGGCGTCATCCCACCAAACAACACTATTGCTGTTGGGATCGAAATAACCTTTTACGGCATACCGTACATAATTGTTACGTGAAGTATAGTAGTAAGAGGTACCTAACAGGCTGTCGCCCTTTTTAATGAGTTTTAATTCCGTATGGGCCGAACCGATCCTGCCTTTCCAGGCGCCCGTAATAGTTTGAGATTGTAATACATTTGACAAGAAGCCACAAAACAGTAAAAGCAGTAAAATATATGTTTTCAAGGCGATTGATTTTGGTGGTAATAGTTTTAAACGCCCTAAATAAGGGTATATTTTGCTTTGATTTTCATTTAACAATTCGATGAAAAATTCCAAATCTCAAATTACAAGCTCCAAATGAAATCTCAATGCTCAAATCTCAAGCTCCAAAATGAAATCACAAAACTCAAATCTCAAGCCGTATCAACGATTAAATATTAAGATCCAATAACTTTCCCAAACGGAAATTCTTAACTTACAAAGGGTTTATGCTTTTGGGTTTTTTGTATTTATTTGGTTCTTGGAACCTGAGATTTGGGATTTAAATTTATGTTATGGCACATCCAAATACAGCGTTGATAGAGGGACTACGAAAAGCCGCTGCCGGCCTGGTTAATGGCAATTATTATGCCTGGGGACATCATGGCGCCTGTAATTGCGGACATTTATTGCAAGCCACCACTGAATTAAGTAAAGAAGAGATTCTTACATATGCACATACGGGTATTGGTGAATGGACGGAACTGGCGCAGGAAAGCTGCCCCGTTACCAATGCACCTGTTAATTTACTATTGAAGAAGCTGGAAGAGATGGGACTAACGCCTACGGACATTCATAACATTGAATACCTCGAAGACAGGGAAGTGTTGAACCGGTTACCCGAAGGCTTTAGATGGTTGAAAAGAAACGTGCGTGAGCATGTGGTCATGTATTTTGAGACCATGGCAAATATGCTGGAAGACAAATTGATCAGCCAAGTCGAAGTGAATTACAGCGAATTGTTGCCCACTGAGGAAGTAGTAGTCGCCAACGGAACGGAGTAAAAACTTATGGTCTTTTTGCTTCGTCCTGGTCTGTTGATTTCATATACTCATTCCGGTCTTTTTTATAATTCATCAGAATGGTATACGATACAATCGTTGCGGCTAGTATCAAATAAAATATAATCGTCCACGTATCCATACCCTACAATTTTATATGATACGTAGTCAGAAATTATGCCATTTTATAATTTGATAGCCCGTAAAGGATCAAATTTGATCTTTTGTTGAAAAGTAAGTGTTTTTTAGCCCTTGGGCTAGGGTTACTACTAATTGATTATTAAGGAGATGATTGTATATTAGCAAACCGGCTTTGCAGATTAAAATATTCGTTTTGCAAGGTGCCTGATTATTAGCGTATTATAATTCTATTAGCTTTGGAGCCACTATCATTTGATAATATCATTCGCAAATACCAGTTTACATTTCATCGTGTAGTGGATTTTGACCCTGCAACCGATCGTTTATGTGCGCTTGATTTTACCCGGAACAATACAGAGCTTACACCCGATAAAATGCGTTATGCTTTAACTGATTACGTTCAACGGAAGGTACATGCAAGCAACTCCCGGTATGGCATAGGTGGTTATAATGAACATCGAACTATTTACAGCATAAGTAATGTATTTGATGGGAAACAACCCAATGAAGAGCCACGCCGCTTACATTTAGGCGTTGATATTTGGGGGCCGGTAGGCACACCGGTGTATGCTTTTATGGGTGGCATGGTGCATAGCTTTGCATTCAATGATCAGCCTGGCGATTATGGTGCAACGTTAATATTACTTCACCAGCTTGATGGCGTCGCATTTTATACGCTCTATGGTCATTTAAGTTTACGCGATATACAAAATGTTTCAGCCGGGCAGTACGTTAGTATTGGTCAAACCATTGCCCATTTTGGCGATCAACGTGAAAATGGGCATTGGCCGCCGCATCTTCATTTTCAGATCATACTTGATATGCAATTAAAAGAAGGCGATTATCCCGGCGTATGTAAATTTTCGGAAAGAGATAAATACCTCGCTAATTGTCCCGATCCCGATCTTATTTTACAATTGAACCGGTACATAAAGCAATAAACGGGTTGATGTTTACTATTCGTAAGTGCAATTTTGTGTTATAAAATTGCATATGATGAAGAAGTTTAAAATTGTTCCTTTATCAAAAGACTACGCTGCTAAAATAAGGGCAACCGGTAAAGATGAATTTGGTCATTCCGTTATTGAACAATTGGCAGCAGGCTTAGGGCCCTGCAGAGTGTCTTTAAAACCATTTGAAAAAGGAGTTGACACGCGGCTTTTAATAAGTCATACCCCATTCGACATTGATAACGCTTATAACCAACCCGGACCAGTTTTTATAAATAAGGAAGAAGTAGAAGCGTATTCAGATGTTTATCGGTTTCCGCCCGAAATAAAAGCCAATAAGAAAAGTTTTCCATTATCACTGGTAGGGTATAGTAAAGAACAACTGATGGTATTTACCCGTCTTGTTGGTGATGATGATGTAGATGAATTAATACCTCAAATATTTGAACAGCATACTGAGATTGAATACCTGCATGCCCGTAATGCACAAGCCTGCTGTTACATTTGTAAAATTGAGCGGGTTTAATGCTGCTCCAGCTGCCGGCGGTGTTCGCTGCTGATGTATTGTTTCGCAATCCTGTTCTCGGGGTTCTTGTCAAATGTATACAATACCAGTAGGAAGAACCATTCGGCCGGTTTCATAATAACATATACAACATCGCTCACCCATTTAATATTGAATACATTGTAATAACGATGAATGACCTTACCAACATGGTTATAATTGCTGCGAATGATGTTATGTAAGAATGGTAATTTCTGTTGAAGCAGATCTTCAAATGCATTGGAAACAAGCAACTGCCGGTTACAAAGAATAAGCCGTTCGTTCCTGATGCCAAGCCGGGTGGGTTTTACAAGATCTTTATGTCCCTTAGCTGCAACCGAACATAAAAAATGACCGCCACAAGCTACATTATCGCATTGGTAATCGAGGGCCGATAATCCATGCTTATACGTGTCGGTAAATGCCCTGATCATAGAATCGGGTTTTTGACCCACCAGCAAAAGGATGGCAGCAATAAGCGTAAGCAAAGGAACACTAAGCAGGAACAGCAACGGAAATTTTGCAATGGGTTTCAGTAATAATATTTTCAGCGCTATCCTTTCCAGGCCATTCCTGGGTTGCATATCACTTTTCTGAATATGGTTTATTAACCGTTGTTGGTTTACACCCAGCGTCATAGTAAACAACAGTATAATGGGAATGTTGCCAATAACAGCGGCCCACCTGAATTCTTTCATATGAATAAGAATAAAAATGTTCAGTACAATACCGGTTATCAATAATAGATTGATCACTATTTCAAGTACCGGCGTTGAGACGGTTTTTCTGTACCCTGAATAAAAATAGGCAACAAGGCAGGCGACTATAAGTAAATAAATTGTGGGCCGGTGTTGGGGAGAAAATAAAGCGCTATCGCCGCAACAATTGTTGTGGTTGGGTATATCCATAACAAGCAGATACAGCAAAGGGGCTACAACTACCGATATGATCTCAACAGTAGAAAATAAAGCGCCGCTTATGGGTGTACGGTTTGCGTAATAATTCAGAAAATAAAATAGCGCAAACAGGCCGCTGAGCGCAATAAAAATAATGGGTAGGCCCAGTATGATCATGGATTGGGGTTATAGGATAAAAATACTCATTGGTATTAGTATTACCAATGGCTGCCGGTGAAGCATTTAAATTATAACATGCCTTTCACCAGTTCTTCCCATTCCTGTTCAAGTGAATACCCGGGCATACGTTTGCCGGCTTTTGTATACCAGTAGTTGGCGTTAAAAACATCTCCCTCGCGGCGATGCAGATAAGCGTGTATCCAGGCTGCGGTTTTATCGGTAAGGTCCTGAATAAGCGTATGGGCTTCATCCCAATTGCCTTTACCATCTTGCCACAGTGATTGCAAATATATATTGCTGTTGGCCGGCGGTGTACCGGTTGTAAGGCTTTGTTTAAAGGTATCGAAATTCATAGGGTAAAGTTATAGGGAATAATCTATATTTTTTTTCACTTTGCCACCGTATTAGTTTATTTAATGATGGGGAAATGCTTTTGGGCATCAGAAAAAAAGCAACAGGGCCTCAAGACTTTTTAGATGAGTCAGAAAATTTAGAACAGGGCCTCAAAAACTTTTTAGGCGCTACGTTTAAAAAGTTTTCGATACCGGAATTTTTTTTCTTACACCTTCAACAATTTAAACGCATGGTCCCACTGGTTATGTAAGAACCCCGGAATACACCAAAGTATACACAATGGCTCAATGGCACGGGCTGCGGTGGCATTGCCCATATCGGCGGTTTCCCAACCAAAGGCGGTTAAGATATCTGTCACCGCTTTTTTGGCTTTATCGTCATTACCGCAAATGAACATGGTTGGCGGGCCTCCTTTTACTGTTGGTTTATACATTTGCAAATTGCCTACGCTGTTAAATGCTTTTACCAGCCTGGCTTGTGGAATTTGTTTTTGCAGCCGCTCCAACAGCGATTCGTTCAAATCGGTAAAGAACGATAACACGCCATCTGTTGGCGGGCCACCTATTGGGTTGGTGGCGTCTATAACAACTTTGTTTGTAAAGTGGGAAACGCCGGCTTGCTTTATGGCCGATTCGGCTACCGAGCCGCCAACTGCCAATACCAATATATCGCCAAACTGGGCGGTTACGCCAAAGGTGCCGCACTGGCCTTTGGGATTGTCTTTCTTCCAGTTCTTTACTTCTTCTTTGCCGGGTTGCGGGTGCCCAGCATTACTTCGTGCCCTTCGGCTAAAAAGGCAGAACCCAATTTCTGGCCTACTGCGCCAGAGCCAATGATACCTATTTTCATAAATGAAAAGTATTGTGAATCATGAATGGTCGCAGTTCCTCAGGGCTACAATTGCACTCTATTAAGTTACTAAATTCGCCCCATAAATTCATCGCTTTACAAGCTTACATTTGCGTAGTTTTACAAAGGAGCCCAAACAAAACATGTCCAATCCCAACTTAAATAACAATAAAGAAACGCTCAGTGCGGCAGAAAAGGAGTTTGAGAATAATATCCGTCCCCGGGAAATAAATGATTTTTCGGGACAGGGGCAGATCATCGAAAACCTTACTGTTTTTATAAAGGCAGCCAAAATGCGCGGAGAGGCCCTGGACCATATCCTGTTCCACGGCCCGCCGGGATTAGGTAAAACCACCCTGAGCCGCATTGTGGCCAATGAGCTGGGCGTGAATATTAAAGAAACCAGCGGCCCTGTTATAGAAAAACCTGGCGATCTGGCCGGATTGCTCACCAATCTGGAGCCTCGTGACGTGCTGTTTATTGACGAAATTCACCGGTTGAGCACGGTGGTGGAAGAATACCTGTATGCGGCAATGGAAGACTATCGCATAGATATTATGATCGATAGCGGCCCCAATGCCCGCAGCATACAATTATCGCTTAACCCTTTTACACTGGTGGGCGCCACCACCCGCAGTGGATTGCTTACTGCGCCATTATTGTCGCGTTTTGCCATAAAACAAAGGCTGGAATATTATACTGCCGAAACATTGAGAAAGATCGTGCAGCGTTCTGCCGATATTCTTGGATCGAAAATAACCTCAGATGCGGCTGGTGAAATTGCCCGGCGCAGCCGGGGCACGCCGCGTATTGCCAATGGGCTGTTACGCCGCATGCGCGATTTTGCCATGGTATTAGGCAACGGAGTTATTGACCTGGATATTACCCAACATGGATTAAAGGCATTGAATGTTGATGAGCATGGGCTCGATGAAATGGATAACCGCATTCTGCTTACTATAGTTGATAAATTTAAAGGAGGGCCGGTTGGTATTACCACTATTGCTACGGCGGTTGGTGAAGAAACCGGTACGTTAGAAGAAGTTTATGAGCCGTTCCTGATACAGGAAGGCTTTATAAAACGCACCCCTCGCGGCCGTGAAGCCACTTTGAAAGCCTATACCCATTTGGGTAGGGTAGCGCCGGGTGGAGGGGGGAATTTGTTGTTTGAATAAAAAAGCCACGTATTGAAATACGCAGCTCTTTATAAAAAACGGTATAATAAAATAAATCTGTAAACTGTATTAGGCAACCGGAACAACCAGGCGGAAACCATTTCCGTGGATGTTCACGATCTCGATGCTGTCGTCGTCTTTCAGGTATTTGCGCAATTTGGCAATATACACATCCATACTACGGCCATTGAAGTAGGTATCGCTGCCCCATATTTTTTTGAGCGCCTGCTCGCGAGGCAACAGGTCGTTCATATGCTCGCACAACATTTTCAACAGCTCATTTTCCTTTGGCGATAAAGTTTGGGTTTTACCGCTATGGCTCAGTTCGCGTAATTTAGGATTGAAGTGGTATTCACCCAGGTCGTATTCTTTGTTCTCCTGTTCTTTATTAGTTTCTTCATTCCTTTTCAAAATGGCCTTTATTTTTAGCAACAATACTTCGCTGTCGAAAGGCTTGGTAATGTAATCATCGGCGCCGAGCTTATAGCCCTGAATAATGTCTTCCTTCATAGTCTTTGCGCTCAGGAAGAATAATGGAATGTCGGGGTCCACATCGCGGATCTCTTCAGCCAGGGTAAAGCCATCCATGTGAGGCATCATTATATCAAGTAAGCAAAGATCAAATCTTTCGCGTTGAAAAGCGGCAAGTCCAAGGCGACCGTCACGTTCCAGCGTCACATCAAAATCATTCAGCTCCAGATAATTCTTCAACACCATTCCAAGGTTCTGGTCGTCCTCGCATAATAAAATTTTAGGTTTCTTTCCTTCCATTGTGATGTAGATTTAGTTCGATAGTGTAAATAAAGTTAAATCATTTGCCATTTCCGGCAATAGCCGCGTAATTATTTGTTAATAATACCTAATGGCCGGTTAAGTGGCAAATATGGAGTATAAACAGTTAATTGGTTAATTTTACAGCTTTAATAAAGGTCATATGCGTTTGACAACTGATAACAAATTCAAGAAACTTATAGTAATTGGCGACAGGGTATTGATCCGTCCCGCAAAGGCCAATGAACGTACAGAAACCGGTTTATACCTGCCGCCCGGGGTAGGGGAGCGTGAAAAAGTTCAGCAAGGTTATGTAATAAAAACCGGACCAGGCTATGCCATTCCTTTGCCCGTTGAGGACGAAAGCTGGAAAAGCAGCGAAGAACAGGTTAAATATGTACCCCTGCAGGCAAAAGAGGGCGACCTGGCCATCTTTTTATTAAGCGGCGCTACCGAAGTGTTGTATGAAAATGATAAGTATTACATCGTTCCGCAAAGTGCTATATTGATGCTGGAAAGAGAAGAGGATATCTAATGTGATAATTAGCTAATGTGCTAATGTGATAATGCTTCCCCCGCCGGCAGTCCGATTTTCTGCGGCCTCAAAATTGAACAGCAATTAAAGAAGTTACCCGCAAGCCGTGCTTAGGCACGGCTTTTTTGTTGTTCTGGTAACACGGACCGGGGTAACTGGTAACTGTGCTTACTATCAATATATTAAGAAGCCACTTCCAGCCTGCAACACTTCCATAAAAATTATAATCTGACCGTTGCCAGGGGCTTGCCAGTTCGGGGTAAACATGTATCTTTCTGCCATAAAATTTTAATATGCCTAATAAAGATGCATTTGTTCGGTTAGTAAAGGATAACTATACATTCAAAGGAGAATCTTTTCGCATAGGTACGGCTGTATTAGATGGCGAGGTGCTGCCGGGAGCAGATGCATGCATTCCATTAAAGACCATGAACCGGCATGGACTAATTGCCGGGGCTACCGGTACCGGTAAAACAAAGACCTTGCAGCTGATAGCCGAAGCGTTGAGTGATGCCAGTGTACCAGTGCTGCTGATGGATATAAAAGGCGACCTGAGTGGTATTGCTGCCGCAGGTACCGAAAACAACAATATAAAAGAACGTCTTGCAAAGATCGGCGGTGAATATAAACCCGGGGCTTTTCCGGTTGAACTGATGTCGCTCAGCAATGAAAAGGGCGTACGGCTTCGTGCTACCGTAAGTGAGTTTGGCCCTATCTTATTATCAAAGATCCTCGACCTCAATAATACCCAGGAAGGCATTGTTTCTATCATCTTCAAATATTGCGATGATAACAAAATGCCCCTGCTCGACCTGAAGGATTTTATAAAAGTAATACAGTATATCAGCGATGAAGGCAAGAGTGAGATTGAAAAGGCATATGGTAAAATTGCTACTACCAGCACCGGTACCATATTGCGTAAAGTTATTGAACTGCAACAACAGGGCGCCGATCATTTCTTTGGCGAACCTTCTTTTGAGATCGACGATCTGATGCGCATTTCAGATGATGGTCGTGGTATGATAAGTGTGCTGCGTGTAACCGATATGCAAAACCGGCCTAAGCTGTTCTCTACATTTATGCTGCAAATGCTGGCCGAACTGTATGCTACTTTACCCGAGGCCGGTGATATTGACAAACCCAAGCTGGTTATGTTCATCGATGAGGCGCACCTGGTATTTCAGGAGGCAACCGATGCATTGTTGCAACAAATTGAAACCGTAATAAAACTTATTCGTTCAAAAGGCGTAGGCATTTTCTTTTGTACACAAAACCCGCAGGATATTCCTGCCGCAATTTTAAGTCAGCTGGGTTTGAAAGTACAGCATGCGTTGCGCGCATTTACTGCTGCTGATAGAAAGACCATAAAACAGGCCGCAGAAAACTATCCCGAAACTGAATACTATCAAACAGCCGAGTTGCTTACCCAGCTGGGTATTGGTGAGGCCCTGGTAACCGCATTAAACGAAAAAGGTATTCCCACGCCTTTGCTGCATACCATGTTGGTGCCGCCCCGTTCGCGTATGGATGTGCTTACTGATGCAGAAATGGATTCACTGGTAAATAAATCGAAGCTGGTAAAGAAATATGCCAACGATGAAGACCGCGAAAGCGCCTGTGAGATCTTAACCGCAAAGCTTGAAGAAGCTGCACAAAAGACGGAAGAAGAAAAAGCCGCAAAAGAAGCTGAAAAGCCTTCAAAGGCTTCTAAAAAAGAAGAAAAATCAACACTTGAAAAAGTGCTTGACAGCTCTGTTACCAAACAAATAGGCCGCACAGCTGCCAATATAATTACGCGCAGTTTACTGGGCGCATTGGGTTTGGGCGGAAAGAGTTCTTCACGTAAAAAATCGAGCAGCTGGTTTTAATAAGCCCTTATTTGTAGCAATCGAACCCTATCTTCTATTGTTAATTTTTTAGTGTTCCCAACCATTCGGCCCGAATGTGTAGCATTTATTAACCTAAAATAACAAGTATGAAGAAAACGATTGTATTGCTTGCTGTTGCTACAGCGCTTATTACCTCATGCGGTACCAATACCAACAAAACGGAAGGTGCCGAAACGGGGGAGCATAAGATGGGCGACTCTGCAATGGCCGAAAGCAAAACAGAGCGCAACAAAAAAGTGATCATGGCCAGTTTTGCGGCTATGGAATCGAAAAATGTAGCGGAAATGCTGAAGGATTGTTCACCCGATTGTGTTGATTATGGCGATGGAAGCATGCCGCCCATAAAAGGGAGAGACAGCATCATGAAAATGATTCAAACCTGGATGACCGCTTTTCCCGATAACAAAGGCAGCGATTTGAAATATGTGGCCGATGGCGATTGGGTAATGGTTTGGGGCGAATGGAGTGGTACCATGAAAGGTGATTTTATGGGTATGAAGGCCACCAACAAATCATACAAAATGAAAGATGTTGATATCTTCAAAATGAACGATGCCGGTCAGGTAGTGGAACACCATAATGTGCAATCGCCCAATACCATGATGATGCAGGTAGGCATGCAAATGCCAAAGAAGAAATAAATATAACCAGGCGGGTTTCCCTTTAGGGGAAGCTCGCCTTTTACTTTGCAGCCCTTACATACCCTTCTTTATCTACAAACAGTTTATTCTCCGATTGCAGAAAGTCGAGTACTTTAAAAAGTTTCTCCTGTTTTATGCCGGGTAATTGCTGTGGTAAAATTTCGCTTTGCACAGGACGTTGCCTGATGATGGTAAAAATAGATTGTGAAATAGTTTCAAACTCCGTAGCAGTAAGATCGTGGTTTTTTTGTTGCAGGCAATTGTCGCAAATACCGCATGGTTTTGATTTGCTATCGCCAAAGTAATCGGCAATATATTGACTGCGGCATTGTTGTGGCAGGTGAACGTATTCTATCATTTTTTTAATACGCTCAATGAATTGCTTTTTTCTTTTCTCATAACCGGTCATGTCAATGCGAAGGTATTCCGTTCTTATACGGTTCAGCATTACATATATCTGTGGTGTTTCCTTACGGGGAATGTATTCAATGATGGCATTGGCATCCAGTCTTTTCAGGTCATGTATAACATGAGCTTCTTCTTTTTTTAATAAGAAGGCGATGCTTTTTTCATGAATGTTCACCGGTATATCAAAAATGCCCTCATAGGTACGTAACAAAGTTTTAATTAATGGCTCCAGCTGCGGGTTATCTTTCTCGAACTGGTATAGCCAGCTTTTGCCGGTTATAAATTGAATACGTGCCGGTAAAAATATTTGTTCGTGGTATGATATACGGCCTTCCTGTTCCAGGGCTTTTATAGAATAGATGGCCTGGTGAAGGTCGAGCCGGAACTTTTTTATAAAGTCGGTAAAATCAAAATTGTAATAGTTGCCTTCGCCTAACCCTGATGGTATTTGCAGATAGTTCATCAACGATTCATATACCTGTCTTATATCATCGAGCGTAGGGAAGCGAATTTCGGGAAGCTGTTGTAATTCATTCAGCTCTTTATCGTCGTACAACAATACGGCGTAAGATTTCTTTTCATCACGGCCGGCGCGGCCTGCTTCCTGGTAATAGTTTTCGAGGCAGTCAGGCACATCGGCATGGACCACAACACGCACATCGGGTTTGTCTATACCCATACCAAAGGCATTGGTACAAACAATTGTGCGAACGCTGTTATTGATCCAGGCAGCCTGCTTTTTCATCCGCACTTCCTGTTGCAGTCCGGCGTGATAGAAGTCGGCAGTAATGCCATGCATGTTAAGCAGATCGCTGATCTCCCTGGTGCGTTTACGGCTTTTGCAATACACTATGCTGCTGCCCTGTACCTTTTTTAATATTTCGGTGATCTTGTTGATCTTTGATTCAACCGTAAAAACGCTGTATGATAAATTGGGCCGTTCAAACGAGCGGCTGAAGACCTTATGGTTTTTGAATTGCAGTTTGTCGCAGATGTCGTTTTGCACAGCTGGCGTAGCCGAGGCGGTAAGGGCCAGTATAGGTACGCCTGGTAATTCTTCGCGCAGGGCTGCAATACGTAAATAGGGTGGTCTGAAATCATAACCCCATTGCGAAATACAGTGTGCTTCATCCACCGCAATAAGATTGACCTCAAGCGCCGGCAGGTATTCCTGAAATAAGTTGGTCTCTAACCGTTCTGGCGAAACGTATAAGAACTTACAATTACTGTGTGTAGCCAGTTTAAGAATGTTGATCACTTCCTTACGGTTCATGCCCGAGTAAATGGCAAATGCTGTAATACCTTTTCTCTTCAGGTTGTCAACCTGGTCTTTCATCAAAGCGATCAACGGGCTTATCACCAGACACAATCCTTCCTGCGCCATTGCGGGCACCTGAAAGCATAGCGATTTACCCCCGCCGGTAGGCATCAGGGCAAGGGTATCTTTTCCCGACATTACAGAAGCAATGATATCTTCCTGTAGTGGGCGGAAGGAGCGATATCCCCAGTAGTTTTCTAGTATTGAGTGAATGTTGTGCATTGTTAGTTGTGGATCGTGAAACGGCAAACGTGAAACGTGAAAATCCTATACTTGAGCCTCATAATTATTTTCGGACTCGCTAATTGCATCACAAATTGCCAGGTCCCTTATTTCCACCGGTCATGTTGCAAAGCATGCTAAAACAGCGATTTAATAATACACCTAATTTTTGTAATTTCTCTAAAGTCACATATTTAAGATCAACAACAGCCTCCATAGCTGAGTCTATTTCAACAACAGAACTTCTTGCTACTTCATAAAAACGTTTTCTTTCAGATGGTGATTTTCTTGAAGATCCTTCTGCAATGTTTAATTTAACAGATAAAGACGCTCTTCTTATTTGTGATACCAGAACATATTTTTCTTCCTGGGGTAATAAACTGGTGATCTTATAACATTCCAAAAGCATTTCATGAGCTGCTTTATACACATCGAGGGTTTTGTGGTTTAATGGTATGAACATTTTTATTCAAATGTATCATAATGATTGAAATGAATATGAATGCTAACCAGGATCATATTTTCGCTTATGGGCGAGGTTAAGTTAAGTCGGAAGTTTGCAATAGCGGAGACCTGTATTCCGTTTCACGTTTCACGTTTGCCGTTTCACGTTTGCCGTTTCACGTCAAGCCACCTTCTTAACAAACAGCCTCCCCGAATTAATAGCAAGCACTACATCACTCAACCCCATAACCAGCGCCCCAAATGTAGGCGTAAGCAAACCAAAAGCGGCTACAGGTATGGCAATGATATTGTAAATAAATGCCCAGAAGAGATTTTGTTTAATGGTCATAAACGTATGACGGCCTAAACCCAGCGCTAATGGCAGGTTCTTGATGCCACTGTTCATCAATACCACATCGGCCGTTTGTACGGCTATATGTGATGCTTCGCTTAATGAAATACCAATAGTGGCTTTTGCCAGTGCGGGCGCGTCATTGATGCCATCGCCCACCATGGCCGTTGGGCCTTGCAGGGTGAGGTCTTCAATAACATGCAGCTTTTCTTCCGGCTTCTTTTCTGCAATCACCTCATCAATGCCCAGCAGATTGGCCAGCTGGCGGCATTTGTTCAACCGGTCGCCGCTTAATAAAATAGTTCGAATACCTTTATGTCGCAGGTACTGTACAATTGAAATGGCTTCAGGACGCACTTCATCTTTTACATCTATCCAGCCAATAAGTTCGCCATTGCGAATGATATATACATTATGCGAATCTTCGGTAGTAAGCGCCATAGCCGTTTCAAACGAACCGGCTATATAATGATCGCCAGAGGCCGTAGTGGCGGTCATACCAATGCCTTTTTTCTCTTCTATCTTAGCCCATCTGATGTCGTCTTTTCGTTTCCAGCTAAGCGTTATGCATTGGGCTATTGGGTGGTTGCTGTATTTCTCCAATGAAAAAGCAATTTGCTTAAATTCATCGGGTGAAATATTATCGGCAATTACATGGTAATTGGCCAGTTCGAACCGGCCGGTAGTTAGTGTACCAGTTTTATCAAACACCACCTGTTTGATGGTCCTGAACAATTCAAGGCTTTTGGCATTACGGAACAGCACGCCGTTACGGGCGGCCCGGCCTAAGCCAACGGCAATGGCGGCAGGGGTGGCCAGTCCCATGGCACAGGGGCAGGCAATTACAAGAATGGCTATGCTACGCATCAACGCCATGGTAAAATCGTGCAGGATAATGTAGTTCACTATAAAGGCTATTACGGCAATGGCCAGTACCGTGGGAACAAAGATGGCGCTGATCTTATCGGCCATTTGTTGTACCGGCGGCTTTTCGCTTTGCGCCTGTTTTACCAGGTTTATAATGTTTGAAAGAACAGAATCTTTTGCTTCGGCTGTTACCTGTGCTTTTATAATGCCATCAACGACAAGGCTGCCACCAATAAGGTTATCCTTTGCTTTTTTGGTAATGGGTAAACTTTCACCGGTGATGATCGATTCGTTCACGGTGGCATCGCCCGTTAAGATCTTACAATCGGCAGGTACCTGTTCGCCGCTTTTGATAAGAATAAGATCGCCACTACGCAGTTGGGTATTCTCTATAGGAAATATGATCTCCTGGTGGTTTTCGTCGAAGGCGATCATATTGGCCATCACCTTTTGCGATTTGGCCAGGCTGTTCAATGCCCGCTGGGTCGATTGTATGGAGGCATCTTCCAAATAATTGCCCAGGAATACCAGGGTAATGATGGAAGCGGTAGTTTCAAAGAAAAGGTAGCCTTCGCCAAGATTCAACAGCGCGCCGGTAAGGCTGTAGATGAACGCTGCTGTAGCGCCAAGGGCCACCAGCACATTCATATTGGGCATGCGGTTGCGAATGCTTTTAATGGCACTGCGTCCAAAAAAATCCATACCCACTATGTAAACAGGTAAACAAAGGCCCAGTTGTACCCAGGGGTTCATAAGCCAGTGAATATGTATCCACCGGTCGAACATATGCAACATCAGCGGTAAGGTAAATACCAGGCAGAAAAGGAACCGTTGCTTATGGTTGCGAAGCAGTTTTTTACTCTTTTTAGGACCGGGTAATTCCTCGCCATGAACTGAATAGCCAAGCGATTCAATGCCTTTGAGTATTTGTTGCTCATTTTTGCCATCGATATCAAAGCTCACTTCGCCCCCAATCAGGTTCACCTTCACATTACCCAGCCCTTCATTGGTGAGGTATTGCTGAACGGTCAGCGCGCAATTTGAGCAGGTCATGCCATCTACTTTCCAATTCACTTTTTTCATGTTCATCCAATGGGGTTGAGTGTATTTGCAAATTTACCGCTCAATCCCGGCATTGAGGCGATAATATGTTCACACTGTTGCAATTTTAACTTAAATCTGTCGTTCCGCCGCAGGTATTATCTTTGCGCCTTTATGCAGCTTGAATCTACATTAGAAAATATCCGGCAAACAGCACGCCGGTTTTGGGAACTTGTTGATGGTCGTAAGGTCATCGCCTTTTATGGCAATATGGGGGCGGGTAAAACAACGCTCATTCATGCCTTATGCGATGAAAAGGGCGTAACAAGTACAGTGGGCAGCCCCACTTTTTCCATAATAAACGAGTATTCATATCCCGGTGGTCGAATTTTCCATATAGACCTGTACCGGTTAAAGGATGAGGAGGAAGCCGTACGGGCAGGGGTAGAGGATTGTCTTTACTCGGGTGATATTTGCCTGGTTGAATGGCCGGGCCGGGCCGAGGGTATTTTGCCTGAAGATACGGCCAGGATAGAAGTTCAGGTAATTGACCAGGCTACCCGTACCATTTCTATCGTATAAACTTTTCTATTTGTGATAATTCCGGCCAACTTGTCTGCTTTAAGGGCTAAAACGACCCAAGCAGGCCGGGCCGGTATGTATAATTGACTTTCACCACAATAGGTAAAAGTTGTAACTTGTGGCCCCGATTATGGGGGTAAAATCATTTACTGCTACATGTCCCAGCAAAAGCCGATCATCAGCACTTCTTTTAGTTACGAAACATTGCAGGAAACCCTGGATATAAAACCCAAAGGGGCACAATTGCATATTGGCATACCTAAGGAAACTGCTTTCCAGGAAAACCGCATTGCACTTACCCCTGAAGCGGTGGGTGTGTTGGTGAGCAATGGACATAATGTAGTTATTGAGAATAATGCGGGCGAAGCTGCGCATTTTCGCAATCGCGATTATAGCGAGGCGGGCGCTCAAATAGTATATGATAAAGCGGCGGTGTATAAGGCGCCAATTCTGGTAAAAAGCGCCCCGGTGGTTGAAGAAGATATGGCCCATCTGCAGTTCAACCAGGTGATCATATCGCCCATTCATCTTTCGGCCATGAAGGCTGAGTTCCTGCAAAAGATGATGGAAAAGCGCATTACCGCCATCTCCTTCGAGAACCTTAAAGACGATAGCGACAGCTTACCCATCGTTCGCAGTATGAGTGAAATTGCCGGTAGTGCAGTAATGCTTATTGCGGCGCAATACCTGGGTTCGGCCAACCATGGTAAGGGTGTTTTGCTGGGTGGTATCTCTGGTATTCCCCCAACCAAGGTTATTATTTTAGGCGCCGGTATTGTAGGAGAGTTTGCCGCCCGGGCTGCATTGGCATTGGGCGCATCGGTTAAAGTATTCGACAATAGTGTATACCGGTTAAAACGGTTACAAAACAATATCGGTCAACGTATGTGGACCTCAGTAATGGAGCCACGCATTTTGGCCAAGCAATTAAAGACCTGTGAGGTGGCCGTTGGCGCCCTGGGTTCGCAAAGCGGCCGTACGCCGGTTGTTGTAACCGAAGAAATGATCAGCAATATGCGTCCCGGCAGTGTGATCATTGATGTTAGTATCGACCGTGGTGGTTGTTTTGAAACTTCAGAGATCACCAGTCATGAACAACCGATATTTATGAAATACGGTGTTATTCACTATTGCGTTCCCAACATTCCATCGGGTTTTGCCCGCACTGCTTCTCAGGCTATCAGTAATGTACTGATGCCATTGCTGCTTGAAGCAGGTGAAGAAGGCGGTTTTGAAAACCTGGTATGGCATAAAGTACATCTGCGTAGTGGAATATATCTTTTTAAAGGAGCTCTCACCAACTTCCATTTAAGTCAACGCTTCGATTTAAAATATACCGATCTGAACCTGTTAATTGCAAGCCAGCGTTAACAAAAGGTTGCATTAGGAATAAAAAATATTTTTAATCTTGATGGAACAATAATATTGGTATAGTAAGCGATAGCTATCAGCTGAATATGTTAAGTGTACGCTTAACACTAAATACATTAAAATTCCGTTATAGAACGGTAGACATTTGACTTTAAAAAGTTTCCTATTATTTTTGTGTATCCCTCCAATTAACAATTGCCAGCCTTTTTATTTAATAAGAAAACGTGTTTTTTCGTAATAAAAGAACCTTTTATACGTTTTCTATGGCCTAAAAGTTGCTAATTGGATTCAAATACCTGTTATGAAGACAAGGCCCTATTTGTTGATAGTACTCAGTATCTTGGTTAGTAAATCTACCTCTTTTGCCCAGGGAACAGTGCCCCCCATTTCTGGTTGGGATATGGATGAAAAAAGCGGCACGTATGTTTTTAAGCCGTTAGGTGCAAAACCGGCTCCCGGTACTGAACCCAAAGAATTCTTATATGAGATATTACCATTTGAAAAAGTGGATGGCCAGTCAATAGAAGAATGGTTCAGCAATGCTATTGATAAAGATGTTAAGGAATCGGGTTTTACAGTGCCTTTGGCTAATGCTAATAAAAAGAACATTACCACGAACCAAACCATCATTTCATTTTCAACCGAGATCACCGATAAAAAAGGTAGAACGTTGTATGCATCGTATATCGGTTATCAGGCCGGTAATGGTGAATATCGTTTGGCGCGCGTAACAAGCACCGCCGATGTAAAATATTATTCTAACTATATGCGCCCTGTTGCCGATCATATTGGTAACCTGGCAAAAGCAGATGCGTATTATACCGGTAATTCAAAAAATGGTAAAACGCATAATGCACATAACAGAACAGAAACAAAGGCTGGTAATACTACGAATGCGCAGTCTGAAATTATACCAGAAAAAGCGTTGAAATCAACGGAGATCAACGGTATTTTGGTTCACCTGGAGTATAATACCACTCCCGATGGAAAAATGCAGCGTATTTACAAGCCATTCCTGGTATTGAACGATGGTTCTATTTACAGCGAACCGTATTTAAGCCCATATAGTTTAGATGTTGCTGCTTCAAAACAAAAGGAACCTAAAAAATGGGGTACCTGGAAAATGAAGAACAATACCTTCTATGTTGAGTGGACTGCCACCGGTGAAACCGAAAAATGGTTTAAGAACTGGTTCTGGGCAACGCCTTCTCAAAAAGAAGAAAAACTGGAAGGAACTTTCATGACTGTAAGTGGCCTCGACAATGGTAACGTAAAGTCTACTGATAACGGATATACTTCAAAATATATCGCGTTCAACAATACCGGTCAGTTTACCTTAACAACCGGCAACAGTAATAACCCTAACGCGGCTATCCCTGCTTCTGAATTCAATAAAAGAACTGAAGCCGGTACTTATACGCTTAACGAGTATTCTGTTGAACTGCATTTTAATAACGGAACCGTTATTCGCCGTTTATTCTACTTCTACCTGCCTGGTAAAACCCATTTTGGCGTAGGTACTTCGGCCTATGTGCCTAAGCAATTTGGTGAAAGTGGTACAACCGCCAGCGGTAACTAACATATTTCTTCCCCAGCACAGCGGGGAAAAGTTTCAAGAACGTTTGACCTACCAGGTTATCAAGTATACCTGGTAGGTTAATTATTTACAGGGGTATACACATGTTTAAATCTTTTCTACAGAAAAGTTGTAAACATGTGAGAAAGTTTTAGGCCGCGTGAACCGTCTTTCTTTTCTGTGGCCCGAAAATTGACCAAAGCCTGTAAATAGCCTACTATGAAAAATGCGCTCCTGGTTATAGTCCTGTTCATGGGTTTGGGTATTCCCACGGTTCTGGCACAATCTGTTCAGCCTATGCTGGGTTGGAAAATGGAAGAAAACAGAGGACGCTTTATATTCAAACCAACTGCCGTTTTTAGCGATGAGAATAAGGAATTCTCCTATGAGATAATGCCGCTTGAAAAAAGCGAAGGAAAAACCTTTGATGAATGGTTCACGGGTACTATCGATAAAAATCTTCGTGGCTCAGGCTTCTCTCTTCCCAAACACAAAGAAAAAAATAATATCAGCTACAGCACGCTGTCGTCTTATTCGGGTAAGGTGAACGACAGGAATGGCAAAGTATGGTATGTTGCCTATATGGCCTACCGCACCAATAGCCAGCAATACCGGCTGGCAAAGCTGTTCAGCTCGCCCGATATTACCTACTATACCAATTGCATGAAAACGGCGGCTATGCACTTTGGAAAGCTGGCCAAACAGGATGGCGCATTTGAAACAAACGGCCTTAGTGATGTAGCAAAAAGCAATCCGCCCGCAACAGCCACTACTCCACCCACGGTAATTGAAAGAGTTCCTGCCCCCCGTAACGCTATTGTAAGCAATGATAATGTTTCCACACCTGTAAAAGGCTTAAAGGCTACCGAAATAAAAGGAGTAGTTATAAACCTGGAACACAGCTATGGGGTAGGGGGAAACGTTATTAGTGAATATATGCCCTATCTTTTACTCAACGACGGTACCATATACAGCAACCCGGTGGTTAGTCCGTATGAGTTTAATGTGGCTTTATCAAAGCAACGGGAGCCAAAGAAATGGGGTACCTGGAAGATAAGCGGCGGTTCCATTTCGGTAAACTGGCCCGGACGGAATAAATCGGAGAAATGGGAAAAGAACTGGTTCTGGGCACGCCCTGCTGCCGGCAATGAGAAAATTGAAGGCGCCTTTACCAGTATGATAGGAGCAGGTAATGGCGCTATGGGCGGTAATGTAATGACGGTTTCTTCGAAGAATATTCTTTTTAATACATTGGGCCGTTTTGCGCTTACTGGTGTAGGTGTGGGCACTAACTATACTGATTATAATATTGCTACTTCGGCCTATTCAAAAAAGGATGAGGCCGGGTCGTATACATTAAATGGCTATTCTATAGAGCTGCGGTTCAATAATGGCACAACTATGCGCCGGGCATTTTATTTCTATCCTAAAGACAAGGCGCATTTTGGAATTGGTAGCCACGTTTACATTCAGAAGAGATAGCTGAAAAGTTGATATTGTTGATCAAGTTGATAAGGGAAGGCAATAAGAATTAAGAGAATGAAGTAGGAGGTAGGAAGTAAGAAGTTGACAAGTTAACGAGTTAACAAGTTTGCGAGCTTCGCGGGCATTTGCCTGTATTATTTCACGTTTCACGTTTGCCGTTTCACGATGAGCGAGGCCATAAGTTTCGGCCACCATTGCCGATTCACGATTGCCGATTGCCGACTTTCTTATAATCCAGAATACTGATCTTCTCAGTACAAAAAGAGTACTCCTGCTCATCATTTGAGCTTACAATAATAAGCCGGTTATTACAATATTTATTAATGAGTTGGTGATAGAGGGCAAATCCTGCTGCATCGAGGTTGGTACAGGGCTCATCGAGTAAAATACAGCGCACATTGCTGAATATAGCCTGCGCCAGCTTTACCCGTTGTTTCATTCCACTTGAGTAAAACCTGATCTGTTTATGGGTTGCTGCCTGTAAGCCAATTTCGGCAATGATGTCTTTAATTTGAAAGCCGGGTAAAAATGGTTTGAACTGGCTATGAAACTGCAGAAACTCCTGCACGGTCATTTCTTCAATAAGTTCCAGGTAAGGCGCTGCAATAGAAATAAGTTGAAATGCCTTGTCAACGTGTATTTCCTTGTCTATTGCCTGTTGCCCATTGCCTATTGTGTATTTGGCACTTCCTTCACTCATCATCATGGCGCCGCCAATCACTTGTAGCAAAGTAGATTTACCCGACCCATTAGGACCGGTAATGGCATATGCTATGCCTGAAGTAAACTCCTGAGTGAAATTTCGGAATATCCAGTCGCGGTTAAAGCGTTTGCCGGCATTAGTCAGCGATATCTTCATCCACACTACCTTTTGAATAGCGTTTAATGATACCACGGCCGCTTTCGCGAATAAAGGTTACAATTTCATCGCGCTCATCGGTTGCAGGGAACTCTTCTTCCAGGTATTCAAGCGCCTGGCTGGTATTGAAACCTTTATTATAAATAACCCGGTAAATATCAAGAATGTGATTGATCTTATCTACCGTAAACCCGCGACGTTTTAAGCCAACTGAATTCACACCGGCATAGCTCAATGGCTGACGGCCGGCTTTCATATATGGGGGAATATCTTTACCTACTAACGATCCACCGCTAATAAATGCGTGCTGACCAACCTTAGTGAACTGGTGAACGGCACACATGCCACCTAAAATGGCCCAATCGCCCACAATTACGTGACCCGCCAACTGTGAGTTATTGCTCAACACCACATAATCACCAATGATACAGTCATGGGCAACGTGGCTGTAAGCCATGATCATACAGTTTTTTCCAACCTTGGTCTTCCACCTGTCCTTGGTACCCCGGTGAATGGTAACAAACTCACGAATGGTGGTATTATCACCAATTTCGGTAAGTGTGTCTTCGCCTTCAAATTTGAGGTCTTGCGGCATGGCAGAAATAACGGCTCCCGGGAAAATTCGGCAGTTTTTACCGATGCGGGCGCCTTCCATAATAGTTACGTTACTTCCTACCCAGGTTCCTTCACCAATTTCAACGTTTTGGTGAATTACCGTAAAGGGATCAATCTTTACATTGGTGGCAATCTTGGCGTTAGGATGTATATATGTATGCGGATGGATCATTTTGTTAACATTCTTAAGGGTTGAACCTGGATATTCATTCATAGGCGTAACAGACATCCCATCCCCGGTGGGATTTTGCTGGCGATCATCACCTAAATTCTGTTTATGGATGGATTGACGTTTGATATTAATTAATCTGCTAAAATAGACAAAACTAAATCATTATACCCCTATGGCCTGATATATTTTATTGTTCACTACCCGTTTCGGGGGTAAGAACCAGCTGTTTACCTTTTTACCAGCTGTGCCATCAGGTCGGCCTCTGTGCAAATTTTATTGCCTACATACACCGTTCCCCGCATTTCGCAAATACCGCGCCGTATAGGAGCCATTAACTCCATTTTAAGGATCATAGTATCTCCGGGAACAACTTTTTGCTTGAATTTACAATTATCGATCTTCAAAAAGTAAGTATCGTACTCTCCGGGCGGCATGGCGTTGATACAAAGGATACCGCCGGTTTGTGCCAGCGCCTCAACCTGCAATACACCAGGCATTACCGGGTTGCCGGGAAAATGACCCTGAAAGAACTGTTCGTTGTAGGTAACGTTCTTGATTCCAACAATATGTTTATCACTTAGTTCAATGATCTTATCAACTAATAAGAACGGATAACGGTGCGGCAGTGTTTTTTCGATCTTCTGCAGTGAATATACCGGTGGTAAATTAGGATCATACACCGGAACATCCTTTACATGTTTGTTCTTTTTAATATACTGCTTGATCTTACGCGCAAAATCAACGTTTGTGCTATGACCGGGACGGTTAGCAATGATATGGGCCTTGATAGGATAACCGATCAGCGCCAGATCACCAACTATATCCAGCGTTTTATGCCGGGCCGGTTCATTTGGAAAACGTAATTCCAGGTTATTGAGGTACCCTTCATTTTTTACTTCAATCTTTTTGCGGCCAAACACCTTGGCCAGGCGTTCCATTTCCTGCTCAGTAACAGGTTTGTCAACCACCACAATGGCGTTGTTGATGTCGCCACCTTTTATGAGGTTGTGCTGTAACAACATTTCCAGCTCGTGCAAAAAGCAGAAGGTACGGCAGGGGGCAATTTCTTCCTTAAAATCACGCATGGTTTTCAAACCTGCGTGCTGGGTGCCCAATACCGGACTATTAAAATCAATAAGCGTAGTTATTTTATAATCAGTAGCAGGGAGCGCCGTCATTTCAACCCTTTTCTGCTCATCGTACAGGGTAATGTTGGTATCAATGCTGTACCAGATCTTGGCAGCATCCTGCTCAAGCACACCGGCTTCTTCAATGATCTCAACAAAAGGCGCAGAGCTACCATCGGCGATTGGAATTTCAGGACCGTTCAGCTCAATAAGGCAATTATCCACGCCCATACCTACCAGTGCCGCCAGTATGTGCTCAACTGTAGACACCCTGGTTTCGCCTTCCTGCAGGGTTGTACCACGGGAAGTATCGGTAACCAAATCGCAATCAGCCTTTATCACAGGTTGTCCGGGCAGGTCAATGCGTTGAAACTGAAAACCAAAACCAGGGTTGGCAGGTTTCAGCGTCATATCCACATTAATTCCT
The DNA here is from genome assembly GCA_024809215.1 of Niastella sp. OAS944. Taxonomy (GTDB): domain Bacteria; phylum Bacteroidota; class Bacteroidia; order Chitinophagales; family Chitinophagaceae; genus Niastella. The sequence goes on along the minus strand of JANUBW010000001.1, from coordinate 2,640,478 downwards.
GTATGTAAACCGGTACCGGAGATACTTACAGCCGACTGCAGGGTATGTTGTTTATCGGGATTAAAATTGTTATTCATTCCTGGTTTTTATAAAAGAATGCGCAAAGATAGGGATTCCGTTAAGACGAAAAGGCGCTGATTTACCAGCGTTTAGTATAAACGTAGAATAAGTGTATTTATTCAACTCATATAAGGGTTTTCTCAGTTCATATCAGCTTCGTTATTCATACTCCCCGGTGCCATTTAGTTTTGTGCCCAGCCTGAAAAACAAATAACATGATACGTAAGATCTTAAAATGGACCGGCATCACCCTGTTAACGGTGATCCTGGTTTTAGTTCTGCTGGTAGCGGTGCGTCAGAACCTGACTTTCGAAGCCCCTTACCCCAATATAAAAGCATCGACCGATAGTGCGGTAATAGCCCGCGGTAAAGAAATTGCCTTTGGCCCTGCGCATTGCGCCGATTGCCATTATAATGGCAATGCCGATTCGGTGTTTAAACTGGGACAAGAGCCGGCATTAAGTGGTGGTTTTGTATTTGCCCTTCCGCTGGGTAATTTTTATACCCGCAATTTAACGTCCGATAAAACTACCGGCATTGGAAGGTATACTGATGGCGAAATTGCCCGCACATTGCGATATGGTGTTAGACCCAATGGTACGGCAGCCCTCGATTTTATGCCTTTTCATAATATGACCGATGAAGATCTTACGGCAGTTATTTCATTTTTACGCAGCACTAAACCTGTGCATAACGAAGTACCTGAACATACGGTGACCATGCTTGGCCGGGTAATAAATGCATTTTTGATAAAGCCTGTTGGGCCCAGTGAAGAAGTACCTAAAAAGGTAAAAAGAGATACTACCGCTTCTTATGGAAAATACATTGCCTGTAGTGTAGCCAATTGCGTTGGGTGCCATACCAATCGCGATATGATGACGGGGGCTGCCATTGGTGAACCGTTTGCCGGCGGGTTAAAGTTTGAAGAGCCAGGCATTCCTGTATTAACCTCACCAAATATTAATCCCAACACACCGGGCAGCCGCATGTATGGCTGGAGTGAACAGGATTTCATAAAACGTATTCGTATGGGTAAGCTTATTTCTTACTCGCATATGCCCTGGAATTCGTTTAAGCGAATGAGTGATAATGATCTTAAAGCAGTATATAATTTCCTGAAAACTTTGCCGCCTTCTAAAACAAGCAGTAGTAGTAAATAAAAGGGGTATTTGGGTTACGCAAAAAGGGTTGGTGGTGTAATACCATCAACCCTTTGTTATAATTTGAACAGTAAGATGTGAAAAATAGTTGTTGTATACTAAGTTGCTGTTACCGGTTTCCAGAGTTCCGGTTACCGGGTCCGAAATTCACAACCTCGAACTATTTGCAGCAACCCAAGTCGGCAGTCTCGAATATAAACACCGGTAACTGGTAACCGGCAACCGGTTACTGATACTTTTACTCCGAAACTTTCTCAGTCAGCAACTGCTTTACCAACTGCTCCAGTTCCTTAATTCTCTTCTCAAGCTCTGGCAGTTTTCGGCTAACAGCCTGGCTGCGAAGGGCGCTTGTATATTCAAATGCAGGGCTGCCGGTAACAGCTGCGTTTGGTGTTTTTATTGATTTACTTACGCCGCTTTGTGCATTGATCTTGCTGCCGTCGGCAATTTGAATATGACCAACAATGCCGGCTTGTCCGCCGATCATTACATTATTACCTATCTTGGTGCTACCACTTACTCCCGCCTGTGCAGCAATAACTGTATTGTTCCCTACTTCAACATTATGGGCAACCTGTATGAGGTTATCGAGCTTGGCGCCCGATTTAATTATGGTAGAACCAATAGTAGCGCGGTCGATGGTGGCGTTGGCGCCAATTTCTACAAAGTCTTCAACAACTACATTACCAATTTGCGGAACCTTTTTAAAGCTGCCATCGGCCTGGGGTGCAAAACCAAAACCATCGCTGCCTACAACAGTGCCGGCATGAATGGTTACATTCTTACCAATTACACAACCGTGGTAAATTTTTACCCCAGGGTGTACAATGGTATTATCGCTGATCTTTACATTATCGCCTATGAAAACATTTGGGAATATTTTTACATTATTTCCCAGTACCACGTTTTCGCCTAGATAAGCAAAGGCGCCAATAAACACTTGTTGACCCAGTTTGGCCGATTTGCTTATGTATGATGGTTCCTGGATACCCGTTAACTGTTGGGTAGCCATTTCCTGATATTTTGTAAGCAGTGCTGCAAATGCTGAATAAGCGTCGGGCACCCTTATCAAGGTAGCCTCAACAGGTTCTTTCAATTCCTGAGCGGCATTAATGATAACCAGGGTTGCTTTTGTACGATACAGATACTCTTCGTATTTAGGATTGGCCAAAAAAGAAAGCTGACCGGCCTGTGCCTCTTCAATTTTTCCAAAGGAATGCACAGCAGCCTCGGGATTACCTTCTACTGTGCCATTAATGATCATAGCTATTTGTGCGGCGGTAAATTGCATAGAATAGTCGTTAGGTCAAGTATGTCAATTATATCAAACGGTTTATATAAGCCAAAATTATAAAGTTTGTCAAAGCTACTGCATATTGAAAAAAGTGTAATATGTTTTATGCGCTATGATCAAAGGTCTTAACAGCTAACTCATATAACAGTTCAACAGTTGTAATAACAAATGTAATATTTTTTCACAGGGCTTGCTAATGCCTGATGTATCAATGCATTATCAACTTTTGATATATCAGTGACGGTACCGTTCTTGAACAAAATATTAATACGTTCTTCGGCGGGGTTATAGGTTGTATTTTCTATTTCCCCGGCAAACATTAAATATTCACAATCGACCTCATTTAACTTTAAATGATGGCAAATGTTATTCCGTTGTGTTTTAATCCAGTCCTGATCGAAAGGTTCGGCCTGCAATTTAACTTTTAGTAAACGGCGCTCGATAAGGCAACGGCATAAAGTGCTCAATACAGTGTCGGAATGAAAGATCCAGTTTTTAATAGTAGCCAAAACGTCAAAATCGTCGAGCAGGCAAAATTTATCGAGATGTTGCTCAATAAACACGGTACTGGTGGTGCTTTTTAAAAAGAAATCAAAAATGGGCGAGGCCGCCTGCAGGTCCTTTCCCTGCCTCGTTAACTCCTGAGCACGTTGAATGATCTTTACCAGTGTTTTTTCGGCGCCCAGTACGGTCTTGTGCAAATACACCTGCCAGTACATCAATCGCCTGGCCACCAGAAATTTTTCAATGCTGTAAATGCCTTTTTCTTCCACCATCAGGTCGCCGTTTTTAACGGTAAGCATTTTTAAAATGCGGTCGTACCCAATAACGCCTTCTGAAACACCCGTGTAAAAACTATCGCGGGTAAGGTAGTCCATGCGGTCAACATCGAGCTGGCCGCTAATGAGTTGGTGAAGAAAGGGCTTGGTATAATTATTGGTAAAAATATCTATAGCTTTAGACAGCTGTCCCTTCAATTGTTCGTTAAGCACACGCATTATGAGAATACTGATCGTTTCGTGATGGGTATGGTTGATCAGTACATTTTCAAGGGCATGTGAAAAAGGCCCGTGACCAATATCGTGTAAGAGAATCGCAATTTTAGCAGCCGTTTCTTCTTCGGGAGTAATTTCTACTCCTTTACTTTTCAGTTCGGTTAACGCACTGCACATAAGATGATATGCGCCCAGTGAGTGATGAAGGCGGGTATGCACCGCGCCCGGATATACCAAATGAGCAAAGGCCATTTGATGTACACGTCGCAAACGCTGGTACCAGGGATGTGAAATAACCTGAAAAACGAGCGGATCATCGATGGTGATAAATCCATATACGGGGTCATTGATGATCTTTCTTATGCGGTTTGTCATTCGCTGCCTGCTTATTTGTTAAAATTGCTGCCAAAAGCAGCGGGCAAAAGTACAAAGCCTGGGGGGATAAATTAAATTTGGTTAGATTGGGGCCAGTTAAATAGTTGACGAGTTGACAAGTTGACGAGTTGACAAGGGAAAAGCCAGAAGTAGTGAACTAAAAACTTAAAACCAAGAACTCTATAAACAACTTTACATGCCACTAGGTAAAATACTTTGGGTTGACGATGAAATTGAAAGTTTACAATCTCAAATACTTTTTTTACAGAATAAGGGGTACGAAGTAACGGCGCTCACCAATGGATTTGATGCAGTGGATTATGTAAAGGAAAACATCCTCGACGTAGTACTGCTCGATGAAACCATGCCCGGTATCACCGGACTGGAAACCCTTTCCAAAATAAAAGAGATCAATTCGCAGATACCGGTGGTAATGATCACCAAGAATGAAACGGAAAATCTGATGGACGATGCCATTGGCAGCCAGATCACCGATTACCTTATAAAACCGGTGAACCCCAACCAGGTACTGTTAAGCTTGAAAAAGATCATCGATAACAAACGTCTGGTGGGCGAAAAAACCACCATGGCCTATCAGCAGCAGTTCCGCAATTTGTTTATGGCGCTTAACAGCAATCCCGATTACAACGAATGGATGGACATTTACAAAAAACTGGTGTACTGGGAACTTGAAATGGAGAAAAGTGACAGTCCCGAAATGCAGGAAGTGTTTCAAACCCAGAAGAACGAAGCCAATACCGAGTTCTTTAAATTCGTTTCAAAGAACTATGCCCGTTGGGTAAATCCCAAAAGTGACGACGGGCCGGTAATGTCGCACAACCTGATCAAGTTTAAAGTACTTCCGCATGTTGAAAAGGGAACGCCTACCTTTTTTGTATTGATAGATAACCTGCGATTTGACCAGTGGCGTGCTATTTCACCCATCTTTGCCGAAAGTTTTCGCATACTGGAAGAAGACAGTTTTTACAGCATACTGCCTACTGCCACACAATACGCGCGCAATGCCATTTTCAGCGGATTGCTCCCTGTAGATATTGAAAAACAATTTCCGCAGCAATGGAAGAACGATGATGAAGAAGGCGGAAAGAATTTGAATGAGGAAGAGTTCTTCCGTGCTTTTTTAAAACGCCAGCGACGCGATGATCTAAAGGTTTCTTATACCAAGATACTTAACAATCAGGCGGGGCAGGACCTGGTGAACAATATTCATAACCTGATGGGCAATGATCTTAATATCATCGTTTACAACTTTGTTGATATGCTAAGCCATGCCCGCACCGAAATGGAAGTGCTGAAAGAACTGGCCGGTGATGAAACCAGCTATAGAAGTGTTACCCGCAGCTGGTTCGAGCATTCGCCATTGCACCAGGCATTGAAAAAAGTAGCCGATAAAAAACTCAATCTTATACTGGCCACCGATCATGGAACGGTACGGGTTAAAACCCCGGCCAAAGTGATTGGCGACAAACAAACCACCACCAATCTGCGTTATAAACATGGACGTAACCTCAACTATGAGCCAAAAGATGTACTGGCCTTTCGCGATCCAAAAGAGGCCGGATTGCCTGTGCCAACAGTGAATTCATCGTACATCTTTGCACGCGAAGACATGTACCTGTGTTACCCCAATAATTACAATTATTATGTAAATTATTATCGCAACACTTTTCAGCATGGCGGCGTTAGTTTAGAGGAGATGATTGTACCGGTTATCAAAATGACCAATAAATAAAGTCGTTTAGTAGTAAGGTAATCGAAGTGTGAGCCCGGAAACGGCGCTTGAAATTGATAGAAAAACATGATTTTATAGCCTGAAACGGCATTTTTACCGCTTTTTTGGCTATAAGGCATCGTTCTCAACGTTTTGTGTGGAAAAGTTGAGGTTATCTATTTCGAGCACCAAAATTGTGAATATTAACTTTGCCATACTATGAAATTTACGCAGGCAACATTAGATAAAATTGAAGCGATCCTTGACGAGGCGGAATATGTGCTACGCTATGAACGAGGTAATTTTCAAAGTGGATATTGCATTTTGGAACAAAAGAAGGTAGTAGTATTAAATAAATTCCTCCAACTTGAGGGCCGCATAAGTACGTTGATCGATCTTATTCCGCAATTGAAAGTAGATCCGGAGATCTTTTCGCCCGAAGTACGCAGAACGTACAATGATGTGCTTGAAAGGCATGCATTAGTACAGGCTGAAAACCAGAAGTAAGAATCATTCTTCTTACGTACATTTACCGCGTGAGCTATCCTTCATTAACCATTACTTTTTTAGGCACGGGTACCAGCGCCGGTGTACCCATGATAGCCTGTGATTGTCCTGTTTGTACATCAACCGATAAAAAAGATAACCGGCTTCGTTCCAGCATTATGGTGCAATCGGAAAATACAACCCTTGTGGTTGATTCCGGTCCCGACTTTAGGTACCAGATGTTGCGGGCGCATGTAAAACACCTCGACGCTATTATTTTTACCCATTCGCATAAAGATCATGTTGCCGGGCTTGATGATGTTCGGGCCTTTAACTTCTTTCAGCAGCAGGCCATGCAGGTGTATGCCAGCGATATGACGCAGGAAGTGATCATTCGTGAGTTTCCCTATGCATTTTATGAATCTAAATACCCCGGTGTTCCCGATATACAATTGAACACTATTGCGCTGGAACCATTTATGGCCGGCGATATTCCTGTTACCCCCGTTATGGTATGGCATTTAAAAATGCCCGTGCTTGGGTTTAGGTTTGGTAAGTTCACTTATATAACAGATGCCAATCGCATTGAAGAAAGCGAGTTGGAAAAAATAAAAGGCACCGAAGTGTTGGTGCTGAATGCGCTTCGTAAAGAACAACACATTTCGCATTACTCCCTTGGCGAAAGCATTGAAGTGGCCAAGAGCCTGAAAGTACCACAAACATATCTTACCCACATCAGCCATCAAATGGGGCTGCATGCCGAAGTGGATGCTGAGTTGCCTAATGGCATTAACCTGGCTTATGATGGGCTTGTTATTAAAGTTTGAGGAGGCGTGAAACGGAAAACGTGAAAGCAAAATGCCAGTTATTAAGTTGTTCAGTTATTGAGTTGTTCAGTTTTCGCAGCATTCCTTACGCTACGCCAGCTTTTACGTAAAGCTATAATAAATGAGAAGGCCTTCCAATACCAGCAAGGCTTGTCTGTATTCTCTTGTCAACTCGTCAACCTGTTAACTCGTCAACTGCCGGTACGGCGACTATACTTCGAGATCATTTCATATAACTCCCCCGGCTTAAAAGGCTTGGCCAAATAATCCGTCATCCCAAACTCGCGGGTGCGTTGCAGAATATCGGCTGAGGCTGAGGCGGTAAGCGCAATGATGGGAATATCGTCGTTGAAGTTCCTTATATGTTGTGTGGCGTTGTAGCCGTCCATTACAGGCATTTGAAGGTCCATCAACACAATGTCGTATGCCGACTGACGCACCTTATTAAGCGCTATGGCGCCATTTTCAGCAACATCAACAGCGCCGTTCCAGTTGGTGATCATTTTCTTGGCCACCATAATATTGAACTCAACATCTTCAACCAGCAATACTTTTATTCCCGAAAGATCATTCTTGCCATTGGAGGTTTGTTGCTGCGGCGCTTCCTGTTTACCGGTTTTGAAATTTATTGTAAAGAAGAATGTAGAACCGCGACCGGGTTCGCTGTTCAAATAAATATCACTATTATGTAAAGCTGCCAGTTGTTTTACAATGGCCAGTCCAAGGCCCGAACCGCCAAACTCCCTGGCAATATCAACGCTGGCCTGGGTAAAGCGATCGAAGATAAGCACCTGTTTCTCTTTTTCAATACCTACGCCGGTATCGGTTACAGAAAAATAAACCGTGGCTTCTTCGCCCTGTATTTTTTCAAGTGAGATGGTAAGGGTGATGGAACCGTTGCGGGTAAATTTAACGGCGTTCGACATCAGGTTGTGCAGAATTTGTCCAAGCCTTACTTCATCGCCCAGTATTATTTGTGGTAACTTTTCATCAATGATCATATTGATGGTATTACCTCTTTCCGCGGCCCGAATATGATGTGCGGTCTTTATATTTTCGGCGAGTTGCTGTAAGCAGATATTCTTTTCTGCCAGTACAATTTTCCCTTCTTCAATTTTACCAAAATCGAGAATATCGTTAATGAGCCGAAGCAGGTTCTCCGCAGAAATATTCAGCGCTTTCAGGTTCTCCAACTGGTTGGGCAAAAGCTGGTCCTGCGATAGTAAATGGGCAATACCAATGATGGCATTGAGGGGCGTGCGAATTTCATGGCTCATCACCGACAAAAAATCGCTTTTGGCACGGGCTCCATCTTCTGCTTGTTCTTTGGCCCTGATGAGTTCTGCTTCGGTTTCTTTTCGCTTTTGTATTTGTTTTTCGAGCCAGCTCATGATATTGATCAGCGCGTTTTCTTCACGCTCTATAATAGCGGCCGCCTTGGGATCGTGCCCAACAACGGCATCTTTCAATTTCTTTACCGACTGGCGGATTATTTTGAAGTTGCAGGTTGTGCAATATGTTCTGGTATTCTTTTTCACATTCCTGAAAAGCACGTTCGGTAAGTTTTTGTTCGGTGTCGAAGTTCCTGTATGCCTGATCAACCAGTTTTAATAACTGTTGAACGGCGGGGTCATACTTCTGTGCGCCGGACAGGGTATTGGCTATTTGCTTTTCAAGTAATTGGTGATAGGGCTGCTGCATATAAGGGTTGGGCTTAAAATTCTGTAAATGTAGTAATGGTCATGGTTTGATGGTGGGGCGAACTGTTATCGGTATTAAAGGGAGAAATATCGCCATACGAATAAAAACCGGTGGTGCAGGTGGCTGTACCAAAGATATCGTTTACGGCGCGTACTTCTTCTTCGGTACGATTGCGTAACCCGGGATTATTACCAATACAACTTACCAGTATAGCCAGATCGGGGTTGTTCGATTGCGAACCGCCTGTTTCTATACACTGTTTGTTGAGATTAAATAACCCATGACCTACCTGTATTTGTTTACCATAAAAACCAACGGCAGCAATCACTCCTTCGGCAGGTAAATGGTTTAATCCTACCAGGGTTTTGGTACAACCGCAACCATCGCCGGCAATGCCGCCGGTAATAGGTATTCGGTTTGTGTTATTGGCGTTGAAACCGGCTTTCAGTTCACTGCCTTCAATATGTGTTTTATCAGAGATAATAAAGGCGGCGCTCAAATCGCTTTGCTGCAATTGCTGCATCAGGTATTGGCCGGCATCGTAGCTTGTTTTATGCCTGTATATATTTGTTTCGAAACAATGAACAACAGTATTCTCAAATTGAATGGCCGTAACAACAACACTGCTATCAAAAACATCGGTATGAATGATCTCGCCCGAGGTGGATGAAAAAATGATATGTGCTTCGGGATAACCTCTTTCGAGGTAATTGAAAACGGCGGCGTCGGTAATAAGCGACGATTCGCCAAACACCAATACCAGCTGGCATTGCATGCGATCAAAGTCCTCAGCGTGCATATGAATTTTCCAGCTTTTATCGATGTACTGGAGTTGTTGAATTTTCATGCGGTTAGTTTTTGGGGAAGGACTAAGGCCATATGTGTAACGTTTATTGAATCAAATACTTATATTTATCATAAAAAAATAAGTGATTTTTTTCCGCCATTTGAAAACTTCCGGGTAATCCCTTAGCGAAAGGCAATAATTATTAGTAGCAGGAAACCTAATAGATTGACACTGCTTAAAGTTTGTTTATGGAAGGCAAATGGAAAGATTATTTCACTTTCTCTAAGAAAGAACGCATTGGTATTTACACCCTGTTGCTGTTGATTGTAGGAACTGCCATACTTCCTCAATTTTTAACATCTCCCTCATTGAACAAAGAACTTACGGCTTCAGCTATTCAACTGGAAAAAGCACCTGTTCAACCCGAAAAAGAATTCACCCGGCGATTGACCTATGAAAAAAGGCCGGATGTTAACCCACCAGCTACGGTTTTCCGGTTCAACCCCAATACATTGGATGAAGCCGGCTGGAAAAAGCTGGGACTGCCTGATCGTACGGTTCGCACCATCTTAAACTACAGGAACAAGGGTGGTAAGTTTAGAACTATTGCCGACCTGCAGAAAATGTATAGTTTAAAACCGGCAGACTTCAACCGCCTGCAGCCATATGTGCAAATAGAAGCGCCGCCATTCCATTATACTGGGCGGCCATCGATGAAATATGTAAAGGCGCCTCCCACAGTGATCGATATTAACCTGGCCGATACAACAGCATTTATTGCATTGCCCGGTATTGGCAGCAAGCTGGCCAGCCGCATTGTTAACTTTCGCAATAAATTGGGTGGCTTTTATTCGGTAGAACAGGTGGGGGAAACGTTCGGCCTAACCGATTCAACCTTTCAAATAATAAAACCGCGGTTACAATGTGAGCCGGTTGTGCAAAAGATAAACATCAATACGGCCGATGTAAACACCCTGAAACAGCACCCATACATTCGCTGGAATGTGGCCAATGCCATTGTGCAATACCGTCAGCAGCATGGAGTTTTTAATACCCGCGAGCAGTTGCAGCAAATAGTGCTGGTGACACCCGAACTATACCAGAAAATTGAACAATATATAGCGGTTGAGTGAGAACGTGACTGTTTACGCTAAATATTGATAATTAGGTGAGTAGGCACAATACTTCGGAACATAGTATTAAATATCCTAAAAAGAATTACTAACATTTGTTAGTGTGTCAAAAATAATATTATATTGCATCGACCTTTAACGATTCTTGCGAGTAATTCAGGTATATTTAAGTATGAACTTTCAAACTTCAGAACTTACAGATCAGGTTGCACAATCTACCCGCGATTTTGCGCAACAGCATATAAAGCCTTATGTGATGGAGTGGGATGAAACCCAGGAGTTTCCCATGCAGGTTTTTAAGGAAATGGGTAAACTGGGTTTAATGGGCGTACTGGTACCTGAAACTTATGGCGGCGCAGGTCTTTCCTATTATGAATATGTAGCCATAATAGTAGAAGTGTCCAAAGTATGCGGTTCCATTGGTTTAAGTTTAGCCGCGCACAATTCGCTTTGCACGGGCCATATGTTGAGTTTTGGCGATGAAGACCAAAAGCGAAAATACCTGCCAAAGCTGGCTACCGGCGAATGGCTGGGTGCGTGGGGGTTAACTGAACCTAATACCGGAAGCGATGCTGCCAATATGAAAACAGTGGCTATAAAAGACGGCGATCATTGGGTATTGAATGGCACCAAATGCTGGATCACCCATGGTAAAAGTGCCGATGTAGCCGTTGTAATAGCCCGAACCGGTGAACCAAGGACAAAGGATAATGCTACCGCATTTATAGTTGAACGCGGCACACCCGGTTTCAGGGGTGGTAAAAAAGAGAACAAGCTGGGGATGCGGGCCAGCGAAACCGCCGAAATGATCTTCGACAATTGCCGCATACCCGATAGTAACCGGTTGGGAAACTTCGGCGATGGCTTTAAACAATCATTGAAGGTGTTGGACGGCGGCCGCATTTCAATAGCTGCGTTGGCGTTAGGTATTGCCAAAGGCGCATACGAAGCGTCTATTCAATATGCAAAAGAGCGTCATCAGTTCGATCAGCCCATTGCTAATTTTCAGGGTATTTCCTTTAAGCTGGCCGATATGGCTACTGAAATAGCCGCTGCTGAATTGCTGATACTGCAGGCCTGCGATTTGAAAATGCGTGGTCAGGTAATGAGTAAAGAAGCCGCCATGGCCAAGTATTATGCCAGTGAAGTGGCCGTGAAAGTAGCTAATGAGGCTGTGCAGATCTTTGGCGGATATGGTTACACGAAAGACTTCCCTGTTGAAAAATTTTATCGCGATAGTAAATTATGCACCATTGGCGAAGGCACATCTGAAATACAAAAGATCGTCATTGCCCGTGAAGTGTTAAGAGCTTAATTGATGAATACTGCTCAACGGTTGCTTGTCATGACAGAGATCCTCCCGATGTATCGGGAGGATTTTTTATTTATTGGCAGCCACTTAAATAGTACAAAAAACAGGCATGGTTAAAGATTATGCGCCATGCCGTTCCTGTAGTACATTTATGGTATGAATAAAGAAGTCAATTACGTGCTGCAGGGCTTCTTACTAACGCTTGTGGTTATAGGAGCCTTTAAATTTGGTGGCTATCTATTAACAATTCCTCCGCCGCCTGAAGAACCTGAGACTAAAGGAATGCAAGACGTTTGTGGTAATGCCCCCAATCCCAAAGATCCCGCTAAGTTTTCTGCAGCAAAAGCATTATTCCTTGATAATTGTGCCTCGTGTCATTCATTATTTAAAGATATGACCGGGCCTTTGCTCATGAATGTACAGCAAAGGGTTGAAAAGAAGGTGATATATGCGTGGATTCGAAATCCGGCTGCGGTATTAAAATCCGGCGATCCTTATTTCAATGGGCTTAAACAAAAGTTTGGCGGCGCAATGATGACCGGGTTTCCCAATTTAACCGATGGGGAAATTGATGCCATACTCGAATACATCAGCGCTTATTCGGCATCGCGGCCTGTGGCGGCAAACTGAGCTTACGGCATAAAATCATCAGCGTCCTTAGGCCCATACTTATCAAACAACTTATCTATGGCGCCGCCAAAGATGGGGAATTTCTCTTTTGCAAAATTCTTTACGATCTCAACCGCTTTGTAAGCCTGTTGCTCAGTTAATCCTTCTGCCATTAGTTTCTTTATCAGTTCTTCCATAACAATATTTTGAGAGGGTAATTTAAAAAGAAATAAAAAAACGCCAGTGTGATTGCTGACGTTTTTTAATGTATTTACATCCCTTAGGGAAAGATTATGCAACTTTCAAAAGGCTCATCTTGCTCTTGTCGAAGTTCTTCTTCGCGTATTCCAGGGTCAAATGGAATACGGTTTGTTTTGAAGAAGGAAGTTCAAACATAGCATCGGTGAGAATGCTTTCGCAAATGCTGCGTAGGCCACGTGCGCCCAGTTTGTATTCCATAGCCTTATCAACCATGAAATCCAGCACTTCATTATCTACGTTCAACTGAATGCCTTCCAGTTCAAATAAACGCTTGTATTGTTTTATCAACGCATTTTTAGGTTCCGTTAAAATAGAACGAAGCGTTGCCTTATCGAGCGGGTTCAGGTGAGTAACTACAGGCAAACGGCCCAGTAACTCAGGAATTAAGCCGAACGATTTAAGGTCAGTGGCATTAATGTATTGCAGCAGGTTCTTTTTCATATGCTCCTGCAGCTCTTTGTTTACATTAAAACCAATGGCGTTGGTGTTAACCCGGCGGGCAATCACTTTATCAATACCATCAAACGCACCGCCACAAATGAAGAGGATATTTTGGGTATTGATCTTTATCAGTTTTTGCTCAGGGTGTTTACGGCCGCCTTGTGGGGGAACCAGTACATCGGTACCTTCCAAAAGCTTCAATAAACCCTGTTGAACGCCTTCGCCGCTCACATCGCGCGTAATAGAAGGGTTATCGCCTTTGCGGGCAATTTTATCAATTTCATCGATGTAAACGATGCCTCTTTCGGCAGCGGCTACGTCATAATTGCATACCTGTAAAAGACGGGTAAGAATACTTTCCACATCTTCGCCCACATAACCGGCTTCGGTGAATACGGTAGCATCTACAATAGCGAACGGCACATTCAGCAAACGGGCTATGGTTTTGGCCAGCAACGTTTTACCGGTACCGGTTTCACCAACCATTACGATGTTGCTTTTTTCAATATCAACCTCGTTATCGGCTGGTTTTTGTTGCAAACGTTTGTAGTGGTTATATACAGCTACTGCTAATACTTTTTTAGCCTCATCCTGACCAATCACATATTCATCCAGAAAGCGTTTAACCTCAATGGGTTTCTTAACATTCAGTTTGAAGGATGTAGAAGGTGGGGTACTTTCATGGCGGATCATCAGCTCCTGTTCAATGATCTCGCGTGCATGCTCAACGCAATTTTCACAAATGTGTCCTTCCTGCCCGGCAATAAGAATCTTTACTTCATCGCGGCTGCGTCCGCAAAAAGAACAGTGTAGTGTTGTTTTAGCCATGTTTAGTATAAATCGCTTACAAAGGTATCTAAATGGAACTCCAAAACCCAATTAAAAATCCCAAACTCCTTTTCTATAATATTAGTATGCGGAATTTGGGACTTTTACAGGTTTACATCTACTTATAACTTTTCAACTACCTGATCTACAATGCCATATTCAATTGCTTCTTTTGCATCCATCCAGTAGTCGCGATCGAAATCTTTCATAACCGCCTCAAATTTCTTTCCACAATTCTCAGCCAGAATGCGGGCGCCAATTTCTTTGGTCTTTTTAATTTGTTTGGCCTGAATTTCAAGGTCGGCACTAACCCCCTGCATATAACCGCCTAAGCTGGGCTGGTGTATCATTACTTCGCCATGCGGGTAGATCATGCGTTTGCCTTTAGCTCCGGCGCTTAACAATATAGAACCCATTGAGGCGGCCAAACCCATACAAATGGTGCTAACCGGACTTTTTAACATGCGCATGGTATCGTACATGACCATACCGCTGGTTACCACGCCACCGGGGCTGTTTATAAAGAATTTGATCTCTTCGCCTGGTTTGTCGGCATCGAGAAGCAACAAACGGGTTACTATATCACGTGCCGACTTATCATCTACTACACCCCACAGATACACAGCTCTTTTTTCAAAAAAGAACTTTTCCATCTTCTTCGCTAGTACCCCAAAATCCTGTTTTTCTTCTTTGCCGTTTTCTTTTGGTTCGTCTTCTTCATCCATGCGAAATGGCTGAAATAAATGATTAGAATATATCTCCATGATATTTTTATTTGAAGTTCGATATGATTTAAAAGTTCTGGTAAAGAAAGAATTAGTCTTCTTTCTTCTCTTTACGTGGGTTAATGAGCAGCACTTCGTCAACCAGGCCATATTCTTTGGCTTCTTCAGAAGTTAACCAGTAGTCGCGCTCGCAATCCTTGTCTACCTGTTTTACGGTTTTACCGGTGTGGTTAGCAATGATATCGTACAGGTTCTTTTTGATCTTTTTGATCTCCTGAACGGTGATCTCGATATCGCTGCCCTGGCCGCCAATGGCGCCGCTGGGCTGGTGCAACATTACCCGGCTGTGCCTTAAGGCTGTACGTTTACCCTGTGTACCAGCGCAAAGCAATACGGCGGCCATAGATGCTGCCATACCAATACAAATGGTAGAAACGTCGGGGGTAATGTAGTTCATAGTGTCGTACATACCTAAACCAGAGTACACATTACCACCGGGGCTGTTGATGTACATCTGAATGTCGCGTGTACGATCGGTGCTTTCGAGGAACAACATTTGGGCAGTTACGATATTGGCTACCTCGTCATTGATAGGATAGCCAAGGAAAATGATGCGGTCCATCATTAACCGACTATATACGTCCATGACAGCGATGTTCATTGGACGTTCTTCAATAATATTGGGAGTGAGGTTCGTAACCTGGTGTTTTTGGTAACTGTACAGGGTATTGCTTGAAATACCTCTGTGGTGTACCGCGTATTTTTCAAATTCTTTTCCAAGATTCATAGTACTTTTCTATTATTTGAGTGGGCAATTTAAGTCTTTGTGGAATATCAAATACCGTGCAACACAAAAAAACAGTCATTTTGGCCTAAGAACCTAATAAACAAGCCTTTTGGAGCTGCTATACAGGCAGTCGACGTGGCAAAAAAAGGCACAATTTGCCCATTCTGCAGCCTAACAGCCACTGATATGTAAAAAAGTCTGCCAGGGTAGCACGGGGCCGCCGGATCGGCTTTGAATTAGCTTATTTTGGCATGAATAATAAGTGCTTTTTTAACAATTATCTTTCGGGCCTGCTAAGAACTTAAAAAACAACATATACCGGTAAATGGTTCTACCTACGTACAAACAATTGTTTGTAGCCGAAATTGTTAAATGGCCGATTTAGTCCACTCGTTTGGTAGAAAAAATTTTTGATATCCATTTTGATACTTTATCTTTGACCTACAAATTGAGTAGACTTAAAATATGTTTCGCTCCCACACCATACACATAATGTACATCTCCACTTGCAACAAATACTGTTGTTGCTGCTAATACTCAATTGATTGATTGTTACTTTGTCCCG
Source organism: Niastella sp. OAS944 (assembly GCA_024809215.1). GTDB lineage: Bacteria > Bacteroidota > Bacteroidia > Chitinophagales > Chitinophagaceae > Niastella. The sequence goes on along the minus strand of JANUBW010000001.1, from coordinate 2,624,400 downwards.
ATCGTGCATCTTAGCTACTGGTTCCAGATTAATGAATGAAATGAATGATTAAAGCATATGAGCTCACCACTACAGTCAAACTTGTCAGTTTTAACCCACCAATCAGATAGACTAAATATCCGTGATTTTATAAAATTGCTTACTGAACAGTTCCCTGGTAAGGTTACATTTTCAACCAGCTTCAGTTATGAAGACCAGGTAATTGCACATGAAATACTCAGCAATGAACTGCCTGTAAACATTTTTACATTGGATACCGGACGGTTATTCGCAGAAACGTATTCCGTTTGGAACAATACCAATGAGAAATATCACGCAAACATCCACGCCTACTATCCCGATTATCGATTGCTGGAAGAATTCGTCACCGACAAAGGTCCCAATGCATTTTATGAATCATTGGAGAACCGCAAACAATGCTGCTTTATACGTAAAGTAGAACCGCTGAAAAGAGCGCTGGCGGGCAACTCGATCTGGATTACCGGATTGCGTGCCGAACATTCACCCGATCGCCAGGACCTCAGCGTTATTGAATGGGACGAAACCAACCAGATCATCAAATACAATCCTATTCTCCACTGGACAACTGAACAAGTAAAAAAATACATCGACGACAACAATGTGCCTTATAACATTCTGCACGACCGTGGCTTTGTAAGTATCGGTTGCGCTCCATGTACCCGCGCCATTCGCCCCGGAGAAGATTTCAGGGCCGGCCGCTGGTGGTGGGAAGACGCATCAAAAAAAGAATGTGGTCTGCATATACATAAATAATTATTAACTGAATTCCGAAATATAGAATATGAGTAAGTATAGTTTAGATTATCTGGATCATTTGGAATCGGAAGCTATTCATATCTTCCGCGAAGTAGCAGGGCAATTTGAAAGACCGGCTTTATTATTCTCCGGTGGTAAAGACTCTATCACCTTGGTACAACTGGCGTTAAAAGCATTTCGCCCCGGTAAATTTCCCTTCCCGCTGGTACACATCGATACCGGCCACAACTTCCCCGAAGCACTGAAATACCGCGATGAGCTGGCTGAGAGGCTTGGCGAAAAATTAATTGTACGTAACGTAGAAGATACTATAAAAGCAAAAAATCTTACTGAACCTAAAGGAAAGTTTGCCAGCCGTAATGCGTTGCAAACTTTTACTTTATTAGATACCATCGAGGAGTTCAAGTTTGATGCCTGTATTGGTGGCGCCCGTCGCGATGAAGAAAAAGCAAGAGCAAAAGAACGCATCTTCTCTGTACGTGATGAATTTGGTCAATGGGACCCCAAACTGCAACGCCCCGAATTATGGAATACCTATAACGGTAGAATAAATAAAGGAGAGAACGTACGTGTGTTCCCCATCAGTAACTGGACGGAGCTCGACGTGTGGAATTATATCCGCCGCGAAAAGATAGAGCTGCCTTCTATTTACTTCTCACACGAACGCGATGTTATTGACCACGAAGGACAATTGGTAGCTGTAAGCGATTTTATAAAATTAGATGCTACTGATACCGTGCTGAAGAAAACAGTACGCTATCGTACCGTAGGTGATATGACCTGTACCGCAGCGGTAGAATCAAAAGCTGATAATATCGATGATATCATCAGCGAGATCACAGCCACTAAAACCAGCGAACGCGGTGAAACCCGTATCGATGATAAAGTGTCTGAAGCAGCGATGGAAGACAGAAAGAAAAACGGCTATTTCTAATTACAGCAACCCAAACTCAAAATTCTTTTTAATAATGGATTTACTCAGATTTATAACCGCCGGTAGTGTTGATGATGGCAAAAGCACATTGATAGGCCGTTTATTATACGATAGCAAAAGTATAATGATCGATCAGCTGGAGGCAATTGAAAAACAAAGTAAGAATAAAGAACAGGGTGAAATAGACCTAGCTCTGTTAACCGATGGGTTACGTGCCGAAAGAGAGCAGGGTATCACTATAGATGTAGCGTATAAATATTTCTCTACGCCTAAACGTAAGTTTATCATTGCCGATGCGCCCGGGCATATTCAATATACCCGTAACATGGTTACCGGTGCATCAACAGCCGACCTGGCCATTATTTTGGTTGATGCGCGTAACGGTGTTGTTGAACAAACCCGCCGTCACTCCATCATCGCTTCATTATTGAAGATCCCGCATGTGGTAGTGGCCGTAAATAAAATGGACCTGGTTAATTACTCGCAGGATGTTTACAACAACATTGTGATTGATTATGTAGAAGTGGCAAAATCACTGGGCCTGAATGATGTTACTTACATTCCCCTCAGCGCCATGTATGGCGATAACATTGTTGAAAAATCTGAAAAGCTGGCCTGGTATGAAGGTCCTTCTTTATTAAGCTTCCTCGAAAGCGTAGAAGTAGAGCAGGATATCAATCTTACCGATCCCCGCTTCCCTGTGCAATATGTGATCCGCCCGCAAACCGATGATCTGCACGATTACCGCGGTTATGCCGGAAAAGTGATCAGCGGTATTTATAAAAAAGGCGATGCCATTACGGTTCTGCCTGCAGGCAAGACCAGCAAAATTCAAAAAATTGAACACAACGGGGTAGAAGTAGATGAAGTGTTTGCACCGCAAAGCGCCATCCTTCACCTTGAAGATGATATAGACATCAGTCGTGGCGATGTTATCGCAAAAAGCGATAACCTGCCAAAAACAACCCAGGAGCTGGATGTTGTATTGTGCTGGATGGATAACAAACCTTTGACAACAGGTAATAAATATTTATTACAGATCAACAGCCGGGTAGTAAAAAGTGTGATCAAGGAAATTGAGTACAAGCTCGATGTGAACACCCTGCAAAAGACAGATGCTACTTCAGCCGGCTTGAACGATGTAATAAAAGTGAAAATAAAAACAGCGTCGCCCATACCGTACGATTCATATAGCGATTTGCGCGAGAACGGTGGCGCCATTTTGATAGATGAAACAAGCCACGTAACAGTAGGCGCCTGTATGATCCAATAATTCTATAGTTGAGTGTAACCAGGTTGTTAAACTTTGAACAATGAAACTATGAGCACGAAGGAATTTATACAGCATTTATTTGCACAGCATCAAAAAGTGGATAGGTCATTTCCCGATAAAGAATTGGCCGAGCAGTTCATTGATCAAATGTTCAACCTGTTGTTTCTTCCCAGCAGAAAGTGTCATCAGCCACACGACCTTGAAAAAGAGTTCACCTTATTAAAAGGTCATTTATTAAGCCTGGCGTACGATGTAGTGCATAAAGAAGAAAAAGCGGTACACATTGCCGAAACCTTCTTTGAAGCAATACCTGAACTGTATGCCAAATTGATAAAAGATGCGCAGGCATTGCTGGCATTTGACCCCGCTGCGCGTTCGGTTGAAGAAGTGATAGTGGCTTATCCGGGTTTTTATGCAACAGCCGTTTACCGCTTATCGCACCAGTTATGGGAGCAGGGCGTAGAAGTGCTGCCAAGATTGTTCACCGAATATTCGCATAGCAAAACCGGTATCGATATACATCCCGGCGCGCGCATTGGTGAAGCATTTTGCATTGACCATGGAACAGGTATCGTGATTGGCGAAACAACCGAAATTGGCAATAATGTAAAAATATACCAGGGTGTAACGTTAGGCGCTTTGAACGTTTCGAAAGACAATGTTGCAAAACGCCACCCTACAATTGAAGATAGTGTGACTATATATTCCGGAGCCACCATTTTAGGCGGAACAACGGTAATAGGAAAAGATAGCATCATTGGTGGTAATGTTTGGCTAACGTATAGTGTGCCCTCAAACTCCGTGGTATATCATAAAAGTGAAGTAAAGGTGCGTGATAAGAACCCGTTTCCGGAACCATTAAACTTCGTCATATAAAAAACTGATTTGTTATGATCACAGAACAACCAAGCACAACGAATAATATTTCTGATAACCAAAACAACCAGCGTATGAGAGCCGGTAATATTTTAGAGACCATCGGTCAAACCCCGCATGTTAGAATAAACAGGCTGTTTGGCAATGACCACGAAGTATGGATAAAACTGGAACGCAACAACCCCGGTAACAGCATTAAAGACCGTATTGCATTATCCATGATCGAAGATGCAGAGAAGAAAGGTATCCTTAATAAGGACAGTGTTATCATTGAACCTACATCGGGCAACACCGGTATTGGTTTGGCCATGGTAGCAGCGGTAAAAGGATACAAGTTGATTTTGGTTATGCCCGAATCGATGAGTGTTGAAAGAAGACAATTGATGGAATTGTATGGCGCTACTTTCGAATTAACGCCCCGCGAAAAAGGTATGAAGGGCGCTATTGAAAAAGCAAAGGAACTGGTTGCAGCAACGCCTAATTCCTGGATGCCACAGCAGTTCGACAATGCGGCTAACGTAAAAGTGCACCGCGAAACAACGGCGCAGGAAATTCTGGCAAGCTTCCCCGACGGTATCGATTACCTGATCACCGGCGTAGGTACCGGCGGTCACATTACCGGTGTGGCAGAGGTGCTGAAAGCAAAATTCCCCAACCTGAAAGTACTGGCTGTAGAACCAGAGCTATCTGCTGTTATCAGCGGAGGCGCTCCCGGCCCGCACCCATTACAGGGTCTTGGTGCTGGTTTTATTCCTTCTATTCTGCAAACAAATTTGCTCGATGGAACTGTACAGGTAGGTAAAGACGAATCTTTCACTTACGCACAACGCCTGGCCAAAGAAGAAGGTATTCTGGCTGGTATTTCAACCGGCGCAGCACTGGCAGCAGTAGGAAAGGCATTGGCCGATATTCCAAAAGGCGCCCGTGTACTTACATTCAATTACGATACCGGCGAAAGATATTTGTCAATCGACGGTTTATATAAATAGTTCGCCCGTACATGCAAACGAACCCAACATATGGTAAAGTGATACTGGCTGCTGCCGGTCCCGGCGATCCGGAACTGGTAACGGTAAAAACAGTGCGCTACCTGCAAAAGGCCGAAGTGGTTTTGGCCGATCGCCTGGTAAGCGAAGTAATATTGCAGGAGTATGTGAACAGCAATGCCGAGGTGGTTTTTGTGGGTAAGCAATGCAGCCGCGGTTCATCAACACCGCAGTATACCATTAATGAACTGATGGTGCATTATGCAATGCAGGGCAAGCTGGTTGTACGGTTAAAAGGGGGCGATGCATCGATGTTCTCTAACATTCTCGATGAATTACAAACCCTGGTACAACACAATATACCATATGAAATTGTGCCCGGTGTAACCGCCGCCCTTGGTGCAGCAGCTTATGCCGGAATGCCATTAACGGCCAGAGGGTATACCACCTCCGTGCGTTTTTTAACCAGCTACAAACTGGATGTTGTAACCGAAACGTACTGGAAAGAACTGGCCCAAACCAATGATACCCTGGTTTTTTATATGTCGTCTGAAACCCTGGACCATGTGGTTGACAACCTGGTAAAGCATAATATAGGAGACGAAAAGTTGCTGGCGGTAATAGAGCAGGCAACCACGCCGTTACAAAACGTACACGTAACCAATCTATATAAATACGATGAGCAGCTTCGGGGAAAAACATTTGTTTCCCCGTCGCTGGTCATCATAGGTAAAGTGGTGGCCTTGCACGAACAGTTCAAGTGGATTGAGAACAGCAACAGCGCCGAGCATTATTTTAAACCACTGGCAAAACTGATTACAACGACACCCGATTCTGAAAATGCGGAAAAAGTAAATAAACATGTTAGCAGAGCATAAACTGAAATTGTTACAGGATTTAGTAAGGTCTTCTACAAAGGAAGAGCTGGTTTGGATGAATGGATTCCTCGCCGGCGTTCTTATGAATTGCCACGAGCAGCCGGCATTGGCTTCAGCTCCAACAGCTGCCAGTGCACCTGCAACAGCAGCAGCACCCGTTGCAGCACCTGCAGCTCCATCAGTATCCAAGATCACCATTGCTTATGGTACTGAAACCGGTAACTCAAAAAAGCTGGCAACCGAAATGGCTGCCAAAGCAAAAAAGAGCGGCATTCAGGCCAAAGTGGTAAGCCTCGACCAATACAGGCTGAACGACCTGGCTAAAGAAGAATACTTCTTTACCATCATCAGCACCCAGGGCGAAGGCGAACCACCTGCTACAGCGAAGAAATTCTACGACCATATTCATCAGAACGGGTTCAAGCTGCCCCAAATGAAATTCGGTGTACTGGCACTGGGCGATACTTCGTATCCCCTGTTCTGCAAAGCCGGCGAAGATGTTTATCAACAGTTACATAAACTGGGCGGACAACCGGTTGCTCCGTTAATTAAATGCGATACCGATTACCAGGGCGATGCCGATGGCTGGTTCTCGCAGGTGTTGCATTCGCTTACAACAACTACCAGCAGCAACGGTACAGCATCAGTTGGCGCCGTAGTGGCTAAAAAGCCGGCTGGTAAAAAAACATATGCTGGTACTATTATTACCAATGTTAATTTAAACGATAGAGGTTCAAGCAAAGCAACCCATCATATAGAAATTACAGCAGATGACCTGGAATACCAACCCGGTGATTCAATTGGTATCATTCCAGAGAATGCACCTGCTGTAGTAGACGCTATCCTTGCCATTGCCGGCATCGATGGGAAAAAATCAGTTGCCTTTCGTAACGAAACACATACAGTTGTAGAGTTACTAAAGAAAAAACTGAACATTGCTTATTTACCCGAGCGCGTAGTAAAACAATACGCTGCCATAGTAAAACAGGATATTCCTGAAACAAAGATCAGTTTACTCGATCTGCTGAAAATATACCCGGTAAGCAATGCCGCGCAGTTCGAAGATGTGATTGGCATTCTTGAACCAATTACCCCCAGATTATATTCAATTTCATCATCGCCCCAGGCGCATAGCGGTGAGGTGCATGTCACCATTGCCCGCGATAATTTTAAGGTGAACGGTGAAGTAAAGCAGGGTTTATGCTCAAACTACCTGGCTGAACTGGCAGTTGACAGTTCACTGGAATTTTATGTTCACAAGAACAACCAGTTCCGTTTACCCGCTCCTGAAAAAGATGTAATTATGATTGGGCCCGGTACCGGTATTGCGCCATTCAGATCCTTCATTGCTGAGCGCGATGCGGCCGGCGCCGAAGGACGTAACTGGCTCTTCTTTGGCGACCAGCATTTCGTTACCGACTTCCTGTATCAAACAGAATTGCAGAACTGGATGCAGACCGGTGTACTAACAAAAATGAACGTAGCCTTTTCAAGAGATCAGGCAACTAAAATATATGTGCAGCACAAAATGCTGCAACACGCCAGGGAGTTGTATGAGTGGTTGCAAAATGGCGCTTATGTATACATATGCGGCGCCAAGGAACCAATGAGTGTGGATGTGGAGAACACCCTTCTGCAGATCATTGAGCGTTTTGGTAACAAAACATCTGTACAGGCTATTGATTATTTAAATAACCTGAAAGAAGAAGGCCGGTTCCTCAAGGACGTGTATTAGTGAAAGTGAGTTTACATTTTTCCACATTGAACATTGAAAATTATGAGCACGAATCAAAATAATTTGTCTTCTACCGAGAAAATAAAAATGGCCAGCGATGGCTTGCGCGGTACGTTAAAAGAAAGCCTGCACGATGAGTTAACAGGTGCTATCCGTGAAGATGATCAGGCATTGGTTAAGTTTCATGGTATGTACCAGCAGGATGATCGCGATCGCCGTGAAGAGCGCAGCGCCAAAAAACTGGAATGGTTGTATTCATATATGCTCCGTTTGCGTTTACCCGGTGGATTTATGACCGGTGAACAATACGTGGGCCTGCATAATATTGCCGGTGAACATTCAACCGGAGTTATAAAGATCACTACCCGCCAAACCATACAGCTGCATGGCATTTTAAAATCGCATGTAAAGCCAACTATTAAGGCTTTCAACACCATACTCATTGATTCTATTTCAGCTTGTGGCGATGTGAACCGTAATGTGGCTTGTGCTTCACACCCCAAGTTCTCACCAATACATGAAGAAATATTTTCCTACGCGGGAAAAATAAGCAAATTGGGTTTGCCAAAAACAAAAGCCTATTATGAAATATGGCTCGATGAAAAGCCCTTGCTTGACCCTAAGGAAAAAGAAGAAGTAGAAAAAGATCCATTATACCAGGACCGCTATCTGCCCCGTAAGTTCAAAATAGGTATCGCCATTCCGCCAAACAACGACGTGGATGTATTTACCAATGACCTGGGTCTTATTGCCATTGTTGAAAATGACAAACTGATAGGGTTTAATATTGCTGCCGGTGGTGGCCTGGGAACTACGCATGGTAACGCTGCCACTTACCCGCGCCTGGCCTCTATGCTGGGTTTTGTACGTGGTGAAGAGCAAACGCTTAAAGCGGTGCTGGAAGTTATTACCATTCAGCGCGACCATGGTAACCGCAGCGATCGTAAGCTGAGCCGCCTGAAATACACCATCGATAAAATGGGTGTGGAAGCATTTAAAGCAGAACTGGAAAAACGTTGCGGTTTCAAACTCGAAGAGCCAAAACCATATACCTTCACCAGCAGAAAGGATGAATATGGCTGGTATAAGAACCACGAAGGCAAATGGTATTATACTGTATTTATTGAAAATGGCCGTATAGCCGATGAAAAGGTGGCGCTAAAAACAGCCTTGCTGGAAGTGGCAAAAACCGGTAAAGCCAATTTCAGGTTTACGAGTAACCAGGGCCTCATCATCAGCGACATTTTGCAAAAGGATAAAAAGGCTATAGAAAAGATATTGACCGATTTTGGTATTATTGCGCATACTGACGGTGCAGGCGCCGTACGTAAAAATGCCATTGCCTGTGTTGCCTTTAATACGTGTTCACTGGCGCTGGCCGAAGCACAACGCTACATGCCAACGCTCATCACTAAAGTGGAGCCTATATTGGCAAAATATGGCCTGCAGGATGAGGAGATCTCGATGCGTATGACCGGTTGCCCCAACGGTTGCGGAAGGCCGTATGCAGCGGAGATCGGTTTTATAGGTACTGCCTATGGCCGTTATAATTTACATTTGGGTGGCGACCGTGAAGGTTTCCGTTTGAATAAAAAGTACAAAGAAAATATCGATGAGCCCGCAATTTTGAAGGAGCTTGATGAACTGTTTGAGAGATACAGCAAGAACAGAAAGTCTGGTGAAACATTCGGCGATTTTGCGGTTCGCGAAAAGTTGGTAACGTTTTAAATACTGCTGACGAGCATGACGACAGAACAAAAACTACCGGTAAAACAAACAAACGGCGCTCCTGCCGATCAGGGCAACCTTTTATTTCCAGTTTTCTTAAAGCTGGAAGACCTAAAGGTATTGCTGGTAGGAGGGGGAAAAGTGGGGGCAGAAAAACTATCTGCCATACTTGGCAATTCACCCGCAGCGCCCGTTACTGTTGTCGCAATCAGCATTTCTGACGAAGTTCATAAACTGGCAAAACATCATCCTAATGTTACACTTCATGAGCGGGCTTTTGTAGAAGCCGACCTGGAGAACAAAGACCTGGTGGTGATTGCAGTGAACGAAAAAGAATCAAGCCTGGCTATACGGGCGGCTGCCAAGGATAAAAAGATCCTGGTGAACGTAGCCGATACGCCCGAGCAGTGTGATTTTTACCTGAGCTCAATTGTACAAAAAGGCAATTTGAAAATAGCCATTTCTACCAATGGCAAATCACCTACTGCTGCCAAGCGTATAAAGGAAGTATTGAACCATGCGTTGCCCAATGAACTCGACGACATGATCAATAACCTGCATGCAGTAAGAAATAAACTGAATGGCAATTTTGAGTATAAGGTAAAACGCCTGAATGAAATTACCCGCATCCTGGTTGAAAAGGATAATGTGGAAAGAGAGCGGCGCTGGCGCAAGATCGCTACGTATTCGCTCATCGCGTTCGGGTTGATGCTCATAGGCCACTTTATATTCTCATACTTACCATTTCAACGAATAGCCGATGATACCGTAAAATGGTACTCACATCTCGATAAGAATTTCCACTGGATGCTGCTGGCCGGTTTTCTGGCGCAGCTGGTTGATGGTGCTTTAGGGATGGGGTATGGTGTTACCAGTGCTACCATTCTGTTAACAGCAGGTGTTAGCCCGGCTGCTATGAGTGGTAGTATACACACGGCCGAAATGTTTGCCAGTGGCGCATCGGGCTATAGCCACTATAAATTCGGGAACGTAAACAAAAAGTTGTTCAAGGCTTTAGTGATACCGGGGGTAATAGGAGCTGTGTTGGGCGCAATATTGTTAGTAAAGTTTGGTGACGCACAAACAGCTTATATAAAACCCGTTATTGCCACCTATACTATGTTGCTGGGTTTACGTATACTTTGGAATGCGTTTAAAAAAGAGCAGAAAAAAAAGAAATTCAAACACTATGGCTGGCTGGCCGCTTTTGGCGGTTTCCTCGATTCATTTGGCGGTGGCGGTTGGGGACCCATTGTGACAACTACCTTAATTACCAAGGGCCGTAGTCCGCGGTTTGTGATAGGCTCAGTAAGCCTCACCGAATTTTTTGTTACCCTGGCCAGTGCATTTTCATTCTTTTTTATGTTAGGGGTAACCCACTGGCAGGTGATAGTGGCCCTTATATTAGGCGGTTTAATTGCTGCACCTGTGGCTGCAAGGCTGGCCGGAAAATTACCCCGTAAAACTTCCCTGATCTTATTGGGTATTTTGGTGGTCATCTGGAGCCTGAAAATCATAGTTAAGATCTTTTAAATAGTAGATCCCGGCAGAAATATGGCCGGGATTTAAATTATGTTATTAGTCTACTAAAAAAATGGACTATATTCGCATCGAATTAGCCCGGTAACTAACTAAATGCCGGGTTTTTTTAAGCTCTTTTAGTCTATTAAATTAATAGACATGATTAGTTGATCAATGCATCCCGGTTCTTCGCAATACCGGGATTTATTATAAAAAAATAGTCTATTAAAATAATAGGCTTGTACAGGCAAAATAAACGAACAATGAAACACGCAAACCAAATCGGCTGGACAAGGATTTCGCAAGCCCTGTTCAGTTATCTGTTCCCACATTTTAAACGACCCAAGCTGAAGTACGCTATTCTCGCATCACTGGCCGTTCTAATGTGTTCAGCTGCTAACTCTCAGGCAGTTGCCCTTATTGAGATCTCAGGAACGGTTATTAACCAGGAAAAAAATGCGCCCTTGCCCGATGTAAGCGTGCAGATCAAGGGTTCTGTAACCGGTACTATAACAGATAATACCGGAAGCTTTCTGCTTCGTACAAAACAAAAATTACCCTTCACCCTGGTATTTTCATCTATAGGTTTTAAAGCGCAGGAACTGGAAGTAAAAAGCCTGGGTTCAAAACTGCAGGTGGCCATGGTAACCCAAACCGTGTTAGGTAATGAAGTAGTAGTTACCGCTTCACGCTTACCCGAAAGTATTTTAAAATCGCCCGTGGCTATTGAAAAGCTCGATATCAGGGCTATTCGCGAAACGCCGGCTCCCAATTTTTATGATGCCCTCGAAAATGTAAAGGGTGTTCAAATGACCACTTCAAGCTTAACTTTTAAAGTGCCCAATACACGCGGCTTTAATATCCCCAATAACTTCCGCTTTATGCAATTGGTAGATGGGGTAGATATGCAGGCGGCAACGCTGGGTGTTCCCCTGGGAAATGCCATTGGGCCCACAGAGTTGGATATTCAAAGCGTGGAAATAACACCAGGCGCTGCCTCAGCTTTATACGGTATGAACGCCATTAATGGTATGGCCAACCTGCTCACAAAAAATCCGTTCAATAACCAGGGTTTAAGTTTGTATCATAAAACAGGTGTTAACCATGTTGATGGTAAAGATCATGATGCTTCTATCTTAACTGAGTCGGCTATCAGATATGCCAAAGCATTCAACAATAAGTTTGCTTTTAAAGTAAATGCAGGTTATATGCAAGGGGTTGACTGGCGTTCAAATACCCGCCTCGATCAAAACCCTAATAATTTGAAAAGCGCCAATCCTGGTTTTGCCGCGCTCGATGGTGAGAACAATACGGCTTTTGATGGCTGGAACAAATATGGCGATGATGCGTTGGCCGGAAGTAACACCTCGTCTATAAGCGGTTTAACTATTGATGGTAAGAATAACCAAACTTTGCGCGTAACCCGCACCGGCTATTGGGAAACCGACCTCGTTAGCCCGAAGGTGAGCAACCTGAAAGTGGATGCGGCATTACATTACCGCCTTACTGAGAATGTAGAAGCATCTTATTCTTACCGCTATGGTAAAATGGATGGCGTATTTCAACGTGGTAACAAAATTCGTTTGGAAGATGTGGTAGTACAGAACCATCATCTGGAAGTGAAGGGCAATAATTTCGTTGTTCGGGGTTATGTATCGCTTGAGAATACAGGTAAGTCATATAACGTAAAACCGCTTGCAGATAATTTGGACCTGTACAGCGGTGGTAACAGTACTGATTGGGCTAAAAAGTATAAGGATACATTGGTGCAATATGGTAAAGATCATGGTGGATTAACTTCTGCTAACCTGGCAGATGCGAATGCTTATGCCCGTGCTGCGGCAGATAGAAATCGTGCGCAGCCTGGTACACCTTACTTCGATTCGTTGAAGAATGTTATTATTGGACTTAATAACTGGGATATTCAGTCAAAAACAATTCCCGATGCGCCGATAACCGGTGGTGCAGCGCTTCGTCAAAAAAGCCGTATGTACCATACCGAAGGCCAGTGGGACCTGTCGAAATATACCAAGAAAGTAGTTGACCTGCTAGTTGGCGCCGATGCCCGTATTTATGAGATCATCCCGGATGGAAATAACTTCGTTGATTTTAGTCGCCCCATTGCAGAAAGAAACAAACCCGTAATGGTAGATGGCAAAGTGCCCGATAGTAGCGATTTCGGCAACAATGTATATTATAAGAAATTCGGTGGTTTTGCGCAGGTAACAAAAACCTTCTTTGACGAAAAGTTGAAACTGTTTGGTTCGTTACGTTATGATTATAACCCGGAGTTCGATCCTAAATTTACTCCACGTTTGGCTGCGGTGTATACTTTCAACCAGCGTCATAATTTCCGTTTTACCTTCCAGCAGGGATACCGTTTCCCGGCTTTGTTTGAAGCATTATCGTATGTTAACAACGGCCGTGTAAAACGCGTGGGTAGCTTATCATATATCAATGAGGGATTGGGTTATCTCGAGAACAGCTATACACAGGCTTCTGTAGTGAACTTCAATGCAGCAGTAGCAGCGGCAGGAAATACAGATGCAGCAGCACTGGCTAACCGCGATCTGTTAGTAGTAGCCAATTTGCCAAAGGCGCGTCCTGAGCAGATCACTTCATTTGAAGTGGGATATAAAAGTGTGTTGCTTGATAATAAACTGATCATAGATGTAGATGCTTATACAAACAGATACCAGGGTTTCCTGGGTCAGGTACAGGTGTATGTGCCTATAGGTGAAACTGTAGGTTCAGATGCCGCTGTTATTGCCATGATAGATCGTAACCGCGACATTACTACAGCCGGTGGTGGTAACGCCGCCAGCAAAGGCCAGGAGCGATACCGTGTATATACCAATGCAAAAAATGCTTATAACAACTATGGTTCGGCATTGGGGGTTACTTACAATTTCTATAAGAAATTTACTGTTGGCGGTAATGTAAACTACAATAAAATGAAGGCCAACAAAACCGACGATATTTTTGTAACAGGGTTCAATACACCAGAATGGTCAACCAACTTATCGTTTGGTAACCGTGAAATTGCAAAGAACGTTGGGTTTAACATTGTATGGCGGTGGCAGGATTCGTTCCTGTGGGAGAGCCCATTGGTAACGGGTAAAATTGCAGCGTACAGTACGCTCGATGCACAGGTTACTTACCGTGTTCCAAAAGTAAATGGAAGCGTTAAGCTGGGCGGCGCCAATTTGTTGAACAACCGTTATATTCAATATGCAGGTGGTCCAACAATCGGTGGCTTATACTATGTAGCGTTTACAATTGATGGGTTGTTGAAATAGGGTGAAAGAAAAAATATGCTAAGGTGGGTGCCCTTTCAAAGGGCGCTCACCTTTTTTGTTTGTGCGGGTATCCGCGAAAACATTATGCCTGGTTCTCAATTAAGTAGCATCAAATTCTCATGAAAAAAGAACTTTTTTCATGAGGATCGGGATTATTTTTTAATAAAAAGCCCTGTTTTCATGAGAAACCGCATATGCATTTAAGAGAAATCATTTTTTTCACGAAAATGGTTATCGTTTTCATGAAAATTCATCCAATTTCGTGAAAACAGGAATATTTAATAAATGAAATATCAGTTTTTCATGAGAAATGGATTTCTTTTTAAAAGAATAGTTTTGTTTTCATGAAAAGTAGTTTGTATCTCATGCGAATTAGATATTCATTATGTACTTGTATAATGTTTATGTTGTCAAGTCGATCATTCGTGAAATGTTCATTGGTATCTTCACATAAATAGTAATGTTATAAAACCTGCAACTCATCTTTTCTAAATGAAAGTTTAGTTAGTTCTTTAACAATTTTCATTTCTTTACCTGTTATTGGACTTCTCATAGTCATACGTTTTCAAATGAGTAATTCATTGTATCCTTCGCATAATGAAATTGGCATTGCATTGCTGTTTCAATTAAGTATCCTCCGTTATTCCTGGTAGCTGACTATTTACCGACTTTTCGCTCTAACCATTTTGCTTACCTGATGATACTGATGGCGGTCATTTTTTTCGCGACAAAAGACGACATTATACGACAAAAGACGACACTTTTGAAGGGGCTTGATTGAAACTGCATTTGGTCACCCTATCTTTGATCTGTCAATGCGAACAATGTGGATGAAGCGGTTTTGAATAAATTTAGTGTAGATAATCGCGTTAGAAATGATGACGACGGTCAGGGTTTTGGAACTTAAAAATACCGCTAAAAGTTCAACCAATAAGTAGTAACCCTATGAATTGTTGTCAAATGTTGTCAAGTATTGTCAAAATTTGGAAATCGCCTTTCCGTTAACGTAGATTTGTATCGAACAAATGAACAAGATGTATAAACGAACAGATGTGTACTTGCAATTGACCATGTTCATCATCGTTCCCGCTCCTCAAATAATGTAGCAGCTTGCAATCGAAAACCATTGCATCTGCCACCGGCTTACCGGAAACTAGGATGCGATGGACGCTGTGACTCCCAATTGTTTTAATGTACAATGCATTTAACAACTGTATCCCGATTTATCGGGGTTCATTTGAACGCACTTTCATTGGCCAATGAAGTTGCAGGTTTGATTTGTAGCCTGACTTGAATCATTATTTATTAATTATCTAAATTTTAGTTTATGAAAAAGACTATAATTACGTTTAAGAAAGACCGTGACCTGGTAACCACTATCAAGCGCGTGTTAGAAAAATTGAAAAACAATGCGGTGTTTCCCAATCCGCCGTTGGCTTTGGCTGAACTCGAAAAACTGCTTCCTGAGTTAGAGGCAGCGCTTGTGAGAGCCAAAACCCGGGATATGGAATGGGTGGCTGTTAAAAACGGTAAGAAGGCTATTGCACTGCAATTGCTGGAGCAACTGGCACAATATGTAACCTCCGTCAGTAATGATGACCGTGGTATGATCCTGAGTAGCGGTTTTTATGTTACAGACGAACAAACTGCCCGGCCTGTACCCGCTATTGAAACGCTGGAAGTTGAGCTTGGTTCGGCTGGTGAGGCTACCACCCGGGCTGGCAATATAACAGGTGCAATTGCTTTTGTGCACCAGTATACAACCGAAGCGCCAGGCCCCGATACCGTTTGGGTAAGCGAGGAAAGTTCCGTTCGTAACTACACGTTCAGGGGACTGGCTTCCGACAAACGGCACTGGTTCCGCGTGGTAGCCATTGGTCGCAGAGGAAAAAAGGCTTATTCGCCGGTTGTTTCCAGATCGATACAGTAAACGATCAAGACATATCTTAATAGTGAGCGGGACTGCGCAAGCGGTCCCGTAGTTTTAATGTGCTATTATTCCAGCATTTCGTCGTCAGCCAGACCAGTTACCTCTCTGATTATTTGCATGGCTGCAGCTTTCGTAAGATTATCACTATTCTTTTGTATGTATCGTGAAATTGTAAATTCGGTACAACCCAATGCGTCCATCAAACGCCGCCGGATAACCGGGGTGTTTATGGCTTTTAAGGCTTGGGGGCTTAGTTTGAATTCCTTTCTACCGCCAATGGTATTTAAGCCAGGAGACTTTGCGTTCAATAGTTTCCTAAGAACGATATTCCTGGGTGCGATGTTGTTTTATCCTGGCCGCTATCTGCACGGATAAATTTGAAGGTGCTAACACTGCGGTTAAAAATCTGGTTCTTCGAGAAAGTGAGAAGCAGCCCATTCGATTAATATTTAATTATTTCATTACCTTGTATAAGAGTAAGGATCTGTTAAGCAATAAACTTGAAGAAGGAATAGCTGAACAAGTGGAGTTATATTTTTCTTCTTTACAACATACCTTTCAAAGGCACATAATAAAACATTGGGATTCCTATCTGTGGGATGTAGTTAGAGGAATATCGCCATTAGTTGGAAAAATATTTATTGTTTCCATGGCAAAGCATACTCCTGATGAATATAAAAAGGCCCTTGATAAATTTATGGAAGAATCAAAATTCCTTTCCTTCTTAATTAAAGAATGGTTTATTGATTTTGATAAAAATAAAGCTCCTGTTGGGATTGATTTGAGTAGTAAGGATTTATTGCTTCCAGGAGAATATTGGAGCAAGTTTGTCAGTATGATGACGGACTTTAAAAAAGGTACTTGGAGTGAGGATGATCGTAGTTGTTTTGCATTTTTCTTTACTTACTTACCAAAAGAATTAACTTGGAACATCCAATGGAACCAATAGAAATCCACCAAAACAAAAGAACCCTTATACCAGTGCTGGCTATTTTTTTTGCATCGGTGATCGGTATGGTTTATTATGCATTTTTTTCAGGAGAATGGGATAAGATGCCTATTTTAAAATTGGTGTATGCTTTAATCTCCGCAATTATATTGATTGGTATTTACTTTTATGTACGGAAATTCATCAAGAATGAACCAGTTTTAATTTTAAGTAAATCTGAAATAACAATAATTGAAAGGGCTAAGTCTGTTACATACCTATGGATCCAGGTTCTTGAATGGCGAATTGAAGATTCCGATAGTTCCTGGGATTTAATAATTAAAACAGCTGAAGATAAGAAGACGGTCAATATCAACTGGCTTGAAAAAGACCATGAAGAAATTAAAGAATTGATCATTACCTATAGCGGAAAAGCTCCACGCGTATAGCTTCTTTCCTTACTTATTATACTGCAATTCCAGAGCTACATAACTTTTCCCTTTTAGCTGCATGGTCCTTACGCGTAGGCTGGCTGGTTTTGGCATCCACGGTGGCAATAAGGTGCCCCGCCTCATCGTATTTGTAGGCGGTGGAATCTGCTGTGATCTGACCATTTATCTCATATCGCGATATTTTTTTGAGAAGAAGGAGTGGGGTGTTGTCGGGTTTATCCCCCTCGTCGTTGGAGTTCTTATTACAGGATATTAGTGTAAATGCTACTAACGTAAAAACAACGAAATAGAATCGCTTCATAGGCAAGTTTTAATACAACAAACTACAAAAATTCTGTGATCAACAAAAGATGTTTATACTTAAACTGCTCCCTTCCTCATTTCTCTCGGCGTTGCATTCGTCCACGATTTAAAAGCCTTTCTGAACGCCGTTAGATCTGAATAGCCCAATATATCAGATACCTCTGATATTTTTATTGCCGGGTTTTGCATTAATTGAAGGGCAATATCTTTTCTTATTTCTCCTGCTATATCGCGGAAAGTAGTTTGTTCCTGCAACAGCTTGCGTTGCAAATTGCGTGGTGTTGTATTCAATGCCGAGGCTGCTTCTTCAATGGTTGGTATTCTTCCCTTGAATTGCATGAATAAAACCTGCTTTAAATTTTCGGTTGTACTATTGGTTTCAAACAACTCATGCTTATCGGCCACAATGGCGCTGAATGTTTGAAACATGGATTGATCGGCTGTAAGTATAGGAGTAAATATGTCTTCCTTACTTAGGATTATCCGGTTAACATCTTTATTGAAAAGTACCTCACAGCCAAAGAACTTCCGGTATTCTGAGACCTCGCGCATTTCGTTTGTTAGTTCTACTCTTAGCGGAACAATATGCTTTCCTGCAAGAGAGCCAAGTGTATTAACTATTACTGCTATCAGAAAATCATTGGCCTGCCTGGCAGGTTCCGGATATTTCATTGTCCAGACCTTGTTTTGCTCAATTTCCAGCACAGCCACATCATTGACTATATACCTGTATACAATCATGGGCGCCTGCATATAGCCATACCGGTGTAACATCTGAAGGCCTTGATCGATGTCTTTGCTGCTTTGGATCAAAAAGCCAACCATTCCCTGGAGTACCCTTTTGGCGCCCATACCTATATGTAAGCCGATCAGCGGGTCGCCTGAGAGTTTCATAAGAGGTACCCAAATGAGCGCCGCCTTTTCCCATTCAACCATGCATTCCGAGTCGCTAATGTCTTCAGGGCTAACGCCCGACATTTGGCAAAGTGTATCAAAAGCGGCCCCCATTGAAGTGGCAGTCTGAAAAATAGTGCGGATGGTAGTTCCCGGTAACCCCATGACGTAAATTATATCATTTTAGGCAGAAAATATCCCTTTTTCCGCCTCAAAAATGATGGTGCTTTGTGTTCTCAATCAAATTATATGGAATCAACTAAAAACATATTTCTAAAAAAATGGGTGCGCGGCAACCTGGCCGTTTACATTGGTGCGTTAGGCATTTTACATCCTCTTATAGCCCATGGTTTTACCGGCGATCACGACAAGCTGTTAACAACCTGCCAGTTTGTTATGCATACCGTGTCTTTATTTGTTTTTGCTTTCTTTTTGGTAACAACCCAAAACAAGACATTTCAAATTGCAGTTAACCGCAAAACCCTGGCCGGCATATGGCCATACTTATTCTTTACTCCCTGGATGTTCTGGCTTGGTTATTATACCCTTTACATACCCTTCGACATATTGTTTATGGTTTTGTCAATTGGCATTATCAATGCCATTCAACTAAAACCGCTGGTTAAGCTTCCAACAAAATGGGTACGGCAATGCATCCTGGGTTACCTGCTGGCAGCAGTAGCCGGTATTGTAATAGGGCTGGGCGCTCACCTGCTTTTCTTTAGAAACCTGCAGGGAATTACGCGTGATTTTGCTACCTGGCTTTCAATCAGTATTCCTGCCTCCCTTGTTATAGCTTATCGTTTCAAATATATTTTAAAAACACAGATCATCATGCCCGAAGATCGCGAGGCTGAGATCATTTCAGAACAGAAAAATCAACTTTCAAAAGTTGCATAAAAGTATAAACCATGAAAAGCAATATGATTATTCCAGTAGTATATAGTATTGTAATAGCAGCGTGCAGCAAAACTGATAATGATAAAGATACAACCGACACGCCAGGTTCTAAAACTGGTATAGTAAGCGGTGTTGTAACCGATAATAAGAACCTGCCGGTGAAAGATGCACGAATAACTATAGAGCATACCGTATGGTATAACAGTTATCTCTTTGCTTCCAGTAATAATGAAGGAAGGTATCAGGTATCATTACCCCAGGACCCCGCTGGCGACTGGACGGCCAAAGCCCAGCTTACAAAAACAGCGTACGGACAAACCTATAAGTTCGACCTGGAACCAGATAAAACCGATGCCTTTAATAAGGCCGCTGGCGCGGTGCGTAACTTTAAATGGAAACTAAGTGGCCAGCGACCCGGTGGTACCGGCTACTACGGTGCACATGTTGACCTGTACCAGTTTGGCGCCGATGTAGACATGACTAAGATAAAATTGTTATTTACTCCCTATCCGGGTGAAACGAATTTGATTGATGGCACCACTGCTGTTTCATTTGAAAGAACAGTGGAAGATGTAGCCGGCACTTTTATGGTAAAGGATGTACCCATTGGAAAATACATCATCAAGGCTGTATATGCAGGTAAAAAACTATTACTTAATAACCGGCACGAAGATGATAATAATGAAGAAAGTAAAACGGTAGTATTTGGTAAGAACGGTTACCTGGGAGAAACAGAGTACAATATTGAGTTTTATATAACAGAATAAAAATAACCCTCCCAATTTATTGGGAGGGTTTAATAAAATTTATGCGTGCTCACCCATATGCATACATACTTCTGCACAATGGCGGCAGGCTACTTCACATTTGCGGCAATGTTCTATTTCCCTATGTTTACTACATTCATCGGCGCAGCGATTACAAATTTCAGCGCATAACTGACACAACTGTTCGCTCATTAAACCATTCATGCTCATCACCTGTGCTGCTGTTGTACAAATGGCTGCGCACTCTAGATCCAGTTGAATGCAGGCTGTTAACTCACTGGCCTCATCTTCCTGCGTACAGGCTATGGCACAATGATTACAAATGGTGGCGCACCGCTGGCAGGCTTCAATACATTCCTGAAAATGTTCGTGTGGCATAACTTACAGTTTTAAATTAACAATAAGGTTCTGCATCAGGTAAATTTGGCTGAAAATATTATACCATACATGTTACTGTTTGTTTTTCAGGAGTTAGGACTAATTGAACAGTTAATTCAAGGGGATTAGGTTCTACAATAGGAGACTAAAAAAGGTTCAGTAAATAGCCGGCAATAGCCCCGCCCAGAATAATGTAGGCTGAATTTATTTTTTTCATAAAGAGCAACAGCAGGCTTACTATACCTATCAATACAGATCGCCAGTCTGTGATGGCATCTTTTGCCAGCACATAACATACGGCAAAAATAACTGCAACACTTGCCACATTTACGCCATCGAGAAAAGCTGCAAATGCAGTTGAACTTCTCATCTTCTTCACCAGCGGATTCAGCAGCGCAACAAATAAAAACGAAGGAAGAAAAATTGCAATGGTTGAAACAATAGCACCAGTGATACCATTTATTTGATAACCAATAAAAGTTACAGCGGAGAATACCGGGCCGGGTGTGAACTGTCCCACAGCTATAGCATCTGTGAGCTGTTGATGTGTTAAGATACCATTGGCAACCAGCTCGCTTTCTATATAAGCAAACAATACATAACCGCTGCCATAAAGAATGGCGCCAATTTTTAGAAACACAAAAAATAATTTCCAGTTAGTTGTGACTGCAGGTAGCAGCGTAGTGGTATTTATTTGAAGCAAAAAGGGTACAATTCCATAGGTGCTATTGTTGTATTGTTTTTTGTAGGTAGCCAATAGCAACGCAATTAAACCTGCCCCGAAAATAATATAGATCTCGTTGATGTTAAGAAACGACAATACAAGCGCGAGCAGTCCTATTATTGTTAATTGAACCGTTTTTAACGACTGCTTTGCCAATGGAAAAACGGCACTGAGAATAATGGCGATTATCGCCGGTTTAATTCCATAAATAAAAGGCCGTACATTGGGCAGTTGGCCATAGTGTTTATACAACCAGGCAAATAAACCGGTAATGATCACTGCCGGTAAAATAAAACAGGCGCCCGCTACAATCAATCCTTTAGCTCCCGCTCTTTCGCGCCCAATATGCATGGTCATTTCGGTGCTGTTAGGCCCCGGAATAAGATTGGTAGCCCCCACCAGGTCGAGGAAATGTTGGGCCCCCATCCATTGCCGCCGGGTCACTACTTCCTGTTGCATAAGCGCAATATGCGCTGCCGGTCCGCCAAAGCCAATAATGCCTAGTTTCAGGAACAGCCTTGCTATTTCAGCGAGGTCCGATTGTTTGGTTATCGTTTTATTTTTACCGGTCATGTGGTTATAAACATCACCTTGTAAAAATAAGATTTATTGCATTGCATGATATTTGTTAGTCTGTACGTTTAGAAGCACTTCCGGTTTTCTACAAAATCTATGGGTAGCTTTATACAATGGCCAATCATGCTACCATTCGTCGCCTCACCGAATTTTTAGGTTTAAAGAGAAGTGTTGTGTATCTCTTTGGGCTCACTATCCTCATGATCACCGGTGAAAAGTTGTGGGACCGCTTTCTGCCCAAATACCTCGAAGGAATAGGCGCTACAACGCTTATCATTGGCGCGCTGGGCTTTTTACAGAATTTATTAAACGCATTTTGGTCGCTGCCCGGTGGTTACCTGGCCGACAGGCTGGGCCATCGGAGATCGTTCCTGCTTTTTAATGGGATGGCTGTTGCCGGATATCTGGTTGCCATTTTCTTTACCAACTGGATAGCGGTTTTTATTGGTATTATATTCTTTTCGGCATGGAGTGCTGTTTCGCTGCCGGCAAGTATGTCGCTGATAGCTGGTTCGCTTGGTAGCGCTAAAACTGCTATGGGGATTTCAATGCATGCCATCATCAGGCGTATACCAATGGCTGTTGGGCCAATTATAGGCGGCGTTTTTATTACTACTTACGGGCTGATTGCCGGAATAAGGGCCGCATTTATTGTTTCTCTTATTCTTTGCCTGCTGGGTATGATGTTGCAGTTGTTTGTAAAAGATACATCAACCCGTTCTTACCAGCCAGTTCATCCTTTTGTGTTGTGGCGGCAATT
This sequence comes from Niastella sp. OAS944, assembly GCA_024809215.1. GTDB lineage: Bacteria > Bacteroidota > Bacteroidia > Chitinophagales > Chitinophagaceae > Niastella. Next base: position 2,601,781 of record JANUBW010000001.1, on the reverse strand, counting down.
AGACCCGCGATTAAAGAACCTGCTGGTATCAGATATACTTATTCGCTTTTGCGAGCAAATACCCTATGTGTTTGTGGTGATCTGGTGTTTAGATGTGATAAAGGTTTCGCCCGAACAATTTGGTCTGCTTACCGCCCTTGAAATGATTACAGCTGCATTGATCTATATACCGGTGGCCAGTTTTTCGGACCGGGTTGAACGAAAACCTTTTGTAGTGATCACGTTTATTTTCTTTACCATTTTTCCGGTGATCCTGTTTTTCAGCACCAGCTTTACGGCGCTGGTAATTGCATTTGTAGTACGCGGACTGAAAGAGTTTGGCGAACCAACCCGTAAGGCGATCATCCTTGATCTTTGTCCGACCCATGCAAAGGCCCGTGGCTATGGATTGTATTATTTTGTGCGCGATCTTATAGTTTCATTTGCCGCATTTGTAGGTGGCATTATCTGGAAGGTAGGTCCCGCTTTCAACTTCTTTACCGCTGCCGCTTTTGGCGTAATAGGCACTTTGATCTTTGTGTTTTATGGTAAAGGAATAGAAGTTAAAAAGTGATGTTTATTGTTTTGGGCGCGAGGTGTCGCGAGGCATTTTAATGGTATCTAATTTCATTGGAACATTATTGTTTTTGGGTGGCAATTGGTTTGTACTCTTTGCAGACATAGGGGTGCCGTTGGCATTGGTTTGATCGTCGGGATTAAAAGTAACCGGCATCGGACTTTTGCAATAAGCCATGCCCAGGAACAGGAACCCGATGATATATAAAGCATTTCGTTTCATATAATTACCGTTTCTTATTAATTATATGAAAAATCTGTTCCAGCTCTGTATAATGGGGAACTGTGGCTACGGTGTTTCTGTAAAATGCGTACTTACCAGTGTGGTTACAAAAGGTAAGGTAACTATCAGGAACAGCCAGCTAATGTTTAAGAACATCATCCGATGCTTATTTATTACTCAAATATCCCATGCATCTTTCCATTTTTTAAATTCAGCCTGAGATACAAAATATCGTGCAAAATTTCCTTCATGTAATGACATAAGTGCGATTTCTACAGCATAAACGAATTTATCCTGGTCTTCTGATGGTAGTTGCAACTTCTTGTCATTTATGAAGGCTGTAGCTGTTGGGCGATCGGCGCCTTTAGAAATTATTTCAGTGATAAGTGAAACTATCTGTTTATGGTACTTTAATTTGAATGGGTCAGGAGTACCTACAACTTGCCGAATGGCAGCATATTGATATGATGAACGCTCGTACGCCCAGAGAAATACATCTTTCATCAGTTCTACACGATTCAGTTCATAAATACCTATCAACGCCTGGATGTAATATTCTTTGGGTACATCTATAAATGAAAGTGGCGACAGGTTCTGGCGATAAAATGGAATGTTGGCGGCCAAACGCGAAACGCGTTTATTAACGTCCTCAAATGGTTGTAGGTAAGGTAAGTGCACCATCATAAAAAAAGCCTGTTCAAATGGATTTTCAATTTGGGCCACTTTTTCTAACAACAACTCAAACATTTCTTCAAGCAATTGAGGTACATCAAGTGGGGTATATACACAACTACTTATTCCTACGGCATGTGAACGCAGCCTGCCCGATGCTTCCAGTGTGGGTAGCAGGTTGTATGACAATATTCCATGCAGACTAAGTATGGTGCTGCGATTAAATTGCATATCCTCAATGCACCTTATCATAAACTCTATAGCGTCCTTATGGTTAAGGAGCATTTGCGCTTCCCGTACCGATTTGTTATCGGCAATATGGCCTTGCTTAATAAGACGCTCCGTATCTAATAAAGAATAAGTGTTGCCTTCTAGGCGGCTCGAGTTCCATGAAAGATCAATAAGCAACCGGTTGAGTATTTCTTTGGCATAAGTTCCAACAGGTTGATCTTCCCTGGCTGTTATACCAATTGCAGCCAGTTTTTCCTTTTCCTGCTGTGTTAAATAACTGTCGATGTTGGGTTTGTATTTTTCGAGAAATTCCCGGTTATAACCCACAGGTTTACGGCGCTGTATTGGAAGCGTTATAAGTGAAATTATTTCCTGGCTCTTTTCTGATAAAGGCAAAGTATGGTAACGCTCCTGTGACTCTTCTACCCATGATCCCACAGTAACTGGCTTTTCATAATAATACCGGGTAGATCGTTTATCGCCGGTTGTTTGCACAAGGCCTAATTTAATAAGGTCTGCCATTCGCCTCTGTAAGGTTCTAATTTCAATATCCAGTCCGGGTGTTGACCTTATTTCTTCAATGGAAGCGCCGGCTTCCATCGGACGAAGTATTCTAAGTATTGCGTCAATTTGTTGAGCTGTCTTACTGCTTTTTGCCATTACGCGACAGTTTATACCCCCAAATTACAACTTATGCGTCAGGATTTGCCCTTTCTCCGTCAGTTTTTCTTTTGTGCGTCAATTTTATGCACAAAATTGACGCACAAAATTGCCGTGGTTACTTCTTCCCCTCCTTCGTCAATAATGCGCGGTTCACTACTTGTTGCATCAATTCTTCCCGCTGGCTACGGCTGATTGGAATTTGCTTATTGTGGATGTGTACCGTATTTCCCTCAATAGCTTTTATATGAGCCAGGCTGATTAGAAAGGATTTGTGAACCCGAAAAAAATCATTGGGCGGCAGGTTCTCTTCAACCGATTTAAAAGTAAGATGTACAATGATCTTTTTTAATACGGTATGAATGAGCACATAGTTTTGCATCGCTTCCACACAAACAATATCGGCCAGCATTACCTTTTCATAAAGGTTACTATGCTTCAGGAATATATAATCGAGCGGTGCCTGCTGGTCTTGTACCGGTGTTTTTTGCAACAGGCGGTAATAGTCATGCGCTTTATTTACCGATTTAATAAACCTTTCCAGCGGAATAGGTTTTAATAAATAATCGAGCACATGAAGCCTGAAACCTTCCAGCGCATAATCGGGATAGGCGGTTGTAATGATCGTGATGGGTGGTTTGCTAAGGGTTTCCAAAAATGAAAGTCCCGTTAATTTGGGCATGTTTATATCCAGGAACATGAGGTCAATAGTATCGTTCTGCAATGCATTCTGCGCCAGCAATGCATTTTTATAACTGCCCGCTATTTCCAGAAATTCAATTTCCCGGGCATACTGTTCAATGCCTTCGCGCGCCAGTGCTTCATCATCTACGATAATACATTTCATTTTATTCATACTCCTGAAGATGTAATGATAACTTTACCTTGAAAATATTTTCCTTGCGTTCTATTACTAATTGATGTTGCTCATTATATAGCAATGACAACCGTTTTTTTACATTTTCCAGTCCAATACCGCCTGCTTTGTTGTTACTGGTAATATCACCCGGGGCATCGCAGGTATTTTCAACTGTAAAGTTTAATCTGTTATCCTGCAAGGTCATGCCGATTGTTACGTAGTTGCCGGTGGGGTGGTCGCGTGATACATGTTTAAAAGCATTTTCTACAAAAGGCGACAAAATAAAAGGCGCAATACGAAAATATTCAGGCACCTCTATCCAGTTACACTCCACCCGTACATCATTACCCCATCTTACTTTTTCAACGTTCACATAATTTTGCAAATAAGCGATCTCTTCTTTCAACAAAATATATTCTTTAGTGCTGTCGTACAAATGATGACGAAGCATATCCGAAAATTTCATCAATACAGAAGAAGCCTGTTGAACATCTTTATGCATCAGCACATGTATGCTATTGATAACATTAAAAAGAAAGTGTGGGTTCACCTGGTCGCGCAGCAATTTCAACTCGGCTTCCAAATGCGCGGTTTGCAACTGGCGGTGCTTCTTTTCAATAATGGCATGCTCCCGGTAAAACCTTAACCCGCAAATGTTACCCATTATAAGCGCGGCGCTCACCAGCATGTTACACCATTTGTACATGAATGGCCGGGCATCTGGCAAAAAAATAGTATCAATCCAGGTAAACACAAATGCCATCAGCATACAGGCAACCAGCGCAAGTGCAGCAAACTTCAGTAACTGCTTCCGTTGAATATATGCAGGCAATAGCACATCTGTCATAAAATGAGTGATCACAATACATGCGGCAAAAACAATCGTCACATATTTGAGGCACTGACCAGTCGGTAATGGAGTTTGGGTCCAGATCTGAAAGAAGATCCCAAATGCCAGTAATGACCATACGACCAGCATCTGAATTCGCCATTTTAAATACATATCTGCCTGCTGATTTTAATATTAAAAAAACGCCTTTGTTCATATGCCTGTTTTTAAAAGTGTATACGAACGCCGGCACTTGCAAACCAATTTGTTGAAAGCTTGTGTTCGGGCATGGTTTTGAACATTTCTGACAGGCTTTTCTTTCTATAGTCTACACTTCTTAAAAAGGCAGTTCCGCCCGCAATGTTAACACTGATGAGGTTGCTAAGATAAAAATTGTTTTCCCAGCCCACAGTCATTTCTTTATAGCTTAATAATCTTCTGTCATCCTTATACTTCTCCACATCAAACGATCCGCCATTCATGCGAACGGCAATCGCCGTCTCAACAAAGTCGTTTAATTTATGTGACACCCTGAATTTTTCGGGAACCACTATTTCCACTTTAAACTTTTTACCTGTGTTCCATTGTACATACAGGCCAGGTAACAGCATAGGCGTTCCAAAGGCATTGGTGAAAGCGGCGCCAAAACCATATACAAACTTTGCATTTTGTTGTTTTATAAATAGCACGCCACCATTGATAAAAATATCTTTATAACTGATCTTCTCAAGGTCTGTATAAACGCCTGTTGAAACCATTGCCATTAACGACCATTTGCCGCGCAGATTACGGGTATGCAATAAAGATATATCTGTTGCCAGCAGTTCGTTGGGCATAATGGCATTTTCATATTTTTCATTGGTAAACTTCATGTAACTGCCGCTTACTGCCATTGACCAGTTTCGAAAGGCGCCCGTGCTGGTGTCTTTCCAGGTAGAAAGATTGAAGGCAATTCCCATCGACAGGCGTTTTGTAGCTGTTGTGGAATGTGTTTTTACACTGTCCTCGGGCCTTATGTAGCGGGATGCCGGAAGATAATCGGTATTGATGGCAATACCTGGTCCGTTGAGTGATGATGGCCCCAGTTGCGCGTCTGCGTTAAAAAAGCCCAATAAGAGCAGGAACAGGATAGAACTCGGTTTTGTCACGAACGTCATTATAAAAATAGTTTTGTGACTGCGAAATAACCGGAGGGCTGATAATTCAAAAAGATAGTTTGATGAACGTGCAGTAGCTGTTGACGAATGACCAAAACTGAGCTGTTAATTTGTATTTTTATAAAAACACAATAAAACAATGATAGTTCCGGTAAAGAACAGCGACTTTGCAACCGTTCATGAGATCATTAACGATGGGGCTTCAGCGTATAAAGGTATTATTCCGGCCGATAGATGGCACGAGCCCTATATGTCTGTAGAAGAATTGCAGGCGCAGATTGACGATCGGGTAAAATTCTGGTGCTATTTCGACGATGGTAAAATGATTGGTGTAATGGGCATCCAGGATAAGGGCGATGTTACTTTAATTCGGCATGCCTATGTTCGTACTGCTGCAAGGAGTAAAGGTATTGGCGGAAAGCTGCTTCAACACCTGTCAACATTGGTATCAACCCCCATTTTAATTGGCACCTGGGCCGATGCCAGCTGGGCGATCGGCTTCTATCAAAAACATGGTTACCGGCTGGTTTCGTTTAACGAAAAAGAGCAATTGCTCAGGAAATACTGGAACATCCCTCTCCGGCAAATAGATACTTCGGTTGTGCTGGCGAGCGCCAATTGGGTGGGGGTTTAACTTTCTTCTAACCCAACCACCCCTTCAGCACCTCTCCAATCTTCCCCGTCTCAACCATAAACCCATCATGCCCATACACCGAATCTATTTCAACCAGGGTACAATTGCCCAGGTGTTGCTGCATATGGCGTTGTTCTTCGAGGGGGCAAAGAATATCGCTGGTAATGCCTATCAGTAATGTTTTTTGTTGTACGCTTTTCAGCATGGCTTCGGCATCGCCACCGCGGCCGCGGCCAATATGGTGGGTGTCCAGTGCTTTGGTAAGCAGCCAATAGCTATAGGCATTAAAGCGTTTTACCAATTTTTCGCCCTGGTAATTTATATAAGAGGCGGCTTTGTAGTTGTCGAGTTTTTCGGTATCGGTATCGGTTTGCTTTTGCACCATAATGCCATAGTTGCGGTAGGTAAGCATACCTATGGCGCGGGCAGCCTTCAGGCCTTTTTGTCCGGCCTCGGGTGTATTTTGGTTCCACGTGCAATCGGCCTCAATGGCCAGGCGTTGGGTAGCGTGTACAGCTATTCCCCAGGCGCTTTCGGTGGGTGAGGTGGCCAGCAAAAACAGGTTCCTGATCACTTCTTTTTCCATAATGCTCCATTCCAGGGCCTGGTAACCACCCATGCTGCCACCCATTAGCAGGTGAATGCTGTCTATTTCCAGGTGCCGGCGCAGCAAAATATGGGCATTTACCATATCTCGAATGGTGATCAGCGGAAATTCATGCATCCAGGGGGCGCCCGTTTTTGGGTTCATACTCAATGGTCCCGTGGTGCCGTAACATGAGCCAAGGATGTTGGCGCAAACAATATAGTACTTTTCGGGGTTAATTACACAGCCGGTTCCCACCACACCAGCCCACCAGTCGGCGGCATCGGAGTTGGCGGTTAAGGCATGACATACCCAAATGACGTTGCTTTTATCGGCATTTAACGTCCCATAAGTATGATATGCAATGGTTAATGAAGGCAGTTGCGCCCCGTTTTCGAGATTGAAAGGATGATTATATTCAAAACGCTTCATTGGCCCCAGGCTAAATTAAGGGTGCAAAGTAAATGCTTGCATGAATTACATTTGCAAAAATCTTTACCATGATAAAAATTGAATTGGAAAGGGTAGAAGGAGAATACGGATTTGAAGCAAAAGATGCCAATGGGCATATAGTTCGTATGGATACCAGTCCCGATAACGGAGGTACCAATTTTGGCGTTCGCCCCATGCAAATGCTGTTAATGGGCCTGGGCGGCTGTAGCGGCATCGATATCGTGAGCATCCTCAAAAAGCAGCGCCAAACCATCGACGGCTTCAATATGAAGATAGAAGGGGAGCGCGAACCGGGTAAAGAACCATCAATTTGGAAAAACGTGACCATCATTTTTGAGCTTACCGGCAATATTGACCCCGATAAAGCTAAAAGGGCCTGCGAATTGTCGATGGATAAATACTGTTCCGTTGCCGAAACCCTGCGCCGTGCAGGCGGAGAGCTGAAATGGGAGGTAAGGGTGAACCAGTTAACAAGTTAACAGGTTGACGAGTTAACAAGAAAAGCCATTTTGGCCGCCAGCGTCGGTGCTACTATCACCGTCTGTTGCGTCGCACTCTTGTACGCCTCGAACACGGCTCAGCAATTAAAGCCTGTAACCGATAGTCGCGAGTCCGGAAAATTAAAGCCCTGGAACTTGAAACCTGAAACCTGGAACTGTATTTCCCGGTAACCGGAAACCCGGTAGCAGGAAACTTACGAACTTAATAACTCAATAACTAACTAACTCGAGATGCATCCAATAAGCAAAGCAATACGCATTCATACCGACCGTACCAACGAAATGGAACATTCTTCACCCATGTTCCTCACCAGCAGCTTCTGCTTCGATAATTCTGAAGATATGCGGGCTGCTTTTGCCGATGAAACCGACGACAATATTTACAGCCGCTTCAGTAACCCCACCGTTCAGGAGTTTGTTGACCGTATGGTTGCCCTTGAAGGTGCTGAAGCCGGTTACGCCACGTCATCGGGCATGAGTGCCATCTTTGCTTCATTTATGGCATTGTTGAAAAAAGGCGATCACCTGCTCAGTTGCAACGCTATCTTTGGCAGCACCCACACTGTGATCACCAAGATCCTGCCTAAGTTCGGCATCGAGTACACTTATGTGCCTGCCGATAAACCCGAAGAATGGGAAAAAGCCATTCAACCCAATACCAAAATGTTCTATATAGAAACGCCTACCAATCCCGGTCTGGAGATCGTTGACCTGGAAGCCGCTTCTAACGTCTGCAAAAAGCATAACCTTTTATTGAATGTCGACAACTGTTTTGCCACACCGGTAAACCAACGCCCTATCGATTTTGGGGCCGACCTGGTTGTACACTCTGCTACCAAATGGATCGATGGGCAGGGACGTGTGCTCGGGGGCGTTATAGTTGGTAAAAAAGCGCTCATTCACGATATATATTTATTCTGCCGCAGTACCGGCCCGGCACTATCTGCCTTTAATGCCTGGGTACTGAGCAAAAGTCTTGAAACGCTCGATGTTCGTATGGAGCGCCATGGCGGTAATGCTTTGCAACTGGCAAAGGCGTTGGAAGGCCATCCAAAGATCAAATGGCTTAAATATCCTTTCCTGGCCAGTCACCCGCAGCACCGTATTGCATTAAAGCAAATGAAGAATGGCGGCGGTATTGTTTGTTTTGAACTGGCGGGTGGTTTACAAAGCGGCAAAAAGTTCCTCGATAACCTGAAAATGTTGTCGCTTACCGCCAATTTGGGTGATACCAAAAGTATTGCGTCGCACCCGGCCAGTACAACCCACGCTAAATTAACCGAGCAGGAGCGACTGGCGGTGAACATAACACCCGGATTAATACGTATTTCTGTAGGTTTAGAACATGTTGATGATATCATCAGCGATATTCGACAGGCGCTGGAGAATTGTTAGGCTGTGTCATGGTTACACCTTTTTGGAGTGACGGGAATCATCGATTTCAATGCCTGCTATCATTTCATAGAGATTATTGGAACATTAACTTTATCACAGATTCTTTTTCATAATAAAAAGTTTTAAAAATTGAGCTGGTAAACGGGTTGGTTCTCCAACCCGTTTGTGTTTTATCAAGCCCTGTAAAAATCGTATCTTATATAAAAAAGGATATGAAACGAGAGGCGTTGGAAGAAGTGGTTGATAAGCATATAAGCAGTATTGAAAAACACAGCGAACGCCTGCCTGGTAAGTTCGACAAAGAAGATATTCACGACCTGCGAGTTAACTATAAAAAAGTAAGGGCTTTTCTAAGATTGCTGCTGATTGAAAAAAATACCGGCGACCTGCATATACCCCATAAATTAAAAGCGCTTTATCATGATGCCGGCAAGGTGCGGGATATGCAATTGTTCCTTGATGAGCTGCACCAATTGCCTGTTGTATTTCAATTGCCCCACTGTAACTCCCATTGGAACCGGCAATTGTTTGCCGATAAAGAAGAAGCCGTAACTGCAATAGAGGTAGTACATTTCAAAAAGATCATTTCTTCACTTACTGATGAGCTGCCAAAAGAACTGCACGACGTTACGTTAAAGAAATTCCTGCATCAGAAAGTGGCAGCCATTCACATCTTATTACTGGCCGCCGATGACGAACACGATCTGCATAGTATTCGTAAACAATTAAAAGATATTATTTACGTCATTCGCATCTTTGAGAACGATTGGGGTATTTCATTCCCAATACGAGGTGTAAGCGAAAAGAAGTTAAGCGATATGGCCTCCCTGCTGGGCGACTTTAACGACCGTTGCCTGGCCATTTCGTTGTTACAATCGGGTTATAATAATAATGAGAACGAAAATGCTGTTTTAAAGCAATTGGAAAATAGCTGGCAAATACAAAAGAATTCTCAACAACAAGAACTGTTGCAGAGGGTTAGGGAATTGCGTATTGAGCATGCGTTCTGAAAACAGCTATAAGCCATAAGCTGTAAGCTGCAAGCAAAAACAGGCGAGTCTCGAATGTCAGCTAAAAACTGAGAACTGAGAACTAAGAACTAAGAACTTTCTCCATAGCCATACTTCTCGATCCTTTAATAAGAAAGTAAGTATCGTTGAATGCCTGTCCTTTAAACCACTCCGCCGCTTCTGCCGAATTAGCCTTTTTAATAAACGGATGATCGAGCTTTAAGAAATCGCCACCAACCAGCACTACCGCTTTCCATGGGTGTTGTTTAATAAGCTCAATAATGGCCTCATGTTCCTGCAGGCTTTCATGACCCAGTTCGGCCATTCCGCCCAGCATCAATACTTTGTTGGCAGCGTGTATGCCGGCAAAGTTCTCAATAGCCAGTTTCATGCTGGTAGGATTGGCATTATAGGCATCGAGAATAAATTTATTACCGTTCTTCTCAATTAACTGCGAACGGCTGTTCGAAGGAGTATACTGCTCAATAGCTGTTTTTATTTTCTCATCGGGTATCTTGAAGAACCTGCCTGCGGTCACGGCTACAAGCACGTTAGGCAGGTTGTAGCTTCCCACCAGTTGCGTTTGTATGGTGGCGCCTTTTGTAATTGATACCGTTAAAAATGGCTCACTTTGTTGCACTGTACCCTGTATATCTACGGCATCTGTAGTGCCGTATTTGATAACGGTAGGTATGCCAACGCTCATGGTTTGCAGGTAATCGTAATCCCACATTACAAAGGCGGTACCCCCATGGGCGCGCAGGTAATCGTACAGTTCGCCTTTTCCTTTGCGCACACCTTCGATGCTGCCAAAACCTTCTAAATGCGCTTTGCCGCAATTGGTAATAATGCCATGGGTGGGCAGGGTGTATTCACAATAGCTGGCAATTTCGCGCAGGTGATTGGCGCCCATTTCTATCACGGCCATCTGGGCATCGTCTTTAACTGATAAAATGGTAAGCGGAATACCAATATGATTGTTCAGGTTGCCCTGGGTGGTGTAAGTTTTATAACCAGCCGAAAGAACGGCATGCACCAGTTCTTTGGTTGTTGTTTTTCCGTTGCTGCCGGTAATGGCTATAAATGGTATGTTGAACTGCTGGCGATGGTATTTGGCCAGCTGCTGCAGGGTGGTGAGCACATCGTCAACAACAATAATGCGGTCGTTTGGGGTAGCAGGGGCTTCATCAACAATGGCATATGCCGAGCCGGCCTCCAATGCTGCGGTAGCAAACTGGTTACCGTTGAAGTTGGGCCCTTTTAATGCAAAGAAGAGATCGCCTGTTTTCAGTTTCCGGGTATCGGTTTGTACCGAAGGATATTGCCGGTATATTTTGTAGAGTTGATCAATGGTCATAAGCAAATTTAGTTGATAAGTTGATATCCCTCTCCTTCAACCAGGGGAGGGTCCAACAAAAAAGCCTCCCGATTAATCGAGAGGCTCTTAGAATTTGAAAAGTCAATTTATCGTTTTCTTGTGTTCTGGCGTCTTGTTGGGTAATTGATACCGGTTTTGCGGCCATTACCTTCAGGGCTACCCAGGCGGTCCATTGCGCAACGGAAACCTACTGTAGAACTTCCCTGATCTTCTTCCAGGAAGCGACGTGTACCTGGGCTTAACCAGTAAGGACGGTCGTTCCAGCTACCACCTTTAATTACACGCGATTTATCGCTGATGAGCGTAGTCATACCATAACCACGGCCATTTGCTCTGTTCTTGTCGATATCAGTTTCACCATAACCTACACCGCTGATCAAAGAGTCACCATCGAGATAGTTGATAACGTTACCCTTTTGATAGTTACGGCGGTTTTTGCTTTCTTCGTCAGTTACGTATACCGTTTTAACGCGGCCTAAGCTATCTTTTTCAAACTCACCATCTTTGTTTTTGTAAACGTTCTGGTAGTGGTTACCACGATAAGGAGAAACGTCATCGTTATCGGTGGGTGACAGCGGACGGTAAATATCACCGGTCCACTCGCTCACGTTACCAGACATATTATAGATACCGAATGAGTTAGGGAAGAAAGAGTTAACCGGTGCAGTGTATACAGCGCGGTCGTTCAAACCACCGGCCACACCCATGTTATCACCATTACCGCGTTTGAAGTTGGCCAGGAAGGTACCTTGCCATGCGCCACGGCGGCTATCACGTAAACCGTTCACATTCTGCGTCCATGAGAACACTTGTTTGTTAGTTATCAACTCCTCACCACGTTTGCCTTCTTTGCGGCTTGGGTTAGGGTTTTGACCAACCAGACCCATGGCGGCGTATTCCCACTCAGCTTCTGTTGGGAGACGGTAGTTCGGTAACAAAATACCATCTTCGAAATTTACTGTAGTTCTGGGCGTACCGTTCGGGTTCTTTAAAGGGTTCTTTTTAGAACGAACCTGGTTACCAGGAGTAGGCGTAGTTAAACCAAGCAAATAAGCTTTGGTGTTGAACGACTCACTTCCCTGACCCTGAATATTTTTAACGGCTGTTTTGTTAATGAAGCCCTTATCAAGCAACGCTTTTTCGTTTACACGGTCACTGCGCCATAAACAAAAGTCGTGTGCCTGTCTCCAGGTTACACCCACAACAGGATAGTAGTTGTATGATGGGTGGCGGAGGTAGTACTCAACCAAAGGCTCGTTGTAAGCCAGCTCACTGCGCCATACCAGGGTATCGGGCAATGCACCTGCGCGTACATCTTTATATTCATCACCATCGAATACGTTGTTTATCCAGTACAAATATTCACGATAGTGAATGTTTGCTACCTCAGTACGATCGATGTAGAAAGAGTTTACTGTTTTACGGGTAGGAATGTTATTCCACTCACCCATAACATCTTCTTCGGTGGCGCCCATGGTGAAGGTACCGCCCTGAACAAACACCAGTCCGGGACCAGTACGTTGTTCTTTCTCACGGGATACCTGATAACCGCCCATGTTTTTGTCATTGTAATTCCAACCGGTAACGTCCGACTTCTCTTTCTTGTTGGACTTACAGGATGAAACTGCGGCAGCGCAGGATAGTACGATAAATAGGTTTTTCAAATTCATTTTGATGACTTTTGCCTTTAGTTCAATTTGGTTAAACGCTATTGCGAATCAAATATTGTACGGCTTTTTCATTTGCTTTTCCACAAAAACAAGCAGGACGGCGAATATACCGGTTTTTAGTAAAACAACCTGTATTACAGTGTGTTTTGGCCTCGTTAATTTGTGGAGGCCGCGCTGGTTTTTACCTGCGTTATCCACCATTCAAATTTTAAGCCGGGTATGTTGGGGTGCGGATTATTTTTTTTCCCGGTACATAATTCCTCCGGGATTCATGGTATAAAATGAATTATTTTTGGCCAGATGCGCTGTAGACCTTTTATCCACCTTATGATGGCAGGCATATTTGTCATGAACCATATGCCAGCGTTATCTCAACGTTCATATACGGCTAATTCCGTGTTGGCGATGGGTAACTGGTATAAAATAAGTTCAACAGCTCCCGGCATTTACAAAATCGACCTCCCCTTCCTTAGTTCCCTTGGCATAAACACAACCTCATTATCATCATCGGCTATCAGATTATTCGGCAATGGCTGCCAGCTGCTGCCCGAAAAACCAATCAACTCAAAACCCGACGATCTTATTGAAAACGCTTTATGGATCGAAGATGGGGGGGATGGACAGTTAAATGGCTCCGATTACGTACTGTTTTATGCTGCCGGTCCACATGCCTGGATAAAAGATTCTGCCAACAAAACCTTTCTGCACCATCGGAATATATATACCGACACCGCCTACTATTACCTGAACATTGGCGCAAACGGAAAAAGAATTCAAACCACAAATATTACCACCACACCCAATACCACCATCACCCAGGCCACCCGCAGCTATTTTTATGAACTGGATACAGTGAACTTCCTCAGCAGCGGCCGCCAATGGTATGGCGAAGAGTTTTCGAACAATGGCGGCAAACCGCTCACCCGCAGCTATACGGTGAACATGCCTAATATACTGGCTGGCTCCATTTCAGCTGCTTGTGTTGCCCGCTCTTTTGGTGTGGTTAGCCGTTTTGCTGTAAGCGTTAACAATCAGCAGGCTATGCAACTAAGCCTGCCCGCTACCACCAATGGCGCCTACGATCCTTTTGCTACAGCGGCCCAGTCAACGGCCGTCTTCAACATCAGCCAGTCGCCGTTAACCGTTCGGTTCGATTATTCCCAGGGCAGTGCAGGCAGCCAGGGTTGGCTCGACTGGTTTGAAATACAGGCCCAGGTTGACCTTTCGATGAATGGCGTTGATCAACTGCTTTTTCGCGACTGGAACAGTGTTGGCCCCGGCAGGGTGGGGGCTTTTACAATTAAGAACACCACGGCCGCCACCCAGGTATGGGATATAACCGACCCGCTGCAACCCGTTCGCATGCAGGGTTCTATGAATGGCAGTGAACTGCGTTTTGTAAACGAATGCAGCCGGTTGCACGAATACATGGTATTCAACAATACCGGCTTTTTAACACCCGGCAAAGTAGGGGCGGTGCCCAACCAGAATTTACATGGCGGCGCCATTCCACAATATATAATAATAACACACCCCAGTATATTGGGTCAGGCCCAGCGGCTGGCCCAATATCATCAGCAACGCGATAACCTGCAAACGGTGGTGGTTACGGCAAACCAGGTATTTAATGAATTTTCATCGGGTTCGCCCGACCCTGCAGCATTACGCGATTATGTAAAAATGTTCTATGACCGGGCCGGCGGCGATAGCGCCAAAGCCCCTCAATACCTGTTGCTTTTTGGCGATGCCTCGTTCGATTATCGCACGCGCATCAGCAACAATACCAACCTGTTGCCCTGTTGGGAAAGCCCCGCTTCGCTGGAACCGCTTACCACCTATACCTCCGACGATTTCTTTGGCCTGCTGGGCGATAACGACGATATAAATGGAACAGGCACCTACCTGCTCGATATTGGTATTGGTCGCATTCCTGCAAAAAATGAGCGGGAAGCACAATACATAGTAGACAAGATCATCGCTTATAACGATACCAAAAGCCTGGGCCCCTGGCGCAATGAATGCACTTTTGTGGCTGATGATGAAGACAATAACCTGCACCTGCAGGATGCCGAAACCATGACGGCTACAGTTACCGCCGCCGCACCCCAGCAAAACATTGATAAATTATACCTCGATCTTTTTCAGCAGGAAAGCAATTCGGCCGGTAGTCGTTACCCGATAGTAAACCTGGCTATAAATAATAAAATATATAATGGTACCCTGGTTTGGAACTTTACCGGTCATGGTGGATACCGCCGCCTGGCCGAAGAAGTGGTAATTGACCAGGACATAATAAACACTTTCAACAACCCTAATAAACTGCCCCTGTTCATAACCGCTACCTGCGATGTGGCGCCATACGATAATCCGCTCGTAAGCTCAATAGGTGAAAACCTGTTGTTGCGCGAAAGAACGGGCGCCATTGCTTTAATGACCACCACCCGGTTGGTATTTGCTTTCAGCAACCGGGTAATGAATGAGAATTACCTGAAAACGGCTTTTCAAAAAAAGCCCGACAGCAGCTACCGCACACTGGGCGAAGCCGTGCGCCAGGCCAAGAACATAACCTATAATTTTTTAGGCGATGTAGTAAATAACCGCAAATTCACCCTGCTGGGCGATCCGGCATTGAGTATTGCTTTCCCTGCCTACCAGGTTACCACCACGGCCGTAAATGGTGTGGCGATAAGCAATATACCCGATACCTTAAAAGCTTTATCGGAATATACCATCAGCGGTACGGTGCAGGACAAAATGGGCAATACCCTCAATGATTTTAACGGTATCATATACCCTACCATTTTCGACAAAGCGCAAACCATAAATACCCTTGGCAACGACCCTGGCAGCCAGGTGGTTCCCATTCAGGTACAAAAAAATATCCTGTTCAAGGGAAAGGCTTCGGTAACCAATGGCCGTTTTGATTTTAGTTTTATAGTGCCTAAAGACATTAGCTATCAATACGGTAATGGAAAAATTAGCTATTACACCGATAACGGCAGCAAAGACGGCAGCGGGGTATTAAAAAATATTATTATCGGCGGCTCAGGAAATGGTGTGGTAGACCCCCTCGGTCCATCTATTAAAGCGTATTTAAATGACGAGAAGTTTGTGAATGGCAGCATTACCAACAACCGGCCTGTGTTGCTGGTTAAGCTGGCCGATTCAAGTGGCATTAATATCTTAGGTACGGGCATTGGGCATAACCTGGTGGCAATACTTGATAATGATCAAAAAACTGAATTTGTGCTGAATGAATTTTATGAGAGCGACCTGAATAATTATCGCCAGGGAACGGTGCGTTTTCAAATGCCCACACTGGCAGCCGGTACACATACCCTTACCATCAGGGCATGGGATGTTGCCAATAATTCGGGGGAGGCCACCCTCGATTTCAGGGTGGTAGCACAGGAAAGTTTTTCACTAGATCACGTGTTGAATTATCCTAATCCGTTTACAACCCGCACCAGCTTTTGGTTTGAGCATAGCAGACCAGGCGAAGAATTACTTATACAGATTCAGGTATATACGATTACAGGGAAGCTGGTAAAAACGATCAAAAAAACAATATTTTCGCCTGGAAATCGTTCGAGTGACGTGGAATGGGACGCCCGGGATGATTATGGTGATAAAATCGGCCGGGGAGTGTATATTTACCGCCTGAGAGTACAAACTGCAGACGGCAAAGCAGCGGAAAAGCTTGAAAAATTGTTTATACTATAGTCTAATTAGAAAATACTTATTTTAGCCAATCTATCGACAGGAAAATTTACCCAAAATTCTTAATGGTCCGCAACAACAGGCTTTAATGCAAAAGCAAGGGTAATTTTTATGCTACCAAACTGCTATTGAGGAAAATGTTGAAAGCGGAATTGATCCTTAAAGACAACTCAAACAATGAAACGAAAATTTATTAAACTAACTGTAGGTATGTTCCTGTTGGTGGGTGCTAAGTCTGTACAAGCACAAGACCAGGCCAATCCTATTAACGTTGTAACTACAGCCGTACCTTTCTTACGTATTTCACCAGACGCCCGTGCGGGTGGTATGGGCGATTTAGGACTGGCTACATCACCAGATGCCAGCTCTCCATTTTGGAACCTGGCTAAAACGCCGTTCGCTCAAAAGAACTTTAGCATTGGGCTAACGTACACCCCTTGGTTAAAAGACCTGGGATTAAATGATGTTTATTTATTAGGATTAAGCGGATATTATAAATTAGATGAGGAATCTGCCATCGGCGGTTCAGTTCGCTATTTCAGCCTGGGTAACATTCAATTTACCGATCAGGGTGGTCTTGATCTGGGTTCGGGCCGTCCCCGCGAATTTGGTGTTGACTTCGGTTATAGCCGCAAGTTGAGCGACAAGATCGGTTTGGGTATAGCTTTGCGTTATATTCGCTCAAACCTCGCTGGTAGCCTGGCTACAACGGGTACCGCTTACAAACCCGGTTCTACCTTTGCCGGCGACATTTCTTTCTTCTATACCGGACAGAACGAAATGGGCGAAGGCTGGAATTTTGGTGCGGCCGTTACCAATCTGGGCGGAAAGATCGGTTATACCAACGATGCAACTCAAAAGGATTATATCCCAGCTAACTTAGGTTTGGGTACTACTTACACTAAAGCGTTTGACGAAACCAACAAATTAACCTTTGGCCTCGATATTCATAAATTGCTGGTGCCTACACCACCTAATTTTGTAGAGGGCGATACTGCAGTTTCAAATGCGCAGGTTGCTGAGTATAGAAACAAATCAGTAGTAGGCAGCTGGTTCAGCTCATTTAATGATGCCCCCGGCGGTTTCAAAGAAGAGTTGAAAGAATTTCAGTTTTCTTTAGGCGCTGAATATAATTATATGGACCAGTTCTTCTTCCGCGCCGGTTATTTTTATGAGAACAAAGACAAAGGCAACCGTAAATATTTTACCGCTGGTTTAGGTGTTAAATACAATGTGTTTGGTTTGAATTTCTCTTACCTGGTTCCTTCAGGTTCAGGTGTAAACCGCAACCCATTGTCTAATACCCTGCGTTTCGGCCTTATCTTCGACCTCGACGACATCAATGCAGAATAAGCTAATATGCTAATTTGCTAATGTGCAAATAGAATTCAATATATTTGAGCGTCCCGACTTTAGTCGGGACGCTTTTTTTATTAGCACATTAGCAAATTATCACATTATGCGTATTGGGTTTGGAATTGATTTTCATCAGTTAACTGAAGGGCGGGATCTATGGATAGGTGGTGTAAAAATTTCCCATCACAAAGGCGCCCTGGGGCATAGTGATGCCGACGTATTATTACATGCCATTTGCGATGCATTGCTGGGCGCCCTGGCCCTGGGCGACATCGGTGTGCATTTTCCCAATACCGACGCAACTTATAAAGACATCGACAGCAAAATATTGTTGCAGAAAAGCTACGATCTCATAAAAGCCCGTAATTACCGGGTGGTTAATGTGGATACCTCTATTTGTCTTGAAGCCCCCAAGATTAAAAAATATTCAGACCAAATGCGGCAGGTAATTGCCGGCATTCTTGAAATTACCATCGACGATGTTTCGGTAAAAGCAACTACCACAGAAAAGATGGGGTTTGTAGGCCGGGAAGAAGGACTTGTTGCTTATGCCACAGTTTTATTGCAGCCAAAAAATTAGGGATGATGCATTAAATCATACTTCCCGAAATTGAGCTGTATTTAATTATCACATTATCGAATTATCGCATTATCACATTAGCACATTATTTTTGCCCTATGTCAAAAGTAAAAGTTAAGATCATTAACCAGTCGAACAATCCGCTGCCCGAATATGCAACGGACGAAGCAGCCGGCATGGATATACGCGCTTTTATAGAAGCGCCCATCGTTCTCAACTCCCTGGAACGATTTTTAGTACCAACCGGTTTGTTTATCGAATTGCCAAAAGGATACGAAGCACAAATACGCCCACGCAGCGGTTTGGCAATAAAACAGGGATTAACCTGTTTGAACAGTCCCGGTACTATCGATTCTGATTACCGCGGCGAAGTAAAGGTCATTCTAATAAACTTATCGCAGGAACCACAAACCATACACCCCGGCGATCGTATTGCCCAAATGGTTGTACACGATGTAGAACGTGTAAAATGGAAACCCGTTAAATCAATTTCGGTAACAAAGCGCCACGAAGGTGGATTTGGTCATACCGGTAAATCATAATGAATGAAGTATTTTTTTGCCATATGTGTTTTGGCGTTGGTGACATTTTTAACCAGTTGCAGATCAACAAAGACTATTCAAACGGCTATTGCTAAAAAAGATACAGCACAGGTTGTACCGGTAGTTGACCACCGCGCCGATTCTATGCGCTATATTAAAGAGGTTTGGGATACTATTCGCACAAATCACATAAACGACTATCAAACCTTTTCGGCCAAAATAAAGGTTGATTTTGAAGGCGGTGATGGCAAAAAGAACCCACCGGTAAATGCCTTTGTGCGGTTAAAAAAAGACAGCGTGCTGTGGGTTAATATCAGCGCCGTATTAGGTATCGACGCCTTCAGGGTATTGATAACCCCCGATAGCGTAAAGGTTATCAACAAACTTAATAAAACCGTGCAGTTGCGGTCGGTTGAGTATTTGCAGGAGGTAACAAAGATCCCAATGAAGTTCAGCGATCTGCAAAACCTGCTTATTGGCAACCCTATTTTCCTTGATAGCAATATCAACTCGTATAAGAAAGACGATAAGTCTATTTCACTCATGAGCATTGGCGTATTGTTCAAACACCTGCTTACCGTGAATAAAGACGATTATACCCTGCAGCACAGCAAGCTCGATGACGTAGATGCCATCAGAGCGCGTACTGCCTATCTTAGCTATAGCGATTACCAGGTGAAAAATGGTGTTCGGTTTTCAACGCATCGTAAAATTACGGTGTCAGAAAAATCGAAGCTTGACATAGAGATGGAGTTCAAACAGTTTGATTTTAACGTTGATTTAAACTTTCCGTTCAATATTCCTAAAAATTATAAACGGAAATAAGCGTTATTGCATAACTGACGTCCAACCCTTGAAACAACCCCGTGGATCCCATATCCTGCCCAACCGTTAACACTTAAAAATCTTTCAGTATGCTGAAAATGATGATTACCTGTTTTTTGGCCGTGGCAGTGCCCGCAGCCCTGTTTGCACAACAAGGCGGTAGTGAAGAACTGAAGCGGAAGCAGGCGGAAATTCAGCGGGAAATAGATGACCTGAGGAGTACATTGAAGAGTTCGAGAAAGAACACCAAGGCGGGTTTGTTGCAATTATCGATGGTGCAAAAGAAGTTGCGTTTACGCGAACAGGCCATTAACAACATCAACCAGCAGATAGGCGTTATAGAAGGCACTATTTCAAAATCGAAAGGTGAAATAGAACGCTTGAAAGTGGAGCTCGATACTTTAAAGCAACAATATGCCAAAAGCATTGTGTATGCTTATAAGAACCGTAGTAACTACGATTTCCTGAATTTCATTTTTTCGGCTTCCAGTTTCAACGATGCGTTGCGCCGCGTGCAATATCTGCGGGCGTACCGCTTGTACCGCGAAGAGCAGGCGTCAACTATAAAAAGCACCCAGGTGCTGTACATGGATAAAATTGCAGGGCTCGAATCGAGCCGAAAGGAAAAAGACCTGGTTCTGCAAAAACAGGAAAAGCAAAAAGACGAACTGGAAGGGGAGAAGAAAGAAAAGAACGCAATCCTGTCTGAGTTGAAAGCCCGTGAAAATGAGATCTCGAAAGAACTTACTACCAAGCAAAAAGCTGATAACAAATTAAAGAGCGCCATCAAGTCTGCTATCATAAAGGAAATAAATGCTGCCCGCTTAAAAGCGGCAGAGGAAGCAAAAGAAAAAGCGCTGGCCGAGGCAAAAGCGGCTGAAGCAGCAAAGGCGAAAGAAAGAGAGCGCGAAAGAGAAAGAGAAAAAGAGCGCGAGCGCGAAGCGGAAGCGATAGCAAAAGCGAAAAAAGCGAATGAACCGGCACCAACGCCCAAAGCGCCGGTGGTAGCAAAAGTAGAAAAGCCCGAACCCAAAAAAGAAGTAGAAGCTAAAAAGCCCGAAAGCGTGCTGGAAGCAACGCCCGAAGGGTTTAGAATAAGCGGCAGCTTTGAAAGCAACAGAGGCCGGTTGCCCTGGCCCGTTGAAAAAGGACAGGTGAAGATCCACTTCGGGACCTATGCCATCGAGCACACAAAACTGCGTGGTAACAACCCCGGTATTACCCTGGCAACACAACCAGGCGCCATTGTAAGGGCCGTGTTCGAAGGCGAGATCTCGCGTATATTCGATATAGATGGTAACTGGAGTGTACTCATTCGCCATGGTAAATACTTTACGGTTTACAGTAATCTGTCATCAGTGAGTGTAACGAAAGATCAGAAGGTATCGGGCGGACAAATGTTAGGCCGCGCCGCTGCCAATGATGAAGGCCAGGGTGAGATTGAGTTCCTGCTGATGCAGGAGAATAGAAATCTTGATCCCGAAAGATGGATCAGAGGGAAATAAGTTAGCAAGTAAAAACGTTCATAAGTCCGGAAGAGAAATTATGACCCTCTTCCGGGCTTTTTCTTTTATTGATCAGGTTTAAAATTCGACCCCTATGTTAAAGTGGATGGCTACCGGTTTTCTAACGTTGGTAATTACTGTTGCCCTGCATGCCCAGCAGCCGGCTGGCGAGGATCTGAAACAACAACAAATGGAACTTCAGCGCGAGATTGATGAGTTGAACAATACGCTGAAAGATTCAAAACAACAAAGCCGCGCCGGTCAGCGACAGTTGGAGATGGTAAAGAAAAAACTGAGACTTCGTGAGAAGGCCATCGATAATATCAACCGACAGGTGAAGATGTTGGAAGGGAACATAGGTAAATCGAAAAGTAATATCGACAGTTTAAAAGACAGGCTCGATACTATGAAGGTACAATATGCAAGAAATATTGTATACTCCTATAAGCTTCGCAACAACTACGAATACCTGAGTTTTATTTTTTCAGCTAATTCCTTTACCGACGCATTCCGCCGGGCACAATACTTTCGTGCCTATCACCAGTACTGCGAAGACCAGGTAATAGCTATAAAGAACACGCAAAAATTATTGACCGGAAAATTAACCGGGCTTGAAATTGCCCGCCGTGAAAAAGATGCGGTAATTGAAAAACAGGAAAAACAAAAGGAAGAACTGGAAGAGGAAAAGAAAGAAAAGAACGCTATTGTTAAAACCCTCAAAAGCCGGGAAAAAGATATTTTAAAAGAGCTGAACGCCAAAAAGACGGCCTACAAAAAGGTAATGTCGGCAGTAACCAATGCTATCGGCGATGTATATGTAAAAGAATATAAGTCGAACGAATCGCCTGCTGCTAAAAAAGAGGTGAAGAAGCTGGAGTTAACGCCAGAAGGCAAACGCATTAGCGGCAGCTTTGAAGATAATAAAGGCCATTTGCCCTGGCCCGTTGAAAAAGCATCTATTAAAATGCATTTCGGCCGTAATGTACAGGGGCCTGTTGTAACCAACAACCCGGGGTTAACGTTGGAAACCGAACCCGGCGCAACAGTAAAAGCCATTTTTGAAGGCGAGGTAGTGCGCATCTTTGATATAGAAGGCGCCTGGAGTGTAATTGTTCGCCATGGTAAATACTTTAGCGTATACAGCAACCTGCAATCGGTAAATGTATCAAGAAATCAAAAGATAGGTGCCGACCAGTTGGTAGGTATTGCCGCTAAAAATACCGATGGCAATGGGGAGATAGACTTTATTCTTATGCAGGAAATAAAGAACCTTGATCCCGAAAAATGGCTTAAGAAGAAATAAATAAATCACTATAAGAGAAGAGGGTGTCACTTCAAAAGTAAGAGACACCCTCTTTTTATTTTACACCCGGCTGTTTATATTTTGTAAGAACCGGTTATACAGTGCCTCGTATCGGGGTACTATAGTATCAATATCGTATAAGCGCGCATGTGCAGCGGCCTTTGTTTTGAACTTTTGCAGTTTGTTTTCGTCAGACAGCAATTCAATTGCCCGTTGGCCCATGGTGGCTACATCACCAACGTCGGCCAGGTAACCGGTTTCGCCTTCTATATTAACCTCGGGCAAACCACCTGCATTACTTGAAATAACAGGTACGCCCGCAGCCATAGCTTCCAGTGCCGCCAAACCAAAGCTTTCGTAATCGGATGGTAATACAAACAGATCGGAAATAGCCAGTACTTCTTCAATTTGCTCCTGACGGCCAACAAAACGGGTTTCATCATAAATGCCCAACTCACGTGCTAAACTTTCAGCAACCGGTCTTTCGGGGCCATCGCCCACAAACAACAACTTACTTGGCACCTTCTTGTTGAGTTCGGCAAAAATGCGCACCACATCGGTTACCCTTTTCAGCTTACGGAAGTTGGAAGCGTGCAGCACCACTTTTTCATTGTGTGGGGCTATTACGCGGCGGAATGCATCGATGGGCTTTTTACGAAAACGTTTAACATCAACAAAGTTCTGAATGACCTTGATCTCTTTTTCGATCTTGAAATTACGATAGGTTTCTTCGGCCAGGTTTTGCGATACCGCAGTAATGGCATCGCTTTCATTGATAGAGAACGTTACCACCGGGGCAAAGGTTTTGTCGCGGCCTACCAGCGTAATATCGGTACCATGCAGGGTGGTGATCACCGGAATGATCTTTCCTTGTTTCTCCAGGATCTTTTTAGCCATATATGCCGCAGAGGCGTGGGGTATGGCATAATGCACATGCAGCAGATCGATATTATTATTTACAATAACATCAACCATGGTGCTCGATAACGCTGTTTCATATGGCGGATAATCGAACAGGGGATACTGAGGCACCCGTACCTCATGATAAAAAATGTTAGCATTAAACTCACTCAATCGTACGGGTTGCTGGTACGTTATAAAATGTACCTGATGTCCTTTATCAGCCAGTGCCTTTCCCAATTCGGTAGCTAAAACGCCACTGCCACCAAACGTGGGATAGCAAACAATTCCAATGCGCATACTGCGGTTTATATTAAGAGTGTGAAGGTAATTTAAAACAGCCAATTATGCCCAAGGGGATCATTTTGCCTATTTTAGCGTAAAATAACGCACATGAGATTCAAATTGTTTACGCTATTGTTAACAATTATACCTTTTATTGGCCTTGCCCAACAGGATGATTCGTTAAAAATACGGGCAATTGCCAACGAAATACTGCTTCGCAGCCAGGCATACGAAAATTTACGTGTACTTACCAAAAAGGTAGGCGCCAGGCTTACCGGTTCACCACAAACTTATAAAGCAGAGGCCTGGGGCCAGAATGCACTGCAAAAAGCAGGCGCCGACCGGGTAATAGCTCAATCATGTCTTGTACCGCATTGGGTGCGCGGCGGAAAAGACGAAGCATGGATTGTAGGCTCAAAAAACCAACCCCTCGATATTCTGGCGCTTGGAAATTCTATGGGTACCGGACCAAAAGGTATACAGGCCCCTGTTGTATTAATAAATTCATTTGAAGAACTGGAACAAAAGAAAGCCGAAGTAAAGGGAAAGATCGTTTTTTATAACTATAAGTTTAACGATACGTATGTAAGAACTTTTGAAGCTTATCGTGATGCGGTAGGTTATCGCGGTGCAGGTCCCAGCGCGGCGGCACGCCATGGAGCAGTAGGTGTACTTATTCGTTCCATGAGCCATGCAGCTGATAACAATCCACACACCGGTTCTACCCGTTACAACGATTCTTTTCCCAAAATACCTGCAGCTGCCATGGGTTTGCAGGATGCCGACAAACTCGCTGCCGCATTGGAAAAAGCACCGGTAACCCTGTTTCTGAAAACAAATGGTAAAATGTTGCCCGATACGGTGGCGCATAATATCATTGGTGAAATAACCGGTAGTGAATATCCTGATGAAATAATTACCGTAGGTGGCCACCTCGATAGTTGGGACCCTGCCGAAGGTGCGCATGATGATGGAAGTGGCTGTGTTCAATCGATAGAAATACTACGTGCATTGAAAGCCATTGGTTATAAACCCAAACGTACAATAAGGGTAGTATTGTTTGCCAATGAAGAGAATGGGTTGCGTGGCGGTGGCCGTTATGCCGAAGAAGCCCGTCTAAAAAAAGAGAAACACATTTTTGCATTGGAAAGCGATGCAGGTGGGTTTACTCCGCGTGGTTTTGGTTTTACCATGCCTGCCGAATTGCTTAAAAAAGTAAAAAGCTGGTTGCCTTTACTACAGCCCTATGGCATTAGTGAGTTGGAAATGGGCGGCGGTGGCTCTGATATTGGTCCGCTGAACCGGGAGTTAGGTACGCCGCTGGCAGGTTTAGAACCCGATTCGCAAAGGTATTTTGATATACACCATGCCCGCAGCGATGTGTTTGAAGCCGTAAATAAACGCGAACTGGAACTGGGTGCTGTATCTATGGCCGCATTAATATATCTTGTGGATAAATACGGGCTTTAACCAATTGGCAATGTGCAATAGACAATAAGCAATTATTGCCGCGCTAATGTTTGCCAATTGCTTATTGTCTATTGCCAATTGTTCAAGCAACCTAAATTCGATGAGGAAAATTATTTTTATAGTAGTTTCTATTCTTATAGTAGGCTTTGGTATCTTCTTCTACTGGAAATATTTTTATGTGTTTGGCGAAGGAGTGAAATCGGGCCATTTGAATTATGTAGTGCTGAAGGGCGATGTATGGAAAACCTACGAGGGAAAGCTTATACAGGAAGGCATACGGTCACGCACGGTAGGCAGCGTACAATCGTATGAATTTGAGTTTTCGGTAGTGAACAAACAAATTGCCGAAAAGCTAATGGCCAACAGTGGTAAATGGTTCGATTTGCATTACCGCGAGTTTCATAATGTAATTCCCTGGCGCGGCAATACAACTTATATAGTTGATAGTATACTTTCTATGAAGGAAGACAGATAGTTTATACAGCCAGCAAACAAAAGATCACAGGCCGTTTGTGCAGGTCGGGTAGTTTCTTTTTCCAGTCTGCCAGTGTTTTGGTTTGAATAAATTCAGTAGCGGCGGTTATATCGGCTGCCACACACAGTTTGGTAGTGGGTTTACCGTGTTTAATAAGGGTTTCCAGTATTTGATTATTGCGGTAAGGCGTTTCAATAAAGATCTGCGTACAGTTCTTATGGGCCGATTCTGCTTCCAGATCTTTTATAGCCTTTATACGTGCAGAGGTATCGATAGGTAAATAACCTACGAACTGAAATTGCTGCCCGTTCATACCACTGGCCATTAAAGCCATTAAGATACTGCTGGGGCCCACCAATGGTTTTATGGTGGCGCCGGCGGCATGGGCCGCTTCAGTTAACAACTGGCCGGGGTCAGCAACACCGGGGCAACCGGCTTCGCTAAGAATACCAATGGTTTTGTTCTCCCTTAAATGTTTATTGAAGGCCGAAAGCGTGGCTATATTGTTGGTTTTATCTATCAATACCCAGGTGTAGTTATCTATCACCATTTCTTTCCAAATGCTTTTTAAGAAACGGCGGGCCGTACGTTCATTCTCCACAAAAAACACCTGGCATTTGCCAACAGCATCTTTTACATATGCGGGAATAGTTTCTGTAGCATTTTCATGCAACACAGATGGGATCAGATATATAGTACTTGAAGATGTCAATTTAATAACTTTGTTTTTTATGCCTTTCTTTATCCATAAGCACATTAGCATATTATCACATTAGCCCATTATTCCACCCCTACTTTATCGTCACGGTGATATAAACTAATAGTGGCTGCTACTACTGCATAAGCAGGCGCTAATACCCAACCAATAAACGGAACAACGTGCATGAGGTAAAACACCATGCCGTTGCCAATGGCCAGGCCTTTGTGTTTACCAATAAATTGAATGCTTTCTGAAGGCGACAGCTTATGGCGTTCGCAACTATAATCGAGCATCGAAAAGCCGTAGTAATAACATTCAACCAACAACGTGGTAACCGGTACCACCCAGCCTATAAGCGGAATAAAGGAAAGTATAAGCAGGGAAATAGTATACACCGATTGCCATAACGTGTTGCGTAAAGCCAGTTTTATACCCCGTACTATATCGGCCATCAGTTGTTTAAAGCTGAAGGGGAAGTCTTTGCCTTCCATGATCGATTCGGTCTTTTCGCTGAGGTATGCAAAAACCGGGGAACCTATAATAAGGAAAAGATATTTAAAGAGGGAAAAATAGAACAACATCATGATCAGCCGCACCATAATTTCACCCATCAGGAAAAAGAAACTCAGGAACGGGCTGCGTTGCTGATGAAGCCACCGGTCGATGCCGAGCCAATGGTTAAAGCTTGAAACTACCTGGCTGGAAGAGGTCCAGAAAAAATACATGCCCCCTAAAAACAACAGGGTATAAATGATACCCGGAACGATGATCCACTTCCAAAGCCGGTGCTCCCGTATAAAGCGATGCGCCCTGGCATATGACTGAATGGCTGTAACGATTTCTTTCAGCAAGTTTTATAAATTTGATTTTTTCGTTTACTATTGTTGGGCGGGCCCAAACTTAGTAAATATTTTCCTTAGGTCATGATAATCACTAAATTTTGAGTATCATACTGGCCTAATTGTTTCATAAAATATAGTTAAAGCAGCTTCATAAAAGAAAATTGCCACTCAATGTTGCCGATGAAAAAATTAGATACCGGTTTTTATGAGCGGGCCGATGTGGTTAAAATAGCGCGGGAATTGATTGGCAAAGTGCTGGTTACCCAGTTAAGCGGGGCTATGACGTATGGCCGTATTGTTGAAACCGAGGCCTATGCCGGCGCCATTGACCGGGCCTCACATGCTTATGGCAACCGAAGGACCAACCGCACCGAAGTAATGTTCCAGGCCGGCGGCACGGCTTATGTATACCTGTGTTACGGTATTCACCACCTGTTTAATGTGGTTACCAATAAAAAGGATGTGCCCCATGCCGTTCTTATTCGCGCCATTGACCCCATACATGGCATTAATACCATGCTTGAACGCACCGGCAAAAGAGTGGCCGATTATACCCTCACCAAAGGCCCCGGCAACGTATCGAAAGCCCTGGGAATTTTCACAAAACATACGGGCCTAAACTTACTTGACGATGATATTTATATAGCCTCAGATGATTTTGTGCCCCAAAAAAAAGATATTATCGCCACACCCCGTATTGGTGTTGATTATGCCGGTGAAGATGCAAAACTACCTTACCGTTTTATTTTGAGGGATAACCCATATGTGAGTGGGAAGAAAATGAGTTTGTAGTTTGTTGTTTGTAGTTTGTTATTGCTACCGCACTTTATGGTCTTTGATAAACTGCAACTTCGCGAGGCTCGCATAACCACAAACAACAAACCATAAACCACAAACTGAATCTAGGGTAGCAAGGCTTTATAAAATGGAATTAATTCTTTAGCGAGAATTTCATGGTCCTCAACACTCGGATGACCTGTACATCCTTTGGCATTCATGGGTAGAAAGAAATACAGCGCTACCCGTTTACCCTTGGGATACAACGCATCAACCTTTCCTTTTACAGCTGTAAGGCAATTCTGTAATAAAGCACGCTTTTGATCGTGCAGCATGGCGCTGCTTAGCAGGGCTATTTGCGCTGCCGGGTATTTTGTTTTTACCAGCTGCACAAACTGAATATACTGGTTTACAAAAGCGGCGCTGTCGAACGGTTTGCGCAGTTTTCTGCCATCGCCATTACTGAAATCATTGGTGCCTAAGGCTATGCTTACTATCTGTGGGGTATACGTTGAAAAATTCCAGGTTTGTTGTGAGCTAATTCTGAAATCGGTTTTTTCATACATCTGCGGCATACCCGGTCCTTCGTCGTTCCAGTTACGGTAAATGCCAATGCCACTCACACTGCTCATTATATAATTGGCGCCCAATGCGCGGGCCACACGCGGGCCATAAGCCATATACGCATTATGCTGATCGTGATATACACCCGTACCACAGGGTACGTCAGAAGCATCTGCTGCAGCGCCACAGGTAATGCTGTTGCCAATAAATTCAATAAGCGGCGCCTCGGGGCGTTCAAGCGCTTTTACTTTTCGGGCATTTACCGATTGAATAATAATGGGGCCGGTATGGGCTTCGGTGGCTTTGTATATCCAAACGGTATGTTTACCCGCTGTTGGGGCTACTATTGTAATAAGTTTGGTAGAGGAATCAATGCGAATGCGGTTCTTATAAACGCCATCCAGCTCGTATTGCAGATAGTTGTGATGCAGCCAGGCTGGTAACGATACCTGCAGGTGAAAGGCCCTGTCATCAAAGCTAAAACCAAATTGACAGGCGGAACTGATCAACTCCAGGTGCTGTTGCTCGTTGATGACGCTTCGCCCAAAAGGGTGCAGGTCAATGGCCGGTAAATGATCAATAGGTGTATCGCTGCGTTTGGTCAATGAACAACCGAAAACAAAGCAGCATGTGATTACGGTTATAAGTGTTTTAATGGCAGGCTGTAAAAGCATATGGCGCCAAAAATATTTTATTTGGCGCCATATGCGTAGTATTTTTTTATCGAAAGAGTATACTATAATGTTAAAAGTGCGGACAGGGGATACCCTTGTTGCCTGGCGGACGCTTGATAAATATGAGAGAAATTTCAATACCACCACGGCTTTGTGAAGCAGCTTTCAAACTGGATATGTTTACATCGTAAGAGGCACCCAGTCTGAAACCACCAAACTCAAGACCCACATAAGGAATAAGGGCGTCGTTCACATTGTTGAAGCGCGTCCATAAGCCTGCATAAAAGTTGGTGGGGTTTTCTTCATCCTCATTCATCATAAAGCCAACTGCGCCGCCCGCTACCATGTTGGTGGCACCGGCCTGCCGGCTGAACAATGTGCTTATGTAAACTGTGCGGCTGTTGTCGGCAAAAGGAATGGCGCCGCCCGCGTTTACGGTTAACCGGGGATTGAGTGTATAGAAGATATCGCCGGTAAACGATTCTTTGGGTTTGTTAAGGTGGTAGCCCGATATTCCCAAATAGTAGTTGTTATACCCATCGGTTGAACCATTGAACAGGGCGCCTACCGAAAGATCGAAATAACTGAGGTTGATCTGCCTTTCGTTCACTGTTTCGCCGGTGGGGTTCGTCCAACCGCCAAACTGGTCAAGTTCATCTTCGAAATTCAGTTTTGTACCGTCGAGCCGTTTTGTATTGTAGGTTCCCTGAAAGCCCAAACCGATAGAGTTCAATCCATCTTCGTCGATGCCTTTATGATAGGAGGTAGAAAGGGACAGCATGTTAGTGGATAGGATACCGTTAGCAGTTTTATCCGTCATTGCCAGTACCCCAACACCCCAGGTATCAAGTTCAGAGATCTTGTTACGTAATATGGGCGCGTCGAAAGAAACAGTTGAAGTTACGAATGCCTTACTGATCGCCGGCCATTGGTCGCGGTAGTTGCCCGCTATGCGAAAGTCGCCATTGAATTTGCCGGTTAAAGCAGGGTTAAGTGTAAGGGGTGAAACGAAGAACTGTGAAAAATTGGGGTCTTGTGCCGAGGCTGTCTTCAGCAGGGTGCATGTTAGAATTACTAATAATAATTTCCTCATCCGCATTGGTTTCGAGTCTAATAACAAAATACGAAAAATAAACGACAAGTCTTGCTATAAACGGTTTAACCGGGTATTAAATTTTCAACACCCGCACGTTCTCTCACAAAAGAATTATCTAATTTATACTTACTTTTTTCTGAAAAGGTTGGCTCAGGAAAAGAAAGGCTGAAAATGGTGCAAAAGCACTATTTACATCTGTACTTTGGTACCAAATGCGAGGTCGCCTGCATCTCCCAATCCGGGAACAATATACCCTTTTGCCGTTAGTTCTTCGTCGATGGCGCCGCACCAGATCTTCACATGCGGTTCGCTGCGTTTCACGTATTCAATGCCAACTGTACAGGCAATGGCTACTACCACATGAATTTCACTTGGGTGCCCTTCATCGCGCAGATATTGAATGGTTTTTACCAGTGAAGAACCTGTTGCCAGCATGGGATCTGAAATGATCACCACCCTGTTCTCCAGCTCGGGGCAGGAAATATAGTCGAGGCTGATTTCAAAACTACCGTCGTGATTGTGTTTGCGGTAGGCAGATATAAAGGCATTGTCGGCCTTATCGAAGTAATTCAGTAAACCCTGGTGCAGGGGCAGGCCGGCCCGCAGAATAGTGGCCAGCACCGGTTGGTCTTTCAGCACTTTGCATTGCGAAATGCCCAGCGGGGTTTGCACTTCTTTTTCTTCATATACCAGTTTGCGGCTTATTTCATAAGCGGCTATTTCTCCAATTCGTTCCAGGTTTCGGCGGAACCGCATGCGGTCCGACTGAATTTGAACGTCCCTGATCTCGCTGATCCAGCCTGAAATCAATGAACATTCTGAGCTTAGGTTGATGACCATTTAGAATCGTTTTGGATTTTGGTTGGCGATATATGAAATTTGACGGGCAAATCTATTCTAAATATTCTTTTTTAATACCAGAAATCTACCAACTGTTATGATATATCGGGCAATCGGCATTATGAGCGGAAGTTCTCTCGACGGACTGGACATTGCATTTGTTGAATTTCATGAAAGCGCAGGCAAATGGGAATATGAGATAAAAGCGGCTGATTGCTACCCCTACAGCGAAGAGTGGGTAAAGCGGCTGCGTGGGGCCATTCAACTTAATGCATTGGATTATCAGCTGTTGCACGCAGAATACGGCCATTATATTGGCGAACAGGTAAATGCGTTCATTGCCCAACACAACCTGCAGTACCAGGTACAATTGATAGCCTCGCATGGCCATACCACTTTTCATGCCCCCGCTCAAAAAATGACCGGCCAACTGGGCGATGGCGCCGCCATTGCTGCTGAAACGGGTATTAACGTGGTAAGCGACCTTCGGGCCATGGATGTTGCCCTGGGCGGTCAGGGCGCGCCTATTGTGCCTATTGGTGAGAAATTACTGCTGGGCAACTATAACTTTTTCCTGAACCTGGGCGGTATAGCCAACATTTCGTATAACAACCCTAACAAATACATTGCTTTTGACGTTTGCCCGGCCAACCGGGTTATGAATATGCTGGCCCATGAAGCTGGTAAACCTTACGACGATGGCGGACAAATTGCCGCCAGCGGCAAACTGAACAAAAGCCTGTTGAGCATGCTGAACGACCTGGAATACTATCGCATGCCGCATCCCAAATCGCTGGCCAATGATTTTGGCACCGATGTGCTGTATCCGCTGGTAAAAGGCAGCGGCGTTACAACTGAAGATGCACTACATACCATGGTTGAGCATATTGCCACTCAAATAAGCGCACCTATTTTGAACCTGTTGAAGAATGCCCCCCCGGCAAACGGTGCACTGAAACTGCTGGCAACCGGTGGTGGCGCCCATAACCGGTTTTTGATAGAACGCCTGCAGGCTGCATTACAACCAGCCGGGGTAGAGGTAGTGGTGCCTGAAAAGAATATTATTGATTTTAAAGAAGCCCTTATTATGGCGCTGATAGGCATATTACGCTGGCGCGAAGAGTACAATGTACTGGCTTCGGTTACCGGTGCCTCGAGAAGTAGTATTGGGGGCGCGGTTTGGATAGGACAGGAAGCGTAATGTACTAATGTGATAATTGGCTAATGTGATAATGCCGGTTCGCGGAGTTCAGTTCACAGTTTTCAGTTTTTAGTTCTTAGTTGTGAGTTGCTGGTTATTGAGTTGTTCAGTTATTCAGTTTGTAAGTCATAAATGCCCGCCTTATTCGCCTGCGGCGAGTGCGGCGGGCCGCTGAAAAAAGCGAGTCTCGAATTGAGGCTCCTTGTCAACGTGTCAACTTGTTAACGTGTCAACTTTTTCACGTTTCACGTTTGCCGTTTCACGATAGCGAGGCTTTGAGGTTCAGATTCATTGCCGATTGCCGATTCACGATTGCCGCAGAAATAAGTATATTTAGTCTATAGTTTCCATCGAAACAAAACCTTACCATGAACAAATTCCTGACCTTATCCTTACCGGTCCTGCTTCTATCTACGGCTATGCCGGCATGGGCGCAACCTGCGGCCCGTGAAAAAAAATACTTCCAACTTTTAGAAAAAACCTTCGACGAACAACAGGCCTACAACACCGTATGGTTTGTTGAACAACGCTGGCGATTGGCCGGTAACAGCGGTTTCAACGAAAGCATTTACCACGTAGAAAAAATACTGCAACAAGCCGGGTTTGTAAACGAAACCAATGGCGAACAAACGGCCAGGCTTACCTACCGCATTGAAAAAAGACCCATGAAGCGCGTTACCTGGGAACCGGTAGACGCCAGCCTGTACATTGTAGGCGAAAAAGAACCGGTACTGCAATTCAAAACCAACTGCAATATGATCGCCATGTATTCTGCTGCCACACCCGAAGGTGGAGTAACAGCCGAACTGGTATATGCGGGCAAAGGTTCGGCCAAAGAACTGGAAGGGAAAGATCTTACCGGTAAAATTGTTATGGCCGAAACTGGTATTGGCGGAGTGTATGGCAATGCTATCAAAGGAGGCGCGCTGGGTGCATTGGCGTATAGTATGCCGGGTTATAATCAACCCACAAAAAATACGCATTCCATTCAATTTCAGGGTATCGGTTATACCGATTCGTTGCACCAGAAATGGGGCATTTTGTTATCATATGCCGCTAAAGAAAGATTAAAGGCTGCCCTGGCAAAAGGAACGGTTACGGTTAAAGTGGTGGTCAATACAAAGATCTATACAGCAGATGAACTAACGCTGGTGGCCAATGTACGCGGTAAAACCAAACCTCATGAGCGATTTGTTTTCAGCGCCCATGTACAGGAACCCGGCGCCAATGATAATGCATCGGGTGTTGGCGCACTGGCCGAAATGGCGCGCACCACTGCACTACTGGTAAAAAAGAACAAGGTAGTACCACAACGCACCCTTACGTTTTTATGGGGCGATGAAATTGTTTCAACCCGCCGGTATATTGTCGATGATTCGGTTAGGGCAAAAGGTATTAAATGGGGACTGAGCCTCGATATGGTGGGCGAGGATATTCAAAAGACAGGTGGTACTTTTCTGATAGAAAAAATGCCCGATCCTTCGGCTATCTGGACGCGCGGTAATGAAAAACACAGCGAATGGGGTGGCAGTCCGCTTACGGAGGCGGATATGTTCCCGCATTATTTTAATGATCTGTTGTTGAACAGGTGTTTGTTTGAAGCGGCCAAAACCGGTTGGACGGTTCGCACCAATCCTTTCGAGGGCGGTAGCGATCATACCCCGTTTTTAAATGCAAAGATCCCCGGTTTGCTGATGTGGCATTTTACCGATGTGTTTTATCATACCGATGCCGACAGGCTCGATATGGTTTCACCAGCCGAAATGAAACATGTGGCCAAAAGCGCGCTGGCAACTGCTTTTCTGTTAACGACAGCCGATGATAAAACAGCTGCGTCGCTTATTGATGATATTACCCGCAATGCCTTACAACGGCTGCAAATAGAATTTGAGCTTAGTAAAAAAGCGGTACAGTCGGGCTCTGATAAAGCAAAAGAGCAACATATACTGCAAGTATGGGGCGATTGGTATGTAAAAGCATTGACCACAGCAACTGATATCCCGGCAAAGGGAAACGGTAAACGGGTGCAACAGGCTATTGAAAAAGGTAAACAACAAATTCAACAGCAAACAGCCAGCTATATTTCACAGTTATAGTACGCTATAAATAAAAACGTCCCGACCTGGGTCGGGACGCTTTGTGAAAATCACTATGTAATTGTTGAATGACTGGACGATGTTGATTATTTCAACTTGTTTACCACAGTTTCTTCTACGTAAGTGTGGCTTCTGTTGATAGTGTACACATCAGTAGTGTTATATTTTTTCGATTTAACTACTACGTTCAGCGCTGAATCACCAAACTCCTCAGATTTCAACATGAACTTCTTGCTAATGTTAGCGCCTTTGAATTTGTCGTTGTACAGAACGTTACCGGCCTCATCGCGGAAAGTAACGGTGAACTCATCATCTTCAGTGTTATTCAGGTTCAGTTGGAAAACTGGTTGGTTTTCCATGTTACCGATAAACTTAAGATCTGTTATATTTTTGGCTTTTCCTTCGTCGTTAGCTAATGTAATAGTGGAGAATCCTAATGTTAATGCGATTAATGCGAACATCATTAAACCGTAATAATTCCTCATTGCCTTTTTCATAGTTGTAATGTTTATAAGTTATTGATCTGTTTACTACTTCCTGTATGGGGAGACAATCGCGGAGGCAGGCAATGCGTAAGTTAAGCGGAGTGTGCAACGTATTTTTACCAGAGATACACCCTTTGGTGTGTGTTAGTTGCGTTTCGTAATGCAAACATACACCAGGTTTTGAGATACTGAAAACCAACATAAGCCCGTTTTTAGTATCCGTAAGCCTTTTTGAAAAGTTAAAACCCGCTGTGGTAGCGGGTTCTAACGTAATAAGGTCATGATGTCCAACCGTTTTTCACGTGAATTAACACGCCCATATAAAACCAAAGATCTCGAAAATCAAGCTGTCGCTAACTGTTATTAATCTCGAATTTAGGATACCACTCACCACTCACCACTCACCACTCACCGCTCACCGCTTCTCCACCTTCATCTTACGGTTACCAGCGCTGATAACATACATACCAGGTTGAAGATCATTGATATTAATGCTTAGGGTGTTAGTAGCTGCGGGCGTGCTCAGGAATATCCGCTGCCCTAATAAATTACTTACCGCTACCTGTTCGCCCGCCTCCAGGCCCTTTACCTGTATCACCGATGTAAACGGATTTGGGTAACAGGTTAACGAAGTAACGTCTGTAAGTTCAAAGGGTAGCGTTGTGGTATAATGTGCATTACCAACCGCATTGATCATCTTAAGCCGGTAATACGATTTACCCGGTAAAGGTCTGTTGTCTTTAAATAACGAAGCGGTATTGTTCTTTTGCACATTGCCTGGCAGGCTTTCCCACGTTGACCCATTTACCGATCGTTCAACAATAAAGGACGTTGCTGCATCGCCACTGCTTTGCTTCCACGAAACCAAAGCTGTATTGTTTGAACCATGGGCTACATTGAACTGAACTACCTGCGCAGGTAAAACGCTGGGGTCTAAATAATAAACGGTAAGGCTGATGTTATCAATATTTATAACAGGCAGCAACCCTATACCGGTTTTTACTTCAGCAGCGATCGAAAGCCCGAAGTTACTATTGTTCACTTCTGCCGGCGACCAGGTTGTTCCCCAAAGCGGGTCTGAACCGCCATAAGTAACAGCGGTTGGCGCATCATTCCACGCAGCGCTGTTTTTTTGGTTATTGCCTGCAAGCACATTGTTCTTTATAATGCGCACATCATAATCTTTTACCCAGGCGCTAATAATTAAAAGGTCTATGTCTGTTGCGCTTTTAACTACTTTCGCTTCAATGTTACAGATAGTGGCAGCCGTGGGAATGTTAAAACCGAAGTCTTTGACCTGTAAGTAGTCGGTGGTCTTGTTAAAAATACTTGCAAGCGATGCTGCATAAGCGAAATTATTATCATTCACCAGTGCATTTGATGGATTATGAAAAGCATAATCGCTGCCCGAGTAGGAAACATTTGCCGAAGTAGCCGGACTTTTGGGGCCTACGGCAATACACTGTGCCCGCCCGGGCTGCAATGAAACAAGCGAAAGGGAAAGTAAGAGCATAGCGGCGCCTTTACCGCAGTTGTCGGGTACCGGATACATAAGTTATAGGGTTAATGATAAATGAATCAGCCTCTGTCTTCATCTTTAACCTGAACGCACAAATAGCCTATGTATAAACACCGAAGTGATGCACCGCGACTAAATAACGGCAATGGAAGTATGCAGTTTAAATAATATTTATATTTATTTGTAAGTGTTAGCGCTTAGGCGTATGGGTGTTACCTGTATCCGGTCAAAGTTAAATGCCGAGTACAGATTTCAGTTTGGCATAACCGGTTTTACTAACGGGCACCTGTGCACCTGTTTTTAACTGGGCCAGAAAATTTTCCTTTTCGTAAGGATCTATGCGGGTAACCAGCTGCACATTAACCATATACGAACGATGTGTACGCACAAATTGCTGTGGGTCGAGCACCTTTTCAAAATGCCCCATGGTTTTGTTTTTCAGAAATGCGCCTTCTTTGGTGTGGATCTTTACATAATCATCGGCCGATTCAAGATAGTGCACTTCATCTATAGGAATGATCTTGATCTTATTGCCTGTTTTTACAACAATGCGTTGGTTTTGCTGTGGGCCCTGGGCAGCCGTATCGAGCAGGTCGCGGGTATTATTTAATGTTACAGTAGCATCGCGTTCTGTTAAACGCTCAATGGCTTTATCAAAACGGTCCTGGCTAAAGGGTTTCAATAAATAATCTACCGCATGGCTCTCAAAAGCCTTTATGGCGTATTCATCAAAAGCGGTGGTGAAAATCACTGCCGGTGGCTGTTCTACCAGTTCCAGCATTTCAAAGCCATTTATTTTAGGCATTTGTATATCCAGAAATACTACATCGGGCTGATGTTGGATTATTGCTTTAATACCTTCGAAGCCATCATTACATTCATGTACTACGGTAATGTTAGGATGTTGCAGCAGGTATTCTTTTACTACCATACGGGCCAGCGGTTCATCGTCTACAATAATGGCTTTTTTCATTCCGGTAAAGTTATTTTTATAAGGTTTTAATAATTCAAAGTTTCGGTACCAACTGCTTTGGGCTGAGGGATCTTTATAACAGTGGTGAACAGGTTATCGGTATGCCGGGTGCTCAACAGATCGTTGCGGGCAAACAGCAAATATAAACGCCGTTGTACAGAACTTAAACCAAACCCTGTTCCCTGTTTGGGCGACGACGTTTCAGGATCAAAAGGGTTTTGAATGGTTACTACCAGGTAATGGCTTTCCCTGGCGGCATCAATTGTTATGGTCACCGTTTCGGTAGTGTCGTACAAGCCAAACTTTATGGCATTTTCAACCAGCGGTTGTAATAACATACTTGGTAATGTAAGTTTAGCGTCGGCACCTGCGCAGGTAACGGCCGTATTTAACCGGTGACCAAAGCGTACCTTTTCAATATCGAGGTACAACTGTAAATGTTGTAATTCATCTTCGAGGCTTATCCACTGGTTCTCTTCTTTCTTTAACGTACCTCTTAAAAAATCAGATAACTGTTGTATCATTTTACGCGCCTGTGCCGGTTGAATGGTTATCAGGGCGCTGATTGAGTTCAGACTGTTGAATAAAAAATGCGGTTGTAATTGCTGACGCAGTTTATACAATTCCGCTTCGCGTGCCAGTTTTTCGGCATCTGTTTTCCGGTACTCACTGTCTTTCTGTTCTTCGAGCGTATAAAACAATTCACTTATAAGGGCCATACACAACGCAACCAGTAACGCAATATCAAATCGTATGGGCATGAATTTTTCAAGAAAATCGAGGTAGGCGGTTTCTGCAGGAAAAATATTCGACATAATATATTTTACCAACACGCCCCATAACCCGGCTTTAACTGCACAAATGGTTATGATGTATATGTATTTCCCTTTTTTGGGTCTATAATACCTGAGGCTGTTTACAATTATTATAGTAAAGGTTGCCAGCAATCCATTACTCACCAGGCTGTCTAATGCAGCTATCTTTGCTGTAAAGCCCCAATCCTGCAGTATTTTAACCTGCATTATTGACCAGCCCAGCCAGGCTGCGGCAAAAATGGTTTTATTCTTTAATGTGCCAAGTGGTGATGATGCCATACTGCGTTAAAATAATTGCAAATACTTATGTGTATTACTTGATTTTATATGAGCGGCTTTTTTATTTACCAGCTCAATGTACGAACCGGCGTTATCGGTTTCCTGTATACGTGAATATAATTCGGCCCCATCGATAAGTGCTGATATCTTATACAGCTCGCATACATTCACAAACTGCCAGGTAACTAATTTTTGTTGTTGGTTCATGAACATCTCCTGCTCCTGTTCACCAATGGCTTTGGCTTTATTAAAGGCTTCGTTTTCGTCAACGGCCTGTACCAGGCGTAACTGCTCATCAAACTGGGCGGTGTGATTTCCTTCGCCACAAACTATTTGGTAAACTATTTTTGCAAGGAACCAGTGCATATAACAGGTTTTTAATGGTTGTATGTAATTAATAGCTTTTTATTTCAATGCCGCCGAAGATGGTAGTACCGTGTAATACAACTACTTTATCTTCATCATAGGTCATTTGGGGCGGGCGTTTATCATCGATGCCACCAAAAATGGCTACCATTTCAGAGCGTATTTGCCAGTGCGGTGGTATTACCAGTTTGGTACCGCCAAAGATCTGTACCACTTCAATGGCTATGGAACCCTGAAAGTCGGCCTGCGTTAAATTGATCTCTGCTCCCCCGAATATGGATACCACATCACCGCCTTTGAAATTCTTTGAGAACACATTTTTCTTTACTGAGCTAAAGATGGTCACTGTATCGAGCCAGTTATCGGGACTTCTTTTTCCGCTTTCAGGCTTTTGTGGTTGAGCTATTGGATTACCGTCAGTGTCTGTAACAACGGGTGTAACAACAGGTTCTTCTACCTCTTGTGGTTGGTGCCATCCATGGCGTTGCCAGTTCTTTCTTTCTTCCTCATCGTACTCATGAAACCGCTGGTGCCACATACGGTGGCGGCGGGGCGCCAGGATGAAAATAAAGCCTGCAGCTATAATAAGTACGGGCCATATAAAGTGATGAATGGGAGTGCCGGTCCATACTCTACCGAGCAGGAAAACAACGCCTACTCCGCAAATAATAACCCAACCCGGATCGCGGAACGAGTTACCGGCACCGGCCAGCAAACCAAACGCAATTACTATCATGGGCCAGGTAAATAACCACTCGGGGAAGGGAAAGCCAAACTGTTTTAACAACAGGATGGTACCAATGCACAGTAACAGCAGGCCGGCCAGTACACTACCACTTCTTTTACGTTGTCCGCGTCTGCCAAGTGCCGCCTTTCTTCTTTCATCTCTTAAGGCCCTTTGCTGTTCTTTAAATGCTTTGTCGCGCATGGGGTAATAATTTTCAACAAAGCTAACTGCCACAGCGCCAGCCGGCAAGCGTTGGCCGCCTAAAGGAAGGTGGAAGTCGGTAAAAGCGGATTTTTTACCGGTGAAAGTTCTCCGTTCTTAGTTTCAGGTTCCCAGGTCTATGGAGTTTCATGTTATGCCGGCTACCGGTTTCCGGTTACCAAGGAATACAGGTTCCCCGGTCTGCGGGGTTTCGGGCTTTTGGTGTAAGTGATTGATCTTTAGTTTGAATTGCCGATTTAAAACAACAAGTGTAACATTTAATACATTAAGCGCTGCACTTAAAAGATTGAACGATGGCTTAAAAGATCAAACTGCTCAATTTGATAAATTGAACGATGGCAAAATTGAGTTGGACGATAGTTAAATGGAATTGAATGGTCGTTCAAAAGATCAAACCCATCAATTAGTAAAATTAAACGATGACTTAATTGAATTGAACGATGGCAAAATTGAATTAAATAATGGTTTAATTGATTTGAATGATGATCTAAAACATCGAACTGACCAATTAGTAAAATTAAACGATGGCTTAAAAGATCAAACTGCTCAATTTGATAAATTAAACGATGGCTTAACTGAATTAAATGATGGTTAAATAAAATTGAATGGTCGTTCAAAAGATCAAACCGGCCATTTAGTAAAATTGAACTATGGTTGAATAGAATTGAATGATGGCTTAAAAGATCAAACCGACCGTTTAGTTTAATTGGACGATCGTTCAAAAAATCAAACCGGTCATTTAGTAAAATTAAGCGATGGCAACATTAAATTGTAGGACAGTTAAATAGAATTTTATGGTTGTTCAAAAGATCAAATCCATCAATTAGTAAATTAAACGACCTGGTAATTGAATTGAACAATGGTTGAATTGATTTGGATGACCGTTCAGAAGAACAAACCGGCCATTCTGTAAATTTGAACGATGTCTGTATTTCCTTTATCACCTACATCAACTCTATCACCTTTTCAACTCCTCATTAACCCGTCAACTAAATCCCCAACTCCATATCATTCATATTCCTCGATAACTTACTCCTGATACGGCTAAGCGTTTCAAGCGTCATACCCAGGTAAGAGGCAATGAATTTTAGCGGTACCCGGTTCAGCAGATCGCTTTTGGTGGCAATAAAATGTTTGTATTTGGTAGTGGCCTCCATTAAGCGTGCAATAAATGCCCGCTCTTCGGCATCGCGGTAATATTTCTCCAGTATTTTACGGCCCACAATATTACTCTCGGGAAAATGCTCATACAAATATTGCAGGTCTTCGGTACTCAGCACCACCAGTTCGCAATCTTCCAGCGCCTGAATGTTTTCACGTGCAGGTTGCTTTAATCCATAACAGGTAATACAGGTGGCCAGTTCATGTTCGCCCGAGATCCAGGTGGTGATCTCTTTCTGCCCTTCTTTTATAAAACTGCGAAGCACACCTTTGCGTATCAGGTAAATGCCCTTGCACATATCGCCAGCCGCGATCAGCATTTCATTTTTATTATAATGACTGGGATATGCTTTTTGATTTATAAACTCCTGCGCGGCTGTACTAAGTGGGTAGATGTTTTTTACATACTGAGTAAATGGTGATTCGGAATTCATGTTTTTAGAAAGCCATTGTTCCACCCCTGGCGTTGTGTTTACTGTTGTTGTGGTCATCTTGTAAGGTTTTAGGTTCCTTAATTGTCAACATTCTTAGTTTCAAAGGAAAGGCGCAGGTAATGCAATGGATAGCTGTTACTAAAGATATAAAGAAAATCTTAGTTAAATGCTAATTATAATATGAAGAATGGGGTCGCGTAACTGGGGATTTTTTTCTGTGTTTAACAATGGTAACTAAAGAACCTCTTTTACGCAGGTCAGTTAACCGTACCCGGACCAGGCGTGCCGCCTTCAATTATTTCTGGAAAAATAGCCGCTGGATTATTAAACAAGTACTTAACAAAAAAGACACATGAAATATTTGTTTGACAGGGTTTCTATTGAGTGCAGCAAGCTTACAACGAAAACATACAGCACAAGTTTTTCGCTTGGCATTCTTTGCCTGGCCAGGCCTTTGCGCGAACCTATTTATGCCATTTATGTACGGTTTGCCGATGAAATTGTAGATAGCTTTCAGGGGTACAACAAGAAAGAACTGTTGACTGCATTTCGAAATGATACCGATGCCGCCCTGCGCGACAAAATATCATTGAACCCGGTGTTGAATGCCTTTCAGGCCGTGGTGCATAAGTACGATATCGATAGAAAATGGATAGATATTTTTCTCGACAGCATGGAGATGGACCTGTACTGCCAAACGTATAATGAAGAAAGCTATAAAAAGTATATACTCGGTTCTGCCGAAGCGGTAGGTTTAATGTGTCTACATGTGTTCACCAATGGCAAGGCCGGGTCTTAAGAAAAACTCAATCCGTACGCTATGAGATTAGGCGCTGCTTTTCAGAAAGTGAATTTTTTACGCGATGCACAGGCCGATAACCTGCAGCTGGGGCGAACCTATTTTCCTTCGGTTAACCTGGGCAATTTTTCAAAAGCCGATAAAGAAAAGATAGAAAAAGAAATAGAAGAAGATTTTTCGGAAGCCCTGAAAGGAATAAAGATGCTGCCGGCTTCGTCAAAGAAAGGGGTATACCTGGCGTATTACTACTATTGGGTGCTGTTTAAAAAAATAAAACGATTGCCTGCAGAAAAAATACTCAGCGCGCGCGTGCGTATCCCTAATTATCAAAAACTGGCATTGATGGTACAATCTAATGTAAAATACCAGTTGAATATTATTTAAACCTGTTTATTATGGCGATCATCATAAATATACTGATTGTACTGGCAGCATTTGTAGGCATGGAAGGAGTGGCCTGGTTTACCCATAAATACATTATGCATGGCCTGTTCTGGTTCCTGCATAAAGATCATCACCGCAAAGAAAGTGAAGGTTTTTTTGAACACAACGATCTCTTCTTTTTAATATTCGCGCTGCCCGGTATTGCCGGTTTATTTTGGGGTATGCGCAATGGTTACAATTGGGCATTTTGGGTTGGGTGTGGCATTACAATTTACGGACTGGCCTACTTTCTGGTGCATGATGTTTTTATTCATCAGCGGTTTAAAATACTCCGCAACTCGAACAATGCTTATTTTAAAGCCATACGCCG
This sequence comes from Niastella sp. OAS944, assembly GCA_024809215.1. GTDB lineage: Bacteria > Bacteroidota > Bacteroidia > Chitinophagales > Chitinophagaceae > Niastella. Next base: position 2,558,684 of record JANUBW010000001.1, on the reverse strand, counting down.
GGCGCATAAAGTGCATCATAAACATTTGGATAAAGAAGAAGGCGAGTGTTTTGGCATGTTGTGGGTACCGTTCAAATATTTTAAAATGAAAATGCAGGGTAATTAATATGCATTTAACTTATTTGCTGATCAATATCTTTTCGGCTATTGTTCCGTTTCTGTTCTCGTTTTATCCGGCCATCAGGTTTAATAATCACTTCAAGGCGTTTATTGCAGGTAACGCTATTGCATCGGCCTGTTTTATTGGCTGGGATGTTTTATTTACCGGGCAAAATGTTTGGGGGTTTAACTATGCCTACACCTTGGGGTTTAAGTAGTTTAACCTGCCGGTTGAAGAAGTGCTGTTCTTCATATTCATTCCCTTTGCCTGTGTATTTACCTATCACTGTTTGAATACATTTTATAATATCAGGTGGCCATTACGGTTTGAAAGGGCTGTAGTGATTGTATTGTCGGCTCTACTGCTTTTAATTGGTTTTAATAATTTAGGCAGGGCATATACATCGGTGAGCTGTATAAGTACAGCTGTACTGCTGATAGCATTGGAGTTCATAGTTAAGGTAAAATGGCTGCCTGGTTTTTTGTCAATCTATCCCTTACTACTTATTCCATTTCTAATAGTGAACGGCATACTTACCGGCACCGGTTTGCAACAACCTGTTGTATGGTACAATGATGCGGAGAACCTGGGCCTCAGGGTATTTACTATACCGGTTGAAGATTTTGTGTATGCACTCGATATGTTATTGTTCAATCTTTTCTTTTACGAAAAGTTTAAACCGGTATTTAACGCGCCGCCTGTATCAGTTGAAATGAGTCGCCGTCAAAAAGTCCGAGGTCGCTCAGTTTCAAATGTGGAATAACCAGCAATGCCATAAAAGAAAGCGTCATAAACGGCGCCGAAAGGGTAGTGCCCAACGATTTTGCCATGGCATCGATGGCTGTATATGAATTAGCTACATCGTAACCATCTTCTGCACTCATTAACCCGGCAACCGGTAATGGCAAAACCAATGAAGCCTGTAAGCTTACACAGCTTACGCCGCCCTGTTGTTCAATAACCAGGTTCACCGCATTGCACAGACTTTCGTCATCAACACCTACGGCCACAATATTATGACTGTCGTGGGCTACCGATGAGGCAATGGCGCCTTCTTTTAGCCCGGTGTTCTTTATAAAGGCGGTGGCTACCACGGCATCGGTGTAACGGTTCACCACAGCTATTTTTAGAAGATCTCTTTCGGTATCGCTAACTATAAACCCGTCAATTGTTTTCGGTGCTAATAAAAGTTTGTTAGTGATCAATTGGCCATCGAGCGCTTCAATTACTGGTATTTCTTTTTCTCCGTTAAATGGTATTTTAAAATCGGCGGCCGTCTTTTTTTTGCAATTGAAATTATTGATGCGGCCCGAAGTTTTTGAGGCAATATTCGATTTGCCATTCTCTGCCACCAGTTCTCCATTGATATAAGTTTGCAGTACGTTGAACTGTTGCAGGTCGCTGGTTACAATAAAATCGGCGGCATCGCCTGGTTGTAACAGGCCAACCGGAATTTTATAATGCAGTACCGGGTTAACAGAGGCGGCCCGTATCACTTTAAATACATCGATACCTTTTGCTACTGCCCTTGCACAAAGCTGGTTTATATGACCGGCTACGAGGCTATCGGGGTGTTTGTCGTCGCTGCCAAACATAATGTGTTGCGGGTGGTCGTTCAATAAGTCGATCAACGCTTCAAAATTGCGGGCGGCGCTTCCTTCGCGAATAATGATCTTCATGCCGTACTGTAATTTATCCAACGCTTCTTCGCGGGTAAAACATTCGTGGTCGGTGCTAATGATCACCTGGCCGGGTTGGCCCGCTTCAATATACTGGCGGGCCTGTTCGCCGCGTAAACCGGGGGCATGGCCGTCAACAGGTTTGCCTGCCTGCCGGGCAGCTGCTATTTTTTTCATTACCACCGGGTCGTTGTACAATACGCCGGGGAAATTCATCATTTCACTTAAATAGGGGATCTCGGGTTTTTGTAAAAGGGCGGCCACCTCATCGGTATCGAGGGTAGCGCCGGCCGTTTCAAAAGTAGTGGCCGGTACACAACTTGGTGCGCCAAAAAAGAATTTAAAGGGAACGGTGTTGCCATTTTCGATCATGTATTCTACCCCTTCCATACCACAAACATTGGCAATTTCATGAGGGTCGCTAATGGTGGCCACCGTACCATGCACAACCGCCAGCCGTGCAAACTGACAGGGTACCAGCATCGAGCTTTCAATATGTACGTGACTGTCAATAAACCCCGGTAGTATATACCGTTGTTTGTCAGCAGGCTCGCCTTCAATGGGGGTTATTGAATCAATTTTTCCGTTTGCTATGGTAATAGCTGCGGTATATATATTATTGTTCCATATGTCTACCAGGTTGCCCTTTATCGTGAATTGCATGATTTCGATTTATAAGTAAAAGAAGTACGAAATACGAGGTAAGAAGTAGGAAAAACCGAATTTCGGGAATTTCTTACTTCCTACTTCCTACCTCTTACTTCGGCCCCTTCAGGTCACAATATTAATTTTTTAAAAGGAAATTACTTAGTTGTAATATTTTAACACAGAACGCCACTAATTTTATTGATCTGCGATCCGGGAAAAAGCTATATTGTAGACCCGACCAATGTATACAACCATTTTACCAACAAAAAGTCAAAAAATGAGATCTCTCCGAGTAGTTCTGATGGCAGCAAGCGTGCTGTCTGTTTTTTCATTACGTGCACAAACCGCCGACGAAATTATCAATAAACATATTGAAGCGCTGGGTGGCAAGGATAAGCTGGCTGCAATTAAAACCGTTTACACCGAATACGACCTGGAAGTAATGGGTCAACAGGTTGCTGGTGCCACCTGGCTTGTAAATGGTAAAGCCTATAAAAATGAAGTAAGCTTTGGTGGTCAAAAGATCATTCAGTGCGTTACCGACCAGGGTGGTTGGGCTATTAACCCAATGATGGGGCAATCCTCTGCAGAAGCCATGCCCGAAGACCAGTTAAAAGCTGGTAAAGCGCAACTGGATGCCGGTGGCCCCCTGTTTAACTATGCCGCAAAAGGTAACACGGTTGAGCTGGTAGGTAAAGAAGCGGTAGGTGCAGCTCAGGCCTTTAAACTGAAATTAAAGACAAAGGATAGTGTTGAAAGCCTTTTCTGGATAGACCCCGCTACTTATTACATTATTAAAAGTTCGGTTAAAACAACCGCTCAGGGTGCCGATATTGAGACCACCGTCTCTTTCTCAAACTATAAGAAAACCGATTATGGTTTTGTAATGCCCACTACAACCGAAATAAGCATGTCGCAAGGCCTGGTGCTGAACATTACCAGCAAAAAGACCGAGATCAATAAGGACATTGATATGAAGTTGTTCGAAATGCCTAAATAACAACTTTAACATTTTCTGAACAAGACCTGTAAGGTGCGTCACTTGAGCGTGCAATGTCAGCATGCAACTTTGCACCTGACAGGTCTTTTTTCATTCTACTTGACCTGTCAGGTCCAGGTCATCGCGCTGTATATGCAAGCTCCGATGATGGACCTTACAGGTCATAGCTGTTTTTTAGTTTGCCGGTAACGGTTGTTTTTTTAATTTGATGCCTTAATCAGGCATTATGGCAATTAACAAAAAAAGTATTTGCAGCATTATAGCATTGATTGGTTTAGGAACGGTGCACGCTCAACAAACAATTATAAACACCGTTGGCAAAGACCCCTTCGTTGGAAAGACCACGGAAGTCGTTTACAAAGCAAAAGAAGGTACCTGGACCTTTCAGGGGTTTACCAATGCGGTCATTAAAACCACTTACAAACCTAACGACTACAGTAAAACGGAACAGGTATCTGATGCCGTAATTGCTAAAGTGCAACCTGTTGGCACAAAGATCACAAACGCTATTTCGCAAACGGTTGAATGGGATAACCTTACCAGCGTGGTAGTGCAGCGCGAAAAATTGTATTATAAAACGGGTAAAGAAGTAAAAGTAAAATCGGCCACTTATTTTGTACAGGGCGATACCCGCGGTTTTAAATTCCAGTTATTTGATAACGAACAGTTCTTTGGTGGTGGCGAACGCGCATTACCTATGAACCGGCGCGGACACAAATTGAATTTATATAACACGGCAGCCAATGGGTATGGACTGGGCGCCGAAAACCTGAACTTCTCTGTACCGGTATTAATTTCCAGTGCCGGTTATGCTTTGTTTTTTGATAACCCCAGCAAAGGGTATGTTGATATTGGTTTAACCGAGAAGAATACTCTCGAAGCCGGTTTTACCAGTGGTGAACTTACTTATTATGTGGTGTTTGGAAAAAGCATCGATGAAATGCTTGCCAATTATACCGCCATTACCGGCCGCCAGCCATTACCGCCCCGCTGGGTGTTTGGTAATTTTGTTTCGCGCTTTGGTTATCGTAGTGAGGAAGATGTGAAAAAGGTAGTGGCTCAAATGAAGAACGATCATTTTCCCATGGATGGGCTGGCATTTGATATGTTCTGGTTTGGTGATAATGTAAAGGGAACCATGGGTAATATAGATTGGGTGAACCCTCAGAAATGGCCCAACCCAAAACTCATGCTTACCGACCTAAAGACAAAAGATAATTTAAAGTCGGTACTCATTACCGAACCTTTCATTTTACAGAATACAAAAACATATGCCGAAGCAACCCCATTTTTGGCAACCGGCGCTAATGGCAGTGCTATGATGGTTCCCGATCTTTCATATGGTACCGGCGGCCTGGTTGATATCTTCCGCAGGCAATCGCAGGATTTTATCTGGAAGCAGTACAAAAAGCAGGTGGGTAATGGAGTAAGCGGCTGGTGGCTCGATCTGGCTGAACCAGAGAAGCATCCGTCTGCCATGATGCACAACCTGAAAGATTATGGCGTTGCCCGCCTCATGGGCGCGGATGAAGTGCATAACGTGTATGGGCATTACTTCAGCAAAATGTTTGCTGAAAAATATGCATCGGATGTAAGTGATCAACGCTTGTTCCTGTTGAACCGTTCTGGTTTTGCCGGCAGCCAGCGTTATAGTGTATTTCCCTATACGGGCGATGCTGCGCAAACCTGGAGCGGCTTAAAAGCGCAGCCATTGGTTTTATTGGGAATGAGCCTGAGTGGACTGCCGTATGTGCATTCAAATGCCGGCGGCTCACTTACTATAGACCCTGAATTGTATACCCGCTGGTTACAGTTTGCAGCTTTCACACCTGTGTTCAGACCATATGGTAAACCAGCTGATGAAAGTGAAAAACCTTCGGAGCCCGGCTTTTTACCCGACAACTATAAAAGTATTGTACGCAATTACATCAACTTACGTTACCAGTTATTGCCATACAACTACTCCTTAAGTTACGACCAGGCAGTATGGGGTAAACCTTTGATGCGCCCATTGTATTATTACAATTTTGCCGATAGCAATGCCGTAAGGGCCGAAGAGGAATATCTGTGGGGTGATAATATTCTGGTAGCCCCAATAACTTCACAGGGCGCCACTGCACGCATGTTGTATTTACCGGCTGGTAAATGGTATAGCCTGGTAAACAATTCAGTTGTTGATGGCGGTAAAATGGTAAGTCAGCCCGCAGACATAAAACAAATACCGCTTTTTGTGCGGGAAGGCGCTTTTGTTCCATTATGGATCTCAAAGGATACTATTAAATCCACAGAGTCGTTCAATTCGCAGGATGTAACCATACGCTATTATCCTTCTGCCGGTGCATCAACGTATGTTTGGTACGATGATGATGGTACAAGTGCCAGAACATTAGAGAAAGCCGAGTACGAACTGGTAACCTTTAAAGGTGTTACGGCAGGTAATAAAGTGACCATCGACATCACTACCAATAACCCCAATCAATACGGGAAAAAATACAAACGCAAATTCAATCTTGAATTACCAACAGGGCTGGCTGCGGGCCAGCAGGTATTGGTTAATGGTAAACCCGTAGCTGCAGAAAGTATGGGTAAACAAAAAGATCCCTTTCAACAGCTTACCAACGATTTTGTAACAATAGAGTTTGTGGGAAAGCCATTAAAAGTTGAATTGACAACTGCTAAATAAACCGCGTGTGAATAAATATGTTTTTAGGAAGGGGTTGATTGTCAGGAGGAGAGGAGTTTGTGTTAATTACGTGCCGTAGTTCTCCTATGCAAATAATTTCAGTTTGGCACGCGGCATGCTCATAAAAGGGCAAGTAAATCCACCCTTATGAAAAAGACAATAGTCTTAACACTGGCTATGCAGTTACTGATTTACCTTTTGATCTTTTTGATAGCATAGTTAACTAGCTAAAGCGCTCCGACACTGGGGCGCTTTTTTAATGTTCATCCAGCATATCAGGTCTTCTATCCTTAGTACGTTGTAGCGATTGTTCATACCGCCAGTCATCTACTTTTTTAGGATCGCCGCTTAATAAGATATCAGGCACCTTCCAACCCCTGAAATCTGCAGGGCGGGTATAAACAGGCGGCGCTAATAAGTTATCCTGAAAGGAATCCATAAGAGCAGAAGTTTCATCACCCAGCACACCCGGCAGTAAACGGCCAACGGCATCAACCACAATAGCCGCCGCCAACTCGCCACCGCTTAATACATAATCACCTATAGAAATTTCTTTGGTAACGTAATGTTCGCGTATACGCTCATCTATGCCTTTATAGTGCCCGCAAATGATGATGAGGTTTTCTTTCAGCGACAGCTGGTTGGCAGCAGACTGGTTGAACCGTTCACCATCGGGTGTCATAAATATAATTTCATCATATTTCCTGTCTTTCGACAACGTTTCAATGGCGTTGGCCAGCGGTTCACACATCATTACCATACCGGCGCCGCCACCGTACTGGTAGTCGTCAACCTGGCCATACTCGTTTACGGCCCATTGGCGCAGGTGGTGCACATGCACCTCCAGTAAGCCTTTATCGCGGGCTCTTTTCATAATAGAGTGGGAAAACGGGCTTTCGAGCAGCTCAGGTAAAACGGAAATAATATCAATACGCATGGTGCAAAGATAATATATTGAACCGTGACACGGCTCCAGTCCGTGGCACGGTTAACAGTGAATAGTATATATTGCAGCAATATCAGTAATTTGTTACAGATTTCAGTTGTACCATGTTTAAAGAGAAACCTTTTAATGTACTGTTGTTTTGCTCGGTGGTGACGATAAGCACGGCTGTGTTGCAATACCTGTATCCTCAGTTCAGCTTTTTAGTGGGCGGTCTTATTACGGCCATTTTGCTCACCATTTTCCTGCAAAACGACCTCTATACCAAAATATTTGGAGCCGTATCGCTGGTGTTGATCATTGCGGCCACTTTTTATCCCAATGAGATCATGACCCGCCAACAGATGATCATGCAACAGATGTTCTCGGGTATTATCGTGTTGCTCATCATGATATCGGTGCTATACGTTAAAAAACTGTATGGCTTCACCGAAAGCGATAAACAACAGGTAACTGCCCTGTTTGAACATGCAACCGAAGGCATTATTCTTACCAACCAAAAGGGTGAGATCGTTTTAATAAACCCGGCTGCGCTAAGTATGTTCGGTTATAAAAAAGATGAGTTGCAGGGTAAAACCATTGAAGTGTTGATACCGGGCCGTTTTCAACCCAACCACCATAAGTACCGCGAAGGATTTTATAAAATGCCTTCCAATAGATCAATGGGCCATGGCCGCGATCTGTATGCCCGCATGAAAGATGGCACCGACCTGCCGGTGGAAGTAAGTTTAAGCTTTTACAAACAAAAAGATGAGTTCTTTGTGATTGCCTTCGTAGTTGATATAACGCAGCGTAAGGAAAGCGAACGCCGGCTTATTGAACAAAAAGAACAACTGGAAAAAGTATCGGCCGACATTAGAAAGTTAAATGCCGAACTGGAAAATAAAGTAGAAGAAAGAACGCTTATACTTAAAGAAGCATTACAGGAGCTGGAAAAATCGCAGCAAGACCTTAGCGAGGCACTGAATAAGGAGAAAGAGCTGAATGAGATCAAATCGCGATTTGTGTCAACAGCGTCGCATGAGTTTAGAACACCATTGAGCACGGTGCTATCATCTGCGGCCCTGTTATCAAAATATGTAAAAACAGAAGAACAGGATAAGCGCGAACGCCACATCAGGCGTATAAAAGATTCGGTAAAACATCTGAACGACCTGCTCGAAGACCTGCTTTCGTTAGGAAAACTGGAAGAAGGAAAAGTAGAGGCAAAAGCCGAGCTCATTGGAATAAAAGAGTTCCTCGATGAAATAGCAGAGGAAATGAAGGCTATAGCCAAACCGGGTCAGCAAATACTGGTTGAGCTGGATGGTGATACGCAGTTCAGTACCGATAAAAAATTGTTGAAGAATATTCTCATCAACCTGTTGAGCAATGCCGTAAAATTCTCGCCAGAGGAAGGCATTATTACCCTCAGGGCGCGTAATGCCAACAACCAAATGGTGATATCGGTAAAAGACCAGGGCATAGGTATTTCAGAAGAAGATCAACAGCATTTATTCAGCAGCTTCTATAGAGGGAAAAATGCCATAAATATACAAGGTACCGGTTTGGGTCTGCACATTGTAAAAGGCTATGTAGAGTTGTTGCATGGCGCCATCAATGTGCACAGCGTGCTCGACGAGGGTACTACCATCACCATAGATCTGCCTGCTTTAGCTTAGAAAATTGGCGTAACTTAATAACATAAACTTTTAGTTATGTTACGAAGTCCTGCGTTTGCCACCACTTTCGCAACCGTGTACCTGGTGTTGTATACTAATTTTTTGTTGACCGGTGCATCGGAAATGCTTGTGAATATATTATTTGCCCTTTCGCCATTTGTAGTGGTATGGATGGCGCTTACTATAATAAAGTTTGGAAACTATAATGGTCCCGAATTAGGGGAGAACGAAGAATGGGGTTACCAGGATGTAAATAAAAGGAATTAATGACAGCTGATAACCGGTTGTGGCGCATCGGCCAGCACCGGGCTCACAAATGGAATGCCCAGGTTCATACCGCGCAAAATAAGTAACACGGCCATACCGGCAATAATATACGGTACTGCTTTTTTCATTTGCTGCCGTAACGATAATTTGATGTGAAAGCCAAAGAAAGATAGTATAAGCATGGCAGGTAAAGTGCCTGCGCCAAAGGCTGCCATAAACAATACACTTTGTTCAACACCTGTTGTACTTAACGCACCTGCAATGGCCAGATAAACCATACCACAAGGTAATAACCCATTGGCCATACCAAGTAACAGGTAATGCACCAAACGCGGCTTTTGCAAAAGCTTACCCATAATGCGTTGTATGCCTCCGTGAAAACCGCGTAGCCATGCCGGACTAAAAGACTTGTTCATAAAGTAAAAAAGAACAGCCAGCACCAGTATCACAATACCCATAACGATAGAGAACCATTGCTGAAAACCTGCGATATATATACCGCGGCCAAGCCAGCCAAATAACCCGCCCATTGCAGCATATGTAAGCACCCGGCCAATATTATACAATCCTATTGCCAAAGCCTGTTGCAATCTTTGCAAATGATGCACGGGCAATGCCAATGCCAGCGGACCACACATGCCCACACAGTGAAAACTGCTAACAAGTCCTAATAAGACGCCTGCAATTGCTGCCTGCCACATGGCCTATGATTTGTTTAATGAATGGTTACGGGTACTTCACTATAATAAGTTTCGCTATTGCCGGCCCAGCTGAGTTTGGCGGTATAATTACCGGGTAAGAACAACCTGCTATCGATGATTTGGGTGGCATGGTCGTTCACCTGTAATGCCATTTTTTTATCTTTTTTCGAGTCGGTGGCGTTATAGAACCACAGGGAACCGGTTATTGTTTTCTGCTGCATTTCGGCCGGCAGTTGAATAATGAGTTCATCATTTTGTTGTGTAACGGTAGCTTTGCTGCTAAGCTGGTTGGCGCGGCTGGCGCCATCTATTACCTGCTGGTATTGCAGTTCATCTTTATAGTATTCATTCGACACCAGTTCGTAACGGGTGTTCATACTTTGCACCACCATGTAAACGATCATGCCGGCGAAGGCAATGAAGCCGAGTGTTAGTTTGTGTCCCCAGTTGAATGTCATTGTTTATTTTTTAGATTGTTTATTGTTTGTGGTTGTTATTTCGGTTCTTAGTAACATCTTCGGCAATCGTGAATCGGCAATCGGCAATGAGCCCCCTCCCTCCCCCGGTGGGGGGCTGGCTTCCCTTATAGCTTGTTTTTCCTTTATCACCTCTATCAACTGTATCACCTTTTCAACTTCCTCGTCAACAAGTCAACTACTCAGCTACCGGCCCCAAAAAGTTAGTACTAATCTCATCCTCCTTCTCCCCACCATTATACAATCCTATCTTAATAGGCAATTTTCTTTGATGAATAATATTGGTCGGCAATATCACAAAGAACGTTCCTGCACCCTGTCCCTCTTCTTTTACTGCAATAAAATGATGTTCGCCAATGATCTCAATTTTGCCACTTACATTTTCAAGCTTTAATTGCAGTGGTACTTTATCTATTGTTTTGTTGGCAACCTTAATATTATACAGGTTCGAAACGCTGTCGGTTCCCCGTTGCTGATACAACATTCCGGGTGTACGTATAATGGTGGCATCAACATCTTTACGCGTAAATAATAAAAAGCCAAGAATGATCACCAGAATGCTAAGCAATACGGTGTACAATTTCATACGGCCGGTATACTTCAACGGTTCCCTGTTCTCTATACCGTTCTCCGAGGCATAGCTTATCAGTCCTAATGGTTTGTTGATCTTTTTCATAATGGCGTCACAGGCATCAATACAAGCTGTGCAGCCAACGCATTCCATTTGGGTACCATTGCGAATATCAATACCGGTGGGGCAAACCTTAACGCATTGCATACAGTCGATGCAATCACCATGATCGGTGGTAGCCTTTTTAGTAAATTTATTCCGGGGTTCACCGCGTTTATGGTCATACGCTACGATCATGGAATTGCGATCTAACAGTACGCCCTGAAGCCGTCCGTATGGGCATACTACTGTACAGGCCTGTTCCCGGAAAAAGGCATATACAGCATAGAAGATCCCTGAAAAAACAAGCAGGGAGAGCAAACCGCCTATGTGGTCCTTTACCGGTTCGGTAATTATTTTGCCCAGCTCCTTTACGCCAATTACATAAGCCAGAAAGAAATTGGCGATGATAAAGGAGAAGAAAAAGAATACGCTGTGTTTACTTACCTTTTTAAAGATCTTTTTGCCCGTCCATGGCGCTTTGGCCAGCAACTTTTGTTCGGCAGCACTGCCTTCAATGAAGTATTCAATCTTACGAAAGAACATTTCCATAAAGATGGTTTGCGGACAAACCCAGCCACAGAACAAACGGCCAAAGGCAGCGGTGAAAAGAACAATGAACACAATGAAGGTGATCATGGCCAGGCCAAAGATGAAGAAATCCTGTGGCCAGAATACTTTGCCAAATAGTATGAACTTAGCCTGTGTTACATCAAAAAGAAATAAAGGCCGGCCATGTACATAAATAAATGGCAAAGTAAAGAACATGATAAAGAAGAACCAGCTTATGTAAGTGCGGGCCGAATACCATTTTCCTTTTGGCTTCTGCGCAAAGATCCAGTTCCGTTTACCCGATTCATCAATAGTCGCTATCCTGTCGCGGAACGATTCTTCTTTTTCTTTTAACACGGAGGATATGTTTGTTTCAGTTTGCACTTGCTGGTTTATTTATCTGTAGCCGTAGCTACTTTGTTTGAAGTTGAATCTACCTGAGTAGTATTACCCGCTCCTTCTTCTTTATACAATTCACCCTGTTGGGCTTTTGCATTGGGCGGGTTGGTACCATGTATTGATTTAATATAACTCGAAACCTGGGCTATTTGCACGGGCGAAAGATCGTCTTTCCAGCTGCGCATGCCTTTTTCGGGCCAGCCATATTTAACGGTTTTAAAAACATCTTTTATACTGCCGCCATGCAACCAGTAATCGTCTGTTAAGTTGGGGCCTACAATACCTTCACCGGCTTTACCATGGCAGGCGGCACAGTTTTGTGTGAATACTTTTGCACCACCAGCCAGGTCGGCAGCCTCAGTCAACATTTTTACCGTATTCTCATCAACGTTATTGGCCGATTTTTTCAGGTAGGCCGCTTTTTGTTCATCTGCTTTTGCCATCGCAATTTGCAGTTCTTCACCACTTAATGGCGCAGTGTGTGAAACGTGGTAACGCCATAAGTAAATACCGGCAAAAATGATAGAGATATAGAAGCCATATAGCCACCAGGGTGGTAAACGGTTATCCAGTTCCCTGATGCCATCGTATTCGTGATGTAAAGTGATCGACTCTTCCTGCTCAATGGGCTTCAGTTTGTTCATTTTGTCCCAGAAGCTTACAGCTGGTTTTTTGTTAGGCTGGATTGCTAAATTTTGCTGCAGTTTTTCTTTACCCAGGAACACGCGCAACTGATACAATAGTACAAAGATCACCAATAGTTCTGCGGCAATAACGCCCACTATAAAATAGAAAGCCGTGGGCGATAAACCACCGAATGAGCTAACAGTTTGTACAGTGGCTGTAGCTTCGGCTGTTGTATCGCCGCTTTGTGCAAACACCGGGGCTGCAAACAATAACAACAACAGGGTGGTAACAGCAGCTGCAGCAGAGGCGCCTGACTTTTGTTGTTGCTCGCGCTCTTTTTGTTTTTGATAATAATAACTGGCAGCTCCCATTACAACATTCGCCAGTATGCCAATGGCCAGCAGCAGAATGCCCATAATAATGATCATGGTAATAACAAAGGGATCATACATAGATGATTCTTTGGGTGGCTGTCCGCCCCCCGCTGCAAAAGCAGCAGGGGCAGCACATATAAGGACAGCACCTGTCAGGAACGATTTATAAATACCGCGCATATAATAATGTTTTAGGGCTTTTAGTCTAAAGGAATACGACTTACTTCTACGATCTTCTGCTTATCGGTTTTTAATACCCACAACAGAACTACCAGAAAGAACAAACCGAAGATGACGAACGAGATCAACGGGTAAATACTTACACCGGTTATCTTTTCTAAATAATGTATGAATTTCATGATGCTTATTGTTTAGCTGTTGCTTTAATGTCTTTACCAAGGCGTTGCAGGTAAGCTATCAGCGCTACGATCTCTGCATCTTTTGGCGTTTCTATTTTATCCATCTTCAGGCTGATGCGAATACCATTGGCCTGTGTAATGAGGTCTTTGTTGGCAATTTTATCGTACCCTGCAGGATAAGGCACACCCAGTGTTTGCATGGCCCTGATCTTTGCTGGCGTTGATGACGTATCAATTTTATTATCGAGCAACCAGCTATAGGAAGGCATAATAGAACCGGGCGACATAATACGTGGGTCCATCATGTGGTTGTAGTGCCAGCTATCGGGGTATTTACCACCTTCACGCGCCAGATCGGGCCCCGTTCTTTTTGAACCCCACTGAAATGGGTGATCGTAAACAAACTCACCGGCTTTTGAGTATTCGCCATAACGGGCTACCTCATCGCGGAAGGGGCGCACCATTTGTGAGTGACAGGTATAACAGCCTTCTCGCACATAAATATCCCGGCCCTGTAATTCAAGCGGCGTATAAGGTTGTACGCTGGCGATGGTAGGCACATTGCTTTTAACCAAAAAGGTGGGCACCATTTCAATAGCACCGCCAATGGCTACCACTATTAAACTAAACACCAGCATGGTCATTGGTTTTTTCTCAATCCAGCGGTGCCAGTATTCTTTTGCATGACTGACAGGTTTCTCCAACGGGGCTGCTTCTGCGGCTTCGTTGGCAATGAAACTACCTTGCTTAATTGTTTTATACAGGTTATACACCATTATCAATGCACCCAGCAGGTATAAGGCGCCGCCAACGCTACGGGTAACGTACATGGGGATGATGTGTGTAACTGTTTCAAGGAACTGGAATTTCAACTGGCCTTCTTCGGTAAACGTCTTCCACATTTGCGCTTGTGTAAAACCAGCCCAGTATAACGGTACGGCATATATAATGATACCAATAGTTCCCAGCCAGAAGTGGTTGGTGGCCATTTTTTTCGAGTACAGTGAAGTGCCCCACATTTTTGGTATCAGGTAATACAACATACCAAAGGCCATAAAGCCATTCCAACCCAAACCGCCAATATGCACGTGCGCAATCGTCCAGTCGGTAAAGTGAGAAATAGCGTTTACACTTTTCAGCGACATCATAGGGCCTTCAAAAGTGGCCATGCCATAACAGGTAACGGCAACCACAAAGAATTTCAGCACGGGTTCTTCCCGAACTTTATCCCAGGCGCCACGCAGGGTGAACAAACCGTTCAACATACCACCCCAGCTGGGAGCCAGCAACATGATCGAGAAAACGGTACCCAGTGATTGTGCCCAGTCGGGCAGGGCAGTATACAACAAGTGGTGCGGACCAGCCCAGATGTAAATAAAGATCAGTGCCCAAAAGTGAATGATAGAAAGACGGTATGAATAAACTGGTCTGTTGGCTGCTTTTGGCAGGAAGTAGTACATTAAGCCAAGGATGGGTGTGGTAAGAAAGAATGCTACCGCATTATGGCCATACCACCACTGTACAAGCGCATCCTGCACACCTGCAAACCAGCTATAACTTTTAAAGAATGATACGGGAATTTCAAATGAGTTTACAATATGCAAAAGAGCAACGGTAACCCAGGTGGCAATATAGAACCAGATGGCTACGTACAGGTGGCGTTCCCTTCTTTTAATGATGGTGCCAAACATATTGATACCAAACACAACCCATATAAGGGTGATGGCGATATCAATAGGCCATTCCAGTTCGGCATATTCTTTACCGGTGGTAAAACCAAGTAACAGGGTCAGTGCTGCCGCTACAATAATGCCCTGCCAGCCCCAGAAGTGAAGTTTACTAAGTTTATCGCTGAACATACGCGCTTTACACAAGCGTTGCAGCGAATAATAAACACCGGTAAAAATACAGTTGCCCACAAATGCGAAGATCACCGCATTGGTATGCACGGGGCGTAAGCGGCCAAACGTAGTTGGGGCAAAGTTTAGGGCGGCGCCCGGAGCATAAAGCTGAATGGCTGCCCATAAACCAGCTATCATACCCACAACACCCCACAGCGCCGTGGCATAGGCGAACTGTTTAACGATCTTGTTGTCATAATGAAATTGCTCTACTTGCATATAGGTATATTCTGATTTGAAAATGTTTAGTGGGTTTTTTATTGGTTCGAATTGTTTGAGGAAGGCTTGTTGTCGAACAGGATACGCTGGGGTGGAGAAAATTCATCATCATATTGCCCCGTGCGTACGCTCCAGATAAAGGCGGCCAAAAAAATGGCGGCTACTGATATACTCGCGATCAAAAGTATGACAATGGCGCTCATAAAGACGGTTGATTTACTACCCTACAAAAGTATTTTCAGCGCGAAAGGCTTTTAATGACATGACTCAGAGATGAAACTGATTTTAATCATATGAAGGGGGGAGAGGGCGGGTAACCTTTCAAAGGGTGCTCGCCCTTATCTGCGGAGTAAAGGGAAGCCGCTCTGCAAGAGCGACCTCCCTTATCTAAAAAGAAGCGGGCGCATTACAAGGGAAAACCGTATCAGCAGCGCAACAGCTTTGCAGCTATATTGCTTGATCCGAATGTTACTAATAAAATGCTGAGCGAACTGGCAGGCATCAGTATGGCTGCGATCATTGGCGATAGAACGCCCTGTACAGCAAAGCTGAGACCTACAATATTGTACAGAATGGAAAGTATAAAGCTGGCGATCACTATTTGTTTATTGGCCCGGCATAACCGAATGAACCTGTTTAATGCAGATAGCTGTTTGGCATCCATAATAGCATCGCTGGCGGGGGTAAAATTGTTGCAATCTTCCGTAAGGGCAATACCCACATTGCTTTGCTTAAGCGCGCCGGCGTCGTTGAGCCCATCGCCTATCATCATTACCCGTTCACCACTTTCCTGTAAATGTTCTATGTAATGAAGTTTATCGGCGGGCTGCTGGTTGAACAACAGGATGGCATTCTCGCCCATCATTTGTTGCAGTGTGCTGCGTTCGTTTGCATTGTCGCCCGATAGCACCGATAACCTGTACCGCGTTGCCAGTGTTTTTATTAATGGGGCAACCGATTCGCGAAAATGATTTCGCAAAGTGAAGCAGCCATATACTTTATCATCTATTGAAACATACACTTTTGTTGAATGGTCAATTGCGCCAGAAGCGCCTACGATGAACGAATGCGAACCCAGTGAGATCCAATCATCCCCAACCATACCTTCAATGCCTTTGCCGGGAATTTCGTGGAACTCCTCAATAGAAAGGCGTTTTAGATGGCCGAAATGTGCAGCCAGTGCGCGGCTCAGCGGATGGCTGCTTTGAGCGGCCAGGCTGGCAACGGCCTGTTGCTGATATTTGTTTAATGTATGCCCTTCATAAATTACCTCTTGTTGTTGGGTGGTAGTTAAGGTGCCTGTTTTATCAAATACAATGTGGGTAATGTTGGCCATATCCTCAATGGTTTGGGCGTTACGCATATACAACTTGTTGCGGCCCAGTATTCGAAGGATATTACCATTGGTGAAGGTGTTGGAAAGCAACAGGGCGCAGGGGCAGGCAACGATCAACACGGCGGTTATCACGTTCCATACTTTAGTACTATCGTGCAATGCCCAATAAGTGGCTGCAAACGCTGCTATGGTAAATAAAATGGTAGTGAAGCAACGGCTCAGCAGGTGAACAAATGAAACGCTTTTGGGCTCACTGTTCTTTTTAAATGCATCGGCGCTCCATAACCTTGTTAAATAACTTTGTGCTACCTCTTTTATCACCAGTATTTCAATAGCGCCGCCGGTTTGTTTGCCACCGGCATACACCATTTCGCCCATTTCTTTATTTACGGGCAACGATTCACCGGTTACAAAGCTGTAATCGATACAGGCTTTGCCACGGGTGCAAATACCATCGGCAGGTATCAGTTCATTGCTGTGAATTAACAGGGTGTCGCCAGCCTTTATTTCAGGTAACGATATGGGTACTTCTGCACCGTCTTTCACCAGGGTAGCTGCTACCGGAAAGTAAGAAGTGAAATCGCGTTCAAATGACAATTGTTGATAGGTTTTATCCTGCAACACGCGGCCCACCAGCATAAAGAATACAATACCGCTCATGGAATCGAAGTAGCCGGCGCCGGTTCCACTGATCACTTCATACATGCTGCGCGAGAAGGTTACAATAATGGCCAGTGCAATGGGTGCATCGATGTTCAGGAACTTATGTTTTAATCCCTTCCAGCCGCTTTCATAAAATGGCAGGGCGCTGTAAAAGAAAACCGGCAGGGCCAGCAGTACGTTCAGCCAGCGGAAAATACCCTGTAATTGTATGTCTGCTGCTTCAAGCCCCAGGTATTCAGGAAAGCTCAGTAGCATGATATTGGCAAAACAAAAACCTGCTACTCCCAGTTGATATATAAGGCGTTTTTTTGTTGCGGGTTTATGGTTTTGCAGGTTTTGTAAACTTATGTATGGTTCGTACCCGATGCTGGTTAACAGTTCGGCCAGCTTTTGCAGCGACAGGTTATTATGATTGTAAATAATACTTACTTCCTTACGGGTAAAATTTACCGAAGCACTGATAACGGCGGGCTGCAACCGGTGCAGGTTTTCGAGCAGGTACAAACACGAGCTGCAATGGATGGTGGGCAGGTAAAAGGTAATATGGGTTTGCTGTTCGTTGGTGAACGTTATTAGTTGCCGTTGAATGTTCTCTTCGTTCAGAAAGGCAAACTTATCTTTACGTACGGGAATGCGTTGATTGAGGCCAGGATTTTCGTTCAGGGAATAATAATCGCATAAACCGCTTTTGTTCAGCAGCTGATATACCATTTTACAGCCTTCGCAGCAAAAATGTTTATCTTCAGCGCTAATGTTGGTAGTTGGGCAAACTTCGCCACAATGAAAACACAGCAAATGATTGTGCACTTTGGCTTCGGCCATAGTTCTACATTTAAGCAACGAAAGTAAAATGGCGTTTTTCGGGGTAGAATGATGCGCATCAGCCGGGGGGATGATACTGCTCAGGGAGAAAAAAAATACTAATTTGCCACATAATTGAACCACTAACAATAAATAACATGAGCAGGATACTTGTTATTGACGATAATACGGACATCAGGGAGAACACAGCCGAAATTCTGGCGCTTGCCGGGTACCAAACCCATACCGCCGAAAATGGAAAAAAAGGAATGGAAACTGCCATTAAAGAAAAGCCCGATCTCATTATTTGCGATATAATGATGCCCGAACTCGATGGATATGGCGTATTGCACCTGCTGCGAAAAAATCCGGAGACAGAACATATTCCATTTATTTTTCTTACCGCCAAAGCCGAACGCGGCGATTTTCGCAAGGGTATGGAAATGGGCGCCGATGATTACATCACCAAACCATTTGATGACCTGGAATTACTGAAGGCTGTAGAGATCCGTTTAAAGAAACTGAACATACTGCAAAGCAGTTATGAAACAGGGGAGAAGGGTGCCGGCAAACTGATGCAGGACCTTAGCGGTACCGGTTTAATATTAGTTGACGCAGATAAATATGGCAGCGAAAGCTATATGAAAAAACAGGTGCTGTATACCGAAGGCAAACATGCCCGCCACCTGTATTTTTTGAAAAGCGGTAAGATCAAAACATTCAAGATCCACGAGGACGGTAAGGAATACATCACCAATTTATACGGGCCAAACGAATATATAGGTCATGTGGCGTTGCTCGAAAACCTGCCTTATACCGATACGGCCGAAGTGTTGGAGAATGCCGAGGTGATTGCAATTCCCAAGGATAACTTTTTGCAGGCGGTGTATAACGATATGTCGGTAGCGGCCAAGTTCATAAAGCTTATTACCAATGATGTAAAGGAAAAGGAAGAGCGTTTGTTACGACTGGCCTATGACTCATTACGCAAACGGGTGGCCAAGGCGCTGATAGATGTGCACCAGAAGTTCAATAAAGAGAAAAAAGACCCGGCCCTGATCGAGATCTCGCGCGAAGATTTTGCCCAGTATATTGGAACGGCAACCGAGTCGGTGATTCGCACGCTGAGTGATTTTAAATCGGAAAAGCTAATTGAAATAAAGGATGGAAAGATTAGGATATTGAATTTAGAAAAACTCAATAATCTGTTATACTAGGGTCCTTATTGCCAATGCGGTTATGGCCAACGGTTATTTCGCGGCCGTGTTCGTTCTGTTGTTTCAGCGTCCAGTTATCGGTGATGGTTGTTTCGAGCCAGATGTTGCCCGAGCGGCGGAATACCTGGGCCGAAAGACCAAACTGGTCCATTAATGCATTTTCAAAATCGGTAACGGTCATGCCGTCAGAAAGGGTCAGTTGACCCTTATCTTTTTTATAGTGCCAGGCGGTTTTCACCGGCTGGGTGGCTGGAATTAGCTTGTTTACGGGATACCGGTCGCGGCGTATTGTGCCGTTGCGGAAGAACTCTATCTTTAAAAAGGGATAAACTGCGCCAAAGTCCTGCTGTATATCGCTGATCAGTCGTTCCCCGTTAATTTCCAAATACATACAGAATAGTTTAAATTATCACTATTACAAAGCTATTCTGTATGGGAGGGAGATAAAATGATCTAAAGGGTCATTGGCGCTGATTTTCATCAGGTGGGGGTGTTGCCAGTTTCCGGTTGCCAGTTACCAGGGGCCTGATGATGAAATTGATTCTGCCAGGTGTTAAGGCGGTGTTACAGGTTTCAAGTTGCAGGGAAAGGCATTTATGTATTTTGTATTTCCCTGTAACCTGCATCTTGTAACCTGAAACAGATAGTTAATAAAAACCCACCTTCTTCTTACAAACTAATCCATAAATTCATCAAGATCACGCCGCTCTTTCTTGGTAGGGCGCCCCACCTTACTAAGCCGTTTACCGGTATGAAAACTCGATGCCTGGCGAGCCATTTGAAGGCGCTCCAACTCTTCAGCAGGTGTTATATCTGTATAATATTTGATGGCTTCTGAATATTGTACACGAGTGTGCAACAGACCGGTGACTTTTATTCGCCACAGGCGGCCCTCTGTTCTCACATCATATTCATCGCCCACATGTACCTGTTTGGCTGCTTTTATGGCGGTTCCTTCCTGTTTAACTTTTCCGCTGTCGCACGCTGCTGCAGCCAGTGAGCGTGTCTTGAATATACGAATAGACCACAGGTATTTATCCACCCGAAGTTTGTCAGATTTTTCAGTATTGCTGCTCATAGTATTCTCCTTCTTCTTATCTCTCCAAAGATAAATAAAAAAGGCGTCCCGATCCATCGGAACGCCTCTTATACACTTGGCGCTTATTTACGAAGCAAAATACTTATGAAAATATGGAATGGTCTCAATGCCTTTATAAAAATTCACCAGGTCGAATTTCTCGTTAGGTGAATGAAGGTTATCGCTATCGAGGCCAAAGCCCATGAACACGATCTTAACGCCTAATTCTTTTTCAAGAATAGAGCAAATAGGAATACTACCGCCGCCGCGAACCGGAATAGGCTTTTTGCCAAAGGTGGTTTCAATGGCTTGTGCTGCTGCCTTGTATGCTTTTGAGTCAATAGGCGTCATATAGGGTTCGCCACCGTGCAGGTTTTCGGCTTTTACGGTTACACCAGCCGGTGCTATTTTTCTGAAATGCTGTAATAACATCTCCGTTATTTTCTCGCTCGATTGGTTGGGCACCAAACGCGCAGAGATCTTGGCGTATGCTTTTGACGGCAGTACAGTTTTGGCGCCTTCGCCAATGTAACCGCCCCAAATACCATTTATTTCAAGGGTTGGACGAATACCGGTGCGCTCATTGGTTGTATAACCTTTTTCGCCCCACAGTTCCTGTACACCCAGGTCTTTTTTGTAATCAGCCTCATCGTATGGCGCTTCGGCCATTAATTTTCTTTCTTCTGGTGTACTCTCAACTACATCATCATAAAAACCGGGGATGGTAATATGGTTGTTGGCATCGTGGCACGAGGCTATCATTTTTGCCAGCATGGTAATAGGGTTGCCTACTGCACCACCATACACACCACTGTGCAGGTCGCGGTTGGCGCCCGTAACCTCAACCTGTATATAAGCCAGTCCACGAACACCAATATCAATACTGGGTGTTTCCATGCTGATCATAGAACTGTCGCTGATGAGGATCACGTCGCATTTCAACAGGTCTTTATGAGCGGCCACAAAATCGGCCAGGTTGGGTGAACCAACTTCTTCTTCACCTTCTATAAGGAACTTAATGTTGTTTTCGAGTGAGTTGGTTTTGGAAAGAATTTCCAACGCCTTCACGTGCATGTAGAATTGTCCTTTGTCATCGGCAGATCCGCGTGCATAAATACGGCCATCCTTTATAACGGGCTCAAACGGACCGCTGTGCCAAAGGTTCAATGGATCGGGTGGTTGTACATCGTAGTGGCCATATACCAGTACGGTTGGTTTAGAAGGATCAACGATCTTTTCGGCATATACTACCGGGTGGCCGGCTGTTTCATATACCTTAGCTGTGGCAGCGCCGGCTTCGAGCAAACGTTGTTGTACTTTTTCCGCGCATTTTCTCATATCCTCTTTGTGGTCGCTATTGGCGCTCACCGAAGGAATGCGTAACAATTCCAGTAATTCATCCAGGAAGCGATCTTTGTTCTTCTCCTGGTAGTCTTTCCAGCCTTGCATAATCATGAGTTTATTTTGTAATAAATATAGTTATGGAACAGGAAGCGAATATATGGTTTTTTGTGAGCCAGTGGCATGTAGTAAATGGCTAGTGGTAAGTGGTAAATGGCTAGTGGGCTTTTATTCGAGACTCGCTATTTCTTTCGAACTCCCTGTATTTCCCTCTCGCCTTTACCTTGTCAATTTGTTAACTCGTCAACTTGTCAACCTGCTTGTTCACCCGCCGCAGCTTCACGCATTCAAATAAGTTACAAACTATGTTTCTTATCCCTCAATACGTTTTCCAGCGTCCATTCTATCTGCTTAGTAAACCTGTGCTTACGCACCATACAATCATCTTTGGTGCAAATGGGGCAGCTGAAATCAAGACAGGGATCGGTATGTACAAATAATTCAAACACGGTACCGAACTCCTTTTTTATAAGGCTGCCCAGTTCTTCTACTTCCTTATGCGCTTCTATTACATTCAGGTACCAGGGCACAGTAAGGTGGCAGTCGATATGGTACTGACCGCCATACTTTATCACCCGCAGGTTGTGAAGGTCTATCCAGTTGGTGCGGCGGTTGGCGTTCAATACCGATAGCATATTTTGCAGCAGTTCTTTATCGGCCTCATCCATAATACCGGCCAGCGAATGCCGCAAAATAGTGTAACCGGTATACATGATGATAAACGCAAACACAATGGCCGTTACACTATCGAGCCAGGTTAGGCCAGTGAGTTTTATCAATACCAGCCCAAGTATAATGCCCAGGGTAGAGTAGGTGTCTGATTGCAGGTGTTTACCACTGGCTACCAGCGCCAGCGAATTGTTCTTTTTACCATTACGAATGCTGATGAAGCCAACAACAAAATTCACTACGGCGGTTATGGCCACCAGTATAATACCACGGTCAAGCTGTTGCAGTTCTTTCGGATATATAAAATGAAGGACCGATTCGTAAACGATCACCAGCCCGGCCACAATAATAAGGGTGCCTTCAACCGCGGCCGATAAAAACTCGGCCTTCCCATGTCCGTAAGGATGGTTTTCGTCGCGGGGTTTTGATGCTATGTACAAACTGTACAAACCAATAAAACCGGCAATTACGTTTACCGTGCTTTCAAGTGCATCGGTAAGGATGGCCACAGATTGGGTAACCCAAAATGCAACCATTTTTATGATGAACAGCAGCACAGCCACTGTCACCACCCATTTCTGTATACGAAGATTTTCCTTACCGGAAGTCATGTGTGATTCTTAGTTTGTATCGTTTCAAGTTTTAGTGATCCCGGAAATTAGGGTAGTGTTACCGGTTTCCGGTTTCCAGTGGCCAGTTCTTAATCCAAATCAATTATTAATTCCCGGTAACCGGTAACTGGGAACCGGCACCTGAAACTACAAACCTTAATATGATAAACAGCCTAGCTTACCTGTGGGGCTTCTTTAGGAACAACTTTCTCTTTCTTTACCAGTTTGCGTATTGCTCTGAACGCGCGGTAATAGAATTCTTTATTGAATAACTGGGAATCGTTCAGTGCCTTGATGATAAGGAAAACGGCTATAGGCAACAGTACGGCAGTGGCCAGCCACATACCGGCAGCGGGTTGCAGCACATCTTCTTTTACGAACTTCTTACCAAAATTGTTCAACAGGAAGAAGATCACAAAGAATACAACTGCAAATACCACGGGTGTACCAATACCACCTTTACGTACAATTGATCCCAGCGGGGCGCCTATAAGGAACAATACCAATACGGCAACTGACATGGTGATCTTTTCGTGGTAGGTCATCATTGTCATGCGCAATTCTTTCCTTTTGCCTTCGTAATCCCATGAGGGGCCTTCTATAGATGATTTCAGCGAGTTGGCATAGGAGATACTTTGATCGAGCACATTTTGTTTTACCGATGCTTTGGTAATATCGGTTGGCGACATTTTCAGGCTGTCGGGCAACTGCTCTAAAAATGATTTGCCTTTTTTAACAGGTGGCGCCTTTACATCAACCCAACCCGTATCGAGATATTTTGAAAAGGTAAGATAGCCTTGCAGTTCGCGGGTATCACGCTCGGTGAATTTAGCCAGGCTTTTCTGCAACGAGTCAACGTTCTTGCTCAACTGCCAGTTGCTTAACATTTCATAGCGATCTTTATAGGCACTGTCTGAGGTAGGGTTGAATGCCAGGGCGCTCAGGTCGAGCACTTTTTTATATTCTTTAAAACCCAGCCTAATAAATTTGGTGTCGTTACTGTACCGGTTGCCTTGTTCTTCATAACGCCAACCATTATAGAGAATAAATTCCAGGAAGCGCTGGTTATTGGAAACACGCATGATGCCTTTTTCGGCAATCACGATGTTATCCTGCGGACCGGTGCTGTTCTCATAAATTACCACATTGTGTAAAATGGAATCCTTTTCTTTTTTTGAGACCTTGATGGCGTAATCGGGAATGGTGGTATAGAAAACGCCTTCTTTAAGGTCGAAGGCCGGTTTTTTATTAACGATATCGTAATGCAGGGTCTTCATCCGCAGGTTGGCAATAGGAATAACATAGTTGTTAAACATAAAAGCCAAAAACGATAACAGCATGGCTACCACGGTAAGGGGCAGCATAAATCGTAACAACCCAATGCCGGCCGATTTAATGGCAACCAGTTCAAAGGTTTCACCCAGGTTACCAAAGGTCATTATGGAGGATAGTAATATTGCTAACGGCAGGGCCAGCGGCACCAGGGTGGCGCTCAGGTACAGTACCAGGCGCAGCATGGTAAAGGTGTCCATACCCTTTCCTACAAAGTCATCGATCCACAGCCAGAAGAACTGTAATATCAATACGAACAGGGTAAGGAAAAAGGTTGCGATAAAGGGTCCGATAAACGATCGCAATACAAGTATGTCGAGTTTCTTTATCATTAGTATTCTTAAAAAAATCTCAAATTCCAATTTCCAAGATCCAAAAGGAAATCTCAAATTCCAATTTCCAGGTTCCAAAAGGAAATCTCAAATTCCTATTTCCAAGATCCAAAAGGAAATCACAAATTCCAATTTCCAGGTTCCAAATAAAACTAAAAAACTCAAATTCCAAGATCCAAATAAAACTCAAAGTTCAAATTTCAATTTCTATGGCTTTCAGCAACCTGCGATTTTTTTGGTCCTTGGGTCTTGTGATTTGGTTCTTGTAATTTTGTCCCATGGGCGTCGCAAAAATACAGCTTTCGGCAGAGGAATTATCGTTGGTGCAAAATGCCGGTTGGCTTTTAACAAAGAATACAATTATTGAGAAAGTTTATGCTTTGTTTGGCGATGTGGCCCATGAGTTGCGTGACAATTTTGAGGCTGGCGAAGGTATTTTGCCGGCCGAAGTGCTGGTGCCTTCACCAAAGATCTCCAAAGGGGAAAATTATAGGGGCTTACCCTGGGTAATGCTCGATTATCCGCGTTTTTTTAACCGTGAAGATGCTTTTGCCATCCGTACCATGTTCTGGTGGGGGCATTTTTTTAGCGTTACCCTTCATTTAAAGGGGAAATATAAAAAGCAGTATCTGCCAACACTGCTTAAAAATTTATCCTTGCTTGCTTCAAAGCAATTTTATGTATGTGTAAGTGCAGAAGAATGGCGACATGAATTTGAAGAAGACAATTACAAGCTTCTCACCCAGTTGAATTCATCTGCGTTAGAAGAAATTCTGCTGGCTAATAATTTTTGCAAGCTATCCGCTAAAATATCACTTCCGCAATGGAATCAGTCAAAGGAATTATTGATTGATCTACACGAAACTGTTATCAAATCCATCGGTTGTTAGTTACCGAGCCGGTGAAACAGGTCCTTAACCTGGTAACCCCACAACTGGCTTTGGTCTTTAACATCACCTTTATCTGCGAAGTCTTTAATTACGAGGATGGTCTGATTCGTTACTTCTGATTTCTCAATTCTGAATTCAAAATATTCCTCTTTGGGTGCATGCAACCAATGAAACCTGATAAACTTTTCTTCTTCGCTTTCCATAACCTCTGCCTTGTCTGTAGTTCCGTTCCAGGAGAAGCTGAATACATTGTCTCTTTCGTCTACTTTATCTGCAAACCACTCCTGCAAACCTGCGGGGGTGCTTAAGAATTCGTATAAAATGGAAGGAGAACATCTTACCGGATACTCTAACGTAAAAATTTGTTTCTTACTCATCTAACCCTTGTATTGATCTTTTTTGAAAATACCAATGGTGCAATTATAGAAAATATATCCTACCCCCAAAATTTTTTTTTGGCAAAATGACGTAAAACATGCTAAAAATGAATAAATAAGTAAAATATTTTCATATATCTGATGCTCAGTAGGTTACGAATATTTTTGAGAAAAATGGGATAAATGGCTATATTAGGTGGAAAGATTTTTATAGTTTTTTAAGAACAAAATGCTTGTTCATATAACAAATAGGACAGGTATTTCGTTTTTTGAAAGCCATTGACCGTTATTAACCTAAAAAACCCTTTAAAATGTCCTACCTATGAGTATGCGGCAACTCAAGATCACGAAATCAATTACGAATCGTGAATCTCAGAGCCTTGAAAAATACTTGCAGGAGATCGGAAAAGTTGAATTGATCAGTCCCGAAGAAGAAGTAAAACTCGCGGGTTTGATCAAGCAAGGAAACCAGGCAGCCCTTGACAAACTAACGAAAGCGAATTTAAGGTTCGTTGTATCCGTAGCCAAGCAGTATCAAAATCAAGGCCTCTCGTTACCAGACCTCATCAATGAGGGTAATTTGGGTCTCATTAAAGCAGCGCAGCGTTTTGATGAAACCCGTGGTTTTAAGTTCATTTCTTACGCCGTATGGTGGATTCGCCAAAGCATTCTTCAGGCATTAGCTGAGCAATCGCGCATTGTAAGGCTCCCATTAAACAAAGTAGGGTTAACAAACAAGATCCAGAAAGCATTTTCGCAACTGGAACAGGAGTACGAACGCGAACCCTCGCCCGAAGAACTGGCCGAACTGCTCGAACTGGAAACCGAAGAGGTTTCTGCTACCCTGGGCATTGCTGCCCGGCACGTTAGCATGGATACACCACTTTCTGAAGGGGAAGACAATACCCTTATAGATGTGTTGGAAAACCACAATGCAGAGCGGGCAGAAACCAACATCGAGCACAAGGAATCTCTTAAACAAGAGATTGAGCGCTCAATGAAAATGCTAACCGAACGGCAAAAAGAAGTGATTTGCTATTTCTTTGGATTAGGTGTCGATCATCCCATGAGCCTGGAGGATATCGGAGATAAATTTAATCTCACCCGCGAACGGGTACGCCAGATCAAAGACAAAGCAATTACAAAACTGCGCACCAATTCACGTTCAAAGGCCCTGCGGGGATATTTGGGCGTTTAACCTAA
Source organism: Niastella sp. OAS944 (assembly GCA_024809215.1). Lineage (GTDB taxonomy): Bacteria > Bacteroidota > Bacteroidia > Chitinophagales > Chitinophagaceae > Niastella. The sequence continues at coordinate 2,531,515 of JANUBW010000001.1, read as the reverse complement.
AAACTTATAGCCGGCAAAAGAAACTTTACTCAAACAAAATTTACTTCCTGTAAATTTGCAGACCATAAAGTGAATATAACTTAGGGTATATTCACTTTTTTGCTTTTACCCTTCAGCTCCGCTCAGGGTTTTAAATGAATTGAGAAAAACAGGAAGTTATGTTTGAAAATCTTACCGACCGGCTCGAATCCGCCTTAAAACAGATAAAAGGCGAGGGCCGGATCACGGAACTGAATATTGCCGCTACCGTAAAAGACATTCGCCGCGCCCTGGTGGATGCCGATGTAAACTATAAAATAGCCAAGGATTTTACCGACCGCGTAAAAGATAAAGCGCTGGGTGAGAAAGTATTAACTGCCGTAAGCCCTGGCCAGTTGATGGTTAAGATCGTGAAGGACGAGCTGGTTGAGCTGATGGGAGGCGCCGAAAGCGAGTTCAACGCCAAAGGAAATCCCGCTGTTATTCTCATCGCCGGTTTGCAAGGTTCAGGTAAAACCACCTTTAGCGCCAAACTGGCCAATTTCCTCAAATCAAGAGGCCGCCTTTCGCCCATGCTCGTAGCTGCCGATATTTACCGCCCTGCGGCCATCGACCAGTTGAAAGTGTTGGGTAGTCAAATTGAAGTTGACGTTTACAGCGAGCCCGAAAATAAAGACGCCGTTTCCATAGCTAACAACGCTATCAAAGAAGCCCGCAGCAAAAATAAGAACGTGGTGATCATCGATACTGCCGGCCGCCTGGCCATCGATGAGGCCATGATGACCGAGGTTGCCAATGTAAAAGCAGCCGTTAATCCGCAAGAGATCCTGTTCGTAGTTGACTCCATGACGGGTCAGGATGCTGTGAACACCGCAAAAGCGTTTAACGATAGACTTAACTTCACGGGTGTGGTGCTCACCAAACTCGATGGTGATACACGTGGTGGTGCTGCCCTTTCGATCAAATACACGGTTCAAAAACCCATTAAGTTTGTAAGTAGTGGTGAAAAGCTCGATACACTCGATGTGTTTTACCCCGAGCGTATGGCCCAGCGTATTTTGGGTATGGGTGATATTACCACCCTGGTTGAAAAAGCACAACAACAGTTCGACGAGGAACAAGCCCGCAAGCTGGAGAAGAAGATCAGGAAGAACCAGTTCAACTTCGAAGACTTTAAACAACAGCTTGAGCAAATAAAAAAGATGGGTAATATCAAAGACCTGTTAGGAATGATCCCCGGGGTTGGTAAAGCCATCAAAGACATCGACATCAGTGATGATGCATTCAAAGGCATTGAGGCAATGATCAATTCCATGACCAGGGCCGAACGCGAAGACCCCGATTTGATTAACATGAGCCGTAAACAACGGATTGCCAAAGGTTCAGGAAAAGATCTTAATGAGGTAAATGCGTTTTTGAAGCAATTTGAGCAAATGAAACAGATGATGAAAATGATGAATAAGATGCCGATGGGAAGAATGGGCATGAAGAAATAACAAAGTAGGTTCAATTTTTGCTTAATTTTTATTCATTTTTCACAGGAAATATTGGAGTTAAGCGAAAATTGTGCACATGAATTAATAAATTTGGAAAAATCAGTTCGATTGTTATTTTTGCAATCGTTATAATGGAAAGTAACCCTATTTGTTCACGCATTTAAATTTCTATTTAAGATGCCAGTTAAAATCAGACTGCAACGCCATGGGTCTAAGAAAAGACCTTTTTATTTCATCGTAGTGGCCGATGCACGCTCTCCGCGTGATGGTAAGTTTATCCAAAAGTTAGGTACTTACAACCCTCTTACAGTTCCTGCAACAATTCAGTTAGATCGCCAGAAAGCCTTAGATTGGCTGCACAAAGGCGCTCAACCTACTGATACTGTGCGCAGAATTCTGTCATACAAAGGTGTATTGTACCTGAAACACTTGTTGCGTGGTGTGAAACTGGGTCTATTCGACGAAGCTACCGCTATGGAGAAATTCCAGAAGTGGCATGCTGAGCACGAAGTACAGGTTAAAAAGCGTCAGGAAACCAATGCCAGGGATAGAAGACCTCGCAGAGGTGCTGGTGGCCCGCCTGTTAGACCACGCAGAGATAATTAAGCAGTATAGCTAGCTGTCAACTTGTTAAATCCCGGTGCGTAAGCGCTGGGATTTTTTCTTTTACGGCGGCCATTCCTTTTTAGGGGAATGGCCGCCTTTTTTTGCCTTTTAAACATAAATTAAATGGGTTTCATGGGGAACTTATAAGAACCTTACAAGGACCTCAAAAGGACATAACAGGGGAAAAATCCCTGCAAAGTCCCTGTGAGGTCCCTGCTATGTCCCTGTAAGGTCCCTGTGAAGTGATTCAAAAACTGCCATCTGAGTTGAAGGATTGCTTATTGTCGATTGTCTATTGCCAATTGGTTTTTTTACCTTTGCCGGGCATATGATTAACTATCACAGCGTTGGAAAAATAGTGGCCACTTTTGGGGTAAAAGGCGAAGTGGTGTTGCACCACCAGTTGGGTAAGAAAACCTCATTGAAGGGCCTGGAGACCATTTTTATAGAAGTGAAGAAAGATGAAATGCTTCCTTACTTCCTTACCGATACCCGAATCAAAAACGACGAAGAGATCTTTCTGAAATTTGAGGGTATCGATTCAAAGGAAGATGCCCACCGTCTGATGCAAAAAAAGGTTTGGCTTCCCCGCGAAGAGTTTGATAAATATGTAGCCAAAACAGCCGCCATTTTATTGCTGGGTTTTCACATCATTAATGAAGGTGAAGACCTGGGCGAAATACTGGAAGTGATAGAACAGCCGCACCAGTTGCTTTGCCGCATTGATTATAAAGGCAAAGAAGCCTTCATTCCTATACATGAAGACTTTCTGCTGAAGATCGATCAAAAGAAGAAACAGGTACAGGTGGAATTACCCGAGGGTCTTTTAGATATCTATGGTTAAGTTGACGAGTTAACAAGTTAACGAGTTGACAAGGCCCTTCTAAGAAAGAGCTTTCAACGTATTATCAATTTGTACAAAATGCCGCTGGTGATGTGCTATAACAAACCCAAACACATCGCCCATTTTTAATTTAATAAAAGGTGCAATGGATACGGGAATACGTGCCCGGTTCAGATTTACCTGTTGCGCGTTATCGAGCAACTGCAACAACAATATTTCCTGCTGCTCAAATTCCTGTAAAACCTTAACTGCATCCAGTTCGGGGGCAGGCGTGTGATCCTTAAACGCTTTCATTTTATTGCCTATGGTGCCATCGGGTTTAGGCATCATGCTTTTGGTAAAATAGCCGCCCAGCCAGCCCGGTACAAACCACTCCACAGGTTCTTCGTTTTTATTATTAATAGCTTCCTGCAGCTTTGGCAAATAATAACGGCCATAGGTGTTTAGGTGTTCAATAACCTGGGCTACACTCCAGCGGCCAGGCGCGGGTTGTTGTAACAGCCTGCTTGTTGGTAATTGTTGCAGCTGGGCCGTTCTAAGCATAATATGCCGCGTATCGGTTTGAAATGTTTCGAGCAGGGATGTAGCCAGTACTTTTTTCATTGATAATTTGTTTTGTTCTTTAATACAAAGCTACCGGGGGCTAAAAACAAAAATCTTGGCGCAAACCAACATTTATTCAATTCTCACCGTCGCCATCAATTTACTAAACGTAGTGGCATCCATGCCCATATACGAGGCCAGGTATTTATGTGGAATAAGTTGTAGTACGTGCGGGCTGCGTTTCAGCAGGGTCCTGAACTTTTCTTCGGCGCTGAACGTTAACAGTTCCACATGCCGTTCCAACACGCCCATAAGGGCGAATGCCGTAAATGTGCTGATGAGTTTTTCTATGTCGCGGTGTTTTTCTATCAGCTGTTGAAACTGTGTGTGCGTAGTGCGTAGCATGGTACTGCCGGTAAGGGTTTCTAAAAAATAACGCGAAGGAAGCCGGGTAAGAAAAGAATCGGCGATGCCTGAAAAAGAATAGGGATAAGTAAACACCAGTGTTGCTTCGTGATGGGCATCGATATAAAAAATGCGTTGCACGCCATTCAGCACAAAATATACATGCCGTTCGGTTTCACCGGCAGCGGTTAAAATGGTCTTCCGTTTGTAATGTTGTAATTGCCAAATGCCCGCCATTTCACGCCAGGCCTCATCACTGAGCGGGTGCATGGCGTAAACGTGTTTTTTCAGGTGTTCCAGTGCCTCTTCCAAATGGGGGAGTTTTCGTAAAATTAGGAAAAAGGCTAGTAGGTAAAAAGGCAAGTGGTGAGTAGTGAATGGCTAGTGGGAAATACAAGGGAAAGGCAAGTGGCGAGTAGTGAATGGCGAGTAGGGAATACAGAGGCTTGAAAGGCAATAGGGAGCTTCGCATAAAAGCCTACTAGCCACTTACCATTTACCACTAGCCTATAAATACCTAAATTCGCAGAAGAACCGGTATACACAAGAGATTTTCAATGAACGGACCTCAACGTATTATTGCCCATTTTGACCTGGACGCATTTTTCGTTTCAGTGGAGTGCCTCAACGATCCCTCGTTGAAAGGCCTGCCATTGATCGTTGGCGGACGCGAACGTGGTGTGGTGGCTGCCTGCAGTTATGAGGCCCGCAAATTCGGCATCCATTCTGCCATGCCCATGAAAACCGCTTTGCGGTTATGTCCGCACGCCACTATAGTAAAAGGTACGCGTGGTGAGTACAGTCGCTATTCGCGCTGGGTAACTGAGATCATTGCTGCCAAAGCGCCATTGTTTGAAAAAGCCTCCATCGACGAATTTTATCTTGACCTAACAGGAATGGATAAGTACTTCAACCCATACCAATGGACCATCGACCTGCGGCAGGAGATCATTGATAAAACCGGTTTGCCTATCTCATTTGGTCTTGCCGGCAATAAAATGGTGGCCAAAATAGCTACCGACGAGGCAAAGCCGAATGGCTATTTACATATTGCTTTTGGCCGCGAGAAGGAATTTCTGGCGCCGCTAAAAGTAAATAAGATCCCCGGGGTGGGCGGCCAAACCTATCAAAGCCTGCGCGACCTGGGCATAGAGACCATCGACGATATGGCTGCATTTCCTATTGAAATGCTGGAAAAACGTTTGGGTAAATATGGCGCCGATCTATGGCATAAAGCCCATGGCATTCACCTTGGCGAAGTGGTGCCTTATCATGAAGCTAAATCTATTTCTACCGAAAATACTTTTGAAGAAAATGTGCTTGATGTGGAACGCTTGCTGACCGAACTGGTGGGCATGACGGAGAAGGTGGCTTATGAACTGCGGCAGGATAATAAAATGGCCGGGTGCATTGCGGTAAAAATACGCTATCCCGATTTTGAGACTACTTCACGCCAAACGGCTATTGATTATACCTTTTACGACGATGAGCTGATTCCCAAGGCTAAAGACCTGTTTCACAAGCTGTACCGAAAAGGACAGCCCGTACGGTTGCTAGGCGTTCGGTTGAGCGAATTGACCGATGAAGCAGTGCAAACGAATTTGTTCAGTAATGTAGAAAAAAAGACCGAGCTTTATAAGGCTATCGACGATGTAAAGAACAGGTTTGGCAGCAATTCCTTAACAAAGGCTACCAGACGAAGAAACCCTTAAAATACATCGGTTTACACCCCGAAAACAAAAAATCCAATAGCAGTCTACTTTATGAGTAGGGATTTGTATCTTCGTACCCCATTATAACGTAATAATCATTTTCTCAACCTTAAAATACTTAGTATATGAGTTTAAGATTAGGCGACATAGCCCCTAATTTCCAGGCTAAGACCACTGCCGGCGATATTGATTTTTATGAATACCTTGGTAACGGCTGGGGAATTTTGTTTTCTCATCCTGCTGATTATACGCCTGTTTGTACTACCGAATTAGGTAAAACTGCCTTGTTACAGGAAGAATTTGCAAAACGCAATGTGAAAGTACTGGCAGTTAGTGTTGATCCCCTCGATAAACACCTGGGTTGGGTTAATGACATCAACGAAACACAAAATTGCACAGTAGGTTTCCCTATCATCGCCGATGAAGACAGAAACGTGGCTACTTTGTACGATATGATCCACCCCAACGCTTCTGAAACTTTTACCGTTCGTTCACTGTTCGTGATCGGGCCCGATAAAAAAGTGAAGCTGACTATCACTTACCCTGCTTCTACCGGAAGAAACTTCCATGAAGTATTGCGTGTGATAGAGTCTCTACAATTGACTGCTAACTACAGCGTAGCTACTCCTGCCGACTGGAAAGCCGGTGAAGATGTTATTGTAGTTCCAGCCGTTTCTACCGACGATGCTATTAAGAAATTCCCTAAAGGTGTTAAAGTGGTAAAACCTTACCTGCGTTATACACCTCAGCCGAATATTTAATTTTTGGTAGTTGACATATCATTATAATAGATGTGCCCCGATAAAATCGGGGCACATCTATTTTTATACAGCTTTTCTCTGCAAGGCCCATTTTTCGAGTTTTGAAACTACTTCTTCCAGCAGTACCGGTTTGCCAATGTAATCGTTCATGCCGGCCTCAAGGCATTTCTCTTCATCGCCATGCATGGTGTTGGCTGTTAACGCTATTATTACGGGTTGATTTGGTAGGGTATTTCGAATGATCAGCGTTGCTTCAATGCCATCCATTTCCGGCATCTGCATATCCATTAGGATCATATCAAAGTTTTGCTCACGGGATTCGGCCACTGCCATTGCGCCGTTTTCCACCACCCGGGGTTGATAGCCCAATTTATTCAGGATATGAATGATCACCTGCTGGTTGAATATATTATCTTCTGCAACAAGAATATGAAGCGGATATTTTTCAGCAAAATTACGCGGCAGCTTTTCATGCGCAATGATCTCCTCGGCGCCGGTTCGCTGCCGATGTTCAAGGCCATTGACAATATGTTTGCAAAGTACATGTTGTTTAATGGGTTTGGTGAGCACCGAAGTGAACAGTTGTTTATCTTCTTTTGAAAATTCATCACCCATAGAGCTAAGCAGGGTAACGGGTATGTGTGCGTACTTTTCTTTTATTTCTTTGGTTAGGGTTACTCCATCCATTTCTGGCATTTGCATATCAGTTAGAATCAGATCAAATTGCTGATCATGCAATAAAATGTCAAGCGCCTGCCTGCCCGAATTGGCCAGCGTAGGTTTCAGGTTCCATTGCAGCAACTGGCTTTTTAAAATAAAGAGATTAGTTGGGTTATCATCAATTATTAATACTCTTTTGCCTACCTGTTTTGTGATGCAACGATTGCTGGCAGCCGGTATGAGGCTATTGCCTTTACGGGTTTTAATAGTAAAGAAAAAGCTGGATCCCTTTCCTGTTTGGCTTTTTACCCAAATGCGGCCACCCATCAATTGTATCAGCCGTTGGGAGATGGCCAGTCCAAGCCCTGTACCACCATATTTGCGCGTGGTAGAAGAATCAACCTGCGAAAAAGCTTTAAACAGTCGCTGCATTTTGTCGGGTGGAATACCAATACCGGTATCGCGTACTTCAAATTGCAGCTCATAGGTATCATCGGGGCCGGTAGCAATGGTGCTAACGCCTATAAATACTTCGCCTTCTTTTGTGAATTTAACGGCATTGCCAACCAGGTTGGTCAATATCTGCCGTAACCGCATAACATCACCCGATATTTGAACGGGTACATCTTCCTCTATCTGGTATAACAGATCCAGGCTTATCGGCGCCGATTTGGTGCCAAAGATATCAAGCACATCTTCTATGCAACCGTGTAACAGGAAATCATCTTTTTCTAATTCCATATTACCCGATTCGATCTTTGAAAAATCGAGAATGTCGTTGATCACGTTTAGCAGGCTTGCGCCGCAGGTAACAATGGTATTTGTATATTCTCTTTGTTGTTCGGTCAATGCAGTTTCGGCCAGTAGAGACGACATACCGATAACACCGTTCATAGGGGTTCGTATTTCATGGCTCATTGTTGCAAGAAATACGCTTTTGGCATTATTGGCCGCTTCAGCTTCAATTCGGGCTTTGTCTAACTCGATAGTTTGACGCAAATGTTTTTCGTTGTATTTTTTTAGCTGGTAAGCCCAAAGGCCGCAGGTGAAGAAAATAATACCGGCCAGTATAATATGAATGGTAAATGTAGTAATATCAAAAAATTCGAGCTGTGAAAAATACACCTGAGCGTAACCTATATTCTGTAAGTAACCCAATATGGCATGATGCAAGCCTACAACGATCAAAATGGGAATTTGCAGTTTCCAGTTTTGATACGTTATTAGAATAGCGCTGCCGATAAAAGCGAAAAAGTGCATTTCAAACATGCCGTGCATCTGGTAAATGTATTGGGCCATAAAAAGGGCCAGTACTACGCTTAACACATATTGATAAAGGTTTGAATCTGGTAAGATGATCTTTGCAGAATAATAGGCAATTAGTGATAGTCCACCCACACTCACAGCGATCAGCCAGGTATCATAAAAGAATGCCAGCAGAATGCCCCCTATGAAGAAGCTGATCAGGAAGTAGTTCATTAACTGATCAGACTTTTCTTTTACAGACAGTTTTTGAATGGCTGTTTCTGAAAAATCGCTTAGGTAATTATTTTTTTTCATTTGGAGCATTTGGGTAATTGACAGCCGTATGCTTTTAAAGCAAACTGATCAAAAATGATAGCTGCATTGTTCTGTAACAATTTATTTATAGCCATTCGGGCATATTCGGTTTTGGTATCTGTACAATACCGGGTTCTGTTATAGTTTCCCCGAAAATATAATTGCCGGTTAGTGTCAAGGAGAACAGCCTGGGGAGTAGAATATACGCCGCAGGCAGTCATCAGGGCAGTATCGAATATTACCGGAATATCCAGATCAAACTTTTTCAGGATATCATGAGCCGTCAATTCTTTTGCGGTTACCGGAACAATGGCAAACGTTATTTTATTGCCAAATTGATTGACCAGCGATTTAAAATGGGGGATGTTAAATCGCGAGCAGGGACAATCGGGGTTATAAAAGTGAAGCAATACGGGTTTATCTTTTTTTAGGGGAAGTATATGACTTACGTCGATTGGAGTTCCCGGATCAATAACCCGGTAGTTATTGGGAACGGGCGTGGGTAAGCTGTATACCAGTTCATATTGCCAGAACACCCTAACGATGATTGCAAGCAATATAAACAGCCAGGTTAACAGGGCAACCTTACGCATGGGGTTTAGATGGTTTTACGTGAAGAAACGGTGTACTGCCATTAAAGTCATTTCTTATGGGTGTTAGTTTTCGCTTATAATCTATAAACCTTAAATCTGATGCAGGGAATACCATTACTGCGCTGGTCGTTTACCGGTATTTTGGCAGCTCTTTTTCTATTCATGGTCATGGAGGCGCCTAAATGTTTTATCTTCATAGAAATTCGTCACATGAAGAAACTACTGCTTATATTATTCATCTGCAGCCCATTGCTGCTGCTTTCACAACGCACCATATTACACTGCGGAAAATTGATAGATGTTACCAAAGGACTGGTACTGAACGAATATTCCATTATAATAGAAGGCAATACCATTACCGATGTGCAGGCTGGTTATAGTAAAGCTGCCGGTACCGATAAGGTGGTTGATCTTAAGTCAAAAACAGTAATGCCCGGTTTAATAGATTGTCATGTGCACCTGGAGCATGAGACAAGCCCCACCCGGTATATGGAAACTTTTACCTTCAACCCGGCCGACTATGCTTTTCAATCGGCGGTATTTGCTGAGCGTACCTTAATGACAGGGTTTACCACAGTACGCGACCTGGGTGGTACGGGCGTGAATATTTCTTTAAGGAATGCCATCAATAAAAAGCTGGCGAAAGGCCCCCGTGTATATACAGCAGGTAAGTCTATTGCAACTACAGGTGGCCATGCCGACCCCACCAATGGCTTTCGCAACGATTTGATGGGTGACCCCGGCCCCGCGGCTGGCGTGGCCAATGGGCCCGACGAATGCCGTAAGGCCGTAAGGCAACGTTATAAGGATGGCGCCGATTTGATCAAAATAACGGCTTCTGGTGGCGTTTTAAGCGTTGCCAAGAGTGGCGAGAACCCGCAGTTTACCGAAGAAGAGATAAAAGCCATTGTAGAAACGGCCCGTGACAATGGTTTTAAAATAGCTGCGCATTGCCATGGCGCCGAAGCTATGAAGCGGGCTGTAAGGGCTGGTGTGAACAGCATTGAGCATGGCACGTTGATGGATGAGGAAGTGATGCAGCTTATGAAACAACACGGCACTTATTATGTACCAACGATCACGGCAGGTAGGTCGGTTGCAGACTCAGCAAAAAAGCCCGGCTATTACCCAGCCTTGGTAACGCCTAAAGCATTGGCCATTGGTCCTAAAATACAAAGCACTTTTGGTAAAGCATATAAGGCCGGTGTGAAGATCGCCTTTGGCACCGATGCCGGTGTGTACGCTCATGGTAAGAACTGGTTGGAATTTGTATATATGGTGGAGGCTGGTATGCCCGCAATGGAAGCTATTCAATCGGCCACTGTTGCCGCTGCAGACCTAATTGGTATTGCAGATAAAACAGGCAGTATTGAAAAAGGAAAGTGGGCCGATATTGTTGCTGTGGATGGAGACCCTATTAAAGATATTCAGGCTATGGGTAAAGTAACTTTTGTGATGAAGGATGGGGTGGTTTATAAGTAGTTGACAGGTTGATACGTTAACAAGTTGACAAGGAAAATACAAGTTGAAAAGGTGAAAGAGTTTATGATGTTGATAAAGGACCTATGCGCAATTGGTTGGCGAATCAAAAGCCCTTTATCACCTCCATCAATTTTATCATCTTTTAAACCTAATCATTCTATTTGTCACAATTTCGATTATTCCACCCTGTTAACTTGTCAACCTGTTAACTTGTTAACTATTTTTTCTTAACTGCTGCAACAACGCCCGCATATCCTTCGGCATTTCGGCCTGCACATCATACTCTTTACCATGCATATCGGTAAAATGTAAACGTTGCGCATGTAAACCTGTTCTTGCCAGAATGGGTTTTTCTTCCTCCTCGTTCTTCGACAGGTTATAATTTTTACGTTTGAATGATGACAGCTTTATAGGTAGCCCATCGCCATACAATTCATCGCACACCAATGGGTGACCGAGGTATTGCATATGCACTCTTATCTGGTGGGTGCGGCCGGTGTGTATCTGGAATTGTAAGAATGAGTATTTACCAAATTCTTCCAGCACTGTATAATCGGTAATGGCGGGTTTGCCTCTTTTATGAATGATCATAACACCCCGTTTAACCATGTTTTCGGTAATAGGGGCATCGATGGTCTTTTGTTTATCGGGCAGGGTGCCGGTAACAATACCTACATAGTACTTCTCTACAGTTCTTTCTTCAAATGCCTGCGACAGGAACTTATGTGTTTCCGCATCTTTGGCAAATAGAATGATGCCGCTGGTTTCGCGATCGAGGCGGTGAACGGTGAATATTTCACCGTACTTCTGTTGCAACAGTTGTTTTAGTGAAATTTCTTTTCCCTCGCGATCGGGAATACTTAACAGGCCCGGCGGTTTATTTATTACAATAAAATGTTCGTTCTCTAAAATGATCTCCGGCGATACTTTAACCACGTGTAACGGTTTTGTTTTTTGTATAAGAGGCGTTCAGGTATTTCAGCAGGCGTACTTCTTTTTCGGTTAAGAAGCGCCATTTGCCTCTGTCTACATTTTTCTTGGTGAGGTTGGCATACATAACCCGGTCGAGGTTGCGAACATCGTACCCCATATGTTCAAATATGCGGCGAACGATGCGGTTTCGGCCGCTGTGGATCTCTATACCGATAACACTTTTATCTTTTGAATCAGCATAAGCCAGTGAGTCGGGCGAAACAAAACCATCTTCGAGGGTGATGCCATTCAGAATAGTATCGAAATCCTTTTTTATAAGGGGCTTATCGAGTTTTACTTCGTAGATCTTTTTTATTTCATAGCTGGGGTGCGATAATTTTTGCGCCAGCTCGCCATCGTTGGTGAGTAACAGCACACCAGTGGTGTTACGGTCTAACCGGCCAATGGGATATACGCGTTCTTCGGTAGCGTTTTTTATAATGTCCATTACCGTTTTACGGCCTTGCGGGTCTTCGGTAGTAGTGAGAAAGTCTTTGGGTTTGTTAAGTAAAATGTAAACGAGATTGCGTCGAATGAACAACTTTTTACCGTTCACTTTTATATCGTCTTTGTCAGATACTTTATGCCCCGGTTCAAGGATCTTTTGGCCGTTTACGATCACCTTACCTGCCTTTACCAGCTCAACTGCATCGCGACGGGAACAAATACCCCCATGGGCGATGAATTTGTTGAGAGGCATGACCCCAGTTGCCGGTTTCTGGTTACCAGTTTCCGGTTGGGTTCCCGATTTAGCAGTTTGTGGTTTATGGTTTGTGGTTTGTTGTTGGGTACCCGCTTTTTGAGCTTTTCCTGTATTTGGCTTTGGGCCTTTGGCCGTATTACTTGCGGCTTGTGGCTTGAAGCTTGTGGCTTTCTCGTTGCCTCGTTGCTTTGGTGCCTCTTTGCCTTGTGGTCTTTTTGCCTCTGCGCCTCTGCTTTCGGCTCTTTTCCCTGCATGTTCATCTCTTCCTCTTTGAGACTGAAAACCACCAGCCTGGCCCTGGGCGCGGGCTTCCCGGGCTTCCTGTTTCTTCTTTTCGAAGTATTCGTTGGTTTCTTTGCGGATCTTTTTCTTCTCCTGACGGATGCGTTCTTTCTTTTTGGCGCCGCTGTCGCCTTTGCCCATAAATTTCTTAAATCCTTGTGCCATGTGTAGTAGTTTGCTGTTTTTCAACAGTAGTGAACGGCAAAGGTACAAATAAAAAAACTCTCCCCCGACTTAGTGGGGGGAGAGCCTCAATTATAACAGCGTAACCTTTATGATTGAACAGGCGTTTGTTGCCCGTGATGTTTATGACCTTTATGGTCTTTCTTCTGCTGTTCCAGTTTTTGTAACTGCTCGGCAGAAAGGATCGATTTCAGGCTTTCGTGCTGTTGTCTCTTAAATTCTTTCAGCTCAGCTTTCTTTTGATCTTCTGTAAGGTTCTTATCCTCTCTTATTGCTTTAAATTTTTGTGCCAGGCTTTCATGGTTCTTCTTTAAAGCGGTAACCTGGTCATCGGTAAGGTTCAGTTCTTTCTTCATACGTTCCAGGTTACGACGGCCACCGTGTTTATGCATTTCGAACTTACGTTCATGCATCATCTTTTTCAGGCTCGCCTTTTGATCATCGGTAAGTACTTTTTGTACTTTTTCGTGATGGTCTTTACGTATGGTGGCCATTTTGCTTTTCCACTCTGTAACGGTTATTTTGTCCTCGCTCTTTTTCAGATCGGTCATTTGTTGTTTGTAATCTTCATTGATGGCCTTCATCTCGGTCTTTTGCTGATCGGTTAGGTTCAGCTGTTCCATATTCACACCACCACGGTGATGGCCTTTAGGACGTTCTGCCAGGCCATTCGATTGATCCTGTGCAAATGCACCTGTAGCTATCAACGCGGCAAATGCCAATCCTATAAATGCTTTTTTCATATTTTCTGATTTTTCTTTTTAGATGCCGGGTAAAGGTTTTATCCTTCGGCAGGGTTTGTTAAAATATCCTTTTTACAGAATCATAGACGGCCGCCGTGGCGGCGGGTTTAATGCTTGTAAGAAATTGTTCGTAGATGGTAAAATTGCCGGATGAACGGGTTGTGAAAATGTTAAGGTAAATTTGCGCATCATGCACAGGGGAAAGAAATTAATTCTATTAGTATTCACAGTAGTATCTATTAAAACTTTTGGCCAAACTACCCGGCAACACGGCGTATTCTGGGGCAGAGTTATTTTGGCCGACCGCATTAATGACAAATGGAAGTGGGAGCTGTTTGTGCAGAAAAGAACGCAAAACATACCCGGGCACAAGAGCATCTTTGGTGCGCTTCATTATAATAGTGTATGGTTTTGGTTGAACTACAGGATCAATAAAAGCCTTAAGTTATATCTGTCGCCTATTGGTTATTTTGACTCCTATGCTTTTCTTACAAAAGCTGAAGATGTTGATGCGCCTGGCGTAAAGGAGTTCAGGTTCAGCGCCCGGTTAGAGCAGGAGTTAAAAGGCAGGGTTGTTAATTTTTCGAACCGATTTACTGTTGAATACCGCAGGCGAGATATAAACTTCAACGATGTGTATATACCCAACTGGCGATTACGTTATATGGCCCGGTTAGAAAAGCCGGTTAAAGGCATATTACGCAACGACAAGCCGGTTTCGTTTTTTATTGGAGATGAAGTGTTGGTGCAGTTTGGCAAAGCGGTTAAGAACAATGCAAACATGTTTGACCAGAACAGGGCCTCGGCCGGCTTTTCGCTGGAGGTTGTAAAGAATATCAAAACTTCATTTGCCTACCTCAATATATATCAGCAGCGGGCCAACGGAAAAGATTTCGATGACGCACACGCTCTTTGGGCAGTTGTTACGTTTGACAACCTTTTCTCCCAGTTTAAAAAATAAGTTACAGCTGATCTTTGTTCGCAAGCTGTCCGCAAGCAGCATCAATGTCTTTACCTCTACTCCTGCGTAAGCGTGCGTTTACCTTATGTTTTTCGAGGTAAGCCATAAACTCGTTTACCCTTTCTTCCTCGGGTTTTTCGAAACGGGCGGCATCAATGGGATTGTACTCGATGATGTTCACCAGGTCGGCAGGCACCTGACGATAAATCTTTATCAGTTCATCTGCATCCTTTATACTATCGTTGAAGTCTTTGAAGAGAATATATTCGAAGGTGATCTCGTTCCCTGTTTTCTTATAAAAATAGTTCAGGGCCTCTATCAGCGCTTTAAGATTATTGGTTTCATTAATTGGCATGATCTCATTGCGCTTGGTATCATTGGCGGCATGCAGCGACAGCGCCAGTTTGAAACGTACCTGATCATCGCCCAGTTGTTTTATCATTTTGGCAACACCAGCAGTAGAAACGGTGATGCGGCGGGGGCTCATACCCAGGCCGTCGGGTGAGGTAATGCGCTCGATGGCATGCATTACGTTCTTGTAATTCAGCAGGGGTTCGCCCATGCCCATGAACACAATATTGCTTAGCTTTTTATTGTATACGCGTTCGCATTGCTGGTTAATAAGCACTACTTCATCGTAGATCTCATCAAATTCAAGATTGCGTTTGCGGTCCATATAACCGGTAGCGCAGAATTTGCAGCTCAGCGAGCAGCCTATTTGAGAAGAAACGCAGGCAGTTTTGCGTTCGTCGGTAGGTATCAGCACACCTTCAACCAGGTGTTTGTCAACGGTGCGAAAACGCGATTTTATAGTACCGTCGGCAGAGTATTGCGTGGCGTCAACGGTTAAAGCCGGCAAAGAAAAATTTTCGGTCAGCTTGGCGCGCAGGTCCTTGCTAAGGTTGGTCATCGCCTCAAAAGAATGGGCCTGTTTCAGCCAGATCCACTCGTACACCTGTTTGGCGCGGAATTTCTTCTCGCCCAGGGTTTCAAAATATTGTTCTAACTCACTGAGGCTTAGCTGCCTTATGTTCTTGTTCGCCGTTTTTAACATGGTGCAAAGGTACAAATGTGGTAGCGGATTAGCTAATGATGTGTTTACCAGCTTTAATTAATAAGGGTATTTTCTTGAATGTCAATTGTATGTGGTTTGTTAATCTTCCTTTTTGATTGAGGGCGGAAGGAAAAAAAGATACACAGGATTGCTAATGATACAAGGTGTTTCAATGTGTAAGGTTAGGATCGTTATTTAACAATTTTAGGTGGCATCATTATGACACTATCTGTATAAAACGGCGCCAGAGCATAATTCTCCCAATTTACTGAAGAGTCGGGCTGTAAGCTAACTTCCCGAGGTAAGTGTAATAATTGGGCAAATAGTAGATGTAATTCATTTGGCTCCTGGTCGTTACCACAAGCAATTGAACGGGTGATCGTATTGCCATGCTTAATGGCAACAGCAAAGGAAAATCCATTACAGCACAAGGAGGCTGCATAGTTTTCTTTTAAAGAATCAACCGGTAGGTTTCTGACCTTATTCAAAATAGAGTTATATACATCTTTATCAAGCGTACCTTTATAGCCTGTGTTTATTTCGCTTTGCCCCAGGTCATAAACGCGAATATTCCGGTTGCTGTCTATTTCAAGGTACCTTTTGGGATCGGCAAAATAGATAGTGGTAGGAGTAATGTTATTGTGAGAATGTATTTTGGAATATTTTATGGTGTTCTGCTGTTTTTTTCCTGATAATAAAACGAGGGAATCTGCAGTGAGTTTTACAATGGTAAATTTATTCCGCCCCCTTGCTTTATCTTCTTCGCTTAGCAGGTATAAAGTGTCTTTCTCAATTTCATATTTTATAGCATCAAACGTATAAGGGGTACGGCACACGGAATCTTCAAACGATAAAAACTCAGTTTGATCATGTTCAAAACCTTCGCTTGTTTTTTGACCCAGCCAATCGCCTTTTATCAGGCTGGCATAGTCAGGTTTATTGTGATCACTGCATGAAAGCAACAGGCAGATAAATGATAATAAAGCTATATGTTTTGCCATATGCCAAAAGGGTTTGGTATGTAGATGCGGTAAAGTAAGTTCTTCATAAATAGTTAGAGGAAATTTGGTTGCCTAAGTGCCTGTATTTGTTTTAATAACTAAAGTTTTTAATAAAATCTTACTTTGCGAACGCAAAATACGAGCTCAAATAACAAAACTATATGAAGAAAGTATATGTCATAGATGCGGTTAGAACACCTATAGGCAAATATGGTGGCGCATTAAGTACTATTCGTCCCGACGACTTGCTGGCCCATGTGATAAGATCATTACTACAACGCAACGCCTCCATAGATGTAAATGCTATTGAAGATGTAATTGCCGGCGATGCCAACCAGGCGGGGGAAGACAACCGCAATGTGGCTCGCATGGCGGCCCTGTTGGCTGGTTTACCTGTAACCGTACCCGGTAACACCGTAAACCGTTTATGTGCATCGGGTTTACAGGCTATTATGGATGCTTCCCGCGCTATCATGTGTAGCGATGGTGATCTGATGATCGCCGGTGGTGTAGAAAGCATGACCCGCGCCCCTTTTGTACAACTTAAATCTTCCGGCGCCTGGAATCGTACCCCCGAAATGGTTGATAGTACCATTGGCTGGCGTTTTCCCAATAAAAAACTTACCGATAAATACTACCCTTACTCCATGGGTGAAACAGCCGAAAACGTTGCCAAACAATGGAACGTAAGTCGCCAGGCCCAGGATGAGTTTGCCCTGCAAAGCCAGGAAAAATATTTTGCTGCGCTGGCCAAAGGCAGATGGAAAGAAGAGATCAGTGGGGTAGAGATCTTTGGTGGTAAGGATGAAAAGATCTTTCTTGAAAAAGACGAACCACCACGCAGTACTTCGCTTGAAAAGCTAAGTTCATTACGTCCGGCGTTTATAAAAGATGGCACCGTTACCGCTGGTAATTCATCGGGCATCAATGATGGCGCTGCCGCCATGTTGCTGGCCAGTGAAGAGGCGGTGCAGAAATATAACCTTAAACCCCTGGCCCGTATAGTTTCGATGGCCGTTGCCGGCGTTGATCCGGCCATTATGGGTATTGGCCCAGTGCCGGCCAGCCAAAAGGCATTACAACGGGCAGGGCTAACAGCTGCCGACCTCGACCTGATTGAATTGAATGAAGCTTTTGCCGCCCAATCAATTGCCTGTATGCAGGACCTGAAGCTGGATGCTAACAAAGTAAATGTGAATGGTGGCTCCATTGCCATTGGCCACCCGCTGGGTTGCAGCGGTGTTCGTATATCTGCTACGCTGGTGCATGAAATGAAAAAGCGGGGCGCCAAATACGGGCTTGCTACCATGTGTGTAGGAGTAGGGCAGGGGGGCGCCATTGTGTATGAAGGGCTCTAATTTTTTCATACCCCAGGGAATAATTTATGCGGGAAACAGAACTAACCACGCTGATATATAAATACAATCCGTACGCGCGGTTTCTCGTTGTATTGTATATAATAAGCATGTTCATTATATGCCTGTTCACAAGCGACTGGCTTCCCATGTATATTATATGGCTGGCATTATGTTTATGGGCCATTCCCCTGGTATATGCTGCTGTTTCAAAAAAAACGGTCTTTAACTTCAGGGCGCTCGATAACCGTTTTCTTACACTTGCTCCATCACTCATAAAAGTAGGCAAACAAAAATTTCCCATTCAGGATATTGCAATTGAATTGCATGTAAATGCCTACGATGGGTTTATTTATGGCATCAGGCGCGAAGGGTTGTTAACGCCCCAAACATCATACGGTATAAATAATGAGCTACTGATAAGTTATAAAGGTGTTGCCTACGATTATGAGTTCCATTTGCGTAACTACGCTGATTATATTACGTTATGCGAGCTAGCCGATCGATGGCGGCAAGATGGCGTTCGGCTGACTGTAAAAGAAACATTTAACAGGGAATTTGTGAATAAGCAATTTATCAAGATGAACCGCCGGAAGAAATATTAGGCCGAGGGTAACTTCCGCATTTATTTAACACACGTTTACTTGCATGCGAAAAATGAATTTCTATTTTTGGTGTTCAATAAATGTACCCTATGCGAAAATGTTTACTTGTTTTTGGTTTATTAAGTACTTTTTTTATTCATGCCCAAACAAAGAAGCCGGTTGTTGAAAAGGAACTGGCTGCAGAGCCGTATACTGTTCTTGACAGCCATCCTCAAAAAAACCTCATCGTTGCCAGCGTGGGAAATGGTGACAACATGCGGTTTGCCCTGCTTGAATATGTTTCCAGAAAAAATATAACGCCATTTATATTCGAAAGGAGTTTTTCTTTTAATTCAAGCGATTATGTGCCGGTAAAGGTGAATTCAAAATGGGGCGTTATGAATACAAAAGGGCAGATAACAATTCCCTGCATTTATAGTGATCTTGGTTCCCTGACAATAGACGATGCGGTGTATTATATTGTAAAAAAAGATAGCCGGTATGGTGTTATTAATGCCCGGAATGAAAGCATAGTGCCATTCCTGTATGATTATATAAGTAAGGGAAGATATTCAGATTTTCTTCTTGAAATAGGAAAAGGTGGTAAAATAGGTGTGATGAATTTGGTGACCCGTAAAATGGTGATACCGTTCATATATGACAGAATGGAGGTGTTGTCAGCGAACCTGGTAAAAGTGGAGAAAAATAATCGTTATTCCATGGTTGACATGAGCGGGGCGCAGGCATTTTCTAACTGGTACACATATTTACAAATTAATTTTCAAAATGCATACGCTGTGGCTCAACTCAATGGTAAGAGGGGGGTGCTTAGCCTGACAGGAAAAGAGATCATTCCGTTCGAATATGAGGTGCTGCAGGACGCCATTGCTCCAGAAACATATTTTATTGGCGCAAAAGACGGAAAGTATGGGTTATTTGGACCCAACGGCGGTGTTGTATTGCCGGCCCGGTATGACATGGTTGAGGCTGCGGGATTCAATATGGTGAAGGTTACAAATAATAATAAAACAGGGATGGTGACAACTCAGGGGGCACCGGTACTTGCCATGGAATATGATGAGATTGTTAATAAGGGAAATTATTTCCTGCTAAAGAAGAATAATAGATATGGTTTTATTGGCCGTACCGGAAATCTAATTTTACCTGTTGAATACGATGCCCTGGAACAGATGATCACAGGAGAGAATTACAACATTTCTTATCTGCTGGCTACCAGAGATGGCAAAAAAGCAATTGTAGATGCTGCGACCGGTAAGCCCCTCTTTGATTTTATTTATGATGATCTGATCGGCGTCAGTAGTTATATTGAAGACCCGGAAGTTTTCGGGAACGCCATCATTGCTGTTAAGAATGGCAGGTACGGAATGATTGAAATGAACGGGAATATATTAGTGCCGTTTGTTTATGATGACCTGCAGTACCTGAATTCATTTTTAGTAATTGCCGGTAAGGATGGTAAATATGGAATAGTTGATGTATATAACAAAAATATAGTGCTGCCTTTGGAATACCAGTTTGTGAACTTCAATAACAATACGATCACAGCTTATAAAAACAGTTATGAAAAATACAGGGTTAGTGGTAATAAAATAACAAAGATGGCCAATTAAGCAACTTGTATCTAAATTCCCTAGTTTGCAGGTTCAAACCATATCATTATGAACCTGCAAACTGCTTTACTGCAATTAGAAAAACATATTCAGGAAGTACCTGAACATTTTAAACAATTCTCTACCGATGTACTGTTACAAAAGCCCGCCCCGGGCAAATGGTCGAAACAGGAAATACTGGGCCATCTTATAGATTCTGCTATAAATAACCTGAAGCGTTTTACCGATACCCAATACTTTCCACAACCATATACCGTTATACGTTACAACCAGGATGAACTGGTGGTAATTAACCGGTACCAGCAGTTACCGTTGGCGCATTTACTGCAATTATGGAGTGGATTGAATAAGCAAATACTAAACATTATCAGTACTATACCTGCAGATAAGTTGCTTTATACTGTGATCACTCCTTCTGGTGATCCAAAAACACTTGAGTGGCTTGCCATAGATTATGTTGAGCACATGGAGCATCATTTAAAACAAATTGGTTAATGGAGTTTAGCACTTTTATAATTGTAAAGAATACCGACAAAACTGTAAAGCTGGGCAGCGCAACTGTGCTGGGGTTGGTAATAGGCGCATTAATATTGGGCGTTACCGGTTTTGTTAAAGCTGCCAGTGTTTTATTTATACTGGCCGTTGTAGCAGGAATAATAATGTTCGCTATCAAGAAAGGTAATATACAGCCTTACATTTTATCAAAAACGAAGTTGATAATAACTCCTGCAACTATTAAAATAGGAGAGGTGGAGTATGAGATAGAGAAAGTAAAGGACCTGAAGTTTGTTATACATTCCTATGCGGGGCTCAGGTATTCTGAAGGCAAAAGCAGGTTCTATCAAACCTCAGATGGCACGTTGAATTATGTATCGTTTACTATAGATGGAAGAGACGTTGGTTGCCGTTATTATTTAAATAGCGAAAAGCATACGTTTATTTTATGCCAGGTATTACAGCAGTTCTATTATCAAAAGGTGCCTTTTGTTGAAGCTGACCGCGATGGCAACCAAACATATTTGCTAAAGCGGTTGAATGAAGAAGAATTAGCCGCATTTAAAACTAAATACGGCTATTGAATTTTCTACACCAGTTTATATAATAACTTCTTTACCATTCGGTAATTGGTCAACAGCGATAACCCAATTAAAAATACGGCAGTGGAAAGAACTGCCCAGTGAAGCATTGACGATAGTTCGGGCCTATCGAACATTGCGAAATGGTGAAAGGCCCATTGCATGCCTTCGGTAAGCACCAATGCAAACAGCACAACCATTATATATACCGGAATAAATTGCTTCGATACATTTTTGCTAAGCCAGTTGGGCGAATAACCAAGCATAAGCAATAATTGTAAGTTGTCTTTACTGCGCGCTATCATTAGCTGCAAATAAAAGGAGAACAGCATTAATGCCAGTATAACCACCAGTAAACCGAAAATACCCAGTCCGCTAAAGATGCCTTGCAGCACCTGTTTAACGCGGCCGAATTTTGTTTTGTCCTTGTTTACTTTATAATTCTTTTGTTGCAGGTAAGAAAGGAACTCGGGATTGTTGGCATCCTGGGTTTTTATGTATAAGCGGCTTGCTTTTACATCGGTTGTATTACCGAACTTTTTATTGGCCCAGTCGAGAAAGTTTTTAGGAACAATAATAGAGTTAACCCTATCGCTAAGCGCTACTATAGAGGCGCGGAAGGTTTGTTTTTCTCCATTTGGTCCGAAACAGGTTATATATACCATTACCTGCGATGCGGTGCTTTCAGACAGTTGCGGTAACCCATAACCGGGTGCAAACACATTGTATATTTCCAGGAAATCGCTGGAAAAAACGATGGGCACATAATCCTGCCCTTCTTTCCAGTTAAAGTTGGGCGGTACTGTATCAATGAACTTATCATCCAGCGACTCAAGGAACATATCGGTACTGAAAGGAATGATATCGCCGGCGCTTAACTGTACCCTGAAGCGGTTGGCGGTAAGCGGCGATACGCCCTGAACAAAGGGTTTATTGCTTATGTCTTTTATATCATTTTCATTGAACAGGTTCTTTTCCAGCTGGCCCATGGTCTCGTTGGTTATGGTCTTCGATATCGAAATGAAATCGTAACCTTCTTTACGTTGGGTTTCGCCACCTAACAACTGCTGTATGTTGATGTACATTTGAATAGAGCACAACAACAGCAATACGCCAATGCCTAAACCAATATAAGAGAACCAGCGCGAACCGGTGTTGGTACCGGTTTGCAATAAAGTGCGAATGGGTTTAAATGATACTGACACGGGAAAAGATTACAAATGAAACAATCGGGTGTACGGGAAAAAGTCAATGCGTTCAAGATCGGCAAAGATGATGGCGGCATTGCGCAATCTGGCTTCCTCCAGCATCAATTGCATCGCGTTCTGCGAGTTCTTATCGTCGAGGTGACTGAATGGTTCATCGAGCAACAGGAAATCGAAGGGCTGCATTAATGCGCGAATGATGGCAACACGCTGCTGTTCGCCATACGAGCAAATACGGCTTTTGTTATTCAACTTGCTGCCAATGCCCAGGCGCTCCGTCATTTCCTTTATCTTTTCTGCAGGGTGAAAGGGATTCAGTTGTCTCTTCAACTCTATATTCTCATAAACAGTTTGCTCGGGAAACAAACGCAGGTCCTGGAAAACAATGCTCACATGGTCTTTTCGATAGCCGGCCCAGTCTTCTGCAGTATACTTTCGCACATCGTTATTATTATAAACAATGTTACCGTTATACTCATTGCGCAGGCCATACAAAAAGTGCATGAGCGATGATTTACCGCTGCCCGAAGGGGCTACGATCTTTACATACTCACCTTTGTTGAAAGTCAGGTCCTTTCGCCACACCTCAGAATTGTTGCGTTGACTTTCGTCGAAATAAACCGGTAAGAGTTGCTGTAATTGAAGTTGCATGTTGGCCGGTGATTACTTTAATTCAAACAACAAGCCTGCCCGTTGGTAGTGTTCCGGTGAGCAGGCTTGTTCCTAATGTTGTGTAATATAATTAATACTAGTGTAAAGCTGGTTCAAGCGCGGCCATGCTCATGGAAGCCGGGTCGCTAACTTTTACCTGTGCATCGTAAGGGCTGCGTTTGCTGCGCGTCAATTTCACAATAGTATCAATATATTTGTTCAGTTGCTTCAGGCTGTTGGTGCTTTTGTCAACCAGGTTAATTTCTGCTTCACCGGTGTAAGCGCCATTTTCTGTACCACTGCTAAGCATATAGATATCCTGCCACATATTGATTGAGGCATCCAACGCTGCTTTGGCACTGCTATCGGTAGCCAAAGGTGAAGTTGATTTCAGGATCTGTTGTACATTAATATAACCGCCAAATGATTTACCGCTAATACGTTTGGCAAAGTCTAAATTGCTATTGCCACCACTTAAAAAGCCATTTACCTGCTCGGGTGAATTACTTACCGCAAACCAATCGTTGTTCAATTGGAAGTGGATATCTTTTGTAAAGTTGCCAAGCTCCTGCGACTTTGATTGTATAATACCAAACAGTTTGTCAAAAGAAGGTTTGTCATTTACCGAAGTAGCAAACAACACTTTTGCAGTTGGTTCAGGTATGGTTGGCATATCCTGAGATGCTTCTCCATATGAGCGTGCTTTTACTTCAAGATCGGTTACTGAAATAAGCACATCGCCTTTGGTTGCTTTCACAAACTCGTCGGTACTGTAATTTACGCTGCTTAATGCGCTGTTTACAAAACCATCAACGCCCAGCAATTTCATCAGTTCTTTGAAACCTTCGGGTTTATATTTAAATGCAAATGCTGCTAATACATTTTTTGAAGGAATGCGGTTGATGGTTGCTTCGCTTACTTTTTCACCACCGTATTTCTTAATCAGCTCTGTCAGTTGCTTATTGTACCATGCCTTTGACTTTAAGGTGATCTTACCATTGTCGAAGTTAACGGTTGTACCGTAGGCATTGCCTTCGAACAACACGCTTAACTTAACCATTGATAATAAGCCGCCGAGGCTGTTGCCATATTGTTCGGCATTTACCCAGTAATGAACATCGCCGGTTTCTTTTAACAATGATGCAAAACGTTCGTCGTTTGCCAGGTTGTTTTTACCGGGCAGGTCGAACAACTCAACCGCAAACTTTTGTAAGCTGTCGGTTTTAAATGCGAAAGGTTCGTCGCCATTGCCTCTACCCATACTGGCGTATGCATTGGGCATAGGCATATCGGCGATATACACAAAACGGTTGGCGGTCCAGCTTACCAGGCTTTTAAGGCCGGTGTTAAGTACGCTAACATCGCCATTCTTAACTACTTTACCGCCTTTGTTAACTTCAGTGGCAAACTTTTCAAAAGCAGCAGCGTCTTTTAAGCCGCCTTCAACTACCAGGTAACCACCCTGGCCGCGTTGTTTCATAAAGAAGGCCAGGTCGCCCTGAAGATCAACACCTGTGCCGGCCGGGTTTTCAAGGGTTTTGCGGGCAAATGAATCGGTTTCGTTGTTATAAACCTCTTTAAACCATTCTGTTTGCTGAATTTCCTGCCAGCTCACTTTAGAGGTAAGGGATTTAACGTCTACATGTACAGCTACAGAAGCATCTTTGGGTATGGCTATACCTGTTTTGTTGCTTTTGCAGGATACGATACCTGATATTACGACTGTAAGTAATATCAGGCTTATTCGGTTTCGTTGCATATCATGGGTTTGTTTAGAAATAGAGCTCAAATAAACAATTTATTACTAAGGTTGGCAAGTGCCACCGTTTCCTGGACGCCGGTTTTTAGATTTTTTACAACGCCCGTATTATTTTGTATTTCCTGACTGCCAATAATTACAATAAAACCAATATTTTTCTTTTCGGCATACTTGAACTGTTTGTCCATTTTGGCCTGCTCGTGGTATAATTCGCACCTAATGCCCTGTTTGCGTAGCGATTGCATGGCTGTAAAGGCGGCGCTGCTTTCTGCGGGGCCTAAATTAAAGAACAGCACCTGGGTGCCGGTATATACGCCCTCGGGAAACAATTTAAGCTCTTCCAGCACATCATAGATCCTGTCGACCCCAAAACTAATGCCCACGCCGGGGATATCGGGTACGCCAAACAGCCCTGTGAGGTCATCGTAACGGCCGCCGCCGCCAATGCTGCCCATTTTAACGGTAGCAGGGGCTTTGGCTTCGAAAATGATGCCGGTATAATAGTTAAGGCCGCGGGCAAGAGTAAAGTCGATGATGAGGTTGCCGATACCGGCCTGGCTGTTCACATATTCCAATTCTTCAATACCCTTTTTACCGGTTTCAAGGTGACCGAGCAATGCAGCAATCTGTTGCAGCTTTTCTTCATTGCTGCCATCGATGCTGAGGTACTTTTCAATAGTGGCTATTTGTGCTTCGTTCAAACCGCGTTGCGCCAGTTCTTCTTTAACCTTATCAATGCCTATTTTATCGAGTTTGTCGATAGCGATGGTAATGTCAACCATTTTTTCCATACCGCCACAAAATTCTGCCAGGGCGGCCAGGATCTTACGGCTATTGATGCGAAGTTCATAACCGGTTAGTCCCAGTTGGTTGAATACTTCGTTATAAATATTAACGAGCTCCACTTCATTTAGCAGTGATTTGCTGCCCACCACATCGGCATCGCATTGGTAAAATTCGCGGTAGCGGCCACGTTGTGGTTTGTCGGCACGCCAAACCGGTTGTATCTGGTAGCGTTTAAAGGGAAAAGTGAGTTGCCCCTGGTTCATGGCCACATAGCGTGCAAACGGAATGGTTAGATCGTATTTGAGTGCGCGTTCGGTAATACCTTCTACATTTTTTCCTTCCAGTACTTTTTCAAAATTCGTGCGGGCCTCTTCCGGTTTTTTGGGCAGGCCGTTATTAAGAATTCTAAAGATGAGTTTATCGCCCTCTTCGCCATATTTGCCCATAAGGGTTTCCAGGTTTTCCATGGCTGGTGTTTCCAGTGGTTGAAAACCGTACAGTTCAAATACATTGCGAATGGTATTGAAAATATATTGTCGTTTGCGAACCACCTCTGGTCCGAAGTCTCTTGTACCCTGTGGTAATGATGGTTTAGACATTTATAGTTACCTGATTTTTTAAACTCGCTATTATTAAATGTTGAATTGAATACTTACTTCTACATTCGGCGTTCGTCATTCAGTATTCGATATTTATCAATGATCTTATCGCACGCTTTGTCGATCATGGCGTACACTTCATGATATCCGGGTTCGGTGCCATACCAGGGGTCGGGCACATCCATATTTTTACCGGGATGCAATTCATTCATGAGTAGTTCAACTTTGGTGGCGTCAAAGTCTTTACGGGCAATGCGCTGCATTTCATCAATTACATCTTCGGCCATGGCGTATATTTTATCATACTGCCTGAAATCAGTAGCCGTAAACCGGCGGGCGCGTTGATGGCTGATGTCGACACCGTTTAGTAGTGCCACTTTTTGCGATAGATGGTGTGGGGCTTCGCCCACATGGTAGCCATTGGTGCCGGCGCTGTCGATGGTCCACGACAGTCCTTCCTGTTTTGCTTTTTGTTGTAAAATGCCTTCGGCCAGCGGGCTTCTGCAAATATTGCCGAGGCAAACCATTAAAATCTTCATAGCCGGCAAAGATAGTTTGTTGTTTGTAGTTTGTTGTTTGTAGTTTATAGTTGTTCAATTTCCAGCCTCGCTAAAACAACTTACCTCAAATCGGCAGGGCTCAGCAGTTTGCCCTCACGGCTTGAATCCTGGAAATTACCAAACCCAACAACAAACCTAAACCTCAAACCACAAACCGTTTTATGGAATTCCCCCGCCCCTGCATCTCATTTTTTGAATAAAGTCATTAAACCCGGGATTTTCGTAACGTGTTTATTTCTTATCTTGCCCGGACCCTAAAAATGTACTCATGGACGAGGATTTTGACGATAAAAAACAAAGGGCTTATATCAACAGACGGGCTATAATGGATCTGGGCATGGGACTTATTTATTCCGGCATGGCCGTGGTAATGTTCTTCGCCGAAAAGTTTGGACTGGGCGCAGTTTTTACTCCGCCTTTTAACTACATTTTTGGTGGACTGTGTTTGTTGTATGGCGGATTCAGGGTTTACCGCGGTATAAAAAGAGACTATTTAAAGTAGCACATTTTTCTGCGCAGCCACTAAAAGACTGCATCAGAAATTGCAATAGACACATGTAATCTGGCAGCAGCCTGTATTAAAATCTGATTAAA
Source organism: Niastella sp. OAS944 (assembly GCA_024809215.1). Taxonomy (GTDB): domain Bacteria; phylum Bacteroidota; class Bacteroidia; order Chitinophagales; family Chitinophagaceae; genus Niastella. The sequence continues at coordinate 2,504,175 of JANUBW010000001.1, read as the reverse complement.
CTAACAGATTGAAAATGAGGTTTCTCCAGGCTTTGATAACTAAGAAGATACTAAGATGAAATGGATAGGGTTAGCTCGTCCGGCGTTCCGGGGATTAGTAATGCTCAGCTGCATTAATTTATTTGCAACCGCATGTAGCTCACATAAGAAAGGCCCCGTGCCCCCCCAGGAAACTACAACCAGCGGCACCATTCGCATAAGTGTGGATGAAAGTTTTAAGCCGGTAATTGACTCGCAGATAAAAGTTTTTGAATCACAACATCCCGACGCACACATTATAGTAAATTATAAGCCCGAGGCAGACTGCCTGCGCGATCTGAATGTTGACAGTATTCGCATGGTTATTGTAACAAGAGGTTTGAGTGAGACCGAGTTAAGTACGCTTACCAATAAGTTGCAATACAAACCGGCATTCGGCGCCCTTGCCTGGGATGCAGTGGCCGTAATTGTAAACAATAAGGTAAAGGACACGCTGTTCTCCATGCAAGACATTCGATCAATTGCAAAAGGCACCAGCGGCTATAAATACAAAATGCTGCTCGACGGAAAAACAGCCACCAGTACGGTGCGTTTTGTGGTTGATTCGTTGCTGAAAGGACAACCTTTGAGCAGTAACATCGTAGCTGCGCAAAATACCGAGGGGGTAATTGACTATGTTTCTAAAAATGAAGACGCTATAGGGCTGCTTGGCGTAAGTTGGATTGGGAATAAAGATGACACAACGCAACTAAGTTTCCTAAAAAAAGTTAAAATTGCACAAATAGAAAGTAAGCAAAAAACGGAGAGTGGCATATACGTTGATCCGGTGCAATATAACATTGCGAAAGACAGGTATCCGATGATAAGGCCCCTTTACTATATTTTAAAGGAAAATTACGACGGGCTTGGCAACGGTTTTGCAAATTTTCTTATCTACGAAAAAGGACAGAAGATATTTTATCGGGCATACTTATTGCCTGCGAGAATGGGGTTTGACAGAAGACCGATGCAAATTTCTAATTAGTTTTTAATCAGCGGATTCCTAATTCATTATAAAACTTTAAAAAAATAGCGACTTACAATGAGCAAGCGATTCATCAGTTTTGTAACCATGGTTGTACTGGGTAGCAACATGCTATTTGCCCAGAGTGTGGAGCAGGGGAGGAAGTTCTTTTATTACGAGCGGTACAAAAGTGCCAGGGAAAATTTTGAAAAGGTACTGGCTTCGAATCCGAACAATATTGAGGCAACATACTGGCTTGGACAAACAATGCTGGAGCAGAAAGATTCTACAGCAGCTAAAAACCTCTATTCGAAAGCCCTGCAATCGAATGGCAATGCCCCTCTTATACTTGTTGGCATGGGTGAAATAGAACTGCGCGAAGGCAAAACCAACGATGCACGCCAACGTTTTGAAACTGCCATTTCCCTCACAAAAGCAAAAGACATAGAAGTTTTTAATGCTATTGGCCGTGCTAACGTAAACGAAAAAGCTGGCGATGCCACTTATGCCATCGAAAAGCTGAACCTGGCCACGCAGGTAAAAGGATTTAAAGATCCTGAGACTTACATCATCATGGGCGATGCTTACCGTAAATTAATTGATGGTGGTAATGCCATTACTTCTTATACAAAAGCCCTGGGTCTCGATCCCAAATTAGCCGAAGCACACCACAAGATCGCCAAGATCTATCTTACCCAGCGGAATGCCGAAATGTTCCTGCCTGGTTTTGATAAAGCCATCGAGGCTGATGCTGCTTATGCACCTACTTACTTTGAATTATTCTACTACTGGTACTTCAAAGACGTAAATAAAGCGGCTCCTTACCTGGAGAAATTTGCCGCTAATTCAGATCAGGGTGCTGATGTTGAATATTTGAAAACCGACTTCCTCTATGCTTCTGGCAAATTTGCTGAGGCAAAAGATAAAGCGTTGAGCCTGATCAGCCAATTTGGGGATAAAGTTGCCCCTCGTATGTATAAAATGGTGGCCTATGCCTGCGATACCCTCAAAGACATGAGCTGTGCCAACAAATACATAACTGACTATTTTGCTAAACAAAATCCCGACGATATCGTGTCTGCCGACTACGAAGAGCTGGCAAACATCAACCTGCAAACACCAGGCAGCGAAGCCCAGGCTTTTGTAAACCTGCAAAAAGCGGTTGAAAAAGATACAGTTGCAGAGAACAAGATCAAATACATCAACAAAGCGGCTGCACTGGCTAAAAAACAAGGCGATCGCAAACAGGAAGCTAACTGGCTGGGTATTGCTTACAGCCTGAAAAAAGAGCCTACTCAAACTGACCTGTATAATTGGGGTATGGCTAACTACCAGGCAGCCAATTATACTACAGCCGACAGCATTTTCTGCGGTGTTTATCAAACCAAATATCCCGATCAGATCTTTGGTTATTTGTGGTGTGCCCGTGCCAAACAGGCTATGGACACTGCTATGACCACAGGAATTGCCGTAGCGCCTTACGAAAAACTGGCAGAAATGGCTGCAAAGCTTGATTCTGTTAAGTTCAAATCGCAGATCATAAACTCATATATGTACCTGGCCCAGTATTCCAATGACGCTAAAAAAGATCCTAAAGCGGCATTGGCGTATGTGGAAAAGATCCTGGCTATTGATCCTGCAAATCAGTTTGCCACTGCAGCTAAACCTGCTTTGCAAAAACTGATCAACAAACCAGCCAGCCCGGCCCCTGCTCCTAAAAAGACAACCGGTGCTACCAAATCTGGCGCAGCTGCCAAAAAATAGCCGTTAACATTCGGTAAACAAAGCAGTAAACGCATCATATTCAGTCCCCCCGGACAGATTTTTTAAAAATCTGACGGGGGGATTTGTATTTTAATCTGTTAAGAAGTTGAAAATATAAAACCCTGTCTTATTTTTGCCCCTAAACCAAAACGGGTTATGATTATGTACCTGTTACAAGTCCAAGTTTCCACCGTTGCCCAAGATCCCAATAGTTCCTTCTGGTATCTCCCTATTGCTATTCAATTAATTTTCGCGATCATTTTTGTTGCCGGAATGATGGGCGTTACCCACTGGCTGGGGCCCAAACGTAATACAGCCGACAAGTTAGAGACCTTTACGAGTGGTATTAAAAGCCATGGCGACGCACGTCAGCCTATGGCCATTAAGTACTTCCTGGTAGCGATCTTATTTGTATTGTTCGATGTGGAGGTTATCTTTTTCTACCCCTATGCAGTAAACTTTAAAGAGCTGGGTTGGAGTGGGTTCGGTGCTGTATTGATGTTCATTGCATTTTTTCTGTGTGGCTTTATATACATAATTAAGAAAGGAGCGTTAAAGTGGGAAGACTAAACACCAATGTGCTAATGAGATAATGTGCTGATATGCTAATGGTTTTTTAATACCAAAAGCAGAAACTTACAAGATTGTGAGTTGTTATAATATAGTAACATTTTTTATCAGCAAATTAGCACATTAGCAAATTATCAAATTATTCTATGGCACGTCCTGTTCAATATAATATCTACGGTCAAACCGATGTGAAACTGGTTAAGGAAGGTCCTGAGGGTTATATGGGTGAAGGTTTTTTCTCCACCAGCCTCGATAAAGTGGTTGGCCTGGCCCGTAAGAACTCCATTTGGCCCCTGCCTTTTGCTACTTCCTGTTGTGGAATTGAATTTATGGCTACTATGGCTTCGCACTACGATCTGGCCCGTTTCGGTTCAGAGCGTGTGGGCTTTTCGCCCCGCCAGTGCGATCTGCTGATGGTAATGGGAACTATTGCTAAAAAGATGGCCCCCGTTGTAAAACAAGTGTACCTGCAAATGGCCGAACCCCGTTGGGTGCTGGCTATGGGCGCATGTGCCAGCAGTGGTGGTATCTTCGATACATACAGTGTGTTACAGGGTATCGATCAAATCATTCCTGTAGATGTATATGTACCTGGTTGCCCGCCCCGGCCCGAAGCGGTTATCGATGGCATTTTGAAAGTGCAGGAGTTGATAGGGAACGAAAGCCTGCGCCGCCGGAACAGCGATAAGTATAAACAATTAATGGAGAGCTACGGGATCCAATAAGCTAATATGCTAATTAGCTAATGTGCTAATGGTTCCGTAATCTCGTCTTAATAATTAAATTAAAATCTCCCTCCGCCACATGACGGGGATAGGTATATGGCATTAACGAACGAATACATACAACAGCGGTTAACTGAAAAGTTTGGCGAGCAGGTTCAACAGTTTCAGGAGCCTTATGGCATGCTCACCTTTGAAGCGCCCAAAGACCTCAATCTGAAAGTACTTCAATTCTTATTTGATGAGGAAGAGCTGAAGTTCCAGTTCCTGACCGATCTGCAGGCTGTACACTATCCCGATAATAAAGGACGTGAGCTGGCAGTTGTTTATCATCTGCACAGCCTTACCAATAATGTACGTATCAGGTTCAAAGTGTTCACCGACATCACTACACCCGATGTATACAGTGCCACTGCCTTGTATTCTGCAGCCAACTGGATGGAAAGAGAGACCTATGATTTTTATGGCGTGAACTTTATTGGTCATCCAAACCTGAAGCGCATTTTGAATGTGGATGAAATGGATTACTTCCCTATGCGTAAAGAGTTTCCGCTGGAAGAACAAACCCGTGTTGATAAAGACGACGAAATGTTTGGACGATAAAGTGTATTAGTGCCTACTTCTAATTATCGAATTTATGAGTGATCAGCATATAAAATTACCCGAAGGCTCAATCGAGAAACAAACCACGACCCTGAACTTAGGGCCTACGCACCCGGCTACCCATGGTGTATTTCAAAACATCCTTGAACTGGATGGTGAACGCATCATTTCTGCCGAGCAAACCATAGGCTACATTCACCGTGCGTTTGAGAAGATAGCCGAGCGCAGACCCCTGTATCAGATCACCCCATTGACCGACAGGTTGAACTATTGTTCGGCCCCCATCAACAATATGGGCTGGCATATAACCTGCGAGAAGTTGCTGGGTGTTCAAACACCTAAGCGCGTAGATTACCTGCGTGTGATCATTATGGAACTGGCGCGCATTTCCGATCACCTCATTTGTAACTCAATTGTAGGTGTAGATACCGGCGCCTTCACCGGGTTTTTGTATGTAATGCAATACCGCGAGCTGATATACGAAATATATGAAGAAATATGTGGTTCGCGCCTCACTACCAATATTGGCCGCATAGGCGGTTTTGAAAGAAATTTCACACCTACCGCATTTGAGAAATTAGATAAGTTCCTGCGCGAATACCCCAAAGTGCTGAAGGAGTTTGAGAACCTGTTCACCCGTAACCGCATCTTTATGGAGCGTACCATAGGTTGCGGACCTATCGGTGCCGAAAGAGCGCTGAATTACGGTTTTACCGGGCCCAACCTGCGTGCAGCCGGGGTTGATTACGACGTACGTGTACACACACCATATAGCAGCTACGAAGAATTTGAATTTGATATACCGGTGGGCAGCACCGGCGACTGTTACGATCGTTTTCTGGTACGTAACCAGGAAATGTGGCAATCGCTTCGCATCATTGAGCAGGCGGTTCGTAAAGTAAAAGAGTTTAAAGGAAAAGATGCTGAAGTGTTTCATGCAGATGTTCCTGAATACTACCTGCCCGAAAAGAAAGACGTATACACGAAAATGGAAGCGTTGATCTGGCACTTCAAGATCATTATGGGTGAAATTGATATGCCGGCCGGCGAAGTATACCAGTCTGTTGAAGGTGGTAATGGTGAACTGGGCTTTTATCTCATCACCGATGGAGGCCGCACGCCCTACAGGCTGCACTTCCGTCGTCCGTGCTTTGTTTATTACCAGGCATACGAAGAGATCTCTAAAGGCGCTATGTTGAGTGATGCTATCATTACCCTCAGTAGCCTGAACCTGATAGCAGGGGAGATGGACGCTTAGGTTAATGAGATAATTAGCTAATGTGCTAATGTGATAATGAAAAGACGATTATTGTAAACATAAATCTTTCAAAGAAAGTGGCTCAATTTTCTGCAGAGAAACTGGCAAAAGTAAACGAGATCATTGCACGCTATCCACAAGGAAAGCAAAAGAGTGCATTGATACCGGTATTGCATATTGCCCAGGAAGAATTCGGTGGCTGGTTAAGTGCTGAAACCATGGATTATGTGGCTTCAATACTCAAAATAGAACCTATTGAAGTGTATGAGGTAGCCACCTTCTACTCCATGTACAATTTGAAACCCGTTGGTAAATATGTGTTTGAAGTTTGCCAAACAGGGCCGTGCATGTTGAATGGCAGCGACGATATCATTGAATATATAAAGAGCAAACTGGGTATTAAAGTTGGTGAAACAACTGCCGATGGTTTGTTTACCCTGAAAACGGTAGAATGTTTGGGCGCCTGTGGTTATGCTCCCATGATGCAAATTGGTAAACATTACCGTGAGCACCTGACAAAACAGAAGGTTGATGCTATTATTGATGAGTGTGAAAGAAATGCAGTAACTAACAACTAAGATAAAAGTTGCCAGTTGCCAGTTGCCGGGCCCCGGGAACTGGTAACCGGTAACCGGTAACGAATAAAGTATGGGAAAGAAACTATTACTAGAAAAAGCGCATGTTCCGGGGATCCGTAATTACGATGTTTACCGTCGTGAAGGCGGCTATCGTGCCGTGGAAAAAGCGCTCAAGACCATGAGCCCCGACCAGGTAACTGAAGAAGTAAAGAAAAGCGGTTTGCGCGGTCGTGGCGGCGCGGGTTTCCCTGCCGGTATGAAATGGAGTTTCCTGGCCAAACCTGAAGGCGTTCCCCGTTACCTGGTATGTAATGCCGATGAATCGGAGCCCGGTACTTTCAAGGATCGATACCTTATGGAATTTATTCCGCACCTGTTGGTGGAAGGATTGATCGTAGCATCTTATGCGTTAGGTTCAAACAGAACATTTATATATATCCGCGGTGAATACGCGTGGATCGTTGATATACTGGAGCAGGCTATTGCCGAAGCTAAGAACAATGGCTGGCTGGGTAAGAACATTCTGGGCAGCGGCTTCGATTGTGAGATCTATGTACAACGCGGCGCCGGCGCTTATATCTGCGGTGAAGAAACAGCATTGATTGAGTCGCTGGAAGGAAAAAGAGGTAACCCAAGAATTAAGCCACCGTTCCCGGCGGTAAAAGGTTTGTGGGATTGCCCAACAGTGGTGAACAACGTGGAAACAATTGCTGCCGTAGTTCCTATTATGAATATTACCGGCGAAGAATATGCTAAAATAGGTGTAGGTAAATCAACCGGCACCAAGCTTATTTCGGCTTGCGGTAACATTAATAAACCCGGCGTATATGAAATAGACATGACCATTTCGGTGGAAGAGTTTATTTACAGCGAAGAGTATTGTGGTGGTATTGCCCAGGGCAAACGCCTCAAGGCTTGTATCCCGGGTGGATCCTCTGTTCCCATTCTGCCTGCCAACCTGTTGTTGAAAACAGCAAAAGGTGAAAACAGGATGATGAACTATGAGAGCCTGAGCGACGGTGGTTTTGCCACTGGTACCATGATGGGGTCGGGTGGTTTTATTGTGCTCGATGAAGACCAGTGCGTGGTGCGTCATACGTTAACGCTGGCGCGTTTCTATCGCCACGAAAGTTGCGGACAATGTTCACCATGCCGCGAAGGCACCGGATGGATGGAAAAGATCCTGAAGAACATCGAGTACGGAAAAGGTAAAAAGAGCGATATCGATCTGTTGTGGGATATTCAACGTAAGATAGAAGGTAATACGATTTGTCCGTTAGGAGATGCCGCCGCCTGGCCGGTAGCTGCTGCTATTCGTCACTTCAGAGATGAGTTTGAATGGCACGTACAGTACCCGAATGCGGCGCAGAACAGGAATTATGGACTGGCGCATTATGCCGATCCGTTACCTGTTGTTGCAGCGCCTAAAGCATAAGAAATAAATTTAAAAACTAAATAGTCCGTCTTAGGATGGATTTGGGGTGAATATGGCTGATCAACCTAAATTATTTAAAGTAACCATTGATAACATCACCATTGAGGTGGAAGCGGGAACCAGTATCCTGAATGCTGCCCGTATGATCGGCGGCGATGTAGCGCCTCCGGCCATGTGTTATTACAGCAAACTGAAAGGCAGCGGCGGTAAATGCCGTACCTGTTTGGTGGAGGTAGCAGCAGGCTCAACTGCCGATCCCCGTCCGATGCCGAAACTGGTTGCCAGCTGCCGTACCAATGTAATGGATGGCATGGTGGTAAAGAACATTACCAGTGAACGTGTTCAGGATGCCCGTAAAGGTGTGGTAGAGTTGTTGCTTATCAACCATCCGCTCGATTGTCCTATCTGCGACCAGGCTGGTGAATGTCACCTGCAGGATCTCAGCTACGAACATGGTGCTGAAGGTACCCGTTACGAATTCCCCCGCCGTCAATTTGAAAAACATAACCTGGGGCCCTATATACAATTGCACATGACGCGTTGTATTCTGTGCTATCGTTGTGTATTTACTGCCGACCAGCTTACCAATAAACGCGTTCACGGTGTACTCGATCGCGGCGACCATGCCGAGATCGCTACTTACATTGAGAAAGCGCTCGATAATGACTTTATAGGTAACGTTATTGACGTTTGCCCTGTAGGTGCATTGACCGATAAAACCTTCCGGTTCAAAAACCGTGTATGGTTCCTGAAGCCGGAAGATGCTCATTGCAGCTGTTCTAAATGTAGCGGTAAAGTAACCCTGTGGCGCCGTGGCGATGAGGTGTTTCGCGTTACCGGTCGTAAAGACCAATGGGGCGAAGTACAGGACTGGATCTGTAATGAATGCCGCTTCGAGAAAAAGAAAACCAGCGACTGGGTAATTGAAGGCCCAACCAAAGTAAGCCGTCATTCGGTGATCAGTGCCAACCACTATGTTGACACCGTGAAACCACACGAAGCCTTACCCGAAGTTATGGGTGGCCGCAACCCGCGCCTGTTGATGGATATTCATTCAATAAGTGAAGTGAATAAACCGGAGATCGATCTGTCGAAGATCCAGGGACCGGCTCATTCTAACGACTTTAAGAAGAGCGAGAAACCGAAAGGTCAGTAGGGAAAAGGCGAGTGGCGAGTAGTAAATGGCGAGTGGGAAATGCAGGGGTTTGGAAATGATAGCGAGTTACGAATTTAAACCCCACTGGCTATTAGCCATTAACCACTAGCCTGGAAGTATAGAAAGACAAAGGATTGTTGTTAACGTTGATCTCAATAAATAAGAAAAATGCATTCTGCTTTATTAGCTATTGACCTGTTTTTTGTGATTGAGAAACTGGTGCTCATTGTTGCCATCGTTTCCATATCATTGGTAATTGCCATGTATGAAACTTATGCCGAACGTAAAGTAGCTGCCTTTATTCAGGACCGTCGCGGACCTAACCGCGCAGGACCTTTTGGTCTTTTGCAACCACTGGCCGACGGGTTGAAACTCTTCATGAAAGAGGAGATAATACCTAACACCTCAAACCGCTTCCTGTTCATTTTAGGCCCCTGTTTGGCCATGCTGGCCGCTATGATGACATCGGCCGTTATACCCTGGGGCGGAAAGATCAATTTCTTTGGTCGCGAAGTAAACCTGCAGATCGCCGATATCAATATTGGAATATTATATGTGTTTGGTGTTGTGAGCATGGGTGTTTATGGAATTATGATCGGGGGCTGGGCCTCAAACAACAAATTCTCACTGATGGCCGCCCTGCGTGGCGCTTCGCAGGTTATCAGTTATGAACTGCCTATGGGCCTTTCGCTGATCGCCTTACTGATGCTCACCGGTTCTTTGAAGATGAGTGAGATCGTTGGCCAACAGCTCGACAGCTGGTACAATGTATTTTATCAGCCATTGGGCTTCTTTATCTTCTTTGTGTGCGCCTTTGCAGAATGTAACCGTACACCTTTCGATTTACCCGAAGCAGAAAACGAATTGAACTTTGGATATCACCAGGAATATTCATCTATGAAACTGGGTTTTTACCTGTTTGCCGAATACATCAACATGTTCATCAGCAGTGTGGTAATGGCAACCCTGTTCTTTGGTGGCTATGATATTCCGTTCATTAACGATGCCAACCTTACACAAAGTGTTGGGGTAAACCTGATGGCCCTGTTCCAGGGACTGTCATTGATCATTAAAGTGGTGATCTTCATCTTCATATTCATGTGGGTGCGTTGGACCATCCCGCGCTTCCGATACGACCAGTTGATGAACCTGGGCTGGAAGGGGTTGATCCCTTTAAGCCTTATCAACATGATCGTTACCGCTGCACTGGTATTGTTGAAGAACAACGGCTGGAAATTTTAAGGCTGTATTGAAAGGAAAAGATACTTTTGCCCGACGTTGAAATTTGTGATTCTGACTTAATTGATTATAAATGCAAGCATTAACAAACAGAGCTAAACCGGTTGATCGCAAACCCATGACGGTTGTAGAGAAACTCTACATGTGGAGTATTGCAAAGGGTATGCTGATCACCTTAAAGCATCTATTTAAAAAGAAAGCGACCATCAGCTATCCCGAGGAAAAACGCCCGTTTAGCCCGGTATTCCGTGGTTTGCACATCCTTAACCGCGATGAAGATGGACGCGAACGTTGTACCGCCTGTGGTTTGTGCGCGCTGGCTTGTCCGGCCGAAGCCATAACCATGGAAGCTGCCGAACGCTTACCAGGCGAAGAGAACAAGTATCGCGAAGAGAAGTATGCCGCTAAGTACGAGATCAACATGTTGCGTTGTATCTTCTGCGGATTGTGTGAAGAGGCTTGTCCGAAAGACGCCATTTACCTGAGTGAAACTTTTGCGCCATCAAACTATCAGCGTAAAGGCTTTATATACGGAAAAGAGGATCTGTTGATCCCCAGCCCTAAAGAAAATCCCGGTGAATACGCGAAAGCTATTGGTAACCGGAAAGCAAATTCCAATTAACAGAACACACAAGCTGCAATGGATATATCGCAAGTATTATTTTATGCTTTAAGTGCAATGGCACTGGGCAGCGCCATAATGGTGGTTATCAGTCGTAACCCGGTACATAGTGTATTGTGGCTCATTGTTACCTTCTTTGCAATTTCGGGCCATTATATTTTAATGAATGCCCAGTTCATTGGTATTGTAAACCTGATCGTTTATGCAGGCGCCATTATGGTATTGTTCCTGTTTGTGATCATGTTAATGAACCTGAATGCCGAAACCGAACCACAAAAGAATAAATGGCTTAAGCTGGCCGGGGTAGTAGCAGGCGGATGCCTGTTGCTGGTACTGGTGGCTGCATTAAAGCAGGCCGAAGTAAAAGGTAAAGTAGCGTTGCTGGGCACCGGTGATATTGGTTTGATCAAAAACCTGGGTAAAGCCCTGTTCACCGATTACGTAGTGCCTTTTGAAATAAGCAGCGTGCTGTTCCTGAGTGCCATGGTTGGTGCCGTTGTTATCGGTAAGAAATAAAGCACCAAGCACCAAGCACCAAGAACCAAAAATATAAATACAAAGCACCAAATTCCGGAAGCCTTTGAGAATTGAGATTTCTTTGGAACTTGAAATTTGAGATTTGGAATTTGTTTGGATCTTGAGATTTGGAATTTGAGATTTTTAAAAGAGACTTATGTTAATTGAAAGATATATCTACCTGGCTATTGCCCTTTTTTGTATAGGTATTGTGGGTGTACTGGCCCGCCGTAATGCCATAATCATCTTCATGTGCATTGAGCTTATGTTGAATGCCGTGAACCTGTTGCTGGTAGCATTTTCAAAAATGCACCATGTGGCTGGTGTTGGTAAAAGCGCTTCTGCCGGTATCGACGGACAACTTTTCGTATTCTTCATTATGGTGGTGGCTGCTGCCGAGGTAAGTGTGGGACTGGCCATTATTGTAATGATGTATCGCAATACGCATTCGGTGGATGTAAATTTTTTAAACAGGTTAAAGCACTAAAACGTCTAACGCCGAAAGTTGCGTTGAGTATTTAGTGTTAAGCTTAAAACTGTATGAACGTGTTACAATTAGTTTGGCTGGTTCCCTTTTTTCCACTGGTTGGCTTTCTGATCAATGGTTTGCTCAGAAAACAACTTTCCAAACCGTTGATCAGTATCATTGGCAGCGGTATGGTATTAGCTTCGTTTTTAGTGAGTGTGCTGCTTTTTACTGAGGTAAAGAACGGGAACACCCATGTTGCCAACCTGTTCGACTTTATCAGCTACGGCTCTTTATCAATTCCTTTTGCATTTCAAATAGACCAGCTTTCTTCTCTCTTCCTGCTGATCATTACGGGTATCGGTTTTCTGATACATGTATACTCAGCCGCCTATATGCACGAAGAGCGGGAAGAGCATTATGGCCGTTACTTCGCATACCTCAACCTGTTCGTGTTCTCCATGCTGCTGCTTGTACTGGGCGCCAACTATGTGATCATGTTCATTGGCTGGGAAGGTGTTGGTTTGTGTTCTTACCTCCTTATTGGTTACTGGTTCAAGAACACTGAATACAACAATGCAGCCAAGAAGGCCTTTATCATGAACCGTATTGGTGACCTTGGTTTTTTGATCGCCATCTTCTGGCTTATTGCAAAACTGGGCACCGTTACATATACTACAGCCGAAGGTACCGGAGTGTTCGATCTGTTTACCAAATTAACACCTGTTGATATTACCGGTATTACCATCTTACTGTTTGTAGGTGCCTGCGGTAAAAGTGCACAAATACCTTTATATACCTGGCTGCCCGATGCCATGGCGGGTCCTACACCTGTATCGGCACTGATCCACGCGGCAACCATGGTTACCGCCGGTATTTATATGATCGCGCGCAGCAACATTTTATATACCCTGGCGCCAACCACACAAAGTTTAGTAGCGGCAATTGGTTTGGCTACAGCGTTGTTTGCGGCTACCATTGCCATTAAACAAAACGATATTAAAAAAGTACTGGCTTATAGTACTGTGAGCCAGTTAGGTTATATGTTCCTGGGTTTAGGTGTTGGCGCTTACACCGGAGCGGTATTTCATGTAATGACGCACGCCTTCTTTAAAGCCCTGTTGTTCCTTGGTGCCGGTTCTGTAATTCATGCCATGCATCATGAGCAGGACATTCGCAAAATGGGTGGCCTGTCGAAAAAACTGCCCATTACCCATGCCACTTTCCTTATTGGTTGTATAGCTATTGCAGGTATACCGCCGTTCAGTGGTTTCTTCTCAAAAGACGAGATCCTGGCTTTTGCTTACGCTAAAGACCCCATTTATTTTTACCTGGGTGTTGCCGGCGCAATGATGACGGCCTTCTATATGTTCCGTTTATATGCAACTACTTTCCGTGGTTCTTTCCGTGGAACAGAAGAGCAAAAACACCATTTGCACGAAAGCCCCGCAGCTATGACCATTCCATTGATAGTGCTGGCTATACTGGCAGCTGCTGGTGGTTTCCTGGGTACGCCTGAAGTGCTGAACATAGGCGGGCACAAACTGGAGCATTTCCTGGAGCCTATCTTCGCTAAGTCGAATGAAATTAAAATGGCTGCACTGCCTGAGCACCATACCGAGATCAATTTGATGATGATCTCAGTTGGCCTTGCGTTGATTGCGGTAATATTTGCCTGGTTCCGTTACAGCAAAAAGCCCGAAGTACATGAGCCGGCAGGTTTTGGAAAAGTGCTGGCCGACAAATGGTACATAGATGAACTGTATGGTTATGCAGTTGTAAAACCAATGAACTGGCTGGCTAAATTCCTGAATAACATTTTTGAAAGAAGAATAATTGACTGGATCGTAAATGGTGTTGGCCGTGCGGTGAGTTACAGCAGCCGCCAGGTTCGCCTGTTACAAAGTGGTTTGGTTGGTAACTATGTGTTGCTGATGGTACTGAGTATGCTGGCGTTGTTTGTGGTTACGTTCTTCTTAAAGAAATAGGATAAGATCTAAATCTCGAAATCAGAAATCAAGAAATTATAATGATACCTGTATTGCTGATAGTTATTCCGTTGGTGAGTGGTTTGCTTTCATTCCTTATAAAGGAGGAAAAGAGCGTGAAGATATGGTCATTGTTCACTTCGCTTGTAACGATGGTAGTGGCCATATTGGGTATAGCTTTTTTACACAACCCCTCGTACCTGCAAACTGATGTGGCCTGGTTACCATCATTGGGTAGCAGGTTCTCACTTACCATGGATGGAATGAGCAAGCTGTTGTGCCTGCTTACAGGTATTGCTTACCCCGGTATAATCATTGCCACCTGGAATTCAACTTACAGAAATGCAAATAAGTTCTATGCCCTTATGCTGTTGATGCAGGTAGGGTTAATGGGTGTGTTTGTAGCTTCCGATGCGTTGTTGTTCTACTTCTTTTGGGAGCTGGCGCTTATTCCTGCTTACTTCCTGTGTTCAATTTGGGGTGGTGAAAAAAGGATCGCGGCTACATTCAAATTCTTTATCTACACTTTTGTTGGCTCGCTGTTGATGCTGGTTGGTATTATCTGGATCTATTTCCACACTGCCGATCATTCATTTGCCATGAGCTCTTTTTACAAAGTGAACCTGCCCGGCGCTACACAGGGCTGGTTGTTCTGGTTGTTCTTTATAGCATTTGCTATTAAAATACCTTTATTCCCCTTTCATACCTGGCAGCCCGATGCTTATGAGCAATCGCCTACAGCGGTTACAATGGTACTCAGCGGCATCATGGTTAAAATGGGTGTGTTTGGTATCCTGCGCTGGCTGGCGCCGGTATTACCTGTCGGTTTGTGGGGTTGGGGCGATCCTGCTGCTTCCATGTGTGTGATCGGAATGATCTACGCATCATTTGTGGCCATGCAGCAAGACGATCTTAAACGCCTGATCGCTTATTCATCTATTGCCCACATGGGGTTGATGGGGCTGGCCATATTCGTTACCTCTTCAGTAGGTATACAGGGTGTAATGGTGGCTATGTTCAACCACGGTATCAACATTATTGGTCTGTGGATAATAGTAGAACTGATAGAGCGTCAGTTTGGTACCCGTAAAATGAGCGAGCTGGGCGGTTTGGCACAAAAAGCACCCGGACTGGCCATTATGCTGGTGGTGGTGTCGCTTGCTAACGTGGCCCTGCCATTGACCAATGCCTTTATTGGTGAGTTCATGATGTTCAATGGCGTGTTTGGTTCAAAAGCATCTAACTACCATTACATATTTATGGTAGCGGGTGGTGTTAGCATCATTCTGTCGGCTATATATACGCTCAATATGATCCAGAAAGTATTGTATGGCAATACCAGTACGTTAACTGCCAATGCCCGCGACATTCGGGTAAATGAAAAGTTTGTGCTGGTTGTATTACTGATAGGCATTGTGGTAATGGGTGTTTATCCAAAACCAATGATCGAAGCAACGAAGCATGCGGTAGATGCCATTTACTCAAAAATGTTTATCAAATTACCTTAGTAGAACGTTTAGTTATTGACTTATGAATGCAATTGTAATATCGGCTGTTCTGGGTGTAGTGATGATGTTTTGTGGCGTGTTCACAAATAGTAAAACCGCTGTACGCAACGTAGCCATTATTGGCCTGCTGGGGTTGATAATAGCCAATGTGCTCGACCTGGGCGGCTATCATTTTTTTGATGTGAACGTAAAAGGCATGCTGGCCTTCGATGTGTTTGGCCTGCTGTTCAATACCATTGCCTTTGCCAGTACCTGGATCTACTTCCTGCTATCGGGCCGCGATATGGAGCGGGTAGGGGTGAACCTGGCTGAGTACTTTGCATTGATATTTTTTGTGCTGTGCGGCATCTCCATTGTATCGGCATTCAACTCACTGCTGATGCTGTTCCTGGGTATCGAGATCATTTCTATTCCTTTATACATTTTAACCGGTAGCGATAAACGCAATTTGAAAAGCAATGAGGCGGCGCTGAAATACTTCCTCATGGGTTCTTTTTCAACCGGTATCATGCTCATGGGTATAACGCTTATCTATGGTGTAAAAGGCAGCTTCGATATGGAAGTTATTCGCACCGGCACTACGCAGTTAACACCCATGATAGCAGCTGGTTTGTTGTTGCTGTTATTCGCCATGTCGTTTAAGGTTTCGGCTGTACCTTTCCACTTCTGGACGCCCGATGCTTATGATGGAGCGCCTACCGTGTTTACCTCATTTATGGCAACCATTGTAAAGGTGGCCGGCTTTATTGCCTTCATTCGCTTGTTCGAAGGCTGTTTTGGCGAAATAAAAGCACAATGGCAAATGCTGGCAGCTATTATCACTGCGGCAACCCTGCTCATAGGTAACATTACCGCAGTGTTTCAGCAAAGCGTTAAAAGAATGCTGTCGTATTCAAGTATTGCCCAGGCCGGCTTTATGCTGTTTGCCCTGGTGGCAATGAACGATATGGCAAAAGAAGGTATGATCTTCTACGCTGCTGCATACAGCCTGGCTACCATTGGTATTTTTGCCATTCTGCTGAAAATGAAAGATTATACGTTCGAAGGCTTTAACGGACTGGCAAAACGCCAACCCGTGCTGGCTGCTACCAATACCATCTTCCTGTTATCATTGGCTGGTATTCCTGCAACAGCTGGCTTTTGGGCCAAGTTCTACATGTTATCGGCGGCCGTTAACAATGGAAACGTTTTGTGGCTGGTTATTGTAGGTGTGTTGTGTGCTGCCATCAGCGTGTACTATTACTTCCGCGTTATACAGGCCATGTATTTTAAAGATGGCGAACCCCAGGAAATTGAAACTTCTAAAGGGTTTAACGGGCTGCTTATTGCCATTGCAGCGGTGGTTATTTTGCTGGGTATTTTCCCGCACTGGCTGCTCGATCAGTTGTCGAATATCTTCTTCCTGTAGGTTAAAGAATTATAATATTTAGATGTGCCCCGATCTATCGGGGCACATCTTTTTTATGGCCTGTTCACCACTCATCCAACTTCTACCCAAAGCCCCGTAATATTTCATAAATTAGGCTCACTAATTCAGTATGACACTTCGCGATACACTCTCTTTGTCATTTCGTACGGTACGCAGTAACAAATTGCGTACGGGTATTACTGTGGCCATTATAGCCCTGGGTATTACTGCGCTTATTGGTATAAATACTGCCATAGTAGCCATTAGGCAAAAGTTTTTAGAAAGCTTTTCAAGCATGGGAGCCATGGGTTTTACCATCCGCTACCAGGAACCGCGCCGGCATTTTAATAACGACGAAGTAAAGAAGGAAAAGAAGGGGGCGAAAAAAGAGAAGAAATCGAACATGGGTAAGCCCATTACCGAAAAACAGGCCGAAGCGTTTAAACAAACCTACGAATTTCCGGCATTGATAAGCACCAATTTAATGGGCGCCCGCGATGCCATTATTGCCTACGAAAATAAAAAAACCAACCCTAACGTATGGGTGGTTGGTGGCGATGAGAACTATACTAACCTGAATGGGTTTACTGTTTCATATGGCCGCGATCTGAATACATTGGATATTCAATCGAGCCGTAATGTATGTTTAATAGGGAAGGATGTAGCTACCCGTTTCTTTGGCGAAAGCTTTGAACGGCCGCTCGATAAGATCATTCGCATCAATAACATTCCATTCCGGGTGATAGGCACCTTAAAACCCAAGGGCTCTACTTTTGGGCGCAGCCTCGATAATATCATTATTACCTCATACACCAATGTGCGCCGGTTCTTTAATAACAATCCCAACGCATCATTTAATATTCAGGTAAAGGTGGCCGATATAAAACTTATTGACGGCGCCATTGGCGAAGCTACCGGCGATTTTCGCAACATTCGCAAACTAACGGTATCGGAAACCGACAACTTTACCATTGATAAAAGCGACAGCTTTGCCGAAATGCTTATTCGTAACCTTAGTTTTATTACCATGGCTGCATTGCTTATTGGGGTTATTACCCTGGTAGGCGCTGCTATTGGGTTAATGAATATTATGCTGGTTGCCGTAACCGAACGCACCAAAGAGATTGGACTGGTAAAAGCCATTGGTGGAAAAAGAAAGAATGTACGTTATCAGTTCCTGTACGAATCCATCATCATCAGCCTGCTGGGCGCTGCCATTGGTATTGTGTTGGGTATTATTTTAGGGAATGTAGTAGGCATATTATTAAGCACCAGCTTTGTAATTCCGTGGGATTGGGTGTTTACCGGTGTGTTTATTTGTTCGCTGGTGGGTTTGCTGGCCGGTTTGTATCCTGCAATAAAGGCTGCGAAGCTGAATCCTATTGAAGCATTGAGGTATGAGTAAGTTCATAGTTCACTGTTCATAGTTCCCAAAACAAGGCTCTTCGTTCAAAGTTTATAGTTTTTGGTTTATAGGTTAAAAAGTTATTCAGTTATTCTGTTGTTTTGTTTTTGAGTTAATTGCAGCCTCACGTGGGTGCTGCAGCTGCGGAAAGGAATGCTGCATAGCTTGTTCTGCTCGTTCATCACTTGTTTTTACACAGGGTTTGATTGTTTTTTCCCATTATTGCCACCATGGCGCCTATGTTTGATTGCAAAGTCTTATTGCAAACTTATTTTAACCTATTGTAAGCCTTCAATGCACCAAAACAGGTTGTAACAACTCGTTGCCAGATTAATTTAAACCATTGTACGCCTGCAACGTATCATAGTCTGGTTGAAATAGGCCATAGTATGCTTGTTTTAGGGCGTTGCTCGCCTGCAACGCATCAAAAGCTGGTTGCAATGCCCCGTTGTACGGTTGAATTAAGTCGTTGTAAGCTTACAATGAGTCATTGCAGCGCTGCAACGATCAACCTTTGTCAACTTTTCCTATTTTTTTCAAACTTTCAGGGGTTATTGCCAACTATTTTGTTTTCGTGTAAATAAATAGCCGTTTTTTCCAACTTTTAAGGTTTCTTGTAAACTATCGGCAATTCCTTAAAGCTTTTGAGGATTCTTTCAGGCTTTCCATAATTCTTTCAGGCTTTTGGAAATTCCTTAAAGGAATTCTGATTTCCTTTAGGGTTTTGCGAATTCCCTGAATCTTTTGGCTTTTCCTGAAAGGTTTTCCCTTTTCCCGTAAGGCTTTGCGAATTCCTGTAGGGTTTTACGAATTCCCTGAAGGTTTTCTTTTTTCCTTTTAATAGTACCTGTCTGTTGTAAATAGGCGCTTGTGATTGAATAAGCCGTTCATTTTAAATTATTTATGAAGCGCTTATAAGCTTGGGAGGGCAAGAAAAAAGTCCGAAAGCAGCTCCGCTTTTGGCGGCTAACTACTTTCGGACTATATAATTTAAATACTAAGCTTCTTATCCGGGACCCTGGAAACCGGAAACTGGTAACCGGAAACTATCTGGGATTCAACACTCTATCAATTCGCTCATTCAGGTCCTGTAAATGATAGCGGCTCATTTTGTCGCCATAGGCAGGAATAGCGGCTGCTATTTCAGCTTTCAGCGCACGCAGGGTGCCGCGGGCAACAGACATGATATCGGTTTTCTTTACATCAACCGATGGGCCAAATGAAATAATAATACCGCCGCCGCCCATAACAGGGGCTGGGGTAATAGTAGCCAGTCCGCTCAGTCTTTCTACAAACGATTTTTGCAGGTTCCTACGGTAATTGTCTATAGGTGCACGGGCAGGCAGTTCGCTCCAAATGCCTTTTTTCAGGTCGGTCATATATTCATCGAGTGTATAAGCGCTTGCATCGCGGTTGGCCGAGGTAATGAGGCGGTTTAAACGCATGGGGCTTAACATTGCGTTCATCCAGCTATCCTGCAGGCCGCTTATCTTATCTTCAACCGGCGAGGTCACTTTATCCATAATAGCCTTGTTCAACAACCAGGTAGGGGTGGTGAACAGGTTTCTTTGAATAAATGACATGGCTTCTTTTTGCAGGGCTTTAGGCACAACGGTATATACGGCGCCTTCCTGGTCGGTTGTTTTCAGGTCGGTATACACACCGCCTAAGTAAGTGGTAGTATGACCAATATACCGGCTAAAGGTGTTGAATACTTCATCGTACACCTGATCGAGGTTTTTGAAATCCTCTCCTTTCTCGTTCAGCCATTTAGGCAATTGCGGAACGATCCATTTCAGGTTCTTGATACCATATTCATTTGCCTTCATGGCGTTATCGCCCAGGCTCTCGGTTTGGGCGCGGGGGTCAACACCATCGGCATGTAAAAAGCGCAGGCGGTTGTTGCTGTAACGGCTTTTTACCCAGTCGTTCAATATATCTTTTTCTTCCTCATCGGTTTTACCAGGCACAAGTTTATAACCCCATTCAATTGACCACAGGTCGTAATCGCCAATGCGGGGGTACATACCGGCAGCGCCTATATTATCTCCGGGTTGCGCCACATAGTTAAAGCGGGCGTAGTCCATAATAGAAGATGTGTGGCCATGTTCTTCAACCCAGGCTTTATCGCGCAATTTTTCAACCGGGGTAGCAGAAGAGGCGCCCATGTTATGAGGCAGGCCCAACGTATGACCGACTTCGTGCGATGATACAAAGCGAATAAGATCACCCATTAGCTCATCGTCAAAATGGGCTTTGCGGGCGCGGGCATCGTTGGGCGAAGCCTGAATAAGGTACCAGTTGCGCAGTAACGACATTACATTATGATACCAGTTGATATGTGATTCAAGGATCTCGCCGGTACGGGGATCGTGCACATGCGGGCCCATTGCGTTTGGTATTTCTGATGGTTTGTAAACAATGGCCGAGTAACGGGCATCTTCAATGCTCCAGGTACTGTCTTCTTCTTTTGAAGGGGCGCGTTTGGCAATGATGGCATTTTTGAAACCGGCTTTTTCAAAAGCTTTTTGCCAGTCGTTTACCCCGGCAATAAGGTAGGGTACCCATTTCTCGGGGGTGTTGGGGTCAATGTAGTAAATGATTGGTTTTTTAGGTTCAACCAGTTCACCCCGTTTGTATTTCTCCATGTCTTCGTCCCGGGGCTCCAAACGCCAGCGGGTAATAAGGCTAATGTCTTTTACGCCTTGCGGATCTACATCAAAATCGGTGTACTCGGTTGTGAAATAAGCTACGCGATCGTCATAAAAACGGGGCCGCATGGGGTTTTTAGGCAACAGCACCAGTGAGCTGTTCAACTCAAAAGTGGCATTACCTGCAGGCCCTGTTGGCGCCCCGGGAAAAAGGCTGGGCGCCGGCATTTTGCTATAGGTTTTAACTGTTTTGATCTCTGTATTGATGGGGTAGCTCTTTATTTCGCTGATGTACGATTTGTCGGGTTGAACGCCACCAAGGCGAAGCGATGATTTAAAGAATGAGGCAAAGAACAGGATCTCGTTATCGCTGTTCACAAAATCGGTAACGTCAATAACAATTCCGCTGCTGTCTTTTGAGAATGCTTTAATATCAAAGGCCGCGGCAATGGGTTGAATATTGCTGGCCTGAACCGATTTGTACATGGGTTTTGAAGAATCCTTGGCATATACCGAGTAAGAGATATTGCGCAACCAGATCTTATTATTGGGGCCTTTTTCAAAGCGAATAACATTTTCATTGATCTCATCACCGGCATATCCAAAGAAACCCGAGCGGGTATTGGTAGGCGCCTTTGAGATGCGGTTCACCACCAATACATCTCTGCCTAGTAAAGTATCGCCCATTTCAAAGAACCATTTATCGTCGAGTTTATGCACGGTAAACAATCCTTTGCGGCTTGTTGCTTTGTCGGTAATAACCTCTTTATAAGGTTTGGGGCCGGTTTGTGGTGGCCGGGGAGCCACGGGGGCGGCGGGCTTTTTGGCTGTATCAGCTGCTGCCGGTGCACCGGATTTTTTTTGTTGCGCGTAAGACATTACACTGCAACAGCCCAGTAACACCAGTAAGGGAATACATTTTTTCATCATTAATAGTAATTGTTTTTGGGCCAGATCATAAGGCTATACATAAATCTCATAACTGTGCGTTTAATGAAAATTTAATTGCATTGTACCGTACATCTGAATGATTAAACCTTAGGAAAAAAATATAATGGATGAAGGTAGGGAAAACAATATGTGTGGGGAAGACGGCGGTTTACCGCTGATCAAATAAATATAATATGGCATTTAAGCAATGGGCTACAGGCAATGGGCAGTTTGCAAAAAAAACATTAGCAGTGGCTTTAGAATTGCAGCAGTATAAAAAAGATAATAGGTCTGGTATTATTAATAAGCTCCATTGGCTATTGCATAATGCAAATTGACAATTGGAAATGCGGAGTGCAACGGATTATAGGTAATTTATTATAATAAGAAGCCTTGTATATTGCCTGTTCGATATTATCAATTGAGTTAACTGCTTGTTTTGTTTCTAATTATGACATATATTGTTGCCGTTCTTATCAATTGGATCGCCTGTTTTTTAGGCGATCAGTTAAGAAATTTCTTAACTTGTGAACCTTATCAAAATTTTTCTTGATCAATTTGATCGAGAGAAGTAACTTTTTCCATAAAATTGTGAGCCCATTTAGAATCTACTGATAGCTTAAAATTTATAAAACACTAAAAAAACACAATCATGGCTGAAACAAGACCCGTTGCGACTGCAACCGCAGCGAAGAGTAGTACATCCGTTCAACCAAAGAAAAGATCCAATTCCATTTCATGGATAGCCCCTCTCGTTTGTATATTCGGTGGGTATGCTCTGTGGCGTTGGGGTCTGGGAAATCCTAGCAATTTTACACATCCCGATCTTTCAGGTGGCTTCTGGCCAAAACATAAAGGACCTGTTGGTGGCTTGGTGAAAATGTATGACGGTGGTATCATCGTGCCTATTCTTATCGCTGTATTCTTAATGGTGGTAACCTTCGTTATTGAGCGTTTATTGACTATCATGAAAGCTACCGGAACCGGTAACATCGCTGAATTCATTCGTAAAGTACAATATCACCTGGCTAACAAAAATGTTGATCAGGCTATTTCTGAGTGCGATCGTCAAAAAGGAAGCGTTGGTAACGTAATGAAAGCTGGTTTGCGCAAGTACAAAGAAATGATCTCTAACACTGAGCTGGATACCGAGCAAAAAGTATTGGCTATCCAAAAAGAAGTTGAAGAAGCTACGGCACTTGAACTGCCTATGCTCGAAAAGAACCTGGTGTTCCTGTCAACTATCGCTTCAGTAGCAACCCTGTTGGGTCTGTTAGGAACCGTATTAGGTATGATCACTTCATTCTCGGCCCTGGCTGCTGAAGGTGGTGGTGGTGCTGCTGCAGAGTTATCAAGAGGTATCTCTGAGGCCCTGTACAATACCGCATTGGGTATCGGTACATCAGCTATCGCTATCATCATGTATAACATCTTCACTACTAAGATCGACGGTATTACTTATGGTATCGATGAGTCTGGTTTCACTTTGACCCAAAGTTTCGCATCTCTGTACAAATAAGCATGCCCCAAAATGGGGAATTTTGCTTTATTTGAAAAATGCAGAAAATGCATATGGAAATTGGAAGAATGTGAATCTTATACCAGAATCAGAAATTAATTAAACATGCCAAAAGTAAAAGTACCGCGCAAGAGTACCTCTGTAGACATGACCGCGATGTGTGATGTGGCATTCCTGTTACTTTCATTCTTCATCCTTACCACCAAGTTCAAATCATCTGACGCTGTGGAGGTTGTAACGCCAACTTCGGTGTCAACCAAGCCCGCATCTGACAAGAATGTGGTGTTGGTCACTATGGACAAAGAAGGCAAAGCCTACTTTTCTATAGGCGACAACAATGAAGAAGAAAAGGAGAAGATCATTAACACAATTAGCGATCAGAAGCAATTGCAACTGACCGACGCAGAAAAGAAAAATTTCATAAAAAGTGGTTCAACTGTTGGGGTTCCATTTTCAATGTTAAAGTCTTATCTGCAGTTGAATGAGGAGCAGGCAAAAAAATACAAAGCGCCTGGTATTCCGCTCGACTCGGCTAATAACGAGTTAACTGTTTGGATGGCTGCTGCTAACAGCGCCTATACTGGCTCAACAATGAGCTTGTTGGTAAAAGGTGATAACAGCGCTAAATATCCAACTTTTAAAGGGGTGATCGATGCATTCAAGAAAAATGAAATATTCAAGTTTGCGATGATCACTGACCCAGAGGGTATACCTGCAGGAACTCCGTTAGCTAATAAAAAAGAAGCCGGCGGAAAAGAGGAATAGAGCGAATAAAATTTTTAACTACTTTAAAAAAAGTGCGATATGGCAGAAATGGATACCTCCGGTGGAGGGGGACATAAAAAAGGGCCTGGCGTTAAGAAAGGGAAGAAACTTTCTACACGCGTTGACCTTACGCCAATGGTGGATTTGGGATTCCTGTTGATCACTTTCTTCATCTTCACCACCACAATGAGCCAGCCTACCGCTATGAAGCTCTTCCTGCCGAAAGACACGGAAAAACAGGACGAACTGAATAAGGTGAAAGAGTCTGGCGCCCTTAGTATCATGCTGGGCAGAGGTGATGGTGTTTATTATTATGAAGGACAGTTAGCACCAGATGGTTCCAACTTCAAATCGAGCAACTTTAAAGATATCCGGGATGTGATCATCAATAAAAAGAAGAGCACCAACCCCGAAGATTTTGTAGTGGTTATTAAACCTGGCCCCGAGGCTACCTACAAAAATACCGTTGACATTCTTGATGAAATGACTATCAATGATGTTAAGCGTTATGCAATGGTCGACATCTTTCAAACAGAGATCGATTTGATGCATGCTACTGAAGCCAGCGGCGGTATAAAATAAAAGTTGCTCTATGGAATTTTATATTCTGTGCATCTAATTACAAATGATTTTTTAATATGGAAGTCAATAAAATATTAAGCGCTGATGTTCTTGACATCATCTTCGAGGGTCGGAATAAGGACTACGGTGCTTATCAACTGCGCAAGACGTATAACAAGCGTATGATCACATCGCTTGCTATAGTGGCTGCCATTTTGCTTCTGTTGTTCCTTGGATATTTCGTATCCAAGCTGATGGAAGAAAAAGAGGACACCAAAACGGTGCAGGTGCAGGACGTGCAGCTCGAAGAAATAAAACAGGAAGAGAAAAAAGAGGAGCCGCCACCACCGCCTCCACCAAAACCACCAGAACCGCCAAAAGTGGAAATGGCGAAATTCACACCTCCCAAGATCGTAAAAGATGAAGAGGTGAAAGAAGACGAAAAGCCACCAGAGGTTGAGAAACTGGAAGAGACCAAGATTGGTACAATGAACCAGGAAGGTCAAAAAGATGAAGGTATCGTAGCCCCACCTGTTGAAGATGCAGGTAAAGGGGTTGTGGAAGCACCTAAAAAAGACGATGAAGACTGGGATAAAACCTTTACCAAGGTAGAAATTGAGTCGGAGTACCCAGGTGGAGCAGCTGCATGGCAGCGTTACCTGAACAGGAACCTCCGCTATCCCCAGGAAGCTATCGATAACGAAGTACAAGGTGCTGTAGTTGTACAGTTTATTGTGGACAAAGAAGGTAATGTGAGTGATGTTGAAGCTATCAGCGGGCCGCAGGAATTGCGTGCAGAAGCTGTTCGCGTAATCAAGAAGAGTGGTAAATGGACACCAGCTGTACAAAACGGTCGCCAGGTTAAATCGTACAAGAAGCAACCTATTGTGTTCCGTCTTGAATCTGAAGGATAATCCCTCGTAGTTCAAAATATTTAAGTCCTCCCGGCGAGCCGGGAGGACTTTTTTGTTTTATGGAAATTAGTAAAGTGTACATCTTAGTATAAAGATTGGCTATGAAACCAACCACCGTACTCTTTACCGTTATATTGTTGGTTACAGCATGTAATACAAAGGATAAGCGCGAAACTTACATCCCTGATGATGTATTGCCAGAGATCCCATTGAAGAAAGAGGATACTGCGTTAGCACCAACGCCGGCACACAAAGAAACCGACTCAATAAAGACTGTGAAAGTAAAGTATACATCACCTTATGTTCGTAAACTCGTAAAGAAAGCAGAAGCACCCGAATGCGGTGGTGTATTCATGCCAGCGCCGGAAAAAGATCATAGTGATACTATGGTTTTTCATAAGGTAGAAATTGAGGCCGAATACCCCGGTGGGCCAGCAGCATGGCAACGCTTTTTGAATAAGAACCTGCGTTACCCTCAGGAGTTACTCGATAATGATATATTGACTTGTAGTGCTGTGGTGAAGTTTGTTGTAAATAGAGATGGTAATGTAAGTAATATAGAAGCTGTAAGTGGTCCCGAATTATTTAGTGCAGAGGCCGTACGTGTGATTAAGAAAAGTGGTAAATGGATGCCGGCAGTACAGGGAGGCCGCCAGGTAAGATCATTAAAAAAGCAACCGTTTATGATTCATTTGGAAGCGAAAGAATAATGTGATAATGTGCTAATGAGATAATGAGATAATGAAATACAGCTTCGCGAATTTTGAGCGCCCATGTTTATCAGGGCGTTTTGTTATTTAAGGAACGTATGGAATAAACTAGCGTTTGCATCTTAGTATAAAGTATAGCCATGAAATTAACTGCCGTACCCTTTACTGCTATTTTGTTGGTGGTTGGTTCTTCATGTAACACAAAGGGTAAGACTGAGAATTACATCCCTGATGATAATGTAGTAGCGCAAAAAACATGGAATGAAGAAAAAGCAACGGCTGCACCATTACCCCGCAATAAAAAAACATCTGCACTAAAGACAGCCAAAGCTGAACTGGTAGACGTTTATATTCATCCAAGTATATGTGAAGGGATTATTGACAATGGCGATGTAATTCCACCCCCGGTAGAAGATAGTATTGAAGACGACTACATGGTATTATTAGGGTGTAACCTGGAGTCAGAAGCTGAATATCCTGGTGGTACTAAGGCATGGCTTCGCTATTTACACGGTAATGTACAGGTACCTAAGGATATTATTGATAGCGAAACAGACACAAACGTAGTGGTGCAGTTCGTAGTGGATGAAGAAGGTTGTGTTCGTGAAGCAAAAGCGGTCAGGGGCTCAATGGAATTGGGGGCTGAAGTGGTTCGGGTAATTAATGAAAGCAGTAGATGGATACCAGCGAAGCGATTATCAACTGACAAATGTATAAGGTCTTTTAAAATGTAACCATTTATAGTCCGTTTTGAAGAAGAAGAATAAAGTCAATTTGCAAACGTGCTTATGTGCAAATGAATACAGCTTCACACTATTTTGATCCGCCCTGATCTATCGGGGCGTTTTTGTTTTATGATTATCACATTAGCTAATTATCAAATTATCACATTTGCTTCTTGTTTCCTCAACATAATACTCAATCACAAAAGTTATTTAATTATCGTATGGAATAAATTAGTGTATGCGTCTTAGATATAAAGAATAGCTATGGAAGTTTCAACCATTCTAACGGCAGATTTGCTCGATATTTTATTCGAAGGACGCAATAAAGAGTATGGTGCCTATGACTTGCGACGTACTTATAAACGACGTCTTACAATAGCCATCACTGTTATGTTGTCTGCGCTTTTGTTATGTTGTATTGGAATTGCTTTTGCAAACGAGAAAAAGGAAGCAATGGGCGGAGTTATCATTCCAGATGAAACGGAATTAAAAATTATTGAAAAGCAAGAGCCTGTTGAACCGCCGCCACCACCGCCGCCACCCAAAATGCAGGAGCCGCCAAAAGTAGAGGTCTTAAAATTCACACCCCCGGTAATTGTACATGACGATCAGGTAAAGAAAGAAGATATGCCGCCTGAAAATGAACAAGTGGAAAATACTAAGATTGGCACTTTTAATCAGGATGGCGTAAAAGATGATGGACTTGTAGCGCCGCCAATAGAAACCGGGGGTAAAGGAATTATAGAAGCTCCGGTAAAGCAGGAAGAAGACTGGAATAAAATTTTTACAAAAGTAGAAATAGAATCAGAATACCCTGGAGGCTTGCCGGCCTGGCAACGTTTTCTAAATAGGAATCTTCGTCCATCTGATGAAGTACAGGGAACCGTGGTTATTCAATTTCTGGTAGATAAAGAAGGTAATGTAACAAATGTTGAAGCCATCAGCGGGCCCGAAGAATTACGTAGCGAAGCTGTTCGTGTAATAAAGAAAAGTGGTAAGTGGACGCCGGCAATACAAAATGGGAATCCGGTAAGATCGTACAAAAAACAACCTATTGTGTTCCGTGTAGTAGATGGAGAGTAAGGCCAATGTGCTAATGAGATAATGTGATCATTCGATAATGAAATACAGCTTCGCAAATTTTAAACCGTCTCGATTTTCGGGACGGTTTTTTATTACATTAAATATGTACAAAAGTTATTTTAGAAACGTATGGAATAAATTAGTGTATGCGTCTTAGTAATAAAGAGCAGCTTATGGAAACGAAAAACATTTTAACCGCCGACGTACTCGATATTTTATTCGATGGCCGCAACAAAGATTACGGTGCTTATGATCTTCGAAAAACCTACAATAAACGATTGACAGTATCCATAACTGTTATGCTGTCAGTTTGTTTGGTATCGGCAGGCTTTGCTTTCGGTAATAAGAAAGAGAAAGCGGAAGACATTTACACAACAACGGATATTCAACTGGCTGCAGTGGAACCACCAGCAAAACCAATTGAACCGCCGCCACCACCAGCGCCTAAACCACCGGCCCCGCCCGAGCACATCGACATTAAAACCATTAAGAACGTGGCCTACAACATTGTGCGTGACGATCAGGTGCCTGAAAACGAAAAACCTCCGTTGGTAACTGACCTTGATAATGCCATGATTAGCAACATCACCAAAGCGGGAGCCGACTATGATGGTACTGTGATCGCTCCTCCCGGTGATCCTAATGGTTCAACTGGAGTAACCAACATTACAAGGGATGCTGAAGAAACAAATGACCCACTAATGAAAGTGGAAATTGAATCAGAGTATCCCGGTGGTGTAACTGCCTGGCAGCGCTTCCTGAACAGGAACCTGCACTATCCGCAAGAGGCTGTAGACAATGAAATACAAGGTACCGTAGTGGTACAGTTCATTGTCGATAAAGAAGGTAATGTTAGCGATGTAGAAGCAGTGAGCGGTCCGCCAGAGTTAAAGGCAGAAGCTGTACGGGTGATCAGGAAAAGCGGTAAATGGACACCCGCCATTCAAAACGGCCGTAAGGTGAAGTCGTACAAAAAGCAGCCGATTGGGTTCAGAATTAGTGCAGAGTAACCTAATTCCCTAAGGAGGCATTAACAAAGCCACGCGTTCAAAAGCGTGGCTTTGGCGTTTTCACGTATTTTTGCACCCGAAAAGACAACTTATGCAGGGAAAATCAATCGGTTGGGAAGATACTATTGTAGCACTGGCAACAGCCCAGGGAATAGGGGCTATTGGCGTTATTCGCCTGAGTGGCCGCCAGTCATTCCATATTATTAATAGTTTATTCCCTTCAAAAGACCTTACCCAACAACCCTCACACACCCTGCATGTAGGATCTTTAAAAGAGAATGGGAAGATGCTCGACGAGGTGGTTGTATCGCTGTTTAAAGGCCCAAAATCGTATACCGGGGAAGATGTGGTAGAAATATCCGGCCACGGCTCGCCGTACGTTTTGCAGCAAATTATACAGGCCTGTGTGAACCAGGGCGCCCGCCTGGCCAAACCGGGGGAGTTTACCCAACGCGCCTTTTTAAATGGCAAGCTCGATCTGGCCCAGGCCGAGGCAGTGGCCGACCTTATTGCCAGTAATACCGAGGCCTCGCGCAAAACGGCGCTCCACAACATTCGCGGTGGCTTTTCTGACCGGTTAAAGAACCTGCGCGAACGCCTCATCATGTTCTCGGCGCTAATAGAACTGGAGCTCGACTTTTCACAGGAAGATGTGGAGTTTGCCGACCGCACCCAATTATACGACCTGCTGAACGAAGCCCAGCAAACCACCCAGCAACTGGCCAATAGCTTTCAACTGGGAAATGTAATAAAGAACGGTGTAAGCGTGGCCATCATCGGCAGACCCAATGCCGGCAAATCGACGCTGTTAAATACCTTGCTGAACGAGAACCGTGCTATTGTAAGCGATATTGCCGGCACCACCCGCGATACCATTGAAGAGGTGCTGAATATCGATGGCATCCTGTTCCGCCTAATAGATACCGCCGGTATACGCGAACATACACACGATGTAATAGAAAGCATTGGTATGGAAAAAGCGCTGGCCAAAATGCAACAGGCCGATGTGGTGGTATACCTGTTCGATGTAAACGAAGTCTCCGTACAGGACCTGCAAACAACCGTAAACGAACTCAACAATAAAAAGGTAAAACATATACTGGTAGGAAATAAGTCAGATGTGTTTGCCGAAACCGAGCTTCGCGAAAAGTTCAGCACCATCCCCGGCATCATCTTTATTTCTGCCAAAGCCAACTTACATACCGAAGTCTTAAAAGAAAAGTTGGTAGACCTGGTACTCCAGGGCAAAATTCAAACGGACGATACCATCATCACCAATGCCCGCCATTATCATGCTTTGCAGGAGGTACTGCAATCGCTCATCGATATTCGAAATGGGTTAGAAAACAAAATCCCCGGCGACCTGGTAGCCCTCGACATTCGCAGATGTTTACATTATTTGGGCGAGATCACAGGGGAAATCACAACAGAGGATCAGTTGGATTATATATTTAGTAAATTTTGTATTGGGAAGTAGGGGCTTTCTTTTACTTTCTCTTGTTTTCCTCAGCTTTCCTAACGTAATGCTTATCAGGACTGTATTCTAACAGATTCCTTTAATTTTCCTGCGTTTTATTTTTTTGTTGGACGATTTCCTGTTAATTTCGGATAGCAGGTGCGAGGTACAAATTTTAAAGGTTTTAGAGAAATTATTGCACTAATATGCTCTTTAATGCCTTGTAGTGCAATAAAGGATACCTCAACGCATCAGCGTAAATCGTAAGAAATGAGCAGTAATATCAGAATACAGAAAGTTTGCTTGCATTGTAAAAAGGTGTTTACGGCCAAGACCACTGTAACAAAATTCTGTTCAGATGATTGTGCAAAGCGCAATTACAAACTACGTATGAAAGGGCAGAAGGTAGAGGCGTCAGTAAGCGAAGCCAGGAGTGAAATGGATCAACTGCTTAGTGGCGGTTCAAAAGGCAATCCTTTGCCAAACTCAGTAGGGGAGAAAGCCCTTATTAATGTAAAAGAGTTATCGGTATTGATCGGTATTAGCAGAAGAAGCATTTTTAATTTGATGGCTGATGATGCATTCCCCCGAATAAAAATCGGACGTAAACTGTTGTTTGATAAAAACCAGGTGCTTGAATTTATCAAAACCAAATATGGTAATGTATGAGAGGTACATTGAGGAAGAAAAAATTAAAGAGCGGAAAGATTAGCCTGTACATTGATTACTATCCACCGGTTTGGAATCCCCAAACCAAACAATATACCAGGCGCGAGTTTCTGAATCTGCATTTGCATGCAGTTCCGGCAACAGACCTGGAAAAGCAGGAGAATAAATTGTACACGGAGATTGCAGAAAAGATCTACATAAAGCGCATGAAATCGCTGATGTTGGAAGAGAACAATATTTTTAATAAAGATGTGTTGGAAGGCGATTTCTTTATCTATGCTGAAAATTTCATTCGTGGAAAACAAAAAACCAAAGTAGACACTACGCATTACGAAACCGCTATTAAATACCTGAAAAAGTGGAAAGGCGCTCATTTGAAATTCCGGCATATCGACGAAAAGTTTTTAGAAAAATTCAAGGAGTATTTGTTAACTACTACTTCTCTGAAGTCGAAACATACAAAGCTTAACCAAAATTCAGCTGCCTCATATTATGATAAGTTAGCCCTGATTGTACAAAGTGCATTTCTTGATAAATATTTATCTGAAGATTACACACAACGGGTTCCCCGTATCAGTAATGTAGAAACGTTCCGGCAGATCATCGATGACGAAGAATTGAAATTGCTGTTAGATAACCCGGTTGAAGATGAGTTGGTTTTCAGATCGTCAATATTTGCGTTATTAACCGGCTTTCGTTTCAGCGCTTTGAAAATACTGAAGTGGGGTGATTTTCATTATTCAACTTCATTAAATGCCTGGTATGTGTACATTATTGATCCGAAACCGGAGAGATCATTTAAACACTATATCAGTCACCAGGCTTTACATATTTTAGGGGGAAAACAGGATGGCGATAAACTGGTATTTCCCGATTTAAGTTATCACCACGTAAGAGCAAAATTGAAAGAGTGGTTCAGTAAAGTCGGCCTGGAGAAAAAAGCCAAGTTCCATAACTGGCGACATAAATATGCTACCGACTTAATTGAAAAAGGCGAAGATATTTATATAGTAAGTAAGATGCTTAATCACAAGCATGTGAAAACAACGCAGATTTATGCTAAGGTGCCTGATACCAATAGGGCCAAAGCAGCAGGTAAAGCCACTATTCATCATTTAAATTAAAAGCATATGGGTATATCACCGATGGAGCAACGCCTAGAGAAAATGGAAGCTGATATACAGCATATAAAAAGCATGCTGAGTGAATTATTGGATATCACCCGTATGGCTACACAAAATCATTCAGAAGAAAAGATCATGTCGGCAAAAGAAGTAGCGGAATTTCTGAAACTTGATCTAAACGTGATCTACGCCAAATGTGGCGATGGGCAAATTCCTTATTTCAAAATGGGTAAGCTGTACAAGTTTAAGAAATCTGAAATCCTGGAGTGGGTGAAAAGGCAGGAAGCCAGCTCGCCATTTTCGGTGGATGATTATGTTGAGCGGTATTTGCAGAAGAATCAGTTGAAGGGGTAAGCAAGGAAATTCAACTGCCGAGGAAAATGCGGTAGTTGAAATAGTAAAAACGGTTTAACGCGAGTGTCTATAAAGAAATTTGCATTTGCAAATTGTATTTCTTTTTGTTGCGTTTAGTACATTTTGTTAGGGCGACTGTATAAATATAGGGCCGAATCTTAAAATAAGCACTTTTCAAAATCTATTAATTCAATAGCCTGATGGTTGAAACGCAGAATATTGAGTATAAAAGCACCTGGCGTGTATCAATGGTGGCATAGATAAACAATACAATATATGAGATC
Organism: Niastella sp. OAS944; assembly: GCA_024809215.1. GTDB lineage: Bacteria > Bacteroidota > Bacteroidia > Chitinophagales > Chitinophagaceae > Niastella. The sequence goes on along the minus strand of JANUBW010000001.1, from coordinate 2,471,200 downwards.
AATTTTTATAATTAGCGCTCTGGCCGGCATCTGCTGCTTAACGGCTTGCGATCCTTTTAAAAGAATTCCGCTGAGAATAAATAATTCGGCGACGTTTGTGGCGCAGAAAGACAGTTGTGGAATTAGTTTATCGGTCGAAAAGTTATCGGGCTCATTTATGATGAATATCATAGTGGATGGTACGCCAGGTGTACATATTGATTTGGATTCACTTCGTATAATTGGTGATATGCCAAACGGGCTCAGGGTGGAGGAGCCATCCGTGATGGGTTCAAATTTTAAAATAAGTAAGGAACGCAAATTTATTTTTACCGAAAAGCGAACGCTGAAAATTGATCTGCGTGTTATACCTGATACAGCTAATAAAGTGATGTTAATATTACCCCCCGGATTTGCTAAATGTGGCGAACAGGCATTAATTGTAGATACGTTGAGGGTAAGGCTATAAGTTATTGAAAGTAAAGAGCAGTTATAAAATAAAAGGCCTTCAGTTAATAGGTGCTTCATCTAATTTATTTCCATAAGACGTTAATAGAGGTCGTTCAAATTTTCCAAGTATGTACCGTTTTAGGATTGAAATCTTATTTGATGATAACTTTACAATGCAAAGTAAAGTGCTTTTAATTTACTGATAATCAGTCTCATTTTTATTTGATGGTTATTTGACAACCTCTATTCTATGGGAGATTTTTGTTAAAGGGTTAATAATTATTGTGTCACGGATTGGAAGTTAGCTGGGACATATCTGAATCAATATACGGCTTTTACACACTGCAACTGCACCGTTTATGCGATTAATTTGGTAAATTACACATAGCATAAATAGCGGAGCATGATAACGTTAGACCAGGTAAAAGATATACCATTCAAGGTAAAAGTAACCGAAACCAATGCCTTTATCCGGGAAGTGCCATATAAAGATCAAGCTAAAAAGCCCTTCCAGTTGGTGCCGGATTTTGATAAGTTGGCAAATCACGCGCTCCATAACCACTACTGTCTCTCCTTTATTAATTGCCCCTTTCATCTTGACTTTGAAAACCTGGTTGCCCATTTTGACTGGTGCTGCCGGTACCTCTATTTCAATTTTGAACAATCGCTGTTGAGGCTGGAAATATTTGCCAGGCTGGAGCAATTACACCTGGATAAAGCCAAGCTGGAGTATCTAATACAGGCTTTGGAGAAATATCCGGAGGCATATAGCTACGCCCTCCATGAAGCTGATGACCGGCAAAAATGGGCATTATTGAAGAAAACGAACTTTCAAAAATGTACCGACTTTCAACATATAGTAGCCACTGACAGACTGCAACGGTCTTTACTTTTACAACATTTGCAATGCCTATTATATTCCATTAGTCGAATTCATATTCCAATCGATCCGGTTACTGATGGAGATGTTTCTCCGAAGCAACAGGAGAAACTCCAGCCAATTAAGCCGACGGCGAAACCAAGAGAGCGGGAGGCTAGCCTGGTGCGATACCTTAAATTAAATGAAGACCTTTTGCCCGCCGCCTCCAATAAGGTAATTGAATTTCTGTACGATTACCTGGAACCTGCTTTCCGACGGACATATACCTTGGAGGAATTTTCTGCCATTTTCACCAAAGAAGATAGCCCTACCCTGGAACTGGTTAAAAAGGCAAATTGGGATAACCAGGCTTTAATGATATTATTTCAGGAATTAAAAAATGAGAAAGTGCTCGTCGTATCCTGGCCGGTAGTTGAGCAAAAGGTGAAAATGTTTAAAGAAAACGGAAGTCCATTTTCCGGTTTCGCCCAGGTTAGTTCCGGAAAAATAAACGCAAAAAAGCAGAATGCTGTGAAAAAGGCATTAGAACCGCTATTCGCATTGATTAACAAACAGTTCAATTCAAGCAGGAAGAAATAACTTCCACACTCACACTAAAATAAAGTCCAGTTTTTTTATCCATTTTCCACTGTTTGCCTTAAACCGGAATTTTCTCAGACGAATTTGCTGTGAAACAAATATTTGAGAGTTATGTCACAGCAGATGCAGTTTATTGGTTTTACTTATGAACAGGCTCAGCTCTTTATTCAAACCATTGTTAAAGCCTGTCTTGAAGAAAATACCCTCTCCATTAAAAATAATTCTGAAGCGCCAGTTACCACGAAACAGGCATGTGAAATTTTAGGTGTTTCGGCTCCTACACTTCGAAAGTTTGTGGCTATGTCGCTTATACGACGGCATGATTTAGGCCCACGAAAAAAGGTTTTTTACCGGTCAGAGTTAGAGGAAGATATTAAACGGATTAGGGCTGCCAGGTCCTTTAAGAATGAGGAATGACACATTTCACATTTTCTTCAGTATAAAACAAAACCATTTTTTACCTATTAAAATTTTCAACTATGGCTGAATTTAAACGGCAAACCTTCTTTTTTAGTAACGGGAAACAGATCAAACTTTATGGAACTGGCTTTGGCGTTACCAGAACCCTTGAAATAACTGAAGCTTCGGCCCCGAATGTTTTTTGGCTAATTGAAGGCCAGGAAGGTGGTAAACCCACAACTACAATTTGCAACCCTTACAAATTAACACCAGAAGAAATAATGGAAGTGGCGGACTACTGCATCCGGCAATGGATGGACGTAAAAGACAATGTTCGCAGGTTCGGAGTCGATAGCCCCAAAGTATTCAACCGGGAAAATGTGCGGCCTGGTGATGAAGGTAAACCGGAACCTACCGCGCAGAAGAAGGGTAATAAAGTTGGTTCTGAAAAACAAAAGACGGCGAATAAAGAGGAAGGATCGACAGCTATTAAGGAAGAAAAGACCGGAAATATCTAAGGAAAAACAAGGGATGGAGGTGTGATAAATTAAAACAGTTGATATGAAAAGTTTTTCTTGTGAAGATGCAAAACAGATAGATCTGGTTGAATACCTGGCATCATTAAATTTTCAACCTCAAAAAGTTCGCAATGAAAATTATTGGTACCTGTCACCGTTGCGGCAGGAAAAGACCGCTTCGTTTAAAGTAAACCGGCAAAAGAATGTATGGTATGATCACGGTGTAGGCAAGGGTGGCGATCTTATTGCTTTCGGAACACTTTACCATAACTGTTCGGTAAGTGAGTTGCTCGATCGTTTATCGGCATTCCAAAGTTACCGGGTTCTTTCTTTTCACCCGCCTGGCATTTCGGGCGGTCATTCGGGTGCAACCTCCGCTGCTGGTGAAAAGAAAGAGGGTACAGACAGTAAAATTGTGGTGGTGGAAACCCGTCCACTCGCCGCTCCTCACTTGCTTGAGTACCTTGAAAAAAGATGCATTCCTTTGGACGTAGCATGTAAATACTGCCGGGAAGTTGATTTTTTGCTGTATTCAAAACTGCACACCGTCATTGGTTTTGAAAATAAATCCGGCGGTTATGAGCTGAGAAGTGAAAAATTTAAAGGCAGCAGCTCACCAAAAGATGTAAGTTTAGTAAGAAGTAAAGACGAGCATCTAGCCGTATTTGAAGGCTTCTTTTCATTCCTTTCATTCGCTACGGTTAACAAGAACAAGCAAGCCCCGCTGTCAAATTGTCTCATCCTAAACTCCCTGTCTTTTTTTGAAAAAAGCAGGTCGCTGATGGAAAGCTTTAAGCAGGTTCACCTATGCCTTGATCGGGATACTGCCGGTAAAGGGTGTACTAAACAGGCCCTTGAATGGAACCCGGATAAATATATGGATAGAAGTGATTTCTACAGGGGCAGAAAAGATCTAAACGAGTGGCTTATCCACCATAACAACAACCTTAGACTAAATCAATCCAGAGGGCATAATAGACTGCCCTGATTTTAGCATAGCAAGGGGTGTTTGGGGCATCCCCAAACCTCTTGCCATTCATCCCGCTGTAGCGGGATTCAGGTCTCATGGCGCCTTAGCGCCATTCGGTCAAAAATTACAATAACTACTAAAGAGAGCAGGATATGAAGCAGAATGAAAAGATAACCATGTCTGGTGCAAAAAATAAGGGCGGCAGGCCCAGGGTCCCGATAAAGAAGAACAAGGTCATTTCCGTAAAATGTACAGCTACGGATAAGATGACCATTAGAGGAAAGGCAAGGGCTGCCCAGACCACAGCCTCCGAATTATTGCTAAAGCTGGGCCTTGAAGGAAAAATTGACAGGTCGAAATCTACCCTTCCCGCAGATGCAAACAAACTGATAAGCATCGTAAACAACATTGCAAACAATATCAATCAGATCGCCAAAAAGCTACACCAGACGGGGCAATTAACTTCTTACTGGAAGGAACAACTGGAGTTTCATTTGGGTGAGCTTAAAAAAATTGAACTCACAATCAATTCCTATTTTCTATGATTGGCAAACCCATAACCGGCGGATCTTTCTCCGATACAATTCGATATTGCCTGGAAGATAAAAGGGATTTATCCTTGGAACAAAAACTTGAAAAGTCAATTTCAGAGCAGGTGCAACATTTGAACAGGGCTGAAATTTTAGACTTTCATAACTGCTTTGGTGATCTTGCTGACCTTACCCGCCAGATGGAAAATGTTTCAAAATTGAATAAAAGGGTAGAAAAACCAGTATTTCATTTTACACTCAGGCCGGCAGAAGGTGACAAATTAACCATGGAAAAGCTTAAAGAAATCGGCCACAAATGCGCTGACGAATTTGGGCTTACAAATAATCAATACGTCATTATCCTTCACAAGGACACAAAAGTTCCACATATTCATATCGTAGCCAATCGCGTGGGTTTTGATGGTAAAGTGGTGAAAGACACCTACAGTATAAACAGGATGCAGCGATTTACAAGGAGAATTGAAGAAGAGTATCATTTAAAAAAGGTGCTAAGTTCCCGGTCAATTTTACCAAAAGAGATGCGCCACATTCCCCGACAAAACGCAAGGCTGGATAAATTAAAAAAGGATATTCAGCAGAGTTTAGAAAAGGTAACCACTTACGCTCAGTTTGAAGAAAAGATGAAATCCCTGGGATATGCTATTCTGAAAGGCCGGGGTATTTGTTTTATTGATGATAAAAAAGTGCGGATAAAAGGAAGTGAAGTCGGGTTCCCGTTGGCAAAGATTGAAAGAGTTCTTAACCTCAAACATGAGATCAGCCAAAAAGAGGAGCAATTAAATACCAAAGAGAAGTTATGGCAGATAGAACAAAAGAATCAAAGGCCATCCCTTACACCTACACACAGACTTTTTATAAAGTTCAAAGAAAGAGACCAGGAAGAAGAACGTTCGGGCCTGCGGGAGGTTGTGGAATTATTAAAAGAAATCTGTAACGGTATTATTGATGATATGTTAAAGCCCGAATATACTGGTCAGTCTCTTGACCCCAATTGGCTACAGGAGTATAAAAAGAGAAAAAAGAAAAAATTAAGACACTCACAAAGGCTGTGATATACAACAGATGAAAAAAACATTCTACCATTAAATTAAAATATTATGGGCGAAACAAATGTGGTTAATGAGTTCAGTGGAAATTCGGAGTTTCTTATTAATGAACTGATCGAAGAACAAAAGAAGTTGCAAAAAACTACCAGCGATCTGCTGACTGCTGTTAATTGTTCAACTCCCAAAGTGGATAATCTTAAAAATTCAATGGAACAGTTAATAGATGAAAAGTTTAGAGGGTTAGAAAAACTGATGGGGCAAAAGCTGGAAAATTCAAATAAAACAAGTCAAGATGAAGACGCAAATTCTTTAAAAGCAATTTTGAAAAAAGGCATTATCGATTTAAAGTTAGTTCTATCAACTTCTCCCAAAGGCATTACAAAAAAGGTTCAAATCCTTTTATTTCCGGAACAGGATGCCAAACTTTTTTATAAAATAGTTTTTGGCCGGTGGTTTATGTGGCTGGCAATAATAGTATTTATGCATTTCATGTACAACTGGGCCGTTCATTGGTCGGATAATAATAAGGAGGTAAAAATGCAGCAATTGCAAAATGATAGATTCACGAATGCATGGAACTATCTGTATAAAAGAAGTAATAAAGGGACGCGCAGGCTCATGGATAGTGCATGGGTAAAAAGTGCCGGTAATTAAATCGAAGGTGGAGCTTATTTAACGGCCAGCGTGAAAAATGCTGGCCGTTTATAGGTTATTGGTAATCGACAATGGATTATAGCCTCGTTTTATATGTGTTCCGATAAAATCAAACTTTCAAACGTCTTCAACCTATCTTCAAACGATTGCTCTGTTTGTTCAAGAAAAGTATTAACCCGGTCAAGTAACGACATTACCTGTGCCTGACTAACTTCAAAGCTTGGACTATACCTTGCGGCAACATAGGCAGTATTCAACAAATTGAACGATTCCTTTTCTTCATCGGTGTTGTTTGGGAAAATGGCATCCAGCTCCGGAGCGCAAAAGCGGGAATGTCTTATTAACGACTTTAAATTATGCCCATATGTGGTCAGTGAAGTAAGAGAAGCCAATAATGCCCGGAGTGCATGTTCCATTGCTTGGTGCAGCAAAAAGGCGGATTGTTTATATTGGTTACTGGTGGCAAAGTATTCAGCACCGTCAAGGAATGATTTCGCATCATGGAAAGCATCATTAAAAGTATTGCGCGCCTTCACTTTTATGGCAGCAATATCAATGATGGCCTTTTCGGGCAATGGCAACCTCTTGTTATCATATACTAGTAATCCATCTGTACAGACTGCGGAGTAAAAAATATGGCCTATACGTAAATGGTTATATACTTCATTGATTTTATTGCACCAGATCAGCACCGAACCCAATTCACCACATTTTGTTTGTACCTGTGTTAAGTAATCACTATAGGAGTATTTAGCATTCTTCGGTAAAAGCACCACGAAATCAAATTGTGGCCGGTTCCTGCTATTTATGGTAAAACCTGACCAGAACAGCTTTTCTGCATTGGTTATGCGGATAATGGTTTCTACTATCGTCGTTAATTTTTCCCGCAAAGCGATTTCAACCTGATAAGATCCTGCTAGTCGGGTTAGGTTAATTGAGTCTATATTTTCTGCAGAAAATGGGTACGTTTCAAAAACCTGCCTTTTTGATTGCTTTTGTTTTTCATGGATGATGTGGGCGGCTTCTACTAATTTTTCAATTTTTTCATATATCGTTACTAGCAGTTCCCGTTCGCGTCTATGTAAGTCGTGTGAGTAGTTGCCGGTAACTGCTGTTTTAAAAAACACCCATAATAGTTCGCGGATTCGGGGTAGGTGGGCAAAATCAAATAATTCGTAAATAACATGGTAAGGATTGTCTATTTCCGCAGGGGTTAATTTTTGTGGGGGAATTACGTTTTTGGGTAGAATCGTTGAAGCCACATTACACATAACATTCAATTTAAGGATGAAGGAAGGATTGAAAGTCATATAAGGTTAACCCAATGGAGAAAGTGTTTTCTGCCCTTTTTCTAAGGCATCAATGGATAATGAAAAATGCGTGGGTTAGTCCTTACGGTTCTGAAGGGCTACGACACCCTGATCCCAATAAAGACGCCCACGCACAAGCGTGAGCGTTTTACTTTATTGCTCTGGGATCGGTGAAAGGTCGTAGTTTTCAGAACCAGGCATAAAGCAAACACGCTAAATAATTTGTGTTCGCAAGTTATGTATTTATCGTTAAGATGTGTTTTGACCGTTGATTTCCATAAAAGGCATTCTAGAAAGTATTGTAAAATGTTTAGAAACTCTAAACAAATGTACTGTAACTCGGCTAATCTGCAAATTGTATATATAGGGTTTCTGAAAAAAAGTATTTTACAACTATTAAGATGTTTAGAAAATCTTGACGTTCAAATGACAAAACTGGGGCTTTATTTAGCACAAAAATCTGTGAACAAATCAGAAGTGGCGCGTAAAACAGGGTTAAGTAAAGCTAGAATCAGTGAGCTTTCCTTAAACGCCAGTACGAGGTTGCAGGCTGAGGAATTATATCTTATCGCATTGGCTATAGACGTAAATCCTTGTGACATGCTTGAACAAGTTTGTGGACATGTAAAGAAAAAAATCAAGCTATAAACGCTTAAAGTTGAATTATAATTGTGGATCTGGCTTAACGTGGAGGACGTTATATTAACCTATGGTATGGCAAATAGATCTCCGGCGACATATGCTAAGTATAGGTCATTTCTGGAATGAAGGTAGAGCAGATTGTTTTGATCGTATTTTGGGGTTTAATAAATACTATATAGAAAAATCTTAAAATAAGAGGCTTGCAAATAAGTACAAATTTTGGATGCGCCGATGTACGATGTGGTATATACGCATTGATTGATCCAGGTATGAAGCGGTCCTCATAGTTAATAAAAGCCTAATTGCTACCTTTTTTTGTTACGATTTTTAATGTATAATGACTTTTCATTATTTTGTATGCATAGATAGGTAAAGCAACTATGCGGTAATTAAATTCTGTTCCGAACAGCGAATGAGTAAAGAAGCCAAAGCTAGAATCAAAATAAACAAACTGCTTGAGGAGGCAGGCTGGCGTTTTTTTGATAATGAAGCAGGGCCCGCAAACATCCTTCTCGAAAATTATGTGAGGATTACGCAAAGCGAAATTGACGCGTGGGGTAATGATTATGAAAGGACTAAAGGCGGTTCACTCGATTTTCTTTTGGTAGATTCTGACAACAGACCTATTTGTGTTCTTGAGGCAAAGAAAGAAAGCCTTCATCCTTTGATTGCAAAAGAGCAGTCGAGAAAATATGCCAATACCGTAGGAGCCCAATATATTATTCTTTCAAATGGAATTGTACACTATCTCTGGGATTTAAAGAAAGGAAATCCCAAACCCATTTACAAGTTTCCTTCACCTGAAGAAATTGGTGCAATAAAAGAATGGCATCCTAACCGTATCGCATTAGCTAATGAACCAGTTGCCAAAGATTACATTGTATCCGTTCAAATGCCTGACTACAAAGAAAGACCTGGATGGCGCGGCACCATCGAAAAGAGTAAAGATTTTATTTGGGCAAATGGACTGCGTTTTCTAAGGAAGTATCAGTTAAATGCAATTGAACATTTACAAAAAGCAGTACGTGAAGGAAAGGATCGCTTTCTGTTTGAAATGGCTACTGGCACCGGTAAGACGCTGACTTCTGCTGCGGTTATTCGTCTCTTTTTAAGAACTCAAAATGCCAGACGGGTTTTGTTTTTAGTAGATAGATTGGAATTAGAAGATCAAGCTTGGAAAGCTTTTACTAATAATTTAAAGCCTGACTATACTACATTCATATTTAAAGAAAATAAGAGCGATTGGCGAAAAGCTGAGATAGTTGTTACCACAATACAATCGCTAATGTTCAACAATAAATATCGGGATGAATTCAACCCGACAGACTTCGACCTAATCATTTCTGATGAATCACACCGCTCCATTTCTGGGAATGCGAGAGCTGTGTTTGAGTATTTCCATGGGTATAAATTAGGATTAACCGCCACTCCTAAGGATTATCTGAAAAATGTTGATTTCGAAAAGGTAAAAGAAAATGATCCGAGGGAAATTGAGCGGAGAATGCTAAGAGACACCTATTCAACATTTGGATGTGAAGGTGGCGAACCAACATTTCGTTATTCATTATTGGATGGGGTAAATGATGGTTTTCTGATTAATCCAAAAGTAGTGGACGCCCGTACTGAAATTACTACTCAATTGCTCTCCGACGAAGGGTATGCAGTTATTATAGCTACAGAGGAAGGAGAAGAAACGGAAACATTTATTTCCAAAGATTTCGAGAAGAAGTTTTTTTCAGAGAAAACAAATAGGGTTTTCTGTCAGACTTTTTTGGAGAATGCTTTACGAGACCCGATCACAAATGAAATAGGAAAGACTATTGTTTTTGCGGTGAGCCAAAATCATGCAAGAAAAGTAACAGAGATATTGAATGAGTTTGCAGAGCAACTTTTTCCAGGCAAATACAATTCGGATTTTGCGGTGCAGGTCACCTCTCAGGTTGGCGATGCCCAACAAATGACTATCAACTTTACTAATAATAATCTAAACGGCAAAACGTGTTGGTTGGAAGGATACAAATCATCAAAGACAAGAGTTTGTGTAACGGTTGGTATGATGACGACTGGCTACGATTGTCCTGATTTACTTAATCTATGCATGATGCGGCCAATTTTCAGTCCTGCCGATTTTGTACAAGTAAAAGGAAGAGGCACAAGAAAGAATACTTTTGAATTCAAACATAAGAATGAGCTAGGCGAAGAAGACATCATAAGACATGAAAAATCGGTATTCAAACTGTTTGACTTCTTTGCTAATTGCGAATATTTTGAAAAAGAATTTGATTATGATGAAGTGTTAAAACTTCCTCAGCAAAAGACAGGCACACGCGGCGGTACTGCCGGTAGTGTGAACATTGATAAGTACGTCAGTTCGCGTGAAGATTTGTTATTTCAGTTAAAAGAAGAGCAAATAGGATTACAGGGAATGAAGATCGATCGAATGCTTTTTAAGAAATTTGAAGATCGCATTAAAATGGACGACATTATTAAAAGGCATGTGCAACTAGGTAATTGGGAACATGTGATAAGTCATATTCAAAGTGAGATATTCAATAAGCCCGAAGAATATTTTAATGTGGAAAAATTGCGTAAAGCAGCGCAAATTGATCGAAGGGTTTCTATAAGGGAGGTTGTAGAAAAGATATTTGGAATCATTCCAAAATTCAAATCGAAAGATGAAATGCTGGAAGAAGAATTTGATAAATTCATTTCAATTTATCCACCCGGAGAAGACGTAAATCTGGTGGCATTAAAGTATTTTTTCAAAGCATATATTGTTGATCAAGACGTTCGAATGATTATTGAAGCTAAAGACTTTCATGCTTTACAGACCCATCCAACACTTACTATTGCACAGTTCAAAGAGGTGAATACAAAATACAGAGAAGTAATTCCAATTTATATAAAAGACTACATTAAACTTGAGCAGTTCGCAGCTTAAATGAAATTATGTTAGATTCAGCAACAAAGAAAAGAATTGATGATTGCAGGGATATATTAGTAGGTAAGTTACCAGACCCTAAAGCGCAGATAGAACAAATAACCATAGGGCTTATTTACAAGTTCATGGATGATATGGATAAAGAATCTATTGAATTAGGCGGCAAGGCAAAATTTTTTGCAAACTATAAATTGCCTAACCCTGAATTTCCCAGTGATCGCAAGAAAGACATTGTTGTGCAATTCGAACAGTACAGCTGGGATAATCTATTCAATCCAAAAGTGACAGCTATTGAAATGCTTCGTCTCTATTCAGAAGCTATAGTGAGTATAGAGAAAAATCCAAATATACCTCCGCTTTTTCGTGATATTTTCAAGAATGCTTTTTTGCCATATCGTGATCCTGAAACACTAAAACTTTTTTTGAAAACTATTGATGGATTCGAGTATACTCATAGTGAAAAATTGGGAGATGCTTTTGAATACCTTCTTTCAGTTATGGGATCACAGGGAGATGCTGGACAATTTCGAACACCAAGGCATATTATTGATTTTATTGTTGAGGTTGTTAATCCAACCAAAACGGATAAAATTTTAGATCCGGCTTGCGGCACCGCTGGATTTTTGATTTCAGCTTTTAAGCATATAAAGGAAAAAAATAAAAATGGATTTACTCCGGATGAAAGGAAAAAACTAATGCAAAACTTTGTGGGCTATGATATTTCTCCGGACATGGTACGCCTTAGTTTAGTTAACTTATACCTGCATGGATTTTCTGATCCACATATCTGGGAGTATGATACATTAAGCAGTGAAGAGCGGTGGGACGAAACCTTTGACGTAATACTAGCAAATCCTCCATTTATGAGTCCGAAGGGCGGTATTAGACCACATAAAAAATTTTCAATCAGCAGCAATCGGAGCGAGGTGTTGTTTGTGGACTATATTGCCGAGCACTTAAACTCTAGGGGAAGAGCTGGGATTATTGTACCTGAGGGAGTGATATTTCAAAGCGGTGGAGCGTATAAAGATTTAAGAAAAATGCTAGTGAACAACTATCTATACGCTGTGGTGAGTTTACCGGCCGGTGTATTTAATCCATACAGCGGCGTTAAGACGTCCATTTTGTTAATGGACAAAGAATTTTCAAAATCGAGTAAAGAAATTCTTTTCGTCAAAATTGATAATGATGGGTTTGGACTAGGTGCACAACGTAATCCGGTGAAAGGCGGTCAGTTGGGACATGCGGCTGAAGTCTTGCATCAATATAAAAATGGCGATTTTTCTGATAGTGAAATTGCGCATGTTGTATCTAAAGCAGAAATTGGGAAAAATGGTGAATATAATCTAAGTGGAGAAAAGTATAAATCTTTTAATGCGTTATCAACGAACTATGAGTCTGTAAAGCTGGGGGATGTCTGTAAAGTAGTAAATGGAAGAGCTTATAAACAAGAGGAACTCCTTGACAGAGGCAAATACCCGGTGCTTCGGGTTGGTAATTTCTTTTCGAACAGAGAATGGTATTATTCTGATTTGGAATTAGAAGCAGATAAGTATTGTTCAAAGGGCGACTTACTTTATGCATGGTCCGCTTCCTTCGGCCCAAAAATTTGGGATGGTGAAAAATGTATTTACCATTACCATATTTGGAAAATGGTTCCCGACGAAAAGAAAATAAATAAATATTTTTTATATCATGTTTTGAATAGGGAGACCGAGGCAATAAAGGCCGAGGGAGGACGTGGCATTGCTATGATACATATCACGAAAGCTGGGATTGAAAATAGAGAAATACCGTTGCCTCCATTATCTATACAAGAGGAGTTAGTGGCCGACATAGATGATTATCAAAAAATAATAGATGGTGCAAAAGCTGTGATAGAAAATTACAAACCAAAAATTGATATTGACCCAGATTGGGAAATAGTAAAGCTTGGCGATGTGTGTGATTTTATAAGAGGTCCGTTCGGGGGAAGTTTAAAAAAAGAAATTTTTGTAAATGAAGGTTATGCAGTGTATGAACAGTCTCATGCTATTTATAATCAATTTCAGGATTTCCGCTATTTCATTGACGAATCTAAGTTTAAGGAAATGAAGAGATTTGAAATTGCTCCAAATGATATAATCATGAGTTGCTCCGGAACTATGGGTAAAGTTTCGGTCATTCCCAAAACTGCACCCAAAGGAATAATTAATCAGGCACTTCTTAAACTTACAGTAAAAAAAGGGTTGCTCACAGAATTTTTGAAATTGTGGATGGATAGTAATAGCTTTCAAAAAACACTTTTAGGAAATGTACAAGGCGCTGCAATTGCGAATGTTGCATCGGTCAAAGTTTTAAAGGAATTGGAAATGCCACTTCCTCCTATAAAAATTCAAAACGACATCGTTTCTCAAATCGAAAAAGAACAAACATTGGTGAATGGCAATAGAAAGCTCATTGAAATTTTCGAGCAAAAGATAAAAGATAGAATCGCAAAAGTGTGGGGGAAATAATTTATCTATGGAGCCATTTGAACAATACCATAATTACAGTCAAAATTTGCTCCTTGCTCAATATGAGGTATCTGAAATTATCAGACACAATTTGACGAGAGGTGAAGTTCGTGAAGACTTTATTATTCAATATTTGACCAAAACAATAACGAATTGCCAGAGTTATCTAAAAAGAGGATTTATAAATCTTGGCCAGGATCAACAGAGCGGTCAAGCAGATATATTATTGATAAAAAGGCATGCTGAGACTATTGACTTGGGAAATAGAGGAAATGTAATTGTAAATCCTGAAGATTGCTTAATGGTTATGGAAGTGAAAAGCACATTAACGGGACCTTATTTAAATGATTTTAATACAGAAGCGCAATTGATAAAAAATGCAAATTCAAACATTGTTTGTGGAATGTTTGCATATAAAGCTGAATTAGAAAAACAAACTATAATGCTTCGTTGTGGTCACGACTACAATGTCGAAACAGATACATATTTCGATTCTGATAAAGACCCGTTACCAACATGGTACCCTTATATTGATTTTGTTCTGCTAGTTGACAAATTAGAAAGTAATGGAATCGAAGAAAACTTAGAATTGCAAGGAGCTAATCAGATTTTTGTTAGAAAGGCATTGGGAGTGAAGGAAAGATATTTTATTGGCACGTTTAATCCCGCGGTAAGGAATTTAATCAGTCTTGTGAGAAGTTTGCTAATTCAGTAAAGCACCATGTTGGTCAAGTTTATTTAAATCGGTTCAACCATGGAAAAATGGTACGACGTTTATAATGAGATTTCCACCACTCTTTTTACTTTCTATAATTTAAATTCGAAGAACTGTGGTAAAATTCTTTTTCGCCAGGCTATTAAGAATAAAGAATTTTTGAGTCTAAATGATTGGCTGTTTAGTATCGAACGAGTTATAAGAACACGAAGTGTTGACCCTATTCACATCTTTTGTTCTTTTAATAGAAGCCGCCAGTTTGAAACTGATAGAATTAAAATAATCAACAGTTGGCTTGGCATGTTAAACAGTAAAAAGACATTTGAAAAAATTGATTTTACTGGCTGCCCAACACCTTTTTCAATCAAGTTATTATCGGCAAGAGATATTGAATCTCAATTCGAGATCTGGACGTCTTTTTTTCAAGTCAAAAAAGAAGGACAAAAGGGTATCACAGAATTAATGTTCAAAAATATCAAGTCTTGGTATGGAATTGATATACCTTCTTTTTCTATTTTTTTATTTTGGATTGATCCTCGAAACTTTCTCTCACTAGATAAAAATTCCGAAAAACTATTGTTTGAGGCGGGAATTATAAAGTCTTCACCTAGAACGTCATATGAGTACCAGGCACTACTGCCCCAAACAAATTCTTCACTTTACATTAACATTGCCAAATACGGTTATGAAATAAATTCTGGTAAACGAATTATTTCAGAGAAATTGGGCATCGAGGCTTTTGTGAAAAAGATTAGGAGCATATACAATCATTATAATGTAAGATTACATGCAGGCGGGGATTTTACTTTTAAAGTTGTTGCAGTTCGTCCTTTAAAAAGAAGTTACAAAAATCATATAAAAGTTTTGGAAGCTGGACATATTTACTCTTTTTACAAACAGTATGAATTTCAAAAAAATGGTAACATTCGATTCAACAGAGAATTAGAATTAGATGTTTACAATGTGAACGGACTGACGATAAATGTGTCTGCAATTGTGGGTAAAAATGGTTCGGGAAAGAGCACAATAAGCGAAATATTATTTTTAGCAATCAACAATATCGCAGCTTTAAGCTTTGCTGATAAAAATCAAACAGATTTAGTGTATGAACCTGGGTTAAATATTGAACTTTACTATACTACTGGAACATTTTGCCGCTTAAGCCTTATTGGTAAGAAAATATATATTACAGAGTATGAGATGCGAGATGAAGTTTTGTATCCACAAAAAAAGCGATTTGCTTCAAGTTTCGAGTTGAATGAGTTTTTTTACTCAATTGCAGTTAATTATTCTCATTACGGTTTAAATTCACTGGAATTAGGCAATTGGATTGAAAAGCTCTTCCATAAAAATGATGGCTATCAAACCCCCTTGGTGATAAATCCTTTCAGAGAAAAGGGAAACTTTAATATTAATACTGAGAATGAATTAATTAAGGGAAGATTACTGGCGAATATAGTTTTACCAATAGACGTTAAAGACCCTAATAATTTAAGGGTTATAACTGATAATAAACGATCAATTAAAAGGATTCGTTTCTTCGCGCATGAGGATAAGATTAAAGAATTACTTGAAGAGAGTTTAGAGAAATCTGAAATTGTCTTTAAAGACTTTTTAGAATTCTTTAATCTGTCAACTAAAGGAGTGCCAAAAAAGTATATTGACTATTCGATACTTTATATTTCGCAAAAATTAAAACGGATATGTAAAAATTATTCTCCTTATAATAAATATCTGAATCTCAAAAGGAGTGATTTAGATTTAAGGAAACTTCGCGAATTGTTTGAAAAGATAGACACTGATCCTAGTCACATTGTGTACAAAATAAAACAGTTAGTTAACTTTTTTCGTTATAAAACTTACAAATGGTACCCGTTAAAGAAGACTTTTGAGATTGAAGATATATCTGAAAGGATTGAGAGAATTAAATCGGAAGAGGTACGGATAAGACGGATAAAATCTATAGAATTATTACCTCCATCATTCTATGATTTCGAATTTATTTTGAGTGACGGGAGCAATTTTAAAAAGTTAAGCTCGGGCGAGAAGCAAAGGATATATACGGTAAGTTCAATTATATATCATTTGTATAATCTTGATTCTGTTTCTGAAGAAAATAGTTTAATCACATATCCATTTGTAAATATAATATTTGATGAGATTGAACTTTATTTTCATCCCGAAATGCAGCGAAGATTTGTAAATTATTTTATAGATTATTTGAAGCGAACTTCTCTAGATAATATTGTAGCCCTTAATTTTTGTTTCATTACCCATTCTCCATTTATATTGTCTGATATTCCAAGCCAAAATGTTTTGTTTTTGAATGAAAACGGCAAGCCAAATGATTTACTAAATCAGAATAGAACATTAGGTGGCAATATTCACGATTTATTAGCCAATAATTTTTTTCTTGACCAGGGCTATATGGGCGAATACGCAAATAAGCTTATCACTTCATTAATTGAATTTCTTTCGGATAGAAAAGACGCTCGGGAAAAAAAGAATGACAATAATCAATTATTTGTTTGGACTGAAGAAGTTGCGAAGAAATTGATTGATTGTATTGGTGAACCCTTAATAAGAGATAGCCTTCATGACCTTTATCTCTCAAAATACGAACCGCCGCAAATTAGAGAAATTGATAGGCAGATTGAACGTTTGCAAAAATTAAAAGATAGATTAGAATGATAGCAATTCCTTTTTCAGTAGTAGAGAAATCAATAGTTTACTTCAACCCGAGAATTCAGTCTTACCAAAATGATTTGCAAAAGCAACTTCTTAAAATTTTAACTGATAAACGGCTAAACCCTAGCAAAAGGAAATATGTGAAGACATTACTTGGCATTTCTAGCAATGTCATAACAGCTAAACCCTCAACCCTGGAGAAGTATAGGCGAACGTTTGATAAAATAATTGATCCTAAAACTATGAAAAGTGCTGCCTATAAAAGTTTTAGAATTCGGATTATTAATGCACTAGGATATGCAGATAGAAGGAGGGATTTTTATCCTGTTTATTTTCAGTCCATTGGGATTAAAGCATGCATTTATTGTAACTCTATGCTTACTGTAACTGTAGAAAGAATATCAGGAGCGAAGAATAAGAAAAGTATTCAAGCAAGATTTCAGGTGGATCACTATTTACCAAAGTCTGAATACCCTTGTTTTAGCATCTCTCTTTATAATTTATATCCATCTTGTTCCAGTTGCAATAATGTTAAGAGCACAAGCAGTGTTAGTTTCAAGCTTTACGAGGAAGGTAGTAAAATTCGAGGCTCCAGTTTCTATTTTGACCTAAATATGATATCAGTTGCGGATTATCTTTTATATAGAAATAATGAAATGATTATTTATAATTATAAAGAGCCCTCTGCTCCAAAGAACAATAAGACTTTTCAGGAAGTATTCGCTATTCAAGGTATTTATGATACTCAAAAAGATATCGCGGAGGAATTAATTTTAAAAGCAGAAATTTATACAAGCACATATAAAGATACTTTGACTAAAAAATATCCCAAAATTCTTACAACCTCAAGCATAACAAATAGACTACTTCTTGGAAATTATACAAACGAAAAAGACATACATAAAAGACCTATGGCAAAATTTATGATAGATATTGCTAAGCAAGTTGGTTTAATTTAACTTTTTGATCGGAAAACACATATGGTGACACGGGGTAAATCCCCTTATTAGGATATCTACCTTACTTCACCTTTTCAAGCATATCATATACATTTTAGTTATAAAATCATTACTCTCTTATCAATTGACCTCAGTATATTAGTTCTTTTTTGGGGTAAGTTTAGTCTCTATATTGTATTTCTGTCTCTATAAGTAATTCATTACAAATTGAAATTACTTTTTGTATTGGGAAGTAGGTATTAGTTTTAAACAATTTTTTTCGTTTTCACGGCTTAAAAGCGAATTGCGCAATTCCGATAATTCCTTTAAATTCGTTTGGATTAACGTTTATTCATAAGGAAAATATGGAGGTTTAATTCCCTATATTCGTGATATATGGATATTAAAATTTCAATATTAGATATTGTCATATTTTTAGGGATCCTTCAGGCTATTACAGCTATAGTGATCGGAGTTGTTTCTAAAAAGAATATAGTAGCCCGTTTGTTCTGCTTGTTACTCTTCTTCTTCCTGCTTATAATCTTTAAAATTCAGTTGCATACCCTCAATCTCTGGGAGAAGATACCTTATTTCAGATATTTTCCATTGGCTATTGACCTGGTTTTACAACCTACTTTCTATCTTTATTTTCTCTCTGTTTCCGGTATTAATTTCAGCTTTAAAAAAAAGCAGTTATTACATTATCTCCCGGCCCTTTTATTCATGTTACATGCCCTGATCGTATACTTTAGTGTACTGGGTGTAAACGACCTGGCACAAAAAGCCAGTATTGCCGAAAAATTTTATTACAATGCAGTGAAAGAAATTGAAGATTACCTGTCTGTCATTTCTTTTTTTGTATATTTCTATTTATGCTATAAAACACTTAACGTACAGGCGAAAGAAAAAGGCGAGGCAACCAAAGATGAATTAAAGCGAAAGTGGCTAAAAACCATTGTTGGCCTGTTTTTTATTCTTTCGGTACTTCTTGCATTTTGCGTTGTTCTTGAAACCGTGTTCAAGCTGGGTGAACATACCTTTCTGCACTGGGGTATTTTCTATACTTACCTTTCCGGTTTTTTATATTATATAAGTATAACCAGTATCCGTTTGCCGGAAATTGTGATACTGCCTATTTCTCCAATTGCGAAAAAGGTCGATAAGGATAAGGTCGTTTTAATTGCCGGAAAAATAAAGGAGATCATTGAACAGGAAAAGCTATACCAGAATGCTGATCTGTCAATTCAGGAATTAGCTAAAAAGATGAATGTTAGTACATCCACTTTATCCTATGTTATTAACACCCACTATAAAAGCACCTATCGGGATTTTATCAATGAGTATAGAATAAATGCCGTTAAGGAAATGCTCCTTAATTCCTCCAAACAAAACCTTTCAATACTTGGAATCGCTTTGGAAATGGGATTTTCTTCAGAGGCCAGCTTTTACCGGGTTTTTAAAAGTAAAGTAGGCGTATCGCCAAAAGAATTCAGGGAGCAACAGTCTCTGAAAAAGAATGCTGGCTAATATCCATTTTACTTTTGAATGTATGTTAGGCAGCCTCCTGTTTTTTAATAAACTGAATTGTTGAATTGTTTACGGCTTTATTTTTTTTGATAAAAACAATAATTGCTCCCATCCAGGAAAAGTAATCGACCAATATCTTAAACAGCGGATAGATCAGGATCGATTGAGTTCTTTTTCTTTTGAATTCTGTGGATTCCAGTGGCGATAAAAATATCAGATTATAGCACCAGCTAACATTTACCACATATAGAAGCAGAAAAAGTATCATTACGTAAAAGACGTTTGTCAAGCTGACAAGCAATACCAAAAAAGGAAATGATACAATTAGTAAAGCGAGACCAATATCCATCAGTGTCATGATCCCCAGTCGGCTAAATTGCTTGATCTGTTCAAAGTAATATTTTTTTTCTTTATTGAAGGTTTCCAAATAGCCAAGATTCCATCTAACGCGTTGTTTTATTAGTGCTTTTAACGACAGGGGCGGTCTCGTTAAGGCCAGTATATTGTCTTCGTAAACCGTTTTGTAACCAAGTTTAAGCCCTATCAGCGTGGCCTCCCTGTCTTCACCGCTCCGCAGCCCGCTATGCTGCTCATAAATTGAAATCAGGATCTCTCTTTTATAATACGACCCTGCTCCCGGCATTACGCGGATGCTTTTTTCTTTTTCATGGAATTTGTACAAACTTCTGGCCAGTGAGTATTCAAGTTGTTGGTATTGAAATACCTTTCCGGAACCTTCAAATGGCAACATTCTGAAATAACAACCCATTAAAGACGTATCCTTCTCTAGAATAGGAGAATTTACAAGTTTATTTACCCCGATAATATCCGTATCAAAATCAGACAGGATCACAAATTCATGAGAGATTGCTAAAGTTGTTAAATAAAGCGCACCAACCTTATTGGCATTTGGAAACACAGAAGCTATATGAAAAGCGCCGGGATTATGGTTTAAGAAATCATTTAATTTTGAAACACTTTCATCTGTAGAACCATCGTCAATAATGATAACATCAAGCAGACCCCGGTTTTCATCGGCTATTTTTTTGAAATAGTTCAGTCTTGCTTCAAAATTCCCATTACCACTTTCATTATACTGGGGTATAAGCAGGGCATTTTTTTTAGTTTTACCTGGCGCATCCCCAATCCATGTGAGCTTGGTTTCGCAATTGTTTAAATACTGCAGCATATAAAATAAGATTGATTTTGATTAGACTATTTTATTTATAAGATGTTTTTTAGGCTTTCAAGGGATCCGGAGAAAAAGTTTTTGATTCGGGATAGCCAGACTTTAATTTGACCAACTGTATATTGCTTTTAAAAGTCTGTTTGTAAAGTTATCTTTTGCCGGAATTTGCCGGCTAGCAGAGTCCACAATTTGCGTTACGGATTTTACTAATAATGTAATGAAACAGAAGAATAAGATCTCTTTTAAGCAAGTATTTCATGTACGATCGCAGAAAGCATCTGGGCATGGTCGTTGGTTATTGTTTCAATAAGTGATGGATCAAACAGGAAATTATCATAAGCAAGATTCAGGGTCATTGCGTCATTATACAGGTCAATGAAGATTGCCAGGTTCTGATAAGTAGTAGTACCACGATGTTTGTGATAGACCATTCCTTCCTGTACAGGTCCGAGATCCTGATCTTTAGTTACCAGTGTCAGGAATACCGGCATATCGCCTCCTACAGGCGGATCAAACCTTGATCCGATTGCTTCAAACGGGTATACACTATGACGTGATAAAAAATATAGCTGCTCGTCAATTTCATCAAGCAGGGCAGGGATATTCTGGTCTTCACGCAAAGTAATAAAGCAGGGGCCGCTTGTAGTTAACCAGCCTATTGTATCCTTATATTTAATATTAGCTCTGCTGGAGGCCGGCACATCGAATGCAAATGTTCTTTGACCACTTAATTTATTAAAAGTGATTGCAATACCTGCAATTAATAATGATAAGATACCGTTTCTGCCCTGCTCTTTATATTTTTGAATACTTTTTGTTAGATCGTTTGTATAATTAAATGATAAATAACCGGCAGCATTAGCCTTATATTTTCTGAGAACCCCTGCTATTACCCTGTCATCGCTGAATGGCAGTTGATCCATTTTCGTTTTTACTTCATTGGCAAGCGCTATATATTTTTCCCTGTGCAGCTCCCATTTTTTTTCGTCAATTACCAGCAATCTTGGTAGCCCGTCAGCCAGTTTCTCTTCCCAATAAAGTCTGTGCGCATTGTTTTTGTTTTCGAGTAGTTCATTTTCAAAAGCCGCATACTCTTTATATTGTATAACGTTTGATGTTACCGGCTCAAAAAAATCGTTGGTGAACATTTTCCAGAACTGAGCCAGGTCCTTTTTAAATACCTGAAATGAATGGAGATCAAAGATCAGATGATGTATAATAAAGTAAATATTATAAAGGTCAGTGCGCTTTTTAAACACCTCAACACGGAATAAAGGACCCAATTCCAGGTTGAAAGGCGTTCTTGTAGACAAGGATACTTTTTTGGTGACAAAATCATCTCTTTCTTTTTCTTCAAAGGAGCAAACATCTGTAAGGGTATAAGGGATAGAAAAATGCTTCGAAGGGTGAATTACCTGTTTTAGCGTTCCATCAATCACCTGTAACGTTGTTCTGAGAATTTCGTGTCTTTCGATCAATGCGTCAACCGCCTTTTGAAATATTACCTGGCTAAAAGAGCTGACTTCAAATTTAATACTGGTATTATATGGATAATTGTCTTCTCTTACCTTATACGTAACCCACTCTCTGCGCTGAATATATCCTGCTTCAGCGATAATATTTCCTTGTTTAACAGAAGTATCGGAAACAATCATTGTAATTGTATTATTTATTAAAGGATGGATTTATTTCGTTCTAAAAGAGGAATTCCGAAAACACCAGGGAATAAAACTACGGTCTTCTTCAATTGTTGAATGACCATATTGTTTATATACCGAATGGTGATAAATACAAAACATTCCAATTTTCCAGAAAAGCTCATCGCCGCTTAACAGGTCGTTGCTATTTATAGTGCAGTAGTCGCGGAACATTTTAACCGGGTATTGCTGATAAGCCTTTGAACTTTGTACCAATAAAGCAGTATTGTAATGGTCATTGTGCGTATGTTGGTTCAGGTTTACATCAGGCTCCGGTATATTAAGCTGTATTTCGCTGTTTGAAACGTTGTGCGAATCCGATAGTTCCGAAAATATTATATTGTCCAGGGCCATTGTAAGGTCTTCCCAATTAGTATAAACAGATCTTTCGTCTACGCTGGCGATGGTTGGTATCTGGCCGGTTCTGAATTTGTCGAGGCTTTGGTGCAGATAAGTTGAAAACCCGGTACCATCATAATTACCGTCGGGCAGGCGCAGGAAATACAGTACACAGTTGTTGGCCTTAAATGATGCAATGCTTTTATTTCCTATGCGTATTGTTCTTTCTTCGTGTTGCAGAACCGGATCAACCGATACTCTGAATAAAAGGGATTCAATTGATGCTATTTCCCTGGCACTCCAGTATTTTTCATCTTTCCCTGCGTCACCTGCGGTAGTATGAACAATTACTACTTTGCACTCCTTGTCGGCAATACTTTTACTTATTTCAGGAGCCATAAAAAGTTGCCAATCGTCTGCATGCGCTATAAAGTAAAAAGCAATTCTTTTGAATGATTGCATAGTAAAAGGTTTTGAAGAAATTAAGTAATAGCGGAGGGCTAAGGACCGATTCAAATGTATGGAAATTCATTGCAAATAAATTTGTGGGTGGCCGCAATCAGTTTTGTAAAGTTCCACAACAGTAACAATCAATTCGTATGGTAGATTTGAAAAGAGAATTGATTACAGGTGCGCAGGAATATGATCTCAAACAAATAACCGGCTTGTGGGTTACTGGTGGCGAAGCCTTGTTTTTTTCCCTCCAATCAATATCAAGGCATTCTTTCTATCTCTGAATCTTAGTGCATTCCTTTTTATAACTACAACGAGTTTATTCAAAATATAAGTTTAAGTGAAGATGAATAATTCATTACAACCTATTGCAATTGTTGGCATGGGATGCCGGCTCCCTGGCGGGGCTGCGTCAGTACAAAAGTTTTGGGAGTTAATGCTCAGTGGCACCGATGCAGTAACAAACGTTCCGGCCGAAAGGTGGAGCACACGCCGCTTTTCCAGCCAGGATGAGCAAAAGAAAGGAAAAGTAATTACTACACAAGGTGGTTTTCTGCATGAAAAAATTGATGAGTTTGATCCCTTGTTTTTTGGAATATCACCCCGCGAGGCCGAATCACTGGATCCGCAGCAAAGGCTGTTGTTGGAGGTTTCATACGAAGCCACAGAAGATGCGGGGCTGCCGCTAAACAAGATCGTTGGAAGTAACACCGGCGTATTTATAGGAGGTTTTACGTTCGACAATGGCCTGTTGCAATATGCGAAGCACAACCGGTCGCTGCTTAATTCCTATACATCTACGGGTGTAATGCTTACGATGCTTTCAAGTAAACTGTCATATTGGTACAATCTGAAGGGGCCTAGTATGACCATTGATACAGCCTGCTCTTCTTCACTGGTAGCTATTCACCTGGGTGCTCAAAGTATATGGAATGGTGAATCTGATATGGTAATGGCTGGCGGTGTGAACGTAATGCTGAGGCCCGACATCAGCATCGGAATGAGTGGCGCAAAATTGTTGTCGAAACATGGCCGGTGCAAAGCATTTGATGAAGAGGCCGCGGGTTATGTTAGAGGCGAAGGTGCGGCAATAGTGATACTGAAACCTTATGATAAAGCCATAGCCGATAACGACAGGATCTATGCGCTTCTCAGGGCAACCGGCGTGAACCAGGATGGAAGAACAAATGGCATTACTACACCCAATGCAGCAGCGCAAAAAGAACTGATCAAAAAAGTATATACACAATCGGGCCTCGATGTAAAACAGATCGATTACATTGAAGCGCATGGTACCGGAACCCAGGTAGGAGATACCATTGAATTCAATACCATCAATGAAGTATTGAAAGAAGGCGGTTACGACATGGATAAATGCCTGATTGGTTCTGTTAAAACAAATATCGGACACCTTGAAGCGGGCGCTGGCGTTGCTGGATTTATAAAAACAGCACTTTGCTTATACAATAAGCAGGTGCCGCCAAACCTGCATTTCAAACATCCCAATCCAAGGCTTGATTATACAAACAGCGTTCTGAAAGTACCTGTAAAAGCAGAAGAGCTTCCAAAAGAAAGACGTTCACTTGCTTCTATCAATTCCTTTGGTTATGGCGGCACCAATGCCCATGCTGTATTGCAGGAATACCGCCCCAATCCGGTTACGCAAAAAGAAACAGTAATACCCGCAACAAATCCTTTTATATTACCATTATCGGCGCACAGCAATGACGCGCTTAAACAATTAGCCCTGGGCTGGTATGAAGCGCTGGCGAATGATAGTGTAAAACTGAATGATCTGTTGTACACAGCGGCACTAAGGCGTACACATCATCCCTGCCGCCTGGCCATCGTAGCGGAATCAAAGCAAGAGCTGCTTGATAAACTTAATTCTTACAATAATGATATAATCTTAAAAGGTGTTGTTGCCGGTAATGCCGGTCATACGAAAAATAAATTTGTATTTGTATATACTGGCATGGGGCCGCAATGGTGGAAGATGGGCCGGGAGCTGCTTGAAAAAGAACCGGTGGTTGCGGAATCTATGAAAAAATTTGACACCGAGTTTCAGGCTGTCTCATCATGGTCTATACTCGAAGAGCTTAAAAAAGATGAAGCGCATTCCAGAATTAAGGAAACGCAATTTGCCCAACCCGGCAATTTCATAATACAATTTGCACTTACAGAATTTTTAACCCATTTAGGGATCGTGCCCGATGCGGTGGTTGGTCACAGTGTAGGCGAGGCTGCATCAGCTTATTTTTCGGGCGCGCTTTCACTGAAAGATGCTATCACGGTCATCTATCACAGAAGCCGGTTACAGGGATTGTTAGAAGATAAAGGAAGAATGCTGGCGGTCTCTATTCCTGAAGAAGAAGTATTAAAACTGATAGCGCCGTTCCCGTCGATCTCTATTGCTGCAGTCAACAGTCCGGGTTCTGTCACTTTATCGGGCGATGAAAATATACTTGTACAATTGGCCGATCAATGGGAAATGAAAGGCATCTTTTGCAGAATGCTTGAGGTAAGCGTACCGTATCATAGTCCAGTAATGGACGAAATAAAAAATGAATTGCTGGATGTTTTAAAAGATCTGAATCCACACCCCACTTATGTAGACCTGTATTCAACCGTTACCGGGAATAAAATTGAAGGAACAAAGATCGATGCTGAATATTGGTGGAACAATGTGCGCCAGCCCGTTTCATTTGCAAAAGCGGTAAACAACCTGGTTCAGGATGAATACACCTGTTTTGTAGAAATTGGGCCGCACCCCGTTTTAAAGAACTCTATTCTTGAATGCCTTGATCATAAAAAATGCAAAGGTGAGTTGGTGCATTTTCTCAATCGCAAAGAAGCTGAGCAGGTTCATTTTTATACAGGATTGGCAACTCTTTTCACCATGGGATACCCCATGGATTGGGCTAAAATAGCACCTGAGGGTCAACTGGCCAGCCTGCCTGCTTATACCTGGCAAAGGTCGCGCTACTGGAATGAAAGTATTTTTTCTGCCGAGGACCGAAAGGGCAGGGAAGGCAATGTTTTTCTAAATACCAAATTACCGGTCCCCCATCCGGCTTATGAAGTAGAATTAAGCCCTGAGTTTTTTCCTTTTATTCGCGATCACGTGATCCATGGGAAAACTATTTTCCCGGGTGCGGGCTACATTGCAGCAGCTATAGCATTGTATCAAAGTGAATACGTAGCGCGTGACAAAGGGTTTTGCCTCGAAGACGTTTCGTTTCACCAGTTGCTGCAGGTAGATAATCAGCGAACCCAATTTATACACGCTGCACTGCAATCGAGGCTTAATCAATTTTCAATTCATAGCCGCTATGACGATAATAACCTCAGCTGGCAGCTAAGGGCCAGCGGGCGGTATGTTGAACAGGTTTTGTCTTCTAAAGATGCAGGCGCCATGCCGGTTACTGAAATCGAAGGGTATCGTGTTTTGTACCCGGACGAAGTATATTCTATTCTTACAGCAAAACAGTTGAGCTATGGTCCGCAATTCCGCGTAATCAAAGAGCTCGTTACCGGAACCACAGGCACAGTTGCTCTTTTGCAGGCAGATGACACAATTGAGCAAAGTACTGATAACTATTTTATTCATCCGGTTTTGCTGGATGGTTGTTTTCAGGCGGTAGTGGCCGCTACCTCAAAAAAAGTACTACCTGTATCAATTCAACGGCTTAACTGTTATGCGGCTGCCGCCAATACAATTTCCTGCGCTATTAAGATCACAAAGGAAACAGATAATGAAGTAACGGCTGATCTTTCTGTTTATAATGCCGATGGAAATATTTCGCTTTTCATAGAAGGATTGAAATGCCAGTCAATTGTTCAGGATACCCAGGTATTGGAAAATGAGCCTGCCGGTCCTTTTTATATACCTTATTGGGAAGAAGTAACGGCAACGGATAGGGACGAACAGCACTATGTTTGTTTTGTACTGGGTAATTCATCGCCTCAATCAGGAAAATTAATAAAGCAGTTTTTGGCGGCCGATAAAACTGTTGTTGAGATCAATGTAGTATCTGGTAACGCCACCCCAAAAGATGACCTGCAGGAGATCGATCTTTTTCAAAAGGAAGCAGTAGATAAACTGGCCAGGCGGATGGCAAAAACAGGTGCGCCGGTAAAATTGGTGTACCTGGCAGGCATGAATGAAAATAAAGAAAATAAGTTCAGTGCAGGCGCCTGTACCGATGTGATCACACCTATTGTTAATCTTGTACAATCATTTGCTGCATTGGATGATGTTCCCGAAGTTCATCTTTATATTCTTACTTCACAAGCCCAGGTAGCTATACATGGTGATTCGGGCCAGTCGTTGATGGAAGCGCCGTTGTGGGCATTGGGTGCTGTTATTGAAAATGAACATCCACAGTTCACTGTAAAATTGATTGACCTGGATGATACGGCAGATGATGGTAAATGGCTGGGTCAAATATTCGGTGGCGCTAATGAGACCGCTGTTGCTGTACGCAACGGGAAATTATTAGCGAAAAGATTGAAGAAAATACAATTGACAGGTGATATACAGCAAAAGAAAAAGATCAATACAAAGGAACACGGTGTTGCTCTTAGAACCGGTGCTTCTGCTAACTATAAAGACCTGTATTACGAAGAAATTCTGCGAAAAGCGCCATTGAATGACGAAGTGGAAATAAAAGTTTCGGATGCCGGCATTAATTTCAAAGACTATTTAAAGATCACCGGACAAATATCGCGCAAAGCACTGGAAGGTACTTATTTTGGCGATGGCTTAAGTATGGAATGCGCCGGCGTGGTCACAAGAACAGGAGCAAAGGTGACCCGTTTCAAAAAGGGTGATAAGGTGCTTTTCATAAACCCCTCCGGATCGTTCCAGTCATTCATTACTACAAAGGCAAACGAAATTGTTCACCGGCCTGCCGTTCTTAATAAATATGGATCACACGTGGTGATCGCGTTTCTAACGGTGTTTCATTGTTTGAAAAATATAGCCCGGCTCAGTAAAGGCGAAAAGTTGCTTATTCATAATGCAACCGGGGCAGTAGGGTTGGCAGCTATTCAATATGCACAATGGAAAGGGGCCCAAATTTTCGCCACCGCCGGAAATGAAGAAAAAAGAGATTATCTGCGGTCATTAGGGGTACAACATATTTATAACTCACATGACCTGCAATTTGTAAAACAGGTGATGACTGATACTGAAGAGAAGGGAGTTGATGTAATTCTGAGCGCTATGCAGGGCGAGGTGTTACTGCAGGGTTTATCCTTATTGGCGCCTTATGGCCGGTATATTGAGATTGGTAAAAAGGACATAGCAGACAATGCCCCGCTGCCCATGCAATGCTTTAACCGGAATCTAAGCTTTTCTGCTGTTGACATTGATCGAATGATTGGGGAACGTCCCCGCCAGATAGCTGCTTATTTAAAAGAAATTACTGCATGTTTTGAAAAGAATATTTTTCAGCCTTTACCGGTAAAAGTGTTTGATGCGGATTGTATCAGCGACGCATTTGAGACAATTAATAACAACGCCTATATAGGAAAACTGGTAGTTGATTTTGAGGACCAGGAGATCGAGGTCGTATCATCCGCAAACAGTACGCCGGATGAATCAACCTGGCTTGTTACAGGTGGTACAAAAGGCCTCGGGCTTGCTATAGCGGATTGGCTGTCCCGTATCGGGATCAAAAATATTGTTCTGGCCGCCAGAAATTCTCTAACTGATGAATGCCGGCAAACAGTGGAGGCCATGCGAAAAAGAGGAACTACTGTGTGGCCAGAACATACCGATATCGCAGAAGAAAAGCAGGTGAAGGCATTATTACAAAAAATAAAAACAAAAATGCCTCCATTGAAAGGTATCGTTCATTGTGCCATGGTACTGGATGATGGATTACTGGCAGACATGACCGCGGAGCGTTTTGAAAAAGTGCTCCGGCCAAAAGTAGATGGCGCATTACATTTGCACAATCACACGCATAACGAAAAGCTCGATCATTTTATTTGTATCTCCTCCATTTCATCATTGATCGGCAATCCCGGGCAGGCTAATTATATTGCTGCGAATAGTTTCCTCGATGCCTTTGCGCATTACCGTAACAGTAAAGGCCTTCCTGCTTCTGTCATCAACCTGGGTGCATTGGCCGAAACAGGCGTTGTGTCACGGAGTAAAAATATTGAGATCATGCTTAACAGCGCCGGCATAACCGGTCTGTCAACAGAAAAAGTATTACAGGCCATCTCTTATCTCATAAAAGAGAAACCCGTGCAGGCAGGTTTTTTCAATATCAACTGGAAAATATGGTCGTCTGCAAATCCCAAAGCAAAGCGCACTTCCCTATTCAGGCATCTCAACCTGCAAAAAAATAAAGAACAACTTCCTGATAAATGGAGTGAGCTGATCAATTTGCTAACGCCGATGAACAGCGAAGAACGGTATGGGTATATCCGCCAACTGTTATTGGATGCCTTATCTGAGGTTTTAAAGATGCCTCAGAC
The DNA here is from genome assembly GCA_024809215.1 of Niastella sp. OAS944. GTDB lineage: Bacteria > Bacteroidota > Bacteroidia > Chitinophagales > Chitinophagaceae > Niastella. Next base: position 2,441,748 of record JANUBW010000001.1, on the reverse strand, counting down.
CGCCATTGATCCCGAAAAAGGGATCAACCTGCTGGGCATCGATTCAGTGATGGTGGTGGAATTGATAACGGTTATCAAAAAGAATGTAGGGGTCAATATGTTGCCTATGGAGTTTTTAACCGGCCCATCTGTTAACCATCTTACCGGTGTTATTATTGACAAATTGCCCGTTCTTAAACAGGAAGAAGTTATTGCTTAAAAAAAATCATGACAACAGTGAATAACGATACCATACAGGGAAGACTTCAGCAAAGCTTTCGCGATCATGCAGCGCATGTTGCGATCTCATGTAATAACCAGGATACAAGCTATGCCGAGCTGGACAAGCTGAGCTCCTCGATATCGGGGCACTTGATAGAACAACAGGTACCATCGCTGGCTTTTGTTGGTATCTCTATCGGCAACAGAAAAAATTTTATTGCATCGGTAATAGGTGTTTTAAGATCACGCTGCGTTTTTGTTCCGCTGGATCCCAAACTGCCTGCGTCACGATTACAGGCGATGATAAAATCGCTTGACCTGAAATATATTATTACAGACGATACCATCTGGTCACAGGTATATGATAATGAGTTGTTTTCTCACCTTTCTTTTTACCTGGTGAACAGAATGGGTAAAGAACGCAAAGTAATACCACCTGTTTCCGACTCAATTATGCCTGCAGACCCCCTTTATGTTTATTTTACTTCGGGGTCAACAGGCGAGCCAAAAGCTGTTCTGGGAAAAAATGAAAGTCTGCTGCATTTCATTAACTGGGAGATCGATACTTTGAAAGTCGATCATACCTGGAAAGTTAGCCAGTTCATCAATACAGGTTTTGATGCCTGCCTGCGTGATATTTTTGTTCCTTTATTGGCAGGCGGTACTATATGTATCATGGAGGAAATAGATAAAAATGTGTATGAAGCCGACCTCACGAAATGGATCGATAAAAATAAGATCAACCTTATTCATTGTGTTCCCAGTTTTTTTAAGCTTATTAACAACGACGGCATCTCGGCAGAAAATTACCAGTCATTAAAATATGTATTGCTTTCGGGCGAAGCGTTGCAAATACCGATTCTTGAAAAATGGTATAACAAAATGGGGGCTGCTGTAAAGCTGGTAAACCTGTATGGCACAACCGAAACTACGCTTGTTAAAACCCATTATTTTATTCAGCCGGAAGATACCGCCCGCAAAGCGATACCGGCCGGCCGGCCTATCAGCAATACAGAGATCCTTATTTTGAATGATAATATGATGCCATGCGGCATTGATGAAACAGGTGATGTTTATATCAACACACCATTTATGACCCATGGTTATTACAATGATAAAAAAGCAAATAAGGAGAAATTTATTTCATACAGGAATACTGCAACAGGAATTTCAACAACCATTTATCAAACAGGCGATACAGGTAAATGGCTTGCCGATGGAAATCTGTTAGTACTTGGTCGAAAAGACAGGCAGGTAAAGATCCGGGGTATAAGAATTGAACCGGGTGAAATTGAGAAAACTATCTTAAAACATCCTGCAGTAAAAGAGGCCGTAGTTGTAGTAAGGAAAGATAAGAACGATGAACCCATTCTTGTGGTGTATTATACCGGTGAAAAGCAGGCCAGCATGGAAATGCTGCATGATTATATGGCCAGCCTGCTGCCGCCCTACATGGCTCCGCATTATTTTATTTTCCTTGAAAACATTCCACTTACACCTAATGGAAAAACAGATGTGAACGCGCTGCCCGATCCCTTTGCGCAGGTACAGTATGCAGCGGTAGCGGCACGTGATCACCAGGAAGAGATGCTGGTGGAAATATGGGCGCAAATATTAAATATTAATAAACGGGCGATTGGTATAACCGACAATTTTTTCTTTCTCGAGGGTAATTCTATCCAGGTATTGCAATTGCTTTCCAAGATCCTGGAAACATTCAACCACAGGTTACCACTGGAGGCATTTCTGAAACAACCTACTATTGTTGGATGCATTGAATATTTCAAAAAAGAGAAAACCGGCCAGGAAAACCGGCTTGTTGCAGCCCCTATGCAGGAAGATTATACGCTTAGCTATGGCCAGGCAAGGATCTTCAGGGAATGTAATGGCCGTACCGATACAAATTTCAATATGCCCAATATTATTGAAATAGATGGCCATCTTGAGCCTGCATTCCTTGAATCCGTATTTGTTCAGCTCATTAGCAGGCATGAGGTATTGCGAACCTCTTTTCACCTCGTTAATGGAAATCCACGGCAGGTTGTACATACCCGTGTACCGTTCAAAATTCATTACAGGAAATGCATCCCGGAAACGTTGCAGGCCGACATACGTTCGTGCATACAACCTTTCAACCTGCAAACAGCGCCGCTCATGAGGGTGTCGCTGCTTGAAGTAAGCCCTGTTAAACAGGTACTGGTGATAGATATACATCATATTATTATAGATGCCCTTTCAGGAAGGATACTGGAACGCGAGCTCATCGGTTTATTGCAACAGAAACAATTGCAACCTGTTGCCCTGCATTACAAAGATTTTGCAGAATGGCAACAGGAAATACCTCAGCAACAGGCGCGTAAAAAGCAGGAACAATACTGGCTTAGGCGTTTCAATGATCCTGCTCCACCTTTACTATTGCCGCTTGATCATGATCGCCCGGCCGAAAAAAATTATAGCGGGGCCATTTATAAATTTTACTATAATAAAGATCAGGTAAGGGCACTGGCGGCCTTTGCACGAAAAAAAGAAGTTACACTTTTCACTGTTTTACTGGCCTGTTATTATGTATTGCTTCATAAGCTATCAGGTTCTGAAGATATTGTGGTAGGTATTCCGGCATCAGGCAGAAGTCATCCTGCTGCCGCCGATATAATGGGCCTGTTTGTAGGCGAACTGGCGTTACGAAGCAAAATAAATTCCCCTTCAGGTTTTTCTTCTTTCCTTAAGCAACTGAACGAAGATGTTATTGCTGCATTTGAAAACCAGGACTTCCAGTACAGAGAACTGAAAGAGAAATTGCAACCAACTACCGAACCGGGAAGAAATGCGTTGTTTGATGTGTGGTTCGCTTTTCAACAGGTGACGCAATCACAAATAAAAATTTCAGAATCAGCAACATTTATAAAACAGATCAACAACAATACAGTAGCACTCTTTGATCTTTTATTACGTGCCTATGAAACGGATGAGGAGATCCAGTTCCGTTTTGAATATTGTACAAAATTATTTACGCGGGAAACCATAGAAAATTTCGCCGTATACTACGAGAGCATTCTTCAGCAGATAATTAACGACGATCACGTACAGATTGGAAAGATCGACATCGGGCAACTGGAAAAGGAAATAGTAGCGGAATAAAAGCCGGTAAATGATAACAGGTTTTGAACAAGAGTAATCTTCATTAACTATTTAAACTCATATAATGTTAGAAGAAATTGAAATTTTTATAGAAAAAACTGTTAAAGCCTTTCAATTGCCCGGATTGGCTGTGGGAATCATGGAGAATGGTGAGGTGAAATACCAGAAAGGCTTCGGTTTCCAAAGCATTGACAGTAAAATTCCTGTTTCTGCAAATACGGTCTTTCAACAGGGATCGTTAGCCAAAGCTTTTGTTGCAACGGCAATTATGCAGTTGGTAGAACAGAAGAAGATCAGTCTCGACGAAAAGGTGGTGACCTATCTTCCTTATTTCAAAATGAAAGATCCGCGGTACCGGGATATTACTATCGGACAAATCGTTTCCCATACTTCCTGTATACCCGATGTAGAAAGTTTTGACTGGGATTCGCCCCAAACCGATGAAGCTGCAGCGAGGAGATATGTAGAGAGTCTTGGGGATATTGCCCTGCTGGGAGAGCCAGGTAAAATTTATCATTACAGCAATAGAGCTTATAATATTCTGGCAGATGTTATCCATGTTACTTCAGGAACGATCTTCGAAACCTACATGAAAGAAAACCTGTTTATGCCTATGAACATGGCAGACAGTACTTTTATCTATGGTGAAATAAAAAAGGAATTGCTGGCCTGGCCGCATCAGCTCGACCGGAATTTCAAGAATGCAAAGCGTGATGTTTATCCCTATAACAGAATTCATGCCCCCAGTTCTACATTGTACGCTTCCATGACAGATCTAATGAACTGGATCACCATGAATTTGAACGGCGGAACTTTCAACGGCAACCAGATAGTGAGCAGTGAAACACATTCACTAATGATGCAACCGGCAGTTACTACTGAAACGGATACCTATATGTGCCTGGCATGGAAGAAGGCAATACGACATGGACATACCCTGTTGGTATCATCAGGCGGCGAACCTGGTTTTAGAAGTTTCCTTATCATGGCGCCTGAAAAAAATCTGGCAGTTATTGCAAGCTGTAATTCTGACACACTTTCTGCAGAACACATCGGCCTGCCGGTGATCTTAAAACTACTCGGACAGGAATTGCCAGAACCTAAGATGCCTATCTATTTTCCCATGGGACGTACTATACTCGAAAAGGGCATTCATCATGCTATAGATGAATATCATTATTTGAAAAATAATTGCCCGGAACAATATGATTTCCATGAATCGCATTTGCATGACCTAGCTTTTAAACTACTAAACAAGAAACGCAAGGCTGATGAAGCGGCTCATATTTTCGAGCTCAGCATTGCTTCCAATGCGAGTTACTGGTGGACCTTTAGTGGTCTGGCACAAGCGTATGAAAGATTGGGAAAAAAGGAGAGCGCTGTACAAAATTATGTGAGGGCGCTTGACATGAACCCCGGAAATCAATTTATTATTCAGCGGCTCGAAAAGATCGGGTATTTAAATAAATAGTCATCACTCCTACCACAATGACGAAAGAACAACAACATAATTGGACCGGTCTTGAAATTGCCATAACAGGAATGTCGGCCAGGTTCCCGGGAGCAAAGAACACCGGCGAATTCTGGAAGAACCTTGTTAATGGAGTGGAATCTGTCCGCTACTTTTCCGAAGAAGAATTGACCGCATCCGGAATTTCTGCTGAAAAGTTCAACAATGATTCTTATGTAAAAGCAAAAGGGATCATTGATGGAGCAGAATTCTTTGACTCGGCTTTTTTTGGATTTACGCCGAAAGAAGCTGATAAACTGGATCCACAGATAAGATTGTGCTGCACCACTGCTTATGAAGCGTTGGAAGATGCAGGTATTGAACCAGGCGCCGATTCGGAAGTGGTAGGCGTTTATTTGGGCGCTTCGCCCAACCTAGACTGGCAAAACCATTCATCTTCGGGCGTAAAGCTTTTTTCAGATGGGTTTGCAACAATGTTGATGAATGATAAAGATTTTTTGAGTACACGTATTTCTTACTTATTAAACCTTACAGGTCCCAGCGTTACGCTGTACACAGCATGTTCCACCTCATTGGTAGCTGTAGAAATGGCTTGCCAGGCTTTGCTCACAGGTAAATGTGATACCGCTTTGGTTGGCGCAGTTTCTTTATCGCTGCCGGTACAGGCTGGTTATTTTTATGAGCCAGGCATGATCATGTCTAAAGACGGTCATACCCGGTCTTTCGACCAGCAGGCTACAGGTTCTGTTTTTAGTGACGGCATTGGAATGATCGTATTAAAACGCCTTGAAGATGCATTGGAAGAAAATAATACTATCCATGCAGTGATCCGTGGGATAGGTATCAATAATGATGGATCTGAGAAGATTGGTTATACTGCTCCCGGGGTAAAAGGACAATCCGAAGCTATTGCCATGGCGCACCAACTGGCATCAATAGATGCAGATGCCATCAGTTATATTGAAACGCATGGCAGCGCTACGCCAATCGGCGATCAAATTGAAATAGAAGCATTGAATATTGCATTCAGCAAAACGCCCAATGATTTCAGGTGCCCGGTTGGTAGCGTAAAATCCAATTTCGGTCATTTGAATACGGCTGCAGGTATGGCCGGCATCATTAAAACGATACTGATGCTGAAAGAAAAATGCATTCCGCCAAGTTTGCATTGCGAGCAGCCGATCCCGGTATTCTCATCGCCCGGTAACCGGTTTTATGTGAACACGAAACTTGTTCCCTGGAAAAATAACGACAATTCTTTGTTGCGTGCGGGTGTAAGTTCATTTGGCATTGGTGGTACCAATGTACACCTGGTGCTGGAAGAAGCGCCCGCTCCTGTTGTGGAAGCTGAAACAGATAAAGATCATTTTCTCCTTACGCTTTCTGCAAAAACAGCAGGTGCATTGGAACAAATGACAGCAAATCTTGCGCAGTATCTTGGTGCAGATCCTGCTGCCTCTTTAGCAGATATTTCTTATACCCTTAATACCGGTCGTAATACATCTTTTGACTATCGCAGAAGTTTTGTTTGCAATAGTATTGACAATGCGGTGCAGCAACTTTTAAATCCGCACGAGAGGGGTGTACAAACGAATACAATAACCGCTTCTACAGGGCCACTTTTATTTATGTTACCCGGCATCGGTGCTCAATATCGTAACATGGGCGCCAACCTGTATCGGCAGATCCCTTACTTCCGTGACGAAGTAAACCGTTGCCTTAATATACTTGAAAATGCAGGTTTTTACCAGGTAAGAGAATGGCTGTATCCTTCTGCACAGGAAGGCAATGTAACAGCGAATGAAAATAATTTCCAGCTTACACAAACTGCACTTTTTGTTTTTGAATATTCTTTATCACGCCTGCTCATCCATTGGGGACTGAAGCCTGACTATCTTGTTGGTTACAGTCTTGGTGAATTGGCAGCAGCCTGCCTGGCTGGTGTATTTACTTTGGAACAGGCCTTGCATGTGCTCATCAAAAGAGGCAAGCTGATTGATTCGCTTCCTGCAGGCATGTTACTAAGCGTACCACTCCCTGCCGCCGAAGTAAAGCCCTTATTGCGCCAAGGTATCTATATTGCTATCGATAACGGCCCTACCTGCATTGTTACAGGTAACAAATCAGCTATTGAATCTTTTACAGAAACCTTAAAAGAGAAACGGCTGTTGTCGTTCATTATACCATCTTCAAAAGCTATTCATAGCCCATTGGTAGCTCCGGTACTCGATGAATTTAAGAACTATCTCGATACACTTACGTTACAGGAACCCGGCATCCCTTTTCTTTCTAATGTTACGGGTGACTGGATCAGTGCGGCCGACGCAACATCTTCATTGTATTGGTGCAGGCATTTATCACAAACGGTTTTGTTTGGCGATGACCTGCAGAAGGTAGCAGCTATTTCACAGGCAGTAGTTGTGGAAGTGGGTCCCGGAAATGATCTGAGTGTATTGCTGCAACGCCTGTTGCCCCAGGATAGAAAGGCAAAAGTGATAAGTACAGTTAGGAATGCAACCGGAAAAAAGCACGATAGCGATTTTTTACTTCAGAAAATAGGCCAGCTATCGACGCTCGGCTATACAATAAACTGGAAACATTTTTATGCAGGTGAAAACAGGAGAAAGATCTCCCTGCCAACCTACCCATTTGAAAATACATATCATACGATTAAGCTGACGCCGCGTGATGAAAGTAATGGTAATGGCCGTGGCGTTAATAAAGACAAGGATATTTCCAAATGGTTTTATGTTCCATCCTGGAAAAGAACTACTGTCCTCAAAAATGAGGAAGGATCAGTTAAAAATTATTTGCTGGTTTTTGATAATGACAATACAATAACAAATGTATGCCGGTTACATACATCAGATATTATTACCGTAACGAAAGGGAATTCATTTCAGCAACCTGAACCGGGAACATATATCATCAATCCCGTTAATGCCGGTGATTACAGTCTTTTGTTTCAGCATTTAGCGCAGCGGGGAATAACCCTGTCGAGACTGGTACATGGCTGGACGCTTGGTAAAAGCACAAATGACTTCCTGAACATAGAAACAATAAGACAACAGCAGGAAGATGGTTTTTATAGTTTGATGCATAGCATCAGGGAACTGGGAAAAACAACCGGTTTGTCAGATGCGTTGACAATAACCGTTGTTACTGATCATTTATTTGAAGTAACGGGGCAGGAAAGGGTAGAGCCTGGAAAATCGCCGGTACTGAGCCTGATGAAAGTTATACCGCAGGAATATCCGGGTATCCGTTGTAAAATGATTGACCTGGACGAAGAAGGCCTGGCAGGGGGAATGCGGCCCGGAATTGTAAACGATCTGCTATCGCAAGGCACTGGTGAAGTGATTGCCTGGCGTGGGCATTACCGTTGGATGCAGGATTTTGCACCATTGGCATTAGATGCCACTCCTGCAAAAGTTAAGGGATTGAGGAAGAACGGAACTTATTTTATTACCGGCGGTCTTGGTAATATCGGGATGTCGATTGCCCGTTTTCTGCACGAAGAGTACCAGGCTAATTTAATATTGATAAGCAGGACCAGTGTGCCTGACCCTTCAACATGGCAAACTTATTTAAACAATGAAGCAGATGGTTTGCTTGCAAAACGAATAAAAGGATTGCAGGAGTTGCAGGAACGCGGGGCCAGCTTTATAACTATCGCTGCAGATATTGCCGATATAGAGGAAATGGAGAACGCTGTTGAAATTGCCGAAAAAAAGTTTGGAACCATTCATGGTGTTTTTCATGCAGCGGGCATTATTCGTGCCGCCGATTTTCAAACCATCGGCGAAATGAATGCGGAAAATTTTGAAACACATTGCCGCCCTAAAATATACGGCGCGCTTACAATATATAAGATCTTCAGTAAAAGGTCATGCGATTTTGTTTTGATGACCTCTTCATTGTCGCCTTTATTGGGCGGTATTGGCCTGGCTGCCTATGCTGCCGCCAATCAATTCCTGGATTCGCTTTGCGGATTGCTTGCTGCGAAAGGACTACCCTGGATCAGTTTGAACTGGGCCGATTGGAAGGGTTGGGAAAATGAAATGACGGGGATTAAGATAAGTGGGGAAGCGGTTCAATTGAACATTACGCAAACAGAAGGAATTGAAACATTACGGCGAATCTTACATTATGCGTTGCAGGAAGGGCAGGTAGCTATATCTGCCGGGAACCTGTTGAAGCGATTAGACAATTGGGTTTTATTTAAAAATGAAAATCCGGCAGCCATCAAACCTGTTGCTGGTATTGCAACAGCTGCTAACAGGCCTGCTGTCTCAAACGAATATGTGGCGCCGGTAAACGATATAGAAAAGAAATTGGTGACATTATGGGAGGAGATCACCGGGTTTTCAGGTATTGGTGTAGAAGATGATTTCTCGGAACTGGGCGGCGATTCGCTCAAAGCAGTGATCATGCTTTCCCGTGCCAGAAAAATACTGGATACAATAATTCCGCTGGGAGAATTTTTTAATAACCGTACCGTTCGTGCGCTGGAGCAATTGAGCCGGCAAAAGGAAAAGAAAGCATTTCAACCCATACCCACTGTTTCGGAAAAAGATCACTATTCACTCTCCTCCGAACAAAGACGCCTGTTCTTCCTTCGTGAATTCGATGAATCGGGTACAGGTTATAATGAAACGCATGTTGACATTATTGAAGGGCCGCTCAACATCAATAGAATGGAAGATGCCTTCAGAAAGATCATTGACAGGCATGAAGTATACCGCACTGCTATCATCATGACGGAAAACGGGCCTGTGCAGCAGGTGAAATCGCATGTAGACTTTCAGGTTAACCTGTTCGAATCAACGGAAGAAGAACTTCCCGAACTGATCAGGAACTTCAGTCTTCCTTACGATTTTTTAAACCCGCCTTTTTTAAGAGTAGGGATTGTGAAGCTGGGAACCAACCGGCATGCACTGATCCTTGACCGGCATCATATTGTTTCAGATGGTATTTCAACGGAGATCCTGTACCATGATCTCATAGAATTGTACGAAGGCCGTGAATTGAACACCTTAACTATTCAGTATAAAGATTACGCGGAATGGCAGGAACATGAAAAGCAGACACAGCGGTTAAAAACACAAGCCCTTTACTGGAAGAAATTATTTGCATCGTCTATTCCTTTGTTAAACCTGCCTGCTGATTATGCCCGACCAATGGTTTCCAATTTTGAAGGGGGGGTGATCAATTTCACACTTGATAAAGAACTTACCAAGGCTATTCGTAATACCTGTGCACAACACAATCTTACAGTTCATAATTTATTATTATCAGTTTTCAATATCTTCCTTTCAAAGCTCTCGGGCCAGGATGACATAGTTGTAGGAACACCCGTGGCAGCAAGGCGTCATCCCGACCTTGACCCGATTATCGGAATTTTTGTAAATACATTGCCGTTGCGCAATTTTCCCCAAAAAGGAAAACCGGTCAGCGAATTTTTCCAGGAAGTTAAAGAACATGTGATCGCATCGTTGGAAAACCAGGAATATCCTTACGAGGATATGCTCGAACAGCTTTCAATTGATAAAGACCCAAGCCGTAATCCGCTTTTTGATGTGATGTTTGTTTACCAGAACCTGGACGTAAAACATATGAACTTCCAGACTATTAAACGAACACCTTATCCCTATTCGGCGAACAAGTCGAAGATGGACCTGAACCTGGTGTGCTGGGATAATGAAACAACCCTCGATTGCAACCTGGAATACAGCGCTTCCATTTTCACTCATGCTACCGCACAAAGGTTTGCCACTTATTTCAACAATATTCTGCTTGGGGTAATTGAAAAGCCTGAACAGCTGATCGGCGAAATTGATTATTTGCCGGCAAGTGAGAAGCATCAGTTGTTGTATGATTTCAATTCGCTTAACGCTGATGAGTTTTCGGGCGATGTGCTACAGCAAATGGTAGAGCGCCAGGTACAACAAACGCCGGATGCAATTGCAATAGTCGATAATGAACGAACAATTACTTATCGGGAGCTGAACCACCTTTCAAATCAGCTTGCCCACCGGCTCAGGAAAATGTCTGTTCGTCCCGATGACCTGGTAGCATTGTTTACCGGAAGATCGGCGCAGATGGTGATAGGAATGCTGGGAATATTAAAGGCAGGTGGCGCTTATTTGCCTATCGATGTAAATCTGCCCTCCTCGCGAATAGAATATATTATTACTGATAGCTGCATTCGATTATTGCTGTGCGATAATTCAACACTCGAAGCAGCAAACGAACTACCTTCACAGTTTACGGTGTTCAACGCAGATGAGGCAACCCTGGCTGAAGAAGATGACACGGATCTGCCGCTTGTTAATAAGCCTTCCGACCTTGTTTATGCTATATATACATCAGGATCAACTGGCAACCCCAAAGGAATTTTGCTTGAGCATAAAAATGCAGTCAACCTTGTTCAGCATTGCATACACCATGCAGAACTTGATTATAAAAAAGTATTACAGTTTAGTACTGTTTCCTTTGATGTTTCCTTCTCTGAAATATTCTACACACTTTGTTCAGGCGGTACATTGCACCTTATTGATGAGGCAACCAGGAAGAATATAACCGGTATGCTTGAATTGATTGGTAAGCACCAGATCAGTACTGTGTTTCTGCCAATGTCATTACTGCATGTATTATTTAGCGATCCGGCGTATGCAGAAGCTGTACCGGATTGCATAAAACATATTCAAACTGCAGGTGAACAGGTAACGGTGAGTGAAGGACTGAGGAAATACCTGCAGCGAAACAAGGTTTATTTACATAATCATTACGGGCCTGCCGAAACGCATGTTGTTACTACACTGGCTTTGTCGCCAGAGGAAGAGATACCAACATTGCCTTCGATCGGCTACCCAATTATCAATACGCCGGTTTATATTGTTGATTCGGAAAACCGGTTGGTACCCATTGGTGTAACAGGCGAATTATGCGCTGGTGGTGCGCAGGTTGGGCGTGGCTACCTGGGAAAAGAAGAACTTACCAAAGAGAAGTTTTTGCAGAACCCGTTCAAAGAGAACGATCGTATTTATAAAACGGGCGACCTTGCAAAGTGGCGTCCCGATGGTTCAATTGAATTTCTGGGCCGTGCCGACAGGCAGGTGAAGATCCGCGGCTACCGTGTAGAGCTAGGTGAGGTAGAACAAGCCCTTGTTGCTCTCGATGGAATAAAACAGGCAGTGGTAGACCTTCATCAGCATACCACCGGTGATAAATATCTCTGTGCTTACCTGGTAACAGATACGCAGGCCGATCATCCGGCAATAAGGAGATCATTGACAGAGAAACTGCCCGATTATATGATACCATCGCAGTTCTTCTTCCTTGATTCAATTCCGGTTACTCCCCATGGCAAAATAGACAGAAGCGCCCTTCCTGCGCAAGACGCGATGGTAATGAAGGTGCTCGATAAACCGGCTAATGAAGTTGAACAATCTTTGCTGAGAACCTGGTCACAGCTTTTGCATAGGGACGAAGAAGCGATTGGCACTACTGATAATTTCTTTGAGGCCGGTGGACATTCTTTAAAGGCCATGCAATTGCTGATGCGGATACAAAATGAGTTTAAAGTAAGGATCAGCCTGCCCGATTTTTTTAAGAAGCCAACCATTCAGTCGCTGGCTGAATCCATTCGTCAACGACCTGGCACTATTTGGAATGGGATTGTTCCAACACAGGAAAAGGAATTTTATCCTGCCACTTCAGCACAAAAAAGATTATACTTTTTATGGCGGTTGAATCCAAAAGGAATAGAATATAATATTACTTCTGTTTACAGGGTAGAAGGCGGTTTGGATATTAAGCAATTGAACAAGGCAATAAGTGAGTTGATCAATCGCCATGAGATTTTGCGAACCAGGTTTGAGGTAAAAGGAAATGATATTGTTCAAAAAGTAGCTCCTGCTTTACCGTTTGCTGTTGAATTGATAAACACCAATGCTGCAGAACCGGTTCACGAATATATGCGTGCTTTTATTCGTCCTTTTGATCTGCACACGCCGCAGTTATTCAGAATAGGTGTTATTCAGAAAAATGAAAACTCCTGTGTGCTGCTGATCGATTTTCATCATATTATATGGGATGATGTGTCGTTCGGGATCTTTGCCAGCGAACTGAAGTCGTTGTATGAAAATGCCAAACTTTCTGTTCCAGCACTTCAGTTCAGGGATTATGCATGTTGGCAGCAAACTGAAGAATTTTCGCAGTGGATGGTAAGGCAGGAACAATATTGGCTCAAAGAGTTTACACAGCATTTACCACCAGTGACGCTTCCGCTCGATCATGCCCGCCAAAAAGTACGCAATTACGAAGGAGATGCGGTAGATCATTTGTTTGATGACGAAACAGTTGCTTTGCTCAAAAAATATCTGGCTAAAGAAGGCGCTACCACCTACGCGTTTCTATTAACTGTATTCAATATTGTATTATCAAAGCTCACCAATCAATACGATATTACGATCGGTAGTCCCGTATCGGGCAGGCGCGAGGCTGTACTGGCAAGTATGCCGGGGATGTTTGTGAATACAATAGCCCTTCGCAATTTCCCAAAACCCAATCAACCCTTTACTACTTTCCTGTATGAAGTTATGCATCGTATGCAGCAAGCCTTCGACAATCAGGAGTACCCGCTTGAGCAGTTGGTAAACAAACTGAAAATACAAAGCAAGCCTGGTCATAACCCTTTATTCGATATAATGATCGAATTCAATTATGAACAGGAAAACAACCTGCAGCTGAATAAACTAACAATAACGCCGTTGCCCGGGAACAGGCTTGTATCGAAATTTGATCTTACCTTATTGGGGCATGAATGCAACGGTGAGTTGAGGTTGGAAATGCGCTATGCCAGCAAGCTTTTCAGCCAGGAAACCATTTTGCGCTTTATGCAATCTGTAGTGGCAATTACCGAACAGGTATTGGCTAATCACGAAATACTGTTGTCAGAGATCAACCTCGCTGCTGTAGCTGTATGTTAAGCCCCGGTTATTCTTATAAATAATGTTCCTACTAATAAGCTATTTACAATGAGCACTATTCAATTTCTTTTTGCAGAAAATTTTTCGAAGTATGCAAATAAACCCGCCCTTCAATGTGGCGAACGCATACTTACTTACCGGGAACTTGACGACAGATCGGCAAAAATAGCCGCATATCTGCTGGCAGAATATGGTAATACCCAATGTATGGTAAGCCTGTTACTCGAAGACAGGATAGACATGATCGTAGCTATCATTGGCATCCTGCGCGCCCGGTGTATTTTTATTCCGATAGAAACAAATTTGCCGGCCAGCCGCATCGGACACATGCTTTCTACAACCGGCTCGCAAATTATTATCACAAACGCAACCGGTACTCTGCCTTATCCTGCCATTAAAACGGTAGAATTTGATGAGATAATGACCCGGCAGCCTGAATCAATTAACTGGCCGGTATATAATGAAAATGATCCTGCGTATGTATATTTTACATCCGGTTCTACCGGCAAACCAAAACCGATCTTAGGAGCTAATAAGAGCCTTGCGCATTTTATTAGCTGGGAAATAAAAACACTTGGGCTCAATGATTCTGTTTGTGTGAGCCAGCTGGTTAATCCGGGTTTCGATGCTTCGCTACGGGATATATTTGTGGCATTGTGCACCGGTGGCACCTTGTGCATACCCCCTTCACAGGATATTCTTTTAGATCCTGTAAAATTAACAGCATGGCTGAGTGCGCAATCCGTTCATGTAGTGCATTGCGTTCCCTCATTATTTAAGTTGATCAGCCATGGAACAATTTCAAAAGAAGAATTTCCCTCCTTACGATATATATTAATGTCGGGAGAAAAAATACAAGCCAGCGACCTTAAGCCCTGGTATGCCTCAATTGGCGACCGTGTGCAGTTAGTGAATTTATATGGCGCTACCGAAACTACTTTGGTTAAAACATGTCATTTTATTCGGCAAACAGATGTAGCGGCAGATATCATTCCTGCCGGAAAAGCAATCGATGATACAGAGATCCTGCTGCTTGATGATGAAATGCACCATGTAAAGCAGGGTGAAGAAGGAGAAATATTTATCCGCACTCCTTATCGTTCGCTCGGATATTTGAATGAGCCGGTATTGAATACCCAAAAATTTATACAGAACCCTTTCAGCAATGACCCAGCTGATATAATATACAAAACAGGCGACAGGGGCCGCTTTACATCAGAGGGAAACCTGCTTGTACTGGGACGTATTGACCGGCAGGTAAAGATCAGAGGCAAACTGGTGAATCCCGATGAGATCGAATTGAATTTGCTTGCATATGAAGGTATAAAGGAAGCGGTAGTAACAGCACGCATATTGAAAACGAACGATTATGAACTGTGTGCTTACCTGGTATGTAATAAAGAGGTGAGTTTGAGTTCGCTTCGTGCGCACCTTGCAGACCGGTTGCCCAACCATATGTTCCCCGTATCCTATACATTTCTGGAGACATTACCACTTACACCAAACGGAAAAAGGGATATAAATGCATTGCCTGAACCTGCAGCCATGCAGGATGACAATTTCATGGCGCCACAAAGCGAAACAGAAAAGAAATTAGCTGAGATCTGGGCAGGCATCTTTGAAACCGATGCAAACAACATCAGCAGAACAGCCAACTTTTTTGAATCGGGCGGGCATTCCTTACGCGTCGCCATTCTTGCTTCGCATATTGAAAAGGTTTTCCGGGTAGAAATGCCCTTGCTGCAGATCTTCGAATTTCCCATGCTGGCAGATATTGCCGGGTATATTGATCAGGCCGAACAGCAGCAGGAGAACACCATTGCGAAGGCAGATGTAAAAACATTTTATCCATTGTCTTCAGGGCAGGAAAGGATCTTCTTTTTACAACAATACAGCCCCCGCAGTACAGCGTACAATATTTCTACCTTATTCAAAGTAAACGGCAACCTTGATACAGACCGTTTGCAAAAAGCATTTGAACAGGTGATTGCCCGGCATGAAAGCCTTCGCACCAGTTTTGAAATTGTCAATGGCACTCCCTGGCAACAGGTTCATGAAACTGTTCCATTTTGTATACAGTATGCAGAGCAAAGCGGGCAGCAGCTTGATAAAATGATCAAAGAGTTTATACAGCCCTTTGATATGAGCATACCTCCACTAATGCGGGTTGGGGTTATTAAAATAAAAGAAGATGATTTTATTTTGATCGTAGATGTTCACCACTCCATAGCAGATGGTACTTCACTGGTAATACTGATAAAGGAAATGCTTCATTTTTACCAGGATGGCCAGGCTGAACCTGTCAATATTCAGTACAGGGATTTTTCAGAATGGCAGCATGCGAATAGTGAAAGTGAGCGTATGCAGAAACAACGACAATTCTGGATTAAAAAATTCAGCAATGAGATAACACCGCTCGCATTGCCATTGGATCATACAAGACCTTCAAAACTGAACCTGGATGGACAATCAGTGCGGTTCCTTGTCAGAAAGCAATCTATTGACGCACTCAAGCAATATGCATTGCAACAGGAAACCACCTTGTATGTAGTTTTGCTGACAGGTTATCTTGTAATGCTGAACAGGCTCAGCAACCAGCGAAATATTGTTGTGGGAACGATCATTGCGGGAAGAAGGCATGCCGACCTTTCGCATACAATTGGCATGTTTGCAAATACATTGGCCATCCCATTCGATATTGATCCCGGCATGAGCCTGCAAAGCCTGCTAAAACATGTGAAAACACAGGTGCTTGATGCGTTTGAAAACCAGGATTACAATTACGAGGATCTTATCAGGGACGTTGTAAAAACAAGAGATGCAAGCCGTAGTCCCCTGTTTGATGCTATGTTCAATTTGCAGAACATGGACCTCCCCGAGATCGCACTTCCCGGAATTAACTTCAGGCGCTTTGATATAGAAAAAGGTATTTCCAAGTTTGATCTCACTTTACGGGGTATTGAAGAGAACGACCAGTTTGAATTCACCTACGAATACAATACCCATCTTTTCAATCGCAATACTATTGACCGGTTCACTTATTACATTCATCATATACTCGATGAAATGATCAACGCCCCGCAAAGCAGCGTTGGTAAAATGGATTTGCGTACACCGGAAGAAAAGAACGCTTTTTCAAAAGAAATAGCAGAACCTGTGCGGTTATTCTCTGAAAAAAGAATTCATGAGTTGTTTGAAGAACAGGCTGACCGCATACCATTGCAAACAGCATTGAAATATGCAAACAGCATTTATACCTATAAAGAAGTAGAACAGCGGGCCAATCAGGTTGCTCATGCCTTAAAAGAACAAGGTATTAGGGAAGGAGAGGTTATTGCTTTACTACTGCCCCGTTGCCCCGATACAATTATTGCCATGCTTGGGATTGTAAAAGCCGGGGCTGCTTTTCTACCTATTGAACCCGGGTATCCTGACGCAAGAAAGCAACATATGATAACCGATAGTGGCGCCAGGATCTTGCTTACAGATAAAACAATTGCCGGCGATCAGGCTGCTTTTTTCAAGACCATCCATATTCCTGTTTATAAGATGGATGATAAAAATTGGTGGCTGGGGCAAAGCGCGGAAAGAATTCAAACGAAGAGCGGAAAAGATTCAGCAGTCTATGTGATTTATACTTCCGGTACTACCGGGTTGCCCAAAGGAGTAGTGATCAATCATAGCTCAATGGTAAACTACATCTGCTGGTCGCTTGAAACATATGTACAGGGAAGGCCGGCCGTATTTCCTTTCTTTACTTCTTATTCATTCGATCTTACCATAACTTCATTGTTTGTGCCACTCGTTTCGGGCAATACGATCATTGTTTATCCCAAAGACACGGAAGATGGATTGTTGCTGGAAAAAATATTTCAGGAAGATGAAGTAACGATCATAAAGCTTACACCTGCTCACCTTAAAATAGCAATAAATCTTCCGGTGATCCCCAAAAAGCTCGAAGCAATGATTGTGGGCGGGGAAGCATTGAACTACCAGGCGGCCCTTGCAATTCATAAAAGATCTGCTGGTAAAATTGCTATCTATAATGAATATGGTCCTACTGAAACAACTGTAGGCTGTATTGTTCACCGGTTCAATCCGGCTGAAGAATTTGATTCAGTTCCAATTGGTGTTCCCATTACCAATACATATGCCTATCTCTTAAATGAATCAATGCAACCTGTTCCGGATGGTGTGCCGGGTGAACTTTATCTCGGCGGTCTGCAGGTAGCACAGGGATATTTGGGCGATGTAAAAAAGACAGCGGAGAAATTCCTGTCCGATCCGTTTACCGGTAGTGGAAAAATGTACCGGTCGGGCGACCTGGCACGGCGGCTTTCCAATGGCCTGCTGATGTATATGGGAAGAATAGATGACCAGGTTAAAATTGCGGGTCACCGCATTGAACTTTCGGAAATTGAAAACCAACTATTGACTTTCCCCGGTATTCATTCCGCAGCGGCGGTGGTAAATGAAAATAAGGAAGGAGATAAATATATCATAGCCTGCATTACGGCTGGTGAATCAATTGCTGTTGATAAACTCAAACAATATGTCAACAACATATTGCCCGCATACATGCAACCTCACCAGTACTTGCAGGTGGAGGAAATTCCGCTTACAACAAATGGAAAGGTGAATAAGGATGCGATCATAGCAATAGCCCGAAATAAAATTGAAATTGCAGCGGCGCCGGTAACGGAAGAAGAAACAAGTGATATGGCAGAACAGTTGCGAATGATCTGGAGTGAAGTGCTGGCCGTTTCAAAGAATGAAATAACCGCGAATGCGGATTTCTTTCGCCTGGGTGGCCATTCCCTTACGGCTATTTCCCTGCTTTCGAGGATCATGAAAAAATGGAATGTGTCGATCTCGTTGAGCGATATTTTCGATGCGGCAGTTTTTGAAAAACAACTGGCATTGATCAACAGCAACACGGTTGAACAAAAGAAGCCGGAACAAACGCTGGCGCCGCTTACTCCGCGTGCAGTACTACCTCATTATCCACTATCCTCTGCACAGCGGAGATTATTTGTACTGCACCAGTTATCGCCTCAATCAGTAGTGTATAACACCCCGTTGATCTATATCGCAGAAGGAACAGTGGATGTTGAAAAAATGGAACGTGTATTCAGGCAACTCATTCATCGGTATGATAGTTTCCGTACGGTGTTTACCCTGCAAAATGGTGTTCCGGTGCAGGAGGTTCGTAATACCTTCGATTTTAATGTGTCAACCTGGCCGCAGGCCGACATACCATCTGTCATCAACCAGTTTGTTAAACCTTTCTCGCTCGATGAAGCGCCTTTGTTACGAGTTGGTTTAATGAAAATAGATGAAACCCGCAGCCTGTTTATGATCGATACACATCACATAATATCTGATGAAGTATCAGTGGGAATTTTGCTGCGCGATTTTGTTGCATTATACAATGAAAAAACGCCTGCAGCGCCGGCATTGCAATTTAAAGATGTGGTGCAATGGCAGCAGGATGAAGGTTATCAGCAACTGGTTGCCCGCCAAAAAGAATTCTGGATGAAACAGTTGTCGGGTACCTTACCAAAAGTGAGCCTGCCTGCTGACTATCCAAGGCCTTCTGTAAAAAGTTTTGATGGCAGTACCATTACATTTACACTTAATAAGGAATATACCGATAAACTTAAAGCGTTTGCCGACCAGCAAAAGGTGACCTTGTATATGGTATTGCTGTCGGTCTATAATATCCTGATCAGCAAACTGAGCGATCAGGAAGATATTATTACCGGTACCATTACTACAGGACGTAAACAGGCAGAACTGCAGGATGTGCATGGTGTATTCGTAAATACAGTGGTGTTAAGAACATACCCGAAAGCGCAGTCTTTTTATAAAGATTTTCTGCAGGAAATAAAGCAAACAACGCTGGCTTGTTTTGAGAACCAGGATTATCAATACGAAGACCTGGTTGAAGCAATAGGAGTGGAAAGGGATACAAGCAGCAATCCTTTGTTTGAAGTGATGTTCAATATGCATTTTCTGGCCCAGGAAAAACTGGAATTACCGGGTTTCAATTTGCAACCATATCCGCACCATACGCCTACCACGAAGTTCGATCTGAACTTGCAGGTAACGGAAATAAATGGAGAGCTCCGGTTTAATTTCAGTTATGCTACTTCTATCTTTAAACGCACTACGGTGGCACGGTTCGCTACCTGTTACCAGGCATTGGCAAATAGCATTGTTGAAAACCCCGGGCAACTGATCGCAGATCTTTCTTTACTGCCGGCCGCAGAGATCAATAAGATCGTTCATTCCTTCAACGATACACATCTTGAATATGCAGATCAAAAATTAATTCACCAGCTTTTTGAAGAACAGGTATTGAAGAACCCTTCAGGTATTGCCTTGCTTACCAGTGAAAGCGTGATGACGTATAAAGAGCTGAACCAGCAAGCCAACCAACTTGCGGGCGCGTTGCAAAAAGAAGGGATTGGCCCGGGCAAATTTGTATCGGTCACACTGGAGCGGGCGCCGGAAATGATAGTTGCGGTATTAGGTATTCTGAAAGCAGGCGCAGCTTATGTACCCGCAGAACCTTATTTACCCTGTGGCCGTATAAGCACCATTTTGCAATCATTGCAGATCTCAGTTATCATTACAGATCTGCAGAACCTGAATAAAACGGCAGAATGTACACGCGGACTCGATTTTGTAAAAACAGTGATCTGTATGGAGGATCTGCTGGGGCTCAATGGATATATTTCCAGTGAATATCATTGGAAACTGGTAACGCCTGAAGCTATCAGTAAAGAGAGCGTCAGGAACCCGAAGGCATCGATCACAAGTGAGTCACTTGCGTATGTGATCTTTACTTCAGGCTCAACCGGTACGCCTAAAGGCGTATCTGTAAAACATAAACCGGTTATCAACCTTATAGAATGGGTAAACCGCGAATTCAACGTGGGTCCCGATGACAAACTTTTATTTACTACTTCGCTTGCCTTCGACCTGTCGGTATATGATATTTTCGGAACGCTCGCAGCCGGCGGTACGGTACGGATTGCACTAAAGAATGAATTGCAGGAGCCCGCATCGCTGGTTGACATAATGGTTAATGATGGCATTACTTTTTGGGATTCTGCACCCGCCTCACTGCTACAGCTTGTTCCTTATATGAAACGGTCGGCGGATAAGAATACGGCATTAAGACTCGTATTCCTGAGCGGAGATTGGGTGCCACTAACGTTGCCCGATGCAGTTAGACAGGCTTTCACGAATGCGAAGGTGATTGCCCTGGGTGGCGCAACCGAAGCAACAGTATGGTCGAACTATTTCCCCGTTGAAGAAATAGATGTAACCTGGAGAAGTATTCCTTACGGCAAGCCTATTCAGAACGCGGCCTATTATATCCTGGATAAAAACCGGAAAGTATGTCCTATAGGGGTGAAAGGCGATCTGTACATAGGTGGGGAATGTTTGGCAAACGGATATATCAACGATAAAGAACTGTCGGCCAAAAAATTTGTTCCCGATCCGTTCCGTCCGGGCGGCACTATGTATTATACCGGTGATAAAGCTCGCTGGTTTGAAGACGGTAATATCGAATTTTTGGGAAGAGAAGATTCACAGGTCAAGATCAGGGGTTACCGCATTGAATTGGGCGAAATAGAGCACCAGATGCTGAAACATCAGGGCGTGCACACCGTAAAAGTGATTGTACGCACAGCAAGCGGCGGCAATAACTACCTGAGTGCTTATTATGTTGGCGAGGCGGGTATAAGCGAAAAAGCATTGCGTTCGCAGCTGGCTACCTGCTTGCCTGAATATATGATACCTGCTTATTTTGTGCAATTAGAGCAAATGCCCGTAACATCGAACGGTAAACTTGATCTGAAAGCGCTGCCTGACCCTGCTGTATCAACAGACGCTTCTTATGTTGCTCCCATGAATGAGATAGAGAAAGTGATCAGTGAAATATGGGCGCAGATCTTGAAGCTGCCTGTATCGGCCATTAGCAGGGAAGCCGATTTCTTTAAGTTGGGCGGCCATTCGCTTACAGCTACGTTCATGTTGTCGCATATTCACCAGCGTCTTGATGTAAAAATACCTTTGATTGAATTGTTCAGAAGGCCGGTGTTGCTTGAACTGGCAATTTATATACATCAATCTTATAAAGAAACGTTCAGAGCTATTACTCCGGCGCAAGCCTGTGAATACTATCCGGTTTCATCGGCACAAAAACGGATGTTTTCACTGCAATACCTGATGCCCGAGCTCTCTGCTTATAATATTCCGGTTGCGTTTGAACTGGAAGGCAAAGTGGATGCCCGGAAAATAGAAGACGTGTTCCGTGCATTGATAGATCGCCATGAAGTATTGCGCACAACCTTTGCATTGATAGATAACGAGCCTGTACAAACGGTACACCCAATAGTACCCTTTACGTTGGAAAGATACAGTAGCAATAAACAGCGCGCAGATGAAATGATCAGGACATTCATCAGGCCGTTTTTCCTGGAAGAGGCGCCCCTGGTTCGCGCAGCACTTATTGAAATGGGCGAACAAAAGCATTTGCTTGTATTGGATATGCACCATATTATTTCAGATGGTTTCACTATTGATATTCTGCTTCGCGATTTCATGGACCTATACAATGGAAGAACCTTTGATAAACAGCCATTGCAGTACAAGGATTATACTAGTTGGTATCAGCACCCGGCTAATAAAGCAATGCTCCAGGATCAGGCAGACTACTGGCTGAGGCAGTTCGGTAATGGCGTTCCTGAGCTGCGATTGCCACTGGATTTTCCGAGAAACGGCTATATGGACTTTGAAGGGGACCTGGTACGCTTTACCATTAATGAAAAAACAGATGACAGGCTTCATCAGCTGGCCGAGAAAGAAGGTGCTACTTTGTATATGACTTTGCTGGCTGCCTTTAATGTATTGCTGGCAAAACTAAGTGGCGGTGAAGATATAGTTACAGGTTCGCCTGTTACCGGGCGGCGCCATTCCGAATTACAGCAGATAGCCGGCTTGTTCATTAACGTTGTAGCCATCAGAAACCAGCCTTCTACTAAAAAATCGTTTAAAGATTTTCTGGGTGAAGTAAAAAAGAATTCGATCGCCGCTTTTGAAAATCAGGATTATCCTTTTGATGAACTGGTAGAAAAGATCGTAAAAAAGCGTGACTGGAGCCGTACACCGCTTTTCGATACATACTTCTATCTTAACAATATTGGTATCGCTGATCTGAAAATATCAGGGTTAACGATAAAACCATACCATATCAATAAAACCCGCACCCAATACGACCTCATGCTGGGCATGGCTAAAACAGAGGAAGGGTTAGGCGGTGTATTCACCTTTGCAACCAGCCGCTTCCGGAAAGAAACAATTCAAACTATTGCTTCCGAATTCAGCCAGCTCCTTGATGCAATTGTTGAAAACCCCGATTGCACAATCGGTGAACTACATCCCGCTGAAAAAGCGGAGTCTTCTTATCGCTAATATCAACTGGTACAATATTTTTTAACTTTTAAGAATTGATCGCTCATGTGTGGCATTTGCGGTTATATGAACATGTCACGTGTTCAAAAAGAAAACGATCCGGCAATCATTCAACGAATGACGCGGACACTTACTCATCGTGGACCCGATGATATGGCGGTGCTGAACGAGCACCCTGTAACGTTCGGTTTTACCCGGTTAAGCATTATCGATCTATCGGGCGGCAGACAACCGCTTACCAATGAAGATGATTCGCTGGTGCTTATTTGCAATGGGGAGATCTTTAATTATATAGAGCTCCGCGAAGAACTGGTAAAAAAGGGTCATCAGTTTAAGACCCGCACCGATGTTGAAGTGCTCCTTCATTTGTATGAAGAATATGGAACAATGTTCCTGAACAAGCTGAACGGACAATTTGCATTTGTTATTTACGATAAGAAAAAGCAATTGCTCTTCTGCGCCCGTGATCACTTCGGCATCATTCCATTCTTCTATACTGTTGCAAACGGAACTTTCATTTTTGGCTCAGAGATCAAAGCCATCCTGGAACATCCGGCTGTAAAAAAAGAATTGGACCTTACCGGACTCGACCAGGTATTCACTTTTCCGGGACTGGTTAGTCCAAGAACGATGTTCAAAGACATTAAAAGCCTGGAGAATGGTCATTACCTGATAGTAGAAGCTTCGGGAAAAATTACCAATACTGAGTATTGGGACCTTATTTATACAGAGGCGGAAAACTATCACGATGGCAGGCCCGATGAATGGTATATAGACCAATTGAACGACCTCATCGATCAATCGATTAGGTTAAGGTTGAGATCCGATGTACCGGTAGGATGTTATTTAAGTGGCGGGCTCGATTCATCACTGATCGCTGCCAAGCTGAAACAACTTACGCCCGACATTAAGCGTAACACTTTTTCGATCGACTTCAGTGATCCCGGTGCATCAGAATCTGCATATCAGCGCACAATGGCGGGTCATATTCAATCAACACATTTTGAAAAATTATTTGTTGAAGAAGATGTTATTGAATTGCTTCCCAAAGCGATCTATCATTGCGAATGCCCGCTTAAAGAATCCTATAATACGGCATCGCTGGCCTTATCGAAGCTGGTTCGGGATAACAATATTAAAGTGATACTGACAGGTGAAGGTGCCGATGAATTGTTTGCCGGCTATGTAGGATATAAATTCGATCATCTGCGTAAACTGATGAATGGTAATGCCGCGCCTGTAACAAAGGAGGAACGTGCCGTTCGCGCACAACTTTGGGGCGATGAGCATTTCTTTTATGAAAAGAATTACAGTGAGTTCACCGGCCAAAAGAAATTGGTTTACTCGGCTGATATCAACGAGCGTTATGCAGATATCGATTGTTTGAACCATTTTGTGATCGACAGGGAAAAGATCCGCCGCCGCGATGTGCTTCACCAGCGGTCTTATGTTGATTATAAATTGAGAATGGTCGATCATCTTGTATCTGATCATGGCGACAGAATGGCGATGGGTAATTCGGTTGAAGCACGTTATCCTTTTCTCGATAAAAATATTGCTGAGTTTGCAGCCAAAATACCGGCACGCCTTAAACTAAATGACCTTACCGAAAAATATATTCTGCGCCGTATCGCCGCTGATCTATTACCCGAAAAGATCCTTAAAAGGGAAAAGTTCGGTTTTATAGCTCCGCCAAGTACACAATTGCTGAAAAAGAATAAAGCTTATGTCAACGACATGCTTTCGCATTCGCTAATAAGCCGGCAGAATTATTTTAATGCGAATGCGGTAGAAAAGCTGAAAAAGGATTACATGGAAGAAGGGTTCAAACTTAATATTCCATTTGATAGCGATCTCCTTATAACAGTACTAACCTTTAATATATTCCTCGAACAATTTGGATTGGATAGATAGGCCAAAGCCATTCAACCTGCGTTGTTCTTACTCATCAGTCTATTTCACATTCCAACGACTTATACTCATGACAAATGAAATTTTCCAGGAGCAACTGGACATTGCATTGAATTTGCATAGCGATAAAACTGCCATTGAATGCGGCTCATCGCAGGTAAGCTACAGGCAATTGCTGCAGAATGCACAAGCTATTTCAGCGGTGCTTACCAAACAGTTTGAAACACAAAAGGGCAGGTTTGCCGGTGTCCTAAGCACAAACCGAAAAGATATTATTTATGCCATCACCGGTATCAGCAGGGCAGGGGGCGTATTTGTACCATTGGATGCGACCCTGCCTCAGGAGCGTATTCTGCAAATGATCGATAGCATTGGCTTATCTATCATTCTTACGTCACGGGACGAATTGCAACGCGCAGGACTTGAACAGAAATTAACCGGGGCTGTGACGATACTTTTCATTGAAGACATTATAAAGGATACGCCGGTTGATAGCCCTGTTGTAAAAACATTACCTACTGATGCCCTTTATATTTATTTCACTTCGGGCTCTACAGGAAGACCCAAAGTAATTGTAGGAAAAAATAAAAGCCTGCTTCATTTTGTAAAATGGGAAATCGAAGCTTTTCAAATAAAGGCCAATAGCCGGTTCAGCCAGTTGATAACGCCGGGTTTCGATGCGTTTTTACGCGATGTGTTCGTGCCGTTGTTTTCGGGCGGAACGATCTGCATTCCTGAGAATCCTAAAGCGATCTTCAATGAAAAGGCATTGACAAATTGGGCACATCATGAACGTATTGAATATATTCATTGTGTTCCCAGTGTATTTCGCCTGTTGAACAATGCAGAAATTGATGCCGGTTTATTCCCGGAATTGAAATACGTATTTCTATCCGGGGAAAAAATTATCCCGGCCGAACTGACAAACTGGTATAAACAATTTGGCGATCGCACCAGGCTTATAAATTTTTATGGTACTACAGAAACCACGCTTATCTCTGCTTTCTATTGCATTCAACCCGCCGATGCCTTGCGTGAAAACATACCGGTAGGTAAACCTATGGCCGATGCTGAACTTAGAATACTTGACAATGACTTACAAACTGTAGGGCCGCTTCAGACAGGTGAATTGTATATCGGCACGTCCTATTCCTCTCTTGGTTATTACAACGATAGGGCATTGAATGAGAAAAAATTTATACCTGATACCGGACATGCGGAGCCTGATTTTGTTCTTTTTAAAACTGGCGACAAAGCAAGGATGCTGGAAAGCGGTGATATTGAATTGCTGGGCCGTATTGACCGGCAGATCAAACTGCGGGGAATGCGGGTTGAACCGGAAGAAATAGAACAGATCCTTATCAAACATCAGCTGGTAAAAGATGCTGTTGTGGATGTTGTTGAAATAAACGGTCAACAGGTATTAAGCGCCTTCCTTGTGCTTGCCGGTACAGAAGAAGGGCTGCAGACAAAAGAAGAGATCGATTGGCATCTCCGCGCATTTCTTCCTGATTACATGGTTCCTGCCCAGCTTATTATAATTAAAGAATTGCCAAGAAAAGTAAATGGCAAGATCGATTATCATGAACTAAAGCAATATGTGCCGGACAACTCAGGCGGAAAAACGGCGCCCGTTACTGAAGATGAAAAACAATTGTTCAATCTTTGGTCAGGTATTATCCGTACAGATAAGTTTGGTATAAAAGATACATTTTTTGAAGTAGGAGGTAATTCATTCCATTTAATAAACCTGGTTGCCAAAGTACATAGCACATTCAAGGTACGGTTATCGATACAGGAAATTTTTCTTCATAATACCGTCGAAAAACTGGCAACCTTTATAGCAGGAAAAACCAAAAAGAACGAAACAGTTATACCGGTAGCGCCTTTGCAGGAAACATATCCGCTCAGCTCCGGTCAATTTCAGATCTATCAGCAGCAGCAACTGCAGCCACACAGCACTACTTACAACCTGCCACAGTTTTTTATTCTGAAAGGGGCCCTTGATGCGGATAAATTAAAAGAAGCTTTTCAGCAACTTTCAGAGATCCACCCGGCGCTAAGGACTGGCTTCAGATTCGAAAACGATGAGCCGGTGCAATTTATTCTCGATAAAGTGAATATCGATGTAGTGTACAAGGATACGCCTGCATGGACGGCGGAAGAGGAGCTTCAATACCTTCAGCGTTTTGTAAAACCTTTCGATCTCTCAAAAGCACCATTACTGCGGGCCGAGATCCTGAAAAAAGATAAAGATCATCACCTGTTATTGATTGATGTACATCATATAGTTGCCGATGGTGTATCACAAAAAATACTGAACAGAGATCTTCTCCGGTTATACGGTGGAAAGAAGATACAACCAACCGAACTGCAGTACAAGGACTTTGCAGTATGGCAAAATAAGGAGCGTGCCAACGGTGGATTTGAAAAGCAACAGCAATACTGGCTCAAACGCCTGGCTTCACCACCACCTTTGATACCACTGCCTACAGATTATTCTTTGTATGATGCGTCCTGCGCCGAAGGGGCTGTCTTTGATTTTACGCTCAGCGAAAAACAAAGCGACGAAATAAAAAAGCTGGTAAAGGAAAAGCAGGTGACATTATTTTCATTCTTCCTCTCAGTATATTATATCCTCTTATCGAAGTTATCCGGACAAAAAGATCTTGTTATTGGAACGGCTGCCAGTGGGCGCCGCTTGCAATCGTTAGAGCATATTGCAGGCATGTTCATCAACATACTGGCCCTGCGCGAATATGTGGATCCTGATACTTCATTTAACCAATTCATGAAACAGGTGCAGGGACAAAGCATGGAAGCGCTCGAAAACCAGGACCTGCCTTTTGAAGAAGTTGTAAGACAGCTAAAACTTCCGCGCTCAAGGAATAACCCGCTATTCAATGTTATGCTGGTGTATCAGAATATGGATATAGCTCAGGAAGAGCATTCCGGGTTTACCGCAGATGCATATCCTTTTGTACAGCAGACTTCGAAATTTGATATTACCCTTTTTGTAAGAGAGATCAATAACACGATCTGTTTTAAAGCAGAATATTCTACACAACTTTTTTATGAACAGCAGGTGGCCCGCTTCATGAAATATTTTTCAGAGATCATTACTTCTTTACTCGAAGATCCTTCTGTGAAGATCAGGGATATACTGCTGTCACACGATCTTGAAGAAGCGATTGGTGGTAATGAACAAATTGAATTTAATTTTTAAGCAATCAGATCTTAAAACGATTTACATGCGAAGGCTTGAACAATTAGACATACTTACTGTCGCCAGCAACCAGGTAGATAAAGAATACTGGATGGAAGAATTATCGGGTGTGTCGGCAGAACGATATTTAGAGCGGGACGTAAAAAGAGTGCATCGTTCGGTGCAAAATGAATTATTCTACTTTCATGCTTTTAATCGGTCATTGTCGAAGAAAATATTACAACTGTGCAATGAGTCGGATTATTCACTGCATACCTTACTGGTGTCGGTTGTAGGTATCCTGCTACATAAATATTCGGGCAGTGAAGATGTGCTTGTTGCTACACCGATCTATAAACAGCATAAAAGCCCTGATGCAAAACTGATCAATACATTGCTGGCGATCCGTACCTCTGTTAGCCCGGAAGATTCTTTTAAAAATGTGCTTACGCAGGCAAGGGATAAGATCAAAAAAGCAGTTCGTCATCAGAACTATCCGTATGAAATATTAGATAAGGAATTAAGGAACGCAAGAGATGAAGACCAGGTGCCGCTTCTTTCAATAGCAGTAGTGCTTGATACCATTCAGAACCAGCAGTACCTCCGTGATATAAAATTTGATATAACATTTATTTTTTCGAACCACGAAGGAAAAATTTCCTGTAAGGTCCTTTATGATTCGGCTTTATACAGTGCAGCTTCAATAGAAAGATACCTGCAACAATATAATGTTCTCCTTGAGCAGTTGATTGATCAGCCTGCTGCACCGTTGTCTTCCATCAGCCTGCTGACGCCGGAAGAGAATTATTTAATTCGCACCAAATTCAACGATACTGCAAGGAAGTATGACAATGCTGATGTACCGGTTTCGCTGTTAATTGAGGAGCAGGTTAAACAGCATGCCGACAAAATTGCAATTCATTATAATAATGGACAGCTATCCTTTGCTGAATGGAACAGGCGGGCAAATCGCCTTGCTTTTTTTCTTCGTTCCCGCGGAGCCGGTCGCAATGCGATCATTCCAATTATTGCCGAACGTTCACCTGAAATGATGGTGGGCATTCTGGCCATTATCAAAGCCGGTGCTGCCTACCTTCCTATTGATCCTTCGTTACCCGCCGACCGAATTCAATTCATGCTTGCCGATAGCAAGGCAAAATTGGTATTGAAACAATCTCAATTCGAATTGGCTGCAAACGAAGATCAATTTGAAATTTTTGAGCTGGAAGATCAGCGATGTTATACGGGAGATGGTAGTGATCTTTCCTGCATCAATCAACCAGGCGATCTTGCTTATGTGATCTATACATCGGGTTCTACAGGCACACCGAAAGGAGTGATGATAGAACATGCTTCGTTGGTAAACCGGTTGAATTGGATGCAGCGCCGGTATCCGCTGATGGGTACAGACCTCATTCTTCATAAAACACCGTTCACATTTGATGTATCGGTATGGGAACTTTTCTGGTGGGCGTTAACAGGCACATCAGTTTACCTGCTGAAACCAGGTGCAGAAAAATATTGCGACCAGTTGGTTGAAGTAATTGAAAACAGGCAGGTAACAGTGCTTCATTTTGTGCCTTCGATGTTTGCTGTTTTTCTTGATTATGTTGAAGAAACCAATAGCGCGCCGAAGTTGCGATCGTTACGGCAGGTGTTTACCAGTGGCGAAGCTTTAACATCTGCTTCGGTGGAGCAATTCAATAAATTGTTGCCCTGGTGCGAGCTGTCGAATTTATATGGCCCAACCGAAGCAACTATTGATGTGTCTTATTATGATTGCCCCAAGAATAACGTACCCGATTCAATCCCCATCGGTAAACCGATTGATAATACAGGTTTGTTTATAACAGATAAATATTTACAATTACAGCCAATAGGGGTAGCGGGCGAATTATGTATCAGTGGCACCGGGTTAGCACGTGGGTATTTGAATCGTGAAGAGCTGACCAGTGAGAAATTCGTGAATGTAAATTGGCAGAATGGGCTGGTATATCGTACTGGCGACCTTGCCAGGTGGCTACCCGATGGTAACATTGAATACCTGGGCCGCATGGATCACCAGGTAAAGATCAGGGGCTACCGCATTGAGCTGGGAGAAATTGAACATTGCTTATTGCAACAGCAACTGATAAAGGAAGCATTGGTAGTAGCGAAACAACGGGGTGAAAATGAATCTTATTTGTGCGCATACATAGTGGTGCATCAACCTTTGGCTGAAGAAGCGATCAAATCAGCATTGGCTAAAATACTGCCGGCATATATGATACCGCACTATATTATCACCCTCGATAAAATGCCACTCTCTTCCAATGGTAAGGTAAACCGGAAAGTGCTGCCTGAACCTACGAGGTTTCACATGCTTAACGGAAATACGGTTACAGACATTTCACCCCAAAAGCAAAAACTGGTTGCTATATGGAAAGAGGTTTTGAAGACAGAGCAGCTCAGTATGGAAGATAATTTCTTTAGTGTTGGCGGCGATTCAATCCTCGCGATCCGTTTAATAAGTAAGGTAAATAAAACGTTTTCCGTTTCTGTGTCCCTGGCTGCTTTCTATGATGCACAAACATTTGGCGAGCTGGCTGAACTATTGATGCAGGAGATGCAAAAGGGTACAGAAAAAGCAGACCCTGTTATTGAACAGGAGATCAGCGATTTTGCCAGCGCTTATTTGTCGTCGCTGCCTGATGCCCAAAAGCAGCGGGTGGAAGATGTATATCCCATGAGCAGTATTGAAAAAGGGATGTGTTATCATCATTTGCTCGACAATGAAAGCAGTATTTATTTTGAACAGAACACGCTTGATTTCCGGTATCATGAAATTGATACAAACCGGATGTGCCGGGCAATTCAATTGCTGGTCAACAAGCACCCCATCTTGCGCACGGGGTATGATCTCGATCGCCTGGCGCATATTGTTTACAAAGAAATACCCCTGCCTGTTTCTATTGTAGATGTGTCTGACAAAGAACGCAGTGAACAGCGGGAATTTATTCAGCATTTTCTTAACGAAAGCCGTTATAAGCCATTTGATGTTAACGATCCGCCATTGTGGCGAGTGACGCTGTTTTTTATCAGCGAGGCACATATGGTCATTTGCATGGAATCGCACCATGCTATTCTGGATGGGTGGAGCTGGGCTTCCATGGTTACGGAAATGAACAATATCTACTTCCAGCTGAAGAAGGAGCCTGATTTTGTGCCACAAAGATTACAGAGCGGTTTCAGAGAGTTTATTGCTGATGAATTACGTACGATCAGGGATAATGCAGTCATTAAGTTCTGGAAGAATGAACTGGAAGGATACAGGCGGTTGCAATTACCCAAATCGCAGGGGCCGTTTACCTATTGCAGGGAACAAAAGAAGTATGAAAAACAGTATTTAAAAGATCTGAAAGCAACATGCGACCGGCATGGCATTCAGTTAAAGGAATTATTTTTTGCGGCTTATGTGTATGCATTGAAAATGCTTACGTATGAAAATGATATACTGGTGGGTTTGGTTTCTTTCAACCGCCCCATTACTGAAGATGGTGAAAAAATGCTGGGCTGCTACCTGAACACAGTTCCTGTTCGTATAAAGATCCCGCCCCATATTACCTGGAAAGATTATCTCTTGTTGGTTGCTGAGAAACTCGCGGCTATCCGCCAGCACGATCAGCTTCCGCTGATGGAGATCATTCGGCATGCAGGTGAATCTTCCAATGGCGGTAATTTGCTGTTCGATGCACATTTTAATTTCATCAATTTCCATGTGTGGGATGAATTATCATCCGATGATTCATTGCAAAGCGATGCGAAGCCTTTTCGTTTCGAAAATTACCTCCGCGGCAATATTCTGCTCGATTTTAATGTCGATACAACCGGTGACAGCCTTACCATAGGATCGGAATGCTTTACAGAATTTATAAGCGAATATGACTTTAAACGGTTCTTCCATTATTACGAAGTGATCCTTCAGTCGATGGCCAATGGAGCCGACTCGCTGATCAATCATGACGTATTGCTGGGTGAAGAGGCCCAACGTGTACATAAAGTATTTAATGCTACAGGGAAAATATATGAGGAGGCCGCAAAACCATTGAACCGGTTCATTGAGGAACAAATGAGGAACAAACCCGATTCAGTTGCTATGGTTTACGGTAACGAAAGCCTTACATATGATGAGCTGAATACAAAGGCCGGCCGGTTGGCTGCCGTATTGCAATCTGCAGGAGCAGAACGCAACAAGGTCGTAGCAATACTGGCCGAGCGTTCACCGGAATTTATTATTGCTGTTTTAGCCATTTTAAGATCAGGTGCGGCTTTTCTTCCTATAGATCCATCTTACCCCGCTGAAAGGATCCAATATATATTAAAGGACAGTGGCGCGCAATGCTTATTGTGTCAGAAAAAATATGTGCTGCCGTCCATTACCTCATTACTGCCTGTTCTGGATATTAAGGATACACTGGCATCTGCCGCTGATGTTATGAATGAGGCGGTTGTAAATGAGGAAACCGATCTGGCCTATATCATTTATACTTCCGGATCTACGGGTAATCCCAAGGGAGTAATGATACAACATCGCAGCCTGATGAACTACCTGCTGACCAGTATTAAGGATTACAGCGGGCCGCATGCCAGCAGCAGCTATCTTCATTTATCAGTGGCATTCGATGCCTCGCTCACAGCGTTATTTGTACCGCTGATGATGGGCAAGTTAACTGTAATAAGCAGTAACAAGGCCGCTGAAGCGTTTGAAGATGAAAACTTTTTCCGGTATGCGCCTTATGACTTTATTAAACTTACCCCTGCACATTTCTCACTATTAGAAGAAGCCCTGAGCAGAAGAAGTGAGGTGAAAAAAGTTACAGACAAATATGTAGTAGGTGGTGAAGCGCTTTTGCTGAACCATATCCGGTTCCTGATCGATAAAAAAGAAGAGGTGGAGATCTTTAATGAATACGGACCTACCGAAGCTACTGTAGGCTGCTGTACATACCGGTTTACGCCAACAGGCGAGATACTGTCTTCCAACGGCATCATTATCGGTAAACCCATGACTAACGTGAAGCTGTATGTACTCGATAAACGGCTTCAGCAATTGCCGGTGGGAGTTATGGGCGAATTGTTTATCGGCGGCGTACAGCTGGCACAGCGTTATTTGAACCAGGAAGAATTAAACAAAGAAAAATTTATTGATAATCCGTTTAATACGGCGCCTGATAAATTATACCGTACCGGCGATCTTGCCTGTTGGCGCGAAGATGGCAACCTGCAATATGCCGGCCGTACAGATGATCAGGTAAAAATAAATGGGTATCGTGTTGAAATAGGTGAAGTTGAATCTGTGCTGAACGACAGTAAGCTGGTTGTTGAATCTGTAGTTACAGTACGGAAAGATGAAACAGGCAACAAGCGCCTTATTGGATACATCGTTTCCGAAACAGCCACTGTAGATGAGGTTCGTTTATACCTGCAGCAAAAGCTGCCGGAATATATGGTGCCTTCCTTATGGGTAAAATTAGACCGCCTTCCGCTTACACAACATGGTAAGGTTGACAGGGCATCATTGCCCGATCCATTGACAGGTGATGTGGTAAGTAAGGAATATGTTGAGCCCGCTACCGTTACAGAACAGGAGTTGGCAGCTATCTGGAAAGAAGTATTAAAGGTAAACAGGGTAGGAGTAACGGATAATTTCTTTGACCTGGGCGGGCATTCATTACTCGCAATAAGGATCGTGTCTGCCATTCGCAGGAAAATGGAAACTGAATTAGTGATCAGGGACCTGTTTGTTCATCCTTCCGTTCGTCAACTGGCTTCCTTTATTGAAAGCAGAAATAGCAGGGCAGTACTTCCAGCAATTCAGGCAACAAGCACAAGCAGTAATATTCCTTTATCGTTTGGTCAGGAAAGATTATGGTTCATTGACCAGTTGGAAGGAAGCCTGCAATATCATATACCTATGGTAGCCCGGTTAAAAGGTGAAATAAACAAGCCGGCACTGAACAGGTCAATACAAACGATCATAAACCGGCATCAGGTGCTGCGTACGGTGATCAGGCAAAAGGATGGTTATGCCTACCAGCATATTCTGGAAAAGGATGCCTGGCAACTGGATATTATAGATACAGTAAATGAACATAAAGACGACACTGAATGGCAGCAGTTCATTCAATCACTTGTTGATGCTCCTTTTGATCTTTCGGCTGATCATACGTTGAGAGCACACCTGATCGCAGTAGACCGAGATGATCATATTCTAGTGCTTAACATGCATCATATATCATCAGATGATCTATCGATAGCTGTGCTGATGAAAGAGCTAAAAGAGTGTTACAGTGCCTTTCTTGAAGATCGTGAGCCTGTATTAGCACCACTGCCTGTTCAATATAAAGACTATGCCGCCTGGCAAAGAAAATACATCGACGGTGAAGTGCTCCAAAATAAAGTGGCCTATTGGAAACAGCAATTGGAAGGGGTTGAACCCCTGATGATGCCCACTGATCATCCAAGACCATCGGTTCAAACTACCAGAGGCGCTTCGTTGAAATTTAAAATTGATGAAAAGCTGGGCGAACAATTGAATGCATTGAGCAGGAAACAGGGTTGTACGCTGTTCATGACCTTGCTTTCAGCATACAAAACATTACTGCATCGCTATACCGGGCAGGAAGATATTTGTGTAGGAAGCGCTATCACGGGAAGAACGTATCAGGAACTGGAAGGGTTGATAGGTTTTTTTGTAAATACACTGGCTTTGCGCAGTAACATAAGTGACAATCCTTCTTTCATAAACTTACTGCAGCAGATAAAAGAAACCACATTAAACGCCTACGAACACCAGGATGTTCCGTTCGAAGCAGTGGTAGAAGCTGTAGTAAAAGAGCGAGACCTTAGCAGGCCGCCCTTGTTCCAGGTAATGTTTATTGTACGAAATAATAAGGACACCGAAGATGATCCACACTTTTTAAAAGGGCTCACTATAGGACAGCAGCATTTTGCGCATAGCTTTTCCAAATTCGATACCACCTTCCTGATCGTTGAAAATCCAGATGGGCTGGAAGGACGGGTAGAATATTGTACCGATCTGTTTGATGGATCAACGATCGAAGCGATGATAAAACATTATCTGCAACTGCTGCGATCCATTGTTGAAAACCCTGACGAAAAAATTGGTTTATTGGAGATCATTGGCCAGAACGAGAAGCAGGTGCTGCTGAATTATAATAATACAGCAGCTGAGTATCCCCGTCAAAAAACAGTTATAGACCTATTCAATGAACAGGTTGCTTCTTCACCAACAGCTACCGCGTTTATTACTGAAACAACACATATAACCTACAAAGAGCTCGATGAATGGAGCAACCAGTTTTGCCGTTATCTGCAAAGCTTTGGTGTTAAAAAGGGAGATTTTATTCCGCTTTGTATACAAAGAAGTGCAGAAATGATGATAGCCTTATGGGGCATCATCAAATCCGGTGCTGCTTATGTACCTGTTGATCCCGGCTTTCCTGCCGACAGGATTGAATATATTTTGAAAGATACTGCTGCACGGGTAGTTGTTTGTAATAGCCAGTTCCGTTCACGTATTGCTTTGCCGGATTCTTGTAGGATTATTGAAATAGATAAAGAAGAAGATACAATTATACAATATGATTTTCAACCGGTTCAGGTTGTTGCCGACCCGGCGCAGGTTGCTTATGTGATCTATACATCTGGTTCTACAGGAACACCAAAGGGAGTGATGATAGAACATGGTTCGCTTGTGAATCGCCTGAACTGGATGCAACGTTACTATCCTTTGTCGGGCAACGATCTGATCCTTCACAAAACACCGTTCACATTCGATGTGTCGGTATGGGAGTTGTTCTGGTGGGCAATAACCGGTACATCGGTATGCTTGCTGGAACCTGGTGCGGAAAAATATTGCGACCGGCTGATTGAAGTAATTGAAGAAAATCAGGTGACGGTACTTCATTTTGTACCCTCTATGTTTGTAGCTTTCCTTGATCATGCAGAGGAAACAGATAATGCAGGAAAGCTGCAATCCTTAAGACAGGTATTTACAAGTGGTGAAGCTTTATCATCGGCTTCGGTAAAGCAATTCAATAAACTGCTGCCCTGGTGCAAATTATCGAACTTATATGGTCCTACAGAAGCAACGATCGATGTATCGTACTACGATTGTCCAAAAACAAATGTGCCTGATGTAATCCCAATAGGCAAGCCGATCGATAATACAGGATTATTCATTATAAATAAACATTTACAGTTACAACCGCAGGGAGTACCAGGTGAATTATGCATCAGCGGGATCAATCTTGCCCGGGGGTATTTGAACCGCGAAGAGTTGACCCGGGAGAAGTTTGTGAAAGTAGGCTGGCAGCAGGGATTGATGTACCGTACGGGAGACCTTGCCCGGTTGTTGCCGGATGGAAATATAGAATACCTGGGCCGGTTAGACGATCAGGTTAAGATCCGCGGCTATCGTATTGAGCTTGGGGAAATTGAAAATGTGATACAAAACAGCGGTCTTGTAAAGCAATGTGCAGTTGTTACAAAACCCGATTCTACCGGTAACCTGAGTATTATCGCCTATGCTGTAATGACAGGGTCCGCAAGCCGGAACGAGCTATTATCCTGGATCAAAGAAAAATTGCCCGAGTATATGGTGCCATCCGTGATGATGGTGGTGGATCAGATACCTGTTACCAAAAACGGGAAGATGGATAAAAAATCATTGCCCGATCCTGTTACCAGCGATGTATTGTTAAATGCGTATGAACCACCGCGTAATGAAACCGAACAGGTGTTGGCAGCTATCTGGCAGAATATGCTGGAAATTGACAAACTCGGCGTATTTGATAATTTCTTTGAATCAGGAGGCCATTCCCTGATGATACCTGTGTTGATCTCATCGATACGCAGGCAATTGAAAGTAAATCTGGTAGTAAAGGATCTATTTACCTGCCCCACTATTGATAAACTCGCGGCGCTTATTAAAGAAAGAGTACGATAAGGTTAAACGAACAAATTTTTCATCATAAATATAATTTTATGAAATCGGGAAAAACGGAAGTAATAGGGGTATTGGGAGGTTGTGGTCCGCAGGCCGGATTAGTACTGGTAGATCAGATCTTTCGGCATACCAAAGCGAGTGCCGATCAGGAACATCTTCCTCTTTTGTTGTCATCCATACCCGCACAAATAACAGATAGGACCGCGTTTATCCTGGGTAAAACCACTCAGAATCCGGCAAAGGCAATCGCCGGATTGATATTGCAACTGGAATCGGCAGGGGCTACTGTCGTTGGCATAGCCTGTAACACGGCACATTCGCCTGTTATATTCGATAGTATTACAGAAATATTATTGACCCGGAAAAGCAAAGTGAAATTATTGCACATTGTAGAAGAGACCGTTAGTTTTCTGCGTGACAATTTTCCGCAGGTAAAAAAAGTAGGTGTGCTTTGTACTGAAGGAGCTTACAAAACAAAGCTGTATGAAACAGTATTGAAAGACCATGGATTGAATGTTATAAATCCGGGTGAGCATTTTCAGCGAAATTATGTTCACCGATGCATTTACGATCCCGAGTTTGGCATTAAAGCATGTTCTGCTCCTGTTAGGCCCGAAGCAAAAGAATTACTCCACAACATCATTTCTTATTACAAAGCCGAAGGAGCGGAAGCGCTGATATTGGGTTGTACCGAATTTTCTATAGCGCTTACAGCTGAAGCTATTGACGATATACCCATTATTGATTCCACGAAAGTGTTGGCAAGGGCGTTGGTACGTGAAGCTTGTGTGGAAAAGCTGGTCGATTACAAATTCAGTACTGATAATGTTCACGTACAATAATAACTCACAATGACAAGGATAAAATTATTCTGTTTTCCATATGCAGGCGGTTCGGCTTCTTTTTATAACCCCTGGAAAAAACAACTCGGACCATTTATCGAGATGCATCCCTTTGAGTATGCCGGAAGGGGAAGAAGGATCACAGACCCGCTATCTGAATCCATCGATGAAATAGTAAACGATATTATGCAGCAACTTACACCGGAGTTTTGCAATACCTCCTATGCCCTTTTTGGTCATAGCATGGGTGGAGCTGTTGTATACGAATTGACCAAAAGGATAAGCGCCGCCGGGTTGCCAATGCCCGGTGAAATATTTATTTCAGGAAAAGGGGCTCCGCATCTTCCCCGGCGGCAAACGATACTTCATAAATTACCAGATCCACAATTCAGAACCAACCTGATCAAACTTGGCGGCGTGTCAGACGACTTTTTTGATACACCTGAATTAACTCAGTTGTTTCTTCCTGTGATCCGTAATGATCTGCGGGTAGCCGAGATCTATAATGTAGAAAAGATCACACCGGTAGATTGCAATATTTCTGTATTGG
The DNA here is from genome assembly GCA_024809215.1 of Niastella sp. OAS944. Lineage (GTDB taxonomy): Bacteria > Bacteroidota > Bacteroidia > Chitinophagales > Chitinophagaceae > Niastella. Next base: position 2,402,938 of record JANUBW010000001.1, on the reverse strand, counting down.
TCGGGAAAGAAGAAGACATTATTGAAGAAGAAATTGATCAGTGGAAACATTATGCCCGTGGTAATTTTCGCAGGTATGCTTTTCAGGGCGGGCATTTTTTCATCAAGGACCATACAGACGAGATCACAGCTATTATCAGCCGCACGTTGCTTCAAAAAAGCTGGTAATCTCAAAACCCTATTACAACTGTCGCCGGGTTTAATTAATCAACCTATTAACTTATTATCATGGAAAAAGTTATTTCACCCTCCTGCCTGCAGCAAATAAATGATCTTGCTTTTCCTGTTGCGTATGAATTTAACGAAGGAACGTCAGTGGAGGATTTTGCTGCGTTTTACAGCTCAAACACGAAAGCAATTGATGAGCATCTTTACCGGCAGGGAGCAATCTCGTTCAACGGGCTCAACATAAAGAGCCGAACCGATTTTCAGACAGTAGTAGCAGCTATTGGCAACCGCTTCATCAATTATATAGATGGAAATTCACCAAGGACCAAACTTTCGGATATAGTATATACTTCCACAGAATATGATCCTGCACAAACCATCACACAACATAATGAGCTTTCCTATTCTGCCAACTGGCCTTCACGAATTTTCTTCTGCTGCATACGGGCTGCTGCAACGGGTGGCGAAACCCCACTGGCCGACGGCAGAAAAGTTTTGGAGAGTATGGATAAACAAATTATAAATGCCATTGAAAGCAAAGGGTTGACCTACATCCGTAATCTTCATGGCGGAAATGGTTTCGGACCATCCTGGCAACATACATTCGAAACAAACGATGCTGCAAAAGTTGAAGAGTATTGCCGAAACCTTTCTATGGAATTCAAATGGAAAGAAGATGGGACGCTTAATTTAAAACACCATCGCAAAGGCATTATCAGGCATTCTGTAACGGGGGAAAAAGTATGGTTCAATCAGGTCGATCAGTTTCACCCAACGCATCTTGGCCGCGATGTTTACGAGGTATTGTCTGCTATGTATGGGGCCGATGAAGAGCTTCCAACCTCTGTCACGTTTGGTGATGGCACGCGCATCGAAGATAGCATGGTACAGGAGATTATCGAAACGATCAATACAGTTATTGTAGCTAAACCCTGGGCGGAAGGACAATTGATTTTGGTAGATAATGAACTTGTAAGTCATGGAAGAAAACCGTTTACCGGCGAAAGAGAAGTGCTGGTGTCTATGATGAAATAAAGGATGTGACATTTATTTATTCTTGAAAATGATTTTATGAAAAAGAAATGGTTATTGTTTTTATTTATTGCCTGGACCATTGCTGCAAAAGCCCAGGTCACTACGGTGAAGGGCTCGGTTGTCTCTGGAAAGGAGCTCGACAGCTTTATTACTATAAAAATGCAGCAATACCATGTACCGGGCCTATCTATTGCTGTTGTAAACAATGATCGCATTGTATATGATAAAAGCTTTGGCTGGAAAGATAAAATTGATGGCCCCAGGGTTGATTCAAACTCGTTGTTTGAAGCAGCTTCTTTAAGCAAACCGGTTTTTGCGTATGCATTTGCCCGATTGATCGACAGAGGTATAATTGCGTTGGATACTCCCCTGTATAAATACATGGAATATCCTGATATCAGCCATGACGTCAGGTATAAACTCATCACCGCCCGAATGGTGATGTCACATACTTCCGGATTTCCCAACTGGCGCTGGAATAACAAGGATGGAAAGCTTGATATCAAATTTACTCCCGGAGAACGCTTTTCCTATTCCGGTGAGGGGTATGAATATCTTGGGAAAATACTAAAGAAATTAACTGGGATGAACGCTGAAGCCTTTATACGCCAGGAGATCTTTATTCCCCTGAATATGACGAATAGCTATTTTAAATGGACCAGTATAGAAGATTCGTTAACAACTATCGGGCATGATACAGCATATGTATCACAAAAAAAATGGAAACCTGAAGGTGTTTCTGTTGCTTCTGGCCTTCATACCAATGCGCATGATTATGTAAAATTCGTGAAGGCAGTGATGGATAAAAAAGATGTATCGCGAATTACATGGACGGAACTAATGAAGCCACAGGTGATCCTACCTGCCAGGTATTCGTCATTTGCAGATGCATGGGGGCTCGGGTTCGGCCTTAAACAAACGCCCGAAGGACCAGTCATCAATCATTTTGGGGTAAACGATTACTTCGAATGTTATATGGAAATATCAGAGGACCGCAAAGACGCGATCGTTGTATTTACCAACTCGGAAAAGGGACTGAAAATGATGCCTGAACTCAGGGACAAGATCGTGGCAGGCAAATAGAAAATCGTTGCATCTACCATAACTATAACTTTTAAAAACTAAGTGATATGAAAATAGAGAAACAGGGTATCGATTTTTATCATCAGCATGGATACCTGCTGGTTGACGGGTTATTTTCTTACGAAGAAATTGACCTCATGAAAGAACAGTTACCTTCTTTATATGCCCAGGATTCTCCAAGGCTTGTCAGAGAAACCAATGGAGAGGTACGTTCTTTATACGGTTTGCACGAAGTGAGCGATGTTTACAAGGAATTATGCAGCCTTGAAAGGTTACTGCAACCTGTTAAAAAAATATTGGATAGTGATGCCTATGTGCACCAAACAAAGATCAATATCAAAAAAGCGTTCAAGGGCGATTGGTGGGAATGGCACCAGGATTTTCCTTACTGGCATATTTATGATGGTATGCCTGCACCAAGGGTAGTATCTGTTATGATCTTCCTGGATGATATCAGCGACTTAAATGGTCCGCTATACATGATACCAGGCTCGCACCAGATAGGAATAGCTGATTTTCAGCAAAAAGATTCAATAGAAAAACAAGAAGAAGAAAAGTATTATTTATCTGCCCTCAGCGCTAATCTTGAGTATACGGTTGAACAAAAAATACTTTCGAACTGGTATAAAAAGAACGGAATGGTGTCTGCTACCGGAAAAGCCGGGTCGGCTTTATTCTTCCATGGAAATGTATTTCATGCTTCCAATTGTAATCTTTCTCCAAACGACAGACGAGTATTCATTATTACTTATAACAGTACTGAAAATACCTTGAAGAAAGGCGAAAAGGTTCGGCCTTCGTTCTTAAGCAACCGTGATTTTACACCACTCAATCCGGTAAAAGGCTCATGGTTTCAAAAGCATCAGTTGGAAAAAAATATCATTTCCTGAAAATAATAAGCTTCTAATATGTCAATTAACAATATCGCGGTAGTGGGCGCCGGAACAATGGGCGCACAGGTGGCCCTGCTTATGGCAATGTATGGTTATGATGTGATCTTAAAAGATATCAACGATCATGCATTGAGTATAGCAAAAAGAAAATTGGAGCAGGAAGTGAGGGCGTCCCGGATGTTTCGACGGCAGGGAGTAAAAGCAGATGATTCAGTTCTGGAACGGATCACCTGCAGCACCGGTTATGCCGGGTTTGATAACATTGACCTGGTGATTGAAAATATACCCGAAAACTGGGAACAGAAAAAAGCGCTGCATATAGAAATGGCCCGCTATGGCAACAAGGAAGCTATTTATGCGGTAAATACAAGTTGCATTCCAATTATGCGTATTGCTTCACTGCATTCGCAGCCGGAAAAAATTGTGGGTTGGCATTTTATGAATCCTGCCTATGGAAAGGATATCGTGGAAGTGATCAAAAGCCCTGTTACTTCGGCTGAGACATTGGAAACTTCAGTAAGTTTTCTGAGATCAGTTGGCAACCGCTCGGTTATTGTACAGGATGCACCGGGATTTGTTTCAAACAGGTTATCGCATTTGCTCATGAATGAGGCCGCCTTTCTGGTTGAGGAGGGAATTTCTACGCCTAAAGACATTGATATTATTTTCAAAAAAGGATACGGCCATGCCATGGGCCCACTTGAGACTGCTGACCTCATTGGCATTGACACGGTGGTTAATTCTTTAAAGATCTTGTATGATAGTTATGGAGACCAAAAATTCCGTTGCTGTCCTTTGTTGACTTCGATGGTTGAGGCTGGAAAGTTGGGAAGAAAAAGCGGGAGTGGGTTCTTTGAATACAAATTGCAGCACAGTTCCTGATCTATAATGAATTGAAAACAACAAATAAAACTACGACCAGGTATATGAAAAAAACAGTCAAATGCCTTGTATGGGATCTTGACAATACACTTTGGGACGGAACCTTACTGGAATCTCCTGAAGTGAAGTTGAAACAAGGGATACCTGAATTACTCCGGAAGCTTGATGAAAAAGGTATTATTAACTCCATTGCGAGTAAGAATAATTATCAGGATGCCATGGAGGTGCTGAAAAAAAATAATATCAGCGAGTATTTTTTATACCCGGAAATTCACTGGAATGCCAAATCCGTATCCATAGCGAATATTCAGAAAAACCTGAACATCGGTATAGATACCATTGCCTTCATCGATGATCAGGATTTTGAACGGCATGAAGTGAGCAGTGTACATACAGATGTGTATTGTCTTGATGCGAAAGAATATGCTGAGTTACATACTTACGAGCGGTTCAATCCTGGCGTGATTACCGAAGATGCACGGCGCCGGCGTCATCTTTATCAGGAAGATCTCAGGCGTAGTCAGGACGAAAAAGAGTTTCAGGGTCCTAAAGAGGAATTCCTTGCCGGTTTGAATATAGAACTGCTTATTACACCTGCTACGGAAGCCGATCTGACCCGGATGGAGGAGTTGACCATTAGAACAAATCAATTGAGCGCTACAGGCAAAACATACAAAAGCGAGGAATTGCATGCTTATATGAATTGCGATTCGCACAGGCTGATGGTTTGGGAATTGAAAGACAAATATGGGAGTTATGGCAAGATTGGTTTGGTATTGCTTAAACTATTACCCAATCGTATACACATTGAAATGATCCTTTGTTCCTGCAGGGTAATGTCAAGGGGAATTGGCACAGTGATGCTGCAATACCTTGCGGCGCTTGCCTGTAAGAAAAACAAAAAGCTGACCGCCAATTACCGCGATACGGGTAAGAACAGGATCATGTACCTCGCTTATAAATTTGCTTCTTTCAAAGAATCAGGCATATACGAAGATGATTGTATGGTAATGGAATATACGATGAATGAGCAATTCGTTCCTGCCTACATAAAGATTATTGATCACGTTAAATAACATTTACTATGAACATTGCCGGTAAGATCAGAGAATTTATTCAGGAAAACCTGGTAGTATGGGAAGACGATATTTCTTTTTCCGATACCGATAATATTTTTCAATTAGGATTTGTCAATTCATTGTTTGCAATGAAGCTCTTGAATTTTGTGGAAATAGAGTTTGATATAAAAATTGAAAATAACGAGATAGAGCTGGTTAATTTCAGTTCTGTAGCAAACATGGAAAGGCTGGTCAAAAGTAAACTGATGCAAGCTCATGAATAATATTGTTACGCCAGCTTCTATAATTGAAGAGGCTAGGTTGTTTGCAAAGGAGCATATTCGCCCATATACGACGCGGTTTGAAGAAAACAATGGCATTCCACGATCACTGATCAACAAAATGGGCGAGCATGGTTTCCTTGGGGCTGTTTTCCCTCCTCTATACGGAGGGCTCGGCCTTGATCCAATAGCTTACGGGCAAATGACAGAAGAGATTGGCAAAGCCTGTTGTTCAACACGCTCTGTATTGACCGTGCATACCTCATTGGTAGGACAAACTATTCTTAGGTTTGGAACAGAAGAACAGAGATCATACTGGCTGCCATTGATAGCAAGTGGAAAAAAGATCGGCGCTTTTGCTTTGTCGGAAGCGGAAACAGGCAGCGATGCCGGAAGCGTTAAAACATCGTATATAAATCACGAAGATGAATACGCGATCACTGGCCGGAAAAAATGGATCAGCCTGGGCCATATCGCTGATTTTTTCATTGTGATTGCATCGTGTAAAGAAAAGGTTACAGCCTTTATCGTAGAACGCGATGAAACGGTGACATCAACACCTATGCAGGGCTTGCTGGCGAACAGAGCTGGCCATGTTGCAGAAATCACATTTAACAATACAAGAATACCTGCCGCGAACATATTGGGCAAAGAGGGGATTGGTCTCTCGCATATCATAAATACTGCAATGGATTATGGCAGGTACAGTATAGCATGGGCCGGGTTGGCAATTGCACAGGAAGCATTGGAAAGTATGGCTACCTATGCACGACAGCGTACACAATTTGGCCAAAAGATCTATAAGTTCCAGTCAATTCAGCAAATGATCAGCCAGGCAGTGGTAAATGTACATGCGGCAAGATGTCTTTGCCTGAAAGCCGGACAAATGCGAAGCGAAAATCATCCCGATGCAGTAGTAGAAACGATCGTTGCAAAATACCATACATCCAAAACCGCTATGCAGATAGCCACAGATGCCGTGCAATTGCATGGAGGAAACGGCTGTTATAATATGTACGTTCCTGAACGTTTGTTCCGTGAAGCCAAGATACTGGAGATCATCGAAGGTTCATCACAGGTTTTACAGGGGATTATTTCAGAATTCGGATTAAAAAAATATTATACTAAAGCTCATGAGTAACATCTCAATTATCCTTAATACCTGCTCAGGTTTACTCGCGCTATTTTCTGTCGCGTATATTGTTTTTATTCTGGTAGGTATTCGCCGTGGCGACAGGAAATACATTTATTATCCCTGGCAAAAAAGTTTTTTTAAAGGGATGCTTATATTGTTCCCGGTGCTGCTTGGAGTTTACCTGGTGCCGCCTGCTTATGAAGGAGCCGAGCTCCTGCATAGTAATGGGCCTGCGCTGCTTGCCATGACAACCCTGTTGGTCAGTTACCTGGTATTTATTAGCGGCAGGTTTTTTCCGCATAAGAACAAGTATTACAATTTTGCTACCACGCTGCTGGTGATCAGTTTGGCGCCAAGTGTTACCAACGCTTCGTTGATCTTTTTGATCACTAATTTTTTGAATGGTTCCAGTGTTAAGCCTGCTTATCTCTCCTTTTATTTTGTGCTTTGTGTTTTCCTTTTTCTCGTTACCAGCAAGATCGTAAAAGAAAGGGTATTGGATGTATCGCAAAACGTGATACAGGACCTTAATATGCTTGTCATAAAAAAGGTATTTTCCGTTTCCTTCCAGGAATTTGAAAAGTTAAAGAAAGGAGATCTGCTGACGATATTGAATGACGATGTAGGAAGGATCACCATATTCTGTAATAACCTGGTAAGTCTTTATACAAGTTCCATAACGGTCCTCATTGTGCTCACCTATCTGCTCACGATCAATTTATGGGCTTGTGTGATCCTGTTTGCAGTAATTGCCCTGATCCTGTTTTTGCATTATACAATGGGCGTAATAACAGCAGGTTATTTCAGGCAGGCTGCAGAAATGCGTGGGCAATATATTGAAATGATCCTCGGTATTACGAACGGGTTTAAAGAGCTTATCCTTCACCGTATAAAAAGAAGGAACTACAAAAACGAGTTGGAAACAACATTCACAGCCTATAATGAGCATAATCACTGGGCTTACCGGAAATATGCGAGCCGGGTAATGGTTTCGGATATGGCCTTTATTTTTAGTATCGGTATTTCCTGTTTTCTTCTTCCGGTATTGTTTCATACCGATACCAAAGTTACGACAGCATATATCCTCGGTGCGTTGTATTTATGGGGGCCTCTTAATGTGATCGTTAAATCTATTCCCGATGTAGTTGGTATAAAAGTGTCATGGAACAGGATCCAAAATTTTGTGAGGTCTGTTAAAGAACTCAGGGTGGGCGAATTAGAAAGGCCATTAAAAGAAATGAAAAGATCTGCAAGAAAGATCAATGAGGTGAAAGTTATAGAAGCACAGAATATATCATTTCAGTACAAGAATGAGATAGAAGATGAAGAGAAATATTGTATAGGCCCGCTGAATTTTAGCGCCAGGGCAGGAGAGATAACTTTTGTGGTAGGCGGCAACGGAAGCGGTAAAACAACATTGGCAAAATTGCTTACTGGTTTATATAGTCCCGACAATGGTACTGTCAGTATCAACGGAAGGGCTATGGATGATAAAGAACTGGGTGAATATTTTTCTGTTATTTTCAGTGACTTTTACCTGTTCAAGACTTTATATACCGAAGAGGAAAGCACGCCTGCACAAATGGATGAATTGATAAAGCTATTGCGGCTGCAGGGAAAGGTTACTGTCAATAATAATAAATTCAGCACCATTAGCTTGTCGCGCGGTCAAAGCAAGCGGCTGGCCTTGCTTCAATGCTATCTTGAAGATCGCCCCATATTCTTATTCGACGAATGTGCAGCCGACCAGGACCCTGAATTCAAGCACTTCTTCTATTGTTCCCTGTTGCCGGCGATGAAAAGCATGAATAAGATACTTATCATTATTACCCATGACGACCGGTATTTCGACATGGCAGATAAGATCTATAAAATGGAAATGGGAAAGATCAGTCAGCGGGAAATGAAACAAAAAGAGATCAATGCATAAGTTATGAAAAGAACTATGGTATTGTATACACGTTTGTCTGCAAGCCAAAAAACAGACGAGGAAGTATACCGGTATTGGTTGAACCAAATGCCGGTAGATATTCGTGATAGAATAAATAAATACAGGAGATGGCAGGATGCGGAGTCCTGTTTATTCGGGAAAGTACTCCTGCAGTTATGCTTTAGCAGATTTTATCCTTCCTGCTCATTGAATGACCTGGAGTATACTCGTTATAACCGGCCTTACATAAAAAATGGGGCTCCTTATTTTAATATTTCACATTCCGGCGAATATGTGGTGTGTGTAGTAAGCGACGTATGCGAGGTTGGCATCGATGTAGAAGAAATAAAGGATATAGAATTTGACGTATACGCCAGCCAGTTCCTTGAAAGTGAATGGCAGCATGTGCAGCATTCTTCTAACAGGCAAAAGGCTTTTTTCCATATTTGGACACAGAAAGAGGCCCTTACAAAAGCAAATGGTAAAGGCCTGATCATTCCTTTGAAGTCGATACATATTGATGGAAAAACAGGACGGGTAGAAGGGGAGAAATGGTATTTGAATGAGCTGTCTTTATCCGAACAATGCGTATGCCATCTGGCAACAAATATTCCTATGGATACAGATTCTATCATTTTGTGCAATGAGAACTTCTCCGGCAAAATAAAATTATGTTCCGACTGCAAGTCATGCAGAGCCGGTGTACGGGACCAATCTGTTTGTAAGGCCGCACAATAAAAGAAACGTTTTACTATGCAAAATCTTATTGACATATTTCCTAATCATTATAATGATCCTGTTAAAGCGACCATTACCTGTATCACTGATGACCAGCAGGAAGAACAGATAAGCTATGCTGAGTTGTATGACCAGGCCAGATATATTCTGCATAATTTCCGTTGTGCAGGTATTGGCGAAGGGGCTGAAGTGATCTTCCAGTTCCAGTCAGATATGAATTTCATTAAAGTACTCTGGGCCTGTATATTGGGAAAGATCATTCCTGTGCCTATCACTTTCAATACTACTATTGCAGGAGTTGATAAAATATGCGGTATTTGGTCATTACTGAATGATCCTTTTATCATTACAGATTACAGCGATTATAAAAAAGTAACGGAGGTTTTTGTTGACAGATCGCCCCGCTGGAAAACAGCGAGCAATAAAATATTTTTGCTGTCAGAATATCTTAAGCCAGTGCAGATGGCTGAGGTAGCCGACATCAGCAGTGACGATATTGCATTTTTGCAATTCTCTTCCGGATCAACCGGCAATCCCAAAGGAGTGGTAAACACACATGGCGCCATCATCAACAACTTATCAGATATGGCGGCTTGTTTTAAGCTTTCGGGTAACGATCGTTTCCTGGGCTGGATGCCGCTTACACATGATCTGGGTATGGTGTTCTTCCATATGCTGCCTTTTTACCTGAATGTGCCGCAGTACCTGATGCAGCCGATGAATTTTATGGCAAATCCTGCAATCTGGATTGAGCGGATGGCTGCACATGGTATTACCGTCAGCGGTTCACCCAATTTCGGCTTTAAATATGTTAATGAAAATACACAGATACGATCATTGCCTCCTACAGCGCTTTCTTCATTGCGTATATTGTTGAATGGTGCAGAACCTATTTCCCCGGCAGTGTGCGAACGCTTTAATAATTACCTGCGGCCATTTGGCCTGGCGGAAGGTGTTATACGTCCGGTTTATGGACTGGCCGAAGCAACATTGGTAGTAACAGCTACCTGTGAAAACACCGCCGTAAAAGCGTATACCATAGATCGAAATAAACAAAATATTGGAGACCAGGTTGAATTCACAGATCCCGGTCATACAGATGCCGTGGCTTTCGTAGATGTGGGGCAATCGATAGGCACGGAAGTGCGTATAACCGATGAGCAGGGAGTTCCGCTGAAAGAAGGCCGGGTTGGTATCATCCATGTAAAAGGCCCGGCTGTAACAAGATCATATTATAACCTGCCCGTTGAATCGGCTAAAATAATAAATGCCGAAGGCTGGCTAAATACAGGCGATGCCGGTTTCTTATATAAAGACAACCTGGTTATTACAGGCCGCATGAAGGAAATGATCATTGTTCATGGTCAAAATTATTATCCGCATGACCTGGACAGGGTTCTGGAAGAACTGGAATGGACAAGATCAAGGCAGGTAGTATCGGCCGGTATTTATAATGAAGAGCTTGCCTGCGACGAAATATTCTTCTTCGTCGTTTATAATGGTGATATGGAAGGGTTTATTCCTCTTGTAAATTCCACGAGAAGATTGATACGTGCAAGACTTGGACTGGAAATTGGACGGATTGTTCCGGTTAAACGAATACCCAAAACAACCAGTGGCAAAATACGCAGGTATCAACTTTGCCAGGAATATAAGCAGGGTCTTTATGACAGCGAATTAAAAAAACTTGCCGATATACTGGTGCGTGTACCGGGTACGGGTATGCTACGCCAGGCTGAAACGCAACTTGAAAAAGATATCGCCGGTATTTGTATGGAATTACTGGGGCTTGAACGAGTAGGCTTGCAGGATAATTTTTTTGATCTCGGTTATTCCTCTCTCACTATAACAGCATTTAAAGTAGAAGTGGAAGCCCGCCTGGGCATTGCGATTGAAAAAGCTCAGTTTTACCGGTATCCTACTGTAAGGTCATTAACTGCTTTTATTCATTGTTTAAAACATCCTGTAGAGGATGAACCTGCCAACGACAGAAAGGAAATTTATGACAAGGCGAGGAAGAAATTGCTTAATCATATACGCCAGGTTAGAATCGTAAAGCCGGGGTAATGCCGGGGGCGTTGAATGATCGTTGCCTTGCTAAAAAAGTGTATGCTGAATATGATTTAATCTCTTAAAAATTATTTACATGTTACCGAATGGAAATAAAAAAGTTTATTTGAAGCCCAATCTTGTGCCCGAGCCTCTTGTAGATAACTGGTATGCATGGCCCCATCTTATATCACCTGCTACAGCCGCTATGAATATAAAAGAACGTCATCTTAAGATCATGGATTCGTATATTGAAAATCCGCAGATCCATTCCATGGCGGTAAGTGACCCACGTATGTTGGGCGGGCCTTTTATGGATTTTCCAAAAGAGAGCGTAAATGAAGTGGTTGCATTAAAGGAAAAAACCATGTCAGATAATCGCGACCTCATTGCGCTGGCCGATTCTATTAAATCAGTAAATCAGCTTTTACAGGAAAATGCAACTGGCAGTTGCATTGAACCATTATATGAAACGGTTCCGGAAAATATCAGGGGCTATGTTGAACTGGGGTATGAATTGAATCACAAGCCGGTCTTTCGTTTTTTTGAATCGCTGCTTTATAAAAGCAGTCATTACAAGGAAGATCTTCAAAGCATTGTTTTTTACCTCACTGAGCAGGACGAGCGCCCGTTTGTATTGAGTACGCCCCGTATTGAAAACGAAAAAGGAAAACTGCACCTGCAAATTCCATTTAAAAGCAAGGCATTAGATGAATTTTTCAGAATGCAGTATGAACCCAACACTATTCAATATGCTGCTGAAATGCTGAATATAAAACCTGAGGATGAAGCGCTTTTCAATACCTTCTTTACAGAAACGCCCCCTTTGCAATACCAGAAATATACTGGCGATGGAATAAGGACCCGTTATTTTGGCCATGCCTGTATACTGGTTGAAACAAAAAATCTAACGATCCTTACCGATCCTGTGATCAGTTATTATGGATATAAATACGAGACCAACCGGTTTACTTATTCCGATCTGCCCGAAACAATAGATTATGTACTGATCACTCACAACCACCAGGATCATATTCTTTTTGAAACAATGATACAGTTACGGCATAAGATCAAAAAGATCATTGTACCCCGTTCGGGCGGAGGCTCACTACAGGATCCCAGCCTGAAAATGATGTTCAATGCGGTAGGTTTTCACAATGTAATTGAAATGGATGAATTGGAAACCGTTAACGAAACCGGTGTTTCTATTACAGGCTTGCCGTTTATAGGCGAACATGCAGATCTCAATATCAGGAGCAAACTATGTTATCATGTAAATGTAGATGAACGTAAACTGCTGTTCTTTGCCGATTCGTGTAATGTTGCTCCTGACCTTTACAGGCATGTGTATAAGCTCATTGGTGATGTGGACGTAATGTTTCTTGGAATGGAATGTGATGGCGCCCCACTTACCTGGTTATATGGGCCGTTGCTTATGCAACCAATAAAACGGGAATATGATTATTCCCGGCGGCTTAAAGGGTCAAACTATGAAAATGGGATCGACCTGGTAAACCGGTTTCATCCCAAAGAAGTATTTGTATATGCAATGGGGCAGGAGCCCTGGCTCAAACATATTATGAGCCTGATCTATACCGAAGCATCGAATCCCATCATTGCTTCCAATAAGTTAATTGAAGAATGCAGGAAAAGAAATATACGTGCTGAACGGCTTTATGGGGAGAAAGAAATTGTATATGAATAATTTTGATAAAGCCTGTTAGTTGCCTCTACGAAAGAGGGAATAATTCGATTACAAGTCTTTTGAATTGAAAAGAAGGAACTGTTTGTTCAATTGGAGGTTCTTTCAATTAAAAAGAATGAGGAATTTTTTCAATTGGAAGTTCTTTCAATTGAAAAAGAAGAAGATTTTTTTCAATTGGGAGCCCAAACAATTAAAAAGATTGTACAGTTTTTTCAATTGCGGGCGCATACAATTAAAAAGAATGTACAGTTTTTTCAATCAAATGCACATTCAATTAAAAAGAATGAGGATTTTTTTCAATCAAAAGTTCTTTCAATTAAAAAGAGTTTACATTTTTTCAATTGAATAAGCTTCCCTTTAATAGAAATAAATTGATTTTCAGGCATTTAAATCATCAGCACGGCTGTTTATTATAAAGAATCGTATTTGTTTCGGTCTGCCTGCATCAATTGAGTACAAACAACACTTACCCTCTCGCATTGCGTAGTTAGAATAAATGGGCCGGTTAGTTAATATATTCCCGGCTCAATAAATTCTGGTTTAACCTGGCGGGTTAAAAACTCACCTTGCCATCAAAATGACCTTCCTGCATTCAAAATTCCCCTTAAAACAGGTTTTGAGAGCCTCTTTTTCAGCCTAAAAATGGAGAATGTGTTTTTCTAACTTATTCATGATCAATGAATTTTTAGTCGTAGAGATCTTTTTACTCTTAAATCGGGCTAATGATAGTAGTGAAACAGGTAATGAGATACGACAGGCTGCTGTTTAAATGAAATTTGGTTTTTAATAACTCAGAAACATGAAAACAATAACTAAAATTATCGCTGTGTTGCTGGTAAGCTTTGCAACTATTAAAGTGAATGCCCAGTTGAAAAGCAGGATCTATGGAACGGTTAAGAACAATGAATTTGTTCCTGTGGTAAATGCTTCGGTGAGTCTCCTGAGATCAGAAGATTCGTTGTTGGTGCACATAGCTTCTTCCGACAAAAAAGGCTATTTCGAATTTCCGGCGCTAATTAAGGGAAATTATATATTGAAAATAACGTATGTATCTTTTGAACCATTTTTGTCATCAGGTATTGAATTTTCTGGGGATAGTTCGGTTGAAATTAGTTCCATTATCCTTAAAAGAAAGTCAGCAGCCATGGAATCGGTAGTGGTAGAAGGCATAAAGGCCCCGATAGAGAACAAGCTTGATAAAATGGTTGTCAATGTGAATGCATCACCTACGAATGCCGGAAATAATGCGCTCGAAGTACTGGCAAAAACCCCGGGTGTAAGCGTTGACCGCGACGGTAATATTAGCCTAAGAGGCAAACCGGGCACAAGCATTTTAATAGATGGAAAGCTGACCTACCTTAGCGCCCAGGAACTGGCTACCCTTCTTAAAGGTATTCCGGCAAGCCAGTTAAGTCAGATTGAGGTAATGACGCAACCATCTGCCAAATATGATGCAGAAGGTAATTCCGGCATTATTAATCTTAAAATGGCGAAGAACCGTCAGACAGGATTCAATGGCAATGTAAATCTTGCTTATTCTCAGGGGAAATACGCAAGGCTACCTAACAGCTTTTCGTTTAATTACAAAAACCGGAAAATTAACTTATACTCAAGTTTTTCTTATTCACGATGGACGGATTTCAACACTGTGGATATTACACGGAAATTTTTTGATAGTGCAGGGAATGGAACTGCAGTTTTTCTTCAAAACAGCAACGTAAAATTTATTGGCTATAATTATACCGGGCGTGTAGGTCTTGATTACAGTATCGACAAAAAAACAAATATAGGTATTGCGGTAACCGGGATTGTAAACAGCAATAAATCAAACGTGGAGAGTAATTCTAATATTTTTGATGGCCAAAATAATCTTGATTCAATTGGTAATACCAATGGACACAGAAATGATCTATTCAAAAACGTTGGATTGAGTCTTAACTTTGAAAGAAACATTGACAGCACAGGAAGAAAATTCAGTGCAGACGCAGATTACATTCGTTACAGGAATACAAGTGATCAGCAATCGTACAATTATGTTGATGACATTGATGGCAGGCTGTCAAGTCCGCCGCTTTTATTGCGTGCCTTTCTTCCATCCAACATTTCTATTTACAGTTTCAGGGCAGAGTATACACACCCGCTGAAAAACAATGCAAAGATCGAATTAGGAGCTAAAAACAGTTTCGTGGAAATAGACAACCAGGCTCCCTATGAAATTTATAGTAACTCATACGGAAAATGGATAACCGATTCTTCCAGAGCAGATCATTTCCGGTACACGGAAAACATCAACGCTGTTTATTTAAATTACAGTAAGCAATTAAAAAAATGGAGCTTCCAGGGCGGCTTACGTTACGAGCTAACGAATTTAACTGGCAGGCAGCTTTCAACAGGTAAATCTTATCCTCGCAATTATTCTCGTTTATTTCCCACATTATACCTGGGTTATAATCTGTCCAGGAAAAATCAGCTGGTATTTTCCTATGGCAGACGTATTAACCGGCCTAATTATCAGGACATGAACCCGTTCCAGCGCTTTCTTGATAAATTCACCTATATCCAGGGAAATCCTTTTTTACAACCGCAAATTACCAACAATTTTGAGCTCAGTCACCAATATAACAATCACCTGTTTACTACTGTCAACTATACATACACGAATAAGGTTATCAATGATATACTTATACAAAATGATTCCACAAAGGTAACCTACAGAACAAAAGATAATATCGGTACCAGCAGATCCATTGGCCTTTCTATAAGTTATAACACAGCCATTACACCATGGTGGTCGGTCAATGTGTATGCCACCTATTACAAAAACTACTATAGCGGGTTATTAAATAACGTACAATTGAAAATTGATGCATCGAACTTCCTTGCGAATTTTTCGTCGCAATTTAAATTCGGAAAGGGTTTCAGAGCTGAATTATCCGGTTCTTACAGGTCCCGTATGTTGGAAAATGGAATATACCGGATAGCACCCCGCGGAGATCTTTCAATAGGTTTTGCTAAACAAATACTAAAAGATAAAGGCACTATACGTTTAAACTTCATCGACCCGTTCAACTTACAAATGTCAAGATCTTCTACAAAATATGGAAACATAGATATGGGGGTTGTAAGCCATTGGGATAACAGAAGAATAAATCTGGGATTCACTTATAAATTTGCCAAAGGAAAAAATGAACAAAGGAAAAGCAAAACAGAACTATTGGACGAACAAAAAAGAGTTAATTAAAATTCCTGAACATTTTTTAAAGATCCAGACGTGGTTGGTACACCAGTTACGTCTGGATTTTATATTTTAACATGCCTGCCGTTTTCTGCGAAGTTTGCACCATTTAGCCACGGGCGGCTGATGCGAATGATGTGTTCGTTGATGGCATATTTTAATAAGCCAATAGTTGATTTAACATTCAGCTTCTCTTTCATATCCTGTCGTATCTTTTCAACAGAACGAATACTCAGAAATAAATGACTGGCAATTTCTCTATTACTTTTTTCTTCCCATAATAATTGAAGTACCTCTTTTTCTCTATCGTTCAATTCAACGTGCCGGCGATCATTGTGATTACGTGTCCTGTGTTGTTTGCCCCAATACATCACTTCAGTAAGCAATTTGCTTCGATAAATTCTGTGTTCAGCAACTGAAGTGATGGCATTAATTACCTCCTCAGGTTCGTCGGCTTTTGAAATAATGCCATAAACGCTTGAATCCAGCAATTCGCTTAGCAAATTCATATCTGTACACATGGTGAGCAGTACAATTTTGATTTCAGGGTATTCACTTTTGATCATTTTTATGGCATCAATGCCATTGATCTGCGGCAAAAAAAGATCCATCAGCAGAATATGGGTATTAAAGTCTTTTAATTTTTTTAACAGATCGGGAATGTCGGGAGACTGTATAACTACAGTGATGTTTCTTTGCTCTGAGAGATAGTTTTTCAACGTTTTTCTGAATAACGTGTTTTCATCTACAATAGCTAGGTTGATATGGCTGGGCAACATAAGAAATGTATAAGGTTTATAAAATATTTTTCAGCTCGTTTATCTACATGATCTTAAATTAATTATCAGGCGATAGTGTCCGGCATATAAGAAGGAAATCTTCTGCGATCTGGTGAATAGTAGCGTGTTTATATAAGCCGGTATCATACTCAATTGCAGCTTTGATATAATTGCCACATTGTTTGAAATTGAAAATAAAGCTGGTATTGGCTGCAATATTACCGGGCGTATAATCCCGGATTTCCAATCCCGGAACAGTAGGCTGTTCTAATGAGGACTGTAATTGCAGTAATACGTTAATAAAAGGCGACTGGGTTTCCCCTTTTGCATTCGGTAGTTTTTCGATCAGCATGCTATAGGGGTATTGGTCATATTCCTGCACCTGCAGCATTACCTGTCTAACGTGTTTCAGTATATTCCCCATTTCTTTTACGTCATCATTGATCCTTATGCGTACGGGCAGTAGGTTATTGTATAATCCCACCTGGTTTTCGAGTTCAGGATGCTTCCTTGT
Organism: Niastella sp. OAS944; assembly: GCA_024809215.1. GTDB lineage: Bacteria > Bacteroidota > Bacteroidia > Chitinophagales > Chitinophagaceae > Niastella. Next base: position 2,385,454 of record JANUBW010000001.1, on the reverse strand, counting down.
GGTAACAAAGGTTCCCAAAATAATATCCTGTGCTGCTGTATACCGGTTCAATAAAACACTAACAATTGCCAGCATAACCATTAGCGGGGAAGCATCGTGGCAGTTAGCTTCATCATTTAGCTTTTGGGTTAATTGGCTGTCAATGTTGAACCGAACCATGCTGCCATGCTGTACAACCAGCTTATTTTCGGGAAAGTCGACCGGAAATGCTACCGGCAACGGTCTATCGGCCAAATAATTTAACCAGAAGTGCTCCTGCTTTTTAAGGTTGTTGCTTTGCTGTTGGGCATTTTGCCAGGCCGCAAAGTCCTTATATTGAATGCGTAATGGCTGCAAAGGATTTTCGGATTGATTTTGCCACGCATTATAAAAAGTGAATAGCTCACTTATTAAAATTTCAACTGAATGGTCATCTGCAATGATCGGGTGCATCGAGCACATGAAAATAAACCGTGACTTTAAGACCCTGATCAGGGTAAATCTTACCAAATGTCTTCGTTGCAGGTCGAATGGAAAAATGTATTCTTCCTGAATAATTTCATCGGTGATTTTCTCGCGGTTGTCGTAATCGCTGATATCAATATGATTGATGCTCATGTTAAATGGCCCCGTTGGCGGAATCCGCTGCTTTAATTCTCCGTTAAGCATAACAAATGCGGTGCGCAATATTTCATGCCGTGAGATCAGTGCTTCGATCGACTTCTCTAATAATTCAACCTGTAAGGATCCTTCAATTTGTAAGATGAAAGAAATATTACATCCAGATCCGCCATCAGGATCCTGTTTTGTTGCGTACACCAGTTTCTGAGCATAAGAAGCTTCATAATACTCAGCAGGTGGTAAGTCTGGAATCACTTCGTAAGTTTCACAATTAATCATATTAATATCAATTAAGCAATAACTTATGCGTAAACTTTCCCCTAACCATATCCTTTTGGGAATACAGCTTCGCTAATACAGCCTACAGGGCTTTATTAATTCAAAAACAAGATCAACGCGGGATAATATTTTCCGGGGACTCGATATTGGCAGGCAGGTCTGCTCTGTTTCATCAGCGGTAATATGAGTGAATTAATGTACTTTTTATAACAGCACCGCTGGCAGATATGTAACCGATTGAAATCTTTTTACTAATTATCTCCAGTTAGCCGATCCGTTCACTCTTCTTCGGTCTGATACATTCACTTTGCCACCCCCGGTTAATGTAAGAGTAGTAACGGTAGTATCGTATCTTTTACCGTTATTTGCTTGACGGGCACTTCTTTCATACTTGAAAAGAGGTGTTGCCTGAATGCTGAACGGAAGTGTGGTTGTCTGTGTCATAATGTATTGTTTAAATATGTTAATCTAATTTAGGCCATCTTATAAGCCTGTTTGAATTTATTACACCAAGTCATTGTTTCGGGCGGTATATTTCATTATTTACATGACGTTTAATGGATCATTACAAGATCGCTGGAGGCTATTTCTACAGATATAGCCTGTTTTAGCAAAGGGAGCCGCACCAGGAACCGGGTCTCCTGATTTAGGCTACGGATCAATGTTCCCTCCATACCTGTAAATACACCCCGGGTAACCATAACATGATCTCCTGCTGAATAAAAATCTTCCTTCTGAACATCCTTACCTTCAGAGGCCAGGAGTTTTATTTTGCTGATCTCTTCCTCCGAAATAACGTCGGGGACACCTCCTGTAGACACAAATCTTACCACACCGGGTATTTGTAAAAGGTCGACTCCTTTAATGGCCCCCCTTTTCACAAAAACGTACCCTGAAAATAACGGCTCTTCAATTTTTTTAATTCGGTCGCTCCACCGGCGTAATACGGTTCTTACAGGCAGATAATTCTCGATTTGCAGCTGGTCAATTTTCTGAGAAATTTGTTTCTCAAATTTTGGCCTGGTATATAAAACATGCCATTTAAAGTTTGAATTACCTTTTTTCATAAAAAACATTTAAAGCGAACAATTAAAAAAGATATTACCTTTTATCAGCAATTTATTATCTCCAATTGGCCAATCCGTTCACTCTTCTGGTGTCCGTTACATTTACTTTGCCACCGCCGGTTAAAGTAAGAGTGGTAACGGTAGTGTCGTATCTTTTACCGTTATTTGTTTGACGGGTAGTTCTTTCATACTTGAAAAGAGAAGTTGCCTGAATGCCGAACGAAAGTGTGGTTGTGTTTGTCATAATGTGTTTGTTTAAATTTGTAAGTCTAATTTAGACCATCACACAAGCCTGATTGAAATTATTACACCAAGACATTGTTTCCGACGGTATATTTCATTATTTTCATGACATTATTTTTAAGCACGTTTCAGGAATGCCGTTTTCATTAAACCTTCGACTACCTCAGATAAACAAAAACCAGGTCCTTTACCATATTGGGGGTTGGTTCTTCTTTATATTCTACGAGGTTTCTTTTGTTGCAATAATACTGGGTGCCAAAGGACAGCGGGGAATTTTGCCTGATTATGTAGTCCCGTATCTGATCAATATTTGCCTGTTCTACTTTCATGCTCATGTAGCTTTATCAAGCTCATTCAATGATAATAAAAAAAGGTACTTTGCTTTCACCGGCCTGCTTATTGCTGAGCTGGCCATATACCTTTACCTGTTGATTCTCACTGGAATTTTAAAGGATCCCAACGCCTATACCCATCCCAGTATCTGGTTTCAGAATAATAATCCCATGACGCTGCTCAGGCAAATGTGGCGGGGAATTTATTTTATAGCCTTTAGCTCGGCATACTGGTTTGCCATAAAGACCATTACCCTGCAGCGGAAAATACTACTGTTCGAAAAAATTCAGCTTCAAAACCAGGTTGATAAAAATAACCTCGAAAAGAACATTATTGAATTGCAGAACGCTTACCTGCAATCCCAGATAAACCCCCATTTACTCTTCAACACGCTTAATTTTGTATATACTAACGTAGAATCTGTTTCCAGAGAAGCAGCAGAAGCCGTAATTCTTCTTTCTGAACTGATGAACTTTTCGCTAAAGGAACCTGAAGCAGATGGTATGGTAAACCTGGAAACAGAAGTGGAACAAATAAAAAATATTATAAAAATTAATCAAATAAGATTTGACAATCGATTAGCCATTGATGTGAAATTTAATGGCGAGTTTAGTGACGCAAGAATAATTCCCATTGGCCTATTACCTTTTATTGAAAACTTCTTTAAGCACGGCAACCTTACAGATAAAGATTATCCCGGTAAAATAATCGTGAATTATAATGGAGAATCTGTTGAACTAATCACCCTGAACCGGAAAAAGGTCCGTAATAAAGCCTACAGCCATGGTATTGGCCTAATAAATGTTCGCAAAAGACTGGACAACCTCTATAAAGACAGGTATACACTTACTACCAACAATGAAGGGCAGGACTATTATCTACATTTGACCATTAAATTAAAATCTGAATGTCATGCTTAGCTGTTATGTAATTGATGATGAGCCTCATGCCCACCAGGCCCTGGCAAAACACATTGAAGCAACACCCGGCCTTCAATTGATGGGTGTATCAGAAAACCCGCTTGAATCGTTGGAAATTTTCAGGCAAAAGGGATATGCCGATATTACGTTTATTGATATCGATATGCCACAACTATCGGGCCTTGAACTATCTGAATTACTGGCTAACAAAACCCATATTGTTTTTGCCACTGCCTATGATAAATATGCCCTGCAGGCATTTGAAAAAAATGCAGTTGATTATATTCTTAAGCCTATTTCATACGAAAGGTTCCTGAAATGTATCAATAAGCTGTATGGTAAAGGAATTAAAAATGCCCCTGAAGAGGAAGGTACAGAAGGGCATTTCTACATTCAGTATGAGATGAAAGGCAAACTGATCAAAATTGAATACAAGGATGTAGTGTATATTCAATCATTAAAAAATTATGTGATCATCTATTGCACCAGCGGTAAGTATATTACCTATCTTACTATGAAAGAAATGGAAGAAAGCCTGCCTTCAACCGTGTTCATGCGAGTGCATAAATCGTTTATCATAAACCTGAATAAGATGCTTTCAATCGATGGCAATGCCATTACCCTGCAGGATAAAGCAGAAGTTATTCTGGGTGTCAGTTATAAAGAGGCATTCTTTAATAAACTGAACGAAAAAATGATCAAAACCAAAAGATTACCTGGCTAACTGGCCCCGGTAATAGATTGAATTGTAATGCTTATATAACAAATAATAAATGATCAGTTCCTGCTTACGCGCTTTTTGCACAAATAATCTGTTGAGGTGCATATGAATAAGACCTTCCAGTAACTTTTCCTTCACCGCGTAAGTATTGCTAACGCTGCCGGCAATTTTTTCGGAATATTTATACAGCTCTTTATAGTCATGATCAAGACCTGCCTTTAGCGTATTCATCTTTTCATATATTCCATTGATTTCGTTGCGTAGCGTATTATATTTCTTTTCAAGGCTTTTTTTAAGGCTTTCCTCTTCCCCGAATTCCTGGTAAAAGCCAGTATATAAACTCTGGAATAACGAGATCCGCTGTTGCGCTGTAAGCTTAAATGCATTCAGTATTTCTTCGATCGATATAATAATAATATCCAGATTGTAAGGGTAGGGTTTTCCATCCTGTACCGATTGGTTAATATAATGAACGATCAGCTGGCTGCTGCCAAAAAAGAAAGACTCAATATCTACAATAGAAGCGGGAGCGTATCTTTCCAGTTCACGTATATAGGTATCCAGGTAATATTTTTCTATCTTCCGTTTTTCTACAAGTGTCCGGAGTTTTTTACTGAAGATTGCTATCAGTTTATCAGAAAGCAATTCATTCATATGCACCCTTAAGCGAATGTGGTGGTTGGGATCGTAATACCGCACGAAAAACCATTTGTCTACGGCTTTGCTCTTATAGAACTTTTCAAGCAAAGGCCACAAAACTTCCCTCAGCAGCTCATTGGCCAGTACAGGATGACAATATATTTTAAAATAAAGCCACTCGGTTCCCGGTGTAAAGCTTCGGCTTGTATGTTCATTTCCCTTAAAGGCGTGGTATACGGGAAAATTGTATACGGGTTCGTTCTGGTATAAAGAAGCAATATACTGACCTATCAAAGGCCGCCCGCGGTGATCAACCACATCTGGCACTCCTTCATTGTTTATCAGAAATTCGGTTAACATTACCTTGTCATAGTTCCTGATGGTATCAAGAAACAACAGGATGTCTTCTTCATTTTCCTGGTCAAAGACCAATTGGTTATCATGCTGGGTCAAGGCAAAAAAGCGCGGTAGTTGAATTGACTGTGCGAGGCGGTGAAACCGGGTCTGCCAATCTGAACGGGCTTCGTTTTTAATAAAAGTAAGATCGTTGCCGTTAAGATGCCAGGTAGCCAAAGTTAGTATGGCCGATTTGTATACTACCCGGGGATAAAATTTCAGGTCAGGAAAAAAGTGGCTAAGGTCCAAAGTAAGATTGGTTTTCAGGCCCTGAAATTGCAAATCGCATAAAAAGCGGAAAACCGACAATTCACTGTTATGATGATTAAAAGCTGAACTATGCCGGGGCACAATAATGGCATTGTGCTTTTTTGATCGTAGTATTATCTGTCCATTGCGAACAGATACAAAAATATCGTGTAAAGCCAGCTGAAACTTTTCACCTACGGTAGAAGTGGCCATTACCGCCACTTCGTATTGCCGTATATGTTTTCTTGAATTAATATTCGCGGCGCGCATATCGCCTATATGGGCAATTTCGGCAAATAATACCTCTGTATTACATTCCTGTTCTTTGGCGGCGATTTCTCTTGCCATGGAAAAAACCTGGTCGTTAATTGAAGTAAACCTGCCTATTATGGAAGTGGCTGATACCCCACCCGCATTTTCGATATATACCTGGTCATTATGTAATCTGAAAACCACCGACATGCTTGGCGGAAGTTTATACTCTTCACTGTGTACTTTTATTTCCTTCAAATCGGCTTCCGTTAGCTCAATTCTGTTAAGCCCATTCTTTTGCGAATGGAATTTATTAAGCAATAATGAGTGGGTGGTAGTCCATTTTACATGCTTCCTGGATTCAGCATGGCTGTTATTGAAATTAATATCTTTTAACAATTCATCTTCCCAGTAAATAACATCGTCTTTGTTCTCGTATCCAATGCCTATTTCAGGATCCAAAGCTGCCAGTAAGGAAATTTCTCTTTCCTCGAACTTTTCAATAAATGCATGTTTAAAATCTTCCAGTTCTTCATTCCTGTGAAAAGGCGCCAGCGCATTCAGGCATTGCAGTCCGTCAAGCACCATCTGTTGGTACTTTGCCTGTAAGCCACCCTCACCATTTTCCCGTTCAGCTACAACATAAAAAACACTTTTATATTTTTCTCCGCCCTCCAGCAATTCTTCCAGCAGCTGACTATACTTTGTTACCTGCCCAATATCGTGCACATTGATGGCACGCAATTCTTCCATTAATGCTGAAATGACGTTTAACCTGGGCGAATTGACGTTATGCTGATGTAAATATTCCAAAAGATCTTCCAGGCAGCTATTACCCGTGATATTGGCGCCTTGCTGGGGCAAAATAATCTGCTCGGTAATTAACTGCCGGGCAAATTGCGTCATTGTTTCTTCATCATATCCGGTGCTTTCCATTAAATACTGAACAATATCATTGAACGATCTTTCTATGGCGCAAAACTTAGAAATTTCGGCGATCATCTTATTGTTCGAAAGCGAAATAATCGAAAATGACCGCTTCGTGTTATTGAGCTCGATACCATATTTAATATATCTGAATTGCTTATGCACCTTATACAGTGTAATATTCGATTTATATTTTACTGTATCCCACGCTTCATTTGCAAGCAAATCGTTACACAGCTTCAGGTTTAATAAATAGTCGGGTTTGAAATGTGTGGTAAATTTTTCGTTCCCAAATTGTATCTGGTCATGTTCATTACTCCATGCCACCGGCGTTATGGAAGAAAAAACACCAAATGGGGTTGAGCGAAAGCAGGCCCGGTTGTAATAGTTTCTGATTGTATTTTTTTGTTTTGAACTTAAACGCTGGTAATCAAATCCGTGTTTCTCTAATTCATTGTAAAAATCTGCGTTGGCTATAAATAAGGCGCTTCTAAAAAAATCACTTTGAAGTAACTGGTTCCCATCAAATGCGTTATAGTCCTGGTAACTGAGTATAGGATTCCTCATTACCAGCGTTGGAAGGAAGGTAAATTGCATTAGGACAACGTTTTGGTATAATGGTTATAGTTAGTACAAAATAAATGCAAAATTATGAACTAAAATAAAGTTATTATTTTATTTTGCAAGCGTGCATTTATGGCAATAAGTGCGTCGTTTTTGGCAATAAGTGCGCAGTTTTGGCCCTTAAGCGTGAAAATTGGGTCCTTCTCAAGTATACCCATCTGCTCTTTAGTAAGACCCGCAATGGAAATTATGGCTACTACTAAATACAGGCTGCCTTTTAGCAATTAATTTGTGCTTGCTTTTATTGTTTCCTTTGAAAAAACAGCAGTCTAATTATTCAACGATTTTCTTTGGGATATTGATCATTTTCCACAGACTTTTTTAATTACTATTATATGAAATTGAGCGTTTGCATTTTTGCATATAATCTTGAAGAGTTCATTGCCAATGCCATTGAAAGTGCTTTATTGCAGGAAACGGATTTTGAGTATGAGATCGTAATCGGGGAAGATTGTTCCAAAGATTCGACCAGAGCAATAGCTCTTGATTATCAAAATAGATATCCGGGAAAGATAAGAGTGTTATGTAATGAGCGTAACCTGGGAATAATGGAAAATTATAGTAATACTATAAATCATTGCAGGGGTGAATTTATTGCATTAATGGATGGTGATGACTATTGGGTGAGCAATCGGAAGCTACAGGCGCAGGTTGACTTTTTAACGGCACACCCGGAATTCACCCTTTCCTTTCACGATGCAAAAATACTGAAAACGAAGGGTGGCTGGGATAAGAGAACCTGCTGCGGTGCTGATCATAAAAAGATCGTTACATTCAACGATGTGGTTTGCGATGTGCATATACCCACCTCATCCCTTGTATTCCGACGTAGTGCCCTTACAAGCTTTCCGCAAAAATGGTTTAATAAATTACATTGTCCCGACCGGCCTATATTTCTTATGCTCTTGTCAAATGGTCCTGGATACTATTTTAACGAACTGTGGTCGGTCTATCGCAAGCATCCGCATGGTTTCTGGACTGCCCAGGACTATCAGGCTCAATGGCGAATTCATTTGCAAATATATAAACTGATGGGTCAGCACTATGGCGACCGGTACAAAGAATCATTCTGCAATTGTGAAACAAGGGTGAACTATACTTTGGCGATCAACTTGATCAAGGATAAGGAAGTTAAAAGGGCCCTTTGTTTTTTTAGAAAATACATGAGGAGTCGCTGCAGGAAATCGCTTTTACAAAAATTCAAAGTTTATTGTAATGTTTTCTTTTTTGCCGTTTTGTATTGCAAAACCAGGCTTGCCCTGGCAATAAAATAAAGGAACAGTCTGGTTTTTAAAGGTAAATAATGATAATTCACTTTTGTTTACTGAATTACTATTCCGGGAACATTGTTCTATCAATAGAAGGTATAAGCTTTAGCGCGTTTTTGTAATAGATCTTTTTTAAAATCGAATCGGGCAGGTTCATTCCATACATGCTCCAGAATGCATGATATTTTTTGTGATAAGGAAAGTATTCATCATCGGTTTCAAGTACGCGGAAATAGGTTACATATTCATTAGGCACCCATGAGTCTTTGCCAAACAGGATCCTGTCCTGGTATTTTTCAAAAAACTGCCGGGCCATTCGGGGCTGTCTTCCTAATTCTGCTATCACCGCGCCAAATTCAATATACATATTGGGTATTTCATCGAGCAATGCCGACAATCTGTTTAAATCATTGGCATACCATCCAAAGTGGGCATTAATAAAAGTTGTTTTCGGATGTTTTTTGAACATCTGATGCTGTTCGTCAATGATAGTTTGCCAGGGCGCGGGATTATCATTTGTATACATTCTTCCTTTCTGTGTTGTCATTTCGAGCCATCGTTCATTTTTTTCATTCGCAGGCTCCCAAAAAGATTTTGGAGCAGCAGAATGGATCAGCACAGGTATGCCCAGTTCACCGCATTTATCCCAAACAGGGTCGAGGCGAGGATCGTTCACTGGAATGCGTTTGCCATCAATATCCTTATAAAACATGCCGAGCTCTTTAAAGATCTTTAACCCTTTGGCGCCATTGGCTACATCCTGTTCAAGCTGCGCCAGTGTTTTTTTGATCCAGCCAGCATCTCCCACCCCGTTAAAATTTATGTTCGTGAAAACAACAAACCTTTTCTTATTGCTGCGGTTAATGTTTTCCATCATTTGCTTTAAGGCAGTGCCTCCTTTACCCGTTAAGTTAACCATCACCACCATATTCAAACTGTCCATTTGTTTAAGCAAAACAGCAAGGTCCATTCGTTCCATCGTAGGCTGATGGTTATGAATATCAATGAACGGGAAACGAGCCCGGGTTACAATATGATTGGGCACCACAAGAGTGGAAACAGGATCGTATTCTTCAAAACCCATTGAAGTTTTCGTTTGGCCATGCGCCTTGTTTAAAAAAAGTCCGGCATAAAGTGCTGTAACGAAGATGAAAAAGGTTTTTATGCGCTTAAGCGGTAAGGTTAACTTGGTATTCATTTTTGCTCAATAAAATTAAAAGTATAAGATAAGTACAATAAATTCATTGAGTGCAAAAAAACTGTTAAAGCAGTCTTCCTCATCGGCCACAAAAGGTAATAAATTTTATTATTTAAAAGATAGCGCTATCTTTGTACTGTAATAATAAATGTTACAGTATGAATAATGGACGGTTTGCCACCGCTTTACATATATTGACGCTACTTCAGTTAAAAAAGGACGAATTACTGTCGTCTGAATATATCGCCGGTAGTATCAATGTCAATCCTGTAATAGTTCGTAAAGAGATCAGCAACCTTCGGGCGCATGGGTTTATTGAAAGCAAGGAAGGAAAAGGCGGAGGTTACTCATTGGGGAAACCTGCTTCGCAAATTCGCTTATCCGATGTGTATAGATCGGTGAACGATTCACCGATCCTGGGAAGATCTAATGACCCAAATCCCGATTGCATGGTTGGCCGGCAGATAAACGTGCACCTGAAAGAACTGTTTGTTACGGCAGATGAGGCTTTTTTAAAACAATTGGGAAAAACTACGGTGGCAGATTTCAGTAAAAAGTTCTTCTGATTTTTTTAAACATAACTGTAACATGTGTGGTTACAGATTGATTATAAATCTTAAAAAATAAAACAAGTGAAAGTATTATTAATTGGAGCCACAGGCTTTGTTGGTTCAGCTATTTTAAATGAATTGAACCAAAGAGGTCATCAGGTTACAGCTGTTGCCCGAAATATAGAAGCAGTTAAAAATCCCAATGTGATTACCAAAAAAGTAAATGTCTTAGTTGCAGATGAAGTAGCTGACATTGTCAAAGGACATGATGTTGTGATCAGCGCGTACAATGCCGGGTGGAGTAATCCTGATCTGTACAATGAATTTTTGCAGGGATCCGCCGCTATTCAGGAAGGCGTAAAGAAAGCGGGTGTTAAAAGATTATTCGTTGTTGGTGGTGCAGGTAGTTTGTATATCGCTGAGGGTGTGCAAAAGGTGGATACACCAGAGTTTCCCGCAGAATGGAAAGCCGGGGCATTAGCCGCAAGGGACTATCTGAATATTCTAAAGAAAGAACAGGAGCTGGATTGGTCATTTTTAAGTCCCGCAATTGAAATGCACCCGGGAACGTCTGGTGTAAGAAAAGGGCAATATCGTACCGGGTTAGATACACCGGTTTATAACGATGCAGGAAGAAGCGTTATTTCTGTTGAAGATGTGGCAGTTGCCATTGTAGATGAGATAGAAGATCCGAAGTATATTCGTCAAAGGTTTACAGTAGCCTATTAAATTCAGGAAACTTGATTTCTATATATTTAGCTTTTAAATAAATTCAGTTATATGAAAGTCTCCTTCACACAGGTCGATACCGCCTGCATGGTTATAGACATAAACGGATTTGTTATCGTAACCGATCCTGCTTTCGATACAGAAGGCACTGTATACGAAGGCCCACGCACCTTGTATAAAACTGGCTCGCCCCGGCTGCAACCCAAAGATATTGGTCCGGTAGACCTGGTGCTTCTCAGTCACGACCAGCATAAAGACAATCTTGATAATGCCGGTCGTGAATTCATCAAAACAGTAAAACAGGTAATCTCTACCCCGGGAGCCGTGGAGCGGCTTGCGCAGAACAACGTAACAGGGCTCAACGAATGGGAAAGTATTTCCATTGCAACCGCTAAAGTACCCGGCCTCAGGATCACCGCCACACCTTGTCAGCATGCGCCTACACAGGAGCAGACAAAAATATCAGGACATGTTATTGGCTTTATGATCGAGTGGGAGGGGCAACAAGGCGCACTCTATGTATCAGGAGACACCGTATATTTTGATGGTATTGAAGAGATCGCAAAACGATTTAAAGTGCACACTGCAGTGCTGCATGTGGGTAAAGCTGGTTTTCCGGACATCAACTATATGCCCCTGACTTTTACAACCGAAATGGCTATTCAAACAGCCCGGCTCATGAACGTGAATAAATTTATTCCCACACACTTCGAAGGTTGGAAGCATTTTAACGAAAAACCTGAATATCTGCACGAACAGGTTACCCATTCAGATATTAAAGAAAAATTGTTGTGGTTGCAGCCAGGCACGCCGGCTGTCATTGAAATTTAACTAAACCAGCATTTTCATAATAAGGGTTATAAGAAGCCATCTTTACCAGCGTAAAGATGGCTTCTTATTAATCGGCAGTGATTGACGGACGGGGCCGCTATTTAATCTTATTTTAATATATTTTAGCAGAATATGATTTTTTTTAGCAACTTAGCATAGGACATAGATTCAACTGCATAGCCTATAAATTACAACTAACTTTTGCCTGTCTTGTACAACACTGTTGACGATAACAATTTATTTGCTCTGGTAAAACAGGATAATGAGCTGGCTTATACCGAACTATACAACCGGTATTGGCAAAGGCTCTATTTTGTTGCACACAAGCATCTTAAGTCGGACCCCGAGGCAAGGGAGATCGTACAGGAAGTATTCTTTACCATATGGGCAAAAAGAAGATCGTTGGTTATCGAATGTTTTTCTGCCTATGTAGCTGCGATGGCCCGGTATGCAGTTTATGTAAGCCTGGCCCGCAAGAAAAAGCATGCTGAAGAAATAAGCGAAGAAGCAATAAGTAAGCGAACCCTTTCGGTAGCACTTGCCGAGCTCCTGGAAAATAAATGGTTGTTGGAAAAAATTTCCGCACTCTCCTCCGTATTGCCTGAAAAATGCCGCCTGGTCTTTATTAAAAATAAATTACTCGATCAATCGCTCACGCAGGTAGCAGCAGATCTCGACATTTCCCCAAAGACCGCCGAAGCTCACCTTACCAAAGCATTGAAGATCATGAGAGATAAATTGGGTGATGCAGCCATTTTCCTGATGCTGTAAGATTTAAAAAAAAAATTAAAAACAACTAAGGGGTAATTATCTGTTCAACACTCTTAAGGGTATAAAACTTGCCATATGAGTGTTCCCGAGGAACAACTTCTAGCCGCATTGGCTGAAAAATACCTGTCCGGCACAGCTACTGCTTCTGAGCAGGAACAGTTACACCAACTGTACGACCAATGGAAAGACGATGAAGAAACAATTGTTTCTGAAACGGAACAGTCTGAAGTGCTGCGTATAGAAATCTTGCAGGCTCTCAAAGACCGCATCAATGGTCAAAGCAGGATTGTCCCTTTTTATAAAAGGAAGTCATGGCGAATGATAGCGGCCGCGTCCATTATTATTGTCGCAGGCGTTCTTATCTTTTATTATAATCAATCCGCCACTTCAAAGAAAGAACTCACCTCAAAAGAAACTGTTCCTGCAAATCAATCTCCGATTCTACCCGGTAAAGACAGGGCAACCTTAACATTGGCCGATGGCAGGGTCATTGATCTCGACAACTCAGGCGCCGGCCTGTTGGCGCAGGAGGGAAATACAAGCATTATTAATAAGGATGGAAAAATAATTTACGGCCCAAATAAAAAGGGTAGCCCTGAAACCATATATAATACCATCAGTACGCCCAGGGGCGGTCAATATCAATTGGTTTTGCCAGATGATACCAAAGTATGGTTGAATGCTACTTCGGCCTTAAAATTCCCTGTAGCATTTACCGGCAACAACCGCACTGTTGAGCTCACCGGTGAAGCTTATTTTGAGGTAGCGAAAAACCCGGCCCGGCCATTTATTGTTAAAGTAAAAGAAGTAGAAGTAAAAGTGCTGGGCACGCACTTCAATGTAATGGCTTATAGCGAGGAAGATGCGATCAAAACCACGTTGCTGGAGGGCTCGGTCAAGGTCAGCACTCAACAACCGGGTAAAGAAGGATCTGCAATGTTAAAACCCGGCGAGCAGGTTTCAGTATCCCAATCATCCAAATTATCCCAACCTATCCTCGTTCAGACAGAAGAAGTAGTATCCTGGAAGAACGGAAAATTTCATTTTAATAATGCAGATATAAAAGTCATCATGCGCCAGATAGCCCGGTGGTATGATGTGGAAGTGGAATATCAGAATATTTCAGCACAAACCCAGTTGGGTGGCATTGTATCAAGGAAGGAAAACCTCAGGCAACTGCTCGATTATTTTGAAATAGCAGGTAAAGTGCATTTTACCGTAGAAGGAAGAAAAATTATCGTTTCCAGATAAAAAGTAAAGGCCAAAAAAACCGGATCCCGTTGGAGCGGGGCCCGGCAAAAGCTTTGGTCGTTTATCAGTCGATTCCGCAACCAATATTAACAAACCAAAAACGAATCAAAAGTATGAAAGTTTTACTGTATGGCTATGCCCGCTGGCGGCGGGCTAATAGCCATAGCCAAAAGCTTATGAGCATGAAACTAACGATTGCCTTTCTATTCGTAACAACTGTGCAGGTGTATGCTGTGGGCACTGATGCCCAAACAGTCTCCATCTCCAAAAAGGACATCCCTTTGCAGGAGGTGTTCAAACAGATCAACCGGCAAACGGGCCTCGATTTTGTCTATGACATGAAGGTTATTCAAGGCGCCAAAGTCGACCTCAATGTAAAGAACATGGAGGTGAAGGACGTGCTGAAATTGTGTTTTGCCAACCAGCCATTTACATGGGTGTGGCTGAACGGAACCATTGTAATAAAGGAAAAAGTGCCGGAAGTTGACAACGCGCCGCCGCCTCCAGCCCTTATTAAAATAAAAGGTACCATCAAAAACGAAAAAGGCGAGCCCCTGGCCGCTGTAACCGTTTCTAATAAAGCGCGGGGTATAAATGTGGCCAGCAATGAAAGTGGTGAATTTACCATCGATGCCGAACCAGGCGATGTGCTCGAGTTCTCATCCATTGGTTATACTGCACAACAGGTTAAGGTCTCATCTGCCACAGAAGTTATCAGTATTACTCTTGCCATAGCTGTTGTTGAAGAACAATTGGTGGTAGTGGGATATGGCACCCAACGGCGCACAGATCTTACCGGTTCTGTAGCTACCCTTTCTGCCAAAGCCTATAAAGACCAACCTGTAGTGAATGCTTCATCTGCCTTGCAGGGCAGGGTAGCAGGCGTAGCGGTTACCAATAATTCGGGAGCGCCGGGCGGGGGCGTTAAAATTCGCATTCGCGGCGCTAACTCCGTGAACGCCAGCAACGATCCCTTGTATGTTGTTGATGGTATTGCCCTCAGCAGCAACGGGCTGGGCGATATCAATGTAAACGATATTGAATCAATGGAAGTGCTCAAAGATGCTTCTGCTACTGCAGTATACGGATCAAGAGGCGCTAATGGCGTAATTATCATTACCACCAAAAGCGGTAAAAGCGGTAAGCCAAAGATCGAGTACAATGGTTTTGCCAGCTTTAACCGGCCAATGAAAAAATACAAGCTCATGGATGCCGTAACCTATGCTAACATTGCCAATTTAACGGCCGGGGCCAGCGTATTTCCCGATCCGCAATCTTTTGCCGGGCAAACGACCGATTGGCAAAGTATGATCTTCGATAACTCGCTTACGCAAAGCCATCAGTTGTCTGCATCGGGTGGAACCGAGAATGCAAAGTATTATGTATCGGGTTTCTATGTAAACCAGGAAGGTTTATTGATAAACAGCGGCCAGAAAAAATTTGGCTTACGTTCGAACATAGACCTGAAATTGAGCAAGCGGCTGAACTTTGGCATAAACGTCTATGCAGGCCGCATTAATTCGCATAATAACAATGATGTCGGCTCTAAAGGCAACCCGGTTACCTCGGCGCTTACCTGGGCGCCCACAGAACCGGTGTACGATGCAACTGGCCAGTATAAACGCTTCGGCATTTCGCCTATATGGGGCAACCCCTATATGGTGATAAAAGAGCGCGTTTATGACAATTTTTCGAATGTGGGCATCTTTAACGGTAAATTGAAATATTCCTTCACCGACTGGCTCACGTTGACGGTGAATGCCGGCCTCGATATGCAATTGGCGAAAAATGCTACGCTGAATAATGACTGGATAAGCCCGGGTAATCATGGATCGCAACAAACCTCTGTTGAAAAATATACCTATCAAAACAGCAACGTACTTACATTTCATAAAGATTTCGGCAAACACAACATCACTGCTACTGCTTTAATGGAAGCTACCTCCAATAAGTACTATACCTTCACTGCATCCGGTTCGGGCCTGGCTTCCTTATCGAATGGATATTACAACCTGGGGTTAAATGCTTCGCAGGGCATTTCATCGGGCTACAGTAACTGGTCGCTTTTGTCGTACATGGGCCGTGTGGCGTATAGCTTTAATGACAAATACCTGTTGACGGCAACCGTAAGAAGGGATGGCTCTTCTAAATTCCAGGGAAGTAACAAGTGGAGTAATTTTCCCTCCTTTAGTTTGGGCTGGAAATTATCTAACGAGAAATTCATCGATGATCTCGGCATTTTTTCCAATCTTAAATTAAGGGCCGGCTGGGGTGTTACCGGTAACCAGGCTGTGGACCCCTACAGTACACTGGGCTTGCTGAATTCTATCCTTTATTCTTATGGAACCACAACTGCATCCCCGGGTTACACGTTGGGCAACCCCGCCAATCCTGATGTAAAATGGGAAACATCGAAGCAAACAAATGTTGGGCTCGATGCAAGTGTATTGGGGAACAGGCTGAATATAAGTGTGGACTATTATAATAAAAACACCAGCGACCTGTTGCTTAACACCCGCATCAATAATTACGACGGCGGCGGCACATTCCTGAAAAATATTGGAAAGGTAAATAATAAAGGTTGGGAAATAGTGATCGACGGAACGCCTTATAAAAGTGGCGACTTTACCTGGAACGCATCCTTTAACGCTTCCTTCAACCAGAATAAAGTGATAAGCCTTGGCGCAGATTCCATGCTTGAGCGGGCGGTTATAGGTGGCGGACTTATTACCAACAGTATACAGGTAGTAAAGCCAGGACAGCCGCTGGGTTCATTTTATCTCATTCCCTGGGAAGGCGTTTACCAGGTTGATAAAGGGAATTATAAAGCCGGTGACGCTATGTACAGGGATGTGAACGGAAACAATTCTATCGGATTTGAAGACAGGGTGATCTCGGGATCAGCAACGCCAAAAATGCAATGGGGCTTTAATAACTCTGTGGCGTATAAAAACTTCGAGTTGAACGTTTTTATCCAGGGATCACATGGGAATAAGATCTTCAATGCTACCTATGCTGCTACTGCTGTGCCTACCAGTGATGTTAAATTCATTACCCTGGCAGATGCAGCTAATTACTGGACGCCATCCAACACAGGTTCTACCTTTGCAAACCCCGGAAGCAAAAATAAAAGCTGGGTAGAGAGCAGCCAATTCCTGCAGAATGGTAGTTATGTGCGGTTGAAGAATGTGAGCCTTTCGTATGAGCTCAACCAGAAATGGCTGAAGCTGGCGACTGCAAAGATCTTTATAAGCGCACAAAACCTGGCTACGATCACCAAATACAAAGGCTTTGATCCCGAAGCTACTTCTACTATGTCAAACAGTGATACCGATGCCGGTATCGACCTTGGCGCTTATCCTTCTCCCAAAACAATTACTGTTGGTTTACAGGTAAAATTTTAAAACTATGAAGAGATTCAATATATATCATATCGGCTTGCTGGCGCTTGTACTGCTCACAATTGCCTGTAAAAAAAGTTTTCTCGATGAAAATCCCCAGGGAAGCATTACACCTGTAAGTTTTTATAAGACCGGTGAAGACCTTGAAATGGCCGAGGCCGCATTGGCCCTGCAACTCAATGGCGCTTTTAACACGATAGTAGGCGTGTATTACGCCGCTGATGACATCACGTCAAAAAGAAATGGCAATAAAATAGAGTTTTCAGACTTTGATTGTTTTAACGCCAATGCGTCAAACGGGAGAATGACCGCCTGGTGGAATTATTTTTATGCCACCATTAAATCGGCTAATTCCCTGCTTCAGAACTATACGAAGGCAACAACTGCAACAGACGAACAGCGTAATAACGCTGCCGGATATGCTTATTTTATGCGGGCTATCAGTTACTTCTATTTAACAAGGAGCTGGGGCAACGTACCCATGCCAACGGAAGCAGTGGTGCAGGCCGACCGGCCCAATGCAACAGTACAGGAGATCTATAATTTGATAGTGGCCGATCTGCAGAAGGCAGAGACCATGCTGCCCGATCATTGGAGCGGGAAATCGAGACAGAGCGGCACCGATATCCTGGCTACCAAAGGCTCGGCAAAGGCGTTGTTGGCCAATGTGTATCTCACTATGGCCGGGTACCCGCTGAAACAGACTGATAAATACGCCCTGGCCGCTGCCAAAGCAAAAGAAGTGATAGATGGAAAAGCCACCTGGGGTTATGATCTGCTGACGGATTTCGCCGATATCTGGAAAATAAAGAACAAGTACAATAAAGAAGCGGTGTTTGCCTGTTATTTTGATAATGATATTCCGGCCTGGAGTTGGGAAAATGGGAACATGTGTGGGCCGAATCCCTTCTCACCCGATTATGAAGAAGGTGGTTGGGAAGATGGCTATGGAGAAATTGAATTCTATAACAAATTTCCCGCCGGTCCCAGAAAAGCCGCTACTTACCAGGAAGCGTATTATGTAAAGAATGACCCCAATAATGTAGTTACCTGGCAGAATACTTTGGTGAAACATCCTTTTTTTCTCAAATACCGCGACGATGAAAGCTACGATTGGAAAACACATAAAGCCAACGACTGGTGGGGCAGCGCCACCACCTTTATCATTCGTTATCCGGAAGTGTTGTTGACCTATGCGGAAGCGAAAGCCATGTCTTCGGGTGTTGATGCCAGTGCGTATGATGCCATTAATCAGGTTAGGCAAAGAGCCGGTTTAACGGCTTTGCAAACCGGGTTATCACAAACAGCTTTCAGAGATTCAGTTGTAGCGGAAAGAGGATGGGAGTTTGCAGCAGAAGTTGGTATCAGGTGGTTCGACCTGGTAAGGACCGAAACTGTACAAAAAGCGAATGCGGGCCGTAATGCTGCGGAAGTTTCGTTGATCAATCAACCCAGCGATGCTAACCATAGTTATTATTGGGCCCCTGTTCCTGTAAATAAATAACAGGGATGCATAAATAAAAGCATAAAAGACTTTAATGAGTTTATATAGCAGCAGATAAAAAGGTTTGTTTCTACAAACCTTTTTTGTTTGTGACAGCTAATGCCCGTTTCATGGATGAATAATTGCTTCCGCCTGCACAAAAACGCATCCCTGCCTGCCGCTTCCTTCGTCTTTTTAAAAGAACGGTCATACCTCTGCGCTTACGTATACTCCTAATTGTATACTTATCTAGTGTATCCATTAACGGGAACGATTGCATAAAAAAGTGAATTTGTTCAGGACACCTCAGGACAGTTGAGACTACAGTACTATCTATTTTACCGCCTGTTGCCACGCAAGTCCTAAACTAAAACGATTGCCATGTATAGCCAAACTGACTTTCCCCATTGCTGTTATATACCAATACTACATATTACAGTATTCACTTACCAGAATAATTTTAGTGTCTTAAAAGATTAACGTACTGGTCTCCGGCTGGTTGCCCCGGCTATTCTTATATATCCCAACTACCCTTGGGAACTACTTGATATTAACCCTTTTTACGTATGAATAATAAGGTTATAATACCTAAGCTATTGGCTTTTTGTATCCTGCTGCTCTTTGCCAGCTGCCGCAAAAAGGCCTGGGATGAATTTTACGACCGGCCCAATACACTGGCCGACCCGATATACAAACAGTTAGCTGGTAAAGGAAACTTTAAAAACCTGCTGGCCCTTATTGATAAGGGTGGTTACAAACAGGTACTGGTTGCCGGTGGCGGTTACTGGACCATGTTTGCGCCCAACGATGAAGCGTTCGATAAATACTTTAAAGACAAAGGTATTGCAGACGTAAACGCCATAGATTCCGCTACCGCACGCGCTATGGTACAATACTTCCTGGTATATAACAGCTTTGAAAAAGACAGGCTCGATGATTACCAGGCAACCGCCAACAATCAGGGCTGGACACCCTCTGTTGCTTTCAGACGCACTACGGCCTATTATACCGGTTTTTATAAGGATACCGGCCTCAACAATAAACCAATAACTGCCATTGCTGCCAATCGCAATAATATAACAGGATCGCTTACCGGCAATTATATTACCGGCGATGATAATAATAAGTATATCACTTATTTCACCGATGATTACTTCCAATCGGCAGGTCTTTCTGCCAGTGATTATAATTATTTCTATCCTTCTTCTACCTACACAGGTTTTAACGTGGCTGAAGCCAAAGTGGTCACAAAAGACATTCCCGCAGAAAATGGTGTAATACACGAAATAGACAGGGTGATCAACCCATTGCAGAGCATTGATGAATATATTCGTACAAAACCTGAATACAGCAGTTTCAGGGCCCTGCTCAACAGGATGTATGTTAATAATACGGTTCAGTTTATTTATAATTCCGATGCTTCGCACAGGTACCAGGTATTGACGGGTAAAAATGATTCCGTTTTTGTAAAAGCCTATTCTCCATTGCTTTCGTTTTCGCCCAACAACGAAAACTTTTTAAAAGCGGAGGATAATGACGGCCAGAAAGACTGCTGGACCATGTTTATTCCCAATAATACCGCGGTTGATAATTACGTAAAGAATGTGCTTTGTGAGTATTATCCTTCGCTTGATCAAATGCCTATGGATATTATTGCCGATTTCCTGAATGCACACATGTTTGCTACGGCGGTATGGCCTTCCAAGTTTGCAGTAACCCGTAATAAGTTTGCTGAGCCAGCCCGCTTCAATCCTAACACCGATGTATTTGATAGAAAAATATTAAGCAACGGTATTGTATATGGTACTACTAAAGTAGAAGAAGCCGATGTGTTCAGCACCGTATATAGCAAGGCATATCTCAACCCCGGATATTCCATGATGACCAGATTGCTGAATTTAAGCGGACTGAAACTGCTGATAGCAAATTCGAGTGTGCCGGTGAATATTTTTCTTATCCCCGATAAGGCCTTTGCTGCTGCAGGTTATAGCTACAATGTATCAAAAGACCAGTACGAGTATACGCCTGCCGGCGGCAGTGCTTCAACAAATGGCGTAAAAGATAAGCTTACACGTATTGCAAATACCTGTGTGTTTTTTGAACCATACAAATCAGATGTACAGGACCTTTCAGGGGCAGATATCGTAAAGTCAGGTGCTTCAGGTACAGAAGGCGATTTTATAAAATTCAATAACAATACCATATTGACGGGCGGCCTCCTGGATGCAGGTAAAACGGCAGTTGTAGACAGTGTAAAAACAGCCAGCAACGGTAAAGTATATTTTATTAACGATTTGCTTACCTATTCTGAAAAGCCGGTGGGCACACACGTAAAAAATCTTGGTACTGCTACTACCTCTGAGTTTAATTATTTCTGGCAGTACCTCAGTAATTCTGTAGCTATGTACAACGCTGCCACTACTGATATTAATGGGCTCACGGGTTTCAACACCGTATTTGTGCCAAACAACGCAGCCATATTACAGGCTGTGAATGATGGTGTGTTGCCTGGTACAGGCACTGCGCCCAATAAAGTGCCCACTTTTAATCCTACAAATGACACAGGAAGGGAGCTGGTGCGCAAATTTTTGCAATACCATATTCTTTACGGCCATACAGTAGTGCCCGATGGAAATCTTTCAGGCAGGTTCGACACTTACCTTAAAGATTCGGTAGGTAATAGCATAAAGATCAACATCACCAACAGTAAGGGCGCTATGATTATAAGGGATAATCAAAGTATACCCAAACCTTCCGAACTGATAATGGCCCAGAGTAATAATTTGTCTAACAGGTGTGTGATCCATTTGCTGAACGACTATTTAAAATATAACTGATTATTATAACTTCTTGCTATGAGGATTTTGACCCGCCTTATAATACAACTTTGCCAAGCGGCTATCTTTTCTGCGCTTGCAATGGCAGCGCAGGCACAAACCGCCGTGGTAATAACCGGTAAGGTGATCGACAAGAAAAGCCATCCCCTTACAGGTGTATCTGTAACGGAAATAGATGCAGATAAACGTATCATAAAGGGTGTAGCTACCGATGTAAATGGAAATTTTGCACTGCGTATAACCGATTCGCGCCACCGGGTATCATTTTCTTTGATCGGTTATAAAAGCCAGGAAGAACTGGCTGTGAACTCGCGCCGGCTGTTTAATATAACCCTGGAACAGGCTGCAAAAGATATTGATGAAGTAATTGTGGTAGCGCAGCGGAAAACAGATAATGGCATGCTGCCGGTAGCCGAACGAAACTCCACATTGGCCTATTCAAAGATCAGTGCAAAAGAAATGGAAGAAATGCAGGCTACCTCTATCGATCAGGCCCTGCAGGGCCGTATGGCAGGAGTAGACATTGCTGCCAATTCAGGCGACCCCGGTGCCGGTATGCAAATACGTATCCGCGGTACTTCTTCTATCAATTCATCTAACGACCCACTGATAGTAGTAGACGGTATGCCCTATGAAACGCAGGTACCCACTGATTTTAATTTTGGTACTGCCGACGACCAGGGATATGCGTCATTGCTGAATATCGCTCCTTCAGATATAAAAGACATCACTATTTTAAAAGATGCAGCAGCTACCGCTTTATGGGGTTCGCGTGCGGCCAATGGTGTTATTGTTATTAATACAAAAAGGGGAGCAAGAGGAAAACCTGCATTGACATATACATTTAAAGGAACAGCTTCGTTAAAAGCAAAGCCTATTCCCATGCTTGATGGGCCTAAGTATTCTGATCTTATTCCCGAAGCATATATGAACAGGAATGGGATACCGCTCAACCTGCAAACCGTAAATGAATTCAAGTCGGACCCCAACAACCCGTATTATTATTACAATTATGGTCAAAATACCAACTGGGTAGATGCTATTACGCGCAATGGCTTTACACACGACCATAACATCTCAATGACCGGTGGCGGCTCAAAGGCAAGATACTATGCATCGCTTGGTTACCTCGATCAAAAAGGTATTACAATTGGTACCGACCTTCGCCGCATAAGCACCCGCATTAATCTTGATTATATAGTATCGGAAAGGATCAGCATCAGAACAGACCTTTCTTATTCCTATACTGATAACAGCAAGAACTTTGGTGACAATCTCCGCAATATCGCATATCGCAAAATGCCGAATATGAGTATTTACGAATTTGACGAATATGGTAATAATACCGGCAACTATTTCTCACCATTTTCCAATATTCAGGGCCAGTTCCTGGGCGTCAACAGTAAAAATGAAATTCAGGGAACGGTAAACCCAGTAGCCATGGCAAATACTGCTACCAATAAAGTAATAACAGACAGGGTTATACCAAAATTTAATATCCAGTATACCATCAAGCCGCAGGTGCTTACAGCGATGGTAGATGTTCAATTCGACATCAACAGTTTAAAAAGTAAAAGTTTCCTGCCCCAGATAGCTACAGGAAACCCATGGACGGCAAGTACTGTAAACGTGGCCTACGACGGCGATAACGATGGGTTTAATGTACAAACCAAAACCTCACTTATTTATAACCCGCGAATAGAAAACAGCAAACATACGTTCACCGGGCTATTTAACGTGATGACCTACGATCGTAAAGGCGTTGCTTACCAGGCAAGAACAACTAATACGCCTTCCTCAGATCTGCAAGATCCCTCGGTGCCTTCAAGGGTAAATGGTATCAATTCCGGTTTAACTGCAAATGGCGGTCAAACCAGCACAATGAGCGCTTTGATCAATGGTCAGTATGGGTTCGATGATCGCTATATGATCAATGCCGCATTAAGAGGTGATGCAACCTCGCGGCTTTCTTCTAACCAGCGGTATGGCTTGTTCCCCTCTCTGTCTGCACGCTGGAGAATTTCGGGCGAGAAGTTCATGAACAATCTCAAATTCAGCAGGTCGATAGATGACCTGAGCCTTCGTGCCAGCTACGGTCGCAGCGGTAACGCGCCAAAAAGCGATTATATGTTTTACAACACCTACGACAATCTCAACTGGAACTACCTCGGCGAAGCGGGTGTATACTCAGCCAATATGGGTTTGAATAAATTGAAATGGGAAACCGTGATTGGGCAGAATGCAGGTTTGAACCTGGTAATGTTTAAGAACAGGTTTAACCTCGATGTAGAAGTGTATAAGAACAGGACCAAAGACCTTTTCTTTTATGACCTGCAGATCGCTTCAGTAAATGGTTATAATAATGTGGATATGAACGTGGGTACCATGGATAACCAGGGATGGGAAATAAACCTGAACACCACACCGGTAAAAACAAAAATGTGGATGGTTGATTTCAACTTTAATATAGCCCGCAATGAGAATATCATCCGTGAAATTTCAGAGTTCTATCCCGTTGAAAAAGGAAACATCACCCAGAACGGCCAATACAAAACATATATGCAGGTAGATAACCCATTCGGTTCATTTTATGGGTTCAGGTACCTCGGCGTATATAAAGACCTGGAGGAAACCCGCGCACGCGATGCAAATGGCAAACCAACGGTGCGCCCGAACGGAGAAGAGGTATATATGCGGTTTAACTATCCGGCAGTGGATTATGTATTTCAGCCGGGCGATGCAAAGTATGATGATATAAACCATGATGGCACTATCGATTACCGTGATATTGTTTATCTGGGCAACAGTAATCCGAAGTTTACCGGTGGCTTTGGCTTCAATGTAACTTATAACAGGGTATGGCGGTTTTCTACCTTTTTCAACTTCCGTTATGATTATGAGATCATCAATGGAACTGAAATGAACACCACCAATATGTATAAGTACGATAACCAAAGCACGGCCGTATTAAGACGCTGGCGTAGAAGTGGCGATGTAACCGATATGCCAAGGGCATTGTATGAAGCAGGGTATAACTGGCTGGGCTCATCGCGATATGTAGAAGATGGTTCTTTTCTGCGTTTCAGAACAGTGACACTGCGATATACTTTTACCAAAGGGCTTACCGACAGAATGAAGATAAAAAACCTCAGTGCATATGTTACAGCTGAAAATATGTTAACATTCACTAACTACATAGGGCAGGATCCCGAAGTAAGCGTAAGAGGTAGTGATCCTTTTAGGGTGGCAGCGGATAATTCCATGACACCACCAGTGAAAATGATCACTTTAGGTTTAACGGCTTCTTTTTAATAAAGTATGATAAAGATGAAAATGCGCTATAGATTATTACATACAATAAGTTTTTTTTCATTGATGTTGCTTGTGTCGTGTACAAAGCGACTCGATCAGAAGCCTTCTGATGGCATCATTCGTGAAGATTACTGGAAAACCAAAGAGCAGGTAAGGGCCGCAGTGATCGGTTGCTACGGTTCATTGCTTGGCGACCCAACCAATAGCACTGCTGCTTTACCGGAGTTGCTTTTTTTATGGGGAGAACTGCGGGCAGATATGCTGGCGCCTTCGCTGGGCACAACTGCTTCACAGTATGAGATCATGAACGTAAATACTACATCGTCCAATCCCATTATAAACTGGCGGCCGGTATACCGTACCATTAATTATTGCAATACCGTCATTGATTTTGCTCCTGGGGTACTAACGAACGACAAAACCTTTACGCAGGAAGCGTTGAATGCTTATGTAGCAGAGGCGAAAACGATAAGGGCATTACTCTATTTTTACCTTGCAAGAAGTTTTGGCGATGTGCCTTTAAAACTATCGGCTACATCAAGCGATGCAGACATAACAGACATTGCAAAAAGCTCCCGGCAGGAAGTGCTTAACCAGGTTATTGCAGATCTGAATTCCGCTGAGCCCAACGCACCGCTAACCTATGGAAACGTTGCATCTGATAAAGGACGTATTACCCGCTTTACTGTTAATACCATATTGGCAGATGTGTATTTATGGATGGAAAAATATGCAGAAGCCATTGCCGCCTGCGATAAGGTCATCAATTCAAAACGTTTTGGCCTCATTGGTTCAAGCAGCGCATGGTTTAATACCCTGTATCGTACGGGCAATTCAAACGAAGGCATTTTTGAATTACAGTTTGATGCGCAAAAGTTGAATACATTCTATGGCATGTTTGCATTATCGTCCAAACAGTTCGTTGCCGCCAACCGGGTAATGGATATGGTATATACTACCGATGAGGTGAATGGACTTAAAGATATACGTTCCGACGGGGCCTCCGTAAGGGCCACCGACGGTTTGATCTGGAAATATGTGGGTAAAAACAGCCAGGACCTTATAGCGCAAAGCGATTCATATACTCACTGGTTTGTATACCGGTATGCAGATGTATTATTAATGAAAGCCGAGGCCCTGGCCCAGTTAAGCAGGGGGCAGGAGGCGCTTGATATTGTAAATGTGATCCGCAAAAGGGCAGATGCTTTGGAGGGTTCAAACACCCATCCCGACCCGGCCAATGTAACAGAAGTATCACGCTTTATACTGGAAGAAAGAGCCCGGGAGTTTATGTTTGAGGGCAAGCGTTGGTACGATGTGCTACGGTATGTGAAACGGAATAATTATGCGCAGATCGATTTTTTGCTCGATATGGTGACCGGTACCGTACCTGCTAACACCATACGTGCCACGCAAACAAAAATGAAAGATCATAACAGCCATTACTTTCCCATATTTGAGTATGAGCTGCAGACAAACAAACAACTTGTACAAAACCCGTTTTATAAATAATTAATTGGGTGATCATGAAGAAATACATATACATCCCCCTGGTTGTTTTTATAGCAGTTGCTGCCTTGTTTGGCAACTGTAAAAAAACAGACTTGCGTGAAACCACCACGCAAGACCCCAACATACTTGACTATCTTCAGAAAGACTCCCTGCAGCGGTTTACAAAACTGTTGGCCGTTATTGAAAAGACCGGGTATAGCTCGGCCATGAATACTTACGGCACTTATACTTTGTTTGCCCCTACTGATGAGGCAATAATCATTTATCTGAAGAAATTGAATGTAGCCTCCATTGACCAGCTAAAGGATTCAGACCTTAAAGCAATAATTCAATTTCATTTGCTTGAGGATGTAGTGCAAACCAGTGAATTTACCGATGGTAAACTTCCGTCGGTAACCATGCTGGGGCAGTTTTTAATAACAGGGGTGGTCAATGAGGGCGGTGTTTCTTCGTACCGTATTAACCGGCAGGCCAATGTGGCCCAGCCAAACGTTTTAACCGGTAATGGAATTGTGCATGTAATTGACAACGTGCTTACGCCTTCTGTGTATACGGTAGCAAAGCTGGTTGAGCAAAGCTCAGCGTATTCCGTTTTCACAGAGGCACTGAAAGAAACAGGCTATTATGATTCATTGAACAGCGTCAAAAATACCGATGGTACGCAAAGGTGGTTTACATTATTAGCAGAAACAGATCAGGCATTAAGTGATGCCGGATTTGCAAGCTATGCAGCGTTGAAAAAGAAATATTGCAATACAGGCGACCCTAAAAATCCTGCCGACAGTCTGCATTTGTATGTGGCCTACCATATACTTCCCGATGTAAAATACCTCGCCGATATAGTAATGGCTTCCTCGCACGAAACAAAGGTGCCGCTGGAGGTGATCACTGATAAACTGATAGACGGTAAGAAAGTGCTTATTAATGATGATGAGTATACTACGCTAACCGGGCCGGTGCATGAGATAGGGGCTGAGCTTGACCAGGCCAACAGTGATGTATCTGCTACAAACGGTGTGGTGCATAGGGCACTGTCGCATTTGGCCATAAAAGTGAGGAAGCCTTTTCCTGTATACTGGGACTTGTGTTCTACCGTGTCTGAGCTTACCAGGTTGAGTAGCATATACCGCAAAAAAACTTATTTGTTCGACTATGGTGATGGTGCCACCTTAAAGGATATTAAATGGGAAAAAAGTTGTCTTAAATACAGAAATGGTGTAACCGGCTACCTGGGCGATTATTGGCAAGTAGGTATGGGAACAAGCAGCAGCAATACAGATGGCCTTGGGCAGTGCGCAGGAAACAGCTGGATCGAGTTTACCACGCCAATGCTGGTAAAAGGAAAATACAAAGTATGGTTTTGTTATTTTCAACAAAATGGTGATAAAGTCATCAATGTGCAGGGATCATTTGATTCAATACCGCTTACCAGTGCGCTGATACAGTTTCATCAGAAAATAGCTTCCGTTACTGATACTGCGGGGATGGAAGCATTGGGCTGGAAATGGTGGGCTGGCGCAAGTAAGAGAGCCGGTACTACTGCAAGCCGCATGTTAGGCATAATAGATGTAAAAGCCACCGGCAGGCATAAAATTCGTTTTAATCTGATCTCGGGAACCAATTCAGACTGCAATTTCGATATGATCCATTTTATTCCGGTAGATGAAAACCAAACGGGCAGGAGATTTAACCCCGACGGAAGTATAGAAGTAACGCCGCATTAATAATCACGAAACAATTTTTTGAAGCATGCGCTTAAGGAAAAAATACCTGTTGTTTGCTGCTTGCATTGCAGTTACCGGTCTTTGTTGCAAGAAATGGGACGATCATGTGGCGGTAAACGAACAGCCACTTAACCAAACCCTGCAGGAATATATAAATACCCAGCCCAGCCTTAGTAAGTTTAGCGAATACCTGGTGAAAACGGCGCTCGATAAAGTGATCGGCTCATCTAAAAATTATACGGTATGGGCGCCAACCAATGAGGCATTGAACAGCCTGCCACAAGATGTGGTGAACGACACGGCAAAACTGAAACCCTGGCTGCTGAACCATATTGCCGGACAGCTTTATTTTACAAGAATGGCCACCGACTCATTAAGAATACCAATGCTGAACGGCAAGCGAATTAATTTCTTTAATAAGAAGTTCGATGATGCCAGTATACAACAGGCCGATATCTATGTAAAGAATGGTGCACTGCATATAATAGACAAGGTTATAGAACCGTTGCCAAGTATATGGGAATATATTCAAAGCACTAAGACAACCATCGCACAAAATTCGTATATAGCCTCGTTGAATTATCAGATGCAGGATCCTTCCAAGGCAGAACTTGACAGTATTAATCCTGTTACCGGCGAACCTGTTTATAAACCCGGTACGGGCATTGTAAATATAAATACCTTCCGCACTAAAGTGTATGATATAGGAAATGAAGATAGCCTGTATACTTATATAGAGTTGGCCAATGCTGCATATCTCGCTGAAGCAGATAAGCAAAAAGTGTTTTTCAAAAGCCCCGATGCAGGTTTTACCATCGGCAATGCTTACTGGAATGTGGCGAAAGATCTGGTAATAAAAGGACGCTATTCTCCCGAACAATTGCCATCGACATTGTTGTCGAAGTTCGATGTTCACATTTCTGTTAATAAAGCAGATATTGTAGAAACGCGTAAAGCAAGTAACGGGATAATATATGTAGTAAAGGCGGCTGCGGCGCCCATAGAAGAAAAAATACCTGTGGTAATTGTGCAGGGCGAGGATGCGGTTGCAATTAAGTCGAATGAAGATAAATATATATCAAAGCTTTTTTACAGGCAGCGCAAAAACCCACTTACGGGACAGTCGTTCAATGATATTTATTTGAACCTCGGCACTAATGCATCGGGCGCCAATTTTTTCCTGGATTATATAACCAACGGCCTGTATACAACAAAATATAAAGTATACTGGGTGGCATTGAACGATAAAAGCATCTCGGGCCAGGACGATGGTCCGTATGGAACCGATTCCACCTTGAAGCAGATCTTGCAGATCAGCGAGGATAGTGCAAGGAATTATTCGCCTTTGAGCTTGCCGGCAGAAGTAAAGCCATACGATTATACAGAAGTGCTGGTGGGTGAGTATATTAATGATAGCTATAATTGGAAATTATCATATCCTGAATCTACCCCCGCCGGTTATAGTTATAAACGTAACACGGCTACTCGCCGTCTTCGGCTACAAACGCCTGCTACGCTTGCTACGGGCATTCCCTATAACCTCACACTGGATTATTTAAAATTCGTTCCGGTGTTCTAATTATGTTATTCATGTGCATACAAACAACTATACTACGTAGCATGATGATGAAAAGGATTGTATTTGCCGTTTGCATGGGACTGTGTTGCAACCACCTGCATGCTCAGGATGCTGCCAATACCGATTCTATTATTGATGTACCTGCTTCACCAATTGGTTTTGTAGATGTAAAAGGCTCCATTGCAGATGCCGTAAATCGTAAACCTTTGAGTGGTGCAAGGGTCACTTATAAAAATGCGACCGCAGCCATTACTGACAGCCTGGGTAACTTTTTATTGAAAGTACCCGGTTATAACGTTTCCATAAGGATAGAGGCCGATGGATACCAGACAAGAGAACTGGCGTTGCAAGGGATGGCTATTGTAAAAGGTTTTCTACACGAAAATGATTACAGTTCTTTTTATGATGACATCACAACACCTTTAGGTATAACAACAAAAAGCTATTTAAGTAATGCATCCGTTTCTGTACAAACAAAAGGAAACTGGCAGGGTACGCCCGAAACGCCGGATGCTTATTTGCAAGGTAAAGTAGCCGGGCTAAATGCCATTCGTCGCTCGGGTACCCCCAATATAGGCGCCAATCTTTTTTTGCGTGGATATACCTCTTTATATGCAAGTAACCAGCCATTGATAATAGTAGATGGTGTTTTTTTTGATAATAGTAATTATGGAACACCGCTGAGTTCCGGCGCATATAATAACCCTTTGGCTTTTATCGATAGTAAGGATATTGACAATATTACAGTGATAAAAGATGCCACTTCTATTTATGGGGCTAAAGGAGCAAACGGTGTAATACTAATTACAACTGCACGTTCAAAACAGGAAGCTACCCGAATAGACGTTGCATTGTATGGTGGTGTAAATTTTGAGCCTGAGAGTATACCTATGATGAATGCTTCGGATTACAGAGTGTATTTATCAGAAATGCTGCAGTCAAAAGGGGTTACCGATAAAGGCATGCAGGCGCTTCCCTACATGAATGATGATGTAAACAACCCCGACTATTACCGCTATCATTATACCAACAACTGGCAGAAGAAAGTGCTCGACAACAGCACCATGCAAAACGGTTACCTGAGAATTACAGGTGGCGATAATATTGCAAAATATGCGTTGACAATGGGATTCTTAAAGAACGCAGGCGTTGTCAAAAACACAGGCCTTACCAGGTATAATATGCGGTTTAATGCCGATCTTAATCTCAGCCCCAGGCTTACTGCTGCTGCCAACCTCAGCTTTATTTACAACGAGCAGAAGTTGAAGAATATGGGACTAAGCCTTACCACGAACCCCCTTTATACAGCTTTAATAAAAGCGCCTTTTCTGCCTGAGAACGAAGTAGCTGATAATGGAATAGAATCGCCTGTACTGGCAGATAGAGATACTTTTAATATAAGTAATCCCGGCGCGCTTATCCAGAGTATGCAGGCACTTAATAAAAGCTACCGGTTCAATGGTTCGGTAAAATTCAATTATCTGCTTACAAAACAGCTGTCGCTGGCATCCACTATTGCTGTTTCCATTGATAAAATACGGGAGTCGTTTTTTGTGCCTGAAAAAGGGATCGTACCCGATACACTTGATAATGCCATCGCCTACAACCGGTCGGGTGCACAGGTGATACGAACTTTTACTATTTTCAATGATACCCGTTTGGCCTATAATAAAACATTTAACCATATTCACCAGTTAGATGCCCAGCTGGGTATACGATATGTAAGAAATAATGCCGAGCAGGACAATGGGTTTGGTTTTAATGCGGCTACCGATCAGTTAAAGGGTGTGCAATATGGCGTCAATGCTTTACGTCGCATAGGCGGCAGCCTTGGCCAATGGACCTGGTTGAATACTTACCTGCATGCAGGCTATAATATGGCAGGCAAATATTATGTTGCTTTCGATATGGCAGCAGACGGCTCTTCACGTTTTGGAAGAAATATTCCGCAAGGTAATATGGCTTCTTTGCAGGCAGGCAGCCGCGCGCTGGCACTCTTTCCTTCAATAAGCGGTTCCTGGCTTGTTTCTTCTGAAAAATTTATGTCTCGGTTCAATTTCGTTGACTTATTAAAAGTAAGAGCTTCTATAGGTAAAACCGGTAATGACGATATCGGCAATTTCACAGCCCGTAAATATTATGTAGCGCAAAACCTGCTTGGAATATCCGGGCTCGTACGTGGTAATATTGGCAATGAGCAACTGCAATGGGAATCGGTGACAAAACTAAATGCCGGCGCCGACATTGCTTTGTTTAATGAGCGGTTGAATATAAGTGTTGATGCATACCGTAATACCTCCGATAAAATGATCGTATATACAGCTGCATCTACCATGAGTGGCATGAACTATATAGTTGCCAATTCGGGTGGCATGCGTACCAATGGATGGGAAGCAGCTGTACAGGCGCGCGTTATCGATCACAAAACCATTAAATGGGATGTGGGATTCAATATTGCACAGAGCAAATCAAAGATCACAAAATTACCGGCAGGAGCTTTCCTTACTGATTTTGCCGACGGTACCATTATTACAGCTGAAGGCAATGCGCCCAATCTGTTTTATGGGTATAAGACCGCAGGTATATTCACCACTGATGCAGATGCTGCCGCTGCAGGCTTATATAATAAAAATGCCAACGGCGGTGTTACTGCTTTTGGCGGCGGTGATGTACGTTTTATAAATACAACCGGCAACGATAATGTGATCGATGAAAATGACAGACAGGTAATTGGTAATCCCAATCCTGATTTTTACGGTGCAATAAATAGCCGGTTGGTATATGGTAACTGGTCGCTCGATGTATTATTCACATACAGCTATGGCAATGATATATACAATTATACCCGCCGGCAATTAGAATCGATGAGCGGTTATGCCAACCAGACAGAGGCAGTACTGAGCCGTTGGAAAACAAACGGCCAGGTAACAAGCACACCCAAAGCTACCTGGGGCGATCCCATGAGCAATAGCCGTTTCTCTGACAGGTGGATAGAAGATGGATCTTATGTAAGACTAAGAACAGTATCGATTGCCTATAACGTACCGGTTAAACCAGGTATCGTAAAGTACATACAGGTATATGGCACAGGCAATAACCTGTTCACACTTACAAAATATCTTGGCTATGATCCTGAATTCAGCACCGTAAATGGCGTTTTCGGACAAGGGATGGATATAGTGCCAGAACCTCAATATAAAAGTGTGCAGGCGGGAGTGCGTATTGGTTTATAATTTATTTATTTCAACCAACAGAAGAATTTTATGCAAATAAGGTCAATAATATTTAGTGCTGTATGTAGTGTATTGTTACTGGCGGCAATATCATCGTGCAAGAAAGTGCTCGATGTAGAGCCAAAAGATGTGCTTGACGAAGAGAACATGTACAGGAACGTATTTGATGCAGATGCGGCAGTAATAGGCGTATATGGAAAATTTATGGGCCTTGCTGAGCAGTATGTGGTACTAAATGAACTAAGGGGCGACCTGGCCACTGTTACCACCAATGCCGATGTGAACCTGCAACAGCTGGAAACGCACCGGGTACAGGAAGGTAATCCGTATGCAAACCCGAAACCGTTTTACGAGGTAATACTCAATTGCAACGATGTATTGCATAATTTCGATATAATGCTGCGCGATAGAAAGCTGAAGGTAGAAGAGTATAATATGCGGTATGCAGATATAGCTACCCTCAGATGCTGGTTGTACCTGCAATTAGGCATTCATTTCGGAAAAGTTCCGTATGTAACCAATGAATTAGCCGATATAGCTTCACTGGAAGCAGTAAGCAGTATGCCTCGCATTGAATTTAGCGAGTTGATTGATTCACTCACCAAACAAATGGAGGCACTGCCCTACACACAGCCTTACGCATCATCAGCCAGCCTGGTCACTGCTGTGGATGGTTATGCAACCAATAAGTTCTTTATCAATAAACAAATGATGGCCGGGCAACTCTACCTGTGGAAAGGCGATTATCGTAAAGCTGCTGTAGCTTTTAAAAGCGTAATGGAAACAGGCGGTACCGGCGATCTGAATACAAACCGTATAGCCGAGGGCTCCAAAGCAGATAATAATGACCTGGCTGTTGGCTATGTCCGGTACAGAGAATGGGATGAAAATATGCTGGTAGACAATAACAGCCAGGGATGGCGTTCCATCTTTGCGCGAAGCGAGGATAAATTGTTTGGCTATGAATGGATCTGGTATTTGCCTTTTAATGAGAACTTTAAACCTGTTGATCCTTTTATCAGCCTTTTTTCGAACAGAGGTGGAAGTTACCTGTTGAAACCATCGCAGTATGCTATTGATAAATGGAACAGCCAGGTGCAGAAAAATGATTTTACATATGATGCAAGAGGAAAGATCTTTAGCTGGCGTATGCTGAACGATCAGCCGGTGATCATGAAATACCTGTACAATTATCTGGATGAAAAAAGCTTTATCCCCACCAACCTGTTTAAAAAGAACGGCAAATGGTTTTTGTACCGGGCAGCTTCTTTGCACCTCGATTTTGCAGAAGCTGCTAACCGCGATGCGCACCAATCGCTGGCGTATGCTTTGCTGAACCAGGGGCTTACTACTATACCCAACAGAATAACCAATGAAGGTAATCCGTATAATTTTGATGCACGCAAAAGCGATAATCCGAAAATTATAGGTGACTGGTGTACAAACGCTGGCATACGAAAGAGAGCTAATTTATATTCGCCGGCAGTAACGGGCGATAGCACCCTGTTTATAGAAGACCAGGTTGTAAGTGAAGCCGGTCTTGAACTTGCTTATGAAGGCAGGCGCTGGAGCGATCTGGTGCGCATTGCATTAAGAAGGAACGATCCTGCATTCCTTGCAGATAAAATATATAACAAACTCGTGGCTGAAAATAATCCTGCAGCCGTTGAAGTAAGGGCCAGGTTAATGAAAAAGGAGAACTGGTATCTGCCGTTTAAATTCTAATTGATCATACAATTACTTTATTGTAAAAGGGCCTTCCTGTTTTAGGAGGGCCCTTTTGAATTTAGTTGAGATCATATTGGTAACTCAGGCAGTCGAGTTCTACGCTGGCCAAATCGAGCAACCAGTTAAAAGTTTCCCTGTTGGTATCTGCAACACATGGAAGACCGCTGTAACACAATATGCCATTCCTGAGATTTTGATAAAAGGAAATGTGTTTCTTTTTGTTTTTATCAAGCTGCCCGGTTTGACGGTCTTCTATCAACATTTCTTTAAGATGATCAATGTATAAATTAAGTTCCGCAATAAACATATGTGGCCGGTCATTGCCCGAAAGAATATTTGTTCTACCGTAAATATGATCAACCATCGTTTGCAGTGACACAATGTTCGAGAAATTAACAATATTTGGCCCGGGGCAAATGGTTACGGCATTCAGGTTTTTAACAAAAGTATTTTTATAGGTAATAGCTGCCGAATTGCTTAAGCCTATACATAAACATTCTTTATCCAGCACTTCTGCCAATTGCTTCTTATAACTTTCCGCTGGCAAGTTGAGTGATTGTAACTGCTCTTTCTTTAGTTTCTGATATTTTCGTGATGCAGTACAAATGGGTTCTGTTGTTATATCTATTAATTAGCATTCATGTTTTCTAAGTCAACCGAGTATGCGCTGCGGGCAGCCATTTTTATTGCACAAAAGGGTTCTGAAGAGAATAAACTGGGAATTGATGAAATTTCCAGGGCAATAGGTTCGCCCAGGCCATTTACCGCCAGGATCCTTCAATTACTTACAAAAGATAATAAGATCGTTAGTTCTGTTCGGAGGCCTAACGGTGGATTTTATATTGCAGATAAAGCCAAAAAACTGCCCTCGCGTTGTATTCTTGAAGCAATGGGTGAAGATGAGATATTGGAGAAGTGTGTACTGGGTTTAATTCAATGCTCTGAAAAAATGGCTTGTCCTATGCATGCAGAATATAAGCTTATTAAACAGCAACTGATTCAGCTTTTTGAGAATAAGACCATTGAGCTTCTTGTTGACGAAATTGATAAAGGGGCCCGGGTTATTAGTAAAAAGCGGCCTGCCAAATAGTAAGGTAGATTTACATGTAGTTATTCTCCTTTATCCCATTTAAAAATTAAAAACGTATTAACTACCTATTAAATTATTATAAATATGCAGGACAATTAACAGCATGGCATAGTAGTTGGTAATGGGTGCGCCATAGTCTCAACCCCAAAACTGTATAACTATGAAAAGTAAATTCGCTCCCCTTTCCCTGTTATTGATCCCTGTTGTTGCATTTTTCTCTTTCTCTGTTAAATTTGCCTCTGTTATTAAAGGAACCATCAGTCCGGCGGAAAGTGCCGTATACGTTTGGGCTATTATTGGAAACGATTCAACCAAGGTAGCCCTGGTTCAGGGC
Organism: Niastella sp. OAS944; assembly: GCA_024809215.1. Classification (GTDB taxonomy): domain Bacteria; phylum Bacteroidota; class Bacteroidia; order Chitinophagales; family Chitinophagaceae; genus Niastella. The sequence goes on along the minus strand of JANUBW010000001.1, from coordinate 2,349,372 downwards.
GCCTTCCAGTTGAACGACCTGAAAGCAGGCACTTACAAGATCGTTGTAGAAGCTACGGCTCCTTACAAAGATTTTGTAAAAGAAGGTGTGGTTATTAAAGATGGCGAAGTGCTCGATCTTGGAAATATTACTTTAAGCAAATAAAAAAAGAGCTTTCTGTGTAATTGATCAGGGTAATTTAATTGCCCTGATTTTTTATTTATGAAATAAGGAACACCCCTACAACCACCCCGATCTCCTGAACAAATAATAAACCACAGCGCAAATACAGAAAGTACCAAACACTACAAACGGGTAACCATAGGTCCATTGTAGCTCGGGCATAAACTTAAAGTTCATACCATAAAACCCGGCTACCATGGTGGGCACGGCAATAATAGCGGCCCAGCCGGCAAACTTTCTCGAAGTATCGTTCTGCGAAATAGAGATCAGTGAAAAGTTGGCATCCAACGCCGTGTTTAAAAGCTCCCTTGTATTATCCACCATTTCATTAATGCGCAGGCCATGGTCATATATGTCACGAAAATAGGGTTGTGTTTCGGGCGTAATGTATTTAATATCGAACCGCATGAGGCGATTGCAGATGTCTATAAGGGGCGATACCGCACGTTTTACTTCCAGCAGGTCTTTCTTCAGCTGGTATATCTGTTCTGTTGTTTGCCGGCTGGGGTTTTCTTTAAATACTTTGTCTTCGATGGCTTCCAATGCCTCTTCCATTTTTTCTACAACGGGAAAGTACATGTCAACTATAAAGTCCATAATGGCATAGAGAACAAATCCCTGTCCTTTGCTCAGCAATTCAGGCATCGATTCGCAACGGGCCCGCACATCGGTATATGCTACTGATGAACCATGCCGAACAACTACAATATAATTTGACCCAACAAAAAAATGTGTCTCGCCAAATTGTATATGCCTGTCTGCACTCATTTGTGCGGTTCGCAGCACAATGAAAAGCGAGTCGCCATACAACTCTATTTTGGGACGTTGGTGCGCCTGGTGCGCATCTTCAACAGCCAGGTCGTGCAGGCCAAATTCGTTTTGTACCCGCTCCAGTATTTCTTCCGAAGGTTCATACAGTCCTATCCATACAAACTTACCGGGAGCTTTTAATATTTCATGAATGCTGTCGAGGTCAAGGTCCTCGGTGCGGTGGCCGGCAGCATAGGCGGCACAATTGACAATTTCTTTCATATGCAATATTTTGAAAATGGCATTTGGTATTTGTATCTCTAATTTCCGTAAATAAAATAAATACGCAATCGTTTGTCTTAGGGGGCAGTTAAAATATTGAATAGTCGGTCACGCGCCTAATCTTATCTTTTGATTAAGTTTACAGGGCGTTTTCCCTGCCATATGAAACTGTAACTACTTTTGATGATTGCTGTTAATGGACCACTACTGCACATATACTGATGAGCAACTTGTTCAACTTCTTAAACAAAACGATCATAAGGCTTTCTCAGAACTTTATGAACGTTATTGGGATAAGCTGCTATTTCTGGCCGGCAAAAAATTGAATGACCTGTACGAAGCCGAACATATTGTTCAGGACCTGTTCCTCGACCTGTGGAACCGCAGGGCAGCGCTTGAGATACAACAATCCATTGGCGGATACCTGGTAGTAGCTGTTAAATATCGTATTATCAATGCCCAGGCAAAGCGGCATAAGCAGGCAGCGAGAATCACTGAAGACCTGGCCTCCGCTCCCCAACATGATAACAGTACTGAAAGCTGGCTTTCTTTTCGGGAATTGCAGCACAGCTTGCATCATCAATTATCCCGATTGCCCGAAAAATGTGCGCTGGCATTTTCACTTCGCGATGATGGTCTTTCTTACAAACAGATAGCAGCTGAAATGAATATTTCTGAAAAAACGGTTGAAATGCATATCAGTCGTGCTTTTAAAGCATTACGTACCGGCCTAGGTAATCTTATTAGTCTACTCATTCTTATTGATAGCTGGCTGTTTTAATACTCCCGTAAAAATATTTCTAAACACATACAGGGTATCGATCTTATAAATTGACCTTGTTATAAAGCTGTTTCTTTAAATGAACGATCAGGAACAACATAACCGGTACAATGAGTTGGCCCGGAAGCTGCTCGATGGCTCAATTACTGAGTTGGAAAAGCAGGAATACCTCAACTGGCTTAACCAGGAGGAAGACGCGTTGCACATTCCTGCCGATTTTGCCAAGGATCGTGAGGAACTAAAGAACAGGATCTATGACGCAGTGCATGCCTCTATTGAAGATGAAGCTACTGCTTATGCAAATAAGAAGGGGAGTCACAAACTACGCCGTTTGTACCGCTATGCAGCTGCTGCAGCCGTGTTACTGGTGGTTACAGGTATTGCTGTTTACTTTTTGAGTAATAAGGAAAATAAGCCACAAGCCATTGTACTAAATAGCCAGCCCGCAGCCACTGATGTTTTTCCAGGCCACGATGGCGCCATACTTAAACTGGCCAATGGAAAGCAACTGTTGCTCGATAGTTTGGGCAACGGCATTATTGCTACCCAGGGAAATACCAGCATAAAAATTCAAAACGGGCAGGTGGTGTATGATGCCATGCAGTCGGGAAAAGAAATGCTGTATAATACCATGACCACCCCCAGGGGCCGGCAGTTTCAATTGCTGCTTCCGGATGGTTCAAACGTGTGGCTGAATGCAGCTTCTTCAATAACCTATCCCGCCGCATTTATTGGTAATGAGCGGCGGGTTACCGTAACCGGTGAAGTGTACTTTGAAGTGGCAAAAAATAAAGAAAAACCATTCATAGTTGATGTTGATGGAAAAGCAAGCGTGCAGGCGCTGGGAACAAGTTTTAATATCAATGCCTATAGCGATGAACCGGGAATTAAAACAACCTTGCTGGAAGGAAAAGTGAGGGTTACGAAACGTGAAACAACAAAGGATGCTGAATTATCGGTTGTCTTAAAGCCGGGAGAACAGGCTGTTGCTAATTGCCGATTGCCGATTGCCGATTGCCGATTGGATATTCACCATTCACCGGATATAGAGGAAGTAATGGCCTGGAAGAACGGCCGGTTTGAATTTAACGGTAACAGCATTCAATCGGTAATGCGGCAATTATCGCGTTGGTATAATGTGGACGTAGTATATGAAGGCGCGCTTCCCGATGCCAATTTTGTAGGTGCCATTACCCGGCAGGAAAAATTATCACAGGTATTGAAAATGCTCGAACTAACCAATGTAATACAATTCAAAATACAGAAGAAAAATGCTTCAGGCGAAGCTGCTCAAATAATCGTTACACGCAGATAAAACACCATTGGCCTTAACCTTTGAAATAAATATACTGATAAGCCATAAAAACAAACCGGGCGCTGTTAGAGCAGCTCCCGGCGATGATGGGCTAATCATATAATTCTTGCTAGACTACTATTTCTTAACCCAAACATTGCAAATGTATGCAATTGAGATTGCTATGTCCTGCCCTGGCAGGTACAAATTTTCGCGTTCCCTTAAAGGAACGATTACCGAACCTCAAAACGCTGTTGATAATGAAATTGACGGTTGTTTTTCTACTGGCAGCCTGTATACAGGTAAGCGCCCATTCCTACGCACAGCGGGTAACGCTGCAGGCTAAAAACGCCAGAATGGAAGACCTGTTTAAACAGATCCGTAAACAAACCGGTTACGTTTTCCTGTACACTACGCAAATGCTGGCAAATACCAGCGAGGTAAGTATTGATGTTAAGAATGTACCGGTTGAACAGGTACTGGACCTTTGTTTTAACAAACAACCGGTTACGTATACCCTGGTTGATAAAACCATTATTGTAAAGAAAATTGATAAAATAGTTACTCCTGAGCAGCCGGTTAAAGAAGTACAACGGGCCGAAATAAAAGGCCGTGTTACGGATGATAAAGGACAGCCGCTTGCCGGCGTAAGTATTACCATTAAAGGTGAAAGTGGTGGTATTACAACCGATAACAATGGCGCATTCAACCTTGTTACATCTAAAACCAATATAACCGTGGTGGTTTCATTTGTAGGCTATGCCTCCCGTGAAATAAAAGTGCTGGGCACCGAAACTGATCTGCATATCAAATTATCAATTGCTACCAGCGATATGGATGAGTTTGTGGTAGTTGGTTATGGGGTAAAAAAGAAAGTGAGTGTTACCGGTTCTTTATCGGTGCTCGATATGAAGTCGAAAGAGAACACGCCTACCACCAACGCCAGCCAGGCATTACACGGTGTTTCGGGTCTTTGGGTGAATCAGGCGGGCGGCAAACCTGGTCAGGATGTAGGTACCATTCGTATTCGTGGTATAGGCACGCTCAATAACAACGACCCGCTGGTGCTGGTTGATGGCATTGAGTACAACCTCAATGAGATCAATCCTAATTTTATTGAAAGCATTACCGTGTTGAAAGATGCGGCAGCTTCTATCTACGGTTCACGGGCTGCTAATGGTGTAATATTGATCACTACCAAAACCGGCAAGAAAGGTAAAATGGAGATCAATTACAATTATAGCTATGGCATTCAAAAGCCTACCTTTTTGCCCGATGTATTGTGGGACCCCATTCAATATATGCAGTTGAAAAATCAGGCCTTGATCAATGAAGGCAAATCTCCTTCTGCAGTTGATTATACCCCGGCGCAAATTGAAGAATATAAAAATGGCATGGCCACCGATCCATATACATATCCCAATCTTAACTGGTTCGATTATGTGATGAAGAACGGCTCTATGCATCAGCATAACCTACGCTTTAGCGGCGGTAGCGATAAAGTAACATACAACTTTGCATTAGGGTATATGGACCAGGATGGTATTCTGGTTGCTGCCAACCATGCCAACCGGTATACGCTCAACCTGAATGTAAGCGCCCAGGCTACCAGCCGGTTAAAGGTAGGAGCTAGCATAATAGGTAACCTTAGAACATTTACCCAGCCTGCCTTTGGCGGTGGCGATGCTACCAATTATTATTTTACCCGGTTAACGCGGGTGCTGCCTATTATGACGCCGTACCTGCCCGATGGCCGTTATGGCAGCATGGTATTTGCAACACCGGGCCGTAATACTATTGAAAACCCCATTATGCTGTTGAAAGAAGGCAGCAATTACAATGCTCCGCAACGTATACTGGCCAAAATCTTTGCTGAATATAAACTACCGTTCGGTCTTACTTATAATTTCAATCTTGGTGTTGATAAGCTCGATGGGTATTCAAGATCATTTGTACCGCTTCTTATAAGCTACAATTCAAAGACGGGGGCGCCTAATAATTATAATATCAACCCCGCCAGCAATAACTATGATGAAAACAACCTGTCGCTTTCGGTATACCACACCCTTAGCTGGAATAAAACCTTTGGTGATCACCAGATAACGGCTATGGCCGGACAAAGCTATAACCGTTTTGATAGCAGCCGGTTCGACGGTCATGCTGAAGGTTATTTCGATAACACCCTAACCGATCTCAGCGCCGGCAGCACCAACCTGGGTACCACTGGTAAAGTGGTGAAAGATGTGCTGATCTCTTATTTTGGCCGGTTGAGTTATAACTATAAAGAAAAGTATTTGCTCGAAGGTATCATTCGGTACGATGGTTCGGCACGTTTTGCCGAAGGACATCGTTGGGGTGCGTATCCCTCTGTTTCTGCGGGCTGGCGTATTGATAAAGAGAACTTCTTTAAAGTGGCTGATGTGAATTTATTAAAGCTGCGTGCTTCTATAGGAAAACTGGGTAACCAGCAATCGCCTATGTTCGGCTATCGCCAAACGGTGAACGTTGGTAATACATATGCCTATAGTTTTAATAATGTTATTTCACCGGGTGCGGCGGTTACCGCTTACAACGATCCCCGTATTTCGTGGGAGTCTACCACTTCTTATAATGCCGGTGTTGATGCTGAATTATGGAAAGGTAAACTGTCTGTTGCAGTAGATGTTTTCAAACGCCGTACTACCGATATCCTGCGTCGTGTATTGATACCTGATCAGGTAGGCGGTCTTGGCGGACCTGTTCAAAATATTGGTACGGTAGATAATACGGGTTTTGAAGTTTCACTGGGCCATCGCCGTAAAATAGGGGAGGTGTCTTATGAAGTGAACGGGTCGGTAAGTTATGTAAAGAATAAAGTGATTGACCTGCGCGGACAAAGCCTCATAGGCACCAGACGGATTACCAAAGAAGGCTATCCTATTGATGCGTATTATTTATACGAGGCCACAGGTATTTATCAAAACCAGGCCGAGGTAGATAACAGCGCCAAAGTAAGCAGTGCGGTAAAACCAGGTTATCTTAAATACAATGACGTAGTTAAGGATAACAAAATAGATGGTAACGACCGCGTTATTACCGGTAGCTCAATTCCTAAATACAATTATAGCTTCAATATAAATGTAGGTTATAAGAACTTTACGCTTTCTTCATTCTGGCAGGGTGTACAGGGTATAGACCTGTACCCGACTGTGAATTTGGCCACCCCGTTCAATAATGGTGCGGGTGTAACCAAGGAGTGGGCTACCGATTCGTGGACACCCGATAATCCCAATGCCCGTTTGCCAATATTGACAACACCAACCGGTGCGCCTGAGAACTACGCGGCATCTACATTTTGGTTAAAAGATGGCTCTTACCTGCGTATGAAGAATATTCAGCTAAAGTATAATCTGCCCGAAAGTATTGCTTCAAAACTCACCATGAGCAAAGTTTCTTTGTTTGTAAATGTCGAGAACCTGGTGACCATTACGAAGTTTAAAGACTTCGATCCTGAAAAAAGCGTAACGGGCGATAGTTTCTATGAGTACCCCTCCCTCAAAACATTCAGCTTTGGCGTAAATGTGAACTTTTAATCATCATTGAAACAGTATTCAGATGAAAAAAATATTCTTTATTATAATAACAGGTATTGTGTTCACCGCTTGTTCAAAAGAAGAGCTGAACACAAACCCCAATGATAGTTATACCGATGCCACTTATTGGACCTCGGAGAAGAATGCAACCGCGGCGTTAAGCGGTTGTTACCAGGCCCTCACCTTTAACGGCATTTATGGTTATGCAACGCCGTTATGGGAAGAAACTGCAACGCCCAATGCATATAACTATGATAACTCAGCCGGTTTTGGTTTTATAGCCATGGGCACACATAATGCAGCCAATGCTACCACCGGAAATATAGTTGCCGGTGTTATTGGCCAACGGTGGGCAGATTGTTACCGGGGTATAGGCCGTGTGAATACCTTGTTGGCCCGCATTGATCCTATTCAAATGACCGATGATACAAAGAACAGAATGAAGGCAGAAGCCAAATTCCTCCGTGCATTGTTTTACTCGCTGTTAGAAATGTATTATGGCGATGCGCCGTTGATCCTCGATGAACCCAACCTGGCTGCCCAGCAAAACCTGCCTCGAAGCCCAAGAGCCGATGTGGTAAAACAGGTACTCAAAGACCTGGATGAAGCAGCAGCTGTGCTTCCTGTTAAGTTTACCGGTAACGATCTTGGTCGTGCTACCAAAGGCGCTGCGCTTGCCTTAAAGGCCCGGGTGCTGTTGTTTGAAGCCAGCCCACTCAATAACCCTAATAATGACCAGGCCAAATGGGTTACTGCCGCTGCTGCTGCAAAGGCGGTTATAGACCTGCCCAATACAGGCTACGATCTGTTCCCGAATTACAGGTCGCTGTTTTTACCCGCCAATGAAAACAGTGTGGAGTGTGTTTTTGATGTACAGTATTCAATAACCAACACCGGTTTGGGTAGTTCCTTCGATCTCATCGACCGCCAGTATAATACAAACGCGCCATTGCGCAGCATCATCGACGCTTATGATATGAAAGATGGCTTACCCCCATCCCAATCGCCCCTGTATAATGCAGCTACTCCATATGTTGACCGCGATCCACGTATGTACCAAACAATTGTTTATCCCGGCGATACGTATATTGGCAAGGTAACTACCGCAACCGACCCTTTTAAACAAACCGGTTATGGCGTAAAGAAATACAGTATTTACGATAAAGAGGCAACAGCCAATCTTATTAACCAGGCCGGCCGTTCAGAGATCAATTATATGGTTATACGCTATGCCGATGTATTACTGATGTATGCAGAAGCACAGAATGAAGCGGTAGGTGCCGATGCTTCGGTATATAGTGCAGTAAATCGAATTCGTGAGCGTGCAGGCCTTGTGCCGTACGCAATACCTGCCGGTAAAACCAAAGACGAAATGCGCGAGCTTATTCGCCATGAGCGCAGAGTGGAATTTGCCTTTGAAGGATTTTATTATACTGATATCCGCCGGTGGAAGATTGCAGAAACTGTAATGAAAGGCGCGGTATTCAATTCGCAGAACCTGCAAATAGTTACCCGCAGTTTTGATAAAGACCGCGATTACTGGTGGCCGGTGTCACAAATACAACGTGACCTTAACCCCAACCTCGGTCAAACACCGAACTATTAATAATGAAAGGCGCTCCACAAGGGGCGCCTTTCTACTAAGCTTTATATTTTCTCCTGTTTTACTCCTTCACCAGCTTTGTGGTAATAATATTTCCACTATGCACAAGCTTCAGTACATAAATACCGGCAGGTAACTGATGTGTGGTTAGCAATGACCGGTGGTCACCTGCCTGTAAATAAGCATTCACCAATACCGCCACCTGTTTACCGGTTATATCAAATGCTGCCAGTTGCGTATGGCCGGCCGCAGGTAACGTAAATGTAATGGTACTGCTTTCCCTGAACGGATTGGGATAGCTTGCCAGTGTTGTTTTCAATCTGGTTACAGTCGGAACTGTTGCCACCGTCATAGTGCGCGCCAGCATGGTATTTGTAGTAATTACCAGCTGCGGTGGGTTTGAACCTGCCTCAGCTGATTTCCAGAATATTCTTGGATCGTGCCCTGTGAGGCTTTTAAGCGCCAATGATATATTGGTTCTACCCGCCTGCAATTCACTTTGCACATAGCTGGTAATATCCCAGGTAATATAACTGTAGGCGGTGTTGGTAACCGTGGCAGTTGCCAGTGCTGTGGTCCCCGACGCAGGTTTATTATTCCAGGTAAGGGTGTTTTCCGTCCAGGTAGTATTGGCAACAGGAAATACGCCAACCGGTACACCGGGCACAGTGGTAAGGTCTACAATACCATAAACCCTTAAAGTAGCAGCGCTTACACTAGTTACAGAGCCCGTATTGAAAAGTAAATACGTCTCCCGGTTATTACCGGTGGTTGTTGTTGGATTTACCTTGGTAATAAGCAATGTTGAATCGGTAGTGCCATGTGTAATGGTGGCGCTGGCGCCATCACGTACATACGCATCCTGCGTAGGCGCCAGCGTAATGGTTTGACTGCCTGTGCTGGTTTGTATTTTTACTTCGGTATAACTATTCCAGGCATTTACACTATTGCCATGGCCAACAATACGAACATACTTTGCGGTACGCGGTGTAAAGGTAAAGGTCTCCAGGTTCAATGAAGTACCACTACTTACAAGCCCGCTTGCGGCTGTTGTCCAGTTAAGGCCATCGGTACCCGTTAATACATCAAAAGTTGAAGCGCGGGTATTGCCGCTGTAGAACGCGATCTGTACGCCCGATACAGTGGTGCTGTTTGCCAGGCAGAACTGTATCCATTGCCCATCGCCATTGGCGCTCCAGCGGGTGTTAAGATCATTGTCGAGCACATTGGCGGGCACATTACCATCATTACCACTGGCGGTTACCGGCTCACATGTGGGTGTTGTGGTACTGTCTGTAATAACCGATAACAGCGGTGGGTTACTACCAAACTCTGCTGAATTCCAGAATATGCGGGGATCATGTGCCAACTCGCTCTTCATGGCAAAAGCCAGTTTTTTGCGGCCTGCCGCCAGTTCGGCTCTTACGTAATTCGTAACATCCCATGTATAGTAGGTTGCAGCTGCATTGGTAACGGTTTTTGATGCCAGTGCCGAAACCGAGGTTACAGGTTTATTGTTCCAGGTAAGGGTGTTTTCGGTCCACGTAGTATTGGCAACCGAAAAAACGCCAACCGGTACGCTGGGCACAGTAGTAAGATCAACCTTGCCGTATACTTTTAGTTGTACCGATGAAACATTGCCGGTTAGTGAAGTAAGATCGAACATCAGGTAACTTTCACGGGCATTGTTTAACTGGCCGGTTGGCGATAATTTGGTAATAAGCAGGGTAGAATCGGTAGTACCATGTGTAATACCGGCATTGGTGCCGTCGCGCACATAAGCATCATGGACAGGAGTAAATGTGATGGCCGGCGGTGCTACCCTGAAATGGGCCGTATAGGTGGCTTCATTATCTGTGATCGTTATGTTTTGTGTGGCCGTGCCGCCATGTGCCCAATGATCGAACAGGTACGTTGTGCCATTTACTGTTTGTGGCGAAATGGCTTCCATAGGCCGTATCATACCGCTCAGTGCAGGTGTGGTATATGGAGTGGCAAAAGGAACATCATCTAACCGTATTTGTAAACCGGCTGGTTCACTGCGTAAATTAAGGGTTGATAATACCGGGAATATTTCTACATACGTTGTATCACGTGCGCCCTGTGCATCACGAACAACCAGGTATAACCGATACCAGATATCGGTTTCCGTATGGCCTTCGGCAGAAATGGGGAATGAACCACCGTTTGCGCCATCTGAAATATCTGGTCCGGGGTGAATATGATTGGCATGGTGAAAATCAACCCACCATTCATAGTTAGCAGCGGGTAATGTTCCGTCTTCTGCATCGGTAGCAGTGCCTGTAAAGTTAATAACAGTGCCTGCCCTGAATGATGTGCCATTGGCCGGACTGGTAATGGTGGCCACAGGTGCTGTATTGGGTTGTGTTACTGTTAAGGTGGCATTGTTGCTGGTAACAGAGCCGGAGCTATTGGTTACAACAACGCTGTAGGTGCCTGCATGGGCGGGTTGCACATTGGTAATTGAATAGGTGGCTGACGTGGCACCGGAAATATTGGTACCACCTTTTCGCCATTGGTACGTAGGCGCCGGATTACCCGTAGCGGTAACGCTGAACGTAGCCGTATTACCCTGCGATATAGTAATACTTTGTGGCTGCGTGGTAATCACCGGCGCCTGCGTACCAGTATAAATAATTCTATACAGGGCGTTATTGTCCCTGCTTAAATAATATAGATTGCCATCTGTACCTTGTTTTATATATACCAGTCCGCTACCTAAGCTTGTACCAAAATTGCTACGGGTAGGTGATGCAACGGTTGGGTTAATATGATCTATCCAGTTGCCACAGTAATCGAGAAAAAAGTATCGCCCGTTGTAAGTAGCGGGATAATTACTAATGGCCCCATTAAAGAAAGTACCGCCGTTTATGGCGCAGCCTTGCCCGGCAGGCGGGGGATCGTTGCGGTTGGTTGCATATACATAAATAGGGTTGGTGAAACCGGTACAACCACTGGTGCACATACCTTCTTTATCGGGCCAGCCAAAATTACGACCACCTGTAGTAGCATCATTAATTTCTTCCCAGGTGGCATTGCCCACATCGTTCACAAGTATCTTTCCGCTTACAGGGTCTACGGAAATAGTGAAGGGATTTCTTAAACCATACGCCCACACCCTGCTGCGGGCCGCGCCGCCGGTAAAGGGGTTGCCAGTGGGCACGGTGCCATCGGGGTTAATGCGTAATAATTTTCCAAGATAGCTATCGAGGTTTTGTGAATTAGAACCTACCTGGTTCTCACCAACTGCAACATATAATTTGCCGTCGTTGCCAAAGGCTAAACCACCACCATTATGATAGATGGCATTTAATGTAGGCAGATCAAGTATGGCGGTTTCTGAACCTGCCACATCGCCTGTCATAGTAAACCGGCTTACGCGGTTATGCGGTCCCGAAGTATGCGTGTAGTAAAGGTAAATGTACTGGTTGGTGGTAAAGTTGGGGTCAACGGCTACACCTATAAGGCCGCGTTCGCCACTTGTATTTACCGATAATGAAACAGCTGGAGTTGATAAAAGGCTGCCGTTCTTTACTACCCTTAGTTGCCCGCTTTGCTGACAAATAAGAACACGGCCATCGGGCGTAAAGGCCATTGCAGTAGGATTGCTTAATGATGCAGTTACCTGTACACGTTGAAAATTGGCTGGTAGTGTTTGTGCCTGCACGTACAACTGTAATACAAATAGTATTATGCACAGGTTTATTAGCACCCGCCATGCTTTGAGGATGTTTGTTTTTTTCATATGATGGTTGCTTGGTTAATGATGATAAGGTATATGGGGCGGGGTTTGCTATTCTTTCAATAATTTTCTTGTAACGGTTTTGCCATTATACGTTAGTTTCAATGTGTATAGGCCCGAAGCAAGATGGCTGGCATTGAATACGGCTTTGTGGTTTCCTGTTTGTAATATCCCATTCACCAACACCGCCACCTGTTTACCGGTTATATCAAATGCTGCCAGTTGTGTATGGCCGGCCGCAGGCAACGAGAATGTAATGGTACTGCTTTCCCTGAACGGATTGGGAAAACTGTTAAATGCACTGTTTATTGCAGGTAGTGTTATTGTTGTTGGTTCCTGTCTTGCACTGCTTGCCAATGTTATAGTTAACTGTGGCGCATTACTTCCGGTTTCTTTTGAATTCCATAATAACCGGCCCTGTGTTTCCTGCTGGTTCTTCAGCACAAATGAAACTTTGGTACGCCCTGCTGCTAATTCACTTTGAATATAGCTGAATACATTCCAGTTATAATACCGTGCCGTTGCATCGGTAACGGTAGCAGTAGCCAATGCGCTGGATGCTGATGCCGGTTTATTGTTCCAGGTAATGGCGTTTTCTGTCCAGCTGGTGTTTGATACGGTATAGGCGCCCACTACAATATTGACATCTCTTGTATCTTCGGTATGTCCGTTTACTTTTAAAGTGGCGCCGGTAACAGTACCTGTTACCGAACCAAGATCAAATAAAAGATAGCTTTCGCGATTGTTATTGGCCTGGCCTGCAGGTGCTACTTTAGTTACCAGTGAGGCCGCATCGGTTGAACCAAAGGTGGTGCCTGCATTGGAACCATCCCGCACATAAGCATCGTGTTGGGCATTCAAATTAATTGTTCCGCCGGGGTTAGGGTTAGTGCCAATACTACTGGGGCACAAACTGGCGCTGCTTTCTGTAATGCAAAAGTCATTGAACCGTACCTGTTCATCGCGCAATACAGCATCTTTACCACGGTAAACACCCCATTTACCACGGTTATACGATGCACCGGTACGCCACATATCAAGACTGTTATTGGTGTAAGTGAGCAAGGTTACACCATCGCTTACGCGCTTTAATGTAAGTTCAAGCGTGCCGCCGCTGCCATCACTGCTTTTGTATTTTACATAGGCTTCCACCCAATTGCCTTTAAAGGGGGCCAGGTCTGCTTCTTTAACAGTGCCCAAACTACCACTACCTTCGCCTGAACTATGAATGATCTGCATTTTTTGTGGATTACCTGCTCTGGGAGTAATGGTTATCAATGGAGCTCCGTCGTCGCCATCTATGGCTTTTATCTGAAAAATGTGTGTGAACCGGCTGCTGGGAATAAATCCCGCATCCAGTTTAAACTTCCATCGATAATAAGCTGTTTGCCCTTGTGTATGTTGCATATCGGCAGGCGAGCCCGAACCGCCTTTTATTTCCATACGTACCCGGTCTTCATTTGTACAACGGTCATCATCATCAATAGCATGACTGTGAAATACAAATACATATTTGTTCAATGCATTATCAAATGCCTGGGTAACGTGCGGCCCAAATGATGGGTGTTTACAATCGGGGTTCTCATTGCCAAACCCTTTTGAATCTATTACATCATAGGCGGTGCCCGAACCTGTAGCGCTTAATGTAACCTGCGCCATCACCGGGCCTTTGAATAACAATAAAGTAAAAGTAGAAGTGATCACTAATTGCCGTAAAATGTGTAACGGCTGCATTTTGGAGTAAGGTAGTTTCATGTTGCAATCGTTTAAGTTAGAAGATGGTTCCTATGAAGTAACTACATTATACTTTGCGTTGCGCGCCAGTGGTTAGCCTACTTGTAAACTATCTTAGCATGGGTAGTAGCAATTTTTTTATAATAATTCCGGAATAGTAATTAACTTACGTAACCCTGTTGCATAGCTGATTACAGGGTAAAGAAAGGCATCTTCTAATCTCACCCGCTTCAGAGATTCATTTTCAAGCCATTAGTACGAAATCAAAAGCAACGAGCCATTCGTTCAATACAGTTGTTATACTTAAGCCTATAAAGTATACCGGCTAATCCTACTCTTACGTATAGCCTGAGCTGTTACTATAAATGCAAATCAAAGGATTCCTGTCTTTAGCCTTCGTTGTTAAAGGCAAGGCTTCTTTATGCCCAATGATTATTTATTAACAACCATAAGCTATATGAAAAAAAGAACCAATCTTTTCTGTTTTTCTAAAACACACCTGTATGCTGCGGGGGTATGCAGCCTTCTCTTAACAGGTATGCCAATAATGGCGCAACAACTGGCATTCCCTACTGCGCAAGGGTTTGGCCGCTTTGCAACCGGTGGCCGTGGCGGCAAGGTATATGCTGTCACAAACCTCAACGATTCAGGGGCCGGTAGCTTTCGCGCTGCTTTCGATTCTTACCCTAATGAACCATTGACCATCATCTTTCGTGTGGGTGGTATCATCAATCTTACATCAGAGATAAAAGTTAAAAGGTCGAACGTTACTATTGCGGGGCAAACTGCCCCCGGTGGTGGTATTTGTTTAAAGGGACATTCTTTTATTATGAATGGCGCTCGTGTTGCCAGCCAGGGTGGTAACCATGGTAATGTTATCATTCGTTATTTACGGTCAAGGCCGGGTGGCATCCTGTCAACCGGTTTGTATGGTTATGATATGGAAAACTGCCACGATGTTATTGTTGACCACTGCTCGTTCAGCTGGGCCAATGAAGAATGCGCCGCTATGTACGATACAAAAAATGTAACTGTACAGTGGTGTATTATGAGCGAAGGGTTATACAATGCCGGCCATGCAAAAGGTGTGCGCGGGTATGGTGGCGTGTGGGGCGGACAAAACTCATCGTACCACCATAACCTTATTGCGCACCAAATGAGCCGGGCAATTCGTTTTGGTGGCGCCAGGGCGCACGATACTATGGCGCTAACTGATTACAGAAACAACGTGATCTACAATAGCGGAAGCACAGGCGCCGCCTATGGAGGCGAATGTGAAATTATCGGCGGCGTATCGCACACCAACATCGTGAACAATTATTACAAACCAGGGCCGGCCACTTCAACTATCAATTTTGTAAACCCAAGCTACAACGCCATTGGTATAGGGGTGTGGTATATTAATGGCAACTACATGAATGGCAATAGTGGTAAAACCAACGATAACTGGACGGGCGTTAGCCTTGGTTCCATTCCTGCTGCTCAACAGGCAGGTACAAAATCTACTTCTGCATTCGGGCTGTCAGGGAATGATATTGTTACTCAAACATCAGCAGCTGCTTATACCGATGTGCTGTCAAAAGCCGGCGCCAACCTGCCTGTACGTGATGCGGTTGATGCACGCATTGTAACCGAAACAACAAACGGTACGGCATCGGTGGTGGGCGCCAGTTCTGGTAAAGCGGGTATTATTGATCTGCCATCAGATGTAGGCGGCTGGCCTGCCTACGCTTCAGGCACTGCTCCTGCTGATACAGATAGCGATGGTATGCCCGATAACTGGGAATCGGCTAATGGAACAAACCCAGGCGTTGCCGATAATAACAGCGATCCTGATGGTGATGGTTATACGAACCTGGAGGAATATCTTAATTCACTTACCGGCGAAAACCCCAATGGCCCTGTTGGTACAGGACTAACTATTCAGGAGAATGCCACTGGCTTTTGTAGTTTAAATGGTACTGTTGATAGCGACAATGCCGGTTATACCGGTACCGGTTTTTCAAACGTAACCAATGCCGTTGGTAGTGGAATAACCTGGCGTATTAATGTAACCACTGCAGGAGCATACACCCTGGCCTGGCGTTATGCAAATGGCGGCGGTAGTAACCGGCCGGCTAAACTCATTATCAATGGTACTGAAGTTGTTTCAACTATTGATTTTAATGCAACCACCGACTGGACAACCTGGGTTGAAGTTTCGTTAAGCCGTTCATTAACTGCGGGGCAAAATACCATCAGGCTCGAAAGCACTTCGGCCAGCGGCCTGGCTAATATTGATTATTTTAAAGTGAATGGCAGCGGTTTAACCGCGGTAAGTTGTACAGGTGTAGCGCGTGAAGGTACTTCAACCATACCAGGTAGCGATGCGGCTATGAACAACGCAACCACGGTATATCCCAACCCAAGCAGTGGCCTGTTCACTATTAGCTCTATTGGTAAGTTTAATTATGTGATCATTGACCAACAGGGAAAACAAATAGAAACGGGCGTAGCAAAAGATAAAGTGAACATTGGGCAACAATTAATACCCGGTGTATATTTTATAAGCGTATTTAAAAATGGCAACCAGCAGTTGTTGAAGATAGTGAAACGCTAATGTTCTGTTATTTGGTTTACAGTCCCGGCCCGGCAACCGGGACTATTTTATTTTCAATACATCCTTCTTTATAATGTTTTCAGGAGCCGCCATATTCTTCCAGGTGAATAGTTTTTCCATTCCCTTAAATGGTTCTTTTATAAAAGGGAAGGTGGCCAGGCCCGGACCGCCATGAACAAAAAGCAATGCCGGATTGTTTTTATTTTCACCACGAATAATAAGGCTTTGTTTAACCCCGTTTATCTCAGGTTGTTCTATAACTGCAATACTGTTTGGTATTTCATTACCACTAGCGTCGGTTATAGGTGAGGTTTTGCCCGGGCTCATATAAAGCAGTATGGCAAGCGTAACAATAATAACGCCCAATACCACAAGTATCAGTCTGTTAATTATCTTGCGCAAACGGGAAGGCGCTTTTTTCATACGATTTAATGTAGTGGCTGACAGGTTAAGTTAGAGAAAACTTATTGAAAAAAAAGCAATTTCACTTAAGTTGTGATATAATTAAAAGGGGGAAGGAATTATGAAGAAAATACTGATATTATTTGCCCATCCGGCACTGGAAAAAAGCAGGGTACACAAAACGCTGCTAAAACATATTGGCGGGCTCGATCATGTAACTTTTATTGATCTGTACGAGCATTACCCCGATTTTGATATAGATGTTAAAAGAGAACAGCAATTACTGCTTTCGCACGATATTATTATTTGGCAACATCCGCTATATTGGTATAGTGCGCCGGCATTACTAAAACAGTGGCAGGACCTGGTGCTGGAACATGGCTGGGCCTACGGAAAAAACGGAAAGGCATTAAGCGGTAAAAAAGTTTTTAATGTAATAACCTCAGGTGGAGGCATGAAGGCTTATCAGCCCGAAGGCTATCAGCATTGCACCATGCCCGAGATACTTAAGCCTTTTGAACGTACTGCCACTTTATGCAGCATGGATTACTGGCCGCCCTTCTGGATACCCGGCACCCATAAATTAGATGCCGCTGAAATAAATGAATTCGGCGAAAAGTACCGGCAATTGCTCATTGAACTGGGTATCGATAATTTGAATGAAGCTGATGTGGAGCAAGCCAATTGTATTAATGACCTTATTGAAATTTCGAAAAGTAACCTGAGATAGTATGGATCAATCTTTTTTTTCAACGGCACTGGTTTTCCTGGCAGCAGCCGTAATATGTGTACCCCTGGCAAAAAAGTCGGGGCTTGGTTCGGTGCTGGGTTATCTTATTGCCGGTGTTATTATTGGCCCGTTTGTAATGGGTTTTGTTGGTAAAGAAGGGCAGGACATTATGCACTTCGCCGAATTTGGTGTGGTGATGATGTTGTTTTTAATTGGGCTTGAACTGGAGCCCGAATTGTTATGGAAACTTCGTAAATCAATACTAGGCCTTGGTGGGTTGCAGGTAGTGCTTACTACCATTGTAATTGCAGGGGTGGCCATGCTGTTCAATTTTGTATGGCAACAGGCATTGGCACTGGGTATGATACTGGCCCTGTCGTCAACCGCCATTGTGTTGCAAACCCTTTCGGAGAAAGGATTGATGAAGACCTCGGCTGGGCAAAGCGCCTTTTCGGTGTTGTTGTTTCAGGATATAGCAGTGATACCCATGCTGGCCCTTTTTCCTTTGCTGGCAACTTTGGGTACCGGCAACGAGCAGGCCGCTGACCACCATGCTGCTAAAACCTGGGTCGATGGTTTTCCTGCCTGGCTGCATGCATTGATTGTGCTGGGAATTATTGCTGCTATAATTGTTGTGGGCAGAATAGCCGTACGGCCCCTGCTGCGCATTATAGCAAAGACCAATATGCGCGAGATCTTCACCGCATCGGCCCTGCTGATCATTGTAGGTATTGCCGTGTTAATGACACAGATTGGTTTAAGCCCGGCATTAGGTTCGTTTTTGGCGGGTGTGGTATTGGCCAACAGCGAATACAAACATGAGCTGGAGAGCGATATAGAACCGTTTAAAGGGTTATTGCTGGGTGTGTTCTTTATTGCCGTAGGCGCTTCTATCGATTTCCATGTTGTGTCGCAGGAGTATCGTACCATAATACTTTGGGTAGCAGCATTGACTGCTGTAAAATCGCTTGTTCTTTTACTACTGGGTAAGGTATTCAAAGTAAGCACCGAACAGAACTTTATTTTCTCCTTCAGCTTAACCCAGGTAGGTGAATTTGCGTTTGTGTTGTTCTCATTCTCTTTACAGCAGGGTGTTTTATCGGCCGAAACAACCAGTATAATGACGGCGGTAGTAGCTATTAGTATGGCGTTAACGCCCCTGGTAATTATGGCCAATGAAAAATTAATACTGCCACGTGTGGGCACCGATGAAAAAGAGGAGCGGGAAGCCGATGAAATTGATGAAAAGAACCCTGTTATCATTGCGGGCTTTGGTCATTTTGGAAGTATGATAGGTCGGTTTTTGCGCGCCAATAAAATTCCTGCTACCTACCTCGATCTTGATAGCGACCGGGTAGATGCCTTGCGGGGCATGGGCTTTAAAGTTTTTTATGGCGATGCATCGCGTCACGAATTATTACAGGCCGCCGGCGCCGATAAGGCGAGGATCATCATCATTGCTATTGACTCGCCCGAAAAAAGGTTGGAGATGATAGAAACGGTGAAGAAACATTTCCCGCACCTGCATATGCTGGTGCGTGCAAAGAACCGGTACGATGCCTACGATCTTATGAACGCCGGTATGCTGCACATTTACCGCGAAACGCTGGATACAAGTTTGCGGGTTGGAGTAGATGCCATGTCGCTGCTGGGGTATAGAAAATACACCGCTAAACGGCTTGCCCGCAACTTTATAAAATACGACGAGGCCAATATGCGCCACCTGTCGGCCATTCGTAATCCTGATGATTATGTGGTAGAAGCCAAAAAGTATATTGAGGAAATGGAGGAAACATTGCAAAGCGACAGGCAGAACATCTTCATGGGCGGCGATACCAGTTGGGACCCCGAAACCATGCGCGAAGAAGCACGTGCAAGAGAAAATATTGCTGAATAAAAAAAGGGGAAGCCCTCCGCCAACTGGCGGAGGACCTCCCTTTAGCCAATCTTAGATTTTATTTCTTCTGCTCACTAACATAATGATCAGTGGCCTCTTTTATAAAAAGCGCCAGTTCCATACTGGGCATTCCATTCACCGGTGTGTAGCGATTATCTTCCACATACAATTCCCCCAGTTTTCTAAAATACTCCAGCTTTTCCATTTTTATTTGTCCGCCCGTAAGCCGCAAAATGATCTGGTAGCGGCGGGCAATCAGCTCCTGCACTTCCGGGCCTTTAGGGTCTGTGTGCATAAGCGCCGTTAAGCGGGCGGTAATGTTATCGTTCAGTTCCGTTTTAAGCCCATCCATTTCCTCCTTACTAAAGCTGCGCAGGTTTTCTTCTGCTTCCAAAACGGTTTCCTTACCCCATTTGGCCATGGCCTCAGTTCGCCAGGCCTGTACTTTTTCGGGGCTAATGCCTTCGTAAAGGTCCTCTACCTGTAACATAGTGTTGTTTTTTAGTGTTACCAATGTTTTTTCAATGGTACCAACCAATGTGTTTATTCTTTCCCTGCGGGCCAACAGCGCTTTTTTGTGGCCTTCCAATGCCTGCACTATATCAAATGCAGGGTCGTCGAGAATAGCCCCAATCTCTTTCAACGGAAAATCAAGCTCCCGGTAAAAGAGGATCTGTTGCAAACGCAACAGTTCTTTTTCGCCATACAGCCGGTACCTGGCCTCGGTACGTACCGAAGGTTTTAACAAGCCCATTTTATCGTACAGGTGCAAGGTGCGCACGCTTACGCCTGCCAGTTTCGAGAGCTTTTTTACAGAATAGTTGTCCATCGTTTGGATTTATACCTGGTAAAAACAAAAATAGGGTATCACGTAAGGTAAGGGTCAAGAGAAATCGCAGGTTTTTTTTTACGGCACTTTTGTCAGGGATTCATCAATACCTGGTTAAGGTCTCATTAACCCTAACTAAGTACATCAGGCGTATGAAGAGAGTACCAAGTCCATAATAACCACGGAGATGGTACGGACTTAGTACGGACTTGGTACGGAGATGATATGAACATGGTACGAATAAGAATACTACCAAAGGTTAACCAGGTAGCCCGGCGATTTTCATCACCATTTGCACACAACATGATGAAAATCAGCTTGTCTTAACATTTGGTGCCCTATTTGTAAACATTTGGGTCCCTCCGTTTTGCACCCACTGCTATAGTTTTATAGCATCAATTAACGCTTGTATTGCATTAAATATGAAACTACGACTGCTGATTTCAGGTATTGTGTGCTTGTGTGTAATAAATGCCGTAATGGCAGAAACGCCGGTGTATACCACAACCCCAACCGGAGTTATTATTTATACCGATAGTTTGGTAACCGGTTCGTGCCGCGCCGTTAAACTCGAAGTGATTGCCGATAATATAATAAGGGTAATGGCAGCACCCGGCCGCGAAATGGCCACTACCCAAAGCCTGGCCACCGCCTATAGCAAAAAGCCCGGCCTCAGCTGGAATGTGGTTCCCTCAAAAACTACGCTTACACTTAAAACAAAAAGTCTTTCAGCCATTGTTGATCTTAAAACCGGGGTGGTTTCTTTTTTCGATAGTAAGGGCAAAAGAATAATAACCGAAAAGGCGCCATTGGGCAGAAGTTTTGAACCCGTGGTTTTCGATGGCAAACGGTATTACGCCATTTCCCAAACCTTTCAATCGACCCCCGACGATGCATGGTATGGCCTGGGCCAGCACCAGGATGGTGTATTGAACTATAAAGACCAGCAGGTTACTTTTTTTCAGAACAATACCGAGGTGGCGATCCCGTTTCTGGTGTCCAGTAAAAATTATGGAATTTTGTGGGACAATTATTCCCTTACCCGCGCAGGTGATGTAAGGCCGCTGAAACAAATGTCAGCATTACAACTATATTCCAAGAATGGCGATCAGGGGTGGCTTACCGCTTCTTATCGTAATAATAAAAATAAACCTGAAGAGGTGCTGTTGGAACGTGCAGAGTCGGAGATCAATATGGAATTCCTAAACGATTCAAAGATCGTTCTGCCCGCTGCGTTTACCCCAGCCAGTGGTTCGGTAACCTGGGAGGGAAGCATGAGCAGTAATTTCGCCGGTTTGCATAAACTGAGGTTTGTATTCGGCGGAACCATAAAAGTTTGGGTAAGCGGAAAGCTGGTGCTCGATCGTTGGCGCAAAGCCTGGAACCCGGCCCCCGCCTTATTACCGCTGCATTTTAAAAGTGGTGAAAAGCTGCCCATTCGTATTGAATGGATACCCGAAGGCGCCGAATCGTACTTAGCAGTAAAATGGCAGGAACCGCTTACAAAAGCAGAACAGAATGCATTTAGTTTTAGTAGCGAAGCGGGTAAACAGATTGACTATTATTTTATTTACGGCGATAACATGGATGCCGTAATTGCCGGTTATCGCAACCTTACCGGTAAAGCGCCTATTGTTCCCAAATGGGCATTGGGTTTTTGGCAAAGCCGCGAGCGTTATAAAACCCAGGCCGAAATACTTACTACCATCGATGAATTCCGCAAAAGAAAAATACCTATCGATAATATTGTTTTAGACTGGAGTTACTGGCGCGAAGCAGAATGGGGCAGTCAGGATTTTGATAATACCCGTTTTCCTTCGCCCGATAGTATGATAGATGTGTTGCATAAAAAATACAACACCAAATTGATGATATCGGTATGGCCAAAATTCTATGAAGGTCTTTCAATATATAATGAGTTTGATAAGAACGGCTTTTTGTATAAGAGAAATATTGCCGATCGCCAACGCGACTGGATAGGCAAAGGCTATGTTTCAACCTTCTACGATGCCTTTAATGAAAATGCAAGAAAGAACTTCTGGGACCTTATTCATAAGAAGATCTACACCAAGGGCATTGATGCCTGGTGGATGGATGCCAGCGAGCCCGATATACTTTCAAATGTAAGTCCCGAAAAAAGAAAACTGCAAATGACACCGGTTGCATTGGGCAGTGCGGCAGAATATTTAAATGCGTACCCTTTGCAAAACGCAAAAGGCATTTATGAAGGCCAGCGTTCAACCGATCCCGATAAACGCGTGTTCCTGTTAACCCGTTCGGGTTTTGCCGGTTCACAACGTTATGCTGCCGCCATATGGAGTGGCGATATTGGTTCTACCTGGCACGATATGAAGGCGCAGATCACCGCGGGTGTTAATTTCTCTATGTCGGGCCTGCCTTACTGGACCATGGACATAGGCGGTTTTGTAGTACCGGAGAAATTTGAAAAACCCAATGCCGAAAGTTTGGAAGAATGGCGGGAGTTGGTAACACGGTGGTCGCAGTTTGGCGCATTTGTTCCATTATTCCGTTCGCATGGCCAGTTTCCGTTTCGCGAAGTATTTAACCTGGCGCCCGAAACGCACCCGGCCTATGAAAGCTTTTTGTATTACGATAAATTGCGTTACCGGTTAATGCCTTACATCTATTCACTGGCAGGCGCCGCTTACCATAATGACTATACTATAATGCGCGGGCTGGCCATGGATTTTGCTGCCGATACCGCTGTGCTGAACATCGACGATCAGTATATGTTTGGGCCGGCATTATTAATAAACCCGGTTTGTGAATACAAACAAACTAACCGCCAGCTGTACCTGCCTAAGGGCGCTGGCTGGTACCACCTGTATAGCGGCAAATGGTATGCAGGAAAACAAACAATAACTGCCGATGCGCCATACGGTCGTATGCCCGTATACGTAAAAGCGGGTTCTATAATTCCCTTTGGTCCCGAACTGCAATACACTACAGAAAAACCGGCCGATACCATTACGCTGAATGTATATACCGGCGCCGATGCCTCATTTGATTTGTATGAAGATGAAGGCACCAATTATAATTATGAAAAAGGTGCGTTTTCAATCATCCCAATAAAATATAACGAAGCCACAAAAACGGTCACCATTGGCGATCGCACCGGAACGTTCAAAGGCATGTTACAAAAAAGAACTATTCGGGTAAACATTATTACACCGGCTAAAGCAATGGCATTGGATGTAAGTGCCGGTGCAGGTAAAGAAGTGAGTTACGAAGGAAAAAAACTGATCATAAACCGTAGTTAAGTTAAACATTTAAATATGAAATCAACCAAAACGATTTGCCTGCGATCATTGTTGCTATGGGGAATTTTGTTTGTATTCCTTATAAGCACAAACACGTTTGCGCAAACAACAACGGTGAAGGGTACTATTATTAGTCAACGTACCAGCGAGCCTGTTGGGGGCGCAACGGTTACGGTAAAGAACACCAGCCGAACCGCTGTTGCCGACATGGCCGGTAAGTTCGCTATTAATGCTGCAGCCGGCGAAGTACTGGTAATAACTTCCGTTGGGTTTGCTACCCAGGAAGCTACCGTTGGTACGGGCGAAATGAAGATACTGTTACATGAATCTGAAAGCCAGTTGGAGAATGTAATTGTGATCGGTTACGGCACACAAAAAAAGAAACTGGTTACCGGCGCTAACGTACAGGTTAAAGGCGCCGACATTCAAAAACAAAACACCACCAATGCCTTGCAGGCTTTGCAGGGACAGGCGCCGGGGGTGCAGATCACCTCTTATTCAGGCCAGCCGGGTGCGCCCATGAATGTGATCATTCGTGGTAAGGGTACAGTAGGTAATTTTTCTCCGCTGTATGTTGTGGATGGTGTTCAAACCAATGATATCAGCTACCTGAACCCGGCCGATATTGAATCCATCGATGTGTTGAAAGATGGAGCTTCCGCTGCCATCTATGGTTCTCAGGCAGCCAATGGCGTTATACTGGTTACTACAAGAACAGGGAAGAACAATCAAAAAGCTACCATCACGCTCGATGGGTTTTATGGCTCACAGAATGTGGCCCGTAAAGCCGAGCTGCTCAATGCAAAAGAGTATGCGACCATCATGAATGAACAAGCTATCAATTCGGGCAAGGCGCCTATTTTCACCAATGACGTCATTAATAATTTACCGGTAAACACCAACTGGATGGAGAAAATGTTTGATAAGGACGTTCCTTTTCAAAACTATGTATTGGGTATACAGGGTGGTGGCGCCGGTTCGGCATATTCCTCATCATTAGGGTATACAAACCAGGGCGGTATTGTTGGTGGATCAGGTATCTCTAATTTCGAACGTTATAATTTCAGAATAAACTCTGAGCACAATTTATATCAGAACATTGTTAAGGTAGGTGAGCATCTTACCTTCAATTATCAAAACAGCCGGGGTATTAAGGTAGATAATCAGTACAATAATACCTTACGTGCAGCTTTTACTACCAGTCCGTTCCTGCCTATGTATAATGATGCCGGCAAATACTTCAGCGCCGACAGTGCAGGCTGGTATCCGGGCAGATCTGCTGACAGGTGGAATCCGGGAGAATCCAATCCTTATGCAACGATGGATTATACCACCCGCTCCCGAAACAGCAGCCAGGGTTTGTTTGGCGATATGTATATACAGGTTGAACCTATTAAAGGGTTGAAATTTCGTTCAAGTCTCGGTTTGAATTACTACTCCAGTCAAAGCCATGGATATACACCAAGTTATCATTTGTCTATTTATGCGTTTAATGATACTAGTCGGGTAAATCAGTCGATGGGTACAGGACGCACCATTCAGTTCGACAATTTGCTGAGCTATGATTTCAAAGTTGGAACTGGCCACAATTTCAGCGTTATGGCCGGTAGCTCTTCACTGAAAACAAAAAGCAGCAATATGTATGGTTCCAACTGGGACCTGCGCGTGTCAGACATCAACTATGCGTATCTGTCAGTTGCGCAAAATGTGGGCGTAGCAAACTATATAACCCTTTCGGGAGAACCTGCTGAAACTGCATTGATGTCGTACTTCGGCAGATTGCAATATAATTTCCGCGAGAAGTATTTGTTGAATCTCACCTTCAGGGCCGATGGATCATCGCGGTTTGCACAAGATCAACGCTGGGGTTATTTCCCTTCGGTATCGGCAGGCTGGATTGCCTCATCAGAGGATTTTATGCAATCTGTTTCATGGCTCGATCACCTGAAGGTACGTGGAAGCTGGGGCCGGGTAGGTAATCAATTAGTAACTCCGTATCAATATTTATCTGCCATTAGTTTTCAAAATGCTGGTTATAGTTTCGGACCAACGGAAGGACAATCTGTTCAGGGTGCTTATCCAAACCGCCTGGGCAACCCGGGGTTAAAATGGGAAACTTCTGAACAAACCAATATAGGATTCGATGCTACCGTGATGAAACGGCTTAATGTGACTTTCGATTATTATGTAAAAACAACAAAAGACTGGATAATAGGTATACCCGTGCTGGCAACCGCTGGTGTAGATTCAATTGTGATCAATGGCGGCGATGTAAAGAATACCGGTGTTGAGCTTGCATTGAATTACCGAAACAATATTGGCAAACTGAATTATTCAATTGGTGTCAACGGCGCCTGGAATAAAAACAGGATCGGTAATATTCCTACAGCCGATCACATCCTTCATGGAAAAAACAATCTTTTGTATTCTAATTCGCTCGAGTTTTACCGGGCCGAAAATGGACAGCCGGTTGGTTATTTCTGGGGTTTAAAAACAAACGGCATTTTCCAGACTGTAGAAGAAGTGAATGCTTATACTGGCAAATCGGGTAATAAAATACAACCAGAAGCGCAACCCGGTGATGTACGTTTTGTTGACCTCAACGATGATGGCCTTATTGATGCCAAGGATAAAACAAAGATCGGTGATCCCAATCCCCACCTCACTTATGGTTTTAATATAGCATTGGATTATAAGGGATTCGACTTTCTGGTACAGGCATCGGGTGTAGCAGGTAATCAAATTGTTCAGTCGTGGCGCGACCAATCCAGTTCACTGGGCAATTATTCGAAAGCGATCCTCGACCGCTGGCACGGACCCGGTTCATCGAATAAGACACCAAGAGTAACAGAGGATAACCGCAACTGGACACAGTTTTCAGATCTGTACATTCATGATGGAGACTTTTTGCGGATAAGCACCATTACCCTTGGTTATGATTTTGGCGCACTGCTTAAGAAGAATTACCTGAGCAAAGTAAGATTGTATGCATCCGTATTGAATGCTTTCACCTTTACCAAATACAATGGTATGGACCCTGAAATTGGGTATAATGAAGGCTTTTCATCGGGGGTTGACTTAGGCTTTTATCCAAGACCAAGAATCGTAATGGTTGGTGCAAACATTCGCTTTTAATTAAAACCGCAAGAGAAATGAAAAATTTTAAATTATATATACCCATCATCATTGTGTTGTCGCTGGCAGCCTGTAAAAAAAGCTTTCTCGATACGCAGGAGGTAAAAGATGGTACCGAACAGAACTTTTATAAAACACCCAATGATGCATGGAAAGCACTGGTAGGTGTATACGATGGATTACAACGAGTGTGGTCAGGTGGTATTGCTTTGCCCGTAGCGGCCGAAGTAATGTCTGATGACGCTTTTGGCGGCACTGGTAATTCTGATGGATTCGGTTATCAAATGATGGACGAGTTTGATAAGCTTCGTTCGCCTTCTGATCAAAACCTGTTTGGCGACAACTGGATCAATTATTATAAAGCTATTTACCGGGCCAATCTGCTGCTGTCAAAATTAGATCAGGTTAACTGGTCGGGGAGTGAAAAGTTGCGGAATATATATGAATCGGAAGCAAAGTTTATTCGCGCCTACTGCTATTTTGATATGGTGCGGTTATGGGGTAATATTCCGCTGATCACAAAGCCTACCATGGAAAATGTACCTCAGGCCAGTGCCGACAGTGTTTATCAACTGATTGCCGAAGACCTGAAGTTTGCAGCAGCCAACCTGCCTGCAACCGGTTATGCCAGCCAGGATAAATCTACTTATGGCCGGGTTACCAAATGGGCCGCTGAATCATTGATGGCCCGGGTATTCCTGTATTATACCGGTTACTACAATAAAGTAGATCTCGCAGGTTCCCTTTCAAAAACGCAGGCACTGACTTATGTCGAAGATGTTATCAGTAATGGCGGATTTGCACTCGTTGACAGCTTTGCCTTTTTATGGCCGGCAGCATCTGTTAATAAGTATGCAGGAGAAGATAATAAAGAAACTGTTTTTGCCATCAAGTACACTTATACCAGCAATTATAACGGCAATACCGATGGTAATCACTGGATGGTTATGTACGGCATCCGCGCTCAAACTATTACCCCGTATGGCGCAGGTTGGGGCGGTGCAACCGTAAATGCAAAACTGTGGAATGCTTATGAAGCAGGTGACACCCGCAAAACTGCCTCTATAACTTCTATTACCGGTGAAAACCTTGCTTTCGAGAACCAGAAGGATCAGCGGGAATATACCGGTTACTATATCAAAAAATATTCTCCCATGTCCGATTCTACCGGTAAAAGCCTGGCAGAAAAATTGGGTGGGGCGAACTTTCAGATTGGCCAGTACCAGGATTACGTGTCTATCAGGTATGCTGACGTGTTGTTAATGGCTGCCGAACTGGGTTCAGCCAATGCGCAAAAGTATTTCGATGACGTACGCAAGCGGGCTTTTGGCGCCAGCAATTCCAAACCGGTAAACCAGGCAAATCTTATGGCTGAACGAAGATTGGAATTTGCGGGTGAAGGTATTCGTTACTGGGACCTGCTTCGCCAGGGTGTGAACGTAGCAGCAGCTGCCATTAGCGAATCGGTGACCGTTCAAAATGGTGGTGCAAATGCAACAAAGACCATTCTGTCATCGAAGATCACTGAAACCAAAGGGCTGTCGCAAATACCTTATACACAAATCACTTTGTCGAATAACGTATTGCAACAAAATGCAGGATGGTAACAGAGCGATGGAGGGTATTTGAAAACATTAACAACATTAAAAGAATAACAATGAAACTTATAAAGCTGATAACGCTGTTTATTATTATAGCGTCAACAGTGATACTTTCCTGTAAAAAGAAAGACTACAGTTTAGGCTCATTGCCCGATAAATCGGCCATAAACATGGAAGTGAAGCAGGACCTTGCTGTTGATGCAGGTGGCAATACGGTTTATTTGATCAATCATACTGACAAGATTGAACCTTATTGGAATTATGCAACCGGTACATCAACTCACCAGGTAGATACAGTGCGTTATGCGTTTAAAGGTGATTACGTGATCAAACGCACAGCTGTAACCGGTGCGGGGTTGGTAGAGCTGGATCCCATTACCCTTCATGTAACCAGGGATAATTTGAACTATGTGAATGACCCGCTCTGGAACCTACTCACCGGCGGACCCGGAAAGGAAAAAACCTGGATGCTGGATGCAGATGCAGCCGGAAGTCAGATTTACTTTAAGAGCCCCATCTTTTTTGCGGGTGGCAACAATGTGGCAAGTACCAAAGCAGCCGACGGCCAAAGTATTATCTGGCCCCAATGTTCAGATAAATCAGATCCTTTATGCTGGAAGTATGAGCCCAATTACCTGAACGATACCTGGGCGGCAGAAAAAAGAGATTATGGCTTTATGACCTTTAGTTTGAAAGGCGGGCCCTATTTAACAACAGATCATAAAGGAGTTGCAGGCGTTAATACAGAATCTGGTACATACTTTTTTGATGTAAATACATTAATGCTAACTACCAGTAACGCTACTGTATTAGGCGTTTCCTATACGCCTACAGATGCGGGAAATTTATATAGTTTAAAGGTGTTGACGCTAACAGAACACACTATGCAATTGGGAGTAAAGAATAAATCAAAAAATGAGTATATGGTGCTGAACTATTACTCTAAATAATACCGAACCTCCGGAATAAAATACCTGCAGCTGGTTATGAGTAATGGCCACGCTGCAGGTTTTTTTATTTATGGTAACTCAACCTTATTAGCCGGTTCAGGCGTTCCCATATTCATTATATTAGTAAACAACACCATTTAGTTTTTAGATGAACGTTATCTCAATGTTGCAATGCCATTACCCATTTTTCACAGGGAACAGATTTTGCTGATCATATAACTCTAACAAGTGAACACATTATTTCACGTAAAAAAGGAGTTACCATGAAAAGAATGATTTTGTTTCTAATGACCACATTTCTAACATTTACTGCGCTACATGCACAAAAGCCCGAGGTTATTACAAAAAATAAACCGGGTTGGAACAAGATCGGTGATGCAAAAGTTGACTTTAGTACCGATAAGGATAAGTTTATATTAATAGGGAAAGACAAGTTTAAATCGCTAAAGGTAAAAGTTAAAGATGCGCCTGTTCATATAGAGAATATGCAGGTGGCGTATGAAGGCGGTACCACAGAAGATATTGCGCTGGCATCAGAATTGAAGACCGGTGAAGAAAGCAGGGTGATAGAGCTTAAGAACAAGGACCACGAAATAAAGAATGTAACCTTTGTATATAGAACTGTTACGGGATCAGGAACTTCCAAAGCGGAAGTTGAATTGTGGGGATTGAAATAGTTTAAGATCTATAGTAGCAGCGGCTCTCGTAATTGTAGTTGAGAGTCATAGTTTATCCTATCTACAAGAATAGCAGCCTGACATGGAAAGGCTGCTATTTTTTGCCCCCTCACTGTAGAAACAAATGCGCGATCGATGCAATATGTTCCCCATGTATAACTCATAAAAAAATGAACCGTTTATTTGTTATTGTTTGTTTGCTTGCTCCTGTACTGGCACAGGCGCAGCATAATTTATGGTCGCCCGATTCTTTGTCAACTTCTTCGCCCAATTTTGCCATGGACCGCTATAATCAACTGCTTGTGAACCACGATCCGTTGATGTACCTGGCTTATCCTCATATAGAACCTGTTAAAAAAAGAAAGATCCCCTTAAGAGATGGAGAAGGGAAAAAAGGATATTGGCTGGAAGGAAATTTTACCAACCGCTTTGTTATTCACCGGGGAAAATATTATAACCCCGGGTGGTTGCAAAGGCTGCGTTTAACATTTGATGTAGCCATAACACCCCGGCTTACACGCGATAGTTCAAGCCCGCTGTTACCCTCCAATAACAGGTTTGGTTTGGGGCTCGATCTGTTGCTTACGCCTGTAGCCAGTTTAATAAAAGACCGTTCAACCAATGCCTGGTTAACGGTGCAAATGCACCATTATTCAAACGGGCATGCCGATTCATTTTTTATGCAGGACGATGAAGGCAATCAGCGGAATAATTACCGCTCGGGCGATTTTAGTACCAATTATTTACGGGCGCTTTTCAATGTGGCGCATGTTTCGGTAAGAGAACATGTGTTGTCGGCCGCTGTTGGCTGGCAAAGGGAAATTGATATCAGCGGCCCGCTGGGGTTCAACCCGGCACAATACTACAGCTATGGAAAACATAGGGCCTTATTCAGTTTTCAATGGTTACGGGCCTCAAAGCTGGTTACCCGTAATTCTATTTTAAGCACTTCAACTAAAAAGGTCGCCAAGCAACGGCAATTCTCATTCAGGACCGATATGGAATATATTGTGGGCGATATGAGTAACTACCCATACGAAAATAAATACCGTTTCGGCTGCCATGCATACCTAACCTATATGCCTTCCATTACCAATGAGGTTGGTTTTCTTATACATGCCTACACCGGCCGCGACTACCTGAACATCAGGTACGATGATATTGTTTTTATTGGGGAGGTAGGGTTGTATATGCGCATTAATAAAAGATGATTTACACCCTTTGCAACTGGCTTTTATACTCAGTAAAATTCACCCCGCAATTGTTTTTAAAGAACTTGCTAAAATGGGCCGGGTTATCGAAACCCAGGCCATAGGCAATTTGTTTCATACTTTCTGATGAGTAAATGGCCTGCCGTTTAGCTTCCAGAATAATTTGCTGTTGAATATGATAACTGGTGGGGTGACCGGTAATTTTTTTAACTGTACGGTTCAGATAATTGGGTGTCACCGAAAGCAGCGCCGCATAGTCGTTTACAAATTTCTTGGTATAAAAATTCTTTTTCAGCAACCCGACAAATTTATTGACAAGTTCTTTTTCCCTGTTGGGAGTTTCGTTGATGACAGGTTTAATTAGGTTTCTCGAAAAGTATAGCAGAAAAATATTCAAAAGTCCTTTCAATAGTTCCTGCCGTTTATCCAGGCTGTTATTGTATTCCCATTGCATTTTTCGGGCAATGGCTTCCTGCTCGGGCATGGTCTGTTTGTAAAGAACAGTGGCGGCCACATTATTATATTGCTCCATCCAGGCCGCGCTGTTATTATATCCTTCTGAGAGTCTTAGAAATTCAGTGGCAAAAGAAATATAATAGCCCTCGGTGCCGGGCGCAAAATGCATTTTTCTGAAGTGGCCGGGAAAGATGCAATAGGTGCTGTTTTCTGCAAGCATATGATCCTGCCCATCGAGCTGCAGGGAACCGTTGCCCTTTTGAATGAGCAGCATTTCAAAATGATTGATCTTTTTTGCAGTGATATTGGTAGTATAAGCGGGCTTTGCGCTTTCAATTAAACTGATCTCAAAATGAAGGCTGTTATCGTTGGTCAGAATATGGGGGGCTACTGAATTGGCGAACAGGATGGCGGTGTTCATGGCAGTAAGTTTATGATTAAGTAGTTGAGTTCAGGTATACAGATGACAATAGATATGCCATTGTATAAGGTGTTGATTTGACAAGTGTTATAGAGACGTTGTGCTGGAATTAATAGCGACATTTCACGAATTAGCGATATTTCGCTAATTGCATTTTGATAAAAGTTTTGATCTATCTTTAAGGGATGAACGAAGTGGAGGCCTGAATACTGCAAAAGTTCATGTTAAGTTAATACCACTATTACATAGCTACCAAAACCAACTGCTATGAAAAAGAGAATCTTTCTTCTTTTTTTGACCGCATTTTATTTGCAGGTTCATGCACAGAACGTGCCGTGGTTAAGACTGCCTGTACCAGGCGACGAGGCTGAGTTACTGACCCAACTGGAAAAAAGCAAACCCGGAATTGTGCAGATCGAGATCTTACTACTACTGGGGCAATATTATCTTTTATTACCCGGTGAGGAGCTGGTAGATGTAAACAAGGCTATGGACTATGCTAACAAAGCCCGTATACAGGCCATGCGGTTTAATTTTACCGATGGTTACCATGCAGCGCTTAT
Source organism: Niastella sp. OAS944 (assembly GCA_024809215.1). Taxonomy (GTDB): domain Bacteria; phylum Bacteroidota; class Bacteroidia; order Chitinophagales; family Chitinophagaceae; genus Niastella. The sequence goes on along the minus strand of JANUBW010000001.1, from coordinate 2,316,679 downwards.
TATAACCGGCAATGTATATTCTACTGTTGGAAACTGGGATGCCAATGGTAAGGTGTTAGACAGTGCTGTTACAGGCATTGATAAAGAATGGCATGGCAAAAAGCCTGGCGAACTGCCCGAACGTGAATTGAGACTGTTGATACAATTGGGCGAGGCTTATTTGCATCAGTATAAGACGGATATAGCTGAAAAATATTTCCTGGAAGCGATAGCATTTTGTAAAACAAAGGGGTTCACAAAATTACAATACATCTACGACCGCCTGATAACTGTGCAGGCTTTAAATAATAGCTTCAACAGAATGCTGTATTACGAGTTAGAAGCGGTAAAGGCAATGGAGAATACCGGCGACCTGTCATCAGCTTCCTCGTTGTATCACAAATTGGGTTTTACTTACCGGATAATAGGGCAGTTTCAAAGAGCTGTTGAGTATTACGACCTGGCATACAGTTATGATAAAAAAAAGCCATCGAGTGTAATATTTGAGCTTGGTTTTTTACATGCAGAAGCCCTGACCAAAATGGGCCGTGCAAGGGATGGCATAGCCCAGGTACTTGAAAAATGTCAGGCTTACGCACCCCGTACTAATCAGGATAAGAGGAATGTGGAAGATGCGCTGGGGACCTGTTACCGGGTCCTTAAGCAATATGATTCTGCAGAAGTACATTTTCTGAATTTAATAAGGTATCAGCGGGAGGACATGCCGTATAATCAAATGGACGCCAAAAAGCACCTTGCGCAACTGTATATTGAATGTGGCCGGTACGTCAAAGCCAAACCTTTATTAGATGAATGTCTTGCTTCAGGGTTCTTTGCCAATTCAGCACATTTTTATTTTATGTTATTTAAATCTGATTCCGCAGCAGGCAATCATTTGCTGGCCATGCAGCATTTAATGCGTAACAAGGAAATTGATGAAGTAGGCTACCAGGAGGCCAAAGTGCGGGAAAACCGCGAGCTGCAGATCAAATACGAAACCGAGAAAAAAGATAAGGATATCAGGATCAAAGAACAGGATATTTTATTGCTTACCAATTTGTCGCAATTACAAAGGCAACGTATGCAGCAGGCGCAATTGGAATTCAGCTACGACTCACTAACCAAAGAACAGAACATTCAGGCGTTAAGCACCGCATCGGCTAAAAAGGATAAAGACATATTATTAAAACAACAACGCCTGGAACTGCTTTCAAAGCAAGACCAGCTTAAACAGGCAAAATTACAGACGGCAAATTGGCTGAAAGACGTAACTTTAGTAGGCATCCTGCTGCTTTTTATCATTCTTGGCTTGCTATATAATCAATACCGTGTTAAACAAAGGAACAATCAGGAAATAAGTATCAAGAATCTTACCCTTGAACACTTACTCGAAGAGAAAGAATGGTTGTTGAAAGAAGTTCACCATCGCGTAAAGAATAACCTTCACACTATTATGAGCCTGCTGCAATCACAGTCAGCATACCTGAAAGACGATGCGTTAAAGGCTGTTCAAAACAGCCAGCACCGCGTATATGCCATGTCGCTCATACATCAGAAACTGTATCAGAACGAAAATTCAACCAACATCGATATGATGTTGTATTTACCTGAATTGCTCCAATACCTGCGCGATGGTTTTGATATAAAACACCAAATACAGATCACTACCGATATAAGGGATATTCACCTCGATATTTCAAAGGCCATTCCCGTTGGGCTAATATTAAATGAAGCAGTTACCAATGCTATCAAGTACGCGTTCCCCGGTGGCCGGCGCGGTGAAATAACCATTGGTATGGAACGAGTAGCTGATAAAAGAATAAGACTGTGCATTGCCGATAATGGTATAGGCATACCCGATAACTGGAATAAAATGCAACGCGATTCGCTGGGGTTGAGATTGATGAAAGGATTGAGTGATGATGTGCGCGGCGATTTCAGCATTGACAATTCATATGGCACAAAGATCACCGTAGAATTTCAGGAAGAGTTGTTTTCATTTGAACCACGAAAGGCAAGAAAAAAAACAGGAGAACTTAATTCATGATGAAGAAGATTCTTATAGTAGAAGATCAATTTATTGAAGCAGATAGCCTGCAATTGATACTGGAAAAAGCAGGTTATGAAGTATGTTCTATTGCCCGATCGGTACCAATAGCATTGGAAATTGTTGAAAACGAAAAACCCGACCTGGTATTGATCGATATTTTTTTACAGGGTAACCTAACGGGCATTGACCTGGCAAAAAAGCTGGGCGAAAAGAAGATCGGGTTTGTATACCTCTCGGCCAATTCAAATAAGAAAACCCTCGATGAAGCCAAGGTTACAAAACCATACGGCTTTCTGGTAAAACCATTCAGGGAAAAAGATATTCTGGTTACTGTTGACATTGCCTGGTATTTGCACGAGCAAAGCCTTGCTTCCCAAAAAATGCACGAACAGGCACAGGCCGAACTGGCCGATCATTCGCGGGTGCCCGAGTTTAAGAACATCATTGGAAACAGCCAGTCGTTACAATTGGTACTCGATGCTGTTTTGATAGTTGCCAAAGCCGAAACCTCTGTGTTGCTATTGGGCGAAAGCGGTACCGGCAAAGAAAAGATCGCCGCATGTATTCATGACCTGTCGTCAAAAAAATTAAAACCATTTGTAAAAGTAAACTGTGCGGCATTGCCGGCAACGCTTATTGAATCGGAGTTATTTGGTCATGAGCGGGGCGCTTTTACCGGTGCATTGGAAAAAAGGATCGGCAAGTTTGAACAGGCAAATGGCGGTACCATTTTTTTGGATGAAATAGGCGAAATGCCGCCAGAGATACAGGTAAAGCTGTTAAGGGTTTTGCAGGAAAAAGAAATAGAACGGGTAGGCGGAAGAGAAACCCTGAAAATAGATGTACGCATTATTGCCGCTACCAACCGAAACCTGGAGAAAGATATTTCAGAAGGCCGATTTCGTATGGACCTTTATTACAGGCTAAATGTATTCCCCATAATAGTACCGCCCCTGCGTGAACGAAAAGAAGATATTCCGCTTTTGATCGCTTACTTTATGCAGGCCTTTAATCAGAAATTGGATAAACAGGTAAGCGATATCTCGGGTATGGCATTGGAAAAATTAATGAAGTATAACTGGCCCGGAAATATCAGGGAGCTGGAGAACCTGGTTGAAAGATCGATGCTGTTTACAAAAGGGCATTTTATAGACGATATTTCCCTACCCGTGCAACCCAAAATACCATTGCTGCCAGGCCCCGCAGAAGTAAAGACCATTGAAGAAAATGAAAGGAGCAATATAATAGCCGCTTTAAAAGAATGTAATGGAAAAGTATCAGGTACAGGTGGTGCTGCAGAGCTGTTGAATATTCATGCCTCAACGCTTAACTCAAAATTAAAAAAGCTTGGTATTAAAACAGGGCATTACCGAAATGTATAAGCAGTAGCACCATTTAACTATTGATTAAGGTACAGCGGCAGACTAATTTTGATAGCGATGGATTGATCAAAAAATTAATTGCTATGGAAGTAAATGCCACCAATGCCCGCACACAATTCGCAGAAGTAAACGGAAAAAAAATAGCGTACCGGTCAATAGGGCAGGGATACCCCATGATCCTGTGCCAACGGTTCCGGGGGATGCTCGATGACTGGGACCCCTTATTCCTCGATGAACTGGCCAAACACTACCAGGTGATCATTTTTAATTATACCGGTCATGCCTCATCAGAAGGTACGCCCCATACGAATATAAAAAGTTTTGCCGGTGATGTAATTGATCTGGCTGCCTATTTAAAGTTCGATAAGATCATTATGGGCGGCTGGTCGTTTGGCGGTTGGGTGGCACAGATAGTGACTACCGAATTTCCTGAACTTGTTTCCCAAACAATACTCATAGGTACAAGGCCCCCTGGCAAGGTAAGCCACGATATGGAGGAGATCTTTAAAGCAACCGCCTATAAACCGGTAAATGATTTCGACGATGAGATCATTCTGTTCTTTGAACCCATTTCAGAACTGAGTAGAAAAACGGCAAAGGAAAGCCACGACCGTATAGCGCAAAGGACCATTGATAAAGATACGCTGGTGGCGCTCGATCAATTACAGCACTATGGCAAAGGCGGTGTTGATTATGTGCAGGACCCATACAAGGCCTTAGAAAAACTAACCAATACAACTATTCCCATTCTTGTTATTTCAGGCGATCATGAAATATGTTTTCCGCCCGAGAACTGGTTCGAGCTGAACAGGAAGCTGCCAACCACACAGGTGGTGGTTATACCCCGCGCCGGCCATGGCCCGCAACACCAGTTTCCCGAAATGATAGCCACCTATATACATGCTTTTATAATCAACAATATAAAGTACGGTACTGCGCATTGATTAACCATCAAAAACTCATAGATCCATGATCACTACAAAAAACATCGTCTTTGTAACCGGGGCATTTGTGTCCAGTGCCTGTTGGGACGAATGGCGTATATACTTTGAAAAAAGAGGGTACAACACCATTGCACCGGCATGGCCTTATAAGACTGGCACGGCCGCCTCGTTACGGGCTAAACAGCCCAACGATGTTGAGCTTGCTACGCTTACTTTCAGGCAATTGGTCGATCATTACATTGGCATTGTAAAAAGTTTTCCTGAGAAACCTATCGTAATCGGTCATTCGCTGGGTGGCATGATAACCCAGATCATTTGTAACAGAGACCTCGCAGCTGCCGCAGTAGCTATACATTCGGTGCCGCCAATGGGGGTAATACCATATGAGTTCTCCTTTTTAAAAGCCGGTTGGCGCGTATTGGGTATTGGTACTTCATTGAAGAAAACATACCTCATGTCGTTCAAAACCTGGCAGTATGCCTTTGTAAATGGTATGCCGTACGAAGAGCAAAAGGCAGCCTGGGATAAATTCACTATTCCCGAATCAAAAACAGTGGCCCGGGGTGCATTGACCTCCGATGCCAAAGTTGATTTTAATAAACCACATCCGCCATTGTTATTAACAGCAGGAACGGAAGGCACCATTATACCTGCGCATTTAAGCCGAAGGATCTATAATAAGTATAAAAAGAACAACGGTTCTATTATCGAATACAAAGAGTTTGCCGGCAGAAACCACTTTGTATTAGGACAACCGGGTTGGGAAGGCGATGCAGATTATATTCTCGATTGGCTAAAGCGTATTTAATCAATTACGTGAAAGATGACCATCAATATTACCCATATAGATACCGCATGTGTATTGCTCGAGCTCAATGGTTATAAAATACTAACCGACCCAACTCTTGATAAGGCCGGTAAATTATATTACCATGGCTCGGGCACCTTCTCGCGCAAAACGGGCAACCCTGCTATTACCATAGATAAGTTGCACGATGTTGATTTGGTTTTGTTGAGCCACCACCAGCATAAAGACAATTTCGATGATAATGGAAAGAAGTTTGCACAAACGGTACCGCTCATTATTTCAACCAAACCGGCAGAACGCGCAATAAAAGGTGTTACCGGTTTAAATGATTGGGAAAGTTATAAAATAGATACACCTAAAGTACCGGGGCTAAAGATAACGGCAACGCCGGCGCAACACCATCCCTGGTGGGTGCCTGAGTTTTTGGCCGGTAAGGTAATAGGCTTTGTAATTGAATTCGACGGGCAGCAAAACGGGGTGATCTATATTTCGGGCGATACGGTTTATTTTAAAGGAATAGAACAGGTTGCCCGTATGTACAAGATAGATATAGGTATTTTTCATTTGGGTTCTGTTGAGTTTCGATATTTAACCGGTTGGGGCCGGTATACTATGAACAGCACCGATCTGTTACGCTCAGCCGAAGTATTGAAGCCCGAAAAAATAATCCCTATTCATTACAAGGGCTGGAGCCATTTTAGAGAAAAGGAGAAAACGCTTCATGAAAAGATTGCGGCCAGTAAAAATGTGAGCGGTAAAACAGTTTTTCTTACCCCCGGAGTAAAAACAGTTATTTAAAAATATTAATTTGTTGCACGCTTATTGGTTAAATAACACACCTATGCGCTAAATCTGCACAGTTATCATATTAGTGGGTTAAATAAAACAGCAGTTTAATTTTATGTGAGTATTTTTAGTAGGCTAAAACCATACTTACCCTAATCGAATGCTACCCGTTTTGTTGAACACCCAAATAAAATATGCACTTGCCTGTTTAATAGCAGGTGTTATTATTTCTACTTCTTTAAACGCACAGCTACAAGCAAACTTCAGGGTCGATAAAACGGGGGGATGTACGCCACTTACGGTTAATTTCACAAATACCAGCACAGGCAATATAAGCGGAGCCATGTATCGTTGGGATTTTGGGAACGGTAACACTTCCACACTACCCAACCCGGCAGCCATATTTATATAGGAGCAGCCTTATACGGTTACTTTAACAGTGACCCAGGGCACCCAAACTTCAACCCGTACCATGCAAATTGAAGTGTACAAAAAGCCGGGTGCCGATTTTACTGCCAGTGTTGTAAAAGGTTGTTCGCCGGTAGATGTGCGGTTTACTGCCAATGCACAACCAGGCAGTGGTTATGTTGCCAGCTACTATTGGGATTATGGCGACGGCTATACAGGTCAAACATCTTCTGCATCTATCAATCATACTTACAGCAATGTACAGCCTGCAACGGTAAGGCTTACGGTAAAGAATAATTATGGCTGTCATTACTCAGTAGTAAAGGACAATCTTATAACTGTTCTGCCTTCCATTTCAGCCGATTTTGAAGCCAACAAACAGTTTTTATGTGATGTAAGCGATCCCATACAATTCACCAATAAAAGCAAGGCCCAGGTACCATTGACTTATTTGTGGGATTTTGGCGACGGACAAACTACTACTACCGAAAACCCTTCCTACGCTTTTAATAAAAAAGGGGCGTATACTGTAAAGCTAACGGCCACCAATGCCGATGGATGTTCGGTTACAAAAACACAAAGCAATTCTATAAACGTAGCTAATTTTTCAACGGATGTACAGGTGCCTGCGCTTATTTGCAAAGATGTAAATACAAGCATAAGTGGCATCTGTTCGCCCAACCCAACCCGTATTGATTGGGAGCTCGACGGCGTTCAATATAATAATTACTGGAGCAAAGACTTCACCAACGCCTATAATACAACGGGTGCACATACTATAAAGCTTACCGCCACCTACGGCACCTGCGTACAGCAGGTAACCCGTTCCTTTACAGTGTATGATCCGCCAAAACTGAATGGTTTTGTAATTGATCTGAAAGACTTGTGCGGTCCACCGGGGCGGGTAGAGTTTAAAGATACCACCGCCGATGCGGTAGCCTGGGAATGGGATTTAGACACCTATAATGGTTACATGGGGAAGGCAGATGCCACTACCAAAGTAGTAAACCATACTTATAATACCTCCACGGCAACATATGTAGGTCTTCGGGTATACAATGCGGCAGGCTGTTCGAAAACGGCTTTTAATAGTATAGAAGTAAGAGCGCCTTCGGCAACCATCGATTGCACAACGCCCCAATACCAAAATCGTAATATTTCGGTTTGTGGCCCTGTTACGCTTAGTTTTAAAGCAAGACCTTATCCTGGTAATATTGTTAGTTATAAGTGGGTGTTTGATAACAGCGTTATTTCAACAGACCCTGAGCCTACTTATACATTTACCTCGGTTGGCTCGCATTCGGTAAGACTTGAATTTGTAGCAGACAATGGATGTAATGGCATTGCTTATTTTTATAACTCTATTGATATAAGGGAAACTTACCGGGGTTCGTTCACTTCCCGCACCGGCACATCGGTCTGTGGTAACCTGGTGGTCTTTGAAGGTAAGTCAAATGCCCCACCATCAACGTATGTTGATCAGTATTGGTATGTAAATGGCATTTCGGTTGGCCGCAATTATGCCGACATATTTACATACCTGTTTCCCGGCATAGGTACGTATACTATCAGACTTATTACCAATAACAATGGATGCGCCGATACGGTCACCAAGGTTGATTATATAACCGTATTGGGCCCTGTTCCAGCTATCAATAACATAGCAAACTCATGTGATGTACGCGATGAAGTAACATTTGGCCAGGCTTCGGGTAATGCTGAAAAATGGGTATGGAATTTTGGTGATGGGCAAACCACCACTTTCAATACCGATGTGCCTCAGCTAAAACACAGGTACAGCGCTACCGGAAAATATACTGTAAAACTCACAGTTACAAAAGGGCAATGTACTGTAACAGATTCGGGATCCGTTTATGTTTACCTAAAGCCATCGCCTGTACTTAGCGCGCCTAAAATGCAGGTTTGTTCTAATGATGCTTTTGATTTTACATTAACCAACCTGCCGCGAACACCGTATGAATCGTATACTGCAGACTTTTATTTTAATAAAATTGAATACGGTGATGGCTCAACTTTTAGTGGAACCAATGATGCCGGTAATAATATTGTAAATCGGTTTCAACACAACGGTAAGTTATCTAATTTCGTGCCTGGTAAAACCGGTTTGCGAATGATATTGCAGGAATCGCTGCACGGTTGCCTCGATACAACAAATTATATTCCGCTGGTGGTAAATAGCAGCAAGGCCGGTTTCCGCATTCTCAATAGCAATGTTTGCTTTAATACTCCTGTTCAATTTGAGGATACCTCAAAGGTTAATACCGGAAACCGCATAGTAAAATGGGAGTGGTTTTGGGGCGATGGTCAAGCCGTTTCAAACCAACAGGGCGGCACGGTAAATCATACCTATAACGGCCCGGGAAATTATAATGTAACATTAAGGGTGACCGATGCAGCAGGCTGTACACTTAGCTCTTCCCAGGCTTCCAATTATGCAAGAGTAAACGGGCCACAAGCTGCCTTTTCTGCAAGTAACACCGTTATTCCATTTAATACTACCGTGTATTTCTATAACAATACAAACGATTATGGTTATTACCGGGCAACATATAAATGGGACTTTGACGATGGCGGTCAGTCTACCCTTAATTCGCCACAACATACATTTATAAACCCGGGAAAATACAATGTTAAACTTACAGCTACTGACCCGGTTACCGGTTGTTCAAGTGAATATACCCTTATGATAACTGTCAATAGCTGGCTTAGTTATACCAGCACATTAATAGGGCAAAACAATTGCCTGCCCATGCTGGTTAATTTTAGTGTACCATTTAGTAATGTAGATAGCATTCGTTGGAACTTTGGCGACGGCACCACAGCCGGTCATATGCGCAATACTACCCACGTATATGATAAAGCAGGTAAATATTATATTACCCTTACTGCAAAAGATCCCAGCGGACAGATATTGCGTTACGTTGATTCAATAAACATTTCAACCCCTGCATTTACAACATCGCCAATTGGTAGATTAGAAGGTTGTCCCGGTGCTACCATGAACTGGAGCTTAGCGGGCCTTCATGCAAAAGGTTTTACCTGGGATTATGGCGATGGTACAACCTCGCAGGTGAGGAACAATAATGTATCGCATGTATATGCGCAACCGGGTACATTCTCGCCAACTTTATTAGTGATAGATTCAAATGGTTGTATGCAAAATGCGGGTATAGCCGATAAGGTGGTTATTCATCCCAACCCGGTGATCACCGTAAACCCGGCCAATGGCATTGCCTGTTTATCAAAACCATTTCAATTATCGGCTGGCGGCGCCAATACGTATACCTGGTCGCCCGGCACGGGTTTAAGCGATGTGCAAAGCAGTGCTCCGCTGGCAACGCCGCCGCAAACCACTACTTACCATGTTACAGGTGTTGATGGGAATGGCTGCAGTGGTTCTACTGATTATACACTCACTGTTAAACATCCGTTTACCATACAGGTGTCACCACCGGCTGAGATCTGTGAGGGCAAAACAATTGAATTGAGAGCTACCGGCACCGATCTGTTTACGTGGATCAATATCACCGATGGTTTAAGTAATACCAGCGCTGCTGCAACTATAGCAGCGCCCAAACAAACAACTGAGTATACAGTAGTAGGGGCCGATAAATACAATTGCTTTACCGATACCGCCTCGGTAGTTATTACGGTAAATCCATTACCCACTGTAGAGGCCGGGTCCGATGTAGAATTAAAACCGGGCGAAGATGTGCAACTGAAGCCTGTGGTAAGCAGTAATGTAACAAGATGGCGGTGGACACCGGGCACTTATTTAAATTGTACCAATTGTGCTTCGCCGGTATGCCGGCCCGAAGCAGACACCCGGTATACTATAAAAGTAGCAACACAAAAAGGCTGCGAAGCCGAAGATGAGGTACTGGTTAAAATAGCTTGTGGCGAAGTGTATGTTCGAATACCCAATGCATTCACGCCAAACGGTGATGGAAGAAATGACGTATTTAGCGTAAAAGGCATTTCGCGGGTGGACTATATGGCAATTTATAATCGCTTTGGCATTAAGCTATTTGAGCGCAAAAACTTTGTTCCGGCCGATGCTTCATCAAAATGGGATGGCACTTTTAACGGTATTCCACAACCTACCGAATCATATGTATATGTGATTCAGGTGCATTGCCCTACTGGCGAAGCTTTTGTAAAGAAAGGAACTGTTACGCTGGTGAGATAGACCTTTTTTATATTTACACGTAAACCTTATAAACAACTGATCAATGAAACCTGTAATCATCAAATCTTTTCTTTTTATTTTGTTCCTTGTTTCCATTGGATACATAAGCAGGTATGCAGAAAATTCAACATCCACTAATTACGGACTTTCGGGCGGCGCTGCCGCCTATGGTATAGTTTCAGCTGCCTGTATATTGGGTTATATTTATTTCGAGTGCAACTACCGGGCACCGAAAGATCAGGAAAAAAACAAATAAAATGTTAGACCCCGGCAGTATCGTCGGGGTTCTATATTTAATTCAGTTCAGCTGGTTGCAACTGAAACACTTTATTCAGGTGTTTGAGGTAATTGGCTGTATGCACTTTCATTTTCTCGGCATTGTTGTTCTTCTCCACATCATGAAAGTGAAAACTTTCCAGTGCCTGTAAACTTACAAATTCATTCATGCGGTGAAATCCGAACAGGATGCCGTCATCAACACTGCGTTCTTTGAAAAATTCACCGGGCAGGGTAAAAGCAGTATCAGGTGCATTCCATGAAGTGGTTACCATATATTGCCGGCCCTGCAACATGCCCCCTGTGCCATAGTTAATGGCCGGGTTATCTAACTTACGGCCATCGCTGTAATACAGCCCTGTACGATGCCCGGCGGTGAATACTTTATCAATATATTCCTTCAGGCCGTAAGGCATGCCCATCCACCAGGCGGGAAAATGGTAAATGATCACATCGGCCCATACATATTTCTGTACTTCCTCGTCGAGGTCATAGGCCTCGTTTATGTCGGTATACTTAAATTCAAAGCCTTTCTCATTGGTAAAGAATGCTTTATCTAGCTCCAGCAGCGTTTTGTTAAACAAGCCCTGTGAGTGTGCGAATACCTGTCCCCCATTGATTACGAATATCTTTTTCATTTTTATTCTTTGTTTTTGCTTTACGGATACAAAATTAGAAGGGGAATAGGTATAAGAAAAATAACTTAAATTTGCTTTAAGTATAAATTTAATTATAAATGCAGTCGAATTTTGAGTGGTTCCGGACGTTCAAGGCCATTTATGAAACCGGAACAATGAGTGGGGCGGCCAAACATCTTTATATGACGCAGCCCGGGGTAGGGCTTCATTTAAATGCGTTGGAAACGTATACCGGCTTCCCGCTGTTTGAGCGTACCGCCCGTAAAATGGTACCAACTGAAAAAGGGCATCAACTGTACCAGCAGGTGATTACGTTATTAACAGGGTTGGAAGATATTGAGACCCGTTTTAAAAAGAAGGCGGGGCAGGATAGGGCTACCGTAGCCGTTGGTATGTGTGTAGAAACCTTTCAGCAGGCGCTGGAGAAACATATTCCGCACCTGCCATTCAATTTAATTATGGAGTTTGAGGCAAACGATCAGCTTACCCAGTCGCTCGAAAAAGGGGCGCTTGACTTAATACTAACTTCAACGGTAAGCGACAATCGCTTACTTACTTTTGAGCCGTTTACTATAGAAAAACTAGTGTTGGTGGCTGGTAAGAAAGTTGATGTAAATACGCTGCCCGATTTTAATGCCATTACAACTGAAGAACTAAAACACTGGCTAAAAGAGCAGATCTGGTATAACACCGCCTCTGATCTTAAGTTGTTAAATAAGTTTTGGGAAGAAAATTTCAAACAACAACCTGATTTTTTCCCAAATTATATTCTGCCAAACAAATTCTCTATCATCAGGTGTTTGAGCGAAGGAGAAGGCCTGGCGGTGTTGCCTGAATTTCTTTGCCGCGAAGCATTTGCCGAAGGCCACATAACAAAAATATGGGAAGGTTATACACCAATAGAAAATAGCTTGTATTTTGGCAAGCGGAAAAATTCAATAGTGGTTGATGAAATAGAGCAGTTGGAAGAAATGTTAATGAAAGAATTTTCAAATGTAGAAACCGAAGCGCTGTTGCGGAGCGCTATGAAAACAACCGCATAACCTTACACAAACCGAACTATGAAAAATGAGTTTACCCGCGAGGAATGGGATGCCTGTATAAAAGTATTACAGGTATTATCGCGCGACCCCGAGCAATCGCTGGATACACATATGTTGAAAGGCCTGGTGACCAAGTTGTACCGAAGGGCCAAAAAAGAAAACAAGCAACACCGGGTTGAAGAAATAATAAAACCGCTGATCACTTCTACTGAATTGCTGTCACCGCAAAAAGTAAAGAAGCTCTCGCAGCAACAAGACCTGTTGAAGCAATACAATAAGAAACTGGTATTAACCCAAACTGTATTGCATAAGAAATATGAGCTGCCCAATGACGAAAAAAGTTTTGATACTACTGCCTCGCTCGAGCTGGCCGGATATCAGAAATGTTATATCTGTAAAACCTCTTACAAAAAAGTTCATTTTTTCTATCACCAGCTTTGTCCAAACTGCGCTGAGCTTAACTATATCCGCCGGCAACAAACGGCCGATTTGAAGGACCGGATAGCGTTGATAACCGGTGGAAGAATAAAGATCGGTTACCTTACTGCATTACGCATGTTGCGCGATGGCGCCAAAGTATGGGTTACCACCCGGTTTGCCAATGACTGCGCCATGCGGTTTGGTGAAGAAAAAGATTTTGCAAACTGGGCACACCGGCTGAAAATTGTTTCACTCGATTTGCGAAACCTGGTACAGGTTAGGAGTTTTATAAAATTCCTGCAGGAGCAGGAAACACATCTTGATATTATTATCAACAATGCCGCGCAAACTATAAAACGGCCGGCTGAGTTTTATAAACACCTGTTCGAGTTTGAGCAAAGCGGCGTGCAGGCCCTGCCCGCCAATCTGCAACAATGCCTGGTATCGCCAACGGTATTCCAGTTTCAGTTGGGCCATTGGGAGCAACACCTGCTGCCCTATGAGGCCGAAACCATGTTCCCCGCTAATCAATACGATAAAGATGGCCAGCAAATAGATTTAAGAGCAAGCAACAGCTGGAAATTGCTGCTGGAAGATGTGCCGCCGGTGGAAATGCTGGAAACCCAGTTGGTGAATGTAACGTCGCCGTTTATGCTGAACAGCCAATTGAAAGAGATGATGGTAAGATCACCTTTCGAAAGGAAATTTATTATAAATGTATCGGCCATGGAAGGCCAGTTCAATCGTTCTTCCAAAACGCCCTTTCATCCGCATACAAATATGGCTAAGGCTGCGCTCAATATGATGACCCGCACCTCGGCACAGGATTATGCATTGAGCGGTATATTCATGAATAGTGTAGATACGGGCTGGATCACCCAGGAAAATCCGCATCCCGATAAAGAACGCATCTATCAGGAAGAAGGCTTTGTGCCACCGCTCGATGAAACCGATGGTATGGCAAGAGTTTATGATCCTATTGTAAGCGGACTGGCCCAACCCGGCCTGCCTTTGTTTGGTCATTTTTTGAAAGACTATGTACCCTATGCGTGGTAAACTGTAACTATTAACTACCTTGTTTTTATGCAACCCAATCAAATACTATGTCCTGTTGATTACGTAAAAGCCGATTTTCCTTTTCCTCAACAGAACCTGCAACCGGTTATTGACTTTTTAAACAGCAATGCACCCTTGCCCGAAGCAAACACTGCTTTTCCGGTGGGCACCATTACTGTCGATGGCCGTTTAGATATGTGCAAACAACAATTGGGCATACGAGGGCTTGAGCTGGTAGCTGCCCCTTTAATGAACAACCAGGTGGTAAAACACCTGCTGTTAGGCACCAACGCTTTTGGCAATACCGGGGCAGCTGCTGTAGCAGAACTGGTAGCGGCCAACAGTTCTATTGAGACCGTTTATTTGGGTTGTAATTATATTGAGCAGGAAGGCTGCAAGGCTATTTGCGAAGCGGTGGAAGCAAGTCCCAATGTAAAAAGCATTTGGTTTAAAAGGAATCCCATTGGTGCAGAAAGTATGCCGGCTATTATAAAAATGTTAGCTGGTAATAAACAATTGCGCACGCTCGACCTGGTAAATACCTGTGCAGGCGAGGGGTTTCATCTTTTGTTTGAATACATGGAGAATAATGACTCGGTGGAGCGGTTATACCTCAGCGGCAATTACCTTACGGCCACCGCAATGAAGTATGCAGGTAAAATGCTGGCCCATAACAAACACCTGAGATCGCTATACCTCAGCGTAAACAATATTGGTGATGAGGGTGTGGCAGAACTTGTGCCGGGACTGGCAGTTAATACTACGTTGGAAGAATTGAGCCTGGCCAGTTGTGGTATTACCGGCAAAGGCATGGAGTTATTATTTACTACGTTAAAAGCAAATAGCAATTTAAAAAGCCTCGACCTGGGTTATGCGCCTTCAACAAAAGTGCTAGGGGCAAAAGCAAATGAATTATCTGCTGCATCGGCTGCCTTATTGGTTGCGTTTATTGAGCGTCAGCCAAGCCTTATAAACCTGAACCTGGGAAAAATGAACCTGCCCGAAGCGGAGAGGAACAAGCTTATAGAAGAAATGAGCAAAAGGAATGGCAGTCTTGAAATGAGCAGGTACCAGTCGGGGGCCTATCCTGCACATGAAGATAGCAAGGCTATAAAGAGTGTGTATAGATAAGGATGCACATTTTAAGATAATTTCAGGGCCTCCACCTCTTTCTTAAAGTCAGATAAAAAATAATCGTCGGGGGCTGTACACGTTATCAGCTCCCTGTACTCGATAAATCGTGAAATGCAGTTCAGCATTTCTGTTATGTATACATTCTTAGGAACAATGATCTCCCCTTTCATGTAATCGGTGCGCGATACATAAACATCATTTTCATTGTCATCTTCATATCGCATAATACCAAAATACCTGATGCGAACACCTGTTGTACGTGCATCTACGTAATCAAAGGTCAAATACTCACCGGTAGCGTTTTCTAGAAAATTACGAAACGTTTCCCCTTTTTTTATGGCCTTGATGGCCTGCAAATGAACGGCAAACAGTAAACACCAAACGGTTTCTGATGCCACTACCAGCGAATGATTGTAAAAATTGATTGTTAGTTTACCATAATGACCTCTATGATTTTTCCTGAGTAATTCCTCTGTAAAAGCAGGATCATTTTCAAGAAGGTTCATGAGCGTTTTCTCCGGTACCGCCGTGTGATACTCATCCTGGTCTTTATAGATCTCAAAATTTATCGACAGCATAGTATAAGATATAAAAAACCGCTACAAGAGCGGTTTAAAATGTAGGGGACAGGAGAAGGACTCGAACCTCCATCTGCGACTTTGCTGGCCGCTATTTTTCCAATTAAATTACCCTGCCGTAAAACCCAAAGGCTGGAATAAGGCTCGAACTTATAACTCCACCTTGTCGGGGTGCCGTTTTTCCAATTAAACTACCCACACCATTGGGGTTGCAAAAGTAATCCTTTTTCAATGGTGTTGTTGGGAATAGCGGAGGGAAGGAGGACTCGAACCTCTATTTTCAACTTAGGGGGCTGATATTTTTCCAATTAAATTACCCCTCCGTAAAACCCAATGGATGGAATAAGGCTCGAACTTATATCACTGCCGTGAAAGGGCAGTGTTCTTCCAATTGAACTACCCATACATTGGGATTGCAAAAGTAATCATTCTCAACGGTTTATTATATCTAATAGCAATAAACGCTGTCATTACTGCAAGGAGATAAGGAGCTAAATCTCTTCAAAACGTACTGTTTTGAGGAGAATCCGGTTCCAAAACTCCTTAAACCGTATGGTTTTAAGGAGAAAGCGGTATTAAATCTCCTTGCGGCGTACCGTTTTGTGGTCAAATGGTGTGTTTTAAATATCTTACAGCCTACACTTGTAAATAAGAAAATTAAGGATTTGATGAAAACCGTATTGCTGCTTTTAACGATTGTTTTCTTCGGCTGTGTACAGGCGCAGCATGCGCCCCGCTTTTACAAAGACATTCTTGCTTTTAAAAAACAGGATACGCTACAAGCGCCGCCGGCCAATGGTATTTTGTTGATAGGTAGTTCGTCATTCACCAAGTGGACAGATGTACAAACCTATTTTCCCGGTTACCCCATTATAAATCGCGGCTTTGGCGGTTCAACCCTGCCCGATGTTATTCGATATTCATATGATATAATATTGCCCTACAAACCCAGGCAGGTATTGATATATTGTGGCGAGAACGACCTGGCCAGCGGTGACGATGTAACTGCCGACGAGGTAGTGCAGCGGTTTAAAACCTTGTTTGGCATCATCAGGCAAAACCTGCCAAATACAACCATCAGCTTTATATCAATAAAACCCAGTCCCAGCAGGGCGCATATACAAGCCAAAGTAAAAGCGGCCAACAAGGAAATACAGGCATGGTTGAAAACGCAAAAGAATGCGCAGTTCATAGATGTGTACGATGCCATGCTCGACGACAAAAAGAATATGCGTGAGGAATTGTATGTGGGCGACAGGCTGCATATGAAACCCGAAGGCTATGCTATTTGGAAAAAGATCATAACGCCTTATTTGATAAAATAAGAGGGAACGTAAACATGAAATACTTTAAGATATTATATGTACAGGTGATCATTGGTATTCTCATTGGCATCTTTGTGGGCTGGCGCTGGCCGCAATTTGCGCCAACGGCAAAGCTCATCAGTGAGACCTTTATCAACATGATAAGGATGGTGATAGCCCCTGTTATTTTTTTAACTATTGTGGCAGGTATTGCCGGTGCCGGTGATATGAAGAAGGTGGGGCGCGTTGGGGTTAAGTCATTGATCTATTTTGAAGTGGTGACCACGCTGGCATTGGTCATAGGGTTGGTTACTGCCAACCTGGTAAAACCGGGTAAGGGTGTTCCTCCTACGCGTGAAATGACCAAAAAAGTGGCAGAGTTATCGCAACAGGCCCATGATATGAATTGGGGCGAATTCTTCTCGCATATTGTTCCTACCAATGTTGTAGAAGCATTTGCCAAAGGCGATATTATGCAGGTGCTGTTCTTCAGTGTGCTTTTTGCCATTGGGTTAAAAATGCTGGGCAACTCAGGTAAAGGGTTTCTTACCACCATGGAAACCATCAATAAGGTATTGTTCAATATTCTGAAGATCATAATGAAGCTGAGCCCTATTGGCGCATTTGCCGGTATGGCTTTTACCATTGGCAATTTTGGTTTTTCAACGCTTATTGTTTTGGGTAAGCTGCTGCTTACGTTCTATATTACCGGTATTCTTTTCATTTTTGTAGTGTTGAATTTGATCTGCCGTTATTATGGCATCAGTTTGTGGAAGCTGCTGGGGTATATAAAAGAAGAAATACTGATCGTTTTGGGCGCCAGCAGCAGTGAGGCGGTACTGCCTGCAGTAATGCAAAAACTGGAGACGGCCGGTTGCGAAAAAGAAGTGGTAGGCCTTGTTATTCCCACCGGTTATAGTTTTAACCTCGATGGTACCACTATTTATCTTAGCATGGGGATCATTTTTTTGGCACAGGCATTTGGCAAAGATCTGTCACTGGCCCAGCAATTATCGGTGATTGGTATTTTGTTGCTTACGAGTAAAGGAGCGGCCGGGGTAACAGGCAGTGGTCTTATGGTATTGGCCTCTACGCTTACCGTAATAAAGGTAATACCGATTGAAGGACTGGGTATATTGGTAGGCGTTGACCGCTTTATGAGCGAGGGCCGCGCCATCGTTAATTTCATTGGTAATACCATTGCAACGGTGATCATTTCCAAAAGCGAAAAGGCATTGGATATTGATACCTATAAAAGGGTTGTTGAAAAGAAAAATATAAGTGGTGTAAATGTTAATAAGCCAACTCATCAACTCGTTAAGTAGTTAACTCGTTAAATACTATCTATTTTCCAGCCACTGCAAAAACGCGGTGGTTTTTTCTTTGCCTAACAACAGGTCATCGGGATTGGGAACAACCAGTTTAACCAACAGCTTTCTTCCATAGTAATGCTCCACTTCTTTAATGGCGCTAAAGTTTACCAGGTATTGCCGGTTAAGCCGGTAAAATTGTTTGGCAGAAAGTTGGTTCTGCACCTGGTCAATTGACTGGGGCAGGGTATAGGTTTGCTGCTGAAAAGTTACAATGGTGGTAGTATCGTGTTTTATATAAATAAAAGCGATCTGGTCTGTGGCAATGGTAACATATTTGTTTTCTTTGAACACCAGGAAACTTTTTTTACCCTCATCCGCAACACCCAGTCGTTTTATAAGTTCATCGAGATTGGGCTGTGTGTTTTGCTGAAAGAAGTTTTTAAAGCTATCTATTTTTTCAAAAGCCTGTTCTAATTGTTCTTTTGAAAAAGGTTTTAGAATATAATCGACGCCATTGGTTTTAATAGCCTCCATGGCATATTCGCCATAAGCCGTACAAAAAACAACGGGGCAATTTATTTTAACCGATTTAAATATTTCAAAGCTCAATCCGTCACTCAACTGCACATCCATAAATATAAGGTCGGGTGCTGCATTTTGGGTGAGAAAGTTCACCGCGCTTTCAATGCTTTGCAAACTGGCCACAATACTGGCATTGGGTTTTATTTGCGATATCAGGTTGGCCAGTGATTTTGCTGCTTTTATCTCATCCTCAATAATGACTATTTTCATGTATTACAGGCAGTTTTACGGTGAAGAATTGTTCAGTTGGTTCTATGATCATTTTTTTATCGAGCATGTGCTTATAACGCTGATTAATATTCTCAAGCCCCATTCCGGTAGATGCTTCCGGTGTTCTTTTCAATTGTATTGGGTTTTGCACCACAATATAATCACCTTCCGAATAGATCTTTATTTGTAACGGGCGCTCCAACGATACCACATTATGTTTGATACAGTTTTCAACCAGTAATTGTAAAGTGAAAGGAGGTATATATGTTTGATGCACGTGTAGATCGACGTTGATCGAAAGATCGATACCTTCTTCGAACCGCGCTTTCAATAGGTATATGTACGAATCCAGTATTTTCAATTCTTCCGAAACTTTTATCAGGTTCAGCTTACGGCTTTCGAGGGTAAAGCGGTAAAAGTCCGACAGTTTCAAAACAAACTCCACCGTATGTTCATCCCGACTCTCCACCATATATTTCAGCGTATTCAAACTATTGAACAGGAAGTGTGGGTTCACCTGTTGTTTCAGCAATTCGTATTGCGCACCCAGGTTATCCATTTTCGAACGTTCCAGTTCAATGCTTACCTGCTGGTTGTGATAGCTTTGGTACAACAGGTGAATGAACATGTAAAATGTAATGCTGATGAGCACACCTCTTACTTCAACCATTACCATGGTGGCGGTAAAGGGCAGGTGGCTTAATATGAATTGTTGCAGGCTGGCCAGTACAAACATGATCAAAAGACCTATTGCCAGGTTCTGGATCATCCGTTGCACCGAAAACCCGGTGGCAATATCTTTCTTGGAGTAAGTTGGTAGTGTATATATATTAAAATACCAAACGAACAGGCTGAACAGGGTTGTTAATACGAAATTGACGATCGTTTCATAAAGATTAAAATGGCGTTCCGCGATCTTGGGTATCGACATCAGTATACCCACCAGGATCGAGCTCGACCAGATTATTTTATTCGATATTTTGAAGGTTTGCTTTTTCATTGCAGTATCAAATATATATGGAAAACATTGCTTTCCATGAGGTAGTGGAGCCGTGTTGGCAATATCTTCCCTGAAATAGACAACTAGCGGCCTGAATTAGACAACTTATTTAGCGATTTCTGGATTTATTTTTCCTACTTCTTACTTCCTACTTCGATTACTTAGAAATTTGATCTCCCTTTTAAAAATAAAGTTCTACTTAGAAGCCTCAACTGTCCAGTTCACCTCCTTCTTTGTCCAAACCGGCATTTTATGCATTCCTGCCCGTCATTTCTGTTGTCTATTTGTGTCATCAATTAAATATTTATTTATGAAAACAGCAGCAATAATCTTAATAGCAGTAGCAGTGATGGCAGCTGCGTTTGCGCGCCCCTTCACTCAAAAAGAAAAAAAGGAAACAGGTGAACCAGGTACTAATAATGGTTTTGTGGTAGCGGAACTGTTCACATCGGAAGGTTGCTCCAGTTGTCCGCCCGCCGATAAACTCATTGAAAAGATCCGGAACGACAATCCCGGCAAATCGGTTTACGTACTGGCATTTCATGTTGACTATTGGGACCACCAGGGTTGGAAAGACCGCTTCAGCGATGCGTCATTTACTGCCCGCCAGCGCCAGTATGCCGATTGGTTAAACCTGGAAACAGTATACACGCCGCAAATGGTTGTGAATGGCCGTAAGGAGTTTGTTGGGTCATACGAAGGGCCTATCACTAAAACAATAACCAAAGAGCTCGATCAACCTGCTGGTAATGCATTAACGCTTCAAACGCATGTAGAAGGCAGCAAACTGCATGTTGATTTTACAGCAACACCCGAAAAGAATGCCGAACTGGTATTGGCGCTGGTGCAAAAAGCAGCCACCAGTAATGTAAAGGCCGGTGAAAACGAAGGACGGCAGCTAACACATGTACAAATAGTAAGGCAGTTGTATACACAGGATGTAAACAACACAAAAAAGATCAGCATCGATCTGCCGGCCGATTTCAATGCTAAGGGTTTTGAGCTGATAGGGTTTGTGCAGCACAAAAAAGACGGACGTATTACCGCGGCAACCAAAGCCACATTTTAATTCAACTACATCATCATTCTTAAAATATTAAACTTTAAAAAATGAAAAACAATTCCTTAACAGCCAACAGAAGTGTATTACAGATCCTTACCGCCATTTTATTAGTATTAGGTTTATCATTGAGGTCAATGGCTGAGCCGCCTAAGAGTGAACCGGCTCCAAATGAAATAAAGAATGTGGTAATTGTTCATGGCGCCTTTGCCGATGGATCGGGGTTTAAAAAATTGTACAGCATATTAACAAAGAAAGGTTACCATATAACTGTTGTTCAAAACCCGCTCACTTCGCTTAAAGATGATGTTGATGCTACCCGCCGCGCATTGGATAAACAGGATGGCCCCGTTGTTTTGGTAGGCCACAGCTGGGGCGGAACGGTAATTACCGAAGCTGGTACACACCCCAAAGTAGCAGCACTGGTATATATCGCCGCTTTTATGCCCGATAAAGGCGAAGCTACCGGACAACTGGCCATGTCGTTGCCCATGAAAACCGAAGGCGGTATTTTACCTCCCGATGAGCATGGTATACTCTATTTCGACAAAGCAAAATTTCATGCAGGCTTTGCTGCTGATGTAAGTAAAGAAGAAGCCGATTTTATGAGCGATTCACAAGTACCCATTTTCGCCAGCTGTTTTGGCGCCCCGGTTACCGAAGTTGCCTGGAAAACCAAACCCAGTTATGGCATTGTGGCTACAGAAGATAAAGCGCTTAACCCCGATATAGAACGCAATATGTATAAAAGGGCAGGGGCTGAAGTAACTGAATTGAAAGGAAGTCATGTAGTATTTATCTCTCAGGCAAATGCAGTAGCTAATGTGATCATTAGTGCCGCAAATAATAAATAAGTAATTAAACAATTAAAAATTATAACAATGGCAACTTTAGTATCGAACGTAACAACAATTGAAAAGGTATTGTATACTGGTAAAACCCATACCACTGGTGGCCGCATAGGTTTTTCTAAAAGTTCTGATGGCCGGTTGGATATAGAATTGCAAACACCGGGCGCAGCCGGTAAAGGCACAAACCCCGAACAATTATTTGCAGCAGGCTGGTCGGCATGTTTCATTGGCGCCCTGGGTATTGCCGCCGCAAAAAGAAACCTGAGATTACCTGCCGACACAGCAGTAGATACTGAGGTTGATTTGGGGGCAACTGCAGGTGCCTATTTTTTACAGGCACGCCTTCATGTTAGTTTGCCTGGTATAGATAGTGAGCTGGGGCACGAACTTATTGAAGAAGCGCATGCAACCTGTCCGTATTCAAAAGCAACCCGTGGTAATATTAATGTAACAATTAGTTTGGTTTAAGAGAGGCTGATGGGTCACATGAGGAGAGAAGCAGCTCCCGCTTTAGCGGGATGCTGCTTTTTGCGTATAATAACTATTTTGTCTGTTGTACAATTAATAGCTATGAATCATACAACGAAATAAACCATTTGTCTATTGACCTTTCTTCGCTGTTGAAATAGTTTTGTGATATCAATTCAAAAAATACGGTGGCGCTTATGGTATAGGTATTCAGTATGCCCATGATATGTTAAAGCACTAAGAGGACGTAAGGTTAACGTTTTGATATGGAGGTTGGAAAAAAGGGCAGGATTATTCCTGCTCTTTCAATTTAAACGAATATCAACATGAAAAAATGATGACATTTCACCAATAAAAGACCCAATTAGCGAAATATCAACAATGCCCATTCTTCAATTTCTCATAATTATCTGGTTATGAAATGTATGTGTTTTTGGCATGGCGGTTGGCTATATAAGTGGTCGTTTACCTGATATAATTTAAATCGTATGAACATGAACGCAACCATTTCCTTATCCGCGCCGCAGCCTGGCATTTCAGTAGATCAACAAAGAGCGCCCTACGCCCATTTTGAAATTCATTCAATACAATCCTTAACCGGTAATAAATTGACTGAGGGCGTACCTAAAAAGCTTCAGCATTATGAGATCATCTATATTACCCGGGGTGAAGGTCAGCTGATCGTTGACCTGAATACATATCATTTTTCCGGTGGAAGGATCTTTTGCCTGTTCCCGGGGCAACTGCGAACTATTAAGTCATCTTCACAAATGGAGGGCTATTATATTACTGCATCGGCCGATTTTATTTATCTATCCCAAACGTATTCCAACCTGGTTGAGAGCCGTCAGCCATTTCAATCGGCATTGGAACCACTGGATGTACAAATAGATAAAGAACTGAGTGGCGAAATAGATGAATTGCTGGTAAAGTTAAAAAGGGAATATGAGAACTATTTCTTACTACGTTCAGAAATTCTATTTGGCCTGTTTAAGGTGTTTGCCATTTACCTCACCCGGAAATATGTTACAAAAAGATCGGTAAATCCCCATAAACGCGACAATCATTTAGCCAGCCTTTTCTTCAGCCTGTTGCAAAAGAATTATAAGACCAAGAAAATGGTAATTGATTATGCCGATGAAATGTGCATCAGTGCCAGTTATTTGAACCATGTAATTAAAAAGAATTCAGGGTTTTCGGCAAGTTACCACATACAGCAACAGATTGTGCTGGAAGCAAAACGGCAGGCAAAATACAGCGACAGAAGCATGAAAGAAATTGCCTATGACCTTGGTTTTGATGATGTAGCGCATTTTAGTAAATTTTTTAAGAATAATACCGGCGTCACTTTTACCTGCTTTAAACAATTTCATGTTCACCAAAATCCGGCGTGAGCGGGCTTCTTGATATATTTGTAAAACCATGCATCGCGTCAAAACAACAGTTAATACAGCCCGGCCTCTTTTCTTATTGCCGCTGTGTCTTTTAGTAGCGTTCAACATTTCGTTTCCGGCCTTTGGCCAGCAAAAAAAGTTTGACTCTATTGAGCGGCTGGTAAAGTATTACCGGTATGTAAAACCCGATTCAGCCATTCTATTGTCGAATGAGGGTATTGCTTACAGCCGGGCCATTGGCGATAGCAGTGGCGTAGCCGCCATGTTGTTACAACAGGGCATGATTGACGATAACAATGGTGATTTTGAACAGTCTGAAATAAAATATCGTACGGCGCATGCGCTGTTTACAAAAGCAAAGCGTTCGGCCGGCGTTGCAAGCTCCATGATAAGGCTGGGCGTTGTATCCCTGCGCAATGGTAGTTTTGATAAAGCGATCCAGTTTTTTCTCGATGCATTGCGGATCTCTGAAAAAAATGGCGACCGTTTTGGTATGATGGAAGCCAACCAATGTATAGGCTGGGCATTTCAGGACCAGAAAAAATTTCAGGTAGCACTGGGCTATCTTAATACGGCAGACTCAATTAACCGTTTACTACCCCTGTCGAATATCAGTTTGAATATTGAAAATAATTACGGTATGCTGTATCGCGATATAGGGCAGTATGACCAGGCAAAGCTGCACCTTGAAAAAGGGATAAAGCAAAGCAATGTTGCCGAATACCGGGGGTTGCAGATCACATTAATAAACTCCCTCGCTTCGGTATATGCACGCGAAGGGCAGGTTGACAAGGCAATTGCCTTTCAAAAGGAAGCGCTGGCCAAATCAAGGGAAATAAAGAATGTGTTGCGCGAGTTGCAAACGTTGTACGGACTGGCCCGTACCTATGAGAAACAGCCTGATAAGGCCATTACCTGCCTGGAGGAAGCTATACAACTTTCGTATCAGAAGGGTTTGTATAACCAGGAAATAAGATATTTGAAGGCAATAATTCCGATATATAAAAAAACAGGTAATATAAACAAAGCGTTTGTAAGCCTTGAACGTCAGCAATTATTGTCAGATAGTTTCTATTACAAAAAATTGTCAAAGAATATTGCTTCATTAAAAGCAGAATATGAGTTAAGCCAAACAAACGCCCGGGTAAAAGAGCTGAACCTGTTGAATAAACAACATACAATAGAATTACACAATTCAACACTTGTAAGAAGGTTTACCATTGCCGGCATTCTTATATTGCTTGTAGTATGCTTTTTGCTGGGGTATCAGTACAGGCAAATACGCCGCGCATCGAAAAAGATCGCTATAAAGAACAATGAGCTGGAAAAATTACTAAGTGAAAAGGAATGGTTGATGAAGGAGGTGCATCACCGGGTAAAGAACAACCTGCAAACCATAGTTAGTTTACTGGAGTCACAAACTGTTTTTTTAAGCAACCAGGATGCTTTGCTGGCCATAAAAGACAGTCAGAACCGGGTGCATACCATGTCGTTATTGCATCAGAAATTATATCAGGCAAACAATTTTGCCTCGGTTGATATGCATACTTATTCAAGTGAGTTGATCAATTATTTAAAAGACTCCTACGATCTTAAGCAAAAGATCAGGTTCAATGTTTCAATACCGCATATTGAACTGGATATTTCACAGGCAATTCCGCTGGGGTTAATTATAAATGAGGCCGTCACCAATTCTATAAAACATGCATTTCCCAGCCAGTTCAACAAAGAGATAACAATTAGCATGAAGCAAACAACAGAAAGGAAAGTAAATTTGCTGATCATGGATAATGGTGTTGGATTTAAGGATAATTTTGACATTGCCGCATCAAAAAGTTTAGGTTTGAAATTGATCAGCGGATTAAGCGGTGATATAAATGCTGAGTTCACGTTGAAAAGCAACCATGGAACGAGTATTATACTTGATTTTGAAACAACCATGGTGAATGAGCAGAAATTTAACCACACATGAAGGAAAGGATCCTGATAGTAGAAGACCAGTTTATTGAAGCCAATAATTTACAGCTTATTTTAAATAAGGCCGGCTATGATGTATGCGGCATCGCCCGGTCGGTGGAAACTGCTTTGCAGCTCATCGAAAAACAACAGCCCACACTGGTGCTTCTGGATATTCTTCTTAAGGGCGATTTAACGGGTATAGACCTGGCACATATGCTCAAAAAAAAGAACATCGCATTTGTGTATCTTTCTGCCAACTCAAATAAAGAGATCCTCGAAAAAGCAAAAGAAACGCATCCTTACGGCTTTCTGGTAAAGCCCTTTCGCGAAAAAGATGTACTGGTAATGTTGGAGATCGCCAATTACCAGCATAAACATAGCCTGCAATCATTATTAAAAGAGCAGGACCAAACAACACCAGACCCCCAGAATTTCCATGGCATCATAGGAAAAAGCAAAAAATTGGCAACGGTGATCAAACACCTGCGTATAGTGGCGCCTACCGATACATCGGTGCTTATTCTTGGTGAAAGTGGTACCGGCAAAGAACGTATTGCAGAATGTATTCACGAGCAATCTGCCCGTAAAATGAAGCCACTGGTAAAAGTTAACTGTGGCGCCCTGCCGGCAACCTTAATTGAATCTATTTTATTCGGTCATGAAAAGGGTGCATTCACAGGCGCTACCGAAAGAAGGATCGGCAAGTTTGAGCAGGCCCAGGGTGGAACCATCTTCCTCGATGAAATAGGGGAGCTGGCAGCCGATGTACAGGTAAAGCTGTTACGTGTACTGCAGGAGAAAGAAGTAGAACGTATTGGTGGAAGCAGTACCATAAAAGTTAACGTACGCATTATTGCTGCCACTAACAGGAACCTCGAAGAAGAAATAGCCAGGGGCCGCTTTCGTATGGACCTGTATTATAGGCTAAATGTATTTCCATTACACCTGCCGCCCCTGCGCGACCGCCAGGAAGATATTCCTTTGTTAGCCGAATATTTTTTAGAGAACTACGCAAGAAAAATGGGACTGCATGAACTTCGGTTCTCCCCCGCCGCCATACAAACACTGGTGAACAATAACTGGCCTGGTAACGTACGGGAACTGGAGCATACGATCGAGCGCACCGTATTACTTACAGAAGGCAAGGTGGTTAACCAGATTTTTTTATCGCCAGGTACAACGGCAGTGCAAAACGAAAAGCAGCAGGTTAAAACTATTGAGGAGTTGGAGCGGGAGCATATCATTTCTGTACTGGCCAAATGTAACGGCAAGGTATTTGGAAAAGGCGGGGCTGCTGAATTGTTGGGGCTAAACGTTTCTACCCTTAATTCCCGCATGAAAAAGCTGGGTATTGATAAATCTAAATTAACCGATCACAAAAATTAATACTGTTAAAAATTAGTACCTTTCCATAAGCCCCCCAATCCTTACCTCCATTTATCCTTCCATACCACCGATTTATACAAGAAATGTAATTGTTTGTCAATTGCCTTTGCTACAGGGCTACGATAGCTTTGTATAAAGATGATTGATTAAACAATTAAATATGTCGGGCATCACATCGAGGACGATCCTATTTATAACAGGAGCATTTGTAAGCCATCGTTGCTGGGATAATTGGAAAACTTTTTTTGAAAGAAGAGGGTTTAAGATAGTGATACCGCCATGGCCGGGCAAAGAAGCGGATGTGGAAACTTTACGGGGTAAACATCCCAACAGTGAGATCGCTTATGTAACCCTGGGCGAACTGATTGAGCATTATGCAGACATTATTCAGGAGCTACCCGAAGAACCTATCCTCATCGGTCATTCTCTTGGTGGACTGTTGGTTCAAATACTGCTGAATAATTCACTGGGCGCTGCCGGTATAGCCATCCATTCTGTACCACCGCAGGGCGTTATACCTTATGAACTAAGTTTTTATAAATCCAATCTATCGGCATTGGGTTTCTTTACCAGTATTAATAAAACCTACCTTATAAGCTTTAGAAAATGGCAGTATGCATTTACCAATGGCATGTCGTTTGAAGAGCAGAAGAAAGCTTACGAAACTTTAGCCATACCCGAATCAAAACGGGCCATCCGTGGCACTTTAACGAGTATTGCAAAAGTTGATTTCAATGCCGAACACAATCCGCTCCTTATTGTTGCAGGTAGCAACGACCAATGTATTCCCGCATCCCTGAATGAACGGAATTTTAAGAAATACAAAAGTAGGTCCTCGGTTACTGATTTTGTAGTTAGAAATGGCCGCAGCCATTTTGTATTAGGACAACCTACCTGGAAGGAAGACGCACAATTTATGCTGGACTGGATACAAAAAAATTAATCACCATTAAAATACCTAACATGGGAAAGGAAACTACCATTGATTTTTCATCGGATCCAAGAATTGAGACCGGAACCAAAAAGTTTTTGACAGCGCTCAATAGTGGCGGCGGAAAGCCCATGGAGCAAATGACGCCCCAGGAAGCAAGAGCTGTTCTCGTTGGCGCACAGTCATCGGTAAAAGTAGATGTATCGGGTGTTGACGTAACCGAAAAAACAATTACTGCCGATGGGTCTCCGCTTCTTTTACATATAGTAAGGCCGGCAGGCGTAAAGGGCACTTTGCCGGTGTTTGTATTTATTCATGGTGGCGGCTGGGTGCTGGGCGATTTTCCAACACATCAGCGTTTTGTACGCGACCTGGTGGTGAACTCCGGCGCCGTAGCTGTATTTGTTAATTATACCCCTTCGCCCGAAGCGCAATATCCCGTTGCTATCAATCAGGCTTATGCGGCATTGAAATGGGTGGCGGAAAATGGAAGCGAAATAGAGGTTGATGGAAAACGCCTGGCCATAGTAGGTAATAGTGTGGGCGGCAATATGGCAGCGGCAGTGGCCCTGATGGCAAAAGATAAAAAAGGTCCTGAGATAAAATTACAGGTTTTGTTTTGGCCGGTAACCGATGCCAGTTTCGATACCGGTTCGTACCACGAGTTTGCAGAACAACGGTTCCTTACCAGGAATATGATGATCTGGTTTTGGGATAACTATACAAAAAATGCCGATGACAGGGCGCAGATCTATGCTTCTCCACTAAGAGCAAGCGTGGAACAATTAAAAGGATTACCACCGGCGCTGGTACAAGTGGCTGAAAACGATGTGTTGAGAGATGAGGGCGATGCATATGCCCGCAAACTCGACGAAGCCGGTGTGCCTGTTACATTAGTTAGATACCAGGGAATGATACATGATTATGGGTTACTCAATGCGCTGGCTGAACTGCCTACAGTAAAATCGGCATTGCTTTCAGCAGCAGCCGAATTAAAAAAAGTATTATAAGTATACCTTTTCGGTTTAGCATCAGCGCAATAAGTGGCAGTTGGGGCTCTTACGGGTACCCAACTGCCACTTTTTTGTTGGTATATTTTATCTTTTGAACAACTTGTGTAATTTAGCCGCCATTAACTTCCTTTTCTATGAAAACTGCATTTACCGCATTGCTGGTATTTTTGTCAATATCTATGGCTATTGGCCAAACAATGTGCAAAAGTGTCCGGTTTGCCGACAAAGCGTTCATTCCTGGTTTCGACTACCCATATAACAGGTTCAAAACATTCGAAAGTACCGGTGTTATCCCCGATTCAATAAAACAAAAGATCGATCAGGCTACCATAAAAGAAACCTCCCGCTCTTTTTTTAAAAAGCTAACTGTAAAGAAGGTATTTGTTTTTGATTCAACGGTTAAAAACAAGATGTTTGATGTTGCCCGGTATAAAGATGAGCAGGGTAATCAAATAGAGCATGTGTATTCATTTTTATATGAATTAAAGCTGAATGACAATATCCCTTTTTTGTTTAGGGTCGATTATAATAAAAAGGGTGAGCTTATGCGGAAAGTGCAATTGGAATCCCTTGACCTTAAAAGGCAAAAGGTAATTAACTGCGACGAAGCTATTGAAACGGCCCTAACCGATAAAACTGAACCCATCCACGACATCGATCAGATCTTTCTGGGTATTGATCCGCTTCACAAAACAGTGGTGTACCAGATCACTTCAATAATGGACCCCGCCACTAATATGGTATACACAAAATTCATTAGTGCTTACAATGGGAAAGTGATCGCCAGAAGTAATTATAAAGTTGAAATTGAGCAGCTTGAAGAAGTGAGAATTGGCGGGTAAAAGAAAAATAAATTTTTATAATTCTTTAAACAACGTAGATTAGCTGCGTTGATTGAGCGTTTTAAAATCCTTTTTACCTGTTAATTAAACAATTAAACCGCCTTGTCGTTTCAACCATCATATACCGAACATGAGTTACTGAAGCTGGTGGCTGAAGGAGACAGGAATGCCTTTACACAGTTATATAATAATTACCGCAACAAAATTTACTCTATCGCCTTTGAGCTTACTGAGTCTACAACAGTGGCCGAAGAAATTGTACAGGATGTATTTTTAAAGATCTGGGTAAAAAGAGATTCACTTCACGAAGTAGAACATTTTAAGGCCTACCTGTTTACCATTACCCGAAATTATGTATTCACGGCATTGAAACGTATAGCCCGCCAGGAGTCGCTCGAAGTAAGCGCTATACAGGATGCACCGCTGTATGATCATGATACAGAAGACAGGGTGCTTAATAAGGAATATACCCGCATATTGCAAGCCGCCATCGATCGCCTGCCCGAACAGCAAAAGCAGGTGTACAACCTCATTAAAAAAGAAGGGTTGAAAAGGGAAGAGGCCGCTGCCGCCCTACACCTGTCTCCCGAAACCGTTAAGACCCATCTGGCGCAGGCCATGCGCAGCATTCGCACCTATTGTCTTGCCCGCCTCGACATTTCCATTGCACTTATCATTCTGATAAGAAATTATTAATTGCCTGATATTCACGTTACTTAGCTCCGCTTTAAAAATATTTTAAAAATATTTTCACCCCAACTCACCCAAACAGTTTCGTACAGTAGTCTCTATATATGTGGTCACTTGTGCAAAACATTGAAAATTTCATAACCCCTGATTAGAGTATGTCTGCATCGTTGGAGTATTTATTGAACAGGTACGCAAATAAAACCTGCACCGTAGAGGAGAAAGAAGAATTAATGCGATTGCTACAGGAAAGTGGTAACGACGAAGCCCTGCAGCAATTGATTGATAAAATGCTGGAAGAAAGACCGGTAATACACACCATGCCCGAAAAAAATGCACAGGCTGTATTGCAGGCGATCTTCGAAGCCGATGAAACACCGGTGGTACAAATAGATGAAACACCGGTACGCAGCATATCATTTGGTCGCATTGCAGCAGCTGCTTCTGTTTTGTTGTTGTTAACTGCTGCCGGTTGGTTTATGTTGAACCGTTCTGTAAAACCAGGTGTAACAACCGCCGCAGTAATGAAGAACGATGTAGCGCCCGGTGGAAGCAAAGCCCTGCTTACACTTGCTGATGGTTCAACCATTGTATTGGACAATGCAGCTAACGGTGTTGTAGCTGAAGAGGGAAATGCAACTGTAGTAAAGCTGAAGAACGGCCAGCTGGTTTATAAAACCGATAAAGGTAAGGCAGCAGGTAAACAGGGTGAAGTAGCATACAATACATTGTCAACGCCCAAAGGCGGTGAGTATAAAATAGTATTGCCCGATGGAAGTGAAGTTTGGTTGAATGCCCAGTCATCGATCACATATCCTACCACATTCAATGCTAAAGAACGAAAAGTACAGGTTACCGGTGAGGCTTATTTCGAAGTGGCCAAACTGGTTACTGTAAAAGATGGTAAAAGGGTTCCGTTTTTGGTTGATATAAAAAATAGGAAAACCGGTGGCGATATGGGCCAGGTGCAGGTGTTAGGTACTCACTTTAACATCAATGCATATGATGATGAAAAAGCGGTGAAAACAACGTTGCTCGAAGGAAAAGTGAAATTCGTGACCACCCCAAATACTTCAGCTAAAGATACAGCTTCAGCAATCTTAAGCCCCGGTGAACAGGCTGTAGTGCATGGCGATGTGCAGGTGAAAAAAGTAGATGTAAACAATGTAATGGCCTGGAAGAATGGCGTATTCCATTTTGAAAAAGCAGATATACAAACCGTAATGCGCCAGTTATCGCGCTGGTACGATGTTGAGGTGGTGTATAAAAGAGATATAGAAAAAGACGATCCTTTGTTTTTTGAGGTAAAACGTAATACCAACCTCAGCGATGTACTGAAGGTATTGAACCTGGCCAATGGCGCTAAGTTCAGCATAGAAGATAAGAAGATCATTGTATTATAGCATATTGGTAACTCTCCACAAACCAAACAACATTAAAAAAATAAATTGATTTATGAAAAACCTGTAGTGCGATTAGAAATAAAAACACCTAAACCCTAACCCGGATAAAAAAGCCTTAGAGATTCCCCGGGTACCCTACCGTAGTTCGATTACCCTTTTTAACACAGTTTAAAATTCGTCCATGAAAATTTTTACCCAATTTTCGAAAGGGATGCGCATGCCTGTACTTGTAGTAATGCTGTTGATGGTCGCATTCAATAAAACAACATATGCGCAACGAGTATTTGCGCACCCCGGCATCAGCCATAAAAAAAGTGACCTCGACCGTATGAAATATATGGTGCAGGCAGGAAAAGAACCTTACAAAACTTCTTTTCAAAACTTATCACAAAACCCATATGCCAGCTATAACTATACCGTTCAGGGTAACCCCAGTGTTACCCGCCTGGTAGAACCTTCTTCAATAGCTGGTTACAACTACGAAAAGTTCAAGTACGATGCATTGGCTGCTTATTACAATGCTATTATGTGGACAATTACTGGTGATGAAAGACATGCCAAAAAAAGCGTACAGTGTTTGAATGCATGGGCAAACATTACCCATATTGAATCAAACGGAACAATGGCGCTCGATGCCGGCCGTGTGATCTGGAAAATGCTGGAGGGCGCCGAGATCATCAAAAGCACTTACACTGGCTGGGCACAAAGCGATATCAATAAATTCAAGGCAATGCTGGTGTATCCCGGTTATTCAACTACCGCGGTGCCTGCTGCTGCTATTGCGGCCGAAGATGCTACCTTCTACTGGTATATGTATAATGGCGACGCTGGTCGTCATGGTAACCAGGGTATCTTCGCTATGCGTGGTTTAATGGCCATGGGTATCTTTATGGATAACGAGATCATGTACGACCGCGCGCTCCGTTATATGATGGGCATGCCGCACCGTGCAGATGACCTGCCTTATCCTTCAGGCCCACGTGCAGTATCTGCCACACCATCTGCTACATACGATTATTATGATGAATACACCCTGGGCTCTACAGTGGGTTCTACTGAAGATTATGGTTATAACGAACCTATCGCTAACTATATCTGGGAGAACGGCCAGTGCCAGGAGGCTTCCAGGGACCAGTCACACACAATTACGGGGGTTGCTATTATTAACACGATGTGTGAAATGGCCTGGAACCAGGGTGATGATATGTATAGCTTTCTCAACTACCGGGTATTGAAAGGAATTGAATTCGGTATGCGTTACAATGCATCACTGAACTATACCTTTGCCGATCAAACTTCTCCATGGGAGCCTACTGTTGAGAATGGCGAGTTCATTCAACGCAGAGACCGCACCGGACGCTGGTTATCAAAGAAAATGAACCCCTACCTCGAAAAAGACTTTGTTACTTTAACAAGAGGTACAAACTTTAAATTCACCGCCTATCCTTTCCATGAAATGGCGTTGGCGCACTACCGCGATCGCATTGGCTTAAGTCCCGACAACTACAAATGGTTGCAACGTGCATTCGACATCTCTACAAGAGAGTCTGGTTTGGAAGCGCAGGGTTTCCAAGTCGACTTTCCCGGTTATGGTGGTTTAGCTTACCGCAGGCCGGCCAACTGTCCTGGTGATCCCGTTGAGTTTGTAAATGGCAAACCTGTTTACAATATGCATGTGGTGCCCGGCAAAATAGAAGCTGAAGATTTCGACCACTTTACTACCGATGGACAGGATAAAGTATATCATGATAATACTGCTGCTAACACCGGGGGTCAGTACAGAACAAGTGAAGCGGTAGATATTGAGACCTGCGATGAAGGTGGTTACAACCTTACAGCACTTGAGAAAGGCGAATGGATCAACTATACCGTAGCTGTTCCAACTGCAGGTACTTACAAATTGAAAATGCGTTACGCTGCAACTGCTGACAATGGCGCATTAAGAGTTGAGTTCAACGGTGACGACAAAACCGGCAACATAGGAATACCATACGGAACTGTATACTCAAGCGGTGGTCAGGATTGGAGAGAGATAACTGTAGGTACGGCATTCACCCTGCAAGCCGGCGTACAAAGCATGCGCGTATTTATTACAGGTGCAAGCAATGCTTTTAACATCAATAGTTTTTCACTTAGCTATATAGGCGCTTTGGAAGCACAAACCATCACTTTTGGTGTAATGCCTACAAAGAAACTGGGCGATGCTGATTTTGAATCAGGTGCTTCGGCAAGCTCTGGATTACCAGTAACTCTTGTAAGCTCAAACCCCGGTGTTGCTACCATCGTTGATAATAAAATTAAAGTTGTAGGTTCTGGTGTGGTAACTATTATTGCTTCACAGGAAGGTAACGATGCCTTTGCTGCTGCTGCGAATGTTTCACAAACGCTTACGATTACAGGTATTGCTGTCGGTGATTATGTGTCAACCGGGAATATGAACTGGAATGGAGGTACCTGGAATATCTCAGATGGGAATGGGGGGTACAGCGGTACTACTACTACCGCGCCCACGGCCAACACGAATGTTCACATTCTAGCCGGGCATACGGTCACATTGGCCACCACGGCGGGACTAGCAAAAAATTACACAGTATATGAAAGAGGCACCCTGTTACAACAGGTTGCCCTTACTGTTTCTGGGCTAACCGTAATTGACGGTACCCACACCATGTCAAACACCCTTACCGTGAATGATCTTTCAATCACTGGAACAGGCGTGCTGGCTGCTACTACTGCTCCTGCCGGAAGCGTGTTTAGCCTGGTTACGAATAAAGCAACTTCACTTTCAATCAATGGCCGCCTCGGCGCTCCTGCTGGTTCTGCGGTTACTGCAATTGGTTCTGGTATCAGGGTCTTTGTAGCTGGTTCAGGTACAACCACCTTTACCGGTAGCGGTGTAGTGAACATTGCCCGTTTCTCACCCAACAGTGCACAAAGCTCTAACCAAACGTTCATTATCGATATCGATATGGAAATCAGGAACTACGCAGGTGCTATGGTGAGCAGCTTAACACTGCAGAATGGCAACAACGGTACCGGCGCTAAAACCCTTACTATTAATGAAGGAAAAACAGTTACCCTTAACGGTAACAGCGGCCTGGGTGCATTTCATGGCCAGTTCGGAAATGGTTATGGCTTTTCTACATTTGCCAATACCGGCGGCACCATGACCTATAATATCAATGGTACGCTCGATTGTTCTAATGCACAGTTCAACCTGTGTACTAACCAGAACACGGCAACCAATGAGCTGGTGGTAAATGTGAATGGAAAACTAAAACTCGGTTCTACCGTACGGTTGTTCCGCGTTATGCCAACGCAAAAGATCAGCATTAATGTAGGCGATAATGGTGTAATTGACGGTTCTACCGCCGCATTGAACCTGAACAGCTCAACAAACGGACAAAGTATTAACACCAGTAATCATACCGGTACTGTTGCGGTAGCAACCGGCCTTGGTGGTGTAACCTTTAATGCCAATAACCCTGTAGCGGGTACTTATGCATTTGCAGGAAACGGTGGTTCAGGATATGTTACTTCGCCGGCTGTACTCTTTACCGGTGGTACATCTTCGTCGCCAGCGTATGCCATTGCTAACCTTACCGATGGTGCAGTTACAAGCATCACTGTTCTTTCAACCGGTACTTATTCTGTAAAACCAACCGGTATTACCTTTTTAGGTGGTGGCGCCCCCACGCAATGGTTTGCGTTGAAAGGCGATAACCAAACTGGTACCGTAACCCGTTTGGTCAGTGCCAACACCGCAACTCCGTTGTGGATAGGTACCGCTACAAGTTACAACCCTGTAACAGTTACACCTGCTGCTGCCACTGTATTCACCGCTAACGTAAAACAAGGCGGTTTGAGTGTAGGCACAGCTTATGAAAGCCATGCTATCAACAGAAGCTGGACTATTACTCCCGCTACTGCAACAGCTACTGATCTTACTTTTGGTTACAATACCACAGAGGCAAATGCGTTGTGTGATGCTGCGGCCACTATGCGTTTAGCAGCTGAAACAAATGTTTTGGGATCGGTTGCGCCCCAGGCTGCCATTGGTACAAACTACCAGGTAAGCTATACGGGTGTTACCAACTTTGCACCATTTAATTTATTGAATGCCGGATCACAAACCATCACTTTCAGCGATATGCAACCAGCGATGTTTGATGCAGCTGAATTTGAGGCGGGTGCTACTGCCAGCTCTGAACTGCCGGTGACACTTACAAGTTCAGATGAGAACATAGCTAAGATCGTAAACGGTAAAATTCAGCCGGTATCTGCAGGTGTGGTTACCATTACTGCTACACAAGGTGGTGATGTTTTCTACCTGGCCGCTAATGCGGTGTCGAAACAACTCACCATCAACAAAGGTTTCTATATTGATGCTGATGCCGATGGTTACGGTACAGGCGCTGCTGTATTGTTTGCACAAAACGATGCACCAGCGGGCTATGCTATCAATAATTCAGATTGTAATGATAATGATGCCCTGGTTCACGAGCCGATCATGTATTATGCAGATGCTGATCATGATGGATTCGGTTCTAACCAAACCGCGCTGTTTTGCGTTTCAACTGCACCAGCAGGTTATGTAACTAATAATACAGATTGTGATGATACCAAATTACTTTATGCAGATACCGATGGCGACGGTTTGGGCGCTGGTAGCCCTGTTGCCTGTGGCGTTGCCAATAATACTGATTGTGACGACACCAACCCGGTATCGTTAAAAGCAAGCATTCCTGATGTATATGCAGTAAACGAATCAGGTTCTGAGAAAAATACCATTTATGTTGGTTATATAAACTCGCTGACCATCGAGGCGCAACCTCAGGGCGGCAGAGCTCCTTATACCTATAAATGGAGTAATAATAAAACAACTAAGTCTATAGCTGTTACCGCTGCCGGTACTTATACTGTGACCATCACCGATGCTGCAGGTTGCCAGGCTACCGCTTCCATTAAAATTGAAAGTATCAATATTGAATGTGGCAACTGGGGCGATAAAGTGGTGATCTGTCATAACAAACACAGCGAGTGTGTAGGCACTTCAGCAGTAGCTGCACATCTGAAACATGGTGATAAGCTGGGCTATTGCAGCGATAATGATGCTATTGGTGACGTTGTAGTGTATCCAAACCCGGTTATTGGTGGTAATGTATATCTAAAAGTACCTTATTACCTGAAGGGAAAACAGATCACAGTAACCATTACCGATCTGGTAGGTAAAGTAGTTCAGCAACAGGTTGAGCCAAACAATGACGGCACAATTGAGGTGCATCTCAACAGAAATGTTCGCACCGGAATTTACATGGTTAAGATAAATAACGTATTCATAACGAAACTGATCGTGCTTCAATAGGGATGTTTTAGTGATGGAAACAAACAAAAGGCCCTCCGGCACAGCGGGGGGCCTTTGTATTTTTATCCCTGAAAAGCACTATACATACGGGTGTGTATTTTATTTTTTAATTATATAACCACAAAGCCTTTCCTTCGCTTATCATTTTTAAGTTTTTGTATTACTTTTACCGCTAAGTATAAATCCTTATTTGGAAGCGACTGCAATCTATACTGATGAAACACTACTTGGTCTTGTAGCCGATGGCGATAAAGATGCATTTACCATGCTCTATCGCCGCTACTGGCAACCATTGTTTGCATCAGCTGCAAGAGCGCTTCGTTCAAAAACGGAGGCGGCCGATCTGGTTCAGGATATATTTTTATCTATCTGGAACCGGCGACACGAACTAAACATTACCGGTTCACTGGCCGCATACCTGCAAACGAGTGTTAAGTACAGTGTCATAAAGTATATTGAAAAGAATATTACCCGCCGCGATTATCTTGTCTTGTTAACAGACATGCTTGTCAGTTATCAGCCACCCGATGTAGAATCTCAACTACAAATAAAGGAGCTGCAAAACGTAATTCAATCTGCCGTGGAACAAATGCCCAATAAAATGCGGGAAGTGTACCAGCTCAGCCGGCAGCATCATCTTAGCCATAAAGAAATTGCCGATCGCCTTGGCATATCGGACGAAACGGTGAAAAAGCATATTCAACATGCTTTACAAATTATTAAAACGGCCATTAAGCACAACGCAACTACTTTTGCATTCCTGCTTTTTCAGTGGTTGCGGTAAATTACCACAACAGGGTAAAGTATAATTACGTTCGGTGCCTGGTTCAAAAAAAATTCTATTTTTTTTACCCCCTCGGTTGCTTTTACCGGACAGTATATACGTTGCCCGAATTTTTATATGCTTGAATTATGAATGAAACCTTGGCAACGGACCTTTTAAAGAGATTCCGAAGCGGAGAATGTACAGATGCTGAAAAGCAACTGGTAGAAGCATGGTATAATGAATTGATCAATACCGGAGAGTTGGAGTGGGAGGAGGGTGAAAAAGAATCAATACAGGCTACCGGCGAAAACTGGTTAATGCAAAATATTGCAGACGATGAGTTGCAGTACGTACCGGTACGCCGGATGCATACCGCAGCCAAAGCCTGGTGGACGGCTGCTGCCATATTGGTATTAATGACCGGTGTAGCATATTATTTAAATAGCAAACAGCAGGCGGCATTACTTGCGAAAAAAGAAGAAACATTAAAGAACGATGTAGCGCCCGGCAGTAATAAAGCTGTACTTACTTTGGCAAACGGTACAACCATTGTGCTCGATGATGCGTCAAATGGTGTGGTTGCAAAAGAGGGAAATGCGAAAGTGCTAAAACCAGCCGATGGGCAATTGTTATATGAGCAGGAAGAAGAAAGTGAACATGGGCCATTAGCGTATAACACCCTGGCAACACCCCGTAGCGGACAGTACCAGCTTATATTACCCGATGGGTCTAAAGTGTGGTTAAATTCAGAGTCTTCTATTCATTATCCCATTTCCTTTGCGGAGAATGAAAGAAGAGTGCAAATATCAGGCGAGGCTTATTTTGAAGTGGCTAAGCTAAAGCTAAGTTCAGGACAACAAGTGCCGTTTATTGTGGAGAAGGGCGATATGCAGGTGGAAGTATTGGGAACGCATTTTAACGTAAATGCCTATAACGACGAAAGCGCCATAAAAACAACATTGCTCGAAGGAAAGGTGCGGGTAGTGAAGCGTGAAACGGGAAACGGCAAACGTGAAAAGCCTAATGAAATTTCAGTCGTCCTGAAACCTGGCGAGCAGGCTGTTTTGTCGCGAGGCCATTCACCACTGACCATTCACCATTCAACAGATGTAGATAATGTGGTTGCGTGGAAGAACGGTTTGTTTCATTTTGAAAGTGCCGATGTAAAAACGGTAATGCGTCAGCTTGCCAGGTGGTATGATGTAGATGTTGTATATGAGGGAGCCACCGTGAAAAATGATCCTTTGTTTGTTGAAATTTCAAGGAACACCCGCCTGTCGGACGTATTGAAAGTGCTGCAGGAATCGGGAAGTGCGAGATTCACCATACAGGGTAAAAAGATCATTGTTAAATAACCCCCTATTATATGCATATCCTATTTGAAGCCCTCCGCGCGTACTGTGAGCGCGGACTGTTAATAATCTATGATCATGGGCCTAATGCCCTTCGTGAAGCAATTTTTCACTCTCATTTGGCTGCACCTTATTCTTGCCAGCAGCACTTGCCCAACGATTCTTATAAACATGCCTTACTGACTTATTGACGGTTTATAAACCGATGCATTGACGATTGTTTAATTCGCTGTGCGAGTTAAATAGGGATTGGTGTGTCTATATAATACGTGATCAGTTGAATCAAAGTTTCTAATTATCCTGAAATAAAAAACCGCCCCGAGTGCGAATCGGTGCGGCGTAAAGTTCAGGTTAATGCAATGCAGACTCTGATATCCTTATTGTTTAACCCAACCACCCGGTCTGTGAAACCAGGGTGGTAAATCCAAATTTATGTATTTAATTCATTGCCTCCACCGCTATTTGGCGAAAATAAAGGTGGGGCGTAAAGAACTGATCGTAATGAATTACCTGTCCGTTTTTTTACTGTTTACCTGTTTAAATCTTTCTGCCGGCGTGGTGTATTCTCAAAAAGTTACGCTATCTGGCAAAGACATCCCCTTAAAACAGGTTTTTAAGGAGATCAAAAAGCAAGCAGGCTATACGTTTGTATACCGGGAAGTGCTGTTACAAAAAGCAGCGTCTGTT
Organism: Niastella sp. OAS944; assembly: GCA_024809215.1. Taxonomy (GTDB): domain Bacteria; phylum Bacteroidota; class Bacteroidia; order Chitinophagales; family Chitinophagaceae; genus Niastella. The sequence goes on along the minus strand of JANUBW010000001.1, from coordinate 2,276,394 downwards.
AACCTGAACGTTAAGAACGCTTCGGTTCCGCAGGTGCTGGATATTTGTTTTAAAGGACAGCCACTATCCTATACCATTATCAATAACAACATTGTTGTAGTAAAGGAAGTGGTGTTTGTTTCACCAGCGCCGCCAACTGCCACTGCACCAACTGTTGCACCTGTTATCAAAACTGAAAAAGTGGCGCCGCCGCCAATTAGAATTACCGGCCGCATTCTTTCTGAAACCGGTCAGCCTTTGGCCAACGCCAACGTAGCTGAAAAGGGAAAAATAAATGCTGCTATTACAAAAGCCGACGGTTCATTTGTGCTGATGGTTGAAGGCCCTGGGTCGGTGTTGGTGATCTCCTATGTTGGTTTCGACGATAAACTGGTTGGTGTAGGTGACAAAACGGAGTTCGAGATCAAATTGACCACCACGCAATCGCCTATGGAAGAGCAGGTGGTTGTAGGTTATGGTACTTCTAAAAAAGCAACCGTAACCGGCGCGCTTGAGCCAGTGACCAATAAAACTTTTGAGAACAGAGCGGTTACAAACCCCGCGTTGGCTTTGCAAGGAAGCACGCCTGGTTTGGTAATTACCAGAACATCTGGCCGCCCCGGTAACGAAGAGTTGAGCATGCAGATACGTGGTGTTACGTCGGTAAACGGCGGTTCTCCGCTTATCGTTATAGATGGGGTTCCTGTAGCAAATGCCAACGTGTTTTATTCAATGAACCCCGATGATATTGAATCGGTGAACGTGTTGAAAGATGGTATGGCCGCTATCTTCGGTAGCCGCGCCGCCAACGGTGTTATACTGGTATCTACCAAACGTGGTAAAGGCAAAACAAGGATCGATTATAACTACAATGCCCGTATCAATACTATTGGTATCAGAGCGCCATCGCCCAATATGAGCCAGTATGCTGGTATGTATTTAGATGCCAATAAGGAAGAAAAATTCACAGATTACTGGGGATGGGATAATGCTGAGAACCTTGAGAAAATGAAAGCGGGTGTTGAAGGCATTTATAATACCTCTAAATGGGGTTACATATTTGTAGGTAATGCAGACCGGTTCGATGAATTATTTGCTACGCGGGTTTCACAACAACATACGCTTAGCGTATCTGGTTCTACCGACAAAACCGGTTATCGTTTATCAGCAGGCTATGCCGATAACCAGGGCGCTCTGGCCACCGCTTACGATGGCAAAAAACAATATAACCTGCGTTTGAATTACGATTATAAACTGCTTGAAAGAATAAAGCTGCAAACAGGTGTTTCTTATCAGAAAGATATCACCTCTTCTCCTTCAACCGGTATGAGCAAAATGGTCTCTTATGATGCACCATTCTTCCCTGCCAAAAACCCATTCGGTCAATGGTACGGTAACTTTGGTGAAGGTGATAACAATGCTACGGCAGCAACAACCGACGGCGGAAGAGATAACAGAACGAATGACCTCATAAGAGTTGATGTTAAGGGTATTGCCGATCTGTATAAAGGGCTTGAATTTGAAGGAACCGCTTCTATCCAGGTAAACCAGTACCGGATGGATAATTACCAGCTTTCTTTCCCTATGTACGAATGGGAAGGAACCCTTGCCCCTAAAAGAATAACTACTACCTCAAACATCAGGGCGCAATCGGATAATACATTATATCAGAATTATGCTGCTTTATTAAGATACACCAAATCGTTTGGTGGCCATCGCATCATTGCAATGGGTGGTTTAAATGCAGAAAAGAACGATTATAAAAGTTTATACGCTTACCGCACCAATATTGGTAACGACGGAGTATATGACCTGAACGTAGCCCCAACCGATTATGTAGAAGGTGTTGGTGGTCGCAACCAGTGGGGAATTTATTCATACATCGGCAGATTGAATTATTCTTTCAGAGGAAAGTACCTGGTTGAAATGCTGGGACGCCGTGATGGTTCATCACGTTTTGCACCCGGTCACAAATGGTCTAATTTCTATGATGTTTCTGCCGGTTGGGTAATTACCAATGAGCAATTTATTCGTGACCTGGATATCGTTGACCTTAATCACCTGAAAATTCGTGGTGGTTATGGTATCATGGGTAACAACGTTAACATTGGTGAGTACGATTATATTTCCGATGTTCTTATGGGTACCACCATCTTTGGTAGTACTGCTGCCAACCAAACCGTTGTTCGCCTGGTCCGTAATGGTATTACCAGCGTTGACCGTACCTGGGAGCGTGTTAAGATGATGAACATAGGTATGGACCTTATCATGTACCGCAACAGGTTAAGTGCCCGTTTTGATTATTATAAGAAGAGAAATGATGGCATGATGATCAACATCATTTATCCTTCGGTGTTAGGTGGCGATGCGCCTCAGACAAACAATGGTGTGCTTGATGTACATGGCTGGGAAGCTATGCTGGGCTGGCGCGATAAAGTTGGCGACTGGACGTACAACGTTTCTATAAACGTATCCGACAGCCGTAATAAACTGGTAAAACTGGATGGTGCTTCATCTTCAGAGCCCGGTTTGGTAACTGCAAGAGAGGGCTATGCGCTTAATTCATGGTTCATGTATTCTACAAGAGGATATTTCAAAGATCAGGACATGGTTGATCGCTATTATAACAGATATACTTCTGTGGGCAATGGAGATATTCCAACAGACCCCAAAGCGGTACTTCGTCCCGGCGATACCAGAAAGCGTGATGTTGATGGCAACGGTGTAATCGATACAAAGGATGTGGTTTACAAAGGCGATGCTGCTCCACACTATACATTCGGAATTACCCTCGGCGCAGGCTGGAAGAACATCGATTTCAGCGCCTTCCTGCAAGGGGTAGGTGAGCAATATATTGAGCGCAATGGCGATCTGGCATTCCCTTTCTATACGCCTTATACCAGTTTGAATCCTACGTTTATTGGTAAAACCTGGACTGAAGAAAATCCCGGAGCAAAATATCCAAGGCTCACTGTGCATAAAGACCGTGTGCTCTGGAACTATTTGCACAATGACTTCATGTTACAGAACAACCGGTATATCCGCATGAAATCATTGATCCTTGGTTACACACTGCCACAGGCATTGGTGTCAAAAGCGAAACTCGAAAGAGTACGTGTGTATTTCTCAGGCAACGACCTGTTTGAATTTAGCTCCATTAAAGACGGATTCGATCCTGAGCAGGGTCCTAATTCAAGCAAAAGCGTGTATCCGTTTATGAGAACCTGGTCATTTGGTGTTAACCTGGGTTTATAATCTAATATCTGAATAGCGAAAAACATTATAAATGAAAAACTTTGTCATTCCGGCTGTTGTTGGCGCCATGATCACAGGCGCTGTTTCCTGCCAGAAAAATTTTCTGGATCTAAAGCCGTTAGATAAAATAAGCGAAGCATCCTATTATACCACTCCCATACAGTTTAAATATGCAACCAACGATTTTTATGAAAAAATGATCAGTTGGGAACCTATCGATGGTAGCAATATCTATGATTTCATGGATATTGGTTCCGATCTTTCCGGCTATATGGCTGCAGGGTTTCAGGTTTCCTATGGCCGCGGAGCTGTATCAGTACCGCTTACAGACAAATATTGGTCTAACCCATATGCCTATATACGTTCTATAAATACTGTTCTTAAAAAAGCAGAAAGCTATCCTGGCAAAAAAGAGGAGATCGCCCAATATGTGGCAGCAGCCAAATTTTTCAGGGCCTGGCATTACTTCTTCCTGTTAAAGCGTTTTGGTGGCGTTCCTATTATAACAACAGTTCCCGATGTTGAGGGGGCAGAATTACAGGCTCCGCGTAACAGCCGGTACGAGGTTGTTGACCAGATACTGGCCGATTTAAACGAAGCCATTAATGGACTGCCTACAGAACAGACTATTCCAACAGAAGATAAAGGCCATGTAAGTAAATGGGCGGCTGAAGCTTTTAAAGCACGTGTATTGTTGTATGAAGCAACCTGGCGTAAATACACCGGTACTTCTACCGATTTTAACGGTTCTGCCGGACCTGCCGGTGATCAGGTAAATCAGTTTCTCACCGAAGCGGCCGCCCTGGCAAAAGATGTAATGCAGCGTGGCGGTTACAAATTATGGAACTATAACAGTGCATTGAACAACCGTAGTTCTTACTACCTGTTCAGTATAGACGGTTCTGGTTCAAACCCCTCAGGTCTTGATAAAACCACTAACACAGAGTTTATCCTGAAAAGCCTGTATGATGTTAATTTACGTGTAGGTAAGATCAATCTTTCAGCTACGGTGCAGGGTTATGGAATGCCCAACCGGAAAATGATGGATATGTATGTGTGTACAGATGGCCTTCCGGTAAATAAATCGCCTAAATTCCAGGGATATAGCAAAGTGAACCTGGAGTACCAGGAAAGGGATTACCGTTTAATTAGCCACGTGTTTGGCGCTTCCGGAACAATTCCTGCAGCTGGTTCTATTATCCTCGACGGGAAGTTCAATTATTCAAACTACAAATTCTCAGCGTACAAATATCCTACTTACCGTGGTGAGCGTAAAGAGTCGCAGGACTATCCGCAAATAAGGCTGGCTGAAGTGTATCTGATCTATGCAGAGGCAATGTTTGAAAAGGATGGAACTATCAGTGATGCCGACCTGAACAGCTCTGTTAACCTGTTGCGAACAAGAGCAGGCGTGGCCCCGCTTACAAATGCACTGGTTACAGCTAACAACCTCGATATGCAGGAAGAGATCAGACGTGAAAGAACGGTTGAATTATGGGGCGAATGTTTCCGGTTCGATGACCTGAAGCGCTGGGGTATTGCCGAACGCAGCCTCAATCAGGATATATGTAGTATAGTGGTAGGTGGAGCAACTTACACAACCGAGTTTAAAACTGCTTCACTGGAACACCCTTCAGCAGATAGCGTTATAGCGGCTAAGTATATTGTTAAAAACTATACCCCAAGTAATGGAGTGGTTATGGAAACAGTAACGAAGACGGGGGATGGTGATCTGAAAGCAATTTTGCTTGACCCTGCGGCTAACCGCAATTTTAAAAGAAAGCATTATTTGTATCCGGTACCATTGCAGGAGATCCAGTTGAATCCTAACCTGGTTCAAAACAATGAGTACTAAGTAATAGGCAATAGGCAATTGACAGAGAGAGGAGCAAACACAATTTGGTGCTCCTATCCAATCGGGAGATAGCAAATTGACTGTCGATTGTCTATTGCCAATCATCACTAAATGAGCATCTGTTTAAATCCATACTATATGAAGTTTCATTTAAAAAATATTCAGTTCATTACGGCCTTACTGGCATTGGCTGCTGTTTATGTGGGTTGCACCAAGGGGCCCGATATTAAAACGTATACTTACCCCGTACCTGAACCGAAAGCCATATTTCCTGATAATGGTTATGCAGGATTTGCTGAAGTAGCTATCACCGGTTCGCAGTTTGGTGATTTTAAGAACGCAGTTAAAGTATTTTTTGGTGGTATACAGGCGGATACTATCATATCATGTGAAGATGGTAAGATCGTAGCAAGAGTACCGGCCTTAGCCGCTTCGGGTAAAGTAAGCTTACAGGTGTGGACGCATACTATTGACTCGGTTGCCAGTTTCACTGTTTTACCAAACCCGGTAATTACTTCTGTTAGCGACTCAGCTGGTGTGCCGGGAGATGTTATGCTTATCTCTGGCGCACATTTCGGTACCGACCTTTCGAAAGTGAGTGCAAGTTTTAATGGTACCCCGGGTACTGTTAATTCCGTTGAAGACTCATTGATTAGTATTACAGTACCTGCCAGTTTTCAGCCAGGTACCCTTACTCTTACAGTAAATGATTTTAAAGTAAAAGGTCCCAGCTTTGGTATCCTTGTTGCGATCCCTTCTCCTATATATGCGCTTGATTTTGATGGCAATCTTATTGATAGAATAAGTGGTTCTGTAGGCGCCACCTATACTAAGGGTACAGCTGATGATCTTACTTACGAGGAAGGTAAACGTGGCCAGGCAGCTAGATTCCCTGGTTTTACGCCCACTGCATGGAAAGCCGACGGGTCAATTGCAGTAACTAACATGGCTCTTTTTAAACAAAGAGATTTTACTGTGTCTTGTTGGGTAAAATGGGATGCTGGAAGAAACATCTATCCCGACCCCATCTTTGAATTTGGTGAAGCTCGTGGTACTCGTTTTTGCTTTCTGACAAGAATGGGCTCGGGTACAAATAACTGGAACGGTACACAGCAAAAGATCGTGACCCGTTTCCTGCTTGAGAAAAAGGTAAAGAATAGTGCTGGTGTGGCAGAAAATTACGAAGATTATTTAGGTGGTTCCAGAGTAACACCGCCCGCCACTTGGGCACATGTAGCCCTGGTATATTCATTTACCAATCAGTTTATGAAGATCTATATGGATGGCGTTGAAATTGGGGCAAAAAACCTTACAAGAAACGACGCAGATCCCTTCCTGATGACCATTAAAGGTGCCAATATTGGCGGTTATGCATACGGTTCGGGCACGGAAACGAATTTTGCCGGACTCATGGATAATTTCCGCATCTATAATCAGGCATTGACCGGAGAACAGATATATACTGATTACTACAAAAAATAGCTTCATACACCAATTTTCAAAAGCCAATAAATACTATGAAACGACTCGCTGGTTTTTCTATACTCGCGCTGTTGCTGAGCACATCATTAGCTGATTGCTCAAAAAAGAGCGGGGAAGAATACGACGAATTATATGATACCACAGCCATTGCAGGTGCTGTAAAATATATTGATACTTTTCCCGGAAGTAAATCATTAAATCACCCCGGCGGATTGAACGTAACCGAAGACTTTGACCGTATTAAAGCAGCAATTGCCACAGGTACCGGCGACATTTTTACCGGATGGAATAAGCTGACCGCAAATGCACATGCTCAATTAGGCTATGCACCCAGCCCTGTTGTAAAATTGATCAGAGGAGGTAGCAGCAGGGAAGAACCAGAGTCTGATAATTACTCGAAGGCTTTCAATGATGCAGCTGCTGCGTATCAGTTAGCGCTTCGCTGGAAAATATCAGGCGATGTTGCTTATGCCGAAAGAGCCATACTGGTTCTGAACGCCTGGGCTTCTACCTGTAAGCAATTAAGCGGCGACCCCAACGTGTTCCTGGCAGCCGGTTTCTATGGCTACCAGTTTGCTCTGGCCGGTGAACTGATGCGCGATTACAGTGGCTGGAAAGCGGAAGATTTTGCAGCATATCAAAACTGGATGCTGACGGTCTTCTATCCATTGAACCATTCTTTCCTTACTACCCATAATGGTGCCTGTATAGATCACTACTGGGCTAACTGGGATCTTGGTAACATAGCTTCAGTAATGGCCATTGGTATCTTAACCGATAAACGTTCACTTTACAATGAAGCGGTAAATTACTTTCAACGCGGTGGTGGAAACGGTAACATTAGAAAGGCGATCTATTATGTACATAAAGAGCAGGGGCTGGCGCAATTGCAGGAAAGCGGTCGCGATCAGGGCCACGCCACACTGGTAATGGCTATGCTGGGTACCATTTGCGAAATGGCCTGGCACCAGGGCGATGATTTTTATGGCTTTAATGATAATATGGTGCTTAAAGCTTCTGAATACAACGCCAAATACAATATTGCCCATGAAGATGTACCCTGGAAAGAATATGCTTACAAAGATTGCGATACTACAATAATGCATACACAGATCAGTGAAGAGGAAAGAGGCGATGTTAGGCCTATATATACTATGATCTACAGCCACTATGCAAAACGGAAGGGTATGAAGGCTACTTACACCGAGAATGCCATGAACAAATCGTTCCCCGAAGGCGGCGGCGGTGATTATAGCCCTAACAGCGGTGGTTACGACCAGTTAGGTTTTGGCACCTTGTTATATACAAGACCTTAAAATAGTATCCAATATCTGTGAAAGATTGAAAGTCCAATATCTGAGGGTCCAATATCCATAAATCCAATATCAAAAGATCCAATATCCAGGTACCCTCAAACTTACCAGAAAAACAAAAACTACAGCGAGCCCCGACGGTTACCGTCGGGGCTTTTGTTATATGTGTTGCAAAACAAACCAATGTGTTGCATAACACCTTTGCTGCGTAACTATGCTCTCCTGCTGCACCATTACAGGCACCAGGTGCGTAACTTCTGTTTTCCAATGCGTAACTCCGCTCTACTAGTGCATAACTCCAGGCTATAAGTGTCACGCTTACGTGGATAGATGCAACACTTATAACCTAAATCACGCACCAAAAGACAAAAGTGCGGCAGCAAAGATGCTGAGTGTCGCAGCGAAAGAGAAAAGCAGCACACTTATATAGCTATGTTGCGCATTTACGTTGGCGGCTGCAACACCAGGTGTCAAAATCACCCAGCAAGACTCTCTGGTGTTGCAGCAAAGCATACAGGTGAGGCAGCAAGAAAGGAAAGTGACACCCTTTAACAGAAAAGGGAGGCAGCAACATTCCTAAGTGTCACAACAAAGCATGCTGGTGTGAAATTCGGGTGGAATGTTTTGGGCCCGCCTGCTCGATAGGAACAGCAGAAGTAAGAGATACGAAGTATGAAGTAAGAAATGCAATGGTCAGTAGGCTCGAAATTCGGGTTCCTCCTATTTCTTACGTCCTACTTCTTATTTCACATACCTGCATTTAATCAAACATTCATCTCTCTTTATTCTTCATTAAAATCATATTAGAAAAGCATTAGTATTATTTCCTTAAGTAGATGTAAAGGTAATTTTGCAGCGCTTGCAACCGTTTATAGTTTAATTCAATCTGTAAGTATGGTTAAAAGTGTGTGCGGATAATCCTGAAAAACGATCGGTATTTGTGAATAGGAAATATTTACTACAATTCATTGTTTATCTACTATTGGGCGTCGTAGCGATGGCCGATCCCGGTATGCGTATGCAATGGCATGCCGGCGATCTGCGGTCATATGCTACAGGAATAAATAGTGATAACTTTACCACCGATCATGATGATGATGTAAATTATTCATTCAACACCCGCAAAAAGCAATCCTTTCTCAGGCTTAGATTCCGTTGCGAAACCTCTTTCAGAAATAGTCATACAAATACGGGCAAACTGGTAAACACCCTTGTGTCGCCAACCGTATCGGTATTATATACAAGAAAAACACCCCATCTTCCGCCGTTCTATTATCTCTTTCTCTTTCGGTTAACTCCTTTCTGAGTTTTATACACCATACTGTTTTTCCCTGCTTGCAAGTTTGTTTGCAACAGGTAATTGCTTGCGCAAACGAACCGGTTTGGCAGGGGAAGTGTGTGCGCTTATCCCTTCTATTAAATACTCAAATAATTAATGTATAAAGATGAAAGCTTTAGCAGCCTTGAATGTTTTGTCTATAGTTTGGTTAACAGGATGTGCCGTAAAAGGAAATACCGAAAAGAAAATGCCCGATGTAGAGGTGCCCGTTTTTACATTGAAGAGCAAGGATACTACCCTGCATCGTTCATATGTGGCCAACATCAATGCGCGGCAGAATGTAGAGTTAAGAGCTAAAGTAGCTGGGTTTTTAGAAAGCATACAGGTTGACGAAGGCCAGTTTGTAAAAAAAGGCCAGCTTATGTTTCGGTTAAACGATGCCGAGTTTAAAGTTGAAGTGTCGGAAGCAAAAGCAGCGCTTACCAGTGCGCTGGCCGAAGTAAAAGGTGCCGAAGTGGAAGTTCGCCGGGTACAATCGCTGGTTGATAAAAAGATAGTAACAGGTACCGAACTGGAACTTGCCAATGCAAAACTGGCGGCTGCAAAAGCAAGGGTCGATGAAGCAATTGCTAAAGAAGAAAAAGCAAAGATCAATTTATCTTATACTGCAGTAAGGGCGCCCTTCGATGGTATCATTGACCGCATTCCCCACAAGTTGGGAAGCCTGGTAAACGAAGGAACATTACTCACCACTGTTTCTGATAACCATGCCATGCATGTGTACTTCAAAGTATCAGAAAAAGAATATTTGAATTATGTAAATAATAAAAAGGCGGCGCACCATACACCACAACCCGCTACATTAGTGCTGGCCGATGGCACTGAATATAAACATGCCGGTAAAATAGAAACCATGGAAGGCGAGTTTGACCAGGAAACAGGTTCCATTGCATTCCGCGCCGCATTCCCCAATCCATCGGGCGTGCTGAAACATGGCGCCAGTGGTAATATCCTGCTTACATCACCCATTTCAAAAGCATTGATAATACCACAAAAAGCAGTGCTTGAAATTCAGGACAGAAACTATGTGTTTGTAGTGGGCGACGATCAAAAAGTACGAATGAAAAGTTTTGTGCCCGAAGCCCGCATCGATGAATACATTCTGGTTAAATCAGGACTGGCCGAAGGCGACCGTATCGTTTACGAAGGTGTACAAAACATTAAAGAAGGCAGCACGGTTAAGGCCCGCATGATCTCTGCTGAAAGTGTTTTTTAACAGAAAGATGTAAACAACATTGTAAAGCAGAAAAACCCTAAAGGATGTTTGAGACTTTTATCAGACGACCGATCTTGTCGTTAGTAATTTCTTTGGTTATATTGTTATTGGGCGTTCTTGCCCTGTTTACATTACCAGTAACACAGTTTCCCGATATAGTACCTCCATCTGTAGTGGTAACGGCCACGTACAATGGCGCCAATGCCGATGTTTGTACAAAAGCAGTGGCTGTACCGCTTGAACGCGCCATCAATGGTGTGCCGGGTATGACGTATATGAGCTCTGTAAGCAGTAACAACGGTGTTACGCTTATACAGGTGTTTTTTGAAGTAGGTACCGATCCCGATCAGGCAGCGGTGAACGTACAAAACCGTGTAATTACCGTGCTCGATGAATTGCCCGAAGAGGTGATCAAGGCCGGTGTTACTTCAGAAAAGGAAGTGAACTCCATGCTGCTGTACCTCAATATTATGAGTACCGACAGTACCGCCGATGAAGAGTTCATTTATAACTTTACCGATATTAACGTTCTGCAGGAGTTAAAAAGGATCGATGGGGTTGGTCTTGTTGATATCATGGGCTCACGCGACTACTCCATGCGTGTATGGTTAAAGCCCGATAAGTTACTCGCTTATAATATATCAACAGATGAGATCATTGCCGGTCTTCGCCGCCAGAATATAGAAGCGGCGCCCGGTTCAACCGGTGAAAACTCAGGAAAAGATAAGCAGGCAAAACAATACATCTTAAAGTATACAGGTAAGTTCAATACACCCGAACAGTATAAAAATGTAATACTGCGCGCCAATGAAGACGGCTCTTTATTGCGCTTGAAAGATATTGCCGATGTAGAGTTTGGTACAGTGAGTTACGATATGGTGTCGAAGACCGATGGCCGGCCTTCCGCATCGATCATGATAAAACAACGGCCAGGTTCCAATGCAAAGGAAGTTATAGAGACCATCAAGTCGAAAATGGAAGACCTGAAAGAAACCAGTTTTCCACCCGGCATGACCTATAACTACGCTTACGATGTATCGCGTTTCCTCGATGCCAGTATACATGAAGTATTGCGCACCTTGCTGGAGGCATTTATTCTTGTGTTTATCGTAGTGTTTATTTTCCTGCAGGACTTCCGCTCCACTTTAATACCGGCGCTGGCCGTACCGGTAGCATTGGTGGGAACACTGGCGTTTATGCAAATGTTGGGTTTCTCCATCAACATGCTCACGTTGTTTGCATTGGTGCTGGCCATTGGTATTGTGGTTGATAATGCCATTGTGGTGGTAGAAGCAGTGCATGTGAAAATGCAGGAACAGCATTTGCCGGCCACAGAAGCCACCATTGCCGCCATGAAAGAAATAGGCGGCGCTATTGTCGCAATTACCGGTGTAATGTCGGCCGTGTTTGTACCGGTGGCCTTTCTTTCAGGGCCTGTAGGTGTTTTCTACCGGCAGTTCTCGCTAACACTGGCCATGTCTATCGTTATTTCGGGTATCAATGCCCTTACGCTTACGCCCGCCTTGTGCGCGCTGATGCTTAAACATAATCATGGCGGTAAGAAAAAGAAGAACCTGTTGCAACGGTTCTTCAATGGGTTCAATAATGTATATAACCGTACCGAAACAGGTTATGGTCGTATGGTAACACATATGGTGAAACGCAAAACCCTCACCATAGGGATACTGGTGTTGTTCTGTTTTGCCACCTGGGGTGTATCAAAGTTTCTGCCGTCGGGTTTTATTCCGGCCGAAGACCAGAGTATGATCTATGTGAACGTTACCACGCCGCCAGGTTCAACCGTTGAGCGTACCGAAGAAGTGTTGGATGCAGTGCAAAGAGCGATTGGAAAGGATAAAAGCATAGATAACATCAGTACCCTGGCCGGGTATAGTTTAATGAGCGATGTAACGGGCGCTTCTTATGGCATGGCCATGATAAACCTGAAGACCTGGGATGAAAGAGACGAGACCGTTCCTGAGATCATTCAACAGTTGAAAGTAAAAACAGCACATATTGCCGATGCGGTAATAGAATACTTTGAGCCGCCTACGGTGCCTGGTTTTGGTAATGCCGGTGGCTTTGAGCTCAGACTGCTGAACAAGAACCGCAATGCCGGTTTGCAGGAAATGGCCGATGTGTCGGATAAATTCCTTACTTCACTAAAGAACCATCAGGCTATTGCCGGCGCCAATACCAGTTTCGATCCCAATTTCCCGCAATACCTTATACATGTTGACCAGGAAATGGCAGCTAAACAAGGTGTAAGTGTTGAAAATGCCATGAACACCCTGCAAACCCTGCTGGGTAGTTATTATGCAACCAACTTTATTCGCTTTGAGCAAATGTATAAGGTGATGTTGCAGGCCCTGCCCGAATACCGCGCCAACCCTGAGGATGTATTGAAGCTGTACGTAAAAAACGACAAAGGCGAAATGGTGCCTTACTCCAATTTCATTAGAATGGAAAAGGTGTTTGGCCCCGAGCAAATAACCCGGTACAATATGTATACTGCCGCTATGATCAATGGTGATGCGGCCACCGGCTTCTCCAGCGGCCAGGCCATTAGCGCCATACAGCATGTGGCAGATAGTGTGTTGCCAAAAGGGTATACCTATGAGTGGAGCGGAATGACGCGTGAGCAGATCATTTCGGGTAACCAGGCTGTTTACATTTTTGCCGTTTGTTTGGTGTTTGTATACCTGTTGCTGGCGGCGCAATATGAAAGCTTTTTGTTGCCGTTGGCGGTTATTCTTTCATTACCCGCCGGTATTGCCGGTGCCTTTGCTTTATTGTTAGCAATGGGGCTTGAAAATAATATCTATGCACAGGTAGCATTGATCATGCTTATTGGTTTGCTGGCCAAGAACGCCATTCTTATTGTTGAGGTAGCGGTGCAACGCCATCGGGCAGGCGTGCGGGTAATAGAGGCGGCACGCGAAGGCGCTGTATCGCGCTTACGTCCTATTCTTATGACCTCCTTTGCCTTTATTGCGGGATTGATACCCTTGTGTATTGCCAATGGAGCAGGCGCCATGGGTAACCGCTCAATTGGTAATGCGGCCGCGGGCGGTATGCTGGCGGGTACCATCTTCGGTATCTTTTTAATACCTGGTTTATACGGCCTGTTTATGTATCGCCGTGCGAAGAAGAAGGGAAAGAAGGAAGTGCCAAACGACGAAGAAGTACCATTGACAGAAAGTATGGTAGAGTAGTTTCAAAATCTTAATTAACCAATGAAGAATATCTTTTCATATATAATTATTGTTTCAGTAGGCGCCATGGCGGGGTGTAAAGTAATGCAACCCGCACCGCTGCCTGCGGTAAAGCCAATGCCTCAGCAGTTTGCTGAAAAGGCGGGTGAAACCGATTCAGCCAATCTTGTTTTTAAAAATATCTTTTCCGATGTAAGGCTGAATAATTTTATTGCTACGGCATTAAAAGACAATACCGATTTGAACATAGCGCTGCAACGTATTGAAATGGCGCATGCCCGTCTTGCCCAACGCAAAGGCGCCTTTCTGCCTTCGGTAAATGGCGTTGTTTCCGGTGCCGCCGATAAGTATGGCGATTACACCCTGAATGGCGTAGGTAACTTCGATACCAATTTATCGCCCAATATCAATAAAGACCAAAAGATACCGGTTTCACCAACTACCGATCTGTTTGTGGGGCTTACCAGTACCTGGGAAATTGATCTGTGGGGCAAATTGCGTCATCTTAAAAAAGCGGCGCAGGCCGAATTACTGGCAACAGAAAAGGGAAAGCAATTACTTATTACCTCGCTGGTAGCAACACTTGCAGAGGGATATTATACATTATTGGGCCTCGATGCCGAACTGAAGATCGTAAGAAAGAACATCGAGCTGCAAAAGCAGGCAGTTGAAATAGTAGAAGCGCAAAAGGTAGGTGGCCGCGCCAATGAGCTGGCTGTGCAACAGTTCAGGGCGCAGCTATTAAATACCCGTGGCATTGAGTTTCGCATTATGCAACAGCGGGTACAGGTAGAAAATGAATTGAACGCCATTGCCGGCAGTTATCCCAAACACATCGATAGGGATACCTCGCTGCCCGAATCGGTTGCTGTTGCTATTGAGGCCGGTTTACCTGCATCGCTATTATCTGCCCGGCCCGATGTGCAGCAGGCAGAATATGAATTGCAAATGATGAAAGAAAATGTTCAGGCTGCCCGTGCCGCTTTTCTGCCATCATTAACGCTGAATCCCTATGTGGCATTCAATGCCTTTACCCCATCACTTCTGTTCAAGGACGGAAGTTTGGCTTATGGCGTTGCGGGCGGATTAACGGCGCCGTTATTTCAACAACGTCAGTTAAAGGCGCAATTCGTAATGGCAAATGCTGCCAGTAAAGAATCGGTATATAACTATCAACAAAAATTACTCAATGCTTACAGTGAAGTAGTGACTAACATGAATGCGGTTGACAATTATAAACAGGCGCATGCACTTAAACTACAGGAAGTGCAGGAATTGTATGCCGCCGTAACATCGGCGCGGGAGTTATACCTTACCGGTTATGCAACCTACCTTGAAGTGATCACTGCGCAAAAGAACGTGCTGGAAGCGGAACTGGCTTTGAATGAGCAGAAAAAGAATATTTATATCTCATTGATCCAGCTCTATCGCTCATTAGGCGGGGGCTGGCAATAAAAGGGATCCGCCAGATCATAAGATGTTAGCTTATTAAATGCCGGTTTGTGCCGGCATTTTTTATTTGTGTTTGTATGACATGAAAAACCTATGGCAAAATATATAATACGTGCCTTTTAATGCTAAATCAGGTTATCATGTGATAATTGTGAAAAAGTATTTTAAAGAAAAATAATTCGAAATATAAAGTGATATTAGAATGCTATTAAAATAATATTAGAAGTATAAGATCTATGTTATTACGCGCATTGTAAGTCATAAGTTTTTTATTAATGAAATGTTATTGACCCCTATTATAGCCTAAAACGGCTTTTACAGCCTTTGTTCGTTGTCTTTTTACAGTTAATTTTACGAATCTCGCCCCTGTAACCGATTCCGGTAACTGAGGGCGGTACACCAAAACGATCGCTTTCCGTGAAACATGGAAACTTGTCCTTTTTTAAATCTTCATATTATTTTGAAGCCTGATGAAGTTGTTGGTTAGATTTCTATTCTCCTTTTGTTGTCTTTTACTGGGCGTGCATGCGTACACCACCCAGGAGAGTAGGAATGACCTCCCTAAAAATTTCTACACTCTGTCGGCCGAAGATGTGGCCAACCTGCAGGAGAATCAGGCATATGTAAGTCAAAGGCGTTCCACCGGCGACCGGCGGGTATATGATGAGTCGGCCGAAAAGGAAGAAGAAAGCGACGACGACGACGATGATGATGATGAAACAAGATCTTCCAAAAGGCACACCGGCACAGGCAGTAGTTACATTACCTCTTATTCCTCTCCTGAAACAGAAGGCGCCCTCTATTTAAGTAATTTTCCCTCCTGCGAGCATTTATCATATTTCTCTTCTTCCAAATTTATTATTCATTGTGTTTTCAGGATATGACCCCGTATTCTGTATTGTATCTCCATTAGCACATTAGCCCATTATCACATTAGCATATTGTTCGTTGCTTGCCTGCATAGCATATAGCTATCGTAGTTAGGTATGCTATGCACCCCGGTGAAATTTTTATCAGGCAAATCTGAATCAAGAACCCATAAATATTATGAAAAGAATCGTCATGCTTACAGGCTTGTGCGCCTTGTTGGGCTTTGCAAGCTGTAAATCAACAGAAGAAGAAAAAAAGGAAGAAACCACCAAACTTCTTGTGACCAGTCCATTGAAAATGGACACAACTGTTACCAAAGAATACGTATGCCAGATCCGCTCCATTCGCAACATTGAAGTGAAGGCGCAGGAAAAAGGTTATCTCGAACGCGTGTATGTTGACGAAGGCCAGTTTGTAAAGGCCGGACAATTGTTATTCAAGATCATGCCTACCCTGTACCAGGCCGAACTGGAAAAGGCAGATGCGGAAGCGCAGGCGGCTGATATTGAAGTGCAGAACACCCAGTCGCTGGCCGACAGGAACGTTGTTTCTAAAAACGAACTGGCGCTGGCTAGTGCCAAAGCAAAAAAAGCAAAAGCAGAACTGGCGTTGGCTAAAACACACCTGGCATTTACCGATATCAGGGCGCCTTTCGATGGCATTGTAGATCAGTTGCATTTAAAACAGGGAAGCCTGGTTGAAGAAGGCGAACTGCTCACCAGTCTTTCAGACAATAGCCAAATGTGGGTTTATTTCAATGTATCGGAGCCCGAATACCTGAATTACCAAACACACCTGAAGCCAAAAGAAAAAATGAAAGTGGAGTTGTTGATGGCCAATAAAGAGGTATTCAAACATCCCGGTTATGTTGAGACCATCGAGGCCGAGTTCAACAATGAAACAGGTAATATCGCCTTCAGGGCCACCTTCCCCAATCATGAAGGCTTGTTGCGTCATGGCGAAACCGGTAGCATTTTGATGAAAGAGCAATTGAAAAATGCCATCATCATTCCGCAAAAAGCGACACTGGAGATCATGGATAAAAAATATGTGTACATAGTGAATAAAGACAATGTGGTGAAGTTAACGCCCATCACTATCGCAGCTGAGATCCCCGATTTATTTATAATCAAAGATGGAGTTACCGACGGCGATAAAATATTGCTGGAAGGCATTCGCAAGGTACAGGATGGTAATAAGATAAGCTTTGAATATGAGGAGCCTGCAAAGGTATTATCTCATTTGAAGCTGGAATCGGAATAAAGCAGGTAACCAGTTACCAGGTACCTGTGGCCGGGGCTCAAATTAATTTCAGGTTGATTATAGTCGGGCATTCCGCATTAAGGGCCCGGCAACCGGCAACCGGTAACCAGTAACAGGCTGTTGAAAATATTGACCATTCACCAAAAGAAAGAACATGTTTAATATATTTATGAAGAGGCCGGTCTTTGCGATCGTGCTATCCCTGGTCATTGTTTTTATGGGGATACTGGCCATTAATACACTTCCAACATCTCAGTTCCCTTCCATTGCGCCACCACGGGTAATCGTTAGTGTGGCGTACCCCGGGGCCAGTGCCGATGTGTTGGTAAAATCTGTACTCATTCCCATGGAAAAAGCCATAAACGGTGTGCCTGGAATGAAGTACATGACCTCAGATGCAACCAGCGCCGGTGAGGCAAACGTACAGGTAGTATTTGACCTGGGAACCGATCCTAATGCTGCGGTGGTGAACGTAAAGAACCGTATTGAGCAGGTAACAAACCGCCTGCCCGTACTGGTACAACGTGAAGGTATTATCGTTAACCTGTTACAGCCAAACATGTTGATGTATGTTAACGTATTTAGTACCGACAAACACGCCGATGAAAATTTTCTATACAACTTTACCAACGTAAATATCTTACGTGAGCTAAGCCGCGTAAAAGGTATTGGTAGTGCGCAGATCCTCGGTAGCCGCCAGTACGCCATGCGTATTTGGCTGAAACCCGATCGTATGCGTGCGTATAATGTTTCAACCGATGAGGTGATGGAAGCATTGGGTGAGCAAAGTATCATCGGTTCGCCCGGAAGGTTAGGTAGAAGTGATGGTAAAAGATCGGAAGCGCTGGAATATGTATTAACCTATCAGGGCCGGTATAACCAGCCTGATCAATATAAGAATGTGATCATTCGCGCCAACCCCGAAGGGGAGATCCTGTACCTGAAAGATATTGCAGACGTTGAATTGGGAAGCGAATTTTACGACATCTATTCAAATCTCAATGGGCACCCATCTGCGGCCGTTGTATTGAAACAAACCTATGGCAGTAATGCCCAGGATGTAATTAAGGCCATAAAGGAAAAACTGAATGAGCTGAAGAAAGAGTCCTTCCCGCCGGGAATGGATTACGAGATCGACTACGACGTTTCGAACTTCCTCGATGCCTCTATTGAAAAAGTGTTGCATACGCTTGGTGAGGCCTTCGTACTGGTGGCTATTGTGGTGTTCATATTCCTGGGCGACTGGCGTTCTACACTTATTCCCACACTGGCGGTACCTGTATCGCTTATTGGTTCGTTCTTCTTTATGCAATTGTTTGGGTTGAACATCAACCTTATTACATTGTTTGCATTGGTGTTGGCCATTGGTATTGTGGTAGATAACGCCATTGTGGTAATTGAAGCCGTGCACGCCAAAATGGAAGAAACGCATATGTCGCCATACAATGCAACCAAACAGGTATTGCATGAGATCAGTGGCGCTATCGTAGCTATCACTTTTGTAATGGCGGCGGTGTTTATTCCGGTGGCGTTTATGAGCGGCCCTGTGGGTATCTTCTATCGCCAGTTCGCTATTACTATGGCTACAGCTATCGTGCTATCGGGTGTGGTGGCGTTAACGCTTACACCGGTATTGTGCGCCATGTTATTGAAGAACAATCACGGCAAGCCAAGAAGGAAAACGCCTATCAATATGTTCCTCGACTGGTTCAACCGTGGGTTTGAAAAACTCACTGGCCATTACGCTAAGTTCATGGATAAGATCGTGAGCCGCCGTCTGGTGACCTTTGTATTATTAGGTGCGTTTTGTTTTGGCATCTTCGGTTTGGGCAGAACATTGCCTACCGGTTTCATTCCCAGCGAAGACCAGGGTATGATCTACGCCATCATTCAAACCCCGCCCGGTTCTACATTGGAAAGAACCAATGACCTGGCTAAACGCGTACAGGAAATTGCTGAACACATAGATGGCATTCAGTCTGTATCGGCGCTGGCAGGTTATGAGGTGTTAACGGAAGGCCGTGGTTCCAATGCCGGTACCTGTATCATCAGTTTGAAAGATTGGGCCAAACGTAAACACAACGTAACACAGATCATAGAGGAGCTGGAAGAAAAATGTAAAGAAATACCCGGTGCTACCATCGAGTTCTTCGGTCCGCCGGCTGTACCCGGTTATGGTGCCGCGGGTGGTTTTGCCCTGCGTTTGCTCGATAAAACCAACAGCGATAACTACCTCGATATGGAAAAGGTGAACGACGACTTTATGGCCGCGCTCGCTAAACGTAAAGAGCTTACAGGTTTATTCACCTTCTTCAGCGCCAACTATCCACAATACGAATTACAGATCGATAACAAGGCTGCTATGCAAAAAGGCGTATCTATTGGTAAAGCTATGGATAACCTGTCGATATTGATTGGTAGCTCGTATGAGTTAGGTTTCATTCGCTTTGGTAACTTCTTAAAAGTATTCGTGCAGTCATCGCCTGAATACCGCGCGTTGCCCGATGACCTGTTGAAACTATATGTAAAGAACAAACGCGATGAAATGGTGCCTTACTCGGCGTTTATGTCAATCAAAAAGAGCCATGGGTTGAACGAGATCACGCGGTACAATATGTACAACTCA
The DNA here is from genome assembly GCA_024809215.1 of Niastella sp. OAS944. GTDB lineage: Bacteria > Bacteroidota > Bacteroidia > Chitinophagales > Chitinophagaceae > Niastella. The sequence continues at coordinate 2,256,529 of JANUBW010000001.1, read as the reverse complement.
TCGGCCATCAGAGGTGAGCCGGCTAAAGGGTACAGTAGCGGTGAGGCCATCAAGATCATTCAGGAAGTGGCCGATAAAACCTTACCTCGTGGTTATGGTATCGACTGGGAAGGTTTATCAAAAGATGAATCGGCGCGTGGTAATGAAGCAGTGATCATTTTCGGTATCGTGTTGATGTTCGTGTATTTGATCCTGGCGGCGCAGTACGAAAGCTTTATTCTACCGTTATCGGTTATCCTTTCGCTACCTGCGGGTGTGTTTGGTTCGTTCCTGTTAATTAAGGTAATGGGACTGGCCAACGACATTTACGCCCAGGTAGGTTTGATCATGCTGGTGGGTTTGTTGGGTAAGAATGCGGTGTTGATCGTAGAGTTTGCTGCGCAAAAACACCGTGCAGGTATGACCGTTTACCGGGCCGCCATGGAAGGCGCCAAAACACGTTTCCGTCCTATCATCATGACGTCACTGGCATTTATAGCCGGGTTAATACCACTGGTAATTGCAACAGGCCCGGGCGCCATTGGCAACCGTACCATTGGTTCATCGTCATTGGGTGGTATGTTGATAGGTACTGTTGGCGGTGTTATTGTTATTCCCGGACTGTATTATGTATTCGCTAAACTGGCATCAAAACGCAAGCTCATCAGGGGCGAAGATGAAAATCCATTAACAGAAGAAATCGATCACAATGTTTAAAAACACATTCTTTAAATATGTAGGTATTGGGTGCATTTGCCTGGCATATGCAGCCTGTAAAACGCCTGTGCTTACTGGTAGAACGGAAAACAAAACGGTACCTGCGAGTTTCAATAACTCGCAGGATACCGTTAATACCGCCGCTATAAAATGGCAGGCTTATTTTACCGATCCTAACCTGGTAGCGCTTATCGATACGGCGTTAAAGAATAACCAGGAGTTGAACATCACCTTACAGGAAATTGAGATCACTAAGAACGAAGTAACTGCCCGCAAAGGGGAGTACCTGCCGTTTGTTGGTGTAAAAGCCGGTGCTGGTGTTGAAAAAGTGGGTAGGTACACAAGCCAGGGTGCAGGTGATGCTACTACCGAAATTAAGCCCGGTAAAGAAATGCCCGATCCGCTTGGTGATTTCTTAATAGGCGTGTACGCCAACTGGGAAATTGATATTTGGCACAAACTGCGCAATGCGAAAAAAGCGGCGGTTGCCAGGTACCTGTCTACGGTAGAAGGCCGTAATTTTGTGATCACCAACCTGATCGCAGAGATCGCCAATTCGTATTTTGAATTGCTGGCGCTCGATAATCAGCTGGAGATCGTAAAAAAGAACATCGATATTCAAAGCAATGCATTAGAGATCGTAAAGATCCAGAAAGACGCTGCCCGGGTAACTGAACTGGCTGTACGCAAATTCGAAGCAGAAGTGCTTAATACAAAAAGCCTGCAGTACAACATACAGCAGCAGATAGTTGAAACCGAGAACCGCATCAATTTTCTGCTGGGCAGGTTTCCACAACCCATTCCGCGCAATGCACAGTCATTGGATAATAACGTAATGCCTGAAAATTTACAAACAGGTATTCCTTCACAGTTATTGGCTAACCGGCCCGATATCCGTAAGGCAGAGTTGGAACTGGCGGCTGCGAAGCTGGATGTACAGGTAGCAAAAGCACAGTTCTATCCTTCATTGGGCATTTCAGCTGGTGTAGGTTATAATGCGTTTAGCCCTACCTATTTATTCCATACGCCAGAGTCTGTGTTGTATTCACTGGCCGGTGAACTGATGGCGCCATTGATAAACAGGAATGCGATAAAAGCCACCTATTCAAACGCCAATGCAAAACAAATACAGGCGGTGTATAATTACGAGCGTACTATCGTAAATGCCTATGTTGAAGTGGCCAATCAGGTAGCAAAGATCGATAACCTGCAAAAGAGCTATGAACTGAAATCGAAACAGGTAGATGCGTTGACGCAATCGATCACTATTTCGAATGATCTGTTCCGTAATGCACGTGCAGATTATATGGAAGTGCTGTTGACACAGCGCGATGCCCTGGAATCGAAATTTGAGTTAATAGAAACCAGAATGGCCCAAATGAAAGCCAAGGTGAATATTTACCAGGCGCTGGGTGGGGGATGGAAATGATAATGTGATAATTAGCTAAGGTGATAATTTAAATTCAGCTTCACGATATATAAGAGAGTTTAGAGTAAAGTAGAAGGCCCCGGGCAAACCCGGGGCCTTTATTTGCGGAAATAATTCAATCCTTATTTATTTTCTTTATGCCATACCTCTGTTAGATTTACAGAAAATCCCAGTTGCATTTGGGTAAAAGCCTCTGTAGGTTGCTTTAGGTTGATATATTGGTTGTAGCGAAAAAATATTTTATTTCCGGGCTCTCTTTTACCATAATACATTAAGGAAACACTTGGCCTTAGCCATAATTCCCAGTCTCTATTGCTTATCTGCGCATTGTGTTTAACTGAAATAAATGACAAAGGGGAGGAAATGGTGATAGCAAAATTATGGTGGCGGTCAAAGGTAACGGATGGCTCTATAAAGAATTGATTTTGGGTAACAGTTTTAAAGATTGTGTCAATCACCTGCCCGCCTTTTTGAAGGGTATCATATACTCTGGAGCCAAGGACATTATACCCCAAATTCAATTGAATATTGTTGAATAAAACGGTAGGACTGGGATGAGCAAACCCCTTAATTAAATTAGCTTTTATTCCTACAGAATATATTGCTCGTTGAAAAAGATCTTTACGGTTTATACTATCTTTATTATAAAGGCGGCTTCCTTTAAAGTCATTATCAAATTTTGATAAACCACCCTGAAAAGCTATGTAATTAAAAAGAACCCAAGATGAATTTTTAATATTCTTTGTTTGAGTAATAAACTTGGCATCTGCATTGAACTGCGCCAGGCCATTGGGGTCGCCACTTAATCCCTTGATATCTGTAAATCCGGCAATGTTAAAATAAGTGTTTATTGAAGTTGATTCTCTGATTAAATAAACACTATCCTGCCCAGTGGGAAGTAGTTTTATCTCAAAATCACCATACGCTACGTCTTTATATGATCTTATTACATTATAATTAATTACATCATCCAGATAGATAAACTGATATTGTCCCTGCGGCTTATACTTTTGATTTTCCCGTTGTAGTCTTCCCCTGAATTTATCGATGAATACTTCTCCGATATGGAGCAGAGGTATAATGTTATTTTTATTTCTGAAAATTCCATCTGCTGTTCTAACAATTATTTCTTGTATTATACCTTCTTTAACTGTAATATTCACCTCTTTTATCTTGTACCTTACACTAGTTGTATCTTTTTTACTTGCATGATAGATAGGGACAGAATCTTGTATGGAAATGGTTGAAATAACTTCGAGAGAATCCAGTTGTTTGGAGATAAGAGCTTGTCGTTGAGCAATGAGTGTGTTTTCTTTTTTCTGAACTGAATCTGCCACATGCTGAAGAGAATCCTTTTTTCTTATTTTCTGTTCAATTTCAGCATTTAAAATTAGTATCGTTGAATCCTTATTTTGTTTGATTTTTTCTTTTTCATTTGTTATTGACGTCAATTCTTTATTGAGATTTTTAAGTGACTGGCTTTTTAACTCTTGTTGATCAATTGCGTCATTCAGTTTTTCATATTCTTCACGAAGCTTTTTATTATCATCTTCTGTTTTTATATTATTGGCAATTAACTTTTTAATCTCTGATTTTAGCTGCTCTACTTTTTGTGTAGAAATTTCTAGTTGTTTATTTGCCTCTTTTATTGATGAGTCTTTTATATTAAGTTCATGTGTTTTTTTTAGTATAGAAGAGTCGTATTTCGCTATCTCATTTTTCAAAGAATCATGTTGTGCGTTCAACTTGGTAAATAGACAGAGCATTACTGTCAGGGGCAGCAAATATTTCATATAGCAGTTTGTTATTATGCAAAATAACAAATGTTGAGAATCCCTTAGACCCGTTAAATCACCCTATTTTATTGACCCAATGTTGATTAATATGGCTACTCCTTCACCCTTACATACTTCTCAATATTATACCGGTTAACGCCGGTTGCTTCCACTTTCTCCACTCCCTGTTGTATAAGCGTATCGTTGTTGATACGAATGGTGAACTCGAATTTATTGTTCTCCCAATTGCGGTCACTACAATATTCCAGGTGCTCGGTATAAGTGCTGTCTTTAAGTGTGTATGTTCCACCGCCGGTTGAATAAAAGGCATTGGCTGAATCTTTTCCTTTATTAAGATCGTGGCCTAAAAATGAAAAGTGCGTGTCGTTGATGATCTTGATAAACTTTTTATCCTTGGTGTAGTCGGTAACGGTAGTGTCGTTCTTTTCAATAAGTGTTCCGGTAAGCAATTGCCAGGTGCCGGTTATAGGCGATAAGGGTTTTTGGGTATTGCAGGCAGCAAAAATGGAAATAACAGGCAGGCATCGATAGATCGGTCTCATGTGGCTTGGTTTAGTTAAAGGTTAAAAATAACAAAAACCGGTCAACTGTAATTGGTACAGGCATATTAGGCATAATATTTTCTATTATCTGACGAAGGTATTAATCCACCCATTAATGAAAATAATTATGAGTCTGCAAATAAAGCTCCTTATTGCCATCTTATTTATCAGCATACATTCCTTTTCTCAGAAAAAAGCCGATTCAGTTGAATATGTTTATAAATATCCTTTTAAAGAGGGGTATATAATCCATGAGGGAAAGGGTACTTCACAGCAGTCCATCCCGTTTGTTTCTATTTACTCTAAAGCGAACGACGTTTTTGCACTGGCGGAAGGTAAAGTAGAAAGGGTTTTCAGACTGGTAGATGAAGACCTTGTGCTGATAAGGAAAGGCGACACCACTTTTCAATATAGCAACCTGGACAGTACCAATGTGCAGGTTGGTAAAACGGTACGAAAAGGTGACTTAATTGGGAAAGTAAAAAAAGATGCTGATCAGCGTAGATATGAACTTGTTTTTGGAGTGGTAGCAGGTACAAGGAGAATGGTTTCTCCAGACTATGCCAAATTCTTAAAAAAATATAATAATTAACGAGCGGGTATTTCATAATAAAACCGGCTGCCCTCCCAATGAAGGCAGCCGGTTTTATTTAGATGTATTTGCATGGAATAACAATTGTATTAGTGACCCCAATCAAGTGATGTGTAAAAGCTAAAGCGTATGAATTGGTGGGAAAACACTTTATTAGGGAATACGATCTTACAGTGGTTAGTTGCCCTGGGAATTATAATAGTTTCCTGGGCGGTAATACGGGGCGCCAAACACGTATTTTTAACAAGATTTAAAAGATTTTCAACCCATACCCGTACTACGCTCGATGATTTTATTGTTCAATTATCTGAAGGCGCACTGATACCGGCGTTATACCTGGGAGCATTATATGCAGGTGTAAATTATTTAACGTTAACTCCCAAGGTTGACAAATTGTTGCATGTGGCCGTGATGGTGGTGGTTACTTTTATTATTATCAAAACCATTACCTCGGCCTTAAACTATCTTATCAATAATGCCCTTGGTAACGATGCCGCGGATATTGAAAAAAAGAAACAGGCCCGCGGTATCATCATCATTGTAAACATTGTTCTATGGATCCTGGCGCTGGTATTCCTGATCAATAATCTCGGTTATAATATTACTTCTGTTGTTACCGGACTGGGTATTGGCGGTGTGGCCATTGCATTGGCATCGCAAACCGTTCTGGGCGACCTCTTCAACTATTTTGTTATTTTCTTTGATAAACCTTTTGAAGTAGGGGATTTTATTATAGTAGACGATAAAATGGGTTCTATAGAATATATCGGTGTAAAAAGCACTCGAATAAGAACGCTGAGCGGCGAGCAGTTGATATGTTCCAATACCAACCTGGTAAATGCCCGTATACATAATTACAAACGCATGGAAAACCGGCGGGTGGTATTTACATTAGGTGTGGTCTATACCACATCGCCCGAAAAGGTGCAACGGATACCTGTGCTGATAAAAGATATTATTATTTCACAAAAAGATACCCGTTTCGATCGGGCTCACTTTTCTGCGTTCGGACAGTTCAGTCTCACCTTTGAAGTAGTATATTACATTTTAAGCGCCGATTACAATTTATATATGGACCGGCAGCAGGCCATTTATCTGTCAATATTAAACGCTTTTAAAAGAGAAGGTATTCAATTCGCATTGCCAACCCAAACCCTGCAAATTAGTAATGGAATAAGTCCATTTACCGGTGTTGAGGCAAAAAGTTAAAAAACAATGCCTAGTATGTAGAATCCTTTCCCCTTAATAGTCTGTTTTAATGTAGCCAAAAAGTAGTAACAGGCTTATACAAGTGGCCAATACACTTAGCAGCATCATGTTACGGGCATGTTTGCGGCTGTTAGGAGAATACATTTTTACAATTGTACCATTTTTGAGTGTCTTTTGGGATTGGTGAACAACCAGCCCGGCAAAAAAGCCGGCAATACCAAGATAAAAGAAAGCTGCTCCAAGTATACTTACTATGTATCCGAGAGCGATCCATATTGTTTCCAGTTTATATGGAACAAACGTATCGGTATTGGTAACAGGGGTGAGAACTTTGTCTGGCGTTATTTGCGCTAAAAGCGACATTGCCACCTGCAGGTCATAGGCATTATAGCCCGCTGGTTCATTAATGATCTCCTGCAGGTCTTCTGTTGTATAGGATTGCATCAGGTGCTCAAAGCCCGGTTTCTGCATATCGGCTTTGGCTTGTTCGGCCAGTAAATTATTTACTTCAGTAAAATGTGCGGTAGGTATTTGCAACGCAAACATCGGGTCAATAGATTCGCCGATATATACTTTGTCGAGTTGATTCACTTCATGCTCAAGTTTGTAAGGAATATTGCGCGGTTGCAAGATCTCTATTAAAAACTGAGCATCATCAGGCGAGTAAAACTTAAGGTAAGTGCCATATTGTGACATAGGAAACAGGGTATTGACGCAAGATATGGTAAAATTGCGTAGATGGCAACTAAGTGGAAATACTGGATTGATAAAAATAACCGGCCAGTTATGTAACTTTATGAAAACGACTGCTCATATGATAAAGGCCATCATTTTTGACCTGGATAATACCATTTATCCGGTTCCACAAATTGGTACCAAACTATTCGCTCCATTATTTGAATTGATAGAAATGGAAGGGGATCACAGCCGTGATCTGGAAAAGATCAAAGATGAAATTATGCGCACACCCTTTCAAAAAGTAGCAAAAGACCATCATTTCAGCGAAGAGTTAACCAGCAAATGCATCAACATTTTAAAAGAGCTGGCATATACCGGCGCTATTGAACCGTTTGCCGACTTTGAGGTTGTACGTGGTTTACCGGTTGATAAATTTTTAGTGACTACCGGCTTTACAAAAATGCAGCAAAGCAAAGTTGACAGGCTTGAGCTGGCAAAGGATTTCAAAGAGATTCATATCATTGACCCTACAACAAGTAAAAAAGGAAAGAAAGATGTCTTTGCCGATATCATTCAGCGGTATGAGTATGATAAAGAAGATGTGATAGTTGTAGGTGATGATGTAAACTCAGAAATAAAAGCCGCCCACGAACTAGGCGTAGAAGCAGTGTGGTACGATAAATACAACCGGTATGAAGCGAAGGAAGGTGTTAAAAAGATTGCTGATTACCGTAAGTTGGTAGAGAGATTATTAGTATACTGAAAGTAACCATCAGTTTTCTGATGGTTACTTTTCAGAAGTAAATTAAAAATCAGCTTCAAAGCCATGGCCGTTCTTACCATAAAAGATAAGCCATTTGGCGGCTGAGTATATAACATGAATATGAAATTCGATAGTGTCCCAGTTTTCCGGCGGAAAGCGTTGATCTTTTAAATAAGTGGCATTATGTTCGGTAGCAAGTTTTTCTGCAACCGCCATTAATTGTTGGCCATACTTCAACGTATCATCGGCCATTTTGGAAACATAGGCTTCTTCATACAATTCTTTACCGAGAAGGTCTTCGCAACTATCAAGGAATTTCCCTCTGAACACGTTCTCATCCTGCCCCATGGCCATATAAACGGGTACGCCATCTTCTTCTTTAGCCAGTAGAATAACGTAGTATCCTTTCATTCCTTCAACAAATTCTTCAAGAGAAACATCTTTCTCGCTTTCTTCATATTGAGCTTTTATCCAATCATCGGCTTCTTTATCCCTGCCTACAAGCGGCGCTTTAATGGTTTCATAAGTAGGGATCTGTATGCTGAACCATTCTTCGCGTAATGCTTCTTTGTTATCAGGTTTTGTTGGCCCGGTTAAAAGGCTGTAAAGTTCATTGAACCTGTCTTCATAGCCAGGTTTGGGTTTGCCCATAGGGCGCCAGTCTAATCCCATGCATGTTTTTATTAGGGTTTGAAAATAGTGCGTGGTAAATATAGGAATGGTGTTGCTGAATTGCAAGAGGTGTGACAATGTTACCCGAATAGGCGAGGGGCCACTTTGAACTGTCAAGGGATGCTTGACAGTTGCGGACCAATGTGCAAAAATTGCACATTGCAAATTACAACCGTTCACCATTATGCATTTTTTGCATAATGCAATTACTATTTAGCAACTTTTCTTGCTTAAGCATCTTAGATTTTGATTTATATCAATCGGTATCGGCTAGTACATATGGTTATTAAAGTTGTTTTGATAGTATACAATAACCATTAAAAATTCCTTATGACCGAAAAACAGAATGTTGAGTATAAGATCTCCTGGCGCGATGAGTTTCTTAAATGGATCTGCGGTTTTGCTAATGCGCAGGGCGGAACGATGATAATTGGAGCAAACGACAACGGCGATATTGCTGGCTTGCCAGATGCAGCAAAGCTGTTGGAGGATATTCCCAATAAAGCAAAAGATGTTTTAGGAATAATAGTAGATGTGAACTTGCAAACGGAAAGCGGGAAGAATTACCTTGAAGTAAAAGTAGAACCATATCCCACACCCATCAGTTACAAAGGCCAATATCATTATAGAAGCGGCAGTACAAAACAAGAGCTTAAGGGCGCCGCTTTAGACAGGTTTCTGTTAAAGAAGCAAGGCAAGCGATGGGATGGGGTGCCATATCCCAAAGTGACAGTAGCAGATTTAAGTGACCATGCATTTACACTTTTCAGGAAGAAGTCAGTCGCAAGCAAACGGCTGCCAATAGAAGAAGTGTCTGTAAGCAATGCTGTGTTGTTAGAAAAGCTTAGGTTGATGGAAGGTACTTATTTAAAGCGGGCGGCTTTGCTGTTGTTTCATCCTGATCCCGAAGCCTTTTTTACAGGCGCCTTTATAAAAGTAGGTTTTTTTGAAACGCATGCCGACCTTTTATACCATGATACTGTACATGGTAATCTGTTTGAGCAGGTAGATAAGACCATAGATCTGATCTTTACTAAATACATGAAAGCTCTGATTAGTTATGAAATGATTCAACGTGTTGAAACTTATCCTTTCCCCAGAGAGGCTGTCAGAGAAGCCGTGTTAAATGCAGTAATTCATAAAGATTATGGATGCGGCATACCAATTCAGATCAGTATTTATGAAGACCAGGTATATATCTGGAGTCAGGGCCAACTACCCGACAATTATACGATGCAGGACTTACTTAATAAACACGCTTCGCAACCTTATAATCCTGATATTGCCAATACTTTTTTCAGGGCTGGGTATATCGAATCATGGGGAAGGGGACTGGTGAAAATAAGAACTGAATGTACCGACGCTGGTTTACCTGAGCCTACATTTACCTTTAACAGTCATGGGTTAATGGTGCATTTTAGAGGAAAGGCGGATGCGTCGGAGAAAACGTCGGGAGAATGTCGGGAAAACGTCGGGGAAACGTCGGGAGAACGTCGGGAAGGCGTCGACATGTCGGGAGAACGTCGGGAAAACGTCGGGAGAACGTCGGGAAAAATTCTGGAATTGATAAAGGGTAACCCAGAAATCACAATCCCAGAATTGGCTTCTAACGTTGGTGTTTCTGAACGCTCAATTGAAAGAAACATTCAAAAACTTCAGGAAGAAAACTTGTTAATAAGGATTGGTGCCAATAAAGGAGGCCGGTGGGAAGTACTGGAATAAACGCAGTCGCAATATCATATAACACTCAAAAGGGGCCTTTCGCCCCTTTTTTGTTTACCTTCGCCCTCCACCTTGAATATCCAGAATGGCGTTACTTAATTTATTCGATTTCAAACAAAAAGTAAACTACAAAACAGAGGTGCTGGCCGGGCTCACCGTTGCCATGACCATGATCCCCGAATCATTGTCATTTGCAATACTGGCGGGTTTGTCGCCATTGACCGGTTTATACGCCGCCTTCCTGATGGGATTGATCACCGCCGTTTTAGGTGGCCGGCCCGCCATGGTATCTGGCGGCGCAGGCGCTACCGTTGTTGTGTTGATCGCATTGATGAAATCACATGGCGTTGAATATGTATTTGCCGCCGTTGCATTGGCTGGCCTGCTGCAAATAGCGGTGGGTATATTCAAGCTGGCCAAATTCATTCGTTTGGTGCCACAATCAGTAATGTATGGTTTTGTAAACGGCCTGGCTGTGATCATCTTCATGGCCCAGATAAAACAATTCACTATTACAACCGACGCAGGAACTTCTTTACTCAGCGGCCCTGCATTATGGACCATGCTCGGCCTGGTAATCTTAACAGTTTTGATCGTTATTGCTTTTCCAAAAATTACGAAAGCAGTGCCTGCTTCATTGGTAGCCATCATTGTAGTGTTCCTGGTTGTATTAGGGTTTAATATTGAAACCAAAACAGTAAAAGACATTGCATCTATCAGTGGCAGCTTACCGCCATTCCATATTCCCATAGTGCCGTTTACTTTAGATACTTTAAAAGTGATCTTTCCTTATTCATTGGTAATGGCTGGGGTGGGGCTTATTGAAAGTTTGTTAACCCTCAATATTGTTGATGAAGTAACCGGTACAAGAGGTCGCGGCAATAAGGAATGTATGGCGCAGGGAACCGCTAATGTTGTCAATGGTTTTTTCACCGGTATGGGCGGTTGCGCCATGATCGCACAATCATTCGTGAACTTATCAGCGGGTTCAAGGGCACGACTGTCGGGTATTATTGCTGCCATTACAATTCTGATAGTAATATTATTCGGTGCTCCCATCATTGAACGGGTGCCTATGGCTGCACTGGTGGGCGTCATGATCATGGTGGCCATAGGTACTTTTGAGTGGACAAGCCTGCGCATCATTAATAAAATGCCGCGTCCCGATATAATAGTGGGAATACTGGTGGCTGTTATTACAGTATGGTTACATAACCTGGCATTGGCAGTGTTGATTGGGGTAATTATCTCTGCATTGGTATTTGCCTGGGAAAGCGCCAAAAGAATACGGGCACGTAAATATGTTGATGAGAATGGTGTGAAACATTATGAAATATATGGTCCCTTGTTCTTTGGGTCTGTAACAACTTTCTTAGAAAAGTTCGATGTACAGAATGACCCGGCAGAAGTGATCATCGATTTTAAAGAAAGCCGCATAACCGATATGAGCGCTATTGAAGCATTGAATAAATTAACCGATCGTTATGATAAAGCAGGTAAGAAATTACTCCTGCGACACCTAAGCGCCGATTGCCGCGCGTTGATAAAAAATGCTGAGTCGGTTATTGATGTAAATGTTATTGAAGATCCGGAGTACAAGGTGATGGCGGATTAAATAATAAAGACGTATATAAAAAAGCGGTTATGCAGTAATGTATAGCCGCTTTTTTATTGCCCGCGCTTACCAATAAATTATCATTTTTTCACCTATTCACACCCAGCATAAAAAAATATAACCTGTTACCGGCTGCATTAAAGTGTGTTAGTGAATTGAGGGTGAAAGTACTTAGTGTTTTTCCTAAATAACTGTAATTATCATGAGTTATTTTCATTAAATTCAGTCAGGATCAAAAACCATAAACTAAAGTCACATGAGAAAAAAACTTCCCGTTTTTTTACTGGCCATGCTATGCGCATTCGTCAGTAAATCCCAAACCTTAACCCTCTCCGGAAGGGTATTAGACGAAAAAGGAGCGCCTGTTCCTTATGCTTCCATTGTTCTTAAAGGAAAAACAAAAGCCGGTACTACAACTGACCCCGATGGTAAGTTCACCATCACGGCTGCTATGGGCAATGTACTTATAGTATCTGCTGTCAATTACGCTCCCCATGAATTAATAATAGGCCGGGCTACTACACTTGAAATTAAACTTGCTCCTGCAAAAGCCGATCTGTCGGAAGTGGTGGTAACGGCCATGGGAATTAAACGTACCGAACGCGCATTAGGTTATGCGGTATCGAAAGTTGATCCCAGTACCATGCTTCAAAAATCTGAACCCAATATTCTCAACACCCTTGCTGGTAAAGTACCCGGTGTTGATATCAGGGCCGGTCAGGGTGCGCCGGGTGCGGCTTCACGTATTCAAATAAGAGGGGTTGCTTCTTTCAGTGGTGCAGAACCTTTGATCGTAGTGGACGGTGTACCTTATAGCAATCCGCTGGTGAATACGTCAAATCCTTTTACTGGTGGCGGTACCTATGGTTCCGGTTTAAATAATATCGACCCTAATGATATTGAATCTATCAGTGTGCTGAAAGGCGCTGCTGCGGCCTCGTTATATGGTTCACGGGCGGCCAATGGAGTATTGTTGATCACTACCAAGTCGGGCAATCCCAAAAAAGGCGCTAAACCATTAACGGTTACTTATCGTGGTGGCTATAGTGTAGAAAAAGTTGCTGATATTCCCGAGTTTCAAAATCTCTATGGTGCCGGCGCAAACTTCAGAACACAGGCGAGCAATGGTAGCTGGGGCGCCAAATTTGGAAAAGGTGTTATCTACGATGCCGGCGGTCAAATTATTGGTAAATCAGCATCGGGCATCGATTCTATTCCCGCAACTACCTGGGCAAGTATGTTTGCTGCCTATCCCGAACTGTTTCCCAATGGCAGGTTGGCATATAAGGCAGTTCCGGATAACGTTTCTTCCATGTTCAATACGGGTAACCTGATGGAGCATTCGGTTGGACTTAGCGGTGGCGAAGGAAAATCATTATTCAATCTTACCCTGTCGCAGGTTAATCAAAAAGGTTATATCACCAATTCAAGCTACAGAAAAAGTAATGTGAGTGTTGGCGGACAAACGGCTGTTGGTAACCTTACTATAGGCGCCAACGCATCGTATGCGCGGTCGAAACAGGTGGGCGGATTTATTGGCGCGGCGCAAAGCTTTTTATCGCAATGGGGTAGAACATATACCATGGCCCGCAACTGGGATATTACAGGCTGGCCCTCAGAAAACAAAGCAGGCGCACAAATTGGTTTTAACGACGGACAGTATACGAACCCCGTATGGGGCGCTTATCACAACGTGATCACTTCTTTCGAAGACCGTTTAGTAGCAAACGTCAGGGCTTCTTATAAATTCAATAACTGGTTCCGTGTTGATTTTAATGCCGGTGTAAATAATTATGCATTGTACCGCGACCAGGTGATTGACAAATCATCATACGGAAGCGCCGATAATGCATTAGGCACCATTACCGAAGTAGTGGACAGGCAACAGGAACTGCAAGGTAAACTGGTGGCAGTGATCAGTCCGAAAGTGATGAAAGATTTTAGTCTCGATATTACCCTCGGGGGCGATGTGAACGAACGTAACAGCCGTCACCAACAGGTATACGGTGTTGATTTTGTAATACCCGGTTTGTATAGTTTGAACAATACGCGCCGGCAAACATTCAGCGCCGACGGTGATTACAGGACCAAAAGACGCCTGGTGGGCTTTTTCGGCGATGCGAGTTTGGGATATAAGAACTTTGCATTCGTAAACCTTACGGGAAGAACCGACCTTACCTCCACGCTTCCGTATAAGAATGCACAATATTTTTACCCCGGTATTTCCGGTTCCGTTGTTTGGTCAGAAGCGTTCAATCTTAAATCGCACTGGTTCAATTATGGAAAGGTGCGTGCCGGTTATGCACGCGTGGGTAACGATGCGGGGCCACACAATGGCGAACCTATCTTTAATTTAAATGCTGCAGGTTTTCTTGGTCAGCCCTTTGCTACAAGAGGTGGCAGTTGGTACGATCCCGAGCTTACACCTGAGTTTACTACTGAACTGGAATTGGGCACCGAAATGCGTTTCCTGAACCAGCGATTGGGTTTTGAAGTTACCTGGTACGATAAAAAAAGTACTGATCTTATATATGCTATCACGCTGCCGCAAACAACCGGTTATAGTAATTTCTATACCAATCTGGGTGAGATCAGAAACACGGGTTGGGAAATTGCACTGGATGTAAGCCCCGTTGTTACCAACAACCTGCGCTGGGATGTACGCGGCATTTATACAAAGAACAAGAACACGGTAGAGAAACTGATTGAAGGATTAACCCGCAGCCAGCTGGGTGGTTATAACTGGATAGAAGCCGGTTTCCCCTATGGCTATTTACGCGGTTCAAAAAGCGCGCGTTCGGAAGATGGTCAATTGTTGATCAACCCAACTTCGGGTATGCCTTTCGTTGATCCCAACGATCAGATGGTGGGCAACCCCAACGCCGATTATAAGCTCGGTATAACCAATACGCTTACATACAAGGGCTTTACATTGAATGTGCTGTTTGATATGACAAAGGGTGGACATTTTTATTCTGAAACAATCAGTAGCATGTTGGGAAGAGGTGTTACAAGAGATACAGAGGATAGAGAGAAGAATGCCGTTATCACTGGTATCTATGGTAATTCTACACCGGTAACAGGGGCCGATGGCCTCAACCACTATGTGCCATTGCTGGTGAATGGTAAAACAGTGCCCAACCAAACAAAGGTTACTACTAATGATCTTTTCTTTACTGCGGGTACCGGCGCCAGCTTCGCTACCAACGGCGCTTTTGAATATGCGGTGTTCGACGGTACTGTATACAGGCTGCGGGAAATAAGTTTGGGTTATACACTGCCTGCAAGTTGGGCCGGTGCGCTTAAATTATCGGCTGTTACGCTTTCTGTAAACGGACGCAATCTTTGGTACCTGGCGCCCAATCTGCCTAAGTATACAAACTTCGACCCCGATATCACTTCGGTTGTTGGTGCAGGTACACAAGGTGTTGAAACCGGTGGAGCACCAAGCACAAAACGATATGGCGTTAATCTGAACATCACTTTCTAATATGTTTACTATGAAAAGAAAATACTTTATACACTATATAACATTAGCGCTGCTGGTAACAGGCGCAGGCTGTAAAAAGTTCCTCGATGTAAATAAGAACGTAAACAACCCAACGCCAGCCTCGGTGAACCTTTCATTGGTGTTGAGTGGCGCCGAACGTAACATTTGCAATAATATAGCGCTGGGTTCTACCCTGGGCAATAACATGTCTTTATATGTACATCAGCTCACTGGCCGTATTGGGGCCGACAGGTATGGGGCCGGCGCTGCCAGTTGGAACGAACTTTATTCGGCTATTTCAAACCTGAATGTGATCATTAAACGTGCTCCTTCAGAAGACCGGTTTATATATGCGGGTATAGCTAAAATACTGAAAGCATACACGGTGAGCCTGCTGGTAGATATGTACGGCGATGTTCCTTTTTCAGAATACGACCGGTTTGATGAAGGTATTCGACAACCCAAATTCGATAAAGGATCAGAGATCTATCCCCAGCTTTTTAAATTGATCGATGAAGGTATTGCCGATATCAACAACCCGGCATTCAATCCGTCGAAACCAGGTACCGATGATTATATCTACAAAGGAAATACCGCCAACTGGATCAAAGCGGCCAATACCATTAAACTTAAACTGTATACGCAAACGCGATTGGTGCAGGATGTAAAGCAACAGGTAACCGCATTGCTGGCTGCACCCGCTTCGCTTATCAATAGCCAGAGTGAAAGTTTTATGATGCCTTATGGGCCAATAGGTAATACAGACGACAGGCATCCGGCTTATGGCGATTATACCGCAACACAACGGGGCGGGCAACTATTCAGTCCCTGGTTGTATGAAATAATGAAAGGAAGAAATCCAAATATCCTCACCGGTTTGGCCGATCCGAGAGTTCCATATTATGTCTATAATCAGAAATCGGCGCCCGGTGGTGCAAATCCTACACCTGAGAATTGTACGGAATTCCGCGATGGTGGTTTTGTTTCCATTTTGTTTGGAAGTAATGGCCCATGCCGCGATGGATCGAACAGTCAGACCTATTCCCTAATGGGCATTTATCCCGCAGGTGGCCGCTTTAACGACAGTGCCGCCAAAAGCGTCAACTCCCTTGGAACGCAAAATGCGGGAACAGGCGCAAGACCACATGAATTTATTACGTATGCCGACAGGCTATACCTGGAAGCCGAACTGATACATGCCGGACTGGCGCCCGGTGATGCAAGAGACGTGTTCAGCAAGGCGTTGGATGCCACCTTTGCGCATGTAGATAATGTGATCGTCAATTTTATAAAACCAGGGTCTGCGGGGGCCGCGCAAAATGTACCGCTGATTGCCACACTGCCTGCTACCAAAACTTATAAAGACGGCGTACTGGCAGCCTATGACGCGGGCGATAATGCAAAAAAGCTGGAGTATATAATGACCGAGAAATGGATCAATCGCATAGAGAACCCAATTGATAATTATACCGATTACCGGCGCACAAAATATCCCGTATTGTTTGCACCGGCGCCTGAGGGAATTGTAACCAGTGTGACAGGACCCGATGGAAAAGTAACTGCCGTATCGAACGACAGAAAGTATCCCTGGAGTTTGCCATTTAGTACTGTTGAAATTGGGTTGAACGCAAATGCACCACCGCAAAAAGTAGCGGAGAACTTTAAAGTATTTTGGCAACCATAATGTTCATTAACTATCAAACAACAAATCATGAAACGAATAATAAATATATTCACTGCTATTATTTTACTATCCGGCTGTTCCAAAGATGATGGGCCCATACCCGAAAGAGTAGGTATTGAAGATGTACCTGTGATAACCACAAACCTTGAAAGCGGGGCTACGGCCGCAACTATTACATTAAGTAACCAGGGGGCGTTTGAGGGAAAACTAAAAGTGGCTATGTACTTTGCCGATGCAAAGGCACCGGCAAAGATAGATGTGGTGGTGCGGAAGAATGGGTCGGCCAGCAATGTAAAATTATACAAAGCCGATGTGGCATCACTGCCATTCAGTTTTTCGATTAAAGCCACAGACCTGGAAACCTTGTTTGGAAAAGCGCTTGCTGTAGACGATACCTACGATTTTGGCCCGGATATTTATGTAGGTGATAAGAAGTATGAAGCATTTCCAATAACAGGTGCCGGCGCCGGGTCGGGCGTGCAGGGTATGTCGGTGATTGGGTTTGGCGAGTATGTGCGGTTTACGGTGAAGTAAAAGACCTGTAAGGTCCATCACAGTGGCTCGAACAATTATAACGTCGTATTGGACCTGACAGGTCGTTCCTGTGAATCCTGCGCCTATCAATCCGACCTGTCAGGAGCGCATTAACTTAACGATTAAGCGAGCTCAAATGGCGCACCTTACAGGTCATTAATATATATAAAGAGTCTCTTTTTAGAAGTTCAGTTCACCTGCCAGCCTTCTCCATTTGGAGGGGGCTGGTTTTTTACAACCATGTAATATCATCAGTAGAAATCAGATCAGCAGCATTGGGAATGGCTGGTTTGAAGAGGCTCACCATTTTATCAAATTGTTCTTTGGTTTCGTAACCATATGCATTTACTACATCCAAAGGCTTGTCGCCTCTGATATCTTTTTTATGCAGATCAGCACCATTTTTTAATAGGATCTTTATCATTTTCAAATGATGAGGATAGAAATCATCACGGTCGTTTTGGATCATGGCGTCGATGGCTGTGGCGCAAAGTTCATGTAAAAGTGTCCAGCCCCTACCGAGATCGATATTTACATCTGCGCCTGCATTTATAAATTTTTGTAACATGGCAGGATCATTCTCCAGGTAGGCATATTCTATTGGGTACATGAGAGCTTTCCATCTTCCAAAAAGCCCGGGTTCGTTTATTCTGGTCAGATCAGGAAGATTTGACATAGGGTTTTATTTTAAGAGTATTAGTACATCATAAATATAGTTTTTGTTTTGTGAACATCTTCTTAATACGCTGTTCTGTATTTTTCCAACAACAACTACTTTAAGTTACTCATTGCGCGCGGCGGTCAGCGCTTAACCTAACTGGTTTGGCGGTTGCCAATCCGCTCAACCCCGACCTTGGTTTTACGCCCGCCATCAACAATTTCAGTTTAAGTACCCTGCCGCAGTACCATCAGGTGTTTGCGGCGAGTACAAGTGGAAGTACAGTAGGCGATCCCCGGTGGACATATTGAAAGAGTTTTTAGAACCCTTACAATGGGCCGTTCATTTGTTGGAAGGCGGATGGATGGCTTTTGATTTGTTAAAAACTTGACTATAGTCAAACCGTGTTCGGATAGTACAAAGTGTTATTATAGTTGTTTTCATAGTATGGATTATTCAATAACCAAAAAAGAATCAAATGAAACAAGATTTAATTAAGGAGTTGTTTGAGAAATTTGAAGCTGCATGCTATGAAATTAACAACGTGGAATGTTGGAGTGCAAGGGAGTTACAACTACTGCTTGGATATAATAAGTGGGAGAATTTCGAAAAAGTGATAGGGAAAGCACGTGAAGCTTGTACAAATGCGGGTGAAAACCGGGATGATCACTTTCCTGACGTCAGGAAGGTGATCGAGGCAGGAAAGGGAGCGCAACAAATGATTGATGATGTGGCTCTTACCCGTTATGCATGTTATTTAGTTGCTCAAAACGGCGATAGCCGAAAGCAGGAAATTGCATTTGCGCAAACCTATTTTGCTGTACAAACCCGTAGAGCAGAACTTGTAGAGCAGCGTTTATTGGAATACGAACGAGTAAAGGCCAGGGAAAAGCTTAGCCAAACGGAGAAGCAGTTATCGGGTATATTGTACGAACGTGGGGTGGATGATAAAGGTTTTGCCGTTATACGTTCCAAAGGAGATCAGGCTTTGTTTAAGCTTTCAACAGTGCAATTAAAGGTCAAGCTCAGTATTCCTGATAACCGTCCATTAGCAGATTTTCTACCTACTATAAGCATAAAGGCCAAGGACCTGGCTGCTGAAATGACAGGGCTTAATGTGCAAACTAAAGACTTAAAAGGACAAAGCCCCATAGAATAGCATCTAATGTATAAGCGACTTAACCATCTGAAATTATCAGATGGTTTTTTCTTTGCATTCTTTCGCCACAGTTCAGCAGTGGCCTTTTTGTTTTATTAACTTGTAATTGTATTTTGGTCGCTGAAAGTAATTAAGACTTATGGCGCGTATTGAATTATTGGATAGAGCCTGGATGGAAAAGGTAGGTAAAGAAGACGAAATTTCGTTTATGCTTAATGGAGTGGCAATAGATGACAGTCGGGAAAAGCTGGAGTTAATTTTGAATCAGCAGCATATTAAGTATGAAATAACACAGCCGGTTTTGGAGGTAAATAAAGAGCAGTATACTTGTGAGGGGTTTAGGTTTAATGTAATAGTTGATTTGGTAGTTGGGTTTGGCATTAACAAGTTACAGGTAGAACGCGAGTATATAGAAAAATACCTGGGAACGCCTGATAGCGTAGAGCCAATAATAGAGTTAATTTGTTTAATGGATTGGGTTCAAACAATCGGTTACATTTGGTTGTACAAAGACCTGAATTTGCAGATCACCTTTGATTCACAACAAACGTTTGCGGAAACATTTCACTTCGGGTATAAATTATCATTTGAAGATGATTTTTAAACCAGGTATCCTCAACCCAGGCATTTTAATCTTTTATATAACCATCATAAACGATCAGTTCCTCAATATTGCGGTATACCGATTTGAATAATGAAAGAAGTGTATTAAACCCATCCCGATCGTAGGCATATTCATTGATGATGTCGAGTGGTTTTAGTCCGCGCTCGTCTGTGTTGTCAAGGCTGGCGCCGTGTTTCTTCAGCAGCTTCATTATTTTGATGATCTCGGGGTAAGGCGTATTGCGACTATCCTGGTTCATACCATCGATGGCGCTATCGAAACAGGTATGCAGGGGCGTCCAGCCACTACCGAGATCAATATTTGGGTTGGCGCCTGCCTCAAGGAATTTTTCAACCATCTCAACGTCGCGCTGGATAATGGCATAATCGAGGGGGTATATGGGCGATGTGTAAATACCCATTAAGTGCTTTTCGTTGATAGGTTGCGGAATCTTTATTTTTTTAGGCACCCTGATAAGTAATTAGATCATCAATGTTTCGAATGGCCGATCTGAACAAATTTACCACGGCAAGCCATTGTTGTTTGTTATCGTAATTGTAGGAGTTTATTATGTCGAGTGGTTTTTTGCCTTTGTCGTTTTTCTTATGAAGGTCGCCGCCGTTTTCAACAAGCAGCTGCATAATTTCCAGTAATTCGGGATAGAATTCGTTTCGTTGGTTTTGGATCATGCTATCGATGGCGTAGGCACACACTTTGTGCAGGAGCGTCCAGCCGCCGCCGATATCAATATTGGGATTGGCGCCGGCATCGAGGTATTTTTTCAGCATGGCAGCATTGTGCTCGAGCAGGGCAAATTCGAGGGGGTATATGGGCACCTGCCAGTTGCCAAACAGCTGGCGTTCGTTAATGTAGTAAGGGTCCGGAGCGTGAAGCATAGGGTAATTGGGATATTGGACCGTAAATATAGGGCGGAGATATTTGAATGTCAAGGGGTTTGGAGGAAATATTTGTTTTTTCCCGCCCCGGCAAAAAAAACTTCATCCCGTTGTCCATATTTCCGGGATGGCCACGACTCTATAGGTGTAATTCAAATTTTAATCGAAAGTAAATAACATGACACCAAAAGATTTCATAACAACCTGGTTTGCACATATAGACGGCAAAAAGTTCGACGGTCTTAAAAAGTTGATGGATAAGGAACATCAATTTAATAATCCCATGGCGCCGGCACCTTTAAATGCTGAGCAGCATTTGGGCATGATGCAAATGATGACGGCATCCTTTGAGGGCAAACATCATGTTGATAAGGTAATTACAGAAGGCGAATGGGTAACAGCCCGCGGCCGGTGGGCGGGTAAACACACCGGTGAATTCAATGGCATGGCAGCAACAGGTAAACAGGTTGAATTTTCGTGGTTAGATATGATGCACATTGTAAATGGAAAAGTAGTGGAAGAATATTTTGAAATGAATCCCATGTCGATCATGACGCAGATTGGCGCAGTGCCAGCTTAAAAGAAAGTATCTTTAAGTAAGGACCATTGATATAGGCTCATTTTAAAAACACTAATTATGGCTGAGTTCTTATACCTTTTCAGAGGCGTTGAGGATATGGTTTCCCAGGCATCGCCTACCGAAATGCAGCAACATATGAATAAATGGCGGGCGTGGATGGAGGAACTGGCCATCAAAGGGCATTTGCTGGGCGGGCAACCGCTCGATGTAACGGGCAGGGTGGTTTATGATAAAGGGGCAACGGTTACAAATGGTCCGTTTGCCGAAGGCCCTGAAATGATAAGTGGCTATCTTATTATAAATGCTGAAGATGTTGAGGCTGCTGTGGACCTGTCAAAAACCTGTCCGGTATTTGAAATGAACGGCAATATAGAAGTTCGGCCTATACAGAAAATGTAATCATCGAAAGTGCATGATGAAAAGTGATGAGATCACCGGTAATCTTTTTCGGGAAGAATCAGGCAGGTTGCTTGCTTCGGTAATTCACTTGTTGGGTGCAGTAAACCTCAATGTTGCTGAAGATATTGTACAGGATACCATGATGGCGGCGGTTAACCAATGGCGTTTTCAGTTACCTGAGAACCCCAGGGCATGGCTGTACCGGGTGGTTAAAAATAAGACCATCGATTTCATCAGGCAAAAGAAAAAGCTGGTTGAATTGTCGCCGCTTTTATTATCGGAATGGACAATAGGCAGTGAGGTGGAAAAATCGTTCTCAGATAAAGAAATAAAAGATAATCAGCTCAGGATGATGTTTGCATCCTGCCATCCTGAACTGGCAAAACCGGCACAGATCGCTTTTATATTGAAAACATTGTTTGGTTTAAGTGTAAAAGAGATCAGCCGGGTTTTTCTTTCCAACGAAGAAACCATTACAAAAAGATTGTACAGGGCCCGTGAAAAGTTCAGGCAATTAGGTAAAGAGGCTATCAACGTGCCGGCAGCAGATGAACTGCCGCATCGCCTGCAATCGGTATTAAAGTGCATTTACCTCATCTTTACCGAGTCGTATTTTTCGTTGAGCGATGAAAGTGTAATGCGCAAGGACCTTTGCAGCGAGGCCATATACTTGTGTGAGAACCTGGCGCTGCACCCGGTAACAGCATCTCCGCAGGTGTATGCATTGCTGGCCTTAATGTGTTTTCATGCTTCCCGGTTCGATGCCAGGATAAATGCGCAGGGCGAGATGCTCACTTTTGAAGAGCAGGACAGAAACCTTTGGAACAGTCAATTGATTCAAAAGGGGGCCGATTACCTGAATAGATCTATGGCCGGCGATCAGGTAACGGCCTATCATATTGAGGCCATGATTGCTGCCAATTACAGTTTATCTGCTTCAGCGGCCAGCATCGACTGGTTGGCCACGTTATGGTTGTATGATCAGTTATTATTGTTTAATGCATCTGCTGTTGTAAAAATAAACCGGGCATATGTATTGTCAAAAATAGAAGGGCCCACCGCAGCTATAAAATTTCTGCTTGCACAGGAAAATATGAATTCAAATCTTTTTTACCACATTATGCTGGGCGAATTGTATAAGCAGGATGGCCGGTTTGCATTAAGCAGGCAGCATTTTATGGATGCAGGTAAATTAGTGACGATTATTGAAGAATAAAGAAGAAGTGGTAAGTGATGGACCGTTTATGGAAGTAAAAGAAATGATAGGCGGTTATGTGATCATAAGCGCCAGTGATATAAATGAAGCTACTGAAATTGCCAGAACCTGTCCGTTGCTCGATCATTTTCAATTGGAGGTAAGAAAGCTGAAGGCGATGAATTAATTTGCTATACTGAAACTTTAATGAAAATTGGGGGTACTTGTATTATTTTGGGTTTAGTTCGTGATACTCCCTATTTTCATTCAATGAAACTTCAATACTGCAGCGACCTACATTTGGAGATGCCCGCCAATGCGGCGCATATGAAAAAGTACCCGCTGAAACCAAAGGGGGAGGTATTGATACTGGCTGGTGATATTCTTCCATTTACGCTGCAAAAAAAGGAAACGGAGTTTATTGACATTATAGCCGATCATTTTGAACAGGTGTATTGGGTGCCCGGTAATCATGAGTATTTTGGCGGCGATGCTGCAACGATAGCTAATCCATTGCTGGAGAAACTGCGCAGCAATATTTGGTTGGTAAATAACCAGGTGGTGGATTACAAAGGTGTCAATTTCATTTGTACCACACTGTGGAGCAAAATAGAGGTACTGCATGCACTGGATATACAAAGAAGCGTTACTGATTTTCGCAATATAGAATGGGAGGGAGGGCGATTTTCCACCCGCGAGTTCAATCAACTGCATAACCAGTCGATCGCTTTCCTGGAGAAAGCGTTTAAAGAAACAAGTACTGAAAATAGAATTGTGGTCACTCACCATGTGCCTACCAAACAAAACTATCCCAACAGGTATAAGAACAGTCCGGTCAATGGTGCCTTTGTTACCGAGTTGTTTGACCTGGTTCGCGATTCCGGTGCCAGGTATTGGATTTACGGGCACCATCATTACAACATTCCTTCATTTACCATCGGCAACACTACCATGCTGACTAACCAATTGGGTTATGTGCAACGCGGGGAGAACAATTGGTTTAACAGGGAGGCGGTGGTGGAGGTGTAACTGCAAACAGAGCATCGAGGTAGCCCCAATATAGGGCTAACATAGTCACAACGTAGGCAAACATAAGGGCAAACCTTGCCACAACATAACATACAAAACCCTAGGAATACCCTAGGAACAGGCTATTTATACCCTAAGTTTTAGTTGTGTAAAGGCAGTCTTTAGTCCACTTTCACGCCTTCTATGCCAGGCCGCAGTATCTTTTCTAATTGCCTATATCGATATAGAAACCTCGTGATCTTCTCAATCAACTTGGTTTGCCAGCTTCCTCAATGGCCAGGCTAAAATCTTTCTATAACGCTAAAGCAAAGGAAAAGCTGGGTTGAAGTCCATCTTTGTTCGCAAATTGTTCGTATTTTCTTCGAGACTGCACTGGGTCTTCATTGCAAATTTGCGAACAACTTACGAACAAGGTACGAAGCTGGTACGGTTCAGACACGAACATGATTTCAGTATAAGACAGCTGCTTTGGTTAGAATGGCAGATTGGCTTTAATTTTATTCGGGTTTTCTTCGGCGTTCTTCGGGTCGCTTCCAGTGAAAGTCAAACAAATCCCGAACAAATCCCGAAGAAAACACAAACGGTAACAAAAGGGTTGCCGAATAAATTGGAGTAAACTTCATCATGTCTGCATTACATTTGGTAATTCAATATTGCTGCATGAAGCTGGTAATGACCATAGTGACAATTATTCTTTCTTTACTTACAATATTCCTTGGATTTATATTCGTAAAAAGTTTAACGTATGCCTATAACTCAGAAGGAAGATACTTTGAAGAAGCATCAGCAACGGTTCACCATGAGCAGTCGGAACCTGTATATGGACTTTTATTTACTTGTTGCCTGATAGTAACTTTAGTGACTATTTACAAAACACGAAAAGCTTTTTACAAATGAGTGTATGGCGACAAAAGGCAATTGAGATTGCGCCAGAATTGAAAAAGGAGTTTGAGGATCCTGACTGATTCAGAGCCTGCATCGATGAAGTCGGGGATTGCCTATTAAAATTTAGCGTGCCTGAAAATAGTTATTAAGATGCAAGTAAGGCGTTTAATGTTTTCCGTTCTACGTTTTAGGTTAGCGAGCTTTAGGTTTCAGGTATTATTGCCGATTGTCGATTGCCGATTGCCGTTTTCAAATGCCGCCGGCGTATCGTTTTACGAGCACCTGGGTGACAATGAACTGGTGTTTAGTCAATTTACAACCTGGATAAAAAAGGATGTTTATTTTGATCACCGTGATCTATTAAGTGCAAGATTTGGCGCCGACAAAATGAAACAGCTTGACAAATACTATGGCTGGGCAGCCCCGAAACGAAAGTAACTTGCTGCGTCTGTTGCTCCCTGCTTGCTCCCCTTGTTTTATAAATACCTGATTTGCAATTTGGCTGAAATGGCTTGTTGCTCCCTTGTTGCTCTCCGGATGCCCTTAACAGGCCGTTTGTTGCTCCCCGCGTGCTCCTCAGGTGCTCCTATGTTGTTACCTGTTTGGGGTTGGCTAAAGGTTGCGGTTACCCCTGGGTGATCCTTTGTTGCCTCTGCAGGGCACTCAAACCTAATTACAACCTTACCGGAACCTTAGTTTAACCTCAATTAACCTGCCGCTCTCCTGATCTTGTTTTGGACTGATGGCATACTTCTCCCGTCTTTCTCCCGGGATTGTCGCAGGTTCTGTAAAACCTGGGAAATCCGGGAGAAGTGTGGGACAAGTCCAGGACGAGTCTGGGACGAGGTCGGGAACGGACTGCGAGAAAGGTATTGTGTTTTGTTTACGTAACGTGACTTGAAATCTTCGATCTTTCTTCGTTCTTCCTTCGTTCGAAGTTAACCTTTTCCCTACCTTTTTTCCGTTCCGGGACTACCCTTTTACTAGCTATTTGCTACCGTTTTCCCTATGACAGAGGGTAGTAAAAGGGTGGTAAAAAAGTAGTGTTTCACTGGGAAAAAGATTGTTTTGGGGTAGCAAAAGAGTAGCCGAAGAACGAACCTGGAACGAAGCGGCAGTAGTTTAAATGCGTACGCGCATTCATGTAAGCGATCTTGATCAATATCAAGTTCGTTTTTGAACAAAGGGCAAGGATTTTGATGTATTATGTGAGCTGCATTGAATGGATGTAGGCACCAGGATCGGTTTCTATAACGATATAGGTCCCCCAGGAAGACCGGAAAACCAATCTGTTAACAGGAAACCCTTGAACGGTTAATGAAAGCGTTCCCATAACGCTAAAGAATCTTTGACATGTTTGAGACATTTTAGAATGCTATTGCCTTTCTTCGGGACAGAGCAAAGGCATAGCTTATCTTAATTCGCGGTTCTTTGCAATTTGCGAAACAGATTAAGCACATTCTAGGAAGAGTCTAAATGGATTTCAAAGCATCTGCCTTGCCGTAGGCAGATCATTCCCCTCATATCTCAACATAAAAGCAAAACAGAGTTCAACAGTTTATTAAGCAACCTCAACAGGTTGTTGAAGCGATGTGTTTAATATGCATTGTGTCTGCGTGTCGGTATATAACCGATAGGCGGCCTCTACCGAGGCAAAGCACGTGGCTATACGCCATTAAGGCTTGCCAGGGAAGCCGTTAGGATACTTGTTATCATGGCCAACACCTGCCTCCAGGAAATCGGGATGAAAGAAGCCGGTAACAGCGCTTGAAAGATTGGTCAGTTGCCTGTTTTCCGAAGCACGTACAATTGCGTAACAAACGCCGTCAACTGTTCATAGAACTCATACAAGATCTCCCGCCCATTCTGAGTATTAATAACAGCAACCCGCAGCCAGTTGGGCAGCAGGTAATCGTTGAGGTCGCTCAGGGTAACCTGGTCGAACACCTCATTGATTACCGAGATTGGCTGCGAGGTTGCTTTTTCTATGAGGCGGGGTGGTTTGGAGAAACGAGAGGGCTTTTCTTCCCTAGTTTTAGGAGAGTTTATAGGTCTGGCTGGTGTTTCACTTGCTAACTTAGGTTGTTGGAGGTTTCCCTTACGCATTACCCAGGCTGCTTCTATGAGGGATTCGAGTTTTTCATAAAAGAAAATGTCGTTGTTGCGGGCGTGTGGGTCGTTGATTGATTCACGCGGGCTGGAAAGGACTTCTTTGAGCCATTGCCAAAGGATTGTGCGAGTGTCCTGGAGGTGGTAGGATTGGAAGAAGTCATCGAGGACTAATTCAGGGTTGGCGGTTTGATTTGGGGTGAGGCGAAGGGGTTGATTAAGCCAAAGAGGGTGATTATTTTGCGTTTTCATGACAAAAAAGTTTAATGATGAGAAAATACATACTTGATCAGTATCAATATTTTTGATCTGATATTCAATAAATTGAAAGTAAATGGTAAATTAGTGTGATGTTATCGTGCTTGTCTGTATAGCATTTCTGCAAATTTAGATGCAAAAACAGTTGCGCAGCAAAATAGTAGTTGTTATATTTGTCTGTATAGTGATTATGCGATATAATTTATCTGAAATAGCAGATGTGTTTACGGGACATACACTCCGCGAAAAAGTGGAGCATGACCCGCATGGTAAATTCACATTAATCCAATTGAAAGATCTCTCGATCACTCCAAGCGTAATCATAAAACATCCGCCCTTTAAAATCTCATCGCCGGACGTTCCCCAAAAGCAAATACTCCGACCAGGTGATATCTTACTGTTAACGAAGGGCAGTACTAATAAAGCGCTGTTATATGAACGGCAATACGAACCTGCCCTCGCAGTATCGGCGTTTACAATAATCCGTTTGCATAAAGGGCAGCTAGAGCCTGCGTTTTTAGCCTGGTATATTAATAGCACAGAAGCGCAGGAATATTTCAATATGCACCGAGCTGGTACTACTACGTTGAATCTATCAAAAAAAGCGATTGATGAATTAAGTGTGCCTGTTCCTACTTTGGAAAAACAGGCATTAATGATGAAATTGGTAAATCAATACGAGTTATATAAGGGCCTGGCCGCCGAATATGAAAATAATATCCGGCTGCTGGTAGAACATACATTACATAATCATCTTAACGAACAATAATAATGAGCCGTAAACCTACGCAAGACGAAATTAATGCCGCGTTATGGGCTGCCTGCGATTCCTTCCGGGGAACGCTAGATAGCAGCGATTATAAAAATTATATCCTCAATTTCATGTTCCTGAAATACCTGAGTGATGTATGGAAGGATAAATACGAGGAATATAAAAAACAAATTGGTGATAATGATGAGCTGATCCGCAGAAAAATGAATCGCGAACGGTTTGTATTGCCGGATAATTGCACGTTCGATTACATTGTTGAAAATAAACATGATGCTGATCTGGGTACTTTGATCAATAAGATTACCGAGAAAATTGAAGACGAGAACAAGAGTAAGATGGAAGGTGTTTTTAAAGACATCGACTTCAATTCTGACCGGTTGGGTAATACAAAAGATCGTAATCGCAGGTTAAAGAACCTAATTGAAGATTTCGATAAACCACAGCTTAATTTTCGTCCCTCTGTAATTGGCAGTGAAGATATTATAGGTAATGCCTACATGTACCTGATTGAGCGTTTTGCCAGCGGCGCTGGTAAAAAAGGTGGTGAGTTTTTTACTCCGCATGAAATAAGCTTGTTACTAGCAAAGCTTATGATGCCGAAGGCGGGTGATCGTATTTGTGACCCTACCTGTGGTTCAGGTTCATTGTTGATAACGGTAGCAGAGGAAGTGCCGTTTAAACCAGGTACACATTTAAGGGATTGTAGTTTATATGGTCAGGATAGTAATGGCAGCACCTGGGCGCTGGCAAAGATGAACATGTTTTTGCATGGAATGGATGCTGCACATATTGAGTGGGGCGATACTATTAATCAACCCTTGTTAATAGAAGGCGATCACCTGATGAAATTTGATATAGTAGTCGCTAATCCACCTTTCTCGTTAGATAAATGGGGAGCGGAACGTGCAGCACATGATACCTATAAGCGCTTTTTACGCGGTGTGCCGCCAAAAACAAAAGGAGACTACGCATTTGTGCTGCACATGATTGATACAGCTGTGGAAGGAACAGGTAAAGTGGGGGTTATTGTACCGCATGGGGTATTATTCCGGGGTAGCAGTGAAAGGCAGATAAGGGAAAGTCTGGTGCGGGATAACCTGCTGGAAGCGGTGATCGGTTTGCCCTCTAACCTGTTTTTTGGTACCGGTATTCCGGCTGCCATTCTTCTTTTTAATAAAGGAAAGAAAACAACGGATGTTTTATTTATAGATGCCAGCAAGGAATTTGAAAGTGGTAAAAAACAAAATGCCATACGCGAGCAGCATATCAGCCGTATAGTAGATACCTACAAAGAGTATTTGAAAGGTGAGGGTGAAGTAGAAAAGTATGCTCATCGTGCTAGTTTCGAAGAAATAGAAAAGAATGAGTTTAACCTGAATATTCCTCGCTATGTAGATACGTTTGAAAAGGAAGAGGAAATTGATATTCCTGCGGTTCAAAAGCGAATTGAGGAATTGGATGAAGAGCTGGTGAAAGTGAAAGCGGAGATGAATAAATATCTGAAGGAGTTAGGGTATAAATGAGTTGAATAAATAATGTTTTCCTGATGTCAGGAAAACGTTATTACTAATAAAGTATTTGCCTAAACAGTATGCCATGAACAACAGTGAATTTTTAATTTACCAAACACCAAACGGCAACACAAAGGTTGATGTACGGGTTGAGGATGAAACGGTATGGCTCAGTCAGCAACAGATGGCTGATTTGTTTCAAACCACTAAGCAAAACATTAGCTTACATATTAAAAATATTTTTAGTGAGGGCGAGTTGCAGGAAGATTCAGTTGTCAAGGAATACTTGACAACTGCTGCTGACGGCAAAAAATACAAAACGCTTCATTATAACCTGGATGTCATAATATCAATCGGTTACCGGGTAAAATCACATGTAGGCACACATTTCCGTATTTGGGCTACCCAGCGATTAAAAGAGTATATTATTAAAGGTTTCGTGCTCGACGATGAACGGCTAAAACAAGCCCGGAATAATTACTTCGACGAACTTCTTGCCCGAATCAGGGATATTAGAAGTAGTGAACGAGTGTTTTACCGGAAGGTGTGCGACATATTTGCAACGAGTGTCGATTACGATCACGCTACTCAACAAGCAAAAGACTTTTTTGCGACGGTGCAAAATAAGTTTCACTGGGCTATACATGCTCATACGGCAGCAGAATTGATAAGAGAAAGGGCAGATGCGGGTCAGCCTAATATGGGACTAACTAACTGGCCGGGTGAACAAATTAAGAAAGAGGATGTAACAGTTGCCAAAAATTACCTCACGACTAACGAGCTGGATCAATTAAATCGAATTGTTAACCAGTACCTGGAGTTTGCGGAATTACAGGCCATGAACCGAAAATCCATGCATATGGCTGATTGGCAAATAAAGTTGCATGGGTTTTTAACATTGAACGATCGGGAAATATTGGAGCACAAAGGAACAGTAAGCCATGCCCAGGCTGAGAAACATGCATTGGAACAATACAGGCAATATCAGAAAATGATTGCTGATAATACGGTTGATGAATTGGATAAAGCGATAAAAAAATTGCCTAAGCCAAATAAAAAATAAATATGAAAGGATATAAACATACAGAGTTGGGATGGATTCCGGAGGATTGGGGTGTTAAAAAATTGAAAGAAATCATTTTATTGAAGAGCGGCTTTGCTTTTGAAAGTGAGTTTTTTTCTAATGAAGGCCCAATCGTGTTGACTCCTGGGAATTTCAATTTGACGGGCGGTCTTTATTTTAATGAAGGTAACATTAAAAGATATTCGGGAAATTACTCAGATGGTTTAATATTAGAAAATGGGAGTTTAGTTATAGTTATGACCGACTTAACAAAGGAGTGTAATTTATTAGGCAAACCTGCTATTGTTAATCATCATGAAAGTATTCTCCATAATCAACGGATTGGAAAAGTACTTATTAATAGTTCTGTGAGTAAAGGGTTTCTGTATAATTTTTTTTTATCAGATTTTTATTTAAAATCGATCAAGAACACTGCAACTGGTACAACTGTAAGGCACACTTCGAATGATAGTATTTTAAACATTTATATTTCTATACCATCTCTGTCAGAGCAAAATCAAATCGAAAATATATTATCGACTTGGGACAAATCCATCGAAACCCTCACTCAACTTATAGCTGCCAAACAACAACTCAAAAAAGGCTTAATGCAGCAACTGCTTACCGGTAAAAAAAGATTGCCGGGGTTTAATGGAAATTGGAAAAGAATAAAGCTTGGATCGGTATTTCAGAAAATCATAGGCGGTGGTACGCCTTCAAGGGATAGGCCTGAATATTGGAATGGATCAATCTACTGGGCAACTGTAAAGGATTTATCGAATTTCGACGCTTCGAAAACTCAAGAAACTATAACTGAGCTAGGACTGAAAAGCAGCGCTTCAAATTTAATTCCTAAAGGAACATTGATTACCTCAACACGCATGGCAGTTGGCAAATCCGTAATTTTTAATGTAGATGTTGCAATTAACCAGGATTTGAAAGCATTGATTCCTCATGAGGATTTTGATACAAAATTTCTATATTACTCATTTCAAAATAATTTTTCTGAAATAGAAAGGTTAGGAAATGGCAGTACAGTAAAGGGTATTGTATTGGAAGATTTTAAAAATATTCTTATTTCAGTCTCTCCAAACATAACGGAACAAAAAGAGATTGCAAATTTCTTTCTATTAATTGATAAGGAAATCGAAGGGCTTAAAACTCAACTAGAGTTTTTAAAACACCAAAAACAAGGCCTTATGCAACAACTCCTAACCGGTAAAAAAAGAGTAAAGTTGTAAGCATTATATTGATATCAACAAAGCGATAGGGAAAAATAAGATCAAAATGGTGAAGGCGACGTAGTGGTTATTTTCGATACTTCAACACATACCTACAATTTACATTTATGAGCTATGCTGAGTTAAACGATTCTCAATCGCCCGCCCTATTGCTGTTGCGAAAATTGGGCTGGCAGTATATCTCCAAAGAAGAAGCGCTAAAACAACGGGGTAAAATCAAGGGTAACGTCATCCTGGAGGTTATACTGGAGCAGCAACTGAAAGCATTAAATTCCTTTACGTATAAAAACAACCAGTATAAATTTTCTGATGGCAATATTCATGCGGCCATACATGCTATAAAGAATGTACCCGATGAAGGGCTGGTACGTACCAGTGAAAAAGTATATGACCTGCTCACCCTTGGTAAAAGTTTTGAAGAAACCATTCAAGGCGATCGTAAAAGCTTTACCATAAAGTATATTGATTGGGAAAATCCAAAGAACAATGTATATCATATAGCCGATGAGTTTGTTGTGGAGGGTATTAATGAAACTCGCAGGCCCGACCTGGTTTTGTTTATCAATGGTATCCCTTTCGCTGTAATCGAGAATAAAAGAAGAGATAATAACCATTCTATTGACGAAGCTATTTCCCAGCATCAGAGAAATCAGAGTAAGGACAGTGGTATACCCAAGCTGTATCACTATGCTCAATTATTATTGGCTGTTCATCCTAATGAAGTGAAATATGCTACTATTAACACCCATCCAAAATTCTGGTCAATATGGGAAGAACAAACTGATGTAGAAGGCAAAGTGCAATCCATCATAAACAAACCGGTGCCGGGAACAAAGGAAGGTGTGGAAGACAGGTTGCCTACTATACAAGACAGAATACTTTATTGTCTTTGTCGTAAAGATCGTTTGATTGAACTGGCATACAAGTTCATTATTTATGATGGAAATATAAAAAAGATATGCCGTTACCAGCAATACTTTACTGTTATGAATGCCTTGCAAAGGATAAAAGAGTTTAATTCAGATGGTCAACGCAAAGGCGGTGTGGTATGGCATACGCAGGGAAGTGGCAAAAGTTTAACGATGGTAATGCTGGGCAAATGCTTGTCGCTTGAAAAGGATATTAAAAATGCAAGAGTTATCATCGTTACCGACCGTATTGACCTGGATAATCAAATTACCAAGACTTTTACGGCTTGTCAAAAGCATCCTGTACAGGCAAAAAGCGGTGCCCATTTGGCAGAACTTATCAATGATAATGGAATTGAGGTTATAACTACCATAATTGATAAATTCGATGCCGCTTTAAGCCGGCGCGACATAGTAAATGAGTCAGCTAATATTTTTGTACTGGTCGATGAAAGCCATCGCAGCCAGTACGGTAGCATGCATGCTAAAATGAGGAAGGTATTGCCTAAGGCATGCTATATTGGCTTTACCGGAACACCGCTTATGCATAACCAAAAATCAACAGCTAAGAAGTTCGGCGGTTTCATTCTTCCTAATTACCCCATCGAAAAAGCTGTCCGCGATAAAGCTGTTGTGCCGCTCTTATATGAAGGCAGGTCTGCCAAATTATCGGTCAATAGAAGCGCAATAGATAAAGAATTCTCCCGGGTTAGTGAACCGCTGCCTGTGTATCAAACCAGGGAACTTCAAAAGAAATTTGCGTCTATAACGCAGATTTACAAAAGTCAGCAGGTAGTGGAAGAAATCGCTTACGATATCTGCAAACATTATTGTGAAAACTGGAGGGGCAAAGGGTTTAAGGCTATGCTGGCAGTACCACTTCGTGAAACAGCTATCAAGTACCTGCGGTGTTTTGAGAATCAGATCAACCCAAAATTGCAAGTGAATGCCCGCGTGATCATTTCAGCGCCCGATACCAGGGAAGGCAATGAGGAGGTGGATGAAGAACCCACTACAGAAGTTCAGAAATGGTGGGATAAAACGTCAAAGGAATATCCCGGCGGCATGGATGGATATGAACGGAAAACAATTGAAGCGTTCAAACAAGAGAGTGAAGATGTAGAGTTGTTGATTGTTGTAGGGAAATTATTGACAGGCTTTGATGCGCCTAATTGCACCATTTTATATCTAGCCAAGCCGCTCGCTGAGCACAATTTATTGCAAGCCATTGCGCGGGTGAACCGTTTATACGAAGGAAAAGACTTTGGGTATATAATAGATTATATCGGTATTTTGGGGGAACTGGATGAGGCCCTGACCCATTATGCAGCCTTGAGTGAGTTTGATGAAGATGATTTAGAAGGCAGCTTAATTAGTGTTGCGGAGGAAATAAAGAAGTTGCCCCAACGACATGCCGATTTGCTGGATGTTTTTAAACAAGTCAAAAAGAAAGATGACAAAGAAGCATTAGAGCGGTTTCTGGCGCCAAAGGATAAACGTGATCTGTTTCGCGAAAAGTTAACCGCATTTGCCCGCAACCTCCAAACAGCTTTAGCAGCCAGCGACGAATTGGATAAGATATTTCCGAGTGATAAGGTGGCGTTTTTTGTGAATGAGTTTAAATTTTACAATTCTTTACGCCTTTCTGTACAGCACCGATATGCCGAGAAAATCGATTTCAGGGAGTATGAAAAACGTATTCAAAAGCTACTTGATACGCATGTAAGTGCAGAGGGTATGGATCAGATAACGGAACCTGTTAACATTTTCAATGAAGAGTCGTTTAAAAAAGAAGTGGAGCGTGTAACAGGATCCATTGCCTCAAAAGCAGATGCAATTGCTTATGCAACAAAAAAGGTAACCACCGAAAAAATGGAAGAAGACCCGGTGTATTACAAACGGTTTTCTGATATGATTGACAAAGTTATCCAGGCTTTTATGCAAAAGCGAATCAATGAATCTCAGTATTTGGCTAAACAGATACAAATAAGGGATGAAATGCTTAAGGGTAGCCCGGATGGAGTGCCTGCAGAAGTACAGGGCAAACCGGAGGCGCGCGCATTTTATGGTATTCTTCGTGAAGATATAGAGGGGGCAGGTTTTAAGATAAGCCCAGTGCTGAACAAATCTCTGGCCCAGGCCGGTGTAAGCATAGCAGAGATTATTTCATCGTTATTGATCAGGGACTGGCACCGCAACGATGATGTAAAAAAGAAAATGATGAATGATATGGAAGACTACCTGCTTCGTGAATCGGCTAGGTGGGGTATAAAAATGGATTATGATTTGTTAGATAAAATACTTGAAAGATGTATAGGTGTAGCTAAAAAAGTGTATTAATGAAGAGAAGCGAAGGATTATATATAGAATATGGTACCACCCGCATTCCTTTTATACTGGAGTATAAAAATAAGAAAACATTAAGTATTGCAGTAACTCCCGATAAGCAGGTAACTATAACCGCCCCATACGAATCGTCGTTGGAGAAAGTATTGGAAAAAGTAGGCAAAAGAGCAGGATGGATCAGCAAGCAAATTCGACAGTTTGAATCGTATGAAGCAACTTTATTACATCGAAAGATCGAGTATGTAAGTGGTGAAACGTTTCATTACATGGGCAGGAAATATCGATTGAAAGTTTTAGAAGGGTTAGGTGAAGAGATAATTAAGGATGGTAGATATATAAAAGCTATTGTAAAAAACAAATCCAATCAGAAAAACATTGCCAGTTTAATAATAAATTGGTACAGGCTGGAAGCGAAAAAGATATTTCAGGAGCGATTCGAACGGTATAGTTATATTCTGAAAAGAGAAAAGATTGCTGTTAATCAGTTAATGATCCGTCGGTTGGAAAAGCGCTGGGGTAGTTGTACTGAAGCTGGGAATATAATATTAAACCTGTCTCTTATACAAGCGCCGATTCAGTGTATAGATTATGTATTGGTGCATGAAATTTGTCATTTAAAATACCTTCATCATGGGCCTAAGTTTTACAATATGCTAGGGCGTTATATAGAGGATTGGGAAAAGAGAAAAAACCGGTTACATATCGTTAGGATACTCGAATAATTTGCGTATTTTGATGTTTAGTAGTTTGAAATGACAATCCTATGTATTGGTTATTTAATAATGACATATTTAATCTGCGAGGAGAAGAGGTACAAGCCTCGTGGGACCAAAAACAAGATTTTAAAGGGCAGGTGGGCGATGAAGTTATATTTTATGAATTTAACTCTCGAAGGAGGTTATTTACCCACCTTTATAAAATATCTCGAATTAGCCAGCGAAAAAATGCGGGTATCTTCGAGTATCATTTTATTTCAATTACACTTCAAATTATTAGAAGCTTTGGAGAAGAGAAAGAGGTTGAAGATTATGTTTTTAGTTTCCCAAGAATCAAAAATTTTGGAAGCCGTTTGTATAAATTTTTTAATAAAAGGTATTATAAATTAACGGAGTTGGAGTTTCTTGCCATAGTAGAGGATCAAATATTTTTATCGAGAACAATAATGGGAACAGCGTTAAACGCTATGCATCTCGACCATCGAAAAGCTTTTAGTCAGCTTCTGGTTGAAAGAGATCCCGATATATTGCAGAACAGATATACTCATGGAGAAGTTTTAAGCCTGTTAAACGAATATTTTCAGTACGCAATTATAACGCCTGCTAAACAATTAGCTGAAGCGTATGCCCAAATGCAAACATTCGTTGAAAACAGAGATGTACTTGAATCAATGGCTTTTTATAATACTACTAATTTGAGAAGCCGTCAGGATAGCATTTTTTCTCAGGTAAGAGTGATTAATGAATATTTAGAACAAGTAAATATTTCAATTCCAGAAGATAGGCATACGGATTTCAATGAATCGAAATTTGAAACCTTATTTAAAAATAAACCATTGCCAATAGACTTAAATGATTAAATATGGCTATTGCGAAAGTCCGGCAACTTCGGAAGTCAATTGAAAAATTGACGAAATGGGAGAGCTCAGGAAATGTATTTGGCTTTATTGATGGAGTTCCTGACGACAAAGTAGATTATATCTATGAGTTTTTTTGTGCAATTAAAATTTTATATGATTTAAACGTACACCATAATATTAAGCTATGTCCAGGAAAGAAAGGTTATCAATTCCCTCTTAAACCTGGTAATAAATCTGAATGGGCGAAGTTTGTAATTACAAAGGACAAGAGATCGAGCGATATCCTGTATGAGCTATGTATGGGTGTGTCTGTAAAGATTAGTTCATCTCCCCAAACAACATTTGCTGCCGATATATCTATCCAAAATCCTAATTCAGACGATCCTGATGAGTCTCATGTAGTCCTAATTATGGATGCGAAATATAAGAAGTCTAGTAAGTCAACTTTAGATATTAGTACAATTCGGGAATTTGCTCAATGTGTACGAGATATGCAAGTGCCTAAAAGAATAGACGATCTTAAGTTTAATAAGTTAATAGATTTAGCCTCTAATTGTTTATTTACAAACGGTGAGTTGATTAATGACCATGAATTGTATTGTAAGAACAATAAATTAAAGCAAGTGGGGCGGTTTGATTGTGATAACCGTCAAATGGTGGTGCTGGGGTAAGTAATGCGAACAAAAAATATAAATAGTACTAAATGCCCGTCCATATATTCGTTGTAGACGAAACAAATTATGAAGTTTGCATAAGAAAAGGCCTTGCTGCTATTCCTAGTAGTGAAAAGCCCGCTATTCAGGATGGCTTAATATCAAGAATGGCCGGTATCCGCCCCGATGATTTAATTTTGTTCTATGTAATTGGTAAAAAGGAACTGCGAGGAGTATTTAGGGCTGTTGAAGGGCCATTTCATGATAATCGACAAGTTTGGCAGCTAACGGAAAAAGAACAGCTATATCCTTTACGGGTACGTGTAGATAATTGGAAATATTCATTTGAAGTACCAATTAAATTAAGTGATATTTATGATTTACGCGATAATGGAAAAATTTGGACTTTTAGCCTCAGGCGCCCCTCAAGTCCTGCTAGCAATGTCATGTTTTCCATTTCTGAACATGAGTTCGATGAATTACTTAATTTATACTTGAAGTTCAATCCTGTATATTCTCATCCAAAGAAAATACGCGAACCTTACCCATATTTGGAGTCCAATTTACATGCTTTATTAAACTGTGATAAGAGCACTTATGATCCTAAATATGAGTATACTTTAATGTCTTTACTTTCATTTTCATTTGCAAATGGAAAATTTAAAGAGATATTTGGGGATTACTCCGATTATCTAAGCTATATCCCAACCAGTTTCGAAAAAGAAATTGATATGATACTTATATCAAACCATCCGATCAATCAAAAACAAATTATCGCGTACAATATTATTGAAGTTAAAAGAGATGTATTTGATGAAAAGGGATTAAGTCAGCTATTACAGTATGAGGATTGGTTTTTAAAGAAAAAAGTAAAAGGGGATTATAACATGATTCGTACTACAGCAATTGCAAAATCTTTTGATCCGGTAGTTATTGATTATTTGAAAAGAAGAAAAACATATGAAAATAAATACCTTTCTTTATTGCAATATAATAATGACAAGACTGGTTTAACTCTTCAGAAAGTCCCTTACTAATTTTTCGGTAATAATCTGGTGTGACAGTTCCATCAATAATTTTGCTTTACCCCCTGGCACAATTTTTATAACCCCATAACCCCCTCCGGCTATCCTCCCACGTTAGCCCAACTTCCCACGCAATAAGTACTTTTATGTATTTCCGCATTTCGTAACCTTCCAAGGAGTTGATTGGCACAGTTTTGCGGGTTGCTACGATCTCAATACTTTTTGAAAAATCTATGAAACTGTCTATTCTACAATTCCCCATTTTGTTGCTTCTTGTTGCAACATCAGTGACTGCTTTTGCTACTAACTATTATGTAGACCCGTCGTCACCAGGGAGAAACCTTGGGACATACGAAGATCCATGGCACGGCATTAACGACATTCCCCAATTTGTGAATTTCTTTCAACCGGGCGATAACGTTTATCTCAAACGGGGTCAACAATACTGGGGTACGCTATCTGTTAATAGTAGTGGCCGGGAGGGCGCACCTATTACGTTCATGCCCTACGGTGAAGGTGCTGCGCCCATCTTCAAATACGGTTCCTGGAACTTTACCGATCCGCAGATCTATAATCGCGTATTCATCCGGTTGAATCAATGTAACTACATCGTTATCGATGGATTTGAAATGAGCGACTATACCATCCGCGACTGGGACCGTAGCGGAACAGCGAATGTGGGTTATGGCGTATACATATATAAAGGTTGGAATAACACTATTAAGAATTGTAGCATGTCGCGGATAGGTTCGGGTGTTAACATAGATGGTGGTAGCTATAACACCGTTACCAATTGCGATATCCGCAACCTGCGCATGATCATCAATACCTCCTGGCAAATGTGGGACGATTTTGGCGCCGTAGGCATTGTAGTAGGCGGTTCTAACAATACCATCAGCCACAATCGAATTCAGGAATGCTGGAGCAACAGCTACGATTATAACCTCGATGGCGGCGCTATTGAAATGTATGGCGAGGTTTCTGATAACAAAATATTATACAACACCGCCAGTGATAACATCGGCTTTATGGAGTTTGGCAGCGGCTGGGGCGGCCATGCACTCAATAACCTCGTGGCCTATAACCTGCTCGTAAATAACGGCCACGTATTCTGGATCAACTCTACCAGCATATATGCCCTTGATGTGCGTAATCTTCAGTTCTATAATAATAACGTCGTTGAAAACAAAACGCCGCGCCTGCCCGATGTCAGGAATCTCATTGGCATTATGAGTACTCCCTGGGTGTCGAATGTGCTTACGATGAAGAACAACATCTTCTGGATAAACACTTCTTCCAATATCACCGATCCTACTTACAAACCTTTTAACGGGCCGCAATTGATTCACCAAAGCAATGTTTTTCATTTAAATGGTGGCGGCCTTGGGTTTGAACCGGAATGGTCGGAACAAAACCTGCCTAAAGACGTAGAGGTATTTGCCAATAGTTATTCTGACGATCCGCTTTCCTGGAACTATGATCTGCGACCCACTTCTGCCGCTGTTAACTGGGGTCAATGGACCGGCATTTTAAAAGACTTCTGGGGGAAAGATGTTCCTTACAGCGGTGCTCCCGATGCAGGTATTTCTGAAAGCAGTTCAAGTCTTACGCCCGCCCGGGTATCGGTGGCTTCAACCGGTGGTGAAGTTATTGATCGCAGTCTCACAACTGGCGCCCTCACTGTTTCGCCTAATCCGGCGCAGGATTATATATACCTGAAATTACCGGGTGA
Organism: Niastella sp. OAS944; assembly: GCA_024809215.1. GTDB lineage: Bacteria > Bacteroidota > Bacteroidia > Chitinophagales > Chitinophagaceae > Niastella. Next base: position 2,216,508 of record JANUBW010000001.1, on the reverse strand, counting down.
TAATTTCATTAACAAAGAAGTGCTGGTAGTGAATATGGCTGGCGCCATACTGCAAAAGCAAAAATTAAGTGATGCAGGTAGTCAGGTGAAGCTGAACGTGAGCGCACTGCCTAAAGGCTCTTACGCAGTAAAGCTTGTAGATCCCAAAACCGGTAAATCGCAAAGCACCACGTTTATTAAATAGAAGTAAGAAGTACAAAATACAATTTCTGATTTTGAGATTTAGGGATTTTGAGATTTCTTTAGGCTTGAACCTAATAATTAGTCTCGAAATTCCTAAATCCCCAAATCTCTAAATCTAAAAATCTCAAAATTCTTACCTGCTTCCTACTTCACCTTCTGCTTCACATACTCACTCGGCGTTACCCCAAACTGCCCCTTAAAACACGTACTGAAATATTTCGCATTATTAAACCCAACTGAATAAGCGATCTCCGAAATATTTCCCGTACCCGCATCTAACAATTGCTTTGCGCGCTTTAGTCGCATCTCGCGTACAAACTCTACCGGCGCTAATCCGGTTAGCCCTTTGAACTTGCGATAAAATGTGGTGCGGCCCATGGCCACCGTTTCGGCAACGGTATCGATATTGAAATCTACATCGGCCATTTTTTCTTCAACGATGGAAGCGATTTGTTGCAGGAACGCTTCATCGCGGGAAGTGATGGTCACTTCGCCGGGTTCCAGTTGAATGGTTTTCTTTCCTTCGAGTAAAGCGTTCAATACCTTCTTTCGCTGACTGATCAAATTGCGGATAGCCGCTACCAGAAAATCGTGACGGAAAGGTTTGGTAATATAATAATCGGCGCCATAGTCGAGCCCTTCTATCTGACTCTCGATGGCGCTTTTGGCGGTCAATAATATTACGGGAATATGGCTGGTAACCAGGTTGTTTTTTAGTTTATCGAGCATCTCTATGCCATTCATCTTCGGCATCATGATATCACTGAGCACAAGATCGGGTTGTAGCTCAAGCGCCCTGGCCAATCCTTCTTCGCCATTGTCGGCGGTTTCAACGCGATAAAGTGTATTGAGTTGGGTTTTGAGAAAGGCTTGTAAATCGGCATTATCTTCTACAACCAATAACAGAGGTAAATTGCCATTTGCTTCTACAGCTTCTGTAAGGGGTGTTTCATAGCTCACCAGTATTTCATCGGTAGCCTCGGCATGTTGTAAAAAGGCTGGAGTAGTAGTGGCGGCCTGTGCCTTGCCAACTGCCAACGTAACAGTCACCGTTAATCCGCCATCTTCATTATTACGTGGGGTAATGGTGCCCCCATGCAGCGTGATCATTTCTTTCGACAGGGCCAGGCCAATACCCGTACCTTTTTGTTTACTTTCGGTTATGTTCTCTTCGTAAAACAATTCAAATATTTTATCCAGCATCTCTGGCGGTACTCCTTTGCCCTGATCGCTTACCTCAATTTGTACCTTATTATGTTGCGCCAATTGCGACACCCGTACCCGAATGGCTTTTCCATTGGGCGTAAATTTAAATGCATTCGCCACCAGGTTGTAGATCACGGTTTCTATTTTGTCTATATCCAGCCAGGCTTCTATTTCTTTGCTTTCGCTCACTACCTGGAAGTCGATCTTTTTCTCGCGTGCTAATTCTAAGAAGTATTCGCCGATGCTTTTTACAAAGGAAACCACTTCCACCCTCGATGGATGTATGATGCCTTTACCGCTTTGCAGTTTGCGTAAGTCGAGCAACTGGTTTACAAACCGGGCCATGCGCTCCGCATTCTTCCGTACTACTTCTACATATTTCCGGCTTTGCGGTGTAAGATTTTCCTGTTTGCCTATTTCTTCAATAGGATTTAATATAAGCGTAAGTGGTGTTCGTAACTCGTGCGATACATTGGTAAAGAAGTTCAACTTCAACTCGGCCAGTTTCTTTTCTACTGCAATACGGTGGCGCAAACGTAAGTTGGTTACAATAGCACGGCGTACAATTTCTAAAATAATAACCGTTACCAGCACATATAATAAATATGCCCACCAGGTTTTCCACCACGGCGGCAATATGGAGATGTGCATACTCTTAACCGGACCATTACTATACAACTCCTGGTTCATGGTCTTCACCTCAAACACATACTCGCCCGGCGGCAAATTGGTATACGTTGCCCGGCGCTCACTGCGGTTATAATGCCAGCCCGTATCAAAACCCTGTAAGCGGTAGGCATACGACTGCTTGTCGCCCGACCGATAGTCGAGCACTACATAATCGATACTAATAATATTCTGATTATGTTCCAGTGTAAGCTTCGACGTATGGTTTACCGAAAAGGGCAGTATGTTATTTCTGCCAGTAGTAATATCGGCATTGTTTATTTGCAAATTGGTAAAGGCGATCTCCGCATGTACCGGGTGCGTTACAATGGTCCTGGGGTCGAAGGTGAGGTAACCTTTGAGGGTGCCGAATACCAACTGTCCATTGGCGGCGCGTAACCCTGCCGCTTCTGAAAAGGCATAAGGTGGCACCCCATCATATGAATTGTAATTACGAAAAGTTTTATGCTGTATATCGAACCTGCTCAAACCGGTTTGTGTAGCTATCCATAAATTATGGTCGTTGTCTTCCACACAACTTACCAGGTAATCATTGGGCAAACCATCCTGTGTAGTATACACCTGGAATTTCAAAGCCTTCATGGGATCATCGCCTATCGCCTGGTTCAAACCGCCACCCGATGTGGCCAGCCACATGGTATTGCGTGAGTCGCGATAAATATATTGAATATCATTATTGCCCAAACTGTACTGATCGCCTGGAATCTTTTGATACATAGCATAGGTGAACTTCGGGGTATTGGGGTTTACGATGATCAATCCGTCGGTAGTAGCCACCCAAATATTACCCTGTTTGTCTTCCGCTATATTGCGCACCTTTCTGAAGATATTGGCTGGAATGTCGCGTAAGGCGTTTCTGTCGTGGATAAAACTTACGCGATCGCCTTCGTTCACCACCAGGTTCAACCCGTTTTCAAAACTACCTACCCAAATGCGGCCGGCTTTATCTTCCAGCAATGCATAGATCTCGTTGCTGCTGATGCTTGTTGGGTCATTGGCATTAGTGATGTAATTATACAATTGGTACCTGGTCTCTTCTTTATTCAACGGCACTGCTTTATACAGCCCATGGGTTTTTGTGCCCAGCCATACTGTGCCGCTTTTGTCTTGCATAATGGTATATACCAATCCCAACCCCTGCGCCGGCATATTGGTAAACTGAATATTGGCCGGTTTACCATTTTCCAGGATGTAGAGTTTGGCGCTTTTGGTGCCCAACCATAATCGCTTTTTGCGATCTTCCCAAATACCGCGCACTTCATTGTCGCTCTGGAATTCGCCGGGGCGTACCAGCAATTGCTGATCGAATGCATTCTGTTGAAAAGTTATTTTCTCTACCCCGCGTTCATCGGTGCGGATCCAAAGCAAACCAGCAGGGTCGTAATACCAAACGCCAATATTGTTTGAGAACAAATGATTGGAGGCGCCGGGCTCATTGTAAAAATATTCTACTTTATCTGTTACAGAATCATAATAACCAAAGCCGCCGCCTTTCATACTTACCCAAACCCGGTTCTGGTTATCTTCCAATACAGTATAGTGGTCTTTAGGAAAAAGATACCGCGCATTACTTTTCTGCTGATAAGTTTTCATTTTACCGGTGACCGGATTAATTCTGATCACACCTTCTTTCTGCGGTTCTACCCATAAATAACCGGAGCGGTCTTCATAGATGCTGAACAATGCATTGCCCGGTTCATTAATTAATTTAGTAAGTGTATAACTGTTAAGATGATTCAACTGCATGCTAAACAACTCGCCGCCGGAAGTGGTAATAAAAAGACTGGAAAGTTTTTTGCCTACCTGTATGGAATGGATGGCTGCATTGCTAATAGATCTTGTACTCACAGACCCATCGAGGCTTACAAGAAATAAACGGCCATCGCCTGTGCCAAAGCATAGGGCATTTTCATCTACCATCGTCGCCATACAGGTATAAGCAATACCCCCCGGAAAATCTGGTCCGGGCGTGTTCTTATAAACCCCTTTTTCATCTTTTTTCAAATGCACCAGGCCCTTTTCCGTACCCACCCAAATAGTTCCATCCTTCATTTCTTTAAAGAAATGGATCTTATTCGAGGGCAAACTAAACTCTTTTGATGCGCCTTCCTGGTAAGTGTAGTAGCCCGATGTATCGGTTTGCGGCGAAGTAACCACCACCAGCCCTTCATCCAGGGTTTCTATCCATATTTTTCCATTGCGGGTGCTGAGTATTCTTTTGAAAGTATATTTTCTTTTTGGCGGCAGATTGATGATCGCATTCAGTGGCAGCAACTTCTCCGTACGTTTGTTGAAACGATAAACCTGCCCATCGTACCCAACGATCCATAATTGCAGAAAACCGTCTTCAACGATCTGATCAATGCGCGGGCTTTTGAAATAACTCTGGTCGCCGGGCGACGATTTGTACGTAACAAAACGCTGGCCGTCGAAGCGGTTAATACCGTTCCAGGTGCCAAACCACATAAACCCTTCACTATCTTTAAATATGGTGGTGATAATATCGTGCGAAAGCCCGTCTTCTGTAGAGTAATGCTCAATTTTACATTTAGGTTGGGCAAAGAGTGTTACTACAGTAAGTACCTGTAAAACCAACAGTCCGAAAAAATATCTCGCGATCCTAATCATAGCACTATACAATCGTACAGGCAATGTAGCAATTTACTTGTACAATTTACCTTTTTTGCCCATCACTTTACCGGCTTTAACCATGGTAAGCGGGCAATTCATCGTGGTTTGTGGCCCCCACCCCCCGACAACCGCCCGTTGGTATGGAAGTACGCCGGGTTACGCGGTGAAAAAGCATAAAGGAGTAACTTATTATTATAAAAACGATGTGTGTTGCAAATTTGAAGTCAGAGGTCTGAGGTCAGAGGTCTGAGATGTCGCGAGTCTTCCGGCTTCCGACATCTGACTTGGGTTACTTTTTGGTAGATTCGGTATTATTATTGGCGTATTTACAGAGATCGCCAATGTATAGCTATTATGTTATTGACCATTACAACTACCCACCAACCTGCTTCAGACCTGAGCTACCTGTTGCACAAGCATCCCGGCAAAGTGCAGGAGTTTGAATTTTCCACCGGTGTAGCCCATGTATTTTATCCCGAAGTTTCTGAACAGAAATGCACCATTTGTTTATTGCTCGATATTGATCCCGTGGGCCTCGTGCGCCGAAGCAACGGCCCGCGCGGAAATGATTTTGCCCTTGAACAATATGTGAATGATCGTCCATATGTTGCCAGCTCGTTTATGAGCTCGGCTATTGTAAAGGCGTTCAGTACCGCCATGAACGGGCGTTGTAAAGAAAAGCCTGAACTGGTTTCGGTGCCCATGCCTTTTGAAATTGAGATCGCCGCCATTCCCGTACGGGGCGGTGAAGCGGTGGTAAAAGAATTGTTTGAACCCCTGGGGTATCAAATAGAATTGCAACGTCACCCCGTTGACACACATTTTCCCGAATGGGGCGAGAGCCGCTATTTTACCCTGCGGTTGAAAAATACGGTAACGGCGCAACAACTATTATCGCATTTGTATATCCTTATTCCGGTTTGTGATAATGATAAACATTACTGGATTGGGCAGAGTGAAGCAGAAAAATTACTGGAGAAAGGGCAGGACTGGCTGCCTTTGCACCCGGCCCGGGAATTTATTACCATGCGCTATTTAAAACACCAGCGCAGCCTGGCCAACCAGGTAATGGAGGTGTTGTTGAAAGACGAAGCAACACCTGAGGAAGATGAGGCAGAAGAAAAGCCGGTGCCCGAACAAAAGAAACGCGTGCACGACATGCGCCTGCAAACCGTGCGTGATGAATTGAAACAGGCAAACGCCAAAACCGTCGTTGACCTGGGTTGTGGCGAGGGGAAGTTGCTGAAGTTATTGCTGGAAGAAAAGCAGTTTGAAAAGATCCTGGGTATGGATGTGAGCTATCGCTCGCTTGAAATTGCCAGGGATAAACTAAAGCTTGATAAAATATCCACCGCACAACGGCAACGCATAGAACTGATACAGGGTTCGCTTACTTATCGCGATAAACGCATTGAAGGTTTTGATGCTGCGGCGCTGGTTGAGGTGATAGAACATTTGGACGAACCGCGGCTGGCAGCATTGGAAAAGATCGTATTTAAATATGCCAAACCCATTGATGTAATTGTTACCACGCCTAATGCCGAATACAATAAAAAGTTTGAAGGGTTAACGGCCGGACAAATGCGACATTCAGACCATCGCTTTGAGTGGACGCGAGCCGAGTTTCAGCAATGGGGCAATCGCATAGCCGAGGAATATAACTATGATGTAGTGTATAAACCGGTAGGGGAAGAAGACCCCGAAGTGGGCGCGCTGACGCAAATGGCGCTTTTTACAACTAAACAAAGAACACCAGCATTGAACAGGTTTTTATAGCATGACGAACAAAAATATACATATACCGGAATTGTCGTTAGTGGTTTTGATGGGGGCTTCCAGCTCTGGTAAAAGCACTTTTGCCAGGAAGTTTTTTAAACCAACGGAGATCGTTTCTTCAGATGCCTGCCGTGCCATGGTAAGGGACGATGAGAACAGTTTGGAAGGATCCAGTGACGCATTTGACGTAGCGAGATTTATAACAGCTAAACGATTGAAGGCTGGCTTATTGACGGTGATAGATGCTACTAACGTGCAGGAGGCCGGCCGTAAAGACTGGGTGCGCCTGGCGCGGGAATACCATGTGCTGCCAACGGCCATCGTACTCAACCTGCCTGAGAAATTATTGGGTGCACGCAATGCCGTGCGGCCCGATCGCGACATGGGCAAACACGTAATACCACAACAGGTTAGCCAGCTGAAAAGAAGTCTGCGGCATTTAAAGCTGGAAGGGTTCAGAAATATTATTGAGCTGCGTACACAGGAAGAGGTAGATGCTATTGAAAGCATTGTACGCGATCCGCTATATAATAATAAGAAGCTTGAGAAAGGCCCATTCGATATCATTGGCGATGTGCATGGCTGTTACGATGAGCTGGTAACGTTAATCGAAGATCTTGGCTATATAAATACCGACGGTTTATACAAACACCCTGCCGGCCGCAAACTGGTATGGGTGGGCGATTTGGTTGACCGTGGCCCTAAAACACCCGAGGTATTGCGACTGGTGATGAACCATGTAAATGCAGGGTTGGCCTTTTGCGTGCCCGGTAACCATGATGCTAAATTGCTGAAATGGTTAAATGGTAGGGATGTAACCATTGCGCATGGTTTGCAGGAGTCTATTGATCAGCTACACCAGGAAACACCCGAGTTCAGGAATGATGTAAAGAAATTCCTCGACGGGCTGGTGAGCCATTATGTATTTGATGGCGGCAACCTGGTAGTGGCGCATGCGGGTTTACGGGAGGAGATGCATGGCCGTGGTTCCGGGGCGGTGCGCGAGTTTTGTATGTATGGCGAAACCACCGGTGAAATTGATGAGTTTGGTTTACCCGTTCGCTATAACTGGGCAGCTGAATATAAAGGCAAGGCCATGGTGGTATACGGTCACACCCCCGTACCCGAACCACAATGGCTGAACAAAACCATTGATATTGATACCGGTTGCGTTTTTGGCGGTAGATTAACTGCCTTGCGTTATCCGGAGAAGGAGCTGGTATCGGTTCCTGCTGCCCGTGAATATGCCGTGTCGAAACGACCATTGCATATAAAACCAGGCAATGTGCTTTCATTGCAACAATTGCACGATGATGTGCTGGAGCTTGAAGATGTGGCGGGTAAACATATTGTGTCAACCACCCATGGGCATAACATTACCATTCGGGAAGAAAATGCCATAGCCGCGCTGGAAATAATGAGCCGGTTTGCCATCAATCCCAAATGGTTGATCTATTTGCCGCCAACGATGAGCCCCTCGGAGACCAGCAAGCTGGATGGCTATCTTGAATACCCCACCGAAGCATTTGACTATTACAAAAGCGTTGGGGTAGAACGTGTGATCTGTGAAGAAAAACACATGGGTTCGCGTTCCATTGTAATTGTTGGGCGCGATGAAGAAGCCATTCATAAAACCTTTGGAATAAAAAATGAAGGTATGGGTGTTGTATATACCCGCACGGGCCGCGATTTCTTTACCAATAAAAAACAGGAGCAGGATTTTCTGCTGCTGGTGAATGATGCGTTGGAGAAAAGCGGTTTTTACGATCGTTTTCAAACAAGCTGGGTGTGTTTGGATTGCGAACTGATGCCCTGGAGCGCCAAAGCGCAGGCACTGCTGGAAACGCAATACGGTTCAGTAGGCGCTGCTGCTACGCAAGGTTTGCATAGTGCGGTTGATGCATTGGTGAAGGCGGCTGCCAATAATGAGGCCGCGTTGCCACTGCTGGAAAAATACAAATTGAAGAAAGAACAAACCAGTCAGTTTATAGATGCGTATCGCCGCTATTGCTGGCCGGTGCATAAACTTACCGATTATAAGCTGGCGCCGTTTCATATTCTGGCCACCGAAGGTAAAACCTGGGTAGATCAGAGCCATGAATGGCATATGGAAAACATACAACAGGTATGCGAGGCCGATTCTTCGATACTGCTGGCAACACCATATCGCATTGTTGACCTGAACAATGAGAATAGCATACAGGAGGCTACCGATTGGTGGTTGTCGTTAACTGCAAAAGGTGGAGAAGGCATGGTGGTAAAACCATTCGATTATATTCATGCCAATAAAAAAGGGTTGGTACAACCGGCTATTAAAATACGCGGACAGGAATACCTGCGTATCATTTATGGACCTGAGTATACCACGCCCTCGAACTTAAACCGGTTAAAGATGCGAGGGCTAAACGCCAAACGCTCACTGGCTATACGCGAGTTTGCATTGGGAGTGGAAGGCCTGGAGCGGTTTATTAAAAAAGAACCGTTACGCCGGGTACATGAATGCGTGTTTGGGGTATTGGCCCTGGAAAGCGAACCGGTGGATCCAAGATTGTAGGGTAGGGGAAAATGACTTACTTTACATTCTTAACATAACTACATGGAATTCTTACACCCGGCGGTAAAAGAAGGTAAAAAGTATTTGAACCCAATACCAACCAGTGTTAGCACGGGATCGTTGTGGGGCGTATTGTGGCGGTATATGACCAATAAAGCCGAAACAACACCCAAACGAAAATTGGGTCCATTTACGACAGATACGTCAATATACAAACAGGCGCCGGCGTCGGGATTGCGTATTACCTGGGTAGGGCATTCCAGTTTGCTGATAGAGGTGGATGGATTGCGCTTATTGACCGATCCCGTATGGAGTAACCGCGCTTCTTTCTCCGGCTTCATAGGGCCACACCGTTTCTTTCCGGCACCGGTGGCTTTAGTAGATCTTATGCCGCTGGATGCCATCATTATTTCACACGACCATTACGATCACCTCGACAGGCATGTAATACCACAGTTTGCTTCTTCAAAGGTTCCGTTCTATTGTTCAAAAGGTGTTGGGCAATACCTGCAGGCCTGGGGTATACAAAAAGAAAGGATCACTGAAATGGACTGGATGGATAAGGCAACCATCGGCAATAACTGTACGATAACAGCCTTGCCTGCCCGCCATTTTTCGGGCCGGGGATTGTTTAACCGGTTTGAAACGTTGTGGTCGTCATTTGCCATAAAAACGGCTGCGCATAACATTTACTATGGCGCCGACAGTGGCTGGCACGATGGGTTTAATGAAATAGGAGAAGTGTATGGCCCGTTTGATTTGACTATGCTGGAAATAGGCGCTTATAATGAAAATTGGGCCGATATACATATGGGGCCCGATAATGCCATCAAAGCACACCAGGCATTGAAAGGAAAAATAATGATGCCCATACACTGGGGCACGTTCAACCTGGCATTGCATCCCTGGAACGAACCGGTAAAAAGAGTGATGGAAGGGGCCTCGGCAAAAGGCATTAAATTGTTCTTACCAAAGCCGGGCGTACCTACTGAGGTAACTGCTGGTGAATATATTTCGAGGTGGTGGGAGTAAGAAGCATTAACCTTATAACATATCCAATGAAAACATTTTGGTTAAGTATTGTGCTTATATGCACCCTGGTAGCCTGTAAAGAGAATAGTAAAACGGGAAACGATAACAAAGAGAAGCCATTTGATATTTTATCTATGCCTGCTGATTGGGTAACTTTAAAGAAAACTGACAGCGGGATGATCGTTTTTAATTCATGCGACGGCGGCAATCCTATTCTATCCATAAGTAAAGTAAAAGATACAATCGGACTATTAATACATGGTTCGCAGGAAGATTACGATTATGTTGTTTTGGGATGTGAGTTGATTGAAAAGGATACGATACTTGTGAAAGTAAAGTGGAGGAATTGGGAGGGAAGCCAGGATTTTAAATTTGTTTGGGTTGATAAAGCCAAACAAGTGGGAAAGTGGATCACAACATTTAAAGGAATTGGTGAAGTGGATTACGTTTGTGTAAATTCAATATTTCAAAAGAATTTTAAAACGGTGAACCAACCCTGCCGCGAATGCTGGGGCGATGAATGTGATGAAAAAGACAGCCTTTGGATGAAAAAAGATTCGGCAGCAGTAATACAAGATACATCAGCAAATAATAATCTATGAAGCTGACAACCGACGAAACAAACGACATCTTAAAAGTAGTGACCGACTATACCTATGCGCTGGATGTATTGGATAAATACGACCACCAGGTGCTGGAAATAGAGGACACTACAGCAGAAGAGTTCTTCCAAATTACGTACGACGAAGCCATGAAAGCCATTCAGGGGCTACGTGATAAATTTGGCGGTAGTGCGTTGTTCGGTAATGAAAAAGATGAATCTTTTCAGGGTTCGCTGGCAGCTATATATCAAACTTTCAATGGGCAATTCCTATATCCCAGCATAGAAGAGAAAGCGGCAAATTTGCTATACTTTGTAATAAAGAACCATTCCTTCTCCGACGGTAATAAACGCATTGCTGCATTTCTGTTCGTATGGTTTCTTTATAAAAATCACATCTTATATAATGCCGATGGTTCAAAACGCATTGCTGATAATGCATTGGTAGCCATTGCCCTCATGATAGCCGAAAGCAAACCCGATGAAAAAGATATGATGATAAAAGTAGTGGTGAGTTTGATCAATAGTAGAAACTAAGTCGTTTAATAACTTATCCGACATTAAGCGTTTAATTTTTAGCTTAAGCAAGTCAGTTACCTGTTTCAATTGATAGAGACCATAATATCTAATCAATTAAACAAGTACTTATGCAAAACAAAGGTGAAGTAATTATTTACGAGATGCCTGACGGGCAGGCAGCCATTGATGTGAAGCTTGAAAATGATACAGTGTGGTTAACTCAAGAACAAATGGCTGAATTATTCGGGAAGTCGAAGAAAACCGTTAGCGAACACATAAAAAATATTTACGGCGAAAACGAACTTTTAGAAATGGAGACAAAAAGGAAATCCGGAATTTCCGGATTTTCTGACAAACCGACCAGTTTTTATAGCCTTGATGTCATAATTTCAGTTGGTTACCGGGTTAAATCTGCAAGAGGCACGCAGTTTCGCATTTGGGCAAATAAGGTATTAAAAGATTATCTTACAAAGGGTTATGCCGTCAATGAAAAGCGTCTTCGGGAACAATCCCGCCAATTGGAAGAGTTAAAGCAAACGGTAAAACTGCTGGGCAATGTTATAAGTACACACGAATTGACTTCAGACGAGGCCAATGGCCTGCTCAAGGTGGTAACCGATTATACCTACGCGCTTGATGTGCTTGACCAATATGATCACCAGGTACTGGAAATTCATGATACTACTTTAAAAGAGTTTTTTCAGGTCACTTACAGTGAAGCAATAAACGCCATCAAAGGTCTTAGAGATAAATTTGGCGGTAGCATGCTATTTGGGAATGAAAAAGACGAATCCTTTCAAGGTTCACTGGCTGCTATATATCAAACTTTCGGAGGCCAATTTTTATATCCTAGTGTTGAAGAGAAAGCAGCAAACCTGTTGTACTTCGTAATAAAGAACCATTCCTTTTCAGATGGTAATAAACGTATAGCCGCATTTTTGTTTGTGTGGTTTTTGGAAAAGAACCGTATACTTTACCGCAATGACGGTTCAAAACGTATTGCCGACAATGCCCTGGTTGCGCTTACCCTCATGATCGCCGAAAGCAAACCCGATGAAAAAGATATGATGATAAAGGTGGTGGTGAGTTTGATCAATAGCAGGAATTGATTGAACTGTTGCAGAAATTGCAACAGTTCAAATTAAAAAGCAAATCCGGAAATTCCGGATTTCCTGACATGTTTTCAGTTGTTGCAAAAAATGCAACTTGGCATAGATTTAAAAAAACAAGCAACTACTCGTGAGGCTCGGATTAAGAAACTGAATAACTGAACAACTGTGAACAACTGAATAACTAATCAACGAACAGAGGATTCTAATAGAAACGAGTTCATTTTGAACTATGAACTGTGAACAGGGAACTGTGAACTAAGAATTCCGCAACCGTTTGCAAACCATTGAATGCTCCTTCTTCGTAAATTGTACGTGAAATTTTGGGGGTATTTCAAAGGTATGTATACGGAACTAACTGGCTTAAGGGCACTTACAACTGCCTGGCGGCGTTTGATGAATGGGTGGCTGCTACTGCTATTGTGCTCGGTTTTCCCCGTAAAACTGGTGCATGCCCAAACACGCGATCTTCGCTTCAAACACCTTGGCATTGCCGATGGACTTTCGCAAAGTACCGTATATGCGCTCTTTCAGGACCGCAAAAGTTTTATCTGGATCGGCACTACCGATGGTCTTAGCCGCTACGATGGCTACTCTTTCCGGCACTTCAAATACGATCAGCAAAATAAACACAGTGTAGGCAGCAACGAACTGCAGGCCCTGGGTGAAGACGCGGATGGCAATCTGCTGGTAGGTACCTCGGTGGGCCTCGATCTGTTCGATCACCGTAAAGAAATGTTCTACCCCATACCCGTCAAAGGCGACGAAAGCGCCACACGGTATGTGAAATGTATTTATACCGATAGCCGTGGTATTATTTGGGTGGGTACCAGTCGCGGACTTGCTACCTATGATTCAAAACAAAAGTTGTTAATCCCTATCGATGTAGGTAATAGAAATAAAGGCACCCTGTATGCTATTGCCGAAGACCATGAACATAATATGTGGTTTGCCGATGGAAGGAACATCATTAAATACGACCCGGTAAACAAACGGATGCTGCCTTTGCCGAACAGTTTGCTGAGTAACCCTCTTTATCTAAAGAGCGTAGTTCGGGTTATTGCCATTGACTCATTGCACAACATTTGGCTTGGCACCGAACGCGATGGGGTTATCTTTCTCGATCAGCAAAAAGGCACCTCCTGTAATATCAATGCAGCCACAAGGCCCAGGCCCATAAGTAATGATATGGTGCGCGCCATTGGTTTTCATGACGGCAATGCCTGGATAGGCACCCGCAATGGCATGTACGTTGTAAATAACAACTTGCAGGTACAGCATCATTACCAGGTAAACCGGTACGACCGGTCCTCTTTATCGGGCAACTCGGTGCTGTGTTTTATGAAAGACAATGCGGGCAGTATGTGGATAGGCACTTTTGCCGGCGGCATTAGCATTGAACAACCCGGGAATAATAACTTCAGCTATATTGGGGAACGTGATGATGACCGGCCTGGACTGAATTACCCTGTTGTAAGCCGGATACTGGAAGATAAACAACACAACCTGTGGATAGCCACTGAGGGCGGTGGCGTGAATGTATATAATCCCGCTACAGGGCATTTTAAATACATACATCTCAACCCCGCTTCTGAGCACCTGGTAAATCAGGAAACCATTAAGGCCATTCAATTTGACGATAAGGATAATTTGTGGATAGGCACCCTGGAAGGACTGTTCTATTATGAACCTGCCAGTGGCCGCATTCAACAACACAAATTACAGCAGGGCAGTAGCATGTACGATGAAATGATCTATGGCCTTGCTTATTATAATGGGGAGTTATGGATAGGTACCAAGGGCGGATTGTTTAAGCGGGATGCCAATGGTGTGCTCACCACTTTTCGGCACAATGCAAAAGATGCGGGGAGCATAATATCAAACGACATCAACGCCTTGATGCGCGATCATATTGGCGGCATCTGGATCGGTACCGAGTCGGGTTTGTCGTATTTGCCGCCTCAACAAAACCGCTTTACCAATTACCTGGCCGAATACGAGAATGTATTTAATAAGAATGCCATTCTTTGTATGTATGAAGATCGCCATGGCAACTATTGGACGGGCACCCGAGGTGGCGGATTGAAAGTATTCAACAAACAACAGAATAAATTCTATACCCTCGATACCGCGTACGGCCTGGCCGATAATATCGTGCACGCTATTATTGAAGATAACCAGGGCAACCTATGGGTAAGCTTTAACCAGGCCATTGCTAAGATCGTTCTCCAAAAAGCAACCCCGCCTTTCAGCAAAAGTGATGTGCAGGTAATCAATTATTCGGTAAACAATGGGTTGGGCACCAATGAATTTCAAACCGGGGTTTGCAAAACGGCATCGGGACAGATCATCTTCGGTGGTATGAACGGTATTGTGGCCTTTCAACCCGAACAAATGGTGCTGAATAAAGTGCCGCCGCCAGTAGTGTTGACCGATCTGCTGATCAAAAATATTCCCGCTGTTATCGGTGCCGGCCATTCGCCCTTACAGCAATCGGTTACTTATACAAACGAGCTTACACTTACTTACGATCAGGCCTATTTCACCATTCGCTTTGCGGCATTGAACTATATAAACCCGCGCACCAATCAGTATGCCTATATGTTGCAGGGACTGAACGATGATAAACAGTGGCATTATGTAGGCAATCAACAAACCGCTACCTATACCAATTTGCCTGCCGGCAATTACGTATTTAAAGTAAAAGCCGCCAATAACGACGGACTGTGGAATGAACATTTTACCGAGCTGCATATAAAAGTGCTGCCGCCCATTTGGAAAACCTGGTACGCCTATCTGCTGTATACATTAGTGGCAGGCGGCTTGTTGTATTTCTTCTATTTCTATTCTGTGAAAACCGCTAAGCTGAAAAACCAGCTGGCGTTACAGGAGCTGAACCGGCAAAAAGATGAAGAGCTGGTGCAACGAAAGTTGAGCTTCTTCACAAACATTTCTCACGAAATAAAAACCCCACTTACGCTGGTGCTGGCGCCTATTGAAAAGCTGTTGGCCATGATGCAGGGCAAAGAAAAGGAAAGTGAGCAACTGAAGATGATGCAACGCAATGGCGAGAAGTTGTTACGGCTTACCGATCAGCTGCTTGATTTTAGAAAGTTTGAAGCGGGTAATATGCCCTTGCAGGTAGCGCCGGGCAATGTGGTTGAATTTGTAAGAGAAGTGCTGTTGTCGTTTGAAGGGTTTGCCAGGCATCAGCAGGTAACGCTTGCATTAGAGGTGAAAGAACAGGCGGGTGAAGTTTGGTTTGATGCCGATAAGCTGGAGAAGATATTGTTCAACCTGTTATCAAATGCATTTAAGTTTACGCCTGCCGGCGGAACAATAACTGTAAAAGTAAACAGTACAATTAATAATATTACCATTGAGGTAAGCGATACCGGTTCGGGTATTGCTGCCGAGCATTTGGAAACCATTTTTAATCCATTTCAACATTACAACGATACCGGTAAACTGGTGGCAGGTACAGGTATCGGCCTCGCATTTACAAAGGGACTGGTTACGCTGCATCATGGAGCTATTACTGTAGAAAGCAGAAAGGCTTCGTTGGGCATGGCTGGTTACACTTGTTTTACGGTAACCCTGCCTGCAAATAAAGAAGCATTCAAAGGTGAGGAATTTAAACAGGATGAAACGCCGGTTGCTGCAATTAATACGGTAGCTATACCTGCTGAAGCTGTATCCCCGGCTGTGCCGGAAGACGGTTCTTTACCATTGCTGCTTATTGTAGAAGATAATGATGAAGTGCGGGCCATGCTGGCCGATCATTTTGCTGCCGCCTTTACGGTACATGCTGCTGCCAACGGTAATGAAGGCTGGCAAATGGCCACTGATCTTTTGCCCGATATCGTGATCAGCGATGTGATGTTGCCCGGTATGCATGGCACCGAATTATGCCGGCAGTTGAAGAAGGATAGCAGAACAAGCCATATTCCACTTATTCTACTAACTGCCCGCACGCAACTCAATTACCAGATAGAAGGTTTTGAAACGGGCGCCGACGAATACATTACCAAGCCGTTTAGTTTGTCGTTATTGCAGGTGCGGGTGAACAACCTGTTGCAATCGCGCCGCATGTTGCGCGAAAGGTATAGTAAAGATGTTACACTGCAACCAAGTGGGCTGGCCATTACCCCCGCCGATGAAGTGTTTATAGATAAAGTGATGCGCTTTATTGAAGACAATATTATGGAACCCACCCTGCAGGTAGAGGAAATGGGCAAGGTGGTAAACATGAGCCGCACTACGTTGTACCGGAAAATAAAGGGGCTAACCGGTCAATCGGTAATAGAATTTATTCGCGGCGTGCGGCTAAAACGCGCCGCTCAATTTCTTGCCCGCAACGAATACACCGTAAATGAGGTGGCCTACATGGTCGGGTTCTCCGACGTAGATTATTTCCGCAAATGCTTCAAGCAGGAATTTGGCAAAACGCCCAAAGAATATGCCGGGGCGAGGGAGTAGAATGGCGTACAAACAACACCTTTTTTTGAATTCATGATGGCTATAAATGCGTTAAAGATAGCCGTCTTTGCGTCATTGGTTGCCATCCATGCGTTCATGATGACCATCTTTGCGTCATTGGGAGGTATCCATGCGGTAAAGATAGCTGTCTTTGCGTCATTGCCAGGTACCTATGCGTTAAAGGTAGCCATCATTGCGCCATTGGCAGGCATCTTTACTTTCATGATAGCCATCTTTACGTCATTGATAGCCATCAATGCGTTCATGATGGCCAACTTTGCGTCATTGATAGGTACCAATGCGTTAAAGATTGCCACTCATGCGTTAAAAATTGGCACTTTTCAATCCCTATCAACCTGTCAACATATCAACTTGTCAACTCGCCAGTTAGAATCGCAAAGTTTGTCTCTGATACGTACACTCACCTGTAATTCAATCATCTCTGAAACAAACGACCGGTATTTCTGCATCATTTCACCCGCCTTTTTCACCCCAGTCACTCTTAATTTCGGCACAGACCAGCGCAAATAAACCGGAACGAACAAACCAAAACACTGTTTTATGGCCGTGCAGAGTGTACCTACTATTAAAGAAATGGCCCGCCAGCTTAACCTCTCTTCCTCTACCGTTTCCCGGGCATTGAACGGAAACCAGAGCATTGGGTTAAGAACAAAAATGCGGGTGAAGCAACTGGCAGACCAACTGAGTTATGCCCCCAACCTGAATGCCATATCCTTAAAACAAAAGAAAACCTTCATTATTGGGGTAATTGTACCCAACCTGCGGGAGCACTTTTTTTCCGAGGCCGTTTGCGCCATCGAAGACCTGGCCCTGCAGAACAAATATCACGTCCTAATTAACCAGTCGCAGGACGACCCCGAGCGCGAAAGGCAAATTGTGGAGTCGATGAAAAGCCTGCGCGTTGATGGCATTATTGCCTCCCTGTCGAAAAACACTCAAAGCTGCGATCATTTCCTGGCGCTCAGGAATTATAATATCCCGGTGGTGTACTTCGACCGGGTGCCAAACCGGCAGGATGTGCATAAGGTAGTATTCAATATGCACGGCGGCACCAAAGACGCCATTGAGCACCTTTACAACAGAGGGCATCGCCGTATTGCTATTTTGAATGGTCCGGAGTCGATGGCTTCGTCCATTGAGCGAACCAATGCCTACAAACAGGTGATGATAAAAAAGCGCATCAAGATCGATATGTCGCTGGTGGTATCAACCGACCTTACCCAGGCGGGCACCTTTGAAGCTATGGACAACCTGATGGCCCAACATCCGCGGCCAACCGCCGTAGTGACCATGAATGATTATGTGGCGCTCGATGTAATTGAATATGCAAAAAACACCAAACTAAAGATCAATAAAGACCTCTGCGTTATCAGCTACGCCAATCTGCCTATCATAAACTATCTGCAAACACCGCCTGTAGCTTCGGTTGAACAATATCCCTGGCAACAGGGCGCCAAAGCCGCCGGCATTATGATGGACCTTATCAAAAACAACGACAGCGATGAACCGCTCGTCTTTCAACATGTGATCATCGACGGCAAGTTGATGGTACATGAAAAAAAGAAACGCTAAAACCAAAACTAACAACATATGCAATTCATTCTGTATTTACTACCGGCTTTAATAGCTATGCTTTCGCTGGGCTGCAATAAAGACAGCGATGTAACAGAAATTCCCTATGTAAGAAAATACTGGAACGAAACGGCCAGCAGCAATTATGAAGTGCCGGTAACAAAGAGCGCCGAAATAAAGGCAAAGATGTTCCTGAACCTGATGACCGATGATGTTTTTTATTTCGACATTTTGGTTGACAGCACTTTGCAGGATGTAATCACCGGCGCTGGTTTGTATTACGGCACCGCTTCGAGCAATGGTACTTTACTGGCCGATATAAAACCTGAGATAAATGGCCGATCCATAAAAGGAAGTGTTCAACTGACAACTGCACAGGCTGCCGATATGATGGCCAAACCCATGTTCCTGAATGTGCAAAGCAAATTGTTTCCCCAGGGCCTGGTGCGTTTACAGTTGGAGAAGAATATCGACTGGTATGCGGATGTAGCGCTTACTGGTGCATCAGTTGTTCCTGCGGTTACTACCGGCGCTTCGGGCAAAGTGGTGTTGCGTATTACCACCGATAAAGTATTGCATTACCAGGTAATGGTAAATGGCACCGATGGCAGCGATGTATTACAGGAAACCCATTTGCATGCCGGCGCAGCGGGTTTAAATGGCACCGAGCAATTAAAACTTATTACAATAGCTACAGATTATAACAGAGAGAAGTCAGCGGCCGGTTTGTCGGATGCAGTGCTTACGCTGCTGAAAAGTTCGGCTTGTTATATAGATGTGCATTCAACGGCCAAACCGGCTGGTTTACTGCGCGGCCAACTGCGATAGGTCATTTGTTTTAAAAACTATTCTAACCAAAACTATGCTTACAGGAAATAATATTATTAACAGGTGCGCCGGTATTGCAGTGCTTACTGCTTCACTGTTGGCAGCCGGTGCTGCACATGCACAGCAGGCGGCGCCTGATACTACGGGTATTGCGCTTAAAGATTCTACTGTAAAAACAGTTGCTTCGTACGATGTTATTTATAACCGCGAGCTTATTAAATCGCCGGTGGTTGATATTACCAATGCACTCTCGGGCCGGCTTACCGGATTGTATACATTGCAACAAGCTGCCACACCCGGTAATGATGGAGCGTCGGTATTTGTACGTGGTATAAGTAATCCGTTAATAGTGATTGATGGTATTCCAAGAGATTATACGTTGCTAAACCCGGCAGAAATAGAAAGTGTTACAGTATTAAAAGATGCATTGGCGGTTAACCTGTATGGCATGCGTGGGTCGAATGGCGTATTGCTGATAAATACCCGCAAAGGTACACCGGGCAAACAAACCATTTCATTCACTGCACAATATGGTGTACAGCAACCAACGGTAAAACCCAAATACCTGAATGCGTACGACTATGCCACCCTGTTTAATGAAGCGTTGGCCAATGACAAAAAACAGCCTGCGTATCTCCCGGTTGATCTGGATGCTTATAAGAATGGAACTGACCCGTACGGTCATCCCAACGTTGATTGGTGGAGTACCGTGCTGCGCAATAAAATGCGCTTTGCGCGCTATAGCGCCGATGTAAGCGGTGGCGGTCAGTTTGCACAGTATTACCTGGCGCTCGATCACGTGAACCAACAGGGTATTTTTGTGAAAGATGCGAAGAATTCGTACAACACAAATAATGATTATAAACAGTATAGCATTCGGTCGAATGTGACCATGAATATAAACCCTTCGTTGAAAGCGTTCTTAAATGTATTTGCACTTATAAGAAATGGCACGCAACCCGGTTATGGTTCTGCTGCTATATTTAATACCCTGTACACCACTCCCAATAATGCCTACCCCGTATATAACTCAGATGGTTCTTATGGCGGCACCGTAGAACGCAATGCCAATTTACGGGCGCAGGTGGTAAACTCGGGTTACTGGTTGAATTACAATCGTAACTTATATGCCGATGTAGGTTTACAGCAAAGCCTCGATGTACTGGCAAAAGGGTTGTGGATAAGCGGAAAGGCTTCCTTCGGCTCTGATTTAACAGAAGATATTGACCGCACAAAAACCTTTGCTACATTTAAAATGAATGTAGACCCCGCAACCGGCGCCGTTACTTATACAAAGTTTGGTACCGATGGTACACAGAACAACGGTGGTAATATTGCCACGCAAACCCGTAACAGTTACTGGGAACTAACAGCCGGTTACAATAAGATCTTCAACAACGCGCATACCATAACTGTAAGGGCTGTTGCTGCCAGTCAGCAATATGGCAATGATAACCTGTTACCATTACGATATAATACTTATTCCGCTTACGGCGCTTATAATTTCAGGAACCGCTACCATGTAGAAGTGTCTGCAACAGGTAACAAACAGAACCGCTATGTAAAAGGAAATGATTTTGGCATTTTCCCTGCGGCCGGCATTGGCTGGACAGTCAGCAACGAAAACTGGTTCCCACAGGTAAAACAACTAAGCACATTACGTCTTAAAGCTTCGTATGGCCGAACCGGTTTAGATAATATCGGCTATTATGTATATGGCCAGTTTTATGGCGGTTCATCAAACACCGGTTACACTCTGGGTGTAACGCCAACCACTATAAGTGGGGTTACCGAATCAACGCTGGCCAATACAAATATTACCTGGGAGAAAGCCGATAAAATGAATGCCGGTATAGAGCTTGGTTTGTTTAAAAATAAACTGCGCGCAACGGCCGAATATTATAAGGATAACTATTTTGATCTGATGCAGGTGCGCGGCCGTTCCATTGCACTTATTGGTAACACGTACCCACAGGAAAATATTGGCAGGAACCGGTATTATGGCTGGGAGTTCAGCCTGCAGTTTGAAGATAAAATTGGCGCTGTTAAATACTTTGCGGGTTTGAAATTGAGCACCCGCCAGTCGAAAGTGATGTTTGCAGATGAAGTAGATCGCAAGTACGATTACATGCGCCGCACCGGTGAAAAGGTGGGACAAATATTCGGTTATGTGGCCGATGGGTTTTATACAAGAGAAGATTCTATTGCCAAAGCGCCGGTTATGGAAGGTTACCACCCTGTTTTTGGCGATCTCAAATACAAAGACCTTAACGGCGACAGCATCATTAACCGGTACGATGTAACCGCTATTGGCAATAAAAAAGCCATGATCTATGGCGGATTGCAGGCTGGTATAGAATGGAAAGGAATTGGCTTTAGCTTTTTATTACAAGGCACTGCCAACCGCGATATAACGCTTTCTGCCAGCGACTGGGAATTTCAATCATTGGAAAACGGCGGGTATGGGCAGGCGCAACAACACCATCTTGGCCGTTGGACGGAAGCTACCGCTGCAACAGCTACCTATCCACGCCTTACGGTTGGTACCAATGCCAACAATCAAACCACCAGCAGCTTTTGGGTGCGTTCGGGCAATTACCTGCGCTTAAAGAATATTGAGCTATCGTACAACCTGCCTGCCAAATGGGTGAACGCGGCAAAGATGAATGAGGTGCGCTTCTTTATCACCGGCTTTAACCTCATCACATTTTCCGATATAGACAGGCTCGATCCGGAGTATCCGTATGTTAACGGATATCCTAACCTGAAAATGATCAACGGCGGACTTAACATCAAATTCTAGATAACAGTTGGTAAAAGCAATTATATGAGAACTTATTTTTCATACATATTTATACTGGCTGTTACATTCAGCCTGTGCAGTTGTAAAAAAACAGCCGAAGACTATCCTGTTGACCAATGGGAAGAAGATGTGATCTTCGATCCTACAGACAGCGTAGGCAACTACGCCCGCCAGTTCTTAATGAACATTTATTCGGTAATGCCGAACAATTATGCCGGTGTTGGTAATAATGCATTGCTCGATGCAGGTACCGATGATGCGGTATACCGTTACCCCGGCAATACGGTAGAAACATTTGTAAACGGCAGCTGGGCTGCCTGGAACATGCCCGATAATGTGTGGAGCAAATATTATAACGGCATTCGTAAGGTAAATTTATTCCTAAGTAAAATAGATATCGTTCCCCTTAAAACGGCTAACCTCAAAAATGAATGGAAGGCCGAAGCCCGGTTCTTACGTGCGCTGTTTTATTTTGAACTGCTGAAACGGTGGGGCGGGGTACCATTGCTGGGCGATAAGGTATATACGCTAACCGAAGACCTTGACATTCCCCGTAGCAGTTATGACGAGTGTGTGCAATACATTGTAGCGGAGTGTGATGATCTTAAAACAAAATTGCTGAAGGAAACAGCCATTGCCGATGGTGATTTCGGCCGTATTCCGCGCAGTGCCGCTATTGCATTAAAAGCAAGAACGCTGTTATACGCGGCCAGTCCGTTGAACAATGAAAAGAACGTTATCGTTAAATGGCAACAGGCTGCGGATGCTGCCAAAGAATTGATTGACCTGGGTACGTATTCATTGGTGACCAATACGAACTACATTCCCATGTTCTACGCCCGCAAAACAACGGAAACTATATTGGCGTACCAGGTAGCTACCAATAATACGCTCGAAACAAATTATGGTCCGGTTGGGTATAGTGGTACCGGCGCCGGCAGCGGATTAATGAATCCTACGCAAGACCTGGTTGATGCCTTCCCCATGAAAAACGGGCTGATGATCACTGACCCACTTTCGACGTACAATCCGCAAGCGCCTTATGCTAATCGCGATCCGCGTTTGGCTGCAACAGTATTGGTAAATGGCGTTACCTGGTTAAACCGCCCTGTTGAATTGTATGAAGGCGGCCGCGATTATGCCGGTACACAAACCGGCTACTACATGCGTAAATTCCTAGGCGGCTTTACTTCTTCTACGGCTTATTCTGCTACCAACCATAATGCCATGATCTTTCGCTATGCCGAAGTGTTGCTGAATTATGCCGAAGCATTGAATGAAGCAAATTCAACACCACCAGATGCGGCCATTAAGGCTGTGGAAAGCATCAGGCAGCGGGCCGGTTTATCGCCTTATACTATCTCCACATCTATTACTCAGGCAGATTTCAGAAAGCTGGTGCGTAATGAAAGAAGATGCGAGCTGGCTTTTGAAGAGCACCGTTTCTGGGATATCCGCCGCTGGAAAATTGCCGGCCAGGTATTGAACAATACTGCTCTAAGAGGCATAGGCGTAGTAAAGAATGGTTCAGCTTACACCTATAACTATGATCGCAAAGTGCTAACCACTACCTGGAACGATCGCATGTACCGGTACCCCATTCCTATTGCCGAAATAGAGAAAAGTAGAAAGCTGGAACAAAATGCCGGCTGGTAAAACCAAAACATTACAATCATGCAACTAAATAAAACTGCTATGAACAAAATTATTGCCTGTATACTGGCCTTGCTTTGTGTGGCGCACTGGGCCATGGCGCAGGATAAAATTGTGCGCGGTACCATCGCCGATACCAAAGGCGCGCTTACGGGTGTAACAATATCAGAAAAAGGCGTATCGAACAATACGGTAATAACCGATGCAAACGGTAAGTTTACCATTCGCCTGAAAGGCGCCGGCAAACAGTTGCTGGAAATTTCAAGTGTAGGGTATGCCGCCCAAACAATTGATGTTACCAATAAAACAACTATAAATGTAACACTGGAAGCCAGCAGTATAGATATGGGTGAAGTAATGGTTGTGGGCTATGGCAAAAAGAAAAAGATCACCAACACGGGTGCAGTAAGTATGGTTACAGGAACCGAGATCAGGCAAAGCCCGGCGGCCAGTTTACAAAACTCGCTGGTAGGCCGCCTGCCCGGTTTCTTTGCACAACAGCGTTCGGGCCAGCCGGGGAAAGATGGCGCCGATTTTTATATTCGCGGTATCAGCTCCTATAACTCAAGCGCCACACCGCTCATTATCATTGATGATATTGAAGTAACAAGCGACCAGGTAAAGGATATAGACCCCAATGAAATTGAAAGCCTTTCTATTCTTAAAGACGCCTCTACCACGGCGGTATATGGTATTAAAGGCGCTAATGGCGTTTTGGTGATCACCACCCGCAGAGGTAAAGAAGGCAAACCAAAAGTAACCTTCCGTTCAGAAGCAGGCTGGCAAAAGCCAACTTTATATTTTCATTTCTTACCCGCTTACCAGGACCTGTTGCTGATGCGTGAAAAATCACTGGCCAGTAAAGAAGACCCTGTTGGTTCGTACCCCGATCTGTATAGCGATGAAGCTATTCAGAAATATAAAGATCAAAGCGATCCGTACAGCTATCCCGATGTAAACTGGATAAAAGAAGTAACAAAGCCAAGTTCACTGCAACTGCGCGATAACGTAGATATCAGCGGCGGTACAAAAAACGTGAAGTACTTTATTTCGGGTGGTTATGTGTTTCAGGATGGTATTCTTAAAAACTTCAGTAAATCGGAAGGTTATAACAGCAATTATTATTACAAGCGCTACAATTTCCGCTCAAACCTCGATATCACAGCAACCCCATCTACTACCTTCCGGTTCGATCTCTCGGGCCGGTTTGGTGAAACCAATGAGCCATACATCGCCGATGCCAACATGAGTGGTGGCGCCTGGCCTATATGGCGGCAGTTGATGTCGGGCGTATTGCCCGCATGGGGATATCCGGTATATAATCCCAACGGCTCTTACGGCGCCCGTACCGGCGCAGCCATAAACCCTGTTGGTTTATTGCGTTTGTCGGGGTATCAACGCACATTTGATAATAACTTCAATATAAACATTACCGGCAATCAAAGGCTCGACTTCCTGGCCCAGGGCCTGGCATTGCATGGTACGGTAGCGTATACCAGTTATGCATTAGACTACAGATCGCTATACCGGAATAACTTCCCCGCCTATGATTACATCAGCGCTACCGATACGTATATTCTTTATAATACCAACAAAGACCTGTACCGTATTCCACCGCTTACCCTGTCGAATGAAGCGATAGACGGGTCCACAACTCCTGCTTCGCCAAATACTACCAAGCGGTTGAACATGCAGGCTTCCCTTACCTATGCACGCAACTTTGGTAAACACAGTATAAATGTGCTGGGGCTATACAATCAATATACCTATATCACAGCAAAGAATTCGCCTGCATTTACACCCGAAAATTTCCGTGGTTATACGGGCCGTATCAATTACAACTACAACGAAAAATACCTGTTTGAAGTGGTGGCCGGGTACAATGGTACCGACCGCTTTAAGGCCAGCAAACGATATGGTTTATTTCCTGCGGTTTCTGCCGGCTGGAACATCAGTGCAGAACCTTTCTTTGATGAGGTGCATTTTGTTGATAACCTGAAGGTCCGTGCTTCATGGGGTAAAGTAGGAAGTGATAAGATCGATAATAGTTTCCAGTACCTGTATGAAGAAGTATATAACCGTACTAACAGTACCTCATATAATAATAACTATTCGTTTGGTGAAACCCCGGTAAGTATGCCGTATATAGTGCCGGGTTCACTGGGTAACAGCAATGTGCGTTGGGAAATGGAAGAGCAAAAGAATTTGGGTATCGATCTGAAAGTGTTAAAGGGAAGGCTGTCGGTAACTGCCGATGTGTTTGACCGTTACCGCTACGATATTCTTGATAAACCTAAAAGCATACCAACGCTGGCTGGTTTGGGAAGTACCTTACCTGCCATTAACCTGGGCCAGGTAAAGAACAGGGGATTTGAAGTTGAGCTCAACTGGCAGGATAAAATAGGAGACGTGACCTACTTTGTAAAAGGCAACTATACCTATGCAAAGAACAAGATCCTGTATAGCGATGAAGTAGCGCCGGCATACTCGCAACTGGCCACTACCGGCCGGCCTATAGGACAGTTTTATGGTTACGTATGGAGCGGCAAGTTCTATAATGACCTGTGGGATGTAGAGACCAGTCCGGTTGTTGACGGCTACTCGGTATTGCCCGGCGCCTTAAAAATGGTTGACCTGAATAATGATGGGCACATTAACGATGCCGACAGAACCGCAATAGGTAATCCTAACAGACCTAACACATATTACGGGTTCAGCCTGGGTATTTCTTACAAGGGGTTCGATGTATCGGCCTTGTTCCAGGGCGCACGCGGCTGTAGTTTCTATACCGAAATGTTTGCACTGGGTTTAAATGTAAAGACCATGGATGTACACCAGCAACGGTGGACGCCTGCCAATGCCGGCACGGCCGGGTTTATGCGCCTGGGTGAAGGTGGCGGGTTGAACAGCGCCCTCTCTACTTACTGGTTGCGATCGGCCGATTACCTGCGGTTAAAGAATGTGGAATTGGGTTATAAACTTCCTTCGGCATTAACAAAGAGACTGCGGTTAGAGAATGTGCGCATTTATGCCAACGCGTTGAACCTGTATACCTGGTATAAACTGAAGATCTATAACCTTGACCCCGAAAGTATCTCCAACGGTACTTCAGCGCTCAATAATTATCCGAACCAAAAAGTTTTCAATGCTGGTATCAGCGTAACCTTTTAATTGAACTGCTATGAAGTATGCAAAATATATTTTCGCAGCTGCTTTTATGATCATGGTGTTGATGCAATCATGTAGTAAAAAAGGCGTCGACCTGCTTGATAAAACCGAATCGGGCACCCTCAATGAACAGATCGTTTTTTCAGATAGTATCCGCACCATGGAATACCTCACTGGTATATACCAGGCGATACAGAATTATTATAAACAAACAAATCTTGCCAATTACGGTAGCATGGCCGATTGTACCGATGAGGGCGAAGTAATGTGGACGGGTGATGCCAATTATCCGGTACCTATTAATAAAGGCACCCTGAATGCCAGTTATGCATGGGTGGTAAATGCCTGGAACCACTGGTATTCGCGCATCAGGTATGCCAATATCTTCCTTAAGAATATAAGTGTTACTCCTTTGTCGCCGGCCATGCAACAACGCACGGCTGCCGAGGCCCGCTTTATGCGCGCCTGGTATTATCATCAGCTGGTGCGCTTTTATGGCGGTGTGGCATTGGTAGGTGATACAACCTATACACCAAATGATAAGATTAGTGTGCCAAGGAATAGTTTTGAAGAATGTGTGAATTATATTGTTGCTGAGCTGGATGCCGCCGCAGCTGTATTGCCTGTTGAGTTTACCGGCGCCGATTATGGTCGCGTTACCAAAGGCGCCGCGCTGGCACTGAAAGCACGGATGTTATTGTATGCGGCAAGTCCGCTGTACAATGGCGGTTACGATGGCGCCAATGGTTTTAATGCTTCAGATGTTCAAAAGAAATACATTGGTTATGCTAACTATGATGCCAACCGGTGGAAGGTTGCGATAGATGCTTATAAAGCGGTGATCGATTTGAATAAATACAGCCTTTATGAAGATAACACTACCGCATTAGGATATGGGTTTTATAAAATGTTCCATTTGCGGGTGAATTCAGAAGCCATCTTCCAAATGATGGATGCGCCCAATACCCGGTTGGAAAGCTACTGGATGCCGCCTACCCGCAGTGGCCAGGGCGCCAGTTACCCATCGCAACAGTTGGTAGATGCTTTTCCTATGAAAGATGGTAAGCTTATTACAGACCCGGCCAGTGGTTATGATCCCGCCAATCCTTATGTGAACCGCGATCCCCGTTTTTATTATTCAATCATCTACAATGGTGCTATGTTCAGACAGTCGAGCACAGTAACGCAGGCGCCTATTTATACTTATTTCAATGCCACCACCGATGGTATGGGAGCTTCGCAATACACTACCCGTACCGGTTATTACTGTCGTAAAATGTTGAACAATGAATCAACAGGTAATACCCAACGTAGTATGAGCGAAATAAGATATGCAGAAGTACTGCTTAGCTATGCTGAAGCATTAAATGAATATAGTGGCCCTTCTGCCGATGTATACAACGCAGTAGAAGCTATTCGCCGCCGGGCGGGGCTGATACCGTATCAACTGCCTGCCGGTTTAACAAAGGAGGCTATGCGCACTTACATTCGTACCGAACGGCAGATAGAGCTGGCATATGAGAACCAACGCTATTTTGATACCCGCCGCTGGAAGATAGCCCACACGCCGGAAGTGGTTACGCTGCGTGGCATTAAATGGACAAAAGACGGCAGCACGTACAAACGCGAAGATATCATTGCCGATGCCCGCGCATTCAATCACCCCGCCATGTACCTGTGGCCTATTCCCCAGGCGGAAATAAGCCGTCAGACGGAGTTTGTACAAAACCCTGGTTATTAGGCAAGACCTGTAAGATCCATCATTGGGTCTTGCATTATTAGAGAGCTGAATTGGACCTGACAGGTCGTGAATTTGTAAGACCTGTCAGGATCGCATTAACTCGCTGATCTTTCATTACCCGGTGGCGAACCTTACAGGTCTTACAAGTTATTTTGATTATGAGAACACTACGGCCATTGACCATTACCTTATCCAACTTTTAACGCACTTTAAATAGCTAGTAACGCATTACCTTTTTGCATGAGTAAGAATTTTGTTGTGTTGGTAGGCACATTGTTGTGGCATACCATTTCCCTGGCGCAGGCGGTTCGCACTGAGATCGCATTTAACACCGGGTGGCAGTTTTGTAAATCTGATTCCAGTTACGCCCCCGTAACATTGCCGCATACGTGGAATAACCACGATATGCAAAGCACTAAAAATTATTATGCCGGTATTGGTGTGTATAAAAAAGAATTTACACCCGATACTGCGTGGAAGAACAAACGGGTGTTTATTCGGTTTGAAGGTGTAGGGCAGGTGGCCGATGTGTATGTGAACGATAAATTTATAGGCCAGCACCGCGGCGCCTACGGCGCATTTAGTTTGGATATTTCCTATGCGCTGGTGTATGGAAAACCGAATACGATAGTGGTAAAAGCAAACAATGAAACGCGGGAAGATATTATACCCATCAATCATAAATTGTTTGGGGTGTACGGTGGCATTTACCGCCCGGTAAAATTGGTGGTAACCGGTAAGTTGAATATCAGCGCTTCTGATTATGCGTCGCCCGGTATATTCATTAAACAGAAAAATGTATCGGCCGCCAAAGCCGATATACAGGTGATCACCAAACTGGAAAACAAATTAGGTAAAATAGAATCTGCCGTTTTAGAGACCACCATTTATGATGCAGGTGGTAAAAAGGTACAACAAACAAATACAACCGTACAGGTAATGCCACAGGGTATGCAGCATTATGCCCAAGCCCTTACCATTCTTAAGCCGCATCGCTGGCAGGGGATCGATGATCCCTATTTGTATAAAGTGGCGGTGCGGTTAAAACAACATGGAGAAACCATAGATGAAGTAACGCAACCGCTGGGTGTACGCCATTTTGAAGTGATAGCCCGAAAAGGATTTTTCCTCAATGGCAAAGCTTATCCATTACATGGTGTTTGCCGCCACCAGGACTGGTGGGGCGATGGCAGTGCATTAAGCAATGAACAACATGCGGCCGATATAAATACCATTCTTGAGATGGGTGCCAACAGCATCAGGCTGGCGCATTACCAGCAGTCGGATTATATCTATGCAAAAGCCGATAGTGTTGGACTGGTTATTTGGGCTGAAATTCCATTTGTAAATGCCGTATCGGGCAAAGAAATGGATAATGCCAAACAACAGATAACGGAATTGATACGACAGCAATTCAACCACCCCAGTATATATGTTTGGGGATTGCATAATGAAGTATATGGAAAAACACCTGCCGATTATACCAGTGTGTTAACCGCCATGTTACATGAAACAGCCAAAACAGAAGACCCCGATAGGTATACCATAAGTGTGAATGGCTATGGCACTATGGAAAGAAATGAGAACCAACTGGCCGACCTGCAGGGAATGAACCGTTATTATGGCTGGTACGAAGGAAAGACCGAAGACCTGGAGAAATGGGTAAAGGGACTGGAGCAAAAATATCCCGATCATAAAGTGATACTATCTGAGTATGGCGCAGAGGGAAATATTTTTCAGCAGGATGAAACACCGCCGGTGAAATTCGATCCGGTAAATGGCCCATATTTTCCGGAGCAAATGGAAACCCGTTTTCATGAAATACAATGGGGCATTATAGAAAAGCATCCTTACCTGATGGCTTCCTATGTGTGGAATATGTTCGATTTTGCGGTGCCGCTTTGGAACCGGGGTGGTATACCGGCCCGTAATTTAAAAGGACTTGTTTCGTTCGATCGCAAAATAAAGAAAGATGCCTTTTACTGGTACAAGGCCAACTGGAGCAAACAACCGGTGTTGTACATTGCAGACAGACGACTGGTGCAACGTAAACAGGCGGTAACAACCATTACTGTTTATTCGAATATGGGGAAACCAAAATTAACAGTGAATGGCAAAGAGATCACTACTGTAAAGCAAGGCACTACGGCTGTACATTATGTGTTTGAGAATGTGACACTCGTTAAAGGCACGAATAGTGTTTCTGTCACTTCCGGAAGCCAATCTGATTCTGTTGAATGGGTCTTGGAGTAGGAGGCCAGAGGTCTGAGGTCTGAAGCCAGAAGTCAGAAGAACCTGTATTTTCAGACCTCCGATTTCAGACTTCCGCTTCGCAACGCTATTTTCAAAAAAACATAACTTAATCAATGAAAATTTATAGATACATATACTCACTGTTATTGTTTTCAGCAGTGACGTTACATGCGCAGAATAAGGATAGAAAGCTGCTACAATACGGCGCTCAATACACAGGCAAGCGAAAAGATTCGGCCATGGCAAAGTTCAGGGCTAACCGCTTTGGTCAGTTTATACATTGGGGTTTATATTCCATACCCGGTGGTGTATGGAATGGTAAAACCTATAACTATGCAGCGGAGTTTTTAAAATCAAGCGCGCATATTTCTACCAGCACCTGGGATTCGCTGATGTACCAGTTTAACCCCGTAAAGTTTGATGCAAAAGCAATGGCCCGCATGGCAAAACAAATGGGGGTAAAGTATATGACCATTACCACCAAACACCATGAAGGATTTTGTTTATGGCCCAGCGCGTATACCCCTTTCAATGTAAGCAACACGCCCTTTAAGAGAGATATTCTAAAAGAACTGGTAGAAGCCTATAATGCCGAAGGCATTGATGTGCACTTTTATTATTCTGTGCTCGACTGGCATCACCCCGATTGGAAGTATGATATCAAAAGTGCAGATGACCAAACCCAGTTCCTGCGGTACCTCGATTTTGCTTATAACCAGTTAAAAGAACTGGCTACTAATTACCCCACCGTAAAATGTTTTTGGTTCGATGGTACCTGGGACAATAGTATTAAAAAGAATGGCTGGTGGACACTGGCCGTTGAAAAGATGTTAAAGCAGGTACACCCCGGTATGATCGTAAACAGCCGCCTGCGCGCCGATGATTATGGTTCACGCCATAAAGACTCCAATGGAGAAATGATGGGCGATTATGGATCGGGGTACGAACGCAAACTGCCCGATGCGGTAAAAGATATAGACGTAACGCAAACCGATTGGGAAGCCTGTATGACCATTCCCGAAAACCAATGGGGTTATCATAAGGACTGGAGCCTGAGCTATGTAAAAACGCCTGTAGAGCTAATAGAAATGCTGGCGCTCACTACTTCGCTGGGTGGTAACTTTCTGTTGAATTTTGGACCGCAGGGCGATGGTGCTATTCGGGCAGAAGAAAAACAAATAGCCACTGCCATAGGAGAGTGGATGAAATTAAATGGCGAAGCCATTTATGGTGGCGATTATGCAGGTTTTAAAAAGCAGGATTGGGGTTATTATATAAAAAAAGAAGGCACCAATAAAGTGTATATGATCGTTTGTAACCAACCACTATCGGGCATAGCTAAAGTACAAACACCGGAGAAGGTGAAGATCGTTAAAAACTATTTGCTGGCCAATCCCGGACAGTCGCTCCAAATAAAAGAGACCCAGAAGAACCAGTTCAACCTGTATTTACCGCCTGTAAAAACAACCACACCGTACATCATTGTACTGGAAGTTGAAAATGGTAATGGCGGCACCGGCCAGTACCAGGATGCAAAAACATGATCAGCCTTTGGTATAAAAGGATCATTTGGTTTCCTGAACAATGATTAAATTCAGGAGCTATAAAGCAATGCCACAGATTAAAAATAATTGCTATGAAAAAAGTGATCCTTGCCATACTTCCTGTATTGTTAATTGCCAGTGCCTTTCAATTATCATCACCATCAAATAATTACAAACCGGCGCCCATCGTTTCACCGGCGGTAAAAGACCGTATTGACGCTACGCTGAAAAGATTTATCGATTCGGGGAAAACCGCCGGCGTATCTGCCCTCATATTCGAAAAAGGAAAAGAAGTGTATTTCAATGCCTTCGGTTATGCCGACCAGGAAGCTAAAGCTCCCATGGACCGCAATACCATAGTACGCATTTTTTCCATGACAAAACCGGTGACGGGTGTTGCGCTTATGACGTTGTACGAAAAAGGCGCTTTTCAAC
Organism: Niastella sp. OAS944; assembly: GCA_024809215.1. GTDB lineage: Bacteria > Bacteroidota > Bacteroidia > Chitinophagales > Chitinophagaceae > Niastella. The sequence continues at coordinate 2,183,713 of JANUBW010000001.1, read as the reverse complement.
TGGATGAACCGCTTTCGAAGTATGCACCGGAGTTTACCGAAATGATGGTGTATAAAGGGGTAGATGCCAATGGGAATTTAATATTGGAACCAGCCAAACGGCCTATAACCATACGCGATATCACCCGCCATACCGCAGGTTTTGCCGGTACGGAAATTCCCGCCCTTGCCGAGCTGGTAAAGAAAGCCGATTATATGAACCCGGCCAACACACTAAGTGAAATGGCGAAAAAGCTGGCCGGTCTGCCACTGGAATTTCATCCCGGCGACCAATGGGCATATGGCCCCTGTGTTGATGTGCAGGCCTACCTGGTTGAACGGCTTTCGGGTAAACCATTTGATCAGTATGTGAAAGAGAATATCTTCGATCCGCTTAAAATGACCAACACGCGTTACGTGGTAGCCGATAGCGACCGCTCACGCTTTGCTGCTTTGTACGATCGCAGCGATAATAAAACACTCAACCGCGTGCCTGATGACCGGGCTAACAGCTTTAATACAAAGAACTGGGCATTGAAACCCGGCGGCTGGGGATTAACATCTACCCTCGATGACTACATGAAATTCACACAAATGCTGGTAAATAAAGGAAAGGCGGGCAAAGTTCGGATATTGAAACCCGAAACGGTACAACTGATGGCCACCAGTCATTTAAGCGATACCATTACCAAACGAATGTGGTTGCCCAGCAAAGGGCGTGTAGGTTTTGGAATTGACTTTGCCGTGCGCACTCAACCACCTGCCACCAAAGAAGAAAATAATGGCGTAGTAGGCGAGTTCTTCTGGGATGGCGCTGCCAGCACTATGTTCTGGGTTGACCCTGCAAACGAACTTACTGCAGTGTTATTTACCCAACTGGTGCCCTTCGACCGGGTAAAACTACATAAAAGTTTTAGGGATGCAGTTTACGGTGAGTATCAACCGGCAGGCAAATAATCAACTTGTCTAATACCGGGAGAAAAACATCATGGAATGAGGAGGAAAACCTCATAGGGGCAATATTTATTATTGACGCCCGTTAATCACGGCGTTAACGAACCCCTTGTAAATAAATACTTTTCATGATGTATGCTATGAAACACAAATCTCTCGCCCTGTTTGTTGGGGCATTACTGTTTTTTGCCGCCTGTAAAAAGGATGACGATAAAACTTACGAGCCCCCGGTTACCGAGCCCCTAACGGCTGCAGCGGCAAAACCCGGCGACACACTGATCATTAAAGGATCGAACTTTAGTACAACCGCCACTGAGAATACGGTAGAATTTAACGGAGTTGCGGGAACTGTTGTGAGCGCTTCAGCTACCGAAATAAAAGTTATTATACCGGCCAATGCAACCAGCGGAAGCGTTACCGTTACAGTACATGGAAATAAAACTGAAGTAGGTTCAATAGTAATTTCACAATTTACCCTGTATTGTATAAAAGGAGTTTATTCGGGTAACACATCTCTTCGTCAGTTGGTGTCAATCAATCCGGAGAATGGCACTGAAACGTTGGTAGCTACCATAAATGAAACCGGCGACAAGGTTGAAGATGCAGTATACTGGCCTGCTACCAATGAAGTAATTGGCCGTGACGAAGATGGTAAGAACTTTATCACTATAAATGTTACTACCAAAAAGGTGACAAAAGTGCCTCTTGTTACAAGCGGCAACATTGGTTTTCACGACATGGTAGTTGATAAGAACAATACGTTATATGCAGTTAAACTAAACTATAACGACCCCAACCATTTGGGGCAAACGGTGGTTAAGTTCGATGCCAAAACAGGTGTTCCTACTACCATCAAAAATTTTGAGTTCAATGACAATTGGCTAAGCCTGGTTTATGTTGCTGCCAGTAATGAGATAGTAGGATTAGCTGGCGACGGAACCAGGTTGCTTAAATTTAACCTTACAACAAAAGACACGTCTTCGGTTGCTTTGGCCAATACCAATGTGGTAGAGTATCGGGAACTGTTTACCGACGACCAGGGAAATTTATTTGGTTACAAAGCGAATTATTCTGACCCAGACAATTATGTTGCCCAGATACAAAAGCTGAATGCTGCCAATGGCCAGCAGTCGCTGGTAAGCGATTTAAAGGGGGCTAAATTCAGCGATAACCTTATTTATAATCCCAAGCTGAAAGAGATTGTTAGCGTGTCGGATGAGGTTTCTTTATATCGGTTGAATATTAATACTAAAGCTGCCACAAGTATTACACTTCCTGATGCAAATAGCGCGGTGTACCATACATTGATCAGCAATTAATAATATCCAATTAAATAAAAATCCCGCTATGGCTAAACCACTGCGGGATTTTTTCATTAGCACATTATCGAATTATCACCCGCCTTCGCCAAGGCTTCAGACGGGCAGGCATTAGCTAATTAGCTTTCAGTTTTTCTGCCACCCACTTCGCATGTTCATTCTTGGGGTCTAACTGTGCTGCTTTTTCAAATGCTGTAATGGCTTCTTTCTTCTTACCATTGCGTCTATAGTATTCACCCAGGGTTTCAAATACCATGGAATTTTCAGGATATTCCTGTGCATTCAACTCCAGTATTTTAATGGCGGCGCTCATTTTTTTCGCTATACGAAGGTCATTGGCCACGTAATTTAACTGAGCGGCATCAAACACCAAACCGGGACTTCTGCTAGCCTTCATGGTCTTATACTCTTCAATGGCTTTATCAACGTTTTTGTTTTTGGCTGTTTCAAGGACCAGGTCGTGCAGCGCCCAAATATACCGGTAAGGTTTTACGGGAACAGAAGGTGCTAAGATATGATAGGCGAGGTCGTTGATAGGGTTGAGCGTATTGGCCAGTATTACCACGCCCGTTTTTTTAGTTTTGTTCAATAACATAATAGAGCGGTAGCCGGCTGTGGTACCATCTTTCCAGATATATTCATCGCCGTTTTTGTCTTTAACCAGTGTCCAGCCCAGCGTTACATCGCCATCATCGGGTCTTTTTGAAATGCGGGGAATATGCGCCAGTTGCATGGCAGGGTAAAGGTCGGTCTTTATTATGCCCAGGTTGGCGCCGGCAAAATTGAGCATATCGTTTATGTTCGAACGCAAACCGCCTGTTCCCGCAATGGCTGGCATATCCCAATTTTCAGCAGCTGCCCCTGTTTCATTATGACCAACGGCCAGGTTCTTAATTTGTGCAGGGGTTAACGTCATAGTGGTATTGGGCATATCGAGTGGCGTACATATTCTTTCTTTAACCAATGTTTCAAAAGGTTTGCCTGCTACCTGCGACAAAATGTGCCCCAGCAGGCCATAACCCACATTGCTGTATTTGAACCAGGTGCCAGGTGCATAATCGCCAATGTCGGCCCTGCTGATGTAGTCGTAGGTTTGTTCTATGGTATAATCGGCCCACGGATTGTCGAGGTTTTTGCCATCATTATTATCGGGCATACGAGGCCAGCCTACAGAATGGTTGGCCAAATTAAGCAGGGTGATCTCTTTACCCTTCACCACAGGCAATTTTACAGAAGTCGGCAAGTATTTCGAAATAGGATCTTCGAGGTTCACCTGTTTCTTTAAAACCATATCGGCCAGTATCAACGAGGTAAACACTTTGGTAACGGAGCCAATTTCATACATGGTTTTTTCATCGGGCAACACTTCTTCTTTATCCTTGTAAGAACCGGCTGCAACGATCTGCCGTTTGCCTGTAGCGTCTATGGTGCCTACAATAATGCTGGGACTTCTTTTTTGGTAAACTTCTTTGTCTATAATGGTTTTAATTTCCTCCGCAGGTATTTGCGAGGAACCGGCAAAACAGGTAGTAGTAATTAAAAGCCCGGTTAAAATGCTTTTTAAAGGTGCTTGCATGTTCAATTAAATTAATAAATGGTCGTAGCGACACAGGGTGTCACCATACAAACGGGTTTATGTAAGAAATTATTTTTGCTGAGTTGAAGTGGAGTATAGGCCTGGCCTGGAAGCCCTAAGGTAAATAGATACTGGTTGCAAACAAAAATTCCTGCCGGCTTTTTTGTAAGTAGCTGATACAAGAAAAGCAGGCAGGAACCATTCGTATTTTAACTATTGCTTAGCGGCCGTTGGCACGTAAAACAACTACATCTTTTTGGATCTTATCGTCATATGTTTTTTTAATGATGTAATGCCAGTTGCGCTCCGATACATCAACATAAAAGATCTCATCTTTTTTGTGAGCGGCAACTGCATCCTGTACTTCTTTAGGGAACATCAGTTCGCCAAAGAACCAGTCGGTATCGCCTTTTGTGGTGTTACCGTCCATAGTGTATTTGTCGCTCAGTTTATCCCACGATTCACCGGCAGTTGCTTTGGCTACGATCTCCTTTTTGAGGCTTTCAATTTCTGAAGGCGAAAGGGAGCTGCCGTCGAGGAAGATATAACTGGCGCGGTAGGCTACCGATTCTTTTGCTTCAACTACTTTGTAGGTAACGTACCCTACTGAAAAAATGTCGCCTTGTTTTTGACGTAATAACCGTTTGTCAATAAGCGTGGTATCCTTGCCATAGGTTAAACGTAAAATGGCCGGCTTAATGTCTGGGTTAGCGTCTACGAATTGTTGTGCCTGTTGAACAGTTCCGATCTTCTGGAATCTATCTACCAATGTTGGTTGTGCCACTGCAGCTACTGAAAATAGCACTGATAAAACCGACAAGCTAAATTTCATATGTTTTTTTATTAATTTTCTTTGCGTTGGGAGCCTGGGAATAGTAGGGGCCAGACTGATTCAATTTACTATTTTTTACCTGATCCAGACACGCGGATCTATAAAATAATGTGAAAATTGATCGCAAAAAGTTGGCCATTTTACGCAAAAGCTGCCGGTGGCGTACCCAATAGGGCGATATTAAGGATATTCTAACCTTTTAAATGAATTTCCGGTCCTTACTGTCAATGGGTACATCGTTTATTGAGGCATATCTTTTCTGCATTAAGCCATCGGCGTTAAACTCCCATTGCTCGTTGCCGTACGACCTGAACCAATTACCTTCCTGGTTATGCCATTCGTATTCAAAGCGTACGCTAATGCGGTTCTCTGTAAAGCTCCATAACTCTTTTTTAAGTTTATAGTCCAGCTCTTTTTCCCATTTTTTGGTGAGGAACTCAACTACTTCCTGGCGGCCGTTAATGAATGAAGAGCGGTTGCGCCATTCTGTGTCAATGGTATAGGCAAGTGATACGCGGTGCGGGTCTTTACTGTTCCAGGCATCTTCGGCCAGTTGTACTTTTTGCAGGGCAGTTTCGTAAGTAAATGGCGGTAGTGGAGGTCTTTGTTCCATACATGAATTTTTGAGTGGTTGTTTGGCATAACGGAACAAAGATAAGTGGTTTTATTATTACGGATAGACCGATCTGTCTATTTTAATAAAAATAACATTGGCTGCTGGTTCCTGTATGGCAAAGGGAACATTAATTCATTGGTCAATTAACCGGTTAACGATCTTTTTGCCTTCGTTTACCGGCCACTGGCTTCTGAATAATTTGCTTTCCATAATAGCCGATTCAAACAACAGGTAAATGTGGTCTTTGATCGATTTGTCGCCGGTGATAAGGCTGCCGAGGTATTTGCGAACATCAATTTTATGGTTCTGAATAATGTCGAGTATTTCTTTGTCTTTATCGGTTATTTCGCCAAGAATATTCAGGAAGGCGCAGCCCTGATAATTTTCTTCTTTATTCATGGCATGCAAAAAATCGAAGGCGGCGAGTATTTTCTTTTTAGGTTCATCAACCCGGTCAACATGTTTTTTAAGCTTTGTAAACCATTGATCATGACGCCTGTTTAAATAGGCGATACACAGCTTCTCCTTCGATTCATAATGCTGGTACAGGCTGGCCCTGGCAACATCAGCTTCTTTTATTACCTGGTTTATACCAGTGGCCTGGTAGCCCTGTTGATGAAATAACCGGGTGGCCGTTTGCATTATTCGTTCTTTTGGGTTGCTTTCGTGTACCTTCATACCTGCAAAGGTAGCCATAGTTTTAATTGCGTATACAGATCAATCTGTCTGGTTTAAAAACAGCGCAAGAATCGGGTTTTACAAACTGGCTCCTTTAGTGAGATTTGTGGTATTAAATTGAGTTTATGGAAAAGCAGGAAGCAATAAATTATAACCGTATAGCTGAAGCTATTGATTTTTACCGGCTTAATTTCAGGGAGCAGCCTTCACTTGAAACGGTGGCCGAGCATGTGCATGTAAGCCCTTTCCATTTTCAACGGATGTTTAAAGACTGGGCGGGTGTTACGCCCAAACAGTTCCTTCAATACCTTACGTTGGAGCATGCCAAACAGGTGTTAAAAAAAGGTGCTGAAGTTACGCTGGTTGATGCGGCCTTTGAATCGGGGCTTTCGGGCACCAGCCGCCTGCACGACCTGTTTATAAAAGTAGAAGGTATGACGCCGGGCGAATACAAAAATGGAGGCGAACAGCTGGCCATTAATTACAGTTTTGCCGAAAGTCCGTTTGGTACCATCATCATCGCCAGTACCCACAAGGGCATTTGTTATATGGCTTTTGCCGATGGGGAAGAAGAAGTGGCATTGCAGGAATTAAAGAACCAGTTTCCCAATGCAAAGTTCAGGCAGTTGTCGGATACCATTCAGCAAAACGCGCTGTTCATATTTACGCAGGACTGGAACAAACTCCATGAAATAAAGTTGCATTTGAAAGGCACGGCTTTTCAGATAAAAGTTTGGGAAACATTGCTGCGTATTCCCATGGGCGAACTATCAACCTATTCAGGTATTGCAGGTAAGCTTAACCAGCCGTTGGCTTCGCGGGCTGTGGGTACAGCTGTTGCTGCCAACCCCGTTGCGTTTTTAATTCCCTGCCACCGGGTAATAAGGGCCAGTGGCGAATTTGGTAATTATCATTGGGGCAGTACCCGTAAAAATGCCATGATAGGCTGGGAGGCATCCAAACGTTTTTCGAAACAATAAAACATTTATCGTGGACCTGTTCAGTGATAAAATAGATGAAACAATAAATTATTTGCCCAAGGATGGCACGGTGAATTATTATGGCAAACCATTGACCCGTGTACAAGCTGATCATTATTTAGAAAAGCTTTTAACCACCATTCAATGGAAGAATGACGAGGCTGTAATTTTTGGCAAACATATTATTACCAAAAGAAAAGTGGCGTGGTATGGCAATGAGCATTATAACTATGCTTATTCAAACGTAAACCGGCAGGCACTGGCCTGGACAAAAGAACTGCTTGAACTGAAAACGCTGGTAGAAGAAAGAACGGGCGAAACATTTAACTCCTGTTTATTGAACCTGTACCATAACGGTGATGAGGGTATGGCCTGGCATAGCGATGATGAAAGATCATTGGGCCTGAATACCGCCATTGCATCTTTCAGTTTTGGCGCCGAACGAAAGTTCTCATTCAAACATAAAGCATCGAAGGAAGTAATTTCTATGATGCTCGGGCATGGCAGTTTGCTGGTAATGAAAGGCACCACACAAACACACTGGTTGCATTGTTTGCCAAAGTCGAAACGTATTACCACGCCAAGGGTGAACCTTACTTTTAGAACAATGATACCGCAATAAAAATGATCAGGCATATCGATCTTGGCCATGATGAGGCTGCCCGGCGGGCGTCGGTGCGCCGGTTGATCCATAATAAAACGATTGGGTTGGGCGGGTATAGCCATGGAAAAATTTATGGAACGCTTTCGTGTGCTTCGGGTAAAAGAATGAAAGCAGAGAACCGGGTATTTTTTCAAAACGAAGCAGAAGCCATAGCTGCCGGTTACCGGCCCTGTGCGCATTGCATGCGGAAGAAGTACCTGGAATGGAAAAATGCCTTATTTTAGCAGGCATTCTTACATATGAAAAAGATAGCGCCCGACCATTGCCTGTTTGTTATTTTTCTTTTCATTCAGGTTACAGCTGTTGCTCAAAAAGCCATTCGCATTTCCTGTGTTGGTAATAGTATAACTGCGGGCAGCCGGCTGGCCAATCCCAAAACAGAAGCTTACCCGGCACAATTACAGCAATTGCTGGGTAGTGGTTATGAAGTAAAGAATTTTGGCGTAGGCGGCAGAACGGTGATCAAAGATTGCGAACGATCGTACATGGCTACGCCGGCTTACCACGAAGCATTAAAAAGCGAACCCGATATTGTTACCATAAAGCTGGGCACCAACGACAGCCGCTTACCCTATCGCTTACAGATAGATAGCTTTATGGCCGATTACAAAACGTTGATCCGTTCTTTTCAGCAACTGCCAACACACCCGCGTATTATATTGTTGTTGCCCGTAACTTCTTACCTGCTCGATACCATGCGCCAAACCGAAAAGGCTATTGCCAAACTGATATTACCACGCATAAGACAGGTGGCGTTTGAAGAAAAGCTTGAGTTGGTCGATCTGCATAGCATTACTGCCGATATGCCAGCTACCTTTCCCGATAGCCTGCATCCTTCGGTTGCCGGCGCGGCTATTCTTGCAAAACGGGTATATGAAACCATCATCAATAAGACCGATGCTCAATATGATATTTTCAAAAAAATAAAAAAGCCGGTAACCGTTTCGTCTTTTTATGGCTACGAGTGCGCCGACTTTACTTTCAACGGCAGAAACGCCAAAATTGTAAAACCACGCCGTACAGCCGAAGGCCGGCCTTTTATTTGGCGTGCCCGGTTTTGGGGTGTAGAACCACAAACGGAGATTGCATTGCTCGATCGCGGGTATCATGTGGTGTATTGCGATGTAGCAGAATTGTTTGGTAATGGAGAAGCCATTGCCATCTGGAATAAATATTATTCATTTTTGCAAAAAGCAGGGTTAGCAAAAAAAGCCTGTATGGAAGGTTTTAGCAGGGGCGGCGTATACGTGTATAACTGGGCTGCGCAAAATGCCGATAAAGTTGCCTGTGTGTATGTTGATGCGCCGGTGCTTGATCTAAAAAGCTGGCCCGGTGGCAAGGGAAACAGTAAAGGAAGCGCCAAAGAGTGGGAGACGTTTAAAAAAAATTACGGTTATACTAGCGATGCTGCCGCTACTGCTTTCAAAGGCAATCCTATTGATAAAGTTGAACAGATTGTAAAAGGTGGCTATGCCATGTTGCATGTAGTTGGTGATGCCGATGATGTAGTGCCGGTAGCAGAAAATACGGCCATCTTTGAAAAAAAGGTGCTGGCATTAGGTGGAAAGATACAGGTAATACATAAACCCGGCGTAAATCATCACCCACACAGCCTGGCCAACCCAACACCTATTGTTGAATTTATATTAAACGCTACCGGCCGTAATTAAGCCAGTGCGCCTTCTTTGTTGTATTTATTGCGGTATTCAACAGGCGAAAGACCGGTGATCTTTTTAAACACCGTTCTGAAAGCTTTGATGTCGGAATAGCCAACATCGTACATTACTTCATTCACATTTTTGTGGCTGTTCTCAAGCTGTTTTTTGGCTGCCTCAATTTTTACCCGTTGTATATATTCAATGGGGGTGTTATTGGTGGCTTTTTTAAAGCGGCGGATAAAATGCCGTTTGCCAATGGCATATCTAACAGCGAGCTCTTCAACAGAAATTCTTTCTGTAATATTCTTTTCAATAAACTCCTGCGCCTGTTTTATGGGTTCATCTTCATGTTTCTTTTGCCCATTGAACATGATAAAGGGCGATTGGGTCTTACGGTCTATTTCAAGCGCATATACCTTGGCTGCCATAATGGCCATTTCGCGGCCCGCATGTTTTTCAACCAGGTGCAGCAGCATATTCCAGTAAGAGGTGGCGCCGCCGCTTGAGTACAATCCCTGTTGTTCGGTCACTATTCTGCCATCAACCAGCGTAACCTCAGGGAACATTTCCCTGAACTCATTGAAATAGCGCCAGTGGCTGCTGCATTCTTTACCATTCAACAAACCGGTTGCGGCAAGCAGAAATGCGCCAATGCACAAGCTGGCCACTTCGGCGCCCTGGTGGTGTTGGTCAACGATCCAGGGAAGAAAAGCTTCATTCTTTTTAATAGCGGCTTTCAGATCGCCGCCAATGGCCGGCACTAAAATGAGGTCGGTCTTTTTTACATCGCCAATCAACGCATCAGCATGCACGGTAAACGTGCCGTTGTGCAACTGCACTTCCTTGGTTAAACCCACCAATTGCACTTTAAAAGCCGGTGGTTTACCTATTGCATCGAGGAAGTCATTTACGCCGGTGAAAATAACCCGCGGGTCAACAATGCTTGCCATCACCGAATCGTGCGGAATAAGAATGCTGATGTGTTTCATAATGTAGCAATTTGTCTTTATGCAATAACCAATGTTCAAACGGTTATTGAGTCTGATTGATGTGCCCTGGCGGCTAAGGTAAGAAACTATAAAGTCGCGAACAACCCGTTAGGAAGTCATTTTCACACTCTGTCAAACCTAATTACCGTCGGTACTTTTGTATTGGTAAACCATTAAACAACAATAAAATGGGGCGGAAAGTAATTGTATCCATGAATGTGACGCTGGATGGGTTTATGGCGGCAAAAGATTGCGGGCTCGACTGGCATTTCAGGACCTGGAATGAGGAAATGGCCCGGGCAACGGCCGAACAGCTAGGCAAGGCCGATACTATTTTATTGGGCGGCGTTACCTACAGGGGCATGGCGCACTACTGGAACAGTGACCCGGTAAACATGGTTCGGCCACGCGAAGACCTTGACTTTGCTTCCATGCTGAACAGTTATCCTAAAGTAGTGTTCTCGAAAACCATGACAACTGTTACCTGGAACAATAGTCGGCTGGCGAAAAGGAATATTGGCGATGAAGTGGCTGAACTAAAGCGCCGCGAAGGAAAGGATATGATCATTTACGGTAGTGGTAAAATTGTAACGGCATTAACAAAGCTGGGGCTGGTAGATGAGTTTAGGATGTGGGTGCACCCGGTAGTGATAGGGAGTGGTAAACCTGTTTTTAAAGAGCTGGCCGGTGTACTTGATCTGCAGTTAGTGAAAACGGAGATATTTAGTAGTGGGGTGGTGATACTTTATTATAAAGTGGCATAAAAAGAAATAAGAAGCAGGAGGTACGAGTTTGCGAATTTCTTATCTCCTGCTTCTTACTTCGTAAAGTTTACATAAAGAACTGTTCTGTAACAATTTTACCATCCTTGATGGTATAAGTGCAAAGCTCCGTCATATCCCAATGTTCTTTATTCTTCATGGTAACATCCATATGCATGGTGCAGGCAAATGAATTGGCGGCAACAATGGGTTCGCTTACTTCCATTTTGTGCATTGATTCAACCATATTTCCCCATTGTTTTCCTTTTTCAAGAATGGCGTTCAGGCCCTTTGTTTCTTTTGCAAAAGCTTCCGAAGCCATTGGTTCAATGCTTGTAGCATCTTTTGCGAACAATTCTTTTTGGGCTGTTTCAAACTCACCCTGACGGCATAATTCAACCAGTCGGTTGGCAATCTGATTTGTAGTCATGACGTTTTAATTTATTATGAAGCTAATTAAAAAAAGCTCATTTTAGTCCATTACTGATCGATCTCAGTTTCTCGGGGTCAAGCACATTGCTGACCTGGAATATTTTATTTGTTTCAAGCTCTATGCCAAACACCTGGCACTTCTTAAGTACGTCTCCATCGTAATACAATAGTGCAGGTTGGTGATTAACTTCCCCGGTTTTAATAGTAAAACCGGTATCATATTTATGAAACACAAGGGTGAGCAGATCGGCCACTTCGGGTACACCGGTACATGTTTTGGCAAATACTTTGAGCGATTTACCACCATCAGCATAAAAGGCAATGTCCTCAGCTAACACATTCTCTAAAGTTTTTATATCACGGCTTCTGATGGCATGCATGAATTTATCAAGAACAGATGGTGTTATGCTTTCGCTTTTTGGCGTAGTTGCCGGTTTATGCGTTTGATCTATTTTTTGTTTGGCCCGGCTCAGCAATTTGCGCGAACCGTCGACCGTAATGGAAAGTGTATCGGCAATTTCTTCATGCGAGTAAGCAAAGGCTTCTTTTAAAATAAATACGGCCCGTTCTTTTGCATTCAATTGCTCAAGTAAGATCAGCAGCGAATACGAAACAATTTCATTCAGTTTGATATTGGTATCTGCTTCTTCGGTATCTACCGGTTCGGGCAGCCACATATCACCCAGTTGCAGTTTTTTTCTTTTGTTTTTGATAGTGATCGATTGATTGATGACACTGCGGATAAGATAGTTTTTGGGATCTTCAATGCCTTCTTTACCGGCAGTTAAAAATTTATACAGTACATCCTGAATGGCATCCTTTGCGTCTTCTGCTGTTCCCAATATATTATAGGCGTAAGGGAACAGTATGTGCTGATAGTTTTCCAACTGTGTTATTCTTTTATTTACTGTTTAGTGATGGCCACTGCATCTATTTCAACCTGCATATTATCCAATGCAAGTCGTGGTACCGGTATCAACGTATTAACCGGAAATTGATTATCGGGCCAAATTTTCTTAAACTCTTCAATTATGATGTTGAGTTTTGCTGTGTCGTGATTTACAACCAACGTTGTGACCTTTACAACCGACCTCATGGTTAATTGTTGTGTTTGCAGCGCAATTTTAATATTATTTAAGGCGTGTTGCACCTGGGTGCGAAAATCGGTACTCAACTTGCCGTCTTTATTTTCTTCGCCGCCTTGTCCGGCTACAAACACCAGCTTGCTGCCTGCGGGCACTACTGCCACATGCGAAAAGCCATAGGGCGATGGGTTGAACAATGCTTCGGGGTTATGAAATGTTTGAGAATATGCTGAATTCATTATTGATAGAATTAGTAGTACAAATAACGTGTGTTTCATATTCTTTGTTTAAGTTCATTTGCTTAGCCAGCTACCTAATGCTTTTTGAAGTGCCGGCACTACCGCAAACACGGCAATGGGTACAACAATGAGTGTAGATGCGAGTGTTTGCAGCGGGAGCGGTTTTATTTTTTCGAAATGTTCGCCAAGAAGCATGGCTATTATGGTGACGGTAGGATAAATGGCTATCCATATAAGAATAGCCATTTTCCATTTTTTGGGTGGTTTCGACACGGTGGGATTATTTATTATTGTTTAGTTAAACTGTCCAACCTTGTAATCACCAGGTATAGTTCTAAAGGCAACATTAAACCGGTTCCAGGTATTGATGCTGGTGATAGCTAGTGTGATGTCTGCTATTTCTGCTTTGTTGTAATGCTTGCTAAGCGTATTGAATACTTCATCGGTAACATCCTGTTGAGGTATTTTTGTTACCGCTTCGGCGTAAGCAAGTACGGCTCTTTCGGCCTCGGTATAATAAGGGCATTCTTTCCAGGCTGGTAAAGAATAGAGGCGTTGTTCTGTTTCGCCCATGGCGATGGCGTCTTTCCAATGCATATCTAAACAGTAAGCACAACCATTAATTTGCGATACACGGGTTTTTATCAGTTCTAATAACTTGGGGTCTAAGCCTGATTTTTTAAGGTGCATCTCTGTTTTGAACAATCCATCGAATATTCCTTTGTTAGCGTCGCTAAATGCAATTCTCTGTTCCATTTTGTATTTATTTATGTTTTAAACTGTTTTCTGGATATAAAACAAAACAGGGAAATGAAACGTGACAGGTTTGAGGAGAAACTTTGAAAAAATTTTTAAGTGAGGCCCTGCGTGAGGGAGTTGATTATGGTCAATTAATTGTGTAACAGGTGTTTTAGGTTTGGTAGCGCTAATGAATTTAGTAAATTTATGAGATAAAGATGCGTAATGGCCAAAGTAAATAAATTCAGGTGGGATCTTTATTTAATAGATTTAGCTTCAAGAGTAGGTGTGTTTGGCGCTGTAGTTCTTTCTCTCTTAGCCTTATTTATTATAAAAGGAACAGCGGCTCAGCATAAAGAGTTTATTGATAAATTCTTCTTATTAAAATGGGGCAATAGTGAAACCTTTTATCATTATTTTATTATAACCTGTTTGGTTGTGCTTTTTTGTACGCAATTTTTCTATTGGAAGCATAGAGTAAAATTAAAGGAAGAAAGAATAGCCGAGTTAATAAATGAAAGGGACAGGTTGCAGAATAAGCTTTTAAAAAAGCATTGATCAATCTAAAATGTGCTAAATATGCTACATGCCATTTTATATATAATTCCGGTTTTTATAGTTTACCTGTTTATCCGTGCATGTTGGGTTTCAAATGCAACTTTAAAAACAAAGTATAAAATTGCCCGGTTAAAAGACGAACTTACGTGGCTGGCTATTTCCGGTGAAGTAAACAGGGAAAACAAAGCATATGCACATTTATACAGCAGTATTGATAAAGCATTAATAGCGCTTCCCCGGTTTAACTTTTGGGTTATGTTGTATTTATTAATTAAGGAAAAAGGTAAGGTAAATATTAATGAAATAGAAAAGGTTCGTAGTGAGGTTGAAGGTAACTCAACATTTAGTAATATTTTTGATGCTTACTACAAATTGGTGATCAACTATGTTGCAAAAAAGAATATCATAACAGTGCTGCTCACCTTTCCCATTTGGAAAAGGATATTATATTCAAACCTGTCATTAGAAAAAAAGGGGAATAAGAAGTCTGGTAATAATGATTGTATAGATGCCAATGAATATTCCTCATTTGCTTTTTATTTTCAGCATTCCTCTCCCAAATCGCTTCTTTCTGAGTAAATACTTCCTCTTAATACCCCCATATTGATTGTGAACCCGTTATAACTGGTGTTAATTCGGGTTCAAAAAGTTGTATTTGAAATAAAAAGCCTAAATTTAGAATCAGCAGCCGATTTGCATAACCTGTCCCGACATGTCGGGATATTCAATTTCGCCATATGGGACCTGTTGCGCTCCTAGTATTGACCATAGCTGCCATTCTTTTTTCGGCCGGCGGCATACTCGTATCCAAATTTTTGGTAAGGGGATCGGTAAATGCGCAAAAAGGCCAGCCCTATGAATGTGGCATTCCATCTGAAGGTTCACCCTGGAATCAATTTAATGTTGGTTATTATCTGTTCGCCCTTCTATTCCTGATCTTTGACGTAGAATTGATCTTCGTTTATCCCTGGGCCGTTGTTGTAAAAAAAGTTGGAATAATGGCGCTTGTTGAGATCGCCATTTTCTTTTTCATATTATTTACCGGGTTTTTGTACGCTCATAAGAAAGGCGCATTAAAATGGATGTAATACGGAAAAACTGTATCCGGCAATGGAAAACAACACAAATAAAGAAATAGAAACCGCATCCGAAGGGAATGGTCATTTTCCCGGGCAAGTGCATGACCTGCCAGGGGGCGGCATCATCATCAGCTCTTTTAATGATATCATTAACTGGGCACGTTCCAATTCATTATGGCCTCTCACTTTTGCCACCAGTTGTTGTGGCATTGAAATGATGTCGGTGGCTTCCTCTAAATACGATTTCTCCCGCTTTGGTTTTGAAGTGGCGCGGGCTACCCCCCGCCAGGCCGATGTGATCATTATCGCCGGCACTATCGTTAATAAAATGGCGCCGGTACTAAAACGCCTGTACGATCAAATGGCCGATCCCAAATATGTAATTGCCATGGGCGCCTGCGCCATAAGTGGCGGCCCGTTTTTCTATAATACATATTCTGTTGTAAAAGGTGCCGATCATATAATACCGGTTGATGTATATATACCCGGATGCCCGCCACGGCCCGAAGCATTATTACACGCCCTGATTACCCTACAACAAAAAATAAAAAGCGGACTAACCCGCGAACAGATACGAGCTGAAAAAATGGAATCATGACCAACAATGAGCTCAAAGACCATATAACCCAAGGGCAACCCAGCGCTGTTTTTGATGAAACCGGCGAATGGTTGAATGTACAGGTGGAAGCAGGTGAGTGGAAAGCCTTTGCAAACTGGTTACGCCACGATGCCTTGCAAATGGATTATTTGTTTTGCCTTACGTGCATAGACTGGCCGCAAACGAAGCATTTAATGATGGTATATCATTTCACCTCAACCACCTTCAGGCATAACGTTGTAATAAAAGTGAAACTGGATAGAAATAATGCTGAAATAGAAACGGTATCAGACATCTGGCGTACGGCTGAATTTCATGAACGTGAAGTATACGACCTGTTTGGCGTTCGGTTCCTGCATCACCCCGATTTGCGCCGATTGATACTGACCGATGATTTTGAAGGGCATCCGCTGAAAAAAGATTTTGAAGACCCGGTGAACATGATCAAACTTTAACTATTTAATGTATAGAGAAACACAAATAATAGAAGCTGATAATAAGGCTGATGGTGATGATCTGGTGATCAACGTTGGTCCGCAACACCCTGCCACGCATGGGGTATTGCACCTTGTTATTAGGTTACAGGGAGAAACCATTCAGAAAGTAGAACCGCATTTGGGTTATATCCATCGCAGTATTGAGAAGATGTGTGAAAGCCTTAGTTATCGCCAGTTTATTTACGTTACCAGCCGCATGGATTATTTGTCGGCCCATATAAACAACCATGCGTGCGCCATGTGTGTTGAAAAAGCATTACAGTTGGAAGTACCGCCACGCGCCCGGGTAATACGGGTATTGATGGATGAACTTACCCGTATTGCTTCGCACGAATTGTGGTGGGGAGCAATGGCCATGGACCTCGGCGCATTCACGCCGTTTTTTTATGCCTTTCGCGAACGGGAAACCATCAATGATATTATGGAAGAAACCTGCGGGGCCCGCCTAACCATGAACTATATGGTACCGGGTGGTGTGATGTATGATCTTCATCCCAATTTTCAGCAACGGGTAAAAAACTTTATACAGCTGTTTAATAATAAGATTGATGAGTACGACGACCTGGTTACCGGTAATATTATTTTTCAGAACCGGACCAAAGGCGTTGGCGTACTAACAAAAGAAGATGCTATTTCATTTGGTTGCACCGGCCCCGTAGGAAGGGCAAGCGGGGTATCATGCGACATAAGGAAACTATATCCCTATGAAGTGTACGATAAAGTTTCGTTCGATGAGATTATAGAAATGGGTGGCGATAGTTTTTCGCGTTACCTGGTACGGATAAAAGAGTTACGCCAATCCATACGCATTATTGAACAATTGATAGATAATATTCCTGAAGGCGATATTCAGGCCAAAACAAAAGCGGTGTTGAAATTACCTAAAGGAGAATTTTATTCAAGGGCCGAAACAGCCCGTGGCGAACTGGGTGTATATATAGTTAGTGAGGGTGGCACAACGCCCTACCGCATCAAATTCAGATCGCCGGGCTTTTCAAATTTGTCGGCGCTTGATCATATTAGCAGAGGCAGTAAGATTGGAGATCTAATGGCTATTATGGGAACGCTTGATTTAGTAATACCTGATATTGATAGGTGAAAATGAGAAATGAAAAAGTAAAATATGTTTAGTCTTGAGCACATAACCAATTCAATTCAACAATGGTTGTACAGCACGTTCAGCCCAACTATGGCATTGATACTGGAATGCGCTATCGTTATGTTGCTTGTAATTGGGTTATTTGCTACGTTGGGACTGGTGTTGGTATTAATGGAACGCAAGGTGGCGGCACGTATGCAAATAAGATTGGGGCCAAACCGTGTAGGGCCCAAAGGTATTTTACAAACTACTGCCGATACGCTAAAGCTAATGATGAAAGAAGGGCTAACGCCCAATGGCGCCGATAAGTTCCTGTTTAACCTGGCGCCCTTCATTGTAATGATTGCGGCTATGCTTATTCTGGCTCCTATTGCATTTGCCAAAGGTTTTCAAATATGGGATATTAATATCGGTGTGCTGTATGTGTCGGCGGTATCATCGGTTTCGGTAATTGGCATTCTGATGGCTGGTTGGGCAAGTAACAATAAATATTCTCTACTCGGTGCCATGCGCAGCGGAGCTCAGATTGTTAGTTATGAATTGTCGGCTGGTTTATCAATTATTTCCATTGTTGTATTGTCGGGTAGTTTACAGATCTCGGAGATCGTTGCATCACAACAAACCGGTTGGTGGTTGTTCCGCGGACATATTCCCGCTATTATTTCTTTTGTGATCTTCATTATTGCTGTTACTGCAGAAACCAACCGCGCGCCTTTTGATTTGGCCGAAGCAGAATCGGAGTTAACAGCAGGCTTTCATACCGAATATTCAGGAATGAAGTTCGCGTTGTTATTTCTGGCAGAATACATCAACATATTTATAGTATGCGCTATTGGCGCCACCTTGTTCTTAGGCGGGTGGATGCCATTACACATAGGTAATTGGGAAGGGTTTAATCATACTATGGATTACGTTCCATCTTCAGTTTGGTTTATGGGCAAAACATTTTTCCTGATATTTTTGATCATGTGGTTTCGATGGACGTTCCCGCGCTTACGCATCGATCAGTTGTTGAGCCTGGAATGGAAATATCTATTGCCCATCAGTATGTTTAACCTGTTATTAATAACATTAATTGCAATAATGGGATGGCATTTTTAAAAGAATACATATCAGATGTGTATCGGGCAGTTGCTTCGCTCCTAAAAGGAATGAAAACAACGGGTAGTTATTTTATTCGGCCCAAAGAAATTATTACCCAACAGTACCCCGACAACCGGGCTCAAATGAAATTACCAGAGCGGTTCCGTGGTGAAGTGGTAATGGCGCACGACGACAATAACGAACATGCCTGTACCGGTTGCACCGCTTGCGAACTGGCATGTCCCAATGCTACCATCAAGATCGTTACCAAATTTGATACAACACCCGAAGGCAAAAAGAAAAAGGCGCTGGACACATTTGTATACCATCTTGAGTTGTGCACCATGTGTAATTTATGTGTGGAAGCCTGCCCCACCAGCGCCATAAAAATGGCGCAAACTTTTGAACATAGTGTGTATGACAGGAACCAGTTATTGAAGAAGTTAAATAAACCGGGTTCTAAAATAAGAGCCGGTGTTGAATAAAGGAGTTGAGGTCGTAAATTATAAGAACTTGTGATTAATAATTTTTATGGATGCATCCGCAATCATATTTTACTTAATATCAGCTTTCATACTGGGAACGGCGATATTGGCTGTAACCAGTCAAAAGATCTTTCGATCGGCCATTTGGTTGTTGTTTAGTTTGGTAGGTGTGGCTGCTTTATATTTTTGGATGCAGGTAGAATTTGTTGCCGCTGTGCAGATCATTGTGTATGTAGGTGGGGTAGTGGTGCTCATCATCTTCTCTATTTTTCTTACCCACTATTCGGGTAGTGAAATGCCCAAACCGCCATTGAAACGAATTCTTTTCTCTTTACTGGCGGTGCTGTTTGGGTTTTCATTTTCGTATCGCATCATTGCCGGGTATGGGTTTAATGCAGCAACAACTACAAAACCATTTAATGTTCCCGTATCTGCTATTGGCGAACAAATGCTCGATACTAAAAAGTATGGCTTTGTATTGCCTTTTGAGGTGGTGAGTATGTTGCTGTTGGCAGCCATGGTAGGGTGTATTGTTATAGCTATGCGATCGGTGCCCAAAGGAACGTCCGTTCAAAAACAAGCCGCTCCTATTGGGGCAAATGACGGAACAAATAAACTGATCCCTGAAACAAAAGATCTGGTAATAGAAGATAAATCATGAGCATACCATTAACACATATCTTATTTGTAAGTACTGCCTTGTTTTTTATTGGTACGTATGGGTTGTTCACCCGTCGCAACCTGATTACCATGCTTATGTCGATAGAACTGATCCTGAATAGTGTGAATATCAATTTTGTAGCATTCAATAAATACCTGTACCCCGATAAGCTGAATGGCGTGTTCTTTTCGCTGTTTATAATAACAGTTGCGGCCGCCGAAGCTGCCGTGGCGATTGCTATCATAATTAATTTATATCGTAATCATAGATCGATTGATGTAGAGGATGTGAAAGAAATGAAAAATTGAGTTGACGGGTTAACAAGTTGACAAGTTAACAGGTTGAAACCTGTATCACGATTTACCATATGGAATATTCAAACTACATAGCATTAATTCCCCTGCTACCTTTAGCAGGTTTTGTGTTGTTAGGTTTGTTTGGTAAAAAAACTTTTGCCAAATCAGCCGGTATAGTGGGTACGCTTTTCCTATTCATTTCAACAATACTGGCTTTTTATACGGCTTACCAGTACTTTTTTGTAAATGGAAAAGTGAATGGCGTATATCAACCGGTTACGGCGTTACAATATACCTGGCTGCAGTTTTCGTTGGGCATGTCTATTGATATGGGCGCGTTGCTCGATCCCGCTTCGGTAATGATGCTGGTAGTGGTAACCTTTGTATCGTTGATGGTGCATGTGTTTAGTTTGGGTTATATGAAAGGGGAAGAACGGTTTGCTACTTATTACGCGTTTCTGGGGCTGTTCACATTTTCAATGTTGGGGTTGGTATTATCTACAAACATTTTTCAGATCTATATCTTTTGGGAGTTGGTAGGTGTTTCCTCCTTCCTGCTCATTGGTTTTTATTACGACCGGCCTGCTGCAGTAGCTGCGGCAAAGAAAGCATTTATAGTTACCCGCTTTGCCGATCTGGGTTTTTTAATAGGTATATTGATACTTGCGTTTTACAGCGGCACACTCGATTTTGGCACCATGATACAACGAATAACCGGGACCAACTCCCCGGTTTTGGCGCAAATGACGGGGTATGGAGTGGTGGGAATACCAGTATTAAGCTGGGCGCTTACGCTGGTGTTTATTGGCGGTGCAGGTAAATCGGCCATGTTCCCTTTGCATATCTGGTTGCCCGATGCCATGGAGGGGCCCACTCCGGTATCGGCATTAATACATGCAGCTACCATGGTAGTGGCTGGTGTGTACCTGGTGGCCAGGCTATACCCAATTTACCTTATAGATGTTTCGGTGTTAAAATTGATAACCTGGGTTGGCGCCATCTCGGCTTTTCTGGCTGCCATCATTGCCTGTACCCAAACAGATATTAAACGGGTGCTGGCTTACTCCACCATTTCACAAATAGGGTATATGTTATTTGCATTAGGCGTTCCGGCTTATGGCGAAGCGGTGAATACAGGCTACACGGCCTCGTTGTTCCATCTTTTTACACATGCTTTCTTTAAATCATTATTGTTCCTGGGGGCGGGGGCTGTCATTCATTTTATACATACCAATGAAATGGGAAATATGGGCGGGTTGCGAAAGTTCATGCCCATTACACACGCCACTTTTTTAATAGCCTGTTTGGCCATTGCAGGTATTCCACCGTTGGCTGGTTTTTTTAGTAAGGAGGAAATATTGATTACGGCCTGGCAAAGCAATAAGCTTATATATTATATAGCCCTCATCACCTCGGGCATTACGGCCTTTTATATGTTCCGGTTATACTTTAGTATATTCTATAACAAAACTTCTACCCACAGTGATCATCATGGAGAAGGTAACCTGAATATGAAGTTACCCTTGCTGGTGTTGGCGGCGGCAGCTATTGTAGTTGGGTTTATACCCTTTACGCATTTTGTAGCTGCTAACGGAAAAGGTGAGGAGATCACTATTTCTGCCAGTTTTTCTATTGCTCCAATAGCAATGGCCCTTGCAGGTATTTCGCTGGCATTCGTTTTATACTTTAATGAGAACGACCAGCCGCAAAAACTGGCTACTGCCATCGGTGGATTATACAGGGCCATCAGACAGAAATTCTACTTTGATGAATTATACCTGTTCATTACAAAAAAGATCATTTTTAACGGCATTGCCAAACCGGCAGCCTGGTTTGATAAAAATATTGTAGATGGCTTTATGAATAAGCTGGGTTGGGCTACCACAGGTATTTCAGAACGAATAAAAGCATTACAGTCGGGCAGCATACAAAGTTATACGCTGTATTTCTTTGGTGGAATAATTGCACTGGCCGCGGTGTTTATTTATCTCTGGACATAAAAAATTAACACAAAACTGATGTTGTCAGTACTCATCATATTACCTATAATAACAGTTATCGCCTTATTGCTGTGCAGTGGCTTAAAGCAGGTAAGAGTAGTGGCGTTAGGTGGAGCGGTAGTTCAGCTGCTTTATTCATTTTATATTTTATTTACTTACTGGGAGCAGCGGGTGGTAGATGGAAGCCAAATGTTGTTTCAGGAGGACCATGTGTGGTATGCGCCGCTGAACATTCATTATCATGTTGGCATTGATGGCATTTCTGTAGCCATGATATTGCTTACTGCTTTTGTTACTGTTGCGGGCATCCTGGTTTCGTGGACCACGGCTAAGTTAAGTAAAGAGTTTTTCTTTTTGCTAACGTTGCTAAGCATGGGCGCTTATGGTTTTTTTATTTCGCTCGACTTGTTTACCCTGTTCTTCTTCCTCGAAGTTGCGGTTATACCCAAGTTCCTTCTGATTGGCATTTGGGGCAGCGGTCGCAAAGAATACAGTGCCATGAAACTGGCATTAATGCTTATGGGCGGTAGTGCATTGGTGTTTGTAGGTTTGGCCGGTGTTTATTTTAACACGCAAGCCCTCAGCGGTGCTCATTCCTTTAATATGTTGCAGATTGCACAACAGCATATATCACCAGAAGCGCAGCGATTATTTTTTCCGTTTGCTTTTGTTGGCTTTGGCATATTCACCGCCCTGTTCCCATTTCATACCTGGGTGCCCGATGGGCACTCTTCGGCGCCCACTGCGGCCTCTATGTTCCTGGCAGGGATAAGTATGAAATTAGGTGGTTATGGTTGTTTGCGGATGGCTACGTTGTTAATGCCAGATGCCGCACATTATTATTCATGGATCATAATTCTGCTCGCTACCATTGCCATCATCTATGGCGCATTCGCCACCATGATGCAAACCGATCTAAAATACATTAATGCCTATTCTTCCATAAGCCATTGTGGTTTTGTTTTACTTGGTATTGGTATGATGACGCAAACTGCCATTATGGGCGCGGTAATGCAGATGGTTTCGCATGGGTTAATGACGGCCCTTTTCTTTGCCGCCATTGGTATGTTATACGATAGAACGCATACGCGGCAGGTGGCGCAATTGGGCGGGTTATTAAAAGTAATGCCATTTATAGCTACAGTATTTGTAATAGCCGGATTGTGCTCACTGGGTTTGCCGGGCCTGAGTGGCTTTGTTGCCGAAGTAACGGTGTTTATGGGTTCCTGGGAAAAAGCCGATAACTGGTACCGGTTGGCAACTGTACTGGCCTGTGCATCGATCGTAGTTACCGCTGTCTACATTTTAAGGGCCATGGGCAAAGTGATCATGGGGCCCTTGCAGGTAGATGGCGCAACGGTGCAGCACAACTTAAGCGATGCCCGGTGGAATGAAAAAATAGCAGCTGGTGTACTAATAATAGGAATTATAGCCATCGGTATTGCTCCATTCTGGCTAACAGAACTGATTAATCAATAGTTTATGATTGATTTTTTATTACTAATGAAACAGGAACTGATCATTACGGTGATCATTTTTACCCTGTTGCTTTTGAAGATTGGAACTGAAATGTCTAATACCGCCATTCTGAACCTGGCCAATGGGTTGCTGTTGTTTAATCTGGCTGCGGGCTTTATGGGAAACCAGGCGGGCATGTTGTTCGATGGTATGTTTTTTACCAATCCATTAATAGTACTACAGAAAAATATTTTAAGCCTGGGTACACTCATTGTTTCATTACAATCATCATCGTGGTTAAAGAAACATGAGCATGTGCCGGAGTTTTATATTTTGTTATTAAGCAATTTACTGGGTATGTTCTTTATGATCTCGACCGGCAACCTGTTGATGTTTTATGTTGGGTTGGAATTATCGAGCATTCCATTGGCGGCTATGGCCAATTTCGATCTGGGTAAAAGAAAGTCATCAGAAGCCGCCATGAAGTTTATTGTATCATCAGCTTTTGCATCGGGCTTATTATTGTTTGGTATTTCGTTGGTATATGGCGCAACCGGCACACTTACTTTTAGTGAACTAGCTTCTCATATTACAGGCGGCCCTTTACCCGTTTTTGCTTTTGTATTATTACTGGCAGGGTTTGCCTTTAAAATATCCGTAGTGCCTTTTCATTTATGGACGGCCGATGTGTATGAGGGCGCACCGGTAGCCGTTACTTCGTGGTTATCGGTCATTTCAAAGGGATCGGTATTATTTGTGTTTGTTTCTGTTTTATATACAGTATTCAAACCAATGGCCGGCACCTGGTATAATATGTTGTTTGTTTTATCGATGTTAACCATATTGATTGGGAATCTTTTTGCCATCCGGCAAAACAATATCAAACGCTTCCTTGCTTTTTCGTCCATTGCACAGATCGGGTTTATTCTCGTTGGTATTACCGGCAGTTCTCAACTAGCCACTGCCTCCGTAGTTTATTTCGTACTTATTTATGTGTTCTCAAACCTGGCTGCTTTTGGTGTGGTTGCATTGGTAAGTTCAGTTACAGGGCGTGAGCAGGTAAGCGATTATAAAGGATTTTACAAGACCAATCCTGTTTTATCGTGGGTGCTTACCATTGCCTTGTTTTCGCTGGCTGGTGTACCGCCAACCGCGGGCTTTTTTGGAAAGTTCTTTCTGTTAATGTCGGGTGCTGGTAAAGGGAATTATGTTTTGATAACGGTGGCGGCATTAAATATGATCATCTCTTTCTATTATTACCTGCGCATTGTAAAAGCTATTTTTATGGATGCCAATGAACACCCGATAGAACATTTAGCAATACCTGCGTATCCCAAGCTGGCTATGTTTATTTGTGTTGCAGGTATTATTATTACCGGACTTACCGGTTATATCTACGACTATATTCATTCTTTAAGTTTTGGACTTTAATATTAATTATGGCTATTAATAAGAATCATGAGTTTGAAGAGCTGGATGGCGTTAAATGCGCCATTGTAGAAAAAAATGCGTCGCAACAACGGGTTGATTTTTTAAAACCATTATTAGAGTTCAATAAATATACAGTGGTAGTTGTAACATCGCCGCCACCTAAGGCCGCAGCGCCGGCGACACCTGCTGCTACAGATGCTCCGGTTCCAACACCACCGGCAACATTTACTATTGGTGTTACTGATGTTACGTTCAACCCCACCAATGCCATCTTTGGCAGACTATTGAAAACATACAATGGACACATTGTTACCTTGGCGTACTGGCAACAAAAGGAAACAGTAAGCAGGGATAATGTGCCATACTTTTCAAAAAAGTAGTAGTCGCAATTTTATTTACGTAGTCTTACTTGATCTTCGTCCTTACCATGAAATAAATTTTGCAAACTGGCCCTAATAAAGTGCCGGGCTATCCTTCGTACGATCTGTTTTAGTTTTTTAGTGTAGGGTGAACATAAAAAGACCCCGATGTTGCAGTCGGGGCCTTTAATTTTTTTAGTGTTTATATTGCTTCAATTGATACGGTTGTCGTTTTTTCTTTTTTGTTGTATTCTGCCACTATTACATGCCCTTCTTTGGCTGGAAAAACCTGAGTAGTAATATTGCCATCGATATGAGAAATGGTACGAACTACTTTTTTTGTATTGAGATTATAGATATAAATGTTCTGTTTATCATCTATGATCAGGTAAAAGGTTTTGGTGTCGGGGTTAGTAACCGTATAATACTTTTTTAAATTCGCGCTAAGGCCCTCATCGCCGGTTTTGAAAGAAGGTGTATTGTCACCTTCCACGGAGTTATCTATTGTAAGGTTACCTTTATCATCCTGTTTAAAAATGATGGTATTTTTTTGTGTTACTTTGGAACCATTTATAAGGATGGCAGTACCTATATGATAGGTTGCGTTGTTGTAATCTTTAAAGGAGTTACTATGCTTGAATATTGTTTCATCTTTAAAATGGCCGTCTTTTGTAATAAATGATTGAGAGCCGTCTACCCAATTAGAGAATACATCGGTTGTTATGCCTTTTACATGATCTTTTATGTTTATGGTAAATAAACCCGCATAACTGCCGTTTTTAAAATCATCTGGATCGTCATAGCTAAGATATTTTTTATCGGTTACTGTGTAACCGCTTATATATGCTTTACCAGTGGCAGGATCAACGCTAAAATTACTAAAATGGTATCTATTGCCCTGATCGTCATGGTTCATCCTGAGTGTTGAAGAAATGGAAGGGTCAGATGCATTATAGCCATACAATTCATACCCGCGGTGTAGCATATTGCCAGCCTTGTACCCCAGCACGTAAACATCCAGCCCGGCGGTTAACAAGGTTAAAGCGAAGGCTTCCTCTTTAATTTGCTTTTGCCATATGATATCGCCGCGGGTATTTAAAGTAACCAGGCTATTTTTTTCATCATCTCTGTAAAAAGCTGCAAACCCTTTTCCTGTAACATTAAGAAATTGTATTGGTCCCTTCAGGCCACCGTCAACATAAAAATCTTTGATCCTTGCGTTGCGTGGCACCACCTTATGGTACAATGTTACCGGTAACGAGGCTGTGTTAATAATTTTTCCATTAAGATTTAAGAACTGGAAAAAGACAGATGTCCTATCATTATTGATAGCATCAATATATTCCTGTCTGTTCGCAAACTCATTATTATAGAAGTTGCTTTTAAGGTAACACAGGCTCAATACATCCTGTTCCATTCTTGCACCATGTAGTATGAGTTTATGGTCCCTGAGATTAACCACCCCAATATCATTCAGGTTTTCATCCATAATAGTGATCTTGTAACTAAATGAATCGGTGCTTATTTTTTCAAGCTGGGTGAAAGCTACGTAACCCACCAGGGCATAATCCTGGTAAATTGGTTTGAACTGCGATGAAATGTCCTCGCTTACAGCTTTAAAGACTTTTTTTTGCGCATGGACATAACACACAGTGAGCAGCAGCAAAAGTGTGAATAACTTTTTCATTGATTTGGTTTTTGGGAAACAGTATTTGAGTTAGTGGCTTATATCCTATTTTATCTTACAATGCCTCAATAGAAACAGTAGTAGATCTTTCACTTCTGTTGTATTCCGAAACCATATAATGGCCTTCTTTGGCCGGGTAAATATTTGTGTAATAGTTACCTTCTTTACGTGGAATGGTGCGAATAATTTCTTTCGCTTTAGTGCTGTAAATAAAGAAATTACTTCTGTCTGACATGATCAGATAGACGTTTTTTGTTTCGGGATTGTTTGCAGTCATGTACGATCTGGTATCGAAGTACCAGCCAGCTCTATTGGGAACATAGTTTCCTTTGTCGGCTGCGATATATTTCTCTACTGATAATTCACCTTTTGGACTTTGTTTTAGTAAAATAGTATTGTCCATTTTTACTTTATTGTAGCCAAATGCTGCAATAAAAAATCCATAACCAACTGGCGCCAGGATAACAGAAGAGATTATAGAACCCACTTTAACTTTCTTTCTGTATGTTGTACCATAAAAATAAACGTTGCCATCATAATCCTTAATGGTACCATCATACCAGCAATTAGTTTTCTTTTCACGGATGCGGCCCTTTCTTGTGAAAAGCGGTTGCGATTCATCTTTCCAGTATGAATAAACCTCCGTAATATCGCTTTTCTTAGGTCCATTAACAGATATGGAATATAAACCTGCGTAAACGCCTCTTGCAAAGTGTTTGGGC
This sequence comes from Niastella sp. OAS944, assembly GCA_024809215.1. GTDB lineage: Bacteria > Bacteroidota > Bacteroidia > Chitinophagales > Chitinophagaceae > Niastella. The sequence continues at coordinate 2,156,201 of JANUBW010000001.1, read as the reverse complement.
GTTTCATAATTATTACCTTTTCTTGGGTCAATTATGCCCCCGCTTACAAAGAGGTTACCTGTAACCGGATCGTTTGAAAAAGAGGTAATACTTAATGAGTTGCCCTGTTTATCTTTCAGGACATGTTTAAACGGAGCCGCAGAATCGCCAATATGATATCCTAATACTTCATAGCCGCCCAGTTGCATATCGCCATTTCCTTTGTTGGCTTTATTTTTAGTGAGTACATAAATGTATTGTTTTGCTACTAACATGTTGGCGAGTTTAGCCCCCTCAAAAAGCTTTACCTGCTTTTGCCATAACTGATCGCCGGCAGTGTTAAAAGCCACAAGTGTATTTTTTCGTTCATCGCCATATAATAAGGCAAAGCCTTTTCCAGGAATATTGCGAAGGTGTACGCTTTTAATGGTACTGCCGCCCATATAGGATTTCCGGGCCAGTTTACCGCCATATTCAGAGCTTACCTGAACGCTTAATGAATTTGATTTTATGATCTTACCATCGAGGCTTAAAAACTGGGTTAAGATAGAGGTCTTCTCATTTTCCTTAGCCTGTTTATATTCTTTTTTGCTGGTATATTCCTTAAAATAGAAATTACTTTTAAAGTAAGCGAGGCATAATACATCCTGCTCAAAAGTTACACCGTATAAATACAATTTTACTTCTTTGAACTTCACCACGCCGATATCGTTCAGGTTTTCATCCATAAGGGTGATCTTATAGTTGAACGAATCGGCGCTTGCTTTTTCAAGTTGGGTAAACACTACGTAACCAACCAGGGCATTGTCCTGGTAAATAGGTTTTACCTGCGATTGAATGTCTTCGCCAACTTCTTTAAATACTTTTGTTTGAGCTTGCGTAACACACACTGATAATAGCAGCAGGAATGCTGTAAGTAGTTTTTTCATTCGTTTTGGTTGTAAAAGGTTTGGTAAGGGTTATTGCTTTTCAAAATTTTTGGCCAATTCGTAATACATACTGTTGGCATTGTCGGTAGTAAATGCTTTAGCTGCTTGTGATTTTTTAGTAGTAGAATTATCGGGGTCCAGTGCCAATGTGTAAAGGAAGCTTTTCAGCGCTTTTTCACTGGAAGGCATGTTTTGCCAGAAGCCTGCATTATGAAATTGTTTACAAAGTTGCTCCAGCTGTTCCCGGGGAATTTGTTCAAACATGGTTTGCAACTCATAATAGTCTTTTGAAATGTATTCTTTTTGAATTACACCAATTGCATTAAAGCGATGAAGTTCACGGTCGGAATAATATAAACCTGAGATGATATTGTTGAACATGAAATCGTACCATGCATCGGTATTACCCTTGTCTTTTTCAAGAAGTATGCGATACAGGCATGGCGTTAAGCTCATGTTGGAGTACATGTTCCAAATGAGCATTTTGTTTGCTTTATCGGTTATGTTTGCGGGTATGGGGGTAAGGGTAGCTGTCACATTCTGGCTACGGGTTTTATTATACCTTTCTACACAATCGGGGTGTGTCTTTAATGAGTCGCTAACGCCGGTAGTATCTTTAAAGTTATATGCCCTTGACGATAGGCCTTTTGACCGTTTTTTTGTCCAGGCATCCTCAAAAGGAAGGTTATAAGCAACAAAATAGTTCTTAACCGGTGTCTTCAGCGGCTGCTGATATACAATATCTGCACTATCGAGACGAAGGAAGAACCCGGCCTTAAAAGCAATATTACTTTTTTTCAAAAGTATGATCGCCAGTGAGTCGGCATCGCTTTCGTGGTAGCGCTGGTGTTTGCTTCTGCTGAATGAATAATTCTCGATCACTTTTTTTAGCCGGGTAAGCCGTTCATATTTAGAATCGAGTACAGCATTAAGCGACTTTTGGTATTCATCCGAAGTAAGCCATTCAGCGCGTTGCTTCATTGCGTTTTCAGGATGGGTAAGAATGTTGTGCGACAGTTCGTGGGCAATTACCAGCGACAGTTCTTCCTTTGAACGGCTAAATACAATAAGGCCAAGGTTAACCGCAATGATATTGTTTCCTATTGCATATGCGTTTACTGATGAGCTTCTGTCGATAAGTAACATAGGCTTCACCGGCATCAGGGCCTTATTTGCCTGAACGATCTCTGTAATAATGCCATCTACATAATCATACACTTCTTTGTCGTGAATGTAGTTATCGCCATCTATGGCGCCGGTAAAAAAGCTGGTGCGCTCGTCCCAGATCTCTTTGTATTTCTTTTGGGTGGCTTTGTCTTTATAAATGGCGGGAACCGTCCAGGCTTTTGTTAAGGAATCTTTTTGTTTTTTATAATATAGATGTGAAAGGTCCTGGAAATTGTACAGTGGCTTCGTTTGTGCAATTACAGGTATTGAAAGAACGGTTAAAAGGGCAGCAGTTACCAGGGGTTTTAGGGAATACATGGATACGTTTTTACGATGTAATTTTTCAGCGCAAAAATACTAATTCCAGGTGTTATATGGTATTTAAAATATATTGTATATAATGGTAATGTCAATAGTTTGTTTCATGGGGGGAATAAAAGCAAAAAGGCAAGGGTTGAAAGTATTACTTTCAACCCTTGCCTTTTTCCTAAAAAAAGAAACTTATTTTCCCTTCTCTTCTTTTATTGCGCCTTTTTATATTTTTCTACCAAGCGCAGATTTCCTTCATTGTCAGATTGAACAGTTGACCAGTATTTTTCATCTTCCAGCTTCACGTAATAATCCATTTTAGAAACACCGCCTTCGGCCATCACTGAAACTTCAACCACGCCAAAAATGCTTTTGGTTGGATAAGCTTCTTTGATCTTTGAGCGGATCAGGAATGGCATATTCGTTTCAAAATAATAACGGGTAAACTCAGTTATTTTTCCGTCTTTGGTGTACACAATGCGTGAACGAACACCATCTGTAACGAAATTAACCACCCATGCTTTGGGCATTTCATACCAATGAACGCGCTCGGCTTTGGGAAAACTGGTAGTGAAAGTTTTGATCAGTTCGTCTTTTTCACCCGGACCAGGATCACGGGCTATTAAACTGATGCAAAGGAATAATGCAGAGAACATAATGCTGAACTTTTTCATGGCTTAAACTTTTAGAAACTTAGAAACAATAATAATCGGTCGTAAAGGTATATTGTATTTGGACTATAACGGTATCCGGTTTTGAGATTCCAGGTAGTCCGGTTTAATGGGGCAACAGTAAATGATATTTGTGTATTACAACAAGCCAGGTATGAGCATAACAATTGTTAATGCTCTTGATGCATTTTAAAAAGTCGGCACTAAAACGGAGAAAGGAAATATTTATTTTGAGCGAATAGTTTTGATAAGCAGTTCAACAGCCTGTGCCGCCTCTTCTTCATTCATCCAGGCAAAGCCCATTCGGGTGGCATTCATAGAGATATCAGCGTTGTTATGTATTAAACCATTTGAAATAATAAGTCCCTGCGATCTTAATTTTTCTGCAAGCGGTGGCAGCGGTACCGATTTATGAAATTTTGCCCAAATGGCCAGTCCGCCATCTGGCACTTTAAAATCTATAATATCCGAAAGATTATCCTTCAATAAACTGCATAAGGAATCGCGACGTTTATGATAAGCAAGTTGTGCTTTTTTCAAATGCCTTTTTATATGGCCTTCTTCAAACATTTCGATCAGCGCCAGTTCCATAATGGGGTCGCCCTGCACATCAATCAGCTGCCTGATGCGGCTTAATTCAAGAATAAGATTTTGCGGCGCTATTATATAACCGGTTCGAATAGCTGGAGCAACGGTTTTGCTGAGTGTGCCTATATACACTACCATTCCTTTTGTATCGGCGCTTACCAGGGGCAGCATGGGACTGCTTAAGTAATGGAAATCGTAATCATAATCGTCTTCGATAATGATAAAACCATATTTTTCTGCAAGCGCCAGTAATTGAATGCGGCGGGCAGCCGAAAGCGTTACGGTAGTTGGGTAATGGTGATGCGATGTAATGTATAATGCTTTGATCTTTTTGCGACGGCATAACTTTTCAATTTCTTCTACATCAATGCCGCACTCGTCGACTTTAACGCGCGCCAATTGCATGCCGGCCTGTAGAAAAACATGATCGGCATAATAATAATTTGTATCGCCTACTATGATGGTGTCGTCTTTTGAAAATAGTACCACCGTTAAAAGATAAAGCGCCATTTGCGCACCCCGGGTAACCAGAATGTTTTCGAAAGTTGTTTGAACGCCACGGCTTGCATTAAGATAATCAGATAATACGGTCCTGAATTTTTGAACACCGGGCGTTTCAACGTACGACATAAATTTCAGGTAGGTATTTCTCGACATAACGCTTTTATAAGCCCGGCCCAATTCATCGGATGGTATCAACCGCATATCGGGCCCATCATGAAAGCCATTAATATGCCGGGTTGGCAAAGAAGGGTCTTTGGTAATTGTATTCACCTTTACGGAGTAACCGGTTGTGGCGGGAAAGTTCTTTTGCTTATGGTTGTTTGAAAAACGGCGGGCGTTTATTTCAGGTAATTCCTGGCTGGTAAATGTTCCTTTTGATGGATGCATTTCTATCCAGCCCTGCGCATCGAGCTCTTCGTAAGCCCGTACTATGGTTTTGCGATGCACCTCCAGTAGTTCAGCCATCTGGCGTGAGCCCGGTAGTTTAATACCGGGGCCAACCCGCCCTTTGCGCATTTCGCATATAACGCAATTGGCTATTTGTAAGTAAACCGGTGTATCACATTCTTTTTGTATCTGTATGATCGTTTTCCATGGAAGCATAGCGGACTACCTGACTGTTTAAAAATGACTACTAAGATAGTCCATTTTAGCGACTTACAGCCAGGAATGGAAGCCGCCGGCATGGCATGATTTTTAAATATTTTATATAACAATCTTTTAATTATGCGTGACTGGCTAAGAACTTTGATCGCCGGCTATGCCGCCTGGAGATGGGGCGGTGGGTGCCTGGGTACTATTATTGTTTTTGTACTGGTTTACTGGTTGTTGAAGGGATGCTAGTAGTTATTGTGGTACTTTTATGGTATTGTGAAAAGAATACTGCTTCATGGTATCTTCTGGCTGGTGTATCTGTTGCAGGATACCGTGCTGGAATTTGTTTGGGTTGGGCCCGCCCTTAAGGACATTCCCGAAAATATCCAATTCTGGATGGCGTTTAAAGCCGCCATTGCCGCGGTGCTTTCTAAATTACTGTTCACTTATTTTGCTTTGTATGTTGCCATTAAACAGATCATAAATGGCAATGTAGGGCTCAACCGCATTATGTTGCAGGTTGCTGCGGCTGTTATTATTACCATTGTTTTACACCGCATTGTATTCGTTTATTATATAAACCCGGTTATTTATCATGGGGTACTAAAAGAGCGGCCCATACTTAATGTATTGGGCATATTGCTGGCCATTATGGATATTGGCTTTGTTTCGGGTGTTGCCATTATTTTGAAATTGCTGCGCATACAATTGGCTGCCCGCGAACGCGAAAAGAACCTGATTAAAGAAAAACTGGAAGCAGAATTGAAATTCCTGCGGCATCAAACCAATCCGCATTTTTTATTTAATACGCTGAATAATATCTATGCGCTTGCCCGTAAGCGATCTGAGCATACGGCGGAAGTGGTAATGCGCCTGTCGAAATTGTTGCGGTTTATTTTATATGGTTCAAAAAGTAACCTTATTTCCATTGCCGATGAATTGAAAGTACTGGATGATTATATTGAATTGGAAAAAATGCGTTACGAGCGCCTTACCATTCAATTTGAGCGGGAGATTGATGAAAATACCCAACAAATAGCGCCGCTGCTTTTGTTGCCATTTGTTGAAAATGCATTTAAACATGGGGCCAGCGAAAGCCGGTTCACTTCTTTTATTCGCATTCGTGTGCAACTACAAAAGGGCATTCTTATCTTTAATATAGAGAACACCAAGGAAAATCATACGTCAGAAGAGATCCGTGATAATATTGGGTTGCGCAATGTTCGCCGGCAACTGGAACTGATGTACAAAGAGTATGATCTGCAATTAAAGAACGAACCCAATATTTTTTCAGTACATCTGTATATAAACCTAACCAGCTATGCACAGGTATAATTGCATTATTGTTGAGGATGAGCCCCTGGCGGCAGAAGTGTTGAAAGATTATGTTTTACAAATTCCCTTTCTGGAATTAAAGGGGATATGTACCGATGCCTTATACGCTATGGACCTATTGCAAAATGAAAAGATAGACCTGATGTTCCTGGATATTCACCTGCCAAAATTAAAGGGACTCGATTTTATAAAGACACTGAAGAAACCACCGCAGGTTATTATTACCTCTGCCTACCAGGAGTATGCGCTGCAGGGTTATGAGCTAAACGTTGTTGACTACCTGCTAAAGCCCATCGAGTTCAGCCGTTTTGTGATGGCAGTAAACAAAGTGAAAGAAAGAGAAACAGCAAGTGCCGTACCCCTGGCACCGGCTACAGAAAGAGCTGCTTTATTCTTTAATGTAAGCAAGAAGCGGGTAAAGGTGTATATCGATGAGATCCTTTTTATTGAAAGCCTGAAAGAATATATTCGCATTACTACAAAAGACAGATCTATTCTCACCAAATATCAATTGGGCCAAATTGAAGAAATGCTGGCAAGGAATGGCTTTTTGCGTATACACCGTTCTTTTCTGGTGGCCAAAAACAAGATCGATGCCTTTTCAGCCACTGATGTGGAGATTGCAGGTAAGCAGATACCTATTGGTAGAAGTTATAAAGAAATTGTAATGGAAATGATTGGTGGGTAAGCACAAGTTGACATGTTGACAAGTTGACAAGTTGACAAGGCCGCAAGGTTGAGTACTTCGACTGTCCGAAACTGTTCGCAAGGCCAAAAGTTTAGGATCCTGGTATCAGGTAACTGGTAACCGGTACCTGCCGTATGTATGTGGAAAGTCGCATTTCGTTGAAAAGTTCGCGTGGAAAGACTGCGTTTCCATAATTTGAGCATTCACCAAATGCTGCTGTCATGACAACCGTTCAAACCGTATCAGATTACCGGCAACATAATGCAAAACCTTTACTAAAAACAATTGCCTGGGTGGGCTTGCTGGCGGGCACCCTTGATATTCTATCGGCCTGTTTACAGGCATACATTGCGCGGGGAATTAGTGCTGAAACCGTACTGCGGTTTATTGCCAGCGGCGCTTTTGGCAAACCGGCCTTTACCGGTGGCTGGGAAATGCCATTAACAGGTTTGCTTTTCCATTATATAATTGCATATAGCTTTACTATCCTGTTCTTCCTGTTGTATTCTTATATAAATCTGATGAGGAAAAATATTGTTCTAACAGCTGTAGTATATGGCGTATTTATATTTGTGGTGATGAACTTACTTGTGCTGCCTTTAACCAGAATAACACGCGCACCCATTAAACCCGATAAAGCAGCCATTGCCACAGGTATATTGATAGTCGCAATAGGATTACCGCTTTCTATTTTTGCCCGCAGGTTTTACCAGCATAGAAATTTGAACAATTAAGCAGCGATATTATCTGTTGAAAACACATAACACCGGCATTCTTGCATGATTGATGATCCTTTGTGAAAAGGGGCCAATAAAGAATTGCTTGTTGGCCACATCTACCGTGGAGGAAACTACCAGCAGATCGGGCATTCCTTTGTCTGCGCGGTCAAGCACTTCTTCACCAATATTCTTGCTATAACTGTAACTAACTGCATATTGCACCGCATCGCGCCAGGTGCTTTTTAATTCGGTAGCTATTTCAGAGATCTGTTTTACATCGTGCTCTTTTCTGTCAATGGAAATACCCAGCAGTTCAAAATTGCAATCGGGGTACATTTGTATAACCAGATCGCTGATGAATTGGTACTTTTTAAAGGCGCCTAATGTGGGCCGTAAGGGAAAAAGTACCTTGTTAAAGTCTTGCCAGCGTTTGCCTTCGGGGACGATCAACACCGGACATGATGCATGTTTAATGGTATAATATGTATTTGAGCCAATAAAGAGGTCGCGGTGTCCGCTGGCGCCATAAGCGCCCATAACAACCAGGTCGGGTTTTATTTCGAGTATGAGTTTCGCAATGGTTGGGCCAATAAACCCTTCTTTGAATAATACGGTTGTATCAATCCCATGCTTTTGCTTTATGTTGTCGGCGATAGCATGCCCTATTTGATTGGCATTTTTATAAGTTTCTTCTGAAGTATAAACCGTATCGTCAATGTGCAATATTATTAATGACGCATTATTTCTTTTTGCGATAACTATCGCCGTTTCCAATGCATTAAACGATGCCTCGCTATAGTCCATAGGGATTAAAATATTTGTTATCATGAGGCCGTGTTGTGATCATTTTTTTCGGGGTACGGATGGTGATGGCGAAGCGGCCGGTTTTGTTGTGTCGATCTTACGGGTAAGTTCTATTACAACCCCTTTTAATGAATCGTTTTGTAATATAAGTTCTCTATTTGTCCACCTATAATCGATGGTTTGCTTAAAAAGACAACCGCTTACAGCTACGAGCATTATGACTAATGCAAGCAGGCATGTGTAAACTGAGCGTCTCATTTTCATTGTTGCTGTTCTTTCCTATGCAATTTATCTTCTGCCTATTATTGGGTAATTAATAGTGCGTTAGAAGTTTATTAGAATTTAGCAGTAGGCAGGGTCACTACAAATTCCGTGCCTTGCCCCGGAGCAGAATTTACTGTAATATTTCCCTTATGAAGTTTGATAATTCGATTGGCCAGTGACAAACCAAGGCCAAAACCCGCCTGTTGGCTGGTACTATTAACCCGGTAAAAAGGTTGAAAGATATATTTTAATTCTTCATCAGGTATGCCCATGCCTTTATCAATGATGGCTACGGTAATACTTTCCGGTTCTGCCTTCAGCTTAATAACAGCTTTATGGTCGGCAGAATATTTACAGGCGTTTGTAACAATATTCTTAATAGCGGTGAATAACAGTTCTGCATTACCAAAAACGATCAGTTTTTCTTCTTCGGCCGGCATATCGTCGAACGATAATACCACCAGGTAATCGGCATTGCTTTTTTTGATCTCTGCAGGCAGGCTCATCAGTATTTCATCCATTCGAACAGGCAATATATTCAGGCCGCCCGCGTCGCCCGAAGCTTGTGCAAATTCAAGCAGGGTTTGGGTTAGTTTACTCAAATGACGAACGTCCTGGTATACCGATTCCATTACAACACGGTATTGTTGCGCTTCGCGATTCTTTTGCAGTGATACTTCCAGCTGGCTCGAGATGGCCGTTAAGGGGGTACTCAGCTCATGCGATGCATTGGATACAAAACGGCGTTGGGTCTCAAAGCTGTCCTGCAACCGGTTCAGCAGGCGGTTAAGGGTTTCCGACAGGTAATGCCATTCGTCTTTTGCCCGGCCGGTACTAATGCGCCCTGAAAGATTATGGGCCGAAATTTCATTGATGTCATCGGCAATTTTCCTTACGGGCCGCATAAGCCGGTCGGAAAAAAAGTAGCCGCCCAAAAAGGTGATGATGATACCCGAAAGAAAGCTTAGCCATAAGATGTTCCGTAGCTGCCTGATCTTGGCCTTTCCTTCTTCATCATAAGCCGCCGTAATAGCCACAATGCGGGTATTGGGTGTTATATAATGATAAGCTACTGCTTCTTTATGCCCAATGTGAAAGAATATCATACCCTTTACACGGGCATCATCAAGTATATTGGTATCGATGGTTACTGTATCAACAATCGCATCGCTGTAACTATAGATCTTTTTGTTCAGGTAATCATAGGCCTGAAAGGTTTTGTCTTTCATTGCCAGCATGGTAGAAGAATCTATGCGGCGAATAAGCGCCTGGTCAAATACCTGCGATTGTCCTAATAGCCGGGCAAGTGTAATGGCCCGGTTCGATAAACGGGTTCGAATATTTTGCTGGCGTTGGGTATAGGAAAAATAATAAGCGGTTGCGCATACCATGGCAAGGATCACAAATACTATAAGGCAGAATAATAATGTTATGCGCAGTTTAACGGGCATCAGCGATCATTTTCCTTTAAAATATAACCCATACCAACATGTGTCTGGATCAGCTTTCGTTCGTAGGGTTTGTCAATTTTATTACGCAGATAGCTTATATACACATCGATGATATTGGTGTTGGTATCAAAATCAATATCCCACACATTCACCGCTATGGCCGCCCTGGATACCACTTTGTTCTTGTTTCGCAAAAGATATTCCAGTAACTGAAATTCTTTGGCGGTTAAATTAATAACATCGCTTCCCCGTTTTACCTCTTTGCTATCGAGGTTCAAAACAAGGTCCGCGGCCTTTAATAAATTGCCTACCGGTACCTGGTGGTTCATGGTGCGCTTGAGCAGCACCCGTATTTTAACCAGCAATTCTTTGAACTCAAAAGGTTTTACAATATAATCGTCGGTGCCGGCGTCGTACCCTTCAATTTTATCGTTCAATGTGCTTAACGAGGTAAGCATAATGATAGGTATATGGGTGTTGTGGGCCCTAATTATCTTGGTGAGCTCATAGCCATTGATACCCGGTAAATTTATGTCAAGGATAACCAGATTGAAATCGTGCACAAAAAACAACCGTTCGCCTATTTTACCATCATAAGCCACCTCAACGTGGTACCCATTTTCGGTAAGTCCCACATTCAACGTATCGGCAATCTTTTGTTCGTCTTCGATGATCAGGATCTTTGTTTCTTCCATAATCTTTAATTACAGTGTACACGTACTCAACCACATTGATCTTACAATTGCGAAGGTACTTCAAAATATTTCACTACCAGCCATATAAGCCTTGTTGGGGTACCTTCGGCCACATTAAAGGCATGTTCTAATGCACTTCTAATTCGGGATTAACAGCAGGCTAATTCTGGTAAAATAAGTTTGACAACCCTATTAAAAAAATGCGTAAAAGAAATGCTGATGAAAAAAGGACCGACTTTATTAGTGTGCGCTATGATGTCGCTTGGTGCCACAGCTCAAACTGTACAGGATGCAAAAAAAATGATTTACTACGAACGGTATAGATCCGCATCGGACCAGCTGCAGCAAATTGTAAAGGCCGAACCTGCCAATGCCGAAGCATGGTACCTGCTTACCAAAGCAAACCTGCAATCTAACGACGCTGCTGCATTGCAAAGTATCTTATCTCAAAGTACTGCTCCCAAAGATGAGCCCTTTTATCAGGTTGCCTACGGAAGTTATTTGTTGAACAAAGGGAATAAAGACAGCGCCCGCTTATATTTTGAGAAGGCGCTTGATAAAACCAGGGAGAAGAATGCCGACATCTTAGCTGCCATAGCCAATGCCCATATAGTAGCCAAAGCAGGCGACGCAGCCTATGCAGCTCAATTGTTGGAAAAAGCCATCGATCGCGATAAAAAAGAGGCTGCTTTATATACCATGATGGGCGATGCACAGCGCAAGCTGGGCAATGGTTCTGAAGCCTACAAAATGTATATGGCTGCCCTGGATAAAGACAAACAAAATGCGGCCGCATTATACCGCATGGGGAAAATATTCATTTCGCAGAAGAACCCCGAAATGTACCTGAAGTACTTTAATGATGTACTGGCGGCTGACAGCAGTTATGCCCCTGCTTTGTACGAACTGTACTATCATTATTATTTCACCGAGCCGCAAAAGGCCATGTTCTACTTTCAGGAGTATGTTGCCAAAAGCGATTATAATAAAAACAACGACGTATTATACACCGATCTGTTGTACCTGAACAAACAATACCAGGATGCCATTACCAATGCGCAACAGTTGATGAGCAAGCATAATGGCGACTCTATGCCCCGCCTGTACAAATTAATGGCTTATAGTTACATGGGGCTGAAAGATTCGAGCAATGCGCTGGCAAGTATGGACCGGTATTTTGCAAAAGAAGTGGACAGCAATTTTGTTGCAAAGGATTTTGAAGTAATGGCCGATCTGTATGCAAGCATAGATGGAAAAGAAGATTCTGCAATTGTGTATTATCAGAAAACTGCAGATAAGATCAAAGACAAGCCTGAAAGATTCCAACTGTACAAGAAATTGGCAGACCTATATAAAAACAAGAAAGACTATGCAGGGCAGGGGCAATGGCTTGGTATGTATTATCAGGATAATCCAAAGGCAACGAACATCGACTTGTTCAACTGGGGTATTGCTCACTTCAAGGCGGAGGATTTTGTAAAGGCCGATACCGTATTTGGAACCTATATACAAAAGTATCCTGACCAGGCATTTGGTTATTACTGGCGCGCCCGTACCAATTCCTTAAGCGATTCAACGATGGAAAAAGGTGCGGCTATTCCATGGTACAACCAATTGATAGCCATTCTTGAGAAGGATCCCAACAACAAGACAAACAAAAAGTGGCTTATTGAGGCATATGGCTATCTGGCTGCCTATGAAACCAACCAGGCAAAGGATTATAAAACAGCTACAGAGAATTTGAAGAAGATTCTGGCTATTGATCCGGAAAATAAAGACGCGCAGCAATATATTTCAATACTTGAGAAGAAGATCGCTGCAGGCAACAAATCGGGTAGTAGTACCGGCAACAATTAGCATCTCAAGTTTCAATGCTCTTTTTCTACAGGTCATAGGCGGGTTGTCCTTAATTGGGTAGCCCGCCGTTTTTTTGCTGGGGCCCATGTCGCCAATGGACATAATTGTCGCTTTTATACATTTCTTGATTTAGGTTAAAACATATAATTTTTTTTAAGTATTACTGTCGGAGTATTTTTTATTTAAAAAAATATTTTACATTTGACTACCCAAATACATTAGTCCTCTTTACACCTTGATTGTTAAACCTGTATTTCCTGCCTTATCAGTTTTCAACCATTAGTATCATACATTATAAGATTCCCCCCGATCAATATTTATTGTTAAAACACCCCACCCTAATTCGTATATCCGGTTTAATTATTTTACCGCAATAATTATTTGTGGTAACTGCCCTTATCTGCCAATATAATTATCAACTATACATTTTATATAAACAGTTCTTTGCAGGGCATCGTATGCTCCTGATGGAATTGTATTACCTGATTATACCATGAAAAACCCATGATAACGCCCATATATAGTAGCCCGTGTATCCTGTACTGGTTAAGGTCAGCTTTTTTTAAACTCTGGTTAGTTGGAACGTTTTGCTAGCGAGGAATAAGATCCTTATCTGTAATCATCAGTTTTTGATGGCTACATAAACCACAAGCTGAACTTATGATATGAAAAACCAAAGGTGACCCCATGTAGCAGGGTCACCTTTTTAGTTGGTGTGAGTATGAAGAGAAAATTATCGCTGTATCATCAATTGCTTAACTTTTACTTCTGCAGCTGTGATCAATTTCACAAAATAAATACCGCCGCTCAGCTCACTGGTATTCATTGCATAAGTGAGTAATTGGTTGGCTGTTGTTTCACCAGTGCCTACCACCTTTATCAGTCGACCCTGGGTATTGTATAACTCTACGCGATATTTACCTGGTTTGTTCAGCGCAAACGCAATGGTGCATTGGCTGCTGGCCGGTGTTGGGTAAATGATGAACTTTTGCTGTGCGTCAACAGGTACCTGTGGTTGATTGCCATTGGTTGCCACGCGGCCATTATTTGTTTCGCAATCGCCCAGTTCGCCGCCAATCAATTGCAGAATAGGAACTGCCAGTTTACTTACACAAAGCTCAAAGTCATGATAGCATACGGTAATATGCTGGTTTCTGTATCCACAACGTACATCTTTTACATGCAGGTTTACTGAGGTTGTAGCTGAACAACCAAACACATTTGTCGCTTTTGCCGTATAGGTGTAATCGCCGGCACTTGTGGGTGTAAATAACGGGTTGGCAATGGTTGAATCGCTTAATGCCGTTGCCGGTGTCCAGTTATATTGTGCAGGTGTTACATTGGTGGCAGTTAACTTTAATTGTTGTCCGCCATAACCCAGGTAAATAGTATTTACATCGCGGCCGGTATATATAGGGCTGATGCGGCTTACCGTAATAGCTGGTGCCGGAACAGAGCCAATAACAGTTACTATGGCTTTAGCCGTTGCGCTGTTATTATTGGAATCAATTACGGTTAATTGTACTTCATTATCGCCAATGTTTGCACAGGTAAAGATATTCTTGTCAACCAATAATTGTTGAATGCCATATTGATCGGCAGAACCATTGTTGATCTCATTGGCGCTTATGCTGGCTGTGCCATTGTTTAAAGTAACTGCAATGTTTTTGGTAATAGCAGTAGGAGGCACGGTATCAATGACCTTAAAGAACCAGGTTGGTCCTGTTGCAATTTCGCCATCACGCACCGCATCTACACGCCAGTAGTAATTGCCCAGTGTGCCGGCATTGGGTAATGTAAACGATGTGGCCGTAATGCCGGTTGTTTTTTCTTCAAGGCTATCGGGCGATGCGCCTATATATACATTATAGGTTTGTGCTTTTCCTTTCCAGCCTAAATTAACAACGCCATAGGCAACACTATCGCCATTGGCCGGCTGTGGATCGGTTACTGCGGTTATTAAAGGATTTCCATTGTATAGTGAGGCAATTTCAGCAGGTGTTAATGCATAGTTGTACAAACGCACATCATCCATTACATCGTGAAATGGTTTATTCTCCAGTGAATTGCCTATCAATAATGGGGTGGCTTTACCAGTAGTGCCGCTGGTGCTGTAAGTTTTTGAACCGGCCTGTACGCCATTGATAAATAGCTTTATCTGTTTGGCTGCTGTATCTTTAATGGCAACAATATGCGAGAAGTTGTTATTGAAGATATTGAAAGCTGTTGCTCTTTTCAGGCTTACGTCGATATTGCTTTTTGTAGAAGCATCGTCAATGGCAAACGTAAGTATACTATCCTTCAACTGAATGCCATACCATTTGCCACCCGGGTCGGCGAATTGCCCTTTGTGAACCAGGTAACAATCTTTACCTGAATTATAATTGCTATTGCCGCTGGTAAGTTTTACCCATAATGAAACAGTAAATGAGTTTGCATCGAACAGCAATTGTTCTGCATGTGGCACGCTCACTGCACTGGCTGCAACGGGGTTAAGGTATTGTAATCCGTTACCAAATTTACCAGTGGTAAATGCAGCTTCGGGCATATTTATAACGGTACCATTTTGATGATAGTTGCTGTTATCGGCAACGATGGTGCCGCTGGTTTCATCAAATTTCCAATGACCTGTTATGCCCTTAGGCGATACGGCCCTGAACCACCAGATAGCACCCTGGGTAGTGCCGGCGTCGCCTTCTGCATCTACACGCCAGTAATAATTGGTTTTGGGAGTTAAGTTGCTAACTGCAAAGCCCGGGTTATTCAATGCTACATCGCTAACGAAAGTAAGGTTGGTTGAATCGGTTCCGGTATACAATTTATACTTGTTGGTTTTTAAACCACCTTTCCAGCTAATACGTACGCTGTCGCCATAACCTTCCAGGGCGGCGCCGTTTGTAATTGAAGGACTGTATGGCTGTAATGGCAATGGACTGGTATGATACAGGCCAAGTACTTCATCAGCGCTGAGTGCATAATTATAAATTTTCAGTTCGTCGAGCGCGCCTTTGTAGGGTGCCGGTTTATTGGCGGTAGATACAAACTCAAGTGCGCCAATATCACCTATGATGAGGTCGCTGGCTTCGCCAATGCCGGCATTGGCTTTTGCAATGGCTGTTTCTTTAACCAGCGCGCCATTCATGTACAACCGCAGTTTTTTAGTAGCCGTATCGCGAATGGTGGTCACATGTACCCAGTTGCCGGTAAAGAAGGGCGTGCCATCGGCTTGTAATTCATCTTTACCACCACCATTGGCATCGTTATCGTCGTCAATGGCAAACCGAAGTTGTTTGCTTTTGAATTCAATGTCGAAGCGTTTACCGGTAGCGCCGGTAGCAGCGTTGCGGGTAATAGAACCTTTGCAAAGCAGGTAGGCACTGGTGGTGTTATCAGTGGGCAAAAGGGCGGCATCGGCCTTCATCCAAAATGATAAAGAGAAAGAACCTTTATCTAAATACAAATGGTCCTGGTGCGGAACATTCACCACGTACATATCAACATTGGCTGTTGCGAAATCAAGCGCGTTGTTTATTTTGCCGGCAACCCGAATATTTTGGTTGTCGTCGTCGAGCCCTAATACCCCATGGTCCTGGTAAGCAGAAGAATCGGTTACCTGGCGGCCTTCGGTTTCATCGAAGCTCCAATGGCCAACTAAACCCAATGGAAAGTTTCTGGTTGTTCTGAATTTCCACACCGGGCCTTGTGTAGTTCCTTTGGCGTTAGTTGCATCTATACGCCAGAAATATGTTACGTAATCTGCAAGACCCGTAACAGTACACGATGCACTGGCGGCATAAGGGACCTCATTTTTTTTTACCAGGTTGCTGGTATCTGTGCCGAAGTAGATGGAATAGGTTGTTGTATTGCTGCTGCCGGTCCATTTTAACGTTACTGCGCCGTTGGGTATTTCCACGTATTGACTACCATTTGATGGCGTAGGTGTCGCTGCTGCTGTTGGTGCAGAAGGTAATGGCGGTGTTTTTGTGCTAACCGCTGTACTATAAGACGAAACGTCCGTTGCATTCACTGCTTTTAACCGGTAATAATATGTGGTGTTTGGCGTAAGCCCAATGCTATCGCTGTAAGAGGTAGCATTTGCAGCAGGATGCGCCATGTCAGTATAATTCACGCCATCGGCAGAACGCTCCAGTACAAAGTGATCTTCGTTGGTGGCATTGTCGGCCCACTGAACAACGATTTTACTATAGGGTGCGGGTAATTCAAACGAAGAAGCGGTTAATGTAACATTGGTAGGCGGTCTTATAAATGTTGAAGGTGGGTTATCAGTAAGGGTATTGATGTATACTTCAATGTTCAGGTATTGCGGATTTACTGCATTGTAGGCAACAGCATCCTGCGCATTGTTTTTGTTCAACCCATTGGCATCTTCCCAGTTATCGGGCATACCATCATTGTCGGTATCTAACGGGGCGGGTGCGTTGAAAACAGCGCCAACGCCGCCATTGGTAAATGGCAGGTCCGATTCGCGGTATACATAAAAACCTTTTGTGCCGCGCGAGCGTACTTCTTCGGCCAATAAGGAGTCAACCTGATCGCGACGGGGATAGCTGGCGCCAACACTGTCAATAACCCAAGCATAAGCCTGTTCGGCTGTGAACAAAGGATTCGCCTGCGGGTAGGGGAATGGCTGGGGCTTGAACCCATCGGCACCTATGCCAGGATAGCCAATGGTATCGTAGGGCACCAATGCTCCGTCAGAAATGCCATTTTGATTATTGTCGAACATGTTACCAGCGCCATACAGGTAAAAGGTACCGGTACCGCGGGAAAATGGTGTTGTTTTATTGGGCGGTGTTAAAGGACCACCCATAAAATAGTTATTTATGATATTTACTTCCGAAACACCGGATGAGCCGCCCATGATATATGCATCGGCCGACCACCCATAGTTGAGGTTATCGCCAAGGCGGTTACCATTACCCCAGTCGTACACCACATTGTTTACAAATTCATTCACCCCTTTTACTTTAGGGTTGCGCGTTTTATTGCTGATGTACAGGTTTCTGATCAAACTTACTTTACCACCGTCGGGTGTTTGAATGAGGCCGCCTGCCGAGTGATTTTCACGGTGTAGCCCCTGCGCAATAATAGAGTTTTGAATGGTGATGTTATCGGGGGCGGTGCCTTTGCTATCCCAGTTAATGGAGAACACTTCATCCATTCCCCAGCTGAACGACATATGATCGAAGATCATATTAGCGCCATTGGCAAGGCCAGCGGCATCTTTACCGCTGTTATTGGTAGCGCCTAATCGTACCCGCAAATAGCGACAAATGGTATTATTTGCGCCGGTGAAGGTTACGCGTTTATTGAATAGAACAATACCATCACCCGGGGCTGTTTGTCCGGCAATAGTTACATTGGCGGCAACAACAACATCAGAGGTGAGGTTGATGATGCCACCAACGGCAAAAACCACAAAACGACCAGGAGTGCTAACGGCTTCACGAAAGGAACCCGTACCACTGTCGTTTAAATTGGTAACCACATAAACCGAAGGCGATGCTACACCTCTTGCCCCGGTGGCGAAACGCCCGAAACCGGTAGCGCCGGGGAAAGCAAGTGTTTGAGCATGAGTTTCAATAAATGAATGGATAAATAGAAAAGAAAGTACTGCAAAGGCGATCGCTTTGCGTTGACGTAAGGCAAAATTTCGCATGGCAATTAATTATGGAATGGTGTTATTGGCAATCGTTTATTGCACACTGTTTCCGGTATCTGCAATTGTTACCAATGTTAAATAATTGCATTTGTTGTATTGTCCTGCACTATCCTGAGATAACCTCATCTGCAACTCAGTATTTGAAAGGTTTTCTCAAAATGTGGTGTTCACCAATTCGGATTTTCACATGTTTTTTCAATATGCAGCTAACACCAGCTAAGTATTTGAAAACTTTTTCGAAATAATTGCCTTCCTAAGTCATTTTTTGGTGTCACTAAGTTAGTTTCACCCTTGCCGAAGTAAGTATTTGATTTAAAAAGTTAGTTTGAAGTTATCCGAAGCAAGTTTGAATTAAAACCAATTGAGTAATAGCCTACACCCGATCAGGTGAAGGCTATCATTTTTCTGGAGAAGGCTATCACCTGATTGGGGAAGCCCTAAAACTGATTGATGACAGCTGTAACTTAATTGGTGGGGCTATAATTTAATTAATGGAGGCTAATATTTGATTGGTAGGGGTCATCTTTAGCTCGGCGGCGCCCAAAAATAACTTGGTGAGCACAAAAACTTGTTTGGTGGAGCTTAAACCTGACTTGCGGAGGCATTACCTCAATTGGTGATAGCCTATACCTGATTGATGAAGGCCTTCACCTGATCAATGATCGCCTTCCTTAACAGAGTTAGGTCTTAACCTGATTGGGGGAAGGCCTCAAATTGATAGAAGGAGTCAAATATAAAGTTTGGCGAAGCTAATATTTAGTTAGTGAAGTCAGTAAATGAATAGGTGAGATCAAAACATGAATTAGGTAGTTGATAAAATGAATTGGTTGACTCACATTTTGAGTTGGTAATAGCAAAAACTGAGAAGGGAAGGGTGAAGTGTTATATAATGAAAGTAAACAGTAAGAGGTGCTATGCGTTCTTTGCTTTGGCTTCAGTGGCATTTATTAATTCTAAAAAGGCCTTCGCATACGCTACCTTTTCTGGGAATAGAGTATCCTTTGTTGCGAGCTTAGAAGCAACTTCCTTCAATAAAGCTTTTTGCGCAGCTTTCTTTTCGGTTAATGGTATGTTTTGCTTCTTGTTCATATAGTAAATTTATATTATTTTTTGAAAATAAACAACCTGGTACTTATTAAGTGTCTTGTATTCTTCCATATATCCTTGAAAATCATTCAGTTTAAAACCTCCCCAGAATTTATATTCCTTTGCAAGAAGCTCCCAATTTTTGTTCACAAAGTTTTTATAAATGGTTATTCTGCGATTGGCATTTTTACAAACAGAAGGTACGCATTTCTTTTTGCAATTGGGCCAGCACTTTTGGGGATAGGAGTCAATACTATCACTTCCTGCTACCATTACCATTGCTCCTGGATAGTTATTCATAAAATGAGGGATAGTACTTAATACTGTATTAAACACTTTATAGGTATCGCCATTTAAAGAGAGATATCATCATCCTGAAATGTATTATTTTCCTGAAAGGTGCCAAAACCAAGGTTGTAAATTGATTTATTTTCCCTTGAGCCTACATATTTAAATTCGACAATTTTCACAATCTGCCTTTCCCCTTCACTCATAAAATAATATCTGGTTATTGTTGAATTCTTTTCAAATTCCTCAAACTCATAAACATTCTCCGATCTCGTCATATGCAGCAGTTTCGTCCGCATATATACGATATATTATTAAATTATTTATTTTGACATGTGTTAAATACGGATTTGATTTTTGTTTGAAGGCCTTATTGTAGCTTGTTACATATTCCTACGCAACGTTATATGCATTTTTTTCATCTACACGGTTACAAAATTGTCAATCGTACCACTTCCATATACTTAGTGACTAGTAATAAACGAACTGTCTGATGGTATTCAAGATCGCCCTTCCTGTAGCTGCCGTATTTCTGATCGCTTTTGTGGTGTTCAGTAGTTTGAATGGCGTTGAAAATGCAGGTCCCTGGTTAATTGCCACTTTTCTGTTTCTATCAATTGGTTTCAGGCCATATGCTGCATTGCGGGGCTTTACTTTTACCATGATCATTTTTGCAGCAGTAACCACTGCACTCTATTATCCGCAGTATTTTCAAAGCTGGGATGGGTTAAAGCTTACCACGCTGTTTACCCCTTTATTACAGATCATTATGTTTGGTATGGGCACCGAAATAGGCATTAAAGATTTCGCCGGCGTTATTAAAATGCCTAAGGCGGTACTGATCGGGTTGTTTGGCCATTTCACATTTATGCCACTGGCCGGTTATGCCCTTGCCCGTATTTTTAATTTTCCACCCGAAATTGCCGCCGGTGTTGTGTTAGTGGGTAGTATGCCTTGTGGAACCGCATCTAATGTAATGTCGTACCTGGCCAATGCAAACCTGGCATTGTCGGTAACACTTACTGCTATTGCCACTTTACTGTCTCCATTCTTAACACCGTTGTGGATGAAAGTGCTGGGCGGACAATTCATTTCGGTTGATGCCAGTGCTATGATGTGGGATATTACCAAAATTGTTGTAATACCCATTGGTGCGGGTTTGCTGTTCAATCGTTTTTTTAAGGGCAAACTGTTGTGGCTCGATAAAATTATGCCGCTGATCTCTATGTTTGGTATTGCATTTATAATTGTGATCATAACCGCTACCGGTCGTGATAGCCTGCTTAAAATTGGTCCGGCTTTAATTGTTTGCGCCTTTATTCATAATAACACCGGCTATTTATTTGGATACTGGATTGGCAAACTCTTTCGTTTACCCGAACGCGATGCCCGTACCATTGCTATTGAAGTGGGTATGCAAAACAGCGGTCTGGCCTCGGGGTTGGCAAAGGAAATGGGTAAAACTGCTACGTTGGGATTAGCCCCGGCTGTGTTTAGTCCGTTAATGAATATTACCGGGTCGTTATTAGCCACCTATTGGCATAGACGGAAGGTGAGTGAAGGAGACTCTTCAAAACAGGATTTTGAGGTGAAAGGGGAGTTAGAGGTTGATAGGATTGCGAGTTAACAAGTTGACGGGTTGACGAGTTGACAAGGACGAGTTGAAAAGTAGATAAAGGTGATGGAGTTGATAAAGAGGAATACAGGGAAATGAAGAATGAAAAACAGAGAAATTAAGAAGTAAATTCAGAAGTTGACGGGTTGACGCGTTAACTGAATACTGAACAACTCAATAACTCATCCAAAGACTCCCAATAAGTAGAAACTAACTAACTCGCTTTTTTCTGCGAATACTTCTCCCTGTTCTTCAATATGCAATCCATATGTTGTTCCGCCCAAAGCGCCAGTTGTTCAATATGCGGTAATAAACTTCTGCCAAGGTCGGTTAATTCATATTCAACCCTGGGTGGTATCTCGGGATACAGTTTCCTCGATATAAGTCCATCTGCCTCCAGTGACCGCAATGTTACCGTTAACATCTTTTGCGA
Organism: Niastella sp. OAS944; assembly: GCA_024809215.1. Lineage (GTDB taxonomy): Bacteria > Bacteroidota > Bacteroidia > Chitinophagales > Chitinophagaceae > Niastella. The sequence goes on along the minus strand of JANUBW010000001.1, from coordinate 2,134,542 downwards.
AATATCGCCAATCTGCTGGTTCAGCTCATTGAACCGCTGTTTTCCTATATGCCCAAGGATTGAAATGATCAGAATACTCCATTTATCACCAAAACGATCGAGAATATGGCGGATGGAACAACTGGGAAAATGTTTTTTTTCGCTACTATTTTTCATGTCATAACATTGATAGTCAATAATACTTACCTCGAAGTAACTGGCTCACTGGAAAGTAAGTTCTTTGTTGGTATTAACTTACTTATTAGCTTTGACTCTCCAAAAGAGAGTAAGAAACTAATAGGATGCAAGTTAAAACAAAAATATAAAGTTCACAAGTTCATCGCCAAATTGCACAAAAAAACACTTATAAGTTGCACGAAATGAGTGATATGTGTAAGAATAGCGAAAACTGTAAATAATTAAATATGATATTGGTTACAGCAGCTACCGGGCACCTTGGAACCGCCACCATCGATCAGCTTTTAAGCAAAAACGTACCCGCGGGTCAAATTGCCGGCCTGGTTAGGGATGAAAAAAAGGCCGAAGGTTTGGCCGCGAAAGGTATCAGCCTTCGAAAAGGCGATTACCATGATGCCGCTTCCCTGCAAACCGCTTTTCAGGGAATAGATACCCTGGTTTTCATTTCATCGGGTAACATTCACGACCGGGTAGCGCAGCACCGCAATGTGGTTGATGCAGCAAAAGCAGCCGGGGTAAAAAATATTATTTATACCAGCGTACTGAAAGCATCTGCGAATCTGAAGTTTACCGCTGGTATCGATCACTACCATACCGAAAACTTTCTGAAGGAAAGCGGCATTGCCTACACCAGCTTACGTAACACCTTTTATATAGAAGTACTGCCAGGTTTACTGGGTGGCGCTTTACAAAATGGTCAGTGGTATTATGCTGCCGGTAATGGCAAAGCAAACTTTGCCGCCCGTGCCGATATGGCCGAGGCCATTGCCAATGTAGCCATTGCACCGGCTGCACATGCCAATAAAATATATGAGATCGCAGGCAACCACTCCTATACTTTCCACGAAATCGCCGATGTATTAAGCAAGGTTACCGGAAAAACAATTCAATATATCCCCGTTTCGCTCGATGCATTGAAAGAAGGAATGAAACAGGCAGGTGTGCCCGAAGCGTATATACCCATGTATGCCGGCATTGCCGAGGGCATAAGCATAGGTGAACTCGATTCCAATGATAATGCGCTTGAAAAATTATTACAAAGAAAACCGATTACCCTCGAAGCGTACCTGCCTAAAGTATTAGGCATCTAAAACAAGTAGCAAAAAACAATATAGTATGAAAGTAGAGATCTGGTCAGATGTGATGTGCCCGTTTTGCTACATTGGCAAACGGCGTTTTGAAAATGCATTGAACCAACTGCCGTTCAGTAACGAAATTGAAGTAGAATGGAAAGCGTTCCAGCTCGATCCTTCTATTAAAAAAGAACCTGGTAAGAAAATACATGAATACCTGGCCGAAAGAAAAGGTTTTTCGGTTGAAAAAGCCAAAGAATTGAATGGTCAGGTAACTGGCATGGCCGCTGCCGAAGGTTTGCAATATAATTTCGACAAGGCTGTTGTGGCCAATTCGTTTGATGCACACCGCTTTGCCAACCTGGCAAAGAAAAATGGTAAAGGGCTTGAGGCCGAAGAAAGCCTGTTCAAAGCTTATTTTACCGAAGGAAAAGATATTTCCGATCACGATACCCTAATTCAATTAGGTATCGATATAGGGCTCGATGCCGCAGCTGTAAAACAGGCCCTGGAAAGTGATGCTTATACGAAGGACGTTCAAAAAGACATTGCAGAGGCTGAGGAATTGGCCATTCGTGGCGTTCCGTTCTTTGTAATAGACCGTAAGTATGCGGTTTCGGGCGCACAGGCTACCGAAACCTTTGTACAGGCGCTGAACCAGTCTTATACCGAATGGAAAAAAGAAAATACACAGTTCACAACCATTCAGGGAGAAGTTTGTTCTACCGATGGTGATTGCAAATAAGATCAATGATCTATATTTGCTTCCCTTCCTAAACGGCGTACCATAAACGATTGCACATTTTGATTTTAGCCATGTGAATTTTTCCAGGTGAATATTACCCGGAAAGGTTACCATATCATTATCTCTATACATTAATACTCAAACAATAGAAACATGAAAAAAGCAACTATCATCGCAGCCTTATTGATCGCATCTACAGCAACAACATTTGCACAAACCTGGTCTATTGACAAAGCACACTCAAGATTAGGTTTTAATGTAACTCACATGGGTATCTCTGAAACAAGTGGTTCATTCAAGATCACCGATGCAAAGATCACTTCATCAAAACCCGATTTTTCTGATGCTGTTGTAGAATTGACTGCTGATGTTAAAAGCGTAAATACCGAAAACGAAATGCGCGACAAACACCTGCAAGGACCCGATTTCTTCGATGCAGAAAAATATCCTACCCTTACTTTCAAAAGCACCTCTTTCAAAAAAGTTAGCGGTAAGAAATATAAAGTAACCGGCGATCTTACATTGCATGGCGTTACCAAACCTGTAACTCTGGATGTTACCTTCAACGGAAATGTTGAAAACCCAATGAGCAAAAAGCAAATGGCTGGTTTCAACATCGCTGGTGTTGTTAAACGTTCTGAATTCGGTATCGCTGCCAGCACGCCTGCTGCTATGCTGGGTGATGGTGTTGTATTGCAAGCAAGCACTGAATTTGCAAAAGACTAATAATATTTGATTATGAAGAAGCTGATCTTTTCAATGGCAACACTGCTGGCTTTTACAGCAGTGTTCGCCTTCACCGTTCTGGCTCAAAACTGGACGATCACCGATAAATACAGTATCAAGTTTTCGAGCTCCGAAGTAGCTGGTATTTTCAAAACCTTCAAAGGCACCATTGCTTTTGACGATGCAAATCCCGCTACCTCTAAATTTGATGTAACAGTTGATGTGGCCTCTATTAACACCGGTAACGGTTTGCAGAACAAACACGCCAAAGGCGAAGAGTGGTTCGATGCAACTAAATTCCCTGTTATAAAGTTCACCAGCAAAAAGTTTGCAAAAACAGCTACTGGTTACAGTGTAACCGGCGATTTGCAAATAAAAGGTGTAACCAAAGAGTTCACCATCCCCTTTACCTTTAAAAAAGCCGGCACCGGCGCTACCTTTAATGGCAGCTTTACTGTGAACCGTTCAGATTTTAAGATCGGTAAACCCGGTGGCGATGTGGCCGAACAGATAAAGATCGACGTAGCTGTTCCGGTTACCAAAGGCTAATAAAGCAACCAATATGTTTAAAAGATTATTATTACTGGGTTTGGTATCGGGTGTAATGGCTGGCCTGGCGGCCTTTATATATCAAAAGGTATATTTCAAGGCCAATGAGGCCAATTTCTCGGCCATTGTAACCCCCGCAAAGATCTTCATAGGCGGTATACTCATCAACCTGCTGGCTTCCGTTGTATACGGTTTGCTTACCAAATGGTTGCCCAAAGCAGGGGAGATCATCTTTAACCTGCTCTTCGTTATACTGTCCTTTGGCGCAATTGTGATACCCATTGGCTATGTTTTACCCATGGATTTTGATGAAAGCGCCTTATTTCTGTTTCCCGGTTTAACCGTGCCTATGCTGTTTTTCCCGCCATTGGCCTGGTTAACCCTGAAACCGATCTTCGTAAAGAAATAAATAAAGCGCTGTGGCTTCGCCGGCCGAAGCCTTGGCGTAGGCCGGAGGTGGTGAAAAGAAAGGATATAATTACAGAAAGGATATTTTAAACGGATGATAGTTGTTGCTTCCGGCCAAATTTTTTAAATGTGCCATTCGCCCCCGGCGAATGGCACATTTTTTTTTGCCCCGTTATACAAACCCTGTAATTTGATGTAACTGTCAATTATTTTATGACAAAGGCTACATAAATGACCCTACCTTTGGAGCTATATAGCCTAATTCTCAGTTACTTGTTATATACTTGTAGACAGTAAAAGAATTCCTCATATGAATTATTATACGTTATTGGATGAAGTAAAACAATACGTAACCTCGTTCTTTCACACCCATGCAAATGATAAATTAATTTATCATAACCTGGTGCATACCGAAAACGTAGTGAGCGCGGCCATCGAAATAGCCAATCATTACCGGTTGAATGACCTGGATTACTTTATTGTGGTAACGGCAGCCTGGTTCCATGATATTGGATATTATACTGAGCCGGCAAGGCATGAAGAAAAAGGGGCGGAAGAAGCGGCTGCATTTTTAAACAGAAAGGACGTTGATGCGAAGACCATTGAAACCGTAGGTAACTGTATACGGGCTACGCGGTTGCCGCAAAACCCCCAAACCCTGCTCGAGAAAATTGTAGCAGATGCCGACCTGTTTCACCTGGGTACGGCCAAATTTGCCGAATTGAATAAAATAATTCGCAAGGAATTTATTGAGCTGCATAAAATAGATATCAGCAAAGACGAATGGCGTAATAAAACCATTCGCCTGCTCGAAACGCACCAATACCATACGGATTATTGTCGATTGTTGCTAAACGATACCAAGGCCAAACACCTGGAAAAACTAAAAGCAAAGGCGGCCGAAAAAAATCCCGAACTTAAAAATGCTGTACCAGTTGCGGTAGAAGTTGCCCAACCGCAAACAACAAAGTCTAAATTAAAGCCCCTGATAACCGAAGAACTTGATGAAAAGGGTAAACGCAAGGCCCGGCCCGACCGCGGCATTGAGACCATGTTCAGGATCACCTCGGGCAATCACCAGCGCCTGAGCGATATGGCCGACAGTAAGGCACATATTATGATCTCGGTAAACTCTATCATCATTTCGGTTTTATTGAGTGTATTGTTAAAGAACCTGGAACAATTTCCCCAATACACCATACCCGCCATGACGCTGCTTGCTGTTAGCCTGGTGACCATTGTATTTGCTATTCTGGCCACCCGGCCCAATATACCCCGCGGCACTTTTACCCAAACCGATATCAACGAAAAAAAGGTAAACCTTTTATTCTTTGGCAACTTTTTTAAGATGAGCATGGACGATTATACATCGGGCATGTTGCAAATGATGGACGATCGCGATTTCCTGTACCGCAGTCTTATAAAAGACGTGTATTCGCAAGGGGTAGTGCTGGGTTCAAAGTATCAGCGCCTGCGCATCTCCTACAACGTGTTCATGTATGGGCTGATAGTATCAGTGATCGCTTTTTCCATTGCTGCCATCGTAACTACTTGAAATCAGTAACCGCATGCAATCTGAAACTTTTTTCGACCGGGACCTAAGCTGGTTGTCATTTAATGGAAGAGTGTTGGAAGAAGCGGGCAAGAACAACGTACCATTGCTGGAACGAATAAAGTTCCTGTCAATTTATTCCAGCAACCTCGATGAATTTTACCGGGTGCGTATGCCGGCGGTAATGGCCCTGGAAAAAATACATCATTCAAAAGGTGAGCATAAAAAAGAACAGGCCAAGTCGGCGCTGCTGTACCAGATAAATAATACTATCAATGAACAGCAGGAGCGGTTTGGCGCTATTTTCACTACCGAATTATTGCCCCTACTAAAGGAAAAGAACATACACCTATTGTATAACGAGCCCATTCCGGATAATATCAGGGCCGACGTTACAGATTATTTCAATACACAGGTAATGGCGTTTTTGCAACCGGTGTATTTGTCAATTTCGGGCGTTAAGTTCTTTCCCGAGAATAATAAGATCTATTTGCTTACTGTTGTCGAGAATGAACGCGGTTACGATGAGCTGGTAATTATAAATATTCCGTCAGATAACCTGCCGCGTTTCTTTACCGTTCAAAGGGGCAATGAACAATTTGTTGTTTTCCTCGATGATATTATAAAAGACAATCTTTCGGCCATCTTCAAACATACTGTTGTTAAAGGCTGTTATAGTTTTAAAATAACCCGCGATGCCGAGCTGGAAGTGGCAGATGATTATGAAGGCGATGTAGCCCGTAAGATTGAAGAACAGTTAAGCAAACGCGATTTTGGGCTGGCTACCCGCTTATTACACGAGCCCGGTATTGAAAACGGTCATTTACAGTTATTGATAATGGCTTTAAAGCTGCAGAATGCCATGGTGGTGCAGGGCGGCTGTTATCACAACCTGAAAGACCTGGGTTCTTTCCCTGCTAAAGATGCTTCACTAAGCTATGATAAATGGCCGGCCATTTCGGTAAAACAGGGTAATGGAACGTTATCGCTGTTTGAGCAAATAGAACAGAAAGACATTATACTGCATCCGCCCTACCAGTCGTACGACCTGGTGTTGCGGTTCTTTAACGAAGCAGCCGTAAACCCGGCCGTTACCGAAATTTATGTAACCCTGTACCGCATTGCCAGTGATTCACGAATAGGTAATGCCCTGGTAAGCGCTGCTAAGAACGGGAAAAAGGTTTCTGTGCTGGTTGAATTGAAGGCCCGTTTCGACGAAGCCAATAATATCCGCTGGTCGAAGCGAATGAAGGCGGCCGGCGTGAAAATAATATACAGCGCCACTACGCTTAAAGTGCATGCAAAAATTGCCCTGGTAAAGCGAAAGAAAGGCAACCGTATAGCCTATACCGGTTTGCTGGCAACAGGCAATATGAACGAAAGCACTGCCCGTTTTTATACCGATCATATCCTTTTTACTGCACATCCCGATATCCTGCGCGAAATGGAATTGCTGTTTATTTTCCTGGGGCACCGGAAAAAAGCAGGCAACCCCGGGTTGATAAACTTCAACCAGTTACTGGTGGCACAATTCAACCTGCAGCAGCGGTTCCTGCAAATGATTGACCGCGAAATAGAGAATGCGCGGCAGGGAAAAGAAGCAGCCATTACCATTAAGATGAACAACCTGGAAGAAAAGGTATTGATCAACAAATTATACGATGCCTCAAAGGCTGGCGTAAAAGTGCGCATGATCGTACGCAGTATTTGTTGTTTAAGACCTGGCATGCCGGGGTTGAGTGAAAATATTTCTATACTGCGCATTGTTGACCGCTACCTCGAACATGGAAGAATATTTCTGTTCCATAATAATGGCGCATCTGAATTGTATATGGGCTCGGCCGACTGGATGAACCGGAACATATACCGGCGTATTGAAGTTTGCTTTCCTGTGTATGATGAAGCCATTAAAAAACAGATCATAGAAATACTGCAATTGCAACTGCAGGATAATGGCCAGGCCGTTGCAATTGATGAGCACCTGAATAACGTGCCATTGCCAAACGATGGTACGGTGTTGTGTTCGCAAAAAGCCATTTATAATTTGCTTTCAGCGCAGCAGATGTAAACTAACAATTATGTATACAGTAAATATATTCCGGGGTTGTTGGGCCGTGCTGTTTTTGGCATTGCTTACAACTGCCTGCAGGCCAAAACCTAAGTTTACCAGTCCCAAAGAATACGATCTCATCAATCCGCAAAAGATAGTTATGCCGCCCAGCCTCGAAGAAATTTCGGGCATTACCTTTTATAAAGGTAATAGTGACACTGTGTATGCCCAGGAGGATGAAAATGGCAAACTGTATTACCTGAAGCCTGGCGAAAAGCGATCGCACAATTTTCATTTTGGTAAACATGGCGATTATGAGGATGTGGCAATTTGCAACAATACCGTCATCATGCTAAAAAGCAATGGGCTTTTGTATACCTTCCCATTTGCTGATATTCATCAGGAAGAGGCGAGCGGGAATGTACAGGAATGGAAAGACCTGTTGCCCAAAGGCGAGTATGAAGGTATGTATGCCGATGAAAAAGCAGGGCTTATATATATTATCTGCAAGGATTGTGCTGATGAGAAGGCCAGTAAAACAGGAAAAGGGTATATCTTGCAGCTGAATAGCAACGGCTCTATCAGCCAGAATGGGGCGTTTGAAATTGATGTACACGCTATAAAAGACATTACCGGCGAAAATAAAATAAACTTTCATCCATCTGCACTTGCCCGCAACCCCCGTACCAACGAGTGGTATATAATTACATCGATCAACAAATTATTGGTAATTGCCGATAAGGACTGGAAAGTAACAGCTGCTTATAAACTTAATCCAGCCATCTATATCCAGCCTGAAGGAATTGCATTCGATAAAGACAATAATCTGTATATATCCAATGAAGGCGGTGATCTGCATTCCGGAAATATTTTAAAAATTAAATGGACGGGAAAGTAAACCTGGTTAGCCTATGCACAAAAGAATTCTACACCTTGCACTGCTTATTGCATTCGCTTCTTCAAACGCAATAGCGCAAACAGACAGCGCCATCGTAAAGGCGCATCCTTCATATGATAGTGTTTCCAACTGGCATCGACGGTTGTTTGGTGAGAATTTCCGTAAGGAATGGGCAGCGCCGGTAAAGCTACCCGTAATAAGTGTTACCGAAAAAGGCCTTACGCCATTACAACGTGGTGGCGGTCACCAAACGCATTCACTGCGCCTAAAAGATGCCAAAGGCAATGAATGGGTGCTGCGCAGTATTGAAAAATATCCCGAGATCTTATTGCCCGAAGCTATTCGCGAAACCTTTGCGGCCGATTGGGTACGTGATGCCATGAGCGCGCAACATCCGTATGCTCCATTAGTAGTTCCGGTATTATCCGAAGCCCAAAATATACCCCATACCAACCCGGTAATTGGTTGGGTGGCGCCCGATAAAGGACTTGGGGAATTTGAAAAAGAATTTGCCAATACCATGTGTTTGCTCGAGGAGCGGGAGCCCTATGGCAATAGCGACAATACCATTAAAATGCTCGACCGCCTGAATGAAGACAATGATAATGTTGTTGATACCGTTGAGTTCTTCAGGGCACGTATGCTCGATATGTTTTTGGGCGACTGGGACCGGCACGAAGACCAGTGGCGCTGGCTCGATGAGCAAAAGGGTAGTGGTAGAAAATATAAAGCCATTCCGCGCGATCGCGACCAGGCCCTGTACCGTAGCCAGGGCTTTTTTCCAAAACTGGCAAGCCGAAAATGGATAGCTGGTTTTTTAACCGGGTTCAATAAGGACATCAAACGTGGTAACTTCTTTTTCTTCAATGGCCGCAAGCTCAATCAGCGCTTCCTGATACAATTAGACCATGAGCGTTGGACGCAATTGACCAATCAGTTTGTTGCAATACTTACCGACGATGTGCTGGAAGCTTCGCTAAAACGCCTGCCGCCCGAAGTATATGTAATGAAGCATGATGAGCTGTTGCAGAAAATGAAAAGCCGACGCGCCGCTATGCCAAAGGCTATGGATGATTATTATCGCTTTTTGAGCCGTATAGTTGATATTAAAGTCTCTGACAAGAACGAACTCGTTGAAATAAAAGACGGTCCAAATAACGGGCTCACTGTTACCATTCACCGGCTTACCAAAAAAGGTAAAGCCGATGGTCAACTTTTTGAACGCACATTTGTTAATAATGAGACAAAGGAGTTACGTCTTTTTATTGGAAAAGGCAACGACAGTGTGGTACTGAATAATACCAATAATAAAATTAAAGTACGTATTGTTGGTGGTGAGGGTGATAAGGTGTACAATGTAGAAAATGCAGGCAAAAAGGTGTGCGTGTACGAAACAGAAACAGGCGCTGTATTTACAGGTAAAACAGGTCGGTTGAAAGAGCATTTGTCGAACGATACAAGTAATGTTAGTTTTATTCCAACCAACCCATACGGCATTGTAAAGCCAATGATAACCGCCGGCTTTAACCTCGATGATGGATTTTTACTTGGTGGCGGCGTTAAAATAATGACGCCGGGTTTTAGAAGGCTTCCCTACGCCAGCATACAAACAATAACACTGGCGCATTCTTTTTCTACCACTGCATATCGTTTCCGCTACAAAGGCGAATGGATGAGGGCCATTGGTAAGGCAGATATAACAATGCAGGCTAATATATTTGCGCCTAATAATACCCGCAACTTTTTTGGCCGTGGAAATGAAACGGAATTTATAAAGGAGGGTGATTATAAAAAGTATTACCGCACACGGTACAATGTATACCAGGCCAACCCATCGCTTCGCTGGCATTTTGGCAAGAACACTACCCTAAGTGCGGGCCCCTCTGTTCAGTTCTATCATTCAGATAGTGTTGAAAACAAAGGCCGGTTCATTAATAACGAATCGCTTATCAATTCTTACGACAGCAACTCCATTCACAGCGATAAAGTGCATGGTGGTGTAGTTGTAAATTATATACGCGATAAACGTAATAACCTAATCATACCCTCTGCCGGGCATTATATAAATATTCTGGCGCAGGGATATGCCGGGTTAAATGATGAATCGAAGTCATTTATGCAGGTGATACCCGAGATCGCTTTCTATAAGAACCTGAGCAAAAAAGGCATGGTGGTTATTGCTGAACGGTTAGGCGGCGCTGTTACCGTCGGTAAATCAGCTTTTTATCAATCGGCTTTTTTAGGCGGCCATGAAAACCTTTACGGGTTTCGCCAGTACCGTTTTGCAGGTGAGCATATGTTGTACAACAATCTTGAATTTCGTATAAAGCTGGCTAACTTTGCCAGTTATATTCTGCCCGGCCAGTTTGGTATGACGGGGTTTTATGATGTGGGCCGGGTTTGGGTAAAGCACGAATCTTCTGGTGTATGGCACCAGGGCGTTGGGGGAGGTTTTTATTTTGCGCCTGCTCAAATGGCAGTATTCCAGGTTACCGCCGGATACTCCAAAGAAGGTTGGTACCCCTACATTATAATGGGATTCCGGTTTTAACGGCTACAACATTAAATGATATTATTACCGAATTAGCAGGTACAGCAGGTGACAGAACTGCTGATTTTAAGGTGTGGCATTCTATTGGCGTATAAAATGGCTTTAGGTGGCCGCACCTGGCTGCTGAATAATGACGGCTAAAAATGTGTTGCGCCTATAGCATTAAATTAGGCACTGAGTATGCAAACGATGACGATAAATATTAATGAGAAGTTTACTTTACCACAACTGGATACGGGTTTTTCACTGCGTCCCTTCATAAGCTTTTTGAAAAAAAGCCTCAAGAACGATTCGTCATTGAAAGATAAGCTCACTGCCTTTTTGCTTGAAAAACTGGAGCAATACCCCGAACTGGAAGGCGATGTTCCCTTGGAAAATATAGAAAAATACCGCGATATACTTGAGCTCATCTTTGTAAGTATGTCGAATGTTACAGAAGATGAAACGCGTTTACCCTGGGCATTGGGTATGCCGTTGAGGCCATTATTTGTATATGGAACTACTGCGTTCTATAACCTAATGATAGACGCCAAGCAGCATAAACTGAAAAAGGCTGTATTGGCAGACGATGACAAAATGATGAAGATGCGCAATCTGCGTATTGCCTATTCCTTCATTCTCGAACGTTTGTATAATTTTTCTCCTTTTCATAAGAATATGATCGTTCACTCCTTTGTTGATGAGGAAACAGGTTTGCAACGGCATTTGAAAATAAACATCGATACCCGCTTTATTGAGGTAACGCCTGTTGGCGAACTGCCCGATCTGAATTCTATTGCACCGCCCGGCCAGTTTGACGAAGAGCATGGATTTGAGAAACTTGAAAAGGTGTTGCCCTTAAGCCTCTTCAAGTTCAGAGGTATGTCGGTAGTCACCATCACCGATGTAACCGCGCACTTTGCGGTGGAAACTATTAAGAATTCCATTGTTTCGCATAACATGCATTCTGAAGAAGAATGCTATCATGATGTTACGCAATCGCTGAAAACGCTGGTGCAAAATAAAGCGATCGATTTTAACGTAACTCCCTTATTCCGCATAAACGAAAAGCTGGTACTGCCTGAAGTGCAGGAGCTGAAGAGTGTGCTCATGAGCGATGATTGCCAAAGCCCTGCAGCCCGCAACGCTTATGTATCGTTTGCAGAAGAATACATTCGCAATCCAAAACCGCTTATTTATAAAACCATTTCTTCGAAGGAAGCCAAGTTATATCCTTTTTTAAATTCATGTACCCGGTCTGGCATACAATCGTTTATAGTGCTGCCGCTTTATTCGAATAACAAACTGGCGGGTATACTGGAAATTTTTACAAAGGAACCGGGCATCTTAGACGAAAAGGTGCTGGCCATGCTGGAACCGGCCTATCCCGTGCTGGCGCAGTTGGTGCAGTTGACAATAGACCATTTCAATGCGGCCATTGATGGGGTAATAAAAGAAAAATTTACCTCGCTGCAGCCGGCAGTACAATGGAAATTCAATGAGGCCGCCTGGCGCTACCTTGAGCAAATAGAAAATACCGGCAAAGGCAAAATAGAGACCATCGGGTTCGAAGATGTATATCCCCTCTATGGCGCTATAGATATTCGTAACTCAACTATTGAGCGTAACAAGGCCCAGGTAAGCGATCTGCAAAGTCAGTTCGCCATTCTGCTCGAAACCCTGCAGGCGGTTAAGAAGTATTACAACCTGGCGCTTACCGATGAAATGATCTATAAGTGTAAGAAATGGAAGAATACACTCGATGATAGTCTTACGCCGCATAGCGAAGTAAAGCTTACCGACTTTTTGGAAAAAGAAGCCGTTTCTTTCCTGAAACATTTTAAGCTTACCCACCCCGGCTCGGCAGCAATTGTAGAGAAATACTTTGCCGCCATTGAAGAGTCGAAAGGTATTGTGTGGGAGAATAGAAGGCAGTTGGAAGAATCGATGCAATCGGTGAACATGGCGGTGAACAATTACCTCGATATGATGAAGGACGAATTGCAGCAGTCGTACCCCTGCTATTTCGAACGCTTCAGGACCGATGGGGTAGAGTACGATATTTATATAGGGCAATCAATTGCGCCCAACAAACCGTTCGATACATTATACTTAAAGAACCTGCGGTTGTGGCAAATTTCATCTATGGCGGCCATTGCAAAGATCACGCATGAAATGCTGCCCAGGCTGTCGAAGCCATTGCAAACAACACAGTTAATATTCATACACAGCAATACAATTGATATCAGCTTCCGTAACGATGAGCGCCGGTTCGATGCCGAAGGCGGCTACAACATCCGGTACCAGGTAATTAAAAAGCGCATCGATAAAGTGCATATTGCCGATACCAATGAGCGATTGACCCAGCCCGGCAAAATTGCCCTGGTATACTTTAGCCGTCGCGATGCCGAGGAGTATATTTCGCACATTCAATACCTGCAGGAGCAGGGTATATTGTTAGATGATCTGGAGTTTCTCGATCTTGAAGAGTTGCAGGGTGTGGCAGGGTTGAAGGCCTTACGGGTAGGTGTAAATCTCGATTATATGCACGTAGAAAACGCATAATCACAAAAACTTCATACATACAGTATTGTAGCTTGCGGGTTACACGTTAAATTACCTCTTGTAAGTATAAGAAGAAAGGCCATTACCAAATTGCCAGGGTAAACTGTAATTATGAAGCGTGCACAAATCATTTTGCTATTATTGTTAGGCAAAGGCTTAACCGGGTATGGTCAACAGCCGCAAACATACACACACCTGTTTAGGGCGTATGATGATAATGATATTATAAACCTGCCCGGAAAGGGCACCGATCGGGGCTATTCAAATGGTACCCGGGCCGATTACTTCTTTATAAATGGCAAACCTTCGCTTTTCTTTCTCAACCGCATAATGCCCAAAGCCGGCGATAGCAGCATTAATACTTTTGGCTTTAGCCTGATGCAGGTAATATACACGCCAAAGAACGTGTTAAAAAGAATTCCTGAAAGAGATGATTACGCCTATGCCGGCGGTTTGTATGCTACCCATTCCTTAACATCATTAAACCCATTAAAGAAGTTCAGCTGGCAAACAGAAATATTACTGGGAATAATGGGGCCGGCGGCAATGGCAAAGCAAACCCAGTGGCAGGCGCATAAAATGGTTGGCATTGTGCGGCCCATTGGTTGGGATTATCAGTTAAAGACCGATCTGTTATTGAATGTAAGCGTTGCTGCAGAAAAAGAGTTGATGCATATAGGTAATGGTGTTGAAGGTATTGGTGGCGCCCAGGCTTTTGTTGGTACGGCTATGAATGGTGCATCGCTGTACTCCCTGCTTCGCTTTGGAAAAATGACACGTTACTTCAATGGTTATATTTCACAGTTTTCTACCCCAAAAGGGAATAAAAGCCGGTGGCAGCTCTATGGCATTTTGCGGCCGTCGGTTGATGTGGTGCTAAGCCATGCATTGATAGATGGCGGCGTTTTTAACGGAAGAAATGAACCCGTTCCCATACCCGACCCTAATACCGATGAACCTATACCGGGCGAAAGAAAAAGGACGAAGGTAGTAGGTAAACTGGGTTATGGTTTTGTGCTTTCGGTTGGGCGGCTGGCCATTTCACTTACCCATTCAACCATGACGGAACTTGTAAAAGGCACGGGGGCGCAGGAAATTGGTAATATCTCGTTGTATTTCAGCTGGTAAGAAATAAAGAAGTTAAATAAAAGAGGGTTTCGCCTTAAAAGGTGGAGCCCTTTTTTGTTTAAGGTCCTAACTCTGTGCCATGTCAATGCCACCTTTCATCCTGGGGTCATCTTAGGGTCATCCTGGGCTTATCTTAGGGTTCAAATCCCAGGATGACCCCAGGACCGCCCCAGCAATACCCTAAGATAACCCTAAGATGAGAGGTAGCATAAACTACCATTTAAGGTTGCCCGATACTACCTTCCTGCACCGATATCATGATCAGTTATGGATTTTTATAATTTGATAGTCAGCACACTATAAGAAGTAAGCAGAAAAAATTAAAAAGATTTAATAAAAAATTAAAAAGATATTTTAACTTAACATTAAATTTGGGAAAAGAACTAAGCTGACGTGCACATGGAAAAAAACTTATTGTATAAAAGGAGGATCGTAAAGCATCTCTATTTTGGCAATACGTTGTCATGTGCAGACTTAAGCGATAAAATTCACAAAAGCATACCCCTAACTACCAAAATGTTGGGTAAGCTTATGGAAGATGGGATGGTAACCGAAACAGGTTATGCTGCATCAACCGGCGGACGCCGGCCTGTGATGTATTCTTTGAAACAGGATGTCATGTATGTAGTATCGGTGGCTATGGACCAATTGGTTACGCAGATAGCTATTCTCGATATGCAGAACCGGAACGTAGGTGGCATTGAACTGTTTGAACTTCCCCTTACCAAAAATCCGAACGCCCCCGCAGCACTTGCAGAAAAGATCAACGAGATCATCATTCGCAGCGGTATTTCGAAAAACAAGATAGCCGGCATAGGTATAGGAATGCCGGGATTTGTAAATGCCGTAAAAGGTATCAATTACACTTTTTTAGAGACCGAAGGCTATACCATCAGCCAGTACATTTCAGCCAAAGTAAAATTACCCGTATTCATTGATAACGACTCACGCCTCATAGCGTTGGCCGAATTGAAGTTCGGAGCTGCGCGCGAAAGAAAGAATGCGCTGGTGATCAACGTCGGCTGGGGAGTAGGGTTAGGTATGATACTGGAAGGCGAATTGTTCCGCGGACACGATGGGTTTGCAGGTGAGTTTAGCCATATTCCGCTTTTTCTTAACAACAAATTATGCAGTTGCGGTAAAAGCGGTTGTTTGGAAACGGAAACCTCGCTCCTGATCGTGATAGAAAAAGCACGTATTGGATTGCAGCGTGGAAAACTGTCGATGTTGAACGATGCAGCCTTATCGGCAGATCATCCTGAAAAGGCCTTTCAGAATATAGTGACCGCCGCCAGTAAGGGCGATAAGTTTGCGGTAGAAATATTATCCGAAGCGGGTTATAATATTGGAAGAGGGGTAGCCATATTGATCCATTTGTTGAACCCTGAAGTAGTGATATTGAGTGGCCGTGGCTCATCGGCCGGAAAAATATGGCAGGCGCCCATACAGCAGGCATTGAACGAACATTGTATACCCAGGTTATCAGTGAACACAGAAATTGAGGTTTCGGCACTGGGATACACTGCTGAACTTACAGGTGCAGCCGCCCTCGTTATGGAAAATTACGAAAGAGATGATGTGAAAAACCTGATGTATGAAAGCAGACCGGATGTTTTCATGTGATCCGGTCTCTTCTTTTAGTTACAAAGTAGCCTTATTGAACACTGTTGTTTAAAGGTGAAATATTTGCGGCATTATTGACATATCTGTTACAGAAAGGGCGAAATTTTTTATTGACAATCAAACAAACTGCTATGACGACGAAAGCAACAAGCCGTCTACTCCTGGTCATGCTTGGAGCAACCTGGAGTATTTCCGGTATTGCACAGGAAAAAAGAATGATCTCAGGAGTGGTAAAGGATAGCACTGGTAAAAATTTGCCAGGTGTTTCTATCTCAGAGAAAGGTTCTACTACAGCGACAGTCACCGATATGAACGGTGTCTTCAGGATTCCGGTTTCTAGTGCTAAACCGGTACTTGTTTTTTCTTCAATTGGTTTTAACAGAAAAGAGGTTGAAGTGGGCGACCAAACTTCATTGACTGTTTCTCTTGCCGGTGAAACTACCGACCTCGAAAGCGTGGTAGTAACTGCGTTGGGTATTAAAAGAGACCAACGCAAATTAGGTTATGCCACCACACAGGTAATGGGTAAGGATATCGTTCAATCGGCCCCCACCAACTTTGGTTCTGCCTTATATGGTAAGGCGCCGGGTGTAACCATCAATACTAACCCCGGTGGTGCTACCAGTGCGGTAGGCATTCAAATAAGAGGTGTTAACTCAATAAAATACCAACGCCAGCCTTTGATGGTGGTAGATGGTGTGGTTACCCGTAACGGAGATGCCAATAGTGAGGGCTACTATAATGGTAACCAGCTCCTGAACGGAAATGGTTTGCTCGACATTAACCCCGAAAACATTGAAAGCATAAACATTTTAAAAGGTGCAGCTGCTTCGGCGCTGTATGGTTCTGATGCCAACTTTGGTGTAATTGTAATTACAACCAAGAATGGTAAAGGCCGCAAAGGGTTGGGTGTTGAAGTGAATTTGAGTGGTAATGTTGAAAGTTTAGCCATGACTCCCGATGTTCAAACTGAATGGGGCCCGGGCTATGACCGTATCACCAATATGACTGCGTTTAATACTGATGAGTTAGGATGGATAAAAAACACTGCAACTGGCGTAACGCTGCAACAGCCTTTTATGAGGGCATATGGTCAATTCGGTCCTAAACTCGATGGCCATGAAGTTTATTGGTGGGATGGTCAGATGCGTCCATATTCAGGACATTCTGACAACTGGAAAAAATTCTACAGAACAGGACACAGCGAAATTGCCAATATAGCAATCAGCAACTCGAGCGATAAAATGAACTACCGTTTTTCGTATACCCGCAACGATTACAAGGGTATTCAAATAGGCGGTAAACAGGAGAAGAATACATTTAACTTCAACTCTACTTATAAGTTCAATTCTAAACTTTCAATTGACCTGGTAGCCAGCTACATCAATGAAAAAGTACATAACCGGCCCCGTCAGCTTTTTAGTGTGACGAATAGCTTCGATGGCTTTTTCAGTCCTGCCGAAGATGTGGATCTGCTGTTTAGTAAGTATAAAACTTCTAAAGGATATAAATGGGTTGACTGGAATTCTAACTTGGATCCCGAAGAAAAGATAAAATATAACATCAGGCCCAAGGGTTTCATGAACTTTTTATGGGACCAGCTGGCCAATAGTTTTGATGAAACCAGCAACCGTTATCTTACTTCGGCCACTTTAAACTACAATATTGCCAAAGGGTTGAATTTCCGTGGCCGTTACGGCACTGATTATACCGGCTATTTTGCCGAAAAAATGGAGCGTTCAACACAGCCGATTTCATTTGGTGCCACCGGCCGGTACGGAACCTTTACTAACCGGTTTGTGTTTAATTATGGGGACGTATTGTTATCATACGAGCGCAATATTACCGCCGATCTGAAAGCATCTGCATCTATCGGTTACCAAGCCCGCAAGGAGGAGTATCGCAAAAATGAAGCCTCTACTAAAGATGGTTTATCGCAGGAGAACTGGTTTAGTTTAAAAGCCTCGGCCAGTAATGCAACAGGAACTGCCACACGTACAATACTTGTAAAAGATGGTATGTTTGGATTGATCAACCTCGAGTACAAAGACTTCCTTTTTGTTGAAGGAACTTTGCGCCGAGAGCGTACTTCATCTTTGGCTCCCGGCAACAATACTTTTTACTACCCGGGGGTAAGCGCTGCCTTCGAATTAAGCAATGCATTTGAGTTACCCCAATTCGTTACTTATAGTAAACTGCGTGCTGCATATGGTGAAGTGGGTAATCCGCCGGATGCATATATAGGTACCCTCTCATATTCTGCCGATCCATCGAATATACAGGGAATTCCCATTTTGTACCCGCCGACCAAAGAATACGGGAATACAGGGTTGAAGAACGAAATGAAGAAGGAGATGGAATTTGGCTGGGAAAACAGGTTCTTCAATAACCGTTTGGGCTTCGATCTTACTTATTACAATAACAAGATCATAGATCAGATCATGCCGCTTAGTACGCCGGCTTCAATTGGCGCATCGAGTGTGATTGTAAACGTGGGCAATATGCGCAACTATGGAGTTGAGTTGGGTTTATACGGCGCCCCTGTAAAGAATAGTAACTTTGGCTGGGATTCAAGGCTGAACCTGGCATTTAACCGCAACAAGGTCCTTTCATTAACACAGGGTTTGGAAAGTGTATACCTGGGTGGTATTGATAATGATGCTATGGTTATTTTAGCTCAACCGGGCCGGCCTGCGGGCGACCTTATGGCGTACGTAAGAAAAACTGATGCTAAGGGCAATTATATTGTAAACGACGCAGGTCATTATGAAATTGATTATACCAAACAACAAATAGTTGGTAATCTGCAACCCAAAGTAAACGGTGGTTTTATCAATAGCTTCTCGTATAAAAATTTCAATTTAAATGTAGTAGTTGACTTTCGCTTTGGCGGTAACCTAGTATCACCTACCTGGTTATACGGAACCGGCTCAGGTTTGTTTAAAAATTCATTACAGGGAAGAGATGCAGCACATGGTGGTGTGTCATATTACTACGAAAATGATCTGATAGCAGCAGGTAGTAAAAGAATACAGGTTGCTACAGGTACTGCAAAAGGACCAGGCAATGAAAGAGTATTTGATGATGGTATGATTTTGAAAGGCGTTACTGCAGATGGAAAGGAGAATACGACCATAGTTGAAGCCCCCGATTATTACTTAAGCAGATATGCATGGGGTTCTGGTCCAAATGCCGATAACCATTCCAGCTATGCAGATGCTGTATTTAAGAACGACTTTATCAAAATGCGTGAAATTACGTTGTCGTATACTTTGCCCCGTAAAGTGGCTGGTATTATAAAAGCGCAGAACCTTACATTTTCTGTGTTTGGCCGGAACCTGTTCTATTTCCATAAGGATCTACCGTACTATGATCCTGAAGAAGGTGTGGGTACCCAGTGGGTTTCTCAGGGAACATCAAACGGTGCAGGAAATGCCGCTACCCGCTCTATTGGTGGCAGCCTGAGGGTTTCATTCTAACATATTCGCTAAACATCGACAATTATGAAAAAACTGATTATAGCTATTCCGCTTTTTATTATAGCAGCAGGCACACTGGTAACGGGGTGTAAGAAGTCTGACTTTGAAGAAAATTACCTG
Organism: Niastella sp. OAS944; assembly: GCA_024809215.1. Classification (GTDB taxonomy): domain Bacteria; phylum Bacteroidota; class Bacteroidia; order Chitinophagales; family Chitinophagaceae; genus Niastella. Next base: position 2,114,919 of record JANUBW010000001.1, on the reverse strand, counting down.
AAGCCCGATGCGTCTGTTACTGCCACAATTCCAAGCCTGTATTCCGCATTGTTCTTTAATGAATGGGTGTTACCAAGGTATAGGCTTTTGTTTACGTTTCAAATACCTGCCATGGGCCTTTACAGCCAAACGGCAGGCTACAGCCAGGGTGAAAAAGTTTATGCGCAGGCAACTAACTATACAAAAGACCGTTGGGATTACTTTTATAACAATACCATGGCCCGGTATCGTGAAATTGAAAAGTACTACAATAAACTGTCTACTGATGGGGAGAAGACCGGTTACCAGTTGTTCCTTGAAACATCACGCATCTTTGTATACGATCAGGCCGCACAGATGGTAGATCTTTGGGGCGATATCCCCTTTTCAACAGCAGGTCAGTTGAATACAACAGGTAATATCATTCTTCCCTCTTACGACAAAGCTGCAGATGTATATACGTTTATTTTAACCGATCTTAAACGTATCTCTGATTACCTGGCTTCAACCAAATTTGCTGATTTTTATCTTAACCAGTTGGGTACTTATGATTATGTGAATAAGGGTTCTGTTACTCAATGGCGTAAGTATTGTAATTCGCTGATATTGCGTTTGGCCATGCGTATTTCCTATAAAGATGAAACTACGGCAAAAGCGTTGGTGCAAACCATATTGAACAACCCTACACAATATCCGCTTATTGATGCTGCCAGCGAGAGCATCAAAATTCAACCGAAGGACAAAACAAGTGCTTTAACTGCGGTGAATGATATGAGAGAAGGATTTAAGGTAATTCCGTATGCACCAGGTAAAATGGTAGAAGAAATAATGGCGCCTGCAGTTGACCCCCGCCTGCCTATTTATTTCAATGCAAATAAAAACAATGAATACCATGGCGTGCTTAATACCTGGAACGCATCACGCGTATCAGACTCAATAAGCAAGAATTATTATGCAAGCTGGGATTCAACTACCTTTACTGAGAATAACCTGTTCCCCGGTATTGTATTTACTGCTGCTGAAGTAAGTTTCCTGAAAGCAGAAGCGTATGAGAGATGGAGTGGTGGAAATGCAAAAGCCGCATACGAAGCCGGTGTTAAACAATCTATTCAGTTTTACATAGGTATTAACAACAATAGCGATTATGGCGGTACAAAAGAAACCATGCCTACCGATGCTGCCATCAATGCGTATTTGTTAAAACCACAAGTGGCCTATGGTACCAATAACCTGGAAAAGATAGCTACCCAAAAGTGGATCGACTTTGGCGTAATACTGGCTAACCAGGCATGGGCCGAATATCGCCGTACCAAATTGCCGCAAATGACTTTCCCCGATGATGCATCTGCACCATCTTCTATAAAGCCGCCTACACGGTTAACGTATCCAACTTCAGAAGTGAATTTGAATGCGAAAAACTATGAGGCTGTAAAAGCAGGTGACAATGCATCTACCAAGATTTTTTGGGATGTGAAATAAGTTACATATTAAGTGTTGAGAGTAGGCCCCGGTAGTCGTACCGGGGCATTTTTATTTTATTTAAGTTCCAATTGCTTAAATTACCCCGTCAATACCATTACCATGGAAACAATTGTTATAGCACTGTTGGTTATTCTGTTGCTTATAAGCATCGTGATCTTAGTGTTTGCCTGGAAGGCCATGAATGCCGGAAATAATTCCGATGCCATGGCCATGAAGTATAAGCTGGATAATATGATGACAGAGATAGCCCGCATAGAAGCGGCCGTGAAACAGGAAATGGTGACCAACCGTAAGGAAACGGGCGATAATACCCAGCGCATTCGCACCGAACTGGCCACCTCGCTTAAAAACTTTGGTGAGCTTATTACCCAAACCATGTCAAGCGCCAGCACGGTGCAAAAAGATAGCTTTCATGCTTTGCTTAACAAACAAAGCGAGCAAAACAATGCCATTGCTTTCAGGCTTGATCAAATGCGCGAAACACTGGAAAAGAAAATGGCCGAAATGCAAACCGGCAATGAACGCAAGCTCGATGAAATGCGCGCAACCGTTGATGAGAAACTGCAAAAAACACTGGAAGCCCGCCTTGGTGAATCGTTTAAACTGGTAAGTGAGCGCCTGGAAGCCGTTCATAAAGGACTGGGCGATATGCAGCAACTGGCAACCGGCGTAGGCGATTTGAAACGGGTGCTTAGCAATGTAAAATCAAGAGGCGTGTTAGGGGAGTATCAACTGGAAAGTATATTGGAACAAATTCTCACTATTGATCAATACGGGCGTAACGTAAAAACAAAAGAAGGTTCCAATGCATTGGTGGAGTTTGCTATTAAATTACCGGGCCGGGGCGATAAAGATAAAGCGGTATGGCTGCCTGTGGATTCAAAATTCCCCAAAGAAGATTTTGAAGCATTGATGGATGCCTACGACCAGGCATTACCCGACCTTATTGAAGAAATAAGAAAGAACTTTATAAAAGGCATTCGCAAGTGCGCGCTCGACATCAGCAGTAAATATGTTGACCCGCCAAATACAACCGATTTCGCCATCCTGTTCTTACCCTTCGAAAGTTTGTATGCCGAAGTATTGCGAACACCTGGTTTGTTTGAATCTATTCAACGCGAGTATAAGATCATTATAACAGGCCCAACTACATTATCGGCCTTACTCAACAGTTTACAAATGGGTTTCAGAACACTGGCCATTGAAAAAAGATCGGGTGAGGTATGGCAGTTGCTGGGAGCGGTAAAAACCGAGTTTGGCAACTTTGGCGGTATACTGGAAAAAACGCAAAAGAAATTACAGGAAGCCAGCAATGTAATTGAGCAGGCTGGTGTGCGGTCAAGAGCAATTGAAAAGAAGTTACGCGCTGTGCAGGAACTGCCGAAGGATGATGCGGTGGCGCTTCTTGGGAAGGAGAATCCGTTAAAATTTGAAGAAGAAGCAGGAAATGAAGAATAAGATAAGAATGTAGGTAACAAAGTTGTTCAGTTATTCAGTTCATGAGTTAACTGAATAACTGAACAACTGAATAACTCTTACTCAGTCACAACTATTTTCTGCATATACTCCTTTTCACCAGCTATTACTCTTAAAAAATAAATCCCCTGTTTCAACCCTTCACTTGTATTTATAGTAACACTACGGGCGGTCTTTATATCCTTTCTTAATACTTCGCGGCCCTGTGTATCGAACAGAAACAGTGAAACAAGCGCTTTGGTATTGAAGTTATCCAACTTAACCGTAAAGGAAGTTTTTACCGGGTTTGGATAAACAAGCACCACAGGCATAACGTTGCCCGACGGTTTTGAAGCCGTTACCGGTTTTTCATCTAATGATAATACATCTATAGCGCAACCGATAGGCGCGGTTAAAGCCATTTCTACATCAGTAAAAGAAGTGATAGCGGCATTTACATCAACATTGCTGGCATCAGCAGCGCCTTTGCCATCGCAATCGGCCCGGCCATTGTTGCCATGTGGTACCTGCAAGTAAGTTCCGCTGGTTGAGCAATTGCCAATTTCGGCATCGCCCCCAAGCACAACTGCATTACCCAATGTAACACCCCATTCCAATGCATTTTGTTTAACAAGCACCGTTCCCGAAACAGTACATTGGTTTAATACAGCATTATCGGTAATATGCGCGCTGCCCGAATAGGTGCCCATCCATACATTGGCGTTGCCATCGATAACTACATTATCTCTAACCGTAGCGCTTTCAACCCAGGCGGTACCATCTATACGTACATTGCCCGAGATGTTTGCATTACCCCTTACAATGGCTTTTGGCCCAACATATACCGTGCTGGCAACTGTGGCTGTATTGGCTACCCAGCCACCGCCATTAGCATGAATACGTCCATTCGTTTTGTATTGCGAACGATAGGTTGCCTGATAGCCTTCGGGTACGGCATTTTCGATACGCAGTTCATAGGGATATCTTTTTATTTTAGGATAGCCCGGTTCCCAAACGTAAGATGTGTGTGTGGTGGGCGCGCCCATTACTACTAAGTATAATTGTGCTTCATCGGTATTCAATTGAAATGTTATTTCGCCTTCGTTATCGGCATACGTGGTGCCATATCTTACGGTGGCCCCGTCTGCTTTTACAGCTACAAAACCATAGCGCCAGCCTGCAGTACTGTTGGCTTCGGTATGGCCTTTAAATTTTACATGCACGGTACGGTTGCTGCAGGTGGTATATAGTGGAATAATATTGTAGCCATAATCCTGTGGTGCAAAGGCATCGGGCACCTGGTACCTTCCGGTAGTGGCATTAAGCTGTGTAAGCAGGGTATGCAAGCGCCAAATATAATGGGGCTCATCGTTTTTGAGCCTTGTCATTTCGGCCCTGATAATAGCGCCAAAATTGTTAACGGTATAATCGGCGGTTACTTCACGTTTGGCATAGTCATAAACAAAATCATTCAACTGGGCCTGGGTATAACCTTTTAACCGGCGGTAGGTGATAATGGGGTGCTCGTTGGCAACGGATTCTTTCCATAACCTGTTTACCATGGTAATACCATCCAGTTGTTGCATATAGAACAACAATTTGAAATTATCGTAGTGATGGCGGGTTGAGCTCCAGTGGAACATGCTGGTGCCCATATACCGGGGAAGATCGTCGCTGGCAAAACGCGGATACATTTGCGTGCGCATAAAATTGGCGTGGCCTTCCCAAAAGAAACCGGCGGGATCCCAGTTAAAACCACCACGGGTAGTATTTTCCTGAATAGAGATCATGCCTTGCAGCGAGTGTGCCAGCTCGTGACTTATAACGCCGCCATCGCGGGTGGCATTGGGGTGTACCCACATGGCGCCAATTACACCTTCATAGGTACCACCAAATGCCCAGCCGCTGGGCTGGCCGGTAATACCCCAGGTATCGTTCATTACAATAATAAGTTTGTACTTACCCAGGTTTTTGGTAGCAGCATCGGAACAAAAAGCGAGATCAGAAATATATTTCGTGTAGATCGTTTCCAACGTATCGCATACCGACTGAGGATTAAAACGAAGATTAGCATCGGAATAAGTGGCCGGACTGGTACCTACCACATTCCCCCAGAATAAAACAAAGTTGGCCGACTGGTACGATTTATCCCACGACCAGGTTTTAAGCGCGGCGTCGGTAGAAAAGGCATTGGGAATGTAAACTGTTTTCTGGGCAAATGCACACAGGCATAAACCTGATAGCAGGTGCAGTAACAGCGTTTTTTTCATAAGAGATGTTTTTAAGGCTTTATGTTATTTAATAATACAAATGGTTATTATATATGCACAATACAATGCCTGCACCACTAACGGTGTAGAGTAATTAAATGCATTAACAGGGGTGGTGATTGGGTGTAACACCCAAAAAGCAGATCGTTACTTCGGTTATTGATTAAGGAGAATCTCTACAGGCAAACATCACACCAGAATTAAAAAGAGATTAAAGAAGTGTAACATTTTGTGATTTATATGCCTGTAATTCATCACTGTTGGGCGCAAGTTCTGTGATTAAATAGTCGATGCTGTTCATATCGGCACGCATGTGCATTGCCGAATTTAGTTTTTTGGCACTGGCAAGCATAAATAACAATAATTGCAAATGTTGTGCAATGTTAACCGCATCTGCACTTTCTTGTTTAAATTGTATTTCCACTTCAAACATGGATCATATGAATGCAGAAGAAAGACTCAACAAACTGGGATTGATATTACCGCCTGCCCCTTTGCCAAAGGGGGTATATAAACCCTGCCTTATAGATGGCAATCATCTTTATCTATCGGGCCATGGACCGGTGCGGGAAGACAGATCGTTGATCATTGGCCGTATTGGCAGCGAGTTAACTATTGAAGAAGGAAAGCTGGCCGCCAGGCAGGTAGGATTAACGATGCTATCGACAATAAAGACCCAATTAGGCGGCCTCGATAAAATAAAGCGGGTGATAAAAGTATTGGGTATGGTAAATTGTACGCCCGATTTTGAACGGCATCCTTATGTTATAAATGGTTGCAGTGAATTGTTTGCCGAAATATGGGGCGAAGAAAATGGTATTGGGGTTCGCAGCGCTGTTGGCTTTGGTTCACTGCCCGATAATATACCGGTGGAGATTGAAGCTTTGTTTGAGTTGTATTGAAATTGGCAATCGGCCGGGCATGGTAAATTTTAATATGTAGAAAAGCCTTCTCTTATTTGCTTTTTAGGTAATGAATTCAAATTAAATGTATATCGTAATAAAATAATAACTGCCTAACAATAAAAGAGTTAGTAAAGGGTCTTTGACTTAAACCGCTTTTAAGGGAAGTTTTAAGAACAATAGGCACAAAAATGGCAGCAACTGCAAGGCTGCCATAGCTGCGGTCAATCTATGAACATCGATACCCTCCCCAATCAGGGCATTGGAAAGCCAGAAAGCTGGTCTGTAGCAGCTTCCATATAAACTGTAATTTAATGTATGCACCCGAATGGGTTGTGCACGGTAATATACCATTAGCACCCAACGGTATTGTGGGGTGCAAGCGTACTATTAATACTTTAAAAAGACCATGGGCAAATTATACTTTACTGAATTTACTTGACCTTAGAACATATTAGGATATGAAGATAGTACATGTAGTAGAGCCTTTTGCTAGTGGTATAGCGGCCTTTGTTCAATCGATTGTACAAAATCTGCGCGATGATCAACATATTATCATTCATGGGGAGCGGGAGTATGTGATGCGTTCGGCAGAGATCATAAAATTCTTCCCTGAAGATAATGTGCAATTCATTCGCTGGCGCTCGGCGCAGCGAAGTATCAGCCTGGTAAAAGATACAGCTGCCCTGGTTGAATTATGCCAGTTGTTGAAGACCCTGAAGGCGCAGCAAAAGGTTGATGCAGTTCATTTACATTCTTCTAAAAGCGGCTTTCTGGGAAGGCTGGCCTGCCGGTTAATGAATATTTCCAATGTAATATATACACCCAATGGCGCCCCCTTTTTGTTAAGTAATATGAATGCAATTAACATGGTGTATAAAATGTTTGAAAAGCTGGGGTACGCATTGGGCGGAAAAGTCGTTTGCAGTTCCCTTTCGGAACAAAACGCTTATCGCAAACTGGGTATAAAAGCATTGAACATAAACAATGGTATTGCGGTTAATAGTAACCAGCACCCTGCATCGGCTACGCCGGCAAAAACTGAAAAGTTCAGGATTGTGACAAGCGCCCGTATTGTGCAGCAAAAAGACCCGGCGCTTTTTAACGAAATAGCTACCAGTTTAAATGATTTTGATCAGTTTGAGTTTATTTGGGTGGGCGATGGGGAGCACAGGCATTTGCTTACCTCCCCTAATATCACCATAACCGGCTGGATTCCCCAAACTGAGGTTTTGAAGTTGATAAACAGCGCCCATTTATATTTATCAACATCGCAATACGAAGGTTTGTCTTTTTCCGTTTTGGAAGCGCTGTCGCTGCGCAAAACGGTATTGTTAAAGGATTGTATTGGAAACAGCGACATTGTAAGAAAGGGGTTAAATGGCGATTTGTTCACCAATAAGCAGGAAGCTGTTGTAAAGATCTTTCAATATTATAATAACCCCGCCATGTTACGTGTAATGGGCGAATACTCAGGGTGGCTTTGCCATAAAGAATTTAATGTAGATGCTACCTGTTCGCTGTACCGTAATCTGTACCAAAGAGTATAATAAAAGTATAAACGATCACTTATGGATATTACTATAAACGGACTTGTAGAAAGGAATGACGGTGCGAAACATGTAACTAACGGCCATGCCATAAACGATTCTTCTTATAAACAAGTAAATGAAAAGCTTGAGCAAATAAGCCGGTATCTTTTACAGGAGCTGGAAGCCAAGCAAAAGACCATCGATGAGCAAAAAGAAGAAATAGCAAAATATAAAGCAGAACTTACGAACAGGTCAATTGAAATAGAGCAACTGGAAGAAAAACTGACGCAATGTGCAGAAGATAAGGAAGGCCATCGCCAGCTTATAAATAAACTATTGAACGATATTACATATTTTCAAAACGATATTGATTGGTATAAAAGGACCTACGAGCGAAGAAGCTTTTGGGGTGTGTTGAAAGAAAAACTAAGCAAAAAGAAATAGTATATTTTAGAAGAACAGGCAGCAAAAGAAGGTTAAAGTGGTCAACAGCTTTTTTAATGATTTAATTGACTGGTACAACAGGTTACGGGCTGCCTGGTAATTAATGTTCATGATCTCGCTTACTTCATCATAATTAAGTTCCTGGTAAAACTTAAGGTAAATGATCTCCTTCTGACGGTTCGATAGCTGGCCAAGCGCCTGCAGCACCCGGGCCGTTTTTTCTGCATCCTGTTCACGGCCCACCATCAGGGTCTCATGACTAAGTTCAAATAAGATATCACTGTGATTTTCATTAAAAGGCCCGGCCGTTTTGCGCTGGTTGGCCCGGTACAGCTTGTATTTGAGCGACTTGAACAGATATGCTTTAACCGATTGAACCTGCGTTTGACTTTTATTCTGCCATAGTTCGGTAAAGAGTTCCTGAATACAGTCTTCCAAAACATCATTGCTGTTGGTAAGCTTACTGCCATAATGCACCAGCGGTTCGTAATAGCGACGGAACAATGAAGCAAACGAATCGTGATCGCCTTTTTGATAGGCCTCCCATAATGCTATATCGGGCTGGTTGGGTATCAAGTTGTTATAAGCTAAGTTAGTTTTGTGAGTATGAAACAGAAACAAATGTGAATTTAGGATATGTTTTATTTGAAAAACACAAAAAAGCGTAAAAATATGATTACAAAGAATGACTTTGCAGTACTAAATTTAGAAGCGAAACCTATAACATGGATGTAACGAATAATACTATTGAAAAACTACTTAGCGATGAGAGTTTTTTGGCGTGGTATTTTAAAACCGATCCTTTAGCCACAGAAAAATGGAACAAAAGTATAGCCAGCGACCCTGTACAAAGAAAACTGGTTGATGAAGCGGTACAAGTGCTTCAAAATATTACTATTAAAGAACAACCGGTTGATGTGCAGCGGTTAAAAAATGCTGAGGCCCGGCTTATGAACGCCACTGTGGATATTGACGGCCATCAGTCTTTACCGCCCGTTGTTTCAATAAGGCCCCAAAAATATAAGTGGTGGGCTGTTGCTGCAATTATTTTCTTAACTTCACTCGGAGTTTGGCAATACTACTCTCACACTTCAGGCAAACTCATTTTACAAACCGCCTATGGGGAAACCCGGCAGTCTGTTTTACCCGATGGTTCTCAGGTAATGCTTAATGCCAATACTACCCTTAATTATAGGAACTGGCGCGAAGGTTCAGATCGCGAAGTTTGGGTTAAAGGAGAAGCCTTTTTCCATGTAAAGAAAACAGCTCAAAAAACAAAGTTCATTGTACACACCGGAAATTTCGATGTGGTAGTTACCGGTACCCAGTTCAATGTGATCAGCAGGAACAATAAGAACAACGTTTTGCTGAAAGAAGGCAGCGTTACCGTTCAGCACAACGGGCAGCAACTCAATATGAAGCCCGGCGATTACATTGAGTTCAATAATACCGGTATTCAAAAGAAAGCTATTAACAATGCACCGGTTCTGGCGTGGACAGAACACAAGTTTATGTTTGACAATACTCCTATGAAAGAGGTCGCATCACTGGTAACCGAATTATATGGAATAAAGGTTACCCTGGCTGATGATAGCTGCGCAGCCGGAACGATCTCTGGCATCATACTCAATGATAACCTGGATGTATTTGTTCAGGCAGTTGATGCCTTACCTGAATATGAAGTTATAAAACTGGAAGACGAGATCCTGATCAGGAAAAAGTAAACAACCAGGCAGGTTTTGGTCTTAAAATCTGCGTATGAGGAAAAAAGGCTCGGAAAGATCTTTCCGGGGCTGGTTTTTAATGGCTGCTTTGCTACTCATTTACGGTGCCTATGCACAGGATGCTGTATCATTGAGCCGTAAAAAAACTCCCCGTAAATCTTTACATGCAGGCGTAGCAACACCGGCAAAGGATACCATTGCCCGCCAACCTCTTTTATCTATACTGAAACAACTCAATCAATCAAAAGGCATTTACTTTCTTTTTTCCGATAAGTCATTTGGAGAAGTATTGGTTAAACCGGTCATTAATAATAACCGGCCGGTTGAACAGATACTTGAAGAATTGTTACAACCAACCGCACTGGGTTATAAAAAGATAAATGATAAAACATTTGTCATTATAACCGCGCCCACAGCACCACCACCAAATAAAACTATTGCTCCTGCCACTACTGCACCTAAACACGGGTCAATAGAAAAACGAATGCAACTGGTAAAAGGCCGCGTTACCAATATGGAAGGGAAACCCCTGGTAAATGTAAGTATTGGCATAAAAGGCGCCGGCCGTGGCACCACTACCAATGCCGAAGGTGAATTTGAAATAGAAGGTTATAAAGGCGAAGTGCTTGAATTAACCAGTGTGGGTTATGAGAAGAAGGAAATTCCTCTCAATAATTCAAATGCCATCACTCATGTAAATGCCCAGCTATCGCTAATTGAGAACATGATGAACGAAGTAGTGGTAACCGCATTGGGTGTAAATAAATATTCCCGCTCATTAGGTTATTCATTAAGCACGGTAAAAGCCGAAGACCTTACTGCGGCCGGTAATACCAATTTTGCTTCTGCTTTATATGGCCGCTCGCCGGGCGTGTTGATCAATACGGCGCCGGGTGGCGCCACCAGTGCGGTACAGGTGCAAATACGTGGTGTTAACTCCCTCAACTTTAACGCACAGCCTTTGTACGTGGTAGATGGTATTGTTATTCGCAATACCAATGAAAAAGGCATTGCCGGTATCAATAATGGCGGTTATTGGGTCGATCAACGTATTCGCGGCAATGGCATCCTCGATATCAATCCTGCCGATATAGATAACCTCACCATTTTAAAAGGGGCCAGCGCTACGGCGTTATATGGTTCAGAAGCTGCTGCCGGGGTAGTGGTGATCACTACAAAAAAAGGCACACCTAAAAAGCGCTTAGGGGTTTCAGTAAATTATACCAATACCATTGAACAGGCGGCATTCCTCCCAAAATTCCAAACCGAATATGGTGCCGGGGCCGATAGGGCCACCAATTTATCGGAAGGCGCCACAGAAGAGGGCTGGATCCCTGTTGACCTCAATGGCGATGGGGTGAACGATGACCTTCGACCAAACTTTACAGCCTATGCACAGTTTGGTCCAAAGTTCGATGGTCATGAAGTGCCCTGGTGGGACGGGCAAATGCGTCCCTATGAAGCGCATGAGAATAACTACCGCCAATTATACCGCACCGGATTCAATTCAATTTTCAATGCATCTGTAGCTAATCAAACCGATAAGTTCTCGTACCGGCTTTCTTATACCCGTAATGATTATAAGGGTATACAACGGGGTGGCGATCTTCAGCGGAATACATTTCACCTTAACAGCAATATAAAGATCACCGATAAATTGAATGTAGATGTGATCTCGAATTTTTTTACCAGCAAAGTGCATAACCGGCCATACCAGTTAACGCGCATCATTGCGGCCTACGCTGGTTTTTACAGCCGGGGCGAAGATATGAGCGTGGTGTTCAATAAATATCAAACCAGCGAAGGCTATAAATGGGTGCCCTGGAACCAGTCGCAACGCAACCCGGCCGAAGCATTGCGCTATAATGTAAAAGTTGAAATGCTCGATCTGTTGTGGATGCAGTTGAAGAATAGTGAAGATGAATATAAGGACCGTTTCCTCAACAGCGTTACCCTCAATTATGATATAAACAAACATATTAAGCTAAGGGCGCGCATCGGAAATGATCTTACCGGTTTGCGCACCGAAACCCGGCAATACAATGAATACCCGGTTATTTATAATTCCTCCAATAAAAGTACGGGGCAGTTCAAACTGGCCAATGGCCGGTACTCCATTTTTTATGGTGATGGATTATTAACCTGGTCAAAAAAATGGAACAACAATTGGAGCGCTTCGGTAACGGGTGGGTTCCAGTCGCGCAAAGAGAATTACAACGATCAGTCGAACGAAACAACCGATGGCCTGGTTGAAGAGAACTGGTTTAGCCTTGAGAACTCCTATCACCCGGTAAAGTCGGTTACCGATAGAAGCGCCATTCTGAAATATGCCTGGCTTGGCTTTTTTAACCTGGCTTATAAAAACTATTTATTTTTTGAAGGTACCGGCAGGCAGGAATACTCTTCTACTTTACCGCCGGGGAAGAACAGCTATTTTTATCCTTCCATAAATACCGGTTTTATTTTTAGCCAGGTACTCAACCTGCCATCGTGGGTATCATTTGGTAAACTGCGTTCCTCCATAGGAATTGTAGGTAATGCCCCGCCCGCTTATACTTCACCTGTTGCCTTTACACAAACCACCCTTTCTACATTGGCCGGGCCGGTTGCTGCACTAAATGCGCAAACAAATGCCGGTAACAATGATATTCGTCCCGAGAATAAATACGAATTGGAAGTAGGGCTGGAGACTATGTTGTTCAGGAACCGCATAGGTTTTGATATTACCTGGTTCAATAGCCGCACGGTTAACCAAATTGTACAACTAAGTGTTCCATCAAGTTCTGGCGCCATGACCAAACTGGTAAATGCCGGTGAGCTAAAAAGCAATGGCGTTGAAATGGGATTGCATGCTTATCCATTGGTGGGCAAACAGTTTAAATGGACAAGCCAGTTGAATGTATCGCTATCGAAATCTGTGGTAAGCAAACTGGCAGCGGGTGTAAAGAATATTGTGTTTTATGAAGCTGAGCAAAATGCGGTAAGAATAGTGGCCGAGGAAGGAGAAACGGTAGGTAACATATATGTATATCCCCGCCTGAAAGATAATGATGGTAACTATATAATTGGTTCAAATGGTTTGTATGTAATAGACAACAACCGGTACGAAAAAGTAGGGAATGTAATGCCACGGCTTACCGGTGGCTGGTTCAATACCTTTAGCTGGAAAAAGTTCTCGTTTGATTGTGCCATCGACTATCGTCTTGGCGGCAAAATGGTATCGCCGCCATTGAAATACAATACCGGCGCGGGAATGTATAAGAGCACGCTGCAATACAGAGATGCGGAACATGGCGGGTTACCATACTATATAAACAATGGCGGTGAAAAAATAGCATTACCCAACCACCAGGCCCAGTCGCCCGATGGTAGCAAAGTGTATCACGATGGAGTAATATTACCCGGTGTAACGGTATCGGGAAAAGAAAATACGCAGATAGTTGATGCTGCTTATTATTACATGAACACATTTATTTGGGGCGCTTCGGCGGTGAATGAAAGTGTTGTGGTAAATAACAGTTATATCAAATTACGGGAAGTAGTATTGGGTTATTCGCTGCCGGCTAAAGTGGCTGGCAAAATGCACTTTAATAATATCCGTTTTTCGCTTATTGGCAGAAACCTGTTGTATTTCTACCGTACGTTGAAGAACATTGATCCCGAAGCCGCCATTGGCAGTAACTGGATAAGGCAAAGTGTGGATGAAGGTTCTATGGCCGCCACCAGAAGTTTTGGGTTTTCGGTAAATTTTGATTTCTAACAAATGACGAAACGGGCACTTCATATAATTCCAATTATATTACTGTTGGTGGCAGCTGCAACAAGCTGCCGCAAACGGTTGGCTGAGCTGTATTACGATCCCGATCAAACGGTGCAGCCCTCTATTGAGAAATTCTTTACCGAAATGCTGAACAATGACCGGGTGCGACCCTCTTACTGGAATGTGCGCACTTTTATTGCCTTGCATTCGGGGGTGTATTCGCAATCTGTAGGTTATTTGAATTATACTACGGCCTACCAGCAAAACGCAGGTTATACGCAAGACAGGTGGAACGATTTTTATCGCCCGGGCGCTGCGGCCGACGGCGCCAATGGCGGCATTATGGCGCACTATAGATTAATTGAGTCGCTGTATGATGCAATAGAAAATGACCAGCAGAAAGCGAATGCCACAGTTTTTTTAATGGCGGCAAAAGTGATCATGTACGATCAGGCTGCTCAAATGGTTGACCTGTGGGGCGATATACCTTTTAGCGAAGCAGGCCGTGTGAATACATCAAATTCGGTTATGATGCCCCAATTTGATAGTGCAGCCAAAGTATATAGCCTCATTCTTGATGGATTGAAGAATGCCGCGCTTTATTTCTCCACCACAACATTACCCGCGAATGTGCAGGCTGCCTTTTCAAAACAGGATATTATGCTGAATGGGCAGTTTGATAAATGGGAACGGTATGCCAATTCATTACGATTGCGATTGTTGATGCGATCGTCTTTTGTTGATGAAAATAATGCAAAGGCCGCAGTGTTGAATATCATTAACAATGCCGATGTGTACCCGCTGATTGATGGAACAGGTGGTTATGTGCCAATGACAACCGACGTGCTGTTACAACCGCTTACAACCTATGCCGATGATCTGCATTTGGCGCTTTCGGAAGTATACAATTATTCGGCACCCGATCATTTGTTAAATACGGTAATGAAACCTGCCAATGATCCGCGCATACCGGTGATGTTCGATAAGTATGGCCGTACCGAAGGCGATCAGTTTATTCCCAATGCCGACTACAATGGCCTGCCGGTAAACTTTAATGCCGAGCAGCAACAGGTAAACCTGGGCCGGTATGCTATTCTTGATTCTGCTACGTTTTTGTTCAATAATAAATTACCCGGTATTGTAATAACCGCCCCCGAGGTGAACTTTTTAAAAGCAGAAGCCTGGGAACGCTGGGGTGGGGGCAATGCAAAACAGGCCTATGAAACAGCTGTTCGGCAGTCGGTATTCTTTTATTACTACCTCAATAGCCTGAACACAACTACCCGTATGCCGTTGCGGCCGCCATCGGTTGCTACTATTGACAATTTTTTACAGAACGATCAAGTAAAATATACCGGAACAACAAACGAATTGCTTGCGAAGATCTGGATCCAGAAGTGGGTGCATTTTGGTTTTCTGCAATCGGTACAGGGCTGGGCCGAATGTCGCAGAACAAAACAACCGGTATTACAATTTTATCCATCTACCCTGCCTGGTTACGAGGCACCGCCTTCACGGCTGGTGTATCCTTCAAGCGAAACCTCATATAATACAAACTATGCATCCGTAAAAGATAAGGATGTGCGAACAGGAAAGGTTTTTTGGGATGTTAAATAAAAGCCAGAATTGGGGAACTTTTTAAAATCCGGTAAGTATCGTTGAAAATTTGCGTCCAGTACTTAGTTTTGACCCCCCTATATCAAGGTGATATCCGTTACCAGTATTTATAGCCATCGAAACACAGAATTATTAAAAATAACAAAACCAGCTTCTGTTTATGACGCGTGTTTCATTGTATATTCTTGTTTTACTCATTTTATGCAGCAATACCAAAGCGCAGGAACAGGTACATCCGCAATCAACCAAATATGAATGGCCCACTGATCCCGCTGTAAAGGAAAAACTGGAAACCTGGCGCGATCAGAAGTTTGGTATGATCATCCATTGGGGATTGTATGCTGTGCCCGGCATGATTGAATCGTGGGCCTTGTGCTCTGAAGATTGGGTATCGCGCGATACCAATAGCAACTATGCCGATTTCAAAAACTGGTATTGGGGCCTGAAGAAAGATTTTAATCCTGTTAAGTTTAATCCCGATCAATGGGCGCAGGCCGCAAAAGATGCGGGTATGCGTTACCTGGTGTTCACTACAAAACACCACGATGGCTTTTGTATGTTCGATACAAAAGAAACCGACTTTAAGATCAGCAATGGGCCGTTTGCCAGCAACCCAAAGGCCAATGTAGCCAAATATGTTTTCGATGCATTTCGTAAGCAGGGGTTAATGATAGGCGCCTATTTTTCAAAACCCGACTGGCATTGCCCATATTACTGGTGGCCTATGTATGCCACACCCGACCGCAATAATAACTATGATATTCGCAAACATCCCTGGCGTTGGAATAAGTTTAAAGAATATACCTACAACCAAATCAGTGAGCTGATGCATGATTATGGTTCCATGGATATTCTTTGGCTCGATGGTGGCTGGGTACGGCCATTGGAAACCGTAACCGAAGAAGTGCGTAACTGGGGTGCCAATATTCCGGCCTGGAGCCAGGATGTTGATATACCTGCTATTGCTGCCATGGCCCGCAAAGCGCAACCCGGTTTGCTTATTGTTGACAGAACAGTGCATGGCCCTTATGAAAATTACCAAACCCCCGAACAACGGGTGCCCGATAAGCAACTCGAAAATCCCTGGGAAAGTTGCATAACCCTTGGTGATAATTGGGGATATGTGCCAACCGATAAATTGAAATCTTCGTCTAAAGTTATTCATCAGTTGATTGAAGTGGTTGCCAAAGGCGGTAGCCTTTTGTTGGGTGTAGGCCCAAAACCAGATGGTACGTTAGATACAGCGGTTGTACAACGCCTGGGTGAGATAGGCAACTGGTTAAAAGCAAACGGCGCTGCTATTTACAACACCCGGCCTATTCAGGGATATAAAAGCGGCAACGTGTATTTCACCCAATCAAAAGGGCATTCAGTGTATGCATTGGCCCTGCTCGATGAGAATGCGCCAATGCCCAAAACCATTGAATGGGATATCAATGTGCCACCCAATGGTTCAAAAATAAAATTGTTGTCAACCGGCACTAACGTGAAGTATACCATTAAGAACGAAAAAATAATAGTGACCCTGCCGCCAGCTGTACAAAAACTGAAAGGTTACCCGGCCCTGGCATTTGAATTTGTTGTTGCATTAGACTAAAAGGGTGGGTATCCGCCAGCTGGCGGATGCTCACCCTGGGCTTTATAAAATAAAGGCGGGCCGCTCTGCAAGAGCGACCCGCCTACCTTCTAACTAAATATAACCAGCAGCTTGTATGATAATAAGAAAAGGAATTAGCTTAATAGCAGCGGCAGCATTCATGTCTGTTGCAATGTTACCAGCCCATGCCCAGGTAAACCCACCCGTGCCTGTTGGCCCGGTGCCAACACCAGCGCAATTAGCCTGGCAACAAATGGAAACCAATGCATTTGTACATTTTACCATCAATACATTTACCGATAAGGAATGGGGGTATGGGAATGAAAGTCCTAAGATGTTTAACCCCGCCGGTACCGATGCCATGCAATGGGCGCGTGTATTAAAGGAAACGGGTTTTAAACAAATGATACTTACCTGCAAACACCACGATGGGTTTTGTTTGTGGCCAACCAAATATACTGAACACAATATAAAGAACAGTCCATATAAGAATGGCAAAGGCGATATTGTAAAAGAAGCTTCCGATGCCTGTAAAAAATATGGGTTGAAGTTTGGCGTATACCTTTCTCCGTGGGACAGGAACCGCGCCGATTATGGCACGCCTGAGTATGTTACTTATTACCGCAACCAGTTAAAAGAATTGTTTACCGGTTACGGGCCTGTTACTGAAATGTGGTTCGATGGCGCCAATGGCGGCGATGGTTATTACGGTGGCGCAAATGAAAAAAGAAAGATAGATGGCAAGAATTATTATGACTGGCCAACTACCCTCAGCATGGTAAGGCAAATGCAACCCAATGTGATATTCTTTAGCGATGCAGGGCCGGGCGTACGTTGGGTAGGTAATGAAAGAGGTGTTGCCGGTGAAACAAACTGGAACACTATTTCGCCCGATACAATATATGCAGGTAAAGCAGGTATTGAAAAGTTATTGAACGAAGGATCTGAAGATGGTACTGCCTGGATACCCGCTGAAGTAGATGTTAGTATACGGCCGGGTTGGTTCTATCATAAAAAAGAAGATTCACTGGTAAAAACACCTGAGCAGTTATTTGATATTTACCTCACCTCAGTAGGTCGTGGTTCGGTTTTGCTACTTAATGTACCGCCCGACCAGCGCGGATTATTTCATGAAAAAGATATCAAATCATTATATGGCTTTCGTAATATTTTAAACCGCGAATTAGGAAAGAACAAGGCTGCAGGTGCTACTGCAACAGCCAGCAACGTTCGTGGTAAAGCCGGTTCTTATGCAGCAGCAAATGCTGTGGATAACAGCACCGACACTTATTGGGCAACTGATGATGATGTAACCACTGCTTCGCTGGAAGTGAACACGGGTAAAGTGCAAACAATAAAATATGTTATGCTGCAGGAGTATATAAAACTGGGGCAACGGGTAAAATCATTTACCGTGGAGGTATGGAATAACGATGCCTGGCAACAGGTTGCAGCTGGTACCACAATAGGGTATAAACGCATTTTAAAATTAACACCGGTAAGAGCAGGCAAAGTGCGTATTAATATTACGGCTTCAAAAGCCTGCCCGCTTATTTCGAATGTGGCATTGTATTAATCATTTTATAAAAACTAACTGTAATAAGCAATGATGCGAGGGTTTCTGTTAGGCTTGACAGCTTTGTTGATCTCAGGAATGGCCATAGCTCAAAAAGCCCATTCATTTGAAGTAAAGAACGGGCAGTTTATATACGACGGTGCACCCGTGCAAATACATTCGGGCGAAATGCATTATGCCCGCATTCCGGCGCCTTACTGGCGCCACCGGTTAAAAATGATAAAGGCTATGGGTTTGAACACCGTAGCCACCTATGTATTCTGGAATTATCATAACACGGCTCCCGGTGTGTGGGATTTTACAACGGGTAATCACAACATCAGGGAATTTCTTCGCATTGCAAAAGAAGAAGGATTGTTTGTAATATTGCGCCCGGGCCCGTATGCCTGTGCCGAATGGGAATTCGGCGGCTATCCCTGGTGGTTGACAAAAGATAAAAACCTGGTGATCCGTGCTAACAACCAACCGTTTTTAGATTCCTGCAAAACATACATCAACAAACTGGCCGAGCAGGTGAAAGGTTCGTTGGTAAGTAATGGCGGTCCCATTATTATGGTGCAGGTTGAAAACGAGTTTGGCTCTTATGTATCACAACGGAAAGACATTCCCCTGGCAGAACATCGTAAATACAATGAAGCCGTACAACAATTGTTGATCGGTTCGGGCCTTACTGGTCCATTCTTTACTTCCGATGGCAGTTGGTTGTTCGAAGGTGGTTCATTGCCCGGCGTATTGCCTGCGGCCAATGGCGAAGATAATGTGGAGAACCTGAAGAAGGTGGTGAACAAATACCATAACAATGAAGGCCCGTATATGGTGGCGGAATATTATCCCGGCTGGTTAAGTCATTGGGCTGAGCCTTTTCCAAACATCGGTACACAGCAGGTTACTCAACAAGTAGAAAAGTACCTGAAGAATGGTGTGCACTTTAATGTTTACATGGTGCATGGCGGTACCAACTTCGCCTTTACCTCTGGCGCCAATTACGACAAAGACCACGATATTCAACCTGACCTTACCAGTTACGATTATGATGCACCCATCTCAGAAGCTGGTTGGGCAACACCAAAATACCTGGCTGTGCGGGAGTTGATAAAACAGCATGTAAAATATTCCGTTCCCGAAGTTCCTGCCAAAATACCGGTGATCACCTTACCGGCTATTCAGTTAAATAAGTCAATGGATGTTTTTGAGTGGAAAAAGACATTACAACCGGTTGTATCCGATACACCTTTAACCTTTGAAGCTCTGAACCAGGGGCATGGTTATGTACTGTACAGCAAACGGTTTACACAACCCATACAGGGTACGCTGCAGGTAAAAGGCCTGCGCGATTATGCCGTGGTATATGTTGATGGAAAGAAATTGGCTGAGCTAAACCGGGTGAATAAGGAATACTCAGCAACAATAGATATTCCTTTTAATGGTACGCTGGAGATATTGGTTGAGAATATGGGCCGTATTAATTATGGCAGTGAAATAGTCCATAACAACAAAGGCATTATTTCACCGGTGCTTATCAACGATATGGAGATCACCGGTGGTTGGAATATGTATAAACTGCCATTCGATAAAGCGCCCATTGTATCGGCCGGTAAACAAAAAGAAGGAAAAGCTGCCATATACAGCGGTACGTTCAATGTAATTACACCGGGCGATGTATTCCTCGATATGCACAGCTGGGGCAAAGGCATTGTATTTGTGAATGGCATTAACCTGGGCCGCTACTGGCAGGTGGGTCCACAACAAACATTGTATTTGCCCGGGTGCTGGTTGAAGAAAGGCGTAAACCAGATCACTGTGTTTGAGCAGTTGAATGATAAAATACAGCCAGTGATTAAGACGGTAGCTACCCCTGTTTTAGCTGAGCTGAAAAGCGTAAAGTAGCAAGCCGAAAGCTTAAAGCTGTAAGCCTAAAGCGAATACAGAATACAGCTTCGCGAACTCGAAACTTGAGACTCGAAACTGTTAATAGCGAGTCCCGGATATAAAGAACTTAGAACTAAAAACTAAGAACTGTGAACTCAATCATGAATAAAAATATTTTATTATCCCTTAGTCTCTGCGTTGGTATTGCAACACAAGCTCAAAACTTTCGTAACACCCAACAGCCAATTGATGCACGGGTGAACGATCTGTTGCATCAGCTCACGTTGCCCGAGAAGATCTCCCTGCTGGGTTATCGGAGCCAGGAAGTACAACGGCTGGGTATACCTGCATATAACTGGTGGAACGAAGCCTTACATGGTGTTGCCAGGGCAGGCGTTGCCACCGTGTTCCCGCAGGCCATTGGAATGGCGGCTACATTTAACGACGATCTGTTGTACCAGGCAGCCACGGTGATCTCAACCGAAGCGCGGGCCAAATACAATTTGTCATTGGCACAAAACAGAAGACTGCAATACATGGGGCTTACCTTTTGGTCGCCCAATATTAATATCTTCCGCGATCCCCGCTGGGGCCGCGGGCAGGAAACCTATGGTGAAGATCCTTTTCTTACAGCCCATATGGGTACTGCCTTTGTAAAAGGGTTGCAGGGCAACGATAGCAAATATTTAAAAACATCGGCTTGCGCCAAACACTTTGCGGTGCACAGTGGTCCCGAAGCAGGGCGGCATACCTTCAATGCCGTTGTTGATGAAAAAGACCTGCGCGAAACCTACCTGTATGCCTTTAAAGCGTTGGTTGATGCCGGTGTGGAATCGGTTATGTGCGGCTACAACCGCGTAAATGATCAACCCTGTTGTACCGGCAATATTTTATTACAACAGATACTACGCAACGAATGGAATTTTAAAGGACACGTAGTTACCGATTGCGGTGCACTTGATGATATTTTTGTTCGCCACAAAGTAATGCCTTCAGGTGTTGAAGTGGCAGCGGCTGCCATCAAAGCCGGTGTAAGCCTCGACTGCTCCAGCGTATTGCAAAACGATGTTATGAAGGCAATTGATCAAAAGCTGCTTACGGAGAAAGAAGTAGACAGTGCGCTTTCTCATATTTTGCGTACACAAATAAAGCTGGGATTTTTTGATAATGCTTCTGCTAATCCATTCAACAACTATGGCGCCGATAGTGTGGCCAATGCCTGGCATGCATCACTAGCCCGTACAATGGCGCAGCAAAGTATGGTGTTGTTAAAGAACGAGAAACAAATACTGCCGCTCGATAAAAAGAAGTATCCGGCCATAATGGTAGTAGGTTCCAATGCCGCTTCAATGGATGCGTTGCTGGGTAACTATCATGGTGTAAGTAACCGGGCGGTTAGCTTTTTAGAAGGTATTACCAATGCCGTAGATGCAGGCACCCGCGTTGAATATGACCTTGGCAGCGATTATACCGATACGGTACATTTTGGTGGCGTATGGGCCGCAGGCAATGCCGATATTACCGTTGCCGTTATTGGGCTTACACCTGTGTATGAAGGTGAGGAGGGTGATGCATTTCTGGCGGCAAAAGGCGGCGACAAACCCGACATGAGCCTGCCCGCTGCACACATCGCTTTTTTAAAAGAATTACGTAAGAAGAATAATAATAAACCAATTATTGCAGTGGTTACAGCCGGCAGCGCTGTTGATATTTCAGCCATAGAGCCCTATGCCGATGCCATCATTTTGGCCTGGTACCCTGGCGAACAGGGTGGTAATGCATTAGCCGATATCCTGTTTGGCAAAGTTTCCCCTTCTGGCCGCCTGCCCGTAACCTTTTACCAGTCGTTTGCCGATGTGCCTGCATACGACAGTTATGCAATGAAAGGGCGCACCTATCGTTATTTCAATGGCAAAGTGCAGTATCCGTTTGGGTATGGGTTAAGTTATACTTCATTCTCATATGAGTGGCAAAAGATGCCAGGCAACATTAAAACGGCAAAAGACAGTCTTACCTTTTCATTAAAGGTTAAGAATACCGGCAGCAGTGATGGCGATGAGGTGGTGCAGGTATATGTTGAATATCCCGCGGTTGACAGAATGCCGTTAAAAGAACTGAAAGCATTTAAGCGGGTACATGTAAAAGCCGGAGCAGAAGAAGTGGTGCAGTTAAGTATACCCGCTGCAGAGTTACAGAAATGGGACCTTGCTACCCGCAGCTGGAAATTATATCCGGGTAACTACACTTTGTTTGCCGGCGGCAATTCAGCAGACAGGAAGATTGTGGCTACTGTAAAATCTGGTGGTAAGAAGTAAGCGCGAAACGTGAATCGGCAATCGGCAATCGGCAATCGGCAATCGGCAATCGGCAATAAGTTTCGGGCGGCGCAAGGTCGCATATTAATCTAAAAATTCGCGAACCTTTCACGTTTCACGTTTGCCGTTTCACGATAGGACAGAACATCATAAGAAACGATAAATGAAAAAAATAACTTTAATATTCCTGTTAGCAACCCAGGCAGCGATAAGCCAGAACCGGTACGAACTAAACAGTGGTTGGGTATGTGCTGGCATGGGATCGGTAAAAACAACCGGCGAAAAAATTTCAGTATCGTCGTATCCTGTAAAAAGCTGGATGCCCGCTACTGTACCCGGTACGGTGCTTACTTCTTTACTCGATAATAAGAAAGTACCCGATCCATTTTACGGCATGAACAATGAAAAGATCCCTGATATTTATACAACCGGCCGCGATCATTATACTTACTGGTTTGTAAAAGACTTTACTGAAAAAGCCCCGCAAGGCAATGAACAGGTATGGCTGCAATTCAGGGGTGTTAACTACAGTTGCGATATTTTCCTCAATGGAAAAAAAGTAAATGCCAAACGTCACTATGGAATGTTCCTTCGCCAGAACTATAACATTACGCGTTTGCTGAACAGCAATGGCGCCAATCGCCTGGCAGTGATCATATATCCCATTGACCCGGTTGGTAATCCCAATGGCGGCCAGGGAGGCGATGGTACTATTGCCCGCAACGTATCGCATCAATATGTAGCAGGGTGGGACTGGATTCAACCTATACGTGATCGTAATACCGGCATTTGGGATAAAGTATATATTGAAAAAACAGGTTCGGTAAATGTAAAGAACCCGCATATAGTAACGCATGTGCCCGGTATTCGTAAAGTAGAAGGCGAACAGCAACCTGCACAAATACTGGCCAGCGCCGAACTGCAGAACGCTACCGATAAAAAGAAAGAAGGCGTGCTGCAATATCTTATAGATGGGCAAACGGTTAAACAAAACGTTTCGCTTGAACCTGGTGAAGTAAAAGAAGTGAACCTGCCGGCGTATCAGCTTAACAATCCCAGGTTGTGGTGGCCCAGCGGCTATGGACCACAAAATTTGTATACCGTAAAATTTCAATTTGTTGAAAATGGAACTGTATCTGATGAAGAAACGGTAACAACCGGTGTTCGTGAAATTCAAACAAGTTGGAATGCCACCAGCCGCAGTAAACAGATTGCGGTGAACGGACAAAAAATATTCATAAAAGGCGGTAACTGGATCATCTCCGATGCTATGTTGCGCCTTTCAGATAAACGGTACGATGCCGAGATCCGCTACCATCGCGATATGAACCTGAACCTTATTCGCGTATGGGGTGGGGCATTACTCGAACGGCCTGAGTTCTTCAACGCCTGCGACCGCTATGGACTGCTGGTGATGCAGGACTTTTGGATGTCGGGCGATTGTAATGGCCGTTGGGTTGATCCTAAAAAATCGGAGGACCAGTGGACACGCAGAAAATATCCCAATGATCATGCGTTGTTCCTGAATTCAGTAGTTGACCAGGTTAAAATGGTACGTAACCATCCTTCGCTGGCCATTTGGTGTGGTGGTAATGAAATAACGCCGCCCGATGATATTCTGAGGTCCATGAAGGATTCTATTCTTCCCAAGCTCGATAGTACCCGCTGGTTTGTTGATTATTCAAACAGCGACGATATGTCGTATAATTCATTGGGTGGAAATGGCGATGGCCCCTACGGTATTCAGGACCCGAAACATTTTTGGGAACACCGTACCTATCCCTTTAATTCAGAAGTAGGATCGGTAGGTGTGGGCGATTATGTTTCATTACAACGGTTCATTCCACCGGCCAATATGCAGTTTCCGCAGTATTATGAAAAAACGGTAGACTCGGTTTGGGAGTATCATAAATACATTAGCTACGAACAATACGTTGACCTGTTTGGTAAGATATATGATATAGCCGACTGGACAAGAAAAGCGCAGCTGGTGAATTATGATCAATACCGGGCTTTGGCCGAAGGGTTCAGCAATCATATGTGGGATTGGTATACCGGTTTCATTATTTGGAAAACACAAAATCCGTGGACGGCCATGCGTGGGCAGATGTATGATTATTACCTCGATCCCAACGCCTGTTTGTTTGGTTTGCGCAAGGGCAGCGAACCGGTGCATGTAATGTGCAACCCAACCGATGGCATGGTAACTATTGTGAACAATACATTTGAACAACAACAAAACCTGATGCTGTCAGTGAAGATGTATGATATGAGTGGTAAAGACAGTTTTGTAACCCAGGTGTTCACTTATATAGAACCTTCCTCAACAAAACGCATTTTATCGATAAAAGAACTGATCGCCGAGCGGTCGAAGGCACACGGCGTATTAGTGTCATTGCAATTACATAACGAAAAGAAAGAGGTAGTTAGTGAGAATGTATATTGGTTGCCCGACGAGTTAGGTAACTATACCGGTTTGTTTGGTTTACCACCATCACCATTGATGACAAAAGCCAGGCAGTTGGAAAAAGGTAAAATTGAAGTTACGTTAACAAACTATCCAATTAACCCCATAGCTTTTTTCAACCGCATAACCCTGGTAGATGCCAAAACAAAAGAGCGGATATTACCAGTGTTTTACGATGACAACTATTTCTCTATATTGCCGGGCGGCGAAAAAAAGGTCATTATTGATTATGGATCTTCTGCCGAACCTTTAATTATGGTTGAAGGCTGGAATGTGCGGATGCAGGAGATAAAAGTGCAATAACCGGAACCGGATAAACGCATGTAAGGTGGGTCGTTCAAATGGCCCACCTTTTCTATTTATAGAGATATTTGTTATTTTACAACCTTTCCCTAAAATAAAGCATCTTCCAGGTATGAATTATCGCCGGCTCGCGCTCATAGGTTTTTTTCTGACCCAAACTGGTTTACAAAGCATTGCTCAACAAAAGAATTCCATTGGGGTACAGTTGGTTGATGTAAAGGCGGGAACGTTTGTTATGGGATCGAACCGGGGAAAGGAGGATGCCGATGAAAGCCCGGTGCATGATGTTACAATTTCCACGAGCTTCAAAATGTCGGCCACCGAGATCACCAATAAACAATACGAAGCATTTGACCCCGGGCACAACAAGTTGCGTGGTAAAAATGGGTTTTCTTTAAAAGACGATGAAGCAGTTGTGTTTGTAAGCTATGAAGAGGCTGTCGCTTTTTGCGCCTGGTTATCGAAAAAAGAAGGGAAAATATACCGCCTGCCTACAGAGGCCGAGTGGGAGTATGCCTGCCGCGCCGGCACCACTACCGATTATAATACAGGAAACGAATTACCTGCGGAATATCAAAAATTACAACATACCAATCGTACTCCGGTACCGGTTTCATTACCGGTGGCGCAAACTGCACCTAATGCCTGGGGTTTATACGATATGCATGGCAATGTAGAGGAATACTGCTACGACTGGTATGGTGCTTATGTGGCTGGTGCGCAAACCGATCCTGTTGGGCGGCAAACAGGGGTGAGCCGTGTTGTAAGAGGTGGAAGCCATAATACACCCGTGCGTTACCTGCGCTCGGCTAACCGGCAGGGTATGTTGCCGAACGACAAGCAGTGGCTTACTGGCTTTAGAATAGTGCAGGGGGCCCTGCCTAAAACAACAGCTATTGGTGCCGAATTATCACCTGCGAACACCATGCAGGTATCACAACAAAAATTTAGCTGGAATAAAATAACAGAGCCGTTCTTTGATGTTCCCGTGGTATATGTAGTAAAACCCGATAGCACTTCAGGCATCCCTTTCTATAAACATAACCATTGCCCCGCCATAACGTGGTGCCCTAATGGCGATCTGCTGGCTGCCTGGTTCAGCACCAATGCCGAGAGTGGCCGCGAAATGGTGATACTGGCAAGCCGCCTACGTGCGGGTAATAAGAAATGGGACACCGCTTCTATGTTCTTCTGCGTGCCCGATAGAAATACTACCGGTACTTCTTTATTATACGATCAAAAAGGAACACTGTATCATATAAACGGACTGGAAGCTGCAGGCGATTGGCAGAACCTGGCCATGATAATGCGAACCAGTGCTAATAACGGTACTACCTGGTCGAACCCGGTATTGATTGCACCTGAACATGCCAAACGGCACCAGGTAATTGCCGGGTCGTTTGTTAGCAAAGAAGGTTGGCTGGTACAGTTATGTGATGCCGATCCAAGCTCACGCGGTGGAACGGCTATGCATGTTAGTAAAGATAAAGGAGCACACTGGTCAACACCATATACGCTGCCTGCTACACCCGAATATAAAAATGGCGCAACAGGTGGACTGATTGCGGGTATTCATGCCAGTGCGGTGCAATTAAAGGATGGCCGTTTGCTGGCGTTGGGCCGTAATGATAACATTAAAATTGATAGCGTAATTGGCGAAAGAATGCCGGTAAGTATTTCTAATGATTTTGGTGCAACCTGGCAATACGCTCCTTCACAATTTCCACCCATCAGTAGCGGACAACGACTTGTATTACGCCGCCTTAATGAAGGGCCGTTGTTGTTGATCTCTTTCACCCACTGCCCCGGAAAATCAACTGTAGAAGGAATGGATTTCACAGGCGCCAATGGCGAAGTATTTAAAGGCTATGGCATGTATGCCGCCCTTTCCTATGATGAAGGCAAAACCTGGCCGGTAAAGAAATTATTGACCGATGGTTCTATCAGGCAGCTCAATGGTGGCGCCTGGACGGGCCTTTTCAAAATGGACGCAACCCATGCTGAGCCAAAAGGGTACCTGGCAGCAACGCAATCGCCAGATAATGTAATACACCTTGTAAGCAGTAATTTATATTATAGGTTCAACCTGGCGTGGTTGCAATTGCCGTAATAAGGTAATACAGAAAAAAAATTTAATTTGTCTGCATCAATTTCCTGCTTTTAGTTGCCTCTTAAAAAAGAGTTGTTAAATCTTTCATTACAAAACGGTGTCTGCACACACTTATTAGTAAGCATCTCTATTATCATATCCTTATGATAACGCGGTATAGCCACGACTAACAATAGATAACTCAACACTTTCACTGACCCTGTACCTGAGAAGGGTTTAAACACCATTTGGGAGTAATTAGAAACGTGTAGCAGTCTGAAAAATGACTGCCTGGCTCTGCTATGTCAATATGTAACCGGTTTCTTATGGGAGTTATTTATTCATCATAAAACCAATTGCTAAATGAGACATGTTCGCCTGCTAATTGCATTGTTATTACTGCATTCAGTAGTACTGGCGCAAACCCGTCAAATATCAGGGGTTGTAAAAGACAAAGCCGGTACTGGTATTCCCGCCGTAACAATTAAAGTAAAAGGGAAAACCGTTGAAACTGTTACTGATATTAATGGCGCATTCAACTTACAGGCGCCAACCGGTAAGATCCAACTCGTTACTTCAAGTGTAGGGTTTGCTACTCAAACTATTGATGTAGGTGCTGATGAAAGTACCGTAAATGTTACACTTGAACAATCTACCCAGGAGTTGGGTGAAGTGGTTGTTACTGCGCTCGGCATTTCGAAAGAGTCTAAGAAGGTAGGATATTCCGTTACCACAGTAGATGCCGGCTTGTTCAATAAGGCAAGGGAAACAAATGTGGCCAACTCGCTCGAAGGTCAGGTTGCCGGATTAAGTGTAAGAGGAACCAACAGCGGCCCCGGTGGAACAGCCAAGCTCCTTTTAAGGGGATTGCCCAGTATGAACAATCCGGGCTCTCCGCTCTATGTAATTAATGGTATTCCCATCGACAATACGCAGCGTGGATTTTCTGGTGAATGGGGCGGATCGGACAACGGCGATGGTATCAATAATATAAATCCCGACGATATTGAATCTCTTACCGTGCTCAAAGGCCAGGCTGCTTCGGCTTTATATGGTTCAAGAGCTACCAACGGCGTTATAATGATCACTACCAAAGCAGGTAAAAAAGGCAGAAAGGATTTCGGAGTAGAGTATAATGGCAATCTGATGTTGGAAAAAGCCATGAACCTTACCGAATTTCAGTATGTGTATGGCCAGGGTACCGAAGGCGCCAAGCCGGGTACGCAAACCGATGCCATTGAAACGGCTTATTCAAGCTGGGGTTCTAAATTAGATGGCACCACCGTTATTGGTTACGATGGTAAAATGTATCCTTATGTGGCCGTAAAAAATAACATACAGAAGTTTTATGAAACAGGCACAACATTTACCAATTCAGTATCGCTCACTAAAAGCACTGAGTCCGGAAGTTTCCGTTTAGGATTAACCCGCCTCGATAACCACGGTATTGTGAAAAACAGCGGATTGAAACGATATTCATTTTCTTTAAATGCCGACCAGAATATTACTGATAAACTTTCTACACAGGTGTTTGTAAATTATATCGATCAGCAGAACCTCAATGTAACTTACCTGAGTGATGCTCCGATGAATGTAAACAATCTGCGGTTCCTTGCAACGAATATCGACCAGGCCACTCTGGCGCCCGGTTACGATCTGGTTACAGGCCAGGAGGCGATTGTAGGGGGCATTTTCTCACAGAACCCGTGGTTTGTGGTAAACAAGTTGAAGAATGACCTTTCACGCAGAAGATTGATCTCGTCATTGTCGCTCAAATATAATTTTACAAAAGGGCTGTATGCACAGGCTCGGGTGGGTTACGATAGAATAGCCGACAATGCATTTAAGATTGAACCATGGGGAACAGGTTACCGCAATACTACCCAAAACGGTGTATTTGCCAGCGGTTATTTACAAAACCTCGATAAATCGGAACAACATGAGCTTAATTTAGATGGAATAATAGGCGCAAGTCACAAATTCTCGGAGCTTGAACTGAATGCTGTGATAGGTGCCAACCTGCGCAAAAATGAATTTTCCATACTGCATCTGTGGGGTGGTCCCTTTATTCAAAAGGACTTCTATAGCTATAGTAACCTCTACAATAAATTTGCTGAAAACAGGTTCTGGGAAACTGAGGTTCATTCGGCCTACTACAGCGTAGACGCTACTTATAAAGGATATCTTACAATTGGAACTACGGGCCGTTTGGATGCTTATTCTACTTTACCAACCGATAAAAACACCGTTTTTGTTCCTGCTGTAACTGCCGGATTTATCTTTTCCGATGTCGCAAACATTCCTGCTATACAATATGGTAAACTGCGCGCTTCTTATGCTTCTACCAGCAATGAGTTAACACAGGCATACAGAACGCAGATCTATTATTCACTACAAACCAACAATTTCAACGGCCTCCCATTGGGTCAATACAACCTGGAGCTTCCCAATGGATTGTTGGAGCCATTTGTAGTGAACGAATTTGAAGTGGGTACCGAGTTGCGTCTCTTAAGCGGAAAACTGAACCTCGATCTTGCCTGGTTCACCAAGAAAACAAAGAACGAGATCATGGGTGCCACGTTAAGCCGTTCAACCGGTTTTGGCAGTGGTTTCGTAGGAACCGGTTCTACCAAAAACAGCGGTATTGAGGTACTTGTAAGTGGTACAATTGTAAGCAACGCCAATTTCAACTGGAAGTCATCGGTTAACTTAACCAAGTTGAAAAATAAAGTTGTTAAAACAACACCCGATAAAAGCAATATCAACCTGGGCCAGGCCCGCGAAACACTCGGCAACCTGATCACTGCCTATGTGGTAGGTTATCAGGGGCCGCAGATAATGGGTTATGATTATAAAAGAGATTCTGTTTCCGGAAGTATCGTTGTGGACGAATCGGGTTTACCTGTGAACGGCGGTAAATTAGTGCCTTTAGGCAGTGTACTGCCCGATTTCTATGGCGGATGGAATAATGAGTTCTTATTTGCAAAAAACTTCAATTTCTCTTTCCTAATAGATTACAATTTCGGCAACAAGCTCATTTCAACAACCCATCGTAATGGGCTTAGCAATGGGCTAAGCAAAGAAACGCTTTTGGGACGTGAAGGTGGAATAGTGGTAGACGGCATTACTGCAACCGGAACCAAAAATACAAAGAACGTGTCTGCAGAGGATTACTGGCAGGCTGTGTCTTCCCGTATTACGAAAGTGCATGTACTTGATGGCGATTTCATCAAATTGCGTCAGGTGGCATTATCTTATAATGTACCGGGTGAAATGCTGCAAAAAACCAAAGTTATAAAAGGAATACAACTATCACTTACAGCAAGAAATTTACTGATCCTTTATAAAGACGCCGATAATGTGGACCCCGAAGAGTCGTTCGGTTCTACCATTCAATATTATGGTATAGAAGGCCGCAATCTGCCGCCAACACGTTCATATGGTGTGAATCTTAAAGTTAATTTCTGATTTATTAACTGATTAAATTTAGAAGGATGCGTATTAAAATAATAGTATGGATGGTTGCTGCAAGTATGTTGTTAGTGCAGTGTACCAAAAATTTTGAAGAAACGAATACAGACCCCAACCAACAGATACCGAATAATTTCAATGCTGAATATTTTTTATCGGGCAGCCAGAATGAATACCGGGGTGCTATTACCGGTTACGAAGGCAGCTGGCTGTTTCAGGCCGGTTGGGTACAAATTGCTGCGGCGGCTTCAACAGGTTATTTATCCAACATGGACAAATATGTAGAATCGGCCAATACAAGTGATTATTCAGGAAGGGCCTGGAACGATTGTTATCGTGCTGCGGGTTATGCAAATGCTATTATACAAAAGCATGCTGCCGATGCAGATAAGGTAAACCTGGTAGGCGCTGCTACGGTAATGAAAGTGCTTTCGCTGCACTACATAACCGATATCTATGGCGATATTCCCTATTCAAAGGCATTGCAGGGATTTGATGGAAAGTCGCTCGGTATTCTTTCTCCTGCCTACGACAAGCAACAGGATGTATATGCAGGGTTGCTGGCCGAACTGGAAAGCGCTTTGGCCAAATTTGATGCATCGAAAAGCGGACCTCAGGCTGATTTGATATATAACGGCAACGTTTCAAAATGGAAAAAATTAGGATACTCGCTTATGCTGCGCATGGCTATGCGGTTAACCAAGGTAGATGCCGCCATGGCAAAAACCTGGGCCGAAAAAGCTTTTGCCGGTGGCGTATTTACAAGCACTGATGATGATGCTTATATTAAAAGTGAAAACAGCACCGGCCATGGCAGCGAGAACCCGCGTGTTATAACGCTCACAAATGATATTGAATACATCCGCTGGGGTAAGCCGTTCATTGACTATTTAAGAACCACAAATGACCCCAGGCTTCCCGTTATTTCGGAAATAGTGGATACGCTTGCAGCCGTTAATATTGCCGTTACGCCTAAAACGTCGAATACAAATCCATCCGATCAGGTTGGTTTGCCAAACGGTTATGTTACCACTGAATCAAGTGCGTTCTTTATAGGTAAGCATCCCGACTATCCCGGTGCAGTAGGACCGGGTAAGTCGGTAGCATCGATCCTCGCTAAATATTCGCGGCCCAGAAGCGCTTTGTATTACGACCTCAATGGCCCTGTTTTTATTTTAACTTATGGCGAGGTGGCCTTAATGCTGGCTGAAGCGAAATTCAGAGGATGGAATGTTGGTACTACAACAGCGCAAACATATTATCAACGCGGTATTGAAGCAGCCATGAAATCATTGGCCACTTTCAATGCCTCAACCGGCGTTGTTGCTAATGCCACCACATATGCAATGGCACAGGTTCTTACACCCGGAAAGGAACTTGAACTGATAAACACTCAGTATTGGCTGGCTACAGGCTCTTTGTTTAACTGGACGGAGTCCTGGAACAACTGGAGGCGCTCAGGCTTCCCCGTTTTGAATAAGGTAGCATTTACCGGCCAGTTTGCCACTGATATACCCAGAAGACAAATGTATCCTACAACGGAAGCCAGTGCCAATGCAGCAAATTATGCTACCGGACTCACCGGCGTATCAACAGGTTCAGACAGCTGGACCGGAAGAGTTTGGTGGGATAAATAGGTTGGGGTTAATTAGTTCACAAGTTGATAAATTCATAAGTAAAAAGATTTTCTTTAATTGCTGCAGAAGTAGGATGTAGGAAGTAAGAAAATACAAAAGGCTATTAATTATTAGCTTTATTATTCAAGCTCTTCTTACATCCTACTTCTTACATCGTACTTCGTATTCTTCAGCCCGTATTCCGCTATTTATTTAATACGAATCTTCATGAGAAGAATTGTCATCCATACCACACTATTATGTTTCATTACCATCAACGCCATGGCGCAAACGCCCTTATTCGAACTGTTATCGCCAAAACAAACCAACATTCAATTTATTAACCGTATTAATGAAACGGAGAACCTGAATGTGCTGGCGTATGAATATTTCTATAATGGCGGCGGGATAGCGGTAGGGGATATCAATAACGATGGGCTTGAAGATATTTTTCTTGTGTCGAATATGGGCGAGAACAAATTGTATTTGAATACCGGCCGGTTGCAGTTTAAAGATATCACCAAAGAGGCCTGCAGGGAAATGGCAGGCAGGCCCGGCGGTTGGAAGACCGGTGTTACCATGGCCGATGTAAATGGTGATGGCCTGCCCGATATTTATGTATGTTATTCAGGGAAGGTGAACGATGACATGCGACGGAACCAATTGTTCATTAATCAGGGCAATGGCAAATTCAAGGAAGAAGCGGCCGCCTGGGGCATAGATGATAAAAGCTATAGCACCCAGGCCGCTTTTTTCGATTACGACAACGATGGCGATCTGGACATGTTCTTACTGAACCATAGTACAAAAAAGATCGATAATATGGAACTGGCCCGGTACCGCGATGAAGTAGATGAACTGGCCGGTAACAAAATGTACGAGAACCAGGGCGATCATTTTGTTGATGTGTCGGCGAAAGCAGGCATCAGACAAAATCCATTGACGTTCGGACTGGGCATTGCCATTGCCGATATTAATAAAGATGGCTGGCAGGATGTATATGTGACCAACGATTACAATGAGCCCGATTACATGTACTTCAACAATGGCAACGGCACCTTTAGCAATAAGGCCGATAAAAGCCTGCGGTATTTATCGCAGTTTTCAATGGGTGTTGATATTGCCGATTTTAATAACGACGCCCTGCCAGATATCATTACGCTCGATATGCTGCCCGAAGACAACCGGCGGCAGAAACTGTTACAGCTTCAGGAGAACTACGAATCATTTGCCCTTATGATCAACCAGGGACTAAATCCGCAGTATATGCGTAATATGCTACAGCTGAATAATGGTGGTAAGGGCGAGTCGCTCACTTTTAGCGAGATTGGTCAATTGGCCGGCGTCTCAAACACCGACTGGAGCTGGTGCCCCCTGTTTGCCGACTATGACAACGATGGTTACAAAGACCTGTTCATCACAAACGGTTATTTGCGCGATTATACCAACAAAGATTTTCTGCGGTATTGGGGCGACTATAAAGTGAAGAAAGCGATGGACCGCGAACCCGTTTTGCTGATGGACCTTATACGCGTTATGCCCTCAACAACTTTACCCAATTATATTTTCAGGAATAATCACAATTGTACCTTTTCCAACCAGCAAAAACAATGGGGAATGGATAAACCGGCCGTTTCATCGGGAGCAGTATATGCAGATCTGGATAACGATGGTGACCTTGACCTTGTGATAAATAATATCAATGAGAATGCGTTTGTGTACAGGAATACTGCAAGAGAAAGCGCAAAGGCCGGCTATCTTTCCTTTACACTTCATTACAAAAAGCCAAACTGGTTTGCCATTGGCGCCAAAGTGTATTTGTACCAAAATAAAACAGTTCAGTATGCAGAGGTGAACCCGGCTCGGGGCTATCTTTCCTGCGTTACCACCCGGTTGCATTTTGGGGTTGATAGTGCTGCCACCATCGATTCGGTAAAAATAGTATGGCCCGATAGAACAACAAAACTGCTCACCAATGTAGCAACCAATAAAGATGTTACTGTCGATTATGAACAGCCGGCAACTCCGTTTTTTGAAAGGGACCCGGTATATGCAAAGACCATGTTTACCCTTGCCGATAAGTTGTTTACCTATAAACATACCGACGTAAGTGAAAATGATTTCAAACGCCAGTTGCTGATGTTGTTCATGTATTCAAAAACAGGCCCGGTAATAGCAAAAGGCGATGTGAATAAAGATGGGTTTGAAGACCTGTTTGTAAGCGGTGATAAGAACAAGCCCGGTAAAATTTATATTCAGAATGGAAAGGGGCAGTTTTATGAAGAGCCCAATCTTAATATAGGAGATGAGAATGCTTCTTCTATTTCAGCGGCTGCTTTTTTTGATGCGGATGGTGATGGCGATCAGGACCTGTATATTGCCAAAGGCGGCTATGCTTTGTATGAACCCGGCGCCCGTTGTTTGCAGGATGAATTATACCTGAATGATGGCCGCGGACAATTCAAATTAGCTGTTGATGCATTGCCAAATGTAAGTGCCAACAGTAAATCGTGTGTTCGGCCCTGCGACTACGATGGCGATGGCGATCCCGATCTCTTTGTTGGTGGCCGGGTGATACCCGGCTACTATCCTTTAGCGCCTGCTTCTTTTTTACTGGTGAATGATGGTAAAGGAAAATTTACGGCGGCAACAGTTCCGTTTGCACAAATTGGTATGGTAACCGATGCCCAATGGGCCGACCTCGATAAAGACGGTCGTAAAGACCTGGTGCTTTGCGGCGAGTTTATGCCGTTGACGGTGTTTATGAACACAGTAAATGGTTTCGTTGATAAAACAGGTGCCTATTTCAACAATACAACCAATGGCTTTTGGTTTACACTGCATGTAACCGATATTGATGGCGATGGTAACGACGATCTTGTTGCCGGAAACCTGGGTTTGAACACCTGTATAAAAATATCGGAAAAAGAGCCGGGAGAACTGGTGTATGCCGATTTCGACAGCAACGGGTCTGTTGATCCCTTTTTTAATTTTTATGTTCAGGGGGTAAGTTATCCCTTTGTTAGCCGCGATGAATTGAACGAACAGATATACCCGATGCGCAAACGCTTTACTTCCTATGCGTCTTACTCTGTAGTAACCATGAAAGATATTTTTTCACAGGAGGAATTGGTAAAGGCCCATCGGTTAACTGTAACGGAGCCCCGTACCCTTGCTTTTTTAAACCACAATGGCAAAATGCAGCCGGTAGACCTGCCCATGCAGGCACAGTTTTCTGTGGTCACTAATATTCTTTCCGGCGATTATAATGGCGATGGTAAAAAAGATCTGTTGCTATTGGGTAATCACTCCGATAATCGTTTAAAGATCGGTTGTATAGATGCCAGCTATGGTTGTTTGCTGGCCGGCGATGGTAGGGGTGGGTTTAATTATGTAACCCAGCCTGTGTCTGGTTTGAACATAAAAGGCGATGTAAAAGCTGCAGTGGATATAAAGATCAATAACACAAAATTTATTATAGCGGGTATTTGCAATGCCGCCATGGAATTTTATAAAGTACAGTAATATGTATAAAGAGTCTCTTCGTTTGTTTGATATGTCAACCCGGCGTCTGGAAGCAGGCGCCGGTGTATTTTGGCTTTTTCTGTTTGTTTTGTTCTTCAACGTTCATGGGGCCATGGCGCAAACAACAGCTACAAAGAAAAGAGTAGTGCAAAAAGGAGAAGCGGCATTTACCCGTTATTTGCAACCGGCTGTTTTTTCTTTATCAAAGATAATGATGCACGATGTGGTGAACCCACCGGCAGCTGCCCGCTACTATGCCTATTGTATGTTGGGTGCGTATGAGATCGTTTCACAACACGATACCACACTTACTACATTAGATCGTTTATTAAAGCAATATAAGCGGCCGGCGATTGTTACCAAACGAAGTAGTTATGATGCACGCATTGCGGCTGTTTATTGTATTATGGAAACAGGGCGGTTAATGCTGCCTTCGGGATACAGGTTACAGGAAGAAGAAGAGCAGTTCATTGCCGAACAACTAAAAGCAAAAATCACCCGCCCTTTGCTCGATAGTTCTATTGCTGTGGCTAACTATATGGCAGCCCGCATTGTTGAATATGCAAAGGCCGACCGGTATGGCAAATTGAGTGCGCAGCTGCGGTATACACCGGTAAAAGGCGATGGTTATTGGTACCCAACCCCGCCGGCTTATATGGAAGCGGTAGAGCCCAATTGGAAAACCGTGCGGCCATTGGTGATCGACAGCTGCAATCAATTCCCACCAAAACCACCGGTTGCATTTAGTAAAGACAGCACCAGTAATTTTTACAAATTGGCCAAAGAGGTATACGATGTGTCAATAAAACCAACACCGGAACAATTGAATATTGCTTCGTTTTGGGATTGCAATCCGTTTGTGGTGTCCACGGCAGGGCATATGTCAATAGGGTTTAAAAAGATCAGTCCGGGCGGGCATTGGATGAACATTGCCGGTATTGCTGCGCAACAGGCGCAATTGAGTTTTAATGCATCGATAACAGCGCAAATGCTGACAGGTATTACCATTCATGATGCATTTATTAGTTGCTGGGATGAAAAGTTCCGTTCGAATCGCATAAGGCCCGAAACGTATATCAACCGGTATATCAACATCAAGTGGCAGCCCTTGTTGCAAACGCCGCCTTTTCCCGAATACACCAGTGGGCATAGTGTGATATCTACAGCTGTGTCGGAAGTGCTAACGTATTTGTTTGGCGATAAATTCACGTACACCGATAATACAGAAGAAATGTTTGAGATTCCCGCCCGCACCTTTACTTCATTCAGGCAGGCGGCGGCCGAAGCCGCTGTTTCGCGACTGTACGGTGGTATTCATTATCGCGATGCCATTGAAAACGGGCAGCAACAGGGTAGGGAATTGGGCGCATTTATTGTTGGAAGGTTGCAGGCTGCAGGGCTAAAACCGGTGAAATAGCGTGATTTGTTAATATTGGGTGGTGATCGCGTTCAAAGATCGCTGAATCAAATTTTATATTACCCTAATATTATTTAAGATCAGCCAGATATTGTTTCTTGTTACCCCAATATTGTTTATTGAAACCTAAATATTGCGTTCGGCTAGGTAATATTGATTTTTATTTCCCTTCCATCGTTTATTATTTCCCCAATATTAAAATGCTATACGTAATAGATGAATTTTGATGACCATAATTTGGATTTTGATGACCATCATTTGAATTTTAAAGGGAAACATTGTTTATGATCAAGCCAATATTGAATTCGGAGAGGCTAATATTGATTTATGCGAGGCAGATATGATGTTTGATCAGACTGATATTAAATTCGATAAGGGAAATATGAATTATTATCAGCTTAATATAGTTTCAAATTTCAGAATATTGAAATTGCTACACGTAAAAAATGAATTCTGATAACCAGTTTGGTTTTTGATGACCGTCATTTGAAAGTGGGCCGCAAATATTGCTTATGATCAGGCCAGGATTGATTTCGGGAAGGCTAATATCGACTTATGCGAAGCAAATATGACGTTTGATCGGGCTGAAATTTGTAATTTTAAACAATGGAAGCCGATATCCACACATTATATGAGTCAGATTTTTATCGTGTAATGGATTTCAGGTGCCGGTGTGTAGATTGCCGCACATCAAAACCCGAATACAACACAACATTCTGCATCAGCTTTGTGCGAAAAGGCAATTTTCTGTTCAATGTATTCCGCCGCTCACTCGATTCTTATAACGGTTGCGTATTAGTAACCAAACCCGGTTACGAACGCACGGTAACTCATACACATACCGTGCCCGATGAGTGCACCATCTTTGAATTTAAGGAGGCGTTTTTTAATAAGTTGCTGGAGCATTACGGGCGCATTCCTTTCTTTACCGATAACGACTGGCATTCAACGCTGATAAAAACAAATGCCGAAACAGAGTTCCTGCACTTTCATATAATAAAACTAATACTCACCAATACGGGCAGCAAACTACAGCTAGACAACCTGGTAATGGAGGTGATAGAAAAGGTACTGGCTAACATTACCGATTATAAACCCGATCATCGCATCAATACCCGGTTAAAACAAAACCACCTGGTAACCATTGAGCGGGCAAAGGAGTATCTCACCGATCATTTCACCGATGATATTTCACTGATGCAATTGGCCGAATATTGTTATGTAAGTCCGTTCCATTTCAGCCGCCTGTTCAAAACGTTTACCGCCGAATCGCCCCATCAGTTCCTGCTAACGCTTCGCCTGAAGAATGCGGAACTGTTATTACGCAACACCGCCCAACCCGTTGCCGACATTGCCTTTTCATCGGGATTCAATAGCGTTGAGCATTTTACGGCAGCATTTAAGTTTAAGTATAAGTGCCCGCCGGGTGCTTACCGGCAGCAATATCCAGAGTCTGCCGGATTTTTGTAATATTTATATATGCGAAAATATCCCATTGGGTTACAGAACTTTAGGGGGCTACGAGAAAGATGTTTTTTATATGCATGGAAAAGTTGTTATCCTTATAGACGAATAGATCTTCTTGTACAAATAGCAACGCACATTTCAAAGGCCATCATAAGCCTCAATGCCTGTCGTTTGCATAGTGGCGAAATTATATAAATAAAAAGATAATATACATGTATTGGTTATAACAACAATATGTATCGCTTTTAACAAAGCTTTTCACCCAAAACCGCTATGATCCTCCCTTTATTTGGGGTATCTTGTTACAAAACAATATTATGAAGATCCTTATCTGTATAGCGGCCTGCCTTTTTTCTGTGGCCGGTTATGCGCAAACAAAATTGATTGCCTTCAGAAGTCATTCAGGTAGCAATGCAAATTTTCGTACGGCTGTTGAGAAGGACCTTTTTGATATCGGTAACTCAAATTTTGGTATTGTTGAAAGGGAAAAAGTTGATTCGGTTATTAAAGAGTCAAAAAACAGGATCATTGTATCAAGAAAGTTCTATGGTTCGGCAAAAGGCCCTCAACGCGATACTCTTACCAATGCCAACGCCAGTGAATTTTTTGCTGCAACCAATATGCAAATGTTAAAAGAGGCGTTACATAAAAAATATCATAGGGCTATGTTAGATAATATACAGATCATTGGTTTTGGCAATAAATTTAAACAGGCTAACAGCGTTCCTAAAAAATAACAGTCTTATGCATTAACCCGCCCTAATGGTCAATTACTTTAAAAGATCCTTTGCAGTTTTTTCTCTTTTAGGTTTTCTGTTTATTCCATTAACATTTTTGGAATTTGATTTCCAATACCAGATCACAAAGTTCATTTTCTATTCTCCGGTAGCTTTTATCCAAAATCAGTTTTTCCCTAATGCAATAAAGAATATTGAATTTTCTTCCGATACAATCGGCCTGAATATTTTATTAGGCCTGCTATTGATCATTTCGTTGCTGTTGGTTGTAGGGTTACAGTTTTTCAGGCTCAGCACTGAGCGCATCATTCCGCTCTTCAAATTGTTATCTGCGTATTATGTTGCTATCGTTTTTTTAAAATATGGGTTTGATAAAATATTTAAACGTCAGTTTTATTTGCCCGAACCTAATATACTTTATAGCAATTTTGGAAGTTTAACCAGGGACACTTTGTTCTGGAGTACCATGGGCACTTCGCACATTTACTCTATTGTAACAGGTGCAATAGAAGTACTGGCTGGTGCCTTAATACTTTTTAAACGCACCAGGATTGCCGGATTTTTTCTGGCCCTGATAGTTTCAATAAACATTCTTTTAATAAACATAAGCTTCGATATTTCGGTGAAACTATTCACTTCCTTTCTTTTAATGGTAGTGTTCTTCAATCTTTATGCTGTTTTAAAAACCACCTATGTTTTTTTTATTCAACACAAGGCGGTGCAATTACCAGCTTCAGTACATAATGACATTCCTGTTAATAAACGGGTTCATG
This sequence comes from Niastella sp. OAS944, assembly GCA_024809215.1. Taxonomy (GTDB): domain Bacteria; phylum Bacteroidota; class Bacteroidia; order Chitinophagales; family Chitinophagaceae; genus Niastella. Next base: position 2,074,532 of record JANUBW010000001.1, on the reverse strand, counting down.
CAGGTTTATGTGCTGTGATAGTTGGCCTTGTTCTTACCCCAGCCATTTCTACCCGTAACTTTAATGATGACAATACACAACGTCCGCTTTTACACGGTGCTTACCAGATAGAACATTTTACCGTTAACAACGACTCGTTAAATAGAAATGATTTTCCGTACAGGCGTTTTTTTATACACCGGAACGATTATATTATTTTTCAAAAAGAAGATGAAACTATGGTTGATTACTTTTTTGAAATAAATGAAGGTGCCAAGCAAATGACGATCACGGATTATGAAAACAATAAAATTTCCGTTACCTATAATTATAATGCAAAGGAAGGCGATTTGCAATTGAGCTTTGGGAATAAGGCACACTGGACCATTCAGTCAAAAGCATTGAACTGGAAAGCGCTTCCCGCATTACAGGATGGCATGCATTACACCATCGATGAAATAAAATAAGAATAGCAATTTTCCTTAAGTGTCCCGAAAAACGGCTGTATAGCTTTGTTGAAAAATACAGCGTTATGAAAGATCAATTATTATCAACCATTGAAAATTCAAGGAAGTACACATTACAGGTTGCCGAAGCCATGCCCGACAAAGACTATCATTACAAACCAGCGGGCGCCGGGTGGGATTTTGGTGAACTGTTGCACCATATAGCCTATGGCATTCATTGGTGGCAGGATAACTACATTACCGGCAATAAAACCGAATGGGCGCCACCACCAGTTAAAAAAAGCAGGCAGGAAGTATTAGCTTACCTTATAAAGGCATTTGCTTCGTTGCAGAAGACTGTTAAAGAAAAAACGCTCGATGAAAATTCGACGTATGGTGCATATGCGACCCTCGATCATATTACCCATCATCGCGGGCAGGCCGTGCTGTACTTACGCACCCACGGTATTGAACCACCGGAGTATGTGTATTAAGGCGAGGTCTGAGGTTTGAGATCTGGAGTCTGAGGTCAGAAGTCGGAGGTCCCAAATACAGACTCTTCCGACTTCCGACTTCTTACTTCCGGCTTCTTATAAACATCATCAATAGACCAAACACCAGGAATCCTGATCCGGTAAGGGTGTTCAGCTTTGTTGCTACATTGGTACCCAGCATTACATTAAGCAATAAGATCACAGATACTACCGAAAAGAACAGGCCAATGACAAATTGCAGATCGTTTAATTTTTTGTACATGGAAGCAATTGTTAGTTAGAAAAATAATATGTTTAATAATATAGTGATCGCTAACAGTACCAAACCCAGCGGCACTACCCGCAGGTACCATTTTTGTTCGTGGAACTTGGGTTTTTCTGTTAACGAATATACTAAACCTTTTAATTCCTCATCGGGCTTGGGTTTGGTGCAAAGGCTCACAATGATGGTTGTAAAGAAATTGAAGATCCACGAAACACCGGCCACTATAAACGCCTGACCCATACCGCTTTTGATGGTATAAAATTCTGTTATCCAGCCACCCTTGCCTTCGGCAACGGTAAGGCCATGTGTAGCGGCTGCGGCTGCGGTTCCGGCCACCAATCCCCAAAATGCGCCATGCCCGGTTGTACGTTTCCAAAACATCCCTAACAGGAAGGTGGCAAACAACGGACCGTTCACAAAACCAAACACCAGTTGTAAAAAGTCGTTGATGTTGTTAAAGCTTTTAGCTATGTAAGCAGTAGCAATGGAAATAAGGATACCCACTACCGTAATGCCTTTACCCACCAACAGATAATGCCGGTCGCTTTTGTTCTTTACAAAATATGATTGGTATATATCGAAAGTAAATACTGAGTTAAATGCAGTAACGTTGCCCGCCATACCACTCATAAACGAAGCAATGAGTGCCGTAATGCCCACACCCAAAATACCGGTAGGGTAGTAGTGCGCGATCATCGATGGTAACGTCATGGTATAATCCAGTTCACCGCTGGCGGTTGTTGGAATACGATAGCCTTTTGATAACAGGGCAGGTTGCATTAAAGTAATAGCTATTAAGCCCGGCAGCACTACAATAAGGGGCATGGCCATTTTAGGAATGGCTGCAATAATAGGTGTGCGTTGTGCATCGCCCATATTGCGGGCAATCATGGCTCGCTGTACTACCAGGAAATCGGTACACCAGTAACCGAATGACATTACAAAACCCAACCCAAAGATCAGCGACATAAAATGTAAACCCATGGGGTTGTCATTGGCATTGCCCATGTATTTCCAGGCATGCGTCATTTCGGGTTGTAACAATGCTTTTATATTGTCCCACCCACCGGCATCGTGCAACGAAATTATTACCAGGGGCGAAAGACCCAATACAATTAAAAAGAATTGTAATACTTCATTATATACAGCGCTGGTGAGTCCGCCAAGAAAGGTATAAACCATTACTATACCCGCCGATACCCAAATGGAGATATCGAAATCCCAATGCAGAATGGTTTCCATCAGTTTAGCCAGCGCATATAATGATATGCCCGACGAAAAAACCGTCATAACCGCAAAAGAGATAGCGTTTAAGCCCCTGGTCTTTTCATCAAAACGTAGCGAAAGGTATTCCGGTACGCTACGGGCGCGGCTACCATAATAGAAGGGCATCATAAACACACCAAGGAACACCATGGCGAAAATGGCACCTACCCAATAAAAGTGTACGGTCATAATACCGTATTTGGCGCCGGAGGCAACCATTCCAATCACTTCCTGGGCGCCCAGGTTGGCGGAGATAAATGCAAGGCTGGTGATCCACAATGGGATACTGCGGCTGCTGGTGAGGAAGTCATTACTTGATTTAATTTTCTTTTTTATAAGAAAACCAACGCCAATGACAAAAATGAAATAAACAAGTATGATCAGGTAATCGGCAAGTTCTAAACGCATGAGCAATCGTTAGTTGTGTGTGATGGTTTGCATGCACAATATATTTCTTTCATTTCATAGTTATGATCGCAATCATAATTTAGGCTAAAAAGTTACGAATACGGTTTCGGGGCATCCGGCCACGAGTTGACGAGTTAACTGGTTGACAGGTTAAGACGTGATACAGTTTATAGTAATTATAACGGTTTAGTTGAAAAAGAAGGTCAAATAATTTGAAAACCAGAGGTGAGCGTATCAAAAAACGAATCGGGCATTACAAAAGGAGGATAAGGAATGTAAAAAAAACAGGTTTGCGTATAAAAACAAGAAATAGTTATGATAAAAGTAGAATTGGTTTTGTAAAAGCTAAAGGGTTCCGTTTAGAAAGTTCACCGGTTTGTGTAACGGAACACGCAAAAAATTAAACGCCAGGGGCTTTCTATTACATGAAATACCTTTGGAATTACATGCCAGGATCTTGTAGTTACACGCTACCTTCTACTTTTGATAAACAATCTTCTTTTTTTGTAACAGTTTTTTTAGTGCTAAAACAAAATAAGATTGATTTGTAACGAGTTATAAATGGGTTGGCGAACCTTTTAAACTCCTCGTTAACTCGTCAACCCCCTGGTAGACTCTCTTTCAAATAAAGCACTCGGTATAACTACCTTCTCTTTCCGCAAATCAAACGTACTCTTCTCTATCCCCTTAAACAACAGCGTGGCCGCCGCTTTGCCAATTTCAAAGGCGGGTTGGGTAATAGTGGTGAGTGGGGGATTCAATATAGGCGCTGTATCGAGGGTGGCAAACGCTATTACCTTAATATCATTGGGAATATTGATCTTCAATTCATGACAGGCAAGGTAAACCGGGGTAACTATCTTTTCAACCGAAGCTATCAGGCCATCGGGCCGGTCAGGGCTTTGCAAAATGGTTTTTATTTGATGGTTCATGCTGTCATCATCAGTGCAATAAATGGTTTGTATATCCATTTCGGGTATACCGGCTTGCAAAAGCGCCGCCTTAAATCCTTCCATCCTGTTTAAACAAATGGGCAGGCTTTGCGAAATAGAAACAAAGGCCGGTTTGCGGCATCCCCGCTGTAATAAATGATTGGCGGCAAGCAGCCCGCACTCAAAATCGTTGGTGGTAACCCTTGCGGTTTCAATGCCTTCCTGTTCCCGGTCGAAAAATACAAGGGGAATATTCTGGGCCTGTAATCTCTTTATATGATCGGCCGTATTGGTTTCACTGGAAATGGAGATCAAAACCCCATCTACCCGGCCGCTTTGACAATCTTCAAGAATGGTTTTTTCGTTGGCGTATTTTTCGTGCGATAAATAGATAAGTACGTGATAGCCTTTGGTTTCGGCTATTGATTGAATACCGTTAATGGCCAGGGAGAAAAAGTTATCTGCTACTTCGGGCAGTACCACTGCAATGGTCTTGCTTTTCTTTTTACGCAGACTGCTTGCATAGGGATTAGGTACATAATTAAGCTGTGAAGCCAGCTCCAATACCTTCTTTTTGGTTTCATCACTGATCTCGTAACTGTCGCGCAATGCTTTTGAAATGGTTGAAACGGACAGTTGCAACTGCTCTGCTAAAACCTTTATGTTTACTTTGCTCATTGGGTATTTAAAGCCTTAAATGGTTGTATTACAGACTATTTTATCTTGCAATTTGCTGCATTTTCTCGCAACCGTTTTCGTAAATAAAGTTAAATCACCGCTAACAATCTTTAGCAAAAAATTAGAACTTAGTTTCGGATTCGACACCAACCAACCAGTTTAATATATTTAAAAACGATTGCAATGGCAGCTCCTGGTAAGTTCTCCGAGAAAGAAATAAACCCCCTTGGCAGTTTAGACGAATGGGAAGATGATGTTCTGCAACGTTATCCCGATCCCGATACAATAGCAAAAGAAAAAGCAAAAGAAGAATACCGTAATTACGAAGAACCTGGCCGCGATACTGTTCGCGAATTCTACCGTTTGAACCATACTTACCAAACGTATGATTTCGTTCAGGAAAAAAGAAAAGATTTTTTACAGTTCAACCGTAAAGAAATGTCGGTTTGGGATGCTTTTAATTTCCTGAACCAGCTGGTTGATGATAGTGATCCCGATACAGATCTTGACCAGTTTCAACACCTGTTACAAGCGTCTGAAGCCATTCGTGCCGACGGTCACCCCGACTGGATGGTGCTTACCGGTTTAATGCACGATATGGGCAAGGTACTTTGTTTGTTTGGTGAGCCACAATGGGCTGTTGTAGGTGATACCTTCCCTGTTGGCTGCGCTTATTCCGACAAAATTGTTTATCCCGAATTTTTTAAGAACAATCCTGATTACAACAACGAGGCTTATAACACTAAATTAGGGGTGTATAAGCAAAATTGTGGATTACGGAATGTGAGTATGTCATGGGGCCACGATGAGTATGTATATCAGATGCTGAAAGATCATTTGCCCGAGTCTGGTTTATATATGCTGCGCTATCACTCGTTTTATGCCTGGCATCGCGAAGGCGCATATGACCACCTGTTAGATGACCACGATCGTGAAATGTTGAAATGGGTTAAATTATTCAATCCCTACGACCTGTATTCAAAATGTCCTACACCACCCGATTGGAAGCAATTGCGCCCTTATTATGAGGACCTGATTGCGAAATACCTACCATCGACCATCAAATTTTAGCACCAAAATGTAACACACCCTCTCGAAACTTTATCCATTCCTTGTTTTATCTCACTGAGAAGAAACTACCGTTTTAGGCGTGGTTTGTATCAGTGTGCGCGTAATCGTTTGCAAAACACAACCTTCAGGTAGTTGTGTTTTTTTAGAATAAAAACGATAAATGTAACAAGTACATTTTATCAGACATTAAAAAACCGGAAGGAAGATTCAACACTTTAACCTAAAACTTTTGTTATGAGATTGCTTTGTCGGTCGCTCCCGAATGGCGCGGGGAAACGCCTTTTGCTGCTGCTTTTGTTAACGCCGCTTTACATGCTGGCACAATCACAGTTATATACTGGAACGGTAAAAGACTCTACTGGCCGTGCGTTGCCAGGTGTTTCGGTATCTGTAATGGGAAAGAGTATTGTTACTGTTACAAAATCAGATGGTTCGTTCACCATTCCTGCCAAGGCAGGCGATAAGTTGGTGTTCAGTGGTATTTCGCTCGAAAATTATGAAATGCTGGTTGGCAGCGATGTGAAACTTGACGTAATCATGCGTGCATCGGCCCTCACCATGACAGATGTGGTGGTAGTGGGTTATGGTAAAGCTTCACGCAAATCGTTAACCAGCGCAATAACTACCATCAAGCCAGATGAGATGAACAAAGGCTCTATTGGTGATGTAGGACAGTTATTGCAAGGTAAAGTACCAGGTTTGAATATTACGGCAAGCGGTGACCCTAACCGGCCTGCTGCAGTGGTTTTAAGAGGTGCTTCTACTATTAACAGTCCCGGCGGGCCCTTTTATGTAATTGATGGTGTGCCCGGTGCAGATATTGCTTTGATAGCTCCGGCCGATATAACCGCAATTGACGTATTAAAAGATGCTGCTGCCACGGCTATTTATGGTAACCGTGCTTCTAATGGAGTTATTATTGTTACTACAAGAAGAGGAAAGAAAGGACAGGCGCAGGTTTCTTACGACGGGTTTGTGGCACTTGAAAAAGTATCGCGCCGGTTAGAAGTAATGGACGCCGGCCAGTTAAGAAGTTTTCTGGCAAATAATGGTTTAGGTTTTACACCGCAGGATGATAAAGGCGCCGATACAGATTGGCAGAAAGCTATTCAACGCGATGAGGCTGTATCAACAAGTCATAATATATTTCTTGGCGGTGGTGGCGATCATGGAAATTACAGTGCCAGTTTGAACTACTTCAATAAGCCCGGTATTTTATTGAACAGTAACCTGAAGCGTATAATTGCCCGCCTGTCGGTAGAACAATACATGCTGAACGATAAATTGAAGTTGGGGCTGAATGTTACCAACTCAAATAATGATGCCGATGATATCCCTTACCGGAATACGGTTTTATTACAGTCTGCTCAATACCTGCCTGTATCGCCGGTTAAGAATGATAATGGAACTTATTACGAGAATCTTACAAAATCTGGTTATTACAATCCTGTGTCTATGCTCAATCATAGCCAGCAGAATACAAAGACCAATAACCTGATGGGTAATTTAACTGCCGAGGCTAAACTGCCTTTTGGTTTAACGTATAACCTGAACGTGGCTTATATCTACAATTCCATGTTGTATGGTTCTTTCCTCGACCGGTATTTTACCTCTAATTATAATGGTATGTATGATAACCCTGATCCTACTACCTATGGCCATGGTCAGCAGGCGTTTGGAACAAACGGTCAGGCAAACAGGCAATCTTACACAAACAAAAGCAAGATCCTTGAAACATATTTTACCTGGGAAAAAGTAATAGGAAAGCATAATGTAAACGCCGTATTAGGTTATTCATGGCAGGAAAATGAGAACGGCGATGGTTTCCAGGTAACTACTTATAACTTCCCTGTTGACAATACAGGCTACCAGAACCTTTCATTGAGCAATCCATATGCTTATACTACGCAAATAGGTCTTGGTGGAAGTGGAATTTATCAGAAAACAAAACTGATCTCTGATTTCGCGCGGTTGAAATACACTTATAATAACCGGTATATTTTACAGGCGTCGCTCAGAAGAGACGGTAGCTCAGTATTTGGAACAAACAACGAATGGGGTTACTTCCCTTCAGTTGCGGTGGCCTGGCGTTTAACCGAGGAGAATTTCATGAAATCGCAGAACCTATTCAGCGATCTGAAATTGAGAGCAAGCTATGGTATTACCGGTAATGCTTTTGGATTTGGCGCTTATACGGCCCAGTTCCTGATGGGTAATTTGGGTACTTATTATTACAATGGTAACCTTACCGCAGCTTATGGTCCTATAGCAGCAGCCAATCCTGATCTGAAATGGGAAGAAATTGCCACCACTAACCTTGGTGTTGATTTCACTATTCTTAATGGTAAACTGGGTGGTTCAGTAGACGTATATAAAAAGAAGACAACGGGTATGATCTATCGTTATAATGTTAACCCGGCGCTTGTGCCTAATGGCAGCATTACTGCAAATGGTGGAAGCATAGAGAACAAAGGTATAGAGTTGGCCCTTACCGGTAACATTATTTCAGATAGCAGATTTACCTGGACAAGTAATCTTAACCTGGCGCACAATAAGAATACGATAACCAGTCTTAGAAATCCGTTGTTCGCCGGCGGCGACTCGGTTGCTGTAGGTTATCCTGAAGGCTCTGGCCAATCGGGCAATCCGGTAGCGATATTAAAAGAAGGACATCCGCTGGGACAGTTCTATGCCTTTAAATATGAAGGTAAAGATGCCGCTGGTGTTTCGCAATATCTGAGCGGTGATGGAAAATCATTGTTGACCAAAGATTTCTCACGGGGAACTGATTACTATTACATCGGGAATGCACAACCTAAACTGTTGATGGGCTGGTCGAATAACTTCAAGTATGGTAAATTTGACCTCGGTGTTTCGTTCCGTGGTGTATTTGGTAACAAGATATTCAATGCTACCCGTGCCGATCTGTTCCGTCCCAACACAGCCCAATTCACCAATATCCTGGTTGAAGCGGCGGGTGAGTCAACTGCAGACTTTAATGCATATCGTTATTCTTCACGTTTTGTTGAAAGCGGAAGTTATGTAAGGCTCGATAATGCCACTTTAGGGTACACATTGAAAAATCTGGGTAATTCTGTTAAATCTGTAAGGTTATATGTTACCGGTAACAATCTGTTCATAATTACCAATTATAAAGGTGTAGATCCTGAGGTGAACCAGGGTGGTATTGCCCCCGGCATCGATTACAACAACTTCTATCCCAAAACCCGCACTATCCTGTTTGGAGCAAATGTATCCTTCTAATTTAACCAGCAAAATTGTGTAATATGAAAAAACGACTTATAAATATAGCAACTTCGTTGATGGCTGCTGGCGCTATGGTTTCGTGTCATAAGGTAACGGTAAAAGCCACCTCCGAATTAACGCCAGATGTATTTCCGGCAGATTCCGCTTCTTATATCTCTGCAGCAGGCCCAGCCTATGTTGCATTAAGAGGTAACATTGGTATCGAGTATTTCTTTCAGCAAACCTATAGTACCGATGAAGGCATTATGCAGGCAAGAGGCGGTAACTGGTACGATGGTGGGCAGAATATGGAAATGCATTACCATACCTGGACCAAAGACAACGGTTATTTGAATGGTAACTGGTACTGGCTTTCCACCATCATTGGGGTAGTGAACCAGGAATTGTCTATCCTTGGTAGAACACAACCCGAAGGAGCTACCAAGGACCAGTCGCTGGCCGAGTTGAAAATGGTACGTGCGCTTGCGTATTATTTTATGATGGATAACTATGGCAATGTTCCCATTTTTACCACATACGGAGATTTTACTCCGCGTGATAAAACGCCACGGGCAGAGGTATTCGCTTTTATTGTTGACGAAATAAAATCGGCGTTGCCCAACCTGAGCACTACTGTTAACACCAGCACGTATGGCCGGTTTACCCAATACGGTGCTTATGCCCTGTTGGCAAAAATGTATCTGAACGCCGAGTATTATACAGGCACCAAAATGTATAATGAGTGTATAGCAGCCTGCGATAATATCATCAGTTCAGGTAAGTTCAGCATAGCCAGTTCAGCTAATTATTTGAAAGCGTTTTATCCTACAAACGGTCCAACAGCTGTAGGTAGTAAAGAAGAGTTCATCTTCGCCATACCGTTTGATGCTACCTCAGCCAATACCTTCGCTTTCCGTTCGGCAAACTATCATAACCGTTATGATCTGCCGCGCTCCATGGGTAAAGTGGCCGCCGGTGCAGGGTATAATGTTTTCAATATCAATCACGTCCCAGGCGGCCCTGCAAGTACTTTGCCTGAGTATTATGCTTATTTTTATGATGCCAATGATGTGCGTAATAAGCAGTGGCTTACTGGCAAACAATACCTGCCAGATGGTGTTACTCCACTTACAGTTACAACTACCAAGGCCGGTTATGATGCCATCACCTTTAAGGGTGACAATACGCCCTACATCTATCATGTAGACCTGACGCCGAATATTGAGCTCAGGAACAGCGCGGCGCCGTTTGATAGTGGAAACGATGAGGTGGCCTGGAACATGGGATACCGTAATATTAAATTCTATCCCGATGCTACTTCTGCCAGCAGAAACCAGAATAATGATATTCCCGTTTTCAGATATTCCGATATCGTACTTATGAAAGCAGAGGCTATACTTCGTGGAGGCAATGCTACGCTTAGTCAAACAGCTTTGTCACTGGCAAACGACCTGCGTGCAAACCGTACCACCGCTGCTGCCTGGAGTACAATAAATCTGGATAGCATATACAATGAACGTAGCCGTGAGTTCGCATGGGAAGCATGGCATCGTAATGATATGATACGGTATGGTAAATACGAAGGCAAATGGGGTTTTAAAACCAATGCTGACGTATATCGGAGAATATTCCCGATTCCAACCAATGCGTTTGCTACAAATCCCAAGCTGACGCAAAACACCGGCTACTAAACTTATTATACCCAACAGAACCTGTAAGTTTTAGTTTTAGGAAAGGCGATAAATATAGAACCGGGCCCCGCCTTAGAGGCCCGGTCTATTTTCAACCCAAAGCCGCTTTTAAAATCCACATATTCCAGTCCATTTTTGAAGTTTAATTACATTTTTTTTCATAATCATGTAGCAGTAAATACTGACCCTCCGGGCTTTCCAGCCTGGAGTTTTTTTTAAATTGCAATTATGATGAAAAAGCTACTTTTATATAATTTGCTTATAGCGCTGACGGGATGCGTATATAGCCAGGACCTGGTAAAATACGTTCAACCTTTATCAGGTACAGCTCCTTCAACAACTACAGCCGCACAAAAGCACAGTGAAGCCGGTTCAGAGAAGAATGCCAATACCATTCCCGCAGTTGGGGTGCCATTTGGCATGACGCAATGGACACCGCAAACCCGTACTTCTGAAACCAAGTGTATTCCCCCTTACTTTTATAAAGACAGCCTTATAAACGGTTTTCGCGGTACGCACTGGATCAGCGGTTCCTGCATGCAGGACTATGGTAGTGTAACTATAATGCCGGTGACCGGCACTTTGCGAACAACCAATTTCGCCACACGTTTCTCACATGAGCAGGAAATTACTACACCCGCCTATTATAAAGTTGCATTACCGGAATATAAAATTACTACCGAATTAACATCAACTGCCCGTTGCAGTATGATGCAGTTCACTATGGAGCAGGATGATAGCTTATTCTTATTGATCGTGCCCAACAGCGATAGGGGTGAAGGGAAAATTATGATTGACCCTTCAGGAACCTCCGTATGTGGAAGTAACCCCGTGCATCGTATTTACCAGGGTTGGGGCAATGCGGCTGGCTTTAGTGGTTACTTTTGTATTGAGTTTGAAATAGTACCAGTGCGTAAAGGTGCATTTCGGGAAGCCGAAGTATTTGCCAACGCCAACATCCATAATGAAAAGAATATAGGCGCCTTTGTTGGGTTTAAGCTAAAGAAGGGCGAACAGCTTCGTGTACGTATTGGAACTTCTTTCTGCAGTATAACAGAAGCAAAAAGCAATCTGAATGCTGAAGTTCCCGGCTGGGATTTTTATACAGTATTGGCCCAGGCCAATAAAACCTGGCAGCAGGCGCTTTCACAAATACAGGTACAGGGAACAAATGAAAAAGATAAACGCATTTTTTATACGGCCATGTATCACGCGCTGCAACATCCCCGACTGTTTAGCGATATAAGTGGCACGTACCCGGCATTTGCAGGCGGAAGTTTGAAAAGGCTGGCCGATGGACAGTACTACGACGATTTCTCTATGTGGGATATTTACCGTGCGCAATTGCCTTTGTTACAAATACTGCAGCCCACGCGGGTAAACCAATTTGTTTCATCTATGGTGCTAAAGGGACAACAGGGAGGCTGGTTGCCCATTTTCCCCTGCTGGAATAGTTATACAGCCGCCATGATCGGCGATCATGTAACAGCCTTTATTGCTTCTGCATATGCAAAAGGCATTAGGAATTACGATGTGGCTGCAGCCTATAAGCTGATGCGGCAGAATGCATTTGATTCGCCCAATAACGAAGATTATATAAATGGAAAAGGCCGGCGTGCCCTGCAATCGTATTTACAATACGGTTATATTCCTATGGAAGACAGTGTTCAGGAAGCCTTTCATAAAAAAGAACAGGTGAGCCGCACCCTCGAATATGCTTATGATGATTATGCATTATCGGTGGTGGCCAAAGGCCTGGGCAAAACAGCCGATTACAATGCGCTGCGCAAACGTTCATTAAATTATAAAAATGTATTTGATAAAAGCGTAGGATTGGTTCGTGGTAAATACGTCGACGGGCATTGGTACCAACCCTTTAATGCCGATAAACGCGAGCCCTATATAACAGAAGGAACACCACGCCAGTATACTTTTTATGTACCACACGATGTAAGCGGATTGGCAACTCTAATGGGTGGCGATAAAGCCCTGGAAAATGCGCTCGATACCCTGTTTGCAAAAAATGAATACTGGCATGGTAATGAACCGGGGCACCAAATTCCGTTCATGTACAATTACACGCCTTCGCCCTGGAAAACCCAACAGGTGGTACGTAATATACTGGGCGAAGAGTACAGCGACGGCCCCGGAGGTTTAAGTGGCAACGACGATGCCGGTCAAATGAGCGCCTGGTATGTATTTGCCGCGCTTGGGCTTTACCCGCTTGATCCTGTTTCGGGTGAGCATCTGCTTTGTTCGCCCATTTTCGACAACATCACCATGCAATTGCCTGATAATAAAAAGCTGCAGATCGTTTGTAAAAAGCAATCTGCCGGGGATATATATATTAAACAGGTAAAGCTTAATGGAAAACCATACCCTAAGAATTTTATTACCTATGCCGATATTATGAAAGGCGGCATGCTGGAAATCGAACTACAACAAAATCGCGGCGCCTGGGGCGCCTCACCCAATGCCCGCCCTGCGGCATTAAAATAAAACCCACTGTGATGATAAAGAAACTGTCTATAGTAAGCTTAGTATTGTTGATAACCCTGCCGCTTACCGCACAACGCATTTATAATATAATGACCTATGGCGCCAAAGGCGACGGCAAAACAAACGACGCCCCCGCTATTCAAAAAGCCATCGATGCCTGCTCAAAGAGTGGGGGCGGCCGGGTGTTGGTACCCTCAGGCCATGTTTTTGTGGCCAGTCCGTTTAATTTAAAGTCAGGGATCGATCTGCATGTAGAAGCGGGCGCCAAACTACTGGCCAATCCTGATGAAAAGGCATACACAAAAAGCGCTTTTCGCCAGAACCCCGGCGAAGGAACCATATGGATAGGCGGGGAGAATATTCGCGATGTTTCGATCACTGGTTTGGGTGAGATCGATGGCAACGGCATTTCTTTTATGGGCAAAGAGCTCGATGATTCATATGAGCTTAAACCTTTCAACATTCTTGACCCCCGCCCGCATGTGCTCACAATAGTTGGCGGTAAAAATATCCGCATCAGGGATGTACGCATTGGCAACTCTGCCTACTGGACTGTTCACCTGGCTGGTTGCAACGATGTGGTGATAAACGGTATTACGTTGTTAAATTCACTAAAGGTGCGTAACAGCGATGGCATCGATGTAGATCATAGCAAGAATGTACGCATCAGCGATTGTTATATTGAGAGCGGCGACGATTGTATTTGCCTGAAGAACCGCCGCGAGTATGAGGAGTTTGGCTGTTGCGAGAATATTACCGTAACTAACTGTACCATGACCTCGAGAAGCTGTGCCATAAAGATTGGTTCAGAAAATATGGATACCATTCGCCAGGTGGTGTTCAATAATTGCATTATTAAGAACAGCAACCGTGGAGTGGGTATACAAAACCGTGATGAAGGCGTGGTGCATGATGTTATTTTTTCGAACATGATCGTTGAGGGCCATTTGTTCAGTGATGTATGGTGGGGCAAGGCCGAACCAATTTATGTAACCGCTTACCGCCGGGCAAAGATCAACCATAAGGATGCCAACTGGCGTTTTCCCAAAGGCGCTACGGAAGGCAGGGTAGGTATGGTGTACAATATTTCGTTCAGTAATATTAAATGCATCGGCGAGAACGGTATTTATGTAAGCGGCGAATCGGCCGGTAAGATCGTAAATATTAGTTTCGATAATGTTGATGTTCAGCTTAATAAAACCACCAATATTCCTGGTGGCGTGTATGATCGCCGTCCGGCCAATGTGGAAGGATTTGTAAAGGGGCGCACCTCAGCGTTTTATTTCGACCAGGCGCAAAACATTCGCCTGCGCAACTGCTCGGTGCAGTGGGGCAATAACCGGCCCGAATATTTCGCCCATGCGGCAGAAGCTCATGGAGTTGATAGTTTTACGGTGTTCAATCTTGAAGGAGGGGCTGCATTTCCTCAGTTACCGCCAGTGAATAAATAGTTTCCAGTTTCCGGTTCCCGGTTCCCAGGGCCCGAACCTTCAGACTTCCGAAAACAATTGGGGCCTGGAAGTTCGGGTTTTTCCTTGTTAACCCGTCAACTTGTTAACCCGTCAACTCCTTATCAACCCGTCAACTCCCCCTCCGTGTTAACAATCCTTTGGCAAAAAATCCTCCAATTGTAACTATTTTCGCCAGGAACAAATAATCAAACTATGCGATCCTTAATAACCCTGTGCCTGCTGGGCTTTAGTATTGGCGCCATGGCCCAGGATGAACCGTTGCCCGATCTCCGAAATAAAAGAGAAAGCTTTACAAAATATCCGAAAGGCGAAATTCGCGACGACCTGGCCACATTTACCATTGGCGGTATTGACGAGCGGCTCGGAAAAAATCCGCTCCAAAGAATACCTGCTACCGACTTCAACATGAAATCTATAACTTTTGAAGGTAATAACATAAAAGTGGTGATCAGCAGCGGTCCTTTCGATGCATCAAAACACAAATTGTTTTATTACTATGAGAAGAAATACCTCGTTAAGATAGATAATAAACCTTATTACGGCGATTATGGCACCGTTCCAACTACAGCCATAACTTCGGTTACTGTTATAGTTAATAATAAGGATACAGTGGCTATTCCGCCAACGGCATATGCCGATCTGTTCCATCCCGATTTTACTTACTCAGAAGGCGGAACCATAAAAACACATAATGCAGTGCTGCAGTCGGCCGACAAAAAGAGATTGTACATCTACATGGTGAACAGCGAGTCCATCGGCAAATATGAGGTGACGTGGATTTTGCAGGATAATAAATATGTAGGACGTGTGATAGATTCAGGAATTATGCGTTAACATTTCTTTTTAGTGTTGGTTAACCAGTAGCGATTTTCATCCCTGTTGTGATTTATTAATAGGTATAAACAACACATTTTCAGAAGGGAAGCACTTATAAAAAATGCTGGAAAAAATATTTTTCTCCAGCTCACAATTTACGAACCACGAACACCGTTAGTAGTACGGTTTTTCATAGGATATTGGATTTTTAACAGGCCTGGATTTCTATCCGGGCTTTATTATTTTAGTTCGGTTTGCAACTATAATTGTAGAATTTTAGCAACAATACGATATGCCCGGGTGTAAATCTTACAAGAGAATACCTGAAAAATACAATTCATACCTGTAGCATGGTTTTTTACTGGTAATACCAAAGAGTGCAAGTATGAATTGGGTCGATATATTGCTACTGGTAATAGTAGCCTATGGCATTTGGGATGGTTGGCAAAAAGGATTTATCCTGGAGTTATTGTATTTGCTTGGTTTAGTGATCAGCATTGCCGCCACCTTTTTATTATACCCTTACCCTACCACTTTTGTAAACAAATGTTTTCCCTCACTCGGTTCCTGGGCCTTACCGCTTTCTTTTATAGTTACATATGTTCTCATGCGGGTATTAACAAATTGGCTCATCAATCATACACTACGTAAAATTCCGGCCGAAGCGCATGGCCGCTGGGATAATAAATTCCTTGGCATGATACCGGGTTTTTTTAATGGCGTAGCGCATGCTATAATAGGTGCAGCGTTGTTGCTGGCCCTGCCCATCAGTAATAATATTTCGAACAAAACCCGCGAAAGCCGTTTTGTGGTAAAATTATCGGTGCCGGCCGAGTGGATAGAAACTAAATTATCGCTCGTTTTTGATGAAGTAGAAAGAACTATGAACCGGTTAACGGTAAAACCGGGTTCCGATCAAACGGTGATCCTTCCTTTTAAAGTAATTGCCCCTCCGCCCCGTGCCGATCTGGAAGCTCTTATGTTAAGCTGGGTAAATGCCGAACGAATAAAAGCAGGGTTGAATACAGTGAAAGCCGATCCGGAATTGACCGACGTAGCCCGGAAGCATTCAGTTGATATGTTTCAGCAGGGATATTTTTCGCATGTATCGCCTAATGGCATGGGACCCTTCGATCGCATGCGTAGTGATGGGGTCCAATTTACCAATGCCGGTGAAAATATTGCGTTGGCGCCAACGCTCGATATTGCTCATAGTGGGTTGATGCATTCACCGGGCCATAGGGCCAATATTCTTCGACCTGAATTTGGCCGCCTCGGTGTTGGAATCGTCGACGGTGGCAAGTATGGACTAATGATCAGTCAGGAATTTAGAAATTAAGGCAATTGGGAATTCTTTGCCTATTGCCTGTTGTCTATTGCCAATTGATTATTTTCTCCCAAACAACTTACTAATAATAAAGAATATTAAGGCTATTACACCCACCACTAAAATAATTCCCCACCACATACCTGCTTTAAAAATGGTTTCAATTGCTGCACAACTTGTATAAAACATGGTCATCAGCACAAATATCAAGTAATAAAACGCTTTCATATTTGTTTGTTTATTAGTAATATCTAAAATGACGTGCCTGTTGTAAATAGTTGAAATTCATATGATTTGAAGTGTTTCTTTGTGGAAATTCTTGCCCGGAAAATGCTGAACGCCAAATGCTGAACGCTGAACGCTATTTTCGTGTATTGGAGTTCGCGACGGTTAGCGAGGCTCATAAAAGCACAGTGCTGAGCCTGTGTTTTGCGTTCTGCGTTCCACGTTAAGCGTTTTGCGTTAAATTTGCGCCATGCAAAAACCGGTTATTGTTATTAAGCTTGGCACAGCGGTCATAACTAATGAAGAGGGCGTTATCAGTCATTCCATTATAAAAAAGGTAGCGGCAGAGATAGCGGAATTGTTTTCTACCCACCGGGTGGTGCTGGTTTCAAGTGGGGCGGTTGGGAGCGGTAAAGTTTTTATTCAGAATTACAAGGGCAGTATCACTGAGCGCAAAGCTGCGGCCGCAGTGGGCAACCCACTACTTATTCAATTATACCAAAAGCAATTTTCGAAGTACGATATTCCGGTGGCGCAAGCTTTGTGTGAACGCCACCATTTTAGCAACCGGTTTCAGTTCCTGCAGTTGAAAGAAACCTTTGAAGCATTTTGGCAAAACGGTATTCTGCCTATTGTGAACGAGAACGACCTGGTAAGTAATGTTGAGTTGAAGTTCAGCGACAACGACGAACTGGCTACCCTCATTGCCGTAGGTTTCGATGCCGAAACACTCGTCATTTGTACCTCAGTAGGCGGGTTTGTGGATGATGCCAAAAAAATAATCCCCCGCGTTGAAAAGATCGACAGCAAGGTGATGGGTTTTGTGCAAACCGGTAAAAGCAGCCTGGGCCTTGGCGGCATGACCTCCAAACTCACTTTTACCCGCCTGGCTACCTCACTGGGTATTCAGGTGATCATTTGCGGACTGGCTGGCAAAACTCCATTTGCCGATGCGCTTGAGGGGAACAACGGTACCACCTTTGTTTCGCAGGCCTCAAATTTAAAAGCGCGACAAAAATGGCTGGCCAGTGGTTCTATTACACTGGGCTCTATTTCGGTTGACAAAGGGGCGGTTAAAGCCCTGCGCCAACGCCGCAGTTTGCTTACCGTAGGCGTTACCAATGTACAGGGTAAATTTGCAACTGGTGAAGTTGTTCAAATAAAAGACGAAGAAGAGAACATTATTGGCGTTGCCAAGGTTAAGCTAGAGGCGGCGGCCATTAGAGATGGTATTTCGCAAAAGAACGTACTGGCAGCACATGCCGATGATATTGTAATATTTTAAAGATGGCCTGATGAGCACAATACAACCACAGATAATAAAGACCTGGAAAGCCGCTATCAACCTGCGGCAGGCGAGCGATAAACAACTGAAAGCTGTTTTATTACAACTGGCCGATGAGCTGGAGAAGAACAGCAATGCAATACTGAAAGCAAACCAGCTCGATGTAGAGAAACAGGATCCCGAAAATCCGCGTGTAGACAGGCTGATCCTGAACAAACAACGCATTGCAGGTATAGCCAATAGCATTCGCAACATTAGCCGGCTGCCTAACCCCAGCGGTAAAACGCTGGAGAAGCGCCGCCTCGACAATGGATTGTTGTTGCAAAAGATAGCCGTTCCATTGGGTGTTGTTGGAGCTATTTATGAATCACGCCCCAATGTAACGTTCGATATTGCGGCTCTTTGTATCCGTAGCCAGAATGGTTGCGTGCTCAAAGGCAGCAGCGAAGCCGATAACTCCAACCAGGCAGCCATTCGCCTCATCAAAAAAGTGCTGAAGGCAAATGGCATCGATCCCGATTGTGTGACCCTGTTGCCATCGGCACGGGAAACCGTACAGGAATTATTTACCGCTACAAAATATGTAGACGTATTAATACCCCGTGGTTCCGAATCGCTGATACAGTTTGTAAGAAAGAATAGCCAGGTGCCGGTGATAGAAACTGGTGCGGGCGTGTGCCACGTATATGTGGAGAAAGAGGCGTCTATTAAGAAAGCTGTAGATATTGTCGTGAATGCCAAGGTATCGCGTCCGTCTGTGTGCAATGCTATGGACACGGTGTTGGTCGATGAATCAGTGGCGCCCGCATTCCTGAAACAATTACAACCGAAGTTTAATGAGCACCAGGTAGAGATATTTGCCGATGCCAAATCGCATAAATTATTAAAAGGTTATCCGCATTTACAAAAAGCGGCTCCCGAAGATTTCGACCGGGAGTTCCAGAGCCTGAAATGCGCGGTTAAAGTGGTGAAGAACATCGACGAAGCGCTGGACCATATCCGCGAGCATTCAACCAAACACTCAGAAGCTATTGTAAGCAATAATAAAAAGCATTGCGCCCGTTTTCTGCAGGAAGTAGATGCCGCTGCGGTATATACCAATGCATCGACCCGTTTTACCGATGGTGAAGAAATGGGCCTTGGCGCTGAAATTGGTATAAGCACCCAAAAACTACATGCCCGCGGCCCCTTTGCATTGGAGAAACTGGTTACCGAAAAATGGTTGCTGCAGGGGAATGGGCAAATACGTTAGTTCTCAGTTCTTAGTTTTTAGTTCATAGTTCATAGTTCATAGTTCCCGTGTCATGGTTTCGGATCGTGGCACGGGTTAATTTTTTTGTGCTGACCTAATAGAGTTTCGATCAAATTTCGCGAGCTTACTCACCACTCACCACTCACCACTCACGCCTTTTTCCAACCTATTAACTAATAACCTAATAACTTTCTCCTACGCCTATATCAACTCTATAAACTCTATCACCTTTTCAACTCCCTCGTCAACTCCCTCGTCAACCTGTCAACTAGTCAACTAATTCCCGTACATTTATAGCCGGCACAGACATCAACAAGAATGCCTGTATTGTCAAATAAACAATTGCTAATTACTGTTCACAAATGATTGCCATTCCGCTAATGAGCGGGAGCCGATTTACCATGATTGACCGCTTATTGATTATAACGCTTGTTTTTTTACTAAACTTCTTTCCTGTAGCTGCACAACCTGTGCAATATCCTTTTTCTCACCTCGATATCTCAAACGGATTATCACACAACCAGGTTACCGCCATTATAAAAGACGCCAAAGGCTTTATGTGGTTTGGGACCGCCTCGGGTTTGAACCGTTACGATGGTTATACATTTAAAGTTTTCCGGCATAGAGAGAACGACTCCACCTCGCTGAACGACGATCTTATTGTAAAAATTCAGGAAGGACCGCATAATAAATTCTGGGTCGATACCCGGTACGGACAATGCATTTTTGATCCCGTTTCTGAAAAAGCCAACGCCAATACACTGGCCTATTGCCGCCAACTGAAGTTGCCCGTTGCCCCGGTCACCGATATTGTAAAAGATAAACAGGGTAGTTACTGGTTTGCACAAACGGGTGTAGGCTTCAGCAAATATAACCCGGCCGCACAAACGGTTCGTACCTTTTACCGGCAGGCAGTAAAAGGCAATGCGCCCGATATTGCCGATATGGCTGCCGATAATGCCGGCATTATTTGGGTAATATATGCCGATGGGCTACTGGAAGGTTATAACTCCGCAACGGAAAAACTGATCTTTAGCAAAGCCGATATCTTTAAACGTTCAGATGAATTGCGTTACCGCTTGTTTGCCGATATGCAAAATGAGCTATGGATCTATACTGACAGCTACCCGCAGGGAGCATTCTGCTTTAATACCGTCACCAACCAACTGTTGCATTATCACCGCGAGGGAAGTGTTACAAGATTGAACAACAATTTGGTTACCGGTATTCAGCAGGATAATAATGGAATGATCTGGATCACCACCGATCATGGTGGGGTGAATTTGATAAACAAAAGAACCGGTAGTATTTCTTACCTCGAGAATAAAGCGGAAGATATAAAGAGCATAAGCCAGAACAGCATCAATGCCATTTACCGCGATAATACCGGCATCATTTGGTTGGGGTCCTATAAAAAAGGCATCAACTATTACCATGAGAACATCATTAAATTCCCGGTGTACCGGCATTTATTGTCAGATGCGCGCAGCCTGCCGTTTGATGATGTGAACCGTTTTGTTGAAGACGATAAAGGCAATTTATGGATAGGCACCAATGGCGGCGGTCTCATTTATTATGATCGCAGTAACAATACTTATCGCACATTCAAACACAACCCGGCCAATGCCAACAGCATCAGTAATGATGTAATAGTAAGTCTGTGCATCGATCATAATAAAAAACTATGGATAGGTTCATATTACGGCGGGCTCGATTGTTACAATGGGCAACGGTTTATTCATTATAAAAACGATGTGGCCGACTCAACCAGCATTTCTGATAACAGCATTTGGGAAATATATGAAGATGCGCAACAACAATTATGGATCGGTACGCTAAGAGGTGGGTTGAACCGGTTCGATGCACAAAAGAATATTTTTTATCATTATCGCAAGGGACCTGGTTCGCTCAATTCAGATTATGTTTCGGCACTGGCCGAGGATCAGCAGGGTAATTTATGGATAGGTACCGAATCGGGTATTAATATTTTAAACAAACAAACCGGTAAATTCATATACTATGCGCACGATTCAAAAGACCAGCGTAGTTTAGGTAATAACAATGTTACCGCTTTGCTGAAAGACAGTCGTGGTAATATGTGGGCTGCCACCCGCGACGGATTGAATTTATTTGATAAGAACACAAACGCATTCCGTCATTTCAGTACGTCAGATGGGTTGGCCGAAAACAATATTCTCACCATTATGGAAGACAATGCCCACACCTTGTGGTTGGGTACTACCAATGGTCTTTCAAGGGCATGGTTACAAAACAATGGGAACGATGTTTTACAAATACTGTTCAGGAATTATGATGAGCGCGATGGCTTACAGGGGCGCGAGTTTAATGAGAATGCAGCCTTGAAAACAAAACAGGGCGAACTGATCTTTGGCGGTGCCAATGGATTTAATATAATTAGTCCGGAGGCAATTGCTCATAATACCATTGTGCCCGAAGTTGTGCTCACCGACCTGCGGGTATTCGATAAAAGCCCGCAGCCCGGTGAGGTGATCAATAATCGCGTTCTGTTAAATACAGCTATTTCAGAAGTGAAAGAGATCACCCTTAAGTATCATGAGAATATCTTTTCACTTGAATTTGCTGCGCTCAATTATTCAAATCCCGAAAAGAACCAGTATGCCTATAAACTCGAAGGTTTTAATAACGACTGGCTAACAACCGATGGCTCACACCGTACCGTTACTTATACCAACCTCGATCCTGGCAAGTATACTTTTAGGGTAAAGGCCAGTAATGGCGATGGTGTTTGGAATGAACAGGGCAGTGCATTGGTGATAACTATATTGCCACCGTTTTGGCGAACCATTCCGGCATTTATTATTTATGCTATTTTGTTGGCTGCTATTTTATTTGCCGCCCGCCGCCTTACCATTCAACGTGCGCATATGCGTTTTCAACTGGCTCAGCAAAAGAAAGAGGCCGAGCGTGTACATGAACTCGACCTGTTAAAGCTGAAATTCTTTACCAATGTAAGCCATGAGTTTAGAACACCACTGTCATTGATAATGGCGCCGGTAGAAAAGATGCTGAAGCAAACGCATGAGCCCGAGCAGAAAAAGCAATACCAGTTAATATATCGTAATGCCCGGCGACTACTGGCATTGGTAAATCAATTGCTCGATTTTAGAAAGCTTGAAATGCGCGAGCTGCGTTTATATCCATCGCTGGGCGATATTGTAGCATTTGTAAAAGAGGTGTCGCATTCCTTTACCGATATGGCCGTGTCCAAACACATCAACTTTAATTTTACCACCGATATTGCTTACCTGCAAATATCTTTTGACCCCGATAAACTGGAACGTATTTTATTTAACCTGTTGTCAAATGCATTTAAGTTCACACCCGAGTACGGGAACATAGAGGTAATGGTGAGCATGCAATCGCAATATGTTTCCATTCAGGTAAGAGATAGTGGTATTGGTATTCCGGTTGAAGACCAGGATAAAATATTTGAACGTTTCTTTCAACACGATGTGCCGGGCAGTATTTTAAACCAGGGGAGTGGTATTGGCCTGGCCATATCAAAAGAGTTTGTTCGCCTGCACCAGGGAACTCTTGGTGTAACAAGTGAACCTGGTAAAGGAACCTGTTTTACGGTATTGCTGCCGGTAACAGGTGCTGCTGTGGAAACTACTGCCCCTGTTAGCGAAGAGCTGCTGGCAGCAGAAGTGGGGGAAGGGCAGCTTGAGCAACCGGAGAAGGGAAACCGCAAACGACCGGTTATTTTAATTGTTGATGATAACGAAGATATACGGTTCTACCTGAAAGATAACCTGCGCCGCAATTATACGGTGTACGAAGCAGTGAACGGGGCCGAAGGTTGGGAAAGAACAAAACAGCTTCAGCCCGACCTGGTAGTAAGCGATGTAATGATGCCTGTAATGGATGGCATGCAGTTGTGCCGCAATATCAAGAACGATAAACATACCTCACATATTCCGGTAATATTATTAACGGCGCGTTCGGCCGCAGAACCTAAAATGGAAGCCTTTCAGGTGGGCGCCAACGATTATGTTACCAAGCCGTTTAGTTATGAAATGCTTCAGTCGCGCATCAGAAACCTGCTTGCTCAGCAGGAAGCCATGCGAAAACTGTTTCAAAAGCAGTTGGAAGTAAACCCAACAGAAATAAGTATTACTTCTGTTGATGAACAGTTCATTCGTCAGTCAATTGAAACGGTTGAACAGAATATAAGTAACCCCGATTTCTCTGTTGAAGACTTAAGCCGCGCTTTACATATGAGCCGGGTGGCCCTGTATAAAAAGCTGTTGGCCCTTACCGGTAAATCGCCACTTGATTTTATAAAGACGCTTCGGTTAAAACGGGCGGCGCAGTTGCTTGAAAAAAGCCAGTTTACCATTTCAGAAATTGCTTATGAAGTAGGGTTCAACAACCCCAAGTATTTTGCCCGCACTTTTAAGAAGGAGTTTGGCCTGCTGCCGTCGGAGTATGCTGCAAAGAAAACCCAAGCCCCCAACACCTAAAGGGGAGAAACAGCAAAAAAATAGCCGTCCCGGCTTCACCGGAACGGCTTGTATATAGAGATCCTGTGTTTAATGTTTCTTATGCCCAGGTGCATATTTGCGGGCCGATTTATCGCCATGTAATTTTTTCTCATGGCCGGGCGGGAGTTTTTTATGATGGCAATGGTGATGGTCATGATGATGGCATTCGTCTTCGTGATGGCCATGATGATGGCACTTGTCTTCGTGATCACATTTGTCACATGTATGATGATCGTGGTCTGCCGGTTTGGTTGGATTGTTATCCGGCGCCGGGTTTTGTGGTACCGGGTTCTCCTTTACAATTTCTGGTTCGTTAGCGATGGGTGGTTCCGATTTTGACTTACAACTACTGCCGGCCAATATGGTAATAGCCAGCGCACAAATGATATACTTCATTCTATAGGGTATTGAATTTTCGCGTATTAGCGTATTGGAAACAATTATAATATTATTTTTTAGATAATGCAATGACTACCCCTTTTTATATGTAGGGTTAACATTTTAGTACCATGAAAAATACATTTTGGTACCTATAGAGCCAGGCGCAAAGGGTATTTTAGCAGCCTCAAACGATTGCTATCCATGCCTTTTCCTTTTCCAGGTTGCCTTTTGAGTTTAAGGCAGCCTGGTTTTTTTATGCCTATTTGTAAAATATACGGTCAATCTGTAATAATTTCTCTCTATTTGTAGGGGTTTCCCCATGGCTTGTCTTATGCCTTGTTGAGCAATAAGTTATCCGGTCAAATGCCCGTTGGGCCTGTAATAAATTGTTAAAATAACGGCTGTTAGTTTTGTTTAACCACATAATTAAATAAAGGTTGTAGCGTTTAACATACAGTATAGTTTAAACCAGAGGAGAGTTTGCAGGGCTGTATACTTTATAACCCGGAGGCTAAGTATTATTCTTTACTATACGTACTTAAATACTAATAATTCGCGTTATATATATTACGCATTGAATAACAAGGATTATGTGTATAGAAACGCAATGCACCGGGGCTTCAGGACAAATGTGCTTTCATTTTTTTAAGAATTCCATTAATCAATAACTTTTAGATGGCATATATACCGTCTTCGTCCCGTTACGATTCCATGACGTATAATCGTTGCGGCAATAGCGGTCTGTTGTTACCGGCTTTGTCGCTTGGTTTATGGCATAATTTCGGTGGTGTAGACGATTTCAAGAATGCCCGTCGTATAGTAAGGCATGCATTCGATAAAGGCATCACGCACTTTGACCTGGCGAATAACTATGGGCCACCGCCCGGTTCGGCCGAAGAGAATTTCGGCGCCATGTTGAAGAAAGACTTTTCAGGCAACCTGCGCGATGAGCTGATCATTTCAACAAAGGCAGGTTATATTATGTGGCCGGGGCCTTACGGCAACTGGGGATCGAGAAAGTACCTGGTATCGAGCCTCGATCAGAGTTTAAAACGGATGCGGTTAAATTATGTAGATATATTTTACTCGCACCGGCCCGATCCTGAAACGCCGTTGGAAGAAACCATGATGGCGCTGCATGATATAGTGAAGAGTGGAAAAGCGTTATATGCAGGCATCTCAAATTATAAGGCGCCCGAAGCAAAACGTGCCTTACAGATCTTAAAGGACCTGGGTACACCGTGTCTTATACATCAACCCAAGTACTCGATGTTTGAAAGATGGGTAGAAGATGGTTTGTTGAATGTATTAGAAGAATATGGTGTGGGTTGTATACCCTTCTCGCCACTGGCACAGGGTTTATTGACCGACAGGTATTTAAAAGGAGTGCCTGAAGGCTCAAGAGCATCGAAAGAACATGGATTTTTAAAGACGAATGATATAACACCCGAGAAACTGGAGAAGATACAAAAGCTGAACGACATAGCTAAACGACGTAAGCAATCACTGGCGCAAATGGCGTTAAGCTGGTTACTGAAAGATAAACGCATAACAACCGTGTTGATAGGTGTAAGCTCAGTAGAACAGTTAGATAACAACCTTGCCTGTTTAAAGAACAGGCTGTTCTCATCTGAAGAGTTGAATGAAATTGAGGTGATATTGAAGGCATAATTTGAGTGTTATTGCAAAACGTATTGCTAAAAGAAATGATGAATATATAGGACCATTGAAAGGATTTAAAACGCTTAGACAAAACAAAATTTAGTATTATATTGCACCGTTCGTAGAAACTACCAACCCCAGCCAACAACCGCAGAGAAGAAAACCCGCTAAGGTATTCTTACTTGCCGGCAGGTTATAAAAGATCTGGTCAGTAGTTTTTATACGGTTAGGTCTGATATCTTATTTAGTAGCTACTTATCCATACACCTGAAATGAAAAAGACTATCCTGCATTTGTTGATCATGCATGGGATTATAGCCCAGGCGCTTGCACAGGGAACTGCAACCCAACAGACTGAGAAAGAGCATGGCTCTTTACGTGGTCTCTACAGTTCCAACGATCGTGCCAATGACATTAGAGCCAAGTTACCCCTGCCTGGCCTGCTGGGACAACAGGGACTGGCATCAAGTAACTCGCATAACACCGCCGCCCGCAAGGTATTCGATTCTTATATAGAACGGGTAACCATCGATGCCAAGGCATCAGGAGATTTCTCTATGCAGGTGTTCAGTAGCGGTATTCAACCCAATCAAACCATTGAGTTCACAGTGTTAGACCCTACCGGTAAACCACTGGGTGAACCCTTAACGGTAAACGCTACTGAAAAAGCGGATATTAAAAAGCAGTTTTCCATGATCAGAACATGGAACCCTGAAAACCCACACCTGTATCAGATCGTATTAACTTTAAAAGACGCATCCGGAGTATTATACACTTTTACTAAAAAATTCGGTTTCCGTTCAGTTGAATCAAAACCCGATGGTATTTATGTAAACGGCGTTAAGGTGATCTTTAAAGGTCTTAACCGTAAAAGCGCTGAGTTAGGTAATGCAAGATCTTCGGAAGAAGCTTACCTCACTGATATCAATACCATGAAAGACCTGAACATGAACGCCGTTCGGTTGTCGTACTACCCTGTTGACCCGCACTACTTCGACCTGTGCGATTCTATAGGTTTGTTTGTTATCAGCGAGCTTGCTCCTGGTGGTAAACCAAAAGAAATGGTAAAAGAGATCGTGTTCAGCGGTTTGAACCATCCTTCTGTAGTATGTTGGTCAACCGGTCCCGACTTTGCTTCTAATAAAGAGTTGGATAAAGAGTTCGCCACTTTAGATGTGCAGAACCGTTATGTTATCCATCCCGTAAATAAAGAGAACGGTAAAAAATCAGATTTCAATACAGTAGCCAATTCTATTATATATGGCACCGAAGCATATACGCCTATAGAAATTGGTAACGGTATCTTCTCTGGCGGTCGCGCTGCCGGTTTAGATGAGTTCTGGTCAGAAGCCAGCAGATCGAATAAATTCTCTGGTACCTTCCTTGCTACTTATCAGGACAATAACGGTATCGATCCTGCCCATGGATATGATCTTAAATCGAAAGAAAAATGGGCAAGCTACAATGCCATTAAGGAGATCTTTGCTCCGCTTGGCTTCGATATCAACTCCATCAGCCCTTCGTTCAACGGCGTAATAAATGTTGAGAACAAATTCCTGTATACCAACCTGAACAGATTAAAGTTCAGCTGGAAACTGATATTGTTCCCCAAAGCTACCCAAAAAACACTGGAGCCACTGGTGGTAGAAGAAGGTAAACTGGAATCACCTTATACCGGTCCTGGTGAAAAAGGCCAGTTGAAATTTACATTCTCTCAGCCTTTCACTTATTCAAGTGTGCTGCAATTGAATGTTACCGATCTTAAAGATAAAGAAGTATATACCTGGACGTTCCCCATCATGAAACCTGAAGATGTGGTAAAAACAAGTCCTGAGGTTGCTTCTATCTCAACCATCATGCGTACAGAAGATCCGGAGCACCTGTCATTGGTTTGCGATGGTATCAATTATATCTTCGATAAAAAGAGCGGTATCCTTACCAAAGTATATGTTGGTAAACGTGATCTGCCTTTCAATGGTCCGTTCCTGGCTGGTTTATCAAACTATACCATGGCCGACTTCAAACACCTGGTAAAAGATAATACCCATACAGTAGATATTACTTATAAAGGTGAGAGCTCACTGAGCGTTAAGTGGACCTTCCACACTGGTGAGCTGCCTCGTATGGATTATTCATACGCTATGAAGTCACCTGGTGAATTTACCGGTATCACCTTCAAATATCCTGAAGAAAAGATAGCTGGTATGAAGTGGTTTGGTCGCGGCCCCTTCCAGGTTTGGAAGAACCGCACCAAAGGTCAAACGATAGGTGTGTGGGAAAAAACCAACAAAGGAAACGCAGAATATAAAGGATGGCATGCAGATATTTACTGGGTACAGTTCACAACAAACATGGGTGCCTTTACCATGTATACCGAAACGCCCAACCTGTTCCTGCAAATGTTCAGCCCATTAAAACCAGGCTCTACATTGAATGAGTTCAGCGGTACGCCATTCCCCGATAATGGTAACATTGGTTTCATGCACCAGATCAGTGGTTTGGGCACTAAACCTGCGGAAACTGCGCCTTCTAAAAGCTTAAAGAGCGCCAGCGAGCAGTTAAGCGGTACTTTATATTTCGATTTCAGATGGTAATATAGCTACTAACTTACTTATCATAGAAAATGTGCCCCGACAAACCGGGGCACATTTGTTTTTTATACGACATTTATACCATGGAATATATACAGCTGGGAAAATCAGACATGCGCATTAGCCGTATTGCTTTTGGTTGTATGTCGCTGGGCGATGATTATGCCGGAAGCGAAAACATCTTACACCGTGCGGTTGACTTAGGCATCAACTTTTTCGACACGGCCGATCTGTATGCAAAAGGTTTAAATGAAAGTATGGTAGGTAAGGCGCTTAAACCTTATCGCCAAAACATATATATAGCTTCCAAAGTAGGTAACCAATGGCGTGCAGATGGCAGCGGGTGGGACTGGAACCCGCGTAAGGATTATATTCTTGAACAGGTAGAAGGCAGCCTTAAACGGCTGCAGGTTGATCACCTTGACCTGTACCAGCTGCACGGCGGCACCATAGATGATCCTATTGATGAAACCATTGAAGCATTTGAACTGCTTAAGCAACAGGGTAAGATCAGGAATTACGGTATTTCATCCATTAGGCCTAATGTAATTAGCGAGTATATCAAACGCTCTAATATCGTAAGTGTAATGATGCAGTACAGCCTGCTCGACAGGCGGCCCGAGGAAACCTGTTTACAACTATTACAGGAAAATAACATTGGGGTGCTGGCCCGCGGTGCTGTAGCACAGGGTCTGCTTATAAATAAACCGCCTAAAGCATATTTGAACTACTCACCTCAAGAGGTTGAAAAGGCAGCAGCGGCCATTCAAAAAATATCGAACAGTAAACGCAATGCTGCTCAAACAACATTGCGCTATGTACTACAGCATCCGGCCATTTCCGCTGCGGTTGCAGGTATAAGAACTATACAGCAGCTAGAAGAAGCGGTGGGGGCGGTGCAAACACCTGCCCTCAATGAAAAGGAAATGGCTGCCTTAAAAGCAGCTGTTGTGGTGAATAAGTATGAACAACACCGGTAAGGCTAATGTGATAATGTGATAATTTGCTAATGTGATAATGAAATACAACTGCACGCAGGCGAGGACTGCCAATGCACGTGAGTCTTAAATAAAAGAACTAAAAACTAAGAACTAAGAACTAAAAACTAAGAACTAAAAACTAAGAACTAAAAACTAAGAACTAAAAACTGTATTTCCCTTTATCAACTCTATAACCTCTATCACCTTATCAACTACCTCGTCAACTCGTCAACTCTTATCTTATAAGAGTAATATCACCCGTCTTCCTGACTTTATTACCATCAAAATACTCCACATCAAGTGTATACGCATACACATCCATAGGTTGTTGCTGGCCATTTAAGCTGCCATCCCAGCCTGCACGGCGATCGTGCGTTTCAAACACCAGCTTGCCCCAGCGGTTGTAAATGCGCCACGTCATTTTAGCAATACCAAACCCGGTTACCGTTACATAACTGTTACGGCCAAAACGACCGGGTGTAAACGCGTTAGGCACATCGAGCAGGGGATTTATCAATGCCTGTACAGGTTTACAAATAGTATCGGTACACCCCTGTAATGAAAAGGCTACCAAACAGGCGTTAAAACTACCGGTAGCATTATATTGATGGCTTACGGTATCGGCATTTTTTTTGGTAACTATTTCTTCATCGCCAAATTGCCATTCATAGCTTACTGCGCCGGTCGATAAATTGGTAAAGATGGTTGGCCTGTTCACCTCGGGCGTTACCGGTGCAAACGAAAAGTCGGCTACAGGTTTGGGATATATAGTAATATCAAACTGTGTGGAGTCAACTTTATTACAGGTGGTCGTATCTACAACCCTCAATTTTACCGTAAAGGTGCCTGTGTTGGGATAAAAATGCACCGGGTTCACTTCGCGCGATTGTGTCTTATCACCAAAATCCCAATAGAATTCTTGTCCGGCCAACGATGTATTATTGAACACGGCATAGTAGGGCGCGCAGCCCTGTGCGGGTGTTTCAAAACGCGCATCAACCAGCGGCGATACCCGTAACGTGGTGTCTTTTACGTCGGGCGAGTTACAATAAGCTGTATCGTTAAGTAAGAGTTTGGTAATGTAAGTGCCTGCCGACTGGTACGAGTGCCGTATGGTTTTGTCGCCGGGAGTTATAACGGTACCATCGCCAAAGTCCCAGGTAAAACTGGCCGGGTTAAATGGTTTGCCAGGCGGAAAGGTAGAGGTGTTCACAAATTCATATTTCAACGACTCACAGGGTGGTTGTTTGGCAATTGTATAAGCGAGATTAGCCGGGTCGTCGCGTACATGTATGGTCAAATACGCCGTATCGCGAATGTTACAGCTGGTAGAGTCAACGGCTATGAGGCGTACTCTAAAGCTGCCTGTTTTTTCAAATTTGTGGCTTATATCGTACGTGGTGGTGTATTGTTCGGGGCTGCCATCACCAAAATTCCATTCATAGCTTTTCGCATCGAGGATGGTGTCTTTAAGTGTAACGGTGAAGGGTACGCAACCCACCGTATCGAACAAGCCTTTGAAATAAGCTTTGGGGCCCGAACCTACGCCGGAAAAGTTAAATAGTATTTTAACCGCGCCCAGGTTACAGCCATTGCTGCCGGCGCCATTCGTTGGCGACCATACGCCGTTTGTAACAGGATAGTTTTTGGTAATAGGCAGATCGCGCATATTGCCGTAGCAATTGGCGCATATGGCCTGGTAAATAGCGCCCTGCGCATCGAAGCGGCTGGTGCCGCCATCAACGTGTTCGCCCAAACCACCATCCTGACCAAAGAAGGAACCGTAAAGTAATGACTCGGCATTTCGTTTCAATACAATGAAGTAGAAATCGCGGTTATCTGTAATTGTTTTTAATGCATCGGGTGTTACAGGCATGCCTCTGGTACCGGCAAGGTCATAGGGGTCCTGTTGGGTAGAAGCCGGTACATACCAGCCACCCCAGCCGGAGATATAAACATTCTCACAACGGTCAACAAGGAACGCTACGGGTGAAATATTGGGTTTGCCGCCACTGCCAAACACGGTGGAATATTGAATGCCGGCCAAATCGGGTTGTAATTTTACTACAAACTGTTTAGTGCCGCTATTGCTATAAGCTGCATTTATAACGGGCCACGATCCACGCGTTACACCCATTACGTATGGATAATTATTCCGGTCGAACTGAATGCCGTAAATGATGTCTATTTGCCCTGTGCCCATGTAAATACTGCGTCGCAGTGTAGTGCCATCATTTGAAATAATAGATACATACCCGTCAATATCGTTGGCGCCGCCCACCAGGTGGTCGCTTATAACTGAGTTGTTAAGACCGCTAATAGTACCTGGTAAGTCACTGCTCATGGTGCCGCCAGATACATAGATATCCTTTGTTGCGGGATTCAATGCCAGTACAAAGGCCGCATCATCGCCCGAGCCGCCTAAAAAAGTACTCCATTCTATTGCTGTACAACCGGGATTTATTTTAAGCACCACACCATCCTGACCGCCTTTTCTATTTTTTTGAAAAGCATTGGCTGTGGTTGGAAAATCTGATTGCGATTGCCCGGCAACATAAATGTAACCGTCCTTATCAAGTATCACTTCGCTGTGCGAGTCGTCGCCATAGTTCCGCAGCAGCCTGTTTATTTGATGAGCTTCGCCGCCCAGCTCCATCTGGTCTTCTATATTTAAGCCATCATCGCCACCGCCGCCAATACGCAATGAACCTATTAATCCGGTACCCGTAGCGTTTAGTTTTGTAACAACCATATCGCAACCGCCGCCTGTACCTATAAGCGTACCGGGGTAGTTGGAGGAATATGTTCTTCCCAAAATAACCAGGTTGCCCTGGGGATCGCAAAATAAACTGTGAGGGAAATCGTCGGCATTACCACCTAAGTAAGTGGCAAATTCTCTTTTTGAGCCGTCGGGGCTGAATTTAAAGATGCCTATATCCAGCTTCTTAGCACCACCATTTGTCCAATGGGTTTTATAAGCGCCGGGTGAGGCCGGAAAGCCGGTACCGAATGAGATACTGCCCGAAAATAAAGAACCATCGGGGCCCGGTGTGGCGGTAAAACCCCATTCCTCGGTAGTGCTGCCGGTAAATGAAGAAAAGATGATAGATGGGTCAATTACCAGTGTACTGGTTTTTGAATAGTCGCCTGTTTTAAACCGCACCCTGTTCTTTCCTTCAATTTTATAAGCGCAGGAAGTTTCCTGTTTGCCACGTATTTTATCAAACTGGTAAGTGTATGGATACAATTCCCGCACATCGCCCACGCTTGTTTTTATTACCAGTTCACTGTTCTTTATCGATAGCTTATCGGCCCCATCGTATTGCATAACTATATCGTTCGCATTGCCACCGGGGTTTACAATGATATCGTATTTCAACCGGCCGCCTTCGGAGTAATAGCGTACGTCAATATTGGGGTAAACGTTTTTATAAATAACCGCCTTACAGCTTTTTACATTGCTGGTCCATTTTGAAGGATCGTTGCCTATGATGTAGTTGCTGTAACCTGATAATACTTTATCGGGCACAATTTGCGGATTGGTTGCACCGCCAACAAATTGTACACGGTATGCATGTGAGCGAATGCTGGGCCGTGTGTTTGTTTCTGTTTGTAAATTCCTGGTGGTAGTGCGTGCGTTGGTACCATTGGTTTCAGACTTATGGTCATCGTACACTTGCCGAAGGTCGGTTGTGTTATGCTGTACTATGGTAAAACCGTTCTCTTGCAGAAAAAAACTACCGGCGGGTAAAACGCCTTTAAACTTTACTTCACTTTCCCATTGCCCCTTGTTTTCAGTAAACTCAAAAGCGGTAGGGGCTTGTGCAGCCAGGCGTACAGCTCCTGTAAAGCACAGGGCTATAGCTAACAGGATATTCTTAACCAAAACGCGTGTTTTCAAAGTGTAATAATACGAAGGTGCAATGATAAGGAATAAGGGATACAGGTTTAACGTTATTTCTAATACTTAAAGCTGGGGCAGATTGATTGTCTTCTATCGCCGTTATACTCATTATAGAACCCATGCCTAAGCAATGCAAATTCAAATGCTCCGCGGCCCTGGTTGTATTGTTTCAACGATGAAGTAGTAGCGTCGTAAGTGAACATAAGCTTAATGGCTTTCCATTCAAAACCTATCATAGGTATAAATGCATCACCGGCGCGGTAATATATACCACCTATGAGTTGTGTTTCACCATCGCCCGATAAATTGTATTGTACGTTACCACCGGCCACCAGTTCATTTGTTTTTGTAGTGGTGCTATAGTAAGCCATGGGGTTTATGATCACCTGATCGTTCAATTTATAACTGGCGTTCACAAAAGCATTATAACGTGGTGCAATACGGCTATCGTAACCACTTAATGAATCGGCCGTTGTAAAGAACGACTCACGTGGTTTGTTTATATGCCAGGCCGAAATACCGCCGTTAAGATAAAGTTTGTCGGTAGGAAAGTAAGCGTAGTTAAGACCTACCTGCATATCGAAATAATTAATATTAGGAGCATCTATTACTACACTGGTAGGCATGTTGCTATCGAAGAACTTGCCATCGAACTGATCGGGAAATTTAAGATCGGTTACATTGATCCTTTTATTGGCCCAGCCTACGTTAAACCCAAGTGATAACAAATGCGCCACACCCAGCATTTGATGGTAAGCTGCCGACCCGTATATTTTGGTAGAAGTAAGACCACCCGACCCGGCAACATCACGAAGTATAACACCACCAAGGCCCAGCCAGCCGCTTTCAATACGATCTCTGAACACCTGGGCATCGCCCCAAATGCTCATGGTTTTATAAGGAACACTCATGATGGACGACCACTGGTTGCGATAATTCACACCTATGCGGTAATCGGCATCGGGTATAAAACCTGTATTAGCGGGATTGGTTGTGAGCGGGGAATTAAACCATTGAGAAAAATGCATATCCTGGGCCGATGCCTGAAAGCAAAAACTTACAACACATGATAAGGTCACCAGCACGATTTTCAGAAATCGGTTTACTATATCCCGGGTCACAGGGGGCCGCATTGATTTAATTGCATTAAGTTTTTTCATAACCACCTGCTTAAAAGTACAATTTGTTAAATGCCGTTAAAGCTTTTAATTGTCTTTAACGTTTTATTACCAAAGGGAGTTCAGCCTTAAGCTGCTGCACAGAGCGCCTCTATCACCTTTATCAACTCTATCAACCTTTCAACTATTACTCAATCTGCCGCACAGATTAAATCCTCGTCAACTCGTCAACCTGTTAACTTGTTAACTATACCTACCGTATCAACGTAATATCCCCCGTCTTCCTTAGCTTTCTTCCGTCGGAAAATTCCACATCGAGCGTATACGCATATACATCCATTGGCTGGGGTTTGCCATTGTACATACCATCCCAGCCTATTTTTCGGTTATTGGTCTCAAATACCACGGTGCCCCAACGGTTATAAATTTTCCAGGTCATTTTTGCAATACCAAAACCTGCAACGGAAATATAACTGTTTCGGCCAAAGCGGCCAGGTGTAAAGGCATTGGGCACATCGAGCAACGGATCTATAATAGCTTCTACCGCCCGGCATAGTGTATCGCTACATTCCCATTCGTTAAAAGTAATAAGGCATGCATTAAAGGTGCCGGTAGCATTGTATTGATGTGAAACGGTATCCATTGTTGTTTTAATGGTTGAATCACCATCGCCAAACAACCACACATAACGGGCGCCACCAGACGAGAGGTTGGTGAATATGGTTGGTCTGTTTGTTTGGGGCGGAACCGGTGCAAACGAAAAGTCCGCCGTAGGCAACGGATGCACACCAATTTCAAAAGTTGTTGAATCAATAATGTTACAGGTGCTGCTATCAACTGCTACCAATTGTACTGTGTACGTGCCTATGTTGTTGTATACGTGCACCGGGTTTACTTCTGTTGATTTGGGTGAGCCATCACCAAAATCCCAGGTGAATGTTTGTCCGGCCAGTGATGTATTATTGAAGATAGCCGTATAGGGTGCACAGCCCGATGCCGGGGTTTCGAACCTTGCATCAACCAATGGCGATACGCGCAGATCTTTTACTGCCGAATCGGGCGAGTTACAATACGCGGTATCATTCAGGATCAATTTCGTTTTGTAAGTACCTGCCGATGCAAATGAGTGCTGTACTATGGTGTCGCCTGGTGTTATACGGGTGCCATCGCCAAAATCCCACGTAAAGCTGCCGGGCTTAAATGGTTTGTTTGGCGGAAAGCTGGTGACGTTGGTAAACTCGTATAACAGCGATTGGCAGGGGGGCTGTTTTATGGCCGTAAAAGCAGGGTAGGCCGGGTCGCTGCGTACATGCACGATTACGTAACCGGTATCTCTTTCGTTACAGGTAGTGGGATCAATGGCAATTAAGCGTACCCGGTAGTCGCCTACTGCAGCAAACTGGTGCGCTACCTCGCTGTTTGTTGTAGTTACATCGGGTGTGCCATCGCCAAACGACCATTCATAACTTTTTGCATTGAGTATGGTGTCTTTCAGCACTACATCAAAGGGCGCACAACCCAGGGTATCTATTACACCGTTATAAAACGACTGCGGGCCTGCAGCTACGCCTGCAAAGTTGAACGCTATTTTTGCTGCCGCCAGGTTACAGTTTGAAGTACCTGTACCATTCGTGGGGCCCCAAACGCCGGCAGTAATGGGGTAGGGTGCTGAAATGGACCCTGCGTTGGAGCCGAAACAGTTGGCGCAAATAGCCTGGTATATAACACCCTGCGCATCGAAACGGCTGGTACCTCCATCTACGTGCTCGCCCTCACCACCGGTTTGACCAAAGAAGGAGCCATACAACAGGGAGGCTGCATCTTTCTTTATAACTATAAAATAAAAATCGTGATTATCTGTAAGTGTCTTTAACGCATCGGGCGTTGTAGGCATACCGGCCACGCCCGACATATTGAAAGGGTCGCGTCCGTTATTCGAGATCCAGCCGCCCCAGCCGGAGATATATACATTCTCGCACCGGTCAACCAGAAAAGCTACCGGTGATATATTGGGGCGCCCGGCGCCATTACCAAATGTGGTTGAATATTGAAAACCCGAAAAGTCGGGCTGCAATTTTGCAACAAACTGTCGTGAGTTACCACCATTATAAGGGGCATTTTGTATAGGCCAGGTGCCTTCGGTAATTCCCATAATGTAGGGAATGCCCAGTTTATCGAACTTTATACCGTATACGGCATCAAACGCACCGGTACCCATATACGAACTGCGAACGATGGCCGAACCATTATTGGTTATTTGTGCCACAAAACCATCGGTAATGCCACCCTGGTTGCTGCCCTGGTACACACCGGCGTGGTTGCCGGGTAAATTATCACTGGCAGTAGCGCCACCCACATACAAGTCATTGGTGATGGGGTTAACGGCCATAACAAATGCACCATCGTCTTTTGAGCCGCCCAAATAACTGCTCCATATAACGGTGTTACAGGTAGGGTCAATTTTTACCACCACGCCATCCTGGCCGCCGCCTGTTGTTTGCTGAAAAGCGCCGGGAGTTGTTTTGAAATTGTCTGACCGGCTTTGTGCTGCAATTACAATGTTGCCGCCATTATCGAGCGATACTTCACTGCGTGAATCGTCGCCGTAAAAGCGTAGGGTAGAAGTGAGGTTGATGGCACCGCCTTCCTGCATATCGCTAACATTCACCCCATCGGCGCCACTACCGCCCAAACGCATGGAACCTATTATGCCGGTACCGGCTGCATTTAGCTTGGTAACGCAAATATCGGCGCCACCGCCTGGCCCAAACAGGGTGCCGGGATAGCGCGAGCTATAGGTTCTGCCCATAACCACCAGGTTACCCTGGGCATCACTAATAAGACTATGCGGATAATCGTTCCCTTCGGCACCAAGGTAGGTAGCATATACCCGGCGTGCGCCATCGGGACTGAATTTAAAAATACCTATATCAACCCCGCCATTGGCCGAACCGCCCTGGTAGCTTGTTTGATAAGCACCCGGCGATACGGGGAACCCACTGCCAAATACAATACCGCCCGAGAACAGCGACCCATCGGGGCCGGGTGTGGCGGTAAAACCATATTGACCAGCCTTGCTGCCGGTAAATGAAGAAAATATAAGTACAGGATCAATAACAAGGGTGCTTGTTTTTGAATAGTTGCCTACTTTAAACCGCACGGTGTTTTTATCAACCAGCTCGTAGGCACAGGTAGTTTCCTGTTTGCCTTTGATCTGATCGAACTGGTAAGAATAGGGATATAATTCTTTTACTTCGCCAACCGATGTTTTAATAACAAGCTGTTGGTTCTTTATTGATAATTTATCGGCGCCTTCATACCGCATCAATATCTTATTGGGATCGCCGCCGGGGTTTACAATAAGATCGTATTTCAACTGCCCGTTCTCCGAAAAATAGCGCACATCAATATTGGGGTAAATATTTTTGTACAGCACGCCCTGGTATATCTGCACATTACTGGCCCATTTTGAAGGGTCGTTACCAATGAAGTAATTGCTGTAGGTGGAGAGTGGTTTATCGGGCGAAATTTGCGGGTTGTCGCTGGCGCCAACGAATTGCATTTGGTAGGCGTGTGAGCGAATGGTGTAATTAGGATAGGTTGGGGTGCCGTTACCGTTGCCCGGTTTTCCAATATGAGCGCCCTCGGGATCGCTGGTGCGGGCATTGCTTTTGGCCGAAACAGTTTTGTCGTTTACCTCGCCATGTTGGCGTTGAAAAAATTTAAGGAGGTCGCCCGGGTTGTGCTGCACTACGGTAAAACCGTTTGCATGCAAATAGAAATCACCCGCAGGCAGTTCACCTTTAAATTTTATTTTACTTTCCCACTGGCCTTTATTCTCGGTAAATTCAAAAGTAGACGGCCCCTCTTGAGCAAGCGAATCAAGAGCTGTAACGGTAAGAAGAAGTATGATCAAACTAAATCTGCCCAATTCCTATCGATTTTCAATTTAATATAATATAACGTTTATTCTATTCTGTTCTTACCTGCGTGGTTAATATTAATCAGATATTAAGCCCTTGCAGCGTATGTATAAATAGCAGGAGATGGAATAATTAAAAAGTATCTGTTACTTTTATAACAGACCTTATTTCTTAGTAAGCAGTTAGGTATTTACAATTTACGAACCCAAATTCAAATTGTAAACTATGTGAATAAGCAGAATTGGTTTTATATACAGAAACCTACGAGATCTTGCTCCAGGCAGTTTTACCTGTTAGCGATTGCAGGTGATTTTTAAGCTGCAAATTGTTTGCCGAGGTTAGGTCAGGATCTTCATCCAGCAATCGTTCGGCCATTTCGCGGGCAATTTCGAGCCACTTCTTATCCTGAACAATGCTGGCCAGTTTAAAATTCAATGCACCGCTTTGCCTGGTACCCTCAATATCGCCGGGGCCTCTGAGCTCAAGATCTTTTTCTGCTATTTTAAAACCGTCGTTCGTAGCACACATGATCTTTAACCTTTCGCGGGCATCATTGTTCAGTTTTGAACCAGATAAAAGTATGCAGAAGCTTTTTTCGGCCCCCCGCCCAACGCGGCCCCGTAACTGGTGTAATTGCGAGAGCCCGAATTTCTCGGCATTCTCAATTACCATTACGCTTGCATTGGGTACATCAACCCCCACCTCTATCACCGTTGTTCCTACCATGATCTGAGTATCATTGGCCTTAAAACGTTGCATGTTGGTGGTACGCACATCGGCAGTTTGCCGCCCGTGCACCATACTGATCCAATACTTAGGTTCCGGAAAATAGGCCTGCACATTTTCGTATCCCTTCATCAGGTTTTCATAATCAAGTTTCTCCGATTCTTCAATGAGCGGAAAGATGATATATGCCTGCCGGCCCTTTACAATTTCAGCCTTTATAAAGCTCATTACCTCACTGCGCTTGTCGTCATTACGATGTACGGTTAATATAGGCTTACGGTTGGGTGGCAGCTCGTCAATTATGCTTGTGTCTAAATCGCCGTAAGCCGTCATGGCCAGGGTACGCGGAATAGGTGTGGCCGTCATTACCAGCACATGGGGCGGAACCACAGCTTTTTGCCATAATTTGGCCCGCTGTGCCACGCCAAACCGGTGCTGCTCATCAACAATGGCCAGCCCCAGGTTCTTGAACTTCACCGAATCTTCGAGCAGGGCATGGGTACCCACTACAAAATGTATGGTACCATCTTCCAGCTGCTGCAGTATTTCTTTTCGCTCCTTTGTTTTGGTAGAACCGGTTAGTATGCGAACTTTTACCGGGAGTTCCTTTAGCAAACCGCTGATATTATTGTAATGCTGCTGGGTAAGAATTTCGGTAGGCGCCAGTAAACAGCCCTGGTAACCGTTATCAATAGCCAGTAGCAGCACCAATAAGGCTACAATGGTTTTACCACTACCTACATCACCCTGCAACAGCCGGTTCATTTGTTTGCCGCTGCCTGTATCGCGCCTGATCTCTTTTATAACTCTTTTTTGTGCGCCGGTCAATTGAAAGGGCAGGTGCTTTTCGTAAAAGGTGTTGAAAATTTCGCCTACCTGGCTAAATACTACGCCGCGTGAATAGCGGTGCCGTTGCTGCCGCAGCAGGCCCATACGCAGTTGTGCTATGAAAAACTCTTCGAATTTAAGCCGGTCAATGGCTTTTTCCCAGGTTTGCGGGTCGGGGGGGAAATGCATGCTTGTAAAAGCCTTGTAGCGGGGCATTAGTTGCAGGTGCTGCAATATTGAATCGGGCAGTATTTCAGGAATGTTGTTTTCCTGTAACATTTTAACCAGGGTTTCGGTAAAAACACCCAACTGGCGGCCGCCCATTCCCCGGGCCTTTAATTTTTCGGTGCTGGGGTACACCGGTTCCAGCGTGCTTTTGCCTTCCATCTTTTCCCGGCTGTAGGTCTCCATTTCGGGGTGTGTGATCTGAGGTTTACCCTGAAAAAAGCTCACCTTCCCATATACCAGGAAAGCCTGGCCCAGGGCCAGCGATTTTTGTATATAGGTAATACCCTGAAACCAAATAAGCTCAAGGGTACCCGTGCCATCGAATATTTCGGCCACCAGGCGTTTTGCCCTTTTCTCACCTACAATACCAAAACTTCTTATCACCCCCTTTATTTGAATGAAATCGGTTTGCGGCGTAATGTCGCGCACCTGGTTCACCCTGGTTTTATCAATGTGACGGTAGGGCACCAGTTCGAGCATGTCCTTGAAGGTGTATATGTTCAGCTCTTTTTTGAGCAGATCGGCCCGTTGCGGCCCCACACCCTTCAGGTACTCAATGGGATTGGCTAATATGTCTACAGTTCCTTTAATGAGGCAAAAATACAGGTTTCAGGTTTCAAGTTCCAAGTTGCAGGTTAAGGTACCGGTTACCAGTTCCCTGTTTCCGGGCTTTTAGTGCGGCAGAGCTGGGTTTCCGTTATTGCTTCTTTTTTCAGTACGCCCCTTTTCCCAAAATATATCTGACAGCATTTAATAGGTAGGTTTTAAAATCGGGCTCCGGCAACCGGAACCTGGTAACGGGTAACAGGCTCCCTGGTTCGTACCTCCTTCGCCTTTTCTAAGTAAGAAAAGCATACGAACAGCGTACCAAGACCGTACTTAGCACGGACTTGGTACGGAGATGGTACGGACTTGGTACGGACTTGATGCGAACGAGGTATTAATGAGGTTTTAATTAAACCCCCGTTTGTTGGTAACAGTCTAAGGACGTATTCAAAATTTTGTAACATGTTACAAGCCTGTTAAGGAATGCGAATTGCAAACATTCAGGCATTGCGCTTGTTCCCTACTTATATTCAGGATGTTAAAACCAGTTAGTTATGAAGAAGACAGTAATTGCAGTGTTAGTGGCCTCGGGTATGCTGGCTTTTACCAGCTGCCGTAAAGATGCCGTTAAAAACCTTGAAGGCGACGAAGGACAGATTTACATTACCAAACATTCCGACTCGGTGAATTTCAGTTCGTTCCGAACGTTTAGCATAGCCGATTCGGTGGCCGTTATTAACAACAACCGGTTAGAAGGGAAGGTGAAGACCGATGTTGATGCCGCTTACATCAACACCGTTAAAGACCAAATGGTGCAACGTGGCTATACGTTGGTAGGCCGCGACCAAAACCCCGACCTGGGCATAAACATCAGCCGTATTTACAATACTTCAACCGGCGTTTTTGATTATGGCTCCTATTGGGACCCCTATTATGGTTCGTACTGGGACCCCTATTACTGGGGGTATGGCGGTTACGGGTATTATTTCCCATCCTATTACTTAGGTACCTATTCCATTACCGAAGGGGCTATGTCCATTGACATTTTTAACCTGCGCGATGCCAAACAAACCAATAAGATAAGCAGTGTGTGGAACGGCCTTGTACGGGGTACGGGCGTGTTTAGCGTGGCGGCCGGTAACAATGGCGTGAAAGCGCTTTTTGATCAAAGCACCTATTTCAAGGTGAGTAACTAGTTTTTATTAAGGAACATTAAAAGCTTACAGATATGAAAACGCAGTTGAGTATAGGCATGTTATTGATAGTGAGTATGTTGCTTTTAACAGCTGTACCGTTTGGCGCCAATGCGCAGGAAAGGACCTTACAACTTGACCTGAACTATGCCGTAGGTATACCATCGGGTTCGTTTAAAACCGATGTGGTTGATAAAACTTCAAGCCGCGGGTGGACGGCCAACCTGATGTACAATGTTACCAGTAACTGGTCGGTAGGGTTGGGTTTTGGTTTTCAGGATTTCTACCAAAAATATCCCCGCGCCGTGTATAAGCTGGAAGAAGGAGGGGAGGTATCGGCCGTGTTAACGAATTCAATACAAACCATTCCGTTGCTGGCCCAGGTGCAGTACCGATTTTTGCCGGGCAAAACGGTTCAACCCTATGTGGGCGTAGGTTTGGGCGGAAACATGATAGTGTATGAGCAATGGCTGGGTGAATTTGACAACAGCAAGAGTAGTTTTAAATTTGCTGCCCGGCCCGAGGCGGGTTTATTTATTCCATTCAGGAAAGAAGGCCCGGCGGGCATACATGTATTTGGCGCCTATAACTATATGCCATACAATGTGAGTGGGGTTGATAATTTGAACAACTGGGGAGCGGGATTGGGTGTGAAGTTTCCTTTACGATAAGTGGGGGCTTCATCAATATAGCAGAGATATTAATAGGCAATGGACAATAGGCAATGGGCAAATTTTGCTTGTTGCCTATTCTTTTCAATTGAAAGTTAACGATGTTGAGGAGTTGGTGGAGGGCTCAAACAGAGTGCTCCCATGTCAGTTGTCTATTGCCAATTGCTAATTGAGTTGTGGATCAACGGGGAAATTGGCCATCATTTCATAATCGCCGCCAAGGTGTTTGAGCGATTCTTTCCATATTTCATCGGCCTTGCGGTGAAATACCAGTTTGCGGGTTGCCTGGGCGGTAAGCCATGATTTTTCTTTCAATTCATCATTAAGCTGGCCGCTGCCCCAGCCACTGTAACCAATGAAAAACCGGATCTTTGTAGTATCTATGGAGCCGGCTTTAATGAGGGTAATGGCTGTTTCAAAATCGCCGCCCCAGTATATACCATCCAGCACTTCAAAGCTGCCAGGTATAAGGTCGGGGTATTGATGCAGGAAATGAATGGTATCCATTTGAACCGGCCCGCCATAAAAAACAGGAAGTTTAAGCTCGTCGAGGTCGTTCATCAGTTCATTGAGGGTGTGGCCAAAAACCCGGTTTATTACAAAACCAAAGCTGCCCTCTTCCTGGTGATCGCACAAAAACACTACTGTTCGGCTAAAATTCGGGTCCTTTAAAAAAGGTTCCGCAATGAGTAATATGCCTGGTCCTGGGTTTACCATATCCTAAATTAGCACTTAAAACGGCTATCTAAAATGATTGTTCAAAAATTTTAGCGATTCAATAAAACTTTTCTAAGTTAGTGCCTCAATTTAACGGGCTA
This sequence comes from Niastella sp. OAS944, assembly GCA_024809215.1. GTDB lineage: Bacteria > Bacteroidota > Bacteroidia > Chitinophagales > Chitinophagaceae > Niastella. Next base: position 2,031,085 of record JANUBW010000001.1, on the reverse strand, counting down.
ACTTGGTAAAACTAAGTTAAACCATAGTATACGATTCTTGTGCCATAGGGCAACCTAAATTCGTTTATTAAATTTGCCGGTTAAAATTATCTGCTATGGGATGTTGTTCTTTTCCCATGTAACAGGAGGAAGTATTGAAGTAAAAGGTAACCGGTAGATAATGACAACAGCGGCGATATTAAAACCATATAATTTGCAATTAAGGAAAATTTTTCCTGTTATTATTGTGCTGATCAGCTTATCGCTGATAGGGACCATATATGTACAGTACAGCTGGTTGCGTACCATGCTGGTAGACAAACATGAAGAGTTTAAATACAAACTCATTCGCGGTATCAATGAAGTAGGTATGAGCCTGATGGACCAAAAGGGTTCCATGCCTTCTTTAAGGAGTTCGCGTTCGCGTCCCGATTTTTCGTGGCCTTCAGAGCAATTCAAGATGGAATACATGAAGCCGCCTACCATTGCACAAAAATTTACCGAGCAGGAAGTAGCTGAAAAACTACAAAAAGCTTTTGCGGCCCAAAACCTCAAAGATGTGAAGTTTGAATTTGCTATCACCTCCAACGTGAGCCTGCTTTCGTACGAAATAAAATCAAGAGCCTATCTTAACCAGGTAGAAGATACGGCCAGCGATCGTAACCTGGTATTGTACTACCTTTTTCAACCCCCCAGTGGCAGCGACCTCGAGAACATGGTGCCGGAAGAAACTATGACGGTGGTTGTACCCAATGTTAAAAAGATCGTACTTAGTGAAATGCGCTGGATGATCGTGGGCGCCATCTTCTTCACCCTTATGATCATCACTGCTTTTTATATTACGGTGAACGCCTTGTTACGCCAGAAAAAGCTGAGCGAAATAAAGAACGACTTCATTAATAATATGACGCACGAGTTCAAAACGCCATTGGCCACCATTTCGCTGGCAGTAGATGCTTTGCGTAATGAAAAAGTGGCGCAGGACCGTGAAAAGATGAACTACTTCAGCAGTATTATTAAAGAAGAGAACAAACGAATGAACAAGCATGTGGAAACCATTCTGCAGGCTGCCGTAATGGACCGTCAGGAAATTACCCTTAACAAGGTGCCATTACATGTTCACGATCTTATTCATGACATCATGGATAATTACATTCTGGTGCTTGATGAAAAAGGCGCCCATGCAGAATTAAGTCTCGATGCCAGGTTTGATTTTGTTGAGGCCGACCAGGTACACTTCCGCAACCTGATATCGAACCTGGTTGACAATGCGGTTAAATATTCAAAAGAGAACCTGTTGATTAAAATCGCTACTTATAATACCAATAAAGCTATAGGCATACGTATTGAAGATAATGGTATTGGTATGAGCAAGGAAACGGTTCGCCGTATCTTCGAAAAGTTCTATCGCGCCCATACGGGTAATATCCACAATGTAAAAGGGTTTGGTTTAGGCTTAAGTTATGTGAAGACCGTTGTCGATGCCCATGATGGCAAGATCAAGGTTGATAGCGTACTGGGCAAAGGATCGGCCTTCACACTCGAAATTCCATTAGCGAAAGAACAGGTTAATGCCGAAATAACAGGCAGCCATCGCCATAGCTAAGAAAGCGAAACTCATTTTCTAACGCATACGTATAAATTTTTCGCCAGTCGCTACCAACAAATGCAGCTACCAATAAAAGCAGCGTTGATTGCGGCTGGTGAAAATTTGTTACCAGTGCATTGGGAATTTGGAAGGTATAACCCGGTGCTATCAATAGCGATGTTTTGGTAATAATGCGATTGAGCCCCCGCTTTTGCAAATAACTTATTAAATTTTCAAGGGCCGTTTTCGCTGGTACCGGAGCACCATTTTGCTCATATGGGTACCACTGATGTACTACCAATTCTTCGAGTGGGCAATCAGGTTCATGCGTAGCTTTCACCCCAAGCCAGTAAAGGCTTTCCACCGTTCTTAATGAAGTGGTGCCCACCACGGTAATTTGTTTACTGAGGTATTGAAGTATACATGTAATAGTATCAATAGTAACATCGATGAACTCGGCGTGCATGGGATGCCCGCTCATAGTATCACTTTTCACCGGTTTAAAAGTACCGGCGCCCACATGCAGGGTAACGTACTCACGGTGTATTTGTTTTTGACTAAACTGTTCAAAAACTGCATTGGTAAAATGCAAACCTGCTGTTGGAGCGGCTACCGATCCTTCGGTATTGGCATAAATGGTTTGGTACCGGTCGCTATCGGTTTGTTCAACCGTACGTTTTATATATGGAGGAAGTGGAATATTACCTGCTACATGCAACACTTCTGCAAAAGTGAGCGAAGCGGGCGTCCACGAAAGCTCAATGGCAAAGCTGTCTTTTTCTTTACCCAGGTACCGGGCCTGCAGAATAACTTCCTGGCCATTCCAGTCCATTCGTTTTTCAAGAATTTGACCGGGTTTCCATTTTGAGGCGCCGCCGATAAGGCAGATCCAGGTAACCTTGCCCTGCTGCGTCATGGCCGAGGTCATGTCGGCATATTGGGGCGGCGGTTCCAGACAAAAAATTTCCACTACTGCTCCGGTTGGTTTTTGAAACAGCAGGCGGGCGGCCACTACTTTGGTGTTATTAAAGATGAGAAGAGAGTCGGATGATAAGTGCCGGGCGATGTTGCGGTAAATATCTTCTGAAATTGCTCCGTTTTTGTAAAGAAGTAAACGGGAGCTGTCTCTTTCGGGGAGCGGGTACCGGGCAATTTTTTGTTCCGGCAGCTCATAGGTAAAATCGTGAACGGATAGTTCTTTTGGATGCATCTTGTATGCGGCAAACTGCCGCGGTTTTGATGAGAGGCAAAGGTAAGGGAATCAATTGGCAATAGACAATAGGCAACGGGCAATAAGCAATAGGCAATTGACGATAGGCAAAAGGAGATTCGCGATTAAAAGGGACGACCGAATATCGGCAATCCTTGCCTTTTGCCCATTGCCAATTACCCATTGACTGTGATGATCGGTAAGCTGCAAATACACGCAAAGGGGACTGAAACTGAGTGGGGGCGGGTCCTTTTTTACCTGTATCGGGTCATGTTGTGACTAAAAAATACCGCTATTAGTTTTCAACAATTAGCAAAAAGTTGACATGGATTTAGTTTTTAATTTATTTAAATAAAATATTGACGTGTATTAATTTATTCCGTAACTTGGTGGCATAGGATAAGGTTTAATGGTTAATGGTATTTGATTAGTGCAGCCTCCCCTCCGGGAGGCTTTTTTATTTTTAGTCACGAAAGGAATTACTCGTTTGGCTGAAAAGCATATTCTGTTAGTGGGTCAGGGATGAATGGTATGAAGACTTCCCCCACTTTCTACCACCAATTTTTAAAAACCAAGCATACTACTTTGCCACGTGACTTACATTTTTTCCCACCGGGCTGTTTAGTCGCAAAAGCCCCACCCTAAAAACCGGAGTTGACCTTTAAAAGACATAAACTGTGAACGCCGAACCATAAACAGTAAACTTCTTCCTTCATTTTCTCCCACCAGGGCTATTTTTGAGTATGGTTTTGACATTTTTTCCCACCGGTTCTAAGCTCCGAAAATGACATTTCCCTTTTCTCCCACCGGCAAAATGGGCTGTTTTGATGACTAAACAGGGCGTTTTTGATAAGTATTTGAACTTAAATGAAGATAGAAATAACACTTAGCCGGCTAATTCACAGCTTACGCACAGTTATTCACATTAATTCACATAGTTGTGCACATCCTTTGATAGAAAAGAAGGTAGAAAACCGCTGGAAACCGTTGTGGACCACCAGTATACAAATAATAATCCTTGTGGAAAAAATATTCTTTCCAAATTCAGGTTAGAAAGTGGGAAAAAGTGTTATTTTGTGTAGGTATTAGTCAAACGGGTGCAACTCATTGTAAATGATACAATTTCTCGGAGAATACGAGGTTACTTTAGACGCTAAGGGTCGTTTTCTCCTACCAGCGGGAATCAAAAAACAACTGCCGGAGGATGCGGGTGACCAGTTTGTCATAGCTCGTGGTTTTGAAAAATGTTTGACTTTATATCCTAAAAAAAATTGGGATCCTATACTTGCCGAACTAAGTAAAGTTAGCGAATACAAGGCCGAAAATAGGGAGTTCTTAAGATATTTCACAATGGGGGCATCGCTTAGTGAATTAGATTCTGCGGGGCGCATGCTGATACCACCCAATTTAAAAGCCCACGCCGGGCTTGAAAAAGATGTAGTACTGGTTTCTGTTATCAATAAAATTGAGATCTGGGATAAAGTTAAGTACCAACAGTTCTTTGAGTCTTTTACACCGGAAAAGTACAGCGATCTGGCAGAGCGGGTAATGGGTGGTCAAAATACTACACAATTGTAATGTTATGAGTGAGCCTGTTTACCATGTACCGGTTTTATTGCACGAGGTCATCGACGGATTGAACATTCGCCCGAACGGGGTGTATGTTGATTGTACCTTTGGTGGCGGCGGCCATTCCCTGGAAATACTAAAACATCTTAACGCCGAAGGGCGTATGGTTGTTTTCGATCAGGATGCAGATGCTCGTAAAAATGTGCCCGATGATGATCGTATCATTTTTGTTCCGCACAATTTCAGGCACCTGCAGCGGTTTTGCCGGCTACACAAAATAACACAGGTTGATGGCATTCTTGCCGACCTTGGTGTTAGCAGTCATCAGTTCGATACAGCCGACCGCGGGTTTAGCACCCGTTTTGAAGGCGACCTCGATATGCGTATGGACCAGCGGCAGCAACTAACCGCTTTTGAAGTGGTTAACACCTACGATGAACAACGGTTGCATAAGTTGTTTGAACAGTATGGTGAAGTAACCAACTCAAAAACACTGGCACGCACCATTGTTCAGGTTCGTAAAACGGCATCGCTTAAAACCATCTCCAACTTTAAACAGGCACTGCACTCGGTAGTAAAAGGAAACCCAAATAAATACTTTGCCCAGGTATTTCAGGCTTTGCGTATTGAGGTGAATGATGAATTAGGCGCGTTAAAAGAAATGCTGCAACAGGTTCCCCCCCTGTTAAAACCCACCGGCCGTGTGGCTATCATAACTTTTCATTCTTTGGAAGACCGGATCGTGAAGAATTTTTTTCGCAAAGGGCATTTTGAAGAAGAAGAAGTGGATGTTGACCCGTTCGGATTACAAACCTCCACACCACCCCTCAAAGCAATAACTAAAAAGCCAATCGTTCCAACCGAAGCCGAAATGAAAAGAAATTCCCGTGCACGAAGTGCCCGGTTACGAGTAGCGGAGAGAGTAGAAGAACAATAGACAATAGGCAATAAGCAATAATACAGCAATTGATGAATGGGGCTAAAGATTAGAGGCGAGGACATAAGGCACGGCAACTTTGCCAATTGCCCATTGTCAATTGCCAATTGATTAAACAGAGTTCTTGTTCTCATAATAAAGGGTATTAAAAATTGCAATTTCTATTTTGAATTACGCCTCGTGAATTAAGCATTTATAGCGGTTAGACGGATAGCACCTGTCTGACCGCTATTCGATTAAGAAAAATGAGTGAAGAAAAAGAAATATCACGCAGGAGAAGACAACGAAAAAGGTTGTTTGGGTACAGGTGGATTGTGAAGAACCTTCCTTTCTTCCTGTTCCTGTCGGGCCTTGCAATTGTTTATATCGCAAATGGTCACTTTGCCGATAATACGGTACGCAACATAAACAAAGTGAATCGCGAACTGAAGGAGCTGCAATACGAATACAAAACACTGAAAAGTGATGTGATGTTCCGCAGTAAACAAAGTGAACTGGCAAAATCGGTAGAACCCCTGGGATTAAAAGAACTAACAGTTCCACCGGCCATACTGGTTGATTCAACTGGAAATGAGAAATAAAAAACAGAGAAATTAAAAATGATAAAGTGAAAGGCATCTTCCTTTCACCATTGACGATAAAAAGTGGAGGTTAAAAAGGACATATTATGGCGGGTGTATCTGTGCTTTATTGGCATAGTGGTGTTCAGTTTTGCGATCATGGGCCGGGCCATATATATTCAGCAGGTGCAGGGTTCATACTGGCGCGATCAGGCAAAAGACCAACAGCAGAAGTTTGTAGAACTAGATGCACAGCGCGGTACCATATATAGCGAAGATGGCCGCATGCTCAGTACATCAACACCATATTTTGATATATATATAGATTTTGCAGCAGAAGGATTACGTCAAAAGAATGGTGCGCGGTTCGATAATAACCTTGATTCACTGTCAATTGGCCTTGCAGCAATGTTTCCTGAAAAAAGCAAAGCATCGTGGCGCCGTGAATTAAAAACAGGTTATCAAAAAAAGAACCGGTACTATTTATTAAAAAAGAACCTGACATTTCAACAATACAAACAGTTACGCAGTTTGCCATTGGTGCGTGAGGGAAAGAACAAAAGCGGTTTTATTGCTGAAGTAAAAGATAAAAGGTTGAACCCGTTTGGCCTGTTGGCAAACAGAACCATCGGACTATCACGCGAGTACATTGACAGTGGCGGTACCATGCGTAGTATGAATGTGGGGCTCGAAAAAACATATGACGATCAATTACGCGGTGAAAGTGGTAAACGCCTGATGCGAAAAATTGCAGCCGGCGTATTTGTGCCTGTAGACGGATCGGAAATTGAACCACAGAACGGAAAGGACATTGTGACAACACTGGATGTTAACATTCAGGATATAACAGAAAATGCATTGCTTAATGTATTGACAACAAATGAATGTGAGTATGGCACCTGTATTGTAATGGAAGTGGCAACCGGCAAAGTGAAAGCAATTGCCAACCTGAGCCGTAGACCAGAGGGTGGTTATTGGGAGAACTATAATTACGCCATTCAAACATCAGAACCAGGTTCAACATTTAAACTGGCTACGATGTTAGCGTTGCTCGAAGATCAATTAATAACTTTGCAGCAACACATAAACCTCGAAGGCGGAAGCTGGAACGTAAATGGCAGAACTGTATATGACACCGAAGATCATGGCACAGATGCAACCGTAAAACAGGCGTTTGAACACAGCTCGAATGTTGGAATGGCGAAGTTGACCACGACCTACTATGGTAAGAATCCGACTCGTTTTATAAATCACATTAAGAAACTGCGATTCGATCAACCAACAGGAATTGACTTGTTGGGCGAAGCAAATCCAGTGGTGAAAACACCCAAATCGAAATCATGGAGCTCAACATCGCTGCCATGGATGAGTTTCGGGTACGAAGTAATGGTAAGTCCTTTGCAAACATTGATGTTATACAATGCTGTTGCAAACAATGGTAAAATGATGAAGCCTTACCTGGTAAATGCGATTACCGAGAATGGCGTGAAGATAAAAGAGAACGAACCACAGGTACTGGAAGAATCGATCTGTAGTTCAAAAACCTTAAAACAATTACGTCAGTGTTTGGAAGGTGTTTGTACCGATGGAACGGCAATGGAATTGTTTAGAGGTGCACCTTACAGGGCAGCAGGTAAAACCGGAACGGCATTAATGGCCAACGGCAACAAAGGATATAGTGAGCATATTTACCAGTCGTCGTTCGCAGGTTATTTTCCGGCCGACCATCCGCAATACAGCTGCATAGTGGTAATTCGAAACAAACCATTTGCACCTGTGTATTACGGAGCAAAAATTGCAGGACCAGTGTTTAAAGAGATCGCTGATAAATTATATGCGCTGAACGCCGATAGAAGCAGAGGCATAAAACAACTGGCAATAACAAAAGACAGCAGTTATAACTTATATGCCGGTTCGGTTGAAGATATAAAAGAAGTGGTGGAGAAGTTGAAGATGAAGTATCGCGACTCGGCAAGGGCCGATGAATGGGGCCATTTGTATTCGCTGGATAATCGTTTTGAGTTGAACAACAGGAAGGTTTCGAACAAGGTGATGCCCGATGTAAAGGGAATGGGTTTAAGAGATGCGTTGTTCCTGTTGGAAAACAGAAAGATGAAAGTGGTGTTTCGGGGAAGAGGGAAAATAACCAACCAGAGTATAGAACCCGGTGCATACGTAAGTAACAATCAAACTGTGACTTTAGAACTGAACTAATAATTATATAGCGTGACACTGCAGGATATATTATATAAAGTAAGCATTCGCTCGGTACATGGTAACACCAGCATACCGGTGCGTGACCTGCAGTTAGATTCACGAAAGGTAAGTGCAGGATCGGTTTTTATTGCAGTAAAAGGTTCTGCGGTAGATGGTCATAAGTTCATTGACCAGGTATTACAACAGGGCGCTGCAGCAGTGATCTGTGAAACAATGCCTGCCGAACTTAAAGAAGGAGTGGTGTATGTGCAGGTTGAAAGCAGTGCCGCCGCCGCCGGTTATATGGCGCATAACTTTTACGGGCAGCCGTCAGAAAAAGTGCAGCTTATTGGCGTAACCGGCACCAACGGTAAAACCACCATCGCTACCTTATTATTCAAGCTCTTTACATCATTGGGATATAAATGCGGTTTGTTAAGCACAGTACAAAACCATATAGGAAATGAAATTGTGCCGGCTACGCATACAACGCCAGATGCCATTAGCCTGAACGCCATGTTGCAACAAATGGTGAACAGTGGCTGTACCCATGTATTCATGGAAACCAGTTCACACGCCATACACCAGCATCGCATTACCGGGTTAAAGTATGCAGGCGGTTTGTTCAGTAACATTACCCACGATCATCTGGATTATCATAAAACATTCGATGAGTACATCAGGGTAAAGAAATCTTTCTTCGATTCGTTGCCATCAGATGCATTTGCTATTTCAAATGCCGATGATAAACGTGGTCAGGTAATGCTGCAAAACACCCATGCACGCAAATACTTATACAGTTTGCGTACCATGGCCGAGTTCAAAGGCAAAATATTGGAGAACAGTTTGACCGGTTTGGTAATGACCATCAACGACCAGGAAGTACATTTTCGCCTTATTGGTGAGTTCAATGCCTACAACCTGCTGGCAGTATATGGCGCAGCGGTTTGTTTGGGAGAAGATAAACAGGAAGTGTTGCGTTGCCTGAGCGAGATCACCGGTGCCGAGGGGCGGTTTGATTATATAATATCGCCTAACCAGAAGGTAATAGGAATAGTTGATTACGCCCATACACCCGATGCATTGCTGAATGTGCTGGCTACTATAAAAAAATTGCGCGAAGGACATGAGCAGATCATTACGGTAGTTGGCTGTGGCGGCGATCGGGATAAAACCAAACGCCCGGTGATGGCCGAAGTAACCTGTGAGCATAGTGATAGAGTGGTGTTCACTTCCGATAATCCGCGCAGTGAAGATCCATTGCAAATACTGGCCGAAATGGAAACCGGTTTAAATACCGCGGCCAAAAGAAAATATGTATCGGTACCCGATCGCAAGGAAGCCATTAAATTGGCAGTAAGCATGGCAAAACCCGGTGATATTATATTGATAGCCGGTAAGGGTCATGAAAAATACCAGGAAATAAAAGGAGTAAAACATCCTTTTGACGATAAGCAGGTGATGCGTGAAATGTTTGAGCTGTATGAAAAATGAGGAACCAGAGCTCGTACACCTAAATATAAACCAACATGTTGTACCATTTAATTGAGTGGTTAAGGGAATTGGGGGTTAAGATGCCGGGGGCTGGACTGTTTCAGTTCATTACATCCCGCGTATTACTGGCAGTGATACTTTCGCTGGTAATATCTGCTGTGTTTGGGAAAAAGTTTATCAACTACCTGCGCAAAAAACAGGTAGGCGAAACCGTACGCGACCTTGGCTTGGCCGGCGAACAGCAAAAGAAAGGGACACCAACCATGGGTGGTTTCATCATCATCACGGCTATTCTGGTGCCAACCTTATTGCTGGCCGACCTTCAAAAAGCGTACATCAGGCTCATGCTATTTGCAACCGTATGGTTGGGGCTCATAGGTTTTATAGATGATTACCTGAAGCTGCGCGCTAAAAAACTGGCCCAGCAACAAGGTATCGCTTATAAAAAGGGTGATAAAGATGGCCTGGCCGGCTGGTTTAAAATACTAGGACAGGTTGTATTAGGTTTTGTAGTTGCTGCTACCATATTGTTTAATAATAATACAAAGGCGTGGCGCGAATTTACCGGTTCAACACCACCAGCTGAAACGGCTAATTACAGGGAAATTAATTTTGATGGCAAGGTGAAGAAGTTTGTTATTGCCGATGAGCCCATCACAACTATTCCCTTTGTAAAGTCGCACGAGTTTAACTACTCGAAGTTATTACCGGCAGGTTTACGTGGGCTTACGTGGATACTGTATGCGGTTATTGTGATCATTATAGTAACTGCTGTATCAAATGGTGCAAATATCACCGATGGTATTGATGGGTTGGCAACGGGAACGAGTGCGATCATAGGAACATGTTTGGGCATTTTTGCCTATGCCAGTGGTAACCTGCGGTTTGCCGAATACCTGAACATCATGTACATTCCCAACCTGGGCGAGTTGAGTATATTCATTGGCGCCCTCATTGGGGCTTGCGTAGGATTTCTATGGTACAATTCATATCCGGCGCAGGTGTTTATGGGCGATACCGGTAGTTTAACACTGGGTGGTATTATTGCGGCGCTGGCCATCATTGTAAGAAAAGAATTATTGATACCTATATTCTGCGGCGTATTTCTGGTTGAAAACCTGAGTGTGATCTTACAGGTATCATATTTCAAATACACGAAACGAAAATATGGTGAAGGGCGAAGAATATTCCTCATGAGCCCGCTACACCACCACTATCAGAAACTGGGGTATCATGAATCGAAGATCGTAACGAGGTTCTGGATCGTAACCATTTTGTGTATAGTGTTTGCGATAGTAACATTGAAAATAAGATAACAAAATAAAGAGCGTGATCGGTTAGCCGGTACCTTAAAAAACATAGAAAGCGGATTACTGAAAAACCACCACTCTGAATTTCCACTTAAGGAAAACCATCATAGTAGGTAGGTAGAGTGTGGTAGGACAGTAAGAATTCAAACTAGCGAAGAACCCCCTAATCCGGATTTATACGTGATTAATAAAAAAGCTCAGGCGGTGAGTCTGATGTAATGGAGTTAGTAATTACATGAGTAAGCGATTGGTAATACTTGGAGCCGGCGAAAGCGGCGTGGGCACTGCCATCCTTGGCAGGCAAAAGGGGTATGATGTATTTGTGTCGGACGGCGGGGCGGTTAAAGAGAAATATAAAGAAGAGCTGAATAAATATGGAATTGAGTGGGAAGCAAATCAGCATACCGAAGAAAAGATACTGAACGCGGATGAAGTGATGAAAAGTCCGGGTATTCCGGAGAAGAACGAACTGGTGAAAAAGATCAGGAAGAAAGGAATACCGGTTATAAGTGAAATAGAATTTGCATACCGCTACAAAGGCAACAGTAAGATCATTGGCATCACGGGCAGTAACGGAAAAACGACAACAACGTCGTTGATGTATCACATTTGTAAAACTGCGGGGTTAGATTGTGCGCTTGTTGGCAATATTGGTTATTCATTTGCCAAACAAATAGCAGAGGACCCAAAAGAGTTGTATGTGGCAGAGATCAGCAGTTTTCAGTTGGATGACATTGTAACGTTCAGGCCAGATGTGGCGATACTCACTAATATCTCGGAAGACCATTTAGACAGATATGATTACCGGTTCGAAAACTATATACACAGTAAGTTCAGAATAGCAGAGAACCAAACAGCACAGGACTATTTTATTTATTGTGCCGATGATCCGGTGACCATGCAGTATTTAGAGAAATATACCATCAAATCTAACCCATTACCATTCAGTATGAGCAAAGAAATACCCCAGGGCGGTTTTATCAGGAACGGACAGATGACTGTTACAGTTGATGATGAGAAGATGCAGATGAATGTGAGTGATTTTACTTTAAAAGGAAAACACAACCAGAATAACACAATGGCAGCAAGCTTAGGGGGCGTTACGATGGGCATCCGTAAGGAGAAGATCCGCGTAGCCGTTCAAACGTTTGAATCGCTGGCCCATAGAATGGAACCCGTGTCTACTGTACGTGGTGTTGAGTTCATCAACGACAGCAAGGCTACCAATGTGAACAGCACCTGGTATGCCCTGGAAAGCATGGAACGGCCTACTATTCTAATACTGGGTGGGGTTGATAAAGGAAACGACTATTCTATCCTGTTGGACCTCGTTCGTGAAAAAGTAAAAGCGATCGTGTGTTTAGGCACCGACAATGGTAAAATACATGAAGCATTTCAAAATGATGTAAAGCTGATGGTAAACACAGCAACTGCTGAAGAAGCCGTAAAAGCTGCATTTCATTTAGCTGCACCGGGCGATACGGTTTTGTTAAGTCCGGCATGCGCCAGCTTCGACCTGTTCAAGAACTATGAAGATCGTGGCGATCAGTTCAAACAGGCTGTGCGTGAGCTGTAGTTGATATCAAGAAAGAGTGGGTTAGTAAGTACTGGGAAAAATATTTCTATATAGATAAATGACAGGCGCAAACGACATACCGTTGAAACAAACAAGTGCAAGCGGCCTGCTGAGCAAGACCCGTGGCGACAAGGTCATTTGGGCTATTGTGGTTGTATTGGCATTGGTATCAATGCTGGCCGTATATAGTTCAACCGGGTTGCTTGCATACAAGTATAATCGCGGTAATACCGAGGTATACCTGTTTAAGCAGGTAGTGTTCACTGCATTGGGGTTAGGGATCATTTATTTTGCACACCGGGTGAATTACACCCTGTGGTCGAGGGTAGCGCGTATCTTATTCATAATATCGATACCCTTATTAATATACACACTGGCCTTTGGTGTTGAATTGAACCAGGGTAGCCGTTGGATACGGTTACCTATCATCAATTTAACATTCCAAACATCTGACCTTGCCAAGCTGGCGCTGTTCATGTTCCTGAGCCGCCTGCTAAGTAAGAAACAGGATGTGATAAAGGATTTTAAAAAGGGATATCTCCCCGTGATCATGCCCGTTGGTATGATATGCGTGTTGATTGCACCGGCCAACCTGTCTACCGCATTGCTGGTAGGAGCTACCAGCATGATGTTATTATTTATAGGCAGGGCAAACACCAAACACCTGTTGATGACGATTGGCCTGGCTGCTATACCTGTAGCGATACTGGTTATGCTGGCTGTGGCATTTTATGATAAAAAAGAAGAGAAATGCAGGGAACTGCCTTTCTTTTTGCAGGTTAAACGTATACCTACCTGGATAAGCCGTGTACAGAACTTTATTTATGATAGCAAACAGGTAGATAAAGATGAGAACTATCAAATAAACCAGTCGAAGATCGCTATTGCAAAAGGCGGTTTGCTGGGGTTGGGGCCTGGTAATAGTGAAACGCGAAACTTTTTACCACACCCATATTCAGATTTCATTTTTGCGATCATTATAGAGGAGTATGGACTGGCGGGAGGCGGTTTTATCTTATTTGTTTACCTGCTATTCCTTTTAAGGAGTATCAGAATATTTAAAAAATGCCCTTATGCTTTTGGGGCATTTCTGGCGTTGGGGTTAAGCTTCACGCTGGTAATACAGGCGCTCATAAATATGGCGGTAACCGTTAACCTGTTCCCGGTAACAGGGGTAACCTTACCACTGGTAAGTATGGGCGGTAGTTCATTCCTGTTCACCTGTTTGGCTATTGGTATTATTTTAAGTGTGGCCCGTAACGTAGAACAACTGGAAACACCGGTAGTGCCAAAAGAACCAAAAGAGAAAAAAGCAGTAGAAGCTGACGAAGAGGAGGAAGAGGAAGAAGAAGGGGAGGAAAAAAAACCGGTAAAAGCAAAAAAGCCAAGAGCAAAGAAAACGGAAGCGGCTAAAGTAGAAGATAAAGAAGAAAAGGTGAAGGCATTGAAACCGCTCACCGAAATAGCAATGAAAGACTTTGAACAAGGTAAGTGAGCCCTGATAAATTAAAAATCATATCCGTGAATAAAAAGATAATTATAGCAGGGGGTGGAACGGGCGGACATATTTTTCCGGCAGTAGCCATTGCACATGCATTACGCAAGTTGCAACCTACAGTAGAGATACTGTTTGTAGGCGCCAAAGGAAAAATGGAAATGGAAAAAGTGCCCCAGGCCGGGTATAATATAAAAGGACTTGATATAGCTGGTTTCAACAGAAGCTCTTTGATAAAGAATATCGGACTGCCATTTAAACTGGTAAAAAGCTTTTGGCAGGTACGAAGCATTCTTAAAACATTTCAACCAGATGCGGTGATTGGTGTTGGAGGCTATTCAACCTTTCCGGTTTTGCGTTCAGCACAGGCAAAGGGAATACCCACTTTTATACATGAAGCCAATTCATTTGCCGGTAAAGCCAATATGATGCTGGGCAAAAATGCCAGTAAGATCTTTGTGGCAACCGATGGCATGGAGAAGTTCTTCCCGGCCGATAAACTTATGATCACGGGTAATCCTGTACGGCAGAATATAGTAAACAATACCATTAGCCGCAGTGAAGGCATTCAGTTCTTTGGGTTAGATGCAACAAAGAAAACGGTTTTTGTAACCGGTGGTAGTTTGGGCGCCAAAGGAATAAATGAAGCAGTAGATGCCGGTATTGGGGAGTTCAAAAAGAATGATGTGCAGTTGATTTGGCAAACCGGTAAACTGTATGCCGAAAGAGCAAGTGCGCTGGCAACGGAGAACCGGAATATTTGGGCCAATAGTTTTATTACCCAAATGGAATATGCCTATGCTGCCGCAGATGTAGTGATATCAAGGGCAGGCGCCATGTCGGTAGCGGAATTATGCGTGGCAAAAAAGCCGGTAGTTTTTGTGCCTTTTCCGTTTGCAGCCGAAGATCACCAAACTGCCAATGCGCAGAACTTAGTGGATAAGCAGGCTGGTTTAATGATAAAGGATAGTGAAGCAAAGGCAAAGCTGGTTCCCGCTGTAATTGAACTGGCTAAAGATGCGCTTACGCAACAGTTATTGAAAGATAATATAGCTAAGCTGGCTGTTACAAATGCAGATGAGGTTGTAGCTACAGAAATACTTAAGTTGATACGTTGATAAATGATCGATATAAAAGATATACAAAAGGTTTATTTCATTGGTATTGGTGGTATAGGAATGAGTGCGCTTGCCCGCTACTTTAAATTTCATGGGAAAGAAGTAAGCGGTTACGATAAAACCGAAACCCCGCTTACCAAACAGCTGGTAAGCGAAGGTATACCGGTACACTATGACGATAACCTGGAGCTGGCGCCTAAAGATGCACAACTAATAGTGTATACGCCGGCAGTGCCAAAGGCACATACCGAGTTGGTATACTACCAGCAAAACAACTATCCGTTGATGAAACGAAGTGAAGTGCTGGGGGCTATTACAAGAAGTTCTTTTAATATCTGCGTGGCCGGAACTCATGGAAAAACCACCATCACCACTATGGTAGCGCATATTCTGCGTCATAGTGAATATGGATGTAACGCCTTCCTGGGTGGCATTGCCGTAAATTATAACAGTAATTACTGGAGCCATAAACGCGATACCTGTGTAGTGGAAGCCGATGAATACGATCGCAGCTTTTTACGGTTAACGCCCGATGTGGCAGTGATCAGTGCCATGGACCCCGATCATTTAGACATTTACGGAACACCGGCTGCCATGGAAGAAGCGTTCATTGAGTTTGCCGGTAAAATAAAACCAGGTGGTCTATTGATCAGCAAATATGGTTTGCCAAGAGGAAAAGAGCTGAAGGCGTCAAACCATTATACGTATCATTTGCAAAATACACAGGCTGATATATATGCCTGTAATATTCAAATGCAGCATGGTACTTATGTATTTGATGTGCAGGTGAAAGAGTGGACGCTTCCCCATGTGGTATTGAATATGGGCGGGTTACATAACATAGAAAACGTAATAGCTGCCATAGCTATTGCCCACCGCCTGGGTATTGACGCTGAAAAAATTAAAGCGGCAGTAGAAGCATTCAGGGGAGTAAGACGCCGCTTCGAATATGTGATCAAAGAAAGAGAGTTGACGTTTGTAGATGATTATGCGCATCACCCCGAAGAGTTGCGGGCATTGATAACCGGTGCAAAGGGACTGTTTGGTAACATGAAGTGCACGGTGATCTTTCAGCCACACCTGTTCACCAGAACAAGAGACCTGGCAACGGAGTTTGCGGAGGTGTTGGACATGGCCGATGAAGTGGTGTTGCTACCAATTTACCCGGCCCGCGAATTACCAATTGAAGGCGTAACCAGTTACACCATACTCGACAAAATGAAGAACCCGAACAAGCAGGTGTTGAGTAAAGAGCAGTTGTTGCAGTGGGTAAAGGAACAAAAGGATGCATCAACAAAAAGCAGTAATGGCTGGTTACTGATCACAGCCGGCGCCGGCGATATAGATACGCAGGTGCAACCAATTAAAGAGATCATTGAGTAGAAATATAGAATGAAAAAGAAACGCGCTGTCAGGAAATTGTTGTTAGTGGGGTTCTGGTTGTGTATAGCAGCCGGCACTATGGTGCTGCTGGTAGCCGCCATGAACTCACAAAGCAGTAAAACCTGTAAGGGCTATAATATTCGCATAAAGGGAAAAGTTGATCAGTGGTTCCTTGATAAAAAGGATATCGCCAATTTGCTTACCACACAAGGCGGTTTACAGGGCCGGGCCATAAAAAGCTTCGACCTGCGTAAAATGGAGAACCAACTGAAGAGTAATGTGTGGGTGAAAGATGCAGAGCTGTATTTCGATAACAGCCGTGTATTACAGGTGCGGGTTGAAGAGCGGATGCCGTTGGTACGGTTATTTACGGTAAACGGCAATAGCTTTTATATTGATAGCAGTGGTGAAAAGCTGCCGTTATCAGATAAGTTCTCGGCCCGTTTGCCAGTATTTACCAGCTTTCCATCAGAAAAGGATAAACTAAGCAGTGCAGATAGTGTGTTGATGCGGGATATAATAAAGATCGGAGAATTTGTAACGCATGATGATTTTTGGATGGCACAGGTTTCGCAAGTAGATATCCAGCCCGATAGATCTTTTGAAATTATACCCGTTGTAGGCAACCATATAATAGAGTTTGGCGATGGTACCGATTACGAAAAGAAATTTAAACGGTTGCTGTTGTTTTATCAGCAGGTGTTGAGTAAGACCGGAATGGATGTATATCAAAGGCTGAATGTACGATACGCACGACAGGTGATAGGTGTGAAGTGAAGAGGGACAATTATAGGATAGCAAATAAGAGACTGAATAATATATAGCAACAAGTGAATTGGAGGGAAGATGTCGGAGGTCCCCCTATACAACAACTAAAAACAGGATAAGTATGCAACACGAACAACAACCCATTATTGTCGGACTGGATATCGGTACGACAAAAATTGCCGCGATTGCCGGCCGAAAGAACGAATTCGGCAAGCTGGAGATCATTGGCTTTGGCAGGGCTAACTCCAACGGTGTTAAGCATGGGCAGGTGCTTAATATCGATGAAACCATCAAGGCCATTAACATGGCGCTTGAGAACTGCTTCGCATCAAATCCGGGTTTGGAGATCAATGAAGTATATGTAGGTATTGCAGGTCATCATATAAAAAGCCTGCAAACCCGTGGTGACATTGTTCGTCAACAAACCGATGATGAGATCTCTCAACGTGAAATAGATCAGTTGATCTCAGATCAGTATAAAACGTATATTCCTGCAGGCGATCAGATCATCGATGTGATACCGCAGGAGTTTACAGTTGATAATTTTCAAAATATTCCCAACCCAATTGGCTATGGTGGCGTGAAAATTGGAGCTAATTTCCACATCATCACCGGCGACAAAAACGCCATCCGCAATATTACCCGTGCAGTTGAGAAAAGCGGTTTAAAAACAAAGGACCTGGTATTACAACCACTGGCCTCTGCTTCAGCCGTAATGGGAACCGAAGATCTGGAAGCAGGCGTAGCCATTGTTGATATTGGTGGTGGTACTACCGACCTGGCAGTGTTTTATGAGGGTATCTTAAAACACACTGCTGTTATTCCTTTCGGTGGCGAGAACATTACCAACGATATTAAAACCGGTTTGGGTGTTTTAAAAACACAAGCCGAGCAAATGAAAGTGCAATTTGGTAGCGCATTGGCAAATGAAGCCCGCAGCAATGCCTTCATTACTATTCCCGGTTTGCGTGGTATGCCGGCCAAAGAGATCAGTGTAAAGAACCTGGCCAACATCATACAGGCACGTATGAGTGAGATCATGGACTTTGTTACCTATCATTTAAAGCAGGTTGGTTTAGACAGCCGTATGCTCAATGGTGGTATCGTGCTCACTGGTGGTGGTTCACAATTAAAACACCTCATTCAGTTAACAGAATATGTAACCGGACTGAACGCCCGCATTGGTTTCCCAACCGAGCACCTGGCAGCAGGACATATTGAAGAGCTGGCCCGCCCAACTTATTCAACCTGTATTGGTCTTATTTTAAAAGGTTACAGCGATTATGAAAATCAACGCAAACAGTTCGAAAATCAGTTCAGAAAGATCAAGGTGCCCGACAACCTGCGTACCAAAGCTGTAGAGGTTGAAGAGGATGTAATGGACGATGATGACGATATGCAATCAGAAAAAGTAAGGAACCGCAAGGGCATTAAAGATTTCTGGGGCAAATTCAAAGACGGTATCATTGAGCTGTTCAAGGAAGAAGAAGACCATGCATTGTAAAGTATAGTTATAATTATTAAAAAATATATAACAAGTAACAGACCCGCCTGTGTAAGGCAGGGAATTTGATAAAGGACCGCATTACATTCAACCTATTGAAAAAGAAAATCCGGGGAATATGGAAAATACCAGCATAGCAATGGAGCTGTTGTGTTCCGTTACATGCAAAAATGTTATACTAACCCGTTATTTCTTAATCTGGTCTCAGCAGCGAGTGAGGGTAGGCTGGTGGGGCTGTTAAACAGTAAGCTATGATTCATTTTGATTTACCGAAGGAGAAATCATCTATCATCAAAGTGATTGGTGTAGGTGGTGGCGGTAGCAATGCGGTTAACCACATGTATAGCCAGCAAATTGAGGGCGTAAACTTTATTATTTGTAACACCGATGCCCAGGCTATATCACAAAGCCAGGTACCGAATAAAGTGCAGTTGGGGCCCCATTTAACACAGGGGTTGGGAGCAGGCGCAAATCCTGAAATTGGTAAACAGGCTACCGAAGAAAGTCTTGAAGAAATTAAACGCATTTTGGAAGTGAATACCAAAATGGCGTTCATTACTGCTGGTATGGGTGGTGGGACCGGTACCGGTGGCGCCCCTATCATAGCCCAAATATGTAAAGAGCTTGACATACTTACTGTTGGTATTGTAACCACTCCATTTTCATACGAGGGAAAGAAACGTCAGTTGCAGGCTGAACTTGGGATAAAAGAATTAAAGGAATCTGTTGATACATTGCTGGTGATCAGTAATGATAAACTGCGTCACCAGTTTGGTAACCTGAAAATGAAAGAAGCTTTCTCCAAAGCGGATAACGTATTGGCGACAGCAGCAAAATGTATTACAGATGTAATTAATAGCACTGGTCAGATCAACGTTGACTTTGCCGATGTATGCACCGTAATGCGTAACGGTGGTGTGGCTATTTTAGGTAGCGCGGCTTGTAGCGGTGAAGATCGTGCAATACGTACTATTGAAGATGCATTGAACTCACCATTGCTGAATGATAATGATATTCGCGGCGCTAAATGGATATTGATAAATATCAACTCAGCCGAAGGTGAACACGAGTTTACCATGGATGAAGTGGAGATCATTCAAAACTATTTATTAGACCAGGCCGGCGAAGGTACCGATGTAATTCTCGGTATGGGCTACGATGATTCGCTGGACGATAAAATCGGCATTACCCTTATTGCCACTGGTTTTGAGCATAAAGACCCTTTTAAGAAACCGGCCGCAGCACCAAAATCCGACCCCAAGAAAGACGATAAGATCCTCCTTACTTTGGGAAATGAAAAGCCAAAGCAGCAGCCGGCAGTGGAGAAGAAGGAGGAAAAAGGAGAGCAGGCTATAAAACCAGAACTGGCACCTAAGTTAATTGAAACCGATAATACGGGCGGCCCCGTAGCTTTGGAGCTTTTTACGAATGAAGATGAGGGTAGAAATACTGTGGATAAAAACACTACCCCGGAAAAAATTGAATGGGTACTTTCGCAACCATCCGAACCCATCCAAAATTCCGCATCAAAGCAACAACAGCAACAAAAGAATCAAAATAATTCTTCGATGTCTGCAGCATCCGGAGGATACTTGGCCAAGCCTTCCAATATTTATGCAGAACCCAAAAAAGATGAATCCAAACCAGAACATTCGCCTATGAAGGAACCTGTTCGTAATACCAATGCAAACCCGCTCCAGGAAGATGATCCTTCCAATGAGCTGCATCTGGTATTCAAAGATGATATTCCAGCGGCGGATGAGCCTGGGGCCTATCATACTCAACCCCCTGTTAGTAACGGCAACATTTCTGTTGAGGACCTGGCAATGCTAGACGAAGCAGAAGAACAAAAACGCCGTGCAGCTGAACGAATTCAGAAATTGCGCAACCTTTCGTTCAATATTAACGGAGCTGACCCTAACAACGAGTTTGAAACTGTGCCGGCATACATCCGCCGCAATTTGGAACTGTACAATACTATTTCAAGCGTTGAAAACTTCTACAGTAAGTATGAAGTGAAAACCGACGAAAATAATAACACCCAGATTTCCACGCTAAACACGTTTTTAGATGGAAAGAAACCTGATTAATATCTGTTGTATCCTGTCCCGCCCATAGTGCTATCTGTTTGTATTGAGAGTAAAGGTTCATTGAACAGAGACACCCGGGTTTAAATCGATTGTTTTAACACAGCGATTGTTGTTTTTAGTTGTAGTCCCCCCGACTAATCGGGGGGATTTTTTTATTCCTAACTTTGTACCATGGCAACCATACTTATCACCGGCGGAACAGGCACCATTGGTAAAGCATTAAGCAAATTGCTGGTAAGCAAACAACACCAGGTAATTATTCTTTCCCGTAGTCCCCGTACAGGCGCTGGTGATATTTCTTATGCCGCCTGGGACCCCGCCAACAAGACCATTGATATTGATGCGTTGCAAAAAGCCGATTATATTTTTAACCTGGCCGGCGCGGGTGTGGCCGATAAACGCTGGTCGAAAAAACGCAAACAGGAAATTGTAGACAGCCGCGTAGATAGTGGTGAGCTGCTGGTTAAAGCCTTGCAGGAAAATACCAATAAAGTAAAAGCTGTGATCAGTATGTCGGGTATTGGCCGGTATGGTGAAGATAAAACACGAAAGGCTTCGGCTACCTATTTTAAAGAGGGCGACCCGGCCGCTGAAGACTTTTTAGGTGATACCTGTGTTAAGTGGGAGAACGCCATAAAACCCGTAACTGCACTGGGTAAACGCCTGGTGATATTCAGATGCGGTATTGTATTAAGTAACGATGGCGGCGCCTTTACTGAATTTAAAAAACCTGTACGTGCAGGCATTGCACCTATTTTTGGCAGTGGCGACCAGGTTTGCAGTTGGATCCACATCGACGACCTGTGCCGTATGTTCCTGTACGCTATTGACAATGAAAAAATACAGGGCGAATACAATACGGTTGCTCCTCAACCCGTAACCAATAAAAACCTGATGCTTACGCTGGCCAAAAAAATAAAGGGCAGCTTTTATATTCCTATCTATGTACCATCATTCGCATTGAAATTGATCTTAGGCGAACTAAGTATTGAGATCTTAAAAAGTGCCAAGGTTAGTTGCGAAAAGATCATCAACAGCGGTTTTCAGTTCTTATATCCCTCGCTTGAAGTTGCACTTGATGATCTGGTAAAAAAATAGTTTACAGATCGTCTGTTTTGAATTTTCTTACCACAAAGAACAAATAGGCCGCCAGGTATACCAGCGCTGCTATAAATAGTGCTGTATAATTAGGTTGGTTTATTTTTAATACACTCATAAGCTGCTGCATTCTTGGGAACGGCACCAACATGTCGGTCGATTCCAATGGCATATAGCGGCCGATGTAATTGGCGTTTTTATTTAAGAAGATCACAATAATCTGCTCCAGTATCAACGCATAGGAGAAGAAAACACCTATGGCCAGGCCACCCCGTTTCAATAACACAGCAATAAGTACGGCTACCATTATATAACTCATGGCCTGCAACAGGTAATAACCAATGTAAGAAAACTCATCGAAGCTGAATGAACTGGTGCCATCCATAAGGCCAAATATTGTTGCTGCCATAAAAACCAGTGTTGTTGATAATAACGACAATAGCGCCGCTAACATGATCTTGGCCGTAATAAACTGCTGGCGTGTTAACCCATCGATGATATTCTGCCGGTGTGTTTTAAAACTGTATTCGTTGGTAATAAGAATGATCATAATAAGGCCGGGAATAAACAACAAAAAGCTGCTGATATTAGCGGTTGTTTGCCATACGGTAGGAAATGAAAACGGGGTGCCTAAAACCATTTGCGCCAACCCTTTGGCCTGTTTCGACTGGAACATGTTTTCCTGGAAACGGTAACCAATATAATTGGCACCAAAGATGGTGGCTATATAAAGCATTAACAGTATCCAGAAAGCACGATAGTTCTTCAGCTTCATCCATTCAATTGCTAATAGCTGGCCCATACTAGTTATTGTTTTGTGTAAGTTCAAAGAATTTGGTTTCAAGGCTTTTCTTACGAAGCCGCAGGTGGCGCAGTGTTATGCCTTTATCAAAGCAATAGCGGTTCAATGCTTCGAGCGATACAGTGCCCGGCGTAAAGGTTACTTCAACATACTGTTCTTTTACCTGTGCATGTTTGGCGCCGGGATATTGTTGCAGCATGGCCTGCAGTTGTTGCAGATCGGTAGCGGAAGTTTCAACTATATCATCGGTGATCAGTATTTCATCAACATGCCCATGGGTAATAAGTGTGCCTTTTTGCAATATGGCCACATGGGTACAAACCTTCTCCACTTCATCGAGCAGGTGGCTGGCCATAATGATGGTTTTACCTGCTTTACTTAGCTTTTTTATCAGGTCGCGGGTTTCAACAATGCCTACAGGGTCGAGGCCATTGGTAGGTTCGTCAAATATCAGCACATCAGGATCACCCAACAGGGCACTGGCAATGGCCAGTCTTTGTTTCATACCCAATGAATAGGTGCTGAATTTTGAGAACTTGCGTTGTTCGAGGTTAACCAGTTGCAGTACTTTATCAATATCGGCACGTCCCCGTTGTTTTATGGCTGCGGCAATACGCAGGTTCTGCACCGCATTCAGGTAATGATAAAAGTTAGGAGTTTCGAGCAAGGTGCCTATCTGCTGCCGGTGTTTGTGGCTGGGTTCTTCGTCAAATAGTTTGAAGGTGCCGGAAGTGGCACGCAACACATCGAGTATAATACCCAGCAGGGTCGTTTTGCCACTGCCGTTAGGGCCTAAAATGCCAAATACCGAACCTTTGGGCACCGAGAACGATACGCCTTTTAAAGCCTGTATGGGACCGTAGTTTTTATGCAGATCCTGAACGGTAAGAATAGCCATGATTACCTGTTTTGCTGATGGTTATTGGTCGTTGTGGCCAGCTAAATATTACCAGGGCAGGACGGAAATATCAAATGTAATTTTTTATCAGGTAACCGGCGGGCGGTGCTTTTCGTGATACAGGCTCGAAAAATCGCCCAGCATGGCCTTACCGGTATCAAAATGCAGCTTGTGCAGCTTAAGGTTTTCAATATCAGAAACAAGCACTTTGCGGTAAACGGGGTTCAGGGTGCCGCCATGGCCCGGCCCGGGTGCTGCATTGGGATCGTATTGAAATTCAGGATCAACAATAGTGCCGCGCGGGTACATTATGCCCGGCGCCGACTTGCCTCTGATATCAAGATTGGAAGGATGGTCGAGACCCAGGGTATGGCCATACTCATGGGCCGCTGTGGTAGAAGATCTGAGGTTATCCAGTTTAAAAAAACCGGTATTACAGCCTATGCCATCTACAAAGGAAATATCAATAGCCGAGTATTCTTCAATTCGAAAGAAATTAAAGCGCGGGTTATCGTTATACCAAACTTTTTCGGGATCGAGATTGGGTTCGTATACCCATTCTATTTCAAAGCGTACTTCATATAAGTTACCGCTGATGTTTACTTTAGCTTCTGGCTCATTCCAGTGTTTGCTAATGTCGTTGGCTATTTGATTCGAGAGGTCACTGGTGGCAGCATCACCATAAAAGAATAATACAGAATGTATGACAAGTTGATTGGTACTGGTAAGTAATTCTGCCTCTCCCATACCCTAAATTAATAAAAAAAGGCACTCCTGTGACGTGGAGTGCCCGTGATTTTCTCATGTGACGCCTGATTATCAATTGCGGACTGGCTTTCCGCCTTTCAAAACGCTTTGGATCCTTTCAAGGGTCTTCTTTTCACCACACAGAGATAAAAAGGCTTCCCGCTCCAGGTCCAGTAAATATTGTTCTGATACCAGCGTAGGTTCGCTCAGGTCGCCGCCGCACATTACGTAGGCCAGCTTTCTGCCCACCAATGCATCGTGCTCGGTGGCGTATTGCGCACGTACCATGCCATTGATGCCGGCATATAAAGCGCCCAGCGCTGAACGGCCTAATACTTTGACGTCGTTTCGTTGTACAGGAGTAACGTAGCCACTATCGAATAGCTCTATCACACTTTTCTTTGCTTCGGCAATACGGCGGCCCTGGTTCAATACCACTTCGTCTTTACCCTTACGTAAAATGCCCAGGTCAAAACCTTCGTGGGCCGAAGTAGCAACCTTTGCCGTGGCTATAGTAAGAAATCGATTCTTAAGTGTAATGGTTTCCGGTTCGTCTTCATGCATTTCATCAGCTGCACGTAATACAAACTCTTTGGTACCACCACCGCCGGGAATAAGGCCAACGCCCAATTCAACCAAACCTATATAGGTTTCTGCGGCAGCACAAACTTTATCTGAATGAAGGCTTAACTCACAAGCTCCGCCTAATGTAAGGGCGTGTGGGGCAACTACTACAGGAACGGCAGAATAACGTGCGCGCATCATGGTGTTCTGAAACATTCGAATAGCCATGTCGAGCTCATCATATTCCTGCTCAATTGCAAGCATAAAAATCATGCCCACATTGGCACCAGCGCTGAAATTGGCGCTATCATTTGCTATTACTACACCTTTATACTTATCCTCCGCTTTTGCAATAGCTGTTTGTATACCTTCAATTACTTCACCACCAATGCTGCCCATTTTCGTGTTCCACTCAAGTCCTAACACATCGTCGCCCAAATGATAAAGGCGGCAGCCACTGTTCTTCCAAACGGTTTGGTTCTCAAAATTCTTCATCACAATAAATGCATCGCCGCCGGGCAATGACTTATATGATCTTGAATTTACATCATAATATAACCGTTTGCCATTCTCAACTTTATAGAAGCTTTTTATTCCGGCTTCCAGCATATCATTTACCCACGGGGCAACAGAATAACCGGCTGCTTTCATTTTTTGTACAGTGCTTTCCACACCTAATACGTCCCAGCTTTCAAATGCACCTATCTCCCAGCCAAAGCCAGCCATCATAGCATCGTCTACGCGATATATTTCATCAGAGATCTCAGGAATGCGGTGAGAGATATACGAAAACAGTCCGTAATGAAAATGACGGTAGAATTCGCCCGCTTTATCGGTTCCGGCGCACAAGGCCTTCAATCTTGTTTTAAGATCGTCAATAGGCTTGGCCGCTTCCACCGTAGCAAATTTTGCTTTTGTGCGGGGTTTATATTCAAAGGATGTAAAGTCGAGCGAGTAAATCTCTTTCTCTCCTTTTTCACCTTTCTTCTTTACAAAAAAGCCCTGACCGGTTTTATCGCCCAACTGATTGTTGGCTACCATTTTTTCGAGCCAGGCTGGTATAACAAATGTATCGCGGCGCTCGTCGTTTGGGCAATTATCATATACGCCTTTAGCCACTTTCACCAGGGTATCTATACCCACTACATCGGCTGTTCTAAAGGTGGCCGATTTGGGGCGGCCAATGATGGGGCCTGTCAATGCATCTACTTCATCAACGGTGAGGCCCATTTTATCAACCAGGCCAAAGATGGCCATAATACCATACACACCTATGCGGTTGGCTATAAATGCCGGGGTGTCTTTACACAATACGGTGGTTTTACCTAAGTACAGGTCGCCATATTGCATTAAGAAATCAACCACGGCCGCATCTGTATGAGGCGTTGGAATTATTTCAAGTAATCGTAAGTAGCGGGGTGGATTGAAAAAGTGTGTTCCGCAGAAGTGCTTTTTAAAATCATCACTTCTGCCTTCGGCCATCAGGTGAATAGGAATACCCGATGTATTTGAAGTAATAAGCGTACCGGGTTTACGATACTTTTCTACTTCGGTAAAGATCTGTTGTTTAATATCAAGGCGTTCAACAACAACCTCAATGATCCAATCGTAACCTGCAATATCTTTCAGGTTATCGGTGAAGTTGCCGGTGGTGATCCTTTTCACCACATCTTTCGTATAAACAGGGGAAGGATTGCTTTTTATAGCGGCCTGGAGGGCATCATTTACCAGTTTATTGCGGGCAGCTTTGTTATCACTCTCCATAGCTTCCTTAGGAACCATGTCTAATAACAACACCTGAACCCCAATACCTGCAAAATGGCATGCAATACGGGAACCCATAACTCCACTACCCAGAACTGCTACTTTTTTAATGATTCGTTTACTCATAAAAAAATAGTTAGCTAAACAACTATTTTCAAAGATAGCATAAAATCCGGTTCTGCCAACAGCTTTTTATAAATTAGCTTGTTAATAGCTGCGTGGGTGAACGTCGAAAATGGTTGTAAGTAACTGGCTATCCGATAAAAAAATAGCATAACCAATGCGTAACGATGCGCTTAAAATATTTTCCGAGGCTGTGCGGGCGGTACAACCGCAATTTCTGTTGTCAAAGCATATGCGCTGGCAGCAAAACCAGTTACGCCTGGGCGAACAGCTTTTTGCTGAGCACGATATAAATAAGCTTTTTATTATAGGGGCGGGCAAGGCCAGTGCCGCTATGGCAAAGGAAGCGGAGCTGGTGTTGGGTAACCGTATTAATGGAGGGTTTATAGTTACCAAGTACGACCATGCCTTTGCATTAAAGACCATTGAATGTATTGAGGCGGGGCATCCGGTGCCCGATGAGAATAGTTTACTGGCTGGCCGCGAAACCATCAGGTTGTTGAAGAATGCCGGTGAAAAAGATGTGGTAGTGGCATTGATAAGTGGGGGCGCTTCTGCATTGCTGGTTGACTGCCCGCCCGGGGTATTGTTGCCCGAATTGCAAATTGTATTTAACAGGTTATTGCAAAGCGGCGCCACCATTGAAGAAATGAATACCGTGCGTAAGCATTTGTCGGCAGGCATAAAGGGTGGACAGTTGTTACGAACGGCATCGCCGGCAACCGTTATTAGTTTTATTTTAAGTGATGTTATTGGCGACCCGCTCAATATTATTGCCAGTGGGCCTACCGTGGCCGACCGTTCAACATTTGCCGGGGCCTGGGAAATAGTTCGCAAATATCAATTGACGGAGAAACTACCGGTAAGTATTATTCGATGGTTGCAACTGGGTTTAACAAAACAAATACCCGATACGCCAAAGCCCGGCGATCCTATTTTTGATAAAAGCCATAATTATCTTATAGGTACCAACCGTATTGCGTTGGAAGCAGCGGCTTCCATGGCCAGGGAATTACAGTACACGCCGGTTATTATAACCGATGCCTTACAGGGAGAAGCAAAAGAAAAAGCAAAGGAGCTGGTATTACAGGTACAGCAATACGAAGGTACACGGCCGGCCTGTTTATTACTGGGTGGCGAAACAACGGTGACCATTAACAACCCGGGCAAAGGCGGCCGTAACCAGGAGTTTGCCTTAGCTGCGTTGGTTGAATTACAAAAAGCATTTCCCAATAGTGAAAGTATGCCGGTATTATTAAGTGCGGGCACCGATGGTACCGATGGCCCTACCGATGCGGCCGGTGCAGTGGTTGATGCCGCGGTGATAAAATTAACGGCCCAACGGAAACTAATAGCTGAAGATTATCTTACGCAGAATGATTCTTACAACTTCTTTCACAAGGCCGGCGGGCATGTTATTACGGGACCTACGCATACAAATGTGATGGATATTGTTGTTGTGTTGCTTCCCTGACTTAACAGGCATTTAAATTGGCAATAGGCAATAAGCAATTGGCAAGGGAAAGCCAATTGGCAATATGCAATTGGCAAGGACTGTCGATATTCGGGCTTTCCCATTTAATCGCGAATCTCGTCTTTGCCCATTGCCTATTGTCCATTGCCTATTGATCAAAGATCAGCTGCCAGGGCAACGGCGCTCCAATCGAGACCCGGTTTCTTTTCGATCAGTTGTTGCATATGCTGTTGCAGCAGGCTGGCCAATGGCATGTTTTGTTGCACATGTTGCGCCTGCGATAATACCAGGTTCACATCTTTTAAACCAAGTTGCATACTGAATGCGGCGGGTGTAAACTGTTGGTTTACGATTATATTTCCGTAGTTGTTGTAAATAGGCGAGTTGAAAATGGTTTGAGAAAAGAACGACCACATCTTCTGTGTATCGATATTGCTTTTTGAGGCCATTGCTACGCTTTCGCCAATAGCTTCCAGGGCAGCAGCTATCATAAAGTTACCACACAGTTTAATGGTATTGGCGGCGGTAATGGCATCGCCAAAATCCCACACACCGGCGCCGCCTGCATCTTTTAATAACTGTTCAAACCGTTGGCGCAAGGTGGCTTCGCCCGATACTACAAAGTTGAGCTTACGGGCACGGGCAGCCTCTGGCCGGCCAAATACAGGCGACGCCAGGTAGTGCGAACCATTATCGGTATGTTGTTTTGACAATTCTTCGGCAGTAAGCGGCAGTATGGTGCTCATTGAAATATGAACGGCGCCCTTTTGCATATTTTGTATCAACCCATCGGGTCCTTCGCTTATGCTTTTTAATGCCTTGTCATCACTTACCATGGTAATAATGACATCGCAGGTAGTGGTTAATTCTTTAACAGTAGCTATGGCGGTAGCGCCTTTATCCGTAAGCGCTTTTGTTTTTGAAGCGGTACGGTTATAAACAAATAACTGATTTCCTTTTTCAATAATGTTTTCGGCAATAGGCGTACCCAGGTTGCCTAACCCAATAAATCCGATTTTCATAACTAGCGTTTTTTTAAATAAAAAAGGGGGGTCACCGTGGAAGGTGACCCCCCTTTACACCTTCATAAAATATATTAACTCACTGAAGAGCCATTGTCAATAGCATCGACCGGATTTACAAAATGCAGTTTACCTGTTTTGTCTTCGGCCATTAAGATCATACCATTGCTTTCAATACCTCGCATTTTGCGGGGCGCCAGGTTGGCTACCACCACTACCTGTTTGCCGGTAATGTCTTCGGGTTTAAAATGCTCGGCAATACCCGAAACAATAGTACGGGTCTCAAAACCTAAATCAACCTGCAGCTTCAACAGCTTGTCGGCCTTTGGTACTTTTTCAGCTGCAACAATGGTACCCACCCGCAGATCGAGTTTGGCAAAATCATCGTACACAATTTCTGCCTTCAGCGCATCTGGTTCTGCAGCTGCTTCTTCTGCCTTAGCGGCGGGTGCTGCTTCTGCTGGTTTTATCAAACCGGCTTTTAGTTTATCTACCTGTGCCTGTATCTCTGCATCTTCAATTTTGCGGAACAAAATCTCCGGCGCACGTAAACTATAACCAACGCTCAGCAATTTTGTTTTGCCGGCATTCTCCCATTCCAACATTTTATCAACCACCTTCATCATATGCAGCATTTTCTGGGCTGTATTAGGAAGGAATGGATTGATCATTATCGCCAGGTTGGCTGTTAGCTGTAAACTAATATGTATACAGTTATCGATCAGTTTTTGATTATCGGGATTTTCTGCAAGGGTATTGGCAACTTTCCATGGTTCTTTTTTCTGGAAGTACTTGTTGCCTTTATCGCTAAGCATGATAACCTCAAATAGTGCATCCCTGAATTTGAATTCCTCAAGCGCTGTTTCCACCTTTTGTTTGGCTATTTCAAATTCTGCCAGCATCTCTTTATCGGCTTCGTCCATTATATCGGTATGTAATGGGGGCACTTTACCGCCGCACAATTTGTGCATCAACACAAATGCGCGGTTTACAAAATTGCCGAATTTGTCAGCCAGCTCACCTTTAACCCTTGTTTGAAAATCTTTCCACGTAAAGTCATTGTCCTTTGTTTCCGGTGCGTTAGCGCACAATACATAACGCAACATATCTTCACAACCCGGAAAATCCTTTATATAATCATGTACCCAAACGGCCCAGTTACGGCTGGTTGATACTTTATCACCTTCAATATTCAGGAACTCGTTGGCCGGCACATTATCGGGCAGTACAAATCCGCCATGCGCTTTTAACATCGCCGGGAAAATAATACAATGGAATACGATATTGTCCTTGCCAATAAAGTGCACCAGTTTGGTATCTTCTTTACACCAGTAGTCGGCCCATTCTTCGGTAAGTTCTTTGGTGGCAGAAATATAACCAATGGGGGCGTCGAACCAAACGTACAATACTTTGCCTTCTGTGTTGGGCAAAGGTACTTTTACGCCCCAGCTGCTGTCGCGCGTCATGGCGCGGCTTTGCAGGCCACTGTCGAGCCAGCTTTTACACTGTCCATATACGTTGTTCTTCCATTCGGTATGGCCTTCCAGTATCCAGCCTTTCAGCCATTCTTCATAATTCTGCAAGGGAAAGTACCAGTGTTTGGTTTTCCGTTTTACCGGTATGGCATCGCTAAGGGTGCTGCGTGGGTTTATTAATTGCTCGGGACTAAGGGATGAACCGCATCTTTCGCACTGGTCGCCGTAGGCATTGGGATTGCTGCAAATAGGGCAGGTTCCGGTAATATACCTGTCGGCCAGGAACGTATTGGTTTTTTCGTCATAATACTGTTCCGTTTCCTTTTCTTCAAACAGGCCATCGTCGTACAGCTTTTTGAAAAAGGCAGCTGCCGTTTCGTGGTGTATTTGGTTTGAAGTGCGGGAATAGATATCGAAAGAAATTCCCATTTGATCAAAGCTCTCCTTGATCAGGGCATGGTATTTATCTACAATCTGTTGCGGACTAACGCCTTCTTTCATGGCGCGGATGGTAATGGGAACCCCATGTTCATCGCTGCCGCCAATAAATTTGATATCTCTCTTTTGCGCCCGTTGGTAACGCACGTAAATATCAGCTGGTAAATAGCAGCCTGCCAGGTGACCGATATGTACGGGACCATTGGCGTACGGCAGGGCCGCTGTTACTAAATAGCGCTTAAAATTGCTCATTTGTTAATCGTCTTTAGTTCTCTAATCGCCGTTCCTTGCGTCGCACTCTTGTACTGCATATCGCTATTCAGCCAGTGGAGGGACGAAAGGGTGGATTGCAAAAGTAACCATTCCGGGGCAGGCGGGAAAATGCAAAAAAGTCCCGCTTCCTGAGCGCTTGTCCAACTACTGGCGGATAGTCGGAAGCTCAGTAACGGGACGTATGGCTGGCGTGAAGGCGTACGGCTATTTAAAATGCGAGTTTGCGAGCACTATGATCGTATCGCGGGGGCAGCGATGTTCTCACTGGGTTTACCGGTTGCAGGGTAATACGGTAGGGTTTATCTGTGTCGTCGGCCTGGGCTACATCAAGCAATAATTCCTGTTTACCATTACTGAACACCAGGTTCACGTTGTTTTTATCGGTAAGGGTTTGCCTGAACTGAAAGCCATTGGCCGGTAACTGATTTACGAGGTTTGTGTAAAAAAATGGGTTAGCAGTTTCATAGATCAGTTTAATACCAATGATATCTTTTACCCGGTAAAGCTGGGCCACATTCGAAGCCTCCGGATGCGCATCCGTTTGAAAACCCCATATAAGCGAAGAACTTTCTTTGGGAAGGGAGTATCCTTTGGGGGCCAGCAGCTGGTTTAT
This sequence comes from Niastella sp. OAS944, assembly GCA_024809215.1. Lineage (GTDB taxonomy): Bacteria > Bacteroidota > Bacteroidia > Chitinophagales > Chitinophagaceae > Niastella. Next base: position 1,999,017 of record JANUBW010000001.1, on the reverse strand, counting down.
GGCTTCAACAGTTGGGGCTTCCTGTATCCGTTGCAACTCTCTCAGGTCTATATTCTGGGCAAAGCAGTGGCCGTAACCTGCCATCAGGCAGATCATCAATAATTTTTTCATGACTAAATGTTTAAGTTATTGTTGTTGAGGTGCGAAGAACGATTGTAGTTTTTGTTTGAATTGTTCGGGGGTAGTGGGTTCAAAAACCAGGTCTGTAACCGCTGACTTCGTAATGTTCAGTGAACGGAAGCACGACCATACAGTATCATCTTTAACGGTTACTATAACCAGTACAACAGCTTCGCCTTCGGGTACACGCTCATAACGGAGCTTATTACCGCTAACGTAATAGGATTGTAACACCGATCTGTACTTTGTAAATACGAGTTGTGAAAAACAGGTGTGTCCATCCTGGCCTTTGCCCAGGTCGGTTGTTAGGTTTATTTTGGGGCTAGCGTTGTTACTAAAAAAGTCGCAGTTGATCCAGCCCAAATCGGTAATGGCAAACCGGTAATGCTTCTGACGTTTTATGCGTTTCTCATGCTCAATAGAATCCTGTTTAAGCAGGAGGGCATAATACAGGCTGTCGTTCTTTGGCAGCAGCCGCATTTTAAATGCTTTGTGCAGATCTATTCGCACGGAGTCAATGATGCTCGATCTGTCGTCGAACGATGTGGGCTCCTGCGCTTTCTTCTTTCGTAATTTCTTTAGTTTTATTTCATCATAATAGGTGCCAAAGCGCTGCTTTAGTGCTGCTATCAAAGCCGATTTGGGAATATCTATCTGCGAGCTTACATAAAATTTTGCCGTGGTTTTTTTACCATAGTTTACTGAGGCGGGTTCTACCTTTTGCAGGTTCAACACCTGTACGGTACGGTTGTGGCCCTGAAACGTCAGCTCCTGAAACGCCCCTGCCGGTATCCAGTTGAGGGTTGTGTTATCTGTTTCGCTGGGTTGTTCAACACCTTTAAACAGCATCATCTTAGTATTGTAATCGTCAGTAGGCACACTAACGGCAACGGCGCTTTGCGGTGCTATCTTCACTTCTTTACCATCCTGTTCGGCACTTATATGCAACATGCCGCCCGTTACCAGTTGCTTATCGTTTGAGGTAGTGCTTAGTTTAGCTGCCAGTATATCCTCATATTTATAATATTCGTGTACAATTATTTTTACTTTGCCTTTTGCCACACCACTTTTGTTAATGAATGCGTGGGCGGGTATTGTCAATATGGTACCTTCTTTTGCCGTTATGGTATTATCGCGGTCGGCATCTATATAAAAAGCTTCTTCTTTCTTTTTTAACTGATCATAAAACAGGTTCAATAAAGTTTGTGCATTTGGCTTTGGGCCCTTTGTTTCAAATGTTTTACTATTGTTACCCAATTCGCTGTTATTATATTCTGCTGTTTGGGTTGAGGTTTCTTCGGCCCTGGTTATAGGTGGCGAAATAAGCGTCATGGCCGGTTCTGGAGGCGGCTTTTTTTGGCTTGTAGGCGTAACATGAACGGTTTTGTTTGTTGGTTGCGAAATGTGTGATAATGTATCGGGCATTGTAGCTGCTTTTGTTGGCGGGGCAACTACTGCTGACTGTTGTTTATTTGTTCTTGTTATAGCTTTTTTGTTCGACCGGTTTATTTTAATTGTAAGCAGTGCAATAATGGCAATGGTAAGCAATGCACCCAGGAACCTGCCTATCTGCTTTATAGTTCTATTATTAGTCGAAGCGCCGGGGCCGGGGTTTGCCAATTGTTTTTGCATTTGCTGCCAGTGTGCAGTTGCGTGCTGCTCATCGGCCCTAAACGCTTCTTCTTTCTGGCGAAAAAAATCATCAATATGTTGTTTGTCAGATTGCATTCGAGTAGATTTCTTTTTTCAACAGATTTTCCAGTTTGCCTTTTAATAACCGCCGTGCTTCGTTCAGGTGCCATTTTGAAGTACCGGCCGAAATACCAAGTGTTTGCCCTATTTCTTCGTGTTTATAACCGTCCAGCACAAACAGGTTAAACACCAGTGCGGTATTGCGCGGCAGTTCCTGTAGCAGGCTAATAACATCATTTGCCGATAGGCGGTTATAAATATCAGGCTCCAGCGAAACGGTGGCATCTTCTACCTGTTCAATTGGGCAATGGGTGAATTTTGCCTGCCGCCGGCAATGATCTATGCAGGTATTTACAACTATCCGCCGAACCCAGCCCATAAAATCGCCGCGGCCCTCAAATTGCTGCAGTGTTTTAAACACCTTCAGCATGGCTTCGTTGTAAATGGCGGCTGCTTCATCCAAATCGCGGGCATACCGTATACACAACTTCATCATACCGGCATAGCATGTCCGGTACAACTCCTCCTGGCTTTGCGGTTTTTGCTGTTTACAACCATCTATGATCTTGTTCCAGTGTAACAAATGGAGAAGGGTTTAAAAAACTTGTGATGAATTATTTGGCTTACGCAACCGTGCACGTTATCAGCGACTCTATACTATTGACGAAGCGTAGGTTTGAAAAGGTTGGGAAAAATGAAGATTTATTATGGTTTACCAAAGCAGCAGACAGATGATGAGCCAAACGGCAACAAAAAAAGCAATGAACATGATCTCGTTGTTATACTCCCTGCCGGTCTTTTTGCGAAAAAGTACCTGGAAAAGGATATAACCACCAAACGCAAAGGCCATTAAAAATGCAATTACAACCCTGACTGCCATAAAAATAAAAGTAGTTTTTTTATGTATTGGCTGAAAAAACTTTACGGTATATTTAAAAATCATATTTAATACATGAACCGTAAGCATTTCCTGTTCTCGTTCCTAACTGCCGCATTACCTTTTCCTGGTTTCAGCGCCCCGGCCGGTAATAGTGAAGATGAATCACCGGCGCCTATTCTGCCCCGGTATCTGAAACCCGGCGATACCATTGGTATAACCTGCCCGGCAGGTTTTATAACCCTGCCCGAAATACAACCGGCCATGGTGCAAATGGTAGAGTGGGGGTTCAATATAAAAGTGGGCGATACCGTAGGCAAAAAAGACTTTACGTTTGGTGGTACCGATGAAGAACGGGCGCGCGATTTTCAGCAAATGATCGACGATCCCCAGGTAAAAGCCATTATGTGCGCCCGCGGGGGTTATGGGTTTGTTCGCATTATTGATAAATTGAATTTCACTAAACTGCAAACCCACCCCAAATGGATCATTGGTTTTAGTGATATCACTGTTTTGCATTGCCACCTCAACCGTAATTATGGCATCGCTTCTATACATTCAAAAATGTGCAACAGTTTTCCCGACGACTGGAATAAAGCTGAACCTATTCAAATAGAGACCATTCTCTCAATAAAACAGGCCCTTACCGGACCAAAAATGAAATATACGGCGCCGGTAAACCCACTTAACAAAACAGGCAAGGCAGAAGGCGTGCTCATTGGCGGCAACCTGAAAATAATTGAAACGCTGGCCGGCACAAAGAGCGACCTGCGCACTACCAACAAAATACTGTTTGTAGAAGATACCGGTGAATACCTGTACAGCATCGACCGTATGTTCTGGAACCTGAAACGAACCGGAAAGCTTGAAAAACTGGCCGGTTTAATAATAGGCGGATTTAAAATTAAACCCGATGACCCCGGCGAAGAGTTTGGCCGGTCGGTGCAGGAAATTGTACTGGATAGGGTTAAGGAATATAAATATCCGGTTTGCTTCGATTTTCCCGTTGGGCATCAACGAAATAATTATGCATTAAAATGCGGCGTAATACACAAACTGTCTGTTTCTAATGAAGATGTAACACTGCGGGAAATTTAAAGGTTATAAGGTTTCCTTAATTTTGGGTATTCGTTGTAATAAATCAGGTATTGGGCACTACAAATAATAAGTAATAATGGTAAAAATTCCTCCCTATTTACAACCAGGTAACACCATTGCATTGGTTTGTCCTTCGGGATATATGGCAATAGAGAAAGCGCAAACGTGTATCGATGTTTTACAGCAATGGGGTTATAAGGTAAAAGTAGGTACAACTGTAGGCAGTCATTCTACCAATTATTTCTCAGGCACCGATGAAGAACGATTGGTAAATTTTCAACAGATTCTCGACGATGATGAGGTGCAGGCCCTATTGTGCGCCCGTGGCGGATATGGTTTAACACGCATTATTGATTTTATAAACTTCAGGAAGTTTAAAAAACAACCCAAATGGGTTATAGGGTTTAGCGATATAACGGTGCTGCATTCGCATATTTACAGCAATTACAATATTGCCACTTTGCATTCACCCATGGCTGGTGCGTTTAATGATGGTGGATCTGATAATGAATATGTGCAATCGCTGAAACATGTATTGGCAGGCAAACGCATTAAATACGAATGCGCTACCCATGAGTTCAATAAAAAAGGCGAGGCTGTTGGTGAACTGGTAGGCGGTAACCTGGCTATGCTGGCGCATATGGTGGGCACCGAATCGGACCTTAAAACAAAAGGAAAGATCCTGTTTCTGGAAGATGTAGGCGAATACCTGTATAATATCGACCGCATGATGCGGCAGTTAAAAAGAAGTGGTAAACTTAATAAACTGGCCGGTTTAATAATCGGAGGTTTTAGCGATACAAAAGATACGGAGCGCCCATTTGGACAAACCGCTTATGAAATAATCAGGGATGTAGTAAAGGAGTATGATTACCCGGTTTGTTTTGGCTTTCCCGTTAGTCATGAGAAAGAGAATTATGCGTTGATGGTAGGGCAGGGGTATAAATTGAAAGTGGGGAAGTCTAAGGTTAGTTTGGAGGAGTAGTTGACGAGTTAACAGGTTAACGAGGATTTACTCTGTGCGGTAGATTGAGTAATGGTTGAAAGGTTGATAGAGTTGAAAGGTGATAGAGGCGCTCTGTGCAGCAGCTTGATTAACAGTTAACAGGTAGCGCGTAGCTGTATTCGCCTTTGGCTTTAGGCCTTCGGCTTTGGGTTTCAGCGGCTGTTTTCACCATTCACCATTCACCATATGAACCTAAATGAGCACCTGATCCTTTGGAACAAAATTCAACAATTTGCGTTTGATGAACCGAACGCTGAAATAACCTTTTCAAAAAAACTGGCCAGTCAGCAGAAATGGTCGGCTTCGTATACCCAACGGGTTATAGAAGAATACCGCCGGTTTATTTTTTTATGTTGTATTTCACCCAACGGTGCTGCGCCCTCAAAAGCAGTTGACGAAGCCTGGCACCTGCACTTAACCTACACCAGATCATACTGGGACGCATTTTGTAAGAATACACTTGGCAAAGACATTCACCATTACCCTTCAGGCGGCGGCGAACAGGAAGATCACAAACATTTAAATTGGTACAATGAAACGTTAAGCCTGTACCAATCGGTATTTGGCGAACAACCACCGGCAGATATTTGGCCACGGCCGGCAAAACAAACAGCCGCATCATTGTGGGAGCATGTACGGCCTTACCTGCTTATTAGCAAAGGAACATTACTGGCTATCGTACTGTTATTATTGCTTCCGTTTGGCATTACTTATCTTATCACCGGTATAGCATCGCCATACTTATTAAATGGCCCGCTGTTCTTACAATACTATGCAATATTGTGCATCACTGCTTTAATTGCATTTTACCTGTACCGGAACGATAAGATAATGCGTATGGGTAATATCGTGAACGTATGGCCGCTCAATAATGCAAACATTTTTCAACTTACGCATTTAGTACATGGAAAAGAGCGGGCAATACAAACCTGCCTGTTGGATCTTTATAGAAGGGGTATAGTTTCAGTTGACGATAAAAGAAGAATATTAATACACCGAAGCAACTATCTGGCGCCGGAGAAGGAAGAGAATCCCTTTGTTCCGGCATTGTTGGCCGAGGCCGATGGAAGCTCAGTTCCTTATAGCTTTATTGCCGATACCTGGTATAAGCGGCAATTGTTTGAGCATTCAGGTATAGGGCAATTGCAATATTTTAATAATTATAAAGAAACGTGGCTTCAAAAGAATTGGGTTTTACTCATCGTATTTCTTATAGGGCTTGCAAGGATAATTCAGGGTGTCATAAATAGCCGTCCTGTTGGTTTTCTTATTTTGGAAATAATAGGTTTTATCATATTATCCATGGTGATGAGCTCTTATTTAACTACAGCCAATGTTATAAAAAATAAATTACAACAATTATTGGTTTATAAAGCTGGTGGTAAACAGTTGTATGCCGATGATATAGTGAATGATTATGCAGTAAATGGAAAGCGTGTACTGGAATGGTTGCCTGCCACCCTTATGCTGGCGCCAATGATCGCCTTGTTTCCTGCGCTACCGGTAAAACCGGCAGGGAGAACCATTTGGGGTGGCGGCGGTTATACCTGCAGCGGTAGTAGTGGCGGCGGTGGTGGTAGCAGCGTTGGTGGAGGTGGCGGCTGCGGTGGTTGTGGAGGAAATAATTAGTTCCACAAACGTTCCATATCAGAGTTTCACGGGAAATTAAATGTTCCACCGGGCTTAACAATTTGGTAATACATGTTTCCTTGTACGTTTGGTTAACTCCGTTATAACTTTATGTAACCAAAGACAGAAATATGAAAGTAGAAGAACACAGAAGCCTTTGGAGTGCAATTCAACAATTTCCCCTCAATGACCCGAAAGCAGAAATTACTTTCTCCCGAAAGTTATCTGCAAAACAAAACTGGTCACCTTCCTACACTGAACAGGTTATTGAGGAATACCGGAAATTTCTTTTCTTATGTTGTATCTCTCCAAATGGCGCATCGCCCTCACAGGCTGTAGACGAAGCCTGGCACTTACACCTTACTTACACACAATCTTATTGGATCGAGCTGTGTAAGAACACACTAAACAAAGATATTCACCACCATCCATCCCGGGGAGGAGATGAAGAAGATCACAAACACCGCGATTGGTATGCCGATACACTGGTGTTATACCAATCAGTTTTTGAATCACCACCGCCCATTGAAATATGGCCACCACCAAAAAACATTGACCCCCCTGTTGAAGAACCGGTTCCGGTCATACGAAATGCTGTAAAACTCTTCATTGTTCTTGCGTTACTGTTTCCCTTCTTTCTCATTTATTTCAAATACGGCGTTGCCTTTCCCTTCTCACTTAAAGGTCCGCAATTCTTAGTTTTTCTTCCGGTGCTTACAGTATGTAGTCTTCTTTGTTACATGCTCATTCAAAACGAAAAGGTTAAACACTTTCCTGCACTTGCAAACAACTGGTTCCCCCAGGAAGCCACTGCGTTTGAGACCGCTCAATTCCTGTACGGAAGAAAACGGTTTATACAAACAGCGATCATTGACCTTATGCGGCGAAACTTATTGGTGCTAACCACCGATAAAATGTTCATGCTGTACCCCGACCGCTACATAAAACCTGATAATGAACAGAACCCGCTGATACCTTGCTTCTTAAAGGAAGGACGCAGTTGTGTTACTTACGAAAGCATTATGGAGAACTGGGGTAAAGATGTACGTGATGTGTTCACCAGTTTAGAACGGTTGCATGAACTGGCAAACCGTAAAGAACGGTTCTTTAAGAAATACAACTTTCTTATTATTCCGGTAGCAATAGGCATTGCGCGGTTCATGCAGGGCGTGGCAAACCACAAACCGGTAAACTACCTTTTCCTTGAAATGATGGCTTTGCTGTTCATTAGTTCAATGATCGCAAAAGCGCTTTCACGAACAACAGCCATGTACAAAAGAGTTAGGGAAACCGCCAGCACCAGGCACCGGTACGGCTGGTTATACGAAGACCAGGTAGTGGCTGATTTTGTTATGAGAGGAAATGAGGCCTTAACCGGTTATGCCGAAGGAGCATCGCTCATAGGTTTATTTGGATTGCTTCCCTTTACTGACCGCGTTTCTGAAACCGTGCATAATTTTCTTAAAGAAGCTGGCAATGGTAGTGGCTCGGGCGGGGGATGCGGTAGCGGGTGTAGTGGTGGGGGAAGTTGTGGTGGAGGGTGCGGTGGTGGTTGTGGTGGGTGTGGTTCTTAGTTTTTAGTTTTTAGTTCTTAGTTTTTAGTTCACAGTTTATAGTTATTGAGTTGTTCAGTTGTTCAGTTTGTTAGTTATGGTTTCCAGGGGCAGGATTCGCACTAATTGCAGCCAGCCAATTGTAGCAAGGCCCAAAATTCGCGAGTTATTGCCGATTGCCGATCGCCGATTGCCGTTTCACGTTTGCCGTTTTACGAAGCTCTCCGCTTCGTATTTTGTTTTTTATAGAGGTCTCATTCACCACTCACCACTCACCAAAAATGCCACCCCCCTGCGATCAGGAACCGGTGGCATACTTTAACCTAAACTATAATTTACTCCTGTGACCTGTATTGGAATACAAAACTTCGATATTTTTGGCGATAAATCAAATTGATTAATTTTATAGATCAATAGACAAAAACTATTATGACCTTTGTTCAATTAGAATATGTAGTGGCTGTTGACACATACCGGCATTTTGCAACTGCCGCCGAACATTGCTTTGTTACCCAGCCTACACTGAGTATGCAGGTGCAAAAGCTCGAAGAAGAATTGGGTGTTAAAATATTCGATCGCAGCAAACAGCCCGTAGTGCCTACTGAAATTGGGGTGGAGATCATAGAGCAGGGCCGCCGCATTTTATCGGAAAAGAATGTGATCAACGAACTGGTTCAAACCAAAAAGGGCATTTTAACCGGTGAGCTGCGCATTGGCATCATTCCAACCCTGGCACCTTACCTGTTGCCCTTGTTCATTCAAAGCTTTTACAAAAAATACCCGCATATAAAACTGGTGGTGCAGGAACTGATGACCGAATACATTGTTACGCGGTTACGGGAAGGGCGTATAGATGTAGGTATTCTTGTAACGCCGTTACAGGAAAATGGCATCAAAGAGCATGTATTGTTCTATGAAGAGTTGCTGGCTTATGTTTCGCGTAAAAATGCAGCCTATAAAAAGACCTACGTGCTGGCCCAAGATATAGACCCCGAAAAATTATGGCTTATGGAAGAAGGGCATTGCTTTCGTTCGCAAATTGTAAACCTGTGCGAGCTGCGCCGGGCAAGTGAAATGGGAACCCACTTTGAATATGAAGCGGGAAGTATTGAAACCCTGCGCCGCATGGTTGAAATAAACGATGGCATTACTATTTTGCCCGAACTCACCACACTCGATATGAGCGCACGTCAGCTACAGCTTATAAGGCATTTTAAAAAGCCGGCCCCCATGCGGGAAGTAAGTATTGTAGTGCACCGCGATTTTGTAAAAAAACGCCTTATTGAAGCGCTGAAAGAAGAAATTATTGCGGCGATACCGGATAAGATAAAGTTGAATAAGGATTTGAACGTTGTTCCCATATAGAGGATTGTTTTTAGATAATAGTTGTGAGAAGTAAGAAGTACGAGGTAAGACGTAAGAAATACGAGGCGCTGTCGCGCCCATTATTTTGCGTTTCAAAGTTAGTTCACTTCATACCTCTTACTTCATACCTCCTACTTCAGTTACTTAGATCACAGTACTATCTTAACAAAGAATCCAGCTTACTTTGATACTCAGGGAACGTAGTCAAATCATTATGCTTCCCGCCTTCTATAGTAACATACTCATCAGTTGCTTTCAAGTACTGCTTCAACCTTTTTGAATTACGGTAGGGAATGGTGTTATCGCTTGAGCCATGGAAAATAACTACCGGGTTGGTAACCTCCTGCAGGTATTGGTGGGTTGGCAGTTTGAATTTGATCATCTTATTAAGCGGATAGATCGGTAACCAGCTGCCTATTATCGATGGAAAACTATAATACGGCGCTTCCAGTATCAGCGCTTTACAGTCGCGAACAGTGGCCAGTTGGGCGGCTATGCCGGTACCCATTGATTTACCATAAATAATAATGCTGTCCTTTCTGTAATGGGCCTGCGCAAGTTTGTAAAATATCAGCGCCCAATCGTACAACCGTTGTTCGGTAAAATCACCGGTGCTTTTGCCAAAGCCGGGGTAATCGATCATCCATACATCGTAGCCACGGTTAATGAAATCGGGCGCAGCTTTAGCGTAATGAAGAATATTCTCCTTATTGCCATGAAAATACAATACCACGCCTTTGGGTTGCGGTGCTTTGGCGGCAAATTGAATAATATTGATATTCGATTTCTTGGTATACGGGATGTTCACCTCTTTAAACGCCCAGGGGAAAGTGTATTGCGAATGTTCGGCTAAAGGCTGCGGATGAAAAAGCACTTTATCCTGTCCGTAATAAATAGCAATGCCTATTAAACAGTATACCAGTATAAAAACTTTGAGCCAGCGAAAGAGGATCTTTTTCGTCATAGAAAATGCAAGTTAGCTATAGCAGCTTTAATACTTAAGAATATCTCTTACAAAATTGTGGTACTCAGGAAAACTAGGTAAGTTATTATGTCGGCCCCCAATTATGCGAATAAGGGTGATCTTATTGGGATTGATCTTTTGCAGTCTTTCGCTGTGTTTTATGGGTATCAGGCGGTCGCGGGTGCCGTGAATAATGTAGGTGTGGCAGTTTACATGGCGTATCCATTTATCAGTACGCAAATGGTAACGTAAAACCCAGCGAATGGGCAATATGGGCAGAAAGCGTTCTACAACAATGCGAAAGTTATAATAGGGCGAGTCGAGTATAAGGTAGCGGGGTTTGTTATCACTGGCTATTTTGGCTGCAAAGCCGCTGCCGATACTGCGCCCGTAAACAATAATGTGGTGCTCGGGGTATTTTCCGGTCAATACATTATAAACGAATTGCATATCGTTCAGCATATCCTTTTCGCTGCGTTTGCCGGTGCTTTTGCCAAAACCCCGGTAGTCTACCAGTACCACATCATAATCGTAACGGTAAAAATCACGGGCATACTTAGCCCAGCCTTTAATACTGCGGGTATTGCCATGAAAATAAAGGATCAGTCCCTTGGGTGCCTGGCGGTAGAAGTGTAAACCATTGATGCGCACCCCCGGTGAAATATCGAAGAACAATTCATTAAAAGGGATATCATATTTGAACTGAAAATCGGCCGGCAGCTTTTCCGGTTTGAAAATAAATCTATCCTGAATGAAGTACACTGCTACAAACAGGAGCAGCAGGCTGCCGATAATATACCACACGAAAGTTGGCAATCAATTAGTTTTTAGTTCTTAGTTTTCAGTTCATAGTTCACTGTTCACTGAAGTTACTGAACTTTTAGGTGGTTCGCGAATAATCGCGAGTCCCAAAATTCGCACCAACTAAGAACCATAAACCATAAACTATGAACTAATAAACATGTTCATCATCATGAAACACCCGTTTCAAATTTAAATTAGGAACAGGCGCTACAATGAGCGGGAATTTTTCGATGGTCACGTTGCTCACATCGAGGCCAAAACCGCGTTCTTCCGACAGGCTGTATTCCTTTACCATAAAATACAAACGCATGATCATCTTTTCGAAGAATGGCAGCTCAATATCCTGGCTCAGGTATTTTTCCATTACAATGAATTGGAAATCGCCCACCACATTATTCCGTTCAAGACTTTCGTAGCGGCTGGTAATATTCACCTCTTTATTGGCCACCAGGTCGGTCACCACTTTACGGAACATCAGGTTGATCTTGGGTTCCATTCTAAATCCTAACCTGAACTCAACCCGAATGATGTCGTTGGGAATGATGTGCTCTACCGTATACTCGCATGTATAAGGATCGTCGAGGGTATCAACGTGTACAAACCAATAGATATCGGCCCTTTTGGGCTTTTTATTGAGGATGGAATAAATGATCTTATGCTCAATTTCCTTGGGGTTATTGGCGCTGGTAAGGTATACCAGGTGGGTAGCGTACTTGGGTACGGTTTTGTCGTTACTCAATTCCTGGATCTGTGGTATATAATGTTCTAACCGAACAAATTCCACATAACGGTTCTTGATCTTACGGGCGCGGTACCAGATATACATTACAAAGAACAGGCCGCCGCCAACCAGCAGGGTAACAAAACCTCCGTGCGGGAATTTTTCGAGGTTCGCAAACAGGAACGACAGTTCTATGGTGAGGTATACGATCAGGAACAGGTATATCCAAATGGGTTTTGCCCGGCGCGACACCAAAAAGTTGGCAAACAAAATAGTGGTGGCTATCATACACATGGTGATGGCCATACCATAAGCCGCCTCCATATTGGTGGCTTTCTTAAAGTATAGTACCATGCCCACACAACCCACAAATAACAACATATTAATGCCGGGAATATATAACTGTCCCCTTTCTTCGGTGGGATAGTTAATTTTCAGCTTGGGCCACAGGTTCAGCCGCATGGCTTCACTAATAAGGGTAAACGATCCGCTGATGAGGGCCTGGCTGGCAATGATGGCTGCAGCAGTGGCAATCACAATGCCGGGGAGTACAAACCACTCGGGCATGATCTTAAAGAAGGGGTTGAACCCTTTTATGTCGATCATATACTGGGTAATTGTCTGGCCTTTATAATTTGCCAGCAGAAATGCGCCCTGACCCAGATAGTTTATTATAAGGCAGGCTTTTACAAAGATCCACGAATACCTGATGTTCTCGCGGCCGCAGTGGCCCAGGTCGCTGTACAGGGCTTCGGCCCCGGTAGTACAAAGAAATACGGCACCCAACAGCCAGAACCCTTTAGGATAGTTGGCTAACAGGTCTATGGCGTAATATGGGCTGAAGGCTTTAAAAATGTGCAGGTCATCTAACAGGTGCGTAGCCCCCAGCACCGCCAGCATACAAAACCAGCAGAACATAATAGGGCCAAACATTTTGCCTATGGAAGCAGTGCCAAACTGCTGCAGGAAGAACAGTACGCTGATGATGCCAATAACAATATAAACGATGGTGCTATCTTCAATTCGGCCAATTCCCTCAATGTTGCGTAAACCCTCAATGGCCGAGGTAACGGAGATGGGCGGCGTGATCATACCATCGGCTAACAGGGCAGCGCCCCCCAGCATGGCAGGTATCACCAACCATCTTCTTTGCCGCCTTACCAGTGCGTATAACGAAAAAATGCCCCCTTCACCGCGGTTATCCGCTTTTAAGGTAAGCACTACGTATTTTAAGGTGGTTTGCAGGGTGAGTGTCCAGATGATGCAGCTCAAAGAGCCCAGTACCAATCTTTCATCAATTATCCGGCCCTTGGTGATCGCATTCAGAACGTATAATGGAGAAGTTCCAATGTCGCCATAAATAATTCCTAACGCAATGAGTAAGGTAGCAACGGTAACTTTGTTTGTTGTTTTGCCCACGGTAGTGTCGCTTATCCCCGTTATCAAAGGGTTTTTAATAAAAATAATAGCACCCCGGGTTTTCAAGCCGGGGCGCCCGGTACAAAGGTATACGTAAAAAAATTAATTCCCGGCCAATTTATATTTCCAAATGGTTAGGGCGACGAATTTTATGCACTTTTGGTTGTCTGTGAATCAATAAAAAAGGAATGCTTAAATTTATTACGAAAGTTTGGGCAGCCGTTTAACAATCAGTAATTTGAGCATATAACCATGCATCGCAGCACCATGATGAAACAAGGTAAAAAAATAGGGCAACAATTGCTGCTGGTAGTATTGTTGCTGGGAGCTTTTTCACTTGCCAGTACCGCACAAAGGATCACTTATTCTTTGGCTGAACGTGAAGACAGCCGCCGTACCGATTTTGAAATAATTGGTAAAATAGGCAGCAATATTCTCGTTTTTAAAAATAACCGCAACGAAAACGCCATCAGCGTTTACAATAACGACATGAAGCTGGTGGAACGCGTAAAGTTGGAATACGTAGACGACCGCTGGATCAATGTTGATTTTGTGCCGTATGCCGACCACGTTTGGATGATCTACCAGTTCCAGCGCCGCAGCATTGTTTATTGCATGGGGGTAAAGCTCGATGCCAATGCCAAACGAATGAGCGAGCCCCTTGAGCTCGATACTACCCGCATAGGCTGGGCCGCCAGTAACAAACTGTACAGCACCATCTATAGCGACGACAAGCAAAAGATCATGGTGTTCAAGATCAATAACAAGAACCCCAAGAATTTCCTGTTCACCACGCTGCTGTTTAACGCCAATATGGAGTTACAGAATAAACACCATATGAGCATTGCCATGGAAGAGCGGAACGACTATTTTACCGATTTCCTGCTCGATAACGATGGCGATATGGTGTTTGGCAAATTCATGCGAAAGAACGGGAGCGATTACATTAGTAACCTTGAACTGATAACCAAAAAGGCGGGGGAAGACAGGTTCACTATTCGCGATGTGAACAAGAAAGACGACCGGGTGCTCGATGAAGTAAAGATCAAAGTTGATAATACCAACCGCCGTTATCTTTTCTCGGCTTTGTACTATAAACAAAAACGTGGCAATGTTGAAGGGCTGTACTCCGTAATTTGGGATAAAGCCGCCGATTCGGTCATAAAAGAAATGATGCTGGCCTTTAACGAAGACCTGCGCAAACAGGCCAAGGGGCCCGATGCCAACCTGAAGATCGCCTTTAACGACTATTTTATCAGCGATATCATTATAAAAAGGGATGGCGGTTATATACTAACGGCCGAGTCGATGTATACTACATCGCGCGGCGGAACGTTTAATAGGTGGGATTACCTGTATTGGAACAATCCCTGGTCGTCGCCGCTCGATTATAGTTACTGGTCGCCCTACTATAGTCCCTGGCGTTCGCCCTGGAACCGGTACGGCGGTTCTTCCGCAACCCGTTATCATGCCGAGAACATAATGGTGCTTTCGTTCGATAAGGATGAAACCCTGCAGTGGAGCAATGTGATCTCAAAAACGCAGTTCGACGACGAAACCGATGCATTGGTATCACATTCGCTGATGATAACCGGGGGAGAGTTGCATTTTTTATTTAATTTGTACGAGCGCAGGACCTTGTTACTAAATGACCACAGCATAGCGGCCGATGGTAAAGTTACCAGGCACCCAACATTGAAGAACCTCGACAGAGGCGTTGAGTTTATGCCGAGGTTGGGTAAGCAGGTAAGTGGTGGTTCCATGATCGTTCCCTGTCAATACAGGAACTATCTTACTTTCGCCAAAATTGAATTTTAAATTACTGTTTGAGTGACAGGAATATTCAAGCAAAAAACCTCCAGTAATATCATCGTATTACTGGTATATGGTTTAATTCTTAAGTTTAATCTACTTCTGCACCCTGCCGGTCCGTTACAGCAACCGGAAGACCATTTTCTATACAACTGGCTGATCAGTTTTTTAAAGCCGCTCAACATTCATCCGGTGTTGTACGTGCTGTTCTCCTTCCTGCTTTTATACAGTCAGGCATTGCTTTTCAATCGCATTTGCAACGAGCAAAAGTTATTGCCCAGGCCCAACTACCTGCCGGCCATGGCGCATATGCTTACCACCTCATTGTTTATTGAGTGGAACTATTTTTCGGCGCCCCTGTTGGCCAACACCTTTCTTATTTGGGTCTTTTACCGCATGACCACCCTGCCCACTATTCAACGACCCGCCGGGGCCATTTTTAGTATTGGGGTGCTAATGGGCATAGTTACCTTATTATACCGCCCGGCCGTTGTGTTTGTGGCACTGGTATTATTGGCATTGTTTATAATGCGGCCATTCCGCCTGAAGGAGTGGGCCATTAATTTGCTGGGTATTACCATGCCGTATTATTTTCTGGCTCTGGTGCTATACCTGAGCAATGCATGGGACTGGAATAAAATAAAGCCGGTATTCAGCATCAGCCTGCCGGCAATACCCTCATCGGTATATACTACCATCAGTATTATTTTGTTAGTAGTTCCCTTTATGATTGGGGGGTATTTTGTACAGGCCAACCTGAACAAGATGTACATTCATGTACGTAAAAGCTGGAGCCTGCTGTTGCTGTACCTTATAATGGCCATGCTAATTATTATGGCCGATGGGGGCAGCAATTATGTAAGCTGGATGCTTTGTTCGGTGCCCATTACCGCCTTTCATGCCGCCATGTATTTTTATATCGGCTCCCGCCGGGTTACCACCATTATACATTGGGTGGTGTTTGGGTGGGCGATCTATCTTAACTACTTTCTACATACTTGATTGATAAATCCTACTTATAGGATTGCGTTTCAGGTTACAGGTTTCAGGTTTCAAGGGTTTTCCCGGTACCTGGTAACCGGCAACCGGTAACTTGCATTTGCATTTCCCTGCAACCTGTAACCTGCAACAGCTCCTTCGTGCCAAGAGGCTCGGGGGTAACCAGAAAACATACTATCTTTGCGGTTCATTTTACAATAAATATTCTCAGATGAAATTTGGTGTTGTAGTTTTCCCCGGCTCCAATTGCGATCGCGATATGCAGGATGCCTTGCAAAATGATCTTAATCAGGAAGTTATAATGCTTTGGCATAAAGAAAAAGACCTCAGCATGTTCTCAACCGAGGATTGCATTGTACTGCCCGGCGGTTTCTCTTATGGCGATTACCTGCGTACCGGCGCTGTTGCCCGGTTCAGCCCCATTATGCAAAGTGTGATTGAGTTTGCCCAAAAAGGCGGCAAGGTGCTGGGAGTTTGTAATGGCTTTCAAATATTATGTGAAGCGCATTTATTGCCCGGCGCTTTATTACGTAATGCCAATCAACAATTTATTTGCAAAAATGTACACATAAAAGGTTTGGGCAGCGATAAAGCACTGAAAATACCCATTGCACATGGCGAAGGCAGGTATTTTGCCGACGAAGCAACCCTTAACAAGCTGGAAGCTAATAACCAGATTATATATCGTTATTGCAACGAAAATGGCGAAATAAACGCCCAGGCTAACCCTAATGGCGCTACCCGCAATATTGCCGGTATTCGTAATGAACAGGGCAATGTGTTTGGTATGATGCCACACCCCGAAAGAGCTACCAACAACTCATTGGGCAATACCGACGGACGCATTGTGTTACAGGCATTGTTTGCGGGTATCAATGCAGCTATCCCTGAAAAAGCGCTTTAATAAATATTTAGAATATTATTAAGTTTCTTTTTTAGACTTTTGGAACAGGTAAACTGTTTTAATAAGTAAACAAAAACAACATGAAGGTAACTCTGCTCTCCATTTTGGTGACCCTGATCAGTGCCGTAACCATGGCGCAATCGAGCAATGAAGTAAAATGGGCGTTTTCATCAAAGAAAATTGCCGACAAAACATACGAAGTTCAAATGACGGCCACTGTAAACGGCGGCTGGCATATTTACTCCCAGAAGGTAGGGGTTGACGGTCCTATTCCAACCTCATTTACATTCTCAAAAAACCCATTGGTAGTGCTGGACGGAACAGTTAATGAACAAGGTAAAGTGATCAGCAAGAATGAAGAAGTATGGGGTGGGGTAGTGAAGTATTACGAGAACAAGGTTGTGTTTGTGCAAAAAGTAAAGATCAAAGGCGGAAAAACAAAGCTGGCGGGTAAAGTGGAGTACATGGTGTGTAACGACGAAAAATGTTTACCCCCTGCCGAAACAGAATTTAGCGTAGCAATAGGCGGTTAATGTATTACGATACAATAAATAATTAATTGGTATGAACGGGTTCTTGTTAATAAGAACTCGTTTGTTTTTTACATAAACCAGGAACGCATTTTATGAAACATTTTCTATGGAGTTTGATAGCGCTTTGCTGTTTCAGCTCCACCGTGGTTAAGGCCCAGGACTCAACTGCTTACAAATGGGAAGTAGCCGGTAAAAGAATTCAGGATAAGGTATATGAATTAACCTTCTCTACCCCCGGTAACAACAAATGGCAGTTATATGGCGCCAATGAAGCAATAGCCGATGTGCCCAGTGTTGAGCTGGCATTTGGCGATTCTTCAATTGAAATAAAAAAGCCATTTAAGGAGTCGGGTAATAGTGTTGCATTTAAGAACCCGCTTTTTGATAACGCTTCTTTTAAAGTGTATGAAGGGCCCGCTACGTTCACCATTACGGTACAATTCAGCGGCACCGTACCCGCCAACCTGTTAGGTACTTTTCGGTATACCTATGGTAAGGGCGATGAGTTCTATTCGCTCAACGATCATCCCTTCTCTATTGCGTTAGAAGGCGGTGTGGCATCTACTACAAAGATCAAGGTTGAAAGCTTTGACCTCAAGAATCCCATAAGCCCCTGTGGCGATGAAGATACCGGTGGTAAAAGTTTGCTTAGCATTTTCTTTCTGGGTATGCTGGGCGGCTTTATAGCATTGTTTACGCCCTGCGTATTTCCATTGATCCCTTTAACCGTTTCATTCTTTACCAAACAAAGCCAGGACAGAAAAAAAGGAGTGACCAATGCTGTTATCTACGGCTTGTTTATTTTCCTGATCTATATATTACTGAGCACACCGTTTCATTTGGTTGATGGGGTACAGCCTGAGATCCTCAATAACATCAGCACAAATATCTGGCTGAACATTGTGTTCTTCCTCATCTTCGTGTTCTTTGCCATTTCATTCTTCGGTTATTTTGAAATTGGTTTGCCAAGCGGGCTGGCCAATAAGATCGATTCTAAATCGGGTATGAGCAGTATGGGCGGTATCTTTTTTATGGCCCTTACACTGGCAATTGTTTCGTTCTCCTGCACTGGGCCTATACTTGGTTCTTTATTGGTTGGAACCGCGGGTGAAGGCGCCTGGCCGTTAACGGTTGGGCTGGCTGGTTTTGGTTTGGCCCTGGCCTTACCATTTGCGTTATTTGCCATGTTCCCCGGCTGGTTGCAATCATTACCAAAATCGGGCGGTTGGCTTACCAGCGTTAAGGTAGTGCTGGGTTTCCTGGAACTGGCTATGGCGGTAAAGTTTTTGTCGAATGCCGACCTGGTAAAACAATGGGGCTTTTTGAAAAGAGAGGTATTTCTGGGCATATGGGTAGTGATTGGTATTTTGATCGTATTATACCTGTTAGGTAAGATCAGGTTCCCGCACGACAGCCCCGTTAAAAAGTTCAGCAAAACAAGGATCGCGTTTATAGTGCTTTTTGCTTCGGCAACCCTGTATATTATACCCGGCCTCACCAATACTCACAGCGCTAACCTGGGCCTTATCAGCGGCTTTCCGCCACCACTTTGTTATAGCCTGTATAGTAACCCTATAAACTGTGAAAAAGGCATTGAGCCCCTACGGAACGATTATGAAGAAGCGCTGGCGCGTGCTAAAAAAGAGGGCAAACCGGTGTTGATTGACTTTACCGGCTGGGCTTGTGTAAACTGCCGCCGAATGGAAGAGAATGTATGGCCCAATGAAAAGGTAAGCGAGTTGATAAAGGATAAATTCATTATTGTATCGCTGTATGTTGATGAAAAGCGGGCCCTGCCTGCCGCGCAACAGGTTAATTTTACTACCAAAACCGGGGCGCAAAAAAAGATCATAACGGTAGGTGATAAATGGGCTACTTTTCAATCGGAGAACTTCGATGCTGTGGCGCAACCTCAGTATGCTATAATTAGTCCCGATGAAAAAGTGCTTACCAAAACAAAGGGTTATACCCCCAGCGCCAATGAATTTGCGCAATGGTTGGAATGTGGTGTAGATGCTTATAAAAAAGGCACGCAAACAGCAGCCAAATAGGCGAATTCAGTTATTCATTTAACTACTTCTTATATGCAAACCTCCCAATCAATGGGAGGTTTGTTGTTTTTATATGTAATTAACATACTAAAAAAGAAAACACCCCGCTCAGCCTGAGTGGGGTGTTTAATTAGGCGTCATTCTGTTCCAGCCTTCCGGCAAGCAAGCAATTCAGGAAAATGGGCCCGGATGGAGGGCCAGAATGACAATATTTTTACTTTCTCAAATCGTTATCTCGTCAAAATTAAGCAGCTTATTCCGTTCCCTTTTCAGAAATGCTGTTAAATTTCTGTAAGTACCCTTCTCTAAAGTAAAAAAACTACAAAGCGATCTTCTTTTGCAACATCATTTTGCGTAAGTTGATCAGGCCGTAACGCATTCTGCCTAATGCAGTGTTGATGCTGCAATTGGTCAAAGCTGCGATCTCTTTAAAGCTCAGATCGGCATAATGACGTAAAATGATCACTTCGCGCTGATCATCAGGTAACAGATCAAGCATCTGACGAACGCGGTCATAACTTTGACGCTTCATCATTTTTTGATCGGCACCGTCTTCTGTGAAATTGATTACTTCAAATATATCCCTGTCGTCGCTGGTTTTGATAGCAGGGGTACGTTTAACTTTACGGAAGTGATCAACACACAGGTTGTGAGCAATACGCATTGCCCAGGGAAGAAACTTTCCTTCCTCTGTGTAACGACCTCCACGAATTGTGTCAATGATCTTGATAAGCACATCCTGGAAAATATCTTCGGCGAGATATTTGTCCTTAACGAGGAATAAAATTGAAGTGTACATTTTTTCCTTGTGGCGAAGGATGAGTGTTTCAAGAGCATTCAGATCTCCATCCTGGAAGTCTGTGATTAACTCATGATCCGTTTTTTTACGTAGTGAACTCATAAACTTCTACGGTTTTTTGAAGGTGATAGGATATTAATTAATATGGATTTTTAAATTGAATGGCTTTTCTGAGTAGAAGTGTCCGTGCGATAGGCGGTGTGTTTAGTTTTCGTTTCGTTGTACAAATTACCAACTAAAGATAGAGACTTTTTCGAAAAAAGCAAACTTTAAGCATTTTTTAGATTTTTTTACCCAATAACCGCTAAAGAAACTATTTAAAATAATCCTCCAACAAAACAATAAATTTGTTGTCTTTTATTTATGGCAGTATCAACAAAGGCAAAAACAGTGGAAAGTACGGCGCCCAAACCCTCCGATAATATATACATAAAGGGCGCCCGTGTGCATAACTTAAAAAATATTTCGGTTGAAATTCCGCGAAATAAGTTCATAGTGGTTACGGGGGTATCGGGTTCTGGTAAATCTTCACTTACTATAGATACGTTATTTGCTGAAGGTCAACGGCGCTACGCAGAAAGCCTTAGCGCCTATGCCCGGCAGTTTATGGCCCGTATGGTAAAACCCGATGTGGATTATATCAAGGGGTTATGCCCCGCCATCGCTATCGAACAAAAGGTAATAACCCGTACCCCACGGTCAACCGTAGGTAGTATGACGGAAATTTACGATTACCTGCGTTTACTATTTGCCCGTACAGGCAAAACCATTTCCCCCGTTTCGGGCCGCGAAGTGAAAAAAGACGATACGAACGATGTAATTGAGGCCATCGCTAACCGTAAGACCGGCGATAAGGTACTTATCCTGATACCGTTCAAACAACACAAAAACCGTAAACCGCTCGAAGAACTGAACATCCTGATGCAAAAAGGCTTTTCCCGCTTATACAATGGGGAAATACTACGCATTGAGGAACTCATTGATTCAGCCAACGAAAAAAACGGCGCAGTGGCCAAACTTACCGGCGATGTGTATGTGTTGGTCGATAGGTTAGTGGTTAAAGATTTTGATGAAGACGACCGCCACCGCATGGCCGATTCAATAGGCTCCGCTTTTTATGAAGGTGAAGGTGAGTTGATGTTGGAAATTAACGGCGCCACTAAATTGCATTTCAGTAACCGCTTCGAGCTCGATGGTATGCAGTTCGAAGAACCGGTTCCAAACCTGTTCTCTTTCAATAACCCGTTTGGCGCCTGCCCCACCTGCGAAGGGTTTAGCCAGGTGCTGGGTATAGATGAAGACCTAGTAATACCCGATAAACGGTTAAGTGTATATGATGGCGGGGTAGCTCCCTGGAAAGGCGAAAAACTCGGCGCCTGGAAAGACCAGTTCATTCGCGGCGCACGCAAATTCGACTTTTCGGTTCATAAACCAATAATTGACCTTACCAAACAACAATATAAAACGTTATGGGAAGGCAATGAATTTGTGAACGGTATCAACGACTTTTTTAAAGAGGTAGAACAAAACCTGTATAAAGTTCAATACCGCGTATTGTTATCGCGCTACCGGGGAAGAACACAATGCCCCGATTGTAACGGCTACCGCCTGCGTAAAGAAGCCCTGTATGTAAAAGTAGGGGGGCGGCATATTGGCGAACTGTGCGAAATGCCCGTTAATGAACTAACGCTTTGGTTTGCTTCGTTACAATTGAGCGATTACGACAAACAGGTAGCTAAACGCATCTTAATTGAAATACACCACCGCCTAAAGACCCTGCTCGATGTGGGTTTGGGTTATTTAACGCTCAACCGGCTGGCCAATTCACTAAGTGGTGGCGAAAGTCAGCGTATACAATTAACGCGCTCATTAGGCAGCAACCTTACCAATTCATTATATATACTTGATGAACCGTCGATAGGTTTGCACTCACGCGATACCGAAAGACTGATAAAGGTGCTGAAAGAACTGCGCGACCTGGGTAATACCGTAGTAGTGGTTGAGCACGATGAAATGATGATGCGGGAAGCTGACTATATCATCGATATGGGGCCGCTTGCATCGCACCTCGGTGGCGAAGTGATTGCACAGGGCGATTACAATGCCATTATAAAGAGCGATAAAAGCTTAACCGGTAAATACCTGCGCGGCGACCTGAAAATTGAAGTGCCCCGCACTGTACGCAAGTTTACCCGGACGGTAAGTGTTGAAGGTGCAAGGCAGAACAACCTCAAGAACGTGGATGTAACCTTTCCGCTGAATGTATTGTGTGTAGTAAGCGGTGTAAGCGGTAGCGGTAAAACAACACTGGTAAAACAAATACTTTACCCCGGGCTTAAAAAGATCAAAGGCGAACCTGTTGAAAAAACGGGTATGCACAAAGCCATCACGGGCGATATAGATTATATTTCACAAATAGAACTGGTTGATCAAAACCCCATTGGTAAATCATCGCGCAGTAATCCGGTAACGTATATAAAGGCCTGGGACGAAGTGCGTGATCTGTATGCTAAACAACCGTTGAGTAAGATCCGCGGTTTTCAACCCAAACACTTTTCGTTTAACGTTGATGGTGGCCGCTGCGATACCTGTAAGGGCGAAGGCGAACAAATTGTTGAAATGCAATTTTTGGCCGATGTACATCTTACCTGCGAAGTATGTGGTGGTAAAAAGTTCAAGGAAGAAGTACTTGAAGTAACCTACAAAGAAAAGAGCGTATACGAGGTGCTGGAGATGAGTGTTGATGAAGCGCTTGAATTTTTTAAAGATGAAAAAGACATCATCAATAAAATAAAACCGCTCAGCGATGTAGGTTTGGGTTATGTGAAGCTGGGGCAGTCATCAGATACTTTATCGGGTGGTGAAGCGCAACGGGTAAAGCTGGCTTCCTTTCTGGGAAAAGGACGCAGCCAGGGGCATATCTTATTCATCTTTGATGAGCCAACTACCGGTTTGCATTTTCATGATATTAAAAAGCTGCTGGCCTCGTTCAATGCGCTTATTGAGCAGGGGCATTCCATTTTGGTTATTGAACATAATACCGATGTAATAAAAAGCGCCGACTATATCATTGATCTTGGTCCCGAAGCAGGCGACGCTGGCGGAAACATTGTATATGCCGGTGTACCGGAAGGGTTGAAGAAGGTGAAGGAGAGTTATACAGGAAGGTTTATGAGTTGACGGGTTGACGAGTTAACGAGGAAATACACTATAAAACAAAAATCCTCCCGGTACAACCGGGAGGATTTTTTATCTAAATCATTTGTAACCTTATTAGTTCTTCACCAATTTGTGAGTTGCTTCACCAATTTTGATCAAATACATGCCTTTAGGGGCCGATTCATCAATTGCAATGGCGTTTGCACCAGTGATGCGCCATTTGATCATTTGACCAGTCATGTTGAACACTTTAACGTTGCCAGGTATATTCAGGTCGGCAGAAGTAGCTCCAATGAGTTGTATTTCGCTAACGAATGGATTAGGGAATACTTTGGTAACTGCGCTTGAACCTCTTTTACTGTTCACGTACACGCTTTTTGAGTATTCGAATTTACCATCGATGTCAACCTGCTTCAAACGGTAGTAGAAAGCGCCGCTTCCGGGTAATGGATCTTTAAAGCTATATTTGATCGCTTCATTTGACGCACCGGCAGCTTTTATTGTACCTACTTTGATGTAGTTTTTGCCGTCGGCACTTCTTTCAACTTCATATTTATAACTGTCCATTTCAACAACTGACGTCCAGGCAAGGTCAACAGAAGTTTCATTCTCCAATCTTCCGTTAAAGGCAGTAAGCTTCATGGGCAATGGACCCGCAGCTATGATGTTAGTTACCTGACAGTCTTCTATTGTACCATTGGCAGCCAGGCGTTTTGCTAAGATATGGTGTACTCCAGGGCCGGCACAGTCATAGTAGAAGCTGGCGCTGCCTGAGGCTGGATTAACATTAACTTCAAAATCATTAGTGGTGCCAAATTCAGGAATTAAAGCTCCGCTGGCTGCAACCAGGTTTAATACAATAGTGGGCCCGCCTGTAGGGAAACCGCTAACATTGATAACGCAATGCGGCGTTGGTGATGATAACGAATACTGGAAGGCTACGGACGGACAGGTGAGCTGGGCCCTTAACCCAATTGAAAAGACAACTAATGCAATTAAGAGGTAAAACTTTTTCATACATACATTTATTAGGTTCAGAAATAAAATACACTGCTATGCCGCTGTTTGAAGAACATACGGATGACGGTAGCATCTTACCTCGTGTAAGGATGCCTGGGCTTTAGACAGGTAATTGAAAATTTGGAGTAAGTAATTAAATACCTAAACCGGTGGGATTTAAAAGGATTTGGACCCAATAAAGGATGTTTCAAAAACAGGGAAATACAACAGGTAGGAAATTCTAACAGATATTGGAATAATGGAAACTACGTTAGGGAGATCTTGAGAATAAAATTGATCTTTAACAATTATTCACTAGGGGGCGGATATGGAGTCGAAGGTAATAATAAAATTCAAAAATCAAAATCATTTTACCGGATTAAAATATGATAACGAGTGCGTTGGGAGTTTTACGAGTTGCCTTAACCGAATTTCACCATACCAGCACTCCCGTTTTAACACTACAAAAGCATTTGGCTTTGTTACTTTGCAAAAACTTTACCAGGTTAAATGAGAAAAATATTAATCTCTTTATTGCTGATAATCATAACTGTTACTGCCTACTCACAAGCGGTTACACCTCCCCGGCTTATAGAAATGCTCGATTGGCCTATAAAACGTGTAGATACGACGTTAAAAAAAGCCGACTATCTGCTGATGAAAAAAGATGTTGATTCAACCAGCTCGTTATATGAATATGGCTGGTTCGATAAAGAGAAGGACGGGAAAGGGGTGGCGCGTTCTGTAATATTAATGGATGCCCAGGTAAGGAACATGAAAAGCAGGCTGCTCACGTACCGTACATACGAGAAAGAAGAATACCAGCAAATGGCTTCCTGGCTATTGGCAAATAACTATAAGTCTACTGCGAAATACGATTTTAAAGAGGCACAACACACCCTGTATAGCAATGGCGTTCTTACCATAAGGGTAAAAGTTATAACTACCCAGTTAAAAACAGGGAAGAAGTTTATTGCCTATGAATGGGAGGTAGGGAAATAGTTATTCAGTTCTGAGTTCTTAGTTCATAGTTCCTGTATTCGAGACTCGCGAGTGATTGCAAGCAGATTTAAAGCTAACAGATATAAGGCTCGAATTACGTGAGCCCTTTCGCGTATGCCGTTTGCCGTTTTACAATAAGCGAGGCCTGAGGTTTCGGAAACTATTGCCGATTCACGATTCACGACTGCCGATTACCGAAGTCTGTCTAAGCTTTTTACAAGCTTCTCATCTCTTCTGATGCCTCTCATAGCAAGAATAAGAAATACAGGAACAATGATGGCGAAGATGGCGGTGAGGTTATAGTTGCCTTCGCCGGGCACAAACTTCTTGGTTTGTGTAAAGAACAATACCAGGTTAATGATGCTCACTAACAGGGTCACCAATACGATCCGTAACTGGGTCTTTCTGTTCTTGTATAGGAAAACAGAAATAAGAGAAGCGATGCCTACACCTGCCGATAAGATCAGTAGCAGCAAGTTACTTTGTGCATTTAAGGCAGCAAATGATTTGGCCTGATTGGCTGCAATGATATTGCCACTGTAAAATGAAAATTGAAGGCTGCAAAAAGCGGCGGCAGCGGCCAGCAGTAACCAAATAGATTGTAGACGTTGGATCATAACGGTGAATGGTGAAAGGTGAATGGTCAATATGTAAGGGTAAATGGCCAACGGTGGATTTATTCACCATTGGCCATTCATCATTGACGATGTTATCCTAATTCAGGATATAATGGGAACTGTTTCATAAAGGCATGCACATCATTCTTAACAGAAGTAAGTGTAGCTTCATTATCAGTATCCATCAATACTTTATCGATCATGCTAACCACGGTTTCCATGTGGCCTTCGTTCATACCACGGGTAGTGATGGCAGGTACGCCAACACGGATACCGCTGGTAACGAATGGGCTCTTATCATCGAATGGAACCGCATTTTTATTAAGCGTGATATGTGCTTTGTCGAGTGTTTCCTGGGCCTTTTTACCAGTCAGGTTTTTGTTACGCAGGTCAATCAGCATCAGGTGGTTATCGGTACCATTGCTAATGAGGTTGTAACCACGTTTAACAAAAGAAGCAGCCATGGCCTGGGCGTTCTTGATGATCTGCTCGCCATAAGTTTTGAACTCATCGGTAAGGATCTCTCCAAATGCTACAGCTTTAGCAGCAATAACATGCTCCAGGGGACCGCCCTGCATACCAGGGAAAACAGCCAGATCGAGGCAGGAGCTCATAGAGCGGATGTTGCCTTTGGGATCTTTAACACCCAGCGGGTTATCGAAATCATTACGCAGCATAATGATGCCGCCACGAGGGCCGCGCAGGGTTTTATGTGTAGTAGAAGTAACAATATGACAATGATCGAACGGATCGTTCAGCAGGCCTTTTGCTATTAAACCGGCGGGGTGGGCTATATCGGCCATTACCAGGGCGCCAATTTGATCGGCCACTGTACGAATGCGTTTATAATCCCAGTCGCGGCTGTAAGCAGAAGCGCCGCAAATGATCATTTTGGGTTTTTCTTTTTTGGCAATGGCTTCCAGCTGGTCGTAGTCGACCAAACCGGTTTCTTTAACTACGCCATAAGACAATGCCTGGTAGTTTTTACCGCTGAAGTTGGCAGGGCTGCCGTGGGTAAGGTGACCACCCATGCTAAGGTCGAGACCCAGGATCTTGTCGCCGGGTTTCAGACAGGCTAAAAATACAGCAACGTTGGCCTGGGCGCCGGCATGGGGTTGTACGTTGGCCCAGCTGGCGTTAAATACTTTTTTCAGGCGTTCAATGGCCAGTGTTTCAATTTCATCCACCACTTCACAACCACCGTAATAGCGTTTGCCGGGATAGCCTTCCGCATATTTATTGGTAGGTACTGAGCCCATGGACTGCATTACCTGGTAGCTGGTAAAGTTTTCGGAAGCAATGAGTTCTATTCCATTTCTTTGACGTTCAAGTTCTTTTTTAAGAAGGTCAAATACAAGCGTGTCTTTTTGCATGGCGCAAAATTAGTTAAAAGTTAGTTTTATGTTCTTAGTTTTTAGTGCTTAGTTGATTGTTTCCCGGTTTTTTAGCAGATTCCAGGTTGCAGGTTCCAGAGAAATACAAATACACGGTTACCGGTTGCCTGTTGCCTGTTACCAGGAAATACACAGTTGGCTTCAGGGGAACATTAATGCGCGAGGTGGCGGCTTGTGACGATTGCTGAACAAAAGGCCCTGTAACCTGTACCTTGTAACCTGTAACGGCTTGGTAGAAAGAATTACACCCGGTAAATGAAACCGGCACCTGGTAACTGGTAACCGGCAACCGTTTTACAACTAACAAACGCTGGTAAAATATTTTTTACTATTTTCACGGCTTTGAAAAAAACAAACCACTTGTTTTTCAGGTTACAACCAGTGCTTCGCAGAGATTGAATAATGAAAGGAACAGAATAAAAACGCCTGGATGTTTCGCCGCCGGTGGCGGATGGTGAAAAACAAATATTTTTCAAATGAAAGCAATCATTCCCGTAGCAGGTGCAGGCACAAAACTGCGACCGCACACGTATACTCAACCTAAGGCACTTATACCCCTGGCCGGCAAAACTATCCTCAGCATAATTGTTGACCAGTTACGCGAGGCAGGCATCAATGAATTTGTTTTCATTGTTGGCTACCTGGGCGATAAAATTCAGGACTACGTAAAAGAGAAATATCCCGAACTGAAAGCCTGGTTCGTGACCCAAAGCGAACGCCACGGCATAGGTCACGCCATTCAACTTACAAAAGATATTGTGGGCGATGATGAAATATTCATTGTTTTGGGCGATACCATTTGCGAGTACGATGTAAAGGAACTGCTCGATATGCCCTGTTCGGCCCTGGCTGTTAAACGGGTTGATGATCCCCGCGATTTTGGCGTGGTGGAAATGGGCGAAGACGGATTTATTACCCGGGTGGTTGAAAAACCGCAGATCCCCAAATCGAACATGGCCCTGGTGGGTATTTACCGCATAAAAGAAACGTCATTCCTGTTCAATTGCCTCGAAAGCAATATCCGCAACCAGGTAATGGTGCGGGGCGAGTTTAGCATAACCGATGCCCTGGAATGTATGATCCAGCATGGCGCCAAATTTCAACCGTTCAAAGTGCAAAACTGGTTCGACTGTGGTAAGAAGGATACCCTGCTTGAGTCGAATGCCACTTTGCTAAAAAAGTTTGGTGGTATCATTAGCCCCGATCACAATTTTGAGAACACTATTATTATACCCCCGGTAAGCGTGGCCGAAGGATGCGATATCAAAAACTCCATCATTGGGCCCAATGTAACCATTGGCGAAAAGACCACCATCAGTTATTCAATAATTAAAGATTCTATTATAGGTTCATTTGCAGACCTCTACGATATTGTATTAAACAATTCCCTAATTGGGAGCGATACCGAGGTAAAAGGTGAAAGCCGTAGTTTGAATATTGGCGACAATACCGAGATCGACCTGGGTGAATCGTGAGTAAATATTTCCGTGCTAAAACGACACTTAACTGGGTAAATTCTTTATAATTATAGTACCTTCAGGTAAGGATGCAACATTGTGTATGTACCTTGTGTCTTTGTAGTTGGTCCCGTTGAAAACTTGTGGCGGCTGATGTTTGGTTTGCCAACCTTTTAAACACTAATTTTTATGAGAGGTAAAAAAAATTACCTGTTGCTCGCAGCGTTATTGCCTCTTTCCTTGTTAACCAAAGCTAATGGCGATAACGGTAATCGTAAGTCGACAGAGCCTGTATTACAAGGATGCGTAGCGGATGCTTCTACCAAAAAGCCTGTACAAGGTGTAACCGTTTCTATTTCCACAACAAAAGGACAGGAGAAAAAAGAGTTTACTACCGATGCATTGGGCAATTTTAAAATTCCTCAAATGCCTGTAGGCGAAGTGATCATTGTGTTGGAGAAAAAGGGGTATAAAACCACTCGTCGTGAAGGGATCATTATAAAAGAAGGCGTTTCACTCAAAATGAATTTCGACATCACCAATATAAAGTTCGATGACGATGAAAGCGATGTTTTTCATCCGTTCCTTAGAATGATGGAGGGGTGAGGGGCTTAATTAAAATGAATAAATTATTTAGAAAGACTGGTTGAATAAACCGGTCTTTTTTCTTTTTAAAAAACAGGTTAACGAGTTAACAAGTTAGCGAGGAGTTGAAAAGTGATATAGAATATAAAAGTAGATTGACTTAGTAAGTGGCCTCCCCCTTCCGGGGGAGGTCTGGAGGGGGGCCGGGGCCAAGCATAAAAAAGCAGAGCTGAGAACAGCTCTGCCAAATGAGAAAATCACTAGTCTAATTGTATCCGAAAACTATTGATGGTTGATATTTATTTCACCATCTTGTTTTTTTATGGCTATACTCTTTTTCCTGAAGTTCTTTTTGTATTTATCGGCAACATCCTGCGGCTGTTTTTTACCGTTAATGGTAAGTTCGTTGTCTTTGTATTCAATAGTGTAATCTTCTTTGGTGTTAAGCAGGCCGTCTTTTTCCATTTCGTATATCATCGTCTGGTAGCCTTTTACTTCTTCTTTTGCTTTATCAACATCTTGTTTGGCCTTGTCAAATTCTTTCTTCATATCGAACTTCTGCTGTTTCATTTCTTCTTTAACCCTGGCCAGTTCTTTCTTGGTATTCTCCAGCGCTTTCTTTACTTCCTCGTTCTTTATTTTCTGCGCTTCTTTCATATTCTCTTTCCACTCTTCTTTTTCCAGGGCTTCGTTTACCTGCTGACGGGCTTTTTCAATTTCCCTTTTTATCTCGTCTTTGTCTATTTTCTTTACGTCTTCGAGCGACTGCTCAATATTCCGTTGAATTTGATCGAAGTCTATTTTTCGCAGCGACTCCTGTATTTGCCGGTTTATTTTTTCAAAGTCAATTTTTTTGATGGCCTGGTCAACCTGTTGCTGTATCTGTTGAACATCAAATTTGCTTATAGATTCTTCTATATTACGTTGTATCTGTTGCCAGTCTTTTTCTTTCAATTTATCCAATTGTTCCTGGGCTTTGTCGAGCGCGCGC
This sequence comes from Niastella sp. OAS944, assembly GCA_024809215.1. Lineage (GTDB taxonomy): Bacteria > Bacteroidota > Bacteroidia > Chitinophagales > Chitinophagaceae > Niastella. The sequence continues at coordinate 1,968,467 of JANUBW010000001.1, read as the reverse complement.
AGTTCTTTATCGAGGTCGCGGTCTATTTTCTGCGGAACCGTGTCTGTTTGATGGTTAGTAATGGCAGGTTGATACGCAGGGCCGCCCGTAAATGAGAGCAACGTTATTATAACCGTAAGCGAAAGCACGGAGAGCAGGCCCCAGATGAAAGGTTTATGCAATTTCATGGTTGTGACTTTTAATATTAAGTATTTACGATAGTCTTCGTATAAAAGTACGATGCATTTCGTAAAATGTTGCATGGCGGCGTTCTTTTTTTAAAAGAAAATGTTTTTTAACGTTTATTACTGAGCGGGAAAGAATTGGCTACCTCCCAAATTTCACCGTTATGCCGGAGCAGGGATATGGTATTGGCGGGAAAAATTACTTCATACTGCAGCTGTTGAAAGTATTGCCAGGCCCGGGGGAAATCATGTTTCTGCAGATCGCGGTTGGCAATGGTTACGTGCGGGTGAAAGGCGCGTTCTTCCCGTTTAATGGGAAAGTTGATATTCATAAGATAAGTTTCAAGGCGGGCCTGTAAATCGCTTAAATGGGTATTGGGTTGAACATGTACATAAAGTACCCGCGGTTTAAAAGCCGCAAAGTTTTTTAAGTGTATGGGAAAGGAGAGTTGTTCCTGGGCGAATTCCAGTAAAACTTCCTCCAGTTCATGCTGCATGGTATCGGGCATGTTGAAGGGTGGAATAAGCGTTACATGCGCCGGCGATCTCAATGCCACTTTACAGTTAAAATGCTGTAACATGTAATGTTTCCATTCCAGTACCTGCTGGTTGATCTCATCCGGAGCTACTATTGCCATAAAATAGCGCATGATCAATATAGGTTTGCGTTTCAGGTTGCAAGTTACATGTTGCAGGGCTTTCCCTGTAACTTGAAACCTGCAATTAACTTCTTCTAAACGCCCACTTGATCATTTCCTTCCACGAAACCTTCTTCCCATACATTAATATACCGGTACGGTAAATTTTAGCCGACAGCCATACAAAGAACAATACGGAAAGTACGAGTAATAACATGGATATAATAAGCTGGCTTATGGGAACGTCGTACATAATGCGGCCTACCATTACTACCGGTGAAGTGAGCGGAAAGATACTTCCAAAGATCACCAGCGGGCTGTCGGGTTCCGCAGCGGCTTTTGTCATAATTACAAAACCAAGCACTATAGGCATCATTACGGGGAAAACCATTTGCTGCGCTTCGTTCTGATCATCACTAACCACACTGCCAATAGCCGCAAACAGGGATGCATATAACAGATAACCGCCGAGGAAATAAAAAATAAAACAAAAGCTGATCATTCCTATGGGAATAGAATCGAGTCCAACACGAAGGGCCGTTTGAAGATCGCTGGTATCGGCCGTAGCTGCTGCGCCCTGGGGCAGCGCGCTTAGGTCAAATGCAGGAATAAAAGCTGATAGAATAAATCTTAAACCAATGATCAGTATGATCCAAATGGAAAATTGGGTAAGGCCAACTGCGCCAATACCTATTATTTTACCCATCATAAGTTGAAATGGCCGAACAGAACTTACCATCACTTCAGCAATACGGCTTATTTTTTCTTCCATTACCCCACGCATAACCATGGTTCCATAAATAAGCATGATTATATAAATAAGCATACCGCATACAAATGCCACTACAGATGCCACTACGGCAATACCTTTCTTTTGTTGTTTACCGGTTATATTTTGAATGGAAACATCCGATTTAATGGCCCGATACTGCTCACGGCTTAAATTGGCCGATTGCAATCGCTTTAATTCAATGGCATTATTGATGGCTTTTTCTATTCTGCTTTTCTGCGCAACGGCTACCGTAGAGGTACTATAGAGTTCAATGGAATTTGCATTTTGGAGAATATCTACGGGCGGTATGTATAAGAAGTAATCGTAGCCCAGTTTCTTATATTTTACCTTTAGCGAATCGGGCGATACATTATTTAAGAAAACATATTCCGACGGATCGCTTTTGGCTTTTTCCATACCACCGGCAAAAAGGTTGGCTTCATCTATAACCGCAATTTTGCTTTTTTCATGTCCGCCGCTGGCGCCAATGGCAATCATGATGGCATAAAAAACAATAATGATAAGGGGTACACCTATAGTGGTGAGTAAAAATGATTTCTTTTGAACCCGTACCAGGTATTCGCGTTGTATTACGAGTAAGATCTTGTTCATTGCAGTAAGATTAAGCAGTTACTTGAAATTGCCGTGTAAGCGGCGTGCCTTCAACCAGTTTTATAAATATATCGCTTAGCGAAGGCAGTATTTCATGAAACGAGTTGATGCCTGCCTGTTGTTGCAGAAAATAATGCAACACATCGTTTGGTTTGTAGCCTTCGTTTATCTTCAACACCAGTTGATGCCCTTTTGTATTGATGACCTCAAACACCGGTGTATTGATGTTAGGGGGATTGCTATCGAGCCCAATGGCGAAAATGTTTTCCTTGAACTGGTGTTTAACGGCGGTAACAGAACCATCGAGAATTTTCTGCCCTTTATTTACAAGAACAATATGGTCGCATATTTCTTCCACCTGTTCCATGCGGTGGGTACTGAATATAATGCTGCTGCCTTTTTGGGCCAGCTTGTAAATTTCATCTTTGATGAGGTTACTGTTCACGGGGTCTAGCCCGCTAAAGGGTTCATCGAGTATAATGAGTTTGGGATCGTTTAAAACAGTAGTAACAAACTGCAGTTTTTGTTGCATGCCTTTGCTCAGGTCTTCCACCTTTTTGTTCCACCAGGTTTGCATTTCAAATTTTACAAACCATTGTTTCACGCGCTCCAGGGCATCGGCCTTACTAAGTCCTTTCAATTGCGCCAGGTATATTGCCTGATCTCCGATCTTCATTTTCTTGTACAATCCTTTTTCTTCGGGCATATAACCTATATGAGCTATATCCTTATTAGGGTTGAAAGTTTGCCCGTCGAAAATTATTTCACCATCATCGGGAAACAGAATGCCGGTTATCATTCTTATAAGCGTGGTTTTGCCAGCCCCGTTAGGTCCCAGTAAACCAAATATGCTGCCGGGCGCCAGCGTGAAACTAATATCATCTACCGCTTTTTGCGAAGTATAATATTTTTTAAGATGTTTTACTTCCAGTCTGTTCATAAGCAGGAAAGTTTTATTGAATGATGGCCTGTCCTGAACGAAGTGTCGAAGGTCATATAAGTTAATGAAACCGTTAATTAGTAGCAAAAAAATCGCTTTTATTACAGGCGCACACTATATTTACCCAATTTCCTAATAAAAAGGCATGAAAAGACTGATAGTAACTGGTAGCTTGTTGTTAGTAGCGGTAATAGTTTGTAGCAGCTGGGGATTTTTAGGTCACCGTACCATTCATCAATTGGCTATTTATGAATTGCCGCCATCGATGCGGTATTATTTCCATCAGAATATGAGCGAAATTGTTAAGAACTCCGTTCGTCCCGATCAACGCAGAAGTCAGGACAAAGAAGAAGCCTCCAAACATTTTGTCGATCTGGAGTTGTATGGTGATTCCGCAGCCTGGAGAATGCCTTTGTTATGGAAAGATGCAGTGAAGAAATACGGAAAGGATAGCTTACTTAAATGTGGTTATGTTCCCTATCATGTAATAACGATGAAAGAAAAGCTAACTGCAGCTTTTCGCAATGGTAATAAGGATAGCATTCTTTTTTATGCCATCGACCTGGGACATTATATTAGCGATGCGCATGTGCCTTTACATGTTACCGAGAATTACGATGGACAGCTCTCTAATCAAAAAGGGCTGCATAGTTTATGGGAATCAATGGTGCCTGAAATTGAGATCCAGAAATATGATCTGCGCGGCCGGCATAAGGCAAAATATTTAAAACATCCTGAAAGATCCATCTGGCGGGCGGTACGGCAGTCGTATAAATTATTGCCCGATGTATTTGCGGCAGAAAAAGAAGTTACCAGGTCGTTTACTGAGGCAGAAAAGTACCGGGTGCAAATACGTAATGGCCGGGAATATAAAAATTATACATCTGCATTTGCAAAAGCATATAGTGCAAGGCTGGGCGAAACGATCAATAAACAATTGATAAGTTCTGCTAACCTGCTGGCCGACTTCTGGTATACGGCGTGGGTTGATGCCGGTTGTCCTAATTTGAACAAAGGCTTGTTAAAGAATGAGAAGAATAAAGAAGCGTTACAGGTAGAGATGGAGGCGTTTAAGAAGAATCAGTTGCTTGAGAAGAAGTTGTTGTTGAGTAAGCAGGGGAGTGATAAGGAGGATTAGTTGAAGAAGAGCGTTTCCCCAAGGTGAGAATAATTCCACAATTTCAAATGTAATTATCACACTATATAAATATCGTTATGAATAGTAAATGTTAAAAATTACAAATAAGTAAAAAGCAAAATACTGCAAAGGCCTTCGCGTTAGCCAAGGCTTTTGTATTTAACTTCTTTCAGTTTAAAAGTTAGATTCTAACATTAACGAAATATTCTCAGCAACCCTTTCCCCATCCATAGCAGCGCTTACAATACCACCAGCGTAACCGGCGCCTTCGCCGCAGGGGAAAAGCATTTTTATTTGCGGGTGTTGGGTGGTTTCGTTATCGCGGGGAATACGTACCGGCGATGAGGTTCTTGATTCGGTAGCAACCAGTACTGCTTCATTGGTAAAATAGCCGCGCATTTTCTTCCCAAATTCAATAAACGCCTGTTGCAGCGATGAATAAACAAAAGGTGGCAGCACTTCATTTAACGGAGCAGGCGTAATGCCGGGTAAATAAGAGCAGTTGGGCAATGAAGAAGATGTTTTCTTTTGGGTAAAGTCGGCCATGCGTTGTGCAGGGGCCACAAATTTACCGCCACCATATTCAAAAGATCTTCTTTCTACTGCCTGTTGAAAATACATACCCGATAAAGGGGATTGTTTCTTTTGAAAATGTATAAAATCTTTAAGTTCAATAGAAGTAACGATACCCGAGTTGGCGTAAGGGTTATTACGTTTAGAAGGCGACCATCCGTTTACAACAAGCTCGCCATCGCTGGTGCTTGCGGGTGCAATAATGCCACCGGGGCACATACAGAATGAGAATACGCCACGTTCGTTCACCTGTTGAACCAGGCTATAGGAGGCAGGTGGTAAAAACTCATCGCGTTGTTTATTGACCGGGCAATGGTATTGTATACTATCAATAATACTTTGCGGATGTTCTACACGGACGCCAAGCGCAAATGGTTTTGCTTCAATAAGAATATTTTTGTTGTGTAAAAGTTCAAAAATATCCCGGGCCGAATGGCCGGTAGCGATAATTACCGCATTTGCATTGAATGTATTTCCTGCAGCAGTTTTTACACCTGTAATGGTATCGTTTTGTATTATAAGATCGGTTACTTTTTGTTCGAACAGGAAATCGCCGCCGCAGGCTACTATTTGTTCCCTTATGGCGGTGATGATCTCGGGTAATTTATTAGTACCAATATGAGGATGTGCTTCGTACAGGATCTTTTCCTGTGCACCAAATTGTACCAGTATATTTAATATGCGTTCAACGTCGCCACGTTTAGTGCTACGGGTATATAATTTACCATCGCTATATGTACCGGCGCCACCTTCGCCAAAGCAGTAATTGCTTTCACTGTTTACAACCCCTTGTTTGTTTAATGCAGCAAGATCACGACGGCGCGAGCGAACATCTTTTCCTCTTTCAAGTAAAATGGGTTTAATGCCTTCTTCAATTAATTTTAATGCGGCAAACAAACCTGCAGGACCTGCGCCTACAACAATGACCTGCTTATTGGCATGAGATACATCTTGCAATAACAATTTTTTGACAGTTCTCTCCTGAAACGGTTCATTGGCGTATGCCAAAATTGTCAGCATGATCCATGGTTGTCTGCCACGGGCGTCAATAGATCTTTTAATAACATGAAAGCCGGTAATAGCAGCGGCGGGAAGTCCTAATGTTTGAGCAGCATACTGTTGTACAATTGATTCAGTAGCTGCTTCGGACGGAAGCAATTTTAATGTAATTCGTTGTTGCATAAGGTTAGGTATTTAGCCTAAAAAATATTTAACGGTGCAAAGGTAATGAATGTGTACTACGATTCACAAAAGTGTTCCACGAATGCTAATGCAGTGTATTTATTTAGCTAATTGTAATGATAAGGAGGATAACTTTTTTAAGGGTCTTATAAGTGGAGAGGAGATTAAAGTAAGGTTAGAATTTATACCTGTAAGTGTTATTGTTTTATATGAAATGCCTGAATACCTTGGGCCGTTAATAGATAAGCTTACAAGTGTTAACCGCTAAGGGTGTAAATAAGGCTAATACAAAAAAATAATCTATAACTTTTTTTCTGTTAATGCAATGTTGAAGGATGTTTTTTTATTTTGATTGATAAAGAAAAAAAAGGTGATTTATATTTCGTGCATATCAAAATATTTGTACCTTCAATAGCATCCAATAAATAATATGAAGAAAGATTATTTTGATACTACTGCGTTGTGTACTTTCTTCATTTGCATTCCCTGCGAAACCAACTCGATAAAATCCGTTCAATGTAAACCAGGTGCTTCACGGTCGGCAGGCCCAAATAAATTATCCCGGGCACATAATAATATACTGAGCGCTGCTAATAAAAGTAGTGACGCAAAAGTACGTAGTAAAGGTGGTCAGTTGCTGAACATATACTATGCTGCTTTTTGCGATTCCTTACTTTCATTTAGCTATGCTCACAGGTTGTAACAATAACAAAAAATCTGCGCATAATAATTGCATTGGAGTGTTATTGATGGGAATTATTTTGACAGTAAAAAATAAAATAAATTATTAAGGTAGGCGTAGTGGATAATTGTCAGAAACTAGTGAATAAAAAATTTTTTTTTAAGAGAAAAAATTTGATATTCGTCGCCCTTTTTAAATTTTGAGATTCCCCAACATTCCTGTGAAGTTGATAACTGTGCGCAAATAAAGATGAATACGAACTTAACTCAACATAAAAAAACTGCTTCTAGTATAATGGCTAAGACGTCCGAAAAAGTTTGGAGTAATTGTTTGGAAATAATAAAGGATATTGTTGAGTGGCAACATTTCAAAACCTGGTTTGAACCAATCAAGCCAGTAGAGCTAAGAGACAATATACTTATCATTCAGGTTCCGAGCCAATTCTTCTATGAATACCTGGAAGAGCATTATGTTAATCTGTTGGCAAAAACATTAAGAAGGGTACTTGGGAAGGACGCCAGATTAGAATATCGGATAATGGTTGATAGTGGCAATCACAATAACAAACCGCTAACTATGGATGTTCCTACACACGGCTACAAAACTTTTTCAAGTAATGAGATGGATTTTCCTCTCATTATAAATAATCCGGTTAAAAACCCGTTTGTTATTCCGGGTTTGAAAAAAATGCAGATTGACCCACAGCTCAATCCCATTTATACCTTTGAAAACTTTGTTGAAGGTGATAGTAACCGCGTTGCCCGCCGTGCCGGTAAAACTGTAGCTGAAAAGCCAGGGGCCAGCTCATTCAATCCATTAGTAATATATGGTGGTGTAGGTTTGGGTAAAACCCACCTTGCCCAAAGTATAGGTAATGAAACAAAGAGATTGCAACCAAATAAAGTGGTATTGTATGTAAGCTCTGAAAAATTCATTAACCAGTTTCAGGACCATAGCCGTAACAACGCTATCAATGACTTTATACATTTCTATCAGTTGATAGATGTGTTGATCATAGATGATGTACAGTTCTTTAACAGGGCTGAGAAGTCGCAGGATGCTTTCTTTGCCATCTTTAACCATTTGCATCAAAGTGGCAAGCAGTTGATCTTAACGAGCGACAAACCACCCAAAGACCTTGAGGGAGTACAGGAAAGGTTGTTAAGTCGTTTCCGTTGGGGGTTAAGTGCCGATCTGCAGGTGCCCGACTATGAAACCCGTATTGAGATACTGGAGAAGAAGATGAAAAACGACGGGTTGGAAATGCCAAAAGAAGTAGTTAAGTATTTGGCTTATAATATCAATAGTAACGTAAGGGAATTGGAGGGAGCCTTGATCTCATTATTGGCACAATCTTCGCTTAACAAGCGGGAAATAGACCTAGACTTGGCAAAAAGAGTCCTCCGTAATTTCGTGAAAACTAGCAGCAAGGAAATCACCATCGAAACCATACAAAAAATGGTATGTGAATATTTCGATGTGCCTTACGACAAACTGCTACAGAAAACCCGCAAACGAGAAATCGTGCAGGCCCGGCAGATTACTATGTACCTGGCCAAAGCGTTTACCAAAAACTCATTAAAGACCATCGGAGAACATTTCGGTGGCCGCGACCACACTACTGTTATCCACTCCTGCCAAACGGTAAAGGACCTTATGGATACCGATAGTACATTCCGCGAAAGCGTAATGGAGTTGCAGCAGAAGGTGCAACTGGCCGCTATGTAGTTTTCTTGTTCGCTTGGTTTCGCATGCAAAATATTTGATCCCTTCCGCACAGCGGGAGGGATTTTTCATTTCTATAAGGCAATGCATAATTGCCATTGAGAAAAAAATCGTGGCGGTTGGTCAGTAGGTTTTTGTCTGCCAATAATAGTATCCTGCCCGTAAACAACGGTCCATTTCAAATAAGAAAAAGCTTGTTGTAATTACGCAAAGCTTTTTTGTCCAAAGACAAAGGGTAATTGCAATAAGGAAATCGATAATTGTCCGCGGGCAAAGGTCTTTTGCCCCGCGGGCAATTATGCTTTGGCTTCTGCAATTGGCTAATTGCCTCCAGGCAATATTCAGTTGTCCGTGGCAAACGGGCAATTGCCACCTGCAATTTTATAATTGCCCCGGGCAGAGATGCAATTGCCCTGGGCAATAACATAGTTGCCCGGGACAAAAACATAATTGCCCCTGGCAATTCATCTTTGCCCGTGGGCAATGAGTCATTGTCCGCGGGGCAATTATGCCTATATGCCTGACTTTCAGTGCTGCTTATTTTTGTGTATATGTACTTGGCTGGCGCTCTGACCTCACCAGAGGTGAAAAACGACAGTTTAATTAGGGAGTTGGTGTTTGGGGGTTATTTGGCTTTGAACAGTTTTATATTAGCTTTTATGCGCTTATATGTGTTGAGGAATGTAGGCTCTTGATTCCTATGTATTTTATCAATTTTAAAGAAACTGCGGTGTTGGTAGTGTTGAAAGCTGCGAGGGGCGCAGGTTTTGCCTGATTTGTATTTTAAGGCAAAAAATATTCTGAATTTTTCGCTATCTAATTGATTTTTATTTCGGGTTTTACTTTAATTTTGCCGTCCCGACGAAAAAGGAGAGGTGCCTGAGTGGCCGAAAGGGCCGGTTTGCTAAACCGTTGTACGAGCTTAAACTTGTACCGAGGGTTCGAATCCCTCCCTCTCCGCAAAACAAAGCAACGCCCCGCGATAGCGGGGTTTTTTATTTTAGAGCTTTTGCTCCCGCTTGCGGGACGCAAAGTGGGGGAATAAAAGAAGCAAGGCACGAAGTGCCGGCGTTGTTTTGTTTTAACGTTCCCCGCCCAGGGATCGCCGCAGCGCAGCGGAGGCAATTCCGGGGCGGGTGATTAATCAATGCGCGCCAGCGCCAGCACTTCTACTTTTCTATCAGGCAAAATCAATATTGAATTGATAGAATAAGAACAGCTACTAACAAGCGAGCGTATGACGGCGTTAGTTTTTTGTGTGTTTAAAAGTATTCAATTTTCCTTGAGACCTGCTTATCGTTTTTCTTCACCTTGTTGATAAAGGTTTTTGTCTCTTTATACGTCCAGTTATTATACTTATCATATTCATAATTCATAAACATTTCCAGTGAGTAACCTCCGTTGTCGCCAATTTCCTTTATTGAAACAGGATTTTCATTTTGGTCATAAGTCCAGGTTTTTGTTATTGAATTATTTTTGAAATTAATCAGAAGTCCTTTTTCATCATACCCGAAAATTATCTTTTGCATCGAATTACCAGCAATAACTTTTGATGGCTTATGCCGGATGTAAACTATTTCCTTCAATATACCTTTATCATAATTAAAAATCGCTTCGTACAGAAGTTCGGTTTTATTCCTTTGACTATATGTTTTAGATTCTAATATTTGAAAGCTATTATTATAAATAATTGTGGTTTTAGACTGTTCATCTTTATTGTTTCGAATGTGGATCTTATAAATTAGTCCATCATTTTCTTTGAAAACATACTTTGTATTTCGTTGGTTTGGTTTTACCCAATTACTCCTTTTATCATTGTAAAAAGTATTTTCTTCGATGGCTTCATACTCCAAAAAATCATTGTATTTTATATCAGTTTGAGACGAATTAATATTGTCGAATGATTCTATAATTCGTAACGTTTTAGGCATTTTCATACTGTCAGAAAATAATATGGTTTCTTGAAAACTATTTTTATTGGTCAAAACCTGATACAATTCATTTTTTTGATTGAAAGTATAAATTGTGTTTTTGATCTCGAAAGGACTGGAGCCTTGTGTCTCATCTAAAGTTTTTTCTATTTCGGTTTCTGCTAATTTGTGAATAGATCCTTTTAAATCACTAAATAATGAATAATCTATCCTGGTAATTTGGTGATTAAATAAATGAATATGTTTTGCAAGGTCATTAGCTTTAACATATTCGTTTTTTAGATACTTTTCGGTATAGAAAAACGGGTTTGAATAATTAAGTCTGTTTATGTCGCAAATAGTGTCAACCATATTTTTGTGTCTCTTGTTTCAATGAGTATTTATGTAATTATCAATTCTCACTATGTTTCGTACAGGTGCAACTATAACTCATCCTTTACTAAATACGTGTTATAGGGACGTTACAATGACTCGTCAGTAGCCAACAATGGCCCGTCAGTAACCATTTATGGCTCATCGGTAGCCAACTATGGCTCGTTCTGAAGCAACTTTGCCGCGTATGTTTGAAAATGCTATGCAAAAATGGTTATTTATGTGGCATAGTTAGTAATTGATAACTGATAATAAGCTACGAATGCGGCATACTTAAGCGCCTGTAAATCATAGTTAGGTCAAGATGCGGCATATTAAACTACCAACACACAATAGTTGATCATTGATAGCACATATTTCACATCAAATGCGGCATTGTGAACTACTTATGCATCATCTTTAACAACATTCGCTCAAACTCATAAAGGGCTGATATTTTGCTTTGATCCCACTTCTTGTTTCCACGTGGCTCCCTTTATGCACTAATGCAAGCATATACACAATAAACAACAATAAAAGCAGCCGCCGTGAGTTTTTATTACATAATTTTCCAATTCAACATATTGAATGCATTAATATGAGTACACCCCCTGTTCAGCGTCTTAAAATTGGTGAAGGAAAAATAAGCGGCTATTCGTCGATTTTCCTCGGTTTACTTTCACTAACCGGCGTTATTTGTTTTAAATATCCGGAATGGCTCACCACACCGCAATTCAGAGAAGTATACACAGGGGAGTCCATGAAAATACTGCTGACGGCTACCATCATTGCATCTTTTCTTTTTGCACTCATCAGTTTTATACTTAGCAAACAAAAGAAATGGGCCATGACGGGATTGCTCATTTGTACATTGGCCATAGTTTTCGGCGGTTTGCAGGTGCAGGGCCGGCCAGTTGAAAAGACCAGTTGGCACCTGGGCGTTGACTGGTTATTGCTTGACCTGTTGCTAATGGCTGCGATCTTTGTTCCCATTGAAATGGTATTCCCTAAAAACAGGCAACAAAGCAAGTTTCATGAAGAATGGAGAACCGACCTGCTTTATTTTGTTGTCAGCCATTTGTTCATTCAGTTCTTTGGAGTGATCACCCAGAAGCCTGCAAAACTATTCTTTGGATGGATCGGACTGTCAGAGATCCAACAATGGGTGCAACAGCTTCCTTATGTTATTGAGCTTTTCTTCGCATTTTTGGTCACCGATCTTTTTCAATATGCCGCCCATCGCTTTTTTCATTCACACACATACCTGTGGCGATTCCATTCCGTACACCATTCCACAAAAAATATGGATTGGCTGGCCGGATCAAGGACGCATTTTGTAGACATCTTTGTAACCCGGTCAATGACCTTTATTCCCTTGTATATTTTTGGATTTTCGGAGATCACTTTTAATACCTATATCATTTTCATGGCCATTCATGCGGTGCTCATTCATGCAAACACCCGCATCAACTTTGGCTTCCTGAAATATATTTTTGCTACGCCTCAATACCATCACTGGCACCATTGCGAGGATCCGCGATACTATGGCAAAAACTTTGCAACCATTTTTCCTTTTATTGATATGATCTTTGGCACTTACTATCTGCCAGGCAATACCTGGCCCGAAGGCACTGGGTTGCGCGAAACGCATTTTCCCAAAGGGTATATGAAGCAACTGGTGTACCCGTTTACAAAAAGTCCTTTTGATAAAAATCTTGATATGGAAAATGAAACAAAGAGGTAGTTATTACCAGTAAAATTTTCTCCCTTTCTGGTTGCATTTTCTCCCTGGTATCTGCAACCGTAAGGGCTTACCATGCCTGTGTCAATCGATACCGGTTATTATACTTTGCGGCTGCAAATAGGGTTATATAGTATTAACGCGCCTGTAGTGTACCAGGTGATGAGGCCGGGTGCCGATCATTACGGGGGGCTCCAATGCTATTAGATTGACCGCCACAGGCAAAAAATTCTCTGTAATACCATAGAAGTAAAATTTTTTTTGGGGTTCTTCTATTTTTATTTTGGAGGAAAGCGAAAAAAATATACTTTTGCAACCCTATTTGAACGGAGAGGTTGATTGGTGAAGATTGAAAGAGAATAGCCGTTCGGGAGGTAGTTCAGCCCGGTAGAATACATGGTTTGGGACCATGGGGTCGCAGGTTCGAATCCTGTCCTCCCGACAAAACAAACAGAGCCTTCAGTGAAAACTGAGGGCTTTTTCTTTTGGTAGCAGACAAGCTTGCATGTCATCCAAGCACCCATTCCAAATCAAATTCTTATGAATGACTTATCGTAGTTCGGATCCGTCGTAGGAATATCGGTGGTGTGACGGGACTTCTTATTTGCCTTCCCGAAACCAGGCTGAATAAATGTTCATCAGTTGTTTTATAGCCTAATAGAATTGGGTCACGCTGGAGCAAAGCTGATTAGCGATTTATAGCAGATTGTCTGGTGAACACCCCGGCATTCATTGTTGCATATTCAAGCCCTTCCCAATTGTCTTCTTCTTAAGTTTTTATCCGGCTTACACATCTCTCAGGAGCTTAACCATTTCATCGCTATAAAGAAGAAAGTAAGATGAGCAGTCTAATTCCTGTCCCTTAGTCGGACAATAATTTTAATAATAAAAAAAATCTCAATATCTATACCTGATATTAGGTATTAATGCCATTTTTCATTATTCTTGTGCCAAACCTGCCTTGTCCTGCCCAACCAACCCTAAACTGATATGCACCAAAACCCTGTTTCATCCTTCGCTCCGGCCGGGGGCACAATCGGCTGCGACCTTCTAGCAGAAGACCAAACAGTCGCCAGGCTTCATATTTCTGAGAAGACTGCCCAAACCCACCGCAACAATTACGACATTACCCAATTTGCGCAGGCGTTTTATCTAATATAAAACCATTTCTTTAAAACTGCGCAACATATCATGTCTGAAGAAGAAATACTCTATCTGTTTCCAGGCCAAGTAAAAGTATTTGCACTCCGCGAGCTTCATAAAAGCGTTGCCCCGGTTGCACCTATGCTTCTCAATAAACATTTTTACGAACCTCCCTCAAAAGAAATGATGGAGCAACTCGTGTGGGAGATCTCCCATTTTTTGAAAGACAAAGACCCATACGCTTTGTACAGTTTTTTTTATCGCAGGAATGAAAAAGATTCTCAGGAATGGTTGGTTGCATCGGCAAGACTGCACAAAGATGAACAAGGGCTTCCAAACGAAGTGGTAATATTCTCTTATTTCACCGGTCTTTTAGATGATGTAAAGATTAAACTGCACCGGGTGCTGGAACAGTATGATTTCCTCAGCCAAAACGTGGAGAAAGTTGCTTCTCTTACCAATAGAGAAAAAGAGATACTGAAACTGGTGGCCGAAGGAAAGACCAGCGAAGAAATAGCAAAAGCTATTCACCTTTCTCGTCACACAGTAAATACACATCGCAAAAATATCTATCGAAAATTATCCATACAAAAGTCCGCCGACCTGTTGAAGGTCGCAGAAGTATTTGGTTTCATTAGTGCAACTGATCATAACGAGTGAACACCCATGAAAAAAATAATTACCACCGATGAACTTATAGATGCCAGTGGCCAGCAGGTGTTTACATTAAGCCAAAAGATAAACAGCGGTGAGTGCACTGTTGAGGAGATTGGCGATTACCTGCCGGGGAACATGTTGGTGACGGATTTGAGCAAAAATGCAGTAACCTACATGAACAAAAGAGGTTGCGATATCCTGATGCACAGTTTGGATGAATTAAAGGTGATGGGACCTGATTATTTCCAACGTTTTTTTGTTCGGGAAGAAGCGGAAAGGATCATGTCCGGCTATGCCTTTTTGCAACAACAGCAGGATCCTTCCCGTGTCTTTAGTTTTACTCACCGTGTAAAACCCAAAGGCGCTTCCTCTTACAACTGGTATTTCGGCACGGCGAAATTGTTATACACGCCCGGCGGGGAAAACTCGCATAAAATTTTGTTGATGGTAAACGATGTGAATTCGCTAGGCGCCATCGCCCCCAAAATCAACACGCTGCTGGAAGAAAGCGATTGGGTGAAAAAGAATTTTAAAAAGTTCAGCCTGCTCACAAAAAAAGAAAAAGACATCATCACCCTGCTGGCAAGCGGATTAAGAACGAAGCAGGTTGCTGAAACCTTATGCATTTCGCGACTGACCGTTAACACGCACCGCCGAAATATCACCCAAAAACTGGAGCTGAAAAGCTTTGCCCTGTTGTACAGGTTCGCCGTGGCTTTTGGGTTGATAAAGCATTAATCAGGCTTTTGATCTGATCTTTAAAAAATACCTAAAAATGAGTATTTCACAAGATGCAAACCATTTGCATCTTGCAAAAGTAATCTTTGAAAAATCGCACTTTACATTAAAAAAGACATCTTAAAATGAAGAAATTGTTCTCTTATTTAGTAGCATGTGTAATGCTTATTTCGTGCTCGAAAGATGATGATAAGAATGAAACTGATAGCAATTTATCAAACACCCCAACTGCCAAAGCAACGTACGACAACAAAAACTATGGTATTTATAAAGGAGTTTTTGTAGGATCAACCGGAAATATTTTAATCAATTTTAAAAATGACGGGGCCGCGTTATCTGCAAGTTTGATAATTGATGATAAATCGTATACTTACACATCCAGTAATTCAACCACAGAAGGCTCAAATAGCACTATCACTTTCCGCTATAATAATGATTATTTCGATTTTACGGTGAATTCAGACGGAAGCAACCCAACTATTACAAATATTCATATCAGCGGTCATAGCAATGCTGTAGTTCAGGTGCTTAAAGAAGCGTCTTATGCGCAAGTATATTGCTTTGAAGGCACTTTTACCGAACAAGGTGGTAATGGCACCCTGAATTTGGTTATCAAAAAAGATAAAGTTGAAGGTTTGTTTATTCCTGCTGACTTCCAGGTTATCCCTCCATTAAAAGGTTCAATAACTAACAATAACATTACAGCTACTATCGGGGACGAACCCGATCCGCTCGCAACAATTACAGGTACTCTTAGCGGAAACAACATTAAAGGAGGCTGGAAGTCGGATACCGGTTCTGGAACCTGGGAAGCCCACAGAACGTTATAATACAGTTGTCCGAATTAATAATGGTGTAAGCGGGTCAAAATACAAAAGTGTTTACTGTAAAACCGATGGTTGACACTAACAGCTCTGGGGACCCGCAACATGAACAAAGGACTGTCAAAAAGTGAAGACAGCCTTTGTTCGTTTATCAGAGCTATTCAAATGAGTAATTGCAGAAGCCTGCGATAATCATCGTAGATACTAAAACTTCTCTCAATTAAAACTAAGCTTCACGATCATATCTGTTTTGTTTTTTTTATTGGTGATCCCATTCAATACAATTTTACCCTCAGTTTCACTGAAGCTTACCTTTACATTCGTTCCCAGATATTTTACTGAGGCTATTTTTTTTGAAACAGTTGGTAGGATAATTTTTCCATCTGCAGGAACTTTTAAAACATGAACGTAGATCGCTTTATCTGTAATAGTGGTTCCGCCCCATTTTGCATCCCATACGCCTCCTTTTGTGCCGTAAATACTTTCTCCATTTTCTGAAAGAAAATCACCGATCTCTTTCAGGCGTTGCACCTGTGCAGGCTCAATTTCTCCATCTGGTTTGGGACCAACGTTTAATAATAAATTTCCATTCTGACACACAACAGACACCAATAAACGGATGCAACTGTCAAGAGACATCATCCGGTCGGCAGCATCAGGCGTCCAGCCCCAGGCTGTTTGGCTAAGGTTGGTACACAATTCCCAGGGTCTGCTTTCTCTACCTCTCAGGTTTACTTCCTGTGTATTAAAATCACCCATCCATCCGCTGCGGGGGTTGATCACGATCTTTGGTTGCAGTTCTCTTACCATTGAATTCAGCTTAACGGGTTCCCAGCTGAATTTTCCGGTGTAAGGTTTGTCAAAACCACGGGTGTACCAGCCTTTTCCGCCATCCCACATTAAACCTGCAAACCCAAGCCAGTTATCTTCTCCGCCGTCATACCAAAGAATATCGATCTTGCCATAGTTGCTTAACAGCTCATGAACCTGGGTGTAGGTTTGCTTTTTCATTTCAAGGGCATTGGAATAATACAGGTCAGGAAAAAAGAAACCGGGATACCGCCAATCGAGCGGAGAATAATAAATACCGGCTTTCATTCCGGCTTCGTGAGCTGCATCTACATATTCTTTGATCAGGTCTTTTTTTGCAGGACTGTTCAGTGAATTGTAATTACCAAAGCCGGTATTAAACAAACTAAAGCCATCGTGATGTCTTGAAGTAACCACCATGTACTTGCATCCGGCCTGTTTTGCAGCGTTTACCCAATTTTTTCCGGAGTATTTTGAAACGGTGAACGAGTCTTTTAATTTACCATATTCACTCGTATCCATTCTTTTGTAGAACATAGCCCATTCGCCCGCACCCAGAACTGAGTACAGTCCAAAATGAATGAACAATCCAAACTTGGAATCTTTCCACCATTGCATGTCTTTTTCCGAAAGCAACAGTGAAGAATCTACAACTGCTTGTGCAAAGGAATTATGTGTGATGATGATCAGCGACAGAATTATAAGGGGTCTTTTCATGGAATTAAATTATCGTTATTTGCAGTAGAACCAGGTTATCAAATGTTACATTTAGCTGCCTGAAATCTTGCAGTCGCCTGGTTTCCATCGCTTTTGGGCTGCAAGTCATTCTCCCTGTCAGTTCTTTGTAACATTTGCCTCCCTATTCAGAAACATTCGGTCACCATGTTTCAGGCAAGGCAGTATTAGATTTACACATAATAAACCCTTGTATTGCTGTATGAAATTACGATTGCTGCCGGCTTTTCTATTTCTTTTCCATTTTCACGAAGCTTTTTCTCAAAATAAACTTACAAATTCAACAACATCAGGACCAAGGATCTATCAAACACATCGTATTCCTTTTACTGAAAGACCTGTAATTGACGGTAAACTGAATGATGCCTGTTGGAAAACCTTAAGCTGGTCGGGTAATTACACGCAGTGGATCCCGAATGAAGGTGCCCAGCCATCGCAGCCCACACAATTAAAGATCCTGTACGACGATAAAAATATTTATGTAGCCATCAGGGCCATAGATCACGAGCCTGAAAAAATTATCAGGAAAGCAGGGCGACGCGATGAATTTATAGGTGATATGGTGGGCATTTGTTTTGACAGTTATCACGACCGGCGTACAGGGTTCGAGTTTGATGTGTCTGCTGCGGGGCAAAAAACAGATCTGCTGATAACGAATCCTGCAAATGCCGATAATAACTGGAATGCGGTATGGTATGTAAAAACTTCAAATGAAGATTCGGCATGGACAGCAGAGTTCAGGATTCCGTTGAGCCAGCTTCGTTATAGCAAAGACTCCCTGCAGGTTTGGGGGCTTCACAGCTGGCGATGGATCGACCGTTTGCAACAGGAAAGCGATTGGGAGCCGCAATCATCAAAAGGGCCGGGTATGTTATACCTGTTTGGTGAACTGCATGGAATACATGGGTTGCCAAGATCAAGAAGGTTTGAAATGTTGCCTTATACCGTTGGAAAGCTCAATACGTTTAAAACGGAAGAGGCGAATCCGTTCGCAAACAAGGGAAGGCGATGGTTGGGCAAAGCAGGGCTGGATGCAAAAATTGGTTTAACAAGCAATCTTACTGTTGATCTCACGGTGAACCCCGATTTTGGCCAGGTAGAATCTGATCCGTCGGTGATGAACATTTCTGCGTTTGAAACTTTCTATGAAGAAAAACGGCCTTTCTTCCTCGAAGGAAGAAATATTTTCAACTTTGATTTCGATAATTCCTCCCTGTTTTATAGCCGTAGAATAGGACATGTTGCCTCGTTTTACCCCACATTGAATGATAATGAGTTTATTAAATATCCTGATAATACCACTATTCTTGGCGCCGCAAAAATGAGTGGCAAAACAGCCGGCGGATTTTCTATAGGCGTGTTGCAAAGCCTTACTGCTAATGAATATGCAAGCATTGATTCTTTGGGAAAGAGAAAGCGGGCAATTGTGGAACCGCTTACAAATTATGCGCTGGTAAGGGTTCAACAGGATTATAAACAGGGGAATACAGTGTTGGGGGGAATATTTACTTCCACAAACAGGTTTATAAAAATACCGGCATTGAATTTCATGAACCGCAACGCTTACACCGGCGGAATAGATCTGCTTCATCAATGGCACGATAAAGAATATTATGTGGAAGCGAAACTGGTTGGCAGCCATATAAGCGGCAATTCCGAAGCCATGATTGGCCTTCAGCAATCTTCTGCCCGTTATTATCAGCGGCCCGATGCTTCTCATCTGCATTATGATTCAACAGCAGGCATGCTTTCGGGTAGTGGTGGCAGTATCAAAATAGGAAAAGGAAGTAAAGGGCTCCTGCGTTATTCAACTGAATGTACCTGGCGTTCACCCGGTTTTGACCTCAATGATATGGGTTATATGCAAATGGCTGATGTCATTAAACAAAAGAATTCTGCTTACTATTTTGTGAACAAACCTGTTTCCATTTTTCGCACTTACAATGCTACCTTGTCTGAAACCAATAACTGGGATTTTGGATTGAGATATTTATCCTCCAGTGTAAATCTTGGTATTTATCTCGAATTTTTGAATAAATGGGCTTTTAACGTTTCTACCGGTTATACGCCGCAATCACTTGATACAAGGATCTTACGTGGAGGAAGTGCTATGCTTGTGCCATCCCTGTTGAATCAAAGTGTTTATATGAGAACAGATCCTTCCAGAAGGCTTTTCTTCGAGCTGAATTCAGAACTAAATTTATCAGGTCATAACAGTGCCCGTTATTATTCCATTCAACCGGGAATTAAGTATGTTCCGGTTTCCACTTTAAAATTATCTGCAAGCTTTAATTATTCAAACAGTAGAAATGATCTGCAATATATCACAACAGCAACCAGCGGCAGCGCTGTCAGGTATGTTCTTGGCAAAATAGAGCAGCGTACGATGGCTGTTACCCTTCGTGTCGATTATAACATAACCCCTGAAGTATCTGTTCAATACTATGGAAGTCCGTTTGCAACAGTTGGAAAGTATTCAGATTTTAAAAGGGTGAGTGATCCGCGGGCACGGAAGTATTATAACCGTTTTGTACAATTAAATCCTACATTGAATGGCAGTAGTTATGAAGTATTGGAGAATGGTAATGCTTCAGATAAATTTGAGTTCATGAATCCAGATTTCGATTTTGGCCAGTTTCGCAGCAACCTTGTATTCCGCTGGGAGTATCGTGCCGGCTCGCAGGTTAATTTTGTTTGGTCACAGGATAGAACAACATATGTACAACCAGGCGGGCTGAGTTTGAGCAATGGCATCAGCAGCCTGGGAGATGTATTTCCCAACAATATATTCCTTATCAAGTTCAATTATTGGTTTTCAATTTAATGCAATATGAAAAGAAGAACATTAATAAAAAGTATGGCCGCCACCTTGCCGTCATTGTGGTTTTCACGAACATTGGCTAATAATATTTTTGAGGATTTATATTTCGGTGAAGCCATTGCAAAAGGGCCATTCAACCCCACCTGGGAATCGCTGCAGCACTATAAAACACCAGAATGGTTTCGTGATGCCAAGTTTGGCATGTGGGCGCACTGGGGGCCGCAATGCCAGCCTGAGGCTGGTGATTGGTATGCAAGAAATATGTATGAGGAAGGTTCCTGGCAATATAAAGTTCATCTTCAAAAATATGGCCATCCTTCAACGTTTGGATTTAAGGATGTGATCAACGAATGGAAAGCACAGAACTGGCATCCCGAAGAGTTGGTGAGTTTGTATAAGAACGCGGGTGCAAAATATTTTATGGCAATGGCCAATCACCACGACAATTTTGACCTGTACGATAGCAAATATCAGAGCCATTGGAACGCTACTAAAATAGGCCCTAAGAAAGATCTGATCGGCGACTGGGCAAAGGCGGCAAAAAATAATGGACTTCCCTTTGGCGTAAGTGTGCATGCATCGCATGCATGGCGCTGGTACGAGGTGGCGCAGCGGGCAGATAAAACAGGTAAGTATGCCGGCATTCCTTATGATGGCAAATTAACCAAAGCAGCCGGTAAGGGCAAATGGTGGCAGGGGTTGGACCCACAAGATCTGTATGCCCAGAATCATCCTTTGAGCAAAAACAGTGAGGACAACAATTTCGACGTAGGGCAATGGGATTGGGGCAATGGGGTGTATCCGCCCAGCAAAGCCCATATTGAAAAGTTTTATAACCGCATTATTGACCTCATCAATAAATACGATCCTGAGCTTGTTTATTTCGACGACGACCAGCTTCCCTTTTGGCCGGTAAGCGATGCAGGCCTGCGTATTGCAACTCATTTGTATAATAAAAGCATTAAAGAACATGGAGAATTGCGGGCGGTGATCAATGGGAAAAAATTAAATGAAGATCAGCGAAAGGCCATGGTATGGGATATTGAAAGAGGGCAGGCCAACGAAATTCAACCGTTGCCCTGGCAAACGGATACCTGTATTGGCGGCTGGCATTACGATCGCGGTATTTATGATCGCAATGAATACAAAACAGCGAAGACAGTTATTCAAACCCTCGTTGATATTGTGAGCAAGAATGGCAATTTAATGTTGAACATCCCGGTTAGGGGCGACGGCACCATCGACGAAAAAGAAAGAAAAGTAGTGGCAGATATTGGCAGCTGGATGAAAGCAAACAGCGAAAGCATTTATAGTACAAGACCATGGAAAATATTTGGCGAAGGACCGGCACAGGAAGAAAAATTGAGTCAGCAAGGTTTTAACGAAGGAAAAGGAAAACCCTTTACGCATGAGGATATTCGTTTTGCTACCAAAGGCGATGTGCTGTACGCTACCGCAATGGGGTGGCCACCCGCTGGAAAAATGGTTATAAAAAGCCTGGCGGCAAACAGCTCGCACCATCCAAAAGAAATACAAAAAGTGGAGTGGGTGCCCACGGGGCAATCATTAACCTTCGAAAGAACGGGCGAAGGGCTGGTGGTTACACTTCCCGAAAAAAACTCAGATGAATTAACGTATGCAAATGTTATAAAGGTTCTTTAAATGGATCATGCTTGCACTGTGCGGCATATTTTATACTCATAAACCTGGCTAATGAAAACGGTTTTTGTTATCCTGTTTTTTGTTCTTTTGGCTAACCTTATGCATGCTCAAATAACCAGCCTGAATGGCGAGTGGAAAGTTCTCATTGACCCAACCGGAATTGGTGACTGGCGACAGGTTTGGCTGGAAGATAAGCCGCAGAAAAAAACTGATTTTTTCGAGTATTCGTTTAACGGGGCACCGGTATTAAAAGTGCCGGGCGATTTTAATTCCCAACGGTGTGAGCTCACCTATTATGAAGGTACTGTATGGTATAAAAAGCAATTTAAATACAGCATCCGGAATGGAAAGCGGCTGTTCCTTCATTTTGGCGCCGTGAATTATATTGCTGAGGTTTATCTCAATGGCAGTAAGCTCGGCAGTCACGAAGGCGGCTTTACACCTTTTCAGTTCGAAATTACCGGCAAGGTAAAAGAAGGTGCGAACGCCCTCATTGTTAAAGTAAACAACACCCGGCATAAGGACGGATTACCCGGCAATGGATATGACTGGTTAAACTATGGCGGCATAACCCGTGATGTTAACATGATTGAAAAGCCCGGCACTTATATTGAAGACTATAGCATTCAATTAAAAAAAGGCAGTGTAAATACTGTGGCAGGCCGGGTACAATTGAATGGAACGCAACCGGCGCAGAATATTAAAATTAAAATTCCTGAGCTCAACCTGTTATATAAAACCCGAACGGATGAAAAAGGAATGGCCACGATTGAATTTTCATCGGCTTTTACCTTATGGTCGCCTGAATTGCCAAAATTGTATAAAGTAGTAATAGAAAGTGAAACGGATACGGTTGCTGATAGGGTAGGGTTCAGGACTATTGAAGCAAAAGGAAATAAAATACTGCTGAACGGAAACCAGGTTTTTCTGAAAGCGGTAAATATACATGAAGAAAACCCATACAAAGGCGCCCGCGCCTCGTCGAAGGAAGATGCTGTTTTATTACTGAATGCGGCCAAAGAACTGGGTTGCAATCTGGTTCGTTTAGCCCACTATCCGCACAATGAAAATATGGTAAAAGAAGCGGAAAGAATGGGTTTAATGGTTTGGAGCGAGCTTCCGGTATATCAGCATATTGAATTTGCCGACAGCTCCGTTAACGCAAAAATGGAAAGGATGCTGGAAGAAATGGTGCACAGAGACAAAAACCGTTGCGGGGTTGTTATCTGGAGCCTTTCAAATGAAACATATGCGAGTACACCAAACCGGTATAGAGCGCTTGTTGAGTTAACGCAAAAATGCAGGGTATTGGATTCTACACGGTTGATAACACATGTAACAAATACCCAGCGGTACGAAAACAATACCTTTGATATTTGGGATACGCTTTATAAATGCTGTGATCTTATTGCATTAAATGAGTACATAGGCTGGTACGTTCCCTGGCAGGGCAAACCGGCAGCTACGAAATGGAACCTGGTTTGTACTGACAAGCCGGTATTTATTTCCGAGTTTGGGGGCGAAGCTTTATATGGCAGTCATTACGGTGCGGCCGATGAAGCCGCCTTCTGGACCGAAGCATACCAGGCAAAAATTTATACTGCTCAAATCGAAATGTTCAACACCGTTCCCAATTTATGCGGTGTATGTCCCTGGTTATTGTTCGACTACCGGTCGCCGGGCAGAATGCACCCTGTTTATCAAAAAGGATATAATCGGAAAGGGTTATTGTCAGATAAAGGTGAGAAAAAGAAAGCCTGGTATCTTATGCATGCGTATTACAGGCAAAAAACATAAACAAACGCTGCGGCCCTATAGTTTCATTTTTGCCTGGCGGAACAGGATCAACATTCAAAAAACAATTGAATGTTTTACCACTCTTCTGGTCATGGTGAAAAGTCGGATTTGTGTAATATAAAGTCGAATCCAAGTGGTTTTTTCTGGAAATTACCCGTTAGTTTTGTTTTAACGATTGTTAGACTTTTTATTAAGTGCTAAAAAACACGGCGTCTTCTTCCACTAAATCTGTTGGGATGCGTTTTCTTATTTCGATTGTATTGCTGCTGCTGTCGCTTTCTGTATTTGCTCAAAGTGAGCACTATAATTTTTCCAAACTTGATCTTCATACCGGACTTTCACATAACCAGGTGAATACCATTCTTAAAGACGGGGATGGGTTTTTATGGTTTGGCACTATGTGGGGCCTGAATCGTTTCGATGGCTATTCTTTTAAGATCTTTAGTAAAAAGCCTGGTGACAGTACTTCGCTGAACGACAATTTTGTGCTCCGGCTTTCAGAACTTCCTGATGGTAAAATGTGGGTGGTCACAAGAAGTAATGCCTGTATTTACAATTCACATACCGAAAAATTCGATTCAGATTTTTATAGTTATTTAAAAACACTTGGCTTGCCCGCCGGCAACGTTTTAAATATTGTAAAAGGGAATAACGGAAAATACTGGTTTTTATACGACACGCTCGATCTTTACCAGTATTCGGCTACAGAACGGAAAGTAAAACCTTTCAGACCCGGTTTTAAATTCAACCCGGCACAAAAGATCACTGCCGTTCAGGAAACAAAAGATGGCAGGTTATGGCTGGTGTATCAAAACGGTTTATTACAGCAGTATGATATTACTTCCAATAAGGTAATTTATTCATCCACGGCTTTTCAAAAACTCGTTACTGGCAACAATACCCATAATCTTTTTGTAGATGGGGATGGGCACTGCTGGTTGTGGAATTTCAAATATGGCGCTGTTTATTACAATCCCCGGGATAATTCCATCAAACAGTTTAATGAAAATTCAATACCGTCAAAATTAACTTCCAACCTGGTAAGTCAGATCGTTCAGGACAACAACGGATTAATTTGGGTGGCCACCGATCATGGCGGGGTGACCCTTATCGATAAAAAAAATAATTTCAACACCAGTTACCTGTTAAACAATCCAAAAAATCCCAATAGTATCAGTCAAAACAGTATTAATGCATTGTATAAAGACGATAATGGTATTGTTTGGCTGGGCACTTATAAACAGGGAGTTAATTTTTATAATGGTAACATCGTAACGTTTCCCCGGTATCACCACCAGGAGTCAAATACAAAAAGCATTCAGTACGATGACGTGAACCGTTTTGTGGAAGATAAATGGGGCAATATCTGGATCGGCACAAACGGCGGCGGACTGATCTATTTCGACCGCAGGAACAATACATTCAAACAATATCAGCACGACCCTGCAAATAAGTACAGCCTTAGTAATAACGTAATAGTAAGCTTGTGCATCGATCATGAAGGCATACTTTGGATCGGTACTTATTTTGGCGGGCTCAACAGTTTTGATGGAAAAACATTTACGCACTACAGGCACAACGACAATGATCCATTGAGCCTGGCCAACGATAATGTATGGGAAATATATGAAGACCGCGACAGGCAGTTATGGATAGGCACGCTGGGCAGCGGGCTCGATAAGCTCGACCGCAACACAAACCGTTTTGAACATTTTACCTATAAAGGAATTGAGAACAGCCCCGTGCCACTTAATTTTGTTTCTGCACTGTTTCAGGATAGAAAGGGCAATTTATGGATCGGGACCGCCTTTGGCATCGTTGTATTGGAAAAGAATAAAACAACCCCTGTATTTTATTACCATACCAACGACAAAACAAGTTTAAGCCACAATAATATTTTCAGTTTTCTGGAAGATAGTAAAGGACGCATGTGGGTGGCCACACGTGAAGGGCTGAACCTGTTTAATGAGCAAACAAAGAACTTTCAGGTTTTTACTTTTGCCGATGGTTTGCCGCAAAATATGATCCTCGATATGTTGGAAGATGATCATGGAACATTCTGGCTTTCCACCCCCAACGGGTTATACAATGCTATTCCACAACAGAAAGAAAAAGGCCTTTCCTTTTCCATCATTGGATACGACGAAATGAATAACCTGCAGAACAGGGAGTTCAATGAGAGCGCTGCGCTTAAAACAAAAGCCGGGGAATTGATCTTTGGCGGGCCTTCCGGTTTTAATATCATTGACCCCGATAAAATTCAGAAACCCGTTTTCCATCCGGTAATTGTTTTTACGGGTTTGCAGATCCTGAATAATAATGTTGAACCGGGTGAATTGATCAATGACCGGGTGCTTCTGAAGCAATCTATAACCCGGTTGCAAGGCATTGATCTTACCTATAAAGAGAATGTTTTTTCAATTGAATTCGCTTCACCTGGTATTGCTTACGGTACCCGCGATAAGTACGCCTATATGATGGAAGGGTTTAACTCAGATTGGCTGTATACCGATGGCGATCACAGAAGGGCCACGTATACCAACCTCGACCCCGGCCATTATACCTTTAAGGTAAAGGTGCAGAACGGCGATGGCACCTGGAGTAACGAAAAGACTTTAGAGGTAAATATTCATCCGCCTTTTTGGCGAACGCCACTTGCCTATGTCATTTATGTACTGGTGGCTGCGGTAATACTGCTGTTTGCACGGCGCATTGTGCTTGAAAGGATACACATGCGCTATGAAGTTAAACAACAACGAAGAGAGGCCGAACGGGCACATGCGCTGGAACAGTTAAAAACAAAATTCTTTACCAACGTTAGCCATGAGTTTCGTACTCCCTTAAGCCTTATCATTGCTCCGTTAGACAAGATCATTAAAAATTCAACAGATGATGAGCAAAAAAAGCAATTAAGTCTCGTTCAGCGAAATGCAAAACGCTTATTGAACCTGGTTAATCAGCTCCTCGACTTCAGAAAGATGGAGGTACAGGAAGTAAAATTACATCCGGCCATAGGCGACATCGTACGGTTTAGTGAAGATGTGAGCCATTCATTTATGGATATTGCCGAAAAGAAAGGCATTCAATTTTCCTTTTCATCAAATGTGAGCAGTCTTGAAATTTATTTTGATAAAGATAAAATTGAAAAGATCCTGTTTAACCTGCTTTCCAACGCATTTAAATACACGCACGATAACGGGCAGGTGAGCATTGGCCTGGTGTATAATGCGCCTGCCGGTAATGAAGGCGATGGAACGCTGGCTATAGAGGTAAAGGATACTGGCATAGGAATACCGGCCGATAAGCAGGAAAAGATCTTCGAACGGTTCTTTCAAACTGATGTGCCGACAAGCATGGCAAACCAGGGTACGGGAATTGGACTGGCCATTACAAAGGAGTTTGTAAAGCTTCACAACGGAATTATTACTGTAAAAAGCGAACCGGAAAAAGGTACCTGTTTTATGGTTGTGCTGCCCGCCAAAAAGATCTACGAACCTGCGGTGCGCGCCGCAGGGGCTTCCATAACTGTACAGGATATGGAAGAGATTATGGCCGAAGAAAGCAAAAAGACCGATAAAAAGAAAACGGTCATAATAGTTGAAGATAATGAAGACCTGCGCTTTTATTTGAAAGACAATTTAAAAGCACAATATAATGTTGAAGAAGCCACAAACGGAAAGGAAGGGTGGGAGAAAATAAAACAATTGATTCCAGACCTGGTAGTGAGTGATGTTATGATGCCGTTGATGGACGGTATTGAACTGGCCCGGAAAATTAAAACCGAAACACAAACAGCCCATATTCCCATTATTTTGCTTACAGCCATGGGCAGTGAAGAAAAACAACTGGAAGGCCTTAAAGTAGGCGTAAACGACTACATTACCAAACCGTTCACTTTTGAAATACT
The DNA here is from genome assembly GCA_024809215.1 of Niastella sp. OAS944. Lineage (GTDB taxonomy): Bacteria > Bacteroidota > Bacteroidia > Chitinophagales > Chitinophagaceae > Niastella. The sequence continues at coordinate 1,940,924 of JANUBW010000001.1, read as the reverse complement.
GGCTTCGCGCATCAGGAACCTGCTTGCCCAGCAAAAACTATTGCAGAAAAAGTTCCAGAAGCAAATTGAAGTGAACCCTGCTGAAATAACGGTAACATCCGTTGACGAAAAGTTTTTAAAACAGGCGCTGGAAGCTGTTGAAAAACAGATCGACAACCCCGATTTTTCGGTAGAGGACATCAGTCGTGATATGTGTATGAACCGGGTCACTTTTTACCGCAAGATCCTTTCGCTCACCGGTAAAACGCCCATTGAGTTTATCAGATCTATCCGGTTAAAAAGGGCTGCGCAGTTGTTGGAGAAAAGCGGCATGTCGGTGGCCGAGATCGCCTACGAGGTAGGGTTCAATAATCCCAAAGTATTCACCAAATTTTTTAAAGAAGAGTTCAAGGTACTGCCTTCACTTTATGCGGCCAGCAAAAAAGAAAAAGACACTTAAGAGATTCTTTTGAAGATCAGTTGTTTGCAACATTTTATATCCCAATCTGAAACATTTTGGTCCCTCTGTTAAGCAGGCGGAAGAATAGTTTTACAGCTTAAATAGCTAACAAAAGATTGCTGTATATGAATATGCGACCCCTGCTGTTATTAGTTTTATTTACTTACAATTCTGTACTTGCACAACCAGGCCCGGCACAAACGCCATCATTTACTACTGATCAAAAGATCCAGGCGCTCATAAGCCAAATGACCCTGGCCGAAAAAGTAAGCCTGCTGCATGGCAATTCGAAATTTTATGTGGCTGGTATAAAAAGACTGGGTGTTCCTGAATGGGCGTTGAGCGACGGGCCGCATGGCGTACGTGCTGAGGTAAACCGGCACGACTGGGCTTATGCCGGTTGGACAAACGATTCTGCCACCTGTTTTCCGCCGGGAACAGCGCTTGCTGCTACCTGGAATCCTGCGCTGGCATATCAGCAGGGATTGGTGTTGGGTGAAGAAGCTCGTTTCCGCAAAAAAGATATTTTACTGGGCCCCGGTGTAAACATCATTCGTTCACCACTGTGTGGCCGCAACTTTGAATATATGAGCGAAGATCCCTTGTTGGTTTCAAGGATGGCCGTAGCTTATATCAAAGCGCTGCAAACAAAAGATGTGGCAGTAAGTGTAAAACACTGGCTGGCCAATAACCAGGAAGAACACCGCGACTCTGTTGATGTAAGCATGAGCGAAAGAGCCCTGCGTGAGATCTATTTACCGGCCTTTAAAGCCTCGGTAATGGAAGGCGGCGCCTATACCGTTATGGCCGCTTATAACCGGTTTAGAGGCGAGTGGTGCTCAGAGAATGAATACCTGAACCGGCAGCTGCTTCGCACGGAATTTGGGTTTAAAGGGGTGCTCATGACCGACTGGTCGGCTGCCCATACAACCGTAAAAGCGGCTTTAACCGGCCTCGACCTGGAAATGGGTACCGATAAAAATGATTACAACGAATGGTATTTCGCTAATCCGTTAATAAAGGCAGTGGAAGAGGGAAAAGTTCCCGTATCGGTGGTTGATGAAAAGGTAGCGAATGTATTGCGGGTAATGTTCAATACAAAAATGTTCGACGAACAAAAACGGGCGCCCGGAAAAATGAATACGCCCGAACATCAGCAGGCTGCTTATAATTCGGCTGCCGAAGCAGCGGTATTATTGCAAAACAATGGAAAGCTGTTGCCGTTGCATTTCGATAAAATAAGGTCCATTGCAGTCATTGGCGATAATGCCACCCGCAAACATTGCAGCGGCGGTCTTAGTTCCGAAATAAAGGCCCTGTATGAAATTACACCCCTGCAGGCCCTGCAGCAAAAGTTTGGCGCAACTGTTAAGATAAATTATGCACAGGGTTACGAAAAGCAATCTACGTTTAAAGAAGGAAATAATTCAGGCCAGGCCGGTGCTGCCAAAGTGAACTGGAAACTGATCGATGAGGCAGTGGCCGTTGCAAAGCAATCGGATGTAGTGATCATTTTCGGCGGATTAAATCATGATTTTGATACCGAATCTTCTGATAAACAAAATATGGACCTTCCATATGGGCAGGAAGTATTGATGCAGGAAGTAGCGAAGGCCAATCCCAATACAGTAGTAGTTATTATTGCCGGCTCGCCGGTGCAACTGACAGGTATAGTGCATCGTGTGCCTGCTATCGTATGGTCGTGGTTCGGTGGTATGGAAGCAGGCAATGCAGTGGCCGATGTGTTAAGCGGCAAAGTGAATCCCTCCGGTAAACTTCCTTTTACGGTCCCGGTTTCATTGGCGCAATCGCCTGCACATGCCCTCGGCAATTTTCCCGGCCGAGATCTGAAAGTGAATTATGAAGAAGATATCCTGGTGGGCTACCGCTGGTTCGATACAAAGAAAATTCAACCGCAATTCCCTTTTGGCTATGGGCTTTCGTATACTGATTTTTCCCTCAGTCATTTTTCAACTGATAAAACGGCCTATGGAAAGAATGAAACCATAAAGGCAACATTCACCATTAAAAATACCGGCAGCGTTTATGGAGCCGAAGTAGTGCAATTGTATGCAACCGATCCCGTTTGTTCTGTATTGAGGCCGGAAAAAGAGTTGAAAGCGTTTCAGAAAATATTTTTGAAACCCGGCGAAACAAAAACTCTTCGCATGACAGTGAAAGTGGCCGACCTGGCATTTTATGATGAATCGAAAAAAGCATGGAACACCGAAGCCGGCGAGTACATTTTGCAGTTAGGCACTTCATCACGTGCTATTATTCAAAAAGTAAAAATTTCAATTAAGTAAGCAATGCGCAGTAACTTTTTTATAGCCTTAATTTTATTCAGCACACTATGTAATGCGCAGCTCAGTTTGCCAAAGGTCTTTGGCGATAGTATGGTTTTGCAACGAGGCATTGTAATTCCTGTTTGGGGAAAGGCACATCCGGGGTCGTTAATAACAGGGGTGCTTGGAGCTGTGCATGCCACTGCCAAAACGGGCAAAGATGGAAAATGGGTGCTTCATTTTCCAAAGTTTACAGCCGGCGGCCCTTATACGCTAAAAATAATGGAACAGGGAAAGGCCAATACCGCAATTGAGCTTAACGGGATCCTTATCGGTGATGTATGGGTAGCTTCAGGGCAATCGAATATGGAATGGGAGGTACAACAGGCTGCGGATGCGCGCAGGGAAATTGAAAATGCCGCCTTTCCTCAAATACGGTTTTTAGTGGTGGAGCACGATAAAAAACTAACGCCTCAATCTGATCTGCAGGCCGCTAAATGGAAAGTTTGTGATACCGCAAATGTAAAGAGGTTCTCGGCAGTTGCTTATTATTTCGCACGTAAACTACACGGCGATCAACATGTTCCGGTGGGCATAATTCAAAGCACCTGGGGCGGAACGCCGGTAGAAGCCTGGACGAGCCGCGATAGGTTGCTTACATCGCCCATTACCCGGGCACGTACACTCAGCAATGATACGCTTAGTTTTGACCGCGAAGATTTTATAACAGATAGTTTGAACTGGGCCCGCATTTGGCAGATTGTTTATAATCCGCAGAATAATGCAGATAAAATATTTCCGGCCACGGAATATAACGATGCAGATTGGACGCCGATTGAAATGCCCGCTGTGCTAAAGGATTTTGGGATTGGCAGTTATGAAGGCATGGTTTGGTTACGGAAAAGGATGTCGTTGCCTGAATCCTTTGCCGGAAAAGATATAACGATCAATTTGGGTCATCCTGAAATGAACTATTCACTCTATTTCAATGGACAGGAGATCTGTAAGAATAGCTGGAATTCCAGCCCCACTCATTCTTATACCATTCCGGCCCGCCTGATAAAAAGCGGAGAAAATACCATTGCCGTCAGGATAGCTATGATGTGGGGTGGCGGCGGTTTGAACCCGCCGGCTGATGACTTATATCTTACGGATGGACCTTCCAGAATTTCTTTGGCAGGTAAATGGTTGTATAAGAAAGACCTTGAAACCGCTTTTCCGAAAATACTCAACTATCAGTATTACCCAACCGTACTCTTCAATGCCATGATAAACCCGCTTATTCCTTATGGCATCAAAGGGTTTATCTGGTACCAGGGCGAATCGAATGCAGCAGCGGCTTACAATTACCGCACCTTATTTCCCATGCTTATTAAAGACTGGCGGCAACGCTGGCAACAGGGCGATTGTCCGTTTTTGTTTGTTCAGTTAGCCAATTTCATGAAAACAGAACCGCTTCCCGCCGAAAGCGAATGGGCCGAATTGCGGGAAGCGCAAACACTGACATTATCACAACCCAACACGGGCATGGCCTGCATTATTGATATTGGTGAAGCGAATGATATTCATCCAAAGAACAAACAGGAAGTGGGCCGTCGCCTTGCTTTAGTTGCCAGTAAACTGGTGTACAAACAAAATGTGATCGCATCTGGTCCGGTGTATACAAATTTTCAGAAAACCGGTAATCGTATCCGCATTAGTTTTACCAATACCGGTTCAGGGCTTTCAACAAAGGATAAAAAAGAAGTGACCGGGTTTGCCATTGCAGGGAAAGACAAAAAGTTTTATTGGGCAACAGCCATCATCGAAGGAGATCAGGTGGTCGTTTATTCCGATAAAGTGGCTGACCCTGAGGCTGTGCGTTATGCCTGGGCCAACAATCCCGAATGTAACCTCATCAATTCAGAAGATCTGCCTGCTGTTCCTTTCAGAACAGATACATGGAAAGGAATTACCCAAAAATAAAACCGGCTGCAAAGAATGATCAAGACCACATACTTTTCGCTGTTAATAATTTTGATGCTCATAGCATCGGGTGCAACAGCACAGAAAAATAACCCCGGCATTCCTTTCGATTTTAACTGGCGCTTTGCTTTGAACGATTGGCCCGGTGCTGAACAACCGGAATATGATGACGCCCAATGGCGCTTACTCGATGTACCGCATGATTTCAGCATTGAACATCCTTTCGATTCCGCAAACGCCACAGGACCGGGTGGAGGGTATGCGTATAGTGGTATTGGCTGGTACAGGAAACACTTTAAAACTTCAGCAGATCTTTCTGGCAAAAAAGTTTGGGTATTGTTCGACGGTGTTTACCGCAACAGCGAAGTATGGATCAACGGACATTATCTGGGCATTCGCCCCTATGGATATTCTTCTTTTTATTATGACCTCACCGGGTATTTAAAACCTGTAGGCAAGGAGAATGTCATTGCAGTAAAAGTAAATACCACCGAACAACCCAATTCAAGATGGTATACCGGCGCCGGTATTTACCGCCATGTATGGCTGGTGGCAAAGAGCAGGCTGCATATTGATCAATGGGGTGTTTTTGCGCGTACGCTTAAAGCAGATAATAACAACGCCGGCTTAAATATTTCAATAGCATTGAGCAACGATAGTAACGTTGACAGGTCATGCACGGTAGTTACAAAAATTATAGGTGCAGCGGGCAAAGAAGTGGGAAGGGCTCTGTCGAATTTGAATGCCATACGTGGGCAGTTGAAAATTGAACAAAACATCAGCATTAGCAATCCCGTATTATGGTCTGTTGAACAACCAAATTTATACCGGCTGCAGGTAGAAGTACGGGCAGGCGGAAGGTTGGTTGATGAGTATAGCATGCCCTTTGGCGTAAGAACAGCGCATTTTGATGCCAATAAAGGTTTTTTGCTGAATGGAAAACACGTGAAATTAAAAGGTGTGAATAACCATCACGATGGCGGCCCATTGGGCGCGGCCGTTTTAGATGCCACCTATAAACGCCGCCTGCAACTGCTGAAAAGCATGGGCTGCAATGCACTCCGCATGAGCCATAACCCGCCATCGCCCGAACTGCTGGCATTTGCCGACAGCCTGGGCTTTTTGGTAATTGACGAGATCTTTGACGAATGGATGGATGGAAAAACAAAGGCCGGCTATGCACCTCAATTCGCTCAATGGTACGAAAAAGATATAGAGAACTGGATCACGCGCGACCGCAACCATCCTTCCGTTATTGCCTGGAGCATTGGCAACGAGGTAAGAGAGCAGTATAATAAAGAGAATGCATTGAAGATAACAGGTATGCTCATGAATGCTGCACGCAAATACGATACATCCCGTCCCTTTACCGCTGCGTGTAATGAGATCCTCAATGTAAATTCCTATGGCATGGGCGATTTGCTCAATATAGTTGGTTACAATTACCAGGAGGCATATTATAAACCAGACCATGAAAAATATCCCAACCGCGTGATCTTTGGATCCGAAACGGTGATGTATCCATATCACCCCGGTACCTGCAACCAATTGCATTCTTATGAGCAATGGCTCGAGGGGCAGGTGAAAGATTATGTGGCCGGTGAGTTTCTGTGGACGGGCTTCGACTATATTGGCGAATCGGGCATTGGTGATGTTGGTACCGGTTGTGAGTTCTGGAAAAAATGGCCCACCTGGCCATGGCGTGGCGCGTCTTGCGGTGTAATAGACATGTGCGGTTTTCCTAAACCTGGGTATTGGTTCAGGAAAGCGCTTTGGAACGAAGCTCCTATGGTACATATAGCCGTACAAACCGATTCTTCGGCAAGGAACAGGGAGCTATGCTCTTTCTGGAGCTGGCCCAAGGTAGAAACACACTGGAACCATAATAAAAAAGGCGATACGCTGGCGGTGCATGTATATACCAATGTGCCGCAGGTAGAATTGAAATTGAACGGAAGATCATTAGGTATCCGCAAATGGGACCTTAATAAAGAAGCCTTTCTTTTTTGGGAAGTACCTTATGAACCGGGCAAATTGGAAGCCATTGGTAAAACGGCCGATGGAAGAACGGTGTCCTTCGCTGTTCAAACCGCCGGTGAGCCTGCTGCAATAAAACTGTTACCCGACCGCAAAGTGCTCAGGGCCAACGGGCAGGATTTATGTTATATGCCCTTGCAGTTACTCGATGCCAATGGTGTGCCTGTACCTTTTGCCGGCAATAACATCAGTTTTGAAGTGAGCGGCGCTGGTAAACTGGCGGCTGTAGGTAATGGCGATCAACAAAGTCATACCCTGCTAAAAGGAAATCAAATGGAGGCCTGGCAGGGAAAATGTTTGGCTATTATACAATCAACAAACAGGAAAGGTGAAATAAAAATTACTGCCAAAAGCGGAAAGCTGCCGGTAGCAACAGCTGTATTGAAAGCTGAATAAATTCTTTTTGTATTTCAATTATGAAACTGATTCGTTTTGGAGAAGAGGGATTTGAAAAGCCCGGCGTTATATACGAAGGGAAATGGTGGGATGTGTCGAAATATTTTGATGACTATAATGAATTCTTTTTTGAAAATGGCGGACTGAGTGTGTTGGAAGATATGGTTGCCGGAAAATGGGAATTTATAGTTCCTATAAAAGAAAACGTGCGTTTGGGTTGCCCTGTTGCGCGTCCTTCAAAGCTCGTGTGCATTGGCCTGAATTATGTTGACCATGCAAAGCAAACAGGGGCGGCAATACCCGCCGAACCGGTAATTTTTATAAAGTCAACCACAGCCTTGTGTGGCCCTTACGATAATATTATAATTCCCAGGGACAGCCAAAAAACAGACACTGAAGTTGAGTTGGCTGTGGTAATTGGACAAAGGGCCAGTTATGTAGAAGAAGCGCAAGCCCTTAACTATATAGCGGGCTATATGCTGCACAATAATGTTAGTGAGCGTGCATTTCAGTATGAAAGGGGTGGCACCTGGGATAAAGGAAAGGGCTGCGACACATTTGCTCCCATGGGGCCTTACATGGTTACCAAAGACGAAATAGCCAATGTAAATAATTTACGGCTCTGGCTTTCGCTTAACGGAAAAACCATGCAGGATGGTACTACAGCCAATCTTATCTTCAAAACGCCTTACCTGATCTCTTACATAAGCCGGTTTATGACCCTGCTGCCTGGCGATATCATATCTACCGGTACACCTGCCGGTGTAGGGCCTGGTATGAACCCGCCGGTTTATCTTAAACCCGGCGACGTTGTAGAGCTCCGCATAGACGGCCTGGGATCTTCCTGGCAAAACGTTGTTGCCTATAAAGGACACTCCCGCTGAAAATCACTTTCTTGCAACAACCATTGCCCTCATTTGCAACATTTGGACGCCCTGTTTAAGACTGCATGGTAATAATTTTATATCAATAATAATCTCTGAATTGCTTGATATGAAATTACGACTGCTGCTATTTTGTATGCTCGGTTCTTCGCTGTTTAATGTGCTACTGGCAGGACACCCTTCCTACACAACAACTCCTGAGGGAGTGATCGTTTTCACTGATCCGCTTGTTACAGGTGCTTCAATGGCGGTTAAACTTGAAGTTGTTACAGATAATATAATAAGAGTGATGGCCGTGCCCGGAAAAGAAATACCGGCCAGGGAAAGTCTTGTTACTGTTTATAAAAAAAGCCCCGGCGTTACCTTTGCTGTTATTCCATCCAAAGAGAACATTACCTTAAAAACAGGCAGTCTTACTGCTGTTGTTGATGCAAAAACGGGTGCTGTTTCTTTCTTTGACCGCAACGGCAAAAAAATACTGAATGAAAAAGGGCCGTTGGGCAGAAGTTTTCAACCGGCGGTATACGACGGCAAACGTGCTTATAAACTTGTACAAACATTTCAAACCACGCCCGGTGATGCGTGGTATGGCCTTGGCCAGCACCAGGATGGTGTTTATAATTACAAAGGGCAACAGGTACAGTTCTTTCAAAACAATACAGAGGTCGCCATTCCTTTCCTTATCTCCGCCAAAAACTATGGTATACTTTGGGATAATTATTCACTTACAACCGCCGGCGACATCAGGCCCTTGCAACCTCTTACCACCCTGCAGCTTTTTTCAAAAAAAGGTGAGGCCGGCTGGTTAACAGCATCGTATGTCAACGACAAACATAAACCGCAGGAGGTAATTACTGAAAGGGCCGAGGATAATATTAATATGGAGTTTGAGGGCGACTCAAAGGTGCAGCTGCCTGCAGCGTTTACGCCCGCAAGCGGCATGGTAACCTGGGAAGGCAGCCTGGCGAGTTATTTATCGGGAAACCACCAGTTCAGGTTCACCTTCGGCGGCTCATTGAAAGTATGGTTGAATGGAAAATTGATGCTCGACCATTGGCGGAAAGCATGGAACCCGGCGCCGGCATTAATTTCCTTCTCTTTTAAAAAAGGAGAAAAAATACCCGTGAAAATTGAATGGACGCCCGAAGGCGGAGAATCCTATCTGGCCCTGAAATGGCAGGAACCATTACCCCTGGAAGAACAAAACAGCTTCAGCTTTTCATCTGAGGCCGGTCAGCTGGTTGATTATTACTTTGTTTATGGCAGCAACATGGATGAGGTAATTGGCGGTTATCGCAACCTTACCGGTAAAGCGCCCATCGTTCCAAAATGGGCACTGGGTTTTTGGCAAAGCCGCGAGCGGTATAAAACGCAGGCTGAAATAGAAACAACAGTTGATGAATTCCGGAAAAGAAAGATCCCTATTGACAATATAGTGCTCGACTGGAGTTACTGGAAAGAAGCTGCCTGGGGCAGCCAGGAGTTTGATGAAACCCGCTTTCCTTCTCCCGACAATATGATCGATGTGTTGCATAAGAAATACAACACGCACCTTATGATCTCGGTATGGCCCAAATTTTATGAAGGCATACCAGCCTATAATGAGTTTGAAAAGAACGGCTGGCTTTACAAAAGGAACATCGCCGACCGCCAAAGAGACTGGATTGGTAAAGGGTATGTTTCCACCTTTTACGATGCTTTTAATGAACATGCACGAAAAGGCTTCTGGGAACTGATAAACAAAAAGATTTACAGCAAGGGTGTCGACGCCTGGTGGATGGACGCCAGCGAACCCGATATTCTTTCCAACGTAAGTCCTGAAAAAAGAAAACTGCAAATGTCGCCAACCGCATTGGGCAGCGCTGCCGAATACCTCAATGCCTATCCCTTGCAAAATGCAAAAGGTATTTATGAAGGGCAAAGGCTAACAGAGCCGAATAAACGCGTGTTTCTGTTAACCCGTTCTGGTTTTGCCGGTTCGCAACGCTATGCTGCAGCCATCTGGAGCGGCGATATTGGTTCAACCTGGCGCGATATGAAAAACCAGATCGCGGCCGGTGTTAATTTTTCCATGTCAGGTCTTCCATACTGGACAATGGATATCGGCGGATTTGTAGTACCTGAAAAATTTGAAAAACCCGATACGGAAAACATAGAAGAATGGAGAGAGTTGAATACCCGCTGGTACCAGTTTGGTGCATTCGTTCCCTTGTTCCGTGCTCATGGACAGTTCCCTTACCGTGAGGTATTCAACATCGCTCCGGATGATCACGCTGCTTACAAAAGCATTCTTTACTATGATAACCTGCGGTATCGCCTGATGCCTTATATCTATTCGCTGGCCGGACAGGCGTACCATGAAAATTACACAATAATGCGTGGGCTGGTGATGGACTTTGCAAAGGATACAGCGGTGTTAAATATCGGCGATCAATTCATGTTCGGCCCTTCGTTGTTGGTAAACCCTGTTTGTGAATACAGGCAACGCAACCGCGAGCTGTATTTGCCAAAAGGCGCCGGCTGGTATGATCTCTATTCAGGCAAATGGTATGCCGGTGGTGAGCATATTAATGTTGAAGCGCCCTATGAACGCATGCCGCTGTTTGTAAAGGCGGGTTCCATAGTTCCCTTTGGGCCCGGGTTACAATACACTTCACAAAAACCGGCCGATACCATTACCCTGAACGTATACGCCGGGGCAGATGCCTCCTTCGATCTGTATGAAGATGAAGGAACAAATTATGATTACGAAAAAGGTGCATTTTCCACTATATCTATAAAGTATAATGAAGCAGCTAAAACGGTTACCATTGACGATCGTAAAGGAACGTTCAATGGAATGCTGCAAAAAAGAACATTTCGTATCAATCTCATTACACCAAAAGAGGCGCAACGCCTCGATCTTGATGTAAAGGGCGAAAAAGAAGTGTTGTACGAAGGAAAAAAAGCAGTGATAAAATTGTAGTTAAGTTAAACAAACAAATATGAAATCAACCAAAACGATTCGCTTGCAAAAAATGATGCTGTGGGGTATTTTACTTGTATTCCTCGCAAACGCCCATGCTTTTGCGCAATCAGCAAAGGTGAGTGGCGCCGTCGTAGATCAACGTGCTACTCCGGTGCCGGGGGCAACAGTTACGGTAAAGAAAACCAGTCGCTCAGCTGTAACTGATGATGCCGGAAAATTTACAATCGATGCATCGCCTAAAGATGTCCTGGAAATCAGTGCTGTTGGCTTTACCAGCCAGGAAATTAAAGTTGGTTCCGGCGACTTAACGGTGCGGTTACAGGAGACTGTGAATCAGCTCGAAAATGTGATCGTGATCGGTTACGGCACACAAAAGAAAAAATTAGTTACCGGGGCCACTTCGCAGGTAAAAGGCGAAGACCTGGCCAAATTAAACACAACAAATGCTTTACAGGCATTACAGGGGCAGGCAGCCGGTGTTAACATTACCTCTACTTCAGGGCAGCCCGGCGGCGGTTTTAAAGTAAATATCCGCGGCGCCGGAACTATTGGAAATGCAAATCCACTTTATGTTGTGGATGGGGTTATAACCAGCGATATTACTTACTTAAACAACTCTGATATTGCTTCGGTTGACATTTTAAAAGATGCGGCATCATGCGCCATCTATGGTGTTAACGGTGCAAATGGTGTTGTTTTGATCACCACACGAAGCGGAAAATCAGGTAAAAAAGACGGGCAAATTTCATTTGATGCTAATTACGGTGTTCAAAACATAGCCCGTAAACTGCCTTTACTGAATGCTGAGCAATACGCTACCATGCAAAATGAAGCAGCCGTTAACAGCGGTAATGTGCCGCTCTTTACACAGGCGCAAATTGACGCTTTAGCCAATGGCAGCAGTATTTTGCCGGCTCACGGAACCAACTGGTTAAACCAACTATTTTCTTCCGACGTGCCGATCCAGAATTACAATCTCTCTGCTAATGGCGGATCTGACGTGTCATCTTATTCATTGGGCGGCTCATATACCGAACAGGGTGGCATCATTGGGGGCTCAAATCTTTCAAATTATAAACGTATCAACTTCCGAGCAAACACCGAACGTAAAATGTACGACGGGGCATTGAAAATAGGTGAGCATCTCACTTTTTCCATGATTAATCAAAAGGGCGTTGCAGACGGTGGATTATATTCCGGTAACGTATTGGCCGGCGCTATCGGTGTAAGCCCCTTATTGGCGATGTACGATGAAAAAGGAAATTATTTAAGCAGTAGGAAATCAACTATATATAATGGTGGCGTTTGGAATAATAACGAAGCCAATCCTTATGCGTTGATGCAATACAACAATCAGAATGAAAACAAGATACAAAAACTGATAGGAGATGTGTATGCAGAACTGCAGCCCATCAAAAACTTAAGAATAAGGTCTGTTTTCGGTTTGAATTATTCTTCTTCGGCCTATCATAGTTACAGACCTGCGTATGATACGTTATCAAATTTTGCTTTCAATAGTTTTGAGAACATTAGTCAGAATGCTTCTCAGGGATATACCTGGAACTTTGATAATACGATCAACTATCTGTTCAACATTAAGGATCACAAGTTTGATGTGATGGCCGGTAGCTCAGTTCGGAAATCCCGGGCAACATGGTCTAATATAAGCAATACCGGAGCTACTTTATTCGGTTCTTTTGACCGGGCTTATTTGAGCAATTCTGGAGTAACTTCAATTACGATGAGTAACCCTAGTACTATTACTCGTCTTCCGGGTGAAACTGATTTACAATATTATAAAAGATTTGCTGAAGCGGCTCAACTTGTTACTAATACCTTTTCGCTTACCGGCAATACCGATGCGGTGTATGCACAAAGTTCTTTCTTCGGCCGGGTGAATTACAGTTGGAAAGAAAAATACCTGGCTTCTGCTATTTTCCGTGCTGATGGTAGTACCATGTTTGCCCCCGGTCATCAATGGGGCTATTTCCCATCGCTTTCTGCCGGTTGGGTAGCAAGCAATGAAGATTTCATGACCTCCACTAAAACCTGGTTGAACTTCCTGAAATTAAGAGCAAGCTGGGGTACCAATGGTAATGATCGCATTGATGCCTTTAACTATCTGTCTTTAATTTCCCTGGCAAATGCCCGGTACAATTTGGGTGGTGATAATACCACTTTAACCCAGGGTTCATTTCCTGAAACAATTGGGAATGAAGACACCAAATGGGAAACATCGCGCCAAACCAATATCGGTATCGATGCAAGGTTCCTGAATAATAAATTAGACGTGAGCCTTGACTGGTACAACAAAACCACGAAAGACTGGTTAGTTCAGGCGCCTTTGTTAGCTACTGCCGGTGTTCGCATTAATCCATACATCAATGGCGGAAATGTTACCAATAAAGGAATAGAGCTTCAGCTGTCTTATAACGATAAAATTGGGAAGGCTTTTACCTATAATGTGTCCGGTTCTTATGCCTACAATAAAAATGAGGTAAGCAATATTCCAACTGCCGATGGTATCATTCACGGTAGTACAAACAGTTTATGGGTTAATGGCCCTGAATTCTTCCGCGCCGCTGCCGGAAATCCAATTGGTTATTTCTGGGGTTATAAAACTGCAGGCATTTTTCAGAATAATGCCGATGTGCAGGCCTGGACAGGTAAAAACGGATTACTTCAACCGAATGCACAACCCGGTGACGTGAAACTGGTAGATGTAAATGGAGACGGCGTAATTGACGCGAAAGATAAAACCAATATAGGTGATCCTAACCCGCATCATATTTTTGGTTTTCGCTTTTCTGCCAACTATAAAAACTTCGATCTTTCTGTTACAACCAATGGCGTAGCAGGTAATAAGATCGTTCAGTCTTATCGTTCGCCTGGTCAATGGGCTAACTATACAACCGATATCCTCAGCCGCTGGCATGGTGAGGGAACTTCAACTACGATGCCCCGCATCACGCAAAACAGTTCTAACTGGGTAGAATTTTCAGATCTCTATATTCATGATGGAAGCTATTTAAGGGTTTCAAACGTTACCCTCGGTTACGATGTGGCAAAACTTATAAGATGGAAAAATTTAAGCCAGTTCCGCTTATATGTAGCTGCTCAAAACCTGGCCACGTTTACAAAATACCGTGGTATGGATCCTGAGGTTGGTGCTTCTGCGCCGGATGGAAGTGGTAACGGTGCCACTGCTAATAACCCGCATTCTTTTGGGCAAGGTGTTGATAATGGATTTTATCCACGCCCCAGGGTTTACATGGCCGGTGTAAACATTATTTTCTAATTGAGAAAAAGAAAAATCATGAAAAAAGGATATAGAAATATCATTGTTGCAGTTGCTGTAATAATAACATTCAGTTCGTGCAAAAAATTTCTGACGACCGAATTGACCGATCCTAAGCAAACCACGCTCTCTTATTATAAAAAGCCTTCTGAAGCTTATACTGCCCTGGTAGGTTGTTACAATGGACTTAATCAGATTTACAATAACGATGCGATCCCTGCTTTGCTGGAAGTTTTCTCTGACAACAGTTTTGGCGCCACGGGAGCTTTCGACGGGTATGGATGGCAAATGATGGATGAATTTGATAAATCTGTTTCTCCTTCTGATATTTCGGTACATTCAGGCGGATGGAATGCGTATTACCAAACCATTTACCGCTGTAATGTTTTACTGCAAAATATGGATAAGGTTGCCTGGGGCGATAGTACTGCGTTAAGAATAAAATATGCTGCCGAGGCAAAATTCATCAGGGCGTACTGTTATTTAGACCTGGTTCGGTTGTTCGAAAACGTTCCCCTGGTAATAACACCTACTATTGCCAATGTGCCGCAAGCCGATCCGGAGGCAACGTTTACGCAAATCATGACCGACTTACGAGAAGCTGCAGACAGTCTTCCTTCAGCTTCTTACCAGAGTGTGCCCAGCGGAAGAGTAACCAAATGGGCAGCAGAATCTTTATTAGCCCGCGCATATCTGTTCTACTCCGGTTTATATGGAAAAGCTACAATTGCCAACGAAACAGCCGCTACTGCTTTGGCTGCAGTAGAAGATGTAATTGCCCATGGCGGACATTCATTGGTTAACGATTTCACCACGTTATGGCCGGCAGCTTCAACAGCAAAAAATGTTGCTTATGCGGGTGAAAATAATCCGGAAGTAGTGTTTGCCATTAAATATTCTTCAACAGATAACTGGTCGCCAGATGCTACCGGTAACAGGTGGATGGTAATGGAAGGAATACGTTCGCAAAGCATTTATCCTTACCAGGCCGGATGGGGTGCATGTACGGTTGATCCTAAATTCTGGAACCTTTATCCTTCAACTGATACCCGGCGTTTTGCTACCATCATGTCTATTGCTGACGAAAATCTTCCTTACACTAAATCAAGTGAATGCCGTGAATACACAGGGTATTTTATGAAAAAGTATGCCATGCAGTGTGATAAGGATGGAAATTCTCTTGTCTCTAATTTTCAAACCGGGCAGTCCCAGGACTTTTTCGCCGTTCGATATTCAGATGTTTTGTTGATGGCTGCAGAATTGGGGAGCCCCAATGCCGTAAGTTATTACAACCAGGTACACCACAGAGCTGATCCTACAACTGCTCCTGCCGTTGCTGTATCTAAAGCTGATATATTAGCAGAACGCAGGTTGGAATTTGCGGGTGAAGGTCTGCGCTATTGGGACCTGTTGCGCCAGGGTATTGATGTAGCAGCTTCTACAATTGCTGCCAATACAACTGTTTCATATTTCCAGGATGGTACTGCAAATCCACCTAACGCTTCAAAATTGCAGGCTAATATTAAAGCCACCCGTGGGTTTCAGCAAATACCTAACGACCAAATCACTTTAGCGTCAGGTGTACTGAAACAAAATGCCGGTTGGTAACAGTCTTGTAACAACTAAAAAATAAAAGTAAATGAAAAATAATTTTAATATAGTTCTTGCAATTTTAGGATCAGCCCTGCTGTATTCTTCGTGCAAGCCCGAAATATTCGAATTGGGTACATTGGGCAACAAGGCTGACCTGAAGTTCAACGTTGCAGCTTCATCGGCAAATGCTAATGATATTGTTTTAACAAGTTTAATGCCGCCGGGTCAAATTCCATTTTGGGTTACTCCTTTTGGACTATCCACAAAGTTAAAAGACACTGTTAATGTTCCTTTCCCCGGAACTTACAAATTTGTGTATGGCGTTGAAAGTGCAGGTGGTCTTGTTACTGATTCAACGATTGTAACTATAACTACTATTGATAAAGATGCAGTAAGCGATCCAATGTGGATCAAACTTACCGGTGGTGGGTTAGGAAATTCGAGAACCTGGGTGCTGGATCTGGATGCAAAGGGGGTAAGTAAATATTTTAAGGGCCCATTTTACTTTGGTGGTATAAATCCTGATGGTTCAGAATGGATGTGGGACCCTGCATTTAAAGATATTCCCTGGGCCGGCGTTTCAGCAGGCGATTATGGTACCATGACCTTTGATCTGGTTGGTAACGCAAATTTTAAATCCGATAATAAAATGTTCCCCGACCTGTCGGGAACCGGAAAATACATGTTGTACCCGGCTACAAAGGAGTTGTCAACTACTGATGCCCAGGTTTTACATGACAAAGCACAGGGTGGCAACGTTGCTAACTGGAATGCGAAAATGACAGTGAAAACACTTACCGACAGCACCATGCAACTCATTGCTAAAAAAGATGCCAAGAACTGGTTCATCTACAACTATATAACAAAGAAGTATTACGACACACATTAGAGTTCATCAGGTAATGAGGCCGTCCCAAAAGGGCGGCCTTTTTTGTTTTCAGTTTCCAACGCACTGGACATTATTTGCCTGCAACATTTTATGCCATCATTTGCAACTTTTGGCCCCCCTGGGTTACACCTTTCAGTTATAGATTTATACCATCCAATGTACGCGTCCCGGGACTATCTAACGATCAAAACCAAAACAGTTAATTTTTAAAACGCTAACGTAATTGTTTGCTTATGAGATTATTTACAATTGTAAATAAACTGCTGCTATGCAGTTTATCCTGTTGCCTGCTGCTCACCCTCAATAGCCAGGCTCAGGAGACCGGTAAGAAAAAGATAACCGGCAAAATTATTTCTTCGGCGGATGACAAGCCTTTACCCAATGCTTCCATTTCTATTTCCGGAAGCGCAGCAATCACAATTTCAGACCATAACGGCCAGTTTACCATTGAGGCCGGCACCGGCGACAAATTGGTGATCTCCATAATTGGGTATCAGCAAAAAGAGGTGCGGGTAGGCAAGGGCAATACCCTGGAAATTAAAATGGAACAAACAGCCATCAAACTCGACGATGTGGTGGTAATTGGTTATGGCAAAACAAAAAGGAAAGATGTTACCGGCGCCATATCCTCTATTAGTGGGGAAGAGCTCAGGAAAACACCTGCCGCCACATTTGATCAGGCATTGCAGGGCAAAGTGGCCGGTTTGGTGGTACAGCAGGTTTCCGGTCAGCCCGGCGGTGGCGTCTCCGTCCAAATTCGTGGGGTGTCATCCATCAGCGGAAATAACGCACCCCTGTACGTTATAGACGGTGTTATTATTCCATCCCCGGGCGATCCGGGCAGTGGTTCAAATCCTTTAAATACCATCAACCCTAATGAAATTGAAAGTATTGATGTATTAAAAGATGCCTCGGCAACGGCCATCTATGGTTCGCAGGCCACCAATGGCGTTATTATAATTACAACAAAGAGAGGCCGGGTGGGAGCACCTACCATTTCATACGATGGGTATTATGGTTACCAGGAGTTACCTAAAAGATTGCCTGTTGTTGATCTGCAGGAATTCGCTACGGTGTTAAATGCCCGCGCAACCGTTTGGGGGTTCGATGCCCGGCCGGAATTCGTAAACCCTAAATATGTGGGAAAGGGTACCGATTGGCAATCAGAATTATTCCGTAAAGCGCCCATGCAAAATCATGCTGTTACTATCAATGGGGGCGACGCCCGTACCCAATATTTATTATCGGCTTCCTACTTTGATCAGGAAGGCATTGCGCTTGGCTCTGATTTTAAAAGATATTCGGTTCGGTTGAATTTAGACAACAAAACAACCAACTGGCTGAAGATAGGTACCAGCCTGCAATTGTCGCACGTAGACGAAAATGTGAATTCAACTTCTTCCAGCGTTATTAACAATGCCCTGGTCTTAACACCCGATATCCCAGTAAAAAACCTGGATGGCACCTGGGGCGGTATCACCAATACATCAGGATGGGTAACCGCTGTTCCGAATCCTGTGGGGTTGGCGCGTTTAAATTCCCGTACAAAAAACAGGAACCAGGTGTTTGGAAATGCCTACGCCGAGATCCAGTTTTACAAAGACCTGTCGTTGAGAAATGAAATGTCGGGAAACTTTGATTTTAATACCGAAGAGTCCTTTAACCCAACCTATAATTTTGGGAAGGTGATCAACAATACCAATTCTGGCTCCTCTTCCTCGGGGCAGAATATCTATACCGTAGTTCGTAATTTTTTGACTTACAGCCATTCACTTGAAAAATTGAATGTAAATGTATTAGCGGGGCATGAAGCGCAATTAAGCACGTTTAAAAATGTATCGGCGGCCAGACAAAATTTCCCCTCCAATTCTGTGCAGGCGGTTAGCAGTGGCGATGCCAATACAGCAACTAATGGCGGGGGAAAAGGCTCGGGACCGGCGCTTGAATCGTGGTTTGGCCGTGTTAATTTAGGGTGGAGCGACAGGTATTTGTTAACAGGGAATATCCGCAGGGATGGTTCTTCCAATTTTGCACCTGGCAAACAGTGGGTGAATACTTACTCCGGCGCTTTGGCCTGGAAAATAAATAATGAAGAATTTTTAAAGGATGTAAGATTTATAAACGAATTAAAACTGAGGGTAGGCTATGGTAGTACCAATAACCAGGGTATACCGGGCAATACATTTGTTACGCTGCTGACATCGGTGAATAATGGTTTATCAGGTTCGGCACAATTTCAAAGTAACCTCGCAAACCCATTGGTATCCTGGGAAAAAACAAAATATTCCAATGTGGGTATTGACGGATCATTTTTAAACGGTAGATTAAGCTTTTCCTTCGACCTGTACAACCGGCAAACAGACGGGTTGTTATTGAAACTCCCATTGCCTTTATTTTCCGGAACTGCAACCGACTGGTCGCCCGGGGCCATGCAGGCGCCTTATGTGAATGTGGGCGCTGTTAGCAATAAAGGATTTGATTTTAAGATCAGTACTACCAACATTGTAACGAAAAATAGTACCTGGAAAACTGATTTTACCGTTTCGCACAATGTAAATAAAATACTCAGTCTGGGTGCGGGCGGCGATGCGGCCAATCTGTCGCAAAAATACCGGGGCTATGTTTTTGGAAAAACAGTGGTTGGGCAGTCGATCGGGGGATTTTATGGCTATCTGTTCGATGGTGTTTTTGCAAACGTGGAGGACTTTACCGGTCACGCATTGCCGGTAAACCAAAGTGGCGTCCCTTATCCCATATCGCCTGATGGTGGCGGTATCTGGTATGGCGATAGAAAATATAAAGACCTGAACGGGGACGGGGTTATTGACACAAAAGACCAAACGTTTTTGGGTTCTCCTATCCCAAAATTTCAATTCGGGTTTAATAATTCCGTTACTTACAAAAATTTTGACCTGAACGTTTTCTTCAGTGCCAGTTTGGGGAACAAAGTGTTAAATCAGTTATTGATCACACAAACCAATCCCCAGAATAATACCAGCTATTTCAGATCTGTTCTGGATTTTGCGCAGGTTGCATATATAGATCCCAAGGAATCTACTTCTAATATCTATAACGCTTATGTAAAGAATCCCAATACAAAAATACCAGGCCTCAGGAATGATAACACCAACGAAAATGACCGCCCGTCTGATCTGTTTATCGAGGACGGTTCATTCATCAAATGTAAAAATATCTCATTGGGGTATAGGGTTCCTGAAGCATTAGTAAAGAAAGCGCATGTGCATGCACTTAGATTTTATGTAACTGTTTCAAATGCTTTCATGATAACCAAATATTCAGGTATGGATCCCGAGATCGGGTCCTGGAATCCTTTACAGGCCGGTTGGGATAACGGCTATTATCCCCAATCCAGAACCTTTACAATTGGCGCGAACCTGAATTTAACCAGATAAAAATGTTTGAGATCATGAAACACAATAATATTATTATACTCACTGCGCTTATTGTTACATCCTGTATGGCGTGTAAGAAAAGCTATCTTGACCGTCCTTCACAATCGCAAATAAGTGCAGATAACTTTTACAAAACCACTTCAGAATTAAGACTGGCTACTGCCAGCCTCTATGGCGGCTCTCCCTGGGGTGTATGGCATCACGAAGCCTATTTGCCTTTAGGCGATATCTTAAGCGGGAACGCCTACCGCCAATGGAACGGTGATTGGATGCAGTTGTATACACGCACCATTACAGCGGGGAATAGCGTAATGCAGGGTGGCTGGAAGGGATTATACAATTTAATTGGTCAATGCAATACGGTTATTAATTCAATAGAACAAAGGGCAGATAAATCTATTAGTGCTGCCGATAAAAATGCCGCGCTTGGTGAAGCAAAATTTATTCGTGGAACTGCCTATTATTATCTGGCTATGTTGTGGGGTGCGGTGCCAATTATTGAAGATAACAGCAAACTTATTCAGGACCCGTTGGTAAAACGTAACACCGTTTCCGATGTGTATAAGTTTGTTACCAATGAGCTGGATTTTGCCGCAAAAAGCCTGCCTGCAAGCGATGAAAAAGGCAGGGTCACCACGTGGTCGGCCCAGGGCATGCTGGCAAAAGTTTACCTCACTATGGCCGGCCTGGGGCAGGGCGGCGGAACACGCAATCAGCAGTATTTAGACAGCGCCATAAAATATGCAGGCAATGTTTGTAATAATAGTGGGTTGAATTTATTGAGCAGCTACTATAATCTGTTCAGATCAGAATACAACGATAATCCGGAAGCATTGTTTGCGCTTCAATGGGCTACAGGTGCCGGTATTGGTTGGGAGGAAGGTAATTTGTTGCTCACCTATTCGCCTTCAAGTGATATTAACCCGCAACGTAACGGTGCATGGCTTTCTTTGTCGCCAACTTACGATCTGTTTCTAAGCTATTCAGAAAAGGATACCGTAAGAAGGAAAGCTACCATTATGCTGAACGGAGATTATTATCCTGAATTAAATGCGGCAGGAGGCGGGTATAAATCCGGTGGACAAAGTATGAAAAAGCATATTATCGGCAATGAAAAGGATAATAATGCACCCACTATGACCTATACTGCATCTATTGAGCATGACGCTTTGCTTCGCCTGGCTGATGTGTATCTGGTATATGCTGAAGCCATTTTGGGTAACAATGGCGCCACCGCCAATGCCGAAGCATTGAAATATTTTAATAAGGTGAGAACGCGGGCTGGCCTTGATCCTGTTACAACGATAAACATGGATAGTGTTCTGAAAGAAAGAAGAATTGAATTTGCGTTTGAAGGGCAATATTGGTTAGACCTGGTGCGCCTTTCTTATTGGAACCCCCAGAAGGCAGTGGATATCATCAACAATCAGCAGCGGATATCGTTTGACTATGACAAAGGAACTGCTAAGCCGGGTGATCTTAGTCCAGCTGTTTTGAGGGCAGATGCTTCGGCGTTTACCTTGCAGTTACCAGCAGCCGAACTCACTGCAGACCCTAAGCTGGCCGAGCCACCTGTTCCTTATTATTAACCTTTAACTCTCTAACGATGAATTGCATAAAATATCTCTCCGCCATAGCATTGCTGGCTGTTATAATACTGCCTGCGTGCAAAAAGGAAAAAACAAGCGCTGAACCATCCATAACATCCATCCGGAATTATGCGGCTTCACCCAATGATACGGTTGTAACAAGTATAACGCCGGGCCAGTGGGTGGTCATTCACGGGCAGAATTTGAAGAACGCCCTTCATATTCGTTTCGACGGCATTGAAGCCAGTTTCAATTACGGGAACTTTGCCGACGATATGGCAGTAGTTCAGATCCCTTCGGTTATTCCGTTTAACGGCATTCCGGCCGATTTGCTGAATACAGTTACTTATGTAACTACTGCCGGCACTACTATCTATCAGTTCAATTTCAATTATCCGGCGCCTGTAATTACAGGTATCAATAACGAAACATTTTTCCCTGGCGATTCTATATATATATTAGGCTCCAGTTTCTTTTTAGTGCAAAGCGTACAATTTGCGGGCGCCAATATTACAAAGTACAATGTAGATTCAATGGGTACCCGCATAGGATTTGTTTGTCCGCCAGTGAACGAGGTGCCGGGCGGTATTATCACTGTGGTAGCAAAGGGCGGAACAGCCACCACTACCAAAACCTATGCAGTAGGCAAACCGAGTATATTCTCGATATCAAACGAAAATCCCAATGCCGGAGATTCAGTTTATATTTATGGGGCAGCTTATAAAGACATTCAATCCTTTGTTTTCGCCGGAACTACTATTAGTTCTTATAAAATTTCACCTGATTATAGTTCCATTGGGTTTGTATGCCCAACCCTGTTAGCCTCAGGCATTGTAACTATTACAACGCTTTACGGCACTGCATCTACTACCTATAACGTGAATGATATTACTACGGGAATGATAGGCAATTTTGAATGGGGCAGTTTATTCGGATATCAATGGTATGGCGGCTCTTCGCTTGCATCGGGTGACCCGTTACTGCCCGGAAATTCTTCCCAGTATATGCGGCTGAGTGGCGGTCCTATGAACAGTGGCGACGGAGCTAGCTGGACTACAGCAATTCCCCTCGGTGCAGCACAATGGGTGCCGGCTTCAAACTTATCAGATCTGCCGGAAAACTGGGCAATTAAATTTGAAATGAGTGTGCCCCAACCATGGAATGGAGCCACACTTGTTATAGCCAGCAATATCAACGACTATATATATAGATTTGAACCCTGGAATACAACTTCAGGTGCTGTAAAATTTTCTACAAAAGACTGGACAACGGTAACAATACCATTGTCTTCTTTTAGAGCAAAAAGTTCTGCCGGGGACGGTAGAGGCGCCGCTTTATCAGACCTTACAAAGCTGATTGGCCCTTCCGGTAAAAGCGGAATGTTTTTGTATATGCATAATTATGGCACCAGCGTAACCGAAACAGGTTATTATGCGGGTTTTGATAATGTAAGAGTGGTAAAAATAAAGTAATAAGCAAACTTTAAACAAATGAAAAAAAAGTCTCTATATATATTGGCCGGCATTATTTATGCTTCATTGCTGGTGATCTCCTGCAAAAAGGAAGATACACCTGCCTCTCTTGATCTGGCTAATCAAACTGATACAATTGCCCCCACCGGCGGCAAAACAACAGTTACCTTTCACAGTAATAGCGCATGGCGTATTGATACTGCCGGGTTTGACTGGGTGAAATTAGATACCACCTGGGGTGATGCGGGCGATGCAACCATTAATATAAAAGTACCCGATACCAATAAAACAGGCGCCAGCCGCACAAAGCTGATCTTCCTGAGCTCTTCAAACGGGCTTGCCAGACGGATCAATATCTTTCAGCCCGGGTATATTTTTCCATTTTATAACACGTCGCCTGTTGCTCCCGATGCATCGGGCATGGGCAGCACTGCTACCCAATTGATAGCAAAATTAAAACTGGGGGTAAACATTGGTAATACACTTGAGTTAAATAACATAGAGCCTTATCCCACGGCTTCGTATATCAGCTTTTTAAAACAAACCGGTTTTAATGCGGTTCGTATTCCTTGTGGCTGGTTTTTAAAAGGCGGAAACAATTCAACGGCCAAAATACCGCAAAGCTGGATGGACTCGGTAAAACAGGTAATACAATGGTGTGTTAACAATGATATGTATGTTTTTATAAATATTCACTGGGATGGTGGCTGGTTAGAGAATAATGTTACCGTTGCCAAGACCGATAGCGTTAATGCCCGGCAAAAAGCATACTGGGAGCAAATTGCTACCGCATTCCGAGATTTTGATGAGCATGTGATGTTTGCCAGCGCCAACGAGCCCAATTGTACAGACGATGCCACTTCCAAGGTCCTGGTATCTTATCATCAAACATTTATCAATGCAGTGCGAAGTACCGGTGGAAGAAATACTTATAGAACGTTGATCATTCAGGGCCCCGACGAGTTTATTCGCCCGGGCAGGTATTTCCCTTCTGATCCAACACCCGACCGGCTGGCTTTTGAATTCCATAACTATACGCCCACCAGTTTTGCCATTTTAGATAAGGATCCGGCCGAAGGCGGCTGGGGTAATATTTTGTACTACTGGGGTGCGGGCAACCATTCAACTATTGAGCCTATACGCAATTGCACCAGCGGTGAAGAAGCAGACCAACTGGAATATTATAAAAAAATAAAAGAAAATTATATTGATAAAGGCATTCCCTGTGTAATGGGTGAATATTCCGCCAACAGAAGAACTGCAGCCAGTAAATACGCTCCAAAAGAATTAGACAAACATAATAATTCGGTTGATGCCTGGTACACCTATTTAACCAAACAATGCCTGGCTATTGGCGCCAAACCATTTGTATGGGAAACAGGCGGCGTCTTCGACAGAACAAATAATGTTGTGCTCGATCAGCGTACGATCAACGCTGTTATGGCCGGCGGTAAATAATAATTATAATCACGCTGACGGGGCTTTTTTAAAACCCCGTCAGCTTTAAAAACATTCTTAAAAGGAAATTATTAATGAAAAAAACGCTTTTGTTGTTCGCTGTAGTACTCTATTGTTTTGATAATAACCTGCTGGCGCAAACCACAAAACAGAATCGAACTTCCAGTCAAAGTAAAGCCGTACAGGACCGGGTGATCAGTATTGACTTTAATAATACTGCAGGTACATTGAACACCTTTTTCAAAGAATGCGTGGGTGCAGGAAGAGCTAATGAAGGGTTGCGGGCCGACTGGCAGCAGCAACTGGCTTATGTAAGAAAGGAATGCGGCTTTAAGTACATCCGCATGCACGGATTGCTAACTGATGATATGGCTGTATATAAAGAAGACAGTAAAGGAAACCCGGTATACAGTTATATGTATGTGGATGCCTTGTTTGATTATTTGCATAGCATTGGCATGAAGCCTTTTGTAGAACTGGGCTTCATGCCCGGTGCGCTTGCCAGCGGCAAAGAAACCATTTTCTGGTGGCGTGGTAATGTAACACCACCAAAGAGTTATGAAAAGTGGGCAGCGCTGATCAGCAACCTTACACAACACTTCACAGAACGGTATGGAGCCGACGAAGTAAAGACCTGGTATTTTGAGGTGTGGAATGAGCCAAACCTTTCACCTGGTTTCTGGTCGGGAACGCAGGATGATTATTTCAAACTATACAAGTACGCCGCGCAGGCAATTAAAGGCGTTAATAAAGAATATCGCGTTGGCGGGCCCGGTACTGCCGGCGCAGCCTGGGAACCGGAAATGATAGACTACTGTCATAAGAATAATGTTCCTATTGATTTCATTAGCACACATGCTTACGGTGTAAAGCAGGGGTTTCTTGATGAATATGGACAGGGTGGTACCGTGCTCGATAAAAACCCCATGAGCCTTAGCGGCGATGCATTACAGTCACGAAAAGAAATAGCAATATCTCCAATTCCCAACCTGGAATTGCATTATACCGAATGGAGCGCCTCCTATACGCCGGCCGATCCCATTCATGACAGTTATCATGAAGCTGCCTATGTTTTACAAAAACTGAAGCAGGTGGGTAATGCGGCCAATTCCATGTCGTATTGGGTGTTCACCGATATTTTTGAAGAGCCGGGCCCGCGTTATGAACCATTTCATGGCGGCTTTGGTATGTTAACTATACAGGGTATTAACAAGCCGGTTTTTTACTCATATCAGTTCCTGAATCGTTTGGGAAATATTGAACTGGCAAACAAGGATTCCGCATCGTGGGTTTGTAAAGATTCAACAGGGAACATCCAGGCGCTGGTTTGGGATTTCACCAACACGCACCCGGGCGATTCTGTTCACAATCAAAAATATTACATCCAGGACCTGCCATCAAGATCAAAAGGCAAACTAAAGATCGGCATCGCCAATGTGCCTGCTGGTACATATGCGCTTGAAGTGTATAAAGTAGGTTATCGTAGTAATGATGCATATTCAACTTATCTCGCTATGGGAAAGCCCGCACAACTGAACAGGCAGCAGGTGGAACAAATAAAGAAACAAAATGATGGTTCACCGGTTTTGAAAGAGATCATTACCATAAAAGATAATATGCCATTTATTAAAGAGTTGGACATTCATGAGAATGATGTGTTCTTTTTGAACCTTATTAAAATATAATTGGTATTCAAGGTAAAATAAAAGTGGCAATGAAATTAAGATTTAGGTACTTGTTTATTCTGGCTGGAATTTTCTTTCTTTTCAACACAAAGGCAAATTCACAGGAACTTTATGTAGGCGCTAATTATCATCCACATGATGATAAAAATATGGAGAAGATCAATGCTGACATTCAGTTGATGAAGGAAGCGGGGTTTAAAGTTGTACGAATGGGGCATCTTGCCTGGGACAGCTATGAACCATCCGCAGGTAAATTTGATTTCGGTTGGTTTGATAAGGTGATGGATAGGATGAACGAGGCAGGCATTAAAGTGATCCTGGATATTGCCATTCGTCCTGCACCAATATGGCTGCATCATAAATATCCATCCATTGATATTGTAGATGTTAATGGCGCCAGGCTTTATTCAAATCATCGCTACATGGAAGACGTTGGTGATGCCATGTATCAGAAATATGCAGTGCGATATGCTGATACGCTCACAAAGCATTATGGAAAACATCCTGCATTAATTGCATTTGGAATAGACAATGAATCGGGCGATGGAAGGATCTCCTATTCCGAATCGGCAAGGAAAAGATTTATTGCATGGCTAAAGAAAAAATATGCTACTGTTGATGGGCTCAATAAGGCATGGGCAACACAGCGTTGGTCAAGAAGGATCGATCAATTTGAACAAATCGGATTTCCGGTTGCTACTCATACAACCGATGTTCCTGAGAAAATGCTTGATTTCAGGCGTTTTGTTTCAGATGAGATCAATCAGCTGCTATTTAAGGTCATTGATAAAGTAAACAGGAACGCGCCAAAAGCTTTTGTTAATACCAATGCGTGGTACTATAGCCCACAGAAATACTTTGATTACGCATCGATCGCATACTCGGGCAAAATGACCCGGGAAGGTTGCGGGTTTTATCCCGGAAATTCCTTAACAACAAATTGGGGAGTGATCAGTTCCTTGTTTGGGATTTCAAGAATTCAATTTGAAAGCACAAATCCTTTCTGGTGCACTGAATTCACCACCATGACTGCTGTTCCCAATTCAATCCGAAAATCGGCATATGCAACACTCATGTACGGCAATCAAATGGTTTGCGGCTGGACGTGGCAAAGTATGCACAGTGGTGAAGAGCAATATTTGGAGGGAATGCTCGATTGGGATGGAGTTCCTAATCGCAAATTCAATGAATACAAAAAGATAGCTGCCGAATTTAAGAAGATTGAAAGATATTTTCCTTATAAACTCCAGCCGGAAGTGGGATTGGCGTTTTCATTTCCATCCCAGATAGCAAGTGCGTATTTTCCTGAACGGCATGATGAACAACTGCAAGCCTGTTTCGATCTGTTTTATTATCGTAATATGGATGCAAGGGTTGTAGACATCGGCAAAAGCGTGCTCAACTATAAATTGCTGTTTGTACCTGGTGTAGCTGTCATAGATGAAACAACGGCAAATAAGATCCGGGGGTTTGTAAAGAACGGAGGCGCGGTTGTAATGACAGGCAACTCGGCCATTGCTGATGAAACAGGTCAGGTGTTTGCCTCTACGCATCCGGGACGTTTAAGCGATGTTTTTGGCATTCGCGTGGCTTCTTTCGAAGAAACAGAGGCGATGAATGAAATATCAAAAAAATCATTCAAAGGCAAAAAACTGGAAGTTACTTACAAAGGAAAAGAGATCACTTCTGAGTCGGCAAGGTTTGATGTTATTGAATCAAAAGAGGCGGAAGTGCTTGCGCGCATCACCAGTTTAGATAAAGACTATCCCATTATAACCGCCAATAAATATGGAAAAGGCAGGGCAATTTATGTGGGTCTTCCTGCGAAGGGAGACGTTTTGAATCCATTGCTTGATGACCTGATCGGTGAACTTTCAATTAAAAAAGGCCCTGATGTTCCCGCAGGTGTAATGGCAAGGCAAATAGACAGTAACCATATTTTATATTTGAACGTAAGCGCCGAACCAAAAGGAATTCAATTGAAAGGAAACGTACATAGTATTCTTTGGGATAAAGATTACACTGGCAGGTTTACAATAGCGCCTTACGAACCTGATTTTATTGAACTGAAATGAGGCGCTTTTCGTGAAATAGAATTATTGATCCAAAGGAAGCCTGGTATATTATGAATGCTTATTATAGGAGCATTGCGATGTAACATTTCATGCCGTAATCGGTAACATTTGAGTACCTGTTTCAAACGGCATAGCAATAGTTTTATAGTAAAAAAGACTTAAAGTAACTACCGCGACCGGCTCAGGGGAAGCAGGTCCGCGAAAAACAATGTTTGCTTTTTAAATCTTATCAAACTTTAAAACGTTGCTTATGCCAAATGAAAAAAACTCAAAGCATGTATTGTCGTTCGTATCAGCGAGAAGGCTTTTTTTTACAAGCTTGCTTATCGCACTCTTAATGTCCTTTAATGTTTCTGCGCAATTACCAACAGCCCAGACCATAGCCGGTCAAATGAAGGTGGGTTGGAACCTGGGGAATACGCTGGAAGCCATTTGTGGCGAGAACGCCTGGGGAAACCCCAATACTTCCCAAACACTTATCAATGCAGTAAAGGCCGCCGGATTTAATGCTGTGCGCATCCCCTGTGCATGGGACTGTCATGCCACTAACGGCGTAATTGATCCTAACTGGCTGGCACGGGTGAAGGCCGTAGTGGACTATTGTATGAACAGCAATATGTATGCGATTCTCAACATTCACTGGGATAATGGCTGGCTGGAAAATAATTGCACTACAAGCGCACAGAGCGCTGTAAATGCAAAACAGCAAAACTATTGGACCCAAATTGCTAATTATTTTAAAAATTACAATGAACGTTTGCTTTTTGCCAGCGCCAATGAACCCAACGTTTCTGACGCCACGGGTATGTCGGTCTTATTATCCTACCACCAAACCTTTGTAAATGCAGTTCGTGCAACCGGTGGTAATAACAGTTCCCGCACGCTTATAATTCAGGGGCCGTCGACAAATATAGATCACACCAACAACCTGATGAACACCCTGCCAACTGACCAGATAGCCAACCGGTTGATGGTGGAAGTGCACTATTACACGCCATGGCAGTTTTGCGGTTTAACAAAAGACGAATCATGGGGCAATATGTTTTACTATTGGGGAAATGGTCATCATTCTACAACTGACCCTTCCCGCAATGCCACCTGGGGCGAAGAGAGTGAAGTGGACCGGGGATTGGGGTTAATGAAAACAAAGTTCGTTGATAAAGGAATTCCGGTAATTATAGGTGAATTTGAAGCAGTAAAAAGAAGTAATCCTTCCGATCTGTCAACCCATCTGGCTTCAAGAGAATATTTCGATAAATATGTTGTAAGCGCTGCAAAAAGCAGAGGAATAATCCCTTTTTACTGGGACATTGGCGGTTTGTTTAACCGCAGTACAGGCGCGGTAACCGATCAGGGAGTTATAAATGCGATCATGCAGGGAGCTGGCGGAGGTGGATCAACTACTTATGTTACTTTAACAAACCGTGCCACGGGGTTACTGATCGATGGAATGGGAAACACCGGTAATGGTTCCAACTGCGGACAATGGAGTAATAGCGGAAGTTATAACCAGCAATGGACAACAGAAACGGCCGGCACTTATGTAATGCTGAAAAACCGCGCTACAGGGTTATATCTTGATGGTATGTACAGGAGCTCCAGTGGTTCCATTGCAGGGCAATATAGTTATAGTGGCAGTGATGCACAGTACTGGACAAAAGAAGCGGCAGGCAGTTATGTTAAGTTAAAAAATAAGGCCACCGGCTTATACCTCGACGGATTGGGCAGCACTACAAATGGCGCCGATTTAGGTCAATGGGGCCTGAGTAATAGTAATAACCAGCAATGGACATTAACCAACGTTGGAAGCGCACGAATATCGGATACTTTATCAACGGCGCAAATCAACGGCCCAATGACCCACCGGGTGCTGTTATATCCGAATCCGTTCAAATCAAAGTTGAATATGATAGTTGACAATCCTGAGGAGGTAAAACGTATTGTCATATTTGATATGATGGGTAAACAGGTTGAAATTATTGAACGTGCAGCAGCGTTAAATGCAATGTCAATAGGCGCTTCCCTGCAACCAGGGATGTATGTAGTTCAGGTGCATGGCGCAGACTGGATAAGATCATTTAAGGTTACTAAGATGAATTAGTTTAAAACAGGATAAGGCAGAACGCCTCATCTGCCTTATCCTGTTTGTAAAGATCGTATGATACATTTTAGAAGCGGCAGTATATAACGGCTACCTTACCAAAAGGTCGGATTTGTATAAAACAAAGTCTAATTCGGGGAACATTCCAACGGGTCGCCATGGTTAACTTTGTTTTAATATAACGATTGCAGTTCGCATTTTTCTATAATACGAAGCCATATGAATAAAAAGCAGAGTACTGTACTGGCGTTCTCTTTAATTACGTCCCTGTTCTTCTTATGGGGGTTTGCGCATAATCTTGATCCCATTCTCATCCCGCATTTGAAAAGGTCATTTACACTGACCACTACCCAGGCTACGCTTGTTGATTCAGCGGTGTTTGCAGCTTATTTCTTAATGGCGCTGCCGGCAGGGATGTTGATGAAAAAAATGGGCTATAAGTCAGGTATTATAACCGGGCTGTTGTTTTTTGCCATAGGTTGTTTTCTTTTTGTGCCCGCAGCCAATATGCAATCGTATAACTTTTTTCTAATAGCCCTGTTTGTGATCGCATGCGGCCTTACGATCCTGGAAACAGCAGCCAATCCTTATGCTACCGTTTTAGGTGACCCCGCAACCGGTACGCAACGGCTCAATTTTGCACAATCCTTTAATGGCCTTGCTGCTGCATTGGCGCCGGTGATAGGCGCAAGGATCATCTTAACAAAGGGTTATTCCGATGAAGAATTGAATGCGATGACTGAAGCTGCGCGCAAACTGGCGCTGGCTGCAGAAGCCTCTACTGTTAAACTGCCTTATATCGTACTTGGCTGCGTGCTCATAGGCATTGCTCTTTTGTTTGCCCTTACAAAATTACCGCCAATAAAAGCCGCTTCCCATGGCACTGCAAGTAAAAACGTTTTTCATGCTTTCAGGCACCGGCATCTTGCGTGGGGTGTGGTAGCGCAGTTCTTTTATGTAGGCGCTCAAGTCTCAGTATTTAGTCTTTTTATTCTATATGCTACAAAATCTTCCGGTATCTCAGAGGTTAAAGCGGCCGATTACCTCGGTGTTTGTGGTATTGCTTTTCTTATAGGGCGATTCGTTGGTACGGCGCTTATGCAAAAGATTAGGCCAAACACATTACTGGCCTGGTATGCTATTATTAACCTGTTGCTTTGTTTAATAGCCATATTTGCCAGTGGCATCATTACGGTATATGCAGTTATCGGCATCTGCTTCTTTATGTCTGTTATGTTCCCAACCATTTTTGCCCTGGGAATAAATAAGCTTGGGGCCGATACAGAATATGGCAGCAGC
Source organism: Niastella sp. OAS944 (assembly GCA_024809215.1). Taxonomy (GTDB): domain Bacteria; phylum Bacteroidota; class Bacteroidia; order Chitinophagales; family Chitinophagaceae; genus Niastella. The sequence continues at coordinate 1,909,078 of JANUBW010000001.1, read as the reverse complement.
CTCATCATCATGTCTATTGTAGGAGGCGCCATTCTGCCACGCATCTTTGGTTATATCAGCGATGCCACCGGTAATATACAATATGGTTATATAGTACCCTTTTGTTGCTTTGTGGTCATTGCTTTGTTTGGCTACAAAGGGCACCAGGTAACTACTGAAAAGGAAACCCCATCATATAATCCTTCATCTGCAGTATAGTTATGAAAAGATATACCCTTGCGCTTGATCTCAAAGATGATCCGGCGCTTATAAAAGAATATGAGTATTGGCACCAGGCAGAGAACGGCTGGCCCGAGATAAAAAAAAGCATTGAAGATGCAGGTATTGCCAATATGGAGATCTATCGTACCGGCAACCGGTTGTTCATGATCATGGAAACGGAAGAGCACTTCTCTTTTGAGCAAAAATCCCAAATGGATGCATCCAATGCCAAGGTGCAGGAATGGGAGCAGTTGATGTGGAAATTTCAGCAACCGCTTCCTTGGGCAAGAGACGGGGAGAAATGGATCATTATGAATAAAATATTTGAATTACAACATAAAAAACAACAGCCATGAACAGGCGAACACTTATAAAACAACTGGGTTTATCGCTGCCTGCGTATCTGTTATCGAACCAGGCCAGCGCCGCTTTCATCGAAAGTCTCGATCAGTCATACGCAAAAGGTCCTTTTCAACCAACCTGGGAATCATTGCAAAGTTATACGGTGCCCGACTGGTACCGCAATGCAAAATTTGGTATCTGGGCGCATTGGGGCCCTCAGTGTGAACCTGAACATGGCGACTGGTATGGGCGGGGTATGTATGAAGAAGGCAGCGACCATTATAAATATCATGTGCAGAAATACGGTCATCCATCGAAGTTTGGGTTTAAAGATGTGATCCACCAGTGGAAAGCGGATAAATGGGAGCCTGAGCAGCTCGTTGCATTATATAAAAGAGTAGGCGCGAAGTATTTTTTTGCCATGGCCAATCACCACGATAACCTCGATCTGTGGAACTCAAAATACCAGTCGTGGAATTCGGTAAATGTGGGGCCTAAAAAAGATCTTATTGCCGGTTGGGCAAAGGCAGCTAAAAAACAGGGATTGCCATTTGGCGTAAGCGTGCACGCTTCGCATGCATGGATGTGGTTTGAACCTGCACAAGGCAGTGATAAAAGCGGTCCCCTGGCAGGTGTACCCTATGATGGTAAAATAACAAAAGCCGATGGCAAAGGCGCCTGGTGGCAGGGTATGGATCCGCAGGAACTCTATGCCCAGAACCATGCCCTCAGTGATGGCTACCATTGGGAGTGGGAAAAAGGTTCATCTGTTCCATCAAAAGCGTATTGCGACAAATTCCTGAAGCGCACCATGGAGCTCATTGATAAATATGAACCTGAATTGCTGTACTTCGATGATACCGTACTGCCTTTTCATGGGCTCAATGACGTGGGGCTGCAGATAGCTGCACACCATTACAACCAGAGCATGAAGCGCAATAAAGGAAAGTTGAATGCAGTGGTGAACGGAAAGATCCTGAATGAAATGCAGCGTAAATGCATGGTATGGGATATTGAACGGGGACAAAGCAATGTTATAGAGCCTTTCACCTGGCAAACAGATACCTGCATCGGCGGCTGGCACTACGATAAAAGAGTATATGAGAACAAAAGTTATAAAAGCGCCCAAACAGTTATTCAAACCCTGGCAGATATAGTTAGTAAGAACGGCAATCTGCTGTTGAATATACCGGTAAAAGGCAATGGCAGCATCGACGACCAGGAGATCGCTATTCTGGAAGAAATAGCCGCCTGGATGAAGATCAATGCGGAATGTATCTTCGATACAAAGCCGTGGAAGATCTTTGGCGAAGGACCTGCTACCACCGAGGTTGCCAAGCTTTCGGGACCGGGTTTCAATGAAGGAAAGGGCAAGGCCTTTACTTCAGCCGACATGCGTTTTACCACTAAAGGCGATACGCTGTATGCAATAATTTTTGGCTGGCCCGGGGATGGAAAAGTAAAGATCAAAAGTCTTTCTGATGGAAATGCACTGCGGCCGGGTGCGGTTAGCAGGGTAGAGCTGGTTGGTGGCGGAGAGCTGCGTTTTCAAAGAAATAGTGAGGCACTTGAAGTTACGCTGCCTGAGAACAGACCTGCTCTTTCTTATGCCAACGTACTTAAAATATCCTAGTCGTCGCCGGCATTAATCTGCAAATTGACCTTAAGCAAATCCATATGAAAAAAAGATTATCACTGCCTGTCTTACTGGTAATACTTTCCACATGCGTAGTTGTGGCGCAACAACCTGCCGCTATTAAACTTGATGATGGTTTGGTTCAGGGAACAATGGAAGATGGATTAACTGTTTACAGAGGTATTCCTTTTGCTTCGCCTCCGGTTGGCGATTTGCGTTGGCGCGCTCCGCAGCCTGTAAAAAAATGGGACACCATTTTACAGGCGAAGAAATTTGCTCCCGGTCCGGTACAGGGATGGACGCCGCCTTCGGGTAAGAGCGAAGATTGCCTGTACCTGAATGTATGGTCACCCGCCAAATCATCAAATGAACACCTGCCTGTTCTTGTATGGATCTATGGTGGTGGTTTTAACGGCGGCGCTACTTCTGATGTAAATTATAGTGGTGAAAAATTGGCGAATAAAGGAGTGGTGTTTGTAAGCATAGCTTATCGTGTTGGTCAACTGGGATTTTTAGCGCATCCTGGTTTAAGTGCGGAAAGTTCAAACCATGTTTCAGGAAATTATGGTTTGCTTGATATGATTGCCGGCCTTAAGTGGGTCCAGAAAAATATTGCTGCATTTGGTGGCGATGCCGCTAAGGTTACCATTTTCGGTGAATCTGCTGGCGGCATTGCCGTTAGCATGTTGTGTGCATCGCCACTCGCAAAAGGATTGTTTCGCGGCGCTATCTCACAAAGCGGTGGTTCATTCGGACCGCCAAGGACCACGCTTTTCCCCGGAGAGAATTTAAAAAAACTCCACGATGCCGAAAGTGCAGGCGCAGCTTATGTAAAGAATGCAGGATTTTCTTCCATTGCAGATCTGAGGAAGATCGATGCCGACAAACTTCCTGTAATACGCGGATTGGCATGGCCCATTATCGATGGATGGGTGATACCAGATGACCAATACAAGTTATATGAAGCAGGTAAATTTAATGATGTTGCCATCATGATCGGCTACAACTCCGATGAAGGGGCCAGCTTTTCGCCGCCGAAAACACCTGCAGATTACATCGCTGCCGTAAAAACACGTTATGGCAAATTTGCCAACGATCTTTTAAAAGCTTACCCGGTTGATTCAACTACAGTTCCCAAAACGGCAAGAGACTTAAGTCGTGATGCTGCATTTGGATGGCATACCTGGAGTTGGGCGAGGCTGCAATCAAAGACCGGGAAATCGAAAGTGTATTATTACTACTTCGATCAGCATCCTGATTATCCTGTTGGTTCTCCCCGTTATGGTTACGGTTCACCACATGCGCAGGATGTTGCCTATGTTTTTAAACATCTTAATGCATCGGACCCGCAAACAACTAAAAGCGATTTGCAAATAGCTGATGCTATGGCCACTTACTGGACGAACTTTGCAAAGAATGGTAATCCCAATGGTAATGGACTTCCCGACTGGCCTGCATTCAGTAATAAGGTGCCTGTAGTGATGCACTTCAATCAAACGCCTCATATGGGGCCGGTACCCAGTGCAAAATCGCTTGAAGTATTGGATGCTTATTTCAAATGGAGGCGTACGCCGGAAGGCGAGGCTTGGGCAAAATGATTGAGTTTTGAGCTCCGATTGCAATAACAACACTTTAAGTAAAACTATAAGGCCATCATGAAATTGAGCATAATTTTTTTGTTGTTAACTGCTTTATCCATTAACAATAGCAGTAACGCACAATCCTTTCAAAAAACAGATCTTGGAATTAAAACAGTGATCAATTCCACTGCCATCGAAATTCAATATTATGGTCCTTCAATTGTAAGAGTGCTGAAATCGCCTGAGGGCCGCAGTTTCATTAAAGAAAGTCTTTCCGTTATCACAGAGCCTAAAAAAACAACGTTCAACGTTAAGCAGCAGGGTGATGTAGTAAATTTAAGAAGTTCAACACTCAATGTTGCGCTTAACCTGAAAACCGGTGATATAAATTATTCATCAGTAAATGGTGAATTATTGCTGAAAGAAAAACAGTCCGGCGTAAAGTTCACACCCATCAATGATGCAGGCAACAATACTTTAACCGTTCAACAATCATTTGCACTGGACAACGATGAACCCATTTATGGCCTTGGTCAACAGCAGCAGGGCAAAATGAGTCAGCGTAATGTAACCCTTAACATGGTGCAGGGAAACCTCGATGATTACATTCCATTTTTTCAATCAGTAAAAGGGTATGGTGTATTTTGGGATAATTATTCTCCCACGGTGTTTACTGATAATACCGAAGGCACATCATTTAAATCGGATGTTGGCGATTGTGTTGATTATTATTTCATGTACGGCGGTAATGCGGATGGTGTAATTGCACGTATGCGTGAACTGACGGGGCAGGCGCCCATGTTCCCCTTGTGGACCTACGGCTTTTGGCAAAGCAAAGAAAGATATAAAAGCCAGGATGAACTGGTAGATGTAGTAAAGGAATACCGAAAGTTGGGCGTGCCTCTTGACGGTATTATACAGGACTGGCAATACTGGGGAAGCAACTATTTGTGGAACGCCATGGATTTTTTAAATCCCGAATTCCCGGATCCCAAAAAGATGGTGAGCGATGTGCACAACATGAAGGCACACATGATCATTTCTATCTGGAATTCGTTTGGCCCCCATACCAAGCAATACAAAGAGTTGGATAAGATAGGGGCGTTGATGAATTTTACAACCTGGCCCGAGTCTGGTTCTGAAAAATGGCCTGTAAGACGTGATTATCCCTCTGGTGTTCGAGTATATGATCCCTACAATCCGGCCGCCCGTGATATTTACTGGAAATATTTGGCAGAAATGTATAAGCTCGGGCTGGATGGCTGGTGGATGGATTCATCGGAACCAGATCATCTTAATCCGAAACCGTCAGACTTTGATAATAAAACTTATTTGGGGTCATTCAGGAAAGTTCGCAATGCCTTTCCTTTAATGACTGTCGGCGGCGTGTCAACGCACCAGCGTGCAGTTGATTCCGGCAAAAGGGTGTTTATCCTTACGCGTTCAGCATTTGCCGGCCAGCAACGGTATGGAGCTAATACCTGGTCGGGTGATGTAACTTCGTCATGGAGTGCATTGAAGAACCAGATTGCTGCAGGTCTGAATTTCTCACTTACCGGTATTCCTTATTGGAATGCCGATATAGGCGGATTCTTTCTTAACAGATTTAAAAGAAAACTGGAAGACCCCGAGTATCGTGAATTATATGTTCGCTGGCTGCAGTTTGGAACTTTCACTCCCATGATGCGTTCGCATGGTGCAGATGCGCCAAGGGAAATTTATCAATTCGGACAGAAAGGAAGCAAATACTACGATGCTATTGAAAAATACATCAACCTGCGTTATCATTTATTGCCTTATATCTATTCTACCTCATGGGAGATTACAGCCAGTCAATCGAGCATGATGCGTGGGCTGGTGATGGATTTCCCAAAAGACAAAAAGGCTTTGGATCTTAACGATGAATATATGTTTGGTAAATCGCTGCTGGTAAGTCCTGTCACCAACGCAATGTATGTTAAGGCGGGTGCAGAAGACTTCAGTGCCACCGGGTCAAAAGAAACCTATTTGCCTGCAGGTGTTGACTGGTATGATTTCTGGACTGCTGAAAGATTTTCAGGCGGTAATAAAGTGAGCAGGCAAACGCCGCTCGAGATCATTCCTCTTTATGTGAAAGCAGGTTCTGTAATTCCTGTAGGCCCTTCTGTTCAATATGCCGAAGAGAAAAAATGGGACAACCTTGAAATAAGGATCTATCCCGGCGCAAACGGAAAATTTGTTTTGTACGAAGATGAGAATGATAATTACAATTATGAGAAGGGAGTTTATTCAACCATAACTTTCACCTGGGACGATGCAAAAAGGAATTTGACCATCAGCGACAGAAATGGTTCGTTCCCGGGAATGCTTAATGAAAGAAAATTCAACATTGTGATTGTAACGAGCCAGGCAAATAAGCCAGTCAACTATACAGGAAAAAAAGTAGTCGTAAAATTTTAAGAAGCAGGCAAAAGTATGAAGCGTCAGTTAGTTCTTGTAATGCTGTTCTCAGCGTTCAGCAGCATAATACTTGCACAAAAAGCAGTTATTCAGTCTCCCAATCAAAAGATCGTTGTAGAACTTTATAATAAGCAAAGCAATGATGTTGGCGAGTGGTATATAAAAGCATCTTTCAATAACAATGGAAAAATTACAGAAGCTATTCCCCGTATTGATATAGGTTTATCGCGCAGCGATCAGGATTTTTCAAAGGACTTAAGATTTTTGAAAACAGGAAAACCAATTTTAATTAAGGAAGAATACACGGCGCTGCACGGCAAAAGATCTGTTTGCAAAAACGCTGCAAATGAGGTAGTGGTTTCTTTTGAAAATCCAACGAAAGCAAAACTCAATATCATCATCAGGGCTTACAATGATGGCCTTGTTTTTCGTTATGAGTTTCCTGAAAAACAAGGATCATTTATCGTTAAAGATGAATTGACATCCTATGCTGTTCCAAAAGAAACCACCCGATGGATGGAAAAATGGACTGCTGCCAACGAGGGTCTTTATACCGCAATGAACAAGGACAAAACACTTTCAGGCGAATGGGGTTACCCTGCGCTTTTTAATACAGAAAATAATGATTGCTGGTTCTTATTGCATGAAGCCGATGTGAACAGGAATTACTGCGGTACCAAATTAAGCAATGCCGCTGATGCTGAGAAATACAAACTCACCTTTCCAGATCCAAAAGATGGAAGAGGACTGGGAGAGTCCACACCTGCTATAACGCTTCCCTGGAAATCGCCCTGGCGGGTGATCGTTATGGGAACACTTGCCGATATAGTGGCGTCTACTTTAGTGAATGATGTTGCTGAGCCATCAGTTATAAAAAATACAAGCTGGATAAAACCCGGAATAGCCTCATGGAATTATTGGGCGAGCAATCATGGCACCAAAGATTATAAAACTGTTTGTGAGTTTGCCGATCTCGCTGCCGAAATGGGCTGGCCTTATACATTGCTCGATTGGGAATGGGATGCAATGGGTAATGGGGGTAGGCTGGAAGATGCGGTAAAGTATATCACCTCAAAAGGCATAAAGCCCTTGATCTGGTACAATTCAGGCGGACCGCATACTTATGTTACTGCCACACCCCGCGACCGGATGCTTACGCACCAAAACCGGGTGGAGGAATTTACGAAGCTGAAAAAACTGGGATTTGCCGGCGTGAAGGTCGATTTCTTCGAAAGTGAGAAGCAGGATATGATCAAATATTATTTGGACATATTAGAAGATGCAGCTCAATTTGAAATGATGGTTTACTTTCATGGCTGCATTGTGCCAAGAGGGTGGGAAAGAACCTATCCCAACCTCATGACGCACGAAGCCGTGCGTGGCGCCGAGTGGTACAACAACACGCCTGACTTTACGCTCCCTGCTCCTGAACATAATGCCACTCTACCTTTCACCCGCAACGTAGTTGGCCCAATGGACTATACCCCTGTTACATTTACCAATTCGCAATACCCGCATATTACTTCGTATGGGCATGAACTGGCATTAAGTGTATTGTTTGAATCGGGCATGCAACACATGGCCGACCGGCCCGAAGGCTATTATGAGCTTCCCGACGCCGCCAAAACATTTTTAAAGCATGTGCCCAATGCCTGGGATGATATCAAATTGCTGGATGGTTATCCCGGTAAGGAGGTGATCATGGCCCGCCGCAAAGGAAATGATTGGTATATAGGCGGCATCAATGGAGAGCAAAAAGAAAAAACCAAAACCGTAAAATTCGATTTTTTACCTGATGGGGTAAAATATAAACTCACTTTGATAGCTGATGGAAAGCACGATAAAGCTTTTGCAACGCAATACCTGGTTGTAGATCAATCAGGTTCTGTTGATGTAAAGTTGCTTCGCAGGGGTGGGTTTGCTGCGTCGTTGGTGCCTATGCAATAGATCTTAATAGGATTATAAATATATAGAAGCAGATGGGGTATAAAATGTTTCATTAGCCGGTAACGGCGATTATTCCTACAGCAAAATGGTACCCATACGTTACGATAAAAATGCATCTATTACCATCTTTCCTAACCCGGTTAAAGATGTGGTGAATGTTCAGTTACAGATGCCAACAGGAGCCGTATCGTTTAAAATAATTGATGGAATGGGGCGCATGGTAAAAACGATTTCATTGCGATCTTCCGGCAGCACTTTATCAAATGCAATAGATATCACTGGGCTTGCCACAGGGCAGTATTACATTCATGCCGGCAGCGAAATTATAAGCTTTATAAAACAACAATAAACAGATTACCCGCCGGGACTTTTCGTGATCTCATCGAAAAGTCCCTTTTAGCTATTTCAAATCCGGTTTTACAATAATATCTGTTTTGTTTTCTTTGTTGCTGATCTCATTAGCACCGGATCTTGCAGTTGATTGATTTCCATGCAGTCATCTGGTCTGTAACATTTCGGGCCATAATCTGCAACATTTGAGGTCCCTCGCTCAAAGAACATCCCGGTAGTTTTACGGCATATAACTACCAGAAGGATTGCTTTATGAAAATATTACCTACACTATGTAAACAAAAGGATATATCAACTTTTGTTTCCGGATTTTTTATCTCCAGGGCCAAAATAATAAGGCTTGTTATTGCCGTACTGATTTTTACAAACTGTCATAAAAATGGCAATGCGCTTGCTCCGGAGCGCGCCGCTTCACCATCGGATACTTTTGCCACCGGTGGTGGGTATCCATCTTATAACACATCGCCCAAAGCGCCTGATTCAGCAGGAATGAGCACCGCTGTACAACTGGCTGCCAAATTCAAACTGGGCTGGAACATTGGTAATACAATGGAAGCTATCGGCGGTGAAACCGCATGGGGCAACCCGCTGATCACCGAGTCGTATGTGAGAACAGTAAAGCAATTGGGCTTTACTGCTATCCGCATTCCGTGTGCATGGAATACGCACCTTGATAACAAAGCCACTGCACACATAGATCAAAGCTGGATGAACAGAGTTAAAGAGGTTGTTGGTTATTGTGTCAATAACGGCTTGTATGTTATGCTGAATATTCATTGGGACGGTGGCTGGCTGGAGAATAATATCACTCAACTAAAGCAGGATTCAGTCAATGCTAAACAAAAAGCATTATGGGAACAGATCGCTACCAACATGCGCGACTTTGATGAGCATCTTATGTTTGCCAGCGCTAATGAACCGGCTGCTGATAATGAGGAGAAGATGGCCGTGCTGGCATCATACCACCAAACGTTCGTAAATGCCGTTCGTGCTACAGGCGGAAGGAACAGTCACCGCGTCCTTATTGTTCAGGGGCCGAATACAAACGCCACATTGACAGCTGATCTGATGAATACACTTCCTAAAGATCCGGTGGCCAACCGCCTGATGGTAGAAGTGCATAATTATATGCCATCACAGTTTTGTTTTCTGAATGAGGACGTGAGCTGGGGTAAAATGGCTTACTACTGGGGCAATGGGTATCATTCAACCATTGAGCCTGACCGTAATGCTACCTACGGAGAAGAGAACGATCAGATTGCTGACTACAATAGAATGAAGACAAAATTTGTTGATAAAGGAATTCCGGTGATCATGGGCGAGTATGGCGCTTACAGACGTGATAATAACGCTCATGTTCCCAAAGAGCTTGCCCTGCATAACGCTTCGGTGGACTATTGGATAAACTTTACAACGAAAGAGGCATTGGCACGTGGAATAAAACCTTTCTGGTGGGATATAGGCGCCGCTTTGGATAGAAAAACCCTTATAGTAAAAGATCAGCGTACGATTGACGCTCTTTTGGCAGGAGCCAAATAGAGATATTTTGATAAAAATTAAACGATTGAAACTTTATGAAAAAAAAATTACTATCACTATGTAAACTAAAAGTAGCAGTACTTTTTGTTTCCGGACTGGTTATGTCCATTAACTTATACTCGCAAACCCCCGGCTATGTCTTTAAGCATGCTCCTATTGGCGGTGGCGGCTTTGTAACGGGGATCATCACCCACAAAACAACTGGCGACAGGTATTGCCGTACCGATGTGGGCGGCGCTTACCGCTGGGATGCCGTCAATAACAAATGGGTTCAATTGCTCGATTGGCTTGGCGATTCACAAAGTGACCTTTATGGCGTGGAAGCCCTGGCGCTTGATCCGCAGAATGCAAATAATGTTTATATGCTCTGCGGAACCAATTATGTTGGCAACGGAAAGTCTGCTATCTTAAAGTCCACCGATAAAGGAAATACTTTTACTTATACAGACCTAACCAATACGTTTAAAGTGCATGGAAATGGAAGTGGGCGCGGTAACGGTGAACGATTGGCAGTTGACCCAAAAAACAGTAATATACTATTCTGTGGCACAAGGGCGAACGGATTGTGGAAGAGTACAGATGCCGGCGTTACCTGGAGCCAGACCTGGAGCGGTGTAACTACCACAACCAACGGTAACGGCATTTGTTTTGTGCTTTTTGATCCTTCAGGCAGCGTAGTGAATGGAGCAACTCAAACTATTTACATCGGTGTTTCCCGCGTCGGTGGCGCAACCCTCTACAAGAGTACAAACGGGGGCGCCAGCTTTACCGATATTTCCCCCACCACCGATTTTATGCCACACCGGGCTGCCCTGCAGGGATCTACTATGTATGTTACCTATTCAGAAGATGAAGGTCCGCAATCTCCTAATGGAAATGGAAAGTTATATAAGCTCAACACGGCCACCGGTGTGTGGACAAACGTTACCCCTGCCAGTTGGAAGGACCATTCATACGGCGGAGTAAGTATAGACCCGACTAATGTAAACAGGGTGATAGTTTCTTCTTGTGGCAGTTATACTAACAACCAGTTTGGTACCGGCTGGGGAGACTATATTTTCCTCACCACCGATGGTGGAACGACCTGGACACTAAAGAATGGCACCAATGCCACCTATGATGCTAACGGCATGGGCTGGTCTTGCTGTGGCGCAGTTAACTGGATGGACTGCATTGAATTTGATCAGGCCAATCTTAATAAGGTGCGCGTAATAGGGGGAGGCGGCGTGTATACATGTTCTGATATTACAGCTACGAATACTTCCTGGAAATATGATGTGGTTGGCATTGAAGAAACCGCATTACTTGACGCGATAAGTATTCCCGGAGGCTCGGTGATCACCTCTTTTGGCGACGTAACAGGCTTTGTGCATGAGCCGCTCACTGCTTTTCCGCAGGTAAGACTTTCTCCTACAGACGGGAATAACCAGAGCATTGCTTATGCGGCCGGCAACACAAACAGGGTAGTAAGAGCTTCTAACGGAGGAAACGTTGTTTACTATTCCAACGATAAGGGCGCTACCTGGACGGGATGCGCCACGAATATGGGTAATGATGGAAAGGTAGGCATCAGCGCTGATGGCGGCACTATCCTGCACTGTCCCTACCGTTCAACAACAACCTACTATACCACCAACAACGGATCAAACTGGTCGGCTTGTTCGGGTGTTTCATTTGGAGATGCTATTCCTGTGGCTGACCAGGTAAATGCTAACAATTTCTATATCTATAATCCTACCAACGGACAAATGCTCCGGAGCACCAATAAAGGAGTTAGTTTTTCAGTAGCAGGTACACCGGGTAGCACAACGGCGAATTATCCCTGGGAAACAACCTGGATCCGTACAGTGCCAGGCTTTGAAGGACATGTATGGGTGCCGCTCGGCGGCAATGGATTGAGATATTCTACCAATGCCGGAGTGGCTTATACGAATCTTTCCAATGTAACTTATTGCAAAACGGTTGGCATAGGAAAAGCGATGCCCGGAGCTGCCTATCCTACTGTTTTCATCTGGGGAACGGTGTCGGGCGTAACGGGCCTTTTCAGATCAACAGACCAGGGTGCTACCTGGCTCAAGATAAATGATGACGCCCATCAATTCGCAGGCGCGCCATTGCTCGTCGGCGACATGAACGTGGCCGGAAGGGTATATATGGCCTCCAACGGCGGAAGAGGGTTGATTTACTGGGAGCCTGCTACCTGTACACCTTCTACCATTACCCCGTATGTACAGCTTAATGGTGGAAGCTGGCAGCAGACAGCAAGTGGTTCTTTAGCTGCCGGTGGCAGTGTGCTGTTTGGCCCCCAACCTGTAACGGGTGGTTCGTGGAGCTGGAGCGGCCCGAATAATTTTAGTGCTACTACGCGTGAGGCAGGTATTTCAAATATCCAGGTGAACCAGGCCGGGAACTATGTGGCCACCTATACCAATAGCGGCGGATGCCAAAGTACGCAGACGTTTACCGTTACCGTTACAGGCTCCATACTAAGAGAATACTGGACAGGTATCAGCGGAACTGCAATTAGTAGCCTCACCTCCAATAGCAATTATCCCAACAATCCTTCGGGTAGCGGCCAGCTCACCAGCTTCGAAGCGCCCACAAACTGGGCAGATAACTATGGGACCAGGATCCGCGGCTATATTCATCCTACTGCAAGCGGCAGCTACACCTTCTGGGTAGCGGGCGATGACAACACTGAATTATACCTGAGCACCAGCGACAACCCGGCCAGTGCAACAAGGATTGCCTACGTAAACGGCTGGACGAATTCGAGAGAATGGAATAAATACAGCACACAACAGTCTGCTACAATTAACCTGGTTGCCGGACAGAAATACTATATTGAAGTGCTTCATAAGGAAGGCAGTGGTGGCGATAATATAGCGGTAGCCTGGCAGGGCCCCGGCATTACACAACAGGTGATCGCCGGAAACTATCTCTCTCCGTTCATTCCGGGAGCAGGCGGCGCCAGAATGTCAACGCAAGTCAACATGAGTGAGCATGCTATTAGCCTGTATCCGAATCCGGCCAATGCGGGAAGGTTTACCATCCTTCTTCCGGAGATCGTGGACAATGCGGTCGTGAAAATTTATGATAACCTGGGCAGAATGATCTATGAAAAAGTGGCTAAAGGCAATAACAGAATAGAGATAGATGCGCGGTTAAAGGCAGGGCTTTATCATGTGAGAATAAATTCGAAAGGTCTTAGTTTCACCAGGAAGCTGATCGTTAAATAACAGATATTTTACCACTTATTGGGGATGCTTCCAGCGAAGCATTCCCAGTTTTTTGCATAGTATATTCATGTATGAATTATTATAAGAACCTTTTTTTACTAATACTCTTTAGTCTTTCCGTTTTAGATACCTATTCACAGCAAAAAGAAGTGAAAAGAGAACGTTTGTCAATGGACCATGACTGGCGTTTTGCTTTTGGTCATCCATATGATGTTAAGGCGGACTTTGGTACAGGTACAGCTTATTTTTCTTATTTAGCCAAGGCCGGTTCCGGAGATGGAGCTGCCGCATCGGGTTTTGATGATCGCGCATGGCGTAAGCTGGATCTGCCACATGATTGGGCGGTTGAACAGAAGTTTAGTCCCGATGCCAGCTTTAGTCATGGGTTCAAAGCCATTGGCCGGGCGTTCCCTGAGCGAAGTGTTGGCTGGTATCGAAAAACATTTACAATACCAGCTGCTGATGTTGGTAAGCGGCTGTCAATTGTTTTTGATGGTGTTTTCCGCAATTCCATCGTGTGGGTAAATGGGCATTACCTCGGTACAGAACAAAGCGGATATAGTAGTTTCCAATATGATATCACTGATGTATTGAACTATGGCGGCAATAATGTGATTGCGGTACGGGTGGATGCAACTATGGAAGAAGGCTGGTTTTATGAAGGAGCTGGTATTTATCGCCATGTTTGGCTTACTAAAACGGCGCCCGTGCATGTAGCGGCGAATGGTACATTCGTTACCTCGCAGGTACAGGGGCAGAACGCAGTGGTGAGCGTTAAAACAGATGTTATCAATGAAGCAAAAGAAAGCAAGACCATTGATGTGATACAAACCATTTTCGATGCTGAAGGAAAAATTATTACCACTAAAACAAATACCGCTGTTTCGCTGGCGCCTTTTCAAACCAGGGAGATCAGTACGCATCTTTCTGTAAATGATGCAAAGCTGTGGGATATTGATGCTCCTTATTTGTACAGGCTGGTTACCAGCATTAAAGAAAGGGGAGATTCAATAGATCTGTACCAAACTACCTTTGGCATTCGCACGATTCGCTTTGACGCCTCAGCAGGTTTTTTCCTGAATGGAAAGCAGGTGAAACTGAAAGGCACCAATAATCACCAGGACCATGCGGGCGTTGGTACTGCCATACCCGACGAATTGCAGTACTGGCGCATTAAAACCCTCAAAGACCTTGGAGCTAACGCTTACCGCTGTTCGCATCATCCGCCCACGCCCGAATTGTTAGATGCCTGTGACCGGTTAGGTATGTTGGTGCTCGATGAGAACCGGTTGATGCGTGCCACAGCCGATGGGTTGAATGAACTGAAGCGAATGATCGTTCGCGACCGCAACCATCCTTCTGTGATCAGCTGGTCGGTTGGAAATGAAGAATGGGCCATTGAGAACAATATTACCGGTGAACGCATAGCTGCAACCTTGCAGGCTTATGCCAATAGTATAGATAGTACACGCCCTGCAACAGCAGGCATCAGTGGAGGTTTCCGCAGCGGTATTTCCAATGTGTTGCAGGTAATGGGCTTTAATTACCTTGGTAATGGTGATATTGATGCGCATCGGAAGCGGTTTCCAAACCAGCCTGGCATGGGTACAGAAGAAGGGTCAACCTTTGCCACAAGAGGTATTTATATAACCGACGATAACAAGCATTATCAGGCAGCTTATGATCGAAAGCCGCGATCAACTTTTTATAGCATTGAAGAAGGGTGGAGGTTTTATGCAGAAAGGCCATACCTCGCCGGAATGTTTATCTGGACCGGTTTTGACTACCGGGGTGAACCAACTCCATACGGCTGGCCTTCTGTTACATCTTATTTCGGCATGTTGGATAATTGTGGTTTTCCAAAAGATAATGCCTGGTATTTGAGGTCATGGTGGGGAAAACAACCCGTTTTGCACCTGCTGCCACACTGGAACTGGAAAGGGCAGGAGGGAAAAAAGATCGATGTGTGGGCTTACAGCAATTGCGACGAAGTAGAACTCTTCCTGAATAAAAAGAGCCTTGGAAGAAAAAAAATGACAATCAATGGACACCTCGAATGGACAGTAGCTTATACGCCCGGTAAACTGGAAGCAGTTGGATACAAAGCCGGAAAAAAGCTGCTGACCGATGTGGTTCAAACGACTGCAGAACCTGAATCAATACGGTTAACCGGTCACAAGGTTTCACTTACAGCAGGTTGTAACGACATAGCCATTGTTACGGTGCAAGCGATCGATAAAAACAGTCTTGCCGTGCCAACGGCAGATAACGAAATTAGTTTTTCTGTTCAGGGACCTGGTAAAATAATTGGCGTCGGTAACGGCGATCCCACATCGCTTGAAAAAGACAGGTTCATTGAAACGCTTCAAACTATCAGGATCGAAGATCTGAAAGAGAAAGCTGTTGATAGTATGGATGTTACGAACGAAACAGGTTTGGCGGTAGATGATACAAACTGGAAAGAGGCTTTCAAAGACCGGGATTATAAAAAGCTGGCGAAGGCTTATGTATATCGGGGCAGCTTTATGCTTCCACAAAAGTATGATTCATCAACCATTACGTTGTTTTATAAAAATATTGGCCGTGAACAATCGCTTTACATAAATGGTAAAGAAATTGCACGCAGCCAAAAAGAACATGAAACCGCGGCTGGTTACCGGTTACATGCAAGCATGCTGCGGCCTGGCAAAAATGTAATTGCCATAGTGGCTACGCCCATCCCAAAGCAATATGAGTGGGACAATGTGAACACCGATCCCGGTTTGATTCAGCTTGTTATACCTGCCGGAACCTGGAAGCGAAAACTCTTCAACGGCCTGGCGCAGGTGATCATCCAAACAACGCAGGAGCCCGGGGATATTATATTGACGGCTACATCGTCGGATTTGAAGCCGGCAAGCCTCAAAACAAAAAATGTAAACATTTCGATACCCGATTTGTAACATTTGGATGCGCTGTTTTCAGTGACCAGCTGTTAATTTTGCTTCCCATAAAAGACTTCTCATAAAACAACCATAATGTTTATCAGGAAACTCATATCTGCAACGATTGCATCAGTTATTGCCATCACTAATCTGGCTGCGCAGGCACAACAGGTAGCGAAACTGGAAAGTCCTAACAAATCCATTGTACTGCATGTATCCTTATCAGCTTCGGGTGAAATACAATACAGTGTACAACGGTCCGGCGTTAACGTCATTCAACCTTCGGCTTTAGGTGTTATGATGAAGGGGCATAATTTTACCCATGGCATGAAACTGGTAAGCTCATCAAAACCGGAACGTATAACAGATAACTATCAAACTAAGAATGCAAAAAAAAGCAGCATTCTTTACCAGGCCAATCAATTAGTGTTGTCTTTTGCTAATGAAGAACAGAAAAAAATGGACCTCATTTTCAGGTTATCCAACGACGGAGCGGCTTTCCGGTATTCTTTTCCCTGGATAAAAAATAAAGAAACCATAGTTGAAGAACGTTCCTCATTTGCATTCGACAAGGAAACGAAAGCCTGGTTGCAACCCATGAGTGAAGCAAAAACTGGTTGGCAGCGTTGTCATCCCTCTTATGAAGAACATTATTTGCAGAACATTTCCGCCGGCACGGTATCGCCGTTAAAGTCAGGTTGGGTATACCCTGCTTTATTTAAAACTAATAATACCTGGGTATTGATCACCGAAGCGGCGCTTGATGGTACTTATTGCGGCACCAGGTTGATCAATGATTCAGCTTCGGCTGTTTATTCAATAGGCTTTGCCGATCCGCGGGAAGTGTTTACAGGCGGTGGCTATTTACCCGAAAACAATAAGGCCTGGCTTACACCCTGGCGTATTATAACAATGGGAAGTTTGAAAACCATTGCAGAATCAACCCTGGGTACCGATCTGTCGCCAACTGCTGTGTTAAAGGATGCCTCTTTTGTAAAACCCGGTAAAGCCAGCTGGAGTTGGATCAATAGCAAGGATGACAACATTACATACAATGAACAAAAAAAATATATTGATTATGCCGCTGACATGCACTGGCAATATTGCCTCATAGATGCAGACTGGGATACTAAAATAGGATACGACAAAGTAGCTGAACTGTCGGCGTATGCAAAACAAAAGAATGTTGGATTGCTGTTATGGTACAATTCTGCAGGTGACTGGAACACGGTAGCGTATCATCCTAAAGATGTATTGCTTACCAGCGAAGGAAGAGAAAAAGAATTCAGCCGGCTGCAGGCAATGGGCATCAAAGGTGTAAAGATCGATTTCTTCGGCGGAGATGGCCAGAGCATGATCAAATATTACGTTGACATTTTGAATGATGCTGCCAAATATAAGTTGCTTGTAAATTTTCATGGTGCTACATTGCCAAGAGGCTGGCAAAGAACATATCCTCATCTTATGACAGCCGAAGCAATATATGGAATGGAGATGGTGACATTTGACCAGAGTGCAGCCGATAAGCAGGCCAACCATTGCGCTATGTTGCCGTTCACGCGAAACGCATTCGACCCCATGGATTTTACACCTATGAACCTTACCGGACTTACATCGTCTAATTGTACCAGAAAAACCACGCCCGCCTTTGAACTGGCCCTTTCGGTATTATTCTTATCAGGCATACAACATTATGCTCAGGCGCCTGAAGGAATGGTGCAGGTACCCAATGAGGTGAAAGCGTTTTTAAG
The DNA here is from genome assembly GCA_024809215.1 of Niastella sp. OAS944. GTDB lineage: Bacteria > Bacteroidota > Bacteroidia > Chitinophagales > Chitinophagaceae > Niastella. The sequence continues at coordinate 1,891,129 of JANUBW010000001.1, read as the reverse complement.
AAAGCTTCCTGACAATTGGGACGATGTAAAATTTTTGGAAGGCTATCCGGGGCAATATGCCGTCATTGCCAGACGAAGCGGTAGCCGGTGGTACATTGCGGGTATTAATGGCGATAAAAATGAAAGGAAGCTCAGCCTTGACATTACTGCATTTAAGAAAGGCAAGGCAACGCTGATCACAGATGGAACCAACAGTGAATTATTTTCGATGAACAATCTTAATGCCGCAAATCAAAAGAACTGTAATATTACCATGAATGCAAATGGTGGATTTGTAATGGTGCTTGAATAATTAATACAACGATAAAAAGCAACCCCGGCGGTACCGCCGGGGTTCATCCTTTATTATTTCTAATACTGTCACCCACGATAACCAGCCCCACATTTCCTTATCTCAAATTGGTCACAACAGTATATTTCCTGCACTTGTCTGTCTGCATTATCAAGTTCCATATACTCATCTTTGGTGGTCACTTTACTGTATCTCTCTTTTTGGGTCAAAAAGCAAAGCATTGACCCAAAACTACTTTGTCCATAAACGCTATAATCTCCATACATGCAACCATAACAATTTTTAAATTGTAATTTGTCTGCAAACTGGTCGCGAATTTGATTGAAGGCTATTTCAATGTAGTCGCCTTCTCCTGTATATAATTTGTCGTCTATTGTTAACGTAAGCTTCACTTTCTCATGCTCGATCCCAGTCCCCGGTACGGGTCTTACATTCCCCAAAGAATATTCAATTTTTAAGTTTGTATAAAACTCAGCATGATTTAATTTATCAATGATCACCTGCGGAAAAACTATTTCCAATGAACAATTACAAAGTGATTCTAAAATATTGTTTGTTTGATAAACACGTAATGGATGAAATGTAAATCTTTTAAGTTGCTCATTGGAATATTTAGCCTTATTAAGAATAGCCATGTCAGAAAATTCGGGACCACAAAATTCAACTCCGTCAATTGTCATCGACAACATGTTAAAATCATTTTCTATATCGATTTCCAATGATCCAAAACTGTCTTTGTAGAGTCCTTTGTATTTTATTGTTTCTGTCATAGGTTTGCGTTACATGTTTATTTCTCGAGTAATGCTACAATATGCTCCCATTCCAGCTGCCTGGCAAGGTCTAAAGCTGTTTTTCCGTAAATAGTTTTTTGGGTTTTATCGGCTCCCAATGATAATAAAACTTCTACCGACGTCAAATTACCGGCAATTGTCTCTTTATGAAGTATCGAATAACCAAATTCATCTGCAGCTGTTAATTCCCCAGGATACTCTTTGATAAACTCTTCCAGCTTTTCTTTCGTGTTTCTGGACATGGGGTGGTCGATCAAATTCTCAGGATGTTCTTTTTGTTCGTACACTAATAATATGTCATTATAGTCGCCAAAATCCAAGCCCCAGGCCTCGTCATGTTCCGCTCGCGCCGCTTTGTTCATATCTGAACGCATGGCCTGTATGGTAAAACCACCATATGTTTTTCCCTGGGTTGCAAAAAGCCAGTCGCTGATCTGATTTAACGGTATGGTAACCTCATCGCCGTTTTCAATATTGGTAAGTTCACCGGGCGTATTGATCAGGGTACCTTTTATTACTTCGCCGTCGAACATAATATCATTGATCCACATGTGTTCTACCGTAGGCTCTTCATCCGGGTCTATCTGTTCAGAAAAAGCGACTTTCACACAGGCTACTTCCAACGCCGGCACAATTCTGCGGTATTCCCAACTCAATTCCCGCCATAAATATTTAAAGGTGTTTTGAGCATCGGTAAATGCCTTGATCATTTTAGGGCTATCGCTTTTGGCAAAGAAAATTTTATTTGTCATGTGTTAATTATATTAAATCCATTCAAAAATAGCTCAATTGCTGAATAGGCTGCGTCTACAAATCGTCTACAACCTCGCAAAACCCGCTCCTGGCTGGTAATTTTACAGGACCATTCAGAAAGTTTAACCTATATCAAATGGGAAAATCTGCACATATTTCCGAAAGTGCAGTATATAATAAACATGACAAACGATGGTTACCGGGCAAAAAATGAAAAAGGCCAGCACCTTCCTCCATGCATTCGGGGAAGGTTTTTTATTTCCTTGGCAACGACTGAAAATACTCAACAGGCGACATCTTAAAATACTTTTGAAAGTTGCGGGTGAAAAGACTTTGCGAGCTATAACCCACTTTTTTTGAGATCTCGAATAATGAAAATTCATTTTCAGCAATCAGCCCGGCAGCTTTTTTCAGCCGCGTTATATCAATCAGTTCTTTTGGCGATAAGGATGAAAGCGATTTTATTTTGCGATAAAATGTAGTACGGCTCATATACATATGCTCGGCCAGCATATCTATGTCGATATTGGGGTCTTTTATATTGAGCTTTATATATTCATCAAGTTTTTTTAGAAAAGCTTCATCCGTTTTTGAATGCGCCATTACACCCACATCATCAAATGGCGAACTGGCAAAATGATCTTTTATCTTTCGGCGGTTCTTCAGCAGGTTGGCAATCTGCACCTGTAACAATTCCGATGAAAAAGGCTTTTGTATATATGCATCTGCACCTACTTCCAATCCTTCTATATGAGCTGCGTAAGTATTCTTTGAGGTTAACAGGATAATGGGAATATGGCAGTATTCCACATTGCTTTTAATGCGGCGGCATAATTCAAACCCGTCGATACCCGGCATCATAATGTCAGATACGATCAGGTTGATCACTTCATTATCTAAAATAGTTTGGGCAACCTCTCCATTAGCGGCAAGGTACAGTTTATAGGTATCGCCTAAAACTACCGATAAGAACTCCAGCATGTCTTCGTTGTCATCAATAATAAGGATGCTATCTGTCATATTACTCTATCTTTTTCCAGCTGCTTAATTGAAACTCAAATTTTTGGTGTATAGGCATCTGCAATTCAAATTTAATTAAATCTTGCTCGCCTGAAATTAATTGTAACGATCCATTATGTAGTTCTGTTAGCGATTTGGCAATCGACAAACCTATACCTGTTCCGGGTTTACTATTGCCACGGACCCTTACAAAGGGCTCAAAGATCCGGTGTCTGAATTCTTCGGGAATGGCTTTTCCATCATTTATAAAATGAATGGTGAAATAATCGGCCGAAGGTTCTACTGTACCTATGTGAATGGTAGCGTTGGTTGCAGCATATTTTATAGCATTCGATACCATATTCGTACTTATTTTAATAAATGCTTCCCTGTCAACATAAGCCATAAAATGAGTGGCGGGCAATTCCATATTCAGTGTAATATTATTGGAAGCGGCCTGTACTTTAAAGCCAGATACAATATCGGTTATAACGGCAACAATATCGGTTTTTACAAAGTTCAGGCTAAACTGGCTGGCCTCGGTCTTTCGGAAATCAAGTAGTTGGCTGGTTAATTCTACCAGGCGGTTGGTATTTTTTTCAGCTATCGTAATTGTTTTATTGATCTCGGGATCCTTGCTGAATTTTTTCTTCAGCCACTCTATTGGCCCGGCAATAAGTGTAAGCGGGGTTTGTATTTCATGCGTGATATTGGTAAAGAACTCAATTTTTGCCTGGTATATTTCCTTTTCTTTTTCAAGTTCGAACAATTGCAGTTTACGCAGGTTCTTTTTTTCGAGATATTGACGATATAAACGGGTAGCAAAATATATGGCTGTAACCAATAGCAGAATATATAAAACATATGCCGTATTGCTTTTCCAGAAGGGCGGCAAAATTTTGATAAACAGTTTGCGTTCCTTGCCCACCCAGCTACCGATATTACTTTCGGCCTGAACAATAAATTCATAATTACCATGACTAAGATCGGTAAAATAGGCCTTACGGTTAGTGCTGAGGTAGGTCCACGATTTATCGAGTCCCTTCATTAAGTATTTATATCTTGTTACTTCGGGCGAAGAAAAATTCAGCGCTGCAAATTCAATACTGAAACTGCTTTGATCGTAGTCAAGAACTATAGTATCGGTATAAAGAATAGATCTTTTGAGCGGACTGTTGGCCGAATCGGGGACCACTTCTTTATTGTCGATCTGGAAACCGGTAATATAAGTGGGCGGACTGGGTTCTTTCTGATCGAATGAGGCCGGGTCAAAAGCGATCATGCCTTTTACCGAACCAAAATACATTTTTCCATCTGTATGCCGGTACGCCGAATTATAATTGAACTGGTCCGTTATCAGGCCATTTGCCCGCGTATACACTTTTATGGCCGAGGTAGCCATATTGAAGCGTATAAGGCCTTTAAGTGAACTGATCCACAACTGGCCGCTATCATCTTCCAGTATGCCATACAGTACATTCGTTGGCATACCGTCTTCGGTAGTATATCTTCTGGTGCTCTTCCAATCGGCACTTAGTTTTATTAACCCGCCACCGGTAGTTGCAAACCACAGTGTATGATCGTGACCTTCAAAAATATTATATACCGCAAATTCATTGGTGTTTTGTCCGTTCACTGTGTCGCCAAACCGAAAGTTACCATGTGCACCTGTTTTAGGGTTATAATAAAATGCGCCCTGGTTAACGCTTCCCGTCCAGATATTTCCTTTTGAATCCTCAAAAATATCAAACACGTAAGAATTATAAGGAATCTGTGAAATGCGTTTAAATGTTTTATGCAGGGTGTCGTATTCAAATAAGCCGGAGCCATGATACGCGGTACCAACTAACAAGTGATCATCCTTCGTTCTGTAAATGCAAATTACAAAATCACTGAGCAGGTCGTTCTTGCTGCCTACAAATCTAAAGCGGTCGGTAATGGCCCCGGTGGGTATATCCATTATTTCCATGCCATGAAAGAACGGACCAATAAATAACTGGTTGTTCCATGCAAGCAGGCCATGAACATTGGGGTAAGAAATGGAGCGTTTTTTTCCCGAAGGAATGTAGTTAGTGATCTTGCCGGTCTTTAAATTCAGCTTATTGATGCCTGCATCTTCGGTTCCGATCCATAAATTATTATTGCTGTCGGCCGATATTTCGCGTACAGCTTCACCCGATAGCGAATTGATGCCGGGTATTGGGTAGAACTTTTCAAACCTTGAATTGTCTTTGGAGCAATAATTAATACCGCCGAAATAAGTACCGGTCCACATACCGCCGCGGTTGTCACGGCAAAGGGTATAAACCGCATTATCGGTGATGGCGTAAGGCGAGCCGGGTTGTTTTACCAGGTTCTTGCTTACATGATGTACCGGGTCATAAATATAGATGCCCGATTCGGTGGCGATCCAGTATTGGCCGTCATTGTCAACAGCAATATCGCGAACGTAGATGTCGCTTTTGTCGGTGCGTAGGGAGAGCGAGCTTACTTTACCGGTTTGTATGTTGTAGCTTTTCAGGCCCTGTTTAAAACAGCCTATGAGTAATTCGTTCTTGCCAACCGGGTATATTTTGCTTATTGAACGGGCGTTATCGGGAAGGCTTTTATCAACGATCCTGATGGGCGCATTTGTTTTTTGTGGATCGTAAATTTGAATATTGCCATCATTATCGCCCAGCCACAAATTCATGTCAGCATCAAATGCAATACAGGAAGCTGTAGTTTTCAGGTTTTCGAACCTGTTTTTAGCAGCGGTGTATTTGCATAATGAAAAATTTACCAGGCACCACAGGTCGTTATTTTTGTCGATAAGAAGATTGCTGGTATATTCTTTAGGCGCTTGTTCCAGTTCAAAAAAAAGTTCCTGGTAGGGATCATATTTAAAGAGGCCTTTACCTGTTCCCGCCCATATCATCCCATTTTTATCTTCTGCAATAGAATTTATTACATTATTTCCTATGCGGCCAAACTTGTTTTTTTTGTATTCGCAGGTTTTGAAAGTGTATCCGTCAAAGCGATTAATGCCGTCGCGGGTGCCTATCCAAATCAGTCCTTTGTTGTCTTGAATAATAGAGGTTACTGCATTGTGCCCCAGCCCATCATCCACCTGGTATTGTTTAAAATAATATTGACCAAAGGACGAGGACGCGACAAGCAGCAACGATAATACTGAAGTAATGATGTTATACAGCAAGCGCATATTCCCGCATTCAAATATATAAAAATGGAAATTATAAATACTACTCATTTGAAAAAGGAATTGTGCCGGTTTGGTACAATTCGGCAAAATGTTGAACAAAGTATTTGCCACGGGTGGCTTTATTTTGGTTATGCGATTGTTTTTGTCATTGATGTTACTCCTGTGTATTTTCAGCGGTAATGGCCAGCAGCTTGTACTGCCTGGCGATCATCCCGATCCTTCGGTAGTTAAAATTGGTAATGAATATTGGGCAGTAGGAACTACCTCAAACTGGTTCCCCGCTTTTCCTTTATACCGCTCCACCGATCTTGTAAACTGGAAACCTGCCGGTCATGTGTTTACAAAAATGCCTGCCTGGGCCGACTATTACCTCTGGGCGCCCGAAATTTCGTATGATAATGGTAAAGTATACATGTATTATACAGCGCATAAAAAAGGCGGAAATCTTTGTGTTGCCGTTGCTGTTGCCGATAAACCAGAAGGCCCATACACAGACCTTGGCCCGCTTATGTGCCAGGACTATGGTTCAATAGATGCTTTTCCCATGCGCGATGAGCATGGAAAGCTATACCTGATATGGAAAGAAGATGGGAACAGTGTTGGCAAACCCACACCAATTTGGGCGGCAGAAATAAAGGAAGACAGAACGGCCCTGGTGGGTGAGAAGAAGGAACTTTTTCGTGGCGATGTGCCCTGGGAAAAAGGCCTGGTAGAAGGCGTTTCGATCATAAAGCATAACGATTACTATTATGCGTTTTATGCGGCAGCCGCCTGCTGTGGTAGAAGTTGTAGTTATGGGACCGGTATTGCAAGAGCTAAAAATTTGCTTGGCCCCTGGGAAAAATATACGCAAAACCCGGTGATGGCGGCCAATACAGAATGGAAATGCCCCGGTCATGGAACACCCGTTCAAAAGAATGGCCGGCATTATTTTCTTTACCATGCATATAGCACAAACACGGGTGCATACGGTGGCCGGCAAGGTTTACTAAACGAGTTTGAGTTTACCGAAGATGGATGGGTGCGGTTCCTGAATGGTAATGATTATGGTAAAATAAAAAAGACCGAAAAAGTGGTTGATCGTTTTTCCAACCAAACACTGTCGGGCAACTGGCATTGGAGCATTTATAAAAATGTACAATACAATATTGCAAACAATACCTTAAAACTGCACGCCCTTCCCTCCACCTCCGGCGCCTACATTGGCCAATCTATTTTAGCCGGTAACTATTATGCCGCCGTTACTGTGCAAAAGAACTCTACTGCACAGGCCGGGCTTGCTTTAATAGGGGACGATAAAAACATTTTATATACGGTAATTGACAGCAACACCATTCGGTTGATACAGGTGCGTAAAGATGAAGTGCAGGTTATTGCTGAAAAAGAAATTTTGAGACCTTCAAACGTAAACATAAGGGCTCAGGTAAAAAACAATACGCAGGTTACATTTACCTACAGTACCGATGGCGTAAAATTTAATGAGCTGAATAATGAAGCGGCAGATATCTCATATCTGCCACCGTGGGACAGGGCTGTACGTATAGGCCTGGTTTCAAAAGGCCCGGTAGAACAAGCGGCCTTCTTCAAGGATTTTATACTGGTGAATCAATGATGAAACTAATCAAACCATCATATGAAACAGTTACTAACGATTACTTGTTTTATTGGCGGCGCTTTGCTGTACACCGCCTGCAATAGAGTCATATACCTTGATGAGGAGCCACCAGGTGAAGATCTGTCGGCACTGATCACTGACAGTACATTTACAAACCCTGTATTAACCAGTGGCCCCGATCCCTGGGTAATACAAAAAAATGGCACCTACTATTATACCTACACGCAGGGAAGCAAACTGGTAATTCTGGAAACAAAGAATATGTCGGAGCTTGCCTCTTCGCGCAGGTATGAAGTATATACACCACCTGCCGGCACCGCTTATTCAAAAAATGTATGGGCGCCCGAATTGCATGAAATAAACGGTAAATGGTACTTTTATTTTGCTGCCGACAATGGTACAAATGCCAATCACCGCATGTATGTTGTTGAGAATGCTGATGCCACACCCACAACGGGCAATTGGGTGTTTAAGGGGCAGGTAGCCGATGCCACTAACCAATGGGCTATTGATGGTACTATACTAGATCATAACGGTCAGTTATATATGTTATGGTCGGGCGGTAATGCCGGTGCTGCGCCACAGAATATTTACATTGCTCCCATGAGTAATCCCTGGACAATTTCAGGACCAAAGGTTATGATAAGCACGCCTACCTATAGCTGGGAAAAAGGCGGTGCTGCTATTAACGAAGGGCCACAAATACTTAAAAATGCACAGGGACAGGTGTTTGTTGTTTACTCCAGCAGTGGCTATTGGGTAGATGGTTATTGCCTCGGTTTGCTTACACTGGCGCCAGGTAGTGACCCGCTGGTAGCTGCCAACTGGACAAAAAAGAGCACACCTGTTTTTTCAATGAAGGCTGAAAGTAATGCGTACGGTACCGGGCATAACGGCTTTTTTAAATCGCCCGATGGTACAGAAGACTGGATCATTTACCATGCCCGAAATCTTCCCAACGGCGGCGATAATAATGGACGCAACCCCCGGATACAAAAGTTTACCTGGAATGCAGATGGAACTCCCAATTTTGGCGAACCGGTACCCATCAACCAACCGATCTTACGCCCTGCAGGCGAACCTCACCGTTTAATATATCCTAAAACCCAATGGTCAGTTGCCGGCTTCAGTTCTGAAGAAACTAATAATAGCCGTCTCGCCATTCGGTTGATCGATGATAACCTGTCAACATACTGGATCACCCGTTACTCAACCAACCCAACAGACTATCCCAACCATTGGATCTCGGTAGATATGGGCGCCGTTTCGAAAGTGAATGGATTTATTATTTCGCAAAAAGCCGGTGACCGTAAAATAAAAGAACTGGAAATACAAATAAGTAGTGATAGTACCAGTTGGGAAAGCCTTGGTGTATTCCCGCTTAATAATATCGATCTGTTAAAACAGTATGTTAGTTTGCCGGCACAGAAACAATGCAGATATTTTAAGCTTGTTCCCGTATCGGGCCATGATTCACAAAAACAACCAGGTTTGGCAGAGGTATGGGCCTTCAGATTTAAAAACTAATCTTTGAAATTCATTCTCATGTATAAAAAGGTACTTACATTATTATTGTTGCTTCCCTTTCAGTTTTTGTTTGCCCAGGAAAGCAGTCTCACCAAATTTCCCAAAGGATATACGCCAGAAGAAGTAGGTAAAAGAGTGGCCGGCCGGTTGATAGGCCACAAACATGCGCTGCATGCAGGCAAATGGATCAGCTATCCCGAAACCTTTTATTGGACAGGTTCACTAAAGTATGCTTCACTGGCCAACGATAAATTGTTGTTTGATTCTTTGGAGCAAAGATTTCAGCCGCTGTTTACAACGGAAGACAGCCTGTTACCTATTAAAAACCATGTTGACCTGAACATGTTTGGCAGTTTACCACTGGAATTGTATCTGTTAACAAAAGATAAAAAGTATATGGACCTGGGGCTACCCTATGCCAATACACAGTGGGAGGTGCCTGAAGACGCCAAACCCGATCAAAAGGCCTGGGCCGAAAAAGGCTACTCCTGGCAAACACGCCTTTGGATAGATGATATGTATATGATCACTATTGTACAAACACAGGCATACCGAGTAACCGGTGATGTAAAATATATTGATAGGGCAGCTAAGGAAATGGTGTTATATTTAGATACACTTCAACGCCCGAACGGCCTTTTCTATCATGCGCCGGATGTGCCATTTTACTGGGGCCGTGGCAATGGTTGGATGGCTGCAGGCATGGCTGTACTGTTACGCTATTTGCCAAAGGATAATCAATACCGCCCGCGTATTATGCAGGGCTACCAAACAATGATGAAGAGTTTGAAAGAATTTCAATCACCCGGTGGTATGTGGAACCAGTTGATCGATGAAAAAGAGATCTGGGCTGAGACCTCAGGAACGGCGATGTTTGCGTTTGCATTAATTACCGGCGTAAAACAAAAATGGCTGAATGCAAAAGAATATGCTCCTGTAGCCCGCAAGGCCTGGATGGCCATGGTGCCTTATATCGATGAAAAGGGCGGTGTTAAAGAGGTATGCGTTGGAACCAATAAAAAGAACGATAAACAATATTATTACGACCGGCCTCGCAGAACAGGCGATTATCATGGGCAGGCGCCTTACATGTGGTGTGTGGCTGCGCTTCTTGAAAAATAACGTATAAGAAAAACCGAGTAATGCGTACAATCTTATTATTACCCTTTTTTTGTTTTCTATTTATTACCGTAAGTGCCCAGGAGGGCACTTACGGTAATCCGTTGAATGTACAGTTTGGCGATCCCTTTATTTTACGCACAACCGGCGGCCGGTATTATATGTATGGCACCGGGGCGGGCGCTGAAAATGGGTTTGTAGCTTATTCCTCCACCGATCTAAAAAACTGGAAGCGTGAAGGCCAGGTTTATTATGGAAATAATAAAAATGGCTGGGGTGAAAATTCTTACTGGGCGCCCGAAGTATATGAGCGCAACGGTAAGTATTACCTGTTCTACAGCGCCCAATGGAAAGTGAACCCGGGCAGGGAATTGGAAAATTTTAAAATTGGCGTGGCCGAATCAGATAAACCAACCGGGCCATTTGTCGACATTCAAAATAAGCCTGTATTTGATCCCGGCTATCCCATAATCGATGCCAATGTATTTTTTGCCGAAGACGGCAAAACGTATTTGTATTATTCAAGGTGTTGCTACAAACATTCCGTTGAAAGTGAAGTAGCAACATGGGCCCGTAAAAAAGGCTGGTTTAACGAAGTGGAAGAAAGCTGGGTGTATGGCGTAGAAATGAAACCAGACTTTAGTGGTGTTATTGGCGAGCCTGTGCTGTTACTTCGCCCGCCTGTAAAAATGAACGATCCCCAGGCTGAATGGGAAAGCCGTTCGATTACTTCAAAAGAGGTGAACCGCCGCTGGACAGAAGGTTCGTTTATTTTCAAAAAGAACGATACCTACTACATGATGTACTCGGCCAATTATTTTGGCGGTAAAAATTATGCGGTTGGGTATGCTACCGCAAAAAGTCCGCTGGGGCCTTTTACCAAGGCAGCTAATAACCCGGTGCTACAAAAGAATACTGCAACAGGTGGTATTGTTACCGGCACTGGTCATAACAGCGTTACCTATGCACCAGATGGTACCATGTTGTGCGTATACCATGGCCGTACCAGTAAAACCGGCGATGAGCGTGTGGTGTTTATTGATAAAATGAAAGTAAACAATGGCATATTAACTGTTGAAGGGCCAACCACCTCAAAGGAACAACAGGCAAGTGCTGGCAATCCGTTACTGGCCGACCCTACCATATTTTTTCATGATGGCAAGTATTATTTATACGGCACCGATGGGCATAATTTAGATAGCGGTTTCAAGGCGTATAGTTCTGTAGATAAAAAAGTATGGAAAGATGAAGGCTATGTATTGTGCAAAGGTGAAAGCTATGGCACTAAGGGTTTTTGGGCGCCGCAGATCTTACAACATCAGGGAAAATTTTACATGGCATATACTGCCAATGAAAATATTGCCATCGCCAGTGCCAATAGCCCGTTGGGACCATTTACACAAAAGGAACAAAAGCCATTGGATGCGCCGGTAAGAATGATAGATCCTTACATATACTTTGATCGATCGGGCAAGATCTTTTTATATCATGTAAGGTTACAGGATGGTAATCGCATTTTTGTAGCCGAGCTTGATAAAGAACTGTTATCTATTGATGCTGCTACGGTAAAGGAATGTATCAATGCCTCGCTGCCCTGGGAAGATACTCAAAATGTAAAGTGGAAAGTGACCGAAGGGCCAACCGTTATCCTGCACGATGGATTGTATTATATGATCTATTCAGCCAATGATTTTCGTAATCCCGATTACGCCATTGGTTATGCAACAGCCACCAGCCCTACCGGCCCATGGACGAAAAGCAGCAACGGTCCTGTTATTTCCCCAAAGAATATAGGAATAAACGGAACGGGGCATGGCGATGTGCTGATGGATGCAAATGGAAAAATGTTTTATGTATTTCATGTGCATGCTTCCGATACAAAGGTGGCGCCAAGAAGAACGGCCATTGTAGAACTTCAATTTAAAAGAAATAAAAATAGCGCAACCGAATTGATTGCGCTCCCAAAAACCTTCAGGCTTTTAAATGATTAAAAAATCGGGGCTTTATTTCAAAGCCCTGATCTTTATATTTCTGTAACTAACTTCATTACCATGGTCCTGTAAAAGGATGTGTCTTTTATCGGCTTCGCCGAAGTTTTCCCAGTTCTTGTATTTGCTTATTTTAACCAGCTCACGAAACTCGGGGCTTTTACGCTCATATTCCAACACCTTTACGCCATTGAGCCAATGCTCAACATGATTGTTGGGATAAACGATCACCTTTCCGGTATTCCATTCGCCAATAGGGTGGGTGGCGCCGGTTTTATCACTTGTTTTCAGGTCGTATAACGATGCCAGGGTGCGGTTGCCATTACGGCCCAGTTTGGCATCGGGGTGTACTTCATCGTCTAAGATCTGGTACTCGAGGCCAATGGCAGAAGCGCCGGTTTTTTCTTTACCGGTAACAAAATATTTAACGCCGCTGTTAGCGCCTTTGGTCAATTTAAAATCGAATACAAGCTCAAAAGCACTGTATTCATCAACGGTAACAATATCGCCGGCGTGTTGCGATTCAGAGCCATCGGTTGCCTGAATGGTCAATGTACCCTCCTTAACGATCCAGCCGGGAGATGCAGTGGGAAAGCTGTTCCCTTTGGCGGTGCGCCAGGCTTTAGTGCTTTTACCATCAAATAATGTTTTCCAGCGTTCATGTTTTTGAGCCAATGAGGCTTTGCATGAAATAAAAGAAAAGAGAAAGCAAACGTTTTGCACATCATGTTCATACTGGTGTATCTTTTTGTATTAGTATTTGAAAACTTTTCCATTCACCATCACCTCCTGTGTCTTCTCATCAAAGGTGGCTTTTGAGCCGGCATGAGAAGCGGCGGTGGTCATAATATTGGCAATACTGTGGTAGTAACCTGCTTCAACAGGTGCATTGGGCTGCTTGCGGCTGCGTACGCATTCCATCCAGTTACGAACGTGGTTTGAAGTGAGTATATCGCCGCCTGTATTGGCAGATGCCACCACCTGTTCATTATTGGGCAAACTCATTGGCGTAAGCAGGTTGGCTTTCATATTCATGGCTTCGGCCATTTTTTCGGTAAGTCCACCCTTATGCGATATTTTATTGGTGATAAGATTGAGCTCACCACCGTTTGAGTAGTATATTTCTGCCGGCCGTTCTTCGCCGTTATGCATGCGGCTGCCAAAGGTTACCTGAAAGCCTTGCGAAAGATCGTTCTGCGGGCCATAATCGAAAACAGCCATGATGGTATCCCAATTGCGGCGGCCATCTTTCCATTGGTAAATACCACCGTTGGCAATTACACTGCGCGGGTGTGTTAAACCGGTAAACCAATGCACGGTATCTATCTGGTGGCTCATCCACTGGCCGGGAAGCCCTGATGAATAAGGCCAGAACAATCGATACTCAAGGTATATGCGGGGATCAAATTTTTCAAACGGGCGATTCATCAAAAAGCGTTTCCAGTCTGTATCTTCTTTCTTCAATACTTTCAGCAACTCAGGCCGGCGCCAGCGTCCCGGCTGATTTACATTCCAACTTAATTCCACCATTGTTATTGGGCCAAACTTGCCCGATCGTATAAATTCATTGGCGGCATGATAATTAGCACCGCTGCGGCGCTGTGAACCTATCTGTACAATTTTTCCTGTTTCTTTTACAGCTTTCAATGCAGCCCGGTTATCTTCCATCGTTTCTGCAAAAGGCTTTTCAACATAGGCATCGCAACCTGCTTTTACCGCTTCTATGGTATGTAACGCGTGTTGAAAATCGGCGGTGCCAATAAATACGGCATCTACCGTTTTGCTGTTATACATTTCTTCATTATTGCGAAATGCTTTTACCTCGTTTTGCATTTTCTCTTTCCACATGGCAGCGCCCTGCTCGCGACGCATTTTCCAGATATCAGAAACAGCAACCACTTCAAAATTAAGTTCCTTGTAATGGTTCATAAAACAAGGCATATGAGAAAAGCGATGACGATCTGAAAAACCAACAACACCCACACGAACGCGGTCATTGGAACCTATAATACGGCTATAACTTTTAGCACTGAAAACATTGTTTGATAAAAAGAGGCCGGCACCTGCAATAGACGCCTGCTTAATGAACTTACGGCGTGAATTTTTCATAACAGCTAAAATAATTAAACATCCAACGTGTGTTATGTGGTGGAGTGAACACCCATAAAGACCATAGTACTAATTATGTTATTAATCAATTGGTTATCTTTTGTGCATGGCTGCTTTTGAAACAATTAGTAAAAAGAATGAATAACCCTTCTTTATAGAGATATTAAACTTGGTATAAATCGACAAAAGAATGAACTGTACATCCAGTGGATGTTCTTTTTTTTTACATGCTGCTTATGCAATTCATTTAAAACGATTGACCATTATGATGAAACATTTAAAAGTAACCAAACGTACCAATGCCCTTCCCCCAGCATTTACGTTTCTGTTTCTATTGTTGTTTTCAGTTTGTACGTACTCGCAGGAATTATCCGTAACCGGAAAGATCACTGACTCGCTTGGTAATGGTGTACCCGATGTTACCATTGCCATTAAAGGAACTGCCACAAGTGTAAAAACGAATGCCCAGGGCGATTTCAAATTAATGGCGGGCAAGGGGGCTGTACTAAAAATATCACACGTAAATTATTCAGCTCAGGAAGTAGTAGTAAATAGCGACGCTCCTGTTTCCATTGTTTTACAGCAGGCTGCTGCCAGTTTAGATGATGTGGTGGTAGTGGGATATGGTACCATGAAGAAGAAAGATCTTACCGGGTCTATTGTTCAGATACGTCCTGACAGGCTCGCCAACGAAAATCCAAAAACAGTTCAGGATATCCTGCGGGGTACGCCTGGTTTACGCGTAGGCTACGATCCTTCTGCCAAAGGTGGCGGTAACTTAGAGATCCGCGGCCGTCGTTCAGTGTATAATGAAGGCGGGCACAACAACCCATTGATCGTATTGGACGGCATGCTGTTTTATGGAGAACTTTCTGAGATCAATCCCGATGATATTGAACAAATAGATGTGCTGAAAGATGCCTCCGCTGCAGCTGTGTATGGTGCAAAAGCCGCCAGTGGCGTTATCCTTATTGCAACGAAAAAAGGTAAACCGGGTAAACCCGTTATCAATGCCACCATTAATACCGGTGTTACCACAATTGTTGATAACCGCAAAAGATTCACCCCCGATGCTTATTTAAAACACCGGCAGGACTGGTATACAAAAAATACCTATGGCATAAATCCGCAAACAGGTAACTATGAAGCGTATCAGGCAGGTACACTTATCAGCAAGCCCGGATATTATTCCCGACCCGATCAGTTGCCCGACAATGTTACGCTCGATGCATGGCGGGGTTATTCTGCCAACCAGGCAAATGAATCTGATGAAAGCATTTGGGCTAAACGGTTAGGGTTTGCCGGCAATGCGTTGCAGAATTTGCTGAATGGGAAAACGGTTAACTGGGCCGATCATACCTTTAGATCAGGCATCAATTCTGACTATAATGCCAGCATCAGTGGTGCAGGCGATAGAGTGAATTACTACTTGTCATTGGGTTATTTGAAGAACCAGGGCGCGGTGGTAAGTGATGACTACCGGGCTGTACGCTCCAATTTGAAATTAGACGCAAAGGTGACCAAATGGTTTGAAGTAGGCGCCAATATAAATTTTCAGGACCGCTCTGATGGTAATATTGATATTGACACAAACCAGATGCTGCGAAACAGTCCCTTTGCAGATTATGCCGATCTGAATGGTGATCCTGCACAATATCCTTTGAGTTCCGACTATAGTCAGCGGGGTTACAATTATGATTTTCAGAAAAAATACCTTGCGCTCGAAAAAGGATACACTGTATTCAACACTATATTGAATGCTAAAATAAAGCTTCCTTTTAATATTACTTACTCTTTCAATGCTTCGCCCCGCTATGAGCTCTTTTACGATCGTTATTTTATGTCGGCTGCACTGCCGGGTTCCGATCCTAAGACACGCGGCGCCAATCGTGAACAGACTAAACGCTTCGACTGGTCACTTAATAACACCATTACCTGGGACCAGCGTTTCGGTCGCGATCATCACGTAATTCTTACCCTTGTACAGGAAGCGGAGGATCGTAAATCATGGAAAGACAGGATTGAGGCACGCAACATTCTTCCAACCGATACTTTAGGTTTTCATAATACAAAAAATGGTAGTAAGGAAAACAGCAATTACTCCAGCAGCGATGGACACCAGTCTGCCGATGCCTTGCTGGCGCGTTTGTTTTATTCTTACGACAACCGTTATATGATCACCACTTCAATCCGTAGAGATGGTTACTCAGCTTTCGGTTCTTCCAATCCATATGCAACATTTCCCTCACTGGCGCTGGCCTGGACATTTACAAACGAGAAATGGTTCCCATGGAGCGATGTTATGAGCACGGGTAAATTGCGCGCTTCTTACGGAAAAAATGGAAATCGCTCGCTGGAAAATCCTTATGTAGCGCTTTCAAATCTTAGCGAAGGCGCCGGCAGAATGCAGGGATATTTAAACGCTTCGGGACAGTTGCAATTATACCGTTATTTATATGCCGACAGGTTAGCCAATCCCAACCTGCAATGGGAAAAAACCACTTCCTGGAACTTCGGTCTTGACTTTGGTTTCCTCAACGATCGTATAACGGGTTCTTTAGAGTATTATACAATGCAAACCCACGATATGATCATACAGCAGTTGTTACCCAGCTTTACGGGGTTTGCCAAAATTACCACCAACCTTGGGCAGGTTAACAACGATGGGGTTGAATTAACATTAAATACAGCCAACATTCGCAACGCCAATTTTCAATGGAATACCACCTTTGGTTTATCGTACAATAGAAATACAATAACGCATCTTTATTACGACCGTGAGAATATTATTGATGCAAACGGTAACATTATAAGTTCAAGAGAAAAAGATGATATTTCAAACGGTTGGTTTATTGGAAAACCCATTGGGGCCATCTGGGATTATCGTGTTACCGGCATTTGGCAGGCTAACGAGGCCCAGGAAGCGAAATTGTATGGCCAGCAACCCGGCGATCCCAAAGTAGCAAACAACTATACCGATGATGATGTGAAAGGTGCCAATGGCGTAGTAACACCCACTTATAATGATAAAGACAAGGAGTTTTTAGGTACAACCCAGCCACCATGGCATTTGTCAATGCGCAACGAGTTTGTATTATTCAATAACCTGAATGTTTCCTTTAACGTGTACTCTTACATGGGGCATAAAAGTTTGTCAGATGAATTTTTAAATATTGATGATCTGGGTGGTCGCATGGCTTACGGTTTACAGAATGTTCCGGCAAAACAATACTGGACGCTCGAAAATCCATCAAACAAGTATGCACGTATTGAAGCCAAAGGGCCTACCGGCGCTGGTTCTACACAACAGTTGTATAACCGTTCTTTTGTTCGCCTCGACAACTTTTCAGTAGGGTATACGCTTCCCAAAAAATGGACCTCAAAGATTACTGTAAACAAGGTGAAAGTGTTTGGCACTGTACGTAATCTTCATACCTGGAAGTCAAAAGACTGGACGTACGGTGATCCTGAAACAGGGACCTGGTCTTCACGGGTGTATAATCTGGGACTAAATTTTAATTTCTAATTTATTAGCGCGAACCATATGCAACAGAAAAAGAAAAGACTACATTATATATTTAAATGCCTTGCCTTAATTATAGGTGGTAATATATTTCTAAGTGGTTGCTCCAGGAGTTTTTTAGAACCTGATCCGCTGTCATTTTACGAACCTACCACAACGTTCAATACGGAAGCCGGGCTTATGTCGGCCATGGCTTTATGCGACCGGCATTTGAAAGGCTACTGGGCTACCGATCATAACGAAATGCTCACGCTTGGAACGGAATACATTTTTTCGGAACTGATGGTGGCAAGTGCTACCGACAAACGCACCATGCTTTGCGATGTGGCCAACATGCTTACTCCTACCAGTGAAACCAGTTATCAGAATATTGACAGAACGAACAGCATCTGGTATTTGTGGGAAGAAACCTATAAGGCCATCATGTATGCCAACACCATTATACAATATGTTGATAAAGTAGAGAAGTTGGATGAGACTACAAAGAAAATGTTTAAAGGCCGGGCCTATTTTCATCGCGCCTTTCGCTACATGGCGTTGATCTTCGAGTTTGGTGATATACCGCTTGTAACTACCATACTGGAAGCGCCCAAGCAAAATTATCGCAGTACCAAACGGGATGCTATTCTGAAAATGATTACCCAGGATATGGAACTGGCGGTGCAATGGGTGCCCGATCAAAAGAGCATGCCCCTTACAGGTATGATAAATAAAGGCGCATGCCGTATGCTGCTTGCCAAATGTTACCTCGCCATTGGGGAGTATGCAAAAGCAAAGGAGCAAACCGATATCCTTATCAACCAGTCGGGTTACTCACTTATGCAAAATAACTTCGGCACCTTCAACGATGGTGGTGAGCCTTTAACCTGGCCTATTACCCGAAATGTGATCTGGGACCTGCATCGTGCAGAAAATAAACTCATCGCTGCCAACAAAGAGGTTATTATGGGTATGCCCAACAGGGGCGCCGATGCTGAGTCATTCGTTCAAATGCTTACTATGCGCATCCTGTATCCTTTTGTTTTTGATACCCGGTTACAAACAAAAGATGGTAAACAGGCATTATTGAATATAAGACGTAATGATGCCAACTATAATAACAAGTATGATTATATGCGCGCCTTTGGCCGTGGTATTGCAACCTTTCGCCCTACTAATTTTTCAACCAATACACTCTGGACTATTAACGGTGTAATGGATGCAACCGATTTGCGCCACAGTTCCTCAACGGGCAACTGGATCAGGATGGAAGATTATCGTGTTAACAATAAGGCTTCTTCTGAATTTGGAAAACCAATATCGCTATACAACAACAACGGCGCACTGCTTTGCAGTGATACCATTCGCCGCTGGTTCGATGTGCCGCATTATAAATTCTTCCTCGATGATCCCGTAAATGAAGCGAATGTTTCCGGTTCCGACGGACTTAGAGGAGCTACTAATGGTGGTATTGCAGATTGGTACCTCTATCGTTTGGCAGAAGCCTATCTGCTGCGGGCTGAGGCTAAATATTATATGAACCCCGCCGATGCCACTATTAAGGACGATCTGAATGCTATAAGATCAAGGGCGCAATGCACCCAGCTGTATACGGGCACTGTTACCATTGGTGATATTATGAATGAACGTGCCCGCGAACTATACTGGGAAGAATGGCGTAATGTAGAATTAAAGCGGGTATCGGTATGTCTTGCACGCAGCGGCAAACCCGATGAATGGGGTAATACCTATAACCTGGAAAACTTCGATAAGCAAAGCGGCACCGGGGCCGATGGCGGAAGTTACTGGTATCAGCGCATTGTACATTATAGCTTGTATAATAAAGGCCCCGTACAGATCAATGCCACCGGTATTAGTAACCCTAACTTTACCATGGATAAAAAGAATATGTACTGGCCTATTCCTTATACCGCAATCCTTGCTAATAATAAAGGAAAGCTAAGTCAGAATTACGGCTATGATGGTTATGACCCTAACGTTCCTAAATGGGACAATTGGGAAGATGCCGTTGCTGATGAAAGCACAAACTAAGTTCAGTTGAGGTTAATACGCAAACAAATAGCCCGTCCCTGGCAATTGGGATGGGCTATCTCTTTTTTATTGTACTATCCGTCCCTGTAGCTGGAACATACCTGTTAAATGCATGCCTTTTTTCAATTCGGTAAACCGCATGTTCTCGGGTGTTACATACATATCGATGGTAAAGCAATTGATGATCTCGGGGTGGTCTATCAATCTTACCTTTAGAATATAACCTTTAAGACTGTTAGTGGGTAACAGGCTTGTTTCTTTAAAATCTTCAAGTATACCAACAAAGTCAAGACAGCCATAATTAGGCAGGTCCTGGCTGGGCATTAAGGCGCAAAAGTCATCTGCAAGCAGCCCCTTGCCTTCGCTTTTTTTAGTATATTCATCCAGTACAAACAGAATGCCGCTAAACTTTACCAGGTGCTTTGCTTGCGATAGATACAGTTCCCGGTTAACAGCATAGTCGGTGGCAAAATAATGAACGCCAAATGTATTTCTTCCCGATCCGGAGATCACCGCTTCCAGATTATCTACATTTTCCCATTCAAAGATCTCCTTGTTTTCTACATCAACATAATCGTTGGTTTTAATAACCGGCTCAATGGTCTTCGCTTGTCCGTCTACCTGAATGGCATTAAATGTTACGTCGCCAAAATCAAGTGACGAAACGGTAATATTGCCCTTGGTTTGTTTCTTTCCCTCATGTAAAGCCAGTGCAAAACATTCTGTAAGCACCTGGCTGCCTCCCGGTTGCCGGTACCTGTTAAATCCGAAAATGCTGCACCAGGTATTTACCAGGTCGTAGTTGTTGGCTTTTTTTATTTTGAGCCCGATGCTGTTCACCGTTTCAGGAACAGCTAATGTTTCTGTATGCTGAAAATAATCGTGGCCTGGTTTCCGTTGTGCGGTGAAAATAATATCGTTTTGCTCTTTGGTGAATTCGATGAAAGTCTGATAGCCGATATCCTCGTTGTCGAAGTTATAGGGTATACCGATCTTGCCGGCAACTCCATTCTTATAGTTGTAGGCAATAGTAATTGCTTTCAGCTCATGGTCCTGAATGGCGATCTGGTGATTATTATCGTTATTGAACTGTGAATGGTAAAAAATGGCATACGACTTAATTACATCTGCCTGTAACTGTACCTCAAAAGACCGTTCCATTTTACTTATCGATTCTGCAACCGATAATGTATATGCATTGCCAGTTTCCATCAAATATAAAAAGCCTGTTATTTCACCATTCGGTTTTTCATAGGCGGCAATGGGTGCATAATTACCCTGTTTCTGCATTATTATGAAGGTAATAATATACTCTTTGTATTTGCTTATCTGGGAGAAAAGGGTGTTTTCGTCGTTGTTTTTCTTTTTAAAAATATCGAACAGGCCCATAGGAGATTGTTTTTATTTGGAAATAGGTTGTGCAACAACGGGAAATGTTTCGTTTTCGTATGAAAGCATATCCTTATTGTGCCGCAAGATAAGAATAGCCCTGATAAAATGCCAGGCATTAAGAAAAGGTGAATTAAATTATTACTTTGGAGGCCTTGTTAAAATACCATTGCAAAGCCCCCGTATAAAGCGGGGGCCTCTTTTTGTTGTTCAGTTAGGTTCGTTTATTACTTCCAGAATGGTAAACGTTTTTATACCGGCCGGCACTTTCCACTTTACCTGTTGTCCTTTTCTAAATCCAATAAGTGCGGTGCCAATTGGCGCCATTATTGAAACCCTGCCTTCCTTAAAATTTGCTTTGTCGGGTGTTACAAGCATAAACTGCATAATTTCATCCATTTCTTCTGCTTTTACCCGAACAGTAGAGTTTATTCGCACTACATCTTCAGGAAAATTTTCTTTATCTACCAGTTTGGCTTTCTTTAATTCTGCATACAGCGCTTCTGCATTTCGTGTATCAAAAGCTGTTTTTGAATTTCCGCCGTTCAAATGGGCAATCAGTATTTTGTAATCGTCGGTTCTAAGAACCAACTCGTTATTTAATGGAAGCATGTTATTTCAATTTATAGTTAATAAATATGGCGGTCATTTTTTTATAGGGGCTGCAAGCATCTTTGATAGAAGCTGTTGCCAGTTGGCGGCATTCTTTTCCAATCTTGCTCTATCTGTACTTGCATCTGTATTGGCATCATAAAAGGGCAATACAATTGTTTCGTTCTTGTTGCTGAACTCAAATTTCAATTGTACTTTTTCCAGGAAGTCCTGAACTATTTTATGTGCCAGTTCTTCCTTTTCAATGCTGCCATATACTTTACTTAATGTAATGGTCGCAATATCATTCAGATCAATAAAGCATAAGCGCTCCATGTCGGCGCCTATATCAAGCACCAGCAAACATTTCCTTATTCCATCCAGTGCAACAATTCTGTTGCCCAGTATCAAATGACTGGTAAAGGATAAATTCATCCTGCTCCCATGTTCACTGAGCACTACATATTTGCTTCGTGCAAATACCTTGTTTTCGCTATTCATTTTTGTAAGGAATTAATGAACTAAAGCCCAACTGTACATTGGGTTCAGCTTAATTTTTATACAAATAATAACAGAATTAATGGCGTATATCCATCAATGATGATGTTCCTATGGAACCAATACTAAGAGAGTTGTAAAAGAGAATTATTAGAAGGATACTTCTTTAAAGAAGAAAACTCGTAAAGGTTTGAACAAAATGGCACAAACTCGGGGAATGACCAGGTACAATGATTGCTCAGGTCAAGTATCAGATACCTAACCTGTTGTGTTTTAGCATTACATTGTAATAGAGTTGCCATTGCAGTAAAGATACAAAATTATTTTGAGTGCTAAGGGTATGCAAACAAAATGGCTTCCACTACACCGCGGAAGCCTTTTGTTTTTTAGCGCTTACATTGCATGCTCTGATTATGCAATCTCTTTATTTATTCGTAAAACGTAACTTTCCCGGTTTCTACTTCATACATTCCCCCTATGATCTTTATCTTACCTTCTTTCTCCAATTCAACAACCACAGGGCTTTCTTTTCTGATCCTTTCTATGGTAAGTGTTACGTTCAGGGCGGTTACATTTTTCACAAACTCAGCATTTGAGCCATTACGGTTTTCTTTGGTAGTGGTTTCGTGATCGATGGCGGGTTGAATTTTATTCAACAGGGTGGTAAGGTTACCCAGTTCAACATGGTTACAGGCCCCGGCAATAGCGCCGCATTTTGTATGGCCCAGTACAACGATGATCTTGGTGCCGGCAATTTTGGTGGCAAATTCCATGCTTCCCAAAATATCCTCATTTAAAATATTACCAGCCACGCGAATGCTGAATACATCGCCCAACCCCTGGTCAAATATAAGCTCGGCCGAGGTACGGCTGTCGATACAACTTAATATGGTGGCAAATGGAAACTGTCCGGCAGAGGTTTCATTTACCTGCTGTAACAAATTTCTGTTTGCTTTTAAATTGTTCACAAATCTGTCGTTGCCTTCTTTAAGAATGGCTAAAGCTTTGTCGGGTGTTAAACTCGATTGAGTTTCTTTGTTGTGTGTACGCATGTTTCCTTGGTTTTAAAATAACGAATGGAACTGGTCGGTTCCTGAGGGTGGTTTTAAAATCGCGGCAAACATATAATTACTTTCCCGGATAATAGTATTACTATCGTTAAAAATAGGATTAATTTTACCGATAAAATATTAAATATCTTTACCTAAATTTAATGCATGGACTTTCTGGTGAATTTTAAGGTGAACGGTAAGATCTTTTTGAAAGATCCCGAAAGCAGTGCAATAGGAAAAGAGATTGTTAAAAAGTCTATCGATCTTATCTATAAGCTTGGGTTTGAGCAATTCACCATAAAAAAGCTGGCAATAGAGATCGATACTACAGAAGCCACTATTTATCGTTACTTCGAAAGCAAACATCGCATTCTGCTATATATTCTAAACTGGTACTGGAGTTATATGGAATTCCTGCTGGTGTTCAAATTGCAAAATGTAAAGTCGGCCAAAGAAAAATTAAAGATCATTGTTGAATTATTAACCAACGAGTTGCCAGCCAGCGCCGGTTTGTATGATTACAATAAACGTTCTTTAAACCAGGTAGTAATAGCCGAGAGCAGCAAAGTATATTTGATAAAGGAAGTGGCAGAGATCAATAAAGATGAGGTTTTTAAACCATATAAAGACCTGTGCGCGCAGATCTCGGAAGTTATCAAGGAATACAATCCCAACTATAAATACCCAAAGTCCCTGAGTACTACTTTAATTGAAGCCTCCCATCAGCAACAATTCTTCAGCATCAATTTACCGCGTTTAACCGATAACAGAAGTAAGAACAACGCCGAGTTTACCAGCCAGTTTATTCAGGACATGCTTTTCAGGGTGTTGGGGTAGAACCATCTTCACTATATTCATTCGTCGACCCATATGTTCATTCGTCGGAACATCGCTTTGCAGGTAAAAGGCCGCTGATATCTTCATGCCCTCAAATAATCAGTCTACCTGTTAAAAGATCAATATGAATAATTTTTATTGTAAAGTGTTTGCGACGCTTTTAGCTATTGGTGCATTAGGAACAGCACATGCTAAAGTATGGCGGGTGAACAACAATGCCGGTGTTAATGCCAACTTTTCCACATTGGCCAGCGCGGTAGCTAATGCATATGTATCGAATGGCGATACCCTGTATGTAGAAGGCTCTGCTACTAACTATGATGGTATAAATCTGTCGAAACGGCTTGTTATAATTGGAGCCGGTTATTCCTTAGCTGGTGCCGGCGCCAATGCCGGTTTGCAGGCCAATCCTAATCCATCTGTAACAAGTAGTATATATATTGATTCACTTGCATCAGGAAGTACGTTTGTAGGTTTAACACTCACTGCATATTTAAACTCCAATGTTGACAATTTAACTTTTGTCCGGTGCAGCCTGAGCCTGCAACCATTCACTGTAATTCCAAATTCATATGCCATTTCAAACCTGATAGTAAAGCAATGCAAAGCGTACATTGCTTTAAATTCATTTAAACTGGAGAATCCGCAGGTAACCAATTGTATCTTTGTAAGCTCGCAGGCGCAGTTGGGTAATACAATAAATGGATTATTCAGGAACAATACACTTGTTTCATCGGGTGGTACACTTAACAATTGTTATGCAAGCAACAATATTTTTTCATCATCGACATTAACCTTCACCAACTGCCTGGTAAAATATAATATATCTACTCATAATAATTTGCCCGACCCTGTTGCAAATAATAACAAGGTAAACCAGAATGGTGCATTATTTTTTGTTGGCGGCGCCTCGGCCGATGCGCAGTACCAGTTAGGAGCTGCTTCCCCGGCACTTGCAGCCGGTGAACCCATCAATGGCATAACCCCCGATGCCGGTGCTTTTGGTACGGCCGATCCTTACCGGTTAAGTGGTATTCCGCCTATACCAACTATTTACAGTTTTACCGTGCCGGCTTCAGTACCTGCTACCGCCACAAGCATGACCATCACCTTCAGCACCCGGTCAAATAATTAATTACAGCCCTAAAGAAAATTATTTACCATGAAGAAAGGTCTTTTAATGTTGTGTTGTAGTGTATGCATATGGGGGAGTACTCTTGCGCAATTTCCTTACCCATCGGCCCCGGCGCCCGCACCTGATATAGTACAGGCAGAATATTTTTATGATACCGATCCCGGCACAGGGAATGGTGAACCCATTGCCATTACTGCCGGTCAACAGATCAATGATCTCACTACTTCAATCACTATAAACGGTGCAGCGCTAACACCTGGTTTGCATCGCCTGTACATTCGAACAAAAGATTTTGCCGGGGTGTGGAGTTTAACCAATAGTGTGATCTTTTCAAATGCAGTTGTTGTGCCATACCCTGCTTCTCCTGTTACACCCAATTTCGTAAAAGCAGAGTATTTCATCGATGTTGACCCCGGTTCCGGTAATGGAGTTGAAATACCCTTACCAGCAACCGATAATATTAATGCGTTTAATATTGCCATACCTTTAACCGGTTTAAATGCAGGCATTCATATGTTGTATGTACGGGTACTGGATGCATTGGGCAAGTGGAGCCTCACCAATTATTCGCTGTTCAATAATTCAGTTTTTACCCCTTACCCTACGGCGCCTGCACCTGCGCCAGCTATGAGTGAAGCAGAATATTACCTGGATACCGATCCCGGTTTTGGCGCAGGTGCACCCATTTCTTTTCCTGCTGCTACCGACATTGTTAATTTTTCTTTTGATATTCCGCTGGGTGCTGTAACCCAGGGTCAGCATACCATTTATATTCGCAGCCGCCAAAATCCCTGGAGTTTTAGCGCCTATGCTGAGTTTATTTTTGGCAGCCCGTTACCGCTTAGTTGGTTGTACGTAAAAGCCGAGGAAAAGAACGATGATGTATACCTGCAATGGGCCACTGCCATGGAAGAGAATACCAGTTCTTTTATTATTGAATACAGTACAAATGGCGTTAATTACAAAGCGGTGGGTGAGGTAAAGGCCGAAAATAAAGAAACAGGAAGCGTGTATAAATTCATTCACCAGCGCCCCGAAAGCGGGCCCGCTTACTATCGCATAAAACAAACCGATAAGGATGGAAAGTATACCTGGTCAAAAGTGGTGATGCTGCTTATAAACAACAACCTGAAAGCGCCGGTACTTTTCCCAAATCCGGCTCGCGACGTTGTACATGTAGCAATACCGGGTGGAATGCAGGCCGCACAAATTACTGTTTATGACGCCAATGGCCGGCAACTGAAAGCCATTCCGGGCATAAACAACACAACTGTTTATTCCATACCCGTGAACGAATTTAAAAAAGGCTACTATTTCGTTTCCATTAAAACCGGTTCCACGCAAAAGTCGTTCTCATTTATAAAAGAGTAAATTTTGTTTACATTTATGGCTCAGACAATAAGGCCCTCTCTTTTTTGAGGGCTTTATTGGTATAAGGAAGCAGCGATTTTAAAATTGTATTGTATGGGACCAAATGCCAGGTGGCGGCGTATTTTGAATAAAAGAGTATTTCCGGGCTTCAGTATCGGAGAAGCATTGGTGTTCTTTGTATTTCATGCCATTTGGCCGGTGATCTTAGGCAGCCTGTATTACTTTGGCGATGTATTTAAAA
The DNA here is from genome assembly GCA_024809215.1 of Niastella sp. OAS944. Lineage (GTDB taxonomy): Bacteria > Bacteroidota > Bacteroidia > Chitinophagales > Chitinophagaceae > Niastella. The sequence continues at coordinate 1,864,066 of JANUBW010000001.1, read as the reverse complement.
ATAATCCAACCCTTACCCTGAAAAAGTTTGCACTCATACAGTTCTTTGTTGTAATGTCGAAGGCCATTGGCTTAATCCCTTTCTGGTGGCTGACGTTCATAGCATTTAAAAAACTCAAGCTGTATTATAAGATCATACTGCATTGTTTCTATAGCGTTATTTATGGCAGTATGGTAATTGGTATTGTATACTTTGCAAAAACGTTCATTTTAAAAGATGCCTATGCACATGCGGCCATACTTTCAGATTTTTATTCGCTGCTCATTACCTATTTCTCTTATTTCGCGCTTTTTCATGCGTATAATTTCTGGCTGCATACAAAGGCGCAGTTAAAGAAAGAGCACGAGTTAAAAGAGCTGGCTTACCAAAGCGAAATAAAGGCATTGAAAGCGCAGATAGAACCGCATTTTTTATTTAACACCCTAAACTCCATCAGCGCTTCGGTGCCGCCTGAATTGGAAAATACCCGCGTGCTTATTTCTAAACTGGCCGATACGTTTCGCTATGCGTTACATGCAAGTGAGCGGCCTGTAGTTTCATTGGAAGAAGAACTGCTGTTTATAAAAACCTGGCTGGCATTGGAGAAACATCGCTTTGGTAACCGGTTGCAAATTGAGTACAGCATCGATCAACAGGTATTGTCAACACCCATACCGCCTATGCTGGTACAGCCATTGGTTGAGAACGCAATAAAACATGGCATCAGTCCCAAAGTAGAAGGAGGAACCGTAATGATCGCCTTTAAGGAGGAATTGGGTTTTGTACGAATTATTGTAAGCGACAGTGGCGTGGGCTACAATAAGCCATTGAGCACGCTATTTGATAAAGGCTTTGGGTTAAAGAACATTCAGCGGCGGTTAGATAAATTATACCAGGAAGAATTACAGGTTAAGCAGAACGGGCAGGGACTAACTTTTTCTTTTAAAATTCCAATAACGGCAAAACAGTGATGAAGAAAGTATTGATCATCGATGATGAACAGGATGCGCGTCATTTGATAAGGCAATATATTACGCCCTTCACCGAATTTAAAATTGAAGGGGAATGCGAGAATGGCTTTGAAGCAGTAGCCATGATCAACAAACTGGAACCTGACCTTATTTTTCTGGATATTCAAATGCCAGGGCTGAGCGGTTTTCAGGTGGTACAGCAAATGATACATATACCTCAGATCATTTTCACCACGGCTTACGACCAATATGCATTGAAAGCTTTTGATGCCAATGCGCTCGACTATTTACTAAAGCCCTATACGGCAGAACGCTTTAATATTGCCGTAGCAAGGGCGCTTACCCAGCCCAATGGCGGTTACACGGAAGCAAGAAAGGTGGCTGATGAAATAACCGGCAGCGCTTATCCTTCGCGTATATTAGTGGAGAACGGTAATAAGTTAACCGGACTGAATACAGAGGAGATCATTTACCTTGAAGCCGATAAAGATTATACCCGCATACATACTGCTGCTAAAAGTTATTTAAGCAACTATGGCATTGGTATACTTGAGCAACGTTTAAACCCTGCCCATTTCATTCGCATTCACCGTTCGCACATCGTGAATCTTATACATATAAAGGAAGTAATAAAGGAAGGCGCCACTGCCCAGGTTATTCTGAAAAATGAAAAAGCGCTCAACGTAAGCCGCGGGTATATGGATGAAATAAAGAAACGTGTCTTTTGATCAGGATAATAATAAAAGCATCTATCGAGCAATAATGTAATTGATAGTATTATAGTGCCATTGGTCGGTTCCTGCTATTTACAGCATAATTCTATACGTAGGTTTGATGCAGAAACCTTTACTACGTATGTCACCAGCAACTTCCAAGGAACGATTCCTTATAAAGAACGGCACAAGGCTTACGCCTGTGCATATAAGCCAGATCGCTTATTTTTATACCCGCGATAAATTTCAATACATAAAGACCTGCGACAATAAAGACCTTATTATCGACAAACACCTCGATGAAATTGAGGGCCGGGTAGAGTCAAAAACCTTCTTTCGGGTGAACCGGCAATTCATCATCAATTACCACCATATTGATAAAATACATACCTGGTTCAATGGTAAATTAAAAGTGTTTGTTCAACCCGCATCTCACGACGATATTATTGTTAGCCGGTTAAAGACAGCCGATTTTAAAAAATGGTTAGGGGAATAATTCCCCATAACCATTATTCATACTGAACAACTGTGCAGTTTCTGCAATAACCGTCTGAGGTTTGGGGTTCAAAATTTATCACTAGTTCCGTACCCTTATCATTGGTGATCGTATTAAGCAGTTTTAAGTATTGCCCATTGTATTTGGCTTTCATGGTGTAGCGGCCTAATGGAATATCGGCCAGTTTATAATAGTTCTCCGTTCTGGGTGCTCCACTCTTAAGTGAAAGTGTTTGACCGCTGGAACCATCAATAAGCGGTCCCGATGGGGTAAGCGTGAATTCAATATCCTCGGCCATAATGGAACTGCCAAAGGCGCTTTGCAATTGTATCATAGCGCCATAATAACCTGTGCTGCCGGGTTTGTTGCCACTGATCTTCCAACTGAAATTACGTACACCGCCATCGGAAGTAAATGCTTCATCTTTTTCTGGATGCAGATCGTATTTATAGGTTTTGCCATTATAGGTCTTGCTCATAGTGGCGGTAGCTACCCAGGTAAAGGCGCCGGATAGTTTTACTTTATATTTTCCGCCGGCATCAGAATTAGCAAGCAGGTTTGAGTTATAAATAAGTGTATTGTCTATAACGATTGACGCACCCGGTATAGGTTGCCCTTTTGTATCGGTTACAATACCGGTAACATAACCTTTTTCTTCGCCTGTATTATTGGGTTTGTCATCGTTTTTATGACAGGCTGTTAGCGGTGCAATGGTAATAATGCCGCTTGCCAACAGCAAACCCAATGGCCATAGTTTCTTTTTTGTTTTCATGATCTGTTGCATAAATGTTTCTATAAAAGTAACGGCATCATTGAAACGATGATATCGATGAGCGTTGAACTGACTGATTTGAATGCCTTATTGCCGTTATACGATGTTCAAGTGAATCAGCTCTGTTGTGAAATTGTACAATTCGTATGGCTGAAGATGCATTCCGGAGCGCAACGAATGAATGCAATGGATGCGCATAATACCTTTAGTTAAATATTTAATCGTTTATATGAAAAGAAAATGTTTGTACGTGTTGTGTTTTATGATAGTTAGTTTGATGGCTGTTGCTAATTATTCGTGTAACAAGGGCAATGATAAGGATACAACAGCACCGGGTAATGAAAAGCCTTCGCAAATACCAGGCATGGGCAATGCTGCTGGTACACCACAGGGCGAAGCATTTAAATTGCCGGCGGGTATTTCATTAAAAGGTGATATTGTTGGTAATGAAGACGGCGTTTCGGGCCAGGATTGTGTATTTGACGGACAGGGCTTTAATGTGGTGGTAAAAATAAAGTTGCATCGCGATACAGGATCTTCGCCAATTCAGGTTGTATTCCCCGCCGGACTGGTGATCACAACTGCATCCGAAGGTTTTCAACATGGATTATTGATAGAAAAAGTACTTGTAACCATTCCGCCTGTACAACCGGGCAGTGGCGGTTCCGATTGCCAGGTATCGCTAATGATGCTTTGTTTGAATGCTGCCCGTAAACCTTCCAGTGCATCTGCCAAATATAAGTTTGCTACGGTAACCAATTCGGAGCTGATAAAAGATTTTATTAAAAAACTCTCGGGTAAAAAGATCTCGTTCAGCGCATATCCTGCAGGCAACAACGACGATTATTTTCTTAATGAAGATTTTATTCAGGAAGCTTTATGGAATATAACAGATGGAGAAGGGCTAACTAAAAAAGACCTGGAGTTTATTCAGGGCCTGCCGAATAAATAGTAGGTCACGGGACAGCACAGGACAATTATTTAATGACATGCTTTATTTTTAGCCAATTGAAAACAAGTGTCATATGATCAATTGCAGACTGTGCTTCCTTTTAATATTTGTTGTTCTCACTCCGTTCTTCGCTGTATCGCAGGCGCTGCAGCCTGTTAAGTTCACCACAAAGCCACAGGTACATACCTTCCGTATAATGAATCCCGGTTATCCTTTTTGGGGTAAAAAGAATTCAATTGTTCGAATGGCGCCGGTGCTTACTGCGCTTAACGGGGCAGCAGGTAAGGATGGCGCGTCTTCAATACAATTAAAATTTGATGAAAATGTACAGGTGTTGGTTGCCCTGCCGCAAGGTCAGCAACTCAACCTGCCCAATGCAAAGTTGGTTATCGATAGCGCATTAACTATTACCGGGTTGCCGCCTTATAATATTTATAGTGTGCCTTTTAAAAAAGGATGGCAAACCGTGAACTATCAAAACCCCGATGGTTTTGTTGCCGGGGTTTTAAAAGCGGGTGTACCATTGCCGCATCAAAATGCAAAATTGCCCGATGGCCGCCAGTGGCGTCCATTCATTACCGATGGTTTTACCGATAGCTTACAGTTATTTGAGATCGTTGGCGGACCCGATAAACCGGTGGTAGATGAAGGTATGCCGGGTACCGAAGATATACAGGGCGGTTTTGAAGGCGGCACCTGTGTTAAAGTGGGCAATACCTACCATATGTTCCCAACGGAACGCGCCGGTCAAAAAGGTGTTGAATCGTATCACGATCGTGTAAAGACCCGTATTGGTCATTGGGAAAGCACCGACGCCATTCACTGGAAAAGGGTAGGCACCATTTACCAGGCAAGCGGTAATTATGCAGTTGTTGAGGAAGATAACCCTATGAATGATCGCCGGGGTGCTATTTGGTCGTACAATGCGGTGTTCAATGAAAAGGAAGACCGCTGGTATGGTTATTATCTTACGTATACTGTAGATCGAAATATAAGACCTAATCACTCATTCGGCCGTATCTGGTGTACTAAATCACAAACAAAAGGAATTAATGGTGTTGGCGGTCCTTACGATGAAGGCCAGCTGATCATGGAACCGGGGCTCGATTCGCAACCCTGGGAAGGCCGGCAGGGTGTAGCTTCTTTTTATCCCTTCCCGGTAAAAGATGGTTGGTTAGGATTTTATTCTGGCGCCTTCCCTTATGCAACCTGGGCCGATTATCCAAAGAAGCTGGGCATTGGCTGGTATATAGGTTTGGCTAAGTCTGCATCGATGGATGGGCCCTGGACACGCCTCGATACTACCATTAACCCAATTAAAAGCATTAACCCGGAGTTTGTTGAGAACCCCATTGTTTACCAGTTAAAGAATGGCGTTTATATAACAGTGTTTGATGGCGGTCCCGATGGCGGTTCACATCATTTTCCAAATATGATGGGATATACACTCTCAAAAGATGGTATTCATTGGAGCGAGGCGCGCTATATTCCTATTCACACCAAAGTAAAACGCTGGTGGAGCACCATGCGTACACCTTTATGCCTGTTGCCCGAAGGCAATAACGAGTATACAGTAGTGTATGCAGCGTTTAACGATCCTAATAAACGGTTCCATCCCATGGGTATGGTAAAGCTGCGAATGAACCCCGCAGTGCTTGAATTACTGGTGAAAGGGTTATAAACATAACTACCCATTCATCAGTTCCTGAAATTTATTATAAAATAACCCTACATGATATCCATCTGCCAGTGCATGGTGCACATGCACCGACACTGGCATTTTTCTTTTACCATTTTCTTCCGTCATTTTTCCAAACGAGATCTTTGGGCAGCTATCGGGAAAAGTAAAACTTCTTGCGTGTGATACTGAAGTGAAATCTATCCAGGGTAAAGCGGAGAAATGAATAACATTCTCACCGGCTACTGCAGGCACCAGCCCTTTTTCATATTTTACTTTTTCAATAACCTGTTTCGCATGTTCATAGAACAAGGCTTCATCTTCATTGAAATCCATATAAGAAAACCCAAAAGTGTTATCGGGGCGATTAACGGTGGGCGAAGCATTTACAACATCGTACATGTACACCTTTTTATCAACAATACGATAGCGAAAATTCTCTATGCCGTTGGCAGCTTTTAATGCCCGGTAAAGATAATACAGGTAGAACGATAGTTTATGATCTTTGGCATGCTGATAGGCAACAGTGCAATCTATGCTCGCAGTAATACCGAAAAAAGGCTCTGTAAATTGTGTAAAGAATTCATAATGATCTTTCCTGACCCAGGTGGTTATATCTATTGGGGTTTTCATAATTAATCAAGGTGATGAAGGATCTCGCTAATAGTTTTTAATTCAAAGAAATTGGGATGCTGGGGTTTGGTTTCATGTTGTTCATGCAGCCAGGTAACTGTAAATGGAATGTGTGCGGCAAATGCCTGCAGTTCCAGCACGGGCAATATATCTGATTTAACCGAGTTGCCCAGCATCAGAAAATTTTCAGGTGAACAATTCAGATATTGCAAAAGCTTTGCATAGTTCTCTACCTGTTTATTGCTCATGATCTCAATATGATGAAAGCGATGCTGAATACCCGATTTCTTAATTTTCCGTTCCTGGTCCAGCAGGTCACCTTTGGTGGCCATTACCAACTGATACTTGCTTTGCAGGCGGTCAAGCGTTTCGTCTACCCCTTCCAGCAGCTCAACAGGCCGGTTCAATATTTCGTGACCCATTTCAAGTATATTATTGATCAACTGCATACTGGCCCTGCTTTCAGTTACCCGCGTTACAGTTTCAATCATGCTAAGCATTACGCCCTTAATACCATAACCGTACAGCGGCAGGTTCTTCATTTCGGTACTAAACAGTTCCTGTAAAGCATTTGAGGCCGGCATATGGTCTTGCAGCAGAACGCAGAACCGTTGCTCAGCTTCCTGGAAATAAGTTTCATTTACCCACAGGGTGTCATCTGCATCAAATGCAATGGTTTTTATTTTGTTCCTCATGGTTTTACTGGTTAGTTTTGTACAACCAGTATGCAAAATTGAATTGATTGGTCATAAATAAAAAGGACATTTGTCCCGCCGGTTCATATGCTTCGCACCAATAATACATTTCTAAGTTATTTTGAACAGTTGTACAATTCGCAGCAACGGAAGGAGGAAATTCTTATTAAAGAATTTTCAGCGGGGCAATTGATACTTCAACAAGGGCAAAATGCACCTAAAGTATATTCAATAAAGGAAGGCATCACCAAGTGTTTTTTCGATGAGGGCGACGATAAGGGGTTTATTGTTGAGTTTTTAGGAAAAGGGGAGGTGATAGGTGATATTGAGGTTATAAAGAATATGCCTTGTTTATGTAATATTCAGGCGTTAACACCGGTGCAGGTGTATGCCATTTCAGTTCCGTTTACAAGATCGTTGCTGGAAAAAGACCTGTTGTTTAATAAATTAATGCTCGATTCTTTTGCTGAGCGCATCATCAATACTTCTACCCGCGCATCGTTCCAACAATTACATACGGTAGAACATACGTTGGCCAAGTTGCTTGAATTACAGAAAGCACAGGGGCTTGATATTTCAAAAGAAGATATGGCTGCTTATTTAGGCATCACCATCCGCAGCCTCAATCGAACTTTAAAAAAGCTACTTTAATTAGGCGCATTTTTTTCTGCAATAAATTGTTTTTTGATCTTTTCTTGTTATTTTTAGTGATCTCTCTCAGGAATGAAGCTCTTGCCAGGTAACTGTTCAGCATTGTGGCTGAATGGCTCTGCATCTTCATTAAACTCAAATTTATTTACTGGAAAGGCTTAACGCCTAACGCTAAATGCTTAACGCGTGCTCGCGCAAGTCGGTCTGCGCCTTTTGCTGCATTCTCGCGCGGTTTCAGCTAAAAGGCAGTCCGCATACACGGAAACAGGCGATTAGCCTTAAGCGTTCTGCTTGCAGCCTGTTTAAAAACTGTTTATGGACCGCAACAAATATTATAGCACTAGGCAAACCATTGCCTTATTGATCGTTCTTTTGGGTACCGCATTTTCCTGTAAAAAGCACGTGATTGCAAAACCTGAAAATAATGCGCAGGTCAGGGAAGAAACGTTGACTATCGATCCCAGCATGACGCTTGCGCAGATCAATGCTGTTATTGCCTCGGCCAGCGCCGGGGAAACCGTATATGCCGATGCCGGTACTTATACTATAACTGGTAAAATAGTAATGAAAGCAGGGGTAAGCCTTGTTAAGTTAACAACTACCAATCCCATTTTCAGTGCGACTTCTTTAAGTTCCATTCTAACCCTTAGTTATGGTACCGAACTGAGCAACTGTACTATAAGCGGTATAACATTTTGGAACATTCGCATGGTAATTACCAGTGCCGCAAATACGGCTATTAAATATTGCATCTTCGATTATGGTAAACGTGCTGCCAATACCAATAAAACCAATAACCTGAAAGATGATTATGTAGAATTACTGAGCACCGATAGTTCGCTTGTAAGCAATTGTGTTTTCTGTCATCGTTCAACCGATGCCGGTCGCGGGGTATGGACCAAAAGCACTACCAATACCCGCATTTTGAACAATACCTTTGGAAATGGCGGCACCACCGGCTATTTTGTATGCGCCATTAACGACAATAGTGAAAGTAATTCGCTTATAAGCGGTAATACATTGAACAGAAATACTGCGCTTAATTCGGTTGATTCACTTACAGATCATGGTATGTACTGCCATAGTTTTACCGGGCTTAATATTAGCAATAACACCGTATCGGGCTGGCCTGCCAATGCAAGCGGCGGTTCAATAAAAGCACGGAATGGTTCAAACCTTACCATTTCGAATAATACGCTGAACGATGCTGGCATTATGTTGTATGAGTACGTGAGCAATACGGCCTTCCCTTATCTCAACAATGTAGTGGTAAGTAGCAATACCATTAACATTGCCAGCCCTGCCAGCGATATTTACCATGGCATTGGTTATTACCGCGACAATACCACCCATTCGGAGTATTCAATAAACATAACAGGCAATAACCTGCCCAATGGAACTATTATGGCGAATCACCCCAATATTGATGTAACCAATTTCAATGCGAATGGCGGCGGGGTGTATAACAATGATGTAGCGACAGGTTATTTGTTATTGAAGAGTGGGATCAATAATTCGGGGAATTATTGAGATTATCATTGCCGCTGATGTTTGGGTGGTTGAGCTGAACAGCCTGGGAAAAAAGGTATGGCAAAAAACGTTTGGTAGCAGCGCCGATGATTTTGCACTTGGTGTGATGCTCACAAAAGCCGGAGAAATTCTTGTTACCGGCGTAATCACTGGCAATAATGGAGATGTAAGTGGTAATCATGGCGGCATTGATGCATGGCTATTTAAGATCAAATAGTAGATCATATTTTATTTCGCCCCAACCGGTATTTGCCGTGTTGGGGCTTTTTTATGTAAACCCTTGCCCATCGCTACGCAAACGTTAGCGTAATCGCTTTTGAACTCGCAGGCGCTATATGTATATATTTGTTTTCTACATAAGCTAATATGAAAAGAAAAGCACTTTGGTTTTCTGCCTGTGTTGCCCTAACAGGCATTGTATCCTTTACACCCCTGGCCTCTATTTACAAAGACGGCTGGATTGACCTGAACAAGAATGGTAAAAAAGACATTTACGAAGATCCCAAACAATCTGTAAACGCCCGTACCGCCGACCTGTTGTCGAAAATGACGCTGGAAGAAAAGACCTGCCAGATGGCTACGCTGTATGGTTGGCGCCGTATTCTGAAAGATTCGTTACCAACAGCCGAATGGAAGAACGCCATCTGGAAAGATGGCATTGCCAATATCGACGAACATTTGAATGGCTTTACAGGTTTCAATAAACCACCGCTGCAAACCGATGTGGTAGCCAATATGGAAAAGCATGTATGGGGAATGAACGAGACCCAGCGCTTTTTTATTGAGCAAACCCGCCTGGGTATTCCTGTTGATTTTACCGATGAAGGCATTCGTGGTATTGAGGCCTATGAAGCAACCGGTTTTCCAACTGCCCTCAATATGGGCATGACCTGGAATAAAGAACTGGTGCACCAGGAAGGTATGATCACGGGTAGCGAAGCACGCGCATTGGGCTACACCAATGTGTATGCGCCCATACTCGATGTGGCCCGTGATCAACGCTGGGGACGGCTTGAAGAAACTTATGGTGAAGATCCTTTTCTGGTAGCTGCACTTGGAACCGCATTGGCAAAAGGTATTCAACACAACGGGCAGGCTGCTTCAACTGCGAAACATTTTGCAGTGTATAGTGCCAATAAAGGCGCCCGCGAAGGTCAGGCCCGCACAGACCCGCAAGTGGCACCACGCGAAGTAGAGAACATTCTGTTATATCCTTTCAAAAAAGTGATAAAAGACGCCGGTATTATGGGTGTAATGAGCTCATACAACGATTACGACGGTATTCCGGTATCGGGCAGTAATTATTGGCTTATACAACGCCTGCGTATTGAAATGGGCTTTACAGGTTATGTGGTAAGCGATAGCGACGCGCTTGAATACCTGAGCACCAAACATCATGTGGCTGCCAATTTAAAAGAAAGCGTATACCAGGCATTTATGGCGGGTATGAATGTGCGTACTACTTTTCGTGCGCCCGATAGCATTATCATATACCTGCGCCAGTTGGTGAGAGAAGGCCGCATTCCCATGGATACTATCAATAAACGGGTGGGTGATGTATTACGGGTGAAGTTCAGGCTGGGTTTGTTCGATCATCCTTATATCGAAAGCGCTGCCGAAACAAGAAAACTGGTGAATAGTGAAGCCAGTCAACAGGTAGCCCTGCAGGCATCACGCGAAAGCATTGTGTTGTTGAAGAACAACAATAATATACTGCCATTGGCAAAAGGGCTTGAGAAGGTAGCCGTGATTGGTCCCAATGCCACCAATGCCGATTATGCGCATACACATTACGGTCCGCTCAATTCGCCAAGTGTAAATGTGTTGCAGGGGATACAGGCCAAACTGGGGGCCGAAAAAGTATTGTACGCTAAAGGTGTTGACCTGGTTGATAAACACTGGCCCGAAAGTGAAATATTACCCGAACCAATGAATGCTAGCGAACAAGCCATGCTCGATTCTGCCGTTCAAATTGCCAAACAGGCGCAATTGGCAGTGGTAGTGTTGGGCGGTAATACGCAAACAGCCGGTGAAAATAAAAGCCGTACCAGTCTCGACCTGCCCGGTCATCAGTTGGAGTTGATAAAGGCCATTAAGGCAACAGGCAAACCGGTTGTGGTGGTATTGATCGGTTCGCAACCCATGACCATTAACTGGATCGATAAGAACATAGATGGTATTATATATGCCGGCTATCCTGGCGTAAAAGGCGGAATTGCCGTTGCCGATGTATTGTCTGGCGATTACAATCCCGGTGGCAAGCTTACGCTTACATTTCCCAAATCGGTGGGGCAATTACCACTTAACTTTCCTTCGAAGCCAGGTGCGCAAAGCGATGAAGGCGAAGGCGCCAAAATTAAAGGTTTGTTGTATCCCTTCGGTTATGGGTTAAGTTATACCAGCTTTGGATATGCCAATCTGAAAATAAGTGCAGATGCCAAAACGACAACAGCGCCAATTGCGGTCACTGTTGATGTTACCAATACCGGTAAGGTGGCTGGTGATGAGGTGGTGCAATTGTACATTCGCGATGTGTTAAGCTCAGTGACTACTTATGAAAAACTACTGAAAGGATTTGAGCGGGTGCATTTGAATGCCGGTGAAACAAAAACGATAAGCTTTACCATTCCGCGCGATGAACTGAAATTGTATAACCGCGAAATGAAGTTTGTGCTGGAGCCTGGCGAGTTCAGTGTAATGATCGGTGCTTCGTCCAGCGACATCAAACAAAAAGGAAGCTTCGTTATAAAATAGGTTTATAGTTTAGTTGTTAGTGTCTGATTTATAAAAGCCACTCCGTTGATGCGGGGTGGCTTTTTTTATGAAGGGAAATACAGCCTAAAGCAGCTACAGCTGCAAGCAAAAACAGCCAAAAGCCAAAGGCTTAAAGCTGAAAGCAAATACAAAATACAACTGTAAGCCACAAGCTGTAAGTCAATACAGAATACAGCTTCGCGCTTCGAACCTTCACGCTGCAGCAATTAAATAGCGAGTTTCGATTAAAGAGAACTTAGAACTAAAAACTAAGAACTGTATTCCCTTTATCAACTCTGTCAACTCTATCAACTTTTCAACACCCTAGTCAACCCGTCAACTATATCAACTATTTCAAAGATCTGCAGCAATGCTAACCCAAATGTACATTACATAGCCACCCTTTTTTAAAAAATGGGACGGGCTTCGCAAAAACATGGGACGAGCTTCGCATAATGGTGGGACGAATAGCATTTCTCTTAGGAGAGTCATGTATTTTTTGGGACGAGCTTCGCAAAATGTTGGGACGAACAGTCGAAAATCAGGGACGAATAACACCTCGGCATCTTTACCTCCTTGGGCTCCGAGTGCCAAAAAGTAGCGATGAAAAGAGACACCGTGCCTCGATTTCTTCGGGTTTTCTTTTACCCTTAGCCGAGGCATAGTTTACCCTTCTTCGCAACTTGTTCGCAAATTTGCGAACAAGCCCTATAGCATTACCGAAGCAGGTACGAAGAACTTGCGAACAAAGATGAGCCTAAACACAGCGCCAAAAGCAGGCGTCCTCATTTTCGATCTTTTTGTTTTATTCTGCCAAAGCGTAAATGATAGAAAATACTTTCGAGAGTGTTTGTCGTTGATTATCAGCGGTTTTTGCTTTTTTGTATCATTCCAACGCACTTAAAGATTAGCATTATTTTTTTTTCTTTTCTTTTGTTTATTTTGTTATTTCTTCGATTGTTTTCTTATTTTTGAAAGAGAACGCTGATTTTCAAGGCCGGTTCGCAAATTTTTTTCGGCATTTGCCGAAAAACGGGTAAAATTCAGTCACAAAACAAAAAATATGCTTCCTAATCAAAGGAGAGAGAAAATTTTAGAAATGCTCCGGGAGGACGGTTCGGCAAAAGTGGGTGACCTGGCGCGGATATTCAAAGTGACTGAAGTGACCATCAGGCAAGACCTTGAAAAACTCGAGAAAGAAGAAATGGTGATCCGCGAACACGGCGGCGCCTATCTTAAAAATATCGAAGATCAGGTGAAAGGTTTTTATGTGGCGCATCAGGAATTGCATACGATGCAGAAAGAAAAGATCGCCACCAAATGCCTTGAGTTCATTGAAAGCGGCGACACCATCATTCTCGATTCGGGTTCAACCGTAACCGAGATCGCTCGTAAGTTAAAAGGTTTTAGAAATCTTACGGTGATCACCAACGCTTTGAACATTGCCATGATGCTTGGTACCGAACCAGGAATTGAAGTAGTGATGACGGGCGGCGAATTTAAACCGCCAACCTTATCGCTCACGGGCCAAAAAGCAGCGGATTTCTTTAAAGGCATTAACGTATCAAAGCTCTTTCTGGCAACTGCCGGTATTTCGCTTAAGTCTGGATTAACGTATCCAAGTCTCAGCGATATCATTGTAAAAAAGGCCATGATAGAAGCGGCAGAAACCACCTACCTGGTGGCCGACTCTTCTAAAATAGGAAAGAACGCCTTTGCCAGTTTGGGTGCTTTATCACTTATTAATTACATCATTACCGACGATGGTATTGAGGATAAAGACCGGAAGCTTTTTGAAGAGCACGAAGTAGAACTGATCATTGCCACATAACGGAACACAAGTACAAGTAATTGCCACATAACGGAAACAATACAAGAATGAAAACGAATGCTAAAACAACGCTCGGTGTTATCATTGGAAACAGAGATTTCTTTCCCGATAAATTAGTGGCCGAAGCGCGCACAGAGATCGTTGCCCTGTTTGACAAACTGAACATTACCCCCATCTTATTGACCGATGCCGATACCAAACTGGGTGGCGTTGAAACGTTTAAAGAAGCACAACGTTGTGCCGACCTGTTTAAAAAACATGCCGACGCTATACAAGGTATATTAGTTGTGTTGCCCAACTTCGGCGATGAGAAAGGGGTTGCAGAAACTATAAAGCTCGCTAACCTAAACGTACCCGTGCTGGTGCAAGGTTATCCCGATGACCTGAATAAAATGGACGTGGTGAACAGAAGAGATGCCTGGTGTGGAAAGATCTCTGTTTGTAACAACCTGTATCAATTTGGTATAAAATATTCTCTCACTACAAAACATGTGGTTAGTCCGAACGATGAATCTTTTATTGCCGACCTAAAAAACTTTATTGCCGTTTGCCGCGTGGTAAAAGGTATGCGTAATGTACGTATTGGTGCAGTAGGTGCAAGACCCGGCGCTTTCAATACCGTACGTTATAGTGAAAAGATCCTGCAACGCAATGGCATCTCGGTTACAACAGTTGACCTTTCTGAGATCCTGGGTAATGCCAATAAATTAACAGCCGACCATGCGCGCGTAAAAGAAAAGCTGGAAGGAATTAAAGCATATACATCTACAGGCAAAACGCCTAATGACAAACTTATTCAGATTGCCAAGTTAGATGTGGTGCTGGCTGATTTTATGGCTGAGAATGCACTCGATGCTACGGCCATTCAATGCTGGACATCTTTACAACAGAACTATGGCTGTAACGTGTGTACCAACATGAGTATGATGAGTGAGAATATGCTGCCCAGCGCCTGTGAAGTAGATGTTACCGGAACGCTGAGCATGTATGCTATGCAGTTAGCCTCTGGTTCGCCCAGCGCGTTGGTTGACTGGAATAACAACTATGCCGATGACGATACCAAATGCGTATTGTTCCATTGTGGTAACTGGGCCAAATCATTTTTACCCGATATTCAAATAAGCACGGCGCCGATCCTGGGAACAACTGTGGGTGTTGAAAATACCTACGGCGCTTTGGAAGGCCGCACACCCGCTATGCCGCTTACTTATGGTAGAATAAGTACCGATGATAGCTTGGGGATTATTAAAGCGTATGTGGGCGAAGGTGAACTTACCAACGATGCGCTGAATACCTTTGGTAACCGCGCCGTGGCGCAGATCAATAACCTGCAAGGCCTCATGCAGTATGTATGCCGCAATGGTTTCGAGCATCACGTAGTTATGAATGCCAGCAAAACAGCGGGTATTCTTACCGAAGCGTTTGATAATTATTTGGGCTGGAAGGTGTATACGCATGGGTAGTTGACTGGTTAACAAGTTGACGAGTTAACAAGTTAACAAGGAAGTTGAAATGTTGATAGAGGTGATAAAGGCAAGGAAAATTTTGCTATGAAAAATCCCCTCCCCCTTTCGGGGGAGGGGTCAGGGAAGGGGGCCAATTGCCGATTCACGATTCACGATTGCCGAAAAAGCGCGAGCCTCGAACCTGAGCGGCCATTTCACGTCTGCCGTTTCACGTTTCACGTAACCGCGAGGCTAGGAAATTCGGCGACCATTGCCGATTGCCGATTCACGATTGCCGATTCACGAAAGAACACACTTATAATGAATAAGAATGAATTAACAAAACGGTCGGTTGATTACCGTAAAAAGATCCTCAAATACATCGTAGGCGCCAATGCCGGGCACACCGGCGGTAGCCTCAGTTGCATCGACATTCTGAATGTGTTGTACAATCATGTTTTGAAGGTGTCGCCGCAAACGTTTACGTCACCCGACCGCGACCGGTATATTCAAAGCAAAGGACATTGTGTGGAAGCATTGTTTGTTGTGCTCGCCGATAAAGGATTCTTTCCCGAAGAACACCTGGAAACACTTTGTAAGTATAGATCGCACTATATAGGCCATCCTACAAAAAAAGTAAAAGGTGTTGAGCAAAACACCGGTGCGTTGGGCCATGGCTTACCCATAGCTGTTGGTAATGCCATTGCCGCCAAGCTCGATAAAAAAGATTATAAAGTATATACCCTCATGGGCGATGGCGAATTGCCCGAAGGTTCAAACTGGGAAGCTGCTTTAACGGCTGCGCACTACAAGCTCGATAACCTGTGTGCCATCGTTGATAAAAATACTTTACAGATCACTGCACCAACTGCAGAGGTATGTAATACCGATCCGCTCGATGAAAAATGGAAAGCATTTGGTTGGGCTGTGAAGGAAGTTGATGGGCACAATATAGAAGCGCTTAAAGAAGCCTTTGACAGTTTGCCTTTTGAACCCGGTAAACCAAGTGTGATCATTGCCCATACCGTAAAAGGCAAAGGCGTGAGCTTTATGGAAAATAATCTCAAGTGGCACCATGGCGTGCCGAATAAAGAAGAGTATCAATTGGCGATGAGCGAATTGGAAAATAGCATGCTGAATGCTGCAGTGTGAAGAAGTAGGAAGAAGATGCCGATAGCAGTGAGCCTGTGACCTGTATTCCCGGCAACAGGAACCCGGTAACCTGTAACATCATTTTAGTAAAACAAAAGCTTTTTTAACAAGCCCTGTAACATGTAACCTGTAACCTGAAAGAATGGCTAATATAGAAACAACAGATCCGAACGGATATAAACCCAACCAGGAGATCTTCTCTGAAGTGCTGCAGTCGCTGGCTGCCACCGACCGCAACATTATTGCTGTAACCAGCGATTCGCGCGGCTCAGGTAAACTGGTGCCCTTTGGTAAAAAGTATCCTGAGCAAATAGTTGAAGTAGGTATTGCCGAGCAAAACCTGGTAGGCGTAGCCGCCGGTTTGGCTGCTGCAGGTAAAAAAGTGTTTGCTGTTTCACCGGCCTGCTTTTTAACCGCGCGGGCATTGGAGCAGATCAAGAATGATGTGGCGTATAGCGACAATCCCGTCACAGTAGTAGGCATCAGCGCGGGCGTAAGCTATGGCGCGCTTGGTTCTACCCATCATAGTCTGCACGACTTTGCCGCACTTCGCGCTATAAATAATATTACGGTGGTTGTGCCGGCCGACAATTTTGAAACGGCACAGGCTACTGCGCTGGCGGCGCAAACAAACAGTCCCGTTTACCTTCGGTTTGGTAAAAAGGTTATGAGCACCCTGAAAGAAAACAACGACGATGCATTTGTTTTTGGCAAAGGCCGGGTGATCACTGAAGGAAACGATGCTGCTATTATTGCATGTGGCGAAACGGTGTTTCCTGCTGTGCAGGCAGCGAAATTACTGGCGGCCCAGGGAATACATGTTACCGTAGTAAGCATGCATACCATTAAACCGCTCGATACCGATCTGCTGGCAAAACTGGCGCAGCAATGCAAAGCCGTTGTTACCGTAGAAGAGCACAGTGTGTATGGTGGATTGGGTGAAGCCTGCGCTTCATACCTGATGCAACATGGTTTGCACAAACCTTTCCGCATTATTGGTATTCCCGATGAGTATACCGTAACCGGTTCGCAACAGGATATCTTCAATCATTATAATATTACCAAAGAAGGAATTGCCGATGTAGTGAAAGAATTGTTATAGCCTAAAGAACAGGATGGCCAGCCAGCCAATAACCATTAATTTTTACAAATGATACGAAGCTTGCCGCTATATGTAAAAATATCATTGCTTAGTTTGCTGATAATGTTTGTTCAATGTAAACAACAGCCCAAAGCAAAAAACGGGAAAAAGCAGATTGCCGTTGTAGTTTCAACACTTAATAATCCCTGGTTTGTATTTCTGGCCGAAACCGCTGCAGCCAAAGCCACGGCATTGGGTTACGATGCCAAAATATTCGACTCGCAGAACAATACCGCTACAGAAGGCGATCATTTCGAGAATATAATTGTTGCCGGTTTTGACGCCATTCTTTTCAACTCAACAGATGCCAATGGCTCGGTAGCCAATGTAATGAAGGCCAAAAAAGCAGGCATCCCTGTTTTTTGTATGGACCGCGAGATCAATGCTACCAATGCCGCTACTTCACAAATATTATCCGACAGTTATTCAGGTGCAGTAGCCATAGGCACCAACTTTACCCAGCAGTTACGAAAAAAAGGCCGCTATGTTGAACTGCTTGGCCTGGTAGGTGATAACAATACCTGGGCGCGCTCAAAGGGTTTTCATAGTGTAACCGATAATTATCCCGGTTTGCAAATGGTGGCCCAGCAAAGCGCCGACTTCGATCGCAACAAGGCAATGGAAGTAATGGAAAGCATTTTACAGGCGCACCCCGATATCGATGCGGTGTTCTGTGGCAATGATGGTATGGCTATGGGCGCTTATCAGGCACTGGTGGCAGCCGGTAAAGCCACCAAAGTAAAAGTGTTTGGTTTTGATGGCGCCGAAGATGTGATCACCGCCATTAAAGAAAATAAAGTATACGGCACCGGTATGCAGTTTCCCAAAGTGATGGCCGAAACCGCAGCACAGTTTGCCGATGAATATATAAAGGGTAGAAGGGATTTTCCGCAGAAGATACCGGTAGCAGTTGAATTAGTGACACCCAAAAACATCAACGATTATATTGCCTACGGAAAAAAATAAAGTATGGCCAGGAAAATAGTAAAATACCTGTTGCTGACGATTGTTATAGGATTGCTTGCCTATAAATCGGTATTTATAATAAAACTCAGTGAGCTGCAAACAATAGAGCCCAAAGCATTTGATGCTCCCGCTTTTGTACAACAGCTTTGGGAAAACAAATTACCCGCCCTCCTCAATAGCGCGCTTACCCTCGATACGTTACAGGCAGCATTGAAAGTCAGCCCGGCCCAAACATTCGACAGTCATTTTAACTCCATGAGCATTGGTAACGTGCGGTATGGATTATTAAAAGTAACCGGCAAGGTGCTTTCGGTAAATGAAGATGATGTGGAAGTGTTATTTGGCAGTAAGGATAACCAGCATACCGTTAAAATAGCAACGGAGTATGTATATGGCAACGCGCTTCGCGATGCATCGCGGCTGGTGAACATAAAAGATTTTGTGAACACTACCGACCTCAACAAAATTTCAGAAGAACTGAATAAGAAAGTGCGCACAAAAGTGTTGCCTGCATTTAAAGGTACTGTACAAAAGGGTGATAGTGTTGTTTGTACCGGCGCCATAGAACTTAACCAGGCACACTATTCACTGGATGATCTGGAAATTATACCTGTTCAATGTAAAATCATTCAGCACTAAATGTTGATCGCACAAAACATAACGAAGAAGTTTGCCGGGGTTACCGCCCTTAATAATGTGAACATGGAATTACATCCCGGTAAAGTGAACGCCATCATTGGCGAGAACGGTGCGGGGAAGTCGACCCTGATGAAAATATTATCAGGGGTGCATGTTGATTATGAAGGAAGCATTATTTACAATAACGAAACGCTGAAACTTACCGGTACCAAAGATGCAGAGGCCAAAGGCATTGTGATCATTCACCAGGAACTGAACCTGGTGCCTGGTTTAAGTATCACAGAGAATATATTTCTGGGGCGTGAACTTTGTAATTCGTTAGGCATTCTCGATAAACGGGAAATGACAAAGGAAGCGAAGAAGTTATTGGAGAAAGTAAAGTTAGATGTTGATGCCGGTGAGCAGGTTGGTGAATTGAAGGTTGGGCAGCAACAATTGGTTGAAATAGCCAAAGCCCTGCATACAAAAGCCAGCGTGATCATTATGGATGAGCCCACATCGGCCATCAGCGATAAGGAAGTAGACAACCTGTTTGTAATTATTAATGAGTTGAGGAACGAAGGCAAAACCATTGTTTATATTTCTCATAAATTAAAAGAACTGTTCACCATTGCCGACCGGTTTGTGGTAATGCGTGATGGCTGTTCTATAGAAAGCGGACTGATGTCGGAAATGACGCAGGATGATCTGATAAGAAAAATGACCGGCCGCATAGTAAGTGGAACAAAGGAAGCTAACAGCAAGGTATGTTGCGAGCCGGTATTGCGGGTGCAGCA
The DNA here is from genome assembly GCA_024809215.1 of Niastella sp. OAS944. Lineage (GTDB taxonomy): Bacteria > Bacteroidota > Bacteroidia > Chitinophagales > Chitinophagaceae > Niastella. Next base: position 1,844,292 of record JANUBW010000001.1, on the reverse strand, counting down.
TATCAATTTAAAAAATACTTCGCGGCATGCGGCCAATGTGTTGACCGATATTTCCTTTACACTACATAAAGGCGAGATAGTTGGTTTATACGGACTGATGGGCGCGGGTAGAACTGAGTTGATGGAAACCCTGTTTGGGTTACATCCTAAACGTGCAACGGGTAATATCTTCGTTGATGAGGAGCCGGTACAAATACAATCGCCCATACAGGCCATTAAACATGGTATTGCATTGGTGCCGGAAGACAGGAAGGCACACGGCCTTATTCTCGATCAGAAGATAAAGACCAATATAAGTATCACTATCCTGAACCAGTTGGAGAAATGGGGTATTGTGCTGCACAATAGAAAAGAAACAAATCTTACGAAAGAGTACATACAACAACTGGGTATTAAAACACATTCGGAAAATAATATTGCCGGCAACCTGAGCGGTGGTAATCAGCAAAAGATAGTACTGGCCAAATGGCTGGCTACCCATCCGCGTATACTGTTGCTCGATGAGCCAACGCGTGGTATAGATATTAATGCACGGTTTGAAATATATAACCTGATGAAAAAACTGGCCGATGCCGGTATGGCCATTCTGCTGGTGTCGTCTGAATTACCTGAAATACTCACGGCAAGTGACCGTGTGCTGGTGATGGCTGAAGGAAGATTGACGGCCGAAATGCCAATTGCTGAAGCTACGGAAAGCAATATACTTAAGTATGCCATACAACATAATATTACAGCCTGATGATTGCGATTCAAAAAAATAACACGCTTAACCTTGCCCGGCTTCAATCGCTGATTGCGCTGGTTGTTCTTTGTATAATCATTGCCGTTTTGAGCGATAAATTCCTGACCATGGATAATGGCTGGAACGTGTTGCGCCAGATCTCAGTGAACATATGCATCTCTGTAGGTATGACGCTTATTGTACTTACGGCGGGTATCGATCTGTCGGTAGGGTCGGTTTTGGCGTTATGTGGCGCCATTACCGCCGGATTATTAAAGAACGGCATCAAATTACCAAGCCTGGATCTCTTCATTGGTTTTACTTTGTTGGGTTCTTTGCTGGCAGGTATTATTGCCGGCGGTGCGCTTGGGCTGTTTAATGGTTTTGTGATCACGAAATTCAAAGTGCCTCCCTTTGTAAGCACGCTGGCCATGTTGACCATTGCCCGTGGATTAACTATGTTGTGGACGCAGGGGCACCCTATCAGTAACCTGGGAGCGCCATTCTCCATGATAGGTGCCGGTTGGTTGTTGGGCATTCCTGTACCGGTGTGGATTGCCGGCGTAGTGGTATTGCTGGCGATATTTATAACCCGGCAAACAAGATTGGGCAGATATATTTATGCCATTGGCGGAAATGAGAATGCGGCTATATTATCAGGTATCAGCATTAATAAAGTAAAACTAATTGTATACGGCATTGCCGGTGCCCTGGCTGCCGTAGGTGGTATTATGGTAACCTCGCGCCTCGATAGTGCACAACCCAATGCCGGCACCGGTTATGAGCTCGATGCTATTGCGGCCGTTGTAATTGGTGGTACTTCTTTATCGGGGGGCAAAGGTAGTATTGGTGGAACCGTAATGGGTGCCGTGATCATTGGAGTGCTGAATAATGGCCTCGTATTATTGAACGTATCTCCCTTTTGGCAACAGGTAGTAAAAGGCGCGGTGATCCTTATTGCCGTGATCATTGATAAAGGCGGAAAAAAGAAATAAGCAGCATGAACAGTAAGCAACAATATGTATTATCAATAGACCAGGGAACAAGTAGTACGAAAACGATCATCTTTAACGAACAGGGAAAAGTAATTGCACGTGGGCATGAGCCTTTGCATACACACTACCTCGCTGATGGTTTTGTTGAACAGGACCCCCAAGTGATTGTACAGAATGTGCTTGCCTCGGTAAAGCAATGCGTTGAAGAGTTTAAACGGCAGTATAGGGATGTTAGCTCAATAAAAGCTATTGGTATTTCGAACCAGCGCGAAACATTTGTTGTTTGGGATAAAACAGGCAAGCCATTATACAATGCCGTGGTATGGCAATGCAAACGTTCGGTTGATATTTGCGAACGCATGAAGCCATTGCCCGTGGCCGATGATATTAGAACAAAGACCGGACTGCTGGTTGATCCTTATTTCAGTGGCACCAAACTGGTTTGGTTATATGAAAATGTAGCAACTGTAAAAGCTGCTATCGATAAAGGCGAAGCTTACTTCGGTACCATCGACAGCTGGTTGCTGTACAAATTCACCAATGGAAAAAGTTATTATACTGATTACACCAATGCAAGCCGTACCCTGTTCTTTAACATAGCTACGCTCAATTGGGATGCGGAGCTATTGCAATCGTTTAACCTGCGATCGTTGAACCTGCCAACCTGTGTTCCTTCTTCTTATATGTTTGGCGAAACCAATTTATTGGGTTTATTAAAAGAGCCAATACCTGTAACCGGCATGATCGGTGATTCGCATGCTGCTGCTTTTGGCCAGGCATGTTTTGAGCCCGGTTCTGCCAAAGCCACATTGGGAACCGGTTGTTCGGTTATGATGAATATTGGCGATAAGCCAAAAGCCTCTGCCACCGGTATGGTTACTACCATTTGCTGGGCAACCGAGCAGCAGGTATGTTATGCGCTGGAAGGCGTTATTGTTACCTGTGGCGCTACCATTGAATGGTTGAAACAATCGTGGGAGCTATTTCATGATAGCCGCGAAACAGAAGCCATGGCAACTGCTGTGGAAGACAACCAGGGTGTATACCTGATACCTGCATTTAGCGGATTGGGCGCTCCTTATTGGGAAATGAACCGTAAGGCCAGTATTCATGGATTAACATTTGCCACTACCAAAAATCATTTGGTGCGTGCTGCGCTGGAAAGCATTCCCTACCAGATAAAAGATGTAATAGGCGCTATGGAAACAGATGCGGGTTTGTTATTGAATCAATTGATGGTCGATGGTGGAATAACCGGTAATCGTTTTGTGGTACAGTTCCTTTCAAATCAGTTGAACCGGAAAGTAGTGATCAGCGGATTTCCCGAAGTGTCGGCCTTAGGCGCGGCGTATATGGCAGGTTTAAAAGCAGGCGTATATACCGGGTTAGATCAGTTGCAGCAATTAAAACTTATTAAGGATAACTTAGTGCCTACTGATATTGAGGTGAATAAGGAATGGTATGATGGATGGAAGAAAGCAGTTAGTTCGTAAGTTATTCAGTTGTTCAGTTCGTGAGTTTGCTATTAGTTGTAAATAGGCGTGCCACGGTTACGAACCGTGACACGCCTGCTAAAATCTCAAAATCCCTAAATTCCGAAATCAGAAATTTTTATTGAGCCGGGTGCTCCATTTCTCCATAGGCGCTGCCAAGTGTACTCAGCCATTCATATCTGTCAGTGCTAAGCACTTTAATAGTTGATATAAAGGTGCCTTGTGAGCTGGTAGTCTTAACTTGTGTGTCGTTGTTCAGGAATTCCCAGTTGCCGGTATGAGTAATGCCATTTTGATCGATCTCTGTGTAGGAGCCATCTGTGTTGTATTTAACCCGGTTTGACGTGAGATTGAGCGGGCTATTGGTTTTATCAGTTTTCCAGATGAGTGAAGGAGTTGCCTGATCGAACCCGCTAAAATATTCAGTGTAGGTCCAGGGGCGTGAAGTTAATAATGCCCTTTTTCCGCCAGTAGTATCTATTGCCTGGTTTTGAGGTACCAAAATACCATAGCGGCCGGTGCTGCTGTCTAACCATTCATACCTGTTTGAAGTAAGTTGCTGAATGGTTGATGTAAAAGTTCCCCGTGAACTGCTAACCTGAACTTCTGTGTTGTTATTCAGTAAGCTCCAGTACCCGCTATAAGCTATGCCATTCTGATCGATCTCGGTAAAAGTATTATCAGAAAAGTATGTCACCCGGTTCGATGCGAGGTTTAAGGAGTTAGTGCTTCTGTTGGTTTTCCAAACCAGTTTGGTTGGGTTCACATTGAAATCTAAAAAATATTCATAATACAACCAGGTTTGGCTGGTAAGAAGATCTGAAATGGTAGAACTGATCCTGCTTGATTTGGTATTGGTTGATGCAGTTTCTGCCAAAGCATCGTCGGGGGTGTTCAGTGACTTGGAACAGGAAACAATTACTAAAGAATAACAGAATAAGGTAAATGTTAATAGCTTTTTCATTTTAATAAAGTTTCAGCCAAAATACAGCACTATAACGCAAATGTTTATGAGAAGTAACGAACGCGTTATTACATAGCCGCGTAGTTTTAGTAATAGGCGCGTTTGTGCAGTCAGCTGAAAAAGCTTTCTTCCATAAATAAAGGCAAAGTAATTATAACCCGCGTGCCTGCCGGGGAATATGTATCGTCAAAAATATCTGAGATCTCTATGGTGGCAGCTCCTTTATAAAGTTTATTGATAATGTCAATGCGGTCTTCAGTAAGCGCCATGCCTTTTGAGGAATATTCTTTTAAAAATTCTTTCAGACCGTTTTTTTTCATGGCCGCTGCTGCTTTTCTGCCTATACCATTGTCCTCCACGCTTATCTGAAGTTTTTCTGCCGCTTTTTGGATCCTTATGCATATTAACCCTTTGTTACCTGATTTATGTTGCAGGCCGTGTTGCAATGCATTTTCAACAAACGGCTGTACAAGCATGGGCGGCAGCATTATGATCAACGGGTCAATGCCGTCTTCTATCACAAATTGATAATCTATTTTGTTTTCATAACGCATTTTTTCGAGCGCTAAGTAGGACGTCAGATAATCTGCCTCTTCTGCAAGTGTAACCAGCGATCTGGAAGAATTATTTAATGTCATACGGATGAGTTTTCCCAGCCCGGCTATGTATCTGTTGGAAGTGGTAATGTCTCCATCGAAAATAAACAGCTGAATGGAGTTAAGACAATTAAAAATAAAATGAGGGTTCATTTGCGAGGTGAGGGCCGTATTTTCCAACTCAGCCATCTTGTGCATCAGCCTTTCTTTTTCCTGTTGTTTTCTGCGGATACGGGTAATGCGCCATGCCGCCAGCCACCACAACAAGGCAAGTGACAGTATCCAAACGCTGATGACAAACCAGGTTTTTTTCCAGAATTGGAGAGTAACGGTTATTGGCACACTGATTATTCGGCTTGTGTTGCCGAATTTGTTAACGGCCATCAACTCCAGTTTAAAGTTGCCTGATGGAAGCTCAGGATATTCAAGATATGGGTCCTTCGTTTCCCTCCAGATGGTATCTATACCTGTCATGCGATACCGGTACATGATCTTACCGGCAGAGCGGTATGAAATAGCGGCAAATTCAACGCGAAGCCGTTTATTGGTATACGGTATTACCAGGCTGCCAGAATCTGCTATCCGTTCGCGTTCCGAATTGATCAGTGATAACAGCGAAATGCGACATGCTTCGTTACGTAAATCATTTTTCTCGTCAAAAAAACTAAGTCCCGCAGATGTGCCAACATAAATGCGTGAGTTGTCTGCAAACAGTGTATTCACCATATCGCTTGCCAGCCCGTCCATATAAGTATACTGAGTTACAGGGTAGCCTGACCTGTTAAGGTCAATTTTGTTCAATCCCTTGTCCGTTCCAACCCATAATATATTGTTATGCACCAGTAGCGTTCTGCATATATCACTGGTTAAACCCTGCTGTTTGGTAATCGCAATTACCTGTCTGTTGTTTTTAACTCCTATAATACCTGCATCGTCGTAGGAAGCTATCCATAATATGCCATCTTTTGATTCGGTAATTGCTGCGATTCTTTTTTGCAGAAACGGAATTTCCTTTCCCAGGAAAACGAGCGGTCGGTCTTTTACCCATCGGTAAAGGCCATTAAGCGTCCCGATATAAAAAGTATCATTTTTATTATATGCTACTGTGACTCTTTCACGCAAAAGCGTGTCTGTGATCTTAAAATCATGCCCATTAAAAGTAAAAGCGCCCGATTGGGTTGCCAACAATACCTCTTGCTTATTTATACGCGCAATTGATTTTACGGCAACGTTCAATTCACGGACATACCGATAATCCCGGGTGCTTTCTATCAGGCCTTGATCTCCCGCTGACCATATCTTATTTTTATCTACAGTATCAATGTATAAAATGCGGTTGGACATATAGTAGAAATATGGCCGGGCGTATTTGAGCGTCAGGTTGGGTAAAGTATATCTAAAAATATAAGTGTGGTTGTCGCCAATCCATAGTTCGTTGCCGATCTTATTAATGGCTGTTACCATCGAATTTTCTTCACCAACTTTTGGGCGAATTGTTCTCCATTCGGAAGAATTAAGGCGGAATATCCCTTCTCCCATGGTAGTAAACCACAGATCGCCGGCCTGGTCGCGGAAGATCCTGGAAACCGGTATGCCTGGTAAGTATCTTTTGCTTTGCCCCGTGTTGATATTATACTCAACACTACCTGACGATTCATTTATATAAGCAAGACTGTCGTCGAGAAGAGAAACGCTGATAAGCCGGTAGTGATATTTATCTGTTGGTAACTTAACGCGTTTATTTTTTTTAAACGACCAGATCTTATATCCGTATACGGAATCTGTTAAGATCAGTCCATAAGGGTTCATTGCTTTGTCGTTGATATAGGGATTACGAACGCTTGCCGGTAACGAGAGTGGCTTTGAAGAAAGGCATTTTGCCGGTGAAAAGTCTATATTTTTTCTAGCGGTTTGGGCAAGAAAATGTCCTGAAGCGCTTTGGCTTATTATCAGGCATTGGTTTACGTGTTCATGGTCAAGTGAGTCTAATTCAATTACAGAACCATTAGCAGCCACCACATGTAGCTTTTCCTTTTGCTTCAATAAAACATTACCGTCATTATCTTCAATGAAATATTCTATATGTCCCTTTAAATGAATGCGGCCTAATAAAGGGTCGTTCTCCTGGTTATATATTTTCCCCTGGAAATAGTAGCATACCGATTTACGGAATGGGGCCATCCATATCCGGCCTTTCGAGTCAGCATAAATTTGTAAGATCTCGAGGTCGGGCAGGCCATCTTTGGTAGTAAAGTTTTTAAAGCGGGTGCCATCGAAACGACTTACACCTGTTTCTGTGCCTGTCCAAATAAATCCATCCTTATCCTGTGTAATGCAATAGACTGTAGCGCCTGCCAATCCATCGGTTATTCCATAGTGCAGGTAACTATATTCCTGGGCAACAATAATACGGGAGAATATAAGTGTATAAAAAACAGTCAGCAATAGGGTCTTTGACATATTGTTTACTTCAGGAGCCGCTTCAAAAAATCTTCCCGGCGCCGGAAAGCTACTTCAATGGCGGTGCCATCTTCCATATGAACGGTTCCGCCTCTTCCTTTTTGATAATTTTGAATCCTGTTCAGGTTAATGATATGCGCATTGTGCACCCGGTAAAAGATATTTGCAGGCAGTAGATCTTCATATTCTTTAATTATCCGGGTTGTTATTAATTGTTCTCCGTTACTGAGATATATTTTGGTGCAACTGCCACTTGCCTCCAGGTGCATGATGTCTTTCATTACAACGAATGAGAGACCATTCATTGTAGGAACGGCCATTTTTTGGTCGGTTACTTTTAATGCCTGAATATTTTCCTGTAAGGCTTTCAGATTTTCCAGTATTTCCTTTTCATGCGATCGTTTAGTTACTTTTTTGATCGCCCTTTGCAGGTCTGTTGCGTCAACCGGTTTAAGCAGGTAATCTACAGCGCAGAATTTGAAAGCCTGTACCGCATGATTGTCCGATGCCGTTACAAAAATTATCTGAAATATAATCTCGTTTAAACTGCTAAGCAAATCGAAAGCGGTTTCATTATTGATGGCAATATCAAGCAGCACCAGGTCGGGAGAGCAGGAAGAAATAATTTTAATTGCGGATTGTACGCTATCGGCCTCACCAACGATCTCCACTTCGGGGCAGTGTGCCGATAATAGGTTTTTCAAAACACGAATGCTTGTAACTTCGTCATCTACCAATAAGGTTCGAACCATAACTACTGAATCCTTTTGCAAAATGCAATATAACGCAAATTGAGGACATAGACATTTCGAGATTTCTGATTTAGGGATTTTGAGATTTGTCGTAAGGTAACACCCTAAGAAATCTCAAAATCCCTACATCCCGAAATCAGCAATTCAATTTTAGTTAGCAAAGTAGTTCCTCAACTCTCCACTGTTCTCTCCATAGTTCCAACGCACCTGATCTGCCTTTCCATCTCCATTAATATCGTTGAAATAAAAAAATGTGTTCTCGCTTTGTGATGTGCCGCGTAAGGTATGAATGGGTCCGTTAAAGGCGCCTGATTCAGAATAATATACTTTCAGGAAGCCGGTATAGTTATCGGGGTTCCAGTATACCTTATCGGCGCGGCCATCGCCGTTCATATCGGCAAAGTAGAAACGCGTATTGCTTAAACCACTGGTAGCTGAATTACTGAACGATGCGTTGGCGGTAAAGGTGCCATCGCCGTCAGAAAGGTATACCATGGTTTTGCCACCATTAAGATCGGGATGCCAATAGATCTTATCTGTTTTTCCATCACCATTTACATCGGCATACCAGAATTGCGTACCGGCAGTAGTGCTGGCGCCTTCAGTGCCCGATACAACCGTACCGCTAAAGCTGCCGCCGGAAGTGGCTAAGTATACACGGGTATGGCCATCGTCATAAGTAGAGTTCCAGTAAATTTTATCTGCTTTACCATCACCATTTACATCGGCAAAATTGAACAGCGTAGTAGTGCCTGCGCTGGTCCCTTCCGGATTGTCAACGGCAGTAGCGCTGAAATTACCACCACTGGTGGCCAGGTATACAAGTGTGTGCCCCGAATTCAACGCAGGGTTCCAGCGAATGAGGTCAGCTTTTCCATCCCCATTGATATCAGCATAATAATACCTGGTGGTAGATGATGTTGAAGCGCTTGCTGCGTGCGTTACAGCTGTAGCTGCAAACGTTCCATTCCCATTCGATAAGAACACACGTGGCTTACCGCTATCGAAGGTATAGTTCCAGTAAATTTTATCGTCATCGCCATCGCCGTCAACATCGGCAAATTTGTAAACGGTAGCAGCGCTGGCGCTAATACCATTGGCATCGGTATGCGCACCACCAAAGATGTCGGGTATATACGTTGCCATAACCGGGTAGTGGTCAGATGGCCATAACGTTTGCCCGTTTACGGTATAGCTTGTAGTGATCACTTTTGATGTGGTGAAGGCCAGGTTACGCGTGCTCAGGATGTAATCGATCTTGGCATCGCCGGTGGCATCCCAGCCGTGAAAGGTGGGGTCGCCGGCTGAATCAAAAAGTGCATCCACCATGTTGAGGCCGCTGGAGTTTTTAATGATCGACATTTCGGCTGTGCCGGGTTTGGCGTTAAAGTCGCCCATACAAATGACTGGTAAGTTGGCCGTGTTGTTGTTCTGAATGTTCAGCAGCACTGTATCGGCGTCGAGCTGGCGCTCAGCAGAGCTTACGGTGGTCCAATGGCTGTTCACAACAAAATAACTGTTGGCGGTGTTCAGCTTGTCTTGCAGCACCACCCATTTGCCGGTGCGAAAGTCGGGCGTCATCATAGTGAACCAGCCTGCACTGGTGCGGGTAAAGCGCGAGTTTTTGTAATAGATCGTTTTGGGCGAGCCGTTAGAGGTACCACTTTTGTAGTAACCATAACCGGCTGCCGTCAATTGGGTATTGAACCATTCTTCAATATCGGTAACGGCAATTTCCTGTAAGCCTACAATGTCTACGTCGTTATCGAGGATCACATCGAGGCAATAATCTTTACGAACGTATTGCGAAAAGGGATCGCCGGCGGCGTCATTTCTGACGTTGAATGACATAACCTTAATAGGGTTCATGTCGGAGATCAACGATTCGGTACTGGCGTTACGGGCCGTTTTTTTCGTTTCGGCATCGTCCTGGAACTGTTTTTTACAGGCTGTGAAACAGAGGGCCAACGCCAGGAGCCAGCCTGCTCCAAGAGCAATAGGGTGCTTCTTCCCACCGGGGAGGGTTGAATTTGCTTTTTTCATGATGACAGTGTTTTAGTGGATACTTGTTTTGATTAGATTTTCAGGTTATGGAAATAGATAACTCATTATTGATTGACAATAATTAAATTATAGGGGAATGAATTAAAACGGGCATTCCCGCGTGCACGCGGGACCAGATGTGTTTCAGGCTATTTGCAAATAGGAGCGCTCATTGCACAGGAGTCAAAGTAACTGTAATTTAAGTTTAATAAACTTAAAATGTTAAAATAGTTAAGAGAAATAAAGTTGTAGAAACAAATAATTAAAGATTATTTAATTGACTTGGTGGTAGCGGGATGTTTATGCGTAGTGGGAGGAAGGTTTAAAGGTTGACGAGGGGTTGAAAAGTTGATAAAGTTGATATGGTTGATAGAGGAGTTATTTGATAATTGGTTGATTTAGTATTTGGGAGGCGGGCAAAAGAAATCGGTCCGCCAAGGGCGGACCGTTTGAAAAGCCTGTATTTACTTGTCAACATGTTAACTTGTTAACTTGTCAACCTGCATCTTGTGAAGACGGAGTAGAACTTTCAGAATTATCATTCTTAACCCACGACAACGCCCCCGTAGGGCACTTCTCCACCTGCGCCTTTATTGTTTCCGAGTCGGCGCCGGTCATAGTTACCCAGGGCCTTGTTTTTAAATTGAACACACCAGGCAATTGGGTTACGCAACGGCCAGAATGTTTACAAAGCTCCGGTTTCCAAACCACGGTGATATCGCCATTGGTATACTTTAGTTTCTTGTCAACGTCCTCATCGTGATATACATAACTTCTCACTTTAACCGTGTTCTCCAAGATTTTTGAAATGGGACATTGTTGCGCAATTTCAAGCAGCCTGTCTTTTTTCTCTACTTCAAGCCCTTCGGGAAAAGTAATATCGCGATCGATAAAGGTGGTTAGTTCATCGTCTTTTTTTGTTTGAAACAGGTTGGCGTTCACTTTAATGACAGGTATGTCCCAGCCCTTTCTCTCAATATACATGCGCAGAGTTACCAGGGTGCAGGACACCAGCGATGATAATAACAGTGTGAAGGGGTCGGGGCCAGTGTCCTGGCCACCGGTTTTTACCGGTTCATCGGCAATGAATTCGCCATTCCGCCATTCAATAACACATTTGTATTTTTCGGTACCAAGCGTGCCGTGCACCGGTTTTTGTAATTTATATTCCATGTGGTTACATTTCGAGGTTCTCTAAGTAAAACAACTGTTGCAAAGTCGCAATTTTTTATAGATTATAAACATTAATTTACATTTTTCGCTAAAGTAACCATTGTAAGGATGGCGCAGGATGGTTTTCGCTGGCAGAAAGGATAATTTAACCGGCACAAAACGCTTACTGCCACTATGATAATAAAATATGCCATAGCTGCTTTCTTCTGTATGCTGGCCACCTCTTTTATACCTGCATTTAGTAATATATATTATGTGGCCACCAATGGCAGTGATGCAAATACCGGCGCCATCAATGCGCCCTTTTTAACTATTCAACGGGCGCAAACTTCAGCAGCAGCCGGCGATACGGTATACATACGGGGAGGCACTTACGTAATGACCACAGCGCAAATTGCACAATATTCAGGGATCTGGGCGTATGTTACCTTAATAAGTAAAAGCGGAACACCTGGCAATAGAATTAAATACTGGAATTATCCCAATGAACGGCCTGTGTTTAATTATGAGAATATTAAACCTGCAGGTTTTCGCATTCATGCTTTTGAGGTAATGGCTTCATGGGTGCATTTAAATGGAATAGAAGTGACAGGCGTGCAGGTTACCATAACCACGCATACACAAAGTGAGTGCTTTGATAACCAGGGCAGCGACAATATTTATGAAAATTTGAGTATGCACGATGGTAAGGCCATTGGCTTTTACTTAACCAGGGGTGGCAACAACCTCATTTTAAATTGTGATGCTTATAATAACTGGGACGATGTTTCGGAAAATGGCCGGGGCGGCAATACCGATGGTTTTGGTTATCATCCCAATAAGGATCAGGTTGGTTATACCAATAACATATTCAGGGGGTGCCGGGCCTGGTTTAACAGTGATGATGGCTTTGATTGTATCAATGCATTTGAGCCGGTTATTATTGAGAACTGCTGGAGTTTTTATAATGGATACTCAACTGATTTTGTAAGCCGGGGCGATGGCAATGGGTTTAAGATCGGTGGTTTTGGCGTAAAGGATTTCAGCAGATTGCCGGCAACCATTCCCCGCCACGTTGTTCGTTTTTGCCTGGCGGTTAAAAATAAAGCAAGCGGGTTTTATGCCAATCATCATTTGGGTGGCAATAACTGGTATAACAACTCCGCTTACCTAAATAGTGTGAATTATAATATGCTCAACAGAAGTGAAGATCATACATCGGATGTACCGGGTTTTGGGCACCAGCTAAAAAATAACCTGGGCTGGGACGCACGTAATACCGAATTTAATAATCTGAATACTGCTACCAGTAATGCAGACTTTAACTATTTTACTTTGCCGGTAACGGTAACTAAAGATGATTTTTCAGGTATCGATCTTAATTTATTGACAGCTCCCCGCCAGGCAGATGGCAGTTTGCCTAACAATGACTTTATGCGCCTGCTTCCTTCAAGTGATTGTATCAACAAAGGCGCCGCGGTTGGTTTGCCTTATAATGGTCCCGCGCCCGATCTCGGCTGTTTTGAATCAAACGTTCAATAAATTATGCAATACGTCCAAATCGCGGGCATTGATTTTCTTTATGCGGAAGGGCCTGTTCGCCTTTGCGAATATGTTCAATGATATTAAATGATTTGGTATGGCAAAACGGACAGGCATGCACATCGCCGGCCGAATCGATATATACGCTGCGGCTACCCGAAAAACAGCCAATACGCCGTTGGTGATAACCATGGTACATTAAAGTAGGATACTTTTTGTATGCGGGATCATGATTTACTTTTTTAAAAACCTGCTCCACCTGTTGTAAATGTATTTCTTCCAGTAATACATTGGCATTTTCATAGTGGCCAACCTGTACCGGTTCCAACATTTGTACAAACTGTACCCCCAGGTTATGTGCAAACTCAATATAGGGTAACAGGTTACCTTCGGAAATAAATTGTTTGGTAGCGCAAACGCTCAGCGCTGTTACAAGCCCTTCCTGCCGGGCAGCTTTTACAGCCTCAACGGCCATCTTAAAAGACTGCGTATGGCCGCGAAAAAGATTGTGAAGTTCAGGAATATGATGATCTATGCTTACTACTACACCTCTACAGCCTGCTTGTTTCAGCAGTTTTGCATTTTGGGTAGTGAGGTTAAAACCTGAAGTAAGTACCCAGCATTCGCTTTTTGCGCTGGTATAAGTGATTATTTCAAGCAGGTCCTTTATGCGTACCATGGGTTCGCCGCCACTAAAGTGAATTTGCAACACATCCTGTTGCTGATATAGTTGAACTGTTTTCAGCAACTCTTCTTTGGTAAATGATTCTTTTTGATTGAGGTTATCCCATTCAAAACAATGCTCGCAACGCATAGGACATTTGCGGGTAATGGCCAGAAAAATAAAGGAAGGTTTTTCTGCAGAAAGGTGTGGATTGGTATGCCGAAGTAATTCCCGCTTAATTACATTGCTATAGGCTTTAGATGGCCAGCCTGGTGAGTAGATGCTGTAATAATAACGACCGGCAACTTTAAAGATCTTGGTCATGTTGCCGCCCCAAATGGCATCACGGGTGCCGATCATATGTTTGTAAACTTTCCAGATAGTTGCCGGCTTACGCAATGCTAAAACAGCTAAACAAAAGATATTACATTTTATAGCGAGATTAATAAGGTGCTGTTTGATGGAGCCCGGTGCGCCATTGCTTATCGTTTGCATATTTCCGATTTTAATTTTGAGAAAGCGCTGCCAGTTGCGAATGGTTAATTTGTTGGTAACGTTGTTTACTGAAAGTGGTAAAGGCATCGCGCTGTTTGAACTGTTGAAGAAATGCTTTGTTTATACCGCCTTTGAAATGCCGTACATGTGTATAGTAACCCTTTGTATGCAGTATAAAGGTTTGTGTTAAGGATGTGTCGTTTACCGGAATATAATCATACGTCAATGTAGCGATATTGCCGGGTACCGGTTGCTCGCAGTAAATGCCATCGTCTTTTTGCAACAGGGGCAGCACATTTTTGTTTACTTCATCCCAGGCGGTAACGGGTATATATTCTTTAATGGCAAATGCTTCATTGGGTGAATAATCTATGCCTACGTGATCTATTTCCCAAAAGAGAAAACCGCTCGATAGTTTAACCTGTAGTTCTTTCTCCAACGGCAGGTCGTGTAAAGATACCACTACTTCGCGCGTAGTAACGGGGCCTATGGTTGTAAGGCTGGCCATTTCCTGCCAACCCGTGTTGGTTTTAACGGAAATGCGCAATGGTATTTGTTGTTCTTTTACCCATTTTAAAAGTTCGGCCGGCGATCGTTTGGTTTGCTGTTTTATATAAATGGGGTAGAACCGGCCAAAGCCTTGCGCCAGTTCGCCGTACAGGTAATCGAGCCAGTAAGAGTTCTTAATGTTAAGTACCAGCTTTGCGGTTACTGTCTCAGCGGGTTTATGAAACTGAAGTTGTAATTCGTTTTGCCCGTTTGCGTGGGAAGTATCATCCATAAGTTGCAGTACCTGGTCTTTCCGTTGCAGTAATGGCGAAAGGTTCAGCTGTTTATTATTGAGCCATGCGGCATGCGGTGCTTCGGTTTTACCTATGCTATAAATATGTCCGGTTTCATCGGCCAGTATGTTGGTTTGTTTGCTATGGGTGATAACCATCAGGTTGGCCATATCGGTATACTGGCGTTCCTGTAACTCGTTGCTTATTTTCACTTGTAACTTGCCATTGGCATCGGGTTGCATTTTCAAAGGAAGGTAATCGTGCCGGGCGAGCTGTGGATATATGGCACCGCCATATATTTCTCCCTGAAGCGTGAATTGCCCGCCATCATAAGCATGTACAAACGGACAGGAACTTTTTGTAGCCAAAATAATGGCTGCAAGAATGGCCCAGGTACCAACTGTATAACCAATGCCGCCTATTATATAGCTGTTGGTGGTACGTTTTTTATCTTTTTGAATTACCTCAATTTTTTGTACCTGGTTAAGCGAAAGCGAATATTTTCCCGGACCAACATTGCTCACGCCTGGTAAGTATAAATGTACTTCATTCAATATGCTTGAGGTGAATGGATCTTTTTTTAGGTAGCGTTGCTTGTTGATGTATTTATTTGGTGTTACAAAATGATGCCAGTATGGTAAAGTGTCTAGTGTACAACTTAGCGTGGTATGCTCAGGGTTTATTTGCAGGTTTTTCATATAAAAGCTGGTATTGCCGTTGCGTAATACAAAGATCCGTTCCTGCAATTTCAGGCTGTCGAGGGCTTGTGCTGCCTGGTTTTTATCTGCCGTGTTTACTTTCAATGCCTGATAGTAATTATGGCAGCCTGTGCAAACGCCGGCAATAAGGATGGCGATGGTAATGAATAGCTTCATGGTGTTGTTTTATACTGTTTAGAACCAATAACCAATAGTTAAACCGAAGTAGTGGTTTTTCATGTTTCCACCATATGATTTATTGGGGGCTATGTTCTTTAATCCTTGTGTATAATTTAGGCAAATGCTGGCGCCAATGGGCCATTCATAACCTGTCATTACATTCACTCCTATATCATTGCCCGTATGGCTGTCGTAATCGTTTTTATTCAATAAGAAGCTGATAACAGGTCCGGAGCCAACGAGTACTTTATTTTTTTTAAGCGGAAATTCATATAAAAAGTTCACGGGGATATCAATGTAATAGAAGGGGATATTTCTTCCCCAGCCATAGACCGTAGCATAACCCGGGAAATCACTTGAGCGAGTGCCTTTGGGCACATATTCGACGGAAGGCCTTATTGAAAATCGTCCTTTCAAAGGTATATGAAGAAATACGCCAAAGGTTACGCTGATTTTTGTATTGGTATTAACTGCCTGGCCGGCGGCTTTGACAGATATATTAGAAAATGCTGCCCCGAGCTTTACTCCAATGTGTGGCTTTTGTGCATGGGCTGTGGTGAATGAACAAATGATGATCAGTAATAGGTAGTGCTGAATTGGTAGCGTTCGTTTTGGCTTCATATAAATACGTTCAGGTTCATGAACAGGGTATGGAAATCACAACAGGCCTTTGTGAAGAGAGGTAAGAGGAGAGAACAAATAATCCCTAAGCCAAATGTAATTTATTTTTAATGTTGCCGAAGGCGGCTTTTCCTGATTGTCATTAGGATTTTACGATTGCCCAATTGCCAATTGTTTTGTAGATTACTAAAATGAAAAAGCCTACGCCTGTACTCGCTTTCATCTGTTTTTTATTGTTGGTTGGTTGCGGTCGTTTTGATAATGACCTGTTTGATGCGATTACAAAAAATGATATTGCCAGTGTAGATCATTTAATAAGAAAAGGCGTGGATATAAATAAGAAAGATGCGGAAGGCCGTACGCCTTTGTTCCTGGCATCGTTGCTGGGTGAGAAAGACATAGTGCACCTGTTGATCGTACATGGTGCGCATTTAGAAGATAAAAATAAGTTTGGCGAAACCCCATTATCGATAGTGGCCACTAAAGGCTTTAATGATGTTGCCGGTATACTGATCGAAAATAAAGCCAATGTAAATGCGGTTAATATAGACAGTGTAACGCCCCTGATGTATGGCGCCAGTTATGGTTATAAAGGCATTGTTGATATGTTGTTACAACACAAGGCAATGGTAAACGCGCGTAGTAAAGAAAAACTAAGCCCATTGGTATATGCCTGTTTAAATGATCATATTGAGGTGGCGCACGAATTGATAGCGAACGGTGCCAATGTTAATTATACTATGCAGGACAACGAAACCATTTTGATGATGCTTTGTACCAAGGGCTATGTCGAACTGGCAAAGCTGTTAATAGATAATGGCGCTATGGTGAATGCCAAAACCACCTACCAGGCCACTGCGCTTATGGCTGCCTGCCGCAACCGCCATGCAAATGTGGTAAAACTACTGCTTGCCTCCAACGCCGATCCTTCAATAAAAGATGAGAATGGTGAAACTGCATTGGATCATGCTAAGCGAGCGCAGGCTACGGAGATTGTTGAGTTGTTAGAAGGAACTGGTATGAAGTGAGGTTGATGAAGCAAGTTGACAAGTTAACACGTTAACAAGTTGACAAGGGAGTTGAAAAGTTGATGAAGGTGATAGAGTTGATAAAGGATTTCTGCGCAGCAGATTGATTAATAGTTGACAGGTGAGGGGCCATTTCACGTTTCACGTTTGCCGTTTTACGATTCGCGAGGCTTTAAAATTCGGGTTCATTGCCGATTGCCGATTCACGATTGCCGCTTTATAAAAAAAATGAATCCCACAATTGTGAGATTCATTAGATCATCCTTAACTGATAGCTAGTATATCCGCGTAAAAGATCCTGAGCCGTTTCCTGAGGCGGTGCTTCCGGTTATGGTAATATGACCGGTATTGCCATTGCCATCGTAACCCCAGGCTTTGTTGTTATTTGCTACACAATAGGTAACGGTATGGGGCACGTTCTGACCAGCGCTGCCCAGTTTAAATCCATTACCATCGCCATTGCTGCCATAACCATGATTAGTGGCGGTGCATTTGGTAATGGTAACAGAAGAAGGTTGTCCGTACAGGTCCCAGCCATCATCGGAGTTGTGGTTGGCAGTGCAGCTTTCAAATTTGTTGCCGCCGCCGCCCGATAATTTGCAGGCGAAACCATCGGCATTTTCGCCGCCATTGGCTACGTCGTAGTTTTCATTGCTTTTGCAACTAAGTACATAATTGTTGCTCGAGCTGTTGTAGATCTGAATACCCGAATCCTTGTTGCCGGTAGTGGTTACATTATATACATAATTGTAAGCGCCGTACTGGAAAACAAGTCCGCAATCGGGTGCATTTTTAATGACCATGTTGGTGATGTTCCAATAGCTGCCGTTGCATTTTACACCCCAGCCCGATGAAATGCCCGAGCAATCGAGCGTACCGCCGGTAAAATTGATCTTTGAACCGGAGGTGCCGCTGTTCAGCAACTGCAGCGTACTGGTTAATTTAATAGTGCCGCTTATGGTAATGATATCGCCGGCCTTTGCATTGGCAATGGCAGTTTTCAATGCCGCCTCGGTACTAACGGTAGTGTTTACAGCATTCACAATGGTTTGTTCGTTTGCCGATTGAAGGGCTGTTGAAGATGAAGAGGAGCCTGTGGCAGGTTGTTCGGTAACTTTTAAACAACTGGCAAAAAGAAGCACTAGCGCCGCCAGGGCGCTGATTTGTTTTTTCATACTTTAAGGCAATTTAATCGTTAAAAAAAAGGTTCTTTCTAAATTTAGCACTTGTGCTACTTAGTTAGAATCTGCATTTAACAATAATTTATGCAATCGTTACCGGTAACGATTGCAACATGAACCGCCTTATGATATTAATAGTAAAAACCACATTTATGAGTACCTGCCTGCATCTTGTTAGAATTCCTTGCCATCAATATTATATAAGTTATAATCAGTCATAGGTGCATCGGTGAAGCCAAGGCTACGGCCGATGGTGACCACCTGGCCGCGGTGATAAGTGCTGTGATTGGCATAATGCATAATATATTCGAAGTTGCTGAAATCGCACTGGAACCAGGGGCTTTCAATAAGGGTTTTGGCCTGCACATCATCATGGGTCATATCATTGATATAATGGCATAGTTCGGCTGAAGTATTTAGCAATGCTTTAAATGTATCTTCTACACTGCCATTGAATTCATCATATGTCTTTTGCTCCTCTTTTTTAAGGATAGATAACCAGTACCGCTCGGTTTGCCAAATATGCAGCAGTGTAAGCTTTATGCTGGGGAAACTGCTTGGAACCGTTTGCTCCAGCAGGGCCGTGGGTTTGGTCTTTAACCAGTTCACCAGGGTTGTATTGGCCCACAGGTTATAATTTGCATAGTTCTTTATCAAATAGGCTATGGCAGTGTCTTTTGTAAGGGAAGCGATGTGTTGAGTTGTCATGGTAGTTGTATTTATTTTACAAAGAAAATGGCGGCTAGTGACAACAGTATGTCAGTAGTTAATGTGATAATGTGATAATTTGCTAATGAGATAATGGAATACACCCAAAAGCCAAAAGCCAAAAGCCAAAAGACAAAAGCCAAAAGCCAAAAGCCAAAAGCCAAAAGCCAAAAGCGAATACAAACCCGAAACCTGCAACCTGCAACCTGAAACCTGCAACCTGTAACCTGAAACGTGCAACGTGCAACCTGCAACCTGCAACCTGTAACTCAAAAATGCAGGCCCTGGTACCAGGTAACCGGTAACTTTTATATTTAAAAAATGTATTTTATCTTCGGGCCAATACAATATCTATGAGATCCACTGCATTGCTCCTGGTGTCCCTGACGTTATTTATAGTTAATGGTTTTTCGCAGTCTGCAGAAGGGCTGGCGTTTGGGGACGATATTAAACAGTGGCTGAAGCCTGGCGACCACAAGGTTGAGCTAATGGGTATAAAGTCAACCGTGAACCCACGTGAAATGGAGCTTACTTCCAAGATCTTAAAGACAGCTGAAAAAAATGCCGCCTGGATCCGCGACTCAATGGATAAGGTAACTGACTCGGCGCTTATATTTGAAAAGTTTGGTATAACCAGGGCTGAGTATTATGAATTTGCCAATATGGATGGCAGCGGCAAAAAGCAGGAACTGGTTAAAACCGGCGACGAAACGCTGGTAATAAAACTCAAGAAGAATACCCTCACATTTAAAGGTACCGGCCGGTTAAAGGCCCTGGATTCACTTAAATTCAATTTGGTGTTAAACGAGCCTATCTATAATGGAAAGGAATTAGAGTTCACTGCCAAATCGGGTGCAGAAGATGCCAACAATCCATTTAAAGGTCCCTGGACGGGTTATCATTATAGTTTTGAGGAACTGGATGAAATAGAAGCCGACATGCAACACTTCTCTTCTACAAAGATCACCTTTGATGTTGGCAAACTGCAAAGCGGCAAAAGCGTCATCATGTATAGTCTTCTAAAAGTCAAAAACGGCAAACCCATACAAAACGCCACTGTTATTTGTCTTTTCGATTAGAACGATTAACACTAACATAACAATCAAAAATAATATTGGGGTAACAGTATCCTTTGCCTTCTTTTTGGTTACATATTACAAAAATATATGTAGGTTGAGTATTTTATTACACAAACTAATGGGTGTTTGTAGCCGGAAAGACAGAATTATTGCTGAAAATAATAAACCACAATTCCACACTTTTTGTTGAAAACTTTTCTTGAGCCTGCCGCCAATTGCGCCGAAAACGAATGTGGTATTGAGTAATATTCAATATGTAGTAAAATATATCTCTACTTTTTAATTGGGGAAGTCAGGTACAAGGCCCGCCATTTGCAATAACGCACTGGGATTCCATGCAAAATCAAAATCAGATCATGTAACAATTATAGGTTGGGGGAGAATGCTGATGCTGTTGAAAAGAATTGTAAGCATGATCAACTTCATGGGTATTTAGAAATTCCAAATTTAATTACGATTGCTGCTGCCAAAGGTTACAAATAGTAAAATGTTTGTAAGGGCGCTTATTGCTGAAACAAAACAAAACGTATGCAAAGATCAACTTATGTGGTTATTATGGCTGGCGGTGTGGGCTCACGCTTTTGGCCTGTAAGCAGAACAGATTATCCCAAACAATTCCTCGACATCCTGGGAACTGGCGAAACCCTGATCCAGCAAACATTCCGGCGTTTTGAAAAATTGGCTCCATTAGAAAATATTTATGTAGTTACTTCTACAGATTATGCGGGTATTGTAGAAAAGCAATTACCCATTCTTCCCAAAGAAAATATTTTAAGCGAACCTGAAAGAAAAAATACCGCTCCCTGTATTGCATATGCTTCATTCAAAATATTTCAAAAAGACGCCAATGCTTCTGTCATTGTAGCGCCTGCCGATCACCTGATCCTCGATCAGGCCGAGTTTGAAGCCGTTTGCAACCAGGCATTACAGTTTATAGATACACGCGAAGTATTGGTTACACTCGGTATTAAGCCTTCCTATGCCAATACCGGTTATGGATACATTCAATTCAATAAAGAAGAAGCTGGAGAACCTGGGGTACACAAGGTGACTATGTTCACTGAGAAACCCGATGCACAGCGCGCTGCTGCATTTGTAAGCAGTGGGGAATACCTGTGGAATTCGGGCATATTTGTGTGGAAGGCCCGTACAATTATAAGTTCAATTGAAAAATTTCTCCCTGGTCTGTATCAGTTCTTTAAAGAAAAAGACAGCTGGCTTGGAACAAGTTTTGAGAGATTGATGATCTCCGATATCTATGCTGTGTGCGATAACGTTTCAATAGACTTCGGAGTTATGGAAAAGGCCGACAACGTATATATAATACCTGCATCATTCAGGTGGAGCGATTTGGGAACATGGAACAGCGCCTGGGAGAATATGGGTAAAGATACATTGAACAATGCAGTTGCCGGTAATGGTGTGGTAGTTATAGATACAACGCAATGTGTGGTACATGCATCGGATGAAAAACTGGTTGTATTACAGGGATTGCAGAATTACATTGTTGTTGATACAACAGATGTACTGTTGATATGTCAGAAAGAAAAAGAACAGGATATTAAAACTTATGTGAGTGAAGTTAAAAAATTGAAAGGCGAACGTTACCTGTATTCTGTTAACAACTCCTTAAAGCACAAGACCGCCTGAGTTGAAGTGATTATTAAGTAATATATGTTTGTTTGCTGATAATCATTGGATAGTAGAACGAATTAAGTGCTTGCACAGAAAAATAATTTCAAATTTTGGTATTTAGTGCAAGCTTTTTGATACAATGTCCCCAACTAATAAAATCCATTCTATTAAAAGCCTCCTTGTCGTTGGTTTTTACATCCTGATCGTAGTGGCTATACATAAGTATAGTGTAGTGTAGCGTCGAATGCTTGTTTAGCAAAATAAATTATATATGGGTTATAGGAAAACTATGGCATGCCCTTATTGGTGGCAGGCTATAAAATATTTTAGCATTTTAATTTTAATGTTCGCGTTTGTATCATGCGTGAACACGAAAAAGGCAACTTATTTTTCAGACCAGAAAAATGGTTCTTTTGCTGCACCCACAATTCCAAAGCTGGTGATACAGCCAAACGATTTGCTAAGTATTTCAGTGAGCAGTTTAAACGCTGAAGCTTCAGCTGTTTTTAACCAGGCCAACAACAGTGGCGTTAACAATAATAATACATCAACCACTACAACTACAGCTACCGGCTTTTTGGTTGATGGCGCTGGTAATATTCAGTATCCTTTCCTGGGCCAGGTGCCGGTATCGGGTTTAACAAAGGAGGAATTGAAAGATAAACTTACCAAAGCGCTGGTTGACAAAAAGCTATTGGTTGATCCCATCTTAACAGTACGTTTTCTCAATTTCAAAGTAACGGTTTTAGGTGAGGTGGCACACCCTACAGTGGTTACAGTGCCCAGTGAACGTATTTCCCTGCTTGAGGCTATTGGTCTGGCAGGTGATCTTACTATCTATGCGCAACGCGATAATGTACTGGTGATACGGGATGAAAACGGTCAAAAAGTGACCCAACGCTTAAACCTTAATTCAACGGAATTATTCAGTTCCCCATATTTTTATTTGAAGTCGAATGATGTGGTGTATGTGGAACCAAATAAATCAAAAGTGGCCAGTACGGGGCGTTCCCAGGTATGGTTACCCATATTATTTAGTGCATTATCGCTCGGTGTAATTGTTGTAGATCGTTTAACAAGATAATTAGATAAACAAACTTATTTTTTATGCAAGTAACGCACAATAACGGACTGGAAATGGAGAGCAAGGAAACCAGTATAAGTCAGTTGTGGAGTAGATACGCTTCTTACTGGCCGTGGTTTGTATTTCTGTTGTTGCTGGCAGTAGGAGTGGCCGCCATGTATATGCGCTATTCCATTCCTCAATATGAATCCACAGCACGGTTATTAATTAAAGATGAAAAGAAAGGCGTAGAAGATTCCAAAGGGCTTGAATCGCTCAACCTGATCTCCACCAAGAAGATCCTTGAAAATGAGATGGAAGTGTTGCAGTCGCGCACGTTGGTAAAAGAAGTGGTAAATAACCTGCAACTATACGCGCCCATTTTTGAAGAAAGGAAAATCAATACCTGGTTGGAGGCAAACAAAAATGAAGTAACAAGCTGGGTGTCGAAAAAAGCGCCTGGCGGATTACCTGCATACACAACTTCGCCGGTGATCGTTAAAGTACAAAGCCCCGACAGTTTACGGGAGGTAAAGAAAGTATATTTTACCTATAATAAACCAGAGCAAAAGGTGATCATTGGCGCCGATAGCTTTCCTATAAAGGAGTGGGTACAAACACCCTATGGCACGCTGCAGTTTGCTCCTAATACGAGAATGGAGGATTCCACCTATACGCCGGCTGGTCAGTATTATTTCAGTTTGCAGCAACCCCGGAAAGTTATAGCAAACATCCAGGACCGCCTGGTTATTTCATCGGCCAGCAAATTATCATCTATATTAAATCTCACCATTCGCGATGAAGTGCCCCAGCGTGGTGAAGATATTTTAAATGAATTACTCACGGCCTACAATGTGGCCATGCTGAAAGATAAAAATACGTTGGCTGCCAACACTCTTCGTTTTGTGGAAGACAGGCTGAACCACGTATCGCGCGACCTTAGTGGAATAGAATCGAAGATCGAAAGATACAAATCATCACAGGAGGCGGTAGATGTAAGCGAACAGGGTAAACTGTTCCTTGAGAATGTAAGCGCCAACGACCAAAAGCTGAGCGAAATTGATATGAAGCTGGCTGTGCTCGACCAGGTTGAGCATTATGTAAAGCAAAAAGATAATAACAGCAGTATTGCGCCTTCTACTTTGGGAGTAAGCGATCCGGTATTATCGAATCTGCTTGATAAATTATACGAACTGGAACTGGAATATGAAAAGAAGAAAACAACTACCGGTGAAGGCAATCCGTTGCTGTCTTCGGTAGGCGATCAAATCAATCGTATAAAACCAGGCATCCTGGAGAATATTCAGAACCAACGGCGCGGACTGGTAGCCAGTAAATCGAACCTGGCTAATACAAACAGTTCCTATACCTCTGTTCTGCAAACCATTCCTAAAAAAGAACGTGATCTTATAGAGATCAGCCGTCAGCAAAGCACCATGCAAAGCATTTACGGCTTCCTTTTACAAAAGAAAGAGGAAACCGCATTGAGTTATGCTGCCAATGTTAGTGACAGCCGCGTGGTTGACCGTGCTTCTTCAACCGTGGCGCCGGTTAGTCCTAAAATGCCCATCGTTTTTGCCATTGCCATCATTGTGGCGCTGGCAATAGGGCTGGTATGGGTAACGCTGAAAGAACTGTTCAATCGTAAGATCATGTACCGTCAGGATATTGAACGCCTGACCAATCATCCCGTAATAGCAGAGATCTCTAACGATAAATCGAAGAACCCGATCGTTATTGGTGGGGTTAACAGCCGTTCGTTTGTTGCTGAGCAATTCCGCAAATTGCGTCAGGCCCTTAACTATCTCGGTGTAAATACTACCAATAAAAAAGTACTGATCACTTCGGGCATCTCAGGCGAGGGTAAAAGCTTTATTGCTACCAACCTGGCCCTGAGTATGTCGCTTACAGGTAAAAAAGTTGTGTTGCTTGAAATGGACCTGCATAGTCCGGCCATCAGCGATTACCTGAATATTAGTTCAGATGTTGGTATCTCCAGTTATTTGCTGGGCACCAGGGAGCCTGAAGAAATAATAAGACGCAGTGAAGTGAACGATAATTTATGGTTCATTCCTGCGGGACCATTGTCGGCAAACCCAACAGAGTTATTAACCTCCAGCCGTTTACAGGAGCTGCTCAATTATCTCGATGGCATCTTTGATTATATAATCATCGACAGCGCACCTGTTGGACCGGTTACTGATGCATACATTATCTCACCTTATTGCGATGCTACCTTATATATTGTACGGCACAAGCATACACCGAAAGTGCTGGTTGAGCAAATAGATAAGAACAGCAAAGTGAATATCTTGAAGAATATGGCTATTGTGTTTAACGGCATTCGTCCCCGTGGATTTGGTAAACATCATTACGGGTACGGATATGGTTATGGTGATGGCTATGCCTATAAAGAAAAAAGAAAGCAAAAGACCAAGACTTCGTTTAAACCTATATAAAATTAGTGTGAGAGTGAGCAACCCGCCAGTCCGATGAATAGTCGGGCGGCGGACCTCACCGGGTAGTTCGACCTCTTTATCTGCGCCTCTACAGTAGAAACTTTATTAAAAAATAAATTGCCGGTACAGTACCCTGTAACTGAGTTGGGCGGAGCCTGTTTTTTAACAAACAATAAAAGAAGCATATGGATACAACTAAGAAATGGTACGCTGTGTATACACGGCCTAGATGGGAGAAGAAGGTAGCCGATCTGCTGGTTAAAAAGCATATTGAGAATTATTGTCCATTGAATAAAGTAGTTCGTCAGTGGGCCGATAGAAAGAAACTTGTTTTGGAGCCATTATTTACATCCTATGTTTTTGTACATGCAGAACCAATGGAGCATTTGGCTATAAAGCAAACAGATGGTATAATGAATTTCGTTTACTGGCTGGGCCAGCCCGCTGTAATACGTGATGAAGAAATAGATGCTATTAAACAATTCCTCGATGAGTACCAAAATGTACAGCTCGAAAAAATAGATGTCAATTTACACGACCGGGTGCGCATTTCAAGCGGTCCGTTAATGGCACGCGAAGGCGATGTAATTGAAGTAAGGAACAAAACGGTAAAAGTGCAATTGCCTTCACTGGGTTATGCCATGACGGCCGAGGTGGAAAAGGGCAATGTGGAAATAATACCCATCACAACTTCATATACCAATAACTTTTATAATGCATTATTCAGATAAGATCTATGTGGCTGGCCACCGTGGTATGGTGGGCAGCGCTATTGTGAGAAAACTGGAGGTACTGGGTTTTGACAATATTATAACCCGTAGCTCACGCGAGCTCGACCTACGCAATCAGGAAGCTGTAGCCGAATTTTTTGAGACCGAACAGCCTGAGTATGTTTTTCTGGCTGCTGCTAAAGTAGGTGGTATTGTTGCCAACAATACCTGGCGCGCCGATTTTTTATACGATAACCTGATGATAGAAAGTAACGTCATTCACCAGGCTTATAAACATGGGGTGAAGAAACTGCTTTTTCTTGGATCATCATGTATTTATCCCAAGCTGGCGCCACAGCCGCTGAAAGAAGAATATTTATTATCGGGTTCGTTGGAACAAACCAATGAACCTTATGCAATAGCCAAGATCGCCGGTTTGAAATTGTGTGAGGCTTATCACGATCAGTATGGCTGCAATTTTATTTCGGCCATGCCCACCAACCTGTACGGTCCCAATGATAATTACGATCTGCAAAGCAGTCACGTGTTGCCTGCCCTGCTGCGCAAATTTCATGAAGCGAAAGAAAGCGGGTCATCACAGGTGGTGATTTGGGGTACCGGTTCTCCTTTGCGTGAATTTATGCACGCCGATGACCTGGCCGATGCCTGTGTTTACCTAATGAAACATTACAACGATAAGTTGCCGGTGAACGTGGGTGTTGGCGAAGACATCAGTATTATACAACTGGCCGAACTGATAAAGGAGCTGGTAGGTTACAAAGGCCGTATAGTGCTCGATGCCACCAAACCCGATGGCACCCCACGCAAGATCCTTGATGTAAGAAAGCTGCATTCGTTGGGATGGCGGCATAAGATCTCGCTCGAAGCAGGCTTGCGCCAGGTATATGAAGATTACAAATCAACCATACAAGTAAAATCAGTTGCATAATGAAATGTCCATGACAAAATTTTCATTATGAAATTCAAGCAATGAAAATTTTGTCATGGTAAGTTCCATCTGGCAAATGAAAAACAATTAATAATTTCAGATGAAAACAGCGTTAATAACCGGGGTTAATGGTCAGGACGGAGCGTACCTGGCGGAACTACTTTTAGAGAAAGGATATATGGTACATGGTATTAAACGGCGGTCATCGCTTATCAATACCGATCGTATAGATCATTTGTACCAGGATCCGCATGAGAAAAATGTTCGGTTCAAATTGCATTACGGCGATATGACCGATAGCACCAATCTGATACGCATCATTCAGGAAACTCAACCTGATGAAATATATAACCTGGCGGCTATGAGCCATGTAAAAGTGAGCTTCGATACTCCGGAATATACTGCCAATGCAGATGGTATTGGAACGCTGCGTTTACTGGAAGCCATCCGTATACTGGGGCTTGAAAAGAAAACGCGTATTTACCAGGCATCTACTTCCGAGCTATACGGGCTGGTGCAGGAAGTTCCGCAAAAGGAAACAACGCCATTCTATCCCCGCAGCCCATACGCTGTGGCAAAATTATATGCTTATTGGATCACCGTAAACTATCGCGAAGCATATAACATGTATGCCTGCAATGGTATTTTGTTCAACCACGAAAGTCCGTTGCGCGGCGAAACCTTTGTTACCCGCAAAATAACGCGTGCAGTGGCAGCTATTGCTTTAGGTATGCAGGATTGCCTCTTTCTCGGTAATCTGAATGCCCAACGCGATTGGGGACATGCAAAAGATTATGTAGAGGCTATGTGGCGCATACTGCAACAGGATGCACCGGAAGATTTTGTAATTGCCACCGGTACTACAACTGAAGTACGGGAGTTTGTAAGACTGGCATTTGCCGAACTGGGTATTGAAATAGATTTCAGGGGCGAAGGAATTAATGAACGCGGTTTTGTGACAGCCTGTAATAATGAAAATTATCAGTTGGAAATTGGCAAACAGGTGGTGGCGGTTGATGCTAATTATTTCCGCCCAACCGAAGTGGAGTTACTGATTGGCGATGCTACCAAAGCAAAAACAAAATTGGGCTGGGAGCCTAAATACGACCTCGGCATGTTGGTAAAAGAAATGGTGGAAAGCGATGTAAAAGAAATTGAAAAGGCCGGTAAAATACAATTTGAACATTTGATCAGTTGATCAAACTATTATAAGATATGAAATCACTGATGGTGGTATTGACCGCCGCAGCTATTTTGGTTTTCGTTGTTTTAGTATTGCTCAGCCGGCAACCAAGGCGTACATACCTGTTATACATGTTGTACGCCTTGCCGCTGATCGACTTTAAAATTACACCGTATCAATGGGGCAGCCTTACGTTGTTCGATGGGTTTTCCTATTTGCTATTGTTTTGGCGGTACAAAGATTTCTTAAGCATATATAAACCAAACCGGTTTTACTTCGGTGGTTTTTTAACGCTGATCTTTCTGTTGCTGCTGGGCAGTCTTACCTCTTCGTTCATCACCAATTCGCTGATCACCATTTTATCGGTATTCCCTGTTTTTATTTATGCCCGGCTATTGATAGTTGAGTGTATGCATGATAAACAGTTTATCAATAAAATGATAAAGGGTTTACAGTTTGCCTGTTTGTTCTCTATCGCCTTTCTGGTGGTGCAAATGATAGTGGGGTTAGATTTTAAATTGTATACCGAACTGAACCAGAATGTGCTCGATAGTAATGGTATCAGGTATCCCAGTTACTTTCACGATTCGCAGAAGTATGCCCAGTTCCTGGCCATGTTGAGCTTTTTATTCCTGATAAACAACAAGAATTTTAAACGGCCACAAGTGATCAACATCCTGATGTTCCTGTTGGTGGTAGTGGCTATGTTCTTAACAGGCGGCCGTTCTGCGTTCCTGGGTTTAAGTGCGGGCATGTTGTTCCTCCTGTTGTTTGCCGGGGTGCAGTATAAAAAGTACATCATTGTAGGTTGTTTGGCGGGTGGTATTGTGATCGCATTTTTTTCACAATCCCTGATCCTATTCAACCGTAAAGATGATTTCAATAATTCATTCGACTTCAGAGCTACCATTTGGCAGGAGGCCTATGGCATTTTTAAAAGCCATCCGTTCTTAGGGATCGGTATTGGTAACTATAAAGATTATGTATCCCGCTATTCGCAGGACCAATACCTGATACTTGAAAATGAGATCGTTTTTTTAGATCAGCCTGAGAATGGTTACTTAAAGATCCTTACTGAGTTTGGCGGACCGGGTTTTCTGGTGGTGTTCATCCTTATCATTGGTTCAATGGTTGGCGGGCTTCGCGCCTATATAAAAAAGCAAACCGATGCGCGGGTGTTAATGTTTATAGCGCCTGTCATTTGTTGGCTGGTATCCTTTATATCGCTCTACTCAATAACCGACCGCCGTAACCTCATCGTGCTGGTATGTTTAACTACATTCCTGATCTATTTATCAAATCGCTCAAAAATTATAAATGAAGAGCAAGCTGTTAAGCCTGTTTAGATCGCGGTTAATAAAAAACAGTTTCTGGGGCATTGCTGCCAATGGCCTGCAAAGCGTTTTGCTCAGTTTGTTTTTTGTGATTGTGGCGCGCAAATACACCACTGGTGAATTTGCTTTTTTTCTTATTGCCAATACTATCTACCAGTTTCTGGCGGCATTTTCAACGCTGGGGCTGGGGCAGTGGTTTACCCGCGAGCTGGTTGATGTGGAAGATAAACAGGAGCTGGTAAGCCGGTTCCTCAAGATCCAACTATACAGCGGATGTTTTTTTTACATATGTAACGTGGGAGTAGCCTTTCTGTTGTATAAAGAACCCTTGTTGCAATCACTGATCGTGTTGTTGGGAATCAATATTGTGTTTGATAATTTCATTTATGGTATTAAATGTTTGAATATAGCGGAGTTCAACCAGAATAAAACGTTTAAAATTCTGATCATTGACTCTGTGCTGAAATTTGCCATTGGTTGCCTGCTGTTTCTTTTTCCATTCTCCATCATGACATTATCGGTGCTGCTGATAATAGTACGGTTTATTACATTGAACTTTTTCCTCAGCGTTGGTTCTTCAAAGACCGTAAGCCTGCGTTCGTTGTGGAATTACAAACTGGCGTGGAGCGAAGTAAAGAAGATCGTATTTGCCAACTGGCCGTTTATTATCATTGGCAGCGTGTCAATAGCCTATTGGCGTATTTCAAATATCATTATCTCAAAAACATTGCCGCTGGCCGATGTGGCGCATTTTGAGATCTCCTTCAGGGTGTTTTCCATTGCGCAAATACTACCGCTCATCGTTTCCATGTCGGTTTTCCCCGGCCTGGTGCAACAGTTTAAAACAGGCATACTGCACGACTTTAGAAATTATTACAGCAAAGTATTCAATTACTATTTATTGTTCGGTCTGTTTTCATACACCTTTATTTATTCATTTGCCGATACCCTAATACCCTGGGCGTTTGGCAGTGCATATAATATAACGGGCGTTTACACCAAAGAAATGTTTCTGACGATCCTCATTTTTCCTACGGCTTTGTTGCAGGCAAATGTGTTAGTGGCCATGAATATGGAGCGGGCCGATATGTGGTTTAATGTGGTGAGCCTGGTGCTTAATATAATATTTTGCTTTACCGGCTTTCTGTTCGCAAAAAATCTTACAACGGTGAACCTGGCCATCTTCTTCTCCTTCCTGGTATTTCATATTTGTCAGGATGTACTGTTGGTGCGAAAAGGCATGATAACCATCGGGCATGTGTTGAAATTCTATGTATTGACCGGTTTACTTGTGGGCGCATATATCTTATTATCGTACAAGCTGCCACCAGTTGCATTATTTACAGGCTTCTGGTTGTTGGTGGCCCTTGCCTTTGTAAAATTCCCTGCAGCAAGCCTTCAATTAGCAGCCAATAGAAAACCCGAAAATAGTTTACCATGACAGTTGCATATTACGTGCAGGTTTGTTTTTTGGATGTTACCATTGAGTTGATCAATGTTTTAAAGAAGCATGTACAGTTGCATGTGTTGATAGAATTAACACCGCACGGCAAGAATATGACGGTGCTTGAAATTGATAATATTCCCCAAGGAAAAACGCTGGTAAAGCCTGAGGAAATATTGACCAAAAGGAGTTACGAACACCTAAAGCCTTATTTTGATGGTGCGGCCAGTGTGCATTTTGTGATCCATCCACATCGTACCGGTTTTTCATACAGCACCTTACAGGCTTCGGGCAATGTATGGCGATATATAAAACAGTTCAAACCAGATATAATACATTTTGAAACATTCGGTTTGCGGGCAATAGGCATGTTGCCTTATTTACGATCGGTTAAAAATGTGTGTATCTCCATTCATGATCCTGTTCCCCACACTGGGGAGAATACCTGGAAAGTAAGTTTGCCCCGTAAGTTTTTTTTCAATATGCCGGTGAAGAAACAATACCTGTTTTATTCACAGTTTGCTAAAAGGCAGTTTGAAGATCATTACAAAATATTGAAAGATGCCAGGCGGGTGCTGCATATGAGCCCATACAGTTTTCTGAATAATCTTGTGAATAAAGACGAAAGTGCAAAGAAACATATCTTATTCTTTGGCCGCCTGTCGCCCTATAAAGGAATAGATGACCTGTTGCTGGCGATGCCCGGAGTGTTTAATGAGTTTCCTGATGAAAAGCTGATCATCGCCGGCAAAGGTTATCCTGGTTTTGAAATTGATGAAGCGGTTCTTACAAAATATAAAAACAATATCACGCTTATTGACAGGCATATAGCTAACGATGAACTGGCCACGCTTATAAAGCAGGCGAAGTTTATTGTTTGTCCGTATAAAGACGCTACACAAAGCGGTGTGTTGATGACTGCATTTGGTTTGAACACGCCGGTAATTGCAACCAATGTGGGTTCTTTCCCCGAATTCATACAAGATAATGTGAACGGTTTACTCGTTCCGCCCAATGACCCCGGGAAATTAGCAGAAGGTATAAAGTTTGCATTACGCAATGATCATTATAAAGTGTGGGCATTAGGTATTGGTAATACAGAAGATTTGTGGAAAAGGAATACGAAGATATTGTTAGATGCTTATGCTTCTTAGTTGATAAGTTGAAAAGTTGATAGAGTTGATAAAGGATCTACGTGCAGCAGGCTGATTAATTGTTATCTGGTTGACAATTTCAGAAGTTGATATATCAAAGAAAATTTACTTAGAAAAAAAAACCTCGTCCGCCAGCTGGCGGAGAGGGGTTTGGGGAGAGGGCCATTTGCCGATCCACGATTGCCCTTTCTCGTTTGCCGATTCGCATTTCCCATCCTTATAAAGAACCACAGTCGTATTTAATTACGCTTGCCAACAAACAGCATTAATTAATGAAAAAGGTATTACTAAGTGCATACGCCTGCTCACCCATACGAGGTAGTGAGCCAGGTAACGGATGGAGCTGGGCGTTAAACCTGGCCCTGCAAGGATATGAAGTGTGGTGTTTGACCAATGCTGAAGACAAAAATGTAATACAGGAAGAATTGAAGCGGCTGGGACTGCCCAACCTGAACATTGTATTTGTGGAGCTTGGTATGAACCTCGATAAAACATTGCTCAACGCTTCTTCAAAAACCATTTACCTGCATTATTACCTGTGGCGTAAGAAAGCCGCACGTGTTGCTTTGCAACTGCACAGGAAAATGAATTTTGATGTGGCGCATCATGTAACCTATGGCAGTTTTCAGCAGGGAACTTTTTTGTGGAAGTTAAAAAACACCCGCATCATATTTGGCCCTGTGGGTGGTGGGCAGGAAGCAATGCCGGCTTTTAAAGAATACTTCGGGCAAGCCTGGAGGATAGAGCGCCTCCGGAGCCTGATCTCAAAATGGAGTATCAAATTCAGCAATAACTTAAAGAATACGGTTTCCCGGTCGCACCATATTTTGGTAACCAATCAGGATACCGCTAACATAGTACAAAAGATAAAAACCGGGCAAAACGACAATGTGCACCTGATACTCGATAATGCCATTCCCATTTCCATGCAGCATATCGAGTACATCGACAGAAAACCCGGTAAACAGATCAACCTGCTTTGGGTGGGCCGTATGTTGCCACGCAAAGGGTTGAATCTTATTCTGCATGCGTTATCAATGGTGCCTAAGGAAGTAGACTACACGTTTACCATTGTAGGCGGCGGCGAAATGTATCAATTCCTCGATGGCTGGATAAAACAATACAATCTCGATCCGAAACGCCTGCGCATATTAGGGCAGATCCCATTCAATGAAGTTATCCGCCATTACAAACAAGCCGATGTATTTATTTTCTGTTCACTGCGCGATAGCTGTCCGGCCCAGTTAAATGAGGCCATGGCATTTGGGTTGCCGGTGATTACACTCGATATACATGGGTCTTCACTGGCGGTAAGTCACGAATGCGGCATCAAGGTAAAACCAACCACCAAAGAAAAAACCGCCCAGGATATAGCCAAAGCAATTGGGAAGATGTACGAAGATGTAGAATTAAGGAAACAGTTTTCGCGCAACGCATATCAATATGCCAAGAGCAATACCTGGGAACGAAAAGTGCAATTAATAACCTCTCAATTCTACAACTAATGGCGCAACGGATATTGGTGGGAGTTCCACCAAAACATCACGTTCTTTTATCACATGACGAAATAGAAGGCTTCAACGATCTCGGTTATGAATGCCAATCGGTAACCTATGGCCGTAATGATGCCACTGCAGGCAAAGTGAAAAAGTTATTGGGTACAATAGCTAAGGGGTTTAATGTAGTGAAAGCGTTGTATGCGTTCAGGCCGCAGATCCTGTATCTCAATTCCCGCTTTGAGCCGGCAGGTTCAACCCGTGATTTTATTACTATCCTCATCATAAAGTTGTTTTATTACCGCAAACTGAAGATCGCCATCAAAACTCATGGTTCCGATATTTCGGTACTGCAAAAAACATCTTTCTTTTTCCGCAGGCTGGTAGTGCCATTTTTGAGAAAGCATGTAGATGCCTGGTTCTTCCTGTCGAGCGATGAAAAAGAATTGGTGCGCACGTATGATCCGGTGATCGCTAACAAAATATTTATAACGGCCAATATAATCGATCCCGGCCGTTCGGTGGCTTCGGCGGCCTTCAGGGAAAAATATGATCTGGACGAACGTAAGTTCAAGGTTTTGTTTGCAGGCCGCATTGTACGGGAGAAAGGTGTATTCGCCTTGCTGCAAAGTATACCTATGCTTTCCTGTAAAAACGATTGCCTGTTTGTATTTGTAGGTGACGGCCATCATCTCCAGGAGTTAAAACAACTGGCCGAAACATTACAGGTAACCGCACACACCCGTTTCCCGGGTTTTGTACCTGATCATGAATGCGATCATTTTTATGCCAATGCCGATATGCTGGCATTTCCCACATATGACAATGAAGGATTTCCGATGGCGCTGTTTAAATCGGTAGCGGCAGGCCTGCCAGTGATCACTACCCGTATAAGGGCTGCAAAGGACCATTTAACGGCGCCCGATAATGTGTTGTGGGTTGATAAGGAGTCGGCTGAAAGTATTGCCAATGCAATAGAGACCCTTTATAACGATCATGCACTTCGCCATGCCATGTCGGAAAATAACCGGCAGGTGGCAAAAAAGTTTACACGCACCCAGGTGTGTGCCGGTATGCATGAAGCAATGATGTCAATCAACCATCAATGATAAATATAACCCGCGTTTCGGCCATGCTGCATGCAGTATGGTCAGCGTTTCGAACCCCGGTCCTTGACAAGTCTGAGCCAGGCACAAGCTCAGGGACTGCATCCGTTAACGAAACAACCCGAAGAACAACCACTATGTCGATTGGCAATGTAATAAGGCAAGCGAGGGACCTTTTACTGGTGAAGGTGCTGTTCAGAAAGTGCACCATTGGTAAAGGATTTCATGCCGGTTTACGTGTACGTATATGGGGTAGAGATAAAGTAGTGATAGGACGTAACTTTTATATAGGCAGAGATTCCTTTATAGAAACCGATGTGATCATTGGCGATAATGTGATGTTTGGCAACCGGGTAGCCCTTGTAGGCCGTTACGATCATCATTACCAGTTACCCGGCGTGCCCATACGCCTGGCGCCGCAGATCCGCGATGCCGATTATAAATGGAAGGGCATTGGCCTTGTAACAACCATTGAAGATGACGTGTGGGTAGGTTATGGATCAACCGTTATGGGTGGCGTTACCATTGGTGAAGGAAGTATCATTGGCGCCGGTTCGCTGGTAACAAAAGATGTAGAGCCCTATTCAATTTATGCCGGTGTTCCTGCAAAAAAAATAAGAGACCGGTTCGATAATCCCATAGACCTGCAAACACACCTTAAACTGGTTCAAAGCAAATACTACGGCAAACTGTAAAACTTCATTCTCCAAATACTTTTGGTATGGAAAGGAAAAGCATTATCAATTTTGGAATTACTACAGGCAATTACAATTCTTTTGTTAGTAACATTGTTACCATGGCGCATCATAAAGAAAGCGCCAATGTTTGTGTTGCCAATGTGCATATGTTCATAGAGGCCTACAAAGACCAATCTTTCAATAACATTATTAACGACGCTACCATGGTTACGCCCGATGGTAAACCGCTTACCTGGGTATTGAACTATTTGTATGGCATAAGGCAGGACCGTGTAGCCGGTATGGACCTGCTGCCCGATCTGTTGCAACAAATGATGTTGAAGAAACTGCCCGCATTCTTTTATGGCGGTACGCCGGCCTTGTTAGAGAAAACAGAGAATTACCTGCGGTATGCATTTCCCGATCTGCCAATTGCCGGTATGTACAGTCCGCCATTTAGACCCGCTACCCGCGAAGAGGAAGATAAACTGGTTGATAAGATCAATAATTCGGGTGCTGCGGTTGTGCTGGTGATACTCGGTTGTCCCAAACAGGAAAAATGGATGGCCTCTATGAAGGGCCGTATCAAAGCTGTAATGATTGGCGTTGGGGGCGCCTTGCCCGTTATGGTGGGTATGCAAAAACGCGCGCCGGGCTGGGTACAGCATATGGGGCTTGAATGGATGTTTAGATTGATGCAGGAGCCGCGCCGCCTGTTCAAAAGGTATGTGGTTACGAATTCTTTGTTTGTGTATTTGTTCTTCAAGAAAATATTTATGGTGCAAGGGAGTCGGAAATTAGAAATGAGGAATTAAAAATGAGAAATGAAAAAGTGAAAGGCAGAAAAGAATATCGAATAATGAATGTCCAATGTTGAATGTTGAAGTGAAAACCCAAATAAAAGACCGGAGTTGCCTTTTCCTTGTCAACCTGTCAACTTGTTAACTTTTCAACCATTTCCTAATGATCCGTTTAGGTAGCCTGATCAACTAAGAAAGTTAATAGAGATAATATGAATAGCAGATTTCTCCGCCACCTGCAATTGACTTTATTGGCAATGGACCTGGTGGCTATCAATATAGTATTTTTTATTGCCCGTTTCTTTTTTCAGCGCGAAATGCTGATAGAAGCTTATGTTGAGTATACCTATTTTGGGGTGTTCTTAACAGTGGCCTGGCTGGTTGTTTCGTTATCGAGCAATGTATATCATGAGCGCAATGTGTTTACTTTTGAATTGTTTGCCGGCCGTTCAACGCGGGCCTTTTTCTACCTATTGCTCATGATCTGCGGCTTTTTATTCTTTTCTCATTTCTTTATAATATCCAGGTTATTCATTGGTACCATCATTGTAGGTATTCCTTTGTTGCTTACCTGTAACCGTTTTCTTTACCTGGCCGTTTATCAATACTTTAAAAAGAAGGACTTTTTCAATAACAAGGTATTGGTGCTGGGGTATAACGATCTTAGCCGCCGGCTGGTTGATTATCTGGAAGAGGAAGGCGTGAACAAGGAAATAGTTGGCTATTGTGAAGAAAAGGAGAACATACATGAGTTATCGCGTTACCCTATTTTAGGTAATATAAAAGGGGCGTTGGATGTGTGTAAACGATATGGCGCCACAGAGATCTATTCAACCATAGTGCCAGAGCAAAACCCTGGCATCTACAGGTTGATACAGATGGCCGATCAAAATTGTATCCGTTTTCGTATTGTACCCGATATTGGCGCCCTGGTAAAACGGCAGGTATATATTGATTATCTGAATGAGATACCGGTACTGTCGTTGCGCAGGGAACCGCTCGATGACCTGGGCAATAAGATCAAAAAAAGGATCTTCGACATTATTGTAAGCTCGCTGGTAACTGTATTTATTCTTTCATGGCTTATACCGCTTATTGGTTTGCTGATAAAGCTCGAGTCAAAAGGCCCCGTCTTTTTCCGTCAGCAACGCAGCGGGCAGGACAATAAAAGTTTCTGGTGCCTGAAGTTCAGAAGTATGACGGTGAACGACAATGCCAACACGGTACAGGCAACACGTGGTGATGCCCGTATTACAAAGATCGGAGCGTTCCTGCGAAGAACAAGTCTTGATGAATTTCCGCAATTCCTGAATGTGCTGATGGGCGATATGAGCATTGTAGGCCCACGCCCGCACATGTTAAAACATACGGCCGATTATTCAAAGATCATTGATGAATATATGATCCGTCAATTCCTGAAACCCGGTATTACGGGTTGGGCGCAGGTAAATGGTTTCAGAGGTGAAACAAAAACACTTGACCAAATGAAGAAGCGCGTGGAGTATGACTTGTGGTATATGGAAAACTGGAGCATGTGGCTTGATATAAAGATCATGTTCCTGACAGTGTTTAATACTATAAAAGGCGAAGAGAATGCATTCTGAGACAAATGTGACGAAAGCGAACAGGTACCGGTATGAAGGTGCCGGTAAAGTGTTCTTATTTATTGCGATCCTTATTTTGACCGGTATTTTTTGTGAGTGGCCCGATTTTCATCCTGAACATTATTTCAGCACAGGATATCACTGGTGGCTCGATATGGTTTTTCATGGTGGGTATTATTTCGTGATCACCATTCCATTGTATATTGTATTTTGTAAAGGCCGCTATAAGGGTGTGTTCTGGATCGCTGTACTATTATCATCCTACCTTTTTGAAATGCTGCAGGGCCTTGTGCCTGGAAGAACGGTTTCATTACTCGATATGACCAGCAATTTCCTGGGTATATCACTCGCAACTTTGATCTGTTCCCTTTTCTATAAATAATAATCTCCCTGCTGTATGAAAAATTCAATTTACCTAAATGAAGAGACCAAAGATCCTTTTTATCGTGCAGCTTCCGCCGCCTATTCATGGTGTTACCATTATGAACCAACACACCATTGATAACCCCGGTTGGCGATTGAAGTATGATGTAAGAACATTGCCATTGCATTTTGGTCAAACCCTCGATGATATTGGCAAAATAACCATGATGAAGGTGGTGCACATGGTAGGTTTTATGTTTAAGCTTTGCCGCATCCTTATTTCTTTTAAACCATCTATTGTTTATTTTACAATTGTTCCCACCGGGAAAATATTTTACCGCGACGCTTTGTTCTCGGCATTGATAAAACTCTTTAACCGTCGGGTTGTTTTTCACCTGCACAAACGGGGTATTGATGAAATGGCCAGGGACTCGCGTCATAAACGGTGGTTGTTGCGCAGGACATTTAAAGGGGGCGCAGTGGTTTGCCTGTCGGAGAAATTGACGGCCGATATCCGAACCGTATATGAGCCTGAGCCATACGTGCTGCCCAATGGCATTGAGGTGGTGAACAGCCATGTTGCAGAACGGCATAATATACCACCGAGAATTCTGTATTTGTCGAACCTGGTAATAAATAAAGGGATCAAGGTGTTTCTCGAAAGCCTGGCAGATCTGCATAAACAGGGTTGCCGTTTTCAGGCAAGGATTGTAGGCGGAGAAGTGGATTATAGCATTGCAGAAGCAAAAGCATTTTGTGCCAAAACCGGTATTGCACACCTGGTAGATGTAACCGGACCAAAGTTTGGCCGGGATAAATTCAATGAACTGGAAAGGGCCGATATTTTTGTATTGCCTTCCTTTACCGAATGTGTGCCTTTGACAATTCTTGAAGCTATGCAGTTTGGGTTACCGGTGGTAGCTACCAGTGTGGGTGGTATTCCAGATATCTTGCATGAAGGGGTTAATGGCTATCTGGTACCGCCCGGTTTGTCGAAGGATTTAACGGTGCGCTTAAAGCAATTGCTGGAAAATAAGAGCTTACGTATAGAAATGGGCCATAATGCCCGCGACCGGTTTTTGAAGAAATTTACCATCTCGAAATATTATGAAGGGCTGACGGAGATATTTGAGCAGGTGCTGGAAGGAAAGATGCATAAGTAGGAAGTAAGAAGTAGGAGATAGGAAGTCAGAAGATTATAAAAAGGCGAGCGCGCGATAAATAGCGGGTCGCCTTTTTTATTAGCCTGAACAATAGTTCTGTTCCTACTTCATACATCCTACTTCATACCTCAGATTTTTCGTTATTTTAGTGGAAATAACAAAATAACGATCCATATGAAGCTCTATAAAACAGGCCAGGGAATACTGTTACAGTTTAAAGAGGAATATTATGTATTGCAGCACGACTGGGATAAACTGATCAACCGCGATAATCTATATGCATTTTTGCTGGAAGAATATCTGAGTGGCAAAAAGATAACTACCACCCAGGCCGAAGAATGGCTGCGTGAGTATTTATTGCCGCCCATTGGTTCGCAGGAAGTGTGGGCCGCCGGTGTTACCTACCTGCGTAGCCGCGATGCCCGCATGGAAGAGTCGAAAGATACCGGTGGGGCCGATTGTTATTCGCGGGTATACGAGGCCGAACGGCCCGAACTTTTCTTCAAAGCATTACCGCACCGGGTGGTTGGCCACCTGCAAAGCGTTTACATTCGTAAAGATTCTGCCTGGAACGTTCCTGAGCCTGAACTGGCATTATACATAAACTCAGCGGGCGCCATACAGGCCTATACCATTGG
The DNA here is from genome assembly GCA_024809215.1 of Niastella sp. OAS944. Classification (GTDB taxonomy): domain Bacteria; phylum Bacteroidota; class Bacteroidia; order Chitinophagales; family Chitinophagaceae; genus Niastella. Next base: position 1,804,360 of record JANUBW010000001.1, on the reverse strand, counting down.
CAACGATATGAGCTCACGAAGCATAGAAGGGGAGAACCCATTGTATTTACCCCAGGCCAAGGTATACGACAAAAGCGCCGGCTTAGGCCCCTGCCTGTATATTAGCGAGCAACCCATTCCCATTGAAACAGGTATTCATATGACCATTCATCGTAATGAAGTGAAAATGTATGAGGGCAATACCACCCTTAAACAAATGAAGCGTTTGTTGCCTGAACTGGTTTCGTACCTGTACCGCGAGACTGATTTTGCTACCGGTAGTTTTTTAATGACGGGCACCTGCCTGGTACCGCCGGCCGATTTCACCTTACAAGCCAACGACGTAGTAACCATCAGCATCGATAGCATTGGTACGCTGGTGAATTATGTAGCGGTGAAAGGAAGCATTTAACGGATACAAAAATACCAGATCCACCCCATGTATGCCGGTTGAAAGAACAACCGCGAGATATTGTACAGGTTGGGTTTGCTGCCGGCTACATAAATGTTGGCCGGGAATATGGCCAATAACAATAAAAGCAATCCATACGCCGCCCACATACGGGTAGCAGGGAATAATAATAAAATGCCTAATATGATCTCCGCCGCGCCGCTTATATAGTTCATGGCGTGCCGGTAAGGCCAGTGCGGCGGTATCATGGCTTCTATTTTCCCGGCCTTTGCAAAATGGCTGATGCCTACCAATACAAACATCATCATGGCGGCAAATGCGCCTTTGTCGTTTAGTGCAGAAAGCCAGGCGCCGCCCGATAACCAACTGATGAGGAAGCTAATGCCAAAAAAAGACAATATGCCTATCATGAATGCCATACAAAACAATTGAGCATTCAAAATTGCATATTGTGGGCGTCAAAAACGATAACCGGCGACAAAAAGCATGGCCGGTTTATTAACATAGGTTAATGCTTTTGCGCCAGTTTATTTCGTATGCGGCTGAGGCTGGGCGCCTGAATGCCCAGGTAGGAGGCGATGTAATGCTGCGGCAGGCGTTCCAGAATATGCGGTTGCGTTTCCAGCAATTCAATATATCTTTCTTCGGCGGTTTTTAATAACAACGATTTGTACGAGTTCATGGCAACCAGGTAAACGTATTCGGCAATAAGGCGGCCAAACCTTTCATATTGGGCGCCCCTTTTATAAAGGGCCTGCATATTGTCGTACGATAAACAAAACACCTCACTATCTTCCAGCGCTTCTACATTATTGGCTGCCGGTTTGCGCGATAAAAAGCTTTCGTAATCGCCGAGCCACTGCCCCTCAAACATAAAATGCCCCGTTTGCTCCCGCTCCCTGTAAGTAAAATACATTCTGAACGCACCTTTAAATACCACCGCCATTTCATTGGCCACCTGTCCTTCCCGCACAAAGAATTCATGTTTGGCAATGGTACGGCTTTCGAGACGGCTGATGAATGAGATCATTTCCTCTTCCGTAATTGAAGGCATTATTTTTCTTAGCGACTGTTTGATGGTCTGGAGCATATGTGCAAGTTAATAAGTTGTTCCGTTATTCAGTTGTTCAGTTTGTAGTTAAACTGACCAACTTACGAACTGAATAACTGAATAACTCTTTGGCATTTTCGCTATCTTGGTACCATGTACAAACTAATAACGGTGTACTTTCTATTACTAAACGCACCAACGATTGCCCAAAACGTAAAAATATCTACAGCCGGCAAAGGCTGGGCCGCCAATTCCGTCAATACGGTCATCTTCAGACATAACTCCCTCACCAGTTTTAAAAATACCCAATACATTGCTTATTACGATTCGGCGCAACGGCTGGTGATCGGCCAGCGCAAACTTGGTTCTTCCCAATGGACGCTGCAAACCACTCAATATAGTGGCAAAGCCACCGATGCACATAATACCATTAGCATTATTACCGATGGCGAAGGTTATTTGCATGTATCGTGGGATCATCATAACAATGAACTTCGTTATGCACGCAGTGTAAAACCTGGTTCTTTACAACTTACCGACAAACTACCTATGACCGGTAAGAAGGAGAGTAAGGTTACATATCCCGAATTTTATCGCCTGCCCAATGGCAATCTGTTGTTCCTGTACCGCGATGGTGCCAGTGGTAATGGCAGCCTGATGCTAGATCATTACAATGCCAAAACAAAACAATGGACGCAGGTACAGGATGGTTGGATAAATGGGGAGGGACAACGCAGTCCGTACTGGCAATTGGCCATCGATAAGTTTGGCACTATTCATATGTCGTGGGTATGGCGCGAGAGCCCCGATGTGGCTTCGAACCATGATATGGGTTATGCCCGTTCGAAAGATGGCGGCCGTACCTGGGAAAAAAGTACCGGTGAAAAATATACCTTACCCATTACTGAGGCTACTGCAGAATATGCTTTGCGAATTCCACAGAACAGTGAACTCATTAACTCCACTTCCATGAGCACTGATAATGCCGGTAGCCCCTATATTGCTTCTTACTGGCGCGACTCCTCTACAAATATTCCCCAATACCGCATGATATATAATGATGGGCAACGATGGATCACACAACAGGTATCGCAGCGCACCACGCCATTTTCTTTATCGGGCACCGGTACCAAACGCATACCTATGTCGCGGCCGCAAATTGTAGTTCGAAATGTGAATGGCGCGGTTCAGGCCATACTTATTTACCGCGATATAGAGCGGAATGATAAAGTAAGCATCATGATGTGCAATGACATTACCCAGCGAAAATGGGCAGTAAAAGACCTTACCCAAACGGCTGTTGGTTTGTGGGAGCCGAGTTACGATAAACAAGTGTGGCAAAGCAAGGGTGAATTGCATTTGTTTGTTGAACGGGTTGAACAAGGCGATGGCGAAACTACCCGGGCCATTGCGCCACAGCCTGTTCAGGTGCTGGAGTATAAAGTCAATTAATTACTCAATAGTAACAACGAGGCGTTGTCCGCCCGTTACTGCTACATTCCAAATGGTGGCGATGTTATCCATTTTTACGGCGGTGGTTTTTACTTTCAGTTTACCTGTTGCCGCCAGTTGAAACATTTCGGGTATAATGTTCTTAAGCAATTGACCTAATTCCTGTCTTGACCATGAGCCCAGTCCCGATCCGGTTAATTGCAGATCAACACTGCGCATTATGGCAGCCGATAGTTGTATGGTATCGCCCATCATGCTGCCTACGGAAACATAGCTTATTTTATTGGTAAAGGAACCATTGCCCCTGATGCACGATAGTATTAATTCGGCGCTGCGCCCCCATAAATAATCAATAATAATATCTATAGGCGTTTGTGCGTGTTTGGCCAACAATTGTTTGGTGAAATGTTCATCATCCTGTGTAAGAGAAATAATTTCATCGGCTCCAAGCGATAGTAATTCATTCAGGGCCTCCTGGTTCCTGCCGGTTACGATCACTTTTTCCGCGCCATAATACTTTGCAATTTGTACTGCTATGTAACCGGTAAAACCGGTGGCGCCATTGATGAGCACTACATTACCCGGTTGCATATTGGCTTTGTATTTAAGCGCCATGGCTGCACCCGCTACGGCGTTGGGTAACGCGGCCGCAATGGTATCGCTTAACCCGGCAGGTATGGGTACCATACGGCTACGATCTATAATGGCTTTTTGGGCCATCATGCCGCTTTCGCCTATGGCAAACACGCGTTCGCCGGTAGGTAACAGGCAAACCCCATCACCGCCTACTATACGGCCATTTGCTTTTGCTGTGTCGCTGGAATAATGTTTGCCAGCTGCCTTGCTTTTGTCAAGATGTTTAACGGCTACGGCCTTAACGGTTACCAACACCTCATTTTCGTGTTGTTCGGTAGGTTCGGGAACATCTATACATTCAGGTAATGCGCCATTGGGGTATGCTACAACTGCTTTCATATTATTTGTTTTTGATACAACAAAAGTAGCGTTGCGGGCAGCCACCAAACGATAACATATGTTATCAAGTTTTAGAACCTCGATTTCCCTTTGGCCAGTTTGCTTTTAATACGGCTCAGGTGTACGGTGCTAACACCCAGGTAAGATGCGATGTAATGTTGCGGAACCCGTTGAATAAGATGCGGGCGTTTTTTTATAAGGTTCTGGTAACGTTGTTCGGGCGTATCGCGAATAAAAGAGGCAAACTCATTCATATAATGGATCTGCCGTTTGGCCGTCATTTGAAGTATGGTTTGTACAAACCAGGGCTCTTTGCTTAATTCATCGATCATTTGCATTGCATGCTTTTTATGCATAGTGTAAATGACGGAGGGCTCAATAGTTTCTACGGAAAAGGGGCTGGGAACATTATTGATAAAACTATCGAGCGATGATAAACCTTCCTGCTCAAAAAAGAACTGAATGGTTTTGTCGCTGCCATCCTTATTTATAAAGGCCCGCAGGCAACCCTTTTCAATAAACATATAATGCTGCGACCGCTTTCCTTCTTCTAACAGTATTTTCTTTGCCGCCACTTGCTGCCGCTTTTGAAAGGGCAGGTATTTATCCCAATAGGCGTTTAACTGTGGGAACGCTTGTCTGAAGTGAAAAACCATAGGCTAATTTAATTCATTCCTTTACACAATATTACACTTGCATGAACAGCACACAAAAACTCCTTGTTCAATTCCCGGTTTTTATCCGTATATTTAAATAACAATTTTTGCATGACCAATTTTTGCACATATACAATTTGTTGTTGCTGTTGTAAGCAAAAGATGGTTATTGTGGTGGAGGATAGCCATACTTAGAACTATGTAACTTTTTACATACATACATACATTAAGCTCCCCGGTTTCCCTGGGGGGCTTTTTTTATTTAAAACCTTTTCTATGTCAACTGTGAGTACAACAACTATTGATGAACAATTGAGGCAACAGGTGCAGCAACTGGGTGCGTATATAGGCCGAACGCCGTTGCATCGTATTACCAGGTTGTTTAACAAACCCGGCGTTACCGTGTATGCTAAAAAAGAATGGGAGCAATTGTCGGGCAGTGTAAAAGCAAGAGCGGGGTATGCGATCTTTAAAGCGGCCATAGATAACGGCATGTTGAACCGGCAAACCTCGTTACTCGATGCTACCAGTGGTAATACAGGAATTGCATATGCTGCAGTTGGTAAACAATTAGGTGTGCCTGTTACTTTATGTTTGCCCGAAAATGCATCGCCCGAACGAAAAGAGATACTGCAATCACTGGGCGCCGACATCATTTTTACTTCCCGCTTTGAAGGTACCGACGGAGCGCAACAGGTTGCCTTTGCATTGGCCACTGAAAACCCACGCAAATATTTTTACGCCGATCAATATAAGAACGATAATAACTGGAAAGCGCATTACAATACCACCGCACCTGAAATTGTGGAGGCCTTGCCCGGCATCACGCATTTTGTGGCCGGGCTTGGCACCACGGGAACCTTTACCGGTACCGGCCGGCGGTTGAAAGAACTGGTGCCAGGTATTCATTTAACTTCATTACAACCCGATAATCCGTTGCACGGGCTTGAAGGGTGGAAACATCTGGAAACTGCTATTGTGCCCGGTATTTATGACGATAAAGTGGCCGACGATAATTTTGAAGTAAGCACCGAAGAATCGTGGGAAATAATAAAGGCGGCATATCATTATGAGAACCTGTTGTTAAGTCCATCTTCGGCAGCAAACCTGGCCGGCGCATTGCACGTTGCTGAAAAGCTGCACCGTGGTGTTGTGGTAACCATTTTGCCCGACAATGCCGATAAATACAAAGACATCATAAAAAAACTTTTGTAACATGATCGTTCTTGAAACCGATGTACAAAAACTGATTGTACAGGAAGCTGTAGAAAGTTATCCCAACGAATGTTGCGGATTTTTATATGGGAATGAAGACAGCAATGGCCGGCGAATTATAACGCTGGCGCGGGTGGTAACGAATGTTAAGGATGGCGATAAGCGCCGGAGGTTTGAGATCTCGCCCCATGATTATCTGGAAGCAGAGCGATATGCCGAGGAGCAGCAGATAGAATTGTTAGGGGTGTATCATTCGCATCCCGATCATCCGGCCATTCCTTCAGAGCACGATCGTGCGGCCGCGCAGCCGTTCTTTTCATATATCATTATTTCAGTGAATAACAAAGAGCCGGGTGCCATCAGGTCGTGGCGGTTGAATGATGACTGGCAGTTTGAGGAAGAGAATAATCATTTGATAGCTTATTGATCATGACTTGAAGGCTTGTTTCATTAAACAAAAGCCGAAAGCCGTAAGCCGTAAGCTGAAAGCCGAAAGCCGAAAGCCAATACAAAAGGCAGAAATATAAATGTATTTGCTTTAAGCTTTAGGCCTTGGGCTTTAAGCCTTATACTTAGGATCACAAAATTTAAACTATACAGTATGGCTACTATTATAATTCCAACTCCCCTTAGGAAGTTCACCAACAACACGGCCCGGCTCAATGTTCAGGCCGATACCATTGCCAAAACAGTTGACGAGCTCACTCTTAATTTCCCCGACCTTAAAAAACACCTGTTAGACGATAATGGCAACATCAGGTCGTTTGTAAATATCTTTGTAGGAAATGACGACATTCGCAACTTAGAAAACGGAGATACGGTTGTAAAGGCGGATACTGTGATTAGTATTGTTCCGGCTATTGCGGGAGGCAATTTTTAGTTCTGAGTTCTTAGTTCTCAGTTCTTTATTCGGGACTCGCCTGTATTTGCTTACAGCTTTAAGCTTAAGGCTTGTAGCTGTATTTTATTTCACGTTTGCCGTTTCACGTTTCACGAAACGCGAGGCTTTAAGTATCGCGAGTCATTGCCGATTCACGATTCACGATTGCCGACTTTAAACCTTATCGCTACAATCTTGTAATTACACAAATATGAGTACGCAAGTAACATTTTCATCAGAAGAACTAGCCCGGTACAACCGGCACATCATAATACCCGAATTCGGGCTGGCGGGCCAGCAAAAATTAAAAGCAGCTAAAGTGCTGGTAGTAGGCTCTGGCGGATTGGGCAGCCCCGTTTTGCTTTACCTGGCAGCTGCCGGTATTGGCACCATTGGCATCGTTGACTTCGATGTGGTTGACGATAGCAATCTGCAACGGCAGGTATTGTTTGGCGTAAATGAAATAGGAAAAGCAAAAGTAGAAGCGGCCAAAGAACGCCTGCAGGCATTGAACCCGCATATTGAGCTTGTGATGTATAACACACAACTTACTTCGCAAAACGCCTTGGATATTATCAAGGGCTATGATGTAGTAGCCGATGGCACCGATAATTTTCCCACCCGGTATTTGGTAAACGATGCCTGTGTGTTGCTGGGCAAACCAAACGTATATGCATCAATTTTTCAATTCGAGGGGCAGGTATCTGTTTTTAACTATAAACATGCCAATGGAGAGTTTGGTCCAAACTATCGCGATCTGTACCCAACGCCGCCACCACCGGGCTTAGTGCCCAGTTGTGCCGAAGGCGGCGTTTTAGGCGTTTTGCCTGGCATCATTGGCAGCTTGCAGGCATTGGAAGTTATAAAAGTGGTAACCGGCGTAGGGGAGCCATTGGTGGGAAGGTTTTACATTTTTGATGCATTGAGCTTCGAAAGCCGCACTTTTAATATATCCCGCCGCGATGATAATCCATTAAATGGCAGGAACCCTACAATAACCCGGCTGATAGATTATGAACAGTTCTGTGGAGTAAAGGCAATAGAGAAACCCGTGAAAGAAATAACCCCAAAAGAACTATACGAATTGCAGGTAAAAGGAGAGCCCTTTCAATTGATAGACGTGCGCGAACCCTATGAGTATGAGATCGTAAATATCGGCGCCGAATTAATTCCACTGGCAACCGTTGCCGAACAGGCCGATAAAATAAATAAAGATCAACCCGTTATTGTGCATTGTAAAATGGGCGGCCGCAGCGCCAAAGCCATTCGTGAGCTGGAAGAGAAATACGGTTTTACGAATTTATATAACCTCAAAGGCGGTATTATAGCTTACATTGATGAAGTGAAACCCGAATTGGCGAAATATTAGGTCAATAGGCAAAAAGCAATGGGCAAAAAGTAAAATGCAGCAATCCATTTTTCTAATTCAGTATTGCTTTTTGCTAATTTACCAGTCCATTTAACGAATTCTGCTATCCATTTGCGTAATTCTTTGCCCTGTATGCTGAATTTAGTAGTTCATTCGTCAAATTCACCAGTCTATTTGCCGAAAGTAGTAGTCCATTTGTCAAATGCTATAGATCATTCGCTGAATTTAATTAAACACTGAACGAATTCGATAGTGCATTGTGCGAATTCTCTATAGAAAACTTCGAATTGCTTATAGAATTCGATGCATGTTTAATAGAATTCAACGAATGTTTTATAGAATTGTGCATATTGCTTATTGAATTCGACAAATGATTTATAGAAATCGCTAAACAGTCTATTGAAATCTGCAAATGAGTGATAGAAATCGTTAAACTGCTTATAGAATTCTGCGAATTGCTTATAGAATTCAGCAAATGTGTAACTGAATTCGTTAAATGGTTTATAGAATTCAGCAAATGAGTGATAGAATACAGCTGAAGCCATAAGCTGCAAGCGCATACAGGCGAGTCTAGAATAAAGGAACTATGAACTGAGAACTAAAAACTAAGAACTATTCTTCAACAGTTTTCCTTTTCCTCGCCAAAAACTTCCTTCTAATAATAATTTCCGTAGCCGGAATATTCTCCATTTTACTTTCTAACCAACTTATGATATCAAGGTAAGAGAACGCCCGGGTTTCGAACCGGTTGCCCTCTAACTGTTTTAACTGTTCAAGCAGTTTGGCAAATTCGGGTTTCAGCTGCCGTGGCGTTAAATGGAACGAACGGCGTAAAAAGCGGAAGATCTCTTCCTCCACCACACTCAGGTTGCCCATTTTTGCCATAAAGCGGTAAACCGATTTAAACAGGTATTCCAACAACTCAAAATTACCCAGTTCGTAATGCGCTATCAGGTGCAGCAGGCGGCTGTAGCATTGCAGATCGGTACGCAGGTCAACCTTCCAGTTAATGATCTTATTGAGGTAGTCGATGGCCTGCTCGTAATGGCCGCTGCCGAAATATAGTGACGCGAATTTGTAGTAAAATACAAGAATACGGTGCCGGTCGAGGTAGATCTCATATTCCTTCAGCTTTTCTTCAATAACAGGCACCAGTTGCAACCCTTCGGTAAAGGTACCCTCCATAAAATGCTTGTTGATCTTGCTTACATGCAGGTACAGGAAGGTTTGAATGCGATTATTATGGTTGTTCACCACCAGGTCGCTTTCGTAAAACTTCTCAAACTTCACCAATGCTTCTTTCAATTTACTATAGTTCTGCAGGTCGAAGTGGGCGCCCATCAGGTTGTGCATGCCTTTAATATAGTGGGCGGTCTCAACTTCAATCATATATGGTTCTTTTTCAAACAGTTCTACCCATTTTTGCGTGTAGCGGTAGTATAACAAAAAGTCCTGGCGAATAAAGGCATACCAGCAATAGCTTTGGTAGCGGTAAAGGCGTTCGTAAAAGCCCTTGGCTTCGTCGGCCCCGGGCGGGTAATGCTGGTCGAAGAATTGTTGAATTTCTTTTTCGTCGTTTTCGTCGCGGGCATGGCCATGTTTAATATACCAGCTGTACAGCAGCAGCGATAAGTTGCTGAGTTTGCTTACCATTACCAGGCGGCGGTTGGTTTCATCAACATCGAGGGTAAGCTGTTCGGCGCGGTCGGTCATACTGCGCGTAATGTGCAGAGCCTCAATCTTTTTCTCAAAAAATAATACCTGTAAAAGATAAGTGACCTGGTTATTGGCCCGGGCCAGTTCCTTCATACGGTCAAGCATCTTGAGGCTTTGGTGGTACAGCCCCTTGTTGTACAGGATGCGCGCATGGTCCATCATCTCATGCAGTTGAATGTCGATGTTGTCCTCATTTTTTATGAGGCGTAAACTGCTGAGGATCTGTTTGTATAAATGGGCCTTTATGTTCGAAAGCTGCTGCTTTTTTAGGTCCTTACTTTTACTTAATAGTAAGTTTTCGTCGTAATTGTCCATCTTGTCGAGTGCGTCAAATAACTGCACAATCTTCAGGTTTTCGCTGGAAGAATTGCGTTGGACGTACAGCTTAAAGTTGCGTTTTTCCGACTTTTCCAGGGATTTAATCAACTGGAACAAGGCATCTGTTGAGCGGTTGGGCATCGTAATCAAAAAACGTTAAAATCCTTGACCAACAAGGGTTTTAGCCAGGTTGGCACTCTTTAAATAGTGTAAATTAGGTACAAATTTGGTTTCTGCAATTTAATAAACAAAGATAATTTCGGTTCAGCAGGTTGTTTTTCTCTTTAATAGCAAGCAACACAAAATCGAACAGCCTGCTTTTTTTAATAAAATCCTACTTTATAGAGATAATACCTATGCCAAAGAACAAAGTCTATATTTTCGACACAACATTGAGAGACGGCGAGCAAGTGCCAGGCTGTAAATTAAACACCAAGGAGAAGATAGAGATTGCTTTGGCGCTGGAGGAACTGGGTGTAGATATCATTGAAGCCGGTTTTCCAATTTCATCGCCCGGCGATTTCAACAGCGTGAGCGAGATCGGTAAAGTAATAAAGAATGCGGTGGTTTGTGGTTTAAGCCGTGCTGTGCAGAAGGATATTGAAGTGGCTGGCGAGGCTTTAAGAACTGCCAAAAGGCCCCGGATCCATACTGGTATCGGAACTTCCGATTTCCACATTAAATCGAAATTCAACTCAACCCGCGAGGACATTCTGCAACGTGCCATTCAGTGCGTAAAATGGGCCCGCAATTATACCGATAATGTTGAGTTTTATGCCGAAGATGCCGGCCGTACCGAAAACGAGTACCTGGCCCGCGTAGTAGAAGCAGTTATTGCTGCCGGTGCTACAACTGTAAACATTCCCGATACGACAGGTTATTGCCTGCCGCATCAATATGGTGAGAAGATCGCTTACCTCATCAATAATGTGCCTAATATCGACAAAGCGGTGATCAGCTGCCATTGTCATAACGACCTGGGTTTGGCAACAGCGAATTCTATTGCCGGCGCCATGAACGGGGCACGCCAAATTGAGTGTACCATCAATGGTTTGGGCGAAAGAGCAGGTAACACATCGCTCGAAGAAGTAGTGATGGTGATACAACAGCACCAAACCCTCGGTTTTTATACCGATATTAAAACGCAACAATTGAACCCCATGAGCCGCCTGGTTTCAGAGACCATGCGCATGCCGGTTCAACCAAATAAAGCCATCGTAGGCGCCAATGCATTCTCACATTCATCGGGTATTCACCAGGATGGATTTTTGAAAGATGCACAAACGTACGAGATCATCAACCCCGAGCAGGTTGGTGCCGATGGAAGTAAAATTGTATTAACAGCGCGCAGCGGCCGTAGCGCGTTGGCCCACCGCTTTCACAAGCTGGGTTTCATGTTCAACCGTAACGATGTAGACGTGTTGTACGAACAGTTCCTGAGTGTTGCCGATAGAAAGAAAGAGGTTGAAGATGAGGATCTGAAGGTATTGGCAAACCAGTACCAGGCCGCCACAGTGTAGTGAGCAGTATTTTCTCATAATCATGTAGTTTTTGTTACGCGTGGTGCGTCTGCACCACGCTTTTTCTCAAACTAACAGTAAAGAACAGAATGAACGAATGTTCAAATAATGGTGATAAGATAGGATGTTCACGCCAGTGGGCTGAGCAGGTGGAGAAGGGATTATTTGAAAAGCATGACCAAAAGCACATCGTACGATCAGTTTACGGTGGGCCATTTGTGTTATATAACAAACCTCAACAGGTAGTAGCGAATAATAACTACTATGTTCCTGCGCAAAATCAACAATTACCAATAAAGGAAACAAGTCAGCGCCCGAAGGTGCCTGTATTATTTGAATGGTATTCCGGTAACAGTAGTGATCTGGCATATTCATTTCAAACCAATGCGCCCGTACAGGCCAGTGTATGAATGAGGAGCGTGGACCTGGAAGGTCTCATGTTTTGAAACTACATTATATGGAAAAGAATATTGTTGTTATAGAAGGTGATGGCATAGGGCCTGAAGTAACCCGGCAGGCGGTAAAAGTATTGAATGCCATTGCCGAACAATTCGGTCATGAGTTCCACTACAAGTATTGCCTCATGGGCGCCGACGCCATTGACAAAACCGGTAACCCATTACCCGATGAAACCATTGAAGCCTGCCTAAACAGCGATGCAATATTATTTGGCGCCATCGGCCATCCAAAATACGATAACGATCCTTCCGCAAAGGTTCGCCCCGAGCAGGGCCTGCTGAAATTGCGGAAAAGCTTACAATTGTTTGCCAACATTCGCCCTGTAATTACGTACCCTTCCTTACAACATTTATCTCCTTTGAAAGCACAGCAATTAGAAGGAGTTGATTTTATAATCTTCAGAGAACTTACCGGCGGTATTTATTTCGGGAAGAAGGAGTTGAGTGAAGATGGTAACCGCGCTGCTGACGATTGTGTATATACGCGCCCTGAAATTGAGCGTATTGCACACCTGGCATTTCAATATGCACGGCAGCGTCGTAAAAAACTAACGTTGGTCGATAAGGCCAATGTGCTGGAAACATCGCGCTTGTGGCGTAAAGTGGTACAGGAAATTGCAACCCAGTATACCGATGTTAAGGTTGATTTCCTGTTTGTTGACAATGCCGCCATGCAGATCATTGTAAACCCCAAACAGTTTGATGTTATTCTTACTGAAAATATGTTTGGTGATATTATTAGTGATGAAGCCAGTGTCATCAGCGGATCGCTGGGTTTATTACCATCTGCTTCGATGGGTGCCGGCGTTGCATTGTTTGAGCCCATACATGGTTCGTACCCACAGGCAGCTGGTAAAGACATAGCCAACCCACTGGGTTGCATACTGTCTGCCGCCATGTTGCTCGAGCATTTCGGATTGGCCAAAGAAGCGGAAGCGGTAAGGCTTGGGGTAGAATGGACGCTGGTAAATGGTTTTGTAACGAAAGATATTGACCCTGTCAATTTCTATTTCACCTCAACCATTGGGGAACTGGTGAGCGACTTTGTTGCCAACCGGATACCGGGAGGAGTGAATAAGGCGAATATAGAGTTGAGGAAGTCAACGATAATATAAGTGGCTAATGTGCTGATAAGTAGAAGAGGTAAGTTGAAAAGGTGATAAAGTTGATAGAGGTGATAAAGAAAAACTGACCTAAAATAACTGGCCTCCCCCCAACCGGGGGGAGGTCGGGAGGGGGGCCAGGGCCATCAAACTTTTTTAGAAAAAAGCTCTTTAATATTCAACCGGCGGGTGTATATTTGTATCACACGAAGTCCTCTTATGCAAAAAAGTAGCATTAATAACATCATCTCTGTGGTATCTGCAATAATTATTATTGTGGTGGTGGTGATTATTCCTGCAACGCACGGAGGTGGAATCTAACGTATACTAAATCAAAATAGAAACCCGCCTCCAACGAGGCGGGTTTTTTGTTTTAAGGCCCAGATCATAAACAACCTTATTCTAAATAACTATATAATGGCATATTATAATAACGATACGATCATTTATCTCAATGGCGCTTATGTAAAAGCGGCTGAGGCAACTACCGATTTCTTCGGTCAGTCGCTGCACTACGGCTATAGTGTGTTTGAAGGAATAAGATCGTATCAAACTGCCAGTGGCGATACAAAGATCTTTAAGGCTGAAGAACATTACAGACGGTTGAAGAACTCGGCGCTTGCGCTTAATATGCCTTACCACTGGAGTGTAGATGAGCTGGTGGAAGCCACTTACGAAGTATTGAGCCGTAACGGGCTCCAAAATGCTTATATCCGGCCAATCGTATATGCACCGGCCAATATGAGCTTTAACCCCAACAAAGAATCATACCTGATGATCGCGGCCTGGGAAATGGGTTTGTTCCTTGGAGATAAATTACTGCGTGTAATGACCTCTTCTTTTCAACGCCCTAACCCAAAAGGTTTTAAAATTGAAGCTAAAGCCGGCGGTCATTATGTAAACTCAATATTAGCCAGCCAGGAAGCAAAAGCAAAAGGGTTCGATGAAGCGCTGCTTACCGATATGAACGGTTTTGTAGCTGAAGGCCCCGGCGCCAATGTTTTTTTTGAAAAGAACGGTAAACTGTATACGCCGCCATTAGGTAACATTCTGCCCGGTATAACAAGAGCAACGGTAATTGAAATTTGTGAAGAGCTGAATGTTCCGGTTGAAGAGCGTTTGTTCACCACCGATGAATTAAAGCAGGCCGATGCTGTTTTCTTTTGCGGTACCGCTGCAGAAGTAATAGGCTGGCAGTCGTTTGATGATGTAACATTCCCGGCTAACTGGAATGATACTATAGGAAGAAAGATACAATTAGCTTATAAAGAAAGGGTGACTGAAGGTATCAAGGAAAAAGTTTAGCCCCAGAAGAGAAACTAAAAAGTAAATCCAAAATCACATAAACGGTCGAAAGAATGGCTGAATTAAACAAATATTCGAAGACACTTACGCAGGATGAAACACAACCTGCCGCCCAGGCCATGTTATACGGCATTGGCTTAACCGACGAAGATCTGAAGAAAGCACAGGTAGGTATTGCAAGCATGGGTTACGATGGTAACACGTGTAACATGCACCTGAACGACCTGGCTAAAATTGTAAAAGAAGGTGTATGGGCCAACGACCTGGTAGGTTTGATCTTTAATACCATCGGCGTAAGCGATGGCATGTCGAACGGAACAGATGGCATGCGCTATTCTTTGGTAAGCCGCGATGTTATTGCCGATTCAATTGAAGCGGTATGCGGCGCCCAGTACTACGACTCACTGATCACTATTCCCGGTTGCGATAAAAATATGCCTGGTTCTTTAATGGCAATGGGCCGTTTAAATCGCCCCGCCATTATGGTATACGGCGGAACCATAGCGCCGGGTCATTATAAAGGACAGGACCTGAATATTGTTTCTTCATTTGAAGCATTGGGTCAAAAGATAGCTGGTAATTTAAGCGATGCCGATTTCAAAGGAATTGTAATGAACAGCTGTCCCGGTGCAGGCGCCTGTGGCGGTATGTACACGGCCAACACCATGGCATCGGCAATTGAAGCGTTGGGTATGAGCCTTCCTTATTCATCATCGAACCCGGCATTGAGCGAAGAAAAGAAAAAGGAATGTTATGACGCGGGTAAGGCCATTCGCCTGTTGATGGAAAAAGATATCAAGCCTAGAGATATCATGACCCGCAAAGCTTTCGAAAACGCCATCACTTCTATCATGGCATTAGGCGGTAGCACCAACGCCGTTCTCCACTTCATCGCCATCGCAAAAAGCGTAGATGTTTCCATCACTCAAGACGACTTCCAGGCAATAAGCAATAGAATTCCTGTACTGGCCGACTTCAAACCCAGTGGAAAATATTTGATGCAGGACCTGCACGAACATGGCGGCTTACCTTCTGTAATGAAATACCTGTTACAAAAAGGCTTATTGCACGGCGATTGTTTAACGGTAACTGGTAAAACACTGGCCGAGAATTTAGCCGATGTTCCAGATCTCGACTTCAACAAACAAAAAATTATACTCCCGCTCGAAACGCCAATCAAAGCAACTGGTCACTTACAGATCCTGTATGGTAACCTGGCCGAGAAAGGAAGTGTTGCGAAAATATCTGGTAAAGAAGGCGAACGCTTTGAAGGGCCCGCCCGTGTATTCGACGGCGAGTTTGAACTGATAGCTGGTATTACCAACAAACGCGTACAACCCGGCGACGTTGTGGTTATCCGTTACGTAGGGCCTAAAGGCGCACCTGGTATGCCCGAAATGCTGAAACCTACTGCTGCGCTTATTGGTGCCGGTTTAGGTAAAAGCGTAGCGCTTATCACCGATGGCCGTTTCAGCGGCGGTACCCACGGTTTTGTGGTAGGCCACGTTACGCCCGAAGCTTATGACGGCGGTATCATTGCACTGGTTCAGGATGGCGATACCATTGAACTGGATGCTGTAAAGAACATCATCAATTTGAAAATAAGCCCCGAGGAACTGGCAAAACGTAAAGCTGCCTGGAAACAGCCTGCGTTAAAAGTTACCAAAGGACTTCTTTATAAATACGCTAAGACGGTAAAAGACGCTAGCGAAGGATGTGTGACCGACGAGATGGAATAAACGAAGCCATACAATCGGGAACATTAAGAACAGGAACTAAACCGACAATTGAATCACAAAAAAAAGTTTATGAGTACAATCGAAAAGGCACCTGCCAAAGGAAAGACGGAACAGAAGCCAGCAGTAAAAAACATCAGCGGCTCGGTCGCAGTGTTGGAAGCATTCCTGGCAGAAGGTGTCAGTACCATCTTTGGATACCCGGGTGGCGCTATCATGCCTATTTATGATGCGCTGTATGATTACCAGGAAAAACTACGTCATATACTGGTGCGTCATGAACAGGGTGGCATACATGCCGCTCAGGGCTATGCGCGTTCATCCGGCGATGTCGGTGTCGTATTTGCAACCAGTGGTCCTGGCGCCACCAACCTGGTAACAGGTTTGGCCGATGCCATGATCGATAGTACACCCCTGGTGTGTGTAACAGGTCAGGTGTTTGCTCACCTGCTGGGTACAGATGCATTCCAGGAAACAGATGTGATCAATATTACCACACCGGTTACCAAATGGAACTACCAGGTAACTGATGCTACCGAAATACCTGCGGTAATGGCAAAAGCATTTTACATTGCCCGCAGCGGCAGGCCCGGCCCGGTGTTGATAGATATAACCAAGAACGCCCAGTTACAAAAGTTCGATTACGAAGGCTATACAAAATGCGATCATGTACGCAGCTACCGCCCTGCACCTATTGTACGTAAAGAGTACATTACAGAAGCGGCCAAGCTCATCAATGAAGCGCAAAAGCCATTTGTGATCTTTGGTCAGGGTGTAATACTTGGTAAAGCAGAAAAAGAATTTATAAAGTTCATTGAAAAAGCAGGTATTCCCACTGCGTGGACCATCATGGGCCTGAGTGCTATTCCTTCAGATCATCCGTTGAACGTTGGTATGTTGGGTATGCACGGAAACTATGGCCCCAACGTATTGACCAATGAATGCGATGTATTGATCGCTATTGGTATGCGTTTCGATGACCGCGTTACCGGCCGCCTCGATAAATACGCCAAGCAGGCAAAAGTAATTCATTTGGATATTGACCCTGCCGAGGTTGACAAGAACGTAAAAACAACCGTTCCTGTTTGGGGCGACTGTAAGGAAACCCTGCCTTTGCTTACTGCACAAATTGAGCAGAAAGTATATCCGCAATGGTTGCAGAAGTTCAAGGATATGATGAAGGAAGAAGAAGACGCCTGCATCACGCCTGAGCTGAACCCCACCACCGAGCAAATGACCATGGGTGAAGTAATGAAAACCCTCAATGAGCTCACCGGCGGCAATGCCATCATTGTAACCGACGTAGGCCAGCACCAGATGGTGGCCTGCCGTTATGCAAAATTCAATCAATCGAAAAGTAATATCACCTCAGGTGGTTTGGGTACCATGGGCTTTGGCTTACCGGCAGCAATAGGTGCTAAAGTAGGCGCGCCCGAAAGAACAACTGTTGCCATCATTGGCGATGGTGGTTTTCAAATGACCCTGCAGGAGCTGGGAACAATTATGCAGGCCGAGGTTGATGTAAAGATCCTCATCCTCAACAACCAGTTCCTGGGTATGGTGCGTCAATGGCAGCAACTGTTCCATGACAAACGCTACTCGTTCGTTGATATTCAAAGTCCCGATTTTGTACAGCTGGCAAAAGCATACAACATCCCCGGCAAAAGCATCAATCAACGTGCCGACCTGAAGAGCGCAGTGAGCGAAATGCTGAATACAAAAGGCGCCTACCTGCTTGAAGTTATGGTTGGTAAAGAGAACAACGTGTTCCCTATGGTGCCGCAAGGTTGCAGTGTTGCAGAAATACGTTTAAAATAATAAAAGGTAACAACGAATGGCTATCACAGAAAATACCTGGAATACATCACTGTACGACAAAAAACATGATTTTGTTTTTAAGTACGGCGAATACCTGGTGCAGTTGCTGACCCCGCAGGAAGGCGAACGCATACTGGATATAGGCTGTGGTACCGGTTACCTCACCAACCTGATTGCTGCTTCAGGCGCATTTGTAACAGGCATGGATAGTTCAATAGATATGATCGCCAAGGCGCGTAATGAATATCCACACCTGCCGTTCAGGCTGGCCTCGGTAACCGATTTCAACTTTAATGAGCCGTTCGATGCGATGTTTTCCAATGCTGTACTGCACTGGGTAACCGAAAAAGAGCAGGCTGTTCAAAGCATGTACAACAACCTGAAGCCCGGCGGGCGGCTGGTGTTGGAAATGGGTGGTAAAGGAAATGTAGAGAAGATCATTGAAACATTGAAACAGGCCTTGCGTAACCACGGTTACAAACAGCATGCAACCCGCGAGTTATGGTACTTCCCTTCATTGAGCGAGTACACCGGGTTGTTGGAAAAGCAGGGGTTCAGGGTTACTTACGCTACCCATTATAGTCGCGAAACCGAGTTGAAAGATACCCAGCAGGGAATAAAGGATTGGGTGCACATGTTTGCCGGCGCTTTTCTTGAAGGCATCGAGGCAAATGCAAAAGACGCCATTTTGGAAGAAGTGCAGGAAACATTGCGGCAAACCCAGTTCAGAAATCAGAAATGGTACGCCGATTATAAAAGGTTACGCGTAGTGGCCATAAAAGAAAACTAAAGTACAAATCGTAATTCATCTAAAACCCACCGGGTTATATTATGAAACAGGAATTCACCGTAACGGTATATACTGAGAATCAGATCGGGTTATTGAACCGGATCGCAATCATGTTCTCACGCCGTAAGATCAATATTGAAAGTTTGAACACTTCACCTTCTGAAATTGAAGGCATACACCGGTTTACCATTGTTATCAATGAACTGGAAGAAGTGGTGAAAAAACTGGCCCGCCAAATAGAAAAGCAGGTAGAAGTATTGAAAGCCTACTACAATACAAACGATGAAATTGTATGGCAGGAGCTGGCATTGTACAAAGTGCCTACCGATGAAATTGCAGAGAAAGTGAAAGTTGAGCGTTTGTTACGCGAGTACGGCGCCCGCGCTGTAGTGATCAGAAAAGATTACACCGTGTTTGAAACAACCGGTCAGCGTGAAGAGATCAACAAACTGATCTCTGTACTGGAACCATACGGGTTAATTGAATTTGTACGCAGCGCCCGGGTTGCTATCATTAAAGCCAGCAGCGGTTTTCACAGCAAACTGAAAGAGTTTGAAAAACGTGAGCCAGGTGAAGAAGTGATAGAGAATGAATACCTGGGTCAGGGCGATCAGGTATTTACTATGTAATTAGTTAAGGGTGGGTGCCCCTCCAAGGGGCGCTCACCTTGTTAGAATAAACTCGTTAAGAACCAACAAAAGGTGAATTGGTAATTCACCGGTCCAAACAAAAAACCAATAACAATAAACATTCTCAACAATGGCAAAATTAAATTTCGGCGGGGTGGAAGAAAATGTAGTAACTCGTGATGAGTTCCCACTTGCCAAAGCGCAACAGGTATTGAAAAATGAAACGGTAGCTGTTATCGGCTACGGTGTACAGGGACCGGGTCAGGCGCTGAACCAAAAAGACAATGGTATCAATGTAATAGTTGGTCAACGCAAAAATTCAAAAACCTGGGATAAAGCTGTGAAAGATGGATTTGTACCCGGCGAAACATTGTTCGAAATTGAAGAAGCATTACAACGTGGTACTATCATTTGCTACCTGTTGAGCGATGCTGCACAAATTCAACTGTGGCCTACAGTTAAAAAACATTTAACTGCTGGTAAAGCATTATATTTCTCACACGGTTTTGGTATCACTTTCAACGAGCAAACCGGTATCGTTCCTCCTAAAGATGTTGACGTGTTCCTGGTTGCCCCTAAAGGTTCTGGTACTTCTTTACGCCGTATGTTCCTGCAAGGCCGTGGCCTTAACAGTAGCTATGCCATCTTCCAGGATGCTACCGGTAAAGCTAAAGAAAGAGTAGTTGCCTTAGGTATTGCTGTTGGTAGTGGTTACCTGTTCGAAACTGATTTCAAAAAAGAAGTATACAGCGACTTAACTGGCGAAAGAGGAACTTTGATGGGCGCTATTCAGGGTATCTTCGCTGCTCAATACCAGGTATTGCGTAGTAAAGGTCATACGCCTTCTGAAGCTTTCAACGAAACAGTAGAAGAGCTGACACAATCACTGATGCCACTGGTTGCAGAAAATGGTATGGATTGGATGTATGCCAACTGTAGCACAACTGCTCAACGCGGTGCATTGGATTGGTGGAAGAAATTCCGCGATGCTACATTACCTGTGTTCAACGACCTGTATGAAAGCGTTGCAACCGGTAAAGAATCTCAACGTTCAATCGATAGCAACAGCCAGGCCGACTATCGTGAGAAACTGGAAGCTGAGCTGAAAGAACTGCGTGAAAGCGAAATGTGGCAAGCTGGTAAAACAGTACGCAGCCTTCGTCCTGAGAATCAAAAACCAGCCGAAGTTACCGCTTAATAAAGCATAAGAAATTAGCCACCGGTTCACATTGACGATAAGCGTTTAGCAATAAGCGTTTTCTGATAACTAAAACAACGGTGGCTAATTTTTTTTTAATACCTACAATAGATTATGAGCACATTCACACATACAAGGCCTGAACTGGAATTTCATAAAGCAGCATTGCGGTTAAAAAAAGTGGTGAACAAAACACCATTGATGTACAACCACAACCTGTCGAAGAAATACCAGTGCAGCGTGTACCTGAAGCGGGAAGACCTGCAGGTAGTACGGTCGTACAAACTGCGTGGCGCGTATAATATGATGAGCAGTTTGCCTGTTGAAGAGTTACAACGTGGTGTGGTATGTGCCAGTGCCGGTAACCATGCACAGGGCTTTGCCTTCTCTTGTAAAAAGCTTAATGTAAAAGGTGTGGTTTTCATGCCTATTATTACACCTAACCAAAAGGTGAACCAAACCAAAATGTTTGGTGAAGAGAATATCGAAATACAATTGATCGGCGATACGTTCGATGATTGTGCAATAGCTGCAAAAAAGTATACCGAAGAAAACGGTATGACCTTTATTCCGCCGTTTGACGATTACCGCATAATAGAAGGACAAGGCACAGTTGCTGTTGAAATATTGGAAGAGCAAACCGATATAGATTATTGTTTTGTACCGGTAGGTGGTGGTGGTTTAAGTGCCGGTGTAGGATCGTATTTAAAAACGTATTCACCCAAAACAAAAGTTATTGGGTTAGAACCGGAAGGCGCTCCTTCAATGAAAGAAGCATTGCAGAATGGTGCGCCTGTTACATTAAGCGACATCGATCGTTTTGTAGATGGCGCTGCTGTAAAAAGAGTAGGGGAGCTAACGTTCCCTATTTGTAAAGAGGTATTGGATGATATGCATTTGGTGCCCGAAGGAAAAGTATGCTCTACCATTTTGAAGTTGTATAATGAAGATGCCATTGTGGTAGAACCTGCAGGTGCATTATCAATTGCAGCGCTGGATGATTATGCCAATGAAATAAAAGGTAAAACTGTTGTATGCATAGTAAGCGGCAGCAACAATGATATTGATCGTATGCAGGAGATAAAAGAAAGAAGCCTGCAATACGAAGGATTGAAACACTATTTCCTTATCAGGTTTGCGCAAAGGCCCGGCGCATTGAAAGAGTTCGTAAATCATGTATTAGGGCCCGGTGATGATATCACGCGGTTTGAGTATATGCAAAAGACAAATAAAGAATCTGGTCCTGCACTGGTAGGAATAGAGTTAAAGAAAAAGGAAGATTACGATATACTGTTGCAAAACATGCAACGTTATAACATAAATTATACAGCGTTAAATAAGAACGATACGCTGTTTGGGTATCTGGTATAAGAATGTTATCTGTTTAAGTGGTGGCCCCTTCAATTTAATTGGAGGGGCTTTTTTTATAGTTCATAGCTCACAGTTCTTAGTTCACTGTTGCAGTTATTGATTTGTTCAGTTATTCAGTTGTGAGTTTTGGGTTGCCGCGATGGGGTGTATTTATTTCACGTTTCACGTCTGCCGTTTTACGATTATAGCGAGGCTATAAGTTTCAGACTCTATTGCCGATTGCCGATTCACGATTCACGAAAAAAGGCCCCGCAAATGCGAGGCCTTTGTCATAATGTCTGACGGGTAAGTTTTTCACGGATACTGCGATCACGGAAGAGTTGCTATCGGTTGCTTACGATATGGTCTTTTCACAGATATTGGGCCGTCAATGTTTCTAAGGGGCGGATCGAAAACATATATGAATCTACTGGCTGAAACTATAGGTTAAATGAGTGCAAAGGGCTTGCGATATTGGATTCATAATGCCTGGTTTTTCCCTGGATATTGAAACACACATGTAACAAGTTACACGGGACGGCGAACATTGGATTTTTAACAGGCCTCTTACGATGCCGCGAACTAATAGGGCCCAATAGTACAAGGGCCGATATTGGATTTAAACATACACTGGCTTTCCCCGGATATTGAACATAACATGGGGTATACTGCCCATGGCAGATATTGGATTATGAACATGAAACGGCTTTTCCACGGATAATGGAATGCTCACCCTATGCTCTCGCATAGAGCAGGATATTCTAAGTAATTATTTTCTGAAATATGTATACCGGTTATGGCAAACGCTGTTAAGGCATTGGCATACGTTACGTGATGAATAGCGATATGAAAAAACTGAAAGAGAAACTGAAAACAGATACCTATGGCTGTTATACAATGGTTAGAATATTCGCAGAGTAGCTTTGGAATTACTTGGTCGCTATCAGATATATTGGATTTCGCGCTGCAAAGTTATGCACTTACACATCACCGTACAAATGTGTTTGGTAAAACTTATACACATGTAACCCCAAATAATACAGGAATAACAATCATTTCTTAGAACAGTGATAGTCGTTAGTTGTAGGCTGATTCTGCTATACCGCATATAGCAGGTGTGGTCCACAGGCAGTTACGTTTTTGTTACGCCAAAATGTGTTTCTGCCGCAGGCGAAAAATCCGGAAATGTTAAAGGCTTGTTATAGAACAGTTGTTAGTTCAACCCATCGTTGTTTCACCTGGGGTTTATACACAAATTCAGGGATGAACGGCGCTAAAGCCATCCTGTTCCATCCTGCCCGGTTTTCGCCTCCGGCGGTTTTGGCGTTTTTGCCTTTCGGCTTTTCGGCTGTTTTGTATTTGCTTTTGGCTTTAGGCCTTCAGCTTTAAGCTGTATTCTGTATTTGCCTTTTGCTTTTAGCTTACAGCTTAAGCTTGGAGCTTGCGGCTCTTTTCAAGCAGCATTTTCAGGAAAATGCCAGTCTACTACCTAAGCGAACAAATACGTTAAGAAATTGTCATTTTATGTAGATATCATGTGATTTTGACAGTTCTTAAAAAATATGGCGAAAGAACATTGCGGGGATCATATTATCACTACATATTTACCCGATGTTTTGTGAAAAAAATTGCACGAATAAAGGGCAATACGCTGTTTTTTTCGTAATTTCAAACGCTTGCTTGCTATAAAACTAAACGATTTACAGAGAAACTGACTTTTTATTGAATATTTTTCAAAAAACTATGCATTTCCATGGCAAGTAACCAGGGTTTATACCATCCTTCCTTTGAGCGTGATGCCTGCGGCATTGGATTCGTAGCCAGCATTAAGGGGCACAAAAGTCACCAGAACATCAGCGACGCTTTAACCATATTGGAAAATATGGAACATCGTGGCGCGTGCGGTTGTGAAAATAATACGGGCGATGGCGCCGGTATTATGATCCAAACACCTCACGAATTTTTCTTTGACGAGTGCATTAAGCTGGGCGTTCACCTGCCTGCTTTTGGTCGTTACGGCGTTGGGGTGATTTTCTTCCCCCGCGAGATCCGTTTACGTGAAGAGTGCCGCGATATTTTCAATCGCGCTGCAGAAAAATTAGGATTGGAAATTCTCGTTTACCGAAAGGTGCCCGTGAATCCGGATGGCATTGGTGCCTCAGCATTGAGTGTCGAACCAGAGATGGAGCAGGTGTTCATCGCTTGTCCCGATCACATCAACAACCCTGATGACTTCGAGCGGAAATTATTCCTGCTGCGCAACTACGCCAGCCACACCATCAACAATACCGTAAAGAAAGATTCAATCGGTTTTTATATCGCGTCTCTTTCTTACAAAACTGTAGTATACAAAGGCCAGTTGATCAGTGGTCAGGTTCGCCATTACTTCAGCGATCTTACCAACAAACGAATGGTTTCTGCATTCGGTTTGGTTCACAGCCGCTTCGCTACAAATACCTTCCCCAGCTGGAAACTGGCTCAGCCTTTCCGCTTCATTGCACATAACGGCGAGATCAATACGCTGCAGGGTAACCTCAACTGGTTAAAGACCAGCGAACATGGTTTCACCTCTCCGTATTTCACCACGCAGGAAATGGAAATGTTGCTGCCCATCGTTACAGCCAATCAGAGTGACTCTGCCTGTTTGGATAACATGATAGAGCTGCTGGCATTAACCGGCCGTTCACTCCCACACGTAATGATGATGCTGATCCCCGAAGCATGGGATGGCAACGATCATATGGACCCCGTGAAAAAAGCGTTCTACGAATACCACGCTTCTATCATGGAACCATGGGATGGTCCCGCTTCTATTTCATTCACCGATGGAAAGATCATAGGCGCTACCCTCGACAGAAACGGTTTGCGTCCTTCAAGATATTGCGTTACAAATGATGATCGCGTTATTATGGCATCAGAGACCGGCGCATTGCCTGTTGACCCTGCCATTGTAGTTGAAAAAGGCCGTCTGCAACCCGGTAAAATGTTCGTGGTTGATATGGAGCAGGGCCGCATCATCAGTGACGAAGAATTGAAAGCTGAGATCTGCGGTCGTAAGCCTTATGGCGACTGGTTGAATCAATACAAGATCCGTTTGGAAGAACTGGATGAGCCTCGTGTTGCATTCACTCACCTGTCAGATGCTTCAATTCTGAAATACCAGAAAGCATTAGGATATTCAACTGAAGATATCGATGATATCATTACACCTATGGCTGTTGATGGTAAAGAACCAATTGGTTCAATGGGTACCGATACGCCGCTGGCTGTATTGAGCGATCAGCCTCAACACATTTCTTCTTACTTCAAACAATTATTTGCACAGGTAACCAACCCACCCATCGATCCAATTCGCGAGCGCATGG
Organism: Niastella sp. OAS944; assembly: GCA_024809215.1. Lineage (GTDB taxonomy): Bacteria > Bacteroidota > Bacteroidia > Chitinophagales > Chitinophagaceae > Niastella. The sequence continues at coordinate 1,779,065 of JANUBW010000001.1, read as the reverse complement.
TAATGAGCTTGGCAACCTTTGTAGGTAACAACGATAACTTATTAGAGGAAGATCCAAAACATTGCCATACCGTGGCACTGAAACATCCCATACTTACCAGCACCGAATTGGAAAAGCTGCGTAGTATAGATACCGGTATCTTCCAGGCCAAAACCCTGCAAACTTATTTCCGGGCCGATGGCAAACCAGGTTCATTGAAAAAAGGTATCGACAGGCTTTGCCGCTATGCAGAAGATGCAGTGAACGATGGATTTGAAGTGTTGATCCTTTGCGACCGCGCGGTTGATTCTGATCACGCTGCTATTCCTTCTTTGTTGGCAACAGCTGCTGTGCATCACTATCTTATTCGCAAAGGTTTGCGTGGTAAAGTAGGTATCGTAGTAGAGGCCGGCGACGTTTGGGAAGTACATCATTTTGCCTGCTTGTTAGGCTTTGGTGCTACTGCCATAAACCCATACCTGGCATTGGCTACCATCCGCAACATGAAAGTGAACAACACGTTGCAAACTGAACTTACCTGGGACCAACTGCGTAAGAATTATATCAAAGCCGTTTGCGATGGTTTGTTGAAAGTGTTCTCTAAGATGGGTATCTCAACCCTGCAATCGTACCAGGGTGCCCAGATCTTCGAAATAGTTGGTTTAAATCAGGAGCTGGTTGACAAATGCTTCACCGGCGCGGTTAGCCGTATTGAAGGTATTGGTTTAGATGAGCTGGCTAAAGAAGCGCTTGCCAAACATTGGTTTGCCTTCAGCCGCAAAGACATTCCTGTTGACCGTTTGCCGGTTGGTGGTGTTTACCAATGGAAACGTAAAGGGGAGTTCCACCTGTTTAACCCAACAACCATTCACCTGTTACAGTATGCAACACGGATGAACGATTACAATACATTTAAGAAATATACCAAGGCTGTAAACGACCAAAGTGAAAAAGCGGCCACCCTGCGTAGCATGTTCCAGTTCAAAGTGAACAGGCCGGCAGTTTCTATCGATGAGGTAGAATCGGCTGAAAGCATTTTGAAACGCTTTGCTACCGGCGCCATGAGCTTTGGTTCTATTTCATGGGAAGCACACACTACACTGGCCATTGCTATGAACCGCATTGGCGCTAAGAGCAACACCGGTGAAGGTGGTGAAGATGAACAACGTTATACGCCATTGCCTAACGGCGATAGTATGCGCAGCGCCATTAAACAGGTAGCGAGTGCACGCTTTGGTGTAACCAGTTATTATCTTACTGAAGCCGATGAGCTGCAGATCAAAATGGCACAAGGTGCAAAACCTGGTGAAGGTGGTCAGTTGCCTGGTCACAAGGTTGATGACTGGATTGGTAAAACCCGTCACTCTACTCCTGGTGTAGGTTTAATTTCTCCGCCGCCGCACCACGATATTTATTCAATTGAAGACCTGGCTCAGCTGATCTTCGATCTGAAGAATGCAAACCGCGCTGCGCGCATCAACGTGAAGCTGGTATCAAAAGCCGGTGTTGGTACAATTGCAGCGGGTGTTGCCAAAGCCAAAGCCGATGTAATATTGATTGCAGGTATGGATGGCGGTACAGGTGCTTCGCCCATCAGTTCTATTAAACATGCCGGTTTACCATGGGAGTTAGGCCTTGCCGAAACCCATCAAACACTGGTAAAAAATAAATTACGCAGCCGTGTAATTGTACAGGCCGACGGTCAAATGAAAACAGGTCGTGATATTGCTATCGCTACCCTGTTAGGTGCCGAAGAGTGGGGTGTTGCAACTGCTGCCCTGGTGGTAGAAGGTTGTATCATGATGCGTAAGTGTCACCTCAATACCTGCCCGGTAGGTGTTGCTACACAAGATCCTGAGTTGCGCAAACGCTTCAGCGGTAACGCCGATCACGTAGTGAACTTCTTCAAGTTCCTTGTACAGGACCTGCGCGAGATCATGGCCGAACTTGGCTTCCGTACCATTAATGAAATGGTTGGCCAGGTTGACTGTCTCGAAATGCGAGAAGGCATTACACACTGGAAAACAAGCAAACTCGATCTGTCGCCAATCTTGTACAAAGAACCTGCTGCTGCATACACTGGCTTGTACAATCAGGAAGAGCAGGATCATGGTATGGCAGATGTGCTCGACTGGAAACTGTTGGCAGCTGCACAACCGGCGCTTGAAAAACAAGAGCGTATTGCTGCTTCGTTCCCTGTTAAGAATACCGATAGAACTATTGGTACAATATTATCGAACGAGATCTCTAAGAAATACAAAGCTGAAGGATTACCCGACGATACCATTCACTTTAATTTCACGGGTACGGCCGGACAAAGCTTTGCTGCTTTCAACACCAAAGGTGTAACCCTTGAACTGGAAGGTGATGCCAACGACTATTTTGGTAAAGGATTGAGCGGCGCCAAGCTGATCGTGTATCCACCTAAACAGTCGAGCTTTGTTCCTGAAGAGAACATTCTTATTGGTAACACCGCCTTCTATGGCGCTACATCTGGTGAAGCATACATCAGAGGTAAGGCCGGTGAGCGTTTTGCCGTACGTAACTCAGGTGCTAATGTAGTTGTGGAAGGTACCGGCGATCACGGTTGTGAATACATGACCGGTGGCCGCGTGGTGATACTGGGGGCTACAGGCCGCAACTTTGCTGCAGGTATGAGTGGCGGTATTGCTTACGTTTATGATGTAAAAGGGCAATTCGCTTCTGTTTGCAACAAAGAAATGGTTGACCTCGATCCGCTCGATGCTGAAGATGCACAGGCTTTGAATGATATGATCACCCGCCATTACGCATATACCGGTAGTACCGTTGCACGTTTTGTGTTGGATGATTTCGAGAACCAATTGAAGAACTTTATAAAAGTGTTCCCGAAAGATTATAAGAAAGCATTGCAGGATAAGAGCAAGGTGAAGCAAGGAGCAAAGAAGAAGTAACACTTATTCACGCTCCAGGCCATAACCAAACTCCTCCCCCCACCGGGGGGAGGCCGGGAGGGGGGCCTTAAGCTGCAAGGCAACGGAATGTTGCCTATATCAAACAACAAACACAAAACGATAAACTGTTAAGATAAAATGGGTAAACCAACGGGTTTTATGGAATTCACCAGGGAATTGCCTGGTAAAAAACCAGTAGAGGAAAGGTTAAAGAATTACAACGAATTTATTGAGCGTTACAGCGATGAAAAGCTGAACCAGCAATCGGCTCGTTGTATGAATTGTGGCGTTCCTTTTTGCCATAGCGGATGCCCGCTGGGTAATGTAATACCAGAGTTTAACGATGCGGTGTACCGCAAAAGCTGGCAGGAGGCTTATGAAATACTTGCCTCTACCAACAACTTTCCTGAGTTTACCGGCCGTATATGCCCTGCACCATGCGAAAGTGCCTGCGTACTGGGTATTAACCAACCGGCTATTACAATTGAGGAAATTGAAAAACACATTATTGAAATAGCTTTCGATAAAGGATTTGTAAAACCACGTAAACCAAACGTACGCACTGGTAAAAAAGTAGCGGTTGTAGGTTCGGGGCCTGCAGGTTTGGCTGCCGCTGCGCAGTTGAATTATGCCGGTCATACAGTAACTGTATTCGAACGTGATGATAAACCAGGTGGTTTATTACGTTATGGTATACCTGATTTTAAATTAGAGAAATGGGTAATTGACAGAAGGATCAAGTTGATGGAAGAGGAAGGTGTTATTTTCCGCTGTCATGCCAACGTGGGTGAAAATGTTCGCATCAACGACCTGTTGCGCGAATTTCACGCCATTGTACTGGCAGGCGGTTCTACTGTTCCCCGCGATCTTAAAATTCCTGGCCGCGAGTTGAAAGGTGTTTATTACGCTATGCAGTTCCTGAAACAACAGAACAAGCGTAATGCAGGCCTCGATCCGCTGGCGCATGCAAACATCGAAAGCAATATCTTCAGCGAAGAATTATTAGCTACCAAAAAGAATGTAGTGGTTATTGGTGGTGGCGATACCGGCAGCGACTGTGTTGGTACCAGCAACCGTCATAAAGCAAAATCGGTTACCCAGTTTGAGCTGTTGCCAAAACCACCGGAAGGCCGTAGTGAATACATGCCATGGCCTACCTACCCAATGATATTAAAAACATCTACTTCACATGAAGAAGGTGCCAACCGTCACTGGGCTATTGCAACCAAAGAGTTCATTGGCGATAAAAATGGTAACCTGAAAGCGTTGAAGGTGGTTGACCTTGAGTGGAAGGTGACTGAAGATGGTAAACCATCTCAGTTTGTTGAAAAACCAGGCTCTGAGCGTGAGCTTCCCTGCGAGCTGGCATTACTGGCCATGGGCTTCGTTCATCCGCAACACGAAGGTTTGCTGAACGAGCTGGGTGTTGATCTTGATAGCCGTGGTAATGTTAGGGCAACCGAAAAGGAATACAAGACAAGCATCAATAAGGTATTCGTAGCTGGTGATATGCGTCGCGGACAAAGCCTGGTGGTTTGGGCTATAAGCGAAGGACGCGAGTGCGCCCGCAAGGTAGACGAGTTCCTGAACGAAGGTGTGTCTTTCCTTGAAAGTAAAGATCAAAACATCATCTTAGCTTTATAAGCATAATTTGTTATCTGTTTTTAGGGCCCCGACGGTTTTCCGTTGGGGCTTTTTATTGGTAGAAATCACTTGATTTTTCAAACAAATTATAAAATATATAATATGACTACTTTTGCATGAGTGCATTCACATTTCAATCTAAATCATCAGAATTATCATGAATATGTTGATGAGGCTGCTAATTTTCTCTGCAAACGTTCAAAAAGTTGCTACCGGGGGACTGAGGTGCAAAAAAGTGATTTTATGATAGGTAAAAGTTAAGTTTTAGTAAATTCTACATAAATGGCCTCTGTTTTTGAACGCCGTCCAAAATGGACGGTTTTTTTATATTCAAAACATAGGTTTGTTTAAAGAATGGGCTAACAAGTAGTTAGGTGAGGTATCTAAGATAAATGTGATATATATAGTAAATTATAAAATGTATTGTTTACGCAAGGTTTTATCTCAAATAATTGATATTTTCGATTAGATATTATTAAATATGCATTTTTAGTAATATCATTTATATCTAAACTAAAACACAACGGTATGAAAAAGGTTTCCCTAAAGCAAGTAGCTCCATTTCTAATTCTGGCAATAGTCGCCGTTGCCTCACTCTTTATTCCTTCTCTCCCCCTGTTTAACGATGGTGGTAAGTACAGTGCGGCTGATATTGGCTGGATATTAGTGGCCACAGCGCTTGTATTTTTGATGACACCTGGCCTGGCCTTCTTTTATGGCGGTATGGTGCATCGTAAGAACATATTGTCGACCATGATGAAAAGTGTGGTTGCTGCCGGTATTGTAAGTGTACTGTGGGTTGTTGTAGGTTTTAGTCTGTGTTTTGGTGAAGACATAGGTGGATTTATTGGAAATCCTACTACATTCCTGTTCTTCAAAAATGTAGCTAATGGAGCACCCTGGGAACTGGCTGCCACAATTCCTCTTACTTTGTTCGCCTTATTCCAATTGATGTTCGCTGTAATTACTCCAGGTCTGGTAGTAGGTGCAGTAGCTGAGCGTATCCGTTTTACTGCTTATACGCTGTTCATCGTATTGTTCAGCCTGTTGGTGTATGCGCCTCTGGCACACTGGAGCTGGCACCCGCAAGGTTTCCTGTTTAAAATGGGCGTGCTTGATTTTGCCGGTGGTACAGTAGTACATATTTCTGCTGGTTGTGCTGCCCTGGCTGGTGCACTGGTATTGAAACGCAGACAGTCTCATATTCAGAATAAAGAAATTCCACCTGCTAATATTCCTTATGTATTGATCGGTACTGGTTTGTTGTGGTTTGGCTGGTTCGGTTTCAACGCCGGTTCTGCTGTAGGTGCAACTGCATTATCTGTTTCTGCATTTGCTACTACAAACACTGCTGCTGCCGCTGCTGGTTGCTCATGGATGTTCTTTGATGTATTGCGTGGTAAAAAACCTTCCGTGTTAGGTTTCTGTATCGGTGCAGTTGTAGGTTTGGTTGCCATTACCCCTGCTGCAGGTTTTGTTGCAATTCCTCAAAGTATCTTTATTGGTGTGGTGGCTGCGATCATTTCTAATATCGCTGTTTATTACAAACAAAAGTCAAAACTCGACGATACCCTCGATGTATTCCCTTGTCACGGTGTAGGTGGTATGGTTGGTATGTTAATGACTGGTTTGTTCGCTACCAAAACCGTAAATGGCGCTGGTAACGATGGTTGGTTCTATGGCAATGCTGCTTTCTTCTTTACTCAATTGAAAGCAATGGCCATAGTTGTAGCATATAGCTTCGGTGTTTCTTACCTCATATTCAAATTCATCAATTTTATTCTGCCTTTGCGTGTAACTGCTGAAGAAGAAGAGCTTGGTCTGGATGAAACGCAGCACAATGAGAAATATCTGCAAGGAACTTTGCTGGTAAATGGAGAGAATGGTAAACTGGTTGAAAAACCTGTTACTGAGTTCTAAAAAAGAAAAAGGTACAGCTTTATAAGAAGTAGAGCATCTGATCCATGCTCTATTTTCTCACCGTACCCTTTTCATTAACACTTAAAATCTAACTGCAATGTTAAGAAAAATTTCTTCATTGGCCATTTTCAGCGTGGCCCTGGGTTCTTATGCTGAAGCCCAAGACTCTACGAAAAAAAGTGCTCTGAATATTACTGGTTCCGTTGACGCTTATTATCGCTACAATTTTCATAATGCCAAAGATTCCGGTTATTTAAATAATTACACCAGCTTTACAAACTCACAAAACTCATTTGAGCTGGGTATGGCCTCTGTAAAAGCAGAATATACCCAGGGTAAAGTAACTGGTGTGCTTGATTTAGGTTTTGGAAGAAGAGCTGATGAATTTTCTTACAATGAAAAAGGCTCAGGACTGGCTACTGCCATTAAACAGGCTTATGTTTCAGTTGCTGCTACAGACAAATTAAAGTTCAGTATAGGTAAATGGGCTACCCATGTAGGTTACGAGCTGGTTGATGCTTACCTGAACCGTAACTACAGTATGTCGTATATGTTCTCGTATGGTCCCTTCTTTCATACAGGTATAAAAGCGGAATATACGGCGGGAAAATTCGGTTTTATGTTAGGTGTAGCTAACCCTACCGATAACGTAACGGCCAGCTTTGGTAAAAAAATGATCCTTGGTCAAATTAGCGCCGGAAACAGTGATGGTAGCCTGAAAGGTTATTTGAACTACCAGGGCGGTAAAGATATGGGTGATAACAGTATTAACCAGGTTGACCTGGTGGTTACGGGTACCCTCAGCGAAAAATTCAGCATTGGTTACAACGGTACCATGCAATCGTTTAAACCCAATGGGAAAGATGATGGTGACTCATGGTGGGGATCTGCCGTATACCTGAACGTTGATCCAACAAAGGTGTTCGGACTAACCCTGCGCGGTGAATACTTCGATGATAAAAAAGCGGTATCTGGCCTGGCGGCTGCTACCGGTGTGGGTACCAGCGTTTTGGCTGCCACTTTATCGGGTAACATTCGCATAGATAACCTTACCATTATTCCCGAATTCAGGCTCGATAATTCAAAAGAAGCAATTTTTATAAAGAACCCGAACGAAGGTGTAAAAAGCACAGGTACATTCCTGTTGGCTGCTACCTGGCATTTTTAACCCGCCGTTCTGTTTACAAAGTTCGTAACCAATACTAAGTACAGCTTAAAACATTGCTACCATACAAAAGGATATTTCCTGCAAGGGGAGTATCCTTTTTTCTTGTGGATTGGGTGATAACAGCTTATTGCCTGGTTTGGGTCAAAAAAATATTTAAAACATGCATAACAAAGCCCAAACATAGGGAAATCTTACATTTTGCCTGGGCTTGGTCTGGGTTTGGTCTGGGCTTGGTCTCAATTTGGTCTGTGATTGAGCCAAACAAGTCCCGAAGCAAAATAGAAGCAGTTATGAGCAGGTTTGGAAAGAAAAAGCCGGTTTAGTAGGAAGAAAAGATAATATTACATTTAATTTTATATATCATGTTTTTAACATGATGACTATAAAAAATGGTATTTTTGACCATAGTTGATGAGTGAAGCTTTGAAATTAATACAAGGATAACTGTTGATTATAAAAATATCATAACATTGTATTTTATTTAATATTTCAAATTCGAGGATTGCCTACCCACAACTAACTGCTTATTTTTCACCCTGCCAGCCCTTATTGATTGTTTTTGGTGTTACGTTTTGAGCTAACTAAAATAATTGAGAGGGAAATTGTGAGGGAGAGATAAAAATACTGGTGAGCTAACGATATAATTCACGGTTGCGTTGCCGAACTTTTTAAACACAAACCATAGTGTTTTATATTCAAAGTGTAACCAAAACTAACTAATGCTGTGCGGTAATATAATGAAATAGTATTTAATGCTTTTTTTCATTACCGTTGTTTTAGTTATCAGAAAACGCATCCGTTTCGCCGGGTGCGTTTATTTTTTTTTGGTGAGTTGTGAGTGGTGAGTGAACTCTCGAATTTTCGAACACCTTGAGCAATTGCGCGCTTCGCTATTGTTTAGATTGTGATTGATGAGTTGTGAGTGGTGAGTAAACTCTCGAATTTTTAAACCCCTGAACATTTGCGAGCTTCGCTATTGTTCAGGGGTCTAAATAATCGTGAACCCACTCACCACTGACCATTCACCACTGGCTAATCTAAGCCGAATTCCTTCCCGCATTAATGATCCCGAAGGAACTGCGGATAACCAGCTTCTCGAATATTTCTTTATGCTGCGGTTGTGCGTTCTGTTCTTCCATTTGGCGTATACGCGTCATGGCAAATTGCTGAATGGTGGTAAGCGGTAATACAATACGCTCGCGCATTTGTATCGACAGCTGTTCAACCGGGTAATCGGCCATCAGCTCGCTTTTGCCCGATAAAAGAAGAATATATCGTTGCGTTAACTCATACTCTTCATAGATCTTATTCCAGATCTCGCCATAGCGGGCATCCTGCGACAGGTGTTCTGTTAATGGGAAGAAACATTTCTTCATGGCCATTTCACAGTTATCGATCAGTGTTTTGAAGAACAGTGAGTGACGGTAAACCTTCTTAATATCGTTTAGTTTGCCTTTTTTGTCGAGGGCCTGTAATGCAGTGCCCACGCCATAATAACCCGTTACGTTTTGTTTTAACTGGCTCCAGGCGCCTACGAATGGAATGGCGCGCAGGTCTTTCAACGACAGTTTCGACGAAGATCCGCGTTTGGCCGGGCGGCTGCCAATATTCGTTTGGCTGTAGAACTTCAGCGGACTGATATGCGCCAGGTACTCCAGGAAGTCGGGGTTGTTCTTTAATTCATTGTACGCCTTCAGGCCTTCGGTGGCCAGTTCGTTTACAATTTCCTCTTCTTCGGGGTTCAGCGTTTCTTCCTTATCGGCAAACACGTCGTTCGAAATACCGGCATTCAACAATTGCTCAATGTTGAATTGGGCCGAATCGATGGTGCCGAAGTTAGAACTTACGGTTTGTCCCTGTATGGTTAACTGAATTTCTTTATTTGAAATGTTCTTGCCCATAGACGCATAGAACTTATGCGTTTTACCACCGCCACGGGCTGGAGGACCACCACGGCCATCGAAGAACACCACATCTATGCCGTATTTGGCCGAAATGCTGGTTAGCTTTTCTTTGGCTTTGTATATGCTCCAATTGGCCATCAGGTAACCGCCGTCTTTTGTGCCATCTGAAAAACCAAGCATTATGGTTTGACGGTTGCTGCGTTTTTGCAAATGTTTACGATACACTTCATTCTCGTATAACTCCTGCATAATATCGGCAGCCTCCTGCAGGTCGTCGATAGTCTCAAACAAAGGAACTATATCAATGGTAAGATCTTCATTCTTCCAGCCGGTCAGTTTGAACAGTCCATAAACCTCCAGCATGTTCAGTGCACTGTTACATTGGCTTATGATATAACGGCTGCAGCCTTCAACGCCATTGAACTTTTGAATTTCTTTAATGGCTTTAATGCTGAGTACCGTATCTTTTTCAATACCATCTTCAAAAACGTGTCCGCCAATATCACCACTCGCTTTTGATAACAGTTCCTTCTTTTGTTTTTCAGAAAGCTCTGAATAGTTACGGGGAAGGATATCTGATTTGCTGGCTATTGCTTCCAATACTTTGCCGTGAACGCTGCTATCCTGCCTAACATCGAGCGATGCAAAGTGCAAACCAAATACATGTACTTTATTAATGAGGCTGTCAACCAGGTGTTGGAATAGTCCATTGTGCTGGTAGATCAGTATTTCTCTTATCTTTTGCAGTGCATCGAGTATGCCCTGTTTGCTTAAGTTGGTGCGTTGGCCGGGTATGAAGATGTTTTCATACAATTGTTTTTCCAGATCGGCCAGTATGGTATCAACACCTTTGAACGTAAGCCTTCTTTTTAATTTACGCACTTCGAGGTAGTAGCATTTAATAATGCTGCCACGTAATGCATCGGCTACTTTTTGTGTGGTATCAACCGTAACGAAGGGGTTGCCATCGCGGTCGCCGCCAGGCCAGAAGCCCATGGTGATAACAGGGTTGGTGTCTGGTATCATTTGCGGGAACTGGTTGTTGAGGAAGGTGATAATACGGCCGGCTGCATTGTAGAATACATTCTCCAGGTACCAGATAAGGCTAACGGCCTCATCATATGGCGTAGGTTTTTCCTTTTTAAAGAAAGGCGTTTTACCCAACTGCTGCAGGTACATATTTATCTGGTTGGTATTATTTTCGGCCAGTGCTTTCGACAGGTCGTGAATAATACCTAAAACGGGTCCGGGATAGAACTGTGTGGGGTGGGCAGTGAGCACCAGGCGAATGGAGAAGTCTTCCAGCTTTTTAGCAAGTTCTTCTTCTTTGCCTTCCTGCATAACATCTGAAGCCAGGTATTTCAGGGTGCCAATACCACTCAGGTCATTGATCTCTTTGAACGAGGCATCTTCCAGCGCATCGAACAAAACTACCTGCCGCTCAACGTATTGAATAAAGCGGAACAACAGGTCGAGCTTATCCTGTTCTTTTGTGTAAGAAGTGTGCTTTTCGAAGAACTCTTCAATGATCTGCACGGGACTTTGCTTCTTCTTGTATCCTTCTTCACAATTATTTAATAATAGCGAAAGCAGAATACCGGTCTTTTCAATCCGGTGAAAAGGGAGTGAGGTAAACAGGCTGTTGTAGAGCTGAAACTTTATGCCTACGTAATTCTTAAATTGCTGCAGTCCTCTTGATGACTGGTGATCCATGTTTTTCAGTTTATGGCATTTTATGCGAATAATATTATAGCAAGCAGCAACGAAAATCGGGCAATGAAAGTACGTTGAAAAGTTTGAATAGAAATAGGTTCAGCCCAATTGTTTTGAATAAAGCCTCAAAACCTTTGTTGTTACAAGGTTGCGGAAGGGCCTGAGTTACAGCGTGAGGCAAAAAAAACTAAAAACTAACAAATGTTATAGACTTTTCGTGTTATCTTTGGTTATATCAATTTAATAAGTGGTACTTTTCAACAATATTATTCTTTCTTCCAACACGGTAGCTTCCACAGCTACAACTACCACTATTACAACAACCCGTTAAGGGTTGTACATTTCCATATTACCACTGGGGTTTTACCTACCTTCACCTCTTCAAAGAGAGATCAAAGATCAAGAAAGCATCGGGTTATTCAACTTATTTCAAATCAACTTAATTTCAGGTTATGCAGGTTTTAAAGTTCGGCGGTACTTCAGTTGCAAATGCCGAAAACATGAATAAGGTTAGCAGCATTGTTCAACAGGCTTTAGTACGTATGCCGCAGGGAAAAACGATTGTTGTTGTATCGGCTTTGGGCGGGGTTACAGATGTATTATTACAAAGCGGAGGTTTGGCCGCAGCTGGTGATGAAAGCTATAAAGAGTTGTTGCAGAAAGTTGAGCAGCGACATTTGGAAGCCGTAAAAGCATTGATACCCGTAACCCAGCAAAGCAGTGTATTGAGCTGGGTAAAACAACGCTGTAATGAAATAGAAGATATTTGTAATGGTGTTTTTTTATTGGGTGAATTAAGCGCCCGCACCAAAGACCGCATTGTAAGTTTTGGCGAATTGCTTTCCTCTAAAATTATTGCCGCCCGTTTAAATGCCCAGGGCGTTGAAAATACATGGGTCGATTCCCGCGAAATTATTCGAACCGATTCTCACTATGGAAGTGCCGCTGTTGATTTTTCGGTTACTAATTCCCTTTGTAATGATTTCTTCTCTGTTTCGGCCAGCCGTTTATTTATAGTGCCTGGTTTTGTTGCTGCCGATGGCAAAGGCAATACCACTACTTTAGGCAGAGGCGGTAGCGATTATACTGCTGCTATTATTGCCGGTGCAGTAACGGCATCAACACTTGAAATATGGACCGATGTAAGCGGTATGATGACTGCCGACCCGCGGTTGGTTCCCAATGCACGCATACTGCCCAACATCTCTTACCAGGAAGCAATGGAGCTATCGCATTTTGGTGCCAAAGTAATTTATCCACCTACCATACAACCTGTAATGAGCAAGAACATTCCGGTTTGGATAAAGAACACTTTTGCACCCGAAGATCATGGCACTCTTATAGAGAACGATGTACATAAAAATGGAAATAACATTCGTGGTATTTCAAGCATCAATAAAATTGCTCTGCTGAGTTTGGAAGGAAGCGGCATGGTTGGTATACCAGGTTTTTCGCGCCGCCTGTTTGAATCGTTGTCAAATGATCTTATAAATGTAATACTGATCACCCAGGGTTCTTCGGAACATTCAATTTGTGTTGGTATTGACGAGGCCCTGGCCGATAAAGCAAAGCTGGCAGTTGATAAAACTTTCGCTTACGAAATTGAAACGGGCCGCGTTGAGCCATTGCGTATAGAAAAAGGACTGGCCATTGTTGCCTTGGTAGGTGATAATATGAAAAGCCATCCTGGTATAAGTGGAAAAATGTTTGGCGCTATTGGCCGTAACGGTGTTAACGTTCGAGCTATAGCACAAGGTTCATCAGAAAGAAATATTTCAGCCGTGATCTCAGCAAGTGATGTTAAAAAAGCGATAAACGTATTACACGAAGATTTTTTTGAAACTACCTATAAACAAATAAACCTTTTTGTTGCCGGTACCGGTAATGTAGGCGGTAAACTGCTTGCCCAGTTAAAACAGCAACAGGAATATCTGCAACAGAACCTGCGGCTTCAGGTACGCATTGTAGGTATGGCAAACAGTAAGAAGATGGCGTTCAGCGATGAAGGTATCGATCTTGACAACTGGCGCGATCACCTGCAACAGGGCGATGCCAGCGACCTGAGTAAGTTTGTAGAAACCGTTCGTTCAAAGAACCTGCGTAACTCTGTTTTTGTAGATGTTACTGCCAATGAGAATGTGGCACAGGTGTATGATCAGTTGCTGGCCAAAAGCATTTCGGTAGTAGCTTGTAATAAAGTAGCCTGTTCTTCGGCATATGCTTATTATAAAAAACTGAAAGACCTGGCCCGTGAATACAATGCCTTCTTTTTGTTTGAAACAAATGTGGGCGCCGGCTTACCGGTAATAGGTACCCTGAACGATTTAATGCGTAGTGGCGATGTGGTTACCCGCATTGAAGCTGTATTGAGTGGTACATTGAATTTTGTGTTCAATAATTACGATGGTACCAGAAGCTTTGCACAAGTAGTTAAGCAGGCCCAGGATGAAGGGTATACCGAACCCGATCCACGGTTAGACCTGAGCGGAACCGATGTAATGCGTAAGATCATGATCCTGGCCCGCGAATCGGGTGAACGCCTCGATATGGAAGATATTACCAATAATACCTTTATGCCTGCTTCGTGTATGGTTGGTAGTGTGGATGATTTTTATAAAGAAATGGAAAAGCAGGAAGCGCATTTTAAGAAAATTTACCAGGAAGCGGCAGCTGCCGGTAAGAAGCTGAAGTTTGTTGCCCGTTTTGAAGGTGGTAAAGCTTCTGTTGGTTTACAACATGTAGATCCGCAATCTGATTTTTATCACCTGTATGGCAAAGATAACGTGGTGTTGTTCTATACCAACCGTTACCCCGATCAGCCATTGGTGGTTAAAGGAGCAGGCGCCGGTGCCGAAGTAACTGCATCAGGAGTGTTTGCTGATATTATTCGCGCTGCACATTAATAGTATTAAGACAGGACTATTGATTCAAATAAGTCAAAAAATTAAAATGGCAAATGAATTAAAGAGCGTACAGGTATTAGCACCGGCCACTGTGGCCAATTTGGTTTGCGGATTTGATGTACTGGGCATGGCGTTGCAGCAACCACAGGATGTTATGACCTTAAGGTTAATAGATAAGCCGGGCATTTTTATACAAAAGGACGATGTTTATAAATTACCTACAGAACCGGAGAAGAACGTAGCTGGCGCCTCACTGCTGGCTTTAATGGAAGAATGGAAAGAACCTGTAGGGTTTGAAGTGATCATCGACAAACGAATAAAACCAGGCAGCGGTTTAGGCTCAAGCGCTGCCAGTTCGGCCGGGGCAGTAGTGGCCGCCAATCATTTATTAGGTAATCCCTTCTCCAAAGAAGACCTGGTGCGTTTTGCCATGAACGGTGAAAAAGTGGCATCGGGTGTAAAGCATGCCGATAATATTGCACCCTGTATCTATGGTGGCATAACGCTTATTCGCTCTATCTTCCCGCTTGATATTATTCAGCTAACAGCGCCGCCAATGTATGTAACGGTAGTACACCCGCAAATTGAAGTGCGCACTTCCGATGCAAGGCAAATACTTCGTAAAGAAGTTCAATTAAAAGCAGCCATTAAACAATGGGGCAATATTGCCGGTTTGGTAGCTGGTTTTATGAAGAACGATTACGATCTTATTGGCCGCTCGCTAGAGGATGTGATCATTGAACCTGTACGCAGCATACTTATTCCCGGGTTTGATGATGTAAAGAAAAGAAGCAAGGATGCCGGTGCATTAGGTGGAGGTATTTCGGGTTCAGGCCCATCTATCTTTATGCTTAGTAAAGAAGAATATGTTGCCAAGGGTGTAGAAGAGGTGATGATAGATGTATATACCAGGCTGGGCATAGAGTTTAAGACGTATGTTACGATGATCAATTATAGTGGGGCTAAAGTAATAGAGATACCGTAATCGGCAATCGGCAATCGGCAATCGGCAATCGGCAATCGGCAATCGGCAATCGGCAATCGGCAATCGGCAATAAATTCAGGCGGCGCAAGGTCGTAAATAAATCTGAGCACTAGCGAGGCCATTCACGATTCACGATTGACGATTCACGGCTTAACACCAATCATTAATGATAATTCAACAATGAAATACTACAGTCTAAATAAACAATCCCCCGATGTTGATTTTAAGGAAGCCACTATAAAAGGACAGGCGCCTGACAAGGGATTGTATTTTCCGCATACCATTCCGGTGCATGAAAAAAGTTTCTTTGAGAATATTGAACAATTTAGCAACGAAGAAATCGCTTTTCGTCTTATACAACCCTATGTTGCAGGTACCATTTCCGATGCAGCATTGCAGGGCATTGTAAAAGAGACTATCAACTTTCCTATACCGTTGGTGCCGGTGAACAATGGCATTTCTTCACTGGAACTTTTTCACGGGCCAACGCTGGCGTTCAAAGATGTTGGCGCCCGCTTTATGAGCCGTTGCCTGGGGCATTTTGCACATGAGCGTAGTGAGAAAGTAGTGGTACTGGTAGCTACATCGGGCGATACGGGTGGCGCAGTTGCCCATGGCTTTTATGATGTACCCGGGGTAGAAGTAGTGATCCTTTACCCTTCAGGTAAAGTGAGTTCGGTACAGGAAAAACAACTGACAACATTAGGTAAAAATATTCATGCACTTGAAGTAACAGGAACGTTCGATGATTGTCAGCAAATGGTTAAGCAGGCGTTTGTTGATGAGGAACTCACAAAAAAAATATTCCTTACTTCGGCCAACTCAATAAACGTTGCACGCTGGTTACCGCAACAGTTCTATTATGTATTAGCCTGGAAACAATGGGCTAATAAAAAGAACCCGCCGGTTATCTCTGTCCCCAGCGGAAACTTTGGAAATATTTGTGCTGGCTTATTGGCACATATTTCAGGTTTGCCAGTGAAACATTTTATTGCTGCCTGTAATGCCAATGCAGTGGTTCCTTCGTTTTTGGCTAATGGTGAGTATGCACCTAAAAAAGCAGTGGCCACTATTTCCAATGCCATGGATGTAGGCAACCCCAGTAACTTTGTACGTATACTCGAATTATTTCATCATAAACTGGGCGACCTGCGCAAGGTGCTCACCGGCTACAGCATCAGCGACGATGAAACAAGGGCCACCATGAAAGAGGTGTACGAGAAATATAAGTACCTGCCCGATCCGCATGGCGCCGTTGGATATTTGGCATTACAACGCTATTTACAGCAACATACCGGCGATGCAGGTATGTTCCTCGAAACAGCTCATCCGGTGAAATTCTACGATGTGGTAGAGCCGGTGATTGGCGAAACGGTACCTGTGCCTGCAGCCATTGAGGAGCAGCTTAAACTTACCAAGCAAAGCAGTCTTATAGCGCCTGAGTATGCTGCCCTGAAGGAAGCTTTACTGGGAAGATATTAAATCGATATTCGTAAGTTATTCGTTTACATATTGATACGCAGATTGAAATAATGTAAAAAAAATGTTAAAGGAACATTTCCTTTTATGCAGGAAAGGTGCTTTTTTGTGTATCTAAAGCAACCAATATATATGCAAAAGGCTCTTTTCCTGTTTATTGCCCTGATCGTATCGTGTGGGATCGTACGTGCAAACGACGACGATTCTCTTACCACCCAGCTCATTCAGCAGATAAAATTGATGGATTCGGTTAACAAGGCCATGAAATACCAAACCGGAACGGTTAAACTTCCCAATGGTGTTGCTCAATTAAATGTGCCTAAAGGTTTCAAATACCTGAATGCCGAACAAAGTCAATACGTAATACATGATCTTTGGGGCAACCCGGCCCGTACCGATGTTATTGGTATGTTGTTTCCTGAAACCGGTGGCCCATATGCAGATAGCAATTACGCATTTATTATTTCGTACGACGCTATGGGATATGTGAAAGATGAAGACGCCGATAAGATCAATTATGATGAAATGCTGAAGAATATGCAATCTTCAGAAAAAGAAGCAAACGTAGAGCGTTTAAAACAAGGTTATCCCTCTATTCATATTGTAGGCTGGGCGCAAAAACCTTACTACGATAAAGACACTAAAGTACTGCACTGGGCGAAAGAACTGGAATTTGGTGGTGAAGACAGCCATACCCTTAACTACGACATTCGTATTTTAGGTCGTAAAGGTATATTATCGCTAAATGCGGTTGCTCAAATGAGTGAGTTGAGCCTGGTAAAAAGAGACATCGGCAAAGTATTGAATATTGCCGAGTTTACCGAAGGGAACAAGTATTCTGATTTCAATCCTAAAATAGATCAGGTGGCTGCATGGGGTATCGGTGCGTTGGTTGCCGGTAAGGTATTAGCCAAAGTAGGGGCAGGCGCTTTTATTCTTAAGTTCCTGAAATTTATAATCATTGGTATTGTTGCCCTGTTCGGCGCTATTGTTAAATTCTTTAAAGGAAAAAAGCAAGACGAGTCGTATGTATATGAGCAGCCAAAACCAACTGAGCCTACTCCGGCTCCTGTAGATGAAACTACGCCAAATCCATAATGAGTAAACATATTAATATAAAAGGGTGGGACCTTCTTAAATGAAAGTCCCACCCTTTTTATTTTTGTCTATTGTTTGTTATATGATCCCAGCCAGCTCCAGGCTTTTCTTTTTCAACTTGCGCACTTCCACATCTTCAATAACAGCTTCAGGTGAAAGAATGAGCGAGGTTTTATTTTCGCGCCACCAGCTGTTTTGCGCCAGTTCATTAAATGCCAGCACACCTACCAGGTATTTACGGTCGGTTTCAGCATGCCATTCTTCAATCCACTCGAACTTCTCTTTTGGAATATATTTCCAGTCGTCGAAGCTTACATACACACGTACATAAAAGTCGTTGGTAAGTTCGTTAGGTTTATGGTGATACAGTTTCTTGTACTCGTATTTATATTGATAACGTAAAGCAGAAAGATCGCTTAATACGGCAGATGCGGTAGGGAAGCTGCCGGCGCCTTTGCCATAAAAGAATTGTTTATCGGCAAAACCGCTTTCTATAACAACGCCATTGTATTCGTTCTTTACAAAAGCGAGGTGGTCTTCGTGTTTAATAAATTGTGGTAATACAAAGGCGGCCACTTTACCGTTCTCCAGTTTCTTTGCCTGTGCCACCAGTTTAATATCGTAATGCTTTTCAGCAGCAACAGCGGCATCGCTGCCTGTAATGTTTTGAATACCGTTAAATACCAGTGCATCGGGTGGTATTACAATACCGTAAGCATGGGTGAGCAGGAAGTTCCATTTGTTAGCGGCATCAAAACCTTCTACATCGAGCGTAGGATCGCTTTCAGCAAAACCTAATTGTTGCGCCAGCAACAGGGCCTGTTGAAAATCGAGCTTGTCTTCAAACATTTTGGTAAGAATGAAGTTGGTAGAGCCGTTTACAATGGCTTTTATGGAGTGTAACAGATCGTTATCGTAATACTCTTCGAGGTTACGGATAACAGGTATAGAAGCGCAGGCGGCAGCTTCATAGAGGAAAGAACGTTCGGTTGTTTTTTGCAAACCCAGCAATTCGGGTAAATGTTCAGCGATCATTTTTTTACTGGCACTTACCACATCTTTGCCATTCTTCAATGCAGTGGAAACTATTTCAAATGCGGGCTCCGATTCATTGATCACTTCTACGATCACATTGATCTCAGGATCGTTCAGCAACTCGTCTTTGCTTGTAGTGAATAGTGAATCGGGGGCGTTGCGTTTCTTTTCAGGGTTCTTTATACAGACCTTTTTTATTGAGGCTTTCAGTGAAGGTGTTTGTTGTAACACTTTATAAAGACCTTCACCTACTACACCAAAACCAAATAAACCAATTGTGAGTGACTTATGTGCGTCCATATGTTGACTAATTTGCAATTTTTACTTTATAATAATGTAGTTTCTGTTGTTGTTATTGCTGCTTACATTTCAACCGACCATTCGTCTTCAACTATTTGCCAGTCGTTGAACTGTTCTTTACCACCGCGGATCTTCCAGTCTGAATCGATGGTAAGTTTTGAGCTAATGCCACCGCGTGGGTTGCAGATCATAACCAGGCGTAACCTGGCAGGTTCATATACAGCTATCAGATCATCATAAATTATGTTGATCAGTCTTTCATATGACACTACAATGTTGCGTAACTGGAAAACGTATTGCTTCAGTGATTTCAGTTCAATGATCTTTTTACCGGGGTAGAAGGTGCAGTAAATAACTGCAAAATCAGGTTGCTCTTTTACTCCCAGGAAGGTGAACTCCGGTATTTTGATCTTGATCTCGTAGGCCTGTTCGCTAGGGTTGGGAATGGGTTTTAAAATGCCACGGTCAATATCCTTGTATGTTTTAACAGGTTCCCGGGTTATTTGTTCAGACATGTTCTTTTGGCTTTAATTTTTTTGTTTTTTAAATGGCTATACTTTCCCTGCCCTTAACAAGGGACTACTTTGTTTTCAGTTATTTCAACAATATTGGATGTTTGTTCAAGTGCCTGTTGCAGATCGTTTAACAAATCGCTGGCATCTTCGAGACCTATGCTTAAGCGAATAAGACTGTCGGTTACACCGGCTGCACGGCGTTTTTCGGCCGGAATGGTTTTGTGCGTCATGCTGGCGGGGTGGCTTACCAGGCTTTTGATACCACCCAGACTTTCGGCCAGTTTGAACAAATTAGTACTGGTTACAAATGCAGTAGCAGCTTCAGCATGGTCTTGTTTCAATGTGAAAGAAACAATACCACCAAAACCTTTGCTTTGTTTTTTAGCAATATCATGGTTGGGGTGATCTTTCAAACCCGGATAATATACTTTATCAACTGCAGGATGTTGTTGCAGGAACTCACCTACTTCCTGTGCGCTGCGGCAGTGTTGTTGTATACGCAGGTGTAATGTTTCAATACCGCGTATTACCAACCAGCTGTCGAATGGGGCCAGAATGGCGCCACAGGCGTTTTGATAGAATTTTATTTTGTCGCCGAGCTCTTTATCTTTTGTTACAACCAGTCCGGCTATAAGGTCGCTATGGCCGCCCAGGTATTTGGTGGCGGAATGCACTACAATATCAGCTCCCAGTGAAAGAGGTTGTTGCAATGCGGGTGAAGCAAAAGTGTTATCCACGCAAAGCAAACTGTTGTTGGCTTTGGCAATCTTTGCTATTGCTTCAATGTCAGAGATCTTTAATGTAGGGTTGGTAGGTGTTTCGAGCCAGATCAATTTTGTTTTAGGTGTAATGGCGTTGAACACTTTTTCAGGATCAGATGTATCGACAAAGTTAATGGTGATGCCAAAGTGTTGGTACACTTGTGTAAATAACCGGTACGCACCACCGTAAATATCGTCTACTGCTACCACTTCATCGCCGGGGCGTAAGAGTTTGGCAATAGCATCAATAGCGGCCAGTCCGCTTGAGAATGCAATACCAACCTTACCATTTTCCAATTGAGCAATAAGACTTTCGAGTGTTGCTCTTGTTGGGTTATTTGTTCTTGCATAATCGAACCCTTTGTTAACACCGGGTGCATCCTGCACAAAAGTGCTTGTTTGATAAATGGGCACTGAAATGGCGCCGGTTAACGGATCAACAGGAATGCTGTGAATGAGTTGTGTTGTCGCTTGCATGATAAACAGTTTTTTTGCCTATCTCCAGATAGGAGGATAGAGCCTTGAATAATTTGTTTAGACAGTTTTTAGCGGCAGCACTTATCAAGAGGAGTTCTTACAGGAAGAGATAGTATACTTATGCAACTTGCCATAGTTGGCATATGCATAAAAACAAAAAAGCTCTTCCGTAAGTCAGAAGAGCTTTCAATATGTTGAAATTCAGTATTGTAGAAGCTTTTATCTGACTTATCTGTCCCGCCTTCCGCGGGATGGAGTTGGCACCTTACAGCGGTTCTATTGCAAACCAGCGTGCAGGTTGTCAAGGCTTCATCGGGCCATTTCCCTCAGCCTTTCTTGATAAGCGATGTGTAAAGAACTGGTGCAAAGATAATGACGGGATTTAAATTGTCAAATTTCTTTTTAAAAGGTTTTAGGGGTTATAAAAGGCCTTGGCTACAACACGTTTAAAAGAGAAGGGTGCTTAGCCCGGTAAAAGCTAAGCACCCTCTTATTTATAATATCAGATAATATTATTGCGGTTTAGTTCAAACGATAACCGACAGAAATACCAAAGCCGGTATTTTTATATTTAGTTTTATCAGAGTAACCTTCAACCTTTGTTTTAATATTAGAAATGCCCAGTTGTGCATTAAGTTGAACTGAAACTTTATTGCTCAGTTCATAACCAGCTAAAAAATTAAAGCCAAAATCCAATGGTCGCATATAAATGTGAGTACTGGCCTCACTTGCAGTTACCTTACCTGCAAATTTATATTTTTCTTTATGGCCGTTAACATCTGTGAAAGAACCGCCCACTGCAATGCCAAGGTAAGGGCCGAATCCCAGTAGCAGTTTACCGTCTCCCAGCTCAGGTTTGAACAAAATGTTGATGGGGATTTCGAGGTAAGAAAGGCGGGTATTTATTTTCCTGTAAGTTTTGTCTTTTGCTCCTTTGGTTGAGAACAGGATACCTGGTTGTACATAAAAATCCTCGGCTATGGGCACTTCAGCATTGAGGCCGATATGAATTCCGGCTTTCATTTTGTTGTCAAGATCATTTCCTGCTCCATCCTTTCCTGTGATATTTTGAAAGTTGATGCCTGCGCGTGCACCAATTGTAGTTTTTTCTTGTGCTTTAAGGTGTAAAGTTGATACGGCAGTTGCCAAAACAATAATGAGTACTTTTGAATTCATAAAATAAGTGATATGGTTTTTACTTTTAGAATAAAAAATAGGAATGTGATTTTTTAATAAGGATTATTTAAAGACGCTACTAAACGTTTTATTATTAATAAAATTGCATAGGCCATTGATCGGCATTTCGCTCATTTATTCATTCCTAATAAAAAGGGGCTGGCCCAAGGCCAGCCCCTTTCAATAATATTATAAGGGTAGATACTAGAAGCGGTAACCAACAGAGATACCGAAGCCAGTGTTCTTGATTTTTGCATCAGTTTTTTTACCATCAACTTTAGGCGCCAGGTTTGACATGCCTAATTGAGCGTTTAACTGGAAAGAAATTTTGCTGCTCAATTCGTAACCGGCCAATAAATTACCACCGAAATCTAATCGTTTATAATAAGAGTTGCCGCTCATTTGTTCAGTGCTCGTGATATCATTTTTGAAATTGATATCTCCCTTAAAGTCTCCTCTTTTAACTTTACCACCTACGGCAATGCCAACATAGGGGCCAAAGCCTAATAATAATTTACCAGGGCCTAATTCTGGTTTGTAAAGAAAGTTGATAGGAATTTCAATAGTAGAGAAGTTCCATTTTACGTCGTCACCAGTTTGTTTTAATTTAGCGCCTTTTGTGCTGAACAATAATCCTGGTTGTAAATAAAAATCCTGGGCAATAGGAACTTCAGCATTAACACCAATATGAAAACCTGTTTTCATATCAAGACTCAGATCGTCGCCATCTATGTCTTCACCGTTGAGATTTTGGAAGTTAACACCAGCGCGAACGCCAAATGTAGTTTTGTCTTGTGCTTTCGAGGTTAATGAGAGGGCAGTAGCTGCCAAAGCAAACAGTAGAACTTTTGATTTCATAAGTGTGACCAATTGAGATTTAAAATGTAGTTAAAACGATTTCGGTTTTTATGATACGCCTAACTAGCTCCGCTATAAACGCAATACTTATATTTAAATTGCGTAAGGGTTATTACCTAAGAGCGCCGCAAAAGTAAAAAAGCTGCTTATACATAAGCAGCTTTTTTATTAACATTCTTTTATAGTATCATACTTATCATGCGTGTTGAATACGTATATTAAAAGCGATATCCAACAGATACTCCAAAGCCGGTGTTCTTAAACTTTGTATTATCACTGGAAAGGTCTTTAATATCAGAGTTGATATTTATCATACCCAGTTGTGCATTCAACTGCACTGAAAAGTTGTTACTGAATTCATAACCTACCAATAAGTTACCGCCCGCATCAAACCGTTTAAAGTATGGATAATAACCTAATGCAGCTGCAGGAGAAAAATTCTGAGCAGAAACTTCTTTGGTAAATTCTACATCAGTTTCTTTACCATCTGCATTTGAAACTTTACCGCCTATACCAAAAGCAATATAGGGTCCAATACCTAATAACAATTTACCCATACCCAATTCAGGTTTATACAGGAAATTGATAGGAACTTCAATATATGACAGATTGACTTTTATGTCATCGTCATCTTTGCTTTTAGCTCCTTTAGTAGTGAACAATACGCCTGGTCGCAAATAAAATTCAGTGGCAATAGGTATTTCAGCATTTACACCAACATGAAAACCGGTCTTTATTTTGTTATCGAGTTTTTCATCGAAGAGGTCCCTTCCATTAATGTTCTGAAAATTAACGCCGGCACGTATACCAAAGGTGGTACCTGGAGTTTCCTGCGCTTTGGCGCTTAACGCAAATGCTGTAGTGGTCATTGCGAGCAACAGAGCCTTTGTTTTCATAAGTAATAGTTGAAGGTTATTTACAAAATTGATTAACGGTGGTAGCTATGGCCTAAGTTGCTATTATTGTTTAGCACCTTCTTTCTTCGCGTCTGCCTTCATTTTTTCATTAGCAGTAATGAGGAAGTTAACGCGGCGGTTTTGTGCACGGCCATCTTCAGTATCATTAGAAGCAACGGGAGCAGTTTCACCATAACCTTTAATTTTTACACGGCTGCTGGCAACGCCTTTACCACGTAAGAAAGAAGCTACAGATGAAGCTCTTTTTTCAGAAAGGGTTTGGTTGTACTCATCAGAACCTTTGCTGTCAGTATGACCCTGAATTTCGATATCAGTATCAGGATAAGCATTTAACACTTCAACCAGCTTGTTAAGGTTGGTTGTAGCGCCTGAAGAAAGATCTGCACTATTGAAACCGAATAAGATCTTATCGCTGAACTCAACATTGATACCTTCGCCAACACGTTCAACTTTTGCGCCAGGTACTTTGTTCTCGATCTCTTTAGCTTGTTTATCCATTTTCTTTCCGATAACAGCACCGGTAACGCCACCCACTGTAGCGCCAATGATAGCACCCAATGCAGTGTTACCTGCTGCTTTTCCTATTACCGCACCTACAGCGCCACCACCTGCGGTTCCGATAATAGCTCCTTTTGTCGTTTTGTTCATGCTTTTGCAACCACCAAGAATAATAGCAACGGCGGCGATACCAGTAAGGGTTTTTTGGATAGATCTCATATTATATTGTTTTAATAAAGACTAAGTTATGACAGGTTCACAGCGTTCAAATTATATACCACAAACCTATTTAAGGCTATGTACTTGAAAATGAGGCGCAAATATCTTAAAGCATTTTCAACATTCCTACACTTTTTTTGTTGTTATCTTTGACAAATTATTTAGTAATATCTGAGCTTGTTAATGTAACTTCCCACACAAATAATTAAAGGCGAACGTTTTTTATGGCAGATGTGAAAGTTAAAAAGCCGGAACAATCGAAAGGCGAAAAAGTTTCCGGAATTGAACCAGATGAGGCGATTCAGGTTTTTGGCGCGAGGGTCCATAATCTTAAGAACATCGATATCAGTATTCCAAAAAATAAACTGGTGGTTATAACAGGTATCAGCGGCAGTGGCAAATCGTCACTTGCTTTTGATACTATTTATGCGGAGGGACAACGCCGTTACATGGAAAGCTTTGGCGCCTATGCCCGCCAATTCATTGGCGATATGGAACGGCCCGATGTTGATAAAATAACGGGTTTATCGCCCGTGATCTCTATTGAGCAAAAGACCACCAATAAGAACCCGCGTTCTACTGTTGGCACCATTACCGAAGTATATGATTTTCTGCGTTTATTGTATGCCCGTGTTGGGGAGGCATATAGTTACAATACGGGGAAAAAAATGGTCAAGTTCAGTGAAGAAGAGATCGTTGATAACATCTTCAAAAAGTATAAGAATAAGAAGATAACACTGCTTGCTCCATTGGTGCGTGGCCGTAAGGGACATTACCGCGAACTGTTTGAAGACATAAGAAAGAAAGGATACCTTAAAGTACGTGTTGATGGCGAAGTAAAAGACCTTGTTGCTAAAATGCAGGTCGACCGCTATAAGATACACGATATAGAAGTGGTGATCGATCGCATGGCAGTAACAGATGATATGAAAGTGCGGTTAAGCCAAAGCGTGCAAAAGACATTACAAATGGGTAAGGAACTCATGTTCCTGTTGGTGCATGATGCTGCAAATGGCAACGGAAAGAGTAGCAAAACACCTGCCGACCTCGTAGTGCAATACTCCCGGCAACTGATGTGTGAAGATACCGGCATCAGTTACGAAGAACCATCGCCCAATAGTTTTTCATTTAACAGCCCGTATGGTGCATGCCCTACCTGTAAAGGATTGGGTAATGTATACCAGATAAGTATGGATGCTGTTATGCCCGATGATTCATTGAGTATTAATGAAGGCGGCATTGCGCCATTGGGTGAAGAAAGAGATAACTATGTATTCAGCCAGGTGCAAAAGCTGGCTAAAAAAAATAAGTTCAGTCTCGATGTGCCATTGAAAGAAATGCCTAAGAAAGCACTGAACCTGGTATTGTATGGTAATGAAGCAGGATCGCAGGACGAAGAGACGCTCGATTTTGACAGCATTAGTCCGGACGCGAATATGTACACTGAAGAGTTTGAAGGTATAGTGCCCCAGCTGAAACGTTGGTTTGCTGCCAGCAGCAGCGATTCGGTGCGTCAGTGGACGGAACAGTTCATGGAATTAAAAACATGTACTACCTGTGACGGCGCCAGGCTTAAAAAAGAAAGCCTTTGGTTTAAGGTTGATGAAAAGAATATTTCGGAGCTGAGTGAGAACAACCTCGATAAATTAATGCTATGGTTCAAAGGCATTGAAAAGAGATTGTCGACCAAACAAAATGCCATTGCAAAAGATGTGTTGAAAGAGATCAGGGAGCGAATAACGTTCCTGCTCGATGTAGGATTGAATTACCTTACGCTCAACCGTGCATCGCGCACCTTAAGTGGCGGTGAATCGCAACGAATACGTTTGGCTACACAAATAGGTTCACAACTACAAGGTATTACATATATATTGGATGAGCCAAGCATTGGTTTACACCAACGCGATAACATGCGTTTAATTGATGCATTGAAGAACCTGCGCAATATTGGTAACAGTGTGCTGGTAGTTGAGCATGATAAAGATATTATGCTGGCTGCCGACCATCTGGTTGATATTGGCCCCAAGGCCGGCTTTCATGGTGGCAGGGTAGTAGCACAGGGCGATCCTAAAGCTTTATTAAAGCTCGATACATTAACCTCGGCCTATTTGAATGGCGTACGGGAAATAGCCGTGCCCAAAGAAAGAAGAAAGGGTAACGGAAAGGTGCTTGAACTGGTAGGGGCTAATGGCAATAACCTGCAGAAGGTAACGGCTAAGTTCCCACTGGGTAAGTTGATCGTTGCTACAGGAGTAAGCGGTAGTGGTAAATCAACGCTTATTATTGAGACCTTATATCCCATCCTAAGCAAACATGCTTATGGCTCCAGAATGACGCCGCTTGAATATAAAACGGTTAAGGGGCTCGATCATATTGATAAAGTTATTGAGATCGATCAATCGCCCATTGGCCGTACACCACGCAGCAACCCGGCAACCTACTGTGGCTTTTTTACCGATATAAGGACCTTGTTTGCATCGGTGCCCGAAGCAAAAATTCGTGGGTATAATGCCGGCAGGTTCTCGTTCAATGTAAAAAGCGGCCGTTGCGATGTTTGTGAAGGCGGGGGTATGCGTGTAATTGAAATGAACTTTTTACCCGATGTATATGTGCATTGTGAAAAGTGTCAGGGAAAGCGTTATAACCGCGAAACACTGGAGATAAGATATAAAGGTAAAAGTATCAGCGATGTGCTCGATATGACGGTTGATGATGCTGTAGAGTTCTTTCAGAACGTGCCTTACCTGTACCGCAAGATAAAAGTATTACAGGAAGTTGGTTTGGGTTATATAACACTGGGCCAAAGCGCTGTTACCTTAAGCGGCGGAGAAGCGCAACGCGTAAAGCTGGCAACCGAACTGGGGAAGAAGGATACCGGTAAAACGTTTTACATTTTGGATGAACCTACTACCGGTTTGCACTTTGAAGATATACAGCATTTGCTCGATGTGTTGAATAAACTGGTTGACCGGGGCAATACTGTATTAGTGATTGAGCATAATATGGATGTAATAAAAGTGGCCGATCATATTATTGATCTGGGACCTGAAGGTGGCGATGGAGGCGGACAAATTCTTTTTGAAGGAACGCCTGAAGACCTGCTGAAAGTAAAGGCCAGCCATACTGCTAAATTTTTAAAAGAAGAACTGAAGGCATAATTAGCTGATGTGCTAATATGTTAATGTGCTAATGGAAATACAAGATAATATATGGAAAGAGTTATAATAGATATGGATGAGGTGATAGCAGATCCTATGGGCGCAATGATAACGTGGTATAATAAAGAATACGGATTGCCGGTTGAATACAGCAAAATGAAAGGATCGTGGTTATTAGGATTTCCTGAAGAACACCAAAAGCTCATACGCGAACGCTTATATGAACCGGGCTTTTTCAGAGACCTGCCCGTTATGAAAGATAGTGTTGATGTTTTAAAAGAAATGAATAAACGGTACGAGATCTTTATAGTATCGGCTGCTATGGAGTTTCCTAATTCATTAAAAGATAAGTACGACTGGTTAATGGAACACTTTCCTTTCTTTACCTGGAAGCAGCTGGTATTGAGTGGTGAAAAGCGCATGGTGTTCGGCGATCATATGATTGACGATCATGTACGCCACCTGCAACATTTTAATGGAAGAAAACATCTGTTTACCGCTGCGCATAATAAAGATGAAACTGGTTACGAACGTTTAAACAACTGGGAAGAAGCCGCAAGTGTATTCTTAAAATAAACGTTTTACATACTTACAGGAAGGGTGGCTGCAAAGCTGCCCTTTTTTATGTATGCCTATAAAAACAATAGCCGGCAATTACTCATCGCCGGCTACTGAGGATACTGGGATTTACCAGAAGAAGTTAAAAAGACCAATAAGCAAGTGCAGGAAGTGATTAATAAAATCTTTGTGTTTCAGGGTACTTAATAAATAGGGAACGGATCAGGTTTTGACTCAACCGGATATATGGATTTTACTAATTTCCCTGCAGCTTATTGGTTTATAAGTTGTGGTAGCAAAGAGCTTTGTTGCAGTTGCCGTTACCGGCAGCTGATTTATCTAATAATCACCTGGCCATTCTCTATCCGCTCATCTTCACTGAACACTTCGAACAGGTAATTGCCTTTTTCAATATTGTCTATAACAGTAGTTTGCCTGCCTTTGATATTTGCCTGTTTTATTAAATTGCCTTCAACATCAAACAGGAACAGCTGATAAACTTTTTCCTCAGATCCACGCACACTAAAGAAAAGAACATCTTGCTCCACGCCGGGATACAATTTAATTCTATGCTTTTTACTGGTAATTTGCTTTTGTACCAGGATAGTATCTGATGAACTTGCAGGTATTGATAATGGACAACCGGTAGAAGCATTGGCCGCTACTGCTGCAAACAATATTGAAATTGTTAGCAGCGCGGGCAAAGTACGGATGTAAGAATGCTTTTTTACGGTTTCAATCGGGTTCATGGGTTCACATTGGTTACCCGCCGCAGGCGGGCCAAAGTTTTCAAAAAGGGTACGGATCAACAATATCTTGAATACGGAATTGTAGCACTTAGAATCTTACCGGGCAACGGGTTGAGCTGTAATCGCTACCACCACGGCCTAATCTGAAACCTAATTTTATGTTCAATGAAAAGTATGCATCATTGTTAGTAGAGGTACCTCTTTTATTGCCCTCTACATAAGGCGCTGTAACGGTGCCGCTCTTGTTTGCCATTCTTATAGCAAGATCTGCTTGTGAATTACTCATGTATTTGTAGAAGATACCGTTCGGAACATAGGTAGTACTTACGTCGTCGATATAATCGGTATTGGTAGTTCGGTGTAATAATTCCATGCTAAGATTTACGCTTTCACTGAGGAAGTATTTAACACCGGCGCCCAACGAGTAGTTAAAGGCTGTTAATTTATATTCTTTGCGGCCAGGATATTCCGGAGTGCCCTGTCCTTCGGTGCGCAAAGGCTTCAGGTCAACCCATTCTTTAGTCAGGGGATCGGTACCTTGTGGGTTAAAGTGGAAAATACCAATACCACCCACAACATAAGGTCTCAATCTTCTGGCTACATCTGTTGGGTCGCCTTCAAGAAATACGGTTGGATAAACTTCTGCCAGTAACAGGCCTTCGGTTATGCGCGAGCGAACGTCTGAGTTACGGTTTTTGCGGGCTTCTTCAAGACCACCCTTGCCTTTAATTAAGGCATCGTCACCTGCCAGCGTTCCTCTGTTCAATGCTAACCTGAAACCTAACCACTCATTTGGCTGATAGGCAAGATAAGCACCAAAAATAAACTTGGTTGATGGGAAGTTGTTGTCTTTAATAAACTTGGTACCTCTTCCTGCGTTACCCCCAAGGTCACTCAGAAGGTTGGTGGGTCCAAGGCTAATGCCTGCCTCCCATACGGAGGAACTTTCGGTTTGTGCGAAGGAAGATATGCAGCTACCTGCACTAACTAGTAACAACAAGCTACATCTCCTTACAGAGTGTAAAAATTGTTTCATGAGAATATCAGATTTAGTTTTCAGACGGTCAGAGAATTCTGGCGCTAAAATAATACGCGCCAGGCACACATACAATAAACGCAGAATTGTTTGTTTCTTGTGTGCAGCTTTTAAAAAATATCAAAATTAATGTTCGGATATAGTGTTTTTACTTACAAAATGGTAAAAACATCTTAATATGCTGAATTCCATCTTCCAAATAGATGTCGCTACACTGTTGAAATCCCAATGATGTGTAGAATTTACGGAGGTAAAATTGCGCACCGATAGTGATCGTAGATTCCCCTAACAGGTTGTATGTTGTACGAATAGAGTAATTCATTAGTAGTTTTCCTATACCGGTTTGCCTTACTTTCGGCGAAGTAACCACCCGGCCAATAGATGGTTCTTCATAGGCAATTCCCGCAGGAACAATTCTGGTGTAACCTGCTAACAGTTTCGTTTGCCAGCACATTACATGTATGGATACCTGATCTTTATCATCTGCATCGAGAAAAACACAATTTTGTTCAACTACAAACACCTCGCTTCGCAATTGCAGAATGGCATACAGCTCATATGGTGTTAGCTCATTAAAAGGTTTGTGTATGAATGTTATATCGTTCACCCGTATTTGTAGTTGGTTATATTAATAAGTAGTAAGTGTAATATAGTAATGCGTTTAATACCCATACTTGTCTTTCCACATGCCTTTCAGGAATTTTCTTAGTTCTTCTTCCCGGGCATTTTTGCCGGGGTTAAAGAATTTGCGACCGGTTAATGGCGGCGGCAAATATTCCTGGCTTCCCGAACTGCCTTCATAGTCGTGCGAGTATTTATATCCTTTGCCGTAATCGAGTTTTTTCATAAGGCCGGTAGGGGCATTGCGAATGTGCAGGGGTACCGGCAGGTCGCCATGTTGGCGTACGGCAGCAATGGCATCATTAATAGCTATATACGAAGCATTGCTTTTGGGTGAGGTGGCCAGGTAAATGGCGCATTGCGATAATATTATGCGTGCTTCGGGATAACCTATTTTATTAACGGCATCAA
Organism: Niastella sp. OAS944; assembly: GCA_024809215.1. Taxonomy (GTDB): domain Bacteria; phylum Bacteroidota; class Bacteroidia; order Chitinophagales; family Chitinophagaceae; genus Niastella. Next base: position 1,748,050 of record JANUBW010000001.1, on the reverse strand, counting down.
ATGTAGCATTGGCCATTACCAGGGCAGTGGGGTTGGCGTTGCCTATATCTTCACTGGCCAGTATAAGCATACGGCGGGCAATAAATTTTACATCTTCGCCGCCTTCTATCATTCTGGCCAACCAGTATACGGCGCCGTTGGGATCGCTGCCGCGCATACTTTTTATAAATGCCGATATGATATCATAATGTTGTTCACCGCTTTTATCATACAGGGCAATTCGTTGCTGGGCAATTTCCATTACCGCATCATCAGTAATTATTGCTGTATCGCCCATAGTATCTACTACCAGCTCAAACAGGTTTAATAATTTACGGGCATCGCCGCCTGAAATTGTAATAAGGGCCGTTGTTTCTTTTAACTCAATATGTTTATGTTGCAGCCCCGCATCGGTGGCTATGGCGTGTTGTAATAATTTTACCAGGTTTTCTTCCTGTAACGGTCGCAATACATAAACCTGGCAGCGGCTAAGCAGGGCGCTGTTCACTTCAAAGGAAGGATTTTCGGTGGTGGCGCCAATTAATGTAACAACGCCTTTTTCTACTGCACCCAACAGCGCATCCTGTTGTCCTTTATTAAAGCGGTGGATTTCGTCTATAAATAATATGGCCCGTTCTTTTTCTTTCGCCTCGGCAATTACTTCACGCACTTCTTTTACGCCAGCACTTATAGCGCTGAGCGTATAAAAGGGAACCTGTAATGTATGGGCAATAATATTGGCAATAGTAGTTTTTCCGGTACCGGGCGGACCCCATAAGATCATTGAGGGCACTTTGCCCTGTTCAATGGCTGTACGCAAAATGCTTCCTTTACCGGTAAGGTGTTCCTGACCTGTAAGCTCATCTAATGTCGTAGGGCGTAACCGTTCTGCAAGTGGTGTTGCTTCCATAATTTGTGGGAAGAAAAATGCAGCTCAAGTTAGTGAAATTTTGCCTGATGGATATTTGATGATCGGGGCACGTTCGCCCGCAGGAGTAGTGTTATGGCTTTTGGTCAAACTGGTTGTACCAGCTGTTAAGGGTGTTTTCGTGAATGAACCGGCGTAATTTGAACATACCGCCCAGGGTTAAAAGATGTATTATGAAAATGATCCACGACATAAGCAGGAACGCGGTCATTGTATACCAGGCGGTGCTTTTTGCAATTGCGGGGTCAAAAACAAAACGCACCATCCACCAGTTGTTTACCACCCGCGCAAAAAGGAAGGCAATAAGAATAAAGTTAACCAGGTATAACAGGTTGAACATTCGTTTTTGTTTAGCCGTTAATGGCTGATCGGGATAGTTGTAGTTTAATATTGAAAGGCCGTGATAAACGAATAAGAAAACCATGGTATATGCAGCAGTGTTTACCAAATAAAGCAGGGTGTTTTCCCGGGTAAATAACTGGCCAAACGATTTAACGCCCAGGAAAGCTACCAGTATCAATTGTACAATGCACAACACCCTGAATACTTTCCAAAATGTGGTAAACTCTTTCATTGGCTAAAATTAGCATTTTAAATAAAACTGGCTTCCAGTTGCAAACGTGCGTTCTCCTGTACGATCTTAATTAATCGAAAGCTGCCAATGATCTGTATCGCGGTGGTAATGCATAAAACTGCGGTAAGGATGAACGTCATAAGCAATTCGGCTTCTTTTTCTTCCTTAACCTTATGATTGGGATAGGAGACTAGAGTAACGAAGCAGATCAAAAATATAAAGGAGCATAGAATACATAGAATGATATTCCATACTCTTAACGACTTTCCTATTGCTTTGTGGGGATAATAGTTGCGGTAGATATGTATAAGAAGCAGATTATGAGTTACCGGAATACCGAACAGTAGCAGTGAAAAGATCGCAAATGCCATCACATATGCTGTCTGGCTTTTCAGGTCGCCCGACATGGTGAAAAAATAAAACGCAGTACAGGTCAATATACCAACGATCGCATTTATTCTCAGATATAAGAATTTCTTCATAAAACAAAAGGCCCCAACATAATCGTGGGGCCTTTAAAATAGGTCAAAATATATTCTATTGCAAATTCAGCTTTATCTGTAATTCGTCGAATTGTTTTTGATCGATGGCGCTGGGGGCATCGAGCATTACATCGCGGCCGCTGTTGTTTTTTGGGAAGGCAATAAAGTCGCGAATGCTTTCGCTGCCGCCCAATATTGCACACAAGCGGTCGAAGCCAAAGGCAATACCACCGTGTGGAGGAGCGCCGTATTCAAAAGCGCCCAGCAGGAAACCGAATTTATGCAGGGCTTCTTCTTCGCTCATACCCAGGGCGGCAAACATTTTCTCCTGCAGGTCGCGCTGGAAGATACGGATAGAGCCGCCGCCAATTTCGTTTCCGTTCAGTACCATATCGTAGGCGTTTGCCTTGATGTTGGCGTATGGGTGTTTCAGGTATTCGGCCGCTTTTTCAATCACCGGGTTGTTCTTGATCATCACTTCAATATGATCGGGTTTGGGTGAAGTGAAGGGGTGGTGGCGTGCTACCCAACGGTTGTCGTCTTCGGCATATTCAAACAGCGGAAAGTCGAGCACCCACAGTAATTTAAATTCATCTTTTTTGCGCAGGCCAAGGCGTTCGCCCATTTCAAGACGCAGTTCGCTCATGGCTTTGCGTGTTCTTTCTTCTGCACCGGCCAGTATAAGCACCAGGTCGCCGGCTTTGGCGCCAGCTGCATCGGCAATGGCTTTCAGTTTATCTTCGGTAAAGAATTTATCTACGCTGCTTTTGTAAGTACCATCGGCATTACATTTTATGAACACCAGGCCCTGCATACCTATTTGCGGGCGTTTTACCCACTCCGTAAGTTCGTCGGTTTGTTTGCGGGCATATTCTGCACAACCGGGTACGGCAATAGCCACTACGGTTTCTGCATCGTTAAATACCTTAAAATCGGCGCCGGCAATCAGTTCACCATTTGCCTGCAGTTTCCCGTCTTTGGTAAAGGCCGATTTTATATTCAGCAATTGCATGCCAAAGCGAATGTCGGGTTTGTCGTTACCATACTGCCACATGGCTTCTTCCCAGCTCATGCGTTGTACTTTTTCGGTAACCTCAAGGCCTTTCACCGCTTTGAAGATATGTTTAACCATGCCTTCGAACATGTTCAGGATGTCTTCCTGCTCAACGAAGGCCATTTCACAGTCAATTTGTGTGAACTCAGGCTGGCGGTCGGCGCGGAGGTCCTCATCGCGGAAGCATTTTACCACCTGGTAGTACCGGTCGTACCCGCTCACCATCAACAATTGTTTAAAGGTTTGCGGGCTTTGTGGTAATGCATAGAACTGGCCCGGGTTCATACGGGAAGGCACTACGAAATCGCGGGCGCCTTCGGGCGTTGATTTTATAAGGAAGGGCGTTTCAATATCCATGAAATTGTTCTCGTGCAGGTAATTGCGGGCTGCACGATTTACGGCATAACGCAATTCGAGGTTCTTCTTAACCGCATTCCGGCGCAGATCGAGATACCGGAATTTCATGCGCAGGTCATCACCACCGTCGGTATCGTCCTGAATGGTGAATGGCGGGGTTACCGATTTATTAAGAATTACAAACGAGGCTATTTTGATCTCAATATCGCCGGTGGGGATATTGGGATTTTTATTGCTGCGCTCACTAACCACACCTGTAGCCTGTAGTACAAATTCGCGACCCAGAGGCTGTTTATCGAGCAGGTCATTCAATTCTTCACCCAATAACAGCTGGGTAATGCCGTAACGGTCTCTGAGGTCAATGAAGGTAATACTGCCAAATTTTCTAATCCTTTGCACCCAGCCGGCAAGCGTTACCTGCTGCCCGGTTTGTGCCATCCGTAATTCTCCACAGGTATGAGTTCTGTACATTCCTTTATATTTTAAATAATCTGATAAACTAAGTTAAAATCTCAAGATCCAAAATACAAGAACCAAAAAAGCACCAAAACTCAAGATCCAAATAAAAAATACAAAATGAAAAATACCTTGGGTCCTGCGATTTGTGATTTGGAATTTCCCCGCGCGCTGAAGCGCGGGGCGGCAAAGGTAATTCAAAACGGGTATGCTTTCAAAGCGGGTAACCGCCTATGCACATTTTCCCAGGGTATTGATTATCAATTTGAGGCAAAATATGCATTTTTTTTGCCATTTGGGCGCCGGGCAGGTATACAGCTTTTGGCTTTTTGTTAGATGATTTTTTTTTATTTTTCTGGCCAGATGTTATTGTTTTGCAACGTCTAATAGGGAAAAAAGAAGAAATAGAGAACAGACCGGTAACAAAAACAGTAGCTCAATTACCAATATCATACAATGGAATCCGGAATCATCTTTTTACTGATTGTAGTGGTTATAGGCGGTTTCGCCTTTGCTAAATACCTGCGCGATAAATACCTTGCGCAACGGGTTAAGGAAATGTACGATAGCAAGCATACTGCTTACGATGCTATTTTACAGCAATATATTCCCTATTACCGTAATCTCGATGCTGTTCAGAAAGAGCGTTTTCTAAAACGCGCCCTCATATTTAAGGCTACCAAACATTTTGAATTTGTTGAAATGCAGGAGGAAGAGCATATGTCGCTGCTCATTAGCGCCGCTGCTGTACAGCTCACTTTTGGATTAAAGCATTTTCTTATGGAACATTTTCATAAAATATATGTTATGAAAAGGGCCTATCATTTCGGGCTTATGAATGTGCCTTTTCAGGGGCATGTTAGTGAAGATGGAATTTACCTGTCGTGGAATAATTTTTTGAATTCTTTTGCCAATTATACCGATGGGGATAATGTTGGGTTACACGAAATGGCACACGCACTGGCCTATGTTAATTTTCCTGAACATGAGCATGATGGTGAAGATGAAGTATTCCAGTACCGCTGGTATAAGACATTTACGAAAATCGGACATAACGTTTTTGATCGCATGCAGGCAGGAGAAATGACCATGCTGGGAAGTTATGCCGCTACCAACTACCAGGAGTTTTGGGCAGTTTGTGTGGAGAACTTTTTTGAACGGCCAACTGCATTCAAAATACAACTACCTGAATTATACGATGCTATATGCAAGTTGTTGAACCAGGACATGTTAAAGCCCGGAATTTTTTTGGAAGCCGTTATAGATGATTACAGCCAGTATTAACGGAAATATAATTTTACACTTAGGCACTTTCTTTTTTAAAATTTTCTTTATAGTATTGTACCCAGATACAACTCTCATTTGATCACCACCCTTTAATTGCCATATCTCCCCCAGGATCCCTGAAAGCCGAACAGATCCATCTTCTCTATTAGAAAACCACAATGTACCTGTTGATCTGATCCCCTTCCTAATCATTAAATCAGCGCATTATGGAAGTTTCGATCATTTTTCTGGTGGTCTTCGTCATTATTGTATTGCAGGGGCCTTTGTTAAAGTGCTATAATTTCCTGTACGAAAAAAGGCAGTACAAACTATTTCTTGGCCAGGAAACTGTTTATCATGCAATTGTTTCACAGCACCTGAAATACTATAACCGGCTGAACCAGGAGAACCAGCACAAATTCCTGTTCAGGACTTACCTCTTTAAGAAAGCTAAAAAATTCCATTACATAGAAGTGGAAGAAAGCGCCGACATGCCCATTCTTATTAGTGCCACGGCTGTGCAGTTAACGCTGGGACTCGATAAGTACCAGTTCAATTTCTTTAGAGATATCTATGTGTTGAAACACGATTATCATTATGGTTTTTACTCACGCCCATTTGAAGGGCATGTTGACCACAGCGGCATTTATTTATCGTGGGATAAGTTTATGAAAGGCCTGCGGGGCGATACGCCCAATTGTAACATGGGGTTACATGAAATGGGACATGCCCTTGCTTATGTAAACTTTATTTCCCAAACAGAGGAAGACAAACATTTCAAAAAGGAATGGACTAATTTCTCAAAAGTGGCCCGCCCTATTTTTGAAAGCATGCGCCAGGGTGCAAAGAATTTACTCGATGATTATGCCGGTACCAATTACCAGGAGTTTTGGGCAGTAAGTGTAGAAGTATTCTTCGAAAATCCGGTACGCATGCGCCACGAAATGCCTGAATTGTATTCGGCTATGACCACATTATTACGCCAGGACCCAATTACAATTGCAAACATTAGAAAGCTGGCTGCCTAACGCACTATTTACCTTTTTAGCCTAAATATGAGTATTGTGTTTTCCTGTGCCGGGGTTGCAACCGGCACTTTTTTATTTTTAAGGATTAGTATAGTGTTGCGGGTTAGCTGCAGTAGCTTCCAGGACTGCTTCTTTCTTTTTTTGTAAGGGAGCGTAAATAAGATAATAGTAGAGTAGCACTAACAATCCCAGGCCGAAAGGAATCAGGCAGAAAGGTTTTACTGTTTCATCTACCCCCATAAATTCAGAGATCATCCACATGGAGTTGGCGAAGATCCATAACGCGATGGCGATGTTATGCGTAAGCTCGGCAACAATGTGGCGGGTGCGCCAGGCTATAAATATGGCAATGGCCAGGGTAGGAAAGATCATGGCAATTCCCAGCGCCTTAAAGATCATACACCAGCAAATGTCTTTGATAAGCCAAAACAGGATATGCAAATTTTCCATCTTCCTGAACTTGGCTGGTATTACATACAGATCTTTTGATTCCTGACCCACAGTAGTGTTGAGATTTAGGGTGCAAATTTAAATTTATTTCGATAATACACGCTTAAATCGCTGAACATCGGCTTCGGGCAGTAATGGGCTTTGATGCTGAATATGTTGTACCAATTGGGGGGCAAAAAACGGCGCCAGCGAGCAACCTTTGGTACCCATACCATTGAAAATACCTATGGCTGGTTGTGTTGGGTGAAACCCAATGAACGGGCGCCGTTCAAGGGTGGCCGGGCGTACCGCTGCGGTATGTTCAAGCAGGCGAATGGGCGCTTTTATCCATTGCTTAAGAGTAGCCAGGGTCCTTTCGCGAAACAGATCGGTAGGGGCGTCGCTGGTAAACTCCCATTCGTAAGAGGAGCCTACCCAAAAAATATTATCGCGCCAGGGTACCCAGTTGATCCCTTTTTTAAAGATGTTATTGGTGGGCATATCGTTCGCTTCTATCAGCAACACTTCGCCTTTATTGGGTGCAAAAGGCAGGTTGCTGAACCAGGGATTGCTGAATGAAGAAATGCCATCACAGAATATAATACGTTGTGCGGTGATGTCTTTATACTGTACTTTATGGGGCTGCACCTGCAGCTGCGTATGATCGAATTTTTCCTGAATCAAATTATTACCTGCTGCCAATGACTGTCGGTAAGCTTGTAACAGCCCTTGCAGGTTTACCAAATAACAGGGGGTAATAACGCCATACCCAAAATCGTAATTGAAGTAATTGCTCCAGGCGTGGTCATTGGTACCAAGCGATAAATATTGCGTGTCTTCGGCATAGCGTTTTTCAAAGGCCAGCTTCATTTGCGGCGTTGGAAAAAGATCGATGATATCTTTTTGCTCAATGGCGGTTATCTGCAACTGATTGCCCAGGCTGGTATACTGTTGCCAGGCAAAAGGCATCACCTCATCAATCATCCAGGTTTTTACAATTCGCCGGCCGGTAACGGGGTTTATAATACCAGCCGCCACTTTTGATGCGGTGCCGGCGTTATTATCATCGATAACCAGAAAGGAATAACCAGCTTTTTGTAACTCCCAGCTTAGGAATGTTCCGCAAATACCCTGGCCAATAAGTAAAATATCAACATGCATACTGCAAAAGTAAGGCGGTGGAAATTAATTGAAGGAGACTTTGGTCGGGCAGGAAGTATTTTGCAATAAAGTTGCTGGTACCAGTTACCGGTTACTGGTTGCCGGGAAAAATCTCAATTACAAATGAGAATTTACACAGATTTAGTAGAGGGAAATGGGACTATCTTGGCCCCGAACGAATAGTCATGAAAAACAAAGGGTGCCCTGGAATTGAACCGGGACACCTTCTTTGTTTTATACTTAGAATTCTATTAATCTACTTTCACATTCACGCCTTCGCTATGGCTGGTAAATTCAGGAGCATACATACATTGAATAGTAGTAATGCCGTTGCTGAAAGTACCGGTATGCGTTACAAACAGGGGATACTCAAACACGTACGTGCCTTTGGGTAACTGGCCAAAGAAGAAGTTGGTGCTTGCATCTTTAGTTGATTCATAATAACCAAGGCCGCCCTGCCATTTATATGAGCTTATCACGTTCACCGGTTCCATACAGGCAGCGCGCATATCTTTCATGTGTACATATTCCATGCTGCGGTCAACACGAAGTTCAATACGCACTTTCACTTTGTCGCCTACTTTAATAGCATCGCCTTCATTGATGGGTTGTAAAACCGGACCGCGATCGGTATTCTTTTCAATGAATAACTTCTTGGTCAGTTGCAATGGCGTAGCTGCCGGTGTTATTTTATCGAGGTTTTCGAAGTATTGCCAGTAAACTGCGCCCCAACTTGCACCTGCATTGGCTTCTTTATTGGGCGAAGAAACAGTAACTTTTATGTTACCCATTTCTGGCTTCACTTGTTTTTCATCGAACACTTTTTTGAAATAACCGGTGCCGGCTTCCTGTTGCTGATCTTTGCTGCTGATGGCTGTATTGCCCAGGTTAATGGTTACTTCAGGTGTATTCACCAACAGATCGGTACCCTGTAACAACAAGGCATAACAGGCATCGGCCGTTGCTTTGGTGGTTTTCCAGTCCTGGGTTTGCTTTTGTTTCAGCAACCATAATTTCATATCATTCACAGCTGTAATGTCGGCTGTTACTTCGCTAAAGGTCTCGATCATTAACGCCTGGCTTTCAATAGGGCTTTGGTACCAGTAATAACCAGCGGTAAAATCTTTCCAGTACATACCCATTTCTTCATTTGTAAGGGCATTTTCTTTTAATGACTTTACAATGTTCTTAGCCGTTTGCACATCACCGGTGCGGTGTAATGATAAGGCGATCATGCCCTGCATATAGCGGCTTTGTTTTAACCAGGCCTTTTGCGATTGGGTGCGGTAATAGGTATAGGCTTTCAATACACCACCAGGTACACCACTTTCGGGGAAGAAGCTGCGCATATACAGGTATTGAATATGCAGCGGGCTTATATAGTCGTCCTGTGGCAGTTTGGTTTTGTGTTTCAGCATTTCCTTATAGTCTTCGTTCATACGGGCATCGAGGTAAGGAAGTGCTTTACTGATGATTGCATCCAGTACATCGTTCTTTGGTAATGCCTTTAATTTTTTCAGGTGGCCAATACCGGTTAAAATGTATTGGGTAATATAACGATCATCGGGACCGCCTTTGAACCATACAAAACCACCATTGCTGCTTTGCAGCTCCTGTAGTTTGTGAATCCATTTATTAAGCTCACCGCTCATGCGTACCAGATCGAACAACAGGGCAATGTTCTTTTTCTGTTGGGCTTCATTTTTAGCCTGTAATACCCAGGGTGTTTCCTGTAACAGCACTGACTTCAGTTCTTCGTTCTTTTGCAGGTTGCTTAACAGGGCAGCAGAATCAACATTTTTCCAACGCTCAAAGATCTCTTTGATCTTTGGTGAAGCATTGGCAATAGTGCTGGCCAGTGCATTGGCATAATAGCGATTGAATATTTGTTCGGCGCATTCGTACGGGTACTCCATTAAGTAGGGTAATGCCTGTACCGCATACCAGGCCGGGTTGCTTGTATATTCAACAGTAAGCGAATGGTTGTTCAGCGTTTCGCTGCTGCCGCTTTTCACCAGCTTTTCAAACGTAAAGTTTTTGGTGGTGTTACCACGTACAGGCAGCGGTAAACTTTCAGTTACCAGCATACGGTTGCTCACTACAGGCAGCATGGCTTCTTCGCCATCGCTGATAGCGCCGGCTTTGGCAACAATTCTATAAATAAGCGGTTTGTTATACTGGTAAGGAATTTCAATGCTGAAGGTAACGGGAACGCTTTGTTTGGCCGCAACGGTAAAGTACTGGTTGGGCATTACGTTCTTGAACCAGCCATCAACGGATTGGTTATTGGTAGCATCTATCAATTGCAATTGTACCTGGCCGGTAATTTCTTTATCGGTAAGGTTGGCAATTTTAGCGCTGAAGTTCATGCGATCGCCTTCGCGTAAAAAACGTGGGGCATTGGGTTGAACCATCAGGTCTTTTTGCGTTACAATGGTTTTTTCATTGTAACCCAGCGACAGGTCCTTGGTATGGGCCAGGCTCATCCATTTCCATTGCGTTACCGCTTCGGGCATAGTGAACGAAAATTCAATATTGCCATCGGCATCGGTATGCAGGTGGGGGAAGAAAAAGGCCGTTTCATTGAAGTTCTTGCGAATTTGTACGCCACCTTCATTGCCTTTGGCTGCATCTTCTACCGGTTCTTTTATTGGTTCATAGGCCAAAGGTGCTTTGTCATCGGCTGCTGCTTCTTCCTTCGCAACAGAAGCGCTCACCATTTTTTTTGCAGCTTCAGGTGCAGCCGCGGCAAGAGCTACTTCTCTTCTGCCTGCCCCTATACGAATGCCCCTTTCGTTACCATAAGCTATTGAAATTCCCAGCGCATCGTAAGTTTTATTTACATCAATATAGGTATCAGCATTATTGTATTTCTCTTGCGATTGTACTGTTCCAAAACAATACATGTCGCTCCAGGTTCCGTCTGCTGAAAAATGAGGCCACAGATTGGGTTTATGCCAAAAATGTTTTTTAAACTGATCGAGCGAGGCATCGTACATAGCGGTAACCATTTCGGCGGCCACCTTATCGCCTTTCAATCCGCTTATTTTCACTTTCCATTTCTCTTCGCTGCCGGGCAGGGCTTTATCGCGATAGGTTTCGTAAGCAATGCTCAGCTCTTTGTTATCATAAGGAACATCGAACTGCAGATAATCAGTGTATGAGCGGTTGTGTTTTATAAAGGCAATGGTAATACCAAAGCCACCGCGGTCGGTGTCGGTAACCGGTATTTCAAATGAACGGCTGTTTTTATTCAGCGTGATAAAGCTTCTGTTCTTACCGTCTTTTTTACTAACCTCGTGCAGCACAAAAACATTATCCAGCGTAGTGTTTACCTGGTAAGTAGCTTTTTCGCCTGGTGTTACAGTTGTTTTACCGCTCTCAACATCGCCCGATGCTACAGAGCTTATAATAGACTGGTTGTACAGTTGTACATACTTTATGTCTTTCACTTCTTCGCCATATTTGTCTTTTGTAATGGCTTCAATAACATACCAGCCGGGAGCTAAAGGAGAATGGTTGATGGTGAAAGGTTTGCCGTCGGCTATTGTATCAGTTCTTTCAGCTACCTTTTCTGCTTTCTCCCATTTTGCGGGTTGGTTCTCATCTTTATACTCATCGTATGGGAACAGGCTGTAGTATTCAGCTTGTGTAAAAATAAACTGATCGGGCTGGGGCCAGTTGCGTTTTCTGTAAACACGGTCGGGTGTTTTCAGTTTATGTATTGAAACGGTAACTGTTGTTTTTTCAAACAGGTCGTTCAGGTTGGTGCAGCTGATGCTAATGCGGTTCAAACTGTCTGTATGCAGTTTGTCGGGCCCTTGCAAATTCAGCTTCAAGGCCTGGTAAGCCACTGCCACATCGGTATTGCCGCTTCGGGTTTCACCGGCTACATCAGTAACATCTGCATATACCTTGTAGTAGAAAGTAGGTTGATCTTTTTTAGCTACTTTATTATCGGGTATTGCTTTGAACTGAATATGGAATTCACCTTTGGCGTCTGTTGTTAATTCGCCGTGGGCTATTTCCATTTCCTGCTGGCCATAAGGCGGCCATATCATTTTACCCCACCTGCCATACCATAAAGGCATGATGGTCTCCCGTACAACGCGGTATTTTACTTTGGCGCCATCGATCACATTACCGGCATAAGCTTTTGCTGTACCATTTACGGTAATGTTCTCATTTAACTTATAGGTGCCTGTGGGTTTGTTAAGTTCAACCAGAAATTTGGGGCGTTTGTATTCTTCAACCGAAATATTGAAGCTGCTGCCTGCTTCATTATCGTGAATGGAGAATGCGCCATTCAGCACATTGGTTGGCAGGGTAAACTTTCCCGAATAGGCACCAAATTCATTAGTGGTAACAGGTATTGAACCAACCTGCTGACCGTTAGGATCGTTTAAGGTTATAGTGGTTGCAAAATTGGGAAGAATAGTGTTCTCGCGCGTTTTTGAATTATAGCTTAGCAATATACCCTTAAAGTATACGGTTTGTCCCGGCCGGTAAATAGAGCGGTCGGTAAACAGGTGGGCCACCTTCGTCATTTTTTCTTCCGCTTCGGTACCCGCCCACGTGTAATTATACATGTAATCTTCCAGCATCAGACGATCATTGCCGGTAGTTATTTCAAGTTTATAATTACGGTCGGAACGGTCTGCAAAATTGCTAAGTGTAATAAGTCCGTTGTCGTTGGTAACACCGCTTTGCCCTTTGGTATCGGTATACTTACGAACATTGTAATCGTAGGTATGGGTCCATACCTGTACTTTGGCATTGGCCAGTGGGCTGCCGGTTTCGCGGTTTACAACAAAGTATTCGGAACCTTTGTTGATGTAAGCAATGTTCGAAACATAAAACTGTTGTACAGCCAATTGGTTTTTGGGTATAGAAAAATCAGCGTCAACGCTGGCAACCAATGCATATTCGCCAACAGGCAATGCATCGATCTTTAATTCTACAGCATGCTTTTGATAATCGCGGGTATCGGGCAGGGTTGTACGGAATGAATTTACGGCAGGTAATTTTAGGAGTTTTTTCCAGTATTCATCATCCCAGGTGTTGTTGCCTAATGACTCCCTTGTTTTAGCATCCAATTTTACCACTCGAATACTTAGTTGGGTAAAATTGCGCCAGCTTAGTAATGTGCGAAAGGCCTGGCCGGGCACGTTTACTCTTTCTGTTTGCAGGTTTAGCTCCCGGCGGGTGATCTCACGTACGAGGTTCTGACAATTGAGTTTTCCTTCGCTGCTGTCTTTTTGAACGATCACTTTATCGCAAATGCTCATTGCTTTTAAATAGTCATCGCGGTTGGTATCGCCATGTTCCGGATTGTATTGAGCGCCCTGGGTAACATGCCATTGGGCAAGTAAATACCAGGCCTGGGTAGCCGCGGGAATAAATTGATATTTGTTACCAACCTGCTCAAGCGCTTTTATATACAAGGCTTCTTTGTTTTCCATTACAGCATTGCTGTATACATACTCTATTCTTGCCAGGTCAACATCAATAAAAGCATCGGGTTTTGTATCAGCTGCATGAAATTGCAACAGGCGTTGGTACAGTTGCAGGGCTTTGAATTGCAGTGACAGGCTGTCGGTTGTTGTGAACTTATGGCCCATGAATTCTTTGGCATCGGCAAATGCTATTTCATCATCGATCTCAAAAGCATCTGCCGCTTTTTTAATGTTGCGTTCATTGTTCTTGAAATAATCAAGTGCGCGGTGCGCCAACAGATCGAACAGGGTAGGGCGTAAGTGACGAACATTCCCTTTTATGATTATGGGGTCAAAGGGTTCAAGTTTGGTTTGTTGTAGTAATTTTTCGTTGCTAAGTGAAGCGAGATATAATTCCCCTATTTTTTTATGAAAATCTTCGGTGCTCCAGGTAGCCAGGTCATCTTTTTGAAAGTTGATGGTTTGAGTGCGGTTATATAACTGCCAGCGGTGTTGCTGGAACCAGGTCCAGTATTTTTGGGCGGTTACATTTTGTAAAACGGCTTTTACGGGATCTTTTGAGGCGGTAATTTCTGTTTCCAGTTGCAGAATGCTTTTTTTAACGGCCTCTTCTTCTTTGTACTGCTGTAATTCGGCACGGTATAACAGGGCTTTTATTACCTGTGCATCGTTGCCTTCTTTTTTAGCCTGTGAATAAATGTTATTAACGGCGGTAAGGGCCGATTCGGTAAGTCCGGCTTTTTGAATAAAGCTATCTACCTGTTTCCATTCTTTCTCGTACATTTTCATCTTTTGTTGCGCGTTTGCTACCAAAATAAGCATGGTTGAACAAACAAGCGATAAAATTCTCTTAATAATCATTACGCCAAGTTTTATACAATTTATTAATCCGGGTCTCTGGGTAGAAGATTGACTTCCAATTACTATAAACCGATGCAAGATGCCAATTATTTACACACACTAAAAAGTTAAAGTACCGGGGAACGGGCGTTAGGGCAAACGGGCAAAGCGTGCGGGGTATATTATATATATTAATAATAAATATAAATTTTATTCTATGAATTATGCAACGTAAATACCCGGGTTTTCGTTCTATATGGATCAAGGCACAATATGACCCTTTGTGCCCGAAAAACACCCAACATGAAAAAAACGTTTATCCAAACCCTTTTTATCGTACTGGCCTTTGTGGCGCGGGCTCACGCTGGTAATAGTGATGGCATTTTAAGCATTACTAATTTAAGCAGTGACGAAATAATGATTGAGATCGATGGCAAAGTTTATACCGATTATAAGGATTACACTACTGCTTTTGTATTGCGCGATCTGCGACCCGGTAATCATTTGATAAAGGTATCGATACTCACCAAAGTATTTCCTTTTAAACGGGTAATGTTATATAACAAGGGCGTGTATGTGAAACCCAGGTTTTTTATAGACATTGTTATTAACCGGTTTGGCCGTGCCATGTACGATGAGGCGCAAATGGCCGATAATCAGTATTATGATGCCCGCAATGACGTAAGGAACAATTACCCCAATAATGGTAATAACGGGGGCTATAACAATGGTAATAATGGTGGATATAACAATGGCAATAATGGTGGTTACAATAATGGCAACAACGGTAACAACAATAATAACTGGCCGCCACGAAATAACAATAACCCTAATAACAACTATCCTAACAATAATTACCCGCCTGCGCCACCGCCGCCACCTCAACCTATGAACGATAACACCTTTGGTGCGTTTATAGAAGCTATCCGCCGCGAAAGTTTTGATGATTCACGCAAGGCTATTGCCAGAACGGGTATCGATCAGAATTGGTTTACTTCGGCACAGGCCAAAACATTGCTGGCAACATTTTCTTTTGAAGCCAGCAAGCTGGAAATTGCCAAGTACATGTATGGTAAAACCCTTGACCCCAAGAATTATTTTATTGTTTATACTGTGTTCAGTTTTAGCAAATCGAAAGAGGAACTGGCTGAATATGTAAGAACATACAAACCATATTAATGCACTCTTTTATAAAAAGAAAAACCTCCCAATGCACCGGGAGGTTTTTTTATGTGTGTATTTATTTGTATCGGGTGTGGGGGGCAGTTGGGAAGGGTGTAAAAGAAAAAAGTGCCACACCTTTAAGGCGTGGCACTTTTATATATAGTAAGTTAAATCTTACTTCTTAAGGATCTTAGCGATAGTAACACCAATATCAGCAGGGCTGCTTACTACAGTGATACCACATTCTTCCATGATCTTCATTTTAGCTGCAGCTGTATCTTCTGCACCGCCAACGATAGCGCCGGCGTGACCCATTCTACGTCCGGGAGGAGCTGTTTGACCGGCAATGAAACCCACTACTGGTTTTTTACCGTTCTCTTTATACCAACGGGCTGCTTCAGCTTCCATGCCACCACCAATTTCACCGATCATTACTACACCTTCAGTTTCCGGATCGTTCATGAACATTTCCAGCGCTTCACGGGTAGTTGTACCAATGATGGGGTCGCCACCGATACCTATAGCTGTAGAAACACCTAAACCGGCTTTAGCAACCTGGTCAGAAGCTTCATAAGTGAGGGTACCTGATTTAGAAACGATACCAATTTTACCTTTTTTGAAAACGAAGCCAGGCATGATACCTACTTTGCATTCACCGGCAGTGATAATACCAGGGCAGTTGGGACCAATAAGGCGTGATTTTGTTCCTTGCAGGTATAATTTGGCTTTAACCATGTCCTGCACTGGAATACCTTCTGTAATACATACTATCAGTTCAACGCCGGCATTGGCAGCTTCCATGATAGCGTCAGCGGCAAAAGCCGGTGGTACAAATATGATTGACACATTAGCCCCGGTTTCACTTACTGCTTCCGCTACGGTATTAAATACCGGCCTGTCTAAGTGCAATGTGCCTCCTTTGTTTGGTGTAACGCCACCTACTACATTAGTACCATATTCTATCATTTGAGTAGCATGAAAGGTACCTTCTGTACCGGTAAAGCCCTGCACCAGGATCTTTGATTGTTTGTTTACTAAAATACTCATCAGCGGAATTTTTAATACCGAATTTATCGGGTGTGCAAAAATAGGGGATAATGGGCTAATTAGCTAATGTGATAATTAGCTAATGTGCTAATGAATACATCTAATTGCGCAAACGTTGCCGGTGATTGGCAAGTAGCTAGTAGTGAGTGGCAAGTGGGCGTGAAACGGGAAACGGCAGTCGGCAATCGTGAATCGGCAATACCTCGCAAAATTCAAGGCTTCGCTAATCGTGAAACGTGAAATAAATACAGCTGCAAGCAAATACAGGGCTTGGAGCCGGAACTGTATTAATTAGCACATTCGCATATTAGCACATTAGCCAATTAATTTATCCATATCCCGGTTATTATCAATTTTACCGGTTTGCTCAAGCATACGCATGTCTTTGGCGTCTTTTAAGAACTCAGAGGCGAAAATGAATTCGTTCAGGCGCTCATTCTTGTTAAAAATGATCTCTTTGTTGCTGCCTTCCCATTCTTTTTTACCCTGGTACATAAAGATGATATGATCGCCGATTTCCATTACGCTGTTCATATCGTGGGTGTTCACCACCGTGGTAATATTATATTCTAAAGTGAGCTCCTGCACCAGTTTATCAATAACCAGCGAGGTTTGCGGATCGAGACCCGAGTTGGGCTCATCAACGAAAAGATACTTGGGGTTTAATACAATGGCGCGTGCAATACCTACGCGTTTTTTCATACCACCACTTAGCTCAGCAGGGAATTTCCTGTTCACATCTTTCAGGCGTACTCTTTCAAGTACCTCGTTCACCCGTTTTAATTTCTGGGCATAGGTGTCCTTGGTGAACATGTTCAGCGGGAACATAATGTTCTGCTCAACAGTTAAACTGTCGAACAACGCCGAACCCTGGAACAGCATGCCTATCTGTTGACGAATTTCTTTTTTCTCTTCGTTGTTCAGTTTATTAAAATCTTTCTCATCATAGCATATTTCGCCCTGGTCGGGAACCATTAACCCCACCATAAGTTTCATAAACACCGTTTTACCACTACCACTGGCGCCGATAATGAGGTTACATTTACCTGCCTGCATGGTAACGCTAACGCCGTTCAATACGGTTCGCTCACCAAATCCTTTCTTTATGTTTTTTACTTCAATCATGGTTTATGAGTTCATGCTACAAATCAAAATTCGCTAAAAGCTTTAACTAGTGCAACAATATTGCGGCCAGCACGTAATCGGCGCCTAAAATACTCACACAACTTACTACCACCGACTTGGTACTAGCCCTGCCAATTTCCAGGGCGCCACCTTCAACATGATAACCATAATAAGCTGGTATACTGGAAATAAGGAAAGAAAACGTATAAGCTTTTACCAGGGCGAAGAACACATTATAAGGCTGAAAATACTGCAGCAAGCCTGTTTCATATTGGGAAGGCGACAAAATACCTGCGGTGGTTGATGCCAGCTGTCCGCCATAAATACCCAATGCGGCCGAAAGTACCACCAGCAGGGGGATTACAATGATCGAAGCCATTATTTTAGGCAATACCAGATAGGCCCTTGTATTGATGCCCATAATTTCCAGTGCATCAATTTGTTCGCTCACCCGCATATTACCCAGCTCACTGGCTATTTTACTGCCTACCACACCTGCCAACACAATACATACCAGGGTAGGGGCAAACTCCAAAATCACCGTATCGCGCACAATTTGGGCTACGGTACTCATGGGAATTACCGGACTAACCAACTGATAGGCTGTTTGCAGGGCAGATACCGCCCCCATGAAAAAAGAAATGATGATTACGATCCCCAGTGAGCCAATACCTATTTCGTTACATTGGTGCATCAGCTCCTTCCAATACATTTTCATGTTCTCTGGTTTCGAAAACATTCCTTTAAGCATCAATAGGTAACGGCCAAATTCGGTAAATAACGTCATGATATATAAGCAATAGTGTAAAAGTACGGCTTAACCCTCAAAACGCAAAAGAGGGGCTTTTTGTTGGGTTAGCTATGAAATAGTTACAGGTTTCAGGTTGCAGGTTACAAGGGGGTATAAATGAATTTTCCCTGTAACCCGAAACCTGTAACCTGCAACTTATATGTCCCGGTCAACCGGATCCGGAACTGTATTTACTTCTTCATTTTACATTTCACATTCAACATTCTTCATTCGGTCCGCCGGGGCGGGCCGGGTTTACTTCTTTTTCCACCAGGGCTTTTTAGCCGATTCCTGGTTTTGGCCGTCGCATTTCAGTTGGGCATCAATAACGGCAATAAGCGCCATGTTATAAATGCTGCGAACCGAACTGCCCAATTGCAGTACGTGCACTGGTTTTTTCAATCCCAGCAAAATGGGGCCAACTGCATCGGCGCCGCCAATCTCTTTCATGAGGTTGTAGGCAATATTACCTGCAGCCAGGTTGGGGAAAATGAGGGTGTTCACTTCCTGATCAACCAACTCGCTGAACGGATAGTTCTCACGAAGAATATCCTGACGGAAAGCGATACTCGCCTGCATTTCACCGTCTATAATAATAGAAGGATCTTTTTGCTTAACAATGTCTTTTGCTTTGGCTACCAGCTTGGCTTCAGGTGAATCGCTGCTTCCGAAGTTTGAATAGCTCAGCATGGCAATACGAGGCACCAGGTTAAAGCTGCGTACTTCTTTAGCCGCCAGTAAGGTAATATCGGCCAGTTCTTCTGCTGTTGGGTTGAAGTTCACGGTAGTATCGGCCAGGAACAACGGACCTCTTTTGGTAAGCAGCAGGTACATACCGGCTATCTTCTTAACGCCTTCTTCCATACCAATAACCTGCAATGCGGGACGAATGGCTTCAGCATAGTTGCGGGTAAGACCGCTGATCACAGCATCGGCATCGCCACACTCCACCATCATAGAACCAAAGTAGGTGCGGTCTTTCATCATTTTGCAGGCCTCATACAGGTTCACGCCTTTGCGCTGGCGTTTTTTGAAGAACAGTTCACCGTACTGTTTGCGTTTTTCTTCATACTCATCATCGCGCGGGTCAATGATGGCCATATCATCGAGGTCGATATTGTGCTCTAAAGCCATCTGTCTGATCTTCTTTTCGTCACCTAACAGTATGGGATAGCAGATCTTTTCTTCCGTAGCGATCTGTGCAGCCTTTAAGATCTTAACGTTATCGGCTTCAGCAAAGATCAGTCGTTTAGGATTGCGGCGGGCTTTGGCGCCAAGCACACGCATCAACTGGTTATCTAAACCAAGGCGTTTATCAAGTTCAATTGAATAGGTTTCCCAATCGGTGATCTTCGTTTGTGCAACACCGCTTTCGATGGCTGCTTTGGCAACGGCCGGGGCAACGGTGCTCAACAAACGTGGATCCAGTGGTTTGGGAATAATATAGTTGGGGCCAAACGATAAGTTCTTTTCGTTATAGGCAATGTTAACGATATCGGGCACAGGGCTTTTAGCCAGTTCGGCCAGCGCTTTAACAGCAGCCAGTTTCATGGCTTCGTTGATTTGCGTAGCACGAACGTCGAGGGCGCCACGGAAAATGAATGGAAAGCCCAACACATTATTAACCTGATTAGGATAATCGCTGCGGCCGGTACCCATAATAACATCTTTACGGGCGTTGGTACAGGCTTCGTACGTGATCTCAGGATCGGGGTTGGCCATAGCCAGCACCAGTGGGTTCTTGGCCATGCTCTTTACCATGTCTGGCGTTAATACATTGCCCTTACTAAGACCAATAAATACATCGCAACCATCGAGCGATTGCTCAAGCGTTACGTTCTTGCCTTTAGAAATGAATTCTTTTTTCAGTTCATCGAGGTCGGTGCGGCTTTCGTGAATAAGGCCTTTACTATCGAAAACAAGGATGTTTTCGCGAAGCGCGCCCAGGGCTTCGTATAATTTTATGCAGGCAATGGCGGCGGCGCCGGCGCCATTTACCACGAACTTACATTTCTCAATTTTTTTCTTTTGTATTTCCAGTGCGTTCAGTACCGCGGCAGCGCTAATGATGGCGGTACCGTGCTGATCATCGTGCATCACCGGAATTTTCATTTGCTTTTTCAGCTCCTGCTCAATGTAAAAGCACTCGGGCGCTTTTATATCTTCGAGGTTAATGCCGCCGAAAGTAGGTTCCAGCGCTTTAACTATTTGAACAAACTTCACAGGATCTTTTTCATTGATCTCAATGTCGAATACATCGATATCGGCGAATATTTTGAACAATACGCCTTTACCTTCCATTACAGGTTTCCCGGCTTCGGGGCCAATATCGCCCAAACCAAGAACGGCCGTACCGTTACTGATAACGGCAACAAGATTTCCTTTGGCGGTATATTTATAAACAGACTCCGGGTTTGCGTGAATTTCGAGACAGGGCTCGGCTACACCGGGTGAATAGGCAAGCGACAGGTCGCGTTGAGTTTTTGCTTCTTTGGTTGGGATAACTTCAATCTTACCAGGACGGCCCTTTGCATGATACTCTAAGGCTGATTCCTTTCGCAGTTCTTTTTTCATCTGATATTAATAATTTTATTTTAGCCAGATGGAACTTACCATTCCAAAATTTTCATTGATTTAAATGCGTAATGAAAATTTTGGAATGGACGTTTCATCAGTTATTATTTAATTTTTCACCAGGTACCCCACCACATTTGGGATTGAACTGGGCTTACCATGAACACATTTTCAATCAATTAGATATGAATTAATAGCGCACATGGGGCAATTCACGGAATTTAGTTAAGAACAATTGGCGCGCAATTTACGGCAAAACGGGTTACCTGATTGCGGTGGGGAAACATATGTTCGTTCGGTTGTATATAAAGTGTTTATAATGAGGGTGTTTTGTGGTTTTGGGTTCTTAGTTTTAAGTTCTCAGTTTTTAGTTCAGGATGGTTTCCTGTTTTCCTTGCGGGAATCCTCAAAACCTTAAGGGAATTCGCAAAACCTTACGGGAATCCTCAAAACCTTACGGGAGTTTGTAAAACCTTCAGGGAATCCGCAAAACCTTGAAGGAATTCTGTTTTCCTGTCAGGAAATCGCAAAAGCTTTCGGGAATTTGCAAAGCCTTGAAGGAATCCCTAGAACCTTTCGGGAATTCGCAAAACCCTTAAGGAATTCTCTTTTCCTGTCGGGATTCCGCAAAACCCTACAGGTTGTTGTGAGAAAATAGATTGGAGACCTATGTTTTCAGTTTGAATGATGGCTCAAATGATCAAATTGATCATTTGATGGATTGAACGACGGTAAAATTGAATTGAGTGATGGTTCAAAAGATTGAACCGACCAATTCGTAATATTAAATGGCAGGTTAAACGGATTGAACGATGGCTCAGAAGATTGAACCGATCGATTCGTAACATTAAATCGTTAGTTAAATGGATTAAACGATGGCTTAAAAGATCAAACGGGTCGATTTGATAAATTGAACGATGGCTTAACAGATCGAATTGATCAATTTGATAAATTGAATAACAGTAAAATTGAATTGGACAATGGTTCAAAAGATTAAACCGATCGATTTGAAAAATTGAACGATGATAAAATCGAATTGAATGATGGCTCAAAAGATTAAACAGGTCGATTTGAAAAATTGAACGATGGCAAAATCCAATTGAATGAGGGCTTAAAAGATTAAATAGGTCGATTTGATAAATTGAACGATGGCAAAATCCAATTGAATGAAGGCTTAAAAGATTAAACCGGTAGATTTGATAAATTAAAAGATGGCAAAATTGGGTTGAACGATCCTCGTTATAAATTCCTGTATAATAAGAAATTAATTGACTTAGGTCAAGCTTGGCCAGGGGGTACAAGAATTGCTCTAATACCATAAACATAATCAATGAGCCGGTTTAATCAATTGGCAGGGATCGCCGTTATATTATATCTCCTTATACTTAGCCTGGCAACAAATGCGCAAACAGCTTCCGGCACCCAAAACAGGTTCTATGCAAAGAATGTTAAAAGAATAGACTCTTTTATCCTTTTCCTGAAAACATATTGCAATTCAGTGAAGCCGGTTACCATTACGAATAAGTCGGTAAAACAGGATAAAGAAAACCTTCGTTATGTAAGTAAGCTGTATAACATGGATATGCAGTACAAAGAATTTGTACAGGATGCCGATAAGAACGACCTGGTACAATCGCAAAATATGCAGGCCGGTATAATTGGGTTGAAGGAATTTAAAATTGATGAGAATGCAGGTTATATGGCCACCGACATCTGGCTTACTGTTATTGATGACAAAATAATTTATAAGAAGTTTGTAATTAAGAATACAGCCAAAAGGAAATGTGCGGTGGAAAATACAACTATTCCTTTTTTTGATTTCGTATATTTAAAAGGCCTGGTGAATGACGTTGATTTTCCTGTATATGGTTGTGCCAATTGCGATAGCCTTGTTGTAGATACCTTGTATCAATCATTGTTCAATGAGGCAGAACAAAAATATACGGCTTATAAATTCATGCCCGATGTAACTAACCGGCAGTTGAAAGATGAAATATTTACTGCTACTTATTTGCAGGCCGGTTCTTACCACAATAAAGAAGCAGATGGCTTATTTATTCAGTTACTGAAGTTAAAAGAATATGCAACCATTAGCAGTCTGTTGTATTCGCCCAACCACCTGATGGCGGTTAATGCTTATGAAGCGTTAGCATATTTAAGAAGCACCCGGGCGTTTGACATCAATTCACAGCTTGAAGAGAAAATGAAAAGTATTGCCAGCAGCCCGGTTGAAATACCTGTGTTTTGCGGCCGCGATTGCAAGCCAACTAATTTCCCTTATAGTACATTGAAGATCACCGAACGGAATATTTATGATAAGTATGACGCCGCGTTAAAGTAGGATTCATTGCAATCATTATTTATATTCGCGCGAAATTAGTCCCCGGTTTTATGAATAAAAGTTCCATAATCATTGCTGTTCTTACTACCTTGTCATTTTTGGCTATTATAATATCCTATTTTAATAAGCGTACCGATAAAGATGATTATAAATTATTAAGATCAAATGGGCAAATAACCAAAGCTGAGCTCACCATCTTTAGTGCCCCGGGTATTCAGGAAAAAAAACTTATCCCGCTTTCAGATAGAAAAGAACTGGATAGTTTAAATATGGCTTTAATCAAACAGGCTACACCTATAAAGGTTGAAATTGCTAAAGAGAACAGTGTGACCGCCATTATCAATGTATATAAGAATAATGAAAAAACGCCGGTAGGGATACTCCGTTCAGAGACTACAGGCTGGGTATTGTTAATGGGAAATGAAACCTGTAAAAGCGATTATATCTTCAGACTGGTGCAAAGGTATTTGCCCCAATAATTTGATCAATATATACCGTCTTTAGGTGATGCCGCAGTTAAAAGCTGCGGCTTTTTTATTTTATATGAACGTATGAGGGATAATTGTTATTAAAAGGCAACGTATTGATTTATAGCAGGAACTATCCATGCCGCTTCCGTTCATCACAATTTTCTACCAATTGCATTTGCCGATCCGGAAAAAGCTCTTATGTTTGCGTGTACTATTAAACTAGTACACTAAAACGCCAAACATGATACAGATCCAAAACCTGCATTTTGGGTATCGGAAAAAAAAGATATTTACCGGCCTTAGCCTTAAACTGGAACCCGGCCATATTTACGGTTTGCTTGGTAAGAATGGTACCGGTAAAAGCACCCTGCTAAAAAACATGGCTGGTTTATTATTTCCCAAAGAAGGCACGGTGAATGTGCTTGGCTTTAACCCGGCCAAACGCCAGCCCGCTTTTTTGCGCGACCTGTTTATGGTGCCTGAGGAATTCTATTTGCCCGATATGCCCATCGAGTACCTAATAAAATATACCGCTCCGTTTTACCCTAAATTCAATGAAGATCAATTCAACCGGTATATTACTGAATTTGATATTCCCCGTAGTAATTCTTTGCAACAAATGAGTTATGGCCAAAAAAAGAAAGTGTTGATCAGTTTTGGCCTGGCCTGTAATACCTCTGTACTGCTTATGGATGAACCAACCAACGGGCTCGATATCATGAGCAAAAGCCAGTTTCGTAAAGTAATTGCCGGTTGTGTAGACGAAAATAAATGCATTGTCATTAGCACCCACCAGGTAAAAGATCTTGAAAGTCTTATTGACCGTGTTACTATCATCGATGAAGGTCGTATTCTGTTCGATCATACGGTTGATGCCATCACCCGCAAACTGTCGTTCCATGTTTCGTACGATAGCGACGAAATAAAGAAGGCACTGTATCGCGAGCCTTCTTTACGTGGCAGCGCCGTTATTACACACAATACCAATGGCGATGAAAGTAAACTCGATCTTGAATTATTGTACAAAGCCATTGTGCTGAATGGCAAAGCCATTGAATCAGTCTTTAACGCTTAAACTATTGCTATGAATTCCTACTTCAATCTTAACCGTTGGTTATTATATATAGGCAAACACTGGAACGAGAATAAAAAAAGATACCTGATGTCGCTGGGCGCTGTTGGCGGATTGTTGGTGTTATGGTACTCTTTTGTGATAATTGTTGACAATAGAAATCCACTTGTTCTTCAAATGCAGTCCGTAACTTATTTTGTTGGGCTGTTCCTTACCGGGTGTTTGTTTGCCAGCATGCAATTCAATGATCTGGGCGATGGACCTAAGGGTATAGCTTATTTGCTGTTACCTGCATCTCTGTTTGAAAAATTATTAACGGCCCTGCTGTTCAGCGTTGTATTATACTTCATTTGTTACACGGCTGTGTATTATTTGGTCGACTTCATTATGGTGAAAGTAGCGAATGGTTTAATGCTTGCTAAGTATGAGGAAACAAGGAGTGGTAATTATGCCCCTAATGAAATTATAAATGTATTTGTTAGTCCATTCTCCCCTGTCAATCTCTTTTATTATGTTTTGATCATTTATTTTTCTATACAATCCATCTTCCTGTTAGGGTCAGTATACTTTGCAAAGTACAGTTATATCAAAACACTAATATGGGGGTTGATCGTGTTTTTGGTGCTGGTGTTTTGGGAACATAAGATCGTTGATTCGTTTATGCCGCATGGTAGTTTCTTCAAACCGTTTACGGTATACAAGGTATTGGAAAACGGTAAAGAACTAATGATACGCCTTCCTGAATGGATCAGTTCAATCCTATTGTTTCTAATGATGTACACACTGCCGCCGATACTTTGGACCGTTACTTATTTCAGGTTGAAAGAAAAAGAAGTTTAACGCCTAAATTATTAAATATGCAATTCCGCGAATCGCAAGCTATATACTTACAAATTGCCGATTATGTGTGCGAGAAGATCTTGCTAAAGGAATGGAAGGTTGAAGAGCGTATACCATCTGTACGGGAACTTGCGGTGCAACTGGAAGTTAATCCCAATACCGTGATGCGTACCTATGAATTTCTTCAGCAACAGGAGATCATTCATAACCAGCGTGGCATTGGTTATTTTGTTTCACCCACCGCTATAAAGAACGCGCAAACCTATCGCAAAAATGATTTTGTAGAGAAGGACCTGCCGCAGGTTTTTCGCACTATGTTTCTGCTGGGTATGGATCCCGAAGAGTTAAAACCCCGGTTTGAAAAATTCAAGAAACAACATTTTGCTTAATGCAAAGCCAAAACAAAGCACTCAAATGTTATGAAAACGAGCAATAAAATACTACTGGGAATATTTTTAACCATCATTGTTCTGTCTGCTACAATTAACCTGATGGTGTATGCCAAATACAAACGGGGCGACTATGTGCCTTTTGTAAGGGACGAATCTGCTGAGTTAACCACTGTTAACCTGCCCGCATCGAAGTACATATCTATATCCGGCCTTTGCGATGTAGAACTTGTAAACAGCAATACCGGCAGGTTTGAAGTGAAGAAAGGTGAGGAAAAAGGTATTGTTTACCAGGTGGTGGGCGATACGATTGTCATTCGCAGTAGTACTCCATTTACCAATGATCAAATGGATCGTGGCGAGTGCAATCATCAAATGGTAAAATTACATTTTCCCGCTGCAACCGAGGTGCTGGCCAACTATACTCATGTTAGAATAAAAGGTGCTAAGGACAGTGCGCAGGCGCCCTCATACAATATTCATTTGAACAAACAATCCTTACTACTCATGTACAATGATGATGATAGTAAGTTCATCAATCAGCTTACACTTTCAAGCGATAATTCAAGTATCAACCTGAAAGAGCATTTAGTGGTATATAATCTAAATCTTAAATTGAACAGCTCCCATTTTGATAGTAAAAAAGCGAGGATAAGAGGTCTTGCGCTCGATGTTGATGACAACACAACCATTAATCTTTCGGGTTTTAGTATAAAAAATTTAAAGTAATTTTTATGCAACTCGTACTAGTAGCACTAGCCATCGCATTATTAACATTAATTGCCGGTAATAAAGACCATCATAGCCAGCCTGCTCCTGTTGTAGAGGTGGAAAAAGAAGCACCAAAGAAAACGGTTAACCATTTCTCCGGCGATCCGTTCTCAGTATGGTATTCTAAATTCGAAATGATAGTTAATTAACCATTACTGCACAATGAAAAAGTTGTTGTTGTTTGTAACAGTCAGTCTTTTTTTAAACTGTTCGTTACTTGCACAGGATGAAGCCGGAAAAATAGATAGGCTTATTGTAAAGAGTGTTGCTAATGCTGAGTTTAGCGGCATGGTACTGGTTGCCAAAGAAGGAAAAATAGTATTGCATAAAGGATACGGGTATAGCCATGAAGAAAAAAAAATTCGCCATGATAAACAAACTGTTTATTGTATAGCTTCCATTACCAAAACATTCACAGCTGCATTGGTGCTTAAACTACAGGAGCAGCGAAAGCTCTCGGTGAATGATCATGTAAACAAGAATATGCCCGGTTTTTTAAGGGAGAAATGGCGCAGGTTACCAAAATGGATTAAAAATAAACCCGGTGCTGTTTAGCAGCACCGGGTCTGTTATATGGTAATAAGATCAATTAATATTCTGTTCCACTACCCAGGCAAGCCATAATACCCGTGCCAATTTCAATAGCGCTTTCATCAATGTTAAAGGTAGGTGTGTGCACGCCCGACGTAATGCCTTTGCCAACATTCATAACACCAAGGCGGTAAAAACAACCGGGAATGTGATTGGTATAATAACCAAAGTCTTCAGCACCCATACGCACTTCGGTAGTCTCCACTTTTTCTTTACCCATGTATTGCTCGGCTAATTCACGGGCAACTTCGGTTAGTTTTTCATTATTGTAAACTGTAGGATAACCCACGTCAATGTGCAGGTCAATTTCTGCGCCCATGCTATGTACTAACTCTGTGGCCTGTTTGCGAATAAGCTCATGGGCCTTAAAACGCCATTCTTCATCAAGTGCACGGAAGGTGCCCATCAGTTTTACTTCGCTGGGTATAACGTTGGTGGTATGGCCGCCCTGAATAGAACAGATAGACAATACCGAAGGTGACAACGGATTCCTGTTACGACTGATGATCTGTTGCAGCGACACAATGAGGTGCGAGGCAATCAGAATGGTATCAACGGTTAAATGCGGCGCAGCGGCATGACCGCCTTTGCCTTTGATGGTTATATAAATTTCATCGGCGCTGGCCATAACCTGTCCGCCGCGAAAACTTAATTTTCCAATTTCCAGTTGCGGATGAACATGCAATCCGAATATAGCCTGAGGCTTTGGGTTTTCCAGTACGCCTTCTTTAATAAGAATGCTGGCACCGCCGGGGTTTCTTTCTTCACCGGGTTGAAAGATGAGTTTTACGGTTCCTTCCCATTCGTCTTTTAACTCCTGCAATATTTTTGCAGCGCCCAGTAAACAGGTGGTATGAACATCGTGACCGCAGGCATGCATTACGCCTTCGTTCTTTGATTTATAAGGAACATCGTTTTGTTCGGTGATGGGGAGGGCATCCATATCGGCGCGCAGGGCAAGTACTTTCTTTTCAGGGTTCTTACCTTTTATTAAACCAACAACACCGGTTTCGGCCATTACAGTAAAGGGGATCCCAAATTCTTTTAATTTACTTTGAACGAAACGCGAGGTTTCGAATTCCTGATAACTTAATTCAGGATGTGCATGTAAATGGTGGCGAATATCTATGAACTCAGCAGAGTATGTTTTTGCCAGGCTTTGGATCTTCTTTTGCAAAGTGCTCATAGCCACAAAGATAATTGGAAAGGGGGAAAGTGTTAAGCATGAGCAAGTGGGAAATATAATGTTTGGATATATTTGAAAAAATGTATATCTTTGAATCTCTGGACCAAAGGAGCTGTACGGCTCTGGGAGCCCGGAACAAGTCCTCGGTTTGGAACCGGGGTTTTTTTATGTCATGATTATTCCTTCATTAACATCGCCGGAGCAATAGCATATTCTTTTTAGCTTGTTTGTAAATATTCTATCTGCATGATATTTCTTTCTGGATGTTTGCGGAAACTCTTTTTCTTTCAAAGTATATGCAATAACATCAGCCGCCTGAATAAACATAGAATCTACTGAAACGCGGAAAATAGGATCTTCAATTACGTGGTTTACTTTTATTCCAGGAATAGCATCTCCTTCAGCTCCAGTGCCTAACAATTTCCTAACATGTGAATGTATTGTTCCTACATTCGATCTATCGAACAATACAATTCCATATTGCTTTTTTTCTTTCAGAAAATGATCATAAGCGTGGTATAGTTTTGTAATGGAGGCTGTGAGGTATTCGTTTGGCGGTATTGAACTTTCTCTTTTATTGATCACTGATGCTATTATGGTGAACGCATCATTTCCTCCGATCTTTTCTGCAAAAGCTTCTATCATTTTCCATCTATCGGCTACACTAATTTGAGTATATGCTTTGATCTTATGTGGATCAATCATTTCTGAACAATGAAATTCCACATCGTAAGGTAGATAGCTTTGTGCAGCCAATTTTTTACGGAAGGTTTTAAAAACTTCTAAGGAGAACTTCCATTTCTCTGCATGCACAATTAAACCAACTAAGATAAAATAAGGAGAGCCTGTATTTTTAGGAGTATCTGGATTAAACGCACCACAATCTCCGCTTTCGTCTACATAACAGAAATACATAGCAGCCGTTAGTTTTGATGGAAGCAAATGTATTAATTAAAGGCTTATGTATGTTTATAATATTTTATGTGTGTGCTGTTTACGCAAAAGGCGAGACAATGTAAAAATGCCTCGCCTTTCAATATTTTTTGATGTAAGGATTATTAAAGCGTCCCCGACTTATCAGGATTCACCTCAATGATGTCGCGAATGATGTAAACGCCATTGGGGAAGAAACGTTGAATGGCCGAAAGATAGGGCTCGGCCTCTTCGCGGCTTTTGAAATCACCCACCTTTAGTTTCATATTAGGGCTTTGCCACATAAGGTAAGCATTCAATTCAGGAAACTCCTGGTAGATCTTTGTTTTGGCGCTATTGGCCTTGTTGCGGTCGTTGGTGCTTATTACCAGAATACGATATCCCTGCACATGGCGGCGGGCATCGCGGGTGGTAAGCTCATTGATCTGGATCTGCTTTTTTATCAGCATATCGATCCGCGGATCTTTATGTACAGTTACAGAACTGCTGTCTGTTGAATCTACTTGTGTTTGTGCAAACAAACTGTGGGACAGGATCAATAAGGAGCAACAAATAAGGTATTTCATCTGAAATATATTTTAAAAGCTGGCATAAATTGAGCTGGTACTTAATGATACTTATGGTTTTATGCAGCCTCTAGCGATCTTTATGCAAATTCTTCGCCAAAGATAATTCAAGAAGTTCCAGGTTGCAAGTCCTTTCGCCAGGCGGCAGGTAAGCTATTACTTAGTTGCTACAACCCGGTAACCGGAAACCGGTAACCAGCTCCTGTATTTGTTTTCCCTGCAACTTGTACCCCTGTAACTTGTAACCTATTCTTAATATCCCGCCGCTCCATTCTGCGGAGCTCCTGTAACTATAGCCACACTCGCACTACATCCCAACCTGTTCGCCCCGACCTTAACATACTGCTCGGCCTGCTCATAGGTGCGAATGCCGCCGCTGGCTTTTATCTTAATATTAGACGGCAGGTGCTGGCGCATCAGTTGCACCGCCTCAATGGTAGCCCCTTTTTCGGCATAACCGGTACTGGTTTTCAAAAAATCAACACCCACTTTGGCATATATTTCACAACATTTTATTATTTCTTCATTGGTAAGTATACCGCTTTCAATGATCACTTTTACCAGCTTGTTATTAGCATGCGCGGCTTCCACAATATCTTCCATTTCCATTTGCAGGTATTGCCAGGCCTCGCTTTTCAACGCAACCAGGTTAATAACCACATCCAGCTCATCGGCCCCATCCTGTATTGCCTGTTGCGCCTCTATCAGTTTTGCCCGGCCAACCGAATAGCCAAAAGGAAAACCAATGACCGTTGCCGTT
Organism: Niastella sp. OAS944; assembly: GCA_024809215.1. Classification (GTDB taxonomy): domain Bacteria; phylum Bacteroidota; class Bacteroidia; order Chitinophagales; family Chitinophagaceae; genus Niastella. The sequence continues at coordinate 1,717,421 of JANUBW010000001.1, read as the reverse complement.
TTAACCGAACTGTTCGCAAGCACCCTGCGGGCATTTTTTACCAGCGGTGGGGGCACACAAACCGCAAAAAAATTGTACTGAATGGCTTCGTCGCATAGGTTTTTTATCTCATGTGTGGTTGCTGCAGGTTTTAGCAAGGTATGATCGATGTATTGTGCGATGTTCATGTAGCGTATTAACCGGTTAAGAAGTTTTTAACCCGACTAAATTAGTTCATTTACCTAAATTCGGCTTTTGTGTTCCTGAATTATCACTAAAACCAAAAGCACATGAGAGAGAACTGTTTCTTTCCCCCAGGAAAGCTCCTTTTCCTGTTTGGCCTTATGCTCCTGATTCAAACCGCCACCCGGGCGCAGGTAACGTTCCCAGTGAACGGCATAGCCGACCCCCAGGTAAAATGTTTCGCGTTTACAAATGCTACTATTGTAAAGGATGTACAAACAACGCTCGCCAATGCCACCCTGGTCATTAGGGAAGGTAAAGTGGTGGCGGTAGGCACATCGGTAACCATCCCTAAAGATGCCGTTGTTGTTGATTGCAGCGGTAAATTTATTTACCCCTCGTTTATTGATATTTACAGCGACTATGGCGTTGCGCAGCCGCAACGGCAGGGTGGGGGCTTCGATTTTCGCGCCCCGGCTCAGCTTACCTCAAATATAAAAGGGGTATTTGGCTGGAACCAGGCCATTAAAAGCGATTTGGATGCCGCCAAATTATTCAACACCGATGACGCAAAGGCAAAACCCTTGCGCGACATTGGTTTTGGAACTGTGTTAACTCACCAAAAAGATGGTATTGCCCGTGGTACCGGCGCGCTGGTTACACTGGCTACCGAAAAAGAGAACCTCGTAATGCTGAAAGAAAAAGCATCGGCACACTATTCGTTTAGCAAAGGCACATCAACCCAAAGCTATCCCGGTTCTATGATGGGTTCTGTTGCCCTGTTGCGCCAAACTTACCTCGATGCACAGTGGTATAGATCAAATCCAACGGCCGAAGGCGTGAACCTTACCTTAAAAGCCTGGAACGAGGTACAATCATTACCACAGATCTTTGAAGCCAATGATAAGTGGAGCGACCTGCGCGCCGATCGTATTGGTGATGAATTCGGCGTTCAATACATTATTAAAGGTGGCGGTAACGAATACCAGCGCATAAAAGAAATTGCAGCTACAAAAGCTACTTATATATTGGCGTTGAACTTTCCGCAGGCTATGGATGTGGAAGATCCCAACGAAGCGCGTTTTGTTTCGCTGGCCGATATGAAGCATTGGGAGCTGGCGCCCACCAACCTGGCCGCATTTGAAAAGGCCAACATTCCTTTTTGTATAACCGCTGCCGATGTAAAAGATACCAAACAGTTTTTTACCAACCTGCGCAAAGCCATTGATAAAGGACTGAGCGAAGCCAAAGCACTGGAAGCGCTTACCAAAACACCCGCCACTGCATTGGGTGTTTATGATAAAGTGGGCAGCCTGGATGCCGGTAAAGTAGCCAGCTTTATTATTACAAATGGCGAAGTGTTCAAAGAAAAAACGGTGATCTTACAAAACTGGGTGCAGGGTGATAAATACAGTGTTAAAGACGAGAACTGGGCACCCGTTGCCGGCCAGTATACATTAAATGTAAAAGGCGCTAATGGCAGCAATAGTTATACGCTCGATGTAAAAAGCACTTCCGATGCCAGCATCATTGCAAAAGATACCATTAAAACAAAGTTCAGCTTCGATGGCAAACTGGTGACAATCAGTTTTGCTACTGAAAAGAAGCCCCGCGCCGCCAGCATTCGTTTAGGCGGATCGGTTAACGGCGATACCTGGAATGGTAATGGTATCGATGCCGATGGCAATAATCTGCTCTGGAGCGCTACTTTCTCAAAAGCAGGTACCCCGGCACCCGATACTACCAAAAAGAAACCGCAAGGTATTCTTGGTAAAGTAACGTATCCCTTCGACGGTTATGGCTGGGATTCATTACCACAGGCCGAAACCATTTTAATAAAGAACGGTACCGTTTGGACCAACGAAAAAGAAGGCAACCTTACCAACACTGATGTCCTCATCAAAAATGGTAAAATAGCACAGATAGGTAAGAACCTGCCCGAGGCTGGTGCTAAAGTAATAGATGCCACCGGAAAATTCGTAACACCCGGTATCATCGATGAGCACTCGCATATAGCAGCTTTTTCAATAAACGAAGGCGCCCAGTCGGTAACTTCAGAAGTGCGTATTGCCGATAACCTCAATCCCGAGGATATCAATATCTATCGTCAGTTAAGCGGTGGCGTTACTTCTTCCCATATTCTGCACGGTTCGGCCAATACCATTGGCGGACAAACCCAGCTGATAAAATTGCGTTGGGGTGTTAATGATGAAGAACTAAAGTTCAAAGGCGCTGATCCCTTTATCAAATTTGCATTGGGTGAGAATGTAAAACGCACCACATCGCAAAACAACAATCGCTTCCCCGATACCCGTATGGGTGTTGAAGAAGTGATGATGGATGCCTTTACCCGCGCCTGCGAATATGAAAAAGGTTGTAAAGAATCGGAAGCTGCCACAGCCACTCCTAAAAAGAAAGGCGCTGCAACAACAACTACTACTGCTGCACCCGTTCGCCGCGATCTGGAGCTGGATGCACTGGTTGAGATCATGAATAAAAAGCGTTTCATTACCTGTCACTCTTATGTGCAAAGCGAGATCACTGCTACCATGCGGGTGGCTGAGAAATTCAACTTCCGCGTAAATACATTCACGCATATACTCGAAGGCTATAAAGTGGCCGACAAAATGAAAACGCATGGCGCCAACGCTTCTACCTTTAGCGACTGGTGGGCATATAAAACCGAAGTAACGGATGCCATTCCATACAATGCCAGCATTATGCAACGCGTGGGATTGAATGTATGTATCAATTCAGATGATGCTGAAATGGCGCGCCGCCTGAACCAGGAAGCCGCCAAAAGCGTAAAATACGGCGGCATGAGTGAAGAAGATGCATTTAAAATGGTAACGTTAAACCCCGCCAAAGCGCTGCATGTTGATGAAAAAGTAGGTAGCCTAAAGGCAGGTAAAGATGCCGATGTGGTAGTATGGAGCGACAATCCATTAAGCATTTATGCAAAAGCCGAGAAAACGATCGTTGATGGTATTGTTTATTTCGATCGTACCCGCGACCTTGAAATGCGTAAAAAAATAAGCGCAGAAAGAAATCGCCTCGTGCAAAAGATGCTGGGTGAAAAAAGAAGTGGTGGTCCTGTTGGACCTGCAACCCCCAGCTTTCAGGTTGTGCTGAGTTGTGGCGATCATGATCATCACGATGGATTGATCACTATTGATGTAGATGAAAATGATGCAAGTACCCGCTAAAACAATCAAAACAATGAAAAAATTAATCATATGCATACAACTACTTGCTGCCGGCATTGCATTACAGGCGCAGGAAGATGTATACCCGGCAAAAGCAATAACCGGGAAAATGTATATCACTAACGGTACCATACATGTTGGCAATGGCCAGGTAATTGAAAATGGTACCATTGAAGTTGAGAATGGAAAGATACTGCAGGTAGGCGCCGGTATTGCCGCACCCGCAGGCGCCAAGGTGGTTGATGTAAAGGGTAAACAGGTATACCCCGGCTTAATATTGCCGGTTACCGATCTTGGTTTGAAAGAGATCGGCAACGGCGTAAGAGGTTCAAACGACTATGCCGAGCTGGGTGAATACAATAACAGCATCCGCTCAATAGTGGCTTACAATACCGATTCAAAGATCATCAACACACTAAAGGCACAGGGTATTTTGCTGGCCGGCGTTACACCACAAGGCGGCACCATCAGTGGATCTTCTTCGGTAGTGCAGCTCGATGCATGGAACTGGGAAGATGCCGCCTATAAAATGGATAATGCCATTCACCTGAACATGCCCACCTTCATAAGCCGCCCCAGCCGCTTCGCCGCATTTTTGGGTTTACCGCAACCGCAAACCGATCCAACTAAGGAAGCGTTGAATAAGATAGATGAAATAAAAACGCTTTTCCGTCAGGCAAAAGGTTATCTGCAGGAACCTACCCATAAAGAAACCAATTTAAAGTATGAAGCATTAAAAGGTTTGTTCAATAAAACACAAAAACTGTTTGTGCATGCCAACCAGGTTAAACAAATACTCATTGCCATTGACTTTGTAAAAGAGTTTGGTTTTGATGTAGTGTTGGTGGGCGCCAGTGAAAGTTTTCAAATTGCCGATCTGCTGAAGCAATATAACATTGCAGTAATTCTGCAAGATGAGCATGCGTTGCCTGCTACTGAAGATGATGATGTTGATCAGCCTTTTAAAACACCGGCGATGTTACAAAAAGCCGGGGTATTGTTTGCGCTGAACGATGAGCACGGTGAAAGCCGTTACCGCAACCTGCCTTTTAATGCCGGTACTGCTGCTGCTTATGGGTTAACCAAAGAGCAGGCATTACAGGCCATTACGCTTAATTCGGCCAAAATACTGGGTGTTGATAGCAAAACAGGTTCGCTTGAAGCAGGTAAGGATGCCAACATTGTAGTAAGCGAAGGCGATATTCTTGATATGCGCACAAGCATCATTGTGCAGGCTTTTATTCAGGGTCGCGAAGTTAGCCTTGAAAACAAACAAAAGCAACTGTACGACAGGTATAAATACAAGTATGAGTTGAAGTAACACAAACACATAAATGTATGAAAGGTGGGCCATTGGCCCACCTTTTTTAATTGACGGCGATCAAGAAGTATGGTAATTATTTGTAAATCATTTTGTGCAGAAACAGAATGCAGTAAATTCAGGAAATACATTTCCTTTCTACTTTAATCCCCAAAATTGCCTGCATATGAAAAAGATACCTGTACTGGTATGTGTTGCTGTTTCAACAACTGTATTATTGGTTTTTTGCAATCAACCCGAAGCTAGGGAACAAACAACTGCTGCTGATGCAACAACGGAAGCTGCGCCTATGTCGCATGACAGTCTGGTAAAGCGTGGCGGTTACCTGGTAAGTATTATGGGTTGTAATGATTGCCATACGCCCAAAAAGATGGGGCCCCAGGGACCTGTATTGGATGAAGAAAGAATATTGTCGGGACATCCCTCTGATGTGCCTGTAGCGCCATACGATGGTAATACGGCTAAAAACTGGATCCTGTTTAATCAAATGCTTACAAATTATGTAGGTCCCTGGGGTACGTCTTACTCAGCTAACCTCACACCGGATTCAACGGGTATTGGTAGCTGGTCGGAAGCTCAATTCCTGAAAGCCATACGCGAAGGAAAATACAAGGGCCTCGATAACACCCGCCCGCTGTTGCCGCCCATGCCCTGGCAGGAATTCAGAAACGCAACCGATTTAGATCTTAAGGCTATTTTCGCCTACCTGAAATCAATAAAGCCCGTGAAAAATGTGGTGCCTACGGCGAAGATCAATATGCCGCCGAAATCGTAAGACGTAAAACGTGAAAGGCCTCATGCTTATTCGGGTTCAAGCCATTTCGCAGTCACTCCGAAATTCGGCTTTGCCGTTTCACGTTTGCCGTTTCACGACAATCCTGTATCTTCCATAGATAGAAACACTATCCCCCATGGTTACAGGATTTATTCGCTACTGTTTTATTTGCATTGTTGCCACAACGATTGCCGCCTGCCACAGTACACAAAAAAGTCAAACTGCCGGCAAGGACGGCTGGGTATCGCTATTCAATGGTAGGGACCTCAATGACTGGATCGTAAAGATCTATCATCACGAAGTGGGTGATAACTTCGGCAATACCTTTCGGGTAGAAGACGGCATGATAAAAGTGCGTTACGATAAATATGGCGCTTTCAACGATCAGTTTGGCCACCTGTATTATAAAAAGCCTTTCTCACATTATCACCTGGTAGTGGAGTATAAGTTTGCCGATGAATGGAAAAAGGATGCACCATCCTATACCATTCTCAATAGCGGTATTATGTTCCATTCACAAGATCCGCATTCCATGCCTAAAGAACAGAACTGGCCTATTTCAATAGAGTTTCAATTGCTGGCCGGTTTGGGCGACGGTAAACCGCGTACCACCGGAAACATGTGTTCGCCCGGTACCAACATTGTGTACAATGGCGTGCTCGATACAAGGCATTGCATAAACTCAACATCAAAAACTTATGGCAAAGATGAATGGGTTCGTGCCGAACTTATAGTATTAGGTGATTCATCGATCACCCACATTGTTAATGGTGATACGGTAATGCGGTATTCAAAACCACAAATAGGTGGGGAGGTAGTTACCGGCCACGATCCTAAGATGAAACCTGATGGTAAGATACTTTCATCTGGTTTTATTGCCCTGCAAAGCGAGGGGCAGCCGATTGATTTTAGGAAGGTGGAGATCAAAGATTTATCCTCTGAGAGCAAGGAACGAAAATAACAATTAAGAATACGAAGTAAGAAGTAAGAGGTACGAAGTACGAGGTCTAAGATGGAATAAGTGATTATGATTTTATAATCGCGCGTTTCTTACTTCATACGTCCTACATCTTACTTCTGTTTATTAATATCCAGATTTTTCAACTATTCAAATTAGCTATTTAGAAGTTTGAACGGCGTCAACCTCAACCCCCAACGGGGTACATGCTTCTTATACTTTAAATAATCGCTTCCAAAGCGCTGCATCATGCTGCGTTCTTCAACAAAAATGAAGTAAAGGGTATTAATGATAAAGAAGGCTACGGCCCAGGCAAGAATATTGGCTGAGTATAACATCAACCCTTCGCCCAATATCATAGAGAATACACCTGTTATCATGGGATTTCGGCAATACCGGTAAGGGCCTTCCACAATTAGTTTTTTGGTGGGTTCCCAGGGCGCCAGGGTGCCATGCCCCAATGTTTTAAAAAGGAACACCGTATACACAAACAACGCCGACCCGGCCACTGCAATCAGCCAGCCTATTATTTTAAAATTGGAATTATGCGGTATAAGCTCATCCTTGCTATCATATAACAAATACGGTACAACAAACGTAACCGTAAATGGCATAATTATAATATCACGTAAGTGTTTCAATATCGAAGGCGACTCCATAAGAAAGTTAATTTAAACTTTTGATGCAAATGCTACACGGTAAAATTCATACCCTTTTTCGGGACGATCAGGCAAGTACTTATCGCGGTAATCAGATGCTCCGGAGTCTTCAAGTAGTACGTAATTATATTGTTGCAGGTAAACGGATAGATCTTCTGGTTTAAAACCAAACGTCCAGCGTTCTTCCAGGGCGTTAAGATCTTTCAAAAGTTTCGTAGCACCAAAAAAGTTTTCGGGCGCGTCTAGAACCTGTTGATGAACATAGGTGAAAATAATGTAAGAACCCATGGCAAACTGCTGCGCAAAAGCAAATGTATTATCAATGGCTTCGGCATTAAGGTAATTGGTTACCCCTTCCCAAATGATGGTTGTGGGAATGGAAAAATTGAGTTTCATCCTGGTAGCCAGTTCCTGCAGGCTTTCCTTATTAAAATCAATTTGCCAGTAGTGGATATGATTTGGCAATGTGCCCAGTTTTCTTTTGAGTATAGTTGTTTTTTTACGGGCAGTGTTGGGGTGGTCTATTTCAATAACAGGGGTGTTTGATAAATAATTGAGCCGTAAGGCGCGGGTGTCGAAACCGGCGCCTAAAATGATCACCTGTTGAATATTGTTTTGTACGGTTTGTTGTAAGAGATCATCGATATAGCGTGTGCGTGCAATACCCGATGACATGGCGCCAGGTATTTTTTTCCGAATGGTGTTTTGCACATAACTACGAACCAATGAAATAGGGGAGAGGCGAACGGCAAGGTTTAACTTACCATCTAAAAATGAAATAGCATAAGGATCTTTAAAGAGCCTTTTATTCGCAGGCTGCGTTGTTTCAAGCGCCCTGAATAAAGCCATGTATTGTGCCGTTTGGCTTGCCTTATCTGCCTTCATACATCGCTATACGTTTGGGTATCTAAAATACACCGTTTTGCACGAAGTTGATGGGGCTTAACATGAAATTTACCACTAAGTAGTATGGGGAAACCTGCCCGAATTATCCTGTAGCAGATAACTATTTGAAAGCAATCGGGTTAAGTTCCAATTCTATTAAATAAAAAAAGCACCCTGATCTTTCAGGATGCTTTTAAATATTGTTAAACGAATACTTACTAAGCTACATCACGTCCGTGGCAATTCTTGAATTTTTTACCGCTGCCGCAAGGACAAGGGTCGTTACGACCAACTTTGGGGCCTACACGAACAGGCTCCTGTTTAATGGTTTCGTCAAACTGGTCCTGCTCATTGGCTGCGTAATCTTCACCACGGGCATCTACTTCTTCTTTATTGGCGCGCATACGGCTCATGTCGGTCTTTTGCTCATGACCTTCACGAATTTGGCTTTGTTGCTGGCCTGGGCCTTGTTGTTCAACCGGAATGTTTGCGTGGCATAAGAAGCTGATGATGTCCTTATTTACATCGCTGTCCATTTGTTTGAACTGGTCGTATGCACTGATCTTATAGATAACCAGCGGATCTTTTTGCTCGAGGTAAGCTGTTTGTACGCTTTGTTTCAGATCGTCCATAGCACGCAGGTGCTCTTTCCATGCTTCGTCAATAACAGCCAGGGTTATTTGACGTTCCAGGGCGTTGATCAATTCACGGCCTTCGGTCTCCAGCGTTTTGTTCAGGCTGGCCAGTACCTGTAAACCTTTTTTATTATCGGTGAATGGTACTACCACATTCTCTATATGGCTGCCTTGTGTTTGGCGAATGTTCTGGAATACCGGCACCGCCTGGCGTTGCAGCTCGGCAGTTTTTTGCTGGTAACGGCCAATTGATTCCTGGTATAATTTCTCTGCCAGGTCATTGGGTTTGCCTTTATCAAATTCTTCCTGCGTAATAGCGCTGTCGATACCAAAGTTTACAATGGCAGCGAGTTTAAATCCTTCGTAATCGTTTTGTTCCTGAAAGCCATTGATCAAACCTTCTGCAACAATATAGAACGCATTATCGAGGTCGAGGGCCAAACGATCGCCAAACAGGGCGTGGTTACGTTTTTTGTAAACCACGTTACGTTGTTTGTTCATTACGTCGTCGTACTCGAGCAAACGTTTACGTATACCGAAGTTGTTCTCTTCTACTTTTTTCTGTGCACGCTCAATGCTTTTGGTGATCATGCTGTGTTGTATCACTTCGCCTTCTTTATAACCAAAGCGGTCCATAATGCTGGCAATACGTTCACTACCAAATAAACGCATCAGATCATCCTCTAATGAAACATAGAACTGTGATGTACCGGGGTCGCCCTGGCGGCCTGCACGACCACGCAGCTGGCGGTCAACACGGCGGCTTTCGTGGCGTTCTGTCCCAATGATGGCCAAACCACCTGCTTCTTTAACACCGGGTCCCAGTTTAATATCGGTACCACGACCGGCCATGTTAGTGGCAATGGTAACAGCGCCGGCCAAACCAGCTTCCTGTACTACCTGTGCTTCACGGGCGTGTTGTTTTGCGTTCAATACGTTGTGCGGGATCTTTTTACCCTGCAGCATTTTGCTCAGCAATTCACTTACTTCAACGTTTGTAGTACCAACCAGTACCGGGCGGCCTGCAGCACGCAGTCTTTCAATTTCGTCAATTACCGCTTTATATTTTTCACGCTTGGTTTTGTAAACAAGGTCTTCCTGGTCTTTACGAACGGCAGCAACGTTTGTTGGCACCGTAACTACATCCAGTTTGTAAATGTCCCAAAACTCAGCAGCTTCGGTAACCGCGGTACCGGTCATACCTGCCAGTTTATGGTACATACGGAAGTAGTTCTGCAACGTGATGGTAGCATAGGTTTGTGTAGCGGCTTCGATCTTCACATTTTCTTTTGCTTCAATGGCCTGGTGTAAACCATCGCTGTAACGGCGGCCATCGAGGATACGGCCGGTTTGCTCATCTACGATCTTAACCTGACCATCCATTACCACGTACTCCACATCTTTATCGAACAACGTATATGCTTTCAGCAATTGTTGTACGGTGTGTATACGGTCGGCTTTGATGGTATATTCGTTGAGAATAGCTTCTTTACGTTGTAATTTTTCTTCTGCAGGTGCATCGCTTTTATCGATCTCTGCCAGGTGAATGCCAATGTCGGGCAGAACGAAAAAGTCTGGGTCTTCACCACTGCGGGTGATGGCCTGTATACCTTTATCGGTTAGGTCAACTGAGTTGTTCTTTTCATCTATGTGGAAGAACAGCTCTTCATCAACAACCGGCATTTGTTTTTGCTGATCGGCCAGGTAATAGTTCTCGGCCTTTTGCAGCTTTACTTTTATACCTGGTTCGCTGGTGAATTTAATAAGGGCGCTGTGTTTAGGTAAACCGCGGTAGGCGCGCATCAGGGCCAAACCTCCTGTTTTAGGATCATCTTCACCGCTTTCAAATAATTTCTTTGCATCGATCAGGTTCTTGTTAACCACCTGTTTTTGCATTTCGAACAGGTTACGTACGCGATCGCGCAGGATATGATATTGCTGATCTTCACCACGTGGTACCGGACCAGAAATGATCAATGGTGTACGGGCGTCATCCACTAATACGCTATCCACCTCATCTACCATTGCGAAATGGTGTTTGCGTTGCACCATTTCTTCTGGTGTATGCACCATGTTATCGCGCAGGTAGTCGAAACCAAATTCGTTATTGGTACCATAGGTGATATCGGCCTGGTAAGCTTTTCTTCTGTCGGCGCTGTTAGGCTGGTGTTTGTCGATGCAATCAACGGTAAGACCAAGCCATTCGAAAATAGTTCCGTTCCACTCAGAGTCACGTTTTGCCAGGTAATCGTTCACTGTTACAATGTGAACACCTTCACCTGCAAGGGCGTTGAGGTAAGCGGGCAGGGTCGAAACCAGGGTTTTACCTTCACCCGTTGCCATTTCTGAAATTTTACCCTGGTGCAGTACCGAGCCACCAATAAGCTGTACATCGTAGTGCACCATGTTCCAGGTAACAATGTTACCGCCGGCGCTCCAGGCGTTTTTGAAAACCGATTGGTTGCCCTGTATGGTAACGTATTCTTTTTTTACGCTGAGTTCGCGATCGAGATCGGTTGCAGTAGCCACCATTTCGGGATTCTCCTTGAAACGGCGGGCAGTTTCTTTAACTACCGCGAATGCTTCGGGATGAATTTCTTTCAGTACTTCCTCTATTTGTTTATCGCGGTCTTTTATCAGCGCATCAACCTGTTGATAGATGGCGTCTTTTCCTACGATATCGCTAAAAGGCAGTTCTTCAGCCTGTTTATTCAGATCGGCGATCTCATTATCAATTTTTTCGAGGTGCGATTTGATACGGGCCCTGAATTCCTGGGTCTTGGCACGCAATTGATCGTTAGACAGCGACTGGTAAGCGGCAAAGTTCTTATTGATCTGTTCTACAATCGGCAGAATCAACTTAACATCCTTTTCCGACTTACTTCCTCCGAACATTTTTGAAAGAAAACCTAACATGATATAGCGGTTAATTATTTTAAAAGATTACAAATTTAAGGTTGGTCAAAAAAGATGCTACACTTTGGTAACGAGCCAATTTGACAGGGACGTCAAAGGTACAAAAAAGCGGGGAGTTGGCCCTAACAGAAGTAGATGGTTTGCAGGCAATAATTGATCATTTGGTGTGAATTCGGGGCTAACGCATGGAGATTTGAGATATATGTTAAGGCATTTTTCAGCTGTTTGTTTCCCGGGGTCCTCCCGACCTCGTTCCAGGCTCATGGCACATTTCTCCCACCATTCTCCCTCCATTCTCCCGGGATTCTCCCAGGTTCTCCTATGAAAGGTGGGTAAAACCGGGAGAAGTGTGGGTTAAGTCCGGAATGAGGTCAAAACAAGGTCAGGAAACGGGTGGGAGAAATTGTAGTAAGCCCCAGCGCGGGGTAACAACTGAAAATGTGGTGATTAGGTAAGTTTGTACATTTTACCCGGCAGGGCCTGTACTATATTTTGCAATTCGAGGTTAAGGATAGCCGCGGCCATTGAACTGGTGCTGATGCCGCAGCGGAGATTTAATTCATCGATATGTAAGGGTTGTTTTTCCTGTAACTGTTCAACAATGGTTTTTTCTTCAGCATTTAAGTGAACAAAAAGTTCTTTTTGGGCCGAAATTTTTTTTGAAACAGGTTGGTCCCAGCCTAAACTTTCTGCCAATTCATGTGTTTCGGTAAGCAAAATGGCCTTATTGTTTTTGATAAGGGCATTACAGCCTGCACTTTTGGCATCGGTTGTTTTGCCGGGATAGGCAAATACATCGCGATTATACCCGTTTGCCAGCTCTGCGGTGATCATACTTCCGCCCTTTGTACCTGTTTCAATAACTACAACGGCATCGCACAGACCGGCAACAATTCGGTTACGCACGGGAAAATGATGTTTTTCGGCTGTTACATCGCTGGCAAATTCAGTAAGCAGGCCACCACCTTGTTTTATCATTTCTTTGGCCAGGCCGGCATGCTCTGATGGATATATTGAATCGAGGCCATGTGCGAGTACGCCTACGGTTGGTACATTGTTATTCAATGCCGCCCTGTGGGCAATAGCATCAATGCCAAATGCAAGGCCACTTACAACAAGCGCCCCGTAAGCAGCCAGCTCCTGCACCAGTTTTTCGGTAAGTTGTTTGCCGTAAGTTGAGTTAATGCGGGTGCCTATTACCGAAACCACACGGGCCGTGTTGAGATCGGTTCCGCCACGGTAAAAAAGCATGGTGGGCGAATCGTAGCAATGGAGTAGCCGTTGCGGGTATTGCGGTTGGTTAATGAACAGCGGTTTTATTTTGTACTTTTCAATAAAGGCGATTTCCTTTTCGAGTTGTATAAAATTGCTGAACGATTTTATGCAGCGGGCTCGTACAGTACCTATGCCTTCTGTTTTTTCGAGATCGGTTATGCGGGCTTTGAAAACAGCTTCGGCTGAATGGAATTGTTGTATAAGTAGTTTGGCATGTACACAGCCAATTTGTGGTACTTGCGTTAGTGCAAGCTGGTATAGCAGATCGTTGGTTATTTTGATCATAAGGCAATGGTAAATTGATAGGCAATGTTCAAATGATGCTTCCCCTAAGATACGAGGTTTCTTTGTAATTAGAAGCAGTTACCAGTTACCTGTTACCAGTTTCCGGGCCGAAAACAAAACAGCCGTTCTGCATCGCAGAACGGCTGTTTTTCCTGGCAACCGTTAACTGGTAACCGGAAACTATTGTCATTGGCTTATAACCTGTAACTCCGTTCTTCTGTTCTGTGCTCTGCCTTCTTCTGTAGCATTATCTGCAACCGGTTTGGTGGCGCCAAAACCTTTAAAGGTAAGGCGACCTACTTCAATGCCTTTGCTCACCAGGTATTTTACAACAGCTTGTGCCCGGTTGTTCGAAAGGGTAAGGTTATCGGCAGGTTTACCAATATTATCGGTATGGCCGCTGATCTGAATTTTCAACGTCGGGTTTTCTTTCATTAGCTGAAAGATATTATCCAATTCAATGGTTGATTCGGGCTTCAGATCAAATTTACCCAGGTCGTAAAAGATGTTCTTCAACACAATGCTGGCATTGGCTTCAATGGGCTGCAATGGAATATCGATACTGTAAGTTGAATCGGGTGCCTTTTGACTAAGCGGAAAGTTCTCAGAGAAGAACAGGTAGCCTTTTCTTTTTACATTGAATGCGTAGTCTTTACCAACAGGTAAAGTAATTAAGTAATTACCTGTGCCATCCGTTTGAACACGGCTTAACACATTGCTGGTGCTGAGGTCGGTTAATTCAACAGCTGAAGGTAAACCTTTCGATGTTTTCTTATCATACACTTTTCCTTTTACCCATAATGTGCGGGCTGGCCGAATATCTTCACGTAATTGGAATGTGTATAGATCAGTTCCGCCGCGGGTATCGTTTCTATCGCTGTTATAATAAGCGGTTTTACCATCGGCGGCAATAACCAGGCTGCCTTCGTTTTCGATGGTATTGATGGGGTAGCCAAGGTTGATTGGTTTTTCCCACCCTTTACCTTTTTTGCGTGCTAAAAACAGGTCGCTGCCGCCATAACCCAGGTGGCCACTCGAAGTAAAGTACAATGTTTGGTTATCGGCATGTATGAACGGCGCAATTTCGTCACCAATAGTATTTATTTCGGGGCCCAGGTTCTCAGGATCGCTCCAGCGGCCATTGGGTAACTGGTGACAAACGTATAGGTCTTGTCCGCCATAACCACCAAGGCGGCCGCTGGCAAAATACAGGTCGCGTTTATCGGGGCTCAGGCTGGGCGCCGATTCCCAGGCTTCGGTATTTATTCTGTTGCCCATATTTTCGGGCTTGCTCCAGCCTTCGGGCGTTAAGTAAGAAATATACAGGTCGCAACTACCATAGCCATAAGGGAAATTACAACCGGTGAAAATAAGCCATTGCCCATCCTGCGAAATAGTTTGCGCGCCTTCATTCTGGTTTGAATTTATAAAACCGGGCAGTGGCTGCGCTTTGGTCCAATGACCATTCTCCCATTTCGACCCATAAAAGTCTTCCTGGCCATTTACCCGGCGCGTAAAAATAAATTCTTTATTGTCGATGGTGAGCGTGGGAAAATACTCAAGGTATACACTGTTGATGCTATCGCCCATATTTTGCGGTTCAAACCGGTAACCATTCAATGGGTGTTGATTGGCATAGTCTATTGCAAACTGATAGGTTTGACGACGGTAATTGGCGGCCTTCAGGCTTTGTGCGTTAAGGTTGGGAATGGAAAGAAAATCATCTATGGCTTTTAATGCCTTATCAAATTGCCCAACACCGGCCAGGTTAATAGAGTAGGGGAGATTGTAATCTTTGAACCAGCTGCTGTCAATGGCCTTTGACTTTTCGTAATATTCTATGGCACTTTGGTATTTCTTTTGTTCAAAATACAGGCCTGCTATTGATAAAAAGGCTTCCAGGTAACGCGGTTCTAATTTGATGGCGTCCTGTAAGGTTTTAATGCTTTCATCATATTGGCCGTTCATGGCAATGCCATATGCTTTTTCGAAAAGGGCCTTGGCCTTTTTATTTACTTTATCGGGATCGTATTGCGCTTTTGCTGTTATACAAAGGAGCACGGCGCACATGGATATTATAATTAGTTTTTTCATCATCAGATTTACTTTATCGGGTGTCATCAAACCATAACACGGCTATTATCCTCAAAATCAGTCCAATTTTGAAAGCTAAAGATAAAAAATGATTAAACTTTTCAGGAAAAACCTGTTTATCAGGCTATAAGACGAAAATACAGCCTGATAAAATGGTAAGAAGATGTTATAATGGGCGCTTACGGAACGTTAATGTATTTATGCAGCTGCAGCGAGAATTCCCAACGGGGATTGGCTTTAATGTAGTCAATGATCAGCGGCGTTACCGTAGCAACTTTGCTCCATTCGGGTTGCAAATACAATTTACAGGTGGGCGAAACCAATGCAGCATATTTTTCGGCCCATTCAAAATCGCTTTTATTATAAACCACCACTTTTAGCTCATTGGCCAGTGGAAGTATTTCGGGCAGGGGCGCTTTGAATTTTTTGGGAGAAAGGCAGATCCAGTCCCAGCTACCGCTTACCGGCCAGGCACCAGAGGTTTCAATATTGGTTTGAAAACCGGCTTCATGCAGGGCATCGGTCAGCGCATCGAGGTTATGCATCAGCGGCTCGCCGCCGGTAACGATGGCCAGCCGGCCGGGCTCGGCGCTGGCGCCGGCCACTATTTTATCGATTGTTTGTAAGGGGTGTTTTCCACCATCCCAGCTTTCTTTTACATCGCACCACACACAGCCTACATCGCACCCGCCAAGGCGAATGAAGTAAGCAGCCTTTCCCTGATGGAAGCCTTCACCTTGCAGCGTATAAAAAGACTCCATCACCGGATATTGAATTGTATCTATAGTAGCTTTTGTCATTGAAAACAAAGTTCGGGAAAATAAAAACGAATGTGATAATTCGATAATTAGCTTATGTGATAATGCCTGATTGTCGTGAACTCCGAATGTAATTGGGCTTCCCGGATGTGCGAATTATCACATTATCTCATTATCACATTAGGTAATTTGTATCCTATGCCCGCTAAGGCAACAATATTCAACAATGATTAATTAATGTTTGAGCAAACAGGCATTATAGGTATTCTTCATCAATGCCGCAATGGTCATAGGCCCTACACCGCCGGGAACAGGAGTAATGTAAGAACATTTGGGCGCAACGGTATCAAACTGTACATCGCCTTTTAATGCATACCCTCTTTTCTTGGTGGCGTCGGCTACGCGGGTAATACCTACGTCAATTACAATGGCACCTTCTTTAACCATATCGGCAGTTACAAATTCGGGGCGGCCTAAAGCTGCTACAATAATATCAGCCTGCAGGCAAAGCTCTTTCAAATTCTTAGTTGCCGAATGGCAAATGGTTACTGTACAGTTACCTGGGTTGGTATTGGCGCTGAGCAAAATGCTCATTGGGCGGCCAACGATATTACTGCGACCAATAACAACGGCATGCATGCCCTTGGTATCGATTTTATAATGTTCCAGCATCAGCATAATGCCATGCGGGGTAGCAGGTATAAAGGTAGGCAGCGATTGAACCATTTTTCCTACGCTTACCGGGTGAAACCCGTCAACGTCTTTGCTGGGGTGAATGGCATTGATCACTTTTTCGTCAGAAATATGTTTAGGCAGCGGCAGCTGAACAAGAATACCGTCAATATCGAGGTCATTGTTCAATTGTTCAATGGTTTCCAGCAGTTTAAACTCACTGATGGTATCCTCGAGGCGGATGAGGGTGGAGCGGAACCCGATCTCTTCGCAGGTACGCACTTTTGAACCCACATAGGTTTCGCTGGCGCCGTTGTTACCCACCAGTATGGCGGCCAGGTGCGGCACTTTTTTACCTTCGGCTACCAGTTGAGCCACTTTAATTTTTAATTCATCCTTTGTTGCCTGTGATACAAGCTGCCCGTCTAAAATTTTCATTGCGCAAAGGTAACGGGCTGCGCGTTGCTGCCCTAACCGGTAAGAAAGATTTTTTTATATTACGCATTTTGAATATGTTTAATGATCAAATACTGAAAGCTTGCTGCTGTGAAGAATTTGCTATTGCCATTATTTCTTATCCATTGCCTGGCCCATGGTCAGTCAATTCATTACTCCCCCGGTACATTATATACCGGTTTGGGCGCCTATAGTCACCAATTTACCCAATCGTTTTCCTTTCTTGCCAACCAGGCGGTGCTGGGTGATCTTACACGAACCAGCGCGGGTTTATATGCCGAACAAAAATATGGGTTACAGGAGCTGTCTATGTACCTGGGTTCCATGGCCATTCCGGTAAGCCGGGGCGGTATTGGTATTGCCATGCAATACGCGGGGTACAGCGATTTCAACGAAAGCCAGGTAGGTATTGCCTATGGCCGCAACCTGGGAAAGGTAAGCGTGGGTGTACAGTTCAATTATAATATGATGCATGTTGCCGGGTATGGCAATGATGCGGCGATTGGTTTTGAAGTGGCCACCCAGTGGCGGGTAAATACTGCCCTGGTAACTGGTATTCATATAGTTAACCCCGCAGGTGGGCGGTTTCGTAATCACGCAGAAGAAAAGCTGGCGGCCGTTTACCAGTTTGGGGCCGGGTATGAGGTTTCTAAACAATTATTTCTAAGCGCTGAGCTTACTAAAGAAGAAGACCGGCCTGTAAATGTGCAGGCCGGTTTACAATATATGGCTGTGCCCGATAAATTATTTCTACGAACGGGCATCACCACGGCAACAACTTCGCCTTATGCCGGACTGGGCTGGCAATGGAAAAATTGTCGCGCCGACGTGAGTGTACGCTATCATCCGCAATTGGGTCTTTCGCCCGGCGTACTGCTACTTTTTTATGGTAAACAAAAAACAGAACCATGAAATGGCCGCTTGTCATTTGGCTTATAGGACAGGGGATAATAGTTGTGGCCCAGGAGCGGCCGGCAGAACCGGTAAATGAACAACAGCTCGAAATGCAGGCCGAACGCGAAGAGGGCGTTGCTGATGATGATACCCAATGGCAACAGTTGTTGTATTTGCAAAAACATCCATTGAACCTGAATGCAGTTACTGAAAATGAACTAAAGACCTTGCGCCTGTTGAGCGACCTGCAAATCAGCAATTTTTTATTGTATCGTAAACAGTTGGGTGCGTTGCTGAACATTTATGAATTGCAGGCCATTCCGGGTTGGGATGTGTATACTATTAAGCAATTACTGCCATATGTTACCGTGAGTGATGCAAAAAGTATTGTAGAACGGCTGGGCGAGCGGCTACAACATGGTGAACAAACTGCCTTATTGCGGTTTGCCACAACAGTGAGTAATGACGAAGAAGATAAGAAGGCTACAGAAAACTACCTGGGTCATCCATCGGCTGTTTTGTTCCGTTATAAATATAATTATAAGAACCTGATGCAATATGGAATAACGGGCGATAAAGATGCGGGTGAACAATTCTTTAAAGGGGCGCAAAAGAACGGCTTCGATTTTTATTCATTTCATTTCTTCGCCCGAAAGCTGGGTATTGTGCAATCGCTGGCCATTGGCGATTTTGCCGTAGGGTTTGGGCAGGGGCTTATACAATGGCAGGGGTTGGCATTCAAAAAAAGCGCTGAGGTATTGGCTATAAAAAGACAGGGACCAGCATTACTGCCGTATAACTCGGCCGGTGAATATAATTTTCACCGGGGCGTTGGGGTGACCTTGCAAAAGAATGCGTTCCAATGTACGGTATTTGCTTCGGCCCGTAAATTAAGCGCCAACCTGGTAAGCGATAGTATATCTTCTATACAAACTGTGGGATACTACCGAACAGTGGCGGAATTGAACGACCGTTATAACGTTCAATGTATAACTGCAGGCGGATCGGTTAAGGTATCGAACAACCGGTCGCATATTGCTATAAACACAGTTCAGTATAATTTATCGAATCCTTTACAGCCGGCCGATGAGCCGTATGATCGTTATGCCATCAGCGGCCGTACCTGGAGCAATTATAGTTTCGATTATAGTTATACGGTCCGCAACATGCATGTGTATGGTGAAGTAGCTGTTGATAAATTGTATAATAAGGCCATGGTGCATGGCCTGCTGGCCAGTCTTGACCCACGCGTTGATCTTGCTGTTGTTTACCGCAACATTAGCAGCCGTTACCAATCGCTTTTCAGCAACGCCTTTACCGAAAACCGGTTGCCTGTAAATGAAAATGGGTTGTATGCCGGGTTATCAATAAGGCCTGTGCATGGTTGGCGGTTGCAGGTTTATGCCGATGTTTTTAAATTTCCCTGGTTAAAATATAAAGTGAATGCACCTTCCGGCGGTCAGGAATACCTGGTTCAACTTGAATACACACAAAATAAATATGTGACAATGTACACCCGGTTACGGCATGAAGCTAAAGAGGACGGCATGGGTGATATTGTGAAACGGTTAAACTGGCGAACACATATAAATTACCGGCTTAACAAGATGGTTGAGTTACGCAGCCGGGTTGAAACGGTATGGTATGGCAGCGAAAGCACAAAAAAAGAAACCGGCTTTTTATTATATACAGATGTTTTTGTAAAGCCACCCATGAAGCCCTTCTTTTTTAACGCCCGGTTACAGTATGTTGAAACGGGTGGTTACAACAGCCGCATATATGCCTGGGAGAACACAGTGATGTATAATTTTTCAATTCCTGCACAGTTCAATAAATCGCTTCGATATATTCTAAATGTTAATTGCTGGTTAACACGACTTTTCTCCAAACAACAAAAGAGCAGGTTGAATTGTTTGCTTGCCTTTTCATTTGCACAATCTGTTCATCCATTTAAAGCTGCAGTTGAAGCATCGGAAAATGCAGTTGAGGCATATAACAGCTCAAATATTAAGATGCAACTTATTTTTGTTAGAATATAACATATAGGTTACTAACGTTAGCAGCATATTAAAAATATATTAAAGAGCAAACTTCGGTTATGCATCATACCGTAATTAAAATTTATATCAGCTTGCCGTTGGTGTAATTTTAAAGCTATTTTCTTGTCTTGAGTGTGGATAACTTTAATCTCTTACTAACGGTGTGTAAAAAAAATAGGGCATTGTAAAACTTTTTTCAACCTACTTCAAATCCTGTGCAGGTGTGGGTTTAAGCATGCTTACATAACAAATAAGTTTTCTTGATGAAGGTATAGCTGTAAAATTTTTTGCAGCATTTATAAAATTCAATTTGTCTAACGGTTAGCAAAAATTTTATTTATTTGCACCCGATTTAAGATTCCTAACTAAAACTTAACGTTTGGAAGATTAAATCAAAAACTAAAAATTCACAAAGTCTCATGAGAAAAATTCTACTGATGGCAGCGATGCTATTTGCATTCGTTGCTATAACTTCCGGCCAAAATCGCTCAGTGGCCGGCGAAGTAAAAGATGCGCAGGGAAACCCAATTCCCTTTGCCACGGTAAAAGTAAAAGGCAGTAAAGTTGCAGTGGCTGCCGACCAAAACGGTAAATTCTCTGTTAACATTCCAGAAGGTGCGGTTTTAATTGTTTCAGGAGCAGGCTTTCAGGCGCTTGAGATCAATGCAGGCACCCAAACAACCCTTTCAATTGGCTTAAAAGAACAGGAATCACTAAAAGAAGTAGTGGTTACTGCTATGGGGCAGGTAAAAAGCAAAGCTAAAGTGGGTTATTCTACCACCACATTCAACACTGAAAATATCAATAAGGTAGCGCCGTTAGGAGCATTGGATGCGTTGCAGGGTAAAATTGCCGGCGCGGATATCTCTACCGTTAGTGGTACACCCGGTTCATCATCTAAAGTGGTGCTGCGTGGTTACGGTGTAATTTCAGGTGGTAACAACCAACCGTTGTATGTTATTGATGGTGTTCCCTTAACTGATGCGCGCCCTGCTTCAAGCGGCGATGTTCCTATTGGTCAGGCAAGGGCCGCTTCGGATGGTATGTACGATTATGGAAACGGATTGAATTACATCAACCCGAATGATATTGAAAGTATAACTGTACTGAAAGGAACAGCCGCTTCGGCTTTATATGGTTCTCAGGCAAAGAACGGTACTATTATGATCACCACTAAGCGTGGTAAGGCCGGAAAACTGAGAATTGATTTTACCAGCACATTCAATATCTCCAGAGTGGGCAAAACACCAGACTTGCAAGAAGAGTTCGGACAGGGCTGGAGTGGTTTGGACCTTCTGCCTGAAAATGGTAGCTGGGGTCCTAAGCTGGATGGTATAGAACGCCCATGGGGTGCAACAGTTGATGGCGTGCAATTGAAAAAGCCGTTTTCATTTCATGATAACATCAGGGATTTTTACGAAACGGGTACAGAAAACAATAATACCATTTCACTATCTGGTGGAAACGAGATCAATAAATTTTATTTTTCTTATGGTAATGTATTCAGCAATGGTATTATTCCCAGCGGTGCCGATAAGCTCCAACGCCACAGTTTTGCGTTCCGCTCAAATTCAACCTATAAGAATTTCACCCTTAATACTTCTGTAAACTACATTAACAGACGTATGAACGCTCCGGCTACAAGAGCCGTTGGCGGTGTAGGTTCTGCTATTTTTGAAGATCTGTTGCAGATCCCTGTCGACATTCCGTTAAAGGAGATGAAGAATTACAAAAGCACCTTCTATAACGTAGATAACTATTTTACACCTTATGCCGAAAACCCATATTACGGTGTGTATGAAAATGGCAGTAAGCAAAACTCTGATCGCATTTTTGGAAACGTTACACTGGGTTACAAGTTTACCGACTGGCTTTCGGCTGAATTAATTACAGGGGGCGATTTTACCAACGCCCGTACCAGTGCATGGAATGCAGTAAATGCACCAACGCCTGGAAGCTGGAATGCTGGCGAAAACCCTGAAGGTTCAGCAAGACAACCCGACATAGGTTCGTATGCCGAAATAACCAACTACGAAGGTTCATTTAATACCATTTTCAATCTGAAAGTAAATAAGGACCTGGGTTCTAAATTTAATCTCGAAGGTATTTTAGGTGGTACTTATAACCAGTCGGAGTCAAAAGGTGTTACAACCCGTATTGAAGGGCTGTTAGTTCCTGGTTTTTATAATTTATCGAACTCGGTTAACCTGCCTACCGGTACCGAGATCATTGCGAAAAGAAGGTTGATCGGTACTTACGCACAGGCTACATTAGGTTATTTAGGCCAGCTGTTCTTAACAGTAAATGCCCGTAACGACTGGTCGTCAACACTGCCCATTAATAAGAACAGTTTCTTCTATCCCGGCGCTAACCTGTCGTGGATCGCTTCACAAACATTCGACTTAAGCCGTACGCCTGTTTCTTTATTGAAATTCAGGGCCGCTTACGGAAAAACAGGTGCCGACGCTTCTCCTTATCAGGTAAATTCTACTTTAACACCAGGCAATATTTTCCTGGGCTTTGGCAATATCACGTTTCCGTTTAATGGTGTAGGCGCTTATAGCCTCAGCAAACAGATCAACAACCTGAATCTTGAACCGGTTATTACCAGTGAGGCCGAATTGGGTGTAGAAGCACGGTTCCTTAATGGTCGTATTGGCATCGATGCGAACTATTATGATAAACGTACTGAGGGACAGATCTTCAACGTGCCTATTTCTCCCGGATCTGGATATACTACCCTGGTTCAAAACATTGGACTGGTTAGTAACAAAGGGGTAGAGGTAGCGTTGGATGTAACGCCTGTTAAAACGAAAGATTTTAGCTGGACGTTCAATTACACCTTTGCACGTAACCGTAGTAATGTTGAAAGATTGAATGATGGCCTCGATAAAGTAATTTTGCAAACAGGCTACGATGCGGAATTTGATGCCATCCCTGGCAAACCCCTCGGTATTTTCCTGGCCCCTGTTCCTGTATATTCACCTGATGGAAAGATCGTAGTAGATGCCAAAACCGGATTCCCCGTTGTAGCTCCAGATAAAGGAGAATATGGTTCTTCGCAACGCGACTTTATGATGGGATTGCAGAATACATTTACCTATAAAGATTTTCAGCTTGGCTTCTCTTTCGACTACAGAAAAGGTGGCATGTTTTACAGTGGTACAGCCGATCTGCTGTTGTTCACCGGTGGCGCCCGCGCAACAACATTTAACGACCGCAAACCATTCGTAGTTCCCAATTCTGTTAACCAGGTTGTAGACGGTAGTGGTAAAACCATTTATGTTGAAAACACGAAAGCGATAGGTGAAGCGCAGTTTGATACTTATTTCTATCACACTTCAAATAAAGGATTGGTTTATCGTGACAGGATCATCGACAGGTCATTCCTGAAATTGCGCGATGTAACGCTTACATACAGACTGCCACAAAGCATTGCTTCAAAGATCAGGGCATCGAACTTATCATTGACTGCTTACGGTAGAAACTTCCTGGTGTGGACGCCCAAGTCAAATACGTACATTGACCCAGAGGTAACCAACTTTGGTAACGACTTGCAGAGTGAATTTGGTGAATTCAGAACCGGCCCAAGTTTAAAACAATTTGGTGTTACACTGAGAGCAAGCTTTTAATAAATCAGGATTTTAAAAATATTGAAGTATGAACCTAACAATAAAAAAGTCACTATATATATTCCTTGCCGCTTCTTCAGTGGTGCTGTTTGGTTGCAAAAAGCAGCTTGATATAAATGTAGATCCCAACTATCCTTTGGTAAACCAGGGCTCTCCGAGATTAATTTTCCCGGCTGCCGTTATGTCTACTGTTGGAAGAACAGGAGCTGAGTTAAATATCATTGGTGGCATATGGTCGCAGTATTATTCACAATCTGCATCATCGAGCCAGTACAGAACAGTTGATGCTTACAACTTACAAAGTACCGATTATAACGGCCCTTACTCCGAACTGTTTTCAGGCGCATTGAACAACTACCAGTATGTGATAGATAGCTCTAAAGCAAAAGGCGACTGGAATTTTTTCCTGATGGGTACCGTTATGAAAGCATATACTGCACAGGTGTTGGCCGACTTATATGATAAGATCCCTTATTCACAGGCGTTGCAGGGTAAAGCTAATTTAACGCCTGCTTTTGATGACGGGTATAGCATTTATACCGACCTGTTAAGTAAAATAGACGAAGCCCTGGGCAAGGATTTTACTGCCAAAACCAATACTGATCCGGGAACAAGCGATCTTGTTTTTGGTGGGGATATGGATAGGTGGATGCAGTTTGCCAATACGCTGAAATTAAAAATGTATTTGCGAATGGTAAATGCAAAATCCGCCGAAGCGAAGGCAGGAATTGAGAAATTATATACCAGTGGAGCAAAGTTTCTGGATACAACTGCTGCTGTTACAGGATTTACTAAAACGCCTGATAAGCAAAATCCGTTTTATGCTTATAATGTGCAACGGTTAAATACCACTACCAACCTGCGCGCCAGTAAAACATTTGTTAGCTGGTTACAGGCTAACAATGATCCACGAATTTCATATTATTTCGATTCTACAACACCTGCTGTGATACACCAGGGTGATTATTTGGGAACCATATATGGCAAGGCTACTGTACTTCGTCAACATGAAACCGACCCGGTTAACATGATATCGGAAGCTGAAAGCTATTTCATGCAGGCCGAAGCCAGGTTGCGATATTTTGCCGCAGATCAAACCCAGGCGTTATACAATAAAGCAGTTGAAACTACATTTGACGAAACTGGTTATGATGGTAAACCATTTGTAGCGTCTGGTGGCGTATATGAATTCCCGGCAGCCGGAAACGAGGATGAAAAACTGGAAGCTATAATGGTTCAGAAATGGGCGTCATTAGCTTACGGAACGCATGCGCTGGAAGCGTTTTTTGAAAGAAACCGGACCGGGTACCCCAGAGCAAGCGCTGTATACTCAACTTCACCAAGCTATATTCCAGGTCAGTTTGTGTACTCACCCAACGGTGTAACAGGTAATGGCCAATTCCCTAAACGTCTGGTGTATCCCGATGTGGAAAGATCAAGAAACAGGAACACACCGGCTGAAGTGCCTATTACAACACCGGTTTGGTGGGCATTAAAGTAAGTTGAAAAAGCAATACATAATTTAAAGATTAACACAACTGTTATGAAAAATATATTGATAGTAATATTAATACTTGGAGCTGCAGGTATGTGGGCCTGTTCAAAAGATTTGCCCGATGCGGGAGGCACTGCCACAGAAGCGCTTTCAAATGAATGGTGGGCTACAGATAATGGTGCAGTCGTTAGAAAAATAACAACTTATAATACCTCGGCTAATGAGGATTCTATGTGGATTTCGACGACCAAAGCGCCAAACGCATTCCTGGTTAAAGTGAAAATTGATCCATCAAGCCTTACTTTTTCTGTTCAGAATTCAAAGAATTTTACCAGTAATCTTATTAGTACCGTAAATATCACAAACGGAAAGGTTATCCCCAAAGGCGGCAAATCTCAAACGGGTAATATAACCGACAGCATTTATATGGAAGCTGAGTTTTCAAACGCTCCGGGAGTGAAACATATCTTTAGCGGTGTGGCAAGAACAAGGTTCGAAGCGGACGATTATTAAGTTAGCTACATAATATAATATTTGTCTAAAAAACCATTCGTCAGTTGACGAATGGTTTTTTTATTGCCCAAAATCCCCATTTACCCGCATTTTACATATGCATATGAGTTAATTACATATGAATATTATTGTTAGGGTATGTAATAAGAGCTTCCCGAAAGCTCATTTTTTAGCTATTTCCATGCCCGTGACAGTTGCAGCGCTTTGCAAATTCATCTTGTCTAGCTCAAATTGGCTCTAAATGTTAAGGAATGCCTTTTTAACTTTTTTTTATATTATATCAGGTTTTCTATACATTTAGAACAGGTTCGTCACATTTTAAACTTACAAGTCACATGAGAAAAATGCTATCACTTATAGCAGTGTTAGTACTATGCACTGCTATGGCCCTGGGTCAAAACAAAACTATGACCGGGCAGGTCAAGGACACAAAAGGAGATCCTATTCCTTTTGCAACTATCAAAATCAAAGGCACTAACAGTGCCGTAGCCGCAGATGCAAACGGCAACTTCACTATCACTGCTTCTCCCAATGCCACATTCGTTATTTCCGCTGTAGGTTTTGAACAAGCCGAAGCAAAAGCCTCAAGCTCAGGCTCTTTGCTGGTTTCGTTAAAAACATTGGAAGCCATGCGGGAGGTAATTATTACCGCTCAGGGTATTAAAAGAACCCGTAACCAACTTGCTTACGCAGCCCAAACTATCAATGGCGATGAAGTAAGTAAAACCAGGTCCAATAACTTCATTAGCGGGATGTCGGGCAAAGTTGCAGGCCTCGAGATCAGGCAGTCCAATGGTTTAGGTGGTTCAACCAACGTAACCATGCGTGGTGTAAAATCATTTGTAGGTAACAACCAGGCTTTATTTGTGGTTGATGGAGTACCTTATAATAATGATAATACCAATTCCCCCGATCAGCTTACGGGCAGGGGCGGTTATGATTATGGTAATGCCGCAGCCGACCTTAACCCCGATGACATTGAATCTATCACTGCTTTAAAAGGCGCTGCTGCCACTGCGTTATATGGTTCACGCGGTAGCAATGGTGTAATATTGATCACAACTAAAAAACGTTCAAAAGGCCTCGGCGTTACTGTTAACTCAGGTATCAGTTTAGGGTTTATTGATAAAAAAACGTTCACAAAATATCAGAAAGAATATGGTGGTGGTTATGGACCCTATTACGAAGACCCAACCGGCTTTTTCTTTTATAGAGATATAAACGGTGATGGTGTAGATGACCTGGTAACCCCAACGAGTGAAGATGCTTCATTTGGTGGCAAATTCGATCCCAATTTAATGGTATACCAGTGGGATGCTTTTGATAAAACATCGCCTAACTTTGGTAAGGCAACGCCCTGGGTTGGCGCAGCCAATGACCCTTCCACGTTTTTTGAAAAGCCGTTCAATAATAACCAAAGCATTTATATTGATGGCGGATCAGATAAAGGAACATTTAAACTGGGTTATACCCGCACTGATGATAATGGTATTTTACCCAATAGTAACATTGTTAAAAACCTTATTTCATTAGGGGCTACTTATAACGTTGCTAATAATTTAACCGCCGGGGCTTCAATCAACTTTTCAAATATCAACGGTAAAGGAAGATATGGCACCGGTTACGACGATAAGAACGTGATGACCAACTTTCGTCAGTGGTGGCAAACAAATGTTGATATAAAATCCCAAAAAGATGCCTACTTCCGCACAAGAAAAAATGTTACCTGGAACTGGGCCGATCCTACAGACCTTACTCCAATATATTGGGACAACCCATATTTTGTCAGGTACGAAAATTTTGAAACTGACCGCCGCGATCGCATCTTCGGTAATGTTAACCTGAATTACAAGGTAACAGACTGGCTGAATATAATGGGAAGAATTGGTCATGACTCTTACAATGAACTGCAGGAAGAAAGACAGGCCATTGGAAGTATTGGCGTTCCTTCTTATTCCCGTTTCGACCGTTCGTACCGTGAAACCAATTTTGACCTGATCGCTAATTTCGACAAGGACATTTCTACAGATCTTAATTTTAAGGCATTAATTGGTACTAACATTCGCAAACAACATACGCAAAGCGTTTCGGCTATAACCAATGGCGGACTTGCTATTCCGGGTATTTATTCTCTTGCGAACTCTGCCAACCTCATCAATGCTCCGGTTGAGTTTGATGGAAAAAGAGAAGTGGATGGATATTTTGCCGGCGCCACCTTCAGCTGGAAGGATATGCTTACCCTCGATGCAACTATAAGAAGAGATAAATCTTCTACACTTCCCAAGAATAACAACGTATATTATTATCCTTCCGTTTCTCTTGGTTTGGTTTTCTCTAAATTGTTACCTGGTTTCGACTGGCTTTCTTATGGTAAAATACGCACTAACTATGCCCAGGTTGGTAATGATGCTCCAATCTATAGCGTGTTGGATGTTTATAATATTGTACCGCCATTCGGATCGGAACCCACTACAACTATTCCAAATACCAAAAACAATCCAAACCTTAGACCTGAGCAAACCAGAAGCGCTGAAGTTGGTTTGGAAATGTCGTTCCTGAAAAGCCGTGTAGGTTTTGATGCCACTTATTACCGCACAAGAACTGTTGACCAGATACTGCCGTTGGCAATATCAACATCAACCGGATATAGCAACAAGTTCCTCAATGCCGGTACTATTGAAAATAAGGGAATTGAGCTGTCGGCTTTTGCAACACCGGTTCAAACCAAAAATTTCTCCTGGACGCTGAATCTTAACTGGACCCGTAACCGCAATAAGGTTATTGAGTTGTTTGAAGGATCTGATAACCTGGTGCTGGCAAGCTTCCAGGGCGGTGTATCGCTGAATGCCAGTTTAGGTCAGGCTTATGGTACCATCCGCGGTTCAAATTTCGTATATACCAACGGACAAAGAACTGTTAATGACGATGGGTATTATGTAATTTCTAATACTGCCAATGAAGTGATCGGTAATCCAAATCCCGATTGGATCGGCGGTCTTAACAATACCATTAAATACAAAAATTTATCACTCAGTTTTCTTTTAGATATGCGTAAGGGCGGTCAGATTTACACGCTCGACCTGTCTTATGGGTTCGACAGTGGATTGTATCCTGAATCTGTTGGTTTGAACGACCAGGGCAAACCGAAAAGAGACGCCGTGGCAGATGGCGGCGGGGTAATATTTGCAGGTGTAACTGAAGATGGAAAGGCTAATACAACAAGAGTGGCTGTTGAGAATGGCATGTTGGGAAGCGATAATTTTCCTTCTGCCGGTTTCGTATATGATGCCAGTTATCTTAAATTAAGAGAAACCATTCTTACTTATTCATTGCCTAAAGAAGCACTTGGAAAAATGCAGATATTCAAGGGCGTTGACTTTTCACTGATCGGAAGGAACTTGTGGCTTATACACAAGAACCTGCCTTATGCCGATCCTGAAGATATGATCAGCGCAGGAAACTTCCAGGGATACCAGGGTGGTGTGTTCCCTACTACCCGCTCTATTGCATTAAATGTAAAATTAAGATTCTAAAAAAAATTGTATGAATAAGACTAAATTAATAATACTATCGTCATTCATAATACTGATAAGCTCCTGTAAAAAGGATATTACCAGCTTGAATAATGATCCCAAAAATCCGGCAACTGTATTCTCCTGGTCTTTATATACCAATGCTCAAAAGAACCTGGCGCGTACACTGGCCTCTTCAAATGTTAACCTGAATATATTCCGCCTTATAACACAATACTGGCAGGAGACCACTTATTTAAATGAAAGCCGTTATAACTTAACTACCCGAAATATTAATGGTAATGGGTGGACGGCGCTGTACCGCGATGTGCTGACCGATTGTGAAGCTGCCCGTAAATTAATACCAACTGATGTAACGAACGAGGCTGTTCGTAAAAACCAACTGGCCCAGTTGGATATCACGGAAGTGTATACCTATTATTACCTGGTAACAACGTTTGGCAATATTCCCTATACAAAAGCTATGAATATTGATAGCGTATACCCGAAATATGATGATGCAAAAACTGTATACAATAATTTATTGAGCAGGCTCGATGCAGATATTGCCGCACTGAATACTTCGGCTGAAGGTTTTGGTTCTACCGATATTATTTATGGTGGCGACATTGCCTTGTGGAAGAAGTTTGCCAATTCCATAAAATTGAAAATGGCCCTTACCATTGCCGATGACGACGCGGCAAAGGCAAAATCAACAGCAGAAGCAGCCGTTGCAGCAGGTGTTTTTACTTCTAATAGTGAAAGCGCCAAGTTTGTTTTCAAAGCTGCCCCACCAAATACCAACCCCATTTGGGAAGACCTGGTACAAAGTGGAAGAAAAGATTTTGTGGCCAATAGTACTATTGTGAAAATGACAGATAGCCTTAATGATCCCCGTCTGCCGCTGTATTTTACGTTAGACGGAAGTGGAGGTTACTCTGGAGGCGCCCCGGGAAGAAGCAGCAGCTACAGCACCTTTTCAAAGCCAAGTGAGCATTTGACCAAGCCTGAATATCCACATACATTGCTTGATTATGCCGAAGTTGAATTTTTATTGGCAGAAGCGGCAGCAAGGGGTTTTAACGTAGGAGGTACGGCCGCTACTCACTATAATAATGCCGTTACTGCATCCATAACTGATTGGGGAGCTTCCGCTACTGATGCTGCAGACTATTTGGCCCAACCCGATGTAGCTTATGCAACAGCCGGCGGAACATATAAACAAAAGATAGGTATACAAAAATGGCTCGCTTTATACAATCGCGGCTGGGATGCATGGATTGAGTGGAAAAGACTCGACTATCCACAATTACTACCGGCTTATAGAGCCGTTTCAGCCATACCTGTGCGGTTTACTTACCCGGTAAATGAACAAAACTATAATACCAGGAACTATACCGATGCTTCTTCGGCAATAGGCGGCGATAAAGTAACCACCAAACTTTGGTTCGATAAGTTCTGATAAATAACCAAGTGTATAAATGAACGGGGGTGTGTCACAATTGGCACACCCTCTTTTATTGGGTCAATTGCTTTTAAAGGTAAATTCTACCATAAAAAATTAATTCAACAGGCTACTCACCCTGTTACCGCCCGGTTTCTTACTTTTGAGGCTTAAACATTTTATGATGGAAGATCAAAACCAGCAACAACAGAACCAGCTTAATATCGAAATTTCGGAAGAAGTAGCAGAAGGGGAGTACGCCAATCTTGCCATCATTACACATTCACATGCCGAGTTTGTAATAGATTTTGTGAATGTAATGCCCGGAACACCAAAAAGTAAGGTGAAGTCGCGTATCATATTAACGCCGCAGCATGCCAAACGTTTCATGAAGGCATTAACTGAGAATATTCAGCGATTTGAAGCTGCCAATGGAAAGATCCAGGACCTTGAAGACGTGCAACTTCCAATGACTTTCGGTGGGCCAACTGCACAAGCTTAAATCAATAGACAATTTGCAATAGACAATAGGCAAAGAGAAGATTTGCGAATTATAGGAACGCCCGAATACCGGCCACCCTTGCCAATTGCTCATTGCCAATTGCCAATTGGTTATAACATGCCGGAATCTGCAAAGCTATAATAGCCGTTCTCACTAACTATAATATGATCAAAGAGGCAAATATCGAACAGGTTCGAGGCCTCTTTTAATTTTTTGGTAAGTTCCTGATCGGCCCGGCTGGGTTGTAAATTACCCGAGGGATGATTATGACAAAGGATCAGGCTTACGGCATCTTCTAGTAACGCTTTCTTAAGAATAATGCGGGGATCGGCAATAGTGCTGGTAATACCACCCTGGCTTATAATTTCAAAATGATTGATACGGTTGCCGCGGTTTAAATACGCCACGGCAAAAACCTCATACGGCAGGTCTTGAAAAAGGGCCTGTAGGTGCGTAGCTATGTCGCGGCTGCTTCGCACCAAAGGTTTTTCAAGGGAAAGCGAAGCATGCCGGCGACGACCCAATTCGAGGGCTGCGGTAATGGTAATTGCCTTCACTTTTCCTATTCCTTTTATGCGCGTCATTTCCTGTATGGTAACTTTACCTAGTTCATTTAGGTTGTTCTTGCCCAGTCGAAGAACCTCTTTTGCCAGTTCAATGGCATTCTTTTCTCGATTACCGTTTCCGATGAGTATGGAGAGGAGTTCTGAGTCGCTCAAAGTAGCCGGATTTTTCCCAAGTAGCTTTTCCCGTGGCCGGTCGTCCTTAGCCCATTTTTTTATTGAAAATTTTAGGTCTTGCATAGTTCAAATATTTGCAGTACTTTTCGGACAAATACTATAATAACCACAAAATGTACTTTATTTACTAAATTGTGCGTTATTTTAAAATAAATCCAAATCTTATTAAGAATATATAATCTATATCCCCATGAATAGAAAGACTACTCTGGCCGCTATTGGAGGTTACCAACCCTTCCTGTTTTGCATTGGAATGTATTTTGTAGCCCTTTTCTTCTCTATTTTTATTTGTTCCGCTATTTTTTATGCTTTTTATCCGAAGAAGTCGATCGCCAAAGAGGCAGGTGCTTCGCATAAAACAGCTATTGTTGAACCCGGCGGACCAAGAATGCTGCTGACAGTTACCAAGTAATACGATTTTTGGGGATGCACCGGATAATCAATAACCATTGATAATGCTATTTTTCTGTATTAAGTTCGAAATAAATTTTTTGTACTAAGGTTATCGGGCAATTACCAAAGCTTCGTTTATCTTCGCCGCACATTTTACAGCGGTATGCAAATGTCAATCAAGATCTTCTCAGGCACAGGCTCGCAATACCTGGCTGAGAAAATAGCTCAGAAATTCGGGGCCGCCCTTGGAAAAATCACGATTTCTAAGTTCAGCGACGGAGAAATTCAGCCTGTATTCCAGGAGAGTATCCGTGGCGACATGGTTTTCCTGGTGCAAAGCACTTTTGCCCCGGCAGAAAATATGCTGGAATTATTATTGATGATCGACGCCGCCCGGCGGGCTTCGGCCTACAAGGTGGTGGCTGTAATACCTTATTACGGCTACGCCCGGCAAGACCGAAAGGATAAACCCCGTGTGGCAATTGGTTCTAAGCTGATGGCCAATATGTTAGTGGCTGCCGGCGCCGATCGCGTAATTACCATGGACCTGCACGCTCCGCAGATCCAGGGGTATTTCGACATTCCCGTTGATCACCTCGACAGTTCTGCTATTTTTATTCCATACATCCAGCAACTTCAGTTGGAAAACCTTACCTTTGCGGCCCCTGACGTGGGAAGTGCCAACCGGATACGCGAAATTGCATCCTATTTTAATGCTGAAATGGTGATCTGCGATAAGCACCGTAAACGGGCCAATGAAATAGCCAGCATGGTAGTAATTGGTGATGTTACCGGCCGGGATGTAGTGCTGATAGATGATATTTGCGATACAGGGGGCACACTGGCCAAAGCAGCCGGTTTGCTAAAGGAAAAAGGAGCACGCAGCGTTCGCGCATTGTGTACACACCCGGTTTTGAGCGGAAATGCATACTCAAATATTGAGAAAAGTGTGTTGGAAGAACTGGTAGTATGTGACACAATACCCATGAAGCAAAAGTTAGACAAAGTAAAGGTCTTAAGCGTGGCTGAACTGTTTGCTGTAGCAATACGCAATGCATATGAGAACAGAAGTATAACAGGGTTGTTCATACACAGTCAGCGAAGAAATAGCTAGTATTAGGAATTTATAAAACAATATAAACAATGAAATCAATTACAATCGAAGGACAACTGAGGACCGAAACCGGGAAAAAAGCCACCCGCCAACTTCGCTCTCAGGGATTGGTGCCTGGTGTAATTTACGGCGGTACAGAGGAAGTATCTTTTTCAGCTCCTCTGCTGGCTTTCAAACCCATCGTATATACCTCAGCTTTCCAGTTAGCCGAAATTAAAGTAGGTGGCAAAACCTACAAATGCATTTTGAAAGATCTGCAACTTGACAAGGTTACTGATCAACTGGCACACTGTGACTTCCTTGAGCTGGTAGCTGATAAAGCAGTTATTGCTACTATTCCTGTTAAGTTCACCGGAACTTCACAAGGGGTAAAAGATGGTGGCCGTCTTATCACTAAAGTAAAAGCTTTAAAAGTAAAGTCTTTGCCTCAGCACCTTAAAGAGAACATTGAAGTAGATATTACCAACCTCGAGTTGAATGGTAACATTCGTGTTGAAGATGTGAACGAGCCAGATTATGAGATCCTGAACTCACCACGTATTCCCATTGCATCTGTAGTAATGACACGTCAGTTGAAACAGGAAGAAGCTGCTGCTCCTGCTGCTGGTAAAGCTCCTGCAGCTAAAGCACCTGCTGCCGCTGCTGCAAAAGCACCTGCTGCAAAAAAGTAAGATAATTCAATGCATATAAAGCCCGGGTAATTCCGGGCTTTTAAGTCAAAATAAGAAGGTCAAGTGAGTCACATGCGGTACTGAGAAAAAGGAATCCATTGACGCATTTGACCCTTTTTACTGATCTGACCACCCGATTGAACAGGCTCATTTTACCAATTTGACCTTTGATTCTTTAGACTGTTTTGATCATTTTTGGCCTTTTTCTGCATATCTGCTTACCCCACCACCAGACAGTTGATAGTTAAATATTGCCCACTATGAAATTCCTGTTGATAGGCTTAGGTAATATAGGCGATGATTATGTGTATACCCGTCACAACATAGGTTTTGATGTAGTGGATGCTTTTACCCAAAAACACGGGGGCTTTTTTGGGGTGGGAAGGCTGGCACATGTTTGTGAGATGAAATGGAAGGGCAAAAAGTTGATCATAATCAAGCCCACCACGTTCATGAACCTAAGTGGAAAGGCTGTAAAGTATTGGATGGAAAAAGAATCCGTCGCTTTGGAACAATTATTGGTAATAGTAGACGATATTGCATTACCGCTTTCCCGCATACGGCTTCGATCTTCGGGTAGTAGTGCCGGTCATAACGGATTGCGGAGTATTGAGGAGACCCTTCTAACCGATAATTATCCCCGATTACGATTCGGAGTCGGTAACAATTTCCCCAAAGGAGGGCAGGCGGATTTTGTACTTAGCCGCTGGACGCCCGAGGAATCGCCCTTAGTAAAACGAAAGGTTGAAAAATGTGTGGAAGTGGTAGAGAATTTTATCACCATTGGCATCGAACGAACTATGAATGAAGCGAATAAATTGGAGTTTACACTATGATTTGTTAATTTGAATCTTTATTTTCGCAATGCCAATATCTATGGCCCACGTACCCCCGGCTTTTCCAGGCGCATGAAACTTGAAAACAATTATCTCAATTAAACCCTTTGTTGAGTATGAAAATTTTCTGTGTAGGCCGTAATTATGTGGCTCACGCAAAAGAATTGGGTAACGAGGTTTCAGATGAACCTATCGTTTTTATGAAACCTAAAAGTGCTTTACTGCAGGCTCATACCCCTTTTTATTACCCCGAGTTCACTAATGAATTGCATTATGAATGTGAACTGGTATTGCGTATATCGAAGAATGGTAAATACATACAGGACAGGTTTGCCAGTAAGTATTATGATGCTGTAACTGTTGGTATCGACTTTACCGCCCGCGATATTCAAAACGAACTGAAGGAAAAGGGTCTTCCCTGGGAGAAAGCAAAAGCCTGGGATAACTCGGCCGTAATTGGCAAGTGGATTCCGTTAACGAATATCAAAAACAAAAAAGACATCAACTTCTGTTTATATAAGAATAAAGAACTGGTGCAGCAGGGTAACTCAGGTTTAATGATCAATAACTTTGATAAAGTAGTTGCTTACATTTCCAATTACTTTTCAGTGAACATTGGCGACCTGGTATTTACCGGCACACCGGCCGGAGTAGGAGAGTGTGTAGTTGGTGACGAGCTGGAAGCTTTTATTGAAGACGACAGCCTATTAAGTTTAGAGATCAAATAACAAATAGATCATCATTACAAGGAAATAGCCTTTCCCGATTCCTCGGGAGAGGCTTTTTTATGCCTGAAATCTGAGGACTTCCGACGTCTTTTTTCCAAACTAACGATTGTTATTGTTATTTTTGTCGGTTAACTATGATGCATACCGACATATTATTAAAGGCCTACCGGCTTATGTGCACTGCAAAAGCTATGGCCGAAACCTATGAAGCAAACCGTACCGCCTGTAAATATGTTCATTCTACATCCCGTGGCCATGAAGCTATTCAGCTGGCCGCGGCCTTTCAATTACTGCCATGTGATTTTGTAAGCCCCTATTACCGCGATGAAAGCATTCTGCTGGGATTGGGTTTTGCGCCTTATCAGCTGATGTTACAGCTGCTGGCCAAACGTGATGATATATTTACGGGGGGGCGCGAATATTATGGCCACCCCAACTATCGTGGCAACGATAAACCTACTATCATACACCAGAGCAGCGCCACCGGTATGCAGGTAATTCCCACTACCGGTATTGCCCAGGGAATTCAATACCTTGAACAAATAAACTCCGATAGAATAGTATATGGCCCCAATGGTGAAAAGCCCGTTGTTATTTGTTCCCTGGGCGATGCCAGCGTAACGGAAGGCGAAGTAAGCGAAGCCCTGCAGTTTGCCATATTGAAAAAGCTGCCGGTGATTTACCTGGTGCAGGATAATAACTGGGGTATAAGCGCCAGCGCCGAAGAGGTACGGGTAATGGATGCATATGATTATGCCGCCGGTTTCCCCGGGCTCGACAGGGTGCGCATTGATGGAAGCAATTTTGAAGAAAGCTTCGATACCATGCACCGGGTGGTGCAGTATGTTCGGCAACATAGAACACCGTACCTGGTTCAGGCCAAAGTGCCATTGCTGGGGCATCATACCAGTGGGGTACGTAAAGAGTTTTATCGTACACAAGAGGACCTAGAAAAACATGCCGTAAACGATCCTGGGCCCAAATTACGCCTGCGATTGCAACACCTTGGTGTTGATGAGGGCCATTTACAAGCCATAGAAAAGGACGCCTGGGAAGCTGTGAGAAATCAGTTTCAGGAGGCAATACAAGCGCCTGAACCCGACCCCGCAACCGTAACCGATCATGTTTTTGTACCAACGCCTATTACCCACGAAAAAGGACAGCGCCAGCCGGCAGGGGCAGAAAAAATTATAATGGTTGATGCGGCGCTTTTTGCCATCAGGGAGATCATGGAAGAGTTTCCCGAAGCTATGTTATACGGGCAGGATGTTGGCCGCCGCCTGGGTGGTGTTTTTCGCGAAGCCGCCACATTGGCTGAACGGTTCAGTGACGTGCGTGTTTTTAATACTGCCATTCAGGAAGCATATATCATTGGCTCAACCGTAGGAATGAGTGCGGTAGGCGTAAAGCCTATTGTTGAAGTACAGTTTGCAGATTATATATACCCCGGCTTTAATCAACTGGTTACTGAGATCTCTAAATCATGTTACCTCAGTTGCGGTAAGTTCCCTGTTCAAACAGTAATACGGGTGCCTATTGGCGCTTATGGTGGTGGAGGCCCTTATCATAGTGGCAGCGTTGAGTCTACGTTATTGACGGTAAAAGGCATTAAAGTCGTTTATCCTTCCAACGCGGCCGATATGAAAGGATTGATGAAAGCCGCATTCCTCGATCCCAATCCGGTTGTAATGCTTGAACATAAAGGACTTTACTGGAGTAAAGTACCCGGCACTGAAGATGCTAAAACTGTTGAACCATCGCGCGATTATGTATTGCCGCTTGGTAAGGCTGCATTGGCGGTGCAGGCCGATGATAGGAATATTGAAACCGGAGAATCATGTTGCATCATAACGTATGGCATGGGTGTGTATTGGGCAAAATCTGCTGCGAAACATTTTCCCGGTCAGCTGGATATTATCGATTTACGTACCCTCTTTCCCCTCGATGAAAATCTCGTCTTTGAACGGGTAAAAAAACATGGCAAATGTTTGGTGCTTACCGAAGAACAACAAAACAATTCTTTTGCTGAAGCCTTAGCTGCAAGAATATCACGTGCCTGTTTTCAATGGCTCGATGCACCGGTGGAAGTATTAGGTGCATTAAATGTACCGGCTGTGCCCATGAATATGCAACTTGAGCAGGCAATGTTACCTAATGGTGAAAAAGTTACGGCTGCAATTAAGCAATTATTACAATGGTGATTATAGTTGTTACGTAACGTTACAAGATAATTTTATTTCCCCTTCTATTCTACAAGATAACTAGGTTGTCTCGTACATCCTATCCTTCTGCCGTTTATAATATTTTAACACGCAGCGTATAATAAAATTTGTCTTATTTACGTAGAGTTACGTACTTCAAACCACCTAAGCAGCCATGAAAAACAGATACCTTAAGGGGGCCCATCTTTCTGAGCGGAAAGTAAGGGAACTTATTAAATTATTCTCGGAAGATCTGACAGCCACACAGATCGCAAACATTACAGGGATTAGTCGAATTACGGTAAATGCGTACTTCAAACTAATTCGTACACACATTGCAAAGTTTTGCGAAGAGAGGAATCCATTTCATTTTACTAATGGAATCGTTCATCACGCATCGGAGAATGGAACAGTAGCCAGTAATGGCGCTGGTTCAAAGAAGTCGTTCTATGGAATATTCAAGAACGATGAAACCATTCATACCGATAAGATCGCAAACATCGATGCAGAGTGGATGTACGATTGGTTAAAAGGAAAAACAGAAGGCGAGAAAAATCTTTTAGAACAGTACCGCCTGAACGTTTACAACGGCATTGCCGACTTCAACAGCATCAGGTTATACCGGGTAAATGAATCAGTACCCAGTGTAACCAGAGGCAAGTCGCATATCGATGAGATCGATATGTTTTGGGGTATGCTGAAATCGCGGTTGATAAAATTCCGCGGATTAAACAGCGGCACGCTCTACCTCCATGTTAAAGAAACAGAATTCAGGTACAATTACAGGGAAAATGATCTTTTTGAACTGCTGATGGACATATTGCATAAACGACCATTGCATTATTCCAAAGCTGTACGATAGTAGCGTAACGAAATCAGTGAACGGTAAGCGAATTACTCGCAATACATGTTTTACTTTTCGCGTTTACGTAAAACAAACTCCGGGGATTTTTTTCTATAGCCTACTGCAACTCATCCCTGGATCAATATAAAACCAGTTGCGGTAATAGAATTTTTCTCATGTGACTCGCAGCCCCTATTCCTAGGGGCTGCCTCTTTTATGTTTTGTCGTAAGTGTAGTTATTGTTCCCTGGGAGCAGTAACATATTTATAGATCATTTCCGAAACTTCGGCCATCGCTTTTTTTGCCTGTTCTTCCTTTTTAAGGTTTTTTGACAGCAACACCAACACATATTTCTTCCCATTGGGCAGTAATACTATGCCCGAATCGTGCTGCACATTGGTGATGTTGCCTGTTTTATGCGCCACCTTAACGTCCTTTGGTAAGCGGGCAGGTATGATCTCATTGAACTGCTGATTTAATAGAATTTTAATCATGGCTTGAGAAGAAGCGCTGTCTACAATTTCGCCCCTGGCCATTTTCTCAAATATCACCATCAGGTCCTTGGCGGTAGTAACATTGTTTAATCCTTTTGCAAAAGCTTTCGAATCTTCAACACCGCGTAAAACCTGAATTTTATGGGCGCCCAGCTGTCGCATGGTTTGTGTAACCTTACGGGCATTCACCAGCTCAATAACCATATTGGTTGCGAGGTTACTGCTCGAAATGATCATATCATAAACAAGACTGTACAATGTTCTTTTTTCACCAAGGTGTTTGTAAAGCTCTTTTTCGCTATCGTCATTGGCATTTAGGATAAAGCTGCTGCTGTCTACAATACTTTTAAACTCATTTCTTAAAGTAATGGAGTCATTCAAATTGAAAATACCGGCTGCAGCCTGTTTGTATACTTCAATCATTACCGGAGTTTTCATAGTGCTGGCTGCATGAAAGAAAGTTTGTTCATTTATCAGTAATGAGTCGCCCGTAGTGAGGTCTTTAAACGCTACTGCAAAATCACCTGGTTGTTCTGCCAGTTTTGCACTGATCTCATCTTTAAGTTTATGTAATGTCATACGATTTGAGCAGGCGCAAAGCAGGAATAAGCTACAAATGAGAACGGAGATTTTGGGATAATTGGTCATACCCCTGAAGTTATAGTTTTACTGGTAAAAAGTTAGGCTGGTTTTCTGAAAAAAATATTACCTTGACATATAGGTATAAAACCTAATTTCTGAAACTTATTTCAATGCTTCAAAATCAATTGCTGTTCCTTGTTGATGATGATATAGACGATCATGAAATTTTCAAATCGGCTTTGGCGAAAGTTGATGACCACCTTGCCTTACAAACTGCAACCAATGGCTACGAAGCACTGGAAGCGCTTTCAAATGCAGACACATTACCCGACTATATTTTTGTTGATCTTAATATGCCGCGCATGGGCGGAATGCAATTTCTGAAAGAAATAAAGCAAACAGAAACATTAAAGGACATTCCGGTGATCATTTATACTACCAGTTCAAACCCCGGCGATATTGCCAAAACAAAAGAATTAGGGGCTGTATCATTTGTAACAAAGCCATCCCGTTTTTCTGAACTTTGCAGCTTTTTGCAATCACTGGTTTCTTAACAGCAGTTAAGTTGTATGGCGCATGCAAAAAGAGTGATTATAGTTGCTCTATTACACCTTTAAATACCGGGCTTAACTTTTGATCGGCTTTACCGGCAACAGCAATTATTTCTTCAATGTTTACAGCATGCAGGTTGTCGGGATCGCATTCATCGGTTATAACACTAACAGCCGCACAACGTAATCCTATCTGGTTGGCCACAATAACCTCAGGCACGGTGCTCATGCCTACCATGTCGGCGCCAATCACCCGCAGGAAACGGTACTCTGCTTTTGTTTCAAGATTAGGGCCCGGTACTGCTACATATACGCCTTGCTTCAGCGGTACCGATAATTCTAATGCCGTTTTAATAAATAGCTTACTAATTTTTTCGTCATAAGGCTGGCTCATATCGGGAAATCGGGGGCCCAGGGCGGGTTCATTCAAACCACGCAACGGATTTTCCGGTTGCATGTTTATATGATCGGTCAACAATACGATGTCGCCTTTTTTGTATTCGGGGTTCATGCCACCGGCTGCATTGCTCAGCAGCAAACTGGTTACGCCTAATGCTTTAAACACTCTTACCGGAAAGGTAATTTGTTGCATGCTATAACCCTCATAGTAATGAAAGCGGCCCTGCATGATGAGGATCTTTTTATTGGCAACAGAGGCAAGTATCAGTTTTCCCTTATGCGATTCAACGGTGGAGGTAGCAAAATGCGGGATGTCGTTGTATGAAATTTGTTGCTCCACTGTAACCCGGTCAATAAATGAGCCCAGGCCCGTGCCTAATACTATTGCCGTGCTGGCACCTGTAAAGCCTTTATCTTCTAAAAAGCGGGCAGTTTGTGCAATTTTTTCAATGATTTGGTCCATCCCGTAATTTTTTTTCAAAATAAAGGTTTCCCAGGGTTATTTTGAAGCATTTGGATATTTTTATTGCGCTTTGTATAAAGCATTAAGAAGCTTTTAATGGGCTGAGCTATATTCTTTTTAATGATTATGATTTATATTGCCAATCCTATAGAATTAGTAGGATAATAGTGTTTTGAACTTTAAGAAAATGTCAAATACAGATGAGCAAAGCGTATGTTTCATTCTTCCTGCTTAGTGTAAGTTTATTTTTGCAGCCTGGCAACAGTTTCGGTCAACAGGCAAAAGCTGACCGGCCCAATATTATATTCATCTTGGCCGATGATATGGGGTATGGCGATTTGGGTTGTTATGGACAGCGTTTGATACAAACCCCCAACCTCGATGCAATGGCAAAACAGGGGCTGCGGTTTACCCAGTTTTATGCGGGCACAGCTGTATGCGCACCCTCACGCTCATCGTTACTTACCGGTCAACATACAGGTCATACACCTATCCGTGGTAATAAAGGGGTAGAACCCGAAGGGCAATGGCCAATTCCCGACTCTGCAATTACCATTGCTGAGGTATTAAAAAAGGGCGGGTATGTTACCGGTGACTTCGGTAAATGGGGATTAGGCCCGGTGGCTTCAACCGGCGATCCTATAAAGCAGGGGTTCGATAAGTTCTATGGTTATAATTGTCAGTCGAAGGCGCATAATTACTTCCCCGATCATTTATGGGAGAACGATACCCGTGTTGATTTTCCGGGTAATAAGCCACCATTGTTCAGCGATTATTCTGCAGATCTGATACAACAGAAGGCGCTTTCATTTATTAAAGAGCAAAAAGACAAACCTTTCTTTTTATTTCTATCGTATACATTACCACATGCTGGCTTGCAGGCGCCAAAAGGCGATAGCCTGTTGGCAAAGTATAAAAAGCTGTTTAAGGAAGAAGAACAACCAATCCCCGATGAAATGTGGACGGGCAAGGGATATCAACCCCAGTCGTTCCCACGTGCAGCATATGCTGCTATGGTGAGTAGGTTGGATGTTTATGTAGGACAGGTGCTGCAGAAATTACGTGAATACGGTATCGATAAAAATACCCTGGTAATATTCTCAAGTGATAATGGCCCGCATAAAGAAGGTGGTAACGACCCGGCATATTTCAAAAGCAGTGGTCCTTTCCGTGGAATAAAAAGAGATCTGTATGAAGGCGGTATTCGCGAACCATTTATTGCCTGGTGGCCTGGTAAAATAAAGGCTGGCGCTACATCCGATTATGCAGGTGCGTTTTATGACCTGTTACCCACGTTTGCCGAACTGGCAAAACAACCGCAACCCAAAGGCATCGACGGTATTTCAATAGTTCCTGCTTTATTGGGACAAAAGAATGCGCCCGCTCATCCCTGGTTGTATTGGGAGTTTCATGAGCAAGGCGGAAAACAGGCAGTGCGTATGGGTAAATGGAAAGGAGTAAAGTTAAATGCCGCCGCCAACCCCAATGGCCCTATTGAATTATACGACCTTCAAACTGATGTTGCTGAAAAAAATAATGTGGCAGACAAACATCCCGATGTTGTTGCTGAAATAAAGAAGATCATGCAGGAGCAACATCGCGAAAGCCCCGATTTTCCTTTATTTGCAAAACCGGCTGACGTTAATTAGTAAAAGAAATTGATATTAAAGTATATGAATAAGCTCACCTGGTTTTGTGTTTTGATAACTGCTGTAGGGTTTACTGCATGTAAACAATCGAGCGGTACAGCAACTGTAAGAAAAGATGTGATCCCTGCAGGTGATACGGTGATGTCATGTACTTCTAATATTCCTTCGCGTTTTGCTGCAAATACATCTACCGATACCATTGTAGCCAGTGGCAATAGCTCATATGATGGTATGGTTAAAATTCCCGGTGGCGATTTTTTAATGGGGGCTGCTGATAAAGAAGGGCGGCCAGATGAATATCCGCAACATGCCGTTCATGTTGACGGTTTTTATATGGATGCTACCGAAGTTACCAATGCCATGTTTATGAAGTTTGTAAAAGCAACCGGTTATAAAACAACGGCTGAGCGTACACCCGATTGGGAAGAATTAAAAAAGCAATTACCACCAGGCACACCCAAACCGGCCGATAGTTTACTGGTAGCAGCATCGTTGGTATTTACGCCACCTTCGCAAGCCATACAATTAAATGATGTTAGCCAGTGGTGGCAATGGGTAAAAGGGGCCGACTGGCGTCATCCGCAAGGGCCTGGTAGCAGTATTAGAGGAAAGGAAAATTTACCGGTAGTGCAGGTATCGTGGGATGATGCCATGGCATATGCAAAATGGGCCGGAAAACGTTTACCTACAGAAGCAGAGTGGGAGTGGGCAGCAAGGGCCGGGTTAACCAATCAACCATTTACCTGGGGCGCCGAGCCCATCGATAAAGGGCAACCGAAAGCAAACACATGGCAGGGACATTTCCCCGATCGTAATACCACAACAGATGGCTATGCACGTGTGTCGCCGGTAAAAACATTCGCAGCCAATGCATACGGCTTGTTTGATGTTGCCGGTAATGTATGGGAGTGGTGCTCCGATTGGTATCGCTCAGATTATTATTCGCAAACAAACGCCAAAAAGTTAATAAATCCTGCCGGACCCGCTGTCAGCTACGACCCCGAAGAACCTACGGTTCCCAAACGGGTAGTTCGTGGCGGTTCTTTCTTGTGCCATGCTTCCTATTGCGCCAGCTACCGGGTTAGCGCTCGTATGAAAACATCGCCCGACACAGGGCTGGAGCATACCGGGTTTAGGTGTGTAAAAAACTAATTCCTACAATAACTCTTTTCAGTACCATAAGCTGGTGGCAATAGCCACCAAACTGGTATATTAATCTACTCTTTAATACCTGGGCACCGGCGAACGGAACGCGCATGTTCTCAACTTCCGTTCAGTAAAGAAATGTCTCAGATAACCAGTTATTTCGGTACACCGTTC
Organism: Niastella sp. OAS944; assembly: GCA_024809215.1. Taxonomy (GTDB): domain Bacteria; phylum Bacteroidota; class Bacteroidia; order Chitinophagales; family Chitinophagaceae; genus Niastella. The sequence goes on along the minus strand of JANUBW010000001.1, from coordinate 1,673,348 downwards.
ACTTCTTTTTACCCGGATTTTAGAAAAAAATATATGAGGGCGGCGCTTTTTTATTTTTGCAAAAACGTTTTAGAAGTGTAATATTGTTACAAATTTACTGGTACTGACACTCTATGAGTACGTTTAAATTAACTGATTACATGAGAGCATTTATTTGTCTTGCCATCGCTTTTTTTAGCATTAGTTCCCACGCACAGGTAGTTCAAAACACCATTGAACCCGTAGATTATGTAAACCCTTTAATGGGTACCGATTCAAAGATCGGCCTCTCCAACGGAAATACTTATCCAGCTATCGCCTTGCCCTGGGGTATGAACTTTTGGGTGCCCCAAACCAATACCATGGGTAATGGCTGGACGTATCAGTATGGCGCCGATAAGATCCGCGGGTTTAAACAAACCCATCAGCCATCGCCCTGGATAAACGATTATGGGCAATTCAGCATTATGCCGGTTACTAAACACCTTAATTTTGACCAGGATAAGCGGGCCAGCTGGTTCTCGCATAAAACAGAACAATCAAGCCCTTACTATTACAGTGTTTACCTGGCCGACGCCGACGTTACAACTGAGATAACGCCAACAGAAAGAGCTGCCCAGTTACGATTCACCTATCCGGCATGCGATAGTTCATTTATTGTTATTGATGCCTTTGATAAAGGCTCCTACATTAAAATTATTCCGGCCGAACGAAAGATCATTGGCTATTCATCTGCCAACAGCGGTGGAGTGCCTGCCGGCTTCAAAAACTATTTCGTTGTTTACTTCGACAAGAATTTTACCATAGCCCATACCTGGCATAGTAAAACATTAGCTAAGGATACGCTTGAATACAATGCAGATCATACTGGTGCTATCATTGGTTTTAAAACAACAAAAGGCGAACAGGTGCATGTAAGAACAGCTTCTTCATTCATTAGTTTTGAACAGGCTGAATTAAATGCGCAAAGAGAATTGGGCAAAGATTCTTTTGATGCTACCTGCAAAAAAGGCCGTCAGGTTTGGAACCGCGAGTTAGGCCGTTTAATTGCAGAAGGCGGTACGCCCGACCAGTTGCAAACTTTTTACTCCTGCTTGTACCGGGTGCTGTTGTTCCCACGCAAATTCTTTGAATACAATAAGAACAATGAGGTAGTGCATTACAGTCCGTACAACGGCCAGGTATTACCAGGCTATATGTTTACCGACAATGGCTTTTGGGATACATTCAGGGCTGTGTTCCCTTTCTTTACGCTTATGTACCCAACGTTAAACAGCCAGATCATGCAGGGGCTTGTAAATACTTACAAGGAAAGTGGCTGGTTGCCCGAATGGGCCAGTCCGGGCCATCGCGATTGTATGATAGGGTCAAACTCCGCCTCCCTCATTGCCGATTCGTACATAAAGGGAATACGCGGTTATGATATCAATACCTTGTATGAGGCGGTTTTAAAAAATACGGAAAATGAAGGACCGCTTACTTCGGTGGGAAGAAAAGGGGTGAAGTATTATAACGAATTGGGTTATGTGCCTTATGATGTAAAGATCAACGAGAACGCAGCCCGTACTCTGGAATATGCGTATGATGACTTTACCATATTACAACTGGCAAAAAGTTTAAACAGGCCAAAAGAAGAAATTGACCGGTTTGCAAAACGCAGTATGAACTACCGCAACCTATTCGATCCTTCTACGTTGCTGATGCGTGGTAAAAACAAAGATGGTCAATTTCAATCGCCATTCAATCCTTTTAAATGGGGCGATGCATTTACCGAGGGCAATAGTTACCATTATACCTGGAGTGTTTTTCACGATGTACAGGGGCTGGCTAACCTAATGGGTGGATCAAAGATGTTTACCAAAATGCTTGATACGGTTTTTGCACTGCCACCGGTATTTGATGAAAGTTATTATGGGGGCGTTATACATGAGATCCGTGAAATGCAGATCATGAACATGGGACAATATGCACATGGCAACCAGCCCATTCAACATATGATCTATTTGTACAACTATGGCGGCGAACCCTGGAAAACACAATACTGGATCAGGCAGGTGATGAATAAATTATACCATGCTACACCCGATGGATATTGCGGTGATGAGGACAACGGACAAACTTCTGCCTGGTATGTATTTTCAGCAATGGGCTTTTATCCTGTTTGCCCCGGTACAACCCAATACGTTTTTGGCACACCGCTGTTCAAAAAAATGACACTCAGTTTTGAGAACGGGAAAAAGCTGGTAATACAGGCGCCTGCTACAGACAAAAGCACATTTTATATACATAATATTTCATTGAACGGAACTACGCATACAAAGAACTGGATAGATCATAGTCAACTACAAAAAGGAGGCACACTGCTATACGATGTAAAGAAAGCGCCATCCTACACAAGAGGAACAACACCGGCCGCATATCCATTTTCAGTAACACCGGCATCTGCCAAATAAGATTATAACCGTATGAAAAAGGTATCCATAAAAGATATTGCCTCAATGGCGGGCGTGGCATCTTCAACCGTATCATTTGTATTGAATGGTAAGGCACGTAAAATGCGCATCAGCGAAACCGTTGAAAAGCGTGTGTTGGAAGTTGCCCGTAATGCTGGTTACTATCCCAACCAGCTTGCTATTAGTTTACGTACCGGTAAATCAAAAACGCTGGGGCTGATCGTTGAGAATATCGGGAACATTTTTTTTGCTACCCTGGCCAAAACTATTGAAGAAGAAGCAGAGCAATATGGTTACCGGGTTGTGTATTGCAGTACCGAAAATAATGCTTCAAAAGGGAAGGAGTTGATCAATATGCTTTCGCAACGGCAGGTAGATGGTTATTTGATAACACCGGCGCCGCATATGGAAGAAGATATTCAACAATTGGTTCAGCTGCAACGGCCGGTGGTATTGATAGATCGTTATTTGCCAGAGGTAGAAGCGTCACATGTGTTGGTGAACAATGCCGAAGCGGTTGCACAGGGTATGTCGCATTTATTTGCCCAGGGGTATAAAGAAATAGGTTTTGTTACTGTAGACCTCGATGTTATGCAAATGGAACAGCGGCTCGATGGTTATATTGGGGCGCTTTCTAAAGAAGGCATCCGCCTTAACAAAGACATCATTCTTAAAATTCCATATACCCATCAACGCGAAGAAGCAGTTGAGCTTATAGAATCATTATTGCAGAATAACCCACAGTTGGAAGCGTTGTTTTTTGCCACCAACTATCTTGGCATATTAGGCCTGGAAAGTATTACCAGGTTAAAAATGGCAATTCCGCAGGACATTGCTGTTATCAGTTTCGACGATCATGATATTTTCAGATTATACCCGCCTGGTATTACAAGTATTCAACAACCAGTGGAGGCAATTGCCAAAAAAGCAGTTGCGTTATTGATGGAACAATGCGAGAATGCAGAAAATAATTTACAAAAAACAGAGGTTGAACTTGCTGCTAAATTAATAGTGAGAGGATCAACATAACACCACTGTTTTGCCGTGAATTGATAATAATGCCAGGTTAATGTTACCGCGTTGGCCTGGCAATTTTTTTTCTAATGCTCAACAGGTAAGATTACTGTAAAGGTAGCGCCCTGGCCTGGTTCGCTTTGCGCTGTTATAATTCCGTAATGGTGATCAACTATCTTTTTACATAAGGCAAGGCCAATGCCTGTTCCACTATAGGTACGTTGGTTGTTGAGGCGTTGAAATATAATGAATATCTGGTCGGCATGCTGTTGTTCAAAACCGATACCGTTATCTGTAAATGTTAATTGAATATAATCCCCGTCTTTAATTAAATGAGGATACTTATGAACTTCCTCTGGGGAAAGAGCCCGGGATGAAATGGCTATTTGTGGATTTACCTCTGAAAATTTTAAAGAGTTGCTGATGAGGTTTGCGAAAAGCTGATGTAACTGTAAGGGTATGCCTTTTATTGTAGGCAGATCTGTATGAGATATTATTGCCTTTTTTTGCTCAATCAGGAGTTCATAATCAGAAAGCACATCGTTTAAGATCTTATTCAGGTCGGTTGTTTCAAATTGTTCCCCTGTTTTGCTGAGCCGCGAATAATTCAGTACATCATTGATAAGGATCGACATCCGTTTGGCTGAGGTATATATCTTGTTGAAATATTTTTCCGTCAATTCCTTATCACCCAGGTTCTCCTTCACCATATCGGCAAAGGTTTGAATTTTGCGCAACGGCTCCTGAAGATCGTGACTGGCTATATAGGCAAATTGTTCCAGTTCATGATTCGACTTTTCCAGTGCCGAATTGGTTGTCACCAGCTCACTGGTACGTGCAAGTACCATGTTTTCCAGTTCATCCTTGGCTTTCTTTTGTTCAGTAATATCCAATAGGGTACCGAGTAAACGCAGCGGCTGATGTTTTTTATCGTAGATGGTTGTACCATTTACCCGTATCCATCGCTCGGTATTATCATTTCTAACCACGCGGGCTTCGTAGGAGATCTTACCGGTTCGCATGGCCAATTGAAAGGCCTGTTCAACCCGCGGCCGGTCAGCCGGATGTACCATTTGCATGAACAGTGTTTTATTCCACTGTACTGTTTTTGAATAGCCAAGTATTCTTCTATGTTCGGCTGAGGTAGTGGTAAGTCCGGTTTTCAGATCGAGGTCCCACATGCCCATTTCTGCTATTTCTACTGCAAGGCGCAGTCTTTCTTCGCTAACCCGCACCTTTTCTTCACTTTCACGTATGCGTTGTTCGGCTATTTTTTGTGCGGTAATGTCACGTGCTATTTTTGAGGCGCCAATAATAACGCCCTTACTGTTTTTCACCGGGGAAATACTTAATGAAATATCAAGTAGCCGCCCATCTTTAGTAACACGTTTTGTTTCAAAGTGGTCTATGCGTTCACCTCTTTTCAGGCGTTCCAGTATCAGGGGCTCTTCATCTAATCTGTCGGCTGGTATTATTCTGGTGATTGGGGTGCCTATCATCTCCTGCGAAGTGTGGCCAAATATTCTTTCGGCGCTTGTGTTCCAGCTGGTAATAATACCGTCTAATGTTTTACTGATGATAGCATCGTCAGATGACTGAACAATGGCAGTAAAATGTCTGTTTCTTTCGTCAATATTTTTGCGTTCGGTAATATCAATCAACATATTTACGCCACCTATCACATTACCCGAAGCGTTAAAAAAGGGCTTAGGGTTAAGTAAAATATTACGGATCTGGCCATCCGGCCGTTCAATAACGATCTCCACTTCATTAATTTCCCTGCCTTCTTTCAGCGCTGTTGCCATTGGGCTTTGGTTGTGCGGCATAGGGGTACCATCAAGATTATATGCTTTATAGAAACCGCACCACATGTCTTTGCCATGCTGGGGCTCGCGCCCCCAAAGATCAATGGCTGCCTGGTTGTAGGTAATAATGTATCCATTAACATCGCAGGTATAAATAGCTGCTGGTAATGCCTGAATAAGTTGAAGGTACTTGGCCTCAATCTCATTATATTCTACTGAATGTTTTGCATCGTCTGAAGCATTTGTTACACTTTTATTTATTCTTTTAGACTGAGGCATTGCTTTTGATTTCTTATTCTTGAAGTACATGCCTTATATGATTTTAAAAATTTATGCCAACATGCCAGCGTTGGGCTAAATGTGTTGTAACTTATTGTATTATAATTAGTTTTGGTGAAGCTCCCCAATTCCACAATTTTTTAAAATGGGGTATATTGAGGTGATAAGAATCAGTTTAAAGTATGCCACATGCCGTTAACTTTGTATAAGGTCATAAGTTTGATCATTATTTTAAAAAATAAAAATTTTATGAACAACAGTGGTAAAGTTATCACCGCATTAGTTATTGGTGCTGCCGTTGGCGCTGTATTGGGTGTTTTATTTGCTCCTGATAAAGGATCTGAAACCCGCAAAAGAATTAATGAGGAGGGTAAAAAGATGTCCGACGCAATTAAAAACAAGTTCAACGAAATGAAAGAGAAAATGAATGCTGTAAAAGACGATATGGAACAGCAGGCTGAAGATTTTGCTTAAAGCGCTAATGACTTAACACGGCTGTATGAGTGAGACATTTAAAAAAGTAGAAGGGTTAACTGATCATGTAAAAGAGTACATAACTACCAGAGTTGAACTGGCCAAGCTACGCTTTGCTGAAAAAACTTCCCTTACCATTGGTAACCTGATCGCATCTATTGTTGTTGCGGTCTTATTTCTTTTTGTGCTTTTATTTGGCAGTATTGCCGGCGCCTGGGCATTAAGCGATTGGATTGGGAAAAACTATGCCGGGTTTTTAATTGTGGCAGGCTTTTATTTATTGGTGGCAATTATTGTTTGGTTTGCCAGGCATAGTTTAATACGTTTTCCGGTTATGAATGCAATAATAAAGATGTTGCATAAAAAGGAAGAAGATGAAGAAAATAAAGAAGAAGAACAGTGAGCTGCCTGTACTAATTAAACAGGGTGCTCAGTTTCTTTTCGTTTAAAATAGTAATCGTTCCTCCCTTAATGTTTACCAGGCCTTCAGTTTTGAAATCGCTTAATGTTCTAATAAGCGATTCTGTAGCTGTACCTGCTATTGTGGCCAGATGTTCACGGCTAATATCAATGGGTGCATTGTATTTTCTATGCAGGGTCATTAAGGCCTCTGCTACTTTCTTGCGTAATGAATTATAGGCCAACCCTAACAGTTTTTCTTCTTTTTCGGCAACATTATGGGCCAGCAGCGTTATGAACTTGCGCATCACCTCGTGGCTGGTGTTGATCAGTTTTTCGAAGTCTTCCCTGGGTATTATGATCAATTCTGTATCTTCAATAGCTTCTGCTGTTTCATTGTATGCCGAACCTTCGAGCAAGGCTACATAGCCAAGATAATCGCCTTCGTTATATAAACCAATTACAAGGTCTTTACCATCGTCGTTTGTTTTATATGTTTTTACCTTACCTTTTTGCACAAAGTATAATCGCGATGGGCGATTTCCTTCCTGATAAATGATCTGTTTTTTACGATAGCGGTTTACTGTACGGTCTTCAATAAGCGACAGCAAAGGGTTTTTCCCATCTGAGATATGTATCAGTTTATTCAGTCCATCCAGCCCATGCATCCACTCCTGTTTCAGCAGATCGGTTTTGCGTAGCCGGCTTTCCACTGCATTTAGTAATTCTGTTTCATCAAATGGTTTAGGTATATAATCATCGGCGCCCATTTCCATACCTTTTCTTATGTCGAGCCGTTCAGATTTTGCCGATAAAAAGATGAATGGAATATTTTGCAGGGCGGCATTCTTATGTAGTAGATGCAGTACACCGTAACCATCGAGCACCGGCATCATGATATCACAAATGATGAGATCGGGTATTTCTTTTATAGCTGTTTCTATACCTGCCTTACCATTTTCTGCAGTAAATACCTGATAGTTGGCCAGCTCCAATATTTCGGCTGTATTTTCACGTATGGCCTGATTGTCTTCGATAAGTAATATCTTTTTCATAACTATTACCGGTGGCAATTAAAACGGGTTAAATAACAGTACAAACATTAAAAATTAAAAAGGGAAACAATGTGATGCCCGTCATGCCTAAAGGTGATTTATTACAGGTTTATGCCTTGAACAGGAGCGGGGTGTTAGATGTATTAAAAATAAATTAAATTGGTGTTGCCTGTTTAATGCTGGTGGTATATTAGAATTATATAAGCAATAGTTATGTATATTACAAAATGAACAAGCGGGTGATACAGATATGCAACAGATGATATAGATTGAAAATGATCTAGTTCAAGGATTTTTTTTTGAATGCAACTTTTCTTTTTACTTTTAAGCAGATTCCCTGGTTAACCAACACAAAGCAGTAGCGCACCATAGCTTAATATAATAGATCAAATTCCTTACTCCAGGAATTATTAAGAAAGCAGGTATTGAATTTTTGCATTGCTTCTGTTTTCAAAACTCAAAGCTGGTATTCGGCCTGATTGTATTCATAGTAAAATGAATGGTCTGTCGTTCTCTGGCTAATGTGACTCTCCAACCGTAAATTTTTTGCAAACATTAATGTTTATGTAAGCAGGTTATTATTAATACACATGTTTAAGTACGTGAGTATTTATATAATCAATTTTATAAGAACAAAGGGCTGAAATAGCTTCTATAAAAGGGGCTACAATTAACCATTAAACACCCTAAGTATGAAAAGGATCAAGATTATACTGAACGCTATTGCCGTTACTATTGCTATTGCCGGTGCTTTTGCCACCCGGTTTTATATGCAGGAAGATGAGCAGCCTCAATATATTCCGGTAAATAACTCCTATAAGCCTGCAGGTGATTTTGGCATCGACTACAATTGCTACGACTCTAATATAGTATGTACTTTCTACCAACCCGATTCGGTTGCCCGCCCCAAAGAGTATGTGCCTTTTAAAAATGGGCAGTATGTTCCTTTAAATAAATAATTAAATAGTACAGGAAAGATTAACCGGTAATACGTATCAATTCGTACGGAGAAACACGTAATATGTTCGGCTTGTTGCTGTGCCGGCTAGAGGAGAATTACCAGTTGGTGTTTCTATATAGGGAACTGGCGATTTACATCATAAATTGCTACAACGATTGCTGCTACCCAATAACCATAATTGCCTTTATTAGAACAGGGTTTTCATTTGAATAAATTATAATGAATTTACCATTAACAAAACTCCAAAGTCTTAAATGGCCGGTTTTTTGTTTGTTTGACATGTAAATTGCATGGTAGTTTTGTCGCTAAAATGCATTAGCAGTACTTTTTGGCGTTTTTGTTAAATGCACAATTAAAAAACGTAATAAGTAAGGGGTTTGAGCCGGTCGCAGATTAACGCAATAATTTACCTGACAATTAGTTTACAACAGGAATGTTTTTTGCATAAATTGTTAAGCACGGTTCGTGACTATAATAAACTAAAAATAACTGATATAAATTTTCGAACATAATTTATTAGTTATAACTTTAGTTATACCATCGCCCTCAATTCTAATAAGCTACCTTATCCCCCAAAAACACCTTATTCTTATCTACTATCTAACGTATCGCATGACTCAGTGAATTTTGGGATGCTTCCATTTGTCAATAACTGATGCCCCTTATAACCCTTTCATAGTATGAAAAGAAAGATAATTATTGAGATAATATCTTCCTTATTGATTTTGCTTTTTTTGTATGCAAGCGTAAGCAAATGGCTTTCGTTTAAAACTTTTATTGGCGAAATGAATAACCAGCCGTTCCCTAATTGGATGACCCCCTTTCTTGTATGGAGTATTCCTTTTATTGAAGTATTGATTGCCGTTGGATTGATATTCGAAAAAACCAGAGTGCAATCGCTCTACGCCTCCTTCTTTTTAATGTTAGCATTCACGATCTATACAGTTGTTATACTATTACATGCGTTTAAGTATATTCCCTGCTCTTGTGGTGGCGTGATAAGAAAACTCACCTGGCCTCAGCATCTTTTCTTTAACCTGTTTTTTGTTGGGATTTCACTACTGGGCATTATTCTTAAAAAGCGAGAACCTGTTCCAGCGGTAGAAGTATAAATAGCAGAGTCGTTTGCGAAAAACTTTTTCCCGTTTAATTGCTGCGTCACTTATTCCGGAGTAAGTATGCATACATGTAACGGGCAGGGGGAGCTGAAAACCTGTATAATAGAGTAGGCAACAAGTACAACCATTAATAATTAGGACAAGTATGAACAAAATTAAACTGGCATTTATTGCCATTGCAATTCTAACTGCTGTTGGTGGCGCCTTTGCTACCAACACTTGTGTTGAATGTGGAGGCTCAACACAATATTATTTCAACGGTATAGGTTATGTTGAGGCGGGTGAATATGGAGGAGATTTTGATTGTACTATAGGCTCTGGCGGCACCTGTACCTATTACAAACCCGATCCAGGTGGTCAGCCTAACGTATATGCCCCTTGCCACCAAGGCGGGTACTTCCCGTTGTAATCGTATTAAAGATCTGAATAATTTTTTGCTAATGTTTATATTGGCGATCAATTATCATTAATGAAAATCATACCTATAAGGCCGGTCATTTTGTAATGACCGGTTTTTTATTTGCGGTAATTATCTTTCGTTTTGCTGATAATTCCCCAGTTGCTCAGCATCTGGCGGAATGGGTAAGGCATACCGGGGACTATTAACAGGTAATTCGTAAGGCAGGTTATTGATGAAACGTACAGGTTTTATATTGTAGGTTCCCTGGTTCAGGCGACGAATATCTGTCCATCGTACACCCCGGCAAGGCAATTCCTTTCGCCTTTCAACCAGTATTGTATCCAATGCCTGTTTTGGCGTATTGGCTGTAAAAGGAATAAAGGTCCCCGTCTTCCATCTTTGCTTTAATAGGGTATTTAAGTCGTCCATAGCGCCTGAAACATTGTTGGCCCGGGCCCTGCATTCAGCGCGTATTAAATAAGTTTCATCGGTAGCCAAACCAGTAAATGCCCAAATTAAGCCAGTATAGCTTGGCCTGAAAGCAAAATTACCAAGTGAGGTTGTATAAAAGAATAAAGGTCGGCGCAGATCGTTTGGTGAATAGCTTTTATATAAATTAGTATCAACTAAACCACTACCTGATATCCCTTTAAGTATATTGGTTTCCACCAACCTGCTTTGGTACATTGTTTCGGCGTTTGTACGCCCAAAGGGAGCTCTTGACGTACTGTCGCGGGAATTATAATCAATCAGTAAATTATAGAGTTGTAAACTGCTGTCTGCATATGTTTCAGACTCATGATATAGGCCCATGCTTAAATAAACTCGGGCCAATTGGGCAAAAGCGGCTGGTTTGTTTGGGCGAATACGGGTGCTTGATATTGTGTCGAACAGAAGGGTTTTTGCTTCCAGCAGGTCCTTTAATATCTGCGAATACGTTTGTTCAAGTGTTGACCGGTTTAGCTTTTCATCTACATTAGGCGTTAATTTTAATGGAATACCAAGGTCTTCATTTGCTGTGGCTGCATTGTATGGCAGGGCAAATACCTGGGCCAGGTTATAAAAAGCATAGGATCTTGTAAATAAAGCTGCGCCCTTTATATTATTCCATTGTTTCCAATTTTCATCTGTAATATTCACTCTGTTTAACCCTTCCAATACTACATTAGCGTATAAGATCTGTTGGTAGGGCGTATTCCAGTCTACTACTTTGCCTTCACCAAAGTAAGTATCCTTTTCCCAGGTATAGGCATTTTTTTCTTTAGTGGTAAGTGATGTCCAGGAAGATTGCAAAATATAATAGTTATCAGCTGATAGTTCTCCGAGAACAGGGGTTAAACCTATAACGAAATCATTGTCAAGCAAGGCCTGAAAGTCTTCCAGGGTGGACGGTACAAACAGATCAGACCGGGGTCTTTCATCCAGAAATTCCTTTTTTTTACAGCTTATTAGGCCCAAACAAAGTATGAAAATGTGATATACTTTCATTGGAAAGGTTTTTCTGATTAAAGATCAATTTTTAAACCTGCTGCTATGGTTCTTGGGGTCGGCATACTGTTGCTCGAAACAAAATCAGGGTCAATCCCTTTCTTATTTGCTTTCCATAGTATTCCCAGGTTGTTTGCGTATATGTATAAGCGAGCATTGTTAATAGGCAACCATTTCTTTTCGCTTTTATTTAATTGATAACTTAACTGTATATCCTGTAACCTTATATGATCGCCCTTTTCAACCAGTACATCTGAATATTTATAGAAACTGCTTGCTGGTGCGATATTCGTTGTATTATAGTTCATGGACGGAACCGATGTGAATTTTTCGTCGCCGGGTTGTTGCCATCGCATTTCATAATCTGAATTTCCCACTGACCTGAAATAAAACAGATCAAAATAATTTATAGAATTCCTTCTAAAATAATACCCCATTTTATAGGTAATGGTAAAAGAGAATTCAAATTGTTTGTAACTGAAGTTATTTCGCAGGCTGCCAAAAAAAGTGGGGTAAGCGGGGCCCCGGTAAATTAAATCGGAAAGATCTTTTGAGTTTAATATACCGGTATAATTTGTACTTGCTTCTTTGTTAAAATACCCTTGTGCTTCACCGGTTTCTGGTTTCAGTCCCATCCATTTAAAACTAAAAATAGAATAGAGCGGCCTGCCGGCCATTGGGCTCATATACTGAGGGTCGGCATATAACCATATGGCGCTTTGCGGCATTTTGTAACTGGTAACTTCATCAGCCGCATAACTGAACAGGAATGTGCTGAACCATTTAAAGCGTTTGTTGATGTTTTTCGAACGTAACATAATATCTACACCCCTTCCCTTCATATCGGCGGTATTGCCCCTGAAAATATTAACACCACTGGTAGGGTCCATTGGACTATATCCAATAAGGTCAATACCCTTACGTGTATAGTATTCCAGGCTGCCTTCCAGTGCACTGTTCTTAAGTGCAAAATCAACCCCAAAATTGAGCATATGATTTTTCTCCCAACGCAAAGAAGGGTTGGGCGGATTTACTATAGAAGCCGTTGGCACATTCCAGGTTCCGTTTAGTGCGTCATATTTAGCGGTGGTAAAGGCGGATACCGATTTGTCAACGTTTCCCTTATAGCCATTCGTAATGCGTAGTTTCAGGAATGGCAACCAGCCAAGACGATAAAACTTTTCCTGGCTTATTTCCCAACTAACGCCTACCGACCATAAGGGTACACCTTTTTGGTTGGTGCTTACTCCAAACAAGTTCGATTCATCTTTACGAATGCTTCCAGATAAAATATATCGCCTTTTGAAAATATATTTGGTATTCAGATAGTAGGAGATATACCGGTCTGCTTCGCTTCTATTAAGGTTTTTAAACTCGATCTTTTGTGTATTAAAAGGTGCATAATACAGGGGGAAAGCACTGTCATATATAACCGTGCTGGTAGTAGGCATCTCTTTATTGTAACCATATAGCCTCAGTACATCAATGTATCTTTTTAAACCCCTTACTTCGGCCCCTGCCATTGCAGTAATTTGATGATGTTTGTTTTGTTTAGGGTTATACCAGCTATGGTCATAATTAATTTGAAACCGGGTATTATGCGCTTCGTACTGATTGGTTATTTGATCTAAAATACCACCAAGCGGAACACGCCTTACCACTTGTCCCGAGCTGGTATCTGTAAACTGGTTTATATAGTTGCGGGTATAATAGGTTTGCTGGCTTTTGTAGTCTTCTGTTTCAATAAATCCCTTATTGTATTGGTAAACAACATTAAGATCTAGTCCTTTTAGTACTCTATATTTCACGTCAGCATTTATGCGATAATCGGTTGTTTTTGCAGTATTGTCACTATACTTAAGCTCATTGTAAGGTTTATAGTTCCAATCAAGTACTGCCGCACCTGCAGATTCTTTATACGATTGTCTAATATCCAGGGGAATTGTTTGTGCGTTCCCAAATTCATCAACCAGATCAGAATAAGGGTATGAGATATTAAGTAACTCTCTGTTATTTATTTGTGTTTTTGAGTCGGTATAAATAATACCGGTATTAAATTCCAGTTTCTTTTTTAACCATGAAAAGGAGTTATTGCCACTAAGAGTAATACGGTCATAACCGTTTCTCACCAGGTTGTCAAGGTTTTTATCATAGCCCAACGAAAAGTAATAGGTATTATTACTGCCGCCGCCGCTGGCGCTTAGTGCATATTGCTGGTTAATTGCATTACGATAAAAGTATTTCTTCAGGTCTTTCCGTTTATCCTGGCCCCTTAATACGTTTAGTTGATTTTCAGCCTCAGCCGAAGTGATCGTTTTATCTCTTTCTTTGGCCAATATTTCAACAACTGGTGATAGTACCGGATGTGTGGGGTCAATTATTTTTGCGTTATAATGGCTTTTATTAAACAAAAATCTTTCCACCTCAATATAATCAGAAGTGCTCAGTATGGGTTCATAATACAGATCAGGCTTTTGCCCTACCATTACATTGCTGTTAATCGACAATCTTAACGGCTGGTTGAATTTCCCTTTTTTAGTAGTTATAACAATAACGCCATTGCCAGAATAAGCGCCCCAAATAGCACCCGCGTCTGCATCTTTCAACACTGTAATACTTTCAATATCGTTGGGATTGATATTATTTACATCGCCGGTATAAGGGAAATTATCAACTACAATCAGTGGTTCGGCATTGGCGTAAATGGTAGTACGCCCCCTGATGGTCATACTCGACTGGTTAACGGCTTTGTCTACGTTCTTATTAAATATCAATCCGCTGGTAATACCTTCTAACCGGTCGAGGATGTTGGTTGACACCCGGCGGTTAAGCAATTCGTTATCGATCTTTACAAATGAGCCCGGTGATTTGTCTTTCGAAAGCTTTTGATAGCCGGTTGAAACCACCTGTACTTTATCCAGTTCGTTTATACGTTGTTTCAGTTGAACATTTAACTCCGGTTCACCCTGGTAACGTACTTCTTCGCTTTCATAATTAATGCTGGTAACAACAATGCTCAGCTCAATTTCATTTACCTCGGTCAGTTTAAATTCTCCACTTTCATTGGTACTTGTTTGCTGATTGCTGCCTTTTACTGTAATGGTGGCGCCCGGAATAGGATCGCCCTGTTCATTTACAATTTTGCCTTTTATGTTCGCCCGCCTGTTACCTATAGTTTGAACTTTTCCTCGTGGAATTACGGTTATTACCTTCTCAATAATGGTATAAGTACAGGTTTGATATTTGAAGTATTCATCGAGTAGTTGTTCTACCGTACCATCGGTGAGGTGAATGGTTACTGGTTTTAATTTTGTAGTAACAGAATTAGAATTGAAGATGGTGTAACCGGTTTGCTTTTCCAGCGCCTTACGTAAATCATTTATGGTTGCATTCCTTTTGGAGAATGTAATATGCTGTTGAGCAAGTGTTGGCACACTTAGCAGCATACAAGCAATGATTAGAAAAGCAGTAATTTTTTTCATAATCAGAACCGACTCCTGTTGCAAATTCTCTGCGCAGTACCCGCCTTTGCTACGATACCTTTATTTTGTGTAAAAATAAATATAGTCAACCGTAATCCCACATGAAGGGAAAAAAGTTGACTAAACACAGAATTATGCAAATAGGGCAACCTCGAATTAAAATTAGCCGGTAAAATTACGCTTTCACATTGAAGATAGGATATATATTAAAAAAAAATTAGCCACCTTACTGCGACCCATGAGCGGGATGAATGCTCATGGGCGCAGGGTAGCTCTGTAGCTCAACGCTGCCCATAATCGTTACCATGGAAGAACAGCGTAGATGTGGTTTAATGATTAACGGAAATAGCTTTTTGGTCTTTGGAAGTAGGCGTTCGTTTGTACTTATGATGTTACTATTATCGTTCTTTCTTTTTCGTTTAACCTTGCCTTGATGTTATTGATATTCAATAGTTTTATAACATTTCCAATACTTTCCGAACGGGGTAATTTACCTTCAAATGAGCCTTCGGGTCGTTTACCTTCGTATATGATCTGTACATCGTACCAGCGGGCAATTTGGCGCATTGTATACTCAACATCGGGGCCGCCAACCGGAATAAAGCCACTCGTCCAGCTTACAACATCAGTTGCTTCTACGTTTTTAACTGAAATGCTGCCTTCGCTTAATCTGGCCTGTTCACCGGGGCGAATTGTTTGTATTGAGTTTCCGGAAGTTACTTTCACTTTACCTTCAACCAACGTTGTTTTTATAGCGCTTTCGTCGGTATAGGCCATTACGTTAAAATGTGTACCCAACACTTCTACCTCATTTTTATTTCCTGCGGGGGTATTGATCTTAACTATAAAAGGTGTTTTCGCTTTTTTTGAGTTTTGGGCATTCTTGCCTTTTACGACAATCTGCTCCTGTGGATTAACTTCAAAATAAGCTTCGCCGGTGAGCTCAACGATTCGCTCGTTCCCGGCGAAGGCTATAGGAAAACGCAATGATGAAGCCGCATTCAACCATACTTTACTTCCGTCAGGTAAAGTAATTTGGTATTCTCCACCCCGTGGGGTGGTAACTGTATTATAAATATCCTTTGAGGTTAGAGAGCCATCAGAATCCGGCTTCTTTGTATATATTAACCGTCCTTCAGTCTTCGTTACTTGTGTGTACCCCTGATCTGCCAGGTTCCCGTTTTGTACTGTGGCTAAAGCGATTGTTTTGCCATCGCCCAGGGTTAATATAGCTTTATTACTACCCGGAACGATAAGGTTGTTAATGGTAGCAGGTGCATTTTTGCCTTTTTCAGCAGTTTGCTTAGACGTTGACTGGCTAAAATAGAACCAGGTACTGGCAGAGATCAGAATAAGAATAGAAGCTGCAACGGCTATTTTACCATACGGTACTAGTTTGGCGGTTTTCCTTGTTGGATATAGATCTACCAACTTAGCGCCGCCATCGATCTTTTGCAGCGTTTTATTCCAAATAGCTTCACTGTCAGTGCTGGCATAATATTTCAATTTTTCGCGTAGAACTTCTCTGTTCGTTATCTGCTGAAAAAATGAATCATTATGCTCGGCTTCTGCCAACCATTCCTTCAGTTCCCTTTCCTCTTCTGCATTCAGTCTCTCTTCCAGGAACTTTTCTATCAAACTTGTGATTCTATTTACCTTTTCCTGCATAGTTATGGATTTAAAACTTGAAAGTTTCCTAACTCTCTGAGCCTTTAAACCGTACTTAATATATAAAACAACCGAGGGCTGTTTTTGACAAAAGAATTCTAAAAATTAAAGGGAGGGAATTATGACTTGCTACTTATTGTATATATGATTATTTACTATGTCTTCTACCAGCTTCCAGTATTTGGCCTTAAAAGGAATTGACCCGTTCAGGCAAAGACTTACGAAAACCGCTACCAGCAGCTTCTTTTTAAGCAACTGAATGGCGCGCGCTTTTTGATTTAAAACATTACGGGGAGTAATGTGCAGCTTTTCAGCCACTTCATCGGTGCTGGCGTCTTCAAAATAAATAAGCTTGAAAATGGTTCTGCATTTATTCGGCAGCGTCTCTATCAGCGGATAGATCCTTCTTAAAAGCTCACCTTCTATCATATCGGTTATAACATCCTTATCGTCCTTGTCTTTGTTTAAATAAGACAGTTCATGTTGCGACGCCGTTTTTCGTTGTATATGCCGCAGATAGTTCAAACTGGCGTTGCGGGTGGTTACAAATAAGAACGCTTTGATGTGTTCTTCTGTCTGAAAAACCTCATGCCGTTGCCAAAGCTTTGTAAATGCCTCAGAAACAATATCTTCAGCCTGCTCTTTATCCTTCACCAACTGAACGGCGCAGGTAAAAAGCAAACGGTTATAACTTTCGAAGATCAATCGAAAGGCATTATTATTCCCTTGATTAAAAGCCGTAAGCCAATCATCCTTTTCCAAAAATTTCTTCTTCATCGGGTTTCAATTTATGATCATCTTTTTATCGGGAACCTTTAATTGGCAACATATCTCTATAAAACCCCGGTTGGCAGCCGAAGAGCCTATAAAGATAAGGTTAGTGACTATCAATAAATTGCTAATGGTACAGGAATAACTTTCCAGTTTCAAATTAACGGAGGTTGCTATAATCAGGGCAGCTGCTGTAGATCCGGATAATCGCGGTTATCTGCCCATCCCAATAAAAAAGCAGCTAACGGCGGGATGCAAGTTTACAAAAATATATTAAAATATGGCTTAAGTGTTTTCTCTAATAACGAATAAGTAATTCACCTGGTTTTACCAGTGAAAAACAACTGTGGTTTACCGTGTTATTAAATCGAAAAATTTCCCTTATTCGAAAACGGAAAGATTGCGGTTGATCGACCTTTCAAAAATAGCGCGGGCGCCCTCGGCAATATTCATCCATTCAAAGGCGCCATACATGGCATCGAAGTGTAACGGATGTACCCGTTCGTAAATGAATTCAATATCCTTTTTGGGTAAAGGAATGCAATTGGGGTAACTATACATAAAGGCCATGTGCCGCCGGCTGGGAGCTACGTAAATGCTGTCGCCGGTTAACAAACAGCCGGCCCTGCCATGATCGGGTAAGTGTAATATGGTGCTGCCGGCAAAATGCCCGCCCACATGTTCAATGCTGATATTGTCCCAAAGTGGTTTCGAACTGCCCGACCATAATTCAATATACCCGCCGGGGTCTTTTATCCATTCCTTATCACTGGCGTGTAAATAAATGGGACAGTCGAACGCAGTGGCCCAGTCCTGCATTAAACTGTAATAATGCGGGTGCGATATGGCAATGGCGCTAATGCCGCCAAGCGACCTGATGAATGCAATGGTTTGATCGTCGATGAATGGCAGGCAGTCCCACAACACATTGCCCGAAGAAGATAAAACCAGATGCGCTTTTTGCGCAATGGCAAAAGCAGGTGCTACTCTTAGATCGTATATAGTAGATAGTAAGCGCGTAAAGCGGATGCTGCTTTTTGCGGCCAGTTCATTGTAACTCGTCCATACCTGACCAGTAAAACCCAGGTATTGCCTGTCGTCTGCACAAATGTCGCAAATAGTAGGAACAATAGAAGTCCCGTATCGCACACCGCAGGTGTTGCAAATGTTCTTTGCCGAAGGCGAAATGATCATAGAAAAAGTATTTGCGTAGAATTGTTGCTATAGAATTTCAGGCCCTTTTACCAGTAAAGCCGCCGCCAAAACCCTTGCTGTGATATCAGGGGTTTCTGGTAATACAAAGTTGATACCAGAAATTTTTTATATGAGAAATACAGACAATGCTGTATCCATCAGTAAGTAACAATTTTAAAAGTGCATAAATGTGTTTGCGACATTACTTTCGTTGACGTTTTTGGCGTATATTTATATCCTACAATTCACCAAAGAAAAAGGAGGTATTCATGATATCTACAGAATATTCATGGACACTTTCGGTTGGTATCGCCTAACCGGGGTACGTTCCACAAAATATCTGCTGACTAAAGAAGTCAGGAAGTCCTCCCGATACGTCGGGAGGATTTTTATTTTCCGAAGTCCGAAGTCGGAAGTCCGAAGCCCGAAGTCGGAAGCTTGAAGTCGGAGGCCTGAAAATTCGGAATCTTCTGATCTCTGACTTCAGACTTCAGACCTCGCTTTTCTTTACCTTAGCGTATGCTTACAGTCAGCGAACTTTACATTTATCCCATAAAATCATTAGGTGGAATTGCATTGAACAAGGCTTCATTAATTGAACGTGGC
Organism: Niastella sp. OAS944; assembly: GCA_024809215.1. Lineage (GTDB taxonomy): Bacteria > Bacteroidota > Bacteroidia > Chitinophagales > Chitinophagaceae > Niastella. The sequence continues at coordinate 1,654,202 of JANUBW010000001.1, read as the reverse complement.
TTTGAACACGATAGAAGATGGATGCTGGTTGATGCCAATAACCAATTTCTTACCCAGCGCGAAGTGAATGCCATGGCATTTCTTAAAGTGCAACTGGCCGAACAGGGTTTGCTCATTACTAATATTAATAAACCCGGCGAGCAATTGCTTGTGCCTTTTGAACCCACCATTAACGAAACCGAAATGGTTGATGTGTGGAGCAGCCGCTGCCGCGCACAAAGAGTAAGCGATGAGGTAGATGCCTGGTTCACTAAACAGTTGGGCTTTCCCTGCAAACTGTTTTTTATGCCCGATACCACCCGCCGGTATGTCGACGGCCGCTATGCACATAATAAAGAAATTACCAGCTTTACCGATGGCTATCCTTTATTATTGATAGGGCAGGCTTCATTAGATGATTTGAACAGCCGGTTGGAAGTTCCTTTGCCCATGAACCGGTTCCGCCCAAATATTGTATTTACAGGCGGAACGCCCTTTCAGGAAGATTACATGAAGCATTTTGACATCAATGGTGTCACATTCTTTGGCGTGAAACCTTGCGCCCGTTGTGTTATGACAACCATAAATCAACAAACAGGCGAAAAAGCAAAGGAGCCACTTAAAACACTTAGCGCCTACCGGCTGAAAAATAAGAAGATCCTTTTTGGACAAAACCTCTTACACCAGGGAACGGGTATTATATCACTTGGTGATACCATAACCATTCACGAACAAAAACTTGTGGAAATAGTACCCGACTAATTGTTGCCCACTATTAATAATTTAAAATGTACTTGAGGAAAAAGCTCAACACACTAACCGTGAGTGAGCGAAATAATGCATTTAATGGGATGGCCTGTTTTTTTTACTATGTAAGGCCCTGATAACTCACTAAATGCACTGCTCATGAAAAGTACCAGTAATAAAAAACAAAGTCTATTACCTGTTATTAATGAATCCTCATCTTTGAGAATGGTTTTTAAAAATGAGGAGGTTATTAATGAAACCGCCAATGGTCATGTTGAAGAAAAAGTTATAGCCAAACCCAAACTTTTTGTAAAAGAACCGCTCCCGCTTTATAACGACTATAAATTCAAATACAAGGACCACGATCCATTGTAGGTTTAAGTTGTATTAATTGGGGGACACTTTTTTGCGCTATTGATTACAAGATTTACATTTCCATTTTTTTACTGATTTTTTTGCTTTGAACACCCGGGGTGGGTTATGCTGCATGTTCAAAAACGGCGGTGTACCTTCTTCGGGTCTTCTTTCCAGCTTCGTTTTTACTTCGTTGCTCGTTTACCCATTTCCTACTTAATTACTACTAAATCACTACCCCTGTACTACCTCTTTCCCTATGGCAGGGGGTAGTAAAGGGGTAGTAAAAAGGGTAGTGTTTCATTGGTAAAAAGGTAGTGTAGGGGTAGTAAATAGGTAGTAATTTGGTTAACTAAGTACGAACCAGGGGTTAACCTGGTACCTACTGAATAGGGCAGGCGCTTTTACTGTTGATCCTTGGTTTACAGGCATTACCGGCATCCTGGTCGTAAGTGCTTTGGTCCCAAACAAAACCAAGTTCAGAACTACCTGTTGTATAGGAATACCGGTTTTGGCCAACCGGCGCATCGTGTGCCACACCACCGCGTACTTTATACCCATCGCCCTGGCGGCCGGCCAGGTTTATTGAAAGTGTAAGAGTTACGGCATCGTATTCCCGAAAGTTGACACTGCCGCGGTACCATAATCCTAAACTAATGTCATATTCATTGTTGGTGATCTCAGTTCCCACCTGAACTGAGTTTTGTTTTCCTTGTGTGTATAAAATACCAGCTACACTGTACGACCAGGTTTGTTCAGGGTTGGTATAAGTGTACATGGCATTGCCCGTCCAGCGAATGGGGAGCTGAGCGCGAAACGAATCCGCTGTATTGGTAAGCGATTCATCGGGCCGGTTAATATGGTGGGCGCTGCCTCCAAGTAGCAATCGGTTATTATCGTTCCAGTTGTAATTGAAGAATAAACCCGCCGAAAAATCGGGGTACCATTTGCCACCGTTGGCAGCTTTATCGGCCGATGATACGCTCCCGGGAATAATACCATCAACATCTAACTGATCGGCAAACACCAGTTTGCTGTAATCGATGCGCCGTTGCACAACGCCAAATTGTAAACCGCCGCTGGCAAACCAACGGGGTACATCGCCATTTTCGGCAGGTGATAAAGTGCCGGAACAAATGGTATATGCATAGGAGCCATAAATGCCGGTCTTTTTTAAATAGCCTTCGGTTGAATGGGTACCTAAAACGCCAAAACCGCCATGCAGCGATGGCACAAATTTATCGACCGATACGGCGCTGTATGAAATTTGTGAAGGAATGCTCCACCATTGCCGGCGATAAATGCCACTGATGCGCAGATCATAATCACCCGCGCCTGTTGCCGCCGGGTTTAAATAAATGGGCGACAGGTACGGTTGGGAGAAGACCGCATCCTGGGCTTTCGCTGGTTGAATAATCGAAATAGTTATGAGTGCTGCTATGAGAAATTTTTTCATTGTAAGATTGTAATCGTAAAACGTGAAACGGCAAACGTGAAACGTGAAATAATACAGCTGTAAGCTATAAGCTGTAAGCCGTAAGCGAATACAGCCTAAAGCCTAAAGCCGAAGGCCTAAAGCGAATACAACGCTTTCCCTAACTGTGAACAAAGAACTAAAAACTAAGAACTGTATTTCCCTCTATCAACTCCATCAACTCTATCACCTTTTCAACTCCTTGTTAACTTGTCAACCTGTTAACTTGTCAACTCCTAGTTAACTCGTCAACTAATCAACTACTTCACAATCGTCACAAACCCCGCCTTCACATACCTGTCACTCCCCGGATACTTCATCCCCTTCCACTCTGTACCGTTTATATACCGCGCTTCTATTTGCCAGCCATAAGTATCCTGTTGCAGCGACTGTCCATTATATTTTCCCTCCCAGGGCTCGCTGGGCGAACCGCTGCCATCGAGCTTTGTGGTTTCAAATACTTTTTGTCCCCAGCTATTAAAAATGCGCAGTCGGTATTGCGCCAGGCCTTTGCCCATTGGTAAAAACTGCCGTAAGGCATTATTGCTGCAACCGGGGCAAAACGCATTGGGCACTTGCAAATAACCTGGTGTATATAGTATACGTACATGCACGGTATCGTACCCATTGCAACCGGTGCCAAAATCCTGCACATATAACTGTACATGATATACGCCGGTATCGGCATACTCATAAGTTACCCTGGCGCCACTGCCTTGCTGACGTGTACGATCGCCCATATCCCAATTGTATATTTTATTGGCATTAACAGGCATGGTATCGCGGAAAGTAAAAGTGTATTCGGGTTGTTGTAAAACATTTGCCGGGCCAACCTCTATGGCAGGGCGTGGTAATGGCTGAATGGTTAATGTACCGGCCGACAGGGTATCGCCGCAACCGGCTTCATTTTCTGCCAGCACGCGAATAGTGAAATGCGTTGGGGTGGTATTCAGCGCCGATGCCTGAAAGCGATAGTTAAATGGATTATCCATACTCTCCAGGTTGTTGTTGATAAACCATTTAAGGTCTACATCGTCAACACCGGTGTATTTGATCTTTGCTTTTAGGGCAATAGTTGTATCGTGATTACAGGTGCTTATGTTGCTTGTATTGAATTGCACCACCGGCTTGTTAAATACATTGAAAGTATACGTGGTACTATCAATACAATCATTGGTAGTGTATACGATCAATCGTACCCAGTAGGTGCCGGGTTTGTTATAAATATGTGCGGCCGACAGGCCTGTGGCTTTAAATATATAAGGCGCCTGGGTGCTGTCGTAAAATGTCCATTCGGTCTTAATAGCGGTGGCCGCGCCGTTGGCAGATGTTTGCATAGTAAAAGGGATACATGCTTTGCCTACGGGTACGGTTATTTGTGGTTTTATTTTATCGGTTACCACAATAGTACGGCGGGCGGTATCGGTACAAACAAGGCCTGAGTTGTTTAGTTTTTTGGCAACCAGGCGAATGGTATAGGTGCCGGCCGCCGAATAGGCATGAAGCGGGGCCACGCCCGATGAGGTTTGCCCATCGTCCCAAAACCATTCATAGGCAGTTGCATTTGTTGCAGTAGAAATAGGGGCTACATTACTGCCTGTACAAACAGGGGTAGTTACATTGAACTCTGCTTTGGGCGAAGGGTAAATGGTTACCGTGCGGTAAATAGTGGTATCGGTACACTCGTTCGATAGTATGATAGATACAATATAATTACCGGGTTGGGAGTAAGTATAACTTACCGCATTCTGCGTATTTGGCGTTTTTACAACCGGTGTTTTATCGCCAAAGTTCCAGGTAAGGGTACTTGCACCCGAACTGCTGTTATTGAATGTTACGGTATGTGGGGTACAGCCTTCCAGCTGGTTACCATTTACCGTTACCTGCGCATCGATATTATTAGGCATTACCAGCAGGCTAATGGTTTGCGTATCGCGGCGGCACTGGTTCTCGGCAATAAGTCTGAGATCGAAAGTGCTGATAACGCTGGTATGATACACGTGTACGAATTTGCCGGTGGTGGTAGTGGTATCGGTATTGCCATCGCCAAAGTTCCAGTAATAAGCAAAGTTGTTTCCTGCCGATGTATTGGTTATGGTAACATCAAATGGTGAGCAGCCCTTGGTTGTATCAACAGTAAAGCGGGCCTTGGCATTGGCGTATACCAGTACGCTGTCGCGGTGGTACGAGGTGTCGCAGCCATTATAGGCTTTTAATGTAATGTAATAAGTAGTGTCGCGAAAATCGGGACTGGTATTATATGTAATGGCCGATGGGCTGGCCTGGGTACTGGTAATACCATTGCCAAAATTCCAGAAGAATTGAATACCGTTTTGCTCACTGCTGGTGTTGGTAAACGTTACAGGTAAGGGACCGCAGCCTTTTTTCTGGTCCTTTGTAAAATCGGCAGTTACGCCCGGTACCGTATGGAAAGTCATTTCCATACTATCGGGTTTACAACCATGGGCGCTGGCGGTAACCAGTTTTACAATTACTGTTTGGGCCATACCGCCAATGGGATAACTGGGGAAGGCACCTGTGGTGTTTGATCCTATTGCTGCCCCGTTGGCATACCAGTTGTACAAACTATTGCCCTGCGGAAAGGGAATTGTTTTTATAACCGAATCGAGGTTTACCGGTGCGCATTTGGTAGTGCCCGTAGCTGTGAACTGCGCTTTGGCATCGGGGTTTACAATTATCTGTACGCTGGTGGTATCGGCACAACCGTTGGGCAGCGATCCGGCCAGGTAATAGGTAGTTGTTGTTGCAGGCGTGGCAATTACTGTATCGGGTGTTATATAATTAAGTGTAGTACCTGGCCACCAGGTATAAGTAGTAGCGCCGCCTGCTTCCAGTTTGGTGCTGGTGTTAATACAAATGGTGGTGGCTGCCGTTGTTAGGGTAACAACCGGGCGGCGTTTTATTGTTATGTAAACCGAATCTTCGGTAGCGCAATTAGCGCCAACTGAGGCAATGAGTTTATAACCGTAAGTAGTATCATTGGCAGTACCGGTATAGTCAATTTGTAATAACGGGTTAGCGGTGCTTGTACTGCTGAGGCCGGTTGCGGGCGACCATTGATAGGTAACGCCATTTACACCAGGTGAACCAATGGTAATGGCTGCCCGGCTGCAAATGGCAGTATCCCTGCCTGCATTGGCAATGGGTTTATCGGTTATCTTAAACGTTTCATTTAAAAGCACACTGGCATTGCAGCTGCTGTCAACTATTTTTAATTGTACGGTTTGTATACCTGTGCTGGTATATTGAATAGTACCGGGATCTTTTACATTGGAAGTAGCAGGCGTACCATTGGGAAAGGTCCATTCAAAACCAAGCGGCCCGGGCGAGTAACAGGTGCCGGCGGTAACGCCGGGTACAAGCCCGTTACTGATACAGATATCGCCAATGGAATTGATGTATGCCTTGGGTAATCCCCTTACATAAAATGTATCTTCTTTATACGAAGGCGGGCACGAAATGCTGGCATCGATGGCCGAATCGGTAAGGCGAATAACATACTTGCCCGGTACATTGAATTGTATTTCGGGTGAAACGCTGTTTTGGTTACTACCGTTAATGAACTCCCATTCGTTGGCTAATTGCCTTGCTGGTGTTTGGGGTGAATTGCAACCTAAAGGATCGCTATAGGTTACTTTCCAATTGTACCTGTCGCCCTGGCATCCGCTGGTAGGCGAGGTATTGGTAAAAATAGCGCTGCCAGGGCCGCAGCTGCTGTTACGGTTCATGGTGAATTGCGCCGTTGGGGGCGTGCGAACGCAGATCACCTTCCTGGTGCTGTCTAAACCACACTTATCATTGAATATATATAGTTTAACAGTGTAGGTGCCCGTTGTATTGAAGTTTACGTTCAGATTGGTTGAACCGGTTGTCCATAAAAATCCATTGGTTGAGCTGCCATTCAGGGAGCCCAGGTTACCCGAGGTAATGGTGTAACCGGTAGCGGGCGAAATGGTCCATACCAGTTTACCCGAGTTGGTACAGGTAGAACTGGTGCCACCCGTTGGCGTTATTACCGAACCATACGCTGAATTGCTGATGATAGCAACATTTGTATTGGTGCACACCGTTTCGGAAGGATTTACTGCAATGCCGGCACGGGGTTTACCCGATACATAAATAGGCACTACAGAAGGGCTGGTAGTACCGCAAGGGTTTTCGATGGTTAAATAAGCGCCAAAGGCGTTGCTAAAAGTATTGTTGCCACTGCTGCTGTTAAAACCACAGGAGCCTTGTTTAAAAAAATGTGCGGCTACCGATGGGGGCGGGTGCTGAAATACCTGTGCCTCTGAACCATCGTTGATAAGAAAAGAGTAGAGGGTACCGGGCGGATTGGCTGCTATATTATTGATCGCAAACCGCAGCGAGTCGGATGCACATACATCGGTATTACCAAGGCTCGACAAGCCGCCTGCCGGCGTAGAACCTACAAACACAATGTATTTCTTAATACCAATACAACCATCGGCCCCGGTTACACTTACCGTCATACTACTGGTGCCCAGCGGAAAAATATGTTTTATAATAACACCTCCCGGCCACGAAGTGAAAGTGGTATCGGCATTACCATCGCCCCATGAAATGGTATAACTGGTATTTATGGGAGTGGTGGTTGACTCGTTTACAAAACTGAAAGTATATAATGGAACGTTGGAACAACGCCTGAAGGTGGGCACCCCGTTAAAAGTACCAAAGCTAATGGCTGCATCGGCATTTCCTATTGTTGCATCGGGAACATTTCTTACGGTAACCGTTTGGCTAATGGAGTCTTTACAACCAAACATATTGGTAACAACCAGTTTTGCCAGGTAGTTAGTGGTACCAGGCATACCCACCGCTTGCAAAAATTGGTGTCCTGGGTTCTTTAATGTACTGGTGCTGCCATCATCAAAATTCCAGCGGTAGGTTAAGCTGTCGCCAACAGAAAAGTTGGTGAACTGGGTATTGATATTTCCGCAAGCATTGTTGGGCGTAAAGTTATAGCCTGCTGTGGGTTTTATGTTTGAAACATGTACTGTTATAAACATGGAGTCGGACATGTTACCACCAGTAATTACCTGTTTGGCAGTATAGAACCCGGCTGTTGCATAATTTACAGTATGGGGGCCAATACCTGAAGCTGCTGCTATATTGCCGCCGGAAAATACCCAGTTAATATTGATGGAGCCCTGGGCCGAACTTAAGTAGGAGATGTTACTGCCTTCGCATACACGCACGGTATCGCCATTATTAACCACCTGGCCATTGGCCCTGATGCCGGCTACCACTTGCGCAAACGCCCGTGAGGTACAGAGTAACGATAGGAACAATAATAATAAATAGGCAGATAACTTTCTGCTCTGACGCATACAAATGGGTTAGGGGGGTGACAGACTCGCGGGAACGGATTAGCGCGGTATTTTCATGAAAGGATATAGTGACCCAATATAAATAGCCTATACGATCGCCAGGCTGTATGGCGATTCATTCAGCAACAATCAATTCTTTGTTTCTGTGGAAGAGGTGATACTAAGAATGGGCGCTAAGTTAAGGAAACAGGAGATAAGAAGTTCGTGTGTTTTTAATATACTACAGCAAAAGTTAAGAAAACCTTAAACGAAAATAAACACTGCAACGAGGCCTTAAAAGGCAGTGTCTATTACGCTCAAATTAAACTCATGAAAATCCCATTACTAATTGCTACAGGCATAGAAGCACTGCTATGCCTGGCTGGTTGCACACCTCAGGATGCACCAAACGATGAACGCCAGGCCTGGGTACCTGTATATGTACAGATGGCCGATATGAACGACATTTCCGTCTCAAACGCCAGAATCACCGAAAAGGCGGGAAAGATATATGCCTGGGGTAATTATATTTTTCAAAACGATTTAAACAAGGGCATTCACATCATCGACAATTCCAACCGGGCAAATCCTCAAAAAATTGGTTTCATCAACATTCCATATAATACCGAATTCGCAGTGCGCGGAAATTACATCTATGCCAATAATGTAAACGACCTGGTGGTCATCGATATCAGCGATGTGCTGCACCCGCAGGTGACCAAAAGAATAGATAAAGCTTTCCCCTATATAAATCAGAAATACCCACCGCAGAGCGGGCGCTTTGTTTGTCCCGACCCGGCCCGGGGTATTGTTATTGATTGGGAATTAAAAGATGTAAAAGCGGCTAGCTGCCGTCGTTAAAACTACTATTATGAATAAATTATTACATATAATACTGTTGTTGGGTGTAATAGCCGTTACAACGCAATGTCAAAAATCAGGCAATGCTGCCAATACCGGTGGAAGTGGTGGATCAACTGCCCGCTTTGCCATCAGCGGTAACTACCTGTATACGGTTGATGATGCCAACCTGAAAGTGTTCGATATTTCAACGGCAACCGATCCGGTGCTGAAAAATACGGTATCGGTTGGTTTTGAAATAGAGACCATTTATCCGTTTAAAGATAAACTGTTCATAGGCTCAACCAGTGCCGTGCATATTTTTTCTATTAATAACCCCGAACAGCCGCAAAGATTGAGTACGGCCATTTCGCCCGAAGTAATTCGCCGTTGCGACCCCGTGGTGGCAAAAGATACAGTGGCTTATGCTACCCTGCGTACCAATGGCCCTTGTGGCGGCACGCAAAGCATACTGGCTGCTTATGATATAAAAGACATTTCAAATCCTGTACAAAAAGGCACATATGCGGTTCGTGAACCTTATGGACTGGGTTATGCCGATACCGCATTGTATGTGTGCGATAGAGCAGGTTTATATGTTTTCAATATCAAAGAAGCCTACAAGCCTGTAAGTGTAAAAACATTTAATGATAACTGGTATCTCGATGTGATCCCTTACAACAATACCCTCATTTGTCAGGTGCAGGATGGATTGACCTTGTACGATATCAGCGAGCGCCTGGAACCAAAACTCATTACAAAAATAAAATAATGCATCGAACATATTTCTGTTGCCTGCTTTTGCTTTTGACAGCATGGGCAGGTAATGGGCAAACTATTGAGCGGCGCGGATTAAAGGCCGATACGGGTACGTTATACCTGCGATGCAGTCCACTGGGTGTTATTGACCTGTATGATGGCAACCTCACCCTTGGCGCAGAATACCGGTTTAACAATACCTGGGCCGCTACGCTCGACGCCGGCGCCATACTGTATTCAAGCTATTTTCAATTTGCCAGAATGAGCAGCGGTTTGCTGTTCCGCCCGGGCCTGCGGCTTTACCCCAATAAGTATAAAGACTTTTTCATTGACCTGCAGTTGCATTATAAAAATGTTAAGTACAGGATAAAAGACTGGTTAGATAAAGACGTGGTGGCCAATGTACCTGCTTATGAAGAGTATAAAGTTTTCAGGTTTAAGAAAAAGGTAATGGGTGTTCATATATTGGCGGGCTTTAAAAATTACCTGAATTATAATAAACGGTTTTATGTGGAAGGTTATGTAGGCCTCGGTTTGCATTACAAAGACGAAGGCCTGCTTAACGAACCCAATAGCCAATATGATCTGGGACTTCGGTTAAGAAGGAATACGGGAACATATGTAGTGCCTGCTCTGCCTGCGGGGTTTAGGATTGTTTATTTATTTCGCTGAGCTATCACACTTCCTTCCTCAACACCTCCAACGGAGGCTTATTCAACACACTTCGGCTGTTGAACAACCCAATAATAACTGTTAACAGCGAAATGGCTGCAAACAAAACAACAATGGGAAGCCAGTGTGGTGTAAAGGGAGCATTGAAACTATATTTTGCCAACGCCCAGCTGGCCGCCATTGACAATAAAATTCCGGTGGCGGCTGCCAGGGCGCCTAAGAAAAAGTATTCAAGTGCAGTAATAAACAATATTTGTTTACGGCTGGCGCCCAGGGTGCGTAACAATATACTTTCCTGCATACGCTGAAACTTACTAATAAGCACAGAGGCTACTAATACTATCAACCCGGTAATAATGCTGAACCCTGCCATAAATCGTATTACAAAACCTATTTTGTCTAACACCTCATCTAATACGGTGAGTATTAAATTAAGGTCAATGACCGAAACGTTGGGGTACTTCTTTACCACTGCCTGTTGAAAACCGGCCGATACTTCGGGTGATGGTACCCGGGTTACCAGTACGTGAAATTGCGGCGCTTCTTCCAAAACACCGGTAGGAAATACCACCCTGAAGTTGGTTTGCACCCGTTGCCAGTCTACCTGCCGCAAGCTGCCCACTACAGTAGGTATAAGAGTGCCTTGTACATTAAAAATAATATGATCGCCAAGGTTAACGTGTATGCGTTTGGCATAACGGTCTTCCATAGAAATATAAATAACATCGTCGGCCGTTTTTACGGGGCCATATAGTTTACCGGCGGTCAGTTTTTCTGAGCTGGTCAATGTATCGCGGTAAGTTACCCTAAACTCCCATTCATAGGCTTCGGTACGAAAACCCGAGCTGGTATCTTGTTTTACCTGTGAAGAAGTTTGTTTATTGATCTCTTCAACCCGCATGGTAACAATAGGCACCTGTTGCATTACCGGCAATTTGTATTGTTTGGCAAGGGCGGCCACGCTGTCCTTTTGGTTGTTTTGGATATCGAACAGCACCATGTTGGGTTGATTGCCACTGCCCGATAACGTTACCCGGCTAATAAGTATATCCTGAACAAAATACAGGGTGCCAATAAATGCGGCGCCCAAACCAATGGTAACTATAAGAATCAGTGTTTGATTGTTGGGACGATATAAATTGGCAAACCCTTGCCGCCACAGGTAATTCCACGAAGTGGGAAAGAACCTGCGCACCAGCCAGCGCAATAGTAATGCTACCAGAGACAATAAAAGGAAGGCTGCCAGAATGCTTAAGGTGAAAACAATGGCCTGCCGCCAGTCGTGGATCTGCCACCAGGTAAACCCTGCAACAAAGAACAGGATGATGGCATACACCAGCCATTTAAGCGGATCGCGAAACCGAACATGCTCCACCGCCAGGCGCAATGTATACAGCGGTGAAATATTTCTTACACTTACCAATGGCAGCAGGGCAAACAGCAATGAGATCACCACGCCCGAGATAAGCCCCTGCGAAATAGCCTTCCACGACATGGTAGTGGTTACCTGTACCGGTAAAAAATCTTTGAACACGGCCGGCAATTGTTGTTGAATTACAATACCCAGCACGGCGCCCAGTACCGAACCAATTAAACCGATAGTAACTATTTGTATAAGGTAAATAAGGAAAGCCTGCGAAGAGTTTACACCCAGGCAACGAAGAATGGCAATGGAAGCTATCTTCTCCCGCATGTAAATATGAATGGCGCTGGCCACGCCTATGCAACCCAGCAGCAATGCAATAAAGCTAATGAGGGTGAGAAACTGGTTGAAGTTCTCAAAGGCCCGGCCGGTATTCTTTTTTCTTTCTTCAACGGTATCGTAATCGAGCCCTTCTTTCTCTAAACGGGGCTCTATACCCGAAACAATACTGCCAATAGTAGCAGGATTGTTATATTTATAATAATAGGCAGTAGCTATGCGGCTGCCTTTTTGAATAAGCCCTGTTGAATCGAGGTATTTGAGTGGAATATAAACTGGTGGCGCAACGGTGGTTGAAATACCTGTTCGGCCCGGCGCTTTGGTAATTACGCCGGCAATGGCAAAAGTTACATCACCTATCATAATGGAATCGCCCACTTTTGCATTGTATTGCAGCATAAGGGTTTTATCAACCAGTGCCTGTCGGTTGTTGCGAAAGGCCCGGCTTGCCCTTGCCGGTGTGGTTTCTATAGATCCATAATAAGGATAATCGCCTTCAAGCGCCCGTACCTGTACCAGGCGGGTGCCATCGTTTTTGGTAAAATAGATCATGGAGGCGAAGGTGCGTTCAATGGAACGCTGATCGCCCAGTGAATCGAGCAGTGGACGAATACGGCTGCTTACTCTTTTATTGCTTTCAATTACAAGATCGGCCCCAACTAAAGTTTTTGCCTGGGAATCTATATCGGAACGTACATTATCGCCCAGTGAAAAAATGGCTACCAGGGCGGCTATTCCTAATACAATAGATGAAATGAACAGGAACAGGCGCGAGCGGTTGCGCCGGCTATCGCGCCAGGCCATCTTTAGCAACCAGCCAAAACGAAGACGTCTTTTGTATTTGAATCTTTCTATGTCCATAATTAAATTCCAAATCTCAAGATCCAAGAACCAAAGAAATTCCAAATCTCAAGTTCCAAACTCCAACTTCCAAATTCCAAGAACCAATTAAAATCAAAATTTGAGATTTGTGTTTTGTGATTTATTTGGAGCTTGTGATTTGAGATTTGTGATTTTGTATTTTAATTTAATTCGTCTGCAACTAAATGGCCGCCCTTGATCTTTATTATTCGTTTGGTTTGTGAGGCCAGCTCCATATTATGTGTTACTATAATTAATGTAGTACCGGCCTCCTGGTTCAAATCGAACAACAGTTTTATTACTTTATCGCTGGTTTCCACATCGAGGTTACCGGTTGGTTCATCGGCAAATAAAATGCGGGGGTTGTTAGAAAATGCGCGGGCAAGGGAAACCCGTTGTTGCTCACCGCCCGAAAGTTGGGCAGGGTAGTGGTGCATACGGTTTTGCAATCCTACTTTCTCAAGCAGGGTAATGGAACGGGAACGAATATTTTTTTCACCACGTAACTCCAGCGGCACCATTACATTTTCGAGGGCAGTAAGGGTAGGCAGCAGCTGAAAATTTTGGAAAATAAAACCAACGTAGCGGTTACGTACCTGGGCCCGTTCATCTTCGCTCAGTTTATCGAGCTTAATGTTGTTGAGTTCAACTGAACCCAGGCTGGCACGGTCGAGCCCGGCGCAAAGACCCAACAGGGTGGTTTTTCCGCTGCCCGAAGGGCCAACAATAGATACGGTTGAACCGGCTTCCACTGCAAAATTCACATCATTGAGCACGGTGAGGGTTTGCCCCGCCCCCTGATACGTTTTACTTACGTTCTTTACGTTGAGTATCGTTTCCATAAAAGCTAGTAGCTAGTAGTTAGTAGCTAGTGGGGTTTTTATTCGTCACTCGCTACTACCTGCCAGCATGTTGTATTTTCAAACGTTGATAATTAAAAAATTTTGTCACCCCTGTATTTCCCACTCGCCACTTACCACTTTTCACTCGCCATTTTTTAAATTACACTTAGGTGGTCATAAAGTTGCTTAAATTAATGTTATTTTGAGTACAAACTTATAAGGAGGTACCAATGAAACAGTTTAGCGGTAATTTTTATATGGGGACAAAATATTTCCTTACAGGTATGCTGGTGATGGCCCTGCTGGCCGGGTGCGGCAGTAATGAAGAAAAATCAAATGAAGGTGGCAATCAGAAGCGGGAACAGGTGACCACAGGCGCCAAAAATGAGAAAGCAAAAACCATTGTATTTTATGGCAACAGCCTAACGGCCGGTTATGGTGTAGATCCGTCTGAATCGTTTCCTTCTGTTGTGCAGGATAAAATAGATTCGCTGCAACTACCCTATAAGGTAATAAATGCCGGCGTTAGTGGTGAAACAACTGCCGGTGGTAAAAGCAGAATTGACTGGATCCTGCGTCAACCCGTAAATATATTTGTACTTGAATTAGGCGGCAATGATGGACTGCGTGGTATTCCTATTGCTGAAACGTCTAAAAACCTACAGGCGATCATTGACCGGGTGCGGGAAAAATACCCTGAAGCAAAAATTATTCTGGCAGGTATGCAGGTGCCACCCAATATGGGGCGCAATTATGCCACCCAGTTCAGGGTGGTATTTGAACAGCTGGCCGCCAAAAACAAAGTGGAGCTTATCCCTTTTCTGCTCGAAAATGTAGGGGGCATTCCTTCGCTAAACCAGGCCGATGGCATTCACCCCAATCCACAAGGCGCCCGCATTGTTGCAGAAAATGTGTGGAAGGTGCTGTTGCCGATGCTGTAGCTCAATGTGCTAATGTGATAATGTGCTAATGTGATAATAAAATACAATCGGAGCGGCAATCGGCAATCGGCAATCGGCAATCGGCAATCGGCTTTAATTTTCGGGCGCCACAAGGTCGTAAACAAATCTGAATAATCGCGAGGCCACTCACCATTCACCACTCACCATTGACCACCTTATGATTTAAATCATGTTGTTTTCATATCAAGGTTAGGAGCGAGGCTTAAACATCATTTTAATTTTGCCTTGTTCTTTTAAACCTAAACACAATGAAAACTACTGTAGCCCCCAGCCATTACCGGTACCTTTTACTGTTTTGCATAGTTCATTTATTATCTCCTGCCTCATTGCTGGCGCAATTGAAAAGACCCGGCCGGGGCGGTACCAGCACCCAGGAACCCATCACCTATAATACCCAGTTTGCTACTATTGCCAATATGCCCAATCTAAAGGCCGTATTCCGTCACAATAACGGCATGCTTACCTGGACAATTGACAACGAAGTAAACCAGGATTACTATATCGTTGAGCGCAGTTATAACGGCATCAATTTTACTAAGGCGGGTTCTGTGGGAGCCGTGAACGACTCCGGCATACATGAATACCGCTTTCTTGATTACAGTTTGCCAACCAATGGCATTGAAACCATTTACTACCGCATAAAACAAAAAGACCTGACAGGTAATACGGCAGTTTCGCGGCTGGTAGCATTGCCTATTGCCACCCATGCCAGCGCGGTGAGTGTTTACCCCAACCCGGTTATTGGCGAGGCTGGTATCTCCATCACTGTTGAAAGATCGCAACACGTAGTGGTGCGGCTGGCCGATAAAACAGGTATGCACCTGCAAACCAAAGTATGGGAAATAAATGCGGGCAGCAACTCTTTACCGTTCGATATGAGCTCGTATGCACCGGGTAGTTATATACTCGATATCAGCAGTGGGCTTATCAAAAAAAGGCTCATTATTATTAAACGATAAAAATAGCGCAGTTGGGTAGGTGATAAGGCTGTCAGTGAATGGGTTGGCAGCCTTTTGATATTATAAGTTCCGTTGCACACTTATTGTCCAAAACTGCACGTTTATTTCCATTTCTGCACGTGTATTCATTTGCAACAGCGGATATACCCTTTTACATTATCTTCGGGCCTTTGACTTTTTAAATATCTAATAATCCTAACCAAAAACCCTATGCGGATGCATGTGCGTATTTCAGTTTTATCAGCCCTTATTTTGTTGTTTTTTTCTGCCCAAAGCCAAAACTGGCAATCGTTGGGCGCCAGCGATTTTAATGAACCATCGGTAAATCCGTTTTCAAATCCAACGATCGCCTGCGACGCAGCGGGGCATCCTTATGTTGCCTACAAGGATGCATACGGTGCTGGCGTACAAGTGAGAATGTATAATGGCACCAACTGGGAGCCGGTTACTACCCCGGGAATTTCAATAGCTTATTCAGCTGATCTTTATATTTTGATGGATGCCGCGGACATTCCAACGCTTGTTTATGAGGACTTTTCAAATAGTAAGGTAAGCGTTAAGAAATTGATTGGCGGCAGCTGGGTTAAATATGGAGCCAATGATGTCTCTGCCGGATCTGCTTCTTCAATGGCCGCTGCAATTGATGCAAGCGGTAAATTATATTGTGCGTATGCCGATGGTACCAGAAGCAGCAAGCTGGCACTGAGTGCCGATGTGAACGGTACAACGTTTACAGACCTGGGTGCATTCTCCGTGGGAAGTGCTTCTGCAGTTTCCATGGCTATCGAAGGCTATGTGATGGCTAATGAAGGCAGCGGTAATGCCTATATAGCCTTTGCCGATGGTGGAAATGCAAATACACTTTCTGTACTCAGATATAATTCCGGGAGCTGGGGATTCGTGGGTACACAAATTTTATCTGCGGGAACCGTTAACTACACTTCCATTGCAGTGGACCCTGCCGGTGTTCCTTATGTTGCTTATACAGATGCAGCTAACGGTAGAAAAATTGTTGTAAAGAAATTCAACGGCACCAGTTGGGACGAAGTGGGTACTCCTTACTTTTCGACAGGGTCGGTCATAAACGTTAAATTAAAAATAGATGCCAGCGGTAATATATACGTAGGTTATAGTGACGGACCTGATGTTATTGCTACGGTTAAACGATTTGATGGTTTGAATTGGGTAGATGCCGGTACCAATACCTCTTCCGGAACTAATTACAATGTGCGTTTAACATTGGATGCAACAGGTATCCCATATGTTTTTTATACCGAGTCGGGATTTGATGGTAAAGGCGTTGTGAGAAAATTAACGGGCGGTGCCTGGTCAACAGTTGGTGGCCAGGGGGCTGCTTCGCAAGCTGTTCGCACCCTGAAAATGGCTGCAGGCAGCAGTGGAGCGCCTTATATTATATACGCAGATCCTAATGATAACTGGAACGCAAACGTTAAAGTATACAATGGTACCAGTTGGGTGCCCTTAGGTGCCGGAAAGCTTACTACCAACGGTGGATATAACACCACTATTGCCATGGGGCCTAATGATGTTCCATATGTATTTTTTGTTGATGGATATGACAACACCGTTAAAAAGTTCGAAGGAGGTAATTGGGTTAATGTTGGCACCCCTGGCTTTTTTAGTTCGGAAATGGAAGAAGTGTCCATGGCAGTTACCAGCGCTGGTACGCCCTATTTAGCAGGCAAAAGCACGGCATCGGCAAAGATCAATGTTTTGAAATTTGATAATGGTAATTGGGTTACAGTGGGAACGCCGGACTTTTCGGTTGGAGCAGTAAGTAATATTAAGCTTGCACTGGACGCCGCTGGTAATCCGTATGTAATATATAGTGATGCAGGCGCTGCAAACAAGACCATGGTTAAAAAACTGGATGGCAGTAATTGGGTCGACGTAGGTGCTGCCGGTGTAACTGCCGGTTCTGTAAGCTATACTGGTTTGGCTATCGATGGCAACAATACCGTTTATGTAAGCTACTACGATACTGAAGTTCACGTTAAAAAATTTGACGGCAGTAATTGGAGCGATGTAGGCACACTTGCTACAGGTCAAAGTGAAACAATGGCATTTGCTATTGATGCCAACAATGTTCCTTATGTGGCACACAGTTATTCGTCGGCATATCAGGTGATAGTTAAAAAGTTTGATGGCAGTAATTGGGTAACCGTAGGCACACCCCCCGTTTCTGCCGGCAGGGTAGATGGGCTTGGTGAGGAGATGGATATTGCTTTTGGTATTGGCAATGTGCCCATTCTTTCATACATGTATGGCGGCG
This sequence comes from Niastella sp. OAS944, assembly GCA_024809215.1. Classification (GTDB taxonomy): domain Bacteria; phylum Bacteroidota; class Bacteroidia; order Chitinophagales; family Chitinophagaceae; genus Niastella. The sequence goes on along the minus strand of JANUBW010000001.1, from coordinate 1,636,410 downwards.
CTTATGTAAAAAGCCTAGGGCCTATAGTTATATTGCCGTTACAGTTAACGGAATTCAACGGTCATATTGTGAACGCTGATGCCAGGTTGAGCTGGAAAACAGAAAGCGAAGAAAACACCCGAACATTTATAATAGAAAGAAGTATTGATGGCCGTTATTATACAACAGCCGGCACCGTTGTGGCCGCTAATAAAACAGGCGTTCATCAATATAGCTTTACCGATAAAAGCGTAAACCAGTTAGGTGTTTCAACTATTTATTATCGTTTAAAGCAGGTTGATGCAGATGGCAAAAGCACATATAGCCGTATTTTAACATTACCAATAGAAGTATCTGCAAGCCGGGTGGTTTGTTATCCTAACCCGGTTACCAGCGAAACCAATATTACCATTACACTTCAAAAAGCCGAGCAGGTGCAGGCCCGTATAATTAATAATATGGGGCAGGTGGTGCAAACCCAACAATGGCAGTTGTTGCCTGGTAGCACCTCATTGCCCGTAAATATGGGCCAGTTGCCCAAAGGCCTTTACTTTCTTGATATCAGCAGCGCATCTATTAAAAAGCAGATCGGGTTAGTAAAACAATAGTTAGCATTTTCCTTTTTTAAAAAACAGGCAGGGCAGCGGTTAGGGCTGTCCTGCCTTAATTTTTTAGGGTTAAGTGTAGTTGTATTGAGGTTAAATTAAGGTTGTGGTAAGGTTTGGTTGCCCCCTGTGGGCAATAAGGGAGCACCAGGGGAGCACTACAACCTTAAGTAAACCACAGTAAGGGAGCAACAGGGGAGCAACAAGGGAGCAATAAGCCAATTGCAAAAGTGTAAAAATCAGGCATTTGTAAGTTGCAGGGAGCAACGGGGGAGCAACAAACGGGCACCGGTTGCCAGTTACCAGTTGCCGGGCCCGGGAACCGGAAACCAGAAACTGGTAACTTACTTTTCCCTACCTTTGCGGCGCAATCCTATTCGGGCATTTACTCTACCTATTGAGCCCACTTATCACAAAACGACCGCCTTATTCCGGTAATTCGCTTCAAACTCATTGAAGATCAGCAAATAAGCTGTGATAAGATTTATTTATCTCCTTATAAGAAGAAATGATATAATGCTGTTTATACTTTTTAGTATAGATTATCGTACCTTTGTGGTCCTAAACAGAAAAATAGGTCAATTCTAAAGTTTTTGATATGAACAATGAGCTTAGTGCAATTGAAAAAACGGTTCTCAGTGATTACAAATATGGTTTCGTAACAGAAATAGAAGCGGATGAGGCGCCCCCGGGATTAAATGAAGATATCGTTCGTTTTATTTCAGCTAAAAAGAATGAACCGGAGTGGATGCTGGAATGGAGGCTAAAAGCTTATAACCACTGGCTTAAAATGGAAGAGCCTAACTGGGCCAACGTTAAGTACGAAAAAGTTAATTATCAAGAAATTAAATACTATTCTGCTCCCAAGCAGAAAAAGAAGGTCAATAGCCTCGATGAAATTGACCCCGAATTACGTAAAACATTTGAAAAGCTGGGTATATCACTCGATGAGCAAAAACGCCTTTCCGGTGTAGCCATCGATGCAGTTATCGATAGCGTATCTATTGGTACCACTTTTAAAGAGCAACTGGCCGAACTGGGCATTATCTTCTGCTCAATCAGTGAAGCCATTCAGGAACACCCTGAACTGGTAAAAAAATACATAGGCTCAGTAGTTCCCATCACCGATAACTATTTCTCGGCACTGAACTCAGCTGTATTCAGCGATGGTTCATTTTGCTATATTCCAAAAGGCGTTCGTTGCCCAATGGAATTATCAACCTACTTCCGCATCAATGCAGAAGGTACCGGCCAGTTTGAGCGTACACTGCTTATTGCCGATGAAGGCAGCTATGTTAGCTACCTCGAAGGTTGTACTGCACCTATTCGCGATGAGAACCAGCTGCACGCAGCCGTGGTTGAACTGATTGCCATGCAGGATGCCGAGATCAAATATTCAACCGTTCAAAACTGGTACCCCGGCGATAAAGATGGTAAAGGTGGTATTTACAACTTTGTAACCAAACGTGGTATTTGCCAGGGGGCACATGCAAAGATCAGCTGGACGCAGGTTGAAACCGGTTCTTCAATTACCTGGAAGTACCCAAGCGTAATATTGAAAGGCGATTACTCACAAGGCGAGTTCTACTCTGTAGCTGTAACCAACAATCACCAACAGGCCGATACCGGTACCAAAATGATGCACCTGGGTAAAAACACCCGCAGCCGTATTGTGTCAAAAGGTATTTCGGCTGGTGTAAGTAATAACAGTTATCGCGGTTTGGTACACGTTGGTAAGAATGCAGCCAACGCCCGTAACTTCTCTCAGTGCGACTCCTTATTGCTAGGCGACAAATGCGGCGCCCATACTTTCCCATACATTGAGGTAAAGAACAATACTGCCGTAGTAGAGCACGAAGCTACTACCAGCAAAATTGGTGAAGACCAGATCTTCTATTGCAACCAGCGCGGAATTGATACCGAAACAGCTGTTGCGCTGATCATTAATGGTTTTGCCAAAGAGGTAATGAACCAGTTGCCGATGGAGTTTGCGGTAGAAGCGCAAAAACTGCTGGCTATTTCATTAGAAGGAAGTGTTGGGTAGTAATATTCACCATTCATCATTTACGAATTAAGTTTTACGATTAAGCTAAATAATAAGAAATAACTATGTTATCAATTAACAACTTGCATGCAAGAATTGACGAGAAGAAAATTTTGAAAGGTATCAACCTCGAAATTAAACCAGGTGAAGTGCATGCTATAATGGGACCTAACGGTTCTGGTAAAAGTACATTGGCTTCGGTATTAGCCGGCCGTGAAGACTATGAAGTAACACAAGGTACTGTAGAGTTTGCAGGTAAAGATCTGTTGGAACTTTCTCCCGAAGAAAGAGCCGGTGAAGGTTTATTCCTCGCATTTCAATACCCTGTAGAAATACCAGGTTTAAGTACCACCAATTTTATAAAAACTGCGGTAAACGAAGTACGTAAGTACCGTGGTGAAGAAGCGCTGGATGCGGTAGCATTCCTGAAGCTGATGAAAGAGAAAATGGCCATGGTTAACATCGACCAGTCATTGCTGAGCCGTTCATTGAACGAAGGCTTCTCAGGTGGTGAAAAGAAAAGAAATGAAGTGTTTCAAATGGCCATGCTGCAACCCAAACTGGCTATTCTCGATGAAACTGATTCTGGTTTGGACATCGATGCCATTCGTATTGTGGCCAATGGCGTAAATAAATTACGTAATAAAGATAATGCAGTGCTGGTAGTTACCCACTATCAACGTTTGCTCGATTATATCGTTCCCGATTTTGTACATGTATTGTATAACGGACGAATTGTAAAATCAGGACCTAAAGAACTGGCGCTTGAGCTGGAAGAAAGAGGATATGATTTTATCAAGAATGAGTTTAAAGTAGAAGCGTAATTGCTAAGGGCTTAAGACCACTTAGCCTGTACAAAATTTACACAATGAACAATTTAGAATATATAAAAGAACGGTTTAATCAGTTGCCTGCTGTAGGGGAGAACGGACTGGGTGTTATTCGTCAAAAAGCATTTGACGCATTGAACACCATGGGTATTCCCACCACTCGCCACGAAGAGTGGAAGTATACCCGCATTGGCAGCTTTTTCAATAAAGAATTTAAATACACGGCAGCACATCCAACTGCAATAACTGCAACCGACCTGAGTGCGGTTCGTTTACCAGGTTATGAGCAGGCCAATGAACTGGTATACATCAATGGCCGTTATGCACCTGAGCTATCGGTGCTTCGTTCAAAAGGTTTAACCGTGCAGCCTTTGCAGGAAGCGGCTAAGAACGAATACAAAGACCTGGTATCAAAACACCTGGGCCATAGCAGCGATTATCTGAAAGATGGTATCAATGCATTGAGCACGGCTTTTGTACAGGATGGTGTGTTTGTACATATCAAAAAAGGCCAGATCGTTGAGCATCCCATTTACATTTATAACATTACCGATGCGCGTGAGGCCAATGTATTGGCACAACCACGCACGCTGGTGTATGTAAGCGAAAATGCACAGGTGAAGTTTGTTGAAACCTTCAACACCCTGGGCACACAGGAGAGCTTTACCAATCGCGTAATAGAGATCATTGTAGAAAAAGACGCTATCACAGAGTATTATAAACTACAAACTGATGCTTCACACGCGAGCCAGGTAGCTACCACGCATATTCGCCAGATTGGTAAATGCGTTACGCATACCGTAACGGTTTCGCTGAACGAAGGGTTGGTTCGTAACAACCTGAACATTGTGCTCGATGAGCAATATTGCGAAGCGCACCTGTACGGTATTTACTTACAACAAGGACAAAGCCACATCGACAACCATACTGTAGTTGACCATGCCCAGCCGCATTGCGAAAGCAACGAACTGTACAAAGGCATGTTAGACGATCAAAGTACCGGTGTGTTCAATGGAAAGATATTTGTACGCAAAGACGCGCAAAAGACCAATGCCTACCAAAGCAATAAGAACGTGCTGCTGGCAGAAGGAGCAAGCGTGAACACCAAACCACAGTTGGAGATCTTTGCCGATGATGTAAAATGTTCGCACGGTTGTACCATTGGCCGTTTGGATGAAGAAAGTTTATTTTACATGCGTTCGAGAGGTATTACAGAAGCCACTGCAAAATCTTTGCTGTTACACGGGTTTGCCATGGATATTCTGGAGCAAATTAAACTGGACCCCATTCGCGAGTATGTTGACAAACTGATTTCAGAACGTTTGGAATTTGATATAGCATGATACAGAGCAACACCATAACAAAGGAACTGGATGTATATGCAATACGGCAACAGTTCCCGGCGCTGAACCGGCAGGTGAAGGGTCAGCCATTAGTATATTTTGATAATGCCGCAACAACACAGAAGCCGCAGGTGGTGATCGATGCACTGGTTGATTATTATACCAATTACAACGCCAACGTGCACCGGGGTATTCATACCCTGGCCGAAGAAGCAACAGCTGCTTTTGAAGCCAGCCGCGATGCCGCCCGGCAGTTTATCAATGCTTCTTCAAGGGAAGAGATCATTTTTACCCGGGGCACCACCGAAGGTATTAACCTGGTAGCGTATACCTGGGGACGTAAGAATATAAAAGCCGGTGATGAGATCATCATTACCGAAATGGAGCATCACTCCAATATAGTTCCCTGGCAAATACTTTGTGAAGAAAAGGGCGCTACATTAAAAATGATCCCCCAGCAGGATGGCACCTTGTTGCTGGATGAATATAAAAAACTGCTGAGTTCAAAAACTAAACTGGTTTCTGTAGTGCATGTATCAAATGCACTGGGAACCGTGAACCCGGTAGAAGAGATCATTAAACTGGCACACCAGGCCGGCGCAAAAGTATTGATCGATGGAGCACAGTCAACCGTGCACCTCGATATAGATGTGCAGGCGCTTGATTGCGATTTCTTTGCTTTCTCCTCACATAAAGTATACGGCCCAACCGGTATAGGTGTGTTGTATGGCAAAAAGCAATTGCTTGAGGCCATGCCGCCTTTTCAGGGTGGGGGCGAAATGATAAAGGAAGTGACGTTGGAGAAAACTACGTATGCCGATCTGCCTTATAAGTTTGAAGCCGGTACACCAAATATTGGCGATGCCGTTGTTTTAAAAGCAGCGTTGGATTATGTGAGCAAGATAGGTAAGGCAAAGATCCGCAATCACGAGAACGAATTACTGGCCTATGCAACGGAACAGCTGGTGCAATTACCCGGCCTTCGGGTTATAGGTAATGCCGCAAATAAAGTAAGCGTGGTTTCTTTTGTAATTGACAAAGTGCATCCACAGGATATTGGCATTTTGCTCGATAACCGGGGTATTGCAGTAAGAACAGGTCACCATTGCGCACAACCTTTAATGGCTTGCTACGGAATACCAGGCACCATCAGGGCTTCTTTTGCTATGTACAATACCAAAGAAGAAATTGATTCGCTGATAACCGGATTGCAAAAGGCTTTAAAAATGTTATTATAAATGAGCGATCATAAGACCATACAGGAAATAGAGAATGAAATAGTAGAGGAGTTTTCACTGTTCGATTCGTGGGACGATAAATACGAATACGTGATCGACCTGGGAAAAAAACTGCCTTTGCTGGAGGAGAAGCATAAACTGGATGAAAATAAAGTGCGTGGATGTCAAAGTACGGTATGGCTGGTGGCTGATTATGCCAACGGTAAAGTGCATTTTAAGGCCGATAGTGATGCCATCATTGTAAAAGGATTGATAAGCATGCTTATTAGAGTGCTTACCAATCATACACCCGATGAGATCATTAATGCCAACCTGGATTTCATACAAAAGATAGGCATGACCACCCATTTAGCACAAACACGTGCAAACGGATTGCTGGCTATGGTAAAACAAATGAAGAATTACGCACTTGCCTTTAAAATCAAAAACTCGATGACGCATGGAGAACGAAGCGCTGAAACAAAAAGTAATTGAGGTATTGCAAACCATTTATGATCCTGAATTACCAGTGAGTATTTGGGAGCTGGGTTTGATATATGAAATAAATGTGCTGCCCATTAACAATATTCAAATAGTGATGACATTAACGGCGCCCGGTTGCCCCGCCGCCCAGTCGTTACCTGTTGAAGTTGACCAAAAGGTGCGCCAGATAGAAGGAGTGAATGATGTGCATGTAGCTGTTACCTGGACGCCAGCCTGGGATAAAAGCATGATGTCGGAAGCCGCTCAATTGGAATTAGGATTTATGTAAGAAGTGAGTGAAAGCCACTAACGCAAAAAAAATTACATGAAAATAACTGCACAGGAAGAATACGGTTTGCGTATATTAATACGACTTGCAGCCTGCAAGGATACGAATGGCATGAGCATTCCGCAGTTAAGTGAAGCGGAAGGGCTCACAGGCACATATGTTGCCAAGCTTACCCGTATTTTGCGAATGAAGGGATTGATAAAGAGTAAACCTGGAAATAAAGGTGGTTATGTGCTGGCAAAACCAGCACGCGAAATAGTGATCAACGATGCATTGAAAGCCCTGGGCGGACCAATGTTCAACAATACATTCTGTGGTTCGCATGCCGGTACCATGAAGTTGTGTACCAATTCGGTCGATTGTTCGGCCCGTTCTTTATGGCAAATGATACAGTATACGCTCGATCAGTTGTTAGATAAAGTAACGCTGCACGACCTGGTAAATTCGGAAAAAGAAAGCACCAAGATCTTATACCAAATGCTACAACCCGATCCCGCTATCATGAAAAGTATTATGAGTATTGTGGGTCAGTAAGGGAAGTTATAAAATATTTAAGCCCCAACGGTTACAGTTGGGGCTTTGTTATTTTTAGTAAATACTGACTTATATCATACTTTATCGGCAGCCCGCGATTGCTGCTCAACTACAATAACCTTGGTTTGGGGTAAATAACCATTCATGAAGTTAGTGTGCGAAGGATGCGATGCTACTAATAAAATTACTAATCCGGTATTAGAGCAAACTGATACGAGTTGCTGGTAATTCATGGACCACTGTTTTAAATAGGATACTTTATTGATTTTTTATTGTTAAGCAATGTTACTACCTATAACGTTTAGGTTTAGTATTAAGTATATTAAGTTATTGTGTGTACTCCTAACCTTTCAATATTAATAGTGAATAAAGGTGACCATCGTCAGTATTAATGATTCAATAACACTTATATAACGATATTACCTGTTAAGGGTATTGCTTTTTAATTTTATTTGATGTAGCTTAGGCAGACTTTTTATAACAGCTCCGTATATCCCTACCTTAACTTTCTACTCAACCAACTCAGTTTTAGCGGCTCTGTAAGTAAGCACAGTTTTATACATACGGTTAAAGGCCTGTATGCCACACGCACTCGGTATGGCATGAATGCATTTGTAATTTTTTTCTTTAACCATTAAAATCATGCGCTCATGAACAAGTCAGAAGAACTGAATGCGCTCCGCAGCAGCCTGCTGCAAAACGACAGCAGCTGGAATGCCGGCACTAACATGATTTTTGAACTTTCTGAAGAGGAACAAAAAAAACGATTGGGGTACACGCCCGGTCCGGGCGAACCAAGCCTTCTTGAACAAGAAGCTATGGCGCAAGCCAACCTGCTTAATTTTAATGTACGCAAAAGCGCTTATGGAAATGAATTTGGCGCCCCTACGTCATTCGATTGGCGTAACAAAGGCGGGCTAAACTACCTTACCCCTGTTAAAGACCAGGGTAATTGTGGTTCCTGTGTTGCCTTTGGCACCGTTGCCGCCGTTGAAAGCAGGATCAAGATCCTGAAGAACAATGCGGCTTATCCTGTTGATCATTCCGAAGCCCATTTGTTCTATTGCCTGGCACGAGCTGAGAGCCGCAATTGCGGCAATGGCTGGTGGCCCGACAGAGCCCTTGAAAACTATAAAGCAACCGGTGTTTGCGACGAGGCCTGCTATCCGTATGTAGCTGGTGATCAAAACTGTACGGGACGTTGTGCCGATTGGCAAAACCGCGTTACTAAAATAACCTCCTATCAAAATCTTACCAACATTGCAGCTATCAAAGAGTGGTTATCAACCAACGGCCCCATGGTAGCCTGCTTCTCAGTGTACAGCGATTTCTTTGCTTATAACAATGGTATATACCGTAAAACAGCCGGCGCCACATTACAGGGCGGCCACTGCGTATGCTGTGTAGGTTATAACGATGCACAACAGTTCTGGATCTGTAAGAACAGTTGGGGCGCAGGCTTTGGCGAAAGCGGCTATTTCCGCATTGGTTATGGTGAATGCGGTATCGACAGCGCTATGCAGGGGGTTGTAGGTATAGTTGATACAGCATGGCTGAGCAACGTAACCGTAAGAGGTTTGTGGAACAACCAGAGTGACCGTAATGCATATGCTTACCTGGGCAATGAAGGTTGGAAACGCATTACCCCAAGCAACGACACCAACTTCTTCCTCATGTTAAATGACCTGGCTTCTGCTAAGTCTGCGGGCCGTAATGTTACCGCCCATGTTGAAAATGGTATCATCACTGAAGTGTATGCTTAAAGCAAATTCATTGGTTTATAGTTCTTAATAGAAGAACATTATTTCACTTTAAAAATTATAACATGTCCAAAAAGAATATACCAACTGATATGCCGGCAACAGCAAACGCATCATCAGCAGTAAGTGAATCATTTGCACCAGCCGCGCAACCATTGATACCGCCTACTAAGATCGAAAACGGTAAATCGTCAAATGCTGGTTCAGGTTTGGCTACTCCTTTTGATTCTATAAAAGAATTTGAAAAGGGGCAAACTGAAGAAGGAGCTTTTGGCGCCGGCGTGTGGCAAAACAGTAAAAAAGTGCTGGGTTTATGGACGCATGCCGACACCCGTAATGCCTGGGTAAATCTCAGCGATCTGGGTTGGAAGAAATTTTACAGCGGATCAGATTCATCGGTAACGGCATTTGCTATGATTGCCGGAGGCGCTTTGGAAAAACAAACGCTGGTAAATGTATTGATCGATAACGATCAAATAGTTGAAATGTATGCCTGGTAGGCGATAATCAATTTAATACTACTTTGGCGGGCTATATGATGGTGATACCGTGTACTCATAAAAGATGTATGTTGATGTTGCATATATGGCCCGTCAAAGTAGTATTTATTATTTCCGTTCTATTAAATACGAGTTGTATGCAGGAGATACAATTAAGTGAAGCCGATAATGGAAAAAAGATACAATTGAAAATGGATGACCATGTTGTTATAAAACTGCCATCCAGCCCCGGTACAGGTTATACCTGGGAGTTACAGCCTAACAATCATTTCAGTGTATCGCATGAGTATAAGATGCAGGCCGATGCCGCCATTGGCGCCGCTGGTATTGATATATTCGAGCTTGACCCGCAAGCGCAGGTACAAAACGGCTCCATCAAATTCTTATACCGCCGTGCCTGGGAAGATGCCTCCAAAGCCGGAAAGCAGTTTAGTATCAATTATCAAATACAGTAACGGTTTTACCTTTTGAGGGTTATTTTATAAGCATTATAATCAGCCGATCCCACAGAGGCAAAATAGCGCGGTTCGTGCAGCACCATGGAATTATCGGTAAGTATAACAATGTTATACTTATGCCCCTGCACATTGATCTTAAAATGCTGCTCACTGAAAGTGTATGGCACCGTGTCGTATACTTTCTTAATATAAGAACACATTCTGCCATCAGGTCTGAACTCAATATACTCACCTGATTGTCCTTCGTATGGTGTAACCGCAGGGGCCAGGGATGTAGAAGAGTAAAAAGAATCAATCGTTTGTACAAGGCTCCATTTGTTTTGAAATCTATCTGCAACATCTTTCCCTTTCTTTTTGCAGGAGCCGGCGATCAATAAAGTTAAAATGGCCATACAGGGTATGACTGTTAACAGGCGGTTGCTGTTAACCGTTTTTGGTACGTTGTACATAATTAATTTCCCAAGGTTTTGATTAATGAAAGAAAGGCCCGCTATAAGCGATGCCCGCTACAATTGCCGTAGTTTTTAGAGGGAGGATATGCTTAAAAATAAGAAAAAGCCAGGAAGTATGCTACCCCTCAGGCTTTATTTGCAGCCGGCGTGTTGCGATAATTTGGTAAGTTTGACTATTAATGATCGCAATTTTTCATACAAAAAACGATTGCTATGAATAAAGGAAGAAACAAGACAAGAATGCGGCCAGGCAGAAAGCGTGTTAAAAATGCCGGATTTAAAAAGAAGAGGGTGATCTCATTACGTAAAAAGGTTAGGAACAAGTGGGGCGCCTCGTGCCGGTTGCACGATGAAGATGGTTTTGTGCCCAGTCATATAATAAAGCGGCACGAAGGCCGAAGTGTGCGCAAACAGCGGCGCCTGGCCAGCAACACGCCAAAGCTAAAGGCTGTTTAACGTATACATTTTCAAAACTTATCATGGCCCCCCCGATGCATTGGGGAGGGCCTTTTTTTTGAAGTATTCTACCAAGAGATAACGATTTTTTGTAACTTAATACCGCAGAGATTTTGCTAATGTGGAAATTCTGAAAAAATGTGTCCATTGGATAAAACGTTTTTTCACCTTAAATTCGTGCCGTATGGTTTTGTAAGATCTCCATAGAACCTATCCGCCTTATTCTCACACTCAGCTAATCAATAACCTATAACCGTTAGTCGCTTAATTGCGCATTACATTGGATGCGGAGGCATCTCGATCACAATTGATTGCATTGTCTTTCAGTAAATGAATTAATTAGTTCAAGAGCCTATGAATTCCGCAGGAGCAAGCAATGAAATCTAGCCAGTTTACTGAGACTCAAATTATTGACGGCTTAAAAAACGACGATAGCCGGGTGTTCGATCATTTGTTTGACGAATATTATACGCAGCTGCAATACTTCGCCGAGCGCCTGGTAAGCAATCGCGAGGAAGCGCAGGATATTGTCATTACAGTCTTTCGTAAATTCTGGAGCATCAGGCAGAACTTTGAGACCCAAAATAACATTAAAGCCTTTTTTTATATAACGGTTCGTAACCAGTGTCTCGATTACCTGCGATACAGGCAACGGCTGAATGAAGTAAAAAAGGAATATGAATCACATCTGCTTTCGGCAGAGGAATTAAAGCAGAGCGACCATCTTGTAATAGAATCAGACCTCATTAACCAGATCTACAAAGAGGTACAAAAACTTCCCAACCGGTGCCGCGAAATTTTCATCCTTACTTATTTTAAAGGACTTAAGACAAAGGAAATAGCCACCGCCCTTCAAATTTCCGAGAGCGCCGTTACCACACAAAGATCATTGGCCATCAAATACTTAAAGCATGCTTTTTCACAGGAAGGCTATGTTTTCTTTTGCCTGGTGCTGGCCGGTTTAGAAGCGCAGAGATCGTAAAAAAAAATATTTCAAATCTTTTTGGACAAAGCTGCTCTGCCATCCGTTTCTATTATGTAACGGTTACCATTTTGTTATTTTTTCGGTTAAGGCAGGTATAGGCAAAATATAATCAGATCACATCTTTAAAAGCTTAATGAATGGCTGAAGAATCGTATAACCTTTCCAACGAGTTGTTCGAAATGGGAACGCTGTTCCTAAAGTACAACCAGGGCGAAATAACCGAAGAAGAACAGGCTATACTGGATAACTGGGTAAATGCATCAGCAGAAAATAAACAGCTCTTTGCAACATTGACAAATAACGATGAATTACAGCCGAAGTTGAACCTGTTACATGAAATAGAAGGCACCAGGGAAGACGCGAAAAGATGGGCCATGCAATTGATCTTCACGGGCGCAGTGGTAACACCTGTTCGCAGGGCGGCAACGTACAGCATTTGGAAAACGGTTGCCGCAGCAGCTGTTGTAACAGCTGTTCTGGGTACAAGCGCCTACTTTCTGTTAAAGAAAGATACATCGGAAGTGGCAACTGTGCAACCTGAGCATAGCGTTTTGGCCGATGCAGCACCCGGCGCTTATAAGGCGCAGTTGGTGCTCGACGACGGCTCTACCATTGAGCTTGATAGTGCCGGTAACAGAAAGCTGGCCCAGCAGGGGAATATGCAGGTGATGAATGCCGATGGGCAGCTGGTGTATAAGAAAGATGCAACAACAAAAGCAACAGCTTTATTTAATACATTAAAAACAGCCCGGGGGCAAATGTACCCGGTAAAGCTATCGGATGGTAGTGCGGTTTGGCTCAACTCTTCCTCTTCAATCCGTTTTCCTGTAGCTTTTACAGAACAGGAAAGAAGAGTTGAAATTACCGGAGAAGCGTATTTTGAAGTTGCCCATAATGATAAAAAGCCGTTTACCGTATCGGTGAATGGAACAGAGGTGCAGGTGGTGGGTACAGTGTTTAATATAAACTCGTATAATGATGAAGGTTCTATGCGAACTACCTTGCTGAAAGGGGCGGTTAAAGTAAAGAAAGGCGATCAGCAGGTGATGATAAAACCGGGTGAGCAGGCGCAGGTGTTGAATGATAATATTAAAGTGAATAAGGAGGTGAATATTACAAAGGAAGTAGCGTGGAAGAATGGATTGTTCTACTTTAAAAATGAGGACCTGAAGACGATAATGCGCCAAATTGCCCGCTGGTACGATGTGGATGTGGTATATGAGGGTAATGTAAGCAAAGAAGGCATCAGCGGTAAAATATATAGAAATACAAACCTGTCCGAAGTGCTGAAATTGTTAAATGTGCTGGAGGTTAATTTTAAAATGGAAGGGAAAAAATTGATCATTAAAGGCTGATATTCATGCACTGATTTAGTTTGTGCATAAGTGAAAGTCTGATAGCAACATGAAACAGGTTAGTACATATAATGCCATGAGAAATAACGAACTGCAGCCGGCTGAAAGGGAGCAGTATTTTAACGCTCTTTATAAGGATTACTGGTACAAAGTATTTCGCCATTCGTATGAATATACAGGTGTGAAAGAGGAAGCTGAAGATATGGCGCAGGAAGTATTCCTGAAGTTGTGGCAACAACTCGACCGGCTAAGCGCAGTGCTTATGAATACCAGTGGTTATTTGTTCATTATGACCAGGAACAGTTGCCATAACCTCTATAAAAAAGAATTAAGAAAACGGCCATTGTATAAAGAATACTGCCGGGCTTTTACCGAAGAATATACCCATGATGCAGTAATTGTGAAGGAAATAGATCGCATAGCTGTTAAGGCGGTACAAAAGCTGCCCGGAACGCAGAAGAAAGTGTTTATCTATCGCGATATGGGTTTGGGCCGGCAGGAGATTGCTACGCTGTTACAGGTATCGGTAAAAACGGTTGATGCCTGTATAAATATAGCCATGAAGAAAGTGCGGCAATATGTAAGCCGGGAACTGGAATTATCAGCGGCTGCATAAATTCGATCGACCTTATTCCTTGCTCTTTACCATTTAATTGATATTGGAAACCCGGATAGGGGGTACTTCACTGAAAAGAAGAATAGTTTAAACCTGTGCTGCCGAAAATGATTGCGTATAAGTAAAAGGATAACGCTTTATGTAATGATGACGGCAGCACTGTTTTTTACTTATAAACGAAATACAATAGGGCAGCTTTAGTGCAACTGCATATTGTATGAGAAGCATCCAAACCATGAAAAACGATAACGGTTGTTGCGGCCTGAGCGATGTACAACCATGAACATTAAAACTGTTAAAACCGCTGCGAACATGAAAGCAACAAGGCAATTACCTGGCCTCTGTTTGGTTATTGGTATGACACAAATAAGCTATGCTGTTCCTCCCTCTGTAAAAGGGATACCTGCTACTTTCACCAATTATCAACTTTACTTATACAATACATTCAGCTCCGGTTCCGGAGGGTGACATCTTATCCAATTACTATTCACAACTTCTGATCAAATAACCAATACCTTCTTCCTGGCGCGCATTGCCATAATGCAAAAAGCTAACCATAACCAAATCCGCAAAAGTTAACCGCCACTAGCAGGCAGAAAAATGCCGATTGTGTTGGAAGCACAACCGGCTTATTCGGGTTAACTAAAAAACTTGGGGAAGTATTATTAATTAACCTACTACTTACAAAACTATGACAGATTTTATATCTGGCAAAGCTGTCCCTATGGGAACAGGACCAAAACAATTACTGCTGGAACAAGGATTGATAAAAACATTGCGGATCATGAAGTTAACTGCTGTTTTATTATTTTTTGCCGCTTTACAGGTTTCCGCCAAAGGCATTGCGCAGGAGAAAATAACCCTGTCGGTAAGCAATGCTTCGTTGGAAAAGGTTTTTGGACAAATTGAAGCTCAAACCGGTTTTGTTTTTATTTATAAGGATGAAACGGTTAAGGATAAGAAAGTAACTATACAGGTAACGAACGTAACGCTATCCCAGGCATTGGACGAATGTTTAAAGGGACAGGCTTTATCATACCAGATAGTTGGTAAGAGTGTAGCCATAAAAGCCATCAAGAAGGATACAGACCAGGTAGGCGGAGTACTAACAGGGGCTCCGCCTTTTATTGATGTAAGGGGAAGGGTAGTGAATGAGAAGGGCGAGCCGGTTGAAGGAGTGACGGTTACGGTAAAAGGGCATTCGAAAAAAACGCTTACAGATAAGAACGGGGAATTTTCATTGGCAACTGTAGAGCAGGATGCAACACTTTTGTTTACCCATATTACAATGGAGTCGTTTGAGGTAAAGGTGAGTGGGAAAACGGAGCTGGTGATTAATTTAAGAACGAAAGTGAGTGCGTTGGGTGATGTGGTGGTGACGGTGAATACAGGGTATCAGCAGATACCGAAGGAAAGATCTACTGGTTCTTTTGGCGTTATTAATAATGAGCAAGTGAATCGAAAATCGGGCACTGATATCTTAAGCAGGCTTGAGGGAGTAACTACCGGTATTCAATTTGATAAACGCCAAATGCAACCCAACAAAAACTCCCTTGCTGTAAATAATATTCTGGTTAGGGGAATGAGTACTTTGACGGAGGATATGAAATCGCCATTGATCGTAATTGATAATTTTGCCTATGATGGTGATATCAATAATATCAACCCAAACGATATAGAGAATATTACTATTCTGAAAGATGCTGCAGCTGCATCTATCTGGGGCGCCAGAGCAGGTAATGGTGTTATAGTGTTAACTACAAAACGTGGGCAGTATAATCAGCCCTTTAGGCTGTCTGTAAATACCAATGCTCAAATCACATCAAAGCCCAATCTCTTTGCTTACCCCGCTATGAACAGTTCTGACTATATTGACCTTGAACAGTTTTTGTTTGATAAGGGGGCTTATGATATTTTGCTGGCTGACCCTTCCTATCCTGCATTGTCGCCGGTTGTAGAAATTCTGGCGAAGAAAAAAGCCAATTCACTCACTGCTCAGCAGGCGGCAGCACAAATTGATGCATTACGTGAACTTGATGTAAGGAATGATTTTGATAAGTATGTTTATAGAACGGGAATTAATAATCAATATTCATTAAGTCTGAATGGTGGTAGTGCTAAAGCCAAATATTTGGTTACAGCAGGGTATGATAAATCATCATCCACTTTGAAAGGAAATGACTATCGTCGTATAACCCTTAGGGCTTCCAATCAATTCATGCCAGTCAAAAATTTAGAAATAAATGTTGGGCTTGTTTACACAAATAGCCTAGCAAAGAATAATAGTCAGGGAGATTATCGTAACAGCAATTATAATCAGAAAAGCCGTGCATTATATCCATATGCTCAATTTGCAGATGAGGACGGAAATGCACTTGCTATAGCAAAGGATTACCGTACAGGTTATACAGATACGGCAGGCGCAAATAAATTGCTTGATTGGAAATATCGTCCACTGGATGAACTTAAAAATAGTGATAATAAATATCGGTTGTCAGATGTCCTGTTAAATATAGGCGCAAATTATAAGTTAACCTCTTTTTTATCTTTTAATGTAAACTATCAGTTTGAGAATAGCCACGGAGAAACGCGTAATCTATATAACGCCAATACTTACTTTGCCAGAAACCTGATAAACCTTTTCACGCAACTACAGGGAACTAATGTTAATAATATAATACGCAAGGGAGGGATTTTAGATCTTGATCAAAGCGAAATGACCTCGCATATAGGAAGAGGCCAGATAAATGTTAATAAGAATTGGAATTCTGTGCATGAAATCTCTGGTATTTTTGGTGGCGAAATAAGGGAAAGAAAAGCCACAAGGAGACTGCAAAGGTTTTATGGTTTCGATGACAATAAGTATACAAGTGGTTCAGTTGATTATATTAATAATTACCCTCAATATGGAAACAGAGGTTCTGCGAAAATACTTGATCGATCTGGTGTGGACTTATTTACAGATCATTTTGTGTCGCTTTATAGTAACCTGGCGTATACCTATAAAGGAAAATATACAGTATCAGGAAGTGCCAGGCAGGATGCAGCTAATGTTTTCGGTATAAAAGCGAATAACAGGTGGAAGCCGTTATGGACAGCGGGTGCTTCATGGAGCATAGACAGGGAGGAATTTTACAAATCAAATTTAGTTCCCTACCTCCGGTTAAGAGCAACTTATGGTTACCAGGGTAATGTAAATACTTCAATGTCGCCCAATACTATAATTAGTTATAATTCTACTAATAATATTGCCAACCTGCCTTATGCTATAATTTCAAATCCTGCCAACCCCGAATTGGCGTGGGAAAGCATCAGGCAGCTGAATCTTGGACTGGATTTTAAAATTGGCCAAAGAGTGAGCGGAACAATGGATTTTTATAGTAAAAAGTCAAGCAATTTATTATGGAATAAACCAATCGATCCCACAGTGGGGGTGCCATCTGTTAAAAGCAATTATGCCACCATGACTGGCAAAGGAGTGGAAGTATCGTTGAATACAGTGAATTTAAAAGGCGCTTTTCAATGGAATTCCGAAATTGGGTTAACGCACAATACAAATCGTGTAATAGATTACGCGGCTCTTTATGACAAAAATTTACCTTCGGCTGGCGTGGCTTCTGGTAACGGCCTTGTAATTATGGGACGGCGGGGAAAATCACCCTATCCACTGTTTAGTTATCAGTTTGCAGGGTTAGACCCCAATACAGGAGATCCGCTGGGATATTTGGGTAAAAACGTTAGTAATGACTACAAAGCTATTTTGAATCAGGTATATGACACTGCAAGTTTAATTTATCATGGCTCTTCTATTCCAACTGTATTTGGATTTTTTAATAACATATTTAAATACAAAGAAATTAGCTTAACAGTTAGTGTTAATTACACTATGGGGTACTATTTTAGAAAGAATACGATCTCTTATTATGGCTTAATTAACTCCGGGTTACAGCATGCTGATTATGAAAAAAGATGGAAACAGGCTGGTGACGAAAATGTAACAAATGTTCCATCCTTTGTTTATCCGCTGTCAAATGATTTTCGGGACCAGTTTTATGCCAGTTCATCTGCCAATGTGTACAAGGGCGATAATGTTCGTCTTCAGAACATAAGGCTTGCTTATAGCCTTACCCGCAGTAGAATAAAAGCGCTTCCATTTCAATCGATACAAGTTTATGGTAATGCTGAGAACCTGGGTATTTTATGGCGGGCTAATGATGCTGGTCTTGATCCTGATTATAACACCGGCAATGCAGCTTTTCCCGTACCTAAAACATTTACCATTGGTGTACAGTTAAGTCTTTAACTACTAATTTCTACAAAATGAATAAACATCATATAAAAGTTCTGCTCTGTAGCCTTGCTATAATAATATTATCAGCATCTTGTAAAAAGTATTTAGACGAGAAGCCTGATCAACGTCTATCTACGCCTGACACATTGGATGATTTGCAGGCATTAATGGATAATCCGTCTTTTTATAAATGGGGCCTTCGTGTTATTCAAAATGTAACGGATGAATATTATTTACCTTACACCATCTGGCAATCAAGAATCGATATTGATAAGCAAAGTTATATTTGGGATCCGGCGGTTGATGATGAAAAGGATTGGACACAACAATATTCGCTTATATTAACTGCCAATACTGTTTTAGACAATGTTGATAGAATCAACGAAAAGTCAGCCAGCCCAAAAGCTGCTGAAATAAAAGGATTTGCATTATTTCTACGGTCATTTTCTTTCTTTCAGCTTGCACAATTATTTGCCCCGCAATATGATGCTGCCACGGCAGATACTGATCTGGGTATAGTCTTAAGATTAGAAGCCGATTTTAACATTCCCAGCGTACGTTCAACCGTACAACAAACATATGATCAAATAATAAAAGACTTGCAACTGGCTGTTGATTTGCTTCCTGAAAGCGTTGTGGCAAAAACACGACCTAATAAGGCTGCTGGCTATGCACTTTTAGCAAAGGTATATCTTCAAAAAGGTGATTACGCAAATGCCAAACAGGCTGCCAATGAAAGTTTAAAGTTATATAATCAGCTTATCGATTACAGTAGTACAACTGATGTAAATCCTACAGCAAGTGAGCCCTTTTTGAAAAAGGGGATATTGAATTCAGAGATTCTGTATTATGTTAATGATGAAAGTTCATTGAACGCTGTAAATACGAGTGCAAAGATTGATTCTTTTTTATATAGCTCGTATGATGTAAATGATATTAGAAAAACGGCCTTTTTTCGCCAGATTACAGGGGAGAATACCTACCGGTTTAAAGGGTCCTATAATGGATCCTCCTCTGTAGGAGCATTTGTTGGCCTTGGAACTGCAGAAGTTTATTTAATACGCGCTGAGTCCAGTGCCCGGCTTGGTGATATATCGTCAGCTATGCAGGACTTAAATGCTTTGCTTAGCAAAAGATATAAACCGGGAACAGTGCCAGTATTCAATCCTGGCACATCAGAGCAGGCTTTGACTATAATCTTAACGGAGCGTAAAAAGGAAATGATTTACAGGGGTGTTAGATGGGCAGATATAAGAAGATTGAATAAAAATTCATCTACTGCTGTTACACTTACCAGAAATTTGAACGGAACAATTTATAAACTTCCTCCCAATGATCTCAGATATACATTGCTTATTCCACTTACCATAATACAACAAACTAATCTGGAACAAAACGCACGATAATCTTTTACCTAAATAAAATAAATATGAAAATAGTTAGCAGTTTATTTATCGCCATGTTGTTTATGTCATGTTCGGCATATAATCAGGTTTCTAACGCCCCAGCTACGGAAAAGAATCCTCAGGTAAATGTAAAGGATTGGGGAAAAATGAAAATGATGGTTGGTGAAGAAATTTGGAACAACGCAGCTGGTGAGATCGTTTCACAAATTGGAGCCGAAGAATTTGCTGCGGTTAAGAAGCACTATGATTACAAAAGTATTCCTGCTGCCATGAGTTTGGCCAGTGAAAATAATAGAAAGAATGTAGATAAGTTTTATCAAAGATTGTCAGCGCTGAAGATCTTTAAAGTAGCAACTTTTAACAGTGTTTCAAATGGAAAAAACTGGGGGAAATCTGTGATCTTAAAAGTTCCTTATGAAGGTAATCAGGAATGGGACAAAAATATAAAATGGGATTCTGTTTATATTATTATTAATGAAGAAGAAGTAGAAAATATTTAGTAATAAAAAACGGTCAGTTGAATTCGGCTGACCGTCTTTTATTAGTCAATAGCTTTTTTTTCTAAAAAAACGTGCAGGCCACTTATGCCATTATAGGAGAATGTTTTTATTTTTTCTGATTCATCATTAAGGTTATTTGGTTGGGTAAAGCCTTCATCAAGTGCCGAAAATGCAGCTAAAAATTCAGCATTATCAATTTGCGAATCTACACTTTCAATTGCGATCCAACATAAAACATCCGATCCCAAAACAGAATCCTGTACATCGGTAGTTGGCGCTGCATAATTGCTTATTGAGTTTTGGGCGCCAGAATTGAATACCATATAAAAAAGGGAAGTCCATTTTGCAGTAAAAGAGCTGGCTACAATCGCTAACACTAAAGCTGTGATGCTTAACAAGTTTCGTTTCATAACTAGAACTTAAGGTTTAATGATCTTAAGCAAATACCTTAACAAATAAACGGTCAGTTGAATTTCAACTGACCGTTTGCATATAATTGCTATTATTGAGCAGCTTTCTTTTCCAACTGTGTGTGCAGAGTTGAATTACCACTGTAAGTGAATGTTATGTTTTTTTCAGACTCATCGTCCAGGCTGCTTGTAGAATTTGCATCTAAAGCAGAAAATGCAGCCAGGAACTCAGCGTTGTCAATTTGAGAGTCAGCGCTTTCGATTGAAATCCAAGCCAAACGGTCTGATCCAATAACAGCGTCTTGTTCTTCAGCAGTAGGAGCATCATAATTGCTCATTACGTTTTGAGAACCTGAATTATACACCATGTAGTAAGTAGTATTCAGTTTTGCAGTAAAAGAGCTAACTGCAATTGCTAATACTACAGCGGCAAAGCCTAAAAGATTACGCTTCATAAAATAAATAGTTTAAAAGTTAATGAAATTTGAGCCTACTCTTTTATAAGGTTTTCGGCATATCCCTTTTCCTTATTTCCAGCGATAAGGAGTTCGCTCTATCCATGTTTGGCCTACATGAACAGGTATATTGCGCAATAATTATTTTAAATATTCCCGGTAATATCAGGTGAAAACTACAGAAGGTTCCTTTTCAGTTTTGCTTTTTTGCTTCCTGAATCCTGATAGTAAACCAGATAACGCTAAAGCAAAAAGTAAACAATACAATACAAGTTGCTGAGTCGATGAAAGTGTATTTAGTAATCCTCCAAAGTCATTAGGATATCGATAATGTGTTACTACAATGTAAAACCCAAGTATTGCGAAAGGTATTACCAGTATCAAACCCCATTTCCGTAGGCGAGGCATAAATAACAGAATGGAGATAAGCAATTCTGATGCTATCATTAACCATGCTGTTTCAGTTGTGTATTTAGTATAAAATGCCAGTAAATTCTTAAGGCTTTGAAGTTGTATGAAACTACTGATAAACGTATGTACAAAGAAAATAAGAAGTGTCGCTGCTATTATCTCGACAATAACATTCCTCTTCGGCTTCTCGCCGCGTAATATTTCATTTTTCATCTCAATAAGGTTTATACACCAGGCCTGCCTGGTTAATGTGCTCAATGAATAACTTACAGTCTCTTTGGTTAAGGCTGGCTTTGCCAGTGAATTGGTTGGGTGGCGTTACGTAGTTTTGCTGTCTCGCTTATGTGCTGTGCTTCGTAGTGTGTAACCGGCTTTTTGCTTCGTGAGTGTTTGTCCTGTCGAATGTGTGTGCAAGATAGTTCACCGTTTTTATCGCATTTGCACATTTTTTTACCATTTTCTCACTGTTTTAAATTGTGTGTGTTTATCACCGTTATTAGCTTACTGCAGGGTGCCTCAATTAGACAAAAAAGGCAGCACAGCAAGCCACTGTTAAAAACCTTCTATAATAGATCAAGAAAGGCCGTTGTTGATTGAAATGATCTCATAACCGTTTCATTAATTGATACTGCGAATTTACACTCTCACATTTTCGCTGTTTGCACTTTTTTTATACAAAATGCCACGATGATTTATTCAGTTAGCAATTTTAGAATTGTAAGTTGGGTTGCCGGTGAAGTTGGTTTGGCAATAACAAATGGAGTGATAGTTGTAACTGCTAATACAGTTGTTAAATTCGTCATTTGGATAAGGTTCAATTGTTAATGATACGCCTACTCTTTTTCAGGTTTTCGGCCAGCCCTGTAATACAAAAATATCATTTCTTCTTACATCTTCAACATTTCTGAGGCTTAAGTTACGACCGTGAATTTCTCCTGTTTGCATTTTTTTTATACAATTTCACACGCACGTTTCTTCTGTTTGCAATGGTACACTGGTATAAATTGTTACAGGCAAATCGGTTGTGCAGTTGTGTGACCTGCCTGCAACAATTTGTTAATGATAGTAAAAAACAGGTTAGTAAGTAACGGTTAGCATGCTTCCTGCAAAGGCAGGGGTAAGTGACGGCTGCGCCATTGTCCGGGTGTAATACCATATACATCTTTAAACGCCCGTACAAAGGCGCTTTGTGAACTGTAACCGCATTTGGCCGTTATTTCCTGCATGGTCAATTCATCTTCCAAAAGCAGGTTGGTAGCGGCCTCCAGTCTTTTTTTGATCTCGTATTCTTTGATCCTTGTGCCAAATAACTGGCGAAAACCTTGGTGAAGCAAATTGATACCGATCTGTGAATGTGTTTTGCGAATGAGCGCTGAGATTGTTTTAGTTTCCAGCGGATGTTGATCAATGTAGTCTTTAATGGAATGAATGGCCTCCAGGAATGTTTTACGCAAACGTTTCTGCATAAGATAATTTTAAGATAAAGGTTTATGTTGCATTTGTGCCCTAATGCATGTGATCTGCTTACTATATCGATTCAGATACCATTTTGTTCTAACTAAGAGAACGGATAAATTATTCGCAGGGGAGGAGTTACTAAAACCAAATGTAAATTTTTTTTCCTAACGGATAAAGGTCGTTTTTTAAATAAAACATTAAAACTACAACTGTATTTCATGGTTAGGCTTTACCGGTAGACTTAAATTTTTCATTTTCAATAAAGTACTTAAAGTTCTTTACCATGTTGCCTTTCTGATAAATTTATTGCACATTTTCACTTTCAGTATTTATAGGTGATGCCGATCAGGTTTGTTTACCTAAAGTTTACCTAAAGGTTACCTGGCGCTCGTTTTTGCTTAACCCCAACGTTACTTCAACTTAACCTTTTTTTACCTGAGGGGTAAACAAAAGATAAATGAGGTACGACCGTGGTACAACGCAAAGATAACAGGGGTAGTAAAGAAAGGTAAAGACTAGACAAGCCAGGTTACATTCTGAGCCATGATTTATGTCAAGAATAAGCACCAATTTTAGATAATGGATATTGGAATTTATTATAATTTATACCTTTGTTATGGAAAGAATTAGAATTAATGAAAAGAATTACAATTGAGTCCGGAGGGGTTCAGTTTTGTGTAAAACTTTACATTTATTTGATCGTGATCAATACCTGAATCCATAAACCATGCACCAAAACCTTGCTCAACGACTTAAAAACTTCCGGGAAAGAACAAAAATTAAGATGCCCGCCATTGCAATTCTTACCGGTATTGCAAAAGAAACCCTGTATAAATGGGAAAAAGGCACCAAACCCAGCGATATCAATGATTATTTCAGGCTAAAGGCCTATCTCGATAAAATGGAAAATAAGATTGCTGAAGAACAACTGGAGCAGGCGAGCCAAAAGCCCGCTACGCTTAGGCTGCCTTTAAACCCCAACCTGCTGCCTGCTCCCCAAACCGATGGTAAAGCTGCCTCTGGTACCATCTTATTCCATGATAATGAACCTGAGCTTATTGTAGACCGTATTAATGCGCCCTTCCTGGGGCCTGTTGATGGGGTAATTGAAGTAACCGGCGAAAGCATGGCGCCCACCTTTGCCAATGGCTGCCGAGTAGGCATTATACGCCTGAATAACTCCAGGATCCTGAACTGGGGACTGCACTACTATATCATTGATAAAAACTGGCAGGGTATTGTTCGGCGCGTATACCAGGGCAATAACAATAGCACGCTTTTACTGGTTTCTGATCATCCCAACCAGGAACTCTTTCCACCTATACATCGTGAGTGGGATCAAATTGAAGCTGTGTTCAAAATAATAGCTGGCATTCTACGATATTAGATATTTAATTTTTTCTTAAAACGAGCTTAATTCCTCCATTTTTAGCCGTTTTGTATAATTTTTTTTCCAATCAGTTTAGTACAGCAAACTTGCTTAATTGTTTTAAGTAATAGCAAAATCATTTTTATATGATGTTCAGCTACCAATGCTCTGGTAAAGTGTAAGTGATTGCATTACCTTGAATGTAATGTATTACAAAAAACAGGTTCAATGATTACAATTGAACCTGTTTTATTAACCAGGTCCTAAAAGCGGAAATAATTATAAAACAACCTATAGGGAACGGATCGCAGAGCTTTTAAACTCCTATATACCCTGTTTTTGTATAGATCTTTTATCGTTTTTCTACTTCAAGGATCTCTTCGTCTGGTAACCCGGTCGCTTCTCTAATGACCTGTAAAGCAGCAGCTTTTGTAAGATTGTCGCTGTTCTTCTGAATGTATCTGGCGATGGTAAACTCTGTACAGCCAAGCACATCCATCAAGCGGCGACGGGTAACCGGATTGTTAATTGCCTTTAATGCTTTTTGGCTGAGTTTCATTATTTCTTAATTTGGTACAGTAATTTTGCTCTATAAAGATAATGGAAAATGTTCCATTTTTTATAAATACTAAGTGTAATTTCTTACTTCTTTTCACTTAATTGATTAACATCAATGGAAATTGGCAAACGGTTAAAAGAGTTCCGGAAAAGAAAGAATATAAAAATGCCTGCCCTGGCAGCGGCTACCGGTATTTCTAAAGAAAACCTGTATAAGTGGGAGAAAGGGACCAAGCCAAGCGACTTCGATCAGTTAAAAATATTGATCGAGTACATCGAAAAAATGGATAACGCTCCCGATCATGTAGTGGAAGATCCTAAACTCAGTAACACAAAAAAAGGAAAGCCTGCTACAACCTTTTTAACCGGTATCTTTCTTTCACAGGATGAAGAGTCGTTGTTGTTATTTGATAACAATACGGCCCCTGGCAATGTTATTGTCATAAACAAACAACCGATACTTGTTGCCGCCCGGATAGATGCCCCCGTTATTGGCGAAGTTGATGGCGTTATTCCTGTAACCGGCGAAAGTATGGAGCCCCGGTTCAGAAGCGGTAACTGGATAGCTATAAAAAAACTCCGTTTTATCAAGATCATCAATGCCGGTTTCTTTTACTATATAATCGATAAGAACCATACCGGTCTTATAAGAAGGGTGCGGCCCGCCGGTGAAAATAACAGCATCATTCTCACTGCTGAAAACGGAAAAGATTATCCTGAAATAACCCGTAAAATGGATGAAATACTGGCCATCTTCAGTATAGAAGCCGTTATATTTAAATAAGTGCTTTCCCTCATATAAAGCCTTTCTGTTTTTACCCATTTATTTCCTCATCGTTCTGCCTTAGTAGTTACATACCGGTGTTCTACAGGTTAACCTGTAACCTCCTTACTTTCCGCCTTTTTGTATATTCAAAAATATGTGTCCCGGCGTTTTTATAATTACCAGTCGGCGCATTCCTATGCGGCGCCTGCCTTTGTCACTATCCAAATCTTATTATATGAATAAAACCGTACTCGTAGTCGATGACTCCGATTTTGTTGTGCAAATGCTATGCTTCACGCTTGAACAGGAAGGGTATACCACCCTGGCTGGTGTTGATGGTGCCGATGCATTAAAACATTTTGATGGCAAGCACATTGATATGGTAATAACCGATCTCAACATGCCCAATCTCGACGGGCTGGGTCTTATAAGCAATATCCGTTTACAGGCGGCCTATCAAAATATTCCCATTGTTCTATTCGATTCATATCATGGCAACGATGCCGATTATCTCAAAAGTACAGGAGCTACCGCACTAATGTCGAAAGATGTAATGGGCGAACAGCTTATTCCAACAGTTAAACAAATGATCGGTTGATTGCATAAAAAAGCTCTCCCACCTAAAACTCCACATAGGGAGGGCGGGAGAGCCGGCCTTCGCAAACAACCTTTGATACTGATACTAATTTTTTAATGGTATTGTAATGTTCCCCGGTGTATTGAAATCAAGTTCATTCTGGGGCACATCCCAATAGTCCATATAGTTATACTCCATAAAACAAGGTGTGGGTATTGAACCGGCTTGTGGTGGCGAAAGCAAATTACCAGGTATGATCACAATGGCATTGGCCCTGCCGCCGCCTTGTGATGCCGGTTTGGTTACACCCCAACGCCGGGCATCGTAAAATGCTGTACCCCACAAAAACAGCGCTACTCTTCTTTCACGCCTGAATTCTTCCAACGCCTGTGTGGCATTTAAACCGGTACCCGCTACATGCGCAAGTCCGGAGTGCTGAAAATCACGAACGGCATCTACCAGTTGCAACCCTGGTTCAATACTACCGGTACGTATCAACGCTTCTGCTTTCATTAACTGGTTTTCTTCATAACTGCATGCCCAGGGAACCAGTCCTTTATTATTTCCTGTGGCATACAAACCGCCATTTTCAATAAAAACGGGGTTCCAGCGGGTACCAAATTGCAAACCGCGCCCTCTTTCATTTACCTTGGGCACATCAAAAGGTACAAAGCCGATCTTCAACCGGTTATCGCCAGGTTTAAATTCCTGTACCAACCGTTCACTTACAAACGAAAACTGTTGCACTTCGCCAATAAATGCATAAGGGTGATAAAATCCGCTCGATACATCATTGCTGCCGCTGGGGTCCATACCAAACCTGAAGATGACATCTGTGGCCTGTATACCCTGGTTGGTGAGCGTTATGATCTGCTGCCAATTGGCCGTTGTCATATCGGGGAGCTTTGTATTTGCCAGTAAATTGCGTGCCTGTAGCGAATAGATCTGCCGTTTCCACATGGCAGGCGTTACCACATTAGAGTTATCATTAAAAGAAGCTACAATAGCTTTCATTACGTCTGAATAATCATCTGTTTCGGTAATAGCATTTAATGTAGTTAAACATTCGTTCAGCACTTTATCGGCTTCTGCCAGTATAGCTGTATGGTCAACAAAATCGCCGTTTGTTTTACCCGATTCATTGGTAATGATGCCGGCCAGGTACATTGATCCAATACGCGAGTAAGCGTACCCTTTCCAGAATAAAGCCCAGGCTTTGAAAATGTTCTTTTTATTAGCGGCATCGCCGCTTATATTCAACGCCGCATTATCTAATGCCGTCAGTAATTGATTTGCTTGTCCAATAATGTAGTAACACGATGCCCATTCATATTGAAAGGCGTTTCGTTCACCGGCATCTCTTGAATCAAAACCTTTCAACTGTGTTTTCTGATCAACTCCATTGGGGTTGGTTATTACCGTACCACCGGGCAGCGTTATTTTATATACCTGGTCAACCCACCGTAATCCATAGTTGCCGTAGGGAACATAGGCCTCATCGCCCAAAATGCTGTGGTTTGTTAAGGCAATATGAAAGATATTGGTGGTGCCTTCATCGGGCACTTCTGCTACCATTTTTTGTAGTATACCCAGCGAAAAGTTTTTCAATCCGGCTTCCGTTGTCAATGATTGCTCGGGCGTTGGAAAATTTGGATCGTTTAATTCGAGGGACGACTTCTTACAAGCTCCCGCGATGATGGTTATTATCGTTATATAAAAGAAGTATCGTTTCATAACAATCAAATTTGGGTTAGAATTGAAGGTTGATACCAAACTGGTACGAGCGCAGGTTTGGTATGGCAAAGTAATCGGCGCCTATATTTGCTCCTGCGCCAAATGTGCGGTTACCCTGGCTATCCTGTGCTGAGGTGGCTTCTGGATCAAGCCCTTCATAATCTGTAATGGTTAGCAGATTTCGGCCCGATGCGGTAATCGCTATACCTTTTATCCAGGGAACTTTTAATGTGCTACCCAACTGATAAGTTATTGTGAGATCGCGCATGCGCCAGAAAGCGCCTTTTTCAACAAACCAGCCGGTACGCTGAACACTATTGTACAGGCTGTTGTAAAAATTAACAAAGGCTCCGCTTTCTCCATTTATGGTTATTGGTTTATCGAAGTCCTTTTGCAATCTGTCGCGGTACATCCATTGTTTGGTGAGGTTATATATTTCATTACCATGGTACCAGTCCCACTGCATGCTGATATTTAGTTTCTGCCAAAGCGTAACGTTGTTGATGAACGACATGGTAAAATCGGGATAGGCGTTGCCTGTAATGCGTTGGTCAGTAGCATCGGTAAGCACTGCGCGTTTTGTTTCTTTATTTACAACAATGCCATTTACAATTTCGTATTGCGAAGCATCTGTTTCAGGTATATACCTGGTTTTATCGGCAGTACGGGTTTGATCGATGCTTGTCAATGGCGTTACTGTATAAAAATTACCCAGCGATTCGCCTTCTTTCACCACAAACAAACCGCTTACGAAATCGCGGCCATTCGCTACTTTATCTACTTTGGTTTTAAAGGTACCAAAACGAACACCCAGCTGCCAGTCAATTGTTTTACTGGTGTATGCACTTACATCAAGGCTTGCATCGGCGCCTTTTACAGTCAGGTCAATCAAGTTATCCCTTATTTGTTGTGCGCCGCTGGATGGGGCCAGATCTACGTATTGTATATTGTTCTTGTTGTTCTTGCTCCAGTATGTGAACGACAGGCCTATCTTGTTGAACCAGTCTTTTGCCGAGGGGGTAATGGTGATATCGGTACCTATTTCCATTTCACGTACTTCCTGTACTCTCAGATTTTTGTTACCCAATATGTTCGGCAGGTAAAGCCCAACGCCTTCACCTAATTGTATTGAACCGAGTGTTGTTTGGCGGCTATAATATTCGCCGTCAAATTCATTGGGTGGTATACCGGCGGCGCCATACGCTGCCCTTATTTTCCATTCGGAAAGCCGGGTAACATCAAATAGTTCAACTGGTCTGAAGTATACCGTACCACGGCCAAAAGTGAATGGTTTTTTCTGGTCGCCGAATTGTGAGTTATAGTCTGAACGGAAACCGCCCGTGATCCCGAACAAGCTGCCAAAGTCGATGGTTTGATTCACCAGGTAGCCATAGGTGATGTATTCAAACTGGCCATCGCCACTTGTCTTTATAGCAGCCGATGAAATGTTTGCAGGTGGATACTGCGGCAATTCAAGCCCCTGTGCAAAGAAAGAAGTGTATTCCAGTTTGCGCCAGTCGTAAGAAAGCTGTGTGGTGGTTGTGATGGGCACATCCATCTTGAAATCTTTCTTGAAGTCTGTCCTGAAATAAATAGTCGACAGTGCGTTCTGATATATTGATTTCGAATGGTCGTCACGTACAGAACCCTTTGCTGTGCTTCCCCAGAAACCCAGTGCCACCTGTGGCGCTGCTTCCTGGTTCTTATACAGGTCCTGGAATTCTGAATTCCATAATTCAATACCATATTTGAAATCAAGTTCAACAAAGCGCGGGAATTTATAATTCAGGTTGCTGTTATTGATGATACGGGTATCCTTGCTGTACCTTGTGTGCCAGTCTTTTTCCGACAAAACGTTAAGCTGGTTCTCATCCCTTGGCCGTACAACGGTGAGGTTTGTACCCGCATATTTTGAGGTAAAATCTATCCAGGGATAAGAATTGATCATCTCGAACCGGTTGTTATTGGTCCCTTCAAATAAAACATCAACATTGTATTTGATGCGGTCTGTTACGTTGTAGGTACCTGACAGCAGGTTTTCATCCTGTAATACAACCTGTGTAGTATTGCGGGCAGTAAATCCTTTAAACAATTCAAAGCCCAGGTTGGCCGAAAGGTTGGTGCGGCGAAGGTGATTGGCAAGCACGTTTTCCTGATCGAGGTGCGACAGTGTAAATGAATAATCTGTTTTATTGCCACCGCCGGAAATACCTATGGAATTAGTGGTTGAAACGGCTGTCTGGTAAGCTTGTTCAAGGTGATTGTACTGAGGCAGATTGGAAGGGTAGGTTTTGTTGTTCTTCAAATTGAAATCCGTATTAAAATCATCTTCGGCCGGCTCGGGCCACATGCCCAGGCTATCGGGTTTTAAAACATCGCCATTGCGATCGAGGATATTTCCGCTGGCATCCTGTTGAAAGTGGTGGAGTTTTGCACTGAGGGTTTTGTCTTTACCCAGTATGACTTTGTCGATACTTACTTTCGATAACAGCGTTATGCTAGGTGCCTTATTACGGCTGCCTTTTTTGGTAAATATCTGTATAACGCCATTGGCGCCCTGTGCGCCATACAACATACCGGCTGCAGGGCCTTTTGCGATCTCTACCTTATCAACATTCGATACGTCAAGTCCGTTTATGTCTGTTACCTGTACTCCATCCACTAAAATAATAGGTGTTGAAGAACCAAGGGAGTTTATACCACGTAAATTGATATTGGCTTTTTGACCGGGCTCACCTGAATTACTTTGTATTTGTGCGCCTGCTACCTTACCTATCAAAGCCTGGTCAATAGAAACAATGGCCGATTGGGCAAGATCTTTTTTACCCACGCTGGCCACATCTATCGACAGCTTTTTCTTTTCGGTAGCAACACCGGTACCCGTCACTACAATTTCACTGAGCGCTTTAATTTCAGTAGTTAACTGTACATCCATGGTGGTACGGTTTCGTACACTCATTTCTGTTGGTTCATAGCCAACACCCGAAAATACCAGCGTGGCATTTTCGGGAACATTTAATTTAAATGTGCCATCGGGGTTACTGGTAGTACCCGACATGGTGCCTTTTATGGTTACCGAAATACCTATTAACGGGTTGCCGCTGGCGTCGGTAACTTTGCCGCTTACTGATTTTGTTTGCGAATAAACCGTAAACATTGAGCAGGTAATTAATAGAAGGGAAATGAATTTCTTCATAGTCTCATGTTTTGGGTGAAACAATAAGTATCCCGGGCAATGAGAAGCATGGAGAGAGAGTTCTTCCTCATTACCTTAACTGTGCTACTTTTCCGGATGTGTTTGCGAAGGGCAGGATTGAAGTTGTATGTATTAGGCCCAATATTCTATTATAGCGAAGTAGGACACTTTAAGACTGGTGATTTTTGCCTGCGTAGTGTAAGTTCTATTTATTATGACAAACCAATGTTGCCAATTGCTGCATTTATGGCAGTTGTTATGATGGTGATCAGGAAAAAAATAGAAGAATCAGGAGGGATATTTCTGCTGCAGATGCTTTACAGAGGAGGTAATTTGTTTTGCAAGTACTTCAATATTAATATCCTGCAGTTTTTTTATATACACGCAACCCGCAACGGAACGGTGTTTGCCAATTGTTGTAATAATTTTTCCCTGGCGGTAAAATCCTGGTACAAATAAAGGCTTATTTCTTTTGTGCGGGGTGAGAAACCGACCAAAGGTGCACCTTCACGCCCGCTGGGGGAAAAAGGCAAGTGGTAAGTGGTAAATGGCGAGTGGGGCCTTCATTCAAAACTCGCGATTTTATTATGCGCCACCTGTATTCCCCACTAGCCACTCGCTACTCGCTACTAGCCTATATATAACTCAACCACCACTTATCCCTATTAACCCTTTTATACTCATCATACCTTTTACACAAGGGATACAACCCAACTACAATTATTATCCATAACACATATACAAACAGCAGGCTGAAGCCATAACCCTCCAGTTGCTTATTCATACTAACCCAACCGGTAAGTACCATATCGCTCCATTTGTAGCCTGTTACACTGGCTGCAATTACAGCCAGTATATGAATTAAGTAAATGTGCAGAATATAAAAGAACATGGGTACCCGGCCAAACACTACCAGCTTTTCGGTAAACCGGGTCAATGGTTTTTCGGTAAAGGCCAGGAAAAGCAGTGAGGGCCCTAACGTCATTAAGATATATAATAAGGAAGGCGGGTATTTGGTTACATTCAGGAATGAAAAGAATGTAAACATGGGCGCCTGCTGTGTACTCCAGGGCCGCGGATCGCCATAGATATTAATAAAACGAATGATTATAAATAACGCAACAGCGCCAAGGCCCAGCCACAGCAAAGTTCTTTTTCTTTTTGCTGCATCATAAGTAGGCAGGTATAATTGTCCAAATACATAACCGATAAGCATAATGCCTATCCAGGGAACAATGGGGTAGCCAAGCATAACCGAAAATGGTTTCATAAAAAAGTAATGCTGGTGGTGCAGGGCCGACATCAGGAATGATGATGCATTATCGCCTGTAGTGTCTAAAGGATCGAGCAGGTTATGACCAAAGATCAAAACAAGTCCTGTTATTAATATAATTGTTCGTGGCAGCCATATCGCTGCTGCCAGCACCATCATACTTATACCAAGCGCCCATATGACCTGTAAAATAAGTACGGGATACACGGGGTTGAAGGTCCAGCCTAAGGTAATGATCAGCATTTCGGCAATCACCAGCCACAAACCTCTGGTAAAAAGAAAAACAGAGAGGTCTTTCTTCGTCTTTTTAGTTCCATTTAAAAAGGCCGATGCGCCGGCAAGAAATGTGAACACCGGTGCGCAAAAGTGTGTGATCCACCGGGTAAAAAATAATGGTGCATCAGTTTGCGTAAGATCGGTGGGGTCGAACAGGAAAGCGCCCGCATGAAAATAATCACGCACATGATCGAGGGCCATAATGATCATAACCGTGCCTCGCAGCAGGTCAATGGAGTGAATGCGCTTACTTTTCACCAGGTTGCCCGGTAAAGCTGTTGGTTGGATGTCCATAAAAGGTTAAGTGTTCTGTAAAGATAGTGGTTGTTAGAATAAAATTCAGTAAAAATTATTCACTTTAGAATATTGTTCTGTTTGTTTTTGTGATGAACTGTGCAATTGCGAAGCTAAATTGTACGTTATTAAGTAATTAAATCCAAACCTTGTGAAGAGAGTACTATCCCTTTTAGCCCTGGCCGTTGGTCTGCAGCAGGCCACTGCCCAAATGAGCCATCAAAGCGATACCGGTAAACTGGTAGCGCAAAAGGATAATATCATTACGGCCAGTACTATTATCAAGATCGAGAATTTAGGGGAGAACATCAACTCCGACCTGCCCGAACTGAGGCCAACCATTTCGGCAGACGGCAACCTGCTGTTCTTTATTTGTGAGAACCACCCGGCCAATACCAAGTATAATTCTGTGCCCAATTCACAGGATATCTGGTACTCAACACGCGATTCAAATGGTGTATGGGCCGAAGCGAAACATTTGAAATATCCCCTGAACACGAGCCAGTACAATGCAGTGTACTGGATATCGCCCGACAATAACCGAATTCTTATTCGCGGCGCCTTTGGAAACGGCGGTGCCTATTTTGGTAAAGGCGTTAGTCTTTGTACCCGCCAGGCCGATGGCCGTTGGGGCGAGCCCGAAATGCTGCGTATTAAAAATTACCTGAAATACGATAAGGGCGTGGTATCTGGTGCGGTGCTTACGCACGACCTTACAGCGCTGGTACTTTATATGTGTCCCGAACCGGGCGGTGGTAACAACGACCTGTTTGTATGTTTTCCGCAATCAGACGGTAGTTGGAGTGAACCCAAGAGCTTAGGTAAACAAATTAACCTTCCCGGCGATGAAATGACGCCGTACATAGCGCCCGATGGCGTTACCATGTATTTCAGCAGTAACCGGCCCGGTGGTGTAGGTGATAATGATATTTACATGACCAAGCGGCTCGATAAAAGCTGGACAAAATGGAGCACGCCGGTAAATTTGGGTGAACCCATTAACTCCGACGGCTGGGATGCCTTCTTTACCCTGGATGCCGGTGGCGAATATGCGTATTTAACCAGTTATAAAGACAGCTATGGTGAAAGCGATATCGTTCGTGTTAAACTGTTAGAGCGTGAAAAACCAAACCCGGTGATACTGGTTAGCGGTAACGTATATAACGCTAAAACAAAAGAACCACTTAGCGCTTCGCTTATTTATGAAACATTACCCGATGGGGTGGAGGCCGGTACCGGTATTTCGGACCCATCTAATGGTGCCTTTAAGATCGTATTGCCTTACGATAAGAACTATAGTATTCGCGCCAGCGCCGACAAGTTCTTCGCTATTTCTGAGAACCTGAACCTCGACTCAATGGTGAAAGCAGGTTTCAAAGAAATTCATAAAGACCTGTACCTGGTGCCCATTGAAATTGGCCAGGTGGTGCGCCTGAATAACGTGTTCTTCGACTTCGATAAATGGGACCTGCGTCCTGAATCGTTTGTTGAACTCGACCGCGTAGTGAAGTTGTTGAAAGAGAACCCAGCCATTGTAATTGAAATGAGCGCTCACACCGATAGTAAAGGTAGCGATGAGTATAACTTCAGACTTTCTGATAATCGTGCCCGCTCGGTTATGGAGTACATTTTGTCTAAAGGCATAGACCCAGGCAGAATTACTTCGAAAGGTTATGGTGAAAGCATGCCGGTGGCAGAGAACGAAACCGACGAAGGCCGTCAGCTGAACCGTCGTGTTGAGTTTAAAATATTGAAAAACTAATGTGATAATTTTCTAATTAGCTAATGTGCTAATGAAGGTGTGCCATTCGGCACACCTTTTTATTTTATATTTACCAAAACAACACTGCATGAGGAACAAGGCTCCACTTATTATCACTTCATTCTTCAGTTTATTGTTGTCAACTGCTGCCTGTGCGCAAACAAAAAAAGCGCCGGTTGAATTGATAAAGCAAAGCGATCTTAAGCGCGACCTGTACCGCCTGGCCGATGATCATTTCAGGGGCCGTGAAGCGGGTACGCTCGATGAGTTAAAAGCCAGTATGTGGCTGGCTGAGGAAGCACGCAAGGCTGGTATAGAACCTGCTGGTGATGACGGCACTTATTTTCAATTTTTCAATCTTATACGCGAACGGGTAAGTAACCGCAGTACAGTAAAGATCGGCGATCGCGCCTTTACCTTATGGAAAGATGTGATCGTTTATGAACCTTCTTTTGCAACGGTGAATGCACCTATTGTTTTTGTAGATGACCCTGAAACGGTAAGTGAAGAAACAATAAAAGGAAAAGTAGTGGCATTGCAGTTTACTGCAAAGGGCCTTACCGACCCACGTAAGACCATTCCCTGGCGTTACAGTGGGTTTGTTGTAGGCGCCTGGGCGCGTAAGCTGGGTGCCAAAGGTGTAAAGGCCATTGTTTTTGTTTCAGACGATCTGGCTGAGCAGGCATGGCCACGTGCGGCGCAATATTCAAACCGCGGCAGTTATCAAATTGAAGGCAGTTTGTTCACCAACCGCCAGCAACTAAAAGATATTCCTATTATCTGGGTTCGAAAAGAAGCGCTGAACCTGGTACGCCAGCCAAACCAGCAGCTGGAGGCAACCATCTATTCTGAGTCGTTTAACTATCCATCGGTAAATGTGGTAGGAAAAATTGCAGGCACCGACCCCATATTATCGAAAGAGTATGTGCTTTTCAGCGGTCACCAGGACCATGATGGCGTGCGTAATATTGAAGGCGCCAAAGACAGCATCTTTAACGGCGCCGATGACAATGCTACCGTTAGTGTTGCCCTGCTGGCCATTGGCAAAGCATTTAAACAGCAACGCACAAAACGCAGCGCGCTGTTTGTATGGCATGGGAGCGAAGAAAGAGGTTTGTTTGGTTCAACCTGGTTTGCCGAACATCCTACGGTGCCACGCGAATCGTTGGTAGCTGTGTTAAATGGCGATATGATTGGGATGAACGCACCCGACAGTGCAGCCCTGCTGGGCGTTATTCCCCCACACCTCAGTTCATCGGATCTTGTGAAAATTGCTTTGCAGGAAAACGATAATGGTCCTAAGTTCAGGCTCGATACCGAATGGGATAAAGCTACGCATTTCGAAAGCTGGTATTTTCGCAGCGACCATTTCCCTTATGCAAAGAAGAACATTCCGGCCATCTTTTTCAGCACCCTGCCACACCCGCTGTACCATACCCCGGGCGATGAGGCTTCGGCAATTAATATAGATAAGCTTACAAAAATGACCCGCTGGATGTATGCCACCGGTTATGCAGTGGCCAATGCCGCCAACCGTCCGCGCCTGGAACCGGGATTCAAGCTAGAAAGATAATAACTGGTTGATTTCAAATGAATTAATGGTTCTTCAATTAAAAATAGTGTCGATTATTTTCAATTTGTATGCTTTTAAATTAAAAATGTTGGCCATTGTTTTCAATTTGAGGCCGATTTAATTAAAAGTAAACCACTTTATTTTCAATTTGTGGTCGATTAAATTAAATGTAATTCCCATTATTTTCAATTTGATGGGATTTAAATTGAAAAACCTGAACGTATTTTTAAAAACAATAGGCATTCTATACCCGGATGGTGCGGGTTACTTCAATAATTAATCATTATTATCTTTATCCCACTGTAAAAATTCCAAATCTCAAATAACAAGTTCCAAATAAATTCCAAATCTCAAATTACAATTCTAAAGCCTCTGAATATGCCATTGAGATTTGTGATTTGAGTTTTATTTTTTGGATCTTGATATTTGTGTTTTGAGTTTTATTTTTTGGGTCTTGTGATTTGTAATTTGAGATTTTTTCCGTCATGCGAGCTGTCACATTTAACCTTCATAGCAACGATGCTTTAATGCATACCATAAAGGACGATGGTGTTGCTTTTGAACATTTCTTCAAAATACACTTCGCATCCTTATGCACCTGGTGCCAGCATAAATACAATTTCGATACCGATATTGCCAAAGAAGTGGTGCATACCGCCTTTATAAAATTATGGAAGCACCGGAGCACACTTTCTGCCGATATGCCTGTAAAGGCCTTTCTGCACAAAGTGATCATGAATACAAGCCTGGATATTTTGCGCCATGCCAAAGTGCGCGAACGCTTTGAACGGTTTGTACAGCAACGGAACGAGAACCCCGGTTCAACCCCACAGGAAAACTATGATACCAAAAAATTACAGGCCGATATTGATAACGCCGTTTCCGAACTGCCCGATCAAATGCGTACCATTTTTGAATTGAGCCGCTACGAGGGATTGAAATATGCCGAAATAGCCCGTCAACTGAATGTGTCGGTGAACACAGTGGAAACACAAATGGGCCGGGCATTGAAAAAATTACGAATAAAACTGGCCGGCTACCTTACTCTATTCTTCATGTTAATGATTATCAATAAAATAATACCGTAAAAAATATTTAACGGGCTTGTCACGGTAAGTGTTTGTTCAACCGTAATATTAATAGAACATGAGCAACAGCGAGCAACTAGACGATTTAATAACCCGGCATTTTTGCAACGAACTGAACAGTGATGAACAGGCAAAGCTGTTGCAATGGTTAAGCGCCAGTGAAGAAAACAGGCAATATTATGAAGCATTGAAAAATACCTGGCAGTTGATGAAGGACGATCAAACACCCGATGAAATTAATGCAAACAAGGAGTGGGCATACTTTCAACACGCGTTGCAGCAGGATTCCCGGGGTGAAAGAGATTATACCGGCGACATAACCGGCAAACGTGGCCTTGTTCGCAAAATTGTAATTACAACAGCTATAGCTGCTTCTGTTTTATTGATTATAACAGTTGGTTACAAATGGTGGGGTAGTGATAAAAGCAATAACCACCCGGTAGTTGCTTCAGTAAAAAAAGATAGTGCGACAAACGTGGTAGTGCGCCATGAAATAAACACAAGTGGCAAAACGCAACGAATAGTATTGACCGATAGTTCAGAAGTACTACTTGATCCCTTAAGTGAAATAACCTGGAATGAGCCCTTTACCAATAATAAACGCAATATAGTGTTGAAAGGGCGGGCCAGGTTCAATGTGGCAAAAGACAAAACAAAACCTTTTACCGTTATCAGCGGCCATTTGGCAACCACCGCGCTTGGAACACAATTTATAGTAACAGCCTTTGAACAGGATGAATTTATAACCGTTCAATTATATGAGGGCAGGGTAGTAGTAAAACCGGCCGACAGCCTTCAGCCAAAACTGAAAAAAGAATTTTACCTGGTGCCCGGTGAGGAGTTGTTGTATAGTAATAAACAAAACACGGCAAGCGTACGGCGGTTTATAAATGATAATACAGCACTCAAAAAAGGAATACGCGATGAGCGCGGCGTTAGCGACCAGCCATCGTTACCTGTTGATAAAGGATCGTGGTATATGTTTAATAATCAGCCGCTGACACAGGTGTTTAAACAATTGGAAGAAATGTATGGCGTAGAAATTGTGTATACAGAAGCTGATATAGAAAAAATGTATTTCATTGGTAAGTTCAGTAAAAGTGATTCATTAAGCAATATTCTGAAACAGATTGCCTCTCTTAATAATTTAACGATTAGCGTACATAATAATACATACACTATAACCAATAAGCAATAAGCAATTGGCAATTGGCAAGGCCTGCCGATTGTCGGGTACTCCGCATAAAGGCATCTTTGCCTATTGCACATTGCCTATTGCCCATTGACTAAAAATTGCCATATGAGATTTAATGTATTTAAGTCGGGGCCATGCTATGCCCTTACCTTGCTACTGCATCTCCTGCTAACACAAGTGTTATATGCACAGGAAAATTCAAGTATTGTAAAAGGTGTTGTACAAAATAACAACGGCGATCCTTTGCCGGGTGTGTCGGTGGTCATACGCAACACGGCAAACAATTTCACCTCGGGTACAAGCACCGACAGTACCGGTGTATTTACTTTCTCACGCATTCCTGCCGGTGGCCCATATAAATTCACTTTCACAATTGTGGGTTATGAAAACCAAACCCTGTCGGGGTATAATATTAAGAACGATATCACGCTTTCGCTGGTAGTAAAAATGAAAGAGGTGGCCAGCTCCCTCGATCAGGTGATTGTGATTGGGTATGGGTCACAACGCAAACGCGCGGTAACGGGTTCGGTGGTGTCGGTAACTGCAGAACAGTTCAAAGACCGCTCATCGAGCAACGTGGCGCAATCAATTGAAGGTACCGTGCCGGGGGTGAATATTTCAACCACACAAGGCGCGCCGGGGTTTGGCCCAACCATCAGGGTAAGGGGTATCAACTCCATTACTGCAGGCACCAATCCATTGTATGTGGTTGATGGCATGGCGATGGAAAATTTCGATCTCAACATTATCAATGCACAGGATATACAGTCTATAGAAATTTTGAAAGATGCGGCCTCGGCAGCAATTTATGGTTCGCGCGGCGCAAATGGCGTAATTATCGTAACCACCAAACTGGGTAAAGCCGGTAAACCGCAGGTAAACCTGGCTTATGAGCTTGGTCTGCAAAAAGTATTGCGCAAGGTAGAAGTTATGGATGCGCAACAATGGATACAATATTATATCGATGCGCGTAACAATGCCTGGGTAGCATCTGGCCCCGGTCGTAAGGCCACCGATCCCAATACTGTTCGCGGCAGCAAAACGTATTTAATTCCGCCAGACTTCTTAACCGACCCGCAACAGTTTGGTAAAGGTACCGACTGGCAGGATGTATTATTCAGAACCGCCAAATCGCAAAACGTACAGGCTTCGGTAAGCGGTGGAACCGATAAAGCGCAATACCTGTTCTCTGCCGGTTATTTGAACCAGGATGCGGTGGTGATAGATAACTTTTACAAACGCCTGTCGCTGCGTATGAACATCAGGCAAAAGATCACCGAGAAGGTAACTGCCGGTCTGAACTTTTCATTTACCGGTATTCACAGCCGTATTGATGGAATTGAAGGAAAGAGTGATGTTGTGAGCCTTGCCCAGCAAAGCGATCCTATATTCCCGGTGTATAATGAAAATGGTAACCTGGGTTTCCTTGATCCCAATTCAACCTGGAACCGGTTCACCCAATATGGCGTTCAATTGTGGCATCCTTATTCATTAATAAAGTATGCCGATAAACTGAACAAGGCTTATAATACGATTGCCGGTGCTTATATAGAGTATAAACCAATAAAAGACCTTACATTCAAAAGCAGCGCCAATGCCATTTTAACGCAACGGAACTACAACTGGTTTTGGCGTACCAATGCCGGTTATGGTTACAGCACTTTGCTACCGGCCGAGGGAAGATATAGCACTTATAACAACCTGAACTGGCTAAGTGAAAATTCTCTTTCTTATGATAAAGTATTGGGCGATCATACCATTGGGGCGCTGGTGGCCTATACGGCACAAAAGCAACGGGGCGACACATCGCAACAACGAAGCACCAATTACCCCAACGATCTGGTGCAAACCCTTAATGCGGCCGGTACCTATAGTTTAAGCACTACCACCGCA
Source organism: Niastella sp. OAS944 (assembly GCA_024809215.1). GTDB lineage: Bacteria > Bacteroidota > Bacteroidia > Chitinophagales > Chitinophagaceae > Niastella. The sequence goes on along the minus strand of JANUBW010000001.1, from coordinate 1,596,019 downwards.
GGAGAATGGGCGTTATTGTCGTGGTTGTCGCGTGTAAGCTATAGCTATAAAAACCGGTATTTTTTAAATGGTACTATCAGGCGCGATGGCAGTTCACGCTTTGGTCAGGATTCACGCTGGGGTTACTTTCCCTCCTTATCACTGGGCTGGCTGGTTTCTGATGAAGCGTTTATGCAAAACGTATCGGCCATCAATAATTTGAAGCTCCGTGTTAGCTATGGTTCAACAGGTAACAACCAGATACCCAATTATGGTCCCATTAGTTTGTTGGATGGTTCAAAATATGCATACAGCGACAATGTGGTGAATGGTGTTCGGGTTACCACCATTCCCAACCCCAATTTAAAATGGGAAAAAACAACCCAGTTCAATGTGGGTGTTGATGTAACCGCTTTAAACAACCGCCTCAATGTAACGGCCGAATTTTATAACTCTACCACCAAAGACCTGTTGCTGAATGTGCCTGTGCCCATTCTTACCGGTTTTGCCACCCAGCTTACCAATATTGGTAAAATAAGGAATCGCGGGGTGGAGCTGTCTATTTCTTCAAAGAACATTGTGAACAGCAGTCTTAAATGGACAACCGATTTCAATATCTCTGCCAATAGAAATAAAGTATTACAACTGGGGCCTAACAATGCACCGGTAATTGTAGAAGAATGGGGCAGCCGTTTTGTAACCGAGGTGGGTAAACCCATCAGTAATTATGTAGGCTATGTTTTCGACGGAGTATACAATAACCAGACTGAAATTGATAAAGGACCTAAATATGCCAGCGGTGTAGTAGTTACCCCCGGCGATCCCCGGGTACGCGATGTAACCGGTGATGGAAAAATTGATGCCGATGACAGAACGAACCTTGGTAATGCGCAACCCGATTTTACAGCGGGGTTAACAAACACCCTTACGTATAAAAACTTTGAATTCTCATTTATGCTGCACGGCGTATTTGGCAATGAGATCGTGAACCAGCAAACCCGGTATAACAAATACTGGAACGATAGCCGTAATGCATACGCTGCTATAGGCAATTACTGGAAATCGGAACAGGAGCCCGGCGATGGAAAAACATTTAAACCAAATGCAGAATACAAGGGAATGCAAACCCAGTTCAGCAGTTACTGGATAGAGGATGGCACCTTTGTAAGAATAAAAAATGTTCGTTTATCATATACGTTGCCTAAGGCAGTCACTTCCAAACTCTCGTTCCGTTCCATGCGCGTATATGTGAATGCCGAAAATGTACATGTGTTCAGTAAATACCTTGGGTACGATCCTGAAAATAGTATCTATTCAACAGGCACCGATGCGGCGGCATCCAATACGCCATTCCCACCCGGATTAATGGTAGGCGCCGATTACGGTAGTTATCCCATTCCCATTACTGTAACCTTTGGTGTAAAAGTAGATCTGTAATAATTGGAAGTATTCAAAAACAGCATTTATGAAAACGAGATTAATAATCAGCATACTTTTTATAACAGCTATTGTAGGTTGTAAAAAATCGTTCCTCGAGTTGGCGCCGGTATCAAACAGCAATGCCAATAATTTCTACAAAACAAAAAGCGATTTCGACCTGGCAGTAAACAATGCCTACGCCACATTGTATACCATGTATGGGCCAACAGGGCTGGTATCGTATTGTGGTGAATTAATGTCGGACAATGCCACTATTTACCAGGTAGCAGGTTCGGGCAGTATAACGGTGGGCGACAGATGGGCCTTTCGCGATTATACCCTTAACCCCGCCAATAATGTAGTGAACCAGCTTTGGAACGATTCTTATACTTCTTTGTACAACCTGAACATTGTACTTGAAAAAATAGAAGGCGCATCGCTCGACGATACTTACAAAACACAGGTAATGGCTGAAATGCGGTTTTTAAGAGGACTGTATTATTTCTATATGGTACAGGCCTGGGGCGATATACCATTGGTAACCAAACCAATTACCTCGGGCGAAGCATTTGCTACCAATCGCACCCCAAAAGCAGAAGTATACAACCAGGTGATAGATGACCTGAAGTTTGCAGCAGATCATTTAACCGCGCCCGATAAAGTGCCGGCAACCGGCCGTGCATCGAATGGCGCTGCATTGACCCTGCTGGGAAAAGTATATCTCACCATGAACAACAAACCAGCGGCCACACAGGTATTACAGCAGGTGTATGATTCGTACAATGCAACAACGTATAACCTGTTGCCAGAGTTTGGTTCTTTATGGGGTGCTACGCTGGCGCAGAAGAACACAAAAGAATCCATTTTCGAAATACAATATAAAGGCGGGGCCAACAACCCTTCAAGCACTTACTGGCCGGCCTTTTCACCTTTTGAGAACTTTGCCATCACCCGCTTTGGCGGTGGTATGAACCAGGTAACAGATGACTTGTATAATGAGTATGAACCAGGCGATAAAAGAAGGGATACTTCATTTGAACTGGGTTACTTTAAAGGCGGTAACTGGATAGCCATTAAGTTTCAGAAAAAATGGAAGGATATAAATGCGCCTATTGTAAATGCCGCAGAATCGTGTAACAACAACTTTGTGATAATGCGTTATGCCGATGTGTTATTGATGTTAACCGAAGTAACAGGTGATGTACAATACCTGAATAAAGTAAGGGCGCGCGCCGGTTTACCATTGTATGGTACAGCGCAGTACCCTTCGGCCAAATATCCAACGCTCGACCAGGCCATAGAGCATGAACGCCGCATGGAGTTTGCCATGGAGTTCCATCGCTGGTTCGATCTGAAGCGCACCGGCCGGGCTGTTGCTGTATTAAGCGCCAAAGGCAAGGCCATAAATGAAGATAAATTGCTATTACCCATTCCGCAATTTGCAAGGGACCAAAATCCTGATCTGGGACAAAACAAAGGCTACTAACAGGGACTATGAACTTAATATCAAGGCATTCCGTAAATCGGCATAAAACGTGAAACGGCAATCGGCAATCGGCGTAAAACGTGAAACGTGAAACGGCAAACGCTCAATTTCGAGGCTCGCGTTTTGTCCGTGAACGAAATAAATTTCAGGCTGTGCAAGTTCGTAAGTGAATGTATGAAATTAGCGAGCCCTTTCACGTTTCACGTTTCACGTTTCACGTTTCACGTTTCACGTTTCACGTTTCACGTTTCACGTTTCACGTTTCACGTTTCACGTTTCACGTTTCACGTTTCGC
>JANUBW010000001.1:0-1592743 GCA_024809215.1 Niastella sp. OAS944 | reverse complement strand
CACGTTTTACGTTTCGCGAGGCCATTCACGATTCACGATTGCCGATTGCCGAATGATCAAGCTGCCTATTATGAAAATAATCGTTTACATCTTTTTGTTTCTGGTGATCACCTCACCCGTAACCGCACAATACAACATTATTGACTATGGCGCCAAAAACGACACCAGCCAGTTAAGCACAGAGGCTATCAATAAAGCAATTGCAGCATGTAACAGCCATGGGGGTGGCAGGGTAGTGGTGCCTGCGGGCAATTATAAAAGCGGCACCATCATAATGAAAAGCAACGTGGAATTGCATTTAGAAAGCGGATCGGTTATATATGCCAGTACCGATACCAACGATATTACCCGAAGGGCGCAACCGGCATACCGTTCGCAAAAAGACCCCGGCGGCTGGTATGCATTGCTATACGCCGAAGGGGAAACAAATATTCGCATAACAGGTTATGGGACCATAGACGGACAAGGGGCAACACAAATACCACGATCTCACTCTGGCGGCGACCTCGATGGCAGGCCAAGGAACTTACTATTTATATCGTGCAACAATGTACTGGTAGATGGAATTACCATGCTGAATGCCGGCATATGGAATCAGCATTACCTCAATTGTGAAGATGTACAGATAAGTAATATCAGGGTGTATAATCACTGCAACCGCAACAACGACGGATTGGATATAGACGGTTGCCGCCGGGTAGTGGTATCCAATTGTATCATCGATTCAGACGACGATGCCATTGTACTGAAAAGCACCGGTAAGGCCGGTTGCGAAAATGTGGCCATCATCAACTGCATTGTAAGCAGTTTTACCAATGCCATTAAATGTGGCACCGAATCAACAGGAGGTTTTAAAAATATAAACATTGGTAATTGTATTGTAAAGCGATCGAAAAGTAAAGTGCCGCCAATTTTCGGCAGAACGAATATTGGCATAAGTGGTATTTCGTTGGAGATTGTAGATGGCGGTATTATGGAAGGGGTGCAGGTGCACGATATTGTTATAGAAGAAACAGAGTGCCCCATATATGTTCGGTTGGGCAATAGGGCGCGTAAACATAATCCTGATGCACCGGCGCCGCCATTAGGTACCATGCGCAACATCAGCATTACAAATATTACAGCTTATAATACGGGCAATTATACTGCATCCATAACAGGGGTAAGCGCCGCTAAGATCGAAAACATTTCGTTGAGCCGCCTTCGCCTGGTGAACAGGGGTGGCCTGAAGCCGGGCGAATTTATTTCAAAGGTCGATAGCGTGGCAGAAGATGAAAAAGGATATCCCGAACCCACTGTTTGGAAAAATTTACCCGTGTACGGGTTGTTTATGCGGCATGTAAAAAATATTTCAATAACAGATATTTCGTTGGTTAATATGCAGTACGACCCAAGGCCGGCCTTTGCTGCTATTGATATCGATCACCTCAGCATGCAGCAGGTGAAGGTAGAAGGTAGCAGCAGGCCACCAGGCCTTATAACAAAAGATGTGAAGAAGCTTGAAGTTCGCGATTACTGAAAGGTCACGAAAATCTGCATCCCTTGCCAATTGCAAATTGCCCATTGCCTATTGGCTTAAGGTGGCGCAATAATTGCGGCAATTGCTTAAATAAGAAGATGTATAATTTAAGCAACGCAAAAGATCTGGATGCATTGATAAATGCTGCTGGTGAACGAATGGTGGTAATGCTTGGAGAAGCATCGCATGGCACACATGAATATTACACATGGCGAACAGCCATTTCAAAAAGATTGATAGAAGAACATGGTTTCAACTTCATTGCCGTGGAAGGCGATTGGCCAGATTGCTACAAAATAAACCGCTATGTAAAAGGCTATAAAGATGCCGGAAACAATACCCGGGATGTACTGCAGGCCTTTGATCGCTGGCCTACCTGGATGTGGGCCAATTGGGAAGTGGCAGCCCTGGCCGAATGGTTACGTGAATATAACAGCCATAAAAGTATAGATAAGAAAGCCGGTTTTTATGGTTTGGATGTTTACAGCCTTTGGGACTCCATGGAGGCCATGGTAAACTACCTCGATAAAGAAGATCCTGCCGCTTCCGCTTCAGTAAAAAATGCTATCCATTGTTTTGAGCCATTTAGGGAACGTGAACATACATATGCTTATTCGCTAAAAGAGCATAATTGTCGCGATAAGGTTTTGTCAATGCTTAAAGAGGTTAGTATGAAGGCGCAATTTCTCGATGGTGATCGCGAAGCAGGTTTTAATGCAGAACAAAACGCTCTTATTGCAGTAAATGCCGAAAAATATTACAGCAGCCTGATAGGCTTTGATAATGAAAGCTGGAACATCAGGGATACCCATATGATGGAAACGCTGGAGCGGTTAATTGAGTTTCATGGGCCGGGAACAAAAGGTATAGTGTGGGAACATAATACCCATATTGGTGATGCAAGAGCCACAGATATGATGCATGCAGGTATGATAAATATTGGCGAACTGGCCCGTAAAAAATATGGCGATGATGACATTTATCTTGTTGGCTTTGGAAGTTATAAAGGTACTGTTATAGCGGGCGATGCATGGGGCGCACCCATGGAAGAAATGGATGTGCCGCCGGCCAAAAAAGAAAGTATAGAAGAACGGTTACACCGGCTTGGTACAAACGACAGGTATATGCTTTTTGACGAAGAAACGGATGAAATGTATGATACGGAAACAGATCACCGGGCCATTGGCGTGGTATATCACCCCGGCAGAGAAAAATATGGCAACTATGTGCCTACTGTTATGAGCCAGCGATACGATGCATTTATATACATTGACTCAACAAAAGCCCTGCATCCATTGCATTTATCTACGGGGCATCAAATGCCGGAGACATATCCGTTTGGAGTGTAAGAAGGAAAAGGGTGAGCCCCCTTGAAGGGGGACCCACCTTTATCGTATTACGCAACCTCACCCACCAACGCTGGCGCCGCAGGAAAATCAACCGGAACTTTGGTGGCGCCATACAGATAATTGGTGATGGTTTTATCGCCAATTAATATAATGGTATCAACCAGGTTCTCATTGGTATAACCCACTTCAAAAAAGTTATTCAATATTGATGCATTGGGTTTACCAAAGTTCTCAACAAAGCTTTTGGCAAGTGCAGCCAGTGCATTGTATTTATCATTGAAAGAAACGGCGCCCGATCTGATCTCGAGTATTTGCTCATTGGTAAAACCATTTAACTTACCAATGGCAGTGTGGGCCGCTAAACAGTACTCACAATTATTAGCCTGGCTGGTAGCCAAATTCACTACTTCTTTTTCTTTGGCAGTAAGTGAAGAGGGGCCATTGGCCAGGGTAAGGTAGTTGGCCAATCCGTTATTTGAATAAGCCATAGTGGCAAACAGGTTTGGTACCACGCCTAATTTCTTTTTCAGGGTATCGAAAATAGCTTGGTTGGCTGGTGAAACTTCTTCTCTTGTAGGAACTGTGAACGTTTTCATTTTATTTAGTTTTTTGATTTGCTTGTCGTTATTGACGATGTAAAATTGCAAATCAAAAGGCCTTGTAAAAATGGACACATTTCCCGAAGACTTGTAGTTTTTTCCCTTGACCTGGTTTTTTGTTAGGAAACTACCCCGTTACTGCGAAAATCGGAGGGGGTAAACTCGGTATTCTTTTTAAAAAAGTTGCTGAAGTAGGCTGCATCTTCAAAACCCAGGTCATAAGCTATTTCTTTGGCCGATTTATCGGTATACAGCAAAAGTCGTTTAGCTTCCAGTACAATGCGGTCCTGTATAATGGTGAGGGGCGATTTGTTATTATATAAAGCAAACAGGTTCGAAAGGGTTTTGGGCGAGCGGTTTATTTGGTCGGCATAAAACTTAACGCTATGTTCTTTTTTGTAATGCGTTTCAACCAGCACGTTGAACTGGCGAATGATATCCAGCTTGGGGTCGTTTATAACCTGTGCGGGAACATACTGGGTCTTGGCCAAACGGGTGGCAATAATGATCAACCTTTTTAACAGCATGCGAAGCATGTCTTCCTGGATGTTGTCAACAGTTTCAAATTCCTCAATGAACATTTGTTGTAGCAGGTCTGTCTTATGGGTGTTCTCTGGGTTCAGGTTAATGAACATCTGTTGTTGCGTGTTAAAGAATAAAAAACCAACACAACTAACTTCCTTATCGTGGTCGATGATACAATAAAATTCCCGGTTGAACTGCCAGGCAACGATATCGGTTGAATGCGAAAAATGAAAGGTTTGATTGACCATCAAACTCAGGATGGTATTGGCGGGGAAATCATATTCAATATTGTCGATGGTAATCTTTTGCGCCTCGCCTTTATTCCAGGCTATTGTGAGTAGTATGTCCTTGCGGTCTCTTCCATAGAACTGCCAGTCAAATGCCGGTTCTTCAAATATCAGCCGGCATTCGCCGGTGGTCTTAAAATTCTTGTACGACAGTTTCATGTGTGGTAGAATAGGGGAGCAAATTAAGTAAAAAAGATGGGTCATTCACCAATTGGTAAATGACCCGCTTTTTTATATTGATAGCCCTTATGACAATCTACGCTTCCTGGTACGGGCGGCTTTCTTTGCAGCAGCTGATCGTACACGAGGTCCTTTTGTTCGGGCTGCTTTTTTTGCGGCAGCAGAACGGGAGGTGGCCGAGCGTTTCTTCGCTGCTGTTCTTGCCTGTTTTGAAAGCGCATCATGCGAAACGGTAGACGTTGGCTCGCGCTTCAACGCTTTTACTCTTGCTTGTGACCGTTTCCTGGAAATAGGTTCGTGTTTCTGACCTTTTTCATAGGCACGTTCTGCACTCTTACGGGTTTTTTCTGAAGTGGTACCCTTTTTTGGTGGCTTCAGATCAACACCCGCACGCCGTGCTTCCGACAAGCCAATAGCTATTGCCTGCCTGGCCGATCTGGCGCCATGTTTGCCTTTTCTTATCTTTTTTATTTCATCATGCACAAACTCGCCCGCCTGCGTGCCTGGTGATTTGCCCTGGCGTTTATCACGTTGCGCACGTCTTATCGTCTTCTTCTCTGGCATAACTATGTTTTAAATAATGGATTGCAATTGATATGCCATTGCATTATTTATAATAAGGCACTGGTGTAGGTTCCTGAGTTCCTGTAACAAACAATTTGTCGAGGGCGTTGGCTGAATCACGATGTTTCTTTAGTATAGGTAATGTTTCTGTAATGAAACTTTTCAATGCCGGGTCTTTACAATCCTTTGCCATGTTCTCAAACTTGTCAATGTCATTTTTATGATCGGTAACCATCATGTTTATATACGCTCTGTCAAAGTCTGCCTTATCTTTTTTACTAAGCTTTTCTATATCATTTTTAGCTTCATCGCTTAGAGCTTGCGGTAACGTAATGTTTTTAGCTGTTGCTATTCTTTTAAGTTCCGCATTGATCTTATTATGGTCTTCTATCATCATGGCTGCAAAATTTCTAACTCTTTTATTTACTGCTTTTGTTTTAGCCAGTGCTGCCAATTGAACTTCTATCATATTACCATTGGCTGCTTCAACTGAAAAATCGGCTTCTTTTTTTTCAACAGCTAAAGTGGTTGACTCCTTATCCTCATTCATGGAGATGTTTGAGCCTGTGTCGGCTTTGTCTTTATTAACTTCCTTGGCAATTCTGACACTGTCTTGCTGTTTGTCCTTACATGCCACAAAACCGGCTATAAGCATTATACAAATTAATTGTCTCATAGTTAAACATTTTAATAGTATAAAATAGCGTACAATTCTCCTTGTATAACCCTCAAAAGCCAGGCCATATGAATGGCGGAACTATGAATAATGGCAGTAAGTGTATGGCAAATAAATTGATACAATAATATAAATGAATATTGTATGAAAAAGAATGAAACAATGCCATCGCCTAACGCTAAAGTGCAAAAAGACAGGCATATGCGACCGGAAAATAAAGATAATCTTGATAGTAGGAAAAACGAAGAGCAGGAGACAAAAGGTGATGATACTACCCACAATAAGAAAGACCATAGAAGCGAGAAACCATCGCAAAATAAAGATCATCAATAACGGTTGGAAATATTACCCCGTATTGAGTAATTAAGGCAACCTTTAAAACTAAGTAAAGGGGCAGTCTTCGTGCAACGACTGCCCCTGTTTATTTACGTTCAAAAGTTACGCGATCAATTTTATACCAGTTACATGGAATGTTATGGTGTACAAATGATTCTATAAATATCAGCCCGGTTCGGGTTAGTATTTTATTGGAAGCAACATTGTCAATGTGAGCATGCGCATATACTTCATTAGCCTGCATTTCATTAAACGCATACGCAACTGATGCTATTGCTGCTTCGGATGCGTAACCCTGTCCCCAGTGTTTCTTTATAAACCGGTAACCCAGGTCGAGGAAATTATTGTGGTTGTTGATTGGTTCGGTAATAAGTTTAAGGCCGGCCCACCCCAGGAATTCATTTGTTTTTTTATTGATCACTGCCCAGCGGCCAATGCCATTATCAATATATTGCTGCCTTATAAATTGAATAGCAGCTGCTGCCTGTTCTTTCGTTTGTAAAGGCTCGTTACCTACATAAGTATGCACGTCGGGGTCGGAGTCCATTTCAAAAAATCCGTCAACGTCAGAGGGGAGTATTTCTCTTAAGATCAGTCTTTCTGTTTCGGCAAAGGTTTTCATTGAGGCAAAGTTAGCAGAAAAGCCTTATTTACGAAGCAAGGGTTTGGCTATTGCGGGCATTGGTTAAAGCACTAACCCTGTAGTTAAGAGCGGCAGTGGTGCCACAGGTAACATCAATAGTAACGCCGGTTATACCGGCAGCCATGTCAGAAGATAGAAATACCGCAACGTTGGCAATGTCGGCCATCAGGGGCATTTTTTTCAGCATCGTATCTGCTTTCATTTTATTGAGAACAAGCTCCATTCCTTGCGGGTCGTTGCTAATTGCATCTTTAAAAACCTGGGAATCGGGTGAGCCGCCGGAACGCATATTTACGACACGAACGCCATAAACGCCTAATTCGGAAGCCAGGTTTTGTGATAGCGTTTCAATGGCGGTGCATGCCGGCGCGAACCCACCGGTATAAGGATAACCAATGCCGCCGGGCGTTGCAGTGAGCGATAATATAACGCCTGAGCTCTGTTGCATCATGATCTTCCCTGCGGCAACAGCGGTCATAAACCGTGTTCGCATCATATTGGTAATGGGATCAATAAAATCATTTACGGTCATATTTACCAGGGGAATATTCTGCACCACCTTTGTGGCGGTTGCGTTAAAAGAGATGTCTACAGTGCCTGCCTGTTGCAGCACTTCATTCAAATGATTGGTAATAGCAATTTCATCGAGCGCATCAACAAGAGCCACTGCGGCTTTGCCGCCTGCCGAACGAATTTCGCCGGCAATTTTCTCCAAGGGCCCTAATGTGCGGCCGGTTAAAAATACATGGGCGCCGGCCCGGGCAAGTGCTTTGGCAACGGTTCCGCCCAATGAACCGCCGGCTCCGTATATTACGGCATTTTTATTTTGAAGCATAGCTAAGATTATCTACGTAAACCTACAATTTAAACGTTTTTTAAAAAGGGCATATCCCGACAATCGCAGGGGGATATTGCGACAAACTGTATTTTTGCGGTTGTTAAAAACAATTATCATGAACGGTCAATATAGAAAAGACATTTATCCAGGTTTGGAAGTGGCGATCATTCTCAAAAAAGACCAGCGCAGTGGAAAACTAACTTATGGCATCGTAAAAGACCTGTTAACCTCCGCAGCTTATCACTCAAGAGGAATAAAAGTGCGGTTGGAAGATGGGCAGGTTGGCCGCGTGGCAGAGACAGACGTTGTTGATCCTGATGGTGAAGATTAACGGTTGCGGGTATTGGCAGTTCATGACAACTTTTTATAAATCACTCAAAAAACAGTAACGAAGCTGCAACGAAATACCCTATTTTCAGCATCAGGTAATCAAACCATTCTCTATGCAAAAAAATTATCCTGTACTCAAAACGCTGGTGGCAACGGCGTTGTTGGTCTTAGGCCTGCAGGCATGTAAAAAAGATAAAAAAGCAGATCCACCACCACCTCCGGCACCCCCGGCGCTAAATCTTACCAAAGAACAGCTGAATGAATTAACTACCAGCATGGTCCTCGACATGCGTCTTTCACTGGATACTTATTTTGATGCTACAGGTATAACAGGCCGTGAGATATACCGTTTTTCACCTACTGAAGTACGATATACAACAGACCTGTTAGGTAGTGGCAGCGTAACGCTAAGTAATAATCAATTTTATATTACGGCTCCCTGGCAGGCCCGCTATAAAGTGGTAAAAGAAGCTGTGAATATAATTGTAGAAGCTGGCCGGTCAACCAGAATTACAGATGCAGAAAAACGGGGGTATACTGGCATTGCAAAAACCATTCTTGCGCATGAGTTGCTCATGAATTTAAATCTCACGAATACCAATGGCATTTACATAAATCTGTTGGGCGGCAGGCCCGATTCGGCAACTGTGGTACCAGCACCGGCAGCACTTGATTCAGTAGCCCGTTTTCTTGATGAAGCTAAAGTTGTGTTAACAGGTTCTGCTTTACCTCCCTTACCAACCGGCTTCCAGGATTATAGCGATGCATCAGGATTTATTAAGATCAATCGGGCGCTGGCCGCAAGAGTGGCCGTTTATCGTCAACAATGGGCAGCTGCATTAACTGCATTAAATGAATCGTTCTTTAATTTAAATGGTGATCCTAATGCTGGCCCAAAACATGCGTTTGCAACTTTCCAGGGCGATATATTGAATCCCTGCTTTATTACAAAGAACGAAACGGAGAATGTTCGTTTGGCACATCCATCGTTTGCTACAGGTATAACTGCCGGCGATGACCGCATAGGAAAAACAAGTTTACGCACTAGTACAAAGAGCCAGGACGGATTAAGTTCCAATCGCGACATCTGGATCTATCCTGTTAATGTAACAAGCATACCGGTCGTTCGAAATGAAGAGTTGTATTGATATATGCGGAAGCAAAAATTCAAAACAATCAGTTTACAGATGGATTAGTTGCGCTTAACAGGATAAGAACAGGCCATAACCTCTCACCATATGCCGGCGGTATATCGCAGGCTTCATTAATAAATGAAATGTTAAACCAGCGCCGTTATTCACTTGCATTTGAAGGGCATTATTGGGTTGATATGCGTCGTTACAACCGGTTAAATACTTTGCCTATAGACAGGCCGAATGATGATGTGTGGGAGAAGTTTCCGGTGCCGGGGGTGAATTAGAAGAAAATAATTAATTAAAAGGCTCCATATAAGGAGCTTTTTAATTGGGTTTAAATGTAACTTTCACCACCGAAAAAACGGCTTCAATTTCATTTTGAGCTAACGTTATGTATGGATATTTATTGGTTTCCGCCATCAGTCGATATGTTCCATCTCCATTATGATAAATTCTTCTTAGATGCGTATGATTGTCTATATCGATGATATAATGATATTTTCCCCACTCGCAGTTTTTTATATCAATCCTTTTGATAGCGATCTTCCACCCAGCCCTAATTTCGGGTTCTGCGGACGACTCTTCTGTTAAAAACTGGCAATCTGCATCTTTAAATTGATCAGAATCAATAGGCTCGCCAATAATTGCTTTATACCCGTTAAACACAAAGGGAACTCCCAATATTTTCCATTCACCATGATAAGGCTCTAATGCTTTGTCTAATTGTAAAGGAACCAGCACCCACGATAATAATTCCTGTTCTTCAACCCGGGAGGGAGGTTTTGATTTAAGCCCCCGGTTGGTAGCCCTGATTGGATCTTTTTCCAATTTTTTTTCATTTTCCAATTTTTGCAGATCAAGCGCCATTTGTCTAACCAGCTCAGGTTTAGTTTCGGGCAGCTTTCCTATTGCGTATTTAAAGAAAGAAGTAGCTTTTACTCCTATTTTATATGCTATCTGGCTGGTAGTCATTTTATAATGAGCCTCCAGGCGTTTTGTTGTAGATACAATTATATTCTTCAGCTCTTCAAAATCAGGGAATTCCTTTCTTTTGGCCATGTTGAGATTTGCTGATTTGGAAATCGGTTTTATTGAGAAAAATCAATTATTTTCCAATTATTCTAAACGTGTTTTGGAAAATGGAAAACTTTCTTATCTTTGAAATACTGGTAAAGCCAGTAGCTCCAATAGGGCGCCGGTCCAGTTTGTCAGTTTTCTCTGCGTTTACCATACTCAAAAGTTTGGTAGGTGACCTTTTATAAGATCACCCCAATAAACACATGAAAATAAATAATTGATTGCTTTTAAAAAAGAGCAATCAGGTTTGTCATTAATAAAACAGGAAAAACACCTGAAGAAACGATCTCCAGGTGTTACATAACTATAAAAAAGTAGTATCCTTTACTACCAACGCTCGATCATCCTTGCCAGGATGCATAATATAATTATGACCATGGCAATGCGCATGAATTTCTTCATGGTAATTGTTTTAAGTATTATAAATGTGGTTGTGTTGTTTCCCGGGAGTATTGTAAATATCGCTTTCCCTTCTTTCTCGTACAAAAAAACACCGCGTTGTTTTGAAACTTATTGATGCTTGTCAATGTGAGCGTATTTTCATTACCGTTTTATCAGCGTTTTACTGTTTCCGTTAGCGCAGATTTGCTGTACTAATTTGTTGTGCAGGTTATGTAGTTCAAGTTTTAAACTATTCGCTTTATTATTGCACCCGTGTTTCCAAACATTGAATCGTCCTCTGACTTTATGCGCCATCAGTAACCAAGAATGATCCGTTAGTAGCTTATGATGCAACGTTAGTAACTTATGATGCATCGTCGGTAACTAACTATGAGTTACCAGTAGCTTTTTGGGGAGTATTTGTATCTAATGTTAGTTCATTGGTGCGCAATTTCAATTCATCAATTTGATTTTATGCCACATAAATAGCCAAATAAGATCGTAAGGTGGGAACATACGATCGTAAATTAATTACCAAAGAGCCATAATTTGCCCGCGAACGTATAATGTTTGCTACTGACGACTCATAGTAAGTTCCTGATCCATTTTTTAAATTAGGGAAATACTATACTAACTGCGGAGCGATCCATAATAAACAACGAATAACTTATAATTAGCCAGGGAAATTGTATAAATAGCAACCGGTATGGAATAAATAGCAACTTAAGAAAAGCGTATGTGACCCGACTAAAAAATATTAAGGCTCCATTACGGAGCCTTTCTTGCTTATATTGGTGTAACTAATAGTACGAAATTAATACTGCCAGCTTACGCAGTTTGTTTTTCGTTATTCAAAACTTCACTTACCGATTTAAACAACTCAGCGCGCGTAAACGGTTTTTTGAGGAACACATCGGCGCCATTCTCAAGGGCAACGTCGCAGGCTGCTGCATCAACCCCGGAGATCATAATTATCTTCGTTGACGGATGTTGTTTTTTTATAACACTTATATAATCGATCCCGAACCCGTCGGGTAAACGATTATCGAGTAATACCAATGAGGGTTGTTCCTGTTGCAGAAATTCTTCGGCTTTGGCCAGGCTTTGCACATGCTCCACTTCCATCCCTTTTCCATCGAGTAATATGTTCAGTAATAAACAAAGATCGCCTTCGTCTTCAACGATCAGTACTTTTTTGGGGGCAGCTTTTGCAGTTTTAGCTTTCATATGCTTAAGAATGTGGTTTGTAAAGTACCCAATTAAAAAAGTGTGCCAGGGACTGTAACAACATTGGGGAATTTGCGTCGAATAGGTACGCTTAAATATTTCATATGAAAAAATATACTATTGTATTGGTTGCCCTCTGCAGTTCTTTGGTGAGTTTCTGCCAGGATATATCCCCACGGTTAGATACGCTACTACAGGCTTATACTGCTCTAAATAAATTCAATGGCACCGTGCTGGTATCAAAAGGCGGTACCGTTTTGCTTGACAAGGGTTACGGTTACCGGAATGTTGCCAACCACGTTTTGCACGACAAAAACTCCATTTTTCAAATTGGGTCGGTTACCAAACAGTTTACTACGGCCATTATTCTCAAATTGCAGGCAGAAAAAAAGCTGAATGTTCAGGATCACATTAGTAAATACTTTCCAAAATTCCCCAAAGGCGATAGTATTACCATCGAAAACCTGATGCTGCACACTTCCGGTATTTATAATTATACCAATGACGGAATGTTTATGAAGAACGAGGTCACCAAACCGGCCAGTAAGGAAAAGTTGATGCCGCTGTTCCAGGATAAACCACTCGATTTTTCGCCCGGCACCAAATGGAGTTATTCAAACAGCGCTTATTTGTTGCTTGGTTATATTATTGAATCGGTAACCAAAAAGCATTATGAGCAGGTGGTGCATGATTACATCTTTACCCCACTTAAAATGACCCACAGTGGTTTTGATTTTACTCACTTACAGAGTAAAGAAAAATCAACCGGTTATTTTGCCGTAAATGAAAAAGATACCCTCACTGCGCCCATCGTTGATTCCTCAGTGTCTTTTGCGGCCGGAGCCATTTATTCAACAACAGGTGACCTGCTACGCTGGCACCAGGGTTTGATGAAGAATATAGTGCTTACCAGCGCCCAACAGGAAAAAGCGTATACGCCTGTAATGAACAAGTATGGCTATGGCTGGGGAATTGACAGTTTATATGGAAAAAGAGTGATGATGCATGGCGGTGGCATTCATGGGTTCACCTCTAATTTCAGCCGCCTGCCTGCAGATGATATTTGCATCGTATTATTATCAAATAACTCTTCACCAGCCCTTACTGAAATAACAAATAATATTTACGCCATTCTGTACAACAAACCATATACAATACCCCAGGCCAAAAAGGCGATCACCTTACCCGAAGAAAAACTGAAACAATATGTTGGCGAATATACCATCAAAGAAGGATTAGATCTTTCCATAACATTAAAAGATGGGCAGCTGATAGCCAGTCCAACCAATCAGCCGTCATCTGTTTTAAATGCCGAAAAGGAAGATCATTTTTTTGTAAAAGAACATGATATCCGCCTTAAATTCACCCGTAACGATAAACAGGAGATAGATGGGTTTATTTTATACCAGCGTGGAATGGAAGTAAAATGCCCGAAGATCAAATAGATTATGATAAAAAAATCCCCGGTACAGCCGGGGATCTTTTTATCATGTAAAAAGAATTTATTAGCGTTTGGCGGGCCTTGCGGGTTCACCCTCCTTATCGATTTCATGACCAAACCATATGACCGCATAATTATTATAAATGCCAATTCCCATGGCATTCCATTTTGTTTTATAGGGGCCTGCATTTAAAAGGGCGGCATTATGAAACTGGCTAGCTTTCCACAGGTCGAGCGCTCTTTTTGCATCCATACCTTCTGAATACTGCGCAGCTATTTCAAAACCCTTACCCGTATAAGAAGTGAGTTCTGCCGGCTTATTCCACATGCAAAGTTTTTGCGCATGATCGGCTGTGTAGCAACAGCTTTGCCATTTGCCTTTGTTAGACCAGCTGTGCATGGTGCAGTTGCCTGTATCAGGACGATTCTCATCAAGATCTTTGGCGTGTATTTGAGCAACAAATGTTAATGATGTTGAAAGCGGAATGGCGGGTAACCCATTGGCCGATCTGTAAGCTGTTACAAGATTATACAGTTTCAATTCTTCTGCGGTCAATTGAGCTTTATCGGTTACCTGTACCGGTTTACCGCTCAGTAAAAAAGCGGTACTAATGATCAATAGGCAATATGCCAGCATTTTTTTCATAGTTGCCGGTAAAATAAAATAAGATCCTGATACAGGCAATAGGGAATAGTTAAAATTTATTTATGTTCATTGATCAGCTTCAAAACAAACTCCATTTGTGTATCGCGGTTCTGCATAAAATCATCAAAGGTGGGCCATACTTCGTGGTCAGGCATAGTTCCTCTTCCTTCGGGTTGATCGGGTTTTACCACCGCATCCTGCACCACGTATACGATGGAAAACTTGGTTTTTATTTTTGAGTTGGGCAGCTCATAAATAAGCGACATATGACCATTATGATAATAATAACCGCCAATGGTCTCAACCCCAACAATGGTTGTGTTACGACCATAGGCTTTTACCAATGAAGCCAGGTGCGAAGCGGCAGAAGCGGTGTTTTCATCTATCAATAAATACAGCCTGCCATTAAACGCCGGGCTTTTGGGGTGGTAAACAGGATTGTATTTTTCGTTCTGTACATTTCTGCCGTTTTGTAAAGAAGGAAAATAATCTTTGAGCATCTTTTTTCCTTCTGTTAATTCCTGTGCGGTTATTCTTGAAGCTGTTGAGGTGCCCCAGAAGTACTGTTGGTAAGGTAAGCTATCAAATATGATATACGCCAGATTGTTTTCTTTAAACGTTTTATCTGTAAGGTACATCATCGGTTGCTCAAAAGTAGGATCGCTGCCACCGGGATTGCTTCGTATATCCATAATAAGGTTATACACCCCGTTCTTATTTAGTTCATTGAAAACACTATCAATAAAACGAACATATACGGCAAATGCAGGGTCATCACTACCGGTTGCCATGCTGAAAATGCGTAAGTTCAGCAAACCCGTTGTAGGGTTTATCATTCGAAAGCTATACTTGGGCTGTACTCTGTAATCAATAACACTGTCGACCCGGGCGCTATAACGCTGCACCAAATTTTTCTGGCGTTGTTCAAGCGATACGCTGGGAACAGTAACCGTTTTCTTCAAAGTAGAACCGGGTGCCTGAAAGGTGATGGCAAAACTGTCTTTAAGGCCATATTCCAATAGATAGCGAAGCCCATAGCTGCCGTTAACACTACCTGTTAATTTTTGCGATACGGTAAAACCATCGGCCGGCATATATTTATAGAATGACTTCATAAGGTCGGTATCAGCAATGCCATTGATGCTTGTAATACGGCTGCCTACCGGTATTTGATCGGTAATGCTATTGAAGATCATTTTGCTTTCAATATATTTCACTGCATAAGGAAAAAATGCGCGCTGCCGGTTTAAATAACTTACCAGCGAGGCTTCTACCTCGGTATAATTGTGACAACTGCCTTCAATATCGGTCAGTTGTAAAATGATCTTGTAAAAGTCTAGTGTAGAAAGTGGCTTTTTTATTTCTTTAAAAGCCCATTGGTAAATGCTGTCAATTTGTTTTTTAGTTCTGTAGCGGTATAAACCGGAGTTCGCCTTTTCCCTGATGTCCCTGAACAACTTCAGGTCCTGTTTCATTTGGTCGGCCGACAGTTGTTTATTAAAGATGGTAAGGCTGTCAACCGGTTTGGTATTTTCAGTTTTTGGTTGTGCCCATACCTGTTGGCCTATGAATAAGAGAAGCAGTAGCTTTTTCATGTGACTGTGATATGTCTTGTAATTGATATGCGTTTACGCAAACGCGTTCGCATGAAATTACGGAAATATCATCAGTAATATTATTTCGCCTGTTCCTCCTCCGTCAAATGCCTGATCACCTTGCATGGATTACCTGCTGCAAATACATCGGCGGGAATATCCAGGGTCACTACGCTTCCGGCGCCAATTACGCTTCTGTCGCCAATGTTTACACCCGGGCAAATAACCGCACTACCGCCAACCCATACATCTTCACCAATGGTAATGGGTTTGGCAAATTCAAGTCCCGAAGCTCTTACTTTATGATCTATGGGGTGGGTGGCTGTATAGATCTGTACATTGGGGCCAAACAGGGTACGGCTGCCGATGGTTACCTGTGCTACATCGAGCACCACACAATTGAAATTGAAAAATACTTTTTCACCCAGTTTGATATTATAACCATAGTCGCAATAAAATGGTGGTTGTAGCCAAAGGCCTTCCCCGGCATTGGGAATAAGTTCTTTTAAGAGCCGAAGGCGTTCTGTTGTTTGGTCTTCACGCGAGTCGTTCAATTCTTTAATGAGCAGTCTGGCTTTTAGCCTGTCTTCAGAAAGTTGTGCATCCAATGCATCGTACAACTCGCCCGCAAGCATTTTTTCTTTTTCTGTTTTCATGTTGTTTTATCCGTAAAAATCGTGCCCGCTTAATTATGCAGAACGCTTAACATTTATTTAAGTAATACCCCCGGCTTTTTTCGACTTATATCAGATATTGCTGCAATATATTCTTTCTTAATAAGTTAATAGCAGCGGTATCTAAAACACTATTTAATTTATGAGCTCCCAAAACCCTGTTTATATTACAGCGGCCGGCGCCTATTTGCCCGGTGCGCCCATTTTAAATGATGAAGTAGAGGAATACCTTGGTTATCTGTTTGGCAAACCCTCTCGTACCAAACAAAAAATGCTGAAACAAAATGGAATTACCACCCGCTATTATGCCATCGATAAAAATCAGCAAACTACGCATACCGTAAGTGGTATGACTGCCACCGCCATTCAAAGCTGTTTACAAAAAGCCGGTATTGCAAAAAAAGACATCCGGTTTTTGTCCGCTGCTACCACTCAGGGCGATCTTCCTGTGCCCGGTTTTGCCAGTATGGTACATGCTGATGCGCAATTGGAGCAATGCGAAATTGCCAGTCACCAAAGTGTATGCGCAGCCAGTATGATGGCCATAAAAAATGCCTGGCTGCATGTAAAAACAGGTGAGGCTGCCAAAGCCATTGCCTGTGCCGGCGAATTGCCCAGCCGCATGTTTAAGGCACAGCGTTTTGAACAACAGGAATTGGTGAAAGAGAAAAATGCGTTGGACCTGGAAACAGATTTTTTGCGCTGGATGTTGTCTGATGGTGCCGGCGCCCTGTTGCTGGAAAGCCAGCCTTCGCGGCATCAATTAAGTTTGCAAATTGACTGGATAGATATTCGTTCGCATGCGCATTTGTTCGATGTGTGTATGTATGCGGGTATTAATAAGAAAAATGGAAAAGGAAGCTGGATGAACTACAACTCATTCAGCGCTGCTGATAATGATTCGGCCATAAACCTTAAGCAGGACCTGAAATTGGTACAGAACATTGTACCATTGGGTGTACAACATTTCTTTCAACTGATCGATGAAGGGCGGATAGATCCTAACCAGCTGGATTGGTTGCTTTGCCATTATTCATCAGAATACTTCAGACCACAGATCGTTGACCTGTTACAAAAAGGCGGTTGCACTATTGCGCCCGAAAAATGGTTTACCAACCTGCATACAAAAGGCAATGTAGGTGCTGCAAGTATTTTTTTGATGCTGGAAGAACTGTTGTACTCGGGCAAACTAAAGGCCAACCAAAAACTCATTTGCATGGTGCCTGAAAGCGGGCGCTTCATTACCTCCTATATGCAATTAACGGTAGTTGCACCTGCGGCGGCCGTGCCTGCTGTTTCAATACATACCACTGATGTTATTGAAGCGCCTGTTATTCGCACTGCGGGGCAACCTGTGCAGGAATGGCTGGTACGCCAACTAACTTCGGTATGGGTTGATTTTGAATCCAGCTTACGGCAGGTGCCCATTGTACAAAAGATCTACAACGGTTCGCTAACCCTCGATGATTATAAATTATTACTGGTGAACCTGCGGCAACAGGTTATTGACGGTTCGCAATGGATTGCCCGCGCTGCTTCGAATATCACTATAGAATACTTCGACATTCGCTCTGCATTCATTACCCATTCGCGCGATGAGCACCGCGATTACCAGATATTGGAGAAGAATTATCTTGCATGTGGCGGCACCAATGAAGAATTACGCCAGGGCGAAAAGAATATTGGCAGCGAAGCATTAAGCGCATTTATGTTTCATAAGGCCAGTCAACCCAATCCATTCGATCTGTTGGGCGGTATGTTTATCATTGAAGGCTTGGGTAACAGGCTGGCTGGTAAATGGGGAAGGGCCATTCAGGAGCAGTTGCAATTGAATGACGACCAGGTGTCGTTCTTTATTTACCACGAAACAAGCGATGCCAACGATAACCATTTTGAACGTTTTGAAAAAGCCATTCAATCTGATCTGTTACAGGAAGCCATAGCTGCTAAAATTGTAAAGACCGCTAAAATAACTGCCCGGTTATACACCATGCAATTGCAGGAGCTGGGCAATTATTAAGTTTGAGCAGCGTTAACAAAAAACAATTCTTTATGCTACATAAACGCGAATACTTTGAGAAACTGGTAAACGATCCCCGGGACCCCAGTCACTGGCATGCCCTGTTCCTTGATAAAAGCATTCCGTTCAGTCCCGATGCCAAAGCGGCGTTCCTCTACGATTCAAGTCGCAAAACAAAGCAATTCCTGTATCCATTTGTACGGGTGTTTGCGCGGTTGGGCATTATGTTGCTGCAGGTGTTCAAAGCCATTGTGCCCAATGTGATAAATGCGCCAAAAATGTTGCACCGGAGTTTGTATGTGGGTATGAAATACTTTATAACGCCCGAAGCAAATTACCTTATCCTGCGCCATTTTGTATTGGGGTCAGAAGTGTTGCGGTTTATAAAGGATAACGTAAAGAATATAGAGGATATACCCATGCATCCTTTAAAACCGATGGACCTGAATGCGGTAAAAGATAACCTGTTCCTGCAGCACGATCTGAATTTGTATAATTTCATTATCAATCTCAATAAGGCCATGGAGAGTAGTGGTACCACTATTCAAAAAGTTGAAGCGCCCGATTACAGCGCCATTACCACCGACGATAGTTTTCCCTTTGCACACTTTCGCGATAAATGGACCAACTGTCTTGATCTGGCAAATGCCATTGAGATCTTCACCCCGGTGTATCAATTTTTTTTAACGGATAATGATTTCTGGCGCGCGTCAAACTCATTGCAGCTCGATGAAGTGATTGGGTTATATGCTGCTACTATATTGAACTGTCCTGAGAAATTGGTGGCGTTAAATAACAAACATCCCATGATCCCTTTGCCTACAACAACGGCAGCGTTCAGGCTTACGCTACATGGACTGTCAACAGAAGTGTTACATGCATTATTGGTGCAGAAGAAATTGGAAGCGCAGCGGATGGCATAGTTTTTTTGTGTTTATTATATGGCCAGAGCGAGCATATTCATAGGCACATCGGGATGGCATTATAAACATTGGCTGGGGACATTTTATCCCATTGGTACCAATGTAAAACATCAGTTCGAATATTATACCAATCACTTCGATACGGTTGAAATAAACAATTCATTTTACAAGCTGCCGCCCAGGGAAGTGTTTGAAGGCTGGTATAAAAATTCTCCGCGGAACTTCTTATTCGTCATAAAAGCAAACCGGTTCATTACCCATAATTTAAAACTGTTAAGGCCAAAAGAACCATTAACAAGACTATTCAACAGCATTCTGGCGCTAAAAGAAAAATTAGGCCCCATTTTATTTCAGTTGCCACCAAAGTGGAAAGTTAATCATGAACGGCTGAGGGAGTTCCTTGCGGCGTTGCCAAAGGGATATGATTATGTATTTGAATTTAGAAATGAAACATGGTACACTGAAGAGGTTTATAAACTGTTACAAGACTATAATTGTGCTTTTTGCATTTATGAATTGGGTGGGCACATATCGCCGGTAAAAGTTACAGCCAATTTTGTTTATGTGCGTTTGCATGGCCCTGCCGAGAACAAATATCAGGGAAGTTATAGTAAAGCCGCCCTCAAAAAGTGGGCTAAACAATGTTGGGAATGGCAAAGGCAGAAAAAGACCGTGTATGTTTATTTTGATAACGACCAGGAAGGATATGCGGCGCTAAATGCCGTTACCTTAAAAGCGCTGGTCAAAAAGCTTTCTGCCCCTGCACATAGTAAGGTGTAAACATTGATGCTAAATACATTACCTTTAAATATCGCCCTCAAATAAAAAATCATTAATATGTTTAAACTCGGACTAACGATCGGTTTTGCAATAGCAGTGGCCTGTAGCGATGGTAGCCAGCCAAAGGTTGAAGGCGCCAATCCTGATGCTGTGAATGGCAGCGATACGCTGTCGCCTGTGGAAACCCAAAAGCCCAATTCAACTTACAAACCTGCCTTTAAGGGACAAACGCGTATTGGCCGCGTGATCACAAAAACGCCGTATGAAGGAGTGGTGATCACTTCTGATCTTAAAAATCCGTGGGGTATTGCAGTAATGCCCGATGGGCGTTTCCTCATTACCCAAAAGGGGGGCACTATGCGCATTGTAACAACTGAAGGAAAAGCGGGTAACCCCATTACCGGTATACCGGAAGTGAACAGCAGGGGACAAGGCGGTTTGTTGGGTATAACGCTCGACCCTTCTTTTGCCAAAAACAGAATGGTGTATTGGGTATTTTCTGAAAATGCTGGTAATGGAACACAAACAAGTGTTGCAAAAGGCAAGCTGGCCAATGACGAACAAAAAATTGAAAATGCTACAGTCATTTATCGTGCTACTCCCTCGCATAATAGCAATCTGCATTATGGTGGACGCATTTTATTCGATAAATCAGGTAACCTGGTAGTAAGCACCGGCGAACGCTCAGATCTTGAAACAAGACCGCAGGCGCAATGGCTTAATTCGGGACTGGGTAAAATAGTTCGTATAACTACAAACGGGCAGCCGGCGAGTGGAAATCCTTTTGCGGGTAAGAAAGATGCAAGACCAGAGATCTATTCGTATGGGCATCGCAATGTACAGGGACTGGCCTGGAACCCTGTAACCGGTGATTTGTGGGAGAATGAATTTGGTCCCCGTGGCGGCGATGAAGTAAACCGTATTGTTCCCGGAAAAAATTACGGCTGGCCAACCATCACCTATGGCATTGAATACAGTGGTGAAAAAGTAGGCGAAGCCAAAACCCAACAGGCAGGGCTTGAGCAACCGGTTTATTACTGGGACCCGGTTGTATCGCCCAGCGGCATGACCTTTTACACCGGCAACAATATGCCCGAATGGAAAAACAATTTGTTTATTGGCGCATTGAGCGGTAATCACATTGTGCGACTGGTTATTAAAGACAACAAAGTGGTTGGTGAAGAAAGGATCCTTGACAAGGAAGGTCAGCGTTTTAGAGATGTTACTGTTGGTAAAGACGGCGCATTATATGCGGTTACTGATGCGGGTAGAATGTACCGGATAAGAAAGAAATAATTCTTTTTATAGAAGGTGGGTCTTCTTGATAGCGACGCTGTCGAGAAGACCCACCTTTCTTTATTTAAGGAATGTCTACTTTGTTTATCAGCCGCCGCCAAACCACTATAACTTCAATTTATATTATCAGCGATATATTTGCGTTCTAAAATATTACTGTATACATGCGTGTAACAATAACTTTATTAGCAGCGATCTTTTTTACTGCTGTTTCATATGCTCAGGTAGCTCATAACAATCTGTTTACAGTAGGCATTGGCGCCGGGTTAATAGGCGGGCTTTACGATGGTAACTATCCTTATAGCTCACTTAAACAGCATGGTAATTTTGGCCTTGGTGCGCCTGATAAGCTCGATGGGGAGTTGGTGGTATTCCAGGGCAGGATCTATCAAACCCAGCATTCAGGCAAGACTTTTCCCGTAGATGACCGTCAGTTAACGCCTTTTGCTATGGTCAACTTCTTTAAGGCCGATAAAAAGATCGCCATCAACAGCGCCCTTAACAAAGAAGGGCTTTTACATTTATTAGATAGTGTTCTTACAAATGTAAATGGTATGTATGCTATTCATATTAGCGGTAAGTTTAATTACATAAAAACGAGGGCCTTCCCACCGGTAAAGGCACATGATCATACGCCACTTGCTGCTATGTTACCTTTGCAACATTTTTTTGAGTTCAACAATGTACAGGGCGATCTGATAGGTTATCGCCTGCCTTCATTTATGGATAACACGAATATCTCGGGTTATCATTTCCATTTTTTAGCTGCACAAAAAGATGCCGGCGGACATATCATCGATGTAAAGGCTGAAAACATCACCATTGAAATTGATGTGCTCGACAGTTATACGGTACATGTACCACCGAGCAGAGATTTTGAGCAATTCGATTTTAAAAAGAACAGGGCGGAAGATATCAAAAGTGTAGAACGCGGCGATAAGAAGCAATAAAGACCATAAATAACAAACTCCGGGGATGTGAAACCTCCCGGAGTTTGCTTAAGTAATTTTTTAGCTGTTGTACTTAGTCCATTTTTGCTACCTGGCCATCAGCGGTATATAAAACCTTTGTTTCAGGATCTCCTTTCAATTTCACCAGGTAAAAAGCTGCGCCGTCTTTATCTACTCTGTATACATCATCAACCATTCTTGCTGCATAAGCCTCTTTTACGGCTGCTGATACGGCATTAGGTATTTCAGATGTTCTTATCTTCATTCCTTTGGCAATTAGCTTACCATCGGCGCCATACTTTGCAAAATGGTCAAGACCGTTTACTTCAAACTTAGCTTTGTATTTGCCATCCTTCAGTTTCCACTCAACATCTTTGGCATTGGGGAAGCCGCTTTTAAAACTTGATTGAATGCCCGCAGGAACATCTTTTTCTTTCACGTTATCCTGAGCATATGCACCGGCCATTAAACCTGCAGTCAACAGGCCTGCAAAGAATATCTTTTTCATACGCATCTTTTTACTGATTTGAATTACAAATAGTAAGCCAAGGAAACAGGAGAGTTGATGATAATTTTACACACTAATGAATTAAATGATATATGTTAAAAATAAGGAGGGACAGGGAAAAATTTTTCCCTGTCCTTTCCCTGAATAGCAGATATTATCTTTGATGCAAATAGATGATCTTATGTACCAGAGAAAAATACCCGAATTGCTGGATTGTGGGCTGGCAGTTTCCATTAAGGTAATTGGCGGAAAATGGAAGGCCTGGATACTTGATTGCATCAGGCGCGACATCAGGCGGCCGAGCGCCATTCACCGTGAAATGCAGGAGGTAAAGCCAAGGATCATTAATCTGCACCTGAAAGAACTTGAGGACTACGGAATAATTTACAAAGAGATCTATGCCGAAGTGCCTGCCCGGGTAGAATACTATTTTACCGAAGTAGGTAAAAGTCTGTTACCTGTTATTGACGTGCTTGAGCTATGGGGTAACACGAATAAGGAATATATTAACCGAAAGCACGCTGATTATAAGGAAGGGTCCTGTGTAATGCTTCCTGAATCGCAACGGCAGAATTAACTGGCGCTGCGCATTACTTTTATAATGGCGGCGTGTTCTTCTTGTCCGAATCCGGCATCTATTGCCCGTTGAAAAATATTTGCTGCAAATTGAGGAAGCTCTTTACTGATCCCTGCTTCTTCAGCTTGTTGCACAAGCAGGTGAAGATCGAGACCAGTAGTGTTGATGGTGCTTTCGGGGTCGGTAAATTTATTATTTTGGATCACCTGACCCATATGTTTTGATTCTGTTGCAAGAATGGGGGAGATGTTATGGATGAGCTCGCCAAATGCATCTGGCCTAAAGCCTTCATTTTCGCAAATAAGCGCACCGTGACAAAAGCCAATCCAATTGCCTGCGAGGTAAGCCATTACTGCCGAAAACAGGACTGCGGAAGTGCCAGGTTCTTCGCCTACGAAGTTTATATTTCCGGCGAGACCTTGTAATTCGGTTACATGTTGACTGAAAATTTCATTATCGCCGCTAATAGTAATGGTGGCCTCATTGGTACCAATCTGGCGGGGCCATGCAAGAATATCTCCGTTTAAACAATTGGCGCCATTTTGTTTTGCCCAGGCATCCAATTCCCGTGCTTCCTTTGGTGTGCCGGTGCTAAGCTGTACAATTGTACGCCCTGCTAATAATTCTTTAACGCCGGCTTCTGCAAATATTTTGATGGTGGCTTTATAGTCCGATACACAAACCAGCAATAGCTGACTGGCTTTAATAGCATCTGTAATGCTTTCTGCAACAAACGCGCCTTTTGCAGCGAGCGAGGCAGCTTTTGATTTGTTCCTGTTCCACACCGTTACTTTAAATTGTTTTGCCAGCATAGCGTTTGCTAAAGCAGAACCCATTGCTCCAAGCCCTATTACGGTTACGCTCTTACTTGTCATTGTATTGATTTTTGATGTTATGATTGAGGCGGCAAATTAGCGCCCCTTGTATTCATCATCAATACGGGATAAAATATTCAGGTAGGGGATAATATTTATCTATATGAGAAGAGGCGCCTGGAAAGGCGCCCCTATTGTGAGAATTCTACTGCAAATAAAGGCTGAACTATTTTTTTACGATCCTTTTAATGATCTTTTGATTTCCGTTAATAAGCTGTACTACATATATACCTGCAGGATATTTGTTGATATGCAATTTGTGCACACTGCCCGATGCAACTCCTGTGTAATATGTTTTGCCGGTAAGGTCTGTTACTACTACCTGCGTTTTTTGTGTTAACTGAGGCAGGGTTATAGTTACTTCATCTTTTGAAGGAACAGGATACACCTGGATCTGCTGCGCCAGTTTGCTTTCTTCAGCAGCTACAGACGTTGTTGTGGCCATACGGGTAGTAGCCGCTGTTCCATACACTTCCAGTTCATAAATAGAATAACCATAAGCCGAACCACGGGCGGTACCGTACATACGAACATACCTGCCTGTAGCCGACAAACCAGTATGGTCATTAGTGAGTGATGTGTTGCCGGTGATCGTTTTTATAGTCGTCCAGTTGGCATTGTCTGCTGATACCTGCACCAGGTAATCTTTGGCAAAGGCGGCTTCCCATACGAATTTGATACGGGAGATGTTATACGACGCGCCCAGGTCAACAGTGATCCACTGCGGATCAACATACATGGTGGCTGACCAGCGGGTGGAGGTATTACCGTCAACCGCATAGTTCCCTTCGAGCCCGGGTTCTTCAACAGACGATACGGTTACGTTCTTATTGAGTGCGATATTGGTTGAAGCGCCTACCAGGGTGCCATATACTTCAAGATCATAAATAGAATAACCATACGTAGTGCCACGGGCGGTACCATATATGCGTACATAACGGCCAGTGCCGTTCAAACCTGTGTAGTCGTTGCTTAATGATGTATTGTTTTGTATATCTTTTAATGTGGTCCAGTTGCTGTTATCGGTAGATACCTGCACCAGGAAGTTTTTACCATAGGCCGCTTCCCAATTGATCTTAATGCGGTTGATGGTATATGTATTACCCAGGTCAACAGTTATCCATTGAGGATCTACACCCAGGGTGCTGGCCCAACGGGTAGTGCCATTACCGTCCACTGCATTGGAGCCGGTAAGCGTACCATCTTCAATAGAAGAAACCGTAACGGTTTTGTTCAGCGCTATATTTTGAGTTCCTGGTGTTCCGCCAAAATCATCGGCAGGGCTAAGCATGTTGTTACGAATGAATAAACCTGCTTCTTTCAGACGGCTGGTTGTCCAGTTGGTGCCAGAACAGGTGCCGCTTGTCCATACAGCGCCGCTTCTTGCATCATCACTGAAATTCCAGTTTGCCCAGCTGATCTTTTTGGTACGCATCAGGTCCATATACCGTTGCGACATGGCAAGGTCATTGGGGCCGTCGCCCGATGCTTCCTGTGTTCCAAATTCAGTAACGAAAATAGGCAGGCGATCGCTGGCCCAGTCGAGGTGGCTTAGGTAAGAATCGCGGTGGTCCTTGGCGTAAAAGTGAAAAGTATACAGCACGTTTGAAAAGGTTAGCGGATTGTTTAAGATCTCCTGGGCGGTGCTGCCTTCCGACAAACCAAGCGAAGACCAGGCGCGGGTGCCTACAATGACAGGTGCATCGTTATCGATGGCCCTTATAACGGGGATCACCTGATCTGCATAGTTCTTGATGGTATTCCAGGTTACGTTGCCATTGGGTTCATTGCAGATCTCATAAAGGATGTTGTTATTGTTCTTGAAGGTGTTTGCCATCTCTGTAAAAAAGGTAATGGCGCGGCTGGTGTTGTAATTAGGATCGCCAGGGGTAAGCATGTGGAAGTCGATCAACGCGTACATACCACGGGCGGTTACTTTGTTCACCAGTGTTTTTACCAGGTTGGTGTAATAGGTGGGATTGGTTTCGTAACCATCTTCCTGAATATACATGGAAATACGGAATACATCTGCGCCCCAATTATACGCCACGGCATCGAGTGAGGCATCGGTAAGGCACTGGTTGTACCATTGTATCCCGTGCGAGCTCATACCGCGCAGCTGAATAGGATAGCCGTTTTGGTTGGTTAATTTAGTGCCAACTACTTTTAGCTGGCCATTGATGGAAACGGGTGTTTGTGCAAACCCCCAGGCACATAGGAAAAGGCTTACAAGCAGGACAATTGGTTTCTTTGGTGTTTTCATGAATCGTTTTATTTACATGGTTCGGAAAAAGACATAGGGGTTGGCCTATCCGGTTAAGGAAAGCGAACAAGTGTGCAAGGGGGTATTAGTGTAAAGGCTGTGAAGAAGGTAACAGTTTGAGAATACAGCTTAGTTTGGCTGTAGGGGTTATAGGGAGCACAAATGTAAGTAAACAGTGCTTACTAACTTTATCTTGTGGATAATAAAAAAATAAAAACGGGCATATTCAAAACAAATTGAATATGCCCGTAAGGCGTGTTAGGATCGTTTATTGCATAACGAATGTTTTGGTTATATTTCCCTCCTTATCTATTGTATGCCAGGTGGTATTTATTAAAACACGTGCAGTACCCTCGGCAAATGAGGTGGCATAATTGTAACGATAGGGGATCACTTCTTTGCCCGCTTTATCAATGTATCCCCATTTCCCTTTTTTGTTGCAAACCGATGCAAAGCCGTCGGCGAAACCATGAGCGTTTGTATAAAGTATGGGTATAACAACAGTGCCCACAGAATCGATGAAACCAAATTCATGTCCGGTGCTAACTACAGCAAGCCCTTCGTGAAATGAATACACTTCAGAATAAGTGGGCTTTACGATCTCATTGCCATGCTTGTCAATAAACCCCCATTTGCCGCCAACTGATATGGCTGCGCGATCTTCGTTAAATGCCAGCGCTTCGTCGTAGATCAGTGGAATAATTACTTTTCCCTGTTCGGTTACAAAACCAAACTTACCGTCTTTTTTTACAAGAGCCAGACCGCAATTGCATGCGTCAACACGGTCGTAATTTTTAGCCCAGGGCTGCGCAACGGCGTAAATGCTTGTTGCGAACAAACATATAAGCAGATAATATTTTTTCATACAATGTGCTTTAAATGCACAGGGAAGTTACTCTGCAAATAAAAGGCAGGGCATGATTTGAAGCAGGAGGTAAGTTGATTGTGGTAAGGCGTAATAATGACATAGTGTTATCGTTACGTAGTTTTAAATTTTCCTCATTTATAGGTTATTTGTAAATATTGTTGTTGATTTGTGGGTCGGACTTTTTGGCAGTATGCCCTCCCAACCATCTAATCGCAACGACTCCCATTTTGTGTCTGCTACACATTAATTATCCCAAGTTTAAGTAAACCAAAACCAAGATCATAAATTATATGTTCTGGAAAAACTCGGCCTATAAAGATTTTTGTTCTAAGTATTATTTGTGCTACATCTATGCCCAATGTCTGCTGCAAAATCAGCATGATGCTGAAGAAGTTGCGCTTCATACATTGTTAGAGATAAGTTTTAATGAGGGGTTGCGCAACGAGGAGGCCATCACTGCGGCGATACGGCGGATCGTTACCAATAAATGCTTTGAAAAAAAGCCCCACCTGAAGGCGTATTATGAAGATGACCTGGCCAATAATACGCAGAGTACAGGAAAGCTTGCAGGCAAATATGAAAACGCCCTTCGGATGGAAAAGAAGTTAACGGCCTGGAAACTATTATCGCGCGCTGAACAAAAAGAGAAAATAAGGGAGTATGCTTCACAATTTAATAATACTGTTAGCCAATACAGCGATCCATACATCACGGATACATGCTTTGAAGAAGACCTGATGACTACTGAGAATGAAGGGGGGCATTTCATTAAAGAGGAAGTAATAATAAAAAGGTTACAGGACCTCGTAAAAATTAAACCTGGTTGCCATTGGAAACGTTTTAAAGAGCAATGCGATTCAGCGAACCCCAAAAAAGTGAATTACCTTAGTATGGCTGCGGCAGCGGCAGCGATAGCAGCGGTAGTAATACCAGTTGTATATCATATATCCATTCAACGGCAGTTTACCCATACCGAATCTGCGATACCGGTTAAACAATATGCTGCCACAGAGCAAGAACCTGAACTTATTTTTCAGGATGGATCTGTCATTAAACCTGATAGGTTGCCTGACGACGCCTTTATTGCTGCAGGCATGCCATTTAAGAAACATGGATCAACATTGGCGTATGTGCCATTTGTACTTAGTGATGAAGTCGCAGACCCGGGCATCATAATATTATCTATTCCGCCATGCAGGCAATATCAGATAACGCTTGCAGATGGTTCTGTGGTAGATCTCAATGCTTCGAGTCAACTACACTTTCCTCTTAAATTTTCTAAAAATGAACGGCGGGTAGAGATGAATGGCGAGGCCTTTTTTAAGGTAAAGGCCAATCTTGAAAACCCATTTTTCGTTAAGTTAAAAGATCAGGTGACTATTAAAGTAACCGGCACCTCGTTTAATATTGATGCATATCGCGAAACCGATTATATA
The DNA here is from genome assembly GCA_024809215.1 of Niastella sp. OAS944. Taxonomy (GTDB): domain Bacteria; phylum Bacteroidota; class Bacteroidia; order Chitinophagales; family Chitinophagaceae; genus Niastella. The sequence continues at coordinate 1,564,224 of JANUBW010000001.1, read as the reverse complement.
AGAACATCTCTGATTGAAGGGCGTTTACAAATTATCTCAAACGGCAGCAGGGAATCTAAGTTATTACTGCCAGGGCAGCAGGCCAGTTATTCAAAAGGAAGATTTTCAGTTAATAACAGGTTGAATGAAGACCAGATAACGGCGTGGAAAGAAGCGTGGTTTTATTTTGACGATAAATCTATTCCTGAAATTATAGAGGAAATTGAGCACTGGTATAACGTGAAGATTATATACAATGGCATACTGCCTACTGGGCATTTTACTGGTAAGTTTCGAAGGTCAACGCCTCTCCAGGATTTAATTAAGAAGATTTTAAAAGACAGGGAAATTAAAATCGGAAAAACCAGCGACACACTAATCGTTTCAAAGTAATATTAGAAACATGCGTGTGCGTTATATTTTAGGTGTTTTGTTTATGCACTTTTTCATTACAGGAATATCACAACCGATAATTACCGAAAATGAAAACAGAAGAATTACGCTTTCATTCGAAAATGTGCCCCTTTATAAAATCGTTAAGGAGCTGAAATGCGCTTTTTACGCACCTGCAGAGCTGATGGACATTCCCGTGAGTATTCATGTAAAAGATACAAAATTACAGGATGTGCTTGATCTTTTATCGGCCAGGCTTCCGGTTAGATTTTCTTATGCTGATGACATGTTAAGCATGCAATGGAAGCTACTCAATGTTACGGGGGTGGTAGTGGATGTAAATGGCGATCCGTTGCCGGAGGTAATGGTTAGTAATTTAAGAAACCGGGAAAGCGTATATACCGGTTCGAAGGGGCAATTTGAATTGCAGCGTGTTTGTCCGCTTGATACACTGTTAGTTACCCATTTAAATTATGGAAGTAAAAAATATCTGATAGGAGATCACTCAACTATCATAATCGAACTTTCAAAGGTCGTTAATGAACTACCTCCTGTTGTTGTTGTGCATACCGGTTACCAGGAGATACCTCAGGAAAATGTTACCGGTTCCTATATGGTGCTTAGAACGCCTCCGTTTGTTGCTGCACAAGTGCCGACTTTTAATGTGCAAGAAAGTTTTAAATATGGCTTCAGTGGCTATTTACCTGCATTACAAACAAATCCGGGAACAATTGTGAATATGGGCTCCATTCGTGGCCGTAGTACCATTTACAGCAATGCACAGCCATTGGTGGTCCTTGACGATTTTCCTTTTTACGGTGATCTGTATATGCTGAACCCAAATGATATTGAAAGCATCACCATCGCCAAAGATGCATCTGCAACCGCCATTTATGGTACCCGAGCTGCGAACGGTGTTTTTATAATTAAAACTAATAAGGCCAGCAAAAATCAACCTTTAGAGTTTTCGGTCAACAGTTTTTTAACCTATAGTCACCGGCCTGATGTTAATTATATGCCTGCTGTGCAGGCGAAAGATTATGTTTTGCTGGAAGAAAATATGTTCGAAGATCACGTTTATAGAGCTATTGAGAGGTTTAATTTGAATGTACCTGTTACTCCGGTAATAGAAACATTAATTAAGTATAAAAAAGGATACTTTACTGCCGAACAGAAAGATGCCATTCTAAACGATTTCAAAAGCAATGACATCAGGAAGGATATAAAAAAATATTTTTATCGGCCTGCCTTTACGAATCAAAATGCAGTAAGTGTATCAGGTAGCTGTGATAGTTTTACTTATTATGGTTCTATGAGTTATGGCCGCTCTTTCTACAATGAAAAGGGGAATGAGCACAGACGTATAACAGTGCAGGGAAATATGCAGTACCGCAACAAGGCATTTTCCTATAGCACCAGTGTATCTTATTCAGGTAATCGTATCCTGGATAACTTTGTATCACCTCCTGATGGCCCTTCTTATCTGCGGTTGGCAGATGCTGATGGAAGACCTTTGCCTGTGCCTTATCAGTTTCGGAGCACCTATATAGATACGGTAGGAAATGGCAATTTGCACGATTGGCGCATGCGCCCTTTACAGGAATTACGTCTTGCCAATAATGTAAGCAGGAATCAATACTTAATGACCAATGCAAAGGCCGGCTATAAAATTTTTCCTGCACTGCAATTACAGACCTTATACCAATTCAGCCAGTTAAAACTCGATCACGAAATAGAACATAATGCCAGTTCTTATTATGTGCGCAACCTGCGGAATCAATTTGCCCAGGTTACACCATCAGGTATTGTAATGCCCATTCCGGCGGGGGCTATACTTGATGAATATAAATCAAACACCAATGTTAATAACTTACGGGTACAACTGAATTATAATCCCCGATGGAAGAATAATGAATTCACCATTATTGGGGGAACTGAATCGCAAAGATTGAATAGCCGGATCAATACAAGTCGCTTTTATGGCTATAATTTGCCTTACACGCAAACGCCCATCGATTTCAAAACGTATTTTCCACAATATACAAACCCGGCTACACGCAATCAGGTACCCGCAGCTGCGGGACGAAAAGATTCAGTCGATTATTATGTCAGCTATTTTGGTAATGCTTTTTATAACTGGTCAAAGAAAATAACGGTATCATTTTCTTTTCGCCGCGACAAATCGAACCAGTTTGGTAGCAATACTAATCGACACTTTATTCCATTATGGGCTGCAGGGGCGCTGGTACATCTTCATGAATTTAGTTTTTATCCGGAAGAATTTCCTTATTTAAGGCTGCGCGGCTCAATTGGCAAAACCGGCAATGGCAGCTTGCAAACACCATGGAGCGCTACAATCAGCATGGTGAACGATCCTGCAAGCGATCTGCCAATAGCATATATTAATAATCCCGGTAATGCAAACCTGCAATTTGAAGAAATGCGTATGCTCAATATAGGGATCGATATAGTAAACCACCACCATCTTATAAAGGTAAGTATTGATGCTTATAGGAAAAGGGGAAATAAGCTGTTAGATTATTTTAATGCTGACCCAACTTCAGGTATGGGGCTGATAAAAAGTAATACCGGCCGTTTAAGCGGATTTGGTATCGATGTGAATATATATACCATTAATCTGCGAAGCGGGAATATCAGTACATCGAATAAAATAAAAAGGGGATTTGAATGGGAAACAAAGGGGTGGATGAGTTATACTACCAACAAGGTGCAATCGCGGGAACTACTGTTGAATGAAGCCTGGCAATATGTTAACCCTGCTACTTATATTCCGCGTAAGGGATATCCGGTAGATGCCATTTTTGCTTTTCCAATGCGAGGCCTTGATGGCTGGGGCGACCCAATTGGTTATATTGACAATATGGCGAGTGAGGATTATTTGCGTATTATCACTTCGCCTGATCCCCGATCATTAAAGTATATAGGACCCGGTACGCCAAATTTTTTTTGCAGCATTACGAATACCTTACGTTATAGGGACCTAATGCTCTCATTTCAAATAACCGGTAAGTTCAAATATTATTTCAGGCGTACTTCTCTAAATGCTTTTGACCTGTTGAATGGCGCCAGTATACACGGAGATTTTTATAAACGCTGGAAGACGCCAGGTGATGAAAGAATTACTACTGTTCCAGCCTTAAAACCTTACTTTGACGCAAATAGGGAGTTTTTTTATCAATACAGTGAAACTTTAATAGAACGCGGAGACCATATCAGGTTGCAATACCTGCAGTTGATGTATAATTGGAGAAGCCAAAAAAGCAGACAAAACAATACCCGGTTGCAATTGGGAATTACATTGAGCAACGTTGGTATTCTGTGGAGCGCAAATAAGAAACAGCTTGATCCTGATGTCGTAACGGGCATGCTGCCCGATCCCCTCAATGTAAGTTTGTCTGTTACAGCTCATTTTTAACCTGTCATACTTTTAAAACCACAATGAATTACTTCCAACCCATTTTGCTGCTTATCTGTACGTTTGCTATTATCGCCTGTAGCAAGAGAAAATACCTGGAGATTGATCCTAATTCATCAACCATCAAAACCCTGGCCGATTGTCAAAGCCTGTTAAATAATAAAGCTGTTTTTAACGAAACGCCTGTATTGGGTGAAACTTCGACGGATAGCTATTATATAGAAACCCGCCTTTTTTCGTATGTAAGCAAACCAGAGCAAAATGCATATACCTGGAAGGTTGATATTTTTGAAGGGCAGAACAATGTTCCTGATTATTCCATCCCATATTCGCAGGTATACATTGCCAATGAAGTGATAAATGCACTATTGGATATAAATGTGAGCGACATAGAACAAGCTGAAAAGAATAATATTGAAGGCTCAGCCTGTTTTTTACGGGCTTATGCCTTTTATAATTTGTTACAGGTGTTTGCAGTGCCCTACGAAAGTACCACCGCATTGAGCGATAACGGCATTGCACTACCTCTTACGCCCGATATCAATTCTGTATACTCAAGGGCTTCCATGAAGGCCAGTTACGAGCAGGTGATCGCCGACCTGCTACAGGCAAGAAGGTTGCTAAGAGATAAGGTATATCCCAGCCAACCCTCTAAGCCGGCAGCCTATGCTATGCTGGCCAGGGTATTTCTTAGTATGAGAGACTATACGAAAGCTGGTGCTTATGCTGATAGCTGCTTACAACAGTACTCTAAACTTATGGATTATAATTCGCTGAATTATGCAGTAGTTTTTCCAATTTCAAATTTGAATGACGAGATCCTGTATAACAGCAACCTGCTGAGTAGTAATGGGTTTATAGTTGCAAGAACGGGATATGGTTGTATGGTAGATAGCGCCTTATACGCGTCCTACGCTGTTGACGACCTTCGAAGAAATGCTTTTTTTAAGCCATACTCCAATAATCAGCATATATACAGTTCCAGCTATACAGGAAACCAGTTTTCTTTCAGCGGTCTTGCCACCGACGAAGTATACCTGATCAGAGCAGAGTGCAGAGCCCGGATCGGTAACATACAAGGGGCATTGGAAGATCTAAATATCTTATTAAAGAACAGGTACGCAACAAACTCATTTCAACCTTATAGCGCAGCTTCCATAAGGAACGCTGTACAACTGATCCTTGAAGAACGCAAAAAAGAACTCGTATTTCGTGGACTCCGCTGGACAGATCTGAGACGCTTAAACAAAGAAGGCGCCGGAATATGGTTACGCCGCAAAGTGAACGATAATTTATATCAGCTTCCGCCAAATGATCTTCGATATACTTTACCAATACCTGAAGACGCTATCACCGGTAGTAAGATCGTTCAAAACCCAAGAGAATAAAGAATTGTGTGTATTAACGGGGTATTACGTTTTGAAATAATGCCCAAACCGGCTAATATTGCTGCTGGCAACTTAAATTACACATGATCCAGATTTTGAGAAATATATGCCTGATGCTCGTCATCGGCTCTTCTGCTATTGCACAGCAAACCGTAACCACAGGCGTTTCAAGCGAATTGGCAATCCACCGTCGTGCAGAGATAACTGATATTCGTTACCAGCTCGACTTTACAATTCCCGCTACCCAAAACGAAAGTATACAGGCTGCAGAAACTATATACCTGAGTTTGAAAACTAACACACAACCGCTACAGATCGATTTCAAACAGCCGGCCGATCATTTACAAGCATTGACCGTTAATGGCAAAACGATTACGCCGAAGCTCGAAAATGAGCATATTGTTATTGCGCCCACGCATTTGCATAAAGGCAATAATACCATTGGGCTACAATTTACCGCTGGCGATGCTTCGCTGAACCGCAATGCAGATTACCTGTATGCACTGTTCGTTCCCGATCGTGCCCGTACCGTTTTTCCCTGTTTCGATCAGCCCGATCTGAAAGCACGTTTTGCATTGACCTTGCGTGTACCAGCCGACTGGAAAGTATTGGCCAACGGTAAATTGAAAGACAGCGCCCGCAACGGTTCACAAACCATTTATAATTTTACCGATTCAGATCCATTACCTACATACCTTTTCTCTTTTACCGCCGGAAAATATACCCGCGCGCAAAAACAGGTGGGGCGGTATAATGCAGAATTTCTTTATCGCGAAACTGACCCCGGTAGCAATGTAGATTCCATATTTCAGGCTCATGCCGATGCGCTTCGTTTTTTGGAAGCATGGACGGGTATTCGTTATCCTTTTCAGAAAGTTGGTTTTGTGGCCATTCCCGATTTTCAGTTTGGCGGTATGGAGCATCCCGGTGAAGTGCAATACAAAGCGGTATCACTGTTTTTGAAAGAACCTACGAAAGACCAGCTGCTTGCACGCACCAATCTTATTTCGCACGAAACAGCGCATATGTGGTTTGGCGATCTGGTAACCATGCAATGGTTCAATGATGTGTGGATGAAAGAAGTGTTCGCCAATTTTATGGCCGATAAAGTGATTGAGCAATTGATGGGGAAAGAAACGTTCAATTTACAATTTCTGCAAGATCATTATCCCGCCGCTTATGGCGTTGATCGTACGCCTGGCGCCAATCCCATTCGCCAGCAACTCGATAATCTGCAGGAGGCGGGTAGTATGTATGGTAACATCATCTATCATAAAGCTCCCATTATGATGCGGCAGATGGAATTACTGATGGGGAAAGAGAATTTTCAGAAAGGTATAAAAGAATATCTTCATAAATATTCCTACGCCAATGCTACCTGGAACGATCTTGTGCAAATCCTTGCCAAATACAGTAAGTACGATCTTATAAGCTGGAACAAGGTATGGGTAAATCAACCCGGTCGCCCCGTTTTCGATTATACAGTAAGTTATAAAGGCGATAAGATTGATAAACTCAATATAACTCAACGTCCCGAATCGGGTGCGGCGCGCATTTGGCCACAGGCTTTTGCGGTAACGCTGGTGTATGCTGATAGTATTAGCACCATTCCCGTTCATATGAATACTGCCAACATGCAACTGAAAGCTGCGACAGGACTGGCTAAGCCACAGTTTATATTGTTCAATGCAGATGGAATAGGGTATGGACTTTTTCCGGCCGATAAGATCATGCAGGAGCAGATCTTCAGTCTGAAGAGTGCGGTGAGTCGTGCATCTGCTTATGTAAATGTTTATGAGAATGTATTGTCGGGCCGGTATTTGTCGCCCAAAGAATTGCTTGCATTGCTCACCAAAGGTTTAATCAGTGAAAAGGAAGAGACCAATCTCAGAATTCTTACCAGTTACATCACCAGTCTTTATTGGGCGTTTAGTAAGCCCAATGACCGTGCCGCATTTGCGTCGCAGTTAGAAGAGGCATTGTGGAAAGCTATGGAAGAACAAACGCAGCCGAATAATAAAAAGTTATTGTTCAGGGCTTATCAAAATGTGTATACCAGTGAAGTAGCAGGCAAGCGCATGTATGAGGTGTGGAAACAACAGCAGCCGCCTGCAGGTATTAAACTGGCAGAAGAGGATTATATTTCACTGGCGCTTACTATTGCATTGAAGAATGATACTGCATCATCGGTTATAACGCAACAGTGTGACCGCCTGAAAGATGCCGATAAAAAAGCACGCTTAGATTTTCTGTTGCCGGCATTATCGGCCAGCGTTGCAGATAGGGACAGTTTCTTTGCCAGCCTTGCTGAGCGAAAGAACAGGGCAAAGGAAGCCTGGGTAGGAACTGCGCTGGCATATCTTCATCACCCATTACGCCAATCAACCTCATATAAGTATTTGCCTCAAAGTCTTGAACTGGTTGAAGAGATCCAACGCACGGGCGATATCTTCTTTCCGCAAAACTGGTTGAGTTCCACGTTCGGTTCATACCAAACAAAGGAAGCCTGGCAGGTGGTGCAGCAATTCCTGTTAAAGTATCCCAACTACAATCCGAAGCTAAAGGCGAAGATCCTGCAGTCGACCGATAATTTGTACCGGGCGCAGAAGTTGTTGCCATAAGCTATTGCGGGTGGGCGATGGATAATTTCCGATGGGAATATATAGGGCGCCTGTAAGCCACATATGTTGGCGGGTAAGCGTATTTAAACTATTTCGCCGGTTTACAACAGGGCTCTAAATGATCTACACGATTATTGGCTAAATCTGCACGCCTATTGCTAAAACTGCACGCTTGTTAACTCAACCTGCCCTGTAAAACTGATGTAATTACCTTTAATAAAAAACTGGAATTACATTATGAAAACATCTATACTTTATTCTAAAGCCAGAACAGCATTGGTTTTGCTCTCAGGCATTTTTCTTTCACAAGCTGCACAGGCACAATGGGGCACAAATGGTAGTAATGTTTATTATAACAGCGGTAGTGTAGGTATTGGCACAACCAACCCTGTTAGATTACTGCACATTGCTAATAACGGGTATTATCCCGATGCGAATTTGGCGCTTACCGGTTCGGGACCATCTATATTGTTTTCTGCAACACATACCTTGCCGCCCTCTAATTGGGCCAAAATTGGTCTTGCTACTGCATCAGGACATTATAGCCCCACCGCAAAGTCGGGCGATTTTATAATTCAATCTATCACTCCGGGTGGCAATATCCTGCTTACTACAGGTCCTAACACCACCGAAGCATTTCGGGTTACCAGCGATGGTTATATTGGCATCAATACCATTGCACCTACCGCCAGGTTACATACTAACGGCAGTGTTCGGTTCGAAAATTTGCCGGCCGGTACTGGTAATGCGCTGGTTGTTGGCAACGATGGTAATGTTTATGTTAGCAGTCAAACTGCAGTAACTAATGCAAGTACAATAACTGCGTTGCAGGAAAGAATTGAAAAGCTGGAAAACACTTTGCAACAACTGCAACAGCTGTTAACCATTACCAATGGCCGTATAGAAATAGATGTTGTAAAAACCAGCAGCCTGGATGTAAGCCCCAACCCGGTAACATCAGGTACTACTATCAAGTATAGCTACCCCTCAGGAAGCACCAATGCTTTTATAAATATCAGCGATCAGGCAGGCAAGGTGATCAGGCGGTTTGATGTTAAACAGGCAAACAGCAGCAGCATAACCTTTACGCTGGGAGAAAGTACAGTGGTTTCCGGTATTTATATTGTCTCCCTTGAAGTGAATGGTAAAACAGTTCAGAGCAAACAGATTGTTTTGGCTAAATAGTTTAGTCGACATAAACGAAAATGCCGCTTCGAAATAGATGGGGCGGCATTCTAATTTTACAATTCCTTACCTTGAATAAAAATAAAACTATACCATGTTGCCATTGACCGCACCTGATATTTGGAAACAACTTGAAACCCCATATGGCGCCCCCGAAGAGGTGCCTGCTTTAATTGAAGAATTTAATGGCGTGAGCGGGCCATTGGCGTAAAAGATAAACCAGGCGGGCATGGTTTTTTATATTCTTAGAGGTAATACATTATCACCTCTAAATTTTCCGTCTGAAAAAACATCTTACATATCTTGTTAGGATATTAAAATTGTTTCTGGCGGTTGTATTGGTACTGGTTATTACTGTTGTTATATATGTATCGGCCAATAAACAAAAGATCATAAGGCAGGTTACCCTGGAAATTAGTAACCAGATAAATGGTCGGGTAAATATTGGAAATATTGAACTAAGCTTTATCAGGAACTTCCCACATGTATCGGTTTTACTTCAGAATGTTAATATAACAGACTCGCTTTTTAATCTTCATCATTATACGTTTTTTAAAGGGAAGGAGATATTTGTCAGCATAGATGTGTTAAAACTGATCGATCATCGGCCGCCCATAAAAGGCATCTGGCTTAGGAACTGCGAATTATATTTATACACAGATTCAACAGGTTATACCAATAATTATCTGCTTCAGGTAAAAAAGGATTCGGCAAATAGTAATGAGCAAAGCGAAGTAAGAAATGAATTAAAGAACATAGTTTTAAAAAATGTTCGCTTTACTGTTGATGACAGGAAGAAGAAAAAATTGTATGACCTGGTCATTAATCAGCTTAAGGCAGGAGTTTATAGTAAGGAAGATGGTATTGTATTCTCCACCAAAACCAACATCCTGGTAAAAAGCCTTGCCTTCAACACAGTAAGGGGAAGCTTTTTGAAAGACAAGGTTTTCGTTGGCCATTTTAATGTGTTATATCAAAAAGAACCAAAAATCCTTTCCTTCGATAGTATTAACATCCAAATATCCGGCCATCCTTTTAATGTGAGCGCACAATTGGAATTGGCAAGCGCGCAACCGCAATACAATCTGCGCATACATACAAGCAGGGTTTCATACGATTTTATAAGATCGGCCCTGCCACAAAAGCTGGCCAACGCTCTTTCCATTGTTGATATCAATAAGCCACTGAACGCAAGCGCGGCTATAAACGGTGCGCTTAAAGGTGGCGACCCTAAAGTTTACGTAACATGGCAGGCGCGGGATGTTAATTTAAAAACTCTGTTCATGGATTTTGAACAGGCTAACTTCAATGGCTTTTACAGCAATGAAGCGGTAGCAGGCCTGCCCCGAAAAGATCCAAATTCAGAAATTGAATTAAATGACTTTACAGCGAACTGGCATGGGCTGCCTGTTCAATCAAAAAATATTAAGATCCTCGATCTGAATGAACCTTTGCTTAGCTGCGATCTCACTTCCAATTTCCCGCTTACCCAATTAAACGAACTAATAGGAAGCAAGACCTTGTATTTGAACAAAGGCGAAGGAAACGTACAATTGAATTATGTTGGACCGTTGGTGAAAAACGATAATACAAACTCTTTTTTAAACGGTACAGTTTCATTTAAAGATGCACTCATTGAATATATTCCGCGAAAGGTAGAAATGAAAAAAGTGAATGGCAGGCTGGTTTTTAAAAACTCGGATGTGTTTGTAGAAAACCTTCAATGCGAGGTGTTAAACAATGCCATAACTATGGATGGACAGGCCAAAAGCCTGCTTACACTCATTAATACCCAACCCGATAATGCAAATATCAACTGGAACATTCATATGCCCGTCATGAACCTGGGCCAGTTTTTATACATGTGCAAATCAAAAGAATCGGGCAGGCGGCAATCGGCAAAAAAGTCTACGTTGCAAACCATTGCCGATAAGCTCGATGATTTTATAGAAAGGGGAAGGTTTCAGGTGAAATTAAATGCAGGTAAGCTTATTTATAAAAATTTTGAAGGAAGAAATGTCCTGGCCGATGTTACACTCCTTAATGATCGCTACATTATCAATAACGTAAGCATGGACCATTCAGGTGGGCATTTCGCCGTTAAAGGTGACCTGTTAAGCCGAACAAATTTTTATCAGGCTAACCTGGAAGTACACATGGATAATGTGGATGTTAGTAAGGTATTTGCCGGGTTTAATAATTTTGGACAGGATGGCCTTACGGCCCAATGCCTCGAAGGAAAGCTAAGTACAGATATTGAGGCTTCCATGAAAATTGACAATGACGGCCATGTTATTCCTTCCACCATCGTGAGCCAGGTAGATTTCTCCCTTAAAGATGGCGCCCTCAATAATTATGAACCTATAAAAAAATTACAACGGTTTATATTTAAAAAAAGAAATTTTGACAACATCAGGTTTGCTGAATTAAAGAACCGGCTTGAAATAAGTAACCAGGAAGTAAAGATCAACCGAATGGAAATTCAGTCCAGTGTTATGTCGATATTCATAGAAGGCATATACAACAAAAAAGGCACTACCGATTTAAGTATACAGGTGCCTTTGAGCAACCTTAAAAAACGTGATGACGATTATAACCCGGAGAATATTGGCGTTGATAAAAAGGGAGGTAAAAGCATTTTTATACGCGGGAAGCCGGGTGAGGATGGAAATATAAAATTCAAACTTGACCTTTTTAAAAAGTACAACAAAGAAAAGAAAACCGATAGCAGTTCCGGGGTATAACTCATTCTGCCTCAATCGCGCCAGACATGGATTATCTTACGAAATCGGTTTCGTAAAATATCCCTGCTGAAATGTAAAAAAGGCTATATTAGTAGTGCGATTGTCAGTTCATTCTAAAACTGCTTGCTATGATATACACACCAGAGCATAACTGCATTATCTCTCCCTCTGTATTCTATTGTCCATTCATTAATGCCTCTTCATAAAATATTGTATCATACCGGTCCGGTTAATACCCCATGCATAACTATTAATTTGTTGTGAACCTGATCCTGTTGAATTAATTACCTGCTTACTTCTGGTTAACTATCCGCAACGCTGAAAACGGATTGCTTTTTTGCGCGCTTTTATTCTATTACCAAAATTAACTGCTACAAATGAACAGACTTTATCAATCAGGCTACTGCTTACAGCTTCTATGTATATTGATGCTTGGCAGTATTTGTTTAATTATCCCCGACCGTGCAGCCGGTCAGGAGGCTGCTATAAAAAGATCGGAGGTCTCGGGGTCCGTTAAAGACGTTAACGGGCAGGGCCTGGCGGGTGCAACCGTCAGATCGAAAAACGGCCCACAGGCTACAAGTACCGATGTAAATGGCAAGTTCAAGTTAAATGTAACCGGTGCCAATCCAATACTGATAATAAGTTTTATAGGGTATTTATCTAAGGAAGTGCCGGTAGAAGGCAACGCTGCCTCACTTGATGTGATCCTGAGCGCCGACCAGGGCGAGTTGGCCCAGGTTGCTGTTGTTGGTTACGGAACGCAAAGTAAAAAAGATGTTACAGGTTCTATAAAAACATTAAAAGCTGAAGGGTTTAATAAAGGCATCATCAATTCACCGCAACAATTGCTGCAAGGTAAAGTGTCTGGAGTGAACGTGACTTCTGCAACTGGCGAACCTGGCGGCGCATTGTCAATCACTATTCGCGGCCCAGGTGGTATCAGGACCAACAGTACGCCGTTGTTTGTGGTAGATGGATTACCGCTCGACAATTCAGGCACCGGTGGCACTGGCGACCCGCTCGCTTTTATCAATCCGGCCGATATAGAAACCTTTGACGTTTTGAAAGATGCATCTGCTACCGCTATTTATGGCGCCCGTGGCGCTAATGGCGTGGTCATTATTACCACTAAAAAAGGAAAGGCCGGCAGTTCAATAGCAGAAGTTTCTACCAGTTACGGCATTTCTAAAATAGCACGGCCAATAGATGTGTATTCAGCCGACGAGTTCCGCAATAAGGTAGTTGAATCGGGTGGGGTACTTGATGATAAAGGCGCCAATACCGATTGGATGGATGAAGTGACCCGTACCGCCCATACAGAAAACTATAACCTCGGTTTAAGAGGTGGTTCAAATAAACTCATCTATTACGCTTCCTTTGGTGCGCAAAAGCAGGAAGGTATTTTGAAGAAAAATTTCATGGACCGTTATTCAGGACGCTTCAATGCCACACAAAAACTGTTAGATGACCGGTTGGTGATCGATGCAAACCTGAATGTTAGCTATACACGCAATGAGCGCCCGCCCATTACCACATTGATTGGTGATGCGCTGGCTAATAACCCAACCTATGCACCTTATGGCCCCGATGGTAAACCGGCCACTTTCATCTCTATGAATAACCCGCTCCTTAATTTGGATCTCGATAAAGACATATCCTCCATAACGCGGGTGATCGGTAACATTACGCCCTCCGTTACCATTATAAAAGGGTTGGTGTTTAAGCTGAACTTTGGTATAGACAGGTCAGATGGTGCACGGGATGTGGAATCATTGCCCTTTGTACAACCGGCACGGGATGGAAGGCTTGAAACCTTTAATACTTATAACAGGAACACGCTGCTTGAAAATTACCTGACCTACAATACGATCAGGGGCAAACACAATATTTCTGCACTGGCTGGTTACAGCTATCAGAAAATATTCCTGCAGGGCAGGAACTATAGCATCAACAAGCTGCCTATTATACCAATAGATCCTATATATAATCCAGGTGTAGGTACAGAGCTCACACTTGCCAATAACCGCCCCGGTGGTTATGCCGTGAACAGTGAGCTGCAATCTTACTTCGGCAGGGTCACTTATCAGTATGATAACAAATACCTGCTTACTGTTAACTTCAGGGCCGACGGCTCAACCAAGTTCGGTGGTAACAACAAGTATGGTTATTTCCCTTCTTTCTCTCTCGGCTGGAAGATCTCTGAAGAAGAATTTATGCGCAACTCCATTTTTAGCACCCTGAAATTAAGAGCAGGCTGGGGTGTAACCGGAAATCAGGAGATCCCGCCCCGGCAAACGCAGGGATTGTTCGTTTCTTCTACCGGCGCCGGCTTCAGCTATCCACTCTATGCCACAGGCGCTTACCCATCGGGCATCGTTTACAACAGGCTTGCCAATCCCGATCTGCAATGGGAAGAAAGCAAACAAACTGATATCGGGTTGGACTATGCACTATGGAATGGTGAGCTCTCTGGTTCTGTCGATGTGTTCAGTAAAGTATCCACCAACATCCTGATGCTGGTGAATCCCGCCGATCCCATTCAACCAGCTGTTACCGGTTACACCAATGTAAAGGATATGGAAATCGTTAACAAGGGGCTTGAATTCGATATCGATTACCGCAAAAAATCAAGCTTCGGTGTTACTTTCAATGTAGGCGGTAATTTCACTTATATTAAAAACGAAGTAAGGAATTCTCCTTATTCTATTATTCCGTCTGGTTCAGCCCAGGGCTCTGGACTTACATCGGCTACTATTAACGGTTATTTGAATGGCGAACCCATCGGTACTTTTTACTTACTGCAATGGACGGGCATTGACGACAATGGTTTAAGTACCTTCTTCGATAGAGACAAGGATAACATTACATCCGATAAAGACAGGATGGCGCTGGGAACTGCTTTGCCGAAAGTATTGTACAGCTTCTATGGCGGTGCTTCCTGGAAGGGATTCGATTTGAACGTAAACTTTAATGGAACTGGTGGTAATAAGATATATGATAATACGGCCAACTCATTTTTCTATAAAGCGAAAATTGCAAAGAACGTAAATACTACTTCAGCGGCCAATGAGTTTCCCAATGAATCTATTAACAACCCTGCCCGGGTAAGCAGCCGTTATTTGAAGAATGCCAGCTATCTGCGTTTGAACAATGCCTCGCTCGGCTACCAGGTAAACCCCGATAAACTGGGCATTGGCAAGTGGGTAAATGCTTTGCGTTTGTCTGTAACGGGACAGAACCTGTTTGTGATCACCAAATATGATGGATTTGATCCGGAAGTAAATATCGACCGGCAGATTGATAACGTGTTTTCCTATGGCGTCGATTATCTCAGCTATCCTAAAGCACGGTCATTTATTTTCAGTTTAAATGTTACATTCTAAGATCTTGAATTATGCAAAATAAAATATTCATACTGTTCATGGTTCTTGCTGCAGCCACCATCAACAGTTGTACTAAATTAAATGAAACAGTGCTGGATGAGTATTCGCCCACCAGCCTTACCGATCAACAGGTTGCAGAAGGTTTGATAGCCCCCGTATATGCCAAGCTGGAGGACATCTTCCTGCACACCAACTATCTGGCATTACAGGAGATCTCTACCGATGAGGCCATTTTACCCTACCGTGGTGGTACCGATTGGGGCGACAATGGTATTTATATCTCACTGCATCAACACGTAACTACCAGTACAGACCCCAACGTGCGTAATACATGGAACAATCTTACCGTGGCCATTTCAAGAGCGCTTACTGCGATATCGGGATTGAAATCGAATGTTGATCCCAGCGCCAAATTGTTCATTGCAGAGGCCAGGGCTATGCGGGCGTACTACAACCTGATGCTGCTTGATATGTTTGATGTAGTGTTCCAAAAAGAAGATCCTAACGGCATATCTAAGGTCTTGCGTGGTGAAGATGCCGTTGAATACATCCGCGATGAACTGGAAGCTGCGGAACCTGTATTGGAAACTACTTCTACTGGTCCGGGTCGTTTGACAAAGGCCGGGGTATGGGGTCTGTTGGCGCGTTTACACCTGAACGCTGCTGTTTACCGTAACCGTTATGCCGCTACTTTCGATTTCAGGAAAGAAGACATGGATAAAGTGGTTGAGTATTGCGATAAGATCATCGGCACTGGCCAATACCAACTGGCTACTGAATATTTTTCATTGTTCGATGATAATAACCATACTAATAAGGAGCTGATCTTTGCTGTTGACCAGCGTGCAGACCTGGCCGGCCATAATCGTATGGCTTATTTCTCGCTGAGTGGCGACCAATGGCCATTGGCAACAAATACCAATGCCAACGGTACCGACGGTCCGGCCATTACACCTGATTTTTACCAGAGTTGGGCAAATGCTTATGCACCTACCGACCCGGCGGCGGCTGATCCGCGGTTCTTTAAACAAAATATGAGTGTGTATACAAACCCTGTTGATAGTTGTGTGGATGCACCCCAATACAATATCAATCGCGGTATCTTACGTGGGCAGCAATACGGCGTAAGAAAAGTGGGCGGGGTGTTTGTAAAATGCGCCAGCGGAAAGTATAAACTTGACAAACTATATCATGATAGCCGTAGCAAACCAAACCTGCCGGTTGACTTTACTTTGCAGGTAGATTTTACGGTGGCTGGCAGCAATTACAATACCGGTTACCGCGTGTCGAAATACGAGTTCAGCAAAACAACAGTGAATGGCCGAAACTTCGGTGAGCATGATATTGTGATCCTTCGTCTGGCTGATGTATACCTGATGCGTGCAGAAGCTAAGCTGAGAAGGGGAGATGCAGCAAGTACAGCTTTGAGCGACGTAAATACTGTTCGCGCTGCCAGAACTGCAAGGGTAGTACCACCTGCGCTGGGTGCTATTACACTCGATCTGTTGTTCCGCGAAAGAGGATTCGAACTGTATTGGGAATGTTTGCGCCGGACCGATATGGTGCGTTTTGGAAAATATGAAGGCACATGGACAGAAAAAAGCAATGCAGACCCAACCAAACGCATTTTCCCTATTCCGCAAACCGCCATTGATGGCGCGTCTAATATTGAGGGGTATATATCGCAGAATGAGGGGTATTGATAACGCGCATCGCTATTATAACAAAAAAGCTTTAGGTGAGGGCCTAAAGCTTTTTTTGTAATCTTATAAATCCAACGCTATAACAACATGTTACCTAATTCTAAGATAAATCTTGTATCTTGGAATAAACAACGTATTAATGGATAAAGTGAGAATCACAGCGTAAAGCATTCGCGCATTACATAATGCTTCGCTATTCTTGCTTGTCCTTTTTCTTATTGCTAAGGGCCTTGCCTATGACGAATACGCTAATTACGGTACCAATACTTCCTGCAATTATTGCCCCTTGCGTGGCATAACCATTGATCATAAACAGATATGATAATATTCCTAAAGCTATCAGTGCACCAAATCCAATAAATGTATTAGTAGTATTGGATCTAAAACTTCGTTTGATAATAGTATTTTCTACCTGCCTTCTATGGGCAGCTTCATCTTCCATTGCTTTTACAAGCCTCTTTGGCAATTCAGGATCAATCTCCTTATATTCTTTCATCATTTCAGGAGAAGGAATAATTCCTTGATAAGATTGGCCAGTAATTTCTTGAGTGCCTTTATGATGGTCTTTATGCACTTTCACTTGGCTACTTCTATTCATAGCAGCAACCGTAGTTTTAAGGGATTTTGATTTTTTGGCTGTCGATCTACCTCTATTTACAGGCATCCACTAAATGTTTGCCTGGCGAACTCACGCCAAAAAGATTGTAATTTTTTGTACATGCGTTTTGGAAATCTCTATGGAGCTGTTGGGCATCTGACTTAAAGGCTTCATGAATATCCTTTTTTTGGATTTCATCAATGGCCTCATTGTATGGGGAACTCTGTGTGAAGAATGCAATTATACTGGACCAAAAACCAACATGGTAATGAAACCTTTTTTCAAGATTCTCTTTATATAATTTTACGTCTTCCATGTTAAGGCTTTCGTATTAATAACGCAAATTCAATGCAAATGTTTTGGAAAAGCTGCAAATGATTACTAATCAGAGGATAAGAAAAGATAACTAACTTTTTCGAATCGTAATTATTTGCAATATAAATTTAAAACAGCAAATTTTGTAGACCTTAGGCTACAAAATTTACATCTAAGGTATTTTCACCTTTGGTTTAATATGCTGTTAATGAATTATTCTTTGTAACTAGAAGGAATGCAAAACACTTTACCCATCTATTGATGGTATTTCAATTGATTGTGTTATTTTGTGATGGTCAGCAAATATATATAGAAAATACAATACTAAAAATAATAATTATTGCTTTTCGCAATATTTTAATATTGTTTAATGCAATATTCATTTAGCTAAATGAATTTCAAAAAAGACATAGAAGATTTATTAGAGTTATTAAAAAACAATGGAATAGAGAGAGGGGAAATAGAGAAAGCACTTGGCTATTCTGACAATTATATAGACCAGGCATTATCCAGGGGTGGCACTAAAAAATTCCTTAAAGCTATTGAAAATTACGCTAAGGGATTAGGGTTGCAAAATACAACATCGGATGAACCATTTTCAAAAGTCGAGGAAGATGTGGTGTTGTACACAAAGGATTATGATAGGTTATTAAATCAAATTCTTTCTGATCGTCAGGTGATAATAGACTTACATAAAGAGCGTAGCAAGCAAGCTGAAGATTTGGCAAGAAAGATGGAAGCGCATTATGAAGATGCTAAAAAATTAAACTCAAGATTGCTCGATATAATTGATAATAGTCTAAAGGATATCACAAGGAATTTAAAAGAGACTGCAGCTAGTTTAAATCAAAATAACCAACAAATTGCGCAATTAAAGAATCAAGCGCTTACAGTCTCGGGTGAGCATAAAACCACCTAAGCTTTATTTAGATCTAACCGCTTAATATTATAAAGAGGCTGTCACGTAGGCAGCCTCTTTTTTAATCTGTAGTCTGGTAATATAGGGGGATCAGAACAATTGTTAAATAAAATAAAAGAGCTTCACTTGCGTGAAGCTTTATAGGATGTGTGAAGTATCGCGTGGAAGAACGCTAGTTTTTATTATCGAAAACACTTTGCTTGCTGGCTTCGTTTGAGCGAGCCTGATTATCTATTAATTTGAAAACTATAGTGATGTCAATCTCGAATAAACTGCTTAAGTTCTTAATATCTTTATACGTCATGTTTTCAATTCCAGTGAGCCGTGTGCTATAACGTCCTTTATGTTCACCCAGATCTTCTGCTACAATTGATTTAGGAATAATATTGAAGCACTGATTTAACATTGTGATATCACCGGCCTGGATCATTCTTCTTACTGCGATGTATCGCTCATCTGTTCGCATAACATTAAAGTTGCATAAAATCATGGATGATCCTTGCTACGGAATGTAACTTTATTAGTTCTGGATTAGAACTTTTTTAGTTACAAAGTGTACTTTGCTGTTCCGTTTGGCGGTAATTAAAGGAAAGTTTTGGCTGAGTTTGAAAAATGTAATTGGTTAAAGAGAACTAGGTGTCGTAATTAATTGATTTTTAACTCATATTCTAAACTAGCCAGAATGAAGGGCCCTATAGCTTTTCCTTCATTCTGTGTTACAATTACATCTGTTCCGCATAGATAGTAATTTACAGTTCCTGTACGGGATTTATCTTTTGCCGGTCCTAAACCCGCCGAAGCGCAGGATTGGATAATATCCATTTCTCCATTTTGTCCGTCACGTATGAATGTTGTTAACAATCCCTGATAGGCTTTCTTAGCTACGGACGTGTACTTATTTTTATCTAACAGACCTAAGCGGATACCTTTTAAATAAGCATAAGTAAACATAGATGAAGCAGACGCTTCAAGGTAGTTGGCACTACTACATTTATTATATATTTCTCCCGAAATAGAATCACCTTTTCCATCGGCTTTCTTAGTTTCATCATACTGCAACAATTGATACCAAACGCCACTACGTTGATCCTGATAACGGGCTAATCCAGCCGCAACCTGGTTTATAATATCGGTTAATGCTTTATAGTCGGGATGGTTTTTAGGCATTAATTCGAGTACATCTGCCAGCGCCGCAAAGTACCAGCCCATTCCTCTACCCCAAAATTCAGACGAGCAACCTTTAAATTCACCCTCTTTTCGAGCCCAGAACGAGTTCTCATCTGTAGGATCGGCGCTCCAGGCATGATAATTCAATTGCTTTTGCGGGTCGTAGGTGTGTTTGTTAAGGATCTTAAATTGCAATGCAATATCTGACCATGAGTCAAAATTATCTGCAGTCTCTTGCCCGAAAGCATTTTGCCAGCCGGCATATAAGGCAGGTCCCATGTATAAACCATCCAGCCACATTTGGTTAGGATACTGTGCTTTGTGGTAAAAACCGCCAGCCCCTGGTTTGGGAGCATCAATACGACTGTGGTTATATTTCAGCTTATTCCTTAAAAAAGTAACACAGTTCCTATATCTATTGGCATCTGCCGTGTACCCCTTTTTTAATTCAGTCTTATATAATGTAAAAAATATCTTACCTGCTGCAAGATCATCAATATTGCTTTGGCCAACTTTTACAGTATCCTGTCCCTGTAATACATGATCGGCATAGGCTTTTACTACCCGGTAGTATTCTTCTTTTTCAGGATATTGCTCCCAGGCTTTCAACACGCTAAAAGCCACTAAGCCTGGTACATAATCCCAGTGAGCCTTATCCAGTTGTTGAACATTACGATTAGAAGCGAAGCTTTTTAATGCACGGTTTTCAACCGCCTTTTGCGAGTAGAGCAGGCGGTTAGCAGGCGTTTTTTTAGATGTTGCACAAGCCGCAAAGCCGCAGGCAATAAGTAACAAAAACTGTTTCATAGTACGGCAAATTACAACAAAAGGCCTCACTTTCGTGAAGCCTTTCGTGCAGTCTGCTTAATTTTTTATCAATTTCATTACCACCCTTTCAGCACCCTGTATTATTTCAGCAAAATATACACCCGGCTTAAAGTTATGGCCAATCTTTATAATGCCATTGGAGGCAAGACCCGTTCCTTTTTCAACCAATTTACCCTGCATATCTGTAATAATAATTGTAACCGGTTTGCCGGTGCCATTCCATTGCAGATTGGTGAATTGGGTAAATGCGTTTGGAAATGCTTTCGCATTTAATGTAGCAGAGCCTTGTTCGTTAGTAACAAGCGGTTTCTCTGCTGCGTTAGCAGATATAGTGGAAATGGGAGGTGTTTGTGCATACCTGATGGTGACGTAATCGCTGGAGCTACCGATGCCTTCGCTGGATCCCGTTACATACACATTGCCCGTATTGTCTACTGCAATATCTGTAGCTCCATCTGTTCCTGCAGCCGGGCCGTCGTACCTGGCCAGCCATTGCTGAATACCTGCTGCATTGTATTTAATGGTGGCGATGTCTGCGAAGAGAAATATGCTGGTACTGCTGCTTCCTGTTACATACACATTACCCTGGTCATCCAATGCCAGCGCCATAGCTTCATCGGCGTTACCGCCGTCGTATGTTGCCACCCACTGTTGGGCGCCCGCTGCATTGTACTTTAGCGTAGCATAATTGCCCGCATTTGACCCTGTTATAAACACATTGCCCGAAGCATCTATGGCTATATCGTTGGCGGGCGAGCCTGTTCCTTCGAATTTGGCCGTCCACTGCTTCGCGCCGGCAGCATTGTATTTAATAGTGGTAAAGGCTTTTATTCCGTTGCTGCCAGTGCCCGCACCCGTAACATATACATAGCCCATTGCATCTATTGCTATGGCCTGTGCATGATCTGCGGCGTTACCCGGCCCGTTGTACCTGGCCACCCACAGTTGATTACCATTGGCAGCGTATTTAATGGTTGCATAGTCGTCACCTGTTCCACTGCCAAAGCTTTGCCCTGTCACATACACATTGCCTGCATTGTCAACGGCGATGGCTGTTGGCCGGTCAATACCGTTACCTGGACCATCATAGCGTTTCACCCATTTTGTATTTCCATCTTTATCGTACTTAATGGTGGCGTAATCGCCGGTTGGTTCAAATTCACCAGGGTTGTTCACACTTCTTCCCGTAACATATACATTGCCGTTTTGATCTACTGCAATGGCGGTTGCCTCATCTAAAGAATGGCCGGGGCCATCATATCTTTTTATCCATTTCGTTTCTCCATCTTTGCTGTATTTAATGGTGGCGTAGTCGCCCCCATCACTTGTTCCTGTTACATAAACATTTCCCTTGGTATCCACTGCTATATCCCTGGCAAAGTCGGGGCCCATGCTGAAACCGTTGAATGTTTTTTTCCAGATCCTGTTTGCATTTTCATCATACTTATAGGTGGTATAATCCAATCCGGTATTCAATCTTGACATGCCACCTGTTACATACACGTTACCAGCAGTATCTAATGCAAGGGCAGATGCGACATCGGCACCTCCTTTTATCTGGTCGTTTACGCCGTTAAATCTTTGTATCCATTTTTGCATGCCATCGGCATTGTACTTAATAGTGGCATAATCAAAATAGTTAGACTCATCAAGCCTGCTCATGCCGGTGATATATACGTTACCATTCTTATCAACACCTATGGCGC
The DNA here is from genome assembly GCA_024809215.1 of Niastella sp. OAS944. Classification (GTDB taxonomy): domain Bacteria; phylum Bacteroidota; class Bacteroidia; order Chitinophagales; family Chitinophagaceae; genus Niastella. Next base: position 1,541,856 of record JANUBW010000001.1, on the reverse strand, counting down.
TTGCCCTGTCTAAACCATTTCCGGGGTCGTTGTAGAATGCTATCCACTGCTGTACGCCGTTGGTATTATACTTAATGGTAGCATAATCTATTTCACGCTCAATTGAAATACCGCCTGTAATATATACGTTGCCGGCTGTATCAAGCACAAGGTCAGCGGCTAATGCGCCCAGTTGCCCGTCTGCGCCGTCGTATATGGCTTGCCACTGCAGTATGCCTGCTGTGTCATACTTAATGGTTATAAAATTATTGTCAGGATCATCATCAGGAGGGCCGCTTGCCAGGGTTATGTACACATTGCCTGACGCATCTATGCCCATCGCATTCGCTTTATCGTACCATCCGCCGCTATAAAACACTGCCCATTGCTGTTGGCCCGATGCATTGTATTTAATGGTGAGAACGTCGGTTTCGTCAAACTCGCCAATGTTAGCGAGGCCTGTTACATACACGTTGCCATTGTTATCCAGGGCCAGGTCTTTTGCCCCATCGTATTTATTTACAGGACCATTATACCGGTTTATCCATTCCTGATTACCATCCTCGTCATACTTAATGGTTGTAAAATCACCACGCGTTCCGCTTCCTGTACTATATCCAGATACATATACATGCCCGTTATCATCTACAACAATTGCACTTGCTTCATCGAAAGAATTTCCCGGGCCGTTATACCTTCTTACCCATTTTGTAAGTCCATCATTATCGTACTTAATGATCGTAATGTCGCTTTCCGTACCGTTTCCTGTACTATATCCTGTTACATATACATTGCCGTTTTTATCAACTGTAATGGCAGATGCTATATCGAAAGAACTGTCGGGACCATTATACCGGTTTACCCATTCCTGATTACCATCCTCATCATATTTTATAGTGGTTATGTCTCCGTCGGTTCCGTTCCCTGTACTCCAACCTGTTATATAGATATTGCCACTGCTGTCTGTTGTTATGGCCTTTGCTTCATCACTACTATTAGCAGGGCCGTTATACCTTTTTACCCATTGTATATCACCATCATCGTTATATTTAATAGTGGCCCAGTTGGTGCCGGAAGAATTGTTATCGCCATCGCAAAGACCGGTTACAATAACATTCCCATTATGGTCCACTACCAACCCATTTGCTTTGTCCATAACATTTGCGTCTCCGTTTTGACGCTTTACCCATTTTTCAGTAACCTGGGCAAAACCAACTGTTGAAGCAAAAAGGAAGCCGGCAAGAAATAGTGATTTCCTGAAGAGTAGCATTTTCTTCATAACCTATGTATGTATTTGTTAAATAATCAATTTGAGAGTTTAAGTATTAAAAACTCACCACATAGGAGATTTGGAAAATTTTGAGATTTAGATAGAGGGGGAGGGGGAAATAGAAGCTGAGAAATATTACTTTAAGTTACATCAATTTTAGTTATCCAATTCTGTTTTATAAATATTTCTTTCAGGCAATTAATGTTCGATTGTTATTTAGAGTTAGTCGGAATATGAAATCGGGGCAGCTTAAGATTATTGGTTTAACATGGAATATGCTCCAATCAGGTCAGTGCAATTATTTATGAATGTCAATCTATAAATTAAATAGGGCAGTGGCGGATTCGAACCGCCACCTTCGCGAAAGCGCTATTCTACATTAAAATAACTGCCCATCATACAATTTTATGATTATCCCATTTGATAGACTTTTGTTTACGGATCTTATTCGTCCACTCTTTGCTCCTCCATTTAGAAATCCGCAGCATTAATTCTTTGTTTTCATACCTTACTCCGGTAAAATAAATACTTTCATCAGAATTATCTTCCGCAAATTGAAGGTCGCAAAATTCTACCAGGGTGTTAAGTTCATTACCGTCATAACGAAGACAAAGTATGGCTGCAAGATCTAACAATCTATAATCGTTCAGCCTGATGAATTTTTGAGAGGTTACAGATTTTACCAAAAAATCCACGGCCTGTTTTTTCTTGCCAGCTTTTAAAAGAAAAAATGTGTACTGCTCGATATGCCAACTGTGACTTCTGTATTTAAAAGCAAAAGAGCCATCAAACAAGTTATCAGTTTCCTTTACAGGTAGCAGATGTTTTTTGAAAGAAGTGAGGTGATCTTCATTCTGAATATCGATAAATGTAATAGAGTAATGGTTAGGATCGAAGAAATACAAGTATTTTACCTTATCCTTATTTTTGGGGTGAGGGTTCCTGTAATACAAGCCTTCTGCAATATCGCCACCATTTTTACACTTCTTTTTATTTTTCTGTTTAAGAAACCGCTTTGCATTAAGCCCGTAGAAGTTTGAAATTCGATTTTTATTGCTAAGGAGAAAAGCGGATATGAGAGCCGAAGCTGTTATTCCAATAAAGACCTTCCTGCTAATATTATTTCTGGGCGATTCAGCGTTGTAATGGTCCTCTACTTTAATTGGAACAAACCAGATGAGGGTCTGGAAGAGTGATAAAAGAAATAAAATGGCACTCAAAGTAAAAATAAAATCAAAGCGTCCTGGGGTGTTGGAATAAATGCAGATATAAAAGAATCGTATCTGCAGTAAAATGAGCACCAGCATGAAGCAGGCAACAAAGAAAGCGGGTTTCCGTTTGCTAGGAAAAAAGCCAAGCACTTTTAGTAGTTCTTCCTGATGCACCCTGTTTTTACTTGTGACTTTCTTTTTATTATCAATTGGGAAGGGCGCAAGCCAAAATGGTGCAGGAATTGCAAGGTCGTTGTAAGGTTCATTGTTATGTGAAATTTCCTTATAGATACGCATTGCTCTTGCAAGATAATGCAACGAAAGCCATCTGACCATAAACGCAAAAGTTAACGTGAACATGATCAGTCCCATTAAATAAAGAGTACCATCTTTTGGATTGGAGGCGACGATAAAAATAAAGCGAATAAGAGACTTCCAATCGTAATCTTTTAGGTTTTCATTTAATGATGCGCTCTTCAGTGTATTAAGCTCCAACCTTTTTTGCTTTACACGTTTAATGCTATCTCTGTATAGGTCCATTTTATCCTGCAAAAATGAACGGCGGGCAGAGTCAAAACGGTAAAAACTAATATGCTCTTCAAGACTATCAATGGTTTGTTGAAGTGAATTATTTTTAGGGTGTATTAACAACTGTTTTTTTAGGGTATCAACATTTGCTATGTTACGAAGATTCGTAAGTGAATCATTTGAGTAGCGGTAATGATAACGGTTTAACCGGTCAGAGAATTATATCAGTCTTTTTTCAGCTGCTTTGATTTGGCTTTTGTATTGCTTGCGAGAATAGGTTATGGCCTGATACCCTGGCTCTACTGCAAATAGCCAGTTGACCAAAAGCAAAACGAGAACAATAAGTAGTGTGACATTGGCAAAACGTACCGTTTTCCGATATCGTTCAAGGTAATATTCAGCAATGTCTTTTGCTTCAGCCATAAATTCTTTATATACTGCAATGAATTGTATTCGAAATATTAGTTCTCGAGATTACAAAAATTTAAAGAATAAATGGGAGGGTGTTTTTCACGTTTTTTATGCTTCAATACTGAAGCTTTTACCAGGTATCGGGAGGGGAAGGGCCAGCCAGGGTTTAATAATAAATTGATTTCCAAAGAAGTTTAGAGTTTATTACATTTAACTAAGCGTATCAATCATTTATCTATGGACGGATTAACTGTCATTTCTGAGAGCATCGGCTCCTTATACAAACTTTCAACTAAAACTCCCATATTTCTGGATGATGTGCAGAAAGAGTTTAGAGCTGATTTGCAAAGTTTCATTGTAGGCGAGACGTTAACTATGCAAGATGGTAAAATTGTTATTGGAAATAATCTATATAATAGGTGGCTTAGGAAATTGAATACTAAGGGATTTGATTATGAAATAGATTTTAAAAAATGAGTATAGCTGAGAAGCTTGAAGCTTATAGATAAGCTTAAAAGCAAGATAGACCCGATAAAGCCTCGAAAGGACTGGGATGATGCATTCTTTAGAGAAGTGCTACCCTCTTGGGGGATACATAGCTAATATCTCATCATATTTTAAAGAGAGATTCATCATTCGATCTTCCCCATGATCCCATTTGTTCTTACCTACAACATAGTTAGCTGCTACAATATAGTGGTTAGCATTTGGTGTAATTTGAAACACTCTATATCGTGATGAGTTTTGATATTTAGCGAATTTTTCAGGTAGATTTTCTTTTATTTCTTCAATTGAAATACCATGGAGGGTAATAGGGATGTCCAGATAATCAACACCTGTGAACTCTATATCAATATTAAATTTGCCTGTTTTTTCCTCCTTACTATAAGAACTTCGCAACAATAGAAATGAAAGACTAACAGAGTATTTCCAAATTCTAAATTTTCTAATTGAAGTGTAAGACATATTAAAAAGGGTTCGAGGCAGGTTTATATCTGCCGTTTTTAAATTTATAGAATATTGTTCGATTTAATGCACTTGGCGTGTTTTTAAGTGTAGATAATTCCGGCTTCTTTCTCTGTAGCGGGATCTGTAGTTGAAACCGCCAGTGGGCGGTCGCAGCCCGAGCCCGCCAGCTGGCGGATATGAATCCAACGCTTAATTCTGGTATTCCAAACGGGAGTTCAGCCCAATAAAAAAAACTCCTCTGTATATTTACTTAGAAAAATGAACAAAGGATGTCATACGAATATTTTTTACAGGCCCATCTGCATCAGGATTCTCAGGAAATTTCGACAGAAAGTATATTAGCTATATTTAGTAAGTACATTATAGCAAAAGATGAAACTTATATTGATTTACAATTTGACGAAGAAAATAGATGTACGATTTACATTGATACAATTGATTCGACTGTGAGTGGTTTTATGGTCAGTAGACCCTGTGGAAGTAAGCAGTTGGGTGAATGTCTTTATAATGTGATGTTATTGGGTAACTTCGTATTTTTTGAGCCAGATGGTAAACAACCAATATTAGTAAACACTGCCGCAGAATCTCATCTGCCAGAAGATATGATTGAAGCTTTAGGAAGGCCAGCAGTGGCAAAAAGCATGGACGAGTTTTTGGAGTTATATTTTAATAATAGGTAAAATCGACGGTTCCATTTCGCTAAATGATGTCATACTTCCACCATAAAGTGTAAGCAATCGGGGCTGCCGTTTCTGTCCCGCCAACTGGCGGAAATGAATCAACGCTAAATACAATAAAAAAGCACTCACTTTCGTGAAGGCTTCTCTTTGTAGCGGGATCGGGAGTTGAAACCGCCAGTGGGCGGTCGCAGCCCGAGTCCGCCAACCGGCGGATATGAATCCAACGCCAAAATTATTTTGAGGCACCGGGACGGGAGTTGAACCCACACTCCCGAAATGCAAAAAGGCCTCACTTTCGTGAAGCCTTCTCTTTGTAGCGGGATCGGGAGTTGAACCCGAGTCCGCCAGGTGGCGGATATAAATCCAACGCTTAATGCCAATAAAAAAGGCCTCACTTTCGTGAAGCCTTCTCTTTGTAGCGGGATCGGGAGTTGAACCCGAGACCTTTGGGTTATGAATCCAACGCTCTAACCACCTGAGCTATCCCGCCGTATTTACGCTGTCCGTAAATAATGGGGTGCAAAAATATAAAAAATTAGCATTCCGGGAAATTTTATTAGCCATTAAAGCACAATTATTTACTCGAAAATCAGATTTTGCCCGCCTGGCGCGGCTCCGAAGCCTCAAAATTATTCCTTTTATCATGGAAAAGGCTCTTAAAAAGTGCAATTTCCGGTTTCCATGTTTTCAAATCCTATTAAATAATACAGTCAACCGCCGCACCGGGTTTTTGGCGCTGTAAAATCGCGGGGTAGGGCAATCTGGCCGTTTTTGAAAACCAGATCTGCATCCGTTTCCCACAACCAAACTACTCCCTTCGTGGGCCTTCATATTCCCCGTTATTCTAATCGCCGCATCTTAGGAACGGCCAGGGTAAGGGGCAGAAGAAAATTCGTCCATTCAAACATTTAGGCTTCATCCGTCCCTTGCAAGTAAAGCCCGAACGCTCGCGAACCCTCTTACTTCCTACCTCTTAGGTCTGCCGTTTCACGACCACCTACTTTGTCACTAACCTTAATAAAATCATGAATCAACATCCCACTCTTTTTTGCCCAATTTCCAAAAATCACCCATATTCGCATCCTGGTAAAAGGCTTCGGTGTGGGAGCCTTTTATTTTTTAAATCCGTGTTATGACTGCTGCAAGTACAAATTCCGAACGTGTGAGTAAACAGGTGCTTACAAAACAGCAAACTGCTATCATTAATTCCAACGGCGACCTTCGCATCAATGCAGTTGCCGGCTCCGGAAAAACCACTACCATTATTGAGTATGCGGCATCGCGCCCCGGCAATGCCCGTATCCTGTATCTCGCATTTAACAAAAGCGTGAAGTTAGAAGCCGCACGCAAGTTTGCCGAATATGGACTAAACAATGTAAAGGTTGAAACTGCTCACTCGCTTGCCTACAAGCATATTGTTTTCAAACACAACTATAAAATAAAAGCAAAGGGTTATACGAATAGTGAAATTTGCCAGGTGCTTGGCATAAAAGGCAATGGCGAAAAACATGCTGAGTTTGTTGTTGCCAACCACATCGCCAAATTTGTTTCCTACTTCTGTAACAGCGACAAGGCAAAGGTGCAGGACCTGAACTATCTCGATACTATAATCGATGATAATGCAAAGGCCTTTGTTGATTCATACTATACATTCATTCAGGACGGTACCCGCCTCTTCCTGGCTAAAATGGATAGGGGCGAAGCGGAGATCACCCACGATTTTTATCTGAAGAAATTTCAGTTATCGAACCCCATACTGCCGTATGATTATATTCTCTTCGATGAAGCACAGGATGCTTCCGCGGCCATGCTCGATGTTTTCAAAAAACAAAAAGCTACTAAAATAATTGTTGGCGATACCCACCAACAGATCTATGGCTGGCGGCATGCCGTAAACTCATTAGATAAAGCCGATTTCAATACATTACATCTTTCTACCAGCTTTCGTTTTACCCAGGATATTGCCAACCTGGCTACCGATATTCTTTCCTGGAAAAACCATTTGTTCGAATGTTCACCGGTTGCCATTACTGGTAGAGGTGCGGCAAAGAAAGAACTGGTGAAAGCCACCATTGCGCGTACCAACCTGGGGCTGCTGCTGAATGCCATTGATTTTATTACAGACAATAACAAGGTTAAACATATTTATTTTGAAGGCAACATCAGTTCCTATACCTATGCCGATGATGGCACTTCTTTATACGATGTGCTGAGCCTGCATAATGGCAATCGCGATCGTATTCGCGATGAACTGGTGAGCACCATGAAAGACCTGGAAGAGCTGGAAGAATATGTTGAGAAAACCGAAGACCACCAGCTGGCTACCATGATTGAAATAGTGCGAGAGTATGGCAATGAAATTCATGGCATACTGAAATCGCTTAAAGAACTTCAAACCACCGATGAGAACAGAAGCAAGGCTGAAATGATCTTTTCTACCGTTCACCGCGCCAAGGGAATGGAGTATGATGTGGTCCATCTGGTAAATGATTTTCTTACGGAGAGTAAATTGAAGGAATTAAAAGAAAAACAAAAGAACGACAAAACCGGCGCATTCGACCCGGCCCGACTCAATGAGGAGATCAATTTGTTATACGTTGCAGTTACCCGCACAAAGAACAAACTGCATATTCCCGAAACACTGTTGCCAAAAGACTTCCCTGTTTCCCCCTATATAATAAAAGTAAAAACCCGCGAAACCGGCTTCGACTATAACAGTTATTTCACCGAGAAAGCAAAGAGCAAATCAACACCTGTTAAAAAGAAAACCGTTGTTACCGGTTCCAGGGAAAAGACCTATCCCACCGTTTTTAATAAGAGAGAAGTAAATAAAGATGTAAACAAAGCCTGGACGGAAGAACTTGACGAAGAACTGAAACGCCATTATGATAATGGCACCTCCATCAGCAAAATAGCTGCACACCTTGGCCGCACCAAGGGCGCCGTTATTTCCCGCCTAAAGAAATTAAACCATTACTGGGACGAATAATAATCAACCGGTTATGACCTTAAGAAAACATTAAGGAAAAAACATTTGGTAAAGAATACCGATCGGTATATTTTTGTGTCGTTATGACAAAAGCAGAGCGTACAAGACATTTTATTGTAGAGAAAGCGGCGCCCCTCATTAATAAGAAGGGAATGGCCGCCACCTCCATCAATGACATAGTGGAGGCTACGCAGCTTACCAAAGGCAGCGTATACGGCAATTTCGAGAGTAAAGAAGAAATTTGTTACGAAGCTTTTGATTACCTGGTAAAAAGAGTTGGTTCCGATATGGCTATGGCCATGAGCCGCGCTACAACCAATGAAGAAAAGTTATATGCCTTGTTCGATTATTATTTAGGCACCTTAACACAGGAGAATAATTTTGGTTGTCCGCTCATGAACTTTGGCACCGAGGCCGACGATACCAATCCCATTGTAAAACATAAGGTCAACAAGGCCATCAACGTCACTGAAAGCCTTATTGCAAAAGTGGTTCGTGCCGGTATTGAAGCCGGTGAATTTCAGAAAACATTCGACGCAGAAACTTTTTCTATAAAAGCCTTCGCTATGATCGAAGGCGGTATGTGGATGGCCCGTGTACAAGGCAACACAAAACAGGTACAGATCATTTTCGATTCTCTTAAAAAAGAAATTAAGGACTATTGCAAGTAGTCATTTTTTTTCACTAAAAATATACCGATCGGTATAAAATAAAGAAGCACACTCACATTAAAACATACAATATGAACATTGAAAACAAAACCATCCTTATTACAGGAGGCGGTACCGGCATTGGCTTTTCAATAGCCAAAAAATTATCAGGAAATGGTAACAATATTGTTCTTGCCGGTCGTAGGGAAGACAAGTTAAAAAGCGCAGCAGCCCAGTTGCAAAACACATCGTACATTGTTGCCGACGTTACAAAAGAAGCCGATGTAGAGAACCTGGTGAAGCAGGTGAAGCATCAATTTGGCGGGCTCGATATTCTGGTGAACAATGCAGGCGTAGTAACGGCTTATCCGCTCGATAGCGAAGAGGGCGTTTATGAAAAAGCCAAATTCGAAATGGACCTGAACTATCTGTCTGTGGTTAGGTTAACAGAAAAGCTTTTACCATTGCTAAAAGCCAGTAAAGATGCAGCCATCATCAATATTGAATCTATTGTTTCGTATTTGCCTGCAACGGTTATAGCAACCTACAGTGCAACTAAAGCGGCATTGCATTCTTATTCGCAATCATTGCGGTTGGTACTGCAAAAAACAAATCCATCGGTAAAGGTGTTTGAAGTATTTCCGCCCTTTGTTGATACCGATATGACCAAAGGTTTCGATGCCGATAAATTATCACCCGATGAAGTGGCCCAGGATATTTACACTGCTTTACAGAACAACGATTATTCGGTAAGACCGGGCAGAACGAAAGAAGTATACCAGTCATTTTTGCAATCGCCTGAAGTTACTTTGAAGAAATTCAACGGGGTAGAAGCCTAAAAACAGGTGAGCTTTTAAACAAACCACCTTTGAGCTTTTAAACAAAACGGGCAGCGGCTGAACAGACCAACTTTGTGGTATCAAAAAACAAAAAATACCATGACAAAGATTTGGTTTATCACAGGCAGCTCCCGCGGATTGGGAAGAAATCTTACAGAAGCCGTACTTGCTAAAGGAGATAAAGTGGCCGCTACCGCACGCCAGCCACAACAGTTAGATGACCTCGTAAAAAATTATCCTGGTCAAATACTTCCTCTTCAGTTAGACGTAACAAAAAAAGACGAGATCATTAACGCCGTTGAACAGGCGGTCAATCATTTTGGCCGTATAGATGTTCTGGTGAACAATGCCGGTTTTGGCATCATTGGTGCCACCGAAGCATTTACCGACGAGCAGGTGCGTAGCCAGCTCCATACGAATCTCTATGCCGTTATTGATATAACAAGAGTTGTATTACCATATATGCGTAAGCAAAGAAGTGGTCGCATTTTACAGATCAGTTCTATTGGCGGTCGTGTAGGTAATGCAGGCTTAGCTATGTACCAGGCAGCAAAATTTGGCGTAAGCGGTTTTACTGAAGTGTTGGCAAAAGAAGTGGCGCCACTGGGCATCAAGGTTACTTCTGTTGAACCCGGTGGTTTTCGTACCGATTGGGCCGGTGCATCTATGACATACGCACCAGCTGTAGAAGGCTATGAGGATACGGTAGATAAACGGGTAGCGTATTTTAAAAGCGGCCAGTTTGTGCCGGTAGGCGATCCCGTGAAAGCGGCGCAGGTAATGATCAACCTGGCTGCTCATCCCGAGCCACCCGTTCACCTGGTGCTGGGTAGTGAAGCTGCGGGTATTTTAAAAGGGGCAGATGAAGCAAGAAAAGCAGAGTTTGAAAAATGGTTGCCGGTAACCCTTTCCACAGATCATGATGAGGCTGTTGATTTCAGCAAAACAGTCTATGGTAAGGAATTACTTGGCCAAAAAAGTTGAACTTTGTCCCAAAGCATTTTTAATCTGAATTATTATGGCTCAACAGCCGTCAAAACCTGAAATTGTTTACTCCTGTTACCACCAGGTGAGTCGCGGGGGTGAACAATTTATTCAGGACCACGTTTTCAGTTATCACATTGCCGGTACATTAACGGTGAATGATGGTAACCACGAACATATATTTAAGGAAGGCGATTTCAGGTTTGTAAAAAAGAACCAGCTGGCAAAGTTCTTAAAGCAACCTCCGCCAGGTGGTGAGTTTAAATCGCTGTCTATTATACTCGACCAGGAAACATTAAAAAGCCTGAGTATTGAGCATGGTTATACAGCCGATAAAACCCATACCTCGCCCAATTTGGTGCAGCTAAAACCGCATCCTTTGTATAAGAGCTTTATGGAATCGCTGATCCCCTATGGCAATATGCCGCCCGATGAGAATATGGCCTTATTGTCGTTGAAGGTAAAGGAAGCGGTATTGCTGTTGTTGAAGTATGAACCTGCATTAAAAGATGTGCTGTTCGATTTTACCGAACCGGGCAAGATTGACCTGGAAGCCTTTATGCTGCAACATTATCAGTTTAATGTTGGGCTCAACCGCTTTGCTTATTTAACGGGTAGAAGCCTGGCTACATTCAAACGGGATTTTGAAAAAGCATTTCATACATCCCCCGGTAACTGGTTGTTGCAAAAGCGGTTGGAAGAAGCCTATTATCTTATCAAGGAAAAAGGTAATAAACCTTCTGATGTATATCTTGAAGTTGGCTTTGAAGACCTGTCGCATTTTTCGTATGCGTTTAAGAATGTATATGGTGTAGCGCCTTCCAGGATTTAACAAACTTTAACGATCCTCTATATACTAAGAGCCACCTGCTACGCGTATATTCAGCAGGCGATAAACCCACGCCAGTATTTATTATATCGGATAATATTACACTTTAATATTTCTTGTATGATAATGCACCGCACAAAATTCTTTTTGGCGCTCATCTCTATTTGGGTAATTCCATTAGTGGCATACAAATGTATCTGGCTGATGCAATCGCGCAAGGTGAATGGGATCTTTGCGTTTGAAAGCCTTGGCCCGGCGCTTGACCAGATCAGGTTTCCGCACTCAGAATTTTGGTTTAGGAACGGTAAAGATACTGTTTGGGTTATTGGCCCCGGTGGTTTGCATTTACAGACAGGCGAGGTTATTCCCATACGCTATATTCCCGGTTACGAAACCAAAGCTAAGGTGGATAACTTTAAAGGCATCTGGATGGGCACTGTTATTTATGGTGGAATTATTTTGTTACTGCTGCTTGTTATCTTTCTTCACCCTGAAATTATTCCTTACCGGAAGAGGGTAAAACTAACGGTAAGGCAGCCATTTGTACAAGTTATTTCATAAAATCGTTTTGCTAAACGCGACATTGCAACCTTTCCTGCTTGCAATGACCACTGCTGGTTGCAACGGTACCGTTGTTTGATGCAACAGGATCGTTGTTTGATGTTTTTTCATTATTGCCTGGCTGCAAGTGATGGTGATTGATTGAAATTGCCTTATTGCTCGCTGATCTTTCTCTTCGTTACAGCGTTGTATGATCATTGTCGTTGGCTCAACCCTTAACAGCAGCCTGCAACGATCCAATGTCAGCCAACAATGGATCGTTGCAAAATGAAATGGTCATTGCAAGCCGAGCAGTGGTCATTGCCTGCCTGAAATGACCCATTGCTCACTTGCAACAAACTAAAGCTCGCATGCAACAATAAAACTTCATCGGCTTTTGGCTCATTACAGGTGAGCCAGCAGTCATTGCAAGCGGCACACCATGTAATTTCAATGAGCAATGGTTCGTAGCAGGCTGTTTTTGACTTAAAAACAGCAGGCAATGGTCATGTATCGGCTTGCAATGGTCATTGCAGGTTTGTAACGTTCATTGCAGGTTAGCAATGATGTTAATGCAACGGGCAACGGTTCCTTACAAGCATCCCACAGTTTGCTGCAAGTGTATTATGCGTCGTTGCAGTTGTTAATAAATAATTGCAGGTAACTTATGAGCCCGCCGCAACTGCACAACCTTCAATGCAAACAAACAACGATCCCATTTCAACCAGCATTGCTTTTTTTTCACTACTTTCCCTCATGCATCGTTTACAATATGGCATTGACGTTCTGCTGAAGCAGGATCCCGACTGGAAACGCCGAAATATCGGGCTGGTAACCAACCATGCCGCAACAACCGGCAATTTTGTTCCCTCGCGGGTAGCTTTATTACAGCATGCGTTTAATGTAGTGCAATTATTCTCACCCGAACATGGTTTAGATACTACCGGCGCCGATGGTTGTGCCATGGGCAATGTTACTGATGCGCTAACAGGCTTACCTGTTATTAGTTTATACGGCGATAAACTGGCGCCAACAAAAACAGATCTTGCCGGCATCGACATTATGCTTTTTGATATCCCCGATGTGGGCAGCCGGTTCTATACATATTTATGGACGCTCACCCATGTAATGGAAGCCTGCGCCGCCAATAATATTCCGTTGATCATTGCCGATAGACCTAATCCACTTTCCGGTAATTTATCATTGGCAGAAGGCCCGTTGTTAGATGAAGCCAATTGCCACAGTTTTATAGGCCGTTGGTCAATACCTGTAAGGCATAGTTGTACGTTAGGCGAACTGGCAAGGTATTTTAATGCGTTTCGCCGTATTAATTGTTCATTGAACGTAATTGCCTGTCAGCATTGGAACAGAAGCCAGTTCTTCCCCGACTGGTCTTATTCATTTGTTCCACTGTCACCGGCTATTACAAATTTTGAATCGGCGCTTTTATATCCCGGTCTTTGTTTTCTCGAAGCTACCAATATTAGCGAGGGTAGGGGAACGGCCACACCATTTCGTATTGCCGGTGCACCCTGGTTGCAGGCAGCTGAAACGGCGCAATTATTCAATTTGCTGGTGGCATCCATTTCTGCAAACGTATATGCACGGCCCATTGTATTTACACCAACAGAAGGTAAGTATGCAATACAAAAATGTAATGGCGTTATGCTGCATGTAACCGACCCCGCGGCATTTCTTCCCGTATCGGTTGGCTGGTTGCTAATTCGCATAATTAAAGAATTGCATCCGGCTGCCTTTGCCTGGGCTGCCTATCCTACACATGTAAATCCTACAGGTAAAAAACATCTCGATCTGCTTTCGGGTATTCCACAAGCAGAACAGCTTTTCGAACTTCCTTTAACCTCTTTTGTAAATGAACTGAAGATTTACACTACACCGGGCGATTGGGTAGTACAAATGCAGCCTTTTCTGCTATATTAGCGTAGAATAATTTTCTGATTATCTTTAGCCCCATGATGATCAGATTTTTTGCGCTGCTTCTTGTAGCCTCTATATTGGTTAAGCGCTCTTTTGCCCAGGATTCCTGTAACCTTATTATCACTGTATTAGGAGAAGTTATTGTTCCATACCAGGCCGATAAGCTTACGCCTGTAACATTTCAGAATATCAGTTCAAAAGATCTAAAGGCGAAGTCTGTAGGGCAGGAGCCTTCTTTTATCTTCAATCAATTACCGGCCGTTACCAATTATTCCGATGCCGGTAATTCCCAGGGTTATTCTTATTTCAGAATGCGGGGCATTGATCAAACCCGTATAAACATCACCCTCGATGGCGTTCCTATGAACGAACCTGAAGATCAGGGCGGCTATTTCTCCAATTTCCCCGACCTCTTAAATTCTATCAGTAAAATACAGGTGCAACGCGGTGCAGGCACTACTAAAAATGGCGTGGCCAGTTATGGCGGCAGCATTGAGCTTTTCTCCCCTAACCTGTACGATACTGCCAGCACTACATTTGGTGTTGGTTATGGTTCCTTTAATAGCTTACGTGCATTTGGCGAATACAAAAGTGGTGTAAAAAATAGAAAAGCGCTTTACGTAAGAGGCTCTGAGGTCTATTCCGATGGCTATAAATATAATTCTTCTAATCACTCCCAGTCCGTTTTTGTAAGCGGCGCCTGGTTGGGCGATAAAACTTCCTGGAAGTTGAATATACTGGCCGGTCATCAACGCAATCAACTGGCCTGGATAGGTGTGGCCGATTCGCTGATAGCTATCGATCCCAAAACAAACGCCAATAGGAATGAAAAAGATAAGTTCACCCAATGGCAAACTCAATTGCTTAACCGGTGGCAGGTTGGTTATAACGCTTATTTGTATTCGGGCCTGTATTATTCAAACCTGAATGGCAATTATGATTTTAACCTGAACAATTTTTTAGGATTGCCAACCACCGATGAGTTGTACAACTACGCCTTTCAGTCGAACCTCACCGGTTTTTTTAGTAATTATAATGTAACCTGGAACCGGTTAAAATTCACGGCCGGCGTTCATGGCAATGTGTATAACCGTCAGCATACGTTTAGCGAAAAAGCATTGGGCCGGTTGTATAGGAATACCGGTTATAAAAATGAGGCAAGTGTTTTTGCTAAAGCGGTATACACCTTTAGCTGGTTTTCATTTTTTACCGATGTGCAGTATCGCTATACTCAATTTGATTATAAAGGAACTGTTCCTTTAAATAAACTGCATTGGGAATTTATAAATCCAAAGGCAGGGATAAGCGCTGAAATAAAACCCGACCTGGTTGCGTATTATAGCATCGGCCGTACCGGCCGCGAACCAACACGTAATGATATGTTCATGGGTAATGACGATCTGCTGGCCGACAGTGCTGGTAACCCCGTGCTTTCGGCTACAGCGGCTGAATACGTTGTTGAACATGAGCTGGGTATTCGCTTTCAATCAAAAACATGGAATATAAACCTGAATGGCTATTACATGAATTTTGAGAACGAAATTGTGCTGAATGGAAAATTCGGTCCAAATGGATTGGCGCTTACCAATAATGTAGAGAAGAGTTTCAGAACTGGCATAGAGCTAAGTGCTGCCTGGCAGGTAAACAGGTATTTTACGCTGGTCAACAATTCATCGTACAACTACAGCCGTATTAAAGAGCAGAAGGTGTCGTTCCATCCAGTGCTTACACCGCCGGTGATCATTAACCAGGAAGCTATCTATACATGGCGTAATTTTTCTGTAGCAGCCTCTGTACGGTACCAGCACCAATCATATATTGATTTTGCCAACACTGCCATTGTAAAAAGCTATACTTTATTAAATGCAAGAGTGGGCTATAATTTTAACCGGTTTCAGCTAACAGTTTTTGCCGACAATATCACCAACGTGCGTTACTTTAATAATGGTTATGTTGATGTTGATGGCAGCAAAAAATACTTTGTGCAGGCGCCCACTACGGTGTATGCATCTTTAAAATATACCTTATGATGCATTTGTTCGATTTAAAAAGCATAGCCTTTTCTGTGTTAAATTACCCGGTTAGCTATGTTGAGTTGATAGGTACATTGTTTGGACTTATATCAGTATACTATGCCTCAAGGGCCAATATACTTACCTGGCCAACAGGTATCATTAATGAACTTTTCCTTTTCATTCTTTTCTTTCAGGTACAGTTGTATGCAGATATGTTTCTGCAGGTTTACTTTTTTATAGTAACCATTTATGGCTGGTATAACTGGCGGATGAACAAGGTAGAAAAGAAAGTTTCATTCACCTCTTTTCGCGGCAGAATGATGTTGATAGCTGCCATGATAATGGGTACAATAGCTTTTGGTTACCTGTTCCGTAACATTCATACATTACTACCGGCGTATTTTGCAACCGCGGCTTCTTATCCATTCGCCGATTCTTTTATAATGGTGTCGAGTATTTTGGCCACCATATTACTGGCAAGAAAGAAAATTGAGAACTGGGTTTTATGGATAATTGGCGATGTGGTATGCGTAGTATTGTATTTTAAAAAGCAGGTTTATTTTCTTTCACTTGAATACCTGGTATTTTTAGGCCTTGCATCTTACGGACTGTATCACTGGAATCAAAAACTAAAACATGGTTAAGGCCTTTGTATTTGGAAAGTTTATGCCTTTTCATAAAGGGCATGAGGCAATGATCCGTTTTGCACTGAGCAAATGTGATTTTCTTACCGTACTGATTTGCGTGAGTGATAAAGAAACGGTGCCAGGCGAGCTGCGGCAATCATGGATCAGCGAAACATTCGCAGGCCAACAGAATATACAGGTGCAGGTATTCGATTATATTGAATCGGAACTGCCCAATTCTTCCGTTTCTTCCACTGCCATATCCGAAGTATGGGCAAAGGTATTTATGCAATTGTTACCCCATCATTCACTATTGATCACTTCTGAGCCTTATGGCGATTATGTGGCCGGGTTTATGCAAATACAGCACATTCCTTTTGATCTGTCAAAGACCGAAGTACCGGTTTCGGCCACGGCTGTTCGAAATAACCTGGTGGCAAACTGGTCATTTGTACCCAGGGCTGTACGGCGCCACCTGGCATTGAAAGTAGTGATACTGGGAACCGAATCAACCGGTAAAACAACGCTGACCGAAAACCTGGCCGCCTATTTTAATTGCAGTAAGGTGCTGGAAGCGGGCCGCGATCTGATACCCGATTCCAATGTATTCAGCATCGATGATCTGTACCTGGTTGCCCGTGAACACGCAAAACGTATTGATGAAGCGGCTGCTGGTAACAGTGCGCTGGTTATTATTGATACCGATATTCATATAACAAGGTCTTATTGTAAATATGCTTTTGAAAAAGAACTGGAAGTAAGCGAAGATATTTATCGTTCCAATAAAGCACAGCTGTACCTGTATTTGAATAATGATGTGGAGTACTACCAGGATGGAACAAGGTTGAGCCAGGAGGAGCGGGACAAATTAGATGCCTTCCATCGACAGGTAATTAAAGAAGCCAACCTGCCCGTTGTAGAAATAACCGGAAGTTGGAAAGAACGGTTTCAACAGGCTGTAGACCATATCACGCTATTGATTGGCGCAGATTCATAACATTAAGTTCATAGGTAACGGCAGGCTAGTCAACAGGCTTGATGAGTTTAAAAGCCCGGGGCTTCGTAATAATACGATGTTTGAAAGCCGCGTAGAATAAGAAATAGCGTTAGTAAGAAATTACTTTAAAGAAAGAGTAGAAATGCAATACAGTTGGTATGTAATTTGGATTGTAAGGTGCAGGATATTCAAAGGATATTGGATTTAAAACGGGGGTGTTATTTTTATCAGCCCCCTCTTTTAAAATTCATCATCCTTTCAAAATATAATAATGCTTACTTCCTGAATCCGTACCCGCATCATGCATTCACCTTGGTTAAGTTTAATGCATGATGCCTGGTACTTTTTTGTTAATGTAGAATGAAGCTGGCATGCATATGCGATGCAGGGCTTTTTTATATTATACTACAGGGGCTTCTTTCTTTTCTTACAGGTAAATGTTTATTGTTTTTAGAATAAATACAGGCTGAAAGGCCAGCCGCTTACTTATAAATAATTTAGGTAACAAAATCAATACCTGAATTATGGCTTATTTTATTGTTACCGTTAAGGAAAGTAAGGCGGGCGCCAAACGGCGCAGAAAGCTGGTAGTGGCTTCAAAAACCAAACCCGAAGCAATGATATCTATACAGGAAATGTGCCGCGGAACGGGTTTTGCGCCCGATTATAAAACGGTGAATGAAATAAGTAGTAACCGGTATTACAAGGTAGTGGGAACGTTGTTGGGGCGGCCTTGATCTTCGACAACAAATAGTCACAAAAAAAGCGGCGCCATAGTTCATCACTATAACGCCGCTGATAAATATAACAGGTATGCTTATTTCTTTCCCGGATACACCTTCAACGCCTCTTGTAAACAATCCATAGCCTTATTAAGATCATTTACATTCAACACATAGGCCAAACGAACTTCGTTCTTACCCAAACCTGGTGTGCCATAAAAACCTGTTGCAGGTGCAAGCATCACCGTTGCTCCGTTGTAAGAAAAATCTTCCAGCAGCCATTGACAGAACTTATCGCAATCGTCGATGGGTAAACGCGCCATGGCATAAAATGCACCGCCCGGGTTAGGGCAGGTTACACCTTCCATTTCGTTCAACCGTTTTACCAGCACGTCTCGGCGCTTTTTATATTCCGCTTTTGTACCATCGAAATAATTGTCGGGCAGGTCAACAGCAGCTTCACCTAAAATCTGGGCAAATGAGGGCGGACTTAACCTTGCCTGGGCAAATTTCATCACACCATCCAGTACATGCTGGTTCTTTGTTACCAATGCACCTATACGGCCGCCACAGGCGCTGTACCTTTTTGAAATGGTATCCATCAATATTACATTCTCCTCAATACCGGCCAGCTGCATAGCGCTCATAGGCTCACCTACATAGCTGAATTCGCGGTAGGCCTCATCGGAGAACAGATAAAGATTATGTTTTTTAACGATCAGCTTCAGCGTTTCCATTTCCTCACGGCTATATAAATAACCGGTAGGGTTGTTGGGATTGCATATAAGGATCGCTTTGGTTTTGGGTGTTACCAGTTGCTCAAATGCAGCAATAGGCGGTAACGCAAAACCACTTTCAATATGTGAAGTTACCGGCACTACCTTAACACCGGCAGCAACGGCAAAACCATTATAGTTGGCATAAAAAGGCTCAGGGATGATCACTTCATCGCCGGGGTCGAGGCAGGCCATAAAGCCAAATAAAATGGCCTCAGAGCCACCGGTGGTTACTATGATCTGGGTATGATCTACTTCAATACCCGCTTTTTTGTAATACGTTACCAATTTCCGGCGGTAACTTTCATTCCCTGCGCTGTGACTGTATTCAAGCACCTTAAAGTCTGCATGGCGTACTGCATTCAGAATTTGCTCAGGTGTTTCAATATCGGGCTGGCCGATATTCAAATGATACACCTTGAACCCCTTCTTTTTAGCGGCTTCAGCATAAGGCACCAGTTTACGAATAGGTGATGGCGGCATCAATTGGCCGCGACTACTAAGTGTTAGCATTTCGCAAATATAGGGTACTGGTTTTATGTTCAAAATGCTTTGTTTCTGATTGAGAATGTGGTATTTACAAAAAATACTGTTCTGGTAGACTGGTTTATTTCAGCATGGGTGAAATTCAACAGGTTACAACCAGCAAAACAATGCATCAACAACAATGGGTTATAAAAAAAATCCTCACAGCTTTCGCCGTGAGGACCGTATCTTGATTGATTATTACTTTTTGTGTGGAGGACTATCCTTTTTTGTTGCTTTTTGTTTGCTCAAATTTGGCGTATTCCTCTGCATTCAGCACTTCACCAGTAATTTTCAATTCCATAGGTTGATCTACCCCGGCTACTTTTACATATATGGTTTTATTAAAGGGGCCGGCGGCCGCCGCATTGAAACCAGCAGTGATCTTGTCTTCTTTACCTTTTGCAACAGGAGCTTCAGGCTTAACTGGAGTTGTGCAACCGCAAGAAGCAGTAGCTGATTCAATAACTACGGGTTTATCGGTAATGTTGGTGAATACGAAGTTGTATGTAACAGGTGAATTTTGTTTGATCTTTCCAAAATCGTGTGCTACATCTTTAAATTTAACAAAGCTGTCGGCCTTTTTAACGGTTGCAGCTGGAGTTGTTTGAGCTGTTTGGGCGAATATTCCGGTTGTCACGAACAACGCTGCAATGGCTAGTACAAAACTTTTCATGTGTTTATGTTTTTTTAGTTGTTTTTCAATATTGATAAAGACGCATTAGCAGGTGCAGAGGTTGTAGGCGCTTTAAAAACTGAACCCGAAATGTTCATTGTTTTCACTTGTACACTATTATAATGTATAGTAATAGTTTTGTTAAAGTCACCTTCAGCTGCAGCATTGTAACCAACCTTGATGGTTGTAGAAGCGCCAGGTTGAATGGCTTCTTTGCTCCATTCTGGTGTGGTACAACCGCATGATGCCTGAACGTTATCGAGCATCAATGGTTCTTTACCAATATTTACGATCTCAAAATTATGGGTTACAGGCCGTCCCTGTTGAATTTTTCCGAAATTGTAAGAAGTTTCCTTTAGCTGCAATACCTCTGGCGCTTTAGCAGTAGTGGTATTTGCAGTTGTTTGGGCTTGCAACGCGAACCCGAAGGCTCCAAAGCAGGCCAGAAATAATAACTTTTTCATATCGTACAAAATTTTAAGATTTTGGGTTATCTACAGCTAAGCTACATAATATCTCCCGAATTTCTTATCTAAAAACTAGTCACAAAACATATTGATGGGAATAACATATAATAACCTAACTTGTTCAAAATTACATTTTTAACGGCCTAAAAGCCAATTAATTTGGGGGCTAATGACAATTTTTTAACACCCCCGCAAATTGGCGTGAATATTAATATTTTTGTCGCATGGAAAATAGCACTCACAATCAATCGCTTGCCGGCGAGAAGCTGTCTTTCGATAAATTTCGCGAAGAGGTACTAAAAGATTACCGCCTGGCTTGCGAAAGCCGGGAGGCCAGTTTACTGGGGCGTAAAGAAGTCCTCACCGGTAAAGCCAAGTTTGGCATTTTTGGTGATGGCAAAGAGGTGGCGCAAATCGCCCTTGCCAAATTTTTCCAGCCCGGCGATTTTTTGTCGGGTTACTATCGCGATCAAACAATTGCTTTTGCCTCAAACCAGGCTACGGTTGAACAATTCTTTTCACAATTGTATGCCGATTCCGATACTGCAAACGATCCACATAGCGGTGGCCGTAATATGAACTCGCATTTTGCTACTGCTGTTGTAGATGCACAAGGCGAGTGGCTCGATCTGGTGAACCGTAAAACCATTGCTGCAGGGCTGGCGCCTACGGCCGGACAAATGCCTCGTGCTTTAGGTATGGCCCTGGCGTCAAAACTGTTTCGCCATTCCGATGCGTTAAAGCATTTAGATCACCTGAGCAACAACGGTAACGAAGTTTGTTTTTGTACTATCGGCGACGCTTCTACCTCTGAAGGGCACTTTTGGGAAGCGCTCAATGCTGCCGGTGTGTTGCAAATACCCCTAGCTGTTTTTGTATGGGACGATGGGTATGGTATTTCGGTTCCCCGCCGTGTACAAACCATTAAAGGTTCTATTTCTGAGGCCATGCGCGGCATGCAGAAGAAAGAAAATACCAACGGTTTTGATATATATAAAGTTAAGGCCTGGGATTATGCCGGCATGTGTGAAGTGTTTGAGTCTGCTATTAAACGCATGCGCGAAACACATATACCTGCTTTATTCCATGTAGAAGAAGTAACGCAACCGCAGGGTCATTCCACTTCGGGCAGTCACGAGCGGTATAAATCGCCCGAGCGCCTTGCATGGGAGCGCGAATGGGATGGTAATAAAAAAATGCGTGAATGGATACTCGAAAATACCCTGGCCAGTGAAGAAGAGCTGGAAGATATTGAAGTAAGGGCCAAGGAAATGGTGCGTGAAAGCAAACAAAGAGCCTGGGATAAATTCGTTTTACCCATTAAGCAACAGGTACGTAAATGTGTAGAAGTGCTCGACGCTCTCATTGCCCACGGCGCCGATACTACCGGCGAAATTACTGCTGCCAAAAATGTACTGACCAGCAATCGTGAGCCTTTATACAAAGATGTGATCGTTGCTTTACACAAAGCTATTCAGGCTGCAGGAAACTCGCACCTGATTGGCGACGCAAAAGAAATGATAAAACAACTGCGTAAGGAAGGGTATAAAAATTACGGCAGCTATCTCTACGATGAAAGTCCGAAAAGCCCCATGCATGTACGCACCACGCCATTGCAATTTGCAAGTGATGCGCCCATGATGAACGGCTACGAAATACTGAACCACTATTTTGATGATCTGTTTGCCAGCAATCCGAAGGTACTGGCCTTTGGTGAAGATGTAGGCAAGATCGGTGATGTGAACCAGGGCTTTGCCGGTTTGCAAAACAAATATGGCGAGAACCGCATTTTCGATACATCTATTCGTGAGCTCACCATAATTGGACAGGCTATAGGTATGTCATACCGCGGCTTACGCCCCATTGCCGAAATTCAGTACATCGATTATATGTTATACGGTCTGCAACAGTTGAGCGACAATGCCTCAACGTTGTACTGGCGTACCAAGGGACGGCAGGCATGCCCCATTATTGTACGTACACGCGGTCACCGCCTCGAAGGCATTTGGCACAGCGGTTCACCCATGGGTATGATGTTGCATTCATTGCGGGGTATGCATATTTGTGTGCCGCGTAACATGGTGCAGGCAGCTGGTATGTATAATACTTTGTTACATGGTAACGACCCTGGTGTGGTGGTAGAATGTTTGAATGGTTACCGGTTAAAAGAGAAATTGCCAAGCAACCTGGTTGATTATAAAGTGGCATTGGGTGTACCTGAAGTAATACGCGAAGGCACCGATATTACCATTGTTTCTTATGGCAGCGTGTTGCGCATTATTAGTGAAGCGGCAGCTATTTTGGAAAAAGCTGATATCAGCTGTGAGATCGTTGACGTACAAACGCTGTTGCCTTTCGATGTCAATCATCTTATACTCGATTCATTAAAAAAGACCAACCGAATAATTTTTGTTGATGAAGATGTGCCTGGTGGCGCGGCTGGTTATATGTATAATAAGGTGTTGGAAGAGCAGGGCGGTTACCGCTGGCTCGATGTTTCACCCCGCACCATTACCGGCCAGGCCCACAGGCCCAGCTACGGCAGCGATGGCGATTACTTTAGCAAACCGAATGTAGAGCAGATCGTTGATGTGATACAAGAGATGATGAATGAGTAATTCAGCAATCATTGCTGAAAACAAAATCTTAACAAACGAACGTAAAACTTAATAATAAGAACTTATAACTTAGATCGTAGAACGATAACTATGAGCTAAGCGCCCATTTGGAACTATAAAACCCCAAAACAATACCTGTGAAGCTACATTTGTATCAGGTTGATGCATTTACCAACCATCTGTTCGGAGGTAATCCCGCGGCCGTTATTCCACTCGATCAATGGATCAGTGAAAGCCTTATGCAGCGGCTGGCTATGGAAAATAACCTTAGTGAAACTGTTTTCTTTGTACCCTCAACAAAACCTGATGCCGATTACGAGATCCGTTGGTTTACACCGGAATCGGAGATCAATTTGTGCGGACATGCTACCCTGGCTTCGGCCTTTGTACTGTTCCATGTAATGGGGTATGGTTACCCGGCCATTCGTTTTCAATCGAAAAGCGGCATACTGGTAGTAACCAAAAGCTTTGATAAGATCAGCATGGATTTTCCTGCCTGGAAACCAGAACCATTAACTTCATACCCTGCTGAGTTAGCTACTGCATTGGGAAATATTGCCATTACCAGTGTTTCTAAATATCGCGATTACCTGGTTGAAGTGGCCGATGAAAGCATTGTACAACATTGCCAACCCGATTTTACCTTGCTGAAAGCGCTGGGGCATAAAGTGATCCTTACCGCAAAAGGAAGTAAGGCCGATTTTGTATCACGGTTCTTTGCTCCAACGGTAGGCGTGAATGAGGACCCGGTAACCGGTTCTGCACACTCGCAATTAATACCATATTGGGCCGAAAAGCTGGGCAAGAAAACCTTATTTGCCCGCCAGCTTTCGAAACGCGAAGGTGAACTGTGGTGCGAATACCTGGGCGACCGCGTAACAATGGCCGGCCAGTGTGTGTTCTTTATGAAAGGTGAAATTGACTTATAAAAATATTAATAGTGCTCACAGCTTCTGAAAAACGATTTGTGAAAAGTTGGGAAGAACAGCGCCAGGGCGGCAAGGTAAAATATTACCTGCTGTATATTATCATTGGAAGTTTCCCTGCGGTTCTGGTGCTTTCTTTTCTGACCTCTTTATTCGGCGCTTTTAGCAAGCTCATTTGGATAACCATTCCGGTAAGCTTTCTTGTTTCAATAATATACACCGTACTTACCTGGTCGGGCAATGAAAAAAAGTTCAAGGGTATTATTCAAAGAGAGATAGAGGAGGGGATACGGAAGGATGAGTTGACGAGTTAACTGGGGAGTTGAAAAGGTGATGGAGGTGATAAAGTTGATAAAGGGAATACAGTTCTTAGTTTTCAGTTCTTAGTTCTTAGGTGTGGGGGCGCGTAGCTGTATTCTGTATTTGCTTTAGGCTTTTAGCTTTGGGCTTTCAACTGTATTCTGTATTCGCTTATAGCTTAAAGCTTAAAGCTGTATTTTATTTCATGTTTGCCGTTTCACGATAGCGAGGCCGCACATTCGCGAGCCATTGCCGATTGCCGATTCACGATTGCCGCCGCCACTTAGAACCAAAAAGCAACCACCAGTCAAGATCATTCTAAAAACCTTTCCCTTTCCTCAACGGTTGGTACTCTGCAAACATCTTTCTTCCCGAACAACCTGTACCGGTTACTGGCAATTAATTTATACAACCCGTCGCGTAAAACCTGAGGCAGGTAAATAAGCACATACAGGAACTGCCAGCCACGGCCAAGGTGTTTCAGCACCCGCAATACTGCGGTTGACCGCGTATACAACACATTTGCTTCAATTAGCATAAAAGAATGGAACTGGTCGGTTGGCAGGTGATACTTACGCAGGTATTCCTGACCGGTTTTTCCCTGCAGCGATCCAAAAAGGAATTTCTTGTTTCGGTCTCTTTTCAAAATGAATTGAACCGAACCATTGCACAGGTTACACACCCCATCAAAAAGAACAATATACTTTGAACCCATACTGCTCATAGAGGACAAAATTACGTGCCAGTTTAAAATAAAAGATCCCGCTTATGGCGGGATCTTTTAAATGTATTTTTGCCAATTGCTTATTGAAGATTGTGAAACACCTTTTGCACATCATCGTCCTGCTCCAGTTTATCAACCAGTTTCAGTACTTCCTGTGCGGCTTCTTCGCCTAATTGTACAGTGGTGCCGGGGATCCATTCAACCTCAGCGCTGATAGGTGTAATATTCCTTTCTTCCAGTGCTTTCTGCATACTGCCGAAATCATTGAAAGCCACCCGTAATACCAGTACGTTCTCGCCATTTTCACCGGTTCCTTCACCCATTTCCTCCAAACCGGCGTCAATGAGTTCCAGTTCCAGGTCATCCTGGTTCAATCCTTCGGGTTTTAATTTGAACACACCCATTTTTTTGAACTGAAAGCTTACGCTGCCGCTGTTACCCAGCGAGCCATTGCCTTTATTGAAAATAGCTTTTACGTTAGCTACGGTACGTACGTGGTTATCGGTAGCGGTTTCAACCAAAATGGCAACGCCATTGGGGCCGTAACCTTCATACAGGATCTCCTCATAGTTCTCCATTTCCTTACCCTGTGCACGTTTGATGGCCGCTTCTACACGGTCCTTGGGCATGTTTACGCTTTTGGCGTTTTGCATACAACGCCGCAGGGCCGGGTTGGTGTTGGGGTCGGGGCCACCGGCTTTTACAGCAATGGCAATTTCTTTTCCAATCCGGCTAAACTGTTTCGCCATCCGGTCCCACCGGGCAAACATGGTTGATTTACGTACTTCAAATATTCGACCCATATAATAGTCTTATGGTTTGTTAGTTAGTTATTCGGGCTGCAAAAATAAAACAAAACCCCGACGGTACCGTCGGGGTTGTTATATGAAGTTATTTATTTTACTTCTTTTTGGCCATTTTAGCCCCGAATAAGATAATATGGAGCACTGCAAACGCCAATGAAAAATAGAAGATGCCATTGTCATTTGGCAGATCTTCAGTTTTAACACCCTCTGCCAGTTTCTTTGCAGCGTCACTTAATGTGAATGAGTGATGCAAATAGGCAATGATTGCCAATGCAATTGATAGTACTAATCCTGAAATACCACCCACTTTATTACCCTGGGGTATGGTTTCGGGGCTATTTGAAGATAATATGCTATGGCGTACACCATAAGCCAGGTATATATCAAGGCCCAGTATCATCCATACGATCAACCTTATCCAGGTATCGAGCGGTAAGAACACCATCATGAATAAACAGGTGAAAACGCCAAGGTATGGTACTAATGGCACCAATGGCGTTTTGAATGCGCGGGGTGCATTCGGCATTGTTTTACGCATGATAACTACCCCAATACATACAAGTATGAAGGCAAACAGGGTTCCGATACTTGTCATTTCACCTACCACGCGGGCTGGTACAAAGGCGGCAAACAGGCTTACAAAGATCAGGAACAGCAAATTGTTTTTAGCCGGAGTGCGGAATTTGGGGTGTACTTCTGAGAATACTTTAGGCATCAAACCATCTTTACTCATACTGAAGAAAACGCGGCTTTGTCCCATTAACATCACCAGTATCACCGACATATAACCAGCAAGGATCGCTAATACGATGGCCTTATTCAGCCAGGGATAAGCGGCATGTACAACACCATTGGCGTCGGCGGTACCCATATGGTCAATGGCTACTTTTACCGGGGCAATACCATCCTGACCTTTAAACGTGGTGTAGTTGGTTACACCGGTCATTACGTGTGCAAACAGGATGTATAAAATAGTACAAATGGCCAGTGAACCTAAAATACCCCAGGGCATATCTTTCTTTGGGTTCTTTGCTTCCTGGGCGGCGGTACTTACCGCATCGAACCCAATGTAGGCAAAGAACACAATGGCGGCAGCCCGAATGATACCACTAAAACCAAACTCGCCAAAATTGCCGGTGTTTTCAGGAATATATGGAGTGTAGTTGGCGTTGTTGATATACTTCCAACCCATGAAAATAAAGATCAGTACAACGGTTACTTTTAAGCCTACAATGATAGCATTGATGGTAGCGCTTTCTTTGGTTCCTTTTACCAGCAGCAGGCTCATTAAGATTACGACAAATACGGCAGGAACGTTAATTACGCCGCCATCCCAGGGGCCAGCTGTTATGGCCACAGGCAAATGAATATCAAAGTCTGCAAGGAATTTTACCAGGTAGCGGCTCCAGCTGATACTTACAGTGGCGGCACCTACGGCGTATTCCAGCACCAGGTCCCAGCCAATGATCCATGCTACAAATTCACCCATGGTAGCATATGAATATGTATAAGCGCTTCCCGCAACGGGGATCATAGATGAGAATTCTGCATAACATAAACCGGCAAAGGCACAACCCAGCGCAGCAACAATGAAGGAGATTGTAATGGCGGGACCGGCCTGATTGGCGGCAGCGCCACCAGTGATAGAGAAAAGACCGGCGCCAATGATGGCTCCAATACCCAGGGCTATCAGCGACCAGGCGCCCAGGGTTTTCTTAAGAGAGTGTCCACTGCTATCCTTTGCTTCATTTAATAATGAATCCAGCGGTTTTTTAACAAATAAACTCATAAGAGCTAGTTAGAAGTTTTTTTGAATGAATAGTTTTTCTTTAATCATGTATAGGTTGGAAAGATAAGGATTTATTAAAATTACCAACTAAAACTTATTATAAATGGTGGGCGGAAAGCGGGGCAAAAGATAAAATGATCTAACAAATTGATTTATACATTTAATATTATATTGCACCCTATTACTTTTTAACCGAACTACATGAAGAAAAACAGGCTCACCCTCTATATTTTGATCGCTATGGCAGCGGGTATTATTGTGGGTTACCTGATGCATACGGTAGGAAAAGGGAACGGAATAACCTATTCGCCTGCCAAAGATTTCACAGGGAAAGACGAGATCACCCTGGTTTTGTCAGGGAAAAAGGTCATTCAGCCAATAGAAGTCGTGAAAGATTCTGCGGCCTTTCGTCAAACAACCGTAGCTGCCAATACCTGGATCGTAGTGGCCAATGCTGTTTCGAAGTTTAAAGTGGCGGATGAATATTCGCTCGATAAAGTGGAGGTAGGTCCAAAACATGGTTCACTCACCTTCACCACCATACAGTCGTTCAGCGATAATATTAAGTTATTGACTACTATTTTCCTGCGACTGGTTCAAATGATTATAGCGCCGCTTGTGTTTTGTACACTGGTGGTAGGTATTGCCAAACTGGGCGACCTGAAAACAGTAGGCCGGGTAGGCGGTAAAGCATTACTATGGTTTATTTCTGCCTCATTGGTAAGTTTGCTTATTGGTATGCTCATAGTTAACCTGGCAAAGCCGGGCCATGCGGTTGATTTGGGAAATGCCGATGCGGCAGGGGCCAAAGACCTCATTGGTAAAACACAGGAGTTTTCGCTGGCTAAATTCGTGGAGCACGTATTCCCGAAAAGCGTAATTGAAGCCATGGCTACCAATGAAATACTGCAGATCGTTATCTTCAGTATTTTTTTTGGAGTGGCTATGTCGGCCCTGGGCGATTACGCCAAAACATTGGTAAAGGCATTGGATGCCGTAGCTCATGTGATCCTGAAAATGGTGGGCTATGTAATGAACTTTGCGCCTTTAGGCGTTTTTGGCGCAATTGCAGCGGTGATCGCTACCAAGGGGTTGGAAGTATTTATTTTTTACGGTAAATATTTATTGTTCTTTTTATTAGGCATAGCGTTGTTGTGGGTAGTGTTGTTAACGGTGGGCTATTTGATCTTGGGAAAACGGGTAGGAGATTTAATAAAGCGAATAGCTTCACCCATGCTGGTTGCTTTTAGCACAACCAGTAGTGAAGCGGTTTTTCCAAAACTTACCGAAGAACTGGAACGTTTTGGATGTAAAGACAAAATTGTTTCATTCATTTTACCGTTGGGGTACAGTTTCAATCTCGATGGTAGTATGATGTACATGACCTTTGCCAGTTTGGCCATTGCGCAGGCATACAACGTGCCGCTCGATTTGGGTACGCAGTTAATGATGTTGCTGGTGTTGATGTTGACCAGTAAGGGAATTGCAGGTGTACCGCGTGCTTCACTGGTGGTTGTTACAGCAACTTGCGCCATGTTTAAAATACCACCAGAGGGAATTGCGTTAATACTGCCGATCGATCATTTTTGCGATATGTTCCGTACAATGACCAATGTAGTAGGAAACGCATTGGCAACAAGTGTGGTGAGTAAATGGGAAGGCGAGTTGAAACCCGAAACTGTAAATGAGCCGGCTTTGGCTGAAAGTTAGTTACCGGTTACCTGTTACCAGGCGCCGGTATACCATTAACGAGACTAGCTATTAATTGCGAACCAACGAAATTGAAGGAAACCCGGGAACCGGAAACTGGTAACCGGCAACCAAAGAATAACCTTTTCATTAAAATCTTTATGTTAAAACGACTGATATTTTTATTGTTGAATGTGTTGATAGTATCCGTAGCGGTAGCACAACAGCAAATAAGAATTCAATGTACCAATCAGTACGAAACAACGCTTTCATTAGTAAGCGTAACGGTTGCAGGCCAAACCACCAATTATACTACCGATAAAGCAGGCTTTACTACTATTACCGTTCCGGCAGGTGATTCGGTGACCATCTCCGCTGCACACCATAAGCCACATACACTGGCTATTGCTTCGCTGCGTGAGACCGAGATCATTGTTCTTGAAAAACAATTTACCTGGAGTGACCTGGTTAACCCCATGTTCTATATTGTATATGGTGGGTTATTCCTGTTGCTGTTTATTGTATTTGCCGAAACCGGTTTGTTCGTTGGTTTCTTTTTACCGGGCGACAGCCTGTTGTTTGTAGCTGGTATTTACAGTACCAACCTGGCCGATGACCTGTTTAGAAAATTCGGTATGGTGGGGCACCGCCCCGAATGGCTCGATCTGTTAATACTAATTGCACTTATTTCTCTTGCCGGTATCTTGGGTAATACCATTGGTTACTGGACGGGTAGAAAAATTGGGCCCACCATGTTCCACTGGCGCGACAGATTCCTTTTCAAAAAGAAGTATTTGCACGATGCCCATGAGTTTTATGAGAAGCATGGCGGCGGCGCTATCATCTTTGCCCGCTTTCTGCCTATTGTAAGAACCTTTGCACCTATTGTTGCCGGAATAGTGGAAATGGATAAAAAGAAGTTCTCGTTCTTTAATATGATAGGTAGCGTTGCCTGGGTACTCAGTATGATCCTTGCCGGCCACTTTCTGCAAAAATGGATCTATTCCCAATTCGATTTTGACCTGAAGAAACACCTCGAAATAATTGTAATAGGCATTGTTGTAGTAACTACTGCACCGGTGATTGCTAAATTATTTTTCGGAAAAAAGAAAGTGTCTCAAACCCCAACTAATTAACGAATGCAATCAAAACAAGTTTCTGTTTTTAGTTTGGCAGTATTGGTAGCTGCCCTTGGTTATTTTGTAGATATCTATGATCTGTTACTCTTTAGTATCATTCGCGTTGAATCGCTTAAAGACCTGGGTTTAACGCCCGCTGAAATTTCATCAAAAGGCCTGCTCATCATCAATGTGCAAATGGCGGGTTTATTAATAGGTGGTATTTTATGGGGCATATTGGGCGATAAGAAAGGCCGCCTTAAAGTACTGTATGCTTCCATTATCTTATACTCCCTTGGTAATATAGCCAATGGTTTTGTGCAATCGGTAAATCAATATGCCGCCATCCGTTTTATAACAGGTGTGGGTTTGGCCGGTGAGTTAGGCGCCGGTATTACATTGATAGCCGAATTGCTGCCAAAAGAAAAAAGAGGGGTGGGTACCTCGCTGGTAGCAGGTGTTGGTTTAACAGGTGCTGTTGCCGCCTTCTTTTTCAAAGAGGCCTTCCCCTGGCGTACCTGTTACTTTATAGGCGGCGGTCTTGGCTTTTGCTTATTGTTGCTGCGTGTAGGTGTATTGGAATCTGGTATGTTCGAGAACATTCAGCACAAAAATGTATCAAAAGGAAACTTCTTCATGTTATTCAATAATGGCAAACGATTAAGAAAGTACCTGTGTAGTATTTTGATCGGGTTGCCAACCTGGTATGTGATAGGAATACTGGTTTCATTTAGTAAAGAGTTTGGCGAGAAGATGGGGGTGAAAGGTGAAATAGATCCTGGTAAAGCGGTGATGTTTGCCTATGCGGCTATTTCGCTGGGCGATATTGCTGTAGGGTTGTTAAGCCAGGCGCTAAAAAGCCGTAAGAAAGCATTGTTTATATTTTATGGGTTAACGGCCATTGGTATTGTGTGGTTCTTTAACCTCAGCGGCCAATCAACAGGCAGCCTGTATGCTGCCTGTGCGTTGTTGGGTTTTGGAACAGGTTTCTGGGCCATATTTGTAACCATGGCTGCCGAGCAGTTTGGTACCAATATAAGGGCTACGGCAACCACTACGGTGCCTAACATGGTGCGCGGAGCTTTGATCCTCATCTCTATTTTATTTACCTCGTTACAGGGGTCGGTAGGATATGTACAGAGCGGCCTTATTACCGGTGTTACGGTTATGGTAATTGGTATTGTAGCCACGTTGTTAACCGAGGAAACCTTTCATAAGGACCTTAATTATGTTGAAGAATAGTGTTTGCAGAGTAAAGAAAGTATGAAAATCCTGATCATTAGATTTAGTTCCATTGGGGATATTGTTTTAACAACACCTGTTATCCGTTGCCTTAAAAAGCAGCTGCCCGGGGTGGAGGTCCACTATCTTACCAAGGCCAGCTATAAAGCGGTGCTGGAAGCAAATCCCTACATCGATAAACTGCATTTTCTGCAAGATGATCTGCAGGCGGTTATTCCACAATTGCAGGCAGAGGACTTCGCTTATGTAATAGACCTGCATCATAACCTGCGCACCATGCGCGTAAAAAAGGCATTGGGGAGGCAATCGTTCTCATTCAATAAGCTCAATATTCAGAAGTTCATCTTAACCACCATTAAGCTGAATGTAATGCCCGATGTACATATTGTAGACCGTTATTTAGATACGCTACAATCGCTGGGCGTAAAGAACGATGGACGTGGACTGGATTATTTCATTCCTGAAAAAGATAAAGTAAAAGAAAGTGATATACCAGCCGGTCACCTGGCTGGTTATATTGGCGTAGTGATTGGGGCTGCACATAATACCAAAAAGCTGCCGTTGCATAAGCTTAAGGAGTTATGTGCTGCCATCGATCACCCCATCATTTTATTAGGCGGTAAAGAAGATCGTGAGCTGGGTGAGCAAATAGCCGGTGTTGATGCCAGTAAGATCTACAACTCCTGCGGCAAGTTCAACATTAATGAAAGTGCCGACCTGGTGCGCCGCGCCAAACTCATTATTACCCACGATACCGGGTTAATGCATATTGCTTCTGCATTTAAAAAGCCTGTTATTTCTATTTGGGGAAATACGGTTCCCTCATTTGGTATGTACCCGTATTATGGCGCCCTGCCTGCGGATACACCTAAGGATAAACTGCCTTATGATATAATGGAAGTAAAGCCATTGTATTGCCGGCCCTGTTCTAAAATAGGGTATAATAAATGTCCGCTCGGGCATTTTAAATGTATGGAAAAGATCTCTATGCAGGAAGTGGTTGAAAATGTACATCGCCGCATAGGGTGGAAGTAGTTTACTAATTCAACTTCGTTCTTGCCAATGCCTCCAGCTTTCCGCTGATCAATTTCTTCTCTGCCTGTGAATGGGTGAGGGCCAATGCCTGTTGAAGAGATTTACCGGCATTATGATCATCGCCCAGCTGAAAGTATAATTCACCCAATACCGCACTGAAAATGTATTGGGTATTGATCAGTTGATCGATATTTTCTATTTGCAGGATCTCCTTTATCGCAACAGATGTTTGGTTCAATTGGGTTAGAACAACAGCCCGGTTTAGTATTACCAGCGCTGTTCTTTTTTGCTCCAACAACATATCGTACAGCATTAGCATGCGTTGCCAGTTTGTTTCGGCAAAGGAAGGCGCCAGGCAATGTTCGGCGGCAATGGCCGATTCAAGATGATAAACTGTTATTACCTCACCCTGCGACGACAGGTTAAGGTAATCATATCCTTTTTGAATAAGCGCCCGGTTCCAGGTGCTGCGGTCCTGGTGTTGTAAAAGAATGATCTCGTTGTTTTCGTTAATGCGGCTTTCGAACCGCGATGCCTGTAAACACATTAAGGCCAGCAGGGCAAAGGTGGCGGGTTGTTTACCCGTCTTATGTTCTGTAAGTATCAGGCATAGCCGCATGGCCTCTGTACATAGATCTTTACGGATCACTTCATTTTCATGCTGCGATTTATAACCCTCGTTGAAAAGCAGGTACAATACGGTATAAACCATATTAAGCCTGTTGGTAAGGTGGCGGCCCACGGGTATGTCAAGTTGAATGCGATTGTCTTTTAAGAACTGTTTCGCACGGTATAACCGTTTTTGAATAACTGCTTCATTGGTAAGCAATGCATGCGCAATTTCTGTAACCCCAAAACCCGATACCGTTTTTAAGGTAAGCGCTACCTGGTCTTCTTCTTTTAATGCAGGGTGGCAGCAGGCAAACATCATCCGCAACTGGCTATCGGCTATTTCTTCTTCTGAAAAGAATTGCTGTATTGTTTGCTCGGTTTCCAATTGCAGTTCATGCGCCAGCTCGCGGGAATATTGTTGAAAATGTTGCTGGCGGCGAATAATATCAATAGCCCGGTTGCGGGCTACCTGCATCAGCCAGCCTGCAGGGTTTTCAGGCACTTGTTTGAACGTCCACGTATGAATGGCCCTTAAAAATGATTCCTGCACTACATCCTCTATCATTTCGAGGTTGTGCATACCAAAGATGCGGGTGAGCACAGCGATCATCTTTCCCGATTGATACCGGAAAAGATGATCGACCAATTGCACCACGCTTTCCTTTTCGGGTTCTTTCATTGTTTAACTATGTGATTGTATCATTTCTTCCACCTTCATGATCTCCCTTACTTCCACCGTGCCGTTCAATGCCAGATCGGGACACCCTTTGGCTATTTCAGTTGCTTCTGATAATGACGAAGCTTTAATGATGAAGAAGCCGCCTACCAATTCCTTGCTTTCGGTAAATGGCCCATCGGTAACCAGGGCCTTGGGACCTTTAACCGTTTTACCTTCAGGTGTTAAAGGTTCACCCGCTACATACAGGTTTTTAGCTTTTAGCTCGTCTATCCAGGCAAACCATTTTTGCATGTGTTGTTGCATCTCTTCTGCTGAGAATGAGTATTGGTCTGCTGCGCCCCGAAAAATGAACATAAAATCTTTCATAAATGGTGAGTTTTAAAGATTACTTATTTAAGTTACCGGGTTTATGACGAATGGGTGGTATTGAACAGGACAGAATTGGAGAAAAGGTTTATAAATCTTGTATAAGTGAGTATGAAGTAAGAAGTAGGAGGTAAGAAGTAGGACGTAAATACAGAAGTAGGAATTATGAAGTGCGGGTTTTTCGTACTTCTTAATTCCTACTTCATACATCTTTTTGCTACGAGCAAAAATGCAACAACTACTGAATAAAAATCTTTTGCACAATATCCCGCTGCCTGTCCTGCCCCAGCACCCGTACAAAACAAATACCCTGGGCCGATGCATTTAATGTAATATCAATTCTACCCGTATTGCCATTCAGCATTTGGGTTTGTAATATTTTGCCATCCATACTAACTACCTGCAGGGTCTTAAACGTATCGTTCAAATACAAACTTACCGTACCGGTATTTATAACAGTAGGGTAAACATAATTCTGGGTTGAACCATTTGCCACCTGCGATAACAGCTCGGTATAATCAAATCGCCCATTAGCATCAGTGACCCTTATGCGGTACCACATACGGTCGCGTACATTAACCGGGTAATGCCTGAACTCATATATTCGGCCATTGAGGTAATTACCTGCCGGTAAAACACCCACCCTTTGAAAATGAATTTTATCGGTACTATATTCTACTTCATACAATTTAAGATTACCGGGTTCCCAGGTAGTACGCCAGCGGATAACGTTACCATCGTTGGCTGTAGACGTAAGGTACAGGTCGTACATGTTTACCGGTTCGGGCAAACGGGTCATATTGTTGTTGCCTTCGTAAATAAACCTTGTTTTTACCCGGGGATCAATGCTGTTAGTGGGGTAATTATCAGTGGGGATTACCTTCCCCACATTCAATGGGGTGTAATTGGCATTGGAGTAATTGGGGCCAGCCTGTGCCATGCTTTTGTTCACCAGTGCCATGCTCAGTATCAATACGCCTGTTATACAGGCTGTCTTACAACACAAACGGTATACATGTTTCATACCATACTATTTAGAAGTATAAAAATGACTTGCAGGTAATAGTTGGTGGTAACTGAAGGCTAGTAGATATGTATCAATTTCAATGCCCGGGCTGGTTAGCGGAATGTTATTGGGAGTAGAAGTAAGAGCTAGGAAGTAGGAGGTAAGAAAAGGCAGGTGGTAAAAAGAAAGAAGCAGGAGCTCAGAAAATGCGGGATCTTCTTACTTCCTACTTCTTACTTCATATTTCATTTTATTTACCCAAAAGCTACATTCTTAAGGTAAATATTCATTATGGACTACAATGTCTTCAATACATCGTTCATGCTTCTTACAGCATCGGCGCTCTTGCTGAAAAGGGCTTGTTCTTCGGCATTCAGATCAAAGTCGAGGATCTTTTCCCAACCGTTTTTACCAATAGTAACGGGCACACCCAGACAAATATCTTTTTGTCCGTATTCGCCATTCAGGCTAACGCAGCAGGTGAACAGTTTTTTCTGATCACGTACAATGCTTTCAACCAGAGCCGCTCCGGCTGCTCCGGGTGCATACCATGCGCTTGTACCAATCAGTTTGGTAAGGGTAGCACCACCCACCATTGTGTCGGCAACAATTTGTTTTTGTTTTTCTTCGCTCAGGAATTTGGTAACAGGAATACTGTTCCAGGTAGCAAAGCGAATAAGCGGTATCATAGTGGTATCGCCATGACCACCTATAACCAGCGCATTCAGGTCGGCAGGGCTGCAACCCAGGTGCTGGCTCAGTTGATATTTAAAACGGGCGCTATCGAGCGTACCGCCCATACCAATGATCCTGTTCTTGGGCAAACCGGTAGCGGTAAGCGCCAGGTAGGTCATGGTATCCATGGGGTTACTAATAACAATGATGATGGCATTGGGTGAGTGTTTCAGAATATTTTCGGCTACACCTCTAACAATACCGGCATTTGTTCCAATCAGTTCCTCACGGGTCATACCCGGTTTACGGGGTAAACCTGATGTAATCACAACTACGTCGCTGCCGGCTGTTTTGCTGTAATCATTGGTACTACCCACTATGCGGGTATCGAAACCCAGCAATGCAGCGGTTTGCATCATATCCTGGGCCTTACCTTCGGCCAGACCTTCTTTAATGTCTAACAATACCAGTTCTTCAGCCAGTTCGGCGCGAGCAATATTATCGGCGGTGGTAGCACCCACTGCACCGGCGCCTACAACAGTTACTTTCATCAGAAAAAAATTTAAGTTGTTGAGCTAATGTTTGCGCAAAAATAGTGCGCTAATAAAGAATATGAGTTTTTATTTATCGCGGCCGGGCAATTGTTGCCACCGCCCACATCTCTAATCTTTGCCCTTAAAAGCTGCCAGCAGCTTATCGATCTTCACATTGCCCTCGAAAGTGGTGACCAGGTCGCCGTTTTTGTCGTATAAGGCCTGAAACGGCAGGCTTTGTATTTTGTAAAATGTAGGCAAAAAGAACTTGGTATCGCGCCCCATTTTAATATTTGAATAGCTGGCGATCTTTTGCTCCCTGTAAAAAGATACCATTTCTTCAAACGGCTGGTAGGTAACCATCACTATCTGGTATTTCTTAAGGTCCTTCATGCGCTTCTCCATATCGGCCCACTGGTGTTTGCAATGGTCGCAATCGGGACTG
This sequence comes from Niastella sp. OAS944, assembly GCA_024809215.1. Lineage (GTDB taxonomy): Bacteria > Bacteroidota > Bacteroidia > Chitinophagales > Chitinophagaceae > Niastella. The sequence goes on along the minus strand of JANUBW010000001.1, from coordinate 1,504,672 downwards.
AAATACATAATGATGGTAGGCTGGTGTTTTTTCAGGTGGTCTTTGGTAAGGTTGGTACTGTCGGCCTGTAAAATGGTGAATGGTGGTACATTCGGAAAGCGTTTGTAGGCCGGACTATCGGGCGGCAGTGTTTGTGCCGATGCCAGTTTTACTGCAAATACCATGGGAACCAGGATCAAAAGGAAAAACCGGTTTATCATAGCGTCTATTATTTGTTTTTGTGGTTTACGGCTGTATTCGCTTTTAGCTTTAGGCTTACAGATTTCAGCTGTACTTCCCCTCACATTTATTTTTTTTCAAAAATAGCAGTAAATGAACAGGATAGGCAACTGTTGTGTCCATTTAACAAAAAAGTTTTGGCAGTTGTTACGAATAATTCGTAGGTTTACGAAAACTTCGTAGATGATGGAAAAGCTTACCATACAGGAAGAACAGGCCATGCAGGTGATATGGAAAACGGGGGAGGGGAACATAAAGCTGTTTCTCGATAATATGGAAGGGCAAAAGCCACCCTATACCACCCTGGCCAGTACCGTAAAGAACCTCGAAAAAAAGGGACTGCTCGAAAGCCGCCTCATGGGTAATACCTACCTGTACCGGCCCGCAGTTACCGAAGAGGATTATAAAAAACAGTTTATGAACGGTGTGGTGAAAGATTACTTCGACAATTCGTACAAACAGCTGGTGAATTTCTTTGTGGAGCAAAAGAAGTTGAGCCCGAAGGAGCTGAAGGATATTATTAATATGATTGAGAATGAGGGTAAGAAATAGGTTTTAGGAAAAAGAAATAGGAGGTAGGAAGTAGGATATAAGAAAAGTCTTAAACTTAAGATCTCCTACTGTTTCCGATCCTCATACTTCTTACTTCATACTTCTTACGTCAGCAACCTTTATTCAAGTAATTTCCAATTAAACGATATGCTACTTTATATAATCAAACTATCCATTAGCTTCTCCATCGTTTACTTATTCTATCAGTTATTTCTGCGAAGGTTAACCTTTTATACCTGGAACCGCTGGTACCTGCTGATATACTCCATGGTATGTTTTATAATACCCTTAATAAATGTATTCACCATTATAGTTGAACGGCCTGCACTCCGCGAATCGGCCTTTGTAAATTATATACCTGCTATTACACAAATGTCGCCGGCTGTAGATGCAGATGCTGCTACGCAGGCAGGTAGCATTAACTGGTTGCAGGTAGGGGTGGTTGTTATTGTGAGCGGCATGTTGTTTATGGTGGTGCGTTTGCTGCTGCAATATTATTCATTGTACAAAATGCGTTCAAAGGCTGTGTTGTTGTACAATGAAAATGTAAAGCTGTACCATATTAACGAACCGGTAATGCCTTTCTCCTTTGGCCGGGGTATTTATGTAAACAAGCATCAACATAGTGAAGATGAGCTTAAAGACATTATTCGCCACGAGTTCATACATGTAAAGCAACGGCATTCGATCGATATTCTGTGGAGTGAGTTGTTGTGTATACTTAACTGGTATAATCCATTTGCCTGGCTGCTGCGGCACCACATTCGCCAGAACCTCGAGTTCATTGCCGATCAGCAGGTGCTGCAAACGGGGCTCGATCGTAAACAATACCAGTACCTGTTATTAAAAGTTATAGGAGTTAATTCATTTAGTATAGCCACCAATTTCAATTTTTCATCTTTAAAAAGAAGAATAGCCATGATGAACAAAACACAGAGTGCACGTGTGCACCTTATCAGGTTCTTATTTTTGCTACCGCTGTTGGTAGTAGTATTGTTAGCTTTTCGAAACAGCAACCAGCACCGGCGTCAGTCACAACGGGAAGAACAAATAAAGACCGACACGGTACCAACTGCAGCCAAAGAAACATCTGCCTGGAAAGATGTTGACAACCTTCATGTAATAGACAACCGTAAAGTAACCATCAGGTTAAAGAATGGTAAAGTAGAACGCTACGATATGCAGATCACCAAAGAGCGCGAGGCCTTTGAAGGCAAATATGGTTCATTGCCCGAACCACCACCTCCTCCGCCAATTCCGCTGGCGTCTGTTGAAAAAGAACACCCCGAATTGCCTGAGGCACCCGAACATCCCGAAATGCCTGAAAAGCCGGAAGCCGCTGAAATACCTGAACGCGCCGAAATGCCCGAAGCGCCTGAGGCCCCCGAAGCACCTGAGGCTCCCAAAGCCATTGAAAGAGCCACCATCAATTTGCAGGACTGCCTCAATAAAAAAGGGTATTGCATAACCGTGGCCGACAATACGGGCGAATGCATAGTGATTGTCAAAGACAAGAACAGTAAAATAGTAGAAGCCATTTTACTTACCGATTGGAACAATGACAAAAAGAAGTATGAAGATAAATATGGTGAAATAAGGCACACGCTCATAAAGCTCGCACCCATAACCAAAGAAGGCAAGCCGCTAAAACTGGCGCCTATTACCAGAGATAATAATGATAAGGAAGTGCAGATAACCAAGGATGACGGCGTGAAAGTAGAACGTGTACAAAAGAACCAGGAAGAATACACATTGTGGACGAGGGATAAGGCAGGACGCCGGGTGCCGGTTATACGCGGAAAAAAAGATATTGCAATAGCCGATAACGAGGTGGCCATTATTGAAAAGGTTGCTGTTGCCCCCAAACCCACTCCATCAGTTCGGGTGGTAGCCGACAGAGTGGTTATGGTAGATGAAAAAGCAGCGGCTACTAAACTTAAAGCAGATGAGGTAGTGGTGGTTAGAATAAAGGAAACCCCAAAAACGGCTATAAGCGTCAAAACTGCCGCGGAGGCAAAACCAAGGGTCGTTATTAAGGCTCAAAAGGTTGAACCCGCCGTGGAACCCAAACCGGCCCAGGGGCCACCCATGCAGGATAAATAATAGAAAATAGCCCATTTTGCTACCTGACAATTTTGCCATAATTTTGCTGCCACTTTTTGAATTTGGTACACGTTTTTTGACTTTTGAAATATTTATAATTTATGGCAAATACCTCAGATATCAGCCGCGGCATGATCATTAAACTGGATGGAAGTTTATACACAGTGGTTGAATTTGGTGAAAATAAAACTGCCCGGGCTGCTGCCAAGGTATGGGCAAAATTAAAAGGCGTTGACAATAGCCGTAGTATTGAAAAGACCTGGAACAGTGGTGACACCATTCACCCCGTTCGCGTTGAGCGCAAAACGTACCAGTTCTTATATAAAGACGATACCGGTTATAATTTCATGGATAATGAAACGTTTGAACAGCTTGCCCTTGCTGAGAACCTGGTCGACGCTCCCCAGTTCCTGAAAGAAGCACAAGAGGTATCTGTACTCATCAATACCGAAACCGAGCAACCGATGAGTGTAGAGCTGCCCGATAAAATTGTGTTGAAAGTAACCTATAGTGAGCCAGGTGTAAAAGGCGATACGGCTACCCGTACGTTAAAGCCCGCCACTGTTGAAACCGGCGCTACCGTTAACGTGCCACTGTTTGTTAACGAAGGCGAATTGATTCGTATTAATACGAAAACCGGTGAATATGTTGAACGTGTAAAAGAATAATACAAGAACTTACGTTATAGCAGGACAATGGAACACACTTCCATTGTCCTCTTTTTTTGGGGCAAATGCCCGGGCCTCTTTATAAAAAATGGGGTTTTGGAGATATTTAGTGTGTAATCCTTATCTTAGCCGCCTGTTCTACAGGACTTAACCGACAAACTAAAATTTTTAACAGATGGATTTTAAACAAATTCAGGAGTTGATCAAGATGATCAACAAATCTAATATTGGGGAAGTGACGATAGAAGAAAAGGGATTTAAATTAACCATCAAGCAAAAAGAAGAACCGGCCCAGAATGTCATTGCAGCTCCTGTACATACTGCTCCTATGATGACCGCTATGCACCAGCAAGCTCCTATTGCTCAGGCTGCCGCGCAAACTACTGCTTCTGCTGATAAACCAAAAGCAGCAGATCAGGTTGCTGACAATTTGATCACCATTAAGAGCCCGATGATCGGTACCTTCTATCGCAGCTCTGCACCTGGTAAACCTTCATTTATTGAAATAGGTGATGATGTTACCCCAGGTAAAGTGGTTTGTATTATTGAAGCCATGAAACTCTTTAATGAAATTGAAAGCGAAGTAAAAGGCCGTATTGTAAAAGTGCTGGTAGAAGATGCTTCACCGGTAGAATACGATCAGCCTCTGTTCCTGGTAGAACCCGCGTAACATAATTAGCTAATTCGCTAATAGGCTAATGTGCTGATAAAATAATATAAGCACATTTGCACATTAGCATATTAGCCCATTAACAATAAGATTCAATGTTCAAAAAAATATTAATTGCCAATCGTGGAGAAATTGCCCTACGGGTAATACGTACCTGTAAGGAAATGGGCATCAAAACGGTTGCTGTTTATTCAACCGCCGATAAAGACAGTTTGCACGTGCGCTTTGCCGATGAAGCTGTTTGTATAGGTAAAGCGGCAAGCTCAGATTCTTATCTAAACATTCCCCACATTATGGCCGCGGCTGAGATCACCAATGCCGACGGTATTCACCCAGGTTATGGATTTCTGGCCGAAAACGCCCGTTTTGCGGAAATTTGCGGGGAACATAATATTAAATTTATTGGGCCCACTCCTGATCAGATAAGGTCAATGGGCGATAAAATAACTGCCAAAGAAACCATGATCAAAGCCGGTGTGCCTGTGGTGCCCGGTGGCGAAGGTTTATTGGAAAGCCTGGAACAAGCCCAGTCCCTGGCTAAAGAAGTAGGTTACCCCATTATCCTGAAAGCCACTGCAGGTGGTGGTGGTAAAGGGATGCGTGTTGTATGGAGCGAAGATGAACTAGAAAAGAACTACAACACCGCTAAAGCCGAAGCAGGCGCCGCGTTCAAGAACGACGGTATTTACATGGAAAAGTTTGTGGAAGAACCACGCCACATTGAAATACAGGTAGCCGGCGATCGCTATGGTAAAGTATGTCACCTCAGCGAAAGAGATTGCTCTATTCAACGCCGTCACCAAAAGCTGGTTGAAGAATCACCTTCACCTTTTATGACACCCGAACTGCGTAAGCGCATGGGTGATGCCGCTATCAAAGCAGCTTCTGCCATTGGTTACGAAAGCGTGGGTACCATCGAGTTCCTGGTCGACAAACACCGCAATTTCTACTTCATGGAAATGAATACCCGTATTCAGGTAGAACATTGCGTAACCGAAGAGGTAACCAACTTCGATCTTATTAAAGAACAGATAAAGATTGCTCAGGGGGAAGCCATTAGTGGTTTGAACTATGAGCCGCAATTACATGCTATAGAATGCCGTATCAATGCGGAGGACCCGTATAATGATTTCCGTCCCAGTCCGGGCAAGATCACTACGTTGCATCAGCCCGGCGGTCACGGTATTCGCATCGACTCACACGTATACGCTGGTTATGTAATTCCGCCGTACTACGATTCAATGATAGCCAAGATCATTGCCGTAGCGCGTACCCGCGAAGAGGCCATCAATACTATGAGCCGTGCATTGAGTGAGTATGTAATTGAAGGTGTAAAAACAACAATTCCGTTCCATCAGCAACTGATGAAGAACGAAGACTTTATAAAAGGTAACTTCAATACCAAGTTCCTCGAGTCATTTAAGATGGTGTAACTACCAGTTGACTAGTTAACGGGTTAACTCGTTAACTAGTCAACCTTTTTATTAGTACTATCGCTTTCAATTCCGAATCTCTTCTTCTTCCACTCCTTCAACAACTCCTTCTGTTTATCGGTAAGAATGGCATCCAGCTCCTGCTGATTCATAATGTCCTGTAATCGCTGACGGCGAATAATAATAGCTATTCTTCTTTTTTGTTCATCTGTTAACCGTAAAGCGTTCATGCGTTGGCGCAAACCGGGGTCCACATTTGGGCGCCGCTGTGCAAGGGCGTTAGCCCCAAGCATTATCAGCAGTAAAAACAATAAAACATGCACCCATTTCATGGCTAATTAGACGCCATAGGGGATGCTTGGTTTAACAGTGCGTAAAAATTGATCAGCCGGCCAGTTCCTGTGTTACGGCATCGAGCTTTGTTTCAACCCCGTAAAATGTAGCCAGCTTGCGAATAACGCTTTCTACCACCGCATCGGGACAGCTGGCGCCGCTGGTAATAAGAATACGGGCCGGGTTGCCGGCAGGCAGGTAACTGGTGGCTATATATTCTTCTTTGGTGTGGAAATTATAGTGCAGAATATCTTTTTCAGAAAGCAATTTATCGGGTGAATTAATGAAGTAAGTGGGCAGCTGCAGTTCGCACAATTCGGCCAGGTGAGTGGTGTTGCTTGAATTATAACCGCCAACCACAATGGCAATATCGGCCGGGGTTTGCAACATACCGGTAACCGCGGTTTGGTTATCGTTGGTGGCATAACACAGGGTATCGCGCGTATCGGCAAAACGGCTTTCAACGTTCTCGGGCGTTAACCCGTAATGTTGCTGAATGGTTTGTTTAAGATACTCAGCAATAGCCTGGGTATCTGTTGCTAACTGGGTGGTTTGGTTTACAACACCAATCCGTTGTAAATCGGTTGCGGCATTAAAACCTGCAGAATACCTATTGGCAAATTCAATATAGAATTGCTCAACGGGCTTTTCGCCGGTAATATATTTAGCCAGGTTTTCGGCTTCCTGCATATCGTTCACAATAACAGAGGGTGCATTGCTGGCGGCATGCGAAAAAGTGGCCCTGGTTTCTTCGTGTTTGGGTTTGCCGTGAATAACAATTGTGTAGCCTTTCTTCGCTATTTGCTCGCTGCGGTTCCACACTTTTTCTACAAAGGGGCAGGTAGTATTATATTTTTCTACCGGAATACCCAGCGCGCTCAATTTTGATTCTATTTCGAGCGTTGTACCAAAGGCAGGAATGATCACTACATCATCGGAGGTGAGGTCCTCGAAGGGGATCAGCTGATGACCGTAATTATCTTGCAGAAACTGAACGCCGCGGCTTTGCAGGTCGGCATTCACCTGCGGGTTGTGGATCATTTCACTTAACAAAAAGATGCGCTTGCCAGGGTTCGATTCAATTGTGCGGAAAGAGATCTCAATGGCATTTTCAACCCCATAGCAAAAGCCGAAATGACGGGCCAGGTATATATGCAACGGGTCGAGCGACAAAAGAGTAGGCGTAAAATCCTTTTTCATTTTGTCCTGCTGTTTGCGACTGTTCTTAATGGCCGATATCAGCGGGCTACGGTAGGTAAGTGGTACATTAAATGTTTTCATGCCGGGGCAAAGGTAAGAAGAAGTTGCCGGTTACCGGGTTATGAGTTACAGGTTGCAGGGTACAGGTTGCAGGGAAGGCATGAAAATTTATGATTTCCTTGTATGTTGTAAAACAGAACCTGTATTTCCTGGTATCTGGGAATTGGTAACTGGTGGCTCATAGTTACGAGGCCGAAGAATAAAACCTGGAACATGTACCCTGAAACCTGCAATTGAAATTTAACAGGTTATAGCATCACTTAAACGTATTTCTAATTATTGAACTCTTGCCCGTAATTTTACTTAAACCAACCAGGAAATGAGATTTATGGAGCGACGATTTTCACCGGTAGCTTGGAGCGTTAACAGCAGTATTTATGAAGTAAATGTGCGCCAGTATACACCCGAAGGAACTTTTAATGCCTTTGCCAAACACCTGCCGCGCTTAAAAGATATGGGGATTGAAATTTTGTGGTTTATGCCCATTACCCCCATCAGTAAAGAAAAACGGCAGGGCACCCTTGGTAGTTATTACGCCTGCGCCGATTATAAAGCCATTAACCCCGAATTTGGAACACTCGAAGACTTTACCGCATTGGTAAAAGCGGCCCATAAACTTGGGCTTAAAGTGATCATCGACTGGGTGGCCAATCATACAGGTTGGGACCATATATGGACCCAAACCAACCCCGAGTTTTACAAAAGAGATTCAGAAGGCAAATTTTACGATACCAACAACTGGCACGATGTAATTGACCTTAATTATTACGACGGTGGTATGCGCGCCGCCATGATAGACGCCATGGCTTTTTGGATAAAGAAATGCGATATTGATGGCTTCCGCTGCGATATGTGCCACCTGGTGCCACTCGATTTTTGGAACCGCGCCCGTATTGAACTTGACCCCATAAAACCATTGTTTTGGCTGGGCGAAACCCTCGACGCAATTTATTTACAGGTGTTCGATTGTTTATATGGCTGGCGCTGGATGAGCGCCACGCAAAAATATTTCAGACAGGAAGCTACGCTTACCCAGTTAAAAGATGTGCTGAACCATTACGAGTTCGACCTACCTGCCGGCACTGTTCCCATGTTGTTCACCAGCAATCATGATGAAAATACCTGGAACGGTACTGAGTATGAAAAATATGGCGATATGGCCGCGCCACTGGCTGTATTCAATTTCACCTGGAACGCCATACCGCTTGTGTATACCGCCCAGGAATTACCGCTGCACCGGCGATTACCGTTTTTTGATAAAGATGAAATACCCTGGAACGGCACCCCGCAGTTACACGATTTCTATAAAACATTGCTACAGCTGCGTAAACAGCACCCGGCGTTGCAAACGGGTATGGCCGCCAAACCACAACTGTTGAATACAAATGATAATGACCGCATACTTGCTTTTATTCGTAAAAATGAAGGCAAGGAGCTGCTTACTATAGTCAACTTTTCGGCCCAGGATATTACGGTACAATTACCGGGCGCTCAAATACAGGGCAAATTCACCAATGTATTTACACAGCAACCGGTTACTGTTAATGGTTCTTTTTCTACCCCATTAAAAGGCTGGGAATATTTGGTTTTAACACGCTAATGTAAAGTTAGTTTTAAAATAAGCAGGCGCTCCGATGGTTCGGAGCGCCTGTTTGCGTTATGGTTGTAACCGTATTACCTGGTATTTAAAATATGTTTAAGCAAAGATTTAACTAAGATCAGAATAACACCAAATAAAGACAAAATGTCTGTTAAGTCTTTATCAGGTCTTTGTTTGGTCTTTGTTATGTCTTTGTCAAAATGCCACTTAACCTAAGCCCAGAGTAAAAGAAAAGGAGCCCCGACGTTACCGCCGGAGCTCCTTTTAATATGAAAGTCAATATTAAGCCTGCACTGAATTACTGGGCGCCATCGAGGTTGATAACGATTGGGTAAACACCATCGTAACCTGGGTAAATACCTTCGAGTTTAACGCTGCCGGTAGCACCTTCCAGAACTTTCTTCAGTTCATCAACACTGGTTACATCTTTACCATTTGCTTTGGTAATTACATAACCATCCTGAATACGCACTTTGCTTAACAAACCGCGGTTGCTGATAGATTTTATGATAACGCCACCTTTAATACCCATTTCCTTTGCATCGTCTTTGCTTACGTTTTCGAGGTCGGCGCCTAATTTATCGAGCACGCTGTTCTTTACAATATCAGTGTTGCCGGTTTTATTCTTTAATGTAATAGTACTTGTGTACTCTTTACCTGCACGTTGGTAGGTAAGAGTGATCTTATCGCCAGGGCGGTAAGTAGCAATTTGACCAATAAGATCGGCGCCGCTTACAACAGGCACGTTATTGATTTTGGTGATAACGTCGCCTTTTTTAATACCGGCGGCAATGGCTGCACCACCTTCACGAACGGTCATTACAAATACGCCACCATCGTCTTTAATACCATTTTGTTTTTTATCTTCTTCACTGAGGTTATCTCTTGGATATTCAATACCGAGGTAAGCTCTTTGTACGGTTCCGAATTTAATAAGGTCGCTAACGATCTTTTTAACAATGTTAACCGGAATAGTGAAAGAGTAACCTGCGTATGCACCGGTAGGTGAGGCAATAGCTGAGTTAATGCCAATTAATTTACCATCGGTTGCTATAAGCGGGCCACCACTGTTACCGGGGTTAACCGCAGCATCGGTTTGAATGAATGATTCAACAGGTGTATCGCTTTGACGGCGGTTGATCTCCAGTGTTCTGCCCTTGGCACTTACGATACCGGCAGTAACGGTGGTTTCAAGTGTTAAAGGATAACCTACAGCCAGTACCCATTGACCAACTTTTACTTCATCGGAGTTACCATATAACAGGAATGGTAAACCTTTTGCTTCAACCTTAATTACAGCCAGGTCGCTGCTGGGGTCAGCTGCTACCAGTTTGGCTTTAAAAGATTTTTTATTGGTAAGGGTTACAGTAATATCATCGGCACCATCAACAACGTGGTTGTTGGTAACAATGTAACCGTCTTCGCTAATGATAGCGCCCGAACCGGATGCCATTTGCGGAATAGAACGGTATTTATCGCCAAAGAAATCATCCAGATCGGGGAACAGATCGCCGAATGGATTATTACGAGGCAGGTTGTTGCTTACTGTACGGGTAGCTTTTGTTTTAATGTGTACGGTAGCGGGTATGGCTGCATCGGCAGCTGGTGAAAAATCAACCGGTCCACTTCCTCCGGCAAGGCCATTAAAGCCTGCATAGTTAGCTGGGATCTTTCCAGTATCGCCTTCCTTTTGATAAACATATGTATCATGGCTAAGATGGTTAACACCCCACATGGTAACTCCTGTAGTGGCAGCGCTAATGAGTACAATAGCCAAAATTTGTTTCCACTTCATAATCGTTATAAATTTTATGAGATTATACTTGTTTCAAATTTGATGCCTGACAGACATAACAAATTAACGTCAGGAATGATACTTAACCAGCGTTGATAAGTTGGTTTAACAATTAATTTACTAAAGTCTTCGTACTTGCCTATCAAATTTACTGAAAAGTAAGGAGTAATACTTAAATATGCACGCTTTAGCACCGGAAAGTTAAAAATTATTAAAGCTCAAATTCACAACTTATAAGTGCAATATTTTCAGGTTGTTTTGACACAATTTCATAAGTCCAGTAAAAATTTCATGACATCAACCCCATCGGCATAATCGGTAAGCGAAGGCTGCTGCGCCTTACCAAAAGGTATATGTTGTTTTCCTACTACACATTGTACATCTTCATTATTGAGCAGCGCAGCTTCGGGCGATGAACCCGGTTTATAATATTCAAAATTCAGCTGGCTAATGGGGGAGAAAAGTTCTTTGCTTTCGGTAAGCAAAATACTTGAATTGGTCATGTAGTATTGTTTGTTCAATATCAATACTGCCAGTATATAATCGTAATTGTGTTTGTATTTGTGCAGGTCGGCCAGGTGATTGTATTTATTGAATGCATCGAACATGGGAACAAAATCGTAATGCTCGGGCACATACAGTTTGGTAACGTTGCGGCAGCCTAAACCAAAATACTGGTATACATCATCGGCCAGTTTTTCCAGTTCTTCCGGGCTTTCTTCCCCGGTTAAAATAGCTACCGAGGTGCGGTTGCGGCGAATGATGTGCGGGTATTTGCTGAAATAATAATCGAAGTACCGGGCCGAGTTGTTACTGCCGGTGGCTATATAGGCGTCGCAGCCCTTTAGCATTTCAGCAAATGAGATCAGCTGGCGGGTGCTTTCGTCCCAATCATGTAATTGTTGAACCAGGTGTTTTATAAGCACATCGTCTTTGGTCGAAGGTTTTATGGTTTGGCGGTGCCCGCTCATGAAAACACATAGAAAGTCGTGAAACCCAACCAGGGGTATATTACCGGCCATAATAATACCTACATTTTTGGGGGCGGTATTTTCGGCGGGGATATTATATTGCCGGGCCCAGGCGGTGAGGGCGTCTTTTTGTAAAAAGGCCAGGGCCAGGTTGCGGGTAGCCAGTTCTATGAAGTCGGGGGTGAACCAGCTGTTGTGTATACTGGCTTTCTGTTTGGTTGCCTGCCAGTTATCGTTATCCTGTAAAATATATTCACCTAACCGGTTCAATAAAACGATGCGTTGTTGTAAATTCATTCCACCTTATATTTGTCGTGCAAAAATAGAGTTATTCAATTCACGGACCTGCCCTGGGGCAGGTTTAAAATTCAGCAAGTTATGGCTATAAAAATCACCGAAGAATGTATTAATTGCGGCGCCTGTGAACCCGAGTGTCCGAATAATGCCATATATGAGGGAGGAGTAGAGTGGAGAGTGGCAGATGGCACAACTGTAAAAGGATCGTATGTTTTGATGGATGGATCGGTTGTTGATGCCGATACAGCCAATGCACCCATTAGTGTAGATACATATTACATTGTTCCGAATAAATGCACCGAGTGCCAGGGTTTTCATGAAGAACCGCAATGTGCGGCTGTTTGTCCGGTTGACTGCTGTGTACCAGACGAAATGTATGTTGAAACAGTGGAACAACTGATGGCAAAAAAGGAAAAGCTGCACATATAAAGTTTTGGAATTTGAGTGAAAAAAATTTGATAAAAGCACTCAATTTTCCTAACTTTCTATCATAATAGTAATGTAGCCTTTGTGCTACTTGTAAGTGGCGGGTGATATTTCCTGCCGTATTGAGGTGAAGGATTAACGGCCTTCACCTTTTTTATTGGTCCCCCTGAAAGGGAAAATCACAAATCTCAAATCGCAAGGACCAAAGGAAATTCCAAATCACAATCTCAAGTTCTAAAGGTTTAATACAAAAGAATTTGAGTTTTGAGATTTATTTGGATCTTGGAATCTGGAGCTTATAACTTGGAGTTTGGAACTTGGAAATTGGAGCCTGGAACTTGGAACTTTTATTTGGTTCTTGGTGCTTGGAATTTGAAATTTTTACAAGATGGCTTTAAAGATCACCGAAGATTGTATTGTTTGTAATGCCTGCCTGCCCGAATGCCCTAATACTGCTATTTATGAGCCCGGGGTTGAATGGCGCATGGCCGATGGCACCACTATAAAAGAGAATTTTACCCTGATGAATGGCGCCAGTACCGATGGGGCTGCCAACCACACACCCATCAGCATCGATTTTTATTATATAGTTCCCGATAAATGCACCGAATGCCAGGGTTTTCATGAAGAACCGCAATGTGCCAGTGTTTGCCCTGTAGATAGCTGCGTACCCGACGAATTGTACCATGAAACCGTTGAGGAGCTGATGGTTAAAAAAGAGAGATTACACGCATAAGGCCATTCTTCCGCTTACTTTATTTTTTAACAGCGGCATACACAAATACCTGCTTCTGTAGTTTCCCCCTTCCGTTGTTTTTCGTTTATTTGCTAAAAATTTTCGAACCTTACATGAAGCCCAATATAGCCTTTGTTACCGGGGGGTACTCCGCTGAAGCAGAAATTTCCTATAAAAGCGCCCTTACAATTGAAAAAAACGTTGATACCGACAAGTACAACGTATTCAAGATAGATATTAGCCCTAAAGGGTGGTTTTATGAGGCCAATGGTCAAAAACTGACCGTTGACCGCAACGATTTTTCCCTCACCATTGATGGTAAGAAGATCAAATTTGATGCTGTTTTGATCGGTATTCATGGCACGCCCGGCGAAGATGGCCGTTTACAGGGTTATTTTGACCTTACCGGATTGCCCTATACCTCTTGTGACTCAGCCACTTCTGCATTGACTTTTAATAAAAGATATACGGTAGCTGTGGCAGCCTTTGCTGGCATAAATGTTGCCAAAAGTGTTCATATTTTTAAACACAGTCCGGTTACCCCCGACCAGATACTTGCCCAGCTGAGCCTGCCCGTGTTTGTAAAGCCGAATAATGGCGGATCGAGCATTGGTATGAGCAAGGTGAACGAGGCAAAAGACCTGGCCGGGGCCCTGGAAAAAGCGTTTAAAGAAGACGATCAAATACTGGTAGAAGAGTTTATTGCGGGCCGTGAGTTTACGATTGGCGTATTTAAATCAACCAAAGGCATTATTACCCTGCCCATCACTGAGGTGAAGTCAAAAAAAGATTTCTTCGACTATGAGGCAAAATACCAGGGCCTGAGTGAAGAAGTTACACCAGCCCAGGTTGATGAAGCCATTGCAGAGAAGGTGCGCAGCACAGCTAAAAGAATATATGAGTTGTTCAACTGCCGTGGGGTGGTACGCATTGATTTTATTTATAACGAAGCAAAACAGGCGGTATATATGTTGGAGATAAATACCGTGCCCGGGCAAAGTGAAGCAAGCATAGTACCGCAACAGGTACGCGCCATGGGGTGGACGTTGAAGGAGTTTTATTCGGCGCTGATTGAGGATGCGTTGGTTAGAAAGTTGACGAGTTAACTAGTTGACGAGTTGACTAGGAGTAGTTGACAAGTTAACATGTTGACAGGTTAACAAGGAAGTTGAAAAGGTGATAGAGGTGATGGAGGTAGTTGACGAGTTAACAAGTTGACGAGTTGACTAGGAGTTGAAAAGGTGATAAAGGTGATGGAGTTGATAGAGGAGAAGCAAGTTGACAGGTTGACAAGTTAACAAGTTGACAAGGAAGTTGAAAAGGTGATAGAGGTGATGGTGGTTAGTTGACGAGTTGACAAGTTGATAGGTTGACAAGGAAGTTGAAAAGGTGATAGAGGTGATGGTGGTTAGTTGACGAGTTGACAAGTTGATAGGTTGACTAGGAAGTTGAAAAGGTGATAGAGGTGATAAAGTTGATAGAGGAAAGGCGAGTGGGAAGTGGCTAGTGGCGAGTCTTGAAATTCGAGAGCCCTTTCACGTTTGCCTTTTCACGTTTCACGAATAGCGAGGCCCGAAGTTTCGAGAACCATTGCCGATTGCCGATTCACGATTGCCGGGAAAGCGAGTCCCGAATTCGAGAGCCATTTCACGTTTCACATTTGCCGTTTCACGACAGAAGATTACGAACTAAAATAAACAAATACTACCTTGTTTAAATTCTTGACAGGGAAACCCCTTTGGATACACATACTAACAGGCATTGTTTTGGTTTTTTTACTGATAGTTGTGTTCCTGCAATCGCTTCGCTGGATTACCAGGCATGATAAAACCCTTACCATTCCTGCCGTAACTGGTAAATCGTATGCAGATGCCCGCAAAATACTGGAAGGCAAAGGTTTTGAAGTAGAGCTGCAGGATTCAATTTATAACGATACGGCAAAGCCACTATCGGTATTAAGACAGTTCCCCGAAGCCGAAGCTGTGGTAAAGGTGAACCGTACCGTATACCTTACTGTTAACAAAGCCATAGCCCCGCTTATTGAAATGCCCAACCTCGAAGGGTTGAGCTATAGAAGTGCCGAAATAGCTATGACGCAATATGGGTTGAAATTGGAAGATACCGTTTACCGTACCGATTTTGCCAAGAACTCGGTCCTTGAACAACAATACGATGGCGAACGAATAAAAGCCGGAACAAAAATTCCGCAGGGAAGCCTTATTACCCTGGTGCTGGGCAGTGGGCTGGGACATGAAGATTTCAGTGTGCCCGACCTGGTAGGGTTAACTTATAACGATGCCAAGGTATTGTTGGAATCGAATGGACTGAATGTAGGTGCTGTAATGCCGGCTGTTGATCCCAATCAGTATGTGGGAAGGCAAAGCCCGGAGCACTTTACTCCCGATGGCCGGGTGAACCGCATAAGGCAGGGGCAGCTGGTAGATCTGTGGTTACAACCCGAAAAGCCGGTGAAGCCAACCGTACCCGAAGTTCCACCAACACAAGGACAATAAAATAACTTAAATAGCATTTATGCAAAACATAACTCCTGAAGAAGTAAAAGAGCGTCTTGACAGAGGCGAACAATTGAACCTGGTTGATGTACGTGAACCCCATGAGCGCGCCGAATTTAATATTGGCGGTGTGCATATTCCGTTGGGCCAGGTGCAAATGATGCAGGTTGATGAGTTAGAGAACCTGAAGAATGAAGAAGTGATCGTTTATTGCCGCAGTGGCAACCGTAGCGGACAGGCCGCTATGATCTTAGATACACTTGGGTTTGCCAATACCAAAAACCTGAGTGGTGGTATGCTGGCGTGGCTGCAGAAGTATGGGCAGTAGAGTTAACAAGTTGACTAGTTGGAAGAACAAAAGAATATGAGGTAGGAAGTAGGTGAAGCCGGGTAGTAAGTAGAAAAGGCGAGTGGTGAGTAGAGAGTGGCTAGTAGGAAATACAGGAAATTCATGAAGTCCGAAGCCAGTCGTGAGTATTAATTATAAGCCCCACTAGCCATTTACCACTAACACTAGCCTTGTAGATCTGTATCCTTGATTTATCAAAACTCAAATAGTACCTGTGTTTAAATTCATAACCGGAAGACCACTTTGGGCTAATATCCTGTTGGGTATTGGCATTTTATTCGTATTGTTTTTCATTTTCTTTCAGTCGTTAAGTTTTATCACCCGGCACGATAAGTCGCTGGCAGTGCCATCAGTAACCGGCAAATCGTTTGAAGAAGCCAAAAAGGTACTGGAGGCGCAGGGCTTTGAAGTGGAGATACAGGATACTGTTTATGTTGATACGGCAGCCTTGTTATCGGTGGTAAAGCAGTTTCCCAATGCCGATTCAAAGGTTAAGATGAACCGTACGGTTTATTTGATCATCAACCGCGATGCGGCGCCCGATATTGACATGCCTAATCTTGTTGGTATGAGCTTTCGCAGTGCGCAGATCACTTTGCAACAGCAAAAGCTAAAAATTGAAGATACTATTTATGTGCCTAACGTTTCCGGTGCTGTACTTGAGCAAAAATATAAAGGACAAACTATTAAGCCCGGCACCAAAATACAAATGGGAAGCGGTATTACATTGGTAATAGGACAGGGTACCGGTACTGAAGAACTGGAAGTACCAGACCTGGTTGGACTTACTCTCGGTGAAGCAAAAGTGATTATTGAATCGAATGGGTTTAACAGTGGTCTTATTCTGCCGGAAGGTTCTACTGATCCTAACCTGTTTGTGTACCGGCAATCGGTGCCCCATTTAACTTCATCTGGTAATGTAAATAAGTTACGCCAGGGCCAGGTGATAGATGTATGGGTGCAGGCCGAAAAGCCCTCTCTTATAAAGACTGATAGCGTAGCCAAACCGTAAAGGAACTATCTAAATAGCTTATAATAAAAAAGGATCGCAACGCGATCCTTTTTTATTTGCCAATTGTCTATTGCCCATAGCCTGTTGATTTACAACTTCACATTCAGCCCCACCATAAAATTGGTGCCGGCCATGGGATAGTAAAAGTTTTCAGTGATCACATTATTACCGTATTGGTAAGAATATGTATAACCATTGGGCGTATACTTTTTGTTGAAAACGTTATTAACCTGGCCAATAAGAACGATCTCTTTGAACAACACGCGGCGCAGGGTATAGCTGGCACGTGCATCCTGAACATAATAGGGATCGAGGCTGCGTGCTTTATTGCTTGTATTATCAAGGTATTGACGGCTTGCATATTTACCAAGTAAGCTGATCTCAAGATTATTTACAGGTATCAGGTTTAAAATACCTGAGCCAATTACAGCAGGCGAAAAAGCAATGTCGGTATTGCCATGCGGAATGGCTTTTTGTCCGCCGTTATCATAATCATCGTAATACTCAGTAAAATCCTTGACCTTATTTTCACTTATGGTAACATTGGCTGCCACATTGAACCAGTTGGTGATGTGTAAACCACCCTGTAATTCTACTCCCATACGATAACTGTTGGGTACGTTGCTGCGGGTATACGAACCTACGTCATTGATCTTACCGGTAAGCACCAGTTGGTCTTTATATAACATAGAATATAAGGTAATGCCCCAGTTGTAGGTTTTTGTTTTTTGTTCGGCACCCAGTTCAATATCATGCATTTTTTCCGGCTTCGGTTGCTGATCGGCGCCGGCTTCAAAATCATCGCGATTGGGTTCTTTTCTTCCTATAGAATAGGACGCGTATGCGAGATAATTGCCTTTTGAATAAGAGATGCCTATTTTAGGGTTAACAAAATCGTAGGTGTTGCGACGCAGCAGATCGGGGTTGTTTTTAAAACCACCGATATTATACAACACGCGGCGGTATTGCAGATCGGCAAAGGCGCGCAGGTTGCTCAATAAGGTTACCTGGTATTTTGCATAGGCATTGATATCAGTTTTGTAGGCTTCATTATAATACCAACGGTGCCCAAAGGGTACACCGCCCTGGGCAGCCCAAATTACATTACCATAGTGCTTGCCATCATAGCGGTTCCAGCCACCGCCAATGATCAGTTGGCTAATGTCGTCTTTGTATTGAACCGAAAATATTTGACCGTAGAAGTAATTATCCAGCCATTGCTGTTGTACTGCGTCGGTTTCACGAATGGTGTCTGTACCAAACACCAGATCGTTCAACCCATAATTAGCATATGACTGAACATTTTTAAATTCTTCATAATAACCTTTTCCACGGGTTAAGTGAAAAGCGGTGTTGGCTGTCCACCGGCCATTGAAATCGTGATTAATGAACAGCTGGTAATGGTCCTGCTGATAGTTATCGGTTTGGTTGGCGTAGGTGAAATAATTGTACTTACGTGGATCGCTGTTGAACAGGTTAACTGAATCCTGCGGCGTAAAATACAGGGAGCCTAAGTTGTTGTAATAATGTTCTAAGAGTTTGTCTTTGTCGTTACGTAGCTTGGCTTCGGGAATCCCATTCCATGCCTGGTAAGTTTTTTCGCTGCCAGAGAATACATTCAGTCTTATGGAGGTGTTTTTATTTATATAAGCACCCGACAGGTAAAATGATTTTAGCGAGCTGGTAGCGCGATCGATATATCCATCGCTGGAGATCTTCGATACACGGGCATCGATGGTGAAATGATCGTTGATGAGTCCGCTACCGGCTTTTACTGTATGCTTCCAGGTATTGAAAGAACCATAGGTATTATTTACCTCAGCATATGGTGTGGTATTGGTTTCATTGGTGCTTAAGTTAATGGTGGCGCCAAAAGCGCTGGCCCCGTTTGATGAAGTACCCACACCACGTTGAACCTGTATACTGTTTACTGATGAAGTAAAATCGGGCAGGTTAACAAAGAACGTCCCCTGCGATTCTGCATCGTTGAACGGAATACCGTTAAGAGTTACATTGGTGCGGGAGGCATCGCTGCCCCTGATGCGGATACCCGTGTAGCCTACACCATTACCAGCATCGGAATTAACGATCACCGAAGGCGTTTGGTTTAAGACAAAAGGGAGGTCCTGCCCAAGGTTAAGCTTTTCAATTTCTTTTTTCGACAGGTTGCTTTTTGTGAATGGCGCTTTATCATCAGCACGCGTAGCCTTTATTTCCACCGGCTGTAAAAACAGGTTCAGACGTTGGAGTTTAATGTCAATGGGCGAACCGGTTGATACCTGCTGGTTGGCCGACTGGTAACCTACAGAAGTAACCTGCAGGGTGTAGTTGCCTGGTTTTACTTTTTTGAATTCGAAGGACCCACTTTCTGTGGTCAATGTCGAAAGGCCGTTGCTAAGCTCAACGGTTGCGGAGGCAATAGGGGTTTGTGATGCATCTGTTACCTTACCGCTAATTTGAGCAGTGAGGTATTGAGTTAGGAACAGGTAGCAAATCCCCAAAATCATTTTTTTCATGAGTAAATCATCAATGTTTTGGCCACATAAAATGTACCTGTAAAGCAATGGTGCTTATCAGTACATTTAAGCTGTTGCACGTGTGTTTGAAAAAATGGTTTGAGAGAAATGCTGCGAAAGTGAAGCGTAGGCGAATAACGGAACTACCTTCCCTGCGCAGGCATTACCCTGATCAGGTTCTACGGGTATTATCTCAGCAAGAACGCCTCTGGCGTAAAAGCACCCCGGGAATCTGAAATTCTCTGTTTTTTAAAAGAGCTCGCAAAGATACGAACATTATTTTTTTAAGAATATTGTAACATATTGGCCTCTTGGGCCGTTTCACCAACAAATGAGCGGTATGTTCAGGTACCTTATAACTTCTATATTGTTATTAATCAACCTCATGGGGCTTGGCCAGGGGAAGGTGATCTATGATCCGAATGTGGTAAAACGCCCTGTAGAAAGTTTTCATGCAATAACCGTTTCTGATGGCATCGACCTGTATTTGTCGCAGGGCGGGCAGGAAGTGCTGGCGGTAAGCGCTGCTGAAGTAAGTCACCGCGATAGAATAAAGACCGTGGTAGAAAACGGCGAATTGAAGATCTACCTGGAGCAGGGCTGGAACTGGAGGTTCAAAAAACTGACAGCCTATGTCTCGGTAAAAGAGATCACAAAGCTAAAGGCTTCGGGCGGGTCGGACATTATATTAAATGATTCCCTTAAATGTGATAAGCTGAATATAATATTATCGGGCGGAAGCGATTTTAAAGGAAACGTAAAGGCCAACGTCTTAACAATTGAACAGAGCGGTGGTAGCGACGTTTCAATAAAGGGTAATGTAGTAGATGCAAAGATCGTGGCCAGTGGCGGAAGCGACTTCAGGGGTTATGATCTTATTGCACAAAATGCTATTGTACAAACCAGTGGCGGTAGCGATGCATCAATTACTGTAACAAAAGAGATAGCTGCTATGGCCAGCGGCGGTAGTGATGTGAAGTACAAAGGAAATCCGGTTATGAAGTATAAATCGGCCAGTGGGGGCGGGAGTGTTACTAAAACAGGACAGTAATAACCGTAATAAATAGGTTAAATACTAATAAACAGGTGTTAGTTTAACCGTTTTAGGAATACGTGTTCAAAAAACATTTATGTGATTTATTGGGGTTGGAGATCATAACTAAATTTTTACAGAACCCGCCATGCTGGCGGGTTTTAACATTTAATAGGGGCCTTTAGCACCCTGAAAACAGCGATTTGTTGGTTTTAACCAGGCAGGAATGCGCAGTATGTTTGTATCACAAAAGGAAACAAACTAATAAAACATACAATTATGAAAACTGATTCGATGAATTTTGGAAAGATGATGATCGCAGCACTTGCTTTAGTAGTTGCTTTTTCAACAACTTCACTGGCAAACGATGGCGAGAAAGGTGATAACAAGAGCGAACTGAAATTCATTGGAAACGTAGAGAATCAACCGGTATTTGAACTGAGCCTGGCAAATAAAATGGAAGACGAATATACTGTAGTATTCCGCGATGAATATGGTAATGTGTTGTACAGCGAAAAGTTCAAAGGTGCTGGAATTAATAAAAAGTTCTTATTGAAATCAGAAGAGTTGGGTGATACTGCACTGAACGTAACTGTGAAGTCTAAAAACGGAAGCACTGAAGTGTATTCAATTAACAGAAGCCACACTTATGTTGAAGAAACACAGGTGAACAAGATCAAATAATAAAGTTTAATATAAGTATACGGAAGAGCGCTCTGAAATATCAGGGCGCTTTTTTTATTATATGTCTTTAAAGAAGTCTTCGGGTTTTATATCTAATCCGTGAAGAAGTTTCAGGAAGGTGCTCAGGTACATATCGCCGCCGGCTTCGTAACGGGTCATGGCGCTTCTTGAGATATTTATTTCATACGAAAAGCTTTCCAGTGTAGTTCTGTCCTGGCGTTTATTCTTCAGTAGTTTTCCAATTTTGTTCAACATCTTCTCAGTTTCGGCAGCAGATAATTCCTGGGCTACAGGCCTCCGTGCTGTTCTACGTTTTCGCATGTACGCAATTAAGATAGGATTCCCTTATTTTAAAACCCTTGAAAAGGGGCGCTAAGTTATGTGTCTTATAATTAATGTCCTTAAAAAAGTACAGTGAGTTAAAAATATTGTAACTTCCATAACGGATAACCGCAACGTAAGTGATGAATGAAATATTTAATATCAGTTATGCTATGGTGTTTGCGGATGTTTTATTTCTTCTACATTAAAAGTATCAGAGGCTACATAGTAATAAACCAGAAAGGTGACAAGGAGCAATGCTGTTACCGGAGCTTTTAGATGTTTAAAAGGAAAAGGCGATGATTGACCTGTCTGCCAGTAGGTGGACGGGTTTTTTTGTTGCCGGTATGATCAAAAAGTAAAAAGTTATTGCTTTTTAATCAATTATTCATATATTGCAACTGAAATATAGTTGCAGTTTTAAGTAAGTCTTATTTGGTACATCGACTACCTTACCTGCAGCCTGGTCAAGTGTAATTTGTAATGCGATACTTTTTAGCTAAAGACTTATTTAAACTATTTAATCGATGTCAACAAAAGCTAAAGCATTACATAGATTATTGTCTGTACCCAGGGATTTTACTTGGGAGGAATTGATTAAACTGTTGAGTTTATTTGGATACATTGAATTGAAGAAAGGTAAGACTGGTGGTTCAAGAAGAAAGTTTGCCGATGAAAACAAAAATGTGATCATACTTCATAAACCACATCCGAGTAATATTGTTAAAGAATATGCTCTTAAGCAAGTTATAACCCAACTAAAAGATAAAGGTTACATAAAAGATGAATGACGTCTTACAATACAAGGATTATCTAGCTTCTCTTCGATATAGTACAGAAGATGAAGTGTTTTATGGAAAGATCCTTGGTATTGATGATCTGGTAAGCTTTGAAGGTTCTTCTGTAAAAGAGTTAAAAAAAGCTTTTCAGGAGGCTGTAGAAGATTATATTGAAACCTGTAAGCAAATAGGGAAGGAGCCTAATAAAACTTATAAGGGAACCTTTAATGTTCGTGTTGGTGCTGATGTGCATCGGGATGCCGCTTTGTATGCCGCCATGCAAAATATTTCCCTAAATGATTTTGTGAAAACAGCTATTAATTTTGCCCTTGTCAATAAGGAAGGTATAAATAAGTTTCTACATCGATAAAGGAAAGAAGAAGTTAGGCTTAATTATTCTGTATACCCCTGATAGCTTGTCAGGGGATTTTATTTTATATACGGGCATAAAAAAAGCTTCCTGTTACAGAAGCCTTTCCAAAGTTGCGCGGGCAAGGATCGAACTTGCGACCTTCGGGTTATGAGCCCGACGAGCTACCGCTGCTCTACCGCGCGATATGAGTTTGTTACCGCTACTTATTTCGCGATATAATGTTTTTTGTTTCTAAAGAACTGTTTCGAACTTGCGTTCAAATAAGGAAATAAAAAAAGGCTTCCTTAAATAGAAGCCTCTTTAAAGTTGCGCGGGCAAGGATCGAACTTGCGACCTTCGGGTTATGAGCCCGACGAGCTACCGCTGCTCTACCGCGCGATATAATGAGTTTACTTAATCGCGTTTTCTCAAATCCTTTAACTTTAAAAATCATTTCGAACTTGCGTCCGCCAGCTGGCGGATATGAGCCCAATGAGCTACCACTTTTATTCGCGATATAATGATTTTATAAAGTCAATTTTCTAAAGAACTTTCCAATTTTGCTTACTTTCTTGCCGTACCTTCTTCGTTAATTGGGTTGCAAAGATAAAGATATAAATCATTCCACCAAACAAATTTTAATAATTTATCTTCGCGCATATTTTAGAAGCAAATGAAAGCGGGTTTTGTTAGCATATTTGGTCGCCCCAACGCGGGTAAAAGCACTCTGCTCAACGCTCTTATGGGCGAAAAGCTGGCTATTGTATCTCCAAAAGTGCAAACTACCCGGCATCGCATTAAAGGCATTTTAACCGAACCTGAATACCAGATCATATTTTCCGATACCCCCGGTATCATTGAGCCAAAATATAAGCTCCAGGAAAAAATGATGTATGCTGTTAAACAGGCGCTCGAAGATGTTGATGTTGCTTTACTAATGGTTGACGTAAAGGAGAACCTCGAGGAAGTGAACGGCATTTTTGAAGCATTGCGCCTTAAAGTTCCCGCCATCATTGTTGTAAATAAACTCGATGATGCATCGGAAACAAAAAAGAAAGAAGTGTTCGCCTTCTTTGGGGCCAGGTCCTATTGTAAAGCTGTGGTTGGAATATCGGCGCTGAAGAAAACGGGCCTGAAGGAATTAATAGATGCCATTCTACCATTCCTTCCCAACAACCCGCCTTTCTTTGAAGGCGATGAAATGACCGACCTGCCCACCCGTTTCTTTTGTGCTGAAATGATCCGGGAAAAGATATTCTATTTATACCAGGAAGAAATACCCTATCATACAACCGTAATAGTTAACGAGTTCAAGGAAAAATCATCGCTGATAAAAATTTCCGCCGACATCATCGTAAACCGTGAAACCCAGAAAGGCATTTTGCTGGGTGTTGGTGGAAAAATGATCAGACAGCTGGGCACAGAGGCCCGGCAGGATATTGAAAAGTTCCTTGGACAGAAGGTATTTCTCGAACTCTTTGTTAAAGTGCGGCCTAAGTGGCGCGATAATGAGTTTATGTTAAAAGAATACGGCTATCACTAATAATTTTTGAGCAAACATTATGGCAGGTTTTACAGTAGCAATAGTTGGAAGGCCCAACGTAGGCAAAAGCACCTTTTTTAATCGCTTGCTTGAGCAACGCAAGGCGATCGTTGATGATGTGAGCGGCGTTACCCGCGACCGGCAATATGGTGTGGCCGAATGGAATGGTAAATCATTCAACGTTATAGATACCGGTGGTTTTGTACCGCAAAGCGAAGAGGCTTTTGAAAAAGAGATCAACAAACAGGTAATGATAGCCGTGGAAGAAGCGAACGCCATGTTGTTTATGGTTGACGCCGCTACCGGTATTACCGACCTCGACGAGTCGATGGCCGATGTATTACGTCGTACCGCCAAACCGGTTTACCTGGTTGTAAATAAAGTTGATAATCACGAACGCCTGCTGGAAGCTACCGAGTTTTACGGTTTGGGCTTTGATAATATCTTCTTCCTTTCTTCAATGAGCGGAAGCGGCACGGGCGAACTGCTTGATGCAGTGGCTGGTTTAATTACCGAAGACCAAATGGCCGCTTTAGAAGCTGAGGGTGCACTACCCAAATTTGCTATTATTGGTCAGCCCAATGTAGGAAAGTCGTCTTTACTGAATGCATTAATAGGACAGGAGCGTACCATTGTGAGTGATATTGCCGGTACCACCCGCGATACCATTCATACCCATTATAATTTATTTCAGAAAGAATTCGTGCTTATTGATACGGCCGGTATCCGCCGTAAAACAAAAGTGCATGAAGACCTGGAATTCTATTCCGTGATCCGCGCCATTAAAGCAATGGACGAAGCTGATGTGTGTATGTTGTTGTTAGATGCTGAAAAAGGCATCACTGCACAAGACCTGAACATCTTTAGCCTGGCCGCCCGTAAAGGTAAAGGCATTGTGTTGCTGGTGAATAAATGGGACAAGATGGAAAAAGCTACCAACACTGCCCGCGATTATGAAAAGGAATTGAAGACCCGCATCGCTCCGTTTAGCGATGTGCCCATCATATTTATATCGGCGCTGGAAAAGATGCGTATACACAAGGCTATTGAAGTGGCGCTTGAAGTATATGATAACAAATCACGAAAAATAGCTACATCTGAACTGAACGAGATCATGTTGAAGGCCATCGCGTCTTATAATCCACCTGTGGTGCGTGGTACACCCGTTCGTATAAAATATGTAACGCAACTGCCTACCCATGTTCCGTCGTTTGCGTTCTTTTGTAATTTGCCCGACGATGTTAAACAGCCTTATAAAAATTATCTCGAGAACCAGTTACGTCAGAATTTTAACTTTAAAGGCGTACCGGTTAGGTTGTTCTTCAGAAAGAAATAATGAACTTACTGTATATGTATAAAGCCGCCATGTGCGGCTTTTTTTAGTATAATCTTACTAAAAAATTTGGTACATATGATATATTTCTTATCTTCGATTTGTAAGGGCTCTAAGAAAGTAGCATAAACTTAACTGTTATGCGAAATATAAAACTGTTGTATTTTCTACAGCCATTCCTTCTATTTCTTCTTCTTAATTATGTTCCTGCTTTTTCTCAGCTCCGATGGGATGGTGAAGCCGGAGACGGCCAATGGATGACCGCAAGTAACTGGGTTGGCAACATTGTTCCTGGTGTTACTGATGAGGTGATACTTGATAATGTATTTGTATCCGGAACATATTCTGTTACCTTACCAGGGGGCAATAGTGTTGTGCAGATCAGATCTGTTACCATTGCACCCGGGGCTGGAAATAATATTGAACTTATATTACCGGCAACAAACACAGCCATTCCGGCATTTAAGTTATTGGGTGCGGTGTATGGGATGGTAATTGAAAATGGCGGCATCTTTAAAAATTCATCAGGAGTTGATAACGATCTTCCGGTTGAAATTGCTGACTCAATAATGATAAAGAATGGCGGCAGGTATATCCAGAACAGTGACGGCAGTCATGCCGCTAATGTAATGGTGCTATCAAAAGCTCCGGGTACAGAAGAAGGCGCATTTGAGTTTGACATTCCTTCAGCATCCAGTACTGTTTCTCTGAGCGGACGTACATATGGTAAGCTGGTGTTTTTGAGCAACGCAAGAAAAAGTAATGTTACCTATACCGCAACGGGTACCAATACTATTACCATAAAAAGCGATTTGGTTACAGGGCCGGGCGTAACGCTTAGTCTCAACTTCTCCGATACATTACATATTGGGCGCGATCTGATTCAACAGGGAAGTACTATAAACCTTGGTAACTCAACCCGGTCGCTGGTAACTGTTATCAACAGGCATTTTACGCAATCTGACACAAGCCTGATGTATGAAACGGGCACGGCATCTCCGGAATTAGTACTTGCCGGTAACACTACCCAGCAAATAGATTGCAAAGGCACTATAAAGAATAACATTTCTGTAAAAATGAATAATACCGCCGGCGCCTTGCTTATTTTTCCATGGTCGTTACCATATAAATTGAATCTTGTAACGGGGAAAATAAAAACATCCCAGGCAAATATATTAAAGCTGCTTGCCGGTTGTGAGGTAGTGGTAGATAGCTTATCGAACAACAGCTTTATTGATGGTCCTGTAAGAAAAGAGGGATTATCTTCCTCTAACCGGTTTTTGTTCCCTGTTGGAAAAGAAAACACCATGCGATGGCTTACATTAAAGATTGCTAGCGGTAATTACAATGTAGAGTATATTAACAGCAATCCTCAACAAGTAAGCAATAAGTACGGAGCAGGAATAAATCATGTTGCGCAAACCGGTTACTGGACCATACAGGCAGATGCCAGCCCGGTAGCTTCTGCATCAGTTGAACTGTCTTTTAGCGGGCTCAATAGTGGGGTGGGAACTAATCTTGCAACTGCAAGAGTTGCCAGGCTTAATGATGGCGTTTGGCTGAATTATGGCAATACGGTTTTTACCGGCACTGCCGGTTCGCGCGGTTCTGTTGCAAGTGATAACGTTGATTCATGGAGTGCTGCTGCTGATAGTTTTGTATTAGGTAGCAGTGTAGCAGAAGGCTCCTTGGCATTAGACGATACCTCGCGTAACCGAAGAAGTAATTTAATAAATAACAACAGCAGCGCACTCCAGTTACTATCAATCAATTTTAATAATTATACTAAAGTACTCGCCTGCCGTGTTGCAGAGAAAACAACCGCAAAGTTATGTGTAGTGAACAACAATGGGCAGCTTATAAAGGTCTTGAATGTGACTATCGATCGGGGTATGAACTATTTGCCAATAGATATGCCATTGTTACCATCGGGGATCTATACTATTTATGCATTGACCGCGAAAGGCGCTTCTAATACACTTCGGTTTGCAAGTTTAAGATAGGATATGTAAAAAGAAAAGGGGCAAAAGCCACTTGCTTTTTGCCCCTTTATCTTAAAAGCTTTTTATGCTGTTTTTAGCTTAGCAGGCTTTTTATCGAGCTTTAGTTTAGTAACTAACTCATGAATGGCTGCTTTGTAATCTTCCAGCGCCTTTTGTTCCTGCTTAATAAAGCTGTTGTCTTCCAACTTGCCCACCACTTTGTTCATGGCATCAGTAGTTTCATATACCATTTTACGGAAAGGATTACGATAATCCTTAGCACGTGATTCGTATATTTCTTTTACCATCCACTCTTTGGTGGTAATACTTTGGTGTAACAGCGTTTTTATAATTCCCGGGCTAGCCTTCTTCAGATTAATATCAAATACTTCTTTTACGGCAGCCATGGCATGCGCCAGCTTTTCATTAGCGTAGTTTTTACCTTGTTGTGCATAAAAAGCATGCACTGCATCCCAGTCTTTTACTTTACCGCTAACGATCTGTTTGTTGAGCTTATCAATTTCTGAGCGAAGAATTAATTGTCCGCCTACGTTCATCCATGGTGCAATAGCTGTTTTCGAAGGCAGGCTTTCAATCAGTTGCTCGTGGTTCTTTATGTTATTGGTACTAATATGTTCGAGCAATTGTTGCACCAGGTAATACATTACCAGTTCTTTGAACAGGTGATACGATCTCATTACCTTAATAACGCGTACCGGGCGGCGGGCGTTCTCAAACCCATCGGCCAATATAGGAAGTTCATTTACTACAGGGTCCTGTGTATCGAGCAGTGCCTTGCCTAGAGCAATTATATCATCATCGCTCATTTTTTTATTATTGCCTTCGCGTTTCAACCAGGCTTTGCCCACGAACTTTTGCAATAATGGCAATGACTGTAAAACATCATTGATGGTATCTGGCGCCAGGAAGTTGAACTCCAGCGATTGTGTTTTGTCAATACGTTTATCACGATCGATATACTTCCATGCGTTACGGGCCAGGGCGTACATATTGTACATGAACCAGTAACCAGGCATTACTACCAGCTGATCTTTGCTAAGATCATTACTTACAAGCGAAAATGGAATGGGAATATTTAACTCGGCCGCATAATCGCCTTTAGCCAGAATGGTATAGCAGGCAAATTTTGAATTGTGCTTCAGGCTTACGCATAAGCCGGGCCAGAAGCCACGGCCGGCAATGATCTCACCGTCCGGGCTACGGCTGTTATGGTTACTACCTACGGTAGCACCTGCAGCCATATTACTTTGTCCCTGTACCAGGGCAGCACACAAGAATGAGTTGTTATGGTGTTGCTCGTGCGAAGGGAAGATGAGTGAGTTCAATACTTCGCAACAGGAGATGGTTGAGTTATCGCCCAGGTAAGAGTTGATCAACCGGGCCCCATATTTAAGTTGCGAATGTGAAGCCAGTACAAAACGTACTGCCTTTACGCCATAGAACAAACGACAGCCGTAACCGATAATTCCATTCACCAGTTCGCAACCTTCACCCACCTGGGTGTTTGCTTCGCTGCTTGAATTGATGGTTACATTCTTTATTTTATTGGCGCCTTTCAAATAAGCATCGGTACCTATTTTTACATCTTTAAGAATGCGACAGTTTTTAATAACGGTTCTGTCGCCAATAGTACCATAGTAACCGCGTAAAGCGTCGAATTTCTTTTCAGTGAATTCTTTAAAGCGGCTTAGTAATTTTTCATCGTCCCTGAAATACGTCCATATGAAAGCATCACCGGGTAAAATGCCATCAAAGGCAAGTATGCTACGGCCGGCGTTTTCATTACACAGTTCCATCCAAATGCGAATGTTCTCAGGTTCGCCTTCTTTTAAAATGCCATTACCGAATTTAGAGTGGTCGGTAGTAGCGATCTCATTACAGTTTACCAGCATTACATCGTTGCCAATAATGTAATGTGAAAGATAATTCACATTATCTACTACTACATTGTCGCCAAAGTCGCAGCTGATAACCGTGCTGTTATAGAAGCCTACGGGGCGGCGCAGGTTATGATATTCCAGGTAATATGGTTCCAGCTTACCAATACGAACAAGGCCAAAGAACTTACAGTTCTGCACCAGCTCGGGATTGAACAGGTCGGATACCAGTAAGTTATTCCAGTTATCGGACGTATTGCGATTGCGTACCAGTACTTCAATTTCATATGCCGACAAATGCCGGTATTGTATTCCGTTCTTTACTTGTTTATTGCGCAGGTAATATTCATCTTTTCCTTTGGGTAAATACTGGTCAGGAATGAAGTCGTATCCTAATGTAAAGAGGGGTCTGCGATTAATTTCATTCATGGGTGATAATTATGAATGTGAGAAGTGAGTTGTGTGTAGTTGGTTGCGATAAGCATCGTTATTATTGAAGCAGGCTAGTAGCTAGTGGGAAATGGCTAGTGGGTATTCCTACTCGCCATTCGCCACTGACCACTCGCCTGTTCCTTATAAAAACTTATCACTCGTCTTTTCAGATTACTTAACTATTCAACTGTAACAGACTTAGCCAAATTCCTCGGCTTATCAACATCCAATCCTTTAGCAACGCCTATATAGTAAGCCAGCAACTGCATGGGAATAACACTGAGCATGGGGGCAACGAGCTCGTCGGCTGCGGGTACTACAATTACATCATCGGCCATTTTTGTAATTACATCATCGCCTTCAGTGATCACAGCAATCACTTTTCCTTTACGGGCTTTAATTTCCTGAATATTGCTGATGATCTTTTCGTGGTATGAGTCCCTGGTGGCAATGAATACAACCGGCAGGTTCTCATCAACCAATGCAATAGGGCCATGTTTCATTTCTGCTGCGGGGTAGCCTTCAGCATGAATATATGAAATTTCTTTCAGCTTTAACGCGCCTTCGAGGGCAATAGGGAAGTTATAACCACGGCCCAGGTACAGGAAGTCGCGGGCGTCTTTATATTTATATGCCAGTTGTTTAATTTGTTCGGCCTGTTGTAAAGCTGCCGGTATTTTTTCCGGAATGGCCTCCAGCTCATTCAACAAATGCAGGAAGCGTTTATTATCGAGCGTGCCTTTTGCATAACCAAGTTTCAGTGCAATGATGGCTAATACAGCCAGCTGTGCGGTGAAGGCTTTTGTACTGGCAACACCAATTTCCGGACCGGCATGGGTATAAGCACCGGCATCTGATACGCGGGCAATAGAGGAACCTACTACGTTCACAATACCGAAGATGATTGCGCCTTGTTCTTTTGCTTTTTCAATGGCTACCAGTGTATCGGCTGTTTCACCACTTTGCGAAATGGCAATGATCACATCGCCTTTATGGATCACCGGATTTCTGTAACGGAATTCAGATGCATACTCCACTTCAACCGGGGTGCGGCATAATTCCTCAATAATGTATTCGGCCAGCAAACCGGCATGCCAACTGGTTCCACAGGCAATAATGAGAATGCGCTGGGCATTTTTCAATTGCTCAATATTGGCTTCAACACCAGCCATTGTGATGGTCCCTTTGGCTGCATCAACACGGCCGCGCAAACAATCGAACACTGTGCTGGGCTGTTCAAAGATCTCTTTCAACATGAAGTGATCGTAACCTCCTTTTTCAATAGCAGCCAGTTCAAGATCGAGCTGTTGAACGAACGGTGTTATCTTTTCGTTACCCAGGTTCTTTAGGATCAGTTCATCGGGTTTTATGATAGCCAGTTCGTAGTCGTTTACGTACACTACAGTTTTTGTATACTCGATAATTGGCGAGGCATCGGATGCGAGGAAATGCTCATCGCGGTTCTTGCCAATACCAATTACGAGCGGACTGCCTTTACGGGCTGCAATAAGTGTATCGGGGTTATCCTGATCGATGAGGATAATTACATAAGCGCCTACAACACGTTTCAGGGCAATACGTACCGCTTCTTCAAGGCCGCATTTATTGTTCAGTTGAATATCCTCAATGAATTTCAATAATACTTCAGTGTCGGTATCGCTGACAAAATTGTAGCCTTTTTTCTGCAATTCGCTTTTCAGCTGGTTATAGTTCTCAATGATGCCATTGTGGATCATTGCCAGTTTTCCATTTTCAGAAAGGTGGGGGTGGGCATTGCGATCGCATGGTTCGCCATGGGTAGCCCAACGGGTATGGCCAATACCAATGTTGGCATGCAGGTCTTTACCTACCAGGGTATCTTCAAGCTCAGCTACTTTACCTTTTTTCTTATATACATTCAATCCGCCATTTAAGAGCGCAACACCGGAGCTATCATATCCACGGTATTCAAGACGTTTCAATCCTTTTAAAATGATCGGGTAAGCTTCCTTATTACCTATATATGCTACAATTCCGCACATAATTACAGGGGTTTAAGTTTTATTTTATTAAGTGTTGAGTTAACAGATGATCTGTTATGTTGATTTTCTATATTTTAAGATGCCGAAAAACGCAAACGGTTGCGCAATATTATCAAAAAATATACCATGCCCCATGCAAAAACATGCAGGTTAACGTACCATTTTAGTGGTAGCAGGCTTAACGCTTAACGCCAAATGCTCAACGCCCCTTTCCGCAATGCGGCATTTTCGAATAAGCTCAGGCTGACCGACATTCGGTCAAGCGTTGCGCGTTCTGCGTTTAGCTTTTAAATAAAGGAAAAATGGATTATTTTTTTAACACGGTTTCAAACAGCCGGAAGATCCTTTTGTATTCGTCTGTCCAGCTTTCAGGTTCTATAAAGCCGTGATCCTCCATGGGATAAATGGAAAGTTCCCAGTTGTCTTTGCCTAATTCTATAAGGCGTTGTGATAGACGTACAACATCCTGAAAATGAACATTTACATCAATCATTCCGTGGCAAATCAGTAGATGGTCCTGTAAGCCTGCTGCAAAGTTTATTGGAGAACTGCGACGATACGCAATGCTGTCACTAAAGGGTTCATTTAAAATATTGGAGGTATAGCCATGATTGTAATGGGCCCAGTCGGTAACGGGCCTTAACGCGGCTCCGGCCTCAAAGATAATAGGTTTTTTGAATAATGCCATTAAAGTTATAAAACCACCATATGAGCCGCCATACAATCCTATGTGCTTGGCATTCACGCCACAAGCTTGTACAAGATAGCGGGCCCCGTCCTCAATATCGTCGAGGTCTTTACCTCCCATGTGGCGATAAATACCCGTGCGCCAGTTGCGCCCATAACCCGCGCTGCCGCGATAGTCGATATCGAGCACCGTATACCCATTATCAACTAGCATATTATTGAACATGTATTCCCTGAAATAGGAGCTCCACCACTTATGGGCATTTTGTAAATAGCCGGCACCGTGTACAAAAATAACTGCGGGTTTATTGGCATGTGCCTGGGCTGGCTTATATAACCGGGAATATACCTGCGCCCCATCACGGGCAGTAAAAGAAACCAGTTCGGGATCGCGCCAGGGATATGATTTAAATTCTGCACTTTGCGCCTGCGTAGTTATTTGAATGGGTTTACCCGATGCACTGTTGGGTTGCAGGTAAAGTTCCCAGGGTTTATTGCTGTAAGAATACAAATAGGCAATCCATTTTTCGTCGGGCGACAGGCTTACCTGGTTACTACCGGTGAGGGTAGTAATACGTTCTGCTTTACCACCAGTTACCGGCAGGCGATAAAAATGCTGTTCTCCGGGATGTACTTCATTAGTGGTGAGATAAAAGTATTTTTTATTGTTCGAAAGCTGGGCGTTCTGCACTTCGTAATTACCAGCGGTGAGCACTTTCTTTTCCTTTGTTTTTATGTTAATAGTATATAGGTGCGAATAGCCGGTTGCTTCTGACTGAAACCAGAATGTTTCATCATTTAGCCAGCCTGAATTAAATACAGGAAAGCCGCCTGCACTGGGCCCGCCTATCCAGGCTTCATCCCGTTGCCGGTCGAGCGAGGTTAAACGGCCTGTTGCCCCATCGAGCAACAGCAGCCAGCGATCTTTATTATCCTGTGCACGGGCTTCTACAACTGCATAGTTGCCTGTTGGCGCCCAATTGGTATTTGTAAAACTAACTGCACGTATGGCCGGGGTCTTGCTTTTTTCCTTATACTGCTCAGGATATTCTTTTAAGTACTCAGGCAAATCGCGTATGCCTGGTATGGAGTCGGTTTTAACTGTAAAGATTGTATCCTTTTCGGTATCGAATACAAATAACTCCTGTTTGTTTTGGGCAGCGCCTACTTTGGTACGGGCAGAAAGATCTTCGGTATAACCACTTTCTGTAACATAGCTGGGCACAATAGTGGCTTTGCCAATGGCATTTGTGGTTAACCGGTAGGAAATGAAATGACCGTTATAACTTACAGTAAGCATCGACAGGTTTTTGCCTTCGAGGGGAATGGCGCGCAGCAACTTTTCTTTTTTGAATTGTTTGAGCGCAGAATCGGCCTGATCTTTTTTCAGCTTACGGCGTTGGAGTACTACTGAGTTTTCAAGCGCTTCTTCCTGTAGCCATTTTTCCTGTTGATTGTTGCGGGGTGTACCGCCGGCGGCCGGGGCTGTTATTGTTTGAAAATTGGTGAGCTGGGTAGTGGCGCCGGTTTGTATATCCCAGGCCCAGGCATTTTGTTCGCGGGTGTATACTATTTTTTGATCGTTGAATGCAAACTGCGGGTTGGTTTCGGTGGATAGGGTTTGCGTTACCCGGCGTCGAATCCCCGTTTTTATATTTACCAGGTAAACGTCGCCTTCCTGCACATATACATATTGATCGTGGGCTGTATTGTATTTTATCTGGTTTTCGGTGATGGTTGCTTTTCGAAATTCCCAGGTAGATTTTTGGGGAGTGTGGGCGGTTGGTGTAATATAATATAGTGAATCGGTGGTAGCTATTTCGGGGTTCCAGTTAAACAGCAGGTATTTTCCATCGGCTGTCCATTGCAGGTTAGAAGGGGAGGATCCAATCCATTTCGGATCGCGCATGATCTTTTCTACAGTTAAAGGACTGAGTTGGGCATAGGTGATAAGGGCTGGCTGTAATAAAAGCAGTAGCAGTAGTTTTTTCATGTATACAAATTAATAGAATCTGCTGAAACCAGGCAGCTGTGATTGATGAGTGTTGAACATTAAGGGTGAAGGGTAGTTTTTATAGCAGTATACCGCTTAAAAAAATATACGCTACCGAAAAGTAAATGACCAAACCCGTTACATCTACCAGGGTGGCCACAAATGGGGCCGATGAGGTGGCCGGGTCGGCGCCCAGTTTTTTTAATATGATGGGCAGCATAGAGCCCGATATGGTTCCCCATAATACTACACCTATCAACGAAATGCCTACGGTACAACCTATAAGAACGGTATGTGCGCCATAGGTATGAAAAATACTGTTCCATAAGGCTACCCGTATAAAACCAATAAGTCCTAATACGGCGCCCAGCAGCAGACCGGAAATTATTTCGCGGCGCATTACCCGCCACCAGTCTGAAATATGTATTTCGCCCACGGCCATGGCCTGAATAATAAGAGTAGAAGCCTGTGAACCGCTGTTACCACCGCTGGAGATAATAAGGGGAACGAAGAGGGCCAGCACTACAGCTTTGGCAATTTCATCTTCAAAATAGCCCATAGCAGTAGCAGTTAGCATTTCGCCCAGGAACAGCACAATGAGCCATACCACCCTTTTTTTGAAAAGCTTTACCATGGGGATCTCCAGATAGGGCTCATCCAATGCTTCGGTACCCCCTATCTTTTGCATGTCTTCGCTGAACTCCTCATTGGCCACCCACAATACGTCGTCGATGGTTACAATGCCCAGCAGGATGTTTTTATCGTCTACCACGGGCAGGGCCATGCGGTTGTTCATTTTAAAGGTTTGGTTGGCTATTTCCTGGTCGTCGTTTACATTCAGGGTTATATAGCGATTGTCGATTATCTCTTCAACTTTTCGTTGGGGGTGGGCGAGAATGATCTCCCGAATACGCATATCATCTACAAACTCGCCATGTTCGTTCACCACATAGATCACATCGATGGTTTCACTGTCTTTACCCACTTCTCTTATATGCTCCAGCACTTCCTGAACCGTCCAGTCAACCCCTACGGCAATATAATCGGGGGTCATGAGGCGGCCCACACTGCTTTCGGGGTAGCCAAGCAGCGACAGAGTTACCCGGCGCTCATCGGGGTCGAGCAGTTTTATGAGCTCTTTCACCACCTCACTGGGCAGTTCTTCTAAAAACGAAGTGCGGTCATCGGCCGGCAGTTCGTTTAGCAGTTCTGCGGTTTTAAGGGGAGAAAGTTCCTGTATAATAGCTTTTTGAGCAGGCAGATCGAGTATCTTGAATACGCTGGCAGCCCGGTGAATACTCATATTGCCAATGATCTGGCTCGAATACTCCGGAAACTCATTTATTAGTTCGGCCACTTCACTAATGTTCTGGTCATTCAGGAACTCCCGCATTTGCAGCACATCTTCCTGGCGCATCAGGTGCAGGAATTGATCTTTGGCGTTTTCTATTTCCATGCTCATGGCCCCAAATTTAGTCAATAAGCCTCAAGCTGCAAGCCGTAAGCTTTAAGCTGCAAGCCTAAACCCAACCGGTAAATAAATAGGGATGGAACTCTTATTTTTCTTCCTTTATTATTTTACATTCGACATTCATTATTCATTATTTCAATGATTTTACCTTGTCTGTTTATTGCTCCCACAAAAGAAATGGGGAGGGGCGTATTTACTTCTGAAAAATTAAAGGCGGGAACGGTGATTGAAATTGCACCGGTAATTGTTATGAGCAAACAAGACCGCCAGCTGCTTGACCAAACTTTACTGCACGACTATATTTTTGAGTGGGGCGATAACCACGACCAGGTTTGCATGGCGCTGGGGTATGTGCCTATTTATAATCATTCCTACAAATCGAACTGCGAATATGAAATGGATTACGACAGCGAGCTTATTTCCATCAAAACCGTGCGGGCTATAAAAAAGGGTGAAGAATTATTTATTAATTATAATGGGGAGTGGAATGATGAGAAGAAGTTGTGGTTTGAGGCGGTATAAAAAAAGCAGCCCCAATGACCGGGGCTGCAAGTGTTACTCTTAAAGTGGGTGCTATTTTCGGGTGTCTGATCGTTTTGAATTGAATTGAGGCTTGTACTTCAGCGTAAATAAAATGCCATAGCTGGTCATTCGGATATTACCTATACCTAAATCCTTCAACGGAACTTTCAAATATGGCTCAGCCTGAAGTGAAAGCCGCTTTCCAAACGAACGTTCCATACCTACCGATAGGTTCAAAATTGAAAACCAATAATTCGAATTGGTATTTGAATCCACATTATATGGTGGATATGGATTTCCATTATACGTATAGTAAATGTCGTAATATTCGTTATTCATAAAATAGGTCGACAAGCCAGTACTTGCAAACCAGCGCCGCTTGTCGTTGTAAGAGAAATCATAACGAATATTTACCGGTAGCTCTAACATGGAGCAGTTGCCTTCTGCATTGCTAACTTTAACGTTCCAGGGCATTTTGTAATTGAAATTTGAACTATCGGCTTTATAGAATTTTTTAGTGTATATAACACCGGTATTTACCGACAAGCGGTTCGAGAACCGGTAACCTACCTGCACACCGAAATTATAACCGGTTTTATAAACAGGGCCAAACTTCACGGTACTTAAATCGGGACCTGCCATAAGGCCCAGTTCAAATCCTTTTACCTTTTTGTCCTGTTTCTTTTCAGGTTGTTTTTTCACTACTGGCGCGGCGGGTGTTTTGGCCGAATCGGTAACTGCCGGTACTACAGCCGCGTCTTTCTTCTCAGCATCTGCTGCAACCGTGGTAGTTTGGGCAATTGATTGGTCTGGTTTATTGGTTTTTACCGGCTCATCATTTTCGGCCACCTGGGAATCTGGTTCTGCATTGTTATTCCTGCCCTGTTTTACTATTTTATTAGGTTGACCGGCTATATCGTTGTGTTTTTTGCTACCCCGTTTGCGTTTGGGGTGTTGGGCAAAGGGCGCAGAACTAATGCCAGAATTGTCTGGAGTAATGCTGGCATGGTTCAGGCTGAGTTTTAATCTATTTGTCTTTGGCGTATTAGTAGCTGGTGTTGTATTGATGGTTTTGCCCGACCGGGTAACGGGTGTTGTTGTGTTATTATCAGGCATTGTGTTCACATTGGCTGCCGGGGCAGGTTGATGGGTGCCTGCTGCAGGAACGGTTGCTGTAGTAGTTGATTCCACCGCAGGCGTTTGCGCACCAGAAGCCGGTGTTGTATTGTTGCCAGTTGTTGCCTGTTCGGTAACCGTATTGGTAGTGTTGTTGCCGGCTGGGGTATTGGTAACAACATTTGTTGCATTTTTAGCCAATGGGGATAATGGCTGGTATTTCATTATACCAATTAAAGCGCCGCCCGTAGTGGCGGTTATGAAAAACAGCCAGAACAGGAACCGCCGCTTTTTCTTCTTTTGCGGCAATTCTATATCCAGGCGCTTTTCCAGATTATCCCATCCAGAAGCGCCTGCATCCACCTCGAAGAGCTCTGCTGCTTCGCGGCTTAAACGGTCAAGGTCTTTATCGTGGAGGGGTTGCATAATCTTTAATGATATTTTTATTCTGCAATAGTTTTCTTAGGTTATCTCTGGCCTTTGAGAGATTGGATTTTGATGCGCCCACTGAAATACCCAGTGTTTGCGAAATTTCTTCATGGCTAAGCCCTTCAATTACGAATAAATTGAAAACAGCCCGGTATGCCGGCGAAAGTAATCTGATTGCTTCAATTATTTCTTTGTACGACAGCATATCAATACCGGTTTCCCCCTGATCGGCAATCGTTTCCGATTCGTGTGTAAGCACGTGGCCATTGACCGATGAGTTGGTTTTTCGGTAATGATCGATGCATGTATTAATAAGGATTCGTTTGAACCAGCCTTTTAACGATAGTAAGGTATCTTCCTGTCGGGTTTCATCAAATTGGTGAATGTTTTTAAAGAGTTTTACAAACCCTTCATTCATAATCTCTTCGCACTCTTCTGTAGCATTGGTATACCGGTAACATATCTTCATGGCAAATCCCCGAAGCAGGTAATACAGCTCCTTTTGACTGTTGCGATCATTTTTGCGACAGCCACTCAGTAACGAGGAAATGTTCGAGTTATCTAGCAAGGGTGTTGGTTTGCGGGAATGTTTCTTTGCTAACTAATTGTTTTTCATAACTCAATAGCCATTACGCAAGATTATGTCCGCCGGTTGCCTGGCAACCGGAAATTTTTTATAAAGGTAGAAAAAATGTAATATAAGTGAAATCGCTGCCAGGGTTAGGCAACTCTACTTCTTTAGCATACTTGCCGGCGGCTGGCCAATTACCATTAGCGTTCCGCGAATATATGCCTGCACCTGAATGTAGTCTTTTTGCGGAAGTAAGCCTACCAGCCTGAATTGCTGAAAGGTGCCGGCCGTGCTCATCCAGGGTGTTACCGATTGATTTAACCTTGCCTCAATGGCCGTTTTATTCTTTTCAATCAATGCCGCCAGGTCGAGTACCGACTGATTGGCCAGCTGTTTCATGATCTTTTTGCGGAACAATGCTTTGGCAATATTCACCATCATATCTTTTGTATCTACGGCAAAAGTTACATCGGGCATTGAAAGCACCTGTTTTTCTACGTCGAGCTGAGGCGTTCCTTTAAGGTGTAATACGCCTTTGCGGTTGCCGCTGAACGAAACATCCACCTGAATTTTGCCATCATTACTACCACTGATGTTTACATCTTTTATCACAAACGTTCTGCCTTCTACATCGAAAGGTTTATTGCGCAGACTATCATTTAGCAATTTGTTGAAGAAGCTATATTGGTAAACGGCATCGAGGCTGGTATTGATGCCCATGGTATAATTGCTTTCGCTTATGGGCGGCAGGGCTGCATGGGTAACCAGCCGCTGACTGTCTGACGAGAATTTAGGCTGACCGGTATACCCAATAGAAAAATACAGAGTATCCTTATACAGATTGAATTTACTTACACGCAGCATGGAAGGGTTCAGGTTTAAGAACCCATAAGTGCTAATAGGCATTACACGACTGCCGCCGCTGCGCCATTGACGTAATATTTCATTGTTATTAAGGGTTTGAACAAACTTGTCGAAGGCGCCGCAGGTTGTTTCTACCGATGCTTTAATACTATCGAGGATCTCGCCGGTGAGGTCGTTTTGCATAAGGGTTACCTCACATTTATCAAGCGCATTTATCTTGTCTAATTTGGTTGAAGTAAGCAGCTGATGATTGGGTAACAGGGTAAGGTTTGAACTTATGCCAAGATCCACCCGGCGCATAGGTTCATTGCCAAAACCGCAACTGCCGCTAACCCAGGGCGATACCTGTTTATCGAACGTACAGATGGTTTTACTGCCCGCTATTTGATAATTGCCCCTAAAACCTATGGTTACTTTATTATTAACAACGCCAAATGTAAAAGGCGACCGCACAAACCGGAATTTATAACGGAAATCGCAACCCGACTGCGTATAATTAGGCCATTTGTCGTTGGTGAATTCTTTGGCCGTACCCGAATCCATCATAGCCAGCAATGGCTTCATATAAATTTTGAAAGGAATATTGATAATAGAAGAAGGCAAAGCAGGTAAAAGCCGTGCCTGTGTTTCTGTGGCTGGTTGAATAGCTACTTTTTTGCTGCTGTTACAAGCTGTGATACAGATCAATAACGCTACTACTGGAATGATATATTTCATGGTAGGGAAAAGAAGTTTCTACTAACAAATTTAAGACCGAAGTAAGAGATTTCGCGATTTTGGGATCTCGGGATTTCGAGATTTATTGTAAAGCTCAAATCAAAAGAAATCTCAAAATCTCAAAATCTCAAAATCAGAAATTGCCATCGTAAATTGTGACATTATGAGCACTACCTATTCCGCTACTTACCATGATGCAACCGGCCGTTTTTACCAGGCCACTATATTTTTATCGGCTGTAACCATTACCATCCGGTACCAGGATGAAAACAACCAGCAAATAGATGTTAACTGGCTTACAAAGGACCTGATTGCCGTGAATAAACAGATAATAGGTAGCGAATTACAACATCGTAACAGCAAGGGCGAGGTAGATCGTCTTGGTATTCGGGACGAACAATTAATGCAGGCGCTTAATAAAACGCTTTCGCATCATAAACTTTTTGGTAACGCATCTGCCCGGGTTGCTGGTAGCGTATGGACGAAACTGGCAGTAATTGCGCTCATCATTTTGTTCTTGTTACTGGGCGCCTACCTGTGGTTTGTACCCTGGCTGGGCGAACGCATAGCCAATAGCTTTTCAAAGGAAACAGAGATAAGCATGGGGGAGAAGATGTACGAGTCAATGATACCGCAGTATACAATTGATACGGCCAAAACAGTTATTCTGAATGAATTTTATAAAGAATTGCATTACGATGTAGGGTACCCGGTTACCATTACGGTTGTTGATTCAAAAGAAATGAATGCTTTTGCCATGCCGGGCGGTCATATTGTGGTGTACAGCACCATTCTTGAAAATATGAAAACGCCGGAGGAACTGGCTGCTTTATTAGGTCATGAGGCTTCGCACATTGGACTGCGCCATTCACTGCGTAATATCTTTCGTGACCTTAGCCGCAAAATGTTTTTGGCATTGTTGTTTGGTAACGACTCGGGCATTACCGCGGTAGTGGTTAGTAATGCCAATGCCCTAAAACAGTTGGAATATAGCCGCTCGCTTGAAACAGAAGCCGATGACAATGGGCTGCAACTGATGGCAAAAAATAATATCAATGTACAGGGTATGGTAAAACTGATGCAAATGTTGCAAAAGGAAAGCGGCGGGGCCGAAACTTCTCCGTTCTTAAGTACACACCCGGTATTTAAAGACCGTATTCAGAATATAGAAACACAGATAAAAAAATTGCCGGCTGTAACAACCGGCAATGACAGACTGAAGAAATTATTTCATGCTATTTATGAATAAACTAGCCTAGTTGAGTATTTCGGCCACGTGCTTTTTAATGTTACTGGCTATTTTGGTCATAGGTAAATCGTTTTCATCGCCGCCAAAAGGATCTTCAATTTCTTCGGCAATAAGCTCTAAACTGGCCAGTACATAAAATATAAAGGCTACTACAGGTATTGCTAAATAGCCTAAGCTTATTACAAAACTGAAGGGCAGCGTCATTACATAAAAGAAGATGAACTTTTTAATGAACACACTGTACGAAAAAGGTATTGGTGTGTTCTTTATTCGTTCACAGGCGCCCATAATATCGGTAAATGATAACAATTCGCCATTTACTACGATCAGTTGATCGCCTGTTATTTTTCCTTCCTCATACAACCTGTTCACCCGGTGAAATAGTAACGATGCTACCTGGTTAGGCAAATGCCGGCTGGTATCGAGGCCGGCCAGTTCGGGATGTTCCTGTTCATCCAATGCCAGGCGGGTGCTTTCTGCATGCAGGTGATGCGCCAGTACCGAAGCATACATGGGAATTACTTTTTTAAAGAACGAACGTTGAGCGGCATCTTCAGGCTTCAGTAATCCATTCATTTTAATGGCCAGGTTACGGCTGTTGTTCACCAGCGCACCCCATAGCTTGCGGCCTTCCCACCAGCGGTCGTACGCGGTATTGGTACGAAAAACAAGCAACATGGAAATTACAAAGCTCAGAAGCGTGTGCATGGCAGTTATGTTCTTTACATGGCTGTTCTCTGATAGCTTAAATACATTCAATTCCAGAAAAGCAACAACCCAGCAGTATACGGCAATACCAATAATAAGTGGAGAAAGCTTTCGCAAGGTGTCGGCTTTGTGAAAGCGGAAAATAAAGGTAAACCAGTCTTTAGGATTATACGTGATCATATTTCTTTTAGGTTGGCAGCAAGATACGAAAACTAATAGGCTAATGAGATAATGTGCTAATGAGATAATGTGATAATTAGCTAATGGAAATACAGGGAATAAAAAAAGCCCTCCCGGTTATGGGAAGGCTTTGTATTTGTAAGTTATTTATATACTATTTAGGTTTAGTCCAGGCATCTTTACCAAACGTAGGGTTAATGTCATAACTCTCATACGTAATGGTTTGAGCATGTTTGCCGGCCTGCATGATCTCGGTATATGGTAACAGAATATTGCCTGTTTTCTTGAAATCAGAATAAGTACAGGTGGTAGTACCACTAAGCGGATCAACCATGATCAATGCTTCGAGACGGTTGTTACGGTTGTTGATGATATAACCGGCGCGCATGCTGTTCACCATTACCATTACAGACGACAGGTCGAACTGTTGTGTTTGCAGGGTAGCTGTTGATTTGGCCAGCAGGTCCGATTTAAGACCCAGCAAACCACAGAACAGGTAGCGTTTCAGTTCTGTTACACGTTGTGGCGAAAGGGGCGCATAACCATTGCCATCAAAGCTCCAGCCGCTGTTGCCTTCCATTTGCTCTAACAGGATTACATTGCCTTGCAGGGCTGATTCCAACCGTACGATCTGACGGGTATAATCGGCCTGCATGGTGAGTGTAAGGTTATTGGTGTTCATTACCGCTTTCAGGGTATTGAGGCCATCGAGGCTTTTACCACCATGTGTTTGGTTAGCTTGTTTCAACAGGTTCATACCAGCTTCCAGTACATCGTTTGTTTTTGAAACTACAACAGGAGCTGCAGCAGTTGCAGTGGTAGCAGGCTGTTTAATATCGCCGTGTTTAGCCATTTCTTCTTCATCGAGATAAAAGATATCGCCATTGATAACAACGATCGATTTCTTTTCAGCGCTGCTGAAGAAGCTTACGTTTGTGGTTTTACCACTG
Source organism: Niastella sp. OAS944 (assembly GCA_024809215.1). GTDB lineage: Bacteria > Bacteroidota > Bacteroidia > Chitinophagales > Chitinophagaceae > Niastella. The sequence continues at coordinate 1,461,384 of JANUBW010000001.1, read as the reverse complement.
TTATATTTAAGACCTAACAAACCCTGGCTAACAGTATATGAACCATCGGTGCTGTTTACACCAGCCAAAGTTGTAGTGCGTTTGAAGTTTCCATTAGTGAAATAATAACCATCACCTTTGCCTGAAGATCTGTTGTATTTGTAAAATCCATTAGCAACTTCATTAGATGGGGTCAATTTAATGAAGGTAGCGGCACCCGATTGACCGGTTTCGCCGGTGACGCCTAAAAGGATGATCTTTTCAGAACCATCGTTCAGGAACTTCATTTTGATCTGATTGCCACTGATAGCATAAGTACCATCTATACGCTTTTGCCAGTCAGGTTTATCTAATCCGCTACAAAAAGAGTTATTGGGCCTAAAGTAGTATACGTAATCAGTTCTTACCATTTCACCGGCATCTGAACTTTGATCATACTCATATGCAGTACCTGCATATACAGCATTAATGGTTTGTGCAAAAAGGGTCGAACAAGAGAATAGTAAGCATACAAATAAAACGCCAGTACGGATTCTCGCCAAGGTGTAAAGTGTCATGATAACGTTTATGTATAAAATTCAAAAAGTCTGCCGAAAAAATATTTCTTATAAATTCAGTACCAATAAGTTTTCTGATAATTATTCAACAGGAGCAAGCAAGTTAAGCATATCGTTTCTCTGTATACGATAGACTCACACAATGCCACTTTTCAACATAGAAAGTAAAAAAGATGTGTCAGTGGCCTTCTGGTTTATCTATTCAATTCCGGGCCCACAAACGTATAGCGTTAAAGTCAAACGTATGTCCTGTAGTGTCCTGCTCCGGCCTGCCCGGTTTCAGATTTCACCGCATCCAAAAACGCCGGCTCAAACCTATTATTGTGTTGTAATTCATTTTGTTACATTCCCTGAAGAACTGTGATAAATGAATTGAAATGAAGCAGATAGGAGGGGTTTAGCGTTAGAAATACATTAGAAGATGCTGGTTTATAGCACATTATTTTTTAATGGGAACAGGCTAAATGGGCATTAGCAGCGCTGTCTTAAAAACAGCTTAAAAGCAAAATGCCACCCGGCAAAGCGGAATGGCATTCTGATATTAAAAGAATTGATTATTCAATGTTAAGAACCAAAGAACAATGGACGGCCAATATTTTCTCTGCCAGGCCAGGGAATAGCAGCCAGTATAAGTAACAATGCCAGCACAAAGAACCAGAAGGCTTTTTTGTATTTAATAGCATCGGGCACTGGTTTTTTAACCTGTCCACGGCCAATGGTAATGAATACAATGGCAATGATCATCATCATAGGGTGTTCTACCAAAAAGAAGCGGTATGTGGCATCTTTCATTACGCTAACACCTTCGGGTTTATTGGTAAAACTAATTCTGCCAACAAACAACAGTATTAAACCAATCAGCAGGGTAGTATGGGCACTGATCATGGTAAACAACCATATTTTTTTGTCGCCGGCTGTCAATGATCTTTTGCTATTCATACCCGAAAGAGCTTTGAATATTGAAACCAGTAACAGTATCAACAATATCCACCTGAGATAACTATGTAGTGCAACTAAAACATTCATAATGCGGAGATTTGGCGCAAAGCTAATGGTGGCGAAGGGAAATCTCAAATTTGATTCCTTATTGCCGGTTATTTATTCTCATCTATTGATCACGGTCATTCTTCTGCATAGTCGGCAATAAAAATATTAGTGTCGCGCGTGCCGCCATTGTTCCTGTTGCTGCAGAAAACGATCTTTTTGCCATTGGGGCTGAACATAGGGAAGGCATCAAAACCTTTATCGCGACTGATCTTTTGCAACCCGCTGCCATCTTCATTCATAGTATACAGGTTAAACGGAAAACCTCTTTTGTATTCGTGATTCGATGCAAAGATGATGTGTTTGCTATCGGGCATAAAGGCCGGCGCCCAATTGGCCTGCCCCAAACTGGTTACCTGGTGTGCATTGCTGCCATCGGCATCGGCAATGAATATTTCCATTTGTGTAGGCGCTACCAGGTTTTCGGCCAGCAGTTCTTTATACGATTGTAATGCTTCGGGTGTTTGCGGGCGTGAAGCACGCCAAACGATCTTTTTTCCATCGGGGCTGAACCAGGCGCCACCATCGTACCCGGGTGTATGGGTTATTCTTTTTTCTTTACCGGTTTGCAGGTCCATTATGTACAGTTCAATATCGCCGTCTTTAACGCTGGTATAGATCATCTTTTTACCATCGGGTGATAGGGTTGCTTCAGCATCGTACCCTTTACTGCTGGTAAGTTGTTTAACGATGTTTCCATTAAGATCGGCCATAAAAATATCGTAGCTGCTGTACAAAGGCCAAATGTATTTGTTACCATATTTTGAGCGATCGGGCAATGGCGGACAGCTATCGCCGCCAGCATGGGTAGATGCGTAGATGATATGTTTGCCATCTTTTGTAAAAAAGCCACAGGTAGTTCTTCCTTTACCGCTACTTATTCTTTTGTATTGAAACGGAGCGCCCGGCGCCGGTATTTTACCGGCAAAGATCTGATCGCAGGGAATGCCATCTTTAACGCTGGTGCGTTGAAAAACCAGCCATTTACCATCATAGCTAAAATAGGCTTCGGCATTATCGCCGCCAAACGTCAATTGCTGAATGTTCTTAAAATGTTTTTCTTCAGGATACAAAAGGGTATCGGCCCGTTGTGATATAACCGTTGTGGGCAATGCAAACAGCAGAAATAACATCCATTTTTTCATACACAGTTGGTTTATGAACGCGCAATACATAGTTTAATTGGTATACATCCTTACCGAAATGAAGATAATTTTGTTAAATAGTTTGCATGTCAGAATATTGTCATAAGTACTTTGTAAAAATCGGTTAGTTTTGCCCCAGATCGTGCATGGATGCAGGTATTTTATAATATGCTGCCGGCCTTTGAAAAAATATATATTACACTGATGAAAAAATGGTTCTCTTTACCAGCTATACTGGTTGTTTTATTATGTTGGGTATGTGGTTGTAATACTGAACAAAAGGAAAAGGTATCGGCCGAAAAAGTGCTGAACTCACCGCCCTTTGCCAGTTTAACTGATAGTATAAAGCAATTTCCCCAGGACCAGGCCCTGTACCTGCAAAGAGGAATTCTGTTGTCGCAGAACGACCTGCATGAGCTGGCCATGGCCGATTATAAAAAGGCCTGGGAATTAAAACCCGATGAATATGTTGCTTTGCAATACGTATCGAACCTGATGTTGGTGAACCAGCCCGAAGAAGCCATCGCATTGTTAAAGACCAGTCTGGCCAAATGGCCCACCAATCCCGATCTGCATCGTCGCCTGAGCGAGATCTATACACAAATAGGAGAGAATCAAAAAGCCATTTCTCAATACGATGAATGGGCGCGGCAAGACTCCATGAACTTTGAGGTATATTATGAAAAAGGGGTGTTACTGGCACAGCTTGCCGATACACCTGCAGCTATTCAGGCATTGGAGAAAAGCTACAAGGTACAACCCATCAATTATAACGGACTTGCACTGGCCAGTTTATATGCGGCTACATTGAATCCCAAAGTACTTACCCTTTGCGATGAGCTTATACGTAAAGATACATCGGGCATCATTAACGATGTGTTGTATTTAAAAGGCAGTTATTATTCCGATAGCAAGCAATACGACAAGGCTATGCAAATGTTCAACGATTGCATAAGCCGCGACTGGAAGTTTTCTGATGCCTATATTGAAAAAGGCATTATCCTGCACGACCTGAAGAAAAGCGATAGCGCATTAAAAGAGTTTACCATGGCCGCTACCGTTGCCAATACCAATGCCGATGCCTGGTACTGGATGGCGCGTATTTATGAAGAACAGGGGAAGAAAGAACAGGCGCTGGTAAATTATAAACGGGCCCTTGCGCTTGATAAAAAGTTTGAAGAGGCGAAGGAGGGAGTTAAAAGACTTGAGAAGTAGTTGACGAGTTGACTTGTTGACGTGGAGTTATTAAGTTATTCAGTTGTTCAGTTTTGAGTTCATGGTTCTTAGTTTTAAGTCTCAGGTCTTGAGTTTCGGGCTTTGCCCGCCGGAGCTGTAGCGTAGGCGGGTTGCTGAGCGGACGTGTATTTATTTCACGTTTCACGTTTCACGTCTCACGATATCGCGAGGGCTTAAAATTCGGGCATTATTGCCGATTGCCGATTCACGATTGCCGGTTTCAAGTTCACCATTCACCAAATAAGTTACTTTTGCAACGCAGAATACCCTGATAAGGTAAATGCTTCAAATAAATAATCAGTTAACAAATCAACATACCTTCTTGCCATGGCTATAGTAGCACCATCATTTTTATCGGCTAACTTTCTTTCTTTGGAAGCAGATTGTAAAATGGTCAATGAAAGCGAGGCCGATTGGTTTCACCTCGATGTAATGGACGGGCGTTTTGTACCCAACATCACATTCGGCCCCATGATCATCGAATTCATTCGCAAAACAACTACTAAAGTGTGTGATGTGCACCTGATGATCGTAAAACCCGAAAAATATGTAGAAGACTTTAAAAAGGCCGGCGCTGATATTCTTACCGTTCATCTGGAAGCCTGCACTCACTTACACCGCAATATTGAACAAATAAAATCACTGGGCATGCAGGCCGGTGTGGCTTTGAACCCGCATACACCTGTTGAAGCTTTAAAAGAAGTATTACACGATATTGATGTAGTGCTCATCATGAGCGTTAACCCCGGTTTTGGCGGACAAAAATTCATACCTAATACCTTAAATAAGATAGCTGCCCTGCGCCGCATGATCGATGAAAAAGGGCTGGCTACCAAAATTGAGATCGATGGTGGGGTAACACTGCAAAACGCCCCCGATATTATAAAAGCAGGCGCGCATGTACTGGTAGCAGGTAATACAGTGTTCAGATCAAAAGATCCCAAAGACACCATTGCACAGCTTAAAAAAATAGTATAAGCTTATGGCAAAAGACCTTTTCAGTAACCAGGCTTCGCTATACGCGCAATACCGCCCTGGCTATCCGCCCGGGCTGTTTGAGTATATACTTCAGCATGTAAAAAATAAACAACAAGCCTGGGATTGCGCTACCGGTAATGGACAGGCTGCTGTTGAACTGGCTAAATACTTCGATAAGGTAATGGCCACCGACATAAGCGAAAAACAATTGCAGCAGGCCCAGCCGCTTGAAAATATTACCTATTCAGTTGCCACTGCAGAGCAAACCCCTTTTGCCGATAACAGCTTTGACTGTATAACAGTAGCACAAGCTTATCACTGGTTTAAATTTGATGCGTTTGAGCAGGAAGTAAAACGCGTAGCAAAGCCCGGTGCTATAGTTGCTATATGGGGTTACAGCCTGGTTGTGTGTGAAGATGCCGCGTTGAATACGATCATCAATACCTTTTACCGCGAAACAGTGGGCGCTTATTGGGATAAAGAACGCCGGTATGTTGATGAGCATTACACCACTGTTCCATTCCCTTATGAGCCATTGCCTGCAAAGGAATTTCAGATAAAAGTTCAATGGAACAAAGCGCAACTGACAGGTTATTTCAACACCTGGTCCAGCGTACAACATTTTATAAAAGCCAATGGATATAACCCGGTAACTGAACTGGCTGCCTTAATTGACGCAGCCTGGCAGGGTGATGAATATAGAAACTTTTACTTTCCGTTGTTTATTAAATTGGGTAGGGTGCAGAAGTAGATTTTGAGATTTCGCGATTGCGGGATTTTGAGATTTGTCGCGAGGCATACGGTAAAAGAAATCTCAAAATCCCTAAATCTCAAAATCAACAATTGCTGCTTATTTAGAAAAGCAAACCTTAAAGGATAAAGCTACTTATGAAGAAAATACGGTCCGCCATAATAGGTTGTGGAAAAATGGCGCAGGTACATGCGCAGGCACTAATGAATATTGAAGAAACAGAACTGGTGGCAGTGCAAAGCCGCAATACTGAAAAGGCGGCTGCAACAGCAGCCCGCTTTGGCGTAAAAGGCTATAGTGATATTGCTGACATGATACAACGCGAGCAGGTGCAGGTGGTAGTTATATGCACGCCGCATCCGGCCCACCGCGCTGCGGCCATTATTGCAATGGAAAACGGCGCACATGTTCTTTCCGAAAAACCACTGGCGGTTTCGCTCGAAGATTGCGATGCTATGATGCAGGCAGCCGCCCAATATAATAAACAGCTGGGCATGGTAAGTCAGCGCCGGTTCTACCCAGGTTGTCTTCGAATAAAGCAGGCGATAGATGCCGGTAAGATGGGCACCCCAATGTTAGGCTCGGTAATCATGTACGGCTGGCGCGATGAAAATTATTACAAAAGCGATCCCTGGCGCGGCAGCTGGGAGCAGGAGGGCGGAGGCGTACTCGTTAACCAGGCGCCCCATCAGTTAGATCTGTTACTGTGGTACATGGGCAGCGAAATGGAAGAGCTGTATGGCGTTTGGCAAAATATTAATCACCCCTATATTGAAGTAGAAGACACAGCTACCGCTATCATTCGTTTTAAGAATGGCGCGGTTGCCAACATCATAGTAAGTAATGCACAAAAGCCAGGCATCTATGGTAAAGTGCATATACATGGTTCTAATGGCGCATCTGCAGGTGTACAAACCGATGGCGGCCTTATGTTCCTGCCGGGGCAATCGGGTATTAAAGAACCGCCTTTAAACGATATTTGGACGGTGCCGGGCGAAGAGCAGCAACTGGAAGCATATCGTGCAGCCGATACTGCCGAGTTCAATGCGGTAGATGCAGTTGAATATTATGTTCGCCAACAAAACCGCGACTTCATTGTAGCTGTAGCCGAAAACCGGACGCCGCTGGTAACCGCCAAAGAAGGCAGAAAAACAGTAGAGTTGTTTACTGCATTGTATCGTTCTTCTAAAGAACGCCAGGCTATTCGCTGGCCATTATAATAGCTGTTGCTGCGAAAAAATATCTACAGAATTACCGGTGGCATTTTTTGCATATGTAATAAAAACAATTACATATGGCAACATCAACAGGCAAATCGAAGAAGCGGATACAGAAGGAAGCCGATAAAGACCTGTCTAAAACCTATAACCAGTTTAAGGAATTTGAAGGCAAGGTGTATACCGGCATGAAAATAGGCCGTAGCCATAAATGGTATTACGACAAAGGCGAATGGAAAGAAACAAAAGTAACCCCCGACCTGTGGACCATTAGCTATGCCGTTACCAAACGCAGGGCAGGCCGCGCCCCTGAAGGATCGGGCGTACCTGTGGGAACTGAATATCATTGGTATATACTGGCCCACCAGCATGTAAGAAAGTTAAATGCAAACGATTATACTACTTCACTTACCGGCCTAAAATTTAAACTTGCACATAAGCGTGCCGACAATGAAAAATGGAATGCAAGCGATAAAGCGCAACGCAACCGGTTAATTAAATTCCTGAAAGGTATTATTGAACAATTGGAAAAGGCACCTGAGAACCTGAACCAGGCGCCAGCTACCAGGGCTGTACCTGCTCCTAAAAAGAAGGCGGTGAAAGACACTGCAATAAAGACAAGAAAGAAGGCTATTACCCGCAAAAGAAAGGCCGTAACTGCATAAAGCAAACCAGTGCTATGAGTAAATTATTCCTCAGCAACTGATGTGCTTAATTTTCAATCAATAACCTGTGAAGCGGCCATGGCAATGGTTTTGCAATACTACAAGTGTAATAAAATTGTTTGTTATGGTAATAAACGATAGAGAATTCCCGGTGGTAGTGCAGGCTTATCAACCTTCGGCCAATGGTGAATTGTTTGTGGCAGAACAAATGGTAAGAAATCAGGTTGAAGTAGATGCATTCAGTAGCCGGTACGCCGGATATGTTATAAAAGCAAGGGTTGTAAAGGAAAATGAAATGGTTCCTGAATATAGCAATGGTAACAGTAAAACACGCACTGTAGTAAACAGTGATGGTACACGACGTACAGCTATTCATCGCAGGGGTATACCCGCATGGGCAATTTTGTTACTTATAGTTGTTGTACTGGTCGTTGTGGGATTTACCACAGGCTGGATCCAAAGAACCTTTGAACTCAACTTGTAATAGAAGTTCGTTCCGTTTTCGTTTTAACCGGTGGATAGTGTAACCGAGTGAATTTCGTACCCGCAATATCCTCCGGTTTTTTTTATGCTTATTAGGAAAATAAGGATATAGGCAACAAGGCAAAAAATAATCCCGTTTCGATCAATCGGAACGGGATTGTGCTTTTTAGAATACTAACAGTTACGGTAACTTGTCGCCCGGTAAACCCATACCGGTTACAACTTCATATGTGAATACACCCGCCATGATGGCCGGATCTTTATCCATTAAACGTTTTACTTCGTCTTTATCGGTAGTATTGTAAATGGCTACGGCTGCAATGTCGGAATTGTTATCCATAACGGGCATGGTCAACACCATTTCGTTATCGCGCCGTTGCTCAAAAATGTAGGGTAGGTGTTCACTTTGAATAATACGCGGAGTATCGCTTAGTCCATAATTTTCTCCCTTGGTTAAAATTACAAGTACATAAGGTTTAATGCTGGCTAGCTTCGTTAACACTTCGGGCGAAGCAAATTGAAAAGCTGAGTTGCTCATGGTTAATTTTTGTTTTAGTGAATGGTATTAGGAATAGACACAAAAACCTTGATCTTCGGGAATGGGTGAATGGGGGTTGAGTTGTTATATGACACGAATATAATATTTACACCGGGTTTGAAGCTAGAAGGATACAATTTAGTATAAAAAAAATGGGCCGATTAGAAAATCAGCCCCTGTTTAAAACACGCCTTCCAAGTAAATATTGTAAAGTAATTTTAATAGAAGTAAGGAATCCCCCGGCCCCCACGGCCTGTTCCGATTTTATCGGTCCCACTTCAGCGGGCTTGTTTGCCCTTTGGCGGAAGCAATCAGCATCATTCTCCATTGTCGCGCTTTATGTTCCTGTTTCCTGCTCTTTTTCACTGTTTCGCTGATCGCGTTGTTGTTATAGTATTTTCCAACCAAATGCCAAAAAATAAGTTGTTAATAATCAGTTGTTTAAAGCTGTGCCAATAAGTGCCAATGTCCACCGCAGGGAATCATTTTCCAATAATAGGCAACGGGAATGGCATGGGTACAAAGAAGCACTTATTGGGTGCTACAAGTGTTAGTGTACGTTACACATTTGAAGTGAGGAATGAAGAATTAGGAACAGAGAAATGAAAAAGTAAATACAGGAATAATGAATGTTGAATATTGAATGTTCAATGGTGAAGTTGAAAAGCAGTTGAAAAGTTAACAGGACTAGGGGTTGAAAAGGTGATATAGTTGATGAAGGCGATAGAGGAAATACAACGGCGAGCGTAGCGAAGCCCAATGAAACTGAATAACTGAACAACTGAATAACTTTTAACCTATGAACAAGGAACTATAACTTTAAACAGGTGACCCTAAGAAACCTGTGAACTATGAACTAAGTACTATGAACTATCACCATTTTCAACTAATTTCGACGGCACTAAAACTTACCCGGGTGAAATTTGTCCCTTTTTTACTGGTATTCTTTGCAGTTTGTTTTTCCAGTGAGGTGGTTGCACAAAAAAAGTCGGCCTGGGTCATGGGCCGGGTGGTTGGCGAAAATGAGCAACCATTAGGAAATGTATCGGTAGTTATATTGGGACGGCTAAAAGGCGTTACCACCTCCGATTCCGGCACCTTTCGCCTCCGTGTTCCGGCCGATAAGGCCTTCGCCATCGTATTCAGCTATACCGGGTTTAAAACCGAGCAACGCAATTTCCTGCTGAACGAAAATGAAGAAGAAAATGTAGTGGTACGCCTCGAACGTGGCACCCGCGAGCTGGAACCCGTTGTTATTACCGACCAGCGCCAACGGCGCGAAGCCGGTCTTGTGGTCATCAATCCTAAGAACGCCATCAATATTCCTTCGCCCACTGGTGGAATTGAAAGCCTGATAAAAGTATTTGTTGGTTCTAACAACGAGCTTACCTCGCAGTATTCGGTACGCGGTGGTAACTATGACGAGAACCTGATATATGTAAACGATTTTGAAGTGTTTCGCCCGTACCTGGTGCGCAGCGGCCAGCAGGAAGGGCTAAGTTTTATTAATCCCGAACTGGCACGAAATGTAAGTTTTTATAATGGCGGCTTTCAGGCAAAGTATGGCGATAAAATGTCGTCGGTACTCGATATTCAATATAAGAAGCCCCGCAATTTTGGTGGCTCGGCCTATGTGGGGCTGCTTGAACAGGGCCTGCACCTCGAAGGCATTACCAAGAACAACAAGTTCAGTTACCTGGTAGGGGTTCGTAACCGTAGTAACCGCAACCTGTTGAAAAGCCAGGAAACACAGGGTAATTATGTGCCCTCATCGTGGGACCTGCAGGGATTGCTCACTTACCAGATAAACGCCAAAAACAGCATCGAGCTGTTGGGTAATATTTCCCAAACCAAGTTTACACTGATACCAGAGTTCAGTCAGCTCACCTCATCAGTATTCTCGCCTTATTTCAGCGCCAACCTGGGGCTGGATATTTATTTCCAGGGCCGGGAAGAAGACCGCTACCGCACCAACATGCTGGGCTTGTCGTTTATACAGTCGCCAAAAAAGAACCTGCGCTTGAAATGGATGCTGAGCCGTTTTGAGAACGATGAGCGGGAAGGCATTGATATTACCGGCGCCTATCTTTTTGGCGAACGCGAATTTGATAAATCAAAAGCCGATTTCGGCCTCATCAATAACCCGCTTGGGTCGGGCCTTTACCAAACCTATGCACGAAACAAACTCAATATTGAGGTTTGGAATGCTTCGCATAAGGGTATGCTCGATTTGGGAAAACATTACCTGCAATGGGGACAAAGCGCCGAACGCCAAACCATCAGCGATAAGCTGCATGAGTGGGAGTACCAGGATTCGGCAGGATATAGCCTGCCTTACGACCCGGGTAACTTTATTTTAAATAAGGTGCTTAATTCAAAGGCCAATTTGACCATATCCCGTGTTACCGGTTATATTCAGGACAATATAAACGTGGGTGGCGATTCAAGTGGTGTAATAATGCAGGCCGGTGCACGCTACAATTACAACGATCTTAATAATGAGCTGTTGATATCGCCGCGCGTTGGGTTTAGTTGGAAGCCGGCACACTGGAAAAGGGATGTTATTTTCCGTGGTGCGGCAGGTATTTATAACCAGCCACCTTTTTATCGCGAGCTGCGCCGCTACAATGGTTCGGTGAATAAAGATCTGAAGGCACAAAAGAGCTGGCAGGTATCGGCCGGGTTCGATTATAATTTCCGTTCGGGCAACCGTCCGTTCAGGTTAACAACCGAAGCGTACTATAAGAACATGTGGGATGTAGTGCCTTATGACATCGACAATGTGCGGCTGCGTTATTTTGGTGAGAACCAGGCCAGGGCCTACGCTGCCGGTTTTGAGACCCGCCTGTTTGGCGAGCTCATAAAAGATGCAGAAAGCTGGATCAGTTTGGGTTTTATGCGTACGCGTGAGGACCTGAAAGGCGATAAATATTACGACTATACTGTAGATGATAAGGGAAATGTAACCGACAGTACACAGAAAGAGATGGGTTATATCCGCCGCCCAAGTGACCGGTTGGTTACATTTGGTATGTTTTTGCAGGATTACCTCAGTACCAACAAGAACTTTAAGGTATACCTCAACTTCCTGTACGGAAGCAATTTACCTTATAATATTCCCAATAGTGTAAAATACCGCAATGCATTGATCATTGATCCGTACATAAGGATCGATATTGGCTTTAGCGCCCTGTTGCTCGACAGTGAAAAAGCCAACCGCCGCAGCCATAGCCCCTTCCGCAATTTTGAGAACATTTGGGCTACGCTGGAGGTGTTCAACCTTATTGACAGGGATAATACCATTAGCTACATGCTCATCAAAGATTTTTCAAACACCATCTTTGCCATGCCCAACCGGCTTACACCCCGTTTACTGAATTTGAAGCTGGTGGCCAGGTTTTAGGGGCCAGAGGATAATATATATTAAAGAAGGTCATTTGCCGGTTGGCAGATGGCCTTCTTTTTTACCTGTATGCCTCGTGTTTACTATGTCTTTTCTTATATTTTATAACCGTTCTACTTTCAATCTTTTACCATTCATCCTCCATTATATAATGGAAGATGAATGGAGGATGAATGGTAAATGAATGATAAATGAATATAAGATAAGACCAGAATGTTAGGTTACTGAGTAAGCCTTGTCTATAACCAGCTAGTTTTCCCATTCTCTCACCTCTATTCCAAAAAATGGAATGAAGCGTTTAAACACGATTTTGTAATTGGTTGTTTGTCAGCCGTTTGCTTTTTGGCATTTTAATCGAATACTTACCGTAACCAGACAACTGGATAAGTAGCAAAACCCTTTAACCCCCTAATTTATAAGCGTATGATGGCTGTAAACGTGATAACAACCCGACCCAACCCTTTTATTGCATCTCTTACCCTGGAGATAACTGCTTCTGAAGATCAACCTGGCGTAGTACGTATGGCCGATACTACCGGCAAGATCATTAGCCTTTTTTTGTGGAAGTTGAAGAAGGGCATAAACATAAGTAACATCAATAACCTGAACAAGCTGGGTACCGGTATGTATATGCTCGATGTAATGGATGAAGAAGGAAAGATAATGTGCAGTACTAAGGTGGTAAAGTAAGAGATAACCACCCGGCTGCAGATACAGATTTGCATAAATTAGAAAAATGGAAATATGTATAAATGCGCCCGAATAAGCGCCCGGCTTTCCCAAATTAATAAAGTTTTATCCCAAACTGAGACAGGAATAAATAATATGGCAGGATATAGGACTGATTATGAGCAGATTAAAATATGGCATCCCATTCGCAAATCTTTATTAAACCATTATTTGTGATACCATTAAGCCATAATCATAATTCAGAAAAACACAAGGCGGAGAAAAACGCTTTATCAATGCGGCAAAAGCTGAGCAGGATTTTGCAGATCGACACGACTGCGAAAAATGAGAATCAAGGTCCTTCAGATGCCCCAAATTCAGAAATTATGATCCCTAAAGTTGTTGTGCGACCAAACCCTTTCTTCTCTTCTATAACGCTCGATGTAACGTGCGCGCAAGGCAAACATGTTATAGTACGGATGTTCGATGAAGATGATAAGATCGTAAAAATGTTCAGTTGGTTTTTGGTAAAAGGAATTAACATAACCAATATAAGCGAAGTAGAGTTTTTACCTACCGGTGTTTATTCGCTCGACATAGTAGATCTGGAAGGCGATATTTTATACAGTACACATATTTCAAAAAGCTAGAAACTTATAGAGAACCCCTAACCCCAACGAGGAGCTGTTGTTATAACAGCTCTTTTTTTGTTTTTAGTTAATAGCTTAATTTTGAGCATGACTAAGCTGAGTGTAAACATCAACAAATTTGCCACATTGCGTAATAGTCGCGGTGGAAATAATCCCGATGTAGTAAAAGCAGCCATCGATGCCCAGCGGTTTGGTGCCGATGGTGTAACTGTGCATCCGCGGCCCGATGAGCGGCACATTCGTTATAACGATGTACGGGAAATAAAAAAGATCATCACCACAGAATTTAATATAGAAGGTAATTGCAGTGAGCAAAAGTTTGTTGACCTGGTACTGGAAAACAAACCTCACCAGGTAACGCTGGTGCCCGATGCCGGGGGACAGCTTACAAGTGACCATGGCTGGGATACCATTAAACATCGCGATTACCTAAAGGAAATGATACAGGTGTTTCAGAAAGCAGGCATCAGGGTATCGATCTTTGTTGATCCGGTTATTGGTATGGTGAATGGCGCTGCGGAAACCGGTACCGACCGTATTGAACTGTATACTGAAGGCTACGCCCGCGAATATGCGAACAATAAAGAAAAAGCCATTGCCGGTTATGTGGCGGCTGCTAAAAGGGCCAATGAGTTAAAGCTGGGCATCAATGCCGGCCACGACCTTGACCTTAACAACCTGGCTTATTTTTCACAAAACATTCCTGGCTTGTTGGAGGTTTCTATTGGCCATGCATTAATAAGCGATGCATTATACCTGGGGTATGAAAATGCTATTCAGTTATATAAAAGGCAGCTGAAATAATTTGTAAAATTGACGGGTTAACAATTACCTTGTTAACTCGTCAACTTGTTAACTTGTCAACTCCGTTAGGCCAGTACATCCTGCCACTCCGTCATCTTATCTAACACCGATTTTGCAAAGGGGCACAGCGGTACTATTTTAATATTGTGGGTGCGGGCATATTCAACCGCGGTATGCACCAGTTGTTTACCTACGCCTTTTCCTTCCAGTGATTCATCTACTTCAGTATGTTCAATGATCATTTTGTTAGGGGCCATAGTGTATACCATTTCGGCGAGGATGGCGCCATCCTGCCCAACATAGAACATACCTTTCCCTTGTAATTGTTTGTGTTGTATTACCATAATAAATCAATTGCTGATCTTGTGATTTAGTGATTTTGCGATTTCTTTTGATGCAGGCCTTACGATAAATCTCGAAATCCCTAAATCTCGAAATCTCAAATTAGTGGCAAGTGGTCCAGGGGTAATATGGGTTTGTTGGCTTCTTTCAGCCCAACGGAAATATAGGGCTAAAATTCGTTATTTTTATTTAAATAGTAGGCTAATCATTAGAAGAAATTGAATTCCTTTAATGAAATCGAAAAAAATTTGGTCAATTCATTTTTGCACAGCACTTTTGTAAAAATGAAAAAACAATTACAAAATAAAGGTTGGTGGTGGCATACAAACTCTAAAAGGGGCTTGTAAGCTGCTATTGATGTTTTATTAAACACCATATTCAGAGCCCCGATTAACATCGGGGCTTTTTTTTTGAATTATTTTAAGGGCTATGCTCAATGAAAAAGATAAATATTACTACCAATTGTAAAAAGCTGCTGGCTGATGTGTTCACGCCGGTAGGCATTTACCTCCGGGTGCGCGATCGTTTTCGCGATACGGTGCTCCTCGAAAGTACCGATCACCATGCCGCCGACAACAGTTACTCTTTTATTTGCATCAATGCCATCGCCGGTATTGAGATCACTTCCGCCAAAAGCATCGAATTTAAACTCCCCGGTCTTCCTCCCGAAAAAGCCGCCATCACCAACAGCGCCGAAGTACCCGAAAAAATGTGGGAATTTATGCAGCGCTTTGAAGTTATCCCGCAAAGCGGTAGTGGTAAGGAAACCAGGTTTGCACAAGGTTTATACGGCTACACTACATACGATGCCGTTCAATTCTTCGATACCGTAAAACTGGGTGTTGAACGCAAATCGCCCAACGGCCAACCCGTTATTCCTCTTATGCGGTATCGCCTGTACCAATATGTAATTGCCATCAATCATCATAAAGACGAACTGTTCATTTGCGAAAACGTGATGCCCGGTGTTGAAAGCGAGCTGGCAGTAGTGGAGTCGCTTATTCGCAGTAAAGATGTACCGGTGTATCCTTTTAAAACAAAAGGACCCGAGGCATCGAACATGACCGATACCGACTATATGGACATGGTGAAGAAAGGTATTCAAAGCTGTATGCGTGGCGATGTGTTTCAGATAGTACTGAGCCGTTGTTTTGAGCAGGGCTTTACCGGCGATGAATTTGCCGTATACCGCGCCCTGCGCAGCATAAATCCTTCGCCTTATCTGTTCTTCTTTGATTATGGTGATTATAAGCTGATGGGTTCTTCACCCGAAGCGCAGTTGATCATGAAGAACGGTAAGGCCGTAGTGCACCCTATAGCGGGTACCTTTAAACGAACTGGTGACGATGAAACCGATCAGCGCGAAGCAGAGCGCCTGTTGCTCGATGCTAAAGAAAATGCCGAGCATGTAATGCTGGTTGATCTTGCACGCAACGACCTCAGCCGTTTGTGTGATGATGTAAAGGTTGATCACTATCGCGAAGTACAATATTATTCGCATGTAATACACCTGGTAAGTGAAGTGAGTGGTAAAGTACGTGCCGGCAGCAATCCGTTTGCATTGGTAGCAAAGACTTTCCCCGCTGGTACTTTAAGTGGCGCGCCTAAATTCAAGGCCATGGAACTGATCGATGCTTTTGAACCAACTGCCAGAAGTTATTATGGTGGTGCCATTGGGTTTATGGGTTTCGACGGACAGTGCAATCAGGCTATTATGATCCGCACGTTTATGAGCAGGCAAAATAAACTCATTTATCAGGCCGGCGCCGGTGTGGTAGCTGCCAGCAAACCCGAAAGCGAATTACAGGAAGTAAATAACAAACTGGGCGCATTGAAAAAAGCCATTGTGTTTGCCCAGGAAATAATTTAATTGTACCCAGGCTCTCCCATAACATTACTGAACATGAAAATTCTTGTTTTCGATAACTACGACTCTTTTACCTACAACCTGGTACACCTGGTTGAAAAGATATTGCATCAAAAAGTGGAAGTTCATCGCAACGACCAAATACCGCTTGAAAAAGTAAAGGATTACGATAAGATCATTTTATCACCCGGTCCCGGCATTCCCGAAGAAGCAGGTTTGTTACTGCCGCTGATAAAAGAATATGCCGCTACCAAATCAATACTGGGTGTTTGTTTAGGGCACCAGGCTATTGGTGAAGCATTTGGCGGAAAGCTGGTTAACCTTAGCACTGTATACCATGGTGTGGCAACGCCGGTGCAGGTGATCAATCGCGATAAACCACTTTTTAATGGACTGCCCGATGAATTTGAAGTAGGCCGTTATCATAGTTGGGTGGTAAGTGAAGAAGGTTTTCCCAAAGAGTTGGAGATAACCGCCCGCGATGCCAATAATTTCATTATGGCATTACATCATAAGAAGTATGATATACAGGGGGTGCAGTTCCATCCTGAGAGTGTGCTTACACCCAGGGGTGAAGAAATTCTTCGCAACTGGTTAAAACAGTAGTTGATTGCAATAGTATTAAGGATCTATCATTCATAACAATATGAAAAAAATATTACAATACCTTTTCGAACATAAAACCCTTAGCCGCGAGCAGGCCAAGGATGTTTTAATGAACATTGGTAAAGGTGTATATAACGAACATGAAGTAACGGCCTTTATGACTGTTTACCTCATGCGCAGTGTAACTATTGAGGAGCTGCAAGGGTTTCAGGATGCCTTGCTCGAACTGTGTGTTAAAGTTGACCTGAACGGTTTTCCTGTAATTGATATCGTAGGCACTGGTGGCGATGGAAAGAATACATTCAATATTTCTACCCTAAGCTGTTTTATAGTGGCCGGTACCGGTCAAAAAGTGGCCAAACATGGTAACTATGGTGCTTCATCTATCAGCGGCGCATCAAACGTAATGGAACAGTTGGGGTATAAATTCAAGAACGACCAAAACAGGTTGAAGAAGGAAGTAGATGAGGCCAACATCTGTTTCTTACATGCGCCATTGTTTCATCCGGCATTAAAAACGGTAGGCGCTATCAGGAAGAACCTGGGTATGCGCACGTTCTTTAATATGCTCGGTCCCATGGTTAACCCGGCTTTTCCGCCGTATCAACTGATAGGTGTATATAACCTTGAAATGGCGCGCGTATACAACTACCTGTTACAACTAAGTGATAAGGCTTTTACCATAATTCACAGTCTCGATGGGTACGATGAAATTTCATTGACCAACGATACCAAGGTGATCACCAATAACGGTGAAAGAATAATGACACCCGTGCAGTTAGGTAAACGTATGGTAAACCCTGCCGATATTTATGGCGGCAATACCGTTGAAGAAGCCGCTAAGATCTTCACCAAAATATTAAAAGGCGAAGGTACCTGGGCGCAAAATGCAGTAGTACTGGCCAATGCAGCCATGGCCCTGCATTGCACGGGTAATTTCAAAACTTATGACGATGCATATGCCAAGGCTGTTGATAGTTTGGAGAGTGGGAAGGCGAATGAGGTGTTGGCAAAGCTGATAGCTTTGCAGTAGTTGACGAGTTAACTAGTTGACTAGGAGTTGAAAAGTTGATAGATTACCGGCAACCGATAACAAACATAACGATCAAATTAAGAATGAACATACTAGACGAAATAATTGAGCATAAAAGAACAGAAGTTGCAGAACGCAAAAAGCAAACGCCGGTAAGCGAGCTTGAAAAACAGCCTTTCTTTAACCGGCCGGTATTGTCGCTGGCGCAATTCCTGCTCGATGATACAAAGACCGGTATTATTGCAGAGTTCAAAAGAAAATCGCCTTCAAAAGGCATTATCAACGGCGCTGCCGATGTAGTAGAAGTTACTTCAGCTTATGCAAAGTTTGGCGCATCTGGTTTATCTGTGCTAACCGACGAACAATTCTTCGGCGGCAGCACGGCTGATCTGATCAAGGCAAGGGTAAACCAGATACCTATTCTGCGCAAGGACTTTATGATAGATGAATACCAGATCGTTGAAGCCAGGGCCATGGGGGCCGATGTGATCTTACTGATCGCAGCCTGTTTAACCCCGGCCGAGGTAAAACGACTGGCCTCGTTTGCCGCTTCTTTACAACTGGAGGTATTGTTGGAACTGCATGCCGAAGAAGAACTGGAACATATTTGTGATGAAACAAAACTGGTAGGCATCAACAACCGTAACCTAAAAACATTTGAGGTAGACATTGACCGGAGCCTGCGAATGGCAGAAAAGATACCCGCCGGTAAAATTAAAATTGCTGAGAGTGGCATCAGTTCTGTTGCCAACATCAGGCTTTTTAAAGAACATGATTTTCGTGGGTTCCTCATCGGGGAAAATTTTATGAAAGAAGCCAAACCAGCCGAGGCTTTTCATAAATTCATAGCGCAACTGGAAGCAAAGTAATATAGCGATTGCATGGCCACTAACACTTAAAATCTGACTACGCTATGCGAGTAAAAGTTTGCGGTATGACACTGCCCGAACAGGTTGAAGAACTAAGCACCATGGGCGTTACATTTGCCGGATTTATTTTCTATCCAAAAAGTCCGCGCTACGTTTTCAAAGGGCTCACCACCAGCCACATCAGGAAGATCAACAATATTAATAAGGTGGGTGTGTTTGTAAATGCTTCTATTGAAGAAGTATTACATATGGTTGATGAGTGCCGCCTGCACATGGTTCAGTTACATGGCGATGAAACCCCTAAGTATTGTGAAAAGATCGCCGACTATGTATCGGTAGTAAAAGCCTTCCGTATTAGTGAGAACGATAATATTGAGTGGATGGTACGGCCCTATATGGATGTGTGTGATATGTTTATGTTCGATACTATGGGCGCCGGTTATGGCGGAACAGGCAAAAAGTTCAACTGGAACATGCTGAAAGATGCAAGCATTGGCAAACCCTTTTTCCTCAGCGGCGGTATTGAACCCGGTGATGAAGAACAACTGAAAGAGTTTGAAAAACTGCCAATAGGTAAAGCATTGTTCTCGGTCGACATCAATAGTAAGTTTGAAGTAAGCCCCGGCGTTAAGGATATGGCAAAAGTAAAAGAGTTTGTAACCCAATTGAACAGCCGGTATTAAACATTTATACTATGATCAATGTACGCATCGCCCTTGAAACCGACCTGGAGACCATTCTGGAAATTTACAACGACGCTATCATGAACACCACGGCGGTGTATGATTACGAACCGCATACCCTCGAAATGCGTAAACAATGGTTTCGCATAAAAGAAGCACAGGGCTATCCGGTATTTGTGGCAGAAGACAATGGCAGAGTAGTGGGGTTTAGTTCCATTGGTCCGTGGCGTGCCTGGGCAGCGTATAAGTATTCTGTAGAGAACTCAATATATGTAGCAGCTGATCAACGCGGAAAAGGTATTGGCAAGAAATTATTGGAACCATTAATAGAAGCTGCTAAACAGTTGGACCTGCATGCTATTATTGCCGGTATTGATGCTACCAACGAAGTAAGCATTAATCTGCACAGGCATTTTGGTTTTACCGAAACAGGCACCTTTAAACAGGTTGGTTTTAAGTTTGGCCGCTGGCTCGATCTTACGTTTATGCAGTTGTTGCTAAAAACACCAGAGCAACCGGTTGATGGTTAAAGAAGATAAAAACCTCATACTATGATAAAATTAGGGATCATGGGTGATTTTGACGCTTCGAATCCAACACACATAGCCAACAACGAAGCATTGGATCATGCAACCAAACAGTTTGCCAAACCATTTCAATACGAATGGGTAGCAACAGAGATAATTGGACCAGAGTTTGAGACCATCATAAGTTCTTATAACGGATTTTTAATAGCACCGGGCAGTCCGTACAAAAGCATGACCGGTGTGCTGAAAATAATAGAATACGCACGTACACATCAAATACCTACGTTGGGTACCTGTGGTGGGTTTCAGCACATGATCATTGAATTTGCGCGGAACGTGCTCAATATAACGGATGCGGAGCATGCGGAAACAAATCCGTACGCATCAAAGCTGGTAATAAATCCGCTAACCTGTTCATTGAAAGGGCAGGCGCTCGAAATTGAAATAATACAAAAGGACTCGCTGGTATATTCCATTTTCAATACCAGCACCTTCACCGAGAATTATTATTGCAATTTTGGGTTGAACCCCGAGTACCAGCAACAAATTCACCAGGCGGGTTTTAACATGGTGGCCAGTGATAAACATAAAGAAGCCCGGATCGTTGAATTAAAAGGTCATCCTTTCTTTATTGGAACACTGTTTGTTCCCCAGGTGAATTCAAGCTTTGAAAAACCGCATCCCATTGTAACAGCATTGCTAAATGCCATGGAAAAGCACAGTAGCGTTGAACAGGGCGTAAGCAGTTAAATAGTTTAAAAATGACGACAACAACAACATATCAGCAGCCCAATGCACAGGGCTATTATGGAAAGTTCGGTGGCGCATTCATTCCCGAAATGTTGCACCGCAATGTTGAAGAACTTAAATCAAAATACCTCGACATTATTTACGATCCTGGTTTTCAAAAAGAGTTCAGGAACCTGTTGCACGATTATGCCGGCCGGCCTACACCATTGTATTTGGCACAACGGCTCAGCAAGCAATACGGCACTACCATTTACCTGAAACGTGAAGACCTGTGCCATACCGGTGCGCATAAAGTGAACAACACTATTGGTCAGATCCTGCTGGCAGAGCGCCTGGGTAAGAAACGTATTATTGCAGAAACAGGTGCCGGTCAACACGGCGTGGCTACCGCTACCGTATGTGCGCTTAAAGGTGTGGAGTGTATTGTATATATGGGCGAGAAGGATATAGAGCGTCAGGCACCCAATGTGGCCCGTATGAAAATGCTGGGCGCTACAGTGATACCCGCTACCAGCGGAAGTAAAACACTGAAAGACGCTACCAACGAAGCTATTCGCGACTGGATCAATAACCCGGTTGATACCCATTATATCATTGGCAGTGTGGTAGGGCCACACCCATACCCCGATATGGTAGCGCGTTTTCAAAGTGTTATCAGTGAAGAGATCAGATGGCAGTTAAAAGAAAAAACAGGCAGTGAATTACCAACGCATGTGTTGGCATGTGTAGGTGGCGGCAGCAATGCGGCTGGTGCTTTCTATCATTTTCTTGAAGAGCCAACGGTACAACTGGTGGCAATAGAAGCCGCGGGGCATGGCGTACACAGCGGGCTTAGCGCAGCTACCACCCAGTTAGGCAAACCCGGTGTATTACACGGCAGCAAAAGCCTGGTAATGCAAACCGATGACGGACAGGTGGTAGAACCGCATAGTATTTCAGCGGGGCTCGATTACCCGGGCATTGGTCCCCTGCATGCGCATTTGTTCGATAGCAAACGCGGAGCATTCTTAAGCGCTACCGATGAACAGGCATTACAGGCTGCATTTAACCTGGCAAAACAGGAAGGTATTATTCCGGCGTTGGAAAGTTCACATGCGCTCGCCAGCCTCGAGTTCCTGAAACCGGTTGCGCCTAAAGCGTCAGAAGCGCCGGTACCTGCCAACGCTAAATTCACCAAAGATTCGGTAGTAGTGGTTTGTTTAAGTGGAAGAGGTGATAAAGATATGGCTACGTATATGAAAGCGATGGAAGAAAAATAAATACCGTTACAGGTTTCAGGTTCCATGTTACAGGGACCTGAAACCTGTAACCTGTAACTTGAAACAAGTAATTAGAATGAATAGGATTAATGATCTTTTCAAGCGTAAAAAGAACGACATACTTAACGTTTACGTTACAGCCGGCTATCCGAAACTGGAAAGCACAGTGTCGGTAATGAAAGCATTACAGGATAGCGGGGTTGATATGATTGAGTTGGGTATGCCCTATAGCGATCCGCTGGCCGATGGCCCGGTTATACAGGCCAGCAGCACACAAGCGCTGGCCAATGGAATGACCATTGCTACATTATTCGATCAACTAAGAGATTTTCGCAAACAGGTATATGTGCCTGTTATTCTCATGGGGTATATGAACCCTGTGTTGCAATACGGCTTTGAAAAGTTTTGTCAGCATGCGGCCGATGCGCCTATTGATGGACTTATTTTACCCGACCTGCCGGAGTATGAATTTGAAACAGAGTACGGGCCTATTATGCAGCGCTATGGGTTAGATTTTATTTTTCTGGTTACGCCGGAAACTTCTGAAGAACGTATTCGCAAACTCGATAGCTTAAGCACCGGTTTCCTGTATGCCGTTTCTTCTTCTTCCACAACAGGAAAAGATAAGGATATGAATGCCGTTGAAAACTATTTACAACGGTTAAAAAGCATGCAACTAAAGAACCCGGTACTGGTGGGCTTTGGTATAAAAGATAAACCAACCTTTCAACAGGCATGTCAACACGCCAATGGCGCCATTATAGGAACGGCGTTCATTAAAGCACTTGAAAATACAGCCGATGTGGAAGGTGCTGCAAAAAAGTTTATAACCGATATTAAAAGCTGATACAACTACTAATGGAGGACCTGGTAATTATAAAATACAATGCGGGAAATATACAGTCGGTACTGTATGCGCTGGAGCGTATTGGAGTGAATGCATTGGTTACAGATGACTACGAAAAAATTCAAAGCGCTAAAAAAGTGATCTTTCCCGGGGTAGGCGAGGCCAGCAGCGCCATGCGTTACCTGAAAGAGCACAAGCTCGACACTTTGATCAAAGACCTTAAGCAACCGGTGTTTGGAATATGTTTGGGGATGCAGTTGATGTGCGCATATAGTGAAGAGAATGATACTACATGTCTCGGCATATTCGACGAACATGTTAAGAAATTCATTCCCTCTGCCGGCGCAGATTTTAAGGTTCCTCAGATCGGTTGGAACAATATCTTCAACCTGAAGTCTGAACTCTATAAAGACGTGCCCGAAAACAGTTTCTGTTATTTTGTGCATGGTTATTATGCAGCATTGGGTGAGCATACAATAGGAACTGCCGATTATATTCAGCCCTATAGCGCATCGCTACACAAAGGTAATTTTTATGGCGCCCAGTTTCACCCCGAGAAAAGTGCCAAAGCAGGAGAGCAGATACTAAAAAACTTTTTGAGCTTGTAACATGTCTATACAACCTGTTTCATCAAACGAAGTATGGGTCATGCGGCAAACAGTAATGTACCCGCATGAGAACATAGATTTTGTAAAACTGGAAGATGATGACCGGGGCATGCATTTGGGCTTGTATGATTATGGCGAGCTGGTATCGGTAGTGTCGGTGTTTGAAAAAGATGGTTCGGTACAGTTCAGAAAATTTGCTACCAAAACAAACTGGCAGGGTAAGGGGTATGGAAGCTCCTTACTAAAACATGTTATGGATTGGGCCGTGCGTAATGGAAAAAAGAACATCTGGTGCAATGCCCGGTTAAGCGCTACCGGTATTTACAGGAAATTTGGTATGCAGGCTGTAGGCATGCCCTGGCAGAAATACGGTCTGGATTTTATAAAAATGGAAAAGCAATTATTGCAATCAAAGCGTATGCAAATCATTCCGGCTATTGATATTATTGATGGAAAATGCGTTCGGTTAACGCAGGGTGATTATGAACAAAAGAAAATTTATAATGAGCATCCGTTAGAGGTGGCTAAACAATTTGAAGATGCCGGCCTTAAGCGATTGCACCTGGTTGACCTGGATGGCGCCAAAGCCGGTGCTGTAAAGAACTGGAAAGTGCTGGAAGCTATTGCCGGTAAAACTGAGCTGGTGATTGATTTTGGCGGTGGCATTAAAACCGAAAAGGATGTAAATATCGTATTTGAATCGGGCGCTGCATTGGCTACCATTGGCAGTTTGGCCGTGAAGAATGAATTTGAGTTTGTAAAATGGTTGCTGCAGTATGGCGCTGAAAAGTTTCTGCTGGGTGCCGATGTGAAAGATGAAAAAATAACCGTAGGCGGCTGGCTCGAGACCACCGATATTTCTATTTACGACTTTCTGAAAAAGTATATCGACCACGGTGTGCAACAGGTGTTTTGTACCGATGTAAGTAAAGATGGGTTGCTTGCCGGTCCGTCGGTTGAGTTGTATAAGAATATCATTGGGCGTTTTCCCAAACTGAATTTCATTGCCAGCGGTGGCGTAAGTTCGTTAAAAGATCTCGATGATCTGGAGGCGGCAGGTTGTTCGGGCGCTATTGTAGGGAAGGCGATCTATGAGAATAGAATTACGTTAGATGAATTGAAGAAGTTTAGTTAACGAGTTAACAAGTTGACGAGTTAACAAGGAGTTGAAATGTTGAGGAGAGTTGCTACAGGTAAATGCAGGGTGATAGAGTTTGGTAGCGAGTTTTGAGGTATGAGTATTTCACGTTTGCCGTTTGCCGTTTTACGATATCGCGAGGCATTAAATTTCGGACCTTATTGCCGATTGCCGATTCACGTTTTGCCGACCTTAGAATTCGATAAGTTAAAAGAACCACCAGAGGTTCAAAAAAAATAATAACAATGTTATGTAAACGTATCATCCCCTGTTTAGATATAAAAGATGGCCGCACGGTGAAGGGGACCAATTTTGTGAATCTTCGTGATGCCGGCGACCCGGTAGAGCTGGGTGCATTGTATGCACAACAGGGCGCCGATGAACTGGTTTTTTTAGATATAACAGCCACTGTTGAAAAAAGAAAAACATTGCGCGAGCTGGTGAACCGCATTGCTCACCATATCAATATTCCGTTTACTGTAGGCGGCGGCATTAGCAGTGTTGATGATGTAAGCGCATTACTGCAAAACGGCGCCGATAAGATATCGGTAAACACTGCCGCATTTAAAAATCCACAGTTGATACAGGAGCTGTCGAAGGAATTTGGCAGTCAGTGTGTAGTGCTTGCTATAGATACCCGAAAAGAAGAGGATGGCGAATGGTATGTGTACCTGAATGGTGGCCGTACCAAAACCGAGGCCCGTTGTGTTGATTGGGCAAAGCAGGCCGTTGACCTGGGCGCCGGCGAAATATTACTAACCTCTATGAACCACGATGGTACCAAGGCCGGGTTTGCTTTAGATATAACGCGTACCCTGGCCACCCAGTTGCCTGTACCGGTAATTGCATCGGGTGGTGGTGGCACCATGGAGCATTTTGTTGATGTATTTGAACAGGCCCAGGCCGATGCCGCCCTGGCTGCCAGCATATTTCACTTTAAAGAAATTGCTATTCCGGATTTAAAAGGATATTTGCAGGGCAAGAACATTAATATACGGCCGGTTTAGTTGACGAGTTAACAAGTTGACGAGTTGACTAGGGGGCTGAAAAGGTGAAAGAGGTGAAAGCCAATGTGATAATTTGATAATGTGATAATGGAAATGTATTGCAGTTTTAAGCGTGCTATTTGTGATTTGGATAAAAATCACGAGCCTTTTCACGTTTCATCCGCCAGCTGGCGGACCGTTTCACGAATAGCGAGGCTTTAAGTTTCGGGCCCCATTGCCGATTCACGATTGCCGATTGATTAAGGGTTCAATGAACTAACAAATAATGATCATGAAAGTAGATTTCAATAAATACAGCGATGGCCTGGTGCCCGCCATAATTCAGGATTTTACAACCCACAAAGTGCTAATGATGGGTTTTATGAACGAAGAGGCCCTGAAAAAAACAATGTCTGAAGGCAAAGTGACTTTCTTTAGCCGCAGTAAACAACGGCTGTGGACAAAAGGCGAGGAGAGTGGCAATCACCTGCTGGTAAAAGAAATACTGTCAGATTGTGACAACGATACTTTACTTATAAAGGCCCAGCCCCTGGGCCCCACCTGCCATACCGGCGCCGATACCTGCTGGAGCGAACGTAACCATAGCGAGGATTTTTTATATTACTTGCAGGATATCATTGAGTTACGTAAAAAGAGCGAGGACGAAAAGTCGTATGTGCGTCAGCTTTTTAACAAAGGCATTAATAAAATTGCCCAAAAAGTAGGCGAAGAAGCGGTAGAACTGGTCATTGAAGCAAAAGATAGTAACGAAGACCTGTTCCTGAACGAGGCGGCCGACCTGATGTTCCATTATTTGGTATTACTTAACGCAAAAGGTTATAATTTGCAACAGGTGGTAAGTATTTTACAAAACCGACACTCCAATAAAAAGTAATATGAAGAAGCTGATAGCAGGACTTTTTTTAATACCCGGTGCGGTAATGGCGCAGCAAAAGGGATTTGTGATAACGGGTACCGTAACCGGACTGGCTGAAAAAAGCAAGGTAAGCCTGGTTGACATGAACAAACCTACCGATACCGTGGCAAGAGGTGTGGTAAACAAGGGTACGTTTGTATTAAAGGGAACAATAGCTGAGCCCAACCTGCATCAGCTGAATTTTGATGTTGCCGGAAAAAAATCGATATTATTCATTGGCAATGAGAACATAACCGTAAAGGGTAATATTGAAAACGTGAAGGACTTTGTGGTGAAGGGTTCTGCAGTGAACAACGATTTCAACGAGTTTCAGAAGATCTTCAACCCATTGTTTCAAAAGCTTACGGCGTTGAACCAGCAGATGTATGCCACTCCGAATCAACAACCGAACGATTCTTTGGTAGCATTATCTAAAACTACATTCGATGCAACGGTAGCTGCTATTGAAAAGTTTGTTGCAGAAAAAAAGGCATCGCCTGTTGCACCGTTCCTGCTGGTGGTTACCCGCGAACTGGAGCAGGACCCGGTTATACTGGAGAAACGTTTTGCCAAATTGAGCCCCGCCAACCAACAGGGCTTTTATGGAAAAATGCTGGAAGAAGGTTTAGCCGCCAGCAAAGTTGGTACTATTGGCAGCGAAGCCATCGAATTCACCCAGAACGATACAACCGGTACACCGGTATCGTTAAACTCGTTCAGAGGTAAGTATGTGCTGATTGATTTTTGGGCCAGCTGGTGCAAACCCTGCCGTATGGAGAACCCTAATGTTGTAACCGCATTTAAAAAGTTTAAAGACAAAAACTTCACCGTATTGGGTGTATCGCTCGATAAGTCGCGCGAAAGCTGGATCCAGGCTATAAAAGACGATGGCCTTGCCTGGACGCAAGTGAGCGATCTTCAATCATGGAACAATGCCGCCGCCCGTAAATACAAAATTGAAAGCATTCCACAGAACTTTCTTGTAGACCCCAGTGGAAAGATCGTAGGTAAGAACCTGCGTGGTCAGGATCTGGAAGCGAAGTTGTGTGAGTTGTTGGGATGTAAGTAATGCCCCCGGCCCCCTAAAGGGGAAGAATTAAAATGAATAATATTACAGATAAAAAAGCTGTCTGGGTTCCCAGGCAGCTTTTTTCGTGTATGGTGACTCAACACCGGCAATCGTCAATCGGCAATCGGCAATGGCTCGCAATGCTTCGAGCCTTGCTAATCGTAAAACGTGAAACGGCAAACGTGAAATAAATACAGCTTCGCGCGACGCCGTACACCGTCGCGCCGCCTCGAAAACTGAAACTATCGACCGCCAGCTATTAATCGCGAGTTCTGAATTTAAAGGAACTAAGAACTGAAAACTAAGAACTATGAACCTGCCTTTATCAACTGTATCAACTATATCAACCTTATCAACTTTTCAACTCCCTCGTTAACTCGTCAACTAATTAATATCCTTCCCTTCCTGCAACGTCTTGATCATCTTCTCCACACTCAACTTATTCACATTATCACGGGCTTTGGGAAGGGCTTTTTGGGCAAAGCCCAATGCTTTTTTATAATCACCTATAGCTGAATAGCCACGCGCCATACCCACCTGGGTGGTGAACTCGTTGGGGTTCTTGTCGTAGTTTACCTTAAACACATCGAAGGCCTCTTTTGGTTTCTTTTGTTGTAGTAACTGCCGTGCATAACCGTGTATCTGGTTCATGGTACCTAAGTTCAATGCTTCCTTCATCAACGCATCGGCTTCTGCTTCTTTATTGAACTTTCTTAAATAGCCGGCCCTGGTTGATAGCGTGGTAAAATTCTTTTGTCCAATAAAGGGCAGGTTAATAGCATCTTCACTCCACTTCATACCTTCTTCAAGGCTAACATTGTTTTGTAAACAGAACAGTGCGGCCTGGTTAAAGCTTTGCCACCCAGGATTAAAGGCCTTTTCGCTACGCAGCTCGCGGCGGAACGATTCCAATTGCAGGTTGTTATAATCGGTTTCTACTTTAAAGGGTATTTGTAATTTTTCCCAGGTTAAAGAAATGGTAGCGCCGCTATTGGTTTCATCGGTAAAAGCATACGTTAACCACTCAACGCTTTTATCGAGTGGTTTGGGTTTTACCTTAACGCGCAACGCATCTTCTTTAGGATCGTAGTAGAAGCTGCCCCAGGAGCTTGCATTCTTTGAAAAGATAACGGTACATTCTTCGGGCTCATAGGCTATAAAGAACCCGTATTTGCCGGCTGGCAGCGCCTGTCCTTCAATGTTTACCGGTGTAGAGAATTCAATGGTCGTATTTTCGTTGGCCCCTGCCCGCCAGGGTGCTGCTTTGCTGGTGCCAAAACCCTGATCGGTAAAACCTTTCTGAATAAGCTCACCCCATATCTTTCCTTCGCGGCCTTTTACACCTGGCCGGTCGTAATGGATGGTAACATCGGTAATGCCAATGCGTTCGCCAACCATGGCTTTTTTATTACCACCAAAGGGCGGTGCGGTTAACTGTGAGTAAGAAACGATATAGCATGTCAATGCTAAACAAGCAATCAATATCTTTTTCATGTCAGTTAATTTTGAAATATAAGCTACGTAGTATTTCAAAATCGCTACATGATAATTACACCTGTTGTTTAACGGCGGGTTAGATGGTTAAAACATAGGATGGTGTAAAAGAAAAACCTTCCGGTGCATCGGAAGGTTTTTATGTTTATTCTTTATTTTCTTTTTTGCCAAAAAGCCTTCTAAAGAAACCTTTCTTTTTCTTTTGTTCATCAGGCAGTATGGAGTCTTTAGGTATCTGATTCTTTGTGCTGGTGGCTTCTTTCAATACCTTTTGTTCTTCCATAGCCTCTTTCGATTCTGTTGGAATATTCTGGGTATCGGGTTTATCGAGGTAGGCAGCTGCGTCGCCACCACCCACATCGGCGCCTTCGGCTCCGGGTGGTGGTGTTTGCTCAATGAGGTTGCCCATATCGTAATAAGATTCATTACGCAGGCTTTCAGGTCTTACGAATTTGGCCTGTCTATCGAGCCCCAGTGTTTTATCGGCAAATGCCTTTGCATAGAATGCTTCCCAAATAGGCCGGGCAGCTGCGCCACCATAACCTAATCCGCCTTCCAGTCTTATAAAGCGGTCGTCGCAACCTATCCAAACACCGGCCAGTAACTGAGGCGTATAACCAAAGAACCAGGCATCGCTGTTATCGTTGGTAGTACCTGTTTTACCGCCCATTTCGGCTACGCCTAAACGGCCACGTAAGCCGGCAGCAGTACCAAAATCAACAGGTCCCTGCATCATGCGCGCCATAGTATAAGCCGACGCGGCGCTGATCACTTCTTTACGTTCGGTATCGAAGCGGGCCAGTACATTACCGTTCTTGTCTTCAATACGGGTAATGTATACCGGTTTAATACTAAAGCCACCGGTAGGGAACATGCTGTACCCCCACATCATTTCATACAACGACAGTTCGCAGGTACCCAAACTGATGCTGGGGTAGGGCGTTACCTTGGTTGGTATATTGATCTGATGAAGGAACTCGGCAAAACGTTTGGGCGTGGTTTGTTTTATTATATAGGCCGCTACTTCGTTAATAGAATAGGCCAAACCGGTAGCCATGGTACGTGTACCCGATACTTTGGGGTTTGGTTTTGCAGGTACATAACCCGAACCGGGGAAGTATTGTTGCGTGGCCTCACACATGGTTTCTGGTGTGAAACCATATTCTTCTATAGCAAGCGCATACAAAAATGGTTTTATTGATGAACCAACCTGACGTTTTGTTTTCAGGTTTACGTGATCGTATTTATAGTTCTTGAAGTCGATTCCACCCACCCATGCTTTAACCTGTCCGCTCATAGGATCGGTAACCATAAAGGCGGTTTGCAGCATTTCGCGATGGTACTTGATAGAATCAAGCGGCGACATAATGGTATCCTTCTCGCGTTTACTGTTCCAGGCAAACACCTTCATACGAACTTTTGTCCTGAACGATTTTTTGATCTGCTCATCGCTAAGCCCTTCTGCCTTTAGATTACGCCAGCGGTCGCTGTTACGCATATTGCTTTCGAGCACATTCTCATGACCTTTCCAAACGTTGTCGTTCTTTAAGCTTCTTTGGCTGGCCAATGCACGTTGCAGTACCGGAAGGTGTTTGGCCACCGCTTCTTCTGCATACAACTGCATACGGGGATTGATGGTAGTATATACATGCAGCCCATCTTCATAAATGTCGTAGTTGTCGCCATCGGGCTTTTTATGTTCGCTGCACCATTTCTTCAGATCATCGCGAATTACATCGAGAAAATAAGGCGCTATACCATTGTTCTCGTTCAGCTTTTTATAGTTGAGCTTTATGGGATCTTTTTTAAGGCTTGTTCCCTGTGCTTCGGAAAGATAATTATTGCGCGTCATTTGATCGAGCACGGTATTGCGGCGTTCGAACGATGCTTTATAGTTGGTACGTGGGTTATATGTACCGGTAGCTTTGAGCATGCCTATAAGAACAGCGGCTTCTTCCACATTAAGACGGTCGGGTTCTTTTGAAAAGAAGGTGCGTGAAGCGTTGCGAATGCCATACACGTTATCGCTAAAAGAAACCGTATTGAGGTAAAGGGCAAGGATCTCCTGTTTGGTGAAATTCCTTTCCAGCTTTACGGCAATGATGTTCTCTTTCAACTTCTGTATTAAACGGGTGATCTTGTTCTCGGCTCTTTCATCGAACATGTTCAGGGCCAGCTGTTGGGTAATGGTACTGCCACCGCCTTCTTTACCCATATAAAATATGGCCCGGGCCAGCGACTTGCCATCGATACCGGAGTGGTCGTAAAAACGTTCGTCTTCAGTAGCTACCAGGGCGTCAACCACATGTTTCGAAATGTCTTTGTAGCCAACAAAGCTCCGGTTCCCCTTTTCTTTATAATATTTCCCAAGCAGGGTACCGTCGTCGCCAAGCACCTCAGAGGCCAGGGTGATGGAAGGATTTTCCAGTTGGGCTAGCGAGGGCATTTTTCCAAACAAGCCAACGCTTATAAGTGTGATCATTAATACAATCACCAGAAATCCAATAAGAAATACTTTCCAGAATATTTTAACTGCGCGCGTCATAGTTGGGCGTTTTGTAAACCGGAATTTTTCCCCGGGATTTTACGAATTGCAAAAATCATGCTTTATACCCGATAAAACCAGCCCCTGCTACGAAAGTATTCTTAATAATTTTTCCCAGCCAGTTTTTTAGGCCACTGGCCGGTTTTGAGCGGTAAGCAAACGGAAAAGATAATGCGTTGAAAATGAAAAAAAAGAATAATAGAATTAGAACTCCCTTAGAAGCGAATTAAAAGATTAAAATTTACCGGGATATTGTTGATTCAGGAATTGTTTAAGTGCGTTAACATCCTTGGTGTTCATCAATACCTGCAGGTTGTTATCGGTAACAATGATAAATGAGTATTTGGTTGCCGGTAACCAGGGCACTATTTCAGTGGCTGCCAGCTTTTTAGTTTTTTCAATGTAGTTCATAGCATCGCCTGCATTAGGAAAAGCGCCAATGAGCACCAGTTTGTACGCATCGCTTACGTTCTGGTTGTTAACACTTAAACCTTTGGTAGAATACTGCTCGCGGTTGTAGCGGGTAAAAGCATTGCGGGCCTCGTTTACATAAACGGGGTCTACTTTATCGAGCACAATGGCCACATAATGCGGCTGTTCTGCATTATGCGTAAGCACCAGCGGTTTGGGTTCTTCCACCTTCACCTTTGGTATGGCTGCAGAATCTTTTTTCACCGGTGGTGGCGGCAACTGGTTTACAGGTGGTTTCACTGGTGTTGTAACCGGCTTGTCGATTTTGGCCACATCTGGTTTTGGCTGATCTACCTTGGGCACAGTAGTGGCTGGCTGCTGTGTTTTGGGCATATTGGTAGCCGGCTTGGGATCGGGTTTGGACGCTACAGGCGGCTCCTGAACAGCAGGCTGTTGTACAACCGGTTGCTGCTTAACTGGCGGCGGCGTTACAACTGCTACAGGTTCTGCGGTGCTGTCTTCCACCGGGCGCTCTATTTGTAAATTGGTAAGATATTCTTCAATTTGTTTGCGACGGCTTAATACATCTATCAATGCCCTGGCTTTGGCAGCCATTGGTGAGGTGGGGAACAGGCGGGTGATATCGGTAAGGGTTTTCTTGGCCGAATCGTCCTGACGTTGTTTGATGTAATAAACAGATTGAATGTACAACAACTGGGGTGTCCAGTAGTTTTTGTTGTACATGCTATCGGCAATTTTCTTTTGCGCCTGCGCTTCATCGAAATTGCCTTCAATATATAAGTTGTAAATGTTGTCGTAGCGGCGGGTCATATCGAGTTTGGCAGTGCTGTCGGCCGAAATGCCATTGGGGTTCGATACGATCTTTTCGAAATTTGTACCTGCGTATTTTTGTTTCAGCTCACTTTGTACGGCGGCTGCTTTTGCGGCATCACCGGTTTTGTTGTAACAATAAGCCAGCAGGAACAGGGCTTCGGGTCTGTGCTTACTTTCGGGAAAACGGGTAAGGAAGGCTTCGAGGGTGTTGATGGTAGAAGCATAATCTTCCAGTCCTTCGAGATAAGCCTTACCCAGGTTGAACTGTGCTTTTTCAATAGAGTCGTTCGAGGCAGCCATTTGCGCCGGCGTAAGCGGAACGGTTTTCAACAATTCCTCGTACGATAGGGCGCCGGCGGGTGTAATCTTACCTCCGTTGACTTCGGCTTCATCGATATTGGCTGTTGCGGTTGCACTCGACTGTTTTATGGCCGCTAACCGTTGCCAGTTATCAACGTTTGGCCGGTTGCCCCATTGTCCTTTAAACTCAGTATAGCCTTTTCCTTTCAGCGAGGCATTATAAAAATACCAGTCGCCTTTGGCGTTGCTGTTGAACATATCGGTGGGCCCACTATTATCATTGAACGATAATGGACCGCCCGTAATTTCACCGGCATCATCTTCTTTAAGCCCTTGTGTTTTGCGTAACTGTTTTACCAGTTTTTTAATGTAAACCTCCCGCTCAGCATCGGGCATGGCGGCAACACGTTGCAAACTATCTTCCCGGGTAATGGTATTTTGATAAGCAACGATCTTTGAAAGCGCTGCTTTTAATTTATTAAACGATGCCAGGTCAACGAGATCGGGTTTTAAAACAGTAATGCTATCGTAAAACCGTTTGGCATCGGGGTAATTCTTTTCTTTAAAACACAGATCGCCCAGCAGTAAAAATGCTTTTGAGCGAACCGATGGATCTTCACCGGGGTTTACCGTGGCTCTTAATAAAAGCGCTTTGGCGCCTGCGATATTGTTACGCTCCAGCTCCATTTCGGCAGCGGCGAAATAAATAATATCGCGGTAGGCCACATAGCGGTCTTTACGCGCCATGTGTAACAGTTCATTGATGTTCTCCTGAATAACTTTATCGTCGCCTTTGTTCTGGCGAATGGCATTTAACCGGGCATATACTTCCAGTACCGGGTTAAGGGTATGGCTAACTGCTTTTTCATAGAACTTACCTGCATCGGCGGGATTTTTGGCCCGCTCATACATTTGTCCAATGAGGTACAGCCAGCGGCTTGTTTCCTCGCGGTTCTCTGCATTGGGTAATGCCTGCTCAAGATAGATAGCAGCGCTGTCGTATACCTGTTGTTTATAGAACCACCATGCCTGCATTTCGGCCAGGTCGGTTTTTAAACGTTGTGGAAAATTAGGATCGTGTTTAAGCGTTTCAATTAAACCCGCAGCTTCGGGCAGTTCGTCATTGGCTATATAGGTCTTTATTTGCCAAATGAGCGATTCATTGCGGCTGGGTGGCCGTGACCACACCTTATGAAGAACGCTGCTGTTTTCTTTGGTAGAAATGGTGAACACACTACCACCTTCGTCTTTATTGGCGTTGGAGCCTATGGGTTTATCGTACCCGTCTTTTTCTTTGGGTGAGAAAGCGTAATTGATGTATTGAAAACTGAAGTAGGCCGAGTCGAGCGTATTTTTAAAATAATAGGCCTGGCCCATGAGCATATACAGGTTATCGACCCAGCTGTTGCGAAGGTCGTGTAAGAGTATACCTGCATTTGCTTTATAAATAACGGAATCGAGCTCTGTTTTATCTTTTGCGGTTTGTTCGAGGCTGTAATTATAAAAAGAAAGCAGGCGGCTGTAATCGTCTTTGTGCATTGCTTTACCGCGGGCAATTACATCGGCCAGTTTCTTGTATGCGTTGAAATGATAGTTGAATTTGGTAATACCGTTTTGGGTAAAACGCCGTACTGCGTGGAATTTCCGGCTTTCGGTCTTTTCGGAAGCCAGTTTCCGGTTTTCAAATTTTTGCGGCTTCTTTAAGTCAAAAGAAAGCGAAGGCCCCTGAGCATTCAGCTTAGGAAGCGCTGTTATTAAGATAATGATTAATGCAAGTGTCCTCGTCAAGTCCTTTGAATTTCTACCACAAACTAAAATCTTATTAACTGATTTTCAAGAAAAATATTTTGTTAGAACGTTAATTTTTATACTCGTGACCACTAATTAAAATAACTTATTACCTTTAGCGTTTTGAAACTCTCTCTATGGCTAAATTCGATGCCCAATCTACCCTGAAGCGCTTGCAGAACCGGTACCGACTGGTAGTGATGAACGATGATACTTACGAAGAGGTTGTGACGTTTAAATTATCCAGACTGAGTGTTTACATCACACTTAGCACCATTTTTGTACTGCTCACCGGTTTAACGGTAGCACTTATTGTGTTTACCCCGTTGCGTATGTACATACCTGGATATGGCGATGTTAACACCATGCGTGAGTTGCGCGAGCTGAAGGTTCGTACCGATTCGCTGGAACAGGCAATGCAGTATAAGGATAAGTATCTTGATAACGTTAAAAGTGTTTTGCAGGGGAATATCAGCGTTAAGTTAGACACAACCACGCTTTCCATTCCTCAAACAGAGAATATCGAAGAATAGATAAACCAACCATTTCCGTATGTTCAATCAAAAATCCAAATCCGAAACAACCGGAGAAGTATCAGCACCCGGCTCAGGGGCTGCAACAATTATTGCTGCAGGAACAACATTGAAAGGCGATATTTCCAGCAATGGCGATATCCGTATCGATGGCCACCTTCAGGGTAATATTCAATGCCAGGCAAAAGTAGTTATTGGCTCCAATGGTTCTGTTGAAGGCGATATTTCGGGTCAGCAGGCCGATATTATGGGGAAAGTATCTGGTACCATTAAAGTGAAAGAATTGCTGCAATTAAAGGGTGGTAGCAATGTGAACGGGAACTTATATGCAGGAAAGCTGCAAATAGAGCCCAGCGCCAATTTCAATGGCCAGTGTCACATGACCACAGCTACCAATGGTCAGGTAAATGAAGTTGTTGCCGATAAAAAGGTAAGAGAAAAAGAGCTTCAGAAAGCCTGATAATTCGACCTGGTTACGCCCCTATGTACTTGTTGAACGCACCTCTTCGATAACCCCGTTGTTACCGGAACAGGGATGTCTTTTGCAAAAAATAGGTTGGTTTATTAATACCTGGAAATCATAACCTCACGTTGGTGATCTGCTTACTTTGGATACCATTATTAAATTATTTTAGTCCCGCCCACCGGCGGGACTTTTTATTGGGCCCCGGCCTCGGCCCCTGGCCAACTCCGGGCCTCCCCCCGGCCCCCTTCCCGGTAGGGGGAGGGGCTTATATCATAGGTTAGTTTTACTTTATCAAGTGATGCTAATAGCGAGGCTAATACTAATAGGTCTGCCGCACAGAGGCGAACCCTTATCAACTCGTCAACTAGTCAACATGTCAACTCCACAACCTATCTTTGCCATCCATTTTTAAACCATGAAGAAGAATCCGGTATTCAAGTCTTTCCTTCCGTTGTTATTGTTCTTTGTGATAACCACTGTGTTATTCATAACCGGCCGGCCAAGACTTAGCGATTGGAGTATTGATGTAGATGTGCTGATCATCGGCAATCTGGTGTTGTTTGCGGCAACTGCCGTTGCGTTCTACCTGTTTTCCCGTTCCATGGGCTCCAGTAATCCTGCGGCTATTGTACGCACGGTATATGGTGGGGTGTTTTCAAAAATGATGATTTGTTTGGTGACCGTGTTTATTTATATTAGCATAGTGCAGAAGGATGTAAATAAGGGCGGCATACTGGGATGTATGTTCCTGTACCTGGTATATACGACCATAGAAGTGGTGATACTGATGAAACTGAGCAAGCCAAAAAAGAATGTCTAAGCAGCAGGCGCCTTTAGAATACCTAAGTAAATTTATTCCGGCAGCGGCCGTACCACGGGTGCTTGAATTCCTGCACCAGTATAAGGTACACTTAACTATTACCCGCGAGCGAAAATCAATTCTTGGCGATTACCGCCACGCTACAACCGATAAAAATCACCGCATTAGTGTAAACGGTAATTTAAATCCCTACGCATTTCTTATTACGCTTATACACGAACTGGCCCACCTGGTAACCTTTATTCAGTTCGGGCACCGGGTTTCGCCCCATGGCCGCGAGTGGAAGGACCTGTACGCTATGTTACTGAAAGATTTTTTGGGAAAGGAGATCTTTCCACCTATAGTAGAGCAGGCGTTGAAACAATCGATGCACGACCTGCCCGCCAGTAGTTGCGCCGACGAAGGCCTTATGCGCGTACTGAAAAAGTTCGATCGTGATAATGGAATGGTAATGGTTGAACAATTACCCGAAGGACAGCTGTTCGATATTGGCGAAGGCCGCATCTTCAAAAAAGGAAAGAAACTGCGCAAGCGCTTTCAGTGTGTTGAAGTACAAACAGGGAAGTTGTATTTGTTCAGCCCTATATATGAGGTGAAGGCGTGTTAAAAGCGGCAATCGGCAATCGGCTTGAATTTTTGGCGGCACAAGTTAGTATATTAGCTTTAACATTCGCGAGCCCACTCACCACTCATCACTCACCACTCATCACTCACCACTCATCACTCACCACTCATCACTCACCATTCACCACTCACCTCACAACTCTTTCAACATCCATACATCACATCCAAAGTGACCAGTATTACCCATTGGCCCATCAAGGTATTTAAATCCAAACTTCTCGTATACCGACATCGCTTTTCTTAATTCGGGCATGGTTTCAATATAAACATTACGGTAACCGGCTTCAGCTGCAAATGCAAGGGCTTTTTCTATCAATCCTTTACCAATGCCTTTTCCGCGTGCAGCAGGTGATAAATACATTTTAACCAGCTCACAGGTACCGGTTGGTAAACCTGGTGATGGATAAATACCGGCGCCACCAATAAGCACCCCGTTTTCTTCAGCTACATAATAGATGCTGCCCGGCTGCCTGAACAGTTCGTACAAAGCATCGGTAGTAGCATCGTAATAAACGGTGCCTGGTTTATTGGCGCCAAATTCAGCCAGGGCATTTCTGATGATAACAGCAAGCGCCTGGTTGTCGGCTGGTTGAATGGTCCTAATGTTAACTGTTGACATGCAACGAAGGTAACGAGAATAAGGTACAAGGTGCAAGGCACGAGGTTCGTTTAACGTAAACATACCAATTGGGTGACGATCAACAGGGAAGTTCTACAGTTAATATCGGTTATACAGTAAGGAGAAAGTATAAACGCCTGGGAGGGTTAATGATCTTTGTAATAGGAACATGTGATACAGAAAGAAACTATGCCAATAAAGCCATTAAGCTATAAATGATAACATAGGTTACAAAGATGAATCCGAAGAATAGTCGTACGGGATTTTTCATTGCTACAGATTAATCAGGTTATTGATTTGGTTACAGTTTGTTTTGATAAAAATCTATGCCAAAAGTTAGTTTATCCACAATAGATAAGTACTAAATTTTACAATTACAGAAAATACGGTGTGTTACTAGTAACAACACCAACCAGGAAGTAGAGGTTAAATTGGGCAGAAAATGAAAACACAGATCCTTGCAATTACATAACGATAGCACTTGTGTTTTTCTTGTGTTAAGTAACGATTACAAAGATATTGGTTGATGAATAACGTAAGAATAAACTACACGTAATAAGATATCCACGATATAATGTGTTGCAGATAGTAA
Source organism: Niastella sp. OAS944 (assembly GCA_024809215.1). Classification (GTDB taxonomy): domain Bacteria; phylum Bacteroidota; class Bacteroidia; order Chitinophagales; family Chitinophagaceae; genus Niastella. The sequence goes on along the minus strand of JANUBW010000001.1, from coordinate 1,422,739 downwards.
ATGAATGTTTTACACAGTTAGTAAATGTACGAGTATGCGAATTTTCGGAATATACGCAGCATAATGGTTTCATCGTAGTGGTTTCTAAAATAATCGCAGATGTGCAATAAGTTATCTTACCGAATGCTTCCTAATTTAAAGAAATAGTTACATTTTTATGGTGGCAATGCAGGAATAGATGTTTCAGCTATTTTTGCTCATCCAACGTCCAATGCAAACCGAAAAACAAAATAATCATAACTGTTCTGTATCTATGAAAACCAGTGTTACTGTGGTATATTGTAATGCAACTAATCAACAATATTTCCCGTCTGGTAAGGGCGGGTTTTTTTATGACCATACCCGTTAGTTGGCTTATTTTTTAAAAGTGCGTATAGATATAAGGGTATATTCCTAGATACAAATAAGTTTACCAAGGAGTTGATTGAATAAGAGGCGATGAAATGAGATAAAAGCGGATAATATTTCGATCTTTATGTAAGCAAAAACGAAAACAAATTATAAGTTAATCCAAAGTCCAATAGAAAAACCAGTCCAACGTCCAGAAAAACCGATCCAAACCCTGTGAAAGAGCATCCAAACGTCCAAAGTCCGAAAAACCGAACCGTATCCAATGTAAAACCAATCCAAAATGTCCAAAGTCCGAAAAACCAAGATCCACGTCCCTTTGAAAAACTAGAACTTAAAGTCCAAGCGTCCGAATGAAAAGCTAATCCAGCTATCCTTGTGAAAACATAGAAACCGTCTCTCAAAAGTTTGCCCCCACTTTTTCCGTTGTGGGGGCATTTTCTTTTTATAGAGGGCATGATCAAAAGCAACATCTTTGTTGCGGGCCCGTAATTATGTTGAGTGGTTATTAACAATCCCTGCAATATGTTACCTTGTATAAAAGTTATGCGGCCTTTAATAATTATATGGATATCAATGGTGCTGATGTCAAAGGCCATCGGTCAAATACCCCGGGCCAATTCGGGCGAGTTTCAGTATTATGGTGAAGTAGTGGCCGAAAATACCACCCATTCCATGGAAAGGGCCAAGTCATTTTTTAATCAGCCGTTTTTGGTCCATTGGGATACGGTGGCCCGCAGGGAACAACCTGCCAACCTGCTGGTATCGGGTAAAGGTTATATAAATGTAAAGGCCAAATTGCATGGCATAGGAACTCCTTCCCTTGTACCGGTTGGCCTGCATATGAGTGTTGAAATTGTGAACGGCCGGTATCGCTATACCATCAATCACTTTGAAGTAATGGATAAAGCAGGTAACCCCCAATACGCCCTTGAAGAGAAGCCTGATACCGTAAAAAACCTTGTATACGATCAATTGCTGCAACAAACCCACAAACGTGTAAGTTTTGTTATTGGGTGGTTTAAGAAGTATATGAAAGAAGAATAAGTTCTCAATTCTTAGTTTTTAGTTCTCAGTTCTTCCATTCCCGGGCCCGCTACTTCTACATTCAGTATTCAATATTTCTTCTGTATTCCCTTCTTCATTTCTAATTCTTCATTTTTCATTTCAGGCATAAAAAAAGCCCCACTTCTATGAAATGGGGCTAGTAATATATCTTATCACTGAATTTAAACTATGCCACCGCTTTATTAACCAGCGCAGCAGCTTCGCTTAACAAGATGGCTGATTGTACTTTCAGACCACTTTCTTCGATCAGCTTTTTAGCTTCTTCGGCATTTGTTCCCTGTAAACGAACGATGATAGGAACAGTGATGTTGCCAATTGATTTATAAGCATCGATAACACCCTGAGCAACCCGGTCGCAACGTACGATACCACCAAAGATATTGATGCAGATCGCTTTTACTTTAGGGTCTTTCAGAATGATGCGGAAACCAGCTTCTACAGTAGTGGCATTAGCTGTACCACCTACGTCGAGGAAGTTAGCAGGCTCACCACCGCTCAGTTTGATCATATCCATAGTAGCCATGGCCAAACCGGCGCCGTTTACCATACAACCTACGTTACCATCGAGTTTTACAAAGTTCAGGTTGTATTTACCAGCCTCAACTTCTGTAGGATCTTCTTCGCTGATATCGCGTAAAGCTTCCAGCTCAGGATGACGCATCAACGCGTTATCATCGAGACCCATTTTACAGTCAACAGCGATGATCTTTTCGTCGGATGTTTTGAACAATGGGTTGATCTCGAGCATAGCGCAATCTAACCCAACGTAAGCATTATATAAATTGGTAACGAACTTTACGCAATTCTTGAAGGCTTCGCCTTTAAGGCCCAGGTTAAAGGCAATTTTACGTGCCTGGAAACCCTGTAAGCCACCACTTGGGTGAACCCACTCTTTGAAGATCTTGTCGGGCGTGTTGTGAGCTACTTCTTCAATGTCCATACCACCTTCGGTACTGTACATGATCACATTCTGTCCTTTTGTACGATCGAGCAGAATTGATAAGTAGAACTCTTTTACCGGGTTGGGACCAGGATAATAAACGTCCTGTGCTACCAGTACTTTGTTCACCACTTTACCGGCTTCGCCAGTTTGAATGGTAACAAGGGTGCCACCCAATAAATTAGAAGCGATAGTTTTAATTTCTTCGGCACTTTTACCTACTGCTACACCGCGTTGTTCGGTGCCCTGGATCTTGCCCTTTCCGCGACCACCTGCATGTATTTGAGCTTTTACAACCGCGAAGTTGTTGCCAAACTGAACTTTTAAATTCTTATATGCTTCTTCGGCCGCGTCGGCTCTGTCTACCGGTATTCCTTCCTGCACCGGTACATTGTATTTTTTCAATAATTCCTTTGCCTGGTATTCGTGAAGATTCATGCCGTAAAAAATTTTGGCGAAAATAAGCAAAAAAGCTATTAAGTGTAGCCTTTGTGCTCAGTTACAGACGCTCTATTTACGGGAACGATTGCGAAAAAGACATTGTTACCCGTTACCAGTCACCGGTTACCAGGGCCTGGTAACTGGCAACCGGTACCCGGAAACTCTTATATTTGCACGCATTTTCAACCAGTAATCACGCCATTAACAATTATTAATCAGTTATGCCCGATTTACTTCAACAATTACATGAAACCACTTCCTTTATTAAAAGCAGGTATGCGCACGTTCCCCAGGTAGGAATTGTTTTAGGAAGCGGACTGGGAAATTTTTCGCAGGAAATTAATGTTGAACAGGAAATTTCATACAATGAAATTCCTCATTTCCCGGTTTCTACGGTTGAAGGCCATCATGGCAAACTGATGTTTGGCGAATTAAGCGGTAAAAAAGTAGTGGTAATGGCCGGCCGTTTCCATTTTTATGAAGGCTATACGCCCGACCAGGTTACTTATCCGGTAAGAGTAATGAAACAACTGGGCATTACCCATTTGTTGTTATCAAATGCCGCCGGTGGAGTAAATCCTGCATTCAAAGTGGGCGACCTTATGATCATCACCGATCATATCAGTTTCAGTATTGTGAACCCGTTGTTAGGGAAAAACTATGCAGACCTGGGACCACGTTTTCCCGATATGAGTGAGCCTTATCCGAAAGAGATCATAAAAAAAGCAAAAAGAATAGCGTCTGACTTTGATATAAAGGTGCAGGAAGGGGTGTATTTCGGGGTAACCGGTCCAACTTTTGAAACAAGGGCTGAGTATAAACTGATACATCGCATGGGTGGCGATGCGGTAGGTATGAGCACAGTGCAGGAAGTGATCATTGCCGTGCATATGGGACTGCCAGTATTTGCAGTTAGTGTAATTACCGATATTGGTATAAGGGAAGAAGATAATATCATCACACACGAAGAAGTATTACAGGCTGCCAAAGAAGCTGAGCCGAAGTTAACAACCATATTCAAACAACTGGTTGCCGAACTGTAATACAATTAACTTTCTTATAACCGCTAACGGTTTAATAATTATTAATTTGTCGCCTTGTTTAATAATCGTTCATACGTGTTAAGGATCTGTAACATATTTATTGGCACCCTGTTGCTGCTTACCTGCTTTGTAAATACTGCAAAAGCGCAAAATAATCTCTTTCAAAAAGCACAGGGCCGGTTTAGCGGAATGTCTATGAGTGGTGGTGGCGATAGTATTGCCCACCGTACCGGTTTGGAAGATTCTATTACTATTCGTTTCCGTTTTCTTGATACAGCCCGCTTACGTAATTTTGACTCTGTATTGTACGATTTCACACAAAAGATCCCGGGTCCCTGGCATCATATTTCACTAGGGAATTTTGGTACCGCCACCCGCAGCCTGTTGTTCAATCCTGAAATGATAGCGGGGTGGGACCATGGCTTTCACGCATACGATGTATATAATTTAACGGTGAGTGATGCCCGTTTTTATAATACTACAAGGCCTTATGCCGAAATTAATTACATGCTGGGCTCACGAAGTGAACAATTCATTCGCCTGATGCATACCCAGAACCGGGGACCCAACTGGAATATGGCGTTTGAATACCGGTTGATCAACTCACCGGGCGCTTTTCAGAACCAGAATACCAACCATAATAATTACCGCTTTACAAGCTGGTACAAGACAAAGGACCTGCGGTATCAGAACTTTATAGTGATAGTTGGTAACAAACTACGCTCAGGTGAAAATGGCGGTATTAAAGATAATTCTTACTTAAGCAGCGACAGCCTTCCTGCCGGGTACGATGAACGTGCCAACATTCCTACCAAGGTAGGTCCCGATCAACCAGGGAGCAGGAACTTCTTCAGCACCGTTATTCCTACCGGTACGGCTTATACCAATGCCACGTATATGATGCGCCAGCAATACGACGTTGGACAAAAAGATTCTATAGTAGTAAATGATTCTACGGTGATCCCCCTGTTCTATCCACGTTTACGACTGGAACATACCATTGGGTTAAGCACTTATCACTACCGTTTTCAGGATGTAGCCGCCGACGCAAATTATTACAAGAATTATTATGGTATTAATCTGAGACAAGCCGTAGATACCTTTCGTAACAGGGAGCACTGGAAAGACCTTACGAACGACTTTTCGATCTATACTTTCCCCGATGCAAAGAACCCGCAACAATTCCTTAAGCTGGGCGCTTCTTTTCAATCATTAAAGGGAGAGTTTCTTGATTCTATATATTATAACGACAGTGCCTTCTCCAAAAACTATTATAACTTCTTTGTACATGGCGAGTACCGCAATCGTACCCGCAACCAGAAATGGGATATTGAAGCGTTGGGTAATTTTTATGTAGGTGGATTTAATGCCGGTGATTATAATGCATACATCAGTTTGCAACGGTTGATCAGCAGACAGATCGGTTACCTTGAATTAGGTTTCCAAAATACCAACCGTACGCCTTCTTATGTGTTCAATACTAATAGTAGCTATTACCTCGATACTACAAGTTCGCCTATAAACTTCAAAAAAGAGAACACCTCTATACTGTTTGCTTCTTTTACGCAGCCTAAACTGAGGTTGAAATTAAGCGGTAAGTATTTTGTGGTTACCAATTATGCTTATTATAAAAGCTATTTTGAAGTTGATCAGGCTCGCACACTATTTAACCTGTTACAGGTGCAGGCCGAAAAGATCTTTAAGATCGGCGGCGGCTGGAACTGGAAAACGTGGATCGTTTTACAACAGCGTTTAGGCGATGGGCCGGTTAACGTGCCTCTGCTTTCGACCCGAAACCAAATAGGTTACGACGGCAACCTGGGCTTTAAGAACCTGCGTATTAGCTTCGGTGCAGAATTGCGTTATTTCACTGATTATAAAGCGCCAAACTATTCGCCATTGCTTGGCCAATATACTTACCAGAACGAATCTAATGTAAGTTTGCGCCGGCCCGATATAAACGGGTACCTGCATTTTCGTATTAAAAGTTTCAGCGCCTATGTTCGTGCTGAGAATCTTAATGCTCTCGACGTTACTGCAGGAGGATTTACAAAGAATAACGTTCCTACGCTCGACTACCCATATCCTGGGTTACAGATACGGGTAGGCATTTTCTGGAGTTTTGTTGATTAAAGGCTGGCTGTACTAACGGCCGCTTTCTTTCCCTGAAAAAGTTTACGATAGCGCCGCAGTATAGCGCCTATCCATGTTCCAATTAAAACACCTGGCAAGATCCACAACAGCCAGGTAAGTGAGCCTATTTGCAAATTCACCACAATGAATGCGGTAACGGTTGCTGCAAATGCACCGCCCATACGGCCGCCATGCGTAAAGAACCAATGTTGTTTATCAGTTGGCCGGTGGTAAAAGCGGCGGGTATCTTTATAACCATTGATAAGGCAAAAAATACCAAATGTAAGCGGCACCGCTCCCCAGGCGCCCCGTTGGGTAAACCAGGTATAGCTGAACACTATTAAGGCAATGCCGGCTGCAATTCCGGTAATATTGATCACCCAATCGAGTGGGGCAGGTTGTTGCTGCAGATGTAATTTTTTTAAATATAAAACCCGGTAGCCTGAGCAGGCGAGGTAATAACTGAAAAAGCCTACCATTAACAAAAAGGGAATATTCCTGGCAATGGCGATAAAAGTGGCGGTAATAAATACGCCGGTCATGCCATAAAAGAAAAGCTTACCGGTAAGCCGGTGATTGCGGGCTCCCTTTTTATTGAGCATGGAGAAAAGGCCGCAGGCCAGGGAAAGAAAACCACTGATGATGTGCAGAACGAGCATAATTTTTAACAGGCTGGTCATACTTTTTGCGTTTTTGAGTTACCGGCAAAGCGTTATTGCCTACTGCAAAAATGCCTGTATATCAGTGCGTTTTCCAAACGGAAGGGACGAAATGCATGAGTTTGGGGTGAATAGAAGGTACTGTTGCCTGTTTCCTGTTACCAGGGATGAATAGCGCGCTTAAGGGGCGGTTGCAAGTGGCAGGTTTCAAGGTGTCTTAAAATAATGAGTGCTGCAGAAAAAGCCCTGCAACTTGTACCTTGTAACAGTTTTAGGTATGGTTCTGTACCTTCGTTAATACTTCGGTTAATTTGTTGTTTAGGTTCCGCGAAACCGGTATCGTCTCCTCCATATCCTTTAAATGAAGTTTATACCCCTGGGCATTGCCGCTTACATGTTCTACCTCCAACAGGTTTACAATATAGGCCCGGTGGCAGCGGAAAAACTGGGGATTGGGAGCCAGCACCTCTTCAGCTTTTCGCAGGGTGTTGCGCAAAAGGTGGGAGTTTGTTTGCAGCTCTTTTACATAAAAAATACGAACATAATTATCGGCCGAAGTAATGTACCGGATGCTATTGGGACTAACAGAAAATTGTTCTTTCCCATTATCACTGGTAAAAACAATGGCTGCCGGCAAAATGGTTGGCTGGGGCTGCGGTTCCGGCTGTTTTAATTGTTCATCGAGCCGGTGGGCACCAACCTGGTATTTTCTTAACAGGCGTTGTTGCTTTAATAATATGTTCAGCCATAAGGGAAAAATACCCACTACAAAAGTGATCCAGAAAAAGCCGAACAAGTTGTGCCACGATAGGGGCGCGCCATATAGCCAATGGGTAAGCAGCCAGTTGCCGAAGGAAATGGGCACCAGGTGCCAGCACATATGCAGAAATTCTTTGCCTACCGTCCATTTTTCCTCGCGGTAAACAGTAGGGAGAAGCCAGGGAAGTAAAAAAGTGTTTATTGAGGTGGTAATAAAAGTTACCAGGGCATATAAAGCGGCGTTCAGCACCAGCGACGTATTTTTAACCTCGTTAATGCCAAAGGGTTGAAGCAATACAAGGATCATAAATACGCACAGGGCGGCATAAAAGGTATACCGGAAACTTTTAACCGAAGGCGTATCTAAAGGGAAAGGACGGTGTATTACCATAATGCTATACTCTATAATCTTCGCGAACCGGTGAAAATGCATCTAAAACTTTAACAGCAGTGCGTGCAATAGCGCTGTGTGGCACATTCCCGGGAATAACATGTACCATGCCGGGTGTAAGCAACATTTTTTCACCACCAATAACCATTTCCAGTTCCCCTTCCATAATAAAGGTTATTTGTTCATGCGGATGGCTGTGCTCGGGCAATACCGCGCCTTGTTGTATATCAACAAAAGACAGGGTTATTTTATCGCCATGAACAAAACGGCCGTACAAACCTGGTACTATTTCTTTGCCTTTAACGTCGTTGAGATGTTGCATATAAAGATGTTATAATTATCGTTCAATAAAAGCAACGCTGCCGCCTACCCATTTTTTGTCTTTATTGTAAGCTACGCCTATCATTTTTCCTTTACTTAAACGGGCCAGGTTTATGATGGGTTGCGGACGGTGCCAGCCTTTTTTCCAGGCATACATGATCCTGAGCTCTGCTTTGGCCGGCCCGTCGGGTGTTTCAATAATATCGGCGTATTGTACTTTTCTTTGTAAGATCCAGTTTTGCGGGTCGGTTATGTTTTCGATATCAGCATGCGTTATATCTATCACCACGCCTTTGCCGCTAAATGAGAACAGCGGTTTCAGTACATAATTCTCCAGGTCGGCCGGAAGTTGTTTTATTTCATTCAGGAAATAAGTGGCAGGCACGTATGTATGATGAAGGAAGGGTAAAGTATATTTACTGATACGGTAAAACCAGTTAGGGTGCGGCACCCATTGCACATTCAGTTGCTGGGTAATATCGGTAAACCTGCCCAACGAATCTTTCTTTGCCAGTAATTCATCGAATATAACGCGGTTGTAAATACGTTTTACGGCTGTTTTATTACCGTTGCGCATATAATACAGGTCTTTTCCTTCCTGTATCAATTCAGTGATACAAACCGGTTGTATGCCCAGGTAATCGCGTGTATTATAGAAATCGATGCGGGTTTTTTGTTCGTGTGGTTTTATTTCAAGCAGAATAGTATTCTCTACAGGCACATCGTCAATGATCACTTCTTTCAACAGCTTCAAATAACTTTCGCGGGTAAGCCCGTTCAGGTATTGGCTATAGTTCTCAGGAACAGGAAAATATTCTCTGAACAGATCGGGATAAAAAACCTGAAAGCCAAACAGGGTAGGGAAGCCCTGCATTTCTATAAGTCGTGGTTCGGGTTCCTGTTCTTCATTGAGGCATACGCCAAAATCAAAACAGAACAATTCGCAATGATCGCTTTCGTTTGGAACGCGTTCGCTTGCGGGAATAGATGACTCGGTAATTTCTTTAAATGCCGGATCGGTTATTACATCAATAATATGCTCGCAGGCTTCGATGGTTTTATCGGCAAATGCTTTATCTACAAAAATGGGTGTTTCGCATAGCCTGAATTCAATGGCGCCGGGGTACTTACTGTTCAGGTCTTTTAAAAATGCTTCGTATTGCTGATCGGTAAAGGAATCGTTGAACGCTTTTCGCAAACCGGGTACCATGCTGTGACTGTTTTATGTTTGAAGGTACGGAGGAAAAGGCAGTTCTTAGTTCTGAGTTTTTAGTTCTTAGTTCTTTTATTGCCGGGCTCGCAATGAAAGGTTACCTTGCTACAATGCGAAGCTGTATTTGCTTACGGCTTATAGCTTGAAGCTTGCAGCTGTATTCTGTTTTACGCCTAACGCCATATCAAGAAAGTTAGGAAGAATATGCGAATAGGTGAACAGTATCTTATCGGGGTCATTGAGCTGTTCAATCATGGATTTCCATTTCTCTAACCCATGGTTGTTGATCACCATTTGTTTTTTATCGGGTCGTTGCAGATAGCGGCTCATGCCAGGTGCATCCGCTTCGGGATGGAACTGTGTGCCTACCATATAATCGTTAAACCTCAAACCCATAATGGCTCTTTCAAGCGGTACATGCGGGCGTTCTTTTTCTATAGCCAAAATGGCGGCGCCTTTTTTCTCAATACGCTCATGATCGGGTTCCACCACCTGATAGTTGCGACTGTCAACTGCATAAAATGGGTCTTGCAGTCCGTTGAAGATGGGCTCGCCTTCACCGCCTGGTAACACATGTACCGGGAAAACGCCAAAAGCGGTGGATTTACGTTTGGTTACTTTAGCCACATCGAAATACTGAACCGCCAGTTGAAAGGAGTGACAAATAAAATAAACATGTTTTTTAGGGCCCTGTTCGCTGCGATTATATTGCTCGAGCATAGATACCCATTCAAAATACAGCCGTTCCCATTCAAGCCCGTTCACAAGGGGTGAACCGGGACCACCTGATGAAATGTATATATCGAAATCCAGATTGGGAAACTGGCATTTTAGCCGAACGTCAAATTCTGTACATACCAGGTTGATATTGTTTGCTTTACTATACTGGCTCAAAATATCGCGGATGCATCGCATGCCCTCATTTACCTGCCCCTCGTACAGGTCCAGCAACGCCACTCTTATGGTTGTTGGTTTATTCATAGTATAGTGCAAAAATAACAAAAGGCGTCCCGATTTTATCGGGACGCCCTTAGATAGCGTTAATTATTTAACAAGAACCTTCATCATTTCTTCCGCTACCAGCGTATTGCCTTTGTCGTTCAGGTGAACGCCATCGCGGGTGAGTATTCCTTTGTCTTCGTTTTTTGTATTGTTGGCCAGGTTGTAGTCCAAAAAGATCTTGCGCAAATCAACCAAAGTACAGTTATTGTTGGCGGCTATTTTGCGAATCATGCCGGCGTATTTGTTCAGATCGCCATCCTGTTCATTTGAGAAATCGGTTTTTTCACCAATAGCGGCAGGGGTGCATATTACCACTTTAATATTGCGGGCCTGCAATTTTTTAATGATGGCATTATAGAATTGTTCAAACTTAGGAGCGTCGGTTCCGGTGCCGCTGGTCCTTTTATGCCAAACATCATTTACCCCAATCCAAATCACAACGGTTGTTGGGTTTTTGGCCAGCACATCATCTTCCATTCTTAAATAAAGATCATACACTTTATTACCGCCTATGCCGGCGCCCACCAGTTCGTATTGATCTTTTAAACCTTTTTGTGCTATAAGATTACCCAGCACTGTTATGTAACCGTTGGCCTGTACGCCAGCCTGTGTAATGGAATCGCCAAAGAAAACGATCTTTTGTTTTTGTTGCATTCCGGTAAAACTTACTAATGTAAAAGCGATGAAGGAAGAAATGTACAACAGCAGTCGCATAAATAATGGGTTTTGAAGAATAATAAAAGGAATCTCTCTATGCCATGTAAAGCGGCAGCGAATCTAAATCTAAAATTTAAGATCTATTGGCAGATGCTAAGATTATTAAATTCTTTGCCATTCTTTTTCAGCTTTTTAAGTAGTTTTTAATAACTTAAGTGCCATTTACGACCCGCGGTTGCTTTACAGAAGCTAAATATCACTTTCAGCCTTTTATTAAAAACTAATTGCATGCATAGCAACCCTTCATTAAAAAAAGTATTGAAACCCGTGCACCTATGGGCGCTGGCGGTAGGTTTGGTTATTTCAGGCGAATATTTTGGCTGGAACCTGGGCTGGGATGTAGCCGGTACAGGCGGTTTTTTAATAGCCACTATACTGGTTACCATCTTCTACATTACATTCATTTTCAGCTTTACCGAATTAACGGCGGCCATACCACAGGCTGGTGGCCCATTTACCTATGCATACAAAGCATTAGGCCCCCTGGGTGGGGTAATAGCAGGTTATGCCACCCTGGTTGAATTTTTACTGGCGCCGCCGGCAGTTGCTTTTGCGTTGGGCAGTTACGTGCATTTTTTGCATCCGGCATTACCGGTATTGCCGGTGGCCATCAGTTGTTACGTAGTGTTTACGATAATAAATTTATTGGGTATTAAAGAGTCGGCCATGTTCTCGTTGATAGTTACCCTGTTGGCGGTGGCAGAATTGTTAGTGTTCATGGGCATTGTTGCACCTGCCTTCAAATGGGATAACATTAAGCAGGATGCTATGCCATTTGGCTGGGGCGGTGTATTTGCCGCGATACCCTTTGCAATTTGGTTTTACCTGGCTATTGAAGGGGTGGCCATGGTGGCAGAAGAAGTGAAAGACCCGCAGCGTACCATTCCCAAAGGGTATATCTCCAGTATTATAACACTTACTTTGTTAGCGCTGGGTGTTATGTTCTTTACCGGTGGCGTTACCAACTGGCATAATCTTTCACGTATTGATTATCCTTTGCCTGAGGCTATAAGTATTGTGCTGGGCAAGCAAAACAGCTGGACAAAAGTATTTGCCGGCATTGGGTTGTTTGGTTTAGTGGCTTCGTTTCATGGTGTTATTATCAGTTACTCCAGGCAGATATATGCTATGGCCCGCAGTGGTTATTTGCCCCAGGTGCTGGCTCGTGTACATACCCGGTTTCGCACACCGCATATAGCCATGATAACGGGTGGCGTTGTTGGTATTATTGCGTTATGTCTTGCCGATACGGGAGAGGTTATTACTTTGAGTGCACTGGGCGCTGTTGTAATGTATATAATCAGTATGATCAGTTTGCTGGTATTGCGCCGTAAACAACCGGCTATGGAACGGCCATTCAAAGTACCTTTGTATCCCTGGTTTCCTTTAATTGCATTGGTGCTGGGCATGGTTTGTTTGGTAGCAATTGTTTACTATAATCCCGTTATGAGCTGGTGGTTCTTTGGTGTGTTGGCGTTGATCATTATTCTTTTTATGCTTTTTAAAAAAAGTTCTTAGTGTCATATCGTTATACCATACAAAATCATACTTATCACTTCAATACATTAACCACCTTGCTGGCGAAGGCAAGTCCTTTTCGTTCGGGTGATGCGTTGGCCGGTGTAGCGGCGATGGATTACAAAGAACGGGTGGCTGCTCAACTGGCACTGGCCGATGTTCCATTAAAGAACTTTCTACAGGAAGCAGTGGTCCCATATGAGCAGGATGAAGTTACCCGCCTTATTATCGATTCACATAATACAGCGGCTTTTACGCCAATAGCGCATTTTACAACCGGTCAGTTTCGCGATTGGTTATTAAGTGATAACGCCGATGGAATTACGTTACAACAACTGGCGCCGGGCTTAACACCCGAAATGGTGGCTGCTGTTTCAAAACTTATGCGCAACCAGGACCTGATAAGTGTTGCCCGAAAATGTGAAGTGATAACAAAGTTTCGAAATACGCTTGGGCTAAAGGGCCGGTTATCGGTCCGTTTGCAACCCAATCACCCTACAGACGATCCTAAAGGAATTGCAGCCAGTATTGTAGATGGGTTACTATATGGCAGTGGCGATGCGGTTATTGGTATTAACCCGGCTACCGATTCGCCCGCCCATGTGCAAACGCTGTTGCAAATGCTCGATGCAATTATTCAGCGGTTTGAAATACCAACACAAAGTTGTGTATTATGCCATGTAACCACTTCTTTACAACTTGTACAGCAGAAGGCCCCGCTCGATCTGGTGTTTCAATCTATAGGCGGTACCGAAAAGACCAACAAAAGTTTTGGTATTGACCTGGCATTGCTACAGGAAGCGTATGAGGCGGCCTTGTCGTTACAACGCGGTACATTGGGTAATAATGTTATGTATTTTGAAACGGGGCAGGGGAGCTCTTTATCGGCCAATGCGCATGAAGGCGTTGATCAGCAAACCTGCGAAGCCAGGGCATATGCGGTGGCCAGAAAATTTTCACCCCTACTGGTAAATACGGTAGTAGGGTTTATTGGTCCGGAGTATTTGTTCGATGGTAAACAGATCATAAGGGCGGCCCTTGAAGATCATTTTTGTGGCAAGCTGCTGGGGTTGCCAATGGGAGTAGATGTTTGTTATACCAACCATGCCGAGGCCGATCAGGATGATATGGATAACCTGCTTACGTTGTTAGGCGTGGCTGGTTGTAATTATATCATGGGCATTCCCGGCGCCGATGATATTATGTTGAATTATCAAAGCACTTCATTTCACGATGCTTTATATGTGCGAAAGGTATTAGGTTTAAAACCTGCGCCCGAGTTTGAGCAATGGTTGTTAAGACAAAACATTATGAATGAAGATGGACAACTGTTATCTATACAGGATCATAAGTTGTTACAATTGATAAATGAGTAACTTAAAAAAATATATCGTTCAACCAGACCCCTGGGCCGATCTAAAAGAATATACAGCTGCCCGGATCGCATTGGGTAGAACCGGAACCGCTGAACCATTGCAGGCTTTATTACAGTTCAGGCTGGCGCACGCTCATGCCCGCGATGCAGTGTATGCTGTGCTGAACCAGCAAATGTTGTTGAACGAATTACAGGCGTTGCATTGCGCCTCTTTCACTTTACAAACACAGGCAGCCAATAGAAGCGAATACCTGCAATATCCCGATAAAGGAAGAAGATTGAACGCAAAAGCGCATGATCAGCTGGGGGAGTTTAACAGCACTGGTTACGATGTGTGTGTAGTGTTGGCCGATGGCCTTTCGGCTACTGCCATTAATAACCACGCTATACCGGTATTGAAATTGTTATTACCACTTTTCAATAAAGCCAGCATGTCTGTGGCGCCTGTTTGTATTGTACAGGAAGGCCGCGTAGCCATTGGCGACGAATGCGGTTACCTGTTGAAAGCAAAGCTGGTAGTTGTGCTTATTGGCGAACGGCCCGGTCTTAGCTCACCCGATAGCCTGGGTGTTTATCTTACCTGGCGTCCTGCACCGGGACTAACTGACGAAGCTCGTAACTGCATCTCCAACATCAGACCCGAAGGATTGAACTACCAGGCTGCTGCTGAAAAGATATTCTTTTTGATCAACGAAGCATTTCGATTACAACTTTCGGGTGTTACATTAAAGGATAATGGAGGGCTAATTAGCTAATGTGATAATGGAATACAGAGAGATCACTTCGCAAACTTAACTTTAAACGACCCGTTTGAGATAATAACTGAATCGGCATTAGGATCGGTAGTGTACAAAAAAAACTTGCCTTTGAATGTACCGCTTAATGTAGTGCTGGTTATTTCGGTAAAAGTTACCTGAAACGGATCGCCTTCATCGTACCGGTTGGCATAGATCTCAGCGCCATCACCTTTGTTGGGATTGTAAATACCCCCCAGCGTATAATCATCAGTGGGATCGGTTTCTTTGTAAGTGCCTTTTGTAAATGGAACTGAGAGTTGAATGGAAAAACCAAGACTTTCAAGATTGTCGGGAAGAGCAACAGCTTTGCCAAAAACAGAATAGGTTATTTTGCCGCCGCCCAGATCTTGTTGGGATGCCAAAGCAGAATAATTGAATGTTTTATCAACGCCATCTATCTTGCATTTAAGATAGTATTGTCCAAGATCTTCTTCCCCACTTTTGTCTTTACCACACGACGCTATCAAAAAAAGCAATAGAATAGCAGGCCAGCTACTAACCAGGAATTTTTTCATACCGGAACAGATTTAACCAAGTTTTTTATTACGGGAATTCCATGTGGATATAGGGACTGGATTGAGGTTATGAACGGGCAAGTGTAATCAAATATTGTGCCCCTAAGGCCATATAGTACTATTGCTACAATTGCGCCGGTATGTTAGCGTAAAATATAATATATAACGCAAACCTAATTATACACCGGCAAGAAACTGGGCGTGAATATAATCCACAACATTCACCAGGCTGTTTGTTTGTTGAAACACTTTTAGCTGGCGATCGGCGCCGGTACCTTCTTCCATCATTTTAGTAATATAATCAATAGCATGGCGGCTGCCAAGTTCATCAACCACATCATCAACAAAATCGAGCAGTTCATATATCAGCACCCGCGTATTGATCTCTTCTTCCTTACCAAAATCAATCAACAACCCATCGATACCATAGCGGCTGGCCCGCCATTTATTTTCGTTGATGAGGGCGCGTGAGTATTGAATGAAATTGAGGTTTTGTAAACGTAGCTTGTATATCTTGGCGCATACGCCCTGAAACAGGGCGGCAATGGCAATTGTTTCCTGAACAGTTAAAGGAACATCGCAGATCCTGAACTCCACCGTATTATAAAAAGGATGTACGCGAAGGTCCCACCAGATCTTTTTAGCATTATCGATACAATTGGTTTTCACCAATAGTTTTACAAAATTGTCATAATCCTCAATAGTATCGAATGTTTCGGGAATGCCCGTGCGCGGAAACTTGTCGAATATTTTTGAGCGGTACGATTTATAGCCGGTGTTCCTGCCTTCCCAAAAAGGCGAGTTGGTGCTTAATGCATAAATATGTGGTAAAAAGTAGCGGGTTGAATTAGCTATATGATTGGCCATTTCCCGGCTTTCCATGCCTACATGCACATGTAAACCGAAAATAAGATTGCTACGTGCGGCGTCCTGTAAAATATCGAGGATCTCTTTATAGCGGGCATGATCGGTTATTAGCTGGCTTTCCCAATGACTGAACGGGTGAGTGCCCGATGCACCAACCCAAAAGCCCAGGTCGCCGGCAATATGAGAAATGGTGCGGCGCAAATGGCTAACATCTTTATAGGCTTCGTCAACATCACGGCAAACATCGGTACCTACTTCTACCACCGCCTGATGCATTTCTGCTTTTACCTTGTCTCTTATCACTTTTTGTCCTTCGGTAACGATCCGTTGTTGATGGCTTTTCAGCTCACGGTTAACGGGGTCAAGCACCATATATTCTTCTTCAATGCCAAGCGTAAATTGCGAAAAATTGATATTAGCCATTATTTAGTTCTTAGTTCTCAGTTCTCAGTTACCAATGCCGCACAAAGGTATTGGCTTCTGTTATCGGTTTTTAATTTATTTATTCATATGTATTACTTCTTCATTTCTCTGTTTCTAATTCTTCATTTTTAATTTCTCCTATTGGTGCACGATTCATACTGCGTTTGGTGAATTCACCCCAGGTAAGATTATCCTGGCCGGTTTTGTGGGTAAGCGCCCGCTCTATGGCATAGGTAGCTGCGGTGTCAACCACCCATTCAAAATTATCGTCGCCTATACTGGGGCGATCGGCATCGGGTACGGGGTTGCAAAAATCAATGGCATAGGGAACCCCATCGCGAAAGGCCAATTCAACCGAATTAAAATCATAGCCAAGGTATTGATTGAGGCGGCATACAATTTCTTCCATTTGGTGAATACGATCGGGTGATGGATGAAACTCATTCGTATAGCGCAGGTGATGTGGATTGCGCGGTTCATAAGGCATTATGTGCACATATTTTCCGCCAACACAATAGCACCGGTAATATTCTTCATATACAATTTCTTCCTGCAGCATCATAACCAGCTGCCCCGTTTCTTTATGAATATGAAAGAACTCTTGCTGGTTATGGAGTTTGTAAACATTTTTCCAGCCACCACCGGCAAAGGGCTTCATATAGGCGGGAAAACCAACATAGTTGAAGATCTTTTCCCAGTCTAAAGGCCAGGCCAGGTTGGCAAATGATTCGGCACTGGTTTCGGCCGGCATTTCGTAGGAGGGAAGGATGACGGTCCTTGGCACCGGCACCCCAATGGTGACAGCCAGGCTGTTATTGAAAAATTTTTCATCAGCGCTTCCCCAAAATGGGTTGTTAATGACGGCTGTACCGCAAATAGCGGCATTTTTCAGGTAAGAGCGATAAAAAGGAACATTGTGCGAAATGCGGTCGATAATAACGTCATATTCAGTAGAGGCGCCTTGTATTACTTTGTCAATATGAACAGGTTCCGCAATAACACCAGGTGTATTTCTGCTGTTTACACATTCAATGAAAGCCATTGGAAAAGTTCTTTCCCGGCCAAACAGAATACCAATTTTTTTCATATAAGCGCATTTGAGTGTCGCCATTATGGCAATACAAGTTCCTCGTTACCAAATTTATCGGAAGCATCGTGAATAAACAAATCGTACAATTCCTGTACATTTAACGTTACCTCTATTGCAGATTTACCTATTTTTGGCGCCATGCAAACAGAAGTTAGTACCGGGATAATGGTGGAAACGATTGAATTGCCATCAGAAGCGCTCCAACGAAATGTAACGATAAACCTTTACGGTCCTGCCAATAATACAAGCGATACGCTTGGATTATTATTGTTTAACGATGGTCAGGATATTGAGGCCATGGGTTTTGATAAAATGATTGGTTACCTGTTGCAAACAGAGACCATTACACCGCTGTTGTGTGTTGGCATTCATAGTGGGGAAGATCGCCTGCTGGAATATGGCATGATAAGCAGCCCTGATTTTAAAGGCCGCGGCGCCAAAGCCGGTTTGTACCGACAGTTTATTTTAGAAGAATTATTACCATATATTCATTCGCGTTATAGCGGTCTTGTGTTTAATGAAACCGCATTTTCCGGTTTTTCATTGGGTGGGTTAAGTGCCCTTGATCTTGTTTGGAACCACCAGGATGTGTTTACAAAAGTAGGTGTGTTCTCAGGTTCATTGTGGTGGCGCTCGAAAGACAGAAAAGACAGGGATTTTAATGAAGCCACGCACCGGTTGATGCACAACCAGATACGGCAGGGAAAATACAATCCCAAACTGAAATTCTTTTTTGAGGCGGGCGAATTGGATGAAACGGAAGACCGCAACGGAAATAATGTAATTGACTCCATTGACGATACTATAGATGTAATGCGTGAACTGATGGCCAAAGGTTGGCTTGAAGGAAAAGACATGCGTTATCTGCAACTGCCCGATGGCAAACACGATATTCGCTCCTGGGCTAAAGCATTGCCTGTATTTTTAAAGTGGGGCTGGCGGAAAAAGTAGAAAAGCGCCTGCTTAAAAATGTAATTTATTCTCCAATTAGTTTAAATAACCAACCGATAAGTTGTTTTTAACCGGTAATAAATTGTTTTTACAGAAATTAGATTGAATAGGGCACCCGTTAGTCTAAAAATAAACTTATAAGTTTTATTTCATCCTTTATAAATCATTTTTTGCGTTGTTAGATTGAAATGAGGGCGAGTTAGATTAAAATGACCACTGCGTAGATTATTTTTTCTGAAACTAAGTTTAAAAATGGAAAAAATAATCTACGTAGCAACATTCGTAACTTATAATTGGTAAAAACAATTTATAATTCCTGCATTTTAACTTATCTCCTGAAAATTTAAACTAAATCACTGCTAAAGTAATCTTCCTAGCAACCAGTTATAACTTATAATTGGGTGAAAACAATTTAGAATCCCTGCGTTTTAACTTATTTCTTGAGAATTTAAACGAATTCACCTGCTAAAATAATCTTCGTAGCAACCACTTATAACTTAAAATGGGGTGAAAACAATTTATAATCCTTCATGTTAACTTATCTCCGGAAAATTTAAACCAACTCACGGATAAATAATCTAAATAACACCATTTATAACTTATAAACGGGTAAAACAATTTATAAGCTCTTCATTTTAAATTATCTCCGAAATTTAAACTAACTCACGCTGAAATATCCAGGTAGCAGCATTTATGGCTTTTATAACCGCCGAAACAATTTAATAGCTCTTCATTTTAACCTATCACCGGAAAATTACTAAGCAATATTAATTTTATGTATTCTTGGAAAATTGTGCAAACGCAATAAATCCAATTTTTTAATTTTAGTTATTCGCATAACTCCACCAGGCGTAGAGAAGGGATACTTTTGACCAATTTCAATTTATAAACCTTATTTTATGAACTCAAATTCTACTCAAATTATTTTCTTAAACGTAAGAAAATTTCCCCAGTATAGTTCTTCTGAACATCCATGATTATCACGGCCCGATGTAATTCATCCGGGTGCTTAATTTTATCGTCTTACCTGGTATACTCCACTCTGTGGTTTAAATGAACCATTATGCAATTAAATGGAAAACACTTAAGCATTCCTTTGCTGATCTTATTGTTCATTTCAGTAAGCTGTAAAAAAGTATATACGCCTCCAAACTGCGATCCAAACAACAAGCTTAAAGCCAATTTCAAAGCTGGGTATAAATTTTTAAATGGCCGATTTGCGGAATCAGATACTGTCGTAAATTTTTCGGTTTTTTTTGAGGGCGACTCTACATACAACACTTATGAGTGGCAAATAGGAAGTGAAACATATAATACTAGAAACGTTCGACTGGTATTCCCGGCACCAGCGCTGGGTCAAAAAATACCAGTACGATTAATAGCCACAAGAGAAAGAAATTCCTGCGATTTAACTGATACCGGAATTGATACAATAGATAAAGAGCTAATTGTATTATATGCGAAAGAATTGAACAACATTAATGATTATGCTTATGACGAAAAATATTTAACCCAATTACCATTTTTTGGAAAGTGGCATGGCTATTTTGAAGATACCCCGGCGGATACTTTTACGGTAACAATTAATAATAATGGAAAGGCGCCATCTGGAATAACAGACTGGTTTTACAGGTTTAGAATTTATAATCTTCCCAAAGGCTGTTCAGTTAAGCAGGAAAATGGTGTGGCTAATTGTACACCTATTGACGATATCATACAAAAGTATTATGGTTATATGTTAGAAGAAGTTAGCTACAATGCCTTCTATGTATCAGGAAGCAGATTTTTATGCTGTCCGCGCGTTGAAATGTTTGGCAAGGTAGATGCGAAAACCAATACCATAACTATTGAATGTAACATTTATTCCGATTCTAATAATACCATTATCAAACGACTATTTGTAGGAAAAAAAACAAAAGTATGAAAAAGAAACTATTTGCTTACCTCGCCGGAATACTGATAACGTTTTCCGGCTATGCCCAGATTGCCGACAACGCACCCTGTATAACAGGAAATCCTCATGGAAGCGGTTTTATTGACTGGACGCAACAAAACTTTACAATTCATACCAACGCCCTGGGCAGTACAACCATACAATCACCTTTTTATTTAACATCACTTAACAATCCAAATGTTAATGAGTTTTCGAAATATACAAATAAAGATTTCAATACCACTGATGGCTGGGAATTATGGAAATATGATTTTGGTACTCCCACTGCAAGAACAGATGTTCCTTATTTTATTTTGTATAACCGCCATACAGGTGCGCTAAGAGTCTTCTTAGCTTTTGCCAATCTATATGGACAGAACAATGCAATAAGTATTGAATTAAAATATAAAGACAATTCATATAGATCGGCCTTATTAGAGAATTATAATAATAATACTGGAAGATATGCTACTCAGGCGTTTTCAAATAATGTAAAGCCGGTACTGAACAGCAATTATTATTTAAACAGCGTTCTGACCTGGTATCATAGTGATTTTTATTTACATTTTGATCCCTGTATTTGCAATTTTAAAAGTTCGCTGGTTTTAGAAGTAAAACTCTCCAATAATGGTGATTTTAAATTTGACATTAATGGAACTGCCATTCAAAATATTTCTGGAGGAGAAAATACTGATGGAAATGGTAGATGGGGTGAAAAAGGAATATTTTCAAGTTTCCTTGACTTTAGTAATCAACCATATAAATCAGTATCTATATTTCGAGACGTATATGCAGGACTGCAATTGGGTAAAAATATAGGGGAGTCAACATGGTTTGAAATGGAAAAGGAAAAGAGAGATGCATTTAAATTGATCTTTAACACGTTGATAGATAATGTTGCTATAGTAAGCTCTGTTGCTAACTTCTTTACAGCTCTATTTGATGGAAATTCTTCGCAGCCAGTTAAACCAATGGTATTTGATATTAAGTTACAAGGGAAGGGAACAATAACTTATACATATAATTATGCTTTTAACGAATTGGTGGTACCTGGTTCTGAACAAACACTTCTTTCAACTACTATCTTACCTTATTATAATAACCCTGCCGGTGTTTTTACTTTGCTTAAAGAACCAACGATTAATTATTATCAGTGGATAAGGTATGCTGATGAATGGACGCCTGAAAGGCATGAAACAAATATAGATACAGAATTTCAGTTAAAAGATGAGCCGCTTTTTTATTCAGTTAATCCACATGCCGGTTTCGATTTATCGCAAAGTACCATTAAAGCGTCTCTTGTATTTGAAGGCTCACAAACATATGAATCCGAAATATATGATCTGGGCTGTGTGAAAGATTACCGAAAACTTTTTTCATATTATACCTCTACCAGTCCTACAATACCAGAATGGAATTTGCAGGAGGGATGGGTGCCTTATAAAGTAATGCTCAAGATAGTGGCTAACTTTAAAGTAGCAGGATCTAATCTTCGCGTACCATACGTTGCTACTTTTAATTTAAATCAGGTCCAAGTAAACAGCGGTTTCTTGGGGGACCAGGTGCCTTCGCCATCATGTTCTGCCACCTACTCAGATGCAAACAGTGCAACTGTTAAATCTATTTGCAATAGTAGTGAGTATACTAATAAAGTATCACAGTATGCAAGGATTAGCACCGGTACAGAAAGGGAAATAGAATCACTGGTAAAAAAAGATATAAAAATATACCCTAATCCGGTAAATGATCATTTAACTATTTCGCTGCCCAAAAACAATAACTATAATAACATTCAGATTGATATAATTGATCTATTGGGCAAGTCTGTTGCCAGTAAAAAATATCAAGGAACAAATAATAGTATAAATTTTAATGGTCTTTCATCTTTATCAGGCGGATTATATTTTGTTCGCTTAACAGATGGTAATGGCCAAGTATTGCAAGTCTCAAAATTCATTAAGAAGTAAGGTTTCCTGTATCCAAATGTCACAATTAAAAAGCCCTCCCGAAACATCGGAAGGGCTTTTAACTTAGCGATTGTTGTATTAGTTGAAAATGTATCTTAAGCCAAATTGAATACCCCAGGTGCTGGTAGTAGAATAGTTTGGCTGATAACCTTTTGAAGGACCGGCAGGATCAAAAGTGAATTTAGGATTTGCTCGGGAATAAGCTTCATTACCTACATTATTGGAAGGGGTGCTGCCAGCCGCTGCGGTAGGGACACCCAGTATACCCATATCCTGGAAGGTTCCATAGCTGTATGCGTAGCGGTAGCCCCACTCGCTGTTCAACAGGTTCAGCAGGTTTGTTATGTCTATACTGAACTGTAAGCTATGTTTGGTGGTTGCTCGTCTGTAAATGAAGTCCTGCAAAATTCTCAGGTCAACCGTATGCGTCCAGGGCAATGCAGCACCATATTTTTCCATGTAACTACCTTTATGCTTTTTCAGGTATTTGTCGCTTTCAATAAACTTGAAAAAGGCATCACTTTGCTGTTGTGCAGTATAGGTGTTTGTTCCTACCTTGAAACCTTCTACAAAAGTGATCTCAGAAGGATCTTTCGGTATATACAAAACATCATTGCTTTGTCCGTCTCCGTTGATATCGGCGCCATACCGGAAGCTATAGCGTTCCTGCGGTTGCGCTGAATAGAAGAGGCTGAAGGTAGTAGCCATTCTGTTATTCAGGTATTCCAGGCGGTATGATGCATTAGCTACTATGCGGTGCGGAACAGCATAGTTGGAATGACCGATATCCGGTTTGTTGGGATTAAACGTAATATTATTGGTATTGAAACCGCTGCCGCTTTGGTCTGAGCTGCCGATGGCAACTTCTTTAGCCAGCGTATAAGTATAAGCAATACCGGCTTCCCACTTGTTTGAGAATGATTTTTGTAACTGACCGGTTAATGCCAGGCTGTATCCTTTGCTGGTATTGTCCATAACGATCATCTGATTAACAAGCGGAACCGGTCTGGAAGCTGTTGCATTGTTGAAATATGGCCGTTTATCGGCAACACCACCCAACGTACCGCTTTCAGGTCCCAGGTTAGCATTTCGGAAGTACACATTATTGATCATCTTCGTATATATAGCCTCGAAGGTGGCGGTATAATTGCCGGCGAACCGTTTGTCAACAGCCAGGTTCGAACGCCATACCTGCGGCATTTTGAAATCTTTGGCTGCTGCACTGAATGATGAGCTGTTAGGGATAGAAGTACCTACTGGTGGTGGGTCCTTGGGAATATAAGTTGTTCTATCGTTGCTATACTGGATATTGGCCAATTGTGTATTGTTGGCCTGGAATATTGCGCGTACCACGCCATCATCACCTACCTGGTTTACCAGCCAGATGAAAGGAATACGACCTGTAAAGACACCGGTACCTCCGCGTACAACAAGTGACTTATCGCCCTTTACGTCATAGTTAAAGCCAAACCTGGGTGAAAACAGTGGTTTTTGATCGGGCCATTTGCTTACATCAAACTGCTCATCGACGCCGTTCTCGTCTTTAAATACAACCTGCTCAAGGGCTGGGTTGCGCGGTGGATCGTACGGATACATGGGTATATCAACCCGCAAGCCGCCGGTGATCTTGAGTTTATTAGTAATGTTGAAAATGTCCTGCAAGTAAAAACCCAACTGCGAAAATTTGGCTTCTGGTACTTTTATGCCCAGTCGGTTGCTTGGGTCATAAGCCACGGCAAATACTGACGGCGGCTGTTTGGTAAGAAAGTCATTCAATGAATTATAGCGGTAATAGCTGGGACCTCCTGCACTAGTGAAGGAGTTTGCGAATTTCATGGCGTCGAAGCTAACACCACCCGTAAAAGTATGCTTACGCATAACATAGGTTATGTTATTAGCTATATTAAAGGCTTTGTCTTCGATCTCATTTCGGTAAGAGAACAGGTCGGTTCCAAAAGAAATATATACGTTGTTGGCATCTCTCATGATGTCGACAAACGGCATATTGCTGTTTGGTATACGCACCAGTTCATTATTGGTATAAGAGGCAATGAGCTGGTTGCTCCACCGGCTGTTGAAAGTAGAGTTCAGTTCAAGCACTGCCGACCATACTTTCACATTGTTTTTGAAATTAGAGCCTGTGTATGCCATTCCACCTGTTGCGCCGCCACGGCGGCTGTTATTGATACGATTGGCGTTCACACCGGTTACGCTGGACGCGTTTATCATGTCATCATCATCGGTTTCTGAATTGGTATAGCGTGCCGTTAAACGGTGTTTGCTGGTAATATTCCAGTCAATACGGCCCAGAAACTTGGTATTTTCTGTTTCAAAATCATATCCCTGGTAAGCACCAGGGTTGTAATTGTATCTGCTAATGAGGGTATCTCTTAATATATTCAGGTCACTGGCCAGTACAGACGTTGCATTTACATTGTTATCTGCCGCATCTTTTTTAGCCACCCAGGTTTGGCCGGGTTGTGTTCTTTTTTCAGATTCAAAGTTGAAGAAGAAGAACAGTTTATCTTTAATGATAGGGCCGCCAATGCTACCGCCAAATGTTTTTGATGAGCGTTTGGCGTTTGCTACTTCTGTTCCTTTTACTTTTTCACCAGTGAAATCCTGGTTGCGATAGTAGCCATAGGCTGTACCATACCAGTTATTCGTACCTCTTCTTGTTACAGCATTGATACCGCTGCCTACAAAACCGGCCTGGCGAACATCATAAGGGGCAATATTTACCTGTACCTGATCAATGGCGTCAACAGAGATAGCTGAGGTTGCACCCCCGGGTACCATACCGTCGCCACCGCGTCCAAAGTTATTATTGAACAAAGAACCGTCGATCATGAGGTTGTTATACCGGTTATTCATACCTGCAAAACTGTTTCCGTTGCTTTGAGGCGTAACACGTGTAAGATTTGTTATGCTACGAGAAATGTTAGGCATGTTTTGAACCAGCCTGTTGCTGATGTTGGTAGATGCACCGGTTTTTTCGTTAATGCCTTTCCGGCCAGCAGCTGTTATCACAACTGATTGTAATTCCTTATCAGACATTTCGGTTTGCAGATCGAATTTTTCACCCAATGGTATATTTACGTCGCTCTTTTTAAAAGCGGCGTAACCAACATATGTAATGGTAATTGTATAAGGTCCGCCGGGAGGAATGTTAGTGATGTCAAAAATACCACGGGTTCTTGTAAGGGTTGTAAACGTGGAGCCGGTTGGTTCGTGACGGGCCACTACGGTAGCTCCTACCAGGGGTTCTCCTTTGGTTGATTTTACAACGCCTGTTATACTACTGGATGTCACTTGTGAATACCCGGCGAGTATTCCGACACAAAGCAGTAACAGGGTTAGAAAATTAGCCTTGAAATTTCTCATATATGCGATGTTTGATTTTGTATCCATTCATTCACGGGTACAGGCAAGCAATAATCCGGTAAAGGGGTATCGTTAGAGTTAACAGGCTCACAGCAATCGGTACTGCATAATTCGTGTTGATATTGGATATATATTACTCAGGCAAACCATAGCTGGTTGTATTTCACGGCCGTATACGGAGCAGTTTCTTAAATGTTGCAGCAAATGTAATAGAATTTCAATTCAGTCACATTATCTCTATATTAAAAGCAGTACACACGTTATTAACGTTGACCGATACACTGTTTTATACCCATTCGCCTGAAACTACAAGCATACTCATTGTTCCAGGTAAGCATATGACTTTCATTCACTGTATGTTATAGAGGCAAATCAAACAATGAAAAGGCTGCATGCTGATATAAGTCAAATAATGTGATGTAAGAATCTAACATCACGCAGTGTTAGATTCTTACACGATTAAGGACGGGAAATTTGGGTTGAAATAAGAACCTATTTCGTGCTTATTTTAATTTCAAAGGCCACTTATTGAACAATTCCATCGTATACATGTTAAATAACTGTCGTAAACCGATAAATAACCAATTGATTTTAAATGATTGGGAAGGGGTGGCCGCAGGGCTGTTTGCTTCCCTGTTTTATATTAACTTTGCCGAAATTTCATACCATGCTGGATTCAATAGAAAGTGCTATAGAAGATATCAAAAATGGTAAGCTTGTAATTGTAGTGGACGACGAAGACCGTGAGAATGAAGGCGATTTTTTGACAGCAGCACGAAATGTGACCCCTGAGATAGTAAATTTTATGAGTAAATACGGGCGTGGACTGATTTGTGCACCCCTGGAAGAAGACCGTTGCGCCGAATTACAGCTCGATTTGATGGTAAATAACAATACAGCCCTGCACGAAACAGCCTTTACCGTATCGGTTGACCTGCTGGGACATGGCTGTACTTCCGGAATTTCGGCCCACGACCGCGCAAAAACCATTCAGGCATTAATTGACCCCACAATTAAACCCGAAGATCTGGGCCGGCCAGGACATATTTTCCCCCTGCGGGCTAAAAAAGGCGGCGTTTTGCGTCGCGCCGGACATACCGAGGCAGGTAACGACCTGGCCCGTTTAGCCGGTTTTGAACCTGCGAGCGTGCTGGTTGAGATCATGAACGACGATGGCTCAATGGCCCGATTGCCCGAGCTGGAGGAAATTGCCAAAAGGTTCAATCTGAAACTGATTTCCATAAAAGACCTGATAGAGTATCGCCTCAAAACCGATTCGCTGATAGAAGAAATTGTGAAGGTTGATATGCCTACCAAATGGGGTAATTTTAAACTCATTGCCTTTAATGAAAAAGGTACCAACAATGAGCACCTGGCCCTTATAAAAGGGGAGTGGCAAAAAGACGAGCCTGTGCTGGTGCGGGTACACTCTTCCTGCTTTACCGGCGATATTCTTGGCTCTATGCGTTGCGATTGTGGTGAACAATTGCACTCTGCCATGCAACAGGTTGAAAAAGAAGGTAAAGGTGTTATCCTGTATATGAACCAGGAGGGCAGAGGTATTGGCCTGGTAAATAAATTAAAGGCTTATAAGTTGCAGGAGAGCGGGTTTGATACTGTTGAAGCCAATCTGCACCTGGGCTTTCCAATGGATAAACGTGATTATGGTATTGGTGCGCAAATTTTGCGTTACCTGGGTATAAGCAAATTACGCCTGTTAAGCAATAACCCACGTAAACGCGCAGGTTTGCTGGGCTATGGGTTAGAAATTGTGGATGCAGTGCCTATTGAAGTAGAACCCAACCCGCACAATGTAAATTATCTGACTACTAAGAGAGATAAGTTAGGACACGATATTCTGAAGAAATAAAAAGCCAAATATTGAATTTCGAATGTTGAATTTTCAATGTAGAAGTTGAAATGCAAATAATAAACGCCCCTTGGTTTTACCGGGGGCTTTTTTATTGACTGACTTTACTGTATTTCCTTCAACATTCAATATCCGTTATTCAACATTCAATATTCCTGTATTCTAATTACTACCAGTATCTACTCTTGAGGTATCCACCAACGGTGGTCTAAGCTTTTTCTTTTTATCAACCCGCCACAGATCACTGATGCGTTCGAAGTCGCGGCGATAGCTGATGCCGGCGCCGGAACGGTTTTGACGGGCGCCTGTACCTGAGAGGTAATTATATGAATCGCGGTAAAAGAAGGTGAGCACCACCTTACCGTCCTGGCGTAATTTCAGGTCGGCCGAAATATCGGGCAGGAACTGCAGGTTCTTGGTGGCCTGCACCTGTTGTTGCGACAAACCAAAATCAACGGCGCTACCAAATGTAAAAGTGAGCCGTTCATTTAAAAAACTTTTACCAATATTGAAGTTAAGGTTGGTGCGGTCGATGTTCAATCCGCCACGGTCAATATTGTCTATCAGGTTGCTACCATTGTACAGCGAGGCGTTGAAATTCACCTTGATACTTTTATCGTTGAACAACTTTTGAAAAAGGCCCGAAACCTGGCGGCTAAGCGTATTACTTAACACCCCTGAAATACTGTTCACTACCACACCGCTGAACGCAATACCACCCAGTTTACTTTGGCTGGATGTAGAAATGGGTCCAAAACTATTGAACATAATAAGGAAGGCCACCTGTTTGTTCAATTCATTTTGGTCGCGCTGTATCAATTGTAAAATGGCCAGTGCATCGGGGTCATCTTTTAACGGGCTATTAGTGGGCAGCTCGATCTGGAACGAGATATCGGGTTTTGTTAGTTTGCCTTTCAGGGTGGCAATGGCAATTACATTACCACGATATTTTTTTACGTTATTGTTGGCATTGGTAACTGCATCGGTTGCCAGATCGCTAAACCGCACATCGTTGGCTATGTATTCTGCGTCGATTTTAATATCTGCATCATAAGGGTCGCCTCTCCACTGAATATAGTTTCCCGTATTCTCCCGTAATTTAAATGGCTTGCGTAAAAGCGACTGAAAGCTGAAGTTGTAATTTCCGCGATCTATATCGTACCGGCCGTTCATAACGAGCGGATCTTCGGAACCAACCTGTATTTTTAAGTTGCCATGGCCAATAGCCTGAATGATGTCGCCGGATATTTCATCCATGATCACAAACATTTTTGCATAATTGTTTGCCGCTACATCGAGCGAAACATGGAGGTTACTTGCTTCCGATGTACGTACCGCTTTCATTTCGGTACCATACTTTTTCCAAACAATAAAATTGGCTTCGCCGCTTTCGCGACCGGTTTGCGAACGAATATATAATTCAGAACTATCGGCTGGTTCACCCCTAACATCGAGGTGCATATCTTCCAGTGGTCCGCGGAAGGTGGCGTTGGCCTTTGCTATCAGCTTTCCAAAAAAGGGGTCTTTGCTGGTAGGGGGTGTATTCAGCACCTGCAGTTTATTTGCATTGAAGGCGAAGTCAAAATACAGATCGTCCCAGGCCTGATGTCTTAAAATACCTTTTGTAATATGGCCGGTATTACCCAGTTCGTCTTTGAAGTTAAAGCTGCCAAAGTCAACTGCTCCGTCTTTAAAATCGAAAGTAGCCGATGGGATCTTGTACAATACGTTTGTATAGATCACCCGCAGCTCACCATCCCGCAGCTGCATACGGCCCAGATATTTAAGGTTATTAGCCGGGCCTACAATACGCAGTTGACCTGTGGCGTAGCCATTTAGATCGGTAAATACTTCTGACAGGTATTTATCGAGCAGGCCGATCTTGGTATCTCTGAAATTTCCTGTTAGATCGAGCGGTGCTGTATTTGCTGAATCGGCCAGGTCGTATGAACCTGCCAGGTCGAAATTGTAATTATCGTTCTCTGAATTAGTACTAAAAGTTACTTTGTTGCTACGTTGGCTGTAACCTGCTTTTAATTGCAGCTTACCAATAGAGTCGTTATCGAGCCGGAACATATCAGCTTCACCTCTAAGGTCAACCTGCATTTTTCCAAACGGGTCAGCAATGTCAACCTGGGCGGTCAGCAAACCTTCGAGCCGGTAATCAGGAACAACAAATGGAGCAAAGTCGCCAATATTAACTTTGGTGAGATCTACTTTAATATCATTGGTAGTTCCAATATCAGAAGGATGGGTTGTTACCAGAATTTCCTGTTGGCCATTGTAGATCTTTACGCCATCGGCCGATATCAGTTGTTTGCTCAATACCAGTTCGCCGTTCTTTTCGATAGTCCAGTTTTTACCGTTTATATCGAAGTTCGATTCATTGAAAGTAATACGTACACCTTCGGGCATGGTTTGTACCCGGGCAAAAAGATCGGCCGAGTTAAGCGTTTGATTGGCCGCTGTTTTTAATTGTACCAGCGACATGTCGTTGGCCGAGCGAACCCGCAGATCGGTACCGGGGAAATGCAGACTGTCGTTTAAATATACATCGGCAATTGAAGTGGTCAATGACAACGTATCGTAATTGCCGGTACCTTTTAAATTTATATTATAGAAAGCAATATTCTTATAATTGAATTGCGGTATTTCGGCACTCAGGTCGAGCATGTTTTCGTTACTGTTTATGCGGCCGGTGACGGTGCTGTAATTAAAGCCACTCAGGTTTTTATCAATAAAGCTCATGTACTCATCCACCTTTTTAGTGGTGACCACAAAGCTGAAATTTTCGTTTTTCAATACGGTTTTCGAAGGCTTTATATAGCTGGGGAAGTATTTGTTCAGGAAAGAACCTACGGCGCCCGGCAGGTCCCTGATGCTGAATTCACCTACAAGCGCGGCATCGAATTCATTGCTTACTGCGGTGATCACCTTGTTATTGCCCATGGCCTTCGATTCAATGTATAAAGAATCGAAAGAAAGCGGCTTGCCATCTTTCAACACTGCTGCTTCATAAATGCGGGCGGTTCCCAGAAAGTTATCGATATTGCTGCCGGTAAAGTTCATTCTGAACTTACCTCTTACTTCAATACTGTCTTTGGTGAGTTTTACATTTCGCAGATCGGCCCTGGTGATCTCGGCGTCGAAGTTAAAGTTAGGTACCTTTTGGCTGAAGTCGACCAAACCGTTTAGGCGGGCCGTTAAATTTGGATCATTACTGATCAGTTCACCATTGAACAGTCGTTTTGCAATGGTACCTTTTACAACAATGTTTTGATAGTTATAGTTATTTACATCCAGTGAACGAATGTTACCATCGAGTTTGGCGTTCAGGGTAGTGGCTTTTAGCCCACGGCCGTTTACCGATCCCTTGAAATTGATAACGCCCACTTGGGGCACATCAACAAACTCGCCCAGTGCAAAGGAACGGGTTTCCAACCCGCCCGTGTATATGGTGGGGGCGTTGTCGGGAAACTTCATGTTCACGTCGCTTACAATTACACCCAGTTTGGTTTCAATGGTACCAAAGGTTACAAAGTCTTTTATAAAGCCGGTGAAGTTACCTCTGAACCGCAGGAATTCAAGTTTATCGAGCCTGGGTTGGGTTATTGATCTCAGATCGGGAATTATGGTGATGGCGTCGCGGTAGGTGGTCCTGAAATCGTTTGCCTCGAAGTCGATATACATTTTATCGAGGTTGGTCATGCTGTTGATGCGGATGTTACCATTCAGGTAGGTGTCTTTACCGGCTTCAACGATCAGTTTGTGGGCGCTCAGGTTTTCAATGGTACCTTTTACTTTGCCGGTTATGCGGATCTCTTTTTTCCAGGCCTGCAGTTCAGGTGCAAAGTAGGCTATGTCGTCACTATTCAAAACCGCGTTTGTAAAATCGCCTTCCATGCGCACTTTGTCAACGAAGTCGCTCATATCGTCGAAGGTGGCATAACGCATGGCGAAAAAGTTCTGCAGGTGGCTGCGATTGGTTTGAATATCGAGGCGGGCAAATTCCATGGCCTCGGGGAACCATTTAAAATTGGCCTTTAGTTTTTTAACCACCAGTCCGCTCCGTTCTTTGGTAGCCAGTTGAATGGCGGCGGTAATGGTATCCTGTTTGAATTTGACCTTATTAAAAACGGCGTTTATATCGGCAAAACGAATGTGGGCGCCATCGAAATATTCGTAGGGGAGCCTGTCGGTTTGCATATCGTTGATGAAGGTGCCCTTGTTGAGTGTGAGTTTAGTTACGGCTATGTCCCAGTTACCCGGGTTCCAGCGCAGGTTGTTGGGATCGTTTACAATGGGAATGGTATCGGGCTTGGGTCTTAAGGAATCGGGCCGGTTACCATCGTAATTGTAAATGGCAAAAATGGGTTTGTTGATCTGGATGGTGTTGATGTGGGCTATCCGTTTTTTCAGATTGATCTCTTCAGCGTCTATATCCATGGTGCCCAGTTGCAGGGTCATATTTTCCCCGCGCCAGCCATCGATCTGTTTAAGGACTATATTTTTGAATTCTACTTTTTCGAGGTCGAGATCGATATCGTCCTGCTTTTTTACCTGTTGTTTTTTGGGGCTGCTGAAATAGTCTTCAAGGAACCGGTAGTTCCAGATGCTGTCGGTACGTTTGAGTTGAACGGTGGCATCTTCAAGGCCGATATAGCTAAGCACAACACGGTCTTTGAGAAAGAACCAATCGGTAATGTTCACTTTAACGGCGCCGGCATACAGGAGGGTATCGTTGTGTTGATCGTTTACCAGGGTGCCTTCGAGCACCATTTTATTGAACAGGGCAAAGTCAACGTGTTTGATTTGAACTTTAGCGTGGAGGTTTTTGGAAAGTTTGCCCGTAACCTGTTTCACCAGCCAGTTTTGGACCAGTGAGGTTTGAATGGCCAGCCAGGCTAATATGATCAGGCCGATCAGTACCAGCAGGATGGTGCGGGATATTTTCCAAAACTTTCTCAGGGTTGAGGCATATTAAATGTAAAAGTAATAAAACAGTTTTCTTTCTGGCGCAAAATCAATACCAATGACTTGTTTTTGAGCAACTTTTCAGTGCCTTTAACATACCATGAAACGCGTATACTGCCTGTTGCTGTATAGTACATACGTAAAAAGGGCATGAAGGTTGGTTATTTCGTTGGTTTTTAACCAATAAATGGGGTAAATGGTTCAATAGCGGTAAACAGGGTAAATGGGCCGGGGAATTCGGTTGGGTAAGATAGGTAAAAGTAGTGAAGGGTGCAAGGGGAGTGGGGAGATAAATCGGCTATGGGCAATGGTTCGGCCTGCCCCGAATTCGGGGGAGTTAAACTATTCGAATTCGAAGGGTTTAAATTGTTCAATCCGCCAACCGGTTATCTATATCCATTTGTTCATGAAGAATTCTAATAATTTCTACAACGTCATTGACAATCCGATAAAAAATTAAATGAGATTTTACTTTTGAAGCACGATAGCCTTGTATGACCGTAGTAATGGTTTAGGGTTTGAAAAATTCCTTTATTCCTTCACCAAACTGATGCATTTTCCATTTTGCAGCTTCACAAAATAGGTGCCCGCGGGATAAGGTTGCATATTGATGCTGGTTGTCATTTGCGTGAGCATGATTTGCTTTAGGACCCGGCCATTGATATCATATAAATGAGCTGTAGTATACATCAGACGATGGTCAGCAATTTGTAGCGAAGCCATTTGTTTAGCGGGGTTCGGATATAACCTAAGAGCATCTCCAGCAAGATTCCGAAAAAATAACACAGTACTGAAAGTATAGTTTCCGTCTATATCCACCTGCTTAATGCGATAAAAAGCCGTTCCACTTACATTATTATCATCCGTATAAAAATATTCGTGTATGCCATTTCCTTTGGAAGCAATAGTTCCTTCGGAAGCAAAATCAACCCCGTTTAACGACCTTTCAATAACATAATAATGTACATTCAATTCATCTACCTTCCACGAGATCAGGGGCTGTAACTGGTAATTGAGCCTGGCTTCAGCCGCCAGCCAATTCAAAGGCAATGCAGCACAGTTACCTGAAATGCTAAGGTTAGACCATGAAGCAGCGGAGGTAGCCCCCCTTGCATATTTGATAACGTCGATCTTGTAAACAGGAGAGTTGGTATTTTTATAGTTCAGGTAAACATTGCGTATATTATCCCCATCAAAAAGAATATCATTTCCACGGGTTCCGGCAGCAATAACTGTTTCTGCCGCAGCAATGACAGGTTCACTACCTGCTGTAATGCCCGGGTTTACCCAAGCCCGTATCACATCGGCATTGGCCCCCCCGCCATTTGCATAATCATACCTGAGCACAATATGATAGGTTTGGTTCAGGTTCAAAACAGTAGTACCCCAGTTGATTCCTCCACCCGAGTTTCCTCCCAGGCCTGTGCCATTCCCTTCTGAAATACCAACATTAAATCCAGCTCCAGATTGTTGTACATGAAAGCGGGTGAACTCATAACTGGTGCCCCCAAAATCATTCCCAATTGAAATAATATGTGCATTGACATCGCTGCCAGCACTGGATAAATTCAACAGGAAAGACAGGTAAAATACCTGACTCGTACTTGCCAGGAAGTTGGTAGTGGGATAAGACAATCGTTCAGTGGTCAAGGCCGAGGCTGTCCCTGGTTGTACATAATTACCACTACCGCCTGTACAACCTGTTATTGGCGATGCACTGGCAACATTTATGACAAGGGTACTGCCATTGATATTAACCCATGTGCCTTTCCCCGATAAGGAACCGGTGGCAAATGCATCAAATGATTCATTCATTAATAACTGAGCGAATGCTGAATTAAAAAAACTAAAAAAACTAAAAAAAATGAGCGATAAAGAACAAATTTTTCTCATACAGTAGCAGTTTAATGAATACGATCCCAGAATCGTATAGTGGGAATACAAATATCTCTGCTACTTTTCAGGACAATATCGATAATTCAGGTTGGGAAATGAAAGATTATATAGATGTTCAAAACCGGGAATATCAGGAGTGGCTGCAACACAGCTAAGATATTCTATACATGAGATTTAAAAAAATATTATATTTTTTTGGTTGGTCAAACTATAAGAACAGGAAAATTCAGGATATTACTTATTCGCCGGATCTTTAACCCCATCACTTTTATTGTAAGCTTCCGACTTCCCTTTTTCTATACTCAGGCTTTGCCAATCGGCGTCTTTAATGAGTTTACCAATGTATATGATCTGCCCAACATGGTAAGGGTAGTGCGCCAGTTGGCGGTTGATGGCGTCTATCACCAGTAAAGGTTCTTCCCTGATGTAGATGGTTTTTAACAGGTCGTTTTCAGTAAGGCAAGTGAGCGAATCCAGAAAACAGGCCCAGCCCTTTTCCCACAGATCAAGTATTTGTTGTTTTGAATAATTGTGTACTTCAAATTCTTCATCCCGTTGCCGCCAGGGCTTCTCGCCATCTTCGGTTAAGAAGTTGGTCCATCGGCTGAGCATGTTGCCCGATACATGCTGAACGATCACTGCAATGCTGTTAGAAGCCGCATTGGGTGTTATATGCAGCTCTGAATCGCTAAGCTGGCCAAATGTTTTTTCACCCAATTCTTTATAATAGCGTAACCGTTTAATGGCTGTTTGCAGGTAAGTGGTGCCAACTGATGACATTGGTAGCTTATTTGTTGTAAAATTAATGAATGGTTCATTTAGCTAATCGCTGCAAGCCGCAAGCTACAAGCAAATACAAAATACAGCTGTAAGCCAAAAGCTTAAAGCCGAAAGCGAATACAGAATACAGCTTCGCGCCAACTTGAAACTCGAAACCCGAAATTACGAACCGCAGCGAAGTAGCCATTTATAGCAAGACTCGAATAAAGGAACTGAGAACTGAGAACTCAAAACTCAATAACTATTCGCCGAATCATCACCGCGTTTATCGGCAATTGCCTCAATAGAACCATTAGCGTTAATTCGAATTACTTCAGTTAGGCCAATGGGGCCACGTTGGGTAACCTTATAACCCATTTGCTGCAACTGTTGCCTTACAGCCTGCGGAAAGTCGGGTTCTACAAATATTTCATCGGGCAGCCACTGGTGATGGAATTTAGGTTTGTTCACTGCATCTTCGGCACTCATGTCAAATTCCAATATGTTAACCAGGGTTTGAAATACCGAAGTAGTAATGGTAGTGCCACCCGGAGTGCCCACTACCAAAAATGGTTTATTATCTTTTAAAACAATGGTTGGTGTCATAGAACTAAGCATCCGTTTACCGGGGGCAATAGCATTGACATCACCACCAACAGCGCCATATAAATTGGGTACGCCGGGTTTTATGCTGAAGTCGTCCATTTCATTGTTCAATAAAAAACCGGCGCCGCCTACTACCGTTCTGCTGCCATAAGATCCGTTGAGAGTGGTGGTTACAGATACGGCATTGCCGCTTTTGTCGTATACGCTAAAGTGGGTGGTTTCTTCACTTTCAGGAATAAGTCCGGCCTGGGTTGTCTTACTGCTGCCAGCAGTTTCGGCTTTGTAATCTTTCATTCTTTCCACCGCATATTCTTTACTGCTTAGTTTTTTCACCGGCACTTTATAAAAATCAACGTCCCCCAGAAATTTGGCCCGGTCGGCATAGGCGCGGCGCTCAATTTCCGTCATCAGTTGAACGGCCCGGGCCGATTGAAAGCCATACTGCTTCACCGGCTGGTCTTCTATCATATGCATCATCATGGGCAGCAGTACGCCGCCGCTGCTGGGCAGTGGCATGGTAACTACTTTATAAGTCTTATAGTCAAACACAACCGGTTCCCGCTCTTTTGCCTGGTAGTTCTTCAGGTCTTCGTAACTGATGATGCCGTTAGCTCTTTTCATTTCGTCAACAATAAGCCGGGCGGTTTCGCCTTCATAAAAACCGGCCATGCCTTTATCGCGAATGCGCTTGAGGGTATTGGCCAGGTCTTGTTGAACCAGGGTATCGCCTTTCTTCCAGCCGGCTGCTTTTACAAAAACAGGCGTTACGGTATTATATTTAATTAAGGCAGGTTGAATATTGTTCAGGTGCCGGGCTTCCGATTCGGTGAGCACAAAACCTTTTTCAGCCAGCTCAATGGCGGGTTGAATGAGTTTGCTAATTGGCAAACTGGCATATTGAAGGCAGCTGAACAAACCCGCAACGGCGCCGGGCACACCTGCTGCCAGGTGACCGTTTTGGCTTAATTGGGTTTGCGCATTACCTGCTGCATCGAGGTACATATCACGGTGTGCAGTAGCCGGTGCTTTTTCGCGGTAGTCAATTGTTAGATTCTTACCATTAGCGAGGTGGATAACCGTAAAACCACCTCCACCAATATTCCCTGCTGAGGGGTAGACTACAGCCAACGCCAGTTGGGTTGCTATGGCAGCGTCAATGGCATTACCCCCTTGTTTCATAATATTGATGCCTGTTTCGCTGGCCAAAGGGTGGGCGCTCGATACGGCACCATTTGAACCGGTTGCCTTTTTTTGTATAGTATATTCATATGGGTTAAACTGTACTGTTGCGGCAGAACGCGGTCCTGTACAGGCATACAGAAGAATTACTAACGGGAATGTGCACGAAAAAACTGTCTTCATATTAGAATAAGTTAGAGTAGCTAAAATTAACAAAGCAAAATTAGCTTCCAGTTTTTTTTATTATTGAGTTAAATGTTTTAATTTTAGTACACTAACAAAAACTGTTTACGGGGTCCAAACCACATGAGCTTATGAGAAAGTACCATTCCACGGAACTTATAGCAATCTTCCATTTGTCTCAGCTCCCATGTGTTTTGCGGGTTTTTGCATTCTCTTTGTTGGTTAACGGTTCACTTTTAATAGCAAGCCATATTTTTACGCAGACGTTTCATAAATAATACCTCCGGCAGGCAAGGGTTCTGCAAGGTCAAAAAATGATCACTAGTGCGCAAGATAATAGCGTTCATTATAAACTCTTAGTGGTCACATGAGAAAATAAAAGCATTTCACTTAGGTGAGGTGCTTTTTTCTTTTTCATTGATTTAGTTACTTTCACAGTACATTTTTACATATGAAGAAAGTTCCAGCAGTCCTGGCATTGTTTTTATTCATTTCCAGTGTGGCATTGGCGCAGGTAAAATCGCCCGAACAGTTCCTGGGGTATAAATTAGGCGCCCGGTATACACCTCACTTTAATATCGTAAACTACTGTAAACAAGTGGCTGAGGCGGCGCCGCAAATGGTAAAGCTGGAACAGTATGGAACTACCAATGAAGGGCGGCCCTTATTGTTATTATATGTAACGGCACCCGCAAATCTCGCCCGCCTGGAAGAGATAAGGCAGAATAATCTGCGACTGGCCGGCATGGCCAATGATAAAATGGCGCCCGATGAAAAAGCGCCTGCCATACTATGGTTAAGTTATAATGTGCATGGGAACGAAACCTCTTCTTCCGAAGCTGCCATGCTTACGTTGTATGAACTGGTAAACCCCGCCAATACAAAAACAAAAGAGTGGTTACAACATACCGTTGTTATCATCGATCCCTGTATAAATCCCGATGGCCGCGATCGTTATGTAAACTGGTTCAATTCGGTGGTAGGTAAAAATGCAAATCCGCAACCCTTTACCCGCGAGCATTCAGAACCCTGGCCTGGCGGAAGACCCAATCACTACTATTTTGACCTCAACCGCGACTGGGCATGGCAAACACAGGTTGAAACACAACAGCGTATTATTAAATACAACCAGTGGTTGCCACAGGTGCATGTTGATTACCACGAACAATATTATAACAACCCATACTACTTTGCACCGGCTGCAGAACCTTATCACGAAGTGATAACCGGCTGGCAACGCGAGTTTCAAACCATTATAGGTAAGAACAATGCAAAGTATTTCGATGAAAATGGCTGGCTGTTCTTTACCAAAGAACGTTTCGATCTCTTCTATCCCAGTTATGGCGATACCTATCCGTTATACAAAGGAGCCATTGGTATGACGTATGAACAAGGCGGCCATAGCCGTGGGGGCGCCGCCGTTATTAACCGTGATGGTGATACGCTCACCCTGTGGGACCGCTTATATCATCACTTTACCACCGGAATGAGCACCATTGAAGCCACTGCGCAAAATGCGCCAAAAGTGGTATCGGAATTTAAAAAGTATTATGATAAAGCGCGTACCACACCGCCCGGCGACTTTAAAGCGTATGTGATAAAGGCCGATGAAGGAAATAAGATCATGCGCCTAAAAGAATTGCTCGATCGAAATGGAATTCGATGGGCAGAAGCCAACAATGGCAGTTTAACCGGCATAAACTACTTCACCGGTAAAAATGAACCGGTTAAAACAAACAACAGGGATATTGTAATAAATGCCAATCAGCCCAATGCCAATTTGGTAAAAGTGCTTTTTGAAAGAAATTCGAGGCTCAGCGATACCGTAACATACGATATTACCGCCTGGTCGGTGCCTTTTGTTTATGGCCTCACTACATATGGAATGGCCAATTATATTACCGGTGTGGTTAACAGCCAGCCGGCCGACCGTGATACCCTGTTTACAACACCCAAAGAGTCGACCGTAGCATGGATCGTACGCTGGAATGGGTTGAACAGTGTACAGTTCCTGAGCACCATTTTGCAGCAGAAGGTAAAAGTGCGGTATGCCGAGCAGCCATTTAAATCGGGCAACGAAGAATTTGATAAAGGCACCCTCATTATTACCCGTACCAGCAATCAGGGCATTGCTTCTTCGCTAAACAAGATCATAAACGATGCTGCGCGTAAAGCGGGTATCGCATACACACAGGTTGCCTCTTCCTTTGTTGATAAGGGTTTTGATTTTGGGTCAGAAAAAGTACATGGCATGAAGGCGCCCCGTATAGGTTTACTGGCAGGTGACGGTGTTAATTCACTAGGCATGGGCGAAGTATGGCATTTCTTTGATGTGCAGATAGGCTATCCCCTGAATGTTATTTGGGCAAACGATCTTTCAAAAAACAACCTGCGCGAACTGGATGTACTTATTATGCCCGATGGCAATTATCGTTTTTTGGCCGATAAACAAATGAATGAAGCCCTGAAGGACTGGGTAACCAATGGCGGCAGGTTGATTGCCCTGGAAAGCGCCGTAGGGCAGCTATCCGCTGCGGATTGGGGCATTAAAAGCAAAAAAGGTGACGACGACAAGGATAAGGACGATAAAAAAGAAGATTATAGCGCATTGCGCCGCTATGAGAATCGCGAACGTGATTTTATTCCAGGCTATAACCCCGGGTCTATTTATAAGGTAGAACTGGATAATTCGCACCCCCTGGCATTTGGTTACG
Organism: Niastella sp. OAS944; assembly: GCA_024809215.1. Lineage (GTDB taxonomy): Bacteria > Bacteroidota > Bacteroidia > Chitinophagales > Chitinophagaceae > Niastella. The sequence goes on along the minus strand of JANUBW010000001.1, from coordinate 1,382,703 downwards.
ATGACGCATATTATACCCTCAAACAGGACCCTACCATATATGAGTTCTTTAAAGAACTGGGCTGGAACGTAGGCGTGATCAAAAAAGACAACCAGGTGGCCGGTTTTGTAGGCTCAAAGCTGAAAGATAAACTGAAAGATGGGTTGCTTTTTGGTGTTCAGGACATGGGCGAAGGCAACGTCATTTACCTGGCCGATGACCCGCTGTTCAGAAGCTTTTGGGAGAATGGAAAGCTGCTGTTTAGCAATGCGGTGTTTATGGTTGGACAGTAGATGTTAAAATTTATCAGCGGATTGGCACACTGCCCCGCATTGTGTTATTTTGCCCCCGGTTTCAGATCAAAACTATAAGAATGAATGATTTTTACTCCGGGCGATTACTGTTACTAATTGCTTTGCTATATGTATTGCCAGTTTCAGCGCAAACGCCTGCTACGAATACATCGGCCGATATTTTCCTGCAATTAAAAAAGCTCAAGGTGCTGGGATCGGTGCTGTATATGGCCGCCCACCCCGATGATGAAAATACACGTTTATTAGCCTGGCTGGCCCGGGAACGATTATACCGCACCGGTTATTTATCACTCACCCGTGGCGATGGCGGCCAAAACCTGATAGGTGACGAACAAGGTATAGATCTGGGTTTAATACGCACCCAGGAGTTACTCGCCGCCCGCCGTACCGATGGCGCCGAACAATTCTTTAGCCGCGCCTTCGACTTCGGGTTCAGCAAAAGCACAGACGAAGCCCTGGAAAAATGGGGTAAGGATAAAGTGTTAAGCGATGCCGTTTGGATCATTCGCAAATTTCAACCCGATATAATAATAACCCGTTTTCCTGAAGATAGCCGCGCCGGCCATGGTCACCACTCCGCTTCCGCAGTAATTGCCCATGAAGCATTTCGCGCAGCCGCAGACCCCACTAAATTTCCCGAACAGCTAAAAGATGGGGTTCAACCCTGGAAGGCCAAACGCATCTACTGGAACACCTTCAATTTTGGCAGCACCAATACTACCAGCAACGAGCAATTGAAAATAGATGTAGGCGGGTACAATGCATTGGTTGGTAAAAGCTATGGGGAAATTGCCGCCGAAAGCCGTAGTCAGCATAAAAGCCAGGGCTTTGGCGTACCAGGCAGCAGAGGCACACAACTGGAATATTTTTCATTTACAGAAGGTGACGCCGCCCAAAACGATATTATGGAAGGCGTGAACACCAGCTGGGCTAAAGTAGAAGGTGGCGCAGCCATTGAGGTAATGATCGATGATATTATGAAGAACTATTCCATTGCCAATCCGGAGAACTCAGTGCCTGCACTGGTTAATTTATATAAAGCATTGCAATCGCTGAAAGATGGATACTGGAAGAAACAGAAGATGGAAGAAGTACAACGCCTGATAGAAAACTGCAGCGGTTTGTTTATGGAAGCAACCACAGGTAATGAACAGGCTGTGCTGGGCGATTCAATAAGGGTTAATATCGTTATCAATAACCGCCTCGGTGCCCCCGTTCAGTTAAGTAAGCTCAACCTCGATGTGTTGGATACTACCATGGCGCTTAACCTCGATAAGAATCGCAACTTTAACCTGCAGCGCACCTTTTATGTGTTTACTACCAAGCCCATTTCGCAACCTTACTGGCTTGAGCGTAAAATGAGCGATGGTTCTTTTACAGTAAATGATCAGCAATTAATAGGCAAGCCACAAAACGATGCATCTTATCAGGCGCGTTTTGAACTGGTGATTGCAGGCCAGGCATTTACTTACATAAAGCCGGTGCAATACAAACATACCGACCCCGTAAAAGGAGAGTTGTACCAGCCATTGGTGGTAGTGCCATCTTCAACAGTAACTACCGATCCCAGCGTTATCATCTTCCGCAAAAACGAAAAACAAAGCGCTGAAGTGGCCGTTACCGTAACCGCCAATAAACAGTTTGCCGGTTATACCGCTAAGATCTCAAAGCGGCTTACATATGATAACAGTATAAAGACCGATTCCAATTTTAATTTACAGCCAGGCACGCAACGCCAGTATATTTTCAATATCGACAATGGCATGCTCAAGGATAAAGAAACAGATTTTGTACAGGCCTTTGTTGAATTGAAGAATGGCAAAGAAGAACAGCCGGCTTACCTGAACCTGAACAATATTCGCTACGACCATATTCCACACATCCATTATTTTTACCAGGATGCTATTAAAGTATTGAACATAGACATTAAGACCGTTGGTAAAAAAATAGGTTATATTGAAGGGGCGGGTGATAAGGTTACCATTGCACTACAGCAAATGGGGTATGAGGTTACCATCTTAAAAGAAAAGGACCTTACACCACTTACCCTGAAACAATTTGATGCTGTGATCACCGGCGTGCGTGCATACAATGTGCACAATTACCTGGAGGGAAAGTACGACGTACTGATGGATTATGTAAAGAATGGTGGCAACCTTATTGTTCAATATAACACCAGCAACAATATAAGCTCGGTAACTTCAAAAATAGGGCCCTATCCGTTTTCGATATCGCGCAACCGTGTTACCGATGAAAAAGCTACGGTAAACTTTCTGTTGCCCGATCATGCCGTTTTAAACTATCCTAATAAGATCACCGCAAAAGATTTTGAGAACTGGGTGCAGGAGCGGGGTATCTACTTCGCCGAGCAAACCGATGCCGGTTATGAAATGCCTTTGTCAATGGCCGATCCAAATGAGAAAGACCAGAAGGGCAGCCTTATCATCGCCAATTATGGTAAAGGAAAATTCGTATACACGGGGCTGGTATTCTTTCGTGAATTGCCTGCGGGCGTGCCAGGTGCATACCGGCTGCTGGCAAACATAATTGCATTAAATAAAAAGAAAGGATTTTAGATGTTATCAAAGCGTGAATGGTTTTTTATTATCGCTATAGGCATCGGAATTATTTTAGGCAGGCTGCTGAAGAAAATGACCATTGGACTGGCCTTAGGTGTACTACTGGCTATTATGGCGGTGATGATCGTTTCGAATAAAAGAAAGTAAACCATCAAAACAGCTACACATGTCAACAACTGATAATGAGCAGGCGCCTGTATTTAAAAAATGGCGGCACTGGTATTGGCTGGTGATCGGTTTTCTGTTTATACTAATGGTTTTATTTTATTGCTTCACTAAATACTTTGCATGAATTTTTCCCGGTTAGACTGGACGGTGCTTGTTGTCACCCTGCTACTTATAATAGTATATGGGGTGTACCGTAGCCGTACGTCAAAGAACCTGGAAGGATATCTGTTAAGTGACCGCCAAATGCCCTGGTGGATAGTGTTACTGAGCATCATGGGCACACAGGCCAGCGCCATCACTTTTTTAACCGTGCCGGGGCAGGCGTATAGCGATGGCATGCGGTTCGTTCAATATTATTTCGGACTGCCTTTTGCCATGGTAGTGGTGTGTATCATGTTTGTACCCGTATTTCATCGCCTGAAAGTTTTTACCGCTTACGAGTACCTTGAGCAACGGTTTGATGTAAAGACCCGCCTGCTTACTTCATTCCTGTTTTTATTATCACGTGGCATTTCAACTGGTGTAAGCATCTTGGCTCCTTCTATTGTATTACATAGCATGCTGGGTTGGGATATAGCAAGCACCAATTTGTTTATGGGTGGGTTGCTGATCATTTACACTGTAAGCGGTGGCGCCAAAGCGGTGGCCTATACCCAACAGTTACAACTTATAATTATTTACGCTGCCATGTTCCTGGCTGCCTGGTGGGCGGTTAAAATGTTACCCGAAGGAATTGGCTTTACCGATGCATTGCATATTGGCGGCAAATCGGGCAAACTGAACGTGATCACTTCTGGCTTTACCGATAAAGGGTTCGACTGGAAAGACCGGTATAATATCTGGAGCGGTGTCATTGGTGGTTTCTTTTTAGCCTTAAGTTATTTTGGCACCGATCAAAGCCAGGTAGGCCGTTATTTAACAGCCCGTAGTGAGCAGGAAAGCAAACTGGGATTACTGATGAACGGATTGGTTAAAGTACCCTTACAGTTTGGCATTTTGCTTATAGGCGTTTTATTATTTGCGTTTTACCAGTTCAACAAAACGCCGGCATTCTTTAATCTTGCCCAGGAACAAACCTTACGAAAAAGCGCCAATGCCGGTGAATTTGCCACTGCCGAACAAAAGTATCAGCAGGTGCAGGAGGAGAAAAGAAAAACGGTAGTGGCATTGGGCAATGCACTACATGCGAATAATGAAGCGCAGGTTGATCAGCTACGTACGCGGTTGCAACAACAACAGCAACAAACACAACAGGTGCGTGATTCTATTTCCAATATTGTAAAGAAAACCATTCCAGGCAGTGATGGCAACGATACCAACTATGTGTTCCTTCGTTTTGTTGGCGATTTCTTGCCGAATGGATTGGTAGGGCTTATTATAGCGATTATCTTTCTTGCATCGTGGAGCAGTATTGCTGCAGCTCTGCATGCATTGGCTTCCTGTACCATGATAGATTTTCATAAGCGGTTTACAAAGAAGGCGGCTACACCCCTGCAGGAATATCGCTGGTCGCAGGCTTATGTATTGATCTGGGGCGTATTTTCTGTTATCGTTGCGCTGTTCAGTTATAACCTGGGTAATAGTTTGGTTGAGGCTGTTAACATTCTGGGCTCCTGGTTCTATGGCACTATCCTGGGCATATTCCTGGTGGCCCTGTATTTAAAACGGGTTGGCGGCCATGCCGTTTTCGTTGGTGCTATTATTGCAGAAATAATTGTTATTGGTGTATATTATCTTAACCTGCTTTCTTTCCTTTGGTTGAATTTAATTGGCGCCTTGGCGGTAGTGATCTTCAGTTTTATAATACAGGTAATATTTTGCCGCAGGGCAGGTGCACTGAAAAATGAAAAAGCATTACAAGGGGTAAAGTTGTAATGCTTTCGATACTGAGTTAATTACTGTATTATTTGATCACCAGCTCCATTTGAATATTACAGCGTTCGTACGGCGTGGCATGACCTATTACTTTCTGAAAACCTAATTTGTGGTACAGGTTAATGGCAGGTTCCAGAATAGTATTGCTTTCGAGGTAGAGCTTTTTTGCGCCCAGCGATCTTGCTTTATCAACAGCTGCTTTTCCCAAAAGCCAGCCAATGCTTTTTCCCTGTACGGTGGGCGATACTGCCATTTTAGCCAGTTCATATTCGTAAACCGGATCATCCATTTTCAGCAACGCACAAACCCCAACAGGCTCGTTGTTATACAGGGCTACAAGAATGTATCCGCCTTTATCAATAATGCTTTTCTGCGGGTTATCCAGTGCTTTATGATCTGCCGCTTCCATTTTGAAATACTTCGATATCCATTGTTCATTCAGCTCCCTGAACGCTTGTTGATAGGCAGGGGTATAATCAACAATCTGCACATCGCGGCTTTCACGTAACTTCTTTTGCTCCTGTACCCGGCGCAACAATGATTTTTGATTTAACAAAAACTCCCATTCTTCAATGGCTTTCCACAGGTCGTGCCTGGTTTGCGACAGTGCTTCTTCAATAGCATTGGTAACATCCAGGTATTGCGGGGCAATAGCGTTTACCACTTCTTTTCCTTTTTTTGAAAGGGCTACCACTGTTTTACGACCATCGAGTTTGTCTTTTTTTTCAACCACAATGCCCTGTTTTACCATTTCTCTAATAATGGTGCTAACGGAAGGGTGTGAGTGGCCAATCTCTTCTGCTATGGCGGTTATGGTTTTATCCTGTCCCTGCGAAAGGGCATGAAAAACCGGGAACCATTTTGGTTGCAGCGATACATTGTACATTTTGTACACCTGGCCGGCATCTTCTGTTATCTGATCACTTAGGCGGCGCAGCCGGCTCCCCAGCGCCATTTTGCCAACATTGTTGTAAAAGTCCATTGTTTAAGCAATTATGTAATTGATTACGTAATTTAGGACGATTTCTGTTCCTGGCCAAAACTTTATGTGTGTTTAACATATTTGGTTAACAAGTTGACGAGTTAACACGTTGACAAGCAGTTGAAAAGGTGATAGAGGTGACAAGGTGATAGAGGAAAGGCAAAAATGAAAAGGGGGTGAGGCAGCTTACAAGTATAGGGGCCGCGGGTAAAAGAAAAGGGCTTCTGATTTCAGAAACCCTTCGCCTTTCAAAAAAAGTTACCTGGATATTACTTTAAAGTAGCCAGCAGCTTTTGGTTCAGGGCCACATAATCATCGTTCTTGGCTTCTTTTGCCAGTTCAATCGATTTGTTGGCCGATTCAATAGCTTCCTGTTTTTTGCCCAGTTTAGCCAGGCAGTTGGCTCTCTGGTGAAGTATCCAGAATGCTTTGGGATTTTGCTCTGCAGCTTTGTTGAACCAATCCAGTGCCTGATTCAGATCTTTACCGTTATCCATGTAGTACATGGCGGCGCCGAAATAAGGATGGCTCTTTTTATCTTCCTTTTTCATCAACTCATCGATCTGTGCCATTACTTTGGTTTCGATGTCGGTAGTGATGGGAAGAACTACATCTGTTTGATCCCACATTATATGCAATTCAATGCTGGTTGATTTTACATTGGCGAATTGCATAGTGAAGGTCTCTGCTTTTTTGATGCTTTGTGGTTTTGCCTGTACACGCACTACATCATTCTCTTGTTTATAAGCAGCGGGTGATGTAATATCCAGCTGCTTGGTGATGATGAGCGTCCACGCACTTTTGTCAGGAATTGACACTAAACCGTATTTACCAGCAGGTATTTTAGTACCGCCAATAGTTACCTCATCGGCAAAGGTAAGTGTGGTTGCCTGGTTGGCACCGGTACGCCATACTTTCCCAAAAGGCACCAGGTCGCCATATATTTTGCGGCCTTTGATGTTCGGGCGGGAGTACGACAGTTCAATGGAACCCAGACCAAAATCCTGTTTAATGGTTTGTGTACTGGAAGGCGCAGGTGTTTTTAATTGCGCTTTAGTAATAAAAGCAAATGCGAGCAAACATCCAATCATTATAGTCTTTCTCATGACGAACAAATTTGCGCGAAAGTAAGATATAATAGATTTGCGCGATAAGAAGTTGGGATGAACGGAACATTAAAATTTTACCATAACAGTAATACGGGCTTTGCGTCCGCTACGCAATTTCCAGGAGGGGCCTTGCTTAATTAGCCTGATGGCTTCTTCATCGTGTGCTTTTGATAGTGACTGTTCTATTTTATAGTCAGATAACGCACCTTTTTTATTTACTTCAAATGATACTATAACATTACCGGTAATATTTTCTGCACCAGCTGGTATTATTTTATTTTTTTCGAGATATTGCCCAAACGCTATCCATCCGTATGCAGGTTCTGCATCGTATAACATTACATTGGGAAACTTATAATTGTTTGCCAGCTGTTTTTTATTATTTATAGTTGCTGTTGGCGAATAATAATCATCTGAATAATTCGCGGGCTGTAACTGCAACTGGTTTAATGCCGCATTGTTCTGTAACGTAAAATTTTGAGTTCCATAACCACTTACGTTCACCGCAACATCTACCACCGAATCAGATACAGGTATTTTAAAGTATCCATATTTATCTGTAGTTAAATTATTAAGTAGATGATTGTTGGTAGCTTTTTGTAATTGTACCTGCACATATGCGTTAGCAACGGGATTATTAAAAGGATCAGTTACCTGGCCTTTTATAAAACCCGACAGGTTTTTATCTTTTGCGGCTGCTCTTCTTGATTTTACATCGCTTCGGGCAATAGTGATCAGCTCGGTTTCTGCTTCTCTATCCTCTTTTGCCTTTTCTTCAGCCATTCTTAAGGCCTTTGCCTTTGCCATAGCAACCGGTGGGGCAGCAGCAGGTGCGGGCTCGGTATTCTTATTAGCCATAACCTCCTTCTTTTCCGTTTGGGCGAAATAGGTAGAAGCATCATTTACCTGTGGGCTGGCTGCTGCGACAGGCGCTCTTTCTGTAGTAACGTTCGCGTTTTTATAAGACTCCTGCATTTTAGGTGCCTGAGCTTTGGGCTTTCCGGTAGCTATCTTATTTTCATTAGGGTGGGTATTCGCAGCAACTTCCGTTGTGCTTATTGAATCTTTATTAATGCCCGTTTTGTCACTATCGGCTAACGATGGCGCAGATTGTTGTTGAGGTTGTTCGGTCTTTGCAATAGCAACAACATCCGTTTGTTGCGAGGGTGCATTTTTATTAAGGCTGAACAGCCATACGCCGGTAATAATGAATACCACGGCAGCGGCTGCCGCTGCCTGCCAATACCGGAATGGCTTAAACGCTACAACCCTGGCAGTGCGATTGGTACGGGCATTGAACTGTTGCTGTAATTGTTGTATCTGCCCGGTAACAACATTTTCTTGTTCTTCGTCAAAAGCCTGTTGGTAACCTTCAATGGCATCGGCCAGGAACGGATCGTCAAGCGCCGCTTTTTCCATAGCGTGCATTTCTGCGGCAGATAATTTCCCCTGCACATATCGTTGAATATCTGCTGCCGAATACTGACTTATATGTTCCTTATGATCGTTCATGACTGGTAATGCCTGGTCATTCTTTAATATCTAATATTTTTTACGCCCACCTGTTCCGTTTCCGGCTCTTTCTCCATACATATTTTTAAATTCCGTCTGCCATTCTGAATAAAGCTGCGGACCTTATTCCATTCAATACCGGTGGCTTCTGCAATTTCCTTATAACACTTATTTTGCAAATAGAACAATTCCACGGCTTTCTTTTGCTCCGGGGAAAGGGTCTGCAAACAGCGCTCCAGCTTTTGCAGGTTCTCTTCCTTAACCTGTATGCCATTCAGATGCATTTCTTCCTCTAATTGCATACCGTCTGGATTAAATTCTGTTGTTTTCAGGTTTTTAGGAGTGCGTAACTGCATGAGACAGTAGTTCTTAGCCAGGGTATACAACCAGCTTTTAAAATTATCCACCTCATGTTTGGGAAGCTTGGCCACCAGTTCTTCAAAGATCTGCATTACAGCATCTTTGGCCGGTTCTGGCTGTTTCAGGTACTTCAGACAAACACCGTACAGGAGGTCCATATACCGTTGAAACAGCACTGCCAGCACCTCCATATTTCCGGATGTGCGAAACAGGCTGACCAATTCCCTATCGGGCAACTCGCTGGTTGGTATGTTCTTTAAAAATGCCACCGACGGTTAAAATTAACAAAAGATATAACAACTTGGTTGTGTAATTAATAAGACGGTATTCCTGCGCTTTGGTTGCAACCTTTTTGCCCGGGCCAACCGCCTGCTGAGCTTAGGTTTAAATATTTTTATTTAGGGGTTATGTAATTTTTTGGCCGGCTACATCAATATTCACAAATACGTACTTATGCCAAAATCTTTACAATTAAATATAGCCGAACCCTGCCATGAGAACTGGCAAAACATGACCCCACAGGAGCAAGGCCGTTTTTGCGGTGCCTGCCAAAAGACCGTAGTTGATTTTACCAAGATGAGCGACCAGGAGGTATTGAACTATTTCTTAAAAGCAGATCATAATGTATGCGGTCGTTTTGCCGATGATCAGTTAAACAAGGAATTAATAATAACAGAAAAGAAGAAACGCTTTTCCTGGGCGTATGTTTGGAATATTCTGGTGGCAACCTTGCTGGCAGTTAAAGCCGATGCGCAGGCGTGCCCACCTATAAAAAAGCCGGTTGAACCTGTAAAAGAAGTTCATATAAAAGTAGGAAAGGTGGCTTACGTACCGCCAGCAAACTCCGGTAAACCAGGTATAATATCTGGTACTGTGATCGATGAAACCAATAACCAGCCGGTTGGTGGAGTAAGCATTAGTATCAAAGATGCCGGCATTGTTAGCATCGCAAATACTACAGGAAAATTCAATTTGAAACTGGAAAACAAAGGGGGGCTGCAGCTCGAATTCAGCGCTGTAGGTTATGAAACAACAACCCTTGTTGTTGATGAGCTGGCCAATATGCAGGACCTGCAGATATCGTTGAAGCGTTCACAAGCTGAGCTAAAGGAAGTAGTGGTAGTTGCTGGCGTGGGGTATACACGAAAAGGCTATACAAATTGTGGTTATAGAATAACAACAGGCGAAAAAATACTAAGAAATTTACCCGCTGTACTTAAGAATGATGTAAAAGTATATCCCAATCCGGTTGTACGGGGTAATAGTATTACAGTGAGTTTGTCGTTGAAACAGGCAGGTGCATACAAGTTAGAAGTATTGAATGCCGCCGGACAGGTTATGCAGGTTCAACCGTTGTTGATGCAAACAAAAGAACAGGTGATCGATTTGCATACACAGGTTGCGTGGAGTGCCGGTATTTATTGGTTGCGCATTTCATCGCCCAATACAAAAAGTGTTTATCAAAGTAAGTTGTTGGTGAAATAAACGTTATGCCAAAAGCTGTCCAAATTCACATTCAGCAACCTTGCCATGAGAACTGGCAAAATATGACACCCAATGAACAGGGCCGATTTTGCAGTGCCTGCCAGAAAACGGTAGTTGATTTTAGTACCATGAATGATAAGGAATTGCTTGAGTTTATTACTACTATACCTGGTTATACCGCTTGTGGGCGTTTTTCAAAGGACCAGTTGAGCAGAGATATAAAAGAGGTTGATAAAAAACGGCGGTTTTGCTGGGCTTATATCTGGAATATTATACTGGCCACTTTTATGATAACAGAAGGGAATGCACAGGTATGTCCGAAAAAGAAAAGAGCCCTCGTGCCGAGCACAGTTATGAAACCCGATACGGTTAATACGGCGATCAGTACAAACGGTTATAAAGCCCAAATGAATGATGTAAAAGATAACGTTATCGAGCAACATCCTGTATTAAATCCTTTACTAGAACTAAGGGGACATGTAGGAGGTGTAACGGTTTTTGAAAGAACACCGGTAAAAGAAAAGGTAAGCAGGTTTGTAAATAGCTGTATTCCCACTTCGTTGAAAAAGGATGTAATCATATTTCCTAATCCAATAGTAAAAGGAAATATTGCTCTGGTAAAGCTGAAGTTGCCAATAGGTGATTATAAGCTGGAAGTATTGAGCACATCGGGACAAATAATCTTGATACAGCCATTATATATACAATCAAAAGAACAACAGGTTGAACTTTCTACACAGATTGCCTGGAGTGCCGGTATATACTGGTTGCGCATTTCATCGCCCAATACAAAAAATGTTTATCAAAGTAAGTTGTTGGTGAAATAAACGTTATGGAATTATACTGCCTCTGCATCTAAATACAAATAGCAACTATGTCAAGATCCGTACACATAAAAGTTCCAAAGCCTTGTCACGAAAACTGGAACAATATGACGCCCGATGAACAGGGAAGATTCTGTGGTTCGTGTCAAAAAGTAGTGGTCGATTTTACAGCAATGAGCGATCAGCAATTGCTCGATCATCTTTCCAAAACTGCCGGGCAACACGCTTGTGGGCGTTTTTCAAGCCATCAGTTAAACAGGAATATAAAAGCAATGGAGAAGAAGCGGCGTATTTCGTGGGCTTATGTATGGAATTTGTTACTGGCCACTTTTCTTGTTACCGAATCATATGCACAGGAGAAGCCGCAGATAAGCAAAAAGCCCGATGTACAATTACCCAGCCTGTCTCCAACGGTAGGCACATTTGCGGTGAAGGAGCCTGATACAATGCCTACGAAGGAAATTCGTGGCACTATCAAGGACCAGGATACGTATGAACCCATTGCCAATGCAACTATTACGGTAAAGGGTACTGCCATAGGAACGGTTACTGATTCGCTTGGCCGGTTTAAAATAATGGTAAATGACAAAAGCCCTATTACATTGGAAATAATGGGCCTCGGTTATGAACCCCAAACCGTTGTGATGAATAAAAAGAAGAACTGGCAAAATGTAAAAGTGACCATGAAGGGTAACGAAGCAATCGTTGTGGGATTAATGGTTTGCACGCCCGAAGAAAACTAAGCATAACCCAGGTTAAATAAACAATATGTCAAAAGTCTTACAAATAAAAGTTCCAAAGCCCTGTCACGAAAACTGGCACAACATGACGCCCAAAGAGCAGGGAAGGTTTTGCGGTTCCTGTGAAAAGGTAGTCATTGATTTTAGTAAGATGAGCGATAATGAAATGCTTGATTATTTTACTAAAACAGCCGGGCAATCAACCTGCGGTCGTTTTGCCAATGATCAGTTGAACAGAAAGGTAGAAGAAACAATAACCAAACCACGACGGTTTTCAATGGCTTATGTTTGGAACCTGTTGCTGGCATCGGTATTATTTTTTGAATCGTGTAATGAGGCTACAACAGGTGAAGTGGTATGCGAAAAGCCAGCCGTTCAACAAGCCATAACAGAGGAACCCCTTATGGGTATAGTAGTTGCTGAAGATACTACGGCCCAGCCCAAGCCGCAAGCTGAAATAAAAGGAAAGGTATTTAAAAGAGGAGATGAGGCGAGTTTAAAAGAGTTGCAATTCGAAGAAGCATATATAAAGGGCGAAATTGCTGTTGAGGATGTAAGTGGTAATAAGAAAGATTGTAAAAAAGAAAAATAATATTCCCTTTACTTTTTTTATACGGGTTCATCAGGAATTAAATGAGGTAGTGATCATTTCTATTTCATGGTTCTATACCGGCCGCAAGGCCGGTATTCTGTTATAAATGAAAAAGCCATCCTAACAATGTCGGGATGGCTGAATAAAATTGAAAAATCTTATCGTTTTAGATCGTCTAAGTTCAGCTGGGATAACACTCTATTGGCTTCCGCCAATTTCTCAGGGAAATGTACTTTTTCAGATGGCCTATCAAGGACGGTTAGGTTTAAGCCCAAGGAAGCGGCAAACTTAATGATCCGTTCCTTCTCTCGCTGTTGTTCCTCCTTGTTCATTTTCTGCTCCATAAAATATAAGTTTATATTTCAATTTAAAGTTAGGTCTTTTTGCCACGTGTGTGTATTACTCAACTACTTAAACGCCGGATGAAACTGTTGCAACGTATCGCGTAAGAACTCTCTGTCAAGATGCGTATATATTTCAGTGGTAGTAATGCTTTCGTGCCCCAGCATTTCCTGCACGGCACGAAGATCGGCGCCGCCTTCAACAAGATGTGTGGCAAAGGAATGACGAAAGGTATGTGGCGAAATATTCTTTGTAATGCCTGCTTTCTTTACAAGATCTTTTAACATTAAAAATATCATTACCCGCGTTAGCTTGGCACCGCGCCGGTTTAGGAATACGTAATCTTCATTTCCTTTTTTTACCGGCATATGCACACGAATATTCTTTTTGTATATCGTTATATATTTCACGGCGCTATCGCCAATAGGTACCAGTCTTTCTTTATCACCTTTACCTGTTACGCGTATAAAGCCAACGTCGAGGTACAGGGCCGATAGCTTCAGGTTTACTACTTCGCTTACCCGTAGGCCACAACTGTACATGGTTTCAAGAATGGCTTTGTTTCGCCCGCCCTCTGGTTTGCTAAGGTCTATTTGGGCAATAATGTTCTCTATTTCTTCAAACGTAAGCACATCGGGTAACGCACGTTTTAATTTGGGCGCTTCCAGCAGGGTAGTTGGGTCTTTTGTTACAATGTTCTCAATAAGGCAATACTTATAAAATGAGCGAATGCCCGAAATTATCCGTGCCTGTGAAGTCGGCGTCATGCCCAACTCGCTCACCCAGCGAATGAATTGCTGCAGATCGGGCAGGGTAACATTGGCCGGACTGGTAACATTGTTTTTTTCCTGCAGGAACTGGGTCAGCTTTTCAATGTCGCGCAGGTATGCCTCCACCGAATTATCGGATAGCGATCTTTCCAGTTGAAGGAAAGCTTTAAAGCCTTTTTTATACGGGTCCCACATAGTGTATGATTAAAGCAACATAAGGTTATGGCAACAAGGGCTGCAGGCCGTAACAAAATTTGCTATATTCGTTGCTCAAAAATAACGTATCCACATTATTGGCCACTTTTTAAATCAACTGTTCCCATGCTGCTTAGTCTAAGTAAGATGAAGAAAAAGATGCTCCTTAACCGGTCGCTTTTCAGAAGGTTCCTTACCAAACTGGAGAAAGATCCTCCTCGTGGGCTCGATAACCTGGCGGTAAAGACCGATAAGCTGGTATGGGCAGAAACCGATTGCCTGGCTTGCGCTAATTGCTGCAAGACCATGACCCCCACTTTCACCAACACCGACATCAAACGTATTTCGGCTCATCTTAACATGACCGAAGATGCATTTAAAAAGAAGTGGTTGAAAAAAGACCGTGCCGGTGACTGGATCAATACCAAACAGCCATGCCAGTTTTTAAACCTGAAGGATAATAAATGTTCCATTTATGATGTGCGTCCTAAGGACTGCTCAGGTTTTCCCCATCATACCCGCCGCCACATGGTTGACTATATTCATGTGTTCAAACAAAACGTGGAATACTGCCCGGCTACCTTCCGCCTTATTGAACGTATGATCGAGGGCACAACCGGTAAATCGGAAGTGGTTATTACCAAGTTGAAGGAAGAAGGTAAAGTTCAAAAGGCTAAGACCTCATAAGAAAACATCCTCAATAAAAAAATACTCCACCGGCTGCCCTGGCAGCATGGTGATCGATAAAATATTCAACTGAACCTGCTGCCATTGCGGGTTCTTATTCATATATGCCCTGGCCCCCCGAAGCAGGTTGTTTATTTTCTTTTTTGAAACGCTTTCTTCAGGGTGGCCAAACTGCAGGTTGCACCTCGTCTTTACTTCAATAATGTGCAGCAAATTATTGCGGGAAGCAATAACATCGATCTCATAATGGGCATAACGCCAATTGCGATGCAAAATGGTGAATTGCAGATTCTGCAGATAATCTACAGCCATGTCTTCACCTTTTTTACCGGTATCATGATGCTGATAGCTCATTGCATTTTTGTATCATTGCAAATTACTGAAGATATATGGCGAACAATACTAAAATATTCAAACTACAGGGCAAGGTTCAACATTATACATGGGGCGGGGCAGATTTTATTCCCGCTTTGTTGCACTTACCTAATACCGATAAAAAGCCTTTTGCCGAATACTGGATGGGCGCTCACGATAATGTGCCATCTGAAGTGGTGCTGCCAAACGGTAGCCTGCAACCGTTAAATGCTTTTGTAAAGCAGGAGGCTACAGGTGTATTGGGCAAAACCGTAAACGAACGTTTTGGCCGGCTGCCTTATTTGTTCAAGGTGCTCGATGTAAAAGATATGTTGTCTATTCAGGTGCACCCTACCAAAAAAGCGGCTGAGTCGGCCTTTGATGCAGAAAACAGAAAGGGTACTCCATTAAACGCGTCTAACCGTAATTATAAGGACGATAACCATAAGCCAGAGCTAATGCTGGCATTAAGCGATTTCTGGTTATTGCATGGTTTTAAATCGCCACAGGCGCTGGTGAGTATTCTTATGCAAACACCCGAGCTGCAATTCCTGGTGCCGGTGTTCGATGGTAAGAATTACCACGCTTTGTATGAAATGGTAATGACCATGGACCAGCATGAAGTAGATGATCATTTGCAACCGCTGCTCGATAGAATTGTACCTCTGTATGAGAAAGGATTTTTAAACCGTAGCGAGGAAGACTTCTGGGCTGCGCGGGCTGCTAAAACTTTTTGTGAACCCGATAAGATTGACCGGGGTATTTTCAGCATCTACCTGTTTAACCTGGTGAACCTGAAACCTGGTGAAGCTATTTTTCAGGATGCCGGAATTCCGCATGCCTATTTGGAAGGTCAGAATATGGAGTTGATGGCCAATAGCGATAACGTATTGCGCGGCGGGTTAACCAATAAATATATCGATGTTCCCGAGCTCATGCACCATACAAAGTTTGAGGCGGTGGTACCTGATATTTTAAAGGGCACCGATGGACCGGTAATGGGTGAAACCGTGTTTCTTACACCGGCTGCCGATTTTGAGCTGCACAGGCTTATTGTAAAGGCGGGTTCGCCGGTTACATTAACGGCTGCCACGGCTGAGATCTTTTTTGTGTACGAAGGCGTTGTAGCTGCCAACGATGGCAGTAATGAAATTAGCCTGGGTAAAGGCGAAACCCTGTTGGCAACAGCCGGTGCTACCTTTGAATTGAACCCATCGGAGGATGCAGTTGTGTTTAGAGCTACGGTACCCCTTTAGAAGGGTGCTTTTAGCATATGGTTTTTTTAGTACTGGAATTGAATTTCAATTTTTTTAGATAAAGAAGTAAGTAGGAGGTAAGAAGTAAGAAATACAGAAAGCCCGAATGTCAGGTTCTTCATACATCTTACTTCATACTTCCTTTCCCTGCACCTTGGTCTTGCCTTTGTGCTATGATATTTCTACTTTTAGATTAACTTTGTATATATTCTTTAGTTATGAAGATCAACAAATCAATCATCTGGTCGCTTATAGTAATGGTAGTGGTGACCGCCTTGTACCGGGTAATTCCTGGCCGCCCATTTGGGTTTGAACCACAAATTGCCTTGGCCCTGTTCAGCGGTGCGGTTATAAAAGATAAGAAACTGGCATTTTTGTTACCGCTGGTATCTATGTTTATTTCCGATGTATTGTACCAGATCCTATATAAAGCCGGCGTTTCGAGCATTTATGGCTTCTATCCCGATCAGTGGATCAATTACCTGTTATACGCTTCTGTAGTAGCGTTCGGGTTCTTAATAAAGAGAGTTCGTGTTGTAAATGTGCTGCTGGTTGCACTGGCTGCGCCTACTTATTTCTTCCTGGTGAGCAATTTCCTTACCTGGGCAGGTGTAGGTGGTTACGATATGTACCCTAAAACCGCGGCCGGTCTTTATAGCTGCTATATTGCCGCATTACCGTTCTACGAAATGGGCCTTATCAGCTGCGTTTTATTCAGCGCCGTTCTTTTCGGTGGCTGGTACCTCATCAACCGCCGGGCCCAAAAGCCGGTTGTTGCCGCATAGGTTTTAATTACACCAACATATTCTTAGCCCCGACGGTTCCGTCGGGGCTTTTTCGTGTCTGAGCTATACCTGGTTAACTATAACTATGTACTAAAAGCTTGCTAAAGCAGTACCAAGACCGTGTTTAACACGGACTTGGTACGGACTTGATGCGAACGAGGTATTAACCAGGTATTAATGAGGTTTTAATTAAACCGCCATGCAATGGTTATGAAATACCATAGCAGTTCAGGCTCTTGTAGGGAGCCTGTTTTATGTGCCCAGCATGTAACAGGTAATTTTGCCTCTACAGGTCTTCTTTGCCAAAGCCTACATCTTCCTGCAGGTTACCGCCGTCGGCGGCAGCGGTGGCCAGTTGATCGCAGCGGTTATTGAATGGGTTATCGGCATGGCCTTTTACCCAAACGAATTTGATCTGGTGTTTTTGCATCAACTTATAAAAGCGGGTCCAAAGGTCTTTGTTCTTTTTACCGCCTTTGAAATCTGTTTTGATCCAGTTTTTTAGCCAGCCTTCCATAACGGCTTTAACCACGTATTGGCTGTCGGAGTAAATGGTGATGCTAAGTCCTTCGCGGGTGAGGGCCTCCAGGGCGGCTATCACCGCCATTAATTCCATACGGTTATTGGTTGTGCGTTTATAGCCACCCGATAATTCTTTACGGCTATTGCCCCATTGTAATATGGCCCCGTATCCACCAGGGCCGGGGTTACCGCGACTTGCACCATCAGTATAAATTACCAGTCCTTTATTCTCAGAAGTTGCCAAAATGAAAACAGATTATTTATTGAACCGGCAATATACTATACCTGAATGACACCCGTATTAAAAGGTGGAATAATAGGATTGTTATTGGCTGCGGAAATACTTTCTGAAATAATGTTCCTGGTTTGTGCAGGGTCAATAATAGCATCAACCCATAAGCGGGCGGCTGCATAATAAGGCGTGGTTTGTTTTTCGTAGCGGCCTTTTATATCGTTCAGCAGCTTTTGTTCATCTTCGGGCGATACTTCGCTGCCTTTGGCCTTCATGGCGCTTACCTGTATTTGTAACAGTGTTTTGGCTGCCTGTTCGCCACCCATAACGGCGATCTTTGCGCTTGGCCATGCATAAATAAAACGGGGGTCGTAAGCTTTACCGCACATGGCGTAATTACCGGCGCCATACGAATTGCCTACAATGACAGTTATCTTTGGCACTACCGAATTGGCCACAGCATTCACCATTTTGGCGCCATCTTTTATAATGCCGGAATGTTCGCTGCGCGAGCCTACCATAAAACCGGTAACATCTTGCAGGAACACAAGGGGTATTTTCTTTTGGTTACAGTTCATGATAAAGCGGGCTGCTTTATCGGCACTATCGTTATAAATAACCCCGCCCATTTGCACTTCGCCTTTGGCGCTTTTTACCATGGTGCGTTGGTTGGCAACAATGCCTACAGCCCAGCCATCGATGCGGGCGTAACCGCACAGAATGGTTTTCCCATAATCCTCTTTAAATTGTTCGAATGTACTGTCATCAACGATGCACTCAATGATCTGCAGCATATCGTAGGGGCGGATGGCAACAGCGGGCATAATGCCATACATATTTTGCGGGTCTTTTTTAGGGGCCTTAGCTTTTATTCGATCGAACCCCGCTTTGGGTGTGGCGCCCAGTTTCGACATGATCTTTTTTACCTGGTCGAGGCACTCCTGTTCGGTTTGAAATTTATAATCGGCAATGCCACTGATGGCATTGTGAGTAACTGCACCGCCTAGTGCCTCAGCATCGATGGTTTCGCCAATGGCCGCTTTTACCAGGTAGGGGCCGGCGAGGAAAATGGAGCCATTGCCTTCTACCATTAACGTTTCATCGCTCATAATAGGCAGGTAGGCGCCGCCGGCAACACAGGCGCCCATTACGGCTGCAATTTGTGTAATACCCATGGCGCTCATGCGGGCATTGTTCCTGAATATTCTGCCAAAATGTTCTTTATCGGGAAATATTTCATCTTGCATTGGTAAGAAAACACCGGCACTATCTACGAGGTATATAACTGGTAAATGATTCTCCATGGCTATCTCCTGCAAACGCAGGTTCTTTTTGCCGGTAATGGGAAACCAGGCGCCGGCTTTTACTGTTTGATCGTTGGCAAGAATAATACATTGCCGGCCGCTTACATAACCTACGCCTGCTACTGTGCCCGCCGATGGACAACCGCCTTGCTCTTCATACATATCCCAACCGGCAAAAGCGCCGATCTCTATAAATGGGGTATCGGCATCGAGTAAATAACTGATGCGTTCACGCGCTGTTAACTTGTTTTTTTCTTTCTGTTTGGCAATCGCTTTTTTTCCACCGCCCAGGGCTACCTGCGCAAAACGCTGTTGCATTTCGCTAAGCGCCCGTTTCATTATGTCCTCGTTACGGTTAAATTCAATGTTTATATTACTCATGTAGTTTTGTCGTGATTAGTGAATCTTTATCGTGAATCGTGAAACGGCAAACGCGAAACGTGAAAGGCCCTCCTATATTCGGGATCGCCGCCTTTGTAGGCAGCATGCTTATTTGTTAGTATTTCCTTCCTCTGTATTCCATTATCACATTAGCTAATTATTTAACAACAGCAATAGCCATTCCATCATACTCCTTTACCCCAACCATTTGAAGAATGGTGGCGGTAACGGCGGAACTGGCGCCAAGTACTTTATTAAAACGTTGGGCGCCGTTTACAGCGGCATCGGTACTGTTTTCATCCAACACCTTTCCATCGCGTATTACATTATCAACAACTATAAGTGTGCCGGCACGCGATAATTTAAGTGCCCATTCAAAGTATTCGGCATAGGGTGGTTTATCGGCATCAATGAAGA
Organism: Niastella sp. OAS944; assembly: GCA_024809215.1. Taxonomy (GTDB): domain Bacteria; phylum Bacteroidota; class Bacteroidia; order Chitinophagales; family Chitinophagaceae; genus Niastella. The sequence goes on along the minus strand of JANUBW010000001.1, from coordinate 1,362,939 downwards.
TCATATCAAACGGACCAGCGCCTTCGCTATGTAATTGTGGCAAGATGTCGATGGCTTTGCCGGTTTTTATTTGTACCTGACCGGCTACACCTGCCCGCTCAATATTCTTTTGTGCTACAGCGGCATGTTTGGGATCAAATTCAAGCGTTATAAGTTTGCCATCTTTAGGTAAGGCCCGGGCCATCCAAATGGTGCTGTAACCCGCCAGGGTTCCCAGTTCAAGAATATTTTTAGCATTGCATAATAAGGCAAGCACCTGTAAGAATTTGCCCTGGTTAGGCGAAATGCTGATGGCAGGCATGCCTGCCTCTTTTAATGATTTGGTGGCAGCGATCAGTGCATCGTCTTCATGACCCAGCAGGTTGCTGATATAATGGTCAACCGACTCAAAAATTTCATTATTCATTTTTGTTATCCGGAATTTTTTTAATGAATTCAACCAGTGTAATGATGTTATTATTCTGACGGTAATGTTTTAGTTTTTCCTGTATGGCGGGGAAGTCGGAAAAGAAGGGATACAGGTTTTGTTTGGCCTGTTCATATTTCTTTTCGTGCATTTTTGTCAATACAGGAAAGGCGGCATATTCCTGTTTGTCGTCTTTGGTCTTTTCAAAAATAATATTGGGATAGGTGTTTATACAACCCTGGCGGGCATCGAAGCCATAATACAGTACGTAGTAAATATTGATGGTGCCGGTATAAATGATTTGGGCGAATGATTGCGGAAGCATCGACAGCTTATTACGTAAAGCAAAGTCTTCACCATATACAGTTAAATTGGTGAGTGTTTTGAACTGCAGGCTATCGGTTGCAAAGCCCTGCAGATCGGCAATACCGAACTTTTCTTCCTGTTCCTCATTTTCTTTGAACCGGAGCTTTTCATTGGGTGAAGGGAACCATTTTATCAGCCCCTTTTTTTGAGTAGCATCATTCAATGTTATAGTACCGGGAACAAATTGTTTGGCAAACGGGTAGTTTTGCGCGTTTACAGACCAGGTTATGAATATACCAACAATAAAAAATAAACTTTTCATAGTAGTATTGTTATTGTGAATATAAAGAATAATGGGATAATGTGCTAATTTGCTGATGTGCTGGTGAATACAGGCTATTGGGAATTAGCACATTAGCCAATTATCACATTAGCAAATTAACAATATTATGTGGAGGAAAAAGTCTGCCTGGTTTGTACTATTAGGATTGGCAATTTGTATTAAAATCTTTTCTTTATTCCCCAATGCAGTGGAAAAGTATTATGCTTTGGGGATCTACCCTGTTATTTCAAAATTACAGCGTATACTCTTCGGCTGGGTGCCTTTTAGCGTGGGCGATTTCTTTTATGGTTTTGTAATTGTGTGGTTGATATATAAACTATATAACACCATAAAGCGCATAATAAAAAAGCAAACCAATAAAAAATACTGGCTGCATGCCCTGTTGCAAATAGGCTTTGCTGTGGTAGTAGTATATGTTTCGTTCAATTTATTATGGGGGCTGAATTATAATCGCCGCGGGGTGGCGTACCAGTTAGAGTTGAAAGTGCAACGCTATACAAAAGATGATCTGGAGCAAATGATGCAACAGATCGTTATTCGTTTAAATGCGCTTGATTCTGCTTCCCGGGTAAACCGTGAATTTATACAACGAAAACGTAATTTATTTGAGGGGGCGGCGGCAGCGTACGACCAGCTTGCACTTAAAGAAGCTGTTTTTACCTATTCGTTCAAATCGGTAAAGCCTTCTTTATATAGCTACCTGGGAAATTATCTTGGATATACAGGATATTATAATCCATTTAGTGGTGAAGCGCAGGTAAATACCACCGTGCCGTTGTTTGTACAACCCTTTACAACCTGTCATGAAATTGGTCACCAGTTAGGATATGCCAAGGAGAATGAAGCCAATTTTGCGGGATATCTTTCTGCCAAATCATCACAAAATGCTTTATTCCGGTATTCTGTGTACTTCGATCTGTACAGTTATTCAAGATATTACTTATATGCGCAGGATTCAGTGGCAGCCAAAAAGCTCGATGCCCAATTGCCATCAGGTATAAAGACCGATTATCGTGAGCTAAGGGAATTTGTGATAAAATACCGAAACCCTATTGAGGCCATCATCGATCATTTATACGGCCAGTACCTAAAAGCCAATAACCAGCCGAGTGGAAAGCTTACCTATAATGAAGTGGTGGCGTGGTTGGTGGCATACTATAAAAAGTATGGAGCCTCTGCTATATAAGTGTGCCTCGTTTAAAGTATTTATTATTACAGCAACGTAACAAATGTGCTAATTTGCTAATGTGCTACAGTAGCCTATATTCAATTAGCACATCAGCACATTAGCAAATCGGCACATTAGAATTTATTCTTCCACATCATGCTTTCAACCGGTTTATCGGGTTGACCGCTGTATTTGGCGTTCTTTTTCTCGTTGTATTTTACTTCAATTTCTCCTTCAACAGGGAAATAGATCAATTGACCAATGGGCATGCCTTTGTACACTTTTACGGGTTGTTTTACTGATATTTCCAGCGTCCAGTTGCCGCAAAAGCCAACATCGCCTTTACCTGCCGTGGCGTGAATATCAATACCCAGGCGGCCGGTTGATGATTTTCCTTCCAAAAAGGGCACATGGGCATGGGTTTCGGTATATTCTGCTGTTACGCCCAGGTAAAAAACATGGGGGTACAGAACGAAACCATCGTCGGGAATTTCGAAATACTCAATTTCATTGTGTTTTTTGGCGTCCAGAATATGTTCCCTATAGGTGGCCAGGTACTTTCCCAGGTGCACATCATAGCTGTTACTGCCCAGGCATTCACGTTTATAGGGTTCAATGCGGATGCTGCCTTTCTCAATTTCTTCCAGTATGCGTTTATCCGACAAAATCATGTGATGTGATTAGTTTATATTTGATTGTTGTTTTCCAGACTATTAGCTGCGGCCTGAAAATTGGTGCAATGTAAAATCTAAAACGCTACTGTGGCACTGTTTTATACACATAATATTAACGAACAAACTAAATTGGGCATCTGGCGAATAGAAGAGCCGGAAGCGTTTTACCTCGAAAAAGTTCCCCTGAAGAAGGGTGTAAGCCATCCGTACAAGCGGTTGCAGCACCTGGCGGGGCGGTTTCTGCTGCCAACTTTGAAGGAAGATTTTCCGCTGGAAGAGATACTGGTGGCTGATACCCGCAAACCCTTTTTGGAGAGCGAGAAATACCATTTTTCCATTTCTCATGGTGGAAATTTCGCCGCAGCTATCGTTAGCAGCACCAGCAGGGTGGGGGTTGATATTGAATTGGTTTCGTCGCGTATTGTGGCTATTTCCCATAAATTCCTGCACCACAGCGAAAAAGTGTTCCTGAACGACTGGCTGCATCTCACCAAAGTGCACCTGGAGCTAACCACTGTAATGTGGAGCGCCAAAGAGGCCATTTACAAATGGTATGGCCATGGCGAGCTCGATTTCAGGCAGCATATGCAATTATCCGGGCCTATTACCTTTAAGGCCGATGAAACCATTGTACTGCCGTTTGTGTTCAAAAAGCACGAGCCCATTCATGTTACGGTAGAGGCCCGGATCTTTGATCAACTGGCGCTGGCCTGGGTGATGACGGGGAGTTAGTTCACAGTTTTCAGTTCACAGTTCTGGTTTTTAACTCTTTGGTTCTAAGTTACTGGTTATCGAGTTGTTCAGTTATTCAGTTGCTGGCTAATTGCCTGGTTCGCTGTTGGGCCGAAAGGCCGGCTTGCTTCGCGAGCCGATGCCGAAAACTAATAGTAATCTGTGCCAGTAGCGAGCCTTTCACGTTTGCCGTTTCACGTTTCACGACTCGCGAGGCTATAATTTTCAGGAATCATTGCCGATTGCCGATTCACGATTGGTGAGACTTACTCCTCAACCAGCAAGGCATCTGTATCATCTATCAGATCCAACTGAATATTATCGTTACCCGCAATGCCTTCAATGGAGCCTTTGATATGGGCGGCGTTAAGCAATACTTTCTCCAATTGCTTTTCGCGCATCTTCCACAGCTTTTCCATGGCGTCGCGTTCCTTTTGAATGCTTTGTTTCATGGCCTGAAAGCCTTCCCTGATGGCATTCCATTGTTCACCAAACTCATTGCTGGTTAAATATGCATATAACATATGCATTTTATCGCCCTTATTTTCCTGTGTTTTGGTGGCCATGAATATTTTAAGAATGCTGTCGCGCAACACATGTACCAGGGCAAGGGCATCGCTGAATGAGCAGATCCAAATGCCGTCGAGCTGGCCAAAGGTGGGCACCTGGTCGGGCAGGGCTTGTGTAACAATAATACCAATATCTGCCGAGGTGCTGCGCATATCGGCTTTTAGCTTTTCAATCCAGTTCTTATCAAAGTGTTTGGTGCGTTTGCTTTCAAAAATGATCTTCCCGCATTCCTGTCCCAGGTTATTCCGGATGATCAAAATACAGTCGGCCCCACGCACCCCTTTACCCACTTCACTAACAAGGTCGAAGGGGAAACTGGCTTTCAGCATTTCTTCCAGAATAAGTTCCTGTACCTCACCCTGTAATTGCATGGAACCCTGTTCGGCCTTGCGGCGCATTTCCTCGGCCAGTTTTTTCTGATCGTCGAGTTGTTTTTCCAGTTCGCGTACGCGAAGCTGGTGTTCCATGTCCTTGGCAGCGGTCTTTTGTTCTTCGAGTTTGCGTAATTCTTCCGATAATTTCGACCGCTCTTCCTGTAGTTTGCGCTGTACAGAAAGTTCCAGTTCGGCTTCTTTATTTTTAAGGGCCTGTTCTTTTTGCAGAAATTCCAGTTCTTTTTGACGGGCCTGCACCAGTTTATCTTCCTGGTCTTTATTGGTTTGCTGCAGCAATTGCATTTTGGTCTCGAAATCGGCCGCAATGGTTTTGCGCAGATTCCCTTCTATGGAATGTTGCAGCTGGATCTTTTCTTCCTGCAACTTTTTGGCAAAATCCGCTTCTTTATTTTGAGCCAGTTGTATCAGTTCTTTTTCACGTTTTGCAAATTCATCTTCTTTCTGTTTTAGATAATGTTGCATTTTCTCCCGCAGTTCTTTCTTAATATCTTCAGAAACAGCATCTTCAATAGCAAACTTATGTCCGCAACTAGGGCATTTGATATCTGTGGCCATGCACGAAATTTGTGCGCAAGTTAAGAAAAAGAGAAGGGATGAAAACGGTTGGGCAGGGTTTGCTACTATAATTGGCTGTTAGTAAGAAGAAGTTACATATTGGAAGAAGTTAACATGGCCTGCCCCGATGAAGCCGGGATTGACGAGTAGACAAGGTATAGGATCTGGTAACTTCAACATATACCGTAAAACCCTTACCGTAAAACGACCACCTTTAGTCGTAACACTGATTTATTTTTCGATTCAAGAATCTTTTTACTACTTTCGTATACGCCTGCACAACAGTTCCCCGTGCAGGACCCCAACCAAATAGCGAAACAGAGATTGCCAATAATTCTATATCCCATCAGTTCGATGCAATCAGCCTTGTCCATGCAACATGTATTTTAAGTCATTCCTATTCGTACAATATGTTTACTACGGCGTTATGGCTTAGATACCACTGGTTTAAACCTCAATACATATTTAAAGAAAGTGGCACTGTTTTAAAAGATCAGGCAGCTCAAACATGAAGGTTGTTTCCCGAATTTACCAATGGATGTATGCGTAAGATAAAATTGTATTTGCACGTATAGTAACAAGTTATATCTAACGGTTAATCTTATTTGTGTATTAAACCCTTCGCCGTGGCTACGAACAGACATATTGCTGAGCTAATTATCAAACACCGTAAGAATTCGTTGAGCGCATATGAAAAAGAAGAACTTGAAACATGGTGTGACCATTCTGAAGAGAATCAGCTGCTTTTTGACAGATTGAGTGGACCAGGGTACGACAATATGGTGGAGTTGTATAACAGTTTAGCTACAACCGAAAATAATGTAGCGGTGTGGCAGCCGCAAAGAAAGCGTGTGGTTGTTGCCATGGTATATATGTCCATCATAATATGTTTACTATTTGCAGGCATGGCAGTGTATTCGGTCTTTAGCAAACAACGGGATAGGAATAAACGCAATACGTTGGTGCAACAAAAACCAACAGACGTTATAAATAACACCCAGGTTCCGGATGTGCGCCGGGTTCAGTTAAAACTGGCCAGTGGTGATATGATTTATCTTGATAGTAGTGTAAATGGTCACGTTGCCTTACAATACCGATCGGTAATATTTAAACGGGGCGATATGATACGGTATGAATGGTCAACCGGAGATGCGCAAACCGAACTGGAGTACAATACACTAATAACCCCACCGGCAAGGAGGTTTATGCTGGAACTGCCCGATGGCAGTAAAGCCTGGCTTAATGCTTCTTCAAGCATCACTTATCCTACAGCATTTATTGGTAAAGAACGCACCGTGCAGGTGACCGGTGAAGTATATTTTGAAGTGAACCATTACCCCGGTACGTTGGGAAGCCATGAAAAGAAACCGTTCATTGTGTATGTTAATTCAATGCCGGGGAGTATGGGGGTTGGCGCCAGGGTGGAGGTATTAGGAACACATTTTAACGTGAATGCTTATGACGATGAGCTGGTTATAAAAACCACATTGTTGCAGGGAAAGCTAAAAGTAAGTAATCAATTGCTACAGATAGCGGGCGCCGATAGAATTGTAAATGAACCGCAGTTAAAAATTGAAGATGAGCCGGCATTGAAAACAGTTGTTTTAACCCCGGGGCAACAGGCGCAGGTGAGTGGTAACGGTAAACTGGAAGTAATTAAGTATGCAGATATTCAGGAGACAATGGCATGGCATAAAGGCCTGCTGATCTTTAACGATCGGCCAATAAAACAGATCATGAAGCAACTTGCCCGGCAGTATGATTTTGATGTGGCGTTTAATGATGAGGTTGATGGGCATTACACCCTTACGCTTACTCAGGAAGCGCCACTGGACCAAGTGTTGCAGGTGCTTGAGTTTTCGGGCGGCGTGCATTTTAAAGTTGATGGTCGTAAGATAGTTGTTTCGCAATAAAGTGTAATTAGTTCAATAGGTAAAGCTGGTTGCATGTGTTGTAAGGATGTTGAATTATGCGAGTTGTTCCCGGACGGGGACAGGTAATTTGGTTTTTTATTAGTGTAATATTAGCGTTAAGCTAATCACAAAGACTAGGACATGAGTAAGATTTTTTCGTTAATGCTTTGTTTGCTGGCGTTTGTTGGGGTTTATGCACAATCGCAATATAATATATCGGCCGACAATGTTCCGGTTAGGAGAGTATTTAAGCAGATTGAGCGATATAGCGAGTATTACTTCACATTCAGGTCTGATGTATTACCACATGATACACGGGTTACGGTGCATGTAAAAAATGGTACTATTGATGATGTAATGAAACAGGTGTTGAAAGACCTGAAGTTAATTTACCGCATCTATGGTAATATGATAACCGTTGCCCGCGATACTAGTGAGGCACAAATTCAAAAACAGGAATTTTTGACTATATCCGGTAAGGTCCTCAACGAAGCCGGTGAACCGTTAGATAATGTATCTGTAATGGTAAATGGTTCCAAAGCAGGGGTTACCTCCCAAATAGACGGAACCTTTCATATTACTGTTAAGCCCAATACAGTATTAAGCTTTTCCAGTGTTGGTTATGAATCTGCCGATCGTTTTATAAAAGAAAAGGCATTTATTACCGTTCAAATGAAACACAAGGTAAGAGACCTTGATGAAACGCTTATTATTGGTTATGGCAAAACCTCTAAACGATACAACACTGGCTCCGTATTCAAAATAAATCAGGGTGATATTGCCCGTCAGCCGGTAAGCGATCCTTTAGGTACATTAGCGGGTCGCGTGCCGGGTTTGCTCATTACACAAAGCAACGGTGTTCCAGGTTCTACCTATAAAGTACAGTTACGCGGCCAAAGTTCTATTGGCATTAACCCCAGTCAATTACCACCTAATGATCCCTTATTTATAATTGATGGAGTACCCTATGCGCCCAATAATAATTCCATAATAGGCGTTACGTCTGGTTCTGCATTAGGCGATGCCGGTAGAAGCCCACTCTCTTTTATTAATATAGGCGATATAGATCATATTGAAGTATTGAAAGATGCCGATGCCACGGCTATTTATGGCAGCCGTGGATCGAATGGTGTAATACTTATCAGTACCAAAAAAGGAAAAGCTGGTACCCCTGTTTTTAACATGAATGTAAATACTGGGTGGAGCAGGATAACCCGCTATGCGGATATGATGAATACTGCCCAGTATGTGCTAATGCGTAAGGAAGCTTTGAAAAATGATAACCTGGATGTGGATATAACAAATGCGCCAGATCTGATATCCTGGGATACTACCCGATATACTGATTTCAAAAAGATGCTTATTGGCGGGCAGGCGGTATCAACTAATGTGCAACTCTCATTGGCTGGAGGAAGTAACCGATTGCAATATTATACAAGTGCAGGCTATCATCGTGAAACTACTGTATTTCCGGGCGATATCAAAAATGAACGTTTCTCTGGTCATGCAAATCTGCATTATCAAAGCAAGGACACGAATCTGAACATAACATTATCAATGATCAGTATGTACGATAGGAACTGGTCGATAGCTAGTGATCTTACCAACTATATAAGCCTGGCGCCGCATACACCGGTGTTATATGATTCAACTGGGAAATTAGTATGGGAACAGGGGGATTTGAATTTTACAAACCCATTATCATATCTGCAGCAGCCGTATGAATCAAAAGCAACCAACCTTTTAGGTAATCTTGATATCAGTTACCGCATCGTAAAGAATCTTACTTTCAAAATTAGTCTAGGGCATAATTGGTTACGATTTAATGATCTAAGCATTAGACCAAGCTACAGCCAACGTACATCTGGTGGAGTTGTTCCCAAAGGCCTGGCTAATTTTGGAATGGTAAAATATAATAGTTGGATAGCTGAACCGCAGCTGGAGTATAACCGATATATGGGGTTAGGAAAAATAAGTGGTTTGGTGGGTGCGACTATGCAGGTACAAAAGCATTCAGGTTCTACTATTGAAGCAAGTGATTTTTCCAGCGATGATGAGTTGCGTAATGTAAATGCTGCCGGTGTTCAGAAACCTGCATATTTAAATACAGAATATAGATATGGCGGGGTATTCGCCCGATTAACAAGTGTACTGTGTGACAAATATTTGATCAACCTTACAGGGCGTATTGATGGAAGCAGCAGGTTTGGCCCAGGTAAAGAGGTTGGAATGTTTTGGTCAGCCGGTGTGGGTTGGATTTTTTCTAATGAACCGTTTATAAAAAGTATACCCTTTATAAGTTTTGGGAAATTAAGAACCAGTTATGGCGTTACAGGAAACGATCAGATTGGGGATTATAAATACCTCGATAAATGGCAGGATATTACCGGTGCTGCTTATCTGGGCCGTACAGGAATTTATCCGTTTCAGTTGGCCGATAGCAATTACAGTTGGGAAGTAAGCCGAAAATTGGAAGCAGCTATAGAATTAGGATTATTCAAAGATCGCGTGATGATCACAGTAGCACACTACCGGAACCGAACCGGCAATCAATTGATCGCATACGTTTTGCCTAGTATAACAGGCTTTCCCAGTTACGCCGCAAAAAATTCGTCGGCCCTGGTGCAAAATACCGGCTGGGAACTGCAATTGCAGTTTAAAAATAAATTAAATGAACGTTGGAGATTGGATGGAAACTTGATGTTTACAATACCGCGAAATAAATTGATTGCATTTCCTAATCTTAAGTCTTCTACTTATGCGAGTTCTTTGGATATAGGTCAATCACTTTCTGTATTTAGGGGATATGCATATGCCGGTGTGAATTCTACAAACGGTCTATTCGAATTCATAGATCAGAATGGGGATGGAGATATTAACTATCCCGATGATTATCGCATACTCGGTCATGTTGATCCTAAATGGTATGGTTCTGTACAGGCCAATATACAGTATAAAGGTTGGCAACTCGATATATTCTGGGAGATCAGAAAACTTCGCGCCAAAAGTTATTTGTATTCCATGTACGCTTTTCATCCGCCCGGATTCATATTAGAAAATCAACCAGTAATGGCGCTGCACCGCTGGCCGGAATGTAATAATGGCTGTGCCATGCAACAATACACTACAGGCGTCAATGATGTTACTAAAGATGCTATTGTTCAATTTGTGGCATCTGATGGTTTTATCAAAGATGCATCTTTTGCCCGTTTAAAAAATATCGAACTTTCATGGCAGTTGCCGGCACAGTGGATGAAAAATATAGCAATCAGACATTGCCGGTTTTATATGCAGGGGCAAAATTTATTAACTATTACACGTTATAAGGGGTTTGATCCCGAAACGCGAAATGTATCTGCTTTACCGCCCTTGCGAACCATTGCCATTGGTGTTGAATTGGGCTTTTAAATATCGTGTATGAAAAGAATTTGGTTAAAATTTAGTAAATGCATTTGTCTTGCTGCTGTATACAGTATAATAACTGTTACCGGTTGTAAAAAGCTGGTACAGGTTGATGAACCGGATGATTCGCTTACTTCTGCGGCCGTTTTTTCCAATGATTCCTTGGCGCAAGCAGCAGTAACTGGCTTGTATATAAAAATATTAGGGAGCACAAAATTTTTACTGAATGGTGGTATGAGTCTGTTCCCCGCTTTGTCTTCAGACGAATTGGTCCGAAATATGAACACCATTTTTGAAGATCAGTTCAATGGGAATGCGCTCAATTCAAGTAATCCATTAGTGAATAGTAATTTGTGGAAGGCTGCATACGTGTATATATACCAATGTAATATTTGTATAGAAGGATTACAAAAATCAACCGGAGTTAAAACAGAAATAAAAAAGCGATTGTCGGGGCAAGTAAAGTTTGTGCGGGCGCTGTGTTATTATTATCTGGTGAATTTATTTGGCGATGTGCCCCTGGCACTAGGTACCAATGCAGATGTGAATGCGATGTTGTTTCGGGCCCCCGTTAACGACGTTTATAAACAAATGGAAACAGATCTTATAGCCGCCAAAGAAGCTTTAATAAATGAGAACGAAAATACTTCTCCAACTTCTTATGCAGCGCAAGCCTTACTAGCGCGGATATATTTGCATTTGAAAAATTGGGGGAAGGCGGAAGAAGTTGCATCAGCAGTTATCAATTCGGGGTTGTTTGTGTTACAAAGCGATCTTACAACTGTATTCAAAGTAAAAAGCAAAGAGGTCATTTTTCAGTGGGCTCCTGTTCAAAATCGAGTGAATGCTCCTGAAGGTTTTATGTTTGTGCCACCTGCCCCTAGTTTAAAGCCTGCTTATCTTATATCGTCAGAATTATGGAATGCTTTCGAAATGGGTGATCTGCGTAAGGCGAATTGGATAAAATCTGGTCCATTGGGTAACTACCCATACAAGTACACCACATATTTATCGGCAGCAGGTAGTTCACCTATTGAATACAATGTAGTATTAAGACTGGCCGAACAATACCTGATCCGGGCTGAGGCAAGGGTAAACCAAAATAGGATAGAGGAGGCGGCGGCCGATATTAATATAATTCGCACCCGGGCGGGGTTGTCTGTATTGGCAACAACTATCAACATAGAGCAATGTTTGCAAGCCATAGAACAGGAACGGCGCACCGAATTGTTTGCTGAATGGGGACACCGCTGGATAGATCTAAAGCGTACTAATAAAGCCGATGGCATGCTGGGGGCTATAAAAAGCAACTGGAGTCATAACGATCAACTGTATCCTATTCCGATTAGTGAATTGGAATCCGCCCCTAATCTTAAACAAAATCCTGGCTACGAGTAATGTTTATGTAAAAAGGCGTATCACGCCTTTACGTAACCAGCATTTATATTAAATATCATGCATGGACATACGTATTTAAACATGATACGCCCCGTTAGTGTGGGAAATCAGGGGTGTGAATAAAGCGCTTTATCGGGTGTTTGTGATAGAGGATGAGGAACACCCCATTGATCGATGGAACAATTGCTTGGGGCCCAGCCTTTTTCTACAAGCGTTTTAGGGTTGCCTGTACTTTCATCGAGACCTGTTAGTGCAATTTCATTGGCAACAGTGTTTTGGCGGCCAAGCCAGTTGCTTGCAGGGTCAAACCAATAATAATTAATCTGTTTGTTCATCGGATTGGATCCATAATTAGGTGTTACGGCTGATAGGGATGTCAGCATTATCACAAACGCCAACACGAACAAGGTTAGTTTTGTTTGTTTCATAATGTTGCTGCTTTTATTCTTCAAAAAGCAGGAAAAACATTGAGTGTATGTAATGATTATTGTACCCGAATAGTGCTGGGCATAGGTTTCCCGCTCCGCTGTTTAGCAGCAGAAAAAAATGTGATGGCAGTAACGCAATTGGAGACGTTTGTAAGGGTTCGGAACGAGAGAAAAAGGTTATGAAAGAATATGGCTTGCTTGAAGTGGTATAATGGGTACGTAGAGGTAAGTAAGGAAGGTTATTGAAGTGAATTCAGAGCATCAAATTCACTTTCGTTTCTTAAAGTTAACAGAAAGAGAATAGAAACTATAATAATATTTAATTATTGATTACTTGTTGATAAAAGACAAAATATGACTAAGGAAAATATTTAATGTCTACCTCCAAAACCTTCATTTCCCGCTTTTTTCTGTTTTGGATTTCTGGAAAGTATTACGCACAACCCGAAATTTAAATTGTAAACAGTCCTAATTAATTCAAAATCAACTAATATATAATTAGTTATCGTTGCAACTATTATAGATAAAATTTTTCTGTCTCTCCTTTAGTAAAAACGGGCATTATTGGTGTTTTATATAATAATGGAAAGTATTAGAAACTTTCCATCGCTTTTAGAAAGATCGCAGTTACAAAAATGGAATTTGTTTCACAACGGGAATGTAAAGCAAATTGATGCAGCATAATAGTTAACAGCTTACTCGATACCACATAAGCAACCGTATTATCACATGGAAGAACGCACCGGTTGTTTGGCCATAGGGCCTGCAGCCGGTCTTTTAAGGGAAACCTGTATCAACCTCCATATATCCGCTTAATGAAGCCATGATTAAGAACTTATAGCGACACTTCAAAAACTACATGATCATGAGGAATGCAGACACTCTTGCGAATGAGAAAAGCAAACGCCTTAAACAACAAAGATTACCAGAGTTCGAAAAAGTATTTCATTTATTCAATCCCGCTCTTTGTTTTTTTGCCCGCCGCCTGGTCAATGATTCCGCTATAGCCCAGGATATTGTTACCGATGTATTTGTAAAGCTCTGGCAAAAGCAATCTGATTTTAATACGGTATACGCGGTAAAAGCATTTCTGTACATCAGCACCCGCAATGCCTGTCTCAATCATAATCAACAGTCTTCATACCAGGCACGTGTTAGAGAAAACATTCGCCTGCAATCGAACGATATTGAAGCCGAGGTTATGAATGAAGCTATTCATGCCGAAGTATTACAACAGGTATATAAAATTGTAAATGAACTTCCCGAAAAATGTAAGGAAGTAATGTTACTCAGCTATACCAAAGGCCTCGATTGTCATGAAATAGCCCGCCAAATGCGACTTTCTGTTCATACCGTTCGCAATCAAAAAAGCAGAGGCGTTCATTTAATAAAAAACCGCTTCCGGTTTACCGAAGAGTTTGTTCCAATATTATAATTTTCAGCTTATCATTTATACATAAAAAATACCCATCATAATCTGAAAAGTTATGATGGGTAGTACTAATTATAATTGTTCCTTATTTTCTTCTTCTTCCTTCCAGTATTCGATAAAATGAGCGGCTTCGTATTTCATCGATGGTTAACCCCGTAGCGGTTGCTTCTTCTTCTGTAATAGCTCCACAGTTCATGGCTTTTAAAAAGAAATTAAGCAAGCCCTGTCCGGTTGCTGCATCATCGAAAATATCTTTGGTGAGCGTAGAAATGGCGGCACGTTCAACAAATGTCTTTAACCGAAACACGGCGTCGTCATAACTGTTTAAAAAGAAATTATACGTAGCTGCATATCGCATCGGCAATTGGGCGGGGTTCAAATCCCAGCCCTGGTAAAAACCATTGATGAGTGAATGCATTGTATGATGAAAACCGGTGCGCCAGGCCTGATGCACCGATTCGCGGTTCTCGGTCATTTGTTCATAACTTAGTTCATCGCCCCGGTGTGGGCCAATGGGCATTACATTGGTGGCACCGTCTGATAAAAAAATACCCGTACCGGCCAATGCCACCTTGGTCATGTGGTGGGCAAAATCACATACAGGATGCGCCATGGTTTGATATTTGGCCGTAATGCCGCATGATGCTGTATAATCATATGTTCCAAAATGCGCTGCTATACATCGTCCTTCGCTGGCTTTAATAATTCGTAACAATGGATTTCGGCCTTCATCATCCATAATGATCTGCGTAGCTTCTACCATGGTTTCCATTTTCAGAGAACCCGGCGTTAATTGATGCGCTTTTTCCAGTATTTCAAATAAACGCACAAGGGTCACTACTTGTTCCGGAATGGTAACCTTGGGCAACATAACGACAAAGTTGTTAGGCAAAATGCCGTTGGTTTGCCCAAGCAAGGTTGTAAGAAATATATCAAGTGTTCGTACGCCACGTAATTTAAGATCTTCTGTAAACGGCTTTATGCGAATACCAATAAATGGAGAAATAGTTTTATTCTTCATACCTGTTGCCAGTTCCTGCGCCGCCTGAACCGCAGTAGCGTCTTCCTCATCATCGGGCCTATTGCCAAACCCATCTTCAAAATCTATTCTAAAGTCTTCTACCGCTTCTTTTTGCAGTTTAGCAATGATCTTATTGTACACTGTATAGGCAAGCCAGGCAGGTTCCTGTTTGCGTAAGGCTTCGGGCATTAATGCCAGCTTACTTGTTAGCGCATCAATTTCGCTTTGATGTTTTGGTAAATATTCATGACCAGCCAGCTGAAGCACATTTGCCAGCACTACAAAATTGGGCGCGTAGGTTTGCAGGTTCTTCAATGCAATTTCACCCATCTTTACACAGGTATCTGCCTTAAAAAGGTTGGCGCCGCCATATACAGTATGTACGGGCTGCCGGTCGGGTTTATCGCCCGGATATGTTTGCTGAAATGTAAGATTAGCTGTTTGCAATTGGTAGAGCAGGGCCGACCTGTCTTTTTCCGGAATGGAAAATTTCATATAGTGTCTTTATTATAAAATGTCTTATGGTATATCATGAGCCTCTATAAGTGCTATACCCAAACGGATTTAATAACAGGGGTACATGGTAATGCGAAGTGTCAGTTATTGTAAATACCACTTCTACGAACGGATAGAATGAAGAGATCATTAATTGCTTATAATAATTGCCGGTTTCAAATTTCAGTTTATATAATCCGTGCGCCAGTAATTCATCTTTAGGTAGCCAGTCGGTAATACGGCCATCGTTATTGGTGAAGCCCCGAACGATCTCTTTCCAGTCGGTTTGGTGCTGTTGGTAAAGCGCAATTTCAACACCGGCGGCTGGTTTGCCCTGGGTAGTATCGAGTATATGGGTGGTTAGCTGGCTCATGTGTTGTATTGATTAAGTTGTAATGCCGAATAATTTTTCAAGCCTCAGTTTGGTGATCTTTAATTGTTCTTCCATTGCTACCTGTATTTCAACATCCGGATTGTTATACAATCGCTGGTTCAATAACATCAACATTTCATCGGCCGATTTGCCGGTGGCGCATACGATGAATATATAACCAAACCGTTCTTTGTATACCTGGTTGCCTTCTGCCAGTTGCTCCAACGTTTTCTCCGAGGCTTGCTGTACTGACGCCTGTTCTCCTGCTGCCCATTGGTCCGTGGCACCAAACTTTTCTTTTAATGAATCGATATCGCCAATTTGTGGGTGATGTGAAAATGCTTCCCGCCAGTCGGCTTCATGGCAGGCATACCATTGTTCCTCGGCTATTTCCAACAGATCGACCAGGTCTTCGGCTGGTAAGGCCGCTATCACATTATTTACCCAGGCGGTGCTGCCGCAACAGGTGTGCAGCAACTTCTTTTTCTCTTCTACATCAAGATGATCGAATTCGGCGATGGTCATAGTTATTGATTTTTGATGGTTGAGGAATGGTTACACCAGTGTTGGGAACCGGTTCACGTTTTTGTAGTAAATATAAACAGCCGGTTCTTTTCCCATAGCTGTGAACCATTGTTGACAATAGGGCGCCATCCAAATGGAATCGCCCTTTTTTATTGGGTACCACTGATGGTCGAGCATATACACGCCCTGCCCCTGCAAATACAGCAAACCATGTTCCATGATGTGCGTTTCTACAAACGGCAAATGCCCGCCGGAGTCATAAGTAAAAATATTCACCGCCATGTCGAACGATAAGTTGTCGGGCAACAATACCTGTAACCGCAATGCAGGATCATTTAAATAACTTGGGCCAGGCACTTTGGCTGCATCGCCAAACAGGGTCAAAGGCACCGGGGCTTCCTGTAGCGGCTCATATACTTTGTGAAAAGTAAGTATTTGGGTGCCGGGTGTTACTTCGTCGAATACATAATCTTTTTGAATGGGCACATATACAAACTGCCCGTTGGTCAATACCTGTGTTTCTCCACTAACAGTAGCCTTGCACTTTCCCGATATTACGTAAAAGAATATTTGTGATTGTTGGGTGCTGCCTGTAAGACTTCCTTCTTTTTGCAATGTGATCAACGTTTGACAAAGCCGGGCGCCCATTTGCTCGTTAATGATCACATTTACGGTGCAATTCGCCCAGCCCGGAACGTTGCTGTTAACATATCCATCGGGACAAATAACCGCATGATTGCTTTTTACTACCGATCTTGTTAGCGCTGAAATTTCCATGTTAACCCTTGTTATATTTTTGAATAAGCGAATTTATGAATGCGGCCGATACATCAACAGCTGCCGCCAGATCTTTTAGTTCTACATTTTCCAACGGGTTATGACTTATACCCTTATAGCAACGAACAAACAACATGGTAACGGGTGATATTGCTGAAACCGCTACTGCATCATGGCCCGCTCCGCTTACCAGGTTGATGACATCATAGCCCGTTTGGCGAATAGCATTGGCAAGCAGCCTGTTCATATTGGCATCGCAGTTTACCGGTTTTGATTCCTGTACCAGTTGCCAGTCGAAGGTGATCTTTCGCCGTTGGCAAATAGCTGAACCCAATTGCTCAAGATACGTGTAACACGAGTTTAACACCTGCTGACTGGGACTGCGGAGATCGAGGGTACAGCTTACTTCGCCGGGAATTACATTGCTGGCTGCATTAGGAATATTTAATGTGCCCACGGTTGCTACTACCTGTTGCATATGGCTGGCAGCAAACCTTTCTGCTTCCAGTATAAATTCCGAAGCGGCACAAAGGGCATCGTTTCGCATATGCATAGGCACAGTTCCCGCATGCCCTGCTTCGCCTTTAAATGTAAGGGCAATTCTTTTTTGTCCGGCAATGGCGGTTACAATACCAACGGGAATATGTTTTTCATATAACACGGGTCCCTGTTCAATATGGATCTCAAAATAGCCCAACCAATTAGCGGCTGTAATGGCATCATTGGACAACAGGTCGGTATTACCACCCATTGCTTTTATTACATCGCCGAGCGTATTGCCGGCAGCATCCTGTTTGCCAAGCAGGTTGTTGTCGAATTGGCCGGCCACTACTTTACTTCCTAAATAAGTAGTATGAAAACGGCAGCCTTCTTCGTCGCTAAAGCCAATAAGCTCAATATGAAATGGCAGTGTTTTCTTTTGTTCTATCAGTTGTTCAATAAGGACGAGGCCTGTGAGCACGCCCAGTGGCCCATCGAACTTACCGGCATTAAAAACAGTATCAATATGCGAAGCAATAACCAGTGTTTTGGCGCCGGGGGTAGGGCATGGCAGCCTGCCTCTTACATTGCCAATGTTATCAATGTGGGTTTGCAAACCCGCCTGTTGCATCCATTGAGCAACAAGTGAGCGGCCTTTTATAAATGCTTCTGTGCCAAATGTGCGCGTAATGGCGCCGGTGACTTCGCTTATGGAAGCCAGTTCATCAATCCGTTGCAGGATAACGGTTGCCAGTTGTTGGTTATGGGGTATCAAGTGTAACTATTTTTCCTTTGTTCAATAAAGGGAAGTTCCCGTGATCAAAAACCAGTTTTCCTTGCAACCAGGTTTGTTCTACCACACCATACAGTTGCTGGTTGAGGTACGGAGTTGTTTTATGTTTGTGATGCAATTGTTCTGCAGTAACGGTGAATTTCTTATTGGGATCCCATACAACGAGGTCTGCATCATATCCCCGCGCTATCTTACCTTTTGACCTGTTCAAACCTGGCAGCAGTGCCGGGTTGGCGCTAAGCCATTTGGCCATATTCATAACCGGTATATCCCGTTTACGTGCGGCCGTCCAGAGTATTGGTAATGCCAGCTGCAAAGATGCAATGCCGCCCCAGGCCTTTATTAGATTTCCCGATGATGATTCTTTCATCTCGGGCGGGGCCGGCGAGTGATCGGTTGCAACAAAATCAATAATACCTTCCTGCAAAGCCTGCCATAGTTGTTCGTTATTTGCTTTTTCACGAATAGGGGGTGCACATTTATAAGCGGTTTGCGCATTGGGTATCTCTTCCGCATTAAAATACAAATAATGCTGCGCTGTTTCAACAGTAATGGGTAAGCCTTTTTCTTTGGCCTGCTTTATTGGTGCAATTGAGTTGGCCGATGACAGGTGCACAATATGTACACGACAATTGTATAGCTCACACAATCGTATCATTAGGGCAATGGCTTTATCTTCCCAGTCTTTGGGCCGGGAAGAAAGGTAATGCAGGTAAGAACGTTCATCGCCACCTGGTACCAGGTTGGTGCTAATTTCACAATGTACCAGCAACGGCAGGTTATGCCTGGCAATAATGGGCATGGCTTTTTGCAGATCATCCCCGGTAATATTAGGAAATTCATCTATGCCGCTATGTGTAAGAAATGCTTTAAATCCCAACACACCTTTATCTATCAATGGCTCAATCTGTGTATGATTGCCGGGGACTACGCCACCCCAGAAACCACAGTTTACCTGCAGCTGTCCTTCGGCTGCTTTGGCTTTTTGGTCAAAGGCGGCGGCTGTAGTGGTAACGGGTGAACAGTTCAGCGGCATATCAACCAGCGTGGTAATGCCGCCGGCTGCAGCAGCGCGGGTGCCTGTTGCAAACCCTTCCCAATTGGTACGCCCCGGTTCGTTGAGATGCACATGCGGGTCAACCAGCCCTGGCATTAGGAAGGAATCGCCAATATCTATGACCTCGCGACTGAGGCTTGGGGATAGATTTTCGGCTACATCAGAAATAAGGCCATTCTGTATCATTACATAGCCTGCCCTGATCCCTTCAGGGGTGCATATGTTTTTACCTCTGATACACAGAATGTCCATAGGTTAATAATTGAAGTCTCTACTAAAATAGACAATTAATTCTTTAAATTGAGTATACATTAACCAAAATACGCTGCTATGTCTATTAAACTGGGAAAGAATACGTATGGTAAAAATGCTGTAAACCTTTCAAAGATCATCCGGCACCCCGAATACCACGAGTTCAGGCAGATCTCTGTAAATGTAGTGCTGGAGGGCGATTTTGAAACAGCGCATACTAGGGGTGATAACACTAAAATTCTTCCTACCGATACGCAAAAGAATACGGTGTATGCCCTGGCAAAGGAACATTTTGTTTCGTCTATTGAATCGTTTGGATTGTACCTGGCCAATTACTTTGTTAGCAATAACCGGCCGGTTTCCCAGGCCCGTATAGAATTAACCGAACACAGTTGGAAACGGATGCACTTTGAAGGCAAATATCATCCGCATGCTTATTGCAGCGGCGGCACTGAAAAGCATACTGCCGTTATTGTTCAGAATGAAAATGGTATCGAAGTCACTTCTGGTATTGCCGATCTGCTGATCCTTAAAACTACTGACTCGGCTTTTGAGAATTATATCAAAGACCAGTATACCACATTAAAGGAAACCAACGATCGTATTCTTTCCACCCAATGCGAAGTAAGCTGGACCTATAATTCATCTAAAGTTCTTTTTGTTGAATTGTTTAATGGCATACGAACTACATTACTGCAAACATTTGCCAATCATCAAAGCCTTTCTGTGCAGCATACTTTGTTTGCCATGGGCGAAGCCGTGTTGGAGAAATACGGAGCAGTGAACGACATCACTTTAAAAATGCCTAATAAACATCATATTCTTTTTAATCTTGAGCAGTTTGGAGTTGATAATAAGAATGAGGTCTTTATTGCTACCGATGAACCATATGGCTATATTACGGGTACAGTAGTTCGTGAGTAATATTTACCAGTCTAAGAACACCATTCCGGCGCCACAGATAAAAATGCTTAACCCTCCCAGTACGTGAACATATTTCTCCAGTTTTTCTGTTTTCAGGAAGGAGATGCCGTAATATCCCAGTATAACCATTATCAGCATGGTGATTAGCGTGCAGCAGGTATACACGGTGATCAGCAGGATCATACTCCACCAGTTATTTTTAGCAGCAGGAAAATACAGTAATGGTATCATTGGTTCGCAGGGACCTAATAAGAAGATGATAAACATAACCCAGGGAGTTACTTTATATCTTTCTTTGGGTAGAACCGCCACGCTATGTTTATGTTCACATACATAAATGGAACCATCTTCAACAGTATCAAAATGTTTATGCTTTTTATTTTGAAAAACCCTTACCCAGCCCCAAATGCCATATATCAGTCCAAAGAGTAATAACACCCAGCCCGCCATACCACCGCGAATATTTTCCAGCCAACTGATCTTTGCAATTGACCAGCCAAGAGCGGCGCCACCCAATCCTAAAAGCACGGAACTCCATACATGACCACAGCCACAGATGACTGTCCACATAAGTGTTTTGCCAAATCGCCAGCCCCTGGCTTTGGAAAGCGCAATGAATGGTAAATAGTGGTCGGGACCGGTAAGCGTATGTAAACAGGCGATGCCTATAGCCGTTATTAGTAATATTTGTAATTCTGTTATCATGTATGCACCTGGTTTGAAGGTATCATTGCTGCAATCCGGTTCAAACATGTGAATAGTTGTTCAGCCTTGTAGCCTAATATTCGTACAATTAAACCTTTATACGGCAAAGTACTGATGCCAAAGGTTATTTGTGGTTGCTGCAATAAGAATTGGTTAAGGGCATCATAAAACTGCAATGCATCTTCTTTTATAATTATAAGGCTGGCCTGGTGTGTATAGCCTTCCCATTGCCCAATAACCTGCATATTGGTGATACCAGGTTGTACAAGCCAGTTTTCTTTAATAGCCAGTCGGCTATTTATGTATACATCTGTTATGCTATGATATTTGATAAAGTCAAAATGTTCTCCGTTTAATTTACGGCCGCAGGTTAACAGTTCGCCCCACATTAGTAGATTATTCTCTTGCAAATAGATCTCATTATGAGAAGAAAAAATCGATTGCCGGTGCGGCACGGCGGGATGGGGAATGTATATAAGCGATGCATTTTTTTGAAGATACACTTCCTGCTTTTGCCGCGCGCCCTGTTTCATATTGAACAGGCGCTGGTATGATTGCGTGTGAAGATGGAGGTGGGCATTTTCTTCAATGTTGATCTTTAACTGATAGTCGTCGCCGTCTAAAATGCCCGGGGAGGAACACATCAGCATCAGGTGTAACGGCCCTGCCTTTTTATCTTCAGTAATATTGGCCACTTTAAAAGGCGGCGTATAATAGCTTTGTTTAAGGTAGCTTATACCATGGCGTTCGGCTGTTTGTATGTGTAAATGTGATATCAACGGTAAAGGGTTGGTTCTTCTGTTTCTTCCAATAGGGCGTATTTCTTTATCCAATTGATCACATGGGGTAAGCCTTCATCACTCATTAGGTTGGTAAATACAAAGGGCTGGCCATTGCGCATTTTGCGGGCATCACGTTCCATTACCTCAAGGCTGGCATTTACATATGGGGCAAGATCAATTTTATTGATCACCAGCAGATCGCTGCGGGTAATGCCGGGACCGCCTTTGCGGGGAATTTTATCGCCTTCTGCCACGTCTATTACGAATATGGTTAGGTCGGCCAGGTCGGGACTGAAAGTAGCTGATAAATTGTCGCCACCGCTTTCAATAAAAATTATTTGCACGTCACTAAAACGCGCAGCCATTTCCTCTACAGCCTCCAGATTCATACTGGCATCTTCGCGAATGGCTGTGTGGGGGCAGCCACCGGTTTCTACACCAATAATTCTATCAGCCGGCAGCGTACTGTTTTTGGTAAGAAATTCTGCATCTTCTTTTGTATAAATATCATTCGTAATAACGCCAATGCTGTAAGCGGGAAATAACCTTCGCGTCAAACGCTCTATCAATGCCGTTTTACCTGAACCAACAGGACCGGCGATGCCTATCTTTATATACTTTCTTTCCATATCAGTATTTTTTGCTGCCGCGCGGGCTTACAGCTAACAGCTTGTAGCTTGCGGCTGTTTTACGATATATACAATCTGGAATACAATTGCTCATGTTGCATGCTGCGAATATCAAAACCCGGGCAACATACACCGAGCAGGTCTTTATTGGCCCGTACATTTTTTTGAACAAGCCCGGTTATCAGGGGCTGTAATGCAAACAATAGCTCCTGTCCGGTTTGCTGGCTTAACGGAACCAGCTTTACACTGTTGGTGACAAACCCTGCTGCTGCATTGTAATAAAAGCCTGTAAGCGCATCTGTTTTTAATATTTGCAAAGCATGCGCAATTATTCCAAACGCAATACAGTAATTGCCCTGCAATTCTTTTGCATTAACAGCGGCTGCATAGCAACTTAGCCAGATGTTATTACACAGTGGTTGAAAGATCTTAATAAGCCGCGCGCCTAATTTTTGACTGGCCATTCGCATTTCTTTAGGCAGTTTAACTGCCGTGCACAGGTCATCGAGTTGTTTTAATTCATTGATGTCATTGGCTATTATTGCATCATATACAAGGGAAACAATGGCCGCATCTGTATAATGAATATTCTGCGATAACATACCGGTAACAAAAGCTTTTGCGGTAGCAGCGTCTTTTACAATTCCAAGTTGCACATACGTTTCCAAACCGGCAGAATGCGAGAACCCGCCAACAGGTAATGCAGGGTCGCAAAGTTGAAGCAGACGTAGCAAGGCTGAATTCATTCGGTAGCGTTTGTTAATTGCATGATCTTTGAAAACAAGCTGCCGTTATTGTGCGCATGAGGTGCAACCGTTGATCTCAATGGGTGAAGTAATTTTCTTTTATCCTGTTTTATGGCATATCCCTGAGCTGATAACTGCCTGAATAATGGCATTTCAAAAGGAACAAGCAGCTCGTTATTATCGAGGAATAGCGGCAGATGTTTATTGCCGATCTCGTAACAAACGGAAGCCATTTCGAACGGGTTAGCAGGTTGAATAACCAATACATCGCAGGGTAGGATCTCAACAGCAATGATGAGCGAATCGCTTACATACAATACATCTCCCTGGGTGAGTGCCGGGTTCTTATCGGGGAACTTTAAGGAAATGTCATTGCCCGCCAGGGTTTGCCTGCGTAATATCCGTTTGCCGGCTTCGTACCATTGCAGCTGCAACCAGTCGATATTACGGTTGTTGATATCGATAGCGTTTATGTTATCTAATTTTTGTTGAATTAACATCGTGGTTGGTTTAGAACAAAAAATATCGTTGGGCCAGCGGCGCTACAGCAATTGGTTCACAGGTTACCGGTTTGCCATCTACTGTTACTTCATAGTTTTCGGGATTTACTTCTATCACTGGTGTAGCATTGTTATGCACCATATCTTTTTTTGAAATGGCGCGACAGTTCATTACAGGCAAGATCATTTTTTGCAGTGCGTATTGTTGAACAATATTTCTTTCAAGCGATAGTTTAGAAACAAACGTTGCGGACGTAGCATGTAATGCTTTTCCATAGGCTCCAAACATATGCCGGTATATGACAGGTTGTGGGGTAGGAATGGATGCATTGGGATCGCCCATTCTGCTGGCAATGATCATCCCGCCTTTGATGATCATTTCAGGTTTGGCGCCAAACAACGCTGGTTTCCATAAAACCAGATCGGCCAGTTTACCAGCTTCCAATGAACCTACATAAGATGAAATTCCATGAGTAATAGCCGGGTTAATGGTATACTTGCTTACATATCTTTTTATGCGATAATTATCGTTGCCTTTACCCTCATCTTCGGGTAAGGCGCCGCGCTGCACTTTCATTTTATGAGCGGTTTGCCAGGTGCGGATGATCACCTCACTCACGCGGCCCATGGCTTGTGAATCGGAACTCATCATACTAAATACACCAAGGTCGTGCAGAATATCTTCAGCTGCAATTGTTTCAGGGCGTATTCTTGAATCGGCAAAAGAAACATCTTCAGGCACTGATTTGTCGAGGTGGTGACAAACCATCAGCATATCGAGATGTTCATCGATCGTATTTACAGTGAACGGTCGGGTGGGGTTAGTTGAAGAAGGAAGAATATATTGATACATGGCCGCCTTGATAATATCGGGAGCATGTCCGCCCCCGGCGCCCTCGGTATGGTATGTATGTATCGTTCGTCCATTTATTGCATTGATCGTATCTTCCAGAAAGCCGGCTTCATTTAATGTATCTGTATGAATGGCAACCTGAACATCATACTGATCAGCTATGCGAAGCGAAGCATCGATGACGGCCGGCGTACTGCCCCAGTCTTCGTGGATCTTTAAACCTAAGGCGCCGGCTGCTATTTGTTCTTCTAACGGCGGTAATGCTGCGCAGTTACCCTTACCTGAAAAGCCCAGGTTCATGGGAAAGGCATCAGCCGCTTCCAGCATCTTTTGAATGTTCCAGGCCCCGGGTGTTACGGTGGTGGCGTTGGTGCCATCTGCCGGGCCCGTACCACCACCTATCATAGTCGTAATGCCGCTGAACAACGCATGATCTATTTGTTGCGGACAAATGAAATGAATATGCGTATCGATACCGCCGGCAGTTGCAATAAGACCGGCGCCACCATGTACTTCGGTTGATGCGCCAATGATCATATCGGCATCCACGCCATCCATAGTGTCGGCATTGCCCGCTTTACCAATACCTACTATCTTTCCATCTTTTATTCCAATGTCGGCTTTCACAATACCCCAGTGATCGATGATCATTACGCTGGTGATCACAAGGTCCAGTACACCCTCATTGCGCGTTGCGCGAGCCGATTGTGCCATGCCATCCCTGATGGTTTTACCGCCGCCAAATTTGGCTTCATCGCCATAAACGGTAAAGTCTTTTTCAATTTCAATAAACAATTCAGTATCTCCTAAGCGTACTTTATCGCCTGTTGTAGGGCCATACATATTGGCATATTTGATGCGATTGATGTGCAGGCTCATGAGATATTACCATTTACCAGTTTATTAAATCCGTATATTTTTTTATCGCCTCCATATGATACCAGGTGCACTTCTTTTTCTTCACCGGGTTCAAACCGTACGGCTGTGCCTGCCGGTATGTTTAGTCGCATGCCATAAGCTGCCTGCCGGTTAAATTGCAGCTGACGGTTTACTTCAAAGAAATGAAAGTGAGAACCTATTTGAACGGGACGGTCGCCGGTATTGACAACAACAACTGTAGCGGTTGTGCGGCCGGCATTGGCAATGATGTCATCTTGTTGTAAGATATATTCGCCTGGGATCATGCAATATAGTTTATTGTTATCTGATAGGATCGTGTACTGTGACCAGTTTGGTACCATCGGGGAATGTGGCCTCAATTTGAATTTCAGGGATCATTTCGGGTACACCTTCCATAACGTCATCGCGGGTTAAAATGGTGGCGCCATATTGCATAAGTTCGGCTACTGATCTGCCATCGCGGGCGGCTTCCTGCAGATGGCTGCTGATAAGGGCGATGGCTTCGGGGTAATTCAATTTCAATCCACGCGCTCTACGTTTTTCAGCCAGTTCACCGGCTAAAAACAATAATAGTTTTTCCGATTCTCTTGGTGTCAGATGCATAGATAAATATGAAAATTCAGTATGTAATAATGGAAATACTCAATGGCAGGCAATTATTTAAGTTAAGCAAAAAAACGATACAGATCAGTGGCACAGGTAAATAAATTTAGTCGTGTGGGTTTAAAAGTGCAGTGAATCTGTTGTAGTGTTGGTTGATGATTTGTTTGTGATCAAGAAGAAACGGGATAAGCGTTTGTTGTCGGATAGGAGAGGGGTGTATTGGATATATTTGGTGATGAAGAAGTATGAGATATACGAAGAAGTGGATATTGACGCAGAATTTAGCTCTTTCGAGTTTATAAGTGTTGGACAGAATGGTAGGATTCGAAAACGGGTGTTATTTACACCTACCTTCAAACCTGGTATATTTAATCTAGCTTTTGGAGACATTAATAACTATGGTGAGCTGGATGATTTAACTATTAGTAATAATGGCGATCGGAATAAGATATTAGCAACTATATTAAATGTTGTTGATAGGTATACAAATAGATTTCCTGATAGGTATGTTTTTTTCGCAGGTAGCACAGCGCATAGGACAAGGCTTTATAGAATTGCGATCAGTTTGCACTTAGAGGAATTGTCAGAGATGTTTGATATTTTAGCCGATGTTAATGGGGATTGGGAATTCGTCCGGTTTCGGAAGGGATTGAATGTCAAGGCCTTTTTAGTTAAGAGAAAAATTCATTATATTTGAAATATGAAAAAGAAAACAAAGTTTTACAGTAAGCTTTTTAAAAGAGAGTTTACATTTACAATTGATGACAACATGAAACCTGCAAAACCAACAGGCGCAGTTGCCCGTAAAATAGCCGAAGCAAACGAGCATTTGTCTAAGATTAAGAATTTGGACGAAATCCTCAAACGCTATTCTTCTCCCGAATAATTTCCGCCGCAATACTAATGGCAATTTCTTCCGGGGTTTGGCTGTGAATTGAAATACCCATTGGCGCATGAATTGGTTGTAATAAAGAATCAGCTATTCCTTCGGCACGATAATCAGTAAACATTTTCTCTATCTTACTCTTACTGCCCAACACGCCAAAATACCTAAACTGTTTATTCCAAAGCGCTCTAACTACAATATCATCGGTTCTATAGCCTGCTGTCATCACAACTATATATTGGTTATTTCCATCCGGGATCAATGCTGCTGTTTCTTCGTAACCATCTATCACTTTCTTCTCGTGTACATAATTGTTCTCATTGAATGTTTTCAAATCGCTTCGGTCATCGTACAAATGAATAAAGAACTCCATTTCCTGCATCAGCCGGCAAAGAGCCAATGCGCAATGACCCGCGCCAATAACGTGCAGGTGATTTTTATAGCCTGTCTTTTCCCTGTATACCCAATCTGTTTCTGATGTTATAGTGAAATAGAAATCATTGGCAGGTGCCTTATGATTGAATTGTAAACCGGCAGGTGATAATTGTAATGTACCATTGGAGTTTTGCTCAAGGCTTTTTATGATCTGTTCTATGGCCGGGCCATCCTGGTACATTATCCGGTACAGTAAAATCGTTTGCTCACCAGAACAGATCATGCCGCTTTGATTAGCCGTAGCCGATTTATTATGTATCTGTTTTTTGATGATGAATTGCGGTGTAACAGTATAAACATTGCGCAGGTCAGAGAATGTAAGATGTACCGCTTCTTTTAATTGGTCTTTTGCAGTTTCAATAAACTTATGTTCCATAATACCGCCACCAATGGAACCTTCAATTTCACCGGCTGTATTCACGGCCATAAAAAAGCCCTGGCGGCCCGGACTGCTTCCTTTACTTTCCAGCACATACAACAACATAACCGGCACCTCTTGCTGCAGACTTTTATTTATCAACTGCCAAATACTTAATTGTTTCTTCATGGGTTTGAACAGCTCCTTCCGTTGGTATTTGATATAATGCCATTAAAACTTTCTCGGGCGTCATAGGGGCGGAAAATGGAAATTGCCCGTTTTTATTAAAGGCACGTACTGCATTCCGCAATGCGAAATAAGCGCCAATACCGTACATCAGCGGCGGTTCGCCTACCGCTTTTGATTTAAATACGGCCAGGTTATCGTTGGGCGTTTGCAGAAAATCAACAGCTATTTCTTTCGGTACCGAATAAATATCGGGTACCTTATAAGTGGAGAGTGCATTGGAGCGCAGTTTACCTTTTTCATCATATACCACTTCCTCCATGGTCATCCAGCCAATGCCCTGTACAATACCGCCTTCTATCTGGCCCAGATCAACAGCTGTATTCATGCTGGTACCAAAATCATGTACCACTTTTACTGTGTCTATTGTATAGGTTCCGCGTATACAATCAACCGTTACTTCAACCAATGCAGTTCCGTAAACATGGTATGCAAACGGATGGCCCTTCTCTTTTGTGGCGTCGAAATGGATCTCGGGTGTGGCATAATGCGCATGCTCCGAAAGCCCAATACGTTTTATATGTCCGGCCATTACCAGCGATTGCCAGTCGCGATCGGTTCTTTCACCATTAACCCAAACATATTCATCTTTTAATGTAATGGTTTCTGCATTTATATTCAGTTCTTCTGCAACCATTTTCTTTAACCTGTTTGCTATGGCGGTGCAGGCAAGTAGGGTAGCTTTTCCGTTTAGGTCGGCAGTGGCGCTGGCTGCAGAGGGCGAAGTATTGGCGATCTTAAAAGTATTGGTAGTGTGTATTTTTATTTTGTCGGGTTG
Source organism: Niastella sp. OAS944 (assembly GCA_024809215.1). Taxonomy (GTDB): domain Bacteria; phylum Bacteroidota; class Bacteroidia; order Chitinophagales; family Chitinophagaceae; genus Niastella. Next base: position 1,334,099 of record JANUBW010000001.1, on the reverse strand, counting down.
AATAGAGAATACCTGTGCTGCCACCTGTAATATTTTTGTATTCACGCCCTGACCCATTTCAACGGCGCCGGTAGTTATGCCAACGCTGCCATCGGTATACACGTGTACCAATGAACGGGCCTGGTTCATGAGGGTTTTGGTGAACGATATTCCAAAACAAACCGGCATACAGGCCAGTCCTTTCTTATGCCATTTGTTGGCAGCGTTAAAGCTTTCCACTTTGTTACGCATGGCGGTAAGATCATAGATAGCCCTGGCCTTATGCCAACACTCAGGCGCCTCACTTTGGGCTTTTTGTCCATAAGGAAATTCATCACCGGTTTGTAACAGGTTCTTCTCCTGGATGGTTGAAGCCTCCACGCCCAGTGTTTCCGCTGCTTTTGTAATAGCAGCTTCAATCATAAACATACCTTGCGGGCCGCCAAAACCGCGAAAAGCGGTATTAGGTGGTAAATGCGTACGGCAGCTATAAGCAGTTGCTTTTACATTAGGAATAAAATAGGAGTTGGTGCAATGGAACAAGGTACGTTCCAGCACAGCAGGTGATAAGTCGGCTGCAGCGCCGGCGTTTTGATAGAACGTTACTTCGTATGCAATGATCTTCAGTGCATCATTAAGGCCTATCTTAAAGTCGGCAGAATAGGGATGGCGTTTACCCGTCATAGCCATATCTTCCATGCGATGCAGGGAATATTTGACCGGACGTTTTAAATGATGTGCCGCCAGTGCACACAACGCAGCCCATGTATTTGCCTGATCTTCCTTGCCGCCAAAGCCGCCACCCAACCTGTTCACTTCTACTTCAACAAGGTGCATGGGCAAACCAAGTACACGGCATGCTGCCCGTTGCACAGCTGTAGGCCCTTGTGTTGATGAATATATTTTTATGGCGTTATGCTCCTGCGGAACGGCATATGCACCCTGGGTTTCAATATATAGGTGTTCCTGGCCGTTGGTATCGGCCCTGCCTTCGAAAATGTGGGTACATTGTTGCCAGCCTTCTGTGGTATTACCCAATTGAAATGTGCGGGCGGGAACAATCAATTCGCCTAATGCCTGAGCTTCGCGTGGATCTGTGATCACATGGAAAGGATCGATGGTAACTTTTATTTTCTTTACAGCAGTGCGGGCCGCCTCAACTGAGTCGGCAACAACAAATGCTACCGGCATGCCGCAGAAATGTACTTCATGATCGGCCAGCAGGGGCTCATCTGGAACAATACCACCGATCTGGTTCTCTCCTGGGATATCTTTATAAGTGAAGATACGCACCACACCCGGAAGGGCAGCCGCTTCGCTGGTATCCAGCTCGCTGATGGCGCCATGTGCTATGGGAGAACCAAATGCAGCGCCAAACAAAGTGCCTTGTATTAAAGGGATATCATCCAGGTAAATGGATTCGCCCCGCAGGTGTGTATATGCATCTATATTCTTCATAACAGGTAACGTATTGCATTTTCAGCTACTGTTATAAAATGGGCTTTTATCAATTGGCTTAAAAGCAATCGCTTGTATTCATCTGTGCCCCTTGCATCGCTGATGGGTGATATCTCTGTTTGTGCAATCGCAATTGCTTCAGCAATCGTTGGGTCGGTTACTAACTTACCTTTGAGAAATGCGTTTGTTTTATCAAGTAATTTAGGAACAGGTGCCACGCCACCGGCTGAAATACGAACGTGCTGAATGATGTCGCCTTGCATGGTTAAACAAATAGCGGTATTCACACTGGCAATATCGAGGTTGGTTCGTTTACTTACTTTTTCAAAATTGAAATAAGTGTTAACGCCTGGCAGTTCAAACGAAATTGATTCCAGGTGTTCCTCCGGTTGTTTATCGAGTGTTTTATAACCTTTGTATAATTGTCTTAATGGCAGCTCATGTGTTTGTTCACCATTGCTGAATACCAGTGTAGCATCCAGGGCCAATAAGAAAATGGTAAGGTCGCCAATGGGCGAGGCATTGATGAGGTTACCGCCTACAGTAGCAATATTACGGATTGGGGTAGATGATACCAGTTTTATATGCTCAGCCAGCCGGGGAAAATAATGTTGCAATACCGGCGACTCGCTTAATTCAGTTACAGTGGCGGATGCACCAATAATGCATCGGTTGTCTTTTTGCGTAATGCCTTTCAATCGTTCATCATGTAACAGGAACCTGATATCAGCGCTCTGCATAACGTCGTGCTTTTGCACGTACACATCGGTGCCGCCGCCCACCCATTCTGTGGCAGGCGTGGTATGAAGTTGTCCGTTCAATTCGGTTTGTAGCGCATATAACTTTTGTTTGATGGTTGCAAACCAGTGGGGCAATATCTTTTGTTCGGCAACAAAAGTTGCGGGTTCTTCCTGATGCCTTGTCTGCATTAATTGTGCTACTTTGCCCGCGGCCCTTTCAATAGATTTATAACCGGTACAGCGGCAGATATTTCCGTCAATGTGTGCAACGGCATTTTGTGCAGTGGCTGTTTTATTGCTTAAGCAAAAGCCGGCCAGGGACACTACAAAACCGGGTGTGCAAAATCCACACTGCGTTGCTGACTCATCATACATGGCCTGCTGTATTGGGTTCAGTCCCTCCATGTTCAACCCTTCAATAGTCACCACATGTTTGCCATGTACATTCCCTAATGGCGTAAGGCAGCTGGTAAGGGAGCTGTACTGTAATTCATTATTTTTCAATTCACCGATCAACATGGTGCAGGCGCCGCAATCGCCTTCATTACAACCTACTTTGGTGCCGGTTAAATGTTGGTGATAACGAACAAAATCCAGCAACGTCATCCCTGGGGGAGCACTGGTTTCAATGTTCTTATTATTGAGAATGAATTTGATCAATGGCTAACCGGTTTCTTTAAAGTTAACGAAAATAGGGCAAAATGTAAGGGGGCAAGACCGTTCCTGGTTCGTATTTCGTATACCTCTTAGCTACCTGAAAACTACTAAAACACTACCCCTGTGCTACCCCTTTCGCTATGACAGGGGGTAGTAAAAGGGTAGTAAAAAGGGTAGTGTTTCACTGGTAAAAAGGTAGTGCGGGGGTAGCAAATGGGTAGCCAAAAGGTATTCTTGGAACGAACCAGGTACGAAGATGAACCAGTGCTGAAGTAATTCAAAACAGGCTAAAATCGCGACAAAAGCGTCAGAAAGGGATAATTATTGGTAAAACAAGGTATAATAAGGTCAAAACAGGTTATTCAAGGTGATTGCAGGATAGGTCATTTTTAACCGTTGTATGTTTGCTGTAGATATCAAAAGCTCATTGACATAGTTGTTAGTTGACGGGGTGATACGTTGACGAGTTGACGAGGAATACAAAAAGTAATCAGAGTTTCAGGTTTTGAGTTACCTCAACAGCGGACAGCGAAGCGCGAAGCTGTATTAGCCTTCGGCTTTAGGCTTTTAGCTTTCAGCTGTATTCGGTAGATGGGTTTATAGTTCCTGGTTTATTGCAGCCAGGAACTATAAACTAAATATTGGTGGCTTATTTCAATAAGTTCAGGTCGGGCTGTGCGTATTTGTATACTTTGAAGTACAGCGTGGTCTTTGTTTGATATACGCCCTCAATTTTAGAAATGTCATTAACAAATTCAACCAGGTGATCATTATCGCGGCACATTACATCTACCTCTAAATCATAATCGCCCGATGTCATGGCCAAAAAGCTCACCTCGGGCCGTTTAGATATTTTTTGGGCAACTTTTTCCTTAAAGGTAGCGGGCCGTACAAACACAGCAATATGTGCATAGGCCCTGAACCCAACTTTGTCGGGATTTACACGCCCAATAATGTTAATGGTGCCTTCTTCAATTAATTTATTCACGCGGGTACGAATGGTGCCAATAGATACATTCAATTTTTCTGCAATAACGGTAAACGACATCCGGCCGTCCTTTTGCAGGCACGATAAAATTGAAAAATCCAGCTCATCAAGGGGGGAACCATTTTTCTCCATACAATACAAAGATGCTACAAAAATAAAAATATTGCTTGTTTTTTGGTACAGTACTAAATTATTTTTAAATTACTATCCATCTTTCTGCAAATTATGTAGTTATAAAATTTACCGCTCATGAAGTACGCACCTGTTCAAAATTACATCAATGGACAGTTTGTGAATGCGTCAACTGACCAAACACTGCCCGTTATATCACCGCTCGATGGTACAGTATTGTCTGCAGTGCCTCTGTCGGCCCCCAAAGACCTCGATGCAGCGGTGCGTGCAGCCAAAATAGCTTTTCATGGTTGGAGCCATACGCCTATTAAAGAAAGAGTACAGGTATTGTTCAGGTACCGGCATTTGCTTGAAAAGCATTTACAGGAGCTGGCTGCACTGGTTAGTGAAGAAAATGGCAAAACGATTGGCGAGGCCGTTGCCGAAATAGAAAAATGCATAGAGCTTACAGAGTTTGCCACTTCGCTTCCGCAACTGGTTACCGGTGAAATACTTGAGGTAAGCAAGGGCGTTGAGTGCCGCACCGAACATGCACCGCTGGGTGTGGTTGCTTCTATTGTGCCATTCAATTTTCCCAGCATGGTGCCTAACTGGACCATCCCAAATGCCATTGCTCTTGGTAATTGCATGATCATAAAACCTTCTGAAAAAGTGCCGTTAAACGTGGGCCGGCTGGCCCAATTGTTAAAAGAAGCCGGTTTGCCCGATGGTGTTTTCAATGTAGTGAATGGCGACAGCTCCATCGTAAATGCTATTTGCGATCATCCGGGTATTGCAGCCGTGTCGTTTGTTGGCAGCACCAAAGTGGCTAAGATCGTTTATCAACGTGCTACGCATCATTATAAAAGATGTTTGGCCCTTGGCGGCGCCAAGAACCATTTGCTTGTTCTGCCCGACGCCAAAGCCGACATGACCGCACAAAACGTTGCGGCCTCTATGAGCGGTTGTGCCGGACAACGTTGCATGGCTGCTTCGGCTATGGTGGCCGTTGGTAATGTTGATCATATCATTCAAAAAATATGTGAGGAAGCAAAGAAGATAGTGCCGGGCGAAAACCTGGGTGCCGTGATCAATAAGGAATCGAAGGATCGTATTGAACATTATATTTCGGAAGCGGAGGCCCAGGGCGCAAAAATATTGCTCGATGGCCGGCATACAACAGTGCCCGGTAAAGAACAAGGCACCTATGTGGGACCTACCGTTATAGATTATGTGAAACCCGATATGGCGGTGGCCAAAGAAGAGATCTTTGGTCCGGTAATAAGCATCATGCGTACAGATACCGTTGATGAAGCCCTGGCCATTGAAAATGCAAATCCTTATGGTAATGCTGCATCAGTGTTTACCCAAAACGGCGGTATGGCGCGGTATGTGATCGATAGGGCCAGCGCCGGTATGATAGGTGTAAATGTAGGCGTGCCCGTACCTCGCGAACCTTTCTCTTTTGGCGGCTGGAATGAAAGCAAGTTTGGCGTAGGCGATATTACCGGAAAAAGCTCCATAGAATTCTGGACGAAGTTGAAGAAGTCGACGGTGAAGTGGAATCCGGAGGCGGGGGTTAATTGGATGAGTTAGAACAATGTGATAATGTGATAATTTGCTAATGTGATAATGAAAGGCAGGTTGATGAAGTTGATAGAGGTGATAAAGATGATAAAAAAGTTGACAGGTTAACCAGTTGATGAGTTGACTTGTGGTTGACAAGTTGAAATGTTGACAGGTTAACAAAGGTCAGAGAAAGGGCTGGGGTGCCGTTTCACTATTAGCGAGGCCTGAAGTTTCGGGTATTATTGCCGATTGCCGATTCACGATTGCCGTCTAAAGGCGAACCTTTAAAATGAGCGACCCTTTCACGTTTGCCGTTTCACGTTTCCCGACAACCACACTCATATTGATCAAGCTTCAATAACTGAAATATGTCAAACACTGAGACCATATCAGAAACCCAGGAGATCATTCAGGATAATCTTGATTACACCCTCTTTTCATGGAGTAAGCAAAAAGGTATTGCGCCCATTGCGGTTAAATACGCCAAAGGCGTTTACTTATATGATCATGATGGCAAGCGATACATCGATTTCTCGTCGGGCCTTATGAACGTGAACATTGGTCATGGCAACCAACGAATAACACAGGCTGTTATGGAGCAGATGCAACAGGTAAGTTATGTAACACCCAGTTGCGTTACCAAAGTGCGTGGTGAGTTAGGTAAGAAACTGGCATCGGTAACACCCGCCGGATTAAACAAAACCCTGTTCACAGTTTGCGGCGCTTCTGCTATTGAGAATGCCATCAAGCTCGCTCGTTTATATACCGGCAGGTATAAGATCATTGCACGTTATCGTGCATTTCATGGCGCTTCTTATGGGGCTATGACAGCCGGCGGCGATCCGCGTAAACTGGCTTCCGATTCGCAACAGGTGCCGAATGTTGTTCATGTAGAAGATCCTTATTGCTATCGTTGCCCCTGGGGCAAAGAGATCACTTCGTGTAGTCGCGAATGTGTAAGCCATATTGAGCGGGTTATTGAATTTGAAGGGCCCGGTAATATTGCTGCAATAATAATGGAAGGCGAAAGCGGTACATCCGGTTGTATTAAATACCCGCCCGATTATTTGCAAAAAGTACGGGCGCTGTGCGATAAATATAATATTCTGCTAATTGCCGACGAGGTAATGAGCGGCTTTGGCCGCACCGGTAAATGGTTTGGGGTAGATTATCATGGCGTGGTGCCCGATATTATTGCTACAGCCAAAGGTTTAACGGCCGGTTACCTGCCACTGGGGGCATTGATAGTAAGCGATGCCATTGCCGAGCATTTTAACGACCGAATGCTGTGGCTTGGTTTAACATATTCGGCACACCCCGTAAGCTGTGCGGCAGCACTGGAAACATTGAAAATATATGAGGATGAAAATTTGTTAGAGAATGCCGCCACTATGGGGCATTATATTGATGAACAGGTAGCGAAATTGAAATTGAAACATCCCAGTATTGGCGATTTCAGAAATACCGGTTTGCTGGGGTGTATTGAATTAGTGAAGAACCGCACGACAAAAGAGCCAATGGCGCCCTATAACGCCAAACCCGAGGAAATGGTTATAATGAACAAGGTGGCGGCGAAACTGAAGGAATTGGGGCTATACACCTTTGTTCGCTGGAACTATATTTTCCTTGCTCCACCATTAAGTATTACAAAAGAAGAAGTTGATGAAGGGCTGGCCATAATAAGTGAGGCTATTGCAATTGCCGATGAATTCGTAAATTGAAGAACGTACCTGCCCTTTTACTCCGTCCCCAAGCTTTCCTGAACCTAGCAGCTATTGCCATATGGAATAACCACATTATGGATATGAATAATAAGTCGCTATACAGTGAAGACCTTGCCCCTGTTCCGGTAACCAACCGAAAATGGAATACCTGGAACTATGCCGCGCTATGGATCAGCATGAGCCTTTGTATTCCTACGTATATGCTGGCCAGTTCGCTTATAGGCGGTGGTATGAATTGGTGGCAGGCCATTCTCACCATATTTTTAGGAAATACCATTGTATTGATACCGATGATCCTTAACGGACATGCCGGTGCGAAGTATGGTATTCCCTTTCCCGTTTTTGCCCGTGCCAGTTTTGGCGTACGTGGTGCTAATATTCCCGCAATACTGCGGGCAATTGTAGCCTGTGGATGGTTTGGTATTCAAACCTGGATAGGCGGTGCAGCGATATACCAGATGATAAGGGTATGGAGTCCTTCGTTGCCTGAAATTGATGCGTCCGCCTTATTCCCACAGGCTGTACCATTCATATGCTTTTTAGGTTTCTGGGCTTTGAATATGTTCATTGTTTATTTAGGTGTTGAAAGCATTAGAAAACTGTTGGTGTTCAAAGCCATCTTTTTACCCGTGGCCGCATTAGCTTTATTATTTTGGGCTATTAATGCATCCAATGGATTAGGCCCTATTCTACAACAACCATCCAGGTTTACTACGGCGGCACAGTTCGCTGATTTTTTCTTTCCGGCACTAACGGGAATGGTTGGGTTTTGGGCAACCCTTTCGCTTAATATTCCTGATTTTACCCGCTATGCCAAAAGCCAGCAGGCGCAAATAAAAGGTCAGGCCATTGGCTTGCCACCCTCTATGACGCTTTTTGCGTTTATTGGCGTGGTGGTTACATCGGCCACAACTATTATTTATGGCAATACCATTTGGGACCCTGTTGTACTGGCCGGCAGGTTCGAGAATAAAATTCTTGTAAGCCTGGCCATGATCGCTGTGGCTATTTCAACACTTGCTACTAATATTGCTGCAAATATTGTTAGTCCGGCCAATGATTTTGCCAACCTGGCGCCTTCCAAGATCTCGTTTCGCAAAGGTGGTTATATAACCGGCGTATTAGGAATACTCATTTTTCCCTGGAAGCTGATCGCCGATCCTACGGGTTATATTTTTACATGGCTTATTGCTTATTCAAGTTTGTTAGGCCCGGTTGGTGGTATTATGATCGCCGATTATTATTTTATTCGCAAGCAACAACTTTCAACTGCCGATCTGTATAAGGTAAGCGGGCAATACACTTTTAAGAACGGCTTTAATTATCGCGCCATCATTGCCTTGTTGTTAGGCATAGTGCCTAATATTCCGGGTTTTCTCACTACTATTAAAGTGATGCCGGCAGATAGTGTGCCTGGCTGGATCTCACATTTATATAACTATGCCTGGTTTGTTGGCTTCTTTATTTCCGGATTTACTTACCTGCTCATGATGCGTAAGTATAAGCCGCTGGTATCTGATTCTCTCACTGCAAAAGAAGAAACATTTCATGTCGCTATTGATTAAAAACGGACGGATCATAACTGCCGACGCCGATTTCACTGCCGATATTTATGTGGAAGGTGAAACCATACAGACTATAGGAAAAAACCTGAACGTAGAAGCAGAAACTGAAATAGATGCTTCGGGCAAACTGGTTTTCCCGGGTGGTATTGACCCCCATGTGCACCTCGATATGCCATTTATGGGCACATTCTCAAGCGACAATTACGAAACAGGCACCCGCGCTGCTTTGTTTGGCGGCACCACTATGGTCATTGATTTTATTCTGCAAAAGCAGGGTAATTCATTGCAGAGTGCCCTGGATGAATGGCGCTCACGAAGTGACAATAACTGTGTAGGTGATTACAGCTTTCATATGGCTGTCACCGATTTTAATGATAACACGCGTGCCGAAATAAAAAAGATGATAGAGCAGGAAGGCATTGTTTCCTTTAAAACCTTTATGGCATATAAAGGCGCGCTGATGATCGACGACCGGCAAATGATTGGCCTTATGGAAGAAGTAAAGGCAAATGGCGGTCTGATAAATGTACACGCCACCAATGGCGATATGATCGATTACCTGGTAGCAAAACATCGTGCCGAAAAGAAATTATCGCCTTTGTATCATTATTTGTCGCAGCCCGAGATAACGGAGGCCGAAGCTTCAGAGCGATTTGTTGATATGACCTGGTACACCGGTTGCCCCGGTTATATAGTACACCTTACCTGTGAAGGCGCGCTGAATGCGGTGCGTAATGCAACCCGGCGCAATCAGAAAGTGTTTGTTGAAACCTGTATTCAATACCTGATCCTCGACGCCTCTTTATATGAAAAAGATTTTGATGGCGCTAAATGGGTGATGAGCCCGCCGTTACGTCAGCCAAAAGATCAGGAAACATTATGGGCCGGCATTAACCAGGGTCTGGTGCAGGTAGTGGCAACAGACCATTGTCCGTTTAAGTGGGAGCAAAAGCTGATGGGTAAAGATGATTTTTCAAAAATTCCCAACGGGCATCCGGCTATTGAGAACCGGATGGAGTTATTATTCAGTGAGGGTGTGCATAAGGGAAAGATCAGTTTGAATAAGTATGTAGAAGTAGCCTGTACCAACCCCGCAAAAATATTTGGCATGTTTCCCCGCAAGGGAACACTGGCGCCGGGCAGCGATGCCGATATCGTGATCTTTGATCCCAATGAAGAACATGAGCTGTCGGCCGCTACGCATCATATGAATGTTGATTATTCGGCGTATGAAGGCTGGCCCATTACCGGAAAAGTAAAAACAGTTGTGCTGCGCGGAAAAGTTGCAATAGATAATGAACAGTGTTTTATTGAGAAAGGATATGGGAAATTCATTAAGCGTAACAAAGTTCAACAAAAAATATAATACCAAAAATCTCAAATCATAAGATCCAAGAACCAAATAAAATACAAAAACTCAATACCAAAACCTATGTCAAGAATAACAAAATCGGGTTTAATACAAATGAGTTTGCCAAAGACAGAAGGGGAGGGCACAATAGAAGAGATAAAGGAAGCGATGGTGCAAAAGCATATTCCATATATTGAACGGGCTGGTGAGCAGGGCGTGCAAATACTTTGCCTGCAGGAGATCTTTAATACGCCGTATTTCTGTCCGGGCCAGGATAGGGCCTGGTACGAATCGGCTGAAACAGTACCGGGGCCAACAACGGAACGTATGGCTGAATACGCTAAAAAATACAATATGGTGATGATTGTTCCTGTATATGAAAAGGAACAGGCCGGTGTGTTATATAATACCGCAGCTGTGATAGACGCCGACGGAACCTATCTTGGAAAATACCGTAAGAACCATATACCACATACATCGGGCTTTTGGGAGAAGTTTTTCTTTAAACCAGGTAATTTGGGTTATCCCGTCTTTCAAACCAAATATGCAAAAATAGGTGTGTATATCTGTTATGACCGGCATTTTCCCGATGGGGCCAGAGTACTGGGTTTGAATGGTGCAGAGATCGTTTATAATCCCTCTGCCACCGTTGCAGGTTTATCGCAATACCTATGGAAGCTGGAGCAACCGGCTCATGCTGCTGCAAATGGATATTTTATGGGTTGTATAAATCGTGTAGGTGAGGAGAAGCCCTGGAACCTGGGTAAGTTTTATGGTTCCAGTTATTTTGTTGATCCGCGCGGACAAATATTTGCGCAGGCTTCAGAAGATAATGATGAACTGCTGGTGGCCGAGTTTAATCTCGACATGATTGAAGAGGTAAGGAGTATTTGGCAGTTTTACAGAGACAGGAGACCTGAGACATATGGGAAGTTGGTTGAGTTATAATGATACTGTTACAAGTTGCAGGTTGCATGTTGCAGGGCGCTAAGTGCGGCGGGCTGAAAGGTATCGGGTTTTGCGATTATCGGAACCCCTGAAACCTGAAACTTGTAACCTGCAACCTGAATCTTGCGACCCGAAATTGAAACTGAAATCTGGAATAAAACATGTCTATCAAAAACAACCGGTTAACGGCTGAACAATACGATCAAAATTTCAGCGATATTCACCCACCGTTCGATAGTAGAGAATCGGCGCTGGTTGAAGCCAATCGTTGTTTGTTTTGTTATGACGCCCCCTGTACTAAAAGTTGTCCTACCAGCATAAACATACCCAAGTTCATCAAGCAGATCAGTACAGATAATGTAAAAGGATCGGCACACACTATTTTTGTTTCTAACATTATGGGGGCTGGTTGTTCGCGGGTTTGTCCGGTTGAGAAATTATGCGAAGGCGCCTGTGTATATAATTTGTTGGAAGAACCACCCATACCTATTGCCCGCCTGCAGCGCTATTCAACCGAACAGGCTATGGAAAAGAAGTGGAAGCTGTTTGAGCGCAAGCCTTCAATTGGTAAACGTGTGGCAATAGTAGGAGCAGGGCCGGCCGGATTGAGTTGTGCGCATGTATTAAGCCGCGAAGGTGTTGATGTAACTATTTATGAAAAAGAAAGCAAGGGCGGTGGTTTAATGACATATGGTATTGCTGCTTACAAGGTAACACCGCGGTTTTGTGAAGATGAAGTGAATTACATAACATCGCTGGGTGGCATTGATATTAAATACAACCAGGAGTTGGGTAAGAATATATCTCTCCAGGAATTGAAGAATAATTATGATGCGGTATTCCTGGGGTTTGGTGTTGGGCTGGCCCGGCAACTGGATATTCAGGGTGAAGAACTAATGGGTGTTGTGGATGCCATTAAATTCATTTATAACATACGTGCCGGTGTATACGAAGAGGTGCCTGTAGGTGATAAGGTAGTGGTAATAGGAATGGGTATGACGGCCATCGATGCCGCCACACAAGCCAAACGCTTAGGCGCCAAAGACGTTACCCTGGTGTATCGTAGAACACAGGAAGAAATGCCTTGTACTGAAGAAGAATTGAATATTGCCAAACTGGATGGGTGCCGCGTTATTTGGCTGGCGGCGCCGGCAGTATTAAATGGTGCAAATGGAAAAGTAACACATCTTGTATGCAACCTGATGCAATTGGGCGAACCAGATGTGAGCGGTCGCCGGTCGCCCATAGAAACAGGGGAGACGTTTACATTGGATGTTGATATGGTGATAAAAGCGGCCGGACAAATTCCTTTTTCTGAATTGGTAAACAACAGCCAACTGCAGCATTCAAATGGAAAGATCGTTGCGCAAAAGGATGGCGCTACCAATATAGCCGGTGTTTTTGCCGGCGGCGATTGTGTGAATGGTGGAAAAGAAGTTGTTGATGCTGTACAGGCAGGTAAGGATAGTGCGGCTTCTATTCTTAAATATTTAGGTTTATAAACGTAGCAACTAAAAACTTTTTTATGGCAGATATATCTGCGAACTTCCTCGGCATAAAATCACCAAATCCGTTTTGGCTGGCAAGTGCCCCGCCAACCGATAAAAAGATCAATGTGCTGCGGGCCTTTGAAGCCGGCTGGGGTGGAGTGGTATGGAAAACATTGGGTAGCCAGGTGAAGAATGTATCGAGCCGTTATTCTGCTGTGAACTATAATGGCTCCAAGGTAATGGGGCTTAATAATATTGAACTCATCAGCGACCGGCCATTGGAACTTAACCTGCGCGAAATAAAAGAGTGTATTAAGTTATTCCCCGATAGAGCCATGATCGTTTCGCTGATGGCCGATAATACCCGCGAGAAATGGCATGAGCTTATAGCGCAGGTAGAAGATACCGGTGCACATGGGCTGGAACTGAATTTCGGTTGTCCGCACGGAATGACCGAACGCGGTATGGGGGCAGTGGTAGGGCAGGACCCTGAAATAGCCCGCCTGGTAGTGGAATGGGTTATGGAAAAAGCAACCATTCCTGTTATTACCAAACTTACACCCAATGTACATTCGGTGGTGCCAACTGGTAAGGCTGCTGTTGAAGCCGGCTCCAATGCCCTTTCATTAATAAATACCATACAATCGGTTACAGGTATCGACCTCGATACCTTTGTTCCTAATCCATACGTGGCGGGTAAATCTGTATTTGGCGGCTATTGCGGTCCGGCCGTAAAACCCATTGCGCTAAAAATGCTGGCTACTATTAGTCAGGACCCCGTTACAGCTAAAGTACCGGTATCGGGTATTGGTGGTGTAAGTACCTGGAAAGATGCGGTTGAATTTATGCTCTTAGGTGCTACTACCGTACAGGTATGTACGGCAGCAATGAAACATGGTTTTCGGATTGTGGAAGATATGTGCGAAGGCCTGAACAACTGGATGGATGAAAAAGGATTTAAGGCCATCGATGATTTTATAGGTAAATCGGTGCCGCATCTTACGCATTGGGAAGAACTGGATATTAATTATCATATTGTTGCCAATATAGATCAAACAAAATGTATCCACTGCGGGCTGTGTTATATTGCCTGTGAAGATGGATCGCATCAATCGATCAACCTCATTTATGGTAAGCCATACAATACATATACCATTAAAGAAGATGAATGTGTAGGTTGTAATTTATGCAAGCTTATTTGTCCGGTTGATGATTGCATTACCATGGTTGAGCAACGCAAAGGACCCGATTATGTAAACTGGTTAGAGTTTCAAAAACGCGGCCTGCCATTGAACGATCACTAAGATATATACGAAGGAACTTATGTGAATAAAAATATTTCCCACCGGGGCAACCTTTTTATTGGCCCGTACTTGCTAAACAAGGTAAATTAGTATTGTCATAACGCACAAGTAAAAATCAGAAAGGCCCACTCCCTGTAAAGGCTATTTGTACCACTCAGATCAATTTATTGAATAGGAAAAGTATGCTGTTCCTGTAAAAGGAGCATCGGTGATCTTTTGCTTTCACTCAAAGCACAAAGCACCGAAACGGGTTTGTATTGCACTACCAAACTGAACAACTCAATAACTAATAAACTTTAACTATGAAACAAATCGTTTACACTTTATTTCTAAGCATTCTTCTGCAAACGGCATTAGCTCAAACTCCCCCGGCAACCTGGCAGGAGCATTGGTTTGAACACAATCAGCTGCTTAATCGTAAGTTCTTTGATAATGATGTAGCTGTGTATTACGACAATGATGTTAGCAGTTCCGTTACCTGGCCTTATACATATATGGGTGATGTGTGGCGTTATACAAAAAATGTGTATGGCAGCTTTGGTACCGACCCGCACCTGTTCGCTATTTTTCATACCAATAAATACAGTGGCGGCCATCCCTCTACTTATTTCGATGCCAGCCACGACAACCGTAATGTAATTGATGTAGGCGCCGGCCCCTGGACAAGTGGTACCGGTGGCGATCTTGATATAACCACACATGAAGTGGCGCATATTGTAGAAGGCGCCAGCAAAGGCATTCATGGTTCGCCCGCATTTCCCATTTGGGGCGATAGCAAATGGGCCGAGATCTTTATTTATGATGTATACCTGGGGTTGGGCAAAACAAGTGAAGCAACCCGCTGGTATAACCAACTGCAAAATACAACCGATAATTTTCCGGTGGCCGGCACCCATTGGTTCCGCGATTGGTTCTACCCAATATATCACAATTATGGCGGCACGCAGGTGTTGAACCGTTTCTTTCAATACTTAGCTCAGTATTTTCCTAAAAGCGGTAACAGCTATAGCCGCGATATGAACTGGGGCGAATTCATTCATTTCTGGAGTGGCGCTGCCGGGATAAGCCTGAAACCATTAGCTACGGCAGCTTTTGGCTGGACCACCACCTTTGAAACACAATTCAACCAGGCACGTAATGATTTTCCTTTCGCATATGGTACCGGAGTAGTAAGTGTGTATAAAAATTGTAATTATGGCGGCTATGTATCTGCTCTCGGTGTTGGTAATTATACATTAAACCAATTACAGAACATGGGCGTGTTGAATGATGATATTTCATCGGTAAAAGTGAACAGCGGTTACCAGGTGCAATTGTATTGGGACGATAATTTCGGCGGTACTGTGCTTACCCTTACTGCCGACAATAGTTGCCTGGTGGCCAATGGATGGAATGATAAAGCTTCTTCGTTAAAAATATCAGCAGCAAGCGCTGCTACCGCAAGGTCTGCAACGGAGGTGCCTGTTAATAAAGAACTGCTTATTTATCCCAACCCGGTTGCACATGAATTACGGTTCAATACTTCACAACCGTTGGCCGGAGCAACCATTAAGGTGCTTGATGTAACAGGCAGAGAAGTATTAACCACAAGGTATACGTCGAACAGTATTGATGTGCGACGATTAACCGCAGGGGTTTATACCCTGATGGTAATAAACAATGATAAGCGTGTAGTAAAAAGGTTTGTGAAACAATAACAGTTACAATTATGAAATACATAATAAACGTTTGCCTGCTCATATGTTTAACTCAATCATTACTGGCTAATTCAGGAATTTACGCTGGTGGTCCTGTATACAAGAACCGGAGTTATTCAATAAGTGAGTTAAAAGGTTCGGGTTATACATGTGTAGTAGTATGGACCATTCACATAGATGCCAGTGGTAATTTTAATTTTAATGCCGAGTTCCCATTGGTGCAGAACGGCGCTTATGTAGGTGCGTCAGCTTATCCCAATTTTGCCGGTGATATTGCGTCATTGAAATCGGCGCCCACCAGCATAAACCGGGTTGAGTTTTGTTTAAGCGCCTGGGGCTCTTCTACCTTTGCCAACATACGGAACCTCATCAATTCGCAAGGCACTGGCTCTACCAGTATTCTCTATCGCAATTTTCAGGCATTGAAAAATACCTTTCCGGCACTTGATGCTATTGGGTTCGACGATGAAAGCACTTACGATGTAACATCGGCCACAGCCCTGGCAGTAATGCTTAGTGATCTGGGCTTTAAGGTATCGTTGGTGCCGTATACGGCTTCTTCCTTTTGGACAGGCGTTGCCACCAATACCAATAATCAACGCCCCGGTACCGTTGACCGGGTTGATCTGCAATGCTATGCTGGTGGGGCAGGCAACAATCCCTGTAACTGGAATTTCGGCAGCATACCGGTGTATGCCGGTTTGTGGGATGCTGAAAAAACAACCAGCCAGGTGCAAAGCCAGTTAACTACCTGGAAGAACAATTGCGGGGTTGACGGTGGTTTTATGTGGTTGTACGATGACTTTGATAATACTACCGGCACAGAGGCATATGCTGCCGCTATCAATAAGGTATTTGGCGGTGGGGCCGTAAATACTGCGGCTGCCCGGTTCTTTAAAGATTGTAATTATACAGGGTATGCGGTTAGCCTGGCCGCTGGCAGCTACACGCTTACCAAACTGCGGTCATATGGTATTTTAAATGATGATATCTCCTCACTGACGGTAGAAAGCGGTTATTCGGTTACCTTATACTGGGACGACAATTACGCCGGAAGCACCCTTGGCAAAACAACCAGTGACGCCTGTTTGGTTGATGATGGCTGGAACGATAAGGTGTCTTCCCTGGTGATAGGTTCCGCAACAGCGCGGGTACAAACTACCACCGAAAGGATCTCGAACCAGCCGGGGCAGCAGGAGATCAAATTCTTTGAAGCGCAGGGGCTGGCCGGTGTTCCGATACGGATATACGATATTACGGGGCGGCAGGTGTTGCAGCTTAGGCCGGGTTCGAACCGGATTGATATTTCTTCTTTAAGGCCCGGCGTGTATATATTGGCTTATGCGAAGGATGGCCACCAGGTTGTACAAAAGTTTGTTAAGTGAGTAAATGAAAGGTCTGGAATTTAAGAATATGAAGTAGGATGTAAGAAGTAGGAAATACAAAGGCGGAAGTAGGAGGGTTCAAAATTAGGGATCTTCTTACTTCCTACTTCTTACCTCTTACTTCGGTATTTTATCCCCCGTTACAATTTTTTTCAGGCATTTGCTTTTAAAAAAGCGGGGGATAAAGTACTTTACAACCATGGCGCCAATATCAAAAGGTACTTTTAACAACCGGCAATGGCTTTTGATCCTCATCCTTTTTGCCATGATGTCGGTTATTTCGTTTTTTATTTTCCGGCATGCGTTTGCGTTCAGGCATGTGCAAATTGACGTATTGGTAGCCGCTACCAGCCTTTCACTTTTCTTCTTTTTTATTCTGCTGGTAACCATGCAAGGCTTTAAAGCCGTTGATATTTATGAAGATCAGCTTACTATAAAATGGCGTTTTTCTGTTCGTATGGTCAATAAGGACGATATAACCGCGTTTTCAGAAACTACCCGCAAACAGATCAATTATTTAATTCTTAAAACATCGGCTGAAGATGTGGTGTTGCCCGAACCGCTGATCAACAATTATGCTGACCTCGTACAGCAATTGCTAAAATGGAAAATAAAACGCAAGTTCGATCTGCCCATTACTCGCCATTCAAAATATGAGAACAGAGGGGTGGGGGTGTTGCTGATGGTAGCAGGCGCTTTTCTGTTTGGTTTTACCATCAAATCAATCATCTTACCTGAATTTTCGATAGACGGAAGCAAGTTGATAACCTTAACCGGCCGTTTGAGCATGCCGCCGGAAATAAAAGGACCTACCAACAGGAATGCATATAGTTATATGCAATTGTATTTGCTGGAATATCCCGGTATTAACTTTCATATAGATGGTGTGGGTTTTAATTCTATCAGTCAAAATAAATTGAAAGAAGCAACAAAGGGAACACCGGTTGAAGTGAGCATTCTTAAACATGAATACGCGGTAAAGATCACAAAAACCGAAGTACCGGGTTATTTTGAAAAACACTACGAGTGGACAACCATCTACACCTATAGCCTTACCATGAATGGTGAACAATTATTAACGGTTGACAGGTATAACGATAGCAAACATTCGCTTGATAACAGCAGCAAAAAATGGAGTGTGCTTATTGCCATTGTGGCCCTTTCTATGTTTGCCTATGGTTTTATATTATACCGCCAGCGGAATAAAATACCAGTAACCGCACCCGTAGTGGAAGCGCCGGTAAAACCAGTGCCCAATAAAGTGTGATGTTCTTCAATACTGAACAGCAGTTGTATCAAAATCGCTATGTTGAATCCTGTTATAAGCCTGAAACAGGAGTAAATTATTTAGCGCCTGGTAACAAGTGTGCGGGCATTGGAATATCTACACTCAACTCATCGGGTTGCGGATCGCGGCGAATGGTTTCAATAGGAATAATGCCCGACCAAATGGGTAATGGTTTGTCTTCCGCTTCATCATTGGGCATACCTGTGCGTATTTTTGCAGAGGCTTCATCAATATCAAAAGCGATCACAGTTGTTTTCTTCACTTCATTTTCTTTCATCGGCCGCAGGTAATCCCAGCTGTTAGGTACTATTTTATTAGTAAGCCATTCCAGTACATCGAATTTCAATTGTGGTTCTTCAATTTTAACGCCTTGTGAAAAAAGTACCACCGAGCGGTAATTTACCGAATGAGAAAAGGCCGATTTGGCAACCACCAGGGCATCGAGCAGCGTTACCGAAATGCAAACGGGTATGCCTTTTTCCAATTCCCAAATAAAATGACTGCCCACCGAACCGTGGATGTACAATTTGTTCTCATATCGCACAAAAGCGGTGGGAATTGAAAATGGTTTGTTTTCATATACATAACTAATTGTGCAGAAAAGCGCTTCGTCTAAAATGGGGTAAATGGTCTCTTTATCATAATGCGCTCTTTTGGCCGACCTGCTGGGAATAAGATGAGATTGTGGAGCCATGGTTGCTTGGTTTTTTTACAAAATTGTACCTTTATTGGATGGGGATAATCATCCGGTTTTTATAAAGCCGGTAGTCCACTTTTTACCATGCAGGCACTTTCAACCCTTATTTCGATAGATAAAGACAGTATACAACCTGTATACCTACAGATTGCCAACCAGTTAATGGTATTTATAAAAGAAGGCAATTTACAGGCAGGGCATCGCCTGCCCAGCACACGCCAAATGGCCAACTGGGTGCAGGTGCATCGCAAAACTGTAATTCAGGCTTATGATGAACTGCTGGCCCAGGGCTGGCTCGAAAGCCGTACCGGCAGCGGTACTTATGTTGCCAAACACTTACCGGAAATACATCCGCGCAGTTTGCTGAAGGGGGCTACCAAACCCATTAACCCAGCGCATGTAGCCGGGTTTGAGTTTGATGCGGCACCGCATCTTGAAAAACCGACAGTATGGTCGAAGCACAAATACCATTTGGATGATGGGTTTCCCGATTCGCGGCTTGCGCCTTTGGAAGAACTGGCGCGCGCATACCGCAGTCAACTGCTTACCGGCAATCCTTATGTTCGTTTAGGTTATGGCGATACATTGGGCTCGCTGTGGTTGCGCCAGGTACTGGCCGATTATTTGAACGATACCCGCGGGTTAAAGGTAACGGCAGAGAATATCATAATTACCCGTGGTACGGTGATGGGTTTGTATCTTTCGTGTACCGCTTTTTTACAACCAGGCGATATTGCAGTAGTAGGGGAGTTGAATTACAACGGCGCCAATATGAATTTTTTGCAGGCTGGCACCCAACTTATAAAAATACCGGTTGATGAGCATGGCATTGTTGTAGAAGCGCTGGCAGATATTTGCCGCAAACAGCGGGTACGTATGGTGTATGTGACCTCGCATCATTTCTACCCAACAACTACAGCTTTAAGGGCCGACCGCCGCATTGAACTACTTCGGTTGGCCGAGCAGTTTGGCTTTATCATCTTCGAAGATGATTATGATTACGATTTTCATTACCTCAGCAAGCCGCTGTTGCCATTGGCCAGTGCCGATAAAGCGGGTATGGTGTTGTATTGTGGTTCTTTTACAAAAAGTATTTCACCGGCTTTTCGGGTAGGCTATTTGGTGGCTTCGGAAAATGTGATCCGTCACCTGGGGCAATTGCGTCGCATCATTGACCGGCAGGGTGATAATATGTTAGAAAATGCCATTGCCGAGTTGTTGCAGAATGGTATTATACAGCGATACCTGCGAAAGAGTATGCGTACCTACCGCCAGCGGCGCGATGTGTTTTGTGAGTTGTTAAAGAATGAACTCAGCGAGCATATACAATTTCAGGTGCCGGTGGGTGGTATGGCAGTGTGGACACATTTTGATCCATCGATTGATTTAAACATCCTTGCTCAAAAGGCCCTGAAGTATGATCTGTTCTTTTCGCCCGGCTATAGAAATGATGACGTGTTGCCGGTACTGAATGCTACGCGATTAGGATTTGCGTCTTCAACGCCTGATGAGTTAGAAGATTGTGTTGAAATTTTGCGGAGGGTATTAAAGGACTGTGGTTATTGAGTTATTCAGTTATTCAGTTGTTCAGTTCATAGTTCTCAGTTCTCAGTTCTCAGTTCTCAGTTTTTAGTTTTTCCGCCTGCGCTGACGCTTAGCGGCGAACAGCCTGATAAAAACTGATCCCGCCAAAGGTGGGATCAGTCATGTAATTTATCAATAAGTTGTATTCTACCTCTATCAACTCTATCACCATTATCAACATATCAACCATTAACCATTACTCAATCTGTTGCACATAGGTAACTTGTCAACGTGTTAACCTGTCAACTCGTCAACCTTCATCTACTCTTCCCACGGCGACTTATACTCCTTCTTAAACTTCTCGTGCACCTGGCTGATGGCTACAGAATCTTTTTTCAGGTAGGCATCATAATAAGGCACAACCAACTGTGTAGTCTTTGCAGAAGGGTACTTTTCTTTCAAATACGACCAGGTGGTGTTGAAATATTCTGATAACTGAATGGCAGCAGGACCAGTGCTATCGCTGATATAATCAGCCACAGGAGTGTTATCCATACCTTCCATTACTGTGTACAACATGTACCTGGCCTGGTTAGCCGCCTCTTTTGCATACAGGAATCTGGTGTTCTCAATTGATTTGGAAAAGTTCTCCCACCAAATAGCTCGCTCTGCCAGTTCTTTTGCTTCAATGGTTAAGCCGGCATCATTCTCAAATCCGCTTATCTGTTCTTTACCTAATTGCGTAATGTATTGCTTCATGGGTGCAGAAACGTACTTGCCAAAGTTCGTTGCAGTAAATTGCTGATCGGGGTCAATAAATATCTGGCCTTCTGACGAGGCAAGGAAAAAGCCATTTTGATCAAGTGCCTTTTTGCGGGCTATTTGTTTTTGCGAAAGCTTATAAGGTTTACCGTTCTCATCTTTTTCATACAGGATCTGCTCATAGTTTAATGAGTCGGCTTCCATATGTTCGTATGTATATATTGCCAGCCGTTGGTGAAACTGTTTGAAAATATACAATGCGGTATCGCAAACTTCGGCAGGCTGGTTTTTGAAAAAGCTTTTAAAAGTATCCACTGCCTGCATGCTCATCTCAACTAACTGGGTATCGAGCCCGTCAACATAGCGGTCGTATTGCAACAAAACGGGGTTGCCGTATTGAAATAATGGTGGTTTGTTGGTAGCATTGGCCGATTTTTTAGGAGCATCTTTTACGGGGTCCTTTGCATCGGGCCCGCCACAACCAAAACAAACAACTGCCAGCAGCAGTGCGCAAACTGTTTTTTTCATTGGGATGGGGTAAATATTTGGCGTGAAGATAATAAAGGAAATTTCAAAATGGAATATTTGTTAATAGGTGACTAAATGGCTTGTTTTATGCAGTAATTGATTTGGGCTATGAAAAAGCTATGCTTTAACCATTAATGCCATATGGCAGGTGTAATATTCAAGTACAGCAAATTCGGTTAAGCATATAATACAGCAGATGTGATTGTATTGATCCTGAACAATTCGGTTATACCGGAAAATAAATAGAAGTATTTAGCTGTGTAAAAAATATAAACATTTTAATAATTACACACATCCATATTTGTTAGTCTTGCAATTATTAAATTAATTTCGCATGCAAACCGAAAGGCGTTGATATGTTGTTAAAACGCGATTAACATTACTTCTGCCTGTTGATTCTTTCACCCTTAGAATACTTGTATTGCCGGTCGTTTGTGGCAACCCTATACTAGCCCTGAACCGGTTTATTTAATCCCTGGTGTAGTCTATTCTTTTTTTATTTACAGTATACACATTACTACCATTGATATTTATCAAATGGTAAGCAGGGTTTTAATTGCCTTAATAAATTATTGAAGTGTAGCTATGGAAAATGCAAAGTTGAACACAATTGCTATTATAGATGATCATTTGATGTTACGCCAGGCAATGTCGTTACGGTTGACATTACTGGGGTATAAAGTGGTACTTGATGCAGAGAACGGGAAAGACTTCCTTGAACAATTGCCTAAATTACCTGCACCGCCCGATGTTGTTTTGCTCGATATCAATATGCCGGTGATGGATGGATTTGAAACGGCTGCTAACTTAAAAAAGGACTGGCCTCAAATAAAGATCGTTTTTTTCTCCATGCATAATAGTAAAGCGTTTATAAGTAAAGCCAAACAAATTGGTGCAGATGGTTTTCTTTCAAAAGATGCTACCGTTGATCAATTGAAAAAAGCGTTAGTAGTAGCATTGGAGGGTAGGTAACCTTATCGTTTTAAAAAGATGAATATGGCGCCTATCAGTGTGAGCACGATCACCACCTGGCGGTACAGATCGTCTTTTATGCGGGCCACCAGTTTTATACCGCACCAGAAACCGAGTACCAGAAATGGCACCAGTGCCAGATCAGTTAACAGGGAGCTGGTGGTAATGTTCTTCCAGTAAAATACCTGAAAGGGTAGTTTAAACAGGTTGATGATAAGAAAGATCCAGGCGCCGGTGCCAATAAAATCATTCTTGGGCAAACGCATGGCCAAAAAATAGATATTGGAAAATGCGCCGGCCAGGTTGCCCAACATGGTGGTAAACCCCGAAACAAGACCCATACCTGCTGTAAATAATTTGTTGCCCGGCACCACCATTGTTTTGCGGAACTCTATTATAAGTATGATCACCACGGTGAGCACAATGATGGTGGCCATTACTTTTCTGAAAATGGCTTCATTCAGATCTTTTCCCACAAACACCCCCACCAGAATGCCAATGACCATCCATGGCATCAGCTTTATTACATGCGGCCATTGTGCATGGCGATGGTAATATTTTACGGCCAGAATATCGGCCACACATAACAAAGGCAGCACAATACCGGTTGAGGCCTTTCCGCCAAACACAATGGTCATTATGGTTACGTTCAGCATATCGATGCCTTTAAGCCCGGCTTTTGAAAGTCCGATAATAAAAGCCGACAGCGCTATCAGTATCAGGCTGGTGAAGGAGTACGCATCAAACAATCCCATGTGTGATTGGTATAATTATAAAAAAAGCCAAATATAACAATCGCCCCCCTTATTATAAACATTTCACTACCCTCATTGTGGTGGGGGGTGAGTATATTCATAGAAGGCAGCAAACGTGAAACGTGAAACGGCAAACGTGAAAGCTCAATGCTCTGCCTCATAACTAAATTCGGTCCCACTAAATCAGCCATCAGCTTGAACTTCTGGCAGCGCAAGATCAGGTATTAGTTAGAAAATTCGCGAGCTATTTCACGTTTCACGTTTGCCGTTTCACGACAGATTAACCAACACAACAAAAACTAACATCATATGAATATTGTTTCTTTTCAATTTCAAAACCAATAAATTTTATCAAATGAATCGGAAACTAACGATTGCGCTGGCATGCCTTGCCGTATCGCTTACCAATTGTAAAAAAGACAAATCTGTACCTGAGCCTGAAGTTCAGGCTGCGTGGTCGAGCAGCGCCCAATGGGGTACCTGGACTAACGGTGGTTATACGCTGTACAATAATATTTGGGGCAGCGGAGCAGGTTCACAAACCATTTGGGCAAACAGCTATAGCAATTGGGGCATATGGGCCAACCACCCCAACACCGGTGGAATAAAAAGTTACCCCAACAGTACCCGTAATGTGAACCGCGTGCTTGGTTCGCTAAACTCACTTACCAGCAGCATTGGCGTTTCTTCACCCGCCGGCGGTGCCTGGACGTCGGCTTTTGATATTTGGGACAATAACCACCAGCATGAAATTATGCTTTGGATGAACTACACCAGCAACAGTGATGGTTCGGGCAACATTAAACCCATTTCGTACAACTGGAATGCTGCGGGCAACCCGGTACCGGTATTCACCAATTTATCGGTAGGTGGGGCTACCTGGAATGTTTTCCGTGGCAGCAACGGATCAAATAATGTGTATTCGTTCCTGCGCACTACCAAAACCAACAACACCACTGTTGATATACGGGCCATTGCCAACTGGATCAGGAACCAGGGCTGGTTTGGCAATATCACCATTGGCGATGTGCAGTTCGGGTACGAGATCACCTCGAGCTATGGAAACAATGGGGCCGGACTACAATGGACCACCAACAGCTATTCTGTAAGCTTTAACTAATGTGTTCGATGTATAAGAACTGGTTCATACTTATTGCAGCCATAACGCTTTCGCCGGCGTGTAAAAAGGAAACAAATATCGAACGCGATATCAAAGAATCCATGCTGGCAGCAGTAAATACATTGCGACAATCGGGTTGCATCTGCGGTTCTTCCCAAATGCCGCCGGTAAAGCCATTGGTGTGGAATGACAGGTTGGCTGCTGCTGCGTTGGCGCATGCCCGCGATATGAATGCTAACAATTATTTCAGCCATATATCGCCGGGCGGTACATCGCCCATACAACGCGCTATTGTAAAAGGGTATACCGGTAAGTATGTGCTGGAGAATATTGCCAAAGGGTATTCATCAATAGAACCATTGATGCAGGCCTGGCTACAAAGTGAAGAACATTGTAAAGCCATGATGGATAGTTTGCAAACCGAAATGGGTGCGGCCAATGTGAATACTTATTGGGTGCAGGAGTTTGGGCACTAACGTGCAGTTGACGAGTTAACGAGTTGACGAAGTTAAGCAACCTATGTTTTTCTTTTCTGTTTGCTGTATGAAAAAAGCCTCCCGGTTTATTGGGAGGCTTTCCTTTATTATTGTTTTACGATCTTAATCGGTTGCTTGCTGGCAGTAATAAGGAAATAAGTGCCTGCTGGCAAACCGGTCATATTAATTGATTCCCTTACATTATTAATAGTGAACTGGCGCAACACATTGCCTTGCATATTCACCAAACGGGCTTGTGTACCTAATAGCGCTGCATTCTTTAGCTCAACTGTAATATTACCTATGGCAGGGTTAGGGTGTACCGAAACCTGGGCCGTTACACCACATGTTTTTGATACAGCAACCGATCTTGAATATACAGCCTGACCATCCTGTGCAATTTCTTTCAGCTTGAAATAATTGGTACCCTGGGTTAGCCCTGTATAGTTATATGAATAGGTGGTTGCTGAGGTGGCTTTTACTGTGCCAACTGTTTTCCAATTGCTGCCATTCGGGGACCATAAAATTTCAACCTGGTGATTGCTGGCATCGCCGGCAGTTTGCCATTGCAAACGGGCCGTATTACAATCGGTGCTGCCTGCTTCAAAAGAAGCAAAGTTAACAGGGAGGGTTACTGAAAGGTATGATTGTACTGTACCATCGTTGCCCACAGACCAGCCATACATGCCGTTAACAAAGTATACACTGTTTATTGAACTGTTGTAGTTACTGTATTGTTGCGTCCAGGTTGTGCCGCCATTGGTAGTAAATAATATGGTACCATTGTTCCCTACTATCCAGCCGGTGGTAGCTGAAATAAAATGTACTTCCATGTAACGTTGGTTGTCTACAGGGTCTGGGCCACTCTGGTCGGTCCAGGTGGTGCCGCCATCGGTTGTTTTACGAATGGTACCGCTGTTGCCAACTGCCCAGCCGGTATTGGCATCAACAAAATAAATGCCATATAAAGTTTGTCCGCTGGTTGATTGTGCGGTCCAGGTGGCGCCGCCATCAGTTGTTTTGCGAATGGTGCCATTTTGCCCAACTACCCAGCCTGTATTGTTATTTACGAATTGGATGTCATAGATATCGCGGTTTGTGATGCCTATATCCTGTTGAACCCAGGTGTTTCCGCCATTGGTAGTTCTTATTACAATACCATCGTTACCGGCTATCCAGCCTCTTGTAGAACTGATAAAGAATACACTGCGGAAGGTCACATCATCATCATCATCATCGAGGTCATTATCCTGATCGTTCCAATCGTTGCCGCCATCGGTGGTATATACAATAGTGCCATCGGAACCTACGGCCCAGCCATGCGTAGCATCAGCAAAATAAACGCTGTTTAGGTTTTCTCCATTTGCTCCGCTGGTTTGTGAGTTCCAGTTAATACCTCCATTGGAAGTGTTACGAATTACGCCGTCGTTACCTACCATCCAACCGGTTGTTGAACTGGTAAAGAAGATGTCGTTCATTTGCCGGTCGCTGTTGCTTTGTTGTTCGTTCCAGGTAAAGCTGCCCGAGTTGCCGGTTTTTATAAGCACCCCATTATTACCAATTGCATAGCCGGTATTGAAGTTGGCGAAGAACACGCCATATAATGTTTGGTTAGTAGCGCTTGTTTGTATGCCCCAGGTAGCGCCGCCATCGATGGTAGAAAGAATAGTGCCGCCCTGGCCAACAGCATAACCCGTGTTGGCATTGGTAAAGTAAATACTGTAAAGGTCGTCGTTGGTATTGGTGGTTTGTTGTGTCCAGGTGGTGCCGCCATTTGTTGTTTTCAGAATAACACCATTATCGCCCGATACCCATAGTGTATTACTATTAAGCATAAAAATGCTCAATAATCTTTCATCGGTAGGCGTGCCCTGAATATTCCAGTTGTTGCCGCCATCGGTAGTTTTGGCAAGCATATCGTCTTCACCAACCACCCAGCCAATAGCGTTGGAATAGAATTTTACATCGTGTAATCGCTGGTCATAAGGACTGGGGCGGCTTGTCCAGCTATTACCATCGAGGGTTCTGCGAATGGTTCCTTCTTCACCAACTGCCCAGCCTGTACTTGAGTTGAGAAAGTAACAGGCATTAAAGTCAAGGTTGTCTACGGTTTGAATGGTCCAGTTGGCGCCGCCATTGGTAGTTTTAAGAATACGGCCTGTATTTCCAACAACAAAGCCGTTGTTATTATCTACAAAGAATACGCTGTTTAATTGTTGGGTGGTTAAGCCGGCGCCCTGGGTGTTCCAGTTGTTGCCACCGTCGGTGGTTTTACGAATAAGACCGCTTTGACCTACAAACCATCCCATATTGGGGCTTCTAAAAAATACGCCTTTGAGGTTTGTG
Organism: Niastella sp. OAS944; assembly: GCA_024809215.1. Classification (GTDB taxonomy): domain Bacteria; phylum Bacteroidota; class Bacteroidia; order Chitinophagales; family Chitinophagaceae; genus Niastella. The sequence continues at coordinate 1,306,665 of JANUBW010000001.1, read as the reverse complement.
GTGCCAGCGCCGCTGGCTATGGGTTGCCATTGGGCTAATGAAGCTGAGGTCATTAATAAGGTTGTAAACAGGGCATAGAACGCCCTGCATTTTACGAAAAGAGCTGTTTTCATAACGGTTGGGTACTAGGAATTACGGTTTCAAATTAGGGATACAGGGTATAAAAGTAAGTGTTTTTCCGCAGCTACGCTAAGGTAATACCCTTGATAGTTTTGCAAAATATTGATTTGTAATTAAATAGGAGAAAGTAAATGTTTAAACGGTTCCCGTTTTAGAATTTATTCCATTTATGGGTGGGAAAAGGGTGGCGGGGTTTTATAGATAAAGAACGAATAATTCAATTACAAGTCTTTTGAATTGAAAAAAAGGAACTGTTTGTTCAATTGGAGGTTCTCTTAATTAAAACGAAGGAATTGTTTTTTCAATTAGAAGTTCTTTCAATTGAAAAAGAAGAACAGTTCTTTCAATTGGGAGCCCAATCAATTAAAAAGAATGTACAGATTTTTCAATTGCATGCGCATCCAATTAAAAAGAATGTGCAGTTTTTTCAATAAGATGCGCTTCCAATTAAAAAGAATGAGGAATTTTTTCAATTAGAAGTTCTTTCAATTGAAAAATAATTACATTCTTTTCAATTGAATAAGCTTCCCTTTAATGCAAATGAATTGATTTTTAGGTAGTTGATTAATTCGAGGCTGGCGATTAATTACGGCGGACAGGGGAATGGCCTAAAAAGAAAAAAGGTCCTCTGTAGAAACAGCCGACCTCTAACGATTGCTTGCCATATGAAAAAAAAGGTAAAATCTCTTTTGGGTGAAGCTTTCTGCTTCGTGGTAGCTTTCTTCTTCGGCCGCCGTAGGTGGCTTTTTCTCTCTTCACTTACCGTGCTACCGTTGTTGATGATGTAAAAGTACATTGCGCCGGGTTCACGGCATAACCATGTTTTACGCGATTTTATTATGCCAAACCTTATATTGAATTGTTAAAACCCGCTACCAGACTGCGTTTCAAGAGGTAAGTGCTATGATCTTTAACCGTGTTGGGCAGGATAGGGCAGGACAGATGCAGTTCTTAGTTTTTAGTTCTTAGTTCACAGTTCACAGTTCACAGTTCGCAGTTCGCAGTTCGCAGTTTGTTTATTGATGACCCACGATTGTTTATACTAACAGTAATATGCAACGAAATTATAACTGGCTTAATAAAAAAATAGATCCGGACAGAAACTGCCGGATCTATCGTCGCACAAAAAACTACAGAGGATAAGAACGTTCTTTGTGCTGTTTGATGCCTAAAAAAAACTGATGCCTAAAAAATATACTTGAAATACCAATTGCATCGGGTGAACACTTGACAACCTCACCCGACCGAACTGATACTAATATACGAAGAAGATATATATTCAGTTACCATTCGCTTAGTTTATGAAGTTTTTTTGATTAATGTCAATTCTCTGAAACCTGCCTGGAGCTTAATGTTGCAAAGATATAAGTGTAAACATTAGTATAGTTGGTTGTGCTAAACCGTGTTATCTAATTAAAGTGTATAAACATCGCAAACCCCTATTGAAAACTAAACCTCAATCAAGTATTTATTGATAAGTTAAAACTATGACGGTCGTCATGGTTTGGGATGTTTATTTGACATATCTTAATGTAAGCATATCAACTTCCTCTTCTAAGATATCCTTCGAAATTCCCACTTCTAGTAGCTGTTAAAAAATTCGTTATGACATTACAAACTAAAAATGGGTATCCCGAAGTTGTATTGGCCTCGCAATGTGAATCCGCTACGTTTTATACTACCGCAGATTGGTTAAGGCATGAAATAGGCATTTCGTTTTGCAATAAAGAAAAGCAGGACAATATGATCTACTGGCAATTTTATTTTGGAACAGGCATCGCTGTGCTGAAGTATGACCCATCAACAGGCATCTCTGTTTGTCCTGCAGGCTTTGGAAAAGCAACTGTTGAAGAAAAAGCTGCTTTTAAAATGCTTTCTGATACGATGGCCTATGGCCAATATGCTAATTTGATAATTTGCTAATGTGCAAATGAAAATACTATGTCTGTTTACGTTATCCAATCAGCACATTATCTCATTATCACATTAGCTAATTATTTCTCTTTACACCGTATGCCATAAATCACTCAACGGTATCATTTTAAAAACCTTCTGTACCTACGTATATTTAAAATATATATTATATTTGTTAAGCGGTTGATTGGAAATAGGCAACTAACGTTAACACACGATTTTTTAATCCTCATTGGTTGCGCCTATCCGTTGATTTTCCCTGAAAACCAATCATTAATCAATATGTCCTTGTAACATGCAGTGTTACCTGCTGCGGTCCTGAAATTCTCTGAAAACACTAGAAACCAGTTTGTAACCCATTTATTCCGTCGCCGGTCTTATATCGCCATGACCATTTTAAAACTTACCAAAATGAAAAGACTGCTTGCTGTAGAAAATAACAAGGAAAGCCATAACGTAATGGAAAGCATTCACCATTATGATAATGGCACCAGTACTTACTCTCGTAAACAGCCCGACAAGCTGATGAATTCATTTAATCAAACTGCCAACCTGCAGAAGTTTAAAAAGAAGCAGGTAATATATGCAGAGGGTAATCATCCATCGCAGCTTTTCTACATAAAAAAAGGTATTGTAAAAACATACAAATGTAATTCTGAAGGTAAGGAACTTATAACCGGTATTTATGGCGAAGGTGAGTTTCTCGGTTACGTGGCCCTGCTTGAAGAAACCGTATACCGAGACGTTGCCGTTGCTGTTGAATATGCCGAGCTGGCGGTTATTCCCAAAGATGAGTTTGACTATTTAATGGAAAGCGACTGGCAGGTGGCCCGGCAATTTATCAATATGCTTGCCAAGGATATATCAGAAAAAGAGAAGTTGTTGGTGGGGCTTGCCTATAATTCACTTCGCAAGAAAGTAGCCGAAGCATTGATCTTTTTAAGTAAGAAATATAAAGATGCCATCAAGATCAGCCGCGATAACCTGGCCGCCATTGCAGGAACTGCTACCGAGTCGTTGATAAGAACACTGGGCGAGTTCAGGCAGGAAAAGCTGATTGAGATAAGCGAAGGCTATATTACCATAGTGAATGAAGCAAAGCTAAAGACAATGTTGAATTGACTTATTGTTTTTTTTGTTAGAACGGGACAAGAATCGGAGCGGGTGCAGCCGCTTCGAGTGGAATGAGTCCTCCCGATACAACGGGAGGGCTTTTTTTATTTACCCTATCGGAATACTAATAGCGATCTCTGTACCCTTGCCAATGCCCGTATCAATAAAGCAGGTAGCATTTAATAGCAAACACCGGTTGGTGATGTTCTTAAGGCCATTACTGTCGGGGTAGGTGCTCGACATATCGAAACCAATACCGTTATCGCGGATCTTTAGAATGATTTGTGTGGTAGTAAAAATTATGGAGGCGTTTACCACTGTAGCGCGGGCATGTTTTATAATGTTCTGGGTTATCTCCTGCAGTATTCGAATAACAATGGCTTGTTTGGTGTTTTCCATATCGGGTATTTCACCATCCATATTCAATTCCACTTTAAAGGCGCCCGTTTTTTCTATTTCATGGAACAGCTCCTTTATTTTGTCGGCCATTTTTCCACTATGCTCCGGATCGTTCTTCATAACCCGCGATAAGCCACGCAGGTCAATAATAGTTTTGCTTATCAATTTAGTGGCGTCTTCTAATTTTGAAGCAGCGGCTGCTTCATCTTTTAAATTAATGGTTCGCAGGTGCAGGTTGGCGAGGGCTAATGTTTGTCCAACATTGTCGTGAATTTCTTCCGAAATATCGTGCAGGGTTTGAACCTGTATTTGGGTTTCTCTTTCGCGTTGCTTTTCACGTTCGCTCCAAAAACGGTATATAAGTGCTACGGTTATTATAAAGGTCTCTGTTATAATGCCGAGATGAAAGGTAGTGGGCGGAAACAGGAACGACAAGGTGCTGGGGTAGAACAATCGCTGTACCGAACCAAACATAAATATAAACGATCCGGTAAGAATGAACCAGGCGCTTTTTTGTCCTTTGTAGATACAGTAAATACAATCGATGATGATAAAACAAATAGCCAACAGGGTGCTGATGCGTGCCCAGTTAAAAACAGCGGTTTCAATACGGTAATTGGTGCCTATATAAAAAATTACAGCATGTACGGCTGCACTGATCACTACGTTCATTTTTAAAATGGTTGAAAAACGGTACAGTCGTTTGTTGTGCGAGAGTACCGGTTTTAAGAACCGTTGTGCCACATGCATCAATACGGCTATGGCCAAAGCGCCAATGGTCATATATGGAGTAAGGCGGAAGGCCAATTCAGAATCAAGCCACAGGAATTGCTGATCGAGCAAATCGTTTTTCATTACCACAAGGAATAAAAGGAAAATATACAACGCATACCACAGGTGCAATTTTTCCTTAAGTGAGAAAAATAAAGAGATATTCAACACAAAAAATAAGATCAGTAAACCTACAATGATGCCAAATACAAAATAGATCTTGTTCTCAAACATCTTCAGCTCTCTGGGGTTTAACAGGGCAAAGCCAAAATACTTGTAGGCATTGCTGGCATCTATACTCAGGTACAGGGTGTCAATGCTGCCGGCTGCTGCATCGAACGGAAATACGTGATGCGTAAATTGGTACGTGCGGTCTTCAAACCGGTACTTCAACCCGGTATGTGCTACCTTTTGCCATTGCCCCGCTTTTTTCTGGTACAAACCACCTTCATACAATCCGAACGGGGCCATTAGCAACATAAGGCGCCGGGCTTCGGGCTGCCGGTTTTGTACAATGATCCTAAGCCAGTAATAGTACGGGTCGTACTTAAATTCGAGTACGGGCTGGTTATCTGCTTTTGTGAATGTGTCTTTCGATCGTAATACCGAGTCGATGGTTATTGGCGAAGTACTTCGCAAAAAGCAGGTTTGTGATGTTATAGGAAAATGAAGGTCCCGGTCGCAAATGCCGGCGTCAATTATTTGCGACAAGCCAGGCACTGCGGTGCCTGTTAATGCAATGAACAGAAGCACACGGATGGTTATGCGCATAGCTTATTGAATGATCTCGGTGGCCTTGTTCTGATGATCGGGCTGGTTATGTTGTTGTTCTTTCAGCCTGTCTTTGGCCAGTTGTTCGTATACTTTTTTTCTTACCATATTTATGCTGCCCAGGGGTGTATGTTCGGGTATGGCATTACCGGGTGAAAAACTTATTCGCTTATCTTCCTCCATTCTTGCTTCGTTATCTATTTCCTGCCTGGGCAGGGTAATGGTTGCTACTTTGTAAAAAGGCGTTTTCCAGGCTACGGTAGCGTCGTCTATTGGTTCTTTTTCGTTATTTGTTTGAAACTGTACAAACAGCGCAAAGGATATTTCTTCTTTCGGTTGTTTGAGGTCCTGTATCAACCGTTGCCGTAAAAAGTTGCGGGCAGCTTTTCGGGGCATCGTGCTGGTAATGGTCTTAAGCGGTCTTACGTGCCATTTAATGGCTTTTTTATCACCGAATAAATAGGGCGTACCTGAGTAATACACTTCTTCCAGCACATTCGGTGTTTTAATAAATGTACGGAAAAACCTGAAGGCGCCCCCAAAACCGGTAAATAAAAGTATGAGACCGCTAATGAGCTTTTCGAACCAGCTTCCCAGGGCAAGTTTTATTGCGGTAAGTTGCTGGTTGGCGTTGGCTGTGCCAAATATGGGGCTGGTGGTTAGTATAATATCCTGCGGCTGGCCTTTATCGTTCGCATCTAACACTTTTATGGCCATTCCCCGCACACCTCTTTTTTTGTCTTTGGTAATGTTGGGGCTGGCGTTTGAAAAACGGATCCAGGCATTGAAGGTCTTTTCTTCTTTAAATAAGCCAACCCTCAGCTCGGGCCTCAGGTCTTTATTAACTGTGAGGGTGGCTTTTACAAGGCCAATTGTCTTTGTATGGAATGCTTTTTTCATTGGTTGGTTCCCATACTTTTTTTTCAAAATGCCTCTAATGTAAACGATCACTTTCTGACTAACATCGTTCAAATTCGCCATAGGGCATCCACTTGTCATTTCTTCAGGAATCATAAGTTGGGATTTGGTTTTAATTATGAGATCAGCTGGCCCCATTGGCCATACTGTATTTGACTATATATTTTAATGCTTTCATTCCCGGCATAAAGAAGTAAGCGCCGCCTACAACCGTAGTAAATTCCGGAATGTTCTTATAGCGGTTCCTTGTCATTTCCTGTGGCGTGGTGAACTCGTGGCAATCTGGTTGCTCTGGTGTTGGGCGGGGCGACATAATGGGGTCTACTTCATTATGCAATGCAGCAAATGATGACGTATTGGCCCAAACGTTCTGCACAAATTCAAACTGGCGCGCAATATCCGATACCAGGCACATAAAATGAATGCCACGCACCGCATTTTCATTTTCTATACCAATACTGGTTGTTACGGGTTTCTTTGTTGTATTGTTACAGGCATGACTGCCGTTTAAGCTATGATGATGTATTATGTTGTCGATATTGAAATCTTTATCAACTGGTTCACCATATATACGGCCCCGGCGAAGCATGCGGTGTTTTTTCGACAGATCGAGCGAATCTTTTGGGTTACGGCCGGCATGTATATGATCGCGGGGATTGGCTCGCCTTATATGCGCGCCTAACGGGCACATTAAACCGTCTTTGTCTGTATCGGCATAAGTAAAGTCGTTCAATGTAGCATCGGTTACCGGGCAGCCAGAACCTGGCGCCTGTACCAGTGGGCGCCCATCGGGCCAGCGGCCAACCATTTTGGCGCCCAGCTTTACAGCCTGTTCCGTTTTACTTGCTGCTATTTCTTTTGTATGGGTGTACATGTACTCCCAAAATGCCTCAACAAATTGTTCAATTTGCCTGAACACGAGGTAGGTGCCATTCTTCCCCAGATCGTTTTTTTCCGGATCTGCAGGATGCGCATCCATGCCCTCGCTGATGGTGTTCCTGTCAACGAACGGACTGGGTGAAAAGCTGTTGTATTCGTTTTCGTAACCTAAGATGAACTCACCCGGGTTTATATGTGTGCGTTTATCTTCCACTTCATTTTCTTTACTAAACCCTTTAATGGTAGGTTGCGAAATGCCGTCCATAAAACCAAAATGTTCTCGCGGGTTGTCGGGATTGTATTCGTAGGTGCTGGCTAAATAAACGATCTCCACGCCCTGGTGGTGATTAGTGAAGATGTTGGTGGTGAGTTCCTCGAGCGCATGTTTGTTTTTTGCATAAACCATCAGCAAAACATCAACAGGTTTATTCTCATTCCCCCAGTGCCAGTTGCTGGGATGGTTTTTGCCCCGGTCGCCCAGCATCATAGGCCGTTCTTCCGGTTCTGCGCTTTCAATTCCCTCACCACCCGACATCTTCGTGTTTTGGTCCCGTTTTTTATCAGCTCCTTGTCGAAAGCTCATTCCTTCTATAAACTCCCTGGAAAAAGTATTGAGGATATCGTCATTTAATAGCCGGGCAATCCCTGATCTGGTAAATGCGATATTCACAGCCTCTTCCTTTTTTAGTTTTTCACCGGTCGTTATATGATTGACCGCGAGGAAATCGAAATATTTGGTAGCTGCTGCTACATCGGTTATTTTTAAAAGTATATAAGTGGCGGCGGTAAGGGTTTTATATCCTCTTACAATAAGCCCCTGCATATCGGAGGTTTGAAGGCCCATGGTATTTTCGTTTATTGATGAATGTTTATAGTAGTTTTAGCCATTCCCTGGCATCCTCTTCTGTCATCCATTTAAACAACCCGTTCCTTATTTTCCGGTTCTTGTTTATAATATCGGCTGTAAGCAATTTTTCATGTGCATACCAAAGTTCAGTTACATGCTGGCCGGTATGTACTGCATGCATATACCCTTCGGGGTCGCTGATGATCCCTTTTGTTTTAAACATCCATTTGGCATCGGGAAAACCCTGGCCATGGGTGAACATAAAGTTTACGCCTTTGGCTGTATCACCGACTATAAAATCGCGCACATAGAAATCGGTGGTGTTTGAAAAACAGGACAGAAAGACCAACCTCTTTTTGTTATCGATCACCAGCCAACGAATGTTGCTTACCGTTGGGATCTTTGATGTGATAGAGCTGACCAGCCCCAACACACGTAAGATAAATGCATACAAATGCGGGCGCAGAAAACCTCTTTTCAATGGGGCCGCTGCAGTCATTTCATTAAGCACAGGGTTAAGCTGGGTGGCCGCCAGTTCCTTGATCCGGCTGTCGGGTGGCCGGGTAGCCGTTTTGGTTTTCAGGGTCATGAGGTTGCCAAGTACGATGCCAATGAAAACGAGGGGTATACATCCTGATAAACAAAGGGTAAGGTTATATTTATAACCAAACAACGCCGCAATGGTAAGAACGAGTGGGGCCACTAACGCGCCAACCAATGCAAGACCGGTAATTTTAAGCAGTTGATAGGTAATATACACCCGTACAATTTCCAACCATTCGCGCCAGTTCTTTTTACATGGTTTCAATGCCCAGGCATATTTATCGCCGCAGGCCATAATATGCCGCTGAATAAGTTTCCTTATTTGCATGGCCGAAAGACCCTTAAAGGCACCCTGCGTTTGCGCACTGTCTATATAATCTTCGATCTCGTTCTTTAAAGCCTTTTCATTTTGGGTATCCTGCTTTGAAATAAAATTGCATCTTGAGTTGAAGTTGGAATGATAACTATGTTTTTTTAAGAATGCATATATTTCATCGTCGGGGGCATCATAACCACCATTAAAGTTTTTACAAAACATCAAAAGCTTTAACAGAATGTTTTTGTTGGTGGCTATCAGATCGCGTAAATGTGTTTTTAACGGACCGCAATATGTAGTAGCCAGCACAAAAGTGGGCGGCAGTTTTTCGGTTTTATAATATTGTTCCGGTAGTACAACGCCCGATACAAACAGGGTTGTTTGTGATAGCTCAAAGTTGGCGGCGCCAGGGCCGTTATTGTTGTGCAAGAACTTAAGCATATTGCTTAAACTTTTGACTTCTGGCCCTTCTTTGATGGGGAAAGCTGCAGTGAAGCCTCCATGGATCCTGTGCATATAAAAGGCATTTATTAAGGAATAAACTGGTTAAGCCTATTGATCAACCTGGGTGATCAGATCTGTGCACGTTTCCAAAAGGGTGAATTAAATAAAAGGATCATTCAATTTGAGCAATGCCATTTCTAAGTGCAAACAGCACCAGTCCAACCCTGCTTTTTAATCCCAGTTCTGCAAACAGTTCATCACGGTAGCCATCGATGGTCCTTGGGCTAAGGTTCATATGTTCAGCAATTTCTTTATAGGTCATTTCTGTACAGATCAGTTTCAGGAAATGAATGTCTTTGGGTTTCAGGTTATGCTCTTTGAGTACATCAGTATCTGCTGAAAGTTTTGCCGTGTGTATGAGGTTGCCGGTAACATGTTCTGAGTAATGATAACCGGTTGTTGAAACCGCATCGATGGCTGCTTTTAACTCAGATGGTTTAATGTCTTTCAAAATATAACCCTGGGCGCCGTTCCTGAGCATTTTGATGATCGATCGTTCATCGTCGCGCATGCTTAGCGCAATGACATTGATAAGCGGATAGTTTTTCTTTAGCCATAAGGTTGTTTCAAACCCATTCATTTCGGGCATGTTAATGTCCATGAGTACCAGGTCGGGCAATTCGCGGCCATCAATTTCATTAACCAGCTGCCGCCCGTTGTCGCACTCATAAAGTACCTGGTACCCAAGGTCGGCCACAATACCTGCCAAACCGCTTCGCAACAGTGCATGGTCGTCAACAAGCACAACTTTTATCATTAGGTAACATTTAATTCGTGAACAATATTATTTCATGCTGTAAAGAAAATGGGGGGTGAAAACACGGTATTTTACACAATAAAAAACCATCCCGAAAATTATCGAGATGGTTGCAAAATATGTAGTGCACTGATTCTGTTGGGTTTCTTAGCTTAATCCCAGTGCTTTTGATTTTATAGTGGCAATTTCATATTTAACGCTGATGCCTCTTTTGGTATCGGGTATTTTATGGGTTGCTTTTGAGTTGGGTTTAATAGCGTGAAAATCTTCATATTTAACTTCGTGCACACTGCCGTTTGCTTTTATGTACATGATCTTGACCCGCACTTTGTCGATAGGATAGTCTGAGGCATTGTTCACACTGATCTCTAAATTGGAAATACCGCCCAATCCTCTGCGATCGTACTCATTGCTACCGGCATATACATACATTTTAATGTTTTTCCTGATCTCCTTTTTTTCTGATGATTCACTGCCTGTAGTTGCCGTTTGTTTACCTGATTTGTTATCGTTGGCATTGGATTCGTCCTGACGCACGATGGCAGCCATTACGCCCAGTACAATTACGAAGGGAATAAGAATGATCCAACGAAGGGAGGAGGAAGGCTTTTTGGGCCCTGCGGTATCAGTAGGTTTTTTCATAATGTCGGATTTTATCAGGGATAACAACGCTTACAAGCCGCTAAAATAAAAAACGTGCGCCACTCCTCCAAGGTGTGGCGCACATAAGATGGAAAATAAATATTATGCTACAACTAAATTATTTATTTGGCCTGCCAGCTCTACTGTCAACTCTGCCAGCCTGTTAGAGATGCCCACCCCATTGTCGTACCAGGAAACGATTTTTACCAGTTTATTAATAGAACGGGTCAATGTGCCATCTACGATAGATGAGTGGGTATTTCCCAGTATATCGGCCGGTTTTCAGAAGCGGAAGAAGTTTCTTCTTTCGTTTCGGAAGCGGGCTTGTCGGTTTTGCCGACTGTAACATCGTCAACTTTTTTATTCACTTTCTCCTTTGATTTATCGAGTATCTTTTTGCCAAACTGAGCCTGTATTGTACCTGTGATGACCAGGAAGCTGATAAGCAGAAGTAGGTGTCGCATATAGAAACGATTTTTAAATAAAGCATATGGGGACAGCTTAAGTGTAATAGGAAAAAGCCAGGATCAGATATGCGAATATGATAGGGAGGAGGAATTGTAATCGTATTATAAATTTACCATTATTCTATATATGCTGCGGGTTTATTTAGCTGATATAGGTCAATGAGGGATTGGTTAAAGCCCTCCCGGTAATTGGGGAGGGCTGTTGGCTATTTAACCGGCATTATCAATATTTTTAGATTTTACCATTTCAGAAAAGCCGCGGGCGGCAGCTGTAAACTCAGAGGGTAGTAAAACGATGGTTGAGGTGTTGTTGTCGATCCCAATTTCAGATAACATTTGCAGTCTTCTTAGTTCAAGTGCAATGGGGCTGCCTTCCATTTCTTTTGCACCCTGGGTTAATTTAAGGGATGCTTCCAGTTCGGCTTCCGCTTTTACAATACGGGCTCTTTTTTCTCTTATCGCTTCTGCTTCTCTTGCCATGGCTCTTTGCATGCCTTCGGGAATTTCAACATCTTTCATTTCTACCATTTCTATTTGTATGCCCCAGGGTTCGGTAATCGTATCAACAATTTGTTGAAGTTTACCATTGATTTGTTCCCGTTCTTTTAAAACTTCGTCGAGGGAGTGTTGACCAATGATATTTCGCAAAGCAGTGACCGAAAACTGATACACAGCTTTGTGAAAATCGGCCACCTTGATAATTGCTTTTTCGGGATCGGTTACCCTAAACCACAGAACAGCATTCACTTTTATGGTTACACTATCTTTTGTAATGGTTTCCTGTTGCTCAAGATCAACGGTTTTTGTACGCATGTCGATCGTTTTCCTTTTGTCGACAAAAGGAATTATCCAATACAAACCAGGGCCTTTAATACCGTGAAACCTGCCAAGCCTGAAAAGGATTGCCCGTTCAAATTCCTTGGCAATACAAAGTCCGAGAATAACAAAAAGGAGCACAAGTGCTCCAATAACAGGAAGTGTCATTGTTTTATATTTTAAAGTATGTTAATTCAGATCAATGCAAGCAAAACGCTGAAGTAAGGGGGTATACAGAGGTAAGAACACTTGGGTGTAGATACGTCTCTGATTTGTTAGTATAACAACGCCGAAAAATATTACAGGCTTGCAAAAAAATATTACCGGTGCGGTTAGCCTGTTTAAAGGAGTGGACCAGTTAAGATAATTTTATATATTGCTAAAGATTCCCCCCTAAACCCGAAATTTTGTAAAGCCCATGTTCCGTACTGCTTCGTTTCATGAATTTACCACCAGAGCCTATATGGCGCCCCCCGAATTTCATGGTTATATAAAACACATTGGAGAATTTGAAGGAATTCCTCTGCATCAAACTTTGCGGTTTCATAGGAGGAATATAAATAGGAGGTAGGCTGTTTGAGATGTCAAACAGCCTTTACTTTTGTGCTCTAACTGGTGTTATTTCAAAATATATTTAAACCATCTGCCGGCTGCTTTTCTTATGTCATTGCAGTTGGGTTCCTTGTCAGTGGCCCAGGCGATAATTCCATCGGGACGTATAAGTGCTGCAGTTATACCTAAGCGTTCTTTTATACTGCCTGAAATATATTTTAACTGGTTACCGTATTCATCGGCCAATGCTTTAATGGAAGCATTCATAGTAAGATCAAGTAGTATTCCTTTACCATCGTGCATTAATTCGCCAAGTGGTGTACCGTTCTCAAATTCAAAATTAGGAACACTATGGCCAATCAGTGGGTGATGGCCATCGAGATTGTAATGCGTGTGAATGCCCCACACCCGGCCGGCAATATAAGTGGCGCCATCGCGTGTATTTATAAGGTCGCGAACAATGGCATTTAACGCCCGGGCATCCGGGCCCGGTTTCATAATGGCCACCTGTGCGCGTGACCAATTTAATACCTCGGCACCAATAGGGTGCCGCTCTGATTGATAAGTATCCAACAAGCCTTCCGGCGCTGTCGCATGAATGGTTGCGGCGAGTTTCCAGCCGAGGTTCATGGCATCGCCTAAACCAAGGTTAAGCCCCTGGCCACCCAATGGAGAATGAATATGTGCGGCGTCGCCGGCTAAAAGTATACGTCTATTGCGGTAGGTCGTGGCCTGACGTGCGCGATCCGTCCAGGTAGTGGCAAGATGCAAGGCGCTGATGGTAACATCGGTGCCCGAAATGCGGCGTAGTACTTCCTGCACGTGTTCACGCGTAATGGGTTCTTCAGAACTATGAAAGGCCCCGCCATCAAAATCCTGGATCATTATATAGCCGGGTTGCGATTGCAGGTACATACCTGTTGGTGTAAGATTACGGCCTGGCTTAAGTTTTTCGGGATCGGCAATAGTAACCTGAGTAGAATAACCAGTGAATTCAGGTTCTGTTCCTGCAAACTCAAAACCGCCTGTTTTGCGAACAACACTGCGGCTACCATCGCAGCCTACGAGCCATTTACCTTTAAAAGACCTGTCGCCTAACTGAACAGTTACTTCATCCGCTGTTTGATGCACGTTAGTAATGGCCTGTCCACGTGTGATCACTACGCCCAGGGCTTCAGCGCGGCGGGTGAGCACTGTTTCAATTTCTTTCATTTCAGACATCAGGCTGGTTTCGGTAGAACCGGGCAGTCGATACGCCCATTGTGTGGTGTCAATATTGTCTTCGTAGAGTGGAATGCCGGCAAAATGCCCTGCCTGTTTGCGTTGTGCCTGAGCTATTGTTGAGTGCGGGCTTTTAAGACGTTTATGAAGTTCCAGTTCCTGTAACAAACCACGACGGTAAAGCGCTTCAATAGAAGGAGCCGAGAGGCCGCGGATACCGAAAGGAAATTGTTTTAATGGGGAGTGGGGGCTTTCTGCCTTTTCAATTATCAGCACTGAGCATTTGGCCAGGGCCAGTTCACAGGCGAGAAACAGGCCTACGGGACCGGCCCCCGAAATAATTACATCGTGAATAAGGTGATTTTGTGTTGCTTTCATAAAGTAATGATTGAAACACAAAATTCCGGAATGCTGTTGCTTTAAGCTTGTATAAACGCGACAAATTCGCTGCTTGCGGCTTGTTTCGCTTTTTTCGCTTTTCGCGCAAATGCCGCCGGTGTGGTGCCGCTGTAGCGTTTGAATTCCCTGCTAAGGTGGGGTTGATCGGTGTAGCCCAACTCATGGGCCAGGCCGGCAATATTGGTATCGGGAGTAAGCCATAATTGGTTTCGAACCTGTTCAAAACGCATCAGGGCTGATACGTCTTTAACGGTATGGCCGGAAGATTGTTTGAAGTTTCTTTCCAATGTACGAACTGTTGCATGAGCCGCTGCTGCCACCTGGCTTACGGGTATGGAACCATTTGCCTTAAGCATAGCAACACCTGCTTTATAAAGCATACTATCAACCGCAATGTGCGACCGTGCATTTAGGAAATACTGTTTTACCAGGGCTATTGCTTCAGTTATGTTACCTACATGAATGAGATTATTTAACTCAGTGTGAAGCTTGGCAATAGGGTGCTCAAAGATGTGCACACCATCTTTACCCGATGGTAAATTAAGCAGGTCGAATACCGTCCAGGGAAAGCACCTGATAGCAATGATCTCTAAAAAGTTTGTTGAGTAAAAAGTGACAGGTTGGTTGAGCAAGCCCATCATAAACGGTGATGGCAATGGTTGTAAAGTACCATTATATATAGTGCTACAGGGGCTGCCGAAATGAAAAATGATCTCAGCATAGCCATCGGGGAGAACCTCAAGGCTCGATTGTTGAGCGCCATAGTTCTTCTTATCGTACCAAAAGCATTTTATGGTATCGCGCAATTCTTCGGGTGGTTCAAATTCCTGATGCATTTATCTTATTAAAATTTTGCCGGGTCTGCCACTGTTCTTTACTGATCGAGTATTCAAAATTTAACCGGGTTGGTTCGCCAAAGTAGGCAACTTCCTGTTCCCCTATTTTTTCAGCACCCAAACGCCCGATGGCAATTTGCGATCGAACATTATTGGCTCCGATATGGAAATGTACGTTTGGCACAAATTGGAAAATGTGGTCCAGCATTAGCTTTTTTACTGAATGATTAATACCGGTTCCCCAATATTTTGTGGCATAAAAGGTATAGCCTATGAATATTTGCCTTTTTTGACCATCGTAATCGTAAAACCTGGTGCTGCCAATGGTAATTCCGGTTTCTTTTTCAACGATCTTAAATGCACCATGGCTTTGCATTGCGCCATCAAAAAATGTCTGAAATATGTCTTTTTGCCAACGGTCTTTATTGGGGTGCTGTTCCCATATTTTAGGGTCTGAAGCGGCGGCATATAGCTCATCAAAATCAGTTTCCTTTAATGGGTAAAGCACAACTTTTTCGTTTTGCAATATAGGCTGAATATTAAGATCCATGTAAGTTAGGTTTTATTAATTGCAAATTTAATCTGTTAGTGAAATATGCATGTAGACCGATAGCTAAAAGGTGGGTAGTCCGGTTTGAAAACAACATACAAGTAATTGAAAACATACATCTGGTTTTTTTATTTCGAAAGGGATATATACTTTTATAGGCAAATAGCAGTGCGTAGGAATAAAACCATACAACTAAAAGCAATCTTTTTATTAATAATATTTAGTTTAAATAATATTATCGGATTTGCTTGTGCTATAGGGATGGATATGGGGTTTAATTCAAAGCACCATCATGAAAAGCCGCATGCCCATAACGGAAAAGCCCATCACCACCATAAGGGAACGCATGCTCACACTACTAAGTCCCGGCATCATCATAATGAGATAAAAGTAAGTGGTGCGGCTGAAAAGGAAAATTGTTGTACTGATGAGGCTACCCAGCTTTCCAAATCAGACAAATTACTTGTTACAGTAGTTAATTCAGGCATTGAAATGCCGGTAGCATTAATTGCACTTCACTTTTTATACTTATCATATTTCTCTTCTTTTAAGCCTGAGAGTAAGAAAATTCAGGAGGTTCGACCCTATGTTGTCAACTCATGTGGGATACGTGTGTCTATTCAGTCCTTCCAAATTTGATTTTGAACCCGTTCGATAGTTTTTTCGCTATACAGCCCATTGTTGTATAGCCGGCAATGATTTATACATACTATAAAAAATAAAACAAATGAAATATTTCTTATTAATAGCCGCCTTCAATACCATTATTTTAATAGCCTGCAACAATGCCAATAGTACTACATCAAAATCAGAGAACAATGTAGAAACAAAAAAGGAAACACCGGTGCAGGAAACAAATACAACTACACCTGTGAAGGACATTCTAACCGGTTATATTCAATTGAAGAATGCGTTGATTGCTGATAACGGTAGCGATGCGGCTGCCGCAGGTAATTCAATGGTAGGTGCTTTTCAAAAATTTGACAAATCTATTCTTGCAGGCAACCAGAAAAAAACATATGAGGATGTGGAAGACGACGCCAGGGAACATGCAGAACATATTGGTAAGAATGGTGGTAATATTACGCATCAGCGCGAACACTTTGACATGTTAAGCAAGGATGTATATGAGTTGGTAAAAGCATTTAATGCAGGACAAGCATTGTATCAGGATTCCTGTCCTATGTATAATGGCGGAAAAGGTGCTACCTGGTTAAGCGAGACAAAGGAAATTAAAAATCCTTATTTCGGCAAAAAGATGCCATCATGTGGCATGGTAACAGAAGAACTAAAATAAACGACAAGCCATGAGCCTGATAAAAAAGATACTATTAGGGTTTCTCATAGTGATGATGGCCATTCAGTTTATACAACCTGCCCGTAATAAAAACGGGCAGGTTATGCCAACAGATATTTCAAAAACGGTTAATGTGCCAGGGAATGTGTTGGCTGTTTTTAAAACTGCCTGTTACGATTGTCACAGCAATAATACGCGCTATCCATGGTACGTGAATATACAACCGGTGGGGTGGATGCTGGCCCATCACGTAAAGGAAGGAAAAGAAGAATTGAATTTTAGCGAATTCGGATCTTACTCTGCAAGGAGGCAGATCAGTAAGTTGAGGTCAATTGAGAACAGTATTCGTGATGGTTCCATGCCATTGGGTTCTTACACTATCATTCACAGAAACGCACAGTTGACAAAAGAAGAAAAAGCTTTGATCATAAACTGGGCGAGGCTGGCAAAAGATAGCCTTTTTAACAGAAAATAAAAGCCCGTGATTGTATGTTGTAAAAAAAATAGCGTATAATAGCGGAGGGTATCCAAATTCACCTACTATGAAAATTAAACTTGTATTACTGTGTGTTATCTTTTCTAAGATCACCCTCTGTCAAACCATAGCAGACGTAAAAAAACAACTAGACGAAAAAGATTTCTCGCAATTCAAACAAAGTGTAGAGAAGCTTAAGTCGGATCATTGCGCCCCCGCTGAAGGAATTACAACCCGTGAAATTTTGAAAGGATATAATGAAGTAGTTACCAGTGTCGTAATATTTATACCAACTCCGAATGGGAAATATGAGGGGAATTGCGAGGATTACCAGGTAAACCTGGTTACAAAAGATAATCTGATAATTAAGTATTCACTTTATGCAAAACACCATAACGACAATTACAAGAAATTCGAATTACTGAAAAGCTATTCAAATGATACCGAAGTAAAAGCTTTTCAGGAACTATATGAAAAGGCATTTTATAGAAAGTTAAGTATGAAAGAACTCTTCGATATTTCGATAACTTATGGTGAACATTGCGGGTTTGCCGGTATAAGCCCGGAGGGCAGGGATATATTAAACAAATATGTTACTACAGGAAATCGTAACAAGTTGTTTTACTGGCTTACTTCGCCAAGTTTCGAAAGAAAATTGTACGCGTATGAAGGTTTTAAAGCATTAGAAAGTAAAGGGTATAAATTAAACCAAAAAGAAAGTGCAATTGTAAATTATCTTAAAAATTTCAAAGGTACTGTTAGGATTTGCAATGGATGCCTTTATAGTAATGCGGAGTTTTCCGGAATGATCGATCAACTTGATGGGAAGGGGTTTGGTACTGTTTTAAAAGATTAACTGTTGAAACGGAAAAAATATGAAAGACTTTGAGCAAATTAACTTTAGACTTCTTGAATCTGATAACATACATGTAGAATTGGCGAAGACCGATATCTAACATCCTATGTTTTATAATTACTCATTAACAATGAAAATGTATATCTTAATAAAAGAGAGTGTTCCAAATAAATTAGTACCTGTAATTGCTGCACATGCCTCTTTAGCTTGTTACAAAAAGTTTGAAACAGATAGTGATTTGGAAAAATGGATCAACTCAATATTTAAAAAAGTTGTGTGTAAAGTAAATAATATCGAGTTTGAAAATTCAAAAACAGAGCCTAAAAACCTGACACTAACAGAAAGTGCATTGAATAATGAAGAGGTGTGTATAGTATTTTGCCCAAGAAATGAATACTCAAAACAATTTAAATATTTCAGAATGTGGACGCCTAACGTAGAATAGCGAAAACAAATGTTGTCCCTACCGTTTTCCTGATATTTCTAACTTAGCGTTTTTTAAATCAGTAATAAATTGGGAATTATTCATCCAAAACTTAATCAAATTCCACCCAATAATCCTCGATGCTTCATTATCGCTTGGATAGTGAATGCCCATCAATTCTCTTGACCATTGAACCTCGGCAGCAACTTTTAAAAACGCCGCTCTTTTTTCTGGAAAAAGCTCACTAAAAATAAATGCCTCTGTATACGCCCAAAGTGAATGACCGCTGGGAAAAGAGGGTGAATTGATTCGGGTCAATGGTTTCAATGCAGGCTCTAAATGGTAAGGCCGGGGTCTTTTGAAGTGTTGTTTCAGCCGGAACTCAGTAACTCGTATATCCTGAATACAGTTCATTAACAAAGTGGTAGTTGCCGGATAATCCGCATAATCATATTTTTTACCCAATGCGGTATTTAGAATGTAATACAGTTGCTGTCTGTTCTCGACATAATCAGGATCTGTAGGATTAACAATGTTAGGCCAGGAACCAATATTTGCAATGTATTCAGCCCGATCAGTCTCCTGTTTAGTACGGTTGTTTTGAAGGTTAAGTAAGTAATCGAGATCGCCTCTTGTTTGATCGGAACTATTTGCCGGAAGCGTTATTAATCCAGATAACTTTGCTTCGTCCTGCGGAGACAGATAAACGGTTCTCCATAAAGCATTCCCCAAGGCTCCTTTACTATATTCAGCCCAGGGATATTGAATTGTATCAAGAGCCTGGCGTTCCTTAGTTGGTAGTGTGCTTTTTTCTTTTAATGGCTTATAGGTAATGCTAATAGGTTCTAATGCCTGGAGCTTTTGGGCATTTAGTCCTCCGGCTATCAATGAAAGAACCATGTATAAAAAAAGAAATCTGCGGTTTGTTTTAATCGCTTTCATATCAATATGCTTTTTTGATACGACGGAGCATTTAAAAAAAAGACACAGATTTTGTTAATTTATTTTTTGCAACAGTTAGATGGATTGCATTCTATTATGTTGCCATATTTATCAAAGTCGTAACTACAGCATTGCATAATAATATCCCTTAATTTCTCCTTAGCCCGTTGTACACGCACTTTTGCATTACTTAACGATATGCCGGCCTTTTCTGCGTAATCTTTAAGTTTCATGTTTTCCAACTCTGTTGCAACCAAGGCATCCCTATATATGTCAGGTAAGGACTCAATCATAGGTCGCAAGCAGCAATCTGCCAGTTGAAGGGATTGATCTTTTATAACATCATCACCGGGAATTCCATTCTCTGTTATATCAGTATAAGCGACCGGCTTAGATTTCCTGAAATGATCAATAACCGTATTGTTAGTTAACGTCACCAGGTAGGCTGCCATGTTATCTGCTTGTTCAACCTTATTAATATTGAGCAAAATCTTTAAATAAACTTCCTGCATAATATCATGACAATCGTCGTGGTGTGCAATCTTTTTACAAACAATATTATGTAATTGTCTGCCAAATGTTTGATAAATGAAGGTTAAGGTTGTTACCATATTTATGCCAGAAGTACTATTACTTCATATCTTTTAGTAAGGAGAACGCATATAAAATTTCTGTTGCTATCTGTTTGCAACGTTCGTTGTACACTTCGTCCTGGTTTGGTTTGCCATCTGCCTTTTTAGGGTCTTCGTATGGTATAGCTATTTTGGTATTTGCGCCCTGAACAATAGGACATGTTTCATCTGCATGCGTACAGGTCATTATTGCGGCAAAATTGGTAGTAGGATTTGGTGCATCCATATATTTCTTTGAAAACAGGGTTACTGCAGGCTCGTCGGTCGCATATTTTACATCATATTTAGGATTAGAACCTTCTGATTGTTTTGTAATTGAAAAACCGGCAGCTATCAATGCTTTAATTGCATTCGGATTGAAGGTTGTTGCTTCCGTACCTCCTGAGTAGCTGGATATACCTTTAACCCCATAATAACTGGCAGCTGCATAGGCCCACAGTTGACCCATATGGCTTCTTCTACTATTATGGGTACAGATGAAAATTAAATTGGCTTTCTTTTCTTCGCCCAATTTAGTGTGCACGAACAATGCTATTTTCTTCAGGTGTTCTTTTCTGTCAGCCGGAATTTTATCGAAATCCTTAATAGCACTTTCAATGTATTCATTAAGAACTGGGGTTAAATTGTTATCCATAGTGTGTCTTTTAGGTAAAAAGGAACAAAGCAGAAAAAATCCTACTAATACAATTATTGGCTTCATTTGCTAATGTTATGGAGTTGATTAAGATCGTTAAATTGTTTTTAGTTCAGTAGGATTAACATTCATGGCTTCAAATTTTTTTGTCATAAAGACTTTTTCATGACTATAGCACTGACCGGACAAACACTGCTGAACTCCGTGGATTGCTTTATTGCGTCAGGCACTTCAGTACGTTCAACCCGTTGATAGTTCTTTGTATCAAACCAGGTCGATGCCGTTTCAGTCAGCAGGTATATGGAGTGGACATTTAAACCGGTAGCGTGTTTCTCCAGGGCTTGAACCAGCGCGGCGGCAATCTTTTGATTACGATAATCTTTATGAACTATCATAGAACGCAATAAACCCAAAGGCGGGTAATGTTCCAATCCGATTGCCCCAACTACGACATCATTTATTATCGCAACAAAAAAATGATCAAGATTACCAGGCAAATCATCTACCGGTAACTTTTCAGTTTTAAGTAGTTCAATGATAGCATACCGATAAGATTGATTTGCCTGGATAATTTTCATGGCTATATTTTTATTAGTTATTAATTGCAGCAATCTGGACCACAGCAGGATTTTGCAGCTTGTGGTTTATCTGCATACACCGTAATGCTATAAATACCTGTATTGCTGTCTCTGAATTGCTTAACTTCTTCAGCTGATAAATAATTTAAAAGTATATCGTCTGGTATATGAATGGCTTTTTCCTTCTGAAGCGTAATGTTTTCAAATCCGTTTTCTTTGATCAGCTTCAGGTATTGCTGCTTTTGAATAGCGCCAGATACGCATCCTGCATACATTTCTGCGGCCTGCTGAATGTTTGCGGGTAAAATGCCTTCCAGTACTATATCAGAAATACTAAAATGACCACCTGCTTTTAATACCCTGAATATTTCTTTAAAAACATTGTCTTTATTAGGAACCAGGTTGAGAACGCAATTACTTACTATGACATCGGCTATATTGGAAGTAACCGGCATATTCTCAATGTCGCCCTGTCTGAACTCTACGTTATGAAAGCCCAACTTTTCGGTGTTCTCCCTGGCTTTGGCAATCATAGCAGGTGTAAAATCAATACCAATAACCTTTCCGGTTTCGCCGGTTTCTGCTCTTGCTACAAAAGCATCATTACCAGCGCCAGAACCAAGATCAATTACAACGTCCCCCTTTTTTATTTTCGCAAATTGGGTAGGTAATCCGCAGCCCAATCCTAAATCGGCGTCTGGATTATACCCTTCCAGTTTACTATAATCGTCGTTCATAATGTTATATACATCTGTTGAACAACAGCCAGAACCGCAGCAGGACGATTGGTTGGTTTCTTTATCCTGAAGAGCGATCTCACTATACTTCTGTTTAACTATATCTTTCAGATCTTGATCAGTTGTCATAAAAAGTGTTTATTGTTTTATTGCAATATTGCGATTAATGAGAGCAAAAAAATATTAACAGCAGTTATCCTTGTTTTTATAAGCCACAAAGAAGGTATCAAAAGCTTCTTTGTATTGTTTCCAAACTTTTGGATCAATACAGTAGCAAACACTTGTACCTTCAATGGTTCCCTGGATCAAACCAGCATTTTTGAGTTCCTTTAAATGTTGGGAAATGGTTGCCTGGGCAAGTCCCAGTTCGTCTACCAAATCACCACAAACACAAGCCTCAGCCTTTATTAAACTTTGAATGATGGCTATGCGAGCAGGATGAGCCAACGCCTTCATCATTTGCGCCAACTTGTTCTGCTTATCGGTAAATATTTCTGATTTTGTAAGTCCCATATCTATCGCAATATTACGATTATTCTGGGATCTCCAAAAATTATTTTTAATAAAGGCCCACAAATTTGGGAGCCTTTACAAGATTACAAGAAAAAAGCCCCGTAAGGTCAATTACGGGGCTCTTGAAATAAATGCCTTCGTTGAATACCTTTCGGATTGTTATGAGCCCGAAAGGCAAAGCACCGCATGCCTGTTGCGATTTATAAAAGGCGTTACCCGGTTTACCTGAAACTGTTGTGTTTTCAGGAACCAGAATTCGGGTACCACCTTGTTATTATCTGAAACATATTCAAGATGGAATGTTTTGACGGCTGTTCTGATCTCCACAGATGACTGCGGGCCATTTATTCGGTGCGATGTATGGATCAGGACCTTTTCTGTAAGAAAGGTAGTGTTATCTGCTGTGGTAACAAGAAAACCGTTTTTTGAGTACCGGAGGTTAATGATCTCACGGCTGTTCAACTGGCGGGCAGCCAACGGAAGATCGTTAAATACACCCGATACATGTGAAGGCGTTGTTCCCTCATCGTGTATGATAATCATTTCGGCATTTACCATTTTTTGTGATGCCAGCGCCAATGACGGTGATGCCAACAGCGCAGGAAACAATAAACCGGTGTTATATAAAAAATCGCGACGGCGCATATGAAATGTTTAGTCTGTTTAAAGTAAAAGGCATTGTCACACCCGGAGTATGACAATGCTGTTTTTTATTTTACTAATTTATACGTGTGAACCTGTCCATTAAATTGTACAGTAAGAACATAGATCCCCCGAACAAGGTTGCCAACTCCGGTAAAAGGAATTATAAATTGTCCTTTCGGAACGTTCACATATTCGGTTTTCAACACCTGTCCTCTAATATCACTAACCCTGATGGCAACGCGTGCCGCTTCAGGTAATTGTATCGTCACCTTTAACTGGCTTGTAAATGGATTGGGGGTTACATTCACAATAGGTGAAGTGGATGTTTGTAATGGGATCGATACGATATTGCTGTATTCCGACTCGCCGGTTGTACTTATTATTTTAAGGCGGTAATAAATCCGTGACGTGTTTAACAGGGCAGCGTTTTGATCGATCAGGCTGTAATGCTGAATACCAGTTCCGTTATTACCGGTTACTTTACCGATGGTTGTAAACGTTTGTCCATCGGTACTTCTTTCTACCTCGAAATAATCGTTGTGCATTTCGCCTTCTGTGCGCCATTGTATATGCGCATTGCTATTGTTTAACGAGGCGGTGAAGGAAATTAAATTAACTGGTAATGCGCCGAGTGCTGTTTGTACAATAAATCCGCTAAAGCCGGTAACGTCAAACGTTATTTCCCAGCGGCTGGCTGTTGAATTCCACACAATATTTGCATCTGCAGGATCAATAACCATTACTCCCGCAGTATAAGAACCGGGTAATCCTGTTCCGTTATTGCTGCTGCCTGAATATTTTCCAATGCGTAAATTGGTTTTACCGAGATTGTCGGTTGGCCCTGTAGGTAAATTGAGGGTACTGCCGGGGGCGGCATTGAACGCATCAAATTCAGCCTGCGTAAAGTATAGCGTAACGGTTCCTGTTGCTGTAGATGTGTTTGTTGCAGGTGTAATTTCATAATGCCTTGCAACAAAAGGCTGGCTGGCATATGTAGGAACGGCGCCTTCGATCCAAACGCGGCTGGTTACATTGCCGCTAACTGCACTGGCTCCTGAAGGAACTATTTTGGAAATCAGCGCACAGGAATTGAAGAATACGTTGTTGCCGGTACTTACAGATTGAGTAGATGAAACGCTGCTGGCTGCTAATGTACTGGCATTGGCAGTAAGCAATGCGGCATTGCTGTTCACAGAGCCGCAGGTGTTAGAAATAATTGCTCTGTAATAACGTCCGCTCAAACCTGTATTATCGGAGATGGTAAGGCTCGCTGTATTTACACCACTGTACACGCCTGTGTTGGTAAGGGTTACAGGTGTAGTAAATGAGGCATTCGTACTTTCCTGCCATTGATATGATAAGGTGCCAGCGCCTGATGCGGTTACATTGAAAACAGCCGGGGAACCACTGCAGGTTGTTGAATTTCCGGGAGCAACTGAAACGGCTACCGGATTAATAAACGTATATGTTAAGTGGTTCGATGTACTGCCGATAGCAAAGGCGGTGTTTTGAAGCGTCCAGTTGCTGTTGGTATTTACAGTGGTGTACAAACCTGATGTGCTACAGGCCGAAGCATTGGAGGTCAATTTGCCATTATCCAATTCGGCTGTACCGCTTGAAGCTGTGGGAAGTGTTGCCTGTGATAATAAAATAGCGGTGGTGCCATTGCTTAAACCGGGAGGAACATTACTTTGATTAGGGCCGGTGTTTGATGCACCATCCCAGGTGGCATAAGTAGTAACGTTAGCTTCAATATTGGCATGAATGGCCGTAATAAAACGGCGGGTTGCATTATTAAAGGCGCCCGCTGGCCCGGCTGCAGGCCCGGTTTGGTAGGCGAGTATCTGATCACCGGCGGTAGCGATCTCCATATAGTCGGCGCCACTTTCGGTAGTTACCGAACCGGCAGCGGTAGTACCATTTTCGCTTGTATAAGCAGCCCAGCTTACTACGGGATCCACAAAACTACTGATAAAATAAATTTCCGTTCCAAATGCAATGCCTCCGGCAGGGACTGTCCATTTTATAGTACCCTCCGTAGAAGCAATAAAATCGTTGGTGGTGGTGCTCCAGCCTCTGTCGGTAAAATAAATAACCGTACCGGCTGCCAGTCCGCCGCTTTTTAATACAACGATGGAGAATCGGTCTTCCCAATTTGTTGTACCGCCAAACGCAGAATTGGTCATGTCCAGATCGCTTTGATAACTTGCAAAGGCAATATCTCCGGCTGATAGGTTATTTTGCGCCCGGGCACCGGCTGCCGTAAATAAAAGGATAGGCAGGCAGAAAGTTATGATTTTGTAAATCTTTTTCATCTATAAGGTTTTATTAGTGCTAATAGGTTTAGATACATAGATAGGTGTTTTGCCAGGCAGAAAATGCAGCATCGGGTACCTGAGCCATCATCTCCTTCCAGTCCATGCTCACATCTTCAACAGTTTCTTCGATTTCTATATTCAAATCATCCGTGGCGTTTACCAGGTAAGCCGGACCAGTAACCGCATAATTGTCATTTATCCGCAGGTTACCCCTGGGGCTTTGCAGTGGCTGCCGTTGTAAGTGAGCAACAGCTTCCATTACCGAAGCGCCGGCGGCCAGTTGTTGTAAATAGTGGTTTACGAGTAATGCCGTTTCCCATCCTTGTAACGAGAAGAGGTTGGCCTCCCTGTTAAATTGTTTTTTGTGACAGGCGATGAAATCTTGGTTCTGTAAGTTTGGTAACGTTGGCGTCCACCCCAAATACCCTTTAATATGTTTTACAAAGGGTTTAACCCCGGCAAAGTCACCCGGTGTGTTATCGAACAGCATCGGCGAGCCAAACAATTGCAGGTTGTGTTGTTGTTGCAAAGGAGCTATCTGTTCGTAAAAAGAACGGGCCATATCGCCGCTATAGAGGCAAAGCAATGTATTTATTGCCGGGTTGTTTTCGATGAAAGCAGCCAGGGACTTAATATTGAATGTTTCCTTCGAAAAAGGGCTTATAAAGTTGAAGCATATTTCGCCCCCGCCCATTTCATGCGCATTTACCATGGCATGGCAATGCTGGTAACCAGCATCATAAAACGAAGTGGCCATTATGGCTTTTTTGTGTTCCGGTGAACGGCTGCATAATTGCCCTGTCATAAATGAATACAGGCTGTCGTTCAATGAATGAAACAGGGTGTTGGTAAAATTGTCTGATGAGCCCGGATAGTTTGCGCCTGCATTGGTGATCACCAATAACTTTCCGGCTGCTGCAAATAGGGGAGAAAGTCTTTTGGCGATGTTGTCGCCTGCATAGGCGATCACTACATCAACATCATCGGTTAACAAAAATTTTTCTGCCTGTTTGTAAATATCATTTTCATTGAGGCCATACCCAATGGGAAAATTATGCAGCGCCAGGTCGTTCATGCCATTATTTTTAAAATACGAACGAATGCCCTGACTAAAATCTATTCCAATGGAGGGATACAATGTTGATCCCGGTAAAAGCATTCCGATAGCCGGCATAATGTTTTGGTTGGGTGCTCAGGTATTTATTTTATGGACGCGGGGGGTAAATACCTTGCATACAAATAATATAGTTCAATGCCAGAACGGGTTGCATATTGTTTATAGCCTGCGAAGCTCCTGTTGCAGATACGCTCAGGTTGTGCTGCATGGCGGGCATTACACTTCCGTTCGTAGAGGTTGCATACATATCTGTGCCAGGCAGTCTGGCGGGATAATTGTTGTGAGGCGTATCGCTGTTTCCTGCACCTGTATAGCATAGCATGTTAATGGCTCCTGATACGGCATGATTATGTGCAGGAAGATTATTGGCTAAAAGGGTAATGGTTTCAGAGCCGCCCAATTCACCAATCGGGTGTGGCGTTAACCCGGGCCCTTGTCCCTGCCCGATAGCAACCCGGCCTCTTAGATCGGGTAGAGCAAACGTAGTTTGTCCATTGCCCCCATACATAGTGCCTAACAGCGAAAATAAAGCTGTATTCTGGGATATAGAAAGCAGTTGACCCTGGCAAAATGCCCAGCCGCGTGGCGCAAAGTTGCCGGCAAATAATCTTATTTCTGCAAGTATATCTTCATCCATGATAGTAGTTGTTAATTTGGTGTTGGATAAATACCTTCCAGGCAAATTATATATGATATAGCAAGGTAGGGTTGCATATTGTTAACAGGCACGGGTGATGGAGTTCCTGCGGCGCCTGTTGTCAGGTTAAAAGAGGCGTTAGCCATCTGGGTATCGGCAACGGTTGAATAAATATTTTCGCCGTTAACTGCAGGAAAATTATTCAGGGGCGAAACCTTCCGGCCATCTTCACCAGAAACATACACTCCTGCGGTACCTGTAATAGCGTGGGTATGAGAAATATTGTTGCCGGTAAGCGTATTTGCTTCGGTTCCGCCTGTTTGGCCTAATAGATAATTGGGAAGGCCGGGACCCTGGCCCGGATTAATAGGCGCGCGACCACGAAGATCGGGTAATGCAAAGGTTGATTGTCCGTCACCACCATATATAGTACCTAATAAGGTAAATACGGTATCGTATTCGGCTATTGATAACAGCTGGCCATTGCAAAAAGCCCAGCCAACAGGGGCAAAGTTCCCGCCGAACATGCGGATCTCTCCTATATATGGCATAATGATATTTTTAAGTAGTAATATTAATTGCGTGAAGGAAAAATTCCAGTTAAACAAATAATGTAATTGACGCCCTGATATGGCATCATGTTATTGATTGCAGAAGAACCGCCTGCATTTGCAAGAAGGTTCA
Source organism: Niastella sp. OAS944 (assembly GCA_024809215.1). Classification (GTDB taxonomy): domain Bacteria; phylum Bacteroidota; class Bacteroidia; order Chitinophagales; family Chitinophagaceae; genus Niastella. The sequence goes on along the minus strand of JANUBW010000001.1, from coordinate 1,278,841 downwards.
CATTAATCGGTTTCATGGTAACATTATCGTGTTGCCCGCCGAATCTTGTGCTGCCATCATTGGCAAAATAATTGTTGTTGGGCATTTCGTTAACTGCCGCATTATTGGTAGTAAGCATACTAATAGTACCGGTAATTGAATGGGTATGCTGCGGAAGTTGGTTGGCTAATAATACAGTAGAGGGACTGCCTGTTTGCTGGCCTAAGATATAATTTGATAAACCGGGCCCTGCACCTGCACCAATAGCCGATCTTCCCCGCAGATCCGGCAGGGCAAAAGTAGTGGAACCATTACCGCCATACGTGGTTCCCAGTATGGCAAATAATGCCTGATTTATATTGATGGCTAGAATCTGGCCATTGCAAAAGGCCCAGTTCTTGGGTGCAAAATTGGGTGCGAATAAACGAATTTCGCCTATGAATCCTTCCATAAGAACAGGTTGTTTTGGCTGTTTATTAGAAATGGTTACAAATGTATACTTTTATTTTCTCATGTTTATTAGTTATGCGTAACCGTTACCAGTTCAGCTGTCAAATTATGCGTAAAAATAGTCATATTGCTTTTTTTACTATGGATTTTGAGGGTGAACAACAGGAATTTGTATGTGAATGGCGCCGTTTCGATGATGGACAACCGACCCCGATAAATACCCAGAAACCATAGGCGTGAAAAGAAGGCCAGAAACAAGTGGACTAAATAATCTTTAAGTTATCGATTCAGACGCCGGTAATCCATAGGAGTTAATCCGGACGCTTTTTTAAAAAACTTGTTAAAATGCGTTGGTTCGGAAAAGTGCAGCTTATAGGAGATCGTAGAAATATACTCATGTGTGTATTTCAGTAAATATTTCGCTTCATCGTAAAAAAACGGTTGACAAGGTATTGATGCAGCCTCTTTCTATCATACCAATTGGGAAATGTATTTTAAGCCAGGTTTTTTATTTGATTATTATCTGAATTCAAAAGACAGGGCGTCTGCCCCGGTGATGGCAACTGACTAATTGCTTCCGTTTGGTTTTTCGGCCTGTACCAGATCAGTAGTAGTATGCCCCATCAAGTATGCAACGGTTGCATTATCAACATTTTTATCCTGCAATAAAACAGAGAAGCTCAAACGCGCACAGGACCAGGTTATATGCTTTTCTATTCCCGCAGCCTTAATCCAACCATCCAACACTTTGTTTGAGCTATCAGCATCGGGTAAAAGAAACACCTTGGTGGGCTGCTTAGCTAAATATAAATGCGGCACGAACTTCTTCATTAAAGCTAGGCGTACCCAGTAAGGATAAATAATCCTCAACCTCGGCAATCTCTTTTAGTTTTGTCGATGGTTTAGATTTCGCTTTAATTTCCTCTATAGGTTTCTTTTGAAAATACCCATCACTCCTGCTGCACTAATTACTTCTTTAAATCGAGCAAAGTAATTAAGGGGCGTTAACCCGTTATATTTATCTAAAAGATATTGACTAAAGCGTTTGCCGTTCCTATTGCCTGCTGTTCTAAAGTTGACTGGCTCTTTTTTACATCCAGGAGTTTTAATGCCTCCTTATTATGGTTCTTTTGTATTTGATCTTTGGGATGGGCATATATGAATATACCAGTTGAAGGGCGTTGTCCTTTGCCACGACCATAATCATGGTGGAAAAATAGTTTATCGCCTTTTCTGTTAGGGACTTTTAAAAAATTCATAGGGTAGAGATTTTAGAGGTGATAAAATTGAAGCTCAAGGAATATGCCATGCCAATAATATCTGTCAGTTTGTAATCTACCGTTTGGCTGCACATGGTAAGAAGGGTAGAAGCTGGAAAAACGGGGAAGAAAGAAATTTTGTTAAAAAGGTGTGCAAGCCTTGTGCAACCTGCCATTCCGGCTAAAAGTTGACAGTCAAAAATGCTTGTTATTTTGCCTGTCAAACTGCTTGTCAATTGGACCTTTTGGAGGCCTTTTTTAGGGGTTTTTGAGGTGATTTTTAAGGCCGTTTTTAGCCATCGGTTCAAGTCGCATTCAAGTTTTGGGCGACTAAAAGTGCTTGTCATTCTGCTTGTCATTTGCTTGTCAAAAATGGTGGCAGTAAGCGGAAAAAAGTGACAGTTATTTGACAAGCGCCTAAAGAAAAATGTCTGTAAATCAATGACTTACAGACCTTTTAGTGTGCCCCACGTAAGAGAATTATCGAACCAAGAGAAAGAGGATTTAAGTCTTATTTTTAAACTTAAATTTTTGATAGTTAATTAAATAAGAATCGGCTTGTTGACTTCATACTATTGTCTACCGTCTATGAAAAAGGGTTAAAATACCCTTTTATATTGCTTCAACTTTCAGTAATCTCGATGCCAGTATTGAGAAATCCTTTCAATGATTTATGGGGTAGTGGAACGAACTGCTGGCAATATGATTTGTTGTATTTGCACCATAATAATGAAAAAGGCGAATGCTACTATTTTGATTATCAATGCTATTTTTTTAGGCTAACAGTGTTTAATGGAATATATCTAAGCGTTAAGCGCAATTGATTCAGATATCTAATTCGCTGAGGGATCTTATGTAATAAACTACTGCCGACCTTATTAAAGCTTATCGACACAATTATCCTGAGTAATTTATTTAAAGAAGAATTATGCGGAAACTAACTGTAATAATTTATTTTTTATCTGTGTTTCTTTGCGGATGCACAAACAATCAAAGCTCCAAAGTTCTTTTTCATATTGACTCCTTAAAGTCCAAAACACAGCAATCTGCGCTATATCTTTCATATTTCTACAAAGATACCCTAAGGCCTTTAGCCATTTATAAAATTAATGAGAGTCTTGTTTACCGCTTAAACGTTAAGCCGTTATCTTTTTTTCGGGATAGAAGAGGGAACGATTCTTTAGTTAGTCAATTACTACTTGATAGTACGAACAATGGTGGTAAAACTTGGTCAAATCCAATTGAGATATTCAAAGTCCGACAAGACGTTTATAATAGAGATTTACAATTTCATTTCGGTGAAAGTAGCAATAATAATTTCGTGGGGAATTTTTTTATTGGCCGAGACTTCACTAAATACATCTTCTTAGATGATATATCAGGAAATAAGATTTACATAGTCAAAGGTGATCAAATAAAAGTGCTAAATCCAAATGAGGGTGAAAGAATTGTAGACACATATTTTGACCAGAATGCAAATGGTTTTGCTTTTATAAGCCAAAAAAGGGGAGGGCTTATGAGTTTAGTACGTCCAAAACTATACTACAATTGGCATAATGATTACCATTCCAAAAAACATATGCTGTCCCTTGATTCAAATTACAATGACTATCTTTTTAGCTTTTCAAAAGACACTTTATATATGGTGTCGGTCATCAGTCAAAATTCCGAGTACGCCGGCTCAAGAGGTTTCTTAGTGCAAAAGATAGATACTGCCGGCAATATTGTCGAGACCGACTCATTGCCAAATAAATGGATGGCAAGTATTACGGACAGCTGGCTTTTCGAAATAAACGAGAAATACCATTTGATAGGTGACGTTGTTAACTTCGACGACTCTTTAGCTAAAGAACAGCAGGTAATTTTTTCATCGGATAATTTCGGTAAAAGTTGGTCTACGGTAGTTATTACAAACGATAAAGAATCGGAACCCTTAAAACATGATCTATTCTTATTATCTGCTGGTTATTCCAAAAAAGATAATTTAGTTATTTCTGATCATTTTGGCTCAATCGCATTAATGCGAGGTTTTGATGGTAATATAAATACTTTTTCAGATTCGACTGTATATTCGGATTCTATCCAAAAACTAGATATTATTCAAGTCGCAAATGCACCCTATTTAATGGGGGGTAAAGAAAATGATACGCTTGATCGATATCATTATGTCTTTAACTCTAAGATTCTAAGTTCATCATCTTTTGGAAAATTGACTTACTACAAGATCGATGAAAGTTTTAATGATATTGAAGTAACCATTTTTTTTACAAAAGGTACAGTTCCCGATAATAGATTTAATTTTCGGTTATACAATTTAATGGATGGTTCTCCTAAACAGATAAATGTTCGTTTTCAACCAGTAAATGTTGATTCCACAGAATGGAAATGTTCTTTTTCTCCCTCTGCAATTGGACTAACTGAGGGAGAATTATACCAATTTCAGTTATATTTTGCCAACCATACTAGAGAAGAACGCTATAATCTGCCTAAAAGAAAATACACTCCTATAAGGTTTTATTCAAAACATCAATTGCTATTAAATATTTTAATAGGGTTAGGCGCAGTTCTCTTTTGTTTATTTCTACTTTTTCTCTTTGCACCATACGTGTTATACAAGATTTATAAGAAAACTTATATATTGGAAGGTATTGCATCTGTTAATAGCACCTCAGAGAAAGTAATTAGCGTGATAAATAAGATAACAATCGTTCCGCTTTTTGTACTTCAACCCAGGATAGCGGATACATGGGCAAAACGACACCGAAAAGCATTGATTGAAAGTTTTCAAAACCAAAAGACCGTCCAAATACATAATTCTTATGTTCCTATACCTGTTAGGCTACATTCACCAAATGGGGAACTGATTAAGGAGCCAAGCCCGAAATCACTATCAAAGCTTTTTAAGGGCAGCCGCCTTTGTTTAGAAGTTATCGGACCTGGTGGCGTTGGCAAAACTACATTGGCGGTGCAAATTGGATTATGGACTTCGCAATCATTCAATACCGGCGAATTTGGAAATCACCTTTGGCTACCTGTTTTGATTGAAGAGGAAACAAATGATGTATTTGCAACCATCAAAGGAATAATCAACACATATACGAATGATGAAGTTAATGATGAGTTTCTGCGCTACCTTCTACGCAAGCAGCGTATTTTAGTTATTGTGGATGCTTTGTCAGAACGCTCTTCCGAAATGCAGCTGTATATTCGAACGATCTACAGAAAAACTCCAGTTAACGCAATGGTGCTTACTTCACGAAAGTCGATCGATGTCTATACAGGAGAAAATATTCTTCTTTACCCTCAAAAAATGGACTTTGTAAAAGTTGCTGAATATGTTAAGACAGTTTTGTATAATAGGAAAGAAAAAGTTTTCGAGCAAGAGGCTAATAAGTCTAAGATATCTGATAAGATAGTTTCACTTTTTAAAATAGATAACAAAGACAAAGAAGTACCTATACTGGCAGTTTTGCCAGTATTAGTAATGCGCAGAGCTATTTTATTAGCAGAAGAGTCAGGGGATGTCAGTATTGAATTTATTATCAAAAATCTTCCTTCTTCCATTCCTGAAATTTTTATTGATTACATCACAAGTGTAAATCCAAAATCAGGTGACAATATCTATAGTGATGAGCACGTCTTGGCGTTTTGCAAAAAAATAGCGATCATTTGCTTGGGTAAGGATTTTAGGCCTACGGATTTTTTAAAAAGTTCTGTTGATACCATTCCTGTAACAGAGACAGGAACAATAATCGACCGCTTAATAGAAAATGGAATTCTACTTCCCATGAAGCGGTTTGGAGATGACTATTTACTTCGATTTACCCTTGATCCAATTGCAGAATATTTGGCTGGAATCACTAAGGCGAAGGAATGCGGAAGTGACGCTGATAAATGGAATGAATTACTTAGTGAAATTGAAGCAAAAAATGCATTAGAGTTCAAAGCAGCATTGGAGATTGTTCAAGTTACATACGCTGAAAGGTTTGGCTGGTGGAACAAACATGCGGGTAAAGATATTTAAGAGACCTCATATTGTGCCTAATAGTGCATTGGCAATATGACGGGGCGATGAATAATTAAATTTACTCATCTTGAACCCGAAGACTAATAGTAGCGCAACATGGAGTTTGTGCTATGCTGGCTTATAAATATTACACTTTGATACCTGTATCAGGAATCGAACCACATAAACGCTTCCTTTACAAGAACTTAAAACATTCAGTCAATAAAAGCGAAATTAACTTAAACTAAAAAAGCCTCAAGTTCAACAACTTAAGGCTTTTTATTCTTGGGTGCCCAGAACAAGATTCGAACTTGCACGCCGTTTCCAGCACCACCACCTCAAAGTGGCTTGTCTACCAGTTTCAACATCTGGGCACTTTTAATTGGGGTGCAAATCTAATTGATTTGCTGATAAATAGAAAGTTTTTCTGAAAAATGCTTTTTTTAGGCATGTTTTTCCTTTAAAACGATCCTGAAAGTAGTGCCTTTTCCCAGCTCAGACTGCTTCACAAACAATTGTCCCTTGTGGTATTGCTCAATAATTCGTTTAGAAAGACTTAGCCCCAGCCCCCAGCCACGTTTTTTTGTGGTGAACCCCGGTTTGAATACCTTGCTGATATTCTGTTTGGCAATGCCCTTGCCGGTATCGGTAACATCAATAAAGGTTTCACCTTCCTGTTGCCAGATGTTGAGGGTAATAGAACCCTTGCCCTCCATGGCATCGAGCGCATTTTTCAGCAGATTTTCAATAACCCAGTCGAACAGGGGCGGGGAGAGCATGGTATAGATCTCATTAATATTACGGGTATTCAGCACAAACTGCACTTTACCCGGGGCGCGTTTGCGAATATATTCTACCATGCTTGATACCTGGGCAACTATATTATGCTTTTCAAGATGCGGTGTGCTGCCGATCTTACCAAACCGGTCGCTCACCAGTTTCAACCGGTCCACATCCTTCTCCATTTCATGAACGATCTTTTCACCCGGATTGGCATCCTTCAAAATTTCTACCCAACCCTGTAGCGACGTTAATGGCGTGCCCAACTGATGCGCTGTTTCCTTCGCCATTCCTGCCCAAACCTGGTTTTGTGATGATCGAAAACTGGTTGTAAGCGCCAGGATAGTAATTATAATAAACATACTTACTATAAACAACTGCACAAGCGGGTAGTACCTTACCTGGTTTAACAAGGAGGTATGACCGTAATTATAAAGATTCTTTTCTTCTGGCTTTAGCGGATCGACCCATTCTATTGTAGGATTTTGCGAGCGGAACTCCAGTAATTTTTTTTGAATATAATTGGTATCACTGGCAACACTGGCCGAATCGAGATTTACATGATCGAGGATATGCCCCTTTTCATCAGTAACAATAATGGGTACGGTTTTATTTTCCGCAATAATGATACTTACCAGTTTATCGCTAAGGCCGGTAGTATCATATAATAACAGTTTTGTTGCCTCTACCCATTCTTCTACTTTCTGACGTTCTTCACGGGCAATTTTACGGGCAAGGTATTGCGAATAAAATATAGTTCCGCTTACAATAGCTATGGCAATGAGGGCTAATCCGGTTCTCCAGTTAAAAAGCGGTTGAATCATTCAACTAATTTATAAAAACCGTTCCTTTGCATCCTTTATTTCGTTGAATTATTTTTACACTGCATGGCAGCACCACTTGTATCGATTGTGATCCTGAACTGGAACGGACAGAAATTTCTACAGCAATTTTTGCCGTCGGTTTTGGCTACTACCTATAATAATAAGGAAGTGGTGGTTGTTGATAATGCCTCAACCGATGATTCGGTGAAGTATTTACAGCAACACTGGCCAACAGTGCGAATAATTCAAAACAAGGGCAATTATGGTTTTGCGCAAGGATATAATGAGGGTTTAAAGCAAATTCAGGCCGACTATTACGTGTTGCTGAACTCCGATGTTGAGGTTACGCCCAACTGGCTTGAGGCAATGGTTGCGCTTCTTGAAAAAGACCGAAGCATTGCAGTCTGCCAGCCCAAGATCAAACAATACGAAAATAGGGAGTTGTTTGAATATGCCGGGGCGGCAGGTGGCTGGCTCGATTACCTGGGGTATCCCTTTGCCCGGGGACGTATTTTTGATGTTTGCGAAAAAGATGAAGGTCAGTATGATACGGCGGAGCCAATTTTTTGGGCCAGTGGCGCCGCTATGTTCGTAAAGGCGAATGTGTATCATGCACTGGGCGGATTGGATGAATACTTTTTCGCTCACCAGGAGGAAATTGATTTTTGCTGGCGGGTGCAATTAGCAGGGTATCAGGTGTATGCTTGTCCTCAATCGGTTGTATATCATGTAGGCGGGGGAACTTTGCCAAAGGGCAATGCACGCAAGGTGTTTTTGAATTTCAGGAACAATTTGGTGATGATGGCAAAAAATCTACCGAGGTGGGAGGCAATATGGAAGATAAGTTATCGTTTTTGGCTAGATTATGTTTCTGCCTTTAAATCATTGCTTTCGGGACAGAAGACCTATTACCGGTCGGTGATGAAGGCGCATGGCGAATTTTTAAAGTGGTTGTTTGTTACGAGGGAGAAAGGATTGTTTCGGCCAAAAAAGAAAGGAAAGCTGCATGGATATATGCACAAAAGCGTTGTATGGAGTTATTTTGTAAAAGGAAAAAAGACTTTTACAGAAATTGTTGATAAGAAAAGGTGAATTTTTAGATTGAACTATTATTTTTGCACTGCAATCAAATGAGTTATGGCAACACTGGAAAAACATCCCCTCGATAAAGATTTTAAACGTAGCTGGGTAAATTCATCCGTATTTTTGTTTTACCTGCAAGTATTTTGTGTTCTGGCGTTTGTACTGGGCGGCTGCTACAGTTTATATACGCATAGATATAAAGGGAAGCCGAAGGTGGAAGTACCTGCGAATACCCAATACACACCGCAGTACAAATAAGTAGAAAAAAATTCGAAAAAAATTTGCTCGGTATCACAGAAATCCTATCTTTGCACTCCCAACACGAACAACGCTAATCACAAGAAGATCAGCGGGTTAAAGAAGGAAAAAAGTTCTTTTCAAAATAATTGATCGCCTTTAAAAAAGGCGGTTATATGCGGAAGTAGCTCAGTTGGTAGAGCGCAACCTTGCCAAGGTTGAGGTCGCGGGTTCGAGCCTCGTCTTCCGCTCAAAGATTCCATCCAAAAGGTGGAATTTTTTGTTTCGAATAGATCCTAAGGTTATGTACCGGGATCAGGTATTTGGTGTAGATTTAAGATACGGTATACCCGGGTGGTGGAACTGGTAGACACGCAGGACTTAAAATCCTGTTCCCCGCAACGGGAGTGTGGGTTCAACTCCCATCCCGGGTACTGTTAAAGGTTAGAAGCCTCTCGATATTTCGAGGGGCTTTTTTCATTAACTTAGCCCAATCACAAAACCCATCCAATGTTCAAAAACCTGTTTCAAGGCCTGGCGCACGCGAAATTAATTCGTGCGATCAAAGACGATAATTACAAGAACTGGGAACGTCACTTTGATAACTACAATAATGAAAACAGCAAAAAAGCCGATCCGGTTAAAATGCAATCGTTCGGATTGGAAATTTATGAAAAGAACCTGCAGAATGTAATTGAGGATTATGCTATTACCGATGGTGAAAAAGAAACACTAAAGAAAATAAAAGAATACTTTCAGCTGGCTGATGCCGATATCAATGCTATTAAAAGCAAATACGCCAAAACCGCCCTTACCAATCTTTCGAAACAAAAACTGGCCGATAACCATTTGTCGGAAGAAGAGCTGCAAGAGATCGGACTGTTTGCAAAAGAATTGAATATTTCGGATGAAGAAGTAAAACGAATAAATCATAAGAATGCTGCCGAGTTATATGAGATTGCAGTTAAAGATGTGCTTTCCGATAAAATGGTAACGCTCGATGAGCAGCAGGCGTTGAAAAAAATGGCGCAACAACTGGGCATCAATATGCGTGAAGCCAATATTGATAAAAAGCTGCGCGAAGAATATTATTACCTCACCTTATTAAATGCACTTGAGCAGGGATATTTGCCTGAATGCAAACCAGCCTCTATTGTAACACAAAACGACGAAGTGGCTTATTGGGAAATTAGTTCAAACCTGGTGTTTGCCAGAAATAATGTTTCTCAACATTTAACCCAAAGCAGCCCTGTGCGTTTAAAGGTTGGAAAAGGTATAGCCTACCAATTAGGATCGAGTAGAAATACACCCATTAGAGAAGAAGTGTTTTCCAATCAGCCGGGCGTATTTGCAGTTACCAATAAAGGCGTTGTATTTTCAGCCAGTCAGCATTCGTTCTCTATACCCTATACTCAATTGCATTCTTTTGATACCTATGCCGACGGTATAGGTTTGCAAAAGAACAATACAGAGTTGCTTTTGCAATTTTACGATAAGCAAATGTCTGAGGTAATATTTAAGGTGTTAACCAATGCCATCAATAAAAATACCTAAAAAGCAAGGTAAAACAGTACGCTATTTTGTAAATAGCGTACTATGATATTCACCGGTTTTATTATCTATCAGTTTTATTGCAAAGGCTCCTTTTGGTAAATCACTTACGTTTAGTTTTAACCGGCTGCCGGCATCATTCACTTTTTGTTTTTTCAATACCGCGCCAGCCATATTAACGAGCAATATTTCTTTATTCAGAAGATCATTGCCTGGTAGACTTACATATACATAATCCTGAGCTGGGTTGGGGGTAACCGTAATGTTATAAGTTTGTTCATTGGTTTTAATGCCTATGATCCTGGAATAAGAACCTTTATTAGCCGATTCAACCGATTTAATACGATAATATAGTACAGCGCCTTTCTTGTCGTTATCGGTAAACTGATATTTTACAGTTGTTGCACCTGAAGCTGTTTTGAAAGGGACCGTAGCAATCTTGCTGAAATTATTACCACCTGTGCTTTTTTCAATTTCAAAATATTCGGCTACGTCAGTGTTGGTTTCCCATTCAATAACATTACCGCTTTCAGTTTGCCAACCCTTGAACGATAAAATTTCCAATGGAAGTATAACGGAAATATTCTCTGCAATGCCTGCATCAGGAACACCGCCAAAGGGAACTGCCTTACCGTAAAAGTCTTTAACAATGCCGATGTTCTGGCCAAAATCAACAGCAGCTGAAGCTGGCTGCAGATCATAGTCCCATGAAACAGGGTTACTTGAAGAAACAATGTCTTTAAACAATGATATTCCTGGTTGAAGATTTTTTTCTGATACATCCATTGTATATCCCAGGCTTCCGCCAACCATATGGAACAGGTTATTCTGGTGAACAAGTTGGGGACCATTAAATGGTTGTACGTTGGGATCTGTTATGTTGATAGGGGTTGAAAGCCAGAAGATATTATTCTTCATCGTCAATACATTTGAAACAGAAGGCGTAGATGCGATGCCAATCAAATTTCTTACATCTGACAAACGATGCGGGTGTGTTTCTACAATGTTGTTATTAAGAAATTGCAGATTGCCTACATTGACGCCATAACCGTTGTTGGTATTGATCCAGAATACATGCCCATTGTTGATCAAAAGATTGTAGGCAATTGTATTATTGAGCGCCCATGCACCTGATGCGCTGCCAAATTCCATAAAACCCAGGTTTTCACTTGCGGTGTTATACATGATCTTGTTATTACTAACAGCGCCATACATTTCTATAGCGCCGCCATCTATTTGGTAGTCGTAGCTGTTGCCATAACAATCATGGATCTGATTATAGGTAATGGTATTATCTGAACCGCCCACCATTATACCCATGGCGCCGAAATCGTCCCATTCAACATCAGGTGTATTGAGAATGATGCGTAAGTTACGGATGGTGCAATTGGTAATGGTGTTGTTATTACTTTGATCGATAGATACTCCGGAACCCAGCTTTGTAATGGTAAGGTTTTTTATGACATTGTTGCTTCCTTTATAGATGTACACGCCATAGCCTACATTAGCTGTTAATGTATGATCTGCATCGGGCATGGTAGCGTCAGTAAGCTCAAAGCCGTCGATCACAATATTATTGCACTGGTTCAACCTGATATGTACCCGGTCATAAATGTTCGACTCGGTATAGCGAGCGGGGTCGTACTGAAATACAGGTGCATTGCCTGTACCATAGGGCATTAGCACAATAGGTGCACCATTACTGCCAGAACTGTTTAATGAAAGTGTGCCGGTAAAATACTGTCCACGTTTGAAGAAAATTGTATCGCCGGGTGAGTAATAATTAATGGCCCAGGGAATGTCTGCTATCGATTTCCAGGGATTATTTGATGTTCCCTGATTTGATCCGGTTGAGGAAGGATCTACATAATAGTTAGTTGCACGTACGCTAAGGTTAGCCAATACAAATAGCATGGCCAGGCACAAGGACATTGTGGTTTTCATCAGATTAAATAGGTTTTCTTAGGTCTTGAATTATTGGTAAAACAAAACTAGGAATTTCAGCAGGAAGTGCGCGTTAAATAAATGTACCACCTACAAGTTTATGCTTAGAAATTTCCAACTGCGACTATTTAGTGATTTAAAAAAAATGGGGAATTTGCAAGGTGACTATAGCGCATAAGGAACCCTGTTGAAACGTTATTTTTTAGCTACCTTCTTTTTTACAGTACTTCCGGTTTTCCAGCCATTATAATAGGTACAAACTTTCTTCATTAAACAAATGGGGCATTGCGGTTTTGGGCGGCAGATCTCCCGCCCCAGAAACGACATAGCCATGCCGGCATCCCATTCTTTTTTGGGAAGTATTTCCATCAATTCCTTTTCAATCTTTTCGGGAGTTGTTGTATTGACAATTCCTAATCTATTGGCAACGCGAATGGTGTGCAGATCAACAATAACTCCTTCAGGCGATGCTTTGGCGCCCCGCCTGATCACATTGGCCGATTTGCGGCCGATGCCCGGCAATTCAACCAGCGAGTCAATATCAAGTGGAATATTACTGTCGTTTTTTATCGCTTTTGCCGTTTTTACCAACCACTGCGCTTTATGTCTGAAGTTCCTGATCTTACTTATATAAGGGAACAACAACTCCGCTTCTGCTTTGGCGAGGGCCCGCATATTAGGGAATGCTTTAAAGAATTCAGGAGCTATTAAGTTCACCACATGATCAGTTGACTGTGCCGATAAAACCACCATTACTATCCATTGATAAAGATTGGCAGCCTCAAGCGGATGTTGGGTGTTTTTATATTTCTTCAGCAATGGCTTTACGGCAGCAGGCCAGTCGATGGTTGGCTGTTTCATATGGAAGTAAAATGAAATATAAATTTAATTAAATTATATCGTAATTGATTGCTATGGTTTTAGATAGGTTTATGTAACAAATAGCTGGCAAATGACACTAATTCGGCAAAATTGGAGTTTTGCTTATTAACCCCTAACCCCTTGAATAATGAAAAAGCTATTGGGCCTTATTGCATCTTTTCTTGTTTGCTCGCTCGTTGTGAAGGCACAAAATCGTATGGATTTTGCGAAAGTGAATGGTCTTCTTGAGCCTGCGGAAATTAGTATTGGCGATAAATTATATAGCTATAAAAGAATTTCCCCTGCGAAGCTGAAAGAAATGCGTACCTGGGAAGCGGGTGACTATTTGCTGAATGAGCAATATAAAAAGTTAAGTAGGGATATTGATCATTTATGGACCTGTCTTTCTATGGTGGCCCAGGATAACTCCCGTTCTGTACAGGAGTCAATGTTAATGAACTTCAGAAATATCCTGGACGATTTTAAACAGCGTTATCCCCGGTTTGAAGCACGTACTTATGAAATGATCTATTGGGAAGCCTTAAGACAAATGGGTACTGCACAGGAGAATGAAGACATTGAGGAGATCAAAAACAAAAAAAGAGAAGCGGCCGAACGACAATATGAGATCGAAAAAGCAAAAAGGGAAGAAGGCGATGCGGAGAAGGCGGTTGTTGATGAAAAAGTAAAAGACAGCCTGGATGCCATTACCATGTATACGGTTGAAGAAAATGGAACGGAGTACGAAGTTGGCTATGAGAAAGAGCTTGCAGAGCAAAAAAACTATAAGTATCACCAAAAATTACACGATTACCTGTGCCGGTTTTTGGGATTCAAATATTACTGGGTGTTAAATATTCCGAAGGCTTTAATGACAGCAGAAACATTTAATCTTGAAAGCGCTGAATTGGGCGATAATAGCCTTGTAATAAAAATGGGCCCCAGCCTGAGGCTTGAACATTTGTACGGAAAATTTACAATCAATGCGAAACTGAATAAAGAGGGGAGAGTAACGTCAATGGTCATTACCGGAAACAAGGCAAGTCTTACCTACCTGTTCCTGTGGTTCTGGCCCCCTGGACCAGGATTGTCAAATACGGCTAAGCTGAACGAAAGTGGTGTTTATATAAAAGGAATGTTTATTGAAGACGTAGTACTGAACAGAGGCGCATCAACAATTACCATCAGACCGTCTACTTCTATAAAAATGGCAGGTTCATCCTTAGGTAGTTCCACAAAATCAGGTAAATCCACCACCGCAAAACCAAAAAGTTCAACTGCTTCCGGCTCTAAGCAAAAAAAGGTTGCGGGAGCGTCTTCCGGGTTCTAAAGAATTCAGAAGCCAGCACTAAGTAATAAAAAAGCAGGACCCGGAAAATGAATTCCGGTGTCCTGCTCACCCTTTCATGAAAATTGCCAGTCTATCTTGCGTAAATCCTAGCTAGTTTACACAGCGTGTACGGGAGTGAATCCATCTTCGCTTTCGGCGGGTACGAATTCCTCAACCATTAATTCGTCTATAGTCTTTTGTTGTTTTTTGTTTTTTCTGCGTGTGGTCCAATGATCGAAGATGGCGTAGATCACGGGCACAATGATCAGGGTTAGGAACAGCGAACTGATCAAACCACCGATAATTACCCAGGCCAGTCCATTCTTCCATTCTGCACCCGGGCCCGTTGCAATAGCTATGGGTAACATCCCAAACACCATCGCAATGGTTGTCATAAGGATTGGACGAAGCCTTGCATGGTTTGCCTGTATCAAAGCGTTGAAAGTGTTTTCACCTGCTTGTTTCCGGTGATTGGTAAAGTCAACGATCATGATGGCGTTTTTACAAACCAACCCGATCAACATGATAATACCAAGGATGGTAAAGATGTTCAATGAGTTGTTGGTTAAACCCAGTGCCAGCAATGCACCAATGAACGATAACGGTACAGAGAACAATACCACCAGTGGCATTACAAAGCTGTCGTACAACAGTACCATTACCAGGTACACCAGTAAGATGGCTGCGAGCAATGCCACACCAAGAGTACCAAAACCTTCCGACTGGTTTTCCATATCACCACCCCATACATAACTTACACCAGCGGGTTTTCTTATTTTTTCAAAGGCTTTCTGCCACTCGCCGGCAACAGTACCCGAAGGGCGGCCAACGGTTTGTCCCTGAACAGTTACAGAAGGGCTTTTATCTCTTCTTTCCAGCAAGCTGGGGCCAGAAGATTCGACGATATTGGCGAACTGTGACAATTTGATACGTTGACCCTGATCATTGGTAAACTCCAGGTTACGTACATCGTCGATGTTCGATCTGTTGAAGCTGTTATACCGGATGTTGATGTCGTATTCATATTCACCGGCCCTGAATTTACCATCGGTATTGCCGTTAAAGGCGGTTTGCATGGTTAAACCAACGGTTTGCAGGCTCAGACCCAGACTGGCCATTTTATCGCGGTCAACCTTAACGTTGATCTCAGGGTTACCCGCTTCAACGGTGAGTTTTGTTTCAGTTGCGCCTCTTATTTTTTTCAATTCTTCATGAGCGGCATTGGCAAATACCATGGCGCTATCTAAATCGGGCGCCATTACTATCAACGCCAGGGGCGCCTGGTCGGCCGTACCTAACATACCTATTGGTGTTGTTTTTACCTTAACACCTACCAGCACATTTTGTAATTCTCGTTTTATTTTAGCGGCGTACACATACGAATCATCAGCGCGCTCTTTTTGATCAACCAGCCTAACCCTGATCTCCGATTTATAAGCGGTTGACTGACTACCGGCAAAACCTTCACTAGTTTGACCAACAGCCGTTACCTGGCTTACGATCTCTGGCTTTTTGCTTAAATAAGCTTCGGCTTTTTGTGTAACCTGGTTGGTTTGTTCAATAGAAGCGTCTTTAGGTAGTTCCATTTGTACCAGGAATTCGCCACGGTCGCTCTTTGCAAAGAACTCACCACCAATGTAACCACCACCAAGCATATACAGTGAGCCAACAAACATTACTAATACAATAGCCAGCGTAATACGTTTATGTTTCAATGACCATTTTAAGATTCCGGTGATCCAGTGTGTGAAAGAGGTAAGTCCTTTTTCAAAACCCAGGATAATTCTACCAAAGATCGATTTGTTGCTAAGATGTTCCAGTTTACCAAAGCGCGATGACAACCAGGGCACAATGGTAAACGATGATAACAATGATAACAGCGTTGCAATAATTACGGTTACGCAGAACTGTTTAATGATATTCGATACCAGGCCGGTACTTAAGGCAATTGGTAAGAACACCACCACAATTACCATGGTAATGGCGGTTACGGTAAACCCAATTTCCTTGGTGGCTTCGAATGCTGCGCGTACGCGGTTCTTACCCATTTCCATATGGCGGTAAATATTCTCCAGAACCACAATGGCGTCATCCACAAGTATACCAACCACCAGCGACAGACCCAGCAAACTCATCAGGTTCAATGTATAGCCCAACAGCGCCATACCAATAAAGGTTGCTATCAGTGAGGCAGGAATAGACACCATTACGATGAGCGAGTTCCTTATGCTATGCAGGAAGAACAACATCACAAATGCCACCAGTACTACCGCCAGCAACAGGTCATGTACTACTGAATCGGCAGCTTCGAGGGTGAACACGGTACTATCGTTGGCAATTTCAAGTTTCAAACCATTGGCTGCATATTGTTGCTCCAGTGAGGCAACCCGTTTTTTGATCTCATCTGCAACCGCTACTGCGTTGGCATCGCTTTGCTTTACGATCTGAACGGCGATCGCGTTCTTTTGGTCGACCCTTGAAATTTTCTCTACTTCTTTTTGCGAATCCTGTACATCGGCTACATCACCCAACCGAACGGCTATGCCATTCTTTGAGGTAAGTACCAGGTTACGCATTTCTTCTACGTTCTTGTATTTACCCGATAACCGCACCAGAATGCTTTGCTCACGGGTTTGTACATTGCCGGTAGGGAAATCGAGGTTACTGCTAAGAATGATCTGTTGTACCTGAGGTACTGATAAACCATAGCCTTTCAGTTTCTCGGCATCAAGGCTTACCTGTATCTCTCTTTCCTGACCACCCACCAGGGTTACCTGCGCCACACCATTTACACGGGAAAGAGCCGGACTGATGCGTTTGTCGATCAGATCGAAAAATTGTGCTTCATCCATTTTGGCTGAGGCAGAGAAGGTAAGAATAGGAAGATCGCTTAATGAGAATTTATTCAAAGAAGGCGGATCAACATCTTCGGGAAGATCTTTCAGAATAGCATTGATCTTACGCTGCGCATCGTTCAATGCATAATCTGCATCGGCGCCGCTGTTTAGCGAAATGGTTACCAATGAAATACTTTCATAAGATTTCGATTCCAGCTTTTTAATGTTTTCAAGGGAGGCTACGGCATCTTCAATTTTTTTGGTAACCGTATTTTCCACTTCCGCAGGCGACGCACCGGGGTAAACCGTTGTAATGGTCACCGCGTTACTGTCGAACTTCGGTATCAGTTCATAGCCCAATAGAGAGTAACTAAACAAACCACCCAATGTGAGGATCGTAAACAATACGATCACCATGGAAGGCCGTTTTATGGATATTTCAGCTAATTTCATTTATAATAATTTTACATTGATGGTTGTACGGGCGCTTATCGAATGATGCTTACTTTGCTGCCGTCAACAAGATTGATCTGTCCGCTGGTAATTACAAAAGCACCTTCCGTAAGTCCGTTCAGCACTTCTACTTTTTCACCCAGTACGCGGCCGGGGGTAACGGTTTTTAATTTAGCTACATCGCCTTCGGCTACAAATACCTGTTTGTTGTTCACACTACCCACAAAGGCAGTACGTGGTATCATGATCACTGATGACTGATTAGGGAAGTCGAAAACGGCGGTTCCATACATGCCTGCTCTCAACTGGTTGGCTGCATTGTTGGTGATAGTGATCTCTACAGGGAAGTTCAATGCTTCATCGGCTTTAGGGGCAATGAAATTGATCTTGCCTGTGAAAGTTTTTTCAGGGAACACGCTTGCTTTCACCTGTACCTGTTTACCAACGCTCAGGTAGGGGATCTGTGCTTCGTTCACCGTAACGTTCAGTTTAAGGGTTGAAACATTTACGATATCGAATAAAGCGGTGCCGGGTGAAACCACGCTACCGGGTTCAATATGACGTTTGTTTACAATACCGCTGATGGTAGCGCGAATATTTGCATCGCCCAGGTTGATCTTTGATTGCTCCAGTTTGGTTTTTTCATTTTGTACTTTTAACCGGGCATTATCGAGTTGTTGTTGGGTAACACCGCCTGTTTTAAAGGCATTCTCATATCTTTCCAGATCGGTTTGAGCACTTTGATAATTGGCTTCTGCATTGTGCAAGTCAACCGATAACTGATCAACGCGAATGGTGGCAACACTTTGTCCATTATGTACATAGCTACCTTCATCAACCAGCACATTTACTACACGGCCCGCTTTTTCTGAAGACAGTTTCAATTCCTGTGCAGGTGCAAAGTTGCCGTTGGCAATTACATCGAGGTCGGGTACTGCACGCTTTACGGTATCTATGCGTACTGAAACAGATGCATTTGTTTGGGCTACGATCTTGGTTTTTTCTTCCGATTTCTTTTTGTTGTTCGAGAGTACTTTAGCAATAGCTCCTAAAGAGACTATGATTACTACGATTGTTACAATGATCTTAGCGATCTTCTTCATTGTATGTTAGTTTAAGAGTGATTTTAAATTTCCCTGTGCTTTTATCAGTTGAATCTCTGCTATTCTATAATCGAGCAAAGCAGCGGTATAGTTGTTTTGTGCAGTGGTAAGCGAATTTTCCGCATCAAGCAGGTCGGTCAGTGGCGCCAATCCCTGTGTATAGTTGTTCTGCGTATTGGTATACACCTCTTCTGCCAGAGCAACGTTTGTTTTCTGATTGTTCAGGGTTATGATGCTGTTGCCAAGCTGTGTTTTCGCATTTTGATAGGCGAGGTTCAGCGATAGTTCGGTGTTCTTTATATCTGCCTGTAATTTTCTGATGTCAATATCGGCCTGGCGCACTTTTGAGCGGGTTGAAAATCCATTGAAGATCGGGATCTTCAGGTTCAGCCCTACCGATGCATAGTCGAACCAGTTAGCACCGGTACCTATAGGGAATTTATTGCTCATGCCCATGTAACCGTAATTACCCGAAAGCGATAATGATGGATAGTATGCTGCGTTGGTGGCATCCTTTTGTAACACCAGCAGTTCTTCCTGTTTCTTCAACACCTGGTAGTCTGTTAACTTTTTTACATCAGGCGTATTGTCCATCATGGCCAATTGAGGTTTAATGCCATCCAGTGCCGACGTTGGAACGGTGATGGCTGTTTCAATAGGAACGCCCATGTAAAACTTCAACGTGTTTTCCTGCAGTTGAACGGCGTTGCTCAATTGTGAACGTTGAGCCTGCAGATTGCTCAGGTTTACTTTACTTCTGTCAACGTCGATCTTTTTAGCCAGGCCATTCTTAAATTGGCCTTCTATTACATTAAATATCCGGGACGTAGTGGCAATATTGCTATCGATAACTACCAGCTGCTGGCGTTGAACCAATACCTGGTAATATTGTGTGGCCACTTTTTCAATTACCTGTTCATCGGTAAGACCGCTTACCAGTTGGTAATACTGTTGGGTGGTTTTTGCTGCCTTCAAACCGGTGAATACCGATTTATCGAACAAAGTTTGTGAAAGCGATACCGAGGCACTACTGTTCCATTTTTGTCCAAACGCTACCAGCATTGTTTTGCCAGGTTGGCCTGCTAACTCGCCTGGTATGGCGCTTAATTGAAGAATAGGATTAAAGGTAATACCGGCGTTGCCATTTATTTGCGGCAGCGCCTGTGACCGGGCCTGGTCAATTTTATTCTGGCTGTTCTCTTCATCCAGTTTGGCCTTAATTGCTTCCGATTTGTTTTTCAAAGCTTGTTGTAATGCTTCTTTTAGGGTAAGCGGCGCTGTTTGAGCGTTTGCCAGCGATATCATACTTACTCCGGCCACAAGCAAAACCAAACGTTGAACAAGGGTTCGAAGCGATTGATTGTGTTTCATTAACTATGTATTTAATTGAGCTGTTTGATTAAAGTGATTCGTTCTATTCCACATGCGCCATCCTGTTAGGCAAACTGTATTGTTTTAATTCATTTTCAAGAAGGGGAATAGCTTCCGGTGCTATAATGCCATACAGGAACAGATATGTTGCCTGCCTGAACACTTCATCTTTTGAATAGTCGTTCACCAGTTCGGCAGCGAATTCAAAATCTCTTTTTCTATGTTGTAGTAAAATGGTAACTACCAGCTTTGGGTGCAGGCTGCCGCGAAATACACCTTCCACAATTCCCTGTTCAAGTACGCGCAGCAACAGTTGCTCTGTGATGGTATTGAGTGCTGTAGTGAGGGTTTGATATTCTGCCGGGTAATGTTTTTGCAGGTCTGTAAAAAATACCACACTGGTTTTTTTGCAGAAATCAACATTGGCTGCCATAAACCCAAGCACTCGTTGCAGGTTGTGTGCTTTATCATGTTCGACTCTTTCCATGGCGTGGTTGTAGTCGTTGGCCACCAGTTGGCAAACCTGCTGAACCAGGTGCTGGCGCGAAGTAAAGAACCGGTAAAGGGTCTTTTTCGAGATCGCCAGTCGCGACGCAATTTCATCCATCGTGTAGAGCTGTATGCCCTGCGTGGTGAATAAGCGGTAAGCTGTTTCTAATATGATTAATTCAGTCATTAAATTTTCGACCAATTTGGTTTGTTGGTCAAAGGTAATGTGACTTTTCGACCAAATTGTAAAAATGGTCGAATTAAATTGTTAAAGGAATGTGAAAGCGCTGCGGGTAAGCGTAGGAAATGCCGGCATTTATAGATGAGAAATAGGTTCAATTTGTTGAAATCCAATGTTTATTGAAATTAAACATCTGAAACGCCCGTTTTTTCTGGCGTTTCTGTTTTACCAGAATAAGTAGTAGCGAAGGATTACGTATATTTGTATAAACACGTTTAAATCGACCAAAAATGTCGAATAGTCAAGATTTGAAAGATCCGTTTAAGGAAGATATACTAAATGGCGCCCGGGAATTGTTTGAAAGATTTGGGTTTAAAAAGACCACCATGGAGGATATTGCCCGCCAGGTAGGTAAGTCGAAAAGCGCCCTGTATTATTATTATAAAACGAAGGAAGAGATCTTTGAGGCGGTCATATTACGTGATATAGCTACAACCGAAGCATTGGTAGCCGAAGCAGTAAAAAAAGAAGAATCGGCCACCAGCAAATTCAGGGTATTGTTCACCACCCTGCTTGAAGGGGTAAAACAAAAATCCAATCAGTTTTCCGTTTTCAAATCGGAGCTGCATGAAACCCATTTTTTGTTCGATAGTATTGTTAAGAAACGCGACCTATACATCGAAGAAATGATAAAAGACATTCTTATATTGGGCATCAGCCAACGCGAAGTAAAAATGTTGAACAATGCAGAAATGAGTTTGTGGGCAACCATGACCAACATAACAGTGAAGGCTACTGCCCACAAACTTTTTCTGGAAGACGACTTTAATTTAACCAGCAGCCAACTTGTATTTATGGCTGATTGTTTATTTAACGGCTTAAAGGCTTAATCATCCATCTTAATTAACGTCTCACCAAACATGCTCGTAAACGGGCAGGCGTTCTGTTATAGCCGATTCCTTCCAAATATAGCCCCTCGTATCAGTGCTATTATTAATGTAAAGACTGCCGACCCCACAACTGCCCAAACGATAGGGAAAGTTTTTCCGCCTACATGAATGGCAAATATTTCGGGCAAGCCAAATTTTCCCGCTATCCATAAACCAATATATGCGCCAATAAACCCTACCACAATGGAAACCAGGCAACCGCCCAGGTCGTACCCGGCAAGTGATTGACCAACTGCCCCGCAAATGGCGGCAATAACAAGAAGTATTAATAACTCTGTGAGTGTCATAGTGGAATATGTTTTTCAATGTTTATTGTTGCAATTTAAATGCCGGGTTCGGGTTCATTGCAATTTTGCCGAGTTCAGCTGTACGCCAATTAATTTGTATCCATTATCGGTACGTAAGAATTCAAAATGGTCCTGCGTCAATCTTTTTTTGTTATTATAGCTGATAACGAACCTCTTCACAGGGTAGCGATCGTTTTTCGGTTGACCGCAGTTGCCAAAATACTTTTTGTATTCAGCTGTTTCGTAAATGTAGGGGTTAAGGCTTTCGTCAACGATATAGTAATCACATTTGGTTGAATTAAGAGCAAGCAATATCTTTTTTATTGTTTCAAAGTTTTTCTCAGCGAAACGGGTTTTGGGTATGGGTGTGGCTATGCCAAATGATGCCCCGCAGGTAACCAATGGCGCGCGTTTGGAGTACGCCTGGGATGGAAGATTTGGCTGGCCATATACAAGTTTTACCGATCAGTCGAAGGGGGGCAACCAGCCCCATATGATCACTTTCGATATGGGTATAACAGCCAGGCTAAGCCGGGTGTGGATACGACCGTACCCCGAAGGCAGCAGGTGGTATTATCTCACTACCATGAAGCGCTTTGAGTTGTATGGTTCAACCAATCCAACTTCCGATGGATCGCTTGATAATAGCTGGACGTTACTTGGTACCTACGAAGTCGTAAAGCCATCGAACCAGCCGTACGGAACTGATAATGCATTAGACCAGGCTACGGCCACTGCCGGTTTTAATTTTGAAATGCCCCTTACGGCTCCGAGGGTACGGTACATTCGTGTTCGCTGCCTGGAGAATTTTGCAGGCGGTACTGCACAAAGTATAAATGAGATAAGTGTTTATGGCGATCCCCGATAAACAAAAAATAAAATAATTATGAAAAAGCTAATTCAATATATAAACAGGCGCATGCTTACCGTATTGCTGCTATTCACGATGCTCACTGTTGTTTCCTGTTCCAAATGGGATGAATATAAAAAGTATACGCCCGGTGGTGAAATTATATATCCCGGCACGCTCGATTCCTTAAAGGTATTATCAGGTAAAGAAAGGGTTCGTATTTCTGGTCTATTAACTGCCGATCCTAAAGTGGCGACTGTTAAGGTGCTCTGGAACACCAATAAAGATTCGCTGGTGTATGATATAAAAAGAAGTGTAACGGGAAATAAGTTTGAACAAACAATTCCCCTGCCCGAAAGCGTTATCACATTTACCGTTTATACATATGACCTCGAAGGCATCAGGTCGGTGCCGGTATATGTGGTGGG
This sequence comes from Niastella sp. OAS944, assembly GCA_024809215.1. Classification (GTDB taxonomy): domain Bacteria; phylum Bacteroidota; class Bacteroidia; order Chitinophagales; family Chitinophagaceae; genus Niastella. The sequence continues at coordinate 1,255,588 of JANUBW010000001.1, read as the reverse complement.
CAGGTCATATGGCGACATTTATCGCAAATCGTTGACAAACCGTTACCTTACTTCTGTTACTTATACATCTGCCAGCGATAGCACAACAATTAATTGGGATGCTGCTTTGGCAACCACTTTATATACAGAGGTGTTGTATCCTAAAAATCCTTCGGGTAATATGGTTAAGATAGATGTGCCTGTTAAGGATATGAAGACCGGTTTAAATGGTTTTGATTTTCAGAAAGCGAAATTCTCTTATCGCACATTTTACCGGCCCGACTCAACCTGTATTGATACGTTTGCCACCCAATACATTACACGTTAATGGTTGATGAATACTATATAGTCGATTGTTATGTACATGGGGCCGCCAAGCGGCCCCATTTGTATTAATCAGAAAAAGCTGTATTTTTGCACTCAATTCAAAACAAGGTAAACCTTGTGTTATGTAATCGCTCCCACATATCATCCCTTTCTATTTGATGCTCTTCACTAAGAGTGTTACCGATTTTCTTTTAATCTTACTCACGTATTACTTTGTTTATGCAATCAGAGAAATACGGTCGCACATATCATTATCCCTTTTCGCCGGGAACAACCAGCGATGACAGGATCAATTTTGATTACTGGAGCGACCTTCAACAAATAAAAACGGTAGTACATACCGAAAAGCTCGATGGTGAAAATAACTGTTTGAGCAAATGGGGCGTATTTGCACGTTCGCATGCAGCGCCCACCACCTCGCCCTGGACTGCCACGTTGCGCGAATTTTGGCAGCGGGTAAAGAATGACCTGGGCGATCTGGAAATTTTTTTAGAGAACCTGTATGCCGTTCATTCCATCAGGTACCAACAACTCGATCATCATTTTTATGTATTTGCTGTTCGGGAACAGGGTCGCTGGTTAAGTTGGGAAGAAGTGAAATTCTATGCAGCTATGCTCGATCTGCCAACAGTACCGCAGATTGAAATAGAGCCTACACCCCACGACCGGCATTTGTTCGAGCAAAAGATAATGAACGTTGTTGGTACGGCCGGTGCGTTCGATCCGGTTGATACGGCTACCGGAAAACCCTGTACGCTGGAAGGTATAGTAAGCCGGAATGCAGCTGCTTTTCACCGCGAGGAATTTGCACACAATGTATTTAAATGGGTGCGCAAAGGGCATGTAAAAACAAACGAGCACTGGACGCGGAACTGGAAACGTGCTGGTTTAAAATACGAAGGAGGGCAGTATGTGGACTTTAACAATCAATAAAGACTGGGATAGTTTGCAGGCTCAGTTCAGTTGGGTACGTGATATGGAAACTGTTCCGCAAGACCCTGTGCATCATGCCGAAGGGAACGTGGCCGTTCATACGCGCATGGTGCTGGAGGCCTTGCAGCAACTGGAAGGATATAAAAACCTGCCGGCACAGGAACAGGAGATACTATGGGCGGCTGCATTGTTACACGATGTAGAAAAGCGGTCCACTACCGTACATGAACCTGATGGAAGCATTACCTCAAAGGGGCATTCGAAAAAAGGTGCTATGACTGCACGGCAGCTCTTATACACCGAACTGCGGGCGCCATTTCATATTCGGGAACAAATAGTGCAACTGGTGCGGCTGCATGGACAACCCATTTGGGCCATTGAAAGGCGGGATCCGGCAAGAACGGTTATAGAGGCTGCGTTGGTAGTTGATACGAAGCTACTTTCCCTGCTGGCAAGGGCCGATGCATTGGGAAGGGTATGTAACGACCAGCAGGAACTTTTATATCGTATAGATCTGTTTGAGGCTTTGTGCCAGGAACATGACTGTTGGGGAAAGACAAAGGCGTTTAAAACGCCACATGCCCAGTTCCATTATTTTAATAAAGAGAATAGCTCACCGGGGTTTGTTCCTTTTGATGAATTTGGTTCTACGGTCATTATACTTTGCGGATTACCTGGTTCGGGCAAGGATACGTATGTACGGCAGTATTATACCGATTGGCCTGTTATTAATCTGGATGAAATTCGCCGGGCAAATAAAATTGCCCCCACCGATAAAAGCGGTAATGGTACCGTGGTGCAACTGGCAAAAGAACAGGCCAGGGAACATTTACGCAAAAAGCGACATTTTGTTTGGAACGCCACCAATATAACCAGGCAAATGCGGTCGCAATTGATTGACCTGTTTATTACTTATAAGGCCTATGTAAAAATTGTGTATATAGAAGTACCTTATAATAAATTGCATGTGCAGAATAAAAACCGCGAAGCGGTTGTGCCGAAAAATGCAGTAGATAAACTGGTTGGCAAACTGGAAGTGCCCGCGCCCTGGGAAGCGCATGAAGTGGTTTACTTTATCAAAGACTGATGTTTATTGAACGCCTCCGTTTTTAGGGGGCGTTCTTATTTCCGGTACAAACTCAGTTCCATTGGGGCGGCGAACCCTTTCAATCACAAAAATGTATTTGATATGTTTGAACGGCACCCACAGATCATCGTAACCCGCAGCCGGGTTATAGCTGTGAAGGCAAAGCTGGTCAACACCGGTATTTTCGTCGGCAGTTTTTATTTGAGAAGGGCTTTTCAGCAAACAAAACCGTTCGCCATTGTATTCAATTATAAACACCATGGGCCGGTGCAATGGTATTTTGGCAATGTCATTTACGGTTAACAAGCGGCCAAGGGTAAGACTGCCGCCAGGAATGGCGCCCGGTGTGTTATCGTTCATGCTATCGCCCTGGTTGGGGAACCAGTAGTATTGCTCACCCGGTATTTTATCCGGTGCATCTATATAGTATTTAGGTTTGCCCAATGTAGCCTCCAGCTCCTGCAATCCTTTGTTGTTACTATTTTCCATGCACACCTGTTTGTAATATAAAGATACGATTCCTCTTTTTTTTAGAAGAAGTTACCTGTAAGCTTTATATACATTACGTATATAACAAAGAACGACAACACCAAACTGATCCACCTGGTCCTTTTAGTTTTGTAATCTATGTTCTTACTTTTCTGCGCCTGAACAAAATTATACACGGTGAGTCCCAAAAACAGCGTTCCGCCAATGGCAACAACGGTCTTATTCAGGGATACGTTCACTGTTATCAATAATGCCATGGAAGCAAGACCTAACAACGCCTGCCATTTTAGTTGATCGGCTGCTTTACCCTTTGATACAAGCGGTTTTATTTTCTCCAACGCAATTTCCAGTTGTTCCGGGTTTTCAATTTGTTTTGGCACTATAATAAGATCGCGGGCTTTTTCACCTTTTATGTAAAAGCCGCCTTTTTTGCGTTTAATTATTTCCTGAACCTCACTTATATAAATGGAGATGGTAGGGGTGTTTAATTGTTCCCGCGCAATGAGGTTATCAGAGATGGTCAATTCATAGCTATCAAGTGTCTTTTTCGTTTTTTTCAGCATCCGGTTAAGTCCAAACCCAAGAATTGCAATAAAGATCACAATGGGCAAGTAGGTAGCGAGGTCAATAAGCTGCATTGAATGATCAGGAACATACCCGGGTGTTACATCATTCCTCCGGTTCATGGTACTGGTGTAAAGAGAGGTACCCGTAAAAACAGCACCTATTACGAAACCGGGAATACTAAAAAGCAAGATCTTCTTTCTGATCTCTTTAAATCCGTTGGGTTTTATTTTGAATGTTAACATAAGTCCAGTACGGTTTGGTTACAGCGAATTTAATCGGAATTTATAGATTTCTGTAATTCAGCTAAAAAACGTAAAAGAGGAATAATAATTTACATATAACAGTTATTTTTTGCGTAAACGAATAATACATCAAAAAAATAGAATATTCCATTTTTAACCGTTGCCAGGCTAACTAATTTGCCATACGCGATTGCATTGCTATTTACTGCTACATTATAGCTCTGCCGCCCCACTGTACGAATCAATTTCACATTTATTGTTTATAACTCAACCTGGAGGTTGTTCCGGCTATATGCTTGTTTTTAAGCCGGGAATGCGCCTTCGTGGCTTTTTCATTTTACTGTTCCATAAAACCATTTAAAACTAACGTATGCGTTGCTGTTTACGAACAAGGAAGTGTGTGCGCACTTCAATTCCGTTCCTTTTATTTATTTGCTGCTTTTTCAATGCTTCGGCCCAAACCCCTGTAATTAAGATCGACCTGAACCAAACCGGCCGGCCCGATGCTGAGGTACTTGAACCGGGTTATACCGGCTGGGCTTTGCCTGCTACTACAGTTGATACCGCAACTCTTTCATTAAGCAATGGTGTTACCATAAAGCTCATCAGGAAAGGGCCATATGGCGATAAACTAAACACCAACTGGTATAAAGCTGGTATACAAACGCCCTATTTCGCCTGTTTGGTGTGCGATGGGGTACGTGTAAATAATGGCACCAATGGCGCCCAGATAGAAATGCGCATCAGCGGTCTTCCTGCCGGTACGCATAGCATACTTACGTATCATAATAATGTCGATAATCTGGCGGCCGGTACATACGCACCAATTGATGTGTATTTAGATGGCGCCATGAAATACGATAACCTTATGCCTACTGTTCGTTCAACGGTTACCTCCGACGTACCAACCGCCTATGTGTTTGCCAATGCGGTGCCCGGGCAGGATGTGGTGATGTTGTTTGTAGCCGATACAACAACCGGCGCCACGCATAAAAACTTTATGCTTAATGGTATAGAGATCAATGTAGGTAATCCGTTGTACCAGGCAAAGTTGCCATACCCTGCACATGGCGATGAACATGTTGATGCTGATAATGGCACGTTGAATATGAGCTGGACGAATGCAGCCAGTGCCGTGGCCAGCCATGTTTATATAGGTATCGATTCTGCTTCTGTTGCTAATGCAACACCAGCTTCATCGCTTTACAAAGGCCGCATTACTTCAACTGCTTATACAGCAACTGCACAATACAGTATGAACAGTTACTACTGGCGAATAGACCAGGAGGATGTGAATGGCAATGTAACCAAGGGAAATATCTGGTATTACCGTCCACGCCAACTGGCATTCAGAGATGCAGAAGGTTATGGCCGTTTTGCACGTGGCGGCCGTGGAGGTAAAGTGGTGCATGTTACCAACCTCAACGATAATGGCCCCGGTAGTTTGCGCGAAGCCGTTACCAATGATATTGGCCCCCGTACCATTGTATTTGATGTATCGGGTATCATTACACTTAACTCAAGATTGACCGTTGGTCAGAATTATATCACCATTGCCGGGCAAACCGCTCCGGGCAAGGGCATTTGTATAAGGAACAATCCGTTTGGTACCGGTGCTAAAGATATTGTGATGCGCCATTTGCGCGTACGGGTGGGGGCGCCTGTTACCACAGATGGTATGGGTAATGTAGGTGATTTTAGTATCGTTGACAACTGTTCCATTAGCTGGACGATCGATGAAGCCTTCAGTTCAAGAAATGCCAAAAATGTTACACTGCAACGAACGCTTATCTCAGAAGCGTTGAATGTGGCCGGGCATCAGAACTATCCTGCGGGTACGGCACATGGTTATGCGGCAACTATTGGTGGTTATATTGGCAGCTTCCACCACAATTTGCTGGCGCATTGCGAAGGCCGCAACTGGAGTATGGGCGGTGGCCTCGATGGCAATGGCTATTATTCAGGTAAGCTCGACATCCGTAACAACGTTGTATATAACTGGGGCGGTCGCACTACCGATGGCGGCGCCCATGAAGTGAACTTTGTAAACAACTATTACAAACCAGGTGCTGCTTCCCGTAAGTTTGTTGCACTAACGGCCGATCATGAAGGAGTAGGCCTGGGTACCCAGCGGTATTATTGCGAGGGTAATGTAATGCCTGGTTATTTCGATGAAAGTACACAATCGCTTGGGCGCAACGAAACCTGGGCCAGCGGGGAAGCCGTGCATTATCCAAGCTTTGTAGCGGCGCCTTTCTTCGACTCATATGTAGCAACACAAACCGCAAAAGACGCATACAAACGGGTGCTTTCAAATGTGGGAAGTAACCAGCCGGTATTTGATGATCATGACGTTCGCATTATAATTGAAACATTGAATGGAACAGTCACTTATTATGGAAGCTACAAGGGTACGCCTGGTTTGGTTGATAAAGTAAGCGATGTAGGCGGCTGGGAAGATTATCCCGAACTGCACCGTGCCGCAGAATTCGATACCGACGGTGATGGCCTGCCCAATTGGTGGGAAACACTTAAAGGATTAAATGCAAACTCCGCTGCCAATGATTTTTCCGATGCCAATAACGATGCCGACCTGGATGGCTTTACCCAGCTCGATGATTACCTCGACTGGATGGGTGGACCGCATTACTTTATTCTCCCCGGAACCGCATTTTCACTCGATCTTAAACTGCTGGCCCGCGGTTATACCAATAGCCCGATGTTTACAACCGGCAATGCGGTAAATGGTTTTGTAATGGCCGATCCCCTAACACCCGGCACCGTACTGTTTACTCCAACTGCCAACGGACTGGCCGCATTTGATTTTACCGTTACCGATGCAGAAGGCGCTACCATGACGCGCACGGTGAATTTGCGGGTAACGCCTGATGCCGCACTGCCTATATCACTGGTAAATTTTAAAGCAAAAAGAAAAGATGCTGCAACGGTTGCTGTAACCTGGGAAACCGTGCAGGAAGAGCACAATGATTATTTTGAAGTACAACGCACCTTCGCACCCGGAGCTCCTTTTGTTACTATAGCCAAAGTTGATAGTAAAGCAACGAATGGCAGCAGTTCTGAAAAACTGGAGTATGCAATGCAGGACCAGAACGATCATACCGGCGTAACCTATTATCGCCTGGTGCAAAAAGATCTGGATGGCAAGTCAGCTGTTTCTGAAATAAGAACGGTGAACGGTAGCGATGCTACGCCACAGGTCAAAGTATGGCCGGTACCGTCAAAAGGAAAATTCAATGTATTACTTACCAATGCCGGGGCACTTACTGTTGTGCGGGTATACCATGTTGATGGAAAAATGATAGGTAAGGAAGAAACGCTGGCAAGTGGTGTAATTAAACAATTCAGTATTGCAACATCAGGAACTTATTTTATTAAAGGAATAAATAAAATAACCGGGGAGGTTCTCTTTACAAATAAAGTAGTTATAGAGTAACCTTTTTGGGTTTCAACGTATTTAATTCTGTGCATTTATAGATGGTTCACACTTTTAGGCAATTACGGGACGGTCATTTTTGGCTGTCCCTTTTTTATTAACCTTTTGGCTGCCATTGCCCGGTTTCATTATCTTTGATCGAAAGTTCTGTAGCCCCGTACCCGCCAAATTATGGGTATGATGACACTAACTGTTTCTGAAAATATTTTGAGAATGGTTCTCGGCCTGGGTGTTCTGCAAGGAATGCTATTGGCTGCGCTTATCTTCTTTCACCCCCGGGGCGATAAATCGGTTAACTTATTTCTGGCCTGTTTTATCATGAGCGTTTCTGCAGTAATGTCGTTGCCGATCATTGTTCATTTTGTTGGCTGGCAAAATAGTTTTTTTGTACAGTCACTTCCCCTTCTCCCTGGTCCTTTTTTATATCTCTACATTCGAAGTTTTAAAGAAACGATCACTTTTCGAAAGGCCTGGCCGCATTTTATAATATGTGTTTTGTGGGTGATACCAACCTACTTTAATCTTTTAAAGTATTCAAAGCTTTATCCCGATGCCGGAATGGTGCCCATTGGTGTGTTGGGTAGCCCTACTACTATACTACTTGTAATGGGGCGGCCTGTTTTACAGGTAGTGTATTATTTCATGGCCCGCAGTCAGTTAATTTCTTATCAACGGTCTATACGCCAGCTCTTTTCCGAAACAAGCCGCATCGATCTTAACTGGGCCCGGTATCTTGTGAATGGGTTCCTGGTTTTAATTGGGGTATTTTTTGTGGCCTTTCCGCTCATGTTTGTTTTTCCTAACCACATCAGCCTGATACTGCTTATTAATATGTCGGTAGGTGCTCCTTATATATATGTAGCTACCTGGCTGGGTATAAAACAGTATACGGTTTGGCAGGTTCAACCTGGTGTAAACAAGGAAGCTACCGAGGCAACCATACAGCAAGCGGCTGATATTGAAATAAATGGCTCAAACGGTAAAAAGCCCAAACCCGCCAAAACCGTACAAAGCGATGACCGTATGGAGGTACTTGTAAAGAAGATCATTGTTTTAATGGAAGAAGAAAAGCTATACCAGGAGGCGGAACTAACCCTTCAACAGGTGGCCGGTAAACTGCAGGTACCTGCTTACCAGGTTTCGCAGGCGCTGAATGAAGGCATGATGAAAAGTTTTTATGAGGTGGTAAACAACTACCGGGTTGAAGATGCCAAGCGCTTGCTGCTCGATGAAAAAAGCAGTAACCATACCATTCTTTCCATTGGGTTCGAAGCGGGGTTCAATTCTAAAACCACATTCAATACCGTCTTTAAGAAATTTACGGGTCTTACGCCTACCGAGTTTCGCGAAAAGCAAACTTCCCTCACTACAGCGTCCTGATCTGTTCATTTTTTGCAGCCGAACCGTTCGGATTTATTAATCGGAACGGCGTTCGGAGAAATCACTGCTTACTGATCGTCAACTACTTATTGGTTCCAACTTTTAAATAACGAAATACGAACAGGTATATGCTGTTCGCATTGGCCAAACGGAACCGTATCGCCTTTTGTACGTCGCAATTTTGACTTGTCAATCAAATTTTATTAAAAAGTCAAAACCAATTTTATGAGCAAAAGGCGGAGATGGTTAACCAGTTTGCCGGTATTATTACTGATCGGCGTTCTGCGAAGCGAGGCACAATCGCCAACCACATCCATTGATATTAAACAGGCCATTGATATGGCGCTGGCTAACAATTATTCTTTAAAGGCCGACAGCCTTAATAACCCAATAGCAGGTTATGGCGTTCGCGTTGCAAAGGCAGCCTGGTTACCTCAGCTAAATTTTAGCAGCAAAGCCGAGTATAATGCCGCGCTGCCATCTCAAATGTTACCCGGTAAGTTTATCGGCGAACCCGATAAAGACCTTATCCCCGTTCAATTTGGAACACGCTATTCAACAGGTGCCAGTATTGAAGCTACCCAAACCCTTATTAGCAAAGCGGCCAGGTTGCAGGTTGATGCCGCTGAAATGAATACCGGTATTGCAGAAACAAAACACCTGCTTAGCCGCGAGGAGCTGGTGTATCAGGTGGCCACGGCCTATTATGATCTGCTGGCTACCACAGAAAAGATCAATACCACAAATAAGGATTACAAAAACATCCGCGAAATTGAAAGCATTGCCAAAGCCCAATATGAAAGCGGGGTGCTGAAACGCATCGATTTTGAATCGTTACAGATCAACGCCGCCAACATTCAATCACAGTTAGATCAATGGCAAACAAAGTACGATCAGCAGTTGGTATATTTTAAATACCTGTTGGGCGTACCAGCCAATGCCACCGTTACCATTACCAATGAGCTCGCCGGCGGACCTCAATCATTACAAAGTGGCGGCACCCGTTTGTATGAGCGTGAAGATGTACACCTGTACCGCCAGTTGATCGCTTCAAAAGAACTGGAGTTGAAAATGATAAGGGCTGAAAAATTGCCAACGGTAAATGCATTCGCCCGGTTCAATTATCAATCGCAGTACAATAAAATGAGCGATGCGCTGAAAGGCGATTATGGTTATAAAAGCTCAACGATTGGTATCACTACTTCCATTCCCCTGTTCGATGGCCATAGAAGAAAGAACCGGTTAAACATAGCGCAGGTAGAATTACAACAATTGCAATTCCGTAATGAACAGCAGCAGCAACTGGCAAATATGGAATGGGTATCGGCCAGCGAAACGCTTCAGAATAATCGCAAACAAGTGCTCATAACACAACAGAACCTTGAGCTGGCAGAAAAAGTATTCACCTCCCGCAAAGCGCTGTATACCGAAGGCATAACCACGCTCATTGAATTGCTCGATGCCGAAAGAGAGTTAAGCCAGTCGCGAAACTTATATACCCAGGCGCAAATAAATGTACAAACCAGCCTGGTAAATGCTCATAAAGCAAACGGAACATTATTAACTGAATACAGAAATTCATTATAACATGAAAAAGAAGATCATTCAAATAACAGTAGTTGTATTAATTGCCGGTAGCATTGGTGTGGTGCTGGCGAATAACAAAGCAAAGATCGATCTGGCTGCACAACCGGTTAAAGACAATGCGGTGATACCGGTAAAAGCTGCCATTGTAAAAGTTGATTCATTCAATACCGCTTTTACTATTAATGGAACTACAGCGCCCGCTAAAGAAGTAAAGATAGCATCGGAAGTACAGGGCAAGCTGGTTGGGTTATATATAAAGAATGGTGATGTAGTGCGTAAAGGACAGGTAATTGCACAACTCGATGCGGCTGTGCTGCATGCACAACTGGGCAGTATTGAATCGTCGCTGGCAAAAGCAATGCTCGATATTAACCGGTACACAAAGTTGATAGAAATGGGCGGTGCCACATCTATGCAACTGGAAAGTGTAAAACTGCAATACGCATCGTTACTGGCGCAGAAAAAAGAAATGCTGCAACAGATAGCACACATGCAAATTAGTTCGCCCTTTACCGGTAAAATAGAGAACGTAACAGTAGAAGCCGGCTCTTATGTTTCATTTGGTACCGTTCTGGCTCAACTGATAGACAATGCTTCATTGAAGATAAATATTTACCTGAGTGAACAGGAAGCCGTAAAGGTAAAGACAGGGCAGGCAGTAACAGTGAACAGCGTTGTATTAAATGCACCACAACCTGCCCAAGTAAGTATGATCAGTGATAAAGCAGATGCTGCCGGAAAATTTTTAACCGAGATCGATCTGCCCAATAATGGTAAAGAAAAGCTGAAAGCAGGTATTCTGGCCGATGTCACTTTCTCTGGTGGTATTGCCGAAACCGGTTTGTCAGTTCCTGTAAGCGCTTTGCTGGCAGGTACAAAACAGGCAACTGTATACGTAGTAATTAATAATAAGGTGCAACAGCGGGTTATTAAAACCGGAAAGATAACACCTGCAAAAGTACAGGTGCTCGAAGGATTACAGACCGGCGACCAGGTGGTTACCTCCGGCCAGTTGAACCTCGAAAACGGAAAGGCAGTGAAAGCTGAACAGTAAACGCAAGCTGCAAGCTTTAAGCTGTAAGCAAATACAAATACAGCCGAAAGCCAAAGGCCTAAAGCTGAACGCAAATACAAATACAGCTGAACGCTAAAGGCTGAGCAGTATGACTGCTGAATATAAACGCAAGTCTCAAGCTTACAGCCCTCGTCAACTCGTTCCCGATTGCATCGGGATTAACTCGTCAACCAACAACATATGTCATTAACAGAACTATCAATAAAACGACCCACACTCATCGTAGTAATATTCACGGTGCTGGGTCTTATAGGAATAGTAAGCTATTTCTCTATCGGGTACGAACTGCTGCCCAAGATGTCGAAACAAATAATAACCATAAGCACCTCATACCCGGGTGCTGCTCCTTCCGAAGTAGAGAACTCGGTAACGAAGGAGATAGAAGATGCGGTTTCTTCATTGGAGAAACTGGATAATATAAAATCAAAATCGCTCGAAGGCCAGTCGAATGTGATCATCGAGTTCAAGGCCGATGTAGATATCGATCAGGCGATGCAGGATGCGCAACGAAAGGTAAATGCCATCGCTTCGCGTTTGCCCGATGATGCAAAAGATCCGGTGGTATCAAAGTTTTCGGTAGATGAAGCGCCGATCATGAAAATGTCGATAGCCGCCAAAACCGACAACCGCGCATTGTACGATGTGGTAAAACAAAGGATCGTGCCTTTATTGTCGAAACTGGAAGGCGTGGCCAACGTAGGTATAATGGGTGGTGAAGAACGCCAGGTGCGCGTTAATATCGATCGTAAGAAACTGGAACTATATGCGCTGGATGTGCAACAGGTATTAAAAGCAATTGAAACTTCCAATCTCGATTTTCCTGCGGGTTCAGTTAAAAATACCCGGGGTGAAACCACCATTCGCCTGGCCGGCAAATTTAAAAAGCCTGAAGATATAGAAGATGTGGTGATCGCCAATCGCGATGGAAGGGCCATTCACCTCAATGATGTAGCTGTTGTTATCGATGGCGTTAAAGAAACCGAGACGGTAAGCCGCTACAACGCCAATACCGCCATAGGTTTACTGGTATACAAACAAACCGATGCCAATGCGGTAGAGGTAAGCAGGCAAATGCATGAAGAGATCGAAAAGCTGGAAAAGGAATATGCCGCTGATGAATTAAAGTTTGCCATTGCACAGGACTCGTCGGAGTTTACCATGAAAGCTGCCGAAGCTGTTAATCACGATCTGATGCTGGCAATTGTATTGGTGGCCCTGGTGATGCTGGTGTTTTTGCACAGTATGCGCAATGCGGTAATTGTAATGATCGCCATTCCGGCATCGTTGGTTTCTACATTCATTGGTATACATCTGTTTGGGTTTACTTTCAATCTTATGACCCTGTTGGCCCTGTCGTTGGTAGCGGGCATATTGGTCGATGACAGCATCGTTGTATTGGAGAACATTCAACGGCATATGGAAATGGGGAAGGACAAGCGAAAAGCAGCCCTGGATGGAAGAAATGAGATCGGTTTTACGGCCATGTCAATTACCCTTGTTGATGTGGTTGTGTTCCTGCCTATAACAATGGTTGATGGTATGATAGCCGATATCCTTCGTCAGTTCTCCATGGTTGTGGTGGTATCAACCCTTATGAGTCTTTTTGTTTGTTTTACGTTGACGCCATTGCTGGTTTCGCGCTTTGGTAAGTTAACACATCCCAATAAAAAGAAACCGGGCGGGCGTATTATTCTTTGGGTAGAGCAACGCATTAACCGTCTTACCGAAAGTTATACTGTGTTGTTGAAGTGGAGCCTGGCCCATAAACGTTGGGTATTGATCACTACGCTGGCATTACTGGTTGGTTCTTTTTCACTGGTTGGCGGTGGTTTTATAGGCAATGAATTTGTGAATATGGGCGATCGTGGTGAACTGGTGGTGAAGGTTGAATTACCTAAAGATGCCACTATTGAACAAACCAATTTGAAAACGCAGGAAGTAGAGCGGTACATTCTTTCAAAACCCGAAGTGGTAAATGTGTTTTCTTCTATGGGTAAAAACGATAACCAGTTTGCGGCGCAGGGCGAAAGGCATTTGGCCGAAGTAAGTGTGAAACTGGTTGATAAAAGCGAACGTCCATTTAGTACAGAGCAGTTCTCGCAGGTGATAAAAAAGGAATTGCAGGAAAAGATCACGGGCGCCAAGATCAGGATCGCTAACGTAGATATTATGGGTAGCACCAGCGAAGCGCCTATACAGGTAGTGTTAAGCGGTAGTAATGTAAACCAGTTGTTATCCTTTGCCGATACGGTGTTGCAAAAGATAAAATCGGTTCCCGGTGCTGCCGATGCAAAGATCTCTATTGAAAATGATAAACCTGAGGTTAGTATCCGCATCGATAAAAACAAAATGATGGCGCTGGGTCTGCGAATGGACCAGGTTGGAAATACCATAAAGCTGGCATTCAGTGGTAACAGTGATGCCCAGTTATCGGAAGGACAGTATGACTATGATATCACGGTTAAGCTCGATGCATTTGATAGGGGCTCGGTAAATGACCTGCAACAGTTATCATTTGTAAATACAACCGGTGAGGTGATCAGGCTCAACCAGTTTGCTGCTATAGAAAAAACAATCGGTCCGGCCAAGCTAGAGCGTAAAGATCGTATCAGTTCTGTAACGGTTTCAAGTGAAGTGAGTGGCCGCCCGCAGGGTACGGTAGGTGCTGAAATAAAAGCAGCGATAGAAAAAGATCCGTTGCCTGCCGGTGTATCAATAGAGTATGAGGGTAACATGAAACAACAGGCCGAAGCTTTTGGAAGTATGGGTTATGCCCTGATCGCCTCTATCATTTTCGTATACCTCATCATGGTGGCATTGTACAATTCCTATATCTATCCGTTTGTGGTATTGTTCTCTATTCCTGTTGCCATTGTAGGTGCATTGCTGGCGCTGGCATTGGCCATGCAGTCGCTCAATATTTTCTCACTGCTTGGTATTATCATGCTCATAGGGCTGGTTGCAAAAAATGCGATCCTGCTGGTTGATTGCGCCAACCAATTAAAACAACAGGGGTATAAAACAGTAGATGCCCTGATAGAATCAGGCCGCACCAGGTTACGTCCCATTCTAATGACAACCATCGCTATGGTAATTGGTATGCTGCCGCTGGCGTTGGCTAGTGGGGCAGGGGCCGAATGGAAAAATGGTATGGCCTGGGCGCTTATTGGCGGGTTAACCAGCTCTATGTTGCTTACGCTGGTAGTAGTGCCCGTTATTTATGTTATCGTTGACAAAATAGTAAGCAGGTTCAATAAAAAGGCGGCTGCGGTTCAGCCATCACCGGTGCTTATTAATGCTTAATATTTAAAATTAGTATATGGAGGTTTTAGTTGCTTTACCAATAATTGCGCTGCCATTTTTCTTTCCCCTTGTAACGGGTTTAATGGCAAAGACCGTGGGTAGAAAATTCTGGTTATGGTTTTGGCTGGGCTTACCGCTGCCGTTTGTTGCCTGTGTTATACTGCTTTGTTTGCCAGTGCGCCAGCGTAATGAAGACAATGAGTTCAGGATCCATTAAAACTTGTTATCATGAAAGTTCTTTTCGGCGAAAATATAAACGAGGTATTGTTGCTGCATGAAAAGCGCAGAACGTTTATTTTGATCATATTGTTTGCTGTGGGTATTGGTTATCGCTTTCTCGATCTGTTTGTGTTGAAGACAACAGAGTCCGGTACGCCAAATGTTGATCTCAATTTAACCTGGTTATTCCCGGTAACGATACTACTTTTCGAGGTAGTATCGTTCATTGTTATTAGCAAACATTTGCGATCGAACCGTAAACACATACCATTGGGCGCACGGTATGTAAATACTGTTATTGAAGTGTGTTTGCCTTCATGTATGATCTTTATCATTGCAAAACAGTATCCGCAATTCAATGTGCTCAATTCACCTGTGGTGTATATCTACTTTGTTTTTATTATTCTTTCCACCTTGCGGTTGAATTTCTGGTTATCATTTTTCTGTGGTGTGTTTTCAGCGGCATCCTACTTTACGTTCAGTTATTTTTTGTATGAACACTTTTATGCTTCAGATGGAGTAAAGGTAGCCATACTGGTATTTTCAGGTATTGCGGCAGGGCTGGTTGCTCAACAGATAAGAAGTGGTATAAATAAATTACTGGTAGAAGTGGAAAAGCGGCATCTGGCCGAACATCTTTTTGGCCAGCAGATCTCTATGGAAATAGCCGAAAAGATGCTGGAGAATAATGGCGCCATCGAAAGCAAACGCATGCAGGTGGCAGTGATGTTTGTCGATATCCGCAACTTTACCCAATATGCTTCTGATAGAAGTCCCGAAGAGATTGTGCAATACCAGAATGATTTTTTTAAGATCGTGATCGATACGGTTACAAAGAACAACGGCATCATCAACCAGTTTTTGGGTGACGGTTGTATGGTTACATTTGGCGCGCCGGTAAAACTGGGAAACCCATCGCAGCACGCAGTGGCGGCAGCAGTTATGTTGTTGCACGAGCTTAACAGGTTATTACCTGCAACCCGGGTGGGTATTGGTATACATGCCGGTGAGGCGGTAACGGGTAATATTGGTACTGCTCAACGCCGGCAGTATTCTATAACCGGAAGTGTGGTGATACTGGCATCGCGTATAGAACAATTGAATAAACAGTTTGGATCGCAGTTACTGGTTTCGGAGGAGGTGATACAATCAATAGAAGGTGATCAAACCGCAGTCGATTCTTTTGGTTATGTAGCGCTTAAAGGCTGGCATAAACCGGTGGGGGTGTATAAGCTGGCGTAATGGAACAAAGGCTTATACAGCAGATTATTAATTTAATAACACAGAAAGGGGTTTTGCCAGCCAGAATCGCTTTCCCGATGTATAAGTTCAAATTCCTGTGCATCGAAACGCATCCCTTTTCCCTGGTCGAGAATCAGTTTGTGCGTTTTGTTACCAGATGTTGTAAGCTTGAGAATGTTGGTGGTGGGCAGGGCAAAGCCTGAGTGGGGAAAGAAATTCTTTTCTCCCCGGGGACCTGCAATAACCCCTTCGCGTAAATGCGCCTTTACCGTGTCCCAGTTTTTTTTCAGGGCATGTGGTAATATTTCTTTCCAGATAAGGCCGGCCTCATAACCAAGCAGTGAATAGATATTGGCGGGTTGTTTGGCTAAATTTTCAAACCTTTTTACAAATAGTTGGTTGGGCTTACTTTCTGCTTCGCGTATCCATTGCTGCGCAGTGTAAAGCTCCAGGTCAATATGTTTTATATCGGCAATGATATCTTCGTAGGCCATGGTTTCCTGAACCAGCAACGGTATCTTTTTATGGAAGCCACTGCCTAACCATTTTTTAAGGAATACAATACCCCGGTTGCCACTAAAGATGGCGTGTACATAAGGCGGTGGGTCTTTGGCCAGCCGGTCGAAAAAGCCGCTCAGTTCCATACGGTTGGGGTCGTTGGGGTCGAAGGGAACTACCGTTACCTGCATTTGTGTGCCGCCGGCTGCGCCTACGCCCTGTTGAAAAGTGCTGTTCAAATGATAACCGGCTTCATAAACGGGCATAATAATATGACCGCCGTTGCCATACGTTTTTTGCGCCCAGTAACCCAATGCATATTGTGATTGCCATAACTGGTGCGATGCATAAAAAATATCGGGGTGCAGCATGGGGAAGTAAGGCACATGTTCGCCCATATCGAAAAAGAAAGCCGGTTTTCGCTCGCGGTCTATTAGGGGAGTCATATCGGGAATGGCTTTATAGCTGATCAAGCCCGATATAACATCAACCCGGTTGAAGAAAAGCAGCTTGCGCGCTGCAGTTTCTGTATCGCTCGTACTGCCCAGGTTGGTATATTCCTGCACAAACTGTATGGTGCGTTGACGCACCGGATCAAGTTCCATACCCAGCAGCCAGCCCGTGAACAGGTGCTGCGCATAGTACGGATAGGTGCTTGAGTAGGGGGTGAGGAAACCAACGGTAAGGGGGGCGGTCATGCGCTTATAATGATTGTACGGTTAAAGATCGATTTTAGGGTCTGCTTGGAAAAATGCCCTGTACGGCAATGATATAGTTCATGCCCACATACGGTGGCATAATTGAAAAGGGCTGACCTTCGCCGGTAGTGTCTGTTGTTAAGGTGCCACTCACCTGGCTCGATGCCAGGGTTGTGCTATTGTCCTGGGGTGCATACCCTTTAATAGGAGTAGCGCCGGGGCCGCTGCCTATTAAAGGCAGTACAGCAGGCACCAGGGTATTACCAGGAATGTTTGTAGTACCAGCGGTTGTGCTTGCCGATTGTGCTACTGTTAATCCATTACCATTGGCTGTGTGGCTATGCGCAGGAATATTAGTAATGAGCAGGGTAGTGGTTGCGGCACCTGAAGTTTCGCCTACGTTGATATTGGGTAAACCGGTACCCTGACCAGCACCAATAGGAAAACGGCCACGCAGGTCGGGCAGTGCGAAAGTGGTTGAACCATTTCCGCCATAGGTAGCTCCCAATAAAGAGAACAGCGCGGTATTTTGGGCTACTGACAATACCTGGCCGTGGCAAAACATCCAGTGTCTTGGTGCGAAATTACTGGCGAACATTAGAATCGCGCCTAATAATGGTTGATCCATGCTAAAAAATTAAGGTATGAATAACAGGGTTTAACAAATATGCTGAATGCATCAGGCCGAGTGCCGGATGCGACAGTATATATACTTTGGGGTTATGAATAAAAGTTTGGGAATTGAATGGTTGTGCCATGCTGCCGGGCCGACATAGTCGCCAGCGTTCCTATTACACTGTTGGTTGCAGCTACGCATACTGGTGGGTGCCCGGTAGCAGGCTGTTGCACGGTTTTCACAAAATCGTTCAACATCAGGGCTACGTTTTCCTGACCAGGCGCCTGTTTATATTGGGCAAGGCTGTTAATCAGGTAAGGATGATTGTCACCCAGATCAAGGCGAACTGCATTTCCACCGGTTACGTTTACCCATTCCCAAATATCCTTCCAGCTACCGCCGGTTGCCTGTAACCAAAATCCGGTTGAAATGTGTTGCTCTGTATTGAAATTGGATTGTAATAAAACCGATTGACCATTGCTGGTTTCCAGGCAAATGGTGCTTGCCAAACCGGAGGTTACAAACTGATAAGAGGTTTTGGTTTTGGGATTCACTTTCGTAATAACACAATCCTGCTGATGCTGTTGTATACGCATAGAAGTATATCGATTCGCTGAAGATATACCTAACAAATTAGCGGTGGCAGTTGCGGGGTAAACAGGGTAGGGAGTAGCACCCTGCTCTGCCTGTAGTGGCGAATAGCCTGCACCGGCATGAATGGTTTTCAGCTCGCCCAGCTTACCTTCCGTTATCATGCAGGTAATAGCCATCAGATCGCGGCGATAGCTTTGCTCATCGAGCGTTACATATTGTTTACCGGTTTGTTTACTGGTGTTTACAATATCCCAATGTTCTTCAATAGTGCTGCCCATAATGGGGCCACAGGCTACGTGTTTGCCGGCCAGTAAGGCGGCTTTGGCTATTTCGTAATGTATATGCCAGGGTGTGGCAATAATCACGGCATCTACATCGGTGCGGGCAAGCAGCTTTTTATAGTCTGCCGAACCCTCATTATAAAAAGCAGGTAACGCAATACCTGCTTTATTAAAGATTTGTTTTATTTGTTGAATGGCCGCAGCATCGTGCTCGCAAATGGCGCTTACATAAATTTCTTTATGTTGTAATGCTGCCTGCAGGTATTGCTGTCCCCACGCACCGGCGCCAATAAGCGCTATACGTAGCCGTGAACCATTTGATGCGGTTAACCACGATGGAAATAATGTAATAGTCGGTACCAGAATTGCGGCATTCTTAATGAATTGCCGGCGGGCAGTAGTTGTTGGTTTGGGGTTCAAAAGTCAGGTTATTAATTAAAAAAGAAGCAAATATAAAAGAGATATTTTATTGTGTCATACTATCACGTGAATTTGTGGTTAAGAATTTGAATTTTTTGTTGCTTCTGGTACTTCGTTCTTTACACCTCATTCATATTAAACGGCAATTTTCGTATTCGCTTTCCTGTTAAATCATAAATAGCATTACACAATGCAGGCGCAAAGGGAGGCAGCCCCGGTTCGCCCACACCACCCGGTTTTTCTTCGTTTTCCATTATGTAAATTTCAATATCCGGCACATCGTTTATACGTGGCATACGGTATTGATGAAAATTTGTTTCAACAGCTTTTCCATCGGCAAAATTGGTAGCATGTATTGTGGCTGCGCCCAACGCCATAACAATGCTGCCTTCAACCTGTGCTTTTATAATATCGGGATTCACATACCAGCCGCAATCCATAACGGCTACTATACGATCGATCTTTAATTTGCCATCGGCCTGTTTCGATACTTTTACCGCTTCGCCCACAATGCTTTTAAAACATTCGGTAAGGGCCAGGCCCCAACCCGAATTTTTACCCTTTGTTTTCCAACCGGTTATTTCTTCCAGTTTATCAAGAATGGCCAGGTGGCGTTCATCGCGCAGGTGTACGCGTCTGAAATCGATGGGGTCTTTTTCGGCTGCCAATGCCAGTTCGTCAATAAAACTTTCATAGGCAAATGCGTTGGTCGATGAATATACCGAACGCCACCACATAACAGGAATAGTTGATTCGGTAGGAACATCTGAAAAACTATAATGATCAATTGAATTGAAATATGGTTCGGGCAATCCTTCGGTGGTGCTGTCGTTAAAACTGCTTTTATCGGCGCCCGGATTTTGGTGGCCCATATTCTGCGCAGCCATCTTTGTTTGAAAGGCGGCAATGCGGCCGTTGTTCAACCCGGCTTTGCATTCATACATAGCGCCGGGCCTGAAAGGCCCCTGTGTTAAATCATCTTCACGCGTCCATACTACCTGAACAGGGGCTTTTATTTCCTTACTTATCAGCGCCGCTTCGGTGGTATAATCGGTAAACGCCTTGCGGCCAAAACCGCCGCCTAAAAAGGTCATATGCACGGTTATATTATCTATGGGCATTTTCAACCGGTCGGCCAGGTCGCGTTGTATCCAATCGGGCCCCTGAATGGGGCCCCATATTTCACAGGTATTATCTTTTACATCGGCTACACAGTTCAGTGGTTCCATACAGGCGTGTGCTTCATAGGGCGTTTCATAAATGGCCTCTACTTTTTTTGAAGCTTTGGCAAAGGTTGCTTCAAAATTGCCGCCGGTACGTTGCGAAAGACCCGGCTTTTTCAGGTCTTCTTTCATGCGGTTGAACAATGCGGCGGTATCCAGGTGTTCGAAACCGGTGATATCCCATTCTACTTTCAATGCTTTACGGGCCTGCATGGCGGCCCAGGTATTATCCGCAATAATGGCTATACCTTCCCTAACAGTATTGAACACCGGCATTTGCACTTTGATAACGTGTTTCACCCCGGGCATGTTCTTTACGGCGCTGTCGTCATAACTTTTTACTTTACCTAAAAAGTGCGGACTGCGTTCTACCACGGCATATAGCATTCCCGGTAATTTTTTATCGAGACCAAATTCTGCTTTACCATATACTTTGGCCGGCGTATCCTGCCGGGGCAAAGGTTTACCTATAATGGTGTAATCTTTTCTTGCTTTTAATGTTACCTGTTTGGGCGGCGTAAGTTTTGCGGCTTCTTCTACCAGTTCGCCATAGCCGAGCTTTTTGTTGCTGGTGCGGTGAATGACCTCGCCGTTCTTTGCATAACATTCTTCTTTTGGTACGCCCCATTTTTTAGCGGCTGCTTCAATAAGCATTTCGCGGGCAGTAGCGCCGGTCCTTAATAAATGTTTATAGGCGCCACGAACGGTACTACTGCCACCGGTGATTTGACTGCCACCGTACTTGCTTTGATGGCCCGGGCCAAATACGATCGATACCTGGTCGAGCGACACTTCCAGTTCTTCAGCTATCATTTGCGGCACTGCCTGAAAAGCACCCTGACCCATTTCGGCGCGGTGATTTACAAGCGATACTTTACCTGTTTTATCAATAGTAATAAATGCGTTTAATGCAATGCCCAGGTTGTTGGCAGTTGCTGCTGTAACAATGGAGGCATCTTCAGCTGCCAGTGCAGGAAAATAAAATCCTATGGTAAGCGCTGCGCCGGTAAAACTGCTTAGTTTAAGAAAGGCGCGGCGGTTGATTGAATTTGATGGTTGCATAACACAGATTGGTTAACTTTTAAAAACTTTTTGCCGGTGGTTGTTTCATCATGGCGGCGGCTTTATGAATGGCTTTGCGAATGCGCGGGTAAGTTCCGCAGCGGCAAATATTGCCCAGCATGGCCAGGTCAATATCGCGATCGGTTGGGTTGGGATTGCGTTTCAGCAATGCCGCGGCCGACATGATCTGTCCGGTTTGGCAATACCCGCATTGCGGCACCTGTTCTGCTATCCAGGCCTGTTGTACGGCATTGGAGTTATCGGTGCTTAACCCTTCAATGGTGGTTATTTTTTGATTGCCAACTGCCGAAACGGGCATGGAGCAGGAGCGAATGGCATTACCATTTAAATGCACGGTGCAGGCGCCGCATTGCGCCATGCCGCAACCATATTTTGTGCCGGTTAAATTCAACAGATCGCGCAGCACCCATAACAGGGGCATTTTGGGATCAGCTTCTACTGCGTAGGAACCGCCGTTTATACTGAGTTTGTAGGAAGCCATAAAAAAGGGTGATTTTAAAGTGGGTATTAAGTTACGACGGCGCCGGTACGGCTTCCTAATAATTTATTCTAATTGTGATCAAAATCAGTCCAACGCCGTTGGTCGAATTTGCGTTAAATTATGTGTACCAACTGTTGTAACTTTAATGAAGAAGTTGTAGTAAAAAGAATTTTATATGAAAGAAATACAGGCCATTATACAGGCCTTTGAGGAGGCGCAACAAAAGGGAAAGCAAACGGCACTGGCCACAGTGGTGCATGTGCAGGGCTCATCGTACCGGCGGCCCGGCGCACGTATGCTCATTACCCAGGACGGACAACTGACCGGCGCCATCAGTGGCGGTTGCCTGGAAGGCGATGCTTTACGCAAGGCCCTGCTGGTGATGGAACGGCAGCAGCCCATGCTGGTAACCTACGATACAACCGATGAGGATGATGCCAAACTGGGTGTTGGCCTTGGGTGCGAAGGCATTATTCATATTGTTATAGAACCTATATTACCGGCGCAGACCAATAATCCCATACAATTATTAAAGACCATCAGCAGCCAACGGCAACACGCCGTGCTGGTAATGCTTTTTTCACTAAACGACCGGCGCGAAGTGCAGCCCGGTACCTGTTTATTGCAATTGCCTGGTGAAACTATAACGGCCCGCATGAACAGCGATGCATTGCAACAGGCACTCACCACCGATGCCCGCACCGCTTTTATAAACCAGGTGTCGGCCACCAAAACATACATTGCAGAAAACAAACAATACACGGCGTTTATTGAATTGATAAAACCTGCCGTTTCACTGGTGATCATTGGCGCAGGCAATGATGCCATACCGGTGGCGCAAATGTCGCATTTACTCGGCTGGCAGGTAACGGTAGCCGATGGACGGCCGGCTTATGCAACAGCAGCACGCTTTCCTACAGCCAACCAGGTGCTGGTTGCAAAATCAGATGCGGTGCTGCCGCAGATCACTGTTGATGCGCAAACTGTTTTTGTGTTAATGACGCATAATTATAATTACGATCTTAAAATATTTCGTCAGTTGCTTACGCAACGTATTACCTATATTGGTATGCTGGGACCACGTAAAAAACTGGTGCGGATGTTGGATGAATTAAAGGCCGAAGGTATTGAACCAACACCCGAACAATTGACCGCGGTATATGGACCTGTTGGCTTAAATATAGGCGCCGAAAATGCGGAAGAGATCGCCCTGGCCATTGTTTCAGAAATAAAGGCAGTGATTGCCGGCCGCAATGGCGAATCGTTACGCAATAGTGCCGATACCATTCATCCGCGGGTGGAAAAGGAGATTGAGGAGGTGAAAGTTAGTTAACGAGTTGACGAGTTGAATAGTTGAAGAGTGTGTTTTGCCGGTTGATTTATCGATTTCAGTTAGCCATTTGGTGATTTGAGTAGTCTGTTTTTCGAATTCTATAATGCTTTTATCAAATTTAGAAGTGCTTTTGCTGATTTTAGTAGTCTATCGCCTGATTTCAGTTGCTCATTTGACAAATTCAGTAGAACATTTAGCAAAAGTAGTAGTGCACTCAGCACTTTTTATATAGAATTCGCTCAATTGCTTATAGAATTCTGTACATGTTTAATAGAATTTAGCGAATTGCTTTTAGAAAACTGCAAATGTTTAATAGAATTCGGCGAATTGCTTATAGAAAATAACGAATGAGTAATAGAATTCGCTCAACTGCTTATAGAATATTGCAAATGTTCAATAGAATTCAACGAATGGTTTATAGAAAATGACGAATGATTTATAGAATTCGCTCAACTGCTTATAGAATATTGCAAATGTTCAATAGAATTCAGCGAATGGTTTATAGAAAATGACGAATGAGCGATAGAAATTGCAAAATGATTTATAGAAAGGGGGTGAAAAATGATCACGGTCAGGTTTTGGTTGAGTGAAGAATGAGAATTTAGTGGTTTAGTTGAAGAGGAAAAGCCCCATGAACCAAAAACTGAGAACTAAGAACTTGAAATTGATTCTTAAAAAGAGTTAGACAATAACTAATACAATGCAAAGTTCAAGTACCATTTACCATACCGACATTATCATTCTCGCCGCAGGCGCCTCTACCCGCCTCGGGCGGCCCAAACAATTGCTGCCCTGGCAGGGTAAAACATTGTTGCAACATGCGGTAGAAACGGCGCTTACCATTACCACGCAACCGGTAGTAGTCACCGGTTGTAATGCCGATCAGCTGGCAGCGGGGATTGATCATACCCAGGTGCATGTTGTTTTCAATCCTGAGTGGGAGCAGGGCATTGCCTCCTCTATAAGGTGCGGTTTGCAGGCGCTGCTCAACCGCACGCCGTCGCCCGACCAGGTGATCTTTATGGTTTGCGATCAGCCCTATGTTTCACCCGGTTTGCTGCTCGATCTCATCAATGAACGGCAAAAAAGCCATAAGTCGATAATCGCCAGCTCCTATGCCGGCACGCTGGGCATTCCAGCCCTGTTCTCTGCAACCCATTTCGCACAACTGCTTGATTTGCAGGGCGACACAGGGGCGAGGAAGATAATACAGGGGGCTCCTGAGGAAGTGGCTTCAGTGCCTTTTAAGGGAGGGGAATTGGATATTGATACAGAAATGGAATATAACAGGTTGATAAGTTGATAGAGTTTATAAAGTTGATAAAGGTAAAACAGCCATTAAAGTTATTAGTCTGCAATTACTTAGACTTTTCGAATTGAGGACCTTTATCAACACTATCAACTTGTCAACTTATCAACTTTAAGCTAACTTTACGGATAATGATACTTGATCAGTTTAACAGGGTGCACGACTATTTGCGGATTTCATTGACCGACAATTGTAATTTTCGCTGTTTCTATTGTATGCCGGAAGAGGAGTATGAGTTTACGCCCGCTTCAAAACTGATGCAGGCAAACGAAATTGAGGCAATAGCGAAAACATTTGTGAGCATGGGGGTGAAAAAGATCCGCCTTACCGGTGGCGAACCGTTGGTACGGAAAGATGCCGCTGACATCATACTGGCCCTGTCGAAACTGCCCGTTACATTAACGCTCACTACCAACGGCGCCCGCCTGCATGAATTTATGCCAACCTTAAAACAGGCAGGCATCACTTCACTCAATGTTAGCTTAGATACCTTACAGGCCGATAAATTTCAACTCATCACCCGCCGCGATCAGTTCCAACGGGTGTACGATAATATTCAACTGTTGCTCCAAAACGACATTCGCGCCAAAGTGAATGTGGTAGTAATGAAAGATTTCAACGATCATGAGATCAATGATTTTGTTGCCTGGACAAAGAACAGCCCCGTTCATGTTCGCTTTATTGAGTTCATGCCGTTTCAGGGCAACCGGTGGACGAGCAACAAAGTACTCACCTGGCAACAAATATTACAAATAGTAGGAGCAGAGTATTCCATTCTCCCATTAAAAGGAGAACCAAACGACACTGCTAAAAAATACCTGGTTCCGGGCCACGCCGGCACTTTTGCTGTTATCAGTACTATGAGCGCACCTTTTTGCAGTACCTGCAACCGCATGCGCCTGACCGCAGATGGCAAAATGAAAAATTGTCTTTTTTCACAGGAAGAAACCGATCTGCTTACCACTTTACGCAATGGGGGCGATATTGCTCCGTTGATCCGCCAAAGTATTCATGCCAAGAAGAAAGAACTGGGCGGACAGCTCACGACCGACTTTGAGCACCTGGAAGCCAGTGCTATTCAAAACCGTAGCATGATCACCATCGGAGGTTAATACCAGCAACATGATTTCTGTAACAGAAGCAAAAAATATGATCCGCGCCAATGCCACTGCATTGACGCCGGTTACCATTCCATTACAACAGGCCGTAGGCCGCGTGCTGGCCGCCGATGTAACGGCTTTCACTGATATTCCTGCATTTGAACAATCGGCCATGGACGGCTATGCCTTATCGTTTGCCGGTTATGAATTGCATAAAACCCTTACCATACAGGGCGAAGTGCCTGCAGGCGCTCCTGAATCATTGGTATTACAGGCTAACCAGGCAATACGCATCTTTACCGGCGCACCTGTACCTGCCGGTGCCGATACGGTTGTGATGCAGGAAAAGGTAGAAGTGAAGAATGGCCAGCTGCATATTGCAGATGATCAGTTGAAACCAGGCCTCAACGTGCGGCTAATTGGTTCTGAAATAAAAGCCGGTGAGCTCATGCTGGCTAAAGGCGATAAACTAACGCCGGCGGCTGTGGGTTTTTTGGCAACTACCGGTGTATCGGAAGTGTTGGTGTATCCTACACCGGTAATGAGCATTATAGTTACCGGCAATGAGTTGCAGCAACCGGGCAAGGCCTTGTTGCACGGACAGGTATATGAATGCAATTCCTTTCAGTTGCGTGCTGCTTTGCAGTTATTACAAATTGTAGAGGTGCCGGTGTTTGAAGCAAAGGACGATTTGCAGGTAGTAAAGGATACTTTGAAATACGCATTAGACAATAGTGATGTAGTGTTACTGACGGGTGGTGTAAGCGTAGGTAATTATGATTTTGTACCCGAAGCGGCGGCTGCCTGTGGCGTAGTCACCCTGTTTCATAAATTAAAACAACGGCCGGGTAAACCTTTGTTTGTTGGTACCAAAGGAAAAAAATGGGTGTTTGGTTTACCGGGCAACCCCTCATCGGTGCTTACCTGTTTTTACGAATATGTAATACCTGCGCTGGAACAGTTGATGCAATTGAAACCGGTGGTGCCCGGCATAAAAGTACCACTGTCAAAAGCCTGGTCAAAAACGGCTGCGCTCACTTTCTTCTTAAAGGGATATTATGATGGGCAAACCGTTGCGCCGCTCGATTCGCAGGAATCGTACCGGCTAAGGTCTTTTGCCATGGCTAACTGTTTGGTGGTTTTGCCCGAAGAAAAAATGGAATATGCAGTTGGGGAAGAAGTAGAGGTTCATTTGATCTCATAATTCTGAGTTCTCAGTTCTCTGTTTTTAGTTCTTAGTTTTAAGTTATTCAGTTGTTCAGTTATTGAGTTTTGAAATTTGAGATTTGTATTTTATTTGGAACTTGAGATTTGGAATTTGAGATTTTTTTATTTGGAACTTGAGATTTGGAATTTGGGATTTAGCCAGGTAACAGATGGTACATATACCCTTTTATAGGAATTAAGTAAATTTGTAGTAATAAATCATATTGTATGGCCGTACAGGTAATTGTGTTTGGACAGCTAACAGATATTATGGGACATAATCCCGTAACCATTGATAGTGCTGCAGATACCAGCGATTTGATTGAACAATTGAATCAACGATATCCCGCGCTGGTGAATAAGCCATACATCATTGCCGTTGACAAGCAAATTGTAACGGGGCATACCACATTATCGGGCAACAATACGGTGGCTTTATTGCCACCATTCGCCGGTGGGTAAATAAGTACATACAAAAAAAAGTTACTCATGATCACAGAACGCAAACCAAAGAACATATTCACCCAGGGGCCTATTGCACCTTCGTTTATTGCCGATAGCATACAAAAGCACAATACAAAAACAAATATTGGCGGGCATAGCATTTTTCTGGGGCAGGTGCGTGCCGATGTAATAGAGGGCAATACGGTAAAGGCAATAGAGTATACCGCCTATGAGGAAATGGCGCTGGAAAAAATGCATGTGATACGGGAAGAGATCTTTGCCAAATATCCACTTGTATGTATGCATGTGCATCATAGCTTAGGTAAAATTGCCGCCGGTGAAATTTGTTTGTTTGTGTTCACCTCATCGGCACACCGAAAAGCAGCTATTGAAGCTTGTAATGAAATAGTTGAAAGGCTGAAGGCGGAGCTTCCCATTTGGGGGAAAGAGGTTTTCGAAGATGAAAGTTATCAATGGAAAGAGAATAAGTAGTTAACAAGTTAACAAGTTGACGAGTTGACGAGTGAACACTAATAACAACAGATCGATTACAAAGAATGAATAGTATTACTAATAAAGTCTCCAGTTTACGCCAGGCAACAGCTACTGCTATAGTTAAGGTAAGCAAGCAGGAAACCATTGAAGCCATACAACAACGCAAAGTGCCCAAGGGCGATGTGTTTGAGTTTAGCCGTGCGGCAGGTTTGCTGGCCATAAAAAAAACAAGTGATGTAATTCCCGATTGTCATCCTTTACCGGTAGAATATGCAGCTGTAAGCCATGCTATCGATGGGTTAAATATAGTTGTAACGGTAGAGGTACATACAATCTATAAAACGGGTGTTGAAGTGGAAGCCATGCATGGTGCATCGGTAACTGCTTTAACCATGTACGATATGCTGAAACCAATTGATAAAGAAATTGAGATCAGCACTATAAAACTCCTGAATAAAAAAGGCGGCAAAACCGACTTTAAGGATTCATTGATCAGGAACTTTCTTTGTGCCGTTGTTGTTTGCAGCGATAGTATTTCCGCTGGTGATAAAGAAGACCGCGCCGGTAAAGTGATCCTGAATAAACTAAAACAGTTCAACCTCAACGCCGGTTTGTATAAGATCATCCCCGATGAAATAGATGCTATTCAGTCAACCGTAAAACAACTGGTAAGCGAAAAATACAACCTCATTTTATTTACCGGTGGCACCGGTTTAAGTCCCCGCGATGTAACACCTGAAGCCATCGGTCCATTACTCGATCGTACCGTGCCCGGTATTATGGAAGCGGCACGCCAGTATGGCCAGCAACGCACACCGTACGCCATGTTATCGCGTGGTATTGCCGGCTTTGTTGAGAACACGCTGGTGATCACCCTGCCCGGTTCAACCAAAGGCACCGAAGAATCGATGGATGCCTTGTTCCCTTACATCTTTCATATTTTTAAAGTAGCCGAAGGCATGCGGCACGATTGATCAATAGTCAATAGGAAATGGGCAATATGAAATATTCAATTGGCAAACAGTCAGCGTGCTTAAAATTCGGGAACCATTGCTAATTGCCAATTGTCAATTGCCTATTGGTTTAGATATTCCTGCCAATTACCTGTTGTCAATTGCCCATTTATATATAGCTGCCCGCAAAAACTGGCAGATGTTTTTAAATAACACCACTGTTAGAATATAAATTGGCTTCCATTTTCAGTATTTACGTATCTTTTGCAGGTATGCATACTCGAAATTTAGGCCTATGAGAATAGTTTCACTTGTATTCGTTATTGTTATCATGATCGCAACAGGGCTCGCCGCCCAGCCCGTTTATAAACTCACGGGGCAGGTTGTTGGTAATGAAGAAAAACAACTACCACTGGCAACGGTTGCGTTGCTCGGTAAGGATAATAAACAGGTGATTGTTGCTTCGGCCGATAGCAGCGGCTATTTTTATTTTTCTTACAGTATACCAGGTACTTACTCTTTATTGATAAGCCACACAGGTTATAAGACATACAGCTCCGAAGTGTTTTCGCTAAGCTCCAAAGATTTTGGTAAAATAAAGCTGCTGGTAGCCGGTAAGGAGTTGGAACAGATAGTGGTACGGGCAAAACCCAATTTAATAGAACTGAATGGCAACAACATCGTATACAATGTAAGTAAAAGCATCGATGCGCAGGGAATAAGTGCGCTGGAGGCACTGAAAAAGGCGCCGGGCATTTCGGTAAACAATGATAATAATATTATGCTCAATGGCAGGGGCGGGGCTTTAATTACCATTGATGGCAAACAAACCTATCTCTCCGGCAAAGAAATAGCAGATCTGTTAAAAACAATGCCGGCTGCTGAAATCAAATCAATAGAAATAATAAACAGTCCAACCGCTAAATATGACGCTGCGGGTACTGCCGGCATCATCAATATAAAAACATTGAAGTCGCAGGTAAAAGGTTTTAATGCTACTGTAACTACCGGCCTGGCCTATGGCGTTTCAACTAAACAAAATCTTGATGTTGCATTTAATTACCGCAGAAACAAATACAATATTTACGGTGCTTACAACCATTATTTAGGGAACTATAATTATATATACGGGTCAAACAGGTTGCAGAACAATAAGGGCTACAACAGTGCTACCGATGATACCGATAAAAGAAAAAAAATGGGCGGCCGTATTGGCCTCGATTACAACCTTGACAAAAAGAATACGATCGGTATTTTATTAAATTCCAATTTTGTTTTTGGCGGTGGTATAACCGATACCCGTACTAATATTTCGGCTCCCGACTCAGGTCTTGTGCAAAAGCTTACCGCGGTTAATGATTATTATTTTCAGCAAACCAGCCGTTATAATGCAAATGTGAACTACAGGTATGAAGACGCTTCGGGCAAAATGTTCAACTTTGATGCTGATTATGGGTATTTTAAAAAAGACAACAGTAATCTTCAGTCAAATATTTATACCGATAAAGGCGATCAAATATTAGATCAGAATTTATATCGTTCATTGAACGGCATCCGCATCAACCTAAAAGCGTTTAAGTTTGATTATACCACCCCGTTGGCAAAGGGAACATTTGAGGCCGGGGCCAAATATTCAGGGATCAGGTCCGATAACAATGCCGGTTTTTATCATGTGCTGGCTGGTAAGGATAGTCTCGATGATCGCCGCTCAAATACCTTCCGGTTCAATGAACAAATAAGCAGTGGTTATATAAACTATAAAAAGGAAATAGGTAAGTGGGTTATACAGGGTGGTGTGCGGGTCGAAAACACTTCGGCCAACGGCACCTTGCGTTTTACAACGAATGGTAAAGATTCTGTACAAGCAATTGATCGCAACTACAGCAACCTGTTCCCTTCTTTTAGTGTTTCGGTAAGGCCACGGCAAAACCATAGTTTTTCTTTGTCGTATTCAAGACGTATCGACCGGCCGGCCTACCAGGACCTGAATCCTTTTGTATACTTATTGGATGAGCTTTCTTTTTGGCAGGGCAATCCGTTTTTGCAACCACAACTAAGCCATCGCGCATCATTGCAATATGTTTTCAAAAGTGCAACAATTATTAGTTTGAACTATGCCCATACCAGTCAGTATAGCAGCAGGATCACAGATACTCTCAACGTTACAAAAATTGTAATGATACCCAGGAACCTGGGTGTGCAGCAAAGTTTTTCATTAACAGCTACCCAAAATGTAACGCCGGCAAAATGGTGGGACATTACTTTTAACGGCACCCTGTTCCATATTTACAACAAAGTATCTTTTGATAGTTATAGACACCTGCAGTTAAAACAGCTGGCTGCCAGAATTAATTTGCAGCAACGGTTTAAATTACCTTATGGCTTCACTGCTGAACTTTCGGGCTATGTGAATACAAAACGTTTAACAGGAGCCAATGAAGTTTACAGGGGAACAAGCCAGGTTGATGTCGGCTTGCAAAGGTCTTTCCTGAAGAACAAAGCAATAGTACGGTTGGCAGTTAATGATATATATAAAGGTACCAAAGCCTGGTCGATACAACGCTTTGATGGTTTTAGCATGGAAAGCTACAGCTATTGGGAAACAAGGCAGATAAGAATAAACTTCACCTATAAATTTTCCGACAACAGCAATGTGAAAGGGCCGCGCAGCAGAAGTTCAGCGCTTGAAAATGAGAACGGAAGGATAAAACAATAGGCAATAGGCAATGAGCAATATGCAAACAATTGGGGTGTTCAACATTGGTAAGCCCTTGCCAATTGTCTATTGTCAATTGCCAATTGATTCCCTTTGTAGAAAAAAGGCCACAATTTACTCCCTCAGGCAATATAGGTAACGCTTGTACCCCCAAGTTGGGTGGTATAGTATTTTGATGCTTAATGCTATTCAATAATACTATCCACTTAAAATTATACTTATGCACACCAATCGCGACAAATTAATGAGCGCAGCTACCTGTCAAAGGGTGGCTTCCGTAGCTGGAGGAATTATGTTAATAGGCAGTGCATTTAACCGAAATTCTTCCAATCGTTTTTTAAAAGCTGCTGTAGGTTGTTTCCTTGCCTATAAAGGCATCGCCGGCAAACGTACATTCGGTGAAATGTATCAGTCTATTGAAAAAGTAGCAGCGGGCCGGTCACTCAACATCAGGGTGTCAATGGTGGTAAATAAGCCACGGGAAGAAGTGTATGCTATGTGGCGCAACTTATCGAACCTGCCTTTGTTTATGCGGCATTTACAACGGGTAGAAGAACAGGATGAACTGTACTCCAACTGGGTAATGGAATTGCCTGGTAAGGTAGGCACTATACAATGGCATGCAGAGATCGTAAAAGAAAGAGAAGGTGAAATGATCGCCTGGCAAAGCCTTCCCGGCTCATCTATCGATAATGCCGGTAAAGTAGGTTTTCGCGATTCATTGGGCGGCCAAGGTACAACAGTTGATGTTGTTTTAACATATCATGCACCGTTAGGAAGGGCCGGAGAACAGGTTGCCCGGTTATTTACACCTGTATTTAAAAGAATGTTAGAAGAAGAGATAAGAGGGTTTAAGGATTTTGTTGAAACGAACAGTATGGTCAATGTACCGGGCTCTATGCAAGGTTATAATTCCTAAATTCCAATCTCAAATCACAAGAACCAAATCACAAGAACCAAATAAAATTCAAAAGCCAAATTCCAAATCGAAAAGTTTTTGAGATTTGGAATTTGGCTTTTACTTGAGATTTATTTGGAGCTTGGTGCTTGAGATTTGGAATTTATTTTTTGGATCTTGGAACTTGAGATTTGGAATTTAATTCGGAACATACTCTTTCAGGTGCACAGAGTCTTCAAAGAAAGAAGTAAGTATCATTATATCTTCTGGCCCGCACATCATCATCTTTTGTTTATCATACACCGGCGCAACAACTACGGGTGGGGCCGCTACCGGTAACATATTATGCAGGTTTTCCAACAACTGTTTTTCGCTTACTATATTGATATCAGCTGGTTCATTGCTTTGTTTAGGCCAAATGTTATTATACATTTCTTCCTCATATGTTTTACCAGAAAGGAAAACAATAGGCACTAATTTATTTACCTGCCTTATCTTATTTGCCAGTAAAAAATTGGTCCGGGCAGCCGACTGATTATTGTCCAACAACACCAGGTCGGGATTTTTATCAGCGTAATATTGCCATGCGTCAGCCGTATTCATACAGTACCAAACCCTGTAGCCAGCCTGTTGTAATACGCGTTTTACAAATAGGCCCAATACCAAATTATCTTCTGCCAGTAATATAGTCACCATTTTCATAAACTGTTATAATGACGTTTGCATACAATGATTAATTGTGTTGAATAACAAATAATTTTAAGTACGGTTCCCTCATATAAAGGGAAACCCGTACTTATATAAGTTATTTAACATTACTGTAAGATATATCCTTGAAGTAGCTTACCAGGCCCTCCATATTCGACTGCAACACAATTGTTTTGTTATTGTTCGATAGTTCTATAAAATAAGTGTCAATATCGTCAAACGGATTGCCATACAATACCATATTACTTTCGTTGTATTCATTGTCGTCGAACATAATTACCTGTTGCGGCGAATAGCCTTTGTAGTGTTTCTCTATATAAGTGCGGGCTGCCTTGGGAAGTGTATTATAATCTACAGGTGTTGTAGTGCCTATTAGCTCATTATCAAAATCATAAAAGGCTTTCATCTCTTTTCCATCTAATGTAAAAGAAGCCTCTTCAAATCCTGCTTTTTTCCAGCTTACATTGGTTGCATTGGGGAAATCGGTTTGAAAATGTTGTTCGGTAATATAATTAGGTGTAATGGCTGATTTCTCTCGTCTTATGATGCGGTTCTCTTCCCGTTGCTCTTTACTTACTTTGTGGCCTGTAAATGAAATTGGTTCATTCAATGAGATCAGTTCTTGTGAGAACGCGGTTGTTGTGGTAAATACCAACACACTGCCGATAATTAATACGTTTTTCATATCGTATATTTTTTGCGTGAAAAGTTTATTATCTACGATATGACGACAATTTTGTTCAAAGTTTACTTCATAAATTCTCGTTAACAGTAGAATAACTGGTGTTAATAAATCGCAAAAGGAGTGCCGTAGCACTCCTTTAATAAGGTAATTAGCCCCTTTAATCGGGTATGTAAGAGGTTCTATCTATAAATGATCAAGGTGCGGCATCAAATGCTTGCGCATCGCATTCGGATACGCTTCTGCATTATTGCTATAAAGGATCTTAACAAGATCGGCATGTGTTACCGAACCAACCGAAGTATGATCAAGTTTTGATTCATATTCTACTACATATTCAAATACCGGCATTAAAATGTCCTGAAAACGTTTTAATGTTTCATTGCCGGCCATTTCATATAAAGTAGAGTGGAAGTCAACCTCACAACGTATGCGTTCAATTTGAGTAGTGGCTTTATTCTCGCGCTCAACAATGGCATCCAGCTTTTTCAGGTGCTCATCCGATTTACGTCGAAACAAAAGATCGCCCAAACCTACCTCCAGTACCAAACGCAATTCAAACAATTGCTTGCGAACATGTTCGTCGAGTATAGTAGGGTGAATGATCAATTCAAGTCCCTTCATTACATCGGGTTGCGTAAGTATCATACCACGCTTTTTGCGCGACTCAATCATTCCCAGCATCCGCAAACGGCTCAAAGCCTCCCGTACCACATTTCTGCTTACGCCCAATGCCTGAGCAATTTCAGTTTCTTTCGGAATAGGGTCTCCCGGTTTAATAGAACGCTTAATGATGTACTCACGCAGGTGGTTCTCCACCTGGTCGGCCATCGTAGTATAAGCGATAGGCTTCAGTTTAAAAAGGTCTTTTTCTAAGCTCATATGTTCAAAAGTAATAAAAATTAGGCGAATATGTAATACTTAATAAGAGTGGCTTTTTTAGGTCGAAAATGACGGGCTATAAAGCGATCATATAGTGAATTTTATTTACACAATCGATTGCGTAACATAGGGCAGAAACGGCTTTTACGGATGTGGTCCGGGACTAAATCCACTACTCCCGCGCTCGGTGCTTTAGATACTTAAACTATTGAAAATACGCACACTGTACGGTTTTTTGAGAAGAGAATATTGTACAGCTCCTGCTCGCCTCATATTGCGTAGAACAGCTACAAAGTTATCATGGCCAAATTGCCGCCCAAATTTATTTGGATTAAATGAGGATAGTTCTATATTTGTATTATGTAGTACATAACTACGTATTGCAAAACTAACGATAAGCCATTTATGAAAATTCTTCTTACCTGGTTCCTCATTGGCTGCTGGTTACTGATTAGTGCCGTTGGCTTTGGGCAAACCAATACGACAGTTTCGGGTACCGTAACAACGGCCGCCACTTCAGAAAAATTAAGTAATGTAACAGTTACCGTAAAAGGCACCAGCCGGGCCACTGTTACCGACAACAACGGGCGGTTTGTGTTAAAAGTGAACTCGTTGAACGATACCCTGGTTTTTTCTTACATAGGTACGCAACCAAAGGAAGTGGCCATTAACGGCCAAAACATGCTGAATGTATCGCTCAATACCGAAGCCATTGCAATGACCGATGTGGTAGTGGTGGGATACATGACGCAAACAAGGAATAAAACAGCGGCAGCTGTATCAAAGCTGGCTGCCGAAGAAATGGTAAACACCCCAAACCCAAACCCGGTGCAGGCCATTCAGGGAAAACTGGCCGGTGTTTCGGTGCCTATTGTAAATGGGCAACCGGGCAGCGGGGCCAATAATATTTTAATACGTGGCGGTACCAAGCTCAATTCATATGGTACCGGTTTGGGTACAAGCGATGGCAAAGCCAATAGCAATGTCGATGTATCGGACCCGCTGGTGGTGATAGATGGGGTGTTTCGCTCAATGAATGATATTAACCCCGATGATATTGAATCGTTGCAGGTAATGAAAGATGCCGCTTCCACAGCTGCTTACGGCGCCCGGGGCGCAAATGGCGTAATTGTCATTAAGACCCGGGGCGGAAAGTTTGGTGCAAAACCAACCATAACTTTTAACTATCGCCGTAACTGGGACACTCAGATGCGTGATTATGATTATTTAAGCGCTAAAGATTATCTCACCCTGGCCCGCACTACCGTAAAAAATACCGCCGATGCCCTTAATAAAGATAACCTGTTGAATAAGGGCGGTTTTTCTGCAGGCACAACGGTGTTCACAACAAAAGGACAGTACAGCAACTCAATTAACCTTACCGCGCTGTATGATAACATAGTTGCTGTTGAAGGTCAGGCATACGTCGATGACCTGCTTACTAAAGGATGGCAGGTAATGGATGATCCTATAAACCCGGGCACCAAACTGTTGTATGCTGATAATAATTATCAGGATATGTTATGGAATACCGGTATTTCAGACAACTATAACGCAAGTGTAAATGGTGGTGGTGAAAGTGCCAACTATAACCTGTCCATGGGTTATGTAAACCAGCAGGGTATTTTTGTTGGCACCAATTATAAACGGTATAACGTACTGGGCAATTTCGGGTTTAAAGTTACCAGCAATTTCAAGCTCGATGCCATGGTAAACTATCAGAATGTAATACCTAACTATGTTGAGTCATATACCAATGATCTTGTACGCGCTACCCGCATAACGCCGCTCATTCGCATTTTCCGCGACGATGGTACGCCCACCTTTGGCGAAGTAACATCTACCCGCAATCGTTTTCATACGCTTAAATACGACGATACCCGGGTGAATACCGAACGCATTATAAGTCGTTTGGCCGGGGATGTAACTATTGTAAAAGGACTTCATTTCAGACCGGCTGTTTCTTATGTGATGGATGATAACCGCAGCATGCTGTTCAGAAAAGCCTATCCTGGCTCAATACAGTTATCAACAAGCCGTCAGAAGTCTGAGAACACCACCAATATGCGGCAGTTGATGATTGACCAGATCTTACAATATGACCATTCTTTTGGTAATCATAACCTTAGTGTACTGGCAGGTTTTAACTATACCCGCTACCAGGAGAATGTTGTAAAAATTGGATCGCAACGTGCAACAAACGATTACATATATACTATTGAAGAACCAACAACGGCGCTGGTAAACGATCAGCTGGTTACCAATGTGACCGAGTTCAGTACCAGTTTGGAAGACAAACGTTCTGCCAGTTATTTTGGTCAGTTCAGTTACGATTATGATAGCAGGTACCTGTTGAGCGGTTCACTGCGGTATGATGGGTTCTCTTATTTTGCGCCCGGTAATAAATACGCCCTGTTCCCGGCTTTATCAATAGGCTGGAACCTGCACAATGAATCTTTTTGGAATAGTAAATATGTAAGCACCTTAAAATTACGGGCAAGTGTGGGCAGTGCAGGTTTGAATGACCTTAAAGTAGGGGATACCTATGGAAGTTATTCCGGTACAACCTATGCGCAAACAAGCGGTATCGTACGCGAAAACCTGGCTAACCGTAATCTCATTTGGGAAACTACACAAACCACCGATCTGGCTATTGATGCAGGATTTCTGCAAAACCGTATTATGTTAACGGTCGACTACTACAATAAGTTAACCAAAAACAGACTGGCTTCACGTCCATTACCATTGGAAGGGCCATTCCCAACAATGGTATACAACAACGGATCATTGCGTAACAGGGGTGTTGAAGTAGAACTATCAGCCACTGTTTTAAAATACAAGGCATTTACATGGAAAACCAATTTCTCGTTTGCATTGAACCGTACCCTTGTTGTTGACCTGCCGGATAATGGCCGCGATAAGAACCGCCAGAACGGAGGTGTTATATATGATCAAGGTTCAAAGAGTGAAATAGAAGTAGGTGGTATTGCTGAAGGTGAAAGGCCTTACAGTTTGTATGCATTCAAAGTAGATGGTGTTTTTTCAACCGACGCCGAAGCGGCTGCCTGGAATAAAAAAGACCTGATGGCTTCACCTTCAGGGCAAACCGTAGGCAAACGTGCCGGTGATTACATTTGGGCCGATTTAAATGATGATAACATTATTGATAGCCGCGATATGGTGTTCATGGGCTACAGGGCGCCCGACAAAATAGGAGGTATGCAAAATACCTTCACCTATAAGAACCTCACATTACGTTTTGCCATGGACTATGCCCTGGGGCATGTGATCAGTAATGGCGCATTGGCCAGATCGTTAGGCCAGGGCAGGGCCTTTAATGAAGGAGCTCCTGCAGAAGCCCTGGGTAATGATATTTGGAAACAACCAGGTGATGTAGGAAAGAAATACGCCCGCTTCTCTTTTGCCGATTATGATTTTGGTCAACGCAATTATATTCGCCAGGTTACTACAGTAGGTACCAACAACTCGTATGGTGTTGATGTAAGCACTATGTTCGAGAAAGGCGATTTTCTTGCCTTCCGCGAAATTTACCTGGGCTATGAATTACCGAAAGAGCTGGTGAAAAAAGCACGTATTGCCGGACTGAATATATTCGGTAGCATATATAATATAGGATACTTAACTAAATACAAAGGTGTGAACCCCGAAACCTATAGCGGTTTTGATGCTATTGGTTATCCGCGTCCCCGCCAGTTTTCTTTAGGCGCTTCAGTGCGGTTCAGGTAAACCTATTCATAACGATTGTAATAACAGAATATGAAAAAAACATTTCTTCTGATTATAGGCTGCTGGTTGCTGTTGGTGCAAACCGGTTGCGAGAAATTGCTGGAAACAAAAACAGAATCATCGATCACCGATGATGAGTATTTTAAAACTGAAAGTGATTTTGAACCATATGTAGTGGGTATTTACATGTACCTGCGCGGATCTGCAAAAATAGGCCCGCAGAATATTACCGGCATAGCAAACAGTTTAACCTACGGTACCGAAAGAAGTGAGGAACTGGTATCTGCACTTAACTCACGTTTTACGCAGGCCTGGACACACAACCTGTCGCCAACCTCCGGCACTTTCGACTACACCAACTGGTATAAGGCCATTGGTAACTGTAACCTGTTATTGTCGAAGATCGAAGATTTTCCTTTTACCACCGAAAGCACAAAGAAAAGAGTGATGGCAGAAGCCTATAGTTTACGTGCTTATATTTATTTCAGCCTTATTCGAATTATTGGCGACACACCATTGATGCTCGATGCCATCAGCGATGAGAACATACCTAAGCTGCCCCGTTCAAAGGCCGTTGATGTAATGAAACAGATCATTGCCGACCTGGATAAAGCAATCGGTTTGTACCCCGCAAAAACAATCTCAAGCCGGTATCGCTTTTCGTATGCAAGCGCCCAGGCATTGAAAGCAGATGCCAAATTGTGGAGCGCAAAAGTACTGGGTGGTGGCGATAATGATTTTAATGATGCCATAACTGCATTGGCCGAAGTAGAAAAAACAACCGGCGTTAGCTTACGCTCCGACTTTAAGGAAGTGACCACTACCCGTGCCAATAGCGAGATCATACTTGCCGCCTTTTTCAATCGCGATGAAAGCGGTGCTAATTACGGGCTCAATGCACTGCCTTATCTTACCGGTATTACAGGTGCAAGCAATCTCGACAGTTTGCCATATTGCCAAACTACTTCAAATGGTCAGGGCGCATATCAAATAAGTGCCAAATCAAAAGCTTTATACCCCACTGGCGATAAACGTATTCCCTTTACCTGGGTTACCGAACGCCAGGGGTCAACGCTTAAGATCTCATGGATCACCAAGCTGCCCGGAAATAAATACACCGACGACCGGGTTTCGGACAATGATGTAATTCTGTACCGGTTGGGTGAAATATATCTGATGGCAGCTGAAGCCTACGCTGGTATAAGCAATACCACAAAAGCAATTGAATACCTGAACAAAACCCGTGTGCGCGCAGGTATAGGCAATTATGCCGGCGTTGCCGATAAAGCAAGTGTTGAAAAAGAAATACTCGATGAGCGTGGCCGTGAATTGTTCTTTGAGAACAAACGCTGGTACGATCTGGTTCGGTTTCATAAAGGTGGTACTATTGATATATACACCTATGTGCCCAACCTGGTAGGAAAAACCACACCATTGTATTGGCCCCTCGCTGCAAATGTGCTTGCGAATAACGATCAGTTAAAACAAACAGACGGATATTAAGAATAATGTGATAATTAGCTAATATGCTAATGTGCTAATGAGAACAGCCAATACAAAAACGATAATGAAACCATTATTAGCATCTGAGATTAGGGGCAATTGGGGCACATTGTTATTACCCATTAATAACGATGACAGTATTAATTACCATAACCTGGAAGATGAAATAGATACCCTTATCACCATGCAGGTGAATGGGATTTACTCAAATGGCACGGCCGGTGAGTTTTATAATCAAACCGAAGAAGAGTTTGATACTATCAATACCATGCTGGCCGAAAAATGTAATGCGGCCGGTATGCCTTTTCAGATCGGCGCCTGCCATACCAGTCCGGTTATGGCGCGCGAACGGGTAAAACGTGCCGCTGCATTACAACCGGGAGCTATACAGGTTATTCTGCCCGACTGGTCGGTACCGTCCATGCGTGATGTGATCAACTACCTGAAAGAGTTAAGCGCAGTAGCAGGGCCGGTGGGCCTGGTTTTATATAATCCTCCTCATGCCAAAAAGCGATTGATACCCGAAGAATTTCACCAACTGAAAGAAGCCGGTATCAACCTCGTTGGTTGTAAAGTTGGCGGTGGTGATGCTGAGTGGTATATAGCCATGAAAAAATATGCGCCCGGTATTTCGGTTTTTGTACCGGGCCATCATTTGGCAACAGGTATAAGTTTAGGGGCGCATGGTGCCTATTCAAACGTTGCCTGTTTGCACCCTGCGGCAGCACAGCAGTGGTACGAACTAATGCTTACAGATATGCCACGTGCATTGAACCTGGAGCGTTGGATCCAGTTGTTCATGAGCCAGCATATTGCGCCTTATATCACTACTAAGGGCTACACCAATCAGGCTGCAGATAAATTACTGGCAGCTATTGGTGGGTGGGCGAATGTGGGTACCCGTTTGCGCTGGCCTTACTGTGGCATCAATGAAAGCGAGGTGGCCAGCCTGCGCTCCATTGCCCATGAAATGATGTCTGAGTTTTTTATTTTAAGTGAAGTAAATACTTATAGATAGGAACTGACTATGCAAAGAATACTTCTTTTACTCATTGTTTTGGTTACGCTTACATGGCTACCGTTTCCCGTTCGTGCACAGGAACAAAAGCCCGATACCCTTGCGCTCTTTGTATCTGGCACGGACGGTTATAAAAGCTATCGCATACCCGCCATGGTAACAACAAACAACGGCACGCTGCTGGCTTTTTGCGAAGGCAGAAAGAATAATGCCGCCGATGCCGGTGATATAGATATATTATTGAAACGCTCAACCGATGGTGGCCGCACCTGGAGCGCCCAACAGGTTATTTGGGACGATAGTATCAATACCTGTGGTAATCCGTGTCCTGTTGTGGATGCCGTAACCGGCACCATATGTTTATTAATGACCCACAACTTAGGCGGCGACAAAGAAAGTGATATCATAAAAAAGCTCAGTCGCAGCACCCGTACCGTATGGATAAGCCGTAGCACCAATGATGGTGTTACCTTTAGTGCCCCTGAAGAAATAACAGCCACTACTAAAAAGAAGGAGTGGGGTTGGTATGCTACCGGGCCGGGCATTGGCATTCAAATAAAGAACGGGCCCAATAAAGGCCGGCTGGTGGTCCCCTGCGATTTTAGTTACGACGACTCAACCACTATTCCAAAGCAGGGCCACCCGAACATGGGCTCACATAGCATTTACAGCGACGATCATGGCGCTACCTGGAAACTGGGCGGCACCATTACACCAAAGATGAATGAATGCCAGGTGGTAGAAGTGGCCGATGGCAATGGTACCCTGCTCATGAATATGCGCTCGTACTTTCAGCGCAATTGTCGCGCTCATGCCATTAGTTATGATGGCGGCATTAGCTGGACGGGCCCTGTTGACCAGCCTGTATTGGTTGAACCCGTTTGCCAGGCAAGCATACTTCGATACGCATGGCCGGGCAAAAAGTCAAAGAGTTGTATGCTGTTCCTGAACCCGGCATCGGCCAAACGTATTAATATGACCATTAGGGCAAGCTTTGATGAAGGCCAAACCTGGCCGGTTATCCGTACCCTTTATACAGGCCCATCGGCCTATTCAAGCATGGCGTTATTGGCCAATGGCATTATTGGTTGTTTGTACGAAGCTGGAACAAAGAACCCATATGAAACTATCATTTTTCAAAAACTGACAGCGAAAGAATTGTTGAAACAGTAATAAATCAATATAAATGAACACACCTAGTCACATTAGCGGATTGTTAGCTGCTCCTTTTACACCTATGTATCCTGATGGAACTATCAATTTCAGTAAAGTACCCGATGTTGTAAACCTGTTAATTGATAATAAAGTGAAGGGTATGTTTGTGTGCGGAAGCACAGGTGAAGGTCCGTCCCTTACCACTGAAGAAAGAAAACAACTGGCCGAAGCATTTGTAAAAGCTGCCGGTAAGCGGCTGCTTGTTTTTGTGCATGTAGGGCACAACAGTATTACCGAAGCACGCCAGCTGGCAGAACATGCACAACAAATAGGCGCCGATTGTATTTCTGCAACACCTTCCACTTATTTTAAGGTTGATTCAGTTGATCTGTTGGTACAATGCCTGCAGGAGATTGCCAAAGGTGCACCTTCATTACCGCTGTATTATTATAATATTCCGGCGTTAACGGGCATCAGTTTGGATATGGTGAAATTGCTTGAGAAAGCAGGGGAGGCCATTCCTTCATTCGCTGGTATAAAATATACCGCACCGCTGATCCACGACTACCAGGCTTGTGTTAACTTCAGTAATAATAAATACGATATTCTATACGGTACCGATGAAATGTTGTTGGGTGCATTGGCAACCGGCGCCCGGGGCTTTATTGGCAGCACGTATAATTTTGTAG
Source organism: Niastella sp. OAS944 (assembly GCA_024809215.1). Taxonomy (GTDB): domain Bacteria; phylum Bacteroidota; class Bacteroidia; order Chitinophagales; family Chitinophagaceae; genus Niastella. The sequence continues at coordinate 1,212,972 of JANUBW010000001.1, read as the reverse complement.
CGCCATTGTACAATGCTTTAATGGAAGAATTTAAAAAAGGCAATGTAAAAGAAGCACAACGTTTGCAATATATTTCAGTAGAAATGGTGCGGGTGATTGTAAAATATGGCGGTTTAAGAGCGCAAAAAGCCATGATGAAACTAATTGGGCTCGACTGTGGCAATGTGCGTTATCCGCTAAGTCCCTTCAAAGAGCATGAATACAAATTGCTTGAAGCCGATTTGAGAAGTGTTGGTTTCTTTGATTGGATTTGTAAGCCGAGTGCAGTGAGTGTTGTATCTTAAATTGTCAGTGGTGAGTGGTGAGTTGTCAGTGGTGAGTGGGCTCGCTATATTTTAGCACGCTGAACAATAGCGAGGCTCGCGAATGCTCAGTTTTCCGAAGGTTCGGAGGCTCACTCACCACTCACCATTCACGTAACGAAAATGCAATATGAAAAAAGGATTTCTCTATCTATATATATTCCTGCTAAGCATAACCAGCTTCGGCAACGACTCCACCAAACCCTACCTAAACTGGTCGCAGCTGCCGGCCATACCCGATGAAACAGGATTTGCCGGTTCATTTGCAGGCGTATCGAATGGCGCCCTGCTGGTAGCCGGTGGTTCAAACTTTGGTAAAGGCGGCACACCCTGGAATGGTGGTGCTAAAAGCTGGTACGATAAAATATTTGTACTGGAGCAGGCCAATGGCCAATGGAAAGAAGCGGGTAAGTTACCACATCCGCTTGCTTATGGTGTATCATGCACCTGGCAGGATGGAGTGATCATTGCGGGGGGCAGTGATGCTACGCAACATTATAGCGATGTATTGATGCTGCGTTATAAGAACGGGAAAATTGAAACAGAAAAACTTCCTTCATTACCAACGCCTATTGCCAATTCGTGTGGCATTGTCATCGGTTCTAAGCTATATATTGCGGGTGGAATAAGATCACCCACCGCACCCCAGGCAGAGAAGAACTTCTGGGTGCTTGATCTGGCGCAACCTGCCACCCAACGTGCATGGGTATCACCCGGCGCATGGCCTGGTGAAGGCCGAATGTTTGCAGTAGCCGGCACACAGGAAGGCGCTTTCTATTTAATAAGTGGCGCTGCTATTTCAAAACAGCCTGGCGATAGCGCAGTGCATAGAACATTTTTAAAAGATGCTTATAAATATACCGCCGGTAAAGGCTGGGCGCGTATTGCCGATCTACCACAATCAGTAGCAGCGGCGCCATCACCTGCATTTACAACAGGGCAAACGCATTTGCTGGTGTTGGGTGGCGATAATGGTAAATACTTCGATCAGAATGCCACGCTACAACAAAAACATCCTGGCTTTTCACCCGAAGTATTAATGTACAACTCTATAACAGATTCATGGAGCACAATAGGTAAATTGATAACCGAAAAACTGGCAGATGCAGCTGGCAACCCCAATGCCAGTACCTGGGCGCCGGTTACCACTACCAGTGTTGTCTGGAACGGTAACCTGGTGTTGCCAGGAGGCGAAGTACGTCCTGGTACCCGCACCAACCGCGTATTGATGGCAACACCGGTGCAACCGCCGGGCGGCTTTCGTATACTCGACTGGACCATTGTAGGCATTTACTTCTTATTGGTAATAGCCATCAGCGTTATAGTATCGCGCAACATGCAACGTACTACCAGCGGCTTCTTTTTGGGCGGAGGTAAAATTCCCTGGTGGGCTGCGGGCCTTAGTATCTTCGGTTCTAAACTAAGTGCTTTAACTTTTATCGCTATTCCTGCCAAAGCATATGCCACCGATTGGGTGTATCTTCTCAACAACGTAATGATCGTTGTAGTAGCACCAATAGTAGTGTATTTCTATCTGCCTTATTTCCGCAAACTAAAGCTGACCAGTGTATATGAATACTTAAACATCCGGTTCAACCGCAATGTAAAATGGCTGGGCAGTTTAACCTTTGTACTGTTTCAGGTAAGCCGTTTAGGTATTGTTATTTATTTACCCGCACTGGTATTAAGTGCTGTTACCGGTATAGATATCTTTCTTTGTATCATTGGCACCAGTGTTATCACTACTGCGTATAGCGTATCGGGTGGTATTGAAGCCGTAGTATGGACAGAAGTAATGCAGGTAGGCGTGTTGTTGGGCGGTGCATTGGCAACCTTGTTCTTTATTGCCAACTCCATGAATGGCGGTTTTGGGCAATTGTATTCCGAAGCCATGGCGCACGATAAATTTCGGCTGGCCATTTTAGACTGGACCATTACCGAACCGGTATTATGGGTAGTGTTTGTTGGCGGGTTCTTAACACAACTGGTAACTTACTCAAGCGATCAGGTTGTGGTGCAACGTTACCTTACAACTTCTACTGAACAGGAGGCCAAAAAATCAATTTACACCAACGCCATACTGGTAATACCGGCATCGCTTATCTTCTTTAGCGTGGGTACAGCTTTATGGGTTTATTACAAACATCATCCGGCGGCACTGAATCCACATGGCCGTACCGACGATGTGTTTCCGTGGTATATAAGTAATCAATTGCCATCGGGTTTGGCGGGGCTGGTAATTGCCGGGTTGTTTGCTGCAACCATGTCAACCATCAGCAGCAGTATGAATTCTATCGCCACTGTAATTACTACCGATTTTTATACCAGTGTAAAACCTGCAAGCAGCGATAAACAGCGTTTTGTATTTGCCCGCTGGACCACCGTATTGTTGGGCGCCCTTGGTTGTTTAATTGCTATTTACATGGTATACCTGCGCAACGCTTCTATCTGGGACCAGTACATAAAGATCATCGGTTTGTTTGGTGGTTGCCTGGCTGGTATGTTTGTGGCAGGTATTTTCTTCCCACGCATTCACAGCGTGGGTATCATTACCGGGTTTATTGTGAGTGCTGTTTGTTTGTACTTTATACAGGCGGCCGGCATCATCAATTTCTTTTTGTACCCCGCAGCAGCGGTGCTTATATGTGTGCTGGTAGCATACATTACCAGTATACTGGTGAAGCCCCAAAATAAATAATACATTTATTCGTATATGTATTATGGCAGACTACGCACATATCGATAGCAAAGAGAAGGCGCAACGCGCATACGCAAATAAAGAACTGGTAAAGCTACATTTAATGCCGCTCGATTGGGGTGGTGAAGATGTGGCGCTGAATATTATATATATTCCTGAATTTGTAGTGGAGCAAAAAGCAGCAATAGATGGAATGATAGAAAGTTTTCTTACCGCCGGTTTAAGTATCACTTATTCCTGCCGGCCCCAATATAAAGGCAACAGCTTTATTCCCGGCTCGCTTGTTATTAGCTATAGCGGCGATATGGAAGATACCCGAACGATAGAGATATGGTAATTGAATAGGCTAGTGGTAAATAGCGAGTGGCGAGTAGGTCTCCTACTCGCCACTCGCTATATTTCAGACATCTCTATATTTAAATTTCCATCTCTCTGGCTGTTCCCACTAGCCATTCACCAATAACCACTAGCCTGTTTAAAATTTATAACTATACTCGATTTTACCAATAAGCATCTTATTCTTACTATAACACTCATCTTTTACTTTCAGTCCTTTTTCATCATACCTGTAGATCCACTTTTGGTAATCGGCGCCGCCGGCGGTGGTTACCAGCATCATGGCCGTACGGCCGGCATCATCATATTCGAAAATATAATCAGGTAATAATCTTTTAGCGCGGGTGTTATATCTCACCACATCGGTTAAGCGGTTTTTATCATCGTAGTAATAATAAAAAACCGATTGCTCACTGCCGTCATGAACACTTCTTTCTTCACCAATATTTCCTTTTTCATCGAGCTTAAAGCTCACCACCGTGGTATCGGTTGTGTTCTTTACTTTCAGCATCCTTTCGGGTTTACCGGTTTTGTTATAAAACCACAGGTGTTGCTCCCGGGTACTGTAACCACCAGGCGAAAACGACATATTAGTAATACCAGCTATTTGATTGTTGGCATCATAGCTATATTGAATGATCACCTTGTTGCCATCGGTGGTATCTATACTTTGTGTCAACTGTCCCTTGTCGTTAAAATAGTGGGTGATCTCATCCTTACCGCTAAGGCTATTTGAAGTTTCGGTAGTGATGGTGGCAAAGTTACCCGCTACAGCCTGTGCACTGTTAAACCCCTCAATGAGTTGGTTATTACCATCGAAGCTGGTCATTTTTACGGTTTTCACTTTATTGGCCTGGTAAACTGCTCTTTTTTTAGCAATTTCTCCAGTCATCACCAGGTCATTATAGTAGTGTTGACTATATGCCGTATGAGCAATAAAACTAATAACTATGGATAACCCCAAGATTTTGGTCATATTATAAACAGCTTATTTTTTTAGCGCTTTAGTAACGAATAATTTGATCCAATAATACAACCTAACAGTGAATTTTTCGATAAAATAACCTGTTTCCTTATTTTTAGTTAAAATTTACTGCTTTGTCACATAGTAAAGAACGTCACGAGAAAATCTGCCTGAATTGTAATGCAAATGTGGTTGGACGCTACTGTCATGTGTGTGGTCAGGAAAATATTGAGCCAAAAGAAACAGTATGGAGTCTGATCAGTCACTTTTTTTACGACATTACCCACTTTGATGGTAAGTTCTTCAGCACCACTAAATTCCTTATTACCCGTCCCGGATTTTTACCCAAAGAATACATTGAAGGCCGGCGCGCCCGTTACCTTCACCCCATACGGATGTACGTTTTCTCCTCGGCCCTGTTTTTTATATTTTTTTATTCCTTATTCCATATTCCTGTGAATGACGGCGGCGAGAAGGATAGAATATTAATTAAAAAAGCCAAACAGGCAAAGTCCATCATTGATTCGGCCCGCCGGGATGCAATGTTAAAAGCTACAGGTAGTCAGGATTCAGCTATTATTGACCGGGCTTTTGGTATTGCTGCTTTACCCTACGTTAAAACAATAGATTCTATAAACGATTGGGAGGTGAGGACCGATACCGCAGGTACTACCGAAAAGTTCAAGGCAAAGTACATGAGAAAAAGGGAGAAGCGCATGGCGACAGAGGATGTCGAAGAAGATTATAATATCAATATTGTTGGGGGCGATAGAAAATATACTTCTATTCAGCAATACGATTCGGTACAAAAGGCCCTGCCAAAAAACGAACGCGATAATTGGCTGGAACGCCTCATCAGACACCGCGAAATAGAACTGAACAAGCGGTATGAGGGCAATCCAAAGGCCATGGTGAAAGACCTGATCGAAAAATTCATACATACTTTCCCTTACCTGCTGTTTGTATCGCTGCCCCTGTACGCCTGGTATTTAAGGTTATTGTACCGGAAACAAAAACTGCAGTTCCCGTACGTTACACACGGAATATTTTTAATATACCTGTATATCTTTACCTTCATTGATCTAACGTTGTATTTTATTTTAAACAAAGTACACGAATCGATGGACTGGGGCTGGATGGCCTGGATAGAAACAGCGGTATTGTTATATGGCGTATATTATGCCTATAAGGCCATGCGTAAGTTTTATGGGCAGAAGAGGGGAAAAACAATCCTTAAATTCATAATACTGAACTTCTGCGCCTTCTGGTCCATCATTTTGCTTTTTACAGTGTTCTTTTTATTTGCAGCGTTTAAATTTTAACAAATTTGGTGATATATGGCACAACAACAAGCGGTGGCGGATGCATTCATTCGCCTGGTTGGTATTATGGACGATCTGCGGGAAAAATGTCCCTGGGATAAAAAACAAACAGAGCAAACCTTACGGCCTTTAACTATTGAAGAAACGTACGAACTGGCCGATGCCATTACCGATAAAGACTGGAAGGGGATAAAGGAAGAACTGGGCGACCTGATGTTGCATTTGGTGTTTTATGCTAAAATAGGCGCTGAACAACAGCAGTTTACCCTCGAAGAGGCCATTCATGGCGTTTGTGAGAAACTGATCCACCGTCACCCGCATATTTATGGCGATGTGGTGGTGAACAATGAAGAAGATGTAAAGCAGAACTGGGAAAAGCTAAAGCTAAAAGAAGGAAAGAAATCGGTGCTGAGCGGCGTGCCCGTATCATTACCAGCCGTTGTAAAAGCCACCCGCCTGCAGGAAAAAGCCAAACAGGTTGGCTTTGAATGGGACAACCGCGAACAGGTTTGGGATAAAGTAACTGAAGAAACCCAGGAACTGCATGAAGCGGTGGCTGCCAATGAGCCCGATAAAATAGAGGAGGAGTTCGGCGACCTTATGTTTTCACTGATCAATTATGCACGATTTTTGCAGATAGATGCCGAGAACGCACTCGAAAGAACGAATAAGAAGTTTATTTCCCGGTTTACTCGTATGGAACAGGCGGCATCACAACAGGGTAAACTCCTGGCCGATATAACCCTGCAGGAAATGGATGACATCTGGAACGAGATAAAAAAACAAAACCCCGATACTTGAAGAATTTGCAGCACAAATTATTGAACAGGTATACCTATACATTGTTGGCTGCCATAAGCCTGTTCACCTTTGCTTATATTTTGAATAAGTACGTTACCAATGTTACCTCACCACGGTATTTTGCACGCCTTATTCAAAACAGAATTCAGAAGCTGGAGAAAGACTTTCAACAAACCACCAGCGATACAACCTTAATGGGTTCGCTCGTTGATCAAACATATAGTGAACCTACGCTGCAAAAATTGCTCGATAATAGAAAAGGGTATGGGTTATACATCTATGATGAAACCGATATGTCGATAGATGTATCGCCGGCCCTGCTTTTCTGGAATACACAATTAATACACCCCATTAAACAGGTTCCCAACGATACGGCAAACAGCCGTATGGAACGACTGTCGAACGGACTGTATATACGCGAAGACAGTACGCGCAGTAAGCTGGAGCGGTTGTCGAACGGATTGTATGTGCATACCTCGCGGGTTTTATTAATGCGTAATGACCGCCGTCTGGTGGCCGATGCATTGATACCCGTTATGCGCAAATGGCAATTCAATGTAGAGACCGAGAACCTGCAAAAAGAGTTTGTGGGCCTTAAGAATGCCACCCGGCAGGTTGATATTTCAAACACGGTAACCGATTTCCCCGTAAAAAGTGTTACGGGCGAAGTGTTGTTCTACCTGCAGCAAAATACCATGTATGGCCGGCCGCATAATATCTGGGTGATCTTTTTTGTTATAGCCGGTTTTTCTTTTCTCTTTCTATTCCTGCACCAGCTGGCCGACTACATTTGCCGCACGCAGGGTAATTGGTATGGCTTTGCTTTATTGGCTGGTACAGTAGGCGCCATGCGATTGATCGTGTATGGTTTTCCCGATATACTGGCGTTGCGCCAGTTTGAATTGTTCGACCCCGCTATTTATGGTTCCAGTTATGTGTTAAGCTCCCTGGGCGACCTGCTCATTAATGCCCTGTTGCTATGCTGGATCATTATTTTTATAAACCGGCGTATAAATATCTCGGCTATACGCCAGTATGCCGAGCCCTGGCAAAACTGGCTGGTGCTTACAGCTTCTATAGGTGTTCTGGTGATCATCACCTTTATGTATGCCGGCATTTTGCAAACCATGGTATCTGATGCCAAGATCTCTTTTAACGTTACCAACTTCTTTAGTTTAATAGCCTCACCATATAGTTTTGTTGGGTTTGTGGTGCTGGCCACGCTGGCGCTTAGCTATTTCTTCATGTCGCAGATACTACTTACTGTGGCGGGGAAAATGGTAGGCGACCGCAATTATTTTATGTTCATTATTGCCGCTGCGGCCGGGTTAATGATCCTGACCTTCACAGGCAATAATAGCATAGTAGAATTGAACCTGTATGTATTGCCCTGGCTGCTGGCGTTTATGTGGTTGATGCAACAACGCATTTTTGCGGGGTTGAACTTCAGGTTGAATGTATCGGAAGTGCTGTTCTGGTTATTTGTTTTCTCTTTATCTATGTCGGCCGTTATCATTTTTGAGAACGGTAAAATTGAACTGCTCGACCGTAAACGTTTTGCCGAAAAGCTGGCACTACAAGCAGACCCTACCAGTGAGCACCTGCTGAGTGTTGACCTTGCTTATATCGACAGCAATTTTGTGGTGCATAATATGGACCGGTTAAGCAATTCGAAATTAAACGGCATCCTAAAAGACAGCATTGTACGAAAAAGCATTCAGCTCAACTATAAATATAACATCAGGATCTTCACGTTCGACTCCACCGATACGCCGTTGTATAATGAAGAGCAGGCTTCGTACGATACGTTAAATACCATCTTTCAGATCCAGGGTAAAAAAACAGCTATCCCGGGCATGCGCTTTTATGAACAGTCATTCGACAGGTTCTCTTACATCTTTAAACGGGAGGCCCGCATCGGAAAACAAAAGCTGGGTTCATTATTTGTACTGGCCGATCCCCGGCGAAATAAGAATGAGGCACTCACGCCGGAGTTGTTCAGGCAAAACAGTGTTTTACTGCCCGAGCAGTATTCCTCGGTATATTCATATGCCATTTACGATAGTACGCGTAACCTTATACAGAATTATAACGATTACGCTTTTCCCACCCATTTGGCCAACTGGCTTATACCAACAAACGAATTTGAACGCCGCCGTAATGAGAGTTTTGAAGAATTATGGTACCGGCCTTCGTCAGATAAGGTAGTGATCATTGCCCGCAAGCGCAATTCGTTCATTGAAGCTATTACGTTGTTCGCTTATTTGTTCAGCACCTTCCTGTTTCTGCTGGCCTTTTACCGGGTAAGCTCAATGATCATCCGCAGCCGTTTTCACTGGCCGGTATTGAAACAGTATATGCAATTAAGCATCAGGTCGCAGATACATAGTACCATTCTTATGGTGAGTTTGTTGTCGTTCGTTGTAATAGGGGTGGCAACCATTCTGTTCTTTATAAACCGGTATCAGCGTAATAACCAGGACAGGCTTACCCGCGCCATGCAGATCATGGTGAACCAGGTACAGGCGCATATAAACCAAAATCATCCATCAGGTTCCGATTCATTGTTTTACGAACCGGTGTTCAATGAGCGCATGGAACAGTTGATACATGAGATTTCTGAAGTACATGGTATGGATGTGAACCTGTACGACACAATAGGCGATTTAAGGGTACTCAGCAACCCGGATATGAATATTTATAGAAGCGGTGTATTAAGTACAAAAATGAACCCGCTGGCTTATTATAGATTGTACAACCTGCAACAGGTGCAAACGGTTACCAATGAACAGGTGGGCCGGCTCGATTACCTGAGTGTTTATTCTCCAATAAGGGATGAACGCGGTCATGCCGTTGCATTCTTAAATATACCATCGTATACCACACAAACGGAGTTGAAGCAGGAGATCTCGAACTTCGTTGTAACTGTTATCAACCTGAACGCATTCATATTTTTAATAGCGGGTGGTATAGCATTGTTGATCACAAACCGCATCACCAAATCGTTTACCATCATTAGCCAGAAGATGCGGGAAGTAGGCCTGCGAAAAATGAATGAAGCCATTGAATGGAAACGCGATGATGAAATAGGCGTGCTGGTGAAGGAGTATAACAAGATGGTGGAGAAACTCGATGAAAGTGCCGAAGCATTGGCTAAGAGCGAGCGTGAGGGCGCCTGGCGGCAAATGGCCCGGCAGGTAGCGCATGAGATCAAGAACCCGCTTACGCCCATGAAGCTAAGCATTCAGTATTTGCAAAAAGCCATTGATAATAATTCAACCGATGTTAAAAAGCTTACTACCAGTGTGGCCCGTACGCTGGTTGAGCAAATAGATCACCTGTCGAAAATAGCTTCCGACTTTTCGCAATTTGCCAATATTGGTAATCCCAAGAACGAGGTGTTCGATTTGCATGAAATGCTGCAATCGCTGGCATCGCTGTACAATACCGGCGGCAACCTCGATTTTGAATGGAAACCGGTTGATAACAAAGTGCTGTTGTTTGCCGACCGTACCCAATTGAACCGCCTGTTCACCAACCTGCTGCAAAATGCGGTGGAAGCCTGCGCTAACCGCGACCAGCGCATTATACGAATGAATGAACAGTTGAATGGGGAGTTTATTACGGTAAGTGTAACAGATAATGGCGAGGGTATACCCGAACAAACACAGTCGCGCATTTTTACGCCAAACTTTACTACTAAAACATCAGGAACGGGGCTTGGCCTGGCAATGAGTAAAGGTATTGTTGAACAGGCTAAAGGGGAGATTTGGTTTGTGACCAAGGAAGGGGTTGGTACTACGTTCTATGTGAAAATCCCTTTGTTGAGAGTTAGCTCTTAGTTTTAAGTTTTTAGTTCACAGTTTACAAATAAAGCTCAAAGTGCGTAGCACTTTGAGCTTTATAATGTTTAGAATTGATAGGTTATTAAAAAGTAGGGTTACTCGAATATAAAAAACTAAGATCTGTGAACTTGTTTTCTATATTCCTCTGGCTTTTCTTCTATCAGCCAGGTAAGTTTCAAACTCAATCAAACTGAAACTACTTAAGTTCTGCTGTTTCGTTAATCCACCTTTTTGTGCAGCCAATACGCCATAACGGCAATCGTAACCCTCAATGGAGTGCGCATCGGGGTCAATGGAAATAAGTACACCTTTTTCAATGGCATAGTCAATCCAACGCCAGTCCATATCAAGGCGGCGGGGGTGCGCATTCAGTTCAATCACCACCTTGTTTTCCAAACAGGCGTCAATAACACTCACATGGTCAACCGGGTAACCAGGGCGGCTTAACAACAGGCGGCCTGTCATATGACCCAATATAGTAGTATGGGGGTTACGAATGGCATTCAGTAACCGCATCATGGCTTTTTCTTCGGTCATTTTCAGGTTAGAGTGTACCGAGGCTATTACCAGATCGAAGGTAGAGAGCACGTTGTTGCTATAATCGAGGGCGCCATCGCCTAAAATATCACATTCAATACTTTTAAATATTTTAAATGGCTTTAGCTTTTCATTCAGCTCGTCGATGTAGCGATGTTGTTCGCGAATACGTTCTTCGGTGAGGCCATTGGCATATGCCGCGCTTTTACTGTGATCGCTTATAACCAGGTATTCATAACCCTGATCAATACAGGCTTTTGCCATTTCTTCCACCGTATGCACGCCATCGCTCCATTGGCTGTGGCTGTGAATAATACCCTTTATGTCGCCAGGTTGTATCAGGTTAACCGGATTGTTCTTTACCGTAGTAAGCACCTTTGCCTTTTCTCGCAGGGCGGGGGCAATGGCTGGTAATTGCAATGCGGTGAATATCTCTTCTTCCGATTGATAGGCGGCGCCACTGTTCCAACCAGGCAAAGCTGCACAGGCAGTAACAAACTCTTCACTGCCACTGGTTTGAAAAAGAACGGAATAGAATGATTCGGGTGTAGCGCGATAGAATTTCAACAATACATTCTCGGGGCCCATTACGCTAAAAATATCTTCCAGTGTTTCCTGTGTAGTGTAATTGTTGGCGCCCAGGAAAGCAAGCAATTCGGTATCGGTGGCTGTTGTTACCCATTCTAACCGGTCAATGATCTCAATCTGGCGTCTGAACTGGCCCGTAAGAGCAAACAGTTTATCGGGGAATTGCTTTTTCAGGGTTGCGTCAATTACCACTGCATAGGCTTCTGTTTCAGCGTACAGGTGGCTGCCCTGGTTCTTCATATAAAATTCAATGGACTCCTGTACGTTCTGTTGTGTTTTTTGTCCGAACCCTTTGTATAATAACAAACGGTTCTCATTACAGGCGTACAACAGTTCCCCAACCGATTCAACGCCTATTTCTTTCCAAATGGTGGCTATTTTTTTAGGGCCCAGTCCTTTTATGTTCATCATCTCCAGCACACCGGGCGGGGTTTTGGATACTATTTCTTCAAGGGCGCCCAGTTTACCGGTGCGGAGTATTTCAATTACTTTTTTGGCAACGGAATCGCCAATGCCTTTTACCGTTACCAGTTTATCTTCAGGCATTTCTGCCAGTGGTGTGGTTACTTTTTCAATAGCAAAGGCAGCGCTGGAATAGGTACGCGCCCTGAACGAATTTTCCCCATGCATTTCCATCAGTTTGGCCAGCAGGGAAAATTGGTCGGCAATGAAGTAGTTGTCGATCATAGTTGGTGATTCTTATTAGAACTGGGGGCTAAATTAAGGAAATAGTGGTGAGTTGTGAGTGGTGAGTGGATTCCCGGATTTCCAGGACCCTGATAATTTGCGGGCTTTGGCCTATAGCTGGTGAGTTGTGAGTGGTGAGTGAATCTCCGAGTTTTCAAAATGCCGAGCATTCGTGAACCTCGCTTTGTTCAGCGTGCTAAAATATAGCGAGGCCACTCACCACTGACCACTCACCACTGACCACTCACCGCTCACCATCAGCCTATCATACCACTTAATATTTTAAAGTTTTTCACAATGAGTCCCCCTAACAGTTTAAGTTCGTCTGGAGATAAATATGATAATTTATGAGCAATGCCAATGGCGCTGTCAATTTCGATAACTGAACCTCTGGCCATCTCATAATACCGGCTCCTTTCTCTTTTCGATTTCCTAGAACAACCTTCCGAAACATTCAGATGCACTGATAAGGCTGCTCTTCTTATTTGTTGAACCATCGAAAACCTTTCGTCAACGGGAAATGTTTTGGTTATTCTATAACATTCCAGAACCAGTTCCTGCGAAAATCGGAATACATCCAATTTTGTATGGGCAAGTTGTAAAAACATATGATTGGTTTAAGGTTAATGTGTGAGTTGTAAGTGGTGAGTGGTGAGTGGATTTCCGAATTCCCAGGAACTCTGATAATTTGCGGGCTTCGTCCTATAGCTGATGAGTTGTGAGTAGGTTTCCGAATTTTCAAAGAAACCGACTATTCGCGAGCCTCGCATTTGTTTAGAAAGCCAAAAAAATCGCGAGCCCACTCACCATTCACCACTCACCATTCACCACTCACCATTGACCACTCACCATCAGAATTCAATCACTAAATCATCTTGTTCAACGAACACTCCCTCTATAAGAGCCACATTCCTAACCTCCCCCTCACCAGGAGCTACAATGGTCGATTCCATCTTCATGGCCTCAATTACAAACAGGGGCGTGTTCTTTTGCACTTTGTCGCCGGCCTTTACCAGTATTTTTGAAAGCTTGCCCTGCAGCGGTGCGCCAATTTCATTGGCGGCGCTTACTTTGCGATGTGAGGGCTTTGTTGATGTAAAGCTTCTGTCCTTTACAAAAATGGAACGGGTTTGTCCGTTCAGTTTAAAAATTATTTGTTTATAACCATTCTCATCAACCCCGCTCATATGCAGGAATTTTATCAAAATGCTTTTGCCGGGCGCCAGCTCTATCAGCGTTTCTTCGTTTGGCTTCAGCCCATAAAAGAAAACAGGGGAGGGCACATAATACACTTCGCCAAACGTGCTTTTAAATTGATGGTACTCATCAAACACCTTGGGGTAAAAAAGGGATGACAGCAGATCGAGCTGTGTATATTGTTTGCCATATTTGGCTTCAAACTTTTCCCAGGCGGCAGGGAGGTTCAGCGGTTGTAAATGCGCGTTGGGCCTGTCGGTAAACGGCTTTTCGTTTTTGAGGATCACTTTTTGTAAGGCTTCGGGAAACCCGCCCGGGGTTTGACCAAGATCGCCCCGGAACAACCCAATTACCGAATCGGGGAATGAAATGCTTTCGCCTTTTTCAAAAATATCCTGTTCGGTATAGTCGTTGGCCGTCATAAACAGCGCCATATCGCCCACTACTTTCGATGAAGGCGTTACTTTTACAATATCGCCAAACAGTTTATTCACTACCACATAGTTCTTCTTGATATTCGTGAACTGATCTTCCAGCCCAAGCGAACGCGCCTGCGGGCGCAGGTTACTGTATTGTCCGCCCGGTATTTCATGATCAAACACTTCGGCAGTGCCCGCCTTTAATTGCGATTCGAATGGATAATAAATTTCCCGTACATCTTCCCAGTAATTCGATAGCTCATTCAGCTTATGCAGGTTTATGGGTAATTCGCGCGGGTGGCCCTTCATCATGGCCACAATGCTATTGAAATTGGGTTGGGAGGTAAGGCCGCTCATGGATGCCAGTGCTACGTCAATAACGTCAACACCGGCCTCTATGGCTTTTAAATAAGTGGCTGCCTGTATAGAGGAGGTATCGTGTGTATGCAGGTGAATGGGAATGTTGATCGATTTCTTTAACTCACTAACCAGTATGCCGGCCTGCATGGGTTTTAATAATCCGGCCATATCTTTTATTGCAAGAATATGTGCGCCCGCATCTTCAAGGCGTTTGGCCAGGTCGAGATAGTATTGCAGGTTGAACTTGTGATTGCGGTGCGGATCAAGGAAGTCGCCGGTATAACAAATACAGGCTTCGGCAAGGCCGCCTGTTCTTTCCCGAACGGCATTAATACTTACCTGCATACCCTCCAGCCAGTTGAGCGAGTCGAAAATGCGAAAGATATCGATGCCGTTCTTCCAGCTTTCTTCAATAAATGTTTCTACCAGGTTATCGGGGTAGGCAGTATAGCCTACTGCGTTAGACCCGCGAATAAGCATCTGGAACAAAATATTGGGTATGCGTTCACGCATCAGCTGCAATCGCTGCCAGGGGCATTCATGTAAAAAGCGCAGGGCTACGTCGAAGGTGGCGCCACCCCACATTTCAAGGGAGAATATTTCCGGGTGGTTCTTAGCTACCGTTTCAGCTACCTTCAACATATCGGTGGTGCGTACCCGCGTTGCCAGCAGCGACTGATGCGCATCGCGAAAGGTAGTATCGGTATATTGAATGCGGCCGTTGTTTTTCAGCCAGTCAATGAATTTATCGCGACCCAGCTCGGTAAGCCGGTCTTTGGAGCCTTTGGTAATTTCCTGTTGCACGGCGTCGGGCACAACGGGTGTGCGAAAGGTTATGTTTGGATTGATCTCTGCTATATAGGGATTACCGTTCACAATGATCTCGGCCAGGTATTGCAGGGCCTTGGTGCCCCGGTCCATGCGTGGTTCAAAATGAAACAGCTCGGCATGATTGTCTATAAAGTCAACGGTGGCAAGGCCATTTTGAAAGGTAGTATGTTGTAAAACGTTTTCAAGAAAAGGGATGTTGGTCTTTACACCACGAATACGAAACTCCTTTAATGTACGTACCAGTCTATCGCAGGTTTCGGCAAGGTTACGCCCGCTGGCAGTGATCTTAACCAGTAATGAATCAAAGAAGGGGGAAATGCTAACGCCGGGGTAGGAGCTTCCTTCATCTAACCGTATACCCGGGCCGCCGGCATTGCGATAGGCTATAAGAGTGCCGAAATCGGGTTTGAAATTATTGGAAGGGTCTTCTGTTGTTACCCGGCATTGAATGGCAACGCCGGAGATCTGTAACTGCTCCTGCGATTTAATATTGATGGGAGCGTCGGTAAGCGCATAGCCTTGTGCTACCAGCAGCTGGCTTTTTACAATGTCGATGCCGGTTATTTCTTCTGTTACGGTATGTTCAACCTGTATGCGAGGGTTCACTTCAATAAAATAGATGTTCTCGGCTTTATCAACCAAAAATTCAACCGTGCCCGCGTTGTTATAGCTTACCTGTTTGCAAATGCGAATGGCATACTCGTGTAGTTTTTGCCGGGTTTCGTGTTTTAAAGAAATGGCAGGCGCTACTTCAACTACTTTTTGAAAGCGGCGTTGAACAGAGCAATCGCGTTCGAACAGGTGAATGATATTGCCATGATGATCGCCCAGTATTTGCACTTCAATATGTTTGGGCGATTCAATAAACTTTTCAAAGAACACGGTATCGTTGCCAAATGCTGTTTTGGCTTCATTACGGGCCTCCAGAACCGTTTTTTCAAGATCTTCCTCATTGCGTACCACCCGCATGCCTCTGCCACCACCGCCGGCTGCAGCTTTAATGATGATGGGGTAACCAATACGGCGTGCTTCCTGTAATGCAATGTGGGGCGATTGAATATTGGCCTTACTGTCTTCTATCATTGGCACACCGGCTTGTTTGGCTACTTTCTTGGCGGCAATTTTATCGCCCAGTTGCTCCATTATGTAAGCAGTGGGGCCAACAAAGGCAATCTTTTCTTCGGCACATCGCTGGGCAAAGCGGGCGTTTTCTGACAGGAAACCATAACCGGGGTGAATGGCATCTGCCTTTTCGCGTTTGGCAACGCGAATGATCTCTTCAATATCGAGGTAAGGCTTTAAAGGATCATCATTCTTACCAATTTGGTAGGCTTCATCGGCTTTGTAACGATGCAGTGAATACCGGTCTTCAAAAGTGTAAACGGCAATGGTCTTAATATTTAATTCAGTAGCAGCACGCAGTACCCTGATAGCAATTTCGCCACGGTTGGCAACAAGGATCTTTTTAAACATGACAAGCAGTTGTAGTTTTTTGTTTTTTATTTCGAGAAATCAATTAGCAATAAGCAATGGGCAATAGGCAAAGTCAATAGCTTAAGCACCAATGTGCATTTGCCTATTGCTTATTGTCAATTGCCTGGTGGCTACATGTGACTGTAATAACGGTGCCAGGGTGGTTGGAGGTAACAGGGTTTTAGATAGGCTTATCAAAAAAAATCAGAGATGGGAATGCTATGAATGCGGATGTAAAAGTAAGGCATCAATGGCAATCGGCAATCGTGAATTGATAACATGCCAACTATGCGGTATAATTAGTTAATAGTAGCCCGGGTAACATGTTGCGTTTGTTATGACGGCTTGTAATGCAGTGTGGGAGCGGGTTTCAGCAGATTGGTAAAGTAAGGGTGTTAAAGATGCAGGATTGGTGCTGCGTTGAGGTGTTAAGTAGGTAAGGTTAGGCGTTTGGTATAGCTATAATTAAAAAGTCCTCCCGAAACCGGAAGGACTTGATATTTTTTGCTTTCCAAGAAGCCGAAGTTATTTCTTCTTTGCAGCTTTCTTTTTCTTTGGAGCAGCTTTCTTTACAGCTTTCTTAGCGGCTTTCTTTGCAGCTTTTTTCTTAGTTGCCATGTTTTTGTGAATTTAACGGTTAGTAAAAAATAGAATTTAACTGATGTAAAAATAAAAACTAATTTCAAACCGCCAAAACTTTTTTCACTTTTTGTGAAAAAAAATCACTATACACTTAACATGCTTATGCAACCGTAGCTACGCTGATGATCGTTTTATCACCTTTGGTCTTTCTGAATTCAACAACGCCATCAGTTAAAGCAAAGATGGTGTAGTCTCTTCCGATACCAACATTTTTTCCGGGATGATACACAGTACCGCGTTGACGAACGATGATGTTACCTGCAATAGCAGACTGACCACCGTAGATTTTAACGCCAAGGCGTTTGCTCTGTGAGTCGCGACCGTTCTTTACACTGCCTTCCCCTTTTTTATGTGCCATGGTAGATTGTTTGAAAAATGTTTTAGAATAATACTTTATTTGAAATCACAAATCTCAAATCTCAAGCTCCAAATAAAATTCAAAAGTCAAATATCAAATCCCGGTTTAACCAATTCACAACTTGTCTGAATTTGGATCTTGGGATTTGTGATTTGGAATTTTATTATGCGATAGCCGTTACTTTGATCTTAGTGTAGTGTGTGCGATGACCGTGCTTCTTGCGGAAACCTTTTCTTCTTTTCATTTTAAAAGCGATTACTTTATCGCCTTGTACCTGGTCGAGGATCTCAGCCTTTACAGCACCTTTTACTGCACTGCCTACTGACAGTTTACCTGAATCATCTAACAGGAGAATTTCTGAAAATTCCACTTTGTCTCCGGCTTTGCCGTCCACACGCGGTACAAATAAAGTTTGGTCCTTTTGAACCTTAAATTGTTGTCCGGCGATTTTAACTATTGCAAACATAGGTTTCCAAAATTAGGAGTGCAAAGGTAAGGGTTTGAAGTAGATTAAGAAGTCTTTAACGGCATTTTTTTTACAATTTCACCCTAAAAATGCCCGATTTTTAGGCAAAATAATGAGAAATGTTGATTGTGAAGTATTTATAATAGTAGCCACATTCGCCAATGATGGTGCCTATATATAATATAAGAGGCTGGTGCCGGTTAACGGGCTCCGGTTGCCTGGTTTGCGGCGCTCAGGGGTTTCAGGTTACAGGTTTCAGGTTACACGGTTCGCGGCGGCCCCCTCCCCAGCCCTCCCCCAACGGGGGAGGGAGAATATATCACGGCCAGTTACTGGTAACCTGGCCTACATCAGTGAATTAAAAACTGAGAACTAAGAACTGGTGCCCGGAAACCGGTAACTTGTAACACACAACTATTTCTACGTAGTTGCCCTTATTCTAATCGTTTTTTAACAGAACGAACTCCGAACAATCACACTTTGAATGAGTTAATAATAGCTTTACAGCATTAAACCTAAATCAGTCTTTGCGCATTTCACTAATTGACGTAGGTTTGTTTTTCCTAACGATGGAATACGGGATTCAATGAAAATAAAATCGTTTCTGGCAAAACCATTTGCCCATTACGTATATAAAGGCATTAAAAAAGGCATGACCACCGCAGTAGCCGACCAGGAAAACATCCTGAAAGAGCTACTCAAAATAGGTAAGGCTACTGAATTTGGTAAAGATCACCATTTACAGGATGTTAATGTGCATGAGGAATATGTTCAGGCCGTACCTGTACGCGACTATGAACAGTTTAAGCCCTATATTGAGAAAATAAAGGAAGGCAAACACAACGTATTGTGGAAAGGCCTGCCTATATACCTGGCTAAAACCTCAGGCACTACCAGTGGTGTAAAGTATATTCCCATTAGTAAAGACAGTATCGATAACCATATAAACACGGCACGCAATGCCCTGTTGTGTTACATTGCCGAATCGGGCAATACCAACTTTACTGAGGGTAAAATGATCTTCTTATCGGGTTCGCCCGAGTTAACGCGCGTTGGTGGTATACCTACAGGCCGTTTAAGCGGTATCGTAAACCATCATGTGCCCAGTTACCTGCGCAGTAATCAATTGCCTTCCTACGAAACCAATTGTATTGAAGAGTGGGAAACCAAACTCGATAAAATTGTTGCCGAGACCATAAATCAGGATATGACGCTTATTAGCGGCATTCCACCATGGACGCAAATGTATTTCGATCGCCTTATTGAGAAGAGTGGTAAAAAGATCAAAGATCTGTTTCCTAACTTCTCGGTACTGGTGCATGGCGGCGTAAACTTTGAGCCTTATAAGAACAAGCTGATGGAAAGCATTGGTGGTAAAATAGCCACTATTGAAACATTCCCTGCTTCGGAAGGCTTTATGGCATTTCAGGATTCACAGGATGCCGAAGGTTTATTGCTGAACACCAACAGCGGAATATTCTTTGAGTTTATTCCTGCCGGTGAAATATTCAATGCCAACCCAACCCGTTTATCGTTGAAAGATGTGAAGGTAGGCGAGAACTACGCTTTGATCATTAACAATAATGCCGGTTTGTGGGGTTATAATATTGGCGATACGGTTAAGTTTGTTTCAACCAACCCATACAGGCTGGTAGTAACAGGCCGCATCAAACATTTTATTTCGGCATTTGGCGAACACGTAATAGGCGAGGAGGTAGAGCATAGTCTTATTAAAGCGGCCGAAGAAGAAGGAGTGCATATTACCGAGTTTACCGTAGCGCCCATGATAAACCAGGGAAAAGGCAAATCATACCACGAATGGTTTATTGAGTTTGAGAACAAACCCAATAACCTCGAACGTTTTGCTGAGAAGGTTGACATAAACCTGCGCAAAAAGAACATTTATTACAACGACCTCATTACAGGAAATATATTGTTACCATTGCATATTCGCCCGGTTAAAAAGAATGGGTTCATTGATTATATGAAGTCCATTGGTAAATTAGGCGGTCAAAATAAAGTGCCCCGGTTAAGCAATGACCGTAATATAGCATCGGCACTTGAAAAATATGTAGAGTAGTTTTAACGTTAAGGCTGTCTGATTAAGCTTACTTAACAAATTATTGAAACCGGAACATGTCGAACAGTTTTCCAAACAGGCGTATAGCAATATTTGGCTCAACAGGCTCAATTGGCTGTCAGGCGTTGGAAGTGATAGCCGCCAATCCCGATAAATTTACTGCTGAAGTACTCACTGCTTTCAGTAATGAGGAGTTATTGATAAAGCAGGCATTGCAGTTCAACCCCAATATTGTTGTCATTGGCGATGATAGAAAATATCCCATTGTAAAAGAAGCTTTATCACACACCGATGTAAAAGTATTTGCAGGCGAGAAAGCCCTGGAAGATGTGGCTGGCATGGATTGTTACGACATGATGCTGGCTGCCATTGTAGGGTTTGCCGGCTTACGCCCTACGCTATGCGCGCTGGAAGCCGGTAAAGCCATTGCGCTTGCCAATAAAGAAACGTTGGTAGTGGCTGGCGATATCGTAATGCAAAAGGCCATCGAAAAACGTGTGCCTGTTATTCCCGTAGATTCAGAACATTCAGCAATATTCCAGTGTCTTGTAGGCGAAACCCGCAACAAGATCGAGAAAGTTATATTAACTGCCAGTGGCGGGCCTTTCCTTGGAAAAAAGCCCAATTACCTGGTGAATGTAAAGCGCGATCATGCGCTGCAACATCCCAACTGGCAAATGGGCGCCAAGATCACCATTGACTCAGCCACCCTTATGAACAAAGGACTTGAGATGATTGAGGCCAAATGGTTGTTCGACCTGGCGCCCGATCAGGTACAGGTACTTGTTCACCCCCAAAGTATTATACATAGCCTTGTACAGTTTGAAGATGGCAGCATTAAAGCCCAAATGGGTTTGCCCGATATGAAACTGCCTATTCAGTATGCCTTGGCTTTTCCGCACCGTATACCCAACCAGTTTCCCCGGTATAATTTTAGAACGCCCAGCCAGCTTACATTTGAGGAACCCGATACCAAAACCTTCCGCAATTTGGTACTGGCTACTGAAGCCCTGTTTAAGGGTGGAAACCAGCCATGTGTGTTAAACGCGGCCAATGAAATTGCCGTATTTGCATTTTTGCGTAATCGGGTTGGCTTTTTAGATATGACCGACCTCATAGAGCGTACCCTGCAACACGTGCCGTTTATTGAGAAACCCACGTTGGAGGAATATTTTGAAAGCGATGGGGAGGCCCGTAACTTCGCTGCCTCGCTGCTTAAACTCTAGGCAAAAGCTAAAAGCTGAAAGCCAAAAGCTGCAATCAATTTTTTGGCAAAATGTATTTGCTTTAAGCTTTAGGCTTTGACCTTTAGGCTGTCTTTCGGTTAATAATTCCGGAAATTTTGTGAGCGGTTAACCGAATTGCGGGATTATTCGATATTTTGAGCGTATTTTAAAATAAACACACCGCGTATTTAGCGTTAATATGATCACATTGTTAGCAATAGATTGGGCAGTAGTAGGTATAAAAGCCGGACAATTAATATTATGCTTATCCATACTTGTTGTACTACATGAGATGGGCCACTTTCTGCCCGCCAAATGGTTTAAATGTAGGGTTGAAAAATTTTATCTGTTCTTCGATCCCTGGTTCTCCATTGCAAAAAAGAAGATTGGCGATACCGTATATGGTATCGGCTGGCTGCCGTTGGGTGGTTATGTAAAGATCTCGGGCATGATAGATGAAAGCATGGATAAGGATGCAATGAAATTACCACCCCAGCCCTGGGAGTTCCGCAGTAAGAAACCCTGGCAACGCCTTATCATTATGATAGGTGGGGTTACGGTAAACCTTATACTAGGCTTCTTTTTATTTGCCATGATCCTTTGGCATTGGGGCGAAGAATACCTGCCTGCAAAAAATGCCACCTATGGCGTTTATGTAGATAGCCTGGGTAAAAGCATTGGTTTGCGCGATGGCGATAAAATTGTTGCGGTAAATGGCAAAGAGGTAGAGAACTTCAGCCGCCTGAGCACCGATATTATCTTAAACGAAGCCAAAACCATTCAGGTTACACGTAATGGGCAGAATTTAGATATACCAGTACCGGAAGGTACCATCAGTCAGCTTATTAAACGTAAAGGTGATCCGCTGGCTTATCCTAAATTCCCGGCTGTGGTTGATAGTGTGAATAAGGATGCCAAATTCACTTCGGGCAGTTTGCAAAAAGACGATCAGATCATTGGCCTGAATGGTATGCCTGTAGGCTCTTTCTTTGAGTTGAGCGATCTTAAAAAGAATATGAAGAACCAGGAAGTAGCTTTAACCGTGTTGCGTAATAAAGCAGATACGGCACTGGTTAAAGTAAAACTCGATGGTAATGCAAGCATTGGTTTCTTCTTCCGTCAGCCCCAAAAATTCCTCACATTCGCAGTAAAGAAATACAACTTCTTTGAATCATTACCTGCAGGCGTGGCCAAAGGCTGGAGCATGCTGGTGATGAACGTTCAAAACTTCAAACTGCTGTTTACCAGCAAGGAAGTAAAAGCAAGCGAATCGCTCGGAAGCTTTTTAACCATTGGTAACATGTTTGGTGCCGAGTGGGATTGGGAGCGTTTTTGGTCAATGACCGCGCTGTTGAGCATTGTGCTGGCGTTTATGAACATTTTACCAATACCAGCCCTCGATGGCGGCCACGTATTGTTCACGTTGTATGAGATCATTACCGGTCGCAAACCAAGTGATAAATTCATGGAGTATGCGCAAATGGCGGGTATGA
The DNA here is from genome assembly GCA_024809215.1 of Niastella sp. OAS944. Classification (GTDB taxonomy): domain Bacteria; phylum Bacteroidota; class Bacteroidia; order Chitinophagales; family Chitinophagaceae; genus Niastella. Next base: position 1,190,347 of record JANUBW010000001.1, on the reverse strand, counting down.
TCTTATTGCTGGGTGTAATGGCTTATGCACTGGGCCTCGACTTCTGGCGATATTTATTCAAGTAGAAATAAAGAATAGAATTTATAGCATAACCCCGCAATAGCGGGGTTATTTTTTGCCTGTTACTCACTCTATAAATATGGGTCCCAGGTATAAGCTGTTCGACCGGGTTAGCCTGTTGGCCGAAACAAATGCTATATACACGTGAAGCGTTCTGTTTAAACCCCGCTGCACATTTACTGTATCGCTGCCATTCATGCGCAACTGGCCGGCTAATCTGGTGTACGCATACCCACCTTCAATATCATAGGCAAGGAGCATCACCTGATCGTACCTGTTAGCAAATTCAATATCATTGGCATCCCAGGTAAACTGAAGTTCTTTATTTGTATTCAGCGTAACATTTATATGCTGCGGCAAAGACAATTCACCGAAGCTAACTTTCACTAATGCCGGGTTGATGGTTAATTCGGGCGCACTACCTTCAAAAGCATTCTTTAATAAGTAAGATTTGGCGGCAATAAACCCCTCTATGGTATCGGAATAGCCTTTAAATCCTTCCCGCACAAATTCTGTTACCGGCTTAAGCCAGGCATGGGCCATGGCCCATTTTTTACGATTGGCCATCTCTTTTGGGGTTGGCGGTACGGTGCGTTCGCCGGGGGCCGACTTTACATATGGTTTTCCTTTCCAGGAAGAGATAACGAGGTTGCCCACTTTACCGTTGATTGGCCCCAGCGAGCCGAATTGAATACGTCCCATAGCAGTGAGTTTTTGTTAACTAAATATAGTATTTAAATTATATTCAAGAAAATATCAAACTATGACAGTAATCAGGGAAAACAAACACCAAACAAAGGAAATATTCTTGTGTAGTCTTTGTTTGGTCTTTGTTAGGTCTTAGTTTGGTCTTTGTTAGAATATATTTAAAAGGCAGGGGAAAGTAAGGCAGACACCGTGATATGTTATTGAAAAACCGGGAAATAGCATTAATTTTGCCAGTTCTCAGCTGTTTTAACATCAACTGAAATGGGGGTGTATGGTTTTGACAGCGTAGATCTTTGAAGGTGTAAGCATGTCGTGCGTTGGATAATTAGCACGTAAATCTGAATATTCAAAACACAAATGGCAACAATACGTATGCCATGGCTGCCTAATCAGTGATTAAGTAGTCATTAGGGCCGCCGGGCAGGTTGTTCTGTTACCACGCCCCGCCGCCGACTTAAAAACAAAACAGGATGCTGCGACTGTAGGCTGTGCCGGTTGCTTAAGACTATTCAGCTAAGGAAGTAATTGGTGTGTCCGGTTCCTGCTACTTCCCGACAAATAATGCCGGAATAAACATGTAGAAAGCTTTTGGAGAATATGTTTGGACACCGGTTCGAATCCGGTCACCTCCACACTTTATTAAGCCGCTGACAATCAGCGGCTTTTTTGTTTATAGCTCACCGGACGATCGAATCATTTCAAGCAAAGGCTGAATATTGATACATTACTTTCATTCACTTTTGTTACGGAATGCATTAGCTTATTAGATAGCTTAATAATGAAAAGTGAGGTGGGTCGATTTAGCCGGACAGTTAAGTCTCTTAGTTAATAAATATGCTCCAGTAGTAGAACTCATGTTATCAGATCAGATTTCAACGGCTATCGGCTTGATTTCAACTGTGTATACAGGTTGTTCTTAGGGTGAAAATGTGTTTTCCAACAGCCACATTTGCTTTTATTTAAGAGTAGCTCACTTAAGGTTATAAAAATTCATGAGTTAATTTGAAACGATTGTTTCAAAATGTTTATCTTTGTACTGATATGGCCAGAAATGTTGAATTTAACGAAGCAGTTGCGATCCAGAAAGCAATGGAAGTTTTTTGGAAGAAGGGGTATAACGGCACTTCGCTCCGTGACCTAACCGATGCCATGCAGATTAACAGCAGCAGCCTTTACAATACCATCGGTGATAAGCACGAACTTTTTGTACGTTGTGTGCAGCATTATACCGACCTGCGAAAACTGGATTGGGAAAAGCGCCTGAAAAGTAAAAAGTCACCGCTTGCTATCTTGGTAGACTATATCCATGAAGCGGTGGGTATTATAATAAATGGTAAAGACAGTTGTATGGCCGTTAAAAGCGCATTTGAAGTGGCTACCAATGACCAGCGCGTAAAACAAATCCTTGTGGCCGACGATCAGCGATCATATCAATTTTTGCATGACCTGATCAGCAAGGCAATGGATCAAGGTGAGATACGTGCCGAAGAGGATCCCGCATTGCTTGCCGATTACTTTAACAGCACCTGGACGGGTTGGTATGAAAGCTATATCCTTCACAAAGACCCAATGAAGATCAGGCGTATGGCAGAGTATTTTATTAAACAATTATCAAAATAAATTTTTTAACCTTTTCTGAAACATTTGTTTCAGAATAATTCTTCTAAAACATGACAACACAAAATTTAAAAGGTAAAATAGCATTAGTAACTGGCGGCACCAAAGGGATCGGCAAAGCCATAGCCGATGAATTGGCGAATGCAGGTGCGCACGTCATTGTCAGTGCGAGAACAAAACCGCAAGAAACCCCACATCATTTTATTGCAGCGGACCTTACCAATGCCGGTGATGTAACCCAGCTTGCCAAAGAAATTGAAGATACTTTAGGAGGTATTGATATCCTGATCAATAATGTAGGTGGGCTGACTACGCCGGGTGGTGGGCACAGTACACTAAGCGATGCGCATTGGCAGCAGGAATTAGACCTGAACCTCATTTCTGCCATTCGCCTAGACAGGACCTTGCTGCCAAAAATGATAGAAAAGCAAAGCGGTGTAATCATCCACATTTCTTCGGTCGCTGGAAAACAAGCATTATGGAACCTGAATTTAGCTTACGCCGTCTCCAAAGCGGCGCTGAACAGTTACAGTAAAGCGTTGGCCACCGAGCTGGCCAGTAAGGGAGTGCGCGTATTAACCGTAGCGCCTGGCGCGACCAAAACAGGTCCCATGGTAAAATTCGTGGAAGATTATGCCGCCTCTGCTGGTATAAGCCCAGAGGAAGGCATGAAACAATTGATGGCGCAGATCGGCGGCATTCCAATGGGCCGGATGGCAGAGCCGATAGAAGTTGCCCAGCTTGTCCATTTCCTGGTTTCACCTTCTGCCGCTTACCTTACCGGAACTATCTACGCCATAGATGGCGGATCTTTGCCGGTTGTCAATTAAACGTAAAAGTGAATATTGCTTTGTACGAAAGCCTTTAAGTGATTAGGTCTTGTGCTGTAGAGCTGTTCAAGATTCATAATGTTTATGCTGAACAAGTTGTTTTAAGCATATTTAATTGATTGAATAAAAGACAAAAAAGAGAATAGGGGTTCGATTGAACTCCGGTCACCTCCACTAAATTGCAAAACCCGCTCTGGTAGCGGGTTTTTGCGTTTAAGGAAAACAGATTGTTCTTTCCAAGATGTTTTATGTCTTTGGAATGAACTGCTTTCAGGTTTGAATCCGGCAGGATTGCTTTGATATGAATGTGGGCATGAAAATGATCCTATTCTATATTAATCTTTGCTCCAGAAAACCTTTCCATACGACAAATCCCTTTTGGGCAGCAGTATAGTCATGCATGATCCTGCTAAAATTTTGATGATCTTTGTTAAGATAATCCTGTTTGCCTGTATTCTTGATTTCATTTAGCACTTCTTCGATTTCACTTAAACCGTTTCGCAAGGCATCCATTGTTTTTTCGAAATGCCATATATAAGTGGCTTCTTCGCTATTTAGCGTCTCCCATACGATATGGTATTTCTTGTCGCCCTGTAATAGAAACAAGAATGAAAAAGGCTGTAATACAAATCTTATTTTCAGTACCGATGAAAGGTGTTGTGTTGCAAGGTATTTAAGATGGTGATAATGTTTTGAATCTTTTACGCTTAAGATATCATCAATTAAATCCTTGTCGGATTTAAACATTTTTCTTAGTGATGGTTGATCTAGCAATGTGTCGGTCGTATGGATGATTGAGCTTTCGTTGTATTGTCCTTTAAAAAGCAGGATTCTCTTTTTTACAAATTCAAAACGAACGCTATCGATAATACCACTGTTAATTTTATTGATGTCTTCAGAGGAGGCAATTGCAGATAATACTTGATTTTCATTGTAACGAATTTCAATTTTCGTGACGATCAATTTCTTCTTCAGAATTTTTATAAAGTAGTCTTTGATTGCTTCAAACTCGGGTCGTATATCAGAGTTTTCAATCTGAAATTTGATGTCCTGACCAAGTTCTTCAATAAACATGGTAAATACTACACAGGCATTTGAAAATTGAATCTTTGAAATGGGTACTTTCATGATTTTTTGAATTACCCATTCAGCCGGTTTCGTTACTGGTTTAAAAATATGTTGCGGAACATTGTCGCTAGATTCCTCTGGTATTTTAGTTGTTGAAGTAATTCTCTTTAGTTCAACAGCGTGCAATAGCCTGGCTGTATCGAGAGATCGGAAGCTTATTTTATCAATAGGCTGGAATTGCAGAGAAATTTGATTACTGTTGCTGAATTCCGGATTGGCTGCATAGTCTATTATTTCTGCTCTGATTTCGCTATTTTCCTCATCATAATTCAATACTCGTATTTTCCATGCTACCTCTGTTTTAAATCTTTCTACTTGTATAGGAAGATCAAGTTGATCTATCCCCAATATAGTGGCATCCGTATTTATAAAAACTTTGTCCTCATTGAAAATAAGCATCAATTCATCTATTCGATGTATTGCTCCTGTTTGTAATAGTTTTTGATAGTACCGGCTTCTTTGTTTGAATAGTTTTTCTAAATAATCCACATGTATGTCCTGGTAATCATAAATAACCGGAACGGCTTCCATGCGTTGAACCCGGCCAAGATATTGAATCATTTTTCCCTCAAATGAAAATGGATATGCCAACACTAAACAATCAAGACTTGGTATATCTGTACCTTCACCCAAAAATTGTCCAGTAGAAATTAGTACCTGAAAATTCCCGGAGTTGATTTGACTGAACTTGGTTTTCTTTACCGATTCAGGATCGTCACCTGAAATGGTAATAACCTCAAATTTAGTTTTGAGGTATTGGTAGAGTGTTTGGATATGTGCTTTCCGTTCAGTTAATACCAGGACTTTTTTCCCGGTATTTACTTCGCTTATGATATCATCTATAATAAGGCGGTTTCTTGATGAATCGTGAATAAGTATCTGGAGCAATGTTTCTGCTTTATCAGTCTTATAATCGAATGGAACCAATAGTTCCGTTTCCCGGATTATTACCGAAACTTTTTTGGAAGCAGCGTTGCTTTGGGTGGGTAATTTCATTTCATGAATTACGTCCCCGATATGAATGAATATTAACTTCTCATCATTATTTTTTCTGATGGGGGTCGCTGTTAATCCATACAAGTAATAACATTGGAAATTTGATATCACTTGTCTGAATGTTTTTGCAGGAACGTGATGACATTCGTCAATAATAATGGTTCCAAAGGATTTAAAAATATCATTAGATGCATTTATACCTGCAAAGCTTTGGATCATGGCAACAGTAATATGTGTTCCTATTTTCTGTTGTCCTTGCGTAATTTTGCCAACGAAAGGTGCTGCGATTCCTAAAAACGACTGAATCCTTTCAACCCATTGATCAAAAAGCTGTTTTCGGTGTACAATTATTAGTGCTGGCTGTTCTTTTTGAGCTATAATAGATAATCCAATGACGGTTTTTCCCGAACCTGGTGGTGCCACAATAACTCCCATTTCTATTTTAGTCGTTGTATCAATCGCCGCTTTCTGATAATCATACAATAATCCTTTAAATGAATATTTTACTTCATTAAGTTTTTTTCGTTCGTCATTTAAGTGATAAGGAATACGCTTTTCTTTGCAGTACAGAAGTAGTTCTCTAACAAATCCTCTTGGAATAAAAATATAACCATCCCGTTCTTCAAGCATTCTGAAGTACGTTTCTGTGCCAAACGTATTTTTACCCAGCTTCTTTTTTATGATATATTCAGCATTGACGAAGTTGAGACTATTTCTTAAAAAATTTACCAGATCTGGACTTAAATGTGCTCGCGGAATTTTTATATTGTTGTTTAACGTGATTTGCAGGTCTGCTGAATTTGATGAAACCGTTTGTATATGTTTATGATCTGAGCCTGTTAATGAATTGTATATCTGTTCTAACTGCAGAATATCCACTTTCTTTATAGTTCGCAAAAATGACCGTTGGTCTGGATAAGGCATATAACTATCCGGATCTATAAAACAGGAATTATTATTATCCACAGCTTTTTTTTGCAATGGTAATGCAATCAGATTGCCGATTCCCTTGCCGGAATGTGAATCCTGGTTAGGAAAAAGCCGATCATAATTAGAGTTTTTATCGAAAGGAGAAATTATGCCCGTTGATTCAAGAATGTGAAGCATGATCTTTCTGCTTTTAAATGCAGGATAGCTATTTTCAAAAAACATCCATACGTGGGCGCCTCGCCCGCTTCGGGAACGTTCAAGATATACAGGTAGCTTATATCTTTCACAGGCATCCATAAATAGCTTCACTTCATCCTGCCAGCTTATTTTTCCAGTTTCGGATTCATCGAAATCAGCTGCTATGAACCACGAATAATTATTTGGTAAAAGCGGATAAAGACCAATCACTTCCTTGCCTGACAAGTGATTCAATAATCTTAATTCAGTTAACTGTGAATAGGACTTATTGGGAAAGTCCTTAAGCGTACCGCCATTTGCTTTATGAATGGCAAATTCATCCCAATTCAAATCATAAGCTGGCATATAACCACTTCGGCCATCTCTTTCCCAACGAATAGCAAACACATCTTGTCTACCTTTGAAAAGAGACATGAAAACATTCAATAATTCATTTGACAATGGTGTCATCATTATTTAGATCGTAAATGCTTTTCGGCTAAATTTAATGTAAACTATCTATTTGCTATTAAGTTGTTATTATTGCTTGTTAAGTTTTTGATTTTTAATCGATTAAATGCTGTTTTGTTTGTTTTAGCCGATTTTTCTTATTATTGCCTAAATGATCTCAGATGAAATCCGTCAAAAACTTCAAAATATCGTTAGAGGAGATGTCCTTGAAGGGCAAGAAGATCATTGCACAGCAATCAGAAATCTCATTTGCCAAAGCTTTGGCTCAAATCCAACTATTAAAAAGGAATTCGAAAGTCGCTCAATTGTCAAAGAAGAACAGGCTCGCTTCATAAAAGCTTGCGCTGAAGATAAAGGACTTTGGATGCAATCCTTGCCAGCAGGTTCTCAATATCTGACGGAGGGAGGATAGTCTAAAATTTATCTGGCCCCAGATCAATTGCATGTTATTTAAAATAATGATGCGGTGTACTATGCCACTTGGCTTGAATACTTTAACAGCCTGGTAATATATAATCTGTTGTTTCCAAATACTGCTTATGAACTTGTCGGTTTTACTGTGGGAAAAGAAGAAGAACTTCGAGCTGTAGTTCTCCAACGTTTCATTGAAGGGGAACAAGCTGACCTGGCCGACATCAAAGATCATTTAATTTTTAATGGATTTGCACACACCAAGCGCCAGGACTACTTTAATACGGAGTTTGGATTGATATTAGAAGATATGCATGATGAAAATGTGATAGCCAGAAATGATGTACTCTTCTTTATTGATACTGTCTTTTATATCACCGAAAGAAAGTAAATCTCATGAAACGATTGGTATTGTAGAAATTTTATCTATCAAATGCTTTTCAATATTCATACGCTTAAGAAATTCCTTTAATTGGTTCGACAATCTGCCGGCGGACTCCACGAAATTGAAGCCTCTGAATTTTCAGGGGCTTTTTTGTTTATAGCTGGGGGGAAATCGAACCTATGTCGATCGTTCTAATAAAAATTATTAGCTTACACGCCATGAAAAAAAATATTGATGTAGTAACCCGTCTTCGTACAACACTGCCTGTTTCACCTCCTGCACTCACCGCAACACAACCCGACCACTTTGATGATCTTCGGAATGTTCCTGGCGGCCAGGCGAATTTTATCAGGGGCATTGATATCTCGCATCATAATGACATTACCGATTGGACTGCAATAAAAAAAGCTAATGTACAGTTCGTGTATATAAAGATCTCTGAAGGCGTAGGTACCCCCGATGAAAAGGCGAAAGCGAATGCGCTTGCTGCCAAAGAAAATGGCCTGCAAATAGGGTATTATCATTTTGGAAGACCCGATAAAAAGAATGACAACACCATTGAGCTTGATGCTACCGCCGAAGCCGCAGAAGTTAAAATCCTGCTCACAGACCTACCAGCTGCCGATCTACCTCTAATGCTTGATCTGGAAGATACCGCTGGTTTTGATTCGTCATTGGCACCCAAAGAATACCTGATATGGGTTGAAACATTCCTGAGTTTTTTCTTAGATCCTGCTAATCCTTCAACAAATCCATTGATCTATAGCAGAAAAGAATACCTGGAAAGAAAATTACCACCCACTCATACACTGGGCACCCGGTATAAATTATGGCTGTCAAGGTATACAGACGATCAAAGCAAAGCAATACCAGCCAAAGGTTGGAACAAATGGCACATCTGGCAATTTTCTGAGAAAGGTGTTTTGGGTACCAACGGCAATCTTGACCTGAACTTAAAAAGGGTCACTGATTGAAAGCTGCTTAAAACACCTCGCGCAACGAAAGATAAATACCGGTAAAGTTTTTGCTTATTCCAACATCTACACAGATATGGTAGGGGAGGTTTTATTGAATTTTTATCCGCAAGCCTGTGTAATGTTTATAGGGTGTTAGTAACGTTTAGTAATAATATTGTAACTTATAGGTTAGAAAAATAAGATCAAGTATAATCTTGATCTGGTGTACGCCATCTGGGTGGTTCTAACGAACTGCCCCTTTTTATGCCTTAAACGCATATTTTGTCGGACAATAGTGATTTTGAATTGTAAAATTTTCTCTTTTATTTAGCGCCTGCTAAAGCAGTTGGGTTAACAGGTTAAAAAGTTGATTCCTTAAAAAGGAAAGACAGGGACCTGTTGACCATTCGATATGTCATTAAAAACAAAAATAGATTCCGTACCTATGAAAAAGCATTTTCTGCTCGCCGTTTCGTGTATAGCGCTTGGATCTGTTTCCCAGGGTCAGCAAACTGTCCTGGAAACCAACAAAAGAAACAATGAATTAATAGAGCCCGCCAGGTTCAAAACTGTATTTCCCTTTTCTTTTACGGAAGGCAGCCAGATAACCGTCACTACTTATTGGGGTAAAGAACGCAAACCTGTACAATTAATATTCGATAATGCGGCGCCCACCTCAGTAGATTCCTACACCAAAAGCAACTTAGCGGATGTACAAGAGACTGGTGAAGGTGATAAAGACCGTTTAATGCCTACCGGCCAGAAGATAACCACTCATTTTTTAGTAGCGCCCAATGTCCAGTTTGGAGATATCAATGTCAGGAACGTAGCATTCCTTTCTACGCCCTATGTTCGTAAAACAGCTTCGGGCCTGCTGGGCAGAAATATCCTGAAGAAAGGGGTATGGAAAATTGACTTTGAGAATAAGATGATCACTTTTGCCAATAGCATCGACTCCATCGGGCCGTTAGATAAAACGGATGAATTACCGGTGAAATTCGACTATTTCGACCGGATTACTGTAAAGATGACAATGGAGAAAAAGATGACTGATGTTTTTGAAGTTGACTTTGGATACAACGGTGCTGTTACTTTGCCTTACAAACAGTTCTCCAAACTGGCGAAGGATGGTTATGTACAAAAAGCGTCAGGCACCGCTACCACTGCTGCCGGTGCAGTAGAAACCAACTATTATATGCTGAAACATGGCGTTCTGACCTTTAAAGATGAGACTTATCTCGACTTCACCATTACTTCTTCTGATGTAATCAAAGACAATTTACTGGGCTTGGGCTTTTTCTCCCAGTTCAAGTATGTGATCATCGATTATGTAAATAAGGCGCTCTACCTGTCACGTGAAAAAGTGGCCAGTTATTATAAAACCAAATTGTAATTGAATCAATCAATAGGCAATTAATTAATATTGTCCGACAAAAATCGGATTAGCTGTAAACCGGAGATCCATAAGGTAATACAGTATAAAATCAATTTATCCGCTATAATTTCATGAATTACCCTACAATATCATTTTTGACTTTATTTTTTGTAGCCTGTTCAACGCCCTATAAAAAGGAAAATAAAAAGATTCAGGAAGACACTGTCTCTATAAATGTAGCTCCCCAGGCAAATAATGCCATTGAAGCAAAATGGCTAACTTATATTGACACTATAAATATGGGTTTCGTGGTTAGTTATAAGTATCCCAAAAACTATGTGTCAGAACATTTTGAAAATGCAGAGTGTATCGGAAAGCAAATTAAACCTATAGATGACGGACCAATGAATACAATGGACTGTAGCATGTGGATGGACGACATAGCAGATGGTAATCTTAGACCAATTGACACTCTTATTCAATATTCGATGGATCAGCTTCATCAAAGTGTTCAGCAATCAAAGGACTCTATCATAATTGCAGATGTAAAAGGCCTTAGCGTATTATTGACTGGTAAAAGCGACAAAAAGAAAGTTTTAAAACAAATGATATACTTTACTAAGTACAACACATTTTTTGAACTTATTAACGACAGCCTTTCAGAACAAGATTTTCAGATGTTCATAAACAGCCTGAAAATCGAAAAAGTGAACTTAATTCAGTAATATTACTTGTATCAGTAAGCCATTCGCTGTACTTTTCCGGCTTAATCCTGTTCTATGAACGAAACTCGTTTTTCCTGGTTAAAAGTATTACCCCTTATTTTCCTTACTGCCCTGGTAACTGCGGGCATTCAAATGTACCACGATCTGTATTACGACTTTAATGCCGGAGCTACCCAATTCGACGGGCTGCAATTCCTGGTCTTCCTTATAAAAAATGCAGTTTTATGGGCTGCTATAGGGCTGGCTTTTCAAGCAGTAAAACCCGCAACCATCGCTTTGGGCGTTTCCCTGGTTATGTATTTTACCGATTTCTTCCTGAATAAGTATTATATCCCGGAGGGATCAGTGGTATTGACCAACCTGCATGCCTTGTTTTTCAATACCGAATTTTTACCAGCGCTGGTATTCGCTTTCATCTGTTTCAAAAAACAGGGTCTCCGGTACTTTTGGCCTGTGTGGGTATTCGCTGTTATTACATCACTGCTGTTTTTTGGCAGTGCTTACCTCGACCGTTCACCTTATAATATATTGTTTCGCTTTATTCGACTGGATGACCTGTTCAGCGTACCTACCGGCGAAAATACGCACCGCGTTTTGAATGTACTAACGTATGTATCTCACCCGGCTATGCAATGTGGTACATATATACTTTATGCAACATGTTATATGGCTGCCATAAACAGAAGTGGCTGGGACCAATTATTTCGCATCGATCTTTCTAACAACTATACCAAACCGGCCGCTCTTATTATTTTCTACGCCTTGCGTTTTCTTATTAACCTGCTGATAGTTGGTTTATTCTCCCATCCGGCAGTCTTTTTATTTCAGAAATACGAGGGGCATTTTAATGGCCATTACGTGTTCATAATGATCCTGGGTATTGTTGGCGCACTGGCTTTTCTGGTGGCCGTAACCCTATATTACCGAAAATTTCTGTTAGAATATTTTAGCAGCAACCAGATAAAGATCTCCTGGTTATATTGGATCGTCAACCTCCCTATTGTGGGCATGCTGGCGTTTCCCTTCGTGTTTCTGTTTGCCCAAACTATTTCAAAGGTGGAAGACAGGACCCGTTTCTTTTATTACGAAGCTCAGCAGGAACAGAAGGAAGGCCCCATCATGTTCATAATGCTGTTATTGAGTTTCATAGGTATGTTGATAGGGGAAGGCTTAGATGTGCTCTACTCATCCTGGACAGTGTGGCTAATTGATTCAGCCATACTGGTAATGTATTGCGTTTCAGTCAGGGGCTATTATTTCCTTCTGGGTACGGGCTGGGTGGCCATGTTGCTTTATTCTGGAATATTAGCAGTGTCAGCCCTGAAGGGTGAAAATTACTTTGGCTCAGCATCGCCTTTTACCAGCAGCAATGCGCCCATGTGGATTACAAGCGCTTTTACTTTCGTACAGTTTGTTGTAATGCTGCCTATCTTCCATATAGAAGTGATCAAAACAGAACAAACCCCCGAAGTAATTGATGAAGCTGAAGGAGAGGCGGAAATGGGTTCGATAGAATTCCCCCCGACTACATGAAATTTAAGCCTCTGATTTTTCAGGGGCTTTTTTGTTACAGCCAAGAAACTAATTGAGCGAATGCCGGCACTCATTATCTTTGTACCACTTAGGCAAACAATATGACATACGAAGAACTGGTAAAAAAGCATCCTGGCTCCCTGGTGGAGAAGATCGTGACAGAAGTATTAAGCAAAGATTCCGTTGAGGTTCACTTTGAAGAGGAGGTGGACGAACAGTGGGCTGTAATAAAAGTGCATATATATGAGGAAGACAAGGAGATGGCGCTCCGGTTACTTTCTGATAACAGATGGATATTGCAGTTCGGATATTACGATGACGAAGATGAATTCATTGAGCTGCTTCAGCCGCTTACTCAGCAGGAAATAGACCTGATTCCCAAAGGGCTTCAAAAGGTTATGCTCAAGGTGGTTGTAAGTGAAGAAGGCATGCGGCTTCCAGGAAATTTTTTGTCCAGGTAGAACTGAGGCGAACGAAAAAAACACTCAGTTTTTTAAGTATCTATTAAAAAACGGTAGCATTTCAGTATATAATCTTCCTTCAAAACCGCCGAGTTTGTTACCGTGGGTACCTAAGTATTCTTCTGCGAAATGATTGATGCCATACGCTTCCAACTTTTTGCTTAGCTCTATGCAGGTGGTGGAAATAAAAGGAATTTCATCATCTCTGCCCCAATCAAGTTTTAGCGCTGTTAGTCTTTTCAGAGCTGCAAGGTGTGTATCGATCATGTTATAAGGGAAGTTAGCTTCCCATTTTTTTAGAATATCAACATTTACTACCATGCTGTCCCCTACATAATGTACAGGTAAATCGATATAAAAAGGCGGTTTCTTTTCATTCGGGGTAAAAGCCCTTGCTAAAACCGTAAATAGAAATGCATAAAAATCTTTGTTGGTTGCAAAATAAGCCCAGGGTAAACTGTCGAAACGGTTAAACAGCTCTTTCTCGTTTTTCGTTTGTTGTATGGTTTTAAAGCCGGGGCTGCCAATATTAAAATAAGGCCCCCAATTTAAGCCGCCGGGGCTCAATGCATATACAGCGCTAAATATATCACTGTACAGCATTCCAATTTTAAGTGCCCCATGTCCACCCATTGAATGCCCCGACAGCCCTCTGCTCCTTCGATCGGCTATTGTTCGAAATTTATTATCTATAAAGTGAACAACATCTTTTGCAATATAATCGGCCCACTTTCCGGTTAATGATGAATTGGTATAAACACTTCCCATGAAACGTGTATAACTGTTTGGCAATACTAATATCATAGGGTTCATTTGGCCCGTAGCAATAGCCGAATCAAATAAATCCTGTAAACGAAATTCAGCCATACAAATACTATCATCTATGGGAAAGCCATGCAGGAAATATATTACCGGGTAACGTTTTTTACTATTGTCGTAACCCGGGGGCAGGTAAATGGTAAGCCTGCGTATACTGTCTTCGCCACCGCGATTACCTTTGATAGACACAGCCAGGAATGTTTCAGTTATAACTTTTCCCCTGGGAATCACTTGTGCAATACCTCTGTGTAGAACAAAGAGACAAAGAATAAGTAAGTATTTCATATGCTGGTATATTCGGAGGGCAGCAAGTATCAATTTATTACTTTTTAAACAATAATTCAAAAAGGTTGCTTTATATCAGTTTTTTATATGTACACCAATTGAACGGGATGTATTATTTTACAGATAATAACCTTGCCATTTATGTACCAACGTTCATTCCTATCCGTTGTCGTCATTGTAATCCTTCTTGCCTTTCAACCTGCCAAACTACGGTTCCGGGTACTGGCGCTGGCAGAAAATGGTGGCCATCATATAGCCTATTCAAAAGCAGCGAAGGTTTGGCTCAATAAGCTGGCGGCCGATAGCAATTTTGCGATCGATTATATTGATAATACCGATAAAATAGATAGCGCTTACCTGTCAACGTATAAGCTGTTCATACAACTCGATTATCCGCCTTATGCCTGGAAACCTGCTGCGGTTAAAGCATTTGAACAATATATAAATGAGGGTAGGGGAGGATGGATAGGTTTTCACCACGCCAGTTTGCTGGGAGAATTTGATGGTTATAAGCTCTGGCCCTGGTTTTACCAGTTTATGGGACAGGTTCTTTTCAAAGACTACATAGCTACATTTGCAGCTGGTGATGTACATGTGGAAGATAGCACGCATCCTGTTTTAAAAGGTGTACCTGCGGTTTTTACAGTGAAAACAGAAGAGTGGTATACCTATGATAAAAGCCCACGCCCTAATGTGCATGTGCTGGCCAATGTAAATGAACGATCTTATGTTCCTGCTTCTAATAAAACAATGGGCGATCATCCTGTTATTTGGACCAACCCTGCATGCAAGGCAAAGAATGTTTACATCTTTATGGGGCACTCACCCGATCTTTTTGAAAATGCTGCTTACCTCACTCTTTTCAGAAATGCGATCTTCTGGGCTGCACAATAAAAAACTTCCCGGCACCTATGCAACGCCGCCTTCATTGAAAGGAAGTAATCCTGCCCCGGGTTTACCAACGATCGGTTGATCCTGCACCGCCGGCGCTACCGCCACCAAAATCAAAACCTTTTTCAGGTTCAACCGGTGTTGCCTGGTTAAAGGTTTCCGTTACTATCAACGATTCAAGATTAAGCAGTCCTTTTAGTTTGGGATCGTTTGGTTCGGCATGTGTAAACCCATGTTTGGGTGGTGTAAGATATTTGGTAATGAAATACGCCAACAAGATCATAATAGTACCGCCTACGCTCAAAGCAATTTCAAGCGGAGCAACATGATGATAGTAGCGAACGGTGAACACAATAGCTGCAACCAGTATTAAACCTGTTCGCAGTAAAATAACATCCCGCTTCTGTAATCCTTTAAGTATATATACAAGGGGAAGTAAAGCAGTGATCACCCAGAATATCCAGCCGCCGGGTATAGATTCGCCCTCTTTCAACTGAAGATCAAACATGCTGTTACTAACTTCTCTCACTACAAAATAATTGCCGGCAACGTACAGTATGATCAGCGCCAGTATTTCAATAAATGTAAAGCAGGGCTTATAATGTCTTAACCTGTAGCTTTTCTTACTTTTTCTTACTGACAGGTATATAAAAAGTGAGAGTGCCATAAGTAAAAAGGGCATCACGTATTTTGCAACATCACCCAGCCTCATAAACCCAAAAAATACAATGCTAAGGAAAGAAAGTAATGCAATACCTGCCATAAGTACGTTCCCGAATCGTAGCAGGAAATAAAACGCGGGTATGAAAACCAGGATCGATTGACCTAAATTGGATGAAACAGGGTCTGCTATTAAGTTAACACCGGCTATAATGAACCCAAGACTAAATAACATCAGACCATCGTCAATACCTGATCGAAAATGTTTTTTATCGTGAATAATAAACTCCAACCCGCCGTAGACCAATAGCCCATAAATAATAGTCATTACTCCAAACCCTTTATCTGAACTGTTCAGGATCATCAGGCAAAATAGGCCATAACCCATAAGAGAAATTACTGCTATAAGCAGAAGTAGTCCTATTCTTATAAATAAATTGGGTGAGTATAGGTTTACCGGATATTTAGCTTGAATACCGGCCACCTCTTCTTTTGAAATAAGATCATTTTGCAAGGCGGTTTTCACCTCCTCCTGTATTAAAAGATTGTCGAGAGATGTATGGTTATAGGCTATCATTATGCTTTAATTTTTTGTTCATCCTAATGAGGAATACAGCTACCCCGGTGGCGGAGAAAATATAATAGAACAGTAAAAGGAATACAAGCCCCATGTCCAAGCCCCTGTCTATAAACATTAATATTCTGGTAATTACATAACTAATGCCTATATACCCGTATATAGTTAGCATCAACAAAAAATAAAAGGAATCGGTTGATAACGCCTGTTTGTAGAAATAGAATACAATGGCTGCCAGGGGCAACAACCAAAGCAAATAGAAGTCATCAAAGACAAACATTCCGGCCAGGCATGCAATGAACAATATATTCATACCGAAGTTGGTATACGTAAAGGCGAAGTGTGCTTTTATGTCTTTCTGTTTGCTGCCCCACGCTATAACTGCAAGCGCCACACCCAAAAGTAATCCGGAGAAAATGATCTCAGGTTCTGCAAAATTATTTGCATGCAGTATATTAAGTGGGGTTATAGCAATACCAGCCCAGGCGGCAAGATTGGTTATTGCCATACTTAAAATACCCAAATGGTCGAAATAATAAGCACAAAAGAACAAAATAACCATAGGGATGAATGTAGCCAAACCGTATGCTGTCCCAAACACAGTGTATTGCACCTGCAGGTAGGTGATAAAGGTTATTAGCGTAAGGCATCCTAATAGGAGAATATAATCGAAAAAGGAATTAGGGGCAGGCACTCTGGTTTTTGCAAAGGGAAGCTTTTTTCGTTCACAATAAAAGAAGCATCCTATGCAAATAAGTCCTATTGCTGTGAGTATAACCTGGTGCCCGATGGTATCGATATTTTTATAGATCAGTATTCCCAGGCCACCTGTTAGCAATAGAATACCGAGATATAAGATCGTTTTCAGTTCCCAATGCAGGGAAAAAAGACCGGAGCGAGCCTTTTGTTTTACTTTTTGAAGAGACCCTTCTGATATCAGGCCTTCCTGTTGTAGTTGTTCAAATAATGGAATGTTCACATGTAAGGGGTTTGGTCAACAACGTAATATATTGTTTTTTATTGATAACGGTTACAAAAGAAAGCGGCTACAAATGCGAGTTTGTAGCCGCTTCTAATAATTCTATCATTGAGTTATTTCGCTGTTAACGCCTGCCCTTCAAAAGCAATACCTGCCCAGCCATTGGCCATAAACTGTCTGATGTTCTGGTGATCGGTTCCAACCGGCGTATTTAATACTGCCCGGTAATGTTCTGCAAATAAGTAAAGGGTATCTTCCTTGCTCAGGTTATTCAACTGCGCAAAAGAAAATACTTTAGCGCTGCCCTGGTTTTGTGTGGCTTCATTGTATACCTCCCCATTTTTAAAGGCAGTAGGTTGATGTGTGTAATACGTTTCTATAAATTCGATCACCTCTTTAAATGTGATGGTATTTGCTTTTAGCTTCGCTATCAAACTGGTCAGTTGCTCTTTCATTGAATTATCCTGATTTAATGCCGCAAAAATAGCCATTTATTGTATGTAAATGCTATTGGCAGTGGCAGGCGTATTCCCATCGGTAAGTTTAAACTCCACACCGTTTTTCCACCATGTTGCAATATAATTATCAGGCACTGTCCATGAATAACCAGCTATATAAACATCGTTTCCCCATACAAAAATGGCATTGGCTACCGAACTCTTTTTTTCTGAAGCAAGTATAGTGGGTAACCCGTTTTTCCAGTACATGGCATGGGAATAGTTGTCGATGTTTTGGTATCCTGCAATATGAATATCGTTTTTGGTAACATAAATACCCCTGGCTTCAGAGCCGCTTATTGAATCGGGAGTAAGGAAGGTAGCCTCACCGTTTTTCCAGAAAATAGCGGTTGAACCGGTAGCGGTTACCTGATAACCCGAAACATATACGTCGTTGTTAGAGGCGAATATGCCAGTGGTAATGGGATAACAAAATCTACCATTTGAGGCTTTATATATCAGCCCTTTTAACAGATCGTTGCGCACCCCATTCTTCCAGTACATTGCAGTATACTCAATATAATGGCTGCCGCCTGCCACGTACACATCGTTGCCGGTAACATGCATGGCACTTACGTAATCGGCATATGTGTTCACCGCGTTGCCATTGTTGAGTAAACCTATACCGCACTGACCGCCGGATAAGGTTTGAGGAAGGCCATTCTTCCATAACGTGGCCACATTACCCGATTTAGGGTATAAGACCGTTGGCGTTGTGTATGGCACATGCGAGGTATCGTTTATGAACCTGCAGGTGCCGGCAACATATACATCATTGTTAGATACAAAAAGAGTATTGACAACTGCATCACCGGTTGAATCGGGTAGAACAACAGTTTCATCGTTTCGCCAGTATACCGGTAATGAACTGTTTGTAGTTGTATTTCTGATCTTATTACCTATAACATATACATTGTTTCCCGAAGCGAATATAGAAGGAGTACCAATGCCATAAATAAACCGCGACTGTTTGTATAAAAAGTGAGGCTCGCCGTTTTTCCAATACATCAGTGAATCACCAACTTTTCCGAGAATATATACATTTACATTCGACGCGTGGCCATCATCCTTACCGGAGTGTTTTTTGCAGGCCGCAAGCGATATTACCAGGCCCCAGGTTATTAATATGAAATATATGCCCTTCATTGGCTAACAGCCTACCCTTACCAAATATACAACTAGGAAATGTTAACGAATTTAAAATTGAAACATTGAGGATAATCGTTATGTTTATTGTAATAAAAACGAAAAGGGCATCTAACCCGGCAGGAGTAGATGCCCTCTTCTCTATAGATCTGTCGGGTTCTTATTATTCTTTTATAAAGCGTTCGGTATAGCTGCCGGCGCTGCTAACTACCTGCACTACATATATTCCCTGAGCCAGTGTATTGGCTGGTACCGTGTATTGGTTAACACCAGTTTGAGCCGATAAGCTGCTTTGATAAACGAGGCTTCCTTTGCTATTGAATATGCGAACGCTTAGGTTTTCAACACTATTGGCATTGCATGTAAGCGTAAAGGATGACTTAACCGGGTTGGGGTATATTGACACTGTTGCGTTTGGCTGTTGCATGTTCACGTGTGCAATATTGCCAAGTGTTGAAGTTCCGTCTGCATCAACCTGTTTTACCCTGTAATAATTCAAGGCCGATAATGGTGAATTATCATTCAATTCATAATCAAAACGGGCAGAACCATTCTGTGCAGCAACAGTTCCAACCAGTTGGTCGAAAGTGCTGTTGTTTGCCGAACGCCATATTTCAAAATAGCTGATCTTTTCTGATGCAGTGGTAGCCCATTTCAGTTTTACGGTGGTTCCGTTTTTGTAAGCAGTTAACGGTAGCAATTGTGACGAAAGTACTGCGGTAATTGTTACCTGTGTGCTGTTAGCGCTTACATTTCCGCAAAGCGTTGTCGGGTTATATAACAATGCGTTTCTGAATGCTGTATACGTTCCACCCACATAAGCGTTTAGCGAAGCAGCAATAGCATTTGAATAAGAAAGCCCGTAAACCGAATAAGTTGTACCAACCGGGTAGTTCGTTGCATTGCTAAGGTCTGAGCTGGCATCAAAAGCCTTAATTAGACCGGTAGCATTGTCAACGATCACATAGGTATAACTAAATCCTGCACCGGGTCCTGCTGCTCCGGAAAGCAGTGTGCCGGGGCCGCTTACGCTAACTGAAAAGGCGCTTGGCAGCGTTGGACTGCCTGTATCGAATGTACCAACCGCCATGGTATAGGTTTGGCCTACTGTTAACGTAGCTGTATAGTTATGTGGGAAGTTTGCGCTGCTTGGCGGATTGAACCAACCACTGGAATTAATGAAGCCGGTACATGGGCTGGCAGGTACAAAGTTACCCGTGTACAGGTTAAAAATATTGTATGCGCTGCCTGAACCGTAGCTAAATGTATAAGAACCGGTTGCAGTTGGCGTAAACTGAAAGGTTTGGTATTGGAATACATTGCTAAATTGCGAACATGTACCTGTGCTTGTGTTGTACAGGGTAAGATTGGCGCTGGGGTTGGCAGCAGTAATTGAACCACTAATAGTAACAGGTGAGCCGAATACAGGTGAAAGGCTTAAGTCCAGTACCGAATTACCTGCTACACCGGTTACCGATGCACCAGGCGTAATGGTTGCACCATTGGCTATACAAGTACTGGTGATGGTAATAGCTGCTGCATTTACGTTAAAGAAAATATTTCCGCGCGCTTTTACCATTATACGGCCGGTAGTTGTTGGCAGGTTTGGAATGATGATGTTTTCAGTACCATCGTTGGCAGTATTTTTTGCGAGGGTATCGGTAAAGGTTACGCCTCCATCTGTAGACAATATAATGTCAACATTTGAACAGCTTACAGGTGCAGCAGTGGTATTTGCTACGTTCCAGCTGATGGTTGCCGTATTGCTGCCGTTTGCAGTCCAGCTCGATGCTGTAGTTTGCGAAGTAACTGTGAAAGCGCCTCCGGAAGCATTGGTATTCACCACTACTGATTCTTGTGCGGTACAGCCGCCACCGCTTGCTGCATCACGTACCAATACCATAAAATTCAGCGCCCGGTTTACACTTGGCAACACTTCATATGGGGTGGCACTGCCACTTATTATAGCTGCCAGATTGGGAAATACCCGTGTGCTGCTTGTTGTATATGGAAATGAACGAAAGAGCGGTCCTATGGCTTTGGAAGAGGAAGGTAGGAATGAAGATGTATCTGCATCCATTTGCTCCCAGTTGTAGTATAATGTGTTATGATTTGCATCTGCACCTGTTGCAGTAAGCATAAATGGTGTTGATACAGGAATGGTATATGAGGTGCCCGGTACTGTTACTGTAGGGGCCGTATTGCTCAATGTACTAATGGTGCCACAGGTGGCAAAATTTATGGCATAATTCATCATCTGCAATATACTGCCGCCATGAAAGTACAGGTCGCTATAGGTTTGGTAAGCGGTTCCGGAACAAACGCCTGCATAGGCCATAATGGTAGAACCGCCGCCTGGCTCCCACGACGTAGGCACATTTTCATTACCACCACAGCCGCCGGTGATAGAGGACATGGTATGCTGTACATCGAATTGGTGTGCCATTTCATGGGCAACTGTATTTACAAAAATGGGTCCTTGCGGGCCGGCGGTAGGATTAGCGCCATTGCCAAAACTAAGACCTGCAGCTGCCATGCCCTTCCAGGGGTTATAACAGGTAGACTGCAAAGCGGCCACACCGCCATTCCAGCCATTATGAAATACAATACCCAAATCGTAACCGCCGCTTGTGTACACGGCGTTCATAGTATTGTGGTTATCGGTCAATGCACCACCGGCGCCGCCGCCGGTATTATAAGGATCGGTAGTTGCATCGGTATAAACAGTGCTGCTATTACTTACCAGTGTAAAGGTAATGGCTGCATCACGCTGATATATAGTGTTAACATCATTTACCGTTATGCCTATATAGTTAAGCGCCTGCGTCTGATTGCCTGCCCACGCTGTATATTCACCGGTGGCAGCAACAGCTAACCGGTAAGTACGTAACTGGCAATCGCCAACCGCCGTTTGAATACGGCTGCCGGAATTGTTTCTGCGTGCTGCAACTAATTCTTTCGTACCACACGCTACTGGTAAGGTAAAAGGAATGTCTTTTACATAATGAACCATATGTACATCCGGGTAGTCGGGACTAACAGGATAGATATATGCAGTTCCTTTTTCTGTAAAAATTAAACCGGTAACACCTTGCGCTGTTACGCTAAGGCGGCCTTGTAAACCACGGGTAACCGGGTCTTTTAATTCGTAGGTCTTAAAACCGGTCATTTGTTTTGCAAGTGCATCAGATAAAATTGGCGATTCGGTAAATGCACTTGATATAGATTGATTGGCAATTGGCAAAGGCACTGAGATACGAACCGGCGACAGGGTGGAACGTGTGCCTGGCTTTACCAATGGCGCCTGGTTTTGCAAAAGTTGTAGCTGGCTTCTGTTTAGTTTCACCAGTTCATAGCTGGTGGGCAGTTGCGAAACTGCAGAACGGCCATTCAGGAAAGTCTTTAAGTTATCTTTGGATACCGGGGACCAAAGGCCATCTTGTGCTGTAGCATGCAAGATAGGCAGAAGGGTTGCTAACGACAGCAGCAGTCTTCGCATAGAATATGGACGTTTAATGAAATTTTAACCTAAACGAATTAACAAGACATCTATTGTAATATTTTAGAATATGTTTAAGCCAATGACGATTTTAATGTCACATTTACCTGTTATTCGGTATGTATAGTGAATTGCCTCGTGTTGTGTAGTTGCCATACAAGCAAAATGTCGATAGATAAGGACGGGTTTATACAGATCTTCAATGGTAAAAACCTTAATAATTGGATAGGGGATTCAACCTATTGGCAGGTAGATGATAGTATATTTACAATTCCAAGACCGTTTCTATATGATGAAGTATAAAACAGCGATTGCATGCCTCTGTTTATTATTTATAACCTTTCAATCTTTTGCGCAGCATAAGCTCAATTGGAAAAAGCTTTCTGTGTTGGTATATACCAAAAACGGAAAAGGATATGTGCATGCCAATATTCCCGCAGCTGTAAATTGTATTCAACAACTTGGCCGGCAATATGGTTTTCGGGTCGATACTTCGAGCAGTGTTTCTGTTATGACTGAAGAAAATTTAAAGCAATACAGCCTGCTTATTTTTACCAGCACCAATAACGATGTGTTTGATACCGACGTACAACGCCTGGCATTCAGACGTTATATAGAAGCAGGCGGTGGTTTGGTTGGAATACATTCTGTATTGGGTACAGAACGCAATTGGAAATGGTTTAAGATGATGCTGGGCGGTTCCTTTGTGTGGCATCCGAAGTTTCAAAAACTTACAGTAAAAACAATCGATGCGCATCATACTTCTATAAAGGGCCTGCCAAAAGAATGGGTAAAAGAAGATGAATTATATTTTGCCAAAGATCTGTATCCGGGGCCAAAGGTGTTAATGGCTTTTGATATTACCTCTTTAAACACTTCCGATACTGCACAAAACGCACTTGTAAAACAACATGCCGGTGGTTATGTAGAATTGTACCCTGCTGTTTGGACTTATGATTATGATGGCGGTTATACCTGGTGCACGGTGCTGGGGCATGATATAAAAGATTACAGCAATCCTGTATTTACCCAACATATACTGCAGGGTATACGCTATATAGCCGAACGAGTTGGAACAATTGATTATAAAAAGGCGTATGCTGTTAAATACGATGAGCCGCTTCAATATTAATCTTTGGCATATTGAAGAACATGAAGAAAAGAACGATCATTCATTATTTACCGGTTTATGGTTGCATGGCAACCGGTATCATATATGCCGCAATAGGTGTAATTGCCATTCTTTCTTTTTTAAAGGTGCGATATGGCGGTGCCGATGAAGCCAGTATGATGGCTATTTTGGCTGAGTATGTAGTGGGCAAAATAGTTATTTACATGATCTTGCTGGGTACGCTTTGTTATATTGTATGGCGGTTTTATGAAGCCATCACCGATCCGTATGAGTATGGTGGCAATTTTAAAGGCGGTATTAAAAGGGTGGGTATTGCATTAAGTACTATTGCCGATGTGCTGATTGTTTATGCAGCGGTACGTGTTTTGTTGGGCATCAGCCATTTTCAATCCAATGGCCAGCCACAGGAAGAACGCGCCATGGTGCATAGCATGCTAAAACATCAGGGCCAGTGGCCGGTTATAGCAATCGGCCTGGTGTACGTATGCACAGCCATTATTCAGCAATGGTATGGCATTACCAGGGGGTACAGGGAAAGAGTGGATATAGAACGTTTTTCAGTGATCTTTCGTCATGTGGTTCATATACTTGCCTGGGTAGGTTATGCAGCCAGGGGCATCATCCTCGGCATTATTGGTTTTTTCTTTTTAAAGGCCGGCATAAAAGAGAACGCCCAATATATAGTGAACACCGATAAAGCTTTTGACTTTATCGGTGACCACGTAGGGCATGTATATTTCATTCTTGTTGCCATTGCAACAACCTGCTACGGAGTTTTCATGTTTATACAGGGAATAGCATATGACACAGATAAAGACTGACGTTAAAGACTGACGTTGTTAATTTGTAGGCACCGTCCATTTGTAATCACGCATATAGCTGTAAAGCTCATCTATTTTGCCTTTATTTTTTGAGATCCATTTTTTAACGTCCTTTTCATCAGCAGACGTGCACATAATATAGCAGGCAGTTTCAAGGTAACCATTATCTTTCAGGCTCTTAAAAAAAGGAATATAAAAACTAGTATAGAAGCCTGTTTGGTTGCTATCCTTTCTTTCGCTTATAATGCCGATGATCATGCTTAGTTTTTCACTCAGCTTTTCTGCCACATTCTTTTTACTGTTCTTTTTATCAAAGTCAAGAGCAGCTAACATAGACATAGCTACTTCGGTAGAACGAAAATCATCTTCCATTTTTACTGTACTATCAACCAGTTTGGACGGCAATGAAATAGTAATATTTTTTTCATCTTTTTTCTCAACGTTTGAACCTGCTAAATTTAATAACTGTGGAAGTGCACGTGCCGCCCGTTGTCCTTCCGGTTCAATCATCAAAAATGCACTCAGGCTCATCATAGCGGCTATTTTATTTGAAGAAGACATAAGCAGGCCCAGGTACAAATGTGAGGTGGTATGCGAAGGGTTCAGGCTAACTGCTTTTTTAAGATCAGCTATAGCGTTATCGGTTTGTTTGTAGATGTTTTCAGTAACCGCACGGTTAAAATACAACAGGTAATGGTTGGGATATTTATTTATTCCTTCGGAATATACTTTAATAGCTTCTTCGGGCTTTTTCAAATGGTCTAACGCGGTACCGTAATTAATGTAGGTGCCTTTGTTAAATTCATTATCAGGAAAGCGTTTAAGGATGTCCTTGCACAGATCAGCGCATTCCTGGTAGCTGCCCTGTTGCATAAGCGAAAATGTTTTTTCATAAAGCACCTCGGTATTGTCGGGTTCTTGTTTTAAGATCTCATCATATATTTTGATGGCGCCGGCATAATCGCCTTTGTCGTGTAAGGCAATACCTTTTTTCAACAATGCTGTTGGGTTATCGCCCACCTGGGCAAGGGTTGTAAAAAAGAAGAACAGGGGTAATAAAATAGCTCCAAGGGTTCGCATGGTTCGTTTGTTTGGTTTGGTATGCGAACGGCGAAAACGACATTTTAGTATATTTCTGAATATGTTATTCCACACCCTTCACTTTCATCTCCAGCACATATATTGCCTCTGAGGCCGTTATAAATAATGTATTGCGTTTTTTACCGCCGAAAGCTACGTTGGCTGTCCATTTTTCGGGAATGGGAATATGAGTTATCTGTTGGCCGTGGCTGTTAAAAACAGTAACGCCTTTACCGGTAAGGTATACATTGCCTTTATTGTCGAGCGTAATACCATCGGAGCCCATATTTACAAATAGTTGCGCCTGGCTTAACGTTCCGTTTTTGTTGATGGCATAACGGTACGTTTTATTGCCTTTAATATCGGCTACGTACAGGTATTTGCCATCGGGCGTACCCACAATACCATTGGGACGCTGCAGGCTGTCAACCACAGCTACAGGTGTTTTACTTCCACGGGTAAGCACATACACTTTTTCAGCTTCCAGCTCGGGTTTGGTCCGTGCCCACCATTTGCGTTGATAATATGGGTCAGTGAAATAGATATCACCACGGGGCGATACCCACAGGTCGTTAGGTCCGTTTAGCTTTTTATTATTCAGGTCGTTTATCAGCACCGTTATTTTTTTGTGTTTGTCTATTGACCAAAGCTGCATTTGTTCATCGGCACAGGAAAGCAGGTTGCCTTTTTTGTCGAAGTATAAGCCGTTCGATCGGCCGGCGCTATCGAGAAAAAGCGTTAGGCTACCATTGGTGTTATAGATCCAGATCTTATTATTAGGCTGATCGGTAAAATAAATATTACCTGCTTTGTCAGTTGCCGGGCCTTCGGTGAATTTAAATTCGCGGGATATCAATTGTGGCGTAGCGCCATCTGCAATGATGCCGGTATCGGTTTGTGCCTTTAGCACAAGCTGGGAACAACAAATAATTGCAAGTATGAATGAGGTGCGAAGATGATTGTTCATATGACAAGTTTATAGCGGCTCATGGCCCGAATGTCGGAAAAAATAACAATTAGCAATAATTTATGAAAATAAGGGGAGATGCTTTTACGTTGGTATGGCAATTTTCGGTTTTTTACCCGCACCTTTATACTAACCTTAAAACCCATGCACAAAAGAATTGCTGAGATCCAATCGTACCTGCAGCATAATGACCATTCGTTAGCAGTAAGAAGGATTTTGGATGCCTCCCTCGATACGGCGGATTTGTCGTTACTGAAAGAAGCCATACAGGTTAGCCAGTTGTACCGCCAGTATAAAGAAGCGGGTTTACCACCGTCATTCTTTGAAACGGCCAATACCCTGCTTAATAAGATAAACAATGTAACAGAACGCTTTACCGAAAGTACCAGGTTGCTGGTAACGGCTACGGAGATCGGTAAAACTTATGGCTCGGGCAATTTCAGTCTGAAGCCCATTAGCTTACAGGTTAAAACCGGCGATGTGCTTGGCATAGTGGGAGAGAATGGTAATGGAAAAACAACCTTGTTACGTTGTATGGCCGGGCAGCTGGCCCTCGATTCGGGTGAGTTACATTTCCCCCAGTTACAAAACCCCGATCATTACGAAATAAAACACCAGCTGGCTTTTATTCCGCAACGGATACCCAAGTGGTATGGCCAGTTAAAAGACAATCTGCATTTTTCGGCTGCTATTTCAGGCGTAAAAGGTGAAGAGAATACGGTGATGGTCGATTTTATGCTGGAGCGGCTCGATCTTACACCATATGCACACCTTACCTGGAACCAGATAAGCAGTGGTTACCGTACGCGGTTCGAAATAGCCCGTATCTTGTTACAGAAACCCAAGCTGCTTATCCTCGATGAGCCGTTGGCCAATCTCGATATCAATGCCCAGCAAAGTATTCTTACCGATCTGCGGTTCATGGCAAAATCGGTGCACAACCCCATGGGTATCTTGCTAAGCTCGCAGCAATTACATGAAGTGGAAAAGATCGCCGATACGGTACTGCTCATAAAAAAAGGTTCCTGTTTGTTCAGAACAGGCGAACAGGAGAAAACAGCCACTGCCTTTGTGATAGAATTGGAAACAACAGCCAACAGAGACCAGTTGCTTACCGTGCTGGCTGCCCAGGGTGAGCTGCAGTTTAATGGTGGATTTTACACTATTAACTCCGCTACATTACCGGCACAGGAAATATTAACAAAACTGGTAACCGCCGGTATTCCCATTTCCTATTTCCGCGACATTACCCATTCTACAAAACGATTTATTTAATATTACTACCCATGAATATAAAAAGACCCCTGATGCCAGGGTTTCTTAAAAGAGTTGACCAAAAACTATTGCTGAACAAACCTGGTATTTGGAGCACGCGCATCCATTTGGTAGTGTACTATGGTATATTATTTCTTCTTGTACTGGGGGTAATTTGCTTTTTGGAACCCAATGATCCCAGGGCCAATTCCACCACAGAGCCCTGGGTTGGATTTGTTTCATTGATTGCCGGTATTGGTTTTATTGTTTGGATGATCTATTTACTACGGTTCAATGTGTTTAAGAAGTATGGCATTATACATCCTTTGCATGCACTGGTAACGTTCTTTTTATATTTTATTTCCACAGGCATCATTGTAAGTTTTGGCTATGTTCATCCAATAGTGGAAACGGCGAAGGCGAACATGGCATACAGTACCAAAGAAATAGTTGATGATGTAAATAATATCAACATAAAGATCTATCAACTTGAGTATAATCAGTTTCAGGGTAAATGGGACTATGATACGGTGGAGCTGGTAAAAAAAGATACTGCTGTTGCAGCCCCGGTGTATGATGATGCTCAAACATTTGTTGATACCATAGCTGCGCCAGTGGAAGCGGTATCGCGGAATGAGTACGATCACTACCAGTATGATTCAACCGGGTTTAGTAATAAGATCAATGCTGCCGACAGCCTTATTAAATTAAAGGACTCGTTGTACCTGGTATATCAAACGCCGCAATTGCAATTTCTTGATCCCTATTTATATAATGTAGGTATTAAAGAGCATTTGTTAAGCGATTTTGAATTGTTCAGAAAAGTACATGGGCATCGGTCTACATTGGCACAGCAGGATACTATTTATAAGGAATTAAGTTTGCTGCTTAAGAAATATGAATATCCTGTGTATGCCAGTTATCCGACGGTGGAGGTGGGAACCAGTGATTCGCGTTGGGAAATAATTCAAAAGAAATACCGGCTTCCAGGTATAGAAAGCAGCATTTCGCATGTGCTTAAAAAGAAATACCGCTGGAACGGTAATGATCTGCAGGTTTACATCCGCATATTTTATTACCTCACCCTGGGCTTTACTTTATTGATCTTTATATTCAGGCATACTACTGTACGTACATTTTTCCTGAGTATACTGGCTGGTGTATTAATAACAATATTCACCGTATTGATACTTTCTTTTGCCAGGGCCGAGGCCATTCAGGTTTTAGTTTGTTTGAGCGCATATGTGGTCTTGTTTTTATTTTTGGCATCAACGGTATTCTGGGCCAAAAAGAGAAGCGCCATAAGCGGTATTGCGCTTAATATCTTTACATTAATAGTAGCAGCAGTTCCAATATCTTTACTTGCTTTGTATTATGAGTACAGGCATCGCCAGTTACGTCTCAATAACATTTACGACGTTGAACCATTCGATTTAGAGAAATATGCAATTTATGCAGAAGTGGGCGGCTCTGTATTATTGCTGGTTTTAATATCAACTTATTTAAGCAAAGCATACCGCCGCTGGTATGCGTTACCCGAAAATTAATCCAAACTCATGAAAGGTATTTTAACAGTTCCAATGTTTGCAGCCTCTGTGTTTTTAATTTCCAGCTGCGGAAACCAGGCATCCGTAAATAAAGATGATAAGACTATTCTTGCCGAAGAACATACCAGTGCGGCACCAGCGAATAACCAGGATAGTATTGATTTAACCAAACTGGTGCGTGCAGTTTATAAATGGGAGGATACGGAAGGCCAGGGCAATGATTTTGATCCTAAAGAAGTGGAGGGCGATTCGTTGTACCGGGGAATTGACTGGGAGGCGTACAACAAGCGGGTTAAAAAGCTTAAAGCAACCAATTATTTCGATCAACGTTTCTTTGATGGTCATAAGCAAATAGCCCAGTATCTTGATACGGCATTGAAAAGCGGAAGAGAAGAATGGCCTAAAGACGAGATCCCTTCATTTGGGTATGATCAAAGCCCCTGGTGTAATTGTCAGGATGCACCTTATGAAAATGCCTGGGACTCTATTACCGTTACGAACCTGAAGATAGATAATGGACAAGCCGATTTTAGCTGGACATGGGGTAATACTTCCTCCTATAAGACAAAAGCCGTGAAAGAAAATGGTGCCTGGAAGATCAGTTATCTGGAAGGGTTTAAGCCGGAGAACTTTAGATCAAAACCATGATGTTGAATGAATAAGTTTGTAGAAGCAATTTTGAAGACTGTGATACCGGTAGTGCTTGCAACGGCAATACCGGTATATATTTTTTGGATACAGGTAAAACCACAAGACAATATTGAATATGAGTGTGGGGTTGGCCTGCCAAATGCTAGCGATTTCTTATTTTTCTTTTATGCAGTAGCTGCGGTGGGGATAATTTATCAATTATCACTAGGGAAATTTCTACGGCATAAAATTAAAACCGGTAAGGCGGTAGAGTTGATAATTGATGTTGTTGCTTTTGCCACTTTGTTTGCGCTACTTTTCTCTTGTTATTATTTAGTGATGGATAGTGAACTGTTGGCAATAGAGGGAATGATGACAGGAATTATATTTGGTTTGCTGCATGAAGCTTTAATTTCAATTTTCAAAAAACTATATGAATACAGTAGAATTATTGGCAAAACAAACCGATGATGCATATAGCTGGACGAACAAATTATTGCATTCAATTCCACCGCAGAAATGGGATGTTTTGCCAGAGGTGGCCGGAACAACGGTGACCTGGCAGGCAGGCCATCTCATCATGAGCCATTACTTTCATTCAGTTATGGTGATCGTTGGCCACCTGAAAGATGTATTTCCCGTTGTGCCGTTGCAACAGTACGATAAGCTGTTCACCAATGCAGACCCTAAAGATTCTATAGGCGTTACAAAACCACAGGAGCTGCACGATAAACTGATGTTTATTCAAAAAAGATCAATAGAGGTTATCAGTTCGCTTACTGATGCCGATCTGGAGCAACCGCTTGTTCCTTCGCCAACGCCGCATCCCATTGCAAAAACAAAATACGAAGCGCTCGACTGGAACATTAAACACACCATGTACCATTGCGGGCAAATTGGAATGATAAAGCGAATTGTAGACCAGCGTTACGATTTCGGATTACGTAAAGGAAGTTAAGGGGGATGACCTAGCCCCGGTATTTCTCAATTTGAAATGATTTAGCCATTCGCAAATAGAAAATATCAGTAATGAGTTTGTTCAGGTGATTTACCTCCCTGAACAACTCATTTACTCTTTTTCTTCTGTCTTCTTCTGTAAAAAGATTTTCGTCGATGCTTACTTCGTCGCGTATAAGTTGTTTAAGCCCTTCAATATAATGTGTCTTTTGTTTTGATATATCGTACGGTCTTTCAAAAAACTCCGGGGTATGGTTATACCAGTAAACAGCAAACTCGGCATAGCCTTCTATCCGGGCATATTGATGGCCAAAATAAGTTCCACCATAATTTAACCGCCCAAAAATGTGGTTCAATGTTCGGTACACGTCGAGCAGCTTTTTTCTTCTTACTGCATATTTAGCAATGCCCTGTTTGTTCTTAAGGAACCAGGCATATAAAATATAATATCGGTCCTGGCCCTGTTCAGAGCCAAACGTAATAGTCTTATCATTACCAAGTGAATCAATCAGGTTGACCCATATTTTGCCGCTGGCAAATGTTGAATCGGGATTGGTCACTTCAGGTGAATACAGTTCAGGAAAATTATCAATGATGTCATTGAATTGTTCCCGTGAATAAATGATTGTATCACCATACGATGTACGTATATAAACCGTATCCTTATCGATATGGTATTTATTCCGTTCAACTTTTGATGCAGGTAGTGCAATTTTAGTTTTAACCGGTTGTTTGGTTGTATCAACCGGCGAAGTATTTTGCGGGGCTAATGGTTTATGTTTACAGCCGAATAACAGTATTACGGTTAAACAAAGGAGGGGCTTCATATATTTGGCGGGCGTGTTTGCACTAAAATACGACGCCTATTTTGTATATTTCGCCCGTTTTTGAATAGAAGCTACATTGGCTAAACATTGCCGGTAATTTTAACGTTCCATTAATAAATATTTAAGACGACAGTAATACAAAAGAGAATGAACGACAGTACCATAAATAGTTTACGGGAAGCCCTGAAACATTCGCCCGGCAATACGCCCCTGAGGATGCTGCTGGCCGATACCCTGCTGGCGATGAACCGGTTGGAGGAAGCCGAAGCGGAATATACGCAGGTGTTGAAATATGCAAACGATACAATGGCCAAGATCGGGTTGGCAAAAGTGTTCTTCCACAAGGGTAATTATTCAGCCTGTAACGTGATACTGGAAGAATTTATAGAACATCACAGTGCCAATATCGATGCCCTTACATTATACGCAAAAGGGTTATTGAAAGAAAACTCAATAGCCAAGGCCATTGAAACATATAAAAGGGTTTTATCAATCGACCCTAATTTTTATGATGAAGAGCTCGACAGCCAGCTTAGGGTAAAAGGCGGCCGCCCCACCAGCGAACCCGAAGAAGACGAAGAAATGTATGACAGCCGTTTTCTGCAAAAGCCTTCCATCAACTTCAGCGATGTGGGTGGTATGGACGCAGTGAAAAAAGAGATCGAATTAAAGATCATAAAGCCGTTGATGCATCCTGAATTGTACAAGGCTTATGGCAAAAAGATCGGCGGCGGTATCTTATTGTATGGCCCGCCCGGCTGCGGTAAAACCTTTTTGGCAAAAGCAACGGCCGGACAGGTGAACGCCAAATTCATTAGCGTTGGCTTGAATGATATTCTCGATATGTGGATCGGTAACAGCGAAAAGAACCTGCATGAGATCTTTGAGCTGGCCCGGTACAACACACCCTGTATTTTATTCATTGATGAAATAGATGCATTGGGCGCCAGCAGAAGCGATATGAAACAATCTGCCGGCCGGCATTTGATCAATCAATTCTTACAGGAGCTGGATGGTATCGACAAAAGCAATGAAGGTGTGCTCATCATTGGCGCTACCAATACACCCTGGAACCTTGACCCTGCGTTTAGAAGACCGGGCCGGTTCGACAGGATCGTTTTTGTTCCACCGCCAGATGAAACCACCCGCCAATCGATACTGCAATTAAAGTTGAAGAATAAACCAACTGATGCTATCGATTATTCGCAGCTGGCTAAAAAAACAGAACACTATTCGGGCGCCGATATAGATGCCATCATCGATATCGCCATTGAATTGAAATTAGAATCCTCTTTCGCAGACGGCGTTCCAAAGCCAATTGAAACAAAAGATCTGCTGAATGCGGTAAAAAAACATAAAGCCAGTACACAGGAATGGTTCACTACGGCAAAGAATTTTGCCATGTTCGCCAACGACTCCGGTTTGTACGATGATATTCTATCCTATTTAAAAATAAAAAAGTGACATGACGGAGCACAGTCTTTCGAAAGTTGGCATTCTCATTCAGCAAAAAAAATACGACGCAGCAGAGAAGATCCTGCGGCAGTTACTGGCACAGGAACCCACTAACATTCACTACCTGGCATTGCTGGCAGAACTGAATCTTCAACAGGATAGAATAGATAAAGCAGAAAGCATTATCGAAGATGCCATTGGGCTTTCACCCGATACCGCTCATTTATACTTTATGAAATCGAGGATCGATATTCAGAAAGACAAGTATGATGATGCGGAAAAAAGTATTCAGCAATCTATTTCGCTTGACCCATACACCGCCGATTATTTTGCCTGGTTTGCCAATATTAAATTAGCCCGCAAGCAATATGAGGAATCATTAAACCTGGCCAACCAGGCATTGGAAATTGATCCCGAAGACCTGCTGGCATTGAATGTGCGAAGCACGGTATTGATAAAACTAAATAGAAAGGAAGAATCTTTTCAAACCATAGAAGGTGCATTAAGACAGGACCCCAACAATGCATATACCCATGCCAACTATGGCTGGGGATTGTTGGAAAAAGGCGATCATAAAAAAGCGCTGAAGCATTTTAAAGAAGCGTTGAAGAACAATCCCAATTACGACTATGCGCAAAAGGGAATGATAGAGGCGCTAAAAGCAAAATACCTTATTTACAGGTTGTTTTTAAGATATGCTTTTTGGATAGGTAACCTGTCGGCCAAATACCAGTGGGGTGTTATCCTGGGGCTTTATTTTGGCACCCGGGCATTAAATCAATTGTCTAAATCGAACCCTGCCCTTGAACCTTTTTTATTTCCGATAATAATTGCGCTAACGATCTTTGCATTTTCAACCTGGGTAATACGGCCATTGAGTAATTTATTCCTGCGGTTCAATCCGTATGGTAAATTCATGCTCAACAAACAGGAGAAAATAAGCTCCAACTTTGTAGCAATAAGCCTGGCCATTTTGGTAGGCGGTTTAATAGCGTATGCGTTATTGGGTGATGAACGATATCTTTTCGTTGCGGCTTATGGGTTTGTTATGATGATACCGCTTGGGGTAATGTTTATGCCTGCAAAGTATAATGCGTTTATGATCTATACCATTGCCATGGCGGTGATAGGGCTTGGTGCTCTAGGTGCTGCATTTAACGGTAACCTGGCATTGTTCGAGAACCTGGCAACGGTATTCCTGATTGGTTTTGTTGCCTTCCAGTTTATTGCCAACTTTTTGGTAATAAGAAGTAATAATAGATAATTTTATTTTAGGAGAAAGTACTTACCCCCCCCGCATTGCGGGGGTATTTTTTTAATATTTTGATCAGCAATAATACTTAACAGACTACTATACCGTTATGGGGGTTGCCGGTTGCATTTCCGGTTTAACGTTTAACCCCTAACCACACCTTTGTATGAAACGGTATTTGTTTTCTGCATTGACAACCCTTGTCATTGCAAGTTCCTGTCAAAAAGAAGGCTCAATTGATAATCCTGACGGTACAACGCCTACGATCCCTGGTAATCCATCAAACCCATCTACATCTACGCTTACCATCAGCCGGCCGGCTATGGAGGTAGGCACTATTGCCGGTTTTGTTGATACATTCACTGTTCAGTCGGGCATCGATTGGGCAATCACACTTTCTGCAGGTGCTGAAACCTGGTTGAAGTTAGATACATTGAAAGGAGGTTCGGGTGCCACGGTTGTTAAGCTATCGGTAATAGCCGATAATACAAGCGCAACGAAAACAGGTACTATAACCATATCGCCTGTAGGTTCATCTACTGTAACGCCAAAGGTTATAACAGTTAACCAACAGCTTTATACCATGCTTTGGCAAAAGGCATTTACTGCCGGCACTTACAGTTCCATCGAGAGTGTAATGGTGGATACCGATGGTGGTTATGTATTTTCCGGATCTTGCCAGGTTCCGGGAGCAAGCCTTGGCAAATGCTGGGTATTTAAAACGGATGCCAATGGTAACAAGGTATGGGAGACGCTTGCCAATGCAATGGGCTTTCTTTTTTCAATTACAAAAACGCCGGATGGCGGATATATAGCAACGGGAAATAGAAATGTTCTCAACGCCCAGGGTGCTTATATTGGTTCTGATTTAAGCGTTATCAAACTGAATGCGGATGGTAGTATAGCCTGGGAAAAGTTTTTTGGCGGTTCGGGTAATAAGGTTTTAAATACTGCTGATGGCGGCTATCTGATAGCAGGTATAGCCGGGCAGGATATTTTATTGTTTAAGTTAGACGCCAGCGGCCAGGAGGTATGGAAAAAAACATTTGGTGGTTCTGCTTATGACGGGAATGGTACCTTAACCACAACCGCCGATGGTGGTTATTTGCTTGCGGGATATTCAAGCAGCAATGATGGCGATATCAGCGGTGGACACGGAAGTGCTGATGTGGTTGTATTCAAGCTAGATGCCAGCGGCAATAAGATCTGGACCAAATTATATGGCGGCTCACAAAGTGATGGTGCTGACGACATCATTGCAACAAAAGATGGCGGCAGCATTTTAATTGGCAGTACTAAAAGTAACGATGGCGATGCAAATGGCCTGCATGGCAGTGATGATGATGTATGGGTGTTGAAATTAGATAACAATGGTCAAAAAACGTGGCAGGCTACTTTAGGCAGTGGTCGCTGGGATGAAGGATATTCAATAACTCAATTAGCTGATGGCGGTTATATAGCTTTAGGATTTTCTAATGGCAGTGACGGTGATGTTACCGGTAATCATGGCGATAAAGATCTTTGGGCTGTAAAGCTAACCAATACTGGTAAAAAATTATGGCAACGCTCCTTTGGCGGTCCGGGCCAAGAGTTGCCAGGCGCAGTTGTTTCTTCCGCTGATGGCAGTTTTGTAATTGCCGGATATGCCTCAGCCGATGGCGGTGATGTAACAGGCATCAACGGCATTTCAAAAGGCTGGGTTGTAAAATGTAAATAATAAAAAATAATGGTAGTAAGGCTCTCCAACACAATGGGGAGCCTTACTATTTTTATTTAAAGAATCCCGCACGGTAAGCCTCCAGGTAAAGCTGATGATCAGTTTTTACCTGGCTGGCATATTGTAAGGCATAATTGATGATAGGTTCTACCCACGAACCATTCCGCCCAAATTCAATCAACTCATCGGAGACAGCAGCCCCCTGCCGGCCCGAACTTCTTAAATGGGCCGAGGCTGCCACCAGGGCCATGTTACTCAATACATCTTCAATATGGTTGTACCTGTTTTCCAGTGCAGCAAAGTTTATTTTATCGGCCGTGGGCTGCATCTCTTTTAGTACGTATGATTCATTTTTAAATATGCCAACACCCAATAATGCGGGTGAAATGTTTTGCATTCGTTCCTGAATGGCCACTATGCGTTCAGCTTCTGATGACCATTGGGGTTGTTTAACAGATAGCTGTGATTGCAATACAGGTTGTTGGGCATGTTTCATATCGAGCAACAGGTATTTACGTTCACCGTTTACCCGTTCCAGTAAAAAAAGGTAACGCTTTTGGCCAATGCTGCCTGTACCGGCTAACCGAAACCCGGCATCTATTACCTGAAACTGGTGTTGATGCGCGCTGTTATGCATCCAGGTAAAAGCGAAGTCACATAAGGCCGATCTTAACGATCTGTCTAATTTGAAAAGCCGCTCGTTATCTATATAAAGAGCCAGTTGTCCGTCTTTTTTAATAGTGCGTTCTTTTACCAGTTCTTTTTGCCTGCGTTCGCTCACTTTTAGTAAAAAGCTGCGTACAATGCCGCTGGCGGTTTGCGGTTCAATATACCGGCTCCGGCCTTTGGCTAATACCGCTGAATATGTCTTAAGAAAGTGGAGCGCCATGTTTTTAGCCGCTGTATTGGTGGCGCCCATTACAACAAGCGCAACAACAATACTTGTTGCCATTCGGGTAAGGTCAAAGGCTACAGGGGCCAGCAGGGATTCATCAAAATCGTTGATGTCGAAGTAAACCAGCCTGTTATCACCTTTGTAACTGCCAAAATTCTCAATATGCAGATCACCGCAGATCCAGGCGAGCGGCGATGCAGGCAACGGGTTTACATGCAGCAGATCATCGTAAAATACATGGGCTGTGCCCCGGTAAAAGGTAAATGCATCTTTGGCCATTGCCCGGTATTTGAAGGCGGTATATTGGGGCTGGCGATTACTGTTAAATTGTTTTATTCGTTCGGCTACAGATGGCAATAGGTATTTTTTAATGGGTAGTTAACGCAGGTTTTGTGTGGTTTTTTGGGTTTACATTTGAATATTAAGTTAAACAAAAAGTAACAGTTATGAAAAAGATCCTGGTTATTCTTTGTATGTTATTTGCCTGTACAGGTATTGGCTTTGCCCAAACCGCGCCGGCTAAAAAAGATGTTGCTAAAAAAGAAACTAAAAAAGCACCGGCTAAAGATGCAACTGCCGGTCCCGTAAAAAAAGATGGAACGCCCGATATGCGTTACAAAAAGAATCAGGCTGCAGCCGATACTACTGTTAAGCACAAGAAAAAAGACGGAACCCCCGACAAACGGTTTAAAGAAAATAAGAAAAGTTAATGCCTGTGGTATAAAGTATGAACAGAAAGGCGCTCTAAATTATTGGGGCGCTTTTCTGCATTACAAACAAATGCCGGCCAACATTGTTATAAACCCACAATCAGCCACCCATGAGCAACATCCTGCGTAAACAAATAGAACAAATAGTACCATTAACCGATGAAGAATATGAGCTGGTGCTTTCGCATTTCTCATCCATAAAATTTAAAAAGCATCAGAATATCATCAGGGAAGGGGAGTATGTGCATAATGAATATTTTCTGCTCAGTGGCCTAATGAAAGCATCGCATATAAATCCCGAAGGCAAAGAGCACATTATTCAATTCGCCATGCAGGAATGGTGGATCACCGATCCCAAGGCTTATCATGATAAAACCCCTGCCAAATTGCAGGTTGATTGTCTTGAAGATTGCGATACCCTCTTTATTACTTTAGAGAACCGCGAAAAACTTTGCCGGGAACTGCGTAAGATGGAATACTTCTTTAGAAAGAAAACAACTGCTGATCTTATCGAACTTCAACATAGAACATTATGCCTTATAAGCGGTACAGCAAAAGACCGCTATGAAAACCTTCTAACCCAATACCCCGGGTTGTTTCAACGTGTTCCCAAATCCCTCATCGCATCTTACCTGGGTGTAACCCGCGAAACGCTTAGCCGCCTGACAGGCGCGTGATGTTTATCACACCAAATACGTGATATATGTCCTTTATAGCCTTTTGCCGGTTTGTGAGTTTTGTGATAACAAAATTCACAAAAAATGGAATACAGGAATTTAGGAAGATCAGGATTAAAAGTACCAGTATTAAGTTTAGGCACAGGCACCTTTGCCGGCACCAATGAATTCTTTAAGCGTTGGGGCGATACCGATGCCAAAGAAGCTTCGCGCCTCGTTGATATTTCACTGGAAAGAGGCATTAATTTTTTTGATACGGCCAATGTGTATTCACAGGGGGCATCAGAAGAAGTGTTGGGCCAAGTCATAAAGGGCCGGCGCAATAAAGTGATCATTGCTACTAAGGCAACATACAGCATGGGCGAACATCCCAACGATAGAGGCAGCAGCCGGTACCACCTTATAAAAGAAGCCGAAGACAGTTTGAAACGCCTGGGTACCGATTATATTGATGTGTTCTTTATGCATGGCCCCGATGATGAAACGCCCGTAGAAGAAACCCTGCGAACATTAGACTACCTGGTTACTAGCGGCAAGGTGCGGTATATTGGCGCTTCAAACTTTACTGCCTGGCAGCTGATGAAATCGCTGGCTGTTTCGGAAAGGAATAACCTGGAGAAGTACAT
Organism: Niastella sp. OAS944; assembly: GCA_024809215.1. Classification (GTDB taxonomy): domain Bacteria; phylum Bacteroidota; class Bacteroidia; order Chitinophagales; family Chitinophagaceae; genus Niastella. The sequence continues at coordinate 1,151,684 of JANUBW010000001.1, read as the reverse complement.
TATTTACCAGGGATATTATTCGCTCATAGGGCGCGATTATGAGCAGGAATTGATGCCTATGTTGCAAGACCAGGGACTGGGCCTTATGGTTTGGAGCCCGCTGGGCTGGGGTAGGTTAACTGGCAAGATCAAACGTGATAGCCCATTGCCAGAGGGCAGAATAAAAGCGGGCGGACTGGTTGGTGCGCCCCCGGTAGCCGATGAACTTTTGTACAACGTAGTTGATGTGTTAGTACAAATAGCGGGAGAAACAGGTAAAACCGTTTCGCAGATCGCCATCAACTGGCTGCTGCAAAATAAAACGGTATCAAATATTGTAATAGGCGCCCGTAATGAAAAACAATTGTTGGAGAATATTGAAGCCACAGGCTGGAACTTATTGCCTGAGCACTTATTGAAACTGGATGCAGTAAGCGAACAGGTGCCTATTTATCCGCATTGGGTTGGAAAACGCTAGGCTATTTTTTTTATAACCGGTTAATGCAATTTTAATTGATATTTTTGGTTTTATTTTTGTTAGTTCAGAAAAGAAACAATATCTATTATGAAGAAAGTCTTACTTGTTATTTGTTTATTAGTTGCATTTACCGGTTATAATTTTGCGCAAAATCCCCACGCTAAAAAAGAAGTAGCTAAAAATCAGGGTGCTTTTAAAAAGAACCAGGCGCCGGCTGGCGATACTACAAAACGTTGGAAAAAAGATGGCGCAGGCGATAAGAAATGGAAAAATAACGGGGCTGCCGGTGATACTGCAAAACATTGGAAGAAAGATGGTGCAGCTGATAAGAAATGGAAAGGCAATGCTGCTGCCGGTGACACTGCAAAGCATTGGAAAAAAGACGGCGGGGCCGACAAAAAATGGAAAGCCAATGCAGCTGCCGGCGACACTGCAAAACGTTGGAAGAAAGACGGTGCAGTTGAAAAGAAATGGAAAGCAAATGCCGTCGCCGGTGATACCGCAAAGCATTGGAAAAAAGACGGTGCAGCCGACAAGAAATGGAAAGGCAATCCTGCTCCGGCTGGCGACACTACCAAGCGTTGGAAAAAAGATGGCGAACCCAAAAAATGGAAAGCTAATGCAGCTCCGGCCGGCGATACCACAAAACGCTGGAAGAAAGATGTAGCTGCTGATAACAAACGTTGGAAAGCCAACCAGGCACCTGCCGGTGATACTACAAAACGTTTGAAAAAAGATGGTATACCCGACAAGCGCTTTAAAGAAAATAAAAAGAAAGCCGCTTAAAAAATGATTGACTGTACTGCATTTGCTAAACACCTACCTTCATGCAAATGAAAAGCATGAAAAAGTTATCATACCTGTTAACAATAGCAGCCTGTATGCTGGGTGGTGTAGCAGTTGCACAAAAAAAGTCAAAGGGATTTGTATCGCTGTTCGACGGCAAAACGCTTAATGACTGGAAGGTGGGCGATAATGCAGCATCTTTTACTGTAGATAGCGGAATGATCATAGCCCATGGTGATGTAGCACACCTTTTTTACGATGGCAAGGTAGGTGATCATAACTTCACCAATTTCCATTTTAAAGCTGAGGTAAAAACAACACCCGGCTCCAATTCAGGCATTTATTTTCATACCGCTTTTCAGCAGGGCGGCTGGCCTTCGAAAGGCTATGAAGTTCAGGTGAACAACTCACATACCGACTGGCGCCGTACAGGCAGCCTGTATGCGGTGCAGGATGTAAAAGAGGTTTTTGTAAAAGATAATGAGTGGTACACCGAAGAGATCATTGTACAGGGTAAAAAGGTGACCACTAAAATTAACGGTAAAACAGTGGTTGAATATACCGAGCCTGATAATGTAAAACGTAGCGATGATATGAAAGGCCGCGTACTTTCAAGTGGCACGTTCGCTTTACAGGGGCACGATCCCAATAGTAAAGTGTATTACAGGAACATCCAGGTGAAGATATTGCCTTAATAAAGGGCTCAATCTCAATGTAAAACGCTCAGCACGTGACTCGTGTTGGGCGTTTTGCGTTAATGATTTGGCAGCAAAACAAAAAAGTGTGTTGCACAGCAGTCTTGCTGCGTAACTATGTTCTTCTGGTGCGTGATTACAGCCAACTGGTGCTAACCTCTCAGCTAAAGTGCATGATCCCGTTCATCAGGTGCTACGCTTCCTGCTATAAGTGTCACACTGTTGTGAACAACTGCAGCACTTAATAATAAAATCACGCAGCAAAACAGGTAAGTGTCGCAGCAAAACACCTTTGTGCCGCACCAATGAAGTGGAGCTGCGCACTTATGCCATAAAGTTGCGCAGCAGGTGTCTAAAGTGTTGCAGTAATGGGGCGGGTTACGCAGTTAGCAAGGGAAGTCACTCACCGGGGCAGAAAAGTCACCCACTGCCGTTGCAAAATGAGGCAGCAAGAGCTTCAAGTGTTGAAAAGAAGCATTCGGGTTACATATTTATACTCCTGCGTTTTTATGCACCCCTCGTTTAATATCCTTCATTGACCGTTTTGTATTGTATGTTCACCGTTTCGCATTGCGTGTTACACCTAATTGTTATATTTTTAGCGCTTCTGTAAATTAAAAAAGTACTTTTCTATTTCTATGGTTAATAGGTTTTTCCTGTTTGTGGCAAGCTGCCTGTTGGTAGTTACATTGTATTCATGTCGTCACTCAAAAAAAGTAACAGTTACAACAACAGCTGTTCCGCCAAAAGGAATTGTTGAGCCCGAAAGGCAGGGGCCAAAAGCGGCAACAGAGTTCAGGGCAGCATGGGTAGCAACAGTAGCCAATATTAACTGGCCGGGTAAAAGAGGTTCTTCAACAGAACAGCAAAAAAAGGAAGCCATTCAACTCCTCGATTTTTTAAAGGCGCATAATTTCAATGCCGTGATCTTCCAGGTACGGCCACAGGCCGATGCTTTGTATGAAAGCAAGCTGGAACCCTGGTCATACTTTCTTACCGGTAAACAAGGCAAAGCGCCATCACCTTTTTATGATCCTTTACAATTTTGGATTGAAGCCGCGCACGATCGCGGGCTCGAACTGCATGTATGGTTAAACCCATACAGGGCACATTCGCCTGCCGGCGGTGAAGTGTCGGAAAACTCGATGGTGAAAAAAAGAAGTGACCTTGTAGTGAAATTAAAAGACGGTCACTGGTGGTTCGATCCATCATTAAAAGGCACCAGCGAACATGCCAATGCAGTAGTGATGGATATTGTTAAACGATACGATATAGATGGAGTGCATTTTGATGATTATTTCTATCCGTATCCTTCATATAACGGTAATGCAGATTTCCCCGATTCGGCAAGCTGGACTGCTTATGTTAGCAGTGGTGGTAACCTTAGCCGGGGCGACTGGCGCCGCAACAGCGTAAATGAACTTATTCAACAGGTATATACAAACATTAAGGCCGAGAAGCCACATGTGAAATTCGGATTGAGTCCCTTTGGCACCTGGCGACCCGGGTATCCTTCCATTGCAGAAGGGCTCGATCAGTACAATCAATTGTACGCCGATGCACGCCTTTGGTTGAATCAGGGCTGGATAGATTATTTTACGCCTCAATTATACTGGAAAATAAATAGTTCAACCCTCAGCTTTCCTATTTTACTTGGCTGGTGGATAAATGAAAATAAAATGGACCGCCATTTATGGCCGGGTATAAGTGTTGGTGGCGATACAACTGCCACAAATGCAACAGAAGTAGTAAACCAGATCATGATCAGCAGAGGCATGTTGCCTAAAAGCAATGGCGATGTACATTGGAGTATTGGTTCGCTTATAAAGGATGCAACCCTGGCTAAAGCTGTTATCAATGGGCCGTATAAAAAACAGGCCCTGGTGCCTTCCAGCACCTGGCTTGATAAAGAGGCGCCCGAACCGCCCCACATTACTGCTGTAACTGTAGATGACTCTTTAAGAATTAATTGGACACACCCCAATGAAAGCGACGTGTTTCATTATGTAGTATATTATCAGTATGCCGATAAATGGAATTACATTATCCTCAATCGTAATGATCGCACTTTGTCATTAGGTCTTGCTTCAGGAAAGAATAAGTTAAATGGTATTGCTGTTACTGCCGTTGATCGTACTGGTAATGAGAGTGTGTTGGAGGTGAGTAGTAAGTGGTAGGTTGACGAGTTGACTAGTTGAAAAGTTGATAGAGGCGATAAAGTTGATAAAGGGCTGCCGCGCTTTGAGATTAATAACTGATCTTACGCCGCTCGAATTTTATTGCCGATTGCCGACGATTGCCGCCTCACGATTACAGAGGCGAGCTTCAAAATTGAACAGCCGTTTCACGTTTCACGATTCGCCGATTCACGGTCCTCCTGGGTCAGTTCTTTTAGTTTAGCAACTAATTCACTACTGACCCCATCAGGATGCGATTCAATAAACTCCTGTAACCGGAGATCGTTGTTCATGGCGAGATAGCAGGCAAAATTATCGGTGATGATCTCGTTGCTGTTTTCAGTAAGCAGTTTGTCGATGAATTTTTTGTTATCAGCTATATCAAGCTGCTCGGCAATGTACTTATCGATCTTTAAAATAAGGTCGAGAAAGAAATCAACGGTGGCGCCATAAATATTCTGAAAACGGAAATCGTATTTGGTAGGTCCGTAAATATATTCATTGCGACCGGTCTTATTTGTTTTGATCCATTTTTTTAATTTTTTGGAACCAACGTAGGGCAGTATTTCCAACCCAACGCTACTGCCCGCCATATTGCTACGGCTGCTCCAAAAATTGATCTCTACAAAAAGGTCGCGCGATTCAATTTTAACCTTAGGACGGCTTCTGGTGTACTTATAACCTTTCTGTTGGTAATAGTAACCAATGGCCTGACAAAATTCATCGAAGATCTCACCAGGCGGGGTGGTTTCATTTTGATTTGTAAGGATGCTATTTTCAGTCCAGAATGTTGTCATAAACTAACCGGAACCGTTTTGATTTCGATAGTAATTTACCGATTATTATTACTTCAATTGTACTTGTAACGATTTTAGTGCGCCGCTTGTTCACAAGAAAATGCAATTGAGTGATGATTAAGCAGATACAAATTAAATAAGTAGCACGATATTGATTGAGATCATTCAAAAATGTGCCGCCGGGGAATAATTTTTTGGGGTATGATGACGGTCATTGTTTCTGCTTTATACAAATAGTAAATTTATATCAGATTAATCAAAAGGCGATCGGTTAAGCAGGAAGATAGAAAAACTGTTTCAAATTGTTTGTAAAGAGGCAAGAACGGGAGCAGAAAACTATATTCCGGAAAGCAGAATAAATCTGTTATCTTAACCCGAAAACCTGAATTTGGTTAAGCAAACGCTGATAGCATAAAGCAAGCTACCAACGTTAGACGGGGGCGGTTCGTTAAGACGAACCGCTCTTTTTTTTCACACACCGCCTGCGGCGGGTGTGAAAAAAAAGAATGACGAATGTTGAATTACGAATGTAAAATGAAGAAGTAATTGAGCGGCCCCTTTCACGTTTCATCCGCCAGCTGGCGGACCGTTTCACGATAGCGGCCATAAACTTCGGCAACCATTGCCGATTCACGATTGACGATTGCCGGCATCCTACTTAATAATAATCTTAATCGTCCTCATAGGCACCACAATAGAATTAATGTTGTTATTCAACGCATGATTCAGATCATTCAACGATTTCTCCAATAAGAACGTTTGGATCATTACCCTGAAATCGCTTCTGTCAGTTGGAACAAACTGGCTGCCTGCTACCGCATCGAGATATGCCTTCATAAAAAAGCCACCCATATAATGCGCCCACAACCTTAAAAAAGGCGTATACTTCGGTCGGTTCTCATCCAAAATATGATGGTTCTCCTGAAATCCTTCATATGCAGCATTATGCAGCGAGCGCAGCATGGTGGCTACATCATGCAGGGGCGATCTTTTCAACCGCCTTTCACTGTACGGCCGCAACGGATCGCCACCATAACCCTGAATGGCAATGTCCTTCCCTGTTAGCAATACCTGGCTTAAGGTATAAAACCCATGGATCCTTATTTTTAGTACATCCAGCTTTTTGGTGTAGATCTTTTTAAATACGTTCAATACATCGTCACGATGTTTTAGTAATTCCTCTGCTTCTGCCTGCAGTTCCTGTGGCAATTTGTTAAGGCTCCTTTTCAGGTTCTGAAATACTTCCCGTACCAGCGATACCATGGCCGAAAACAGGGAACGTTGATAGTGGAGTGAAAATTCTTCTGGTTTAAAATCCTTGATCTCTTTACCCGCTGCCAGCGCCAAATGCATTTGTCCGGTTCGGGTGCCTATCAGCTTTGCCTGTTCGGCTGCACGGCTTCCTAATAAATCTTTAAGTTCATTGGGCAACTCTTCAAAAGACGCTGGTTCGGTAAGGCTGCCCTGCATTTCCCAGGTGGGCAGGTTATCCTGGTTCAACGCCAGAATTCTTTCAATGTAATTGTACACGCGTTCCTTCATATAACTGTAGCCGCTGCCGTGGTTTTCAACCATTACCTGTAACATGCCTGTGGTGATCATGCCTTTGTCGGTGCTCCATTCAATAGCGCCCAAAAAGGCGGGTACATATTCATATTTTACCGTTTCGCTAAGGAAATGGGTTATTTCTGTATCGGGATTTACAAAATAATCAACCCGCCGGTAAATGGTCAAAAAGAAATTGTTATCATATGTAATGGAACCATTGTACCGGTCACCCTCAAACTTTTTTGATTTTATGTCTTCGTGTTGTGCCGCGTAATTGGTCAATGCACTGTTGTTATGAAACCATATGAGGTTATTGTCGCCATCGGTAAGTGATTCATTGCGCACCAGGTTATGTAAAAGCCATTGTTGAAAAGTGGTTACGAACAATGCATCGCACAAAATACCTTCCTGCTCACCCATATGAATATAGGCAATAATGGATTGCGGAAAACTATTTGCCAGTTTGCGGGCAACCGGGTCTTGTGCAAAAGTTACCATCAGTTGGTACATTTCGGGCAGTCCGCTTTCATAGGTTACTTCAATCAGTAATATTAAGGCGTTCGCCGTTGAATCAACGTGAACATAATTTATGACCTCCATATTGTGCACCTGACGCGCCCGGCCGGTAAACCATTTGCATTGTTTAAGATAGCCGGGTAGTACGGCATTCTCCAGCTCGGCCCTGGTTGATTTATTTGCAACAACATCCTGCAGTTTATTTACCGTCAACAACGGAATAGCCTTCTTATCATCAATTTCAGGATGCGCTTTTTCGAGCGAGAACCATAACCATGTATGCGGACCAAGCGTAAAGAAATAGGTTTCGGCCTTACCTACAGCCGGGAATTTATTCCTGCTCATCAGTTCTATCAACGCATAGCCTTTATAACCTTCCAGCGGCACTTCCGATACCTGTGCAAACTTCGACAGGTTTACAACGATCAACAGCGTTTCTTCTTCATACCTGCGTAAAAAGGCCAGCACTTTCGGGTTGTCGACATTTAAAAAAGTAAGATCGCCACGGCCAAATGCTTTGTGTTTCTTTCGCATGTTTATCATGCGTTTCATAAACCAGAAAAGCGATGAGGTATTACGGCGCTGCATTTCTACATTCACCGACTCGTAATGATATTCAGGATCGAGTATTAGCGGCAGATATAGTTGGTGCGGGTTGGCATGTGAGAACCCGGCATTACGGTCGGGCGACCATTGCATAGGGGTACGTACGCCGTCGCGGTCACCTAAATAAAAATTATCGCCCATGCCAATTTCATCGCCGTAATAAATTACAGGTGTGCCGGGCAGTGAGAACAACAGCGAATTGAGCAGCTCTATTTTCTCGCGGTTATTTTCCATCAATGGCGCCAGCCGGTGACGAATACCGAGGTTTATACGCGCCTTGGGGTCCTTTGCATACACTTTGTACATATAGTCGCGCTCTTCATCGGTAACCATTTCAAGCGTAAGTTCATCATGGTTACGCAAAAAGATGGCCCATTGGCAGTTGGGTGGTATAGTAGGGGTTTGATCAAAAATATCGGTAATAGGGTAGCGGTCTTCCATTTGTAATGCCATGAACATGCGGGGCATTACAGGGAAGTGATAGTTCATATGGCATTCATCACCGTCGCCAAAATACGAAGCTGAATCTTCGGGCCACATATTGGCTTCGGCCAGTAGAACGGTGCCGGGAAACTTCTCGTCTACATGCGCGCGTAAGCGTTTCAGAAAGGCATGCGTTTCGGGCAGGTTCTCGCCATTGGTGCTTTCGCGTTCGTACAAATACGGCACGGCATCGAGCCTGAAACCATCAACCCCCATTTTACACCAGAAATCAATGATGTTGAATACTTCTTTTTGCACCTGTGGGTTGTCGTAATTGAGATCGGGCTGGTGGTGAAAAAAGCGGTGCCAGTAATATTGTTGCGCAACGGGGTCCCAGGTCCAGTTGCTGGCTTCAAAGTCCTGAAATATGATGCGTACGTCTTTATATTGAGTAGGGTCGTCGGTCCATACATAGAAATTTCTTTCGGGTGACCCTTTTGGGGCATTACGGGCCCGTTGAAACCAGGGATGCTGGTCAGAGGTATGGTTTATGACCAGCTCGGTAATGATCTTCAGGTTGCGCTGATGGGCCTCATCGAGCAGTGTTTTCAGCTGCGCAATATTGCCATAGGTTGGGTTTATTTTATAATAGTCGGCAATATCGTAGCCATCATCGCGCAGGGGCGAGGGGTAAAAGGGCAATAGCCAAATGGTATTTACACCCAGTTCCTGCAGGTAATCGAGTTTTTCGAGCAGGCCGCCAAAGTCACCAATACCATCGCCATTGCTGTCGCAAAATGCTTTTATATGCAGTTCGTAAATAATGGCGTCTTTATACCAATGCAGCTTATCGTTGAAAATGTGTTTTTTATTTTCCATATACCCCGGGTTGTGTGTAACCAATATCTCACATAATTATTATGCCAGATTGGGGTTAGAAGGCGTGCTGCGGAGTAGTTTTGATTAATATCAAATGTGTGTTAATTTTTTTCGCCGTGTATACCTGAAAGTTGTAAATTAGCCCACCCTTTACAAATGAGCATATAGTAGAGGTGTCTATAATATATTGGAAAGGCATTCTGATTGGTAAGCCGAGCCGTTATTGGCAAAACTTGCACGTTTGGTTTTTACACCAGGCGGGTATTAAATGAATCATGGTATGGCCTTTATTCCACAAATCTCCGTTACTGCTCAAAAAACTAAAGTTACCAGAACACATGTAAGGTCTAAAGCACTTCCCTGTTTCAGTAAGATACAGGACGAAACCAGGCCATTTTTTATACAATGGCATATTAGTGCAATAGATGTTTCCAGAATTATGTCAATAAGTTATGACGACGCGCGGCAGAAGATGCAGCAAATGCGTAGTTATTATGGTAAGCAACAACGTGCGCTTATTACCATAGAAGAATTTTGTACATATACCAATATTGAGAAAAGTTATGTGCACATGCATGTGGTATCGCGCAAAATGGAAATTGAGATGATCAAAACGCTCAGGATCTCAAACTTAAAGGAACTGAGAACAGTTAACTGTGAATTATGAACTAGTTGAACAACATTTGTGATTCACGGCTTTGCAGTGAAGTTTCCCACTCCAACAACATATCAAGCGTTGCTTCTATATTGATGATCATTTTTTCTGTGCAGGTGATCAGGGTATCGAGGTAATAAGATACGTGCGACATAACCGTAACGCGGTTCTTATTTTCTGTCTGCTCCGATTCTTTTTGAAGCAACAGATGAAAGTACTGATAGTACTCGCCCACCTGGTACAGGAAGTCTTCAATAATACGGTGCATGGTAGCCACTTCTTCACTGTCAACCGACTGGTTAACGGCAAAGCTGGTTTCATTAAAATAGCAGGCATTTAAATTACCCATTAATAATTCCTGTCCATTCATGTCGTACTCATCCAACAACTCCTGGAAGGACGTGAGCAATTCAATTAGGTGTTTATAGTATTGCGCAGTGAAAGGTTCCGCACTGGCGTGGTTGCTTAGTTCCTGATGGGTGTCTTTTACAAAAGCTGTTAAGCGGGCTGCATCTCTTATATCATTTAAGGTAAGCTTTGTAAGAAGGCGGTGAATGATGGCGTTATCAAACAATTGTTCGTTAAGCGATTTACCTAAGGCATTTACTTCTGTATCGTTCATGCGGCTGTAGGTGCTTAAAACGAGCTGTTGAACCGGTTTTTCTTCAGCACAGAATGTCACGGGTTGTTCCTGTCTGAATTGCTTAGTGAAGCTTGCATTGAAAGGATAGCTGGACATAACAGTGATTTTTTTAGTGAAGAGAAGTAAACCACATCACAATAATACAACTGCTGCACTGCGGTTTGCAAGTATATCAACTTGTAATCCATCTGATTACTGGTTAAAGTACATGCTCCTAATCATTATTATGTATGACGTAGGGGTTATGGGTAGGTTTAATGGAGGGAACCGACTGAACTTTGTTCGGGCGGGCGGGCATTTGTGTATATATAACGGTTAAAAGGGAAAAGTTATTGAATGAAGCAGGTCAAATTGTTGTAGCTAATTGACTTATAGCAATGAATTACCCACTCGCCTTATTGCGGCCGTCACAACAATGTGTGATCATCGTCATTGTTAAAGTTTTGTAAGGACGTTACATTTGGTTATACGCTGAATTAAACACCAAACTATATCTAAAGTATAGCCATGAAATTTACCACCGCCGATATTTCAGCCCGACAAACCTTTCGCAACATTGCCGCTCTGCATATCAGCAGTACCGAGTTTGAGACCAACGGGTTTATTCCGCCGCGGTTTACCTGCGATGGGGCCAATGTTAATCCGCCGATAGATATTTATGATATTCCGCCCACGGCCAAAAGCCTGGCGCTTATAATGGATGACCCCGATGCGCCCATACGCGCCTGGGTGCACTGGCTGGCCTGGAACATTCCGGTGTCTTCGCACATAAAGGAGGATATATTATTTAAAGAGCAGGGAATCAATGATTTTAGAGAGAATAAATATGGAGGCCCCTGCCCGCCATACGGCATTCACCGCTATTATTTTAAGGTGTATGCGCTGGATGCGCCGCTTACGCTTTCACCCGATACCAACCGGAATACACTGGAGAAGGCGATGGAGGGACATGTGTTGGCATATGGGGAGTTGGTGGGTCGCTATAAAAGAAGGTAAATTAACTAGTTAAATAAATGGTTTAGTAGTACTAAGTTTTAGGGTTATGGAAGGTTAGTTTTACAGGGTTCACCTTCAGGGTTGCGGGGAGACTGGTTTAATAGGTTTAAACTGGTTTCTTCGCGGCCTTTTTTGGCTCGTTTATATGCAGGCTCGCTATCGTGAAACGTGAAACGGCAAACGTGAAAGGGGCCTCCGAATTTCCAGACTCGCTTTTCGTGAATCGGCAATGGTGAGCGGCAACAGCTCGGCCAATACTTTTGAATCCCGAAAAGAACTGTGAACTATGAACTGAATAACTGAACAACTTCTAACCTACATTCTCATAAGTTACCAGCTAAACAGAAGCCTTCTTAACAGTAACAACTACAGCTTTTGAAACAGGCGTGTTACTTTTTTTGGCCACACTATTCACAGGAACTAACACATTGGCTTCTGGAAAATAGGTGGCCGTACATTTAACCGGAATAGGGTAGGGCACAACAATAAATTTATGGGCTACCCGCTCAACCCCGCCATGATGATTGTAAATGTCTACCACATCTCCCTGCTTTAGTTCACGCTCATTCATATCCTGCTGGTTCATGAGTATTACCCGCCGTTCTTTATAAATACCACGGTAACGATCGTTCAAACCATAAATAGTGGTGTTGAACTGGTCGTGGCTGCGAATGGTCATCATCAATAATTCATTAGCGTGCAATTTTATGGTAGTGATGGGCGCAATATTGAAATGCGCTTTTTTACTTACCGTATTGAATGAACCTTCGCGGTTACAATTAGGCAAATAAAAACCGCCTGGTTCGCGAACCCGTTTATTGTAATCGCTAAACCCGGCAATAGTGCGCTCAATATCGGTACGTATATGATCGTAGTGTTGTAAATATTTATCCCAGTTTACCTGGCTGCTATTACCCAGGGTGGCTTTGGCCAACCGGCAAACGATCACCGGTTCGCTTAACAACTGGTCCGATACGGGTTGCAAAACCCCTTTCGATAATTGAATTACGCCCATGGAGTTTTCGCACGATACAATTTGTTCTTCGCCATTAAGCATGTCTTTATCGCTACGGCCCAGACAGGGAAGAATAAGCGCTTCTTTACCATGCACCAGGTGACTGCGGTTAAGCTTGGTTGATACATGTACGGTTAACGAACATTTACTTAATGCTGTAGCTGTGTAATTGGTATCGGGTGTGGCCGATAAAAAGTTTCCACCCATGGCAATAAACACCGTTGCTTTGCCGCCATGCATGGCTTTAATGGCTTCTACCACATCGTACCCATGATGTTGCGGTGGCTGAAAATTAAAATTGCCGGCTATATTGTTCAGGAACTGCTGACTGGGTTTTTCATATATTCCCATGGTACGGTCGCCCTGTACATTGCTATGCCCACGTACGGGGCAGGTGCCTGCGCCCGGTTTACCAATGCTGCCTTTCAGCAACAACAGGTTCACAATTTCTTTAATGGTATCAACGGCGTTCACATGCTGTGTAAGCCCCATAGCCCAACAGGCAATAATGCGGGTTTTGTTCTTTAACAGCTCTGCTACTTCCGTTATTTGGGCAATAGAAATGCCGCAAGCTTGTGATAAATGTTCCAGGTTCTGCTGTTGCAGATCGCTGATGTATTCGTGGAAGCCTTCGGTATTTTGCTTTATAAATTCATAGTCGAGCACTTTACCGGGTTGCTGTTGTTCGTATTGCCATAACAGGTAGGCAATGGCTTTTATTAACGCCATATCGCCGTTAATGGTTATGGGCAGAAAGATATCGGTAAGATGCGTATCCATTCCCAACAAGCCTTTAAGCTGTTGTGGATTGTTGAAACCCATAAGTCCGCTTTCGGGTAATGGGTTCACTGCAATGATGCGGGCGCCGTTGGCTTTTGCTTTTTGCAAAGCGGTTAACATACGGGGATGATTGGTGCCGGGGTTTTGACCCAGTATGATGATCACCTCAGTTTCATAAAAATCTTCCAGCTTTACCGAACCTTTGCCAATACCCAGCGATTCGCCCAGGGCTACGCCACTGCTTTCATGACACATATTACTGCAATCGGGCAGGTTATTGGTACCATATTCACGTACAAAAAGTTGGTATAGAAACGCGGCTTCATTACTTGTTCTGCCCGAGGTATAAAAAATAGCTTCATCGGGGGACGACAGTTTATTTAATGCTGAACCTATTTTATGAAAGGCGTCGTCCCAGCTGATGGGTTGGTAATGGGTACCGCCGGCAGGTAAAAACATAGGCTGGGCAATACGGCCTTTGCGGCCAATTTCATAATCGGTAAGTGCGGCTAACTCCTGCACTGCATGTTGTGCAAAGAATTCGGTTGTTAATTTCTTTAAGGTAGCTTCTTCAGCAATGGCCTTAGCGCCGTTTTCGCAATACTCACCCAGTGATGAGCGATCATCATCAGGATCGGGCCAGGCGCAACCGGGACAATCGAAACCATCTTTTTTATTCATGTGGTTCAGGGCTTTAAAGCCGCGGGCAACACCGGCTTCGCCAACCACCTGTTTTACGGTTTCAATAATGGCTGGAATACCGGCTGCCGATTTCTTCACTTCACCCACCTGTAAACCGGTAAATTTTTCCGGGTTTTCAGCACCGGGAATATGATTGTCGCTCATTGTTTTTTTACTAAAAGTTGTTTTAAAAAACGGGCCTTTAATGTCTTAGGTCTACTTACTTCTCAAACTTTTATCCTGCCCGCCCCACTATACACATTAAATCTATCCGCTCTAAGAAACCCTATCAACGTAATATCATGCTCCGTGGCCAGCTCCACTGCCAAACTACTTGGCGCGCCTACAGCAGCAATAATGCGAATACCGGCCATTACGGCTTTTTGTATCAATTCAAAACCGGCCCGGCCGCTCAATAACAAAATATGTTGGTGCAGGGGGAGTAACCTGTTTTGCAATGCGACGCCAATTACTTTATCAACCGCATTATGGCGGCCCACATCTTCACGCAACAGCAGGCAATTACCCTGTACATCAAAAAGGGCGGCGGCATGCAAACCACCGGTAGTTTCAAAAACTACCTGTTGTTGCTGAATAGTGTTTTGCAAACCGTAAAATAAAGCGGGAGGCACTACCAGTTCCCCTGTTTGTTTGGCAAAAACCGATACCGTTTTAATGGCATCTATGCTGGTTTTACCACAAACGCCGCAGCTGGAAGTTGTGTAAGAGTTCCGTTCAGTTTGCTGCAATTTCGGCACCACTCCTTTAGCCAGGCCCACCAGCACGGTATTTTGCCGGGGTAGAATATGCTGTATTTGATCAATATGTTCAACAATGCCTTCGCTAAACAAAAAACCGGCAGCCAGTTCGGCATCATTGCCCGGGGTACGCATGGTAACGGAAATGTTTTTTTGCACAAACCCCGTGGCATCCTGCCAGGCCAGCTGTATCTCAAGCGGTTCTTCCACCGCCAGCTCATCATCCACCTCCATTTGCCCGTTGGCATTGATCTTTTTTATTCTAATATGGGCCACTGATTGTTGCATTGTGTAAAGTTAGTGAAAAGGCTAGTGGTAAGTGGTAAATGGCTAGTGGGCCAACAATCGGCAATCGGCAATCGGCAATCGGCAATCGGCAATCGGCAATCGGCAATCGGCAATCGGCAATAAAATTCAGGCGGCGCAAGATCAGTAATTAATCCCAAAGCGCGTCAGCTCTGTATTCCCACTAGCCACTCACTACTTCCCGCTTGCCTTTTTCTGCATTCCCTTTATCACCTTTATCAACTATATCACCTTTTCAACTACAACTAGTCAACTCGTTAACCAGTTAACTCGTCAACTATCCCCTTTTTGTAAAAAAAATATAAACGTAAAATTGACATATATGCCTATTTTACTTAGTTTCACGGTCCCAAAGGTTCCTCCAGAACCCATTTTTCTTTTTTAATAAAATTAACGATTACCATGCTGCCAGTTCTCGCTGTTGCTATAAACTACCAATTTGTTACATTTATTAATTATTCATCTTAAAGCTCTTACATGAAACGCTTTGCTTTGCTTTTTGCTTGTTCAACGCTGATCGCTGCTCGTTCGCTTGCCCAAAACAACCTTGTATTTAAAGTAGATGATGCAAAAACTACCATAAACAAGAATATTTATGGTCATTTTGCCGAGCATTTAGGCCATTGTGTGTATGGTGGCTTTTATGTGGGAGAAGGAAACACAACTATCCCCAATAGTAATGGGGTACGCAATGATGTTATAGATGCGCTCAAAAAATTAAAGATCGCCAATCTGCGCTGGCCCGGCGGTTGTTTTGCCGACACCTACCATTGGAAAGATGGTATTGGCCCCAAAGACAAACGTCCATCCATGGTGAATGCCTGGTGGGGTGGCGTTACCGAAGACAATAGCTTTGGTACACACGATTTTTTAAATATGTGTGAGCTTATTGGCACCGAACCCTACCTGGCGGGTAATGTGGGTAGTGGTACCGTACAGGAACTCATCGACTGGGTGCAATACGTAAGTTTTGAGGGCAAAAGCCCTATGAGCGACCTGCGCCGTCAAAACGGCCGCGAAAAACCCTGGAAGGTGAAGTTTTGGGGCGTTGGTAATGAGGCCTGGGGTTGCGGTGGCAATATGAAACCCGAGTATTACTCCGATGTATACCGTAAGTATGCTACGTTCATGACCGGCTGGTCGAACGAAACAAAGATCTTTCGCATAGCTTCGGGCGCCAATTCAAAAGATTATAACTGGACAGAAGTGCTTATGAAAAACATTCCGTTAAACATGTTAGGCGGTTTGGCATTGCATCACTATTCTGTTATAAACTGGAATAAAAAGGGACCGGCTGTTGATTTTAGTGAAGAGCAATATTTTGCTACCATGAAGCAGGCGCTGTTTATGGATTCGCTGGTGACAAAACATTCAGCCATCATGGACAAATACGATCCTAAAAAACAGGTAGCCCTGGTAGTGGATGAGTGGGGTGGCTGGTACGATGTAGAGGCTGGTACCAATCCCGGTTTCCTGTATCAGCAAAACACCATGCGCGACGCTATGATCGCCGGCGCTACACTTAACATTTTCCATAACCATGCCGACAGGGTGCGTATGGCCAACCTGGCGCAAACCATTAACGTGTTACAAGCGGTAATTTTAACCAAGGACGAAAAAATGATCCTGACGCCTACCTATCATGTAATGGAAATGTACAATGTACATCAGGATGCTAAACTGATCCCTCTTACCATCAAGAGCAACGATTATGTGTTTGGTAAAGAAAAATTACCGGCTGTTTCAGCTTCTGCCAGTAAAGATTCAACCGGACTGGTGCATATTTCATTGGTAAATATCGATCCCAAAGCCACGCAAGACATTTCAATTGACCTGCAGGGTGGTAATTTGAAAACCGTTACCGGCCGCATACTGGCAAGCGCCAAATTGCAGGACTATAACAGTTTTGAAACCCCTGCTAAAATAAAACCAGCTCCTTTCACCGGGGCTGCACTTAAAGGTAAATCGCTTAGTGTGAAAATGCCCCCATTCTCAGTAGTAGTGCTTGAGTTAAAATAGTGTGTTTAGCAGAAAAAAATACCAGATATTTGACAAATTTTCAAAAAACCATTTGTTAACTCACTAAAGGATTACCATATGAACAGATTGATTTGCCACGTTGCCCTGCTGTCCCTTATCACCGGCATGGTTGCATGCGGCGGCGAAAACCAACAAACTTCACAAGAAAATTCTGAAACAATGATCAAAGCAGGTGTAACTACAAAAGATTGGGGTGAAACAGATGGAAAAAAAGTGCAGTTGTTTACCCTTACCAATAAGAACGGTGTAACTGTAGGCATCACCAATTATGGTGGTATTGTTACTTCATGGGTTACCCCCGATAAACATGGTAACAAATCGAGTGTGGTAGTAGGTATGGAATCGCTTGACGAATACCTGAAAAAGCCACCTTATTTTGGCGCGCTCATTGGCCGTTATGGTAATCGTATTGGCGATGCCAAATTCAAACTCGATGGCAAAACGTATACGCTGGCGGCTAACAATGGAAAAAATAACCTGCATGGCGGTAACAAAGGATTCGATAAAGTGGTTTGGGATGCAGCCCCTGCGGCCGATAGCAGCTCTTCACTTACTTTAACTTATTTGAGCAAGGATGGTGAAGAAGGTTTCCCCGGCAACCTGAAAGTAACTGTTGTGTATACTTTAACTGATGCCGATGAACTGAATATCGAGTACACTGCAGAAACTGATAAAGCTACCCCGGTTAACTTAACCAACCATAGTTATTTTAACCTTACCGGCAGCACCGAAAACACTATTTTGAACCACACCCTGCAAATAAACGGCGATCATTTTACACCGGTTGATACTACGCTTATTCCAACCGGTGAGATCAAAGCAGTTGCTGGTACACCGTTCGATTTTACTACACCGCATACCATTGGCGCCCGTATTGATTCTGTGCCTGGTGGTGCTCCCGGTGGTTACGATCATAACTATGTGTTGAACCGTAAAGACAGCACTTTGCAACTGGTAGCTACTTTGTCAGACACTACCAGCGGCCGTAAGCTGGAAGTATATACCACTGAGCCTGGCATTCAATTCTACAGCGGTAACTTCCTCGATGGTAAATTTAGCAGCGGCGGCAAACCGGTGAATTTTCGTACAGCATTGTGTCTCGAAACACAACACTTCCCCGATTCACCTAACAAGCCAAAGTTCCCTTCTACCATTTTACAACCGGGTCAAAAATACCATACTGTAACAAAGTATAAAGTTTCGTTACAGTAAGAGAAGAATAAATTAAATGATAGGGCGGGTCCCCCTTCAAGGGAGGCCCGACCTTTTTTTTACCTCTGTACTGGTGGCAAGGCCGTTATTTAGCGTATTCTAATACATGAAGCATACGCCCGCATTTAAAATTGGTTTGTTTGGGATTGGACTGGATACTTACTGGCCGCAATTTGAAGGTTTAAAAGAACGCCTCGAAGGCTACCTGAACGACGTACATACCCGCATTGCCGAACTGCACCCCCATATTGTGAACGCCGGTTTGGTTGATACTGCCGATAAAGCGTTTGAAGCCGGTCACCGCTTTAGGACCGAAGGCGTTAATATAATTTTCCTCTACGTAACTACCTATGCACTGTCATCGACTGTATTGCCTGTTGTGCAACAGGCCAAAGTACCAGTGATTGTGCTCAACCTGTCGCCCGAAGCTGCTATCAATTATACCACCTTCAATAAAATGAACGACCGTACCCGCATGACGGGTGAATGGCTGGCCTGGTGTTCTGCCTGCCCGGTTCCTGAAATAGCAAATGTGTTCCTGCGTACCGGTGTGCAATTTTACCAGGTAACGGGTATGTTGCGTAATGATGTGGAATGTTGGAAAGAAATACTGGAATGGGTAGAAGCTGCTAAAGTAGCACACACCATGGCCTTTAACCGTCTGGGCTGTATGGGACATTATTACAGCGGAATGTTAGATATATATTCAGACCTCACGCAACAATACCGCTTCTTTGGCGGGCATATTGAGTTGATAGAAGTGGACGAACTGGCTGCCTTACGTCGTGAGGTAACCGATGAGGAAATTGAAGGCCGCGTGCAATTGTTTCATGCTAAGTTTGATGTACAGTCAGATTGTTCAGAAGCTGAACTAAAACGCGCTGCCCGCACATCCGTTGCGCTTGATCGTTTAACGGCCCAATACCAGTTAGGCTCCATGGCGTATTATTACAAAGGCACAGGGAACCATGAAAATGAAGATGCCATCAGCTCTATTATTCTTGGTAATTCACTGCTTACCGCCAATGGTATTCCGGTGGCGGGCGAGTATGAGATCAAGAATGCACAGGCAATGAAGATCATGGATAGTTTTGGCGCCGGCGGCTCATTTACCGAATACTATGCTATGGATTTTAATGAAGATGTGGTGCTGATGGGCCACGATGGTCCCGGCCATATTGCTATTGCAGAAGGAAAAACAAAAGTGCGCCCCCTGTATGTGTATCATGGTAAAGTAGGGCGCGGACTGTCGGTAGAAATGTCTGTAAAGAATGGCCCTGTTACTTTATTATCGGTTGTGCAACAGGGAAATGGTAAGCTTATGCTGTTGACAGCTGAAGCTGATTCCGTTGCCGGCCCTATATTGGAAATTGGTAATACCAACAGCAGATATAAATTCTCCATTGGCGCCCGCCGCTTTGTGAACGACTGGAACAGCCATGGCCCCGCGCATCATTGTGCGGTAGGGGTGGGGCACATAGTTTCTAAAATAAAGAAGCTTGGTTTACTACTAGGAATGGAAGTGGTGCAGGTTTGTTAGTTACCGGGTGCCGGTTTCCAGTTGCCGGGCTTTATGTGCGGCATGCTGATAACTTATCAGGAACTCCGCTAATCGGATCCCTGGCAACCGGTACCTGGTAACTGGTAACCCGTTATTATTTGATAGCAACAATCTCCCAACCAGCAGGTTTCTTCAAAAGATGAATTCCTATATCATGCTCATACTTCACCAGGTCAAGCTCAAATACCTCATCACCAAAGCGCAGGTTAGAGATCTTTACCTGTTTTATATAATCCGGGAATACAGGTTTATATAATGTGAGTTTCTTATTATGGCCATCAAAAGAAATACGCAGGCATGCCTGTAATAACAGGAACACGGCGGCTACCGACCATGCCTGGGGCGAACAGGCAACCGGGTAGGCGGTGGGTGATTCGCCGCGCCGGAATGGAAATCCACAAAACAATTCAGGCAGCCGTTGTTGTTCTATGAATAATGATGCATCAAACAGTCCCTGCATTATACGTAACGATTGGTCCATTAATCCGTAACGGGCCAGGCCATAAGCGCAAATGGCAGTATCATGCGGCCATACCGAGCCGTTATGGTACGACATAGGATTATACCGTGCCTCTCTCGCCGACAGGGTACGAATGCCCCAGCCATTGAACATATCATCTCGCATAAGCACTTCGGCGGTCTTATGCGCCCTTTCTGGAAGCACAATGCCTGAGTATAATAAGTGCCCGATGTTTGATGATACAACCCGGCAGGGCTTTTTATTGCCATCCAGCGCCAGCACGTAAGCACCTAATTCATCATCCCAAAAAACTTCGTTGAAGTGCTGCTTCAATTCGGCAGCTTCTTTTACTAACTGTTCAGCCATTTCTTTATGACCTAAGCGGTGTGCTATATAAGCGGCTTCATTTTTAGCGTCGTATACATAGCCTTGTACTTCGCACAGGGCAATAGGGAAATTGGCCAGGTCGCCGTTCTTGTGTGAAATAGAGTCATGCGAATCTTTCCAACCCTGGTTGGCCAAACCACTTTCTGCCTTGCGCTGGTATTCAACAAACCCATCGCCATCGGCATCGCCATAGGTCTTTATCCATTCCAGCGCCCGCAAAATATTATTCCATATTTCTTTTATGGTGTCCAGGTCATCTGTGCGTTTTAAATAATTCCCTGCCAGTACAATGAATAGCGGCGTAGTATCAATGCTGCCATAATACAGTTTAAAAGGAATTTCACCTGTCTCGGCCATTTCGCCCGATCGAATTTCGTGTAAGATCTTTCCGGGTTCTGAATCCTGTAAAGGTTTTACCTCGGTGGCCTGTCGTGCGGCCTGATACAACAATACGCCCCTGGCAATATCGGGCGCTACCCATAATGTTTCCAATGCAGTAAAGGTGCCATCGCGGCCAAATACGGTATTGTACCAGGGAACACCCGCGTAAGGATAACTGCCATAAGGTGTTTGTACAAGTAGCGATAATAAGTCGTTTTTTGAGCGGTTGATCCAGTTATTGAATTGTTCGTTGTCGGTAAAGATCTCGGCAATCATTTCCCGGCTTTTGTCCATGCCTGTCTTTAGCTTGTTATAGGCTGCGGTGTATGGTTCAAACTCAACCGGGTTTTCTTTTACAGTAAAAATCGAAGTACAGTTTATGGTAAATCCTTTCTGGGGCGCGATCTTGATTTTATAATGTACTTTGTTTTCTTTTGCCGCAGCAGGTGCAGGATCAAAATGCAGATTGGTTTGCCGTTCAGTACCATCGAGCCCTTTATAGGATAACGTTATCTGGTTTTTAGCAGTAATAACAGGTATCTGTTGTTTACCGCGTTGTTTTCTTTCCATACCCCGCACTTCAAATATATCTCTGAAGTCGGCATCAAATGTGATCTCCAGTTCTGTTTCGTACGTATGCGAACCATAATTGAACAGCACGATCAGTTCATGACAAATACCGTTCTGCAAAAACTTACTGCGTGAAATGTGCAAGGTGCCTTTGGGAATTACAATGTCTTTGTCGTTACTGATATCGGGATTGGTAAGGTCAACCGATAACATTTCGTTTTCGTTTTTGATATTCGAGCTCAGCAACATGGGGCGGTAATGATTTATCTCCAGTTCCATATCGCTCAGGAAGCGGGTGCCCTGGTGATAAATGCCCTGTACACAGATGCCAAATTGTTTAATATCGCCCCAGCGGTCGAAGATGCCAAAAGTATCGCCATAATTCAGGGTAAGTACACGATCATCGGCATACGAAGATGATGCCAGGATGTAATACTTATCATCATGTAGTTTTACCAGGGTGTCATGCTTTTTCATAAACCGAATTTTTGAGTTCCGAAAGCTATTTTCTAAACGCTGGTGTTAAGTGTATTGCTCTGGCTGATTGTTTTGGTAATGTTCGTTCATACAAACGCATATAGTTTTGGGCCATTACTATATCGCTGAATCTTTTTTCGAAAATGGCCCGGCATTCTTCCCGGCTTATTAAATGAATGTTGCGCAACGCTTCCACTGCTTTATCCATATTATTTACAATAAAACCGGTTTTCCCATGTTCAATGACCTCCGGTACCGACCCATGCGCATAAGCGATAATGGGAGTGCCACAGGCCATGGCTTCTATAAGCACCATGCCAAATGGTTCGGGCCAGTCAATTGGGAATAACAGTGCTTTTGCATTCGCCAGCAACGGACCTTTTTCCTTTTCGCCTATTTCGCTCAGGTATTCAACATGTGGTTCATCGAGCAGGTGACGGATCTCCTTATCAAAATAGTGTTCATCGGCTTTATCAACTTTAGCTGCGATCTTTATTTTCATGCCGGCGCGTCGTGCTATTTCTATGGCCCTGTCGGCCCGTTTTTCGGGTGAGAACCTGCCCAGGAATACCACATAATCGCCTTCGCCGTTACCGGGTTTGTACAAATCGAGTGGTAAACCATGATAAACGGTAGCCACCCAGTTGGCCATGGGTAACGGTTTACGTTGAGCGTTGGAAATAGAGATCACCGGCACGTCATTGAACTTTTGATACAATGGTTTTAGTTCCGGTATATCGAGCCGCCCGTGCAATGTGGTTAAGGTTTTTTTAGTGCAATAACGGGTAACGGGAAAATGTAAATAATCGGTATGGAAATGTAACAGGTCAAATTCGTTTGAGCGGTCCATCACTTCCTGTAATTGTAGAATATTCCCGGCCATTTGATCAACGCAATTGCTCAATCGCAATGATGTAGGGCTAACTGATATTAATTTTGCTTTTGTAACAGAGTCGCCGGATGCAAATAAAGTTACATCATTACCCAATTTAACCAATGCATCGGTTAAATAAGCTACTACGCGCTCTGTGCCACCGTAAAATTTGGGTGGAACTGATTCAATAAGCGGTGCTATTTGTGCAATTCTCAACATAACCAATAATTTCTGTTTAATGAATCATTTTAAAAAAAGGATGTTGAGGCAAGTATAGGGATGGGAATGAATTACCCCGGTGGGGTAAGTTACCTAGGTGTACGCAATTTAAATACCAGGCTGAATAAAGAATGTCGAATGGTGAATGTAGAATGTTGAAGTTAAGACAGGGAAATTAAAAATGAAGAATGAAAAATGAGAAATGAAAAAGTAAATACAGGAATATTGAATGTCGAATAACGAATTTTCAATGTAGAAGTTAAAATACATAACCAAAAACTAAGAACTGTATTTCCTTGTCAACTTGTTAACATGTCAACTTTTAAGATGCTTATTTCTGAAATCTCCAGGCGTCATACCCACCTTCTCTTTAAATAGTTTTGAAAAATAGAAATTACTTTCAAAATTCAATTCAAAAGCAATCTCTTTAACTGATTTATTGGTATTAGTAAGCAGTTCTTTCGCTTTGTGTATTTTTAACTGTATCTGAAACTGTCCGGGTGCGAGACCGGTATAGGCTTTAAATATTTTTCTGAACCTTGAATAACTGATCTGTAGTTCCTGCGCCACATCTTCAGGAGAAAAGTGTTGATCGATGTTTGACCGGAACAACAATCGTGCTTTATTTACAATGGCATCAATGTCTTGTCCGCTGAATTTTTCCTGTTGCGATAAAGAATAAATATAACCAAGTAAATGTAGAACGGCGCCGGCGATCAGCGGCTGATAACCTGCTTTTTCTTCTTTTGTTTTATCAATGATCTCTTCAAACAGGTTTAATAATGGTTCATGATAACCAACAGGAATTACAGGGTTGGCGGGTGTAAAGAATTTTTTGCTAAGCAGGTTGTTTACAATATTGCCATTGAACCCTACCCAGTATTCATTCCAGCCTGTTTTTTTATCGGGTTTGTAACGATGCCGTTCGTTAGGAAATAAAAATAATATGGAGCCTTCGGCAATGGTTTGTTTGCCACCGCTTTTCGATTCAAAAATGCCACCGCCTTTTGTTATATAAATTACCTGGAACTCGTGTAATACACGGCCTTTTTCCCAATTGAAGTAATGATGTTCGGGATGCGTTGTATAAGGGTAGGGCGAGCCGGCATCAATTTTTGTACAACCGGTATTCAGCACACTCAGTCCCCAGCTTTCATCCGCCTCACTAACCGGCAGGTATTTATAGTAGTTCACCATATGGCTGCATTAATGTCAAAAAGTACAATGCAAATATCAAATCAGGTAAAAAGCCAGCGCAATAATAACAATAATTTTAATGGCTTCAATGATTGTAAACCATTTGATATGAATGTGAATACCTCAGACAGCTGCCTGATTGAGCTATGGCGCACCGGTAATGAAAAGGCCTATCGTACTTTATTCGAGAAGTATTTTTACAGGTTGTATAATTATACGTTGAAGCTGATACCCGATAAAAATGTTTCAGAAGAAATAGTGATGGACGTTATGCTGGCCGTTTGGCAAAAGAAAGATATGTTGAACAGCAACCTGTCGTTATCGGCGTATTTATACCGGTGTGTAAAGAACCGGCTTATTGATCATTTGCGTAAACAGCATGTACCAACGATTTCGTTAGATCAAACTGCGGTAGAGCCGCCTTCCTCATTTGTAACTGATAGCCGTTTATTACATAAAGAACTGGAAGGTTTGTATAGGACCTCATTGAACCGGCTGCCGCCGCAAAAGAAACGCATCTTTACTATGAGCAGGGAAGAAGGCAGTTCGTACAAGGAAATTGCCGATAGGCTGCGCTTATCGAAAAACACCGTAGAGAACCATATGGTAGCGGCGATACGGTTAATGAAGGAGAGTATGCGTGTAACGAACTAATACAAGTTGTTCAGTTTGTGAGTTATTCAGTTGGGGGTAAAAGAACAATGAACAGTGAACTATGAACTTCGAACTGAACAACTGAACAACTCAATAACTGAGAAAGCTTATTAGAACGGCACAGTTAGTTATTTTATACAATAGTCACTTCAATTCCACGACTTTCCAACTGAGTAACAAAGTGCTCCGAAATACCACTATCCGTAATTATCTGATCAATTTCCTCTAACCCACATATGCGGCCAAAGCCGCGTTTACCAAACTTGGTAGAGTCAACAAGTACTATTACTTTTTGCGATACCTCAATCATTTGGCGGTTAAGGTGTGCTTCCGTTACACTGGTAGTGGTAAGACCAAACTCCAGGTCAATACCATCAACCCCTAAGAATAATTTACTGCAAAAGAAATCGGTGAGTATTTTTTGCGCATAGGGGCCGGTTACTGATGATGAACTCTTTCGCAGAATGCCACCCAGCTGCATGATCTCTATATCGGGGTGTTTTATTAATTCTTGCGCCACCTGCAAAGAAGCGGTGATAACAGTAAGATTCAATTTCGGCGGCATGTTCTTCGCCAGCGCCAGTACCGTAGTACCTGAGGCGATAATGATGGAGTCGTTATCGGCGATCAGTTGTGCCGCGGTAGACCCGATCTTCATTTTTTCGGCCGATTGTAATTTCTCCTTTTCATTTACCGGCCGGTCAACCGTATACGGGTTATTGATGGTGGCCCCACCATGTGTGCGGAATAAAAGGTTTTTATCCTCCAAAAGTTTCAGATCCTTTCGAATTGTAACAGATGAAACATCCAGCTCTTTACAAAGCTCCAGTACGTTAACGAAGCTTTCCTTCGTCAGTTTGTTCAGTATGAATTGGTGGCGTTCGGTTTGTGAGATCATAATGGCACAACAAATTAAATGAAAATTTGGCAGATAGAGAGAGTGAAAGTTTGGGAAATCTTTGGTTCTCAGGTGTTCCGGGGTAGGTTGTCGAGTTAATCCCGATGAAGACGAGACAAGCGCTGCCTCGCTTCACAATTCCTTCCATAGGTACCCGGGTGCCGTTTGGGTTTTGTTTGTGTATCCTTCGGCAATTGTTCGGGTTTACCTGGGAGAAGCCCGAAGAATGCCGAAGAAACCCCGAAGAAAATTCAACTAAATCTGTCAGCAAATCCGAAGACTATTCGAAAATTTTTCCGTTGTCTTATAATTCAATCCTTCATAAAACGCGACAAAAGCGTCAAAAAGGGACGTAAGTTGGTATAAGTTGGCCTAAGTTGCCCTAAGTTGGTAAACAAGGAGAGCGTTATTTTTTGTTGAAGTATGTTTGCCATGGAAACCGGTATCAACATTCTTTGACATAGTTGAATTGTCTATAGCTCCTGGTTATCGTAGCCAGAAGCTACAGGCTGTAAAAAGGCAGATTAAGTCCTCGAAGGGGCCTGGTACTTTGTTTGTGGCCGGCTCCTACGAGGCTTTTAAACCCTTACATTCGTCCGTAGGCCCGGGACTGCTATCTGACTTCCAATTAAACCCCAAAAATGAAACCTGGCCGCTCCAAAATGAAACCTGAGTTAAATTATCAACCACTCTAGTACCTGCACTCACTCCAGAGCGTCAATTATGGGGCTGAAGCCCTGATGTTCAACCTCAGAAGAGAGAAGTTTACCCATTAACCGTGCAAAAAGGTGCACCTTGGGTAATTGTGATGATGCTAAAAAGGGTTTTGCAATCTTTCGAAACATTTTAATTCACGGTTTCAAATTGTTTCACTATTATTGCTACTGAAATAAATTGAAATAAAACGAAAGTTTTCGATACAGAATGGAAGCAGGAACCGTACAGAGTCGTAACGCCTTGATTAACAGGCTTGATACTCAAAAAGAATGGGATCTGATTGTGATTGGCGGCGGCGCAACCGGTTTAGGTATTGCCCTCGAATCAGTAAGCAGAGGATATAGTGTTTTGCTTGTTGAGCAGGCCGATTTTGCAAAAGGCACCTCAAGCCGCAGTACCAAACTGGTGCATGGCGGTGTAAGGTACCTGGCGCAGGGCGATGTTCAACTGGTGCGCGAAGCCAGCATAGAACGTGGACTGCTTTGGCGCAATGCCCCGCACCTGGTAAAGAACCAAACATTTATCATTCCTATTTATACCTGGTTCGACCGGTTGAAATATACCATCGGGCTTAAATTATACGATTGGATCTCGGGCCGGCTGAGCCTGGGCTCTTCTGTTTTTATTCCCCGGTCAAAAGCTTT
The DNA here is from genome assembly GCA_024809215.1 of Niastella sp. OAS944. Classification (GTDB taxonomy): domain Bacteria; phylum Bacteroidota; class Bacteroidia; order Chitinophagales; family Chitinophagaceae; genus Niastella. The sequence continues at coordinate 1,124,675 of JANUBW010000001.1, read as the reverse complement.
GCAAAAACTGCCCAATATAAAATCGGAAGGTTTGGTGGGCGGTGTGTTGTATCACGATGGTCAGTTCGATGACTCGCGCCTGGCCATCAACCTGGTGCAAACAATTATTGAACATGGCGGTGTTGCACTCAACTATGTAAAAGTAACGGGGTTGGCAAAAGACAATGGCCAGCATATCTCAGGTGTGCAGTTGAAAGATGCAGAAACCGGTAAAACATATTTCTGCAAAGCAAAAGCAGTAGTGAATGCAACCGGTGTATTTGTTGATGAGATCTTGCAAATGGATAATCCTACCGGAACAAAAAGTATAACCGCCAGCCAGGGTGTACACCTGGTGCTTGATAAAAAATTCTACCCGGCCAATGATGCATTGATGATACCTGCTACCAGTGATGGACGGGTGTTGTTTGCCGTACCCTGGCATAACAAAGTAGTGGTGGGCACTACCGATACACCGGTGAGTGAAGCTTCGTTGGAGCCGCATGCGCTGGAAAAAGAAATTGCATTCATTCTTGAAAATGCAAGCCGCTATTTTGTAGAGCAACCGAAAAGAAGCGATGTATTGAGTGTTTTTGCCGGCTTGCGTCCGCTGGCAGCGCCGCAAAAAGATAATGCAAAAACAAAAGAAATTTCGCGCAGCCATAAGATCATGGTAACGCCTTCGCATCTCTTTACCATCCTTGGTGGTAAATGGACCACCTTCCGCAAAATGGGTGAAGATATGGTTGACCGGGTTGAGAAAGAATTACAATGGCCGCATAAGAAAACAGCTACCCGCCATTTGGCCATTCATGGCTCCATTGCCAATGTTGATTTAAACGATCCGTTGTATTTCTATGGCAGCGACCAGCCAAAAGTAAAAGCGTTGATGAATGGTCATTCAAACGAATGGCTTAGTAAAAGTTTACAAATACATGAAGCGCAGGTGATATGGGCCGTACAACATGAAATGGCAAGAACGGTTGAAGATGTGTTGTCGCGCCGAACAAGGGCTCTGCTGCTCGATGCAAAAGAAAGTATTCGCATGGCCGAATCAGTGGCCATCATTATGGCGAAAGAGTTGCGGAAAGACGAAAGTTGGATAAAGGAGCAGGTATCCTCGTTTACGAAGTTGGCCGAGGGGTATATATTGAGGTAGAGTTGACGAGTTAACAAGTTAACGGGTTGACAAGGAAAATGCAAACGTTTGCTTAATTCAATTGTCCACGTACTTGCAACTGGTGGCGGAGTGTTGCCGTCATAAGGGCTGATAAAATTAGAAAACTAAAGCTGTTATTGATCTAAGCGTGAGGTTGCGCTGTCGTGAACTATTTCACGTTTGCCGTTTCACGTTTCACGATTAAAGTAATCTGTATAATGAAAAGACGCAAATTCATTGCCTCGCTTGGTTGGCTTACTGCAGGATGGGCATTTTCGCCTTTGGCATCTGCAAAAACATTCGTACCCGTTGAAAGGAAAGTAAAAGGCGCCGTACTTTCTAAAGGCAAAGGTTTGCCGGGAGTAGTGGTGAGTGATGGTTTTACCGTAGTGCAAACCGATAAGTCGGGAAAATACCAACTGGAAATACATCCCAATGCCATAGCCGTTTTTGTTTCTACCCCCGCCGGCTATGCGTTCAATCATGAAAAAGGACTTTCACGCCATTACCGCATGGTAGAGGATATCAGCAAACGCAAGGGCTTCAATTTTGAACTTGAACCGCTGAATGTAGACGATACCAATCACCAATTTATTATATGGGCCGATCCGCAGGTGAAATCGGAGAAAGATGTTGATCGTATGATGGCCGAATCGGTACCTGATGTTCAAAAGTTTGTAGCGGCGGCCAATGGCGCTTTGTTGCATGGCATAACGGTAGGCGATATTGTATGGGATAACCATGCATTGTTCCCAAGTTATAATACGGCTGTTGAAAAGATGGGCATTCCTTTCTTCCAGTGTATTGGTAACCACGATATGGATTATAACCAGGGCGGTGATGACAAATCTGACGATACCTTTCAAAAACACTATGGTCCTACCTGGTACTCTTTTAACCGGGGAAAGGTGCACTATGTAGTGCTCGATGATGTGCGTTACCTGGGTAAAGACCGTGAGTACGATGGTTATATTTCGGAAGAACAATTGGAATGGTTGCAAAAAGACCTGGCCTTTGTTCCTAACGACAGCCTCGTTATTGTATGTCTGCACATTCCGGTGCACAACGAGGTAAAAAATAATGATGCATTGTATGCGGTGCTGAAAGGACGCAATGTACATATCATGTCGGGCCATACGCATTACCATCGCAATGTAATAAAGAACGATATATTTGAACATAACCATGGCACGGTATGCGGCGCCTGGTGGACGGGCCCCATCTGTGGCGATGGAACACCATCGGGTTATGGTGTATATTCGGTAAAAGGAACTGAGTTGAGTTGGTATTATCAGTCAACCGGCAGAGAAGCCGATCATCAGGTAAGCATCTATGTGAATGACAATGATGCTGCCAGCAAAAAGCTGCAGGTGAATGTTTGGAACTACGATCCTGCCTGGAAACTGGAGTGCTGGGTTGATGGCGCTAAACACGATGCGCTGAAACGGGAAAAAGGTTTCGATGCCATGGCGGTGCTGCTGTATGAGGGCCCGCAATTGCCCAAACCGCGCGGTTTTGCCGAGCCAAAGAAGACAGATCATATTTTCAATTCAGTAATACCGGCTACTGCGAAAAATATAAAAGTGGTGGCTACCGACAGATTCGGAAAAGTATTTACATCAGAATATAATGCGTAGATATTATGTTCTACATATATTTACGGCCAAATAACAGCACATATGAAAAAAATGCTTGGAATTGTTTCCTGCACATTCATGATCTCTTTGACTGGCCTTGCACAGGAAGCTGCAAAAATTGATAGTGCCATTCGTCCTGCAGCATATAAGTTAAGAACAGGATTATTTAAAAGCTATCCCAATTCAAAAGACGATATCATTTTTCTGGGCAATAGTATTACCCAGGGTGTTGACTGGGCCGAGCTGTTACAAAACAAGAATGCCCGTAACCGTGGTATCTCGGGCGATATTACTTATGGCGTACTGGAAAGGTTGAACGAAGTAACCGAAGGACAGCCGGCCAAAGTATTTGTTCTCATCGGAATTAACGATATTGAGCATAATATCCCTGATACCCTTATTGTAAATAATTATCGCCGCATCATCAGGCGAATAAAAGTGGAGTCGCCAAAAACAAAGATCTATTTTCATACCCTGTTACCTGTGAATAACGAGTTCACGCAATTCAAAAAGCATTATAACAAAGACGAACATATTTTATTTGTAAATACAGAGCTGAAGAAAATTGCCGCCGAGGAAAAAATTACGCTGATAGATCTGCATCCGCATTTTCTCGATGCATTGAATAAGTTAGATAAAAAGTATACATTCGATGGATTGCATCTGAATGCCGAGGGGTATAAAGTGTGGGCGGGAATTCTGAAGCCATATTTGTAAATTGAAAATTTGAACTGACCTATTAAGAAAGCCCCTCCCCCACCGGGGGAGGGGTTTGGGGAGGGGGCCAAATGCCAGTTTTACAAGAAGCTCAATTTTACTAACGATTAATAAACAGTACACATGCCTCAATACATCCTATCATTCGACCAGGGAACAACCAGTTCACGGGCTATCATCTTCGATCAGTCTGGCTCAATAATATCAATTGCACAAAAAGAGTTCACACAATTATATCCGCAACCGGGCTGGGTTGAGCATGATGCCAGCGAAATATGGGCTACCCAATTAGCCGTTGCTGTTGAAGCTGTAAGCAAAGCGGGGTTGAAGGCAACCGATATTGCTGCCATTGGTATCACTAATCAGCGCGAAACAACCGTAGTGTGGGATAGAGAAACCGGCGTACCCGTGCATAATGCCATTGTTTGGCAAGACCGGCGTACTGCTTCTTTTTGTGATGAATTAAAAGCAAGGTCAGGTAGCCTGATACAGGAAAAAACGGGTCTTATTGTAGATGCCTATTTTTCTGCTACCAAAATCCGCTGGATCCTCGATAACGTAGAAGGCGCCCGTAAAAAAGCGCAGGAAGGAAAACTGGCTTTTGGCACCATCGATACCTGGCTGGTTTGGAAACTTACCGGCGGTAAAGTGCATGCAACAGATATCTCCAATGCTTCGCGTACCATGCTGTTCAATATTCATACCTGCGCATGGGACCAGGAACTGCTTAAGTTAATAGATGTACCTGCTAATATGTTACCCGAAGTACGTTCATCGAGCGAAGTGTACGGGCAAACGGATGCTCAGATACTCGCTGCGCAAATACCCATTGCCGGTATAGCCGGTGATCAGCAGGCTGCCTTATTTGGGCAAATGTGTACAGAGCCAGGTATGGTGAAAAATACTTATGGCACCGGTTGCTTTATGTTAATGAATATTGGCGATAAACCTATTTTGTCGAAGAACAACCTGGTGACCACTATTGCCTGGAAGATAGATGGTAAAGTGCAGTACGCGTTGGAAGGCAGCATCTTTATTGGTGGCGCAGTAGTGCAATGGTTGCGCGATGGCTTACATATTATTCAAAACTCATCGGAAGTAGAAGCACTGGCCAATCAGGTAGCTGATAACGGTGGCGTTTACCTGGTGCCTGCATTTGCCGGGCTGGGTGCTCCATACTGGAACCAACATGCCCGTGGTACTATTGTGGGTATTACCCGTGGTACTACATCGGCGCATATTGCACGCGCGGCAATTGAAAGCATTGCATTGCAAACCATGGATGTTCTTACTGCTATGCAGGCCGATGCCGGTTCGCCCATAAAAGAATTGCGTGTCGATGGCGGTGCCACAGCCAATGATCTGATGTTGCAAATTCAGGCCAATGTATTACAGGCAACAGTTATTCGTCCGGATATCACTGAAACAACTGCTATTGGTGCAGCTTACCTGGCTGGTTTGGCTGTAGGCTACTGGAAGAACATAGACGAAATAAAAAAACAATGGAAGCTCAATAAAAGCTTTTCACCCGATAGCAACAATGCCACTCAATTAACAAAAGGCTGGCTGAAAGCAATAAGGGCCGCGAAAGCGTGGGCAGAGGAATAATGTGCTAATGAGATAATGTGCTAATGAAAAGGCAAGATGCCTGAGACTCGTTAACTCGTCAATTGTTACTCGTCAATTTAGCTCCCTTCATCAGCAAAGTTTCAAAGAATCCCATATCTATAAACCAAGAATAATTTAACCTAAATAACGATTGTATGAGTCCATTCACAGCCGAACTCATCGGCACTATGTTTTTGATCTTACTGGGGGCTGGTGTTGTAGCGAACGTGATCTTGAAAGGAACCAAAGGCAATGCCGGCGGCTGGATGGTGATCACCACCGGTTGGGCGTTGGCTGTATTTGTAGGTGTGGTAATTGCAGGGCCATACAGCGGCGCGCATTTGAATCCCGCCGTATCTATAGGACTGGCCATTGCGGGTAAATTTCAATGGAGCGAAGTGCCCATGTATATTCTGGCGCAACTGGTAGGGGCTATGCTGGGCGCATTTCTGGCATGGTGTATTTATAGAGATCACTTTAACGAAACAACCGATCCTGATACACAGCTTGCAGTATTCAGTACGGGGCCGGCCATCCGAAACACAACATTCAACGTGTTGAGTGAGGTGATAGGAACTTTCGTTCTTCTCTTTGTAGTTTTCTATTTCACCGAAGCTGAGATCAAGAACCCGCAATCACCTATCGGATTAGGTTCATTAGGAGCAATACCTGTAGCTTTCCTGGTATGGGCCATTGGCCTTTCACTGGGCGGAACAACCGGTTATGCTATTAACCCAGCGCGTGATCTGGGTCCGCGTATTATGCATTCTATTTTGCCAATAAAACATAAAGGCAGCAGCAACTGGAAATATGCCTGGATACCTATAATCGGTCCTATCATTGGCGCAGGCATTGCTGCTTTGTTGTATTTGCTTTTGAACTATTTAAAGACACAATAATGAAACGTATTTTGGTATTATCTGTGATTGCAGGTTTTGTGGCCTGTACTGCCTCTAAGAAGTTATCGGTGCCGCAAAATTATCCGGTCTTTTATAAAGAAGGACATCGTGGTACCCGTGGGTTGATGCCCGAGAATACCATTCCGGCCATGAAAAAAGGCGTTGAAGTGGGCGCCAACTGTATTGAGGTGGATGTGTATTTGACCAAAGATGGAAAAGTGCTTATCTCTCATGATCCATTTGTAAATGTTGCCCACTCAGTGTATGCCGATGGCAGTGAAATAGCCAAGGCAGATGCTAAAAAATATGTATGGCATCAGATGAATTATGAAGACACTAAAAAATTTGACGTAGGTTCAAAACCATATGCCGGCTGGCCGCAACAAAAACAGGTAAAAACAGGCCTGCCGCTGTTGGGCGAACTTATTGATTCAGTAGAAGCATATGTAACTGCCAATAATTTGCCCAAGCCTATTTATAATATTGAATTAAAGACCTCGCTTAAGTTCGATACGCTGAAATACAATGCGGCGCCGGCCGAGGTGGTTGATGCGGTGTTGGCGGATGTAAAGCCAAGAAATATTGGCAACCGTTTTTATATACAGTCATTTGATGTGCGTCCGCTGCAGTACGTTCACAAAAAGTACCCCGATATTGTGATCGGTTATTTAACGGCTGGCAAAAATCTCGATAGCAACCTGAAAAGCCTGGGCTTTATGCCGCATATTTACAGTCCGGAGTTTAACCTGGTGAACAAGGCGATGGCCGATTTTTGTCACAGCAAAGATGTAAAGCTGGTTCCCTGGACGGTAAATGATAAAGAGAAAATGAAGAGCCTGATAGCTGATGGAGTTGATGGAATTATTACTGATTATCCGAATTATTTTGCAGAAATAGGTAAGTAGTTAAAAAGTTAAATAGTTTATAAAGGTGGGTCGCTTCCTGGCGACTCACCTTTTTCTTTCCCTGCGCTAATTACATATATGCCTCGCGGTACACTATATTGCGGTTGAATAGCCAAAAAATATATTAAACTTAAGGGCATGAAATGTAGCTTACGTAGGGTAATAAAAGGTATTTCGGCAGTTTCCGGTTTTCTATTGTTTCAATCAGGTTCAATGGCGCAAAGTTTTACCAGCCTGGTGAACCCATATATTGGTACGGCGGGTCATGCGCATGTGTTCCTTGGCGCCAGCGTACCGTTTGGCGCAGTGCAGTTGGGCCCCGATAACGTATTCAGGGGCTGGGATTGGTGCTCGGGCTATAATTATACCGACAGCATTATAAAAGGTTTTTCTCACACGCATTTGAGTGGTACCGGCATGCCCGACCTGGGCGATGTGCTTATAATGCCTTTTATCGGCGAAATAAAAACAGGCAGTGTAACAAAGGAAACGCCAACAGCGGGCCCTTCTTCTCTGTTTTCGCATAAAAATGAAAAAGTAAAACCCGGATATTATGCGGTTTCCCTGGATGATTATAAGATACAGGTTCAGTTAACTGCTACCGAACGGGTAGGGTTTCATCAATATAATTTTTCCTATTCCAAAGACGCTCATATTCTCGTCGACCTGAAAGAAGGCATCGGTGATAAAGCTATTGAGACCCATCTTGAAAAAATAAATGACAGCACTCTCTACGGCTATCGCTTTTCTAAAGGCTGGGCGCCCAACCAGCAATTGTATTTTGCCATCAGGCTGTCGTTACCAATGAAACAATTGGAGTTATACAACAATACGCAAAAGCTGGAAGGGCAATCTGCAAAGGGCGATGGTATAAAGGGTATAATAAACCTGGCAGATGACGATCATTTTGTGCAGCTTAAGGTAGGTATCTCGCCGGTAAGTGCAGAAAACGCCCTGGCGAATATCAATGCCGAAATACCGCATTGGAATTTTGAAAAAGTGAAAAACGAAGCCAACGCCAAATGGAACCGTGAATTAGGTAAGATTACCATCAATACAAAAGATACAACGGCTAAGAAGATCTTTTATACATCGCTGTTTCATACGATGATAGATCCCGCTTTATTTAACGATGCCAATGGCGAATACCGTGGCGCCGATAAAGAAGTGCATAAGGGAACTTTTAATAACTATACCATCCTTTCTTTGTGGGATACCTATCGCGCCCTGAACCCTCTGTACACCATCACGCAGCCAAACAGGGTGAATGATATGATAAGCACCATGCTGAACATTTACAAACAGCAGGGTAAATTGCCCATCTGGCACCTGGCCGGTAATGAAACCAACCTGATGCCCGGCATGAGTAGTGTACAGATCGTTGCTGAAGCTTATTTAAAAGGCTATCGTGGTTTTGATACCGCGCTTGCTTTTGAAGCGGTAAAGAACACGTCGTTGCGCGATGAGTTTGGACTGAGTTATGTAAAATCACTTGGTTATATTCCGCATAACAAAATGCAGGAGTCGGTGGCCAAGGCCATGGAATATTGCATCAGCGATGGCAGCATTGCATTGATGGCAAAGAAAATGGGTAAGAAAGAAGATGCTGACCTGTTTGCAAAACGTGCTTTATACTACCGCAACTACTTCGACAGCACTACTAAATTCTTTCGTGGTAAAAATGAACAGGGCGAATGGAACACAGAGTTCGGTCCGGGCCGTACCAGCCACCCCTGGATAGATGATTATTGCGAAGGTAATGCCTGGCAATACACCTGGCTGGTTCCGCAGGATGTAGAAGGACTGATAAAATTGTTGGGTGGCGATGAAGCCTTCGTCAATCGCCTCGATACCTTCTTTAAACTGAAAATAGAATTCGATTCCAATTCGCCGCCCGATATCTCAGGTATGATCGGTCAATATGCACATGGTAATGAACCGGGGCATCATACAACTTATTTATATTCTTACGCCGGCCAGCAATGGAGAACGGCAGAGAGGGTGCGCTATATTCTGAAAAACCTATACGAAAATACGCCCGAGGGCATCAGTGGTAATGAAGACTGTGGTCAAATGTCGGCCTGGTATATCTTTTCTTCATTAGGCTTTTACCCGGTTCACCCGGCAAGTGGTGCTTATGTTTTGGGCAGTCCGTTGTTCGATAACGCAACCATTCAACTGCCTGGTAAGAAAACGTTTTCGTTAAAAGTAGAACAGAACAGTGAAAAGAATATCTATATTCAACGCGTAATTCTAAATGGCAAACCCTGGCCCAATTCCTATATTACCCACCAGCAGATAATGCAGGGTGGTACAATGACGATTGTTATGGGAAGCAAGCCGAATCTGAAGTTTGGGCACCTGCCTGCGAGCAGGCCCAAATCAGGATTTTAAAGTAAGTTGACTTGTTAACCAGTTAACGAGTTAACTGGTTAACAAATACAACATATGAAAAAACTAAGCTTCTTTTTAGTTCTAACGACCATTACAACCACATTATTCGCTCAAAAGAAAGTCCTCGATATAACAAAGTTCGGCGCTGTAGGCGATGGTAACACAAACAACACAGTAGCCATTCAAAAAGCAATTGATAGCGCGGCTGCTGCGGGCGGTGGCCTGGTGTTGATACCTACCGGTAAATTCGTTACCGGTGTTATTAATTTAAAATCGGGTGTTGAACTGCATGTATCAGCCAATGCATTTTTGTTGGGAAGCACCAAACGTACCGATTATGGCGGTGTGCGTGCATCGGCTTTAATAGTGGCCGACAAGCAGGATCATATTTCTATAACCGGCACAGGTACCATCGACGGAAGAGGTAGGGAAGTAGTAGCCGATGTTGACCGCATGCTAAAAGAAGGCACCCTGCAAGATCCGCAATGGCAAACGGTAAATCCATGGGGACAGAAACGTTCGGCCGAGTTTAATCGTCCGCACCTGCTTACGTTCAAAAACTGCGATCATGTAACCATCACCGGTGTATTGTTTAAAGACGCTGCCTGCTGGGTACAAACCTATCGCGAATGTACCAATCTCACCATCGATAGCATACGGGTTCAAAGCACAGCTTATTATAATAACGATGGTATAGATATCGACGACTGCCGCAATGTAAAAGTTACCCGTTGTAATGTAAATGCCGATGATGATGGCATTTGTTTAAAATCGGGCAATGCCAATACGTTTTGTGAGAACATCGAGATCAGCGATTGCGTGGTGCGCTCCAGCGCCAGCGCCCTGAAGTTTGGTACTGCTTCGCATGGAGGATTTAAGAACATTAAAGTAAGCAATGTAAAAATATACGATACCTACCGCTCGGCCATTGCGCTTGAATCGGTTGATGGCGGCACACTTGAAAATGTAACAATCGAAAATATAAAAGCCACCAACACCGGTAATGCTATCTTCATCCGTCTTGGCCATCGCAAAACCGAAGCTGCCATAGGTGTAGTGCGCAATATTCATATCACTAACGTTAAAGTAGAGGTGCCGGCCGGTAAACCCGATAAGGGGTATGAAATGGAGGGCCCGGTAGTGCCTTATCCGCACAATGTATTTCCCGCTTCTATAACCGGTTTACCCGGTCACCCGGTTGAAAATGTAGTGCTGGAAAATATTAAAGTTACTTATGAAGGTGGTGGCAGCAAACAGGTGGCGCATTTTAGGCTCGACTCGCTGCCAAAGGTACCCGAAAACGCAGGAGACTATCCCGAGTTCTCTATGTTTGGCGAATTACCCTGCTGGGGCCTGTATGTACGCCATGCCACCGGTATTCAGTTGAAGAATGTAAAACTGGAATATAAGAAACCCGATTTCAGACCGGCGGTGATCTTTGATGATGTAAAGCAATTGCAGATCGATAATCTGGATATACCTACGGCGCAATCGGCCCCGGTGATCGTGCTTAAAGATGTGCCTCAGCCATCGCTCCCTACAGTAAAACTCCCCTTCGAAAAAAACAAGGCCATCATGATCTGGAAGTGACCGAATAGCTTACCTAATACAATGAGCAGCAAATAGATACACTTCCCTGCGGGTTAAATTTGGTAGTCTACCCCTCATGCAGGAAATTGCAGCCCTATTTATACCCGGCAATTCGGGAAGGAGGATTCTCTCAGGCTTCTATTGTACTTGGTAAACTAAAATTATTATGAGCATTCTTTCAAAATTTTCATTGGCAGGCAAAACCGCATTGGTTACAGGTTGCAAAAGAGGCATCGGTAAATCAATAGCCGTTGCGCTGGCCGAGGCGGGCGCCGACATCATTGGCGTATCGGCCAGTTTAGAATTGACCGGCAGTAAAGTTCAGCAGGAAGTAGAAGCTACCGGCCGTTCTTTTAAAGCCTATCAGGCCGATTTTAACGATCGCAAAGCCATTTATTCTTTTATCGACAAAGTAAAAGGTGAATGTGCACCGGTTGATATCTTATTCTGCAATGCCGGCACTATTATGCGTAAACCTGCTGCCGAGCATCCTGACGAATACTGGGATGAAGTGATCAATGTAAACCTTAACGCCCAGTTTATTTTAAGCCGCGAATTTGGCCGCGATATGATTGCGCGTGGAAGTGGTAAAGTGATCTTCACTGCCTCTTTATTGAGCTTCCAGGGTGGCATTACCGTACCAGGTTATGCTGCCAGTAAAGGTGCTATTGCCCGGTTAACCATGGCCCTTTCAAATGAGTGGGCTGCCAAAGGTGTTCAGGTGAATGCCATTGCGCCTGGTTATATTTCAACCGATAATACCGAAGCATTGCGTAATGATCCTGAGCGTGCGAAATCGATCCTGTCGCGCATACCAGCCGGCCGTTGGGGCGAAGGCGAAGATATGATGGGCGCCGCAGTATATCTGGCGTCACCTGCATCTAATTATGTTACCGGTACTATCATCACTGTAGATGGTGGCTGGATGGGGAGATAGCACAATGTGATAATTTGCTAATGTGCTAATGTGATAATGAATACAGTTGACGAGTTAACTGGTTAACGAGTTGACAAGGCAGTTGAAAAGGTGATAGAGTTGATACAGGTGATAAAGGTAATACAGGGGCTACTGTGCTTTGAGATTAATAACTGATCTTGCGCCGCCTGAATTTTATTGCCGATTGCCGATTCACGATTGCCGTTTCACTTTTTACGACACCGAGGTTATAAAGGCCAACGAAAATTTAGTTATAAATAAAGCCCCTCCCCCACCGGGGGAGGGGTTTGGGGAGGGGGCCAAACATACATTTAACCACAAAGACTAATTAAACAAACATGGATAACCGTTTAGCAATAAGTCCGAATGAAGCAAAGCAAATGGATACGGCTGCTTTGCGTAAGGCTTTTTTAATAGATACATTATTCGAAGCAGACACTGTTCAGCTTACCCTGTCGCACTACGACCGGTATATTGCCGGCGGTGTTATGCCTGTATCAAAAGCAGTGGCCCTGCCTAACCCCGAAAAATTGAAAGCAAAATTCTTTCTCGAAAGAAGAGAGTTAGGCATCATCAATGTAGGTGGCAAAGGTACCATCACTGCCGATGGACAAACCTACGAGCTGGATTATAAAGAAGCATTATATATTGGCATGGGCACAAAAGATGTGCAGTTTACTTCTGCCGATGCAAGCAAACCCGCCAAATTCTATATCAATGCAGCGCCCGCTCACCATACTTACCCCACTAAAAAGATCTCAAAGGCAAATGCCGAGGTGGTAGAGTTGGGTAGCCCTGCTACAGCCAATCACCGCGTGATCAACAAACTGATCGTTGCCAGCGTATTGGAAGTTTGCCAGTTGCAAATGGGAATGACGGAGTTGAAAAGCGGCAGCGTATGGAATACCATGCCAGCGCATACCCACGACCGCCGTATGGAAGTGTATTTCTATTTTGAAGTACCCCAGGGACAGAGCGTATGCCATTTTATGGGCGAACCACAGGAAACCCGTCATATTTGGATGCAGAACGAACAGGCGGTGATATCTCCCAACTGGAGCATTCACTCAGGCGCCGGTACCAGCAACTATACCTTTATATGGGGTATGGCCGGTGAAAACCTCGATTATGGCGATATGGACCATTGCGCCATCACTGAATTGAGATAATACATTACACTGTATAAACATTGACAATGTGCCATTCTGGTTTAGGCCGGGATGGCACATTTGTTTATACATTGCCCATTATGACTGAAGCATTTAGAAAATTATTTTTTAAAGGTTGTAAATACATTTATATTTAGTGAGTGCTATTCCAAAACGATTGACTGCCAATAATGATCCAGACTGCAATTCATACCGACAACCTTTGTTGGGAACGCCTGCTTAAAGGCGATAAAGAAGCTCTGTATGAGCTTTATACAAAATACTATCATACCTTATTATTTATTGGTTTAAAGAACATTCACGATAGCGATCTCGTGAAAGATGTTATACAGCAACAGTTCCTGTACCTGTGGGAAAAGCGTAATACGCTGATGGAGGCTAAAAACGTACGCAGTTATATTATTATCTCCTTTTTACGCCGGCTTACCAGCGACTGGGTAAAGGCGCGCAAAAGAGTTAACCTCGAAGTGGCTTATAGTAAAAAGGAAGAGGAGGGGTTTGAAACGTCGTATGAAGAAACGCTGATCATTAAAGACGATCATGAAGCGGTAAGTAAAAACCTGATGGCTGTCATTAATGAGTTGCCGGCCAGGCAACGCGAGCTTATTATACTTAAATTCTATGAAGGCTTGAGCTACGATGCCATTACGCAAAGAACGGGACTTACCCACCGCACCGTATATAATAAAATACACGAAGCATTATATAAAATAAAACAACGCCTGGTGCAGCCCGCCGTTGTATCGGGCATACAATCATTTTTTCTGCTATGTATGGCCTCTTTTATTTTATAACCTGGAGAATTAACAGAAAATCAAACCTTTGGGGAGGGTAATCATTTTATTAGGGTAAGCTCTGTTAACTTGTCAACTCGTCAACTTGTTAACTCGTCAACTTTTTCCCACTTCTGAAAAATATTTTGAAAACAACGGGTAAAAATGATGGGCTCGGTACTCTGCTTATAAAAGAGCGGACATGCAACATAAGTACCGGACAGTTGAAGACCTGTTAAAAGAGGAATCCTTCATAAATTATTGTCTCAGGAAAAATGAGCAGGACGTTCATTACTGGGAAAAATATCTTGCTGAAAACCCCGGTAAAAAAGAACTGATAGCTGAAGCGGTACAGGAATATCGGTTGTTGTTCACCGCTTTAGCCCAAGCCGACTTTGAAGAGCAATTAAGCGCATTAAAGAAAAAACTTGCTGGTAGCGACAGTGCACCGGTCATTGAATTAAATACGGCAAGCCGGGCACGCACACCTTTTTACCGGCGCTTTTCTTCCATAGCGGTAGCTGCAATGGCCGTACTGGTTATTGGTTTTTATTTTATTCGAAAAATACCACCTACACCAACATCCCAAAACCGATCTGTACAGTATACTTGTAAACCCGGCGAACGAAAAAGTTTTCAGTTTCCCGATGGCACCCAGGTCATCCTGAACGCAGGCAGCGAAATATATCTGAACGACCAATACGCTAAAAACACCCGCGAAGTATTTCTGAAAGGCGAAGCATTTTTTGAAGTACAGCATAATGCTGAAGTTCCTTTTATTGTACATACGGCCAGTATGGATGTAAAAGCGCTGGGTACAGCCTTTAATGTGAAATCATATAACAATGAGGGTAGGACCGAAGCGGTGCTGGTACGCGGACTGGTTGAAGTGACATTGAAAAAAGATAATAACCGTAAGTTGTTACTACATCCCGATGAAAAAGTGATGTGGAGGGATGATAAAGCAGGTAGTGAAGCTGAAGCATCGCACCCGGCGGCAAACAGCACGGCGGTAGTAAAACCGGTAAAGAAAAACGATAATGGCGATGTAAAAGAAATAGCCTGGGTACAAAACAACCTGGCGTTTGAAGACGAAGCTTTTGAAGAAATAGCGTATCAGCTAAACCGGTGGTACAATGTGAACATCCAATTTGAATCGAGCGATATAAAGCAATATCACTTTACAGCTACATTTAAAAGGGAAAAGATAGAGCAGGTGCTTGAGATATTACGGGCATCGAAGCGGTTTAATTATAGAATTGAGGGTGAAGGAAGTATTGTGGTGTACAGGTGATGGAGTAAGAAGTAGGAGATAAGAAGTAAGAAGTTGACGAGTTAACTGGTTAACAAGTTAACAAGGGGTTGAAAAGGTGATAAAGGTGATAGAGTTGATAAAGGAAATACAGTTTACAAGTAGGCTGGAAAAGATGTAAAAGAGAGACGAGGGCTGGATATTTATATGAGGTGCGATGTTCGCGAGCTTCCTACTTCATATTTCATACTTCTTACTTCGGCCGCTTAATAACAGAGTACTTTCTTGAAAAAAGGAATTTTAAATATCTCAAAATAACGCTAAATAAATAGGGGAATGCGGCAACATTCCCCTGCTTAAAGCCGAAACAGGTTAACGTCGATGTATTGCCTGTTTCCATTATTCATCTTTAAACATTCTAAAGGTATGAAAAAATTTCATCCGCCAAAGGTGGATACCTTGACGGCATTAGACAAAGCTGTAAGGATTATGAAACTAACGACTGCTTTACTTATTATTGGTTGCCTGCATGTATCGGCGAAGGGACTTTCACAGGAAGAAAAAGTTACCTTGTCGTTGAAAAATGCATCTATACCACAATTGTTTAAAAGCATTGAAAAAGTAACCGATTACCGGTTTGCATACAGCAACGATATTTTGCCGCGCGATTTCCTGGTATCCATTTCTGTAAAAGAAACACCGGTGTCATCGGTGCTGAAAACAGCTCTTTATGAAACAGGGTTAAAGTTCAACCTCGTTAACAATGAGGTGATCATTATTTCGAAAGATATCAGCGGCATTGCCAGCATTACGGTAAGCGGCATTGTTACCAACGAAACGGGTATGCCCTTGCCAGACGTATCGGTTTATGTAAAAGGTAATAATTCAATAGGTACCATCACCAACGAAAAAGGTTTCTTTAAGCTGGAAGTACCACAGGATGCCACCACGCTGGTGTTCTCATCGGTCGATATGCAACTCACGGAAGTGTCTGTTGATGGCCGAACGGAGATCAACGTTTCATTAAAAAGAAATGTGAGCGAACAGGAAGAAGTGGTGGTGATCGGTTATGGTACACAGCGTAAAAAAGACCTTACCGGTTCCATTAGTACCATTGACCCAAAGGTGTTGAACAAGATGCCCACCAATGATATATTGAAAGCCATGCAGGGTCAGGTAGCCGGTGTAAGCGTTACCAGTGGCGGCCAACCCGGCGCAGCACCTGCCATTAAGATACGCGGTATAGGAAATTTCTCCAATAACAATCCCTTATATATCATTGATGGCGTACAGGCCCCGGTGAACGACCTGGTAATTGCTGATGTGGAAACGATACAAATATTAAAAGACGGTTCTGCCGCAGCCATCTATGGTTCACGTGCCGCCAACGGGGTTATCATCATTACCACCAAACGTGGTAAGTCGGGAAAATTTAAACTTGATTATAGTGGCTATTATGGCAGCCAGAATATTGTAAAGAGGTATGATGTAGCCAACAGCCAGGAATACCAGATGCTGGTAAATGAAGCCAGCGCTAATGTAGAGCCTGTGCCACCAGCTGTAAAACCTGCTAACGATCCTTCTTCGGCATTATTTGTAAAAAATGTAAATACCAACTGGCAGGAAGAAGCCTTTAAAACAGGAAAGATACAGGAGCATACCGTAGGTATTTCAGGTGGAAGTGATGCAGCTAAATATTATGTATCTGTCAACTACTTCGATCATACCGGAACGGTAGCGGGAAAGGGACCTACCTATCAGCGCTATTCTTTCCGTATAAATACCGATTTCAAACAGGGGCGTTTCAAGTTTGGCGAGTCGTTCAATTATTCAAAGATCGATCAACGGTTCATGACCTTTTTACATACCGGTAATATTCTGGGTTATATTGTAAATGCCATTCCCACCTTACCGGTTTATGATACGACCACCCGCGATGGCTTTAGCAGCGCCAGTCAAACCATACATGGTTCATATACGGCCAATCCCATTGGGTTTAACAATGTGCTGGATAGCAAAACCGAACGTTTCCGTTTTATTGGTAATGCCTATGGTGAATATGAGTTCATCAAAGGCCTGAAGTATAAGTTGAGCCTGGGTTACGAAAGAACAGACTGGCGTGATTTTTATTTTGAGCCCATTCATGACCTGGGTTGGTTTTATGTGAACAACATCGCCAAATTAAGCGACTGGCGAGGTTCGGGCAATACCGGTACCATTGAAAATACATTGACCTTCGATAGGTTAATGGGACGGCATTCCATTAATGCCATGGTGGGCCAATCTACTTTGGAAGGAAATTTGTCGCGTACCTTTTCACATGCCGAAGGATTTACCCAGCCTTATTTACCGGTATTGAGCAATGGTACCTCGGGTATAACCGCAACCGGTGATTTGTATAAAAGCCGGCTCTCATCTTATTTCGGCCGGGTAAACTATATCTACGACGATAAATATTTATTAACGGCTACCATTCGCCGCGACGGTTCATCGAGGTTTGCACCACAAAATCGCTGGGGAAATTTTCCGTCGGTGGCTTTAGCCTGGAAACTGCATAATGAACAGTGGCTTCAAGCAGCCTTGCCTTCGTTTATAAACCAGCTAAAGCTACGTGCTTCTTATGGTGAACTGGGTAACCAGGAAATAGGCGATTATCAATACCAGGCCTTTATTAATTCCTATGCACATGCTGTGTTTGGCGATCAAAATCAAAATCTTGATCAACTGGCCCTGGGTGCTACACAAACAACTTTTGCGGTGCCTGATATAAAATGGGAAACCATGATAAGCCGTAACATCGGCATAGATATAGAGCTCTTTAAAAAACTCACTTTCTCTGCTGAATATTATCATAATACCGGCAAAGACATCCTTCTGCGAGTGCAAATACCAGGTTCAACTGGCGTATATCCTGGTGAATCACCATTCGTAAATGGCGCTTCCATTCAGAACGCTGGTTTTGAATTTCAGTTGGGTTACAACGATAAAAAAGGCGCTTTCAATTATAATATCAACGCCAATATTTCAACCCTTAAAAATAAAGTGTTGTCATTGGGTTATGGCGACAATCCCATTTATGGTTATGGTAATTTAACCAAAACAGAAGTGGGTCGCGAAGTAGGGGAGTTGTATGGCTGGGTGATCGATGGCATTTTTCAGTCACAGGCAGAAATTGATGCGCTGAATGCTAAGTCACCCATTAAACGTTACCAGGAAGAGCTGACGCGCCCGGGCGATTACCGTTTTAGGGATATTAATGGTCGCGATAAAGATGGTAAGCTCACAGGAGGTCCTGATGGTAAGATAGATGATGACGACCGTACGTATCTAGGCAAAGCAATTCCAAAATTGTATTATGGGTTCAATGCCTCTGCATCGTACAAGCAATTCGATCTGTCGATAGTAGGTTCAGGGGTGTCGGGAAATAAGATCTTTAACAGTATTCGTGCCGGTATTGAAAGTGGCGCAGGCTGGGATAACTATGGCACCAAACTGTTAGATCGCTGGACACCTACGCACACCAATACCGACGTGCCTCGCGTAGTAATAGCAGATCCCAATAAAAATGGTCGTGCTTCTGCCCGCTGGCTCGAGAACGGCAGCTTCTTCCGCATTACTTCTTTACAGGTAGGTTATACTTTGCCGAAAGACCTGTTAGATAGAGCGCACCTGTCGAATGTTAGAATATACGTTACTGCACAAAACCTGATCACCTTTACAAAATACACCGGGTTTGATCCTGATTTTGCCAATAACAATGGTTTGTTCGACCGGGCCATTGATAACGGATCATACCCCAACAGGCCATTTACCGCTAATGAAGCAGGTGGATTACCCAATCCGCGCTCGTTCCTTTTTGGTTTGCAGTTAGGATTGTAAAACTTAGAAAGCAGCCCCCATCCACCGGAGGGGGGTGGGGGAGGCCAAGAGTAACTAACAAAAACGAAGACAATGAAAATCAAAAAAATATTATTTACAGTTGCGGTGGCTGTTTCAGGTATTTCCTGTGGAAAAGATTACCTGGACCTTACCAACCCAAATCAACAGACCACCGCTACTTTCTGGAAAACCGATAATGATGCTGTAATGGCGGTAAATGCCGTGTATCAATCGTTGTATTATGATGGTACCTTTATGCGCTTTGCACAATGTGCGCTCGACTTGCGGGGCGACGACATGATGAGCCCCAGCCCATGGGATGTATTGTCGAACACCGGCTCTTTTAAATTGTTCAACAATACCATTATGCAGCAATGGTTGTGGATCGCCTTTTATGGAGGCGTTACCCGGTCAAACTTTGTTTTGTCGAACATTGACAAAATGAGTTTTAAAGACCAGAACCTGCGTAACCGGTTAAAAGGAGAAGCGCTTTTTTTGCGTGGCCTCAACTATTATTATCTGGTTACTTTCTTCAACAATATACCACTGATAACAAAGTTCTATGAGAACTCCTCAGAGTATTTCCCTTCACAGGTAACACCTGAAGAGGTTTGGACACAGGTGTACAGTGATTTTGATGAAGCATCGAAACTGTTACCGGCTTCTTATAGCGGCGTCGATTTGGGCCGGGCCACCAAAGGGGCAGCGCTGGCTTTCCTGGGAAAGAGTTATTTGTTCAACAAGAAATATGACCTGGCTTCAGCCAAATTCAAAGAAGTGATGAACATAAGCGGCTACGACCTGGTAGCCAATTATGGCGACAACTTCACCGAAGCCGGTGAAAATAACAAAGAATCTATTTTTGAAATTCAGTTCAGCCGCGATGCTGGTGGTATAACCTTAGGCTGGATAAGCTCACCCGGAGCCGACTGGAGCAAAACCACCGCACGCGCCATTACGTTTGCACCGGCGCCTTTTGGCTGGAACGACGCTGCGCCCACACAATGGATAGTAGATGAATTTAAAAAAGAAAAAACTAAAACCGGCGACGATGATCCGCGACTGAAAGCGACCGTGTATTATAATTATCCCGGTTGCAAATTGTACGGCCAGTCATTTCAAACCGTATATGCTGCCGACCTGAACAAAATAGGCGTAAAGAAATATGGCAATGGCGATGGCTCTGTGCCCGATGAAAAAGACTGGCGTTCGGGCATCAATGAACGGTTGATGCGTTTTTCGGATGTGTTGCTGATGTATGCCGAATGCCAGAACGAACTGGAGAACAGAGCTGAATGTGCCAAACAAATACAACGCGTACGTAACCGGGCCAACCTGCCCGACAGGGAAGCGGAATTTGCCGCCCTAACACAGGCTGATATGCGGGAACGCATTGCCCATGAGCGCGCATTGGAATTTGCCCTCGAAGGGCATCGCTTCGATGATATTCGCCGTTGGGGCTGGCTGCTGAACCCCACCAAACTCACAGAGCTCAAAGCCCATGATCCTGAGTTTAATAGCTATGTGCCAGGCCGCGAGTTCTTTTCTATTCCACAGGCAGAAATTGATGTGAACAAGAATCTGAAACAGAATTCGGGCTATTAAAATCTACGACACCGTTTTCGGGGGCAGGTCCCCTTTTCAAGGGACTTGCCCTGATAACAGGGTGAGCTCGCCTGAAAGGCGAACCCACCCGCGCTTCGCGAATTTGTCCAATTCCCAATAAATATTTATAATTGTGTTGATGACATTTCACTTACGATTGCTGATTTTAGTGGTAATGATCATGTTGGCCGGGTGTCAGAAAAAGAAAGACGATGCCACGGTTGAACCTGATCCAGTAACCCCGCCATCTGCAGCATTCGATATCAATTCCATTACAGATACCTACGCGTCCATAGCACCTTTTGCTTACTACACCCAATGGGGGCCTCACAATGTGCACGACCCGTCGATAGTGAAAAGCGGCGAATATTTTTATTGTTTTAGTACCGATGCGGGCTATGGCGTAAACAATTTAAAACCCGGTATTCAAATAAGAAAGTCGAAAGACCTTATACAATGGCAGTTTGTAGGCTGGGCTTTCAATGGCTTGCCCACGCTGGGCGCCAATTATATTACACAAACCGGTGGTACGCCCTTTCAATCGCTATGGGCGCCTTATGTAATGAAGGTGAACAATCAATACAGGTTATATTATTCGCTTTCGAGCCCCGTATTGCGGTTGAGTGCCATTGGGCTGGCAACGGCTACATCGCCCGAGGGCCCCTGGACTGAGCAGGGGCTGGTAGTAACTTCAAAAAATGATTTTCCTGTTGTGCAAACCAATGCCATTGACCCAACGGTGGTGATCACCCCACAGGGTGAACACTGGATGTATTATGGTTCGGCCTTCGATGGCATTTATGTATTGAAGCTGAATGCTGCTACCGGTTTGGCGGCCAGCAGCGGTGATAAGGGAAAACGCATTGCGCAGCGCGGCTTTACCAACAATGTGGTAAATGGGAATATAGAAGGGCCTGAAGTCATTTACAACAGTGCACAAAACAAATACTACCTGTTTATATCGTACGACTGGCTCGAAACAAAATACAATGTACGGGTGGGGCGGTCAAACTCACCACAGGGGCCGTTCCTCGATTACAATGGAAAGGATATGAACACGGAAGAAGATAATATTCCTATGATCATAGCTCCGTACCAGTTCCAGGGACATGGCGGCTGGCAGGGGGTAGCGCATTGCGCGGTCTTTGAAGAAGGCGGGCAGTATTATATGGCGCATCAGGGCAGGCCATCGGTTGATAAATATTTTATGGACCTGCATGTGCGTAAAATGTTCTGGACCACAGATGGCTGGCCGGTTGTAAGCCCACAACGATATGCCAACGTTTCGCAAAACAGCATTGCGCAAACCGAGCTGGCGGGCGATTGGGAACAGATCGTATTGGGGTACAAAGTAGTGCCTGGTTATCAGGCCGAACAGGTGAGCGCCGATCTACAGGTGGCCACTACCATTACACTGAATGCCGACGGAAAGATCAATGGCAGCGCCGCCAATACCTGGACCTTTAACACGCCGTGGCTGGAATTAAAATGGAACGATGGAGCATATACCGATAAGGTGCATGTTTCAAGAGAACGTGATTGGGAGAATAAGAAAAGCAGTACTTTGGTGTTTACGGGATTGAATAATGTGGGCACGGCCATTTGGGGGAAGAGGAAGTAAGTGACGAGTTAACAAGTTAACATGTTAACGAGGAGTTCCCTGTTTCACGACACAAAAAACTAAGAATAATAATAGATGAAAAAACGATTTGCAATTGTCTTACTGGCTATGTCAACAATGGGCATGCCTGTATTTTCGCAAAACCACACACTTATTGTAAAAGCTGCTCAACCAACAGCAGATATTCAACCCACTATGTGGGGCGTATTCTTTGAAGATATCAACCTGGGTGCAGATGGCGGTATTTATGCTGAACTGGTAAAGAACCGCTCGTTTGAATTCTTCAAACCTTTAATGGGTTGGACGGTGAACCGCAAAAAGTTTGTGGAAGGCGAAATGCTGGTGATCAACCGCACCAATGAAGATACCCGTAACCCGCGCTTTCTGCGTGTTACCATGAACAACGCCGCCAAAGGCGATCTTGGGTTGACCAATGAAGGCTTTCGCGGTATGGGCATCAAAAAAGGGCTACGGTACGATTTCTCAATTATGTATCGTCAATCTGATGCACATACGAAATTACATCTTGAACTTATAGACACACTGAAGAACGTAATTGGCGATACCGTGCTGTCGCTGACCGAAGCTGGCGACAACTGGCACAAAGCGGCGGTAAGCTTTCATGCCCGGGAAACCGTATTGAAAGGCAAATTGAATATCTGGTTCGAAGGTAATGGCATTGTAGACCTGGATATGATCTCCCTGTTTCCCGGTGATACCTGGAAGAACCGCCCCGGTGGTATGCGGGCCGATATGATACAATTACTGGCCGATATGAAACCAGGCTTTGTTCGTTTCCCCGGCGGTTGTATTGTTGAAGGTTTCGATCTTTCGAACCGCTATCGCTGGAAGAATACCGTAGGCCCCATAGAAGAAAGACAGTTGATGATAAATCGTTGGAATATTGAGTTCCCACATCGTAATGCCCCCGATTATTTCCAAACCTTTGGTCTTGGTTTCTTTGAATACTTTCAGCTGTGCGATGATATTGGCGCCGAACCGCTGCCTATTCTGAACTGCGGTATGGCCTGCCAGTTCAACTCAGCCGAATTAGTGCCAATGAATGCGCTCGATCCGTATATACAGGATGCGCTCGACCTGGTTGAATTTGCCAATGGTGATGCAAACACCAAATGGGGTAAGGTTCGTGCCGATATGGGCCATCCGGCGCCATTCAATTTGAAAATGATGGGTATTGGTAATGAGAACTGGGGACCACAATACATTGAGCGGTTGAAAGCATTTCAGGCCGCCATCAAAGCCAAATATCCCAACATCAAACTAATCTGTAGTTCTGGCACCGATCCCAATGGCGAACGTTTTGATTATCTGAATGGCGAACTGCGTAAGATGAATGCAGACTTTATAGATGAACATTATTATCGCAAGCCCGAGTTCTTTTTTCAAAATGCAAGAAGATATGACAGCTATCCCCGCAACGGTTCAAAAGTGTTCGGCGGTGAATACGCATCACACGTTGATAAAACTGCCGGCGGCACCCGCAACACCTGGCTGGCTGCCATTTCAGAAGCGGCCTTTATGACCGGGCTCGAGCGTAATGCCGATGTGGTTCAAATGGCTTCATATGCACCACTGTTTGCACATATCGATGGCTGGCAATGGGCGCCCGATCTTATTTGGGTGAACAACCTGCAATCGTATGGCACGCCGGATTACTATGTACAAAAATTATTCTCTCTTAACAAAGGTTCCAAAGTAGTACCCATTACATTGGACAATGATGTAGTAGCGGGGCAGGACAGCCTTTATGCTTCGGCCTGTATTGATGCTGCTACCAAAGAACTCATCATTAAAGTGGTGAATGCATCTGACAAACCACAGGTTAATACGCTTCAATTGGAAGGCGTAAAAAAGCTCGCCGCCAAAGGAAAGTTGACCGTGATGCAATCAGACCTCACCGCATTGAATTCATTCGACAGTCCAACCAACGTAGCGCCTGTTGAATCAACAATTGCAATAAAAGGTAAAAAAATACAACTCAATAGTTCACCTTATTCATTCAGCGTGCTGCGGGTAAAGTTGGAATGACGTTTTTTAAAACCATTCAAAACTTGCCAAAATGAAAAATAGAATACCTTATCTGCTTGTATTGGGTATGCTGTTAATGATGCAACCTGAACGGGCAAAAGCGCTTGGTGGCGCTTATCAGTCACATGACCCATCAACACTCATAAAAGATGGAAGCAAATACTGGATGTTCACCACAGGTAACGGCATTTATGCCGCTTATTCAACCAACCTGTTTCAATGGACATCCGGGCCCAAAACAGTATTTCCCATTGGAACCTGGCCTTCGTGGATCAACTCGTATGTGCCAGGTTTCGGTGGTAACTTCTGGGCGCCCGATTGCGTATATATGAATGGGAAGTATTACATGTATTACTCCTGTTCAACCTTTGGCTCATCTGTATCTGCTATTGGCGTAGCCACCTCGCCAACACTCGATCAAAACTCTTCTTCTTACGTATGGACCGATCTGGGAAGAGTAGTTTCTTCTTCTGCATCTTCTGATATCAATGCTATTGATCCCTCTATATTCAAGAACTCAGATGGCAAAGTGTATATGTCATATGGTTCATGGCATGGGGGTATTGGCGTTGTTGAAATTGACCCTGCTACGGGAAAAATTAAAAGCGGCGCATCGGTTACCTGTGTTGCCGGTGGCAGCGGCGCCGATTGGGAAGCGCCCTGCATTATAAAGAATGGCAGTTATTATTACCTTTTTGCCAACCGCGGCACTTGTTGCAATGGTACCAGCAGTACCTATTACATTGTAATGGGTCGTTCTACAAGTCCTACAGGGCCATATACAGACAAGAACGGTACCGATATGAAGAGCGGTGGAGGCTCCGTAGCATTGGGCTCATCAGGAAAGTATATTGGTCCGGGCCATTTTGGTTTGCTTACCGAGAACGGATCGAACTTTGTTTCGATGCATTATTACGATGGTAACGATAATGGTAATCCCAAGTTGGATATTGCCAATATGGGCTTTAGCGGTGGCTGGCCTTTTATTACCAGGGACTGGATAGCTGCAGGGTTATACCGCGTAACAAATAAGAACAGTAACCTGGTTTGGGATGCATGGGGTTGTACCGGTGCATCGGGCCAGGGAATTGCGCAGGGCACCTGGGCCAACCTGAGTTGTCAAAAATGGACGCTTACACCTGTTGGTGATGGTTATTACCGCATTACCAATTCGTTGGGCGGGTTGAGCGCCGATGTAATTAATTGCGGAACGGCAGCAGGTACATTGATGCAACTGTATTCCTGGTTGAATAATAATTGTCAGAGGTTTAAGATAGAAAGGCTGGGCGATGGCTCGTCGCATATTCTTACGCCGGCATCCGGTGCAAGGGTTGTAAGTGTAGCCGGTTCATCAACTACTGCCGGCACCCGGTTGTCTTTGCAGGACTTTTCTGATTGTAATTGCCAGAAATGGTTGATAGCTACCACTACTGCCCGGGAAGCAGTAACCGATGCGCCATTGATAACCGAAGAGCGAAAGCAGCAGGGCATTTATCCCAACCCGGTGTATAAAGGTGCATTGTTGAATATAAGTATTGGTTCGCCAGGTAAATATATAACAACAAATATATTCTCCACCGATGGTAAACTGGTGTATACCAACCGGCAGCTTTCCTCAAACGTAATACAAGTGCCGGCGCCACAGCTGGCAGGTGTGTATATGTTGCGGGTGTTGAGTGATGATAAGATCATAACACAAAAACTGGTTGTTGAGTAAATGTTAACCGTGTCACGGTTTGAAACCGTGGCACGGTTACTATAATAGAAACTGATGAAAGATTTATACAATTGCCTTCTTACCTTTTTATTCCCGGCAATGGTAGCTGCACAGACCATACCGGCGCATGATCCTGTTATGATAAAGCAGGATAGCGTATATTATATGTTTTGCACGGGTATGGGTATTACTACATGGTCGTCGGTTAACCGGGTTGACTGGAAAAAGGAAAAACCGGTATTTGACAAACCGGCCGATTGGGTGTTAAAAGAACTGCCTGCTTTTAAGGGACATACCTGGGCGCCCGATATTAGTTATCATAACGGACAGTATTATTTGTATTATTCTGTTTCTGCATTTGGGAAGAATACTTCCTGTATTGGGGTAGCTACCAATAAAACCCTGCATCCATCATCACCCGACTATCGTTGGGTAGATCATGGAAAACTGATACAATCGGTGCCCAACCGCGATGACTGGAATGCGATAGATCCGAACCTGTTCATAGATGAGGACAATACATCCTGGTTAACGTTTGGATCGTTTTGGGATGGTATTAAACTGGTAAAACTCAACAATGATTTAGTTTCCGTGGCGCATCGGGAAGAATGGTATAACCTGGCCAGCAGACGAAATGGTAATAATGCCATTGAGGCACCATTTCTTTTTAAGAAGGGAAAGTATTATTATTTGTTTGTGTCGGTTGATTTTTGTTGCAAGGGTGCAAAGAGTGATTATAAGGTAATGACAGGCCGTAGTGAAAAAATAACCGGTCCGTATGTTGACAAAAATAATGTGCCCATGATGCAGGGTGGCGGTTCGTTGGTAATTGCCGGCGATACTACCAATTGGTTTGCTGTGGGACATAACTCAGTATATACTTTCGAGGGGAAGAATTATATAGTGTATCATGGCTATGATGCGAAAGATAATGGGAAGTCGAAGCTAATCGTGAAGGAACTTTATTGGGATAATGATAATTGGCCAACTTTAGATAAAGAAATAGGAGGTAAGAAGTAAGATGCACGAAGAACCCGAATTTTGAGGCTCGAAAATAAAGCTCTTCCTACATCTTACTTCCTACATCTTACTTCAGTTTATTTCCAAACAAAAGGCAGATACCAGTCTTTATTCATAAGTTTTCTCCTTGCCTCACTTGCAGCGCCAGATGAAACTCCTGAGTTCTTCAATTTGTTATAAACTTTGTCTGCAATAAATGAGGGATCGTTTCTGCGCATGGCTACACGCAACAGATCGGGCCAGCGGGTTCCTTCAAACCCATCTTCCAAAGCGCTTTCATTAATAAGCCCGGTTTCAATAGAGCCAATGCTATCGGCACTGTTTACCAGGTAGTCTACTATGTTAGCTCTTGACCTGATACCAATATTGCGGTACCAGTCGGCCCGGTAATAGGGTACACCGGAGTTACCGCTGTTACGGGCGTCGAATTGAAAAGCAGGTTCAGGGTCCTTTAAGGTATTTTGATATTCAGTTACGTTGCTGGTGGGGGCGGGGAAGGCGCCACCTATACCTGAATTAAATAAACCCCAGGCAAGTCGCGAACGGCCGGCGCGGTTAGCGGCTTCAGCAAAACGCAGGTGTAAATGCGTTTGGCGGAACAGGAACCATTTGCTTTCTTTTTGCAACACGTTTAACGGCAAATTGGTACTGTTGTTAATATAGTTGTACAGGTATTTCATTACAACGGGCTGTCCGTTAATAAACTTCCACGACAACTGGCCGCGTGCATCATAGGGCGCACCTGGTATAGCAGGTACAGTATTGGTGGCTGCCGAAGGCTTTTGCTGTTCGTTGTTCCACATATCAATAGCCGTTTGCGATGGTTGCACCAGGTAGCTGCCACCAATAGGCGAAAACAGTTTCACGAATGGATTTTCGGGTTTGAAATTGTCGTCGAATGGAATAGCCCATACCCACTCTCTTCTAAACCCTTCAGAACTCATGGTTTGTTCAAACATAATACGCCATTGCGAAGTAGTTACCAATGTGCTTACGTCGCCGCCACGGGAATAGGTAATATAATGGTCAATATCGCCATTGCTATCCCAACCGAGTTTGTACATGGAATAGTAAGAGCCGTTAACGGTTCCCACTGTACCGGTTTCCATTACTGCCCGGTACCATTTGGCTGCTTCTACGTAATTGCCTTTCCACAGGTAAAGGTCGCCCAGTAATACTTTTTTGTTTATGAACCATTTGTTTGTTGGGTAGCCGTCTACTGTTACATTCAAATTAGTACCCGTGGGGTATTCGTCTTTATATGTAACGCTTGTAGAAAAGCTGATCAAACTATCAATCAGTGTATTGAACGACAGGCGCGGGAATTTGGATGCATCATTTACATCATTGATATTTTCAAGCGCATCGGTTACATAAGGCACTTCGCCATAATGAATGCCAAGCTGCAGGTACAAAAATGAACAAAGGAAGGCCACATCGGCATAGCGTTGCTGAAATTCCGCATCCTTCAATTTATTTTGGTCGCGCATTATTTTGAAGTGCTTCAATACGTCGTTACAATTGATGATCACTTCGTAAAATGGCCGGGGATTGGCGTAGGGGTTACCTTCAGTAACAGTATGGCTACTTAACTGCCTCAGGTTTTCATCGGCGTTCAGGGTGCAATCGAGCATATCGGCTCGCAGTTCGTTCAGCAATACATACCGTTCGGCCAACCCAACAAATTTCCCATATATGCCAATAACAGCCGCATCGGCATCGTACACGGTACGATACATGTCGCTTTCGTCCAGTTCATCTTCCGGCTTAACATCCAGGATCTTTGAACAGGAGGCCAGGCTTACCATAGCAATGGCCATCAGTGTTATAGGTTTTATAAAAAACATCTTCATGCTGCTAGAGTATATTGTAAGTTTATTTTTTTTCATACCGCTTATTGTCACTATTATAATCCAATTCGAACACCCATGGTAACACTTCTGAACAATGGATCAAGTCCGGTGTCGATGCCTTGTACAAATAAACTTGAGCCGGCACTGAATTCAGGATCATAGCCTTTGTATTTGGTTAGGGTAAACAGGTTGTAACCGCTTACATACACGGTAGCGTTATGTACCATGGCATTTTTAATAGGTATATAGTACTGCAGTGAAATGCTACGCAGGCGGAAGTAAGAGCCATCTTCTATCCAGCGGTTGCTGAAGCGGCTATTGCCCATTGGATCGCCCCAGGTTGTTTTAGGCGTATTGGTTACCTGGCCATTGGTGCGCCATCTGTTATTTACACTGATAAGCTGGTTCTCGGCGCCGTTTTCAGCCTCGAGGCGGTAACGGAGATAGTTGTATACATCATTGCCTTTGCTGAAGGTGAACAGGGTATTTAATTCAAACCGTTTGTATATAACCCGGTTGGTAATACCACCGGTAAAGGTTGGGTTGGGATTGCCGATCACCTGACGGTCGGCTTCATCAATTACTTTGTTATTGTCCTGGTCGAGGAATATTACATCGCCGGCCTTGAAAGAAGTATAAGAACCATCGTAATTCTTTTTTTGCAAACCCGCTGCTGCTGCATCGGCATCGTTAGCAAATACGCCTTGTGCAACATAACCATAGAATTGGTTAGCTGGCTGCCCATTGGCAGTTAAAATAGAAGCGCCGGCATAGTTGGTAATGAATTGACCGTTTGGTACCGTACCGATCTTGTTCTTGTAAGTACTAAATATAGCACCCAGGTCCCATTTAAGCGATGGTTTATTTAATATTCGGTAGTTGGCGCTTACTTCAATACCGGTATTTTTCATACTGCCGTTGTTGGTGAGGGTGGTACTAAAACCGGTTGTTGTGCCCAACTCTTCATAAGTAAGCATATTGGTTGTGCGCGATTGAAACACATCAACGGTTAGGCCGGCGCGTTCGTTCAGGAATGCCACATCTATACCGCCATTTAATTTGTGTACCGTTTCCCATTGTAAAGTGGGGTTGGCAATACCGTTGCGTACAAGCCCCTCCATACCCAGCAGGTTTTGTGTGGCATAAGTTTGGCGGCCGCTATAGTTACCAATATCATCGTTACCCGAAATGCTGTAAGTAGCACGTAGCTTTAAGAGGTTGATGGCAGAATGAGCCATAAAATTTTCAGAAGACACCAGCCAGGCAGCGCCGATAGATGGCATTACCGCCATAGGATAAGCGCCCAGTTTTATACCATCTGCCTGTTTGCCAAAACGGGATGATGCATCCATGGCCATGTTAAAGCTGAGGAAATATTTGTCCTGGTAATTGTACTCAGCATTTACGTAGGTATTGATCCAATTCCATACGCCAATGCCGCCGCCCACCTGGCGTAATGCATTCACCCCATTCTGTACATTTACAAGGTCGTCGGTGGCTGAGTTAAAGCCAAATGCAAAATCCTGTTCGGCGCGGTTGTGTTGAAAGCGGATGCCGGCCATAGCGCTGAATTTATGTACCTGGTTAAAGCTTCGGTTGTATTCAAGTCGTGAATCGTTGTATAAGCTGAAAAGGCGTTTTACCTGCGTACCCATCCGGTTGTTGGCTACCGCATTGCTTAGCGTGTCTTTGGCAACACCTACAGATGGAACAAAAACATTCTCGCGTATTTTATCAACTACAACACCCATCATGGTGCTGGCTGTTAAATATGCAGGCAGTTTGTATTTGAAGCCTACCGTTCCCATAAAGCGGTAGTATTTGTTGTAGGCCTTCATTTTATTGATGATGGCGGCCGGGTTGCTTATACCCAAAGGATCAACATCGGCCAGGTTGGGGCTTTCAACGCCTTTGCTGTCTACATCATGATCGTGCAAAAAAGGTGATTTTACCAGAGATAAAAATACCGGAGCTGTTTTATCGGCCATGCCCTGGTCTTTCATATTCTGTTCGTTATAGGTTAGCGAAAGGTTGGCAAAACCGGTGAACTTTTTAGTGAAGTTGAACTCGGCATTGAAACGCATGTTAAAGCGACTAAGGTCGGTTGCGTTTATGATACCCTGGTTCTTCATATAGCCAACGCTTAAACCGTACATGGCAATGTTATCGCCACCGGTAACTTTTAAAAAGTAATTGTTGGCCAGGCTGTTTTGAAATACCTTCTTTTGCCAGTTAGTATTAAAATGATACATGCTGTAAGTAGCAGCTGAAGGATCATCATTCATATAGGGCAGGGCAGCTATTTCACTGCTGTTTAAACCCTTGCTTTGTAAAAGGTCCGAAAGGTATGTACGATAGTCGGCGGCATTCATCACCGGCAATTCTTTTGGCGCCTGGTTAAAACCGGTAAAGGCTGCAAAGTCAATTTTGGTAGCCTGTGATCTTGGACGTGAAGTGGTGATGATGATAGCACCGTTAGCGCCTTTTGTACCATAGATAGAAGAGGCATCACGTAATACCGTAATGTTGTCTACATCTTTCAGATCGATGAGCGAGAACGGGTTGGTATAGTTGTTTGCAATGATGCTTTTCCCGTATTCATTGGCATCGTACAGTAAATTATCAACAACAATGAGTGGCTTGTTGGTAGCGTATAACGAATTATACCCACGCATGAACAAGTTGGCGCCGGCGCCCTGTAAACCTGAGCGGCGTATGACGTTCAACCCGGCAATGCGGCCTTGCAGCAACGCGTCGGCTGTTTCGGTTGGCAGCGCCATACCATTTACATTGTGCGTACCCACAGAAGCGGTAAGGTTTCGCTTTATATGTATGCCGGTGGGTGTATTAATTGTTTCGTGTATTGATTCATGCGACTCATCGAGCAACGCAACAGTTATTTCTTTTTTTCCCTGCAGGGGTACAAACCGTTGGTCGTACCCTTCACCACTGATCTGTACAGTGGAATTGTAAGAAGGCACCGATAAACTAAAATGCCCGTTATCATCGGTAATGGCGGCCGAGAAATTTTCTACCTGTACCCTGATGCCCGGAGCGGCCTTTTTAGTAACAGCATCGGTTATTCGGCCTGTTATGGCAACTCCTTTAACCGTGCGGGAAATTAAGATGGTGTCGTTGGCTGCAGGGGCGTCTTTTATGGTAGGGTTTTGCTGGGCCGCTGCAATACTGGTAGCACAAATAAACAGCGAAACAGGCAATAGGTGTTTTACTTTGAGCATCGTTTTGGTATATAGTTGCTGATTCATGTTTCACTATTTAAAATACGGTTCAAGCCTTATATAATCACATACCAGGGGATTGGTTGCCGCTGTTGTATTGGCTGCCCCCACCAGGTACACATTCAGTGTGTTTT
This sequence comes from Niastella sp. OAS944, assembly GCA_024809215.1. Lineage (GTDB taxonomy): Bacteria > Bacteroidota > Bacteroidia > Chitinophagales > Chitinophagaceae > Niastella. The sequence goes on along the minus strand of JANUBW010000001.1, from coordinate 1,092,539 downwards.
TAAACGAATCAACCTTAACCTCGCCAATATATACTTCGCTGTAAATATTCGGCGATACGGTGGTGTAAGCAAGCGCTGTAGATGTAGGTACACCGAAAGCAAGCTTTTGGGTGAATGAAGCGGTTTGAAAATCGTTCAATGCCACCCAGTAAGCTTTATAACTCATACTTGGTACATCGGAAATGCGATAGTTTATGGCAAAAGAAGATACCCCATGGCCGTACACCAATACATCCCTGAAATCGCGTTTCGTAAGCGTATCATAGCGGTCGCGGAAGTAAGTATTGCTTCTTTTATCAACGCTGGTACCGGAATAGTTTTCGCCCTGTATTACAAACTGCTGAAGTTTATTTGCCAGCGGAACTGCCATTTTGTTCATGATATATACAATACCGTTGCTGGTTGTAATGCTTTGCACAATAGACGATCTGTCTATAGGAACTTTTACATTCGACTTCGATAAAAGGGTATCGGGCAAATCGGCCTGCGTATACACTCCTTCAAAAGCAAAGTCCTTTACAATATGCCATTGGGCAATGCTGGCAGTTGATATTGAATCAACAGATGTGAAATACGGACTGAACTTTTTTGTTTCTGAATTCCAGGCGGTATCAACCAGCACAAAAAGCGTGTATTGTTTGCTTTCATCATTCAGGTTGTACACGTTTCGCCAGAACCTGTTGGTCATAACCGAATCGGTACCTGCCTGGTAAATAGGAGCACCCGTAGTAGGGTTCACGCCGGTTTGTATGGCATTTGACGTGTCATATACATTCATGAAAAGCGATAACAGGTAATTCTTTTGGGCCGAAGGAATGGCGCTGTTAGTGCTCAATGTTTCCCAACTGTTGTTAAGGGCTGGCAGCATTTTGTTTATCACTTGCAGCACGCCATTTTTTGCCCGCAGATCGGCGCGTTTAATATCGACGTTTTCGATTGTTGTGCCGAATATGTTATGATATTTACCATTTACCATGGCAATTCGCTGTGTGGCCGAAGTTGTGCTGGTGAGGTAAGCCTGGTTACAAATATGATTGCCTATGAACTTGTTTAATTTTGCTGTATCATTTACGATCGCTGCATCCAACCCGGCCAGTGCCGCGTTATCGGGTGCATATACTGTATAGGTTTTGGATGAGGCGAGTAATTTATCGTAACCGCTTTTTGAAAGCAGTTCGGCAAACCTGCTGAGCGATGTATCGGTACTTATTTTATCAAACAGGGTACTGGTAAGCGAATCGTCAGTGATGGCATTGTGATCGTCCCACTTTTTGCAGCCTGTGAGCCCTATAGAAGCAAGCGCACCTGCAAAAAGAATTGTATATACACGTTTACGCATTATGTCTTTTTTATAGTTCATGCTTGTCTGTTCAGTTTTCTGCCTTTTATTCCTATTGATAGATTTTAGTACCGTCTATCTTAAACTTCGGCCATACCTGGTTGTCGTCTAATGGAATAAAATGTATCATATCGAGGTAATCGTTATTTTGGGTACCCGACAGGTTCGTTATGCGAATTGTTTGGCGCTGGGTAGTTGGAAACTCATAGGTGCCTACCAACCGGCCGGCATAGTTTGAGTCAGTGTTATATGCTCTTACCTCTGTGTATTGTTTCCAGCCAATGGCTTCCAGTTCGGCATCGCTGCCCTTTGGCCGCAGGTCGGTAAAGTTTACAGTGCGGGGCATAACTTCACCGTTTACCGAAACCTGGCACAACATGTTAGAGCTGCTTGATTGTTTGCTGCGTGAATAACACATCCATATTTTGTATTTGCCTTTGACAATGGGCGGTGTGGTCATTTCCCAGTAGGGAGGACGGGCGGGCAAGCCCAACGGCAATTGGTTCACATCGTTGTTCACTGCATATCTTGTAACGCTGGAGGTAGTGCTATAGCTATAAGTGAAAATGTTGGTGCTTGCCAGCGAGCCCCAGCCCCAGGTAATTTCTTTAAATGGCTGATCGGCTTCGTTTATACGTGTCCATGTATAGCTTTGTTTCTTATAGTAAGCTGGCAGCTTTAAGATCTCAGGGAAGGTTGATACATCCCAGTATAGGGCTGCTGGTTTACGATACTTTACTGTAAAGTGAGCTTTAGCATCGTGCCAAACACCATTTGTAGCCGCGTTATCGCTGATGGCGCGGTTGATGGTAACACCCGTTTCAATTACACCGTTAAACTCAACCTGGTTAAGCACTACATTCTGGTTTATCAGTTCAACAGAGATCACTTCCTGCGGCTCCATGGTACTATGAGAAGGTGCATTGATGATATCGCCCAGGAATTTTACACCTGATAGAATGTGATAAGCGATGTACATATGCAAACTGTCGTTGGTATTGGTGGGGCTGCTTGTTTTGCTGTACTTCTTTTTCAGATCGGCGTAACTGTTGATACCACTATCGGCCAATGCTGCATTGCTTTCGGCCATTACGGTCATCCAGCGTTTGGTAGTGTCGGGGTCAACAGTATTCAATAAAGTATAAAAATCCGTTTCTTTAAGCGCCTGAACAAAAATTGAGTACTCAGGTCTTGCTTCCAGTTGCTGCGCAATGGTAAAGGTAGACGGCTCCAGTACATTGTTCAATTGGTGTATATAACCATTTCCTACTTTAATGTTCGATTGTGTTACAAGCGACTGGCGGTTGATGGTATAGCTCGATGTGCCGCTTTCGTTCGATACACCGGTTACAAGGAACTGACCGAACATGGTGGGTACCGGCAGTTTGCCATCTTTAAAAGAGGCGGTGGTAATGGTATCGGTAAGCAGGTGAAACTTCACCATGTTTTTCAACCTGGTTAAATCGGCTGCTTCAACACTGGCTGCGCCAATTTTGGCAAGCCATTTCGTTACACCGCTATTGGTAGGTGCAAAACAGGTGTATGCACCATAAGCGTTTAAAAAGTCGGAGGTTTCGGTACGGTCGAGTATTTGTTTGAATAATGAAAATGAGTCGGGATATTTTTCAAGGTATCCGGTAATGTTTACATCGCTGGTAGTACTTGCGCCATAGTCTACTTTTTTGCAGGCAACAAAGTACGCAAGCGCAGGAACCATAAACCCGCAAACAAGTAACTTCAAAATATTTTTATTGTTCATAGTAATGAGGTTAATTATTTATAGAAGGGGTTTTGTTCCAGTAATTTGTTGGTTTGCATTTCGGTAAGGTTAATAGGCATGTAGTGCGAGTTCCGGTCCTTTAATTTGTTAAGGGCAGCTTGTTGCCTGTCTTGCGGAATACTGATGATGGCCATATCCATCAGGTATTGGATGTTTTGATAATTGTTTCGTTTGGCATTGCGTAAAACATCGAACCAGCGTTTGCCTTCAAAGGCAAATTCGCGTTGGCGTTCCTGTAAAATGAATTTTTCCATGGCCGCCTGGCTATTGGGATCGGGGCTTCCGTTGAAGTCGAAGGCATGCGCCCTGGTCCTGATCTGGTTGACAAGGTCGGCTGCCGTTTGCGGATCGTTCAACTGGTTAAGGGCTTCGGCTTTCATTAACAGAATGTCGGCATAGCGATAAAAGATCCAGTGTGCATACGACTGGCCAACTGAACGCAGACTGCTGGCTGCGCTGTTCGCTCCAATGTATTTCCATATAGTAAGATCGCTGGCGCGGAGGGAATTGCCTTCGCCCCGCAGATCAACCAGCGGAGTGGCGTTTACGTGGTCTACACCAAATACATCTTCCATCAGGTTCGATGCGGCGCCCCAGCGGCGGGTAGCCAACAGGTGCATATTGTAAAAGGGATTCAGTTTTTGCGCATCGAACTGTAATTCAAAAATGCCTTCGTTCGAATTGCCTTTGTAATACAACTCGTTGAACAGATCGAAGTCGCCGCCTATTAAACCGAACTTTCCTGAGTTGATCACTTTGTTGCATTCAGCTACGCATTCGGTGTATTTCTCCATCCACAGGTATACATCGGCGAGAATGGTGTTCGCTGTATATTTTGTAACGCGGCCTTTATCGGTGTTTTTATTTCCATAGGTAGTTGGCAAATTGCCTTCTGCTTCTTTCAGGTCGGCCACTACCTGCAGTAATACACTGTCTGATGGCGATTTGGGCATAGGAGCAATATTTTCATCGCTGAGGGTGGCTGCCAGTTTTAAAGGCACATCCCTGAACACCCTTGCCAGGTAAAAATACATGAGTGCCCTAACGGTGCGTGCTTCACCAAGAGCCTGGTTCAAATGTTCCTGAGTAAAGGTGTTGTCGCTTTTAAGTACACCGGGCGCCAGATCAATTACCGTATTGCAATAGTTTATGGTTTGGTAAAGGGAGCTCCACCGGCTGTACGTGTTGGTAGAAAGAATGTTCAGGTTTACAATGTCGTATTCTGAAGCACTGGTGCCTACGCCGGGAGCAACCATATCGGTCCTTCCTTCGCCCCAAATAAAGAGGTACTCAGCTAATGGCAGGTCGGTGTTGCTTCCCAACATAGATGCGTAAATGCCGGTAACGGCTGCATCTACCTGTTCTTTTGTTTTCCAGTAATCATCCCGCACGAGTCCGTTTTGCGGTTTAAGGGAGAGCCATTTTTTGCACGATGCCGAGCCTGCCAGTAACATCAGCAAAAAAGCGTATGTCGTTAATTTCTTCATTTAAAGCAGTCGTTTATATTCAGTGTTATTATTTCTTTTTGCAATTGCATTCCATTATTTAAAACCCTGCCACCAGGCCAATCGTAAACACTTTTGTAGGTGGTGTCATACTGTCATCGAAGGCTAACCGAAACGGATCAGATCCGGAAGCGCTGATCTCAGGGTCCTGCCCCGTGTATTTAGTAACAGTGAAAAGGTTTTCGGCAGTTACATAAGCGCTGAGGCTTTTCATTTTGAATTTCGACAACACTTTGTTATCTACAGTATACCTAAGGGTTACCGTACGAAAACGCAGGTAAGAAGCATCTTCTACATAACGATCGCTACCCAGCCAGTTGTAACCGCCGCCTATCAGTGCGCGGGGAATGTCGGTTACATCGCCTTCCTTGCGCCAGCGGCGAAGGGTAGCGGTGCTTTGGTTATCGAAGTAGTACATGTTGGTAGAGTTCATTTTGGTACGGTTAATAACATCGAAATCGTACCTGAAGCTGAAGAAGGTCGATAGTTTGAGTTTGTTCTTCCAGGTAATGGATGGACCAAAACCACCGGTTAATTTGGGGTTGCTGTTACCAAGGTAAACCACGTCCATATAGTTGATGTTACCATCGTGGTTCACATCTTCATACATGGCGTCTCCGGGTTGAAAGATGTAGTCGATATTGGGATAGTTAAAGCGCATGTAAATAACCTGTCCGTTGGGACCCGCAATGGGTTTACCATTGTTGCCCTGCGCCAGGGTTGCATTTTTATCGGCATATACACCTTTGTATTTATAACCGTAGAAAGAGCCGAACGGGTGATCGGGTTGTATCAAACGCAGGTAGTCGCCTAATTTGGTTACATCGCCTTTGCTGTTAGGATAGTATTCAGATAAAGAGCGAATGATATTGTCGTTGTGAGCTACGTTAAAGTCGAACGAAACGCTTAGGTCTTTGGTTTTGTAAGGAGTTGTCCATACGCCTACTTCCCAACCCTGGTTATCCATAGTACCAATGTTCATGTTCACACTGCTGTAACCGGTAAAGGAGGCAATGGCCAAACCATTCATGTAAAGGTCTTTTGTTCTGTTGCGGTATACTTCGGCATCAACTCGTACACGACCGCCGAACATTGATAAGTTAGCACCTATATTGGTACCATTAATCGTTTGCCATCTCAGGTTTTTCAATTCCATGCTGGCAGGGTATACGGCACTTTGTCCCTGATAACCCCAGCTATAGGTTGAATAGTTACTGTAGAATGTATAATCGTATTTAGGGGCTACACCACTTTTTCCGTAACTGGCACGAAAGCTCAGGTCGTCGATCTGTTTTATGCTGTGCATAAAATTCTCACCTGATACGCGCCAGCGAAGTGAGACCGATGGAAATAAGCCATAGCGATAATTTGGACCAAAGCGGGAGTTGCCATCGCCACGTAATGCGGCATTGAGCATGTATTTGTCTTTAAACCCGTACTGAGCATCTACTACGGCGCCAATGGTGCGGGTTTGTGAAGTGCCTGAATATGACATCAGGTCCGAGTTCTGCGTTCTGGAAGCAATGGAAGGGTCAACTAGTAACGAAGAAGCGGTATTCGATGTAATAGATTCCTGGTTTACTACTTTCTGATCTTCTGTGAAAGTAGTTAAGGAACTGATGAAACTGTGATCGGGATTTTTGAATTGTGGGGTATAAGCCAGTTGGATCTTAGTGTTCACTATAAACTGGTCCATATCGCCATCGTATGCCCGGTTCACTACTGTTTCGGTACTGTTACGGCCGGTTGCTATCTGGGGCAGAAAACTGTTGTTCTTGGTATTGTTGATATCGAACTGTACATCGAAAGAAGTTCTGAGTACCGATTTAATGATATCGTAGTTCACCTGAAAGCGTGGCATCACCCGGTCGCTAAGCACGCCATATTTTGCCTGTGTAGCCATAGCTACTGGGTTGTATATACGGCTAAATGTTCCCTGCACGTTTGAAAAAGGGGAGAAGTAGTTAGGCGTAATGTTCCCCTGCTCATCATATTCAAACACGCTTTGGTTGGGCATTTTGGCATAGGCCACGGCACGTATTCCGCTTTCGGCGTTGTTGGCATTGTTGCCTAGGTAACTTCTGTCCTGGTCGCTATGCGTATAAGAAATACTGGTGAATATTTTGATCTTTTCAGAGATGTTATAATCCAGGTTAATGCGCGATGTAAGGCGTTTAAAACCTGTTCCCAGGGTAACACCTGTTTGGTTAAAATAATCTACCGAAGCATAATAACGGGCTTTTTCACCACCGCCTACCATACTTAGCGAATGGTTTTGCAAGGTGCCGGTCTTTGTGATCTCATCGATCCAGTTGGTATTGTTGCTGTAGTTATTGTACCAGTAAGGATCATTGGGATCGTAATTAAACTCACGTACTGATGTGGGAAGCGGTGAACCGATGCGGTTCATATAACCTTCCGGAATCATCGTTGAATACTGGTTACCATTTAACAACGGAATGGCCTTTGGTATTTGCGAAACCGAACCTTTGAATGTATAAGAGATGCTGGGTTTGCCAACGGTACCGCGTTTAGTAGTAATAAGCAATACGCCGTTTGCGGCGCGTGAACCCCACATAGCAGTAGCGGCTGCATCTTTCAATACGGTGATGTCTTTAATATCGGCCGGCGAAATGTTCAATAATTGCGCATAGCCCTGTTCGTCGGCAGAACCAAAGTTGAAGTCGCTGGGAATTTCTGTTTCAATGGGCATACCATCTACAACTATCAAGGGATTACCGTTGCTGCTGATGGTACTTACGCCACGGATACGGATGTTCATGGCGGCGCCGGGGTCGCCACTGCTGGCGGTAATATCTACACCGGCCAAACGGCCTTGCAGGGCCTGATCGATACTTGCGGCCTGCATTTCTTCCATTTCCTTTGCAGTTATTTTAGAAGCTGCAAGTGTTGAGTTACGTTCATTAACACCCAAGATACCGTTGTCGGTTTTTTTACCGGCTACTACTATTACTTCACCCATATCGCTGGAGCCATCTTCCATTTGAAAATTTATGGTGGTACGGCTGCCAATGCTTTGCGATGTGGTTTTAAAACCTATAGATGAAACAGAGAGTTTATTTTTGGGATTGGTTATCCGCAGCACAAAATTGCCTTCTATGTCGGTAGAGGTACCTTTTATGACCCGGCCATCTTTATCCACCTCGGTTACAGAGGCTCCCAGTATGGGTTCTTTTGCCTTTTTGTCGATCACCTTTCCCTTTACCACAACTTTACTGTCTCCGCCTTCGGCATTCTGCGCGGTGGTGTTCAATGCCATCAAAACGGCAAACATCATTAAGCAGGCGATCGTTTTATATAATTTCAACATAGTGATCAATATTACAAGTGGGTTATTCGGTATATTTTAAGTAATTGTCGATTAAGTGGAACACACAGCGGTTACTGAGATTATTGCTGTTACCCAGGATCACATTTGCCGTTCTGTTATTCATATCGGTCAGTATCATGTTATTTACCGTGTTGTTGTTCACGAAGACCTTGGTGGCGTCGCCGGCGTTGGTCTTGAACAGTGTTTCGTAAGAACCACCGTCCATGCCATTGGTGGCAACAGATTTTTTGTTCAGGATATGATAATAGATGAATTTTTCTATCTTAAATTTTTCAGTGGCATCGGTGGGATTGGTGTTGGCTGGTAATAAGCCATCGGCCACTGCTTTATTGATGGCGTTATTATCGGGAATAAAGAATGTATAGAACGCACCTGATGCTACGTTTAAGATATCGCCGGTAGAAGCCGTATAATTCGACCAGTTCTTGAAATACTGCCAGAAGTTGTAGTACTGTGAACTGGGGGCGGTGGCCAGTTTCTCGAGGTGTTTTGAAACCGGTAATTCGCTGAAATTAAGTATACGATCTATATAGTGTACGGTACCATTCTTTGTTGTTTTGGAGGTTTTTACATTGGCCACATTGCCTTCATCTCCGTTGCCTGCGGCATATACGGTTTGCCCATTGTAGCGAATAAATTCGCTGCCATAGGTGCCCAGTACGCCCGAGCCGGCTGTACTGGTTACATCAGTAGCAGGAACTACGTGCAGATTCAACACCCGTAGTAAACGCACCAGCACAGATGAACCTGTTATAGTTGCGCCTCCGCCTGGCGGTGTATAACGCCATTGATAGTTGGGGTTATTATCAACCAATGAGTCCTTGTAACCTGCTTCGATCAACGCTTTATTGCTTACCAGGAAAAGGGTATACTTCTGTTTTACATTAGATATTATATATTTCAGCTCCTGGTTCAGCAGGCTTGTCATCATAGAGTATTCGGGATCGAGGTAGGCCTTTCCATATACACTGCTGAATACGTTTGCTTCCTGCACTTTGTTGGTGCCATAGAACATACCGTTACTCAGTACCTTTTTATCAACTACATCTGTAGCCGGATCGAAGCGGGCTTCTTCGCCCTGGAAATTATACGTGGTACTGAATTGGGATGGCCACACCGCCGTTTGAAACATATGGGCGTTGATAAAGTCACTGATGATGTTCAATGGCAGGTCGTTTATCGAACTATAATGTTCAAGCAATACATTTTTCCTGTAGTTCTCCATGGCGGTGTTGTTGGGAACAAACATGGTATAGCTGTTCCACTGGCCATCGTTATCCTGGTTTTTCAAAAAGTTTTCGTTGTTGGGCGAATAAGCCAGGGTGCTGCTGAATACTTTGGTGTAAATAGACGCCTGGCTACCGTGTACATTATTATAATTGGTAGTTACGGTATTGTTGAGTGTATACTGGATCAAAAATTTGTCGAACAGGGCCCTGAACTCGCTATATTCAGGTTTATCTGCCAGGTATTGATCGATACTGGGCAGGGCGGTGATCACTTTGTTTACAGTGTGAATGATGCCGTTCTCTGCAGCAATGTCTTTTTCAACAACAGCTGCATCAACAACATTGAAGCCGGTATAAGTAGAAGTGGGATAGAAATAATTGTAGTCGGCTGCGGTAAGGCCTTTGGCCGTCATGAAATTATTTACAAAATACGGGATGTATTTATTGTTGTTATCGGCATCCACATAATAAGTGCTTCCATTGTTATTCCTGTTACTGGCAATTAATTTAAGCGCTTTGCCGGTTGTATCGGCACCATCATATACACCTGTGTAATAGGCGGTACGTCGTCTAAAGGCGCTGTTTACCAGCCAGCCGGTTGAACCTTGTCCGTCGCCAATGCGTTCCTGTTTAAAAGCATTGTACACCAGGCAGTAAGTCACAATTTTTCTACAGGCTGCGCTGTCGAGCTGATCAATTCCACTGATGTTGTTCTCTTTGAAATAAGTTTGGAAAGCAGAATCGGTGGGGGCGAAAAAGGTCCAGTAACCAGCAGCGCCCAATGTGTTTTTGTAACCGGCTTTATCGATACAGGCAAGCAGGTTTGTAAAATTTCCACGGGATTCAAGTTGCTGGTAAATGGGGGCTTCTAAGCTATCGGGTCTGCCGTAATATTCGTCCCATTCTTTTTTGCGGCAATTACCAAATAATACACTAATAAATACAAGTAATAAAAGCGTCTGTCGTGATTTGAACATGGCAAGAGATTGTTTTGTCTTTATATGAAAGCCAGATGCAAACGAATTGTATATAGGGCCCGCCTGGGTCTATTGTGCAATTGATTTAAATGCTTTTAAAGGCTGGTGAAACTCCGGTAAATAGTAAATGAACTGAAAATGAAGGGAAAGTATAAGGCATAGCTATCACTGTAGAGGTGACAGCTGTAATAAGATAGTACAGCATGGCAAGTCAGTTTTCGTTTTGGTTGTTAGCAGTAGCAGTAATTAATATAAAATTAAAATTTAAGACGCTAAAACTATCATGAGGCATCCTGCTTGGGATGGCATATTCTATGCAATCGTTCCCGGAATTGTTATTGTGACGTTTAAAAGTAAAAAATCCATCTTTTAAATATATGGGCAGCAGATCGTTGTGTTTTTTTGTCTACGATATTATTGCCCTTCAGATACTTCTACAGGATTGTAAAAATTGTAGCACACCACATCGCTATCGGGTTTAAACTGTTTCTACTTGTTACTAATTCATTATTAACAGGATGGGACAGGACGACTGTTGCAACATGCGATCCTAATTTTAAGCCACCTAAAAGACGATTGTTAACTATTTAAAGTGTGCATATGAGAGTTCAGCAACTGTTGCCTAAGGGTATTTGGCTAGTACCAGTTTTCCTTCTCTTTACTTTTTTCAACGCAACATCACAAAACGAGACCGGTAGTATTGGAATTACCGGAAAAATCACCGACGAAAAGGGCAATGGAGTGCCCGGCGCCACCGTGGAGGTTAAAGGCACAACCAGAAGTGCCAGCGCCAAAGAAGATGGTTCCTTTTCTATTAATGTAGTTACGGGCAAAGAAACCCTGGTTATTTCATCTGTAGGTTTCGAAAAAAAGGAGTTTCCTTTAAACGGCGAAACCACGGTTACCATTCAACTAACCAGTTCAAAGAACACTACACTCGATGATGTGGTGGTAATTGGTTATGGTACACAAAAAAAGCGGAACATTACGGCTGCCACTGCAACATTTGATGCCAGCAAGCTCGATGAGCGCCCGGTAACAAGGGTCGACCAGGCGCTGGTTGGTCAAATGGCTGGCGTGGCTGTTAAACAAACCAGCGGTGCGCTGGGCAAAGGCCTCAGTGTACAGGTGCGTGGTACCGGTTCTATTACAGCAGGTAATGAGCCCCTGTATGTAATTGACGGATTCCCATTAGCTACAGCTTCGCCAAATGCATCGGGTAATTATGCCAACGGTAACCCGCTCGACAATATCAATCCCAATGATATTGAAAACATTCAGGTATTAAAAGATGCCGCCGCGGCAGCCATTTATGGTTCCCGGGCCTCTAATGGGGTTGTACTCATTACCACCAAACGAGGTAAAACGGGTAAGGCAAAAATTGATGTGAACAGTAATATCGGTTTTACTGAACGTACCCGAAAGCTTGATATGCTGAGCGCACCGGAATGGATCGACCGCTTTACTGAAATGGTGAATGCAAAATATGTGGCCGATTATGGCAGCCAGGGCGCAACCGCCAGCGACAATAACGCCAAACGTCGTCAGATCTTAAAACTGGGCAGCACCGCCTACAACGCCACTTATATGACCGATGAGCGTTGGGCCGACCCGGAACATAAAGGGTTACGGTTTATCGACTGGCAAGATGAGATCTTTCGCAAGGGCTTAACACAAAACCACCAGATCTCTGCCAGTGGTGGCAGTGAATTTGTTCGCTATTATGTTTCAGGCAATTTCACCCGGCAGGAAGGCATGGTGATAAACAATGATTTCACCAGTTATTCGGCCCGTGCCAATGTTGAGGTGAATGCAAGTAAGAAACTGAAATTCGGGTTAAATATCGCGCCTACTTATTCTATAATAAACGATCCGGGTATAGAAGGCAAGGATAACATCCTTCACCAGGTATTGAGTATGAGCCCCGTTCAGGAAGATTCCATGGGGCTTGAGCCAAATGTTGGCATGAATGATCAATACCGGTGGAGTACTTCAACTAACAGCCCATATGCTAAATTAAAGAACATACTGGGTAGAACAGCACGTTTCCGTACTGTTACCTCCGTTTTTGGCGAATACCAGATCATTCCGGGTATGACATTCAAAACAACGGTCAACCTCGATAATATAGACTACGACAGTAAAAGTTATACGCCTTATAAAGTAGCCAGCAGTCTTGCTACCCGTTTATCGCAGGCAACACTGCAATCGAGTGGATCATATAACAGTTACAAGAAGCAAACTTTTGTAAATGAGAATACCATCAATTACACTAAGACCATCGATAAGCATGATATTTCTGCGGTGGCTGGTTTCTCGTATAATTCAGAAAAGCTCGATAACCAGGAAATAAAATCCAATGGTGGGTTCAGAAATGATGTAACTACTTTAAATAGTGCTAATGGCTATACCAGCACTACTACTGAAACAAAGAATATCCTGTTGTCGTATTTAGCCCGTGTGCAATATGCGTTTGATGGTAAATACATGTTCTCGGCCAGTATACGTCGTGATGGATCGAGCCGTTTTGGGAATACCTCCAAATGGGGTTGGTTCCCCAGTGCTTCAATAGGCTGGCGTGTTTCGGATGAGAGTTTCATGCGCGACATTTCTTTTATCAACGAGTTGAAATTGCGTGCAAGCTGGGGTAAAGCAGGTAACTATCAAATCCCCGATTATGCTACCATTCCAACGCTTTCTGCTTATAACTATTCATTGAATGGCGGGTATGTTATTGGGCAGGCTACCGGCCCTATCGGGCAGGTGACCAACGGTGCTATTTCAAACCCCAACCTTACCTGGGAAAAATCACAAACCTATGATGCGGGTTTTGATGTAACTGTGTTAAACAACCGCCTGAGTGCATCGTTTGATATTTATACCAGAAAGAGCACGGCGTTATTGTTGAATGTGCCTATTCCGTGGACAACCGGATTTTCTACATACCTCGACAATGTGGGTTCTACCCGTAATAAAGGTTGGGAAGTAGAGCTTTCATCACGCAATATCATTAAGGGGCCGGTACAGTGGACCACCTCTTTTAACCTGAGCCACAACAGCAACAAAGTGCTGGCGCTGGGTGAGGGTCAGTCACAGATCATTATCCCTACTTCACTGGCAGGTGCGCAACACTCTATTTTACGCGTGGGTGATCCATTGTATAGCATCTATGTAGTTAAACAGATTGGCATTCTTACCCAGGAGGATGTAAATAATCCAAAAGTGGGTAAATACGGACCCGAAACAGTGGGTGATCCCAAATATGAAGATTTCAATGGGGACGAAACTATTGACCTGAACGACCGTCAGATCGTAGCGCATCCCAATCCGGATTATGTATATGGTATGACCAACACCGTTCGGTACAAAGGATTTGATTTTTCTGTACTGGTGCAGGGGCAACATGGCGGATCTATTTATTCGTTATTGGGCCGCGCATTGGGTAGAACAGGCCAGGGTACAGTTGATAACGCGCTGGGCTTTTTCCGCGACCGCTGGCGTTCACCCGACAACCCAGGTGCAGGTAAAGTAGGTAAAGCCTATTCTACCTTTGGACAGATAGCCAATACCGATTGGTTGTATTCCTCCAATTACTGGCGTGTAAGAATGATAAGCCTGGGTTATGATCTGAACCGGATAATAAAAGCAAAGAAGGTATTGCAGAATGCACGTGTATACGTTACTGCTGAAAACTTCTTTGGCCACGATAAATACAAAGGTGGTTTAAACCCCGAAGCGAACAATACCGACCTGAGTGGTAGTACTTCGTATCCTGAACCAGGCGATTATGGTGGATTGCCTTTACCAAAATCGTTGATCCTGGGTGTAAACATTACTTTTTAATTCAGTTAATTGAGTCTATATGAAAAAAATAGTTGGTTATTCATTGATCGCCGCCGTGGGGTTGTTGAGCGCATGTGACAAGAAGCTGGATCAAAACCCTATTTCACAACAAGCCACATCAACTTTTTATGTTAATCAGAATGATTTTATTCAGGGAATAAACGCAGCCTATAGCGGATTAAAGACCTGGCCCGACAGAATGTTGAATCTTTCTGAAACCCGGTCAGATAATTTATATGCTGTTTCGGATGGCGGTGTACGTGAATGGGAAGGTATTAACAGTTTTCATAAAACCATAGCCGGTAATTCGTATGTAACAGAAGCGTGGTCGGGTAATTACTCCAGCATATTTAAAGTAAACACCTTCCTGGAGAACCTTAGCCTTAAAGGCGCCGATGTTATTCCAAATGCGGCATTACGGACAAGGTTAGAGGCAGAAGCCAGATTCCTGCGTGGGTTTTATTATTTCGACCTGGTTAGATGGTTTGGCCAGGTGCCATTGGTTGACAAAACATTAACGCCGGCAGAAGCATTACAAACGGGCAGGGCTGCTGTAAATGATGTATACAGCCTTATACTTTCCGATCTGAAGTTTGCAGCCGACAGTTTGCCCGAGTCATACGCTGCTGCCGATAAAGGAAGGGCCACAAAATATGCCGCCAAAGGAATACTGGCACTGGTATATATGACCCGTTCGGGCCCAACCTATGGCATCAAAGGTCCGGGTTTGGGTGTTGACGAATGGGGACAGGCGCTTACTTTACTCAATGAGATCATTAACAGTAAAAAGTATACTTTCGGCGCTGTCTACAACGACATCTTTGCTTACGATAAAGAAAATAATGGCGAAGTGGTTTTTGATGTACAGTATAACACAGGCTCTACGCCGGTGGTAGGTGCTACTTTCCCCTGGCTGCTGGTACCTGATAACTGGTTCACAAGTTCAGCTATTGGTAAAACGGCACAGGGTGGTCTTACCATCAGACCTGTTTCAAATGACCTGCTGAGCGCTTATACAACGGGAGATACACGGAAGGCCTTTTCTATACAAACCGGGTATACCTATAGCGGCGGCACCGAAACCCGGTCATTCTTTAAAAAATATGTTGATGTAAGTAAAACGCCTGCTAACCGGCTCGACTGGCCGATCAACTTTATAGCGCTGCGTTATACCGATGTATTGATGCTGAAAGCAGAATGTATTTTGCATAACGCTCCGGGAACACAGGCCGAAGTAGACGCTATAGTGAACCAGGTAAGGAGCCGTGCCGGGTTAGCGCCTGTTGCCAATGTAACATTGTCACAATTGATGGAAGAAAGAAGAAAAGAGTTTGCCGCAGAAGGCACCCGCTGGCACGATCTTGTGCGTAGTAATCTGGTAGAAACTGTAATGCAAGCCTGGATCACCAAGGAAGATGTTGCCAAAGCAATGCAACCTTTTCAAACGAATTACATCTTATATCCGGTACCACAATCGGAACTGGATGTTAAACCGGGCTTGTACGAACAGAACTTAGGATATAACTGATCGAATGTTGTGATAGTGTAAAAAAGAAAAGGATACATTGACGTCAGATAGAAAAAAGTCCGGAAGACCTTACTCCAGTTGTAATTGTCTTCCGGACTTTTTTAATAAGCTACTATATGAAAAAAAAATTGTTAACGATCTTATTGCTGGCATCTGTTGCGACCTCCGCACAACCTGTATTAGAAACCGGCTCACAAAAGCCCATGCCCGAAAGCTGGATCGATGCTTCTACCAATCACACTATTGTTCGGCTCTCAAACAAACCTGGCCGAAATTCCAGTTTCTACTTTCACAACAGTCCGTTCGTTGGAAATAAAATGGTATTCTACAGCACCGATAGCGCCAGTGGCCGCCAGTTGTATACCGTTGATCTTACTACTAAAAAAATTGAACAGCTTACACACCAGGGTTCACCCATGAACGGGGAAATTGTAAGCGCCAAAGGACATAACGTTTACTACCAGATAAAAGACAGTGTTTTTGTAACCAACATAGATACAAAACAAACCCAGCTGGTGTTTGTATTCCCCGACAATTTCAAAGCAAGCATTACAACTGTAAATGCCAACGAAACCCTGCTGGCCGGGGCACGCAGTACCGATGCCGAAAAGGAGATCTTTAAACAAAACCCTGCCAAGCACGATTACTTTCAAAAAATTTACGAGGCCCGTTTACCCCGTACCCTGTTTGTTATTGACCTTAATAGCAAACAACTGAAACCATTGTTTACCGATAGCGCCTGGCTGAACCATGTGCAGTTTTCATCAACCGATCCCAATTTGTTGATGTTCTGTCACGAAGGTCCCTGGCACAAAGTAAACCGCATTTGGACAATTGATGTGCGCAACCCAGCTAAAGACAATGCAAGGCTGATGCATAAACGTACCATGGATATGGAGATTGCCGGTCATGAGTGGTTTGCGCCTGATGGCAACACCATTTGGTTCGATTTGCAACAACCCCGTGGCAGTACCTTCTATGTGGCCGGTGTTAATGTAAAAACGCTTGAAGAGAAAAAATACCAGCTGCAACGCAATGAGTGGAGTATTCACTATACCAATACGCCCGATCAGAAATTATTTGCCGGTGATGGAGGCGATCCCAGACAGGTGGCAAAAGCCCCTGACGGCAGATGGATCTATTTGTTTAAACCCGAGGGCGATCATTTCAAAGCAGAAAAACTGGTGAACATGCGACACCACGACTATAAGTTAGAACCCAACGTACATTTCTCTCCTGATAAAAAATGGGTCATTTTCAGAGCCAACTTTGAAGGAGTAGAGCAGGTGTATGCTGTTAAGCTAACAAGTTGACGAGTTAACAAGTTAACAAGGAAGTTGAAAAGTTGATATAGGTGATGGAGTTGATAAAGGAAATACAGTTCACAGTTCTTAGTTCTCAGTTCTTAGTTCTTTAAATTCGGAGCTCGCGATTAGCCGTTACAGTTTCGAGTTTCGAGTTGCTATAATGGCGTGCATTCTGTATTTGCTTAAAGCTTATGGCTTATAGCTTACCGCCTGTATTTTGTATTCGCTTTCGGCTTTTAGCTTTCGGCTTTCAACTGTATTTTTCACGTTTGCCGTTTCACGAAAAAGAACCACCAGATGAAAAAAGGATTCATTTATTCAATCATATTATTAGGAGTATTAAAAAGTCAAGCCCAGATCAAATGGCCGGAAGTGAACGAAGTTACCAAACCATGGACACGTTGGTGGTGGCTGGGAAGCGCAGTAAATAACAAAGACCTGACTGCTAATATGGAGCAGTATGCTGCTGCAGGTTTAGGCGGCTTGGAAATAACACCTATTTATGGTGTTGCCGGTTACGAAGATCAGTTTATAGATTATTTATCACCCAAATGGATGCAGGTGTTTGCTCATACGCTGCAGGAAGCCAAACGGCTAAATATGCAGATAGATATGGCAACGGGTAGCGGCTGGCCCTTTGGCGGCGGCCCCTTAATTGGTGATGAAGATGCCTGTAAGAATTTTGTATACAAGACCTGGTCTGTAAAAGCGGGTGAAACAGTAAAAGAACCAATCGCTTTTGAACAACAATCTTACATTGATGCCATTGGCAATACCCTGGGAGTTACATATGATAAAGATGTAAGTAAATTAAAAGAACCTGTATTTGCCAATGCAAACCTGCAGGCACTGGCAATAGATCAACTGAAATATAAAAAGAACCTGCCGTTACAGGTAGTGATGGCCTATGGTGATAACGGCCAGGCCATCGATATTACCAAAATGGTTGATGCCAAAGGCAATTTGAACTGGACAGCACCGGCCGGTAACTACACGGTGTACGCGCTGTTCATGGGCTGGCATGGTAAAATGGTTGAACGGGCAGCACCCGGTGCAGAAGGCAATGCCATTGATCACTTTTCTGAAGCTGCCATAAAAAAATACCTCAGCCGTTTTGATAAAGCATTTGCAGGCGCTAACCTAAGTCAGCTACGGGGCTTCTTTAATGATTCTTATGAAGTAGATGATGCCCGCGGGCAAAGTAATTATACACCCGGGTTATTTGAGGAATTAAAACGCCGCCGGGGATACGACCTTAAACTGTTTCTGCCACAGCTGCTGTCAAAACAACGTGATGAAACCAGTGTACGCATCCTATACGATTACCGGCAAACCATTGCCGATCTGTTGCTGGAGAAGTTCACCATTACCTGGCATAAATGGGCGCAGGCAAAAGGAAAGATAGTACGTAATCAGTCGCACGGATCACCGGCCAATACGCTTGATTGTTATGGCGTGGTTGATATTCCCGAAACGGAAGGTACCGAATTATTACGTTTTAAATTTGCGGCCTCTGCTGCACACATTCTTGGTAAGCCATTGGCTTCGGCCGAAGCGGCCACCTGGTTGAACGAACATTTTAAATCGAACCTGGGCGATGTAAAGAATGTGATAGACAAATATTTTATCGGCGGGGTAAACCATATTGTATATCATGGAACCAGTTATTCACCCATCAACGACCCATGGCCGGGTTGGTTATTTTATGCGGCCGTGCATTTTCAACCAGTAAACCCGTTCTGGAAAGATTTCGGCACACTGAATAGTTATATAACCCGCTGCCAATCGTTCCTGCAGCATGGTAAACCCGATAACGATATTCTGTTGTATTATCCGTTCAGTGATCATAACTCAGAACCCGGCCGCGACCTGTTGCATCATTATGATGGGATGAAAGGTTTTGAGCATACCGATTTTAACGAGGCGGCCTCAGCACTTCTGCAAAAAGGATATGCGTTTGATTTTATCTCAGATAATCAATTACAAAAAGTAACTGCAAACGGCTCGTTGTTGCAAGCACCCGGCGGCACATACCGCACTATTGTGCTGGCCAATGTAAAATACCTTCCCCTGCCCACATTGCAAAAGCTGGCTGCATTGGCAAAGAGCGGCGCCAGGATCATTGTTTATAAGAACTTCCCTGGCGGTGTGCCGGGTTATGGTGAACTGCAAACAAGACAAAAGCAATTCACCGGTATTACCGCCTCACTGAAGTTTGTAGCGGATGGAGGAGTACAAAAAGCAATGACAGGCAATGGTGCTTTTATAAAAGGGGATAACCTCAGTGAATTATTAAAAGCAGGTAATGTAGAAGCGGAACCTATGTATGGTATGGGGTTGCAATGTATTCGCAGAAATATTGCCGGTGGCAATTATTATTTTATCAGCAATACATCGGGCAAGGTAATTACTGAATGGGTGCCATTGAATAGAAAAGCAGTCAGTGCTATTCACTTCGATGCCATGACGCGAAAAAGCGGTATTGCCCGCACCCGTTTAGTGAACGATAAAATGGAAGTATATGTACAGCTTCAGCCCGGTGAGAGCTGTATACTGCAAACCGCCGGCACGCTGTTAAAAGGCGATGCCTATACTTATTATACAGGAATCGGCGAAGGCCGTGAAATAAAAGGTACCTGGAACCTGAAGTACTTGAGCGGTGGTCCTGTATTACCAAAAGAAACTACCGTTACTACCCTGGGTAGCTGGACAGAATTACCCGATACTGCAAATAAAATATTTGCCGGTACTGTGCAGTACAGTATTCATTTTGCAAAACCGGCCGGAACGGACCCGGCATATGAGCTCGACCTTGGCAAAGTGGCCTGGAGTGCGGAAGTATTGCTAAATGGAAAATCAATTGCTACGTTGCTGGGGCCGGTATACCGGGTAACGATACCTGCCGGTGATTTGAAAGCAGAAAACCTGTTGGAGATAAAAGTAAGCAATGGCATGACCAACCGCATTATCGATCTTGAAAAGCGGGGCGTGCCCTGGAAGAAGTTCTATAATACCAACTTCCCGGCAAGGCTTGCTGAAAACTGTGGGACTAATGGCTTATTCACTGCTGCAGCCTGGCAACCCGAAATATCGGGATTGTTAGGACCAGTAATTATAGCTCCGCTAAGCACCAAATAACAAATCCCAAATCACAAGTCATTTATTTAAGTATATTGGAGCTATTAAACATTCTAGTATGATAAAAAAACTGATCTGTCTTGTTATGATCTTAGCGATCATAAACGGAACCATGGCACAAAGTAAAGAAGAGGCTGCCGTAAACGCTGCCGTTGAAAATCTTAAAAAAGCCATGATAGATGGTGATAAAGGAGCACTTGAAAAAATCACTTCCGACAAATTAAGCTATGGGCATAGCAGTGGCCGGGTAGAGGATAGAGCAACATTCGTTGATAATATAGTTACCGGTAAATCAGACTTTGTAACTATTGAGCTTACAAACCAAACGGTATCTGTATCGGGCGATGTAGCCATTGTGCGTCATACATTATCAGCCACTACCAACGATAATGGTAACCCCGGTAATGTGAAATTGAATATTATGCTGATATTTCAAAAGCAGAAAGGACAGTGGAAGTTGCTGGCGCGGCAGGCGGTTAAGGTTGCTAGTTAAGTTGACGAGTTGATACAGGTGATAGAGTTGATAGAGGATCTCTGTGCCGCAGCCTGATTAATAGTTGACAGGTTTGTATTTTAAAAGTTTATAAAGGCCAACGAAAAACTGAGCTATAAGGAAAGCCCCTCCCGCTGCTGGGGCCCAGAGGTGGGAGCCGTTTCGCGTTTTACGATAGCGAGGCCTGGAGTTTCGGACATCATTGCCGATTGCCGATTCACGATTGCCGGTTTTGAGGCACGGGTTTAGGCCTCTCACGTTTGCCGTTTCACGTTTTACGATATATTGACTATGAAAAAATGGATATTAGTTTTAGCAGGAAGTATTGTTTTTGTAAGCGGCATTGCCCAGGGGCAAATTGACCGCGAAAAACTGGTGCGCAGGCATACTGTTCATGTGCAGAAGGCAGATCCTTTGACATCTTTGACAGTTGGTAACGGACAGTTTGCTTTTACAGCCGATGTAACCGGTTTACAAAGCTTTCCGGCCTTCTATCAAAAAGGCGTTCCTTTGGGAACACAATCTGAATGGGGCTGGCACAGCTTTCCCAATAAAGACAATTACAGGCGGGAAGAAACGCTTAAAGAATATGAACTGGAAGGAAAGAAAATTACCTATTGTGTGCAGGTAAAAGAACCTGAGCACAGCCGTAAGGCAGTAGATTATTTTCGCCAGAACCCGCATCGTTTACAACTGGGCCAAATAGGATTCGAGATCAAAAAAAAGGATGGAAGCATTGCTGCTATAGAAGATATCCAAAACATAGATCAACATCTTGATATGTGGACCGGTGAGTTGACAAGCAAATTCACTGTAGAAGATGTTCCGGTAACTGTAATAACCTATGCGCATCAGGAGCACGATGCTATAGCAGTAAAGATCAACTCAACTTTGTTGGGTGAAAAACGTATTGCCATTCGCTTGCATTTCCTATATCCGAATGGAGAGTTCAAAGATGTAGGAACGTTTGAAGGTGATGGCTCAAAGCATAAGTCAGAGCTATACAACCCAACCATATTCGGTGGCAGTATTCGCAGAACGCTGGATACTACAACCTATTTTGTACAGTACAACTTTAACAGCGCTTCCTCTGTACAAATGCGTCGTCAGCACGATTGTATTATTCAGCCATCGGCTGGCACAACAAGCTATGAAGCTTCTTTTTCTTTTACTCCCACTTCACAAAAGAACGCACCCTCTTTTGCAGAAACAAAAATTAACAGCAGCACCCAATGGAATAAATTCTGGAAAACTGGTGGCGCCATAGATCTTTCAGGCAGCACCAATAAACGTGCTGAAGAACTGGAAAGAAGGATCGTGTTATCGCAATACCTTACTAAAGTACAATGTGCATCGGCTTATCCGCCACAGGAAACCGGACTTACTTTTAACAGCTGGTTTGGTAAACCGCATTTGGAAATGCATTGGTGGCACGCCGTACATTATGCATTATGGGGCAGAACAGAATTGATGGAGAAAAGCCTTGATTGGTATTTCAGCGTTGCCAAAGGCGCCAAAGCCCTTGCCAAACGCCAGGGTTTTGATGGATTGCGTTGGCAAAAGATGACCGATCACGATGGGGAAGAAGCTCCCTCATCTGTAGGGGCCTTTCTTATTTGGCAGCAACCGCATTTGATCTATATGGCGGAATTGGCGTATCGCGCCAAAAACGACAAAAAGATCCTAAGCAAGTATAAAGACCTCGTTTTTGGTACGGCCAATTTCATGGCCTCTTTTCCAACATACGATTCTGTAGGTAAAAGATATAACCTGGGTAAAGGATTGATACCGGCGCAGGAATGTTTTGAAGCAGTAAAAACATTCAACCCAACCTATGAGCTTGCTTACTGGCAATGGGCATTGACCGTAGCACAGCAATGGCGCGTGCGTTTAGGATTACCACGCGAAAAGAAATGGGATGCTATTTTAAAAGGCCTCTCGCCCTGGCCACAAGCCAATGGTGTATACCTTGCTACCGAAAGCACACCCGATTGTTATACCAATGAACGATACATTACAGATCACCCGGCTGTATTAGGTGCGTATAGCTCGCTGCCTTCCTGTAACCGGCTCGATACAACGGTAATGAAAAACACCTATGATCTTATTTTGAAAGTATGGAAGTGGGAAACAACCTGGGGTTGGGATTTTCCTTTGATGGCAATGACCGCCACCCGCTTACATATGCCCGATAAAGCCATTGACGCATTGTTTATGCCTGTACAAACTAACACTTACCTGGTAAATGGTCACAACTATCAGGACGACAGGCTCACCATTTACTTACCCGGTAATGGTGGTTTGCTAAGCGCCGTTGCCATGATGTGTGCCGGTTATGATAATAATAAAATGCAGACGCCGGGTTTTCCTAAAGATGGAAGCTGGAATGTAAAGTGGGAAGGGTTAAAACCGATTTTCTAAGTGTGATTAGTATAAAATTTGAACTTAGTTAATAATAGATGCTGTTACCAGTTACCGGTTACCAGTTTCAGGTTTCAAGTTACAGGGACCCGGCAACAGGTAACCGGTGCCCTGTAACCTGTACCTTGTAACCTGTAACGCTTGCAGAACATCAGTAAGCAGCATATAGTCAACAAGTATTGTCTTTTACAATGTACTGATGCATACATGTAGACCAACAATGTACCACAAGTCTTTATACTTAATTGCTTTACTTTCTATTATCATTCCTGCCCAAATCAATGGGCAATTGGCAATGAGCAACAGGCAAAACCAGGTTGCCAAAGAACCATTGCGTTCGGAAAATCAACGTGCTATTCATTATCAACCCGAAGGGTCAGACTTTGTTGCCATCAATGGAAAGATGCGGTTTAACCGCGCATTGTATGGCAACAATACCGGTTTTAGAATAGAAGCCGGCGACCTGCCTGAGTTTGCCTTATACATGCCGGGTATGGGTGGTAATTTTAAGTTCGGCTTGATCGCAGGCAATAAAAGCAAGTGGTTAACAAACGCAAACTATATCAAGGCCACTTACCGTGCAGGGTCCATGATATATGAAGTAAAAGATTCACTGTTGGGAAAGGGTTCCATGCAAATTACAGTACTTGCCCTGGCAGATACCGAAGGCATGATCGTTAAAACGCAGTTCGTGAACGTTACTTCAAAAGTAGCATTGTGCTGGGTGTATGGCGGTGCCTCCGGTAAAAAGTTCTCCCGCGATGGCGATATTGGCGCCGATCCGGAATCATCCTTCTACCTACAACCCGGTTATTGTAAAGACAACAACTATTCCATCAGTAAAAACAGTTTTCATTTACTGTATGGAACCAATAAACAGCTCTCAGGCATCGTTCCGCCGGCATCTGTTATCAAATTAACAGATGCTAATAAACAGGATGATCCCCTGCAGTTATATCAAAGCGATTCATCTGCAACCCCGGCCATTGCGGGCAAATTGAATGTCGCAAATGGCGTTCAATACTTTTTAATACAGCCAGGCGATTCTGTTGCAGCTACCTACAATAAGCTGGCGCAAACCTTCACTGATGCGGAAGCGGCAAGAAAGAAACTCGCCACCCGTATAAAGATCGTTACACCCGATAGCTGGATAAATAACTTAGGTGGCGCTTTAAGTGTTGCTGCCGATGGTATCTGGGAATCGCCAACGTATATGCATGGCGCTGTGGCCTGGCGTATGCGATTACCCGCCTGGCGCGGCGCTTATGTGGCCGATGCTTTAGGCTGGCACGACAGAGCGCGTACCCACTTCAGCAGTTATGCTTTATCGCAGGTAACAACACCTGCTACCGGGCCGGTGGTATTTGATACCGCTTTACACCTGGCAAGGCAACAGGAAAAAATGGGCACCTCCATGTTCAGCAGTGGTTACATTTGCCGTAATCCCAATGGCGATCTGCGGCCACACCATTACGATATGAACCTGGTGTTCATAGATCAGTTGCTGACACATTTCTACTACACCGGCGATTCGGCTTATATAAAACAACAGTGGCCTGTTATACAAAGACATTTAGCCTGGGAAAAAAGAAATTATGATGCCGATAACGATGGGTTGTACGATGCGTATTGTTGCATTTGGGCCAGCGATGCCCTGCAATACAGTGGCGGCGGGGTAACACATTCTTCGGCCTATAATTACCGCGCCAATGCGGTAGCGGCGCAACTGGCGCCTATTGCGGGTGAAGATCCTACGCCATACCAGGAAGAAGCTACTAAAATATTCAATGCAGTGAACCACCAGTTATGGATACCAGAACTGGGTTGGTATGCAGAATACAAAGATGCACTGGGTGAGAAGTTACTACATCCTGCTGCGGGGTTATGGACCATCTATCATGCTATTGATGAAAAATTACCCGATGGTTTTAAAGCTTACCAGGCACTGCGGTATGTAGATAAATACATTCCACATATTCCGGTACAGGCAAAAGGGTTACGCGACTCCAGTCATTTTCTGTTAAGTACTACCAACTGGCAGCCATACACCTGGTCGTTAAACAATGTGGTGCTGGCAGAAAATCTGCATACTTCCCTTGCATACTGGCAAGGCAACCGTTCAGAAGAAGCCTACCGGTTATGGAAAAGTGCATTGGTAGAAAGTATGTATTTGTCGGCAAGCCCTGGCGGGTTTGAACAACTTTCTTATTACGATGCCATTCGGGGTGAGTTGTATCGCGATTTTGCCGATCCCATTGGAATGGCTGCCCGTTCTTTAACAGAAGGTTTATTTGGCATTCTGCCCGATGCATTAAAAGATACGCTTACTATAAAACCAGGCTGGCCTGCTGCCTGGAATACAGCTTCTATTACCACACCAGATATTACAGTAGATTTCAAACGTACTACTGCCAGCGATCAATATATAATAAAACAGGCTTTCCCGCACACCATGAATTTGCGCCTGCAATTACGCGCATGGCGCGATGCAATAGGATCTATTACTGTGAACGGACAACCCGTTGCCTGGCATAGCATCAATGAATCGGTAGGGGAGCCGGTGATTGAACTGCCAACTGGTAAAGCTAAACAATATACCATCGTTATTAAATGGGCCGGCGTACCGGTTCAACCCATGCGATACGATAGCGTATTGGCAACGGGCACGCAAATAACCGCAGCTACGCCTGCCGGTTTTATTCAATCAATTTACGATCCACAGCAGGTGTTGCAAAACATTATGCTTACAAGTAACCAGGTGCAGGCAACTATACAAGGTACGCCGGGACATAAGACTGCATTTATTCAATTGCGCCAGGGTGAAATGGTATGGTGGTTCCCGCTTGGTTTTGAAGTAAAGAAACCTCTTGATATTCTTTTACCACCCGATGCGGCAGAACCCAACCTGAAGTTTAAAATAAAAAACAATGGTGATACCGTTACCGCCCGCATCATAGTTAATACGCAATTGTTTGTTCAGGCAATGCCATTACCCGCAAAGTCAACCACCGGTACCTTAAGTATCCCTGCTAAATACCTGGTGCCTGGCAGTAACCTTATTCGTATCGAATGGGGCGAAGGGCCGTATGTTGATACTACATTGTTGAACTGGCAGCTAACTGCTGCTTCAGATAGTAAGTTTGAAAAGATAGATTGTTCAAAATACTTTAACGACAAGGTGACGAATATATTTAAACAGTCGTATTTGTCGCCCCGGCCCACAGCGCCCACTTTACAATTACCAGTGCAGGGTATTGGCAACTGGTGCTATCCGTTGGTGCAGCCGGTAATTGATGATGCAGGTTTGCGCAAGGCAGCTGTAAATAATGAATATTTGCTGCCTCAGAATATTCCGTTTACAACACCTTCCGATACACTCGCCAGAAATATCATCTTCACCTCAAAATGGGATAACTATCCCGATTCTGCTGTTATACCATTGACAGGTTTTGCTAAACATGCATATTATTTATTAGCAGGTTCAACCAATACAATGCAAACGAGATTGATAAATGGTGAGTTGCATGTACATTATAAAGATGGCACCATTGATACACTGGCGTTGGTGAACCCACAGAACTGGTGGCCCATTGAGCAGGATTATTTTATTGATGGTCTTGCCTTTACGACAGATGCGCCAAGACCGCTGCGGGTACAACTTAAAACAGGTAAAACATACACAACTCCGCAGGAGTATA
Source organism: Niastella sp. OAS944 (assembly GCA_024809215.1). GTDB lineage: Bacteria > Bacteroidota > Bacteroidia > Chitinophagales > Chitinophagaceae > Niastella. The sequence continues at coordinate 1,065,929 of JANUBW010000001.1, read as the reverse complement.
CAACATTAAAAGGTTATTCAAACCAAGCCGTTGAAGGCGGCGCCGCTACTATACTCGATATGCCGCTTAACCCGGGTAAAGAGCTTGAGAGCATAAGGCTTTATACATTCGCCAATGATGTGGTGATTGGGTTAATGGGTATTACCCTTACCAGATAGCATTCTAATATTTTTTTAATCTCATGCCACTTTTTAAAATTTTCCGCCGTCTTTGAACGCACGGCTGCGATTACTTATGACTAAAAGTTATCATGTCATAAATAATAGCGAACCAGAACACAATAAAAAAGATTGCATGCGGATTGTTACCCTATTTATTCTGTTTATTCTTACTGCTCAATTTGTTACCGCTCAAAATAAGGTCAGCGGCAGGGTAGTGGATGCCATGAACCGGCTTCCCTTACCCGATGCCACTGTTACTATTATGAACCCCGTTGACTCTGCTGCAATGGGTTTTGCTGTTGTTGGTAAAACCGGTTTGTTCGAAATAAAAAATTTGAAAAAGGGTAATTATGTGTTAGGTGTTACGTTCACAGGTTACAGCGCTTTTAAGAAAGACCTGAATATTACCGAAACACAATTCACCATTGACCTCGATACTATTTTCCTGTCGCTCGATACGAATATGCTTGGCAGTGTGGTAGTACAGGCGCCGCCTATTTCTATAAAGAAAGATACCATTGAGTTCAGGGCCAGTTCATTTAAAACAAAACCCAATGCTACGGTTGAAGAACTGCTTAAGAAATTACCGGGTGTTGAAGTAGATAAAGAGGGGAACATTACTTCGCAGGGTGAAGAGATCACAAAGATATATGTTGATGGAAAAGAGTTTTTCCTTAATGATCCCAAGCTGGCAACCAAGAACCTTTCGTCGGATATGGTGGAAGCTGTGCAGGTGTTTGACGATATGAGCGACCAGGCCAAGTTCACCAAGATAGATGATGGCAGCCGTAAAAAGACGATCAATATCAGGCTAAAAAAAGATCGTAAGAAAGGCGTATTCGGTCGCACCGCAGCATCGCTGGGTAGCAGTGAACGTTATGAGGCCAGCGCATCTTTAAATGCATTTAATAACCAACGCCAGGTATCTATACTTGGTGGTGCTAATAATATTAACCGTTTAGGATTTACCAATAACGACCTTATTAGTGCCATGGGTGGTATGGCCGGTGGTGGCGGTGGCAATAATCGTGGCGGTGGTGTTCGTCGTGGCGGCGGTAACAATAGTGCACCTGCAGCAGCCAGCGGTAATACCAAATCGTGGAGTGCGGGTATTAATTTCCGTAATGAATGGGGGCCAAAGTTCGATTTCAATGGAAGCTATTTTGTGAATCAGACTGATAATGGTAATTATAGCGAGACCTATCGCCAGAATTTTATAAAGAGCGACTCTACTACATTCGTTAATTCAACCTCAAATTCAACCAATACCAACGTAAACCATCGTTTTGGTTTCAGGCTCGAATACCTGGTAGACAGTATGAACTCATTGCTGATAACCCCTTCGCTTAATTTGCAACAGGGCTGGTCGGCCAATGATAATACTTCTGTTACCCGGGCCACCAATCCCTGGCTCGATTATAAAGCAAGAGAGGGATCAAGTCATTCATTGAGCAACCGCGACGGACAAAGCCTTAATAACGACTTCCTTTTCCGCCACCGTTTTCGTAAGCCGGGTCGTACGTTCACGCTGGGTTGGACCACCGCATTGAATAACAGCAATGGGCATGGCGTAAATTACTCGCCTTTTCATTTTTTTGATTCCACTGGTAAAGAATATCGTTTCGATAATCGTGATCAACGTAACGATCAGCTTACCCGTTCATTCAACAATACTATAAGTACATCGGTTACAGAAATGCTCGATTCGAGCATGGTGTGGGAAATGAACTATGCCTATACTATCAATAAAAGCAACAGCGATAGAGATACATACGATTATAATGCGGTAACAGATAGTTATGACAGCGTAAATAAAGCGCAAACCCAATATTTTGAAAATTTGTTTACCGCCAGCAGGCTAGGTACCAACTTCAGGGTAAAACATCAGAAGTATGATTACCAGTTTGGCGGCGCTGTTAACTTTGCTGCACTGGAGAATTTGAGCAACCGCGCTACTTCTGGTAAAGACAGCACTATGCGGCAAACGTATACCAACTTCTTTCCCAACGCTTCTTTTAATTTCAACCCGAAGCCGCGCAAGAACATCCGTCTTAATTATCGGGGAAGCACCCGTGCTCCGGGTATTGCGCAGTTGCAGGATGTGCTTGATGTAAGTAACCGGTTAAACTATCGTACCGGTAATCCCGATCTGAAACAGGAGTTTACACATAATATAAACCTTACTTACAGTACGTTCAATCTTACCAACTTCCTGTATATTAATATAAGTGCAGGCGCCAGTTTAATAAGTAATAAGATCGTTAACAGCACCGGTATATATGAGACCGAAAAGGATGTGTTATTAACCAAACCGGTAAACCTGAATGGTGCGCAAACGTATAATATGTCGGGTACTGTTGGTATACCGCTTAAGAAAGTTACCACCGGCCGCCGCAGCCCTGTAAACCTGAACCTTACAACCACTGCAAGGTATAATCGGGATGTAAGCCAGCGGTTCGATACTGTTTGGTATAATTATACCAGCGGACTTGGCGAGCGGGTTTCGTTTAATTACTTCATACAGGATAAGCTCGATCTGCAGGCTATTGCCAATTTTAATTATAACGATGCCAGGTATACTTTGAATAAAATGCAGAACTATAAATACTTTGATCAGCACTATTCAATTGATATAACGTATACGCTGTTCAAAAAGATAATGATCAATAACGACTTTGATTATTATATCAATACAGGTAGGGCAGATGGTTTTAACCAGAACATTCCTTTGTGGAATGCGTATGTTTCGTGCCTGCTGTTCAAAAAGCAAAATGGTGAGTTACGTATTACTGGTGTTGACCTCCTGAATCAGAACAGAAGCATAGTACGTACAGCAAGCGAGTCGTATATTGAAGATTCATACACCCGCGTGTTGCAGCGATTCTTCCTGGTTAGCTTTATGTATAACTTCAGAAGTTTTGGAAAAGGAATGTTCCCTGGTCGTGAAAACAGGGAACGTGGTGGAAGAAGATTATCTTCTTAATCTTTTGCCAGGCGTAATGTTAAAGATGTTTCGCTACCGGTAAGTTGTACAAAATATAATCCCGGTGGCAATTGTACAGGCAGGTTATACCGCACAGCAGCGGTGCCTGCCTTTACTTTTGTAACATATACCTGCTGCCCCGATTGATTGTATACTGATAGTGATGTATACGAATGTTTCTTTGGTAATTGCAGGTAAAAATAAGCTGATACCGGGTTGGGGTAAATGGCGGTTTTGTCGGTAATTATCTCTGGCTTGGTTATCTCTGGCCCGGTGACTAAAGTAGTGTTGTAAAGAACATTTGCAGCTGAACCACAGCTTGCGTTGGTGCCGGCGGGCGCCAGGTTATAATTGGTGCAGGGGCTGCAGGTATAGGCGGAAGGATGGCTAACCCATGAAGCAGCGCCTTCGGCCGTCCATTTAAGTTGTGAGGCATTCCCTAAAGACGACAACCAGCCGTTGACAGCAAATTGACTCATACCGCCATGTACAACCAGGTAAGAAGCACCAGTACCGGTCTCTAAAAAGAAACCGTTTCTGTTAATGTTAAAGGAAGAGCATAATTCTATTAATGACCCGGTGCCTATTTTTACACGTGTGTTAGTTGAATTAGCGGTCCAGGCGCCGGTTACTTTCATTATTCCAAAATCATTCACTGCAAGGTTTATTTCACCCTGCCAAAAGGAACCGGTAATATCAAGATAGCCACCATTACAAACTATTATATTATCAATGGTAGAAGTAGGCGTAGCATTATCGCCGGTGAGTGTACCGGTAATAATTAGCCTGGCGCCAAACTTTACCTGAATAACACCGGTTCTTTTAAGAGTAACACTACCAATGGTAACGGTACCGCCTCCTATAACGAGGGTGCCATCGATGGCATACGTATTACTGCTTAGATCCTGTGAGGCAGAAATGCAGTAGGTAGATCCGGCTGCAAGGGTTGATGATGTAGTTGGTAATGCTATGGCGCCTGAAGGGCAACCAAGCGGGCATTGTGCCGATGCATAACTGCATGCAAATACGGCTATGCAAAAGAATAAACTATGAATATATTTCATAGGAACGGATGCTTTGAGGGTGTATGATTGAAACGAAAATAACCTTCTGTTTTAAGTTCGCCAATAGCAAAACTCCGAATTGAAGATTATGGTTATATGAATGTCAGTTGATAATAACCATTATAATGTATGCCGGTGAAGCGTATTACATTACAGGTTAGTGAAAGTGGTAATGAGTGAAGTTGACGAGTGATTAATAAAACCTTCCAATTATCCTGTTATCTACAATCAATCTTTTTATTTCAGTAGCATCTATAGGTCCCTGTTTGCCATAAACGATCTTACCTCCTGGTTCTACCAAAATAGTGTAAGGTAACGCGCCCTGCCATTTAGGGTCTATGGCCTCAATGAGTTTGTATTTATCATCGGTATTAAACAGGTAATTGGTATTGGACGCCTGTTGTTGTTGCAAAAACTTCAGCACCTTTTCCTTTTTTGTGGGGTCGTCGGCACTGATGCTGATAAACTCAAAATCGCGGCGGCGGTACATACGGTTAATAGAGATGAAGTCGGGAAATTCGGTAACACAGGGACCACACCAGGTTGCCCAAATGTTGATGAGGCGCAGTTTATCGGTAGGGTTCTTTATTAATTCTTTTAGCCCTGCTTCATCAATAGTATTTACGGAAACAGGTTCTTTTGCCCATTCTTCAAACCCTTTTTTTACAAGTGATGTTTTTTCGGCCCATTTAACTGAACAGCCGAATACTTTGGTTGTGGCCACCGGTACTGGTTTATTTTGTAGTAAGGCTTCTATAGCATCACGGGTATTTAACTCCGTAGGTGTTTTGGATGGCTTTTCAACATTATCAATACGGCCCTGGTAGCGAAGGGTGCGTGCTTTATCGAATATAAACACATGAGGAGTGGCCACAGGGCCATAGGCTTTAGCCGTAATCTGCGCATCGCCATCGTATAAATAAGGAAAGTTATATTTCTTTTGTTTGGCCCGTAGTTTCATTTCATTGAACGAGTCGCTCATATCGGTATAACCCAATTCATCTAACCGTACCGATTTAGGATCATTAGGACTGATTGCTACTACCGCTACGTTTTTGGCGCTATAGTCTTTTGCAAGCTGAATAATGCGATCTTCATAAGCCTGCGCAGTGGGGCAATGATTACAGGTAAATATAATTACTACAATACCTGAATTCTTAAATGAAGCCAGGCTATAAGTTTTACCATCTGTTCCGGGCAATTTAAAATCGGGTGCAGGCGAGCCTATAGCGAGTGTTTTGTGCTCGTTGCTTTGCGTGTGGGCCGCTATGGCAGGCAGGAGGAGGATAAAGAGTAGGAACTTTTTCATAGTAGCAATTTCCTATAATGTACGATTTTTTGGGCAGAGTAAACTGAAGGAGTTGACGAGTTGACTTGTTAACGAGTTAACTCGTCAACTCGTGAACTAATTAACTCACCTCGGGCCTAAATAACTCTTCTTAGCACCTCCAAAATCAACAACGATCTTTTGCAACACAATACCCGCATCAATGGCCCATATTTTAAGGGTGTGATGACCTGCTTTAGGTAATGTATGTGTTGATGTACTGATGCGAATATTATTACTAACCGATTGCGCCCAGGCCTGGTCTGAATAATCGGTATGAATATTAACAAGCCGGGGTGCTTCGTCGTCTATAGAAATGGCATATTGCAATCCGGTTGACTCATTAAAGGGCAGGGTAGGGGAACAATACACCATTACCTTGGCAGCACCGGAATCAGTTGTATAAATGTTATACTCAAGATGGGCGTTTGTTTTATTGAATGTCGGTGTTCGGCTAAATGGCGGAAGAAAGGTAACGCCGTTACCGGTGTGGCCAATGTAATTGATCGTACTCCATTGAACATCTTTTTCATTAATGGCTTTGGTATACCGGCTTGCGTCAATTGAAATATAACCATCGCCTTCAACATTAGTAAGAGAAGTATAGGCTGGTACTATAAATTTTTCAATAGTGGCATATACAGTCACGTCTTTTGTACCAGGTATGCTAATGGTGATGGATACCTGGTTTTTTCCTTCAGGAATATTGGCCCATTTCGCCTGTAACCAAATACGTTGTTCTTTCTCAATACTACCATTTATTGATGAAAGCTGCAACCACGCTGTATCTGCTTTTATTGTATAATTGAATGGCGCGGTACCGCGGTTAAACAGATCGATATAATGTTTTTCAGTACGATAATTATTGAATGCGGGTAATACGGCTTTTTTTGTTTCATTGGGCCATACTTCCTCTGACCCTTCAATAGCAATGCCGGGTAGCGATTGCGTACCCGGAGTAATGGTTTTAACCGCAGGCATTACATTAACCGGTGGTTGTTGCCAGTACGTGTAACCAATATGTGTTTGGTCCATCATATGGTTCCATTTGCCTTTTGCCAATTCTAAATTGTATTGTTTTGTGAGCAGCGAATCGGCAATAAAGAGTTCCTTCACTTTTGCAGCCAGGTCATTGGTGGCAGCACGACCCTGTTTTGCATACAAATGATTTCTTCCTGTGGTAACATACATTTCATTCAGGTTGGCGCTGGCTTTTATGGGAAACAATACCAATTGATAAAATGCATCCTTATATTCAATAGGTAACAGGTTATATAATTTTTCAGCAAGCAAGACCAAGGCATTGTAATCGTGTACCACTTTTTCGGCTTCCTGGTAATTGATCAAACTATACGTATTGGGCGACAGGAGTTCAGGTTTTCGGCGGCTGTTATATTGAGTGTATTTTGAAAGCAGGTAACCGATCTCTCCTGCATACAAATCACCAAATTGTTGCGCAGCCCACTGTTTGGTGTATTCCTGCGTACGATCGGTAGTATATTGAGAAGGGCTCCAGGCTTGATCGAGAAAAAAGGAAATAGGCAGCTCCATTGGTTTAAGATCACCAACGTTCACGATCCAGATGCGATCAACCCCATATGCATGGGCCAGGTTCATTTGTTCCCAAATACGTGGAAGGTTGTTGGTGTTTATCCATTTGTAGTTGCGCGGACCGCCTACATAATCAAAATGATAATAGATGCCATACCCACCGCTGCGCGCCGGTGCATTGCGTTCAGGCAGTTTGCGAATATTGCCCCAGTTATCGTCGCACAAAAGCAAGGTAATATCATCGGGCACCCGCATGCCTTTATCATAATAGTCCTGTACTTCTTTATACAAAGCCCATAACTGCGGTGTGGCGGTAGCATCTTTACCGGTTACATTGGCAATGATGTTGCGTTGATCGGCCACAATTCTTTCAAGTAATGAAATGTTGCTTTGTTCGCTCATGGGTTCATCGCCATCGCCCCGCATACCTACGGTTACAATACTTTCGTACGATCGCTTGCGGCGCATGCCTGTTTCCCAAAATTGTTTTAACCGTGCTTCATTGCTATCGTAATTCCATTTGCCTTTACCATAACGCCGCCATTCATCGTGCGCACGCAGCATGGGCTCGTGGTGACTGGTGCCAATAACAATTCCATATTGATCGGCCACTACGGCATTTAGCGAATCGTCATCATAAAAAGCATTACCCCACATAGCCGGCCACAGGTAGTTAGCCTTACAGCGAAGCAACAGCTCAAATACTTTTTCATAAAACAAATGATTGAAGCCGCCGAAGGTGGCCTTGCTCCATTGTGATAAAGCAGGCGCTTCATCGTTAAGGAAAATGCCGCGATAGGTTACACCGGGCTGCTGATATTGTTTAATGCTATTCTTGTACCAGCATTCTTTTTTAGTTTTTACGGGTACATCGGCCCACCAGTACCAGGGCGATACGCCCAGTTGTTTACTCAATTCAAAAACAGCATATGCCGTACCGCGTTTATCATTTCCTGCAATTACAAGTGCATTGTCGATGCCAGGGTAGGGTGTTGGAATTACCGTTATTTGAAAAGCTTCCCATTTGCCTTGTATGCTGTCTGCCGATAATTTATTGGTTTGAACCAGTTGCTTTATGATTCCACTTTGATCAAGCGAACCGATGATAATGATGTTTTTGGTCTTTTGCGGAAGGGTGTGTGAAACGGCTGGTTTTTTACCCGTCACTTTCTCCAGGTCGGTTTGCAACAGGGCGGCGGCTTTTTGCACCAGCCAATGATCTGTAGCATCTACATATATAGGTGTAGCCTTTTTGTTGGCCACTATTGGAAAGGCGCCCGGTTCATTTTTGGTGACAATAGATTCTTGGGCAAGGAGAGAACTGGTTGAGAACCACGTTAATAATGTCAGGAGTATCTTTTTCATATGCAACAGGAAGGTTCGTTTTTCTCGAAAAACAGTACCCTTTCCTCGAGATTTAATATCGTTTCCTCGAAAAACAGCACCATTTTCTCGAGATTTAATACCGGTTTCTCGAGATTTGGAACCACTTTCTCGTGGCGCGGAACCAGTTTCCCGAGGAGAGCTATCGCTTCCTCGAGAAATAGGACCATTTTCTTTTCTTAAAACCCAATAGAATTACCACCATCAACCGGTAATACCACACCAGTGATGTATTTTGAAGCATCGGTTGCCAGGAATAAAGCGGCATCGCCGATATCGGATGGAGTGCCCATAACACCCATTGGGGTGCGGCCCAGCGCCTTGTTCTTTCGTTCGGCGTCTGCATTAAATGCTTTTGATGTCATGTCGGTGGCAATAAAACCAGGCGCAATACAATTGATGCGAATACCTTGGGGCGATAGTTCGGTTGCCATAGCCCGCGTCATACCTTCAATAGCAGTTTTGGATGCTGAATAGGCAATCACTTTGGGAATTCCATATTGTGCAGCCATGGAGCTGATGTTCACAATGCTTCCTTTTTTATTCGGAAGCATAGTCTTAACCACTTCGCGGCTCAATGCAAATACGCCTACTAAATTTGTTTGTATTACTTTTTGAAAATCTTCATTGGTTACCTCGGTAAATTCTTTCTTCATATTGATACCGGCATTGTTCACCAAAATATCGATATGGCCAAATTGGGTAATCACTTCATTAACGAGGTTGGGAATGGCATCCAGGTCGCTAAGGTCGGCAACCATAGGTACACATAAAGAGCCCAGCTTTTGTTTAGCCTGGTGCAGTTTTTCAGGGTCGCGGCCAACGATCACCGTTGTGATGTTGTTTTGAACGAATTTTTCTGTAATAGCCAGGCCAATGCCTGAACCACCTCCGGTTACGATCGCTACTGTTTGGTTGTCGGTGTTCATTTATTCTATGTTTATAGATCTTGAATTTAAACTTTTGTGTTTCATAGGAATGATCGGCAATCGGCAATAAGTTTCGGGCGGTGCAAGGTCGTAAATAATCTGAACACTCTCTAGGCCACTCACCACTCACCATTCACGAAGTTTTTAATTCGGTGCATACGGAAAACTCAAGCCCATATAATATTCCAACGTTCTATCCGGCTTCTCGTACCCTGCCGGTATCGGTTTCCCGGAAAAGGTTTGAAAATACAACAAACAGGCATTGCGCCACCACACGGCTTCCTGTTCCTGAATATTCAATAACTGTTGTATTTGTACAAACCGTTCTTCATCAATATAACTCCTGAGTTTGCTCCAGCTGCGTTGCATCCAACGAACGGAATCAACACCATTGTAATATTTCTCGCACAAAGCTTCCCACAATGTTTTGCCCGATTGCATTTTATGATTCCAGGATACATGATGGAACCATAATAACATGTTCTCGGGACAGGTGTTTATATTCTCAAACTGCTTACGGACCGCAGGTTGATATTGGGCCAGTGCATTGCTGCCGCTGGTGGTACGGTTAAATCCTATGCCAATTGAGTCGGCCTTGTGAAAATACACCGGGTTCCAGTCGGCCCGCGGCGCTTTGTTATACCAGGGAGCGGGGCCGTAGTGATGCCCGTACCCCATTATATGGTGCAGCCCTAAAGGCGTCATGTAATTAACTATTATTTCGCGTGAGGCCAGCATGAGTTGTTGAACGGTATCAACAAACGCTTTTTTGTTTGAAAATGTTTGTCGTATCCATTCATTGGCTATTTGGGCAGAAGTAAGCGTATGGTCCCAGGCGAGGCGGCCAAGGGTATACCAGTTGGCCTGTCCAAAGGGGTGACCCGTCCAGTTAATATCGCTGCCAATATTGGCAACGCCGGCCATACCCGAAAGTACATGTGCATCAGCGGTACCATCGATGATCTGCGCAACATTTCCGCCATTATTTTTAGAATGTGTATCTGCATTCAGTACTTCTTTAAACAACGGCGCTTCATATACCAGGTGCGTAGCAAAACCCAGGTATTCCTGGGTAAGCTGGTACTCCATCATTAGCGGTGTTTGGCCCATAGCGCCAAACAAAGGATGAAAGGGTTCGCGTGGTTGAAAATCAATGGGGCCATTTTTTACCTGGATCAATACATTTTTTCTGAACTGGCCATCGAGTGGTTTGAATTCACTATATGCCTGTTTGAATCTGTCCTCTGGCGATTCGCTGCTATACACAAATGCGCGCCACATTACAATGCCGCCATGAGGCGCTACTGCATCGGCCAGCATATTGGCGCCATCGGCATGGGTGCGTTGGTAATTCTGCGGACCGGGTTGACCTTCTGAATTGGCTTTTACCAAAAAGCCGCCGAAGTCGGGAATGATACGATAAATTTCATCGGCTTTATCTTTCCACCATTTTTTTACTTCTTCATTTAACGGGTCGGCCGTTTTTAGTTTACCAATTTCAACCGGGGCGCTAAAGCGGGCAGTGAGGTAAACTTTTATATTGTATTGGCGAAAGATGCCGGCCAGCGCAGCTACTTTTTGTAACCAGGGCTCGGTCAATATCATGGCATTGGCGTTCACGTTGGTAAGCACCGTACCGTTTATACCAATAGATGCATTGGCGCGCGCATAATCATAATACCGTTGATCGAGATAACCGGGTAAACGTTGCCAATCCCATATAGAGCCACCGGCATAGCCACGTTCAACAGTGCGATTGAGATTATCCCAATGGTTGAGAATGCGCAAGTCTATTCTGGGTGCACTTATGATGTTCAGTTGTTGAATAGATTGTTGTGTTTGCAGCAACCGTAAGAAATGAAAAGCGCCGTATAAAACGCCGGCTTCTTTGTTGCCGGCAATCAGCGTTATGTTCTTTCCTTCATGTTTAATGGTGCGAATAATAAAACCATCATTGCCCAACCGTGCCAGTACAGTATCACTCACCAACGTTTTAATAAATGGTAAATGTGAAGGCAGTCCCATCATAACCGTACCATTGATGACCGACATTTGTAAGGGCACTTTTTTACCAAGAAGTCCTGAAAGCCCTTTCTGTAATTCCTGATGAGCCGCAATAAGCTGGCCGTTATCAGACGGGCAACTTATACTCGAGATCTGCTGGCGATATTGTTGTAAAAAGGTTGGGTTATCAATTACATTATATCGAAGCCATAAATTATAACCATTTTCTGCAAATATCGAATTGAACAATATAATGCCAATAATGACAGCTATCCATTTTTTCATATGGGATTTTCAGTTGACAGGTTGACAAGTTAACATGTTGACAAGGCATTGCCGATTGCCCCCGATGAAATCGGGGATTGCCGGCTTTATTCGCTATCCGATTTTATTTTCACGGAAGACGCCCTGATGATAAGTTCTGACCGTAATAATATTGTATTAGTAGTATCGATGCTGTTAACGCCATTTAAATGATTGATAAGGCTGGCGGCTGCCATTTCACCCATTTTATAACCGGGATAATTAATGGTAGTAAGGTTAGGTTCAATTACCGTTGATACCGGGTCGTTGTTAAAACCGGCAAAAGCAATATCGTGTGGAATGCGAATGCCTGCTTTTTTGAGGCCCAGCATACAGCCTACGGCACAATTATCGTTCGCAGCAAAAACGGCATCGGGTAATGGGTTCATTTGCAAAATGGCGGCGGCGGCTTGTGTACCTGCTTCCTGGCTCAGATTGTTGATGAGTATATATTTTTCATCAAACGGAATCTGGTGATCGGCCAATGCCTGTTTGTAACCAGCCAGCCTGTCGATATACACATTTCGTTTTGGTGTGGCTGTAATATGTACAATGCGACTGCAGCCCTGGGCAATTAAATGACTGGTTGCTTCATAGGCGCCTTTGCGATTATCGATCAATACACTGGTACATTCAGGATGATCGGTTACGCGATCGAAAAATATAAGCGGAATGTTCTTTTTTATAAATTGGTCGAAGTGCGAAATGTCTTCGGTATCGTAAGCAAGGGAAACCAGCATGCCATCAACCCGGTTATTGAACATGGTTTTTGCACTGGCCACTTCTTTACCCGCCGACTCTGACGATTGGCTGATAATAAGGGTATACCCTTCATTGTTGGCAACACTTTCAATACCGGCAATTACGGTACTCATGAAGTAACTATTGAGCCTCGGAACAATAACACCAATGGTGTATGTACGCTGTTCGCGGAGGTTGCGCGCAAAATGATTATAACGATACCCCATTTCCTCAGCAAGATCAAAGATCTTCTTTTTGGTTTTTTTGCTTACAACAGGGTCGTCTTTCAGCGCCCGGCTAACCGTGGCTATAGAGACGTTTAGTTTACGGGCGAGGTCGTAAATCGTTACTTCTTTTGGTTTACTCATACAATCGCTTACATATGTGATAGTAAAGGTAAAAGAAAATTTTTTTTAAAAAAACAATGTAATCGGTTACATTGATTCATTTTTATGGCTAAATTAGTGTCGTTAATTGTTAACAAGTTGATTATCAGTATTGATTAGCGTGTTGAAAATGTTGGGAAGTTGGAGTTGAAGAGAAGTTACCAGTTACCGGGTTCCGGTTTCCGGGAAATACAGAAAACTGTTACAAGTTTCAGGTTTCAAGTTGCAGGGAAATACATAGCCTAAAACTTACACTGTGAACTGTACGGTTAGAAAAGAAGTTACCAGTTACCGGGTTCCGGTTTCAGAAAACTGTTGCAGGTTACATGTTTCAAGTTTCAGGGAACTACATAGACTAAAACACTGTGAACTGTGAACAATGAACTGTGAACTGTTACGGAAAATCGGTGGCCCCGGAATATAGACCCCGGCAACAGGTAACAGTAACTTAGAATGAGTATCTTAAATTAAATCAAAAAACTAACCTGCAACCTGGAACCTGCAACATGAAACATAAACTATGATCCGCATATTTGCCATATTAATTTCAATTTTCTTATACACTACCATCGTTGCTCAAATACGTCTCCCTCGCTTGATCAGCGACAACATGGTGTTGCAGCGTAATGCCAAATTAACCATTTGGGGTTGGGCCGCTGTGGGTGAAAAGGTAAGTGTACTTTTTAATAATAATACTTACTCCGCAACTGCCGGCGCCGACAGCACCTGGCGGGTGACGCTTTCTGCGCAAAAGTCGGGCGGGCCGTACGATATGGAGATCAGAGGCAGTAATCAAATAACTATAAAGAATATTTTGATTGGTGATGTGTGGGTGTGTTCGGGGCAATCGAATATGGAGCTGCCCATGGAACGGGTAAAGGAGAAATACGCAGCAGTAATAGCTCAATCAACCAACCCGGCCATCAGACAGTTTAATGTAGCTACCACTTTTGAGTTTCAAAAAGCAAGAACAGATTTTGAGTCGGGTAGCTGGGTGGCAGCTAATCCACAAACCGTTTTACAGTTTACAGCGGTGGGTTATTTCTTTGCCAAAAGCCTGTATGAAAAAAATAAAATACCCATTGGTTTAATAAAAGCCAGTGTAGGCGGTTCGCCCGCCGAAGCCTGGTTAAATGCCGATGCTTTAAAACCGTTTCCCAAACACCTGGAGGTATTGGCTAAATACAAACGAGATGGTTATATAGACAGTATTAGAAATGCGGAACGGCAGTTTCGCGATAACTGGTATCAAACCATTTGGGCGAATGATAAAGGATTACATGAATCAAAACCCTGGTACAACCCCACCTATGATGTTAGCAGTTGGGCTACTATGCCCATACCTGGTTATTGGGATGAGCACGGTTTAAAAGCAAATGGAGTGGTTTGGTTTAGAAAAGATATTGAAGTGCCTGCTTCTATGACTGGTAAACCGGTGAAATTATTATTGGGTAGAATTGTTGACCAGGACTCGGTATTTGTAAATGGCCGCTTTGCGGGAACGGTTGGCTATCAGTATCCCCCACGGCGATATGAATTACCAGCGGGCATGTTACAACCCGGTAAGAATACAATTGTAGTAAGAGTGATAAATAGTGTTGGCCGCGGTGGATTTATTGCCGACAAACCTTATCAATTGGTATCAGACAATGAAGTGATCGATCTTACCGGTGAATGGCGTTTTGCATTGGGAACAACAGCGCCGCCATTACCCCCGCAAACTTTTTTTCAATACCAGCCAACAGGTTTGTTCAATGCAATGATAGCACCTATGTTGAACTATAGTATAAAAGGCGTTATCTGGTACCAGGGCGAAAGTAATGCGGGCCGGCCTGTAGAGTATCGTACTTTATTTCCGGCTGTAATAACTACCTGGCGGCAGCAATGGAAACAGGGCAATTTTCCATTCCTGTTTGTTCAGCTGGCTAATTATATGCAAACAAAAGAGGTGCCCGGTGAAAGCAGTTGGGCTATGACCCGTGAAGCGCAATTAAAAACATTGTCATTACCCAATACCGGCATGGCCGTAATAAGTGATATAGGTGAATGGAATGATATTCATCCGTTGAATAAAGAAGATGTAGGTAAACGGCTGGCGCTTTGGGCGCAAAGAAATGATGGCGATAATAAAGTAGTGTATTCCGGTCCGCTATTAGCGTCATCGAAGATCATGGGCAATAAAATAATTCTTACGTTCAGCAACACCGGCAGCGGTTTAATTGCGAAAGGCGGTGGTGAGTTGAAATATTTTGCCATTGCAGGCGACGATAAAAAATTTGTATGGGCAAAGGCTGCCATTGAGGGTAAAAATGTAATTGTATGGAGCGATAAGGTGCCGCAACCCGTAGCCGTTCGTTATGCCTGGGCCGATAATCCGGAAGGTGCTAACTTGTATAATAAAGAAAGTTTACCGGCCTCGCCATTTAGGACAGATAGTTGGTAACCTGTATTAACTTCAACATTCAACATTCAATATTCGACATTCAATATTTTACTATGGAATATACAATGCGTTGGTTTGGGCCAAATGATCCCGTTCCTTTACAACATATACGGCAGGCAGGATGTACAGGTGTTGTTACTGCACTGCACCATATACCTGTTGGTGATGTATGGACTATAGAAGAGATCAACAAGCGTAAGGCAATGATTGAAGCGGCCGGCATGAGCTGGACGGTCATTGAAAGCCTGCCGGTGCATGAAGATATTAAGAAGCAAACCGGCAACTATCAACAGTACATAGCAAACTATAAGCAAAGCATGCGTAATGTGGCTGCCTGCGGACTGAAAGTGATCACCTATAATTTCATGCCCATACTCGATTGGGTACGTACAGATATCGATTATGAAATGCCCGACGGCAGTAAGGCCCTTTTCTTCGAAAGGCTGGCCTTTGTTGCCTTTGATGTATTTATGCTTGAAAGGCCGGGCGCAGAAAAAGAATATACAAAAGAAGAGCTCGATGAAGCAAGGGTATACCTCAATACCATAAAGCCACAAAAAAAGGAAACGCTGTATCGCAATGCGCTGCTGGGTTTACCGGGTAGTGATGTACCATTTACCAAAGAACAGGTGCTGGCTGCTTTAACCACCTATCATCATATTGATGCTCAAAAGCTGAAAGCCCATTTGATCTACTTTTTACAACAGGTAGTACCGGTAGCAGAGGAGTGTGGTTTGCAAATGGCCATACACCCCGATGATCCGCCATACCCTGTATTGGGATTGCCGCGTATTATGAGTACCGAGCAGGATGTAAAAGATATGTTGCAGGCGGTGCCTTCAAAAGCAAATGGATTGTGTTATTGTACAGGTTCGTTGGGTGTTAGGCCCGATAACGATCTGCCAGGTATGGTACAACGTTACGGCGATCATATACATTTTATACATCTGCGTAGCACTAAGCGAGACGGGCAGGGTAATTTTTATGAGGCCGATCATCTTACCGGTGATGTAGATATGTATGCCGTAATAAAAGAACTGGTGCTGGTAATGCAACGGAGAGGTATTACGCTGCCTATGCGGCCCGATCATGGCCACCAGATGCTCGATGATCTAAAAAAGACTACCTATCCCGGTTATAGTGCCATTGGACGTTTGCGCGGGCTGGCAGAATTACGTGGACTTGAATTGGGAATTGTAAGAAGTTTGAAAGCATAGCTTCAATATTTATTCAGATTTAGACTGTAGCTTATACCTGGCGTGAAAACCTATGGCATAATTTTTTAATGCTTTTTTAGGTTACCAATATTCACACCATTTGTATATGTATGGGCTGCAGATATAGATATGGTACTTTATGGTTGCTGCTGTTATCGTTAACCATTACTACCCAGGCACAAAAGGATATATGGAGAAGAATGGATAGCCTGAGCAGACTGCCTCCGCCACTAAAAAGAGAGAACAAGGACAGTATAAGGAAGGAATTCTACAATCAAAAAACAAGGATAACATTCCCCGTTTACTTTGGTTTATTGGCGCATGATCTAAAACAACAGGTCACTTCGCCTTTTCATGCAAAACCACGTTTATGGTACCGTACAGCAGCAGTTGTAGCTGCCACCGGTGCTGTATTGTTGCTTGACGTTCCCATAAGTAAAAACGCAGTGGACTGGCGGCAGAAAAGTACTACGCTGGTAAATACCAGTAAGTATGTTACCCGCTTTGGCGGGCCCTATGAAGTATATACGCTGGCAGCCCTGGGCGTATATGGCTGGGCGTTCAAGAATGAAAAGATAAAGACCACCACCTTGCTGGCAACACAGGCATATATAACTTCTGCAGTGATCTTTGAGGCTGCCAAGTTTTTATCGGGCCGGCAAAGGCCATATTATTATAATCCTGAAACAAATTCAAATAGCCCCACCTGGCATGGCCCGTTCTATCAGTTTAAAAAAGATGCGAACGGTAATAAACCCAATAGCTATTCTTATACATCATTCCCTTCAGGACATACAACCCTTGCCTTTGCTGCTGCAACGGTATATGCTATGGAGTATAGCGACCGGCCGCTTGTGAAGATAGCAGCTTATAGCGCTGCATCTGTTATTGGTTTAAGCCGTATAACAGAAAATAAACACTGGGCTTCAGATGTGTTAATTGGTGGTGTCCTTGGCCATTTAATTGGCCGTCAGGTGGTAAATAATTATCACCGCTATGCAAAATTAAAATCTGAACAAGCCGCCACTGCCAAAAATAAGAATACGCTTACGTTTGTTCCACAATATCAGTTTGGACGGTGGTTACCTGGAGTAGTGTATAGATTTAATTAGGTGAACCTGTATTAAAATGAACTATTGTGATTCTAACTATTCAACTTCTTTCCTGTACTTCTTATACATCTGTAACGAAACAGCAACGCTATTACCAACCGGTTCAACCGGAAACGCCTTCTGCATTTTCACCCATTTCCATTCCCAATCCTTAATGGTTGCCTCAAATTGCTTTAGATCGGGCTCGGCGCCGGTGCGTAAAGATTGCTGCAACATGGCAAAGAATTGTTGCCAGCGTGGTTTGTAGAAATCATTCAGCAATCCGCTCCATTGGCGGTTTGAGTATTCATGCAGGGGACTATTAGCATCGCCCCACAAAGTGATAAGGTCACGGGCGTTCTGCTCATACAATGCTTTTTCTGCAGGCGTGGTGCCATGGCTGCGGGCGGTAGATAACCAGGGGCCCAGCATAAAATCTTTACGGGTGGCAAGCAATACATCCATATCACTTATGAGTTGTATAAATGCTTTGCTGTATTTATTAAAGGCAGCAGTATCTTTTTCTTTATAAGCAGCTACCCATTTCTTTTGTAACGGTCCGGCATAGTTGGCCAGTACCTGGCGGGTTATGTCAACCAGATCGTATTGGAAGCCATCGGTATTTATGCCTTTGCCGGCCGACTGTATAAACAGGTCCCAGGCCGGTAATAATGCGCGGCGATCGTAATTGAGTTTGGTTCGTGTCCAAATGGTAGTGGAGT
Organism: Niastella sp. OAS944; assembly: GCA_024809215.1. Lineage (GTDB taxonomy): Bacteria > Bacteroidota > Bacteroidia > Chitinophagales > Chitinophagaceae > Niastella. The sequence goes on along the minus strand of JANUBW010000001.1, from coordinate 1,047,624 downwards.
CAAACGTTGGGCGGCCGGTAACAATTGATTCGGCGCCATCACGTATTTCTTTCCCATTGTAAACTGTTTGCCGTAGTACCTGCCAGGCATTCACCAGGTCGGTGCTGTTGGCAGCGTAACGGTTCAACACATATTTGGGTATCCAGGCATCCAGTGCAATAGGTTCTGTTTGCCAGGTGTGTTGTGTCATTAGTTCATACATCACGGGGTTTTGTTCAATGGCTTCCATGGTTAACCCAATGCCCCACATTTTGCCCGATGTTTTATCGTTCAATGCATCGGCCGGGCCGGTAGCTATGCCGTCCATACGGCCAAAGAGGTTTACATTGCCACCAAAATTGTGCAACATATTCCAGATCCACGGCTTGTCGTAAAATGCGTTTGTACGTTTCCATACAGGTTCTATTTCTGCGGCCAGGTCGAGCAACAACATTTTATCGCCGGGCACTGCTTTTAGCAATGCTTCTATTTGTGGCGCTTTCCAGAATTTTCTATCGCTATAAAATAACCAGCCTTGCATTACCCAGGTGGCGGCGGTATCGGCCTGCTTCATTCCCTCATAAATACGTGCGCTTAGGGCCGATAAAAAAGTTGGGTCATCTGAAGGCGGTTCGTTCTCATTAAAGGTATCTGCTGAATACAGGTGATCGGTACCAAATAACTGTGTTTGTTTTTGCAGGAACTTCTTTCCAATTTCTGCGAACAATGGATCTTCCGAATCGAGAATATAGGTGTCGGCAAAACCATTCGTCCAGTTGGTGGCTTTTAGTTTGGCGTTGGGGTATTTCTTTTTAAAAGCTGGTGGTACGTGACCCGTAAAGGCAGGTAATACAGGTTTCATACCCAGTTCTCTTTCGCGTTGCAATATCTTTTCCTGAAGTACTTTATGACTTTTCATCCAGCTCAATGGCAGCGGGCCTCCCCAGGCGTCGAGGTTACCCATCCAAAACCAGCCAAAGTATGCCGGGCCGCTAAAGAAGTCTTTCAGCTCCTCATCGCTAAAGCCCATTTCTTTATATACAACGTACCAGGTATATTCTTCACCAGTAATGGCCAGCGGCATGTTGATACCATGCAGGGCCATCCAGTCAATTTCTTTTTGCCACCGGTCCCAGTCCCACCAGCTCATACTGTAATTGAAGGTGCAATAATTAAGATAATAGCGATAGGTGTATGGAGTAGCCTTGTGTACTTTTTCTTTTACCACCGGAAGGCTGGCGGGAAGATTAAGGTTAGTGCCATTCCAGGTTATTTGGCAGTGAGCGTATTCGGTAAGATAATGATATAAAGCAGAGGCTACAGAGGTGCCATTATTGCCACGCAATACAATTTTACCGGAGCGGCTTTCTACTTCAAAAATGTCTTTATCGTTTTCGGCTGCAATTGATTCTACAATAAAATGGGTAGCGTTTTTGGGCAATATGCGCTGAATAAGCGCTTTGGAGGCCTGGGTGTTTAGTTGGGCGGCAATCGTAAAGGGCAGCAGCATTATCATTAGGAGCATAAAGCTGTAGGGCCTGGCAATTCTTTCTCGTTTTAGCATAGCTTGTTTGCGGTTGTCATACCAAATGGGTTACGCGCGTCAAGGTATAACCAATTTTACTCCCCGCCAAAATGCAAGCTTAAACATTAACGAAACCGGTTTCGTAGCTGTGAATTCCGCAATCCACAATTCTTTCCCCATTTTGATGTGTAGAAGTTTGCCGAATATAGGGGAGAGAAGTAGGAGGTAAGAGGTAGGAAGTAGGAAATAAGAAGTAGGACTTCTGAATTTATACGAAGAGCCCGAATGTCGGGCTCTTCGTACTTCGTACCGCTTACTTCTGCATCTTATTGGTATAATGATGCACTTAATAGAAAGTATTCTAACAAGGAAAAAATACTAATGTTGCAAGTGATAGCGCATTCTGCTTTCCAGTTTATCCAGGTTTTTATCTTTCATCACAGTAAATGAAAACTTCTTACCTGTTTTAGAGGCTGCACGAACTACTGCATCGATCACATCTTTGATAGATAATCTATCATTGCTCTTAAATTCAACATTCCCGGATTCGGCTTTGGTGCCCGCTGCAACCAGTGATTCCTGCTTCATTTCAGCATATAAGTTGTTATAATCAGTTGCGTTTGCATTATGTAATTCAACCCGGGCAGTAAATGTGCTCATATAATTATTTTAATGGTTTGAAATAAATGATCTCTAATCACTGTAGTGTTAAAAGATGTTTATGATATTATTAATTATCTGTATTAAAAAGCTAGTTCATATTTACTGAATATCCATGTTTTGTTTAACGGCCACTACTATTAAAAAAGCGTGCCAATGTCAGTAAAAGTGGATATCATAACAAAGAGCTTACAAGCAAAAGTTATTGAGTTATTCAGTTAGTAAGTTATTGTAATCAACTGACCAACTGAATAACTTACGAACTGAATAACTGAAAATTATTACTAAGAACTAAGAAGGCTTTCGGCTTTTGGTTTTAAGGTTACTTCAGTTATTTCATCTCCAACCTCTGGCCCGTTGGCTGCTAGTTCACTGCCTTCTTTCTTCGATTTGAATATGGGCCACATAAATTGTGCATACCATTCTTCTTCTTTATAATGCTTTAGTCCATACGATTTTGGGTATTGACGGGTTATGATACCTGTTTTAAAGATCACATCCCACAAAAAGAACATATTACCAAAGTTGCCTTTATAATGACCTACACCATCATCGGTAGTATCGGCATGATGTGCATGATGGGTGGCGGGTGTTGATATAAGCCGCTCCAGCACCCAGCCAATAGGTTTTAACCATTTGATGGTATAAAAAGGTTTATCCCACGGAATGCTTGAATGTGCACCGGTGGTGATCAATGATTTTATGCCAGTAACAAACAGCGCAGAATAACCAAGTCCCAGGTAGGTAAGTGAAGTAGTTAAATAGATCTGCGAAAAGAAGATGGTATAAATAATATTCTGCCTGCTGGCCATGGCCATACCCATATATGGCGCTGAATGATGCGTACGATGAAAACGCCATAAGAACGGCAACTGGTGATGTAAGCGGTGGTACCAGTACTGGGTTAAGTCATCGGCAATGGCAATTATAAAAAAGCCCCACCAGAAAGGTATCCAGGCAAAGGCATTTTTACCGTCAGGTAAAATAACCGGTAATATCAATAAGCCAAAATAAGCAATGAGCGGGCGGATGAGGATCTTAGGCGCTATAAAACTTACTATATCCAGGATCCGTTCGTTTTTGGTCCATTTGTTTTCGTATAAACCTGCTGCAAATTCAATAACACCCAATACAACCATAATAAGCGGCAGACCCCAGGTGCTTAGGTTCTTGAAGATCGCTTCGAGGAAATGTGGCATTTTGAAAGGTAGTGCTGCATCGCCATGATGTTGCCACGGATGGCTGCCCGTAAAATAAAATGTAAGGAACATCAGTGTGGCAGGCAATGCGTAAATAAAAACACTGATCAACGCATCGCGTGATATCTTTTGCGCAAGTGTTGGTGTTTGTTTCATATTAAATTATTTGATTAATGTTGAATTATATAGTTACTGGCCAGCCAGATGCCTCCGGCAATAATGAGCAGTGGTATCAAAAAGATCAAAATGCCAACGGCGATCTTCTTTGATAGGATAATAAAATCTCCTGTTGTCATAGTAAATGGTTTATGGTAATGAATTATGTGTAACAGTCACTTTGTTCAACTGACCGGTGAATACGAATGGCGATTTATACACGGGCGCCACCGGTGAACCATTGTCTTTACCAACGTCGAGCCCTTCATCGTAAGGGATGATGGTGGCATCGGCCTTTGTAATAGCGCGTTCAGCGATCTTTATGTCGTTTACATAAATGGATTCGGTACCGGCATTATCAGTAGCGTTTTGAGCGCGTACATAATTAAGATCGTAACGTAATGTGGCTTTGCCTTTTGGTAATGACTGGGTTGTTTCAAAATATACCAGCTTGCCATTGTTATTATGGGCCACTTTTAATTTTCCTTGCTGAACAAAAAAGCTGAAACCGGTAAAGCGGCCGCCAACAGCGAGCAGCACGCCTTCGGTATTATCATTGGCGATCTCTACATCGGCTGCTATACTAAATGAATGTTGATACAATACCGGGGCCGAACGTGTAGGCAGTTGCGTAACACCAGGATACAGTATAGCCTGGCGCCGAACATCGAAGGGGCCCCTGGTTAACTTTTGAAAGCTGCGTGCAGTGGTGTCGCCAAGCAAAGGATACAGGTTGTATTTTTGTGCTTCTCTTTCGAACAATGCCTGTAGTTCTTTTAATTTATCGGGCTCACTGGCAGCAAGGTTTTTCTGTTCGTTAAAATCTTCATTAAGGTTGTATAATTCCCATTTATCATTGGCGAAAGAAGTTCCGGTTTGGTGGTATACCTCCGCTTTCCAGCCATCTTTATAAATGGCGCGGCTGCCACTGATCTCATAATATTGTATATGATGTTGACCGGCTGCTTTGGCATCGGTAAGGGTATAAGCAAGGCTTACTCCTTCCAACGGCTCCTGTTTGTAACCATTGATCACTTCGGGAACGGTAAGGTGCGCAATATCTATAGCCGTAGGCGTTACGCTGTTGATATGCGAGTATTGGGTGCGGATGCCTTTTTCTTTAATACCATTGGGGTAGAAAAGAATTAACGGGTTGCGGGTGCCGCCTTCGCTATTGGCATCCTGTTTTAAATAACGGAATGGCGTATTGGCTGCCTGCGCCCAGCCGGCCGGGTAATTAGGACCCGTTTTGGAAGAACCAATATCGTCGTACAGTTTTGCGATCTCCTGAATACGGTCTTCATATTTTTCGGAGAAGAGGCTGCCATCGATATACTCATTAATACCATAAGCATGCCCCGTTAAACCGCCTTCCTTACTGGCGCCATTGTCGCCAATGATGAGCACTACCAATGTGTTGTTAAGCTGGTTGATGTTTTTAAGAAAGCTGATCAAACGGCCAATTTCATAATCGGTGTGCGATAGAAAGCCGGCATATGCTTCAAAGAAACGGGCAAACACCTTCTTCTCAATAGCACTAAGCGAATCCCATGCTTTTACGCCGGTATTACGTACGGGCAGTGTTGTATTGGCGGGAACAATACCCAGTTTCTTTTGACGGGCCAGCACTTCTTCGCGGTATTTATCCCAGCCACCATCAAAACGGCCTTTGTATTTATCGATCCATTGTTTATCTACCTGGTGCGGACCATGCGTTGCACCGGGAGTGAGATACAGCAGGAAAGGTTTTTCAGGTGCGGCAGATTTTTGACTGGCAATGTATTCAATAGCTTTATCAACCAGAACGGTTGTGAGGTGTTTGCCTTGCAGGTCGGGTTCAATTTTAGAAGTATTCTCCCACAGCATGGGTGTATACTGATCGGTTTCACCAGCCATAAAGCCATAGAACTTATCGAACCCGCGGCCTGTGGGCCAACGGTTGAACGGGCCCGCGCCGGTTAGGTCGGGTGTAGGGGTTACATGCCATTTACCAACAGCGAATGTGTTATAACCATTCTCCCGTGCTATTTCTGCAATGGTGGCTTTTTCAAACGGCATATAGCCATTATGACCGGGTGCATCAACTGCCAGATCAACAACCGTGTTTACGTTTACTGAATGATGATTACGGCCGGTTAATAGTGATGCGCGGGTAGGGGAGCATATAGCTGTTGTATGAAAGTTAGTGTATCTTATTCCGTTATTGGCCAGGCTGTCGAATGTTGGGGTTTCAACCAAACCGCCAAAGGTGCTGCTGGCGCCAAAGCCAACATCATCCAACAGAATGTAAACAATATTAGGTGCATTCTTTGAAGCCGCCGGGTTGAATGGTTTATTACCCGGTGTTGTTTCTGCCAGTGTTTTACCTGCTTTACCGGCAAATGGTTGTGCGGGACTATGCTGGGCAAGAACTTGAAATGTTATTGATGATGTTAATAATCCTATGAAAATATGTTTCTGCATTTTGAAAATTGTTTTTTAAATCGGCAATCGTGAATCGTGAATCGGCAATTGGCCCCCTCCCCAGTCAACTCGTCAACTGTATTCCATTATCACATTAGCTAATTATCACATTAGCACATTATGCTACCTATCCCACCAAAGACGCGGCGACTGGTACGTAGACCCTGCCGGTGTATTCTTATTTAACGAAGTTTCATTTTGTGGATAAGGAATACGGCGTGGGATCTGTCCGTTCGGATTGGCGCTGTGTGTTGCATTTTGTGCAAGCGGAATAGCCGGATAACCGGTGCGCCGGTAATCGTTCCATACTTCGGGTTGCAGAAACAACGCAATGTATTTTTGGGTAATGATGGTTTCAATATCATTGGCTGCTGTGCCGGTAAGTGTTGCTTTTGCAGCTATATAATCGGTTTGCTTTTGTGGCGTAGCATAAGGGTCGCTGCTGTTGCTGATCACTTTACTGAACGAGGCCCGTACGGCAGCTTCCAATGCCGTTTGTGCTTTGGGGTCAGCGGCGTTTAATAATATGCGGGCTTCGGCTTCCAGAAACTTTGCTTCTGAATAGCTGACCAGTATAACCGGAGCAGTTGCAACGCCATAAAAAGAACCAATACGTGAATAAGCGCCCGGTACACCGGCTACGCTTCCCTGGTAGGTGGTGCTGCCGGTAGGATAGTTAGTAGCAAAATAGGCACGACGCGGATCAACATAAGTACCCTCTGCTTTGGTATTGGCATCGGTGACTTTATTACCATTTAACAGGTTTACAAATGAAGCGCCTAAACCTATCCAACCCGGGCGATTTGTGTTTTGCTGATAAAAAGGATTGGCGTTGGTTGTAGAAGAACCAAATACCACCTGCGCATCGGTAATGTTGCTTTGTATACCACGCCAGGTTGAACCATTGTACAGGTACGACAATACCTTTTGCGCCGCATCGGTAGCATTTACTTTGCTCAGGTGAATGGCATAACGTGCTTTGAGGGTATATGCCGTAGCTATCCAACTGCTTATAACGCCTTTGAATATTACATCATCGCCCGATGGAGTGGCGCCCAGGTTGGCCGATACCGGTTGCGACAATTCCGTAATTGCCGAATCGAGCTGCGATTGTAAGGCAGGGTAAATGTCTTCCTGGTTATCATATACCGGGTTGGTAATGCCGTTGCCATACAAGGCTTCTTTGAATGGAACATTCCCAAAAATATCGGTCAATGTACCATACGAGAAAGCTGTTAACACTCTTGCAATACCACTATAATATGGCAACTGCTGTGTGCTGGCTGTTTGTTGAATGATCTTCAGGTTGGTAAGCACATTGGTATAATACGTTAACCAGGTGGTGTTAAAATACCCGGGCGATGTTGTGTAATTATCAAATGGCGCGGCATCGCCATTGGCGCCTGATGCCTGCTGTGTATATATATTGGTAAGCAACCCGGCATTGATGCCGGTTGTAAAACCTAACGATACTTCGGCGCCGGTCAATACCGCGCTTAATGATACGTCTGAAGAAGCGTTGGGATTAATATTGGTCTTGCTCAGGTTGCACGATGTTATTGACACCAGCCAGCTGCCAATAAAACCAATTTTTACAAGATGATTAAAACGTATGTTCATCATGATCATATTTTTCCTTTTAGAAAGTAATGTTTAATGCCACCCCCACGCTGTGGGTATTGGGTGTTGTCCAGAAGTCGATACCAGAGAAGTTGGAAAGACCATTACGCGTGCCCAGGTCTGGGTCCATACCGGTGTAGTTAGTGCTTAATATAAAGTTACGGGCGGTAAGGGTAATACTGGCTGCTGAGATCCTGGCCGGCTTAATAAGTTTGGCCGGCAGTTCATACGTAAGGTTAACATCTTTCAACTTTAACCAGTACAGGTCTTTTTCAACATACAGCCCTTGCACGCTGAATGTTTTACGATACCATGCTTGCGACAAAACCGCCTGAATGGTATTGGGTTCACCCTTGCTGGCAGTAACGCCATCGAACACGGTGGTAGAGCCGCGGTCAACAGTGCTGGCGTCAACGCCATTAAACACCATTTGTAAACGGGGAGCATTGAAGATATCGAACCCAAATCGACCATCTAATAAAAAGGAAAGGGTAAAGGGGCCCGATTTGAATTCATTTCTCAAGCCTATATTGAAATCAGGATTGGGATCGCCTATTTTGGTGAATTCGGTATTCACTACCGGGTAACCATAATTGCTGCTGCTGGCATCATCGTCAATCACTACTTTTCCATCGGCTGTTCTTTTTACATCTATGCCATAAAACACACCATATGGATCACCGGCCTGGCCGCGGGCTTCCATCCAAATGCCACCAAGGCTTACATTGGTAATGGCATCGGTGATATAGTTCACTTTGCTTATGTTCTTACTAAAAATGGCAGTTGCGCTCCAGGTAATTTTTTTCTTTTTCAAAAAGTATTGTTGCAACGTGGCTTCTATACCGTGGTTGGTTATACTACCTGCATTAATGAGCGTGTATTGTGCACCTGTAGAACCTGGTAATGAAACCGGAATGATCTGGTCTTTACTGGTATTGTTATAATACACCGCATCGAGTATGGTGCGGCTGTTCAGGAAATGTAATTCTGTGCCCAGTTCGTAGGTGTTTATTCTTTCAGGTTTCAGGTTGGCATTTCCAATGGTAGTGCTATAGCTAAGTCCCTGCTGGCCATTGAACGGAAAGCTGAGACCACTTTGTATCCACCCGCCTGTGCTTGTGGTGGTATAATAAGTGTTCAAAGAATATGGGTCGGCATCATTACCTACCTGGGCATAAGTGGCGCGCACTTTACCAAAGTTCAATGCACCACCATTCAGGTGTAATGCATCGGTAAAAATGAAACTGGTACCTATAGATGGATAAAAGAAGGAATTCTTTCCTTTGGCTAATGTGCTCGTCCACTCATTGCGCCCGGTAAGCTCCAGGTATAACCATTTCTGATAATCGAGTTTGATGTCGGCATAACCCGCCACCAGTTTCTTTTTAATGGTTTGGTTAACGGCTTGCACGGAGGCTGCATTTCCTATATTAAAGTTACCGGCAATGGTCAACCCATCGCCCCGGGTATTCACCTGGTTCTTGTAAGAGTTGTAATAGTTGTAACCTGCTATCAGGTTCAGGTCAATATCATTGGTAAGGCGGTGTTGCGATGAAAGCAATACATCGAGGTTATTATCGCGGCGGTAAAAGTTTACATCGTTAATGGTACCGGTGGCAACACCTGAGGTACCGCGGCTCCAGGCGCCTTTTCTTACATCGGTATAATTATCCAAACCATATCGTGCGGTTGCTTTCAGCCAGCTGTTAATGTCATAATTGGCTTCGGCAAAAGTGATAAAGCGGTTCAGCTGATCGTTCTGGGGGTTCATGTTTAACGACCAGTATGGATTGTCCCATCCAATTCCATTGGCGTAGGAGCGGCTGTCGCCCCAGGGTTTGGCCGAAGTGGCAGGCAATTTATATGATTCGGCATGCCGCCACGGTTCATTGTATCCATTGGTAATGTCAAAGTTTACGGCCGAATTAATAAGGGCGCGCATTACATTGGTATTAAAACCACCCATCAGGGCGCGGTTGTTGGCGCCATCCTGTATATAATTCAAACCACCCGATAATTTTAATTTATCGTTCACCGTGTAATCGCCATTAAAGCGGAATGTATGACGGTAAAAATCTGTGGTGGGAATAATACCGGTTTGTTTAAGATTGCCATATGAGAAATAATAACCGGCATTTCCGGTATTACCATATAAGCTGATGTTGTTGTCGGTAGTATAACCGTTCACAAAAAAATTATCGACGTTGTTATAGCGGTTAACAGGTATGCCATTGGAGAGCACGCTGCTTTTGCCGACAATTACGCCATTTTTGTCGAAGTTGCTTGCCTGATTGCTATAGGTAAGCGTATCGAGCAGGGCGCCCCAGTTCTCATCGGAGCCGGTAACGCCAGGCAAAATATAACTACCACCTAAGCCATTACTAAATTGTGTTTGGCGGGGCTGTGTGCGGCGATTGATTTTGTCAACGGTAAAAGAACCATTATAGGTAACCGATATTTTTTTATTGGTAAGTGCGCTGCCGCGTTTTGTATTTATCACCACAGCTCCATTTGATGCCCTGATGCCATATAAGGCTGCTGCGGCAGGGCCTTTTAGCACCGTAATGCTGGCAATATCGGCGCTATTGATATCAATGGCGCGATTTGAAGGTGTAGCCAGCGAAACGCTGTTGGTGATGGAGGGAAGAATGTCCTGTATGGAATTATCAACAGGAATACCATCCAGAATAAACAGGGGAGCGTTGTTACCAAGCAATGAGCTATTGCCGCGGATCTTTACAGAAGAAGAACCGCCAGGTGAGCCGCCCGAATTGTTAATTTGCACACCGGCTATTTTTCCGCTAAGCGCCGCTACGACATTTGCTTCGCGGGCCTGCACCAGTTCTTTACCCTTTACTTCTGAAAGGCTATAACTAAGCGCCTTGGCCGAACGTTTGATGCCCACAGCTGTTACTACCACTTCATCGAGGTGTGCATTTTTTTCATAGAGGGTTATTTCGGAATATTTTTCTGAAACAGTAATTACACGGGTAGCATAACCCACATAGCTGATCTCTAATGTTACCGGTAAGCGTTGGCCGGTAAGAAAGTCAAATTCGCCTTTGTTGCCCGTTAATACCTGATGGGTAGTGCCGGCAATATGTACGGTGGCTCCGGTTAATGGTGTGCGGCTTTTTTCGTCGAGCACCTTGCCGCTGAAGGTGATGTTCTGTACTGGCCCTTTTTGTACTTTTTCAGGAACTGAATCCCGCGAGGTTTGTGCCAGTGCGGTGTTAAAAAAAGCAGTTTGAAGAACGAAGATTGGTAAGTAGTACACCTTCTTCATTATCTTTGTTTTGGTGAATAAAAAAAGAGATCATCCCAGCTGGTAATAGCCGGTTTGGTGAAATCATTAAGCGTTTTATTTGCCAGGCCGGAGCTGCTGTAACAGTTTCCGGCCATTTTTTTCCCGTCTTGTCATGCCCCTTTCTTCAGGCGCATGTTCGAGTGAACAATGTCATCACGATGTATTCTGAAACATTATATTATTTATTTGAAGTGAAGTGTTGGTGTTAACCAAAATTGGTATAGTAACATGAACAGGCAATGCAACCGCGGGGTTATCAGCAGCAGAAGATAATACAACAACAACAGACATGTATGGTATGCTTCGCTATATGCATTACAAATTATTAAGTGCCGGTAAAAGCACAGTTTCCGGAATAGGGTTCCGGTTATACCAATAGAAATTAATTGATGCTACAAGATTACGCCGTTTTTATAAGTCTACCAAAATAGTAGGTATTTATTTTGAAAGAAGTATCCATCTCGTTTAGATGTCACATCTTACAAGTTGTAAAGCGTTGTGGTTATAAGTCGTGAAACGGCAAACGTGAGAAAACTGCCGGCAATCGTGAATCGGCAATCGGCAATGGTTGTCGAAGTTCATGGCCTCGCTTAAACGTGAAACATGCAGACTCCACCTACAAACTGAACAACTGAATAACTACTCAAGTACCAACGCTAAGATTGCAAACGCATCAATAACTAGCAAAGCAATACTAATATCATTTCTTTTGCCGGTGATGAATTTAATAGCCGTCCAGCTAAGGAAACCCCATATAATGCCTTGCGTTATACTATAAGAGAAGGGAATAATGACCATAGCGAGGAAGGCGGGAATGGCTTCATCTAATTGTGTCCAGTTAATTTTTGTAACGGGTTGAACCATAAATTCACCTACCAGCACCAGGGCTGGTGCAGTAGCAATGGCGGGCACCATCGATAACAGGGGCGCTAAAAATAAAAAGGGTAAAAATAATAGCGCGCCGATAATGGCCGTGAGCCCGGTTCTACCCCCCTCTTTAATACCCACTGCCGATTCAATATATGCTGTACCTGGGCTTGAACCCACCAGTCCGGCAATAGTGGTAGCCACGGCATCGGTTACCAATGCCCGTTTTATATTGCGCGGTTCGCCATTTTCATCGAGCAGGTTGGCGGCTTCCGATAAGCCAACCAATGTTGACAGGCTATCGAACATATCGGTAAATACAAAGGCAAAGATCGCGGGTACTACACTCCATTTAAGGGAGTTTACCAGGTCGAGTTTTAATACAAGACTGAAGTCTGGCGCGGCTATCAATCCCTTCCAGCCAATTAATGGCGGTGCACCTGTAGCCCACAAGCGGCCCAGGGGAATGGCAGCAACTGTGGTGAATATGATGCCAATCAAAATAGCGCCTTTTACATGCCTGGTTACCAGTACGGCAGTAAATAACAAACCCGCCAAAAACGTCAACAGCGCAGGTTGTAGTTTTCCAATGCCTACAATGGTGGCCGGGTTATGCACAATAAAACCGGCATTTACAAAACCAATAAGTGTGATAAATAAACCAATACCTGCGGCAATGGCGTAACGCAAAGGGCGGGGTATAGCGCGTACAATATATGTTCGGATATTAAAGGCCGAGAGGATTAAAAAAATAACTCCGCTCCAGAACACGGCGCCCAATGCTACCGGCCAGGGAACCTTCATACCAATTACTGCCGAAAAAGTAAAAAAGGCATTGAGACCCATACCGGGCGCTACCAGCACCGGGTTCTTGGCATACCAGCCCATCATTAGGCTGCTGAAAAATGCCACAAGCACAGTAGCCGTTAACACCCCGCTAAAGGGCATACCGGCCTGGCTCAGCACCGATGGGTTTACCACAATAATATAAGAGGTAGCCAGGAACGACGAAATACCGGCGATGATCTCGGTTGAACGGCTGCTGTTGTGCTGGCGCAGGTCGGCTGAAAACATGCTGAAACGGGTTAAGGGCTGAAGATAAGCAAAAGCTGTATAGGGTTTGGTACCATCTTTCTTATGGCCTGGTTCGTCTTAAAAACGTACGATTAACGTATAAAAAGAGTACCAAGTACGTTAAAACCACGGACTTGGTACGGACTTGGTACGGACTTAGTACGGACTTGGTACGAAGTTGACCATAACAAAATACGAAGCAAAAGCCTGCCCGACCCCGGTAAAAACGAACAAGTCCCCTGCCGCCAGCCGGCAAAAGGGGACTCGTGAAAGTAGTCGTCTTAGGGTCTGTAATTAATAGCCGGGGTTTTGCTCCAGGTTTACGTTCAGTTTTCTTTCTGAAGTTGGAATAGGGAATATTCTTCTACGGGTATCTTTATTCATACCAGGCGTGTAGCCAGATGTAGCTACATCGCCGGGGATAGGATATTCTGTTTCAAATTTGTCGAAACGAATAAGGTCGTTCCGGCGCCAGTTTTCCCAATACAACTCACGGGCGCGCTCATTTAAGAGCATATCCAAATCTACGGTTGTCGCTAATGGCGCTTTTGCCCGGGCGCGTACTTTATTTAATAGAACCAGGGCGGTTTGTGCTTCTCCGTTCACTGTTGTTGCTGCAGCGCCGCGAACAATAGCTTCGGCTTTCATTAAATAAATATCGGCCAATCTGAAAATGGGCATATCGTTACCGCTCATACGGGTAGCAGCGGTAGTTGCCCTGTCGGGGTAGTATTTAATAGAACGTACACCCATGCAACGGGCCAGGTAATCGTTACCAACATCAAAAGGTTTTTTACCGGTCATTTTGATGTCTTTGGTGATCTCCAGTTGCCATACGGTATCGCCTTTAGGGCCGGTATAGCTGGCATCGAGATCGGTTTTAGGTAGCTTTATGGTAAACGGTGTACTATCGAGGTTATATTGTTTACCTATTAACCAGGTTGCATTTCTATCGTCACCGGGTAAATTAAAGAGGTTATAAAATTCGCCGGTAGCACTCATTGAAATACTCAGGTTATTAGGTACACCATACTTAGGCCACAGGTAAGCCATAATACCATGGCGGGTAAACTGGTTACCATCGAGCAACAGCGGATCGTAAGGAATGGCAAAAATAGTTTCTGTAGTGGCCGGGCCATTGTCCGGAGCAAATACATCGGCATAAACAGGATCGAGTGAATAACGCTTTGATGCAATTACACTATCGCACATGGCTACCGTTTCATTGTTTCTTTCGGCACCGGTATACACTTTTGCATTGAGGTACATTTTGGCCAGTAAGGCATACACCATTCCCTGGGTTGGGTGGCCATAGGTTGCAATAGGGTTGGTTGCATTTTTTACCGGCAGGTTCTTTACGATGGCTTTCAATTCTTTTTCTATAAACTGAAACACTTCGGCCCTCGGTTTCGTTTTTGGAAGGTCTTTCACAGGAAAAGTGTCAACAATAGGTACATTGCCGTAAATATCCATCATAAAGTAATAGAACAGGGCGCGCATGGCTTTTACTTCTGCCACTGAGCTTATACGTGATGGATCCGTTTCGGCCATTGTTGAATTGGCAATATTACTCAATACGCGGTTGCAGGTATTGATGGCGCCAAAGCCCCATTCCCAAACATCTTTTACATTCACGTGGTCTGGTGTATAGGTATGATTGTGGTGTTGGCGGTACTGGCCTCCATCGTCGTAGTTACCATCGCGGCCGGGGAGTATCAGCTCATCGGTGGTAAGCTCCTGCATTCTAAAATATTCAATGGCATATTTGCTGGCCAGCTGAGTATATATGGGCCCAATAAGCGCCTGAAAGTCGCCAGCGGTTTTAGGAAAGTTGTTCTCTGTATATTGCGATTCGGGTGTAACATCCAGTTTGGTACACGCACCTGCTATTGTTGTGATAGCTGCTAATGCGATCAATATCTTCTTCATACTGGTAATTTTATTTTTGATATCGTTTACTTGATTATATTAAAATGTATTTGGCTAGAACATAAAGTTGGCGCCAATGATGAACGATCTTGTTTTTGGATAGAAGTTCTTGGCATCTATACCTGGCTGCGTGCCGGTGATGCTGATCTCAGGATCGATACCACGATAATTGGTTATAGTAAACAGGTTGCTGGTTGAAAGATAAAAGCGCATTTTGTTTATGCCTTTGATCTTTGTTTTCAGCGAATAGCCCAGGGTGGCATTATCCATGCGGATGTAAGTGCCATCTTCCAGGAAACGGTCTGATGTGAGGTAGGCCACATTGTCTTTGTATGCTTCACCCAGTGTAAATGTTGGAATGTTCAGCGTTTTTGAATCGGCCGGGTTGTTTAACTGGGCCAGGGTGTTGTTCAGGACCTTGTTACCGGTTACACCTCTTAAGAAGAAGTTCAGGTCAAAATTCTTATAGGTAAAGCTGTTGTTCCAGCCAAAGATCAGTTTCGGCTGTGCGTTTCCGGCAATCATGAGGTCTGAGGTTGATGGCTGGCTGGCAATTACTTTTCCATCGGCAGTAAGGAAGGTACTTACACCCTGATCGTTTTTACCTACATAATGCCACAGGCTGAAGGTTCCCAGCGGCTGGCCTTCCATAATAACCTGGCTCCATACGTTTGTTTGTCCTTTACCACCCAGGTAAGAGGTTGGTATAGATGTTAACGCAGGGAATTTATCATTCGAAAGCGAAGTTACTTCGTTCTTATTATGCGCCAGGTTGGCCGAGGTGGTCCAGGTAAAACCTTTTGTTGAAACAGGCGTTGCGGTAAGGGTAAGTTCAATACCGGTATTTTTTACTTTACCCACGTTGGCGGTCATGGTGTTTACAAAGAACTGAGCGGTTGGTACGGGGTAATTATAAATCAGGTCAGACGTATTTTTAATGTAATAGTCAATAGAACCGCTCACTTTGTTATTCAGTATGGCGAAGTCGAGACCCAGGTTGGTCATGGCTGTACTTTCCCATTTAAGATCGGCATTTTCATTTTGCACGGGTAATAAGCCGGTTTGGTAATTGCCATTCAGGTAGAACTTCCCACTTTGGCCATATCGTACAATAGAAGTAAATGCATCAAAACCCTGTGAGTTACCCGAAACACCGTAACCGGCCCTTAACTTCAGCTCATTGAAGATCTTTTGATCGGCCATGAATGCTTCCTGTGTAATGCGCCAGCCGGCAGATACGGCAGGGAAATAACCCCAGCGATTGTTCTTACCAAAAGCCGATGATCCATCTTTACGTAACGAAGCCTGGAATAAATATTTATCGGCAAACTGGTAATTAACACGGCCATAAAAAGAGATCAACCGAAGGGTAGAAATAATGGCGTTATCAAATCTTACATTACCAACCGTATAAGGGTTACTTACTGCAAAGTTGTAATATGTAAGCAGGTCGTTGGTATAGCCCTGTGTTGAAATTCCAAAGCCATCGCCAATACGGTCCTGTTGGAACGAATAACCACCCAGTAATTTAATATTGTGCTGGCCGAATGACTGGTCGTAGTTGAAATAAGATTCAACCACCTGTTTGGTGTTCTCAAAGTTGCTGCGGTATGCGCGGCCGCTGGCGCCTACTGCCTGACCCGACAGGGCACCATAATAAATATCGCGAATGGTTGCTTCTTTTTGGCCTGAAATGCTAAGGGTATAGATCAACCCTTTCACGATCTTTACTTCGGCCAAACCGGTCAACAATGTTTTTTCTTCCTTGCTTTTTAATGTATTATTGGCAAGAATACCTACCGGGTTTAAATATCCGCCGCGGCTGAAATCTTCTGTGAATGTACCATCGGGGCGACGAATGTTTACTGTTGGCATATAGGTAAGCATGTTGTTGAACAGGGCGCCCTGGTCAACATCATTGTGTTTGGTGGTGCTGTTGGTTAATGAAATACCCAGTTTCAGGCGTTCATTAAAGAACTTGCTTTCGAGGTTACCCCGGGCAACAACACGTTTCAATCTCGAGTTCTTAACTATACCCTGGTTATCGAAATAGTTTAAGCTGGCGCCATATAACGTACTGCCCTGCGAACCGTTGATGGCTATATTATGGTTATGCGAAACACCGGTAGGGCGCATTACTTCTTTTTGCCAGTTTACATTAGCGCCGCTATCGTTGTATTGCGACATTAACGTTTGCCCGTTTCGCGACAGATAATCTTTTAGTTCACCGGCGCTCAGCATGTCTATTTCGTTTGACACTTTTTCAAAGGCCACATATGGGTTATAGGTCAATATATTCTGGCCTTGTTTTGCCCGGCGGGTAGTGATCATAATAACACCGTTGGCGGCACGTGAACCATAAATGGCGGTTGAAGAAGCATCTTTCAATACATCAATTGAAACGATATCGGTTGGCGCTACCAGCTCCAGCGCAGCGCCGGGTACACCATCAATAACATAAAAGGGCTCATTGGCGCCATCGCGCAAAGTAGAGGGGCCGCGCAGAATTACATCGGGCTTTTTGTTGGGGTCACCGCTGTGAGCAACGTTCAAGCCAGGCACTTTACCTTGCAGTAATTGAGTTGGTGAACCTGTTACCACCTGGTTAAAGTTTTCGTTGCTGATGCTGGTAACCGCACCGGTGATGGTCTTTTTGCTTGAACGGCCATAACCGGTTACCACTACATCGCTCAATTGTTTTGAGGCGAGCGTAAGTGTAATTTTTAAGGTTGTTTGGTTGCCAACCGAAACTTCTTTGTTGCCATAACCAATGGAAGAAAACAGCAGGATGGCTTTGTTTGAAGGAACGGTTATGGTGAAGTTTCCTTCTGCATCGGTCATTACCGAATTGTTACTGCCCTGTACGCTTACGCTTACATTGGCCAGTGGTGCTTTATTATCATCTGTAACTTTTCCTTTAATTGTTTTGTCTTGTTGCTGAAAGGCCAGTGCTGGTACAGCAAGTAAAAGTAACCATGCAGTTAGTAGTGATAAAGATGTTTTTTGGGCAAGCGAAAAACAAAAAAAACGCATGATTTTTTTTCTCATGATTAAATGTTTGGTGTTACAAGATTCGGGTCAGTGAACCTTTATAAATTTAATTTTTAAAATGCTGGCACAGCTCCGTTAAGGATAGGTAAGGGTGGTGCATTAAAATTTTGGAAAGATTGCAAAGGGAAACTTTCGGTGTTACCAGAATGTGAAGGGTGTGTTATGTTATTGGTACTGTTTTGCAAAAGTATTTTAGCGTAGTGGTTGGGGTGAGTATAAAGTTGACAGGTTAACAGGTTGACAAGTTAACAAGGAGGTTGAAAAGTTTATAGAGATGATAGAGTTGATAGCGGTAATACAGTTAATAGGTAGGTTGCAGGAAAACGCACAGGGGAGGGGATTAAAAGGTTGATAGACGTGATAGAGGAAAAAGCGAGTGGTGAGTGGCGAGTAGGGGAAAGGCAAATAGGATTTGCAAATTTCAGAAGGCAAAAAACTTGCAGGGCGTTTTGTAATTTAAGCCCCACTAGCCATTTACCATTTGCCACTAGCCGTTCCCGGCTTCGCCGGGAACTTGTGCCAGGCGGAATCCCCAGGTATCACCTGAGGTTCCGCTGGTCTTGTAATGTTTGCGTAGGTACAAACTTAGGCCGAAATACCAAAACCGGGTTACGAATGAGGGAAAACAAATTATTAATTCCGAAATAGTATTTCTACTTATATGCAACAGCTATTATAAATCATACCTTTGGTTTATCGGTTATGGTCCTGTATGAAATGTGCAAATCCCGCCTGTTGCGCCATCCCCGTCCTAATATTATATTATAATGAAAACGCTGAAAGACCATATAAATCGCACTATTTCGGCTACGGAAAGTGAATTGGAGCATATGGTTCAGTTGTTTCAGCCGCTCACCCTCGAAAAAGAAAGTCACCTGATAAAAGTTGGTCAGTATTGTGATAACTATTATTTTGTAGAAAAGGGATCGCTGCGTATTTATACGATGGTGGATAACCTGGTTGTGACCAACTGGTTTGCTTTTGAAGGAAACTTTTTTACCGATCTTGAAAGTTATACCTATCAGTGCCAGGCCAAGTTCAATATACAAGCCGTTGAAAATTGTGATATATTATATATCTCAAGAACTAATATGAATGCTTTGCTGCAGCAACATCCTGCCTGGGGCGAGTTGGTTCGCAAAACCTGGGAGCAGGCATTTATAAGGCTCGCGCAAATAGTGCTTACGGTTCAAACCATAAATGCCAAGGGCCGGTATAATAATTTGTTCAGTCAAATGGACCTTATGCAAAAGCAGCAGCCGGTACAACCACAACCCAATACCAATATTGTTTCCGTAATGGGCATTACCGATTTGCCTGTAACTGAGAAATAATAACCGGGTATCTGCGATGTAGCTATAATTTTTACTTTTAATTTGAATAACGATTGCTTATGTTACAATTGCGAATGCTGGTAATTGCCATTCTTCTTTTTGTTTTTCCCGCTCATAGTCAAAGTCCCAAATCTGTTCAGGTTGATGTATGTATATATGGCGCCACTTCAGCTGGCATCATAGCCGCGTATACAGCTAAGAAGTTACACCAGACCGTTCTGGTAGTTGAACCCGGTAAACATATTGGTGGCTTAACCTCGGGCGGACTTGGTTTTACAGATATTGGAAATAAATATGCGGTAACAGGGTTGGGCCTCGATTTTTACCGCAGGGTAGGGAAGCGGTATGGTAAGTTTGAGTCCTGGATCTTTGAACCCCATGTCGCAAAAGACGTTTTTATGCAATATATAAAAGCGGCCAAGGTTGATGTGGCGCTGGGGCATACGCTTACAGGTGTAAGAAGTGAATTTGGTTATATAAAAGAGCTTGATCTGGAATATGTTAATGAAGAAGGGAAGATAACAACCAAACGGATAGCCGCGAAAATGTTCATCGACTGCTCATACGAAGGCGACCTTATGGCAAAGGCAGCCGTTTCGTATACGGTGGGGCGTGAATCGAACAGTTGGTACAATGAAACCATCAATGGCGTGCAAATGCGCGAACATCACCAGTTTCCCGATGGGGTTGATCCATATAAAGTGCCTGGTAAACCCGAAAGCGGTTTATTGTGGGGTATTGCCGATGGTGCTTTACTTCCTGCCGGTTCGGCCGACACCAAGGTGCAGGCTTATAATTACAGGATCTGTTTAACCGATGAACCTGCTAACCGCATTGATATCACCCGCCCCGAAGGATACGACTCCACCAAATATGAATTGCTGCTGCGCCTGCTTGAGAAAAAGCCGGCGGCCAGGTTGAGCGCCCTTATGAAACTTGATCGCATGCCCAATCATAAAACCGATGTCAATAACAACGGCGCTTTTTCAACCGATATGATCGGGATGAATTATGGCTATCCTGACGGCAATGCCGAAAAAAGGAAAGATATTATACAACAACATGAAACATATGTAAAAGGCTTATTGTATTTTATTGGGCACGATGCCCGCATGCCCGAAAACCTGCGTAAAGAAATGCTTACCTGGGGTTATCCCAAAGATGAGTATACCGACAATAAAAATTTCTCCCCGCAATTGTATGTGCGCGAAGCGCGCAGAATGATCAGCGCCTATGTAATGACGGAGGCCAATTGCCTGGGTAAAGAAGTGGTGACCGATGGCGTTGGTATGGCTGCATATACTATGGATAGCCACAATACGCAACGTATTGTAGTGAACGGTATGGTGAAGAACGAAGGCGATGTGCAAATAGGTGGTTTTGGTCCATATCCCATTTCGTACCGTTCTATTGTTCCGCGGGCAAAAGAATGTAAGAACCTGTTGGTGCCAGTTTGTTTATCGGCCAGCCATATTGCTTATGGTTCTATTCGAATGGAACCGGTGTTTATGGTGCTGGCACAAGCGGCAGCTACTGCGGCTTCCATGGCCATTCAGGCAAAACAGGATGTGCAGGACATAAATGTGCAACAACTACAACAAACGCTTAAAACAAATCCGCTGGCCGATGGCAGCATACCTGAAATAGTGGTTGATAATTCCAATGCCAACCAGGTAACTATAAAAGGAAACTGGACCACCAAAGAGCATATGGGTTATGGCCCTTCGGTACTTACGGCCGAGGAGCCATCTGCTGAAGATCGTTCGGTACAATACAAACCGGTTATTGAAAAAGCCGGCACCTACCAGGTATATACTTATATGTTGCCTAATTATAAAAAACTGGCTTCACAAACAACGGTCACTGTTTTTGATGGCAGTAAAGAAACAAAAGTAACACTGAAGCGGGCCGATATTCAGGTGCAGGGACAAACCTCTGGTGAGTGGGTGTTGATTGGTAAATATAAATTACAAACCGGCGCCGATGCACATATAACAATACATGCAGCTGGCGCCGATGGAGCCGTGGTGGCAGATGCGGTGCTACTGGTGCCGGAGGCAAAATAAATTATAGGAATTATTGGAGGGCCCATTCCGTAACAAGGATGGGCTTTTTTATTAATGATTATATATAAGGTCTGCTCTTCTTTCCTCATATTCTGCATTCGTTATTATACCCTTCTCTTTTTGGTCTAATAACTTTATCATCTCATCCAGCTTGTTTATTCCCGGGGGCATTGCCTGATCGGGTGTAGTGATGTTTTGCCGCGAGTGATCGGGTTGCTTAAACATTAGGGTGAGAATGATCAGCAAAAGTGCGGTGAGCGAAAGCCAGAATCCATAGCCAGAGGATAACATTCCCAATGCGGCTCCCGGAATACCTATCAATATGAGCCAGCGTTGCTTTTGCGGTATCGACAAATTCATACGTACATGGTTTTATGTATGAAGAAATGGTAGTTAGTTTGGTACAACCATGGGTACGCACTATCAGCTTTTTGTCAGCCGATTCAATATAATGGGCAACCTGTAAAAGTAATTAAGTCGAGTTCTTTCTATAGCGGTTATTAACAGAGGTGTATTTTGCTAAAATGAGACGCTCAGGTTAAGTTACAAAAAATTACTGAAAGAAAAAGGTTAAGAATAAATATTAAAGTCGCTGTCGTTTTTATGACTTCTGTTAGTGAAATAAAAAGATAAAATAACGCCAAGCAAAATAACGCCGGTGATAATGGAATAAGCTATTGGATGCATAATGCCTTCTTTTTGTGTGTCTTTTGAATTAATGTGGCAGCTATGACTGGTTAGACGGTTAACCGGCTTCAATATTGTTAGCTCAACGAAAGTTTTTTTGTTAACGCAAAAAAAACGGAGCGGGTGGCATGTTTCCCGCTCCGTAATGACGGACTGTGACCTAATGACTGTTCATTTCATGCCATACTTTACTCTTAGCGTTTTATCAGTTTCTTCGTAATAGTTTCTTTTCCGTTATTGATCTTAATTAAATATACCCCGGTTTGCAGGCTGGCAATATTTATATGCTGACCGCTTAAAATATTGGGGGCAGTGTATACAAGCGTACCATTCAGGTTAAAGATCTTCACCTCAAATCGATCGCCTATATTACCATATTGCACCACCATTTCATTGTTAACCGGGTTGGGTAATATTTTCAGACTGGCTGAATATTCGGTAAACGGATAAACAATTCCTGCATCACCTCCGTTAGCACTCATTGTAGCTGCGGCTCCCTGACGAATCACTACAGAGCTTGTCCAGTCGTTTAAGTTTACTGTAGTGCCACCCGAAAGACCTACGCTAACCAGGCAGGCAAAATTGCCTTTGAACAAATAAGCCGGACCGGTAAAATTGTCATCACGATACAGAATGGCCTCATAACCACTGTTCACCTTTAATGAAGAGATATCGTCGTTGATAGCACCCTTCACTATCAACTGGTTTACCGTATAGCTGCCAACAGGTAAAGTGATGGCATAACCACCGTAGTTACAATCTTTGTAAACTGTAGCGCCAGATGGGTTGCTTACGGCCACGGTGATCTGTGTGGTAGCTTGTCCGCCCCGGTCATCAATGGCCACTGCTTTAATTGCATAGGTGCCGCCGCCAACATTTGCCCAGGTAAATGAATATGGGCTGCTTGCATCTTCGCCCAGTTTGGTAGTACCATTATAGAACTCCACTTTACTTACAGCGCCATCGGCATCGGAAGCCGTTGCATTGATGGTAATGCTTGCGGGAGATGCAAATGAGCTGCCGTTTGCAGGTGAGGTAATGCTGATCGCCGGCAATTTATTTGTTACCGAACGAATACGCAGAGAAGCTGTTGAGTCATTCCAGCCACTACTTACCAGGCAGGCTACATCGGCTGTATAACCTGCATAGCTGCCGGTAAAGTTGTCGTTCTTGTACAACACTACTTCGTAACCTGAAGTTATTTTAATAGAAGAAATGTCTTTATTGGTAATGCCCTTGGCCGTTAGCTGCGCAATGGTATAGGTACCTTCATTAAGGCCAACGGCAAATGAACCGGTGTAATTACAATCTTTATAAAAGATAGCAATACCAGTTGGGTTTGGATTGGAACCGCCGGTTATAGAACCGGTAATAGTGTACGTACCCAGTGATCCGTAATTTGAGTAACCGGTTGTTTTGGGGTCTCCTGAACCCGTGCCGGTAATTGAAACATAATAAGTGCCTGCTGCAAGCGTACTGCTTAAGCTGGCGTTCAACGTAGTTGGGTTAGAAGAGGTGACAGCTGTTCCTGCGTTATTGTATAACGTTACTAAAATGTCGAGATTGGGTGCATAAGCATTGGGATTGAATGTAAGATTGAGCGTACCGCCCGTAGTGGTGAATGAAAACATATCAATATCACCGGTACGTTCTATAATACCTCCTTTGTTTACATTACCCGATGCATCAACGCCAAGTGTGCTGGCGGCTGATATGATATTGCCATAATCATCGGCACGGTAACCAACGCCATAGGTAGTGCTTGAGATCATTGCCAGGTCGTCTTGCGTAGTGCTGGGATTGGTATATTCGCCCTTGCTCCATTGTACCAGCGATTTGTAATAACCTACACCCATAACAGGCGCCCAGGTTCCCTGGCCCTGATAATATTCTTCATCGGGTGTTGTTCTGCCGTCGTGCGAAAGACCAAAGGTGTGGCCTACTTCATGCGAACCGGCTTCGCCGGCTGCTTTGGCGCCACTGTTAAATACCCAACAAGGCGTTTCATCATTCCATTTAAAAGAACCTAAATAAGCCACCCCGCCGGCTCCCGGGGCAGCCGTATTTGTAGGCGTAAAAATGCAACGCATTCTTTTCGTTTTTGGGTACGTGTTAAAAACGGCCTCACTGGTAGTTACATTCAGGTGAAATGGACGGTAATCTTCGCTGATCATTTTCCATACATTTTCCTTGTCTGCATCTGATAAATTAGCCGGGGCTGCAGTAATAGGATTACCGTTGTTCCAGCCAGTGCCTGAAACATATTGCCCGTCGAAATCGAGCAACACACAACCATTGCCACCGGGGTAGCTTTGCAGATCGGTAACTGCTGCTGCTGCATTGGCCGCAGCGGCATCGGTTGCGCCTTCCTCGTTAGATGTAACGTTTGCTTTGGTGTAGTCTACACAAACCACATTGTTAATGTCTGTTTCCTCTACATATACAGCTCCATTATCGTCTGAAGTGTATTTGTATGCCTTTTTGCTGCTATTCAACAAAACATGTCCGTACACTGATTTGCCTTCAATAGTCAGGTAGAATGATGAGTTGAGAACATTTTCAATACTACCAGCCAACTGTTCAGCGCCTGTTCCTAACGACCGGCGAAAGCTTACAGCAACAGGTAGGGTAACATTGGAAGAAAGCTTTAACTGCAAATTGCCTAAGCGATTGGACTTTTGGGTGGCAGTTATTTGTTTACGAAAATTACTGAGCACATTGGTGCTGTTGCCGATGGGATAACGTTTGTCTTTGTCCTGACCGTAGGTTACGGATGTGAGTACGCACAGGCCTACCAGCAGGTACAGATTTAATTTGCGCATGATGCATGATTAAGATGAGGAATATATAAAATAAAAAACCTGTCAGGCAAAAACCATTTACAGCATACATAATTGTAATATGTATGCGCGGTTTAGAACCTGACAGGGTTATTATCTACTTAACTAATGTGATCGTGAAACTACTATTTGATAAACTGGCGGGTGATCTTCTTATCGCCTTTGATATATTCAAGTGTGTATACACCTGATCTCAGAGCCGATACATTGATCTGGTTGCTTGCTGCACGGGCAGTTACAACCTGTTTGCCAGAGATATCATAGATCCTGATAGTGCCACCAGCTAAAGATTCGCCACCCGTTGATATGTTCAATGTCTGCTGCACGGGATTCGGGTAAATGGTGAATGCTTTTCCTGATTGAATGGAGTTATCGATCAAATTTGAAACCATTTCGTTCGTTGTGGAAATCTTAGCTCCACTTGGTGGGGTTATGCGAACCCAGTTCAGGTTCCAGCCACCGGCCTGCGCGTATACACCAAAGTTGTAAGTGCCGGCAGTGATGGAAACGTTATGCGAAACGGTGGTCCAGTTTTGCCAGCCACCTGTTGATGGAATGGCTACCTGGCCAAGTTGAATAGAACCTGCATTCAGGTCGCATGAAACAACGCCACCGCCGCTGAGGCTGGCTACACGGTATTCCACTTTGTACGTTCCGGTAACAGGGAAGTTGATGTTATAGAATGCCATCCAGTCGGTAGCATCTATCCAGCCTACGTTTGAACCGCCACCTGCATCGGTAGTTGCTTCTGTTTGTACACCGGCCATGCTGTTATAGTTCTCGGCCTGAATAACAATTGGGTTACCGGGCGTTGGCGGATTGGTGCCGCCTCTTTGAAGAACTACCTCATGAATAGCAGATAATAATGAATTAGGATTGCCGGCATTGAAGTCGCCCGACAGTTCCCAGATCATGATACCGTTACCCTGATCGAATGCCAGGTTGGTTTTGTTTTTAATGGTAGTGATACCATTGTAACCAACACCATTATAAGTGTCGGAATAGGGATTGGCGCCACGGTTTACGAGTTGCGCAAAAGTTTCCCAGCTGGGACGTCCATAGAATGGCACACCCAGTACGCATTTTTCTTTGGGTAAACCACGATTGCGCCAGTAGTTCATTGAGTTTTGCGCATACGTGTAAGTTGAATGGTCGTAGTTGTTGTAATCATAAGCCATCAGGTTTAAGAAGTCAACCACGTTGAATACAGCGTTGAGAATGCTGCCGCCGTTTTCACCAACTACGGCTGCCGTAAGCAGTTTGCCACGGTTGTGCATTTCGGTCGACAATTGCGTCATTAACGCCACGTAGTTGTTGGCAGAAGCGCCATTGTCGGGATATTCCCAGTCAATATCAACACCATCTAAACCATACTGGTTTACAAAGCCAATGATGTTGTTTACAAAGGCGGTGCGGTAGCTGGCGTTAGCAGCAAATTGTTCAAAGCCGCTGTCGTTACCATCGTTCCAGCCACCTACAGAGATCAATACCTTTACACCGTTTTGATGTGCTTTGGTAACAAGGCTCGATAGTTTGCCTGGATTGTCGTTCCCATACAAACCACCGGTAGCGGTTGGCAGTATGAACGCATAGTTAATGTGGGTGAGCTTGTTATACTGTACAGTATTAACATCACCAGCCCATGATGGCATATAGCCAATCACTTTGAATTGCGCCGCGGCGCGTTGCCCTGAGGCGAGTAACAGAGAGAATAGAAGAACTTTTGCTAGATTTTTAATCATAGAACACTTGTTTTTACAGGTTAGCGTATCTTATTTAATGAACTCCTTGGTGATTTTCGTTGAACCTTTGGTGAATTGGAGGGTGTATACTCCAGGAGCGAGTTTAGATACATCGAGCTTGTTGCTGGCAGGGCGTGCAGTTATAACCTGACGGCCATTGATATCGAAGATGCGGATGAGGCCACCGGTCAATGATTCGCCGCTCAGGATGTTCAATTGCTGTTGAACAGGGTTAGGATAAATGGTAAATCCTTTATTCGCCTGTAGCGAGTTATCGATGAGTGTGTTTACCAGCCCGGTAGTAGTTGCGGTTTTCGCTGTGCTCAATGGCGTAAAGCGGATCCAGTTCAGGTTCCAGCCACCGGCTACAGCAAAAATGCCCGGGTTATAAGTGCCTGCAGTGATATTTACGTTGTGGGAAATGGTGGTCCAGTTTTGCCAGCCACCGGTAGAAGGTACATCCAGTTGACCTAATACGATAGCACCAGCGTTCAGGTCTAACGACAAGCGACCACCGCCGCTTAAGCTGGCTACACGGTATTCAACTTTATAGGTACCGGAAGTTGGGAAGGTAATAGCGCCATAAGCCATCCAGTCGTTAGCATCTATCCAGCCTACATTGGTACCGCCGCCGGCATCGGTCGTAGCTTCGGTTTGCACACCGCTCATGTTGGTATAGCTTTCAGCCTGTATGGTTTGGCCGGTTGGGTTTGGATTGGTGCCACCGCCATCTTGATACACACGAACATAATCAACATACATTTTTGCAGGGAAACCGTTCAGGTCTATGTTAAAGCCAGGCCAGTTACCACCAACAGCCATGTTCAATAAAATGAACTGGTTGTTATGGAACTCACTGGTACCGTTGATGCCGCCGCCGATATACATTTCGTGGAACTTGGCGCCATCGAGGAACCAACGGATATAGTTGGCATCCCACTCAATACTGTATACATGGTAGTCGGTTACGGTGCAGGCGGTATTGCCACCGTAAGAAGCGTAGTTATTATTATGATCTCTCCAGTGTGGAGTGCCATAAGTTCTGTTCTCGGCATTAATATGCTCCATGATGTCTATCTCGCCACAGTCGGGCCAGCCAACGGTAGATATATTATCGCCCAGCATCCAGAATGCGGGCCAAATGCCGGAGAATGCAGGCATTTTTATACGGGCTTCTATTTTGCCGTACTTCCACGACTTCTTGCCCTGCGTTTTCATTCTTGCTGAAGTGTAATTATAGCCGCCGAATGATTCGCGTTTGGCGGTAATAACCAGTTGACCGTTTTCGATGGTAGCATTTTCGCGGCGGTAGTACTCAAGCTCATTGTTGCCCCAGCCGCTGCTGCCATTGCCGGTTTCAAAAACCCAGTCGGCGCCAATGCTGTTGGTAAATTCATCCTGCCATACAAGTTGCCAGTTTTGGGCCTGGGTATTTTTTTGTAGAGTGGTTAGCGCACCCAATAATAAACATGTGGGTAAAAACTTTTTCATAAAGGAAATGGTTTGGTGTTTATAAAATGTCGTGAATCGGCAAACGGCAATCGGCAATGGACCACTACATGCGTAATGAACTACTGATGCCAGTTTCGCTTAGCACGGTTTACGCAATAGAAATACTTTGCATAACGCCTATAGCGAAATGCATAACACATGTGTGTGAAAACACACACGATCGCGATGCGGTATATGGTTATTTGCAACGATAACCTAATACGGCCATGCCACCCGGCAAAGGGCAGCCGAAAAAATAAAAAGGGGAAAAAATGGCTATTCTATACAGTAGGGAAGCGGATATAAGATCCACTTTAGTGCTAAGGGATGCTGCTTCAACTTACATTACTACTAACAGTCAAGTGATTTCTACAGAAGAAGGTATTGGCAAAAATCACTCCAATTAACTCATATCGCTAAAACGTTTTGGAGTATCAAAGCTAAACATGATTATCATGATGAAAAAGAGTAAAATTACTCGATAATGAAGCTGCGGGAAAGAGTTTATTCACACCGTTAGTAGTGCTACTATATTAATATAGTACTTATGTGTTGCGTAACAAATGGTATGTTTATTGTTTGCAATGATTAACCTATATATTCTATTATGATTATCAACTATACTATAACGGAGACCAATATTGTGGAAAAAAATAAAACTGTTTTCGTAAGCAAATAACTGCAAACGGCTTTTACTTTGCAGCTGCTTCTACAACTATATTACTGCATATACTAATTACCTTCTTCAAAAGCTGAACGCTTAACGCTAAAGGCTTAACGCTTGAGCCCTAACACTTGAGCATTCTTTCCTGCTTTCAGCCTCAGCTGGAGCATCCGCATGTGGTGTTCCGTGTTTTGCATTTGTTCAGCATTCAAATCCTTCTTTGAGTCCTTAACGATTGGTTCAATTGAATCAATGCTTTGCTATGCGCTACATCCGGTTAAACGGGTGAAGCAGGCGAAGCTATGCGTTTACAGTTTACGTTCATTATTGAGCGTTAAGTCTTTGGTGCAATTGGTTTTGAGCTTTAACATTCGGGGTGAAGCGTTCGGCCTTAAGCGTTCAGCGTTAAGCTGCCATTAGTATGAAGATCTTAATTTATTCAAGAGTGTTTTTTATAAAGTGTATGTATTGTTAATCATTAAAATTTCCTTTACAGTATGAAAGCTTTGTCTACTCATCGTAAAAGGCGCTCCTGGCGTTTTTTGCAGTATGTTCAAATGGCTGTTTTATTCTGTTTGTTCTCCACCGGTTACGCGCAGGTTAGTCCTTCGGTACCGGCAACAACAGCCCAACACACCAAACAGGTGATCGGTTACATTACACAATGGGACGCCTGGAAAGAAGTGGCGAACGTTGTTCCCAAAGGTGGTTTCAATCATTTGAATGTCGATTATTCGCAGTACACCATTCTGAACTTTTCGTTCTTTGGCGTAGCCCAGGATGGTTCATTGCATAGTGGCGATTTTCGTAATAAGAACATTTACCAGGTAGGAGCCGTGCAGGCGCCTGCAGCGTTGCTGAATGAAGACATCTACAGCAGCTGGGACCTGTACCTGTTGTACGGTGAACTGGAAACATTGTATTACATCTCCGATGGCAGTTACGCTTACAACCAGGGCTATCGTAACGAAGGCGCCGGCTGGAAGAATGTAAACACTGGCAAGACCGGTAACTTTCCATTGGCTATACACAAACAGGGCGGCCAGCCCGGCCTGATAGAACTGGCACATTCAAAAGGCGTAAAAGTAATGGCGTCTATCGGTGGATGGAGCATGTGTAAGCACTATCCTGAAGTTGCTGCCGATGCAGGCAAACGTGCCAAATTTGTTGCCGGTTGTAAAGAACTGATCGCAATGGGTTTTGATGGTATTGATTTCGACTGGGAATATCCTAACGATCCCGGTATGAATATCGAGCATTATGGTCAGGCTGACTTCAACAATTTTGCTACACTGCTGGAAGAAGTGCGTGCCGCAATTGGCACCAGCAAGTTGATCACTTCCTGCTTCTCTGCTGTGCCGGCAAAATTACAGGGGTTCAACTGGCCACGTTTGAATGCCGTGCTCAACTACATAGACATGATGACGTATGATTACAATGGAGGCTGGAGCAACAAGGCAGGCCATAACGCACCATTGTACGATTATCCCGGTATGGAATACCAGGGCTTTTCATTGAATGGTACTGTGCAGGGGCTGCGTAACCTGGGCGTTAATATGAGCAAGGTTACACTTGGTGCCCCTTTTTACGGAAGAGGCGTGGTTACCAGCGGTACTGCTGCTGTTAACGCAGCTACAGTAAAACGTGCCGAAACCGTTCAACCCGATGGTCCAATTCAAACCTGTGCAGATTATACAAACTGGCAAAAAGACCTGTGGGATGGCACACCTTCTTACAGCTATATTTTGTCAACTACCGGTAGTGGTTCCGGCTGGACAGAATACTGGGATGATAATGCAAAAGTTCCTTATAAAACAAAAGGAAATTATTTCCTGAGCTATGATAACGAAAGGTCAATTGAAGCAAAAGCCCAGTTCATAAAAGATCAGGGCCTGGCTGGTGTTATCGTATGGCAGGTGTATGGTGATATGACCGATATGACCAGCAGCACCTCTGGAACAAAACTGATCTTTTGTGCAAACACCAAATCAAAACTGGTGAACAAGATCAACCAGGTGTTTGCCAATGGCAGCACGGGTGGTAACGTGTCGCCAACAGTATCTATCACTGCGCCTACCAATAACAGTACTTACACTGCGCCGGCCAGCATTACATTAACTGCAAACGCATCAGATGCCGATGGCACCATTTCAAAAGTAGAGTTCTTTAATGGCGCTACAAGTCTCGGTTCAAAAACATCAGCACCATATACTGTTACCTGGAGCAATGTATCGGCAGGCAGCTATTCAATAACTGCAGTAGCAACCGATAATGCCGGTGCAACAACTACCTCATCGGCAGTAGCCGTAACCGTTAATGGCACCAACCCTGGTAACACTGGCGGAAAGGTAATGGTAGGGTATTGGCATAATTGGGGTACCACTTCAGGCACACCGCCTTATATTCGTTTACGCGATGTGAACCCCAAGTATAATGTAATTCAAATTGCCTTTGGTGTTACAGGAGGCGATCAGGCTACAGTTACCTTTACCCCAGAAGGCACTACAGTAGCTGATTTCAAAGCAGATATTGCCACGCTGCAATCGCAGGGCAGAAAAGTACTGTTATCGCTGGGTGGTGAGAATGGTATTCTGCAACTGAATACGGCTACAGCTAAAACTTTATTTGTGAATTCAATGAAGTCGTTGCTGGATGCCTATAACTTCGATGGATTTGATATTGACCTCGAAGGCGGTTCAAACCTCACACTCAACAGTGGTGATAATAACTTTATGAGCCCCACTACACCAAAAGTAGTGAACCTCATTGCTGCTGCCAAAGAGATCATCAGTTACCGCAAAGGCCAGGGTAAAGATTGCTGGTTGACCATGGCGCCGGAAACGTATTATGTTCAGGCGGCTTATGCAACCACCTATTCACCATTGGTAGGCGCTTACCTCCCATTGATCTACGGCCTGCGTAATGAACTTACATTTATTCATCCACAGTTATACAATACCGGTTCAATGACGGGTTTGGATAACAAACAATACTCTTCAAGCACTTCTGATTTTATAGTTGCTATGACAGAAATGTTGTTGACTGGTTTCCCTGTAGCCGGTACCAGCCAAACCTTCCCTGCATTACGTGAAGACCAAGTTGCCTTTGGTTTACCTGCTCAGCCTTCAGCTGCAGGTTCAGGTTACACAACACCAGCGAATGTGAAGAAAGCATTGGATTACCTGATGAAAGGGACCTCATATGGTGGCGGTTATGTAATGAGAAAATCAAGTGGCGGTTATCCCGGGCTGAGAGGTATCATGACCTGGAGTGTTAACTGGGATAAAGCAAACGGCGATGAATTCGCTACCAACTACTATCCATACTTCTTTGGAAGTACACCTGGCAACCAGTCGCCAACAGTAAACATTACTTCACCTGCTAATAATGCAACATTCACTTCACCAGCTAATGTAACCATTACTGCAAGCGCCAGCGATGCCGATGGAAGTGTTACAAAAGTGGAGTTCTATAATGGCGGCACCAAACTGGGTGAAGCCACAGCAGCGCCATACAGCTATACCTGGAGCAATGTGGCAAACGGCACATATACCCTTACAGCAAAAGCAACCGATAATGGTGGCGCAGTAAGCACATCGGGTGCAATTACTATAACAGTAGGCACTGGTACCGGTACTGGTTGTAATGGTATTGAAGCCTGGACCTCAACAGGCGTTTACCTGGCCGGAAAACAAGTAGTGTATAATAATAAGATCTACGAAGCTAAATGGTGGACACAAAACGAACGCCCTGATCTGAATGTTGGCGATGGTAAAGTTTGGAAATACATCAGCGATTGCACAGGCACTGGTACTAACCAGGCGCCCGTTGTAACGCTTACTTCACCTGCTTCAGGTGCAACGTTCTCTGCTCCTGCTACTGTTACTATTGCTGCAACTGCAAGCGATGCAGACGGTACTGTAAGCAAAGTAGGTTTCTATAATGGAGCTACTTTATTAACTGAAGTAACTTCTTCTCCTTATAGCTATACCTGGAGCAATGTTGCGGCTGGTACATATGCCATCACGGCAAAAGCAACCGATAACAGCGGTGCGGTTACTACTTCATCAGCTGCAACCATTACAGTTGGCGGCGGTGGAAACACAGGTAATTGCGC
Organism: Niastella sp. OAS944; assembly: GCA_024809215.1. Lineage (GTDB taxonomy): Bacteria > Bacteroidota > Bacteroidia > Chitinophagales > Chitinophagaceae > Niastella. The sequence goes on along the minus strand of JANUBW010000001.1, from coordinate 1,014,853 downwards.
TGGTGTTGCTGAATACCAACCTTACCCCAAAATATACAATGCAGGTGATAAGGTAACTTATAATGGTAACCTGTACGAAAGTTTGTCGAATTCATTGTACAACGTAACACCGGGTACTGCCGACTGGTGGTGGAAACCATTGGGTGCATGTGGTGCTGCTACAAGAACAACTGCGGCAACCAATGCGGCAACAACTGCAGGTAGTGCAGCTGTTGTGCCAAACCCAATTTCAGGTAGCACAGCGCAGGTATTGAAATATGCCGAAGCCGGCGATCAATTGGTTATTGATGTACAAAGCTCACGTGGTAATGTGGTAAGCAGCCAGTCTTATACTGCTTCAAGCACAGGTATAAGCACTATTACCATTCCAACCGCTAAGCTAACTCAGGGAATCTGGATCGTTCGCATCACTAATAAGAAAACCGGTAATGTGAGCACAACCCGGTTGGTGAAATTATAGCGCTAAAGCACAAGGGCCAAGGCACAAGGTACAAGGTGCAAGGCACAAGGGCCAGGATCCAATATCCAAAATTAAAGGCACAAGCATTACGCTTGTGCCTTTCTTATGTCCTGAACCTTGTATCTTGATTCTTACTCCTGTTCGTCTTTCATGTTACTTACCAGGTAAGTTATCAGTGCGCCAAATAAAGCGATAAGTGCAATTGACCAGCGCAGGTTAAAGGCTTCTGCTATAAAACCTACTGTAGGCGGAACGATCAAAAAGCCAAAATACCCAATGGTAGAAACGCCTGCAATGGCAGGGCCGCCACTCATATGTTTTACTTTCCCCGCCATACTAAATACCATAGGCACTACACAGCTTACGCCGAAACCAGTCATCATAAAACCAATAGCAGTAGTAATAGTGTAGGGGAGGGCCGCTGCCAATAATAAGCCACCCAAAATAAGCAGGCCACTGTATTTCAGCATAGCCTTTACGCCAATTTTATTGGCCATTTTATCGCCGGCAAAACGGCCAAGCATCATAGCCACCATATAAACCGCATAACCAGCCGAAGCCATTCCTTTGGAGGCGTGCACCGCTTTTTTCAAATAGATGGCGCTCCAGTCGTACATGGTACCTTCAATGGCCATGGAAGCAAAACAAATAAAACCAAATTTCAGCAAGGCCTTTTCCGGCATTCTGAATTTTGATTTTTCCAACCGCTCATGCGGTTTCGGTTGCTGGTGCACTGTATCTTTAAAGAAAAGGAAGCAACAACTGGTTAAAAGAATACATACGGCCAGAAAATGCCATGAAGGTGGTATACTTGCCGAAACCGCTAAAGAGCCAATACTGGCTGCGGCAAAACCGGCCACACTCCATATACCATGAAAGGTGGCAATGATAGAACGGTCGTATAAGGCCTGCACACCTATTGATTGTGCATTGGCAGAAATATTGAACAGGTTACGGGATGAACCAAAGAAGAATAACAGAATGATCAGTTGCCAGGTTTCCTGGGCAAAACCTACCAGGCATAACATGATGTTGAACATTACTGCGCCGCCCATCATAATATATCGGCTGCTGAACCGGCGTAATAAATAACCTGTTACCGGTAATGTGCACATTAATCCGGCCGGGAATGCGAATAAAACGCCGCCTAGCTGTCCTTCACTTAAATGTAAATTCTGTTGAACGGTGGGTATACGCGAGGCCCAGGAAGAAAACCCGAATCCTGATACAAAAAAGAAAACGGCAGTTGCTATGCGGGCGCGCCGTGGAGAAGCGTTGGTCATAATAGGAATAAACGAGAATAATTTAATCAATCAATTTTTAAGAGTCTGTTGCAGGTTACAGGTTGCAGGTTTCAGGGAATACAAAAAATAAGTGCTCTGGAACTTGTAACATGGAACAACGGTTTTCGCATTTGTTGCAGGTTGCATGTTGCAGGGAATACAGGAAATAAAGGCCCTGGAACCTGTAACGTGAAACCTGTAACGGCTTTAAGCAGTAGCCGCAATCACCATCTGCCGGTCGAACATAACCTGTTTGCGGAAGCCGGTGGGGCTAATGCCTTTGTACTTTTTAAAGATGCGGTTTAAATGGCTTTCATCGGTAAAATGTAATTCAAAGGCAATCTCGTTAATTCGCATATTGCTGTGCAGCAATCTTGTTTCTACCAGTTTTAATTTGTAGTTGGTAATATAATTCTGTAAGGTTTCCCCGGTATGCTTTTTAAAATACTCGCTGAGATAATTTACCGAGATCTGGAAGGTGCTGGCAATTAACTCGGCCTTTAATAACTCGGGTTTATAAATATTGGCCTGTACATAATGAATGATCTTCAACGTGGTTTCATCGTTGTTTGAATCAAACGTCATTTTCTTTGGTACTTTAATATACAGGTTGCGTGCTACAATCGATAATACCGTATTCACCATTTGTTGAATGATCTCCTGGTGATAGGGGTCTTTATTGATATGTTCTTTTATTAAACCATCAATTAATGCTTTCACTAAAACCCGGTCGTTCATTCCTTTTAGAATACAGCCTGGCGAATGCGTGGTATTATGAAAAATGAACTCCAGCTTTTTTATCCATTCGCTTTGCTGGCTGGTTGCCTGTTCATTTTGTGATTTGAAATAAATATCATTAAAGCGGATCAGGAAAAACTTGGTAGTTGTTCTTACCGTCAGTTTATGTGAGTCTTGTGGAGTAAGTAAGAACAAATGTCCGTTACGATATTCAAACTTGTTCTTATTAATGCAGTGTGTGCCGCTACCATCAATAATATAACACAGTTCAAAGAAGTTGTGCTTGTGTGCCGGTTTAAGACATTCGTCTGTTTCTTTATATACTATCTCAAAAGGCTGGTGGAGGTTCTCCGTGTTCATGCCTGTAAAAGTACAGAAATAACCCAAAATTGTACAAGGGAAAATTGAAGACCTATTTGCATTTTTACATTCCTATTATAAATTGAATTGCCAACTACATTGATTACCTGCCTAAAGAACAAGGGGCAAACATACTGTCTTCTACTACGATGCTGCCATTAAAAATAGATTAAAAGGTGAATGAGCACATATCACCGTTAACGATCAATTAACAACCAAACATGGTCTTACGCGAAAGAAATTACAGGTCGCATTTTCTAATTACAGCGAGAACCCAAAAAAGTACTATGCGTGTTATTGCAGTACCTGTATTGGCAATGTTGTTGTTTGCATTCGACAACCGGGTCAATGCACAATCATCACAACCATTATTATTATCAGATGCAATTAATTCCGGATTAAAAAATTATCAAAGCATAAAGGCAAAGCGCAATTATCTTAGTGCGTCTTCTGCTATGGTGCAAAATACCCGCAATGAATATTTGCCCAATATCATTGCTTCGGTACAACAGGATTATGGTACCATCAACGGTTCGTATGGTCCATTAGCGGCAGTAGGTATACCGGGTGTATCATCGAGCGGCCCTACAACCAGTTCTCAAAATTGGAATTCTTCATTTGGTTCATTGTACTTTATAAATTCCAACTGGGAGTTCTTTACGTTTGGCCGGCTAAAATCAAAGATCAGTTTAGCAAGTGCACAGGTGCAAAAAGATTCGGCAGACCTTATGCAGGAGCAATTTGTTCATAGCGTAAAAATTGCCGGCGCTTACCTGAACCTGCTTACTACACAACGACTGGTGCAAAATGCACAAGCTAATCTCGACAGGACCATGTTTGTGCAACAGGCAGTTACTGCGCGCACCCGTTCGGGTTTAAATGCAGGCGTTGATAGTTCCATTGCTAATGCAGAAGTATCACGCGCCAGGTTGGTGCTTATAGATGCAAAAAACAGCGAACTGCAGGTGCGTAACCAGCTGGCACAGTTGCTAAACGTGCCGCCGGCTGCGTTTAGCTTAGACACTTCTTTTATTAATACTATACCCGGCGAGGTGAGAACCAATACGTCGATTACGCAAAACCCGCAGGTGAAATTTTACCAATCGCGTATTAACCAGAGTGATGTGGCAACGGCGTATCTTAAAAGAAGCATTTTGCCGGGTGTGAACCTGTTTGGTATTATTCAAACAAGGGGTTCTGGTTTCGATTATTCGTATAACCCGGCAACCAATCCCAAATACTCGCATGATTATTTTGAAGGTATAAAGCCAACCCGCACCAACTATGTGGCCGGTTTGTCTATAGCCTGGAATATTACCAGCATTGCGAAGATCAGGCACCAGGTTAAAGCACAACAATTTATTACAGAAGCATACAAAAGTGAATATGACCAGGTTACCACACAATTGCAAGACCAATTGATACTGGCCGATCAGCGCATCGACAACAGTTTGCAAAGTTTGCATGAGGTGCCGCAACAGTACCAGGCGGCTGCCGATGCCTTTTTGCAAAAAAGTGTTTTGTATAAAAATGGTTTAACCAACATCGTTGATCTGCAACAGGCGCTGTTTGCGCTGAACCGGGCAGAAACCGACAGGAGTGTGGCCTATATCAATGTATGGCAGTCGTTGTTGTTGAAATCGGCTGCAAGTGGTGATTTCGATCTGTTCATCAAACAAGTTAAGTAAGAGGAAAATAATTTATGAATCTGATTAGATTAGCATTACGGAAACCTATAACGATACTGGTATTGGTAGCGGGGTTGTGCTTTTTTGGAATTAGTGCGGTGAAAAAGATCAAGATCGACATCTTCCCGGCGCTCGATCTGCCAGTAATTTATCTCTCGCATCCTTTTGGTGGTTATACCCCTACCCAAATGGAAGCTTTCTTTGGTAAGAACTATGTGAACCTGTTATTATATGTATCCGGTGTAAAAAGCATCGAAACAAAAAATATACAAGGTCTAACGTTAATGAAGCTTTCTTTTTACCCCGGCACCAACATGGCGCAGGCCGCTGCCGAGGTAAGTGCGTTCAGTAATCGTGCGCAGGCGATCTTTCCCAATGGCTCGCAGCCGCCGTTTATCCTGCGCTTCGACGCCTCTACGCTGCCGGTAGGGCAGCTGGTACTGGCCAGTAAAACCCGCAGCAATAACGAACTGATGGACCTGGCGAACGTGTATGTGCGTTCTTCCTTTACTTCTATTCCCGGTTTGGTTTCACCCGCGCCATTTGGCGGTAACGTTCGTACGGTGGTGATAAAGGCCGACCCTGAATTAATGCGGGCGCATAACTTAACACCCGATCAACTGGTGCAGGCCATTCGCATCAACAACCAAACAACCCCTTCGGGTAACGTACGGGTGGGCGATGTAAACTATATAACTCCTGTAAATACACTAATAAAGACCATCAAAGATTTTGAGAACATTCCTTTATTTAAGGGAGGCGTTCAAAACCTGTACCTGCGTGATGTAGCAAGTGTTGAAGATGGCGCCGATATTACTGCAGGTTACGCGCTGGTAAACGGAAAACGCTCGGTGTACCTGCCTATTACCAAAAGCGCTGATGCCAGTACCTGGGAAGTGGTGCAAAACCTTAAAAAGGCGATCCCTAAATTCCAGGCGCAGTTACCAGATGATGTATCACTGTCGTATGAATTCGACCAATCGGTATATGTAATAAACGCGGTAAAGAGTTTGATCTCTGAAGGCGCTATTGGCGCTATTCTTACCGGCCTGATGGTATTGTTATTCCTGGGTGATGCACGCGGCGCATTGATAGTGATCTTAACAATTCCTGCGTCCATCATTTCGGGCGTGTTGTTCCTGTCGCTGTTTGGGCAAACCATCAATATCATGACCTTAAGCGGTCTGTCACTGGCAATTGGTATCCTGGTCGATGAAAGTACGGTGACCATTGAAAATATACACCAGCACTTTGCCATGGGTAAGCCCAAAGCGCTGGCCATATGGGATGCGTGTAAGGAGATCGCATTTCCCAAGTTGCTTATCCTTTTGTGTATTTTGGCGGTTTTTGCGCCTGCGTTTACCATGAAAGGTATACCGGGTTCCTTGTTTCTGCCGCTGGCGTTGGCCATTGCCTTCTCCATGATCACTTCCTATTTTCTTGCACAAACCTTTGTACCGATCCTGGCTAACTGGATCATGAAAATAAATCCGCATCACATTCATACAGCCAGGGAAGTACAGGCAATGAAAAACCTGGAAGGTGATACCTGGGACCAAAAGAAAGTGCTGCTGGAGAGAGATGAAAAGAAATTGTCGCGGTTTGAAAAATTACGCAACCGGTTCCTGCGCTTCCTGGAACGAATATTACCGTACCGTAAACCGGTAGTGATAGCATATATAGTATTGGTGAGTGGTGCAGCGGTATTATTACTTTCGAACATTGGCCGCGACGTATTGCCAAGGACCGACTCGGGACAATTCATGTTACGCTTACGTGCCCCCGAGGGTACCCGTATAGAACGTACGGAAGGTATTATGGTAAAAGCGCTCAATGCCCTGGATTCTATTGTTGGTAAAAAGAACATTTCCGTTTCATCGGCCTATATAGGACAGCATCCGGCGTTGTTTAGTACCAGCCCTATTTACCTGTTCATGAGCGGGCCACATGAGGCTGTTGTACAGGTACAGCTGGAGGAAGATTTTGAAGAAAGCGTTGAGGAAGTGAAAGAAAAGATCAGGGCTAAGTTAAGCAAGCTGATGCCGGATATAAAATTGTCATTCGAACCTATACAATTAACCGATAAGATCTTAAGCCAGGGCTCGCCCACACCGGTTGAGATCAGGCTTTCGGGCAGAAACAAAAAATTAAATGAACAGTACGCTGGCAAACTGATCGCGAAACTGAAGGAGATCCCATATATGCGCGATGTACAGTTGGGCCAGAGTACCAGGTACCCTGCTATCAATATCAATATCGATAGAACAAGGGCTTCGCAACTGGGTGTTGATGTAACAGATATCTCCCGGTCGCTGATCGCTTCAACCTCATCTTCGCGTTATACCGATAAGAATATCTGGGTTGATGAAAAATCGAACCTGAGTTATAGCGTACAGGTGTTGGTGCCTGAAAATAAAATGACCAGCGTAAGCGCCATTGGCGAAATACCCATTCTGAGCAATTCACCCCGGCCGGTGTTAAGCGATGTAGCTACTATTACACCTGATACTACGTATGGTGAGAACGACAACGTGGGCGCTATTCCTATGTTGAGCGTTACAGCTAACCTGAACAATACCGATTTGGGTACAGCAACAAGGGATGTTCAAAAAGTGATTCAATCACTTGGTGAATTACCACGCGGGTTAACCGTTGAGCCTAAGGGGTTGAGTGAAGTGCTTACCGAAACATTAGACAGCCTGCAGAACGGTTTGTTGGTTGCTATTGTGGTGATCTTCCTGATGCTGGCAGCTAACTTCCAGTCGTTCAAAGTATCGGCGGTGATCTTAGCCACCATACCGGCGGTAATATTAGGATCGCTCATCATGTTAAAGCTAACCGGTTCTACCCTTAACCTGCAATCGTATATGGGTATCATTATGTCGGTGGGGGTATCTATTGCCAACTCGGTACTGTTGATCACTAATGCAGAACATTTGCGCTTGCATAATGGCAATGCATGGGAGAGTGCCCGCGAAGCTGCGGCGCTGCGGTTACGCCCGATATTGATGACCACCATTGCGATGGTGGCCGGTATGATACCAATGGCCTCTGGTTTGGGTGAAGGCGGTGATCAGGCTTCGCCACTGGGCCGTGCCGTTATTGGCGGTTTGATCGCTTCTACTTTTGCAGCCTTATTTATTCTGCCCATGGTATTTGCCTGGGTGCAGGGTAAAGCTTCTACGCAGTCGGTTTCTTTGGATCCTACTGATAAAGAGAGTAAGTTTTATGAAGCGTGAAACGTGAAACGGCAAACAGTCGTGAAACGGCAAACGTGAAACGTGAAAGTCCTATACCCGGGACTCAGAATTAGCAGTCGGCAATCTAAAAAGTTTTGAGTGCTGCAAGGTCGCAAGCAAATCTCAAGGTTCGCGAGTCTTTTCACGTTTGCCGTTTCACGTTTCACGACTTGACAAGCGGTAAAACAAAATAAATTATAAACGGTTTTAGATATACTAATTTGTTCGAACATCATAGAAAACAGCATATGCAACTGAGAAATTTAATACATAACGTTTATTCGTTCACCCCTAGCCGACTGGTAAAAGGAAGCACGGGCTTCATGTTGATAGGCGCCGGCTTGCTTGGTTTGTTACAAAGCTGTAACTCTTCAAACGGCGAAACGCCTGTTAAAGAGGCTGCCCCCGTGGTAGCCACTACAGAAGTAGTGACCCTTCAAAAAGGCATGCTTTCTTCTTCCCTTCAAATCCCTGGTGAGCTGCTTGCTTTTCAACAGGTTGACCTGTATGCAAAAGAGAACAGCTTTGTACGGAAGTTGTTTGTAGATGTTGGTTCTGAAGTAAAGGCCGGGCAACTGCTGGTTTCTATGGAAGCGCCTGAGCTGGGTTCACTGGAAGCGGCAGCACAGTCGAGATTAAAATCGCAGGAAGCATTATACATTGCCAGCAAGTCGAATTACGAACGTTTGCTGGAGACCAGCAAAACACCTGGTACCATTTCACAAAACGATCTGGACCAGGCCATGGCAAAAAAGAATTCTGATTTTGCACAATGGGATGCGGCCAAAGCGCAATCGCGCGAAGTAGCCAACAGAAAAGCATATCTGGAAGTAAGAGCGCCTTTTAATGGCGTCATTACCGCACGTAACGCCAACCCCGGCGCTTATGTAGGCCCTTCAGGTAAGGGTTCTGAGTTCCCTTTGTTCACATTACAGGAGCAAAAGAAATTGCGTTTGGTGATCTACGTGCCCGAAGCGTACACCGGTTATTTGAACCAACAGGACAAAGTGAAGTTTACGGTAAATGCATTTCCAAACGAAAAATTCACTGCCCAGGTAAAAAGGCTGGCCGGTGCGCTTGATCTTCGCCTGCGTTCTCAACGTATTGAAATGGACGTAACCAATGACAACAAAAAACTGTTGCCAGGCATGGTGTCGAATGTGATCATTCCTTTATCAACCAAGGATAGTACGTTCATTTTACCCAAATCGGCTATTGTAAGCTCGCAGGAAAGAGTATTTGTAGTTAAGGTAGTAAACAACAAAGCGGTGTGGGTAGATGTTAAAAAAGGACGCGAGAACGATGGTAAAGTAGAAGTGTTTGGTGAACTGAGTGCCGGCGATACAATTGTTAAAGTTGGTAGTGAGGAAGTAAGAGATGGTTCTACTTTGAACATTAAGCAATAATTGTTGTTATTATATACGTCACAGGTTACAGTTCATTGTATAAATTTTAGTTTAGTTGGTTATTTCATGGCAGGTCTTAGTTTTTAAGGTAGGTTTAGTTAGACGAATTAGATTTTGTGTAGAATGAAAAAAAGCAAAAAAGCCTTCCCGACACATCTGGAAGGCTTTTCTTTTAATTTCTTAGTGCCTGCTGCAATTAATTATGAGTTTGCACTAAGGACCTTGTCAACTCGTTAACCTGTTAACTTTTCAACTTTATTCTCTCATGTAACTGTTGTAAAAATTAAGCATTGCTTTCATCGGCATACGTTCCATAGCCATTCACCAAAATACCCAATGCGCCCGATGGTGCTTCAATAGCATACACAGCGGCTTCATCGGCCGGGTCGCTGGGCCCTTCAAATCTGTATATCTCTACTATTTCAAAATCTTCGTGGCTCAGTTGAGTATCCAGTTGATCGCAGGCCAGGCGGTTGCCCCTGATATTGAAATCGAGTGTGTAACCGCGCTTTTTCAGATCGGCAACTGCTTCGGTGATGGTGTCGTATGCGTACATAACTTTAAGGTTTTGATTATATTTTGATAACCCGAGCTCCCACGGGTTAACGGGGATGACTCGGGTTGATCAAAGTTATTATTTATTGAAGATTATTTCACTCACCACATCGATCTCATCCTGGCTAATGGTATGACCCATGCCTTTGTATATCTTCTTTGTCACCGCTGCGTTCATGCCGGTAAGAATATCAGCTGATGCATTTACTCTTTCCACGGGTACGTGTGGGTCGGGATCACTGGTACCGATAAAAACGGGCGTTCCGGCAAAATCTCCATTGTAATTTTCATTATATATTTTATCGCCAATCAATCCGCCGGTGAAGGCTACCACACCACCATAGCGGGTGGCATTGCGGGTAACAAATTCCAACGTTAAACAGGCGCCCTGTGAAAATCCCAGGAAATAAATATTCTCTGGTTTTATGCCACTGGCTTCTACTTCAGCTACAGTATCCTTCACCAGGGCCAGTGCGCCCGACAGGTATGGTTCGTTATCTTTTGGCGCTGCCAGAAAAGAATACGGGTACCAGGTATTATTAGTGGCCTGGGGTGCAAACAGGGCAAAGTCTTTAACCGGCAAATAAGTCGCGAGCCCCAGAATATCTTCCGCACTGCCGCCTCGTCCATGTAACATTACCAATGCTTTTGTCGCTTCGCCTGTTTGCTTTCCAGTCCGTATAATTTGTTTTGTATGCATAGTTACTGTATCAGTTTGGGTAACACCTTTTCAATAGTAGCCCTTTCAGCTTCGTACTGAGCGGGCAGTTTTAAACTGGTACCCAGTGTATTCACATCTTCATCAACTGCAAAACCGGGGTTATCGGTAGCCAGTTCAAACAACACACCACCTGGTTCGCGGAAGTACAATGAGAAGAAGTAATTCCGGTCAATTTTAGGTGTTATATTATAACCTGCACTTGCAATTTTATCGTGGAAGTGCATCAATATTTCATCATTCTTTACTCGGAAGGCTACGTGGTGATTGGTACCACCGGCAACCAGTCCGTGCGTTACTTCTGGTTCTTCAACCAGGTCAACGATAGCGGCATTTTCTACGGTATCCGTTACAAATCGGTAGCGGTTACCATCCTGCTGCAATAATTTGTAACCGAAGATATCGGTAAGAATGCTGGCAGTAGGTTTAATGTTCCGCAACGTGAGCACAATGCTGTGAAAGCCTTTTAAGGCAACATCTTTATTGATCTCACTGGTTTCCCAGGGAGTACGGGTATCTTCAACTTTAGGTTCTATCAGTTGTATGCGTAAACCGTCCGGGTCTTCAAAGCGAAGGATCTGTTCGCCGAACTGTTCGTCAATTTGTCCAAAACGTACCTGGTATTTTTCGAAGTGTTTGGTCCAAAAGTCGAGACTGCCTTTGGGAACCGCATAACCAATGTCGGTAGCCATACCGGTTCCAACACGTCCGGGTTTTACATGGGTCCAGGGGAAGAAGGTAAGAATGGTGCCAGGAGTACCATTTTCATTACCATAGTAGAAGTGATAGGTACCCGGGTCGTCGAAATTCACCGTTTTCTTTACCAGTCTTAATCCGAGTGCTTTAGTATAAAAGTCGTAGTTGCGTTGGGCTTCGCCGGCTATAGCCGTAATGTGATGTATGCCCAAAATTTTATCTTCCATAGTTGTAAATTCTAATGAGTTTCAGGTTTCAGGTTTCAAGTTCCAGGGTAACCCGGAACTTGAAACTCGAAACATTTATGAGGCTTGTTTTACCAACTGAATTTCAGCATTCAGCTTAATATCGTCGCCTACTACCACATTACCAGCTTCAGTCACTGCGCTCCATGTTAAGCCAAACTCTTTTCTGCTTATTTTACCGGTTACAGTAAAACCAGCTTTTGTTTGTCCGTAAGGGTCAACTACCACACCACCTGCTTCTACATTCAGGGCAACTGGTTTGGTGATACCTTTAATTGTCAAATCGCCGTGTAATTTGCCTTCATCGCCCTGAACATCCAGTTTAGTGCCTTTAAAAGTGATCTGGTTATGATTGGCGGCGCTGAAAAAGTCATCAGATTTAAGGTGACCGTCTCTTTGCTCGTTGTTAGTGTCTATTGATGATACATCGATAGTTACATCTATTTTACCGGGCTGACTGAAATCGCTGCCTGCAGTTTCAGCAGTTACGTCAAACTTTTTGAATTGTCCCGATACGGTACTGATCATCAGGTGTTTTACTTTAAAAGTGATTTCAGAGTGCATTGAATCGAGGGTCCATTTAACTTGTGACATTGTTTTGATATTTTTTGGTTGTTATTATTTATTGACTCCACAAATTTCGCCCGAAAACAGGGGCCGGAGAATAGTGATATAATGGAATCTGTTGTACATTTTATGGAAAGGCTAGTGGCGAGTGGTAAATGGCTAGTGGGGAAAGGCGTAAATGCATAAAAGCCAGCGGGATATACCTACTGGCTTTTGTAAATTTTTGAATGCTGCTAAATATTTTGAATTGCGAATTTGAGTCCCACTAGCCACTCGCTACTTACCACTAGCTGAGCTTTAACAATTGCAGATCACAATGCACTTTTACCTCATCGCTTAATAATAATCCATTCTTATCGAACAGCTGGTTCCAGGTGATATTGAAATCCTTCCTGTTCAGTACGGTATCCATTTCGAATGCCGCTTTGGTATTACCCATTGGGTCGGCGCACATACCTAAAAAAGTAGCATTGAAAGTATAGGGATGCTCTATGTTTTTAACAGTTAAGATGCCGTTCACGGTTATGTTCTTTTCCTGCATGGTAACCGAGGTTGAGCGGAACTGGATAACAGGATATTGTTTGGCATCGAAGAAATCGGGCGAACGTAAATGATTGTCGCGCTCTTCATTGCCGGTGGTCAGCGAGTGCGCATATATAGTAAGCTGAATGGCACTGTTCTCAAAACCATCACAACCACTTACCAAGGTGCCTTCAAACTCCCTGAACCAGCCCGATACCGATGTGATCAACAGGTATTTGGCATCGAACCTGATGGTTGAGTGAATGGGGTCAATGGCCCAGGTTGCTTGTTTATCTAATGTGTTCATAAAAATTCAATGTGTAAAGTAACAGAAAATCATTTCCCCGGTCAATTGATGATCAACGGATGTTGATGTACAATTCATGGATAAGGCGGGAATGTGCGGCTGAGTACGTAGCCTATAGTTGTTTGGTTAGTTTATCTATCATTATATGTAGATACTTAAGTTCTTGCCGGTCACGATTTGGCCGGTCGAGCAGGGTACCTGCTACGATCACCATTTCGAGGTCGGGTACTACAACGATCAATTGACCCATGGCGCCGCTGGCAAAATACATCTGGTGGCCATTGGTTGTTCTTCGCCACCAAAAATAACCATATCCATTGGCATTGGGAAGTATGTCCCAGTAATTGAGCCGCGCCTGTAGTGCGGTTGATTCCTCTATCCAGCGCTGTGGTATAACCTGCTTATTGCCCACCTTACCTTTATTCAAATACAACAAGCCAAAACGCATCATGTCTTGTGCGGTGAGGTAACTTTCAGAGCAACCCTCGTTGCGGCCCATAGGATCTACATCCCAACGTAAGCTTGTAATACCAGCCGGATCGAACAGGTTTTTCTGCGCAAATGACCTTGTGTTCGTATGCGTTGCTTTATCCAGTGCTGCCGAAACTATAGATGTGGCCGGGCTGCAATACACAAATTTTGTTCCCGGGGTATCTATAAATTCCAGTTCGAGTGCAAACTTCACCGGGTCGCTTGAATTGATAAAGGCGCCTACCAATGGGCCAAAGTCGCTCCATTGAAACCCCGGTTGCATGGTAAGCAGGTGTTTTAACGTAAGGGTATTTCTAACAGAATCATTATATTTTTTATACTCCGAATACCATACAGGTCCATTGGGTGATACACTACGCTGTTTATTATATTCCGGAAAGAATTTCATTACCGGCGTATTTACACTGGGTATTAGTTTTTTTTCAATGGCAATACCTGTAAGTGCCGATACCACGCTTTTAGTGATTGATTTAATATTGTACCAGAAATCGGGCTTTGCGCCATTGAAATAATGTTCATATACAATGCCTCGTTTGCGCCAAACCATAAAAGCACCCAATGCCTTGCTGCTGTCTTCCAGTTCTTTGGTAAAAGAATCGAGGAACCCGGCTTTAAAACCTGCAGAATCAGGAGAAAAGGTTTTTAAGGGTTGAGGAACAAACTGCGCAAATGAGAAATTAAAAACAAACAGACTAATAAACAGAATGGTTAAGCGGATCATGGTATGTTGTTGGTAGATGAGAACTAAGCACTTTGATTTTTAGCTCTGAAATCGCTAAAGCTTTCACCCGAAGCATTTTTGAAATACTTACTAAAATGCGCCGTATCATCGAACCCCAGCTGGTAGGCGATCTCTTTCATAGTAACACTTGAATACACGGCCTGGCGTTTTGCTTCCAGAATGATGCGTTGTTGTATGTGATGACTGGCAGGGGAACCGGTTATTTTCTTTACTACTTCATTGAGGTGGTTGGGCGTAACGGCCAGCTCTTCGGCATAATCGGTAACCATCTTCTTTGTGGTATAATGTTTTTCTACCAGGGCAAAGAATTGTTTTACCAGGTCGATACTTTTCGATTGGGCTTCACTTTCTTTAGGCCGTTCAAACTGGCGGGTAAGGTATATAAGGAAGATCTTTAGAAAACCGCGCAGGATCTCTGCACGCAGTATAAAAAAGTTATTGAACTCTTTCAGCATTTTTGCAACGGCATCGCCCATTTCAACACTCATTTCCTCACTCACTTTTATTACCGGCGAATTGGAAAAAGTGTAGAAAAGACCGGTATTGAACAGCAGGTCGTAGTTCTCTTCGGCCACACCCAAAAATTCGGCCATGAACGAGATCACATAACCTTCTACTTCGCCCGTTGTGTTCAGTTGATGCACCTGTCCCGGGGTAATACAATATACCGTATTATCTTCCAGTTCATATTTCTCCAGGTCAATCAGGTGGGTACCCGATCCTTTTTTTACCCAGATGATGACAAAATAATTATGGCGGTGTGGAATGGAATTTTGCTGGAACCGGTTCTGCGCTATCCATTCCATGGTGTGAATTTCGAAAGGTACATTCACTACCGACTTACTCAATTCCAGTAAAGGATTATTAACGGCCATGGTTATTCTTTGAAAAGGGCAGAATGGTAAATGATTTTGTTGGTCAATCGGCAATCGGCAATCGGCAATCGGCAATCGGCAATCGGCAATCGGCAATAATTTGGAGATGCAAGGTCGTAAATAAATCTGAACATTCGCGAGGCCACTCACCACTCACCACTCGTCATTCACCATTCACCTACTCGCTGATCAATAAACTATTGGCAACCTTAAAACTTACGATCACCGATTTTTTCCCCTTCAGCACCAGGGTAAAATTCTTATCAAATTCTTCCACTTCTTTCACCTTAATAGAGTCGCCCAGGGAAAGACCAATTTTATCAAGGTAATTCAGAAATGCCGATGAGTGGTCGGTAACACCCGTGAACTTACCCTGACTGCCTGGCAATAAAGACGCCAGCAATACCGATTTGCTGATGGCAAATACGCCTTTGGCATCGGGAATGGGGTCGCCATGCGGATCGGTTTTAGGAAAATCGAGATAGGCATCCAGTTTATCTATCAGCTCCAGGCTATGGATGTGTTCCAGCTGTTCGGCAATATCATGCACCTCATCCCACCGGAAGCCCAGTTTGTCAACCAGGAAAACTTCCCACAGGCGGTGTTTGCGAATAATGCCGATGGCGGCTACTCTGCCTTTTTCAGTAAGCTTAAACCCTTTCGATTTTTGATAGGCCACCAGCTTCTTGTTACTCATCTTTTTTAGCATGTCGGTAACAGATGCCATGTGTATACCTAAAACCTGCGCCAGGGCCGAGGTGGCCACCATTTCACCATTGGCTTCCTGCAATTTATATATGGCTTTCAGATAATTCTCTTCTGCTGATGAATGCACGGTGCTTTCAATTTCCGGCAAATTAAAGAAAGATGCACAAAAGCTATAATATTAGGCTAGCCTAATATTTATTATTTTGTTAATCTAATTAATTATTTTTGGGCAACTTTAACTCTTGTATATGGCAAAGAAATGGGTGGTAATGGGTTCACTTATCACGATTATTGTAGCTGCGCTGGCCTGCGAAAAAATGTTGCCGAAGGCGCCGGCCGATGATGAGATCCTTGATGGTCCCGTTGAGGGCCTAACCGGCGAACAGCATCAAATGTTCCTTAGGGGCGATATTGCATTCAACGACGATGTGTTTACAAAGGAAAACGGCCTTGGCCCCCTGTTTGTTTCTACTTCCTGTGGCAGTTGCCATGCCGGTGACGGTAAGGGACATCCGTTCACCACGCTTACCCGGTTCGGACAAAGCGATAGTACCGGTAACCATTTCTTACACCAGGGCGGGCCGCAGTTACAAAACCGCGCCGTTCCTTCTTTTATGCCGGAACAGATACCGCCCGGCGCTACCTTTTCAAAATTTACACCGCCTGCCAATACTGGTCTTGGTTTTTTAGATGCAGTGCCCGACAATACCTTATTATCAATGGCCGACGAGCACGATGCCGATGGCGATGGTGTATCCGGGCGTGTAAATTGGATAACGCTGCCTGCGTATATTACCTATCGCCCCGGCACCGTGGAGAAGAACAATAAATACATTGGCCGCTTTGGTAAGAAAGCGGCGGTATACGACCTGATGCAACAAACCGCCAATGCCTATAACCAGGATATGGGTATTGTTTCGTCTTACGAACCGTATGATTCGTATTTGCACGAAGACCTTGACCCCGAGGTAACCAATCAGAAGGTGCTTGATTTGGTGTTTTACTTAAGAACGCTAAAAGCGCCGATACAACGTAACCAGAACGATGCCGAAGTGATCAATGGAAAGCAACTATTCATTAATGTTGGCTGTGCCAAATGCCATACCCCCGAATTAAAAACCGGCGACTATTCCATTGCGGCGCTGGCCAATAAAACCTTTCAACCATATACCGATCTGTTGCTGCACGATATGGGTAGTGGATTGAACGACGGCTACACCGAAGGTTCGGCGCATGCTGAAGACTGGCGTACACCGGCATTATGGGGACTGGGACTTTCAAAACGTTCGCAGGGCAAACAGTACTTTTTATTACATGATGGCCGTGCCACCACTATTGAACAGGCCATTACAGCGCATGGGGGAGAAGGGCAGGGTAGCAATAACCGCTTTCAACAATTATCGGCCAGTGACAAAGCGCAACTGATAAAATTCCTTGAATCATTGTAAACCAAAAACATAAATGAACCGCCGACAATTTATTGCAAAAAGTTGTGCAGCATGCCTGGGCACTGCGACTGTATCGGCCATGGTGTCGTCATGCGCATCAACCCGCTATACCAGTGGCACCATGGGTAAAGATGGATTGACGATAAGCATGGATGAATTCAAAATAAAAAAACAGGGCCAAATGGCTTATCATCCGTTCATTATTGTAAGGAACGAGAGCCTGCAATATCCCATATACGTATATCGCTTTGGCGAAACCGAATACAGCGCTTTATGGATGCGTTGTGCGCACCAGGGTGCAGAGCTGCAGGCCGCAGGCGATCAGTTGCATTGCCCGGCGCATGGCAGCGAGTTCAGTAATACCGGAAAAGTTACCAACGGTCCGGCCGATAAGGACCTGCGCAGCTTTCCCGTTACGGTAAACAATAATGAATTATTTATTGACCTCAGAAAACCATGAAGAAATATTACCTGCTTATAGTAGCTGTTTGCCTTGCCAACACATTGCTTGCGCAAATTGATCCTTCCTTGTTACGGCGCACGCCCAAAGATACCAGTGGCACTCAAATGAATATGGATGCCATTTACAACCGCCCCTTTTTGCAAATGGGCAAATTGCCGGTGGCCGTTGGGGGGTATGTTGAAGCCAACTACCAATACCTGAAACAGGATGGTATTAGTGAAGGCCACCAGTTTCAAATGCGGCGGCTGACATTGTTTGTTTCTTCTTCTATTTATAAAAGAATAAAATTCCTGAGTGAAATAGAATTTGAAGATGGCACCAAGGAGATCAACATAGAATTTGCGTCGGTTGATTTTGAGTTCTCCCCATTGCTAAATTTTCGCGGTGGGGTAGTAATGAACCCTATAGGCGCCTTTAACCAAAACCACGATGGTCCTAAATGGGAGTTTATCGACCGGCCCATATCGGCCACGCAAATGTTGCCCGCCACGTGGAGCAATGTTGGGTTTGGTGTATTTGGAAAGAAGTATGCCAAGGACTGGGTATATGCGTATGAGGCTTATCTTACCAATGGGTTCGACGATCAGATCATCAATAATGCAGATGGCAAAACGTTTTTACCCGCTTCCAAAACAAACCCCGAACGATTTGAAGAAAGTTTTAATGGCAGTCCGCTCTTTACTGGTAAAGTAGCAGTAAAGAACCGCAAGATAGGGGAGATAGGTTTGTCGTACATGGGTGGTATTTATAATAAGTATGAAGACGATGGGCTGGTGCTTGATAAAAAACGACAGCTGAATGTGTTTGCGGTTGATTTTAATACCACGCTGCCAAAAACAAATACATTTATCAATGGTGAATGGGCCTGGGTGCATGTTGATGTACCCGATACTTATACCGAACAATTTGGCCGTAAACAACAGGGCGGTTATGTAGATATTGTACAGCCGGTAATTAAAAAGCCCATGATGGGTTTTGAAAATGCAGTGCTGAACCTGGCGCTACGGCTGGAGTATGTTGACTGGAACAAAGGCACATTCAAATCAACCGGTGGTAATATTTCCGATGATGTGTTTGCCATTGTACCGGCTGTTAGCTTTCGCCCAACGGCGCAAACGGTTATTCGATTTAATTATCGCCGTCATACACAACACGACCTGCTGGGTAACCCACCGGCTAAACTGGGTGGGTTTCAGTTCGGGTTCTCTACGTATTTTTAATTGACGGAATCGCCCCTTGAGATTGTCGCAATATGCCCCCGCAAAAATGGGTTTTCAGCAGTAGGTTTGTATGGTAAAACATTACAAAACAAATCAACTAAATTATATGCGTCCACTAGTATCATTTATGCATGTTTCGCTGGATGGTTTTGTTACTGGCCCTAATGGAGAAATGAACTGGATAAAAGTAGATGATGAGATCTTCGATTATGCCGGAGAACGTACCAGTAAGTCAGATACTGCATTATATGGCCGGGTTACCTGGGAAATGATGGAGGGGTATTGGCCAACCGCTGCCGATAAACCCAATGCCTCAAAACACGACATTGAACATTCTACCTGGTATAATAAGGTTGATAAGGTGGTGCTGTCGAAAACTATGGAGGGCAAACAACTGCCCAATACCATTGTGATAAGTGATGATATAGAGCACCGCGTAAAAGCATTGAAGCAACAGGCCGGAAAAGAGATCATCATTTTTGGCAGCCCCGGCGCCGTGCATTCACTGTTGGAATATAACTTAATAGATGAGTTTTGGGTATTTGTAAATCCCATATTGGTGGGCAAAGGCACACCCTTGTTTAAAAATGTTCAGCAGATAACGAAGTTGCAGTTGGTTGGTAGTAAGGCTTTTTCGTGTGGGGTAGTTTGTCTTCACTATAAGAAGGCTTAAATCCACCTGGCTAACCTTCTAAGGCTATCTATGTTGTATACAGGCGCAAATACATCCACGAAAGGCATTGCGGCTTTCATGCCTGCCGCTTCGGGGCGGTAGGCGGCATAGCCGGCCAATGGGTTTAACCAAATAACTTTTTTTGCCCTGGCATGAATTTGATGCATGCTTTGTTGAAGCATTTCGATATTACCGGTATCCCAGCCATCGCTAAGAATAATTACAACGGTTTTTGAATCGATGAGTTTGTTGCTATGCTCATTAACGAACGTATTGAGCGATTCACCGATGCGGGTGCCACTGTTCCAACCGGCGTTTTCGCGGCTCAGTAATTCCAGCGCTTCCCCAAAAAGTTTTTGCTTTAACATAGGAGTAATGCGTTGCAGCGTGGTGCTGAAGATAAACGTTTCCATACGAAGGTATACCTGTTGAAAGGCATACATAAATTGTAACAGGAAGGCGGAATACAGTTCCATTGATTTACTTACATCGCAAAGCATCAGCAGTTTTACCCGGTTGCGTTTGGGCCGGCGATGTATGATATCTATAAGTTCACCACCACGGCGCAGGTTCTTGCGTAAGGTTTGCCGAAGATCGGGCAGGTCTATTTTATTTGAGGCTTCGTACCTGCGGTTGGCTTTGGCGGCCAGCCGCCGCGAGAGGCTGCGAATGTATTTCATCAGTTCAGCCACTTCATGGTCGGGCACGGCAGAAAAGTCTTTTTGCGACAGGGATTCCTGGGCGCTATAGCTGGCGGTTTCTTCCGTTTCTTTTTTCTGATTGCCTTTTAGCCAGGCGCTGAGTGACGCAAATTGCGCTTGTGGCGTTGGTGGTTTTTTCTTTTCTTTCTTTTTTGCATCCAGCTGTTTATCGAGCCGTTTCCAGTACTGGCGAAACAATTCATCAAAATCATCGAGGTTACGCTTGCTTCGGCAAATGATCATCTTTAACAACAAAAAGAATGATTCATGGCTGGTATAATTGAAATGCTGCAACGATTGCAGCATCATTGTTTCTTCTTCTATACCTACTGTAAAATCATTCTGCCGGAGATATCTGCAGAATTGAACTATGTTTTGTGGCAATGAAGTTAGCCTATGCATAATTGTTTGTTAGCAGGTTGTAGGTAAGCGAAGTATGAGGTAGGAAATACGAAGTACGAGTCTTGCGAATTCGGGCATGTCTTACTTCTTACATCCTACTTCTTTTACTTTATATCAAACAAGCTAAATTTTAGTAATAACTCCCGTTCGCTCCAACAACTCCTCTAACGACATCTGCACTTGTCTCGTATCCTGCCATTCCTTCAACACCACACCCAGCGTTTGTTCAATGATGGTTTTATCGAGGTGGTCGATGTGCAGGGCCGAGAGGGCCATGGCCCAGTCGAGCGTTTCGGCAAGGCCGGGTGTTTTTTCCAGTTTCATTTTTCGCAACTCCTGCATAAAGCGGGTGATCTGTTCACCGAGCTTTGCATCTATACCCGGCACTTTATTTTTTACGATCAGCCATTCTTTATCAAAATCAGGATAATCGATATACAAATACAAACAACGCCGCCGCAGGGCTTCGCTTAGTTCGCGGGTGCGGTTACCGGTGAGAATGACCTGGGGAATGTGGGTGGCTTTAATAGTACCAATTTCAGGAATGGTGATCTGCCAGTCGCTCAATACTTCCAGCAGAAAGCTTTCAAATTCTTCATCACTTCTGTCTACTTCATCTATCAGCAGCACCGGTTTTTTTGAGTGGGTAATGGCCTGCAACAGGGGGCGCTTCATAAGAAAGGGTTCACTGAAAATAGTGCGTTCCTTTTCATCAATGGAATGCGTATCGTGCTCCGTCATTTTTAAATGAAGCAGCTGGCGCTGGTAATTCCATTCGTACAAGGCATGGGTAGCATCGAGCCCCTCGTAGCATTGCAGCCGAATAAGATCGGTTTGCAGGGCGTTGGCCATTACCTTGGCGATCTCGGTTTTACCTACACCGGCCGGCCCTTCAATAAGCAGGGGCTTTTGTAGTTGTAGCGACAGAAATACCGACATAGCGATTGCTTTATCAGTAATATACCCCTGTTGTTGAAGCATTTGTTGTATATCGGTGAGCTGGGGAGTCAAAAGAATTAGTTTGTAGTTTGAGGTTTATAGTTTGTTGTTGCTGGCGCGTTTTGGAGTTCCTCACTAATCACAGTCTTCTGATAATTCGGGATTTCGGGTTACTGAAATTAATGAGCGTTCTCGAATAAAAGAACTACAAACCACAAACAATAAACCACAAACTGTATTTCAGTGTCTTTCACTTTACTTCAAGTAAAGCCTTTCTTAAAAAAACCTTCGCCAAATGCCTTCTATACGGAACCGATGCGTAATGATCACCCAGTACATCTACGTTTTGTAAAGCGGCATCCAGCGCCGCAGTCAGGTTTTCATCATTGATAGGTTTTCCGCTGAGGGCCTGTTCGGCGCCGGTATCGCGAAAGGCATTTTCTCCAACACCGGTAAATGCGATGTTGGTTTTTCCATCGGCAAAACGAACAACTGCACAACCTACCAGGGCATAGCGCGATGCGGGTTGGGCAAACTTCTGGTAAGTGCCTTTTGTTCCATCGGCAGGCAAAGGAATACGCACTGCGGTAATGATCTCGTTTGGTTGCAGGGCGGTTGAGAACAATCCGGTAAAGAACTCAGTTGCTTTTATTCCTCTGCGTCCGCTGCTGCCCTGTACTTCAATGGTTGCATCGGCGGCCAGTATCAACGCGGGCCAGTCGGCCGATGGGTCGGCATGTGCAATGCTGCCGCCAATGGTACCATAATTACGCACCTGTATATCACCGATGGTTGATGCGCCTTCAGTGAAAAAAGGCAGATGCGTTCTTATGAGGTTATGATACATAATATCGGCATGGGTAGCGGCTGCGCCAATCACTATTTCGCCATCTTCTTCCTTAATATCTTTTAACGCGGTAATGCCGCCAATATCTACCAACTTACCGGGGCGGCTTAGCCGAAGCTTCAACGCAGGTATCAGGCTATGGCCACCGGCCAGTATTTTGGTATCGTCGTTTGATAAAGCGGCAATGGCTTCATCAACGGTTGTTACTTTTTCGTATTCGAATGTTGCTGGAATCATATTATCTTCTAATTAGATTGTGTACTAATTTTTATGTTTAGTGTTTGTAGTTGGCAGTCGTGAAACGGCAAACGTGAAACGTGAAAGGATTTCCGAATTTGGTGACTCGCTTCTGCGGCAATCGTGAATCGGCAATCGGCAATAAAGCCTTGCTCGCGAGGCTCGCCATACTAGTTAACTCGTCAACAAGTCAACTCGTCAACTATTCATAGCATTCCATACCCTCTCACTAGTCAACGGCATCCTAATATCCTTAACCTGATGCCCTCCACTCCAAAGCGCATCGATGACGGCATTTACAATGGCCGGGGCAGAACCGATGGTACCTGCTTCACCAGCGCCTTTTACACCCAGCGGGTTGTGCGGGCAAGGCGTTACCTGGCTGGCGGTTTCAAACATTGGCAGATCGTCGGCACGCGGCATGCAGTAATCCATATACGAAGCATTGGTAAGCTGACCGTTTTCATCGTATTCGGCGCCTTCAAACAAAGCCTGGCCAATACCTTGCACCACACCACCATGGATCTGTCCTTCCACGATCATGGGGTTTATTACATTGCCCACATCATCAACGGCAACAAAACGCTTTATCGACACCTTGCCGGTTTCCTTATCAACCTCTACCACGGCAATATGACATCCGAATGGATAGGTGAAATTGGCAGGATCATAAAAACTGCTGAAATCGAGCCCCGGCTCCAGGTCCTTCGGATATACATGCGGTACATAGGCCGTGAGCGCTACTTCGCCGAACCCAACCGATTTATCGGTACCTTTTACGGTAAACCTGCCCGAGGCAAATTCAATATCATCGGCGCTGGCTTCGAGTTTATGAGCGGCTATTTTCTTTCCCTTTTCAATTATTTTTTCGATGCTTTTTATAATGGCGCTGCCACCAACGGCCAGGCTGCGGCTCCCATAGGTGCCCATACCAAAGGCTACGCTGTCGCTATCGCCATGCACAATTTCAACATCATCGAGGTTGATGCCCAGTTTATCGGCCACAACCTGTGCAAAGGTGGTTTCATGACCCTGCCCATGTGAATGGGCGCCGGTGTACACGCTTACCTTACCGGTTGGCTGTACACGAACATGTCCCGATTCGAAGAGACCCGCCCGGCAACCAAGCGCCCCTACGATCGCAGACGGCGCAATACCACAGGCTTCTATATACGTTGAAAAGCCAACACCTACCAGTTTGCCATTATTGGCGGCTTCCTGTTGCTGGCGGCGTACGTCGGCATAGCCCAACATTTCTAAGCCCTTTTTTAAAACCCCTTCATAATTGCCGCTGTCATATTGCAGCGCTACCTGCGTTTGATAACCGGGTTGCTGTACTCCATCGAATGGCGGAATGAAGTTTTTGAAACGAAGTTCTGCAGGGTCTGCCTTCATTTCAAGTGCCGCCAGATCGAGCAGCCGTTCCAGTAAGTATGTGGCTTCGGGGCGGCCGGCGCCACGATAGGCGTCAACAGGTGTTGTATTGGTGAATACAGCTGTTACATCAACATTTATTTTGGGCGTAGTATACAATCCTTGTAGCAGGGTGCCATGCAAAT
Source organism: Niastella sp. OAS944 (assembly GCA_024809215.1). GTDB lineage: Bacteria > Bacteroidota > Bacteroidia > Chitinophagales > Chitinophagaceae > Niastella. The sequence continues at coordinate 990,763 of JANUBW010000001.1, read as the reverse complement.
AAGTGGGCACGCAGCTGCTGAAGGTTGATAAATAGGCACCCAGGTTGGCATAGGTCTTTACCCGCAGGGCAACGATCTTTCCTTCGGCATCAAAACCCATTTCAGCTTTGGTAACATGATCGCGGCCATGGGCATCGAGTAAAAAGCTTTCGGTCCTTTCGGATGTCCATTTAACGGGGCGGCCAATTTGTTTACTGCACCAGGTAAGCAATGCTTCTTCGGTATAGTGAAAGATCTTGCTGCCAAAACCACCGCCAACATCGGGACTTATAACCCGTACTTTATGTTCGGGAATACCCAGTACAAATGCGCACATCAGTAAACGGATGAGGTGTGGGTTTTGCGAGCTGGTATATAAAGTATATTTCTCACTAACAGGGTCGTACGAACTGTTATAACTGCGTGGTTCTATGGCGTTGGGCACCAGTCGCTGGTTCACAAATTCGAGTGTGGTAACGTGGGCGGCCTGGTCCATAGCAGCGTTCACTTCTTCAATGGGGTTGCCCAGCGTCCAGTCGAAACTTTTATTATTGGGCACATCATCATGCACCAATGGGGCGCCGGGCTGAACTGCTTTGGCGGCGTCGATAACGCAGGGCAGTTCTTCCATTTCAACCGTTACCGCTTCGGCGGCGTCGGTAGCCTGTTCTTTTGTTTCTGCAATAACAATGGCAATGGCATCGCCCACATGGCGGGCCTTATCGGCAACAAGCAAAGGGTGCTTGGGCTCTTTCATAGTATCGCCATTTTTGAAATTCACCTGCCAGCCGCAGGGAACGCCATTTGTGTTAGCCAGGTCGGCGCCGGTATAAATGGCTATCACGCCGGGCATTTCTTTGGCGGCGCTGGTATCAACGCTCAGGATCTTTGCGTGGGCGTACTGGCTTCTTACAAATACGGCATATGTTTGATGTGGTAATATAATATCATCGGTATAATTACCATGGCCGGTAATGAACCGTTTATCTTCAACCCGTTTAACGGCTCGGCCGATTAGTCCGTTGGTACTCATATGTTGAATTAAGAATGTTTAATGATAGATTGAATGATTGATGATCATAGGAGGCTTTTCGTGAAACGTGAGACGGCAAACGTGAAAGGGCTCGCGAGTTTTGAGATTTATATGCGATCTTGCGTTACCCGAAATTTATAGCCGGTTGCCGACGCTAATTATGAGTTCCGGATATAGGACTTTCACGTTTCACGTTTGCCGTTTCACGATTGCCGGCTGGTCTCAATGCACCACTGCATGTTCCTTCAATTTCTCAGCCGCATATAATACAGATTTAACTATATTATGATACCCCGTACACCTGCAAAAGTTTCCCTCCAGCGCATGGCGAATATCATTTTCAGTTGGCTGCGGATTGTGTTGCAGCAGGTCGGCGGCGGTCATTATCATACCGGGTGTGCAGAAGCCGCATTGCAATCCGTGGCATTCTTTAAATCCTTCCTGTAGTGGATGCAGATCGCCGTTGTGCGATAAACCTTCAATTGTTGTTATTTGGCAGCCATTGGCCTGTACGGCCAGCATGGTGCAGCATTTGGTGGCTTTGCCATTTACGTGAATGGTGCAGGCGCCGCAGCTGCTGGTATCGCAACCCACATGCGTGCCTGTTAGGCGAAGCACATCGCGCAGGTAGTGAACCAGTAAAAGCCTTGGCTCAACCATGTGACTGTATTGTACACCATTGACTGTTACTTGTATTCTGGTGTTCATTGAGTATAGTTTAATATGTTTTGAACAATATGATTATTAAGGCGCAGGTTCTTTGTCGAGTTCTTTTTCCAGGTTTGAAAAAAATTGTTTGGCGAGCGTGTTCGACACCCCACCCATAACCCGGTTCCCCAATGAAGCCAGCATGCCGGTTAATTTTACATCGCCATCAAATATGATCTCGGTATCGTTATCGCCCACCGGCGTAAGGTTAATGGCAATAGCGGCATTGGCATTGCCAATTTTGCTGTTCTGTTGTGTTTTTATGGTAAATGCACTTGGTTCCTGCAGATCGTCGAGTTGCAGGTTGCCGGTAAAGGAACCGCTTACCGGACCCAGTTTTATATCGAGAATGGATTTATAGGTATGATCGCCTGTTTGCTCGAGCCGGGAAACGCCGGGCACTATATGTGCGAGGGTATCCTTATTCATTAGAATAGCCCAAACCCTGGTGGGCGCTGCATGTAATACATGTTTCCCTGCTAGCTGCATATGGCATAGTATTAATGGTGGCAGGGAACGGAGAAGAAGGCAATCGTTTTTTTCCTCCTTTAAGTTAAGGAAAAATTAATTGGGCAAGAAATAATGTTGCGGGGTGCAGCGTTGTGGGGCCTATGAATTTAATTTTACGTTTCTTTTTTTCCCTTGCATTTTTTGTATTTGGGGCAGCAGGCGTTTTGCATGCCCAAACCACCTGGACGGGCAGTATCAGCACCGATTGGAGAACAGACGGTAACTGGACTGCCGGTGTACCCACAGATGTCAGTGATGTAGTAATTCCCGATGTAACAAACGACCCGGTCATTAGTACGGCAACTGCGCTTGCGTTTTCGATACAGGTGCACAATGGCGCTGTGTTAACCATTGCTGCTGCTGGTATTTTAACCATTAATACCACCGCTTCTGATGCATTATGGAACATGGGAACCGTGGAAAACAATGGTATTATCACCATAGGAAATTTGTCGGGATCAAGCACATATGGTATCAATAATGAATCTATTATTAATAATAATGCGGGCGGCCAAATTAATATAGACAGTACCTCTATAATGGCAATTATGAATACCGGTACCTTCTCCAACACTGGTAATATTACCCTGGGTGCAAATAACAGCCCGGGGGGTGCGGGTCTTCAAAATAGTGGGTTATTTTTAAATAATGACAATGGCCACATCAATATTGACCGTACAACCGGGGCGGCATTTGTTAATGATGCAGGTACCTTCTACAATTTTGGAAACATTACCATAGGCGCCAATTATGAGTGCCAGTCGGGGATGGCAAACCTGGGTACTTTCGGTAATACAGCGACCGGTCATATTGTGGTTGACCGGGTAGGTAGTATTGGTATATTAAATAACAGCGGCACATTCACCAATGCAGGTAATATAGACCTCGGCGGAATTGCCAGTGCCGGATATTACGGCCTTTTTAATATGAGTACTTTTGAAAATGTGGCGGCGGGCCGGTTGAATATTGATTCGGTTGTACTCAGTGGAATTTACAATGGTAACGGCAGCACCTTCAACAATTTTAGCCTCATCAATATAGGGACAAACTTTACTATAGGCATCAATGGTATTAATAATGAAGGCGACTTCAATAATACCGGTCAAATAAGTATTGAGCGTGTAGGAACCGGGATCGAAACCGTACAAAACGCTTTCAATAATAACGGTAACATTACCATTGGCGTGTTGTCGAATGTAATGTACATGGTATCTTCAGGCGGCGGCGGTATTTTAAACAACAATACGGGCGGTGTGATAAAAGGAGTGGGTAGCATTTCTTCCATAAATGTTGTGATGTTGGTGGTGTGGTGTCTCCGGGAGGTCCTACCGGTAAAATAGTTTTTGATACAGATAAAGATTTTGCCACCAGTAAGCTGTTAATGGAATTAAATGGAACCGGAACACCCGGTACAAACTTCGATGTGGTAGAAGTGCAGGGTGCCGCAACAATGGGTGGCGATTTGATAATAACTACACCCGGTTTTACACCATCGCCGGGTCAATCGTTTGTGATCCTTTCAGCAACTTCCGTAACAGGTACATTTGCATCGGTAACCTGGCCTGCAGGCGTTACGGGTACTGTAGCTTATGGGGCAACTACTGTTACGCTGAATGTACTTTCGGTACTGCCGCTTACGCTGCTTGAATTTTCAGCTAATGCCACTGGTAATAGAACCGCATTGCAATGGAAAACGGCCGATGAAGTAAATACGGCTGCGTTTGAGGTTGAACGCAGTACCAATGGTGTTAATTATAGAACCATCGGTACCGTTAAGGCTATTGGCCGCGATGCCAACAATTATTCTTTAATTGATGAAGCGCCTGTAGCGGGTAACAATTACTACCGTCTTAAAATGAAAGACCTTGATGGTAAGTTCACATTAAGCCAGGTGATAACGGTGAAGCATGGTGCTAAAGATGGTTTACAGCTGGCGCCGGTGCCGGCCCGCAGTTATGTTACGGTGCAGCTTAAAGATCAGTCGCTGTTGAACCAGCGCGCACAGGTTTATAACAGTGCTGGTCATATGATAACCGAAGTAATGCTTACCAATGGCACCCGCATCAATACGACAGGTTGGGCAGCAGGCTTGTATATTATAAAAACAAATACTGCTTCTTACCAGTTTATGAAGCAATAGAAAGGTAGATCACACTGAAGCGAAGTGCCCCCAATAAGTTAGACACTTATGGGGGCATTTTTTATGGATAAAAGAATAAAAAAATAAATTCATTCACCCTTATTTCACTCTTACCCCTAGTGCGTTTGTCCGGCACACACTAAGAGCTATTGCCTAGTTCGCCGAAGCAACCGGGTTTGTATATCAGAAATGTGCTCTGCGCGCAGTTATATTTGCATCAGAAACGAAACAAGAAACAAATAATCCGAGTTACTATCGAAAACCAAAAAAATCAATAACCTAACATGAAAACTTCAATCCGCACCACCGCTAATTTCATCCGTAACAATCAACGTATTCTTGCAGCAGCCTTATTAATGGCCTCATTTGCATCTTGTCAAAAAGGAGTAATAGAACCAGCCGCTCCTGCTTACGACGAAAGCGCCATGAACGCTAAAGTTTCAGCAAAAGCAACAGGTAACTTTGTATGGAGCGACAACCTGGAAGGCAGCACCTTCTTCAGTACCGTACCAAGCGTGCAAACTTCCGCTTCTTATTCCATCACCACGGTAACAAACCCCGTGTATCAGGGTTCTAAAGCCGCCCGTTTTGAATTAAGGGATACTGATGCCGAAAATCATAGCGGTACAAGATCTGAAATTTCATTCGACGACCCAACAAACCTCAACCGCTGGTATTCTTACGCGCTGTATGTACCCTCAGCTTATTATAAAGCCGATGCCGAAGATGAGATCATCACGCAATGGCACCAGGGTGGCAGCTTAACGCCGGCGCTTTGCCTTCGTGTTAAATCTGACAAACTTTATATCAGAATAATGGGCACCACATGGGTTGAACTGGGTAACTGGGATAAAGATGCATGGCATGCTTATGTAATGCACGTTAAACACTCTTCAGGTTCTGATGGCTTAATTGAGATCTGGAAAGATGGTGTACAGATCATGAACCGCTCAGGCGCCAATATGTATAAAGTAGAAGGCGATCTGCATAACCCAAGTGTTAAAATGGGGATCTACAAATCTGACTGGAATGGCAGCGGAACCACTGCAACCAATATAAGAGTTCTTTATTTAGATGATATTAAGATCGGTAATGAGAACGCTACTTATGCCGACATGGTGCCTGCTAAAAATGCAACAACAACTACAACTACCCCAACAACAACCGCAGCCATTACCGACTTTAAGCTGGTAAATGCTGAAACAGAAAAAGATGTACAGTCTATAACAAATGGTGCTACCATCAGCTTAAGCAAGCTACAACTGTCAAAATCAAACATCCGCGCGGTTGTTTCAGGCGCAACAAGTGTAGAGTTTGAATTGAGCGGTAAACAAAGCAAAGCCTCTACCGATGATGCAGCTCCGTTTGCACTGCATGGCGATGATGGCGATGGTAACTACTTCTATGGTAACTGGAACCCACCTGCACTCGGTACTTATACGCTGAAAGCTACTCCGTACTCAGGTACAACTGCAGGAACACCTAAAACCATTACGTTCACTATTGTGAAATAAAAGGCAATTTTTAATCATACTTATAAAACGGTCTGGCGGGTAGCCGGGCCGTTTTTATCGTTTATGGGTACAGTAAATATTTCTTCCTCATTTGTTTGTATTGCGACAAACCCGGCTCCCAGCTGTCGCGGATCTGTTGAGCGGTTTTTCCTTCTATGATCTGTTTTTTGAATTCTGCAGTGCCCGACAGATAATCAATATTCCCAATTTGTTTGCTGATAGAACGGTCGAAGAAACGCTCCTTTTGGGGATATGCATTATACAATTCAATTACCCATTCAATATGAACCCTTTTGCTTTTGCGCAGGTTGGCAACGTCGTATTTACGAAGATCGAGCCCATAACAAACCTCGTTCATATACAGCGGTGATTCTGCCATACCGGGAATACTTGTTGGCGTATATGAAAATGCATATTTATCTTTTAATGCCGGTGCGCCCAAAACGGTGAAGGGGAACTGGGTGCCGCGGCCATGGTTCAAGGCAATACCTTCAAACAAACAGGTTGAAGGGTAAAGCATAATACTTTGCTGGGTATTTAAATTGGGTGAGGGTTTTATTGGCAGCACATACTCCATATCGTGGCGGTAATTTTTTACCGGAATGATGGTGATCTTACATTTCCGTTTTTCGGGCAGCCAGCCTTCGCCATTGATCATTTTGGCAAATTCGCCAATGGTCATACCATGTGCAATAGGAATTGGGAACTGGCCAATGCCCGATTTGTATTTCATATCGAGTATAGGACCATCAACCAGGTAACCATTGGGGTTGGGCCTATCGAGGATCAGCAGCTCTTTATTGTTCTCTGCACAGGCTTCCATAACATCGCGCAGAATATTGATATAGGTATAAAAACGGCAGCCCACATCCTGAATGTCGTAGATCATAATATCAACATCGGCCAGATCTTCTTTCGAAGGTTTTCTTTTACTGCCATATAACGAGATTATGGGAATACCTGTAGCGGCATCGGTTTCATCAGATACATGTACGCCGGCGCTGGCTTTGCCTCTAAAGCCATGTTCGGGACCAAAAGCTTTTACGAATTTGATACCACGGTTCATCAGGCTGTCAACCAGGTGTTTTTGGCCAATAACAGAAGTAGGGTTGGCTAAAATGCCTACTCGTTTATTCTTCAGTAAGGGAAGATATTTTTCTGTTTGCTCGGCGCCGGTAATTATTTGGTGAGTGGGCGGTTCGTTTTTCGGAGTTCCCGTTTCTGTCTTCAGCATTAAGCCCAAAATCAATACTAATGAACAATAGATCTTCATGTTTGAATAGTTGGTGATTGAATAGTAATCTCCCGTTCTTTTTTGATCAGATAACGCTAAGATAGCTCCTTCGGGGTTACGTGATTGCGCATTCAACAGTTTTTTTGCTTTTGCGTTGCCGGCATTCCTGTTTCTGCCAAATGGGGCAACAATACCGTTCAATGTATGGTTGAGCGTAGCAAAAACACGCAGTAACCATTGAGGTGCATCGTGGTTAGTGGGATTATTTATGACGCAAATCATCGGTTAAAAGCGGCATGCGGCTTTGTTAAAGAGCAGGTTTGTTTTGTTGTGGGGGCCGGAAGAATCAATCGGGTGGTGATGGAGTGCGTTATAGCCCTGATATCGTTTATTGTCAGGGTAGTATGGTTTTGTATTTGGTCAATATCATTTCTGATCTGGGTAATATTAATTTAGATCAGGCAAATATTAAACATTGTTAGGTCAAAATCAATTTAGATCAGCATGAAATTGAATTTTAAAACAAAAAATCAAATTGATAAATGTGATAATTGATTTTTGATATCGATTCATTGGATTTTTATCGCTTACATTGAATACTGGAAGGGCGATGTTGATTACTGTATGTGTAATATTATATTAGGTCAGGATGATATTGTTTTGTGTTAGCGTAATATGATTTCTTTTCACCTAAATATGAATTTTGATTACCCTGATATAAATTTTGATTTCGAAATATTGATTAAGGGAGTGCGAATATTAAATTCTAAATAAAAAATAGTTCAAATGATGGTCATCGAAAATCATTTCTTCCGTTGCATACAATGATTTTAGGGTAATTTGAAATAATGTTGGCCTCATATAAATTCAGCGAATGCTCATATCTATTGAAGTAAACGAGATGATTGTTTTTGCAATGGCAAATCATCATTGAAATCGGCTGATGATACTGTATAGGCCGGGAAGGATTATCATACCGCCTTATAGTTGACGTAGGACTATTTTCAGGAAAACAGGGCAATTTATAAGGGTAAATTCACTGACGACGGTCATTCTTTTCGCGACATTTTACGACATTATACGACAAAAGACGACACTTTTGAAGGTGCCTGATTGAAATAGCATTTTACCATTCTATCTTTGATCTGTCAATGTGAACGATACGAGTGAGGCGGTTTTGCAATCAATTAAGGGTAGTAAATAACGTTATAAAACACTGACCGTCGTCATGGGCACTAAGTAGTTCTACCTAGGAAATGTTGCCAAGTGTTGCCAAGTGTTGCCAAAATTTGGAAATCGCCTGCCGGCCACCGTATATTCGAAGTGCAATCGATAACCGGTATCGAAAATGCACAACCGGTCACAAGACATGTCTGCTAATTAGCTAAGTACTCATATCCGTTCTGTGAAAATCAGAATGTTTGCATTCCGGTCTTTCTGTTCACTATAATCTTACGGTCATAGTATTCGGATCCTGCAGCAAGGGCAGGGATCGCAACACATTCATGCCTTTACTGTTCATTTTATTGGCCAATGAAATTGGTAAGGGCCTGTTAATAGCGCGTTTTAAACAAATTTAATCACGTTTTAAAAATTATGTTATGAACACAATAGTTAGTTCATTTAACTATGGCCGCGATGGCGACCTGGTGAACGATAGCGGAAAGGTTATACAGGATTTAACCAAAAATGTAGCCCTGTTTCCTGATCCCAATCCTACAGTTGCTGAATTAATAAAGGCAACTGAGGAATATAAGGTTGCATTGTATAATGCAAAAGGTAAGGATACTGTACTGGTATCTATTAAGAACGACAAGCGAGCTGTTTTGCGCGCCATGTTAGCACAGGAAGCCGAATATGTAAAGTCGGTTGCTAATGGTGACAGAACGATGCTGTTAGCCAGCGGTTTTACTTTGGCAAGGTCGAAAGGCGAAGTAGCCACACTGAAACCGATTGAAAAGTTGATGGTTAACACAGAAACGCCCGAGCAGGCTGTGCTGCGTGTTACAAGAGTAAAAGGCGCCAAGGCATACGTTTACCAGTACACTACAAGCGCAGATGGCAGCGGAAGCCAATGGGTATCGAAAACTGTTACCGAGCCTTTATGCGTATTGTCGGGCTTACAGCCTGGCGTAAAGCACTCGTTTCGCGTAATAGCCATAGGCCCGGGCGATCAGGCGGTATACTCGCCCATCGTATCACGATTTATTCAGTAAACAATTGCTGAGTGGAATTGTGATAGTGGTAAAGCATACCTGTCGCAACAAAGGGTAGCAATACTCTTGCTCAAGCGTCCCGATTTTGTCGGGACGCTTTTTTAATTGCTATATTTGACCCTGTCAAAAAGAAACTATGCCCGCACAGGATTCCATTGATGTATTGATCAGTTATTTTAACCAGATGATCGCCTTGTCGAAAGATGAAAAGGAGTTGGTGAAGCAGAAATTTCATCACCGGTTGTACCGCAAGCGGCAATATGTATTACAGGAAGGTGATATATGCACCAATATGAACTTTGTGGTGCGTGGTTGCCTACGCATGTACAAAATAGACGACCAGGGCAATACCCATATTTTGCGGTTTGCTGCTGAAAATAACTGGATCAACGACCTCGGCAGTTTTCATGGCATCCATCCTTCCGCTTTAAATATCGATGCATTGGAAGACACCGTGGTGTTACAAATTACCCGCGACGATCTTATTACTTTATATACCGATGCGCAAAAATTTCACCGCATCTTCAGGGTGTTGATTGAAAATAGCTATGTAAGATTACAGCAACGTCTGCTGCAAAATTTCAGCTCTACGGCCGAAGAACGTTATAAGTCGTTCCTCGATAATTACCCCGATCTTTCAAACCGCCTGGCACAGGTGCAGATAGCCGCTTATTTAGGCATTACACCCGAATTCTTAAGCCGGTTAAGGAACCGGCTAAGCAAACCGCCAAAGTCAAAATCTTAAACCAGATCAATACTTTTTCTTAAACCAGGTCATTGGGGACAGTATCCATTTGTGATGAAATTTGTGTCATCAATTGAAACTATTAAATCAACTTAGTTATGACACAAACAGCATCAAATTTGAAGATCGCAGTTATAGGTTTAGGAAACATTGGACAGGTAGTAGCTACCAACCTGGTAAAAGGAAATCGCCCGGTAATTGTTGCGGGCAGAACATTGTCAAAAGCCCAGGAATTCGCAGGCAAGCTGGGCAAGCTGGCACGGGTATTAACTATTGACGAAGCAATCAAAGAGGCCGATATTGTTGTATTGTCGATATGGTTCAGCACTATTAAAGAATTCTTAGTTCAGTATGCAGAAGCACTACAGGGAAAGATCATCATCGATCCATCGAACCCTATTGCACCAGACGGAAAAGGCGGATTTGCTAAAATAATAGGTGAGCAGGAATCTGCGGGGCAAATAATAGCTGGCTTGTTACCCAAAGGTGCAAAACTCGCAAAAGTGTTAGGTACCCTGGGTGCAGCTACCTTGGCCAATGCAGCCCATCAGCAACCAGCGCAGGTACTTTTTTATGCAACAGACGATACCAGCATTAATGAAGCTATTGAATCATTGATACTCGACAGTGGATTTGCACCGTTTCGCGTAGGAGCGCTCGATCAGTCGATACGTATTGAAGTGTTTGGCGATCTGCATGAGTTTGGCGCATTGGGTAAAACGGTTACGCTGGAAGAGGCGAAAGAGAAGGTAGGGGAGAAGGTAGCGCTTTAGTAGGGAAATATAAGTAAAGCGTCCTGGTGTAGCCGGGGCGTTTTTTTATTTATACAGGTATAAGAATTGCCTTACATTGTATTAGTGGAAAAAAAGCCATTATATACCATTGGCCACGGCAGCCGTGAGGCAGACAGTTTTTTAGCCTTGTTGCAGGCATTTGGCATTGAGTATTTGATAGATGTTCGCTCGCAGCCATTTTCAAGGTTCCATCTCCAGTTCAACCAGCGTACCCTGAAGCTGTTTTTAGAAGAAAACGGTATCAGGTATGTTTTTATGGGCGATGAATTGGGCGGGCGGCCAAAGGATGCGTCCTGTTATGATAGCGAAGGGCGCATCGATTATGAAAAAGTGAAAACCAAAGACTATTTTAAAAAAGGCATCGAGCGTCTAAAAACGGCCTATCAAAAAGATCTGAATGTAGCCATCATGTGTAGCGAAAGAGATCCTGCACATTGTCATAGAACGAAACTGATTGCCGAGGTTTTGGTTGCGGACGATATCACCGTTAAGCATATTGATGAAACAGGAAAAATTAAAGAGCATGCGGTGGTGATGAAAGAAATAAAGAAAGGGCCACAGCCGGGCGATTTGTTTGGGTAATTTTATGTGTATTCGGTGTACGAGTTACGTTAAATTATCGAACATCCTTCATAAAAATACGATATATCGTAACTTGTTTTTCTTTTCTCTTTTTATAACAGTTTCATAATCACTCATATAAAGGATGGCACTTTTGTTGACTATCCTATACCAAATAATGTAAAGATTATGAAACCGTCTCCAAGCTTATTATCACCCGACAATCACGCTCTTGTATTAATTGACTTTGAAGGCCAGATGGGCTTTGCCACTAAAAGTATTGCACTAAGCGAACTCAGAACAAATACAGCGATAATCGCCGGCGCCTCCAAAATTTTCAACGTACCAACTGTTGTAACTACTGTTACAGAGCAAACATTTTCAGGTCCCGTGTTCCCGGAAATTGAAGAATTTTACCCGCATGAAACTTCCGGTTATATAGATCGTACCAGTATGAATACATGGGAAGATGAAGCTGCCTATAATGCCATTGTTGCTAAAGGGAAAAAGAAGCTGGTAATGGCCGGCCTGTGGACGAGTGTATGTATTGTGTTTCCTGCTCTTTCTGCATTGGAGGAAGGTTACACCGTGTATGTAATTACCGATGCCTGCGGTGATGTAAGTACTGAGGCGCATGAACGCTCTATACAACGAATGGTACAGGCAGGTGTAATACCAATCACATCTATTCAGTACCTGCTGGAATTGCAAAGAGATTGGTCGCGGCAGGAAAGTTATGTAGCTGTAACTAACCTGATCAAAAAATATGGCGGCTCATATGGTATCGGAATTCACTATGCACATAACATGCTGAAACACTAAATGCAAAACTTAAACTACTGTTATGAGAAAAGCAGATATGGTCCTGTACAATGGTAAGATCCATACAGTTGATCCGAATATTCCGTTTGCTACAGCCGTCGCTATACAGGATGGAAAATTTATCGCTGTGGGTGATGATGCCGCTATTTACAATAATTATTATGGCGAAGGAACTACCGGTATTGACCTGAAAGGAAAGCGTACCATTCCGGGGTTGATCGATTCCCATACGCACCTTATACGCGGTGGGTTGAATTATAACCTCGAACTCCGCTGGGACGGCGTTCCCTCATTGGCAGATGCGCTACGGATGTTGAAGGACCAGGTGGCCATAACGCCTTCTCCCCAATGGGTGCGCGTGGTAGGTGGATGGACTGAACATCAGTTTGCAGAAAAAAGAATGCCTACACTCGATGAGCTCAATGAGATAGCGCCCGATACCCCTGTTTTTATTATGCACCTCTATGATCGCGCTTTATTAAACCGGGCGGCTATTCGTGCGGTGGGTTTTACAAAAGACACTCCGGCGCCACCGGGCGGGCAAATTCAAAAGAACACCCATGGCGAACCTACCGGTTTAATACTGGCAAGCCCAAATGCGCTTATTCTGTATTCTACTCTGGCAAAGGGACCAAAGCTTCCTTTCGAACATCAGGTAAACTCAACCCGCCATTTTATGACCGAGTTAAATAGATTTGGAATTACCAGTGTAATAGATGCCGGCGGCGGCTTTCAAAATTATCCCGATGACTATCAGGTCGTCAATGAATTGAATGAAAGAAAACAACTCACTGTGAGGATCGCTTATAATTTATTTACCCAACGACCGAAACAGGAACTGGAAGATTTTAAACACTGGACGCAATCGGTAAAATTGCACCAGGGTGATAATATGTACCGTCACAATGGCGCTGGTGAAATGCTGGTCTTTTCTGCTGCAGACTTTGAAGATTTTGTGCAGCCGCGTCCCGATCTACCTGAAATTATGGAAGAAGAGTTGGAGAGAGTGGTTCGGTTATTAGTGGAGCATCGCTGGCCTTTTCGGTTACATGCTACCTATAATGAAAGTATTACCCGCTTTCTACATGTTTTTGAAAAAGTGAACAGGGATATTCCTTTCGATGGGTTACCCTGGATCTTTGATCATGCAGAAACGATCGATGAGCGGAATATCGATCGGGTAAAAGCGCTCGGCGGCGGAATAGCCATACAAAGCCGCATGGCTTTTCAGGGAGAATATTTTTCGAACAGATACGGCGCAACAGCAGCAGCACATACACCACCTGTGAAACGTATGCTGCAGGCCGGTGTTCCTGTGGGCGCAGGTACCGATGCTACCCGGGTTAGTAGTTACAACCCCTGGGTTGCGTTGTATTGGTTGTCGGCAGGTAAAACAGTTGGTGGATTGCAGCTATATGGAGACGCGAACAAACTGAGCAGGGAAACGGCAATGGAGCTGTTTACCAGGGGAAGCGCCTGGTTCTCTTCTGAACAGGATGTAAAAGGGGCCATTAAAGCCGGACAACTGGCCGATCTGGCTGTACTCGATTCCGATTATTTCGAGGTAGGGGATGAGGCCATCAAGTCTATTGAATCGGTGCTCACCATTGTTGGCGGAAAGATAGTATATGCAAAAGAAGAATTTGCTGACTATGCCCCGCCTGCCATCCCTGTTCTGCCCGATTGGTCGCCGGTAAGCCGCCATGGTGGATATTATTCTGCGACAAAAACGCAAAAACCGGGAACAACAGGTAATAAGGGCTTTAGCGATGGATCTTCAGTTACAGCTCATGTGCATTGTTGCGCCGGAAGCTGTAATATTCATGGTCACGACCATGACAGTGCACGACTGAGCAATGTTCCCATAAACAATTACACCGCTTTTTGGGGTGCTTTGGGATGTTCCTGTTTTGCATTTTAAAGGATGTTACAAACATAAAACGAAGAAACATGATAGAGCAACAGCATAGTATTAACTGGGTTACATTTTTGCTTGCCTGGGTCGCAGGCTTTTGCGATACCGCCACATTTGTTGCAGGAGATAACATTTTTTCGGCGCATGTTACCGGAAACTTCATCGTGTTTGCAGCCCAGGTTGTTACAGAAACTAATAGTATGTCTTCCTGGCTCAAGCTGCTCACTTTCCCTGTTTTTGTTGTGGCAGTTATGATGGGTGGCTGGCTGGCCGAAAGATCGCAGCGTAAATACAGGATATTGTATACGGAAGGTATAATTTTGATATTTGTCGGAATAGCCGCTTTTTTACTTCCGATGATAAAAGGAATTGATGAAAAAGCGATTGTTTATTTTGCCGTTTTGGTTTCAGTGTTGGGCATGGGTTTACAAAATGCATTTGGAAAATTATATGCAAAAGAAACGTTCGGTCCAACTACCATGATGACCGGAAATGTAACGCAGGCTTCATTGGATATGGGCAATTTGATACGTAAAGGAATAACCGGAGATGGGTTGTCATGGGCGAGTTTTAAAAAACAATTAATTACTATCGGAGGATTCCTGGCCGGTTGCGTTATCGGTGCAATGTTATCAAAATGGCTCGGGTTAAGTGCTATTATCGTACCAGGGGTAGCTATCGTAATTTGTTACTTACAGGGAGAATCCGCCGAATTTGCTGTAAAAAAATGATTTGCTTTATCAATAAGATTATAAACCTTCAACAAAAACGTGACTATGAATTTTCACCGGTTTAATAAAGAAGACAGAGGCATCAAGGATATTGGTTGGTTAAAAAGCAATTTTTATTTCAGTTTCAGTGATTACTACCATCCCTTAAAAAGTGCATTCGGTACCCTGGTAGCTTTCAACGACGATTTTGTTGAGCCGGGAAAGGGGTTTGGCGTTCACCCGCATATTAACATGGAGATCATTTCCATTTTATTAAAAGGGAAAATGAATCATAAAGATTCCATGGGATACAGCACGGTTATAGAACCCGGTGGTGTTCAGATCATGAGTGCAGGAAGTGGTTTACGGCATGAAGAATATAATATTGGCAACGAGGATGTAAATTTCCTGCAGATCTGGATACAGCCTAAACAACAAAATATAATACCCCGGTATCAACAGAGAAGTTTTCCGGCAGAAGGCAGGAAGAATAAGTTAACTACCATTGTTTCGGGTGAAGAAGGATTAAAACATTGTTGGATCAACCAGAACGCCCGTTTAATATTAGGATGGTTTGATCAGAATGAGATAGTTCGGCATAATTTCAATAAAGAAAATACATGTGTGTTCGTATTTGTAATAAGCGGACACATCGGTATTAATAACATTCCGGTATCAACCCGCGATGCATTGGGCATTTGGGATGCCAGTCACATTGAGATAACATGCAGGGAAGAAAGCGAATTCCTGATCATTGAAACACCTGTAAATCAAAAGTAGCCAGGAAGGTAAGGAGCACTATTCGCCGGCGCCGTTCCGGTCAATAAAGTGCTCTTTTTTTATTCCCAGTTTTTGCATTTTGGATATCAGGGTAGTAGAGGGCAATTCCAGTTTCGCCGCAGCGCCATTAGGACCTGAGATTTTTCCCCGCGACATTTTTATAGCTTTCAGAATATATTCCCGCTCAATGTCGGCCAATGGTCGAATATGGAATTCACCTGAATTGGCTGTTAATGCACTGTGTCTTTTTTCGGGAAGCTGAACTTCTTTGATGGTGGTTGAATTGGTGAGCAAAACTGTACGTTCAATGAGATGCTCCAACTCGCGGATATTACCAGGCCAGGAATAGTTCATTAATTTTTCAAGCGCCTTATGCGATATATTAACTATATTCTTTCCCGAATTTCTGGCAAAGCGTTCAATAAAATAGGAAACCAGGGCTGGAATATCCTCCGTTCGTTTGCGTAACGGTGGTAACGAAATGGGAAAAACATTCAGCCGGTAAAACAGGTCATTGCGGAACCGGTTAGCTGCTACTTCTTTTTCGAGGTCCCTGTTCGTAGCAGCGATAATGCGAACATTCACTTTAATGGTTGCTCTGCCGCCGATACGTTCAATTTCTTTTTCCTGGATGGCCCGAAGTAATTTTGACTGTAATTCGAGTGGCAGCTCACCTATTTCGTCAAGAAAAATCGTACTGTTATTGGCTAGTTCAAACTTTCCGATCCGACGCTCCAGTGCGCCGGTGAAACTGCCCTTCTCATGACCAAACAGCTCACTTTCGATCAGGTTTGCAGGCATAGCTGCACAATTCACTTTAACCATTAATTTTTCTTTGCGGGGCGATGCTTCATGCAATGCTCTTGCTACCAGTTCTTTGCCCGTACCTGTTTCCCCCAACACCAAAACGGTGGCGTCTGAAGCGGCAACCTGCGAAATGAGGCGATATACTTTTTGTATTTCTATTGATCCCCCAATCAGATTAGCGAAGCCATTATTCGATCTTTGTTCTTCCAAAAGAAGAAAATTTTCTTTTTCCAGTTGCTGTTTATATTGGTTAATTTCTTCCAGCTGCCGCTCTATCTTTTCATTTGCCAGCACATTACAGATACCGGTTCCCAACAGATCAGCCATTCCTGCGAATAAACCAAACTGGCTGTTTAAAAAAGACAATGGTTTTTCTGCATACAAAAACAAAACTCCTTTATGCTCGTTTCCATTGATAATTCTTACAAGCATTAACTCTTCGATGCCCATTTGCTGCCAATGAAGAATATAAGATGGCGTATTGTTGCGCTTAACAAGATCTGTTATTTTAAAAACCAAAGGAATTGTGGAGGAAAGAGCAACATCAAAAATGCCGTCGTTCACCGGATTATTTTCCCCAGGCATTGTGTTGCTGCCCAAAAAAGGAAAGTGGGTTTGTTTGTCGTCATGCAAAAGGCAAAGCGTGTAAAAGGCGCCTTTAAAGAGAGCAAGTATCTCTTCATCAATGATATTCTCTAAATCCTGCCGATTGCGTGCCGCCGCAATACGGCTGGCCAGGCAAAGTAATGTCGCCTGTTCGTTTTCCTTTTGTCGCAATGCTTCCAACACCTTTTGTGCCGCCGTATCAGATGACTCTATGGAGTTTGATGCAGAGGTTAAACTGTTTTTATCCATACTGAAATTACGAAGTTACATAAATACTTATTAGGGATGGTTTTTTGTGGTTGATCATAATTTTATGATATAGCGTAACCCCTGAAAATTTTAATAGCCTGCATAATAGTGATAATCAATTCTATGTATCCGGGCACAGCCTTTGGATACAGTGCTGTGAAGTTATTACGCTTATGAGTTCCAAAACAATCCTCAGTTTGATTTTAATTGATACGCCGAAAGAACCGGCACGACCCCGGATGGGTACTGTTCAAATACGGTTGTATATGATCGTTTTATTATGATCTATGAAATATACATCGATCGCCTTTATTTGTCAATTGACCTGGCCTTAACTGAAACGTATTTTTGTATAGTCAATTCAAACAATAGAATATATAATAATTAAAAAAGCAAACATGAAAAAGATGATCAAAGCAATCTCTGCAATCTTTACTGTTCTATTATTTTCGGCCTCTGCCGACGCACAAAAACCATCGCCACGTTTACTATCACCAACAAACCACACATTGGTATTGATCGATTACGAAGGTCAGATGGCCTTTGCTACAAAGAGCATTGCCATTGGCGAATTGCGTGATAACGTAGGCCTCGTAGCCGGTGGTTCAAAGATCTTCAATGTGCCTACCGTTGTAACAACTGTTGCTGAAAAAAGCTTCAGTGGACCTGTTTTCCCTGAGATCACTGAGTTCTACCCCGAAACGAAAAACTACATTGATAGAACAACGATGAATACCTGGGAAGATGTGAAAGCGCATGATGCCATAGTTGCCAAAGGAAAAAAGAAAATTGTAATGGGTGGTTTGTGGTCAGAGGTTTGTATTGTAGGCCCTGCTTTATCAGCCCTTTCAGAAGGTTATGAAGTATACGTTATTACAGACGCATCAGGTGGTGTTAGTAACGAAGCGCACGCAATGGCTATGCAGCGTTTAATACAGGCAGGAGTGCAGCCCATCACCGCAACTCAATACGTTCTTGAATTACAAAGGGACTGGGCACGTCAGGAAACTTATGCAGCGGTTACATCTCTTTTCAAAAAATATGGCAGTGCTTATGGTTTGGGTATTCAATATGCGCATGATATGTTGAAGCACTAAAGACAGGTTTTCGGAAGGTTGAGATAATGTAGGAAGGGCAGGGGGCAAAATCCTGACCCTTCTCTTTAAAACAATTAGAATATGAAAAAGATTCTGACGCTGTTAATTTTATTGGCTGTATTTCTGTCGGTACATGCACAAAAAGATGCAACACTTATCATTCACAACGCAAAGGTCATTACGCTGGATGATGCATTGCCGCAGGCGCAGGCTGTTGCCATCTCAAACGACAAGGTGCTTGCAACAGGAACCGATGCGGAAATGTTGAAATATAAATTGGCAACTACCAAAATAATAAATGCAAACGGACGTACCGTAATTCCCGGATTGTACGACTCTCACCTGCATGTTATTCGTGCAGGCAGGTTCTATAATACAGAATTGAGATGGGATGGCGTAAAAACACTCAAAAGGGCTTTGCAAATGTTGAAAGAACAGGCTGCAAGAACACCTAAAGGGCAATGGGTGAGGGTAGTAGGAGGCTGGAACGAACACCAGTTTTTAGAGAAGCGGCTTCCTACTTTAGAGGAAATAAACGCGGCTACAGGTAATACGCCGGCGTTTATTCTTTATTTATACGGGCATGCCTACCTGAACAAAGCTGGTTTGAAAACATTAAACATTAATGAAAATACACCTAATCCGAATGGAGGTTTAATACAAAAAGATGCTAATGGGCAACCGACCGGATTGCTGATCGCAGAACCCAATGCTTTCATCTTATATTCCACATTGGCTAAGCTGCCGGAACTAACACCAGCGGAGAAAATGAATTCAACCCGGCTCTTTATAACTGAAATGAATAGATTGGGAGTAACCAGCGTGATGGATGCCGGCGGCGGTTTTCAAAACTTTCCTGATGATTATTATATTACTGATTCTCTTGTTAAACTCGGTCAGTTAAACATCCGGTTGCCTTATTATCTGTTTGCCCAAAAGCCGGGCACAGAATTGGCCGACTATCAAAAATGGATAGGTATGGTAGATATTGACCACCAACACGGCGAAGGACCCGAACAGACATATTTTATTGAAGGTGGCGGAGAAAACCTGGTTGCATCCGGTGCTGATTTTGAAAACTTCAATAAACCGAGACCCGAGTTGTCACCCGCTATGGAAAAGCAATTGAAAGATGTGATTACCCTGTTGGTGAAAAACCATTGGCCTTTTCGTTTACATGCTACCTATGATGAAACAATAACCAGGTTCCTGAATGTTATTGAAGAGGTGAACAGGGAGTTGCCATTAAATGGTTTGCCCTGGTTGTTCGATCATGCGGAAACGGTTTCTGAAGAAAATCTGAAACGTATTAAGGCGTTGAATGGTGGCATTTCAATTCAGCATCGAATGGCTTTCCAGGGCGAAAACTTCGTAGCCCGATATGGAAAACAGGCAGCTCAGAACACGCCGCCCATTCGCAAAATGCTTGATATGGGTATTAAAGTAGGCGCGGGTACCGATGGAACGCGGGTGGCAAGTTATAACCCATGGATTGCCTTGTACTGGCTTACAACCGGAAAAACGGTAGGTGGAAATAATTATACCGGCAATGAAAATAAGCTCGACCGCATCTCTGCTTTGAAATTATACACACAAGGCAGCGCAAGCCTTATCAATCAGGATAAAGACAGAGGAACGCTTAAAAAAGGATATTTGGCCGATCTGGTGATTATAAGTGATGATTATCTGAAAACAGAAGCAGAAAAATTAAAGGATATTCACTCGTTAATGACCGTTATGAATGGTAAAATAGTTTATGGTGAGGGCGAATTTAAATCAGTTGCGCCTGCAGTTCCGAATGCTATTCCGGGCTGGTCACCTGTAAATTATTATGGGGGATATCAGTATAAGTAACGAATATTCTCTGAGAAGAGCTTTCCTGCACAGATACTTTTCAATTACATGGTATGAAAGATTTGATCAAAAGATTAACGAATACATTTCCCGATGCAACGGTATTTCATTTATCTGTTTTAATATTAAGGTTTGCCATTTCATTGGAGATTATGTTAGCCCATGGTTTAAAGAAACTTGGAGTAGGCGTTGCAGTGGCAGAACAGGTTCCCAATCCGTTGCATTTACCGGAAATGCTAAATGAAGGATTTGCTATTGCTGGTAACCTTGTTTTTCCGGTATTTGTGATCCTGGGATTGTTCACAAGACTGGCAATACTTCCCATTTTAGCTATAACGCTTACAGGATATTTTGTAGTTCACTGGCACGACAGCATTCTTGAGCGGGATACACCTTTTATGTATAGCATGGTGTACCTGTTTATACTTTTTATAGGGCCGGGAAAATATTCAATTGATTACCGGATCTATAAATCATTGAATTAAGCTTTTACAATTGGTAGCTTTATTATTATTTGAAAAAGACCAGGGATGAAACACTTATTATTTTCGATGTGCTTGTTTTTTTTCCTGCATGCAAATAGCCAGCAATTGCCGCAATTTAAAACGTTGCGATACGACGAGGATTATAGTGTACTGAAAAGTGATACAACTGCATCGTTCTACAGGAATATAAAATATCTGTCCTTATCCGCACAAGGTAATACATATCTTAGCATTGGCGGAGAAGTGAGATATCAATACTTTAATATCAGGAACGAGGATTGGGGAGATGCGCCCAAAGATGATGATGGTTTTCTGTTTTCGCGTTTTCTGTTGCATACAGACCTTCATGCAGGAAAAAATTTCCGGTTGTTTGGTCAGTTGCAGGGAAGTATGGCAAACGGAAAAGCATCGGGAACAAGTGCGGTTGACGAAAACCCATTAGATCTGCACCAGGCGTTTTTTGATATAAACACCAATTCTAAAAATGCAATACTCCGGGTTGGCCGACAGGAACTTTCGTATGGTTCCCAAAGATTGATATCAGTAAGGGAATTGCCCAACAATCGCCAGTCCTTTGATGCTGTAAGGTCAATTTTCAGCCTGGGATCATTGAGATTAGATGCCTTTTATGGACGTTATGTTACGGCGAAGAAGGAAATTTTCGATGACGTTTCAAACAGGGATATCAATATATGGGGAGCTTACCTGGTTAAGAACAAGGTCCCTATACTTAAAAATGTTGACCTGTATTATTTAGGCTTAAGTAAGACAAAGGCAGCTTTTGAGGACAGCACAGGAAAAGAGCGCCGGCACAGTGTTGGTGCAAGAGTATGGGGGGCTGATGCCGGTTGGAAATATGATCTGGAAGGTGTTTATCAATTTGGAAAGTTTGTGGGGAAAGCCATTTCCGCCTGGACGCTTTCTGCCAATACAAGTTATAAGTTTACCAGGGCAAGCCTTCAACCCGAGATCGGGATCAAAACGGAGGTCATTTCCGGCGACAGGCAAAGGGGCGATGGCAGGCTTCAAACATTCAATCCATTATTTCCAAGGGGCGCCTATTTTGGACTGGCTGCGTTGATAGGGCCGTCTAACCTGTTTGATATACATCCGTCGATAGCTTTTGAATTGATAGATGATAAATTAACCTGGACAGTAGACCATGATGTTTTTTGGCGATATAGTACACAGGATGGTATTTATGCGCCCAACGTTTCAATTATCCATACTTCGGGCAATTCAAAAAATAAGTTTATTGGACACCAACTGGCCACAGATGTAACCTTTACGCCCAATCAATACTTTTTACTAAGGGTAGAAGCTACCTGGTTTAAAGCCGGCGCATATCTAAAGGATGTAAGTCCCGGAAAAGATATTCTTTTTGGCGGAGCAACTTTGCAGGTTAAATTTTGATCAACGTTTTATTGACCGACATTGTTTTGATAACAAAAAGGCCGTCCGCCACCTGGTGGATGGTTTTTTGTTTGTTTAATAAACACAAAGCAATTTCGCTAATACAAAAATAATTTCAAACAGGTAAGCCGGATATATGAAGTGATGTCGGATATAAAATGACAGACCTGTTATTTATGGGTTGATGTTCTTTCTTGTTTAAGTTTGCCGGGTTTACGATAAACTAATTTCGAAGTTTTTTTCTTTGGTTCTTCCCCATGGTTCACAAATGGCATTTCCCTCTTTCTAAATTCTTCATCGTTTTCAACTTCGTGTAATCGTTGTTTTTCAACCAGTTTGAGCCAATGAGTGGCAGGGATAATATTATCTGAATGTAGTTCAAGTCTTACTGCAACGTAATCTGGAGGGAACCGGTGCCCATTGATCAACTGGCTTAGCAATGTATCCTCTATACTGATCTCTGCTGCAAACTCTTTTCTTTTCTTTTCCAGTAGTTCAATATACATTTTTAGAAAATAACCAAATGTATGCTCAGGGTTGAATGTGTCTTCTTGTAAGGCATCCGTAATTCGAGATCTTATACCGTGAGTCCGGAGACTGAATTTAGTTTCATCGGTCATTGTAGCCCGGCTTTTTTTACGTGCCTCGGCTAATTGTTCGGCTGCTTCCTTCTTTTGTTTGGCCGTAAGCTTAACGGGGAACACAAATCCATCTACCAGTTCCTCAGGTGTGAATCTTTTTCTAAGTTTCTTATAGCTCATGGGAAATATTCATTTAATAGTTTATTTAATGAGGCATACTCTAAAAATAATTGCCGACCATTCCAGGCCATGTAATACTTCTGCTTGTAATGATTTAATAATGTTGTTTTGGGTACTAATGAAACGCATGCTTCTTCATGATATTTTTTACCTGCTAAATCGCATGCAAACGCAATCATACATCCGGCAATCCTTTCATACTTTTTCTTTCTGCCCTGGTTTTCTAATGAACTGGCTAACAGCTTAATTTCTATCCTTTTTTCTTCTGGATAATCTATAAGCGCCATCACACCTAAAATGTCTTTTTCACCTTCAATGGTCAGCTTATAAATTGTAGTACTTTTCTTAAGTGATTTCCAGTTAAATGAATACTGTTTTTTAGTCAAAAGGGCAAAATCTGAAGGCTCTACGGTCTTAATAATGGCTTCTTTGCGTACGCCGCTGCATACCTCAATTATATACATAAAGGTAATAAAAAGTTTACAAAAAATGTAAAGAATTAAGTAGCGTGTGTTACTTCAATCTCCGTTCAAACGAAGCCATGTAGATACTTTAGCAGGTAGTTTGATGTCTGGTGAACATAGTGTGCGACATCCTGTTAAAGATACGAGGATGATGGTATATCTGTAAAGAAAATGACCACGATCATTATCCATTATAACATGAATGTTATTCCATTTATTTCCGTAGTATTACGTTTCTGTTAGGGTGGTACTACTGGTGCTTGTTACACTTTATTCATTCATCTTTGTTTTACCACTCCTGTAATCTCTTCCTGGTTAATGGCAACTTATTGTAGCAGCTAATTCGTTTAACCCACTTCCCGGTTTTAGGTCCCAACCATTTTATTTAACCCGGTTGCATCACAACAGCTGTCATGTTTCATCATCATTGTCAATAACCAACAAATTTCAATTATGCTTACAGAAGAAAGTATCTCCCTGGCGCACACGTTTTCCCTTACCACCTCATTGAACAGTAAATGGACCGAATCGCCCATTGACCCCGCTACCTCCATTATGGACAGCATCTGGAACGGCGCCGGCGAATTTCAATTCCCCAATGGCTGGGTATATGCCAAGAACGACGCAAAGTTCCTGTATCTCGTGCTCGATGTGCTTGCCGACACCGGTAATGATTTGGGTACCGGTGATTATTACTGGCTTAGTTTTGATGTAGATGAAAACCGTGGCATCTCAGCCAACAAAGATGTGAACTACGGCTTGTATCCCGGTAACCCTAATAAAATGGGTATTCAAAAATACCTGGGGCCCGGTGTATGGACAGGCATCTCAGAACCACCCGAATCAAAAAGCCGTATTGAGTTTGGGCCTTCACCAAAGTCTGCTACGCCGCATCGTATCTGGAAATTCAAAATTGCATTGACAGAAATAAATGCCAGCCTTTTCTCATTGCTGGGTTTACCTTTTACTTATTTTGGTTTCCGTGTACATAGTACCAATCCGGCACTTACCATTGATTACCCGGCCAACTTCTATCAGAATTTTTCTAACCTTACCAAATTATACTTTGCGCGTAAACCAGCGCCAAATCCATCTTTGATGGGTGCTATCATTGGTACGGTGGGTTTGATCCCTACTTCTTCATCTGTACTGAACGCAGCTACAGGTAGAGCAACCACCACCGCCGGTTATTATGTTGAAGCCCACAATGCCGCTTTCGGAGGTGTACTGAATTTTATCGCCAACTCGGTGAACCTGAATGCGCTCATTGGTATTGGCGCTAATAAATACCGCATCATGCATGCAACACCGGGCAGCGCTACCTTTTTGCCATTGGTGTCTGCGTGGACAAATTACCGTTGGACGGGCGCTAACTATATACCCATATCTTTTGGCGCCGATGTTAACAAACAATATACATTGGTAAATCCGGCCGAAGAATATTCTATCGATGATCTGTTGATCCAGTTCTCTACGTATGGTATGGATACTGGTATACACAGGTTTAAAGTAGAGTTCTTTAAGGCAGATGGTGTTACCCCGGTTGCTTCTGCAGCACAAGTGCTGTCATTGTATATTGATAATAATGTGCCTACCGTAAACATAAACAGCATAAAACATGGCGCTGTTGAAGTGTCTGCATGTGCTATTGAACAAATAGGTGCGGGTACCGATGGTCTTACTTTCAATGTAACTGCCAACGATCCCGAAGGCAATTTGCGTGCATGGAGCTTTAGTGCCACTTATGGCGAAAATCAGTCTACGGCTATTTACAGCCAGGCTTATGAAACGGCTGTTCCGCCAGGCACCAACTGGGCCGGCGTACTGAACTTTGCAGTTCCTACTGTGCCGGCTAATTGGAGGCCGCCCCTGCAATGCGCGTATAGCTTTACTATACAGGCCTGGGCCCGCACAACCAATGGCTATGGGTATATTGGCCATTCTTCCTACTTCCGTAATTTAACTTTGCTTGTTTAAGTATAAAAAGCAGATAGGGTAAGCCCCGTCCCAAATAGTGGATGGGGCTTTTTTGTGTCACCACTCACTATTCACCATTGACCGCACCAACCGTTCGTCTGTGATATTTACCAGTTATACAGATTGCTATAAAAAAGTTACGCACGCAAGGGATACTTTGCGCGTTCTTATGCGTCTTTATAAGATTGTATGATTGTTTTTGTATAACCGCTGAACATTGAGCCTGCTTAACTACATGATCTTGCTCAGTTTTCAGCTTAAGTAAACCCACGTATCAATATGCATTTAAACAAGGTTTTTGGCCTTTTACTGCTCACTTCGGTAGCCTGCGAAAGCATGGCGCAGAACAAATACCAGTGGAAACAGGCCTCCGCTGGTGGTTACACCTACAAATATGTAACCAACGATCCCATTCAAAGCAGGTTCTACACCCTTAAAAATGGGTTATCTGTTATTTTAACAGTTAATCACAAAGAACCGCGCATCGTTTACCGCATGGCGGTGCGTACCGGTAGCAATAACGATCCTAAAGATCATACCGGACTGGCCCACTACCTCGAGCACCTGTTGTTTAAGGGTACCGATAAATACGGTACGCTCGACTGGTCGAAAGAAAAACCTTATATAGATAAGATCTATGCCCTTTACGAACAATATGGCGCTACCACCGACCCCGCCAAGCGTAAAGAGATCTATAAAACCATCGACAGTATTTCTGGTGTTGCTTCAAAGTTTGCCATTGCCAATGAGTACGACAAACTCATGAGCAACCTGGGTTCACAAAAGACCAATGCCCATACCTGGGTTGAGGAAACTGTGTACGAAGAAGATATACCTGCCAATGCTATCGATAAATTCCTTTCTATTCAGGCAGAACGTTTCCGTAGCCCCGTGTTCCGTTTATTTCATACCGAGCTGGAAGCTGTTTATGAAGAAAAGAACCGCATGCTCGATAATGATGGCGCCAAAGTACAGGAAGCCATGTTCTCAGGTTTGTTCCCAACACATAACTATGGCCAGCAATCAACCATTGGTACTGTTGAACATTTGAAGAACCCCTCACTGGTTGCTATCAGGAATTATTACAATAAGTATTATGTACCCAATAACATGGGTATCATTTTGTCGGGCGATTTTGATCCCGATGTAATTATCAAAAAGGTAGAGCAGGCTTTTGCATACATGCAAAGCAAACCGGTGCAGGAATATAAAACTGCTCCTGAAAAACCGATCACTACACCTATAGTAAAAGAGGTGTTTGGGCCCAGTGCCGAAAACATGCGCATCTGTTTCCGTACGCCTGCTGCCAGCGCGCACGACGCTATGGTGCTTGACCTGGCTTCTTCAATTTTGTCGAATGGTAAAGCCGGTCTCCTTGACCTTAACCTCAACAAACAACAAAAATTACAGGGCTCCCAGGCCGGTTTACAACAGTATAAAGATTACGGCATGTTCCTGATGGTGGGTACACCTAAACAGGGACAAAAGTTGGAAGATGTTAAGGACCTGCTGATGGCCCAGTTGGAATTGTTGAGAAAAGGGGAGTTTGATGAATCGATGATCAAAGCCATTGTGGCCAATACAAAACTGGCCCTGTTGCAAAGCCTCGATAACAGTACTTCAAGCGCTCAACAATTAATGGATGCCTTTATCAAGAACCGTGGCCAGCAATGGGATAAAGACGTATCGTACATCGATGATATGGCCCGGGTAACAAAGGCCGAGCTGGTAGCTGCCGTTAATAAATACCTGGGTGAGAACAGTTATGTGCTCATTTATAAAAGAAAAGGTGAGGATAAGAACATTGCAAAAGTAGAAAAGCCTGCTATTACACCTATTGAAACCAATGCCGGCAAATCATCTGACTATGTAAAGAAAATGGAAGCCATTACCGTAAGCGATATTCAACCCCTGTGGCTCGATTACGATAAGGATATTGCGCTTTCAAAGACCGGAATTGCCGATGTATTACATGTGCAGAATAAAACAAACGACCTGTTCAGCCTGTATTATCAGTTCGACATGGGCACCTGGAACACAAAACAGTTATCACTGGCCGCCCAGTACCTGCAGTTCCTGAGCACCGATAAATACTCAGCTGAGCAGATCAGTAAAATGTTTTACAACATTGCCTGTAACTTCAGCATCAGCACTTCGGCAGAATTAACTACAGTTACCGTTAGTGGTTTGCAGGAGAATTTCGAAAAAGCGGTTGGTTTATTTGAAGAAATACTTGCCAATTGCAAACCCGATGAAGGTGCGTTAACGGCGTTAAAGTCGCGCCTGATGAAAGCGCGCGCCAACGCCAAAACCGACAAACAAAGCATTATGCAGGGCATGGTTTCCTATGCCCGGTATGGCGCAAAGAACCCTTTCAATTCTTCGTTGACCGATGCTGAGATCAGCCAGTTGAAAGCAGATGACCTGGTGAATATCTTACATAGTTTAATGAAGTACAAACACCGCATCATGTATTACGGTCCGCTTACCGATGCGGCGTTTAAAACGAATATTGCCAAACTGCATACCCTGCCTGCTTCATTCACCGAATATCCCGCAAAAGTTACTTACACACCTGCAGTGCAATCGAACACCCAGTTGTTGTTTACCAACTACGATATGGTGCAAAGTGAAATTGCCTGGGTAAGAAACGATGTAGGGTACGATGCCAATAAAGAAGCGGTGGTAAATGTGTTCAATAACTATTTTGGCGGTGGTATGGGCTCAGTAGTGTTCCAAACCATTCGTGAATCAAAAGCGTTGGCTTATTCAACCTATGCCTCTTACAACACGCCTGCTAAAAAGGAAAATCCTTTCTATATGATGGCGTATGTAGGTTGCCAGGCCGATAAAATGAACGAGGCCATCAAAGGCATGAATGAATTACTCACCGATCTGCCTGCTTCGGAACAACGTTTTGAACTGGCAAGAACTGGTTTCAAAAAAGACCTGGAAACACAGCGTATTACCAAAGAAGGTATCATTGCATCATATTTGTCGGCACAGCAAAAAGGTTGGAAAGGCGATTTCCGCAAGGAACTATATGCTGCACTGGCCAGTTTGAAATTGCAGGATATTCAAAACATGCACAAAGAAAAGATCAGCGGTAAATCATATACGTACTGTGTGGTAGCTTCTGATAAAAAAATAAAACTCGACGACCTGAAAGCGATTGGCGAAGTGAAGCAGTTGAGTTTGGAGGAGTTGTTTGGTTACTAGTTGACTGGTTGACTGGTTGACGAGTTAACAAGGTTATGGGCGGGTTCCTTTTTATGAGGAGCTCGCCTTTTTTATTGGGCAATCGTGAAAGTTGAAACGGCAAACATCCGCCTAATTTCGAGGCTCGCGTCTTGTCGGTGATCGGCAAAAAAAATTGAAGTGGACCTTGGAAATTTGCGAACCCTTTCACGTTTGCCGTTTCACGTTTCACGACTCGCGAAGCCACTCACCAAACAAATATATTCTACAAAATTTTTAAGTTAATAACTTTTTACAGGTACGTTAGAAATATTACAACTGGCAAGACGTTTGTATAAGAAGCATCGCACTTGTCTTTTCTGTAGGGCGTACAAGTAAAAATGGCAGATGTGAGTAGAAAATATTGATGGTATAACATAATTTTGTTCGCTTATAACGATAAACTACCCTATAAAAGCAAGAATTAATCAGAACTATGAAAAAAACGTGTGTAATTTTAAGTGCATTGTTCCTTTCTTTTGCGGCTATTGCTCAAGGTCCACAGTACGAAGTAACGGCATTGAAGTATGCATCTTTATCGCATGATTCCACTGCTAAATCAAGCACCACCGACAGTGTAAGCATCGATTTCATGATCTGGCTGATAAAAGGAAATGGTAAGACCGTTTTAATGGATGCCGGCTATTTGTACAGTGTTGAAGCGGCCAAAGATTTCGATATGATCGATGACCTGCGCCCCGATTCGGTTCTTCAAAAACTGACAGTTCGTCCGGAAGAAGTTACCGATATCATTTTAAGCTATCCTCACCTCAATCATATTAACAGCGTTGACATGTTTCCCAATGCCAGGGTATGGGTGCAAAAAGACGATTATAACTATTTCACTACAACTGCCTGGCAAAAAGGTGGCGAAAACAGCGAGTTCAACAGACGGGAAGTAAAAAAACTAATCGACCTAAAGACCGAAGGCAAAGTGGTGTTGGAAGAAGGGTATAATAAAGAAATTATTGAAGGTGTCAGAATATTCCCCGGTTCACGCAAACCGGTATTGCCACAATATGTATTGGTAAGAACGCGCCTGGGTAATATGGCCCTGGCCTCAGATAACGTTTGGATCTACTATAACTCTAACTTCGTAACACCGGCGCCTTCTTTCAAAACATTCGATGCCAATGGCTATGTAAAGGCCATGCAGCGTATGCAAATGCTGGTGACCGATGAAAAGCTGGTTACCCAGCCCGGTTATGATGCGGCCACTTTCTCAAAGTTCAGACCCATTACCGAAGGGGTTATCAGGTTAAAATAGCAACCAATTAAAAATATTTATAGTGCAAAGGTGCTGACGCTAACAGGTGTCAGCACCTTTTTAATGTAAAATGAGGAATGAAAAATTAGGAATTAGAAATGAAAAAGTAAATACAGTTCCGAATTGCAGCTTTTGTATTTGCTTTCAGCCTTAGGCTTTAGGCCTTCAGCTGTATTGGTATTTGCTTGCAGCTTGTGGCTTGAAGCCTGGAGCCTGAATTCCCGGAAATAAGGGTGTTTTAACGGTACCCCGGGCCCCCGGTTTTACGTAAATTTAATGGAAGAGTTATACCATTAATTTCCAACTAAATGTGTTGTTATGCCATATTTCGGCATTCTAACGGCGGCCAACCCGGAAGGGGATCTGCAATTTGTAAAACAGGAGTTCCAAAAGCTCCATGAATACTTCGACCCCATAGCAGATACTATAAACACCATCATCAACTATAATGCAACGGAACAGGCGGTTTTTGAAACATTTCTTTCCAAAGCAGATATCAGGTTATTTCATTTCTCAGGTCATGCCGGCAGCGGCAAAATGCTAATGGACGATGGCGAGCTTTCGCATGGGAACATTCTGGCTGCCATGATACGTTATGCCAAACACCTGAAGCTGGTATTCCTGAATGGCTGCGCCACCCACGACCTGGTTGATAAGTTCCTCGAATACGGCGCCAGTGTGGTTATTGCTACAAAAGCGCCCGTATACGATAAAATAGCCTGCGATTTCAGCGCTTATTTTTATGAGGCACTATGTGCCCGCAAGCTCGGCATAGGCCAGGCATTTGATTTTGCAAAACAAAATATAAAGGATGGCATAAAGGCCAGGTTGCAGCAGAACTTTCCGCCCCAACAACCAACGGAAAGCAATGAAGCATACGATAAACGAATTGAAGAAACGGGCGAATACAACAAAGCTATTGAAGTATTTGATAAAGCCGAAACGGCCCGCTCCATTGTAAAACCGGGTAAGGAACGTACAGGTGTGTTTGAATGGGCCATTTATCACAGTGAAGATGTGAGCCCTGCCCAACGCACGGCCAATGAGAACTGGAAGCTGGTTGATGAAACTGAGCTGTCGCCCATCGATCATATAGAACCTTCGTTCGATTTTCTTATCAGCCTGGGCCAGGCCGTTATAGACCTAAAGGCCGATCTGCCAAATACCGATCCGCATTTTGGCATCTTCACCGAAATTGCCAATCAACACAAACAGGCCCTTAGCTGGAACGCGGCCGGTACCAATCACCTCATCGACTATTTGTACAACCTGTTGCTGGCACCGCATGCTTCGCCCGTGCGCGATATGATCAATTATTCAAAAGACAACCGGGCGCAGCTTGAATACCCTATAAGCAACAACAAAACCATTCTTTTTAACCTGCTTACCTACCAGGTTGATCTATACCAGAAATTTATAAGAACGGCAATTGAGATCATGATGTCTGATTTTATGGAAACGGTCATTATGGTTAGTCAAAGCGGGCGTGAAGACCTTGGTAAACTGTTTAACCAGGCACTGCATAAAAATAATTTAGCAGTGCCCTTAAAGCAATTGGTAGATGGGCAAAAGAACCTGAACGATATCAGGTTCGATATTGATATGATGCGCAACATTGTGGCCTTTCTTACTGAGGGAAGAAGCAAGTTATCGAACGACGATAAAAAATCGTTCCGGCAATTTGTGGGCGAGTACAATGGCAATAATTACGTATCGGGTATTGATGTAGCGCTTAGTAACAGCATACATGAAGTGGCTGTTGCCATCATCAATAAGTTTACGGCAAAGACCATTGAACAGTCGTCGCTTGAAACACTGCAATGTTATTGCGACAGAATGGAATCGGCGCTTATTTCGCTGTTCTCTATTCACAGATACCTGATGCTGTATGAGATCATTACCGTTGGTAAAGTAGAGGCCTACCGGCGACGAGACAGAAGGTACCGTTCTATTTGTCACGATATTTTTACCGTTAGCGGACTGTTGCCTTCAACCGAAACCACTACGTACGGTGAGAACTTTGCCGAGAATTACAGCGTGCTGATCGTTACCCACCGCAAGAATTTCCTCGACTACCTAAGTCTTTCGCCATTTGTGATCAATGTAGGCCTGTTCTTTGAACAGGATACGTTGCTGTACTTCTTCAATGGCATGCAGGGAAATTATATGGAGTACACAGATGCAGAAGGGAAGGGTACCATACAGATCAATATTACCAGTACCTCCGATGCGGTGCTCAACATCAGGGATACCACCTTTTTAAAATTCTCGCCGGAGATTGCCGGTGCATCTAACCGGGAATTAAGGATGCAGGCCCGGCAACGGTTTGCGCGCGTACGCGACCAGTTTAAAAAGATCACGTTACTGTACCTGCTTTTAACAAGAGACAAAAAACCAAAAGCTGCCCCACTCGTATGAGTTCATCAGCATCAAACATAAATCCATTTCTTTTTCTGCAACCTTACGGGTTGAACGATCATTATAAACTAATGGGTAGGGAAGAGGAGGCCCAGGCCTTGCTGGCATTGTTGAAATGGAAAGAGATCATAGTTGTTTTTGGTAAATCGGGCGTAGGCAAAACCAGCTTTATCAACAATACGCTTTCGGCCCGCATTAACCGGGTAAACTGGCTGCCTATACGAATAACCAGGTTGCTGAATATAAACCATTCACTAAAACAAGGTATTCAATATGCGCTAGAGGAAGAAAGCCTTGATAATATTCACAACAAAGACCTTGCTACCGATACGCTTGCCTTTAACGAAACATCGTTTGCCAGTGAAGATGCAGTGCAGCTAATGAAAGCGCTGTATATTAAATGGAACCGGCCCATTTACCTCATCATAGATCAGTTGGAAGAACTGTTCCTCGTGGGCGAAAAAGACGAACAAACCGCATTTTTGGAAACCCTGCAAGACCTGATGGATACGCCGGGTATACAAAAGAAGATCATTCTTGTTTTGCGCGAAGAGCACCTGGGATACATACAGGAAGTAGAGCGTATACTGTATGGCGTTTTTCAGGATGCCATGGCAGTAAGAGATATAAAGAAGAATGATGCCCACGATATTTTTCATAACCTGCTTACTACAACCAATCCCGATCTTGAACCACAGCTATCCGGCTTTGCGCAAAAGATCTCTTCTGATGCAATCAGGAGTCGCATTATTGATAGTTGCAGCAATGGCGATTCATTCAATGCCCAAAAGCTACAGATCCTGTTATTTTTATTGTGGGAAGAAATACAGGCGGATGGAAAAACGGAAGCTGTGGGCGCTGTAGACCTGGAAGTGGAACGCTTATGCGCTTCGCCCGACCCGCTTAAAGATTATCTGGACACAACGGTGAATATTGAGCTGGCCAATGGGGCACGACTTAAGAAAGCGCCCTATTGGTTCTTATTGTACAACGCCATTTCCGACGCCAATACAAAGAAGCCGGTTGCACTTCGCCGATTTGAAGAGTTGATGTGGCAAAGCCTGGGGTACAATGAAAATGGCAATGGTACTGTTAGAAAGCAAAAAGACCTGCAGATAACTACCGATGATGTACGCACCTGGTGCGATAATATGGTTGATAAACGAATACTGCAATGCTTTTCAATTACTGAACCCGATGGCGCAAAAGAATGCTATTTTCAGCTACGCCACGATACATTGGTTGAGCCAATAAAAAAGCTATACACGGGTTTACCCCTCCGGTTCCCCAAAAAATTATCGCCGCATAAACTGGCGCAGAACCCCTATATGGGTTTACGGCAATACGACTATGACAGTATTGCCAATAAAGCAAATACCTATGCGGGTTTGGGAAGAAAGAGCTTTCCGGCCCTGCCCGTGCTGTATGGCAGGGAAACCGTGATAAGCGAGTATGTAGAGTTTTTAAAAAAGGCCGAGAATAAATACCTGGTAGTGGTGGGCGATTCGGGTACCGGTAAATCGAGCCTGGTTAAAGGTGGTTTATTGCCAGCCATGCAGCAGGCAGGTTTTGGGACTTCAACTATGCAGCCAGGCGCCGACCTCGATGCTTTTACCAAAGAATTGCAGACGCTTTTTAACAAACACCTGGGTGTGTTGCCCACAGGCGCCAGTGTAAATCATTGCCTGTATATTGATCAGTTTGAAGAATGTTACACGTTTCGCGAAGCTACCCTTGATGAGAAAAACAGGTTCGAACGTTTTCTTCAATTTTTAACCAGTGAAATAGACCAGCGGGGCGGCAACTTTAAACTGGTGGTATCTATAAGGCACGACTATGCGCACGAATTTGATCGCAACATCAGCCAATGGCGTAAGTATAAAAAACTGTTACGGTATCCCAACCAGGATGAGATCTTCGATATTATAGTGGGGCCGGCATTTGAACGCGGTATTGGTTTTCAACCAGCGAGTTTGCCCGAGATAGTGGCTGCAGATGCCATAAACACCAGTTACTTTTTGCCACTGCTGTCGTTCACCATGGAAACATTGTACAAGCAGCAGGTGCTCGATGTGCTTAATATACAACGTGAGTACAGCCAACTGAACCTCACTTTAGATGGATATAGAAAAGTAGGGGAGATCGTAAAATGCCTGCAAAACGAATTTACCAATGTTTACCTGCAACTACCGGAAGCCGACAAACGTTATTTTCTTGAAATAATGGCCCGGATGATCATCATCAAAGACACCATTCCCAAGGCAAGGCCATTACCTGTTGCCAGTTTATATTATGTAGAATCGTGCAAGGCCGACCGCGTGCAACAGGTACTCATCAATTTCATTCCCCGTTTTTTCAGGGAGAAAGATATTATCGTAGACAATTGTGTGACCCGTTGTTATGAACCCATACACGATTCATTGCTGATTTACTGTGATGAAATAAGGCAAATTGTGAACAAGGTACAGGAGCCGGGCGCACAAATGTACCTGCAGCCAAAAATTGAAGCCGCGGTTAAAGATTGGAAAGGCAACCGCAGCACCGCTTATGATATACTGCACGAAAGCCTCGATGAACCCATGCATGCCGACAATAAATTGCTTGAAATAATTCATAAACGCCACAGGGAACTGGAACCTCTTTTTGAACTGGTACTGGATGATGGCAGCCCCTCGCCCAATAACTGGCTTTTTAAAGATGAATTCGAACTGGTAAAAGCAGGAAAAGCCTATGCCAGCGAATTGCGACACCAGGAAGAATCGGCTATGGCCCAAAAGCTGCGTGAACTGGAGTTGGAGCGCAGTCAACAGCAATTGTTACAAAAGAAGCTGAAAGCAGAACATGACCTGGCGTTGGCTGAAAAAGAAAAAAAGGAACAGGAACTGGCGCTTGCCGAAAAAGAAAAAAAAGAACATGAGTTGCTGGCCCAAACTTATAAAACAAAAGGTTTATCGGAGCGTCGAAAAAAATGGCTGTTTATATTATGGTCATTGATACTAACATTGACTATAGCCGGCTACTTTTGGTATGATAGTGTTAGAACAGAAAATGAAAATAAGGCCATCTTAATTGATCAAACAAAGGATTCGCTGGCAGAAAGCAAAAAAGATGCAATGAGAAAGGCAAGATATAATGCTGAACTTGCGCGGGAAAAAAGATTGACCGAATTGAAAAACGATTCGCTTAATATGTTAAATAAGCAGAATGTTGAACTATTGACAAAGCTTAACAAAAATGCAAAAGAACTGGAAAAGGCCAATAATGAACTGAAAAAGAAACGTGATTATTTAGTGAAACAGTCAGTTGGAAAAGACACGCTTATTGAAAAATATAAAAAAGATTACAACGACCTTAAGGCCGCGCAAAGTAAAGTTGATAGCGTAAAAAATTAAGCAAGTGCAGGCGCTGCAGATTTAATGGCCTGCTTTTTCAAACTTTCTATTAATTGAATAAATTTTAAACCTATCGATTGAAACCCGTCGATATTCGGATGTATTTCATCGTACCATTGGTCTATATCGCCTTCTTTAAATAAGACCGTATTACGCACATCGATGTAATAAACGCTCTCGGGAAACTGTTGCACCACCTGGCTCAACTGCGTATTGAATTCATCCATTATATACTTTATAACCGTGTGTCGATCGGCGGTATCGGCAATGCCCTTTTCTATCATATACCTGCCCAGCCAGCCTTTATTTGTGTAATCGAGATGAACGGGATAATCGTAGCCATGCACAATTGTTTTCATATTAGGAAACTGGGTTTGCAGCAACCCAAACATAGAGGTATAAATATCCATTAGTTTCGAGATCTGAAAGCCAAAGGTCTCTTTAAGGAACTCTTTTCCATTGGTGCTGCCACGCAGGCCTTTATCATATGGTTGGTCAACAAGAAAATCCCTGAATTGAGAACCAAGGATATCATTACCGCCACCGCTTATAAGAAAGAAAGCGGGTTTTGTTTCAGTGAGCACATCTAAATAATAATCACCGCGTTTTTTATCGCCACTAAAATAATTTGCCAGCGTATCGGCCGCGGCAGCCACACATCGTATGGCATATACTTTCGACAGATGATCGATAATATCATATACCAGCGGATGCTGAAACCAGCTATCACCTTCAGAAACGATCACCGTTCTTTCAGGGAAGCGGCGGGTAATATCTTTATAATAGTTGTTCCGTTTTTTCCGCGACCACCAGTTGGCCAGATCTATGATCACGTTCTTTCTGTTCACTCCTTCATCGCCTGGTTCCTGGATAACAATTTCGGGCTTTAATTGAATATCCTGGTCAAAGGGGCCGGTGCCGGTAGAAGTGAAATATAAACCTTCGGCAAAAGGCGCCATCTGGCTGTCTTGCAACATTTCTTCCAGTAAAGACGCAGGTATATTATTATATGAAGGGTTGGTGCTTATCATATCAACGGTGGTAATAAACCAGCCATCCAGTGCGGCCGAATGGCCAATGGTGCCTTTGCGCAAATTCCTTGACCCCAGTCCACGCATTTGACCCGGCATGGGTGGTTCGGGCAATGGCTCCAATTTTATAGAATATACTTCAAATGGTTTTGTGCTAACAATGATCTTAAAGCGTTCAGTGTATTGTTGATAGTTAAAGTACCGGGCCTGTGTATAGAATTGTACCGGTAAAACAGCATTGCCTTCCACATTCAGTTCAACCTGGTCGCCGGCATTTAAATGATAGGGCGCAGGCTCAAGCAGGAAGGTGTCAGAAGCATAATTGATATCGAGGTAAAGAATAGCAACATACAGATCAACCGACGACTTATTGGTTAAACGAACCTTTAGGTTGGTATAAAAACTGTCGCCATCTTCATTCCACTGTTCTATCTTTATTTCGGCACGTTCATCTTTTTGTTGCAGCACCTGGTATTCCTGCGAATTGAAAGCGTACTCGATGGTCAATGCCTGTGCCGCATCTGTATTGGCTGTTTTCGAAAGTTCCTCTATAAATTTCCACCTGGCCAGGTGTTGCAATTGGGAGATCAGTTCTTCAAAATCGGGCCCTGCCACCACGGTGCTTATAGGCCGGTATTTGTCATTGGTACGGGTAAGGTAATACATGCCCACCAGGTGTTGTAATGAAAAGTCGGCATCGGTACTTTTCTCCACCAGTTCAATTTTGCAGGTAGTGATGTTGCTGATGGCGTTCATTAAAGCTGCAACGTCTTTAGGCATGCCATTATTCAGGGCGGTATGCAATCGAATGGTCTTTAATGCCAGCCGGTTTATGTTGGTAGTATAGGTGGCCTGGGTATTGGCTTCGCCGTTTAGGGTTAGAATGGCATGATCTATTTCAAGTTGATCGACCACAGCCGGCAGTTGAACCGTTCTATCTTCATTAAATAAGGTAAGCTCCAGATCTTTTTGCAGCCCATGGATCTCGCCGCGGTTCAGCACCCAGCCTTTTTTTGAATTATAAAAAACGCTGGCCTTATCATCGGCCAGTACGCCATTCACATTTAAAAAAGAATTGTTTTTAAGTTCATCAACGGCAGCGGGGGTATATAACCTGGGTTTTTGCAAATAAGCATACTTCATGCTAATGCTAATGCGGTTGAATAGCATTTGGTTCGAAAGACCGCCATTGGTAACGTTCAGGGTATCGATCAGGTGTTTTGTAAAAATGCCTTCCCCGCCTATTTCATACGCCGACTCATTTGATTCTGAAGCGGAGAACAAAATATGGTTGCCTTCGGGCAATGCAGCCGTTACACCTTTGGACTTTACATCTTCGGGCTGAAGACCGTTATGAAAAATAAACTGCTCCCATTTTCTTTGGCTAAAAGCATACGGGCCGCTGGTCTTTTTTACCACCGGAGCTAAAAAGTTAGCCTGAACAATTTCCGCATTGCGGGTCATATCGCCCGAATGGCAGCAGTCGATAATGATGGTAATATTCGATTTATTTTGGGCCAGTTGGTTAATAAGGTAACGCAACTCCTTATCGGCAATAAGTGAATTTTCAACCGTTTGCGGAGTATAATAAGCCACCAGCGATTCCAGCTTTTTATCTGTTTCTGTTGTAAAACATTCGTGGGCGTACTCCTGGGTGCCATGGCCCGAAAAGTAAAAGAGTGTTGAATCTTCGGCTGTGGCCTGTGCCAGGTGGGTTTGAAAGGCATCGCATATGGCCTGCTTGGTGGCCTCGCTATCGTATAATTCTTTTATGTGAAGCTGGTCTTCGCGGTAGTTGGTTTCCAGGTACTTCTTTATCTTTTTGGCATCGTTTACACAACCATTGAGTTTGGGAAAATAAACCCGGTTATTGTCGAGTAATATTTCCTGGTTATAATCGATAATGCCCACCAGCAGGGCGTATATTTTTTTTGCCATAGTCCTATTAATTTAAAGGATTTCAGGCTGGCCAAAAACCGTGGAAACACCTTTTTTTGGGTGGGGGGAAAGTAGTAATAGGCAGGGCTATATATTTTTTAAAAGAATGCAACCTTAAAGAAACAGGTCTCGTCTGGTAAAATAAGCATGCCTTTGGGCATGTGTGGATTTACAAAGCAATCGAAAATCTCATAAGCAGTTAGTTTTGGTGAGCAGGTGTTTCTACACCTGCTATTTTTTTTAATGGATCGATCCTGTTTCTATAACCTGGCAACCCCATGCCTCCTCAACATCCCTGATAAACTCTTTATTTGGAATATTATAGCTGTAATTGGTCAATTCGGGATACGACTTGCCAAAATCAATGATCACGGCTGTGCGCCAGTAACCTTTGAACTTTGGGTCCATTACCAGGCTTGGGAACACAGGTTTTATTGCAACCTCTGGCGGTGTTGTGGTTAATGTGCTGTGATAAGCCTCCATGTGTGTAAACAGTTCATCATAATGCAGATACGTTTCTAACTGGGTTGCTCCTTCATACGGTGGCTTTATAACTTTAATTTCCCATGATTGATCGCCCGAGTGTATTCTATAGTCGAGCCCAACCACAAATACCAGGTTATAAAAGTATCTGAGGTTATCTCCAAAGTGATCAGGGCCCATTACTTTGGTAAGTGCATTACCGTCTTTCAGGTAGGGGTATTTAATGCCAAAACCCTGACCAAATATCAATGCATGTAACGGGGCCGCTACAAGCGACTGGCTTTGGACATTCAAATTATAGATCTCGGGTGCCCCGGCTTTTAGTTTCCATTTTTCCAGCACGGCATCCATTCTTTTTATAACCCCGCTTGTAGGCACAAACGAAGGATTTTCAGGTATCAGGTAATGGCGATATTCTACGCCCATATATTAATTAAATTGAAGGTAAGAACGCTATGATGGTCAATATAGTTTATTAGTGTGGTAATTAAACACACTTGAAAGTTTGGAATGGTATTGGCTGAGAGGAAATTGTTTTAACCATACCCATTGATATGACTATTTCTACACGGAAAGGCCTGATCCTCTTATCTGTTCTTTTTTTTATATTACCCATTGTTACCTACGCACAGGTAGGTATGCCGGTAGCTGTTCGCCCTTGTGGTACCGACAGGCTATTGACGCAATTAAGAAAAGACCCCGCCTTTGTGGCAAGAGAGAAAGCTATAAATCAGGCCCTTGCCCAAAAGCATTACACACGCGCATCCGCTGCACCGCCCGCTGTTGTTACATTACCTGTTGTAGTGCATATTATAAACGAAAATCCTAATGCTTATACCGATGCGGCCGTTATACAGGCAATTCAATCACTTAATGACGCTTATAGCGCTTCCGGCACATTTACCGGTGGACGCACCGATACGAGAATTCAATTTTGTTTAGCTAAAACCGCCCCTGATGGTGGCCGCACTACAGGCATCGTGCGAACGCATTCCTTTCTCTCCGACTTCGATTACGATATGGAAGCCGATGAACTTATTGCATTAGGTGCGTGGGACCGAAAACGTTACATCAACATATGGCTGGTTTCTAACATCCGTTCTGAATATATGCAGGACTTTAGCTGCGGCACCTGGACGCGCCTTACCATGGGCGGTTATGCCGGCGCCGGTGGCGATGTGGTGGTGTCTGGCCTTGGGGTTGACCTGGTAGCACATGAAATGGGCCATTACCTTAGCCTTGCACATACTTTTGCCGCCCGTGATTGCAGGAACGATGACTGCTTAACCGACGGAGATATGGTGTGCGACACCCCGCCCGAACGAACTATTCAAGGCGGTGGGTGTACTGCGCCACAGAACTCCTGCGATACCGATTCCCTCTCGGGCTTCACTACCGATGTAGATGACCTGCCGGATAATTTTATGGACTATGGCTCGGGCGCAGGTTGCATTATGGGCTTTACACCCGGCCAGGCAGAAAGAATGCAGAACTTTATTGCAACGGCATTACCACTGATGGTGAACAGTACGGTTTGTAACGACCCCTGTGGCGCTGCAGTAAGTGCAGCGTTTACAAGGAATATCGATTATCCCGTAA
The DNA here is from genome assembly GCA_024809215.1 of Niastella sp. OAS944. Lineage (GTDB taxonomy): Bacteria > Bacteroidota > Bacteroidia > Chitinophagales > Chitinophagaceae > Niastella. The sequence continues at coordinate 950,024 of JANUBW010000001.1, read as the reverse complement.
CAGGCGATGCGGTGGTGCTTACTGCTGCTGCCACTGCCGGCCTAACCCTGCAATGGCTGGTTGATGGTACACCGGTTGGAACCGGGCCAACGTATACCTTTACAGTGACTGCCAAGAAAACATACCAGTTGGAATTACGGGTAACCGACAACGCAAGTGGCTGTAAGGCTACGGTTACCGATGCCTTTCAGGTAAGCTGTGGTGTGGTAGCCAGGTTCTACCCAAGTAAACGAAAGATCGCTTCAAAGGAAAATATAGAGACCGACCACGTTGTATTTACCAATCGCAGTCGTAATGCTACTGCCTGGAAATGGCTGATGAGCAACGATAAGGGCATGGCAGAACAGGTGGTAAGCACCGATGAGCAACTGGACCATATCTTTAAAGTTCCGGGCACTTACAAAGTAAGATTGTATGCTACCAATGGTGCTTGTGAAGATACAACCAACCCTGTGACAATTGTGGTAGACGATCCTACTGCCGATGGGGTAATACATGTTGAAAGTGTAACTTGTTATAACCAGGATAAAGTGCGCGTACAGTTATGGTTCGAGAACAGGGGATATGTTACCATCCCTAAAGGCACACCGGTATCTTTTTACGATGCCGACCCCCGTACCGGTACAGGAAACAAACTTGGAAATTCTTACCTGTTGCCAGTTGACCTGCCGGGTAAATGTGCCTCCTATAAGTATACAACCACCGTAGATGTAGGACGTGCTTATTTAGATACCCTGGTATCGGTAATGTGCGACAATGGCACTACCATGCCGCTGGCATTACCCAATACCGGTTTGCCCGAGCAATCGTACAATAACAATATAAATATTAAAAAGGGCTTTATGTTTCGTGCAGCTCTTAACCCAAAGGAATATACGTTAAAACCTGCCGACCAGGTAACGCTGGAGCCTGTTGTTACCAATGGTAGCGCTATTACTTCGGCAACATGGGCGCCATCACCATATCTTAATTGTATTAATTGCACAAGTACTACGTTCACTGCATTGTACCGGCAGGATACGCTGGCTACCGTAAGCGTGCGTGCCTACACGAACAATGGTTGTTATAGCGATGATACGGCTAAGGTACATATCCCTGTTGTAGACGATTATACGGTAAAGCTGAACAACCTGGAATGTTCAGGCACCGATAACCTGCATGTAGCGTTCTCCCTATGCAATGCATATACGCAGGGAAATATACCTGCCTCATTACAGGTTGATTTTTACGACCGTTCACCCAACGACCCCGCAGCGGTTAAACTGGGCAATAGTTTTCTTACACCGGGCGCCTCTGCTGCTGTTTGCAGCGATTATGAGCATTCTATTCAGCGTACTACAACTGGCAATGTGTTTGCAGTAGTGAATAAAGACCGGCAGGCATTTCCGGTAACAAGCGGGTTGAATGAAATTGTATATGACAATAATATTGCCGGCCAAACGTATACAACACCTGTATTAACGGTTCTTCCCAATGATACTACTGTATTCCGCAAAGACCCGTTCAGCTTGTATTATAATGTAACTGGTTTTACGCCGGTATCGGTACTTTGGAATAACAGTAGTGCTTATACATTAAGTTGTACCAATTGTGCCAGTCCGGTAGCGACCATGCTCGATAGCAGTATGGTGAGCATGCAAGTGACCAACAAGTATGGTTGTGTATTAAAAGGGGAGGAGTACGTGCATATCTTTCCACCAGATATGACTGTAGAAATGTTGTCGGCAGAATGTTATGACGATACGCACATTCAGGTGAAGTTTCGTGTGTGTATGGGTAATGGGTACGATACGGTTTACAAACAAATACCCGTATCGTTTTATAACGGAACGCCGGGCGATGGCCAAACGGTATTGTTATCACCCGGTTATTACACGCCGGCTGCGGCCTTAGGCCCTTGTCTTGAATTTACCCATATAGTAACTGCTCCGGGCAGCAGTGAGGTAGTAGCGGTGATAAATGAGCAAAAGGAAGGCGCATTTAATGAGACCAATTATACCAATAACCAAAGCAATCTGAAGTATGATGCCTTTACCATAACAGCCACACCAAACATAATTACGCTGGCAAGGCCTGGAAATGTAACGTTGCAAACAGCAATAAGTGGCGGTACGGCCGGCTCGTATTTATGGGAACCCGCGTCAGGACTTTCCTGCACAAACTGTGCTGAACCGGTTGCAACAGCATCCTCTTCGATGAAGTATCTGGTAACAGCCACCAATAGTCATTATTGTAAGGATACGGCCAATATACTCATTCAAACTTTTGTAAAAACCGGGGTGGCTATGCCCAATGCCTTTTCGCCAAATGGAGATGGTAGAAATGATGTCTTTTATGTAATGGGCGGACTGGATATACGAAAGGTAAAGAACCTGTCGGTATTTAACCGGTACGGACAAAAGCTGTTTGAATCACTTAATTCGCCGGCAAACGATCGCAAATTTGGTTGGGATGGCCGGGTGAATGGCAAACGGGTTGAGTTTGATACCTATGTATATTTTGCAGCTGTGGAATACATCGACGGAACCGTGCAAACTTTTAAAGGAACTATAATTGTGACGCCCTGATTATAAAAACAAACCGCTCCGATTTTTCGGAGCGGTTGATTATAAAGAAACTCTTTTTAAATTGCTGGTGAGTTCGTTGAATAATTCCCTGTACTGTTCCGGAACAAGATTGGGATCTATGTGCACACTTTTACCGTTTGCTTCCAGTATATAACTTTTTGCATCCCTGGTCATACCTTTCGACTTCCCTTTTATTTCAATGGCTGAAAGAAATGCAGCCAACTCTTTATCAGATATAGCTGATTCAATTACAGCTTCTTTATATATAGGGACTAGTCCGCCCGAAACACTCAGTTTTATTTTCATGATCACACTTTTGCTTCTTTCCAGCCCTGTTGTGTGGCTTTATGTTCTTTTGAACCAGCGCCAAACAGCGTGGCGGCCTTTTTGATAGTTAAAGCTTTAAATTGCTCAAAGGTTGCATCTGTTTTCAATGCTCTGTCGCACATTGCTTCATACCAGATGCGACCGGCTTTTTCCCATGAAAACCCGCCTATATTAAAAGCCGTAACATAAAAGGCAAAGTTAGGAATTCCTGAGTTGTAATGTACGCCACCGCCATCTATTGAAACAGGCAGGTGTTTAAAATGGTCCATGGTAGCCGGTTGCGGATCGGTCCCTAATTCAGGGTGGTTGACGAATGCTGTGCCAGGTGCTTTCAAACTCCTCAATGCATACTGGTTGCCCAGTAACACATTTTCACCAATAAGCCAGTTGGATTTTATAACATCCTGTTTCATCATTCTTTGTTTTATCATAATACCAAACACATCTGAAAGCGATTCATTGAGGGCGCCGCTCTGGTTTATGTATTCGAGGTTCGATTCAAATTGAGTAACACCATGGGTAAGTTCATGACCTATGATATCGATATCGGAAGTAAAACTTCCAAAAATCTTTGCATCACCGTCGCCATACAGCATTGCTTCGCCATCCCAAAAGGCATTGTCCATATCTTCCTGTGTTTTACCATAATGTATATAATGCTTAAGCAATAGACCCATTTTGTTCAGGGAGTTGCGGCCGAACACTTCATAATAAAAATCCCAGGTGCCTTTGCCCGCCTTGATCACATTTTTTGCATCCTTATCGAGCTTACCGTTCTCAACTTTGCCGTTCTTCCACAATAACGTAGCCAATGCCGTATCGGTATTGTGATGTATATCGTACACCTCCATGTTAAGGCTTGGCTTTTTGGCCGCTTTAGCCTCCTTAGGTATCATCAGGTTGGCGTATGTTTTTATATGGCTGGTTATGAACTCGCGCTTGGCCCTTATTTTAGAAGAAAACTTTTGGCTTTCCAGGGCCGATTTGGCTTCGTCAGTATCATCGTTTGTCATTAATCGATCATTGATATAAGGTGGAATGATACACCTTACCCTATCGTGTCGTGAGTGATTAGTGCACATAAAAGTTAAGTTTAAGAGAGTAATTATTTAATATGCGGTATCGATATTACAGAAAAGGAAAGTGTGAATACCGGGTGTTTTTCCCGTATTCATCATTAAGGGTGGCGTATTAACAATAAAGGGTGTTTTCACGGTGGGGGAGTAGGCTATTGCTGATATTCGCAAAACTGAAAAACAAAAGGGTTGCCATCGGGAAGGCCTACTATAGCTGAACCTGTTTTTAAGTTAGAAATGTCCCAGTCTTCAATTACTTTCATTGGAGAAACACTATCTGCGAATTTTCCGAATGAATCTGAGTATGAGAACCTCTTTTGCGCAAAACCGTATCTGTTTTGTATGAACTCTCTTGACTTGATGTCATCGATATGGAACGAAAAAACTGTTCTTATTCCCGATAACAAACTTTGTCCCAGGTCCTCGCCGTACTGGTGGTAAACTTGTGGAATGTTTTGAACACCGATTATAAATTTGGCTCCCTGGCTTCGCCCGAAGTTCACTCCATTGTCGAGATACTTTAAATTGGGAAGCAGGCTAAACTCGTCGATAAAGAACCAAACGTTGCCTTTGGGGACTTCTCGTTTAGAACTGCTTAAAGTTTCTTTTATAGCAAGGTCAAATAAGAGACGGTAAATGGGTGTCAATACATTACCAACTGAAATGTCGTATTCTAAAAAGATGGTGTGCCCGCCTTTTTGTCTTACTAACTCTCTTATTGAAAGATTGCCTTTTTTGCGAAAGTCACCAATAAAAATTTCTCCTAAAAGTTGATTTAATTCTGCAATAACGCCATCTGCCTGGGCAGAAGCTTCTTTTGAAATGTAGCTGTTGATCTTGTTTTGCTTATAAACTTCAAAGAACTGCTGTATTTCTTTTCTGCCCGAGGCTTCAAAAAAATCGATCAGATCTTCATTATTCTGAACATCTTTAGTTTGTTTTGTTGCTACTACTTTTAGGAATGTTGCAAGAATGTCCTTGGCAGCTTGAGGAAAGAAGGGCGAGCTTGAGTCTTTTATCTTGTCAGCGAAAAGGTTGGTTGCTATTTCAAGGGAATTTTCAATAATGCTTTGTTGTGTTTTGTCAATAGTTAGTTCTGAGAAAATATTCCAGTAATCATTTGAACCTTTGAATTTGGAACTATCATTACTAATGACAATATCACCTTCTTTAAAAAACTGATGGTAGAAATCTCCTTTTGTATCGAAGATGATCATTAGATCATTTTCCGTCAATTGACTTTTTATTTGCGATACGATCTGCGAAATAGCATTGGTTTTTCCGGTTCCAATATTGCCTAAAAATAAAAGGTGTTTACTGAACAAAGTATCATCGAGGTGCAGCGCCAATTGGTTACCGTTGAAATCTTTGCCATTGACCTTGCAACGTGTATTTGAGGCAGGAAGGCTTAATTTACTTCCGTCATTAATTAGCTCTAAGCCTAAAAGATGTTTTACATTGTTTGGTAGTTGGCTCATGGTTTATCTTTTTTGTCCATCGTCTTGCGATTGAGTATTTGCTGTTTTCACTTCTGATTGCGATTGTTGATTTTTTGACGTTTCGCCGGATCTTTGTTGCTCAGTATTTGCCTGTTGTTGAATTTTGCTTTTCGTTTCAGCCTGTTCTCTCTTGTCAAATTCTTTTATTTCCGTTTCGTGTTTTGTATCCAATGCTTTTTGTTGGTCCCTGAATTTTGCCGCCATTTCCGGTGTTTGCCCGCCCTGACCTTTTATTTCTGCAACCTGGTCATTGGTTAATTTTGTTTTCTCGCTCCATTGTCTGTCGAACATTTCTTTTCTTTGTTTATCAAATTCCGGGTTTAGTTCAACTCTTTCAGACTTCGTTTCCTGAGCTTTCATAAATTTTGAGATCCTGGGATCATTATCATTGTTATTATCCATTTTTTTTGTGTTTGGGTTTGAGGAATTTTGATTAGGAGCTTCATTATTTTGTATTTGCTGGCCAACATATTTCCCGCCTCCTTCAACAATACTTTCTACTTTGAAAGGTATTTTAGATGTTACCTCCCATTGAGGAACTCCACTTCCTGGAGGATATTGTATATCATAGTGTATATTGGGATTATGCTCTTTTTTGGGAATAACTTTAATTAAACGGTCTTCTGACATTGCCTCTTGCGCTTTTGTCAGCAAAACGTCTTTATTATAACCTTCTAATGGAACGTATTTATGCCCTGCTACCTGACTGTATCCTCTTGTTTCAAATTCACCTTTTTGTGGTACCCGTTCCGCAATTAAAAAAATGGCTCCTTCAGAAAGTCGTCCTTCCTGAAAGCCAAGCCTTCTTTCTATTTCAGGTAAAGTTTGATGTAATAAAAACTTTTCAGACGTTACAAAACCTTTCATTTCAATTTTGTCGCCAACATTCATTCGCGTCCATATTTATTATTTCTTTTTCCATTTCTCAATGGCATTTTCACCAATGTTTTGAATATCCAAAACAACTGCACCAATTTCCTTAAACACTAATTCACTGTCTTGCGCGGGTAAGGCTTCCAAAGCTTTTGATGCAACAGAATTACTGCCGCCAAAAGGCGATAACCCGGCAATATATACTACATTACCACTGCCTCCCTTTGAGTTGATCACCAATGAAAATGCCTCTTTTTTACAATTGGTATAAAACCAGTAAACGCCTCCGGCAAATATTAATAAGGCAAGAAAGCTTCCCACGCCACCAGAATCCATTGCAAATGATAGAAGTGTTTTAACCAGTCCTGCTACACCAATAGAAAGGACGATCCCAATTATTAGCATAAGGATGTTAAACGAGTTGCCTTTGTAAATTTTTATTTCCGAAACATCACTGATGGCAACTTCACTATGTATCACACTATATCCATTCATTCCTTTTCCAAGTGCCTGAAACAACAATCTTTTGTTTGTTACCTCAAGAAAGCCATTTGCCTTTAATCCAAAGACCCTCGAATTAAATTGTGTACACTGATATGATTTGATTGATACTTCTCCTTCGCATGGAGTAACGCTTTGTCCTAAAATCATGGTTTTTTGTTTTGGATTGTTTAATAAAAATTGAAAGAGTTTAAGTAAGGCTCATAATAGCAGAGAATGTTATTATTTTTCAGGCTATCTATATTACAAAGATTTATTAGGATAAAACTGGGTGTTTTTCACGTATTTTATTGGGGAGTGTACAATGTGATAGGGTTGTGTGTACGCAATGGTTGTAAACAAAAAAGCTTCCGATGTATCGGAAGCTTTATGTTCGGTTGTTTTATTCCACGCTCAGCTTTCGCATTACCGTGCCACCAAGGTGAAACAGTAGAATGGTTATGCATATGTATTTGATTATGGTAAACATGTTACGGATTAATAACCGACTAAGATCACTTGCAGGTGGGTGAGCGTTAGATAATTGACGATGGTCAATTTCTTAAATTCCCTGGTAGCGAGATATAGAGCGTAGTTAGGCAGGGACGCCAAGGATTGAAGACTTGTAGCAAAAAGGTCATTGAAAAGCGCCGATTTCCATTGCAAGCCTGTCAGACCAGAAAATAACTCGCTTTATAATACTGTTTACATTCTTTTTAATTGGTAAAAATAAGGGTGTTTTTCTGGTTGTCCACATCGACGCGAAAAGCTACCTTCCGCTTGGAATTCCACTTCAAAGATGGTTTAATCATTCTCTGTCATTAAATCGTCTCATGGTAATTTGAAATTATTTAGATGAAAGACGAAATGACTGCCTTTACCCCCTTTGAATACTGGAAGTGAAAGTTTTGGCATGCCTTTGGAAAACCTGGAGCGCTAACCGCTTTTTCTAAACAAAACATAATGAATGGAAATCATACTAACCAGCGAACAAAGAGAAAGGGTCGTTAGTGTACTCCTGCAGGCATTTGACCCCAATCACTTACAAGCGATGCTTACGCTGAAAACGGGCATTCGACTTTACGAGGAAATGAGCGTGTTGCGTGGGCTTAAGCCGATCGTGATTGATCTGGTCACTCTCGCTGAAGGGGACGGATGGTTAGATAAACTGCTGCTGTCAGCTAACGAGTATCGCCAGGGGCAAAATTTAAAACTAAAAGCGCTCGTGGAAGAACTTCACTTGAAGCCGCCTCCCAAAGAGGCAAAGGAAACTGTACCTGTTTTGGACCAGTCGGATACTGATCGGTTGGAAAAGATCGTTCGCAAACGGGCACCACTTCTTCCTTTTGCCGAGTTTGCTGCTAAGCTGGCAGCTATTGGTAACCAGATGTGCCGGATTGAATATCCTGCCGGCGAGCCGCAGGGAACGGGCTGGCTTGTAGCACCAAACCTGGTGCTCACTGCCTACCATGTCATCGAAGACGTGCACAAAGAAGAGAATGGTTTGGAACCAGCAGACATTACCTGCCGTTTTGATTACGATGGCATTCAACGACCCACGGGTAACCGTACCTGTAAACTGGCAAATGACTGGCTGCTCGCATCCAGCCCCTACTCGCAGGCTGACCTTAAAGCCACCAGCGCTGTGCCTAAGGAGAATGAGCTGGATTTCGCCTTGCTGCAACTGAATGAACGGGTAGGAGAGGATACTATGTCAGGTGAACAGCAACGGGGTTGGATACAGGTATCAGAGAAGGCCCCTGTTCTAATGAAAGATGATTTCGTTGTTATACCCCAGCATCCGCAAGGCCGTACATTAGAGCTTGCATTCGGTGAAGTATTGCAGTACAACAAGCCGGCTAACCGGGTACAATATGATGCTACTACAGACCATGGTTCTTCAGGTGCTTCCTGCTTCGATATTTTCCTGGTACCCTTCGCTCTGCACCATGCTGCCGGCCCTTCAGATTCCCTGGAGTATAACCAGGCAGTACCACTTAAGCAGATCATCAAATACCTTAAAGAACAACAAACACCCATACCCGCTTTCTGGACAAAATAAAATGACAACCACATGACACCTCGCGACAATTTTCAATCGGCCCTGAAAATTTTCAATATTGATCAATTGAAATCGGTCGTCGAGTCTGCGCTTGGTGAACCGTTAACTAACTTCACGCAGATCGGAAGCACTCCTGTCACCATCTTTAATTTGCTCGAACAATTGGAGCTGGAAGATAACAAGCTGAAAATGTTTTTAAAATTCCTAAGTAAAAACTCAGGCGCCCGCCTTAAAGACGCCGCAAACATCTATTACCAACACTTTTTTAATATCGTCATTGAAGTAGATGATCCTTACACGGAACTTGTTGTGTACAATGATGCTTTTGTCGATCGGCAGGAACTGCGGGAAAAGTTGCGTTACTTCTTCAATTCAGAAACCCACTTTCTCCTCGGCACCAAAGGGCCGCGCTACAGCGGCCGTTCTCATTGCTCTTCCTTCATACGGTTTGTGGCCCGGGAGGAGGACATTGATCCTATCGTCTTAGATTTGGCTAAATACAACCTGGAACAATTGATCAGGGAACTGATAGATCAAATGTATCTCCCATTTATTGAATTCAGAGATCGCTTGTCGCAGGCAAGCACACAAGGGAAGGGATTTATTGCCGCCTTCAAAGGCATCATGCGTAAAGATGAATCGCTCAGGCAAAAGCGCTGGTGCCTGGTATTTGACCACCACGATCGAACAGAGGTGGACCCCGAAGTAAAGGCATTTGTAGAGGAATTCATGCTGGAGATCGCTATGCGTAACATGCCGGCTGACAATATTTTTATCATCCTCCTGGGACAAGGGGATTGGGCTGTATTTCCTGCTAATTATAATTTCCATGTACTTGACGTGCCAGCCCCTCAACTCGTTCCCTCAGATGTGGAGCGCTACCTGCAATCACTGGCAAAAAAATTCGATCAACCGCTTGACCCGGCGGAACTTCTGCGCAGGAAAGACGAAGTGCTTAAAGACATTCACTTAAATGAACTAAGCGGTATCACTACAATGTGTAACCGGCTCCGAAAATATACTACTCCCTGATTATGGCAGTAAACACTACTTCGGAACAGGCGCTCCGCGAGATGGAGCAGTTCCTCAAAGATACCTCTGATGAGGGGCAGCAGAACCCCTTCCTGCTGTCTGCAGCAGTGCTCATCAGTTTCGAACCGGAAAACCTGGTTCCCTTTACCAGGGCTGATGACACTCCTGAAATGGGATGGAATGATTTCTTCCTGTATTGCGATCCGGTAAAAAGGGTCGCCACGGGCAATTGGTGGCAACTTCGTCCGCTGGTGAGGCAGCAGGCCCTGCAGCAGCTTGGCTCACGCGAAGGGTTCCGGCAGGCATTGGCGGTTAATCCTGATCGTGCAAAAGAGCCGTTGCAGCTACTCTATGAGCAGGTACTGACTGGAGCGCCCATTGATGTAGAACGATTGCAGCGGGAAGAGCTCGTATCCCTGTCGTATATGATGGAATGGTTAAAGTATTTGCCCTCACCTGAACTGGCCGTATTGCAACAGGAAGTGCAAAAAGCCATTCCTATGGCTGACCTTCTGGTACCTTTATATAAATTGGCCGGAACACAGTTTGTAGGCCGCCGGTCACAGCTCAATGCAATGGCCGAATACGTAGGCATACTGCCGCAGCCAACAGATTTTTTCTCTTCCACCAGGCGCTTCTTTCGTAATGCGCTCAATGATCTGGGTGACCACCCTCCTTTGCTTATTCATGGACCGGGCGGCATCGGAAAATCTACGCTTATCGCTAAATTTATTCTCAACAATGCAGGTCATCGAAATGATAACCTTCCATTCGCATATCTTGATACAGACCGTACAATTATTGAACCCCGCCGGCCGCAAACCTATTTCATAGAGGCTGCCCGTCAGTTAATGCTTCAATGCCCCGAACAACAGGAGGAACTGCTAAACATCAAAGAGGCTTTGACCAAATCCCTCCAGAGAGAAGATCAATTTGAATCAGCAAAAGGCGGCTACGTGGGCGGCGCCATGGCTCTTGAGTTCGGTAGGGTTATCTCCCGCATTAAAACGCCTGTGCTCATTGTGATCGATACCTTCGAGGAGGTGCAATTCCTGGGCAAAGAAGTGGTAAATGGTGTTTGGAGCTTGTTGATGAATGCCCAAAGTGCCGCCCCCAACCTTCGTATCATTGTAGGAGGCAGGGTAATAGTGGAAAACCGCCCGGTACAGGAACTGCCATTAAAGGAGCTGGATCAGGAAGAAGCGGTGGAACTCATTGGAGGTGAATTGGAAAAAGTTATTGAGCCGAGTGAAGTGAAAGCAATAGCGGGAGATATCATTAATGTGGCAGGGCTAAACCCTATGAGTTTACGCCTGGCCCTCACCATAGTACAGGAGCAGGGCATACATAACCTCAAAAAAGTATCTACCCGAAATTGGTTTATGCAGCGCGTGCGTACTGAAGTGGTGCAGGCTCGGTTATACGGTCGCATTCTAAATCATATTCACAACGATGAAGTAAGGCAGTTGGCCTTCCCGGGCCTGGTTGTAAGGCGTATTACCGCTGATATCATTCTTCAGGTGCTGGCCGGCCCCTGTAATTTGGATATAACTACTCCTGAAGAAGCAGCGGACCTGCTGGACCTTCTGGCAGACGAAGGCGCCCTGGTATCGCGTGATCTTACAGATGGGGCTTTATACCACCGGCAGGATGTTCGCCGGGTAATGCTAAAAGATCTTAAAGAGCAGGTAAATACTACCGTAATTAAAGCCATTCACAAAAACGCGGTGAATTTTTACAATACTTACTCAGACCCCATTTCACGGGCAGAAGAGATCTACCACCGGTTGGCCCTAGGTGAAGAACCGGCCGCCATAGAGAAAAGATGGATGCCAGGCATAGAGAACCGCTTGCGCAATGCCCTAGAAGAATTACCGCAGCAGGGTTTATTATGGTTGTCGGCTAAACTCGGCGTAACCCTTGATGAAAACATGCTAAAAACCGCTGGTCTCGAAGACTGGGAAAATATAACCGCTGTTTCTGCAGGGTATTCGCTGCAAACCGGCAATACGCAGCAGGCATTGGAGGCCATAAGACAAAGGAATGACAGATCACCCAACAGCCCCTTATACCGCCTGGAACTGGAAGCTTTGAGGTCACTGAGTTTATACCAGGAAGCTGCCTTCCTCGTAGATGAAATGTTGGCCTCTTTCCCCCAAGCCACAGAACCTTCTATACGAAGTGAAATAAATCTGCAGGCAGCCTTTGCTAAAGAAGCGTTGGGGCTGAACGAAGAAGCCATCCGGTATGTAAAGCAGGCCTCCGTAGAACTACCGCCGGAGCCGAACAAGGACGGTATACGCACCCTCGTCACGCATATGCGCTTGCTTCGAAAGATGGGCGATCGTAAGGACAATGAGCGAAAACTCCTGGTAGCGCAAGCTATCCAATGGCTCGCCAATAAAGAATTGTTAGCCTCGCTCAGGGAATATCCTGCATTGTTCAGAGAAATAGTGGCCGAATTGGGCAAGGTTATGCCCCAGCTTTTGGAAAATGCCATCGACTGGTTAGGGATAGAGTTGCGCAACGATCAGCAGGTGGGAACACTTTCCCAGGCATTGGTAGACTGGAATACGCAATTGCAAAAAGAGGCTGACACCAAAGTAGGTGAACTGCAACTCCGGGCTGGACTGGATGATGACCTACTGCCCACCTGGTTCAATTACATAAAAAAATCCAATGCCACGCGATTGACCAGTAACATTCAACACTGGCGCAAGGAACTATATGTGAATGATATTGATAGAAAAGGGAAAGGGATAGTTGATTTCGATAAGGCCCTGGTTGACATCTTCCGAAACAATGTGGACATTTCTATTAATAAGGACCTGTTGCAAGGTGGTTCGGGGTATGGGTTCACTACTTTCAAATAAATAACACAACAGCGACGCCATAAAACTGTTTCTAAAGAAATTACCTTTAAGAAGAAAGAAAAGCTTCTTCTTAAAGGTAATAAAATTATTAGCAAAACTAAGCGCCGGGTCTCTTGATCCAATCGAACGATTTCTTTTCTATTTTTTCCAAAGCAGGTTTGGCTGCCTTGGCAGTACTACCGATATTTTCATCGAGCCATTTCATAACGGAAGCCGGGATGTTTTTTCTCAAGGGATCGTCCAGATCAAAATAAAGTGCGTACAATTCTGCAAAGAACTCAAAATGTGACATCGCCGCATAACTGCTGGGCATCTTGCCGATCATGGAAAGCGCCGATTCATTCACTACGCAAAGCGTGCCATACCAGAAATTGATAAAAAATGCTTTTCCCTGAAAACGGTACCAGGTTGCATAATTTTCATACCAATAATTGCCGGATTGGGCAAAAGCCAGTCGTGGGCCAAAATCCTGCCGGTTCCAGGGATGGTTGTTTGGAGCATGAATAACGGCCGTGCTCTCCCATACGCCACCGGGTCCAACAGCCTCGGTAAGATAAGAACGTATCTCGGCCTGCTGCAAAGGAGTGCAATTGTCCCAACCGCCCATTAAGGATACCCATTCATTGATGTCTGCATTGGAAGTACCGAACATTTGCCAGCCAAATTCTGTAGTCAGCCACCGGTTCACAAGGGCAGTGTTCTTTTCGTGAACGGCATGTCCTATTTCATGTCGTACTACATCTTCAAAACTTTCCTGGTCAGGCAATTCATCTGACCCTATCTCTATATCATTCGTAGAAGGATCATAAGTGCCTCCACCGCCGTCGATCAATTGTAATTGACGGATATACGAATTGCCTTCGATATGTGTTTCCGGCAGATCCCTGAATAATTTCCAAAGCGTTGCAATATCTTCGGGATCATTGTTCTTAGCCCAGTCATCTTCCAGGTCCTTGTCAAAACGGATCTCAAAAAGAGTGTCCTGTACCGCATCCAACCCTTTTTTTCTGGCATAGTTGAACAAGGTGGTAAGATCCTTCTTGGCCCACGCAGGAAGGTGACTTCCCCGCGGTATTTGGGTAAGCATACTTTTGAAAGGAGTAGAACTGGTATCAATATCCTTTCCCTTTGTTATCTCCTCGGCAAAGCTCTTCAGGCGGTCAAGGGCGGAAGGTTGGGGCGACCATCTCCACATATTCACCCAGTGATCGTTTTCCAACTCAAACAGGTTTGAGTCAGGATGAGCATACCTGACCCATTTTCTGATAGTAGCGTCATCATTTATAAAATTATCGGCTACGCCCCTGGGAATGCCTAAGTTGAATTTTTTATCTCCATGGTCGAACGAGGCGATGAACTCGATTGAGTTACCAGTGATAGCGTCAAGGCTGATCCTTACCCTCGGTTGCTGAATGAGGAACGGGTGTTCATATGCCAGTAATACTTTGAGCAATTCCACTTTCCTGTCATCAAGATTATAATCGATTGCAATGATCTTTTCTCTTAGTTCCCCTAATCCAAACACCACTCTTAAGGTTCTGTCTGAACCCTTCGATAAGTTGCCAGGTACTTGCGCTACTTCTTTATCGAGGGCCGCAGAGGCTTGCTTCCACGTATGCCTCTCCGAAACTGGTTTTACCTTGATGAAAATATTATTGCCGAGATCTGTATAGGAAAACTCTTTCTCTACAGTAAAGGTTTTTTTACAGTTGGGACAGGTTACTCTATGGAATTTTCCATCGATGATCTTCTGCTTTAGCTCTGGTGTTCGCTGTACATTAATGCCTCTTGCCAGGGGAGCCACAAAAGATTGCTGGCAGGTACACTTTACTGTGTAAGGATGATAAACAGCCATATTTTATTTTTTTAAGATGGTGATCCCCAAAATGGAGAAATGGATAAAAAAGGACAATTTTTCTCTGTAGTCAACTATCTTTTCGATATTGTCAATATCGGCAGGTAGCCTATCCTTGGGCTGCAGGTTGTTTTTTAAACCAAAAGCATAGCTGCTATAACCCCCACCAATTCCTAACCGGAATGAATGTTTATAACTTACCATCAGCCCGCCGGAAAAAGAGCCTAGCACATTCTTTTGAGGTACGCTATAGCCCAGACCAACGCCCCAGGAGCCTTCCTTATACTTGCCAAAAGAACCTATGTTATACAACAACATGGCGCCAATCCTGAATTTGAAACCGTTGGCCTTTTGTTCGGTAATGAACCCGTCTTTGACGCCATACTCAGGAACACCGGATGCATAGGTAAGGCTGGCCATGGGAATCAATTCCAAAACTTTTCTTTCATATTCGGGGATGATGACGCATATAAGTTTATCGATTTCCATGCGATGCTTCTCGTCATCACCATCTTTCTTCTTTACGATCAGTCGGATCTTTTGGTTCTTATCAGTAACTGGTATTAAATATCGCTGTACCGCCTCAGCACTGATGGATTTCTTTACTTCATTGATGGCAGACACGATCTGTTGGTTTAACAAGGGAAGGGCTTTGCTTAATAGCTCTTTTAATTTTGCACTGTCAGCTGTATTCATACCGGTATAGAGGCTAATGTCATCCACTGCTTTTTGGGCATCAGCGTTCAGTTCTTCCAAAAGTTTTTTACTATTAAAACGTCCCCGGTCGGCAGGAATACCTTTGATCGCTTTTTGAGTAAGTCTGTACCCGGCATCTGAGGAGAATGCAAATGCCTGCGATTTACTTTCTGGCTCATCTGCCTGCCTTATAGCCTCTTTGGCTATGTTGATATCCGCCTCCAGTAACCTCATAGTTTGGAGGTAGGTAGCATAGCCGGTTGCACCTGCAGGATTGCCGGGTAAGAATGATTTGGGTGTGCCGGGAGCAGGGGCTGGGGGCGGAACGAGCGCGGGAATGGCATTTAGGGCGCCTAACAGATCGGAGATGTCTGGGGACTCATCCTTGATCTCAAATTCATCAATTTTAATATTGTACGTGTAATGAAGCGGATCAGGGTTAAGAACGACGATCTCGATCTGTGTGCCCTTCTCCCGGATAAAAACGGTTGAATCTCTCCAACTGGAAATAGTCGCATTTTTTTCCTTAAGAAATAGGACCGATTGGTTGGAGGTGCCGTGGTAAATGGTGATGTCTTCTTGTGAAAAAGCGGTTATGCTGAAGTAAATGCATAGGCAAACACTAAAAAATATTTTTTTCATTTATAAGCAATTGAATGGTTAATCTTTTCTTCCTCCTAATGCCACTGCTACCGATCCCGCCAGTACGCCGAGCAGTGTCTTAACCAGGTCGGGTATCAATACCATTTTTTCGTTGGGAATATTTTTGATCATGCCGATGATATAAAAAAGCAGGGCCAGCACCAGACTGATAATATAAAACCAACACGCTATGATCTGTATTTTTTGAGCAGAGTCAGTCGTTTTCTCTAGGTTAATGCCTTCCAGTGCGGAGGAACTGGAGCTGGGTCTTAGACTTGGCCTCAAACGTAGAAATTTCGGTGGAGGTAAAACTTTTGCCGTAGCCTTATTCCCTTCCAATCCACCAGGCTTCGGAACTACTGGCTGTGGAGGTGTAAACGTGGCTCCTAATACAGCTCCAAGGTTGGTAGACAAAACACCGCCGATCAATACCACCGCTGTTACCAGAAAACTATTTATAGCAGTTTGCTGTTGCAGGGAAAGTATACCGGCGTATACAATGGAGAATGCATAGAGCAAACCAGCAAGCGCTACAAGAAAGATCATCAGCTTTTTCATATAAATGTTTACATAAAATTCAACACTTTCTTCATGTAGAAAAACCGGAAAAAGACCTTTGTTATTTTGAGATTAATGCTTTATATGTAGTGCTCACCCGACTAAAGTCGGGATGCTCTGCCACTGAGCTATATAATTTTTTTTTTGAAATCTATTCACGGATATACTTTAGGATTTCATCTTCTTTAACTGTAATTCGCTTTTCTTCGCTGCTTCTAAAGAATCGAACTCCTCCGGGTACAGGAGCTCCATGGTACTCCAGAACTATTGCCTAGGATTCGGAGGCCATTGCGTTAGTTTGCACAAATGAAGGTTTTGCCACGGAGTTTGCATATTACAGTTGGCGGGTGCTGAGGAATAGTTTAATAAGCCCTTACTGTTTCTTCAAAGCAATCAGCCTGCAAGCGCATGGGCCGTTTATTGGCTATTTCTTTGATTGTAAATTATGATCTCTTCGATAATCGCAAAGTTGGTGTTTAAGTTCAAGGACGATCATAAAAAAATAGGTAAAAACGGAAATGCAGCCCTTATTTCCTTAGCTAAATTCAAAAGGCCCCACAAAAGCTTTGACTATAAAAAAAAGCAGCTCTTTCAAGCTGCTTCTGTGTCCCCGCAGAGACTCGAACTCTGGACCCATTGATTAAGAGTCAATTGCTCTACCAACTGAGCTACGGAGACGGAGGATTGCAAAAATAAGGGGTTAATTTATTCCATCCAACATTAACACCCGTAAAAATGCAAAAAATACTATTTTAACTGCCTGATTTGCAGGATAAACGAACCACAATGCACACATTAGGTGTTTTCGAAAGCGAAATCCCGCGCATTTATTCTATAGTTCAGATATCCCAAAGCAAAAGCAGGGTGTTCCGTAATTTCCGCCAGTGTAATATTGGTATTCCTATCTTTGCCGCCACTAATTTCGAACCCTTTAAAGCCTAACAAGTGCACTTATTTGACTCCATTATATCGTCTATTCTCAGGTTTAAGTATAAAAAGGTGACTGCTATGCTTGCCGACCCGCTTGGCTGTCAGGAACGACTGATGCAATCATTTGTAGAAGAAGCAAAACACACCGCTTTTGGTAAAGACCACGATTTCGATAATATAAGGTCGTATGAAGATTTTAAAGCCCGGGTGCCACTGCGCAATTATGAACAATTACTGCCCTATATAGAAAGAATAAAGGCTGGTGAAAAAGATATTTTATGGAAGGGCCGGCCGGCATACTTTGGTAAAACCTCCGGTACTACCAGTAAAACAAAATACATTCCGGTAACGGAAGACTCGCTTAATAATCATATTGGGGCCGGACAATATTCCGCCCTCAATTATGCCTGTAAGTACAATAAAGTGGCATTCGTAAAAGGGAAATCATTGTTCTTTTCCGACGGACATTTCTTCGAAGATATCAATGGCATTAAAACAGCGCCTATTTCTACTATAGGCAACAGTCGTGTGCCCTGGTGGTACAAATGGTTACGGTTACCCTCAGATGAAATAAACGCCATTCCCGATTATAAGGAACGGATAGGAGCAATGATCGATCTGGCAGGGAAAAATGATATCCGTATCATTGTTGCTATGCCGGTTTGGTTGTTGGTTTTTTTAAGAGGACTGAAAGAAAAAACAGGAAATGACTTTAAACAACTGTTCCCCAACTTCCAGTTGCTTATTCTGAGCGGTATGGATTATGAACCCTTTTTGCCCGAGATAAAGAAATACATCGATATGCCATTTGATGTATATGAAACCTATCCTTCTACCGAAGGGTTGCTGGCTTACCAGGATTGTTTGGAAGAACGAGGCATGCAACTGATCCTGAATAATGGCATCTTCTTCGAATTTGTTCCTGTAAATGAAGTGTTCAACGAGAATCCCAAAAGGGTTTCATTGAACGAGGTAGAAACAGGCATTAGCTATGCCATGGTATTGAATACCAATGCGGGGTTGTGGGGCTATATTAACGGCGATACGGTAAGATTTAAAACGGTATTCCCGCATCGTATAGAGATCACAGGAAGAATAGCTCAATATATTTCTGCATTTGGTGAACACGTAACTGTTGAAGAAACAGAAAAGTCGATAGCAGAAACCGCGAACGAATGTAATGCTACCATTGTTGAATATACCGTTGCCCCCAACATCAAAGATGATGGAACGTTGCCTTATCACGAATGGTTCATAGAGTTTGGTGAAATGCCTAAGGATATGGCTGATTTTGCTGCCCGCCTCGATAAAAAGATCTGTGAGCGAAATTTCTCTTATAAAGATGTTGTTACACATAAAGCCATTGAACCACTGAAGATCACCCTGGTGCCAAAAGGCGGGTTTGAAGAATTCCTCAGGGTTGCCGGTAAAACCGGTTTGCAACAAAAAGTTCCCCATGCAAGAAACGATTACCAGTTTGCCGCACAATTAAAACAGGCGTTATCATTATAGCTCTGTAGCTGATCTTATTCAAACCGGGAATAAGTAATGGTTTTCGGTTTAAGTAGTTCTGCGATCTTCATCATCTCTGCCCAGGCTTTGGTAGAAATGCCGGTAAATATTCCCTTTTGGGTTGTATACTTTACGTCATAGATATAATCGTCAAAACCAAAATCGGAATATAGTGTAACTGTGCTGTCGCGGAAGATCGTTTTTAATGAAGCGGAGGATTTACGCTCAGAAGAATAAATGAGGGGTTTCGTTCTGAGAATGCCAAATTCACGGTCTTTGTATTCAATATCATAACCAAGGTCTATAAGCAATTTTCCCATACGGGTGAATACCCCGGTTGTGTCGTCAAAATGCAAAATTATCCGGTTACTGCTTTTTAAAACAGGTTCTGTAGTTTCCTGTGCTGTGCAGGTAATTATGCTCAATGCAAAGATGCATAACAGTTGTAAATTTTTTTTCATAGTAATAACTGGTTTAAAATGATGCAGGAAAGGTAAAAACGGGCGTTTAAAAAGTTTGGTTAAAACAGGCGCCGGCCAGCTAAAAGGAATGTTAATACCTGCTGTATGCGCTGTTCTATCGAAAAAATTATAATGTATGGCGGGTGTTTGTTATCTTTACAACACCAGACAAAAGGCGTTAGGTCGAAGAAGACCTGATGCCTTTTTTTGTTTTTGTATGATAATAAACAAGCTATTAAATTATTGTATTGCAGCTATATGGTTAGTAAACGGCCTTTTTTGCAAGGTGTTGAACCTGGTGCCCCGGCATCAGCAGATTGTTGCAAGGATCTTAGGTGAGCAATATGCAACTGTGTTTACAAAGGCCATTGGGTTTGCAGAAATTGGTATGGCTGCCTGGGTTGTAGCAGCACTGTGGCCGCGGTTAAATGCTGTTACCCAAATTGTAATTATTGCAGTTATGAATGTGCTGGAATTTATACTTGTGCCCGATCTGCTTTTGTGGGGAAGGCTAAATTTACTATTTGCCTGCATGTTCATACTTGTTATATGGTATAACACGTTTTATCTCAAATTAAAACCGGCGCACCAGTAACCATGCTCTCTTTTCTTAAAGATCATCCCTTTGCTGTAGAAGCTTTTTTTGAAAGCTCTCTCGTTTTCACCTATGCCATTCCAAAAGAACAAATACAACCGATGGTCCCTGCATGCCTGCAGTTAGATACATTCAATGATAAATGGGCTTTCATTGCAGTGGCAATGGTTCAAACAAAAGCATTACGGCCAAAAGGGTTTCCAAAAATATTAGGGAATGATTTTTTCCTCATCGGTTACCGCGTTTTTGTGCGGTATACCACCCGGGCGGGCAAACGATTACGTGGTTTGTATATTTTGAAGTCGGAAACCGATAAAAAGAAAATGCAGATAATGGGGAATACATTTACCCATTATAATTATACCACTACCGATATAAATCAAAAACGCCTGCATAACATAACAGAGATAAGTTCTAATAAGTCGGGATTTAAAGTATGTATAGAAGATGGAGAAGAGGGGCAGGTGGCTTTACCTGCCGGTTCTCCTTTTGCCGACTGGAAGGAAGCCCGTCGTTTTGCCGGACCGCTGCCATTTACTTTTACTGTTAATGAAAATAAACAGCAAGTATTGATCATTGAAGGCGTGCGCGAGAACTGGACACCCGCACCCGTAAAAGTTATTGATTGTAATTTTTCATTTTTAGAAAAGATGAAGCTTCAGGATAGCAGGCTGGCAAATGCATTTATCATTCGCAACATTCCCTATTATTGGAAAAAAGGAAAAGTAGAACAATGGAAGTAAAAAGAAGGCCATTTCAGGGCGTATTGAATATCTTAAGTTTTAACCGTCATTTTTATGTGGCGGGGCTTGGTATATTAACGTTGCTTTTTGCCGCATATGTTTATTTTGAATGGCCTGCATTTGCTTTTAAATTAATTGTAATTGCCTTTTTATATGGATTAATAATGCCCCTCATCGTTTCGGCCTGGGTATACGATTTTTCGGGTTATTATAATTTTCATTGGTTAAAACCATTGGTCAGTAATGATGATAACGTAGCACACATCGTTAATATAAATGCTGGTTTTGATGAAACGAGTTTTATCATCAAACAACGGTTCCCCGGTGCAGAGCTAAAAGTATTTGACTTCTATAATGCACAGCAACATACCGAACCGGCTATAGTAAGAGCACGTAAAGTGAGTTTGGTTTATCCCAATACAAGAACAATAGCTTCCAATGCTATACCTGTTGAAGATAAAAGCGTAAATCTTGTTTTTCTTTTATCGGCGGCGCATGAAATAAGATCGCATGCTGAAAAGATCTTGTTTCTGAAAGAATGTTATCGCATTTGTAAACCCGGCGCACAAGTGATTATGGTAGAACATTTGCGCGATTTCCCAAACTTTGTGGCTTTCTCAGTGGGGTTCACGCATTTTTTCTCACGGGCTACCTGGAAAGACGCTTTTAAACAGGCAGGGTTTTCTTCTTTCAGTGAAACAAAATTCACTCCCTTTATGAGCGTATTCAGTTGTACCCCTTAACTCTTTTATTTAAATGGAAATACACTTTAAGATAATCGGTATCCTGTTAATAACCCTGGCCTTGCTGCATTTTTACTTCCCAAAATATTTTAGTTGGAAGCAGGATTTAGGTAAATTGACTTTAATAAACCGGCAGATCATGTATGTGCATTCGTTCTTTATTGCATTTGCCGTGTTTTTGGTTGGCTTACTTTGCCTCACCTCTGCCAGTGAACTGATAGAAACACCATTGGGTAAACGAATATCATTGGGCATAGGCATCTTTTGGGGCGCACGATTAATTATTCAATTCTTTGGATATTCCTCAAAGCTTTGGAAGGGAAAAACGTTTGAAACTACAGTGCATATAACGCTGGCCCTGTTCTGGACATACCTTACGATTATATTTATATTGCCTTATTTATATTAGAACGTAACTGTCAAATAAAACCTTAACGCCTTTATGTTCAACTTTAAAAAACTCTTTGGAAAAGGAAAACAGGAGCAACCTAAAGTAAATACTCCTGTACCCGATACAATTGCTGAAACGCCACAAGCAGGTTCCGAAGTGTTACCGTTAATAGCGCCTGAAAATAGTCCCTGGAACATACCGTTGCTCGATCTACGGCCCATAACGCTTTCCATGCTCTCATCATCGAAAGACCCGCAAATGGCTACCAATGCGGTATCGTATGGTGGTGAAGATGGTACCGTGTTTTGGGGGCAACAACCTTTATATGACAAAACAATCACAACCAACCTGGTTATTCCAATAGATGGTTATCTGGCGCCCGGCGTTTTGTTTATTCCGGATACAATGGAACATAAATGGGCCATTTTTTATACTGGCGAAAATTTGATCTTTGTTCGCAGCTGGACGCGCCGCGTGCATGTTATTGCAAAGACCATTCAGGAAAATGATCAACTGATCATAAAAAGTATAACTGGTGAATTCATGGGCGATGAAGACCCTGCATTTACAAAGGCAGTGCTGAATTACCTGGTCATAAGTCACGGTATTAATGAAGTAGTGCCTGCCCCTTTACTTAAAGAGCTGGGACCAAACTCAAAGGAAGCCGGCCTTTGGGCATTTTCAATGTTTGGAAATATGGCGCAGGTTGGCACCTTTGATTTGAATTTCATTCCAGTTACCAATGGTAAACTTAGGTCACACTCCCTGTTACATATAGCAGTTGCCCGGGGCGATATAGATGGAATTGAAAAGCATATAAGTGCCGGCATCCATAAAAATACACTTGCTCAGGATGGGTTGGCCCCATTGCATTGGGCGGTGGCCGGTCCTTTTGAAGCTATGGAAAAATTATTGGCGCTTGGTGCCGATCCCAACGTTGCTTCATTGGAAGGAGCTACGCCTGTTATGAATGCAGTACAATCAAATAACATCGATAAGGTGAACCTGTTGTTACAATCGGGCGCTACAATTAACCACCGCGATGACCGTGGTTTTACGGCTTTGCATCGAGCTGCAGAAATGGGGCACATTGATATCTTGAAAGTATTGCTGGCGCATGGCGCCGATAGGTTAATTGAAGCTGAAGGTGGCCATACTGCATTATCGCTTGCCCAAACACAGAATAACGCAGCCATCATTGAGCTGTTATCATAATCAGATATAGAACCTTTTAACCCTACAATTTTAATAGATGAACTTTTTAAATAGATTTTTCAAAAGATCAAATGACCAGGTAACCTGTCCCAGATGCCTTGGTAAGGGCCATGTTGATGAAAATGATATTAAAAGATTAAAGAAAGAAATGCAATGGTTACCCGGCAATTGTGCTTACTGCAATGGTTTGAAAACAGTTGCTGCCGACATGGTGAATACAGTACCGGTAGATCTTACTTACCTCACTACAGAACTGTCGGCCACTGAAAGAAGGAAATTAAAAAGCAATGATCAGAATGCTATGCAACGGGCGAGTGATTTTGATGCTTACATAAATGAGTTCGTTGAGCAGGTTGTTCAATTGTATTTTGTAGAAAATTTAGAGGTTGAGGAAATAGCCGAGCAACTACTGCAACCTAAACCAGTTTCTCCTGGCGAAAATAGCGAGTATCTGCAGGCAAAAACTGAATTGATGGACTATATAGCAAAGATCATTGCACTGAAGAAGAATGGTAATTAATTTGTTGATAAGCCCCTTCACCGGGGCTTTTTCATTTCATTGATCTCAATAAAAAGGAAAATGGGTATCAATATGATTCTTATTAACAATGCATAATTATTATAAATATTGTTTATACCTTAGGGCCTGATTTGTGTCCCTTCTAATCAACCTGATTTTTTAAGAATAGATTCGCTCCCTCATTAATCCATCATTCTTGCCAGCACATCCGTATTAAGATTAATCGTTTCAGGGAAAGTGTATATCACTAATTTCTCCAATCTCCGCATTGAGTAGTGTTAAACAGAGCTGCTTCTTTACAGTATTGCTGTTTGCAAAAAGCACAGGCATTTTATTGTTGAACAGGATCGGCAAGTCATGGCTGTAATGCTATGAAGTGTCGAACAGGTATACCATTGTCTATCTGTTAAACCGATACTATATGTCGTATGATGAAAATGGAAGTTCCCAATATATAATTTACTATATACAACCTGTTGCGCGGGCTCCTGACACCGTTGGAAAGTAATATTCTGCATCAGTACTATTTTTTAACATCAAAAAGTGTTACTTATGAATCATCAACTACTAACGCGCATTATCAGAAACTTGTTATTGCTTCTTGTGCTCAGTTTTTCTATGACGGCTCTTTTTGCCCAAACGATTACTGTTGATGGAGACCCCAAAGACTGGCCTGCAGTATTAAATGGCAGCAACGCCGCTGCCAAAACATTTTTACACGACTCTACCAATTCAAATGATGATCAGTTTACACAGGGCAGCCAGGATGATAACATACTTCCTACTAAATGGCATTGGAATAGAGGTAGTACTAATGATAAGGGCGACATTCAAAACACCGCTGTGGCCCTTATTGGCTCAACGCTGTATTTCTGTGGCGACCGCACTGCCATAAACGGTACCGCCCAGATCGGTTTCTGGTTCTTTTTAAATGATGTGTTCCCAAAACCCGACGGTACATTTAATGGCGACCATAAGGCGGCTAACCTGAGCGCTACCCCGCCGGAGTATGGCGACCTGCTGATACTAAGTAATTTCGTTAATGGTGGCGGTACTGTAGACATTAAAATATATACGTTTCTCGGGTACAGTGGTGGCAAGGCCACTTTTCAATTACTTACAACATCCACTGCTCCGGCAGCTGCGATGGTTAACAGCGCACCAAAAGATGTACCGGACACTGTTGTAACAAAATGGAGTTATCAATCAAAAGGCGGTCCTGTTGGCCTTTATGTTACCGGTTCTTTTTTTGAAGGAAGCGTTGACCTCACCAGGTTGGGTAATTTATGTTTCCAACAATTCTTAATGGAAACCCGGAACTCCGCTGAATTAAGCGCTTCGCAACAAGATATGGCAACTGGCGATTTCGACGTGCTTCCGTCGGTTGACCTTAATGCAACCCTTACAACAGGTTTAACAAAGAGTAATACATCTACAGCAGCCTGTCCGGAACTTTATATTCTCGATGCGCTTCAAATAAAGACTGCCAATGTTGTAGCAACAACAACAGCACAAACCACTACCTTTACGTTTACTTATTCAAGCGGTGGTACTGTGCCTACTACAGAGGCAACTTTCACACCTAATGGGAAGAACGGTACTTTTGAAGTCAAAAGTGCTAATGCTTTCGGTAAAACGTACAGGATCATAGCAACGGCATCAAACGGACTGAACTGCGATGACAAGGATACCATTTGTATTAACGTAACAGGTTCCGCTCCGCCATGTACGGTAACGGGTCCAAACCCGGTTTGTCCAAAGAGTGTTAATACATACATTTATAATCCTGATGGACAACCTGGAGCCGATGCGCTGCCGACAGGCTTCACAGCCGCATGGACGTTGGAAAACAATACTAACAATGCTATTCCGGGAACAACAACCAACACTAATTCGTTTAACGTAACCGCAGCTACGGCATGTAATACTGAATACACCGTTAAACTTGCATTGACTTCTGCAAGCGGTTTTGGTAATACAACCTGCTCGTTGAAAGTTGATGTAAAAGTGAATTCAGTGCTTACACTTTCCGATCCGGATGATAAGAATATTGCATGTGGTGCATCTACCAACCCATTGAATACCGGAACAGCCAGTGCACCAAATAATGGCTGTGGTGTTAAGCTAATGTATATTGATACAGTATACAGAACATGGGTTGCTATTGATGCCTGTGGTAATAAAAAAGAAACAAAACAGGTTATCAGAATCGATACCTGTGTAGTGTCAAATACGCTTCCTGCAAGACAAAGTACTCAGGAAACAATTACATCAGCGCCGGTTACTCTTACCAGTCCAACTACTAAACAACCGGTAAAAACGCTCAACAAGAGCATGCCTGTAGTTGATCCTAAGACTACTGCTGTACCAATAAGCACAGAGTTGCAGGTAAAGGCCTACCCCAATCCTTTCAGTAATACGGTAAACTTCCGCTTTGTTTCACCAATAAGTGGCCGTGCTGTTCTTGAAGTGTTCAATATACAGGGACAACGCGTGGGAATTGCTTTTGATGGAAAGATAGATGCCGGTATTTCAAAAACCGTACAATTCAGCACACGTTTAAGTAATCAGTCACTTATTTACAAACTTAAAGTAGGAGACAGATCAGTTAGAGGTTCAATATTGGAATTAAAGAAGTAAACGTTCCCTGAGGATTTAGAAATAAAAAGAGCTGCTTCGTAAGGGGCAGCTCTTTTTTACGCTTTAATTAATTACAAACAGTTCATAAGCAACGGAACTCAAAAAGGCATAGTCGATCCAAATAAATCCTGCATCACCCCAGCTGGTGCCCCATGAATTCATTGCTTTGAAAGCATGTTTTGAATCATCATAACCAACAATAGCAAGGGCATGTCCTATAATACCCGCTCCTTGTGAATTCCAAATGTAACCCGGGCCTGCGCTGTAAAAATTATTATCGATAACCACTACAGAAGCCAAAGGATGTTTTGCTGCAAGGGAGCTTTTTATCGCCGTTGTATCGGTACCATAAATTATAGAATAAGAACCTATTTTATATTTGGCTGCTTCAGTATTCTGGCTTGTACCAGGCTGCAGGCTGCAACCATTTGCACTGCTATAAGGCATGGTTTGCCAGGTGCAAACACCTTTGTTTGCCATTAATCCAAATGCATCGTACATAGAGGATGAACCGCAACCGCCCACTTCTATCTGATTAAAGATATATTCGGGACTAAAAATATTGCTGGCATTGCTGTAACTGGTTGCATTAGTTCTATAATACTGTTCAATAGACCTTACCGAAGCTGCAGCCCATGCAACGCATGAACCTTCACTGCCCTGGTTGCCGGGAGTTGGCGTTAATAATATATAACTGGCAGGCAGGGTAGCAGGGGGTATTACTGTTGTAGGAGGAGGTGTAATGGTTGTGGTATCTGAAGGTGGGTTGGTGGGGCTGGTAGGTGTTCTCTTTCTTGCACCTTGCTGCTGCTGATAAAACTCCGAAGACATAACAACAGGCAGCTTAGCCAGTTTGGTTGGATCACTAAATGTAACACCTGAGAATTTTGCAGTGGGTTCGGAGTTACTACTGTTTTCAACGGGAGCGGAATCTTTTTTCTGGCAGGCTGTATACATAATTGACAGCCCCAGTGCGGGTAACAGCACCTTCCATAGTTGTACTGACATAGTTTTTCAAAGTTTATTTTGGGTTTCATAAATACTTTCCCTTTCTGTGTATTTACACAGAACACAATAGTGCATTACCATTAGTAATGGAAGGAACTGGTTGCCAGTAAATGATCGGGGGAAAAATAAGCCGGACTAATGATTCTTAGAATGATCTTCTGGTAGTGTAACCGGATTTTTTCTTTGATCTATAACGAGGAATAAGGCGACATAATTGGCGCTATTGGCGCAATCATTATGCCATAAATGATTTTCTATAGTAATGTGTAAATTGATCAAATTATTGAGTGCTATATCATTACATTTTAGAAAACTAATACAGCTATGGAAATAGTCGATAAGCAGGAAGAAGTAGCTATCTGATTACAAACCGCTATTTTTATGCACTGATCTGTAGATAAAGCATTAAAAACTAAGCGGATGAAATCGATAAGAAGAAGACATTTTCCCCGGTCCTTATGCACTTGCATTGTAGTATTATTTATTAGCCATGTGCAGGCTCAAACCACCAAACCATCGCTGATCCCTTACCCGGCTTCACTTACAACCGGCCAGGGTGAATTCATTATTACACCCGGTACAGGCATAGTGTATGACACAAAAGATGGGTTTAATGAGGCATTGGCAGCATTATCAGGCTTTATTCCATCTGGTAAATCGTTACCCAGGCCATCAACTAAAGTGATCGAGCTACAGAAAGATGCTGCTATTACCTCGCCCGAAGGTTATACTATTGCTATTACAGAACAAAAGGCATTACTGAAAGCCGGCACGCCTGCCGGCATGTTCCGCGCAGTACAAACCATAAGACAATTGTTATCGCCCGAAATTGAAAAGAAAGGGGGAGCTGTACAAAGCCTTCGTTTGCCAGCGCTCACCATTACAGATGAACCTGCATACGCCTGGCGTGGCATTCACCTCGATGTATCGCGTCACTTCTTTGCTATTTCATATATAGAAAAGCTCATCGATGCCATGGCTTTGTATAAGCTCAACAAACTACATCTTCATCTTACCGATGACCAGGGCTGGCGTGTTGAAATAAAGAAGTACCCACAGCTTACCGAACAGGGCGCCTGGCGCACTTTCGATAAAAATGATTCGTTCTGTATAAGCAAACAGAAAGAAAACCCCGATATGGCCATAGAGCCAAAGCACATCATTCAACGCAATGGAAAAACATTATACGGCGGATTTTATACCCAGCAACAGTTGAAAGACCTGGTTAAATATGCAGCCGCCCGCTATATAGATATTATTCCCGAAGTTGATATGCCAGGCCATATGATGGCTGCCATACATGCCTTTCCCGAGCTCAGTTGCGAAGGCGGCAGCAAATGGGGCGAACTGTTTTCAACGCCTGTTTGTCCCTGCAAAGAAAGCACGTTTGAATTTGCGCAAAACATCTTTACCGAGATCATGGACATCTTCCCTTCGGAGTTCATTCACCTGGGCGCCGATGAGGTTGACCGCAAAACCTGGGCGCAAAACGGGCTTTGTAAAGAACTAATGCAAAAAGAGGGGTTGAAAGATGTTGCCGAACTGCAAAGCTATTTTGTAAAAAGAATGGAAAAGTTCTTTCATTCAAAAGGAAGAAAACTAATTGGCTGGGACGAAATACTGGAAGGTGGAATAAGCCCAACGGCCAATGTAATGTACTGGCGAAGCTGGGTGCCCGATGCACCGGTTACTGCCGCCCGTAATGGCAATAAAGTTATTATGAGCCCGGGTAACCCATTGTATTTCGATAACCTGCCCGATGCCCATTCCATCTCGAATATATATCATTTTAGTGTAGTGCCCGAAAAACTCACTGCACAGGAAGCTACATTCATTATAGGGGCGCAGGCCAATTTGTGGACGGAACGCGTGCCTTCAGAGAACCGCGCCGATTATTTATATTTTCCCCGTATGCTTTCACTGGCCGAACGGGTTTGGAGCAAACAACTTGATTTCAATTCATTTCAACAACGGCTGCCGGCCCATTACAATCGTTTAGAAGTATTAGGCATTCATTACCGCCTGCCCGACCTGCAGGGCTTTGCCGAAAACAATGTGTTTACCGACCAGGCCGTACTGGATATAAAAAAGCCCTTGCCCAACCTGGTAATTCGATATACTACCAATGGAAGCCTGCCGGTAGCCACATCTCCAACGTTAAGCAAACCACTTGTAATAAAACAACCCGGTACCATAAAGCTGGCTGCTTTTACACCAGGCGGTTTACGGGGCGATATTTATTCGCTCAACTATAAAAAAGAAAAATATCTGGAGCCGGTTATGGTTGCAAATGCTGCAGGCGGGTTAAAAGCCAGCTTCTATAAAAAGTATTTCCTTAATACCATTGGTATGAAGGACAAACAACCCGATAGCCAGTTTGTTGCAGCAAACGCCGCTGTGCCGGTTGGTGTTTCAGCACCATCATTTGGCATGCAATACACCGGGTATATCAATATTCCTGAAACCGGTATTTATAGTTTTTACCTGCTGGTTGATGATGGCGGTGTTTTATATATTGGCGATAAAGAAGTAGTAAATAACGATGGCCAACATGCGCCATTGGAAAAATCGGGACAAATAGCCCTCAGAAAAGGCTTACATCCCTTTAAGCTCAACTTTATTGAAGGCGGCGGCGGTTTTACTTTACAATTAAAATACAGTAAAGGCGCCGGTGCGCCCATAACCATCCCCGATAGTTTCTTCAAACACTAATTGTATTCGCAAAAATAAATGTGCCCCCGCCATTGGCGAAGGGCACATTTATTTTTTTCTGTTTTACACTAAAACTTAGTTGGGAACTTCTACTGTTCCAGCTTAATTTCACCAATATCGGTTGCCTGACCGTCTGCAACTGTAACACCATCTTTCGCGGCATTTTTATAAGGCGGTTTGGCTTCAATAATTACACGATAGGTACCTGGTTTGGCATCGGTAATTTCGAATGTTCCTTTATTGATCTCGGCTTTTAATGTATCAGTAGATGATAAAGCCCATGCTCTAACAGCAGCATCAGCCGGATTCACCGAACCTTTCACTGATCCTGTTCTAACTGCATTAAAAGCAAATAATCCGGCGGCAGCAAATGCAATAGCTGCCATGCTCATCTTGGCATTCTTCATAACTCAACAATTATAGGTTTAACAAAAATGGTTTCTAACACTTCAATATCTAACAAGAACTTCTTCTAATATTAGTAGGGAATGAATTAAGATCTGGTACTGGAGATGTGTTTATTCGTAGACAAGTACTATGCCAGAACAATCAACCAGTTATAAGAAATTATTTTAACATTTTTAGTGCTGGCGGTGGCATAATTATTTAAAAAACACCTGTAGAATTTAATCAACATACAACTAAAAAACAGTAGAAAAACAGTATTTAGGTGTTTATACCAGCCAATAGTGACTAAATGATCGTTTACCGATAAAACGGGGTCACCCATCTATTTTTAAATTCGAAAACCAACATTTTTTATGGATATTACGTATGTAATCGTACGAACGACCTAATATGAAGAGAAAAACTTTACTAAGTCTGATACCCTGTCTTGTATGTTTACTGGTTACTTTAACCCCTGCCAGGGCGCAAGACAGATGCGGATCAATGGAAGTGTTGACGAATAATTTACAAAAGGACCCTTCCCTTAAAGCAAAATTTGAGGCCCAAAAACTACGCGTAAAGCAGGATATCCTCAATAGAAAACTTAAACTTCAGCAGGCAAGGGTAGAAGCCACTACTGTTTACATTCCAATTGTTTTTCACATAGTGCTGCAAAACCCCAATGTTGTTACCGACGCCCAAATACAGGCACAGGTTGATCGGTTGAACCTGGATTATTCAGGAACAAATGCCGATTCAACGAAGATCCCTTCTTTTTTCAAGCCGTTATATGCTAAAACAATTATTCAGTTTAAACTGGCACAACGTAACCCAAACAATGAATCGCATACCGGTATTGAAAGGGTAGTCACTACAAGAGATAATTTCGACCTCAACGATGCCCGGGTTAAATACGCTGCATCTGGTGGCGCCGATGCCTGGGATAATACCCGGTTCTTTAATGTATGGATCACCAATCTGTCGCAAAACTATCTGGGCTATGCCACATTCCCGGGTGGCGGTTTACCGGCAGAAGATGGTGTTGTAGTAACGCCTAATTCTTTGCCCGGAGCTATAGGCGCTTATGGTTTGGGCCGTACATTAGTGCATGAAACGGGTCATTTCTTTAACCTGTTGCACATTTGGGGCGATGATGCTGGTTGCGCCGGCTCCGATGATATTGACGATACACCCAACCAGGGTAACTATACCTCAGGCTGTCCTTCCGGTTCATCGCCCAGAACCGATAATTGTACCACCGGGGGCAATGGCATCATGTATGAGAACTTCATGGATTATACCGACGATGCCTGTATGGTAATGTTCACCCTCGACCAAAAGGACCGCATGGAAACCGCATTGAATGTATACCGTGTTTCGCTAATGACCTCCAATGGTGCCGACCCTGTAGTGGCCTATAACCTCGATGCCGCGGCCAAAAGCATTAACACGCCATTGCAGCGTTTATGCAGCCCTAATTTTTCACCGGTGATCACATTACGCAACACGGGCGCTCAAACCTTAACGGCGGTTACCATACTTGCCAGTATCGATAATGGCGCTGTATCAACTACAAACTGGACGGGCTCATTGGCCTCACTGAAGGAAACGAATGTAACATTGAACCAGTTCACCGTTCAAACTGAAGGTGTTCATACATTAAATGTAGTAATAACAAATGCCAATGGCACGCCCGATGAGAATGTCGCAAACGACGCCATTACATTGAGCTTTCTTTATAATCAGCCACTTTCACCACCGGTAACGCAAAGTTTTGAAGGCGTTGCTTTTCCGCCGGCCGGCTGGGACCTTATAAATGCCGACCAAAGCATTACCTGGGAAAGAGTGACCGGTGTTGGCAAAACCGGTAACGCAGCTGCTGGTATACGGAACTTCGACTATGTGGCCAATGGCCGTGTAGATTACCTGCGCTTACCTGTAGTAAGCCTAGCCAATGTTGATTCGGCCTTTATGACCTTTCAGCTTGCGGCAGCAGTGGTAACCGATCCTAAAACCACCGGAAACCATTTCGATACACTGCAAGTGCTGGTAAGTAAAGATTGTGGCGCCACCTATACCAGCCTGTACAAAAAAGCAGGCAGCGATCTTATTACCCATAGCGAGCCCCTTTCTACTGCTTTTAAACCAACGGCCGATGAATGGCGTAAAGATTCGGTGAACCTTACGTCTTACATTAATACCGGACAAATTTTACTGGCTTTTGCCAATACCACCGGTCACGAGAATAATATTTATATCGATGATGTTAATGTATACAGTGTAGCCATAAATCCGGTACTAAAAACAAAAGGATTTATGATAACGCCCAACCCAACTACCGATAGGATCAATGTTCAGTTCTTCCCCCACGCAGCATATGTAAAAGGTATTAATATTTTTAACAGTACCGGTCAGCGGGTTGCTTCGCTGATAATAAATGCCTCAGGCAGCACCAGCTATGGCTTCGATATGAGCAGGTACGCCAGTGGCGTATACATGGTACAGGTAGTGTTGGGTGATAAAGTGGTTACACAAAAAGTGATAAAAAGATAGTTACCAGTTACCGGGTTCCGGTTACCAGGTGCCGGCACCCGGTAACTGGTAACCGGAACTATATCTTCCTAACTTCCATGTTCCCGTTATTCAGTACTACAGCATTATTAATACAGGAAGGCAGGTCCTTACTATAATGACTTACATACAGCAACGTAGTATTGAACGTTTTGCAAAGCTGGTCTATCAAAAGCTTAAAATAACTTATCTGCTCTTCATCGAGTCCCTGGCAGGGTTCATCTAATATAAGCAATGGCGGGTTTTTTACCAGCGCCCGTGCCAGTAACACCATACGTTGCTGACCCAGCGATAATTGAAAAAGAGGCCGGTGTTGTACAGCCTGTAATTGTAATAAAGCTATCCACGATTGTACCTGCTCTTTTTGTTGGGTAGTCATTATTTTAAACAATCCAATGGTATCGAACAAACCAGAGGCAATTACATCAAAACAGGAGGTGCCCCGGTCGAAGTATAAATGCAGTTCGGGCGAAACAAAACCAATACGTCGTTTAATATCCCAAATGCTTTCACCGCTTCCCCGTCGTTTATCAAACAGGTACAGCTCGTTGGCATAGGCTTGCGGGTTATCGGCCGTTACCAGGCTAAGCAGGGTGCTTTTACCAGCGCCGTTGGGCCCTGAAATGCTCCAGCATTCGCCTTTCTTTACTTCCCAGTTTATCTTATTCAGAATTACTTTTTCACCATATTGAATGGTTACGTTCACCATTTTTACTGCTGTATCAAAATGGTTACTATCACCCGATGATCTTAATTTATTAATGATCTCGGCCGGTAGCGTGGGGGCAGTACTTGTGGTGGCAATGGCTGCATCCTGCCTTTCACCTGCTTTCATCAACTTTCCGTTTTCCAGTACGGCCACATGGGTAATACATTCCGGCAGGTCTAGCGGTGGCGTAATAAGTATAATGGTAATGCCGCTGGCCGCAATAGAATCGATGATGCGGTGCAGGGTTTGCCGGCCTTCCACATCGAGCCCCACAAACGGGTTATCCATAATAAGCACGGCGGGGTCAAGGAACAGGGCCTTGGCCAGTTGCAGGCGTTTATTTTCTCCATTCGAAAGCTGTATCAGTGGCTCCTGCAGCACGTGGGTGAGGTGCAATTGTTCTATCCAATTTGTATTGGGTGCAGCATCAATTAACGGCTGCAATTCTTCCTGAACCGTAATGGTGTCCTCCGAATCGGATGAATTATATCGCTGCTGATAATAGAAATCGCTTGTATTTGAGCGGTTTTTGAAATGATGTTGCTGTTCAATAAGCAGTATACGATTGGCGTGGCTATGCTGCGGCAAATGCCAGGTAACTGAACCGCCATGGAATAGCCGGCCCGAAATGGCCTGGGCCAGGGTGGTTTTGCCACTGCCCGATTTACCCACGATTGCCCATTGTTCGCCGGGCTGAATGGTAAGATTGATGTTTTTTATAATATCAATGTTGTTCAGGGTCACCGAAACATCGGTTAGTTGGGCCAATGCTATACTCATATGGATCAAATTATGGAATCGACTGCAACTTAAGTATTTATGCCGTTGAAAATAATGGTAGGCGAGTAGCCGGCTGTATTTTAACCGCTATTAAATAAAGGATAACTGCCAGTGCTCCCTCAGTTATACCAGGTATGCAGGCAGAACTAATAATAGCTCGTATAGCGATATTACCATGTTGATTTACAATTGTTAGCAACATATACCATAGATATTCCCACTCTAATAAGAGAGGGGATATATATGGGTTATCTACGGAATATATACGGGATATCTAGGGAATATCTCTTTTTTTGCTATGTAATAAAGTAGGTGTTACCCATAATTATTCGTGGGCTAACCGGCGTTTGGCACCTGGGTGCATAGTCGTATGGTTTGGCAGGGAATTTTTGTCACGCAGAAAGTAGGGCGGGTGTAAAATTTTTCCGGTTGTTTTTTGTAACGAGTAAATTATATTTGTTTTTAGTTAATAATCAATAATTTATGCGGCCGGGAAGATCCTTTTTCCAAAGTTTCGTTAAGGTGCCGGGCGCTGATTTTTTCCTTTTTCCACATTAGTTAATAATTCTGTCAAAAAACGATATCCGTCATTTGGCTATATTTGCCCGTTCAGGCGTTTTTGGTGTACGTTTTGCACACAGGGTGCGGCTGTTCCGAATATTCCGGTTCTCAACTGGATAATAGCGTGAAAATGAATAATGTATAAACGGGTGGCCGATCGTGGACAAAAACTAAAAACCGGCTGAATAGCGAATAAAGCGCTGAAGGGAGTGACACAACGGAAGCTGAAAGTAGTACTTAAGCTGGTGATATAATAGAAAATAAGCATTTGAGGTGTAAGGACTCAAACTATACTCAAAACTCAGAACTTAGAAGAATCCGTATAAACATGGCAAAGACAGAAAAAGACAACTTGTTTGATTATACCGAAGACTCGATACGATCGCTCGACTGGCGTGAGCATATTCGCCTGCGTCCGGGTATGTATATCGGTAAGCTGGGCGATGGTTCAAGCCCCGATGACGGTATTTACGTTTTGATCAAGGAAGTGATTGATAACTGTATTGACGAGTATACCATGGGTCATGGTAAACAGGTTGATATTGATATCAGTGAAAAATCGGTTACTGTACGTGACTATGGTCGTGGTATTCCGCTGGGTAAAGTGGTAGAGGTGGTGAGCAAGATAAATACCGGCGCCAAATACGACAGCAAGGCATTCCAAAAAAGCGTTGGTTTGAACGGGGTAGGTACCAAAGCGGTGAACGCCCTGAGTACCTATTTTAAAGTGACCGCTTTTCGCGAAGGCAAGGAAAAAACGGCCGAGTTTGAGCGCGGTGTTCTTACCAAAGAACATAAAGAAAATAAAACAACTGAAAGTAATGGTACGCTGGTTACTTTCATTCCCGATGAAACGGTATTCAAGAACTTTCATTACATACATGAATACCTCGAGAGCCAGATCTGGAACTACTGTTACCTCAACGCCGGGTTAACCATTAACTTCAACGGCAAGAAGTTCGTTAGTAAAAATGGTTTGCTCGATCTGTTGCAGCGTAAAACAAACGAAGATGAACTGCGCTATCCCATCATTCACCTTAAAGGCGAAGATATTGAGGTAGCCCTCACCCACGAGAACCAGTATGGTGAAGAATACTATTCATTTGTAAACGGTCAGTATACAACCCAGGGTGGTACCCACCTCGCAGCCTTCCGTGAGGCGGTGGTGAAAACCCTGCGCGATTTTTATAAAAAAGATTACGACGCGGCCGACATTCGCGCCAGCATTTGTGCGGCGGTTTCGGTGCGTGTGCAGGAACCCGTTTTTGAATCGCAAACAAAAACCAAACTGGGTTCACAGGTAGTGTATGAAGGCGGCCCCTCCATGCGCAACTTTGTAGGCGAGTTTATGTCGAAAGAACTGGACAACTATTTGCACCGTAACTCAACGGTAGCCGATGCGTTGAAGAAAAGAATTGAGCAAAGCGAGCGCGAGCGTAAAGAACTGGCCGGTATTAAAAAGCTGGCGAATGAGCGCGCTAAGAAGGCCAATCTGCACAATCGCAAATTGCGCGATTGTCGTTACCACCTGAACGATGAGCCAACCGGCAAGGATAAAGAAACCATAATTGAAAAGCAAAAGGAGAGCACCATCTTCATTACCGAGGGTGACTCTGCAAGCGGTTCCATAACCAAATCGCGCAACGTTGAAACGCAAGCCGTATTCAGTTTGCGCGGTAAGCCTTTGAACTGTTTTGCTTTAACAAAGAAAGTGGTGTACGAGAATGAAGAGTTCAACCTGTTACAACACGCTTTAAATATTGAAGAAGGGTACGAAGGACTGCGTTACAATAATATTGTAATTGCTACCGATGCCGATGTGGATGGTATGCACATCCGTTTGTTGATGATGACCTTCTTCCTGCAGTTCTTCCCCGACCTGGTAAAGAACGGTCACGTTTATATTCTGGAAACGCCACTGTTTCGTGTACGCGATAAAAAACAAACCTTTTATTGCTACGATGAGGTAGAAAAACAGGCGGCTATCAAAAAGCTGGGCGGCAAACCCGAGATCACCCGTTTTAAAGGATTGGGAGAAATTTCACCTGAAGAGTTTGCACGGTTTATTGGTCCGGAAATGCGCAAATTACCAGTGATCATTGAGCAGGGCGAGCACGTACAGCAATTGTTGGAATACTACATGGGTAAGAACACCCAGGAGCGCCAGGAGTTCATTATCGATAACCTGCGCGTAGAGCTTGATTTGGTAGATGAGACGGAGGAGAAGAAAGCTTAATGGTAAATAACTATCGATAGAGGTCTTATGTATGAGTTACAGGTTACAAGTTTCAGGTTACAGGGAAATACAAAATACAGTTACCGGTTACCGGGGAATACAAAATACCGGGTGCCGGGAAGGAAAACTGAAAACAGCAGGTCGCCTCGAATTAAAGCCCTGCAACTTGTACCTTGAAACCTGTAACAGATATTTAGAAGTTACAATGCTTTTTATTTAGTAGAAAGATTAAAAGGATCGCCATGATTCACATAGTTTTTAACGAACCCGACGTAGAAGTATTAAAGAAAGCCATTGAGCTGGATGAAACATTACAGGGTGATGTTATTCAAATAAAAGACGATTACGCGGTTGGACCGATAAAAGATATTTACAGCGACGAAGGCATTGAAGCCCGCAAACAATGGTGGCGCGAAGTACTGGCCGGTACCGAAATACAAATGACAATAGATACCGGTGAAGTAGATGATATGAAGACCGTTGTTGACCTCATTGTTCAACTGGCCATGAACCCCGATGAGAAGGTTTACATTTGGGCGGCACAAAATAAACATGATGTAAGCGGTTATTACTGGCTTATGAGCCAGTTAAAAGATTTTCAGGGAAGATTATACATCCTGTACCTGAATAACCTGCCATTCATTAATGAAAAAGGGCTGATCTTTTATCCCGAATGGTTAAGCCATATTCCACCAAAGGAATTTTTAAAAGCCAAAAAACTGGCCCGCCCCATTACGCTGAGTGAGTTTGAAGTTGACCCCGATGAGTGGACACGCCTGCAGAACGAAGAAAAAGGCGTTCGCTTACTGGAAGGTGGTAAAAAGCTGGGACAAAAAGATTACGACTTTTACGACGAGGAATTAAAGAAATACATTACCAACGATTGGCAAAAGGCCAGCAAGATCATCAATAACTTTCTTAACAAAAGCAAACAAACTACGGGCGACGCCTATATGCTGTGGCGCCTGAAGCAATTGTTGGCTGGTGGTAACTACGATGTGCAGGGAGAGTTAAAGGGAATGAAAGATTTTGAAGTAAAAGCTAAATCGGCCCAGGCTGCTGCCGTAACGGAAGAAGCCCCGCAATAAAGTTAACAGGTTGAAAAGTTGACAAGTTAACACGACTTGTCGTGGTAAGCCAAAGAACTAAAAACCAAGAACTAAGAACTAATAGATGGCAAAGAGCAAAGACAATAGTTTTTTACAGCAACACAACGAT
The DNA here is from genome assembly GCA_024809215.1 of Niastella sp. OAS944. Taxonomy (GTDB): domain Bacteria; phylum Bacteroidota; class Bacteroidia; order Chitinophagales; family Chitinophagaceae; genus Niastella. The sequence goes on along the minus strand of JANUBW010000001.1, from coordinate 911,552 downwards.
TCGGGCGTAACCGGTCAATACAAAACCTGGTTCCTTGATTATGCCTCGTATGTGATCCTTGAAAGAGCCGTGCCGGCCGTTGAAGATGGTTTAAAACCTGTGCAACGCCGTATCCTCTACGCTATGAAAGAAATGGATGATGGCCGTTTTAACAAAGTGGCCAACATCATTGGGCAAAGTATGCAATACCACCCGCATGGCGACGCCAGTATTGGTGATGCATTGGTTAACATGGGACAAAAAGACCTGTTAATTGAAACGCAGGGTAACTGGGGCGATGTGCGTACCGGTGATGATGCTGCTGCTCCCCGTTATATTGAAGCAAGGCTAAGCCGCTTTGCATTGGATGTTGCCTTTAACGCCAAAACCACCGAATGGGCTGTTAGCTACGACGGTCGTAAGAACGAGCCGGTAACGCTGCCCATGAAGTTCCCTTTACTGCTGGCGCATGGCGCTGAAGGTATTGCGGTAGGTTTGGCCACCAAAATATTACCACACAACTTTTGTGAAATATTAGAAGCCGCCATTAAATACCTGCGCGGAAAGAAATTCGAGTTGTATCCCGATTTTCAAACCGCCGGTATGATTGACGTTACCAATTACAATGAAGGTAAACGGGGCGGTAAAGTACGTGTACGTGCACGTATTGAAGAAGTTGATAAAAAAACACTGGCTATTCGCGACGTTCCATACGGCGTTACTACTACCGCGCTTATGGACTCCATTGTGAAAGCAAACGACCAGGGTAAGATCAAGATCAAAAAGGTGACCGATAACACGGCTGCTGATGTAGAAGTACTGATTGACCTGGCGCCTGGTATTTCGCCCGATATTACCATCGATGCGTTGTATGCCTTCACCGATTGCGAAGTGAGCATTTCGCCCAACGCCTGCGTTATCGTTGATAAAAAGCCAACCTTCATTGGTGTAAATGAACTGTTGCGCATTTCTGCGGAAAACACCAAAGAGCTGTTGAAGCGCGAGCTTGAAATAAAGCTGGCCGAACTGCAGGAGAAATGGCATTACACGTCATTGGAAAAGATCTTCTTCGAAGAAAAGATCTATAAAGAACTGGAAAAACGGTACGCTACCTGGGAGAAAGTGCTGGATGGCATTCAGGAAGCATTTAAACCTTTCCGCAAACAGCTTCGCCGCGATATTACGCGCGAGGATGTTGTAAAGCTTACCGAAAAACCGGTCCGCCGCATTTACAAACTCGATATTGAAGAGCTGGATGCACAAATAAAAGGGCTCGATAAAGAAATAAAACAGGTAAAGCACGACCTGAACAACCTGGTTGATTTTGCCGTTGCTTATTACGAGAACCTGTTACAGAAATATGGTAAAGGCCGTGAGCGTAAAACCGAGATCAAACTGTTTGAAGCCATTCAGGCAAAACAGGTTGCTATTGCCAATACCAAAATATATGTGAACCGTGCCGATGGTTTTATTGGTAGCGGTTTAAAGAAAGATGAATTTGTTGCCGATTGTTCTTCACTCGATGATATCATTGCATTTACCCGTTCCGGTAAAATGAAAATAGTGAAGGTGAGTGATAAAGCCTTTATAGGTAAAGACATCATTCACGTTGCTGTGTTCCAGAAGAACGACGAGCGTACCACATACAATATGATCTATGTGGATTCAAAAACAGGTGTTACTTACGCCAAACGTTTTAACGTAACCGGTATTACCCGCGATAAAGAATACGATCTTACCAATAAAGGTTCGGAAAAAAGTAAAGTGCATTACTTCAGCGCGAACCCTAATGGCGAAGCAGAGGTAGTGAAGGTTATTCTGGACCCCAACAGTACGGCTCGTAAAAAAGAATTTGATTTCTATTTTGAAGAGCTGGAGATCAAGGCCCGCCAGAGTTTGGGTAACCAGGTTACCAAGTTCAGGGTAAAAGCAGTGAAATTTAAAGAAGCCGGTAAATCAACCCTCGGTGGCAGAAAGTTCTGGTTCGATGATCAGTTTGGTCGTTTAAGTAATGAAGCGAAAGGACAATACCTCGGTAGCTTCCAGTCTGAAGACAAGATACTGGTAGTGTACAGCGATGGTAACTACGAGATCACCGACCAGGAACTGACGCAGAAGTTCGATATTGAGAAAGTGATGAAGATAGAGAAGTTCGATCCCGAAAAAGTGGTTACTGCCATTTACCTCGATAACGATAAACAGCAGTTCAATGCAAAACGTTTCAAGATCGAAACCTCTACCTTGCGTAATAAGTTCATGCTGATAAAAGAAGGCGATGGCAACTATCTGGCTGCCGTAACCACACATCCTGAGCCGGTTGTTCAAATAAAAACGGGCCGGGGCGCACAGGTTCGCACACAGAAGATCAAGATCGCCGAAATGGTAGAAGTGATGGGCTGGAAAACAGTGGGTACCAAACTGGCCGACTTTAGCAAGAGCACCGAATTTGAATGGATTATGAAAGAACAAAAAGAAGATCCGGAGCAACCGGAATTGTTCTAGTAGTAAAATGATAATAAAAATCCCGCGACAAAGTCGCGGGATTTTTATTTGTATTCCATTAGCACATTAGCAAATTATCACATTAGCTAATTGGTATTTAGTGTCTGGATATTCGTTTTTTGATCCTTACTGTGGCATTTTGCGTATAAGAGCTGGAAAGAAATACTTCGAACCGCGAAATACCGTCGGTAACAACCATCAATGCCGTATTGGGTGGAATTTTACCGAGGTTCTCGGCAAAAAGGCTTACTTCATTTACATCTTTGCTGTTATCGAGTGTAAGATAAAGGTTTAAAGCGCGGGCGGTTAACTCCTGATGAGCCAATACGGGTTTACCATTGAGGAAAACGGTAACCGTATCGCCATCTATTTCGCCGTTATCGTACAGGCTGATGCGAATAGAGTCGCTGGTAATTTCCAGGTCTTTTATATAAATGATCTTTCTGCGGGTAAATTGTGCCAGCAGGTTTCTTTCGTTGTAATTAATAGCGCTATCGGTGATCTTTTCCGGCGCAATAGACATAGTGGTGGGGGTGGGGCTTCCGGTTACTACAGGTGCAGCGGTAGCGCTGCTTACCACCACATCTTCCCGTTGCGGCATCCAGAATTTTTTACCTACAATGCTGCTGCTAAGCATGCTATCGAGGTTTTTGGTGGCCACGTCCATAGTGAAGCTTGCCCGCATTTCGGGACAGGTATATTTGTATTTATCTATTGTAACAAATGAACCGCTCATAGAGCTTTTAACCTGGCTTACCCGCAATATGCCTTCAAAGGTCATCATACATTCGGCGCCGTTTTGGGCCGAAGAAGATTGATAAAAGATCATGGGAAGGCCTTTGATACGTACGGCCCTGGTTTCCTGGTTATAAGAGCCGCGAACAAAAAAGCTTTGGTAGGTATCTTTAAAGTAATAGCCAAAAACACCTTCTACTTCATTGCCTCTTTGTTTTAATACCAGTTCGGTGAGATAGTTGTTGTACATCCCCTGAACCACAACATCTGCCTTACCATACCAGGAACCCGATATAGATTGGGAAAAAACAAACCTTCCGGTTAGTACTAACGAGAGAACCAAAATAATGCGTAGCATATGTTAATTTAAGTAGAAAAATCAAGCCATGCAATTAATTGCATAATCCCTTAATATGAACTGAACCCGTTAAGTTTAACAATTTGGGCACTTAACGCTTTGTACGGCTTATGGCTTGTTTTCGGGTGGGTGTTTTTCAAGGGGATGGAGTACGGTAAGTACAAAAATATATCGCAGTTTCCAATTCTCAGAGTAATTGGCCCCTCTGTGGAAAATATATTTTTTCTAATGAGTTAGTGTTTTTGTAAAAAGGTCGCAATCAGCAGAGTAGGGAGCTGTTTTGGGTGAATGGTCAATGGTGAATAACTGCAAAGGCAATCGTGAAACGTGAAACGGCAAACGTGAAAGGAATACAGCCGAAAGCTGTAAGCCAAAAGCCTAAAGCAAATACAGAATACAGCACCCAGCCTAAAGCGAGGCCTGCAAAAAATAGCGGGTTCCGAAATAAAGAACTATGAACTGAGAACTGAACAACTGAACAACTCATACAAGTCAACAAGTTACCCGGTTAACCAAATAACTTACTTAATATACCTTTTTAACTCACGATCATTATCCCGTTGCTTAATCGTCTCACGCTTATCATATTGTTTCTTACCCTTGCCCAAACCGATCTCTATTTTGATCAGTCTTTTGTCATTGAAGAAAATGCGCAGGGGAATAATAGTGTAGCCTTTTTCTTTGATCTTGGCTTCCAGTTTTGCCAGTTCTCTTTTTTTCAGCAGTAGTTTTCTGTCTCGCAGCGGATCGTGGTTATTAGTTGTGCCGTGTGAGTATTCAGAAATATGCATGCTTTTGAGCCAAAGCTCGCCTTTATTGAAAATGCAATAACTATCGTTAAAGCTGGCGCGGCCGTCGCGTAATGATTTAACCTCGGTCCCAAGCAATACCATACCCGCATCGTATTTATCGTCGATGAAATAATCATGGTAAGCCGAGCGGTTCTTGATATCAGCCATAAAAAACGAAGTAGGAGGTAGGAAGTATGAAGTAAGAAGTATGGTGCAAGTAGTCAAATAACTGAAATGTAGGGTTCTTCCTACATCTTACATCATACGTCTTACTTCTGTTCCTATTATGAATATCTTTTAATTTTTGAATAAAGAAAGTACTGTTGCCAATTTCTCTTTCAGTTCCTTCCGCGGTACAATAAAATCAAGGAAGCCATGCTCCAGCAGGAACTCGCTTCGTTGAAATCCTTCTGGAAGGTCTTTTTTAATGGTTTCCTTAATTACGCGCGGGCCGGCAAAGCCTATCAGGGCGCCAGGTTCGGCAATATTAAGGTCGCCAAGCATTCCAAACGAGGCCGAAATACCACCAAACGAGGGGTCGGTCTGTAAGGAGATATAAGGAATTTTTTTATCTGTAAGCTGCGATAATTTACCCGATACCTTGGCCAGCTGCATTAGTGAGAAAGCGCTTTCCATCATACGGGCGCCACCAGATTTACAAATAATCATCATCGGTATGTTCTCTTCGATACAAACATCGATGGCACGGGCAATACGCTCACCCATTACGCTACCGAGCGATCCGCCAATGAACTCAAAGTCCATACAGCCAACCATCAGCGGAAGTCCTTTAATATTACCCTTACCAATGCGAATGGAATCGGTGATATCTGTTTTTGCCCAGATCTCATCGAGCCTTTTGCCATAGTTCTTCAGATCGGTGAAGTGCAGGAAATCTTTTGAACGAATGTTCTCGAACAACACATCGTATTTGTTGTCGTCGAAAAGAATTTCAAAATATTCGGCACTGCCAATACGGTGATGGTGATTGCACTTAGGACAAACAAATAAGCTTTCCCGAAGTTCGGTCATGGTACATATATAGCCACATTCGGGGCATTTGCTCCATAAACCTTCGGGTGTTTCTTTTTTTTCAGCGGTACTGGTTGTGATACCTTTCTTAATGCGTTTGAACCAGCTTCTTTTGGTCTCTTCACCACCGGTACCATCTTCGCCTGCTAAGTTGGCTTCAAAATCCTCTTCCTGTTTCATTAAGTAGATTTAAAGGGGCTAAAGATAGGCATTTTCACATAATGAGCTCGAAACTCAATCAATTACAGCCTCAGAACGTATAAACCCGCTAAGTATTTTAATCTATCCAAAAATCATTAATCTGATGTTTTTGCGTTATAGGGCACGTGCTTTTGCAACAAAATTTTAACAGGGTGTTGATTTTTAACCTTGCTGCGTTAAATTTGCGGCAAATTTCAGGGCCGGGTACGGCTGTGAAATTCCAAAAGCTCTTTGTTCGGCAACCTATCTTATTCATGCAGGTATGCATTTATATTCCGTAGAAAAAATATAATAATACCTGTGCCCTTAACATTTTTTCAGATGAATCGTCCCTGGCAAAAATTTCATTATTGATTTTAGGGCAATGAAGTTTTACCGGGACAAGATCATTGTTTGCTGGCAGGCATTCAAGTAAGATCTTCAAATGCAATTAATTCATTTTCGCATGAAATGGTCTGAGTTCTTCACGTCTTCGGTAGGTAAAAAGTTCGTAATGGCATTTACCGGATTGTTCCTGATCTCCTTTCTGATCGTACACGTAGGGATCAACGCCTGTATCTTCGCTGATATGGTTGATCCTGATGACAACGGTGAAATGTTCAACAAAGCTGCTCATTTTATGGGCGCGTCTTATGTGATCCGTTTAATGGAAATTGGTCTTTTCGCTGGAATCATTCTTCACATTGTACAGGGCTATATGCTCGAAGCGCAAAACCGCAGCCGCCGCAAAGAAGGTTATGCAGTAAGCATGGGCAGCAAAGGAAGCGCCTGGTACAAAAAATCAATGGGCTTACTGGGTACATTGATCCTCCTCTTTTTAATCGTTCACATTGCCCACTTCTGGGTTCCTTCACGCATCACTTACGAAACAACATTGAGCGAAGTCTCTTACAATGGTAACGCGATGCACGATGTTTTCAGCAAGATGGTGGAAGTGTTTCAAAATGGGTATGTGGTAATTTTATATATTCTGGGTTGTTTCTCGCTTGCCTGGCACCTGCTTCACGGTTTCCAAAGCTCTTTCAGGACCGTAGGTGTTCACAACAAAAAATGGTTAGCGCTGGTACAAAGCGTGGGCATCGGTTTCTCAATTATAGTTCCTTTGATCTTTGCTTTAATGCCCATCAGCATTTTCTTTGGCTGGGTAACTAATAGTTAACCAGCACCGCTATCAACCATCTCCACATTAATTTTAAAAAAAGAAACTCTAGATATGCTTAATTCAAGAATTCCCGCAGGGCAGTTAGATCTGAAGTGGACCGATTATAAGGGACATTGTAAACTGGTAAACCCCGCTAATAAACGCAAGCTGGAAATTATTATAATAGGAACCGGACTGGCCGGTGCTTCTGCAGCTGCTACACTAGGCGAACTGGGATATAAAGTAAAAGCATTTTGTTTTCAGGATTCACCCCGTCGTGCACACTCAATTGCCGCACAGGGTGGTATCAATGCTGCAAAAAACTATCAAAACGACGGTGATTCAGTTTTCCGTTTGTTCTACGATACTATTAAAGGTGGCGACTACCGTGCCCGCGAGGCCAACGTTCACCGCCTGGCCGAAGTGAGCGCTAATATTATTGACCAATGCGTGGCGCAGGGTGTTCCCTTTGCCCGCGAATATGGCGGCTTGCTCAGCAACCGTTCATTTGGTGGTACACAGGTACAACGTACTTTCTACGCTGCAGGCCAAACCGGTCAGCAGTTGTTGATTGGCGCTTACCAGCAATTGGAAAGACAGGTTTCACTTGGTAATGTTACCATGTATACCCGTCACGAAATGCTGGATATTGTGATGGTGAAAGATGATAAAGGTGTTGATAAATGCCGTGGTGTCATCGTTCGTAACCTTATTACCGGTGAACTGGAAAGACATTTCGGACACGCCGTGTTGTTATGTTCGGGTGGCTATGGCAACGTATTTTATTTAAGTACCAACGCCATGGGTAGCAACGTAACTGCTGCCTGGAAAGCACACCGCAAAGGCGCTTATTTTGGTAATCCCTGCTATACTCAAATTCACCCAACCTGTATTCCGGTAAGTGGTGACCACCAGTCGAAACTTACGCTGATGTCAGAATCACTGCGTAACGACGGCCGCATTTGGGTACCCAAAAAACAGGGCGATAACCGCAAACCCAGCGACATCCCCGAAGAAGAAAGAGATTATTACCTCGAAAGAAGATATCCTGCCTTCGGTAACCTGGTACCACGCGACGTGGCCAGCCGTGCCGCCAAAGAGCGTTGCGATGCCGGTTATGGCGTAGGTTCTTCAAAACAGGCCGTTTACCTCGATTATGCAGCTGCCATTGTACGCTATGGTAAAATTGAATGCGGTAAGCTGGGTATCGATAATCCTTCGGCTGAAGTTATTCGCAAACATGGCGTCGATGTAGTAAAAGAGAAATACGGTAACCTTTTCGATATGTATGAAAAGATCACCGGTGAAAACCCATATGAAGTACCAATGCGTATTTACCCTGCGGTACACTATACCATGGGTGGTTTGTGGGTCGATTATGAACTGATGACCTCAATTCCTGGTTTATATGCACTGGGTGAAGCTAACTTCAGCGACCACGGCGCCAACCGTTTGGGTGCTTCTGCACTGATGCAGGGCCTGGCCGATGGTTACTTTGTAATTCCTTATACCATTGGTAATTACCTGGCCGATGAAATTGCTACCAAGCCTATTTCATTAGATCACCCTGCGTTTGTTGAAACAGAAAAAGCTGTTCGCGACCGCATCGAAAAACTGATGAGCATTAAAGGAACACAATCAGTTGAAAGTTTGCATAAACGCCTTGGCAAGATCATGTGGGATAAATGTGGTATGGCCCGTAACGAGCAAGGTTTGAAAGAAGCTATCGTTGAAATTCAACAACTGAAAAAAGAATTCTGGAGCGATGTACGCATCCCCGGCGGCATCAATGAAATGAACCCCGAGCTTGACAAAGCCAACCGGGTTGCCGATTTCATTGAGCTGGGTGAGCTTATGTGTAAAGATGCACTTAACCGCAAAGAAAGCTGTGGTGGCCACTTCCGCGAAGAGTCACAAACAGATGAAGGCGAAGCGCAACGTGATGATGTAAATTTCAAGTATGTTTCTGCCTGGGAATTCAAAGGCGAAAGCGAATGGCAGTTACACAAAGAAGAGTTGAATTTTGAAGTTGCAAAACCAACTCAGCGTAGCTATAAATAATATTTTCAAATCTAATTAACACGATTATAATGGAGCACTATACAATGAACCTTACGCTGAAAGTCTGGAGACAGAAAAGCAGTAAAGAAAAGGGAAGTTTTGAGACTTATAAGGTAAGTGATATTTCCTCTGAGATGTCGTTTTTGGAGATGATAGATGTGCTGAATGAACGACTGATAAATGAAGGTAAAGAACCAATTGCATTCGACCACGACTGCCGCGAAGGTATTTGTGGCGCATGTTCTATGTACATAAATGGCCGCCCGCATGGTCCGTGGACAGCCAACACAACCTGCCAGTTGCACATGCGTGCCTACAAAGATGGCGATACCATCGTAGTAGAACCCTGGCGCGCCAACAGCTTCCCTGTAATTAAAGACCTGGTGGTAGACCGTGGTGCTTTCGATCGCATCATTGCTGCCGGTGGTTTTATTTCAGCCAATACAGGTAATGCCGTTGATGCCAACGCAACACCCATTGAAAAGGATAAAGCTGATGCCGCTTTCGCTGCTGCCGCCTGTATTGGTTGCGGCGCCTGCGTAGCTGCCTGTAAAAACAGCTCGGCTATGTTGTTCCTTTCTGCCAAAGTATCGCACCTGGCCTTATTGCCACAGGGCGGTCCTGAGCGCAAATCGCGTGTATTGAACATGGTTCAGCAAATGGATAAAGAAGGTTTCGGTGCATGTACTTTCACCGAGGCTTGTGAAGCCGTTTGTCCTAAAGAGATCTCCGTTACAAATATCTCCCGTCTTAATAAAGAGTATTTGATCGCCGGTTTAACCGAAGAGAAATAAGTTGAAAGATTAAATATGTAACAGGGTTGGTAAGGTAAACTTATCAACCCTTTTTTTTTGCTGGCAGCCTGTCAACTTTATTAAGTAATTTGGTGCAAATCAATTCTATATAACCATCATTATGACCGCACTCCAACGCAAAGACCTGTTCCTGCTGGCTTTTTTGTACCTGGTGGTACTGCTGATATTTTATCCTCTTTTTTATACTGAATACGTATATACTGATGAAGCTGTTCAGCTCTGGAATTACAGACCGGACAGCGGATTTATTATGTTTGCCATTCAGGGAAGGTGGATCACTGAGCTGTTGATAGGGAAGTCATTTAAGGCGGCCAACTCGATACATGATATAACCAATATAAGGATCTTTGCACTTGCCATGTGGATTTTGTGTGTACCGGTGTGGTATGTGATCATAAAACGCATTACGGCTAATGGCGCCGGTTACGGCTACCTGCCTTTTTTTACCTGTCTTTACCTTGTAACCAGTTTACAGTTTTCAATCACCGTGCAATGGGCCTCCTGTATAGAGTTACCCATTGCCAATACTGCCGGTTTAGTATCGGGCGCCATTCTGTACAGGGCAATAATGGATAAGGAAAGATGGCTGGCAGTGCCATTTTTAGCAGCACTGGGTGCCACCCTTGCCGCCATGATCTCGCTATCGTCGTACCAAAGCGGGTTTGGATGCTTTTTGATTCCCTTTCTGTTTCATTATGTAAGCGCACATACAACAGGAAAAGATGTGGTATTTATAAAAGGACTGGCCTTTTATTTTTTGATGTATGCGGTTTACTTTGTGGTGTTCAAGATCTATTTAACCATTAATCATATACCGGGCGATGCCCGTACAGGTGTTTCGCTTAACCCAATTAAGATCATCTGGTTTTTGTGGCAACCGTTAAAACGGGCATTTTGGTTTAACCTTGTTATAAATAACGACAACATACTTGGCCTGGTTATGTATTTTGTGTTGCTTGCAGGCTGGGTAGCGCTTGCGTTTATCAGGTTCGGAAAAATGAACAGGATGCTGGCTGTGAAATATGTTGCTGCAGCATCGCTGGTTTATCTGGTAGCTTATGTTCCGGGGCTGGTAGTAAAGGAAAATTATTCTTCGAACAGAACGCTGCTTGCTGTTGATATGTGTGTATGGTTGGCCTGTGCCGAAATGGTAATGTATATAGTGAAAAGCGTACCGGTTCGCCGGGTGGCAGGCTTTGTTGTTGCTGCCGTTTTATGTATCGCAGGCTGGTATAATTTCAACAAAGTATTCCTGCAACCCATACATGAAGAATATACAAGCGTTAAGGGGTACATTCTACAACATTATAACAACAATATTACTACCATTCACTTCATTCAGCCAACGGAAGATGCTTTTAGAAAGAAGTACCATATTGCATTTTCTATGGATGAATTTGGCGTGCCGTCTACATTTTTTGACTGGGTGCCCGAGGCATTAACCAAACTACTGGTATACGAAAAAACAGGCAACAGGGAAGTGGCCAACAGCCTAATTGTAAAGTACTGGGAAAATGAAGAAAGCTACAAAGCCTCGGGCGAGCAGGTAACCACCAACACGTTGTTGGTAAATATGCCAGAACTAATATCTGGCGACAGTAATATCGCTAACCATTAACTGCCAACCCTTTTACGAAATTAGAAATGCATTAGAGCGCTGTTAACTTTAGATTAGTTTCCTTAAAATTCCCTTAACGTAGTAGGGGTGGTAGCAATTTTCTGGTTTTACTTATGCAACTAATATTGTTTAACCAGAAAGGCCTTCAGTTAAAACAACCATTAACTGAAATAGGTGTGTATTGCCATAAGGCTTGCTATATATGGTACGTAAAGACTTCTACTTACTAGGGATTCTCTGGCTGCTTGTGCTTTGTATATTCCTGCCTCTTTTTAATAGCACCTACATTTTTACCGACGAAGCAACAGAGCTCTGGCAATATCATACTATTCCCAATTTACAATTGTTTACCGATGATGGCCGCTTGTTAGCAGAACAAATGCACAGCTGGTTATTTAAAAACATCGATACCATAAGTGAGGTAACCCGGCTTCGTGTGATCTCCCTTTTGGGTTGGTTGCTTTGTTTGCCGGTTTGGTATTCGGTTATTAAGCGGTTGGTTGCCAATGTGCCTGCTTATGAGTACCTGCCATTTTTTACCTGTGTATACCTGGTTACCAGTTTACCTTTTATTGTATCGGTTCAATGGGCTTCCTGTATGCAGTTCTTTATAGCCGACACTATTGCATTATTATCAGGTGCTATTGCCTTAAAAGGCATTCAGGAGAATAAACCAGGTAAACGAATATTGGCAGGTTTAGTTTCCGCGGTGCTGGCCGTGGCGTCTTTATTTTTTTACCAGAGTGCCTATGCCTGTTTTCTGATCCCGTTCCTGATTCATTTTCTTAATCCATTCACAACCAGAAAAGACAGGGTGTTGGTTTTGGGTATGGCATTTCATCTGGTTATTTATGGGGTGTATTTCCTGTTGTATAAACTAACCTTTAGTATTTTCGATAACATACATGAACCAAACCGCAACACATTTTATCTGCACCCACAGAAACTGATGTTCTTTCTTACCAGGCCTTTGGAAAGAAGCTTCCGGTTCACACTGCTTACAAATGAAGACAGCCCCATTTCTAAAGTGTATTATCCATTAATGCTGTTGGCGCTGGTGGTGCTTGCCTTTATCAGGTTCGGTATTCAAAAATGGCAGCTTGCTGTTAAATACCTGGCCGTCGTTGGTAGTTTCTGGGTAATATCGTACCTGCCGCCTTTGTTAATAAAAGAAGGCTTTGCTTCTAACAGAACATTGATGGCATTGAACCTTTGTGTGTTCATTGTTTGTTTAGATATGGCTTTGTTCTTTATAAAGAACAAAAAAGTGTTACAAATTGCGGGAGTTGCTATGATATGCTTTTTTGCCTTGTGCGCCCGTTATAACTTTCAACAGGTTTTCCTTCGCCCCATCGAAGATGAAACTGCAGCCATTAAAACATATTTCAAACAGCATTTCAATAGTAGCATACAAACCATTCATTTTATTCGGCCTTCAGAAGATCTTGTGGCCGAAAAATATAAAGTTAACCGTTCAATGGATGAGCTGGGCGTTTCGTCAACTTTCAGGGATTGGGTACCGGAACCCCTGTCAAAACAGCTTATTTATGAGATTACCGGAAACCGGCAGCAGGCTGAGGGGGTGGCTGTTAAGCAATGGGCCGGCAAAGAAGCCTACATAAATTCCCATGAAGTGCTGAACAGCAGCATTTTACTGGTTGATGTTCCTGCCATTTTAAATTCGGTGAAATAGTGAATACTTTTTAACGAAACCCACAAATACGTAATTCCTAATTCCCCATTGTTTGTTGTACCTTTGCCGCTTCTAAAAATTTTTGCGCACGTATGATAACAGTGAATAATGTGACCCTATCGTTTGGAAAACGGGTATTATTCGATGAGGTAAACCTTTCCTTCAGTAAAGGCAATTGCTATGGTGTAATTGGCGCCAATGGAGCGGGTAAGTCTACTTTTTTGAAGATCTTATCGGGTGAAATTGAGCCTAATAAAGGCACGGTTGATATTACACCTGGCGAACGTATGGCTGTATTAAATCAGAACCATTTCCAGTTCGATGAATATACAGTATTGAATACGGTATTGATGGGCTATAAAAAGCTGTGGGAGGTAATGCATGAGCGCGACGCCATTTACGCAAAGGCCGATTTTACCGAAGAAGACGGTATTCGCGCCGGTGAACTGGAAGGTGAGTTTGGCGAAATGGGTGGGTACACCGCTGAAAGCGATGCTGCCACCTTGCTTAGCGAGCTGGGTGTTAAAGAAGATGTGCAACAGTCATTAATGAAAGATATCAGTGGGGCAATGAAGGTGCGGGTGCTGTTGGCACAGGCATTGTTCGGTAACCCCGATATTCTCATTCTCGATGAGCCTACCAACAACCTCGATGTGGTAACCATCTCCTGGCTCGAGAACTTCCTGGCCGAATACGAGAGCATCGTAATTGTTGTATCGCACGACCGTCACTTTCTCGATGCTGTGTGTACACACGTTGCCGACGTTGACCGTCAAAAGATCAAGATCTATACCGGTAACTATACCTTCTGGTACGAAAGTAGCCAGTTGGCTGCCCGTCAGGCAGGGGATAAGAACAAGAAGATGGAAGAAAAGCGCAAAGACCTTATGGAGTTCATTGCCCGCTTTAGCGCCAACGCCTCTAAATCAAAACAGGCTACTTCGCGTAAGAAAGCCCTGGAGAAACTGGTTATTGAAGACATTACCCCTTCAAACAGAAAATACCCCGGTATCATTTTCAAGCAACAACGTGAAGTTGGTAACCAGATCCTGAACATTGAAAAGCTTTCTAAATCAGTAGAAGGTAAAGTGCTTTTCAAAGACATCAGCTTTACCGTGAACAAAGGCGATAAAATTGCCATTGTTGCCGATGACCACATGGCCATTACCGCTTTCTTTGAGATCATCAATGGCGAAATTGCTGCCGACGGCGGTAAATTCGAATGGGGTGGAACCGTTACAAAAGCTTACTTGCCCAACGATAACTCGAAATACTTTGCAGAACAGGGTAACCTGAACCTTATGGACTGGTTGCGCCAGTACGTGCCACCGCATGTAACTGATGTAGATGAGCCGTTCCTGCGTGGCTTTTTGGGTAAAATGCTGTTCGCTGGTGATGAGATCATGAAGAAAACAAACGTGTTGAGTGGAGGTGAAAAAGTGCGTTGTATGGTTAGCCGTATGATGCTGCAAGACCCCAACGTGGTGATCCTCGATGAGCCTACCAACCACCTCGACCTGGAGTCTATTCAATCGTTCAACGAAAGCATGACGAACTTTACCGGTATTGTATTACTGTCTTCGCATGACCATACCTTTATGCAAACAGTAGCCAATCGTATCATTGAGCTTACGCCTAATGGCGCCATAGATAAGCTAATGACCTTCGATGAATACCTGGAGAAAAAGCAAGCCAATAAATTACAAATGGCTTAGTCATTATACCCAACATACTTATAACCCCGCTACGGTAAAACCATAGCGGGGTTTTTTATTTTGATAACAGAAGTAGTAACAAATTATTATTTATATTGCTACAAGCATCACTAGGAATCAGAATCAGAATCAGAATCAGAATCAGACAACCAATACTATAACTTGCCATTATGGGTTCAACTGGCTGGGATAACTTCTGGAAAGGTGAAAGGAAATCCTTCTATGCAGTCATGAAAATGGCTACCCGCTATTTTGTTCTCAATATTGAAAAAATATATCATTTAAAGCCAGCCGACGAAATATTCGATTATGGCTGTGGGCCCGGTTTTGTAGCCGATTCGCTGGCCCCCAAAAAGATACGTATAACCGGGGCTGATATAAATGAGTTCTTTATAGAAGAATGCCGCAGAAACCATCCTGATTCGCTATTTACCGTAATAACTACCGATACTACTATCAATAAGAAAATACTGGAAGAACAGTTGAGCGGAAAGCGATTTGATTATATTCTGTTCTTAAGTGTTACGCAATATCTCAAAAGTGTAAGCGAGCTGGAAGATATTATAAAATTATTGAGTGTTTATATGAAGGAGCAGGGGATGATAATAGTGTCTGATGTGCTTGATGAGAACACTAACAATAAGAAAGACGTACTTACGCTGCTGATTCATTGTATAAAAAAGGGCCGCATAGGGGCCTTTATAGGTTTTATATATTACCTGTTGTTCTCTGATTACCGCACTATTTCAAAACAGGTAAAGCTGCTGCGTGTATCCGAACAGGCCATGCGCGACCTGGCCACCCGCAACAACCTCAGCTGCGAAAAGGTACATGGCCTCACGCTACAAAAGACCCGTTCAAATTATATTTTGAGCTTTACGCCTGTAAAATGATCGATTCAAGCTACTTACACATCGATAAAATGCCAGTTCATGCAATAAATGCTAACTTTAAGCGCTATTGAGGATCAGCGAGGCTACCAAACCAACGTCTTTTCAAAAGAAAACGTAATACCCTCTCTTGAAAAGATAGCTTAAAATCAAACTAAAGGTTGTTGATCGGGAGAAACCTGATACTGTGCATTTGTTTATCTGTAGGCTGGCTGCTGGCCGCTGCCCAGAATCCGCATCCGGCTTCATTGCCGGGGTCGAACCTGCGCAAAAAAATGATCTCAGCAAAACAGTCTTCCATTCTTCTTGATAGTATGAGCATTGTGCCCGGCACCATTTTCATAGCCGGTATTCCCGATAGTTTATACGACATTGATTTTGTAAACGCCCGTCTTACCTGGAAGAAGTTGCCCCCCATGGATAGCGTTGTGGTGCGCTTCCGGGTGTTTAGGACCAGGCTGAATGCTGCCGTAAGCAGAATGCAGTACGACAGCATTATGAATAATTTCATGGGGCAGCCTTTTGTGCCCGACTATGCAGGGGTAGGGGGCGGCGATAACTTCTTCAATTTTGGTAACATCAATTACAATGGTAGTTTTGGCCGCGGCATTTCATTTGGAAATAGCCAGGATGCCGTGTTTACCAGTAACCTTAACTTACAACTAAGCGGCTACCTGGCCGATAGCATTGAGATAGTGGCTGCCATTACCGATAACAATCTTCCGGTTCAGCCCGATGGCACCACCCAACAGTTGAATGAGTTTGACCGCATCTTTTTACAGTTTAGAAAAAAGACCTGGCAGCTCAGTTTGGGCGATATTGACATTCGCCAGCAACAAAGCTATTTCCTCAACTTTTACAAACGTCTGCAGGGGGTAGCTTTTGAAACCACTACGGCCATTACCGATAGCATTTCAAACCGCACCATGGTAAGCGGCTCTATTGCAAAAGGTAAATTTACCCGTAACATACTTGCAATACAGGAAGGCAACCAGGGCCCTTACCGTTTACAGGGGGCCAACAACGAATTCTATTTTGTGGTATTGGCCAATACCGAAAGGGTATACATCGATGGCGTTTTAATGCAACGTGGAGAAGACAGGGATTATGTGATCAACTACAATACCGCCGAAATTTCCTTTACCCCAAAACAAATGGTGACCAAGGATAAACGGATAGTGGTAGAATTTGAATATGCCGATCGCAATTACCTGAACTCAAATATTTACCTCACCAACGAAACCAATTTCAATGAAAAGGTAAAAGTGCGGCTGGGCTATTTTAGTAATTCCGATGCCAAAAGCTCACCCATTAACCAAAACCTCGATGCGGGACAAAAGGAATTTTTAAGGAACCTGGGCGATAGCATTACCCAGGCTTATTATCCATATTCAACCATAGATACGTTCTCAATAGGCCGTATCATGTATAAAAAAATAGATACGGTATATAATGGTGGTTCCCGCGATTCCATTTTTGTTTACTCAACCAACGCCGATAGCGCCCGGTATACTTTATCGTTTATTGAAGTGGGCGTAAACAATGGAAATTATATTCCCGATCTCAATGGCGCCAATGGTAAAGTGTACCGTTGGGTGGAACCTGTAAATGGCATAAAGCAGGGAAGTTATGAACCTGCTGTATACCTGGTAACACCTAAAAAGCAACAGGTTGCCAACCTGGGGGTAGAGTATAACATTTCGAAGAATACCGTGGTGAACGCCGAAGTGGCCATGAGCAATTATGATGTGAACACTTTTTCTTCCATCGATAAAGGCAACGACCGTGGTTATGCCAGTAAAGTTGATTTTAAGAACACCATGCCCTTTAAAGGTTCAAGGAAAGGATTGAACCTAACCACCAACATAGGTCATGAATATGTTGATGCACGCTTTAAACCATTGGAGCGGCTGCGTAATATTGAGTTTACCCGCGACTGGGGTTTACCGTTACTGCTTACCATACCCGAACATGAAAATATTATTACCGGCGGTGTTCAGTTGGCCGATAAAAACAGCAACTCATTACGCTACCAGTTTACTGAATATAATCGTGGTACCACTTTTACGGGTATACGGCACAACGTTACCCATGTACAGAATATAGGTGGTTGGTTGTTTGATAACCAGTTCACCTTATCGAACATTGATGCTACCAGCGATAAAGGTTATTTCTGGCGGCCAACGATAAATGTATCGCGGCTGTTTAAAAAACTGAAGAATTATTCCATCGGTGGCGCCTATGCGGTAGAACATAATGCCATTCGTAACAAGTTCTCCGATAGTATGGCAACGCAAAGCTTTTCGTTTACCAATGCATCGGCCTTTTTAAAGAGTGACCAATCAAAACCCAACCGCTGGGGTGTAACCTGGTTCACACGTACCAATTCATATCCTTTGGGTACTGCGTTGGTAAAAGCCGACAGAAGCCAGAACATAACATTAACGGGCGAAATAACCAAAGATCCCCGTCATCAGTTCCGTTTAACCAGTACCTATCGTAAACTGCAGATATTGGAAAGCGCATTGAACAGCCAAATGGCCGATGAAAGTTTATTGGGCCGTGCAGAATACCAGGTAAATCTTGTGAAAGGATTAATTAGCGGCAACCTGTTGTACGAAGTGGGAGCGGGGCAGGAACAAAAGCGTGACTATTCATACCTTGAAGTACCGGCAGGCCAGGGTGAGTTTACCTGGATAGATTATAACAGTGACGGTATTCAACAGTTAAATGAATTTGAGATAGCCCTGTTTCAGGACCAGGCCAAGTTCATTCGCATTTTTACCCCAACCAACCAGTATGTAAAAGCCAGTTACAATACCTTCAACTATAGCGTTAATATAAATCCCCGCGCAGCTATTAATTTAACTGAGGCCAACAACCTGCGTAAGTTCATTGCAAAGATCAACCTGCAATCATCATTGCAGATAAGTAAAAAAGAGGTGGCGGATGACCTGGTGCAGTTCAATCCGTTTAAGGCCCCGTTGAACGATACATCGTTAATTACATTGACATCTATATTTGTAAATACCTTTTCGTTTAACCGCTTTAGTCCTAAATGGGGTTTTGATGTTACCAATGCCCGTAATGGAAATAAATCGTTGCTTACCTATGGTTATGAAAGCCGCAAGCTCGATGACTGGACGGTTCGTACGCGTTGGAACATTACCCGCAAGTTTGCGTTGGAAATGACGGGCCGCACCGGCATCAATCAACTTATTACATCGAACCCCAAGTTCGATAACCGCAATTTCAAGATCAATCAATATTCAGGTGAGCCAAATTTAACTTTTACCAAAGGGAGTAATTTTAGAACGAGCGTTGGTTATAAATACAGCGAAAAAGAAAATGTGCAGGGCAGCAAGGAAAGATCGCAGTCCAACTCGTTGATCACCGATGTGAAGTATAATATTCTGCAAAGCACTTCTATTATGACGAAGTTCACTTATTCGAACATAAGTTTTTCCTCGCTTGATAGTGTACCTAATACTAATTCTTCATCATCGTATATCATTCTGGAAGGATTGCAACCCGGTAAGAACTTTTTATGGACACTCGATCTTACCAAAAGGCTTTCGAATAATTTGGAGTTCAGTATGCAGTATGAGGGCCGTAAGCCCGGTGCCTCGCGAATAGTACATATAGGAAGGGCGTCGATACGGGCGATGTTGTAGGATGCAGTTTTTAGTTTTTAGTTTTTAGTTCTGGCGACAACACTTCTCCTGTAATTCCTCGTCAACAAGTTAACTCGTTAACTTGCATTCCCACTAGCCACTTCTCACTTACTACTTGCCTTTCCCCTTGTCAATTAATCTCTATCAACTCCATCAACTTTTCAACTCCTGTATTTCCCGATGTTTTGTTGCATTCGCTATACTGCAAAAAAAAATCCCCCGATATGAATCGAGGGACTTTTTAATATTGTATCAGCAGTGATTATCCGAAGATGCCACCTTTTTTCAGTGAACGGGTAGCTTCGCCGATCTTGAAACCATTGTGGTATACTTCGATCTTGTAGTTACCTTGTTTGAAAGCGCTGTTTTGTTTCCAGGCAAATTCTACGTGTTTAGATTTACCTTGTTCGAAATCAACAGGAACTTTTGCAGTGAAAAGTTTTTCGCCTTCTTCACGAGTAGTGAATTTACCAGAACCTAAAGCTTCTACAGCGATTGGTTGGCCATCAGGACCAGTGATGCAAACGTATACATCAGTAGAACCTGTTTGAGCGATACGGTTAGCAACATCCATTGCGATAACCAGTTTGTCAACTTTCTTTGCAGAAGTAGTTTCTGACTCTTTGCCACCTTTTTTCTCGTTAACAGGAGTTACAGAGATGTTAGATGCGTTGAGTGTAGAAGCGATATCTACTTTACCAGCCAGCTCATCTTTTTGAGCAGTAGTAGTAGTAAGATCTGCTGTCAGCTTTTCTTTGTCTGCTGTTAACTGAGTTTTTTCAGTAGTCAGCGTTTGATTTTCCTGAGTTAAACGGGCAACTTCAGCTTCCAGGTTAGCGATCTTGTCGTTCAGTTCGCCGATCAAAGCTTGCGCTTTTTTCTTTTCACCTTCAGACAAACGTTGTTTTTTCAGGATGCTTCCGATCTGTCCTTTCAGCTTTGTGATTTCGCTGGTTTTGTCGTTTACTTTTCCTTCCAGTTCGTTGTTATAACCGGTTAAAGAATCCAAACGGGTTAAAGCGGCATCAAAGCTTTTTTGTAACTCATTCTTTGAAGAATCTACAGCCACATATTGTGTTTGCAGTTGAGTGATCTTTTGATCAGACTTGTTTTTGTCCCATAAAAAGTATCCCCATGTACCCAGTATACCTACGGCTAATAAACCGATGATCAGGTTCTTTGAATCACGTTTTGGGGGTGCACCTTGGGGGCTAGCTGATGGATAATTGGTTGTACTCATAATAAGTGTATGTTTATTTTGAAAGGTTATGAAATCGGGTTCAGTATTCTTTTGAATTATTGGGTTAGTTACTCAGTTACTGGGTTTCGCATATGGGTTTTTCCAAAACCGTGCCAGAATTTTATAAATAGCGCTTCCACAAGTGCGGCAAGAACGCTGAAGGTTAGTATTGTATTGTGTTACAGTTGTTCATAATTCGTTATATGTCACAGCTTTTTTTGTGGTAATATTGCAAAGTTTAAACCACGATAATCGTATACATGTCTGTAGAAAAAATTATATCCGACTGGAAGAAAAAGCTGTTTAAACCTGTTTATTGGCTTGAAGGCGAAGAGGACTATTTTATCGATAAAATTGTGCATTATGCCGAGCATAACATTTTAACGGAGTCTGAAGCCGGATTTAATTTAACGGTGTTCTATGGTAGAGATGCCGACTGGACACAAGTAATAAACGCATGTAAGCGATACCCTATGTTCGCAGAACGACAGGTAGTTTTACTAAAGGAAGCGCAACATATGCGTGATATCGACAAATTGGAATCGTATATTTCGCAGCCTTTATCATCAACAATTTTTGTGGTATCGTACAAAGAAAAGAAAGTAGACGGCCGTACACAGCTGGCAAAACTGCTTAAAACAAAAGCAGAATTGTTTACTACAAAAAAAATGTACGATAATGCATTACCCGACTGGACCAATGAACTGGTAAAAAGTAAAGGGTATACTATTTCACAAAAAGGCGTGTTGTTACTGGTTGATCATATAGGTAATGACCTTAGCCGCATTGATAATGAAATAGACAAAATGCTGGTGAACCTTGGCACCCGCACCAACATTACTGAAGATGATATTGAAAAATATGTTGGGGTAAGCAAGGAATACAATCCTTTTGAACTGCAATCGGCCATGGCGGCAAAAGACCTGCCCAAAGCCATGCGTATTATTCAATATTTTGAAGCAAATCCCAAGGCAGCACCTATACAATTGGTATTACCTACATTATACAACCTGTTCAGTAAAACGTATATGATCTTTGGTCAAAGCGCCAAAGACGACAAAACCATTGCTGCCAACATTGGTGTAAATGCATGGTTTGTTAAAGACTATTTACTGGTTGCCCGCAATTATGGATATAACGGTGTTGAAAAAGCGTTGTTGTTATTGCATCATTACAACCTGCGTAGTATAGGTGTTAATGATATAGGTTCTTCAGATGCTTCTTTACTAAAAGAAATGGTTGTGAAGATGGTGAATTAGTTCGTAAGTTATTCAGTTATTGAGTTTGTAAGTTAACTCCGAACTGAACAACTGAATAACTGAACAACTACATTATTCACCTAATACCTTCAGGCTATCAACTTTGTCTTTAGCCAGTTGTTCAACCAAAGCATCGAGCCCATTGAACTTAACCTCGCTGCGTAAATATTTTTTTATGTATACCCGTAGGGTTGCGCCATAAATATCTTCGCTGAAGTCAAAGATGTTTACTTCAATAACGCGATCGGTGCCGCCAATGGTTGGGCGAATGCCAATGCTCATCATACCTTTCAGCCGGGGGTATTCTATAAGAGCAGGAGCATATACATCTGAACGTTGACTACTAACTTTAGGATCATCTTTTCTGTTTCTTATTTCCAGTTCAACTGCATAAATGCCATTACCGGGAATAAGCTTCTCCAAATTTTCAATACGCAAATTGGCGGTAGGGTAACCCAGTGTGCGCCCCAGCTTATTACCATCTACAACAGTGCCTTCAAAAAAGAAATCGTAGCCCAGCAGGGTATTGGCCACATCGGTATTGCCATGTAAAACGGCTTCGCGAATGCGGGTTGAGCTTACGGTATTGTCGTTTATAACGTGGGCGGGTATTTCCATCAGGTTAAAGCCAAGCTTAGTGCTGTAGGCTTCCAGCAGCTTATAATCGCCCAGTCGGTTGCGGCCAAAGCGATGGTCGTAACCTATGATAACTGTGTGTGGATGGAATTTCTCAACCAGGAATTTTTCGATATACGCTTCAGGGCTTTGTTGCGAAAAATCATCGGTAAAAGGTACTACCACCAGGTGATCGATGCCGTTTTTATGCAGCAGCTCAATTTTTTCGTCGATGGTATTAATGAGGTGAATGGCCGGCTGGCCGCTAACGATCACTTTTCGGGGGTGGGGGTGAAAAGTAATGATAACAGTTTCGCCGCCAATACGCACGGCTTCCCGTTTTAGCTGCTCCAAAATGCTTTTGTGGCCGGTATGCACCCCATCAAATGTGCCTATCGTAACTACAGCCTTTTTAAAGGCCGGAATGGTTTCTGTTGAAAAGTAAACTTTCATAAATGCGGTGCGAAAATACAATACGAAGTTCTAAGTTTTAGGTTTTAAGTTTTAAGTCCCGTTTTTTGCGCAGGCTCAAGCCAATCCGGTGCCTCAAAACGAATCGGGAACTAAGAACTAAGAACTTAGAACTTTTATTACCTTTGCCCCTTCAAATTAAAAAATGAGTTTATATTCACAACGGGGTGTTTCTGCCCAGAAAGAAGAAGTTCATAAGGCTACGGAAAAACTCGATAAAGGCTTGTATCCCCATGCCTTCTGCAAAATATACCCCGATTTTCTTACCGGTAATAACGATTGGGTGAATGTAATGCACGCCGACGGCGCCGGCACAAAAAGCATTCTGGCTTATTTGTACTGGAAAGAAACCGGCGACCTGAACGTATGGAAAGGTATTGCCCAGGACGCCGTGGTTATGAACCTCGACGACCTGTTATGTGTGGGTATAACTGATAATTTGTTGTTTTCCTCAACCATCGACCGCAATAAATTACTGGTAACCGGCGACGTGCTGGAAACCGTGATCAACGGTACCCAGGAGTTGTTCGATGAACTAAAAAAATTCAATGTAAACATCCATTACCTCGGTGGCGAAACGGCCGATGTAGGCGATGTAGTACGCACCATTGCTGTTAACGGTACCATGACGGCCCGCTGGCCAAAGAACCGCCTGGTGACCAATGAAAAAATTCAGGCCGGTGACGTAATTGTTGGGTTTAGCAGTTTTGGGCAAACCGTTTATGAAACCGAATACAACAGCGGTATTGGCAGCAATGGGTTAACCAGCGCCCGCCACGATGTATTAAGCAAGTTTTACGCTCAGGAATATAAAGAATCATACGAGAACGGCCTTGCCGATAACGTAGTATATATAGGACCCCACCGCCTTACCGATACGGTAGGTGCCGAAAAACATCAGGTCGGCAAATTGTTATTATCGCCCACCCGTACGTATGCGCCATTATTGAATGAGTTCTTTGAGAATTACTTTGAAGCCATTCATGGTCTTATTCATTGCAGCGGGGGCGGACAAACAAAATGTATGAAATACCTGCCCGGTAATTTCAGGGTTATTAAGGATAATCTGTTTGAACCGCCTGTTATCTTCCAGATAATTCAAAAAGCATCTGGTTCAAACAATCGCGAAATGTACCAGGTGTTCAATATGGGCCACCGTCTTGAACTGTTTACCGATGCGGCTTCTGCCCCGCTGTTCATCGATGCAGCTAAAAAACTGGGTATAGAAGCACAGATCGTTGGCCGCGTTGAAGCAAGCGATAAAAAAGAACTGATCCTTAAAGTAGGCGACGAAGAGATCGTTTATTAATAAAACAGCCTAAAGCTAAAAGCCCAAAGCCTAAAGCCAAATGCAGAAAATGCAGGCTGTAGACTTTGGGCTTTTGCGATTTATGAATATCCGAATTTGCTAAAGAACTTCTATCCCCGCATCTCTATAAGGTTTCAAAATAGGATCATCGGGTGGCAGTTCGGTAATGAGCATATGTATTTTACTAATATCACAAATATGTATTGGCTGCAGGCTGTTTATCTTTTCGGCAATGCTAAGGCATACCACTTTTTGCGACGATTCAACCATGGCTTTTTTCAACTGCACCACATCCCAGTCGCTATCGGTAATGCCATCTTTCAGGCTAATGGCATTTACCCCTAAAAAACACAGATCGGCGCGTATTCTTTTTATTTGCGTAATGGCTTCGCCGCCGGTAGTTATTTTGGAATTTTTAGATACTTTATCGCCAATGGCAATAACATCAACCGATGGGTGCTGCATATATTCCAAAATAGCAGGAATACTGGGCGAAACAAATGTTGCCTTTAACCGGGGCGGTAATGCTTTTGCCAGTTCAATAATGGTGGTGCCACCGGTTGTAAGCACAAACATGCCGTCATGTATAAGCGATGCGGCTTTACGGGCTATGGTCTTTTTGTGATCGTGCGAGTATATATGACTGGTTGAATAATGCACCTGGCTAAACGAATGTGATAATGCGCCGCCATGGACCTTTATGATCTTCCCCTCATCGGCCAGTTCCTGCAGGTCGCGCCGAATGGTATCTTCCGATACATTCATATCCCTGCTCAGGTTCGATGACATCACTTTATTGTGCAGGTTCACCTGGTGTAAAATGTAAGCTTGTCGTTCTTTCTTTAACATGATGATTGAAGGGTAAAATTTCCGCTTGCTGGTTTTTGCCGGTTTTTATTTAAGCGGGAAAGCTAGATAAAATCCTGTATAAAATTTGTAAAAATTTATACGAAACTTTCAAGAAATGCAGTGTGTACAGAAGGTGCAATTAAAAAGACCATTTGCAAAGGGGCAAATGGTCCAAAAAAATTATATATCAAATTCTTTATTTAAGTAGTGAGAACCCGCTTTGGCTCAATCACCCATTGTACTTTGAAAAAGTAAGGTGTTGATTTTGGGTTAAGTCCCGACAGATCGGGTTTCTTTTCCCATGATCTTATAATTTCTTTCTGCAAAACATTATTAATTTCTTCTTTTGAAATGGGGGTGGCAGCCACTGCCGGGTCAGGAGCATAGCCAACAACGGTGATCTTCTTTATTTGGCTGGCCGCTGCCGGCGACTGGTCGTACAGTTTCAGATTATCGATATTGCCATTGGCATCAACAGAGAGTGAAAAGTATACAACCCCTTCGCTGTTATTGGTAAGCACCTGATTAGGGTAACGGGTTGCACGACAAAAATGACGTGATAATGTTTGTGTAACAGGGTCTGTGGGGTCGAACCCTGGTGCTTCCATCGCTGGCTTGGGTACCTCCTGGTAAAAGATAGCCGGCCGTTGATAGGTAACCATTTTTTTATGGCTTCGTTCCGCAGCTCTTTCCAACGCCTTCATCATATTTTGTTCAAAAGCCGGGTCGGTAGTAACATTGGCTGTTTGAGTTACTATGTTGGTGGTAGCTGGTGTTTTAACGGCCGACACAGGTTCGGCTACCGGCGCGCTTTCAGCATTTACTGGCGTGTTGTTTCTGGAGCTGGCAATGCCTTCCAGTATCTTTTTGGCAACGGCTTCCTGGTTACTGCTCTTGCTAATAAATGCCAGGTCTTTTTCATTGGTCATATAACCACATTCAATCAACATGGCGGCACAGGGCGTTTTATCGAGCACCCATATTCCCATGTTAGTGCGTTGCTTAAGGGTAGTATTAGTTGTATAAAGTTTGCTTAACTCCTGCAAAACAGCCGAACCATATTGTCTTGAAAGTGGGGAGTGGCTGGTTTCATTTCTCGAAACAAATACTTCAAAGCCCGAAAAATCATTTTTCATTTCTTTGCCATTACCGGCTGCGGATATATGTATAGCTACAAACAGGTCGGCTTTAGCCTGTTCTGCAATTGCTACCCGGGCTCTTAATCCGTCATGGACCACGGTAGTATTACCTGGTAAATTGTCGTCGGTACGGGTCATTACCACCTTTATGTTATAAGCAGGGGCAAGCGCCTGTATCTTTTTACATATCTGTAGCGCCAAACCTTTTTCCGTAAGGTTATTTACAGTAACCCCGGGATCAATGCCGCCGTGGCCCGCATCAATTACTACGGTCAATGGGGGGGTAGCATCACCGGTGTAAAAAACAGTTCTGCCCGAATTATTAGTGCGTTGTGCATACAGGGCAATGGTGCAAAAAAGAAGTGCTAACAGGGGGAGGGCCATCAGGCGGCTGCCGTAACTGTACCTGGCCGAATGGTTGTTGGTGATCATGGCTATACGTCGTTTAATATGGTTTTGAAAAAAGTAATTGCTAATGGATGCATGATTGGCTTTAAGGGTTTGCATTACAAGCAATTCAGCATAAGCGTAGCGGTCGTTGTTAGAGATGGCATATTGATCGGCCAGGAATTCATGAATGGCCTTTAGTTCTTTTTTTAGGATATGAAAGAAAGGGTTGAACCAGAAAAAGGCGGTTACTACTTCCGTTAAAATAATATCGGTTGAATGTTTTTGCTGAACATGGAAGAGCTCATGGCGAAAGATCTGTTGCCCGTCGTGGCTGTTAAAGGGCAGCTCGTGGTTCCAGAAAATTGATCTGAAAAAGGAGAAAGGCGTACCGGGCTCGCTGGTGGTAAAGAATTTGAGTCCGCTAACCCGTTCATAAGGATACTTTTTCGAAATTCTTCTTATATATAATAACGACTTAACCAGCGTGAAAAGAAGCACGGCTATACCTAACGCATAAAACAGGTACAAGGCATTTTCAAACGTAAACAACTTTGTGAGCCGGCCGGGGGCTGTTGCCAGCTCATCACCCTCACCATAATTTACGGTAAGCACCTCAATGGTTTGATAAACCGCCTGGTTTACAGCATTTTGCGATTCGTTTAAAACCGGGATCCTTAGAAATGGCAATACTACCGATACCAATAAAGTAACCTGCAGGTAAAAACGGTTGTAATGGTGAAAGCGCTTGTTGCGTAAAAAGAGCCAGTAATAGCCCAGCAAAATGCCAGAG
Organism: Niastella sp. OAS944; assembly: GCA_024809215.1. GTDB lineage: Bacteria > Bacteroidota > Bacteroidia > Chitinophagales > Chitinophagaceae > Niastella. The sequence goes on along the minus strand of JANUBW010000001.1, from coordinate 884,285 downwards.
CATAGCATTACTTTTCCCAGGTACAGCAAAAAGGTCATTGGTTATTGTTTTTGGCGTTTTTGATTTGGTTGAGCAGTGCTTCAAGGTCTTCCTGGCTCAATTTGTTTTCGTTTACGAAATGCGAGAGCAGTTTTGCGGGCGAACCTTCAAAATAACCCTTCACCAGCTGGTTGATGCTCTTCTTACCGTAATCGGTTTTACTCACCGCCGGTTTGTACAGGTTGTTGCGCCCCATGGTTTCAAAATGAACAAAGCCTTTGTCGATCAATATTTTAAGAATAGTGGCCACTGTATTTGAGTGGGGTTTGGGCTCAGGCATTTTTTCAAGAATGTCTTTCAGGAAGCCTTGTTTTAGCTGCCATAATATTTGCATCACCTGTTCTTCGGCTTTTGTAAGGGACTTCATTATAACTAATGATTTAGTTGTTTAATCGAATGTATAACTAATTATTTAGTTTTCTAGCGTTACACTTGATTTTTTACAAGATTTTTTCGATTTTGGTTACGCCGGGTGTTTGTGACGTACTAAATAATAGGGGCTAGTGGGGTACATGGGCATAATTAATCGTTTAATAGTGGAAAATATGTATCCGTTTATAGCTAAAAATCAATTATTGTCTTTTGTGGGGTCGATTTTATCCACAAAAGCTATGAGGTTTGAAGATTGAGTGTTACTTTTGCAGACAGTACCGGATGGATTAACACGTTATTAGCACCTGACTTGCAACCTCCCCCGAACATAGTCAGTCTTGCAAATGTTAGTATAGTACCCTTGATCAAATAAACAGAAAGGCGATTTATTATCGACGATTAAAGTCATTTTTATAAAGTAGATATGAGACAGCTCAAAATTGCAACGCAGATTACGAATCGAGATTCGCAGGCAGTAGAAAAGTATCTTCAGGAAATTTCCAAAATTCCGATGATCACTCCCGAAGAGGAAACAGTACTTGCCCAGCGTATCAAGATGGGTGATCAAAAGGCATTGGATAAATTAGTGCAGGCCAACTTGCGTTTCGTGGTATCTGTGGCTAAGCAGTACCAGCACCAGGGTCTTTCTCTTAGCGATCTGATCAACGAGGGTAACCTCGGTTTGATAAAAGCGGCCCAGCGTTTCGATGAAACCAAGGGTTTTAAATTCATTTCATACGCCGTATGGTGGATCCGCCAGTCCATTTTACAAGCGTTGGCAGAGCAGGGCAGATTAGTCCGCCTGCCTCAAAACAAAATTGGCACCTACAACAAGGCTAATAAAGCGTACATGGCTTTTGAACAGGAGCATGAACGTGAGCCAAGTACTGAAGAGCTCGCAGAGTTACTTGAAATGAGCGAAACTGAGATCAACAACATTTTCCAAAGCAATACCCGTCACACCTCGTTGGATGCTCCGGTTCACGAAGCTGAAGATGTGGCTATGGGCGACCTGCTGGAAGGTGGCGACGATACGGACGACGATGTAATGAAAGATTCATTACGTAACGAGATCCGCCGCGTGCTGAAATCATTAAGCCCCCGCGAAGCTGAGATCGTAAACGCTTACTTTGGTTTAGATGGCGAAAATGGTGTAACCATTGAGCAAATTGGTCAGAAATACGATCTTACCAAAGAGCGTATTCGCCAAATCAAAGAAAGAGCGATCAAACGTCTGCAAAAAGCCCGCTACAGCAATGCTTTAAAAGCTTATTTAGGTTAGTGTAAGTACTATAAAGAAACGGAAACCCCGGTTGGTTAATCACCTTCCGGGGTTTTTTGTTTTTATCCCCTTGCCTTAATACTATGTTTCCTGGTGTTTATGTGGTATTTAAAAAAACATTAAACTATGACCTGGATCAGATAAAGCTAAGACGTAACAAAGGAAATATTCTTATCTAGTCTTTGTTTGGTCTTTGTTATGTCTTTGTTTGGTCTTTATTTGACCATAATTTAAATGCACTTAAACCTTGTTCTGAGATCATATTCATATGATAGCGAACTTTACTATATCTGGATCGTTTTTTGAATGCTGAAGAGGCGCATATGATGAGGTGTATTGCATTAGTAGTCATTACCTTGGGGATGGTATTTTCTTCCTGCGAAAAAACAATTACGTTCAGGCCCAACGAATCGGAGCCTGTGGTAGTTGTGGAGGCTACTATTGAGAACGGCCAGGCGCCTGTGGTAATACTTTCCCAAAGCCTTAATTACTTTAGCCAGATAAACACCGAACTGGTGGCTAACTCTTTCATTCGCAATGCCGAGGTTATTATTTCAAACGGTTCAAGAACCCATAAACTAAAAGAATATAGAGCACCGGTGGCCAATGGTTACACGGTTTATTATTATTCCATTGACTCTGCGAGTTTAAACACGGCCTTTAATGGCGAATTTGGCAAGAGCTATTATTTATCGGTAAAGACCGGTGAAAAAGAATACACGGCCACTACCACTATTCCCATCCCGGCTAAGAAGCTCGATTCGCTTTGGTGGGAAGATGCGCCCAACAATCCCAACCCCGAGAAGGTGATCGTGATGGGCCGCTTTGTTGACCCACCCGGACTGGGAAACTATTCCCGGTATTTTACTTCGGTTGATGGGCTGCCTTTTTTGCCCGGTTTTACATCGGTTTTAGACGATCAGTTAACAGATGGCGTTACCTACAACCTGCAGGTTGAAAAAGGGGTGAACCGTAACAATGATGTGAACCTGGCCGAGTATGCTTTTTTTGATAAAGGCGATTCGGTAGTAGTTAAGTATTGTAATATTGATAAGGCCACTTTCGATTTTTGGCGCACCATGGAGTACAGTTATTCAAACATTGGCAACCCGTTTGCCTCGCCCAATAAGGTAATCAGTAATATACATGGGGGCGGGTTGGGGTACTTTGGCGGCTATGCGGCGGAGTATAAAACTATAGTTATCCCTCAATAGAAGTCTCTGCTTATTCACACGTAATTCAGGTAACCTGCCTTTATATTTTTCGTAACTCATTTTCAGGTAAATTTGTCATCTTTTCTTTAGAAATAGGGAGAATTACAGAATTATGGAAAGCGAAAAAATACATTGCCTGATTATTGGGAGCGGACCGGCAGGATATACCGCCGCTATTTATGCTGCGAGAGCAAACATGAAACCCGTATTATACCAGGGTATTCAACCCGGCGGTCAGTTAACAATTACTACTGAGGTTGAAAACTATCCCGGTTATCCGGAAGGCGTTCAGGGGCCTGAAATGATGGTTGATTTTGAAAAACAAGCTGCCCGTATGGGTGCCGATATTCGTTTTGGCCTGGCTACAAAAGTTGATTTTTCAGCGCCTCCTTTTAAGGTTTGGATCGATGAAGAAAAACTGGTGGAAGCCGATTCGGTGATCATTGCTACAGGCGCATCGGCCAAATGGCTGGGCCTCCCAAGTGAGGAGCGCCTTAATGGCTTTGGTGTAAGTGCCTGTGCCGTATGTGACGGGTTCTTTTTCCGTGGCAAAGAAGTGGCTATTGTAGGCGCCGGTGATACCGCAGCCGAAGAAGCATTGTACCTGTCGAAGTTGTGTACCAATGTGCACATGTTCATTCGCCGTGGCGAAATGCGCGCTTCAAAAGTAATGCAGGACAGAGTGCTGAAACAGCCAAATATTAAGGTTTACTGGAATACGGCAACCGATGAAATCATTGGTGAGAATAAGGTAGAATCGGTTCGTATAAAAAATACAAGCACCGGTGAGTTACAAACTATTCCTATCAGCGGATTTTTTGTGGCCATTGGTCATCAGCCTAATTCCGACATCTTTAAAGGATGGCTCGATATGGATGAGGCAGGTTACCTGAAAACCATTCCAGGTACGTCAAAAACGAATATTGAAGGCGTTTTTGCTGCTGGTGATGTGCAGGATAAAATTTACCGCCAGGCTGTTACTGCTGCAGGTAGTGGTTGTATGGCCGCGCTGGATGCCGAACGTTATTTATCGGCCAAAGGAATAGTATAAGGCTGAATAGGGCTGAAAGCAATACAAATACAGCCGAAAGCCAATGGCGATTAGAACGCTGAACACCTAATGCGAGCTTCTTACTTCAGAGGCCAGCTTTGAGTGTTCAGCGTTCAGCTTTTAGCGTATTTTGCATTAGAAGTGCAGTTTACCATTTCGGTAACCTGCTTTAGGCTTTAAGCTTTTGGCTTTAAGCCTTTTTGTGGCATTGTTTTAGCAAAACAAAAACTAGGTATGGTTGTTATTGAACTAAATCAGGTTAAGCTGCATGCAATTCATGGTATTTACGAAGGAGAACAGCTAACCGGCAGTAATTATGAAGTGAGTGTACAGGTTACTTACGAAGAAGGTGACAGTACATTTGATGATTTAAAAAATACGATCAATTACGTTGAAATACTCGATATTGTAAAGCAACGTATGCGTATTCCAACGGGTCTTTTAGAAAAGGTGGCAGATGATATAATTCGTGCAATCAGACTGCAATATCCATTTTGTACAGAAATACGATTTTCTATATATAAATTAGATGCCCCTGTAGAGAATTTTCAGGGGAAAATAGGCGTTACATTGTATAAGAAGTTTTGATGGGTAAATTAGGAAGTACAATAGGGCTCGTGCTTTTGTTGATCCTGCCATTCGAAAACATTGCGCAGGACATCAACTCGCTGTTGAAGGATGCGCAACAGCTGGAGAGCTCATTTAAAGAACCCGAAGCTTTGCAAAAGTATCTCGATGTGGTTCGTGCCCAGCCTACCAACCTCACCGCACTCATTAAAATAAGCGAATTATACAGCATATTGGGAAAGCACCAGGGCTCCAAAGACAAAATGAAGGAGTATTACCTCAATGCCCGTACGTATGCTCAAAAGGCGTTACAGGTAAACGCAAACAGTTCCGATGCTAATGTAGTTATGGCTATTGCCATGGGCCGTATGGCGCTGGCCTCATCGGGCGATGAGAAGATAAAAGCGGTGAAAGACATTAAGATCTATTCTGAAAAAAGCGTTCAGCTCGATCCCAATAATTTCAAAGGCTGGCATGTGCTGGGCAAATGGCATTATGAAGTAAGTGACCTCAACTCCGTTGAAAAATGGCTGGTAAAAGTTGCTTACGAAGCACTGCCAAAAGCCAGTCTCGATGAGGCAATCAAATTCTTTGAAAAAAGCCGTACGCTCAATCCTTCGTTTTTATTGAACTACCTCGAACTGGCCAAGTGCTGGCATCGTAAACACAATGATAAAAAGGCCCGTGAGTTTCTGGAGGCCATGCTTAAAATGCCGAATAAGATCGGTGAAGACGTGAGTATTAAAGTCAAAGGCAAAAAATTACTGGAGGATTACAAATAACGGCCTGTTCGTAAGTTATTCAGTTAGGAGGAACCTTTTGCATCTACAGAATGCTGGCAATTGCTTGCAATCTCGTATATAAATTCTTTGAACTGTGAACTATGAACTGAAAACTAAGAACTGAACAACTCAATAACTAAATAACTTTGCCTTTCCACTTCCCACTACGTATATACAAAAACGAAGGCACAAACAAACAACTCCAATACAACCACTCACTCATCCAGCCATAGGTGATAGATAAATTGTATTTATCAAGCGCCAGGTAAATGTACACGCAGTAAAACAACAGGGCAAACATTTCTATTAGTAACGATACCCGGCTGTTGGCCGATCCGGTAACGGCATTAAGGTATACCACGGCAAACGACATTACCAAAATGGCTATAGAAAGTACACGCACCACAGGCACCGCCTGCTCAACAAACTCGCCCGACTGCCCATATATTGAGAATAAAAAGGCAGGGAACAGGTTAATGAAAATAGCTATCACCAATGCAGAGCCAAAGGAGAGCCGCAGTATTTTCGATATAAGCACACCAACCTGGTGTTGCCGGCCCTGCCCAATAATATTGCTTACCATAGCATTGGTAGTAGAACCAAATGCCCAGGTTACAATACCTGCCAACCCCAAAATATTACGCATGGTATTGGAAACCGCCAGGGCTATTTCGCCCCGCGCATCAATGAGCAAAAAGAAATATTCCCAGCTTAAAAGACTGATGCCATGTTGAAAGATCAGTGGGGTAGACATGGTAAAAATAAGCCGTGAATTATAGCCGTCCCACCTGAAGTTCTTAAATAAATGCAGCTCGCTGCTGATGCCTTTTTTCATAATTACCGCGTACACCACCAGCAGTCCAACAATTTCGGCAATAATAGATGCAACGGCAGCTCCGTTCAACCCCATTTGCGGAAAACCGGCATGGCCAAAGATCAACAGGTAATCGAGCAGAATATTCGTAGCCGCTTCAGCAAGAGCGCCGCCCATCAGGTATTTGCTTTGATTGGTTCCAACCAACAGTGCATTGCGCATTTGGTAAACAAACAAAAAGGGAAGTCCCCAAATACGAATGCGGCAAAATGAAATGGCCTGCTGCAGCCGGTCGGCATCAGTTATAAAATACCCGAACAGGCGAGGGGTAATGGTGTAAGTGAGCAAAATGCCCAGCATTGAAATGGAAAGCCCTATAAAAACCGCCTGACTAAACAGTTTACCGATCTCCTCGGGCCTGTTTTCACCGGCCCGGCGGGCAATAAGGGCCTGCAATCCATTGTTGAGACCATAGCCAATGGCCGAAAAAATAAGGTAATACACACCGGTAATGCCGGCAATGGCAAGCGCCTGTTTATTAAAATGCCCTAAAAAAATATTATTGGTAACAAAATTGATCTGTGGTATTAAAATAGCAAAGCTGATCGGGAGTGCCATTTTAATGATCTGCCGGTTTGAAAGTTCTACCTGGAATGCTGTATTTTTAGATAAGGCGGTCATAAAGGAAGGCAAAGGTAAGTTTCAAGTTTCATGTTACAAGTTGCACGGCTTAAATCATCTGGTAACCGGTGCCTGGTAACTGTATTCACCTGAAACCTGTAACCTGAAACCTGTAACTTGAAACTTTTTACGTAACATTGCAACTTTTGTATTATTATGCTTAAGGCCAACTTTGATATTGTTCCCGAAATGAGAGACGCTGAAGAGCTTCGAAACAGCCAATTGCTGATAGAAGTAGGAGATAAAATGTTCAGCTATGTCATTTACAATAAAGACAACCGGCGTTTTGTGGGGCTTCGGCAGTATAACCTCGATTATACGCCTGGCAAAACAATGCTCGAGAACGTGTTGGAGATTATAACCAACGACGAGCTGTTGCAGGACTCGTTCAAAGAGGCTTTCATAATTTACAATTATACCGATAGCAACTTTTTACCCGAAAAGGTTTTTCATATTGAACTCAATCAGCCGGTTACCGAGGTAATTTATGGTAATGCCAAAAAAGGACTGCTGTTGAGCGAAAAGGTGATCGGGTATAAGATGTACAACATTTACCGGGTTCCCCGCGATATACATGCATTGCTGCAGCGCAAATTTGCCAGCGGTAATTACTGGCACTATTATACGCTGTTACTGAACGACACGCAAATGCATACATCGGACAACGAACAGGTTATAAAAATGGTGATGCGGGCCGATCAGTTTCTGGTAGCTGTTTTCAATGGCGAAAAGATACAACTGGTGCAATCTTATGCCTATCAAACGCCCGATGATGTATCGTACTATCTGCTGGCTATTTGTAACCGCTTTAATATAAACCAGGATAAAGTAACGCTTATTGTTTCAGGTTTGCTCGATGAGCAATCGCGTCTGTACCAGGAGCTGCTGAAATATTTTTTACAGGTACAGTGGGACCGCATGCCCGATTCTGTAAAAATGGATGCAGCGTTCAGGGCTTATCCTGATCATTACTTTTCACCGCTTTTGAAAATGGCATTATGCGTATAATTGGAGGAGAGCACGGAGGCAGAAAAATTAATCCGCCAGGTAAAATGCCGCATACCCGGCCCACCACGGATATTGCCAAGGAAGGACTGTTTAATATTATTCAAAATAATCTTGATATAACTGCCTTACATACCCTCGATCTGTTTGGCGGAACCGGAAGCATCAGCTACGAGCTTCAATCGCGCGGGGCTGTCGAAAGCACCATTGTGGAGAAGGATACTGCGATGTATGAGTTCATAAAAAAAACAGCCGCTACTTTAAAGCTGGAGAACTTTAACGTGGTAAAGATGGATGTGTTCAAATTCATAGAACAGTGTACCAGCAAGTTTGATTTTATTTTTGCCGGTCCGCCCTATGCGTTGGGCACCATCGATGAGTTGCCAAAACTGATTGCCGAAAAGCAATTATTAAAGCCCGGCGGCTGGTTTGTACTGGAGCATACGCCCCGAAATGAGTACAAAGACTATCCCCTGTATGTTACGGAGCGGAATTATGGAACTACGATCTTTAGCATCTTTGTTAATAAAGAAGAAACTGCTGGTTAGCAGGAAGAAATTTAGGGATTTAGGGATTTCGTGATTTTGCGATTTGTTAGAAGGCGGCATTAAAAGAAATCTCAAAATCCCAAAATCTCAAAATCAGAAATTGCCTTATGGCCCCAATATTCATCACCGGGATAGGAACTGGCATTGGTAAGACCTTGGTCTCTGCCATTCTCACCAAAGCCCTGGAAGCCGATTACTGGAAACCGGTGCAGGCAGGGTTTGAAGATGGCACCGATAGCGAGTGGGTGAGCAACTGGTTGCAGCAAACCGGTTCGGTTGTACACCCCGAAGTGTACCGGCTGAAAAAACCGGCATCGCCACATATTGCAGCCCGCGAAGAAGGCATAACTATAGATATTTCAAAGATTTGTGAGCAAATTCCCAAAAATGATCGTACCTTACTCATTGAAGGTGCAGGTGGAATACTGGTACCATTGAACGAGTCACAATTTGTGGCCGACCTGATAAAAGCAATGGGCGCCAAAGTAATTTTGGTAAGCCGTAATTACCTGGGGAGCATAAATCACTCATTATTGACGGCGCGCGTTTGTCGCGAAATGCAAATTCCGGTGATAGGCTGGGTGTTTAATGACCAATACCTCGATTACGAAGAAGAGATTGTAAAATGGAGCAACTTTCCCAGGATAGCGTCAATTCCCTGGACAGATAATATAAACGGGACATTTATCAACTCTCAGGCAGCTGCTATAAAAAAGCAGCTGAAAGATATACTATGATAAAAAGAACCGTTAGAAAAGAGTATTTGAAACTTAGAATGGATATTCCGGAAGATGAGCTGCAACAACTCACCGCATCGATCGCTTCCGGCTTCAGGAAAATTAAACTCCCTCCGGTAAATAATCTGTTGTCGTATAATCCGCTGGCAAGCCGGCATGAGTTCGACGTGAGTGTATGTGAGGATATTCTCAAAGAGCAGAACATGATGATGCGGGTGGCATGGCCCAAAATTCATGTTGACCTGCTCGATATGGAAGCTGTACTGGTTGAAAAAGATGGTTTGTTCATCAAGAACAAATTCAACATACTGGAGCCTATTGGCGGCGCTACTGTTCCACCCCAAAAACTCGACCTTATATTTGTGCCCCTGGTAGCATTCGACAAACGCGGGTACCGGGTAGGGTACGGTAAAGGTTATTACGACCGGTACCTTTCCCAATGCCGGCCCGAGAGCATTAAGGTAGGGTTTTCGTTTTTCGACGCGGTAGATTACCTTGAGGACATCGACGAATTTGATGTACCTTTAAATTTTTGCATTACACCGCATCGTATTTATGAATTTTAATGCTCCGTTGCTGCGACCCTTCCGCATATTGTTGTTCCCTTTTTCCCTGTTATATGGTGCAGCGATATGGATACGTAACCGATTGTACGACAAAGGAATACTTCGATCCACCGGGTTTAATCTGCCAATCATTTGCATAGGAAACCTGTCTGTAGGCGGTACCGGAAAATCGCCCATGGTTGAATGGCTGGTAAAATACTTGCATAAGGATATGAAGGTGGCCGTGTTGAGCCGTGGGTACAAACGCCGCACAAAAGGGTATGCCCTGGCCGGCGAAAACACTACCGCCCTGGATATTGGTGACGAACCGATGCAATTCCATCAAAAATTTCCCGATGTAAGCATTGCAGTAGGCGAGGAAAGAATTGTGGCCATTCCGCAGTTGCTGCACGACAGGCCCGAAACCAAAGTGGTGATCCTCGATGATGCATTTCAGCACCGGGCTATAAAAGCTGGATTGAACATCGTGCTTACCAATTACGATAACCTCTTCACCCGCGACTGGGTATTACCGAGTGGCGACTTGCGCGATGAACGAAAATCGTACAAGCGGGCACACGTAATAGTGGTGACCAAATGCCCCGCTACCCTAACCGAGGAAGAAAAACAAAAAATTAAACAGGAAATTAAACCGCTGCCACACCAGCAGCTGTTCTTTACAACGATACGCTATGGATTGCCTTACCACATTATTACCAAACAGGAACTTTCGCTGCATACCAGCACCGAAGTGTTACTGGTAAGTGGCATTGCAAACCCGCTGCCGTTGAAAAAGTATTTACAGGATGCTACAAAAGCCTACTACGAATTATCGTACAGCGATCACCACATCTTTTCCATCGACGACTGGAAGGATATTGTGAACAGGTTTAAGAACATCCCAACACAGAATAAAATTATACTTACTACTGAAAAGGATGCCGTTCGCCTTATAAAATTTGGACAAACCTTGCAAGATTACCCCTTATATGTAATACCCATTGAAATCCAATTCCTTTTTAATGAAGGGCATCAGTTTACTGATATTATCAGTAAATTCATTACTGATTTCAGTATCACGAATTAAAATGTTTGAATGAGCAAGAAACAGGCAAAGAAGAAAAAGAAAAAAGGAACTTCTTCGCAGAATACGCTAAAAGGCGTTTTAGATATTACCCGGTCAGGCATCGGGTATGTAATAGTTGAGAACCTTCCTAATGATATACTGGTACGTCCCAACGATTTTAACACCGCATTGCATGGCGACACCGTTCGCGTGCAGGTATTTGGTGGCGCTAAAAAAAGCGGCCGTCAGCAGGGTGCTGTTGTAGACGTATTGCAACGTAAACAAACTGAGTTCCTTGGTAAAATTGAAATAGGCAAAAGCGCCGCATTCTTTACTGCCGATACCGAAAAGCCAATGCCGGATATCTTCATTCCCGAAACGGCATTGAATGGCGCAAAAGACAACGATCGCGTAATAGTGCGCATTACCGAATGGGAAAAACAAAAAAAGCCGGTTGGTACTGTAGTGCAGGTGATGGATGCCGGTAATGAAGGCGATATGGCCATGAAGGAAATTCTGATGGAAAACGGATTTCCATTGTTCTTCCCCGAGAATGTATTTGAAGAAGCCGCACGTATACCCGATACTATTTCGCAGGACGAGATAAATAAAAGAAAAGATTGTCGCGATATACTCACCTTTACCATTGACCCTGTTGATGCAAAGGATTTTGATGATGCCATAAGCATTCGCTTACTTAAAAACGGTTTGTACGAAATAGGTGTGCACATTGCCGATGTAAGCCATTATGTGGAACCCGATACGGCGTTGGATAAAGAAGCGTACGACCGGGCTACATCGGTATACCTGCCCGACAGGGTAGCACCAATGTTGCCAGAACATATCTCAAACGTGCTGTGCTCTTTGCGCCCGCGTGAAGATAAACTCACTTTCAGCGCTATATTTCAAATAACCGATACAGGAGAAATAAAACAATACTGGCTGGGTAAAACGGTGATCCATAGTAACCACCGCTTTACTTATGAAGAAGTGCAGGAGATCATTGAAAAAGGCGAGGGGTTATACCTCGATGAAATATTACTGTTGAATAAACTGGCCCAGCAGTTCCGTTCACAACGGTTTAGAAAAGGCGCCATTAACTTCTCCTCACAGGAAGTACGCTTTAAACTCGATGAAACCGGAAAGCCTATAGGCATACTGGTGAAAGAAAGTAAGGAAGCGCACCAGCTTATTGAAGAGTTTATGTTGCTGGCCAACCGGGTGGTGGCCGAGAATGTAGGCCGGGTAAAGGTGAACAAAAAAGATCTTCCTTTCCCATATCGCGTGCACGATACGCCCGATGAAATGAAACTAATGCCGTTTGTTGAATTTGCCCGCCGCTATGGCCATACGTTCGATACAAAAACGCCGGAAGGCATTGCAGAATCGTTCAACCAGATGTTGAAAGATGTGCAGGGTAAACCCGAGCAGCATGTGCTGGAGCAGCTGGGTATACGCACCATGGCAAAGGCCATTTATACAACCGAGAACATCGGTCACTATGGATTGGGCTTTAAACACTATTGTCACTTTACATCACCCATACGCCGTTATCCGGATGTGTTGGTGCATCGTATATTGCATGCCGTGCTACTGGGCAATGTAGAGCCGGAGAAAAAGCTGGAAGCGAAATGTAAACATTGTAGTGAGAAAGAACGTTCGGCTATGGAAGCAGAACGCGCCGCCAATAAGTACAAACAGGTTGAGTACATGAAAGAATTTCTGGGCGACGAGTTTGAAGGAGTGATAAGCGGTGTGGCTTCCTTTGGATTTTGGGTAGAAACTATTGAACATAAATGCGAAGGGTTGGTAAGCATAAACAGTTTGATGGAGTATGATGAATTCCGTCATATTGAAAGTGATTACAGCTTAGTGGGTATGCGCAGTGGCCGTAAGTTTGCGATGGGCGATAAAGTGCGCATTAAAGTGGTAGCCGCTAATTTAACCAAACGCCAGTTGGATTATGAGTGGGTTATTACTTCTGCTTTGAAAGAAGGAGGCGCTGAAATTAGAAAGGGTAAGAAACCAATTCCTCCAACAGCACCCATTCCAAAACATAAAAGTAAAGGACCAAGGAAGAAGAAGTAAGTTAACGAGTTGACGAGTTAACGAGGAGTTGAAAAGTTGATGGAGGTGATAGAATTCATAAAGAAAATTGACCTAATAAATGGCCTCCCCCCTTCCGGGGGAGGTCTGGAGGGGGCCTAAGCCTGTCCCTTTGAAAACGAATACAAAAAAGTATAACAATTACGGTATCGCATGCATAGTTTCGAAGACCTTTCTAAACAATTCGCACAATATTTCAATGTAAGACACTTTCCTGCTGAACCTGCCACCCTATACGATGCCGATGAATATTTCCTGAGCCTGGGTGGCAAACGGGTACGCCCGGTGAGTTGTTTAATGGGCAATGAGTTATTCGATGAAATAAGCAAGGACGCCTGGCCGGTGGCCACAGCCATAGAGCTGTTTCACAACTTCACCCTTATACACGACGATATAATGGATAAGGCGCCGCTACGCCGCAACCAACCCACTGTACATGCAAAGTATGGCGAGTCAACTGCATTGCTGGCGGGCGATGTAATGCTTATTGTAGCGTATGATTACCTCAATAAAATAAGCAACGATTATCTTCACCAGGTGGTTGCGCTGTTTAACAAAACCGCTAAAGAAGTGTGCGAAGGACAGCAACTGGATATGGATTTTGAAAAGCAGGAGGTGGTGAAAATGGATGAGTACCTGCGCATGATAGAATTAAAAACATCGGTATTACTGGCTGCCAGTTTACAGTTGGGTGCTATTCTTGGCGGAGCCTCGCAAAATAATCAGGGTCATATATACGCTTTTGGCCGCAACCTGGGCATAGCGTTTCAAATACAAGACGATTACCTCGATTGCTATGGCGATCCGGCCAAGTTTGGTAAACAACCCGGTGGCGATATCATTGCCAATAAAAAAACCTTTTTAATGATCAAAGCGCTGGAATCGGCTAACCCCGCCCAGTTGAAAGAATTAAAACGGTTAATGCAGGAAAACCCTGCCGATAAAGTTGCCCGTGTATTATCAGTCTTTGATGATTGTGGGGTTAATAAATGGGCCGCCGGTCTCAAAGAAAAATATATGAACGAAGCATTTGAGCACCTGGAAGAAATGGCGGTGGTATCGGTGCGTAAGGAACCGCTGCGGCAATTGGCGCACTTTCTGGTACAGAGGGAACATTAAGTTATTTAGAGATTTTGAGATTTAGAGATTTTGCGATTTGTCGAAAGGCAACACATAAAGAAATCTCGAAATCTCTAAATCGCAAAATCAGAAATTGCATTTACTATACTAACAATCATTCGGTTTTTTTACGGAATATTCATAATTTTCGCGCCTAAAACCCACTGCCAGTATGCCAAATTCTTTGTTTCGCACAAAAAAAATAGAATCTATCCTAAAAGAAGGAAGCGATGACAGTCATGGTAGTGGTGGGTTAAAGCGGGTGTTGAATGTGCGGGACCTTACCTTTTTTGGTATTGCCGCCATTATTGGCGCGGGCAGCTTTAGTAGCTTAGGCGATGCCTGCTTTAAAGGCGGCCCCGGTGTGGTGATCTTATTTATTATGTGCGGTATCGCTTGTGCGTTTACCGCATTTTGTTATTCAGAGTTTGCCAGCCGTATTCCCGTTGCCGGAAGCGCTTATACATATGCTTATGCCTCGTTTGGTGAGTTGTTTGCCTGGATCATTGGCTGGGCCCTCATTATGGAATATTCAATCGGCAATATTTATGTGGCCTTTTCATGGAGCGATTATTTCACTTCATTTCTGCATAAGATAAATGTACATATTCCCGATTTTCTTACCTGTAGTTACCAGGAAGCGAAAAAAACGTTCCTTAATTATTCTTCCCAAACGGCCGCTGAACAAATTGAGTTCGTAAAGAACCAAAGCAATGCCGAGTTGATAAATGCCTGGAATAACAGTCCGGTAGCAGGTTCATTAAAAATAATCTTCGACCTGCCTGCCCTCATCATCAATGTACTTATTACAACATTGGTGTATATAGGCATAAAAGAATCGCGCAATTTCAGCAATGCCATGGTGATACTAAAGCTGGCCGTGGTTGCGCTGGTGATCATTGTAGGTGCTTATTATATTGACCCTGCTAACTGGTTGCCGGTTAATGATGCAGGCGTAAAATCATTTATGCCCAACGGCTTTGGTGGTGTAATGGCAGCGGTATCGGGTGTATTCTTTGCCTATATTGGTTTTGATGCGGTGAGTGTACTGGCCGAGGAAAGTAAGAACCCGCAACGCGATCTGCCCCGGGGTATGACCTATTCATTGGTGATCTGTACCATTGTATATATTCTGCTGGCGCTTGTGCTTACCGGTGTGGTAAACTATAAACAATTTGAGAACGTAGGCGACCCATTGGCAAAGATCTTTGAAGTAAAGAATGTAGGTTGGATGCAGTTGCTGGTATCGGTTTGTGCGGTAATAGCCATGACGAGTGTGTTACTGGTGTTTCAAATGGGGCAACCCCGTATTTGGATGAGCATGAGCCGCGATGGATTATTACCACCCGTTTTTCAACGCATTCATAAAAAATACAACACGCCATCTTTTTCAACCATAGTTACCGGTTTGGTAGTGGGATTGCCCATTTTGTTTACCGATAAATCGTTTGTACTTGACTTTACCAGTATAGCTACCCTGTTTGCTTTTGTGCTGGTATGCGGTGGCGTATTGCTTATACCAAGAAAAGAAAAAGTGGAAGGCCGTTTCAATATGCCTTTTATCAATGCACAGTTTATATTTCCGGCATTGATACTGACAGCCGTATTAATACTGGCTAACTGGGCGCCAGGTTATTTTCCCGACATGTTCAATTATGATTTTTCGGCCAATGCCGATTATGTTGAAAAGAAAGTAACGTTTATGGACCTGGCCATTCCTAAAATCTCATTGATCATCTTCTGGCTATCGGCCATCATATTGGCCATTATGGCCTTTGTTAAAAAATATTCCCTGATACCATTGATGGGTGTAACCACCTGTTTATACCTGTTAACCGGTATGACAAAAAGCAACTGGGCCTGGTTCCTGGGCTGGTTGGGTTTAGGGCTTATCATTTACATTTTCTATGGATACAGAAGAAGCAAGCTCGCCAAAGCCTGATGATCTCCGTTCTATTTGGGACCAACTAACGGGCAGGTATTGTAACGACAGTGAACTTATTACCCGGTTTTACCTGGAGATAGAAAGAAAGTATACATCGGGCCGCCGGCATTACCATAACCTGTATCATATAGCGGCGTTGCTGCGCTATTGCGAACAATTTGCGCATGCGTTGAACGACCCGGATGTGGTAGCGTTTGCCGTTTTCTATCACGATATCATTTACAATGTTCTGCGAAAAGACAATGAGCCCCGCAGTGCCCGGTTGGCAGTGAAGCGGCTGCAGGCATTACAGGTGCCTGCCGAAAAAATTGCACAGGTTAAATTGTATATAGAAGCTACACAAACTCATGCCATTACTACGGCTGTAACCCATACAGGCGATCTGCAATTATTCCTTGATTTTGATATGAGTATTCTGGCGGCCGATTGGGAAGCGTATGAAACATATACCAGTCAGGTGCGTAAAGAATATCGTATTTACCCCGATAAATTGTATTACCCGGGGCGGAAACAGTTTCTGCAGCACTGTTTGCAAACGGAACATATATTTCAGACTGAGATTTTCAGGGAACGGTATGAGGAGAGGGCTAAGGAGAATATTGCAAAGGAATTGGCCTGGATCGTAAAACGTGAAACGTGAAACGGCAAACATCAGCGCAGCCTTCAGCGGCAATCGGCGATCCCTCAACTGCGCTCAGGATTTTCGAGCGATGCAAACTCATAAGTGAATCTGGGAATTGGGAGCCCTTCACACGTTTGCCGTTTTACGAAAGGAAACTGGTACCCAGGAATCTGAATTAAGAACTTAGCACTAAAAACTAAGAACTATTTACCTTTGCACCGAAATTACCCCGGCGGTAAAATACCCCGGATCAACAGAATATAAATAAGTTCCCATGAAATTTGAGGTTGGCGATAAGGTTGTGATCAATAAAACCAACGAAGAAGGCGAGGTGATAGATATCATTAACGACAAAATGGTAATGATTGAAGTGCGGGGCGTAAAGTTTCCTGCTTATGTCGATCAGCTTGATTTTCCGTACTTTAAACGTTTTACAGAGAAAAAGTTATTTCCGCAAAAGAAAGAAAAAACGTTTATCGACGACGTGCCGCGGGAGAAAAAGAAACTCACCCAACGCGTGGTTGATGGTGTTTGGCTTACCTACATTCCCCTGTCTGTTAGCGATGAGTTTGGCGACGATATAGTGACCGAATTAAAGGTACACCTGGTAAACCGTACCGAAGAGGGATTCAGGTTCACTTATAAGCTGAACTACCAGGGCGAAACTAATTTTGAGCTTACAAATCTGCAGATACATCCTTTTGAAGACATTTATCTGCACGATGTACCGTTCGAGAACCTGAATGATAGTCCGGTTTTTAACTTTGAGTTTTCGTTGCTTACACCCAATAAATACAAGGCCGATTTTTACGAAGCTTCGCTGAAATTAAAGCCCAAACAGGTTTTCACCCGTATTGAAGAAGTGCGTAAAAAAGGGGAGGCTACCTTCTCTTATAAATTGTTCGATAACTACCCAAGCCGGCCGTATGAAGAGAAAAAAGCATCGGGGCTCGATTTAAGCAGTCTGAAAAATGCCGGGTTCAAAATGTACGAGGCTTCCAAAACCAGGCAGCACCTGGAGCCGGCGAAAACAGAGATCGACCTGCATATTGAAGAGCTGGCGCACGATTGGGAGTCGATGACCAATTTGGAAATAATAACTTTGCAATTACAAACCTTTGAAAAGTATTTCGATCTGGCACAGGCCCATCACTTGCCTTTTCTTATTGTAATTCATGGTGTGGGTACTGGCAAGTTGCGCGATGAGATCCATGAAATACTCAAGGTACGCAAAGGGGTAAAAAGCTTTGCCAACCGCTATCATCCGGCTTACGGGTATGGTGCAACGGAGATCTATTTTCAGTATTAATAGCCCATTTTTGAAAATATTTATGGCTATCATGGTTTTCATGATGGCCATTTTTATTTGACAAACGCTCAATTGTTAAGTAAAAGACTGTCAATCTGTCAAATAGAATGGCCAGCCCGCCGCCAATTCATTACCTTTGCGGCAACTACAAACCGGGCTATCGCCTTTTCGTAAGAAGGGGAGGAAAGTCTGGACAGCATAGGGCAATGTACCGGTGAAGAGCCGGGTCTTTTCTGCAAAGAAGGGAACAGACAGTGCCACAGAAAATTACAGCCTTCGTCCCCACCTTTGGTTGGGACTTGTCCAATTAAGTTTGGAGGGTGATGGTGAAAACGTGGGGTAAGGGCCCACGGCTTTGCCGGGCAACCGGCAGGGCGGGTAAACCTTGCATGCTGAAATGCCATGTATACCAGCGTTGAAGAGCGGCTCGTTCGAATTCTCCCGGTACTATCGGGAGGTACGTTGGGTGGGTAGGCAGAACGATTTGGTCAGTAATGGCCAAACAAGATAAATGATAGCCTCCCGATTCCGATCGGGATACAGAATCCGGCTTACAGGTTTGTAGTTATTTTTTTGGTCACTTATCCCCATTCGTAATATTTTACTCATTGAAAATAATGGCCATAGCAACTGAATGATTGCCGGCAGCTAATACCGGCACCATATTTGGCATTTAGCCACTGCTTCCAATTAGATCCTCTGTATATATCTATCGTAATTCCCCATAACGCTTAATCGTAGGGCCTGATTTTAACCGTAAATAATCGCCTTATGAGGAACATTGCATTCTTACTGGGATGCTGCCTGGTAGCATTTCTTGCAGGTCTTTTAATTTACTTCTACAATAAGCCAACACGTAATGTAGCCGCTGAAACCGGCATCTCTATCACCGCAGCAGAACTATATGCGCAGTTCAATACCGATCATTTACAAGCCAATGAAGTTTATTTAAATAAAGTACTTCAGGTGAGCGGGCAGGTTCTCTCTATTAAAAATACCCCTTATGCGGCGCCGGTAGTTATTTTAAACACCGGTAACCCCGAATGTGGCATTGCCTGTTTGCTAAATCATTTGGTAGCGCCAACTGCACATCCGGTAAAACCTGGTGAAACAATCATCATTAAAGGGATTTGTACCGGATATGTTAATCACGTTGTACTATCGAATAGTAGTTTGGTTAATTAGCAAATTATCACATTATCACATTATGCTATTTTATTCGAACAGCCATACCTACTTGTATATGGCTCGTTTTCCAATTATACCTTTCATCTACATCATTAACGTCTGTTAACCCTTTATTATAACGGGCATAAAAACCAACTTTATCAAGGTTTACCTGAACACCTATGTTAGCGCTTACTTCAGAATTTTTAAAAGCCTTGCGATCGTTCTTCAACAGGTCCTCATCATCATAGATCAAATAGCTGTATTGCGGACCGGCCAAAATGCTGATCGTTTTGTTGAGGTTATAACGCACCAGTAAAGGAACACTAATAGTAGCCAGGTTTACTTTATCACCTGCACCTGTGCGGCCATAGTTATTGTAATAGGTTAAAAAGTCACCGTCTTTTTTATATACCGACCAGGAGTATAATAACTCAGGTTGTATAGCCCAATGTTTATTAAAGTTATATTCGGCAAAACCGCCCGCCTGAAAACCGAGTGAGAACTTATTCTTTAAACCATTTCCTTTGATTGTTGAATAGTTGACATCTAACTTGGGACCAAAATGCCATGTTTGTGCATTTGCTGTTGCACATAATAACAGGGCGAACGCTACCATTGTATATTTCATCTTGCTGGATTTGTTAAAGGGTTGGCTTATCATTACGCCAAATGTATTTATCGGGTGTTCATTTCAAAAGTTATAATCTATCAACGCCGGTAAATAATAGACAAAAAAGCAGATTGTTGCGATAGTAACCATATTTCAATGCCCACTTAACGAGTGATTAACTATTGTTATTAATAACCTTTTAATGCCTGTTTGTTTCTGTTATATAAATATGGATATAACGTTGTGCTTAAAACGAAATTAAGATCAACGAAATTTATTTTTATTGCTGCAGGCAGCAGTCAACAACCTGAACGAACACGTGCGTGGGTTGAACCATGAGGTCCATACCATTTTTGAATTCTTACATGTAGTTGAGGTGTGCCACGTTTTTGCTCACCGCGCGAACGTGAACGTGGCACACCTTGCTTATTGCATATTGGCAATTTATCCATACATTTACTTCAAGGGATAGATTGCTTGTACCATGAATCATTTACCAGTTGTAGATTTAACAATTATAGCCGTATATTTCGCCGCCATGATAGCGGTGGGCATATTTTTGAGCAGAAAGAATAAAGGGGCCGATCAATATACCGTAGCCTCCGGTGCTATACCGGGTTGGGCATTGGGCATGTCGTTTTACGCTACATTTTTAAGCGCCATTACTTTTTTGGGCGACCCCGGTAAATCATTTGGCGCCAACTGGAATTCTTTTGTTTTCAGCCTGTCGATGCCATTTGCCGCATTTATTGCTTCAAAATTCTTTGTTCCATTTTATCGTAACAGTGAAGCCATTAGCGCTTATACCCATCTGGAAGAACGCTTTGGCCCCTGGGCGCGTACCTATGCCATGATCTGTTTTGTGCTTATACAGCTGGCGCGCATGGGCACCATTTTCTATTCCATTGCATTGACCTTAAAAGCGCTCACCGGGTACTCTATGCCGGCCATTATGATCACCACCGGTATTTGTATTATCGTTTACACCATGATGGGCGGAATGAAAGCGGTGATCTGGACCGAAGTGGTACAAGCCGTTATAAAAACCCTCGGTGCTTTATTGATACTGTACCTGATCGTTTCGCAACTCGATGGTGGTTTCGATTATATCATCGATACCGGCAAGGCCCATGACAAATTCAGCCTGGGAAGTTTTAAGGTATCGGGGTTTTCTATGTCAACCTTTTGGGTGATCTTTCTCTATGGTTTTTTTATCAACCTCAATAATTTCGGTATCGATCAAAATTATATTCAACGTTACCATACCGCGCGCAACAGCCGCGATGCCAGCAGAAGTATATGGATGTGCGTGTTGTTCTATGTGCCGGTGAGTATGTTGTTCTTTTTTATTGGTACTTCTTTGTATGCCTTTTATCAACAGCACCCCGACCGCATATTGCCTTTGCTTGAACAAGTGGCGGCAGAAAGGGGCGGGCGTAATCCAGCATATCTTAGCCCGGCCGATTATGGCGACCGTGTACTGCCCTTCTTTATGCGTAATGAAGTGCCCCGTGGTTTACTGGGATTGATCATTGCCGCTATTTTATCGGCAGCTATGAGCACTATGAGCAGTGGCATGAACAGCTCGGCCACCGTTTTTTTAAAAGACATTTACCTGCGGTATTTCAATAAAGAGGCATCGCCCAAAGCGCAGATGCGGGTATTGTATGTGGCAACGGGTGTTATGGGTGTAATGGCCATTAGTTTTGGCATTGGTATGATTGGCGTAAAAAGTTTGCTCGACGCCTGGTGGAAGCTGGCCGGTATTTTTTCGGGCGGTATTCTGGGATTGTTTTTACTGGGACTGCTGGCGCGAAAAGCAAAAAATATTGAAGCGGTTATTGCCGTCATCATTGGCGTGCTGGTGATCATTTGGATCACTTTTAGCCGCCAGTTGCCCGATAATTACGCCTGGCTGCGTACCAATTTACATGCAAACATGACCATCGTCATAGGCACCTTAACTATATTCCTGACAGGCAAGTTTTTAGCCGGACTAAGAAAAAGCAGCCATTAGATCTTCATTCTCAATGCTATATTAAATAATGTATTTTCTTCGATAATTGTCTGTAAAACAATATTTACTTTTTAATTTTAAAGGGCGTAATGGTCCGAATTTTTAATAACAACAATCAAAATAAACCTGATGGAAAAAAGATTTGTTCCGGTAATGATAACACCGTTCAACCTGAAGGCAAAGATTGATTTCGATATGGTTGAACGGCTGATCGATTTTTACCTGGCGGCCGGAGTAAGTGGTTTTTTTGCCAACTGCCTCAGTAGTGAAATGTACAGTATTAGTGAAGATGAGCGGTTGGAGCTTACCAATCATATTGTGCGCTATGTGAACGGCCGGGTGCCGGTGGTGGCCACTGGTTCATTTGGGCTTACCATTGAAGATAAAGCCGAGTTTAGTAAAAAGATCTATGATACGGGCATCGATGCGGTGGTATTGATCACCGGGCACTTTGCTAATGTTGATGATAGCGATGATGTGCTGTTAAAGCGCTTCGACAAAATGTTCTCGCTAACACCAAACATTCCTATGGGCACATACGAATGCCCGGCGCCGTACAAGCGTATTTTGTCGGCCAATGTGTTTAAGACCTTATTGTCGAGCGGCAGGCTGAAATACCATAAGGATACCAGCATTGACCTTCAGAAAGTAAAAGAGAAACTGGAAATTGCCAGTGCGCCCGGTTTTGATTTTTTTGATGCGCATACGCCTAATGCTATGTACAGTTTGCAAATGGGTGCACGCGGTATGTCGAGCATCAGTGGTAATTTTTATCCTGAAGTGTTGGTATGGATGTGCAACAATGCCACCAACCCGGCGAAGAAAGCCGATGTTGAATGGCTGCAATCGGAACTTACAAGGGTTGATCCGCTGATACACCAGGCATATCCTATGAGCGCCAAATATTTTCTGCAATTGCGCGGTTTGCCGGTACGTACCATTAGCCGGGCATATGTGCAGGAATTAACACCCGATCAAAAGAATGTGCTTAAAGGTATTTACGACAGTTTTACGCAGTGGTGCAACCGGTTAGGAATTGACCCGGTAAATACGCGGGAGATTATGGAGCCTAAGATCCATCCCGATCCGGCGATCTAGTAGGAAGTAGGAGGTAAGAAGTAGGAAGTAAGAAGAGTCTGAATGTTGTGACGGCCGATTAAATGCGAAGAGCGCGAAGCGCGATTATAAAATAATAAAAAAGAAGTAGGAAGCAGGAAGTGCGTGAATTTCGAACTTCTTGCTTCCTACTTCTTACTTCATAAAGCTACGACCACAAAAGCTTCTATCTAAGAAACTCATTCTAAGAAACACTAGCGTTTCTTATAGTAATCTTTCTTCGCCTGAAGAATGGCTTTATCTCTTTCGATCTTCAGATCGTGCACTGCGTGTCTTCTTTCTTTACGGCTCAGGCTTTCATCATGACGTGCCGCCCATATGCGGTCTTTGTAATCAGTTTGAATATCCTGTATTTCAAGATCGAGTTTGGAAGGACGCGCCGGTCTGCCATAGTAATAACCCGGAGGGTAAGCATACCAGGGATTATAATAATAAGGCGAGTAAGGTCCCCAGCCTCCATATCCTAATCCTACACCTACTGCTACATGTGTTCGTGGGTAATAACGTGGCACTGCGCGTATCACCTTTTGGGCCGATGCATGGAATGTAAGACCCAATGCACAGATTAAAATTAATGATACCGTTTTCATCTTCTTACGTTTTAATTTCATCTATAAGACGTCAAAAAGACCGCCAGGTTGAAAACGAAAAATCAATCATAACGTTTCAATAACAAATTGAGCCCTAAATAACTATGATTGTGAGAGTTAATTCCTGCCAAAAAAGAAAAGATTTAAGTTTTCCTTAATGCGTCTTTATGCATACTTTTATCGTCTATCAAATTAATAGAATTTGTATAGTATGAACGATCAGCACTTAAGTGGCAAATGGATTGGATCCTATACCTATGGCGATGAATATGACGAACCCGTTAGAGGAAAAACGGTTGCGTTCGAATTGGACCTTACGATTGTAAATGGTTCATTAAAAGGAGAATGTACAGATGGCGAGGCTACACCCCATTTTGAAAGGCCAGCCATCGTTGAAGGCGCGGTGCTTAACAATACCATCAATTTTATAAAACGTTACCCTTATTACTGGCAGCACGAAAAAGGCAGTCAGCGCTTTTTGCCAAAATTACCTTCCCAGGAGGTCAGTTATTCGGGCCGGCTGGTCAACAACCAGTTTGAAGGAGAGTGGGAGGTCGTTACCCTTTTGGCTGATGCACAGGGCGAACAGATCTCTTATAAGGGATTTGGCAAGTGGACAATGAAAAAGGTTGACGAGTTAACTTGTTAACCAGTTAACCCGTCAACTTGTTAACTATAATCTATTTCTTTTTCGCTATAGCTGCATTAATAGGCGCCCTGTCGATATATTGGATCATTTCATCAATTTTATCCTCACTATTGAAATGCATGTCTATATGTACCCAAAAGGTGAGTGATTCATTGTTCTTATACGTTGCTTTTACCTGGTGCCAGTTCAATAACCACGTTCCCTTACTTTCAACACTTTGCGGCTCATTAACAGTAAGAGGCAGCCAAATGTCATTAGATGCTTCAACAGATTGAACAACATTAGCCCGGCGATCTTTCCAGTATTTTACTACCTCTGCTTTACCTGAAAGGCTGTCGCCTGCCGACCAGCGGAATTTTATGTTCTCTGCAAAACTATTGGCCCAGCCATCTATATCGCCTGCGGTAAACATGGCCCAGGCCTTCTTACCCATATCAACATACCGTTGATCGGCAAAAGACACTGGTGACGGGCTTTTGGTCGATTCACCGGCAACTACTGCCTGTGTTGTTTTCCCGGGTTCGTCTTTACAGGCAGCAAGCATAATAAGGCAGCAGGATGCTAACAGTACTTTTTTCATAAATCAATTGTTTACAGGTTAAAAAAATGGGTAGGAAATTTTTTGAGCGGGATTAAAAAAGATGAGGTATATCCTAAATGTAAGGGATAAGCTGTTTGAACAGAATGTTTTATGATCAAGATCAGGAAAATTTGCGTCTGCACATACTAAAATAAAAAGGAGCAGGGGTTGCATTTCCCTTTTTAGATCATTAAATTCACATACATAGATCCAAACCTGGAAACCCAAACCCCCCTACCATATGAAACTCCACACACATCTTACCATTTGCGTATGGTTTGCATTGGCAGCCTGCTCTTCAGCCGATAAAACCAAATTGTCGGCCATCGGCGGCAATTATGCAGTTGATGGAACACCACCTTCAGACACAGCTTTTACCAAACAGCCCGCAGGTACTATTCTTAACTTTTTAAAATGGTACCGCAGCAATGTTAAACAGATCAAACAAATTGAGTTGGTGCGTCATTCAACCAATCCTGATTCTTCAACGTATTATGTTGTAAATGCAGACGGTTCTGAACAATACCTCGATGCATTACAGAAGAGCGGTTTTGTTACCGATAATTACATTGCCAAATGGCGTGAGTATTTCAGAAAATGTAACGACAAGCTAAGGAAATCACCCGCTACCGAAATGCCGGTCAAGGGCCTCGACTTCGACCTGGTGATGTTGTCGAAAGATTATGAAGAAGATCTTGGTCGCATTGAAAGATCAACGGTTGAATGGCAAAACGTCGTAAACGACGTAGGCACCGTTACGGTTGGTTTACCCGCCACATCGGGCCGGTTGAAGTACAAGATCGCAAAGCAGGACGGAAAGTGGCTTATAGACGATATTAAGGACCTGCGCAGTTCGTTAGACCAGGCACAGAATGATTAAGAGAGCCTAAAGCCTAAAGCTTAAAGCGGAAGGCGAATACAGTTGAAGGCTAAACGCACAAGAGGCAATCTTCTCACGAAGACTGCCTCTTGTGTTATTGCATTTTGTATTTTGCCTTAAGCTTTAGGCTTTTTGCTTTCGCCTGTATTTATGCTTCCGCCTCTACATACGAACTCACCGGTTCGCAGGTACATATCAGGTTCCTGTCACCATACGTGTTGTTAACCCTGGCTACATTGGGCCAGAATTTGTTCTCACGAACGTAAGGTAATGGGAAGGCTGCCTGCTCGCGCGTATACGGGTGGTTCCAGTTTGAATTGATAACCACGTGTTGTGTATGCGGTGCGTTCTTCAGTTGATTATCTTTTTTATCGGCTTTGCCTTCTTCTATAGCACGGATCTCTTCACGAATGCTTAACATAGCATCACAGAAGCGATCGAGCTCCGATTTGTCTTCGCTTTCGGTAGGCTCAATCATAATGGTGCCTGGTACCGGAAAGCTAAGCGTAGGTGCGTGAAAGCCATAGTCCATTAAACGTTTGGCCACATCTTCCGCTTCAATTTCTGCGCTCTTCTTGAATGGACGCAGGTCAACAATAAATTCGTGCGCACACTCGCCATTGTGGTTGGTGTACAGAATATCATATTGCCCTTCAAGGCGCGACCGCATATAGTTTGCATTCAAAATAGCATATTCAGTGGCTTTACGAACACCTTCTGCACCAAGCATTCTGATATATGCATAACTGATAAGTAAGATAGAAGCAGAACCATAAGGGGCCGCACTTACTGCATGCTGAACATTTATTGGCGTGCCGTTACCGATCGCTGAGTGCACGTTACCGAGTGATACGTGACCGGGCAGGAACCTGGCCAAATGCTCTTTTACACAAATGGGGCCCATGCCAGGACCGCCACCGCCGTGCGGAATGGCAAATGTTTTATGCAGGTTCAGGTGACAAACGTCGGCACCAATTAAACCAGGAGCGGTTAACCCTACCTGTGCGTTCATGTTGGCGCCATCCATGTATACCTGTCCGCCGTGTTGGTGAACTATTTGGGTGATCTCTTTTACTGTTTCTTCATAAACACCATACGTACTGGGGTAGGTGATCATAATACCTGCCAGGTTTGCGCTGTGCTGTTCAGCTTTCGCTTTCAGGTCTTCTACATCAATGTACCCATTCTCCAGTGCTTTAACCACCACTACCTTCATGCCCACCATTACTGCGCTGGCAGGGTTGGTGCCATGTGCGCTGATAGGAATAAGCATTACGTTACGGTGTGCTTCGTTGCGGCTGGCGTGGTATGCGCGTATTACCAGCAAACCGGCGTACTCACCTTGTGCACCACTGTTAGGCTGCAGGCTGCAGGCGTCAAACGCAGTGATCTCACACAGGTATTGGCTCAGTTCATCGGTGATCTGTTTGTAGCCTTCTGTTTGGCTTATTGGCGCAAATGGGTGCATTTTGCTCCAGTGCTGCCAGCTTAAAGGTATCATTTCGCTGGCGGCGTTCAACTTCATGGTACAGCTACCGAGGGAGATCATTGATGTGTTCAACGACAGGTCTCTGTTCTCGAGCTGTTTTATATAACGCATCATTTCTGTTTCGCTGTGGTGGCTGTTAAACACCGGGTGCGTTAAGAAATGGCTGGTACGTGTTAATGAATTTGGAATGTTGTAAAGAACGGCATCTTCACTTACGCCAAAACCGGCAACGCTGTGGTCGTTTGGCTGATCGAGCAGCAACAACACATCGAGCACATCGCTGAGGGTAGTGGTTTCATCGAGTGAAATACCTACCAGGTTATCGCCATAGTAGCGGAAGTTGATCTGTGCGCTTTCTGCTTTTGTACGAATAACTTCGGCATTAGGCACTTTGAATACGATGGTATCGAAGAAGTTCTTATGCAACAGTTCAAAACCTTCAGCTTCCAGCTCTTCGGCCAGGGCATTGGTAAGAACGGTTACTCTTTTAGCAATGTTCTTCAAACCATCGGGACCATGATACACTGCGTACATGGCAGCCATATTAGCCAGAAGCGCCTGTGCAGTACAGATGTTGCTGGTAGCTTTTTCGCGTTTAATATGCTGTTCGCGGGTTTGCAGGGCCATACGCAATGCGCGGTTGTTTTGCGCATCGATACTTACGCCAATGATACGGCCGGGAATGCTGCGTTTGAAATCTTCTTTAGCTGAGAAGAAAGCAGCGTGGGGTCCGCCAAAGCCCAAAGGAACACCAAAGCGTTGGGCCGAACCGAAGGCCACATCGGCGCCCAGTTCACCGGGTGGTGTTAACAGGGTAAGGGCCAGCAGATCGGTAGCCATGGCTACATAAGCGCCTGTCTGGTGCACTTTGTTTATAAAATCGCGATAGTCTTCAACTGCGCCTTTGTCGTTCGGGTATTGCACCAACGCGCCAAAGTATTGCTCATTGATATCTGCAGTACGGTAATCGCCAAACACTACTTCAATGCCCACAGGAACACCGCGGGTTACCAATACGTCTTTTGTTTGGGGGAAGGTATCGTTGTCAACAAAGAATTTAGGGCGGCTGATGTGGTCATGGTCCTTGTTCAGGGTGTTAAAGAACATGGTCATGGCTTCGGCAGCGGCGGTAGCTTCATCGAGCAGCGAAGCATTGGTAAGCGGTAAAGCGGTAAGGTCGCTTACCATGGTTTGAAAGTTCAGCAGGCTCTCTAACCGGCCTTGTGAAATTTCGGCCTGGTAGGGAGTGTACTGGGTGTACCAGCCTGGATTTTCAAAGATGTTACGCAAAATAACGCTGGGCGTAATGGTATCATAGTAACCCTGCCCAATGTAGTTCTTGTAAACCTTATTTTTCAGGGAAATGTCCTTGATCAGTTGCAGGTACTCATATTCACTGATAGAGGGCGGAATATTCAGCGCGCCTTCCATACGGATACCGCCTGGAACTGTTTTATCGATCAGCGCATCGAGGCTGCTTTCGCCAATGGCTTTCAGCATTTGGCGGGTTTCAGATTCGGTAGGTCCAATGTGGCGACGGATGAATTCAGTATTCTGTTGTTCAAAAAGATTCATAATCCCGTTTATGTTTGTAGTTTTTGTGCTTATTCTATTATAAGGCCGCAAAGTTAATATTAAACTGTCAGACTAACGCCTGTTACGAACTGTTGGTGAATTGAATGGGGATAAGGCCATAATTAGCTAATGTGATAAGTGGCTAATGTGCTAATGGAAATACAAAAGTATGTCTGTGTTTTATAGTAATGATATTTTTGTAATACATTAATAATCAGCCGGTCAGCATATATAAAACAAACAATTCCTTATCTTGTTGTATGCACCCGACTAACTGTTTGAATTGCGGTTCCAACCTCGGTTCCGGCTATAAGTTTTGCGCTGGCTGTGGGCAAAAAGCGGCAACCCACCGCCTGAACTTTCATGAGATCGTACACGATGCGCTGCATTACATCACCCATGCCGATAAGGGTATTTTTTACCTCATAGGGCAGCTGGCCCGGCGGCCGGGAACAGTGGCCAGAGAGTACATCGATGGCCGGCGCACCAAATATTTCAAACCTATTAATTTCTTCCTGATCGTAGGTACCATACTGGTATTTATGACCACCACTTTTCATATTGTTGATTTTGCCAGGGTGAAAAATATAGAAACGGCTGCCGCCCGGGTTACGGACCCTGCTAAAAAACAATACATGTATGCTGTAGCTAAAAGGGCAGGGCATGTGAGCCAGTTCATGGGCAAATATTCCAATGTTGCCAATATGCTGGCCACACCTTTCTTTGCCTTTATTTTATACCTGTTCTATAGAAAGCAACGGTATACGTTCATCGAGCACCTGGTAGCTTCTATGTATTTTATTTCGTTTTCCATGCTGTGTTATTCGCTGCTGATAGTGCCCTGGCTGGGTAAACTGGCTACTTCAAGATCGTCGTGGGTAGTATTGCTTATTTATTTCACATTCGAAATGGTGTACCGGGGCCTTGCCTATTACCATTTCATTGGTAAAAAGGGCTTTTGGCATGCACTGAAGGCAATAGGTGTTTCTATGCTTACTATACTTATATGGGTGCTTAGCTCTCTTGTGTTGGTTGAGCGGTATATTATGACCGGCTTTGGTTTCTGGTAGGTTCGATCACTTAACTATAACAACCGGTTCCTCCTGCAGGGACTGGCCATCTTCTTCGGCCCGCATTTCTTCGCTTGTTAGGCGGCTGCCATCATGGCTCCAGCCCGGAGGGCCAAACAGATAGTTCCATTTTTCTTTAAAGCTCAGGTCTTTACGGGCTACGTCTTTCCACATTTGTGTCCATTCGTGAAAAACGATGGTAAGCGGTGTTTCCTTTTCTATGGGTTTTGTTAACCCGTACCTGATAGGCTGGTATTCTGTTTCAGGAAGCTCGGGTTGAAAGGTGCCAAACATTTTATCCCAAATGATAAGGAACATACCCATGTTCTTATCGAGGTACTTGGGGTTGCTGGCATGGTGCACCCGGTGATGGCTTGGCGTTACCAAAAAGTACTCGAACCAGCCCATTTTATGAATGAGTTTGGTATGTACAAATATTCCCCAGATCTGTGTGGCAGAATACATGAACAAAATATCAATAGGTTTAAAACCCATTAATGCCAGGGGAATGAAATAGATAAAGCGGTATAACGGTTGAAATACCGAAGAGCGGAAGCCAACCGTGAAGTTGAAATTCTCTGATGAGTGATGAGTAACATGCACGGCCCAAAAAAGCCTTACCTCATGATCGAAGCGGTGCAGCCAGTAATACAGAAAATCTTCGAGTAATAATAACATTACCCAATACACTACCACATGGCTGAAAGAAAGAATATGATGACGATAGAAGTAATCGAGTATAACCACATACACACCACGGAACAGCAGGTCGAGGGCAGCATTAAGCAGCATCAGGTATACATTTACTGCGGTATCCTTCCACCCATATAATTTTCGGTGATGATAATTACTAAGCAGCAGTTCAAGCCCTATAATGAGCATATAAACAGGCGTACTTACCAGGATCAATATTTGTTCTAGCAGGGCATTCATTCAGTGCCGCAAAAATAAACTTTGTGTTGCAATATCTTGGCGTATAATCCCATGTATTTTATTGTATATAATGGAAATTATCCTGTTTTTTTTATGTTAATATCTGTCGTATATGCCTGTTTAACGCTACTATTTTTAATATGTTCCTGCCTGCGCATTTCATCACTGGTCATACTATGCCCATCATGGCTCCAGCCCGGGGCGCCAAACACATACCTTAATTTTTGCTTAAAACCGATATCCTTTCGGCGAAGGTCTTTTATAATAGCTGCCCATTCGTGAAAGATAAGTGTGGGAACGGAATTGTTTTCGAGCGGGTGGGTAATACCATAACGTATAGGTTCATATTCCTGTGGTGGCAGCTCCTGTTGAAAGGTGCCAAAGAGTTTATCCCAGAATATGAATACGGTGCCCATGTTCTTATCGAGGTATTTGGGGTTGCTTGCATGATGTACCCGGTGGTGCGATGGAGTTACAAAAATATATTCGAGCCAGCCCAGCTTTTTTACTTTTTCTGTATGGGTCAATATGGCCCACACCTGGGTTATTGAATACATAAAAAAGATATCTATAGGACGAAAGCCAGCCAGCGCAATGGGAATGAAAAATAGAAAACTATAGAATGGTTCCAACACGCCGCTGCGAAAACCTACGGTAAAATTGAAGTGAGTAGAAGTGTGGTGATTTACATGCACGGCCCAAAAGAAGCGGCATTCATGACCAAGCCGGTGCAGCCAGTAATGCATCATATCGGTGAACAATAAGAGTATTACCCAATAGGTAATGGAATATGACCAGCTGGTAAAACTATATTTAAAGAAAAATGTTATCACAATCAGGCTTACGCCCCGCATTACCAGGTCGGTAAGGCCGGTTAAAAGGCTTAAAAGGAAGTTGTGAATGGTATCTTTCCAATTATAAGACTTAACGCCTTCAAGATGGCTGATCAGCAGTTCGGCCCCAATGACCAAAACATACAGCGGCGTTGAAAAAAGCAATACTATTTGTTCGTACAATGCGCGCATGGGAATTAAAGTTCAAAAACCAAACCATTGTGTCGGGGATAAGTTAACTTGCAGGGGGAAAGAAAAGCTCCCAAAAAAGCTCGCCGTTCAGACGGCGCTGAGCAGAAATAAAATCAAAAGCATTTGTTAAATAATGGCAGCACACCGAGATAATATGGTTGAAGGAATTGAGGAGGGCAACTGGCAAAAGAAAAGTGCTGAGCACCAGAAACAGTATAAGAACCTGCTAAAACGGGCCGACCGGAACAAAGTGTTGAAAAAATTGCCCGATTTACACGAGGAGGCGTTTTCAAAGGTCGACTGTTTGCAATGCGCCAACTGTTGTAAGAACTATTCACCGCGTTTTAAAACGCCTGATATAAAACGCATCAGTAAACACCTTAGAATGAAAGAAAGTGTGTTTATTGAAACGTATTTGCGGTTAGATGAAGAAGGTGATTATGTAGTTAAACAATCGCCCTGTGCTTTCCTGGGGGCCGATAATTATTGCAGTATTTATGAGGTTCGCCCGTCAGATTGTGAACGGTACCCATATACCGATGAAGATGTGATATTGAAAAGGCCGAATCTGACGTTGAAGAATAGTACGTTTTGTCCGGCAGTATACTATGTGTTGGAAAGATTGTTGAAGGCCGATGTGTAGGTTAGAATAAACAGTATTCCCGGTTGCTGCCATTGAAGTTAACCAACCAACTACGCGCCCACGCATGTCGCATTTACCAACCCTGATACAGGACCTTGCTCTTATACTGGCCATTGCCGGAGTAACCACACTGCTGTTTAAGAAACTAAAACAACCGGTGGTGCTTGGCTATATTTTGGCCGGTTTGCTTGTGGGTCCCAATTTTTCGCTCCTGCCTTCGATCTCCGACCTGGAAGGTGTTAAGGTATGGGCCGACATCGGCGTTATTTTTTTACTGTTTAGTTTGGGACTGGAATTCAGTTTTAAAAAGCTGGTAAAAATCGGCGGCACGGCCGGCGTCACCGGTATATTCGAGATCTCGGCAATGGTGGCCCTGGGATATTTAACCGGCAAGCTGCTGGGCTGGCCCACCATGGATTGTATTTTTCTGGGTGGTATCATAGCCATTTCTTCAACCACCATCATTATTCGCGCATTTGACGAACTGAATGTAAAAACAAAAAAGTTTGCCGGGCTGGTAATGGGTGTATTGGTAATAGAGGACCTGATGGCTGTATTGCTAATGGTGTTGCTTTCAACGTTAGCGGTAAGCCGTGAGTTTGCTGGTGGTGAAATGTTGTTCTCTGTTTTTAAGCTGGTGTTCTTTTTAGTTATCTGGTTTGTGTCGGGCATTTTTATAGTACCCGGATTGCTGAAATGGGGCCGAAAGTTGTTGAATGATGAAACCATGTTGGTTATTTCGCTGGGACTTTGTTTACTGATGGTGGTGTTTGCCACGTATGTGGGTTTCTCTGCACCCCTGGGGGCTTTTATAATGGGTTCTATATTGGCCGAAACGCCACAGGCCGAAAAAATAGAGCACCTGGTACAACCGGTGAAGAATTTATTCGGCGCTATCTTCTTTGTATCGGTAGGTTTATTGATTGAGCCCGACCTCATCATACAATACATATGGCCCGTACTTATACTTTCATTGGTAGTGATAATAGGTAAAACAGTGAATGTATCATTGGGGGCGTTGTTATCGGGTCAGCCTTTAAAACAATCTATACAGGCGGGCATGAGCCTTGCGCAAATAGGGGAGTTCTCGTTTATTATTGCCACCCTGGGTTTGGGTTTGCAGGTAACAAGCGATTATTTATATCCTATAGCTGTTGGGGTTTCGGTGATCACTACTTTTACCACACCCTATATGATCAAACTGGCTAATCCATTCTATAACTGGCTGGCGCCCCGCCTGCCTTTAAAATGGAAAACGGCCATCAATCAATATAGCGCCGGTGCACAAATCATTCAGGCCGAAAGCGACTGGCACATCGTATTGCGGTCGTATTTGCTGGTAATGGCCACCAATTCGGTAATAGCGCTTTCCATTATATTCTTATCAACCACTTATTTATTACCAATTTTACAGGCCAGCATTTCGGGTAATATATGGCCTGGTATAATAGCTTTTGTAATAACGCTGGCGGCTACTGCACCATTCTTTTGGGGACTGGCCATTCGCCGCCTGCATTCACTGGCTTATAGAAACCTGTGGCTCGATAAAAAGTATAATCACGGTCCGCTGGTAATGCTGGAGGTAGTGCGCAACCTTTTGCTGGTGGTGCTGGTTGGGTTTATGGTCGACAGGTTGTTCAATACGCTTATTGCCCTGGTGGCCATATTGCCGGTGATAGTTGTTGTATTGTTTGTTTTTGCCCGGCGGTTAAATTCGTTTTATGCCCGTATTGAAAAACGCTTTCTTACCAATCTTAATCAGCGTGAGCAAATGCCATCGGGCGGCAATAGTGATCTGTCGCCCTGGGATGCACACATGGCCTATTTTACCATGCCGGCCGAATCAACGGTGGTAGGCAAAACATTACAGCAGCTGGCCTGGCGCGAACATTTTGGTATCAATATCGCCTATATAGAACGAGGTTCAATAATTATTACCGCACCGGCCCGCAGCGATGTGTTATATCCCTTCGATAAAATAGCTGTAATTGGTACCGATGTTCAGTTGGAACAATTTCGCATGGTAATTGAAACGGCTACGCTGCCTTCGCAAAATGGGGAAGAAGAAATTACGCTCAACAAGATCATTGTTGATGAGCATACTGCCTTACGCGGAAAAACCATTCGGGCATCGGGCATACGCGAAATGACCAATGGCGTAGTGGTGGGTATAGAGCGTAATGGTAAGCGTATTTTGAACCCCGATTCCACAACCATTTTTGAATGGGATGATATAGTATGGATCGTTGGCGACCGCAAAAAGATTGAAGAAGTAAAAGAGCTGGGAATAAGGTAACGAGTATCATTTTTTTGGGTAGGTAATAAGATTATCTTTAAAGTAAATTAATTGCTATGCCAAAATTCGTTATCGAAAGAGAGATGCCCAATGTTGGTAATCTTACCCAGGAACAACTACAGGAAGCGGCCCAAACATCGTGTAATGTGTTAATGGAAATGGGGCCGCAAATACAATGGATACACAGCTATGTCACCGATAATAAGATCTACTGTATTTATAATGCAACCGATGAAGCTGCTATAAAAAAACATGCAGAATCTGCCGGGTTTCCTGCCGATAAAATAAGTAAGGTGAAAGCTATTATTGATCCTACTACTGCAGAAGCTACTGTGTAGCAGAAGCCTTACTAACCATTTTTTCTTCTTTTTTTACCTGGGGAATTGCCTTAGGCTTTATTGTATTGTTTGCATGGTTAACATGCGAATGGTTATTCTTTTCTATTGTAGCTACCGGTGCAACATAATTCCTGCCCATTTTATATGCCACATATAACATACTTATTGTTACAAAGAATTGTATAACGGTAAGTGAGTTGGATACTACATGCATGGCCGGACTAACGGCCTTTTTCATATTAAGTTCATTCATGGCCGAAAGGGAAGGGAAAACCGAAGAGCCACCGAAGTAAACCATTTCAGAAATGATGACCTGTTTGTTGATGGTGGCTAATAGCAGAATAAGTATAGAACCTGCTATGAGCATAATGATGTTCGATGCCTTGCGTTTGAACTGGTGTCTGATCTCTTTTACAAGGAAAATAAAGAATGCGAAAAACACAAAAAGCGGCAACACAATTTTCCAGGAAGAAATGGTAAAGTAGGTTTCGTGCAGGCGAATATCGAAATGATTTCCGAGGAAGGTCCAGCCAAAAACAAAGATGGCGACCAATACGGTAGCGTTGAGGATAACGCCTAACCAAATGAGTTCAAAGAATAACGGCTTAAATTTTTGCATAGGTTAAATCAGGCTTACGCTAAATATACAAAAACCATGCGTCATTTCAGTGAGGGCTGCACAAGCCATGCTCTCGGTAATCGTTTACCCTATTAATCAAACTCTTACAGGATTATTGTAAGTTAGCTGCACAACGATTTTTAATTGAATAAGGATTTTTTATAATGACGCCCGGGGATGCCTCTATTATTGCCTTTAAGTTTGTTGACTGGGAAAACGGAAACCTTTCCTCACGTGATGATTATAAGTATGGGGTGGGAGAAATGACCGAATATAGCCATTTCTATTATTTTGATTTTATGATACTTAATCCGGATGGAGGAAATTACACAGGCTTGCCATTAGCTGGTGCACCAGGGTTTGTTGTTTCAAAAAAAGATGGCCATGCAAAGGTTATTTCCTTTGGCGAAATGGCAAGTCTGGATGAGGAGGAAGAAAGGATAGATACAGTGTATGAATTATTGATTTCTATTAAAGAAAACAAAGTTGATTTATCCAAAGTAAAAATAGCCTATAACCTGACTTCAAAACAATTGTTGTTGCTTGTAAGAACGGTACAACAAGAGTCATTTAACCGGTTAAGGGCTAGAGATATTCTTCAAGAAATAGTAAAGAAAGATACATTTGGGTCTTAACCAAACAAATCACTACTCAAATACCTGTCGCCCCGGTCGCAAACGATAAACACAATTACGCCCTCTTTTATTTCTTTGGCCAGCCTGAACGCAGCAGAAGCTGCGCCGCCACTGCTCATGCCGGCAAATATGCCTTCTACTTTTGCCAGCTGCCTGGCCGTAATGGTTGCATCCTGTTGCGATACATCGATGACACGGTCTACCCGGCTGGGATCGAAGATCTTAGGCAAATATTCCTTGGGCCAGCGGCGAATACCGGGGATAGATGATTCTTCCGTTGGCTGACAGCCTACAATTTGAATATCGGGGTTCTTTTCTTTAAAAAACATAGAACAACCCATAATGGTACCGGTAGTGCCCATGGAGCTAACAAAATGGGTAATGGTTTGATTGGTGTCGCGCCATATTTCCGGACCTGTAGTTTTATAATGCGCTTTGTAATTATCGGGGTTCGCAAACTGGTTTAAAATTATGGCTTCACCCGCCGCCGCTTTTTCTTCGGCATAATCGCGGCATTTTTCAATGCTATCGAGCAGCGTTACCCTGGCGCCGAAGGCTTCCATGGTAAGCGTTCTTTCGCGGGTTGATGTGGAAGGCATTACCAGTTCTATATCGAGGTTGAACAACCTGGCCACCATCGCCAGCGCTATACCTGTATTACCGCTTGTAGCTTCAATAAGTTTTGATCCTGGTTGTATGTCGCCCCGCTCCAGTGCAGATTTGATCATATTCAACGCCGGCCTGTCTTTCACACTGCCGCCCGGGTTATTCCCTTCGAGCTTTGCATATATGGTCACATTCGGGTTTGGGTTGAGCTGTTTGATCTCTACCATGGGGGTATTGCCTACCAGGTCTATAATGCTTGCCATTGTAATAATTTATCAGGAAGTTGAAATTACCACTTTTATAATTCCCATGGCGGTGGTGGTAAAAGATTAATTCTATCGCCGTGATAGATTATATTGTTCCACAACCTGCTATGTAAAAGTTTAAGTTATATAAGTGCTAATGCCAATACAATTGAAAAATGGGGTTAGTTCACCGGTGCATCTTAATTTTTCATTAGAATTTAATCTGCCGGCGGGTAGCAGCGTGTTAGACATTTGCCGTACATATAGGCAATATCTGTTAATTTTGCGCTCAATTTAGCCTTTTGCAGATCATCAAATCGTTATAGAATGTCAACTGATTCCGGTACCACTGATCTTTCGAGTCCCTTTGTAGCAGTTCGTATAAAAGAGTTTCGCCTGTACATAATTCAACGGTTCTTTTTTATTATGGCCATGCGTATGATTGCCACCGTGGTTGGTTGGAAAATGTACGAGATCACCAGGAACCCGCTGGCCATTGCATTTATCGGATTGTCAGAAGCCATTCCGGCCATTTCATTGGCTTTGTATTCGGGTCACGTTGTTGATAAAAGCGATAAGCGCACCTTGCTGTTCAGGACCATCTTACTCTATTTCCTGAGCTCATCGGCGCTCATGTATGTAACGTTACATAATACCGAACTTAGCCTTGGCAAACATTTTGTTCAGTATGCCGTTTACCTCATCATTTTTTGTACAGGTATTATCCGCGCTTTTTCGGGTCCGGCAACAAGTTCAATAATGGCGCAAATTGTGCCTAAAAATATTCTGCCCAATGCCGTTACCTGGAGCTCAAGCACCTGGTTATCGGCTTCTGTATTAGGACATGCTTCGGCCGGTTTTTTGGTTGCCTATGCCGGTTATACAGGCACATTTATTTTGATCATGATATACATAGCCATTGCGGCTTTTTGTGTATTTCAAATAGAACGCAAACCTATTGTGCATACCAATAAAGGCCAGGCCACCTGGGAAAGTGTGAAAGAAGGTTTACGTTATGTTTTTACCACCAAAGAATTACTGGGCGCTATTACGCTCGATATGTTCGCCGTATTGTTTGGCGGCGCCGTGGCCATGCTGCCCTTCTTTGCCGGTGATATTTTACATGCCGGACCTATTGGTTTTGGCTGGTTGAATGCGGCGGCCGATATTGGTTCTTTCAGTGTTATTCTCACCCTTACCTTCCGTCCGCTGAAGAAAAAGCAGGGACTGGTACTGTTATGTGTGGTGGCGGGCTTTGGTCTAAGTATTATAACCTTCGGCTTATCTAAACTTTATATTCTTTCCTTTTTTGCCTTGTTGTGCAGCGGTGTAATGGATGGTATTAGTGTTGTGGTAAGAGGTACCATTCTGCAATTAAAGACCCCCGATAATATGAGGGGAAGGGTATCTTCGGTAAATAGTATGTTCATCAACTCTTCCAATGAAATTGGCTATTTCGAAAGTGGTGTAGCTGCCAAGTTAATGGGCATTGTGCCCTCGGTGATCTTTGGCGGCGCCATGACCCTGCTGGTAGTTACTGTGATGTGGTTTAAAGCGCCGAGCTTACGGAAGTTCGAATATTGAATGTAGAATGTCGAATGTCCAATGTCGAAGTGTATTTACTTCAACATTCAATATTGAAAATTCGGCATTCGATATTTACTTTAGGGTAACGTAAAGTAATGCTGTCCCTGCTCATATTCCTGGTCAAGCGCATCGATGATCACCTGCAGGTGTTTGGGATTGCTGAGGAAATCGGCATTGCTGGCATCAACAAACAATGTTTTTATGTTGTGTTGTTTTATGTAATGCGTATAGGTTTGCTGTATGTTCAGCAGGTATTCGTCGGGTATTTGTTGTTCGTATGAGCGATTGCGTTTCCTGATATTCTTTTGGAGGCGGTCAACCGGCGCATGCAGGTAAATAAGCAGTTCTGGCTGCACCAGTTGCTGATGAATGATCTCAAACAATTTTTGATACAACCTGTATTCTTCTTCGGGCAGATTTATTTTAGCAAACAGCAAACATTTGGTGAACAAATAATCGGTAATGGTAATGCTTTGGAACAGATCATTGGTGTGGATCAGTTCTTTTAGTTGTTTATAGCGTTCGGCCATAAAGAACAGTTCCAGCGGAAATGCATACTGCTGCGGGTTCTCATAGAATTTGGGCAGAAAAGGATTATCGGCAAATTCTTCCAGTATCAACCGGGCATTATAATGCTTCGACAGCAAATGCGCCAGCGTGGTTTTACCTGCACCGATGTTTCCTTCTATTGTTATAAAGTGATATTTCATTGTAATTGATCATAAATCTTCTAAAGCAAAGTTTCGGTGGATAAGTCGGCAATTGGCAATCGTAAATCGGCAATGGTACCCGAATTTTCATGCCTCGCTATCGTAAAACGTGAAACGGTAAACGTGAAAGCGTTTCCGAAGTTCGGGACTCGCGATTTTTCCCCGCAATCGCGAATCGTGAATCGGCAATAAAGCCCTGCTCGCGAGGCTCGCACTTTCCTTGTTAACTCGTCAACTTTTCAACTGCCTTGATCAACCCAGTCCCGTTTTACTAAAATTGACAACCGGTAATTCATCCTTACACTCCAACAATAATTCCTCAAGCGTTTTTCCCAATACCGGATGTATCATCTCTGGCGCTAATTCAACCAACGGCACCAGTGCAAAACGGCGGTTCTGCATTTGCGGGTGTGGGATGGTCAAATGCGGCTCGTTTATCACATCTTCATTATAAAACATAATATCGATGTCAATTACCCGAGGACCGAATTTTTCCGTTCTGTGCCGGCCCATTTCTTCTTCAACCGATAAAACCGTAACTATTAGCTCCCGGGCGCTTAACCGGCTCGTTAATAATAGCGCCTGGTTCAAAAAAGCAGGCTGGTCGGTTTTTCCCCATGCCGCAGTTTCGTACACCGCCGATTGTTGTATTACCGGCCCAACTGCTGCCGATAAAAGGGAAATTGCCTGGTGCAGATTTTGCAACCGGTCGCCCATATTGCCGCCTATCAGTAAAAAGACTTTATTCATATATTGCATACCATCGAAGGGTCAAATATCTTTGAATTTCGTTTAAAATAAATTTGTTAATGAAGAGCTTTTTTAAAATATTCCTGGCTTCTTTTCTGGCATTGGTTGTTTTGTGTGTAATTATCTTCTTCATTTTGATGGGCGTTATAGGCGGTTTAACAGCTGAAGAAAAAGAAAGAACGGGCGGCCAGGCGGTGCTGGTGGTTGACCTGTCGCGTAATTACCCCGAAATTGGTGTAGAAAATCCACTCGCCCGGTTTACCGGCAAAGATGGTGAGAATATGCCTTCATTATACGATGTTGTTAGAATGATAAAATATGCTAAAACCGATACCGCGGTGAAAGGCATTTATATCAAATGCGCCAGTAACGCCAACAGTGGGGGTAGCAGCCAGGAGATCCGCAATGCCATCATTGATTTTAAAAGATCAGGCAAATTTGTATACGCATATGGCGATGTTATTTCCCAGAGTGGTTACTCAGTAGGAAATATTGCCGATAAAATTTATTGCAATCCCAAAGGTGGGGTCGACTGGCGCGGTTATGCCATTCAACTTGCCTTTGTAAAAGGATTATTGCAAAAGCTCGAAATAGAACCCCAGATCTTTTATGCCGGTAAGTTTAAAAGCGCCACCGAGCCTTTTCGCGAAACACAAATGACCGATGCCAACCGCCTGCAGTTATCGGTTTTAATTGGCGATATGTATGGCCGGTTATTACAGCAAACCGCCGAAGCGCGTAAACTCGATACTGCCACACTGCATCAATATGCCAATGAATACCGTATTCAATATGCCGCCGACGCAGTGAAATACGGGCTCATTGACGGGCTCAAATACGACGATGAAGTGCGGGAGGAAATTGCAAAAAAGCTGGGTGGGGTAAAACTCGACAAACTCAATTTTATTGGTTTACCGAAATATGCCAAAGCAATAGATTTCAGACGCGATGGTAAAGACAAGATAGCTGTAATTTTTGCTCAGGGCGATATTGTTGATGGCAAAGGCGATCGTGATATGATCGGCAGCGTAACCTATCGTGATCTTATTCGCAGGGCCCGCCTCGATAAAAATATTAAAGCCATTGTCATTCGCATCAATTCGGGCGGCGGCAGCGCGCTGGCCAGCGAAAACATTTGGCGCGAGCTTACGCTTACCCGTAAAGACAAACCTGTGGT
This sequence comes from Niastella sp. OAS944, assembly GCA_024809215.1. Classification (GTDB taxonomy): domain Bacteria; phylum Bacteroidota; class Bacteroidia; order Chitinophagales; family Chitinophagaceae; genus Niastella. The sequence goes on along the minus strand of JANUBW010000001.1, from coordinate 843,171 downwards.
GGTAAGTTTTGGCGATGTGGCTGCTTCGGGTGCGTATTATTTGTCGTGCAATGCCGATAGTATTTTTGCGCAAACCAATACCATTACGGGATCAATAGGCGTGTTCACCCTGTTGCCGAACATGCAAAAATTCTTCAATAACAAACTGGGCATTACGTTCGATGGCGTTAAAACGGCGTCACAGGCCGATATGATCAATGCCACCAAACCATTGACGCCCGCGCAAAGGATATTTTTACAAAGCAGTGTCGACTCTGTATATATGACCTTTAAGGGAAGAGTGGCAGATGGCCGTAAAAAAGACATCAATTACATCGATAGCATAGGGCAGGGCCGTGTTTGGAGCGGTTCCCGCGCGTTGGAACTAGGCCTTGTTGACAGGCTGGGCGGTCTTGAAGATGCCATTGCCTGTGCAGCCCGTATGGCTAAAACAAGCGATTACCGTTTGAGGGAGTATCCCGAACCGCATAATGTGCTGGAAATGATCTTCGGCGGTTATGAAAAAGACGCTACCCAATCGGCCATGCAAAAAGAGCTGGGCGAAGATGGCATGAAAACCTACCAAACCATAAAACGCGTGAAACAAATGGTGGGGGTTACCCAGGCGAGAATGCCTTTTGAGATGACCTTCGAATAGTGGATGAATTGAACAGAAGGCGTAAGTTGAAAAGGATATAGCATTAATAAAGTTGATAAAGAAAAATTGACCTAATAAGTGGCCTCCCCAAACCGGGGGAAGGTCGGGAGGGGGCCAGGGGCCGCGGCTAGGGTAGAGCTTGTTTCACGTTTGCCGTTTCGCTACCACTTCGCGCAGGAGTATTGCCGATTGCCGACTGCCGATTGCCGTTTTTTTCAACTAGCTTTGCCGCCAAATTTTTGAAACAATCTATGTCTGGTCAATACAACCAATGGACGGCCATGTGGGCTATTTGCAAGGCCACCATGCGGGCAATTTTTAAAAGTCCCCAGGCCATTTTCTTTAGCCTGTTCTTCCCAATAGTGCTGATAATGGTCTTTGGCGCATTGGCCGGCGGTGGTGGCGGAAAAGCCTATGATATTGCCTTTGACGCTAAAAGCGATACCCTCAATAGCATATACTACTTTATTAAATCGAACAACCTGTTCGATGTACATGAGGGTAGTGAGGAAGAATTGCTCGACCGGTTGAAAAAAGGGCGCATCACTGCCATGATCGATGTGCGCAAACTTCCTCCAAATGCAATGGGCGGGCAATATGAAATTCACTTAAAAACAACTTCTGCCGGTCAACGTGAGCTGCCGGGCGTACAGGACTTATTAGAAACCATCATTAATAAGACCACAGCCAGTTCGGTGGTAAATAAAACAGCCACAGTTACGGTTGAACAAATACCCGGGCGCCGCTATCGCATGATCGATTTTTATTTACCCGGTATGCTGGGTTTCTCGCTCATAGGCTCGGCTGTATTTGGGGTAGCGTTTGTGTTTTTTACCCTGCGCGAAACGCTGGTGTTAAAACGGATGTTTGCCACCCCGGTAAAGAAAACATTTATTGTGTTGGGTGAAAGCCTGGCGCGGGTGATGTTCCAGCTAAGCACTTCTATTGTCCTGATCTTATTCGGCACCATCTTTTATCATTTCACCCTGGCCCATGGCTTTGTAACCTTTCTCGAGCTGCTGGTGCTGAGTTTCCTGGGTATTGCGGTGTTTATGGGTTTTGGGTTTATCATTAGCAGCATAGCCAAGAACCAGCATGTGATACCTATCTATGCCAACCTGTTTATGTTTCCCCAATATTTTTTATCGGGCACCTTTTTCCCAAAGGGATTGTTGCCCGAAAGTTTACAGGCCATCATCAATTACCTGCCATTAACTGCATTGAACGACGCCATGCGTAAAGTATCGTTCGAAGGCATGCATTTGTTGGGCGTAGGCAAAGAGATCACCATTCTTATAGTATGGTGTTTGGTAGGCTACAGTTTATTGATCAGAATATTTAAATGGGAATAGGGAGGTGAGGTTAAAGGCTAAAGCCCAAGGCCGAAAGCAAATACAGAATACAGCTGAACGCCCAACGCGAGCTTTGCGGATTCTCTTGAGTACCGAATAAAAGAACTTTAAACTAAGAACTAAAAACTAGGAACTAAGTATGCGTTTTGTGAAACTGGCCATTATCAGTGCTGTTGTTTTATTTATAGTTATTTTCCTTTTTTCCCTCATTATTCCTTCTACGGTAAGGGTATCGCGGGCCATAGACATTTCGGCGCCAAAAGATAGCCTGGTGGCCCGGCTGGCCGATTTGCGCGAGTGGAAGCAATGGAATATAATGGCCAACAATCCCGAGCTTGGTAATGAACAATTCGCTGAAAGTACCATTACCAGTGAGCATATGACCATTACCAAAACGGCACAGGCAGGCGATACCCTGCTTACCGACTGGAAACAGCCGAATGCGCGGGTACTTAACAGTGGGTTTACCTGGTACGGTAATGATGGGCAATTGGTGCTGCAATGGTATTTTGATATAAAATTACGCTGGTACCCCTGGGAAAAATTTGGTAGCATAGTTTTTGATAAGCAATTGGGGCCGCCTATGGAGAAATCGCTGGGTAACCTGAAAAAGTTGCTGGAGAAGAATCCATAAAGGCTTATTTTTCATTCCTAAAAATGTTAACGTATGAAGAAAGTATTGCTTTTGTCAGCCATAGCGTTTGTTACTTTAGGTATAAAGGCACAGGACGATAAATCAAAAAGACCCAGTCCGCCAGCCAAAGTAACCGAAACAATCAGTAATGGTACCGTTATCACCATCGATTATAGCCAGCCTGCGGTAAAAGGCCGTGAAATTGGAAAGGAGATTGCGCCTTATGGTAAAGTATGGCGTACCGGTGCTAATGAGGCTACTACATTTGAAGTAAGCAAAGATGTAAAGGTAGAAGGCAAATCACTACCTGCCGGTAAATATGGCTTGTTTACCATTCCAAATAAAGAAGAATGGGTGGTTATCTTCAACAAAACCCCCAATCAGTGGGGAGCATACAAATATGCTGAGTCTGATGATGTATTACGTGTAAAAGTAAAACCCACAAAAGCGCCACAGTTCACCGAGCGTATGACGTTCAACGTTGATAAAAGCGGTAAAGTGTCATTGCTGTGGGGTAATGAAGAAGTAGATTTTTCGGTTAAATAAGGTTATATAAGAGTAAAGTAGCAAGAAGCTTCCCGATGCATCGGGAGGCTTTTTGCTTTTATACAGTTCATAGTTTATAGTTCTTAGTTCATTGTTCACTGGTAGCCGGTTGAAGGCCCTGTCCCCCTGACGCCTCCCCCTGAGGGGGGAGGGGATTTTTCTTAGCACGTTTTTCCTTGCCTTTATCAACCCCATCAACTTATCAACTCGCTACTTTTTCAACTTGCCTTGTAGGCCTGTATTCCATTATCTAATTATCACATTAGCACATTATCTCATTGTTTTCTGCACAGTTGTGCCGGAAAGGGAAGTATTACTAAATACTATAATTTTATTCCTGCATAAAGCAGCAATAACGCGCTATTTGTTTTGGTAATTTGCGTTTTAATGCTGAATTTGGTGTTAACTAACTGTTACGCGATATGCTTTATACCATCAGAAAGGCGATAGATTTGCTCGGAATCGATCATTCAGCAGGTTTCTTCAACCATCCTGTTTTTTCTATCCAACTAAGAGTTCACCAGTTAATCCAGCCTCTTCAAATCATTATTTGAATCAGCTAACCAACCGTTAGCCTGTTACTTCTCCGTCCCTACCGTTATAACTAACCGAAATAAAGTACACGCTATAAACCTGTCCTACAACCCAATTCTTGGCACTTAATTATTAATTCGAAACAAAAGGATTATGACGAAACTTTTAACATCGAATAGCCGGCCGGTAAAAGCAGTTAGCTTATTACTGTTGTGCCAGCTGATCGTGAGCCTGACCCTTGCACAGGTTCGCGTTAGTGGAAAGGTTACCAATGCCGATAACCAGCCGTTACCGGGTATTTCTGTTACTATTAAGAATACGACTTATGGTTCAGCAACTGAACCTTCTGGCAATTACGCTATTACTGCGCCGCTAAAACCGGGCAGCTATTCGTTGGAATTTACAGGGGTAGGTTTTAAAACCACTACCCAAAGCCTTACCGTTGGCAGTGCCGATGCTTATACCGTAAGTGTAACGCTGGTTGATGATGCCATGGGGCTCGATGAAGTAATTGTAACGGGTACTTCACAGGGAACTACCCGTAAACAACTTGGTAGTTATATCAGTACCATTAAAGCCGATCAGTTGAACAAAGGCGCTACCGGTAATGTGCTCGCAGCATTACAAGGTAAAACAGCGGGTGCGCAGATCATTCAAAACTCAGGTGATCCCGGCGGTGGTATTTCTGTACGGCTTCGCGGCATTAGTTCTGTATACGGTTCTTCTGAGCCATTATACATTATTGATGGTGTTATAGTAAACAATTCAACCAACCGGGTTACCAATACCCAGGCTAGTTACGATGCGCCTAACGTTGCCGTAAACAATACAACGGGTAACCTTTTTGTTGGAAGCACAGGCCAGAACCGGTTGGCAGATCTTAACCCCGCCGATATTGAACGTATTGAAGTATTGAATGGCGCTGCCGCTTCTGCTATTTATGGTTCAAGAGCAAATACGGGAGTTGTGCAAATATTTACCAAACGTGGAAGTACCGGTGCGCCCATCATTAATTTTTCCAGCAGTATAATGACCAGCCACCTGCGCAAAAAACTCGATGTGAATCAGTCGCCGGTGAAGTTTGGCGGCCCTCCCGACGGGCCCAATGCTTTTACCCACGATCTTATTGCTACTATAAATAATGTACTGCCCACCAATACAACGCCTGTAACCCGGTACGATTACCAGGATTATATATTCCAAACAGGCCTGGGAACCGACAATAACGTTTCGGTAAGCGGTGGGAAAGACAAAACCAAATATTACACCTCGGCTTCTTATTTCTATAATGAAGGCATTATAAAGAACACCGATTTTAAACGCTTCAGCTTTAGGTTGAACCTCGATCAGGAACTGGCCAAATGGGCCAACCTCAGCGTTGGGTTGAATTATATAAACAGTGCCGGTAATGAAAAACCCGATGGTAACTCCTTTTTCTCACCCATGAACTCGGTAACCATCATTGGTAATTTCCATAACATTTGGGAACGTGATGCATTGGGCAACTTAAAAGCAGTGGGCGAGCGGCTGCGCGTGAACCCCGTATCGGTTATTGAAGACTTTAAACAAAAGCAGGAAACAAACCGCTTAATTGCCAGTACCTCATTAAAAGTGAGACCGGCAAAAGGTCTCACATTTGACTATACCCTGGGTATTGACAATTACGCTCAGCGCGGTACTACCTTTATGCCGCCCTATGCTTATTTCGTAAGTACGGCTTATTATGGTGGTTATAACCCCGGGAATCCGCCAACTATCCCGCCGTTTATCGACGCTTCGCAGAATGGGTACGCAAGTGCCGCCGTCAATAACTTTTTTCAAATAAACCATGAAGTAAATGGAACCTACCAGACCAATATAACCGACGACTGGGCGTCTACCACTCAGGTAGGTTACTCTTTACAATATGAAAAGAACGGGTATACTTTATCACATGGTCGGGGGCTTGCTCCTTTTGTTGAAACCGTAAATGGCGCAAGCACCATAATACCGGGCGCCGACAGCCGCTCAGAGATCTCTATTTCGGGTGAATACCTGCAACAAAATTTTAAATTCAAGAACCAGTTATTTCTTACCGGTGCAGTACGCGTAGACGGCTCTTCGGCATTTGGTAAAGATGAACGCAACCAGGTTTATTTTAAAGGAAGCGGCAGTTATATTCTTTCTGAAACCGATTTCTGGAGCAAACTGCCATTAGCAAAATGGTGGAATGTAGCCAAGTTGCGTATGGCTTATGGCGAATCGGGCAACATGACGGGCATAGGCGCTTACGACCGGTTCAATGCGTACAGCTCACTGCCTTATTTGGGAAGGACCGCGTTGGTATCGAGCGGTACTTTAGCCAACGCCAATGTAAAACCCGAAAGACAAAAGGAACTGGAAATGGGTACCGACCTTTCATTCTTTGCTAACCGGCTTAACCTGCAATTCAACTATTATATCAAAAAGGTTGATGACCTGTTGATCAGACGTGATATAGCGCCCACCAACGGCTTCTCTACTTTGCTCGATAACTATGGTGCACTTGAAAATAAAGGTTTGGAAGTGGTGTTGTCAGGAACACCCGTAAAGAACAAAGACCTGACCTGGGATGTAACGGCCATTTTCAACCGTAACCGTAACAAAGCCGTTAAGATAGGCACCAACGCTATTTCCTTAATTGGAGTTTCTGGTTCACCTATTTATGTGGCCGAGAACTACCCGGTAGGTGTGTTTTACGGTGCATTTTTCGCCAAGGATGCCAATGGTAATGATCTAAAGAATGCTTCAGGTTTCCCACTTGCTGAAAAAGGCGTACAAAATGCCGGTTTCGATAGCTATACACCGCAACGTGATGCCAATGGATTGCCAAGCGGCGCTAATTTGCAAAAAGTAATTGGCGATCCAAATCCTGATTATACTGCTTCACTGGTAAATGAAGTAGGTTATAAAAAGTTCGGCTTACGGGTGCAGTTTGATGCAGTACAGGGTGTTGATGTATGGAATGCTGATTTTAGAACAAGACAGGGTGTAGGGAATGGTAAAGTAGCTGAACAGGAACAAATGGGTTTATTGCCCCGTGGCTGGGTTAACAGCGTATACCAGATAGAGCAATGGCGTATTGACGATGGTTCGTTTGTGAAGCTGCGTGAGATCAGCTTAAGTTACCGTTTCGGTAAAGTGAAATTCTTCAATGATCTCACCATAAGCGCCAGCGGCCGTAACCTGATATCATGGGATGATTATAAAGGATATGACCCGGAAGTAAATGCGGGCGGACAAAGTACCATAGTACGTGCGGTTGATTTTGGCGCCGTGCCTATTCCCCGTACATTCAGTTTCAGCATAGCCGCTAAATTCTAATACCACAAATTTGATATTATGAAGCTAAATACGATAAAATATACGATCTGTGTTTCCCTGGCTGCTGTAATGATGATGACGGTGGCCTGTAAAAAAGATTATGCCGATCCGAACCGGGCTATCCAGGAAAATGTATTGAAATCGCCCGCGGGATTAACGGGCATTGTGGTTGGCCTGCAAAGGGTTTATACATATCAACGCGCCAGCTCGGTGTATAATATGATCACTACCGATGGTTTTTTAACCAACCAGCTAACGAACCTCAACCAGGGCAATACCGCTGAATACCAGCTTTGGCAGGGCGGCGAGTTTGTGAACCCGCTTAATAATAGTATTGTATTGTCGCTATGGACCAACTGTAACAAGGTAATATACGATGCAAATAACGTATTGAAGTATGCGCCGGAATTAAGCGACAGGAATTATGCCAGCGGCCTCATTGCCTATGCCAGTATTTTCAAAGCGCTGGCGCTAACCAATCTCGCCATGTTTTACGAACAGGTGCCCGATACTGCGGGAGTGGGGCTTAATTCAACCTTCATTTCAAATACACTGGCACTCAATAAAGCACTGGATGTGGTAAATAATGCACTGGCTGTAATAAATGCCAATGCCATAAGTTCCGCATTCCTTTCGGCTATTCCCGCCGGTATAAGTATTCCTAATACGCTGCAGGCGTTAAGAGCGCGTTTGTCGTTATATACAGGCAATTATACACAGGCGCTGGCAGCAGCCAATGCGGTTGATCTTTCAGTAAAATCAACTTTCAATTTTGAACCTACATCGCTCAATCCGATCTATGAAATAGCAACTTCAACCAAGAACGTTTTCCAGCCTGTAGATTCCACTATGGGCCTGCCCAAAGCATTGGAGCCCGACCTCACTGATAAACGCACACCGTTCTATATTGCGCTCGGTGCTACCGGCACACGGTATCTCCTGAGCGGTTTTTTTGCAACCACTACCGGCTCAATACCAGTTTACCTGCCCGGTGAAATAATACTTACAAAAGCGGAAGCTTATGCGCGTATGACAACACCCGACCTGGTGAATGCGCAAATAGAATTGAATAAAGTTATAACCAAACAGCCCGCTAACGATCCCTTTGGTGTAGGGGCGGGTTTACCGGCTGATAATACTGCTTATAATCAGGCGCAGTTACTGGAACAGATCTATCGTCATCGTGCTATAGAAATGTATTTGTCGGGTTTTAGGTTGATCGATAACCGGCGGTTTAATCGCCCGGCCAGTGAGCGTAAGCGTAGTTATTTACCTTATCCCAATCAGGAGCGTAATAACAACTCCAATACGCCCGATGATCCAAAGTTTTAATGTCGGTTAATACATGGTTTTAGTTTAAGGAGCCTCCCGATGTATCGGGAGGCTTTTTGTTGTAAGTTCTGTAGCTTTGCACCCTATGACAATTTCCACCATCGGAATGTTGGCTGCTGCGCTTACCACAGCCGCTTATATTCCCCAGGCATATAAAACCATTAAAACCAGGTCAACCAAAGACCTGTCGCTTGTTACCTTTACAATGCTTTTTGTGGGAACCATACTTTGGTTCATATATGGGTTGTATATTCACGATACGCCTTTGATGTTGGCCAACGGAATTACAGCCACATTGTCTGGCATAATATTTTTTTTAAAGATTAGCTCTGGCGGAAAAAAACGACGGAGATAAAACCATACTATGCAAATTAGAGAAGCCCTTTTAACCGATATACCGCAAATGTCAACGGTACGACTGGCTGTTAAAGAAAATGCCCTCTCAAACCCCGCACTGGTAACCGAACAGGATTATGTTGATTTTTTATCGCAACGCGGCAAAGGATGGGTGTGTGAAGAAAATGGCCAACTGATTGGCTTTGCCATTGGCGACCTGGAGAAACACAATGTTTGGGCCTTGTTTGTGTTGCCGGGATACGAAGGGCAGGGCATTGGCCGTGAGCTGTTGATCACCCTGCTCGACTGGTATTATGGCGAAACAAGAGAAACCATTTGGCTAAGTACAGCAGCCGACACCCGCGCCGCCCAATTTTACCGCAGCTTTGGTTTTACCGAAACCGGTAAAATGCCCAATGGCGAATTAAAGTTTGAATTAACAGCCGATGATTGGGGTGTTTAAGTAATTTACAAAATGGTGTGCGTTGTAGTTACGCACACCTTCATCTCCTCCGTGAAATTCCCTCAAAGTGGTATTTGTTTGCTTCTTCGCAAGAATTAATTTTGGTCCACTGTCTTTTTCTATTCTATCTGATTGGCGTTAATTCGAAAACAGTTGTGCATGCCAGGTAGAAAAGAAATTTATTATTCCTCCCGACAACTATTTTGATTTCCAAAGTTTGCTTTTTAATCTAATCTCTTTGAAGATCATCATGTTCGTACCACACTAATGATTTATCTATTTAAAGAGATACAATGCAATCTGAAAAAAAATCTGGCAACCAGCCTCACTCAGGTGGCGCTGCGCAGTCACAGCATTCCTTGTTAAGCACCGGCGGAGGTAAAACCAAATCAAATGCTATAGAGATCCCTTCTGTTTCCTTACCAAAAGGTGGCGGCGCCTTAAAAGGTATCGATGAAAAATTTTCGGTGAATGCAGTCAATGGCACCGCCGGTTTTTCAATTCCATTACCCGTTTCTCCGGCAAGAGGTGTTACGCCTTCTTTATCCCTTGGTTATAATTCAGGTGGCGGCAATGGTATCTTTGGTTTGGGTTGGAACCACAGTCTGGCTTCCATAAAAAGAAAGACCGATAAACAGTTGCCGCAATACTTCGATGCCGAAGAGTCGGATATATTTCTTTTCTCTGAAATGGAAGACCTGGTGCCGGAGTTTGACCGGAACGATGATGGCACATTTAAGAAAAACGGTGACGGGTACGTGATAAAAGAAAGAGATTCAGCCGACAACCTGTATACACGACGCTTTTACAAACCCCGCACAGAAGGAGCTTTTGCCCGTATAGAACGCTGGTTGGCAAAAGATGGAAGCGAAATTAAATGGCGGGTAATAAGCAAAGAAAATATAATCACCTTATTTGGATGGTCAGCCAATAGCAGGTTGAGTGAACCGGGCAATGCACAAAAAGTATATGAGTGGTTACCCGAATTTGTTTTTGACGACAAAGGCAACTGTTGCAAATACATATATAGGAAAGAAGATGAAGCAGGTATCGATTCGTCGTTAATACATAATAAGAACCGCCTCCAAAGCGGTGCCATTACATATGCAAGCCTGTATCTTGAAAAAGCATTGTATGGGAACAAAACGCCGTATAAACAATTCGGTGATGTATTGCCGGCGAATGGCGATTTTTTGTTTGAAACCGTTTTTGATTATGGCACCTTACAAAGTACCGATTCACCCGATACACTGAATGAATGGGATTACCGGCCCGATGCATTTTCTGAATACAAAGCGGGTTTTGAAATAAGGACCACCCGTCTTTGCAAAAGGGTACTGTTGTTTCACCATTTCACTGGGGCAAGTGAATACGATGGCCTGGTAAATTCACTGAATTTTGAATATAATACTTCAAAGGAACAAGGCTTTACTTTTCTTCAATCCATAACCAGTGTGGGGTATATAAAGAAAGCTGATGGAACCTACAGTGCCAAAAGGTTACCTGCTGTAGAATTTGAATACCAACAACACGAATGGAGCAGCAACATAAGAACAGTTTCTACAGAAGCAATGGTCAATGCGCCGGCTGGTATTGAACAACCGCCTTATCAGTTCACCGATCTGTTTAATGAAGGGCTATCGGGTATATTATCTGAACAGGCAGGCGGGTGGTTTTACAAACATAACCTGGGCGTTAGAAAATCAGCTGTCACCGGTGAGGAAGCATTGTTGTTTGAAAACGCAAAACTGGTCTCGCCCAAACCCTCATTCCAGGGACTGGGCTCACAAATGCAGTTGGCCGATCTGGATGCCGATGGTGGTAAACAGTTGGTGAATTATAACACTTCGCCAACAGGATTTTTTGAATTAAACGATGATAACGAATGGCTGCCTTTTCTGCATTTCAGGCAATTGCCCAACATCAACTTTAACGACCCCTATTCCCACATGATCGATTTGAACGGGGATGGAAAACCGGAGTTGCTGGTTAGTGAAGATAATTCGTTTACCTGGTACGAATCAGCGGGACGGGATGGTTTTGCCGCAGCAAAGAAAACAATAAAACCGGGTGATGAAGAAGCGGGTGCACAGGTGGTGTTTGCCGATGAAAAGCAAACTATTTTCCTGGCCGATATGTCGGGCGATGGCCTCACCGATATTGTACGTATCCGTAACGGCGAAGTGTGTTACTGGCCCAACCTCGGTTATGGAAGGTTTGGAAAAAAAGTAGCCATGGATGGTGCGCCGCAGTTCGATCAGCCCGATGCATTTAACCCCGCATTCATCAGGCTCACAGATATCGATGGCTCCGGCACGGCAGATCTCATTTACCTGGGAAAAAATACTTTCAGCTGCTGGATGAACCTGAACGGTAACCGGTTTGCTGCAACTCCTTTTGAAATTGAAGCTTTCCCTGAAATTCACTCAGCTGCTAAAATAACCGTCACCGATCTATTGGGCAATGGGGTTGCCTGTATTGTATGGAGCAGCCCGCTAACAAAAGATGCCAATGCGGCTTTACAATACATTGACCTGATGAACAGCAAAAAGCCTCACATCCTGGTTGGGTATAAGAACAATATGGGTAAAGAGGTTTCCCTTGAATATACCCCCTCTACAAAATTTTATATTGATGATAAACTGGCCGGCAATCAGTGGATAACAAAATTGCATTTCCCTGTTCATTGCGTATCCAAAAGCATCATGGAAGATAAGATCACCGGTCATAAGTTCACTTCAACTTTCAAATACCATCATGGCTATTATGATCATGCCGAAAGAGAGTTCAGGGGTTTTGGCATGGTAGAACAAACCGATGCCGAAACATTTGAACATTGGGTAACATCGGGCGCCACCAATATAACCGATGCCACTTTACACCAGGAGCCGGTTATTACAAAGAACTGGTATCATACCGGCGCGTTTTTACGCAATGATACCATATTGGCGCATTTCGAACATGATTACTGGTATAATGAAATGGCGCGCCAGGGCTTTCCGGTAACGCACCATGAAAAGCAACTGGATGATGCCAGAATTGTACCGGGCAAAGGCATCGCCGCATCGTACCTCGATCATCTGAGCGCCGAAGAATATCAGCAGGCAATGCGTGCCTGCAAAAGCATGGCATTGCGGTCGGAAGTTTTTGCACACGATGCCATCAAATTTGGCAATACAACAGATGCCATTAAAAAACAACTTACTCCCTATAACGTTGCTTCGCATAACTGTGTTATTGAATTACTGCAGCCAAAAGGTACAAACCGGTATGCGGTATTTATTGTAAAGGAGAGCGAAGCCATTACCTACAGTTATGAAAGAGATACCCAAGACCCGCGTATTGCCCATACCCTCAATATCAGCCTCGATGAATATGGGAATATTCTTGAATCGGCTTCGGTTGTATACCCACGGCTAATTGCCGATGCTACACTGCCTGCCGAAACGCAGTCCGCTCAAAATACAACTTCAATTAGTTACACGCTTATCAATTATACCGGCGATGTATTTAGTGATACAAGCAACCGGCAACGCCTGCCTGCCGAAACAAAGACCTTCGAATTAAAAGGCGTTACAAAAACCGGAACTTATTACGATATACAGAACTTTGAGAACATTCTCCTTAATGTAAAGTCTGACGCCGCTTTGTATCACGAAATAAACAAACTGCCCGCCGCAGGCAAAGCATTACGCCGGTTAATAGAACATGCAAAAACCCTGTATTATAAAAATGATCTTACGGGGGCATTACCACTATACGCCCTGGAATCAAAAGCCATAAGTTTTGAAAATTACCAGCTGGCGTATACGCCCGAATTGCTGCAAGATATATATGGCGCAAAGGTGAATGCGGCCCTGATGACGGAAGGAAAATTTACCCATAGTAAGGATATACTGAACAACGACGATGTAAACTGGTGGGTACGTTCCGGCACCATGCAGTATATAGAAGGTACGGAAACATTTACCGATGCGCAGAACCGGTTTTATATGCCTGTTTCCTATACCGGGCCCTTTGGTGCAATAAGCAAAGTAAAGTATTACGGGTCTTACTTTTTAATGATCGGAGAAACGGAAGATGCGCTTGCCAATAAAAATACCGTGCTGGCCTTCAATTTTCGCACGCTGGCGCCAAAGAGCACGAAAGATGCCAATGATAATATTTCGGAAGTGCTGCAGGATGAGTTGGGTTTGGTAAAAGCAATGGCTGTATTGGGTAAGGGAAATCAGGCCGATGACCTTACCGGCCTGCAGGAACATACCGAAGCAGCCGAAGCCACTTTAATACAAAATTTCTTTAACCCACCGGTTACTCCGCAGGGTATTACCAATTCGGTGGCATTGATGAATACCGGGCTACAGCTATTGCAAAACGCTACCAACCGCTTTATATACGATCTTGATGTATATAAAAATACCGGCAAACCGGTTGTTACAGCTGCTGTCGTACGTGAAACGCATAACAGGGATGAACAGGGCAACCTTAATCCACAAACTAAACTACAGGTAAGCTTTGAATATGCATCCGGCTCGGGCGCAGTGGTAATGAAAAAAGTGCAGGCTGAGCCCGGTGTTGCGAAGCGCGTAAGGGTAATGCCCGGCAACACTGTTTTGATAGATGAAATTGATACCACGCCGCTGTTGCGCTGGATAGGCAATGGTAAAACCATTGTTAATAATAAAGGCAATGCCGTAAAACAATATGAGCCTTACTTTTCCATCAGCAATCAATATGAAGATGTTAAGGAGTTGGTTGAAACCGGCGTAACGCCCGTTATGTATTATGATGCGGCCGGGCGGCTGGTACGCACCGATATGCCGGATGGAAGTTTTGTAAAAGTGGTATTTAATAACTGGAAACAGCTAAGCTGGGATGCCAATGATACGGTAAAAGAAAGCGACTGGTATAAAAAGCGTACCGATAACACCCGGCCCGATTTTATTACCGATACAAAAGAACAGCAGGCGGCAGTTAAAGCAGCGTTACATGCCGGCACACCCGGCCAATTGCACCTTGACTCGCAGGGAAGACCAGTATTTTCGGTTGAACACAATAAAAATATAACCACGCTGGCCGATGAGTTTTATAAAACACGTATCAACCTGGATATTGAAGGCAATCTGCATGAAGTAACAGATGCCCGCAATAATACAGTTATGGAGTTTAAGTATGATATGCTTGGAAATAAAGTATATCAAAAAAGTATGGATACGGGCCGGCGCTGGCTGCTTACCAACATATTGGGAAATTCGTTACGCACATGGGATGATCGTAACCATGAGTTTCAGTTTGAATACGACATCCTGCATCGCCCCCTGCAAAGCATTGTAAAAGGAGGCGATGGCAGTACACCGCTCAATCATATTTTCGACAGGATCTTTTATGGTGAAGCGCAACCTAACCCCCAAGTGAAGAATCTGCGTGGACAGGTTTACAGGCGTTATGATACCGGCGGTTCACTGGAGATGACAGACGGCTATGACTTTAAAGGCAAACCGGTTTTAACCAAAAGAAAATTGTTCAACAAGTATAAGGAGGTGGCCAACTGGACAAACCCTAACATGCTGACTGACCTTGAAGCCGATGAATTTGTCTTTACCACTACTACAGATGCCTTAGGACGAATTACCAAACAAATAGCCCCCGATGGCAGCATTATAACACCTTCGTATAATGAGGCCGGTTTGCTGAATGCAGAAACCGTGCAGCATATAGATCCTGCCGAAACGGTAACCTACATAAAGAATATCGACTACAACGAAAAAGGACAGCGCAGCAAAATTGTTTACGGCAATGATGTAACTACCCGGTTATACTACGATAAAGATACATTCCGGTTAAAACGCCTCGAAAGTAAAAGAATGAATAATGATCCTTTACAGGATTGGTATTACACCTTTGACCCGGTTGGTAATATAACTCACATTGAAGATAAGAATATCCCGATAGCGTTTTTTGATAATCAGAAAGTAACCGGCATTTCAGAATATTCATATGATGCAATTTACCGCCTCATTGAAGCAAACGGCCGGGAAAATAATGTTGCCGTTACGTTTAATAACCAGGATAACTGGAACGACAACTATTTTATGCAGGATTTCAACGCAGGAGATCCTGTTGCAATGCGGAACTATATGCAAAAATACCAGTATGATGAGGTAGGCAATATTGTTAAAATGGAGCACACGTCAATTGGTAATAATTGGATAAGAAATTATAATTATAACCTGAACAATAACCGGCTGCTAAGTACACAGGTTGGAACAAATACATACAACTATGATTATCACCCGCAGCATGGTTTTACCACGGCAATGCCACATCTCGAAGAATTGGGCTGGAACTTTAAAGAGGAATTAGTAAGAACGATCAGTCAGAAAAGAAATGATGGCGGCACCCCTGAAATAACATACTACCAGTATGATGGAAGCGGACGGCGCATCAGAAAAATTACAGAGAACCAGGCAGCGCCAGGCGTTTCTCCTTCAAAAAAGGAAGAAAGGATCTATATCGCGGGTTACGAATTATATAAAAAACACAGCGGAACGCACAGTGGTTTACAGCGCGTAAGTCTTAGTTTATTGGACGGAGGTCAGCGTTTTGTAACAGTTGAAACGCGAAATAATGTTGATGATGGAACTGAAAAAAAACTGATCCGGTATTCGCTGACCAATTATTTGGGCTCTGTAGCAATGGAGCTCAATGAGACTGCTGAAATAATCAATTACGAAGAGTTTCATCCATTTGGTACCACCGCATTTGAAGCAAAAAGTAAAACAATAAAAGCTGCAGCCAAACGATACCGGTATACAGGTATGGAAAGAGATGAAGAAACAGGGCTGGAATATCACGGTGCAAGATACTATGAACCATGGTTAGGCAGGTGGTTAAATGCAGATCCCGGCGGTATGATCGATGGCGTGAATGTTTATTGTTACAGTAGGAATGCGCCATTAAATAAAGTAGATAAAAATGGTATGCAAAGCAGTGAACCTTCTAACTGGAACAGGTTTGTGGGTGGGTTAAGAATGGTAGGCGGCGGGTTTGAAATGGTTGCAGGTGCAGGTTTATTTTCAGCTGGTGTTGCTACATCTGAGTTTGGTATTGGCCTGGCGGGAATAGCTGGTGGGGCTGTTGTTGTTGGGCATGGTGCCGATACTGCCGGCACCGGGCTTGCCATGTTGATCTCGGGCCGTGATATTGATACGCTTACTTCACAAGGTCTACAGGAAGCAGGTTTAACCAGAACACAGGCAAATTTAGCAGACGCAGGTATTGGTATTGTAGGTACGCTCGGGGCAAGTGCCGCTACCAAAGCGCCAGGTCTGGCTGCAGAAGGTATTCGCCTCTCAGAACCCTCTATTACTGTTTCCCATGCAGCCGGTGCCCCTTCAGCAGCCGGACTTACCAACCCAATGGGATATGCGATTGGCCATACACGGGTTGGAGTTACCCTGGGCGATGGTTCGGCAACGGTTTGGTCGCATTTAACGGTACCTGCTACCGGCCGTGCAACGATGTCGGGAGGAACGCTGGTGGAGAGCGGTAATGCACTGATCTCAACCGGTGAAAATCTTGCACCAAAATTTGCATCAATGGCAACCGTTCCGGTTACTGCAGAAGAAGCAAATGCAGCCCTTACGGCAATGAGAGCGGCCGCTCCTGAAGCTGTACCGTTGGTTACTGAAGGCGCGGCAACCGTTACCACCTCCAGCGGCGTTGTACTTACTGCAGCTGAAGCCTCTAAATTAGGTGAGGCAGGAGTTACAGTAGGAAGCGCCGGCAATTATGCATTATTTACCAATGACTGCGCGTCGTATGGGTCTACACTTTTGCAAAGCGGTGGTGTGGCTGCTTCCGGTACAACGCCAAGTACTTTATTCCTCAGTGCAGCTCTCAGATCAGAAGCACCGTTAACAACCATTCTAACATCGCCGTTGGTTTCTAATTCTTCAGCCATGATCAGTACCGTTGCTCATGGAGCAGATGCAGCAGCAACAACCGTTTCTGCGATAAGCAGCGGTGACAGTTCTGCCTCTTCAGGAATGCCCAACGCAGCGAATTTTGCTTCCTATGATGCATTTTCAGCAGCTGTTCGGGGACCCTACTCACAGGATGCTATAATGGAAGCATGGGCATCAGTTCATGGATGGGTTTCCAATTAAGCTGAAAAAATAATAACAAAACACTTTTTAATTCTTATAAACACGAATCAATAACCAACTGAAAGAAATCTCTTTTCAGAAAACTGTAAAATATGGCAATCACTGCAAATAAGATCAACATAGTGCGCGGCACCATCACCGATGGAAATAAACGGCCGTTGGCCGGGCTCAAAGTGCAGCTTCATGATGTGGATATGCGCAACTGGCAACAGTTGGCCGAAACAATTACCAACGCCGATGGCAGGTATGAAATGGCGTGGACACCCGAGCAGCTCAGCGGGCCCGAAGTAAAGACTGCCGATATCGCCATCAGGGTACTGAGCGCAACAGCAGGTACGGAGTTGTATAAGTCCTCCATGGATGAGGTACGGTTCAATGCCCGCGAACGCGAAGAGATCAATATCACTATTGCACAACCGCTGCCAAAAGAAAGAATTGAATTCGACAGCCTGCTTAAAGAGGTGCAATACCTGGCCGAAAAAGTTCCGGTTGAAGAACTGCAGGAAAACAAAGAGAACCGCGACGTTACTTTTTTATCAAATGAACTGGAAGTGCCGGCCGAAAGGATCGAGTACCTGGCGGTAGCCCATCGGTTGCATAAATTATCGGAAGCCGATGCTTCGTTCTTTTATGCCTTGTTCCGTAAGAACACCCTGCTCAATAATGATCTTGTAAAAAACGGGAACGCCCGTTTGCGCATAGGCATCGATGACGACGATCGCCTGCTGCTGCTGGATGCATCGCTGTTGGATAAAAATAAAATTGAAGAGGATATTAAACAGGCGGTCAAAGAAATGATCGTTAACACAGAAGTCCTCAAAAACCTGCCAAGGAATATTGAAATACTTGCGCGGTACAGGAAAGAAGCCGAAGCTTATTACCAACAGGAACATCCGCAAAAAGTGGCAGCCCTGGTAACCGGTATGCTCAATCCCAAAAAGATGGCGGAAGTAAACCAGCTTTTTAAAGAGAACATCAACACCCTGAATGTTTTTTTTGAGAAAATTACCGATCCCGCTTTTTTTGTCAATGGTAAAACCGACAATATAAAGGGCGATGATTATAATAAATTGTTTGATGATATAAAGAAAGCGGTGCCCGCTATTATTAAAGATAATAACATAAAAAGGGAAAAGGACATCAGCAGGCTGGCCCGTTTCAATAAAGCGCGTTGGGTAGAAGAGATCAATAAAACCAACCCGGCATTGAAAGACAACCCGTTGGTAAGCACCTATGCTTCTGCTATTGTACGGAGGTTCGAAAGTGCATTTCCTACTGCTGCCTTTACCGCCCAGTTGGAACGTTCTACCGAAACCGTTCTGGAAAACCAAAATGAGATCGTTGGCTTTTTAAATCAACATGAAGATTTTGACCTGGTAAAAAGTAATATTGATCTTTTTTTGAAAGAGAAAGATGGGGCAAAAAAGGCTGCTGTAATAAGCAATGAATTGAAATCGGTACAGCGGGTGTTTAAACTCATACCGCACTATGGCAAAACAATGGGCCTGCGCAAAGAGAACATGAGCTCTGCTTTCCAGATCGCTTCCGTTGGCGAAAAACATTTTATAAATGAAGTGGCTCCCAAAGCCGGGTTGTCTGAAGCCGAAGCAAAACAAGTGTATCAAAAAGCAGCTACCCGGCAAACCGCGGCCATGATGCTGATCGGTGATCTTACCGATGCCATGAGCGTACTGAAGATCGATTCTTTCGAAACCGCTGCGCTCGCACAAAAGATAGAAGCAGTAAGTAAAGATTTTCCCAATCTGAAAACGCTTTTCAAACTCGTGGATTCATGCGAGGTAGAGCATTGCCGTTCGGTATACAGCCCCGCCGCCTACCTGGTCGAGATCTTACAGTTCCTCGACAAGCGGGCCGTAACAACCGGCAATGCGAAATCGGTATTATTTAACCGCAGACCCGATTTGGGCGACATTGACCTGGGTTGCGAAAATGCCAATACACCGGTAAAGTATGTAGACCTGGTATGTGAGATCCTGGAAGAAGCCATTGCACCAGACCCGGGCATCGATTATACCGGCAACCTTACCGATGGCGCCGATCCGTCGGATGGAAAGATCTCCGCTGGTTTATTAAGCGCTTTAACCGCGGCTAAATTGCCTGTAACAGCAAAAGCATTGGTGCATGAAACGGAAGTGAGTTTGGGTTCGGCGCTAACGCTGCCGCATTATTTGCGCGATGAAAAGCTGGTTTGTAAAATTGTAAACACCGGTGGCAACAACTATAAAGTATACCGGTTACGCCAAACCATGTCTTCTGCCGAAGAACTGGATGCTGCTCCTGAATATGTAAATGCAGAGGCATACAACAAGCTTCGCACTAAAAACTATGCCTTTACACTGCCTTTCGATCTGCCGCATACAGAAGCAAAGGCCTACTTCGACCGGTTTGGGATCAGCCGCGCCGAATTGATGAAAGCATTTCAGCTGGCTGCTGGCCCAACAGAAGAAGCCATTGCCGCCGAATATGCCGGTATTACCGATGGCGAAAAACAACTTATCGTTAACACGCCGCTTGTAAATGATAACGCTGCCCAACAGGCATTCTGGAATGTGCCTGCACCCGGTGATGTAGTTAGTTATTTAAAACAAGTGGACCATTTTCTCGATAAAACCGGTCTTTCGTTTAAAGATACCGCGCTGTTAATAAAGTTGCGCTTTATCAAAAAGAATAAAGACCTGTTTATTTATAATACCGATCTTTCCTGTGATACGGCCACCAAAGAAATAAAGAACGTCGACCTGGATGTGTTCGACCGCATGCATCGCTTCCTGCGGCTGAAGAAAAAAACAGGGTGGGGGCTCGATGTATTGGATGAGGTCATCAGTCAACCTAAACTGGGTAAGGAAAATTTGAATGACGATTGTATAAAGGTGATTGCGGCGTTGAAAAAAATAATAGCAAAAACAGGACTGAAGATAGAAGAACTGATCTGTTGTTACGGCGCCATTCCTCATACGCTATTACCCTTTAAGAAAACCACGCTGTATGATGGCATCTTTCAGAATAAAGCCAGGAACGGCGCTACAGAACCGGCGTTGTTGGCAGAAAATGTAACGGCCAATGAAGCAGCTGTAACTAAAAAACAGTTAACGGAAGTGAAAGCGGCCGTAAGTACCTGCATCGGCATCAAAGAAACTGATTTCGATAAACTGCTTCCTGCGCTGCCCAATGGCGATATCAGCTTTCAAAATCTCAGCAGCCTGTATGCGCTGGCCCGGTTGATAAAGAAGCTGAAATTAAAAACGGAGGATTATTTTATACTTACCGGTCTAACAGGTATTAATGTATTGAACTCGCCCCTGGATACCGTTAATTTCATTGACGCAGTTGAAAAGGCGGGCAAGCTGAATTTACAGCCGGCCGACATGCGGTTTATGCTGCGGCATGAGGCTGTTAATTTAACCGAAAGGGAAATGAAACCAGAAAAGATCAAATCCCTGCTGGAGTCGCTACAGTCGGCCTATCAGAAATCGTTTAACGATAACAGGTCGTTATACAATAATGATCTCACTGCGGAAGCGCAAAAAGAAGCATTGCGGGCCCAACTGTCGCGGTTAAGCATCCTCACCGAAACCGACGTAAACATCATCCTGAATTTTGTTGACAGGAACTGGAAATTCACCTGGATAGATGACAAGTTCATTGCCCATAATGGAACAACTGATGTGCATGCCAGCACCTTTATTGATGATAAAAAGATAGCTGCGCTTTTTGATGTAACACTGATAAAAAATTCCTTAAATGCACTGGCAACAGCAGTGGCCCCGAATCTTGAAGCGAAACAAAAAGACTTTATCAAAGCCTGGCTCGATGCACTGTCTGCTTACCAGTTTAAAACCGAAAAACCGGTTATATGTACAACCGCTATTGCGGCTGCATTTAAAGCCAATACGGCCCTTGCGGATATTGTATTGAAAAATGCAAAACTAAAACAAGTAGCGCCGGGCACCGATGTGTTGCAGGACCTGTTGCTGACGGATACTTTAATTGATACCGCCGCCATTACCATTGCGCACCCGCTGCCGGTTTTACCTGCTGTAACCGAAGGTACGTTTGCCAACCAATATGCAGCGTTGCGTTTGCTGCATAAGTTGTTCCAGCTGGTATCGGCTTTCCAGATCAGCAATGAACAAACGGAATGGTTTCTCAGAAACAATAAAACCTATAACTGGTTCCAGTTAGATGCCATTCCATTTGCCGCAGCGCAAACACCGGTTGCCTATACGTTATACCAGCAGTTCTCGGCCATAGTGGATCTAATGCAGTCATTGCCCGAGGCCATCAATCCCGCCGATCCCGAACGCCCGGTAACGTTCTTCAGCGTTATGGAGCTTACGCAAACGGCCGTTATGCAGGATGCCTTTATGCAGGCGCTTGCATTACTTACAGGTTATGAGAAAGAAGACCTGAAAGCCATTGACGGTTACTTCTTTACCACGTTCGATAAGCTCAATTATACCAGTGAACCAAACCTCACGCGTTTGCTTGATTGCGCTGATAAGATGCGGAAATTAAGCGCCACCGTTTCACAGATCACCAATTATATAAAGCCGGTGTTGAACGCAGCTGATGTGGCAATTCTTCGCACCAATTTGAAAACACGGTACGATGAAACCACCTGGCTCGATACGCTGAAAGAGATCATGGATAGAATAAGGCCGCAAAAAAGAAATGCCCTGGTTACGTATTTGCTGGCCACCAATGCCGATATAAAAGACGAGAACGACCTGTATGAATATTTCCTGGTTGATGTGGAAATGGGTTCCTGCATGCCATCATCGCGCATCGTGCTGGCGCATAACAGCGTGCAGCTTTTCGTACAGCGGTGCCTGATGGGATTGGAGCCGGACGCCATTGCTGATATTGATAAAGACCCATCGTGGAATCAATGGAAGTGGATGAAGAACTACCGGGTATGGGAAGCGAACCGCAAAATATTCCTGTATCCCGAAAACTGGTACGATGTAACGTTGGCCGATGATAAATCATTCCTGCTGAGTGACCTCATCAATGAACTGCAGCAAAATGAGCTCACTAACGATACGGCGGAAGGGGCACTCAGGAATTACCTGGAGAAACTGGATAATATCGCGTTCCTCGAAGTGAAAGCCACCTGGTACGACGTGCCTTCGCGCACCATGCATGTATTTGCCCGCACCAAGGGCGGCGATCCTGCTATTTACTATTACCGGAAATTTGAAAAGGAAAAAGAATGGACCGCCTGGGAAAAAGTAGAGCTCGATATTCAGGGCGACCAGGTGCTGGCCTTTATAAGAAATAACCGTCTGCACCTGGCCTGGCTGGTATTTAGTGAAGAAGCCAAACCCGATCAAAAATCAAAAGTGCCTTCTGCCGCCGACCAGGGCACTGAAGTAGATCCCGACAAGCCGGAAAAGAAATTGATCATTCAGCTTGCCATAAGTGAATACAGCAATAAAAAATGGCAACCGAAGCGGGTATCGCGCGATAGCATAGCCACACCGGGTACCTATACGGCCGATTACAGTTTGCTGAAAAAAGAGATCTATAACCTCATATACGTTGATAAGGTTGATCAGATCTATATTTTCAGCGATGTGGATGGCTACTATGTTAAGAACGGCGTATTTGATATAGCCGGCTGCAAGGGCTATCCGGAAAAAGTGTTTGAAGGGAACGAATACCTGCCCGACTTCTTACCCGACTTTAAAGACACCCTGCTTACTACCCAGCGGTATAACGAAGAAAATGTGTGGACAGCGCCCGATGATCTGTCGGTAAAGAACGGCGCGCATCCATTCACCTATCTGCAACTGTTAAACGCTACACCCGGAAAGAACACTTTCATGCCCGGGCGGTTCAGGATCAGTTATCCGCACCAGATGACCGCGCTCGATCTGGTAAGCATGTTATTCCAGCTTTTCCAGATCCTGATGAACGCGCAAACCAAAACATCGGCCAATCACTATAACGACCGCATGTGGAAAATTCCGCTGGGCACCCTGTTGCCTTACTTTATGGAAGACAGCTGGCATTCTTATGTCATCATTCCCGGGTTCTATAAAGAAGAAATACACCGGAACGGACAGGATGTGGTTACAGGCCTCAATGATTCGCAAACGAGAACGGCCGGTGATGTATTTCAGCTGATGGATGATATTGTAAACTGGTTTAAAAAGATGATGCAGCAGTTTACTGAAAAACCACCTGCCGATATGCAGGAAGCCATCAAGATCATTGTTAGCGATGCCGATTTTCAGGCCATCGTTCAGGAACTCACCCATTACAAAGCGTTGCATCCATGGCTTGAGAAACTGATCGGTAAAACTGGCGATGATGAATTTGATAAAGACCTGGAAAAATTACTGGCTAAGAACGGATTGGCATATGGAGAGCAATTTAAGAATATGTACCATCCGCTGGTATGCGCCATCAAAACCATCTTATATAAAGATGGAGTGCCGGGGTTGATGAAACGCGATACACAGCTGATGTTCAACAAAGCGTTTAACTTTAAAACGCATTATCAGCCGAATGAGCTGGCCGTGGTAAAAGCGGGTTATAAACAAAAGGACGGAACAACCGAATACAGTTTCCCCATAGAAGACATTGACTTCAGCAGCGATGGAAGCTACAGTTTATATAACTGGGATATATTCTTCCGGGCGCCGTTACACATAGCCGGTAACTTAACAAGGAACCAACGCTTCGAAGAAGCATTGACCTGGTACCATTATATGTTCAACCCAACCGGCGCGCTTTCCGGCACCGGAGTGCAAAAGTATTGGGTCACCAAGCCGTTTTATTTGAACCAGGAAGCCGATTATATCGCACAGCGGATAGATTCCTTAATGTTATCTGTGGCCGATAAAAACACGCCGGACCTTAAAGACCTGGAATTTGCCATCGATCAGTGGCGCAACAAACCTTTCCGTCCGGATGTGGTGGCCAGGCGGCGGCCGGTTGCCTACCAGAAAGCATTATTGATGAAGTACATCGATAACCTGATGGAATGGGGCGATTATTTATTCAGACAGGACACCATGGAAACAGTTGCCCAGGCTACGCAGATGTATGTACTGGCCGATAAACTGTTGGGACCCAAACCACGCGTGGTGCCTGCCGTGGTAAAAGCGCCTTATGAAACTTACAACCAGATAGAAGCAAAACTCGATCATTTCGGCAATGCCCTGCTGGAGTTGGAGAACTTTTTGCCCGATGTATCTGTGCTGCCTGAAGGTGGCGCTGAATTGCCTTCACCATCGGTTACACTTTCCATGCTGTATTTCGGTATTCCGCAGAATGAAAAAATGATCGAGATCTGGGATAGGGTAGCAGACAGGTTGTATAAAATAAGGCATTGCCAGAATATCGATGGCATAGAACGCAGCCTGGCATTATTTGCGCCGCCAATCGATCCTGGTATGCTGGTAAAAGCGGCTGCAAGTGGTTTAGATATTTCGGCTATTCTTGGCGGAATGAATGCGCCGGTGCCGTTCTATCGCTTCAATGTCATTTCTCAAAAAGCCACCGAGCTGGCGATGGAAGTGAGAACGCTGGGCAGCTCACTGTTACAGGCCCTCGAAAAGAAAGATGCGGAAAGCATTGCCCTGTTACGAAGTGAGCTGGAGTTGAAAGTGCTGAATGCGGTAAAGGATATAAAGAAACTGCAGATCAGTGAATCGAAAGAACAGATAGAGGTGCTTCAACGCACTAAAAAGGTAACGCAGGAAAGACAAAAGTTTTATAAATCTGTTCAAAAGATCAGCAGTTTTGAACAATTGAACCTCGATAAATTAAAAGAATCGAACGATTACCAGGTGAGTGCCCAGGTAGTAAGGACCATTGCCGGCGCTTTGCGGCTGATACCTGAATTTCATGTGGGCGCCGAGGGTTTTGGCGGTTCGCCAACCGTGGTAATGCAGCTGGGTGGTTCGGCCATATCGGGCGCTACCAACATAGCTGCGGATATTTTAAGCTTACTGGGCTCTATTGCTTCTTATGAAGCAGGCCGTGCAGGTACGCTGGGTGGTTATGAACGCCGGTTCGAGGACTGGA
This sequence comes from Niastella sp. OAS944, assembly GCA_024809215.1. Lineage (GTDB taxonomy): Bacteria > Bacteroidota > Bacteroidia > Chitinophagales > Chitinophagaceae > Niastella. Next base: position 817,769 of record JANUBW010000001.1, on the reverse strand, counting down.
AATTGCAGGAAAGGCTGGCCAGCAAAGAACTGGACTCTATAGACAAACAAATAGCCGCTGCACAAATAAGGAAGAGCATAGCGGAAACAGACCTGAAGAACCATGAATTGCAGATAGATAATGCAAAGAAAACGGATGACTTCATGCGGTCGAAATTCACCAATAAAGAATTGTACGACTGGATGCTTGCACAGATCAGCGGGGTATACTTTAAATCGTACCAGCTGGCCCATGATGTTGCGAAAAAAGCCGAACGGAGCTATCGCTTTGAATTAGGGAATACCGATACGTTTATTGCATATGGTTATTGGGACAGCATGAAAAAAGGATTGCAGGCGGCAGATAACCTGATACATGACATCAAGAGAATGGAAACTTCTTACCTCGACAAGAACAAACGGGAATACGAAGTAACCAAACATGTATCGCTGGCATTGCTCGACCCGCTGGCGCTGGTAAAACTGCGGGCAACCGGGGTTTGCGATTTCGAAATACCCGAAGCGTTATATGATATGGACCATCCGGGACAATATTTCAGAAGAATAAAATCGGTAAGCATCAGTTTGCCATGTATTGCCGGGCCATACACGTCGGTAAGTTCCAAATTATCATTGATAAAGAACAAATACCGAAAAATTGCAAGTCTCAACAATGTAGCAGGTACCGGGTATGCCGAAGATACGGGCAATGATGAACGTTTTGTTTATAATGTGGGCGCCATACAATCAATTGCCACCAGCAATGCACAAAACGACAGTGGTATTTTTGAATTGAATTTCAGGGATGAGCGATACCTGCCATTTGAAGGTACGGGCGCCATCAGCAGCTGGCGGCTTGAGCTGCCTGCCGAATTACGGCAGTTTGATTATAATACCATTGCAGATGTGATCTTACATGTAAAATACACAGCACGCGAAGGTGGGGCCGCAGTAGGCGCTGAAGCTACATCGACTCTAAGTACAAGGCTTTCAGAAATTAAACAGGCCCTGAGTGAAACCGGGTTACATGTAGCGGTAAATATGAAATACGAAATGCCCAATGAATGGCATTTGCTAAAACAAAACGGGCAGGTAGATGTAACCATCGCTAAGTCGGCATTACCTTATATGGTGCAAACTATAAATACGGCTGCTATAGACCATGTAGTATTTATTGCGAAAGTAAAGGGTGATCCTGATCCATTTACTATAAAGATCAATAATGCAGATAAACCGCTTGCACAAATAACGGATTGGCACCTGTGCAAAGGCGTTGTAAGCGGGATTGTGCTCGATACTGCATTTCCATTAAAAGTAGATGCCGGGCTGGCAGACCTGGAAGAGTTGATGATGGTGGTTAATTATGTTTTTTAAAACATAGAATAAAAAAGGCGAGGTTGCATCGGAAATGGTGCAACCTCGTTTTGTTTTTTTCAGATCCCCCTAATATTCTTTACGATCTTTCTGGCATCTGCATTAATTTCATGAATTTGGCCGGTGGGACTAATATAGTATCCGCAGAAATACAAACCGTCTTTGCCAAAATACTGTTGGCGGTTAGCGCTTACCTGCAGATCTTCAAAACGATTTCTGTCTACTTCAATAATATTTATTTCATCCTTACTATAGCCAATACACGCAATAATGGCATCGAAGGGTTGTGTTTGGCCTTGTTTAAAATGGACCATATTGCCCTCAATAAATTCAATATCTCCTACAATTTTGATCTTGCCTTTACGGATCAGTTGAATGGTGCCAATGTCAAGTATCGGCGACTTGCCTTCCCGCTGAACCTGTTCCAGCGGTCCATAAGGCTTTTTTTTCAGCCCTAATTTGGTTATGTCACCTATAAGGGCATTTGCCAAAGGTGCGCTCAATAGATCGGCTATACGAGGCGGCAGCCAATTCAGTAATAAACTGAATTCCAGTACAGGCACACCCAAAACATCGCGCGGAACTATATTTACGGCAGAACGAACAGACATGAAAGGTGTTGCGCCCTGTTCAAACAGATCGATCGCAATTTCACAGGCAGAGTTGCCAAAACCAATTACCAACACTTTTTGGTTGGCAAAGTCCTTACCCGTTTTGTAGGCAGCGCTATGCATTATTTTTCCAGGAAAAGTTTCCATTCCCTGTAACTCAACAGGTTTAGGTTTGCCGAACGGGCCGGTAGCCATTACTAAAAATTTCGACTGAAATATTCCATTGGTAGTTTGGGTGATCCAGTAGTCGCCTTCTTTTTTTATAAACGTAGCAGTTGTATTAAAAACCGGTTTAATATTGAATGCCTGTTGATAGTCGTTTAAATAATCAATAACCTGTTGGCGGCTGGGGTAGCGGGGTATATTTTTACCGAACTTCTTATATGGTAATTGTGATATTCGTTTGTTGGTATGCAGGTGCAGCCGATGATAGTGATTATGCCAGGCGCTGGCTACCCGGGCATGCTTTTCAATAATAACATATTCAATTCCCTGCCGTTGCAAACAGGCAGCAGTTGCCAGCCCCGAAATACCGGCTCCCACAATAAGGACGTTGGTTTGAGTTAATGGTAACATGCATCAATATTTACCTTTATGAATTTAGGTCAATATTTCTACAACGCCCATATTTTTGCTTAATAACCTGGAAATAGTTTGGGACTGAACATATCTGTTAGTTTTTATTTTCTGCAGACCACAGCGTGAGTTCCTGGTAATGTTTCATTTCCTGAATTTGATTATAAAAAGGCTTTACAAGATTAAAGAAGGGCATAAAATCAGCACTTTTTCTAAATCCATTCAGGTGATCGTTTTCCGAGGTCCAATGAATAATTATTACATAATGGGTAGGCTCCTCGGTGCCTTTATTTATGGTATAGGAGAGACAATACTTAGATCTCCTGAGGAATTCACCTGCCGCATCGTAGGCCTTTTCAAATTGTGCCTGTTGATTTTGAGGGATATTGTAACGAATAACTTCAACTGAATATTTACTTTTTTCCATTACTTTAGAATTAGATTGTGCATTACTTTTTGAAATGAATAGGATAATTGCGAGGACGGAGCAAACAAACTTGTTCATTTTCGGTTATTATTAATTTTTTCAAAAGTAACACAGCTCATATTACCTTAAAATAACTTACCAAAAAGTAGGTCACTCAGAATGATACAATTAAATGATAAAAAATACACATGTCCGATTGATTTTTCTCTCAGCTTCATTGACGGAAAGTGGAAAATTTTAATCTTATCACACCTGCATTACTGTAGCAACAGGAGTTATAGCGATTTTTGTAATAATCTGCCAGGTGTTTCTGAGAAAATGCTTAGCCAACAGTTAAAAGAACTGGAACGGGATAAGTTGATAATTAAAACTATTTTATCAAAGAAGCCGTATAGAGTTGAATATGCATTAACTGAATTTGGCAAAACCCTTACGCCGCTTTACCAGTTTCTTAGTGACTGGGGTATACAATATTTGAAACAAAACGGAATTGATTACATAAAAGATCAGCATTTATATAAGTAACTATGAACCATCATAAGAGATAAGAAACATTTTTACGAAATGGAAAATACACTGACGGAATAATAGTTTCTCTGCCGATCACGAATATTTCCTTCATTTTCATCTACTCATTTATCCCGGTTGTCTACTCACGGCAATTCTCGCCACGCAGGCTGTTGAACTTTGTGTTGCAAAACAGAAGTTATGGCAGCTTTAAAATACTACGCGCTTGTTGTTTGCATTTGTTCAGCAAATTATTGTTTGGCACAGGCAACTATAAAAGGTACAGTCACCAATAACCGCAGGCATCCTTTGGCCGATGCCAGTGTTTATGTCAAAGGCACGGCAACTGCGGTAACTACCGATTCAACCGGCCATTTTGTATTTACTGTAAAGGCGAAAAGTACGCTGGTAATTGTGGCGTCTTTTATAGGGTTTAAAGAAACGGAAAAACAAATTGAGATAAACGATACCCTGGTTGAAATAAATTTTGTGTTACAGCCCGAAGAAAGGTCTCTGGAGCCTGTTGTTGTTTCGGCAGGGAGTTTTGAAGCCAGCGACAAAGCAAAAGGAGCTTCCTTAACACCCATGGATGCCATGACCGTTGCCGGCAATGGCGGCGATATTGCCAACGCGTTACGTTCACTACCCGGCACGCAACAGATCGGTGATAAAGAAGGTTTGTTTGTACGTGGCGGAACAAGTGAAGAAGCAAAACAATTTGTAGATGGCACTTTACTGAAAAGCCCAAACTATGGCAGTGTGCCGGGAATTATGCAACCGGCCCGGTTGAACCCATTTTTATTCAAAGGCATATTGTTCAACACAGGAGCATACTCCGCTTTATATGGCCAGGCATTAAGCAGCGCTTTGATCCTGGAAACCATTGACCTGCCCGACAAATCATCTGCCAGTTTGCATATTTTCCCCATGTCTGTAGGTGCAGGGGTTCAAAATCTGGCACGAAATAAAAAAAGCAGTTACGGCATCAATACGAATTACGGCAGCTACGCTTTGTATAACAGCGTGGTAAAGCAACACCCTGATTTCTTTCATGCGCCTGAATATATTGAAACAGACGCCAATTTTCGCATCAAAACCAGCAAAACAGGCATGCTGAAATTTTATACCAATTATGGTTACAATCGCACGGGCATGCGCAATGCGAATATTGATAGTAGTGAGCTCGCATCGTCGTTTGAAACAAAAGGGCGTAACCTGTATGCCAATTTATCTTATCACGAACTATTATCACCCCGCTGGAAGATCGATGCCGGGTTTGCATACAATTACAACAAACAGCGTATAATTAATAAACTGGAAGACCGAAATGGCAGCCAACTGGTGGTTCCATATTATCCGTTCAATAAACAGAATAACACACTTAATTCCCGTTCCAACTTTTTGCAGGCCAGAATGGTGTTTACAAAAACGCTTACTCATAACCAGGCTTTGCGCTTTGGCGCTGAGCATTTTCATAACGGGGACGATTATTGTTTAAATGATACTTTAACAACGTTGAAAGATGAACTTACCGCAATTTTTGCAGAAACTGATGTATACATATCTGGGAGCATTGCTGCCAAAATCGGTGTGCGGGCAGAAAATGATGCGCTGTTACACAAAATGAACTGGGCCCCACGCATAAGTTTTGCATACCGGTTTAATGATGGGGCACAGGTGAATATCGCTTACGGCGTTTTTTATCAAAAGCCTGAGCTGGTTCATCTTGTTCAGAACCGTGCACTCTCATTCACGCAGGCAACACATTATATCATCAACTACCAGAAAAAAGCAAACAACCGTTTATTAAGGGTTGAAGCATACTACAAAAAATATAAAGACCTGGTGACCACAATACCGGTTACTGCAAACGATGGGAGCGGTTTTGCAAAAGGCGTTGAATTATTTTTTCGTGATAAAAGAACATTTAAAAATTTTGATTACTGGATCACCTATACCTGGCTCCATACAAAAAGGAAGTTCCTTAATTATCCGTATGCCCTGCAGCCCAATTTTGCAACGCCGCATACTGCATCGCTTGCTGTAAAGAGGTTTTTTCAGGACATCAACCTAAGTGCGAATGTTTCTTACACACTGGCCACGGGCCGTCCTTACTACAATATACAATATGATGTGGCCGGCAAGCCTGTGGTGCTTGATAAGGGAACTGCGGCCATGTATAATCAAATGAATGTAAGTTTTGCTTATTTATTCAATCTGTTCAAAAAATGGAAGAATAAAGATTTTTCGGGTATTGGCTTCGGCGTCAATAATGTGTTTGCAACAAAGCAGGTCTTTGGGTATAACTACAGTTACAACCGGCTAAACAAAATGCCCATCACACAACCGGCCCCACGCAGCTATTACATCGGGTTGTTTATGTCGTTTGGGATTGACCGGCGCGATGATTTTATTAATGAAAAATTATGACAATGATATTATTAACCAAAAAAATAAAAAATGAAAAGGATATTTTTATTGATCATGGCTATGAGCCTTGTATATGTTACGGCTCATGCACAGGATGCCTATTCACAACAAATGCAAACTGCAGTTACAAAACTTGATAATGCAAAAACCGTTAAAGATTATCAGTTACTGGCAGACAATTTTTTACGTATTGCAGATGGGCAAAAGGATCAATGGCTTCCTTACTATTACGCCGCTTTTTGCAATGCGAAAATAGGTTGGTTAAAGCAAAACGACGACCCCGATAATATTGAACCATTTGCCAACAAGGCAGCCGGTGAAATAAAAAAAGCAGGAATGCTCATTGATACGGCAAAACAGAAAAAAGAATTGGCTGAGTTGTATTGTATTCATATGATGCTGAACCAGGCGCGGGTATTTATCAATCCGCAAACTTATGGACGGGAATATGGCCCTACAGCCTTTAATTACTTGCAAATGGCAAAACAGGCAGATCCTGATAATCCGCGCATGCTTTACCTGCTTGGCTGGCAAAAGTTTGCAACGCCAAAAATGTGGGGCGGCGATAAGGCACAGGCAAAGCAGTTACTAACAAACGCAAAACAAAAGTTGGCCGGTGAGCCATCCGCAGGGCTTGCCCCGCATTGGGGGAAGAAGGAAGTGGAGGAAATTCTTGAACAATTAAAATAAAAACTAAAGCGGCCATCTCATTATTTTGAGTTGGCCGCTTAAATACTTTCGAATGGGACGATCAGTAGCCGTAAGTAAAATGATATACTGCATATCCATTGATCAGCCTGCCAAAAACAAATTTCCTGACGAACCAGGGAAGTCTTATTAAACCCAAATCATGTATAGCTTGCGGCATGCCGGTCACTGATCTTTTCTTATATCCTTTTGCAATGAATACGCGATCCGGTTCATCGGCGATGTCTTTAAAGACCGCTCCACTTTCGCTGAGCTTTCTATGAATTTCACCGCTGAACTTCTCAAAAAATCCTTTATTCATGAGGTCGCAAAAAAGTACATGTTTTGGGAAAAGCGTTGTTAAGGTAGTTAGTAATTCGTTTCGTTGTTCATTAGTGAGATACATAAGTACGCCTTCTATAATAAAGATCACATAAGGCCTTTCCCTGTAAGGTTGCAGCTTATCGGCCAGTTTCTCTTTTTCAAAATCTATAGGTATTCTCTCAAGCGGATTTTTACATTCATTGATGGGCAGCTTATTATTTTTGTGTGCAATAATCGCTTCTTCATCTATTTCTATCCATTTTCCGCCATCCAATCTATAAGCACGGCTGTCGAGCCCCGCCCCAATTAAAATGATGGTTGCATCGGGATGATCGGTCAGTTCATTTTTTATAAATGAATCAATGAGATAATGCCTTGCCGTATTGCCTGCATTTGGCCTGGTGAATTGTTTAAACGCTGACCAATAGGCAATTCCATCTTCACCAAGTAGGCGCTTTGCATAATGATCACCAATAAGTGGTTTAGCAGATTCGGCATCCTGCATACGAACACCACCGCAGTAATAAGCGGTTTTTGATACTGCTTTCATAATCGTTAGTTTTATACTCTAAGGTACAACTTCATATAATTACCTGGCTTATGGATATTATCCCTATGCGTTATATGCTTCGGTCCTATTTGCTTACATTTGATGAAACAAAAATATTTTAATGACACAATACGCAAAAGGTGAATTTGAGGTCAAACTCGTTCCTCAAACCGATGAACGAGACATCCCCCTTTTAGGACGATTAACCATCGACAAGGTTTTTTATGGCGATATAGCAGGAACCAGTAAGGGGCAAATGCTTAGTGCAAAAACAGCAGTCCCTGCGTCTGCAGGTTATGTAGCGATCGAGCGCGTAGAAGCAACTTTAAATGGCAAACAGGGTTCTTTTGTGTTACAACATAATGCAACTATGAATAAAGGCGAACCCATGATGAATATTATTATTGTACCTGATTCGGGAACAGATGAATTGACCGGCATAGCTGGTAAATTGAACATCATCATAAAAGATAAGAAGCATTTTTACGAAATGGAATATACACTGCCTGATTAGATCTTATGCGCACCTCCAAATACGCCTTCTTCATTTATTACTTTGAATAAATATTTACGTATCATAGGAACCGTTACATTTTATGAATTTGGAATCAAAAAGGCCTTCAGATCTAATGACCTGAAGGTTTCTTAGTATTACTAAGAAACCAGGAGCGGTGCACGGTCATCAATAATATTTTTTATTATTTTTATCTGATTTTCTCTACCATAGCTGGTAAAAGCATACAAAAATGAGCAATTATAACTTTCAAACAATTGACTGGGATTTAATTCCTGCAACTGAGCATTTGGGCACCACTGGTATAGCTGTTTGGAGAACCTTGCAGTTAGAAGGATTGCGTATTCGAAGAGTTGAGTACTCAATGGGATACCTGGCTGATCATTGGTGCAAAAAAGGGCATATAGTTCATTGCCTCGAAGGAGAATTTGTTAGTGAATTGGATAATGGCCAAAACTTCAGGCTTAGCCAGGGAATGACATACATAGTATCAGATGACCTTAGTAGTCACCGGTCGTTTACAGAAAACGGGGTGAAACTTTTAATAATTGATGGTGATTTTCTAAAGCCCGGCAAATAAGTACCTTTCACAGGCATATCGTAGCTGTATCCGGAAACTAATTTAAAAGGTTATCCCTGAACTTAATTGGAGAAACACCTACCTCTTTTTTAAATAAACGCGAGAAATAAGTGGGATTGTCAGCTGTAAGCCGGCAGTGGTTTACCACTGTTTTGAAGTGCAAGTGAAGATAAGCAATAATAAAAGTATGTATGAAAAATTTATGGATGCCGATGAAAAAAACGGATGAATGTGTTTTTATAACATCAGCCAGATCTTAATCATTCATTCGGTGCTGGCTGATGTTATTTTGAATATCCACTACCACCTTATTGAATACTCACCTTTATAATGTTATTGATAGCTGGTAACGTCGTTAATGCATTGGGGTTAGGTACCATTTGTATAGGCTTTGATTCGTTAAGCGGAGTGCCCGCCAGGTTAAACTGGGTAATGCCTGCGCCAGGGAATTGATTCACGGCTGTACCATTATCATACAAACCAACAGAAGATGACAGATCTCCTTTTTGCGTAGCGTCCAAATCATTTCCTGAAGTGGCAAAGAACCAGTCGTTCGAAAATCCATACATGGTGGCAATGGCAATTCTATCACCTTCCATTACTGTTAACATTTGCGAAACCTTACCGCCGTCGGCGCCATCGATACGGGGAAGCAGTACAGTATTTTTAGCATCCTTCAACACATATACGGCTTTTACGCCTGATTTCGATTTCAAAGCTGCTGCCAGTATATCGGCATTGCCTTTTTGCGCAAGGTCTTTCAACCCTTCGCCCCGGTCATTTTCACCCGTTTTAAAAAAGGGATTTTCCATGCCGTTATACACCACCACTAAAACCGGCGACAGGGGGGTAAAGATGCCGGTTTTGCTCATCAGGTATGTATTGAGCACTGAGTTATCACCTGCTTCTGCAATATTTGTCAATCCGTTAGCGGTAGGCTTGCCGGCTGAGTAAATAGCCTCAGGTAACAGTTGATTGCCGCCTGCTACATAAGAAATGGTCCACACGCCAGGGCTGAAGGGTGTTTCGTTGGCGGTGCCGCCCGATTTGTTAGTGATCGTAAGGGTGAATACAGAATTACCATCATAAGCAAGTGATAACTGCATTAGTTGCGATGCAGGCAGGTAGGTATTGCCATAATCATCGGTACCATTTACCTCTTTGATATTTTTTACCGAGCTTTCTGCTGTACCCGGATGGACCACTGCCGATCCTGGTACCTGGTTTATACGCGTGCCATTGTCCCATAGTTTTATTTGTGCAGAAACATCGCCTGTAATGGGTGAACCATCATCGTTATACAATTTGATACCAGGGTTGGCTGGTGCAAAGAACAGGTCATTGCTCCACCCGTACATCGTAGCAAAGGTTAACCGCTGGTTTTTGGCAGCGGAAAAAGTAAACGAGGTTGATTGCCCCGGTAAGATAACCGGCGGTGCTCCTTTTCCCTGAAAGGTACCGGTTTCAACCAGCGGTTTACTGTTCAGCACATTTTCAATGGTAATGGTTTGTGATTGGCCGGGAGTATGATCTTTATCTTTTTTGCAGGAGGCAAGCAGCCCTACAGCGGCAAATAACGTACAGGTTTTTAATAAGTTGTATTTCATTTGTGGTGTATTTTAGTAACACAAAGCAAATGAAAGAGTATCCCACAGGTATTGCAGAATTGTAACAAAAGTATCACAATGAACATTCGTGTATTTTATTTTGCAACTTTGTTATAACGCATTATGGATAACAAAACAGTTTTGATCATTGAAGATGATCCCGACATTGTTGAACTACTAAAAATTCATCTCCACGATCTGGGGTGCAGGGTAACAGCGGAAAGTGATGGATTAAAAGGATTGGCTTCCTCAAAGGAGGGTAATTTCAATCTTATTATACTGGATATTACTCTGCCGGGGTTGAATGGAGTGGAGATATGCAGAAAAATAAGGCAAACAGACCGGCATACGCCTATTCTGATGCTTACTGCCAGAAGTGAGGAGATCGATAAAGTGATTGGTTTGGAAACCGGCGCGGATGATTACCTCACTAAACCCTTCGGCATTCGTGAGTTTATTGCCCGGGTAAAAGTTATTTTCCGCAGAAGCGAAGAGTTTGCTTTAGAACCTGCTACCGGAATAACAACTTCCATAATAAGTTTTAGCGGATTGGAAATAGACCTTGATAAACGGAGGGTAACGCTCAATAACAACCGTATAGATATTTCACCCAAAGAATTTGAGTTGCTCACTTTGCTTGCATCGAATCCCGGGAAAAGCTACAGCCGTAAACGATTGCTCAATTTGGTGTGGGGGTATGATTTTGAAGGCTATGAACATACGGTTAACAGCCACATCAACCGGTTACGGGCAAAAATTGAAGAAGATGTGTCGAACCCTAAATTTATTTTAACTGCCTGGGGCGTTGGCTACAGGTTTAATGAGGAACTATAACATGTCGGTACGAACAATAAACGGGAATCGGCTTTTCTGGAAGATCACAACTGTATTCACATGCCTGTTAATTGTGCTGGGCATTGTGTTTGTGATCATTGCCTCAACATTTTCGAGGTCGTACTACACGTCCGCCCACCAGGAATTGTATGGTAATATTGCCCAACATCTGGCAACGTTTACACAACCTTTTAAAGATGGTAAACCCGATACCAGTGTAACGCATGATATTATTCATTCAACGATGGTTGCTAATCCCAGTGTGGAAGTGTATTTGCTTGATACCGCCGGTAATATCAAAGACTATGTTGTACCGGATAAAACTGTTCAAATGCACCAGGTAAATATTAACCTGGTGAAAAAGTGGATTGCGGCCTCCGGCAAACAACGGCCAATGGGCGATAATCCCAAACAACCAGGCGAACCAAGTATTTTTTCTGCCGCTCCGGTATATGAAAAGGGCAGGTTAGTGGGATATGTATATGCCGTGCTGGCCAGTGAAAAACAAAAGGCCATTCTACAAGCGTTAGATAACAACTTGTACTTACGCCTTGCCAGCATTATGTTTTATGCAGCTTTGGTTGTAGCGTTCATTGTAGGTATTGTTACTTTTTTTCTGATCACAGATAGTATTTGCCGTATAGCAGGAGTGGTTAAACGATTTAAAGAAGGCGACTACACGGCCCGCATAGAAGGGTATGCTAAAGGCAACCTGGGTATGCTTACCACTACCTTTAATGACATGGCCGATGTTATTGTTGATAATATTGATAAAATATCGGCTACCGACAAATTCAGACAGGAACTTATAGCAAATATTTCGCACGACTTGCGCACCCCTTTGTCAATTATGCAGGGATATGTAGAAACGCTGATGATAAAAAAAGACCAGCTTTTGCCTCAGGATAAAGAAAAATACCTGGCTATTGTATATGACAGCAATCGTAAGCTGTCATTGCTGGTTGATCAACTTTTTCAGTATGCGAAACTGGAGGCCAATTTAATAAAGCCGGAGAAGGAAGCATTTCATATTTCGGAACTGGCTGCCGATATCATGATGAGCTATCAATTGAAAGCAGATGAAAAGGGAATTACACTCAATTTGGAGGCTCCTGATAACTTATCACTTGTATTTGCAGATCTTTCACTCACCGATCGGGTGCTTCAAAACCTTTTAGATAATGCCTTTAAATTTACCCCCGCAGGCGGCGCAATCACTATTGTTTTGATTGAAGCCAATGCCGGCGTAAAGGTAAGCATAACCGATACCGGCATTGGTATTTCTCCTGAGGAGCTTACTCATATTTTTGAGCGTTACAAACAAATACATCCACGGTCTTCAGGCAAGGGGATGGGCATTGGCCTGGCTATTGTAAAAAAGATCCTGGAGCTTCACCAGGCCACCATTGAAGCTTTTAGTGAACCGGGAAAAGGAACTACGTTTGTGTTTGAGTTGCAAAGGGCATGAAGTATGTGAAATGTAAAAGGTAAAGAATATTAATTGTTTCCAATATAGAACTATTACTTAATTACTGTATTCGTTTTTACGACCGCCTATTGTCATTTTAAAAATTCTTCTTCTGTCATTTCGTTATTTAAAAACACTCCTGTATTACTCCCTGTTGATACTGCATATGGTACAGAACGAAGAGGATTAGTACTGTCTCCACAGGCGAATATATTATCCACTGTTGTTTTCTGAGATGTATCTACTTTGATAAGTCCTTGTTCTGTCAATTCACAACCCAATAATTCGGGGATTTTACAATGTTGTTCAAAAGGAGGTCTTGAATAAATAATTTGTAATTGAAAAATTGAATTGTCTGCAAAAATTATTTCTTCCATTACACCTTCTTTGTGTTTTAATGAGGTAATTTCCTTTTCAACTATTGAAATATTGTGTCTTTTGATTTCATCGGTCTGCTCCTGTGTCAATTGAGATTTTCCATTGGTAAATATGGTTAAATCCTTGGTCCAGTTACTAATGAGCCGAGCCAAATGAAATGCACCATATCCATTTGCCAGAACCCCTGTTTTTTCATTCTTTACTTCATATCCGTGGCAATATGGACAATGAATTACTGTAGTTCCCCAACATTCAGAAAATCCCTTAATGTTTGGTATAATGTCTTTTAAGCCTGTTGCAAAAATGAGTTTTTTAGCTGAAAACACTTTTCCTGACTGAGTTGAAATCTCAAAGCCTTTATCGGTTTTAGTTCCATTAACGGCAAGGTCAGTTAAGAATTTTACTGTGTCGTATTTCAACACTTGTTTTTTTGCTTTTTCCGCAATAACGCTTGGTTTTTCTCCGTCTTGCGTAATGAAGTTATGTGAATGAGGTGTTTGTCGGTTACAAGGCAACCCGCTGTCAATGATTAAAACGTTTCTTAATGCTCGTCCCAAAGCCATTGCTGCCGAAAGTCCTGCATAGCTTCCGCCAACTATGATTACGTCAAAGTTTTTGTTATCTGTCATTTCGTTAAAATTTGAATATGTTGTTAATGGAAAAGGAAAGCTAAAACTGATAAAGCAAGTACTTTTTCATACACGCTTATTTTGCTGTTTTTACACTTTTATGTATTGCATTTTCAAACATTGGATAGGCGTAATTATTAAGGAATAGTACCATTCCTGCCATTTTTCCTACAATGTTTCGGAACTTTGGTTTTTTGGCATTTGTCACCTCAATAATTTTCTTCACTATTACTGATGGATCGTCACCCTCTGCCATACCATTCTTGATATACTTATTTACTTGCCCTTTATAGTTCTTGTATTCTGCTATATTCCCATCAATAGCAATCATATTTGTGCCAAGATTTGTTTTTGCCCACATTGGCTCTACCATACTAACATTGATATTAAATTGACTTACCTCAAAACGCAATGTTTTAAAATAACCTTCTAAGGCATGTTTGGATGCAGCATACATTGACTTCATAGGTATTGTTATAAGCCCCATCATTGAGCTCACTGTAATAATTTGACCAAATTTTTGTTTCCTGAAATAAGGTAAAATTGCTTTTGTTACATTTACTGTCCCCCAAAAATTAGTGTCAAATTGAAGTTTCCCTGCCTCTGTTGAAGTTTCCTCTGCTAATCCAGTGAGCATATAACCTGCATTATTAACCAAAATATCTAATTGATTTACGGTTTCAAAAAGTCGCTTTGTAAATTCTTTTATAGAATTTTCATCCGTAATATCTAAAGCCAATACTTTGAAGGGAACAGTGGCTTGTAGTTTTTCTGGATTTCGACTTGTACCAATTACATTATAACCTTGTTGATGTAAATTGTTTGCTAACATCAAACCGAAGCCTGAAGATGCGCCTGTTATTAAAATTGTTTTTTTCATTTTGTTTTAATTTTATGAATGATTATATATTTTCAATGGAAGGCGGAATAAGCTTATACATTACCGGCGTTACAATTCTTGAAAGAATTGTTGAACTGATTAATCCACCAATCAACACAATCGCTAATGGAGAAATAAGTGGATTGGGATTCCAGGCAAGAGGAATTAATCCGCAAATAGCTGTTATGGACGTAAGCACAACCGGTAAAAAACGGGTTTCTCCTGCTATCTTAATGGCGCTATCAATGCTATGTCCTTCAGTTCGCAACTGGTTGGTGAAATCAACGAGTAACAGCGAGTTCTTGACTTGTATGCCAGACAAGCCAATGAAACCAATAATAGAAACCATTGACATCGGATGGCCGGTGATCAATAGCATTACCACACCTCCCAGAATTCCTAATGGAATAATAGATAATACAATGATGATACCTTTAAACGTTTTAAATTGTAGTAACAGAACTCCAATAAAAAGGAACGTACTTAACAGGATAACTGACAAAAAGTTTCCACCCAGTGTATCACCTTCCGATTCCGCTTCACCGGATAGCTTGTAATAGTAACCAGGCGGCATTTTAAGTTTGTTCAGTTGCGGAACAATATCCTTTAAAACATCATTTGCCAATACATTTTCTTTGGTAAGTGAGGTGACCTTTGCGAAACGCGATTTATTAAAATGATTTATTGCCGTAGGCGATTTTTCAAAAGAAATGATTGCAATCTGATTAACCAATACAGGAACACCTTGTATGTTGTTTACGTACAGATTTTTGAATGCATCTAAATTTGAAAATTTATCTTTGGGAAGTGTCAGTACAACATTGCGGGCATCGCCTCTGTCATCTATATAATCACCAACAGTTAATCCTGCTACCGCCATTCGAATTACCTTATCAACATCGCTTGTAAGCACACCCAATGTGCGGGCTTTTTCTTTGTTTATTTCTATTTTAACGTCAGACTTGTAGGTGTTTAATTCGTTATTGATGTAAATAGTACCTGGGTTGTTGCGTAAAATATCCTCCACTTTAAAGGAAAGCTTGCGCAGCGTGTCTGGGTCTTCACCAAAAACCCTTACAACTATGTTTGCTTCTATCGGGGGGCCTTGTTCAAAATCTTTAACTTCAATTTTAGCATAAGGAAAATCCTTAAACTTTTCTCTTAGCTGCTTTACTAACTCTACTTTAGAGGCAGGACTTGCCTCATCATCCATCTGTACAAAAATCTGGGCAAAGTCGGGCTTTACGTCCTGTTGATGTACATTATAATATATCTGGGGGTTGCCTTTACCAATATTGCTTGTATAATACACAATTTCTTTGTGTTGCTTCAATTCATTTTCTACGAGCTTGGTTACACGACCACTTTCAGGAATATCAGCCTGCAGCGGCATTTTGATATTGATAAGAAACATTGGCTTTTCAGAGGTTGGAAAGAGTTTGAATCCCGCTTTTGTAAATAAGAAAAAGGCGAGAGCACTAAGTATTAATGATATTCCAATGGTTATTTTAGGATATTTTAAAGCTCGTGGCATAATACCGCGATAACTGTAGGTGAGAAATTTTTGCAGTTGCTTCAGGAAAAAATTGCCTTCTCCATGTGTATGCGTTTTCAATATCCGGCTTCCCATGAAAGGAACAAGTGTTAAGGCCACAATCATTGATGCCAATACACTGGTGATAACAGCCATAGGCAGGCTGCGCATAAATTCACCGGCTGCGTCAGGCAGGAAAGCAAGTGGTAAGAACGCAATTACCAAAGTGGCTGTACATCCCACTACTGCAACACCTATCTGTTTTGTGCCTTTTAGAATAGCATCCATTCGTGAATGTCCTTCCCTTAGCCATCTTTCTATATTTTCCACAACTACAATACTATCATCCACTAACAATCCCAAAGCCACAACAAGTCCAACAATACTTAGCTGGTTTAATGAAAACCCTAATAAATTCATTGCGATAAGTCCTAATGCTAAAGAAAGCGGAATAGAGATCATCACAATGAGCGATGCCCTGAATCCTAATGGCAATAAGGTAATGACTACTAAAAGAATTGCTAAACCAAAATCAAATCCGAGATGTCCCAAACGTTGCGACACCATGGTAGCCTGGTCAAAAGTTTTGACCAGCTGAATATTAGCAGGCAATCCTTTGGAAAATTCATCCAATACCGGCAGAAATTCTCCCTGCACTTTCGCAATATTAACATCGTCTTTCATTGCAGCTGTAACCAGTACACAACGATGCCCGTTTACGCGTGTAATGTGGTTGACCATTTCGTTTTTATAACTTACTTCAGCCACATCTTTCAAATAAATAATTTTTCCGTTGGCATTGTAGATGACGGTATTGGCAACATCCTCAACGTTCTTAAGCTTGCCGCTGGTCTTTACATTAAAAATCTTGCTGTCCAGGTTGATGCTTCCACCAGGAATGTCTGCCGCTTCGCTTTGTAAACTGCCTGCAACTACGTTGAGCGGAATCTTCAGTTGCGCCAGTTTGTCCAATTGTATATCAACACGGATCTCCTGTTCGGGCATTCCGAAATATTTAACTTCTTTGAGGTTTGTTATTTTCTCCAGGCGGGTTTTTAGTATATCAGCCTGGTCTCTCAACAATTTATCGGAAGCGATATCCGAAACCAATGCAATCTGTAAAATTTTTACATCGGAAGAAGAGATCTTTTCTGTTTTGATCAGGTAGATATCCTTGGGAAGTTCACTGTTTTTCAAAGCATTTATCTCTGTAGATATTTCCTGGTACTTATTGTTAATATCAACACCATATTTGAATTTCACCTGGATCGCTGCCACACCATCTTCAACTGTGGTAAGCATTTTGTCAATATTTTCCAGCCCGTAAATTTTGTTTTCAATGGGCTTGGCCACTTGCTCTTCCATGTCTTTAGGACTTGTGCCCGGATATATTACAGTTATGAGATACTCCGGTGGATGTATAGTTGGATCTTCCGAACGGGGCATTGTAAACAAAGTGAGTACACCAACCACTGCAAACAGCAGGAATATAATGAGGGTGAACTGATAGTTTTTAACGGCAAAGTTTGTGATCTTCATATCTGTTAGTATTACCGGATGATTTTTATTGTAGATTTTTCGTTGAGATAGGCGCTATTAGAAATAACGATCTCGTTTATCCCATCAAGTCCTTCTTTTAAATACACCTGTTGATTGTCAACCTTTGCAATAGTTACCGGAATTTTCCTGACCTTATTGGCCCCGTCAAGTGTAAATACGAATGCCTTGTCGCCATCGGCTTCTACCAGGGAACCGTATGGGATCACCTTTACAGTTTCGTCATAATTGGTAGCTATTTCCGCCTTGCCAAACATGCCCACTGCTGGTTTTATATCCTTTAATTTCAATTTCAATTCTATTTGAAAGGAGCCAAGTGAACGGTCTGCCGTTTGTGACTTCCGAAACACGAAAGCTTCAATTTTTTTATCTGCATATCCATCCAGGGTTACTGTGGCGGTTTGCCCCGGGCTTATGAGTGCCCACTCGCGGTCGGTTACACCAACTTTAAGTAGATAATTATTGTTTCGTTGCGTTTCGTTAATAGCAAGCACCGGCATACCGGGCGCTATTACTTCTCCTTCGCTGGCGAGTTTCTGGCTTACAAAACCATCAGAAGCGGCATATATTTTCGAATAATGTTCATTAAAGGCAACAGCCTCCTTTGCTTTTTGAGCAATATCCAGGGCTGTCTTGGTATTTTGCAACTGCTCTAATGTAAAAACGCTGTCTTTGTAAAGATTAGCTGCCCGTTCATAATCACGCTGTGCCTTCTCTACATTTAAACTGGACTGCGTTACGCCAGCAGCAATTTCTGTTGAATTGAGTGTAGCGAGCAGCTGACCTTTTCGAAAAAACTGACCTTCTTCTACCAAAACACGGCTAATTACGCCGCCTATCTTGAATGAATATTTGGCTTCGTTTTCTGTGCTTACCAGTCCTGTAGCATTTATCTTTTTGGGTAATGCCAATGCAGATACGGAAGAGATCTTTACGGGGATAACATCTGCTACTTCAAAGGCTATTTTTGCCTTCTCATCATGCTTGCAGGAATATAAAAACAATATTGCTGCGGCAAGGGGGAGTAATTGTATCTTTTTCATTATTGTTCTTTTTTTGTTTATTGAATGATGAAACTTGCATTGGCGCGTTCTATTTCTGCCTGCTTTACAAATATGTCGTAGCGTGAAATATTTGCCTGAAGTTGGGCAGATACGAGTTGGTTTTGTGCATCCAGCAGTTCTATGTACAATGCAATGCCCTCTTTGTACAGCCGCAATTCATCATTATAGTATTTTTCAGAAGAAGCCACTTGTGAAACAGCGGAATTGTAATTTATAAGCGCGGTGTTGAATGAATTAGTAGCCATGCTAACCTGTAATCTCAGTTGCTGTTCGATATTGCTTGTCTGCGATGCAATCACTTTAGCATCCGCCTCCACCTGTTTTACTTTGTATTTATTTTTGCCTCCTGAAAAAATATCCCAGCCAAGTGAAATCCCGAAGAAATAATAAGGCGATTTGTCATTTACTTTAAAATCAAAAGCCTGCGACCCTAAATCAAGAAAGGAATTTAGTTTTGGTATTTTGTAGGAATTTGCCAGACCAATAAGGTTCTTATTGATTGCGGCTGCTGTATTTAACTTTAATAATTCTTCTCTTTTATTTACAGCAGTATCATCTGCAACATGTGGGTCAGGAATATTAGTTATTGAATCAATAAGTATGGGAGTGGTCAGCGGTTGGTTGATTAAAAAATTAAAAAAATTTCTGGCATTATCACGGTTTATCATGGCAGTGTTCAGTTGTGCAGTAATCTTTGTTACTTCATTATTGCTTCTTACTACTGCCGTGCGGTTTACTTTTTGGTTATTAAAAAGAGAAGTGTTTATCCTTTCGTTTTCTTTTGCCAGTGCAAGGGCATTTTCATAAATACCGATGGCTGTCGTTGCCTGTAAATAATTATAATAAGCAACTTTGATTTCTTTTACAAGCTCCCGTTTGTAGATGTCTGTTTCTATCTTTTGCAGATCATACTGCTGTTTTTTTATTTTTTTATTGTAAGCTATTTCTGCATTGATGATCGGATAAGTGGTATGTAGTTTTACATCGTAAAAATTATTTGGGTTCAGCAGTACACTTTGGTTTTGTACTTGTGGAAAATTATTAGTAGCTGTAAGTTGGTTAAGCGTTTTGTAAACGGGATTCATTAAATCTCCCACCGGAATATCCACAGTGCGTCCGCCGCCTGCAAGGGTATAGGTTCCATTAAACTCAACATTGGGGAGAAATAATGATTTAGCTTCTTTTAAAGCCCATAGGCTTTTATCAAGTAAAAATTGATGCTGGTGGATTGTTTCATTATTACTCAGACCCGCGTTGATATACTGCTCCAGGTGTGTTTGTGCGTAAGCGCTTCCAACGCATAATAATAGTAAAAGAAATGCGAGAAATTTTTTCATGATTTTGATTTTAATGAACCATATAAATTAAATGAACAATGTTCATTTGGAATGCAAAGAAAATGATTAGAATTGTTACATGATTTTGCTTTTAATGAACTGTGTAAACTAAATGAACAATGTTCATTATTTAGGCAAAAAAAATTATAGATTACTTATGATTATTAAAAACTCATCGTACGCATCTGTTACGATATTTTCAGGGTTTTTAATATTCACGTTTTTCGTACGGGAACCTATTTCCAGGCTGCACATGCCATGTATACAACTCCATATCAGAAAACACAACGGTTCCAGTTTATGCCCTTTAAAATGCCCATTATCCATACACTGTTGTACGGTAGTCTTTAACAAATCAAAGCTTGCTTTCCCTTCATCCCACTCATCTTTTTGGATTGTTTCCAGGAACTCCATAGGTGCTTTAAGGGTAAACATCAGATCGTACATTTCCGGGTTATCCAGGCCAAAACTGATATACACTTTGCCCATTGCCTTTAGCCGTTCCATTGGGTCTTTTACATTAATTAATACTTTCAACTGGCCACGGAGGTCAACGAAACTCTGTGTGTGCAGCGCATGGAGTATTTCATTCTTATCCCTGAAATAAACATATACTGTACCGATGCTGTAGTCTATTGAATCGGCGATATTTCTGATAGTTGTTTGTCCGATGCCTTTTTCAACAAACAACTTACGGGCAGCTTTTAAAATAAGCGCCCTCAGTTCTTCCTTCTCTCTTGCTTTTCTTTCTGTAGTACCCATAAAATCAATTTCAGTACAAAGAAAATGAACAATGTTCATTTTTCAAAATAAATTTTATTTTGCTTTTGACATTTGTAGTTGATTAATGTTGGTTGCTGAGTTTTTTAAGATGGAGACGATAAGAATTGCGTCAGCCGGGGTGTGGGTTGAGCCAATTGCGTGTCTGAACACCATTCAGAGGGTGACAAAAATAAACAAGCAGTATTTCGGCTGCCATGTCCAATTGGGTCGGGCCGGCTGGACAAGTGGACTCAAAATGATTCGATTTTCGTTCAGGACGGAAACAGGAGATGAAAAACAGATCAGGCATTGCGAATCAGTACTTTGTTTGCGCATATGTTCGGCAAGTTTGGCCTTTAATTTCCGGATTATTTCTTTTATTCGTTTCGCACTGAAATACGTTTTTTAGTTTGGCATGGCAAATAAGTTTGTATGATACGAGGTTGCATCGGTAAAGGTGCAATCTCTTATTGTTTTTGGAGAGATAGTTTAAAATAGGTGCCTTATAATTTATTTTTTCCCTTTTTAGATTATTTTTTGAATAGTTAGATTAAAATAAGGATCAGTTAGTATAGAAATGGCGCCAGTTAGTTTTAAATAGAAAAAGTTAGTTTAAAAAATTGGCCAGTTAGTATAAAACAGGTATTAATTAGATTAGAATATGGTGCTGTTAGTCTTAAATAGCTAAAACTTAAATTATTTTCTCTCAACATAGATTAAATTCAGGTGCTTTTGATATAAGATCGGAGATAGTAGGTTTATGTTACATCATTCATAGGTAGTCTTTGTAATTGTTAATGCAGAACCGTGACATTGTTAGAATAAAACCGGCGCCAGTAAATTTAGAATGAGGAAATGTTGGTATAAATTTCAGAAACCTAACTCTTTTGCTTACATTTTAATTTGAATGGATTTTCTTAGACGTATTGGTCAATTAGCCTTAGGTTAACAGATTCAGTGCCTGACGCACATCGTCTAAAGGAATGCCAGTATGGTTACAAAATTCTGTTACCGAAACCTTTTGCCTGGGCTTTTTTCCAAGTGCTGCCCGGATTTCCTTCATGATTGCAGAAGCTGTGCCTCTTTTTCTATTGATGACAATCATTACATACTTGATCTCCATTACTGTTATTGGTATCCGCTTGTACATGGGAAGTATACCTTCTTCTTGCAAGCGTCTATGTTCTGCAACTCTTTTTCGTATACTCTTAACTATTTCATTGATCCTTTTTTCACTGAAATAACTTTTTACATTGGTGGCTTCTTCTTTTGCTGGCATGGCAAATGAGTTTGTATGATGTGTTGTGCCAATAGCGGCGGTGATGTACAAATCAGGTTGCCTTTCAGGGTTTTTTTTATTGTATAGTACCTAATATACAACTTAAATGAATAGATGTAACGCGGGTAGGCAGTTTATTGATAATGATCATTTGTTTGTTGCCGTTATAGTTTAATTGGAATGTGTGTTATTGTACACGAAGTTGTGTTTTTATCTTAAAAATGGCACTAAATATATGATGATCGTCAGTTTTTTGAACAAGTAAATATACAATTATGTACGATTTTGTTCAATAATGTTCAATTTTGAAAGCCCCCTGATTGAAACTGCATTTTCTCCCCATATCTTTGTTATGAACAAATGAACAACATGTATAACCGAAAAGATGTGTACTGGCAATTGATAAAGTTCATTATCGTTCCCGCTCCACAACACAACTAGCAACTTGCAATTGGAAACCGTTGCAGCTGCAAACCGGAGAACCGGAAACCAGGATGCGATGGCGCGAAATGTCTTTCTCTTGTAAATAGTACGATGTATTCAACAACTGAGGTATTCAATGCCTTCATTTGTAACGCACTTTATTGGCCAATAAACGCGTACGGCTTTGGTTTGCCCACGACTCATCGGGGCAGGTAGCAGGTATTTATTTTTTTCACCATTAAAACGTAAACAAATGGCAGATAGAATTACATACGGTCATAAATTATTCGGTCATAGTGAACTGATCACTTTCGGGTACCGAATTACCGGAATAATAAAGTCAAGTTCCAATTTTCCCGACGCGCCTGCGGAAATTGCTGAACTGGAAAAAACACTTCCTGAGTACCAGGATGTGCACAGTAAAGGAAATAAAGGCGATAAAGTAACGAGTTTCAAATTAAAGGCTTTCCGGGCCAAAACACTCGGTTTATTAGCTGCGCTGGCCGAATACGTAACCGCAAAAGCTAATGGCGACCCTGTAATAATGGCCAGCAGCGGTTTTGAAATGAACAAGGCAAGAGGTTCAAGATTTATGAAGCCCATTGAACAACTCAATGTAATCATTGAAAAACCAAATGAAGCAGTTACCCAGGTTAAAAGAGTGGCCGGCGCCAAAGCGTATGCTCACCAGTATACAACAGATCCGCTCACAAGCGAAAGTATATGGGTGACTAAGATTACAACCAGCCCCAGTTACACCTTTACCGGTCTAAAATCGAGAGAGAAGTACTGGTTCCAGGTGATAGCTGTTGGAGTAAATGACCGGCAAACGGCTGCAACTCCGGTTTCAAAGGTTATTCAATAGATCAGTGAATAACAAACATATCGCAATTGATCATCAGCCCCGACGGTAAACCGTCGGGGTCGTTTTTTATACGTGTTAAATATTTTTTAAAAAAACTTTCCTCCCCATGGGGTAAAAATTTTCAGCACCTCGTTTTCTCAGTAAGGACCCAATGCATTGACCTGCCATAATTAGCCTTTGAATGTGAACGCCATGAAGAACAAGCCATTAAACCGGTAACCAAACTAGTCTATCTTTTAACTTGATCTAAATGAGAAAATTACACCTGTTATTTGTGGCGGCATTGCTATGCAATGATATGGTCATTGCCCAGGATACCGACGCCGGCAGCTCAACCACCAAGTCACCCGTAAGCCGTTACTCAGAGCCGCTTACAACCGTGCTGAAAAAAATTCACCAGCAATACAATATCAACTGTTTGTATGAAGAAAAGGTAGTGAGTGGTAAGTATATATTATTTACCAGGGAAATGCAGAAGGAGAAAGATCCCGAACGGTTGTTACACAACCTGCTGACGCCACTCAACCTCGATGTGGTTAAACTCGATGATAAGAACTACAGCATCATCTCACTTAAAAAAAATGTAGTTACAGTTACACCGGTTGAAAATATTTCTTCTTCATTGCCGGTATCTCAAATAGTAACACCAGTTGCTGCTTACACAAATTACAAACCCGCTGCGGCGCCCGCCGACACCATTATAAGAGGCCGTATTGTTGATGAAAAGGGCGAGCCTTTGGCTGGTACTTCGGTAATGATAAAAGGATCTAAAATAGGTACAACTACCGATAAGGTTGGGATGTTCACCATGAAAGTTTCTTCAAATGCGAAGACATTGATCATTGAGCATGTTGGTTTTAAAAGCGCTGAAGTACCTATCGATATACATAACTCCCTAACCATAAAAATGGCCATCTCGAACAAGGCCATGGATGATGTAATAGTGACCGGTTTGTATACCCGTAAAGTAGAAAGCTTTACGGGGGCTGCTTCTGTTTTTACCGGTGCACAATTGAAAACAATCGGTAACCAAAACATCATTCAAAGTTTAAAAACACTCGATCCCGCTTTTCTTGTAATAGACAATAATTTGCTGGGTTCAAACCCCAACGCATTGCCTAATCTTGAGATCAGGGGAAAGACAAGTGTGGTAGGTATTAGGGATGCCAATGCACAGGACCCCAACCAACCATTGTTCATACTAGATGGATTTGAAACAGACTTACGCACGGTGCTTGATCTTGATATGAACAGGGTGGCCAATGTTACCATTCTGAAAGATGCAGCCTCTACTGCCCTGTACGGCTCGCGCGCATCGAATGGAGTGGTAGTAATTGAAACAAAAAGACCGAAAGAAGGTAAGCTAAACCTTGCGTTTACTTATGATAATACGATCTCAATGCCAGATCTGCATGACTACAATTTAATGAATGCAGCGGAGAAACTGGAGTTCGAGCGCCTGTCGGGAAAGTATATCTCACTTCCAGCTAATGTATACACTCCATCGACGCAGGTTGCCCTCGATAAACAATACAATGAAAAATTGAATAATGTATTGAGCGGGGTTAATACCTACTGGATGAATGAGCCCTTGCAGGTTGGCTGGAACAACAATTTCTCGCTATATGTTGATGGTGGCGATAGGAACGTTACATATGGAATAGGCGCCAAATATGGAAAGGTGAATGGGGTAATGAAGGGGTCGGGCCGTAATGTGGGCAACGCCAATATTGATCTTGCGTACAGGAACAGGCTGTTTAATATAACGAGTAAGTTTTTCATGTCAACATACACGGCCAATGAATCAACTTATGGTTCATTCTCTAATTTTTCCCGGGCTAACCCATATTATCCCAAATCGGATGAATTTAAGTACCTGGAGCAAACTTTTAATCAGGCAGGTGATACCAATTGGGTCATAAATCCATTGTATGAGGCCGCGCTTGGTAATACGAATGAAGAAAAAAACATCAGCTTGCGTGAGCAACTAGCTATGAGCTATATGCCGATGCCTACACTCAAAGTTGAAGCACGCGGTTCGTTCACGAAAACAACAACCGAATCGGAAATATTTACTTCACCCAGAAGTTACCTGTTCGATAACGAAGAAGTTACAAAACGAGGATCGTACAAACATGCACGCAAAGATTATTTTGTTTATGAAACCTACTTACAGGCCAGTTATGGAAAGATATTTAACAAGATACATGAGCTGAATATAGTGCCCGGTTTCAAGGTGGGGGCCAGAAAGACCATCAATGATAATTATACCGCTATTGGTTTTGCCGACGGTATCATCACTTCTCCGGCATTTGCTTCTGCTTATCCAACAACCGGTAAACCTGCTTACTCAAGAGAAATTATTCGTGAAGTAAGCGCCTTTGTAAATGCGCATTACGGGTTTAGATCAAAATACCTCGCCGATTTCAACTACCGCAAAGACGGGTCATCTATATTTGGCGCGA
Source organism: Niastella sp. OAS944 (assembly GCA_024809215.1). Lineage (GTDB taxonomy): Bacteria > Bacteroidota > Bacteroidia > Chitinophagales > Chitinophagaceae > Niastella. The sequence goes on along the minus strand of JANUBW010000001.1, from coordinate 792,129 downwards.
ACCGCCGCTATACCGATACCTGGACGGTTGGCCTGGCCTGGAACCTGCATAACGAAAGGTTGTTCGCACAATATCCCTGGTTCAACCAATTCAAAATACGGACCAGCATCGGAAACCCGGGCAACCAGAATTTTACAGGAGACAACTCCTACACTTCATTCAATTATAATACTGATATCATTAACCGTTTTGGCGTGGGTGCGCTGGTCGACAAATGGGGCAATCCCAATCTGAAATGGCAAAAGACGCTTGAGAAAAATATTGGCGCCGACATCAGCATGTTCAAAAACAAGTTGTCAATAAAGGTAAGCTGGTATAATAAGGTAACAGACCCACTGGTAGTTACTGTTAACAATTCGGCTTCTACCGGTGATACACTCTTTACTACCAACATGGGTACACAGATCACAAAGGGCTTCGAGTTTCAGGCATCTACTGCTATTATCAATATTCCCAACAAACGTATTTACTGGCGTTTTAATGTTCAGGGTACTACAATTAAAGCCAGGTACGACAAATTTGGCCCCAAGCTAAACGATCTGAACAAGCAGAACGAGGCCAATAAGAGCCTGGAACGGTATTTCGATGGGGGCAGTCCCGAAGACCTGTGGGCGGTTCGTTCATTGGGAATCGATCCTGCAATTGGGAAGGAAGTATTTCTTACCAAAGCCGGTGAACCCAGTTTTGTTTACAACCCCGATGATGTTGTAGTGGTGGGTAACTCAAGACCCGATGTGGTGGGCGTAATAGGCACCAGCTTTCAATATGGCGGCCTTTCTGTGAACCTGAATATGCGTTATAGCCTTGGCGGTGATCAGTTCAATGATGCGCTGTTCAACAAAGTAGAGAACATTACCACTGACGGTTTAATGCAAAACCAGGATAGAAGAGCGTTGTACGATCGTTGGAAAAAGCCAGGCGATAATACTTCTTTCAAGAGAATTCAGTTGAATGATGGCTGGTTAGGATTAGGCCAGTCTGCTGCAGACCCAACGGTTCCTTCCTCACGCTTTGTGCAAAGAGACAATTTCATTACCGGAGAATCTATCAATGTAAGCTATCAGTTGAATAACGAATGGATATCAAAATTCGGCTTGAGCAATATGACGGTTTCAGGATATATGAATGATATTTTCCGGATTGCTTCCATCAAGGATGAGCGCGGCATCGATTACCCGTTTGCACGTAGTGTGTCTTTTTCCCTGAGAGCGAATTTCTAACATAACCAGAATTACCAAACAATGAAACAAGCAACATATATTATATTGATAGCAGTATTTGCCGGGCTGGGTTCCTGTAAAAAATTCCTGGATGTTAAACCGGAAGACAGTGTGGAGGAGGAGATCTTATATAGTTCGCAAGCAGGTTTCCAAACAAACCTGAACGGAATTTATCTGGCCCTTGCCGACAAGGACCTGTATGGCGGCCAATTGACCATGGAAATGGTAGATGTGCTGGCTCAGCGGTATAATTGTATTTCAGCAACCCCCACGAGTAAATACAATGCGCTGGCTGCGTACGATTATTCGGCATTAAAAGTACAACCCAAAATAACCGCCGTGTGGAATGGGTTATACCGACTCATTGCCAACGTAAATAACCTTCTTGAAAAAGCTGATGAACATAAAGAACTGTTTAGCGGGATTAACTATGAATTGATAAAAGGCGAAGCGTTGGCGTTGAGGGCCTTCCTGCATTTTGATGTATTACGCCTGTTCGGGCCACTTTATAAGGTTGACTCAACAACTTCAAAACGCATTCCCTATTATACTTCCAGAACAACCACCGCTGGTGATTATTTAACAGGATTGGAAGTGATCAATAAGATTGTTGCCGATCTTAAAGAAGCCGAAGATTATCTTAAAGCAGATCCCATCATTACCAATGGTACCAGTGGCAATAGCTCAGCCCTGTTCACTACGGCGCGGCATCTGCGAATGAACTACTATGCAGTAAAATTATTGCAGGCCCGCGTTAATTTGTATGCTAACAGAAAGGTAGACGCACTCGATGCGGCCAAAGTAGTGATTGAAAAGCAGCCTGCATGGTTTCGTTTTATTACTTCCGATGAAGTGAAAGCGCCCAAAAAACCAGACCGTATTTTCTCTTCTGAACTGGTATTTGCTGCTCAGGACATTGACCTTTATTCAAAATATGAGGATTATTTCATACCTACACAGGTAGATTCGAATTTTCTGGCGCCGGTTCAAACCAAACTCGACAAGGTATATGAAGCAAGTGAAAATGATTACCGGTATCTTGCTCAAACCTGGGTTGTGCCCTCAGACGGGGCAAAATCAGTTAAGTGTTTTTATAAATATGCCCCTATAACTGATACTGCCAGCCGAAAATATTCCATTCCATTAATGCGGGTTACCGAGGCATACCTGATCGCAGCAGAGGCTTCAACAGTTACAGCCGACAAATTTCAATACCTGAATACGGTGCGGGCTGCGCGGAACCTTACGGCCCTTGCAACTACCGTAAACTTCGCCACGGAGCTTACCAAGGAATATCAAAAGGAGTTTTTTGGGGAGGGACAATTATTCTACTACTATAAGCGGAATAACACTGCAAAGATCGAAAATGGATCTGTAACCGGAAATATCGACATGAATCCAAGCACGTATTGCCTTCCACTGCCCCGTAGCGAAACCTCTTCACGCAACTAAACTACCAGCAATGAAAAAAATAATTTATTACCTGTACATAGCAGCGAGTGCTTTGGTGCTGTACTCCTGTGAAAAAAATATACCTGGTTATTCGGGTGAAAGTAATATCTATTTCAGCAATACTGCTGATTCAAGTAAAATAACCTTCGCATATGATATGACGGGCAAAAAAGATAGTATCATTCAGGTGAAGGTGTTATCGTCGGGGCCTGTTGCGTCTGTCGACAGAGAATTTAAAGTAAAGTTTTTTAAGTATGACACCTTTTTGATGGCCAGACCGGATACTGATTTTGTATTGCCTGACAATAATTTTGTTATAAAGGCCGGACAGGTATCTGCCTTGCTTACATTTAAACTTTTGCGTACGCCAGAAATGTTGAAAAAGACATTTTACATTAACATGTTGCTGGAGCCAAATGAAAATTTCAACACTAATTACTCCTGGGATTGGGTCAATTTAACCAATAAAACAACACGTCAGGTGCTGATGTATACCATCAGGTTCGATGATGTGCTGGCGCAACCCAAGGCCTGGATCACAGGATCATTGGGGACCTTTAGCCGAAAAAAGATATATGCACTATGCGCATTTTTTGATCTTGAGCTTCCCATTTGGAACATAACAGGCGCTGGTGGTATTGCTGCAGGTACTATGATCAACTATGGCAAGATTTTTCAACGTTATCTCAATGATGAAAGGGACAACGGCAATGTCATACTTGACGAAGATGGCTCACCCATGGTGATGGGCCCCAATTCACAATAATCTTAATCAGTTAAAAAAGCACAATGAATCATCGTTTTAAATATATAAAGGCATATATACTGTGCGCATTGATCTGTGTAGCCGTAAGCAGCTGTTTCAAAGACAAAGGAAATTACAATTACAACGAGATAACAACGGTAAGCATTGATTCCTTTGGCAACAAGGCTGCATACTATTTAGATTCTTTGATCATATCGCCTAAAATAAACGTATCGCCAGACCCTGCCCTTTTAGATGATACCAGCAGGTATTCTTTTTTGTGGACTGCAGCCGTTAGCAACCGCGTAGCAGCAAAGGGTGATGTACCCCTTCTTACTCTGGGCACCAGTAAAAACCTTAGGATAAAGCTTACCATGCGTCCGGAAAAGTATACCCTTTATTTCAAAATTTTAGATAAGCTGACCAGCAATGTTTACTATATGCAATGCATCCTTAATGTTGCCACAACTACCCAGGAAGGCTGGTTGCTGTTAACTGATGTCAATAATGAGGCGCGGTTAGACATGGTATCTTTTTTACCAGCCCCATTATCGGATACGTTGATTTTGACTAATCTGCTGAAAAATAACAATATGCCAACAGTGCATGGGCCAAGGGATATTGCTTATACGGCTGCTAACCAGGGCAACTGGGTTTACTTTACCGGCGTTGATGGCGGCCACAAACTGGATGCGGATGTTTTTTACTGGCAGTCTAACTATAATTTGAAATACGAATGTCTTTTTGAATACGGCGCCAATTTTACGCCGGGTTATGTACGCAATTCCGATGGCGGCGGCAGCTACCTGTTATACTATGGAAATAATTTTTATTATCAGAATCAGGTGCTGGCGGCAGGGTACGGATTACCACTTAACCGGGTAGCCGGAGAAAACTTTGATTTTAATGCCTCGCCATATATTGGTAAACCCATTCCTATGAGTAATCCAGGCGTTATTTTCGATCGTACAAAAGGACGATTTTTAAGGCTGAATATTAATCTTAATGGTTCAACGAGCTGTGTGGAGTTTCCGCAATTACCCATCACTGATCCTAACTATAAATTCAATTACAAAACAACTATGGAGCTGAAGTTTATGGTTACCAACCAGAACAGCTTAATTACATATGCTGTTTTGAAAGACCCGGCCACCCAAAAGGTGTGGGTTTATAGCATGACGGTCACCTCAACTGGCGTTGTACAAAACTTTGCCAAAGAAATATCAGGAACTGATATTCAAAATGCTGAACAATTTGCCGTTAGCCCCGAGTTTGGTTACCTGTTTTACAATGTTGGCGGCAAAGTATATGAAGTTGACTACGATAACCCCTCTGTTAGTAAACTGGCTATTGATCTGGGTAATAAGAAAATCACACTATTAAAATTTCACCAGTTCATATTGTATTCGCTTGAAAAATATTCGGCTATAGCAAAACGATTGCTGGTTGCCACTTATGATCCATCATTACCGGCAGAAAGTTGTGGTACGCTTAATCAGTATAGCGTACCCGGCCTGGTAGGTACACCCGTTTTAACAGGTTCATGGCCTGGCGTGGGTAAGATCGTTAGCTTAACATATCGTGAAAGACCCAAAGATCAGTAATGGTCCTTAACGCAGCAGAACTTTTGTTTTTATATATTTTCTCATGTGACCCCTATGCATCTCTAAAACCCACCACGGCAAACGCCGGGTGGGTTTACCTACACCTATGAATGAATGATATGAACCGCCTTGTTGTTTTGATATGGTTATGCTGCTGTTCCTTTGCAGTTTCTTTTGCCCAGGATGCAAAAGGCCTGCCCCTTGCATCTTCCTGGAACAACCTGCTTAAACGTGCTGCCGACAATAACAAACCCATCTTTATACATGTATCTGCACAATGGTGCGCCTTCTGCGTTAAGATGGATAAAGAAACCTTTGCCGATCAGGAAGTTCTCTCCGGCCTCTCTCAATATTTCATTGCCGCCGCCGCCGATGTCGATAGTGGCACCCTGGGCCGTTTCATTGCCATGAAATATGCCATCCGCTCATTTCCCGCCTATCTTGTTCTAAACAGCAATGGATACCTGCTTATGCAGGACTTTGGTTTTAAAAAGAAAGAAGACTTCTTTACACTTATACAACAGGCCCGAAAAGCGGCCACACATCCGGTTACAAAAGGTTATTCAAATCAGTTGGAACCGAATTTGTACCAAACATTTTACAAGGACATGTATGAACCCAATAAAAAACATTATTGTCCTGAAGAAGTGGCTGCCTTCCTCAATACCCAACAAGATCTTTTCACTGAATCCAACTGGGTAATTATGTCGGTTTGCAAACTTACGCCGGCCTACAATGATCTCTTTATAAGTAAAATTGAAAAATATGCCGGCCTGTATGGCTGGGTGCCGGTAAGGAAAAAGCTGTCGGCCGTATGCAATGATAAAATACTGGCTGCCGCCAAAACTGCCAATGAAAAAGAACTGCAATATATAATGGGTTTGGTGAAACAGTATTTTGAACCAGTTGAGGCCGAACCCGAGCTGGCCAAACATATGCAGACGTTCTACCTGAATTCGCATCAGTACACCAAATTATTACAGCTGCTTGAACATGGAACGGTTGCTGCAATACATGCCCCCATGTTTGTTTACAATATTACGGTGCAAAAAGATGTAGACGATGATGAGTTGTCGCGCGCCGAAACGCTTATGCGCACTCTGGTAGCGCAGGACGCCTCGTATAACAACCTCACCGTGCTTGCACATGTATTATACATTCGTAATAAAAGCACCGAAGCCCTTTCCATTACCGAAAAAGCCCTTGGGGTGCCCGATGTTTCTGATCCTTCTTTTGCGGAGGGGTTGAGGAGGAGTATTCTTGATATAGGGATCTTATAGTTGCCGGTTACCGGTTTCCTGTTGCCGGGGAATGCAAATACAGGTTGCAGGTTTCAGGGTAGTCCGATGAAAAACTGTTACCGGTTACCGGTTACCAGTTACCAGTTACCAGTTACCGGGAAATACAAATACAGGTTTCAGGTTTCAGGTTGCAAGGAATACAGGTTTCGGTTTAGGAAGCTTGCAATTAATTTTGTGACTCAACGTTGAAGGCCCTGTAACCTGAAACTTGTAACCTGTAACCCACTTCTTCATGCCAGTAACCATCTTACATAGAATGATTATTCTTTATATTACCTCCCTCTCCAATTATTTTTTGACCAGGTATGCAACGGAACAGATGCAGTAATTGTCAACCACAGTACAAGAAATGGATTATAACAGGCTGGTAAAAGATTGTTTGAAGGGGCTGCCGGAAGCCCAACGACAGCTCTACGAGCATTTTGCTGAGAGTATGTTAGGGGTGTGCTATCGCTATACCAAGTCTGTTACCGATGCAGAAGATGTTTTGCAGGAAGGGTTTATAAAAATATTCCGCAACCTGCACCAGTTTAAGTTTGAAGGAGAGCTGGGTGGCTGGATTCGCCGGATCATGGTGAATACAGCTTTAAACTATCTCAAAAAGAACAGCCGCTACCAAACCGAACTATCCTTTACAGAAACGACGCTGCACCCGGTGTCAGATGATAACCCGGAAGTGACATTGCAAGCCAAAGACCTGGCAGAACTTATTCGCCAATTACCGGCTGGTTATCAAACTGTATTTAACCTGCATGCTGTTGAAGGCTTTTCACATGTAGAAATCGGAAAAATGCTTGGTATTAACGAAGGAACTTCCCGGTCACAATATGCCCGTGCGCGAGCATTATTGATCAGCTGGTTAAAAAAAACAGGTGTTGAAATAAAAAAGGAATCGTATGTCCGACCATGATTTTGAGAAACAGGTACAGCAAAAGCTGGGTGAGCTCAAGCTTCGCCCTTCTGATGCCGTATGGATGGAGGTGGAGAAAAATATCCGCGATAAAAAACGCCGTCGCCGCTTTTTGTGGTTATGGAGCGCCGCCCTGCTGGTTACATTAACCACCAGCGGCATTATATTATATCATTATAATACCCGCCGTACAATCACCATTGGTGAAACCACGGCCCAAACAACACCGGGCACTTTACCATCTTCTGCCAATTCAATTTCAAATTCTAATACTAATTCAACAACCAATACTGTATCGCCTAATTCTACTAATACTCAAGCATCGATCGGCAATCGTGAATCGGCAATCGGCAATGAGCCTGGTGAAATACCACCTGCGGAAGCAACTGCATCTGCCGGCAATCGGTCCCGCCTGAAAGCGGAAGCAATCGGCAATGAATCCGGCAACGCAACAATGCCGAATAAAGTAGCGATCTTGCCAACCTCCCCCTCCACCGGAGAGCTTGTCCCGACTGGCCGGGAGGGCCGGGGGAAGGCCACTACCACTCCTTTAACCACAAGGAATAATATTACAACAACAATAAAGCATAACAATAAGAACAAAAAGAAAACATCACCGAAAACAGAAGAAGCTGGTGAGGTTCATCCTGTAGATCAGCTGGTTCTTACAGATGTTGAGCCTGCCTCGCAATCCGATGTGCTGAGCACAACCATTCCTGCACTGGCAGCCCATAATGTAGATTCCATTACCACCAATAAAGCTACCACTGAGCCATTCAACAATATATCATTGAATGCCCTGTTGCCCGATTCGGCTACAAGCGCCAATGCAATAGCAGCCATGCCCATTCAACGCAAAAAAGCTTCTGTATGGCATTGGGGGGTAAAAGCAGATGCAGGTTATTCCCGCATTTCAGTTAGTAAACTATTTCAGTTAAAAGGATTGCTGGGCACGCAAAAATCATATGCCGAAGACCTGGCAAACCGAAGCTACAGTACCCCCGCTGCTGGTAACAACCAGTTCCTGAATGTTGCGGCTGGGGTTACACCAGTAAAGGTGGCTTCTCCTATTCAACCTGATTTTTCAACTTCGTTTGGCGTATTTATACAACGTACTATATCGCCGCGGCTTAAAGTATCGGTTGGGTTAGAGTACTCCTATATGAGCGTAAATACCAATGTAGGTAAAGCATTCGATGCACCCATAACAGTTAATATAGGCGCCAATACGCTTAAAGTAGTTGACAAGTATTTTGAAAGTCCGGGTTATGTTGATACCCTCCGTGGCACCTATGCCAGTATTCAGGGGCAGGGCAACGGACTGGTATATTACAGTCAGAAAAAACGCTATCGCTTTCATTATATAGAAGTTCCTGTACTGCTGTACTGGCAAATAAATAAAGGCAGAAGAATGCCGCCGATTGTATTTGAAGGTGGTGTGTCTATTGGCCGCATGTTCTCGGCCGATGCATTGCATTACGAAGGCGTAAAAGGCGTTTATTATGAGGATAATAGTCTTTTCAATAAAACGCAATTCAACTTTGTTACCGGTTTAAGCGTAGGTCTGTTGCAAAAAAGCAAACACCCTATTTGGATTGGACCCGATCTTCGGTATTCTCTCAACGGTCTGGTTAAGAAAGATATTTCAAAAGGACAATATATTTGGTCTACCGGTATCAGCTTTAAAATGTTGCTGGGCCGACTGTAAATTATTTTCTCCAAAATTTCGGTTGAAGGCAACGGTTGTTTCATGCGGTTTGTCAGTTAATAAAACGCTAAACTTATGAAACGGCAAACATTGCTGGTGTTACAGTTGATGATGACTGTAATACTGACCGTCTCTTTGTCTGGTTGCGATAAAGAGAAAACAACAAAAACCTATACCTTTTATACACCGGTTTATAAATTACTTCCCGAAGTGCGCAATGAGATGAAAAGCCGTCCGGCACGCGCATTGAAAAATCCCGGAAAGATCTACATTAATGGCAATTACATTTTCCTGAACGAGATCAATGAAGGTATTCATGTGATAGATAACAGTCAGCCTGCATCGCCAAAGAATATCGGTTTCATACCAATTCCTGGTAATGAAGATCTGGCGGCGCAGGGTAATATATTGTTTGCCGATTCATACAGCGATCTGGTAACGTTCGATATCAGCGATCCCCTAAATATAAAGGCTATTAATTTTGCCGATAATGCATTCCCTTACCGCAGCATTTATTATGGTTATACAGGCCCCAGGCCTAATAATGATTCCGTTAAAGTAACGGTAGACTGGATCCGCCATGATACAACAGTGCCATACAACCGTAATCCGGGCCCTGTGTATTATGATTTTCTTAGCTCTTCTTCTTATGCTGCTGCCCAGCCTTCAAAAAGCAGTGTTGGTATGGGTGGTTCTATGGCGCGCATCACTTTGTTGAACAATTATTTATATACGGTATCAACAAATGAACTGTATGCGTTCAATATTGCCAATCCCCGGGCACCTAAGTTTGTAAACAAAACGGTGATAGCCAATAACCAGGTTATTGAGACCATCTATCCATTTAAAAACAAATTATTCATAGGGGCTACACAGGGCATGTTCATCTATGACGTTTCAACACCCGGCAGTCCGGTTAGGCAGGGTCAGTTTACCCATGCCCGTAGCTGCGACCCTGTTATAGCAGATGATACAAAGGCCTGGGTTACGCTACGCTCAGGTACGCCCTGTGGCAATACGTTGAATCAGCTGGAAGTGGTTGATATTACAAATCTTGCAAGTCCTTCTTTAATAAAAGCATATCCTCTTACCAATCCCTTTGGTTTGGGTAAAGAAGGAAATGTGTTATTTATATGTGACGGAAAAGACGGCGTTAAAGTGTATGACGCTACCGATGCCAACAATCTTACGCTGCTAAAAAAGATAGATGGTATGGAAACCTATGATGTAATTGCCTTTAACAGCAGGGCATTGGTAGTGGCTAAAGATGGTTTATACCAGTTTGATTATTCCAATGTCAATAACATTCGTTTGTTAAGTAAAATAGGTTTGAACCCGAAAGTAGAATAAAATCCGGTTATGCAAAAAACACTACTGCTACTATTCGTATTTGTTACCGGGTCAATTTATACAGCCAGTGCACAGGAAGCAAAACAGGAACAGCCGGCCAAAAAAGGCTGTTCCTGTTCTTTCAGCTCTATCAATCAGGCTGGGGTGTTGAACGGTGCCAAAGGAGCTTATCTCACATTGCAATCTATTAACGGTATTAAATATAAAACCTGGTTTGCGGGAGTGGGCGTAGGGTTCGATGGTTACTATCGTTCGGGTTTTCCGGTGTTCCTCGATGTGCGAAAAGATCTGCTGAAGAAAAAGCAAACCCCGTTCCTGTATGCCGATGTTGGGTATCATTTTTTGCGCGATAAAAAAGACAAATTAAATGAATGGTACGAGAATACGTATAACGATGGCAGCATGTATACTGATGTTGGCATAGGATATAGGTTTGGTTTTTTTGGAAAGGACCGCTGGGTTATCAGCGCCGGTTATAGCTATAAATATGTAAAGTACGATTACAGGTATATCTGGGAGTGCCCTACAGCACGCTGTAACGACAGCTATATAACGGTAAAGAGCTACCTGCACCGGTATAGCATGAAGCTGGGTTTTCAGTTTTGAATACAGCTGAAAGCCCAAAGCAAATACAGAATACAGCTATAAGCTGTAAGCTGCAAGCTATAAGCGAATACAGCTTCGCAGACCAGGTACTAAACAACCTGTAAACTATCTGTAAACATGTCGCACTGAAACCCTCTGTCAACTCTATCACCTGTATCAACCTTTAAACTATTGATCTAGCTGCTGCACAGAAACCCTTGTTAACCCGTCAACTTGTTAACTTAATAAACTTTACATTTCTCTGTATACCCTGGAATTTAGCCCGCTTTAAAGGTGAGTGACGGAAGATCTGTTTAAACGCGTCTTCTGTAAGTGATTCCCATTCTTTGGTAGTGAAGTTGAGAATTTCAGGTATGGGCGTAAAACCCGCTTCGCTTGTAGGTTTGGCGAAGCGGTTCCAGGGGCATACATCCTGGCAAACATCGCAGCCAAACATCCAGTCGGCAAACTGTCCTTTTTTATCATCGGGCAGCAGCAGGTCTTTTAATTCGATGGTATAATAAGAAATACACTGGCTGCCATTGATCACTTTGCCTTCGGTAATGGCGCCGGTAGGGCAGGCTTCTATACACTTGCGACAGCTGCCGCAATAATCTTTGGCAATAGGATCGTCGTACTCCAGCTCGAGGTCAACAATGAGAGTGGCAATAAAAAAGAAAGAACCTTGTTGTTTGTTTATCAGGTTTCCGTTCTTGCCTATCCAGCCCAGTCCGCTTTTATGCGCCCAGCTGCGTTCCAGTACCGGGGCCGAATCAACGAAGCCGCGGCCCTGTACTTCGCCAATATGTTCGTTGATAAGCGCCAGTAAGGTGTGTAGTTTTTTCTTTATCACTTCATGATAATCATTCCCCCAAGCATATTTTGAAATATTGGGTGTGCCTTCCTGTTGGGTTTGTTGCGGATAGTAGTTCATCAGCACCGTGATCACCGAACGGGCGCCAGGCACCAGTTTGGTAGGGTCTATACGCAGATCGAAATAATTCTCCATGTATTGCATGTTGCCATGCAGGCCCTTGTTCAGCCATTGCTCAAGCCGCCGCGCATCTTCATCGAGTTGTTGGGCGCGGGCGATGCCGCAGAAATCAAAACCAAGTTCTCTTATGAATCTTTTGATCTGTTGGGTATGTTGTATCGTGTAGTTGATTGTTCTTAGTTTTTAGTTCTTAGTTCATTGTTCATAGTTCACAGTTCAGTGTTCTGAGTGGTTCAGTTATTCAGTTGTAAGTTTTGTAAGGCTTCCATCGCTACGCCTTTCCTCGTTAACCAGTCAACTTGTTAACTCTTCAACTCCTTGTCAACCTGTTAACTTGTCAACCTGTTAACCCTGTATTCCATTTCTCATTCCTCATTTAATATCCTGTTCTCATCCGGCAAATACGCTTCCTGCTCCTGAATACGAAACTTCTTCCTGAAACCCGATGGGGTAAGCTGTTTAAGTTTCAAAAATTGTTTATTGAAATTGGCCAGGGTATTGAACCCGCTTTCGTAACTTATCTCCAGCACTGATTTTTGCGTATCTATCAGCAGCTTGCAGGCATGACCTATTCGTACTTCATTCAAGAAATCGACATAGGTCTTTTTGGTACATTTTTTAAAATAGCTGCAAAAGGCCGGAACACTCATTCCGGCGGTAGCCGCCACATCGCTCAGGGCAATGCTTTCCTGAAAATTATCGATGGTGAACTGGAAGATCCTGTCTATACGATCTTTGTTCTTTGCCTGAAAGGTACTTACCTCTTGTGTGCTTACGGTTTCATATTCATGGGTGGTAGCAATAAGCTGCAGGCATTCGCATAACCTGATGATGCGGGCGAAACCCTGTAAATGTTCCAGTTCGGCTAAAAGGGGCTTTAATTGTTGCCGGGTGGCGCCCTGTATTTTCAACCCCTGCAAGGCCACGGAAAACAGTTTAAGAATGTTCTTGCTTTCGGGCAGCTGTATAAAGCCCGGTCCCCAAAAGTCATCGGTAAACTGAACCACAACGGCTGCCGTAATAAGGTCTTTATGGGCTTTTTGAAAGGTATGGGGCAGGTTGCTGCCCAGGAAAAACACATCATCGGTTTTGAACTCACCTATATAATTACCAATAAAGGCCGAGCCTTCGCCCTCAAGAAACAGGATCAGCTCATATTCAATATGCTGATGCCAGGGCACTTCAAAATGCGGCGTGCGGTAGGTGCGCGCCACAAACGAGGTGTTTTGGGAAAGCGGTAGCTTTTCAACAAGTGGTTTCATGCCTTTGGGTTCAAATGAACACTATATTAAGCAAAAATAAACATATCGCTTATCAATTATATTAAAATAGTTTAGGTTTTCGAAAATAAAGTGGTAGGCTATTTTATTAATATCCAATAATTTCGATTCTTCGATAAAGGTTTTTGGTTAACAAGGCAGCAGGTGTAGGGCGTAGAATCAGATCTCACTCGAGCTTGCTGCCTAATTTAAAATCACAAATTTCAAATCACAAGAACCAAAGAAATCTCAAATTTCAATTCACAAACCCCAAATAATAAATACAAGATCTCAAATTTCAGGACCTTTGTCATTTGATCTATCTCTTGGAATTTGGCTTTTGGTATTTCTTTTTTGGATCTTGGAATTTGGATCTTGGAATTTAATTACTGCCATATGCTACTCCTCGGAATTGATGTAGGTACCTCTTCTATTAAAGTTTCTGTCGTTGATGCCCAAACCCAGCAATGCAAAGCATCAGCTCAATATCCCGAAACAGAATCGCCCATTATATCGCCCCAGCCAGGTTGGGCCGAGCAATCGCCTGAAATGTGGTGGGACCATGTGCAGCAGGCTATTAAAAAAGCCCATGCAAGCAAAGCATACAACCCGGCCGATATTGGTGCTATTGGTATTTCGTATCAAATGCATGGCCTTGTAATGGTTGATGAGAACCAACAGGCATTACGCAATTCAATTATCTGGTGCGATAGCCGTGCAGTTGAAATTGGTGATAAAGCATTCAAAGCGATTGGTAAAAAAACAGCACTTTCACATTTACTGAATTCACCCGGCAATTTCACCGCGTCAAAACTGGCCTGGGTAAAAGAAGAAGAACCCGATACCTATGAAAAGGCGGTTAAGATCATGCTGCCCGGCGATTTCATTGCTATGAAAATGACGGGTGAAATAACCACCAGCATTTCTGCCCTGTCGGAAGGTATTTTCTGGGACTTCAAAAAAGACCGCATCAGCAAAGATGTGATGGAGCATTTTGATTTTAACGACAAGCTGATACCCAGGGTGCAGGATGTATTTTCAGACCATGGCCGCCTGAAAGAAAGCATTGCCGCTTCTTTATCATTGACCGCCGGTATACCGGTTACTTATAAAGCCGGCGACCAGCCCAATAATGCGCTGTCGTTAAATGTGCTGGAACCCGGTGAAGTGGCTGCAACCGCCGGCACCTCGGGTGTTATTTATGGCGTAAGCGATGAGCTAACGTATGATCCTGAATCGAGGGTGAATACTTTTGCACACGTAAACTATACTACCGACGAAAAGCGGTTGGGCGTACTGTTATGTATCAATGGTACAGGTATTTTGAACCGCTGGGTTAAAAATATTTTCACGCCCGCCATCAGCTATCAGCAAATGAATGCGGAGGCGGCAAAAGTGCCCATTGGCGCCGATGGCTTACGCGTATTACCGTTTGGCAATGGCGCCGAGCGCATGTTGAACAACCAGATCATTGGCGTGCATTTTCATCACATTGACCTTAACCTGCATTCACAGGCGCATTTGTTCCGCGCCGCACAGGAGGGTATTGCCTGCGCATTCCGGTACGGGCTGGATATTATGCGCGAGAACGGCATGAACCCACAGGTGATAAGAGCGGGCAAGGCCAACCTCTTCCTCAGCGATCTGTTTGTAGAAGCATTTGTAAATACCACCCACGTACCGGTTGAATTGTATAACTGCGATGGCAGCGTAGGCGCCGCCCTTGGCGCTGGTATAGGTGCGGGCGTTTATAAAACACCGAAAGAAGCTTTCACGCAATCCAAACCACTGACGGTTATTGAGCCATCGAAGAAGAAAGAGTATAAGGTGGTGTATGAGGAATGGAAGGAGTTGTTGGATAATGTGCTAATGTGATAATGGGAGGCAGTTAACAAGTTGACGAGTTAACAAGTTAACAAGGAGTTGAAAAGCAGATAATTGAGCGGCCCTTTCACGTTTCACGTTTGCCGTTTCACGCTGAGCTTATTAATAAACAAAAATATTCTCTCAAATAATAACAATCTTAGATCATGAACATAATCACTGGCGACAAAGAATTCTTCAAAGGTATTGGTAGCATCAAGTATGAAGGCGTGGAGAGCGACAACCCACTGGCCTTTAAATGGTATGATGCAAACAAGGTAGTAGCTGGCAAAACCATGCAGGAGCATTTGCGCTTTGCCGTTTGTTACTGGCATACCTTCTGTAACACCGGCGCCGATCCATTCGGCCCCGGTACAAAACATTTCCCCTGGGATGTGAACGCCGATGCTGTAGGCCGTGCAAAAGATAAAATGGATGCCGCATTTGAGTTTATCACCAAACTGGGCGTTCCTTACTATTGTTTTCACGATGTTGACCTGGTTGATGAAGGCGCTAACATAAAAGAATATGAAAGCCGTTTGCAAGCCATCGTTGACTATGCAAAACAAAAACAAAATGCCAGCGGTGTAAAACTGTTGTGGGGAACAGCGAACGTATTCAGTAACCCACGTTATATGAACGGCGCTTCAACCAACCCCGATTTTGCTGCTGTAGCCTACGCCGGCACGCAGGTAAAAAATGCATTGGACGCTACCATTGCACTGGGTGGTGAGAACTATGTGTTCTGGGGTGGCCGCGAAGGTTACATGAGCCTGCTGAACACCAATATGAAACGTGAACTCGATCACCTGGCCCGTTTCCTCACTATGGCGCGCGATTACGCCCGCAAACAGGGTTTCAAAGGCGTGTTCTTTATTGAACCCAAACCTTGCGAGCCTACCAAACACCAATACGATTTCGATAGCGCAACCGTAATTGGCTTCCTGCGTCATTACGGTCTCGATAAAGACTTTAAACTGAATATTGAAGTAAACCATGCTACACTGGCGGGTCATACTTTCCAGCACGAATTACAGGTGGCTGCCGATGCCGGCATGTTAGGTAGCATCGATGCCAACCGTGGCGACGATCAGAATGGCTGGGATACCGATCAGTTCCCTGTTGATCTGAATGAGCTGGTTGAAAGCATGCTCATCATCCTGGAAAATGGTGGCTTTGCAGGTGGTGGTGTGAACTTCGATGCAAAAACGCGTCGTAACTCAACCGACCTCGAAGATATCTTTATTGCCCACATTGGTGGTATGGACAATTTTGCCCGCGCCCTGGTGGTTGCCGATAAGGTTATGCAAAAATCGCCTTACCTCAAATTCCGTAAAGACCGCTATGCTTCTTTCGACAGTGGTAAAGGAAAAGATTTTGAAGGCGGTTTATTGAAACTCGAAGACCTGCGCGATTTTGCCATTGCCAATGGTGAACCTAAAATGATCAGTGGCAAGCAGGAGTGGTTGGAGAATATTATAAATCAGTACATTTAGTATAGAGGAATATTTGAGGATATAGTAATGTGAAGTAAGAGGTAGGATGTAGGAAGTAGGATGTAAGAAGTAAGAGATTGGATTAGTCTGAAATTTCTTTTGAATTTCGATAATCGGAGTCTTCATACTTCATACATCTTACTTCCTATTTCATTTTCAGGGGTTCACTAAACAAACCTTTGCCAAAAAAGGTGACTTATAATAACGATTGTCAAACTAAACACTTGCCATATGCATTTTCTTGGACCCATCGATTGGTTATTCATAGGCCTGTACATGGTGGTGATTGCCGCCATCTCAATTTGGTCTATTAAAAAAGCAAAAGATTCGCCGTCTGATTATTTTCTGGCCAACCGTAACCTTGGCTGGTTTGTAATTGGCGCCTCCATTCTGGCCTCCAACGTAGGCTCCGAACATATTGTGGGCCTGGCTGGTACAGCCGCCAGCAGCGGTGTGGTAATGGGCCATTATGAATTACACTCCTGGATCATTCTCACACTCGGTTGGGTATTTGTGCCCTTCTACATGCGAAGCATGGTATACACTATGCCCGAGTTCCTCGAACGCCGTTTCAATGCCGAAGCACGTTGGTTGTTATCTATTATTCAGCTTATAAGTTATGTAATAGCTAAAGCGGCCGTAACCATTTATGCCGGTGCGTTGGTGTTCAATTCCCTGCTTGGTGTCGACTTCTGGACGGGCGCCATCATTCTGGTAGTTGTTACCGGAGTGTATACCATTTTCGGTGGTTTGCATGCGGTAATGTATACTGAGGCCATACAGGCTATTGTATTGCTACTGGGTTCGGCCGTATTGTTGTTTATTGGTTTAGATAAAGTTGGCGGTTGGGGAACGTTGATGGAATCGTTGCCAAAGGAAAAGCTGAATATGTTCCCGCCGTTAAGTGATCCTAATTTTCCCTGGGCCGGTATTTTATTTGCGTCGCCGATAGTGGGGTTATGGTACTGGTGTACCGATCAGCATATTGTGCAGCGTTGTTTGGCGGCGCGTAATGAAAAAGAGGCGAGAAGAGGTACCATCTTTGCGGCCTACTTAAAGCTGATGCCGTTCTTTATATTCATGATACCGGGCTTGATTGCCTATGTATTACATAAGCAAGGCAAGTTAGAAATGACTGACGCTGATGTGGCATTTCCTACACTGGTAAAAGAGATCATGCCGGTTGGTTTGCGCGGTTTGCTGGCAGGTGGGTTGCTGGCTGCGCTTATGAGCTCGCTGGCATCGGTATATAATGCCTGCTCTACCTTGTTTACAATGGATATTTACCAGAAAATGAAACCTGAGGCTGAAAGCCGGGAGCTGGTACGTGTTGGCCGTATTGCTACTGGTGTGGTTGTACTGTTGGGCATGATCTGGATCCCGTTGATGAAAAATATTTCAAAAGGCTTGTATAGTTATTTGCAAAGCGTACAGTCGTACCTGGCGCCGCCTATTGCCGCTGCCTTTTTGCTGGGGGTATTTTCAAAACGTATCAATGCAAAGGGCGCTTACACAGCCATGGTAGTAGGTTTTATTATAGGTATATTAAAGCTGGTATTTGAATTATTGCAGAAGTCCCTTGGGCCGGGTTTGTTGTACGATTTTGCCACCATGAACTTCTTATACTTCTGTATTGCGCTGTTTGTATTTTCGGTGGTGTTGATGATCGTTGTAAGCCTCGCTTCGCCTGCACCCGATGAAGCGCATTTAGAGGGCCTCACCTTTGCTACTACGGTAGCTGAAGATAAAAAAGCTTCCCGTGCAAGCTGGAATCAAAAAGATGTGTTGTTAACGCTGCTTGTACTGGTGTTTATCATTGCCGTATTTATGTACTTCTCGCCATTGGGTATTGCGAAGTAAGTGGCAGTTAAATTATATTGCATGTGCCATCCTTCTGGGTGGCATTTTTTTTACTTACTGGTTGTGTTTGGCTAAAATAATACAGGTGTAGCTTTTGTATTTGCTTCCATCACTTTTAACAAAACCGATACCTATATCATAAAGTGAAGTATCCAATTTAGTAATACCCAGCAAATGATTGCGGTTGCTTTTGTTGGTATCATTCTTATCGATGATCAACGATTTAACGGCCTCTATACCCAATTCATCACCTGAGCTGATAGATTCATAATAACTTAAGCTATTATAACCGCTTTGATCAATAAAACGATTGATGCTATAACCTTCGGGCGTAAGATGGCCGAAATAGTTGCGTTTGGCCATATCCATTGCTTTTGCTTCGGCTACTCTGGCCAGTGTATCGTTCCAACGCAAAGGACCTTTGGTAATGGGCAATTGGCCATTCAGTTGTAGTTCCTGGTAGTATTTTTCAGGGTTGCTTCTGATGGTGTTTATCAATTGAAACGCCTGTTGTGCTTCATCTTTTAATATAAAGGGATTGTTGTTGTACAGGAACGATAGCAATAGCATCGCCACTGGTACCATGTATGATATCACTTTCATAAGAGTACGGTCTGGTTACGGAATATATTTCTGTTATCTTAAATATAAGCAATCCTGTTCGGTTTTGCAATAGCCCCTAAACCAGAATGCATTGATTTAACATTGCGTAAGCCTTTATCAACTAACTCACTTTTCGTGGTAAAAACCCTCTTCACCTGTAGCAAGCGATTGAATAGTAATATCATTATTACTGCCCAGCAGGTCGCCGGAGCTCATAACTATAACTGCAACAGGCACATCGCGTTTTAAAATGGTATCACCGTTAAAGCTAAAATTCTTGTTATCAAACTGCAGCTTGTCGCCCAGGCGATAGCCGCCACCATAAAGCCATTGGTGGTCTTTAATATGTTCGGGGCTTAGTGTAGTGCAGTGGGGTAGAAGGGGGATACAAAGGATGGATAGGATGGAGAGCGTTTTCATAAGTAAAGACGTTTGGTTACAATATTAAAAGCAAGAACCGGGCCGGTTGAATGGTGAGTGATAGTCGCTATTGGTAATAGGTGGTTTTGCGTATTTAAGATAATTGTAATGTCAGTTGTTCCTGTGGGTTGCCGATAGCAACTATTTTGGATGCACCAATAACTAACTGTATGAAAAACCGCTACACATCATATGTATCTGCAAGTATTCTTGCAATACTGATAACCGCCGGTTTGGCCAATGCCCAAAATACCATTACGGTAAGCGGGGCAGGTACAAGTGCTGTAAATGGTACTTATACTTATGCAGGCACCTTAAACAGCAGGCCCTATTATACATATGGCGTCTATACGACTAAGTTAAAAGTGTTTAATACTATGGGAGCTGAAGTAACTACGCTGATCAATAAAAAACTGGAGGCTGGTAATTATACCGTTTTATTTGATGGCGCCTCATTGCCGGCTGGCGTATATCATTATACGTTGCAATATGGAAAAGAAAAACTATCAGGCACTATGTTGCTGAAGTAAATATATTGGGTTAACCCAAAAGATAAGGACTGATGATGAACAACTGGGTGTTCCGGGAAACCGGGCGCCCTTTTTGTTAATGTGATAATTAGCTAATGAGATAATGTGATAATGAAATACAAGGCTACAATTGCCTTTTCATTATCACATTATCGAATTATCACATTATAAAATTATTTGCAGCCTCCGCCAATTGCTTCATCTACAGCCGCTTTAAACTGAATGGCAAGATCTTTCTTTTGTTCGTTCACTAACGACTTGGCAAAAATGATGGCAGCGTAATTGCGGCATTTGTCAATATACGGCCAGGTGCCAAACAAACCCGGGCTGCTTACCACAGTACTGTTGCCATTGGCGTCTTCTTCCTGTATCCATTCGCCTAAACCATAATGAAATCCTTCGGCAATTTTGGGAACAAACTTCACCGGCAGGTTGGTAAACTGTGGTTTCTGCATTTCTTCAATAGATTTTGCACTCAGGATCTGTTTGCCTTCAAACATCCCTTTGTTCAGGATCATTGACAAAAAGTTTATATAATCGTTGGCTGTACTGCGGGCGCCGCCACTGGGGTTGGGCGCATTTCCGTTTTCATTCACAAAGGAGGTGAACTTCATTTTCAGGGGGCGCAGTAATTTGTCCTGTATAAGGCGGTCGAATGGTTTTTTACTAACTACCTCAAGTACCCGGGCGGCAATATTGAGCCCAATACCACCATAGTGAAATTCGGTGCCGGCATTGTTTGAAATTTCTTTGGCGGCAAGGGCGTTCACTTCTTCTTCAAGGTTAATGTATTTGCTGCGTTGAAGAGCTTTTACAAGCAGGCTTTTTTCTGTTTCAATACCAGTAGTATGCGCCATGCACATGCGAATGGTAATATAACTTTTCATGTATTTGTCAAAAATGGGCAGGTATTTACTAACCGGGTCGTCAAGTTCTATTTTGCCTTCATCAACAAACATCATTACCAGGGCTGCTGTTAGCCATTTACTGCAACTGGCAATAGGGGCCTGGGTCTTTGCATTGAATTCGCCCAGCTCTTTGGAGTGTATCACCTTACCATCTTTATAAATAAGGGCTACCACATCATTGCCCAGCAATTTCTGGTTCTTTTGAAGCAAGGCATCGGCCTGGGTAAAATCGCTTTGGGCAAAGGAAAACTGAAAGAATAACAGGAATGCGGATAAAATACTGCAACTGAGGCAGATGGGGTTTAATTTTAATGACATAAATGCATGAATTTAGGCCTGGATTATGATTTGCAGGGAATATACCGTTATTGAAAAAAATAAAACCGGTTGAACCGGATCACATATTTGTACGTTCAGTAATATAAAAGGGTTGGTGAACCAGCTATTAATTACGAGAACTGTATTTAATTATCACATTAGCAAATTATCACATTAACTAATTAATACGCTATTATGAACTTAGGAAATTTTACAATAAAGGCTGCAGAAGCTTTTCAACAGGCACAACAATTAGCGTTTAATTCACAAAGTCCGAATATTGAAACGGAGCATGTGCTAAAAGCGTTGCTCGACCAGGAAGATTCACCGGTTGAATATCTTTTAAAAAAGAACAATGTAACCGTTAATCTCCTCGAAAACAAATTACAGGAGCAAATAAATAAACTGCCTAAAACAAATGGTGATGCTGCGCAAATGGTTAGCCGGGAAACCAACAACGTAATCCTGCGCGCCGGCGCCGCATTAAAGGAGTTTGGCGATGAATTCATAACGCCCGAACACCTGCTGCTGGCCATTGTTCAGGGCAACGATTCAACCGCGCGTTTGCTGAAAGAAGCCGGTTTAAGTGAAAAAGGATTGGTGGCAGCTGTAAGGGAATTACGTAAAGGCGAAACCGTAAACTCACAAACACAGGCAACGCAATTTAACGCCCTTAATAAATATGCCCGCAATTTAAACGACCTGGCCCGCGGTGGCAAGCTCGACCCGGTAATTGGTCGCGATGAAGAGATCCGCAGAACACTGCATATCCTGAGCCGCCGTACAAAGAACAACCCGATCCTTGTAGGTGAGCCGGGCGTTGGTAAAACGGCCATTGCCGAAGGTATTGCACATAGAATTGTAAATGGCGACGTACCCGATAACCTGAAAACAAAAGTTATTTACGCGCTCGATATGGGGCAATTGATTGCCGGCGCTAAATACAAAGGGGAGTTTGAGGAAAGGCTGAAAGGCGTAGTGAAAGAAGTGACCGACAGCAATGGCGAGATCATTTTATTCATCGATGAAATTCATACCCTGGTAGGGGCCGGTGGCGGCGAAGGCGCCATGGATGCGGCGAATATTCTTAAACCCGCACTGGCGCGTGGTGAACTGCGTGCCGTAGGCGCCACTACCTTAAATGAATACCAGAAATTTTTTGAAAAAGATAAAGCTCTTGAACGCAGGTTCCAGAAAGTAATGATAGATGAACCATCGGTTGAGGATGCAATATCTATTCTGCGTGGGTTGAAAGACCGTTACGAAACGCACCACCATGTGCGCATTAAGGATGAAGCCATTATTGCGGCAGTGGAATTATCGAGCCGGTACATTACCGACAGGCATTTGCCCGATAAAGCCATTGACCTTATAGATGAAGCAGCGGCGAAATTGCGGCTCGAAATGAATTCCATGCCGGAAGAGCTGGACCATTTGGTACGACAAATACGTCAGCTGGAGATAGAACGCGAGGCTATTAAACGTGAGAATGATGAAGACAAACTGAAGGCACTGAATACCGAAATAGCCAACCTGAGTGTTGAACGCGATACGTTAAAAGCAAAATGGCAGGAAGAAAAAGAGCTGGTTGATAAAGTGCAGGATGCCAAGGCACAGGTTGAACATTTGAAAATTCAGGCCGAACAGGCTGAACGTAATGGCGATTATGGTACAGTTGCTGAAATACGCTATGGCAAGATCAAAGAACAGGAACAGTTAATAAATGACTATTCGCAGCAGCTGAATGCCATTAGTGAGAACAAACGGTTGATGAAGGAAGAAGTGGATGCAGAAGATATTGCCGAAACAATAGCAAAGTCTACAGGTATTCCGGTGAGCCGCATGTTGCAGAGTGATAAAGAGAAATTATTGCAGCTGGAAGAAAAACTGCACGAGCGCGTTGTGGGTCAGGATGAGGCGATAACAGCCGTAGCCGATGCTATTCGCAGAAGCAGAGCGGGATTGCACGATCCCAAAAAGCCCATCGGTTCATTTATTTTTCTGGGAACAACAGGTGTTGGTAAAACAGAGCTGGCAAAGGCCCTGGCCGAGTACCTGTTCGATGATGAAAGTATGATGACCCGCATAGATATGAGTGAGTACCAGGAAAAACATACCGTGAGCCGCCTGGTGGGCGCTCCTCCCGGTTATGTAGGATATGAAGAAGGCGGACAACTTACCGAGGCTGTTCGTCGTAAACCATATAGTGTGGTGTTGCTCGATGAAATTGAAAAGGCACACCCCGATGTTTGGAATGTGTTGTTACAGGTACTCGACGATGGTCGCCTTACCGATGCCAAAGGCCGTGTGGTGAATTTTAAGAACACCATCATTATTATGACCAGCAATATTGGTAGCCATCTTATACAGGATGCGTTTGAAGATGTTAAAGAACAGGATGTAGAAAAGGCAACGGAAAGGGCTAAGGTTGAAGTGATGAACCTGCTAAGGCAAACCATAAGACCCGAGTTCCTGAACCGGGTCGATGAAGTGATCATGTTCCAGCCATTGTTGAAAAAACAGATCATTGGAATTGTGCAGATCCAGTTGAACAGTTTGAAAAAACAGGTGGCTGAAAATGGTATCGATCTGCGGTTCAGCGATTATGCACTCGAATACCTGGCAGAGCAGGGATTTGATATGCAGTTTGGCGCCCGGCCGTTGAAAAGGCTCATCCAGAAAGAGATCGTTAATCCATTGAGTAAAAAAATACTTGCAGCAGATATTGATAAAAGCAAACCCGTTATGGTCGACGTATTTGATGGAGTGGTAGTGTTCAGAAATGAAACCCCCGAGAAGGTGAAGTAAGAAGAATTAAGGACTTGTTAAAAGAAAGGAAAGTTAGGCCGGTTAAAAACCAAATGGAAGGTACAATGTTATATAAGATGTGAGTGAGTTAGATCTTGTGAGCACGAGCCTGTCAGGCATGGAACGGGGCACTTGATTTTGGGGAAAAGGCCTGACAGGTTTTGATAGGATAGGAAATTGATGATGTATGAACTTGAACCAGGGCCACTCTGCTGATAAGTAGAGTGGCCCTTTTCAATTTTGTAATAACCGCTAAAACAAAATGAAAGAGGAGTATATATGCCAATTAAGAATGATAAGAACAAAGAGATCATTTCAACCAAGGGACTATGGGCCGGCGACCCCCATGCGCCGGTAAGTATGGTCTTTTATGGTGATTATGAGAGTGAGGAATGTGCCAAAGTACACCGGGTAATGATGAAACTGTTAGAGTCGCATGGCAAGAAGGTAAGACTTAATTACCGGCATTTTCCTATGACGCAAATACATCAGCATGCACATAAGGCGGCCGAAGCGGCTGTTGCTGCTGCCCAGGAAGGCAAATTCTGGGAAATGCATAACCTGTTGTATGCGCACAATCGTAGGTTGGGCGCCATTAGTTTACGGGAATACGCCCGGGAAGTGGGAGTAACCAGTAAGAACTTTCTGCCCGACCTGGTAGAAAGTAAATACGGCTGGACGGTTCGTACCGATCTGTTGGAGGCGCTTGACAAAGGCATTAGAAGCGTACCAACCCTGTATATTAATGGTGAAGTGTATGATGGAAGGCTGAGTCAGCCCGAAATATCGAAGGCTATAGATTCAGCATGTAGTGAGGTAAAACGGAAGCGGGCATAAAAGGTCGAAAGTATATATCGGGGGTGTTGTTTTTACAACACCCTTTTTAGTACCTGATTATTGACGAGGGCCGCCATTTTACCCAAAAACGCCATAAAACAGGGGCACTTTTAAAAAAAAATAAAATTTTTTTTTGTTTTTTTTGATTTTAGGTTGAGGTATTAGAAAATGATGAATTTTTCGGTTTTTGTTGTTTTAAATGAATTCTACATAAATAAGTAAGATGTTATTTGGCCTAATGTTGAAATTTTTGATTCTGTTTATGTGAATTAGTGAATATGTAAATTTGTTTAATGTATTAGCTTTAGGGGGTGTTTTGCGGTATGTTGCGCGCTAACGTTTGTTCATTTCAAATTAAAAAAGAAACTTTGGTTAACGATTAAAACAATAACGATTGCCTGTTCATAGATGCTCCCCGCCAGGGAGCTTTTTTTATGCCCATACATAAAAAAGAAGGCAGTGTAGAAACACCGCCCTGAATGAATGAATGATTGCTTGCCATATGAAAAACAGCAGTTACGGGTGGATTCGAACCACCGTGGGAGGGTTTGCGGTCCTCCGCCTTTCCTTCTCGGCCACGTAACTCATTTATTACTAGTGGCTAGTGGTAAGTGGCTAGTAGGGTTTAAATTCGCGACTCACGGTTTCCTTTTACCGCCTGTATTCCCACTTGCCACTCGCCATTTACTACTCGCCTGTGTAAACCCAACGCAGATACCAGTTACGGATGTTCTCGAAATACCAGGTGAATAAGATGGCTGCAGCCGGTATTAGCAATATGCTGTACCACCAGCTTGAATATGCTATCATAACCCCAATGGTAACGGTAAGCAGCCGCAGGAACTCGAGGTATACCACCCATTGCTTTTGTTCCATAATTGCCCCGCAATTGATGAGCGTAAGCAATAAGGCAATGGTAATAAGCACCTGTTGATGTGCAGGCAGATATCTGTCAAAGAGAATAAATACAAACAGTAAAACCAGGCTTAACACAACTTGCCATACCACATAACGGTTCAGTGGCTTATCAACCGGTACATCATTTTTCTGCACCAGCAGTTTTTCCTCTGCATGCTCGCGAAATTGGGGGTCTATAAGGTCGGGCCGGCCAAAGATCAGTTTCAATTTATTGAGGGTTCCTTTGGTTTTCCGTGCTGCCAAAAACAGCTCGGCAAGGAAGTGAAAGTGCTGCCACAAAAAACTATAACTTTTCAACGGGTGGGTTAGTCCATATTCGATCTTCACATCATCTTCCTCTTTTTGAAATGTACCAAACAGTTTATCCCATATAATGAACACATCGCCATAGTTCTTATCGAGGTACTTTTCATTGCTTGCATGATGCACCCGGTGGTGCGAAGGCGTAACCAGAATATATTCCAGCAGGCCCAGTTTTCCTATGAGCTGGGTATGTATAAAGAATGGGTACAACCCATGCACCAGTAAAAGACTGGTTATCATAGAAGCCGGAAAACCCAGTATAGGAAGTATTGCCCAAAAACCCGTACGCACAAAAGCCTGGAATACGGTTATACGGGCCGATACGGTATAATTAAAATCTTCACTTTGATGATGCACTACATGCACTGCCCAAAACAAATTGATCTCATGCGCCAGCCGGTGATACCAATACCACAGAAAATCGGTACATAGCAACAGGATGATCCATAATAAAATGCCCGGTTCAATATGAAACAACCCAAAGTTTTTTTGCAGGTAGTCATAGATGAAAAAGAACAAGCCGGTTACCCATACATCGAGCAGGCGCTCTGCAATTCCAACGCTGATATTTGCTATGGAATGGTGCAGATTAAAAACGGGCTTTTTCTTTTGCCGGGCAATAAAGAACTCCAGTGCCATAAAAATCAGAAAGAAAGGCACTGCCAATGCAAGCAGATTCAATTTCATAACCTGTAAAGATTGGTGCGGATATTTGCTTTATTGTTTAGGATCAAGTTTAATGAGCTGATATTGTGAAGCATCCGTGATACGGATCTTCTTTTGTTTATATATTGGATGTTCAATTACAAGTGTCACTGGCAGGTCCTGCCAGGTTGAAATAGTAAAGGTGCCGTTGCTTTTTGACAGGGCTTCTTCTTCCCCTGAGGTTATATAGATATAAACATTTTCAATTGTTTTGTCGGTAGCGCTGTTCTTAACAGTTCCTGCTATTGTATGCGGCCGGTCGGGATAGATCTCTGACGTATGTAAAATAAATGCCGGTAACGCAATAAGCAAACTGCGATGTGTGCGGTTCATACTGCAATATTTTGATGTTTGGAAAAGGTATACTACTGCTTTTTTATACCAGTCAACATCGCTCTTTTGAATTATACAATTGCATGATGGTTAAATCTACCACAATGATAGGGTATTTATTTAAGTCTACAAAAAAGGTGGACTAAAAATTTATAAAAAGGGGAAACATCGCTAATCGGGTTTAGACCGGCGCCTTTGCGAAAGGTTTAATCAGGACGGGCTGTTTTTTTGAAAAAAGTGATGATTTTCCCAATGAAAGCGGGTGTACGTATACGAGGTAATTGGGTTGGGTAAATGCAAACATTTATACTTGTGTGTTTTGGTTACACAGGCATGGTAATTGTTAAACCTCTGTTGAAATGTTTTTGATTAAAACAAAACAAGCAAATCATGAAATCAATGGGAAACCTGTTTAAGTATGTAATGGTTGTTGCCGCCGGAGCAATCATTTTTTTTGCCTGCTCTAAAGATAAGTCAGACAATACAACTGTGCCTGCAGGTAAGCAATCTTTGGATCTTTATTTAACCGACGGACCTACTGATTATTTCGACAAGGTATTGATCGATATTAAATCGGTAAAGGTGTTGGTTGATACCTGCGATAAAACGCGCAGCCGTCGGGATTGGGACAGTACTAAAAAATGTTATATCTGGGATTCGCTGGCTGTAGCGCCAGGTGTATACGATCTGTTGTCTTTACGTAATGGCGTTGATACCTTGTTGGGCAATGGTTTGGTAACCGATGGTACTGTTCGTAAAATAGTTATCACGCTTGGTACAAATAATTCTATTGTTAAGGATAGCGTTAACTACCCGCTTAACCTTTTCAATAATCAAACTACTATTACCATTAAACTGTATGGTCATGAGTGGGATAATTATTCAAGCGGTCACTACCGTTTGTGGCTCGATTTTGATTGCGGCCGTTCTATCGTTCGCCTGCGTAATAACGAGTTCTATCTGTCGCCGTTCATTCGCGCATTTATTATTAAAGAATCAGGTGCTGTAAAAGGTATTATTAAACCGGTAGATGCAAAACCCATTATTTCAATTTTAAGTGGCACCGATACCGCTTATGCATTCCCATGGAAAGATGGCCGCTTTAAAGTGCGTGGCCTTGAGTCTGGAACATATTCTGTATATGTTAATGCCGGTAATGGTTATAAGGATACTACCATCAGTAATGTTTCGGTAACTGTTGGTAAAGAAACCGATCTGGGCACCATTACGCTACATAAATAGTTATTTCGAAAAACCCATAAATAGACCCTGGCGACTATGTTTGCCGGGGTTTTTTGTGGGCTTGAGGTAAGGAAATACAGGGGTTGACAGGTTAACAGGTTGACAAGTTAACAAGGAAGTTGAAAAGGTGATGAAGGTGATAATGTTGATAGAGGGAATACAGTTAATGAGTTAAGTTGACGAGGAAAAAGGCGAGCGAAGCGAGACCTTATGAAACTTACAACTGAACAACTGAATAACTCAAAACAGTGAACTGAGAACTAAAAACTAAGAACTGACCATAAACGTGAACTCGCCTGATAGGTATCAGTTTCTTGTAAGAATTCTTTAGTAACTTTGCGGCTTCAATTTATTTATGCTGCTTTATAAAGAATTTACGTTCGATTCAGCCCATTTTTTACCTAATGTGCCCGATGGGCATAAATGTAAGAACATTCATGGCCATACCTATCGTTTACGTGTGTGGCTAAAAGGCAAGCCCGATCCCCAATTCGGCTGGATCATTGATTTTGCGGAATTAAAGAAGATCATAAAACCGGTAGTAACTCAATTAGATCATAAGCTGATGAACGATATACCTGGTTTGGAAAACCCTACCTGCGAGTTAATTGCAGTATGGATCTGGGACCAGCTAAAGCCAGCCCTGCCCGCCATGCACCGTATTGAATTGCATGAAACGCCTACCTCAGGAGTAATCTATGAGGGGGAATAGAATGAGTGTACCTCAAAAGAATATGAAGTAAGAAGTAGGAGGTAAAAATAGAGAGCGAGGCTCAAAATTCGGGTTCTTCATACTTCATATTTCCTACTTCGTACTTCGGCCGTCAGGCCTGGTGTTTGCTGAAGAAATTGTCGAGCGAAATAGGCCCGCCTCCTTCTATCAGGAACACTATAAGTAATAATAGTATGATGAATGCAAATGGCAGTTCGAATGAGCCAAATGCATCCCGTTGGGTATTAACGAATATAATGGCGCCCATTAGTATGGGTATTTGCAACAACACAGCCCAGCGGGTCAATAGCCCAATGATTATTAAAAAGCCTCCCAACAGGTGCGACCAGGTAATGAAGATCACCATCCAGTCGGCCCGGTTGGCAACAAGGCTGCCCCTTACCAGGTCTTCAAGTGTTTGTGTATTTACCAGGAAAAAAATGCCTTTAAAGAAGAGACAGATACCTAACGCAACGCGCACCACAACCAGCCAACGGGGATGATGTGCGAGGCTCCACCGGTTAATTTGTTGAAGCGTACCCATGGCGTAACATTTAAAAGAATTAAGATCTGTTCTATAAAGTTACACTGGTTTGTTTATAACGCACCGGTTGAGGCATTAAAATTCGAAATGTCAAAGCATTGCTAAAACGGGTCAACTTCCAAAATATATTCACATATAATAGCGTTGTTATCAAATTACCCGATCTTTACTCTTTCCGTAGAGCAACGTATGAATCATCAAAATAAGGCCTGGTGGCCTTCTGTTAAAAAATCAATTACCATGAAGAAATCTGCCCTTATTTGGACAGGTGCACTATCTGTACTTTCTCTTTCTACACTATCATTTAGCATGTGCAAACCCGGCGGTGCAAAAGCTGAAACGGTTCAAACCGCAGGCGAGGAAAAGGCCGGGGTGAAAAGTGACACTGACGCTGTAAAACCTTCACTTCCACCACTTGATACGGCTTTATTTCATGCAATGCTCAACAGGAACGCCAATGGCGATTCAAGCGGTAAATGGCCGGTAAAAGGCGCTTATCCATTACCTGGCGCCATTCTTCCTTTTAAACGTGTTGTGTCGTATTACGGTAATTTCTATTCAAAGAAAATGGGTGTACTGGGTGAATACCCCGAAGATGTGGTTATTGAAAAATTAGGTAATGAAGTTAAAAAATGGAAGGCTGCGGATACGGCTGTTGATGTTATTCCGGCCATTCACTATATAGCGCTTACTGCACAGGGCAGCCCTGGCGATGATGGCAAATACCGTTTGCGTATGCCTGCTGCTCATATTGAAAGGGCTATTAATATGGCCAATAAAATGAACGCCATTGTGTTCCTTGATATACAGGTTGCTTTAAGTACGCTCGAAGAAGAAGTGCCAAAGCTTGAAAAATGGTTGAAGTTGCCAAACGTTCATTTTGGAATCGACCCAGAGTTTTCTATGAAGACCGGCAAAAAGCCTGGTTCCGTTATTGGCACCTTTGATGCTGCAGACATCAATTGGACTTCTAATTACCTGGCCAAACTGGTTAAAACCTATAACCTGCCGCCCAAAATACTGGTTGTGCACCGTTTTACCCAGGCTATGGTAACCAACTATAAAAACATCAAATTACAACCTGAAGTTCAGGTAGTTATGGATATGGATGGTTGGGGACACCAGGCTCGTAAGTTCAACACCTACAAACAGTTCGTTTACAAAGAGCCTGTACAGTTCACCGGCTTTAAGATCTTCTACAAGAACGACTTGCGCGAGGCTAACAGCCACGTATTGCAACCAGCTGAAGTATTGAAATTAAAACCTCAACCGATCTATATTCAGTATCAGTAATAAGGGTTGAGAATAATATAATAAAGAGCCCCGACGGTTGCCGTCGGGGCTTCTTTATGATATAAAGTGTGATATGTTTTAGTCTACTTTCGTGATCTTCACTACGTTGGTAGGAATATGCAGGTGAATTGGCGTACTACCCGTATTTACCACCACATCGCCGGTTTTAAGGAAACCTCTTTCTTTCAGGATCTTGATCTGGTCGAACATGATATCATCCAGGCTTTCTTCTTCATCATAGAAGAAGGCGCGAACACCCCAGCTTAAGCTAAGCTGATTTACCAGTGTTTTTTCTTTTGTGAAGATGTACAGTGGTGAATATGGGCGGTAGCTGCTGAGCACAAAGGCGGTATAACCACTTTGCGTCATACCTATCAGCGCCTCGGCTCTGGTATCTTTTGCCAGTTTACAGCCATTATAGATGATAGCATCACTCAGGAAAGAAGGCGAGTGCGGCAAAGGTTTCAGGTCTTCTTCGCGGTTATAGCGGTATTCGGTACGTTCTACTTCCACAATGATCTTGCGCATGGTTTCAACAACCAGGGCCGGGTGTTTACCGGTAGCGGTTTCGCCACTCAGCATCACCGCATCGGCGCCTTCCAATACAGCGTTGGCCACGTCGGTGATCTCACTGCGGTTAGGTTTTACGCGGTCGATCATACTTTCCATCATCTGTGTAGCCACAATAACCGGTTTGGCGCGGTGGATACATTTACGAATGATGTCGCGTTGAGCCATTGGTACTTTTTCAACCGGCAACTCAACACCCAGGTCGCCACGGGCCACCATTACGCCATCCGATTCGAGGATGATATTGCGCAGGTCAACCAGGGCTGAAGGCATTTCTATTTTGGCAATAACTTTCGATTTGCTGTTGGCTTCTGCCAGTCTTCTTTTAAGGTCAATGATATCTTCTGCTTTACGAACGAACGAAAGCGCTACCCAGTCAACTTTTTGACCAATGATAAAATCGAGGTCAATAAGGTCTTTTTCGGTTAAAGCGGGCAGTGATATTTTTGTATCGGGCAGGTTAACACCTTTTTTAGGTAAAAGCATACCGCCGTAGGTAACTTGTACTTTTACATCACCGGCTTTGGTAATTTCGGTTACAACTACTTCCAGTTTGCCATCGTCGATCATGATCTTGTTGCCCACTTCTACGTCTTCGTGCAGGTTAGGGTAACTAACATAGATCTTTTCTTTGGTGCCTACTACTTTTTCTTTTGAAGTAAAGGTGAGAATGTCGCCTGGCTCAATAAGCAGGGCGCCGTTCTCTATTTCACCAACACGTAATTTGGGACCTTGCAGGTCGGCCAGTATTGAAATGTTATAAGGCTCTTTAGAGTTGATAGCACGGATATGCTCAATGATCTGTGCTTTGTTTTCGTGGGTGCCGTGAGAAAAGTTGAGGCGGAAAATATTAACCCCTGCTTTTACCAGTTCAAGCAGTTTTTCGTATGTGTCACAGGCAGGGCCTACTGTAGCAACAATTTTGGTTCTGTGTATAGTATGCTGAATGCCTGCTTCCTTATCCATTTCATTATGCAGGTACTTGGTTAAATCTCTTGCCATTGTATTAATTTCTTGTTTCTAAAATTCAGGTTTAACGATGCAGGTCCTTTGCTTAGTATTTGTCAATTCAATTAGCTTGCCAGGATCTTTACGATCTTGATCCACTCTTCGCTGATCTTTTGTTTCGATTTCACCGCTCTTTCAAGCAGGGTGTAATGCATACGGTTGTTTAAGATACCCACCATTACATTATGCCGGCCTTCGAGCAGCGATTCTACAGCGGCATAACCCATACGGCTGGCAATAAGCCTGTCTAAACAGGTAGGAGAACCACCCCGTTGAATGTGTCCCAGGATACAAACCCTGGTATCCATGAAAGGAAGGCGTTCTTTCACCACTTTGGCCACCTCATTGGCGCCGCCAAATTCATCACCCTCGGCGACAACCACCATGTTCACGAGTTTTTTACGGCGCTCTTTTTCCTGAAGCGACCCAACCAGCTCTTCAATATCTGTTTTACGTTCAGGGATCAGTATGTGTTCAGCGCCAGTGGCAATACCACTGTGCAGGGCAATATAACCGGCATCACGGCCCATTACTTCAATAATGAACAAACGGTCGTGCGCATCGGCTGTATCGCGAATTTTATCGATAGATTCTACCGCTGTATTTACAGCTGTATCAAAGCCAATGGTAAAGTCGGTACCGGCAATGTCTTTGTCGATGGTGCCAGGTAAGCCAATACAGGGGATGTCGAATTCGCGGCTAAAGATATCGGCGCCTCTGAAAGAACCGTCGCCACCAATGATCACTAAACCATCAATGCCCAGTTTTTTGAGGTTTTGATACGCTTTCTGACGACCTTCGGGTTGGAAGAATTCCTTGCAGCGGGCTGTTTTTAAGATAGTTCCACCTCTTTGAATAATGTTGGCCACACTGCGCGAATGCATGGGTACTATATCATTTTCAATGATCCCGCTATAACCGCGCATGATACCAAACACATCAAGTCCATAATAATTTCCGGTTCTCACAACTGCCCGTATGGCGGCGTTCATACCCGGAGAATCACCTCCCGAGGTAAGGACACCGATTTTAGTCACCTTTTTTGCCATGAATAAAATCTGTTTTATTTAATAATCTTGCGAATCTGCAAAAGGAAAATCGTTAACGGCTGTCTAATCATTTTTTGAAAGGCGGCCCAAAAATAAGGTTTTGTTTTGATACACGTGTTAAGTACACATTGACTCGAAAAAACACTAAAATTGCTTTGTAAAACGATGATTTTTTTGCGAAACACTATTTTTTTTAACCAATATTGCTTTTTTGTTAAGGATAAAGGTTTAGTTGAACAGGTTGCAGGTTAACGCGTAATGCGGGTTCAAGATAATGAATGTGGTAGAAAGTATTGTGCTTAACTTTTTGAGCAGCCGGGTTTTTAGTAAGATATTTTACGCCTGAAAGAAAACGAAATATAATAAAGGGATATGAAACTGAAAGTACTTATTACCGGAGCAAATGGATTATTGGGGCAGCACTTAACTAAGTTATTACTCGACAAAAATTATCAGGTAGTGGCCACAAGCCGCGGCGAATCACGATTGCCATTTGAACCTTCTGATAATTATACCTATCATTCAATGGACATTGCGAATGCGTTTGATACGTATGCTGTCATGAACCGTGAGAAGCCCGATGTGGTAGTACATGCGGCAGCCATGACAAACGTTGATGACTGTGAATTGCAACCTGAACAATGTGAACGAATCAACGTACAGGGCACTGCACAAATACTTACTGATGCTGAAACTTTTAGCAGTCACTTCATCTTTATATCAACCGATTTTGTATTTGATGGCGAGCAGGGAAATTACAAAGAGGAAGATGACGCTTTACCCATCAGCTTGTATGGGTTTTCAAAATTGCAGGCCGAAAGCATGGTGCAAACAAGCGACATACCGTTTGCTATAGTACGCACCTGCCTGGTGTATGGTAATTTATTAAAAGGTACACGAAGCAATATTGTTAGCTGGGTAAAGGAAAGTCTTGAACACGGCAAAACTATTCAGGTAGTAAGCGATCAACTTCGTACACCTACATATGTTGAAGATCTGGCAAAAGGTATTGCGCTTATTATTGAAAAGAAGGCTATCGGCATTTACCATATTTCAGGAAAAGACTGGTTAACGCCTTATGATATTGCACTTAAAACGGCTGCCAAATTCAACCTCGATGCCGGTAAAATTGTAAAGGTGGATGCTTCTACATTTAAACAACCCGGCCGCCGGCCAATGAAAACGGGGTTTGTTATAGAGAAGGCGAGGAGGGAGCTAGGCTACGAGCCTATTTCCTTTGAAGAAGGATTAGAAAAACTAAGGAGCTAATTGGGTACTAGTTACAGGTTCCAGGTTACAGGTTACAGGTTTCAAGGTCTGGAAATTTGTGAAGCTAACCTGTCATCAGCATTCCGCAATTGATAACCCTGCAACCTGTAACTTGTAACCGGCTACTACTTCTTTGACTAATGGGCCTTCTCTTAAAGGAATATCTCTGCTAGCATGCAACGTGCACTGCCACCACCATTGGTTTCAATAGTAGTTAATGGCGCATGCAGTATACGGTTATAACCTTCCAGTTTTTCTATTTGCTCAGGACGTAGTGATGCATATGCCTGGCTCGACATGACCAACAATTTTTCACCCGATCTGTTTTGCACCTGTAACATGTTGCCGGCAAACTGGCCCATTTGTTCAAGACTGATATTCACCAATTCTTTACCGGTTTTACCTATTGTTTCCTGCATCATTTGAAATTCTGCATGATAGGGGAGTGAATCGAGGCAAACAACTACGTACCTGTCGGCAACGCACATCATAACGTTGGTGTGATAAATATCCTTTGCATTGTAATCAACTGCAGTGAACAATACGGGCCGGTAACCCATTTGTTTGCAAAAATCATCCAATACAAGTTTATTAGTTCGGGGCGAAAGACAGGCATAGGCTATTTTATGATCGCGATCGAGCACCATACTGCCGGTGCCTTCCAAATACAGCTGGTCTTTTTCATAACCGGTAAAATCGATTGTATCGGTTATGTTGAACTTTTGCTTCAGTTGTTCAATAACGGCTGGTTTACGTTCCTGCCGCCGGTTTTCGGCAAACATGGGATACAGGCAAATAATGCCATTGCTGTGGAACGAGATCCAGTTATTGGGGAAAATAGAGTCGGGGGTATGTGGTTCCGGCGAATCATCGATAACGGTTACATCAATATCATTCGAGCGAAGCAGGGTTACGAAATTGTCAAACTCCATTTGTGCTTTTTCCTGTGCGGCCGTATCGGCGCCTTCTACCTGAAACGCATTGTTCACGGCCGTTTGGGCATTGAACCCAAAATGTACCGGCCTTATCATCAATATGTGCGATGTTGTTTGCATAAAATTGTGTGAAGTGTGTTAATCAATATCGTCTCTGAGCAATGGCATGCTCATACAATGGAAACCACCCCGGGCTCGTGAGAGCTCTGCTGATGGTATTAATATAAGCGTGTTCTCTATATCATCGGGTGTCACTTCTTCCTTTTCTAACTGATCGAGCAGGTCTTTAACATGCACTATGTTAAAACCGGCTTCACGAAAAGCTTCTACTGTTTTATCGTTACGGTCGTACCCCAGCACCACGCCTTCTTTTAAGGCAAGCAGGTTACAGCTATCGGTCCATTGTTCGCGGGTATCGAAGGGGAACTTGTTATTTCCGCTATAAATGAACTTTACTTTTTCTTTGCAATCAAGGTCGTTCTCACTGATATCTGTAAGCAATTCTTCCAGGTTATCGAAGAATACGGGGTTCTCAGGATCCTTTTTCTTAAATTGAATGATCTTGATCTTATCTTCTTTTTTAAGGCCGCCTTCCAAAATTCGTTCTACAGGGTCGGCGCCTTCGTGTTTCATTACCTTTTTGCTGAATGCGCCCAGCATCACCCACATGTTGCGCTTTACCTGTGTAAAGATGGTATCGATGTGCATGTAGTCGCGCCGGCGTGGTATTTTTATCGCCGTTATTTTTTTAACGATGTTCCTTTCAAACAGCATATTCACTACCTGGCGGGCAGCTTCCATAGTAGTGCGTTCGCTTATGCCAATGAGTAAGTGGTCCTTATGTACCACCATTACATCACCGCCTTCAAGCGTTACTTTCTTTTCATCATTATCGCGTGGTAAAAGAAAGTGATGGGCCGTGTCTGGTATTTCCAGAATGTTATCGCGATACGTTTCAAATAACGGATGGTTAAAGAATATATATTTGGCCAGCAGTGCTTCGCGCAGGCGGGCTATTTTCGCCGGTTTGTTTAGTAATACGTATTCATTGATCACAATGCCGATATCGCGGGTGAAAATAAAGTTGGGAATGGGGGGAAATATCAGCCGGTCGTCTTCAATAGTGCCGCTGATGATGACCTTTGATAGTTTAACAGGCGATAACGACAGCAGCTCGTTTTGGGTGGCGTATGAGCAGCCTTCAACCGCACAAACCGATGCAATAAGTTTTAGTTTTATTTCCTGGTCTTCCAACACATCGGCCAGCAGCCATTCCAGCTCAACTACTTTATCACTTTTGTAGAAGTCTTTCTTTTCAGGTTTATAAAAATCCCTGTTGTTTTCGGGCGCGTCTACCTGTTGCAAACGGCCTTTTATTTTTTGTGGATCTAAAAAGTATAATAAGACCTTTGTGTAATGATCATACTCTTTTTTACGCATGGTTTCAAGGTGTACAATATCTTCAAACAACCAGTCCTGTGCTTTTGAGGGCACCACTTTACCCAAACCACTATCGGGACTATGTACTAACAATCGTCGCAGCCGGCCAATTTCTGATGTTACCTGAACTATTTTTTTGTCTTTACGGGACATAACTATTTAATTTTTATAACAATGAGCAGTGAATCAAAAATAGGGAATAAGGTTTAACAGGCCTTATCGGGTAAATGATGAATATTGAATGACCAATGATGAATGTTGAATGAAAGAAAAAGAAGATGGATGTTTTTTTGATTAAATCTTATACCCGGTGTATTTACTTCATAATTCAACATTTGCCATTCGACCTTCAATATTTTCTTTCGCTATGATTGCAGTCATAAGCAATAGGTAAGGCATGATAGAATTTTGGATAAAAATATATCATGCTTAAATATAAAGACCATACGTTGGCGGCGATCGTATCGGACAGGCATCAGGCGGCGGCCGTTTTTGAAAAATACCATCTCGATTTTTGTTGTAAAGGAAAACGTACACTGCAACAGGCATGTATAGAAAAGAATATACCTGTTGAACCTGTTCTGGAAGAATTGCATCAGGTATTTGAGCCTGGGTTTACTGTGGAAGATCAGTTATTAAGCACCATGTCGGTTTCAGAACTCACAGATTATATTGTTCTCAAACATCATGTATTTGTTAAACATGCCATGCCTGTAATTTATCAGCATTTGTATCGCGTGGCTACAAAACATGGCGACCGTTTCCCTTATATGCAACAGATATTTAATTTGTTTGCCAGCCTTCAACTGGAAATGGATAGCCATATGCAAAGGAAGAAACTGTGCTATTTCCCCGTATAAAGGAGGTTGATAAAGCTTTAAAGCAGATTAATAGCCTTCCAATTGGGAGTACGGCTTATATTAGTCAACCTGTTCATATGATGGAAATGGAGCATGAAGAGGCCGGAGCGTTAATGGCGCAAATATGCAACCTGACAAATGATTACACGCCACCAGCCAATGCATGCACTACCCCCAAAAAAATAACACGAACAAGTGTTAGTTTTTTGTCATGAATTCTATTATCTTGCGGCCAATTATTAAATTCGTTGTATGCAATTCCAACTTACCGAAGAACATTTAATGATACAGAAGGCTGCCCGCGATTTTGCCCAAAACGAGTGTTTGCCAGGGGTTATAGAACGCGATGAACAGCAGAAATTTCCCAGGGAGCAGATCTTGAAACTGGCCGAACTGGGCTTTATGGGTATGATGGTGAGCCCCGACTATGGTGGCGCCGGCATGGACACAATAAGTTATGTGCTGGCCATGGAAGAGATAAGTAAGATAGATGCCAGTGTAAGCGTAAGTATGAGTGTTAATAATAGTCTTGTTTGCTGGGGGCTCGAAAAGTTTGGTTCAGAAGATCAAAAAAGAAAGTACCTGGTTGACCTGGCGCAGGGCCGCAAGAACGGTGAGTTGCATATAGGTGCTTTCCTGTTAAGTGAACCCGAAGCGGGCAGCGATGCTACTTCACAACGCACCACAGCAGAAGATAAAGGCGACTACTATTTGTTGAATGGAATTAAGAACTGGATCACGAATGGCTCGTCTGCATCCATTTACCTGGTAATTGCCCAAACAGATGTTTCGAAGGGAAGCAAAGGCATCAATGTATTTATTGTAGAAAAAAGCTGGCCCGGCGTTACCGTTGGCGCCAAGGAAAATAAACTGGGTATTAGGGGAAGTGACACCCATTCAATAACATTTACCGATGTAAAAGTGCCAAAGGAGAACCGAATAGGCGGCGACGGGTTTGGGTTTACTTTTGCCATGAAGACCCTGGCCGGTGGGCGTATTGGTATTGCCTCGCAGGCATTGGGTATAGCCAGCGGCGCTTATGAGCTGGCATTGAAATATTCAAAAGAAAGAAAGGCCTTTGGTAAAGAGATCATGCATCACCAGGCTATACAGTTTAAACTGGCCGATATGGCTACCCGCATTGAGTGCGCCCGGTTATTGTGTTTGAAAGCTGCATGGGAAAAAGATCAACACCTCGATTATACCTTAAGTTCATCAATGGCCAAAGTATATTCAAGCGAAACAGCCATGTGGGTAACCGTGGAAGCGGTACAGGTACATGGTGGCTATGGATATGTAAAGGAATACCATGTTGAACGACTTATGCGCGATGCCAAGATCACCCAGATCTATGAAGGCACCAGCGAAGTTCAGCGTATTGTAATTAGCCGGTCGATATTGAAGTAGCAAAGTTGTGCATATATGTTACTAGCTACGATTAGTAGTTAACTAGGATATCTAATTAACTACTAAATTTATTTTGATGATAGATGATAGGTATGAATGTCACTTTGAGTTAGAGGCCAAAAGATTTAGATTTTTTAGTGAAGGCCCGAAAGGAAAAATAGAAAAGATAGTTTACTATTCCCAAACACGAAGAGAGAACATCTATAATTTAGGTTTTGGTGATTATAATGGATCAATTAACGACTTTGATGATCAGATAATCACTAACAACGGCGACAGTCGAAAGGTGTTGGCGACCGTTGCAAGATCTTTATATACGTTTACTGATCGTTATCCCGATGCTTCAATAATTGCGACCGGGAGCACCCTGGCAAGAACAAGGCTATATCGAATGGGCATCACCAATAACCTTGGATTAATTGAGAAGGATTTTCATGTTTGGGGATTTATGGGAAAGGAGTTTGTTAAATTTGAGAAGAATGCGGCTTATGAAGCGTTTTTGGTAAAGCGAAAGAAAATAAATAAATTTGATATATGAAGGATGAGAAAGCTAAAATAGAATTTCAATTTCCTCCTAGTCTGGATCCTACTCGAGATAAATACGATCCTGAGCTTGACGAGCTACGGGCTAAAATGGAAGAGAACCCTAAACACATTGCTCGTGCAAATGAAATTCTGGACAAGTACCCCGTTCCTCAATGGATTTTAGATTTATAAAAACCATTAGTTAAGATTTCTCCTTTCTTATCCTCCCTTCATTCTATTCTTTCTTTTTATTTCCCTCGCACTCACTAATCATAAAGCATTAAAAGCTTTTCCCATGTACCTTTGCCGCGGCATAATGTTTTGTTTGTATAACAAACTAAATAGAAATACTGATGGCGGTAAATACAAAAGCATATCTGGAAATTAATAAGCAGCTTCAATCAACGCAAACGACCCTGGTAGCGGTTTCTAAAACCAAACCAGCCAGTGATATTCAGGAACTATACGACCTGGGACAACAGGATTTTGGCGAGAACTATGTTCAGGAATTAGCCGAAAAACAGTTACTACTACCCAACGACATCCGCTGGCATTTTATCGGTCACCTGCAATCGAACAAAGTAAAATACATTGCCCCCTTTGTGCATTTGATCCACGGAGTAGATAGCTACAAATTACTTCTTGAAATTGATAAACAGGCCCGCAAATTCGATCGGGTAATTCATTGCCTGTTACAGGTGCATGTTGCCCAGGAAGAAACCAAATTCGGTTTTAACGAGATCGAATTGATGGATGTGATGGATGCCATTCATAAGTATAAACTCTTAAATGAACTGAAAAACGTGGAGGTATCGGGGTTAATGGGCATGGCTTCGTTCACAGATGACCTTGAGCAGGTGCGAAAAGAGTTTAAGTACCTGAAATTACTGTTCGATGGTTGTTCTGCATTACCATGGAATAGTCAATTTACTACCTTATCAATGGGAATGAGCGGTGATTTTCAACTAGCCATTGAAGAGGGAAGTACGATGGTGCGTATCGGCAGCCTTTTATTCGGCGCCCGCTGATTTTTGCTTATCGGTTTTTAACGCTAATTCGTCGGGCTTTTAGATTCAAACATCGAAAGGATTATGAACCCGGCTTTCTACGGTATATCTTTGATCTACATAATTAAATAGTGTTTTTCATAGGTTATTGATTAATGGTAAAGGGCTGTTTCTACAGCTCTTTTTTCTTTTCTACCCCTTCCTGCCTTCCCAACAGGCATTTCGTCAAGTAAATAGTGCGGAAAGTGTAACAGGTTATCCCATCCCAATTTTGTATATTTAATTTGATGTATGAACACCGCCGGTTTTATACAACGTTATCACCTGCTGCATTGGCTTGCCTGGGGATTGCTGTTCTTTGGATGGCATTTTTTCCGGTTCCAGGATTATCCGGCCGCAAAAGGATGGTACATCACTTTTATTAAAGTAGCCGATCTGGCCCTGATGGTTTACCTCACCAATTACCTGCTTATTCCCCGGCTGTTGTATAAGAAGAGATATGTTCTGTTTATACTATTGTTTGCAGCACTTGTGTTTTCATTCAGTATTGGTAAAATGTATGTTGAGGGTGCGGTGTTAAACACATCCTTCGATATTTGGGACCGTTTTAAAGTACGGGTATACGACAATGTGATCCCGCACTTCTTACTGGTAAGCACTGGCGCCGCCATTAAA
Source organism: Niastella sp. OAS944 (assembly GCA_024809215.1). GTDB lineage: Bacteria > Bacteroidota > Bacteroidia > Chitinophagales > Chitinophagaceae > Niastella. The sequence continues at coordinate 750,563 of JANUBW010000001.1, read as the reverse complement.
TTGCTGGCCGACTATGCACGCGCGCAACGCCGCCTGGGCGAAATGGCTAAAGAAAAGGCGGAAACGGAACTGAACTTTTTAAAGTCGCAGATCAATCCGCATTTCCTGTTCAATTCATTGAACACTATTTATTTTTTGATCGATAAACAGAACACAGCGGCGCGCACCACTTTATTGCAAATGGCCGACCTGCTGCGATATCAACTGTACGAATGCAACAGCCATACTATTGAAATAGAAAAGGAAGTGAATTACCTGCAGGATTACATACGGTTACAGGAGCTACGAAAAGATAATCAATATGAGGTTGGCATTGAAGTAGGTGAGGAGGTTAAAGGGTTCCGTATAACGCCTTTGTTGCTGATACCATTTGTGGAAAATGCGTTCAAGCATATTTCACATTATAGCCATGAAAAAAATTTTATCAGGGTAAAGCTGCAAAGGCAAAACGGCACCCTTATTTTTATTGTTGAAAATTCAAAAGACGATCACCAGCGAAGCACAGAACCCGAGGGGGGGATAGGACTGGCAAATGTTAAACGCAGACTGGAATTGTTGTATCCGGGAAAACATGGTTTACAGATTAAGAACGATCGGCATATCTTTAAAGTTGAACTCAATTTACATTTATCATGATACTCCGTTGTGTTATCATAGATGATGAGCCCATAGCCCGCAAAGGGTTGAAGGAATATATGCAGGATGCATCCTTTCTGCATTTGGCCGGAGAGTTCGATAATCCTTTAAAAGCCGCCGATCTGCTGGCGCATGAAAAAATAGACCTGTTGTTCCTTGACATTCAAATGCCCAAAATGACGGGTTTGGAATTTTTGAAAACACTTGCGCACCCGCCAATGGTGATATTTACCACGGCATATCCGCAGTATGCGGTAGAAGGTTTCGAATGGAATGCGATCGATTATTTGGTAAAACCATTTTCATTTGAACGTTTCTGGAAGGCTGTTTCAAAAGCACACAGTATGCAGGAGGTAATAAGCCAGCCGGCAACATCTACAGCCGAACCCGATTACTTTTATATAAAAACAGATAACAAACTGGTGAAGGTGTTGTATGATGATATCCTTTTTGTAGAGGCGTTGCAAAATTATGTGGCAGTATATACAACAGGTAAAAAGTATATCACCTATTTAACCTTTCACAGCATAGAGACGCATTTACCCGCTTCACGGTTCATTAAAACCCATAAATCGTATATAGTGGCAGCTAATAAGGTTGAGAGCATTGAAGGGAATGATATAGCCATTGGTTCGTATCATGTGCCGATTAGCCGTACCGAGCGGGAAACGGTTTTGCAGCAATTGATACAAAACAGACTGTTGCGGCGATGATTTGAACCTGCGTTTAATTATTTTCTTTTAAATATTGTTCAATAGTTGATAATCCCAGTTTTTTTCTTCTCTTATTTATGCGGCCGGGATGTTTTACAGGTAACAGGATGTACTTATTGGTTTTTTCATCCAGCGTTAGCTGTGTACCGTATATCTGTTTTTTACCTTCCGATGTCATTATCCTATCTAGTAAGTAGCCATAAAAATCAGGACTGCTTTGGTGGTTCTTTATTGATCTTTTTAAAAGAGGAAGGTACTTTTTTTGCGTGGCTGAGTCCGCATGTTGAATTACCAGGAAAACAGTCAGGTTCCCTTTGCTTCCAACATCATCAATGCCAGGCCAGCCAAATTTGTCAATGATCTTTATTATTCTATCAAGGTTGATGGTGTCATAGTGCATAACGCTATCACTTAACAGTGACATCAACTTCTGATCTTTAGATCCAGATTTATATAAAGAATCCAGCTTAAGCCTGTGTAACTGGTCAGTTTCGTATATGTAATTGAGTTCCTTTACCAGGTCAATACCGTTTATTTTCATTTTTTCAGCATAATTGTCATTTACTTTGTTTATGACTGCTATCCACCTGGTGTCTTTGTGAATTTTTCTAAAGCCGCTGTCTGTAAGTAATTTGTCATATTCAATAAAGCCATTGTCGGCGGCTTTCTGTAGCATATTGAATGCTTTGCCGGTGTTGCCAGCTTCGGCATAGGAACGTGCGCAATAAACGAAATCAATTAGATCGGGCTTTCTTGTTTTAAATGCTTTTTCATAAAATTCGGCAGCCCCGGTAAAGTTTGATGCCACAAGCAACGAGTCGGCTTTCTTTATCAGTTGCAGATACCGCCACTGACCAATGGTCTTTAATGTTGAAAATAGTAGAACTACACCCATGCATAAGATCTTCATTCCTGTCAAATGTTAGGAGTTGAAAGTATAGACTTAAGTGTTAGGGTGATTGTAAAGTTGTTATATTCACGTGACCAATGGAGAAATTTTATAACACGTTCATTTACATGGTATGTTGTATTATCACAACATTATTTCTTGTAGAAAACGTAATATAGGGTTACCTTTTTCCGTTTTTTGTATAAATTTGCATAGGTATTCAATCGATCTTTTTAACTCCTACCATCCAACGCTGCTTGTCTTCGCTTGTTAATCAACAGCTTGCCTACATTTCTAAACGATTCGCTTTTCATATTATTAATTTTTGTATCTAAAAAACAAAAGAATATGAAAACAATCATGCACAAAGCCTTTTCTTACGTAAAGAAAACCGCTGTTCTATTGCTGGTAGTTATGGTAACCCTTACTGCTTCAGCTAATGTTCCTGACACAACTTTGGAAGAGGGTGAAAACGCCGCTGTATCATGCCTGAAATTGGAAGAAGGCCAGGTTTACTTTAATGTAAAGTTTGAGAACGCCGATGGTGGCCGTTTCGACATCCTGGTAAATGATGTTAATGGCGATAACCTGTATCATGCTGCTTTTACCGGTAAAAACTTCAACAGAGTATTCAGAGCTCCGGTTGAAAATGGTAAACTGGTGATCATCATCCGTGACGGTAAAGACAAGATCAGCCACAAATTTGAGCTGTCTACCGAATCAAAGATGGTACAACAGATCCTGGTTAAAAGAATGTAGTAGCTGACGCTTTTGCGCAGTATGGCTACTGATCAGGTCTTATTTGTACGCGAGCATTGTTTTGTCATACCTGCCCATAAGTTTCATTCCGGTCAATCGGAATGAAACTCCGCCGCCAGGGGCGTTGCGCCCCAAAAATTATTCCCGTCCCTGCGATAACTGTCACTTGTTCCGGCCATTAGATGCCAGATTTACGTTAAATTTGCCAAATTCAATTCATTGAGTTATGGCAGAGATCAACACTCCGGAAGAAAAAAGTCTGAATTTTATAGAAGAGATCATAGAAGAGGATCTGAAGCAGGGCAAGTATAAATCAATTGTTACCCGTTTCCCTCCCGAGCCCAATGGCTACCTGCATATTGGTCATGCTTCAAGCATTTGTTTAAACTTCGGGCTTACTAAAAAGTACCCTGGTTATACCAATCTCAGGTTCGATGATACCAACCCCACCACTGAGGATACCGAGTATGTGGAAAGTATCAAGGATGATGTTCGCTGGCTGGGTTTTGAATTTAAGAATGAATTATACGCCTCCGATTACTTCGACCAGATGTATGAATTCGCCATCGTTCTTATTAAAAAGGGACTGGCGTATGTCGACGACTCCACTTCGGAGCAAATAGCGCTCATGAAAGGTACGCCTACCGAACCGGGTAAGGACAGTCCTTTCCGCACCCGCACTGTTGAAGAAAACCTCGACCTGTTTGCCCGCATGAAGAACGGTGAATTTCCTGATGGTTCCCGTACCCTGCGTGCTAAAATAGATATGTCGCATGTAAACATGCTGATGCGCGACCCCGTGTTGTATCGTATTAAACATGCGCACCACCACCGCACTGGCGACAAATGGTGCATTTACCCCATGTACGATATGGCGCATGGTCAAAGCGATTCTATTGAGCATGTTACCCATTCAATTTGTACACTTGAGTTTGTTCCTCACCGTGAACTGTACGACTGGCTGATCGCCAACCTGGAGATCTATCCATCGCATCAATATGAGTTTGCCCGCCGTAATATAAACTACACTGTTACCAGCAAAAGAAAACTGCTGCAACTGGTGAATGAAAAGTTTGTAAGCGGTTGGGACGATCCCCGCATGCCAACCATTTCGGGGTTACGTCGTGCAGGTTATACCCCCGAAAGTATTCGCGAGTTTTGCGACCGTATTGGTATTGCCAAACGCGAGAATATGATCGATGTGTCGTTGCTTGAATTTTGTGTTCGTGAACATTTGAACAAGATCGCACTGCGTCGCATGGTGGTATTCGATCCGGTGAAGGTGGTGCTTACCAACTATCCGGCCGACGGCTCGGTTGAAATGTTTACAAGTGAAAACAATCCGGAAGACCCCAATGGTGGAGTTCGCGAAGTGCCTTTTAGCCGTGAATTGTACATAGAGCGTGAAGACTTTATGGAGAACCCGCCTAAAAAGTTCTTCCGTCTGGCACCAGGGCAAATGGTACGCCTGAAAAGTGCTTATATCATCAAGTGCGATGAAGTGATAAAAGACAGCAATGGTAAAATAACTGAATTGCATTGCACCTATTTGCCCGAAAGCAAGAGCGGCGCCGACACCTCAGGAATTCATGTAAAAGGAACCTTGCATTGGGTTAGCGTGGCACAGGCTATCAGCGTTGAAGTACGCCTGTACGACCGCCTGTTCAGGGTAGAAGACCCCAGCAGTGAAGAAGGTGATTTCAAGGATTATATCAATCCTAATTCATTACAAACGATCACTACTGCATATGCTGAGCCTGCATTGAAGAACCTTCGTTTTGCCGATCGTTGCCAGTTCTTACGCAAAGGCTATTTCTGTTTAGATAAAGATACTTCTGAAGAGAAAATGGTGTTTAACAGAACGGTTACGCTGAAAGATACGTGGGCGAAGGAGGCGAAGAAGGGTTAACAAGTAGACGAGTTGACAGAGAGTTGAAAAGTTGATAGAGGTGATGGAGTTGATAAAGGGTTTCTGTGCAACAGGTTGATTAATTGTTGACGAGTTGAAATACATTTGGCGGGGATATTTAATATCCCCGTTTTTTTTAAAAATAGTCTGTTTGGTTTAAAGTTCAGTTGGCACTTCTGAGAAAACATAAAAATAATCACCTATCAAAGTATATCTTTTATGTTTGTCCCTGACCATAATGTTAACTAATTGAACGAAGTTGCCATACGTCGATTCTTCAGATAAATATACTCCTACTACCTGGGTAGTATCGCTGTAGAATTTTAGTTTTAATGCTTCCCGGGCAAAGAGCGCAAGCTTCTTTTCATTTACATCATTGTGTTCTCCGAGATAAATCGTGTGTATTTTTTTGCCTTTTAAAACGTCTCTTACAACAGAGTAGGTGTAGCCTGAATGGCTGGGTAATTGAGAATCGTCTTTGGGTAAAATAAATCTGAGCACCGTATATTCTTTTATAGACGGTTGATAAATATAAAGCAAAACCGGCAACACCAACAGGCTTATCATACCGGGCGTATAAAATAATTTAGGGCGTTTCATTTGAAAAATAAGATGTAAGAAGGTCGAAATTCCATAATTTCATACTTCCTACTTCTTACATCTTACTTCGGTTTCTTACAACGCAAAAACCTTATGTTACCACTCAACATTACTAATACCTCACTTCTTCACCTTCGCATAATCAAACACCAAATTGCAAAAAGCCTTTACCCCAACATCCAGCCGGCTATCATCTATATAAAAATCAGGAGTATGATGTGGTGGTGCTTTTGATTTATCGGCGCCTTTGGGCATGCCGCCGAAGTATATAAAAAACACGGGCGCTTTCTCGCCATAATAAGAGAAATCTTCAGAACCGGTTACCCATTCGCGTTCTCTCACATTTTCTTTTCCCGCTGTTCTTTCGAGTGTTGGTACCATTAGCTTTACCAGTGAAGGGTCATTGTAAGTTACCAGCGTTTTGGTGTCGATGGTCACTTCTGCTGTTGCACCCATGGCCTCAGCAATGGTAGTGGCTATTTTGCGTATACGCTCATGCGTTTCTTTTTGCATTTTGCTATCCAATGCGCGTATGGTGCCCTGTAACACTGCTTCCTCAGGTATAATATTAGGGCGAACGCCGCTATGGAATTTTCCTACTGTAATAACCACCGGCGCTTTTGTAAGTTCCGATTGCCGGCTTACAATAGTTTGCAGCGCATTTACAATTTCGGTTCCCACCACAATAGGATCTATGCCTTTCCAGGGTTGTGAACCATGGCTTTGTTTACCTTTTATGTTTATGGTGAACCAGTCGGAGGAAGCCATAAAGGCGCCTGGTTTATATTCGAACGAACCAGCCTCAATGTCCGATTCAATATGCATTCCAAATACAGCATCCACTTTAGGATTATCCATACAACCTTCTTTCACCATCAGCGAAGCACCGCCTTCTTCATTCCCGGGCGGACCTTCTTCTGCCGGTTGAAAAAAGAACTTCACCGTACCGGGCACATCTTTTTTCATAGATGATAATACCTCGGCTGCACCCATCAGCATGGCCACATGGCTATCGTGACCGCAGGCATGCATTACCGAAACGGTATCGCCCATGTATTCGCTTCTTACTGTTGATTTAAAAGGAATATCAACCCGTTCTTTAACGGGAAGGGCATCCATATCGGCACGTAAGGCAACAACAGGGCCTGGCTGCCCGCCCCGCAGTATGGCCACTACACCTGTTTTTGCTATGCCGGTTTGTACTTCGAGGCCCAGCTTTTTCAAATAAGCAGCCACATATTCAGCTGTTTTGTATTCCCGGTTAGATAGTTCGGGATGCTGGTGAAAATAACGCCGCCATTCAATTACCTGGGGCAAAATGGCTGCCGCCTTTTGATCTATGGCCGGGCCGGCGGTTTTGGCTGGCTTACTTTGTTGCGCCTGTATGGTAATGAAAAATAGTGAAAATAGAATAGGTAGCAGTATCCATCTCATTGGTTGTTTTGGCTGCATGTAGTATTTATTTTGCTGAATGTAGAAAAAATTTATGAGTTGGAATCCTGACTAAACATATGATTTATAATCTACTTTATATAGCACTTATCTTGTTTATAATACGTTGATGCACACACATGTAATAAGCATATATATTTACCGTTTAATAAGTGTATTAATCCCTTAAACTGTCCCGAGATGCCCGTCCCTGTATTGAAAACAGCCACCGCCAATGGCCGATCGGTAAGATCATTTCCAATTGGTAAGTATGTGTGCAGTGTATTATTGCATTCGTTAATAGTTCTTCCCTGTCTGTCGCAAGCGATAGGCATCTGGAGATTCAATGGAGCGTTAACAGGAACAGGCGGGGCTTACAACACAGCTTCCACAGCCGATTTCAGTGCAGGCATTCCTACCAGGGCATTTAATAGTGGCATGGAATATTTTGGCGAAAATGGCTGGCCCGCCGGCGCACTTGATCCCAACGCATATTTGCAATTCAGTGTAACGCCCAATACCGGTTACCAGGTTGATATTTCAAGCATCGTATTACGCATCAGGCGCAGTAATACCGGGTCGCCTGCAGGGTCAGGACCGACATCGTGGAGCCTGCGTTCAAGTGTAGACGGGTATGCTTCAGATATTGCTTCTAATAGTCTTTCCTATAATTACGCACTTTTTACGGTTACTCCCGGCAGTAGTTTTTTGAACCGGTATACAACTGTTACTTTTCGGTTATATGGCTATAACATGCTTGTAAACAGTGGAGGCATCAGCCGGTTAGTTGTAGACAGTATCGCTATTAATGGCATTGGGGAAGTATTACCGGTGAATTTTACAGGCATAAAGGCATTTCGTACTGCGAACGATGTAACGGTAAAATGGCAAATGAACAATGTGCTGGAAGGCACCAGGTTCAACGTTCAGCGCTCAACAAATGGTGTTGATTATACCACGCTGAACAATATTACCGAAAGCGAATACAAAACCACCAACGCATATAACTATCTCGATGATCATGTGCCGGTTGGCTCACAGCTTTTATATTACCGTATACAGGGCGTGTTACCGTCTGGAAAAACTATTTTATCGTCCATAGTAAAGATCAGCAGCGAGGCCACTATACAGGCGCTGATCGATTATACCGCAGTACAAGGGCAATCGCTGTTAACTGCATTACAAACACCTGAAAAGGGGCGTTACACCCTTTCTATAATTAGCCTTAATGGCGCCATACTGCAACAACGCTCCATTGAGGTGGAAGCGGGTATTAATGTAATTACACTGCCTTTAAATGCATTGGTGCACGGTACTTATGTTGTTCGCCTAACAAATAATATGTTAGTGGATAGCCGGAAGTTTGTTTGGTAGTTACTTATACTCACCAAACACCTCTCTCAAAGTATCGGCAATTTCACCCAGCGTACATTTATGTTCAACGGCTTCAATAACGGTTGGCATAATGTTTTCGCCGCCGGTGGCTTTGTCTGAAAGGTCTTGCAACACCTGGTCGCATTTGGCGGGGTTGCGGTTGTTGCGCAGCTGCGCCAGCTTTTGGCTTTGCACCTGGCGAATGGAATCATCTATTTTAAAGACGGGCGTAGTATCTTTTTCTGTTGTTTGGAATTTGTTTACCCCAACAATGATCTTCTCACCGCTTTCAATTTTGCGTTGATAATCGTAAGAACTGCGGGCAATGGCATCCTGTATAAATCCTTCTTCAATGGCCGACACACTGCCACCCATAGCATCGATGGTGGCAATAAGCTCATAAGCTTTTTGTTCTATTTCATTAGTGAGCGCTTCAACGTAGTAAGAACCGGCGAGCGGGTCAACGGTATCGGCTGCGCCGCTTTCAAAAGCCACTATTTGCTGGGTGCGTAAGGCGATACGCGCCGCTTCTTCCGTTGGCAGGCTTAATGCTTCGTCGAAGCCATTGGTATGTAATGACTGGGTTCCGCCCAAAACCGCCGCAAGCGATTGTACGGTTACCCGGGCAATATTGTTTTGCGGTTGTTGCGCCGTTAAGGTGCTGCCGCCGGTTTGGGTATGAAAACGCAGCATCATGGCCCTGGGGTCGGTAGCACCCAGTTCTTTCATTATGCTGGCCCACATGCGGCGGGCTGCCCTGAATTTGGCTATTTCTTCAAACAGGTTGTTGTGGGAATTAAAGAAGAATGAAAGACGGCGGCCAAATACGTTAATATCAAGCCCTTTATCAAGCGCCGCTTTTACATATGCTTTACCATTGCTTAAGGTAAAAGCTATTTCCTGAACGGCCGTACTGCCAGCTTCGCGTATATGGTATCCCGAAATAGAAATGGTATTCCATTTAGGCAGCTCTTTGCTGCACCATTCAAAAATATCGGTAATGATGCGCATAGAAGGCTGGGGTGGATAGATATATGTACCCCGTGCAGCATATTCTTTTAAAATATCGTTTTGAATGGTGCCGGCAATTTTTCGAAGATCGGCGCCTTGTTTTTTAGCCAGCGCCACGTAAAAGGCGAGCAGAATATAGGCAGTGGCATTGATGGTCATTGAAGTAGACACCTCTTCCAGCTTAATACCACTGAACAGGGTTTGCATGTCTTCAATACTGTCGATGGCAACACCCACTTTGCCTACTTCACCTTCGGCCAGCGGATGATCGCTGTCGTACCCAATTTGCGTGGGCAGGTCGAAGGCCACGCTTAAACCCATTACGCCTTGCGATAACAGATAGTGATACCGTTTATTACTTTCTTCCGCAGTACTGAACCCGGCGTATTGGCGCATGGTCCAAAGTTTACCGCGGTACATATCTTCCTGCACACCCCGGGTAAAGGGGAAAGCCCCGGGCATTTCAATCTGGCTGGCAAAAGGTACATCGGCAGGGGTGTACACTTCTTTTATTTCAATGGCGCTATCGGTATATATCTTTTTATCTGGCATATCTTTTTTTAGAAGTATGAAGTATGATGTACGAAGTACGAAGCCTGTGCTTCGAATTCAGCAGTAATGTACAAAATTGAAGCTCTTCTTATTTCTTACCTCTTACTTCATTTTCTTTTTTGGAACATCCTAAACCATTAGTTTCTTGGCTTCATAGCTCAACACATCTGCTACTATATTATGCAGCGATGCTTTAGGGTTCTGCATCAGCATTTCGAGAATGGCCCGGCTAAGGTCCTGGCCGGTTGATTCGGCTGGTAAAAATGAAGCAATCTGGTTGATGATCAATAAGTTTTGATCTTTCAGGTTGCGAACCGCTTCCCATGATTCGTGGGTTACATATATCTGCTGGGTAACATTATATTCAAATTCCTGACGTATTTGCTGGGTTAACAACAGCTGCATATCCTTAGCGCTCAGTCCGGTGGCATTGGTACGGCTGATAAGGTTGGGTAAAGCAATACGATCTACCAGTAACATTAAACGCTCATAAGCCTGTAATTGCAGGGGTTGGGTAGCGTGGGGAGCAGGCGGGGCCGATTTTAATTTTTCGTGCTGGTCGAGCAATTCTTTTGCTTCTTTACGTTGTTTCCAAAATAAATAAGCCAGCGCGCCGCCGAGGACAAGGGCAATTACAATGGAAATTGTCATTTGCGTGGGCGTCAGTTCCAGTAAATACATTAAATAGGTTTTAGGTGAGCAAAAATACAGTTTGTGGATATAACTTCTTAGTTGTTGCTAATAAGTTGCTTAAACGCAGAACTAACACAACTAGTATAAAATACAAACTGTTACCGGTTACCAGGTTCCGGGTTCCTGGGCGGCCTCGCTATATTCCGTTGCAGGTTTCAGGTTACACGGTTCGCGGCGTTTCCCTGAAACCTGCAACTTGTAACCTGTAACTGCAACATTATAGGGAACATGTTGTTATAAGTACCAGGTGACTGGCAACCGGTAACCGGCAACCAGTTCGGTTTTTATTGTAAATTTGCAATATAAATGATTTGAGTATGGATATGACAATGGCCGTTCCTGTGAGTTTTACTGCTGGTGCCCTGGCTGAGATCAGCCGTTTAATGAGTGCCCCGGACTTTGATACAACCAAGTTTTTACGGGTTGGGGTAAAAGGGGGTGGATGTTCCGGCCTTTCTTATGTATTGGGTTTCGATGACAAACAGCCCGATGATGTGGACTTCGATTTTGAAGGACAAGCATTTATCATGAATAAAATGCATGGCATTTACCTGATGGGGATGCAAATTGACTGGGAAAACGGACTGAACGCCCGTGGCTTCACGTTCAATAACCCCAATGCCAGCAAAACCTGCGGTTGCGGTACTTCTTTTGCCGTATAAGTAGAAAAAGTTATATTTGATTGCTTCAAAGGATTATTTCCAGCCAAATAAGTTACACCTGCATTTTTGTACCTGCTTATTGTATCAATTACGGGATAATCAGTGATGCGCATGTTGAATGGGTATGAGTATTTTTTACCATTAAAAATTTTAAGCATGCGCACTTTAATGAAGGTTACAATGGATGTAGTTGCTTCAAACAAAGCAATTATGGATGGCTCTTTGCCCAAAATGATGCAGGCAACCATGGAAAAATTAAAACCGGAAGCAAGTTATTTTACTGCCATGGATGGTTGCCGCACCTGCATCCTGGTGTTCGATTTGAAAGACCCTTCAGAAATTCCGGGTATTTGCGAACCCTTCTTTATGAATATGAATGCTAAAGTAGAATTGAGCCCGGTTATGAATGCCGATGATCTGAAAAAAGGACTTGATTCCCTCCAGGGTATGTTAAAGGAAATTGCAAGTAACTAGTTTAATAAGCTTATTTTATGCAAAGTCCCCCAACGCATTGGGGGACTTTCACTTTATATCAGGAATTCATTATTTTCATACAATCATGGTTCATGAGAATACCTTCAGGCAACTGGCGCTTTCTTTTGCGGATGCGGAAGAACAACCGCACTTTGAAAAAACTTCGTTCAGGGTAAAGAAAAAGATCTTTGCCACGCACGCAGCCGGCAGCCATATTATTTGCGTAAAACTGTCGGCGGTTGACCAGTCGGTTTTTTGTGCATTCGACAAAACCATTATTTATCCCGTAGATAACAAATGGGGCAAACAGGGTTGGACCCTTGCTGATCTAAACAAGATCAGGAAACCGATGCTGATAGATTTGTTAACTACGGCCTATAATGAAGTTCGGAAAAGAGCTAGCTAACCGACGCATTAAACCGGAAACCCACACCATGAATGGTTTCGAGAATAATATTAGGATCGGCTTTGAAATATTTCCGCAATTTGGTCATAAACACATCCATACTTCTGCCAAGGAAATAGTCGTCTTTGCCCCACACGTTCAACAACACTTCATCCCGTTTTAAAATATGATTGGCATGCTCACACAGGAATTTGAGCAGGTCTGCTTCTTTTTGGGTGAGCGTAAAGGTATCGCTTGCCGTATGCAGTTTCAGGTCGGTATAAGAGAACTTCATTTGCCCAATACTGTATTCCTGTACCTGTTCGGCATGCAGCTTGCGGGTGCGGCGAATGAACACTTCCATACGCAACAGTAGCTCCTGCATACTGAAGGGTTTGGTAATGTAATCATCTGCACCGGTAAGAAACCCTTTTATTTTATCTTCCTCCATTGATTTGGCGGTAAGGAATAAAATGGGCACCATATCGCTCAACTGGCGAATTTTGCGCGCAACGGTGAACCCGTCTTTATTGGGCATCATCACGTCGAGCAAACATATATCGTACTGCGTTTTATCAAACTTTTCAATAGCGGTTTGTCCGTCGGGGCATAATACCACATCGTAACCTGCGTCTTGCAGATTGTCCTTTATCACATATCCTAACGACAGATCGTCCTCGGCTAATAATACTTTCGCTTTTTTTGTTACCATAGATCAGCTGTTTAAGGTTGCTGGAAGAATAAGCCTGAACTCGGTGCCAATGCCGGGCAGGCTATTTATCTTAATAGTGCCATGATGGGCATCGATGATCCTTTTTACAAAGTTAAGGCCCAAACCAAAACCTTTTACATTATGTACATCGCCGGTAGGCACCCGGTAAAATTTTTTGAACAGTCGTTTCTGGTACTTCTTTTCAATACCAATGCCGTTGTCTTTTACTGAAATATAAATGTTCCCATCTTCATGGCCGGTAGAAACGATGATGTGTGGCTTAACCGAAAACTTAAGCGCGTTCTCCAGCAGGTTAACAATAGCCAGCTCAAGGTGCCCTCGATCGGCAAATAGCTCAATGTTCTGTTCTTCATCGATGGGAATATCCACATCGGCCTTTTTTTCATCGATGAGGGGTTGCATTTTGGCAACGGCCTGTTCTATAAGATCTTTAACCGGCACCAGTTTTTTCTGTATGGGCAGGTTTGTTTTGTCGGACCGTGCTATTTGCAACAACCGCTCTACCTGGTCTTGCAGGTGTTGCGTTTGATTTTCAACGATGGTTGCGTATTTGCGTAACCGCTCAGGTTGTGAAGTGATCTTTTCCTGCAGCAATACTTCTGCCGAGATCTTCATTACAGCCAGTGGCGTTTTGAACTCGTGGGTGAAGTTGTTCACAAAATCTTTTTGTATTTCGGCGAGGAACCGTTGGCGGTAAAAGAAGAACAGGATTACGGCCAATCCGCAAAGCACTACAAACAAGGTAGAGCTACTGAAGAACCAGAAATTCATTTGTTGTAAAACATATTTATTGCGGTGCGGAAAGTACAGCAATATATAGTTGAAGTTACGGTTATGAACCGGCAGGTTGATCTGTTCTACCTCGTAACGCGAAGCTGCTGCTGTAATGTATTTTGTAAGCCTGTAGCCCGATTTACCGGCAGAATAATAAGCAATGTGCACATCGGTGAGCACATCAAAATCATTCAGCTCATGTTGCAGGTAAGATGCAACAGAATCTTCTGAGTAGGGATTATCTACACGGAATAAAAAGTAATCGGTACGGGGGTGTTCTATTAGGTCCTGCAAATGTTCCGACCGGGTGTCAACCAGGTCAAGGTCTTCGTATAAGCCTCTGATGCTTTTAACAACGTTCATGTTGAACGTTTTTTGTTCGAACGAATACACTTTGTTAAGCCAGAACAACTGCACAACGATGATCAGCGTTATTAAAACGCTGGCCAGTAGAACCAGCCATCTTAGTGTTGATGAACGCATAAAATCTGATAAACTCCTGTAGGCAAATTTGCTACCCATTACTCGTACTTTTTTTGTAATCTGGTTAACTGCTCGTTAAGGAAAGGTACAACAACTGATACACCGGGCAAAGGCCCCATGGGTTTGTTAATCACCAGTTAAGCAGCGCTTAAAATTTCTCCCGGCCTGCACATTTAAATACTTTCACACTGTCAAAATCGATGGGCGTATTGCAGCAGAGATTTTGAAATACTTCGCTCAGGATCAATTGACAAGACGTACTAATAAATCCACTTAACACTAAAAATATAAATACCAATGAAAAAAGTAATATTGTTGTCTGGTTTATTAATGAGCCTGGGCTTGATTACGATGGCGCAAACACACCAAACACATCATCCTAAAAAAGATACCACGTCGTCAAAACCAGCGCATGTAAAGGAGCCTAAAAAGGCTACTGATACAACACACCACAAAATGCATAAAAAACATTAAAATAGGTCGGTTTCTTTAGGGTTTAAAACGTCGCTCCGGGTGGGCGGCGTTTTTGTTTTCAGCCCAGCCCCCTAAAGGGGGAGCCAGTTATTCAGTTCTTAGTTTTCAGTTCATAGTTCTTTAAGTGCAGCCTCGACACTAATTGCGGGTCTCAAACTTGTTAACTCGTCAACTCCTTCTTCATTTCTGATTTCCATTGTGCTTCTCTCTAATGATCGACTGTAACAGCTTTATTTGCTCAGCCTGTGATTCAATTAATTGTTTAAACTGTTCCTGTATCAGCAGATCAACTTTTTGGTGCAACGTTCTGATCTCTATCTCTGCTTTCAGGTTCACCACATAATCGTTCTCGTTGCGTTTACGGTCTTTTTCTTCCTGGCGGTTCTGGCTCATCATGATTACGGGTGCCTGAATGGCGGCCAAACATGATAGCAGCAGGTTCAGCAATATAAAAGGGTAGGGGTCGAACCGGTTGCGGCCGGTAAAGATCAGGTTAATGGCTATCCAAACGGCCAGTACGATAACGAACCAGGAAATGAATTTCCAGCTGCCGCCAAAACGCGCTACCCGGTCGGCCAGCCGCTGGCCCATAGTGAGTTGTTCTTCCTTAGGTTCGCAAATGCTTTGTAACAACAGTTTTTCCTGCTCAATGGATTGCAAAACGATCTCGTTCAATTTCTTCTGGTGGTCGTTTTCGGTATTCAGCAGTTCGTTTATGTATTTTGTTCTTGTAGAGTGCATATTTTTCATATTAATAAGTTTAAAGTTACATCACACAGCAATTTCTCCCACCCGTTTCCTGACCTTCTCCCGATCTTGTCCAGGACTTCTTCCGAACTTCTCCCGGTTTTTCCCACGTTTCATAGGAGAACCCGGGAGAAGTTCGGGAGAAAGGTGGCAGAAGTATGCCTCGAGGTCAGAACAAGGTCGGGAGCCAGGCAGGTGAATTAAACAAAAGAGCAATTGATCATTGTCAATTGCTCCCGTGCCTCATCAACTCGTCAACAGGTTAACTCGTTAACCTGGCTCTGCCTCTATTTCGCTATTACGAGGCTATTTGCGCTTTCCGTTTGCTTAACACTTCCAGTGCGTTTCAGTACGCCCCAGCCCTGTAATTCGCCTTTAATGGCTTTCAGGAATGCTTTGAATAATACTGTAAGCATTAACCAGCGATAGATAAGCCGTTGCGGCAACAACCATAATAACCGCGATTTCTTTTCCCCTTCAAAATGAAAGGCCAGCACCGATACCGCGGCATCAACCAGCATAAACAATCCATAATAAGCCAGAATATGCCCGGCATTGCCTGTAAGTATGCCTATGAGCATAAAGAAATCTGCTGCCGGCGCAAAGGCTGGTATTATAAACTGGAACAGTAAGATGTTGGGGAATGCAACGCGCCCCAACGCTTTATACTGTTTATTGAACAGCACATCGTGGTGTTTCCAAAATGTTTGCATTACGCCAAAGCTCCATCTGAACCGTTGTTTAATGAACATTTTTATCGATTCGGGTGCTTCGGTAAACGCCAGCGCTTCGGGTTCGTTGGCAATGACATAACCCTGCCTTAGTATTCGTACCGACAGATCACAATCTTCGGCCAGGGTATCGGTGGTAAAACCGCCTGCATCTTCAATAGCCTGTTTCCGAAAGGCGCCAATAGCGCCGGGTACAACGGTTATGGCATTCAGCCAGGCAAATGCATTACGGTCGAAGTTCTGGCTGGTAATATATTCAATACTTTGCCAGCGGGTTAGCATGTTTACCAGGTTTCCAACCTTCACATTTCCTGCTACGGCGCCGACATTTGAGGTCACCATATGCCTCATCATCTTTGGAATAGCATCCGCATGCAAATGCGTATCGGCATCTATACAAACCACATATTCCGCCCGCGATTCTTTTATTCCAAAGTTCAAAGCCGATGCTTTGCCGCCATTGGGTTTGGTAAACACTTTTACCCGCAGATGGTTATGAAATGCATTGTACACTTTTTCGTATGTATCATCTTTACTGCCATCATCCACAAAAATGATCTCGGTATTAGGCCAGTTGGTCTTTAATAAATTGTTTACCGAGGTAACGGCATTCACGGCTTCGTTATATGCGGGCACTATGATAGAGACCAATGGAAAATCGGTTAATGGTGGCCATATGGTTGCCTTTTCTTTGCGTCGTTGGCGCATGGCCAGCCAGGCCATATATATCAATCGTGCAATTGACAATACAATAAACGAAACAAATAAAAAGAACAACACCTTACCAGCCCAGTAACCCGATGCGGCCAGCAAATAGTTAAACTGTACCAGGTAATACCCTTTGCCTTTAGGCACCGCAGGCATCAGTTCTGATTTCTGTTTGCCTAACAGGTTTGAAATGGTAGTGAACTCGTAGCCCTGTTTTTTATAATACTCTATAATGCGGGGCAGGGCGGCAATTGTAGCGGCCCGGGTTTCGCCACCGGCATCGTGTAACAATATAACGTTGCCGCCTAAACCGGCAGCAGTAAGTTCCTGTTTGCGATGGATGGTACGCGCTACAATACTGTCGGCCGAAATGCCAGGTTCCCAGTCGAGCGGGTCAACCGATTCACCTACATCGAGATAGTTTTTTGTACGGGCTATAGCTACAGGCAACAGCTCTTCCATTTTCTCCGGTTCTGAGTCGGCGTTATACGGCGCCCTGAATAATATGGTTGAGTGACCGGTAATACATTCCAATAACAGGCGGGTGCTTTCCATTTCAAGCACGGCCCGTTTGGGTGAGATCTCTGCAATATTAGGGTGTGTAAAGGAGTGGTTGCCCAGTTCGTACCCTTCGCGGTACATGCGTTTTATGAGTGGAATATTTTTTTCGGCATTAATACCCACTACAAAAAAAGCGGCCGGTACATTTTCTTTTTTCAGAATATCCAGCACCTGGGGTGTCCAGGTAGGGTCGGGACCGTCATCAAATGTCAGCACCAGTTTTTTAGGGTCGGTTTGTCCATATTTTCTTACCACAAACATACTGGGCAGGCTGTCGTAATGTTCTTCGCTGATGAGCATTTCAGTGCTGTCTATTTCGGGTCTTATTTTACCATCAACAGGGGTTGAAAGAATATCCAGCACTTCGCCTTCGCCTATATAATCTACATCGTTGCTCGATTGTACCGTGGTTATAGTATTGAAATCAAATTTGGCAAGCGCTGCTTTTTGCATATCCTGGTTATAGAATTTCCAGGTGCGACTGTCTTCACTGCCCAGGCGCCATAAAGCGGTTCCGGCCAGGCCATATTCAGTGGCAAAGCGCAAGCTGTTGAAGGTGGTGGCCGCATCCATAAAGTACACTTCATGGGGCTTGTCGTTATCGTCGTAATAACTATAATGCAGGTTATAGGAGTCGTTGTCGAAATCGATCTTTCCTTCCGATTCGCGGGCGGTTGACAATGCCTGTTGATAAGTGATGGTGGTTGCCTGGCCATGTTGCGGCCAGTCGTAACCATAGGCTGCCAGCCCAAGTACCAGTTTGTTACTTGGTATTTTGCGGGCCACTTTATCAACGGCGGCTTCAATCCATTGCTGGTGAGCTATTGGGCCCGGACCAGTATTCTCAGCATTTTGGTCATAGGCCATTAAGAATATATAGTCGTTATACTTTGCCAGTTGTTCAAAATTGTAATCGGTATTAAAGGGCATTATGTCCTGCGTTACCAGCAGGCCCTTTTCATGCAGGCGGGTGTACAATTCTTTTTGAAAGGCAATCAACGGTTCGTCGGTATTTTCCTTTAATTCTTCAAGGTCTACGTTCACACCTGCGAAATGGTTCTTTTGCAATATGTTTATTACGTCGGTAATTAAACGTTCTTTTTTTGCAGGGTTGGTAAGAATGCGATGAACCGGTTCGCCCAGGAATTGTGTTTTGTAGTTATTTGAAAGCATGGGCATAATGGGTACGCCGCTTTTTTTCATTACGGCCAGGGCCCGGGCATCAACCTGTGTATAGATGGTATCGGCCTTTGGGTCAATGAACATCCATTCGGGGATCACCAGGTTCAGGTTGTTGATGTTGCGTTGCAGGGAGAAGAACGATTGCGGGTCCCAGTCAACGTAGAAGGCGGAGCGGATCCCCCTCTCGGCCTCCTGGCCTCCCCCCGTCCCCCCTCCGGTGGAGAGGGGCACCTTATTAACTATGCCTTCCTTCTTCTCCTTATTGGTAATATATTTCTGAAACCCTGGCGCCAGCTTTTTAAACGATTCGTTGCTTTTGGCATCGGGTTGCCAGTTTGCTGCAGGTGTTACATGGGTGTTGAAGCGGGGCAGGGCAGGTGTGTATACCTGTTGCAGGGCTACAATTAAAATGGTGATGGAAACAATTACTGCCAGTAATATAAAAAGGCCGGTCCATTTAAACCGGTTCCACCGGGTTGAAGAAGTTGTTTGAAAGATTTGCATACATGTCGGTTGTAAGAGTATGAATGCAAAGTTGGCCCATGGATAAATGGAGGGGAGTTAATGGGTGGTTATATGGGTGGGGTGTTGGTTAACCGATGGTTATTTTGAAGGGAGTAGGTTAATGGGTGGTTAAGAGAGAAGTTGATAGAGTTGATGGAGGTGATAGAGTTGATAAAGGCCATTATTTCCGGACTCATAATTAAATTCGGAAAGGCTAAATGCGCGACAGCCCCTCTATCAACTGTATCAACTATATCAACTTTTCAACCCCACAAGCCGGCCTTAAAAACAAAAAGCCCCCCGGTTTACCGGAGGGCTTCTTTATAAGAATCATTTCGTTACGCCTTCTTCGCCAATGCCGGCTTTGTAGCCGCAGCATCCGCTTTTTTAGGAGCTGCAGGCTCGCCCAGTGGCTTGTCTTTGGCAAAGTCGATGAGGATCGGCGCTGCTACAAAGATTGAAGAGTAAGTACCGGTAATAACACCTATCAACATCGCAAACGCGAAACCTTTTGTTACCTCGCCGCCTACCAGGAACAGGATCAGGATGGTGAGGAACACTGTGAGCGACGTCATTACTGTACGGCTCAGGGTGTCGTTGATCGCTTTATTAAGAATGGTTGTTTTATCGGCGTTGTGCATTGTATGACTGTATTCGCGAATACGGTCGTACACGATCACGGTATCGTTCATTGAGAAACCGATAACGGTAAGGATGGCCGCAATAAAGTGCTGGTCAATTTCCAGCGGGAAGGGCACCACATCTTTCAGGAACGAGAACACCGCCAGGGTAACCAATACGTCGTGCAACAGCGCCACGATGGTACCTACTGAATATCTCCAGTCGCGGAAACGGATAAAGATATATACAGCGATGATCAGCATTGACCAGAATGTAGCCCATTGTGCACCAGCTTTCAGGTCATCGGAAATGGTTGGGTTAACCTTGTTGCTACCTTCCAGCAAACGAGTGTCGAAATCCTGTTTAGTAGTACCTGCAGGCAGGTAAGGTTTCAACCCATTATATAATATACCTTGTACAGCTGAATCAACACCTAAACCGGTTTCATTTACGCGGTAGTCGGTAGTGATGTTCAGTTTGTCGGTTCCGCCATATGTTTTAATAACAGGGGCAGTACCAAAGGTTTTTTCAAGTGCATTACGAACTTCTTCTTCATTTACAGTTTTACCAAAGTTCACTACATAGCTTCTACCGCCGCTGAACTCAACGCCGTATCTGAAACCATGGAAGAACGAAGCCACACCCAGCAACAGTACAACTGCAGAGATACCGTAAGCTACCTTGCGGTACTGGATGAACTTGTACGCTGCATGTTTGAAGATGCGTTTTGATAAAGTAGTAAAGTAGTTGAAGTGCCTGTTCTTGTTGGTATAGAAATCAGTGATCAGGCGTGATACCAGGATACCACAGAACAACGATAACAGGATACCGAGGATCTGGGTGGTAGCGAAACCTAATACAGGGCCTAAACCGTAAATGAACAGGATGATGGCGGTTAACAGGGTGGTGATGTGCGCATCGAGTACCGGAGGTAATGAGCGCAGGTAACCTGTTTTTACTGCCTGAGCGTAAGTGTTGCCTTTTGACAGCTCTTCTTTAATACGCTCAAAGATGATTACGTTGGTATCTACCGCCAAACCAATGGTTAACACCAAACCGGCAATACCGGGCGCTGTTAAGGTGGCATTCAGGGCGCTCAATACGCCAATGGTAAATAACAAGTTCAGTATCAGGGCGATGTTGGCAACAATACCACCGGTATTGTAATAAACCAGCATCAGTGCGAATATTACGAGGAATGAAATACCGAAGGCCATGATACCGCCATTTACAGCCGCTTCACCAAGGGTAGGACCTACCACTTGTTCCTGAACGATAACTGCAGGGGCTTCGAGTTTACCAGCTTTTAAGATGTTGGCCAGGTCATTGGCTTCTTCGATCACTATCTGCTGGTTCTTTCCGCCGGAACCCATGGTGATACGTGAGTTACCACCATCGATCTTTTGAATTACGTTAGGAGCGCTGTAAACGATGTCGTCCAGAACGATGGCGATGGGTTTGCCTACATTCTTTTCGGTCATACGGGCCCATGTTTTACCACCGCCGGGGTTCATTTCCATTGAAACCGCCACTTCGTTGGTAACCTGGTCAAACTCCTGGCGGGCGTCTTCGATTGCATCGCCTTCCAGTTCTGCTTTATCTCTTCCGGGAACGGTTTTAATTGCATACAGTCGCAGGAAGTTGCTCAGTTTGCCATCTTCGTCACGCTCTTGTTTGCCCCACAGGAACTTAAGGTTAGCAGGGAAACTGTTGCGTACTGCAGGAATGCTCAGGTACCGGTTCACAGTACTTGTGTCGGCCAGCAGCGATACACCCAGTGAAGGGCTGTAGCTTACTTTGCCGGTTTGAGGGTCCTGTTGAGGAGGCAGGAATTTTATTTTGCTGGCCAGAATGTTACGGCTGGCGGCAGAAGTGTCTTTTGTAACAACACCGTTTGAGTCGGTTTTGCTAACAGCCAGGAAATCGTCGAGGGCTTTTGAACCGTTCATTACTGAAGGTGAAAGCTCTTCGAGGGTGTACACTTCCCAGAACTGAAGGTTAGCTGTTGATTGCAGGTATTTACGAACCCTTTCAGGATCGCTGGCGCCTGCCAGTTCAACAGTGATAATACCTTTGTTCTCATCCAGACTGATGTTAGGCTGGGCAACACCGAATTTGTCGATACGTTTGCGCAACACCTGGAAAGTTTGCTTCATGGCAGCATTGGCCTGATCGTGGATGTAGCCTAAAACTCTGCTGTCAGTGGCATCTCCGGGCAGTTTGTTGTTTGAATTAGCGAACAGGGGAGCCAGTTTAACACCTGGGTTCTGTTGGCTGTAAGCAGCGGCAAACAGATCGATGAAGTTCTGATCACTGGTGAGTTTTCTTTTCTGAGCTTCTGAAACAGCTCTTAATAACTGCGGATCTTTTGGATTGTTAGCCAGGCCTTTAATGAGGCCATCGAGGGCTACGTCCATTGTTACGTTAATACCGCCTTGCAGGTCGAGACCCAACAACAGTTCGCTTTCTTTCGCTTTCTGGTAGGTTTGACCCCACCAGGTAATTTTTTTGTCTCTAGATGCAGTCAGCAAGCTATCGAGATAAGAATCGCGAGCGTTGTCCACGGTGTCCTTGTAATAGGCCCGGGCTTCAGTGTTGGTGGGGTACTTCTGGGCAGGAGTAAGGGGATAGGTCCGTTTCACATAGGCATCTGCTTTTTTACCCTGTTCCTTTTCGTGCTGGTTAACAAACCAGGTAAACGAAAGCTGGTATAAAGAGATCAGGATCAACAGACCTGCAAAAATGCTAACCAGTGCTCTCATTGGATTGTGTCGTTTATTTTTTTAGAGTTGGCAAAGATAGTGTTTTCGGTCAGAAACAATAGGGTTAAGGGTTACAAGTTACTGCGCTTGTGCCGAATTAACGCAGATTCCGGGTCGAAAGGTGTGTTTCGGATGTAAAAAGCCAATAAATGGGGAGAAAGGACTATGTCACGGTGTATAAATAGTTCATTTTTGGGCCTGAAAATGAGGTGTAGCAGCCCGAATTTTGCGATTTATACAAGATTTTTGCCATGAAAGCCCTGTAACCTGCAACCTGTAACCTGTAACAGCCTTCAATTTTTCAATTGTCAAATTTTTGGAGCAGCGCATTTTTCAAACCGGCACATTAGCGCTTTTGGTGTACTTTTGCGCCACAAAAAATTCTATCAACCAATTATTAGTATGCAACTTTCATCACGTTTACAGTTATTTAACGAGCCTGAAACTCTGAAGATGGCTAAGTTAGGCCGTGAATTACGCGCCAAAGGAATTGATGTGATCGACCTGAGCCTGGGCGAACCTGATTTCGATACGCCAACGCATATTAAAGAAGCTGCCAAGAAGGCAATTGATGATAACTATAGCCATTACACTCCTGTAGCTGGTTATCCCGATTTGCGCGAAGCGGTTTGCACCAAGCTGAAGCGTGATAACAACCTGGATTATAAACCTGAAAATATTATTGCTTCAACCGGCGCCAAGCACAGCCTGGCCAATGCCGTATTTGCCACTGTAAGTAAAGGCGATGAAGTGATCATTCCTACACCTTACTGGGTAACTTATTCCGAAATTGTGAAACTGGGCGAAGGTGTGGTGAAACTGGTACCTACTTCTATTGAGAACAAGTACAAACTCACACCTGCCGAATTGGAAGCAGCTATCAGCGACAAAACCCGTTTGTTTATTTTCTCTTCTCCCTGTAACCCCAGCGGTAGCGTTTACAGCAAAGCTGAGTTGGAAGGGCTGGCCAAAGTATTCGCAAAATATCCCAATTGTTATATCCTGTCTGACGAAATTTATGAGTACATCAATTTCGTAGGCAAACACGAGAGCATCGCTCAGTTCACCGAACTGAAAGATCGCGTAATCGTATTGAACGGTTTAAGTAAAGGTTTTGCAATGACCGGTTACCGCTTAGGTTACCTGGCTGCACACCCCGATGTGATAAAGGCTTGTGAGAAATTACAAGGCCAGTTCACCAGCGGTACATGTAGCATTACACAACGTGCTGCCGTTACTGCATTAACTACCGACATTGCTCCTTCTTTGGAAATGACCAAAGAGTTCGAACGTCGTAAAAAACGTGTTATCGAACTGATGAAGGCAATCCCCGGATTGACATTCCCAGAGCCAGATGGCGCTTTCTATGTTTTCCCAACTGTTACTGCATTCTTTGGTAAAAGCGATGGTGAAGAAACAATTAAGGATGCCGATGACCTGTGTATGTACCTGCTGAACAAAGCACACGTAAGTACTGTTACCGGCCGCGCCTTTGGTGAGCCTACCGCTATTCGTATCTCTTTTGCCAACAGCATGGAGAAGATCGAAGAAGCATGGAAGCGTATTGCTACTGCTTTGGCGAAGCTGAAGTAAGTTGATGGGTTGACTGGTTAACGAGTTAACAAGGACAACATAATAAATGATATATAAGACCCCGATGGTGTAATGCCGTCGGGGTTTTTGTTTTGGTGAGTGGGAAGTGTCACCACGACAATTCCCGTCACCGATCAACGCGAAGCCGTTGGGCATGCTGTTCGCGCAGCGTATCTGTATTCTGCCGTGGCCGATGTAGCTGCGTTAACGGGTGATGAAAAACTGCTGCTGGCCATCGATTCCATTTGGCAAAATGTAGTTACCAAAAAGATCTATGTGCAGGGCGGGCTCGGCGCCATCCCCTCCGGCGAACGCTTTGGTGAAAACTATGAATTACCCAATGCCACCGCCTATAACGAAACCTGCGCCGCCATTGCCGGTGTTTACTGGAATTACCGCATGTTCCTGTTACACGGCGATTCAAAATATATAGATGTGCTGGAAAAGCAGTTGTACAACGGCCTCATAAGTGGGGTAGGGCTCGATGGCAAATCGTTCTTCTACACCAATGCCATGCAGATCAAAAACAACTTTCATCATCATAGTATGGAGCCGGAGCGTTCCGGCTGGTTCGATTGCAGCTGCTGCCCCACCAACATCAGCCGTATGATACCTTCAATTCCTGGTTATGTATACGCACAAACAAAAAATGCAGTATATGTAAACCTGTTTGTTTCGGGTAAGGCCACCTTGCAGGTACATGGTAAACCGGTAAGCATTATTCAGGAGAACAATTATCCCTGGGATGGCGGGCTTAGCTTTACCGTAACGCCGCAAAAAAACGATGACTTTAGTTTGCTGGTACGTATTCCGGGATGGGCCCGCAATGAGGCCATTCCTTCCAACCTGTATACGTTCACAGGTAGCCAGCAGGGGAAAGTAACCATTACTATAAATGGTCAGCCGGTTAGCTACATCACCGAAAAAGGCTATGCCGTTATAAAACGCACCTGGAAGAAAGGCGATGTGCTGAAAGTTGATCTGCCAATGGATGTTCGCCGCGTAGTGGCCAATGAAAAAGTAAAGGACGATATAGGTAAAGTGGCCCTGCAGCGCGGTCCACTCATTTATTGTGCCGAATGGGCCGATAACAATGGCCGTGCGGCCAATATCCTTATGCCTTCCGATGCTGTTTTTGAGGCGCGGTTTCAACCCGATCTGTTAAATGGGGTAGAAGTGCTGCAAAGCGAAGTGCCGGTGATCTCCATTGATGAAAAAGCGCAAACGGTAAATACCAGCCGAAAAACGGTTACGGCCATCCCGTACTACGCCTGGGCCAACAGAGGAAAAGGGGAGATGATGGTGTGGTTTCCGGAAAAGTTTAAAGATGTAGATATAAATCCCTAGTTGACGAGTTAACAAGGCTAAAATGAAAGCCCTTTGGTTGTACCAGAGGGCTTTCATTTTATTATGGCTACTTAACTGCTGTAGCTTCCAGTTCAATTTTTAATGTTTCAAAAAGAGCCGGTACTTCATACAGGGTAGTGGCCTGTTTAATGTTATGCTGGCCTATCCAGTTCTGCAAAATGTCAAAGCAGGGCCAAAGCTCGGCCGATGAAGTGGTGAGTACATTTAACCGTACAATATTGCTGCATTCGTAACCGGCTTCTCTTATCACCTGTTCCAGGTTTTGAATGGCCAGCAGCAGTTGGGTCCTCATATCTGCATTACTTGATGTTCCGTCAGCATGTACTGCAGCCTGTCCTGCACAATAGAGCGTGGATGTTACATTCTTTACTTCAACAGCCTGTACATAATTACGGATATCCTGCCATTGCCAGGGATTGATGATCTTTTTTTCCATTGTTTTTGCTTTTAATTTTTACAATGTAAAATTGGAAAGAACACCACAATTTGCCCCCGATCTACATCACAAGTTTGGCGTGATGTAGATCACGCTAAGAAGTTAGGCGGCTGAGGGTTTCGCGGGTAACACCCAGATAAGAAGCCAGCAGGGTTTTATTTACCCGTTGCATAAGGGCGGGGTATTGCTTTAGTAACTGCTCGTACCGTTCCGCTGCGCTGGAGGTGAGGAGTGACAGCAAACGGCGTTGTAATGCGATATATCCTGAATGCGATTTTTTAAGAAAGAAATGCTCCATTTTCGGCATGGCGGCAAACAATTTCTGATTGTCTTCCAGGGTAATGCAAAACACGCTGGTGTCTTCAAGACAATCGAGCGACATGGTGGCGTTTGTTTTGGTCAAATAAGCGTGGTCATCACTTACCCACCAGTCTTCCATGGCAAAAAGCAAAATATGCTCTTTATCATCGGTACTTGTATGCGACAACTTTAGTAAGCCCGATACTACAAAATAGGTATGGTTAACGGCATCGCCCTGTTGAATAAGGAACTGGTGCTTTTTATATTTTCTAAACGTAAAATGAGAAAGCACAAATGCAAACTCTTCATCCGTTAGTGAAATTAATTTTTCAAAATGCTCCCTAAGTTTTTCCTGCATGTTCCTGGTATTGATATGATAGCCCGAAATTAATAGACAATAGGCAATAGGCAAGGGGCGCCCGATTTTCGGAGATCTTGCCCATTGGTTCTTATTGGCATAGAATTTATTTAGATAAATAAGTACCAGATCATTCTTCCAATCTTTAAAAGCTCGCAAATGAAAAACGGAACGATTAAATCAGTGATCAATTTAAATTGGTTTAGCGTAGCGCCGGGCATATGGGGACTACGCGATGGCTTTGTAAACGCCTATTTCATACATAACGCTGTTGAGAAAAAATGGGTGCTGATAGATACCGGGCTCAAACGCTCTGCTGCCAAAATAAAGGAACTGGCCGATAATCTTTTCTGGCCCGATTCAAAGCCGGCCGCCATTATTTTAACCCATGGCCATTTCGATCATGTGGGTTCTGCCCTTGAACTGGCGCATGAATGGGATGTGCCGGTGTTTACCCATTTAATGGAATTGCCTTACCTCACAGGACTTTCGGCTTATCCGCCTGCCGACCCCTGGGCTGGTGGTGGATTAATGTCGGTTGTTTCGCCTGCATTCCCATCGGGCCCGTTCAATATCAGTGAACATATTCAACTGTTGCCGCAGGATGGCAGTCTGCCATTTTTGCCCGACTGGAAATACATTCATACCCCTGGTCATTCGCCAGGTCACATCAGTTTGTTTAGAAGAAGGGACCGGGTGCTGCTGGCCGGCGATGCATTTGTTACCACCCGCCAGGAATCGGTATGGTCGGTAATGATGCAAACCCGTAAACTCACGGGGCCGCCACGGTATTTTACCTACGATTGGAATGCTGCGGCCAGATCGGTAAAAACGCTGGCCGATCTGGAGCCTGAAGTGGTTGCTACAGGTCATGGTCAGGTTATGAAGGGTGAACAAATGCGGAAAATGCTCCACAAACTGGCAGATAACTTTTATGAAGTGGCAGTACCTGCTCATGGGCGATATACCCGCGAACCGGCTATTACCGATGAAGGTGGTGTAACCTATCTTCCAAAACCGGTGAACAAAATAGCGCCTGCGGTGGCTATTGCTGCGGGAGTAGCAGTGTTAGGGTTGACGGCGTGGTTGTTATTGCGAAAGAAGAATAAAACACAGTTTGGTTAATTTATAAGTTGACGAGTTAACTGGTTACGAGTTAACTCGTCAACTGCTTGTATATCTATTTAGAACCAAGTTCCAATAATGTATTATGCAACTTAATAACCTGCGGAATAATAGCCTGTTGCTCATCATTATAAATTACAAAATCGCATAACCGCATTTTAATAACATCCTGTATTTGTTTTTCAATGCGGGCAAGCACCTGGTCGCGGGTTAAACCATCGCGTTTCATGGCGCGCAGTATACGTAAAGGAACGGGTGCTGTAACCCCAATGATATAATCGTATTGATCTTGTGTACCGCTTTCAAAAATAATGGCGGCTTCCTTAATGGCATAGGGAGTTGTTTGCCGGCGCATCCAGTTTTCCGAATCGCGAATGGTGGCGGGATGCACCAGGCTATTCATTAATTCCAGTTTTTGTTTGTTGTTGAATACCTGGCCGCCAATATAGGCACGGTCGAGCTGGTTGTTTTTGTAAGCAGAAGCGCCAAAATGCTCTATGATCTGTTTGCGAACTTCTTCATCTTCGTTCATTACCCGCCGGGCTGCCTCATCGGCATAGTACACAGGAATGCCAAGCACTTCAAATACTTTAGCTACAGTACTTTTACCACTGCCAATGCCGCCGGTTATGCCGATCTTTAAAGTCATAGGTGAGCAAGTTAGTACAAAAGTTTATTTATAGGTTTTCGAAGAAGCTGTTTCCTGTTACCGGTTTCCGGTTTCCGGGAAATACAAAATACAGTTGCAGGTTTCAGGGTTCAGGTTGCAGATAATGCAGCTCATGCTTCGCTATAACTTTGCATTTTCGCGAAGCTTTTATATTGTCTGCAAGCTGCACTTAATGCCCGGTAACCGGCAACGGGTAACCGGTACCAACAAAAAAGCCTCCGGTTTAACCGAAGGCCTGTAGTATTGTTTTTTTCCCTTTAAAGGAGTAATTACTTAGCTGGTGTAGCAGCAGCAGTCTTATTTACATTAGCGGTCATCTCTAAAGAGATTGCGCTTTTTTCTATTTTCATGTAGCTGCCAGGGCTGGTTTCCACGTCAATGGTGCCATCCTCATTCAATTTATTTACACGGCCATGAATACCGGCAATGGTAACGATCTTATCGCCTTTTTGTAAATTTTCCTGGAACTGTTTGGCTTGTTTGGCCTTTTTAGCTTGCGGACGGATCATAAATAACCAGAATACGAGGATCATACCTACTAAAAGGATCAACTGCATGTATCCGGCGCCACCACCTTGAGCCTGCAATAAATAAACTAAAGAAGTCATTGTTATGTGAATTTGAATATTTGAAAAAATTTAAAATATTGAACTAAAGTACGAAATGTGATAATTTGATAATTCGATAATTTGATAATGCCTTTGTGCGGCCGTCTGAATAATCGCGAGCCTCTGTATTTCATTATCACATTATCTCATTATCACATTAGCTAATTATTTCTTCACCACTTCTACATCAAAGTGCACTGTATGACTTTGCGTGCCTTTGGTATTAGCATCTACATAAATATCCTTGCTGTTTTTTCCGGGGCGGCCTTCGCTGTTAAAGCTGGCCTTTATGGTTCCTTCGGCGCCTGGTGCTATCGGCTCCTTGGGCGGTTCAGCGGCCGTACAACCACAACCTGGTTTTACGCTACGGATAATCAAGGGTTTATCGCCGGTGTTTTTAAACCTGAACGATACATCCAGCTTTTGCCCTTCATTGATCTTTCCATAATCCTTGCTGGTTGAATCAATCCATTCAATTGTCGTGAATTTGGAGCTGTCAAACGCTTCTTTGGGAATAACATGGCTGCTGCCATTACCCGCAGGCGTTTTGTCGGCATAA
Organism: Niastella sp. OAS944; assembly: GCA_024809215.1. Lineage (GTDB taxonomy): Bacteria > Bacteroidota > Bacteroidia > Chitinophagales > Chitinophagaceae > Niastella. The sequence goes on along the minus strand of JANUBW010000001.1, from coordinate 721,178 downwards.
TCGCAACCAATGAAGGTGGCTGCAGCTATCAGGGCCAAAAAGTATTTCATCAAGGAATAAAATTTTTGCAAATCTAATTAAAGCAACCCAATCAGGAAGGTTTATTCGCCGATTGCTGTGCTTGTGCCGAATTGGGCGAAAACGCCACTTTATTCATCTGGTTATCACGCACAAGATCTTTATGTATATTATCCAGAATACCATTCACAAACTGACCGCTTTGCTGGGTGCTGTACTCCTTGGCCAGGTCAATGTATTCATTGATGGTAACTTTTGGAGGAATGGTCTCAAAGAAGAGGAATTCGCAAACGCCCATCCGCATAAGGATCATATCGAGTGAAGCGATACGGTCGGGGTCCCAGTTCTTAAGTTTTGGTTTAATATATTGTAACGCCAGTTCCTTCTTTTCGAGGGTGGTTTGCAGCAGGTTCTTGGCAAATTGCCATTTTTCCTTGCTTAACAGCTCCTGAAAGTTGTAGACGCTGGGTTTGTTCATGAAATTTTGCATCAGTACCACCACCATATCAGCATCATCGTCCCAGTTGCTGAAATACTCTTCTATATAGCTGGTGAAGGTTTCATTGGGCAGTAACAGTGTATCCCAAATGTATTCAAGGATCTCTTTCTCATCTTTCTTATCTCTTCCCTGAACGGCTATGTATTGCTGGTATTTTTCTGAGTCAACCAGTTCCTGGTAAATTTTCTTTAGCAGGTCGGCGTCGATGAGCATTTCTGGTTTATCGTCCTTTACAGCTTGTTTGTAAGAGGGGTGATCGAGGATCTTCCATAACAGCTCGTTGCCGGCTAGTTTGATGTTAACGTTAAGGTCTTCTTTTGTTGGCAGGTGTTTGGAAGCGCGGTTGCGGGCGTCGGTTTCCGCATATCGGGCCACTTCGGTAAGAAAATGGATCAAATAAATAAAAAGCTGCCGGGTTTGATCAAAGTGTTTCTGTAGGATCTTCACAGTATCAACTGGCTTTGTAGGCACTTCACCTCCTGATTCTGCGATCTGACTTTCTACAGAATAGATGGTTTGCATAACTTTCACACGAATGTTTCTTCTACTGATCATCTTGCAAGAACTTGTTTTTGAGCGCACAAAGCTATACGATTTTAAGGGTACCCCCAAAATCGTGTTTATGATCTTTCTTATAATATGCATTTCTTGTTCAACGACAACATCCTGTGACCGAATGGGTTGGGTGCTGCTAAAATGTCACATTAAAAAGTTGACCTTGTCGGTTTTCATTCCGGTTTTCTGCCATACTATACCAAAAACGCTGAAAAAATGACCTTTAGGAAAGGATTGGTATAAAATTCGTTTACTTTTGCCGCCCCGGCTTTTTGGCAGAGGGCCCCCACAAAACATCATCAAAAATTTAAAAACAAATACACTATGGCTAAGAAAGTAGATGCTATTAACGTTACCCCGCTTCATGATAGGGTAATTGTTAGACCAGCTAAAGCGGAAGAGAAAACCGCCGGTGGTATCATTATCCCGGATACTGCTAAAGAAAAGCCTCAACGTGGTACGGTTGTAGCTGCAGGTCCTGGCAAAAAAGATGAGCCAGTAACTGTAAAAGTAGGTGATACAGTTCTGTATGGCAAATATGCAGGTACTGAGATCTCTATCGAAGGAGATGACCTGCTGATCATGCGCGAAAGCGATATCTTAGCTATTGTTTAATCAATAAGCTAACCTGCAAAGACAAATTATATAAATAAGTAAATACTCAAATTACGAGATATGGCAAAACAACTTTTCTTCGATATCGATGCCCGCAACAAAATGAAAAAGGGTGTTGATACACTGGCCAATGCTGTTAAAGTGACTTTAGGTCCCAAAGGCCGTAATGTGGTTCTGGAGAAAAAATTCGGTGCTCCTGCAGTTACAAAAGATGGTGTTACCGTAGCTAAAGAAATTGAACTGGAAGATCCCATTGAAAATATGGGTGCTCAAATGGTTAAAGAAGTAGCTTCTAAAACTGCTGATATTGCAGGTGATGGTACTACTACTGCTACCGTTCTGGCACAGTCTATCATCGGCGAAGGTTTGAAGAACGTTGCCGCTGGTGCAAACCCAATGGACCTGAAACGTGGTATCGACAAAGCTGTTGAAGTTGTTGTTGAGAACCTGGCTGGTCAATCACAAACCGTTGGTATCAACAGCAAACAAATTCAACAGGTTGCTTCTATTTCTGCCAACAACGACGAAGCAATTGGTAAACTGATCGCTGAAGCTTTCTCTAAAGTAGGTAAAGAAGGTGTTATCACTGTAGAAGAAGCTAAAGGTACCGATACAACTGTTGATGTTGTAGAAGGTATGCAATTCGATCGTGGTTATACTTCAGCATACTTCGTTACCAACAGCGAAAAAATGCATGCTGAACTGGATAACCCATACATCCTGATCTACGACAAAAAGATCAGCGCCATGAAAGATATTCTGCACATTTTGGAAAAGGTAGCTCAAAGCGGCCGTCCTTTATTGATCATTGCAGAAGAACTGGAAGGTGAAGCACTTGCTACACTCGTAGTTAACAAACTGCGTGGTACCCTGAAGGTGGCTGCTGTTAAAGCTCCTGGCTTTGGCGACCGTCGCAAAGAAATGCTGCAGGATATCGCTGTACTTACTAAAGGTATCGTTATCAGCGAAGAGCAAGGTTACAAACTGGAAGGTGCCGACCTTACTTACTTAGGTCAGGCTGCTTCTATCACTATCGATAAAGACAACACTACTATCGTAGGTGGTAAAGGTAAAAAAGACGATATCAACGCCCGCGTTAACCAAATCAAAGCGCAGATCGAAGTAACTACTTCTGATTACGATAAAGAAAAATTACAAGAGCGTTTGGCTAAATTAAGCGGTGGTGTAGCTGTATTGTACGTAGGTGCTGCTACCGAAGTTGAAATGAAAGAGAAGAAAGACCGCGTTGACGATGCCCTGCACGCTACACGCGCTGCTGTTGAAGAAGGTATCGTTCCTGGTGGTGGTGTTGCTTACATTCGTGCTATCGCCGGTTTGAATAAACTGAAAGGTATCAACGAAGATGAGAACACAGGTATCGCTATCGTAAAACGCGCTATCGAAGAACCGCTGAGACAAATCGTTGCTAACTGCGGTCTCGAAGGTAGCATCGTTGTACAAAAAGTAAAAGAAGGTGAGAACGATTACGGTTTCAACGCACGCGCTGAGAAATATGAAAACCTGCTCCGCGCCGGTGTAATCGATCCTACTAAAGTTACCCGTATTGCATTGGAAAACGCCGCTTCTATTGCCGGTATGGTACTCACTACTGAGTGCGTAATTGCCGACAAACCTAAGAAAGAAGAACCCCATGTACATGGCGGTGGCGCTCCTGGTATGGGTGGCATGGATTATTAAGAAATATGAAGTAAGAAGTAGGAGGTATGAAAATGCCGACTGCGCTTACCTCGCGATATTATCCCCCCGGTTGTACCGGGGGGATTTTTTTTGTCTTCCCCTTTAACACTCCTTTAGTAAACAACCTGTTTCCAAAGCCATCTATTACAGTATAAAAACAATGGAGGAAACAGTATATGAAACAGATTTTTACCCTTATCGCAGTAATGTTTAGTATTACTTCTTTTGCTGCTCCTGGTCCTAAAAATGCTAAAATATCAATTTCAAATAACGATCGTTCAAACATACAGGTTAAGATCGATGGTAAAATGTACGACCTTAACAATACCTTCGTAATGGACAATGTTCGTGCCGGCCGCCACGCCATCACCATTTACAAAACCGAGAATGTAGGTTTTAGAAAAAGAACCACCCAGATCTATAACAACACCATGTTTGTATCAAACGGCCAGTTTATAAGCATTGACATTAACCGTTTTGGTAAAGTAATTTCTAAAACTACTGACATGAATAAATTTGATCGTGATGATCGTTACGATAACAGGAATAATAATTACGGAAGACACTAATTAATTTAATTATATGATAAGGCCGCTTCTTTTACGGGAGCGGCCTTTTATTGCAGTCTGGTCTTCAATTGACAATTGCCCATTGCCTGTTGCCCATTGGCTTTTTATTCGTAACTTATACGCAATCAAACCTGCTGCCATGAAACACATTGCCTGGTGTTTGTTGTTGCTGTGCCAGTGCGCTCTGGGTCAAATACCAAAAGAAGAAGAGCTGAACACTATAACCGGAAATCCTTATTTATTTAAAGAGTGGAACGATGGGGTAGTGCGCTTTACCAGTGGCCGCACCATGAACCAGTTTAAGCTGAAGTTCGATTGTTTAAAGAATTCCCTGCTGCTGCAATTTCAGGGCAATGCATTTGCCACAGAAAGCAAAGTGCAGGAATTTGTAATGTATCCCAAAAAGAAAGACTCGCTGCTGTTCCGCCGTGGTTTTCCGGCCACCGAAAAAACTACCGATCAAACCTATTTTCATGTATTGATACAGGGAAAGGTATCGCTGTTACGCCTCATTGCCCGCAATATTATCGAAGAAAAACAGCTTGTTTCCGTAAATGGGCGCGTTGACCGGCGTTTGGAGGAAATAGAACAGTACTACATGCTTCAGAACAATCAAATGATACTATTGCCAGCCAATTCAAAAGACCTGCCCGAAGTGTTTGGCGATAAAAAAGAGGCAATTGCCCAGTTCATTGCCGCCAAACAGCTGAGGATGCATGATGCTACCGACTTTGTTGAAGTAGTTAATAAGTATAATGAGTTGCTTAAGGAGTGAGCAAAGTTGCTCATTTGCTCACTCTTGTCCGTGATCAACTCCTTAGGCCATCATCATTTCTGAAACAGGGGCATGCGTAATAACACTAGGTTCTTTAACAATATCGGTTTCCCTCAAATCAAAATTGCTCAATGCAGGATGCGATAACACTGATTGTACCAATGGGCTTTGCTTAAATGTTGAAAGCGCTTCTTCATCCTTAAAAAGATAAACGGCGCCACCTTCCTGTTTTTCCTCATCTATTAACCATATTTTCCATTCGCAACCGGGCACTTTTGCAAATTCTCCGGCAACGGAAAGAAGAAGCTCTCTGAACTCAGCATGAGGTAAATTGTAGTTGAATTTTGTAATTAAGATTTTATGTGTCATAGCTATTTTTTATTATAAAGTTGAAAAACTTCATTATTATAAACAATGACGGTGAATAGCTTTGACATGTTTATTTGATTTTGAACCGTTGTAATTTGCAACGCACCAAATGTTGATTGCAATATCTCATTGCTGGGTGGTTTTTATCCATCGTAAGCCTGCAATGCGTTAAAAGCTGGTTGCAGCGCTTCTTTGCAGCGCTGCAACGATCAACCTTTGTAAATATTTACCGGTTCTTGTAAACTTTCAGAGATTTTTTACAACTATTCCTGTTTTTGAAAAAAAAAGCCGGGTTTGTTACAACTATTGAGTTTTTTTGTAAGCCTTCAGTATTTCCTTCCAATTTTTTAGGATTCTTTCAAGCTTTTCTTATTTCCTGTAAGAAGTTAGAGATTCCTGTAAATAATCGGGGATTCCTGTAAGCTTTTCTGTTTTCTTTAAATCTTTTGACGTTTCCTGTAAGGAATGGCGGATACTTGTAAGGTTTTAGGAATTCCCGAACGGAAAAGCGAATTCCTTTAATCTTTTAGCATTTCTTGTAGGGAAAAGCAAATTCCTGTAGGGTTTTAAAGATTCCCGTAAGGAATTGTTTTTTATTAGAAAGATCCGGCTCAGAAGTGATAAAAAAGTAATATTTTTTGCAAATCACCTTGTTACACCGTCTGTAAAATAAAAAAAGGTGTTCCGCCGGTTGGCGAACACCCCTTATAACAGTAATGCCTTGAGCCTGTGGTCTCAAAGATTACCCTCTTACGGATGTAAAACGGGTTAAAAAGGGAGCGGGTAGCACTTAATATGACGCAAAATTTCGCATGCGCGTTGTATGCAGGTGCAAAATGTTAACAAGTTGACGGGTTAGCATTTTGACGAGAATTAAAATGCCAGGCCGTTTATAGTTCCCCTTTAGGTTTTAAAAAACAGGCTAATCCAGCACTTTGATCTTAATATTCTTCCACCGAACTTTAATGCCACCGCCGGAATGTATTTGCAAGGCTATAAAACCTTCCCCTTTACCTATCTTTTCATCTTTTAAAGTGATCATCTGATGCCCATTTAACCAGGTGGTTATTTCATCATTGATCATGCTGATCTTCATAGTGTTCCATTCGCCCATCTTTAACCATTTTTCGTCTTCGGCCTTGGGTTGAATAAGCCAGCCGCGGCCATAGCTTTCGTAAATACCACCGGTATGTGCATTGGATGGGGCCACTTCAACCTGCCAGCCGCTGATCTTTACACCCTCAATACCCGAACGAATAAACACCCCGCTATTGCCGTTTGCTTCCTGTTTGAACTGCACCGTGAGCTCGAAATTTTTATACTTTTCATTGGTGCTTAAATAACCATACTCTTTATCGGGACCGCTTTCACAAATCAGTTCGCCTTTTTCTACATACCATTTTTCTGTGCCGTGGATCGTCCACCCCGTAAGATCTTTACCATTGAAAAGCGATTTTTTCTTTTGGGCCGAAAGGCCAATCGTTAGCAGAATACATGCTGAAAATAACAGTAATTGTTTCATGCGTTTAAATTACATAAAAAAGCCACTCCGCTGTGGGCGGAATGGCTTTTTTATGAGTTCACGAGTTAACTCAATTATGCTATTGTCAGTTCTTTTATTAGTTGCGAATGCGCAGGGTAGGAGGCCATAAGCTCTGCCTGTTTCGCCAGTTCAAAATCGGCAAAGTCGAAACCCGGGGAAACGGTGCATCCCACTAATGCATATTCGCCACCGGGCGCCAGCCGTGCAGCAAACCAGTTGCCTGCGGCTATTACACACTGAAAGCTTTCATTATTATCGGGGTCGCAACCCAGGCGGTGTTCTGTCAGGCTGCCTTGTTTATCTATTTCATAAACGATCAACGCATCGCCATAATAGAAATGCCATACTTCATCGCTTTTTATTTTATGAAAAGCAGAGAACTGTTGCCGTTGCAGTAAGAAGTAAATGCTGGTGCAGAAGTTTCGTTCACCCCCGAACGTAGAAGGAAGTGCCTGCAAAGGCGCCATAACCGGGCTCCGGTATATTTCCCTGAAAGCACCACCTTCTATATGGGTAGTTAGTTGTAGTTTATTTATCCAGTACTCAGCGGTTCTATTACTCATTTTTTAATTCTTCTTTACAAGTCGCTGCCTAAAGGCTAAGGCTAAAAGCGAAAAGCAATACAATACATTTTGAATCAGGCTTCCTGTATTTGCTTTCAGCTTTAGGCTTTCGGCTTTTAGCTTTTTGTTATGGCCGAAATAGTTTCCGGTTTTAAGGTAGCTGCTATTCAATAATGATCTGCTTATCACGGGCACCCCAATACCAATAACGCAACGAGTCTTTTATACGGGTGGTATCGGCCGGCGTGCCCGGCAAAGAAATAACAATTTTGAATAAAGTAGAGTCGGTAGTTTCGAGCTGCACCTTAGGTTTAAGCCGGTTCAACATACCTATTGCTGTTGTTTTTGACTTAGTGGTTTGCAGTACATACTTATACATTTTTTGAGGCCCGGTGGCAACAGGGGCTGTAGCGGTAGCGGCTGGTGCACCTGAAACAGTGGTTGCTTTTGTAGTATCTGCGCCATTTACATCATTAAGTAATACACTGTCTTTATTGATAACATTCTCCAGCGCTTTTTTAGGATCATTCAGGTTCGACAGGTATTCTGATGTTTGTTGTTGTGTATCCTCAGCATTACCAGAAGAAGCGGCTGTTTCTGTTTTGCGATCTTTTACTTTTGAAGAGAAGAGGCTGTAACCACCCCATACAATGATGCCAATACCAACTATAACGCCCATGATGATGGCAATACGGCGGATCTGCGAATTTCTTGCTTCATTGGGATCTTCATCAAAAACCGATTTCTTTTTGGGCCTGTCTTCCAGGTGGTCTGCATTCGTTAATGTGGGCGGCGACTCAAGGCGTTGTACAACAGGCTGGCCTGGTGTAAACTCGTATACTCCTTCGCGGTTCTTTTGTAAAGTGCCTATGCCTTCAATGTGAAAGGGCTTGCCAATGTTCAGCATCAGCTTGCCATCGGCTACAAATGTCTCCAGGTCCGACTCTGCCAATGGCCTTATCTTGCCGGTGTGCTTTCTGATAAAATCAATCAGTTCTTCATCGGGCTTGGTAATGCTTTTTTGAGCATAAGAGATGTGGTCAAGCAGATCACGCGAGCCTTTATCTATATTTTGTACATCTAAAGCAATATCAAGGTAAAAGGTTCCTATACCAGGTAAGTTCAGTCTCTTATTCTGGTAAAAATATTGCGCTACTAAAACAGAAATTTTCAAGAGATTAAGGATTTTTGGTGTAAGTTAAGTATTTATTTGACTGTACCACAATACACTACAAGGTAAGTTATTACTTTTGCTGGAAGTTTATTTGTTTGTGGATTAATTTATTAGGCATGCTTACTGAAACACAAAAGGCGTTTTTGAAGTACTGGGAGGAGAACCGGTTACGGGAAAAAAAGATCAATAAACAACTATTACTGGGGCTTCCTATAGGAATGCTGTTTGCAATTCCCGTATTAATTATATTGTTTTCCGGTAAATTCTGGTACCAGCGCGCCAATATGGAGGCCAATAGCCAGAGCAGTCCGGTCGTACTAATAATTGCTATAATATGTATTGCTGTATTTGTGGCTTTATTTTACAAACGCCATCAGTGGGACCAGCGGGAGCAGCATTATCTTGAGCTGAAGGCGCAGGAGCAGGAGCAGGAAGAAGCTGCAAGGCAACAAGGTAACGAGCAATAGACAATAAAAATGCAGGCTGAGCAGTTATTGATTTTTGCCAATTAACACAACCTGTCTGTGACCCTAAAGAATGCAGCAATCTTCTATAAATCATTGTCTCTTAAACAGTACCTGGGGTAATCATAAACAAATCAATTTCTAATGAGAAATCTTGTTTGGGGTTTTCTGTGCTTTGTCCTTTTTTATAGCTGTAAAAAAGACTCGGGTTGCGGTTACAATGAGCAAAATATTGTAGCGCCGGCGAGCGAGCAACAGGCCGTACAATCATATCTTACTACTAATAATATTACTTCTGCTTCAAAAGATTCAAGCGGATTGTATTATGAGATCGTTAATGCAGGGGAGGGCGATGGTTCGCCTAACCTTTGTTCGCAGGTATCTTTAACCTATACCGGCAAACTTATCAGTGGTACCGTTTTTGAGCAAAAAAGTACGGCATTTACCCTCGGTTCTTCTATCGAAGGATTACGAAAGGGCCTTCTTCTTATTAGAAAAGGCGGCTATATGAGGTTGTACATTCCGCCCACCCTCGCCTATGGCTCCAAAGAAATAAAGGACGAAAGCGGAAAAGTGATCATTCCGGCCAATTCTATCCTGGTGTTTGATGTTGCACTTACTTCATTTTATTAGCTTAACTATAAACTAACACCCGTTCTTCATACATTTGCAAAAATGTATACAATTTGCCACACGAAGCAATTTCCGTATTTGACATCTTCAAGATAGGTGTAGGTCCATCCAGCTCCCATACCCTTGGCCCCTGGCGTGCCGCCCAGCTATTTTTACAATCCCTAGAACAAAAGCACCAGCTTTTACAGGTAACCGGCCTGCAGGTACTGCTATATGGTTCGCTTGCAAAAACCGGCAAGGGCCACGGTACCGATCTGGCCGTGCTCATGGGCCTTAGTGGAGAAGACCCCGTAACCTGTGAGGTAGAACTGCTCGATGAAAAAGTACGGCGCATTCGCGACACCAAAAAGCTATTGTTACATGGCAAACATCAAATTGATTTCGACCCTGCCCGGGATGTTGAATTCCTGTTCACCGAATCGCTGCCCTATCATCCCAATGCATTGACTTTTGCCATCACGCTGGTGAATGGCGAACAGCATGCCGCAACCTACTATTCTGTTGGCGGTGGGTTTGTTCAGCAGGAAAATGAAAAGGCGGCCGCAGCCGCATCGGTACAATTACCCTTCCCGGTTGATACTGCCGATGATCTGTTGCACTGGTGCCGTAAAACCGGTTTAAGCATTAGCGAAGTGGTAATGGAGAACGAGAACAGCTGGCGCAATGAAGATTCTACCCGCCAGGGTGTATTAAAAATATGGCAGGTGATGAAGGAGTGTATGTACCGGGGATGCCATAGCCAGGGTGTGTTGCCCGGCGGCTTACAGGTAAAACGCAGGGCCGCAGACCTTAATAAAAAACTTTTGCAGGGCAAAACTTATAACGATTATGACTCTTGGATAAAGGCCATTCGTGCCGGCGGAAACGATTTTAAATACATTCTCGACTGGGTGAGTTGTTTTGCCCTGTCCATCAATGAAGAAAATGCTTCTTTTGGCCGGGTGGTAACGGCGCCAACCAATGGAGCGGCTGGGGTTATTCCCGCCGTATTACATTACCTGGTGGTGTTTTGCGACGGATATAATAATGACAAGATCATACAGTTCATGCTTACTGCTTCTGAAATAGGCAGCATCTTTAAAAAGGGCGCTACCATCTCTGCCGCTATGGGCGGGTGCCAGGCTGAAATTGGCGTGTCGTCGGCCATGGCCGCTGCGGGGCTAACCGAAGTATTGGGTGGCAGTCAACGCCAAACCCTTATGGCTGCTGAAATTGCTATGGAGCATCACCTGGGTTTAACCTGCGATCCTATTGGGGGGCTTGTTCAAATACCCTGTATTGAAAGAAATACCATGGGTGCTATAAAAGCCATTACTGCATCGCAACTGGCGCAACAAAGCACGCCCGATTTTGCCAAGGTATCGCTCGATACCGTTATCAAAACCATGTGGGACACGGCCATTGATATGAGCCATAAATATAAAGAAACTGCTGAAGGCGGATTGGCGGTGCATATACCGTTAAGTCTTCCGGAATGCTGAAAAGACGGCAAGCATCGCGAGTGTACAGTCGTGAAACGGCAAACGGCAAACGTGAAACGTAAAAGCCCGGTAACTGATTATCAGTTACCGGGCCTCCTTGTATTACTTGTCAACTTGTTAACTCGTCAACTCGTCAACTTTTTCTTAATTCATATTCGGATTCACATCTATCTGCGCAATATCCAAATCACTGTAATCGTGTAATACGTTATACAGCGTATCGCGTTCAACCGGTTTTCTATGGGCCTGCTTAATTAGTGTAACCAGTTGGGCTGTACTCATAGCCGGGTTTTGTTCTTCACTACCGGCCATTGAATATATTTTAGTACTGTCGTCGATGGTGCCATCGATATCATTTACACCAAACGATAAAGTAAGCTGTGCATTATGTCTGCCCAGCATTGGCCAATAGGCTTTCAGGTGCGGAAAGTTATCCATATACAACCTGGCAATGGCATACATACGCATATCTTCAATCACACTCGACTCAGGCACATTGCTCATGTCATTTTGTTTATTGCGGAATTTCAGCGGAATAAAGGTGTTGAACCCGCCGGTTTTATCCTGCAACTTGCGCAGGCGCTCCATGTGATCTATGCGGTGTTTGAAGGCTTCAATATGACCATACAGCATGGTGGCATTGCTATGCATGCCTAAGTTGTGTGCAGCTTCATGAATGCCCAGCCAGCCTTCGGCATCCACCTTATCGGCACAGATCTTTTCCCTTATTTCGGGGGCAAAGATCTCGGCGCCACCACCGGGTAATGAATCAAGACCGGCTTCATGCAGGTACTTCATACCTTCTGCAGCGGTTTTCTTTGCCTTGCGGAACATATAATCGAGCTCAACGGGTGTAAAGCCTTTGATATGCAGTTCGGGCCGGTGCGCTTTTATTTTGCGCAGCAGATCGGCAAAGAATTCAAGGTTCAGTTTGGGGTGAACGCCGCCAACAATATGCACTTCGGTAACCGGTTTGCCATCATAGCTTTTTACTATGTCGAGCATTTGATCGGTGGTTAGTTCCCAGCCTTCTTCGCGGTGTGCATACAGGCGCGAATATGAGCAAAAGGCACAGGCAAACACACACACGTTGGTGGGTTCTATATGAAAATTCCTGTTGAAATAGGTAGTATCGCCATGGAGCCGCTCACGAACAAAATTGGCCAGGGCGCCTACATACGGCAGACTGCCTTTTTCAAATAATAACAATCCATCTTCGGGAGAAATACGTTGCTTGTTTACTATTTTTTCGCCAATAATGCGGAGGGCCGGGTCTTGTTCTGCTGCTATAACCTGCTGAATGTTAGTACTCATTTGATAGGGATTTTCTCGTCCTTTCTTACTTGTAACAAAAAATCGGGTGTAAAGTTACGGGAAAACGCGAAACCTGCACTTGATTAAGGTCAGTGCGGGCAAAGCCAACGGATATGAATGCCTGAACCTTGTTTCTTGTATCTTAATTAATTATCTTCCCATATTCTTAAACTTTTATCAATAAAAAAGAAAATACATTGAGTATCAGGTTTCGTCTTATTATTATGAACTTCCTGGAGTTCTTTGTTTGGGGATCATGGCTTATTTCCCTTGGCGCGTATATGTCGAACGTGCTGCATTTTACCGGCGGACAGGTGGGTAGTATTTACGGCACCATGGGTATTGCCTCTATTTTTACACCTGCCTTGTTTGGTATTGTGGCTGACCGTTGGTTGAATGCTGAAAGGGTATTTGGTATTGCCCATATTATAGGGGCCTTGTTATTATTGTGGGCTTCCAGGGTAACCGATTATCCCACCCTTTATATGATCATGTTGCTCAATTCATTTATGTTTATGCCTACCATTGGGTTAAATAACACCGTATCATATATCGTGCTGGAAAAAAAGGGACTTAACATAGTAAAAGATTTTCCGCCTATAAGAGTATGGGGCACCATTGGCTTTATTGCCGCCATGTGGATGGTTGACCTGTGTGGTTTTAATTTAAGCCCGTTGCAGTTGTACATCAGCGCCGGGGCAGGGCTGCTGCTGGGAGTGTATGCTTTTACCATGCCCGGTTGCCCGCCTGTTAAATCGGCTGTAAAGAAAAGCCTGGCCAGCTCCCTGGGGCTCGATGCTTTTGTGTTGTTTAAAAGAAAGAAGATGATCATCTTTTTCCTTTTTGCCATGTTGCTGGGCGCTGCGTTACAGATAACGAATACCTTCGGTTCTTCCTTTCTTACCGATTTTAGTAAAAGCTATCCCGACGCTTTTGGCGTAAAGCATTCTAATGTGTTAATTTCTATTTCGCAGATCTCCGAAACGCTGTTCATTCTTACCATTCCTTTCTTTTTAAGAAGGTTTGGTATTAAACAGGTAATGTTGATGAGCATCTTTGCCTGGGTATTTCGTTTTGCCCTGTTTGCCATTGGTGATCCCGGCAGTGGGCTGTGGTTGCTTATTCTTTCAATGATCGTTTATGGAATGGCGTTCGATTTCTTCAATATTTCCGGATCATTGTTTGTTGAAAGGGAAGCCGATATCAGGATCAGGGCAAGTGCGCAGGGGTTGTTTATGTTAATGACCAATGGTATAGGGGCGTTTCTGGGAAATTACCTCAGTGGCCTTGTGGTAGATCATTTCACTGTTAACGGAGAAAAAGACTGGCAGGCCATTTGGTTCAGTTTTGCCGGTTATGCATTGTTGCTGGGTATTATATTCCCATTGGTATTTAAGTATAAACATAAAGAAACCGGTGAGTTGGTTGTGGGGCACTAAAAAAGCTTACATAAAAATAAAAAAAGCGTCCCGACTCGTCGGGACGCTTTTTTTATAAAGAGATGTGTTTTTATCTTTTGATCCTGAAGTTGCCATTTATTGGCATTGAAGAAGAACTATCTTTAACATTACCTGCAAAACTACCGCTGATGTAGCCGCTGCCTGCGGCGCCAAATTCGGTTATCTTTAGGTTCATAGTTCCATCTTTCGAATAATAAGTTTTTCCCTGCCCAATGTTTAAAGACGTTACTGGCACAGTGCCGGTATCGCTGGCTGTGAATGATAAGCCAACATAGTCGTTATTGCTTTTTCGCAGGGCCCAAATGGTATATTTATTACTGCTTACACTTTTGGTAATTGAGTCGGCAGGTAGCGCATAGGAGGTGGTATTATAAATACCTAGGGTATAGTTTAGGTATTGGCTTATTGAATTGCCGCAGGCTTCTATTTTTCCCACGTTAACAACACCTGATGAAACTGCAACCGTAACAGGTGTTCCCGATTGATTGGTAGCTATATCGTACGGCGTTATAACAGCCGTTGTATAGAGGTTGTTGCAACGGCTTACACCGAAACTCAATTTACCAGTTTTAATAAGCGTACGGTAGTGAACATTATCAAGGTATATATCTGCAAAGCCATTGGTTATATCGTTGCCATTGCAGTTAACAACCTGGCCGGAAAAGCTGACAAAGGTTGGGGCGCCGGTGACAATTGACAAGGTGCCCCAGTCGGCTGCACTATTGAATGGTCCAATTTCTTTTACGTATATAGGCGTGTTACATTTTCCATATACTCTCACCTGCAAAACTTTGTTTTTGGGTACTTTACCACCTACCCAACCGGTGCTGTCTGTGTAACCGCCACCAAAAGAAGAAATGGTGTCGCCTTTTGTATTCAGCATTACCCTTGCCTTATAAAGTGGCTTTCCGTTCTCATCTTTAAACCGGGCTTGAAAATCAACCACACCATACGGGTAATCGCAATTCCAGAATGAGAAATGCCCCACGGTACCAACATAATTGTTACCCTGTTTGGTGGCAATGCCTTCTTCTTTCCACAAACCGGTGGTATCGTTAAAGCTCCATAAAGGAATAGTAGCCGGTGCATCGGCCAGCAATTCCGGGGCTATAGGGAAGGTAAGGGTGGCTGTCTTTCCTGCGGCCAACTGTAACTTTTCGCCGCTGGCGCCGGTAAGCTCAACTGCCATCATCCCAAACGACTGCAAACCGGTTTCCTCATTAGTGGTTGTAATACCACGCAATGTACCGGGCATAATTTCAGTGAAGTTGGCGGCGATAGGGTTTAAAAAAGATGTGCTTACCGACACGGTTCCGGTATATGCGACGTTACCCGCTGTGTTTACAAAACTGTTGCCGGTAAAAACAACGCTTCCACCACCCTGTACGGTAATATTACCACCCGTGGCCCCACTAACGGTGCCCGATACTTTCTTTTTAATCAATTGCACGGTTATATAATTCTGTGCATCGGCATTCACTGTTATAGTACGGCTTCCAGGAAAATAATCGCTTTTATCAACTTTAATAAAGCCGGCATTTTTATCCAAACTGGCCGCGCTGATACTGAAATCACCATTAATATCGGTGGTAGTTGTTACCGAACCGGCCTTTACTATAGCACCGCTCACCGGCAGGTTACTATCGTCTGTTACATGGCCCGAAATACCTGCTGTAACATATTCAATGGGTTTGTTTGTGTTTGTATTATCCGGTTCATCTGCACCACTATCGTTCGACTTTTGGCAACTGAAAAAAAGGAGGAGGGATGCTAACAGGAGAGTGCACCCAAACGAAAGGACCGTTTTCATGGAATGATGAATTTAAAGTTTAAGGTGCCGAAAGATATATTAACTTACTTGTATGTAAAAGCGATGTAAAGAAGGAAAAAAGATCGCTAAAGGAAATTGCTTAGTGATCCTTAAAAAAGAAAACCCCGCCAGGGGCGGGGTGTATGCTATAATCGTTTGAGGTTTATTGTTTTTTCACCCTAAAGCTCATACTAACCGGTGCGGTAGCAATGGAGTCGGTCAATGTGCCGGTAAAATTACCAGCCATATAACCGCCGCTGCCGGCTGTAAACTCGGTAAGGTTCAACGTTATGGAGCTTTGGGGGAACCAGTATTTATTACTTTCTGCAATGTATATCGAACCTAAAGGAACGCTGCCTGTTGCGGTGGCCGAAAAGTTAAGGTAAACCTGGTCGCCGCTGCCGCTGCCCTTACGGAATGCATATATGGTGTAACTGCTACCGTTTTTAGAAGAAAAAACAGAGTCAGCGGGCACTATATAGCTTTTAGATACACTGTTCAATGTATAATTCAGGAACTCGGTAAGCGTTGTACCGCAAGCGCTTAACGAGCCTGCATTAACTGTAGCAGAGTTTATTTGTAAGGATGAAGCCGTACCGCTCTGGTTACCGCCCAGGTCATAAGCCTGTACCGTTGCGGTGGCAGGCCCACTGCTGCAACGGCTAATGGTTATATTAAAACTACCATTGGTAACAACTGCATGTGTATGCATACTGTCGAGGTAAATATCAACAAACCCATTGGTAACAGGAGCTAATGAACAGTTTGTGACCGTACCCGAGATGGTAACCGATCCCGTGGCCGGATTGCTAACTGTTAACGTACCCAGATCGGCGTTTGAACTGAAAGGACCAATATCTTTTGTGAGTACCACCGTATTACATTTGTTGTAAATGGTTAACTGCAATACTTTGCCTTTAGGTATTAAACCACCTACCCAGCCTGTTGAATCGGTAATACCAGAGCCGTAGGTTGTGTACTTATCGGTAGTAACGCTTATAACCACACGGCCGTTGGCAAATATATTTCCGTTCTGGTCTTTTACGATGGCATTAAAGTTAACCACGCCATAGGGGTAATCGCAATTCCAAAAAGAGAAGTGGGTTACTGTACCTACATAGTTGTTACCCAGTTTGGTGGCAGTGCCTTCTTCTTTCCATAAACCGGTAGTATCGTTAAAGCTCCATAAAGGAATGGTGAGTGGAGCATCTTTCAATAACTCAGCAGGAATGGGGAAGGTAAGTGTAGCTGTTTTACCTGTGGCCAGTTGCAGTTTTTCACCACCGGCGCCGGTAAGCTCCACCGCCATCATACCAAATGATTGTAAACCGGTTTCTTCATTAGCGGCTGTAATACCACGTAAGGCGCCGGGCATAATTTCATTGAAGTTGGGAGCGGTAGGGTTTAAAAAGAATGTGCTTACCGAAACGGTTCCGGTATAAGCCGCGTTGCCGGCTGTATTTACAAAGCTGTTGCCGCCAAATACAATGTTACCGCCGCCCTGTACGGTAATGTTACCACCAGTGCTGCCACTAACGGTACCCGACACTTTCTTTTTAATAAGTTCTATTGAAACGTTATTAACCGCATTGGCATTTACGATAATGGTACGGCTGCCCTGAAAAAAGCCGTCCTTTTCTACTTTAATTAAGCCTGCGTGCTTATCGAGACTAACATTGGTTATACGAAATTTTCCATCGATATCGGATGTGGCGGTCAGTGAGCCGGCCTTTACAAGAGCGCCGCTTACGGGTTGTTTGTTATCATCGAGAATGCGGCCGGCTATGCTGGCTATTACAAACTCTTTTTGTTCGCCGCCGCCACCGGTTGGTGGTGGTGTTGTTGTGAGGTCGCCGGTTGCTGCCTTCTGACAGCTTATGGCAATAATTAATGCAGCTACAATGGTCAAAAAGCCAAAGGAGATTATTGATTTCATGGCAGTACCAGGTTTGGGATTTAATTGTACTGCAAGATAGTTAAAGTAACCGGTAGGTTAAACGCAGAATATAAAAAGGTGAGCCACCCCAATTGCAACCGGGATGGCTCACCTTATACTCTTGATAAGTTATTCGTTTACATAAGCGCTTTGATCTTCTTTTCTATAGTGCTTTTGGGGTGACCGCCTATCAGTTTGTCAACTACCTTTCCGTTTTTGATAAACAACAGGGTAGGGATGGAAGTAACGCCATATTCAATGGTAGTGTTGGGGCATTTATCAACATTCACTTTGCCAATGTTCACTTTGCCGTTATATTCTTTGGCCAGTTGTTCCACTACCGGGCCTATTTTGCGGCATGGACCGCACCATTCTGCCCAAAAATCAACCACCGTTAATTTATTCGATTTGAGTGCTTTGCTTTCAAAATTGGCGTCGGTAAATTCAATAGCGCCACCGCCTTTTATCTCTTTTATGTCGGGCGTTCTAAAACCATTGATGATAAAAATGCCGGCTGTAATAACGGCTATATGCAAAAGAAAAGAAGCTGCTTTCATGTACATTTTTAAATGGTTATACAAATGAGTTTGTAAGATATGTAAAGATGGGAATATGAACCAGCCCGATTTTATAGTATGGTGTTAAAAAAGCCCCAACGGTACACCGTCAGGGCTTTCAGAACATTTATAGTAAGATGTTAATTAGATGTGTTGTTCAATCTTCTTAACGAAGTTGCTTTTAGGTTGAGCGCCTACCAGCTTATCTACCACTTTACCACCTTTAATGAAAAGGATAGCGGGGATAGAAGTTACGCCATAGTTAATAGATAACTGTGGGTTATGGTCAACGTTCACTTTACCAACATTCACTTTACCATCGTATTCTTTCGATAATTCTTCAATAACCGGCCCAATTGCACGGCAAGGACCACACCACTCAGCCCAAAAATCTACTACTGTTAATTTATCTGAGTCGAGGACTTTGTCCTGGAAGTTTGTGTCTGTGAATTCTAAAGCCATAAAGTATATATTTTAAAAGTGTAAAGTTAATTGTTTAAGGTCCAAGGTGCAAGGCGTAAGGACTTTTCTCTTGTGCCTTATGCCTTATATCCTGTGCCTTATTCTTCGAATTCTGTGCCACGCCATCAAATTACCTTTCCTGTCAGTATCCTTATAATTCCTTTAACAGAACTTATTGAATTTACGCGTTTTATGGCCTTATGCGGTGACAACCTGTACATCCATTTCGGGGTGGCCCTGTAAATAAGCAGCCAATTCGTCATTCATTTGAATACCCGCTTCCAGTGTTTGCAAACTTACCTTGCACATAGCCTTATAGTCCTTGATATTGAACTTCAGCAATGAGCTGCCCGGGAAGGTTTTCATGTTCTTTTCAAAGAAACGGATCAGGTCTTCGCTGATATGCCGCGCTTCAACATCTATTATAACCTGTTTGGTGAGGTTTTGTTTAATACCCTCCAACAAACTGATGCGTTCTATTTTAAATTCAAACTCGGTTTTATTAAAACGGGGTTTAAATGCACCGGTTAGGAATAGGTTTTTACCTTTTTCGAGGTAATTGGTAAAGCGCATATAATCGTCGCTCCACAGCATAAACTCGCTTTTACCGCTGTAATCCTCTATCCAGAACGAACCAAACTGGCGGCCGGTACGGGTAACCCGGTGCTGGGCATCGGTAACCAGGCCGGCAAGGCGGAAGCTGCGGCCGGGATTGGCCTGCAATGCCAGAGTGTCTTTAATTTCATTGAACTCGGCCAGGGTGGTAATGCCGTAATGTTTCATTTCGAACCGGAAGTTATCGAGCGGGTGACCGCTCATGAACATACCGGTAACCTCTTTTTCGTAGTTCAGCAATTCGGTAAGCGGCCATACCTCGCACGGTGGTATTTTGGGTGGCGGTATTTCCATTACCTCGGTAAGTCCGCCAAAAAGCGTATTGCTGGTATTTACGTTCTGTGCCTGGTAAACGTTGCCAAAACGTACGATCTTTTCAAGACCGGTACTGGTATCATTCGGTGGTGTAAAGAAGTACTGGGCGCGGTGCAGATCGGTAAAGCAATCGAAAGCGCCGGCGTACACCAAACTTTCCAGGGTTTTCTTGTTCACGGTACGCTGGTTCACCCGTTTTATCATATCGAAAACAGATTGATAAGGGCCGTTCTTTTCGCGTTCTTCAATAAGGCTTTCCACTGCAGCTTCACCCACACCTTTCAACCCGCCCAAACCAAAACGTATGTGCCCTTTCTTATTTACCGAGAAACCTTTTTTCGATTCATTTACATCGGGGCCATGACATTCCAGGCCCATACGTTTACACTCTTCCATAAAGAAGGTGATCTTTTCTATGTTACCGGCGTTGTTTAATACCGCGGCCATGTACTCACTGGGGTAGTGGGCTTTTAAGTAGGCTGTTTGATACGCCACATAAGCGTAACAGGTAGAGTGCGATTTGTTGAAGGCGTATTGGGCAAACGCTTCCCAGTCGGTCCAGATCTTTTCAAGTTTATCAACCGGGTGGCCTTTTTCAGAAGCGCCTTTTACGAACTGGGCCTTCATTTTGTCAAGTACCGCTTTTTGCTTTTTACCCATCGCCTTACGCAGTACGTCGGCATCTCCTTTACTAAACCCGGCCAGCTTTTGCGCCAGCAACATCACCTGCTCCTGATATACGGTAATACCATACGACTCCTGCAGGTATTCCTCCATTTCGGGAAGGTCATAGGTAATGGGCTCACGGCCATGTTTACGATCAATAAAGTTGGGAATGTATGCAAGCGGACCCGGGCGGTACAAGGCGTTCATGGCAATAAGGTCGGCAAACTGGTCGGCCTTAAGATCGCGCAGGTATTTTTGCATCCCCGGACTTTCGAACTGGAACGTACCAACGGTTTCAGCTCTTTGGTATAATTCAAATGTTTTGGGATCGTCGAGTGGTATGGTTTCAATGTCAAGGTCAATACCATGGTTTTCCTTGATCATGCGCAGGGCGTTCTTGATGATGGTAAGGGTCTTAAGACCCAGGAAGTCCATCTTGATAACGCCGGCATCTTCAATGATACTACCTTCAAACTGGGTAACCCACAGGCTTGAGTCCTTGGCGGTACTCACCGGAATAAGATCGGTAAGGTCTCTGGGGGCAATGATGATACCCGCAGCGTGGATACCGGTGTTACGTACCGAACCTTCGAGCCTTTCTGCTTCGTGAAGAACGGTGGCGGTAAGGCCCTGGCCGTTGTATATTTCACGAAGCTTTTTAATGATCTCTATTTCATCGGGGCCAATGCCTTCTTTTTCTTCCAGCGATTTTTCGCCTTCCTTGGCATTCAGTGGCGCATGCAATACCCGGCCTAATTCAATACCCGGTTTTTCGGGCACCATTTTAGCCAGGGCGTTCGATTCAACCAATGGCAGATCGAGCACACGGGCCACGTCTTTAATACTACTTTTGGCGGCCATGGTACCATAGGTAATGATCTGCGCCACCTGGTTGGTACCATATTTTTCAACTACATAATCAATTACTTTTTGGCGGCCTTCATCATCGAAGTCCGTATCAATATCCGGCATCGACTTACGGTCGGGGTTCAAAAAGCGCTCAAACAGCAGGTTGTATTTAATGGGGTCAATATTGGTGATGCCGGTGCAATAGGCCACGGCACTACCTGCCGCCGAACCACGGCCCGGTCCAATGAATACGCCCCGTTGCCGCCCTACTTTAATGAAATCGCTCACAATAAGAAAGTAACCGGCAAAACCCATGGTTTTGATGGTGAACAGTTCAAAGTCGAGGCGCTCCTGTATTTCAGGTGTAATATCAATGTAGCGTTCTTTGGCGCCTTCGTAGGTAAGGTGCTTCAGATATTCCCACTGGTTAAGGTTACTGTCTTCGGTAAGCTGAAACTCTTTGGGCAATGGGAAGGCCGGAAGAAGAATGTCTTTTTTCAGGTTCAGCAGTTCAACCCGGTCAACGATCATATTGGTATTATCGATGCTTTCGGGAATATCGCTGAACAGCTTCTTCATTTCCTCCTGCGTTTTTAAGTAAAACTGGTCGTTGGGAAATTTGAAGCGGCGGTCTTTAACTGCGGTGTCGTCGTTTACAAAATCATCGAAGCCCGGCGTGCTTTTCTTTTCGCCGGTGTTTATACATAACAGGATGTCGTGGGCGTTGTAATCGTCCTGATCGGTATAGTGACTGTCATTGGTTGCAATAACAGGTACGTTGTATTTTTTTGAGAACTTCAGCAGGGTTTGGTTAATGATCTCCTGCTCTTTTATGTTGTGGCGTTGTATTTCTATGAAATAGTCTTCGCCAAACAGATCGAGCCAGTATTTGAATTCTTCCTCGGCTTTTTCTTCCCCATCGTGCAAAATGGTTTGCGGCACATAGGCGCCAATACAGCAGGTGGTAGCAATTAACCCTTCTTTATATTGTTCAATGAGTTTTTTATCAATACGGGGGTATTTGCTGTACATACCTTCTATATAACCAAGACTGGTTAATTTAACCAGGTTTTGGTAACCCGTTTTATTCTTTGCCAGCAGTACCTGGTGGTAGCGTTCGTCTTTTACTTCTTTTGAGAACACTTTGCGGGTGCGGTCTTCCACCACATAAAATTCGCAACCTACAATGGGTTTTACTTTCAGGCTGCCATCTTCATTTTTGTGTTTATATGCTTCGGCCACAAATTCAAAGGCGCCAAACATATTACCGTGGTCGGTAATGGCAAGGGCGGGCATACCGTCCTTGATGGCTTTTTTATACAATGCTGGTATAGATGCCGCGCCATCGAGCAACGAAAACTGCGTATGAACGTGAAGATGAGAGAATTTACACATGTGTTCCTTCTAATGAATATGTTTGATTAGTTGATTGTTTTCTGTTGTTGGCTGGATGAAGTAAGAAGCAGGAGGTAAGAAGTAAGAAGAGGTTGACTTCTCTTCTCCCTGTCTTTTTCGGTCCTCAGACCTCGCACTTCGTACTTCTTATTTCTTACTTCGGTTTCTTAAAGACCGGGGTTTTGATTTATTCACTTAATGTCCTCATTTCCAATAATAAACTCCATCCAATAAAAACACGAAATTGTGATATAAAGTTCTTTAATCAATAGTGAAGCGGAGAAAATTTTATGAACAGGGTTTGTGAATAAAATATTACCAAAATTGATGGCATTCTTCTAATGTGGAATTAATGCATTACTGGCAATGTATTTGCTATTTTTACAGCCTTGCTGGCAATAGTTAGTGCCAAAACGGCGTTGACGGTGGACAGCTAATTAAATTTCCAGGCCTGTGAAGTATCTGATTATCATTATATCCGTCCTGATGATGCATGCCCTTCCGGCGGCAGCAAATCATCCGTTCCCTGGCAGGGCAGCGGCCGATACGGCTGTGTTCCCCCTCGATGGACCCGAATTTTTGGACCATATTGTTGCCGGTGCCGAAGAAGAAGACGAAGAAGGCGAAGACGACCTTACCCAGGATAAAAAGAAGAAAAGCGCTAAAAGCGGTTCCTCCACCACTACCACCAAAAGCAAAAGAGTAACCAGCCCCACCCAAAAGCTGGCCGCACTTACCCCCGATGAGGAGAATACCATAAAAGACCTTTCGAACAAAAAAAGCACCAAAGCCATTGGTATTGAGCTTAGTGCGCCATTACAATTCAAATATGCCATTTTGCTCGATATGCCGGTTGAGACCATCAACGACAACAAATTGCTCGAACTGATCGAAAGCTGGTATGGAACAAAATACAAATATGGCGGCCAAACCCGCGACGGGGTCGATTGCAGTGGTTTTGCCAAAGCCTTTATGAGCTCTTATTACGATATTACGCTCACCCGCAGCTCGGCCGATCAGTACAAACAATGCGAAACCAAGGTAAAAAAGAAGAAATTAAAACAGGGCGACCTGGTGTTCTTTAAAACCAACGGCAGCCGGGGCGGTATTACCCACGTAGGCGTTTACCTCTGCAATAATAAATTTGTTCATGCCGCCACCAGCAGCGGGGTTATGATCAGCGATCTGGATGAAGATTACTACAAAGCCAGGTTTGTAGGTGGGGGGAGAGTTCTATAACGAAAGAAACCTGTTACAAAGTAACAGGTCTCCGGTTCGAGTTTTTCAGAATAATTTATTGATTACAGTAAAAGTTCAGGGGTTTAAGGGGTTGCTTCAAAAGGTATTGGATCTTCTTATAGGGAATTACACTTTTCTACTTTCACGTTTGCCGTTTCACGTTTCACGATGGTAATTCGCGAGTCATGCAATTACTTATTACGCCGCCATTGAGAGCGTAATAACCGTTCCTTCGTGCTTCTGGTTATAGATATTGATACTTCCACCCACACTGCGGGCAGCAGCTAATACTTCAGAAAAACCATGGGCTACGGTGCTGTAAAAATTAGCGCCATTATTCTTAACGCGGATCTGAATGCCTTTGGGTTGCTTTACCGCTTCAATTCTAATGCAAACGTGGCATGAGCTTGAAATGGCGTTGTTCAACAGGTTGCCTATAATAAAGGCTAACACTTGTTTATCGGCATGAAGCTCAAATGCTTCATTAACGTCATTTACAATAAAACTTTTCTTATTAACTGCCAGCGGAATAAAACTCAGCATAAGCTGGTCAACAAGTTTGTGAAGAGATACGGCTGGGGTAAATGAACTGAGGGTTTCGGTAACTACTGGTGTCGGGTTGATCGTTAATGACAAGCTGCTCATAAAAAGGAATGTTAATGATGAACAAAAGGATATTAGACAAACAGAGTTCAAAAGGGATACGAACTAAAAACGGATTTTTCGCTACGGACCGGGCTTTCCAAAAAGTACTTATCTAATTTTCATTGGGTACCAACTTTACCAAGAACTCCGGCATTGCTTGCTGTGCTAATGCTGGATCAAAGTAACGACGCAAAACAGGCGATTCGATCAACGAAGGCATTGTTATAGTAAAAAATAGACTAAAGCATAAATTGCCACTAAAGGTTTCTATTTAAAAACGCACTGTTTCGACTTGCAATCGATTACAACAATCGATTGCGTTAAATGATTTTTTTACACTTAATGGGGTGTAACTGACAATTATTGTTAAAAATGTGTGAATGCTATTGGGGAAATATTAAGTGACTAAAAGACGATTAAACTGTTAATCTGACTGAGTTGATAGACAATACAGGTTAATTTTTATTTCCTATTTTTCTATACGAAGACGCTTCTTAATTGTATCCCATACAGGTAATACATCGGGCGAAAGTTTCAGATACAAAACACCTGTAGCAAACAAAGTAATGAACACAATGCTGCGAAGGAAGATGTAACCCAGGCCCTGAAAATTTCTAAACAACAAATAGCAAATGAAATAACAGCCTGCGCCTAAGAGAAGCGTATACAGCGATTTTATCGTAAACGGTTGCATGTTGAACTTTTTCCACAGGAAAAAGTACCGGATGCAATTGTAAATGGTAATGGAAATAAGACCGGCAACGGCTGTACCAGTGGTTTGAAAATTTTTGGTGAGAATATAATTCAATGGAATGGTGAGCAGCAATAATACAATGCCGCTTATGAATTCCACTTTCCAGAAAGTGCTGGTGCCAATGATCTGTGCATTTACACCGGTTCCCATATCAATTACCTTGGTAATACCAATGAACAGAAAAATAATACGGGCATCCAGATAATCAGGTTTTAAATGAAAGGTAATTACGCCATCGGTAAAGTTCATCCATATCAATAAAAAAATGGCTGTGGCAAATATGAGCTGGTTGATACTGCTGCGCTGGTAAATGCGATTGATCTTGTCGTAGTCCTTATCTTTCCACCCCTGCGCCAGTATGGGAATGGCGGCCGAAACAATAGCGCGTTGCGGGGCAAATACCAGGCTCGACATATTTTGCGCCAGTGAATAAACACCTGCATTGGCCATCCCGTTTTTTAACACTGCGGCTATCACCAGCGTATCGAACACCCCCGCTATGTTGAACACCAGGGTTCCAAACCAAATAAAGAACACGGCGCCCACAATTTTCTTAAAGAACTTTTTAGTAACGCGGCTTCTGGTAAAAGTAAGGTGGATCTTCTTGGTGGCAATCAAATACCCCAGCAGCGAAAGTGCTATGGCGATGTAGGTGAATGCATATATTTTAATGAACAGATCAAAGTCTTTTATGACCTTCAGGAATAAAAGCACAATAAGGATGGTGGCAAAAAGCCTGAGCAGAACTTCCTTTAGAAAATTAGTGAGCACCGATTTGCGTAACTGCCAGGCAAATGCTTCGAGTATCGAAAATACCGACAACCCAAATCCAAAAGGGAAAAGCCAGTTGTAATAATAAATGACCTCGGGTGAGTTGGCCGAATATTTAAGAATTACAAAGTCTTTGAATACTATGCCGCTAATAACAACGAACATAAAAGCTGTCATGCTGGTTACCAGCGCCAGCGTTATCATGTCGTTCTTGTTCGGCGGCAGGTTGTCGTTATAGTAAGGGTAAAATTTGTAGATGTAATAAGTAATACCAACATTCGAGAACGAGAACATAAGGGTGGCAAAAGCCTGAAAAGCCTGTATAAGCCCGTATTGCTCTGTAGAAAATCCTCTTGTATACAGGTATGTATTCAACAGGCCCAGCGCAAATCCGATATACACAAAAATGGACGAAATAATACTTTGCCGCCTTATACTCATTTAGCTCACTTTCTTCGCTGTTATATAAAAATTCTTATCAACCGTAAAGTTACCTGTATTATTGCCTGAGATAATGGTCCATTCCTGGTTAGCGCGGATCCATTTTTCTTCATTGCCCAGCTTCACTTTAACCGGCATTGCAAATCCTTTTACGCAATTGGTGAACCTGAAACGCAGGTCCTTGCCTTTTATTGAATATTCAAGCACCGGTATTTGCGTGGTGCGAAGATATTGATCAAATACTTTCGAAAGATCGATGCCCGACTGGCGGCTCATATACTCTTCCACTTCTTTTGTGGTAACAGTTTTATGATAATAGGTTTTGTTCAGTCCGCGTAAAATGGCGCGGAAGGTAGAATCGTTGTTGATGATCTGTCTGATGGTGTGCAACAGGTTACCGCCTTTGTAATACATATCACCGCTGCCTTCCTGGTTCACGCCATAGTGGCCAATAATGGGAATATCGTTTTGGATCAATGCACGGGTGCCTACACAATAATCATTGCCGGCTTCTACGCCGTATTCACACGTGGTGAACAGCGTTTCGGAATAATTGGTAAAGCCTTCATGCACCCACATATCGGCAATATCATTGGTGGTAATGTTGTTGGCAAACCATTCGTGGCCGCTTTCATGCACAATGATAAAATCCCATTTTTTGCCCCAGCCGCTCGAGGAAAGGTCGCGGCCCAGGTAGCCATTTTGAAAACCGTTGCCATAGGCCACCGCGCTTTGGTGTTCCATACCCAGGTGCGGGGTTTCAACCAGTTTATAGCTGTCTTCATAAAAAGGGTAGGGGCCAAACCAGTACTCAAAACATTTAAGCATTTTAGGTACCTGGGTGAACTGCTTTTGGGCTTTTGGCAGGTCATAGTCAAGCACCCAGTAATCGCAATCCAGTTTGCCCTTTTCACCGGCAAAATCTTCGTGCCAGGTTACATATTTACCAATGTATGGAATGATATTATAGTTATTGATGGGGTTTTTAACCTGCCAGGTATAAGTGGCGGTTCCGTTATCGGTGGTTTTATTTTCCAACCGGCCATTACCTACAGCAACCAGTGTATCGGGTACGGTAATGCTAAGGCTGGCGCCGTTATCGGGCTCATCGCTCTGGTGATCTTTACAGGGGTACCAAACACTGGCGCCCAGGCCCTGGCAGGCCACGGTCATCCAGGGACGGCCCTTGCTATCCTTGCCCCAGATCCAACCGCCATCCCAGGGGGCGCGAACGGCTTCGCGGGGTTTACCATGATAGATCACTTCAAGCGTTTGCTCCGATTTTACCGGTACCTGTGGTATGGTAACAAACCAGGCATTTCCATCATGCTGAACGGCCAGGTTTCTCATATTGCTGTTTTTTGCCACCAGGCTTACCAGGTTCACTTCATCGATGATCATAGGTTCCTGCAGGTCGAGCTGTAGTTTCTCCCCTGCCTTTAGCACCGATATGGTAATGCGGTTTTTGCCCTGAATGGTTTTGGTAGTATAATCGGGGGTAACCTGTATATCGTACCGTAAAACGTTCCACCAGGCCCGCTCAGGCGTAATGGTGCCGCGTAATGTATCCTGATGCGTGAACTGTTTTTTATCGCTCAACGGTTGCGCGGCACAGGAAGACGCTATAAAAATGAGAAATGAGAAATTTAAAATGAGAAATGAAAATTTGCGGGGCATGGTATGTATAGTGAATTGTTTTGTTAGGATCACAATGTATGATTTAAATTAGCAAATACGCAAATGTGGGTATTAGCGGTACGTTGTATAATTTGCTAAATTTCACATTTGTATTCATGTATGAAAGTTAAAGTTATATTTTTTGCGGTCTTTTTCGGCGCTATTTTGTTCAGTGCATGTGGCAGTCGTACCAGCGGTAATAAACAGGTGTTCCACTATAATGAGGCCACCGGTATTGCCACCCTCGACCCGGCTGGCGCCAAAAACCAAAGCATCATTTGGGCGGTACACCAGTTGTACAACACGCTGGTTGAAACCGATGATAACCTTATGATCGTTCCTTCGCTGGCCTACAGCTGGGATGTATCGGCTGACCGCAAAGTATATACGTTTCATTTACGCCCCGGTGTTTTCTTTCACGATAACGAAGCTTTTCCGCAGGGAAAAGGCCGCCGCCTAACCGCTTTTGATGTAGAATACAGCTTTAACCGCATTATTGACCCCACTACCGCCAGCAGCGGCGCCTGGATCTTCAACGACCGTGTTGACGACGACCACGGCTTTAAAGCACTGGACGATTCTACTTTTCAATTGACCTTAAAAGTACCGTTTGCACCCATTTTAGGACTGCTGAGCATGCAATACTGCTCAATAGTACCCAAAGAAGTAGTGGCAAAATATGGCGCTGATTTTCGCAGTCATCCCTGCGGTACGGGTCCGTTCAAATTCAGGGCCTGGGAAGAAGGGCAGGCGATGATATTACAAAAGAATGAGAACTATTTTGAGCATGACAGCACTGGTAAAAGGTTGCCTTACCTCGATGGGTTAAAGATCACTTTTTACGACAGCAAGGCCACCGAGTTCCTGTTATTTCAACAGGGTAAACTCGATTTCATCAACGATATCGATCCTTCCTTTAAAGATGAGATCCTTACAAAAAAAGGACAGTTGCGTAAAGACTGGCAGGGTAAGATCATACTTTCAAAACACAGCTACCTGAATACCGAATACCTTGGTATCTTAATGGATAAAGACAATCCGCTGTTGCAAAATTCGCCATTACGAATAAAACAAATACGGCAGGCTATTAATTGCGGGTTCGACAGGCGCAAGATGATCATGTACCTGTACAATTCCAAAGGTATGCCGGCAGAAAGCGGGTTTATTCCGGCCGGGCTGCCTTCATTCGATAGCAGTGTTGTAAAAGGCTATAAGTACGACCCCGTACGTGCCAGGGAATTGTTGAGGATGGCCGGTTTTCCCGATGGGGAAGGACTGCCAGAAATAAAGTTGCTTACCATTCCTATTTACAGCGACATTGCCAGCTTTATTGCCCGGCAGTTAGAGGAGGTGGGAATAAAAGTTCAGGTAGATGTGATACCTAAAAGCCTGTTGCTGGAGCATACTGCCAAATCGGAAGCCTTGTTCTTTAGAGGAAGCTGGATCGCCGATTTTCCCGAAGCGGAGAATTACCTGAGCGTTTTTTATGGAAACAATCCGGCCCCGCCTAATTATACCCGTTATAATAATCCGCAGTTCGATGCCCTGTACGATAAGGCCATGGTAACCGAGAACGATAGCCTGCGTTACAAATTATACCAGCAAATGGACCAGATGGTGATCGACGATGCGCCCGTAGTACCATTGTGGTACGATGAGGTGATTAGATTAGTACGTCCTAATGTGAAAAATTTCCATGCTAACGGGCTTAACTTACTTGAGTTAAGACATACATACTTAGATAAATAGTTAACACGTTGACAAGTTAACAAGGTTGTATCCCTTGTCAACTTGTCAACGTGTTAACCTGTCAACTAGTGTTTCAGTTTACTCTTAAACACCTTCTTAAACTTCTCTACCTTAGGACGAATTACAATGTTACAATAAGGCTCCGCCCCATTCAGATTGTAATAATCCTGGTGATAATCTTCTGCCGCATAGAATTTAGTAAAGGGCGAAATTTCAGTTACGATCGGATTGTTAAATGCGCCGCTTTTATCTAATTCAGCTTTGTATTTTTCGGCTTTCTCTTTTTGTTCGTTGTTGTGATAAAATACCACGCTGCGGTATTGGGGGCCAACATCATTACCCTGGCGGTTGAGCGTAGTTGGGTCATGTGTTTGCCAGAATACTTCAAGCAGCTCATCAAAGGTGATCTTTGAAGGATCGTATACCACTTGTAATACTTCGGCATGACCGGTAGTGCCGGTACATACTTCTTTGTAAGTTGGGTTGTTTACATGTCCGCCGCTATAACCCGACGTTGCCGAAACAACACCTTCCAATTGCTGAAAGATAGCTTCAGTACACCAAAAGCAACCGGTGCCAAAGGTGGCAGTATCGGTAGCGGTGTTTACAGAACCATTTGTGTTTGTTGTCATATTCTTACTTATATCCTTTTTTACTTTTTGTTTTTGAGCACAGGACACCAGGGTAGCCAGGGTTACCAGTGCACCGGTAAAGAACAGCTTCATGCCATGTAGTTTTAACAGTTGTATCATTGTATTGTTATTTAAAAGAACACACTATATACGCCCGGTGTGCTACCGTAGATGTTAATAAAAACAAAATTAGCTAATTTGATAATGTGCTAATATGCTAATGGAAAGGCAGAATGCGAAAAAGTCCCACCATATTGGCAGGACTTTGTAACTATACCTTGGATATTCAAATACTAATGTGATAATTAGCTAATGTGCTAATATGCTAATGAAAAGACAGTAAAAACAGCACATTAGCACATTATCTCATTAGCACATTGACTTTATCTTCTACGTCTTCTTACTGTTGTAGTAGTACGGGTGAATTTTCTGCCGCGCGGTCCCCTTACAGTGGTTGTTTTACGGGTAACGCGGTAATTATTTACAGCCACGCGATGGCGGTTACTTACCGTTACAGAAGTAACACGCATGGGATGGTAAATACGGGGCGCTACTACTACCCGGCGGGTGGTAACTACTGCATAATGTGCGCGGTAGCGGTACCTGAACGGGCGGTAAACCGTGTAGGCCATTGGGCGCCAGGGGCGGTACCAAACCGGGCGTGCACGCCAGCTAAAGGGCGACACCCATATTACATAGGAAGGGGCGTATACGTAACGAACACAAGGCCAGCCCCAAACGTTTACAACAATACCATTGGCCGAATAGTCGGTGTTCGGTCCTTTGGCCATCATAGAGAACCCTTCATTAAAGGCATTTCCATCGTTTTCTTCGGGCTCAACAATGGTTTCTTCACCAAAAATATCTCCATCGCCAACGATCTCTATAACGGCGTTTTCAGGACCCGTTTTTTCCAGTTCAATAACGGCTATGTCCTGGCTTTCGGTTTCAGACACCAGGGCCTGCAGTACAAAGATCTGCACGTCGTTCTCCCGTTTGCTCACCACCTTAATATAGTCGGTGTTGCCGTCTTCGTTGAGGTCGAGGTTATTTACTTTACTATCTTCTATGTTGAGCAATTTTTCAAATTCTTCGGGAGAGCCGGCTTTTTTAAACAGGTCGAGGGCGCCTTGCAGGCTAAAATTGTCGCCGGGTAAAGAGGTAGTGTCGGGTGTTTGGTCCTGGGCGTTAACTTTTAAGGTGCTTGTAGTTAAAAGAAAAAGCACTCCGGGTAAAAGATGCTTCATTTTCATTCAATTGATTTGGTTTTTCAGACGGGTTATTGGGAAGAAGGTTTAAAAGAGGTAAACAGGTAAATTGATATATCATATTTTATAAATATAATAAAAACTACTTGTAGAATTAAATGCAGTGAAGTATTATTACGCGGTTATATTTGATTAGTATGAAAAAGATTGAGAACTGGTTGCTTTTACCCATTTTGGTTTTAATATTTTGCAGTATTTCAAAATATGGTGATACAACTACCGATATACAGTTATGCGATACCTACTATGTAATGAATAATAATATTATTACCGGCTGGTTCCTGGCATGGCTGCTCATTGTATTTTTTTTGTTTAAACTCATTAGGCGCCGGCACCAGTTTGTACATACAAAATTTGCTGCAGCGTATATAATACTTACCGTTTTGTTTTTCGGTATCTCGTGGGGAAGCGGATTTTTTGGCGGCGGTTCACCCGCCGGTTACTCAGATAGTCAGATAGATAAATTAATATTCTACGACAGGCTGCGAGAGCTAACAGCCTTTGGCCTGGTTTTGACGCAGGTTATTTTTGTGATATATTTTATTGTTCAACTGCTGAAAAAGCCTGTAATTCCGCCCACATTACCCACAACCAAAAAACTATAGTACCTTTGCCGGTTCGAGAGGAGTTATTATATGAAGTTTTTTCCTGAATCGGCGTTAACACAACTGGAGTTTGATAAAGTAAAAGCATTGCTGGAAGAGCATTGTAAAACGGAGTATGCGAAAACCAAATCGCAGGAATTGCGCATTCACACCCGCAAAGAATTTATTGAACTGGAGTTACAACAAAGCCACGAATACAAATTATTGATTGAGCACAGCATGTATTTCCCTAATGATTACGTGCTGAATTTAGCCAGGGAGTTGCGATTACTTGGCATTCCCGGAGGTATGCTTACCGGCGAACAGTTTATGCAGGTTCGTAAGCTGGCCGAAAGCATGCAGAACATTTTTCGCTGGTTCGATAACGACCGGCGATTGGCGTACCCCGCCCTGTTAAAGGTGATCGACGACACCTATTACGAAAAGGTGATCATTGAACTGATCGATGATGTGCTGATGGAAAATGGTGAAGTAAAGGATACTGCATCAGAAGAGCTCGCACGCATTAGAACAACCCTGTACCGGCGCCGTACCGAACTGCGCCGCCTGTTCGATAAGATCGTTCAAAAGCTAAGCAAAGCAGGGTATACCGCCGATATTGACGAAGCGTTCCTGAATGGCCGCCGGGTGGTAGCCATTGTTGCAGAACAAAAACGCCAGGTGAAAGGAATTTTGCATGGAGAAAGCGATACCCGCCGTACCTCGTTCATTGAACCGGAAGAAACCATTGAACTGAACAATGATATTTTTTCCCTGGAAAATGAAGAGCGGCGCGAAGTATATCGTATTCTGCAACAACTAACGGCCCGCCTGGCCATGTATGCGCCATTGCTAAAGACCTGGCACCAAATATTGGGTGAATTTGATTTTATAAGGGCCAAAGCCCGGCTGGCGCTGGATATGAACGGCGCTTACCCGTTGTTAAACGATAAAGCGCATGTGCATTTGGTAAAGGCCTATCACCCATTGTTATTCCTGTACAACCAGAAGGCGAAAAAGCCTACCATTCCTACCGATCTGACGCTGGATGAAAAAAATCGCATCCTGGTTATTTCCGGTCCAAACGCGGGTGGCAAAACCGTTACTATGAAAACGGTAGGGTTGTTACAGCTGATGATACAAAGCGGTTTGCTGGTGCCGGTGCATCCCACATCTATCTTTGGTATTTTCAAGCAGCTGATGATCCATATCGGCGATACACAAAGTATAGAATTCGACCTCAGTACCTACAGCTCGCACCTGTTGCACATGAAGCATTTTATTGAAAATGCCAATGGAAAAACCATGTTCTTCATCGATGAGCTGGGTAGCGGTAGTGATCCCCATTTGGGTGGCGCCTTTGCCGAGGTGATCATGGAAGAACTGGGGCATAAACATGCTATGGGCATTGTTACCACGCACTATCTTAACCTGAAAGTGATGGCCAACAAAACACCTGGTATTATCAACGGTGCTATGCAATTCGACGAAAGCAATCTATTGCCGCTTTATAAGCTCACCATTGGAAAACCAGGTAGCTCGTATACCTTTTCCATTGCCGAGCGTATTGGTCTCGATGCGCGGTTAATAAACCGTGCGCGCAAACTGGTTGATGAAGATCATTTCAAGCTCGACAAACTGTTGAACCGCACCGAGCAGGACCTGCGTGAAATTGAGAAGAAGGAAAAGGAACTGTCGAAGCTGATAAAGGAGAATGAGAAGCTGCATAAGGAAATGCAGCAGACCATTAACCAGGAGCGGCATCGCCAGCAGGTAGAGGTATTGAAACACCAGAACCGTATAACCGAAGATCGCATAGCCTTTCTGAAAGATATGGAACGCAAGCTGAAACAGTTAGTGTTCGACTGGAAGAAAGCCGAATCGCAGGACGATAAGAAGGAGCTGATAAAACAAATGCATGCGTTGTTGTTCAAACAACACCAGAAGCAAACAACCGAAAAGGTGAAAAAGAAGCTCAATTCGAAATACGATGAAGTAGGCGGCGAAGTACAGGTTGGTGATAAAGTGCTGATGAAGAAGAACCACCAGGTAGGGGAGGTAAAAGAGTTGCGCGGTAAGAAGGCGGTAGTGCAGTTAGGCTTAATGCCTATTACTGTGTCGGTTGATGATATTGTGGTGGTTACTGAGAAGGCGGAAGAGTGAGTTAACAAGTTGACGAGTTGACAAGTTGACGAGTTGACGAGTTGACAAGGGAGTTGAAAAGTCGTTTCACGTTTGCCGTTTTAGGCAGCGAGTTTCGCATAATCAGCGGCCATTGCCGATTGCCGATTCATGATTGCCGTTTCACGAACCTGATCACAACAAGACACTCAATAATGTAAAAAGCTCCCTTAATTAAATAAGGGAGCTTTTTTAATGCCTTTTCTGCCCGCTTACAAACTGGAGTGCAGGTAGTCTTTTAACTGACTAATGGTTTCCTGTTGCGACAGGATTGTTTCTTTTACCACATCATTGATGGAAAGAATACCGGTTACCTGGTTTTCGTCGAAGACGGGCAGGTAACGAATGTTTTTGTCCGACATTAACTGCATGCAGTAGTCGATAGAATCGTTTGCAGTAACCCGTGGCAGGTCTGAGCTCATTATTTCCGTTACCGTGGTGTCGGTAGATGATTTTCCTTTCAGTACAACCTTGCGCGAGTAGTCACGTTCAGTAACAATGCCCAGATAGTGGCCATCTTCTAATACCATTACAGAGCCGATGTTTTGATCGGCCATGATGTGCAATGCTTCCAATACGGTAGTATTGGGTGAAACGGTAGTAATATGGCTTCCTTTACGAAGCAGTACATCTGCCACTTTTTTATTCATACGGAGCAATGTTTTGGTGAACAATCATTTATCGGAAATTACAAAAAAAGGTATGGAAAACCAAGGCCTGGCGGGCTTTTTATGGGCTCCCAGCCTTAATTTCTACCAAATTAAAGCGCTTATGGCAGAAATTATATGACGGAAGTCAGCTATTTGATTAATTTCATTATTGATAATAAACCAGCATAAAGCCTTTAATTATCAATGAAATGAGTGTTTATGATAACAAAACCAACAGACAGGCAAACTTACGAGGGCGAAATTGCCACATACTGGTTTGAGGATGGCATCCTTGTTTCAATATCGAAAAGCCCCCAACGAACGGTGGAAAATATTAAGTCCAATGTGAAACTGGTGAAGGAAATAACAAATAACAAACCAGTGCCATTACTCATCTATTTGTCGAACTCTCCGGTGCCCGACAAGGAAACCAGAAAATATTCAACTGAACAACTGCCGGTAATTTATTCTGCCATGGCCATGGTGTCAAAACCCGGACTGGCAAAATTTATAATGAATATATTATTTGCTTTAAAGAAGCCGCCGATCCCTATTAAAAGCTTTACAGATGATAAGGAAGCGAAGAAGTGGTTAATGGCGTATTTGTGAGAAATAGAACCTTCTTTTACTATTGAAGTGTTTTCGCGGAGCTTTAATAATTTACAGGATGGATATGTTTACATAAAACACTTTTTTGAACAACCGGTATTCGATACAACTACATTTAAAAAAGAAACTACCTGGTTCCAAAATAATCTGCAGCATTTCGTAACTCAGGATTTTAAATATGAGTTAACGGCTAAATCGCTAAGAAAATATTGGTTGTCAACCAGGGGATTCAATATTTTATTACCAACCATCTTCCTGATGGTTTTTGTAGCGATAGTGCGTAACGCAATACCACTTTTGTGGCCTGGAATAATACTCATTTGGGCGATGGTGTCACCTTTAAGACTTTTCTTCAAATACTACAAGCATGTAAAAAACAAAATTCTCATTATGTCAAAAGCGAACAACACCTTTTATTTTGGTTCGGTTGACAATATGGTTAAATATGATAAGAAAGATATTTTAAAATGTACAATTTTAAAAAGCAACAGTTCGAGAAGTGTATATAAAGGGTACGCTGTGATCAAAATAGAATTCAATAATGGAACAATACTTACCATTCCCAATTTGTTGATAGATCATAGGGCATTGGAAGATAAGTTGTTTCAGTGTCGCAGAGTCCGTAAGGATGAGACTTCCTATTTATAGACGTACTTCGTATTCTTTAAAAGGATTTATTGTAACACCTTTAAGGCCGGCTTTTTCTATCGCGTTCTTTACCTGCTCATTCACTAATAGGGTATTACTAATGCCTTGTAAAACATCGTAGTCATGCACATGGGCTATAACGGATGGTTCCAGCAGAATATTTTCTTTAAAATACTCGGTGCGGGTTTGATTGAATGCTTCAAAATCAGCAAAACCACCATGCTGGGTTTTTACAATCTCGTTTGTTTTTAAATGTCTGAATCTGTAATCAGACTTACTGAAATTAGTATTGGTAATGAAAGTGGAATGAATATGCAGCAAATGATATTTATTGCTGCGTGCATCAGGTTCGTGCAGCTTCATATGAATGGGATAATACTTGTGTGGTGGTATTGTAAACTGCTCCAGCACCGCTTTCAATTTTTCGCTTATGATAACCTGGCTACCAGGGCCGGAAGGTCTGAATGATTTATAAGTGATATCGTCAGCCCAGTAAACCAGGTCGGCGGCAAAGGGTATTGCTTTTCGTTGCGACAGGTCGCCTTGTCTGTTTATGAGGAACATAGTGATCGGCTCTGCGAGGGTCAGTACTTCATCGGTGGTGAATACGTCTAAAATATATTTATTATGAGTGTCTTTAATAAAGTGTGCCTGCCATTCCCAGTTGGTACGGTTGTCAATAGTTATACTATAGAACATAGTAAGGTTTTAAATCACCAAAATAGCTAAATTTGCGATCATTGGAAAGATGCCAGAGAGGTTGAATGGGACGGTCTCGAAAACCGTTATACGGGCAACTGTATCGGGGGTTCGAATCCCCCTCTTTCCGCTTTGTGTACAAAAAGGGGATTTTTTCCCCTTTTTGTATTTTGGGTATCATCTAAAACCCTTGTCAGGCAAGCGATGTGGTGAAATACCTGATTTGTTTGGGTGGTTCGAAATGCCTGTTTTTCCATATCATACACTACTCCCGTAGGAAATATCAATTTTTGGATTCTTTCTTTAGAGGCGAAACTGCTGGAAGTTCATATGGTATTGAGTTTTGACGAAAATGTCATCGCTTCATTCAGCTTAATTTCCAGGTTCGAAACGCTTACAGGAGTTTTGGGCATTACTTGCAAAATTTTATCCCTTTCCTCCACATATTTCGGATAGAATTTTTGAAAGGTTTCTTCGCTGATCTGTTCCTTTACAAAGTACTTTTCTTCCAATGTCCTGCTTTTGCAAATACTTTTGTTGCACTAAACCTTCGGTAGCCTGTCAGGCTGCCTATCCGAAAGAACGTTTGTAGCTTTTGATTTCAACAAAAAATCAATTGTTATGCGCACTACAAAACGTTCTTCGGAGGGAGCTACGCTGGTAGCCCAGGCATGTTAGTGGCTGCCTTTTTACTGTCTATTGAATATACATTGCTCCAATTCTTTGAACACCGACATGTCTTCTGTCACGTATTGTGATAATGTCAGCTTAAATGTCTCTTGGTTAATACTTGTTGTTATGCCGCAGAAATTTTTAATATGCTTTGTATTGTCTTTAATATTTTGGTCAGTAATATTTATTACGAATTTATCATATTCCGTTTCATTAAAGGTCAGGCCATGTTTATTACAGTATGCTTTTAAAACTTCTTTGTCGAATAGATAATTTTCAATCTCCCAACGCTTCATTATTCTGAAATGCTGTGGATTATTTTGAAGATAAACTTGGCGATCGTTCTCGGTAGTTAGTTTTCCAGATGAAACATCTCTGTCTTTTAAGACAAATATTTGGATATCTGAAAACACTTTAGTTAAAATCGCTAGAGCTATTTCACTTCGCTGATCAAGTTCAGTGTTACCACCACTTGAAATAAATAAAGTGTCGTGATACTTTTCGCCAAAAATATTGTTGAACACTTTTGCGTCAAAACCCTTTTCTTCTCCATTTTGGCCAGGTCTATCTTTTCCTTCGCAATAAATAATACGTCTTGGGCTCACTAACCCTGTCAGATCATCCAATGCCGTTTCGAAGATTTCCTTCCACTTTGCAAGTGTCTTTTTGATTGGTTTGAGAACCTGTACCGACGATGCCCAATTGATTCCTTTTTTAAACTGGATTATTTGACAGTCATCTTTTAGTTCATCTTGCAATGCTCTTAAAAATCCAATGCTATGTGTGGCAATCCAAATTTGGCAATTTGGTTTTATTAATTTATTTATTTCTAAGAGAAGTTTCTTTTGAATTGATGTATTAATGTGTAATTCCGGCTCATCAATAAGAAAAACCGTATTATCATATTTATCTTGTCGTAAGTACAAATCCAATAGAATGTCTACAACTTCTTTTTCACCTGAAGAAAGTACGTTAAACTCAAACTCTTTAGGGTGGTCACTTTTTTTAAAATATAAAGTACCTTGATTAGCCTCGATGTCCCCAATACTAACTATTTCAAGGTCGAGACAGTTACGAAGCGATGAATTTAAGTCACCTATAATTTTTGCTTTCGCTTCGCTGGGTTTACAGTCAGTTTGATTTAAATATTTGTTATATTTAATATAAAGGCGCCTGTAGTTTTCAACCATTTTGTCATCGAGGTCTGATGTGGCTGTTGCACCATAACTATTTAAACTTATTTCTGAAGTAGCTTGTGATTGCGTTACTTTCAAATGGCTATTGTAACGATAGGGACTGCGGAACGAAAATACAGTCTGACCCTTACCAACTTGTTCATTTTGTTGTCTAACCGTAGGAAAGTCACCTGTTGTAAATTGAATAGTAATGTTTTGCCAATTGTAGTTTGGCGCTTGATTCATCGAGTGGTAATGGTGGTCTTTTTGCTCTTGATTACCAATCTTTCCATGGGCGTTAGCGATATAGAGAAATCCGTCTATTACACTGCTTTTCCCACAGCCATTAGGCCCTACTAATGCAACAATTCTTTTGGGATCATCCCCAAGGTCTATTGTTAGATCATGAAATCGCTTATATCCATTTTTTAACTGTATTTTCTTGATCTTCATTTTTTCGTTCTTATATTAGGGTTGCCACTAACGTTCGGGGCTTTGCGAAGTACGGGTATTAGAATTCCGTCAGTTCGCTTGGCCGTAACTTTTTAATTACTACGACCAAAGTACAAAAGTTGATTAGAATTACCAATGCAGGCGGTATTCTGTCGTCCGTATTTTGCAAAAGCCTTATTGCACTAAACCTTCGGTAGCCTGTCAGGCTGCCTATCCTAAAGAACATTTGGTTGGAAAGTAGAGTTTGCAAGGGCCATGCTAACAGGTTTGATAAAATAATGTCGGACGGCTTCAGAAGATTTTCATCGGATTTGGATAAATATTTTTGAAAAGTTTATCGGTAATAATGAAAAAGAGGTGTATTGATGAAGTGAACCCTCTTTTATTCGGATACCTGATGGAAACAGGACGCGATTCTCAGGACCTTCGTCTATTTTTGATACCTCCCTTTTAATTTGCAGGGGTGCTATCCCCAAAAGCACTACCTAGCGAAATTGTGAGTAAACCTTTGATAATACATCAGCTTGTTTACTGCCATTTGAACGCAAATATTTGTCTGTCAACTGTTTAAGCGGGTATGCACGCCTAAAGAACGCCCTTCGATGGCGGCATAATGGAAAAATTATTTTTTGGGCAAAAAAAGGAAGCAAATCGCTTCCTTTTTTTAAACTTGCAACTCGGGGAAAATTAACTCCAAAATATTGGCGATTTTGTCTAAATCGTCGTAAAGTCCCGGGGAACGACAGGTATAAAAACTCATCTGCCGATCGAAGGAATATTTCATTTTGGTGTTATGGCTCGATTATAGATCCTTTCCAGTTATGAGGCAGCAGCTCTTTGATTCTGCTCGCAGGGAAGGTAGGCATAGCAGTAAGCACATACTTGAGCCAATCATAAGCATTAACATCATGCAGCTTGCAGGTGGCTAGCAGTGAGTATATAATCGCAGCATTTTGTGCAGCATCATGTGATCCTGCAAAAAGGAAGTTGTTTCGACCTAAGGCGATGGGCCGTATGGCGTTCTCGATAAGATTAGTATCCATTAGTAGCATACCGTCATGCAGGAACATACCGAGTTGCTTCTCTCTTTCAGAAAAGTAAGCCAGTGCTTTGCCTATCGGGCTTCGCAATGTTGTTAACATGGGTATCTGTTCCTTTATCCAGCCAGCCAATTCGTCAAAGATTGGGACAGATTTCTCCTGACGTATTTTAAATCGTTGATCGAAACTGAGGTTTTGTTCTTTACAGTAACTTTCTATGCCGTATAGCTTACTATACAGCATCAATGCATGTTCTGCTCGGGTTTTATCAGTCAATTTGGCTTCATGGAATTTTCTTCTGGCGTGTGCATTACAGCAGATATGGGTTACACCTGGTTGGCTCCCAAAATGCTTATAGACATTAAAGCCGTCACTATGTAGATAGCCTTGATAGTTCTGTAATACTGGTCTGGCATCTTTGTTTCCTCTCCCTTTATGATATTCGAAGAAGACCAACCGATCCACAGGATTGCAATAGCTCCACATCCAATCCAGATGTGATTTTTTACCCTTTACTTTCTCGCTATCAAGAACATCTATTCTTGTTTCATCGGCCATCATGTAACCACAGGCTGGCTTAACGATATTTTGCCGCAGGGCGTCATAAATAGCAGTAAGACTGCGACAGGTGCCGTTGATCCAATCACCTATTGTATTCTCAGATAGGATGATCCCGCTTTGCGCAAACTTCTGCATTTGCCGGTGGATGGGCATGTGCCACAGGAACTTCTCTGTTGTTACGTGAGCTTTAAGTGAAGGAGCAGCCAGGCTTTTATCCTTTTCTTCAGGCAGGCTGGCTATGAAGAACTCGGTAGAACCGTTTGGAGTGCTGCGCTTATACTTGTATCTGCGATAAACGGTTGCAAACAAACGGGCCGGATCGTATTCCAGTTGTTCCGTTTCTATTGTATCAAAATGCTCGGCATCTTCCGGGAGATTTTCAGGATGCATATCGATATACTTGCGCTCAATGTGGGCAGGTATTTCGTTTCGCCCTGGGTGCTTCTTCTTTTCAGACTTTAATTTTGTGTAAGATTCTATCTTTTGACCATCGTTGATATTGCATACTTCTACGACGTCAGTATTGATACCTAATTGAAGTTGGCCAGGTATAATAGCGGAAGATTTTTCACTGCTGCGGCTGTAAACCAGTTTGGTTAACTGCTGATACTGGTATTCGATCAGCTCTAATTTTTGAAGTCGTTTGTCTTTTTCCTTAATGATGTTCAGTAGGGAAGCATTTTCTTCTCTTTGTAGCTTAACTTCTACTATCAGCTGTTCTACAGCATTTTTGAGTGGAGTAATTTCATTTTTCAGTTGTTGTATAACTTCATCCTTTTGCTCAATGATGGCATCGAACTGCATGCTTCGGAATAGCAGTTGCTGGTATTTATCCTGTAATGCCTGATGTTCTGGTGTAATAAGCAAAAGATACGTTGTTGATGATTGCTTATATTTAAACAAGCATACAACTACGTATGACTATCGTAGGTACCAATTTAGTTTTTCACATATGTGAGTTACTCAGGCCTGAGCGCCTAGCAATGGTTCATATTTACCAGCTTTAATATAACCACCGTCTTCCAGGGTCATGCCGCTGAGCATGGACATGATTTGCTCTGTACTCATTTTATAACCTACCTGGTCACTGGTAATGGCTGGCAATACAAAAGAGCCTTCGTCAAGCCTTCTGTAAAATATGCTGAAGCCTTTCTTTTCATACACCAGCACCTTTATCATAGTACGATTACGGTTCAAAAATATAAACACGTCTCCGTTGACGATATCTCTATCAAGCTCTGTTCGTACTAATGCGGCCAGGCTGTCAAATGATTTAGACATCTTTACCGGCTTGCGATATAAATAATAATTCACGGTTTCCTGAACCGAAAACAACTTACTCATGATAGCAGCGTTTTTAGATATTCGACTGGCACTTCTTTATAAATACGGAGACTGCCTATTTCGGCAAAAAGAGCAGGTTGATTAGTAGTCGTATCGCACTGGAGTAATTCTATTTTGGCAAACCCTGCCGCCGCAGCTTGGCTTCTTTTACGCCGCTTTACCTTCCGACCGCGATACTTTTCGGTCCACCGATAAAAGTTCTTTTCACTAATGCCAATTGCTTCGCAGTATGCCTTTATTGTTAGGCCGCTTTGCGCCTGATCGTTCAGGCATTTCTCTATTTGTTCTGCTGATCTGTATGTGCGCTTCTTTATATACGACTCTTGTTGGATTTGTTCCATATTGAACCATTTTAAAAGAGCGTAAAGCTATACCTTAATAGAATCTTTTAGGATGGGTAGTTCCTCGGGCGTTTACAAAAAAGATAAGAATGATCTAACTACATCTAAAATAGACAAAGCCCCGAAAACGGGGCTTTGTGCTTTATGAGGCTTATGTTATTTGTTTGAATTATTCGTCAGATTAGAAACAACGATTAAGTGACGTTGGAATCCAAATCCACGATCCTGTCTCAACGGCTGATAATCGAAATAATTATCAGGTATACCTTGAAAGCTTCCAGTTTCGTAAGCCATAATCGTCAGTTTTTCACTCGTAGATGCCTCCAAACCTCTTGTTTCATCGGTGAAAGTCATTATCACGGTGTCTTTTATAGTT
This sequence comes from Niastella sp. OAS944, assembly GCA_024809215.1. Lineage (GTDB taxonomy): Bacteria > Bacteroidota > Bacteroidia > Chitinophagales > Chitinophagaceae > Niastella. Next base: position 678,334 of record JANUBW010000001.1, on the reverse strand, counting down.
TTGCCATTTACTGAATTAACTTTTAAAAGCGTCATGCCCGTGTAATATTTCAGGTATAAATCGTTACCTGAAAAAAACTCCGCTTCCAGTTTAGCTATTGTTCCAAATGGTATACCTAATCGCGGTTTGATGACAAAAGTGTCTATTTCAATATAGGGGTTTAATATTGTACGCTTTTGGGAGTTTGCTTTTAGTGCCACAAAGGATAAAAGGATTATTAATAGTCGTCGCATTTGAATTTGATGAGTTGAAGACAAATTTAAAGGTTTAAATTTGGTAATATTATGTTTTCTATTATACGCTACAGTTATCCGTTACAACTAATCTATTTCTTCGTAGAATTACCTCTCTTTCCGCCTTCGCCCGCCGAAGCTTTAGCTAGGCGGGCCTCGCTGCAATTCTCGAGTACCCTAATTGCCGGCAGGCTTCAGCGGACGCAGCCCTTTTCTAATCCCTCTTTAAATTTCTATTCGCATTTCTAACAAATTGGGTTTAAAACCAGCTTTCAAATATGAGTTTTTGGCTATTTTGTTTTCGTCATAAACCTCCAATCGTACTTCTGTTAAATTCTGACTTTTTGCCCAATCAATAAGTCCATGCAAAATTTTTTGATTTATTCCCTGTCCGCGAAAATCAGGTTTTACATACATAAAACCCAGATACGCATATTCACTGTGCTTTTGATATGGCTTAGCTGTTAGGATTTTTGCGTAACCTGAACCCACAATTTCATTATCAATTACTGCAACTAATACTTCGGCATTCTTATTTTTAATCAGTTCGATTAGTGAATTTCACCTTCTTTTAAAGTATTGTCAAATGGTCTTTCAGCTTCTATTATCCCTTTTTCAAAACTTAGCAATATTGAAATTTCAGTTTCAACAGCCTTACGAATCTCTATTGTCATTTGGTGTTCAGAGTTTAATTTGGTCTATGATTTGCCCTCAAATTAGCAACTTTCGGTTAGCTCGTCCAATCATAATTCAAAAAGTAAAATTTCTGGTTGTATTTTATAACAAACCTATCATCATAAAATGTTTTTATCCTGTAAAGTTCTTCAATACTATCAATAAAGATGCTATCAATCAATTCAAAAAAGTCACGAATGAGATCTTTATCTTTAACCATATCTTTCTCTTCATTGTAATACAATTTTTCGGTTATAAAGGTCATTAGTTCGTTCTCATATTTGCTAATTTCCAATTGTTCAAATTTGTAATGCTGGTTATCTTTCAAATTTTCAGGAATAATTGCAGATAAGTTTAAAGTTTTTTCGAAGTGGAAATGATTTCTATAAGAACTTCCTTTATTGTTTTTGTTTATGTAGTGATTGGCAAAGGTCAAAAAACCTTTAATTAAGGTAAGTTTATAATTCTCATTTAATACTGTTTCTACATAATGATTTGTAAGTTTATATTCTTTCTCAAGGTAAAAATTATGAAGTTTCGATTTTATCCAAATACTATCGATTTTAATATCATGATATCTTTCAAATTGTTTAGCGAACGGTAGAAAATTTCTGTGAACATAAAATTCTTTGTCATAGTTAAGTTTAGGATAATTATCATATTCACTTAGGTCTGTATCTGTAATTTCAAGGTTTTTGTCAAAAGGCTCAATTATTTCCAGCTCTCTATCTGCAATTAGATATATTTTAGATTTATCATCCCAAACGCCATATGCCAATACTAAATGTTCGGAAATGAAAAAATCGTCTTCTTCGGTATCTGAAATATTTTTAAATTTTACTTTCACAGTTTGTTTTGTTTAGCTAACGGTAATGCAAATGCAATATTAATGATGGTTTTTATCAATTGCTGTTTAAACAGAATTGTAAGAGCTATATACAGGGCCTTTTTAAGTTTTCTCTTCATTTGGATGGATGTTCAAAAAAATTACCGCTTCTATGATACGCTACTTTCAGTAGAAAACGTTTTTTGTAAGTTATTATTTGATATAGCCTTTTTTTTGAATACATTTCTGAAGGCGTCATCCATGGAATCGCTCATTTTGCAGGTGGCTTATCGCCGCTAAAAGAATCTCTGAACATTTTCCACCCTTTTGCTGTCTTCTTCCATAAGACAAGATGTTTACCTTCACTTTTAAGTTTACCATCTGCAAAATAAGTACGACCTGTTCCTTCTTCCACAACGTATTCATCTCCTAAACCATATACTGCCAGGGTAATAAAATCGCCGCTTCTTAATCCATTGTTATACCCGGAGCGGAAAAACGCTGCGATCTTTTCTTTGCCACACATTTTAGGTGTATTCCCTCCCATAAGGCACGCATCATCTGTGTAGCGGTCAAGAAAAATGACGGAATCGTTTTTCTCAAACGAAGAAAAGTAAATGGCATTACTGGCGGCTATAGAGGCTTTTGCGTCTTCCAGTGAACTTTTCATGCCGTTGATCTTGGGTTTAGCGCAGCCCATATAAAAAGCCATTAAAAACATCAATGCAGTCGATATTTTTAAATTAAATTTCAGTTTCATATTCATGATTTTAACGTGGGTAAACGAAGTACATATATTTTGAACTATTAAAATTGTACAAAAACGAACCGGAATGGTAATGGCACCTCAAATATTTTACCCTTCTGATGTCTTAAAACCATACATAAAACACTATTGGGTGTTATATGCATCTAAAAGTTTATCAAATGTTGTATTGTTTCCATCAGGGTTCATGGAGTTTGCCATAAATATTTCTGAAGGCAGTGCAACTATTCATCTTGGCAATCGCATATCAAAAATGCCGAAACTTGAAATACTGGGTCATTTAAATATTCCAACCACGGAAACTATTTCAGCAGGAACAACCGTTTTGATAACTCGTTTTTACCCACATGCCGCTTCAATTTTTCTTCCCAATCCTGCAGGTGACTTCACCAATAACTCAACTGATTTAAATAATGTACTCAATGATAATTTATCAGGGTTTTATCATCAATTGATGGAGCAGCCATCATTGCAGCAAAAAATAAAACTGCTTGAGGCATTTCTAATTCAGCGCTTGATGAATACAAATAAGAAGCTTGATACTGCAAGACTTGTTGAACAACTATGCAAAACTATTCAGGCTGGAGGCTCCGCTTTTAATCTGCAAAAATTAGCGGCGAGGTATCAAATCTCTGAACGCTACATTCAAAAAATATTTCTTGATTATGTAGGCATAACGCCCCATGGTTTATTTTCTGTACAAAGATTTACCAGAAGTTTGCAGTTAGTTCGAGCAGCTTCCTCTTCTTTAACAGATATTGGATACGAATGCGGTTATTATGACCAGGCCCATTTCATTAGGGAGTTTAAATCATACGCCGGTTTAACACCCTTACAAGTAATGAAGGACTGCCAAAAAGAATGGTAAAAAAATGCTCCAGTGTTTCGGGAAATTTATGTCCGTTGCAATAACAGTTGAAAGGGTTTCAGAATGAAGCTTCCATCGTCCCCGGCACCTGCTGCGCCATATTCAATAAGATGGTTATAAATTGATTCATTGGGGTAGATATCCCATGTCTTTGTCCTATCCGTACAACTGCTCCGTTTCTGGCATCTATTTCCATTGGCCGGCCTGCAATGCGATCTGCATGCAGGGAGTTAATTGAATTTGACGGGTTGTTCACGTATTTGTATATTAGTTTCTCTTCCAGCGTTTCATCCAGGTTAGCGCCTTCTGCTTTTGCTACTGCAATACATTCACGTATCAGCGCTCGTACAATGTCTATCCATTCTTCCTGCTCACGTAAATTTAACGGCTTCAGGGTGATCGCGGGTATGGCACCTGTGCAGTTTAACGTAAGCTTATCCCAGGCATGAGATAAAAAATCGGCTGTTGTTTGCACATTCAGCTTCGTTTGTTGAAATAACTTAACAAATGCTTTTCCGTTATTAGTGTCAGGTACTGTAATTTCACCATTACTACTTTGCCAGATGTGTGCCGGTGCTTTTCTTTGAGCAGAAAGGCTTACTATAACCGGTAGTAATTGCTCTTTAGGTACATACGGCATAAATCGCTCTACATGCTCTACGCCATTCTGCAATATGGCAACAACAGTGTGTGGCCCTACAAGCCGCTGTAGCCATTTTGCTGTTGGCTCAACGTCATAAGCTTTGGTGGCAATAAGCACCCAGTCGGCTACCCGAACCTGCTCCGGCGAAGTGAAAATTTCAGGCTTTACAATAATCGAACCATAGGGGGTATCTACAGTTAACTCAGTAAAGGTTGTTCTTGTGCAAATACTTACTGTATTAACCTTATCCTGGGCAAGCCAGGCTGCAACTGTTCCGCCAATTGATCCGGGTCCTATTATTGTTATAGATGGCATAAAGGCACTGTTTTAGCTTATTGCCTGGTAAGATACGGCTTCTTCAGCGGTAAATCTTTTTTTGAAAGTAAATGCCAATGGTGTTTCGCCGTTCTTACGCAGGTAATTCAGTTTTTCAATAGCCTCATTCACCGAAGGCTTATGACCTGCAGCAACATACCATAATACCATATGCATTTCGGGCATTTTCTCGAACCATTCTTTGCGCCTTTTAAAAATTTCAACATGTGCACTCTGATAAACATACTGAAACAAGGCCTCAGTATTTTTCCAACCGACATATTCACAATAATCATGTCATCGTCGTACACCTTTATCGATGTGGCATTGTTGCTGTCGTCTTTGAGTCGCCATACAAATCCCTCGCTGTTTTCGGCCAGTGCATTGATACGATCTAAATTGGCTACAAATTCGGCCATTACAGGGCTGTCGATAGGACCCAGTATTTTGCCAATATTTACCTGTGCTAAATGAAATTCCATTTTACTGTTTTAATTTAGGGTACGAAAATAACTGAAGCAAAAGCATGAAACAACAAGTAACGAAAAGGTTACCGGCTAAAAAGTCAACAAGCGAGATCCCGCTGCACCAATGCTCGGTGATTGCCACTTTGAAACTTTTTGCTACCAAGTGGAAGCCCTGTATAATTTGCTATTTGTCAAAGAGATCAATGCGCTACAATGAACTGTACCGCATCATTCCAAACATAAGCAGGAAAATGCTTTCAGAACATCTGAAAGAACTGGAGAATGACGCATTGATTGTACGTTGTCAATGCGATAGGAAAAACCAACGGGTAGAATATAGTTTGTCGGAGAAAGGCGTTTCTTTATTACCGCTTTTAGAGCATTTACAGGATTGGGGTTTAACCAATATAAAAAATGTGTTATCTATTCAGGAAATGGTTGCTATTACTTTGTCGTAATACACCTGTTGGCTGAAAAGTTATCTCGGTGTCATTTCTCTTGCAAATGCATTGTTCACATGAAGTCTCGAGATCCATACTTTAGAATTGTTTGGATTCACTTCAACTGATGATAACGTTCCACCACACCGCACGTTTTTACCAATAAGCGCTGACGGGTTTATTGGGTCGGAATATTTGAAATACTCAAAGCAAAGAATATTTGTCTTTTGGTTGTTAGCGGTTATTGTCATGCCTTGCAACTGTCCGTCGTTTGTTACAAATTGTAAAGAGTTATACCCTTTAGACGAACTATCAATACAAGGGTGCGCAGACATAACAAGCCTTTGTCCAACAAACTTGTTGGCATTTTTCAGGAGGTCAGCATGTGTCATTTGATCAAGTGACACCATTCCCGCTGCTGAAAATATATTCATGTAGGTAACAATACCCCGTAAATCAGAACTATCATTTTGAGTTGAGCTTAATAGCTGACTTGTCTTTTCAAAAGCACCTTTGAAGTCTTCTTTTTGTAAGAACGGAATAACTGATTTAAAGTCGTCATAAGTTATTACTTGTTCATAAGAAGTTAATGCCGCGAATAAAGGAAACAGAAGTGTCAGTATATATTTCATAATAATGGAAAATTTAAAAAATATTTAAAGAAGAGGATAAACTATGCATTCCGGGGATCTCATCCTGCTCCCAGTTTTTTCAAATATCCAAAATGCGATCTGATTGCCCTGGGTATGCTTTTCTCATGATAGGGTAATTTATGTTTTATGGCTTTTTCCCTTATAAGAGGCGTTATATGAGTATATAACGTATGCTGCATATTAGGAAATAAGTGGTGTGCGGTATGTGAATTAAAGCCGCCAAAAATAAAATTGGCCAACTTACTTTCAGGATGATAATCTAATGATACCGCCAATTGATGTTCGTAGTAATTATAAGGTAGTTCCCCGTTCTCATTCACTTCCGGAAATTCTGTTTCAAGGCATAAATGGGAAATGATCAACGTTAATACAAAGAACAGGGAGATGATAAAGTGCATGGCAATAAATGCGATCATTATTTGTTGAAAGGTTGCAGTCGTAAATAGGGCAGGCAGTACAATGAGAAACGTTAGATAAAGTAATTTCAAAATGATAAGCTCAGCAATAAATGCCAACGAATGCGTTTGATCTTTAAGGTTCGCCAAATTCTTCTTACCCAAATAAATAAAGTCTTTTACAAAGATCCAGTGAAGCGTATATACCAGGTACAGGAATACTGCATAAATGTGTTGGTATTGCTGGTATTTTCTTAATTTATGATGTGGCGACAGGCGCATAAACGGGTTGTCGTCAATATCTGCATCGCAACCATCAACGTTTGGGAATATATGGTGCGAAGCTATATGCCTTTTGTGCCACAACCGCGAGTTTACACCTTGTGAATTGAATACACAGTAGAAAACTATTTTATTTACCCTTTTGTTTTTACTGAACGTGTTATGAACGCAATCGTGCGCGCAATTAAAGGCAAGTAAGATTCCTGTCAATCCAAATAAAACATAGCTGGATATAAGTAGATATATATTCGCACCAACAAAGGGTATGTATATGCAAATATAGAGCGCAATATACAGCAGGGAGTAACCTGCAAATTTGATCAGCATTTCATTTCTTGCTCTGCTCAGGATGGTTGGGTTCAACAATTCTGCAACTTCTTTTTTTAGTTCCGGGTAAAAAGACGATGCATTTTTTTTGAATTTTATTTTCGTATGGTTGGTTGGGTTCATTGGGGTTTTGTAGTGTTCGGTTTCGAGATTACAAAAAAAGATGAACTTTAAAAAGGTGTTCTTTTATCTGGATAAAATGCCGCATCTGGTTTAATGGTAATCTGCGCCTGGTTGGTGTATAAATAATGTTAATAATCAATGTATTATATCGGGTTTGTTTTTCAGCGTTTGGCCTACACCGGAATTGTTAATTTTTGCTGCTTTTTTATTTTTTCAAAAGGATGTAATAAAAAGCATCTGGCATCTACATATTAGCGAAAGAAAAACAATCCTAAACTTTTACGCTATGAATCAAGATTACAGCAGCCACTACAACGAAAATGACTTTTGGGCAAAGGTAAAAAAGCACGCTAAGAAAGCCGGCGCTAAAGTATTGCAACCTGCCTTTGAATTATACTATTCTTTTAAAGCAGAAGAAACGCCAACCTGGGCAAAAGGAGTTGCAATAGCCGCCCTGGGTTATTTTATACTGCCGGTTGATGCGGTACCTGATTTTATTCCCGGTGCCGGACTTCTTGATGACATAGCAACAATGGGTATAGCCATTACTTCAATAGGCCGTTATGTTACCGATGATATCAGAAAAAGAGCAGCAGAGTCTGCAACCAAATTTCTGGGTTAAACCCTTTAGCTAAACAGGAGGCTCATTAAAAAGCCTCCTTATAAATATTATAGCCTAACCTTATATTTTTGTTACCAACTGCTTCGCACTATTCTCTTCCGGCCAAAATAATTGAATTTTGTACCTTTATTAATATTCGTTACGATCACAAATAAGGTATTATCTTTCATTCCGTGGCAGCAGTAATATACAATGAACAGGAACTTCTGGTTCGGCTAAAACAGGGCGACGAATCGGCTTTTACCGCATTGTACAGCACCTACTGGAAGCCGCTTTATTTTCTGGCATATAAGCATTTACAATCATCGCAAACGGCAGAAGAAATAGTGCAGGAAGTGTTCCTTACCCTTTGGGAAAAAAGAGCAATACTTACCATTCACTCGCCCGGCATATACCTGGCAGCCATGATCAGGTATACGGTATATCGCCATATTGCCCGGGAAAAGAAATATCCCGTTAAACATACCGATGCCGCAGCACCCTCGCAATTATTGAGCGAAGAAGCTTCTCAAACGATTGACCATAAACTACTGTTCGATATGGTGGCCAAACTGTCGGCGCGCCTGCCCGAAAAATGCCGCATGGTATTTATCAACAATAAATTGCTCGACCAGCCAATACAACAGATTGCCGAACAAATGAATATTTCTACCCGAACAGCAGAGGCACATCTTTCCAAAGCATTGAAGATCATGCGTAGTAACCTTGGCAATGTGTCTTCATTCTTCTTCATCTTCTAGTACCGAAACCCCTTTCAAAATTTTTTTTTGACCGGCTACGTATAAACTGCGGCATTTTGACTCTTTATATGTAAAGCCTTTTTTGCCATTCATTATGGTACCGGAAAATATAAAAGAAATTGCCCGCAAATTTTTCAGTGGCACGGCTACCGAAGAGGAAACGAACCTGCTGCATCAATGGTATGATGCCTGGGTTGATGATGAAACTATTATACAAGCAAACACGGAAGATCCTGCTATAATTGAAGCCCGCATGCTATCCCGTATGCTGGAGCACATCCGTGAAAACAATACTTCACCTGCCACCGTTGTTACCCTGCCTGAACGCAGGTGGTGGAAAGGTGTGGTGGCTGCAGCTGTGATCATGGCGTTAGGTTTCAGCCTATTCCTTTATATAAAGAAGTATGATCACAAAACCGATGGCCCGCTCGCAGCCCAAGATACCATACCAGGCATTAGACCTGGCATTGATAAGGCCCTGCTTATTCTCGCCGATGGGCGCCAGGTGGTGTTAGACACAACTGCTACAGGCATTGTTTCAAAACAGGGCAATACCACCGTTATTAATGGCAATGGTCAATTATCCTATGATGGTGCTGGTAGCCGGCAGGAAGAAAATACGTATTACAATACAGTTAAAACAGGAATCGGCAATCAATACCAGCTTGTGTTGCCAGATGGTTCGCATGTATGGCTGAATGCAGCGTCAGCGCTTCGTTTTCCTACCAGGTTTAACGGAAAAGAGAGGGTAGTGGAACTAACCGGTGAAGGGTATTTTGAAGTAGCGAAAAATGCGTCAATGCCTTTTCATGTGCAGGTGAATAATATGGATGTAGAAGTAGTCGGCACCCACTTTAACATCAACGCCTATGATGATGAGGATGCAATTAAAACAACATTGCTGGAAGGATCGGTGAAAGTTCAATCGGCAATCGGCAATCGGCAATCGGCAATCTTAAAACCCGGCAGGCAGGCAGTATTCATTGCCGATTCACAATTCACGATTGCCGACGTTGACGTAGAGCAGGTAGTAGCCTGGAAGAATGGTTTCTTTCAGTTTACCGATGCGCCCATCACCACAGTAATGCGGCAGGTGGCCCGTTGGTATAATGTAGATGTAGCATACCAGGGCAATGTTCAGCAGGAAATATTCAGCGGTACCATACCACGCTCGGCCGGCATTACACAGTTGATAAAAATATTGGAGTTAACCAAAACAGTTAAGGTAAGTATCGAAGGAAGAAAACTTATGATAGCGCCATACTAATCACTTTACTATAAACATCAATAGCCTCATCCATTGAAATTAGGTTTGGCTGAATAAAAAACCGGAGGTGTTAGCGGCACCCCCGGCAATGAGTTCGGGCAAACCCTGTATTGAACAACCGTATTAAAATTGATCACTTAACAAGAAAACCCAAACAACACAAAGGTATGCAACTACATGCTTTTGGCAAAGGCCGTATTAAAACGGCATTTGTCAATCACCAAACATTGCTTGCAATGAAGCTAACTGCTATTTTCCTGTTTCTGGCCTTTCTTCATGCAGGCGCAAACACATTTGCGCAAAAGGTTACTTTGTCTGAACGAAATGCACCGCTGCGGCAGGTGTTTAAAGCTATTGAAAAGCAAACAGGCTACAATTTCTTTTTTAACAACCGCACCCTGCAAGGCACAAAGAAGGTTGACATTAATGTAAAAGAGACATCTATTCAGCATGCGCTGGATATTTGTTTCAGGGATCAGCCGCTTACCTATGTTATTCAGGACAAGGTGATCATTGTAAGCGCAAAAGAAGAAGCGCCCGTTATAAAACAATTGCCCGATTTTAGGCTGGTTGACATTACCGGAAAGATCACCGATGCTGAAGGAAATCCTTTGCAGGGCGTATCGGTATTTATAAAAGGAAAAGCCAGGGGCACTACCACTAACGGCGAAGGCAGGTTCACCCTCAATGGGGTAGAGGAAAACGCCGTTCTGCAAATTTCTTATGTAGGGTATGCCACACAATTACTACCGGTAAATAACAAAACCACTATTAACATAACGCTGCTGAAAGAAAACCGGTTAGAAGAAATGGTGGTGGTTTCCTATGGTACACAAAAACGAAGGGAAATTGTTGGCGCTGTGGCAGAACTAAAGGCCAGCGATATGAAGGACCAACCAGTAGGCACTTTTGCCGAAAAGTTGCAGGGGAAACTGCCCGGTGTTCAGTTAGGGCAAACCAATGGCCGCCCGGGCCAGGGTATGGACTTCCGTATTCGCGGCGCCGCTTCCATTTCGGCTGGTAATAGTCCGCTTGTCGTTATTGACGGTTTGCCGGTGACGGGTAATACGGATGGTATTAATAATATCAACCCCGATGAAATAGAAAGCTTCACCGTGCTTAAAGACGCGGCTGCTGCGTCTTTATATGGCTCACGTGCAGCCAATGGCGTAATAATGATCACCACCAAAAAAGGAAAAGCCGGCGCATTGAGAATTTATTTCAATGCCTATACCGGTGTGGCTGCTGCTATGAAAAACCTTACACCCGAGGTGATGAATGCCACCGAGCTGGCCACCTATATGAAAGGGTTTTATGAAGATAAAATAGCTTATGAAGGGTATACCGGTGGTGTACCCGCCGAATACCAGAACCCAGAACAATATGGCGCTGGTACCGATTGGTATTCGCTGCTGTTACGCAAGGCGCCTGTTCAAAGCTATAGCTTATCCCTAACCGCCGGAAGTGAAAAAGCAACGCTGGGTGTAGTAGCCGGCTATTTTAACCAGGATGGTATTTTGAAAAACTCCGGCTATAAACGTTTTTCTTTGCGCATCAATGGCGAGTTTAATATTAATAAGTTCTTCAAGTTGGGGGCCAGCCTGGCGCCCAGTGTGCAGTTGGAGCACAACAACCGGCAGAGCAACAGCTTCAATTTCGATGGGCAACGCCAGATCGTTGCCAGCACGCTCATGATGCCGCCAATGGCTTCACCTTATAATCCTGATGGCTCGCTTACACTTGGCTATGCAGGTGGTTTTTCCAATCTTTTTACCTGGGCCAATCCGCTAAGGCAAACACTCGAAGTAAATGACGATTATACCCGCTTCCGCTTACTCTCTTCTATATATGCAGAAATTAAGTTCCTCAATAATTTCACATTCAAATCGGCCCTGTACGGCGATATTGGTAATTTAACAAATAAGAAGTTTATACCTTCCACTTCGTTCGGCGGCTTCAACAATGTACCCATCGACAATGCGCCGCCGGGCAACAAATCGGCCTATGGCGAAGCAAATACCATCAACAACTATTCCTGGATCAATGAAAACCTGCTTACCTGGCAAAGGACAATTGCCAATGATCATTCGTTAAAAGTGCTGGCAGGCTTTACCGCACAGCGGGCCAACGATTATACCACTACAATGGTTGGGCGCGATTATCCCGATAATAAGATACCTTACATCAATGCTGCTACGAGGATCACTGCCTCTTCAGCTTCTCAGGCGTGGTCTTTATTATCATACCTCGGTAGCATCGATTACAGTTATAAAGGAAAGTACCTGTTGCGTGGTTCTATTCGTCGTGATGGTTCATCGCGGTTTGGCTACGATAACCGGTATGGAACATTCCCTTCTGCCGGTATCGGCTGGCTGGTGAGTGATGAATCGTTCATGAAGGATCTGCGGGCGGTCAGTTTATTCAAGGTACGCGCCAGCTATGGACTTACCGGTAACAATGAGATCGGTAACTATACCGCCATTCCATTGATAAGCTCATCCAATTATGTTTTCGGCAACAACCTGGCGCCCGGTACAGCGCAAAGCACCCTCGGGAACTCGTTGCTTAGCTGGGAAAAACAAAAGCAACTCGATATAGGGGCCGACTTCGGTTTTTTTAACGATCGTATTTTGTTTACCTATGACTACTATCATAAATATACCGATGGACTTTTGTATATGATAAACGTTCCCCGCTCTTCGGGTTTCATCAGTCTTCAATCAAACATTGGTACCATTAAGTCATGGGGACATGAATTTTCCGTAACCTCCAGGAACTCGGTCGGAAAATTTGAATGGACCTCCAACCTTAATATTTCTTTCGATAGAAATCTTGTTACCAAACTGGGGGTGAACAACGAGCCCATTGCCGCTAAACCCTCTGTAGCGCTCTCTGAATTTACCGACTGGCGTACCGCTGTAGGACAACCGCTTGGACAATTCTATGGATACGTTTTTGATGGCGTATATATGAACCAGGCTGAATTTGACAAAGGCCCCAAGCATACCACGTCGAAGGTGGGAACGGTGCGCATGAAAGACCTTAATGATGATAATGTGATCGATGCCGCCAACGACCGTACCTGGATCGGCAATCCCAACCCCGATTTCATTTTCGGTGTTACCAATAACTTCAGGTACCAGGGTTTCGATCTCGGTATTGTAATATCGGGCACCTATGGCAATGAATTAAAGAACAGCATGGAAGAAAGCCTGTACAATATGGATGGCGTATTTAATGGTCCAAAGGAATTATTGCAACGCTGGCGTTCCGAAGCCGATCCCGGCAATGGCAGAATACAACGCACCCTGGCCAATTCAACGGTATTGGCGCGCTCAGATAATTCTATGTTCATTCACAATGCATCGCACCTTACCATCAACAACATTACACTGGGGTATACGGTCAAAAAAACGGGTTATTTCAGGTACCTGCGCAATTTGCGGGTATACGCGGGCGTGCAGAATGCTTACATCTTTACCAGCTATCCCGGTAATCCCGAAACAAGCTATAACGGCCTCAATGGTATTTCACAAGGCGATGATATTGGTGCTTACCCCGCGGCAAGAACATTTACATTCGGGCTTAACGTAGGATTTTAATGTACGCAATAAAGCAAATAACAAATGAAAAGGACAATACTATATATATTCATCCTCATTGGCGGCCTGGCTTCCTGTAAGAAATTCCTGGTGGAAACACCCCGCACGGCGCAGAACTCTATTGATTATTTCAAGAACGAAAATGATTTCAAGCTGGCCGTTAATGGCGCATATGCCGCATTGCGCGACATCTATAGCTCCAAAACTTCCTGGGTAATGGGCGAAATGCGCAGCGATAATACCTATTATGATTACAAACCTTCCGATGCAGCGCTGGCAGTTACGCAAAGAAATGACGTGTCTAATTTCCTGAACGATAAATTCAATGCACAAACAAACGATAAATGGAGCAAGGCCTATGTGGTGATCTCGCGAGTAAATGCCATTCTTGACCAGATAGACGGCGTTAGTTTTTCAGAAAAAAGCAAACGACTTATAACCGGGCAATCGCGTTTCTTACGGGCGCTGGCCTATTTTGAACTGGTAAAATATTATGGTGGCGTACCGTTGTACACGCACCTCATCAATAATCCCAAAGATATCTATGTAAAAAGATCGGGTGTGCAGGAAGTGTATGATGTTATCATTGCCGATGCAAAAGATGCCATTGAAAAGCTCGATGCGCCGGTTTTTCCGCAAACAGGTGTAGCTACCAAAGGCGCGGCCCTTACCTTGCTGGCCGATGTATACATTAATCAAAAGAAGTTTCCTGAAGCAGAACCGTTGCTGAAACAGGTAATGCAACTGGGCTATGCTCTTATGAGCAGTTATGCCGATGTATTTAGCACTACGCTTAAGAATAATAGTGAATCAATTTTCGAAATACAATACAACGCGGGACTGGCTACGCCACAGCCAAGTAATTTCATTTACAATTTTATTCCCCGTATGTCAAACTCAACCGGCGTAACGGGTGTAAATCAAAATACCATTACCGATCTCGGTGGCTTTAACACACCTACACAGGACCTCATAAATAGTTTTGAAACCGGTGACACCCGTTTGAATGCATCTATTGCCATTGCAGAAGGCAGTTGGAATGCCTCCAATGATTTTGTACCTGCCTCAAATACCGCAGGCGCATCTGTAAAGAACATTGTTGGCTATACACCGCCGGCGGGAAAAGTTGGCCGGCCATTTCCACGAAAATTCCTGCATGCCCACACGCTGCCTAATCAAACCAATGATAACTGGCCGGTATATCGCTATGCCGAAGTATTGCTGCTGCTGGCCGAAGCATTGAATGAACAAAACAAACCGGCCGAAGCATTGCCCTTGTTAAATAAGGTGCGTGACCGTGCATTCGGTGCAGGCGTTTCACCCATTGCCACAACCGATCAGGCAACGCTGCGCAATATCATCCTGCATGAAAGAAGGGTAGAGCTGGCATTTGAAAATAAAAGGTGGATAGACCTGGTGCGAACCGGCAACGCAGTAACGGTAATGACTGCCTATGGCATTGCGATGAAGGCAAAGTACAGTTATTTGCCGTCCAATGCTTTCACCGTAACAAACAACAGCCTGCTGTTCCCTATTCCATTTTCTGAAATGGAACTGAACACGCAGCTTGAACAAAATCCGGGCTACTAACATTCATTAAAATCGTACAGATAATGATCAGGATAATCGCATGGCTATGCCTGTGGGCACTGCCTGCCTGTGGTAAAAAAAATGGTGGAGATACGCCGCCGGGACCGCCACCTGTTGACACAACAGGCACAAAGAACGATACTCTTACAGGATTGATAGCTGCTACCAATAACTCAACTAAAAGTATAGAAGTGTATGATGCCGGTGTAAAAGACTGGAGCAAACCAGAAGCGTTAAAGTATACCTGGCGGCCTGCTGTTGCCAGTGGCTTTAGCACCGCAGAAACCAATGGCTTTGGCGGTGGGTCAGATATTCGCTTGCGCCGGGTACATGCCTGGGGCGACAGCACCTTTATATCGTTGACCGATACGCGGATGGCTGCTGTGATCAGCTGGCCGGGCGCGGTAAGAAGATGGTCGCTGCCTATAGATGGCAATCTGCATGCAGCAGAAATACTACCGAATGGCAATGTTGCGCTGGCCGCTTCAGATGGCAACTGGGTAAGGGTGTACAGCGCTTCACAGGGACCTAACAATGCCAACTTTGTACAGTATGATCTCAACGCTGCCCATGCCGCCCTGTGGGACCCAACTTACAACCTGCTTTGGGTAACGGGCCAGGACCCTGTAACGGCTGCGCACATACTCACGGCGCTTGAAATAAGCGGTACGGCGGCAGCGCCGGTATTAAAAGAGGTAACGGCGTATAGAAGTGTGTTGCCTACTGCCTGGGGGCACGATGTAGCGCCTTATTATGGCGATGTGAACCGTTTGTGGGTAAGCACTAACGGCGGTGTTTATGTGTATAATAAGACCAGCAAAACATTTGTAGTGGCGCCCGGCGGCAGCAACCGCACCTTTGTGAAAGCGGTAGGTAATACGGGCGCCAATGGATTGCTGGTGCAAACCCGGGCCGATGCCAATAAATCGCCCACACCGGCTGTAGCCTGTGGGCTCAATGGCTGGGCCACCAGCACCGTAGATGTTTATACGCCATCCGGCACGTTGTACACCACCCGTGTGGCAGCCGGCGCCTGTTTTTACAAAGCGCGGGTATTAATTGCACAGTATCAATAAACATAACCTTATTCAATAAACTTTTTGTCATGCAATCAAGACGGCATTTTATAAAACAATCCTCCCTGGCAGGCATTGCGCTTATAGGGCGAGGCAAATGGGTTAGCACCCGTGAAAACAATTTCAGCTATCTGTCCCCGTACTACAAACTGGAGCTGGCAGCTGCAGGCCCGCAATTGCTCTTTTTTTCGACAGACAATTTAGGTCAGGGGCAATTGAGCAATAGCCCGGTATTGAAACAAAAGGTTGCCAATACCGTTGCTTACAACAGTAGTATCAAAAAGAATACGATCAGTTATTATACAGGCGATCATAAAGCAGCGCCGGCCTGGGAAATCAGCTGCGATAAAAAAAGTTTTACGGTAC
The DNA here is from genome assembly GCA_024809215.1 of Niastella sp. OAS944. GTDB lineage: Bacteria > Bacteroidota > Bacteroidia > Chitinophagales > Chitinophagaceae > Niastella. The sequence goes on along the minus strand of JANUBW010000001.1, from coordinate 662,058 downwards.
AAACAGTTTGGAAAGAAGGCGCACCCATTGCTATGTTCGATCTTTCTTTTGCCCAGCGGTTAAATCATTGTACGTTACTGGGCGCCATGCCCGGGCAGCAACAGGTGCAGTTTCCCTGTGTGTTGCATTTTCCGGGTATGGGTACTTTTCGTATACATTGCAATCAACCCGGTGTTGCCCTGGGCTATGATGCATATCGTTTTCATGGGCCAAATGAAAAAGGCGAACCCTATATCAGGCTTTCGCTGCCGGGCGCATCGGCCGGTAATCCCCGCATTAGTTATCAGTTTGAATCAGTGGCCATATTTCCCGAACTGCCCGGTATACGGCAGGATGCACGCTTTGATGGGTTCCGGAAGAACTTTATCAATATTTTTCAACTGAACCCACGCATACAAACACTGGCCAATAACAGCGCCAGCGACGCCTGTGCTTTCACCATGTACCTGTATGCAGAAATGGCGCGCAAAACGCCGGCGCTTACGCCGAAACTAACGGCCATGGACCTGGTAAGATCATCCCTTGAACAATACCTGGCTGGCATGAAGGCCTACGGACAGGTTGGTTACAAGGGCGGTTATGGCTGGCAAAGCGAATTCGATTCCTGCGACAGCGCGCCCTCGTTGATCATGAGTGCCTGTTATTACATCATTGATACGAAAAACCTGGCCTGGGCCGGCAAGCATTATGAAGCTATAAAGGCCTGGGCCATTACTATGATCGATACCGATCGTAATAAAGATGGCCTTATTGAATACGGCTACTCAGGCAATGCCGGCAGCTGGACCGGCACATTTAAACGGCCGGCCAACTGGTGGGATACTATCGGCTTTGGTCACGATGATGCGTATTCCAATATTCTGGCTTACCGCGCCATAACGTTGCTGGCTACGGTAGCTGAACAACTCAACAATAAAAAGGATGAGGAATTCTTTACTGCCTTTGCTACAAAACTAAAGGCAGCTTTTTATCCGGCGTTTTATAACTCCGCCACTGGTGTGCTGGCAGGTTGGCGAAGCAAAGATGGTCAGCTGCATGATTATTATTTCCTGTTTGTAAACAGTATGGCCATTACCTACGACCTGGTAGATGCAGCTACAGGCCGCAAACTGATGCAGGTATTATTGCAGAAGATGAAAGAAGTGAATTACACCCGGTTCGACCTGGGCCTGCCCGGTAATTTAATTCCTATAACAGATGCAGATTATACCCACCATGACGCACGCTGGGGCTATCAGCATTTTCAGGTATATGAGAACGGCGGCGCTACCGGTTGCTATGCCTACTTTACCATACATGCGCTTTTTAAATTAGGTATGCGCCAGGAAGCGGAAGCCATCCTCTTTCCCATGTTGGAAAGCTATACCCGCAATGGTTTTCAGGGGCAATGCCCCGGCAGTGAAATGACCCGCGACTGGAAAACGTGGAGCGGCGAATGCTGGGGGTACGAAGGGTTCCTGGTTGATAATTACCTGCCATTCCTGGCAGTCTTTGACCGGGAGAACAGATCATAAAACAAATAACATGTTAAAGAAACTTTCGATCTTATTATTTATTTACGGTTGTTATTTTACGGTAGCAGGTCAACAGGAAGCGCCTAAGTTATCAACGCCAGGTTCATACACCTGGGTTTGGTTGCCCGATCCGCAAACGTACCAGAAGTTCGGCCGCAATCAACCGCTTTTTGAGACCATGATTCAATGGATAAAGGACCAGCGTCAAAAACTCAACATTCAACTCGTATTCTGTACCGGCGATCTTGTTGAGCAGAATAATATTCTGCAGCCAGACAGTGTTAATGGCGATCAAACCAGTTTGGAGCAATGGCGGGCTGTGTCCAATGCTTTCAATAAACTAAATGGTGTTCTTCCTTACATTTTGTGTACCGGCAATCATGATTACGGTATTAAAAGTGCAGAGAACAGGTATTCACAATTCAATAGTTATTTTCCGCCGCAGGGTAACCCTCTCATGTCGTCATTGCTGGTTGAAATGGCGCCCAATGCCGCCGGGGTTAAAACGCTGGAGAATGCCTGTTACGAATGGCGATCGCCCACGGGGCAGTTATTCCTGTTGTTCTCGCTGGAGTTTGCACCACGCGCAGCTATACTTGCCTGGACAAAACAAGTAGCAGCGCGGCCGGTTTACAGAGATCATATAGCCATTGTTATCACCCATAGTTATCTCAATTCTACCGGCGAAAGGATAGAAAAAGAAAATTACGCGGTGGCCGATGCCAGTTATGGTGAAACCATTTATAAAGAGGTTATAAAGCCCTCAGGTAACATCCGTTTTGTTTTTAGCGGGCATATTGGTAACAGTGATGAGCACCGCGACCAGGTAGGTTATCGCCTCGATACCAATGTGGCCAAAAAAGAAATACACCAGGTGGTGTTCAATGCACAGCGCGAAGGCGGTGGCTGGCATGGCAATGGGGGAGATGGCTGGTTGCGGATACTTGAATTTTTGCCCGATAAAAGAACTATAAAAGTATATACCTTTTCTCCGTTCTTTTATATTTCACCGGCTACCCGCCACCTTGCCTGGCGCCGTGAATCCTACGATCAGTTTGAACTTCGATATTAAACCAGGAGCAGGTTAGTTCTTAACCTGCTCCTGGTTTTTTCAAAAATGCCAGTCTGGCTTATTGTCAGTTAGTGTCACCACTTTATTGGTTTAGTTTCTTTTAATTTTTCGGCATAAAAGTCAAGCGCTTCCTTCGCTGTTTCAAAAAATTGTCCCCCCATTGGTTCATTATTGTATGAAACATAAAATTTGCCAACAGTATCCGGTATTTTGTCGCTATACATAGTCGGTATTATGTTAGTGTAAAGTGGCCAGGTTTCTTTAATGTCTTTGTCAATACTGAACCTTAACCAATAATGGCTTGTAAACGGATAATAATTTGCAAATGCCGGGTGTCTTTTGGCTTCGTTCAATAGCTCATAATATCTTTCTTTCCATTCAGGAAATTTCCAGAATTGGGTGTCGTTGAAAAACATATTCTTCACTTTTGTCCAGGCCCTGTCAATTTCGGGGTTAGCATTTCTGAAGTCAAAATCTGTATACAATTCAAGTTCAGCAAACGCTTTTTTGATTGTTGCGATATCGTGTTGTTTGTCTACCCAAAGGTCTAATACGGTTGCTACACTATCGAGGTTAGTGAATAAACCCCTTGCAAAACAGTTCTCATATTTTTGTTTTTTTGTCCTTTCAAATAACACCAGGAAAAAACTTGTTTCTGTTGCACCCAATTCTATCCTGAAACTTCTGCCTGGTTTACCGTAAAAAGAATATTGGTCAGGAAATGTTCCGTCAACGCATGAAGCCAGCTGAATAGAAGAGTTTAGGCTGTTCAACCTTTTTTGTATTTCATTAGATAGATGCACTGTCTGTTGTTTAAGCTTGCTGACAACAATATAACAATAAACAATTGTATAAACTGTTATTTTTACTTATTGCAGAAATCTGTAATGTCCATTTCTGACGCTCTCCTGTCTCTCAGTCTTTTCCAAACATCATTATTTTTGCTGTAACAAACCCGTTAAGCATTGTATGAAAAGAATAGCGTTTATAGTACCACCAGCTGTAGAAATACTCGATCTGGCCGGGCCTGTACAGGTGTTTACCGAAGCCAGGTACAATGGCTTCGAAGCGGAGCTTGAATTTTATTGTTTGGAAGAAACCAGCGTTAGTTCATCGGGGCTTCCGTTTGGTAAGGTAAGCCACTTTAGTGAAGCTACCCTGGCCCACGGCGATTATCTGTTTGTGCCGGGTATGAATTATGAATATGTTAGTAGCATTGCTTTTAAAACACAGCATACGTTCTTTAAATGGTTGAAACAATGTTCCGATAATGGTACGTTTATTTGTTCGGTTTGTAATGGAGCCTTTGCGTTAGGTTACGCGGGCCTGTTGAAAAACACCGAATGCACTACCCATTGGCGAAGAATAGAAGCGCTACAGCAAACCTTTCCCGAGGCACAGGTACTAACCGATATTTTATTCAAGAAAAGCAACAATGTATATACCAGCGCGGGCATCAGCGCCGGTATCGATCTTTCGCTGGCTATACTGGAAGAGTTGAAGGACGCCTTGTTTACGCATAAGGTGGCGCGTGGGCTGGTTGTATACCACCGCAGAAGCCACAACCATACACAGCAAAGTGTTTACCTCGATTATCGTAATCATATCAATCCAAACATACATTTGGTACAGGATCATCTTATAGAGCATTTGGCAGAAGAGAACTCCATTGCTTACCTGGCGAAGATGGTTGCGATGAGCCCAAGGAACCTGAGCCGGGTGTTTAAAGAAAAGACCGGCACCACCATACTTGAATATGTAACGCTTTTAAGACTGGAGCTGGCAAGGACGATGCTTAACAATCCAAATTATACGATTGAATATATAGCAGCGCGCTGCGGATTTAAAACCGCCCGGCAGCTGCAGCGCATTTTAAAAAACAATTCCCGACGCACATGAAAAACTTCCTGCTTTTACTGCTTCTTAATAGTGTTGTTAACTGTTATTGTCAAAAAAATCCCTGGAAGATAGCACCGCCAGAAGCGCAGGGTATGAGCTCGCTTACCCTCGCAAATGGTATCAAAGCGTTACAACAGGCCGGTACCAATATCCATAGCCTTTTGATCATCAGGAACAATCAGGTGGTGCTCGATGCGGCCTTTTATCCTTACAGGCAACAGTACGCCCATGATCTGGCTTCGGTTACCAAAAGTGTTATGTCGCTCCTTATAGGCATTGCCATTGACAAAGGATTTATTACAAGTGAGCAGGATGCGGTAATGAAATATTTTCCAGAGTATACCATAAAGAACGATACGCTTAAGCTGCTTACAATAAAAGACCTGTTGAGCATGGCATCGGGTTTTCAATGCAGTTGGGCCCATGGGGAAAAAGAACTGGAGCAAATGCAACAGCAGGTAGACTGGGCCGGGTTTATGTTTGCGCTTCCTTTCTCATCAAAACCGGGTGAAAGATTTTCTTACTGCAGCGGTAACTTTTACCTGCTTGCAGAAATATTGCAAAGGGCCACGAAAATGAAGTGCCATGAATTCGCAAAGAAGTACCTGTTCAATGTACTACAGTTTGGTACTACGTATTGGGATGAGAACAAACAAGGCGTCAACCATGGCTGGGGCGATCTGTATATGCGTCCTTATGATTTAGCTAAGCTTGGTTCTTTAATATTGAACAATGGTAAATGGAACGGCAAACAGGTTGTTGCTTCTACATGGCTACAAAAGATTCAACCCCAGTATTTTGTGCACAAGACAGAATCGTATGGGTATGGCTGGTGGCTCGATAGTGAGAACCCACATGAAATACAGGCTATGGGTAGGGGCGGGCAGCGCATGTTTGTGCTGAAAGATAAAAATACGATCATCGTAGCCACTGGCGGCGGATTTGACGCCGGTGATATGGACAACCTGGTGGTGAATGCCCTGGCAGACTATAAACCTAAGGAAAACCATTATGCTGAGTTGCAGCAGCTCGTTAAACAGCTACAACTGCCCGACACAGGTAGCGCCAGGAAAAACAATTTTTCAGCAGCTATGCTCAATAAAACCTATAGGTTCGAAAAAAATGACCTTGAGATAACTGCTTTCCGGTTCGAAAAGGGAAGTAATGACTATTATCTTATTCTCGACCTTGAAGATGGCGGCAAACAAAGAATGGCAATGGGCATGGGTAACCGGTATGTAATAGGTCAGGAACATTTGTTCGGTTTACCCGTTGCACTCAGGAGTTACTGGGAAAATAACAAACTTCATGTTGAATATAACAGCCTCTCCAGCATCAATCTGTATAAATTTACCTTTGTATTTAATAACGGTAGTGTTGACTTTAATGCAGAGGATATAACCAATAAGCGAAAGGTATCTTTAAAAGCACGCTAAAATTACCTTAAATATATTAGGGCTTACCATTTCCCATACACAATTATTTATCTTCAGGAAAGAACATCCGAAAATCGGGTTTCAGCTAACAAATGAATTCTTATGAAGAAATTGCTTTGTGTTCTATTTCTGGCATTTTATTTTGTTGGGGGCAATGGTCAGTCTGTTTCGGAAAAGCTTGACAAGTATTTAAGCCGGCCGGGCGTATTTAATGGCACTGCACTTGTTGTTTATAAAAATAATGTAATACTTTATAAGGGATATGGGTACAAGAATGTACGTGAGCATACCCTTAACGATACTGCAACACTTTACAGAATAGGTTCAACAACAAAACCATTTACTGCCACTGTTATCTTGCATCTTGCAGAATGCGGATTAATAAAACTACATGATCCATTATCCAAATATATTCCTGATTTTCCCCGGGGCGATAGCATTACAATTGATGCATTGCTTACCCATCGTTCAGGTATAAAGGACTATCTGGAAGTACCTGCTATACAGAATTTACCCGATTCAGCACCTCCGGTTTCAATTGGGGAATTGATCTCCTGGTTTAAAAATGAACGGGCTACAATAAAAAAGGGTGATCAATTTACCTATTCCAACTCAAATTACATTTTACTGGCTTATATCATTGAAAAGATGACCCAAAAAAAATATGAGACCGTGGTGCGGGAACTTATTTTTGAGCCACTGCAAATGACCAATTCGGGGTTTGATTTTAAAAATCTGAAAACTGCTGATAAATCAGTTGGTCACCGCAACGTTGGAAAAAAAATAGTGGTAGAAGATTTTGACTCAACCTATGCACCTGGTTGCGGTTCTATGTATTCTTCTGCAATGGACCTGTACAAATGGTATAAGGGGTTGTACGCTAAAAAAATAATTACTGATTCCACACGGGAAAACGCATTTCAGCCGCGCAACTGGTTATACGGTTATGGGTGGTTCAGTTTTTCTTCTTACGGAAGAAAATGTATTTCTCATCCCGGCGGTGTGCCTGGTTTCGTTACTGAGTTCAAGTTCTATCCAGATGATGATCTGTGCATCGTTATGCTTAATAATAGCAGTATAGGTAAAGTGGAAGCAGATAAAGTGGCCTCTATCGTTTTACAAAAGCGGTTTAAAAGGTCTGCAATGTAACCCGATCAATGTATTATATAACGGCCGTTAAAGCCTTAGCCTTTCTTTTTCTTCCTCATTGCCTGCGCTCCGGTTCCTTTTGGCCTTTACCTGGTCGTTACCAAAAGTTCGGGTAAGGGTAAGCTTTACGGCCGGGCGGGTAAAGATCAATTCTGCGCTTGTGATCAGGTTTTTATCTGGCTGATTGATCTCTGGTTTATATACCATCGTATTGAAAATATTGCTGAAGTTGAGCCGTAACGTCGTTTTTATACTGGCCAGTTTTTTCTGAATACCGGCATCGAGCGAGCCAACCGGAGGGAACCGGTATACACCAAATAAACCGCCCGAGTTGTAAAAACCAGAGAGCGATAACGAAAAGTCTTTGGGTAGGGTAAACACCTGCTGGCCCGACAAATTCAAATTCTTATTCTCGAGGCGTAATGGCTGTTCATTATACCAGCCGTTGATCTGCTGAAAACTTCCATTTAAATTCAGCTGCATAGTCCACCACTTGGTTACGGTAAAGGGTAGCGACAAACTGATGGTCACCATTTTTCTGTTATCCTGGTTTTCGGCAGCCAGTGTTTCTTTATTATTAATAGAGTCTAGCTTGGGCGAAAAATTGGTGATGGGGTCGGCTTCATAGCTGAACGACATAGAGAGTATTTTCTTTTTCCAGGTATAGTTCAGGTTTATATTATCACCTATAGAAGGCTGTAAGCCCGGGTTGCCCGAAAAATAAGTATTGGGGTCCATAAAAATTACAAAAGGAGCCAGGTTCCAGAATGTAGGCCTGGTTATTCTTCGGCTATAGGAAAAACCGGCCGAATTGTTCTCATCTATTGTATGAGTGAAAAAGAAGCTTGGGAACAATCTTCCATAATGCCTGTCTACAATGTCCTTTTCTTTTTCTGTTCCCAGGTTCGAATTGGTATGTTCATACCGCAAACCAAGTTTCATTTTGGTTTTGGCGCTTACCGTCCAGCTTAATGATGAATAAGCCGCAGAAATATTTTCATTCAACTTCCAGTTAGCACTAAGCGCTTCGTCGATGGTCCAGTTGTTCTGCTGCAACCTGTCTATACGCACTTCGTTTGTAAAACGCGAGATGGTGAATTTAGCGCCGGCTTCCCATTGTAACTTTTTATTCAAATTCTTACTATAGTCAAGTGCTGCAATCCAAAGATCAATAGGGGTGGTCTTACTGCTCTTCATATCTTCCTCTTTCAAAAACATACCTTTACTATCAAAGTACCTATTGTCATAGTCAACGGGGTTTTCATCGTTATAATGCATATAGTCAAGGTTCACCAGCAGCTTATTGCCTTCCTTATACGTTTGTTGCAGGTTCGCATTAATATCCACACTGGCAGTTGAATGAAATTCATGTATAAAAAGGTTCACCAGCGTATCGGGCAGCTCGTTGATGTAGTTCTTTGAATTATTATCGGCATCCATTATCCAGCGGCGATTGTAAATTGTTACCAGGGCGCCCACGATTGTTTTTTTATTGAGCTCGTAATCAAAACCTAATTTGCCATCGTGAACGTCTGTCATTGGCCGCCTGTTCGATATGGAAGAATTCTCCAGGAATTTACCCTCGTTGGAAACTGCATGGTAAAATGAAAAGAACTGTTTGGTGTGATCAACATTATACGAATAATCGCCATACAGGTTGAACCGGTTTTTGCGGTGGTTGAAATTAATGGAACCAAGTCCAATGATGCCCCGGCTATAGCCGCCAGTAAGTGAATAAGAGCCGTTGGTGCCGTATTGCGTATTTCTTTTTATAACAATGTTTATATAACCTGCATTGCCTTCAGCATCCAGCGAGGCGGGTGGGGTGGTGATGAGTTCAATTTTTTCTATTTTGTCGGCAGACATGCCTTCGAGCATGGGCACCAGCGACGATATCGGTATGCGGTTAATTCTTCCATTCATCATTACTACAACGCCATCTTTACCATTAATGGCAATGGAATTATTTTGCCGGTCAACTATTACCCCGGGCGAACGTTCGAGTATGTCGAGCGCAGTAGAGCCCGAGGCGGTAATGTTTCCGGCAACATTGATTACCAGCCGGTCGATGGTTTGCTCAATAAGCGGTTTGCGCGCAGCGATGGTAACGTTTGATAATTTTTCTTCTTTTTGCGAAAGCCTTAGCGGCGGCAATTCAATATGATCGTTATTGGCAACAAAAACATTAGAAGAAACCTGCCTATAGCCAATAAAAGTAGATGTAACGAGGTAGCTGCCGGAAGCTACTTTGTCGAAGCTGAATCGTCCTTCCTGGGTGGTCATCATACCTTTGATCAGCGACGAATCGCCCGATCTTAATAACATTACGCTTGCATTGACCAGCGGTTCACCACTGGTATTTAATACCCGGCCTTTTACCCTCGACTGTGCAGCAACAATATAACTCAACAGGCAACAGAAAAAAGTGATGGCAACAGGCGCACCTTTCAAAGCAGATAGTTTGTAAGCCATAACCCGGCGATTTACAGGTTAATAAATAGCGGCGTTCACAGAGAGTATAAAAAAGGCTTCAATAAGGAAGGGAGTGTATAGACGGGAGCCCAAATGTATAAAAAAGTAAGATGCGATTTGTGTAAAGGGGGAATTTGTTTTTTCAGGATAAGAAGGGGGCTTGTTTGTATTATAACCGCTGTAAAAAAGTACATCTGTAATGTCTACAATGGGTAAGGGTCTTTATTAGTGCGCGTCTTCACCAGTTTGCTGTTTTTCAATAATACTTAGTACGCCATTGCGTTCCATATAAACCCTTTCAATTTTTTCCAGATCTTCGGTTAATGCCGACTCCCGAATGCCCTGAATTATATTCTCTTTACACACCTGCGCTTTCTTCATGTTTTTTTCTATAAACTGTCCATCTTTAAAAAGTAATATTTTTTCTCCTTCCAGTATTTTGCTTATGGCTTCGTGGCGGGAAATAAGCATGCCGAGTAAGCGATGAATAACTACAATTACAATGCAACAACAAATAATTGGTAAAAATGGTGAAGCTCCAACTACTGCTCTGCTTAAAATAGCGCCCAATAGAATAGTTACAATATTATCAAGGGGCGTATGTAAACCAAATGATCGCCTGCCCGAAACACGAATAAGCAGCAAAGCAATTAAAAAGATGGTTAAGCCACGAACACTCATTTGAAGCGCCGTAAGCTCTTTTCCTTCTCCAAATAATTGAATAAGCCAATCCATAGATAAACTGCTTCAAAAAATGCACCATAGGCCAGGAAAGATTTTTGCAGTGATCAATAAAAATATATGCAGACTATTGAAGTGGTTATTGAATCGCCAAGAGCTACGCAGGCTAAGTTCAAATTCGATCCTAAAGAGAAGATTTTCAAGTTAAAACGGCTTCTTCCATTAGGGATGGTCTTCCCGTATGATTTTGGGTTCATATCGGGAACAGCAGGAGAGGATGGTGATCCCCTTGATGCGCTAGTACTTTCAGAATTTGCCAGCTTTACCGGAGCACATCTTTCCTGCCGTATTATCGGTGCATTGAAGGCGGAACAACAAGAAAAGGGAGAGAAAGCTGTTCGTAATGACCGGTACTTTTGTGTGCCAACCGGTTCTATAACTTATGCGCTTATTGAAACGATCGATCAGTTAGGTAAGGAGCATAATGGTCAGCTGGAAGAGTTTTTTATTAATTATAATAAGGTTGATGGAAAGATTTTTTCTGCGCTTGGCATAGTTGAACCGGAAAAGGCATTAAAAATGATAAAGAAAGCACTTGACTAATGCTGCTATGCCAGCGGCACTCTTTCGGCCCGCAGGTTGAGTGGAAAGTTTACGACTCCACCATCCATAACTGGTTTTACCCATGCTGAACGCAGGATGTCCTTAGGCTGATCCCAGTATCACCGCTATTTAAAGCGCATTTTCTAAATGTAGTCATTCCTGAAAGGTGTTTTTGGTACGCAGTGTGACGTGCCTTGCCTGGATATTAAAAGGCATAAGTTTTGTCTGTTAATTAATATTATTGCTAATTTTATTACATGGCTGAAGCTTTTGCACCATTTCGCATACAAAGGACCATAGGTAAGCTTACCTTCTATATGATGGAAGGTAGGAACTTTGTGCGCAAAAAAAGCAGCCTTACAAGAAGGAAAGTGCTTTATTCTCCAGCGTTTGAAAACACCCGTCATAATGCTTCAGTGATGGGGCAGGCATCAAAAATAGGATCTTACCTGTACAATTCATTACCTGTTTACTGGCGGCAATCGTGGATGTACCGCTCATTTACCGGTGAAGCATATACTATGCTTAAAAAAGGTATCGGAATATGTGAGGTTCGACAGTTTTTATGGGAGCGTTATATAAAACAAATCATTGATAAAAAAAGAGATGCACAGTCATCAGTTTCAGAGCAAACAGCATCAAAGCGGGCATACATAAAACAGGATACTAACTACTGGCAAACCAAAACCAGCAAGAGCATACAACGCAAGGTCCATAAGGAACAACAGCAACAATATTCGGATCTACTGGCCGAAGCGTCAGCAATAGCATCGGAGTTATATCGTGAATTACCGCCACAAAGCCGCAGCCGGTGCTTTTACCAGGAATTGAACGGGTGGGCAATGAAGTGGTTAAAAGAACAGGAAAAAGATGATGTAGTGGAAGTAGTGATGACGCGCACGCAAAAAAAGAAATGCTCTCATATTGGTCGAGTCTTTCATGCAGACCGGGTGTTTTATTTTTTACCTCCGCTTAAACGCCAATACCCTCATACAGTAATGTCTTTAGCCCCACATATAATTCAGCAAACCGTCCAGCTGTAAATATTTTGCGATCATATCTGCTTTGAGGTTATTAAATTATCTGCAGGCGGGAAAATATGTCCCATTTAAATTTTGAAAGGGCGTTCACATTCAGCATCAATAAACAGTTGTTTTATATGGTGGTTGCTTGTGTTATTCAATTTATATTATTATTTCTGCTTCTGTTTCCTTTCCTTCATTTCTTGGGCATCCTCATTTTTTCAAGGTTTATAACGTACTTGCACAAGTTAAAAATAATTCACTGCGAGATTTAATGGGTTCTTAATTGTGACTAATTGCGACTATTTATGACAAAGGCGCAAAAAGCGCTAAAAAGAAACAAAATGGCCAAAATGGCCAAAACGGCCAAAATGGCCAGGGGTTATCTGAAGCCTTCCTAACATTGTTGTGCAATTGCAAAACATCATGATGGAGGCTTCAACGGGATGTGCCTATTAAACAAACCGCCTTTTCATTAACTTTTAAAGCCTTTTATTATGGCTAAGCAAGATGGGATCATTCCATTGAAAGGAACGATCGATAACCTCACTTTTTTAAAAACACAGGACGGCTACCAGGCACGTAAGAAAAATACCGTTGTAAAAGGTCGCATGGCCACAGACGAAAGGTATGAGCGCGTGCGGGAAACAATGGCACTGTTTACTTCAGCGGCAAATGCAGCCAAACTATTGCGTGTTCCATTGCGTCCAATTGCAAAAAATGCTTCAGACGGCAGGGTAACAAGCCGTCTTTCAAAAACAATGCAGGCGGTGATAAAAGCCGACGTAACCAATCCACGTGGTAAAAAGAACGTGCTTGATGGTGAAACGGAATTGCTCACCGGTTTTGAATTCAATTTGAAAGGGAAGCTTAGTTCTACTTTTTTTCCCACTTATGAAGCAACAATCGATCGCGCAACGGGTAATGCAGTAGTAAAGCTGCCAGCGTTTGTTTCCAAAACAATGATAGCATCACCTGCCGAAGCAACCCATTATCAACTGAATGTGGCCGGGTTGGAAGTAGACTTTGAAAAAGGTACTACTGTATCCCAATTCAAAAGATCAGAACAAATGGCGTTGACCGAAACAGAGCAGGCTGCATTTGAACTGGGCGTAACCCTAACGCCAAACAGTGCGCATCCTTTATTCCTGGTACTGGGCATCAACTTCTTCATAGAAGACGTTGGTGGTAATAAACCTTTAAAAAATAAAGCGTTTAATGCCCTTGCCATCATTAAAGTAAGCGGTGTGTAACAAACCCCATTGCTGACCTTTTAAAGAAAGCAGTATGGATGATGCTTCATTTACTCCCGCATCAAAAGCCGGTACTGCAGGTGGCATACTTACTATTATTCTGGTAAACATCAATTCCGGTGAGATACTCAAAACCATAGCACTGGCAGCTATAGGCGCTGTAGTGAGCTTTACGGTATCAATATTTCTGAAGTGGATGATTCGCCAGGTGAAGAAAAGCTAGCCTCAATGCTCCGGTAAGTAAACCGGCCCCGGCGATAGCGTCGGGGCCATTTTTAAAACCTTCAAATTATTTGTATGGAACTTCGTTTGTTGCGAGCTCAATTCCCGCATAGTATGATGGGGCAGCTCTTTATGAATAATCAATTGCTTTGCATTTATATAGGCGCAAACAACCAAAAGGGATGGACGCCGATTGCCGGCCTGCCCGATGGCCAGTATCATTTGCACAAGCCGGTCAACGAAAATAAACCTTATAGTATTCAGGTTACCAGCGCTGAAAGCCGCAGGCAGTTACGTATGAGCCTTGCCAGACTGTCAAAGGAAGAGCTGGCCGGTTATGATAAAGAGGCGCCACTTTATGTTAGCTGGACAAACGGTCAGCAACAGATGACCGACCTGGCGCGGCAAAACATTGATAAAGTAATTGCTGCAATTGATATGGGTGAAGAAGTACATCTTACAATCTCTTCCCAATACTTAGGATAATATTCAGCTTGCCATTATGAAATCCAATATCGTTTCCAAATCAAGTTTTGTATACTCCTGAAGATCGGGATAGGTAACGGGCCCGCTTATCGGTATCTCAAGTACTATTCGTATATCATTCAATATACTACGTGCGTCTTCTGGCGAGTAGTCAAATATATATTCAATGTCTTTAGGAAGGATATAAAATCGCCACTCAATTCTTTTAGGACTAAATGGCATAATAGATTCATTGTATTCGTATATTCTGTCGTTTTCCTTTACATAATCCGGCATGTCGTACCAGTCGCGTGTTTGAAAAAAAGCCTTCCATTCTTCTCTTTGGTCTAATTTGCCGTATATTTCTGAATATATGTCCAGCTTATCCATGAGCGTGTTTTGTAGTTGTTATAGTTGGTAATTAGCTTTCCATTATGAAACTATGCATAACGTCATAAGGAAATGGGCACTGATCACAAAAATCTTTGATCGTTACTGGTGCTCCTTTAGGTAGCCCTAAACTTTCACGTACTTCTTGCAGCATCCGGCGGGCGGTACGATCTGAACATCCTACTGCATTTTCAATGTCACTGGTGAAAATAACCAGGCGCATGTCCCGCTTGTAAAATACCAGCCGTTCCGGCTCGTGTGCATCCCGGTATAAATGGGCATCATTCTCTACCGAATTGGGAAGATCATAAAAGTCACGTGTTATTAAATACGTCTTAAGGCGTTCCTCAAAAGTTGGATAGGGGCGTGGCGGGTAAAAGGGCGGTACAAATGGTTTTGGTTCTTCAGGCATATGCTTTAGTTGTGTAATTAATACAAATAATAAAGGCCGGCCCCGCTTCTTGCATCATTCTAATCTAACTCAATTGCAGCTACTGCTTTCGTTAAGGCGTCTATATTTTGTTGCTCAAACGCAGCTAGCTTTTTTTGCATTGCAACTTTTTCTTCAGCAGGAATGTTTGGATTTTGAAGAGCGTTTTCAATGTCTGTACGTAATTTTGATTTTAGTTCTTTAGTTTTTCTCCTTTTTAAATATTTATCAACACTTTTTGTTAGCCATTTCCAAAAAACAGAAAGCCCTACTGCAGTCGAAGGCGCGATTATAATCATCCAAGATTTATATATATTAGCGTCTGAAAGGTTATTAGCGAGTAAAAGAAGAAGTGTTCCGCCACCGGCACCTGCTACACCTGCTTGTAAATTTGTATTATTTTTAGAGGTTTTATTTTCCATTTCCAACCTCCTTATTTTGTGTTAGTGCATCTAATGTTTGTTTAAGTGTCTCAAAATCCTTTTCATTGTAGGGATTGATAGTGATTTCTTTACCATCTTTATTAGTAATTTTTATGGTAACATTATTTTTCTTTTCCTTACCAGAGCAGAAAAATTTAGATATAATACTTATTAGCGAAGTTAAAGATGCTATAGTAGCTGCAATAGTTACAATTTCCATTTGGATGCTTTTTGTCAGATGGAAAAGTATCCGCAAAGGCCCAACTGTTCCGGAATGCTAGTAATGAGTTTTGCGGCATATTTTTAGTTGCCCAAATCTTTCTTGATTTGGAATGTCGACTTTTCTTTTTGATTTATATTAAGATTTCTCTTTTAATCACTATGATTGTAACCAATTATATATAACATGGGATTTCAAACCAGCAAACAATAGCAACGATATTACCAATATTTTAGGTTACAAAAACAGGTGTTTTTCACGTTTTTTATCGTCCTTATTTTATTAATATTAAACGAGACTGCTCAAACAAGCGACTAAATTTTTCCACTACTAACTCGCGTGTAACGAATATGACCGATAGTTTGTTTCAAACGTTGAAAGTGTAAAATGGTGGGATAAATATAATGTGCATCATCTAAGCCATTTGGCAAAGCTCTTTAAATGCTCACCACGCCATTTTTTACCCGAAAAGCCACTTTGATACCTCTAATACATTATTGGCGTTGTTATGATGTCCGCCTAACACAGTGCCATATTTTTCAAACCTTTAGTCTTATCTTTATTTCTCCTGCATTTGATACACCTGAGCCGGTAATTGCTCTCTCTGATTAGCAAGCTGTAAACAATATTTGATCATAGCTTTAATTATGTATTGTATGAATTACAACTTGAATTTGAAATACGATGGAATGTTGAATTTGAATCTTAGTAATCGGCCAGGTGAATATTTTAATACTCATTTCGCGGATATTATTTACACAACAGAGGAGGAAGCAATAAAGGCTGAGGATGCAGGCTATGATTATGAAGGTACAAAGATTGGATTCATCCAACTTTTACATTACAACCAGGCTTTGGCAAAAGTCAAGGGTGTAAACATGTCTAAGGTAAAATATATTGCACTGCAGCGTGGTTTCAAAGCATTGTGGGAATTGGATTATACCAATATTAGTCAGGAAACTATTGATGATGTAGGGGAGGTTAGTAATCCCAATATTTTGGTGATTAGTCGTGTGGGCATATCAGCTGCCTGGAGAAATAAGGGTATAGGCGAACAGGCATTGAAAGGTCTTGTTACCCAAATGATAGGCAAATGCGGGTATATCGTTATTTTATATGGTAACCCGGCACAGTGTGAAGATAAAGGCGATTATGATTCAATATATGAAAGCCAGGGCGTGGAGTTAGCTGGTTTGGAAAAGGATTCCGAAAAGGCCCAATATAAATTAAATGCTTTCTTTCAGCGATGTGGTTTCCGGGCATTTAAAGATTTCGATGATGTTTTTATTTGCAATGTTGATCGCTTCCCGGTTAACAATTTTTAAATTATCTTTCTTTTTCTGATTCTTCCACAAACAACAAAAAAGCCCCGAAACGTAAAGAAAAGACATCACCACGCCAGGAACATTTTCAGATTATAAAGACTAAATTGTATAAACTTTTGCTTTTCTATTTTGAAGCATGAAGTCTACTACATGAAATACAAAACCGGGCTGCGAAAAAAAATACAAACAGTTTGGATAATAACGCTATGCTGGACAGCTTTCGGCTGCGTTTCTTTTCTCAGCCAATATTTCTTTATTTATGACTTGCTTACATTAAAAAGACTATCGGGTTCATTTCCCTTCTGGGGTGAATTTACAGGTTCTATCATTTTTGCACTACTCGGCGGTTTAGTAGCGGGATACGTTTTGGTATTCAAAATGGGTTCACGTTACAGGAGAAAGTCATTTGCTTTCGGGGTTATCAATTCAGGGCTCCTGTTTATCATTACCTACATGGGTCTCGCTGTCATTGGATTGCTTATCATTGATGTCGTTTATTTTTCGTTTCACATGCCATTTTCTATTGCCTTGTCAAAGTCAATTGATAATGTACTTTTCAACATCTTTTCTCCTTCTTTTTTTATTAATGTTTTTTTATTTGGCTTTTTAGTTTCCTGTACGCAGTTCATGCTCCAGGTGAACGATAAGTTTGGTCCCGGTATATTATGGAAGTTCATTACCGGCGAGTATTATCATCCACGACAGGAAGAAAGGATATTTATGTTCCTCGATCTGAGGTCTTCAACAACTATTGCTGAAAAGATGAGCAGCAAAAAATTTTTTGTGCTGCTAAAAGAGATCTATAATGATATGACAGAACCAATCTTAAACAGCCAGGGTGAAATATACCAGTATGTTGGTGATGAAGTGGTGGTAAGCTGGCCGGTTGAGAAAGGACTGGCAGGCAATAATTGTCTGTTATGCTTCTTCGGCATTCAGCGTGCAATAGAAGAAAGAAAAGAGCACTATATCCGTGAATATGACCTGCTGCCTTCTTTTAAGGCCGGTCTGCATATTGGAGAGGCAACTGTTGGTGAGATAGGCGTTATAAAAAAGGATATTGTTTATTCAGGAGATGTACTGAATACTACTTCCCGGATAGAGGGACAGTGTAATAATTTTAATGTTAATATTCTCTTATCTGCTGAACTACTTGAACGGATGCAGCTAAATAATGAATATCAGCAGACTGCTTTGGGAGAGATCTCTCTGAAGGGAAAACAGGAAATGGTTTTGCTCTATACTATTAAAGATAAAACGTCATATCCGCAATAACTTTATATTCCAGTCTACCTGGCGGCAATTGTGCCAATGTTTTTTTGGGGTAGTGTTCATGGAAATTTGATTTATTGTTTTTATATTGCGCCATGTTAATATCATAACGGACACTAACATGTTAAATTAACGATTTAGAAATATATACCAGATAAAGGCAATTCTCTCCGCTGTTAAATACAAATACCTTCCTTTTTTATAGCATGTAAGCTTTTGGTGTAAGCCGTTATTTTTTAGAAGATCAATTCATTTTCCTGAAAACCTGTTTGCAGCAATAAAATACTGCCGGAAACACATGCGCATACACTAAAAAAACATTTAAATCAATCAGCCGCTGTTAGCGGATGGATGATAACAGTAGACCTATTTTTTTAAATCAAAACAAACCTTTAATTGTATGAAAAAAAAGAGACAAAGTTTATTGTCCTGCCTCATGGCTATGGTATTACCTGCAGTGGGTTTTAGCCAGGTAACACAAACGGAAATGACTTTTCAGCCAGATGGCTGCCGTGGTAAAGATGCCTATGTAGAAATGGTCAATGGAGTACCTGCCTATGCATCAAACAACTATGGTTCATCGAGCCAGTTATTGGCAATGGCCTGGACATTCAATGGAATAGGCGGAACAACCGGCTTCCTCAGAACATTTATCGATTTTACCGATCTGCAATTTATTCCCCAGGGTACAACCGTTAACTATGCCTATCTTTCGCTCTATGGCGTGCCAACATCTACCGCCAATGATTTAGGAAGCTATGGCAGCAATGCCTGTTATGTTCAACGGGTAACATCTGCATGGGATGAGTCAACAGTAACCTGGAATAACCAGCCTTCAACAACAACCACCAATCAGATTACCTTACCCGGTTCAAATGGTGTACAGTGGAATTACCATGTTATTGATTTGAACATTACCGCCTTGTTACAGGATATTATTAACCTGCCGCCTGCTCAACGTTATGGCTTATGCATACGCCTGCAAACCGAAGTGTATTATCGCTCTATGTTATTTACCAGTAGCGAAAATACAGACGCTACCAGGCGTCCCAAACTGCGCATTGGCCTGAACTATTGTTCTGCATCCGCTGCACGGGAATCACTCGATCACCGGGAATCACCAAAACACCCACCTACAGAGGAAGGTGATAGGTTAGATGTAAGCGGTGCATCAGATAACGAACTGAAAGCTATTGTAAAAACCAACCTGTCTTCCAATCAGATCTCAGTAAATTACGATTTGCCCCAGGATGGTAAAGCTATTCTGGAGATCGTTTCTGTCGACGGCGCCTTGCTGAAATCTGTTGAAGTGGATGGTACTAAAGGTAAACATAACAAAACCATCATTCTCGATGCCCCCTTGTTAAAAAACAAGATGGCCGTGCTGGTAATTAAACAGGGAAATAACAAAACTTCCAGCATGTTTCTGATTGCTCAATAACCGGTATTAATAAAAACTACATGCAGCTGCCTTCAAACGAAGGCAGCTTTCATGCCTGGGCGCTGTTCATCTACTGTTAGTGATTTATCATTTACCATCGGGCAGGTTTAACAATGATTCTCCATCTGTATGGCATAAATCACGTTGCCGGAAACAGATAATTTGAACATCTTTCCTTTTACAGCAGGAAGAACCAGTTTCCATGTTTTTCCCTTGTCCGATGTCATGTAAACGCCGTCGGTATGACCACAAAAGAAGTTTTCACCCACCTGGATAATTGAA
Organism: Niastella sp. OAS944; assembly: GCA_024809215.1. Taxonomy (GTDB): domain Bacteria; phylum Bacteroidota; class Bacteroidia; order Chitinophagales; family Chitinophagaceae; genus Niastella. Next base: position 642,488 of record JANUBW010000001.1, on the reverse strand, counting down.
GTTTTGTACTCAAAGACTGTAGGGGCAGCTTCTTTAGGATGCCAAACGGAGTCATTGCCTTGTGCCGAATTGCCGGCATTTATAGGTTGCAGGGGTGAGTCAATAATAATTTGCGTTTGGAGGCCGGCATCAATGGGCTGCCAGGTTTTTCCGCCGTCGTAGGATGTTCGCACTCTCCTGGTCTTGGCCGCTGTGCTGTAGTTGATAGCAGCGAACCCACCTTTGATGCGTTCTACATCGATGCCCACGCCGCCCTCACTGATCACCAGATCCCAGTTTTCACCTCCATCGGTCGATCTAATGATCCCTCTGTTGGAAGTGGCCACCATAACACCATCCAACTCTGCCACTTTCCCTAACAGGCCCCAGGCATGTACATTTTTCCATGTTTTTCCATTGTTTGTGGATTTTAAAAGACCTTCGTCGGTGCCAATGAAAAGGGTGCCTCCGGTAGTTTCAAAAACAGTGCGTACTTTTTTCTCCTTCAAATCTGTGAATACCGGCAACCAATCATTTGTTCCGTTTAGTTTTTGTAAAATGGGGCTATAGTAATTGTATGCAAATATCCCGGTCTTGCCAGGGGCAATGTTGCTATGTTTGTCAGGGAAAACATCTTTGGTCCAAAAAGGAGCAGTGGCATTTGTGTTGCTGTGGTATATCCAGTTTCCATCGGTTAAATAGAGTCCATTATCATCTGCGAATAAAACATTTCTGCCAATACCATAGTCATCCTTCACAGGTTCGGGCAGCCCGTTACTAATGTCCTGCCAGGTTTGTCCGCTATCGGCAGATCTAAACACGATGTTTGCAGTTCCGGTGCTATCTGTATGTCGGGTATGGAGACTATCCGTGAGATGAGATGTCTTTGGGATTTCTGCCGACTGTTTACAGGAAAAGAGAAATGGGAAAAGGAGAAAAAAGGCAAGTTTAAAGGTTTTCATGACTGTAATTAATTTGGTGAAACAGTGCAGTAAAGGTATTTGGCGTCAACTTTCCTGAAGGTTTTTAGGAGTAAAAAGTTGTAAAAGATGCGTAAAACGTATGTAAAACCACCTAAACTGGGGGTTAATGGTTATTTTGCACACATGAAGCCATTTATATTGTTTGGATCTTCAGTCATGATAATTATTATTTTGATCTCTGCTGTTGCGGTTATCAATAAAGAACATGAAATTCCTGAGAATCATTTAGAAGTTGTATTACGTGATTTAGGGCACCAGCTTTTGCTTTCCGCCAAAGATTCCACCTCCCGGGTGCTTCCGGTTAAGAAGTTAAGTGAAAATAAATACCAGATCTCCTTTCAAAATAATGTTGGTTTTGTTTCAGATACCCTCATCAACCTGGTGCAACGGGTATTTCAGAAAAACGCGCCGGCAACCGACTATATCGTGAACCTGAAGAATTGTAAGCAAAAAGAAACTGTTTTTGCATTCGAAATAAATAACCAAAAAGGCAATCTAACACCTTGCCGGCATCGCAAGCTGGAGGTGAGTTGTTATTCTATCGAGATTGAATTGTTGAAGGCGAATCCCTTTAATTCCCTATGGTTATTACTATTGATTATTCCTTTGGGTGTTGTTGGTTTTTACATGAAAGACAAGTTTCGGAAAAAAGAAGAGAAAGGATCAATTATAGATAATGATGATTATATACAATTGGGAAGTTTTAGATTTTATACAGATAAAAATATTCTTGAAATTGAGCATAAAAATATTACGCTTTCTGAAAATGAAACTAAAGCACTTAAAATATTTGCAGAAAATATAAATCAGATCGTAGAAAGGGAAAAACTGATGAAAGAGATTTGGGAAGATAAAGGCATAGTGGTCATCAGTAGAAATGTTGATGTATTGGTATCTAAATTACGTAAGAAATTAAGCGACGATAACTCCATTAAATTTATTAACGTACACGGCAGGGGTTACAAATTTACTATTGAGTAAAGACTACATAGCGCCCCGCTAATTAAATTATACGCCCCTCCATTTTAATTCAAACGATGTTTAATTTTCATGCATAAACGCATACAATACACGGCGATGAGGGCCAGGTTCATTCCGTAATAAAACTTGTCGTAAATTACATTCAATACACCTTACCATGAATGATCAACCCGCATTAGACCAACACCGGGCCATCTTCCTGGCTACCATCGACTTTATACTACAACATGCAACCGGCCGGGTAATCGTTGATAACCATGATTCCCTTGCTGAATATTATGAAAATTTTCGATTGAAAGGGGAGAAGCAATATCAGGCTGGTAACCTGATAGGGTTACAACGGGTGATGCGGGAATTAAACGTGATGCCACAACTGGCGAGGGACGATAATTATATAACATTCATTATAGAACGTACTGGTTACGATGCGGAAACAATAAAGCAAATAATTCCAGCCGCCTTGCCGGATGAAAATAAGGGAGTAATTATAAACCCTTCGGATGTTACTCACAAAATGCTGACTGAAGTTTATTCGCCCGACAATAAACGTAAAATAATTGTTCGCGAAACTAACATATTCAACCATTCCATAACCACCTATCTCGATCTGCAATTCGAACGTTCCGGTGGCGCCAGCGTTTATAGCGTAGAAGGCGCCAACATCGACATTAACGTTTACTGGAAAGACAATAATACCGTCATCATTGAAACCAGGAAAGAGTATGTTGCCAAATCAAAACACGCCGAACAATATCAAAGCTTTGACGATGTGGTGAATGTGGAATATGTTTTACGTTAATAAGCCCCGCCATCCTGGCTGGTAATTTCACATATAAATACTGCTTTGAATACCAAACGGAGGCGATTAAGCGTTATGGTAATTTCCTCCAAATGGAGGATGTACCCTTAAAAACTTATTATCTTATGTTAGGAGGTTCAGAGATGCTGGTGATCAGCGCAATCATTGGCGGTATCATTGGCTATTTCAAAAGAAACAAAAGACAACGGAACGGCGCACTGGCTGGCATTATATTAGGATTTGTTGGCGCTATCGTTGTTACATTAGTGCTTTCCAAATTCGTATTTGGATCTATTTTTCTCATCCCGGTGTATGCAATTGCAGGCGCGTTGCTGTTCATTTATGGCTGGGCAAAATTGCAGAATTAATAAACTATTTTATTTACTATCGAAAGCCGGTAAGTCAAACTGCCGGTTTTTGTTTTTATTTCCCTACTGAAACCCTGCCATGCGATGTAAACGGGCGGGGTTATATATATATCCGCCTTTTAATACAGTAATTACGTCTCTGATATTACTGATATTTTGCAAAGGGTTGCCATTGGTGATAATAATGTCTGCACGTTTGCCCGGAGAAATTGAACCGGAGCTTTTTTCCATATTCATAACACGCGCAGGCACAATAGTAGCCGTTTGTAACGCCTGCATAGGGGTTAATCCGCTTTCTACATACAATTCCATTTCTCTGAAAATGCTAAGTCCCGGAAAGCCCATATCTGTACCTGCAACAATAGCTATACTGTCGGTGTATAAATGATACACGATCTCAGTAGCTACCCTGTATAATACAAACGGAACAGCACTGCAGTCTTTCACTATAAATGCCACCGAATTTAAAATCAACTTAAGGAACTACCCGGCCGGCATCTATTTGTTAAAAACAGCCGATGGAAAGGTAGCAAGGATCGTTAAGAAATAAATTACTTATAATCTTTTGATGTGACCTGGGAGCCTTCAGATCTTCGGATTTGAAGGCTACTTACTGGGCATAGAATCTTTCCGTACAGCATTTAATTTTTCATTTAACTTAAGGTACACCGGGTCCTTTGGTCTCAGTTGCTTTTCTTTTATTTGATAATAGTGCAATAGACCAAACTGAATGTGAAAAGAAACATAGAACCGGTCATCTTTGTTTTTCATGCTGTTTAGTGCGTTTATAAAAAGATCACTATTGCAAATAAATGCCTCACCCATGGCAAGGTCGCGGGTTTCTGCTTCCACAATGCCATCAACCGGTACCGTTTCTACCAATTTCCTTATCAAAAGCGTATCACCTGTTTTACAAATGTAGTTGGAAAAAATATCCAGAATGGGTTCATAAACGCGGTCCCTGTGTTCGTCAAGTTTATTGATGGTAACAAAATACCCTACACTATCCCTGGTTTCATATGCCCTGTTGAAATCGGTCCCTAATTTTTTATGGGTTGTAAAAATGTTTAATAACATTTTTTGCTGTGTAGTAATGGAGAGTTCCTCTACCAACTGTATCTGGCTTTTATGTATGTATCCCAATATTGATTTGATCGTGCGTATATGCCTCCAGTCAGCAGTGCCAGGCTCACAGTAGAAGAATTCATCGTCCTTGATAGTCGCCACCGTTTGAGAAGTGTTATTTGCAGTGCTATACACATTAACTACCGGGCCTGCATTCCGAAGTTGGGCTAACTTTAAATTTTGCGCCATGATCATGGGACCAGGTAATAGGATAATTATAACGGTTATCCATGTTTTTAAATGGACTATCATATAGATAAAGATATTCCATTTACCCCGTTGATCAATTCATATTTTTTAAAGCTAAATGTAAATTAGGATCTATAGAATGTATGGGCGCCGCAATACCCGGACTGTCTGCCAGATCAATGTGTATATAAAATTCTCCTGCATATACTCCCCAGATAACCATCTTTGTATTTCGTGTTGAAAGCATTATTTCGGGCACCAGTTCATTTAACAAACCATCCCAGAATGCTTCTTCCAGTTCCTCAATAGCAGAGCTGTCATTATTGCTACTGTTTTTTCTATAGAGGGTCCGCTGTGAAAGAGAGGTGGTAGTAAATATCAAAACTTCCTGACGAGCATTTTCCATAATTTCTTTTTAAATGTGATTATGCTATCTCTCTTTTTCTCTTATAGGAGGATACAATCTCCAGCACCAAAATGCTGAATACATGTTGAATTGTTTCATCTGTCGATTGCACTTTTTCTTCCCAACCTGTTTTCTTTTGAAGTAGCCACAACAATACCGTAACCGATGCTGCCGTTAAAGTATCAAGAATAAAAACAGGATTGTTCGAAGCGATCAATGTTATAGTCTCCAGGTATTTTATGGGCAAATTACCGGCAGTTGCAAAATGAGGTGCAAAGCAAAAAACTTTAAAATGGCAATCTTCGCTAAAACTTAATAGCTGGAGGGGCACCTGGGGAACCTTGTAAAGGAGCATCCCTTTGGAAAGTACGTATGTTCCCATGTTGTGCAAAAGGGTAACTTCGCCTTTTTCAATGTATAGGATTGCAGCATCATCTGTTGCGGCAACGGTCATGTGAGGAAAAAGTTTTATCTCCGCAGAATCTACTATTGAAAAATTGTTGTTATTTTCCACAGTTTCTGTTTGTAACTCTGAATCCGATTGATGTTTGGCGTTCATTTATATTGGTTTTTGGGAAGATGCAATGAGCTGATAGCCTGGAACGACTTATCTTATTTTCAATACGCTTAATTCTTTTAGCATAGATCCAGAAAACGATTGCTATCAGCAGCGTCGCTGTAAGAACAATTATGAGAAGGAGCCAGTTTTTTTTCTTCATGGAATTACAGGCGGCCGCCATTTTATTACAAGACGAATTTACCTGCAGGGGAGGGGGGAATCCAAATTTGGCGACAGACAATAGTCTGACAGCGACTGGACAAAAATTGGACATCTGTCGTAAGCCCCTTTAAGAGAAGGGGTTAAGCACTCGCTGATTATATTTTGGTCAGAAACGTTTCCGTGTCCAAGTCATCATTCAGTTGCAACCGCTTGCGCAAACGTTGCCTTATTTTATAAACGCTATCAGTAGAAATGCCGAGCATGGACGCCATTTGTTTTGTGGTCAGATGCAAACGGATGAGCGATGCCATCCGCTTCTCGGCTAAAGTAATGTCGGGTACCATTTCTTTGAGTTTTAAAAAAAAGCCCGGATATATTTTTTCGAATAGTGTCTTAAATTTTTCCCAGTCTTCTTCAGTAAGTATCGTTTGCCGGCTTAACTCGCTGGCAAGCTGTTGCTGTTCATCAGTAAGTGCTTTGGTTGCTACCTGCTGTTCCAGCTGTTCTATAACCCTTGATTTTTCAATAATGCTTTGGGTAAACATATCCAATTGCTCTTTTGCCGAGGTTAGTTCTTTTTCGGCAGCAACCCTTTGCTGAAAAGCCAATTGATGCTGAAACCTCGATTTTAAACGCTGGCGATTGATTATAAGTAAACCCACAATGGCAACAAGAACAATTGCGGCTATAATATAGTTACGCTCCTGTATTTCAACGTTTTTTTCTTTTTGAAGATCACGGATCGCAGAAACGTTCGACTGATTGTCTAGTCTAAGCCGGGCAATTTCCAAACGGCTGTTTGCAACGGCACGTTCTATAGAATCGTGAATGTTATTGTATAATTGTGAGTAGTGATAAAAGCTGTCGCTGTTGCCCAGTACACGATATACATCGGCCGTGGCATAATACACGTCCTGAAGGAAATGGGGCACCGGTTGAGGCTGTTGTTGCAGCATTCGCAGCGCCTCCTTTACCTGTAACAATGCGCTGTCTTTTTTACCCTGCATTAAATTGAGTCTCGCTATCATTTGCAACGCATGGGCCGCATTGGCAATTTCGTCATACTGTTTACTGGTGCGGTAATCGAATTCAAGTAATGGTTTAGCGATATCGTATTTTTTTTGTGAGAAATAGGTATACCCTTTGTTCCCCGAAATAATTCCTTTCCAAACTTCAGAATTTAATGCATTTGCCATTTGCATGGCAACATCAAAATAATGAAATGCAGAATCAGAGTTGCCCATTTTTCGCCAGCAAAGTGCTATTGTATTCCAACGGCTCATTGTATTTATTCTTGCATTACGGGAAGTGTCTTTTTCATTTTTAATAGATCGGCGAATGTAATAGATACTTTTGTCAAGGTCACGGGTAAGATAAAAAAGCTCTCCCAAAAACTGGTATTTGTGCGATTCGGCTGTTATTCCTTTTTTATCAAGAATTTCAACCGCATTTAAACAATACATTGTCGACAGTTCAATTTGATTACAGAAAAACATCGTTTCTCCATACCACCAGCTCAGCGTTGCAATGAGGTAATCGTCATTTATTGTATAAGCCTGTTGCAATGCAGGCTTTATTAGTTGTGTTATGAGGTCCTTTGCCGCCGTGTTCCGTATCTTCCATAACATAGTTGCCCGTAGGTATTTTATTCGCACCTGGAAATACGGGCCTGCCGAAACACCTTTATTTTCAAGTTCATTTAAAGTGCGGAAAACAAGGGCAGAGTCTGTACGCTCCAATATAGTCACGATCTCATTATAGTTTTTGTTTAGCGTATCATCATCTGCATCTAAGACCTTTACCCATGTTTTTAACGGCAAAGTCTGGTTTTGTGAAATTGCAGGAACATTTTGTAGAAGAAAGACAAATGATATGAATAGCAGGTATGGTGTTTGGGTTATAAGCATCATTTGCTGTTATTAAATCTATATAGCAAATTTATAGCAATAGTTATTATCCCCATTATTATATGCTCTTTTGACCATAAAAAATGCCCCCAAAGTGTTTATCTTTTTTGGGGGCATAAGCTGTTGCTATAGAGCTTTTACCGTTTGATACTCAGATTGCGTCTTACACTTCTGTTGCTCATAATGATCTCTACAAAATATAATCCGCTTGCCAGGTCGCTTATATTCACTTTTACGTTGCTTACCCTGTTGTAATACCGGTTTGTTCTTAACCTGCCCAATACATCATATATTTTTATAGCGATCGATATTAAAAAATTAATGCCCTTTTTTCTTGCTACGCAGATCAACTGCGGAGACCGTTCCCGAGATCATGCCATATGGTTGTATTATGGCCGGCGACTGGGAAAATGATGCGCCCTGGCGTAAAAAATTTAAGTGATCATATTGCTGCCCGTAAACCACTCACAGATGATGTAAAGTATTTGAAGAAAATTCTTTGCGAAGTTATTATTCTTAACGGGCGGTGAAACTTCTGCATGTAAGCCCATAGTTTCCATGGCCTCACAAATAAATTTATTATTTGTGTGAAAGCCAGTGCTGCTTTTTTCCGACGCAACATGATCAATTAAATTAAAAAAAAAGGATTGTAATTTATCTCTGTCTTTCGTATAAAAATAAAGGTCTTTCAACTCAATCTCATTGTCGAAAGTATTGAACCAGGCACAACTCAGAAGTTGGTTGTTTTCGGCCCATGTATAACAAAACTGGCCGGTTTCAAGACGGCGCATGGCGTCTGCAAGAAATTCCCACCGCGTAATGCCGGTTTCTTTACTGCCTGTATATTTCATCAAATGATCGAGGTTGTTCTTTTGCAATGAGATCTTTACATCCGGTCTAAAAGTTTGTGCCTTTAATTCATATCGCTTTTGAAGCGTATTGCTCCTGAGTTTTTTCGAAATTTTTTTTAATACTGTCTTTATATTGCTATTTTTCAGCAGGTAAAAGTATTTCTTCAACTTAAGTTCAGCAGTCATAGGTCTTATTCCGGCGGTAATAAGTTTAACCTGCACCCACTTTTTTATTCGCTTTTTTATGCGGTAAGTGAACTGCCTGCTGATCACCAGTTCATGCACTTCATCGTGCATGTTGGCCAATTTATCTTTGTAGGAGTCATAGCCCGGGGTAAGATCTAAATATTGCATTTGTTCTTCTCTTAGCTTTTTTGCTAAAAATGAAAAATGTAAAAGACCGGGCGAGTAGGACCTGGCTTTAAACGGGGAATGACAGGTAAATCCGGAAAGATGCAACCAGCCTTTTCCGGCTATGGCAATCACTGCCGCAAAAATTTCTCCGTTAACTTTCAGGATGGTTGCGTGAAGTAATTGTAAACGAAACAGTTCAAGCAAAAATTCCTTTTTTACAGGATCGTCCTTAAAGATCTGTTTATTAAACAGCGCCCCAAACCTAAAGTCATAGAGAACCGTTAGTTCGTTTAAATGGTTTTTAAAACTTTCAGGATCTGTTATGGGTTCAAGCCGAACTTCACCTAATCTTTTCAACCGGTTTAACTTGTTTTTGAACTGCTTACTTTCTAATAATTTAGCATGGTCGGGTTCGCTTAATTTTATCAGGGGCCTCGAGTGCAATTGTACTATACTATAGCTGCGCCACTTGTTATTATCCTTTACCCAGTTTAACGGAGTTTGGGGCGGCAAATACCTGAAGGAGATCGGATTGCCCGGAAATTGTTTTATCAGTTTGCCAAGTGCTTCCCTAATGAACAGTTCGCCATAAACAGGTATGGCCAACCATGTCTGGTATTCCGCATCATAATGTCCTGCGCCTGTTATTCTATTGCTATTTTTATGTTTATCGCTTTCCTGAGTATGTAATAGAACCACCGGCAGCACACCTATGAGGTGGCCATTTACTTCACCCTTAACCAGTATAGGAAGATGTTTCTTTTGGTAAACCTGGTACCATGCTGTTATATATAACCTGTTTTGAAAAATGGTAGCCCATGGGCAGGCTTCAAAGAGCCTGTCAATGTTTTTTTGAAATTCCGGGTTTAATAAAAGGTCAATTACAGCAGCACCGGTCAACAACTCAATTGAGTAGGAAGACTCAGGAGTGATGTTAGTTTCGATTGTGTCTTTTAATGCTACATCCATTGAACTCTCCTTTGTTTTCAAGTATCGGGCCCATTCATTTGAACGGCCGCAGCAAATGATTTTAAATAAATTAAATTACCTGTTGGTGCAGGTCGGCTTTTTACCGCGAGTACTGGTCAATAAGCATGGACCACCATAAGCAGATGTAGCTAAGAAGAGTACTAATTTAATGCTGAGATATTAATATTAAAGTTAATAAAATAAAATGATTTCTGTAAATTTTGCAGTGCCCGAAGAGGAAAACGGTAATAAGTACAACGCAAAACGTAAAGCATCCATTGAATACTTCGGAAAATAACCCCACCTTACACCCTCCAATTTATTACTCACATTTTTAAATAAACAAAAATGAACAGGTTTACAGTTAAAGACGGCACAGAGATCTATTTCAAAGATTTTGGTACAGGTCAACCTATTTTCTTTCACCATGGCTGGCCATTATCTTCAGATGATTGGGACGCTCAAATGATGTTCTTCCTCGATAAAGGTTTCAGGGTAATAGCGCATGACCGAAGGGGGCATGGCCGGTCAACTCAAACCTATAAAGGGAACGACATGGACACCTATGCTGCAGATGTGGCCGAGCTCACTACCTATTTAAACCTGAAAGATGCCATTCATGTAGGTCACTCAACCGGTGGCGGTGAAGCCATAAGGTATGCGGCTAAGTTTGGTAAAGGCAGGGTGGCAAAAGTAGTGCTCATTAGTGCCATTACTCCTTATATGATCAAGGACGCCAATAACCCCGAGGGCGTGCCGCTTGCTGTATTTGATGATATTCGCCATAATACATTACATAACAGGCAACAGTTTTATCACGATATCACATTCCCGTTCTTTGGATATAACAGGGAAGGGGCCGATGTGAAAAAAGGAATTCAGGACAACTGGTGGCGGCAGGGTATGATGGGCGGCATAAAAGCTCACTATGATTGTATTAAAGTGTTTTCTGAAACCGACTTTACCGAAGACCTTAAAAGCGTTGATGTACCCGTGTTAGTACTTCATGGCGAAGACGACCAGATAGTGCCTTACGCAACCACCGCCGTAAAAGCGCATCAACTTTTGAAAAATGGAAAGCTGATCCTGTACCCGGGTTTTCCTCATGGCATGCCTACCACCGAAGCAGCAACCATTAATAAGGATATTTTGCAGTTTATCAATTCCTAAAGACTTCACTCATAAAAAAAGGGATCGTTTAACCGCGATCCTTTTTTTATTTTATACAGTGAACGCTTACATTTTTTGCTTAACAATTTACGTATAAGAAAAATAAGTTAATGCAACTGGTGCCATCGGCAAAGCAGGCTTTTGTTGAAAATGTGGGGCATGTTGCTGAATGCAATTTGTTATATTTGCTTGTGTTCGAAAACTTCCGCAACTATATTAATAAATATTCAACAACTCCCTTAACCGATGAGCAGTTTGGGGTAGTGCGTTCCTGCTTTCGCCCCAAAACTGTAAGAAAAAGACAGTATTTTCTTCAGGAAGGGGAAGTATGTAAATATTTCGGTTTTATTGTAAAAGGCGCCATGCGTCAGTACAGTGTAGATGATAAAGGAGTTGAACATATTGTTGGTCTTTCCATTGAGAACTGGTGGGTTGGTGACCGCGAGAGTTGGGTGATGCTTACCCCATCAACCTATAATATCGATGCCTGGGAAGATACAGAATTGCTGGTTGTAACAAAGGCTGATACAGTACAAATTGTACAGCAGATCCCGTCGATCAATGAAATGGTTCGCAAAATGGATGAAATGCATTCTATTGCCATTCAGAAAAGAATTAATGCTTCTGTAAGCCTCCCGGCCGATAAAAGATATACTGATTTTGTAAACAGCTACCCCAGCCTGGTGCAGCGCTTTCCCCAGCACCTCATCGCCTCCTATCTTGGCATTACAAAAGAAACATTAAGCCGTGTTCGCAAACGGGCGCTGGGAAAGTAACATTGACATATGTCAACCTTTTTTGTTACCAAACATCATCGTTTTAGGGGTGTGAATGATCGCATTTTTGTAATGCAAATCAATTCCACACTAGTAAAAAGTCGGAAGTGGTTGAATAAATTAAATTATAGCAGGTGTGCCCCCAATACAAATAGGGCGCTCTTTAATTAGAAAATATGCAAAAGAAAATTAGTTTTTCAGCACAGGGACGCAGGGCAGATATTGGTGAAATGCTCATTTACAGAATTCTGCCCAACCGCTATGCCGATGCGGTGGGTCCTTTTGTTTTTCTCGACCACCTTGCTCCTGTAAAACATGAGGCCAATAAACCCAAAATGAAAGCGGGAACAGGTGCGCATCCGCATAGAGGAATTGCTACACTCACTTATATACTCAATGGAGAAGGCGAGCATTTTGACAGTCGTGGGTATCATGGAAAGGTTTTTTCGGGCGGCGTTCAATGGATGAAAGCAGGCAATGGAATTATTCACGATGAAACAATGAACCCCGACTCTCAAACCGGTAGTCCATACATGCACGGCTTTCAGTTCTGGATAAATCTTCCGGCAAACATTAAAAAGGAAAGCCCGGAATATCTTTCTGTTAAAGCCAGTGAAGTTCCCCAAATGCAATTGCCTGCAGACAGCGGTTGGCTGAAGGTGATTGTGGGATCGTATGATAAACTTGTTTCAAACGTTCCCGGTTACACTAAACAGTATTTGTACCATATTCATTTGTACGAAGGAAAACAATTTTCCCTGCCAACAGAAAAAGGGCTTGAGTATGCTATATTTCTTCCACAACAGGATGTAACTATTAACAACACAGGTTTTATTGCCGGCGATTTTATTGAATTTGACCGGGAAGATGGAACAATAGAAATTACCAACACCTCAAAAAGCGCTGCCGACATTATTTTATTTGGCGGCGAAAAATACACCGAACCAATTGTTGCGCAAGGCCCCTTTGTGATGAATACGCAGCAGGAAATTGCTCAGGCGTACAACGATTTTCATTCAGGTAAATATGGAAAGATCAGCTATGCCAGATAAGAAACCCGTATCCGGTACTAATTTCTATCTTTGCAACGGCTATTTTACAAATGAATAGAAACGTATGAAGAAAATAGGATTTTTATCATTCGGGCATTGGTCTAATCATCCAGCCTATAAAACCCGTACGGCGAGTGATACGTTACTTCAATCTATTGATTTGGCCGTTGCTGCCGAAGAGATCGGTTTAGATGGTGCGTATTTTCGGGTACATCATTTTGCAGCACAGTTGGCGTCTCCATTTCCTTTGCTTGCTGCCATTGGCGCAAAAACAAGCAAAATAGAAATTGGAACGGGCGTTATTGACATGCGTTATGAAAATCCACTTTATATGGTGGAAGATGCCGGTGCCGCCGACCTTATTTCGCAAGGACGGTTACAACTGGGCATCAGCAGAGGTTCGCCGGAACAGGTAATTGATGGGTGGCGTTATTTTGGGTATGAACCGGCAGAAGGGGAAACCGACGCCGATATGGGGCGCAGGAAAGCATTGCAATTTTTAGATAAACTCAAAGGTGTTGGGTTTGCACAGCCAAATCCACGTCCAATGTTTCCCAATCCACCAGGCTTATTACGGCTGGAGCCCCATTCCGAGGGTCTGCGTGATCGTATTTGGTGGGGCGCAGCCTCTAATGCTACAGCTGTTTGGGCAGCCGAAAACGGAATGCACCTCCAAAGCTCTACCCTTAAATTCGACGAAGGCGGCAAACCATTTCATATACAACAGGCCGAACAGATAAGGTTGTACAAAGATGCATGGAAAAAAGCCGGGCATCAGCGCGAGTCAAGGGTTTCGGTGAGCCGGTCCATCTTTCCTATAATAACTCAACAGGACAAATATTTCTTTGGCCAGGAAGCCAGGGGCACCGATAGCATTGGTTATATTGAAGAAGACACACGCGCTATCTTCGGAAGAAGTTATGCCGGGGAACCGGAGCAACTGATCAGGGAGTTGGCACAGGACGAAGCCATTCAGGAAGCTGATACGCTTCTTTTAACCATACCCAACACGTTAGGCGTTGATTACAATATCCACATCCTGTCGTCTTTTCTAAAACATGTAGCGCCCGGTTTAGGTTGGCGTTAAAATTATAGTATTAATAGAAAAACCGCGCCTGGCGCGGTTTTTCTATTAAGCTTATTTTACAAGAACTTTAAACGTTTTCTTTATGTCTGCACCTTCAATATTGATGAAATAGGCGCCACTGTTCCATTTGCTTGTTTCCAACTGCCAGCTGGTGCCATTCATTATTGCAGTACCAATAACCTGACCTGCCATATTCACAATCTTAATTCTGTGAGGATTGATCGAACTTCCTGGTATGGAAATACGTATCGGTTCTCCTTTTGTTAGCACAGTAGGCTGAAGAGTAACATTAGTATGGTTTTCCTGCCGGATCTTAATGAAATGGCTGTATCTATAATCACCATCACGGTCTATCATTTTTAAATGATAGTATGCTGTGTTACCAGCTGAGTTTGCGTTGGAATGAATAAATTCATAGGTGCCGGTAGATTGGTTATTGGAATAAACTTTTCCAATGGTTGTAAATCCTATAGAGTCAAGAATTGAATATTCAATTTCATACCGGTCAAAGTTTTCCTGATTTTCTACTTTCCATTTAAGTACAGTATTATTGTTATCATCCACTTTTGCTGCAAAGCTTATGAGGTCAACCGGCAAAGAGGTTAGAGACCATGACATATTGCCGATTGCTATTGCCTGTAAAGCCGGGTTTGCCAGAGCTGATGGATGATTATCGTAACGCACCGTAACCCGTGTTACTCCTTGTGCTCCGAAATTTATTTCCGCTGTTCCCTGCTGGCTATTATTTGCAGTGCTGTTAGTGCCTGCATTTCCGCCAACGCCTGATGTTGTATTCGCATACGCTGAATTTCCAGAGATAGTGAGATAGTTGCCGGCAGGGTTCACTGCAGTTATAGTTTTAGGCAATACAGCTGCTGCTCCGTTTAAACCTGTTACCGTTACCCGATCAAAATAAGATGTAGAGGTAGCGCTGGCTTTATCAATATCACCAACCCGGAAAACCAGATGGTAGATCGGTTGTGAAAAATTGTAAACTACATCTACATACGCTGTATTAGACGTCCAGTCTACATCAATTTCCAGCGCGTCAGTAGAACCAGCCAGAAGAAAAAAGTTTGATCGGCCATTGTTATTATTAACAGCAGGCGCATTTACTCCGTTTGTTACCTGCTGATATGTGCCCGCTTGTGAATTGGTAATGCTAACCGATACATTGACTCCAGACCCGCTTACATTGTTAGCTGTTCTGGAAACGGCCCCGTCTGCCCATGTAGGAGAAAAAGACGAGCTCCAATCAAGCGTTTGAGCGGTAACAGAGCTTATGAAAAATAAAAAGAATAACGGTAATGCAAATAGAAGTTTTTTGTTCATAGAAATAATAAGGTATAATTGTTTCATAGGGTGAATTATTACAATTGCGAGCGCAATGAACAAGCATTATGCCATGAAATTTATATACTCCAACATTTTTGATTCCTGGGCCAGGCGGTTGTTTGTAGATTGATTTATATTTTGCAACACCAGTGAATTAAAAAATATATAATCTGGATGTTATATCTTGTTGATTTTGATGTACTTCCAAAATCTGGATGTTTTTTCCCGAAACGGGACGGGCGGGAAAATAAAGTTAGGTTTTTGTTTAGGGGAAGCCGGGTTGATTTTGACTATTGGGAAGCAGAAGCCATAAATTTTATTTAACGATGAAGAATGCCAGCCTGTTCTCTGTTTTAATACTTCTTTCCATTGCCAGTTTTTCTCAAGCCAACTTATCGGCTTTTCCTTTATCATCGGTCCGTTTGTTGAATAGTCCATTTAAAGAGGCAGAACAAACCGATTTGCAGTATATGTTGCAACTCGATGCCGATCGTTTGCTTGCTCCCTTTTTAAAGGAAGCCGGCATTGCTCCCCTGAAAGAGAATTATGGCAATTGGGAAAATATCGGCCTTGATGGTCATACCGGTGGGCATTACTTATCGGCGCTTGCCAACATGTATGCTGCCACCGGCAATACAGAAGTATTGCGGCGTCTGAATTATATGATCAACTGGCTCGACTCGTGCCAGCGAAAAGCCGGAAATGGATATGTAAGCGGCGTACCTGGTGGAAAAGCGTTGTGGAATGAAATGGCAGAAGGAAAAATACAAGCAGGCAGTTTTTCATTGGCCAACAGGTGGGTGCCGCTTTATAATATGCATAAATTATATGCAGGACTGCGCGATGCATACCTGATTGCAGGCAATGAAAAAGCAAAAGCAATTCTCATTAAACTGTCCGATTGGTTTATTTCCATCACCAAAAATCTTTCCGATGATCAAATGCAGCAAATACTCAAGAGCGAACAGGGCGGCATTAATGAAGTGTTTGCCGATGTAGCAGCAATAACGGGAGATAATAAGTATTTGGTAATGGCCCGAAAGCTTTCTCATAAAGCCATATTGAACCCGCTTTTGCAGAATAAAGATTCATTGAATGGTTTGCATGCCAATACACAAATACCCAAAGTGATCGGTTATAAACGCATTGCCGAGCTCGACGGAGATACCGCATGGGCAAAGGCCGCTGAATTTTTTTGGAACACGGTTGTTAAACACCGTACCGTTTCCATTGGTGGTAACAGTGTTCGTGAGCATTTTAACGCAGCAAATGATTTTTCTTCCATGATCGATGATGTGCAGGGGCCCGAAAGCTGTAATACGTACAATATGCTGCGACTGACAGAGAAGTTGTTTCTTTCGAACCCCAAAACTGCTTATATCGATTATTATGAAAGAGCGGTATTCAATCATATATTATCTTCCCAGCGCCCAACGGGCGGTTTTGTTTATTTCACGCCTATGCGGCCGCAACATTACCGGGTGTATTCACAGCCCCAGGAATGTTTTTGGTGCTGTGTGGGCACCGGCCTTGAAAATCATGGTAAATATGGCGAACTGATCTATGCGCATAATGATAAGGACCTTTTTGTAAACCTGTTTATTGCATCAAAACTCGATTGGAAGGAAAAAGGCATTTCATTGGTGCAGCAAACAAATTTTCCCGCTCAGGAAACATCCTTACTTAAGATTACGCTCAACCAGCCACAAACATTCAACGTTCATGTAAGGTATCCTTCATGGGTTACGAACGGACAAATGCAAATAAGTGTGAATGGACGTAAATGGGCGGCAACAAAAGATGAGAACGGTTTTGTTGTTATAAACAGAACATGGAAAACAGGCGATGAGATCTCTATCCGCCTGCCTATGCATGGCGCAATGGAGTATTTACCAGATGGTTCACCATGGGCTTCATTTGTGTATGGGCCTGTTGTTCTGGCTGCAAAAACCGATACTTCAAACCTTATTGGGTTAGTGGCCGATGGAAGCAGAATGGGACATGTAGCCGGTGGACCGCGTTATTCAATTGATAAAGCACCCGTGATCGTTACTGCTCAAAGCAATCCTGCTTTACAATTAAAGCCGGTGAAAAATAAGCCGCTTAACTTCACCATGACTGATTTGATCGCTCAGTCTGATTATAAAAATCTAACACTGCAGCCTTTCTCCTCTATTCATGATGCCCGTTACATGATTTACTGGCGGGTGACAGACGAAAAAGGGTTGAAACAATTACAGCAAAAATTAGCGGAAGAAGAAAAGCAAAAGCTTGAACTCGAAAACAGTACAGTTGATCAGGTGGCGCCGGGCGAACAACAATCGGAGGTGGATCATCAGTTTAAAGGAGATATAACAGAGACCGGAACATTTAAAGATAAACATTGGCGCAATGCAAACGGCTGGTTTAGTTACCAGTTAAAGAATAGTCAACATACAGGTAAGAAGTTGCGGGTCATGTATTACGGGGCCGATAAAGGCAGCTTTGATGTTTTTATAAATGGAGCTTTATTAAAAAAGGAAGAGCAGGATGGCACAAAAGGGAATTCCTTTTTTAATGTTGATTATATTATCCCTGATAATTATTTAAATACGCAAGCTGAATATGTTGAGGTGAAGTTTTCTGCAACAGCAAATTCAAAGACGCCCAGGGTGTTTTATGTGCGGTTAATGAAATGATTGTAGCAGATATTCTTTGGCAGTTAAAAACAAATGTCTAAATTACATGTAATGTTATTTTAGTGATCTTGAATAACTGCCAACCCTGGGTATATGGATTACAAACTGCTTGCCGATAACGTATTGCTTAAGCTATTGAAAATAAGCGACGAACTTGCTTATAAAGAGCTTTATTTACGCTATTGGCGAAAGCTGTACCATTCTGCAGTAAGCAAAACGAATAGTAAAGAAGTAGCTGAAGACATTGTTCAAAGTGTTTTCACCGATCTTTGGGACCGCCGAGAAATACACCAGATAAACTGTATTGCCGCCTACTTGGAAACTGCAGTAAAATACCAGATAATCAATTACATCAAATCGGCCATTTCAAAACGCACGCAATACGCGGGTTTTGGTGAACTACAAAAAAGCGAGGATGAATCTGCCGATCTGCCCTTGCTGATGCAGGAACTGAACATGGCTATTGATAAAGCCATCAGTCAGTTGCCGCAAAAAACGCAAACGATCTTCCGTTTAAGCCGTTTTGAAAAACAATCAAATAAAGAGATCTCCCGCATCATGGACCTTTCTGAAAAGGCCGTGGAATATCATATTACGCAATCCCTGAAATCACTACGCTTTTTTTTGCGCGACTTTATTCTCGTTGATTTTATATTGCTGTTGTTTGAGAATATCATTAATTAAGCCCCTTCACTAAAAATAATTGCCATTTCTTTTAGGGTAAAGCTTTCTTGCTTTTACTATTATAGTATAAGCGCCAAAACAGTTGTAATGGACCAAAAAGCTTTCCGCCAGTTATTGAAAAGGTACCTGGATAATTCCTGTACAGATGATGAAAGAAAGATCATTGACCAATGGTACGAACTGTTGGACAACGAAAATGTTGACCTCTCCGAACGGGAGATGGATGAAATGGAAAGCCGTCTTTGGAACAAGTTACAAACAGCATCAAAAGAAAAAGCTGTTGTAATACCCATCAAAAAAGGAAGCGGCTTTCCCTGGAAATATGCCGCTGCTGCCTGTTTGCTGGGCCTGATAATAACCAGTGGTATTGTGTGGTTCAAAAGTAATGGGAATGCGCCCGCAGCCATAACACTAGTAGAAGCAAAGGTAACCGCGGGATTTCAGGAGCAAACCAATACCGGCAGTACACCCAAAGATATTCAACTGGAAGACGGCACCGTGGTGAGCATTTATCCCGGTTCCAAATTAGCCTTCCCACCACATTTCACTGCCGCAAAAAGAGAAGTATATCTGGAAGGCGAAGCTTTTTTCAAAGTGAGCAAAAATGCTAACCGGCCCTTTTTTGTTTATAATAATAATATAGTTACCCAGGTGCTGGGCACCAGCTTTGATATTCGTGGAAAGAATGGCCAGGTGGAAGTGGCCGTAAAAACAGGCCGGGTAGCTGTATATGAAAATAAGGAGCAGATAACGCTCAATGAAGTGCAGCAAAAATCGAATGGCGTTATTATTACTCCCAACCAAAAAGTTACCTACTATCAGGAAGAGCGGCATTTTGTTACCTCTATAGTTGACCAGCCGATACCTGTTGCTGATAAACCCAAAAAAGAGGAAGCGAATTTTGTATATAATGAAACGCCGTTGTACAAAGTGCTGACCGACCTGCAGGATACTTATGAACTGGAAATAGTACTTGAAAACGATAAGATCAGGAATTGCGAGTTCACCGGCGACCTCACCGGGCAAAACCTGTTCAATAAACTGGAAGGCATTTGCCTGGTATTTAATGCCACCTACGAAATAAAGGGCACCAAAATATTATTAAAAGCAGCCAAAGAATGTCCTTAAAACTGATTGCTTATTTATAACCAAAAAAACTGCCATATGAGTCGTTATCCCACTTAGAAGTCTGTAAAAATAAAGCCAGCAATATTCGCGGTATTGCCGGCCTTAACGTCTACCGCCAAAGGCGGCGGAAGGGTTTTGCCCGCTCTTAATCGTTCACGTTCAAAACCATCACAATTTATGGAAAATAACTTACTTATTGCTTTAACCCGGTTAGCAATGAGATTGATGATCATTTACATACTAGTTGCTTTTACTGTCTTTTCAACATATGCTGTTCCTGTGCATGGGCAGGAAGCGCTGAACAGGAAAGTTACCATTGCTGTTAACAATACCGAACTAAAAGCCGTATTGGAAAAAGTACAAACAGCAGTGGATGCCAAATTTGTATTTAGCCCAACAATTATAAACGTAAAAAGAAAACTGAGCTTTTCTGTTCAGGACAAAACGCTGGCCGAGTTCCTGCAAACGATCATAGGTCCTTTAGGCATTAAATACAAAGCCGTTGGCAACCTCATCATTTTGTTCGATGCAAGAGAGAAGGAATTTGATAATGGTAATGGAGCGGTGGTTATTGTTGGTGGAACTGAGGAAAAGAAACCTGTAAACCGCGAGATCTCAGGTGTGGTGCTTGATGAGAAAAAGGCACCGGTTATAGGGGCTTCTGTATTTATTCAGGGTACTACTATCGGTACGGTTACAGATATGAATGGGAAATTTCGCCTATCGGTGCCAGATGAGAACGTGACACTTGAAATTTCTTATGTAGGGTTTCAAACCCAGACGTTAGATGTGAACGCCAACACCGCTTCGGTGAACATTACCATGACGGCCAGTGCCAATGGAATGAGTGAAGTGATTGTAATTGGTTACGGTACCCAAAAGCGCGGCGATGTTACCAGTTCGGTGGCCTCGGTAAAAGCGGCCAATTTTGTTAAAGGCTCAGTGCGCGATGCCGGTCAGCTGATACAAGGAAAAGTAGCGGGATTAACCGTTGTAAACCCCAGCGGCGATCCAACCGGTTCTACCCAAATTATCTTAAGAGGTCAGTCAACCCTGATGGGTGTGAACCAGAACCCATTGGTGTTAATAGATGGTGTGCCCGGCGATCTGCGCATGATAACACCACAGGATATTGAGTCGGTTGATGTACTGAAAGACGGTTCTGCGGCAGCCATCTATGGTACCCGTGGTACCAACGGTGTAATTTTCATTACCACAAAAAGGGCAA
The DNA here is from genome assembly GCA_024809215.1 of Niastella sp. OAS944. Classification (GTDB taxonomy): domain Bacteria; phylum Bacteroidota; class Bacteroidia; order Chitinophagales; family Chitinophagaceae; genus Niastella. The sequence goes on along the minus strand of JANUBW010000001.1, from coordinate 621,718 downwards.
ATGGCAATAACAAAACATCGGTTGATTACGGTGTGTTCACCAGCGTTCAAACCATTGCACGCAAGCTGGATATGTCAACCGCTGCAGATGTGCGTGCACAAATAGCTTCCGGGCTGCGTAAGAACGAGTTGATCGATCATGGCGCCAGCACCGATTGGCTGAAAGAAATAACAAGAACGCCATTCTCGCAGGACCATAACCTAACCATTCGCGGCGGCAACTCCACCACCAATTACCTCGCGAGCCTGAACTATGATGATGCACAGGGTTTATTCCTGAAATCATACAACCAGTTATTTAGCGGCCGGTTCGATATGAACCATAACATGTTCAACAACAAACTTAAATTGAACGTGAATGCGTTTAGCTCAAGCCGCAAATTAAATGGCTTCAATACCGGCGATTACCTGCAGGCTTTGCGGCAAAACCCTATGGCGCCCGTAAAAGATACTGCCGGAAACTGGTTCCAGGAGCTAACCAAATTTGAATATCAAAGCCCGGTATCGGACCTGATGGAAAGCAAGGGACAAACCAATGAAGGGCTTTCCAGGTTTAATGGTTCAATTGCCTTTCTTCCGTTTAAAGGATTGAAATTATCGGCTTTGTTCTCTTACTCAAAATGGATGCAGGAATATGGCTACGCCGAAACAAAAAAGCATGCTTCCACATTAAGGGATAACCGCAATGGCTATGCCCGCGAAGGTGGCAAGGAATCAATTGACCGGTTGACTGAATTAACTGCTGAATATTCAAAGTCATTGTCAAAACACAATATCACTTTGTTGGGCGGTTACAGTTACCAGGAAAATGATTACAACGAACATTATATGGAGAACTGGGATTTTCCTACAGATATCTTCGACTGGCATAATATAGGGTTGGGAAGGGCCATCAGCAGTGGTGATTATGTAAACCTTATCAAGACTTACCGGACAGAGACCAATTTGATAGGCATGTTCGGCAGGCTGACCTATAATTATGATCAGAAGTATTTATTTATGGCAAGCATTCGCCGCGAAACAGCCAGCCAGTTATGGGGCACTAATAACAAGTGGGGAACATTCCCTGCCGTTTCTGCCGGTTGGCGCATTAGCCGCGAAGCGTTTATGCTTAACCAGAACCTCATTAATGACCTGAAATTAAGAGCAGGTTATGGTGTTACCGGTTCGCAGCCATCTGATCTGTTCCGTGGTGTTGCCTTGCTTGGTTACAGTGGTTTTGTTCTATCGAACGGGGCCTGGATCCAAACCCTGGTGCCCACACAAAACGCCAACCCCGATCTGAAATGGGAAGAAAAGCGCGAAACAAACATTGGTCTCGACTTCAGCATGCTGAATAACAGGATCAGCGGTAGCATCGATCTGTACAATCGCCAGATCCATAACCTGCTTTACCTGTTCGAAGTGCCCAGCCCGCCCAATTTATACAATCGCACACTGGCCAATGTAGGTACGCTGGAAAATAAGGGTCTTGAAGTATCGCTGAATTTTGTTCCTGTACAGAAGAAAGATTTTCAATGGAACACGACCTTTAATTTCTCTACCAACTCCAATAAGCTGAAAAATCTTTCCAATGATCTGTATAAAACATCAACAGACTATGTTCGGGTAGGGGCTATTTTCCCACCCATTCAAACCTTTTCGCACCTGTTAAAGGTGGGCGGTTCTGTAGGTGATTTTTATGGTTACAAAGTGGTGGATATTGGCAATGATCAATCTGACGTAGCCAACTACGGCCAGTGGACCTATGAAGGAAAAGATGGCAAGCCTGTAAATTATTCTGCTTTCGGCCATTCGTTTGAAGATAAAAAAGTAATTGGTAACGGCTTACCCAAATACTATCTGTCATGGAACAATAACTTCACCTATAAGAACTGGGACCTGGCCATTACACAAAGAGGCGCATTCAAATTTCAGGTGGCCAACCTGCAGCGTATGATGTTCGAGAACCCTACCCAGGCGCAATACAATTTATTAAAGAATGCATATGATCCCATATACGGAAAAACACAATTAAAATCGCCGGTAGAATTCAACAGCTATTATATTGAGAATGGCGATTTCTGGAAGATAGACAACATAACGCTGGGGTATAATTTGAAAACTACTGGAAAATATATCAGATCAGCAAGATTCTATATTGCCTCGTTGAACACATTTATTATTACAGGTTATAAAGGTATAGACCCCGAGGTTAGCTTACGCAACGGAACTTCTACTGCGCAATCGGGTGTGGTACAGGTGCCCACTTCAGGGCTTGACCCGGGAATGGATTCGCCGTCCAAATATCCAACCACCCGTTCTTTCAGTGTTGGGCTTAACGTTACCTTCTAACCTTTAATTAATGACGCAATGAAAAAGATAAATCAGAATATATTGGCTGGTATCATTACCGGTTTCGTGGGTGTCCTGTTGTTGACCGGCTGTACAAAATTGAAAGACGAAAATTATAACCAGATCGTTTCAAGCGATTTTGTTCCTACCGGTAGCGACCTGCCGGCGCTGGCCGGCGCCGCTTATGTTGACTGGCGGGGTCTGCTTTTGCAATGGAATACGGTTTACCGCGCCCAGGAAGTGTCGGGAGATGAAATGCTTACGCCGGCAAGACCGAACGGTTGGGTAGATGGGGGTGTTTATCGCCGCATTCATGAACATAAATGGACAACCGATGATGATATTGTGATCAATATCTGGACAAGGGCCTACCAGGGTGTTACAAATTGTAACCGCATCATTTACCAGGTACAATCGGGCGCTATTCCTGTTGCAGCCAAAGACACGGCTTCACTAGTGGCAGAAATGAAATTGTTGCGTGCATCTTACTATTGGATCCTGTGCGATATATACGGCAACGTTCCTATCGTTGATCGCTTCGATGTGCCGGCCGGATATTTGCCTAAGCAGAACACCCGGAAAGAAGTGTATGATTTTATTGTAAACGATCTACTGGCCAACATTCCGCGCGTGACCAGCGATGTAAGTACTGCCACCTATGGCAAGTTCAATAAATGGGCAGGACTTACCTTACTGGCGAAAATGTATCTGAATGCAGAAGTGTATACGGGTACATCACAATGGGACAAGTGCGTAGCTGTTTGCGATACCATCATCAATTTTGCAACAAGTTCTTCGAAGATAGGCCTGGAGGCCAGTCAAAAGAGTGTATTTGTAACAAACAATGAAAATTCGAAAGAGATCATTTTCGCCCTGCCTTTCGATTCAAAATATGTGAACGACTGGAATTCTTTTGATGTACATATGCAAACACTGCAACCGGAAAATCAAAAAACATACAACCTGCAATTCTCTCCCTGGGGTGGTGTATGTGCGGTGCCGCAATTCATAAACACCTTTGATCCTGAAGACAGCCGCCTGCTGGATAATTACATCAGAGGACAACAATATACCGCAACAGGTGACAGCATTATGGGCACTATGGGCGCTTTTGTAGGAAAGCCGCTGGCCTATCGTAACGTTGTGCCGGGTGTTGACCAATCAGAAGAAGTGGATGGGTACCGGTTGGGCAAATTCGAAATAGCCATGAAGGCTACCAACCGCCTCAGTAATGACTGGCCGCTTTTCCGTTATGCCGATGTGTTGATGATGAAGGCCGAGTGTTTATTACGATTGGGAAGCGCAGATGCCGCCGCAACTATTGTAACGCAGGTGCGGCAGCGGGCCTTTAAATTAAATCCGGCCAAAGCGATTGTAACAGGCGCGCAGTTGTTGGGTGGAAGCAGTTATGATTATGGTTTGCGCAATCACCTGATGACAACCACTGAAGGTGGCGGAGATATTGTGTATGGTCGTTTTCTCGATGAACTGGGTTGGGAATTCAACCAGGAAGCCCGCCGCAGAACAGACATGATAAGGTTTGGTGTGTTTACCAGAAAATCGTGGTTATCGCACATGCCCAACGGAGCTTACCGCAACCTGTATCCTATTCCTAAAACGGAGATGGATAAGAATACGAATTTGAAGCCGAATCCAGGGTATTAATGAAATGAAGTAAGAGGTAAGAAGTAGGAGGTAAGAAAAACAGAAGATCTGAATTTAATCAGCCATCTCGAATATCAGGTTCTTCATACTTCTTACTTCCTACTTCTTATTTCTTTATATAAACAATGACAACTCACAATGAATAATAAAGGAATTATTTTATTGCCCCTGCTACTGTTTAGCCTACATACATCCTTCTCACAAGTTTACCAGCGAACATCAAATGGTATTAAAGCAAGAATACAGGCAATTGATGTGGAGGTGCAATTTTATTCGCCACAAATAGTACGTATTATAAAATTGCCTATAGGCACAACTACAAAACAGAAAAGCCTTTCGGTCATTGCTTCGCCACAAAAGTTGGCGCTCACAATTGCCGATCAAAAAAATGAATGGGTAATAAGCAGCCAGGCATTACAGGTAAAGCTCAACCGCAAAACAGCAGCTATTCAGTTTTATGCTTCGCCCAAAAATTTATTATTACAGGAAAAAGAAGACGGAACTCATTTCTCACCTTCCGCTGATCCTAAAAGCTATGAAGTTGTACAGGCATTTCAACTGGAAGCCGGTGAATCTGTTTATGGGTTAGGTCAGCATCAAAGCGGTATTATGGACCATCGCGGCCAACAGGTATTGCTGAAGCAAAACAATATGCAGATCGCTGTTCCTTTTTTTCAATCAGTAAAAGGGTATGGTGTATTGTGGGATAATTATTCAACCACCCATTTTAAAGACGATGCTGCTGGAACTTCTTTTAAATCGGAAGTAGGGGAGGGCATAGATTATTATTTTATACAGGGCGGCAATGCCGATAAAGTGATTGCCGGTTATCGCCACCTCACGGGGCAGGCGCCGCTGTTCCCGCGCTGGACGCTTGGTTACTGGCAAAGCCGCGAGCGGTATAAAAGCCAGTATGAAACCAATGAAGTAGTGCGCAGGTACAGGCAACTGCATGTTCCTTTAGATGGCATTGTGCAGGACTGGCAATACTGGGGCGAAGATGAAAGCTATTGGAACTCTACCGAGTTTGGCAATCCCCGTTTTCCCGAACCAAAAAAGATGGTGGATAGTGTGCATGATCAAAACGCGCACGTTATCATTTCTGTATGGCCCTCGTTTGGTAATAAAACAAAAATACACGACGTGTTCAAACAACAGAACATGTTATATGGCGATTATGTTACCTGGCCCATCAATACGAATGTACAGGTGTATGATGCATTCAATCCGCACGCCCGCGATATTTACTGGCAGTACATGAATAAAAATATTTTCTCCATAGGCATCGATGGCTGGTGGCTCGATTCAACCGAACCAGATCATTTCAAGGATAAAGAAAGCGATGAAGCCCATAACACTTTTCTCGGCGCTTATAGAAAAGTGCGGAATGCATTCCCGTTAATTCATACCGGCGGTGTATATAAACATCAGCGGGAAACCACCTCAGAAAAAAGAGTTTTTATTTTGGCAAGGTCGGCATTTAGCGGTCAGCAGCGGTTTGGCACCATGATGTGGTCGGGCGATGTAGGCTCGGCATGGGACGTTTTTCGCAAACAGATCTCCGGCGGGCTTAATTTATCATTATCCGGACTACCTTACTGGAACAGCGATATTGGCGGCTTCTTTTCTGGAGGAAAGTATCCTAAAGGTGTAAACGATCCCGCCTTCAGGGAGTTGTATGTACGCTGGCTGCAGTTTGGAACATTCTGCCCTATGATGCGTTCGCATGGAACTGATACGCCCAGGGAGATTTATCAGTTTGGCGCCAAAGGCGACTGGGCCTATGATGCCATAGAAAAATTTATTAACCTGCGATACCGGTTCCTCCCTTATAATTATTCCAATGCCTGGCAGGTTACTTCACATGCCGGTACTATGATGCGTGCCCTGGTGATGGATTTTCCGGCCGATAAAAAAGTATGGAACATCGATAATGAATATATGTTTGGGAAATCGGTATTGGTTTGCCCCGTAACCGATTCTATGTATACCAGCAGGGCGAATGGCAACACCATTGTTGATGTTAATACCATCAAAAAACAAAAGCTGTATTTGCCTGCGGGAACCCGTTGGTTCGATTTCTGGACAGGTGAAAAATTAGCCGGCGGTCAGGAAGTGGAGAGAGAAACACCTGTTGATCTTATGCCTTTATATATTAAGGCCGGCTCAATTGTTCCCATGGGGCCGTTTCAGCAATATACAAACGAAAAAAAGAAAGATACACTTGAGATAAGGATCTATGAAGGGGCTGATGGCCATTTCACGTTGTATAACGATGAAGGCGACAATTATAATTATGAAAAAGGAAAATATGCAATCATCGACCTGGTATGGAACGATAAAGCCCGAACGTTGACGATCAAAGATCGAAAGGGAAGTTATGCGGGAATGGGTGATCAGGTTACTTTCAATATTGTATTGGTAAACGACAAAAATGGATTTGGCATAGATGCGCCAGCGAAATATGACAAGGTAATTCGCTATACAGGTAAAGCAATTGTAAATCAACTTCAGTGATATAGAACGCAGAAGCCCCAACGGTACCGCCGGGGCTTCTGCATTATTGTAGGTACATTTTATACTTTATAGTACTGCTCCCATCCCTTTCTTGGCGGTGGTCCCATCAACAGCTCGTTGGCTTTCTTACTGCTGGTGATCACTTTCTTGTTTCTATCGAACACAATTTTTTCACCTGTCCATTGTGCCAACACGCCTAAGCAAAATACCTGGCTTAGCGGGCCTGCAATCGAAAATGGTGAGCGTGTTTTTTCTTCACCCTTACAGGCTTTTAAAAAGTTTGCAAAGTGATTGGATGGGCTTTTAGGCACCTCCGGTAGCTTCGATTGCATTTCCTTTGCCTTTGCTTCGGGAATAATGGATAATATACTTCCATGCGAACCACCTTTAAAGGTCAGGTCGTTGCTGTAAATGATCTTGCCAGGGTTCAATTTGGCGGGCTTGATAGCGCCGTTACTGGGCGGTGGAATATTGGGATCTAACCCCTGTACACCATAACCTTCTGGTATTGGCGGCAGGTTATCGATACCATCGTACCATTTTATTTCAACCGGCGGAATGTTGCCACGTTTGGGGAATTTAAAAGATAGTGTGGTTGAGGTGGGGTAGAAGAAATTGTTATGCCCATCTAATTTCACCGGATCAACTTCGTAGGGTAGGCCAAGGTCCAAAAACTCATGTGCTGTATCAAGAATATGCGCACCCCAATCGCCCAACGCACCCATTCCAAAATCAAACCAGCAGCGCCATTGTCCGTTCACAAAATCTTTGTTGTATGTATGGCCTTGTGTTTGCATTTGCCATACATCCCAATCGAGTGTTGAAGGAATGTTTTCTGCTGCCGGAAATGAAGTGATATTTGTATTCCAGCCATGCCAGCGGCGTGGCGAGTTCATGTGTGCAGTAATGGCCGTTACATCTTTAATGATACCTGCTTCCTTCCAGGCTTTGAACTGGAAATAGTTGGCGTCTGAGTGTCCCTGGTTGCCCATTTGAGTAACCACTTTGGGATTTTTGGCTGCAGCCTTCATCATCAGCTCCACTTCATTAAATGTACGGGCCATGGGTTTTTCTACATATACATGTTTGCCCAAACTTATAGCCATCATGGTAATGGGAAAGTGCGAAAAGTCGGGCGTGCCAATTGAAACAGCTTCAATCTGGTTACCCATCTTATCAAACATTTGTCTAAAGTCTTTAAAGCGCGGTACGTTGGGAAACTGTTTTAATATATCCTGCGTGTGCGGAGCTTCCATATCTACGTCACAGAGCGCCACAATATTGGCCAAACCCGTATTATAGAGGGCCTTAATAATTTCTGCACCCCGATTGCCAATACCTATACAGGCAAGATTTACTTTTTCACCGGCCTTTTGTTTACCGTTTGCTAATAAAAACCCGGGCGTAGCAGCCGCAGCGGTTGCTAATAGCGCCTGGGTTAAAAATTTCCTTCTTGAATAATTGTGATCAGACATATGACAAAATTGTTTGCTAAAAACCTGTAAAAGTATAATAAGCCATGTTCCAAAAATTCAATTATTTTAACATCTTTGAACCCTATTTTGGCTGCGGGGCTACCCTTATTTTTTATTAAAACTGCAGAAAAGGAAATTTTGAATTGTGTTGAAGGGGGTTGCATGGTCTTCGGTTATGCATTTAACCCGGTCAAAAGAAACTTCAAATATGGCCGACATCGATGCCGCTGAATATTGCTTTATTTCTAAGCCACTACATTTTTTTGGTCCGTTTTCAGAAAACGTACCCAGTATAAGATGGCCACCTTTCTTTATTGCACCTTCAGCAATGGAAACATATTTGTAAATGCTATCTTCGGTTGTTAAGAAATGAAAAGCAGCCCTGTCGTGCCACAAATCAAATTGTACCTGTGGTGCAAATTCAGTAATGTCTGAAACGATCCAGTTAACTTTTGATGCTCTGGTACCCAATCTTTGCTTTGCTTTCTCTATTGCATTGGAAGAAATGTCTAAAACATAAATGTTCCTGAAGCCTTTGTCAAGAAGAGCATCTGCAAAGTGACTATCACCGCCCCCAATGTCAATAATATGTGCATCGGGGGATAAGTTACATTGTTCTACAAACGCTATTGACGTTTTCGGATAAATTTGAAACCAGCTTACTTCTTCGGGGACTTTTGTATTATAAACATTTTCCCAATGTTGTTTAGAGGTATTCATGATTGCTAAGTTACAATATGTTTGTATTGAAATTAAATGACATACTTGTCGAGATAAAATGAGGATATTCTTTTTCCAATTTTAATTTATAAATTGGCTTCATCAGACATCTTGGTGATGGAATATGAATTGCATACCTGGCCACAGCAAGAGTTCCCCGTGTTAAACCGAAGCTTACATGAAAATCAATACCTGCGCTTATATTTCGCTGGCGATTTACTCTTTAGTAATATACATAGCCTGTAGTAAGAAGGTACACCCAGACGATAATAACAACGTAATTGATTCCTCAAACCCAACTGATTCAACAAAATCGCCACTAACAGATTCTACTTTCGACACAAATTTATCTGTAAATTCCTCATCCTGTCCCAGTGCGCCCAATTACGGCGACAGTATTGTTTATTTAAAACCCAAAAACAACGGTGATTTCTTTGTAGTTCCTACAAACAACGCAGGGGTTGACGGAACTTATTTCTCCTGGCCCGAGGGGCTTAAAATAAACCGGAACACCGGCGCTATTAATCTTTCTCAAAGTGAAACCGGCGTTCGGTATAATATCGCATTTATTAAAAAGGGCGCCACCGATACCTGCGTTAGCCAGCTAATTGTGGGTGGTTTAACGTATTTAGATGCCATCTATGTTCTCGAACAGGGCGATACCCTGGCAAAGCCAATATTCAATGCCGATCCCTTTGGGGCTTCCGGCTGTGATGCCAGCGACGATTCCGATTATCCCGATAACAACGGAAACGGCAATAATAAATGTTCATTCGATGATGATTCTCTTGGCCAGCGGGCCAACGACCAAAAGCTAAGGGTACGTACTAAAAGTGGCATCATCAATTTAAAAAGATCTGTAGAAGATGGACTGTTCGGTAAAAATCCGAAAAACGGTGACGCTAAAAAGGTGCAGATCAGGTACAAGTTGAATGATGCCAGTCAGAAGGCAGATCAAAAAATATCGGTGCAGCTGGTTTATTACGATAATGTATCGAATATTCCCGGTGCTATGCAAAAGGAAATTGATGGTAAACGTGCCAATATGTTCAACTACAAAATAATTAAGGGCAGACCCAGGCCACCATTGATAATTATTGCCGGGCTCAAAAAGTAATTGTTTTGATTGAATCCATCCTCCCCATTTGATATGGTTTAAAAATTGCATATATTTAAAGTAGATAAATTGCTTTGATGTTTAACTTTCCAATCTCCTTGTACCAGTTACGGACTACAACATATTCTGACTAATTACCCATAGGAACGTTTGTTCTAAAATGACCCTATACATCATAGATAGTGGCAGCAATGACTCCGAATTATGTTTTGGAGGGGAAGTGTTTTATCAGTGGAACTCTGGTCCCTTGTGGCCGGGGTTCCTTGTTTTTAAGGAAAAATCGTCTTAATGTAAGGGGTTGCACTTACTTACATATAAGTATTATTTGTTTTGTAATTGGCTTCATTTTTGTACATTAAATTAAATTGTAATAAGGCCCCGTTTTTAATTCAATATTCTATGTAGAAACCTCTTTCATCAACCTAAAGGATGATGACTTTCCTCAAAGCATTTTCTCAAAAAAATAGTTAGATAATATTGTTATAGGCTATAATGTTCAAATTGAAGATTGGCCTGTTTCGCCTTGGTTATAATTAGCGGTCAATGCCATCTATCAATAACTTATTGCATTGATTAATGCCTGATAAAAACGTCGCAATAAGCGGCGTTTTATTGTAATCACATGCAATACTTTATTTCAAGACCACTATGACCAAAACAGTATATGACCCTTTTGGAACTGCGATCGTACTCGTAAATAGTTTAGCTCAGATAATTGTTGTACCAGAATCAACTGTATGTATAGATGCAACAGAAGTAATAATGAAACCGGTAATGATGTTTGAAACCAAAGATGGGGTTGAAAAAATTTATGTGAGAACTGTTGATTGGGATAACCTGGTACTTGTGAGCGCAAAAAAAGCCGGAGAAAATTTCATATCGGATAACTATCTTCTAAATCCACCTATTGAACATATTTTCGAACTTATGAAAAGTTGCAGGCAGATAAAATAGCTCAATCTGTAGCATTTTTAAAATTTATTATTTCCTCCACAATTTTTCGAAATTCCTCCATTGAAAAAGGTTTCACAAAGTATCTGAATGCGCCGCCGTCATATGCGGTTTTAATAGCTGCCGGACTGGTGCCTGTTGACAATATGGCCACTGGAATATGATGTAGGTTTGCTTCGCTCTTTATAGTAAGTAAACAGGTTTGTCCATCTATTTTAGGCATATTCATATCCAATACAATAATGTCTGGCAGTTCGTCTTCATCGCCGGTTTTCAGGTACTCCAATAATTCTGCGCAGGTTGTAAACCAGGTTAGCTTTATTGACTTATCAAATTCTTCAAGGGTCCTTGCGAAAATATAATAGTCGTCCGGGTCATCTTCGGCTAAGCAAATATGTTTTTTCGCCAATGACATATGCCTACGGAAAATGCAAATCATATTCCATTAGATCATTATGTAATTGGGGATTTAGCATTATACTGTTTGGGCAATAACACGAAAATTACGTGGTATATAAATTGCAATTATCCTTATGGTTTTTCATAGGATATTGGATTAAACGGGGCTTTATTTCCATCTAGCCCCATTTTTTATTATAGGCATTATATGTGGAGCAATGTCCACATGCTTTTATCAATATGTTTGCAATAAAAAAAGTCGCCGAATTTGCGCCGACGACTTTCAAGGGTAGGGATTAAAAACGAGCCAATCAGGCTTACAACTTTATCCAAAACTTTATTAAATTATCATAGTGCACCTCAGCCAAATGGTAACTGGGAGGTATTTCATCGCCCCAACTGCAATAGGTGGCCACCCTGGTGCCAATGGGCATTTTTTCCAGTTGATTGTATAGGTAAATGCTGTAATAGTTATACAATTCGTTTGAATACACAATCTCGTTGTCTATTTTATCGGTGCCGTCGAGGTTTTCAAAGAAAGAATTGTAAAAATAAAAATGGTCGTATTCATGCAGGTTTAGCTGGGTAAAGTTCCGGTGAATAAAGTGCACGTTTTTAAAACCGAGTTTTTTTCGCGCCGCTTCTGCATATTCTATCAGATTTCTTCGTTGCTCAACTCCAAAAAAGGAGACTGACGGTTTATAAGAGGCGCCGGCTAAGCAGAATTTTCCTACCCCGCTGCCGATATCGAGTATTTTCACTGTATCGTTGGGTGCGAGAAAAGAAACAACTTTTTGGGCAATGTATAACGGAGACCAATGTATACGGGCCTTCGCTCTTATTGGTTCAGGATAGAGCTGATGTAATTGTTCGTCAGTAATAAACCAGTCTTTCATTGGTTACAATACTTTTATCCAGAATTTTAATAATGTATCAACTTTCGAATCTACTACATGATAATCGGGAGGCATTTTATTATTCAGGCAATGAAAAGTTGCAACCCTTGTTCCTGCGGGCATGCTATTGAGTTTTTTATATAACTGCTTGTGATAATAGTTAAATAAAAAGGTTGAATGGGTTATGTTTTCATCGATCTTATCATTGACCATCAGATTTTCATAAAAGGAATTAAAGAAATAAAAATGGTCGTATTGGCTAAAATCCAGGTCAGTAATATTGGAATGGATGAAATGAACATTTTGCAATCCCAGGGTTTTGGTGGCTTTCTGCGCATGACCTATAAGATCTTTACGTTGTTCAACGCCATAAAATGTAGCATACGGTTTATAATACGCACCGGCCACACAAAATTTCCCTACGCCACTGCCAATGTCCAGCACCTTAACCCCGGGGTGTGTTACAAGAAACGGTGCTACCATTTGGGTAATTGGTAAAGGTGTCCAATGTCTGGGAGCCAGGGCCTGAATAGATTTGGGATATAATTTGTTTAATTGTTCATCTGTACTAAACCAATGATCTATTGTTTTTGGGTAAGTTAGGGCCGTGTTCATAATGCAAAATTACCCTGTTGACCTTCAGTTAGCGGTGAACCTTATCACTTCAAAAAGTGACTTTTATCAATTTTCAGGAGCTTATGTTTAGCGGAGGTTACTTATAATTGGCAATATGAATAAGCTGGTTAACATCAAGCACTATGATCTTGCGGCCTTTTGTTTCTACTATACCGGCCTCTTTAAATTCGGTAAGAATCCGAACGGCGTTTTCCCGTGCAGTACCAGCAATACTTGCCAGGTCATCGCGGCTGATATTTATTTCTACCGGCATGCCTGGTTGAAAATTGACTTTGTATTTTTCTCTCAATACGATCAATTGTAAAGCCAGCCTTTCCCTTGCCGGTTTTTGGGCAATTACTGAAATGCCATTGGTTAAAACAGCAAATTCATGGCTTAAGGTTTTTAGTAAGCGCTTACTCAATACTGCGGACTGTTGCAGGGTATTAAGAAAATCTTCTTTGGGAATAAAGGCAATTCTGCTTTTTTCCAATGCAGAGGCTGAATCGGGATAGCGGTCTTCGGCAAGAATAGCATGGTAGCCAATTAATTCTCCCGGGTTGGCCACATAAATGATATGTTCCCTTCCTTCATTGTCTACTTTATATTTTTTTACTTTTCCTTCAACAATATAAAAAATACCTGCGGGGTAGGCTGCTTCCCTGAAAACGATCTCACCTTTTGAATACAACTGCTCCGTTTTATGTGCGGTCAGTAATGCAAAATCTTCTGATGGTAAATCCTTTAATATGGATTCACTTTTAAAGTCCCATTTGTCTATTGGAAAAATGCCGTGTATGCTCATGAATGGCCACAAATTTACATTTTTCCCTGCCCATTCCCGGTTTTATCTAACGCCGCCCGTAAGCCCTTTGCCAGCTGTTCTACAGGGCCTACGCCCCAATAATGTAAAAAGAAGGTCCTTGGCTTTTCATACACCATGTGGTTATGAACAGCTACTACTTCAATGCCATTTTCAACCAATGCCTTTATTACCGGTTCTACTTCATTATCAAGCATAGTAAAGTCGCCGCATACAGCCGCTTTTTGTGGAGTACCCTGCCAGGCTGCCCAGGTATTAAAACCTAAGAACGTACTTACGGGTATGCCATGTTCCTGCAATTTAATATCGGGCCGGCCAATCGTATACTTGTATACTCCTTTTGCCATTTCACCTTTGGCGCCGATGATAGAATCGAGGCTGGCAATATTGATCGTATTGGCAACGCTGTCGGCTTTGCCTTCTTTGGGGTCCTTGCCACGGCTCGCTTTTACCTTTTCAAAAATGGCTTTTACATTAGCGGCCAGTTTATCTACAGTGCCCTTACCATCAATATGCATATACATTACATTGGGATGGTTGCGTACAAAGTGGTTATGAATGGCGCTCACCATCAACCCTTGTTTTATCACTTCCTGTTGTACAGGTTTAAGATCGTTTTCTGTTACGATTATATCGCCCATTACCATAGCGGTATCGCCACAGGGGGTAAATGCGGCCCAGCTTCCTAATCCCATGGGAGGTATTATTTTAAACCCGTCAACAACTATCTTAAGATCGTTTTGCGGCACCGTTATCTTGTATTCACCGTTTTTTGCAACACCTTTCATGCCGGTGATCTGTTCAATCTTTGCAATATCCAGTTTACTGGTTCCGGGCTGGCAGGAAATGGTATCGATCTTTGATTCGCCTTTGATAATAACGTTTTCACTTGCAGTTGGATTATTGCAGGCAATAAGGCATACCATACCAGCAGCTAAAAATGCGTTGTGTTTCATTGGTAGTATTTCGGTTGTGAGTGATCATTCATTCGTTTGCTAAGCTATAAATAAATGTTGTGGAAATTCTGCTGTTAACAATTGCTTTTACAGGCTTTTTATCAGTAACCCAAGCAGTGCTGCAACAACGATAATGACCGGTTCGGGTATCTTTTTAAATTTTAATAAAACAAGGATCGTTACTACGGCGATAGCACAGGAGATAACATCGGTCAATTGCCTTTTTGCCAACACCAGTACCGCGCCGGCGATGGCGCCAACAGCGGCTGCTGTAACCCCATCAACAAACGCTTTTATGCCCGGGTGTTTGCCATACTTTTTAAAATAAGGTGCTGGTATTACCGTAAATAAATAACAGGGGAGGAACGTGGCTAAAGCGGCAACACAGGCGCCGGGAAAACCTGCTACCAGGTAACCTATAAAACCAACTGTAATGACCACCGGCCCCGGGGTGATCATGGCCACAGCAACAGCATCGAGGAACTGCTGTTCACTTAACCATTGGTATTCTTTTACAACGCCGCCATATAAAAACGGAACAATGGCCAGGCCACTGCCAAAAACAAAGGCGCCGGCCTTGAAAAAGAACCAGCCAATTTGAGTAAGCTTTTCGTTTGCCCAAACAGCGCCAATCTGTAATAATACGGGCATCAGGAAAATAGAGTTTACCGATCTGCGTATTTTAAATGGGGACCTCTGAAACCATACCAGTACACCAGCCAAAAGAATGAGCCAGAGATTTTCCGTTTCTGTAATAAAGGTTGTAATGGCCAGCAACACAGCAATGGCCCATAATAACCATTCTTTACCAAGGCTTTTTTTAGACAGCTTATAACTGCTGATGGCAATGATACCGATCACAGCCGCGCCAATGCCGTAAAAAACAGCCTGCATCCAGGGAAGGCCGCCTGCTTTTACATAGGCATAACCAAGGGCTAACACCATTACGAAAGAAGGCAGTACAAATGCCAAACCCGCAAGGGTGGCGCCTATAATTCTGTAATGCACATAACCCAGGTATATGGAGAGTTGAGCTGCCAACGGACCTGGCGCCAGTTGTGCAAGCGCCAGTCCTTCCCTGTAATCTTCTTCCGTTATCCACTTACGTTGTTCTACCAGGTCGCGGTGCATATAGCCTACCAACGCTACGGGACCACCGAAGCCAATGGTGCCCAGCTTCAGAAAGTACATAGTCAGTTGCCGCAAAGTGTAGGTGGGTGTTTCCATTGTATAAATTTCTATAAGCACACTATCAAAATGCAATTCCAAACTGAAAACCTATTGTAAACGTGGCATCATGATTATTGCCAAAACGGAAGGGAAGCGGTACAGCAACAAAATAGCCGCTGTTCTTATTTTTCTTTACGATCTTATTTATTACAGGGGTAAAGCCGTAGCGACCGCCGGTTTCAAATGCTGCGCGGCCGGCAAACGTCCACCCATGGCCTAATGCTACCAGCACACCGGGATGAAACAGAAAGTTATTCATTTTACTGCCGGTTGAATCTGCTTTTATTAAAGGAACAAACTCTGCTGAAAAGCCTATTTTTTTACTTTTCCAGATGTTAATACCGGTAGGCATTCCCACTATGTAATAATCTTTAAAATTGGTTACTGTTTCATTCTTGCTAAAAGTAACAATGGGATGAAGGATACCTACATACCCTGCTATCTTAGGATAAGTTTCTGTAGGTTGCTGAGCCATGCTGTTATAAAAAGCCGATAAAAACAGTAGAGTGACGAAACATGTCTTTAAAGCCGTTTTTGTCATAAAGTGCAGTCAGTTTCCGGCAATATTACCGAACGCCGATTTTTATAAATTGTATATAAATGCACTCCTTGTACAAAAGTTACTTTTTTTGCAAATTTTTTCGGTATTCAGAGGGGGTTTGCCCGGTGTGTTTTTTAAATATACGGTTAAAATGGCTTTGGTCCGAAAAGCCGGTGAGGTAAGCAATTTCTGTAAGCGAATAAGTTCTATTGGCCATTAGTTCAATGGCTTTGTCCATCCGTTGCTTTTGAATGTACTCCCCAAAAGACATATTTTCAAAATACTTCGAAAACTCGCGCGACAGGTGGGAAGGGGTAACATCGAGCCCTTTAGATAATTCTTTCAAACTCAAATTCGTATCAATATGGTCCTGAATGATCTCTTTTAGTTCCTGTGCCCAGGCAGGCACTTTTTTCTTTGATCCGGGTTTGTGTTTTAAATATTTGTTCAACACCGATACCAGCAAATGCTCGAATGGCTGCTGCGTGTGTTTTATATTTTGCAAATGTTTTGCCCAGCTATATAATGCATCATATATTAACATGCCTTTCTCCAGCAGTTCGTGGTCGTTGGTAAAGTTATAAGCCAGTCCTGCCGAAATAGCCCATAAGCCAGATGACTGGGTGGCAAAATCGTGGCGGTCGGTATCTGCACCACGTACTATTGGAGCCATGGCCAGTACGGCCTCATCTTTTATTTTATATTCTTTTATGAGGGTATCAAAAGTGCAAAATTCACCTTCATGGGTAAATTTTACATTGGGTACGTCAAAAGGAATGGCGTTAAGCCGTTCAGCTTCAGCCATTACCTCATTAAAGGGAACATAAATAAATTCGGCATCCTTATCAATAAACTGCTTTATAAGCCAGGGGCAGGCAATGCGGTCAATTTTGGGACGCTCGCGGGTTATCCATTTCATAACCTGTAATTTATTGATTTTAGATGCGTGACCAAAAGACAAAACCCCGGCGCCGGCTTTTACTGCCGGCATACCGGGGTGTTTGTGAACAAAGCTTAATCTTAATAATCCATTCCGCCCATGGCTGGCGCAGGTGCTGCCGCTGGCTCTTTTTTAGGTTTGTCGAATACCACGCATTCTGTAGTAAGCAGCATAGCAGCTACGGAGGCTGCATGTTCCAGGGCTACACGCGATACCTTGGTAGGGTCTATTACCCCGGCTGCCAACAGGTTCTCATATTGTTCGGTGCGTGCATTGAAACCGTAATCATCCTTGTTTTGTTTTATGGTTTGTACCACCACGCTGCCTTCGAGCCCGCAGTTGTGAACAATTTGGCGTAGCGGTTCTTCCACTGCACGTTTAATAATAGCGATACCTGTTGATTCGTCTTCGTTTTTGCCCTGCAGTGTTTCAAGCGCCTGGGTGGCCCTGATGTAGGCAACACCGCCACCGGGCACTATACCTTCTTCTATGGCTGCACGGGTAGCATGTAAGGCATCATCAACCCTGTCTTTCTTCTCTTTCATTTCCACTTCTGTTGCTGCGCCTACATACAGTACTGCAACACCACCGGCGAGCCGCGCTAATCTTTCCTGCAATTTTTCTTTATCATAGTCAGATGTAGTAGCTGCCAGTTGGGCTTTTATCTGGTTAATACGGCCGGTGATGGCATCTTTTTCGCCATGGCCGCCAACTATCGTTGTGTTGTCTTTATCTATTGTTACCGTTTCTGCTGAACCCAGGTGTGTCAGTTCTGCATTTTCAAGTGTGTAACCCTGTTCTTCGCTAATGACAGTGCCTTTGGTGAGTACTGCAATGTCTTGCAAAATTTCTTTACGGCGATCGCCAAAAGCCGGCGCTTTTACCGCTGCCACTTTCAGTGTGCCGCGTAGTTTATTTACTACCAGTGTGGCCAGTGCTTCACCATCGAGGTCTTCTGCAATGATCAACAGCGGACGGCCTGTTTTGGCAGTTTTTTCAAGCAGTCCGAGTATATCCTTCATGGCAGAAATTTTCTTATCGTATATGAGGATATATGGCTGTTGTAACTCAGCCTGCATTTTTTCGGTATTTGTAACAAAGTACGGCGAAATATAACCTCTGTCGAACTGCATACCTTCTACCACCTCAACACTGGTGTCGGTGCCTTTAGCTTCTTCAACAGTGATCACACCTTCGCGGCCCACCTTGCCAAAAGCTTTTGCTATAAGCTCTCCAATGGCTTCATCATTATTGGCTGAAATAGTAGCTACCTGGCGGATCTTGTTCTCGTTGGTGCCTATGGTTTGCGATTGTTCGCGCAAACTGTTTACAATGGCCTCTACACCTTTCTCTATTCCTCGTTTAAGGTCCATAGGGTTGGCGCCTGCAGCCACATTCTTCAGGCCTTCATGTATTATAGCCTGTGCCAGCACGGTAGCAGTAGTGGTACCATCTCCGGCAAGGTCGGCTGTTTTGGAAGCAACTTCTTTTACCATTTGGGCGCCCATGTTTTCCATAGGGTCTTCCAATTCAATTTCCTTAGCTACGCTAACACCGTCCTTGGTCACAGCCGGTGCGCCGAATTTCTTTTCTATTACTACATTACGGCCCTTTGGACCAAGTGTTACTTTTACAGCGTTGGCTAAAATATCAACGCCTTTCTTCATCTGGTTCCTGGCTGTTACATCAAAAAACAATTGCTTTGACATAGCTCATTTGATTTTTTAGCGGTTGTAATAAAAAATGATTAATTGTTTTGAATAATTAAATAATAGCGAGGATGTCAGATTCCCGCATGATAAGCAGTTGTTGCCCGTCATACTGAAATTCTGTGCCTGAATACTTCCCGTAAAGCACCTGGTCGCCTTTCTTTACCGTAACAGGCTCGTCTTTTTTGCCGGGCCCCACAGCCACTACAAGGCCGCGTTGGGGTTTTTCTTTTGCTGTGTCGGGAATAATAATACCACCTGCAGTTTTTTCAGTGGCGGGTTCGGGTTTCACAATTACCCGGTCGTGTAACGGAGTGGCTTTTACATTTTCTGCCATAATTTGTGATTTTGAATTGGTTAAAAACAAAGTCATTTTATTGGGCCATATAAAGCCTTTAATGAAATCTGGCAGATCAAGTAGTATGCCATTGGGTGTTGTATGAATAAAAATGAAAATTTTGCAGGACTTTTTTTCAGTATAACAGACACTTTGTAATATTAGCGAATGGCTATTGAAAAACCGAGGGTTACAAACTTGTTTGGTTCTTCATACAGAATGGAAGAACCCGCGGCGAGATCAATTTGAATGTTATCTTTTATTTTGTAGCTCACCCCAATGTCTATATTATGAAACGGATCTTTGTGTGATTGGAATTGAGAAAAGTAACCTGCAAACAACTCCGCTTTTTCGGTTGCTTTATAATGAATGGAGCCGTTGACCAGCCAGTTAATAGCTGAGCTAAAAGCTTCCTGTTGAAACCCGGTATTATATTCTATTTTCCATTTGGACCCTGCCTTATGTAAAAAAGCAGCAACAACAGAAGGCGATCTTCGCCATCCTCCTTTGGTATTAAAACTTGTGTAAGGGAGCTGCAGGTAAGCAATAAGGGTAATATCGGGTAGCCATGAATGGTGCTGCAGCAAAGCTGCCTTTATACGAACTGCCAGCGGATAGGTGCTTTGTACCGTTTCTTCAATATACCTGTCCCGCTCGCGGCCCTGTTCCAAAAGAAGGCCCACCTCCAGTATCTTTGATATACCGTAACGGATCAGGGTCCTATTGATCCATGCGCTGCGCCCGGTATCGAAATTATTATATAATATACCCGTTTCTAATTGTAACTGCCCTTTGTTAACCACATGTGTTTCTTCGGTTTGGTCGGGCCGGTCGCTATTCATTTCCTTTTCCTGACCATATGAGTGAAACGCACACCCACAAAGTACCAGCAATACAATGATGAAATTTTTCCTCATAATTTACGTATCATTCAGGCTGCAGCCTCTTCCTTCGGAATAATGGAAATAGTGCCATCCAGTTCCAGTACCGCATATTTTATTTGTTCCATACGTTCAAGGCCATGCAGGTTACGGGCTGCTTCGAGTATGTCTTCCTCACTTACCCGCGATTTAAGGGCCCGTTGCGGCAACAGTTTTCCATTGGCTGCTACTATGAGCGGCGACCCTTCTGTTACCTGCTCAAATCCTTTCCATCTTTGCTTTATCAGGGAGAAAAGCAGGTCAATACCTACCAGTGTTGTAATAAGAATGATAGAGGTGGTAAGCGAATAATCTTCTCCTACCAGCGCCTGTTGGGTAACCTCGCTGATAATAAGAAGCAGAATGAACTCAAACGGAGTGGTTTGAGCCAGGGTCCGCTTTCCACTTAGCCTGAATACAAGCATCAGGAACAGGTATATTACTATGCCTCTTATAACCGGGTTCATTATGGATATATTTGGTGATCGATTTTGAAAGGGGTTTCATTCACTTTTAAAATAGAGGTTACGCTGCCAGGCTTTTTGGCCATAAGGTTACAATGAATGCTGGCTGTTCCCAAAGCATTAAAAAAATACGTAGTTATGCCATTGATGGTAGTGTTACCTGATGGCAATGGAGTTATGGATTTTACATCAATATATTCCAGGTACTCCTGTGGTATTTCCAGCCTGATGGTGTCTTTTGCCGCATCAATATTAAATGTCATCTCAGCTTCCCCCTCATATCGGAGGAAACGTTCATATTTTACACTATGCCCATTTTGAGATATGGTTTTACGACTTAATGGACCTGTACCAAAGAGTCCCAAAAGCGCCAGCACCAGCCCTATATAAAGAATTGCCCAGCCAATTTTCTGAATGCTCCATCCTTTTTTGTGCTGTTTGATATTTTCGTTCAGCTGCAGATTGTGGCGAACGGTTTCTACCGATTTATTACTTTCCGACATAGGAAGTACTGTTGGTTAAACTACAGTTTCAATTTGCTTGCCAGGCGGCTGGTAAAGTTTTTGCCCTGTTGTGAAAAAGCAGTAATGGATTCTACTTTCCATGTTTTTGATCTTAAACGGATATTTATAGGGGATGGGCCGCATTTATTCTTGCTGGAAATTGTTTTTCGTACGGTCATAATGTATGCGTATACAATATTCCTGTTACGGGTGCTTGGAAAACGAGGTATGGGCCAATTATCTACCCTTGAGCTCGCAATCATTATTTGTTTTGGGTCTGCGGTAGGTGACCCCATGATCGGTTCAGAAATGCCTATTGTTTATGGGGTTATAGCTATTACTACAGTGGCCTTATTACAAATAAGTCTTGAAAGGGTCATCAATCGTCATAAACCATTGGAGAAAATTATGGAAGGTGAGCCGAACCTTATTGTTGACAATGGAATAGTTATAATGGACGCTTTGAAGAAAGAGAATTTGTCGCATGAAGATCTTTTTCGTGTTCTTAGGGGAAAAGATGTTCAGCAACTGGGAGAAATCAATAAAGCGTTTTTCGAAACTTCAGGCCAAATAACGGTTTGGTTTCATTCGCCTAAAAAAGTTCGTAAAGGGCTATCCATTATGCCGGAAAATGAAATTCCACCATCCGCCATATTTACTGCCGGACAGGTGGCAGAAGCAGCCTGTGATTATAGTTGCATGTATTGCGGCCATACCGTTCAGTTAACAACCGGTATGAATGTAGAGAACTGCCCTAATTGCTGCAATGATAAATGGCTTCAGAACAGTGCGTGTTAATAAGCTGTTGTTAATACTATCAATTCATTTTCAACTGTATTAAATGAAAACCTGTTGCCGGAAATTGTGCCTGCCTTCTTGCCATTGCGCATCAGGTGTACTGTTTTACCGGGCCATGGGTTTTCCATAACGCAGGTACGGCCTTTTTCGCTGTGGACATTTACATACTCAATACGTCCGTTTTGCAAATGGCTGCTGATCACAAAGGCGCCATAAGCACGCAGTTTGTTGAAACTGGCATCTTTTGTATGGTCCCAGTTAGGAAAGATGCGTATTACACCTTCATAACTTTGCAGCAGCATTTCATTAATGGTCATGGGAACAGCTGATAATGTTTCAATGCCGCCGCCGCCCTGTGTTATCCAACCGTTGGGCAAACTTTGTACAGCAATCCGGTCTTTAAGTTGTTGCAAAATATCATTGGCATCATAACCAACACGAACAGCGGCAGGGAAACAGGTCTCAATTCCATTATTCAACGTATTGCCCCATTCGCCTGTGTGTTGCATGCGGTCTTTCCAGTGCGCTACATCGCTAAGCAATATTTTATTGAATACACTGTCTGTTACCGGTCCGCAAACACCGCCTGGCAGTATAAGCCCGTGAATAGAAACTCTTGCCAACCCCATTGGTTTGTTTAACCATTCAGCGGGGCTTCGCTCCACGGGCTGCAGGCTCAGCCTGTTCCCGCTTTCACGAACAGGGAATGCACTCAGGCGGGTTACAATATCCTGCCATTTTTCCCGGCGGGGTATATCCTTTTTTAAGAATGTGCTTACTTCAATAATTCCTTTGAATAACATTTTTACCAGTCCCAATGAGAGCGTGGAATTGAAATCGCCTAACAGCTGCCGCCACTGGCCGTTATTACGCAGGTTGGGCATTACCTCGCCATAATGGTCCATATAAATAACATAACGGCCGTTCTCCAGCTTCAGGTAATCTTCCCAAAAATCGGCGCATGCTAACAGGTAAGGGTAAATGCGTTGGGCATAATCAGTATCATAGGTGCTGTAAAAACGCATTAACATATTGCCTACGCCAAACACCGCGTTTATTTTCTGGCCAAGAAATTTATAACCGCTGTCAATAGTGTTTTCTGTAGTGCCGTAGCGCAGCTGCATTTCTTCGGGTGTAAGCGGCCAGCGTGTGGTGCACAAACCTTTGGGGCCAATGCCCACGGGATAATAAATACCTTTTACGTTCAGCAGTTGCCTGGCATGTTCTTTACCTTTCTCCATATAATCGAGCAACGGTTGATCGTAATTGTTGGTGAGCTCAATGTGATTTGATGAATAGGCTGCCCAATATGGCGCCTGGTAATTATAGTTAAGATGGTAATCGCCACCCCAGGCCGATGAATCTTTTGTTATAAAAGGCCCCCAAATGCCGGGTGCAAATTTATTGCCGCGGGAACTGCATGCAAGTAAGTACTGCGATGTGTAGTAATATTTTTCTATTAACGGATCATTTATCTGTATCGTTGAGCTTTCCCAAAATGTGCGCCACCATTGCACATGCGCTGCATACATGTTTTGTATAACTGCAATGTTTAATGATTGCGCTTCTTTAATGGCATCTTCCTTCCAGTTTGTACGATCGTTATTGGTATAAATGGTAACAGCGATGATGGTTTTTTTACCGGGGGCCAGGGTTATTGTTTTATTATCTGGGTTGTTGTTTCCCAATACGCGCATAGCCAGTGCAACATGACAGGGCCATTGGAGCAATGGCGTGTTTTCAAAAGAGCGTGTTGCCCACATAACATTTCCTGTTACGCCTTCATGGTTTATAGCGGTATTACCTGTAGCTGCCCATAATGCAGGTTGTATGGTGCAGGCTTTGTTTGCCGTTAATTCAATGACCACTGTATTGTTTGTGGCTGCTACCCAACTATCAACGGTTAATTGTAGACCGGCTTTTTTAAATACCGCATGAATAACAGCTTTATCGGGTAACTGTTCTGCATAATAATCGGCTCCTTTCAATGCATCTATAGTAAGCTCGAGCCCGCCGGGTAAGGCTATGCCGCCACCGGGATAAACGGGATAAGCCCGCCAGAAATCATTTTTTCCAAAATACAATTGCAATTTGCCGGGTCCGCCGCCAAAGGTTAAACCAATATCTCCGTTACCGGTGAGCGGTGCATCGGGTGTTTTGGCAGTAGGCGTGTTTGCGGGCGGTGCATTAAATATAGTTGTATACCGGGCGGTGTATATAGGTTGGGCAGGCGTTTCCCCTGCAATAAATAAAAGCGTAATAAAAAACAGGATGGTCGCTTTCAATGTAAATTTTATTTCTAAAGTACGGGTATTGGTGCATTGCCGTGTTATTGCTATCGGCAAAACAGTAAGCTGAGTTTACAAGGATGGTGACGATAGCGGTCACCATCCTTTATTAAAACCTAATGCAACGGTTCCAGGTGATTGTGTACGGTCCATTTTCCAATTTCATCGCCCATCTTCTGGCCGGCAACACAGGCAAAGCGGAAGTGTATACCAACCATAACTCTTGAATCGGCGTTTTCGTCGGCAGCTTCTTTAAACGTATCAAAGCTTCTTACAGCTCCTGCAGGAACAGCGGTAGTGCTTGTCATTGCGAAAGGAGCATGAGGGCCAAAAAAATAAGCCAATACGGTTGCCGAAGCATTTGCTAATACGCAGTGGCCTGAGGGATAATCCGGGATCGGCGGTGTTGGCAATAAAGGTTCCCAGTCGGCATCGGGACTGGTGTTGTTATTACCATCTGTAGCGGCTGCCCGAATTGCGGTGTAAGGTCTCCAGAAATTATAAAAATACTTGTCATTCAGGAAGGAAGTATAGCCGTCGGCCAGGGCCATATTCAGCAGTGCAAACATCCGTGCGGTTGCGTACAAACCGATCCGTTCACTCGTTGCCCGAATACGTGCAATCCTGTTCCAGCCGATATCGGCAAATTCAAACCACCATGCCGCATAAGCGCTTTGATCGGTTGTACGGGCGGTGCTGTTGAGTTCACCTACCAGCTTTACTTCATTAAAATCTCTGGTGTAAGTGGCGCTGGTTAATGAGGGTGGGGGCGCGCTACGGAACTGGTCATGCGTTTCAAGCGAAAACAATTGCATGGTTGCCCAAAAAACGCCAAACTGGAAGTTGTTCGGGGGCACTGCTACATAAACGCCGGGAACAGTAGAAGGGGGAACGTCTGAGATAGGATTTTGATCTGAGCCATCTCCTGCGCGTAAAGCCAGGATGGCATTGGCAGATGCAATACCGAGCGCAATGCCCATTGTTTTAGCAGATCCGTCAGAAATGTTTGCAAGTGATTCAGCCAGCTTTGCATCCAGCGTAGTCGCATGATCGGGCCACAATGCCTTCAATACAGTATGAGCTGCACTGGCAACTGCGGCAAAAGGATCAGCGAAAGGACTACTGCCATTGTAGGTATAATGTTCGTAAACCGGCACAATGGCATTCAGCGCATCATGTATGGCAATGTGCACCATGGCATGGCTGCGTGAAGCTAAGAGTGGATTTTCCGCAGCACCACCAACGGCTTCATATGCAATGTTGCTCCATTCAATTATTGAGTTATTGGGAAGAATATCAAGGTAAGGCCGGTTGCTGCCCACCAGCTTTTTTTTCCACTTCCATATATCGTCATTATCAGAAGGAATATTTTTTTTACAGGATATAGTAATGATGGAAAAAAATAATCCTAAGATTATCCACTGGGTTGGTCGGTTCATAAAAGATCAATTAGTGGTTGAGAAATGGAGATTACTGTTGGCGCGGAAAAAGCCCAAAACAGCAGAATCGGATAATCATTCGGTCGTTTTCTTGAGAGCAGTAAAAATAAATTTTGAAAGAACGGGCGGGCTTCGCCCAGGCTGAGAGTGTATTATCACTTCTGTTCCATCATGAAAGATAAACCACCTTCCCCAAAGTAAACCTGGCCTCACAAATAGCAGTTATAATTAAAGCTACCAAAATATCATGTAGAAATAATTGAAAGATGAGAAGGATCAGTCAAAATCGTTTAATAAATAGCCAACATCTGATGTTGCTGACTGCTTTTTTATTTATTAGTTGCAGTATATTTCTCTTAATAAATAATGTTTACGCTCATGACCCGATATCTGTTTTTGATCTTTTCATTTTTCGCTGTGCAGTCACTCAGCGCCCAGACGCCGGATACTGCCAAAGATGCACGTATGAAATGGTGGCGCGAAGCGCGCTTTGGTATGTTTATTCATTGGGGCGTATATGCACAATGGGCCGGCGTGTATCATGGCCATAACCAGGCAAGGGGTGGGGCAGAATGGATCATGAATAGAAGCAAGATCCCTGTGGCTGAGTACCAGGAGAAAGCAAAAAGTTTTAACCCGGTTAAATACGATGCCGATGCATGGGTGAAAATGGCAAAAGATGCCGGAATGAAATACATCGTGATCACCGCCAAACACCACGACGGCTTTGCATTGTTTGATTCAAAAGCCAGCAAATGGGATATTGCCGATGCAACGGCTTATGGTAAAGATCTTTTAAAACCATTGGCCGCAGCCTGCAAAAAATATGGTGTTAAGTTAGGGTTCTATTATTC
Organism: Niastella sp. OAS944; assembly: GCA_024809215.1. Classification (GTDB taxonomy): domain Bacteria; phylum Bacteroidota; class Bacteroidia; order Chitinophagales; family Chitinophagaceae; genus Niastella. Next base: position 595,228 of record JANUBW010000001.1, on the reverse strand, counting down.
ACAGGCGCAAGACTGGAACAATGCCGGTGGCTCAGCAGCAAGAAAGGAAATGAGAGAAGGCTGGGCTAACCCTGATTCTTCTAAAATTGATTCCTATACAAAAGAACACGGTGGTCATTGGGACCCCGCACAGGAAACCAGGTCCTTTGCTCAGTATATTGATGAGGTAGCTGTGCCGCAGGTAAAAGAACTGATGACCAATTATGGCGATGTGGCCGTGCTTTGGTGGGATACGCCAACCAATATGACCGACGACGCTGCACTTAAATTACAGGCAGTATTGAAGCTGCAGCCCGGCATCATTACCAATGATCGTTTAAAGCGCCCCAATTTTCCGGGCGACACCAAAACGCCTGAACAAAAGATCCCCAGCCTAAGCGAACTCGATGGCAAAGATTGGGAAACCTGTATGACAATGAACGGAAGCTGGGGTTTTAAAAGCTGGGACGATAAATGGAAGTCGAACGAAACACTGTTACGTAACCTGGTTGATATTGCATCGAAAGGTGGAAACTATTTATTGAATATTGGTCCTAAGGACGATGGCGCTTTTCCACAGGAAAGTATTGACCGCCTGCGCGCCATTGGCGCCTGGATGAAAATAAACGGCGAAGCGATCTATGCTACCAAGGCAAGCCCGCTGGCACCATTACCATGGGGACGGGTTACAAGAAAGGAAACAGCCACTGCCACTACACTTTATATAACTGTTTTCGAATGGCCAAAAGACGGCAGGCTGATAATACCAGGGTTGAAAAATAAAGTGGTATCTGCCAAACTACTGGCTGGTGGCAAAGTTAAAGCGAAGGCTCAGGATGAAAACCTTGTTATAGAAGTACCAGCTACTGCGCCCGATGCAACTGCCTCTGTAATAAAAGTAGAGTTGAAAGGCAGGGTGGCTAACGTAAATAGTGCTCCCAGATCAACTATGAAAACAGGAGAGCTTGATTAGAACATAACCTGCATTTTAGTATATATTTATTTAATAGGCGTCCCGATGCATCGGGACGCCTATTCTTTTTAAAAAAACATCATTTTGACCAATTTTGACACCATTTAGGCCTTTACATACCTGCTCCTTTTTTTCAAATTTGCTGTGTAAAATAATTATCTCACCAATTGAATTCATATGGCTTTGAGAGACCACCAGGTATTCTTTGAAAGTACAAATGAGATCCTTTCAGAACTTTTGCTGAAAGTTGAGAATGATCAGGTAAGGCATTACAGGTTGCGTTGCTTTGTAGGTAAATCAATTCGCTATGCATTGCTTAATAAAGCAGCGGTGCTCCATTGTTTTAAACAGCAACAACAACCTTTAAATAAGGCGGCTGGCGAATTTGCCACAGTAATTATTAAGCGGCATTTCGATCTGTTTGTTAAGTTGGTTGAAAAGGAATATTTTAAAATACCTCATAGCGCCGAATTTCGGTTACGAATGAACCTTTGTTATAATGCCGGTTTTGGTTTAATGAACCAGTTGCTGGTGTACGATAAATTGAAGACAAATGCACAGGACGATAATACCTACACCATAAAACGTTTAACTGATCATATCTGTGGTGTGTTGGAGAAAGATGTAAGGATATACGATCTAAAATAGTTTATATACGATCTTGCAGCGACTGGCGGTATTGTTTAGGCGATACGCCGGTATGCCGTTTGAAGAATTTCCCAAAAAACGACTGGTCGCTGAAGTGTAGCTCATTGGCTATTTCCTGAATGCTTAGTTCGGGATTGTCTAACAACAACCTGGCTTCCAGCAATACAAAATCATCTATGATCTCACCTGCGGTTTTACCAGATGTTTCTTTAACTGTTTTTGAAAGATGCTTGGCAGTAACGTTCAATGAACGGGCGTAGCTCTCCAGGTTTCGCTGGCTTTTGAACTGCGATTTTACCAATTGGGTGAAATTAATTAACAGGTTTTCCTTTCTCGACCGGCCCAGGCTTACCGGTTGCGCATACTTCTTACTTAATGCAGCCATTTCATACAGGAAAATATAAAAGGCGTGATGTAAAAGTTTACTGCCATATGGATGCGTTAGGGCATCTTCGCTTCTGTTATGCAATTCCTGAATTTGTTTGTGAACGAGTACGCTGTCCTGTGGTTCCAGTTTCCAGTGTGGTAAATATTTCAGGGAGAAGTATTCCATCAGGTCTACTTCCATCTTCAGCATTCCAAAATTTGCCAGAAAATCAAGTGTAAAATTTACTATTGAAATGCTGCTGTCTGGTGTGGCCGACACAATTTTTTTTGTTGCGTCGGGGTTTATCAGTAACAGGCTGCCTGCAGTGCCATGGATCTCTTCGAGGTTGATAGCAAGTATCATTTCACCTGCTTCTATCATTATCAGGGAAAGAAAGTCGGAGCGAAAGTTAAATTTGAACAGGTCAATATCAGGTAATAACAATTCCATATTTACATCTGCAGAAAACCCGGCTACCGGCGATTTTCTTAGTGGCATTTTTTCAGCCAGTTCAGCATGTTTGTAAATAAGGGTCTTGGGTTTTTTGGGTGTCATTCGTTATAGGTTATGTGCAGATCCTATGCTCAAAGTTATAGTCTTTCCCGGGAATCATAATATTGCAATTGCGCCTTTTTGACCAGAAATGACGGATTTCGAACCTTTGAACCTGCGCTTCTGCTTTTCATTTTTGCGGTGTCTAAAAATTAAGACTTTACCTGTCTCTTGCGGGCAGGGCAATTGTAAAAAATGGAACAGCTCAATCTTTTTCGTACCACCCTGGCCGCATCCCTTATTGGTGGTACCTTCTTACTAAGCCAATGCGGCGAACCCAATAAGAAGACAGAAGAGGCCGCGCCTCTTAAAGTAAGTGTACAACCGGTTCAGGTAACCAGTCGTATTGTTAAACTAACTTATTCGGGAAGCATAGAACCGGAAACTTCCGCGGAAGTGGGCTTTGCGGTGCCCGGTATAGTTAACCAGGTAGCTGTTGAGGAAGGTCAGTTGGTTCATAAGGGACAGCTGCTGGCAGCCATTGATGCTACTGAATATAACAATGCGCTTACCATTGCCAATGCTGGTTTGGAACAGGCAAAGGATATGTATCGCCGCCTTGAGGACCTTTACAAAAAGGGTAGTTTACCTGAGAAGGATTTTATTGATATAAAAACCAAAGTAGCACAGGCTGAAGCAAACAGATCGATCAATGCAAAACACATAACCGACAGTCGGCTGGTGTCGCCTTTGTCGGGTATAATAACTACTAAACGGGCTGTTGAAGGAAGTACTGCCGGCCCCGGCATTCCTGCTTTCACCATTATAAAAACAGATGTTGTATATGCGCAGCTGTCTATTCCCGAAAGCGAAATAGGAGAGTTGCAACAGGGTATGGATGCTGTGGTGTTTATTCCAACACTTAACGATTCGGTAAAAGGCAGGGTAGTGATCATAAACCCACAGGCAGAAAAAACCTCAAGAACATATACAGTTAAAATACGGCTGAACAATGCCGGCCAGCGCCTGTTACCCGGCATGATCGTAAACGTTTCGTTGAGCAGGTCGCAGGCAAGGGAAATAACTGTTGTTCCTGCTACGGCGGTATTTAAAGATGCAGATGAACTAACGTATGTGTATATCGCAGGAGAAGGCAGGAAGGCCATACGCCGCCGGGTAACCACGGGGTTATTGAGTGGCAGCCAGGAAGTGATCATCGATGCCGGTTTGGGTAAGGGAGATGTCATTATTACGGAGGGCATTACTAACCTTAAAGATGGTAGCGCCATCAGCTATTGATCAAACTGTTAACAGAAAAAAATGAAGAAACGAAAGATCAGTTTTATAGAGGCTGCTATGCGGTATCGCCAGGTTACCATTGTTGTAATCGTACTGCTGCTGCTTTTCGGTACTTATTCCCTGCTCAATATGCCTCGCGCCGAAGATCCGAAGATCGATACGCCGCTGGCTATGGTATATGCTTTTTATCCCGGCGCCGATGAACTGCAAATGGAAAAGCAGGTCACCGACAAAATAGAACAGTACCTGTTCTCATTTGAGGAAGTGAATAAGCAAAAAACAAAATCGCAAACAAAAGAAGGGCAGGTATTTATTACCGTTGAATTGCATACCAGTGTTAAAGACCGGAAAAAATTCTGGACAACCCTGCAACACGGACTTAATACCGAGTTGCGTTCGAAAATTCCTGCAGGCGTTGTTGGGCCGGTAGTGAACAGCAACTTCGGCGATGTGAGTGCCCAAATTATTTCCCTGTCTTCTTCAACCCGCAGTTATGCAGAGCTCGATCAATACCTCGATAAAATGGAGGACGCCCTGAAAACGATACCGGAAGTATCGAAGATCAATCGATCGGGCGGGCAGCGGCAACAGATCTATGTTACCGTTAAAGATCAGCAAATGCGGCAATATGGTTTCGACATCGGCGCCATTATGTATGCGTTGCAAAAGGCAAATGTTACCGGGTACTCAGGTGAGCTCACCATGAAGAATAATGTGGTGCCGGTATTTACCAATAGTCAGTATAAGTCGGAAGAAGATATAGCCGAACAGATCATCTATACAACACCCGCAGGTACGGTAGTGCGATTGAAAGATGTGGCCGATATAGAGCGCAGGTACGAAGAGGAATCTTCTTTTATCCGGATAGGAAATAACAAAGTGGTGTTGGTTTCAACTGAAATGCAGCCTGGGAACAATATCGTTGCATTTGGTCATAAGGTAGAAGAGAAGCTGGCCGAATTACAAAAAAACTTTCCGTCGGATATCAAGATCGATATGATCGTTAATCAACCCGAAGTTGTGAAGGAAAGCATCAATCACTTTATGGTTGAATTTGGCATGGCCATCGCCTCTGTTATTATTGTAGTGATGCTGCTGTTGCCAATACGGATGGCAATCGTTTCTTCGGTGGCTGCTCCTTTGGCCATCCTCATCACTTTTGGTGTAATGAATATTATTGGGGTTGAGCTGCATCAGGTATCGCTGGCCGCCCTCATCATTGTATTGGGAATGGTGGTTGATAATGCAATTGTGGTAGTTGACAATTACATTGAAAAGCTCGATGAAGGAATAACGCCCTGGACGGCAGCATGGCAGGCTGCCAAACAGCTTTCATTGCCCATATTCACGGCTACACTGGCCATCATCTTCGCATTTGCTCCGTTGGCTTTCTTTATGAATGGCATTGCGAAAGACTTTATGGCCTCACTGCCTGTAACCGTAGCTGTGGCGCTCATCGCATCCATGGCAGTAGCCCTGTTCCTTACGCCTTATATGTGTTATGTGTTTATTAAAAAGGGACTGAAACACCAGATAAGTAAAAGGCCTGCAAAAAAATCTTTGCTCGACAGGCTGCAGAACGTGTTCAATGTGGGTGTTGAATTTTGTTTTCGCTGGCCAACGTTTACCATTATCAGCGCCCTGGTGTGTGTGCTGCTGGCTTTTGTGATCGGCGGTAAAGTAGAGCAGGAATTTTTTCCTACCAGTGAGCGTAACCAGTTTAATGTGGAAGTATGGTTGCCAAGCGGAACTTCTTTGGAACAAACACAAAAAACGGTAAAGGGAGTAGAAGAGATATTGATGAAAGATAAACGCGTGGTAAGCACGGCCAGTTTTATTGGCACCAGTTCGCCCAGGTTTCAAACAACCTATGCACCTGAACCACCGAGAAAGAATTTTGCCCAGCTGTTTATTACTACCGTTAGTAATACCGCTACCGATGAAATTGTTAAAGAATATCGCCCTCGCTTTGAAGGTTTTGTGAAAGACGGTTATATCCGGTTCCGCCAGTTGAGTTTTCAGGAAGGATCGCCTGTGGCTGTGCGTATAATAGGTACTGATATGAACAACCAGAAGCGGGTGGCGCAACAGGTACAGGAAATACTCAGGAACTCAAAAGGCCCTAACTGGGTGCATACTGATTATGATAATGAATACCTGGGTATTAGTTTGCGCATAAAAGAAGATGTAGCGTCGCGACTCGGCGTTTCGCACCAGGCCATCACACAAACGCTGGGCGCCGGGCTTAAAGGATATGCAGTTTCACAAATATGGGAAGGAGATAAACCTGTAGATATTTATGTAAGGCTGGCTGCCGATGACCGGAAAGATTTTGCTGACCTTGGGAATTTATACCTCAGCACATCATTTGGCTCAAAGGTACCCTTAAAAGAAGTTGCTGACCTTATGCCCAGCTGGCACACGGGTGTTATTGCCCACCGGAATGGATTGCGCACACTAACGGTACTGGCTGAGGCACAAAATGGCATGCGCGCATCTACGATACTAAAAGAAGTAAAGCCGCAAATAGCGCAACTGAAACTTCCCGAAGGAATAACCATTGCTTATGGCGGCGATGAGGAGTCGAGCGGAGAAAATATGCCGGGCATGATGACGGCGTTAAGCGTAAGTTTGATCCTCATCTTTATAACACTGTTGTTCCAGTTTAAAAATCTAGGAAAAACATTGATCATCCTGGCCACCTTCCCGCTTAGTTTGTTGGGGGCCTTCCTGGGATTATATGTTACCGGAAACCCCATGGGTATGACAGCCTTTATGGGCGTCATTAGTTTAATAGGTATAGTGGTACGTAATGGTATCATACTTGTTGATTATGCCGATGAATTAGTGCTCGATCATAAATACACCATAAAGGCGGCAGCTGTGGCAGCAGCTAAAAGAAGAATGCGCCCGATCTTTCTAACCTCTGCAGCCGCCGCAGTGGGCGTAATTCCAATGATATTGGGAAAGTCGCCGCTGTGGGCGCCGCTGGGAAGTGTGCTGGCATTTGGTCTTATTGTTTCCATGATACTTACATTGTTCACCGTACCTGTATTGTATTACAAATTCATAAAGCCATTACCTGAGCCGGAAGCTGAACCTGATGCAGAAGTGGAAATTCAATACAAACCGGAACATCACTAAAACAAGTAGGAATGCAATTAAAAATATATAGCCGGTTACTGGCGATAGTAGCCGCAATTGTAATGTCGTGGTCGGCAACCGCGCAGGTGCTTACACTCGATGAGTGCCTGAAGAAGGCGCAGGAAAATAATAAGAAACTAAAGGTGGCGCAATACCAGGTTGATGCGGCAAAAGCGGCCAGCGATGCCGCTAAACTAAACAACCGGCCATCAATAGATGGTTCTGTAATGGGGATCTATCTTGGTAACCCGCTCGGTAAGCTGTTGCCTGCAGTGCAGGGAAGTGCCGGTATAACTATTACCCAGCCTCTTTATGCCGGTGGTAAAATAAAACTGGGTAAAGAAGCAGCAGAAAAGGTAGTGGAATTATATAATGACCAAAAGGTGCTTACAGAGACCGAAGTGCACCTGGCTGTTGAAACCGCATATTGGCAAATAGTAAGAATGAAAGCACAGGTGGTACTGGCCAACAAATACATTGAGCTATTGAAGGGTTTGCAAAAAGATTTGAAGAATTCGTACGAGGCAGGACTTTCATATAAGAACGACCTGTTACGGGTGGAAGTAAATTTAAACGAATCGGAATTGAACAAAACGAAAGCGAACGACGGCCTGTTGATGTCGAAATTGCAACTGGCACAACTGATAGGTGCAACCGGTGATGCCGGGTTTGAGATCGCAGATTCGGTAATGGCTGAAGTTGAAAACTTACCACAACACACTTTAGACAGTATTGCCGTAAGACCGGAAATTGCTGTGCTGCAAAAAGGCATTGAAGTAGAACACGTTCAAACAAAACTGATAAAAGCCCAAATGAAACCAACCCTTGGCGCCTCGTTAAGTGCATTGGGGGCTGGTGGTAAACAGGTGAATTTTACCAATGGAAAAGATCTGCTGTTCACAAATTACGGGCTCATTAGTTTATCGGTGCCTTTGTTCGACTGGGGAAAAAATGGTAAGAAGGTAAAAGAGCAATCTCTGAAAATAAAAGCACAGGAAACCCGGTTAGAGGAAACCAAAGAACTGATTGCACTGGAAGTGCAACAGGCATTACTGGCCCTCAATCAATCTGTAAAGAATATCCGGCTTTCCACACTCTCATTGCAGCAGGCTGAAGAAAATTTACGGTTGGCCAACGACAGGTTCAAGGCAGGGACTATTGTAGCCAAGGATGTGCAGGAAGCACAGGCCATTTGGCAACAGGCCAACACGAATATTATAAATGCAAAAGTGGAATATAAGATCAATGAAGCCCGGTACAAAAAGGCAACAGGCAGGCTGAGCTAAACAGGCAGGATAAGTAACAAGGATCATTGGGTTACCGGTTATCTGTAACGTAAGACATGGCAAAAGGGTTAAAGCATGGTTTAATAGACACTACGTTATAAGATACCGGTACCCGATTTTTCTCAGCCTTGAGCCTCTATTTCGGCTATATTACTCATTTTCCGGTCTACCAACGCAAGTTTTGCTTTCCATAACTCATTTTTGGAATGTCCCAGAGCATTATGTGAATTGTCCAACTCATTTTCCGTGCTCCCCAACGCAGGTTTTGCTTCCCATAACTCAATATCTGAGTTCCCAGAGCAATATGTGAGGTGTCCAACTCTTTTTCCGGGTTCCCCAACGCAAGTTTTGACTTCCATAACTCTTTTTCTGAATGCACCGGAGCAAAATGCACTGCAAGCAACTTTGTTTTTGACTACTTTGTTCAAGTGTTGCTTTCATGAAGCAATTTGATGCTTTCAGTAAATAATTTTGCCCGTTCATGACTTTGTTTTGGGTGCTCACTACTCTTTTTCGTTCGTCCCCAACTCAATATAATGCCTCGCTAAGTTTGTATTACCCTTCCATGAATCAGTTTGATGCTGTCGGTAATCAGGTGGATGCCCCCACAACTCAGGTTCATGCCTCCTTAATTAGTTTTGTGGCGCCAAAAGTTATTTTCTGGCTTCAGCAACTTGTTTTTGACCGTCCCCGAAAAATTGAAGGCCATCATCAAACGAATTGAAGCTATCACCAACTCATTTTTAGGGTCCATTGATCAAAATAGGGCGGTCATGAATCAAGTTTAGTGGTCCACAACTCAAGTTTACCCATGCATGAAGTTAGTATTGAGGTAAACTTGCTCTGGTGAACGCGAAAGTAAGTTAGTGAAGGTAAAAAATGAGTTATGGCCACTTAAAAATAACTCGGGCGAGGTGAAAACAACTTTGTTGAGGTCAAAACTGAGTTGGTGGCATGAAAAAATAACTTATGATGTGAAACATTTTGCTAAACCTTTCAAATAATGAGCAAATGGAGGCGTTCGCCTGAAGGCGGGGCATGGTAAAATGAGATTGGTGGACTTTTTGACGGTCGGTTTTATATAAAACAAAGTCTTTTTAGTGCAATGAAAGCGCAAAGAGTTAATGATAAATTTGGACAAACGCCGGGAAAAATTTTCCTGGTTGAGAAAATGATTGCAAACGGTTGCCAACTGCTTTTATATGAAAAGGATTTTTCAAAAGCATGCCTGCTTTGTGGTGTTCTTTCTTGCCTGGCACACCTCCTTTGCCGGCTATCCGGTGAGTGCTTACCTGGGGATTGATCAGGGCTTGTCGAACAATTTTGTAAGATGCATTTACCAGGATAAAAATGGTTTTATGTGGTTTGGCACCTACGATGGACTAAACCGATATGATGGATATGAATTCAAGATCTTCAGAAATAATTTCAAAAACAACCGGACCCTAATTAACAACTGGATCAATGCCATCAGTGAAGATGCAAAGGGCGATTTGTGGATAGGCACAAGGCAGGGCGCATGTGTTTATCAAAGCCTGTCGAACAATTTTTCTTTTCTTTATTATTATAACATCCAAAAAAACGCAGAACAGCTAAACTCGGTCATTAACGATATTGAAGCAGACCAGCAAAGCAATATGTTTATTGCTACAGCCGACAAAGGCCTGCTCTTTTTTCCAAAAGGCGAACACGTTGCTTATAGAGTACCGTTAGAGAACGATGTTAATTCTCCTTATCGTGTTACTACAATCAAAGCGGCCAATAAGAACATCTGGTTATTTGTCGCCAATAAAGGCTTGTATGTCTATGATTATAAATCCAAAAAAGCAAAACTGGTAAACGCAGCCATTAGGTCGGCCAATTGTATTGAAGCGACAAATGGTTATTTGTGGATAGGCACGAATGAGGGTTTGTTCCGGTACAACATCGCTTCTAATTCCTTCGATGGTGTTTATAATGAAGCAAATAAAAAACTAAACTACAATACTGTTGCAGCCGTTACTGTAAATAAAAGCAATGAATTGTGGATCGCAACAAATGGTGGTGGTGTGGTTATCTTAAATACAGAAAGCGGTGATGCACAGATTTTATCGAATACAAGAGCGCCTAATTCCTTATCGAGCAATGCTGTGTATTCTATTTGGATCGACGGGCAATCAAGAAAATGGATTGGCACTTTAAGAGGCGGCATCAATGTCATTGATCCAAATAAAGAGCGTTTTCAAAATATTGTATCAAATCCAGCCACAACCAACACGCTTATCAGCAATCATATTTTATCGTTTTACGAAGCTCCCAACAGTGATTTATGGATTGGGACGGATGGTGGCGGCCTGAGTATCTGGAACAGGAAATTGAACTCGTTTACGAATTACCGTCATGACAGTGGGAACCCTTATTCACTAAGCGATAATTTTGTTACCGACATTCAATCCGATTTTCAAAACAACCTGTGGGTAACCACTTATCGTGGCGGAGTAAACCGTTTTAACAACGGGAAGTTTGAACACTTCAACTGTATTGACCCTAAGAATACTTCACTCACTTTTCATCCTATAGGTCCCAATCTTCTTGAAGATGGGGAACAAAATTTTTGGCTAAGCACACAGCAATACGGGCTGTTCAAATTGAACAGGCAGAAAAAGGTTTTTGAATTGTTTGATGACAGGCTGAAGGACCTGTATGTATTGAAGGAAGACAGGAATAAGGTTTTTTGGGGCGGTGGCATAGATCACCTGGTGCAAATTGATAAAGCCGGCAAAAAACATGTTTCTTATTCCATTGGTAAACCGGTTAGCGTTATAATGGAAGACCGCACCGGCAATTTTTGGGTGGGTACGGAAGGAGGGGGATTGCTGCTGTTCGACAGAAAGCAGGGAAAGATCATTGCCCGGTACACCACAGACGAAGGTCTTTGCAGCAATTCCATATTAACCATTTTGGAAGATGCAGAAGGTAATTTGTGGATGAGCACTTTTAATGGCATTGCCAAATTCAATCCTAAAAACAAGACATTCAAGAACTATTATCAGGGTGATGGGTTGCAAAGCAACCAGTTTAACTATCATGCGGCATTAAAATTACGATCCGGCGAATTTGCTTTTGGCGGTATTAAGGGATTTTCTTTATTCCGCCCTGAAAGCATTACCACTGTCAACGGCAATCCGAAGATCTTTGTAACAGATGTGAAAGTTGCCAATACTTCTATTGAAAAGTATCCTTCGCTTGAGCTAAGAACGGATTCCAATCGTATAGAGCGCATAAAGATCCCCTATAATAAAGCCGTTCTTTCATTTGAATTTGCAGCGCTCGAATATTCGGCGCCTGATAAAATTCAATATGCTTATTACATGCAGGGGTCCGATAAAGACTGGAACTATTGCGGCAATACGCGAAAAGTAGTTTACAGCCATCTTTCGGAAGGCGCATACACTTTCCGGGTAAAAAACACCAATGCCGAAGGCCAATGGAATGTTGAAGAGGTGGAGATTGAAATTATAGTGCTGCCGCCCTGGTACAGAACCTGGTGGGCGTATTTTGTTTATACAGTGATGATTGGCGCCGCCGTTTATTTTTACTTTCAATACCGTGCTAAACAAACCAGACTGCAATACGAAGTAAAGATCGCCAGGCTTAATACAGAAAATGAGCGCTCTGAAAAGGAAAGGAGCCTTGCCGAATTAGCAGTGGAGAAAGCCGAACTGGAAAAAGAACGGGCGGAAAGAGAAAGAGAACATGCCGAGTTGGAAAAAGAACGGATCCTGAATGAACGGGAAAGAGAGATCAACGAAAAGAAAATTTCTTTTTTCACCAACATCTCTCATGAATTCAGAACACCGTTAACATTAATCATTAACCCGGTTAAAGAACTGTTAGAGAAGAATTCCAGTGAACAGAAAGAAAAAGGGGAGCTGAATATCGTTTACCGAAACGCCAGGCGAATGCTCAGTCTTGTTGACCAGTTGCTTTTATTCAGGAAGGCAGAGAGCGGTTTGGACAAGATAAAACCATCCAGGCTTAACCTTCACGATCTGGCGTACGAAGTGTACCTGTGTTTTATTCAACAGGCAAAAACGCAGCGCATAAATTATGTTTTTGATTGCGCCAATAAAGATCATGAGATCTATGCAGACCGGGAAAAGCTGGAGATAATCTTATATAACCTTCTTTCCAATGCATTGAAATATACATCTGCTGAAGGCAGTATCAGACTTTCAATTGAAGAAGGACCAGAGGATATTATAATCAAAGTGCAGGACAATGGTGCAGGCATTCCATTCGAAACAGGAGAAAAGCTTTTCGATAAATTTTATAAAGCCGAAAGAACAAAAACGAGTTCAAAAGCAGGTTTCGGCATCGGGCTTTTCCTTGTAAAACATTTTACAGAACAGCACGAGGGAACCATTTCCTACGAAAGCGAAGAAGGACAGGGAACAACTTTTACATTAAAGCTTCAAAAAGGTAAAGCGCATTTTGGTGCAGATGTTATTATTTCAGAAACAGAAGCTGCACCACAACTACTCGATGTACTGAAAGAGGAAACTGAAACCGGGGAAGATAATACAAATGAAGAACCGTTAACGGAACTGGTTTCTGAAAAGCAATCTATTCTTATTATAGATGATGATGAATCGATCAGGCAATACCTGGTTCGCCTGTTTAAAGACACGTATAAAATATACCAGGCAGAAAACGGCGAAGCTGGTTTGGTTATGGCTCAAAAGTATTTCCCCGGCCTCATCATTTCCGACATTCACATGAAGGAAATGAACGGGATTGAGCTTTGCAAGGCGCTTAAAGAAAATGAACAGTTAAGCCATGTGCCGGTTATCTTATTAACCGGCGCTACGTCCGACGAACTGAAACTACAGGGAGTGGAAGGTGGTGCAGATGATTATATTGTAAAACCTTTCGACAGCAAACTGCTCATTGCACGGGTCACCACGCTTTTAAAAAATCGCAATACGCTCCAGAAGTATTTTTACAACGAGATAACCCTCAATAAAAACGATTTTAAGGTTTCTTCCGAATACAGGGAGTTTTTGCACAAATGCATTTCCATTGTTGAAAGCCATTTAATGGACAAAAACTTTACGGTTCAAACATTATTGAACGAAATGGGCATGAGCCATTCGAGCCTGCTGCGTAAAGTAAAATCGGTTTCCGGCCAGCCGGTAAATATTTTTATCCGGTCTATCCGCCTCAGGAAAGCCGCTGAGCTTTTTATAAAAACCGACTACAGTATTAAGGAAACCGCCTACAAAGTAGGCATAGGAGATATTAAATACTTCCGCGAGCAGTTTAACAAGCTTTTCGGCATGAACCCTTCAGACTATGTAAAAAAGTACCGCCAGGTTCATGGAAAGCAGTACACTGTTGACAAGGAATCACTCAATCCCGAGGGCTAATTGGCGTCTCCACCCCCCTTATTGGGAGTTTACCCCCCTCCTGAATTTCCCTCAATATCTGTATTACCACGCTAGCTTTACGCTTATCCAAAACATCACTATTAACTGATAGGGTAAAAGCGGTTTATGCCCTAACAGGATTCTTTTGCTTAAAAAATTGCCATTATGAAAAGAAAACTAACTGCCGGAGGTTTGCCACCTTCCCGTTTTAAAAGGCTGCCATATTATAAAGTCAACCTGGTTTTCGTGACTATTATGCTGCTTGTATTTTCTTCTGCCAGGGCACAGGTTGCCGAAACAAAGGCCGGTCAAAAACCCGATTCTGTTATTGAGATCCCCAAATCCCCTGCGGCTGTTCCAATTCTTTTTGGAGAACAGGCAAAAAGCAGGTCACTGCAGTCTGTTGCCACAGTTTATACCAATCAATTGACCACTACGCCGAGTCCTCAATTTTTACAGGCATTACCCGGCCGCATACCTGGTTTGAATATTACGTTTAGCAGTGGCGGACCTGGCCTGGATGGTAACGGAATGAGTTTCAATATCCGTGGGGCAAGAGCGCAAATCATTTTGATAGATGGTGTTGAAAGGGGCTATCAATCCATTGATCCGGAACAGATAGAATCTATAAGCGTATTAAAAGATGCACTATCGACCGTGATGTTGGGCCAGCGTTCCTCGTACGGAATAATTTCTATCAGAACAAAAAAAGGCGATGTTGGTAAGCCCCGTATTTCATTTACCGCTCAATCGGGCTTTGAAACGCCAACAGCTGTTCCCAAACCCCTGCCGGCCTGGCAATATGCCACTTTGTATAATGAGGCCAGGCAAAACGATGCCGGAACAACGCCGGTTATTCCTCAATATACACAGGCCCAGATTGATGCATACCAAAATCATACAGACCCATATAGTTACCCTGATGTGAACTGGTACACTACCGTTTTAAAAAACAGGGCCGGCGTACATCGTTATAACCTTAATATACAGGGTAGTGGAAAAGGGTTCAGGTATTTTGTTGACCTGGACAATATAAAAGAAAAAGGGATCATTAAAACCAGCGATGATAATAAATACAACACAAACGCTCAACTTGACCGGTATGCTTTGCGTTCGAATGTGGGCGTAGATGTAACACCTGTAACTTTTGTGCAATTGAACCTCTTCGGTCGTTTTCAACGGTATAACCAGCCCGGTGGCGGTGTGTCTGGCATTTTTTCGTCCTTATTAAATACGCCGCAATTGGCTTACCCTGTTTTCAATCCTGATGGTACATTGGGTGGCAGCGATAAATACCAGGGCAATACCAATATATGGGGGCAAGCCGTTGCCAGGGGATACCAGTTCCAGGATGTAAGAGATATTGCGGTTGATCTGGAGGTTACTCAAAAATTGGATGTGTTTACAAGAGGCCTTGTGCTGAAGGCAAAAGCTTCCAACAACAATACGGTTTATTATACCACAACACGTTCCAAGAATTTTGAAGTTTACCAGTATCTGAATAACGGGTACACCAAGTATGGTTCTACGACTGAGCAAACAACTGCGGGTGCTGCAAATGACAGATATCGCATGGTGTATTTGGAAGGGTCGCTCGGTTATGACAGAACTTTTAAAAAGCACGCCATTTCAATACTTACAGTTGCCAACCAGCAAAACAGGCTGGCATTCAGTTCTACCAATCTTCCGGAAAAATATACGGCTTATTCGGGTAAATTGAACTATTGTTTTAATGAAAAATATACAGGAGAAGGCGCTGTTAGCTATGGTGGGTACAACTGGCTTGAACCATCAAAACGTTGGGCAACTTATTGGGCAGGAGGCATTGGCTGGAATCTGCATAAAGAAACGTTCATCAACCACAACCTTCCTTTTATCAGCAACCTGAAGCTAAGAGCCACGTATGGATTGACCGGTCAGGCAAATGCCGGGTACTTTACGTATATACAAACCTATTTTAACGCCAATGGTTATTGGTTTGGCTCCGGCTCTTCGCTCGACAAAGCCTCAGGAGAAAACGCTATTGCCAATACAGGTCTTGTTCCCGAAAAAGCAAAAAAGCTTGATGCCGGAATTGACCTTGGACTCTGGCACAACAAGCTGACAATAACTGCCGACTATTTCTTCAATAAGTTCTATGACCTGGTAGCTGCACCTACCATGACAACTGCGATATTTGGCGCAGGCTATCCGAATAAAAATTATCAGCGGTTCAACTATTGGGGCACAGATATTTCCGTTACCTGGCAACAAAGCATAAAGAAATTTACCTGGTTCGCCTCAGTAAATTTTTCGCTGGTGCAATCGAAAGTGGTTTACAATGCAGAATTGCCCAAAAATTACGACTACCAGGTTACGACAGGCAAACCCGTGGGGCTGCAATATGGTTATACGGCCGTTGGCTTGTTTAAATCTTACGATGAAATTAACGATGCTGCTACCGCAGTACTGCCTTCATCTCCCAAATCTTCTTTAAGGCCCGGTGACATCCGTTATCTTGATCGCAATGGTGATGGCCAGATCACGATCGACGACCAGGGGCCCATTGGTAATGCAAAACCTACTATCTATTATGGCCTTCATACCGGTTTCAGTTTTAAAGGTTTTGATCTTTCCCTGCTTGTTCAGGGTACGTTTAACCGCCGGAGTTATTTCAACGGCGATTTCATGAACGGTTTTGGCAACAATGGGCAAAATAACGCCTATGAATATAACCTGGGCCGCTTTACAGCAGAAACGGCAGAAACAGCACAACAGCCCAGGTTGTGGTTGGGAAACAATACAAATAATACCCAAACATCTTCCTTTTGGTTGAAGAACAATGATTTTGTGCGCCTCAAAAACGTAGAGCTGGGATATACATTTCCGGAAAAATTATCTCGCAAAATTGGCCTTCCTTCCATACGTTTCTTTGCCAATGGGCTGAACCTGCTTACGTGGGCCGAAATTTTTGACATGAGAAAAGACCTGGACCCAGAGGCCTGGGGTTCTGCTTATCCTGTTATGAAGATTGTCAATTTTGGTATCAATATTAAATTTTAACGATAATGCATAGTTGTATGAAAAAGCATTTGAGCTTGCTCGGTGTTATCTTAACTGCATTCATTTTTACAATATCATCCTGTAAAAAAGCTTTTGAAGACAAACCGCTTGAGCTGTTTACTATAGATTATATTTTCGATGAGAAGGACCCTACAGGAGCCCAGGCATATTGGTGGGTCGGCAACATATATGGGAAAATTCCTACCGGGTATAACCGGATGCTGGGCAGTTCAAGTTGGGCTTTCAATAGCTCACCGAGGACCAATACTTCACTGGTGCCATTGGAATGTTTTTCAGATGATGCTGTTCCCAGTGGCGACGGAAATGAGGGATGGAATGTCATTCGCGGCGGATACAGTCCTGTTGTACCATTTGATGATAACTGGGGCAATAGTTACAGTGCCATAAGGGCAGCGAACATTTATTTAAACAATTATCAGCGGGTTCCCTGGGCCGATTCATCACGTAAAATATGGCTCACCAACGAGGCCCGGGCGCTCAGGGCTTATTTTTATTACGAACTCATCAGGCGGTATGGTGGTGTTCCCCTGGTAGGTGATAAAGTTTATGAACCCAATGATCCTGAATTATTGAATTTAAAACGCAACAGCTTTGAAGAGTGCGTCAATTATATTGTATCAGAACTTGATATAGCTAAAGACAGCCTTCGTTCCGATGTTCCTCTAAGCGGCAGAACAACCGATGCCGACTTTGGAAGAATGCGTAAAAGTATTGTGATGGCTATTAAGGCCAAGGTATTGCTGTTGGCCGCAAGCCCCCTGTTTAATCCTTCATCAACTCCTGATAAGTTATATACCGGGTATGCCACTTACAGTGCGGAAAGATGGAAAGCCGCCGCCGATGCGGCGAAAGCGGTAATGGACCTGGGCATTTATGACCTTGAACCTAACCGTTATACGCTGGTATTGCAGCGGGCGAATAAAGAACACATTTTTTTCAGGATGAGTGATCCCCGTAACGATAATGGATATGCCTATTACATGTCTCCGCCCGGCTATAAGCCAGCCAATCGAAATAGTGAAGGCCGGGTAAGCCCAACACAGGAATTTGTCGATGCTTTTCCGATGAAGAACGGCAAGGCAATTACGGATCCTTCTTCCGGTTACAATCCATTAAACCCTTATGCCGGCCGCGATCCCCGTTTGGAACAAACTGTGTTTTATAATGGCGCTAAATGGCTGCAAAGACCGATAGAAACTTTTGAAGGAGGCAAAGACAAACCGAATGATGCTACGCTGGCTCCTGTGCAAACACAAACAGGCTATTACGCCAAAAAGTTTTGCGCAAACGATAGCAGCAGCGCCAATTATACAACCACTTTTGTCCGGGATGGTGGCTTTATTCCACCATGGAGCATCATCAGGTATGCAGACATTCTTTTAATATATGCCGAGGCAAAGAATGAATATTCAGGGCCTGA
Source organism: Niastella sp. OAS944 (assembly GCA_024809215.1). Classification (GTDB taxonomy): domain Bacteria; phylum Bacteroidota; class Bacteroidia; order Chitinophagales; family Chitinophagaceae; genus Niastella. Next base: position 577,149 of record JANUBW010000001.1, on the reverse strand, counting down.
TGCTTCTGTAAATGCGGCTGTTGAGAAAATTCGCCAGCGGGCCGGTCTTTCACCCTATGCGCTGCCTTTGGGATTGTCGAAAGATCAGATGCGCGATGTTGTGCGGAACGAACGGCGCGTTGAGTTGGCATTTGAAGAACAAAGGTTTTGGGACATCCGCAGGTGGAAGATCGCGAAATCGGTTTACGGAACTACACTGCACGGAGTAACCATAACCAAAAATGCGAGTGGTACATTCAACTATTCTCCGAAGAATGTTACCACGCCTTATTTCACAGATGCCATGTATTTATTACCTATTGCCATAAAAGAAACGCAGGTAAATCAGGGGCTTGAACAAAATCCCGGGTACTGAACCTTTTTGATCTAATAAACGACATACAATGAAAATAAAGATATTTATATTGATGTGGTTTTCGCTGCTGTCAACTGCTGTATGGTCTCAAAACACAACTATAAGAGGGCGTATAGTAAATGATAGAAATGAAGCAGTAAGCGGAGCTACTATTTCGGAGCCGGGCAACGAAAAGAATTCAAGCCTCTCTGATGAACAGGGAAATTTCGTTATCTCGTTAAAGAGCGGTAAGAAACTGATGATTGCCAATGTAGGGTATCAACCTCAAACCGTTTCTGTGGTTGCGGGAACTCCAATGCTGATAAGGCTTGTGACTGATGTGAAGGGATTGGAAGACGTGATAGTAATTGGTTATGGCCGTCAAAAAAGGATCACAAGTACCGGGGCGGTCAGCTCAGTAAAGGGTGAAGAGATCAGGACGCTTCCTACGGCAAGCATTCAAAATACGCTTGTTGGCCGGTTACCCGGTTTTTTCAGCCAGCAAAGAAGTGGTCAGCCGGGATCTGATGCTGCCGACTTTTTTATCAGGGGAGTTAACTCTATCAATGGAGGAGATAACAACAAACCCCTGATCATTGTAGATGACATTGAGTACGATTACAACCAGCTTTCACAGCTCAACGTAAACGAAGTGGAGTCCGTCACCATTCTAAAAGATGCGGCTACCACATCCATTTATGGATTAAAGGGCGCCAACGGGGTTTTGGTTGTTACTACTAACAGGGGGCGTATCGGAAAGCCACGGATCAATATTACGGCTGAAGGCGGCATTAATAAAGTGATCAGGATGCCGACCTTCCTTGATGCGTATACTACTGCCTTGCTTCGAAATGAAGCAACTATAAATGATGCATATGGTCAGTCGCAAACACCTGTGCTTCCTTTTACTGCCGACGATTTGCAAAAGTTTAAAGACGGCTCCGATCCTTATGGTCATCCGAATGTTAACTGGGCCGATGTTTTATTTAATAAAACATCTACGCAATCCCGTTACAATGTGGATATATCAGGAGGAAGTTCTTTTGTAAAATATTTTACATCGTTAGGTTATTTTTCTCAGAATGGTATTTTAAAAGAGTTCGAGCCTGTGGGCGACTATGTGAACACCAATTATTTCTACCGGCGCTTTAATTACCGCTCAAATTTGGATATCACCCCCACAAAAACGTTAAAGATCCGGTTCGATGTCAATGGCCGCTTTGAAACAGTTAACAACCCAAGTGGCGCTTTCGAAGGAGCCGGGCTTTTTCATGAATTGAATTCATTTCGTTACACGGCTCCCTATGCCATGCCGGTAGTAAATCCGGATGGCAGTTATGGCTATGCATCTTATGCGGGCGCCGTAACTAATAACGGCGCCATTAACCCGGTTTTTCGCCTGGGTAACGGAGGTTACATAAGAAAGTTCAATAATAACTATAACATTGTTGTAGGTGCAGACCAGAAGCTTGATTTTATAACTTCAGGCTTATCTGCTAAAGTAAATATTTCCTATGCCGGCAATAATAATGAGGGCCGCAACCTTAACCGTAGCGGATTGCCCGCTTATAAATATAACCCTGTTACGAACGCTTATGCAATAAGGGACCAGAATCAATACCGTATGCTGCCATATTCAATCGCGGTTCCGGCCGGCGCCTTTAATTCTAAAACTATTGTTCAGGCGTCTCTCAATTATGATCGCACGTTTGGCAGTCATCATGTCACCGGGCTTTTGTTGGTAAATCAGAATAATTATATCGATGGCGCAAAAGTTCCTATGAATTACCGCGGTACTACTGCCCGCCTGGATTATGATTTTAAGCGTAAATACCTCTTTGGTGTTACAGTTGCCCGTAATGGCAATGACCTGTTCAGCGAAGACAAGCGGTATGGAATATTTCCTGCAGTTTCCTGGGGATATAACCTTTCTGAAGAGAAGTTCTTCAAGAACCTGTTCCCATTTTTTGATCTGTTTAAGATCAGGGGTTCTTTTGGTTTTGTAGGGTCTGATGTCAGTTATCTTAAAGAACCACCTGTAACGCCTGTTATCCAATATGCCACAACAGGTTCAAATTACTATGGTAATACGACAGTAGAAGGCGCCTTCGTAAATCCTGATATTACCTGGGAAAAAGAAAGGAAAACCGACCTGGGGTTGGAAGTGAACATGTTTCAGGGCAGAGTTATATTAAGTGGTAGCTATTTTTATAATTTCCGTTATGACCAGTTGATCGAGCAAGGGGATGTTCCTTTGTTAATTGGACAGAATCTTCCAAAAAAGAATATTGGTAAATCGGAGAACAGAGGCTTTGACGGCGTGATCACCTACAAGAATAGCCATGGCAGGATCAATTATTCGATCAGCGCCAATGCTTCTTATGCTGTAAACCGGATCGTTTACGTAAGTGAGGCGCCGGATTATCCCTACCAGGCAAAAACAGGAACCGGGCTGGGGTTAACATTAGGATATCATAGCCTTGGATTTTACCAGATGGATGATTTTGATGCGAACGGAAAAGTAAATAAGGGCGTTGCTGCCCCGGTTTGGAGTGTTATACAACCGGGCGACCTGAAATATGCTGATATGAACGGAGATGGCGTTATCACCGATGCCGATAAAACCTGGTTGTCGAAACCCAATTTACCCACCACCAATTTGGGCGCTGAATTTACCATTGGCTACAAAGGATTCACATTACGGGCATTGCTGCAGGGTGCCTATGGTTATGCAGTGCAGGTAAAAGAGGAAGGCGCCGGTGATGCTTTCCTTAGCAATTTACGTCCATGGAACCTGGAGCGCTGGACACCGGCAACAGCAGCTACTGCCACTTATCCACGCATTGGCCTGAACACTAACATAAACAATATGTCCGGGCAAACGGTCTCTGATTTTTGGTTTGCCAATACCTGGTATGTGAGGTTAAAGTCGCTGGAGCTGTCTTACCAGATTCCCGGCAGCTGGTTAAAAGGTACCAGGGTAGTACAGAATGCGCGAGTGTATGTTGCCGGCTATAACCTGGCGAATATCCAGGACATGGGTAAGTTTCAGCAGGACGCTGAAATTGCAAGTGGCAACGGTAGTGCCTATCCCAACACGGCAAACTTCAACTTTGGATTGCAACTAGGCTTTTAACGCTAAAAAATTACTTATGACCACGCATAAAATATATTGGAGCATCTTATTTGCCGGGCTGGTTACAGCTACCTGTTTTATCACTGCATGCAAAAAAGATTTTCTTGACCAAAAACCTTTATCAGCTATTGATGAAACAGCGGCCTTTGGCGATAGCACCAGGTCGTTGGGAATCATCAATAATCTTTATTCCAACCTGGGAATTTCATTTAACCCCAGAAGATTCAATCAAACAGGGCTGGACGCTGCCTGCGATGAATCGGAACCGCTCGGCGATCCTACCTTTTACACGTATAAAATTTCAAGTGGCGGTGTTAACGCGAATAATGCCGACAAAGGTCTGTGGACAACCACCTTCGTTATGGTTAGGGCCGCGAATATCTTTTTGAAAAACAAAGACAACATTCCCGTATCGAATGCAACGAGAGACTACTGGACAGGCCAGGTTCGGTTTTTTAGAGCATGGTATCTGTTCACGCTGTTAAAACATTATGGCGGCATACCATTAATTGGCGACAAAATATTTGCCGAAAATGAAAAAATAGACGTGGCACGAAGCTCATTTGAAACCTCTATTAAATATTTGACCGATGAACTGGATGCGGCCGCCGCATCACTTCCCGTGTCATACCGGCCGGGAGAACCAAACCAGCTGAGAGTGACAAAGGGCAGCGCCCTGGCAGTAAAAGCACGGATGCTTTTATACGCAGCCAGTCCACTGTTCAATAGTGGGCCAAGAGCAGATGATCCTGAACATCTGCTCACCTTTCCCGGTGCTGATCCTGAACGCTGGAAGCAGGCTTCTGATGCGGCAAAAGCGGTAATTAACCTGGGTGTTTACAGTTTATATACCACATCTGCTACGCCTCTTTATACGCTCTTTTTGCAAAACACACCTCAACCGGAGCATATTCTCGCTTATTGGCAGCCTGCTGTTACTTCCAATAATTTTTATATTGAAGCCAGCGCCAATCCTACTTCCAGGGGAGGTATGAACGGGTGGCAGGGTGTAAAGTATTTTCCAACGCAGGAGTTAGTAGATGAATTTGAAATGATCAACGGGTTACGTATAACAGACCCCGCTTCAGGTTATGCCGGCATAGGCAACAATATGTATAAGAACAGGGACCCCAGGCTCACTTATACAGTTAACTATAATGGTTCCATTCGCAATATGGGCTCATTTGGCGACCAGCCGGTCAATACCTATACGGGTGTAATTCCAACAGGGAATGCAGCGGCAACCAGTGCCAGCCTCGACGGCATGTATACACCTACAGGTACATTAACGGGTTATTTCAGGTACAAGATGTGTAATGGCGCTGTTGGCGAACTGTATCGTCCCTGGGTAGTGATGCGTTATGCCGAAGTTTTGTTAAATGCAGCCGAAGCAACGAATGAATACTTTGGTGCAACCGCTGAAGTGTATGACTGGTTAAAGATGATACGCAGCCGTGCAGGCATCATCGCGGGCGCCAACGGATTGTACGGTTTGAAGGCAGGTATGACGAAAGAAGAAATGCGGGAAGCCATTCGGCATGAGCGCCGGGTGGAGCTGGCTTTTGAGGAACATCGATTTTGGGATGTGCGCCGCTGGAAGATCGCTCCGCAGACGGAAAATGGAGAAACACACGGAATGGAAATTACAAGAGCTGCGAACGGTAGTTTTTCGTACAGGGTGATAGTTATACGAAAGCACGTATTTACCGATGCCATGTATTTCTGGCCTATACCTCAAAGTGAGCTCACCAAATCGCCTGCTTTACAACAAAACCCGGGCTACTGAGTTTTAAGTTTTTAGTTCTAAGTTGTTTAATGTTCAGGTTCAAAATTATATTCACACTCGCCAACTTTCAAACTCAATAACTAACTAAAAACTAAGAACTGAGAACTTTTTTATAACAAACTGAATCACTTTTATGAAGATATTGACAACTATATTTATTGTATCAGCCATTGCGGTAGCCTGTACCAAAGGAGGAAAGCAGGAAAGGATCGGTGGCGACCAATACACCATTACTTCAACTGCAAGCAGCAAACAAATGGTGCCTGCAATTGATAATACTTCCACAGGAACTTTCACGGGTTTTTATGATGAGCGATCGAACATCCTGAGCTTCACCATAACATGGAATGATCTGTGGCAAACAACCAGCAACGACACCATTACTTCGGTAAACTTTTACGGTCCGGCCGGCGCTGCCACAAACGGTGCCTTAGTGCGTTCGCTGCCCTTTATTAGTACAAATAATGCAGCGAGCGCCAATTTTGGCCTGGCCGGTATAAGAGGATTTACGATAAGCGAACAGGCCGACTTTCTTGAAGGGGCCTATTACTTTACCATAAATACTAAAAAGTATCCCAACGGTATCATCAGAGGACAGTTGGAAGCAATAAAACAATAAACCTATTAATTTGACTTGTAAGCTTATGCAAAAGATTCTATCGCTGATCTTTTTTCTTTGCTCTTATGGTTTTAAAACAACTGCGCAACAACTTATTACTTATCCTCCACCGCAGGCAGTTGTTTACTCCATGCATAATGATGATTACACTGTGAAAGTACGCAAGCCCGGAGGCGAATGGCAGGACCTGTATGAATACAATGTAAAAGTGGATCTTGATAAGCCACAGGATGCGTCCATGGTGTATTTCGATTTTTCGGGAACTGTTGAAGTGTATGTTCGAAAAAACAACGGTAATGTACAGTCGGTTAAAATTCGCCCATCTTCTTATGAAATAAAACCGGTACTAATTGGTAACAGTATCACTTTCACTTTAAATGATCCTAAAAAAATTTCAATAGAGTTTGATGGTGATAAATTACACAATCTGCATTTATTTGCCAATTCCATTGAAACATCCCGTCCCGACCCCAACGATCCTAATGTGGTGTATTTTGGGCCGGGTGTTCACCTGCCGAAAGACCTGCCGGGTGATGCGTTCAACATTGGCTCAGGTAAAACGGTTTACATTGCCGGCGGTGCTATTGTAAGAGGAAAGTTGTTGTGCGACAGAGTGCAAAATGTGCGCATCATTGGAAGGGGTATCATCGACCAGCCGCAAAGAGGAATAGAGATCAGGCACGCAAGCAATATAAGCATAGATGGTGTGATTGTAGTGAATCCCAAACACTATACGGTTTTTGCCGGCGGATCGGATCACATTACCATCCGCAATTTAAAATCATTCAGTGCTAATCCCTGGAGCGATGGGCTCGATTTTATGAGTTGTAGTGACGTTACGGTTGATGACGTGTTCATGCGCAACTCTGATGATTGCATTGCCGTGTATGCGCATCGCTGGGAATTTTATGGCGATGCAAAAAATTATTCAGTCACTAATTCCATTCTTTGGGCCGATGTAGCGCATACCGTCAATATCGGCGTTCACGGAAACACCGAAAAAACAGGTGAGGTCATCGAGAATTTACTATTTAAGAACATCGAGGTGCTGGAGCTCGATGAAGACGATCCGTCTGCCGAGGGTTGCATGGCCATTCAGGCAGCCGATATGAACCTGGTACGTAACGTTCGCTTTGAAGATATACGGGTTGATGATTTTCAGGAAGGAAAACTTCTCCAGTTAACTGTAGCGTTCTTTCAAAAATACAATGCTGCCCCCGGCCGGGGTGTGGAAAATATTTATTTCAAGAACATAAGTTATAACGGCATTAATAATTCTCCGTCGATCATTAGTGGTTTAGACAAGGACCATCTTGTGCAGGGAGTGACATTCGAAAACCTTCGCATCAATGGAAAACTGATAAATAGTGTGGAAGAGGCAAATATTAAAGTGGGGGAGTTTGCAAAAAACATAACGTTTAAAAATTCTATCAGATGAAATACCTGTTATTTTTCGTGTTGTTCTTTTACAGTATTACAGCAACAGCACAAACCTTTGTTCATCCCGGCGGCTTGCATACGCAGGTCGATTTAGACCGCATGAAAACACAGGTGGCGGCAAAAGCGCATCCCTGGATAGATAGCTGGAACGCTTTGATCGCTCATCCCAAAGCACAAAACACCTACACCGCAGCAGCACAGGCCAACATGGGTGTGAGCCGTCAACGTGCTTCTGCCGATGCAGTGGCTGCTTATCTCAATGCATTGCGTTGGTATATTTCTGGCGATACTTCTTATGCCGCCTGCTCACGAAAGATCCTAAACGCCTGGGCCTATGCAGTGAACCAGGTGCCGGCTGGTCAGGACATACCCGGCTTAATGGGAATAGCAGTGTATGAGTTTGCTGTGGCCGCAGAGGTACTGCGACTTTATCCCAATTGGTCATCAGCGGATTTCAATCAATTCAAAAGTATGATGACCACATACCTGTACCCCAATTGCCATGATTTTTTAACCCGTCACAACAATACCTGTATTACGCATTACTGGGCTAACTGGGACATTTGTAACATAACAGCCATTTTAAGTATTGGTGTTTTGTGCGATGATACCAGCAAGTACAACGAGGCAATTACTTATTTTAAATCCGGTGCAGGCAACGGCAATATCACAAAGGCAATTCCTTTTTTACATGCGGGAGGGTTGGCCCAGTGGCAGGAAACGGGCCGCGACCAGGAGCATGCGCTGTTAGGCGTTGGCATGCTGGGAAGCTTTTGCCAGATAGCATGGAACCAGGGACTGGATATGTATGGTTATGACAACAACCGCCTGCTGGCAGGCGCTGAATATACAGCCAAATACAATCTTTGGAAAGATGTTCCCTATACCACCTACAACAACTGTGATAACGTTCAGAACTATTGGGCTTCTGAACAAAACGCTTTTGGAAGAGGACGACTACAGCGACCCATTTGGGAAATGATCTATAACCATTACGTGGTAAGAAAGGGCCTGAGCGCTCCCTATGTAAAAGCCATGGCAGAGATCAACCGACCCGAAGGATTTGAGCATGATGATAACCTTGGATTTGGTACGCTTTGTTATACACTTAATGCAGCTGCCTCACCTTATCCTGCATCACCAGCTCCATCCAAACCCACAGGATTAAAGGCCACACCCAGCGTAGGAAAAGTTTGGTTAAGATGGCTTCCTGTTGCCACTGCAAATGGATATAATGTACTGCGTTCAACAACAAGCGGTGGACCATATACTACCATAGCAACTTATAAAGGCACTTACCCTTTATATGAAGATACAAGCGTAATCAACGGTACTACGTATTATTATATGGTATCTGCAATTAACCAGGCAGGAACCAGTAGTAATTCGGCACAGGCAAATGCTACACCAACAGCTGCCGGTGCATTACCTGCAGGCTGGGCTCATCAGGATATTGGAAGTGTTGCCACGGCTGGCAGCGGACGTTATGCGAATGTGAGTAATGGAACTTTTGTAGTGAGTGGTTCAGGTGCCGGCATTGGCGGCGCCGCAGATGGTTTGAGCTATGTGTATAAAGCTGTAACCGGTGATGCAACCATCACTGCAAGGGTTGCCGCCAATACATGGGCTGGTGGTGGTGCACAAAAAACGGGTATCATGATGCGCGAATCGCTTTCTGCCAATGCCATTGCTTTTAGTATGACATCAGGAGATGGCGGTGTTCGCGAAGCAAGATGCGGGCGCCGAACTACTACGGGTGGCTCAATGAGTTTTGAAACAGGTAATGCATATACCCGTGCTCCCGGCTGGTTTCGTTTGCAAAGAGCAGGTAATACGATAACTGCTTATCAGTCTACTGATGGAATAAAATGGTTTACTGTTGGTTCTCCTGTTACCGTCTCAATGGCCGGCACCTATTATGTTGGGTTAGCTGTTTCATCGAACAGTTCCAAGGTAAACACTGCTACATATGATAGTGTAACCGTGAGCAGCGCAGCCATTGTACACCGAAGAAATCATTAAACAATTGCCATATGAAAAAGAACTACTTTTTTATCCTTCTTTTATTGATGGTCACTGTTTGCAAGCCAGTGCGATCACAAACCTTTACACATCCGGGTATTCCTCTTTCCGGTTCAGACCTGAGCACTTTGAAGGCGCATGTGCAGGCCGGTGATTATCCCTGGAAACAGGCTTATGATATTCTGGCCGCCGATGGTAAGTCGCAATTGACATACCAAATGCAGGGGCCATTTGACTCGGTTGCCCGTAATATCAATTATAACCTTAACCAGTGGAGAAGCGATATGGCCGCTTCGTTTAACCTGGCTCTGATGTGGTATTTTACAGGTAATGAGGCCTACGCTGCAAAGGCAAGGGATATTTTAGTGGCATGGGCAAATAAGCAAACCGGATTCGGGGGACAGGAAGCAAATCTTGATTTAGGCGATTACGCTTATGCATTTGGCGGTGCCGCCTCCATCCTTCGGGGAACGTGGAGTGGTTGGACAGCCGCCAATACCGCAGATGTAAAAAAACTATTTAATAACGTATACTGGAAGGCGTCAGGTTGCGCTGGTTATGCTTTAGGGCCGGCAAATAAAGGCACGTTGAGTATTGCCGCAGGCGCCGCAGTCGCCGCATTTTCCGACGATCCGGCAAAAGTGGCACATGTAATTGAGCTAATGAGATATATTGGTTCCACCGGATTTAAAAATACGCTGCCCAGCGGAGAACATGGTGAAAGCGGAAGAGACCAGGGCCATTCTCATGGTATGTGGAGCTCCATTGCTTTTGCCGCAGAAGTGTTGTGGAAGCAGGGGCTGGACCTTTATTCCGAACTGGATAACCGGCTCCTTGCTTTAGGAGAATATTTTGCCAAAAGAAACAATGGTGAGTCCATTAGGTTCATCCCTTTCGGTACTACCGACTGGTATTATTTAACCGATCCCCCCGGGGTGTGGGATGGAGGAAGATGGGGCTTGACCCTGTTACATGGCGCCTATATCGTCCGTAAAAAGCTAAATCCCTATTATATCTCAAAGCGACTAACAGACATACCAAGGCGATTTGATCCGGTATATACCTGGTTTTACAAGTCAGAAGACAATTCAACGGCGGTTGTACCACCGCAAACACAGATCGTTCCTGAGCCTGGAAAAGTGGGCACAGGAGGTTTAACCGATCTGGATATTGGAGCAACATCCCTGGCAGGCAACAGTTCCTATAGCAATAATGTATGGACAGTAACCGGAGGCGGAACCGAAATATTGACACATGCTGCAGATGGATTACACTTCGTTTACAAAGAAGTGACAGGGAACTGTTCTATCATAGCGAAAGTGGAAACGGTTGGCGGAACTGCCCTTAATGCAAGGGCAGGCCTGATGCTGCGTTCCGATTTAACAGCTACATCTGCACAAAGGGCATGGATCGCCATTAAATCGGGTAAGCGGGCAGAAAGTTTTATGCATGGATGGACGGAGATGAGGGGCGGTTCTAACTGGGAAAAACCTGAAAGAACAATCCCGAAGGATGCTTATTGGATTAAGATAGACAGGGTAGGAGATGTGATCGCAACGTACTACTCACCAGATGGCGTAAGCTGGGCTGCTGAATGTCAGGGAAGGTATGCAGGCTTTACCGGCAAGGCCTATATTGGCCTGGCTGTTTGCTCAAACGCCAATGGTGCTCCAATGACGGCTACCTTTAGTAATGTATCCGTTACAGGAGGAGAGGGAGGAATTGTTCTCACGCCGGAAGCTCCACATTCTGTATATACATACGCCGGCGATAACCAGGTACAGATTCGATGGCTGTCTTCGTTTGGCGCCGTGAGCTATACGCTGAAACGGGCAAACTCCGAAAGTGGACCTTACTCCACAATTGCGTCTAACCTTTCTGGTAACAGTTTTTTGGATAACAATGTAATGAATGGGCAAACGTATTATTATACGGTTTGTGCTGTAAATGCTGCGGGCACAAGCGCCGATGCTCCTGCCGATGGCGGCACACCAAAAGCTCCTTATGTTGCACAAACTTTACAAGAGGGTCTTTACCGTATTTTGGTAACACATAGCAATAAAGCGGTGGAGGTAAAAAATGGTTCAACTGCCGATGGTGCATTAGTAGCACAAAACACCTATTCGTTTTTAAGTAGTCAGCATTGGATAATCAGCCCCATATCGGGCACTGATTATAAGATAACTAATTTACTCAGTGGAAAAGTTATGGATGTAGTGGGTAATGCAATAACGGATGGGGCAAAAATTGAACAACGAAATTACGCTAATAACGATGAAGCCCAGGTTTGGACTATTAAAGACCGGGAAAATGGAACCTACAATATTGTAGGAAAACAAAGTCAGAAATCACTTGATGTTCCAGGCTCAAATACGGCAGACGGTGTTGCAATGGACATTTCCAGATGGACGGATGGGCCAAATCAGATCTTTAGAATAGAACCTGTTACCGCATCGGAAATAGACTCCACTTACCAGAAAAAGTTGGCTGAAGCAATACGACTACGCGATACCACCGCCGTAAGTACATCAAATGAGCTGGGTAAATTCCCCGTAGCGGCTAAAGCGCAATTAAATGATAGCATTATATATGTTCAGTCATCATACAGTGCGCAATCTACAGTCATTGACATCAGTGGCTATGTTACTATACTGGAAAATGCCATCAAACGGTATAAAGCGTCTATGTATTACGGCGCCAATACGCTGGCTGATGGCAATTACTATATTAAGCCGCTGAACAGTGATTTATTATGGACTAAAAATAATACCAACACACCCTTATTTGAAGGCGTGAATACCGACCCCTTTCTTCAGGTTTGGAATGTTACAAAGCAGGGCAACGGCAGGTACAAAATTACCTGTCTTAGCGCACCGGCATCCTTTAGCAATTATATTAATGAGAGCGCAGTGTTTGGCCGCAGTGTGTCTCCTTACCAGGACGTTTGGAATTCAATGAATATCTACTTCGACGGCACCTCGTATGCGGTTCAGCGGGCTCAAACTGCCGGTAACGGTTACTGGTATGTAAGCGATAACAAAATACTTACTATAGGCGGAAGTGATAATGATCCGGTTCCATATAGCTTTCCTTTACGTTTTGTGCCTGTGGAAAATGTTCCGGCAAACCTGATAGTTGCAGCTGGCGATGCTAAGAACATCCTGGAATGGACCCCCAGTCATAATCTTACTTATAATGTAAAGCGTTCCACAACGCCAGGCGGGCCTTATACTACTATTGCACACCTGGGCGCCACAAGGTTTATCGACAGTACTGTGAGCAATGGAACTAACTATTATTACGTAGTTGCTTCGGTAGATAGCGTTGGGGAAGTGTTTTCAAGCACAGAGGTAGCGGCATTGCCGAATGTTGGGCAGATGACTTACCTTAAATTTGATGAATCAAACGGAACTCGTACTATTGATAGCTGGGGAGCTATGCACGGTACATTAGCAGCAACAGCAACCCGCAGTGCCGGTAAATATGCCAATTCACTTAAACTGGATGGTACGGCTACCGCCTATGCTACGTTGCCAACCGGAATAGTAAGCTCTTTATCTGATTTTACTATTTCAACCTGGGTAAAAATGGATACACTTGCAAACTGGATGCGGGTATTTGATTTTGGAAACAGTACCACGCAATATATGTTCCTTACAGTTCAGGCAGGAACTACTACTGTAAATGGCGTAAGATCATCAATAGTTCGTTATGCCATTAAAAACGGCGGCACAGAGTTAAACGTAAGTGCACCCTATGCCTTCCCGTTGGGCACATGGGTACAGCTGGCGGTAACCCAATCTGGCAATACCGCCCGCCTGTATATAAACGGATCTTTGGTATCAACGAATACAGCGCTCAATATTAAGCCTTCGCAACTTACCGCTACGGGTACTACTACCGGAACAACCTTAAACTACCTGGGTAAATCTCAATTTAATGATCCGATCTTTAATGGTTCCATTGATGAATTCAAAATTTATAAAAGGGCTTTAAGCGACGCGGAGATCGATGACCAAAAACCAGTAATTACCGCACCTGCCAATCAGGTCTTCTGTTACGATCAGTCTGGCTCTTACAGTGTACCTTTATTAACTGCCTCCGATAATTGTGGCATTGCTTCTATAAATTATAGTATAAGCGGGGCTGCTGTAAGAAATGGGAACGGAGCAGATGCCAGTGGTTCATTCAATACCGGGCAATCGACCGTTACCTGGACGGTAGCCGACATTCATGGTAATATGGATACAGCTACAACTACTATAATAGTAAATGGTGCAATGAATGCAAACATTCCTGATGTGTATGCCATGAACCCTGTAGTAGATGCTAAGAATACCATTTACATTGGCTATGGCCCAACATTGCTTACGGTAACTGCTAATGCCACAGGTGGTACGGCGCCTTATACATATTCATGGAGCAACGGAGCAACCACTCAATCCATTAATGTAAATGCGGCAGGTACTTATTCTGTAACGGTAACAGACAGTAAAGGATGTTCAACTACAGCAGCCATTATTATCCATACACTTGATGTAAGATGCGGCAACAACAACGATAAGGTGATGATCTGTCATAACAACAAAACCATTTGTGTTGCATCTTCTTCCATTCAGGAACATTTAAACCATGGCGATCACCTCGGTGATTGTGCTGCATCGGTTGCCCGCATTGGCACAGAAAATGAATCGACGGAAATAAGCAGCGGAAAAATTATTGTTTATCCAAATCCTGTTAACGAAGAGTGGAATATTCAGGTAAGTGGTGTTGAAGCAGGTTCTGTTGTAAAAATGTACAATCAGAACGGAGCGCTGGTAAAAAGTTTGTTGGTAAAAAGTACATCCGAAGCTATTCCGGTTCGCGGTTTACCTGCAGGTATGTATTATTTACAAATAAAGACCCGCGGAGTGCTCATTACTAAAAAGATCGTAAAGCTATAACATAAATGAAACGTAGAACATTAATAAAGGGAATGGCAGCCTCGCTGCCGTCCCTTTGGTTATCTCATGCTTTAGGCAATGATATTTTGCAGACAGCTTATTCGGGCGAACCCATTGCAAAAGGCCCATTCAATCCCACATGGGAATCCTTACAGCATTATAAAACACCCGATTGGTTTCGTGATGCAAAATTTGGTATGTGGGCGCACTGGGGGCCGCAATGTGAGCCCGAAGCCGGCGATTGGTATGCAAGAGCAATGTACCAGGAAGGTTCGCGACAATATAAAATACATCTTGAAAAATACGGTCATCCTTCGAAGTTTGGATTCAAGGATGTGATCAATGAGTGGAAGGCAAAGAACTGGAACCCCGAAGAACTGGTGAGTTTGTATAAAAGCGCGGGTGCAAAATATTTTATGGCCATGGCCAACCACCACGACAATTTTGATATGTATGATAGTAAGTACCAAAAGAATTGGAATGCAACTAACATTGGCCCTAAAAAAGATATCATCGGTGGTTGGGCAAAGGCAGCAAAAAATAATGGACTTCCATTTGGGGTAAGTGTGCATGCTTCACATGCATGGCGCTGGTACGAGTCGGCGCAACGTTCAGATAAGAATGGCCAATATGCAGGTATTCCGTATGATGGCAATTTGACTAAAGCAGATGGCAAGGGAAAATGGTGGCATGGGTTAGATCCCCAGGAACTGTATGCACAAAACCATCCATTGAGTGAAAACAGTTGGAATGATGGCGCCATTCACAGGCAGTGGGAATGGGGTAATGGCGTTTATCAACCAGATAAAGCCTATATTGAAAAATTTTACAACCGCACAATTGACCTTATCAACAAGTACGATCCTGATGTAGTTTATTTCGATGATTCGCAACTTCCATTCTGGCCTGTTAGCGATGCCGGTTTGCGCATTGCCGCTCATATGTACAACAAGAGCATTAAAGATCATGGAGAGCTTCGGGCGGTGATCAACGGAAAAATTTTGGATGAGAACCAGCGCAAAGCCATGGTGTGGGATATTGAGAGAGGACAAGCTAACGAAATTCAACCGCTGCCCTGGCAAACCGATACCTGCATTGGCGGTTGGCACTATGAGCGTGGCATATACGAACGAAATGGTTACAAAACAGCAAAGACAGTTATTCAAACGTTGGTTGATGTAGTAAGCAAGAATGGGAATTTAATGCTAAACATCCCGGTGCGGGGCAATGGCACCATTGATGAAAAAGAAAGAAAGATCGTTGAAGAAACAGGAGCATGGATGAAAGCAAACAGTGAAAGCATTTATGGCACCCGGCCCTGGACAGTTTTTGGCGAAGGGCCTGCACAACAAGCCGCGGCGAAGCTCAGTGCACAGGGGTTTAATGAAGGAAAGGGAAAGCCGTTTACCCATGAAGACATTCGATTTGCTACAAAAGGCGATGTGCTGTATGCAACTGCAATGGGCTGGCCTGAAGATAATAAACTGGTGATCAAAAGTCTGGCAAAGAACAGCCAGTACTTTCAGCAGGAAATTCAAAAGGTGGAATGGGGACCCACAAAACAGTCTCTTGTTTTCGAAAGAAACGAAAATGGTTTGATCGTTTATTTACCGGAAAAACCTTCCGATGAATTGAACTTTGCAAACGTGATAAAAATCCTTTCATAGTCTTGTATTATGATGAGAACATTTTTAAACTGTGTTTTATTCCTTATTGCTTGTTCTGCAAACGCCCAAAGCGCAAATCCATTCGGCAATGCCCTGGTCCCTGATATGATCGCCGATGCCAGCATCCAGCAGATCAATGGAACTTTTTATTGTTATGCAACAACAGACGGTTATGATAAACATCTGGAAACATCTGGCCCGCCGGTTGTTTGGAAATCGAAAGATTTTGTGCACTGGAGTTTTTCAGGTTCTTATTTCCCTTCTGCAGTTGGGCAAAAATACTGGGCGCCCAGTAAAGCTGTTGAAGCGAATGGCAAATACTACATCTATCCAACGGTGAATGGTTTTATGTATCCGGCTGTTGGCGATTCTCCTGAGGGGCCTTTTAAACTGGCAAAAGGCGTTGACAGTTTTTCTTTGCCTTTTACTTCAGCAACGCTGTTACAATCAAAAAATCCTAAAGGTCCTGCCGGTATAGATGCAGAGGTTTTTGTTGACGATGATGGGCAGTCATATGTTTTCTGGCAGCGCCGGTTTGCGGCTAAGCTGAACCGCGATATGGTTTCTGTTGATACTGGTTCTGTTACACAAATTTCTACAAAGCGACAGGGTTATTCTGAAGGCCCCATCTTTTTCAAACGAAAAGGAATTTATTATTACCTGTACACCCTGGGTGGTGATGAAAAATACCAATATGCTTACGGAATGAGCAGGACATCGCCGCTAGGCCCATTCGAATTCCCTGAGAAAGATATTATAGCCACTACCAATTATGAACGGCAGATCTTTGGTCCCGGTCATGGTTGTGTGTTCAACGTGCCCGGCACAGATGATCATTATTTTGCTTACCTGGAATTTGGCCGAAGAAGCACTAACCGGCAAACCTATGTAAACAAGCTTGAATTTAACGAGGATGGAACCATTCGCCCGGTTGATCTAACGCTTAATGGGGTAGGTACACTTCGTTCTGTACCGCATGAAAAAAGGATCAGGGTTGTAAATTCAATAGCATCAAGCATTCGCTCCGATCTGATCATTAAACGAAATCAGGATTCTTTATTTAAAAGAACCGAATCTTTTTCTTCGCAGTTTGCTTTCGATGACGCAAACGGCTCAAGGTGGATGGCTGCAGATGGCGATTCAGCCTCATGGCTGATCGCAGATCTGGGAAAGCCGCAATATCTCAAACGCAGTGAGCTGTATTTCGTTCGTCCCACTGCGGGGCATACTTATGTAGTTGAGTATTCGCTAAATGGTGAAGCCTGGAAGCGTTGCGAAGCACATGGGCAGGTAATTATGCAATCGCCACACAAGAACAATTTGAATATTAAGGCCCGCTATTTACGGGTTAAAATTTTAAGTGGTGTAAGGGGTATTTGGGAGTGGCATATTTATTAAAAACCAAACGATAATTATTTTCAGATGATTCGTCTCAGATTTTTATCGCTGCTGTTTTGCTGGCAATTGGCAGGTATATGTTCAAAGGCCCAAATGAATGGCAACTGGGGCGACCAGGAAAACGGAACATATGTGAACCCTGTTCTACCTGCCGATTACAGCGACCTCGATGCCATACGTGTAGGTGACGATTATTACGCCATATCTTCTACCATGCAATTTTCACCGGGCATGGTAGTGCTTCATTCCAAAGATCTCATAAACTGGGAAATTACCGGTCATGTGGTTGATGATCTTACACGCATTAGTCCACAATTGAACTGGGACCGCATGAATTGTTATGGCAAAGGCATCTGGGCAGGCTCCATCAGGTATTATAAAAACAGGTTCTGGGTATATTTCGGTACACCCGATGATGGTTTTTTTATGAGTTCTGCGGCCAATCCAGCAGGGCCCTGGGAACCCCTTCATCATTTATGGAAGACAAGCGGATGGGATGATTGTTGTTCGTTTTGTGATGACGATGGACAGCTCTATTTTATTGCTACCAATTTTGCGCATGATCCTAAAACAAATAAGAAGTACAATATTCATTTATTTAAAATGATGCCTGATGGAAGAAGCCTTATCATGGAGTCTGATTCCATCCTACATCAATCTCCCGGAAGCGAAGCCAATAAACTTTATAAGATCAATGGATTGTATTACCACTATTTCAGCGAAGTAAAACCAGAAGGCCGGGTGATCATGATGGAACGTTCGAAAAACCTATACGGTCCGTGGGAGATCAGGCAATTAAATCATGTTGATAAAAAACTTGATAGAGAACCCAACCAGGGTGGATTACTGCAAACGCCAACGGGCAAGTGGTACTTTCTCACCCACCATGGTAGTGGCAGTTGGGAAGGACGCCCTGCCAGTTTGTTGCCTGTTCACTGGGTTGATGGTTGGCCGGTCATCGGCGAGCCTGGTACAGACACAATAGGTCACATGGTTTGGACTGGTACAAACCCTATAACCTATAAACGAAAACTTTCCATTCAAAGCAGCGATGAGTTCAATTCCGGAAAACTACATGTTCAATGGGAATGGAACTATCAACCACGGTTCGGCAAATGGTCATTGACAGAGCGAAAGGGTTTTTTGAGGTTGCATGCTTTCAGGCCCATTCAATCAAGCAATGAAAAAAATATTATACTGCGGGCAGGAAATACACTCACGCAACGCAGCATGCGTACGCCTACCAATAAAGTAACAGTACAAATCGATATCAGCCATATGGCTAACGGCCAATTCAGCGGATTGACGCATTTTTCAACCACCAGCCATAGCTTATTGGGTCTAAAACAGGAAAATGGAATGCGCAGTTTGGTTTATTCTTTCAATGGAAAAGATACTACGGTTGTCACCGTTACCGGAAAGTCAATCTGGCTTCGCTCAACCTGGGATGCCAATGGAATAAGCCGTTATGCTTTTAGTACAGACGGAAGATTGTATCAAACACTTGAAAGTACCTTTCAACTCACCTGGGGCAGCTACCGGGGAGACCGTATCGGCATTTTTAATTACAATACTAAAGAAGATAAGGGCTACGTGGATGTAGACTGGTTTCGATATGATTATGACAAGTGAGAAGGAAAAGTAAACAAAGTCGGGGGATACCTTACTTAATTAATTCAATAATCGTTAAAAAAATATTGTTCAATAAATCATGAAGCTAAGATTGCTTTTTCTCTTAACACTGGTGCCTGCTTTTTCATTTGCGCAATCATATGAAAAATACAGTTTGCAAAAAGATCATCTTTCTATTCAACTTTCAGCAGGCGTATTGAATATTACTCCTTTGTCGGATAAAACAATACGAGTGCAGTGGAATAAAGGAATGAAAGAAGAAAGGGAATTTGTTTTGATCAATAAACTTCCTGTTCCCGCTTTTCAATTTTCAGAAACTTCATCTAAACTGAAACTAAGTACAAAAGCAATTACTGTTTTGTTTGACAAACATACAGGAGCAATTGATTACATTGATAAGGAAGGAAAAATTTTTTTAAGTGAAAAAGCAGGGAGCAGAAAGCTTATACCTGATTCCATAATGGGGCAATCCTGTTTTGTTGCAGAGCAAAGTTTCGATTCTCCTTCTGATGAATATTTGTTTGGATTAGGACAATTCCAGGACGGTCATTACAATTTGAAAAACGTTGCAAGAAAATTAATCCAGGTAAATACGCAGATTTCCATTCCTTTTATCTATTCCAACAGAGGCTTTGGAATTTTGTGGCATCAGTATGGTGTTACCTATTTCAACCCTGCTGACAATAATATCATTCTTTCAAAACTAAACAATTCATCAACAGAAAATAAAGAAGCAGAAGTAACAACATCAGCAGGCACTCAAAAAGTTTCGCAGCAACAATCAGTATATGAGGGACATATTTCTGTGTCCTCAGACGGTGCGTATTCATTCATGCTTGATTTAGGCAACATGGATAACAGGCATTTGGTTTTGATTGATGGCAATACAGTTATTGATCAATCAAATTTCTGGCTTCCGCCGGCTGTAAGTAATACCGTGAAATTAAAGGCAGGCGAACATAGTGTGCGGGTAGTTTGCAAATCATCCAACATACCAAAATTATCATGGAAGAAAATTGATAATGCCACAACATTCCGGTCGCCTAATGCGAAAGGTCTTGACTATATTGTGTTCTATGGAAAGAATGCAGATGAAGTGATCAGCACATACAGAAACCTTTCAGGCAATGTTCCGATGCTTCCTTTGTGGGCTTATGGCTTCTGGCAATGCCGTGAACGTTACACTTCCGGTCAGCATCTTGTACAAACAATAGAAGAATTCAGAAAAAGAAATCTGCCCGTGGATGTAATTGTGCAGGACTGGCAATACTGGGGCAAACATGGCTGGGGCATTTCTAAGTTTGATGAATCGCATTACCCTGAACCTGCTAAGTTCATAAAACAGTTACACAATTTGAATGCGCATTTTTCTATTTCTGTTTGGGAGAACCTTGATAAGACATCGGAAGTAGCGAAAGAATATATTGCAAAAGATTTGTACTTACCCGGTAGTCCATGGATTGATATTTTTAAACCGGAAACTCAAAAAATACACTGGAATACCATAAACAAAAATCTTTTTGGGCTGGGTGTGGATTCATGGTGGATGGATGCCACCGAACCGGAAAACGATGCGCTGGCAGGTAAACAAACTTATTTTGGACCTGGCGATTTTTACAGGCTCACTTATCCTCTTTTTGTAAGCAAAACAGTGTATGAAGGACAGCGGGAAACGAATGACCAGAAGAGAGTAGCCATACTTACACGTTCAGCTTTTGCCGGGCAACAACGCTTTGGAACCATTAATTGGTCGGGTGATATTGGTTGGGATTGGGATGTATATAAAAGACAAATTGTAGCAGGACTGAACTATTCATTAACTGGCATGCCTTACTGGACAACAGATATTGGTGGTTTCTTCCGTCCCGGCCGCACACAATACACCGATCCGGAATATCACGATATTCTTACCCGCTGGTTTCAATGGAGCACATTCAATACCATTTTCCGTATGCATGGCTATCAAACAGAGACAGAGCCCTGGAAATTTGGCGATACAGTAATGAACAATATGAGAAGGATGATGGACCTGCGCTATCGTTTGATGCCTTATATCTATTCGGAAGGGTGGCAGATCTCGAAAAATGGCTCAACCATGACCCGTCCAATGGTAATGGATTTTAATAATGACCCTGCTGCTATTGCGCAATCTTATCAATATATGTTTGGTAAATCTTTTTTGGTTGCGCCAATTACAAAGCCTGGTATTATTGAATGGAGTGTTTACTTGCCAAAATCAACTAAATGGTACGACTTCTGGACGGGCAAAAAATTCACCGGTGGACAAACCGTAAAAACAGATGCGCCGCAAGACAGGATCCCTGTTTTTGTAAAAGCAGGCGCTATTGTTCCAATGGGAAAATTCCTGCAGTACACTTCTGAAAAGCCAATGGATACGCTTGAGATCAGGATCTATCCCGGAGCAGATGGATATTTTACATTGTACAGTGATGAAGGTGATAACTATAATTATGAGAAAGGAAAATATACAGAAATATCTTTTAAATGGAACGAACAACAGCAAATAGTGATCATCGATAAGCAACATGGGAGTTATGCAGGCGCATTGAAAAAGCATGTGTTTAATATTGTTTGGGTAAATGAATCAAAAGGATATGGAACAGCTATTTCACCTAAAGCAAAATTGGTGGTTTATAAGGGCGAGAAAATGATCGTTGCCAAATAATGAAATCGCATAACCATCAGAACTATATGGGCCGCCTGGTGGTTGAAAATGGCAGCATTAAACTGATCCGCGAGGCACCAATAGGCACTTTGCAACATTTTCCACCCCATCCTGAAACAATCTGACACTATGGTGCAACCCTAATGGCATAACATTTGACCCCTGAACGGATTCACCAACAAATAAAATCCGCTCACATGAAACAATGTTATCCTAAGAAGCTTTTATTGTTCTTATTGTTGTACATAATGTCAGCAAAACTAAACGGGCAAACATTTGGGAATGTAGCCTTTGGAGGAGGCGGTTTTGTAACAGGGATCGTAAGTCATAAAACATCAGGCGATGTTTACTGTCGCACCGATGTTGGAGGCGCTTACCGTTGGGATGCTGCAAGTTCAAAATGGATTCCTTTGCTCGATTGGAATTCTGAGGATGAAACAACATACCAGGGAATAGAAGCGCTGGCGCTGGATCCACAAAATGCAAATAATCTATATCTGTTTGCCGGAACTGATTATTTTAATGGTGGAAAAACAGCGATCTTAAAATCCACAGATAAGGGAAATACATTTACTATCGTGGACGTAACTTCAAAATTTAAGACTCACGGAAATGCTTTGGGAAGGGGTAATGGCGAACGTCTGGCTGTGGATCCTAATAACAGCAACATCCTTTTTTGCGGAACAAAAGCAAACGGTTTATGGAAAAGTACCGATGGAGGATTAAACTGGACACTGGCCTGGAGCGGAGTAACAACTACAACCAATGGAAACGGAATCTGCTTTGTAGTGTTTGATCCTTCCAGTGCTTCGGGAGGCGTTACCCAAACTATTTATATAGGAGTATCCCGAACAGGAGACAATAATATATATAAAAGTACGGATGGCGGCAGCACGTTCACTGCAATTACGCCTGATAATTCATTTATGCCCCACAGGGCTGTTTTATCTTCTGATAATTCTACTTTATATATCTCAATGGCGAATGAACAGGGTCCATCAAACGGCAGCAGCGGCAGAGTTTACAAACTGGCTACTGCTACCGGAACCTGGACCAACATTACACCCAATGGGAATAATTACCCTTATGGCGGGGTGAGTGTTGATCCGACAAATAAAAACAGGGTTATTGTTTCGACGGTTAACGTCTGGAATAACAACCAGTTTTGCAACAACGTATGGGGGGATTTTATTTTCTTATCTACCGACGGAGGAAGTACGTGGACCTCAAAGTTGACGTGCACAAGCACCCTGAACACAAATGGCATTGGCTGGATTGCTCCATATGGGATACATTGGGCAGATTGCATTGACTTTGATCCGAAAAATACGGCAAGGGTAAGGGTTATGTCGGGGAATGGACTTTTTACCTCCGATGATATTAATGCAACCAACGTTTCCTGGAAATTTGATGTAAAAGGACTGGAAGAAACGGTACCCCTCGACGCTATAAGCATTCCCGGTGGTCCTTTTATAATTGGAGTAGGAGACCAGGCCGGAGCATTGTACACTGATATTTATGCCTATCCAACCAGGAATATGACTCCCGCGGCCAGTTCCAACAGTGGCCTGGCATATGCCGCAAACAACACCAGTAAAGTGGTAAGGGTTACAGATAAAATATATTACTCTACCGATCAGGGAGCAACCTTCCCAACATCGGCGTCTATTAATGGTTCTTATGGGAAAATCGCATTGTCGGCAGATGGGAATACAACGCTACATTGTCCCGGGGGCTCAAGTACCACTTATTATTCAACCAATAATGGAGGAACCTGGACAAGTACAGGAGTTACTAATGTTCAGGATGCTTATCCAATAGCAGATCACGTTAATACCAATAAATTTTATATTTATAATCCTGGCACAGGACAACTCTTGGTAAGTACCAACAAAGGTGTAAGTTTTACCGCCTCAGCATCTAACCCGGGTCAATGGGGATCAGGACGAGCAAGTGCTGTTCCGGATAATGAAGGACATGTATGGGTAGCTTTAAACGGGAGCGGATTGAAATACACCACGAACAATGGAACTTCATGGACAACTGTTCCCAACGTTACTTATTGCAAAGCCATTGGATTTGGTAAAGCTGCAACGGGAGCTACTTATCCCGCCGCCTACATTTGGGGAACCGTTAGCGGAGTTAAAGGTATTTTCCGTTCTACAGACCAGGACGCTTCCTGGATACGAATAAATGACGATGCCCATGAATGGGGAGGCGTGGGGAACGGTAATTTTGTAATGGGCGATATGAACGTCTATGGCCGGGCGTATATGGCTACAGTAGGACGAGGTCTGGTTGTTGTTGAATCAGGAGGGTTGGTGCTGCCCATGCAATTTACACATCTATCGGTATCGCAACGGCCGGTATCACAAAAAGTGTATGCAGATGTGAAGTGGCAAACAACTGCAGACGCTGGTATTATCGGGTATGTTGTGGAAAGAAGCCTGGATGCGGTTCATTGGCAGGAAGTATATAATACCACCGCAAACGGGCAGAATGGTTATACATACAGCGAAGATGTTACTGATTTAAGTGGTACCATACGCTACCGTATCAGGGAGATTAATAACAGTGGTAATGGCAGCTATAGTTCCGTAGTTACGCTGCGATTATCAGCTGTTACCCGAACAACCATTTCTGTAAGGCCCAATCCGGTCATAAATAAGGTTATTAATTTGTATCTGAATAGTGAGGCAAAACAACAGGTAGTGGTGCGGGTGGTTGACCTGCTTGGGCAAGCCCTTTATACCAGTGCTGTTGTGCCTGTAGAAACAGGAGAGAATGTAATAAATATACCAGCAGATCAGTTTCCCCATAGCAATATTTGTTTTGCGGAAGTGTTGCATGCAGCCAGTGGATCAAAGATCGCCACCATAAAAATAATTTTCTGATCGCTGAGACTAAGGTTGGGCCGCTGCTTGTACTGATTGCGTAAACTTTTTCACAAGAATATTTCGAACGCAAAAGAGGGCGTCTCAAAAGTAATTTTTGGGGCGCCTTTTTCATTTTCAGTTTTTAGGGCGGGTTTATCCACAAGATCACTGTATAACTAAAGTCTTTAAAGGTTTAGTAATAGGCCGTTGTCGTATTGTTTTTAAGGGTATGGCACGAGGCAAAACATTAACTGTTGTATTTAAAAGCAACTTCCAAAACCAGGCGATGTTACTTCCGCCTGATTTAAATGAGATGATTGCTGCTAACCATCCGGTGCGGATAGTAAACGAAGTGTTGGAAAAAGTGGATATAAGTGAGTTAATCAAACTATATAAACCAGGTGGCACCAGTAGTTATCACCCCCGCATGCTGCTCAAAGTGCTGGTATACGGATATATCAATAATATTTACAGTAGCCGCAAAATTGAAGAAGCGGTATCACAGAATATAAACTTCATGTGGTTGGCCGGCATGAGCACGCCAGATCACAATACCATCAACCGCTTTCGTGGACAACGACTTCAGAAGACGTTACAGCCGATATTCACTCAGGTTGTCTTATTGTTATGCGAAGAAGGATTATTGAGTATCAAAGATTTATACACTGATGGCACTAAGATAGAAGCCAACGCCAACAAGTATACGTTTGTATGGGGCAATACAATTAAACATAATAGAGAGAAAATAAAGCAGCAATTAAATGAATTGTGGCAGTATGCCAAGTCTGTTGCAGCCTCAGAATTAGATGATACAGATCCATCGGGCTTTGATAAAATTGACTCAGAAAGTGTTACTCGGACCGTAGATGCGATTAATGCTGCGCTTAAGGATAAGAAAATAGCCAAAGACAAGAGGCAAAAATTAAACTATGCCAAAAAGAACTGGCCAGCCAACCTGGATAAATATGAAGAGCAGGAAAAAATAATGGGCGAACAAAGAAACAGTTATAGCAAAACAGATAAGGATGCAACCTTCATGCGCATGAAAGAAGACCATATGAAAAATGGTCAGTTAAAACCAGCCTATAACGTCCAGATCAGTACTAATAATCAATACATAGCCTCTTATAGTATCCATCAAAACACTACTGATACTAACACGCTGATTGACCACCTTAACGAACACATAAACAACTTCAAACAAAAGCCCAATAACATTACCGCCGATGCTGGTTATGGAAGTGAAGAAAATTATCAATGGCTGGAAAAAAAGCGCATCACAGCATATGTTAAGTATAACCAGTTCGACCGGATGCAGAATGAAACCATTCGCAACAAAAATCCATTTACAGTAGATAAGTTGACCTATGATGAACGGAACAATCAATACATTTGCCCGATAGGTGAACCAATGAAACATATTGGTTGGACGATAGAAGAAACAAAAGCAGGATATCCACGAGTGATAGATAAATACAAAGCTTCAAACTGTGAAGGTTGTTTTTTACATGGAGCCTGTCATCAGCAAAAAGGTGATCGCATAATAGAAGTCAGCTTAAATAATCAACGCCTCAAACAAAAAGCAGAAAAACGATTAAAGAGTAAACGGGGTATCCAAAAACGAAAACAGCGTTGCTTCGATACTGAACCTGTGTTTGCAAATATTAAATATAATCATAATTTTAAACGCTTTATGCTACGAGGCAAAGAAAAGGTAGCAGTTGAAACCGGTCTACTGGCACTCGCACACAACTTAAGGAAGAAGGCGGCTTAAAAAAGCCAACAAAACACTTCGCACTTTTAAAGATTATCTTCCTAAAACATCTTCTTCTAAGAAATCTTACTTCAATTCTATTACGCTGTATACATCGCCATAAAACAGAAAAAGGCGCCTCTTACTTTTGAGACGCCTTCTTGTTGCCGGCAACTTCATCGGCTGTGCCTATTCGCTGTATTGCGGTAGTGGAGGCCAGGTCATTTGCGAGATGCGGAATTAACATTTGCAGGGTAAAGAGATGTCCTTTTAAAAAATAACTCGGCTAGTCGAAAACAAACTTTGTTGAGGTCAAAACTGAGTTGATGGCATGAAAAATAACTCACGATGTCAGGCATTTTGCAAAACCTTTCAAATAATGAGTTGGAGTAACAGGTAAATTGTGGGGCCGCTAATAAGAAAACCTCTCCGGGAAGATCGGAGAAGCTTACTTATTTGTCACTTAGCGTAAGAAAGTGTGTTCTACTTCAAGATACTCTTAATTCTTTATTTGTTCCAGGATGACTTTCATTTCTTCGACTTCCTTTTGTAATAAGTTCATTTTCTTATTCTCGTCACTTAACTGCTTAATCTGCTTTTCCTGCTCAATCACGTACAGTGTTAACTCTTCAATCTTTTTCAGTAATGTGGCTTGATTATCGCCCACATCTATTCCGTTCTTTTCTACTTCTGCTGCTGAGGGAACTTCAGGTAGATGATGATGTATTTTAATGAATTGTTCTACTTCGTTGAGCGGTCGCAGGCGGTAGTTTGCATTGAATACATAATCAGACCAAGGTAGGGCTTTTACGACTACTTTTGTAAAGATGGCATTGCCGGCAACTGCCATCTTAAATCCATTTGTTTCGTGGCATCCAATGGCTATATTTCCATCTTTATCCATTCTAAGTCCAGACTCTGTGCCTGACCAGGGTGCAAGTAGAAATCCGAAATCTATATTGCCATTCACGTTTCCATAGATTATACCTGCATCGCCTTCCTGTGTAATGGGATTGTATGCTGTAGCGAATAATGAACCACTATGAATTTTTACCATTTTCTGATCATTATGCAATATCCGGATGCCATCAATTATAGCGTCAGTTTTCATATCTAATCTATATGAAGGCTGAGTGGCAAGGCCTAAACTGCCACTCGGCGACCAATATTGAGCATTAGCAGTTGTAGTGAAAAAAACAAAAATAATAGCATAAAAAATGAACGAGAATCTCATAAAAAGTTGTGTTTATAAAAATATGGAATCGATCGCTAAAAAAGCTCCAGCCGATCTGCACCGTATTAGTCATAGGAAGGTAAGTCGGCCAAAAGCATCAGGTATTTTTCCGTCTGTACAATCAACTAAACTTTTGGGTTAGCTTGTGCACGATAACTAATTTGTAGGCCGGTAAATTTGTAATAATTGGGGTTGGTTGTAGCATGAACAAGTGTTGAGCTTAGGGTTTATGCGCTCGAAGTTAGGAAAGATTGGAATAGTCCAAAAGGAATTAAAGTGGCTTTTTAATAACTGTGACAAAATAGCCTAATTTGTTTTAATTGCACGTTTGTCAGTGATAAAGGTACATGTGCCAAAGTTGTGACTAACAGTTTGTAATGCAAAATAAGTTCTGGTATATATTTGCGGCCAGAGTTAAGCCCCTAAACGTAAAGGTTAGAAATGCCTAATGAGCTTCCGCCTCCTGTATGACAGGTGTTATGCATATTATCCCATTTACATTGTTGGCGGCATAATAATTTAATACTAATATATGTATATGTTCAAGGTAATAATAGTAGTCATATTAGAAACGACTCTGTTTCAAATCGCATCGTTCGCGCAAACGAATAATAGTGTAGGAGCAAGTTCGCCAACGGAAAGGTTAAATAACGCAATCAAAGCCCTGGCTGATTCTAATCACTGTTCAAATGCTTCAGCCCGGCAATATTTGTATAATGACGGATTTCGGAACCTATGGATGGGTTTTCGCGATAGTACTGATTTTCATATTGCAAATGAAAAAGCTAATGGTAATATACATTTGAGATCGAATAGTGGTAGAGTATATATTGAATCTAGTTATGACAACAATAATATCGGGGGCACACTAATGTTAACACACCCAGGTAAGACAAATGTAGGTCAGAACAAAGATTGGGCTATATATAATATGAAGGACCAATACGGTAATGGCCTTCAATTCTGGGGGTATGGTTCAGGTAATGCGGGGAAAGTGTTAACACTTGGAGACAATGGCAATGTAAGCATAGGAAATATAATTCCTGATAGTGTTTATAAGCTACAGATCGCCGGAATTGTTAAAGCAGCAGAGTATAAAGCTAATGTTACAACGATTAGCTGGCCAGATTACGTATTTGATCCCGTCTACAGGTTGCCATCCCTTGCTGATGTAGAAAGCTATCTGAAGCAAAATCATCACCTATCAGAAGTTCCATCAGCGGAAACTGTTAAAAAAGATGGTATAAACCTTGGTGAAAACCAGGCTGTTTTGTTGAAGAAGATAGAGGAATTGACGTTGTATGTGATTGAACAAAATAAAAAGCTGGAAGAACAAAATAAAAAACTGGCACTACTGGAAGAAAAAATAATTGAATTAACGAATAAAAATAAATAGCGAATGTGTTACTGGCTATTATAGAAAAGTTTCGCCAGCCACCTGTGCGCTGGCGTTTAGTAATCACAACGAACGCAGCAAAATAATCCACAAATCCCTCCGAAGTGTCGGGGGGATTTCTGCTTTTAGCTGGCTTTTACCAACACGAAAATTGCCTGAATCTACACGTCTATTGCAAAAAAATGCACGAGTATAAAATGTGACTAACAGAAAGGGGTAATGTATATATTGTAGTATATATTTGTGTGACGATAACCCAAAACCCGTAGGCCTCTAAGTTAGGAATACCGAATAGCGCCCGCTATTTGCATAATCAAGCTTTATGTCCATCCTGGTTTTGCTTATGCTGCTTGCTCTAATAGTATTCACAATCAATTAAGTGTAATCGTTATGAAACAAAATAAGAAGCTGGAAGAACAAAACGAAAAGTTGGCACTACTGGAGAAAAAATTAATCGACTTAATGGATAAGAATAAATAATAGCGATTGATTTATAAGATCAATATTGATATCTGCACAGAACAAAAGACTTTCTGTTGACGGTATTATTGACATTCCCTCGTCTTATTTCTCAAAAATTGAACACAAATACACGGGCCTGGAAGACCGGGTAACCAATCAAACGAAAGTATTCAAGTAATGGCTAAAAAAATACAATGGCGTCTTTTGACGACCGCTCTTGCAGGGATGTTGTTTTTTAGCAACAGTAATGCGCAGAATATAGGCATCAGCAACCAGGTAACCATTTCATCACCAACAGCCGCCGCCCTAGCGAAGTATGGCGATATTCCGGTGAGTTATCATACCGGTACCCCTGCTATCAATATTCCACTTTATAATATTAAATCGGGCTCGCTGCAAATGCCGGTCAGTTTAAGTTACCATGCATCGGGTTTAAAGGTGCAGGAACAAGCCAGCTGGGTCGGCGCAGGATGGGTATTGAATGCAGGTGGCGTAATTACCCGCAGTGTTATGGGAGCACCCGACGACAAGGGCATACTCGCCGCCTATACGAAGTATGGCTATTACAGCGAATATGGTTATTACAGTTATTTATACTCATTTGGTGGTGGTGCCTGCAATAATTTAGAGTGCCCCGATCCTGCTATGACACATCCTGCCGATGATGCCGGTATTGCCAAAGGAATAAAAGATGGAGAACCTGATCTGTACTTCTATAATTTTAATGGATATACCGGTAAATTTTATTTCAGCGACGACAGAACGCCCGTTCTCGTTCCTGAAAGTGATCTGAAAATAGAAGTTAATTTTCCTGTAGGCAGTACACCGGATTTTTATGGCATTCATGGATTTACCATAACCACTTCCGATGGCACAAAATATATTTTCGGAGACAATACTTCGGGCGATGGAAACATCAATGCCATTGAAACCACTACGTTTACCAGCGCTAAAAGTTTTTGGACCGGCCAGGGCTCTACTTCATCGTGGTTCTTAAATAAAGTAGTTTCGGCCGATGGCCTTTCTTCGATTACCCTTACTTATCAGAAAGAACAATACAGCTATTATACATTATCTACTTTCCCTAAGTCAAATGCGCAAACGCAAACCGCCGGGGCGTTTGACTGGGCCTATGATTACGATATTGTAAAGAATTTTATTGATGGCGTACGACTCAATAAGATCATTTTCCAGAACGGAGAAATGGACCTGAATCCTGGAACTACCCGTACCGATTTGAGCGGCTACCAGGACAAATCGTGGTACGATAGTCCCGACGATGCCGCCCACGCTTACCTCACTGCCAAAACACTTGGTTCCATTTCAATACAATCTCCCGACCTGTGTAAAACGTTCAACTTTAATTACAGTTACTTTTTCGACGGGGCCGGTTTAAGTAACCTGCTTTGTTATAATAGCTTCACCAGTATCTGTAACAATATTCAGTCAGATAAATACCGGCTGAAGCTCGAGAGCGTTCAGGAAACAGCCTGCGATGAGTCTGTATCAGTTCCGCCCTATACCTTCAATTATTATGGAGAAACCGTAGCGCGCAAACTAAGTTTTGGAATCGACCATTGGGGTTTTTATAACGGCGCCGATAACAACAGAACGCTCATTCCTACCTATACCTTGAAAACGGGTAACGAATTGCTGACTGTTGATGGAGCAGAAAGGGATTCACACTGGCCTGCTATGCGCGGCGGGGCATTGCAGAAGATCACTTATCCCACAGGAGGCACTACACAGTTCGATTATGAGCCGCATAAAGTAGCTGTAAATTATGTGAAATATGATAAAGTTCCCCGTGGTGGGCCAAATGGCGGGTACGACGGCCACAACGGATGGCTTGGTGATGGAGGCAGCAACCCATTCGCCGTTATGATGACATTTACCGGCAATCCCTACGAAATGAGCATATACAATTCTTCTGAGGGTGGTAGTGCACGGCTCGATATCTATAACGGAAGTTACCTCCTCGAGAGCCTTTTCGTAGACGTGGGTCAGCAAAAAACAAAAACCATTCAAATAACGCCCGGCACCTACCAGGTAGTAATTACCAAACTGAATGCTTCAGGGGGTAACGGCGCATCGAGCAGTTTTTATGAATGGGTGCCAACCCCGGTCAATACTCAGGCTATAGTAGGCGGTCTGCGTATAAAAACAGTTACCAGTAACGACGCAATGAATTCGCCGGATGTGGTTACCAATTATACCTATGGACCTTCATCAACCGGTATTTTATACAGCAAACCTGTTTATCTGCAGTTGCTACGAAACGACCTGTTTAAAATAGTAGGCAACAGTTTTTTTACCTCCGGTCCCGGCAATGTGTGTAGTCGAAATGGTTGCCTGTTCTGTGATGGCGTTAAAACGTTGCCTTATTTTATTTCTCCCACAAGCATTCGTCCCATGGAAACCACCCAGGGAAATCATATCGGGTATTATGAAGTAAAGGCTGCTCAGCCAGGTAATGGTTTCAGCGTTTTCAGGTATTATGGATCTAATGTCTGGGACAACCAGATTTCAGATGTGTGTACAAGGTTTCTTAATACAGGTGAATGTACTTCCACTATTCCCAGTTACCCGCAAGGGCCGCTGCCTTTTGAGCCCATGCGGGGTGAACTGAAATACGAAGGGCATTATAACGAAAACGGACAGATCGTAGCTGATAAATCCTGTTTCCCGCAATTTCAGCAGGATGCTATTGAAACACCGGGCACTATTGTTAAGAACGTCGCCTACCTGGCATTCCCGGACCGCGGATTTGGCTATTCTATCACCGATGATCCCGGAGGCGGGGACGGTGAGTTTTCTCTATTCCCAAGCAGTGATCCATTTGCGGTTAGTTATGTAAGTGCTGTGTGGGGTACAGATTATGTATTGAAGTCGTACCGCAGGGTAATGGATTCTGTTATTTCAACGAAGTATAACCTGAACGACGGCAACAGCATTTCAACTACAAACGTTTCGTATTATAACAGTAATTATCACAACCAGCTAAGCAGGGCAGTAACCTATATCTCTGGCGGCGGAATCGTTTCAACAATTTATAAATATGCCTCAGACTTCCGCCTGCAGGGCTGCGAAGCATTATCAACAGGCATTCAAACCTGGAACGATGCATCCTACAACAATCTTGTTGCATTTTATAATACGGTTAATACCTGCACCAGTGCAAATAATGTGAACTGCCGCTATGCGGCGTATCAGTTATACAGATGGCGGCAATACCAGGCGAGAAGCAGTTATATACAAACGCGCAGAAGCAATTTTACTGATGCTTCCAATAATTTCAATACTTGTCACCAGAGTGCAGAAAATTCCGCCGATGGCAACCTTAAGCCCATCCTTGCTCTACAGGATATTCATCAAAACCCGCTGATTGAACAAGCTGAGTACAGGAACGGAAAACTGCTCCACGCCGCTTTTACCAAATACGATTTTGTAAGCAATCCGGGCGGTAAGCTATACCCTGTTAAAACACAACAGATCAGCTTAGCCTCACCTTCCACTACTTTTTCAGCAGCAACGGTATCGGGTTCAGGTCTTGCCAAAGACAGCAGGTACCTCGATGAATCAAATTATATTTTCAGCGGTGGCAACCTTAATCAGGTTGTATCGCGTAACGGGGTAACACAAACTTACCTGTGGGATGTTCTGCATACCACACCGATTGCCAAAGCAACAAATGCACAGCTTTCTGAAGTGGCTTATACCAGTTTTGAAAATGGCCAAAATGAAGGTAACTGGACCATTTCCGATGGTTCGCGCAACACAAGCAATAAAATTACCGGTCAGAAATCGTATGACCTCATTGGCGGAAAAACAATTGTTGCCAGCCCCGCTGTCGGTAAACAATATATTGTTTCCTACTGGGCAACCGGAGCAATAAATGTGTCGGCCAATGGAACAGCTGTTCCTGCCAGCAATACAGGGTTGACTAAAAACAGCTGGACGTATTATGAACATGTATTGCCCAACACTACGTCATCTGTATCGATAACGGGTACTGGCGCATCTATTGATGAGTTAAGACTGTACCCCAACGATGCTGAAATTGAAACTTACTGTTATTTGCCATTGACAGGTATTATTACCAGTTGTGATAGAGATAGCCGCATTGCGCGTTACGAATACGATGGCCTGGGCAGGTTAATTGTTATCAGGGACCAGGATGGCAATATTATAAAAACTGTAAAATACCATTTCAAGCAATAAAATGCTTTAATGCTTCAAAACGTCATATTGAAAGTAGACTAAAAAATAGCTCCTATGCTTACTGCTTTAAGTAGATCGATACTGCATAAATATATGCCGGCATTCCTGTTTGTTGTAGTGGTGTTTTCAGGTCTTGCCGCAAAAGGCCAGTGTTACCCGAATTATTCTGTGAACAAGCTATACCCATCGGGCGCTTTGTGTTCACCACAAAATATAGTGATTGAGGCGCGGTACAACGCTACACCCGGGGAATATCTATATGGCGAATTTCATTGGTATCACTCTTCGTCAGACGCTACGCCGTTTCAAACCTCCTATATAGCGAGCGATGAAATATTGTACGGGCAGATAAGCTTTTATGCCACTGATGGCGCAGAGGTATGGGTTAGTTATTACGATTATAATACAGGTTGCGAATCGTCGCGGCAGCTCTATACGGCCAGCTTCCTTACCCTGCCGGTTATATCACAAACTTATGCGCGTTTTTGTGGTATGGACAATGTGGCGCGGATGCAGGTTACCTGCAACGTCAGCGGAGTTTCTTATTATCTGTATCAATTAATAAATGGTAATTATCAGATAGTTGGCTACAGTAGCAACGGTTATTTTGAGATAGAAGATTTCAATATGACCGTTCAGGACAATTATTATGTAAAACCAATTCAGCCTGGTGGTTGTTCAGTGAACTATTATCATCTTTATTTTGACAGTCCCAGCCCGAACCCGCCTACTATAACCAGCAACACTGCAGGGTGTGAAGGAACTGGTATTGAATTATCGGCAAGTGGCAGTACCTGGATCTATCAATGGTACGATGGTAGCGGCAATGTGTTGTACGAGGGACCGCGATATATCACGCCGGCTTCGCTTGGAGCCGGACAATATTCTTACCAGGTAAGTGCGCTTAGTTATGGAGGGTGCATTAGCAATCCTGCTACCTTTACAATTACAGTAAATCCCAAACCGGTAAGCGGAACTATTTTGGCAAGTGCTGCAACTGTATATGTTGACCAGCCGGTAACTATTGCCAGCCAGAGTGGAACCGGTGAGCCGCATTATTGGGCCAGCAGCGATGGCGGGGCCAACTGGAATGTTTTCCAGGATGCGCATGCAGGCGAATATTCCTTTACTTATGCATCTAATACCGTTGGTACATACCGTTTTCATTTGCGTAATAAAACCAGCTGCGGCTTTTGCTGGGATGTAGCAGGGGGCTGTACCGATTTCCCATATGTAGATGTGAATGTAATCCCTTATCCTGCCATACAGATAGGCGCTATATCGCCCGCCTATCAGATCATTACCTATAATACCACAGCAGCAACGTTATCGGTAAACGGGGTTAGCGGCGGAGATGGCACCTATACCTACCAGTGGGAGCGTTCAGAGACCCCTGCTTTTGCCAACCCGGCACTTATTGGAGCCGCGACAGGCGCTACCTATACACCTTCCGGTTTAACATCGGGCGGTTACTATCGATTAGTAGTAACAAGCCATGGTGTAAAAGCCTATAGCCAGGTGGCCCGGGTAGATGTATATCCTAAATTAGAACCTAATTCAATTTTGCCCTACAAATATACCGTTCCAGCCGGATCAACACCGGGTAAATTAACGGCAGGGCCGGCCACTGGAGGCGGATGCAATAGTAACTACCAATACCAATGGCAGATCTCGAATGACGGCGTTACGTTTACAGATATTGCCGGTGTGAATGCGCAGGGGTTGACCTATGAACCCAATCCGGTTACAACTACTACTTATTTCAGGCGACGCGTACACTGCGGTACTGAAGATGCCTATACAAACGTTTGCACCATAAACATTGGCGTTATCGATGTTGAAAATCTTAATTACATCCGTACCAGATCTTTCGTTCGTAGCGGTGTAACCGATCCGCAAGCCGCAGCCGGTATAGTGCCTATTGCAGAAGTAAAGCAGGTGACCGATTATTTCGACGGCCTTGGCCGCCTTATGCAAACAGTTTCCATGCAAGCCGGTAAAAACGAGCAGGACCTGGTTGTGCCGGTTACCTATGACCAATACGGCCGGCAACCCATCAGTTGGTTGCCCTATGTTGCATCGGCCAGTAATGGAAATTATAAACCCAATGCTTTGGGCGATTTAAATGGTTTTCATAAAGTGATAAATGGCAATGAGTCTTTTTATTATGGCAAAACAATTTTTGAACCTTCGCCATTGAACCGGGTGCAAAAAGTTGCAGCAGCAGGTGATAACTGGGCAGGCAGCGACAGGGGCGTTGAAAATCAATATAGGATCAACACCGCCGTCGATGATGTAAAAATCTGGAGCGTAAAGGATGTAACCGACGACTGGGGAACCTATAATATCGATGGGGTATATCCCGAAGGAGAACTGTTTAAAATCATAACCGTAGATGAAAAGGGCCACCAGGTAATAGAGCTTCGTAATAAGGAAGACAAACTTATATTGAAAAAAGTACAGCTAACGGCTGCTGCCGATGACGGCCGGGGCAGTGGCTACCCAGGCTGGCTAAGTACCTATTACATTTATGACGATTTTAATTCGCTCAGGGCTGTTATTCAACCGGCTGGAGTCGACCTGCTCACCCAAAACAACTGGGATATCACGTCGTTGAATGGAAATATTTTAAATGAACAATGTTTCAGGTATCTATACGACGAACGCAAACGGGTCATCCGTAAAAAAGATCCGGGAAGCGGCGAAATAGCTATGGTCTATGATATTCGCGACCGCCTGGTATTTACCCAGGATGCGAATCAGCGCCCCAATAATCAATGGCTGGGTATATTATACGATACCCGCAATCGCCAGGTAATAACCGGATTAATGACCTGGACAGGTTTGCCTGCTTCATTACAACAAACTGTTACTTCTCAAACATCGAATGGCCTGCCGTATGATCTGCCTTTACAGGACCCGAACACCGAGGGCATTTACCAGGCAACGAATAGTATTACGCTTAATGAGGGTTTTACAACAGCTACCGATAAGAATTTTACCGCAGAAATAGTAAGTGCCGGAACAACAACCAGTAGCGCGAATGTAAACAATCCAATTCCCAACGGAGCAGGATTTACTCTTCTTACTCAAACAGGGTACGATACGTATGCTACCATTCCATCAGCAAGCGGTGTTACCGGCGATCTGGATGCCACTTACACCGGCAGTAATTATCTGAATACTGCATATAACAGTTTTCCCTATGCCGATCCTGTAATACAAAGCAGGCAGACCAACGGGCGCGTTACGTGGACGCAGGCAAAAGTGTTGGGTACAGCCAGTCAGTATCTGTATACTGTAAACATATACGATGAAAAGGGAAGAGTGATACAGGCGAAAAGCACTAACCTCACAGGTGGAACGGATATTATTACCAATCAATACACCTTCAGTGATCAGCCGCTTGTTTCTGTACAAAAACAGCAGAAAGCAGGCAGCGCCAATGCCCAAACCCATATCGTTGTTACAAAAATAACCTATAACAACCTGGCACAGGAAACCGCTGTTACAAGATCAGTGAACAGTACCATAAACAATGTAGCAGTAAATAAACCAGATCTGGAAATTGTAACCAATGAGTATGATGAGCTGGGCCGCC
Source organism: Niastella sp. OAS944 (assembly GCA_024809215.1). Classification (GTDB taxonomy): domain Bacteria; phylum Bacteroidota; class Bacteroidia; order Chitinophagales; family Chitinophagaceae; genus Niastella. The sequence continues at coordinate 539,943 of JANUBW010000001.1, read as the reverse complement.
TCAAGATAAAGAATATAGGTAAAAAGAAAGATGCCAGCGGTACTGGTTACACAACCGATCCTGTTCAAACGCTTACTTATGATTACAATATCAGGAACTGGATATTGGGCGTTAACCGCAATTACCTGGGAGTGGAAGGACAAACAAATGACGGTATTCTTTTCGGATACGAATTGGGTTATGATAAAACTGTTAATAAAGCAGGGCAGGCCTTTAACAAAAGCGAATACAATGGAAACATAACCGGTATAATGTGGAAGAGCGATGGCGATGACATAAGGCGTAAATATGACTTTACCTATGATGCAGCCAACCGCCTGTTACGTGGTGATTTCATACAGCAAAATGCCGACGATCATCTATGGAATAATCTAAAAGTAAACTACAATATAAAAATGGGCGATGGCATACATGCCGACCAGGCCTATGACGCCAATGGTAACATAAAACGAATGCAGCAATGGGGATTGAAGGTTACCACCAGCCCTCAGATTGACGATATGTTGTACAGTTATTACAGGAATGGTAATAAATTAAGCGCCATAGCAGAGCAGGGGGCAGCTGCCACCGATCATAAGCTGGGCGATTTTACCGACAACAATACCACTGGTAACGACTATGGGTACGATGCAAATGGTAATATGGTCACCGATAAAAATAAACGCATCAACGGACAGGCCACAGATGTAACCAATGCAGGCGCTATTACTTATAATTATATGAACTTGCCGCAACAGATTGCGGTGCATGACGCTAATAATATCGATAAAGGCATTATTAAATATGTGTATGATGCTTTAGGTAATAAGCTGCAGAAAATTGTTACTGAAAAGAATGTGACGATAACTTATGATAATAGTCCTTTTACAGGCGATGTTACTACTACCACCACCTATTTAGGCGGGTTTGTATATGAAAGTAAAGCGTATAACCATGCTGACTTAACAGGCCTGCAGTATACCGACAAACTGCAGTTTGAGAGTAATGGTGATGGCCGCCTGCGCTATCTTGAAGCGTCGGCAACAAAGCAGGCACATTACGAGTATGACTATTTTATAAAAGATCACCTGGGTAATGTACGCATGGTGCTTACTGAAGAACAAAAGCAGGATATTTATCCCGCTGCTACGCTCGAAGGAAACCCTGACAATGCTAACGATGCGGTTTATACTGAAAAGCAGTTTTATAATATAGATCAGGATAAAATAGTAGATAAATCGGTGGCAACCGGTATAACTGATTATAAAAACAAAAATGGCGGTCCTGCGGCTACAGATCAACCGGTTAATACTAATTGTTACAGCGACGTGACGGCCAATAGTCACAAACTGTATAGGTTAAAAGCCGATGGTGGAGTAGGTGTAACGGGATTGGGTATAACCCTTAAGGTAATGAGTGGCGACAAAATAGATATTTATGGAAAGTCGTATTATTTCGATAACAATACCAATGGCGCTAATTACAATGTGCCGGTAATCGATCTGCTAACCGGGTTGTTGGGAGCACCTACAGGGGCAACTGCCGGTAAAGCAGTATCTGCCCAAACCCTCAACGGTACAACAGATATCTATAATGGGTTGAATGGGTTTCTTACGAACCCTAACCGCGGAAGTGGAGGAACAAAGCCCAGGGCATATGTTAATTGGATCCTGTTTGATGAGAATTTTAAATATGTAAACGGCAGTTTTCAAAGAGTAGATCAACCCAATCAGGTGGAAGATCGTATCCTGCCCGATATTCCGGTCACAAAAAATGGATATCTTTACGTGTATGTAAGCAATGAAAGCCCGGTGCCGGTTTATTTCGACAACCTGCAGGTGATCCATTCACACGGGGCGCTGGAGGAAGAAACACATTATTATCCATTTGGATTGGTAATGATGGGGATTAGTAGTAAGGCAGCTGGTAATTTGGATAATAAATTCAAGTTTAATGGAATTGAGCTTAATAATGACTTAGGGATTGAACAATATGATGCATTTTACAGAAATTATAATCCACAGATTGGAAGATGGTATCAAACGGACCCAAAGCCGACTGATATGGAGAGTTTGTACGCTGGAATGGGGAACAATCCAATTGTAAAAAATGATTTATTGGGTGATACCAGTATTTTTCACAGTTCAGCCGGAGAACAAATACAACGAATTGATGATGGAAGTAAAAAAAACACCGTAACGGTAATACCAGAGGACCGACAAAAAGGATTCAATCTTATTGTCAATTCAAGTGGTGTAAAAGACTTTTATAAAGATGCCAATGGTAAATTTGATAAGAGCGCATTTGCGGCAGCTCTTCGAGGAATTGGTATTACTTACGATTACAATAGCTATTTTACATACTTTGACAAGAATTCCAAGGATTTATATACCGACGATACATATGAGACAATTGATAATAAGGGTCCTTTGTATCTTGAACACATGTCAAGCGTTAAAATAGTCGATGGTAATATGGGAATAGTTCCCGGGACTGACAATCCAGGTGGCCCCTTCTTAAGTTCAACAAGTGGTCAAGGTGATGGATTTATACACCTCCATCCAAACGAAGGCAGGAAATTTATGGGGCCAGTTGGAGAATGGAGGGCTGAGTTTAGATCATTAAAAGGAAAACCTTCGCTTGGAGACGTCACAGGTGACATTAGTAATTCGGCACAAAGTGCCGGTACGGCAAAGTTTGATATTGTAGTCAACAAAACTACTGTTTATCTTTATCGTCATGGTGCTGTCGTTATATCAATTTCTAGAAATGGAACAAGTAGTAAAAACCCTGATTCAATAAAATGACAAAATATATATATAGTTTATTGTTTATGATTGGGAGCTTCTCCAATTGTACAGGAAAGAAACAAGGTAAAGTCAACAAAAATGATCAAATATCTAGTCTTGATAGTATAAAATGGTTTATGTATGCATTAAACAATTACGGTAAAATACAAGCTAAAGACAGTTTTTCCCGGAATGTTGAAATGCCAGTTGTTTCTTTCGATATTAAACTGTCATCTCAATATAATAGCAATGATACCGTAGCTTATGGATTTGAGTTTGTTAAAGCAGGGTATCATAGTGTTTGGGTGGACAAGACTATACCAGTTATGGGCATCGGTCTCTATGGCGGCAATAAATATTTTCTAGATTTTCCGCATATATCACCTGATTTTGCCGGGCACCCAGATTCTATACGGTTGTATATGGAAGGAGCAGATAAATCTTTCCGGAATTATTTACAGACTTATAAAGGAGACATTGCACCTTGGCTGAAAGAACAAATAGAGAAAAGACAGATAAAACGATAGCAGATAGAGATAACCTTCAGTCATGGTACTGATAACTTTTAGTAAGTGAACAGTTGGGAAAAATGAAAAATGTTTTTGTTAATTTGTCTACCTAGGACATGTTAATACAGGAAGTTTTTTTTGAAAAAGGCAGGATTAGTTGAGTAGGTAGTATAAAATTCTTTGTGTAACTGTTATTAAGTAACTGTATTAGGGGGGCGGCGCAAAAATTGGCCCCGCTTTTTTATTACCTTTAATACAGATTTATGGACAAAGAACAATCAAAAATCCCCAAGGACTTTTTTAAGCAATTCAAGAGCAAGGAAGACTTTCAATCTTTTTTTAGCGAACTCTACAAGCAGGGTGTTGAAGAGATGCTCAAAGGTGAGCTTGATGAACACCTCGGCTATGAGAAACACAGCAAAGAAGGCCACAACACCAGCAACAGCCGTAATGGCTCCTATCCCAAAAAAGTAAAGACAGAAACGTTAGGTGACCTGGTATTGAATATCCCCCGGGATCGTAAAAGCGATTTTGAGCCACAAATCATTCCCAAAGGCCAGCGCATGAGCGATAAGCTGGAGGAAGCCGTCATTGGCATGTATAGCCGCGGCATGACTACTTCCGACATAAGCGAGCAGGTTAGGCAAGTATATGGGGTTGATGTTAGTGAGGGAACCGTTTCCAATGTCACCAATAAGGTTATTGAGCATGTAAAAGAATGGCAGAACAGGCCACTAGAGCAGGTTTACTTTACCGTTTGGATGGACGGTATTGTACTGAAAGTAAAACAGAATAATAAATACATCAACAAGTGCATTACCTGGTCATTGGCCTTAGAAAGGTGGCCTCAAGGAGATTCTAGGTATGTGGATGGCTGAAACGGAATCAGCCTCCTTTTGGATGAGCGTATTAACTGACCTGAAAGCACGGGGCGTAGAGGATATCCTGATTGCCTGCACCGATAACCTCAAAGGCTTTACCGACGCTATTAAGGGCGTCTTCCCGCAAACGGTTACCCAACTTTGCATTGTGCACCAGATCCGCAATAGCTGCAAATACGTGGTCAGGAAAGATCGCAAGGTATTTTGTGCCGACCTGAAAGAAGTTTATGCTGCTCCTAATAGGGATGTTGCTGAGCATGCTCTGGCTGGCTTTGCGTAAACGCCCGAGTAACTACCCATCCCAAAAGATGCTATTAAGGTATAGCTTTACGCTCTTTGAAAATGGTTCAATATGGAACAAATCCAACAAGAGTCGTATAAAAAGAAGCGCACATACCGATCAGCAGAACAAATAGAGAAATGCCTGAACGACCAGGCGCAAAGCGGCCTAACAATAAAGGCATACTGCGAGGCAAATGGCATTAATGAAAAGAACTTTTATCGGTGGACCGAAAAGTATCGCGGTCGGAAGGTAAAGCGGCGTAAAAGAAGCCAAGCTGCTGCGGCAGGGTTTGCCAAAATAGAATTACTCCAGTGCGATACGACTAATAACCAACCTGCTCTTTTTGCCGAAATAGGCAGTCTCCGTATTTATAAAGAAGTGCCAGTCGAATATCTAAAAGCGCTGCTATCATGAGTAAGTTGTTTTCGGTTCAGGAGACCGTGAATTATTATTTATATCGCAGGCCGGTAAAGATGTCTAAGTCATTCGATAGCCTCGCGGCATTAGTACGAACAGAGCTGGATAGAGATATCGTTAACGGAGACGTGTTTATATTTTTGAACCGTAATCGAACTATGATAAAGGTGCTGGTGTATGAAAAGAAAGGCTTCAGTAAATTTTACAGAAGGCTTGACGAAGGCTCTTTTGTATTGCCAGCCATTACCAGTGACCAGGTAGGTTATAAAATGAGTACTGAGCAAATCATGTCCATGCTCAGTGGCATGACCCTGGAAGCCGGCGGTTATATTAAAGCTGGTAAATATGAGCCATTGCTAGGCGCTCAGGCCTGAGTAACTCACATATGTGAAAAACTAAATTGATACCTACAATAGTCAAACGTAGTTGTATGCTTGTTTCTATATAAGCAATCATCAACAACGTATCTTTTGCTTATTACACCGGAACATCAGGCATTACAGGATAAATACCAGCAGCTGCTATTGAGAAGCATGCAGTTCGATGCCATCATTAAGCAAAAAGATGAAGTTATACAGCAACTGAAAAATGAAATTACTCCACTCAAAAATGCTGTAGAACAACTGATAGCAGAAGTTAAGCTACAAAGAGAAGAAAATGCCTCCCTGCTAAATATCATTAAGGAAAAAGATAAACGGCTTCAAAAGTTGGAACTGATCGAATACCAGTATCAGCAGTTAACCAAATTGGTCTACAGTCGCAGCAGTGAAAGATCTTCTGTTATTATGCCTGGTCAACTTCAATTAGGAATAAATGCCGACATTGTAGAGGTATGCAATATCAACGATGGTCAAAAGGTAGAGTCCTATACAAAATTAAAATCTGAAAAGAAGAAGCATCCAGGCCGAAATGAAATACCCACTCACATTGAGCGGAAGTATATTGATATGTATCCTGATAATCTTCCCCAGGACGCAGAGCACTTTGATACAATAGAAACAGAACAATTAGAATACGATCCTGCTCGGTTGTTTGCAACCGTTTATCGCAGGTTTAAGTATAAGCGTAGCACACCAAACGGTTCTACCGAGTTCTTCATAGCCAGCCTGCCTGAAGAAAAGGATAAAAGCCTGGCTGCTCCTTCACTTAAAGCTCACGTAACAACAGAAAAGTTCCTGTGGCACATGCCCATCCACCGGCAAATGCAGAAGTTTGCTCAGAGCGGGATCATTCTATCTGAGAATACAATAGGTGACTGGATCAACGGCACCTGTCGCAGCCTTACTGCCATCTATGACGCCCTGCGGGAAAATATCATTAAGCCTGCTTGTGGTTACATGATGGCCGATGAAACAGTGTGCCTTGAAGCAACCTTAAAAAGGTTGTATGCTGTAAGATCGATGGTGGCAGATCCACCGTAGGCGATGACAGACATAGCCTACAAACCACCTTTTGGTGCTTGCATTGAAAGATGCAGGTACTGAACGAAAAGGAAAAAGCAGAGAAAATCTGTTAGGTATGATTTGATGAGCTGAACGAAAGTGAACTGTTATTTAAAGCATCGATATAGCCGATCTTGTCGAAATCATGCAACATGTTTCTTGGATGAGAATAAAACTTAGTGACTGTAATCTGATGTTGACTAAGTGACAAGCGGTGCATAGACAGCAGGACATCAAATCGGGCGATCTTACGGAACAAGGGAACTTGCATAAGTATGCAAAGGGAAATGTTCAAGCGGAACTACCGCAAGGCAGAATACCAAGGACTTGTGCAGGGGCGGACTAAGTTGTAGTACTGTTGAAACCTTTGTAATGAAGGTGGAGGGAAGGGCTTAGCCGATTCAGTTTTTAATAACCAACAACTGTAACAAGGATGATTGATTATTACGAAACAAAGCAGCACCCGATAACTAAGAAAATGGTATTGGATGCTTACAAGGTTGTAAGGGCGAACAAAGGAAGTGCAGGAGTAGACGATGAAAGCTTAGACGAGTTTGCAACAAATGCTACGGGCAATCTTTATAAGCTATGGAATCGTTTAACATCTGGCAGCTACCACCCGCCTGCGGTTAAAGAGGTCGCCATTCCTAAAAGATCAAAGGGCATTCGGTATTTAGGTATTCCCTCAGTGTCTGATCGCATCGCACAGCAAGTGGTAAAAAGCTACATCGAACCGAAAATTGAAATTCATTTCCATGAAAATAGTTACGGTTATCGTCCCAGGAAAAGTGCACATCACGCACTTCGACAGACGACGGTTAATTGCAGCTATTATGGTTGGGCAGTGGATCTAGATATCAAAAGTTTCTTTGATAGTATTGATCATGAATTGTTGATGAAGGCGATTAGGTGTTTTGTTAATGACAAATGGGTGTTGATGTACATTGAAAGATGGTTGAAGGCAGGAGTATCTCGTGACGGAGTAATCTACGCCAGAGAAAAAGGAACGCCGCAGGGGGGAGTCATTAGTCCTATTCTTGCTAACGTGTTCATGCATTTTGTCTTTGACAAATGGATGGAAAAGAATCATCCGAATATGCCTTTTGAAAGATACTGTGATGATGCAATCATACATTGTACAACAGAGAGGCAGGCATCATTTATTAAATCAGTTGTTGCAAAGAGACTAGCTCAGTGCAAACTCGAATTGAATGATGCGAAAACTCACATTGTCTATTGCAGAAATCATGTGCATCGCGAATATTATCCGAATACTCGGGCAAAGTTTGACTTTTTGGGATACACTTTCAGGCCAATCCGATTTAAATCACAAGAACAATGGAAGTTTTCTTTTCTACCGTGTATGAGCGAAAGTTCAAAGAACGAAGTCAGAATAACATTACGAAAACTAATTGTTCGAGGGATGAGATACTCCATTGAGCAAATTGCAGAAGTTCTGAATCCAAAGATCCGTGGATGGTATCAATACTATCATAAGTTCACAACATGGACTACGAGAGGTTTATGGTATTGGCTCAATCAGAAGCTGGCGAACTGGATAAAGAATTATCGAAGGACCAGTATTAAGAAAGCAAGAGACTTAATGGTGCGGATGTATGAAACACGACCTCATTTATTTGCGCACTGGGTAAATGTTCGACCATATCGCTAGTAATGCTGAATCGGAAGAGCCGTATGAGTGGAGACGCTCAAGTACGGTTCTGTGAGAGGCTTGGGCTGAAATGCCCTTGCCTACTCGACAGAATAGATGTTCTTGATAGCGAAAAGGTAAAGGGTAAAAAATCACATCTGGGTTGGATGTGGAGCTATTGCAATCCAGTGGATCGGTTGGTCTTCTTCGAATATCATAAAGGGAGAGGAAACAAAGATGCCAGACCAGTATTACAGAACTATAAAGGCTATCTACATAGTGACGGGTTTAGCGTTTATAAGCATTTTGGAAGCCAATCAGGCGTAACCCACATCTGCTGTAATGCACACGCCAGAAGAAAGTTCCATGAAGCTAAGTTAACTGATAGATCCAGAGCAGAACACGCCTTAATGCTATATAGCAGCCTATACGGCATCGAAAGCTACTGCAAAGAACAAAATCTTAGCTTCGATCAACGATTTAAAATACGCCAAGAGAAATCCGTCCCAATCTTTGATGAGTTGGCTGGCTGGGTAAAGGAACAGATACCCAGGTTAACAACATTACGAAGTCCGATAGGCAAAGCACTGGCTTACTTTTCTGAAAGAGAGAAGCAACTCGGCATGTTCCTGCATGACGGTATGCTACTAATGGATACTAATCTTATCGAGAACGCCATACGGCCCATCGCCTTAGGTCGAAACAACTTCCTTTTTGCAGGATCACATGATGCTGCACAAAATGCTGCGATTATATACTCACTGCTAGCCACCTGCAAGCTGCATGACGTTAATGCTTATGATTGGCTCAAGTATGTGCTTACTGCTATGCCTACCTTCCCTGCGAGCAGAATAAAAGAGCTGCTGCCTCATAACTGGAAAGGATCTACAATCGAGCTATAACATCCAAATGAATACTCCTTCGATCGGCAGATGAGTTTTATACCTGTCGTTCCCCGGGCCTTTACGGCTTTGCTGCTAAATGGGAACAAAAATACAAGCATGCGATCCTGTCATGGAAAACCAACTGGGATAATCTGACCAGCTATTTTGATTTTCCAATGGAGATCCGGAAAATCATTTATACCACCAATACGATCGAAAATGTGAACCGGGCATCAGGAAGTACATAAAAACCAAAGTACAATTTGTTGATGATATGGCTGCGCAAAAAGCGGTTTACCTGGCGCTCATGAACATTGAAAAGAAGTGGAATGCTACCCTCCATAATTGGGGGCTTATTCTTCATCAGTTCTTAACTATCTTTGAAAACAGATGCCGCCTCTAATGCAGTTACTTGCGCCTATTTACACAAAGTGTTTTATACTCTCGTTGAGTAAGGCATTAAACAGTCAAGTACATGCGTTTACTTTTTCAATAAATTAGTATTCGAATATTCTGCCCATCCAATCCTCGAAAAATGTTATTATTATTAAAGAACTCGTATTGACTTTATACACTTTTTACTATTTGACTATAATGTTAATATCAACTAGCGAGCGTATTTTGTCATTATCATATTATTGTTTTAAACGCTTTTAATAACGAGACTGTATATTGACTGGGCGACTAAGATTTAAATTTGTGAAAATGCTTTTGGTATTACCCTTTAATGAAATCACTCTCATGATCCAAATGCTTCCGAAGGTTGCTGTTATTATTTGAAACCTAAACCATTTTTTAGAAAAAATGATAAATTTGAAATCACCGGTTTTATTGTGTCAAATGAAGCAAAAATGAGTAAGAAACTCCGTTTTTAATCGACTATTTCTGTACAACTCTTTGAGTAAAGATTGATTATCATTGCATTATTGGGATCAAGGCTTTAAGTTCCATTTCGGTTAAATTTAGCTTAGCTATTCGGGTTCCGGATATTCTTTAACTGAGCATTTTTACGTTTTTGACTTATCTGGTGAAAGGCATATTCGTTATAGGACTGAGATTTCGTAATCATATTCCAAATAATGACAGCCAAATTTCTGGCAATAGCAGTAATGTCATACCTCCTTCGCCAAAATCATAATGACCCTGTCCATATTTTGCTGTGCCGCCCAGGCCAGTATGTGTCATAATATTCTATGACAAAATTCAGGAAAGGTACTGGTCTGTACTTAGCCGAATTAAGGTATTACTTTGCCGAAATGAGGTTTTGCAGGTATTTTTAATGCGGGCTTGGAATTGGCTAAACCATCATACTGCTGATGTACTCATTGGAACAGCCCAAACCTTGCTACTAGCGAGTGGCCCTGTTGGTTGGGGTATTGATTTGACTTATTTTGTGGCAGATTTGGTTTCTTCAAAAATAGGTAAACAATGAGTATGAACACCGTCGAATTAACAAACGCAGAGCTGTTTAAAGATCTTACCACAGTTGTAGTGGGAAAACGGTTTTTCGATTTGCATAACGATTATGACTGTATAGATATTGAATATAAACTGGAAACAAAGTCATTGGCGTTTTTGTTTGAAGCCTGTAGGACTGGTATAGTTGAAAGGCACCTGTATCTATTGTTTGAAAATGTTACTTGTTCTACTTTCAAGCTTTTTTTTAAGAGAATCGTTGAGAGCAGCACGCTAAATAGCTTTTATAGAGGAAGGTTTATAAAGGACGATACCCTGTTCGATCATGCCCCAGATGGCGAAGCGTATTTTTATTTAGAATTTGAGGAAGGAGATTCTTTTGAATTATTTTCCAGCAAGGTTGTCCTGTTCGAAAAAGAAAGCCTAACCAGTCATGAGTGATTTTAGTAAAATGCAGATCCTTAAACGATGGTATTGTAAGAAGATTCAAAGATGATAATGCCCCCAACCGGTACTTTTAGGGTAATCTTAAAATTCGGTTCGGGACTCGCCTCATTATAGAGTCTATTGGAAAAGTAAAATCAATTTATATGTTGTCTGGAAGTATCCTAATCAGTTGTTCATTTTTATTGGTTCTAAGTTGTGCATCAAGTAGTGGGAATGAAACCAATACTGGTGGCGTTAAAAAAGACTCATTGGAAAAGACGATTGTTGAATTTAATGCATCAAGAGCATGCGATTCAACTAAACTACCGGAAACTGCATTTTCTGTTCAGGATGATAGTTTCATAGCAGGAACGCTTGAAAATGAATTGACTTGTAAGCATATTGATAATAAGTTTAAAGACGTTCAGCGGGCGTATAAAATTTCAAAGAATAAGTTTGCCGAAGGAGTGTTTGATACGGTGGTTACCTATAAGGCAGGCTGTGATACGGTATCTTATTTATCCGCAAAGCAAAATTGTTTTCCATTGTATTTGAGTATCCAGTCTGAGCGCATGGCATTAGAAAAGGGAACAATTAAAATAGGGTTAGATAAGGCAAAATTTGCAGAGCGGTTTAAGTTAGGGAAAGAACCTGGCGATGTAATAAAGATCACTGAGCTTGAATCGGCCAACGAGTTGATTTTTATATTTAGCAACAAAAAGCTGGTCCGTATTATATATAATAATCTGTACGTCGATTAAGCAATCGACGACGTCCAAAATGTAACTGGCACTCGACCGAAATTTGTACCTTACAACTAAGAGAGCTAAACGATCAGTAAAATGAATTCTAAACAGGTCAATTTTTTTCTGGCTCTGGAAGATTTACCCAGGGTAATTGCTTTTATAAATGAAAACGGTGGATCGATATATAAAGAGTATGCCGATACGAAAGATAAACCAGTCAGGTATAATCCCCTGATCAACGAGGATAGCATCTACCAGGTTTATGTTTGCAAGGAGTGGGGAACCACGATTCTATCGTTTATATATTTGGAAAATAGAAAGGAATATTATATTGAGATTGGTAAGAGTAACTGCATTCAGTTTTCTATCGGAGGATTTTATTCTTATAGTAACAAAGAGTTGCATAGGAGCAGATTTTATTTTGTTACTAAATATTATGAAGGTGATGAGCTTGTAAAGAAAGATGAGGAATTCCTTACCTGGGCTGACGATGTTCTAAAGAAGTTCAAAAAAAAGTTCCTGAGGAAGGCAAAGGAGCTGCCAAATACTTATGTGACAGCAAATTTCATTGAATGGGTAAAAAAGACGGAAGCAACAATGACGTCTGACGGAACAAAATTTGTGATTAAATAAAGTGCTGTCGCAGCTGGAATAAAATTAGAGAGCCGCAGAGTCCACTGCGGCTTTGTTATAAATCAGCATCCTAACTACCCACAGCATCCGTGAAAACACCTCAATTATCTGTTGTTTTTCACCGCTAACAACTGCTCGCTTTATCAACTCCTATAACTACATTTAATAAATACAAAGGCTAACCGCTTCAACAAGATAAAAATGAAAGAAAATAAAATATTAAAAATAAAATTATGAAAATAACATTCGATGTTATGAGCAGTATTAAAAAGAATATTTAAATTCGAAAACCTTTATAACCTAAACCAAAACCTTTTCTTATGCCATCATCTACATTGCACTGCACCAGGCGCTGCGCGCACGTTCCACTTGCCTCCACTTTTTCTTTCGACCACATTTAGTGACTGTAACATTATTATAAGTTCGTAAACCAATATGGGTGCGAAAAATACTGACCATATCAGTAATGGGCTGCTTTACGTGTGCCTGTTCAAACGCGTATGCCAACAACTGCGATACCATTCCTGTTCGTGAACGCATGCAGGCTGTACAAATATCCGGTGTAAGTAACCGGTACGATGTGTTTTATATTGGTGTGCCTGAAGCAAACATGGCCGGTGATAAGTTGGCAATATTAAAACATGATTCCCAGGTTACAGCCACGCGGGTACCACTACTTAAGGTGACTGGTAATATATTATATGATGTAAACTACCGCTCCCGTATCGATACTCCTTATGCCGAAAACGACGTGTATCAGCATACGCTTCAAACAAGGCTCGATCTGGTATATAAAGAACAATACCCATTAAGGTTGTATGTAACCACCCGCTTCAGCAATTCATCGTTATTTAGAAAATATACTGATCTTAATTTCCAGTTCAACCAGCCGGAGTTTAAACGAAACATAAAACAAAGGGCCTTGAATTCGATACAGTCGTATCTCGCGTCCAGATCAGGAAAACTGGATTCGCTGAAGCGGTTGATCGATACAAAGAAACTGGCTATTGGAGATCTCAGACAGTCTTTGCAGGCGCCAAACCTTACGCAAAAGATCGTTGAAGAGAAGGAAAAAGAACTATTAAAGAATAAAACAAAAGAGGAAACAGTAAAGGTAAGTGAGTATAAAGACAGTATTGCCGTTAAAAAACAACAACTAGATAGTTTGCTTGCCGACCTGGAAGCAGCTGAAAACCTATATAGCAAATTAAAGCTGAAAGATGAGCTCGATCTTGCAGCGATAAAAAAACAAATAGAGGGTGAAGGAGATATCCATGCGCTTGCCGGACAATTACATCAGTTAAATATACCCGATACCGTACTGCCAAAAGGCTATAAAACATTGTACAGTTTACAGTCGCTTAGTATTGGCAGAAGTACAGCCGACTATACTGAACTTTCTGTAAAGAATGTGAGCATTGCCGGTATACAGGTAGAATACAATCCCCGTTACTATTATGCGCTGGCCATTGGTAAAGTTGATTACCGGTTCAGGGATTATATTGTTCCCAATGCCGTACGTTCGAACCAGTATGTGGCATTGGCGCGGTTTGGAAAGGGAATGAAAAATGGCAATCACCTTATTTTTACTTACTATACCGGAAAGCGCCAGTTCTTTAACGCTTCCATAGCTTCTCAGCCAGGCAGTAGTATTCCCGAATATAAACTGGCTGGTATAACGCTTGAAGGGCTTTATCGCATAAATAGAAATATTACTCTTATTGGCGAGGTTGCCAAGTCAACCATGCCGTATTACAGTGTCGACAGCTTACAACGAAAAAGCTGGATGAATTCCGTTACCCGGTTCAGTGAACGAAGCAACGAAGCATTTGCGGTTAATTTGTTGTCTTATTTTCCAAGCACCCGTACCCGGTTTACCGGTAACTTTCGGTATACGGGCGCCAATTTTCAATCGTTCAGCACATTTACTACAGGGGCTTCGCAATTAAGATGGCTGGCCAGGCTTGAACAACCGCTGTTTAAAAAGCAGCTCACCATTGTATCATCCCTGCAGCAAAACGATTATAACAATACTTTTTTAACTACCGCATATAAAAGTTCATCGCTGCTGGCAAGCTTTCAGGCAACGGCAAGAATAAAGAAATGGCCGGTGCTCTCTGCAGGGTATTATCCTTCTTATCAGCTTACAAAAACAGGTGATGATCAATACGCCGAAACAAGGTATTATATCATGACGGGCAGTGTTGGCTATTATTACAATATAAACGAAACACAACTAAGCACATACGCAGTATACAGCCGGTTCTATAACAAAATGATCGATTCGGGTTTTGTGTATTATAATTCAAAGAATCTTTTACTCAGTCAGAACGTAGCCTTCAGTAAGGTTTCGTTCATGCTGAACGCTTCAGTTAGCACCAGCCCCGATTACGATATGTTCACCCTTGAAAATAATGTGCAGGTAGCTGTTAGCAGCATGCTGTCGGTTAGTGCAGGTGCAAAAATGATACAATATAGTTTGTTGCCGCAAAAGCAATGGGGATACAATGCCGGACTTACCCTGAGAATTCCACGGCTGGGTGATATTCAACTAATGACTGATAAAGGCTTTTTACCAGGCGTAAACAGGCAACTGGCCGAAAACAGGGTGGGAAGGCTTACCTATTATAAAACTTTTTAAAAACAGGAACATATATGTACAGACGATCATTATCTGTAATGCTATTGGTTCTGTTGTTTGCTTCAGCCAAAGCGCAGCTGTCGGTTTCGGTACAGGAACCGCCAGCCGGCATTGTGCAGAAAAAACAACTATGGAATCTCGCGCTGGTCTATTCCGGTAACGATCCGGTTAGTGTGATGATCGGGCTCACGCTGGTTGATATCACCGGCAACCAGCCTGTGCTTACGGCCTATACACGGCCGCTTACGCTCACCAAAGGAGTAAAGCAGATCAAAGCATCTGATATTGAACCGGTAGACTACCAGTATTTTTCGCCTGCGTTCGGCAGGCTGGGCGATGCCTTGCTCCCTATTGGAAATTTTCAGGCCTGTTACACGGTTTATACAAATGGTAAAATAGAAAGACAGGTATTATCGGAAAATTGCATTCCTGTAGAAGTACAACCGTTGAGCCCGCCCCAGCTTACAATGCCAACTGATTCAGCTGCTATACAACAACCATGGCCGCAGTTCAGCTGGTTGCCGCCTGCGCCGGTCACTTTGTTCAATGACCTGAACTATGATCTGTTGGTTACGGAAGTAAGAGGTGATCAAACTGCAGGTGCGGCCATACAGGAAAATATGCCGGTTTACAACATGCGCCGGTTAACCACGCTTGTAAATAACTATCCTTCCTCTGCAAAGCGGCTCGATACCGGCAAAGTATATGCATGGCGGGTGATAGCTAAGAATGGCGAAACCAATGCGGCGCAAAGTGAGGTATGGACATTCCGCGTGTTGCCTGAAAAACCGGAAAGGCCAACTCCCTTCAGCGGATCATATATAGAAGTAAAGCCGGGGAACGATCATGCCTCAACGGTAATCGTTTCCGATAATATGCTTGGCATCAGGTACTACTCATATGATAGTAACCATGAGTCGGAAATACGCTTCCTTGATGAGAAAGGCGAAGTGGTAAAAGAAATAAAAAGAACAATTGAATATGGTAACAATCTGATGGTGTTCAAACTAGACAACGCATTCAAAAAGGACGTTACCTATTTTATTGATATTACCGATGTGCAGATGTCGCACTACCGGGCATCCTTTAGAGTTTCAAATTAAAATACAAACCCGTTTTTATACCGTTATATGATTTCACAGTTAGCCAGTTATCATTGCAGGAAGATCGCCGGGTTCTTTACATTTCTATTTCTGTTATCAATTGTACTGCCGGCGCGGGCGGCCTATGCTCCCGTTTATTCATGGAAACATGGGGCAGCAGGCACATACATTCCATTCCCTGTTCATAGCGCTGTTAAAAGAGTGGGTGCGCCTGTTGTTATTAATAAAAAGCAGCGCAATTTTATCGGCGGTCCCAGCCAGCCCGAAATGTCTTCATTCAGATCGGTAAGTGCCGATAAACTCGTAAATCTTTTTACCGGTGATTTCAATTATAATATTCCGTTGCTCGATGTAGGCGGATACCCGGTAAACATTTATTACAACGGCGGTGTATCGCCCGAACAGGAAGCCAGCTGGGTAGGACTGGGCTGGAATATCAACCCCGGAAATATCAACCGGAATATGCGGGGTGTACCAGATGATTTTAATGGTAACGATACACTGGAACAAACGCAAAAAATGAAGGCCAATAAAACCTGGGGACTTGGTATTGGCGGTGATGCGGAATGGTTAGGCATCAAAATACCTGTAAGTCTTGAAGTGGGCGTTGCTTTTAATAACTACCTCGGGCCTTCGCTTAGTGCAGGTGTGCGGGGAAGCACATCTTTATTTAATGTGGCCATGTCGGGTGGAAGTGAAAAATTTGCTGCCAACCTTGGCGCATCCCTGAACTATGGTTTGGAGGTGAACTCAAGATCGGGCACTTCTTTCTCTGGTAAAGTATCGCTTGGCGCCGGAGCGATATCCAATTATAACCGGTTGTCTGTAGGTGCAGGATTATCGACCGACTACAATTCCCGAACGGGAATAAAAGCATTACAGCTTAGCGAACAGGTGCATCTCTTCAGCGATGCGGAACGTAGTAACCTTATGTCAACGGGCAACCTGTCGAAAGGAGTTGGAGGTATGTATGCTACCACCATCAGCTTTGCAAAGCCTTCCTATTTCCCTTCTATACGTATGCCGCAAACCAATACGGCCTGGTCGGCGCGGTTGCAGATAGGTGGTGGGGCCTTTGGACTGGCCTATGACGTTGAGGCCGAAGTGTACGGACAAAAATCAGAAGTTTCAGCGGCCAATGCCTTGCAGAAAAAGCCTATGGTGGGATTTCTGTATTATCAGAATGCGGTTAACAATCCGGGTTGTGTAATGGATTTTACCCGCTATAACGATCGCGAAGTAACGCCAAATACGCCGGTTGTTTCGGTGCCGCAGTATACCTATGATGTTTTTTCCATTCAGGGTGAAGGTACCGGTGGCAACATCAGGGCGTACCGCAATGACCTTGGGTATGTAAGGGATAACATTACTACATCAAAAGATAAGAACTTCAGCATTGGCGGCGATATAGATGTACCGGGGCATTACGGCGCCAACGTCAATACTATTAAAACGCCATCTACAGTTGGGGAATGGAACAATGGGAACAGGCTTCGCAACACCATCGCATTTACCCAGCCCGATAAAACGTATGAGAATGTTTATTTCCGCAATCCCGGTGAAGCCTGCGTTACAGATCCTGCGCGTTTTGCACAGGTAGGTGGCACCAGCCTTGTAAGATATGCATTGGGTGGTTCGGGACAGTCGCCTACGGTTGAACCACTGTTGCAGACTTTTGATGCCGCCGGAAACCGGCAGTCAACAGTCATCGATCTGCGGCCGCAATCTTCTATAAAAGAGCGGAACAAGCGAACACAGGTGATCAGTTTTCTAACAGCAGCGGAAGCAAGGGTAGTTGGGCTCGATAAAATGATCAAAAGTTATAACAACCAGATCTTCCTCGATGCCACTGCCCGCACATTGCTTTATGACTCCATACAGCGTGTAGGCGGGTACCGTAAGTCGCACCATTTGTCACAGATCAATGTAACGGAAAGCAATGGTAAAAGATATGTATACGGTATTCCGGTTTACAATCTGGTACAAAAAGATTTTACATTTTCTGTAGATAATTCCTACTCCGGTATTCCCGACCAGATAACAATAAATAATGCAACACAGGCTTCTGCCGGTTCGCCATTGCTGAACGATAATTCAACCCGCGATGGGTATGTGCAAATTACCAGAACGCCCGCTTATGCACACTCATTTTTGTTATCGGGTATTTTGTCGCCCGATTATGTTGATATAACAGGTAATGGTATAACCGAAGATGACCTGGGCGACGCCGTTAAATTCAACTATACAAGGATCAGGGAAGGAAACGATACGGTGTATAAATGGCATACCCCGCAATCGGCAGGCAATACAGCCCATTTCAATGCAGGCCTGCGGTCAGAGGTAAAAGACGATAAGGCCATGTTTACACACGGTGAACGGGAATCATGGTACTTACAGTCGGTTGAATCAAAAACCATGATCGCCCTGTTTTATGTTTCTAACCGGGCAGATGCCAAAGGTTCTTCCAGTGAATTAGGTGGCGTTAACGCCAGTAATGTAATTAAGAAACTCGACAGTATTGCCCTGTATAATAAGGCAGATCTGAAAACGAACGGGCTGGCGAAAGCAAAACCCATTAAAACCGTTCACCTGGAATATAATTACCAGCTTTGTAAGAGCACACCAGATAATACATCGGGTGCAACAGGCAATAACGGCAAACTCACTTTGCAAAGTATATATTTTACGTATAGCGGTAAAACAAGAGCGTTCAAAAACAAGTACAGCTTTTCCTATTCTTCAACCGGAACAGATAACACGAACGATAACCCGAATTATGCCGTAAATGCTGCCGACCGTTGGGGAACTTACAAACCGGCAGGCATGAACCCGGGTAGTATGAAAAACAGCGACTACCCTTACAGTATACAGCCTTCGGGCAGCACCGCCACTATTAACAACAATGCCGCGGCCTGGATGCTAAAGAAAATTGTACTGCCTTCGGGCGGGCAAATTGAAGTGAATTACGAAAGCGACGATTACGCATACGTTCAAAATAAAAGGGCTGCTGTAATGATGCCCGTGACCGGGTTTGGCAGCACATCATCATTCAGCGCAGCCAGCAACAGGTTGTATCCATTTGTATATCCCACACCTGTTGAAAACGATTATGTATTTATGCAGGTGCCGGAAACCTGTAACACTGCAATGGATGTGTATAATAAATATTTGCAGGGGCTTGCGCAGCTTGCGTTTAAAATATGGGTACTAATGCCGAAAGGCGCAGAGTATGTTCCCTGTTATGCCAGCTTTGGTGCAACGCCTAATGTAGACTATGGTGTAGATGCCGGCAATAAAAATATCATTTGGGTAAAAATGAAACGGCTGGGTGGTAAAAGCCCGCTGTCAATGACAACACTGGAATATTTGCGTCAGCAATTGCCGGGGCAGGCGTTTGAAGGATACGATGTATCGGGCGAACCGCCGCTGCGCCAGGTAGGCGATATGCTTGTTGGTATGTTGAAAAGCCTGCGTGATGCTTTTACCGACCCGGTGAATGCTTTCCGCAAAGATGGAAAAGCCATGGTAACTGATCTGTCTAAGTGCTTTGTGCGGCTGAATGATGCCGACGGGCGTAAATACGGCGGCGGGTACAGGGTACGATCGGTTTTGCTTAGGAACAACTGGGATTCTATGACCCGGCAATATGCGGCTTCTTATGGACAGAAATATGATTATACTATAACAGAAAATTTTGGCGGCGCTGTTCGCAATATCAGCAGCGGCGTAGCTTCTTATGAGCCTTCTATCGGCAATGAAGAAAATCCCTGGCAATCCATTGTACAGGTGGAAGATGATCTGCCGTTGGGCCCAACTTCTTACGGAGCGGTGGAAATGCCTGTGCTGGATGCCTTTTTCCCTTCACCGGTTGTGGGGTACAGTAAGGTTACGGTTACCTCCCTTAAAACAAACACCGATGCTGCAAAAAGATCGAGGAGTGGAGTAGGCAGGCAGGTGACTGAATTTTATACGGCTAAGGATTTTCCCGTGTATTACAGTTATACGCCTTTCGATTCAGCCAGTGTAAAGGAATTTCACCAGGCTTCTACAACCAATTTTTTCAATAAATACGGGTACGATCTTAAAGCGCAATCGCAGGGCTTTCTGGTGGCCACCAATGATATGCATGGCAAAATGCGATCGCAATCGTCCTATGCAGAGAACGATACGGCAACGCGCATAAACTATACAGAGAACTTTTACCGCAATACGGGCGCCAATGGGCTGAACGATCAGTTCACTTTCATTAGCAGGGAAAACAGCGGTACTGCGTCTTCAGGTAATCTGGGAATAGATGTTGAACTGATGACAGATACCCGCGAGTTTTCGGTAAAGGGAACAAGCCGGGAATACCAGGGGCAGGTGGACTGGTTCTACTTTGCCATGTTTAGTTTTATGATCCCTACCTTATGGAAAATAAACGGTGTTACTGAAAATACATACCGCGCAGTTACTGCAACGAAAGTGATCAGCTACCACGCGGTGCTCGACAGCGTGGTGATAATTGACAAGGGCAGCCAGGTTAGTACAAAGAATGTGGCCTATGATGCACAAACCGGTGAAGTACTGGTAACGCGTACCAATAATGAATTTAACAGGGCGATCTACAATACTTCGTATCCCGCTTACTGGGCTTACAGCGGTATGGGGCTTGCCTATAAGAATATTGATGCCCGGTATTCGGGTGTCGACTTCGTTGATGGAAAGATCACCACGCCCGGCTTTGACTTTTCGGTTTTTGAGAGTGGCGACGAATTGTTCATCATCGATACCGGCAGTGCTACTACCTGCCCGGCCCCTTCTTCCAATGCCGTAAAATTGATCTGGGCCTTTAATAAAAACAAGAACACCTCTTCGCTTACCGATCCTTCTCCGGCGTTTATTTTCATTGATGAAACCGGCAAGCTTTATAATAGAAGAGGTGTTCAATTCCGCATTATCCGCAGCGGCCGCCGCAATATGCTAGAGGCCCGGGTAGCCGCTATAACCGGAATGGTGAATCCGCTTGCCAGCGGAAAACTGTCATTTGATGCAGCAAAGCAGATCAATGCATCGGCTGTGGAGTTCAGCGAGAAATGGCAAACAGAGAACGATGTAATAGGGCGGTACCGGCTGGAGATCGATCCCACTACCTGCACTTTCCGGGAGGTGGGAGATCCGAATGGTTACCTCGAAAAAAATATCAATCCTTATCGCAAGGGACTGTTGGGAAATTTCAGAACGTACCGCGACATGGTGTTTTACGATAGCAGAATGGAATATGACACTACTGCCAACACAAATATTGCAGAGAACGGGTTGCTGAAGAACTTTAAGCTTTACTGGAGTTTTAATACCAGCAATAACCTGGTGCCTGATGTAAGCAATAGCCAATGGGTATGGAACAACCGGTCAACGAGGTTCAATGCAAAAGGACTGGAACTGGAAACGCAGAACGCATTGGGTATTTATACCGCTGCACAATATGGATATCATAAAACATTACCGGTTGCCATAACTGCTAACAGCCGGTATAACGAAATGGCATTTGAGGGTTTTGAAGATAGTGTTTATGCCGAAGCGTTGAATCCGTATTCGGCCGCAGCGTATGCGAAGAAATTCATTGATTTTACCGGCATAGCCAATGCCAGCGTTATACCAGACAATACTGTTGTAAACGCGCATTCGGGAAAATATATGATGGCTGTAAATGCCAACAGCACTGCCGCAAAACAGTTTGCAGTGCAGGCGGGCGTTCCCACAGATTTCACGTATACTTTCGGCCGGGTTACACCAAGCAGTCTTTTCGAAAGGGGAATGAATACCGAGATCGTAGCGGAGTCGCCCTCTGGTTTGTTCAGTGGCAATCCGGCTACGCTATCTGCTACCGGCGATTTGGGTATGAACCTGACGATACGCCCCACATTATCTACAGTTCCGCTAAACATACTAACTGCCGAGGGCTATGTGTATTCAGTTAAAATGTCGCAGTATTTTGAGATCACCCGCGAAGGGGTATATCATTTTGGTACCAATACCGGCTCTTCAATATATCCTAATTATATTACAGGTCTTACGCTTACTTCAGTACCCAGTGGAAATTATGTAAGCTTTAATTTTCTGGGTATTATTTCGCCGGCTACAAATGTTAACTGGGACCATTATTCTGCCTGTTTGCCTAAAGGAATATACCACATCACCTTTAACGCAGTAGGTAACTATCCGCCCACTAACCAGGAACCCCTGCCTTACGATCCATTTCCAACCGTTGATTACAGGCTCGAATTTTTTGATAATCCGGCAAACCCGGTGCCCGATGGCATCAGCCTTCTTCCGGGTTATAGATCACTCAGTACGCAAAATTCCTGTGCTTATGATATAGGCACTCCTGCAACCCAGGATATGTATCATGCGGGCTTCACCGTACCTGCCGGTAAAAAAATGATCTTCAGCGCCTGGGTGCGCGAAACCTGCGGCGACCCGGCCAACGGCGTTCCCTGTAAACAGTATACTTACCAGAACAATCAGGTGCAGCTAAAATTTCCGAATACAACCGGCGCAGATGTAACGCTGGTCCCCATTGGCCCCATTATAGATGGCTGGCAGCGGGTGGAAGGTGAGTTTACTGCACCTGCTGGCGCAACCAGTATGACGCTGAACCTGGTCAATAACGGAGCCGGTCAGTTGTATGTAGATGATGTCCGCATGCATCCTTTCAATGCCAATATGAAAAGCTATGTGTACGACCCCGTGAACCTCCGGCTGGTGGCCGAGCTCGATGCTAATAATTATGCGAGTTTTTATGAGTATGATGAAGAAGGAACGCTGGTAAGAACAAAAGTGGAAACACGTGAGGGCATTAAAACAGTTACGGAAACAAGAAGTGCATTACAGAAGGTGGTTAAGTAGTGAATGGTGAGTTGTGAATGGTGAGTGGTGAGTGGATTGCTGAAGTTTGGGACTCACGACCTGATTGCTTGCAGGTTGATTAATAAGCAAAACTTATTTGAAGTAAATATGAACAGAATTATAATAATACTAATGGCTATCATGTTGCTAATTACTGCAACAGCACACGCACAACGCAGGAAGAAGAATGACGATACGCTCACTGTTTACCGCGAGTTTGCCACACTTGGGCGGTGGTACCTGCAGCAGCCTTTGCAAGTGAACGTACACTTTGGCTACCGGTGTACGCCTGCTTATGCCGGTAATGATAGTGTGGATACGGATATGCAGCTGTACTATGGAGGAAATGATTTTTATATGCAGGCCGAAGGCATGGAACAGATCGTCAATGACTCGGTAGTGGTGATGGTTAACAATGAAACGAGAATGATAAACCTGTTTCCCAATGACGGACAGGCGTTCAAAAAATTTCATGAAACAATGGCCCTGTTCGTACCTGATTCTTCGCTGCAAAAACTGGCGCAACTGTATGTGGCAAATAGGAATGATGAAGGGCAGGGGGCCAGGCGCATCATATTACAAAGCCGTACCAGCGTAACCGGTACCGATCATTTAAAAGAGATCATAAGTATAACGTATGATGCAACAACCCATCGGCCGCTTGCCTATCATCATATAACCAGAAGCCTGGCGCCTGTTGATTCTCTGGTGTACAGCCGGCTGGCTGAAAACAGCGCCTATAACGGGCGATTGATAAGTACCAAAGTGAACCATCACAATTTGTTCCTGGTAGTAAAAGAAAAGATAACCGATTGCAGGTTCACGAATATCAGTCACGGTATACAAGGGCCGCCTGCCCGTGAGCACGACCGGGTACTGCGGGGAGAAAACGGTGAGTACGGGGGCGCAAAAGGATTTGAAAATTATCTGGTGACCACTAATAACCAATAAAAGATTTTTATGTCAATGTTATGCGAACCCGCAAAGGTGTTTAATTATGGCTACCGCTGTATTGTATTGGTGGTATTGCTATTAATAGGCGTAAAGGGATATACACAATCACCACTTACCTGTAGCATCAGTCCTGCTGTGCAAAACATTAAGGCGGGCAATACGGCCGCAACAATTACTTCTACGGTTAGTGGCGGGTCGGGCGTCTACACTTATCAATGGCAAACATCTCTTACCAGGGGAATCAGATGGACGAATGCCGGTACTGCTTCTACCCTTGATCCCGGTATTGTAGGTATCGCAGCAGAATACTACCGGCTAATCGTCAGCAGCAATGGCGTCAGCGACACCAGCAATACGGCTATCGTAAATTCATGCCCATCGGTCCCAACCCCCGGCGGCACCATTACGGGCCCCAATACCTGTGTGGTGGGCTCAACCATTAATCTTGTAAGCAGCCTTGCTGCGGGTGGAACATGGAGCTCTGGCAATACAGCGGTTGCAAAAGTTGATGCCAACGGCGTGGTAAGCGGCGAAGCCGCAGGCACTGCCACCATCAGTTATACGGTTGGTAGCTGCGCTATGACCGTTGCGAAATCAACCATCAATGTTATTCCTCTCAACACCTATGTACAGGGGCTTGGCAAAGGCATCGACGATCCCGTGATCACCGACACCATCTCCATGGTGCCGAACACAGTTAAAATACTCGAATTTAAACAGGACACCGGCAGGTCTTTGGCCCATAGCTTAAAAAACGTGCTGGCACTACGTGTGATAGAAGAAACAAACAAATACATTCCTGGCGATTTTTCCGCTACCGCTGTGCTGAAAGTAGAGTATGGTCATTCTGCGGCGCAGATCTACCAGGTAGATTCAATAAAGCTACATGTTAACTACACGGCTAATGCAGGTAGTAAATATAATGCGCTGAGCTATTTCACTTTTAAAAATGTGGAATATACCCGTGTTACCGTATTGCGTGCGGTAACGCCTGCAACCGTCAACGGCACAAGTTTCGATACCAAACAGGTGCTGTTGCTTACCAATACGCTGGCGGGAACACGTTATTACCAGTTAAGCGATAATAAAAGACCGGTCCTTAGTTATACCAGTCCGGCAACCAGCCCAAAGCCCGATGCATTGCCAGTTAGCTGGACCCTGCCGGTGTATACCCAAAACAATGCCGTACAACTGGAATGGGCATGGCTCGAAGACCAGATGCAAAGCAGTTATATCAATAACAATGTTTTTGATACTGCTTTACTCTTTAGAACAGGCGCCACCCGCATAGATCTTCAGGGGGCGGCAGTAGCGGGAGCGTACGGTATTCCGTTATTATACGATGGGACCGGTAAGTTGTATATGCGGGTGAGGGCCGTTAATTTAATGCCCGGCGGAAGCCGTAGCGACGGGCCATGGAGCTACGTGAAAACCTATGCCTTTAGCGGGCATAACGACAGTTTGAACTGGCAATCAACCACAACTTATTCCGAAGATGGAAAGCGAAAGACCATTATCCAGTATTACGATGGTTCGCTGCGTGCCCGCCAAACGGTAACAAAAGATAACACAACCGGTCAAACGATAGTAGCAGAAACAATGTATGATATGGAAGGCCGGCGGGCTGTACAAATACTGCCTGCCCCCGGTATCAATAACATCATTGCCTATAATAAGAACCTGAATAAGTTCAATGGTCAGAACGACAATACCAATCCGGCCGATTATTTTGATTTTACGACCACCGCACTGGGCAATTATGCCACTACTGCCCTGAATGACAGTTTTGGAACGGCAAAATATTATAGTGCACGAAACCCGGAAGCGGGCGCCGGTTATCATAAGAACATTCCGGTATCCAATGGATATCCCTACACCGTTACCAGGTATATGCCCGACGGAACAGGCCGCATTATGCGGCAAAGTGGCGTGGGCGATTCGCTCAGGATGGCAGGCGGTCATGAGACGCGGTATTATTATGGTACGCCGGCGCAGGAAGAGCTCGATGCGCTTTTTGGTACCGAAGTGGGTAATTACACGCATTACTTTAAGAACATGGTGCGCGATGCTAATGGGCAAATGAACATTAGTTATGTAGATATGCATGCACGTACGATAGCTACCGCCCTGGCGGGCGATGCAACACCCAACCTGCAGGCACTGGCCATCAGCGATACCAACGTGTACAAGAACCAGGCAGGCTCTTCGGTTACCCGCAATCTGCTTACCAAAGAATCCAACATTGTAAAAGGCAATGGTATTGAATCTGTCAATACCATTCTGGTGCCTTTAAGTAATACGAGTTATGCGTTTAGTTACAAGCTTAACAAACAAACCGTCACGCTGCCTACCTGTACCGGTGGTACGGTAAACTATACCTGCAAATTTGATCTGCAGATAGCTGTTACCGATGAAAGCGGTGATAATAATCCTGTTATATACACGTACACGGGCATCGATACCATTAACTTCAGCCAAACAATACTACTTAGCGCCGGTTCGTACAGCGTGCGCAAAACGCTTACCATTAACCAGGATTCGCTGGCGCTGTTCTTGAGCCGTTACAATACAAATGGGGTAGGGCTTTGCACAACACAACAAGACCTTATTGCAAGCATCGTAAAAGATGATGAAAAGGCCTCGGGCTGCGGTACAGCCAGTACAACGTTAACCAGTAGCAGTTGTGCAGCTGCGCTCGGTAATTATACCACTTATCTTTCCAATTATGCTGCCGGTATTGGCAAAACAGTTGCCCAGCTTACCGCCGCCCAGGTAAACGATATCAGGAACCAGTATATAAGCGATTCTGCTTTCTGTGTTTCGCTGAACCCAAACAGATCGCGAACATTGGAAACCACCCGTCAGCAAATGTTAAGTGATATGGTGCCTTACAGCGGGCAGTATGCAACAGATGCAGGATCGGGCACTATGTATAACAAATACAATATTTTCTCTATCACCGACGCTACAAAGCAACCTTATTATAGATATCCGAAGAATGAAGCCGGCGACAACTATTATACGGCCCAGGGTAATATCGATGCGTCGGTGCCTGCTTCAAGACTGAAAACGATGACGAAGGAAACCTATGAAGCGGAGTTTACTCAGTCATGGGCGGCATCGTTGCTGTCTTATCATCCTGAATCTGCAAAACTGAAATTTGCCGAGAACTCGCTCCGCAGCAGTTTCAATTTCATCGACAGTATTCAACAACTTACATCGCCTATAGAGCCGGTTACTACAGATCCTTTCTTTGCCATTGCTACGCTGGCAGCAAAAAAAGACAGCATCAAAAAATACAGCACCACGGGGTGGCCGGCCGCCGGCGGGTACAGTATGTGGCAAATAGCCTACGGCGAAGCCTTTGGTTGTAAAGCATTAAATGCCAGCCAGCGTAATTTCTGCTACAACGCAATGCCCAAACAATTAACGGCTACGGGCACTGCAATAAACCCCGGCAGCGGCGTAGTTACGTTAACCGCGGCCATGCAAACGCAGGCCTGGAATATGTACAAGGGAATGTACACGCAGGTGCGCGGCAATATGGTGAATCAATACATTAATTTACAGCCTAACGTTACCGATACAACCGATAATCGTGCGTTATTCACCCAGGGTTTCAGAATTTACTTCCCATACAACGACGTGCAGGCTGCGCAAAGCAGCGGCTGGGCCAGCTGGTATCCGAACGACCAGGGCAATATTCCAACAGTGAACCTGAAAGACTCCGTTGCGCTTTATGGCAGCCGGTGCGACAGTTATATTAATGCCTGGCGGCAGGCCCTGTTGAATTGCACGGCGCTGGCAGGTAAAGATGCAACCACCCGCGAAACCATTCTCAATACCATTACAACCAGAATGGTGCAGGTGTGCAAATATGGCACTGATGGCGCCAATCCTTACGGATCATCAACCGTAGCGCCCGCTTACAGGAACGCCACCGACACCAGCTTTGAACAAATAGTGAACTCGGTGTTCAGCAGTAATGGTATCAGCATTACTGCATATTGTCATCCCTATGGCATTCAGTGGCCCGGGCCTTATGGTAAAAATCCGGTGATCACAAAACAAAGCATAGGCGCTGTAGATACCTGTACCTGCAGTCAGTGGACAAAACTAAAAACACAAATAAGTGCCGCCGGTTATAATGTGAATTCACTGACCAGTATTAACCAGTACTTATTAAACAAATATCGCGATACCATCACTGCAGCATTGTACAACGGCTTGCTGCAATGCGGTGTGCCTTACCTGTATAATTGCAAGGATACTGTTTCAAACCCCACAGCCCGTGCTTCTTATCTGAAGTGTGATACCATGTATTCATGGCCGCTGGCCAGTGTACAACCCAGGCCGGTGTTCCTGAATTGTGGTTTCGACAGCAGCAGTTATCGTTGTTACAGCTGTAGCGAGTTTGTGAACCTTGACGCGTCGTTCTACGCCATTTTTAAAAAACATCCGGTATTCACCGGCGTGGTGCCCGACACTATGATCGTTTGGAACAACCTGTTTGCGCAGTATGTAAACTTTAAAACAGGGTTGCAACATAACTGGCCCTATTATGCAACGCAATTCAATGCTTCCAAATGTGGCATTGGAGGCATCGGCGGCACAGCGACTGCGTTATCTATTTGCCTTGAACGTACACCGCTTAATGATACTACGGGTCTTGGTCAGGTTGTTTCTCCCTGCCAGGCGGTACGTATACGCGCCACATTGAAAGCAATGGCACAGTATGAATACCTGCAGCAGCAGGCGATGGCGGCTTTCAATACAGCATACCGGGCAAAATGCATGTCGGCAACAGAAAGCTTTACTGTGAATTATGCGTTGAAAGAATACCATTACACACTGTATTACTATGACCTGGCCGGAAACCTCGTTAAAACGGTGCCGCCCAAAGGAGTAAGGCCTAATTATACATCCACCTTCTTAAGTAGTGTAAAAACTGAGCGGCAAAAGATGGAGAGTGGAGCATCTTATTCCGTAACGGTGCCGCAGCACAGCCTGGTAACCAGGTATTGCTATAACAGCCTGAACCTGGTGGTGCTGCAAAGATCGCCCGATGGAGGTAAAAGCAGTTATTGGTACGATAGGTTGGGAAGAATGGCCGTGAGCCAGAATGCCCGGCAGGCAGTGCAGGGTAAGGTATACAGTTATACAAAATATGATTCATTGAACCGAATAACAGAAGTGGGGCAAATAACCGGTGGCAGCGTTATCACTGATGCCGTGTCAAAGAATGAAAGCAGTTTACAAAGCTGGTACACCAGTGCAAATAACTCCCGAAACCAGGTAACACAAACTATATACGATATAAGGTACGCTGCATTTACGGGTTCGCTGGCGCCGGTAATACAACAAAACCTGCGAAACCAAGTAAGCTATATGCTGTTATGGAACAATGCAACAGATAACTATCCGGCTTCAGGCACTTATTACACTTATGATATACATGGTAATGTAGACACCCTGTTGCAGGATTTTGGCAATAGTGCAGGAGTGGGCAATCCCATGAACTTAAATCAAAGCGGTAACCGGTTTAAGAAGATCGTATACGATTATGATCTCATATCGGGTAACGTTAACCAGGTAAGTTACCAGCCGGGGCAGGCAGATGGTTATTACCAACGGTACAGTTATGATGCGGAAAACAGGTTAACAGATGTATTCAGCGGCAGGGACAGTGTGATGTTGATGTTGTTCCCCGAAAGGGAAGCGCATTATGACTATTACAAACATGGGCCGTTGGCGCGCACTACACTGGCACAATTGCTGGTGCAAAAGCAGGATTATGCGTACACGCTGCAGGGCTGGCTGAAAGGCGTGAACCCGGCCATGGGCGGCACCCTGGCCAATGGTACCGATACAACGGAGGCTTATCCGGTTGCGCAGGACGTGTATGGGTTTAGTTTGCATTATTTCAGGAACGATTATAAGGCCATCGGCTATACACCACAGTCAACCTCCGTTTTAGGTGCACTGGGTAACAATGCAGCATCGTTGTTCAATGGCAATATTGCCGCTATGGCAGTGAATATTCCGAAGCTGGGGGCCAGCAGGGTGTATAATTATCATTACGATCAGTTGAACCGTTTGGTGGCAATGGATGCGTATAGCGGACTGAATGCACAGGCAGGAACGTTTACGCCTGTAAATATCAGCGACTACCGCGAAAGGGCAAGTTATGATCCTAATGGGAACATTCTTACCTACACAAGGTACAGCGATGCCGCAAGAAAGGGTCCAATGGATAGTTTAAAATATTTCTATAAGGCAAATACGAATCAGTTACACAAGGTGGTTGATGAAGCTGCTGATACATCCGCTGCTTATTACAGCAAGTATAATGATATTAAGAAAGGACAAATTGACAACAACTACCGGTACGATGAAATAGGCAACCTGGTTAAAGACAGTATAGAAGGGCTTACCAATGTTACCTGGAATGTGTATGGTAAAATTGCCAGCATAACAAAGTCGGGTGGTGTTATACGATATGTATATAACGCCAGTGCCGAACGGATAATGGCGCAAACGCCAACGGATACTATCATCTATGTACGTGATGCCAGTGGTAATGTATTGAGTGTTTATCGCAAACCTGCCAGCGGCAGCCTTGCGCAAACAGAATTGCATTTGTATGGCAGCAGCCGGTTGGGAATGGCAACCCAACACGTAGTGCCGGATACCGCAGTGGTGTTATCGGGTGGTTTTGCAGGCGGCATAAAGAGTATATTTACAAGAGGAGAGAAGATCTTTGAATTAACAAATCATTTAAGCAATGTGCTGGCAACGGTTAGTGATAGGAGAATGCAGCACAACAGCAGCGGTACGGTAGATTATTATCTGGCCGATGTGATGAGTGCTAATGATTACTATCCGTTTGGGATGCTGATGCCGGGGAGGAAGTACACATCTTCTAATTATCGCTATGGATTTAATGGACAGGAAAAGTCAGATGAAATTGGCGGTCCTGGAAATCATAACACCGCGCCGTTTTGGGAATATGATACAAGAACAGGTCGAAGATGGAATTTAGATCCACGGCCTAATATTTCCATAAGTGCATATGCTGGATTGGCCAATAATCCAATTTGGTTTAATGATCTGTTAGGCGATACTACCATGTTTTATGACATGAGGAATAATTTAATAGAGCAAGTAAATGATCGGGGACGTTTATCAAGAATTAAAATAGATAGAAAGTTATATGAAAGTTACGGTACAGGTTTGATAAAAAAGTTAATGCCCAATGTGTTAGATAATAAGGAAAGAACAAAGGAAAATGATCAATTATTGGCAAATGCTTTTGTAATTGGGATTAGACAATATGCACTTTCTGCAGAAAGAAGTAGCAGGCAAAATTTGATAGCATTTGAAACGGGTGAAATTAATATGCGTTATACTGGTGATTTGGTAGCGGCAAGAGATATGATAGGTATCGTAAAATCGGATCATACGGATTATGGAGTTAGGGGTACATTAACTATTAATTCTGTATTTGATGATGGCACCAGTTTACCTGTTCAGCAGTTTGATGCTACCAGCGGCCCCTGGGGTAATGGCCCAACGCCAAATGGATCGTATAATGCAAATGCCTTTACTCCTCGATTACGGCAAGATGGTATGTATATATATGGAGCTCCGGGATGGAAAGTATGGCTGAGTGATAACGAGACATTAAACAGAACTGCCTTGCGAATACATCCTGACACAAATAGTGAAGGTACAGCAGGGTGTATAGGAGTAAGAGAAGATGCCGCAACATTAATACGGTTAGGGAATTATTTGGAGAATTATTTCCGTACTCACCGAAACTTTACGCTCACTGTGGATGTTACTAATAATCCTAATTATAATAATGTAGGCAATAGCTCTATCGGTCAATGATTGTGAAACAATAGATCATTTATAACATAGGGGCCATGTTAATCAAAGGAAAACCTGTTGCCGGATAGTATGTCTGATCCCGGCCATAGGTTTTCCTTAACGCAGGTGCAGCCTTTTAGCCCTGATGTTTACTCTTTATTTTCTTTATAAAGTACCATGCCGGCATGGTATAAGATGCCGTTGCGAAATTCACCATCGGCGGTAAATCCTGTATCATCTTTATAGTCAATGTGGTTGCCCGTTACTTTATAACTTCCCTGATAGGCGCTTTTGCGACTGCCGCGGTCCTCGTCGTACCTGTTATCAGGTAGTAATTCATGACGAATATGTCTGTCTGCAGTGACCCATACACCGATATACGCTTTCGTTTCTTCTATTGTTTTTTCCTGTTCATTTTTCATGATGATTTGTTTTATTACACAAAGCTAATTTCCAATTAGGGCAGGTGGGCTGCCATATTGAAACAGATCGTTGCGTAATTCAAACAATTCAACTTTTTTTATTCATGTATTAAAATTTTTCTACAACAGCAACCCCCGCAATGATCAACAGCATGCCAAGGCCGCGCCAAATGTTTATAGGGTGTTGCGCTGCAACCAGAATCTTAAAGTGATCGAGCAATACGGAGATCATTACCTGTCCGGCTACTACAAGCCCGAACGTAAGGGCCATGCCTAACTTTGGAAGCGCCAGCATACTTGCCGTAATAAAAAATGCACCAATTATACCGCCGCCCAAAACCGAAATAAGTGTACTGCCCTTAAGCAGTTGCCAGGAGAATGTTTCTTTTGTGAAGGGAACATACAGAGCCATGGTGATTGCCCCTACTATAAAACAGATCATGGAGGCGTAAATGGGGCTTGCCATTGATTTTGCCAGTTTTGCATTGAGGCCACCTTGTAAAGGCAATAAGGCGCCACATAAGAAGACCAGAAGAAGCCAGGCTGTTTTCATGGTTATGTTTTTTAAAAAGATGATTCATTTTACATTGAAAATCCCTTTTTGAAGTTGGTAAAGTTTATGCCGGAACAATTCTTAAAATACTTACTGAAATGAGCAGGGTCCCCAAATCCCAGATCATAAGCTGTCTCCTTTAAAGTATAACCTTCATGAAGGACCCTGCGTTTCGCCTCCAAAACAATGCGCTGCTGTATGTGATGGCTGGCTGTGTGGCCCGACAAATTTTTAACCACACCGTTCAGATAGCTTGGCGATACTCCTAAGATCTCAGCATATTCTTTCACCATCTTTTTTGAAGCGTAATGTTTCTCCAGTCTTGCAAGGAACAGATTTACCAGATCTGATCTCCGTGACCAGTAATTTCCCTGGCGTTCCTGCTGTAATTGCCGGCACAAATAAATCAGGAATATCTTCAGGTATCCCTTCAGAATATCTGAACGCAGATCCAGCACACTATTAAATTCCTGTATCATGTTGTCTGCGAAAGATACCATTGAGGTTATTGCATCACCCCAAATATGGATGATTGGAATAAAGTCATTGCGGTTAAAATGAGAAGGGTGAAATAACCCAGCCAATGTGATCTCAGTTAAGTCAACGAAATCTTTCGCAAAAGAGATCATATAGCCCCTTGCATCTTCATCAACTCCCATGGAAAAAAGCTGGCCGGGTTTTACATAAAGAACCACGTTCTCATTAATAAGAAGCTTATTTGTGTCAATACTTATTTCTACAACGCCCTTTATTATCCAAATAATGAGGTACATGTCGTCGAAAAAAAGTGGCGCTTCTCCTTCTTTATTTCTTTCAAGAAGCGATTGAATGGAATGAATATGGAATGGCGCCGGCCCGGGGAGCTGACTGTTTTGTTTTAATATGCGGCTGATTTTCATTTTTATAAGTTTTGATATTACTGGTCAGCCAAGGGTTTCTCTTTTAATTTTTTTATTTCTTCTTCCAGTTGTGAAATGTATTCGCTTTGTGAAGCGAAAGCTTTATTGATTTCCTCAATGGAATAACGGGGTGTGATGTGTTGCTGACAATTCCAATCGTAGGCATCTACATCAAATACCATCATTCTTTCAGGACGAAATTGATATCCTTCCAGGTCAAGTTGTGCATAAAGCACAGGATCTTCTTCCAGCTCGATGATCCTGGCTTTAGCATACAATTTCAATCTTGTTCTTGTGGGATAATCAATCATGATCAACGCCACGTTGTTATTGTTGGCAATGTTACCCACCGTAATATATTGGGCATTCCCTTTATAATCAATAAAGCCCAGGCGCTTTGTGTCCAGTACTTTAATAAATCCCTTGGGGCCGCCCCGATGTTGTATATACGGATAGCCATTTTCTCCAATGGAGGCCATATAAAAACTATCCCGGCTCGAGATAAAAACAATTTCATTTTCCGTAAGGCCATCCACATAGCTTCTTTTCTCCAAACGGGCATAGCTTTTACGGCTACCCAATTTTTCCTGCATATCCCTGACCGCATCTGTAAATGCTAATGATGCATAATTCATTGCCTTTTTTTATTTGGTTGTTCCCGGTTTATTGATCTTTGTTGTCAGGTCCTCATATTGGGCCAACACATCATCCCATAGTGTATCGCCGCACTCATCTGGTATAACAATTACGTTTCACATGCCTACTTTTCTGTCTAAAAAATCCTTGATGGTTGCCGCAATTTCATCGCCAAAGCTTTCCAATGCAAAGTGCCCGGTTGGATATAAATGAAATTCGAGGTTCTTAACATCCTTTTTAAATGCTTCTGCACCAACACCAGGGAAAATATAATCGTCCTTGCCGTAAACGATCAGCATCTCCGGGTTTTTTGTACGCAGGTATTCCTGCCATTTGGGATATTGTTTTACGTTGTTTTGGTAGTCGTAAAACAGCGCTATCTGTATGTCGTCGTTTTCAGGACGTTGCAGGTGCCGGAGATCTATTTCCCAGTTGTCGGGTGATATAGCGTTTGCATCCGGAACATTATGTGTGTATTGCCATTTCAATCCTTCGGGTGCATGAAAAGCCTGGCAGGCCTTAATGGCATCCTTATCGTTCCTGTTTTTCCAAAGCGCCTTGATGGGATCCCAAAACGTTTCCAATCCTTCTTCATAGCAACAGCCGTTCTGTACAATGATGCTCTCTATCCTGTCGGGATATTTCGAGGCGATCGTCCAACCAATGGGAGCGCCGTAATCCATCAGGTACAGGCTGAATTTTTCGATACCCAGGTGCTTCAGTAATTCCTCTATGATGCGGGCATAGTTTGCGAAACTGTATTCAAAACCGGCCATGGGTGGTTGTTCGCTTCTGCCATAACCCGGGTAATCGGGAGCGATCAAATGGTATTTGTCCGAAAGATCATTGATCAGGTTGCGGAACATGTGTGAAGAAGTTGGATAGCCGTGTAACAACAGCAACACCGGAGCATTGGCAGGGCCTGCTTCCCTGTAAAAGATATCGATGCCGCTGATCTTCGCGAAGTGATAATGCGTTTTGTTTTTCATTGTGTTTGTTTTATAATGGTATTGTTTTATCTATTTTAGATCACCTTTAAACGTGCCCTCATCAACCTGTTTAAGGAACGTAATGAGCGCGTTGAAATAGGCTAACTGATCGTCGTACATTGCCATATGGCTCCCTTCCGTACAAAGGAATGTTCTGCTGTTGGGAATGAGTTGTCCCTCTCTATGCATGTCGTCGGGATTCATTTCATCTTTCATACCGCCCAATACCAGCACAGGGATATTTATCTCCGGTAGTTTGTCCCAGAATATCCAGTTCTTAAAACTCCCTGTTACATGAAATTCGTCAACGCCCTGCATTTGGGTATAGATGTTCAAATTGGCTTTTTTGAATGCGCGGGTTAACGGTTCCGGCCATTGCTCTAAAGGCATCCGGCATACTACCTGCGTATATAATTTGTTCATCAAAAGATCAGTGTATTGTGGTGAACTATAGGCGCCAATTTTGTCAAGGGAATCATAAACGGTGATATCCCTTGCCGTAAAAAACTTTTTCTTTAGTGTTTCTGCATAAGTTATAAAATCATGCATGCCGGCAGTCATATTGGAGAATACGGCTCCTTTTACATGCGACTGGTATTTATATAAATACTCCATTGCCAGCAGCGTTCCCCATGAATGACCCACGATATAAAATTGATCCAATCCCAATCCTTTCCTTACCTGCTCAACTTCTTCCACGTAACGTGGAATATTCCATAACGACGTGTCGGTAGGTACATCTGAATTGCCACAGCCCAATTGATCGTAATAATAGATCTCCATACCTTCTTTGGGAAGAAAGTCTTCGAAGCATTCCATATAATCGTGAGTGAAACCTGGTCCGCCATGTAGAAGCAATACCTTTATTTTGCCCTCGCCAACCTTTTTGGTCCAAACTTTATATTTTCCATCAACGCTTATTAATTTACTTCCACCGGTTTTGATACTGTCTTTTCCTGCTGTACCAGATGGTGGTGGGTTGTGTGATGATTGGCAGGCGACCAGCGAAATAAAAACTAACGACAATAATGCTTTCATAAATCTCTTTTGTTCACATCAAAGCTCAGTGCAATAGTTTGATTTCTAAAATCACTGTATTAATCGTTGTGATTAAAAAAGTAATAGTTGTGTTGTTGACTATTAAAATTATATCCGGAACTATCAATCAGGTTATTTCTCCAATCGCGGCCTGGTTGTCAATTTTGACTCTTAAATATTTTTGTAACATCATTAATGCAAACATCATGAAAGTAAAAAAATCACTATTATTAATATCGGGGGCGATATTGATATGTATGAGCCTTTCCGTTATTTCTTTTACGGAGGCACCTCAGCAGCCAATTTCTTCCGGCAAGGAAGAAAAACCAACGATCGTACTGGTCCATGGCGCCTTTGCCGATGGTTCGTCATGGAACAAGGTGATACCGATTTTGCAGGAAAAAGGATACAAGACCATAGCGGTGCAAAATCCACTTACATCTTTAAACGATGATGTGGCGTTTGTTGAACGGGCCATAGCTGAAGCACCCGGAAAAGTAATACTTGTGGGGCATTCATGGGGCGGCGTGGTCATTACTCAGGCCGGTAACAATGAAAAAGTAAAGTCATTGGTGTATGTAGCTGCTTACGCTCCAGATGAGGGACAGAGTGTTGAAAGTATCAGCAACGATGCACACGGTGTGAGAAAGATACCCAATGTGCCGGGGTTGGCAGAGCCCATCGTAACTGATGGTTACATCAGACTTAAAGAGGAAACGATAATCAAACATTTCGCACAGGACCTTCCACAGAAGGAGGCCAAAGTACTTGCTGCCGGGCAGGGGCGTTTTCACGTTAGTACCATAAGCGCCAAAGTTTCCAATCCGGCGTGGAAAAACAAACCAAGTTATTTTATCGTATCAGACAATGATCAAATGATTTCACCACAATTAGAGAGAGAGATGGCAAAGAACATTCGTGCTACCACTTACCATATCCCTGCGAGTCACGTGGTTATGCTGTCAAAACCTGCGATAGTGGCCGAAGTGATCCTTAGAGCTGCCCAAACTGAATAAGGTGATGATATCGCTATTCAAATGGAGGGTCTTTGATAGGGGTTTGCAGAAAATTCAATAAAGGTTCAAATGCGGGCTCTTTTAAGTGATCTTTAAAGATGTCGTTTCAGCTTTAGATGTCAGTCCCATTCTTTATTTAAGCACCAACGGCTTTTGCCTCGGTGCTTTTTTTATTCTTTTTGTAAAAAGTATGGCTGCCCCATCGTTCTATGGAAATTGACAAGATTACCAGGGGGAAAAATAAGCCCGGTAATAGTGGTCCGTATTTTTTTAATAATAGAATGGCTAAATAGGCAGATCTTTTTATCTTAAGAAACCAGGTTAACCGTAGTTTTGATCTGTATATTCAATTGTTTCTAAATATATGCTAACTTTTAAGTAGCTACTATTATGAAGAAAAAAGTGCTCATTGTGGAAGATGAATTTATTGTAGCCAATAATTTGCAGCAGGTGTTACTGCGGTCTGGCTATGATGTAAGTGGGATTGCAGCCTCAGCTGAAGAAGCAGAAGCTTGCCTGCAAAAGAGCAGGCCCGATATTGTATTGCTTGACATCAGGTTACAAGGGGAGCGCTCGGGTATCGATATTGCCAGGAAATTAAGATCTGAAAACATTGCGTTTGTCTATTTGTCGGCCAATTCGGGCCAAAAAGTATTGGAAGAGGCAAAGATGACCGAGCCTTACGGATTTTTGGTTAAGCCATTCAGGAAAAAAGACTTACTGGTAATGTTGGATATTGCGTGGTACCGTCATGCACATAGCCTTGAAACAAAAACAAACCAGGAAATACTTTTACACAAACAGATAACGGAAGTTGGCAATGAGATCTCGGATAGCCGGCAAAAGTTATTGAAGATCGCCGGCATCATACAATCTTATATACCATTCGATCTTATAACATCGGGACTTAGACCACTCAATACTGTGCAATTCAATGATAAAGGGTATTTACGTATAGGGTTCGATGAATACCAGTATATTGGCGAAGAAGAACTTTTAACGATAACTAATATAACGAGAACGGCGCTGTCTGTAATTCTTGCAAACAGCCATGCAGATATAGACCCTATCATCTACGACAATGAATTGGCCAGTGAAAAGCCGAATGTTCCGTCTCTTCAAAAAACTTTGATCGAAACATTCAATTTGCGATCATACCTGGTTTTTCCTGTTGTACTAAGCAATGGATTATCGTTCCACTACTTTTTCTATAGCCGTCAACGGAATATATACACCAATAATCACATTGACTTATTAAACCATTTGAGAACGAGTTTGACAGAAGCAGCTGAAAAAATGAACTATGGTGGAAATATGGCCACTTCAACCCAGGCTCAGGTTTCTTCTGTAAGAAAGATCCAGGGCGAAACGGTGAACTATCCGGAATTCCGGAGTATCATCGGTAACCATCATCTTTTGTTGGGCGCGTTGGACCAGGCTGCACAGGTGGCTTCTTACAATACATCGGTTTTAATTCTGGGGGAAAGTGGAACTGGTAAAGAAAAGCTGGCTCAAGCCATTCATTTATTGTCGCCAAGAAAAAATGCACCCTACATAAAAGTGAATTGCGCGGCCATTCCTGTTACGCTAATAGAGTCGGAATTGTTTGGTCATGAAAAAGGCGCATTTACCGGCGCTACAGAAAAAAGAAAAGGCAGGTTTGAGCAAGCAGATGGCGGAACTATTTTTTTAGATGAGATCGGTGAACTTTCGCCAGAGATGCAGGTGAAAATTCTACGCTTTTTACAGGAGAAGGAAATACAAAGTATAGGCGGAAGCTCAATTATAAAAGTGAATGTTCGTATAGTTGCCGCCACTAACCGGAATCTTGAGAAAGCGGTGGCTGCGGGGAACTTCCGGCTCGATCTGTATTACCGGCTTAATGTTTTTCCTATTACACTACCGTCGTTGCGCGAACGTAGAAGTGATATAAATGAACTGGCCATTTATTTTGCAGAAAAGTTCTGCAGGGAATTCAATAAACCATTCCATGGCATTGCTGCCCCAATGATGGAAGAGATGATGGCTTATGACTGGCCGGGAAACATAAGGGAACTCGAAAATGTTATTGAGCAGTCGGCTATTCTTAATGACGGCCGCTCGAAATTGGAGTTGAAACGAAAGCTAACAGACAAAACAGCATTGGCCACGAAGGTTATTAAAACGCTTGAAGATGTGAAGACCGTTCAGGCAGAAACAGAAAGAGAATATATTATTTCAATGCTCAAAAAAGCAGACGGCCGTATCCGTGGGGTAAATGGTGCTGCAGAGCTAATGAATATTAAACCTACAACGCTGGAATCAAAAATGGCAAAGCTGAATATAAGGCGGGAAGATATTTGAATGATGCCCGAAGCTAAAATATGCAACTCCGAAAATTTAGGAGTTATCTATGGTCAACTCCGAATTTTTCGGAGTGTTGTGTATTTATTCTTTCCCTTTCTCCTTCTACAAATTTTCGAACTGATTACTTTTCAGTGACTTTCGCACGCTGATTTTAATTATTATGTTATTTGCCGGCAAATGGCATTTAAATGGCTTAATGTAAAGACACAAGTATAGTCAATATAAAAACCTTAAGCCATGTTGAATCTGGAATGGTTCAGGACCTTTAAAGCAGTTTATGAGACGGGAAACCTGTCTACGGCGGCACAGTTGCTCTTTATTTCACAGCCCGGCGTGAGCGTTCATCTAAACTCTTTGGAAGCTTATACCGGATACCGTTTGTTTGAAAGGGTAACAAAGAAGATGGTACCTACCGAGCGGGGCACTATCCTGTATAATTGTATAATAGACCCTATAAACAAATTGGAGGCGGCAGAGGAATTGTTCCATAGGAATTCCAAAGTAGAGAAGCCGACCCTTGGAGTAGGCATGGGGTTCGAGATCTTTAAATACACCCTCGAAGCGCACCTGGCGCAATTGCCTTTTAACCTGGTGTTACGATTTGGCGAGTATCATCAAATACTGCATGAACTTGACACGGGAAAGCTTGATCTGATATTGACTCCGCAAAGAGGACAACAGCGCAACCTGGAATATATACCGTTTACAAAGGAACGTATCGTTTTGATCTGTGGCAGTGAAACAGATACAGAACAATTTGATAAACTTGTATTGGCCGATGAAAGAATGGCAATCAGGCAATGGCTGAAAGAGCAGATCTGGTACACTACGGCGGCCGACATGGAACACCTGCGACGTTTTTGGATGGCAAATTTCGATTGCCTGCCAGATCTTAAACCCAACTATATTGTTCCTTATTTCTCTTCTATTCTACGTTGTTTAAGTAATGGCAAAGGCTTCGCAGTGATACCCGATTTTCTTGCCAAAAAAGAAATTGCGCTTAAATCAGTAAAGCTGGCCTGGGAGGGAAGTCCACACGTAGAAAATATCCTGCATTTCGGCAAACGGAAAAAGTCGGCATATTCCAATGAGATCAGGCAACTGGAACAAATATTGACCAGTAACTGGTTTTAATGACAATTACCTGTCTGCGCACGTATCTTGCATTCTTAAACTGCATTCTCATGCGCCTCCTGTTATTCCTTATCATCACCTTAGCAGTTGGTTCGGCTGCTGCCCAGGATTTCACTCAGGGCCAGGCCGACTCACTCAGGCAGGTGCTGGCCAAAACCAACAATGTACATACTCGAATTAAAACATTGATACACCTTGCCGAGTACCACATTTGGAAGAAGGGTGAATTGGCAATAGACCTCGACAGTGCCAATACCTGTTTAACCGAGGCTGAAAGGCTAAATAGAACGGTGCAGTCGACAGCACTGGCCGGCCATCATTTGCTCATGAAAGGGTTTATGCTAACGGAGAAAGGTAAAAGAAAAGAAGGTCAAACAGCCGTTGAGCAATCTATTCCCTTATTGCAAAAAAGCAATAGCCAACGTTTGCTGGGTCTTGCTTATTTCGAGCTACAGGCCTATTTCGATTATTCACATGCTGAGCAACGCAAGGAGCGCATACGCATTACAGGGCTTGCTGTACTGGCTTTTCACCAGGCAGGTGATAAACTGCTGGAAGGGTGGGCGCTTACTACGCTTGGCGATCTCTATAGCATACAGGAAGAATATGCAGAATCAAATGGATATCTTTTGCAGGCTGTGACTGTGTATAATGCCATTGGCCATAAGAAATTGCAGGATGTATATGAACTCCTTGGCAGGAATTGTAATAATCAGGGCGATTATAAGCATGCGTTCGAATATGCATTACTTGCATTGAAAGCTGTAAAGGCAACCAACGATTCAACTATGCAGGTGGCTACTATTAACAACCTGCTTGGCTCGTTATACAGAAGTGCCAGCCGGGTAGAGATCGGTATCGGTTATTACCAGGAAGGGCTGGCTGTTGCTTTGCGGCATAACGATGGCGCCAATGCATTACTAATGGTGTATATCCTTGGCCGTACTTACCTCGACGTTAATCAACCCCGCAAAGCCCTCGATCTGTTAAATGCGCTTCCCAAAGGCTTGCTCGACTCTTCCAATGCCAAGGTAAATGCCTTGTTGGGAATGATATACATGGGAGCGTACCATGCTGAGAAGCAACTAAAAAAAGCGCATAAATATTCCGTCATCCTGGAGAAGCTGACAGAAGGGAACACATTGGCTGCGGAATGGGCCAACCAGGTTTGTATAGCATTGGTAAGGTATTATTTGAAAGAACATGATATTGCCAAAGCGCGCCTGTACCTGAATAAATGTATGGCCGTATCACTGTTGCCCACCTCTCCCGAGTGGGTTTCGCGGTATGATATCAGTTATAGGGTTGATTCGGCCGAAGGAAATTATAAGGCTGCTTTTTACGATCTGCTCAAATACAAAACGCTGAACGATTCATTGCACGATGATGTTAAGACCCGCCAGTTCCAGCAGTTGGACGTAGAATTCGAAACCTCCAAGAAGGCGGATTCCATTTCTTTGCTTACGCAAAAGACAAACCTTCAGTCTACCAACCTGCGCCAGGCCCACCTGATCCGCAACATCACTATGGTAGGTATTATACTCGCCCTTGCTGTTATTGGTTTGCTTTACCGGCAATACCAGCTTAAGCAGCGGAACAATAAAACTATGGCCGTGAAAAATGAGCGCCTTGAACACCTCGTCACGGAAAAGGAGTGGTTGCTACAGGAAGTGAACCACCGCGTTAAAAATAATTTGCAGACCATCGTAAGCCTTCTTGAACTACAGTCAGATTCCCTTACTGGTGATGCACATTTTGCGTTACAAACCAGCCAGAACAGGATATACGCCACGTCTCTCCTTTATCAAAAACTTTACAGAACAGAGAACCTGTCTTCCGTTAATATGAAAGTGTATCTCACCGAACTTGTGCAATATTTGCAGGAAGCACTTGGTAATACCACCTCTGTGGCTGTTACAATGAATATTGAACCTATTGAGCTCGATGTTTCGCAGGGAGTGCCCCTTGGACTGATGGTAAATGAAATAATCACTAATTCATTCAAGTATGCATTTGATAAAACTATTCCGTACCCCGAAATTGATGTAGCCTTTTCAATCAGCCAGGGTATAGCCAGTCTTATCATCAAAGACAATGGAACAGGCTTTCCAGATGCTGACGAAAACAATTTTGGCATGGGTTTAAAACTGGTGAAGGGGCTGGCAGAAAGTATAAAAGGAGAAACAAGCATAGTTGCAAGCAACGGTACCGTTGTACAGGTAAGGTTCCTGCCGCAAGGTTCACTCGCATCGGGAATGCACTATTAAAAAACAAACCGTATCTATTAAATATGTAAATGAAAGATCAGGGTTGAAGGGATAGTTTTGCGCATCAATAAAAATAATTGACCCCCATAAATGAAAAAAGCATATTTCCTTTCAGTAGTGCTAACGCTTACACTCATGCAACTGTTTGCTCAAAACAGTTACGTTATTACTATGCCCGATAGCGTAAAGCTTCATGTAAATGAATATGGCGAAGGAATGCCGGTGGTATTATTGGGTGGTGGCCCTGGCTTTAATCCCAATTACCTTGTACCCATTTGCCAGCAAATGCCTGGTTACCGTTTTATCATTCCACACCAACGTGGCTCAGGTAAATCCATAATGAATAAAGTTGATTCAATAAACATGTCTACAAACAAACATGTAGAAGACCTGGAAGCGTTAAGAATTCATTTGAAATTGTCAAAGTTGATCATTGCCGGGCATTCATGGGGCGGCATGCTGGGCTTCGCTTACGCAGCTAAATATCCTGAAAAAGTTGACCGGTTGATTTTGCTGGGGTCGGGGGGCATTAGTTCTAAATTCTTCGCTTATTTCAATTCCAATATCAATATGCGTCTTCACAAAGAAGATAAAGAAGAAGGAAAAAATGCCACTGGTATTTTAGCTCATATGATACGTATTTGGCCGGGATACTTTTACAGTCGGGAACGGGCGGTCGCTACAAGAAATCTATTTGATAGTACCTTTACCAACCCCAATTATTCAGATGTTTCTAAGTTTGCCCTGAAGAGTTATATAGCCACAGAAACTACCAGAATTAAAAATATAAGAAAATATAAGAACCCGGTTATTGTTATCCAGGGAAGGCAGGATCCTGTAGGTGAATCTACAGTTTACGAAACCAAAGATATCTTGCCGCAAACCCAAATCAATTTTATTGAAAAATGCGGACATCTACCCTGGCTTGAAGAGGATAAAGCGGTCACTGAATTTTACCGTCTTTTGCGTTCAGCTTTGGAGAAAAACGTACGATAAATGAAGTGCCCCCAATACATTACGGGGGCATTTTTTTAGTTCATGGTCTGCGGTGAGAGGCACCTCATTTTTGTTTCAGCATCATTTTCAATCTAAACATCTGGATGGTAAGTCCGGTTAAGTACAATACCAACAACACCTTTAATGAGTTTTGTACAATGGGCGATGTAGGGCCGTCGGCAAGTGGGTGCCCTATTGGCAAACGCGATAAAGTTTCATTTACTGCCGGCACCAGGGAAAGGAAAACAGTGGTAGATGTACAAAATAGCACAACGTATTGAGAGATGGGGTTCTTCTTCTTACCTAACAACCAGGCTACTCCCAATAATAAAAGTATTAAAATAGCAAGTGCATGACCCGGATTAAAGTGCCCGCTGCTGGAAAGTCCAAAAGAAGAAACGCAGGCAATAACTGTTAATATACCATACTGTTTTCCCAATTTTGAA
Organism: Niastella sp. OAS944; assembly: GCA_024809215.1. GTDB lineage: Bacteria > Bacteroidota > Bacteroidia > Chitinophagales > Chitinophagaceae > Niastella. The sequence continues at coordinate 495,687 of JANUBW010000001.1, read as the reverse complement.
AATGGGTTTATAGCTCCGTCTTTTGATAAACTAACTGCTGCAACTAACAGGGCAACAACTGAAATAACTGTATGTGCAATACCTAAGATGCTCATAAATTGTATTTGTTTGAGCATCAAAAGTCTTTTTAAAATTCAGATCAAATTTTCACTTAAGTGAAAAACCAGCCGATTTTTTATAGCGCAGTGGAGCTGATGCGGTAAGCGCATCTTCTTGCGCCGGATAATAAATGTTCGGTCCTTTCTACACTATATTCTTTACCCAGCAGTTGCCTGAAATTATTCAGTTCTGCATTACAAAATCCCTGGCATTCGGTTGCCGCTGCACAAATGGGGCAGTGATTTTCTATCAGCAAATACGAGTCGCCATCCCGGCTCCATTCTGCCATATAACCTTCCTGTTCTCTTATTGCGGCAAGTGCAGCTACGCGTTCAGGTAAAGTATGAGCGGCCTCCATGGCCTGCTTATAGCGTTGATAGGTCTGCTGCTCGCGGTCCTTTATCAATGTATCCAGCGCATCATTACCCAACAGGTTTTTAACGGATTGTAATAACTGTACGGTAAGATCAGCATGGGTATTGGGGAATTTTTCAATTCCCTTATCTGTTAGGAGATAAGATGTATTGGGACGGCCAACACCGCTGCTTTTAATAACCGTATCAACAAGCCCCAGTTCGGCCAGTTTTACCAAATGCTGCCGGGCGCCTTCCTTGGTCATCGAAAGCGCTTCCGCAATTACAGCAGCAGACGCTTCGCCCCGCTGTTTCAATAAAAACAAGATCCTGTCAGATGCACTTTGTTTCATATTTGTCTTCCTCTGATGACAAAATTAAATAAATAAAACAACTATTTGCTTGTTTTATTAAAATGCTTTGTAGATTGCCAACTAATTACTTGGTAAATTAATATTATGAAGCACACATTGCCGGCATTACCATATGCTTATGAAGCATTGGAGCCACATTTCGACCAGGAAACCATGCGTATACATCATCAGCGCCACCACCAGGCATACATCGATAACCTTAATAAAGCACTGGACGGAACCGATGCTGCATTAAAACCACTGGAACAGATCCTTGCTAAGATCAGTGAGTATTCAGTGGCTGTACGCAACAATGCGGGTGGTCATTATAACCACTCTCTGTTTTGGTTAACGCTTTCGCCCAATCCTAAAACTGCCCCCGAAGGTAAACTGGCCCAGGCCATCAATGAAACCTTTGGCAGTTTAGAGGAGCTGAAGGAACTGATAAAAAAGACGGGACTTGGCCAGTTTGGCTCTGGCTGGGTTTGGCTTTTTGTAAAATACAACGGATCGCTTGGCGTGGCTGGTACGCCCAACCAGGATAATCCGCTTATGGATGTAAACCTTACCAACCGCGGTATTCCGGTTATGGGCATCGACGTTTGGGAACATGCTTACTACCTGAAATATCAGAATAAGCGTGCTGATTTCATAGATGCTTTTTGGAAGGTGGTTGACTGGGATGTGATAAGCCAGAACTATGAGAAGGCATTGAACAGTGTAGGCAAATAATTGAACTAAGAATGAAAGCAATGATCTTTAACGGAGCGCTGGAACGGCGTCCGCATTCAACGGCAGGGCGACTGTGTGAACACGTTGCCAATAAGCTTAGCGCCAGGGGGGTAGAAAGTATGGAGTTCAATATTGCCGAATCGGGCATTCCGCTTTTTGATGTAACCATGAACAAAGTTCCGGCAGGCGCTGAACTGATGAACCGTATGTTTCGGGAAGCCGATGTGCATATTTGGTTGGCGCCACTCTATCATGGTAGTATACCCGGCGTTATGAAGAATTGCCTCGATTGGCTCGAACTAAGCGCAAAAGAAGCAACGCCCTACCTTACAGGAAAAACTATTGCGTTGGTTTGCTGGGCCGATGGGGTACAGGCCATGCAGGGAATAAATGCCATGGACGCAGTGGCTAAAGCACTCCGCGCCTGGACGCTGCCTTATAGTCTCCCCATTCAGCGGCCCGAGCTTTTTGATGAGCAGGGGAACGTTAGCGCAAAATATGAGCAGCGATTCGATCTTCTTTTACAACTGTTGGTAAAAGGAAAGCCGCTTCCGGCCCTATTTTGATATGGTAGTCAATAAGTCTTTGTAAGGATTAAATGGCCTGGGATATCCCAGGCTATCTAATTTAAGCTGCATAAAATGAAGATGGGTGGGTGATCTTTTCTTGTATGCATTCAAACCACTTCGCCCAACCTGCGCAATTACCTGACCCGGCTTAACTATGTCGCACAAATGAACTAAAATTTCACTATTGTGCGCATAGTAAAAAAAGCTGTTGGTTGATGGTTGATAAATGTAAATATATTTACCGCCGCGCAAATTACTAGATGTGTCCCAGCTTGATGCTGCTGCAACCACAATACCGTCTGTCATTGACAGCACGTTTACCGGTTTTTTGGTTTTATCATCAAGACAGTCCTGGTTTTTATCATTGATAAAAATATCATGTGCCGGATGTCCGCCATGTTTGTTGCCATCAAAAAAATCGTATCCCGATGCAAAGTATCCTTCTCCTTTTGTTCCACCGATAGCTTTGTGATCATAGTTCTGAAGTGGAAATGTGCAGGTTGTTTTGGGATAATCTCGACCGCCGTGTTCATAATAGTATTTTCTTATCAGGGGCATCAGCTCCTGTATTCTTTTTAACGCCTCCTTTTTTGAAATTAAGCCATCACGAACTTTAGTATTTAGAGAATTATAATCTGTACAAACGTCATTCAATGACAGTTTGGGAGAAGGATTGTTTACCTGATTCAGACAAATTGAAAACATTGCAATGGAGAAAAGCCAAAACTTAGTCATAGTTCTTTATAGATTCGATATTTGTTTTTGGGATTTGAAGTTAGCCCAAATTTCTTATCAGGCTAAACTGATTTTATTTAGAAATACCTGTTCGCTCAATTTATACTAAAGCGCACCTGGATCTGTTTAAAGGGATGGCTTAGCCGGCGACTGATGAAAACCGAAGAAAATGGTGATAAAATGATTCGAAGCACTACTACTGCAGTTCAAACCTCTTTTTAATCAATTGGCCCGAATTGACAGGTGTCCGTTATAGCCGGTGATTATTTTCGCGGCACAAATACAAAATGAAATGAAAAGTTTGTCCCTTGCACTTGTAGTATGCTTTCTGTTCGCTCAAAACCATTTATTCGCACAATCATCAAACAGCGCCGGTTTTACCGATGTGAATGGCGTTAATTTCCTGAATGCCGGCATTGGGCTTGGAACTTATGGCCTGTATGGAACCGGCGGCTTACCGGTAACTGCTTCGTTTGAACACGGCTTTAGCAAAAACATAAGCGCTGGTATTGGTTTTGGCTTTGTACAACGCAAATATTATCACGATTGGAAATACACCTATCTTATGTTTCAGGTAAGAGGTTCATACCATTTTAGCGAATTGCTTGATCTTGATAATCCAAAACTGGATGTGTATGGTGGCACCGGACTTATATACAGGCACTATAAGTTAAAATATGATGAAAGAGGTACTACCTATGATTATAAATCTTCGGGCGGCTCGGTTACCATTGATCTGCATGCCGGTGGTCGCTATATGTTTAACGATCATATAGGGGGGTATGCCGAAGTAGGATATGGTATTTCTCCTTTACAACTCGGTGTATCGTTTAAATTCTAAACAGGTTCTCTAAAATACCGCAAAAATAAAGGGCTGTCTCAAAATAATTTTTGGGCGGCCCTTTTCATTTTCGGTATAGCCGGTAGCATTAATGTAACCCACATATACATATGTATTATCAATTTAAAGCATGGGACAAATCAACAAAAAGTTGAACAGTTTATACTGCGCCTATTCTTTTATTTTGAACTGCCATCTTCCTGCTTATTCACCACTAACGATTGCTTTATGAGAGAAGAATTATTTATTACAGCTGGTGCGGCCATTGCAATACTTGCGGCTGCCTGCTTAAAGACCCACTCCGACAGTCTTACAACTGTTAATGAACTAATACCCAAACAAACAAGAGTTGCGACGGCAGATGCCGCCCCGCCATTAGGTACCCTGGTAGATAGCGCCGTTTATCGTATCCGCGGTTTATCATCATTACCCGGTGGCCCGGTAGTTGAAGTTACCGGCAACTCCACCGCCGATGCTGCCAAAATTCAGCAATGGTCGTGGTTTCCCAATAACGGGCAAAAATGGAAACTTATAAAAACCGACGCCACTTACTATAAGCTGGTGAATGTAACCAGTAACAAATGCCTGCAATCGCCCTCCGTCACTTCCGGTGATATTTTAACACAGGGTACCGATAATGCGACTGATGCGCAACGTTGGTCAATCAGCTATTCTGGTAGCAGCAATGTATTTTCCCTGGTAAATAAAGCCACAGGAATGAAAATGGTAGTAGATCCTGATGATAGTACGCCGGGCAGAAAGATAAGGCAGGTAAGCAGCGTAACAGGCACGCAGGACCTTTTTGAATTCCGCAATCTCAATTTCCAGAACCCGTTGGTCAATGCCAGCCGGCCCGATCCGTACGTTGCACAAAAAGACGGATACTATTATTTCCTTTCTACCAAGGGCAACAGGATCACCATTACAAAAACGCCCTCCATGTCGTTATTGGCGGCCATGACAGAAAAGACGGTTTGGACGCCACCTGCCGGTACAGATCATTCCTCGAATATCTGGGCGCCCGAATTACATTTCCTCTCTGGCAAGTGGTATATTTATTTTGCTGCTAACGATGGCGGTGATGATAGTCACCGCATGTTTGTACTGGAGAATCCCAATACCGATCCTACCACCGGAACATGGACGTACAAAGGAAAAATATTCGATTCAAGTGATCAGTGGGCCATCGATGGTTCGGTACTTACCATTGGCTCTCAAAATTATTTCATCTGGTCGGGTTGGGAAAATGTAGCTACTAAATACAAACAATATATTTACCTGGCCACCATGTCGAACCCCTGGACGATCAGCGGTGCCCGTGTTAAAATATCTTCACCTACCAATACCTGGGAGAAATGGGAACCTAATTCCCAGGGCGCCGGTGTTAACGAAGGCCCCATTATGCTGCAAAAAGATGCCAACAGCCCGGTATTCATAATATACTCCGCCAGCCGTTACAGCAGCGACAATTACTGCCTGGCGCAAATACAATTAAAAAGCGGCGGCAATCCCACTGTAGCCGCCGACTGGATCAATAAAAAGCAGGTGTTTGTAAGAAACGATGCCAACTCGGTTTACGGACCAGGGCACAACGGCTTTTTTACCAGTAGTTATACCGATGGTAACGGTGCATTGCATACGGAGAACTGGTTTGTATACCATGCACGTAGCGTAGCTGCCACTACCAATGGAGCCCGGTCGCCAAGAATGCAGAAGCTAACCTGGAATGCAGATGGATCGCCAAACTTTGGTACCGCTGCGGCTACAGGTGTAAATACGGCCATTCCTATAGGCGACTGATCACAAACTCTTAGCTATCACCTTAAGTCTGTTTCTTAATGTTTACAATAATTTTTAAACGGAAGTTTGAAAGCTTCAATGGGCTTCTTTTGCCTGTACTTTTTGCTGTTTTGCTTTTCGGTTGTAAAAAAGGCTATGACAAGTATTGGTCTAAAGAGAATCCCAAAACCGGCTTTATATACGACAAAGTAAAAAACGATCCCAATTTCACCACCTTCGCTGCCGGTTTAGAGCGGGCCGACCTGGTAAAGTATGTGAATGTGTCAGGTTTGTATACGGTGTTTGCTCCCACCAATGAGGCCTTTGAAAAGTATTTCCAGAAAATGGGATACAGCTCTATCAACGACGTTCCTGTGAACACGTTATTCTTTATTCTCAGCTACCACATAGCCAATAATATGTGGTATTACTATGATTTCAGGACCCGGTTTATTACTTCGCAAAAAGTTACTTATATAACAAGGAACAACAAGTTCCTGAATATAGATGTATCTGCCACCGACGTTTTTAAAGTAAATGGAATTTCTGTTATCAGCAGCCTGCAGGACCTGGATGCAGAAAATGGCGTGATCCATGGAATTGGTGAAGTGTTGGTACCGCTGCCAAATGCTGAGCAACTCTTAGCTGCAGAATTTTCGAACAGTACGTTTTACCGCATGATGCAAAATTTGGCCAGTAAGCAATACGACCGCTTCAATAGTTACGATAGCGACCGCGATGGCAAAATTGATTCGGTATTCTATACTTATTATCCGCTGTTGCCAGCTATTAACACATCACTTGAATATGTTTCCAATTCAGCGCCTGAAAGCCAGGGTGGCGATCCCGTGTTCACAACGTTTTTGATACCCGATAATGATGTAATGAATACTATACTGGCTCCGGTACTTCCCGGATTTGAGAATGATGTTAAAAAGCTGCCAAGGTTATATGTACAGGCATTTCTTGAATCATATTTTATAAAGGATAGCATTGTATTATCGCAGGACCTTATAGCACGCCCCAAAGTGCTGATGTCTGTTAATGGAGAAATAGTGCCTGCTCTTTCCGCCGATAAATTGGTGACCAAAGACAAGCGGGCCAGCAATGGAGTGGTGCATGTTATCAATACTTCGTTTCCCCCGTCAGACAAATTGAAAAGCGCCATTGGCGGCATTATGACCAATCCCGAGTTTACCGATTTTGTGGAAGCCATACAATCGGCGAACTTATTGGCCGCCTATACGGCCACTTCAAAAGCCGCTACCTTTTTTGCGCCCACCAATGTGGCTTTTGCCAATGCAGGCATTAACGTAAGAAAAAAGACGCTGAACGGTGTGCAGCTCACGGATGCGCAGTTTATCAATATTGTAAAACACCATGTAATAAGTTCCAATAACGCCCGAAGTGCATTAACAGGATCTAAAACTACCGATTATGCCAACAATTCACTTGCTTTTACAACGGCCAATAATATAGTATCGGTTAAAAGCAGTGGCGGTATAGTGGCAGAAGTAGGTGCTGAATACCGCGGTGCAGCAGGCGTTACCAACGGTTACGTGTACAGGATTGAAACCGTGTTGATGCCTGCGTCATACTGATAAAGCCCTAAACTTTTGCCTTTATGAAGAAACAAATGCACATTACCTACAGGTTCTTTTTTCTGCTTACGCTCATCGCTTTCCCCTGGCATGAGCTTATAGCCCAAAGCAGCGCACCCATCGTTATTAAAGGAAAGATCACCGAATCGCCTTCAGGCGCCGGACTGCCGAGTGTTACGCTGGTTGAATTAAATGAAAACAACCGGCAGATCAATGCAACAGCCTCCGATGCCAACGGAAACTATACCATCCGCATCTCCAGTACAAAACATCAATTGCGGTTTTCCTACATAGGCTTTGAAACGCAAACGTTGGCTGTAAACGACAAAACGGTCATTAACGTACAGCTAAAGCCGAAGAAAAAGGAAGAAATGGATGAGGTGATCGTGATCTCCAATATAAAAGATAATATTCAAACCGGTTTTGGGTCAATGCGGGCCCGCGATAAAGTAGGCGCCATCACCTCACTAAAAGCCGATGTGCTGGCCGAACAACCGGCTACATCCATCGATCAAATGATACAGGGCCGGGCAGCGGGTGTTATGGTCATCAATGGCTCAGGCGACCCCGGTAGCGGTGTCGATATCCGCATTCGCGGCGCAGGTTCTATGTCGGCAGGCAATAGTCCTTTATATGTAATAGATGGCGTGCCTATTATTTCAACGCCGTTCGAGAATGCCGCAAACTTCGACCCCGCCAATACCAACTTCAGCCAGGTGGCACAGGTAAACCCCATTGCCGATTTAAACCCCAATGATATTGAACGCATCGATTTTTTGAAAGATGCCAATGCCACTGCCATCTATGGCGCCCGCGCGGCTAACGGTGTTATTGTTATAACCACCAAACGCGGCAAAATGCGGGCGGCAAATATTTCACTCAATACACAGTTCAGCATGCAGCAGGCACCGCCTGATATTCCTGTGCTGGATGGCCCCAGTTATAAGGTAATGCGATTGGAAGGAGAGCAAAACAGGAATAACATCAACCCCAATAACTCCGATCTCCGGTTACTGGTTGATGATCCTACACTGCCTACTTATCAATACTTTCAAAACAACACCAACTGGATAAAAGAGATCAGGCAAACCGGTTTTTCCCAAATGTATAACCTGTCGGTAGGCGGTGGCGGCGAAACCATGCGCTACAACTTTAGTACCTCCTATAGTAATAGGACCGGTTCGTTCAAAAATACAGGTAACGACAGGTACACCGGAAGGTTTAACCTCGATTACAATGTGTCTGATAAACTGCGGTTTGGCGCAAACGTTTCTTTTGCCCGCAGTAAGGTGAGTAACTATGCTAACTATGGCTATGGTAATCCGTACCTTAATTCGCTTACCCGCTCCACCGCTTTACCGGTGTACGATATAGATGCCGATGGCAACATCCTGCCCAGTTATGCTGCCCTGCCAGGTTTTCATAACGAAGGCGACAATCCGGTTGCACAGGCATTGCTGGTAACCAACGATGCCTTTAGTACCAACCTGAAACCGAATGTATATGGCGAGTTAGACATTTTAAAGGGTTTGAAATTCAGAAGTAATGCTTCACTTGATTTTGTGGGTGAAAAAGGCTTTTTGTTTTTGCCACCCGAAGCAACAGGCGAAGTGTTTACCCATAGGAATTTTAACCGGTTAGACTCACGCGAATTTGAGCGCATGCAAATGATCGTAGATAACCTGCTCACCTATTCGCGCGCCGTACTTAAAAATTCAAAACTCTCCTTTTTAATAGGGAATACGTTCAATAAATTCAATTCAAACGAACTGCGCATTTATGCCAACGGCACTGCCTCTGATCAGTTGCAGGTGCTCAATGCAGCTGCCAATACCAGACAGTTAAAATCATCGCGGCAAACAGAGACCATTGTATCGGTATTTGGTAAGGCCGACTTCATATACAATGATAAATACGGTGTAAATGTTACCGTTCGCCGTGATGGCTCATCAAAATTCGGCGCAGGAAATAAATATGCCAACTTTCCTTCAGCCGGCGTTTTCTGGCGTCTTTCAAGTGAACCATTTCTTGAACATGTAAAAGCCATTTCCGATCTGAAACTTCGTTTTGCCTGGGGGCAGAATGGGAACAGCGGCATTCCCAATTATGCGTTCATCAGCACCTTTACTTCGGGCGATAATTATAGCGGTTTAAACGGGGTGAGTTTAAGATCGCCGGCATTGAATAACCTTCGCTGGGAAACAAATGAAACCATCAACCTTGGTCTTGATATGGAATTGTTTAAAAGCCGGCTCACCATTACCACCGAAGCCTATGTGCGCACTACCAAAGATCTGTTGTACAGGTATACCATTCCCTCCTCCTCAGGGCTCGAAACAGGCGATAAGTCTGTAAGCAATCCAACGGTACTGGGCAACCTGGGTAATATAGAGAATAAAGGCGTTGAGCTCGATATCAGTTACGATGCCATAAAAGGGAAAAAGCCCGGTTCATTCAGATGGAACGTGTCATTTAACCTGGGCCTCAACCGCAACAAAGTAACCAGCTTACCAGGCGGTACCATTACCACGCCCGATGCCGCTTACCGCAACTTTACCTCACAGGTGAAGGAGGGTGATCCGCTGGGTACTTACTATGGGTTGATCTTTAATGGCGTTTATGCAAGAGATATGGATGCGGCGGTACATGATATAAACGGCAATGTAGTGTACGAACTGGATGGTGTTACACCACGCCTTATGCGCATTGGCAGTGAAACCGGTGATGTATACAAGGGCGGTGATGCCATTTACGAAGATTTTAACCACGATGGTATCATTAACAACCAGGACCGTGTGAAAATAGGCGATGCCAATGCTTTGTTTTTTGGCGGCCTCAATAACTCGTTCGATTATAAAAATTTTGGCCTCCGCTTTTTTATTCAGTACCAGTACGGAAATGACGTTATTAACGGAATGCGCTTTGAGCTGGAGAACATGATGTACACCAATAACGCTGCTACTTCGGTACTGAAAAGATGGCGCAAACAAGGCGATATAACTGATATGCCAAGGGCGCTTCGTAACGATAACCGCAACAATATGGCCAGTACCCGGTGGGTAGAAGATGGTTCTTATGCGCGGATTAAATATGTTACCATCAGTTACAGGCTTAACAAATCGCTGTTGGCGAAACTTAAAAAGATCAAAGACCTGAGTACATTTTTTACAACCACCAATGTATTTACCTGGACCAACTACACCGGCGCCGATCCCGAAATTGGTTTGGGCAGCAGTCCGAGTTTTATTGGTGTGGACAGGGGCCTTACACCACAATCAAAATCCTATACCCTTGGCATCAATATCAAATTTTAAGTGATGAACAAATTAAATAGCATATCATATAGGTTGCAGATAACCGGCATGCTGGTATTGATGCTGGTACTGTTTGTTGGGTGTACAAAATTCCTGGAGCAGGACCCGGAAGACTCGTTAACGGAACAGGAGTTCTTCCGCAGCGAAGAAGATGCCAATGCAGCCATCGTTTCGGTATACGATCAGTTACAGGATTGTGTAGAAAAGTTTTTGGTATGGGGTGAAGCAAGGGCTGACCTCGTTTCGCCCATCACCCGTAAAAACGACCAAACCTGGTTGTATGAACTTACTTACCCCAACGATCTTTGGGCGCTCAGGTGGGGCGATGTATACCAGGTAATTGGTTCGGCCAATACGGTAATTGCCAAGGTGCCGCCGATCACTAAACTCGATAGCCGGCTTACACAACAGGAAAGTGATATCATCGTTGCCGAAGCGCATTTCTTACGGGCGCTGGCTTACTTTTATTTGGTTAGAACTTTTGGCGATGTGCCGTTGGTGCTGGAACCGCCACTTCATGATGAAGTTAATTTTAAAGTACCCAAGTCAACCGCGGAAGAGGTGCTTGCTGCCATTGAAACGGACCTTCAGGCAGCAGAGCAAAATGTACCGGTTCAATATGAAACCAATCTTAAAACAAGAGGCCGCGCTACCAAAGGTGCCGTGTATGCATTGCTGGCCGATGTTTACTTATGGCAGGCCAAGTACCGGGAAGCTGCTATTGCTGCCAAAAAAGTAATAGACAATAAAGCGCTTTATAGTTTAGTGCCCGGCGCCAACTGGTTCGATATATTTTCTCTTCGCAATTCAACAGAAGGGATTTTTGAAGTGCAGTTCGATTACCTGTTGCGGGAAACAAACAGCCTGGGTTATGCTTCGGAACGTTTTATAGTTAACCCCAATCATTTAAAGTTGTACGAAGATGCCAATGCGCCCGACGAAGTACGTGGGTTGGAGGCAAGCTATAATTCAAATACAAACGGACGAACGTACTGGAAATATGTTGGTCTTAGCACCCTGGACCTGCGTCGCTCGGCCGACGATGCCAACTTCATTATTTACCGGTTGGCCGATGTAATGTTGATGCGGGCCGAAGCCCTTAGTCACCTCGAAGATGCCGATAAAGCCGAAGCTGTTGAACTCATCAATGCAGTACGTTCCCGTGCTAATTTGCCCATCTACGACATTAACCTTATAAGCACCGATACCAATTCACTTGTTGATCTTATTTTATTGGAACGGTCGCTGGAGCTGGCCATGGAAGGTAAACGCTGGTACGACCTTGTACGAATTGGCAAAAATGGAAGACCTGAATTGCTTATTGATAAAATAGTAACAAGCCGGCTGGTGTCGGAGCGGGCGTTGGCAAAAGCGCGGGTGGCCGATCCGCGGTCATGGTTCCTGCCCATTCATATAAATGAGCTGGCTGCCAATCCCAACCTCTCACAAAATCCCTTCTATAAATAAGTATAGCCATGAAATTTTTAAATCACATACTCCTGGTTATCCTCGTGAGTGTAGCGGCCGGTTGCAACAAACATGAAGATACTTCCTACCAGGAAAAGGACCGGTTGTACCAAATGATGGATATGCTGCGGGCCGATACCTCGCTCAGTATAACCGTAGAAGCGCTTGACAAAGCCCGGTTGAGCGGAACGCTCAATACATACGGGCCGTTTACCCTTTTTGCACCCGATAACAACGCCTTCAGAAGTTACCTGAAGAATGTAGGGAAAGCAGGTATAGCCGATTTTACCAGTGAAGAAATTACCACGCTGATGGTATATCACATTTTGGGCGCCCGTTTGCGGTCGGCCGATTTTATTCCCGGTCCGCAGTCTGTGAGTACCGGCCGGGGCGATTATATAGCGCTTGATATTTCAAAAGGTACAAAAACACAAGCGCTGGCTAACGGCAAAGCCCGGTTGTATGAAACCGATATAGAATACAGCAATGGTTTGGTGCACAAGATGGATGCCGTTCTCGATCCACCCATCCTTACCATTGGTGCTTTTTTGCAGCAAAATCCGCAATACAGTGTGCTTAAGGGCGGATTACAACGGGCAGGGTTAATGGATACACTGCTGGCGCTAAACAATGCACAGGGTGAAAAGATAAGGCTTACCCTTTTCGCCGAAACGAATGAGGTGTTGGCAGCCGCCGGTATCACCACGTTCGACAATATGCCCATCGATGAGTTAAAAGACCTGATGTTGTATCACCTGGTGCCCGGCAGTTCATTTACGGCACAGTATGCCGGGTTAACAGCTGCTGTTGCGGCAATAGGCGTTGTAGAACGTTGGGATAATACCTTAAGTACGTTGTCGCCTGATAGTCATATTTATTACGATATGGCTGGTCAAAAACCGGTGAACAGTGCCATCGACTTTAGGGGTTCAGATATCCTGATGAAGAACGGGGTATTACATAACCTCGATAAACATATGGTGTTTAGTTCGGCCGTTCCCAGAACGCAGATCACGCATGTGTTTACCGAAAACGTGAATTACCTGTATGGCGTTGCTGGTATATCACCAACGGCGCCGCCCATCTTCAGTACGGCCGCTGGCAGGTTCCGGTATTTTGCCGAAACCAGTCATCCCCGTGCCGGCGCAACGGTATTATATATTGAGCCGGATTCAAAAGATGATTCATTGATATCGATTGTAAAGAATGTAAGGAAGGGTAAGTATAAAATTTCCATCAACTATAAGAACGGCAACCGGGGCGATCTGCAATTGATGTATGGGAATGATAAAATAGGGCCCGTTAAAAATTACGGCGCCGGTACCACCTTTTATCAGAATATGGAACTGGGCATCTATGAATTTACAACCGGTGGCGATAAGCGATTCAAATTTGTATCACAGGCTTCTAAACTGGCGGCTGTTGTATTGGATGTGATGATCTTAACACCCGTCAATTGAATCAATGCACTTTTTAACGATTGTATATGTTTAAAATAAACCCCCATTCAGCGGTTGTTGCTGTATGTATACTAAGCCTGCTTTGCCTGAGCAACAAGGTGAATGCACAAAAGAAAAAGGCCGATGAAATAAAGCCTGATGTAAATCCAATTCTTATTCCAATACCATCGTCGGAACCCAAAGTAGAATTAGGGTATCTGCGGGTTAAAAAAAGCAATGTGTCTGCTGCGGTATCGGTGGTAGGCGAAAAAAGCATCGATGAATTAATGGCTGTTTCAATTGATGCGCTGCTGCAGGGACAGGCTGCGGGTATGCAGGTTACCAATGTGTCGGGTGCGCCGGGTTCGGGGGCATTAACAACCATTAGGGGCGCATCAACTTTACATGCAGGCACATTGCCTTTATATATCGTGGATGGCATACCGGTAAAAACATACCGGTTTATAAATCCTTTGGGAAGGAATGTAGACAATAATCCGCTGGCCGATATCAACCCCGGCGACATTGCATCTATAACAGTTTTAAAAGATGCGCAGGCCACTGCACTCTATGGAATGCGGGGCGCCAACGGTGTTGTTGTTGTGACCACCACAGGCGGCACCGCCGGAAAAACCTACCTCGATTTTTCGGCCTATAGCGGTATTATAAGCGCGCCCAAACAGCTTGCTGTTTTAAATGCTGACGAATATCGTGACTACATAATCGAAAAGGAAACGGCACGCGGGTTAAGCCAAAGCGAAATTACAAATGGGGTAGGGCGCTACCTGCTGATGATGACCCCGGAGAACCAGTTACAACGCTACAATAACAACACCAAATGGCAGAATGAGGTATTGGGAAATGGAGCTATCAATAATTACCACCTTAGGCTTAGGGGTGGCGATGCGGTTGCCAAATATTCACTGAGCGTTGGTTATACCAACCAGGCCGGCGCCATTGATAATTCAAAGTATGAGCGCTTTACTGCCCGCTTTAACCTCGATTATAAAGTGAACCGGCGGTTAACCATTTTAAATACCATTGCCTATTCACATGGCGCGCGGAACGTGGTGGATGAAGGAAATGTTCCTGAAACCAATCCGCTTTACCTGGCAACGCTGAAAAGCCCGGTGTTAACGGTTTGGAGCCAGGATGCCGAAGGTACTAACCTGAGTTCGGTAGACAGTGCCGATTATGCAGGCAAGAACAATCCCTATGCGGTGGTGAATAAGATGAAGAATATAAATAGTTCAAACCGAATTATGGCCGGCATTACCGGACAATATATTTTATCTCCGTTTCTCACCATAAGCTCAGGCATATACGCCGATTACATTCGGTTAAATGAAACCAGGTTCAGACCGGGTGCAGGTTTTATGCCCGAAGAAGAGATCATTCGCTCGGCATCGGAAAATAACAGCAACGAGCTTATGCTGTTAAATGAGAACAGTCTTCAGTATAACAGGACCTTTGAAAAACATTCGCTCAATGTTTTTGTGGGCAATGCAGTTCAAACTACTTCGCAACGTAATGAATTTGCCATGGCCATCAACTCTCCTTCCGATGAATTTACGAGTATCAGCGCCACCGATCCGCAACTGATAGATTCTATTTCCAGCTATGAACCCGATTGGCGGCTTATGAGTTTCTTTACGGGCGCCAATTACGCCTATAAAGAAAGATACTTATTGGGAGCTAATATACGGGCAGACGGATCATCGCGGTTTGCCAAAGGAAAACAATGGGGTTATTTCCCTTCGGTATCTGCCGGCTGGCGAATAAGTGCAGAACCCTTCTTTAAAGCCAAAAAGATCATAAACGAGCTGAAACTAAGAGTTAGCTATGGACTTACCGGAAACCAGGAAGTAGGGTATAATGGCGCATACAATGCGCTTGTACCTGCCATTTATAAAAACCAGCCGGGTGTACGCCTGGGCGCTTTAGGCAATCCTGATTTTACCTGGGAAAAAACACGCCAGTTCAATGCAGGTATCGATGTGTTGTTATTGAAGCGCATTTCCTTCACTGCCGATTTTTATATAAAGAACACAAACGACCTGTTGAATTATAGAAAGCTGGCCGGCACCACGGGCTTTGATAGTTATGTGGTCAATGATGGATCGGTTAAAAATACCGGGGTAGAACTAACGGTATCAGGTAAAGTACTGAAGAAAAAATTGGGCTGGCAAACCCAGTTAACCGTCGCGTTCAACAAAAACAAAATAACCAGCTATCCGCAGGGCGAAGACCCTACAGAGAATTATGGCTACTACCAAACCTCCGCTGCGCCTGGGAGTGCTATAGGCGCCTTTTGGGGGTATAATGCTTTAGGTGTTTATAGCTCAACAGACGAAGTGCAGGTGAAGAATGGTGTCAACAATGTACATCCGTTTCAGGGCGGTGATATTGTTTTTGAAGATGTAGATCAGAATGGTGTTATTGACGAAGGCGATATGAAGGTGATAGGGAACAGCAATCCCGACTTCTTTGGCGGCTTTTCAAACACTTTTTCCTACAAAAATTTCGACCTGAATATTTTCGTTGATTTTGCATTGGGAAGGGAAGTGTACAATGCGCAACGCGCCTCTTTGGAAGCAATGACCAATTACGATAACCAGTCGGTAAAAATAAATGATCGCTGGCGTAGTAACGGCGATGTAAGCACTATGCCCCGGTTTTTACACAACGACCCGGTAGGCAACACGCGGTTCTCGAGCCGTTGGATAGAAAATGGTTCCTATTTACGGGCCAAAGCAATTACAATAGGATATAATATTCCAACAAAAGAAACCCGTAAGGCCTTTAAGAACGCAAGAATTCTTTTAACCGCACAAAATCTGTTCTCTGTTACTAAATACAAAGGGTATGGGGCCGAGGTGGGCAGCATTACCAACCCGGTTACTTATAGCATCGATTACGGAAACGTTCCGCAGTTAAGGGCTTTTGTAGCAGGCATACAGGTAGGGTTTTAATATTGGCATCAGCATTTTTTCAATTGAAAGCAGTTATATGAAAACATATTTGTTATTGGTTGGGTTGGCTTTAATAATGCTCGCAGGCCAATCGTGCAACAAATTCCTTGATGTTAAACCAAAAGATATAGTAATAGATAAAGACTTTTTTAAAGACTTTTACGATGCAGATTATGCGCTTAGGGGTGCTTATGCCGGTTTGCAGCCATTGATTGAATCTATGTTTGTAACCGGTGAAATGCGGGCCGACTTTGTAAAACCGGGACCGGGCGTTGACACAAATTTGCTGGAGCTGGCGGAACATCGCGTTACTGCCACTAATAAGTATACGAACTGGAAGGTGTATTACGATCTTATTAATCGCGCCAATTACCTCATTAAGTATATTCCGCGGGTACCGAATGATGCTATTAATTTTACCGAAGATAATGCCCGCCAGTATGTAGGTGAAGCTTTATTTCTGCGGGCGTTTGCCTATTTTTACCTGGTAAGAAACTTCAGCCACGTACCGTTGGTGTTAACCCCAACAGACAGCATCCAAAATATAGAATATTTACCGCCCTCGCCTGAGAATGTGATCTTAGATACACTGGAAGCCAATTTAACTGCGGCGCTTACTATGGTAAAAGATGTGATCTTAATAAGGCAACCCAATTTAAACCTGGCCGAAAGTCCCGATGGCCGCCGTACAAGAGGCGTTACCGGAAATGTGAACTGCCTGCTGGCCGATATTTACCTGTGGCGGCATAAGTATGAGCCCGCTAATGCAGCTATTCAGAAAATATATAACCTGGGTAAACATAATCTGTATGGCAGTGCAGCCGCAGCTAACTTCTTTGATATCTTCTATGCAACCGATCATGTGTCGGAACCTATTTTTCACATCAACTTCAATTATAATTTCAGGGAAACGCATCCCATGATGATGCTTACTTCCGATGATGCGGCATGGGGCGGAAAATATATGATTGCACCCGCCGATAATATAGCGGGCTATTGGGACAATAAATTGGTACAATCGGGCGACACGCTTCGTTTAGTGGGTGATGTGCGTGGCTTTGGCGCTGCCTGGGTGGGCACCAGGCCTTATTATAATGACTTTTATAGTGGAAATAAAGTGATTTGGAAATACCTGGGCCTTGGCAGGATATTACCATCGAAACTGGCCATTATGCCGCCTATAAGACAGCCATATAGAAGTGATGCTATATGGCAGGGCTATCGCTTTGCAGAAGTGATATTGATGAAAGCGGAGGCTTTAAATAGAATGGGCGATAAGGCCGGCGCCATTACACAGGTGAACAGGATCAGATCGCGATACGGCGCAATTGATGTTATTCCCGTTACCGTAAATTCAACCACAGAGCAAATAGAAGATTATATTTTTAAAGAACGGGCAAGAGAACTGGCTTTTGAAGGAAAGCGCTGGTTCGATCTGTTAAGACTGGCAAGGCGCGGCCGCCCTGAAATACTTAAAGAGGCTATTAAAACGCGTATGGGTATTGTAAGGTATAATGCGCTGAACATGGAGAGCAAATTAGCTGATGCTGCCAATTGGTATTTACCATTTAATGCCGAAGAAGTTAAACTGAATCCATACCTGAGATGACAGTTACAAACCGGCAATGGCGGCGGCTGGCATCAGTTTGCTCACTAAGTAAATCCACCAACCGGGGATTTGACTACTTTTTTCAATTTGATGCTTTACCAAATCAGGAATAGGCCTCTCCAAATTGGTTTATAGCCTCTCCCAATCGGGTAACAGCCTTCACCAACCGGGTTTTTGACTCTCCCAGTCAAATTAAAGCCTTCACCAGTCAGGTAATAGCCTTTCCCGATCGGGTAATAGCCTTTCCCGATCGGATAATAGCCTTTCCCAATCAGGTAATAGCCTTCGCCAATCAGGTAATAGCCTCTCCCAACCGGGTAATAGCCTCTCCCGATCGGGTAATAGTGTTTACCGATCAGGTAATAGCCTCTCCCAGTCTGGTAATAGCCTTTCCCAATCGGGTAATAGCCTTTCCCAATCGGGTAATAGCCTTCACCCAATGAGGTAATAGCCTTTACCATTCGGGTAACTGCCTTTACCCAATCGGGTAAAGCCTGTACCCAACTTGTTTAGTGAAAAACTGAGTTGGGCGAGGCCCAATGCCGGGTTGGAAGGTTCAAATTCCGAATTGGCGTAATGAAAAACTGAGCAGGTAATGTCAAAAACTGAGTTGGCTAAGTGAAATTCTGAGTTGGTAACGTCAAATATTGAGTTGGGGATATCAAATACTTTATTCAGTCCGCAAACTTTTTACGGGATTGGTAATGGCTGCTTTGATAGCCTGAAAACTTACTGTGAATAACGTTATTATTAAAGCTCCCAATACGGCTACGGCAAAGATCCACCAACTCATATCTGTTCTATATTGATATTTCTGCAACCAGTTATTCATAAAATAATAAGCAACAGGAATGGCAATACAGCAGGATAAAATAACCAATACAACAAAATCCTTTGAAAGCAGCTGCCATAAGTTGAAAACGGATGCGCCTATAACTTTTCTTATACCTATTTCCTTTGTACGTTGTTCTGCCGTAAAGGAAGCCAGACCAAACAAACCCAGGCAGGAAATCAGTATGGCAAGAATTGCAAAAAAGCCAGCCAATTTGCCAATGCGTTCTTCAACAGCAAATTGTTGGGCATATGCTTCATCTGCGAACTGGTATTCGAACGGACTGGAAGGATTCATTTTGTTAAAAACGCCTTTGATCTTCGACAATGCATCCGACACAGAAGCAGTTGGTGCAATTCGAACTAAAATTTTGTTTACCCATCCGTATTCAAGATGAAAAATAGTTGGGTGGGTATTTTCATATGCCGACTCCATCACCATGTCTTTAGCAATGCCAATGATCAAGTGGGCCTTCCCGTTCCAGTTAATAGTTTTTCCCAGCGGGTTTTGTATTCCGGTAAGTTTTACGGCAGATTCGTTTAATACAAAAGCACTGGTATCTGAGAAATTTCTCGAAAAATCTCTGCCGGCTGTTATTTGCCAGCCAACGGTTTTGCCATAATCATGCGTAACGGCAATGGTGCCAAAAATAGGGCTGGATCCAGGATCTTTTCCGCTCCACTCGAACCCCGTATTATTAGACCAGATATCGGTTGTGGTACTATTCGCCTCAGCCATATCTGCCACCGTACCGGTTTGCAAAAGTTCATTACGCAAACCATTATAATTTTTAAAAAGATCGGGGGTATTCATATCGATTGTGATCAACCCCTTTCTTGAATAGCCAACCGGTCTGTTTTTTGTAAATCGTACCTGCTGAAAAACGATCACTGTGCCAATGATCAGTGCAATAGATACGGTAAACTGTAATATGATAAGTGTTTGGCGCGGAAGTAAAGAAAAGCCACCCACCCTGAAACTACCCTTCAAAACTTTTATGGTCTTCAACCCTGATAAGTATAATGCAGGATAACTACCAGCCAATAAACCAGTAACAAAAGCAAACCCTACGGTAGATAACCAAAATACAGGGTTAGTAGTTGGTACCGAAATATTTTTACCGGCTAATACATTAAAGAAAGGTATAGTAACAAACACCAATATCAGAGAGATAAACATCGCAATAAATGTCAGCAGCAACGATTCGCAGAGGAACTGGCCGATCAATTGCTGTTTCAATGATCCAATGGCTTTGCGGATACCGATCTCCTTTGCCCGTTTTTCACTACGCGCGGTACTCAGGTTCATAAAATTTATACAGGCCAGCACCAATACAAAAATGCCTATCATTACAAAAAGCCAGATATATTGTATCCTTCCGCCACTCACTTTACCATTCTCGAACTCATTGTATAAATGCCATTTATCCATCGGGTGCACCAAAAGCTCTTCTTTCCATTCTTTAATATGTGGTTTAAGCAGGTCTTTTATGTTCGTAGTGGCCTGGGTAAAATCAATATGGTTGTTTAGTTCTACAAATAACTGGCTGCCATGATTTTTCCATTGCTCAGTTCGGGTATTGGCCCCGTTAGCAGCATTATTCCATGAAAGCAGGAATTTTGTTTCGTTCAAAGTGGTGTTAGTAGGAAGGTCCTGGTATACGGCGCCCACTTTCATCTCGGCTTTACCATCTACACGCACTGTTTTGCCAACAGGGTCATCATCACCGAAAAGTGCTTTTGCCACCGATTGCGACAGGATAAGACTTGATGGATCGGTGAGTGCATTTATGTTACCGCGTATGTTCAAACTTAAGATGGCCGGCAGGTCGGTTTCGGCCCACATGCCGCTTCGCGAAATTTTCTTTTCGCCCACAGCCAGGATATGAGGTGTGTTCCACGAAGAAAGCGCTACCCGCTTAAAGTCATTGGCAAAATTAGTTCGCAATGCATTTCCTAACGGCACTACTATTGATGCATCTGTTTCATATTTATTGTTAAAAGCCTGACTAACGAAAACCTGTCCAACGCGGGAATGGTTTTTATGATAGCGATCGAAAGATATTTCATCATAGATCCACAGGCCAATAAGTAAAGCCACCGCCATACCTACTGCAAGTCCTGCAATATTAATAGTTGAATAGCCGATGTTTTTAACCAAATTTCTCCATGCTATTTTGAAATAGGCTTTTATCATGATCTGCTATTTTAACATGATATATATTCGAATTCCTGCAAACCAGCACCCAGAAAATATAGGTTTGGCTATCAATAGATTAAGAAAAGCTTTTTAAGTCCTACTGTACGGTTTTGTTACAATCTTGTACGGAAATATTACATGCATAAAACCTTTTAATCAATTCGGTGATCGATCATGAAAGATAGAATTGAATGGTGCCGTTTTATTTATCAAACCAGGTATTTGCGATCATTTGGATCGTTTTTTCGGTAAGAGGTTTTTCAAGGTAGTCAATCACTCCTTTATACGTAAACGCCTTTGCTTTGTCCTCTGCTCTTGTTGAGGATGTAAGCATCACGATCTTTGCCTGTTTGCATACATTCATTTTGGTAATATTATCCAGAAAGTCAAAGCCATCCATCCGCGGCATGCGGATGTCGAGAAAAATAATATCCGGGCAATTATTCTGTCTTATCCATTCATAGGCAATAAGCCCGTCGCTGGCCATCTCTATTTCATTGGCAATAGCCAGATTTTTAAAAGCCAGTTCCGTAAGGAAGTTAGTAGCGTCATCATCGTCTACCAGTAAAACTTTATTGAAGTGGTGCATTGTTAAGATAAATTTTAAATGTTGTTCCTTTGTCTACTACACTATCAATGTATATTCTTCCGCCATATGATTCAACTATTGAATGGATCATATGTAATCCGATACCGGTACCTTCTATATCCGGATGAAAACGTTGAAACAGTCCGAATAATTTATCTTTGAAACGGTCCATGTCAATGCCCATGCCATTATCTTTCACTTCCAGCACAACGAAGTTTTCTTCACGGGTAGCTGTAATGTCAATGATCGCAGGTTTTCCCTCCTGTTTGTATTTGATGGCATTGGTTAGCAGGTTCTGAAAAATGCTTTTGAGGTGTACCGGCGGGAAGTTTACATGCCGGCACTGTGTGAAGTCTGCATTAATAACAACCTGGTCGGCTTTGTGGTCGAGTATTCTTAATCTTACTTCTTCCAGCGCTTCGCTCAGATCTATTTTTTCTCTTTCTATCCTGAGTGTTTTTCTGAATGCAATTATTTCATTGAGCGCATTGATAGTTTTTTGAATTTGCAACACAGAGTTTACGGCCAGGTTAAAAATATTCCGGTGCTCCGGTTTTATGGCATCCTTATCCTGCATGAGTGTTAACAGACCGCGTAAACTGGTAATAGGCGATTTCATATCGTGCGAGCTGATGTAGGCGAACTCTTCCAGTTCCCGGTTCTTGCGCTCAAGGCTCGTTGAATAGGTTTTCAGGGCTGCATTGGTCTCTTTGAGGAAACTATCCATTTTTTCAATTTGCTCCAGCATAGCATTAAAGCTGCCTCCCAGTATGCCTATTTCATCACTTCCAATATTCCCTACACGCAATGAATAATTTCCGGTTTTTGCTACCGCTTTTGTTTTTGATACCAGTCTTAATAATCGGTAAACAATGGAGCGTTGAAGGAAAATGGAAATGAGGAGCGAGGCCATAATGGCAGTAAGTAAAACAAGACCCGCTACCTGTATATAACCTGTAACAATTTTATTCAGGTCCTTTAACTGTGCATTTAATATAAGGGTACCTAAGAATTCATTATCCTGGTATAATTTATAGTTTATCGTCAATTTTTCTGCTCCATTGGCGGGCAGTGCCATGGCGTGTTTGGCAAATAGTTTCCCATTCTTGTCGAGCAGAATAGCTTCTGATATGTCAGGTTCTTTGTTCAGCTTGCTGAGGATCTGGGTGGCGGCATCCTGGTCAAAAAAGACGAGTGTAGAGATCGCATTTTCACCTACAATTCTTGCCAGGGAAAATAATTTCCGTTTGCCGGATTCTTTAAACGTTCTGATATCATTCAATACAAAGAAGATGCAACATATCAGCACAACGATAAAGGCTGTTGTTGTTTGAATTAAGATCAGTTTGTTTTTTATTGATAAATTCTTAAACCAGGTCATGTTATTTTATAATGATCGCAAGTTTTAATAATTGTGAGCTGGCCGTTAGTCCGGCCGCATTTAACGCTTTTACATTGGCTTCAAATTTCAGTTTTTGTTTTACGGTAACGAAATTGATAGCCGTGCCCTGTTCGGCATAACCATTCTTTTCGCTGATGATCAATGTACCTTTTCCGGAGGTTTTACCTAAAATATCCTCTAACGGAAAATTGCAATTACGGGAAATGAACAGGATATGGCAAAGACTGATATCAGCAGGTTTGGTAAAATGCCTGATGGTTATTTTTTTGTTGTCAACCGTTTCTGTTTTTACAATTTCAGCCAGCGGGTCGTTGATAGATGATTCCCCAATGATGCCTATGATAAATTCATTTTCATTTGCCGGCTCATTCCATTCAATATACTTTGTGAAATTATAAATGAAGGCGGCCTTAAGATTGTATTCCTTTGCCTGCTCTTGCAGCAATCCGGTAAAAGAGCAGGTGATGAAAAAGGTCAATGCTAAAGAGCTCAGTTTTTTATGTTGCCTGTTTTTAGATGAAAGCGGTCTGTAGTTTCTCATTGATTTGATATTGAAATGATCATCTGTGCTACCATTCAAAATGGGCTCCGCCAAATACCATTAATGCCGGCGAGTCGGCTTTATAGAATTCCCGCGATCCATTATTGAAGCAGTTCCTGCCGGTAAGGGTGAGGGTTAGCTTATTGGTAACAAGCCAGGATATGGCGGCATTCAGCATTAATTTCCCTTCGATGTTCTCAATACCTCTTATGCCATCGTTGTAAGTGAGGTTGCTGCTGTGCAGTTCTGTATGGCTGGTATAGAACCAGGGATTCAGATTGATATTTAATTTGCGGCCGGTATTCCAGTTTATGTAGGCGCCGCCATAACACGATGGAGTAGCGGTATGTTTCATTTTTGTTCCAATGCCTGAATATATATTGTACAGGGCCGGGTTATAGTTGTTGGCGGGCAGTGGTGGTGCTTGCGGACTAAAGGCGTATGCCGAGTAATCATATAACATGGTTTTTTGCAGGGTGATAAAGGGCTTTAATTGCAAGGAGCCTGCAATAATATTGGCTGCAAATGTTCCGCCCCATTGCTTTGCATAAACGGTTATGTTGTTAAGATCAAGTAATCCATGAAATCCAACAGGGCCGGTAGCATTGAATGTTCCGTTTTCAAAAATGGTATAGGAGAAGTTCCGGGTTTTTGTGGTGGACAGTTCAATGTCAAATTTTATATTTTCTGTTAATTGCAACCGGTAGCCAGCCTCGAACAGGGTTGATGAAAGCAGCTTTATGTTCTTGTTCCCTCTTATTTCAAGCAGGTAAGTTTGATTGGTTGGCAGAATGCCTGTAAGGTCGAGGTTGGAAAACAGATCAATAATTAATGGTGCCCTGTTGGCCTTTGAATGTACTACCCGTATTAAATGCCGGTCATCGATCTTATAGGTGGCCGCCAGTTGGTAAGAGAAATAGGTTTTATCGGGATAATTGAATTTATCGGCCCTGCCGCCGGCCACCAGGCGAAGTTTTTGGTCCAGTAATTTATAATCGGCCCGCAGGGAAACTCCTTTTGTAATGGATTCTGCCCGGCCGCTCCAAAAACCTTCTTTAATGTCTGTATTTACATATTTGCTGTCATCATACACAGCCCGGCGATAAATGAGGGCGGGCGTGAGCGTTAGATTCCTGATCTTTGAGATTTTATATTCAAGCACCGCATCGAGCGTGTTAAATTTCCATCTCCAGATGGTTGGGCCAACAACGGGCGCCTGTGTTCCGTTGAGGTAAGATACCTGTACCATGCAGTTATTTATATTACCCTTGATATTGGCATACCTGGTATCTGAATTGGCCGTGGTTAAATTAGCAGCATATGTATCGGCACCAAATGCCTTTTGTACTTCTGAATGCTGGGCGCCCAAAGCTGCTGCAAACTGTATTTTATCTGTAGGATCATAATTAACAGATCCATTCAAAGCATATTTTCGCATAGCTAAGTTGGGGTGGGGGTATCTTTCCCTGACGCTTCCCGTTGGGTCAATTTTTACCGTCCTAACTGAATCCAGTGGCACATACTGGTTGGTGAATTCATCATAATAAGAGGTTTGGGTCCTGTGCCTGTTTTGAAAGTTACCCGATATAACGGCGCTTATTTTATTTTTAAAGTTATAGCCGGCAGCGGCGTTTGCGATTGCCGAATGGTAGCTGCCATAGCGGGCATTGGCAACCGCGTACAATCCTTCTTTTGCCAGGCGCCGGGTAAGAATGTTGATCACGCCCGAAACAGCATTAGGCCCATATAAGGCGGCTGAAGGTCCTCTTACGACCTCAATTTTTTCAACATCATTAATATCTACCGGCAGGGTTTCCCAGAAAGTGCCCCCATGTAAATAATTATATACGGGATAATTGTCGATCATCACCAGGGTGGTGGAGCTGGTAAAAAAAATTAAACTGGCATTGGGCGGTATATTATCAAGCCCCCGAAGATGGATATCATAATTGCCGTTTGTTTGTTCACGTACAATTACCCCGGGAACCAGTCGCAATGCCTCCATGATCGATGTGCATCCGGCCCGTTTTATCTGTTCTTTCGTTATTACTGTTGAGGATAGTGGGGCTTCAAATGTTGGTTCCGGTGATTTTGAAGCCGAATAGATTGGAATATTCATCAGGCTCTCAATAGATAAGTGCAACAGTAGTGCTACAGAGTCTTTTTTCTGGGCATTTCCCTGCAGGGAAATAGCAAGCATGTATAATGCTAAAGCAGCTATCTTTTTCATTCTGTGGCCGTACCCGGTATTTAGAGGCTTACTGGAGTTGTTAATTGAGGTGAGTGGTAGCTATCATTTGCACTTTTTCAACAGTTAATGGCTTTTCAAGGTAATCGACGACCAGCTTGTAGCTAAAAGCCCTCAATTTATCTTCCGGCCGAATTGAGCTGGTAAGCATTACCACTTTTACATTCTTTGATGGCTTGAGGCTTCTTAATTTATCCAGAAAATCGAATCCGTCGAGCCCGGGCATTTTAATATCCAGGAAGATCACATCCGGACAGTCGTCCTGAGTGATCATTTTCAGGGCCCTAAGTACATTTTCGGCCGTTTCTATCTTTTGGGCTGCATGTAAGCCTTCCAGCAATTCTTTTGACAAATAATTGGCTGCGGCATCATCATCTACCAGTAATATTTTATTGAGTTGGTGAAATTCTACCGGAGGTTTCATAAGCTTTTATTTTGCGTTAATAGAAAAGGAGCAAGCCTGAAGAAAGCGTTCATGAGCACAACATTACAGTCTCGCAGGCTTTTAGTTAGTTTAGCTTATTAATCAGATGAGCAGGTATGTATAGTTGCCCTAATCTTAACCAGGAAAGCAGAGAGTTGCAGGTATAAACAAAAGGTCTATCCTAAGATAAGATAATTCTATTTAATATCCTCAGAAAGCCGGCGTAGCCTTTAAAAACGGGGTTATTTTCACGTTTTTAAAGGCTCTTGGTTAGCGTATTTGTTACAGTAAGTGAGGGCCCGTTACCGGTACAACATCAATTTAGCTGAATTTAAAAACTGCCAGCACAATGATTCCCCAGAACAGAAGGAGTTGAGCCGTATAAAAAATAGTCATTGGCGGAATAGTCGTTTTGATTACAGTAGCGCTTTCAGGGCTTTTTTCTATAAAAGCAGCATTTAACTTTTTTAACTGCCTGTTACCTATTAATATTTCATTAAGTGGAAGTAGCAGAATAAGTACCAGTTTAAGTTGAAGCCACAGCATTTGCATAAAAACACCGTGGGTGATGAACATAAGGCCTGTTCCGGAAAGGATCAACAAAATGCCGCCTATTCCCTTTACAGGGGCCAGGGTCGTCAAAAGCTTCAAAAGACCTGTTGATCCTTCATCTTGTTTTTTAAGCTTTTTTATAAATGCGCGAAAAGTGACGAAGGCCGCCACGGTGGTTCCGGCCATCAGGGCCAGGCCGCAAAGGTGTAAAACCAGCAAAAGTTGTCGTACGGTTTGTGTGTACATCAGGTGTTTTTTGTATTGTAACACAAAGCTCGCTCATGAAAAACGGCTGGTGATGCACCCAGGTTAATTAATTCTTTTCGGTCAAACTTTTTCTTTTATAAAAAAAAGGACCACCTGGCAGCGGTCCCTTTTATTTTATACAGTACAATACTACTGCTTAAAAAACTCCACATCATCAAAACTGCAATACGCATTGTTCCCACTGGTTTGAAAGCCTATTGTACACATGCCATTGGTAACATTGATATTGGTGATCTGTAATTTTTTCCAGTTGGCATCTATAGGAATGTTTAAATTAACCTGGCTGCCACCAAAGTCTTTTGCGAAAAGATAATTGGTTACCATTGTATACGGACTGCGCACCCATGCCTGAAAAGTGTACAGTCCATTGGTGAGGCCGGTTATGGTTTGACTGGTTGATACATTATAGGCGGTGGATTTCCAATGGGTAAGCCTGTAGGTACCAGTATGCGAATTGGTTTCGGTATAGTTCGCATCGGGATTGCTGCCGCCGGTTACCCAGCCGGTAGCAGATGTAACGGCTGCAGTATCTACTTCAAATCCCGGGTTCTTTACATAAGAAAAGCCATCCATACCAAGGGTGGGTCGTTTGTAAGTGGCATCAAAGGTACTTTTGTTCGTTGGTGGATGGTTATAGGCCTCAGGTTCCCAGTAATACACACCGAGGCCATGGTTGTTGGGAATACTGTCTACATAATTTAGCAGCGTCTCGATCATTGTTCGGGTTGTTTTTGGGTCCGACTGGTAATACCCGCATTCTGCAACAAGTATAGGTTTGTTATAGGTGCTTTCGAGGTTTAGCATATTGGCATAACTGTTACTCATTACGGTGCTGTAGTTCACCGTTGGGTAAACCGACATAGCTATCACATCAAAAGCGGCGCCATTTGCCAGCAGCCCATCGAGCACATATTTACAATTGGTATTATCATACCCTCTTGAAAAATGTACCACCACTTTTATATTACTGTTGAACGCTTTTACAGCATTATATCCTGCTTTGAACAAAGCGGCGTAATTGGCCATGCTATCGGGCAATTTGCCTGTTGGCCATAACATGCCATAATCTGTTTCGTTGCCCACCTGTACCATGTTGGGCGTTACGCCATATGCCTGTAAGGAATCAAGACAGGCGGTAGTATGCGCGGCCACTGCCAATGCCAGTGCGCTTAATGAATAGCCTGCCCAGGCGGCTGGTTTGTTCTGTTGTTTGGGATCGGCCCAGGAGTCGCTGTAGTGAAAATCGATAAGCACCTGCATACCTGCATTTTTTGCGCGTACCGCTTTGGCAACTACGTCTTTTATGCCATTGTAATAATTGGGTGATGCCGGGTTTACCCATACCCGTAATCGAATGGCATTTATGTTCCGTTCTTTAAGAATGGTGAACAGGTCCTGTTGGTCGGTTGTGTTAAAGAAAGTGTTACCGTTCTTTTCCATTTCTGTAAGAAAGCCCACATCGGCCCCTCTTAAAAATGAAAAACTGGTGTTTGTTGCTGCTGCAATTTTAGCGGTACCGGTTTTATTACTGTCATCTGTTTCCGGCACCCCATTTTTTTTACAACCTGCAATCGATAATAGGCACAGGCATGCGCCTGCAAGCATGCCGCCAGGCACGCTGAAGTTTGTTTTTTTCATATAGCATTCGAATTGGTGAGCAGAGTATGACCGCTACGTTACCACTGCGCCAATGGCTTCAACGAAGACTTTTGAACGGCAATGTTCTCTTCTCCGGGAACCATTATAACCTCCAGCGTTTTAGCGGTGTTTGCGGGAACGGTTACTTCAAAACCAATGATGGTTGTCCCCAGGTTCAGCGCATCGTAACTGTGTGGTGGGTCGGTAGGGTAGGTCTTAAATACAACACCGGGTAAACCATTTACAAACAAGGTGAGCTTTTGACCTTTGGTGGTTAACCCGGCCTGGTTGCCATTTATAGCAGTAACGGTGGCTGGGGTTAGCATGGCCCAGCGAATAACACAGGCCGTATCGCCGGTCTCTATTTCATCCCTTACAATAACATATTGTTTGTTTATAATAGCAATGCCCCGCAGGGCCTTTTGAAGGTCCTTGTTGTATATCGAAGTCAGGTCTAAAACAGTGTTTGTATTCAATGGGTCGGTACTGTTCTTTACAACCGTGGCATTGCCTTTTACATTTTGCAACTGGCCATTAACGGTGAGGGTGCTATGCGAGTAGTTGCTATAACGGAACACTTCCCAGCGTTGTGAGTTTTGGGCCATGTTCCATATGTCGAGACCTACTGATTCAAGGGTATTGTATTGTTGCATGCCAAGGTCGGCCGACCAGCGAACGCCATTGGCATCCATTACAAACGAGCCTGCATCCATATGGCCATGGCTTACTGATGGCGAACCGCCTTTAACGCCAACATATATTTCTTTGCCACCCCACCAGCTGGTACGCATCATTGCTACTTCATTACCGCCTTTTCCGTTCCATATTTTTTGCGCCGGTTCTTTTATATCTTTTACCGATACACCGTTTGCCCATAACATAACTGCAGGCAGTAAGCGGTTACTCTTTACATTGAATTTTGAGGTTTGCAGGTATTTCTTTTCTATATACAATAATGAAGGGTCTTTTAGTTTATCGGCAAACCAAAACATGGCGGGTTGCAATCCCTCTATACCGCCACAGTCGGAATAACTAAAGGGCTGGCCCGATGGACCAATAAGGTTTTCATAGAACGAGGCGGTTTGCATAAAGCCCGGCTGGCTGTTTAAATTAAAATCGGTACCGAAGATCTTTTCAAGCACATTGTTGAACAATACATTGAACGAAGTGCCATAACCCCAGTAGCTATAGCCTTCTTTGTAATTGCCATCGGGTGCATATTCCTTCATAGGGATGGTGATGCTTTTAATGGCCCTTTCGATCAATGCTACTGATGCGGCAGGTTGGTTTTCATAAACCGCCAGCGCGCCAAATGTAATACCGGCATTACATACCTGGTTCCAGTTGTTGCTGCCACGCAGCCAGCCATTGTATTTAGCCTCCTGCGAAGGGGTGAGCCCTTTTTCAATAATAGCTTTACTGATCACTTCACGCGATTTTGCCGGGAGGTCATTGTACAGCCAGTCATAACCAATTGAAACGGCCATGGTCATTTCGGCTACATCTAAAAAATGACTGGGATTCCAGTCGGTGAACTTTGAAACGGTTAGCAGCTCTTCTTCACCGCGGGCAAGAAATTTCTTTTTATGGGTAAGCCGGTAAGCATAAGACAGAAAAAAGATACGGCGCAGGCTTTCCCGTGAAACCTGTAACAGCCTGCGGCCAATAAGGGCACGTTGTAAAGGTTCCAGCGAAAGTATGGCTTCACTTTCTTCTATAATGCTGTTGTGCACTTTTTCCCAGGTGGTGTCTTTTTTTACCATTTGGGCAATGCGCTCTTCTTCATTTTTCAGGAACAACAGCCGTGGGTGTGCGGTGATCCTGTTCGTGTCGATCTGCGCCCGGCCAATGGCTGCCAGGGTAAGGAGTATAAATAAAAGCGTATATTGTTTAAGGTGCTTCATGTGGCGTTACTTTTTGTTAATGAGATCCCTGTACCTGCATAATGCTTCAAGATAGTAATAATCGGCATATACAAGCGGCACATCTATTTCGCTGCCATGTGGAATACTGCCAACGGAATGTTTTAAAATGAAATTGCCATTGGCGCCTTCTTTTGCCCGGTATACTGCACTGCCTAACGAATGTAAGATCTGCACCCCGCCTTGTTTGTATTTTTCTCCGTTTTTGTCAATCATGGTCGACAATTCCATTAAGGCCGAAGCGGTAATAGCGGCAGCGCTGGCGTCCCTGAACTTGGCGGGTGTTTCGGGTGCATGCGATTTAATGGATGGCGTATAACCGGGGTTGTTGGCATAAAAGTCCCAGTAAGCGATCTTGTCCTGTGGCAACTCTTTATTGTCGAGATAAAAATCGGCCATTTTGCGGGCAATGGTAAGATAACGCTTGTCGCCGGTTTCGCGGTAGGCCATGGTAAAACCATAAATGCCCCACGACTGGCCGCGGGCCCATACCGAATTGTTTGAATAGCCTTGTGCTGTTTCCCTTGTCAATACCGCGCCGGTAGTAGAGTCGTAACATACTACATGATAACAACTGTAATCGGGGCGCAGTTGGTTCTTTATCACTTTTTCTATATGCGAAAGGGCAATGTTCTTATAGGTTGGGTCACCCGTGGCTTTTGAGGCAAAGAACAATAACTCCAGGTTCATCATATTGTCAATGATCACGGGGAAATTATAACGTCCTTTGGCATCCCAGGAACCAAATCCATTCCACGATTTAATACTGCCGGTCTTGGGGCTGAACCGTGAACTTAAAGATTGAGCCGCCTTTATCAGTATGTTCTTATATGCTTCATTGCCGGTTAGCCGGTAGGCGTTGCCATAACTGCAATACATCATAAAACCCAGATCATGATGTTGCGTATAGGTTTGCAGCGATTGCAGCTTTTCCGTCCATTTTACAGCCTCGCCTTTGATAGCCTCATCTTTTGTGGCATCATATAAATACCATAAGGAGCCGGGAAAGAAACCGGATGTCCATTCGTATTTATCTGTTAATACCAGTTTACCCTGTTTATCGATGGAGCGCGGAAAGGTCTCATTTTGCGTATTGGCTTCTGCCAGCATGTTCTTTAATTGAACTTTGGCAAAAGAAAAGTTTTCGGTAACGAACATGTTTTCATCCCGCGGTGGTACGTACGATACGCACAAAACAACGGCTGCTACAGAAACGTAAAGTAATGTTCTCATTATTTTTATTGAACGGTGATGGTAATGGTTTTTGCCTCCTGCTCATTTTCCTCCAGGCTTACCCTGCCTCCATAGAATGTTGCTTCGTAGGTACCGGGTGTGGTATAGCGATAGGTAAAATGAACATCATCGATGCTTTGCGAGGCTATTTTTACAACGGTGCCCACATCGGGTGTTACCTTTTTTAAATCAATAGGCCCAATGATGGCCCATCCCTCTGCAACCGCCGTTGCAAAGGGTGCAGAATCGGCGCCGGTTATAACCAAAGAGGTAGAACCAATGATCCAGTTGTAAATATTTTTTACCCGGTAGTTTACAAAACCGGGGCTATAGGTTTGTACGCCATAACTTAAATAGGCCACGCTGCCGGCGTTATGGTTGGCTATTTCATACGAGGTGCCATCGGTAAGTATATTCTTTATTGAAAAGGAATCGATGGTCCATTTGTTTTGAACACTGCCTGGTTGGGCCGTATACCTAAACGCAACATATACTGGTTTTGATGCATTGGCAAAATCACTCAGATCGATATTTCCGGATGTTGTGACCGTACCTGTCGACAGGCTGGCCCTCCCGGTTATATCGTTCCAGGTTGCAGCACCAATACGATTGATGGTAGTGGCGGTATCACCTACAGCCACACCCTCAAAATTATCAGAAACAAAAAGGTTAAGGGAATTGGGTTGTGAACCATTGGCCCGTAACGACCTGAACCGTAACACAGGCGTGCCATCGGCCGAGGCCCTGTTGGCATAATTGAAACGTTTACCGGTTTCACCTGAGTAAAAGCTGATCATATCGGGATTTCCCGAAAAATTGAAACGCACCGTATCGCCTTTATTAACAGTTGTATTCTCTGCTGTTACCTCAAATGTATTGTTACCCCGGCTGAGTTGTTTTGAACAGGCCGATAGCACCAGGGCCGGTATTATGAGTGCGTATAGTATTTTATGCGGCATTGTCGTTGTTTGAATTTGTAAGAGATTAATTAAGATGTTACCAGCCGGGATTTTGTTCCATGGCTTTATTGATATTGATCTCTAATGATGGTATGGGCAGCAGCAGGAATTTTGTGCTGGCGGAGGCCGTCATAAAGCCCAATGTCCAACGGCTTTTATTGGTGGCCGAAGCATTGGAGTTGTTGATCTCCGTTGTCATGTTCGCAAGTACGGTATTGAACGTTCCCCAGCGAATAAGATCGGCCTTGCGTAAACCTTCATAGCATAGTTCACGGGCACGCTCATCCATAATAGCCTGCCTGAACTGTATTTGTGATATACCCGAAGCAAGGTCTGCTGTTGCGCTGGTGGCATTGGTTGGTACCTTGTATCCACGGCGGCGTACCTGGTTTATGGCGTTGTATGCTTTTGCGGTGGCGCCGTTCACTTCATTCTCCGCCTCGGCCTGCATCAGCAGCACATCGGCATAACGCAATATGGGAAAATTGGTGCCATTGTAGTATTGTTGTTTAGGCGGCGCAAGCTTTTCATAATATCTTCTCCATTTACCCATTTCGCGGCCTATGATATTGCTGGCAGAAGCATTAACACGGGTGGCTGAAGTAGCGGTACTGGTAAAAGAGAAGGGGCATATATTCCAGTCTCTGCGTGCATCGCCGGCGCCATACAAGTTATACAGGCGTAACGATGTTTTTATGTTGGAACCTGCATAGCCGGTATCCAGATTGTTGCAGCCCAGGTTCATGGTGCCTAATTTGCTGGCTTCAAAATAAGCCGTGTTGTTATCGTTCATGTAAAAATCCGCTTCCCAAATACATTCTTTAATGTCGTATACATCGCGCGATTCGTTGATGAAGATCTGGCTGTAGGCCGAATTGGTTAATGTAGCATCGTATGTGGTTAGCAGTGCATGTTCATTACCGGCCACCACTTTATCGGCCCATTGTAATGCGTCCTTATACTTTTCGGTGTCGTTCAATGGGTAACCGGCCATCTTCAAACATACCCTTGCCAGTATACCCTGCACGGCTGTTTTTGTTATGCGGCTGGTATTACCTACAGTGGTTATGGTATTCACTTTTGACTCTGCATCTTTCATATCGGTCAATATTTGGTCGTACACTTCTTTCATTGGTGTGCGTGGAATATTAACCGTGTTTACATCTGTGTTAGGCGTTATTTTCAGGGGCACATCGCCATAATTGGTAACCAGCAAAAAATAGTAATAAGCACGCAGAAACAGGGCTTCACCTAAGATCACATTACGCCTTGTGTCATCCATGGCCGGTTTATCGATGTTCGCTATGAGCAGGTTGGCCCTTTCAATACCAATATAACATTGCTGCCATATACCTGTTACATAGGGGTTGGTATAATCATATTGATAAAACATGGGCGCCGAATAGGCATTGGAGCTATAGTTGTAAAAACCTTCGTCGGTGCATATACCCATCTGGTACCAAAGGCCGCTGCCATACAGGTATTCGTTGCCCAATACATCGTACACACCAGTGAGCGCCAGGTTCAGTTCGGCTTCGCTTGAATAATAATTGGTAACATCAACAAAATCGGTTGGCTTTTTATTCAGCACTTTGTTACATGAGCCAAGTATGCTTATGGTTATGAAGTATATCAGCAATTTTTTCATATCGCAAGTTCTTTTAATTGTTAGAAAGAAATAGAGGCGCCAAGGGTTACAACACGTGGACGTGGGTATGGACTGTAATCAAAACCCGGGGTCAATACCGAATTGAATACACTTACCTCAGGGTCTATGCCCGTGTATTTAGTCCAGGTGGCCAGGTTTTGTGCAGAGGCATATACGCGCAGCGCTTTTAGTTTCATACGCTGTAACAGTTTTGATGGCAGGTTGTACCCTAGCGATACTGTTTTTAAGCGAAGAAAAGAACCGTCTTCAATTACCCTTGAGTTTGCGCCGGTTGGTGTGGTGGGGCCGGCGCCGCCAAAGCCTGCACGAAACAAAGTAGATGATTGGTTGTCGGGTGTCCATCTGTCCTGAAAGCTGGCAAACTGGTTGAGGTTCGAACGACCAAACAGATTTCCTTCAAAGATGTACCGGTTGCCATTGATGATGTCGTTACCATATGACCACTGGAAGAAAACATTCAGATCAAAATTCTTATAAGTAAAATCGTTGTTGAAACCGCCGGTATGGATAGGTAATCCGCGGCCAATGATGGCGTAATCGTTGGGATCAACTACCAGGTCGCCATTCAGGTCTTTGAACTTTATATCGCCGGGTTGTATCTCAGGGCGCTGCCGGCCATTGGTGGTGATATTGTCTTTAAGAATATAATTGCCTGCGGTGGTTTTGTTGAAATCGCTGTATTGATAAACCCCGTCCCATACATACCCATACATCAAACCCAGGGCATTGCCTGTTTGGGCTATATACGCAGGAATGTTGCGGAAATAATAATCGAATGGAGCATAAGCCGGCATTGAAGTTTGCGACTCGGTTAGTGAGAGCAGTTTGTTTTGATTGAACGAGATATTGAAACTGCTTTTCCACAAAAAGTCTTTGTTCTTTACATTAACAGTGCTTAACGTTAATTCCAGACCCTGGTTCTGAACACTGCCTATATTTCTCAACGCATTGCTATAGCCGGTTGACAAAGGCAGGTTTGCATAGATCAACAGGTCATTTGTTCTTTTTCGATATACATCTGCAGTGAGGTTGATCCTGTTATTGAGGAACCCGAGATCGGCGCCGAGATTTATTTGATCGGTAGTTTCCCATTTCAATTTTTCGTTACCGTATGTTGACACATAAGCGCCGGGTATTGTTACGTTGCCAAACGTATAAGCCTGTGGCTGGTTACTTACCGAGATGGCGGAGCGATTCCCAAAATCAGCTATCCTGTTGTTTCCGGTAACGCCATAGGTAATACGTAGCTTACCTTCTGACAACGCCCGGAAGCCCTGCATAAATTTCTCCTGTTTGAACCGCCAGGCCAGGGCAGCGGATGGAAAATAACCCCAGTGTTTCTCTTCGGAGAATTTGGATGAACCATCTGCGCGGAAGGACATTGTTAATAAATATCTTGATTTGAATTTATAATCAACCCGGCCCAGGAACGACATCAGGCCCCATGATGACGAAGCGGCTGTAACGATCTCGGGTTTGCCTTCATTTAAACCGCTAATGCCCAGCGACGGCCTTTCCAAATTGGTGGCGCTGCTGCCGTACGAAGAAGTTTTATTACCGGATTCCGTAATACCCGCCACCACGGTAAACTGGTTATTACGATTGATAGATTTATTATAAGTAAGTGTGTTTTCATTTACCCAGGTACTGTTCTTATAAAAGATAACCGAGCCGTTGGCGCCCTTGGTAGCGCCTACAAAAGTGCGTTTATTGCCAAATACGGTAAATGAATCATTAAACTGGTTTACCTGTGTTATGTTATTATTGATGCTACCTGTTATTCTCAATTTTAAATTGGGCAGTATGGCGTATTCTGCATACCCATTGGTGATGATATTAGTACCAAGGTTTTCGCGCAGCAAATGTTGTTGGTTCAAAATGGGGTTTATGCGGGCATCGAGATTGGGATCAATACCGGGATCGAATAGTTCATCCTGGATACTTTGCCCTTCGGCCAAACTAAAGTTGCGATAGCCCCAAACACTGTAGAGCGCAGCCGTTGTTGAACTTCCGTTCGATACAGTGGAAGGGGAAATACCGCTTTGTTTTAAATGGCTATAATTTATGTATACCCCTGCTTTTAATTTGGGGTTGATGGTTTGATCGAGCGATAAAGTGCCCTGGTATCTTTTGTAACCTGAATTAATAATGGTGCCATCCTGATCGAAGATGTTACCGCTAAGATAATATTTGGTATAAGCGTTGCCGCCGGTAACCGCCATATTATAGTTTTGCATGGTAGCCGATCTGAACAATTGTTTTTGCCAGTCTACTTCCTCTACTGTTTTATAATATTCGAGCGTTTTTCCATTGGTCAAATAAAGAGGGGCGGCGGCTGAGTAGTCTTTATCGAGTTGGTATTTTACAAACTCATAAGGGCTCATCAGCTCCATGGTCTTAATATTATTTTGCGTGCCAACCGATGCATTGAAGGTGATCACCGGCGGACCGGTCTTTCCTTTTTTTGTGGTAATTATTATAACCCCATTAGCTCCCCGGGCGCCATAGATAGCCGTAGCGGAAGCATCTTTAAGCACCTCCATAGATTCAATGTCCTGTGGGTTAATGATGTTGTTGTTGGGGTTTTCAATGGGGAAACCATCTATTACATATAGGGGCGAGTTATCCTGTGTTACCGAGTTGGCGCCCCTGATGGTGATATTAACGGTTGAACCGGGTTGCCCATCTACAGACGAAACGTTTACGCCGGCTACCCGCCCGGCCAGGGCTTCGTCAAAAGCGCGCACCGGCGCTTTTTGCATATTCTCAACAGGCGCTTTTGCAACGGCACCTGTCAAATCGTCTTTCTTAATGGTGCCATAACCAATGATGATAACATCATTCAGTCCGGCTATTTTGTTAACAAGAGTGATGGCGTAGTTGGTGCGGTCGTCTATTTTTAACTGTAACTCTTCATGACCTACCGATGTAAAAGTGACTAGGTCGCCTTTTGAAGCGTTTATACGAAAACGCCCCAGTGAATCTGTTTGGGTTTTGGCGTTTTTGACGTTTGATTGAATACTGATATTAGGCAGGGGGGCGCCTGAACTATCCCTTACGGTACCGGAAACCGGCTGTTGCGCCCAAAGGACCGATGGTAAACAAACAATAAGCAGTAATGGAATGAGTATTCTTTTGGCTATACTGTACGGGCTGTTTTGCGGCGTCATAATAACAATCGTTTGGTAAAAGCAATCTGGTGAAAAAGTTTGGTTCTCGTGCTTACACAAAAATGGTGCGTTCAGAGAGAAATCCGGGGTGAAAAAATCGACAAAATGGGGCAGTTTTTTGAAAATTAGGGTTAGATTTACCTTCATCGTGCGCATTCCGTCATTCCTCAGACAATATGGTGTAGTGAAATTGCTGCTGGCAATTTTTATTTTTGCAATACCTGAAACGTACGGGCAAAAAATATTCTTTGCCCACCTAAACGCTGAAGATGGATTGTCACAAAATTCAGTGCTTGCCATTGCGCAAGACCACCAGGGATTTATTTGGTTTGGCACCCGCTCGGGGTTGAACCGCTACGATTCAAAAAGATTTGTAACCTACAGAGCAAATGCTGCACAAAATGGCAGTATCTCCAGCAATTATATTTTATCGTTACTGGCCGATAGTCAAAAGAACCTTTGGGTGGGTACCCGTAATGGAGTGAACAGGTATCGGCCCGAAGATGATAGTTTTGAAAAGATCAGTTTTGAAAAAGAACCCGGCAAGGAAGTTTATATCAATTATTTGTTCGAAGACGGTAAAAAGAGAATTTGGGCAACTACCAGCAATAGTGTTTATATTATTAATGATACAAAAAAGCCGGTGCTTAGTGTATTTGCTCCAATGGCAGGTTGGCAGTTAGGTATTGTATATGTTGTTTTCGAAGACAGTAAAAGCAATATCTGGATAGGCGCTGCAAACGGCCTGTTCAAATTGACTGCCGATGGAAACATCACCTCCTACAGCAACCGTCTTGCCGATCATAGCGTTACAAGTATTGCTGAAGATAAAAACAAACAACTGTGGATTGGCACGGTAAGTGGCGGTTTGCATTTGTACAACAGAGAGAAAGACGAGTTCAAACATTTTAAACATAGCGGCGCCGCTTCACTCATCAATGATCATATTCGTAAATTGTTACCCGATGATAGGGACCACCTTTGGATAGGCACGCAGGAAGGCCTGAGTGTTTTGGATATAAACACCTTCCGCTTCGAAAACTTTACCAACGAACCGGGAAAGCAGGAGAGTTTAAGCCAGAACTCCATCCACAGTTTGTTTATGGATAGGGCCGGCACAGTGTGGGTGGGAACCTTTTTTGGCGGTGTAAACAGTTATTCACCGTACTTCAACCACTTTTCTATTTATAATAATAACTCCGATTCGTTCAGGCTTAATAATAATGTGATCAGTTCAATTGTTGAAGATCATAAAGGAAATATAATGATAGGCACCGAAGGGGGTGGGGTAAATTATTGTGATGCCAGAACAGGAAAGGTTGCCTATTTCACCAATGATGCGGCCCGGCCCAACAGCCTGGGTTCGAACCTGGTGAAAGTTATTTATAAAGACAGGCAAAATGACATTTGGATAGGTACACATGGCGGCGGGCTTAACCGCGTAAAGTATGAAAGCAGTGGTATCTCGTTCACCCGTTATTCGTATGATGCCATCCATGGCGATGCATCCGGGCTCGAGATCTCGAGCATCGTGCAGGACCATCGGGGCCTTTTGTGGGTAGGCACAGAAAGAAAAGGAGTAAAGCCTTTTATAAAAGCAGGCGATAAACTGGTAGCGGATACCGGTTTTGATAAAGCGCTGCAACCGGTAAGAACTGCTTCCGTAGGCTGCCTGTTAGAAGTTTCTTCAAAGGCTTTATGGATAGGCACTACAGATGGCGTATATGAATTAAACGGCCAGGTGTTAAAAAAAATAACCGGTACCAATGGTGTTACCGTCAATTGCATTTTTGAAGATGCAGCAAAAAACATCTGGCTGGGCACAGCCAACAACGGTTTGGTTTGTTTTGATATAAATGGAAAGAAGCTGAATAATTACACCGTTAAAGATGGCCTTTCGCAAGACAATGTATTAGGCATTCTACAGGACAGGCAGGGAAATTTATGGATAAGCACAGGGAACGGACTGGTGAAAATGAATACAGACAGATCGTTTCAAACCATTAACCGGCACGATGGACTGGCGGGAAATACTTTTAATAATAACAGTTATTACAAGGACGCAGCAGGGCGAATGTTCTTTGGCGGCTACGATGGGTTAATAAGTTTTAATCCCGATGAAATAAAAGAGAACAAACAACCGGGTACCGTATATATTACAGGTATTCATTTACCTGGTAATGATAACAGGAATATTTTACAACAAAAACGTTTGGTGCTCGATCATAGTCAAAATGTTTTTACCCTTGATTTTGCGTTGTTGAGTTATATAAAACCAGGTAAGAACGGTTATGCGTACAAGCTGGATGGGTACGATGAAACGTGGAAGTATACCACCGAACCTTCGGCCGTTTATACAAACGTACCGCCGGGTGAATATACTTTTTGGTGTAAGGGTAGTAATAATGATGGCGTATGGGGCGAACCGGTGTCATTAAAACTCAGGATCACACCGCCGTTTTGGAAAACATGGTGGGCATATTCTATATATGCGGTTTTATTTGCCGCACTTGTATTTTTTATTACCTACCATTTTTATCTGCGTGCTTTGTATAAAAGGAATAACGAGCTTACACAAATGAAGCTTGACTTTTTTACCAATATTTCGCATGAAATAAGAACGCATTTGTCGCTTATTATGGCGCCGGCCGAAAAGTTGATCCGGGCCGATGAAACCAGGCCGCACAGTACGCAGGAGGTTCAAACCATAAAAAACAATTCGGAAAGTTTATTACAACTGGTGAATGAATTGATGGATTTCAGAAGGGCCGAAACAGGGCATTTACCATTACATGTAACAGAAAATGATGTGGTGAGTTTTGTGAACCAGGTGTATACCTCGTTCACTGAAATAGCAAGCGTTAAAGATATTACAGCAAAATTCAATGCCTCCACCCAGGAGATGGCCGTGTGGTTTGATAAGGAGCAAATGCAAAAAGTGTTGTATAACCTGTTGTCGAATGCTTTTAAGTTTACGCCGGATGGTGGGTTTATTGAGGTAACCTTACAGCAGCAAACAGAATCGGTTATTATACAGGTAACAAACAATGGTAAGGGTATAGCTAAAGAAAACCTTGATAAGCTATTTGATAACTACTTTCAGGAAAATGATTATGGCCAGCGCAACACCGGTTATGGAATAGGGCTG
This sequence comes from Niastella sp. OAS944, assembly GCA_024809215.1. Lineage (GTDB taxonomy): Bacteria > Bacteroidota > Bacteroidia > Chitinophagales > Chitinophagaceae > Niastella. The sequence continues at coordinate 455,031 of JANUBW010000001.1, read as the reverse complement.
GCGTTATCAAAAAGCATAGTGGAGCTACATAAGGGTAGTATTCGGGTAAGTAGTCAAAAAAGAGCGCACGAGGAAGATCACCTCACTATTTTTTCGGTAGAATTACTGAAAGGAAATAAACACTATACCAGCGAACAGCTTGCCACATATGCGAAGCCGGAGCCGGCTCTCCATTTTTCACAAACCCGAATGCCGTTACCATCCAGTGAAGAGCCGCTGCAAAATGAAGAGGCTGGCAGCAAAAGAACATTACTGATAGTAGAAGATAACCAAAGCATCCGCACATTTATAAAAGAGGTTTTACAGAACGAATATTTCATTTTGGAAAGCACCGATGGGCAGGCAGGGTGGGAGCTGGCAGCAGAACATATTCCTGATCTCATTATCAGTGATATTATGATGCCGGTGATGGATGGGCTTGCATTTTGTGATAAGTTAAAAACAGATCTCAGAACAAGTCATATCCCTGTTATACTGCTTACCGCCAAAACCTCGGTGGCTAACCAGGTGAGTGGCTTACAGGCCGGGGCCGATGTTTACCTTACCAAACCTTTCAGCATAGAAGTACTGGAGTTGCAGGTGCATAATCTGTTGGCGGCAAAAGAACGGATCAGAAAACAGTACGCCACCTTGTTGTCGTTGCCCGGGAAGGAGACGGTTGCAAAGGAAACCGAAGAACTAAAACCCGCACTGCATCCACTGGATGAAGCGTTTTTGAATGAGCTTATCAGGCTGGTAGAAGAACATCTTGATAACGCTGATTTTGGCGTGGCCATGTTGTCGAAGCTGGTTGGTATGAGCCAGCCGGTGTTACTTAAAAAGATAAAGGCAATAACCGGTATGAGCGCCAATGATTTTGTGAAATCACTCCGGTTGAAAAAGGCCTGCCGGCTTCTTTTGGAAAACCGCTATACCGTATATGAAGTAGCTTATATGGTAGGCTATGAGAATAGCAAATATTTCAGCCGTGAGTTTAAAAAGGAATTTGGGAAAACGCCTACTGAGTATGCGGCAAACGAAAAATTTTTGTAAGTAAACATCAAGAAGACCTGCCGATTAAGGCGGGTCTTTTCTTAACGTTAAGGCTTATCTGAAAAACAGATTCAATGTATTGGCATATATAAATGGTGAAACTTCAGGCGCTGTTACGTTATAAAAAAAAAGTATGCGGGCGCCTTACAACGAGCAAATTGAGTTTTACCCTTACATCGCAAACAAAACAATTTGTGCAAGTTATGCACAGGATGGCGCAGGATGATTATAGGACCGGGATAAGATAACTTAGGTATGCTTAGGATTACTTCGTAACTTAAACATCCTAACTGCCATTTATGAATCAAACGATTGCCTACGGGCGAAATGTCCTGCTCATTTCGCTTATAAGTCTATTTGCCATCTCCTCAATGGCACAAAACAATTTCCCGGTAACCGGTAAAATAACTGACAACGCAGGTGCGCCATTACAAGGTGTTACAGTTCAGGTGAAGGGGAGTATGATAGCCACCTCTACAGGTAAAGAAGGAACATTCTCCATTAACGCCCCCTCGGGCAAATCTGTCCTTGTATTTAGTTCCGTTGGCTATGCTTCTAAAGAAGTACCAATTGACAACAAATCGCAGGTGGATGTAAGTTTAGTTTCTGCCGATAACACTATGGACCAGGTAGTGGTTATTGGTTATGGCGCGGTAAAAAAGCGCGATGTAACCGGCGCTGTTACCGGCATTGGTGAAAAGGATATAAAGTCGCGCCCCGTGGCAGATGCCTTGCAGGCGATGCAGGGAAAGGTTGCCGGGGTTGACATTACTTCATCAGAGCGCCCCGGTACAGTAGGCACTGTTAACATCCGTGGTGTACGTTCAATTTCCGCATCTAATTCACCGCTGTATGTGGTTGATGGAATTCCTCTTATGACCGGTGGTATTGAATATTTGAATCCTGTAGATATTGAATCCATTGATGTACTGAAAGATGCATCAGCAACAGCTATCTATGGTTCGCGAGGCGCCAATGGGGTAGTGATCGTTACTACCAAACAGGGCAAGAGTGGTAAAACATCTTTGAATTTGAACCTGTCTACCACTGCTGAAAAGCTCATCAATAGAATGGAAATGATGAACGCGGAAGAATATATCACCTTCCGTCGCTGGGCAAGATATTATGCAAACCCTTCACAAAATCCACGCGGTGATCAACCAGATATCAATAAGGATAAAGAGTATTTTCTTGCAACTGCCGACCCCGCGGCCTGGGCAAATATTGAAAAAGGCTGGGTTGGCGGAAAATGGGACGGATCTCTGGTGCCTACTACCGACTGGATTGGAATGGTAACCCAGAATGGATTGACAAAGAACCTTAATTTAAGCGCCAGTGGCGGAAGTGAAAAAGCAAAAGCGTATGCTTCGTTTGGTTATTTAGACAATACGGGTACACAAAAAGGACAGAGTTATAAAAGATATAATGTAAACTTAAATGTTGATGTAAGCGCTACCAAATGGTTCTCATTTGGTACCAACCTTACGGTTGCTTACAGTGTGCAGGAATACGGACAATCCAAAACCGGCGCTACAACAACCTCCTCGTCTACCGGCCTGGTTGAAAGTGCCAGGGCGCTGTTCCCTTATGCGGTGCCTTATGATGCAAACGGCAACAGGGTCATTAATCCGGGCGGTGATATAGCCTTTAAAAATGTGGCTGAAGAATGGACGTTGAACCAGGACCAGCGAAGGACCCTGCGCGCTTTTGCCAGTGTTTACGGACAGATGGATTTTGGAAGCATTTATTCTCCCCTGAAAGGTTTGAAATATCGGGTGAACTTCGGGCCCGACTTCAGCACCTACCAGGATGGAACCTACATAGACGGAAATTCCGTGATCAGCACAGGTACCAGCTCTGCTTCGCTTACAAAGGCGCAAACGTTGTCATACACACTCGATCATTTGATCTATTATAATAAGAGCATTGGCGAGCATGATTTTGGGGTTACATTACTGGGCAGCCAAACCAAATTCAAAACAGACAGTAGTTACATTGGTGCAAACGGGATCAATTTTGCAAGTCAGCGATGGAATGCTTTATCAAAGAGCAATATTCCCGCTGCAAACCTCATAGGGTACACTTCAGGTCTTACAGAAAGTCAATTGCAGTCTTTTATGGCCCGCGTCAACTATAGCTATATGGGTAAGTATATGCTTACGGCATCGGCCCGCAGGGATGGCGCCTCACAGCTTGCCGAAGGTCATAAATATAGCTGGTTCCCTTCACTGGCCATTGCGTGGAAAATGAATGATGAAGAATTTTTGAAGACCACCGCCTGGCTGAATGACCTTAAATTGAGATTTGGTGTGGGCGTTACCGGTAACTCTGCCATCAGCCCCTACCAAACCCAGGGCGGCATCACCCCTCTTTTTTATCCATATATAACAACGATAACAGCCGGGGCCACACCATCAAGTGTTTTTGCCAACAGGGACCTTGGCTGGGAAAAAACAACCCAATATAATGTGGGGCTCGACTTTGCAGTGCTGGACAGAAGGATCTTTGGTAGTTTGGATGTATATACCTCAAATACAAAAGATCTGCTGTTACTAATGAATATTCCTACTGTTACCGGCTATCCTACCACCTATGCCAATGTGGGTGAAACCAGCAACAAAGGGATCGACCTGAGTTTGACAGCAACTCCTGTAAAGACAAAGGATTTTACCTGGACGGCCAACGCCAGTATCTCCTGGCAAAAAGATAAAATTGTTACGCTGGCCAACGGAAAACAGGATGATATAAATAACACCTTGTTCATAGGTCAGCCCATCAATGTGATCTACAATTTCCAGAACGGCGGCATCTGGCATGTTGGAGATTCGGCGGAATACAAGCCGTTTAATGTTCCTAATGTCATTTTCGGACCCGGAAATGCCAGACCTGTTGATATTAACGGTGATAAAAAGATAGATCCCAATAATGACCGGGTGGTTATTGGTAATACAAGACCACGATGGGTAGTGGGTTTAACCAATAACATCACCTACAAAAATTTCGAATTTTCCATCTTCCTGTATGGCCGTTTGAAATACCTGTATAACACAGGCGGCGAATCGCAGGTTGCACGTAGTACGCAACGGAAAATAAACTATTATACCGAGAATAATACGAATTCAGAATATCAAAAACCTATTTATTCCACGGCTACCGGCGACAATTACTCTGTTGTGTTAGGTTATAAAGATGCTTCATTTATCAAGATCCGGAATATCTCTTTGGGATACAGTCTTGGCAGCAAAGCGTTGAAAGCTACCTCCCTTTCTAATTTGAAAATATATGCACAGGTGGTGAATCCGGGTTTTGTGTTTTCCAAGATCGACTTTCTTGATATGGACGTAGCTACCACTACACCTGCCTTTAATGGTGCTACCTACAACAGGGGTATAACTTTTGGGCTTAACGTAACCTTTTAACCACAACCTCAACGTTAAAAAATCAGACAATGAAAATAGTAAAGCTAATAGTCAATATATCCATCTTCTCGGGTTTGGTAGTGATGGCTTCGTGCAAAAAAGATTTCCTGGATGAGGAACTTAAAACCGCAAGAAATCCGGAATTTTTTAAAACCGATGAGGGTATTATCCAACTTGTTTCTGGTACTTATTACCAGGTATTCGATCTTCCATTTGCTACCGAATGGCCCTTTTGCACGCAAAACTATGGCGTGGATGAGTTTATGACCGGTGGCGACGTTTCTAATGGCGTATGGAACAATTATGATGGCGGCTTCAGGTCTACTGTTGTCATAAATAACGCAAATACCCAACTGCCGAATCAGCAATGGGATAATTTGTATATCGGTATAGGCGATGCAAACCTCATCATAGCCAATGCCACCGCCAGTGCTTCTACTTCCGATGCCATTAAAAAAGTGGCTTTGGGCGAAGGGTATTTTTTAAGAGCATACTGCTACCTGCGGCTGGTATCGCAATATGGCGGTGTACCGCTGAAAACCGAACCCAGTACAACAGAAACGGGCTTCCAACGGGAGTTCACAAGAGCAACGCCTGAAGAAGTTTGCAAACAGATCGTTGATGATCTTAAACAGGCATATAATCTTTTACCCAATACAAACGCACCCGCCAAGATCACAAAAGATGCGGCAGCCCACTACCTCGCAAGAACATACCTGTTCCGTGCCAGCGAGATCAATGATTCATGGAACGCATCTACCAAAGCAGCCGATCTTGCTGCTATAGTTCCCTTGTGCGATGAGGTAATTTCTCACCATCCGCTTACAACCAACTTTGCCGACCTTTGGAAATATACCGGTCCAGACGGTGCAAATGAAAAACTGCCAGAGCTGATCCTTTCTGCACAATTCACTGCAGACGTTTCAACGAGCGGCTCAAATCAACAACATCTGTACTGGGCATCGCGCTATGACGACATTTTGCAAATGCAGCGTGATGTTACCGGCGACCGGCCGTTCAGCCGTTTGCAAACCACTTATTATATGTACAGGGTGTACGACCTGGTCAACGACTCCAGGTTCTGGAAAAGCTTTAGAACAAAAGGCCGGGTGAATAAGGCCGCAGGTAATTATTATGTCAACGGCGATCTGGGTATACTTTATGTTATCAATCAACCGGGCGATACCCGCTTTACCCGTGTTGTGGTGAACGATAGTGTTACTTATTCCAAAACAGGCAAAACAATTCCAAACGTATATGTTGCCTTTCCTGCAGGCAGAACAACAAACGGCGCATTGGATAAAGATCCCAGGTTCCCTTCGCTTAGCAAACATATGGACGGTTCAAGGATAGGTTTTAATGAAGTGCGGGGATTGCGCGACCTTACCCTTGCCCGCTCTGCAGAAACTTATTTAATGGCGGCTGAGGCTAAGATCAGGTTGGCAAAAGCAGGTACCGGTTCGTATACCGATGCATTGCCTTATATTAATGCAGTGCGCACCCGCGCGCAGTTTGTAAGTGGGGAAGACCGCGCCGCTTATTACGATGGGGGCGGAGCCCTGGCCGCATCCACATCGGGACAAAACCCTAATATCAATTCTTTTATTGCAGAGAACTCGTATTATGAATCGAATAATATTCCGGTAACCACAGCAGCTTCAGCCAGCCTGGCTATTACCGATATCAATTCGCTTCCAGCCAGCGATGAGTATGTGATCTCTACATTAAAAGTAGCTGGCACCTACGACAGAATGCTGGCGCTTATTTTAAATGAACGTTCACGTGAACTGGCCGGTGAGTATAAACGCTGGGAAGACCTGTCGAGAACAAAAACACTGGTTGACCGGGTAAAGGCATTTAACCCGAAAGCTGCAGATAATGTAAGGGATTTTCATTTGCTGCGGCCCATTCCGCAAACACACCTCGATGGTATACAAATAAATGGCCGGGCTTTAACTGCCGATGAAAAGCAGGCGCAGCAGAACCCTGGGTATTGAGGACTGAATCTTTATAAAACAAAAAAAGACCGTCAGGTTGTGGCGGTCTTTTTTTGTTTTTACTGTTATTAGATTTCACCTTTTACCTCTTCTTTTGCATTACTATTCTTTTCCTCTGTTGTATTTATCATACTTTCAAGATCCCTTCCCAACTCCTGTTCAAGTTCTTCAACGGTTGGCATTTCGGCTTTTAATTGCGTAGGCATTAATTCATATTCGGCTACTCCCAGGGGCGTTTGAATACCCTGAAGAGAATATTTAACTACCATATCGTTGGGTGTTTTGCAAAGCAATACGCCAATAGTGGGATTGTGAAGCGGCAATTTTATTTTATCATCGATGATGTTAACATAGAAATTTAACTTACCTGCGTACTCTGATTTAAAATCGCTGACCTTAAGTTCAAATACTACGAAACAATTAAGGTTATAGTTGAAGAAAAGAAGGTCTAAAGCAAACTCATCTTCCTGCACTTTTACATTAAACTGGTTACCTACATAGGCAAACCCTTTTCCCAATTCAAGCAAAAATCGTTGAATGTGCTTTGTTAAAGCCCTTTCAAGATCGCGTTCATGTATGGGGCCTTCAATATCGAGGAAGTCGAAGATGTAGGGATTTTTCAATGTTAACCGGGCCAGTTCAGCCTGATTTTCCGAAAGCCTCATATCGAAATTGGTAGTTATTGCATTTCCTTTGCGTTCATGCAGTTTAGTTTCAATGTTAATTTTAAGCATGTTTGCAGTCCAGCCATTTCTGATGGTCTCTTTGATATAAAAAATACGTTCAGCTAATGTTTTTACTCTATCAAGAATGATGGTGTGGTGTGTCCAGGGAATTTGTAAGAGTAATGACTGGTTTTGTTCAATGTTTTGATTTCCATTAAATTGTAATTCCGCAATCGCTGATTGCGGAATTGGGCGATCTTCCCTTTGACCAACTGTAGGTAATTGTGCAACCGACGGTTGCGTAAATGGAAAAAATGGCCAGGCTACGGCAAAAGTTTGCATATACTCCAGGTTCCGTTGAGATAAACCTTTCATATTGGGGAATTTTGCTCTTAGGTCGTTGGCTAATTTTTCAATTATCTTTTTACCCCAACTGGCTTTTTCTTTTTGTTCAACGATCGTTCTGCCTATTTTCCAATAGGTGGTCAATAATTCGGTATTAGCTACGCTAATTACCTTTTGGCGGGAGCCATTAATTGTTTCAACTAATTGCTTAAATACAACATGATAGTTTTGATCAACTTCAACCATAACAAGTAATTTTTAGTTTTTTAAAAACTGTAAATAAAAGGTGGTAACAATGGCTGGCGAAGTAGGTGTGTGTTTGGGATGCGAAGCGGAATAGTTGTATGTTTATTACCCTGCACAATGTACGAAAATTGAGTATTGCGTGATCGTGAGAGAAAATGTTTTGATCAAAATCAAGTTTGGTAAACCGCAAAGCAAAATAGTGTACATAAAAAAAGACCCCGACGGTACCGTCGGGGATCTATTCTCTCATTTGACCATAAATCGAAACTTCTTAATTGATCGTTACCGGCCTTCTGTAGGCGCCTGAAAAAATATCTACCTCATACTCATCGGTAATATTGTCAAGTATCTGGATCTCGAATTTTCGGTTGCCGGGTGCTGTGTTGTTCAGCAGTTTTATATAAACAGTATCTGTAGCCTGTATGGCTTGTGGAAATACCATTGTATAAGTGGTGTCGGATGATTGAATGATATTACCATTTTTATCAACCACATTGAAATCAACGCCGCGTACGGCGGCAGGTGTAACACCGGAAGTGCTTACCGCATATTTTGCCACCGCATCGTAGTTGCGTGTATAAGCTGAATAGAATTGTACAGGCAGCTTTAATAAAGCGGTTTGTGACCTTGTTGCTGTTACAGCTGAGTTGTTGTTCGGCACAAACACTGCATAATAATGATGCTCGTATTCGGCCTTTCCTCTGAGATAATCCCTCTTTTCGCAAGCTATCAACACAAGCAACAGTAACGAACTGAATAAGCTATATTTTAAGTATTTCATTTTATTTCTCTTTGAGGTTATTTCCAATTAGGGTTCTGCGTAACAGCATTGCCGCTGGTTGTAATTTCGTTTACGGGAACAGGATATAAATAATCGCGGTTTGCCTGGAACCTGCGTGTGTCGGCGGGTTCTGCTATTACCATATTGTTGCTGTTCAGCTTTATTGTACCCGGACCAGAAAGTTGCCATTCGGTTGCCACAAATTTTGAACCCAGTAACTCCTGTGGCAGAACAGTTTCAGCGGTTTTCCATCTTATGAGGTCGTCGTAACGGAATCCTTCCAGAGCAAGCTCTACCGTTCTTTCACGTCTGATCTCTTCGCGCATCGACAGGTTGTTGGTAGTTACAAAAGCATTGCTGAGCTTAGGCGCAAACTTTGCCCGGGTGCGCAGGGCGTTTACCGTAAGGTTCAGGTCGGCATCGCTGATGCTTCCGTTCAGTTCATATTTTGCTTCGGCTAAAATGAGCAGTATTTCGGCATAACGCATCAATAACCTGTCGGTGGTACCGCTGTTATTAATTTGCCAGTCTTCTTTATTCCATCCTTTTTTTGTATAATAACCCGTACGTGATCCCAGGTTTACGTTAGGCACCAGAGGGGTCTCTTTATAGGATTTTTCTCCACCTCTGTATATAGTTAAGGTAAGGCGGGGATCCCTGTTTTCGAAAATGGTATTGTAAGAAGGCTCGTTTGTTTCAGGAACAAATAAAGGCGAAGGGGTAGCAACCGGTGTATTATCGGTATTGAATGCAGGCAACCCATCGGTATACAAATACTGGTGAATAAGATTGCGCGTTATTGCGTTACGACCGTTCTCCAAATCGCGCGAATAGTTATGGCCAAGTATTACATTCGTAGCGCTTACACCAAAGGGTTTTATAAAGATAGCTTCCTTGTTGGCCTGGCCTTCGCCAAAATGCACAAATAAACTGTCGTACGTAGGAAAAAGCGAATGGCCCTGGGCCGTTACCTGATTTGCTGAACTGATGGCGGTTTGCAGGTGAGTTTCCCAGTCGGCTTCACCGCGGAATTTAAGGCGGGTGCCTTCATATAAACCTATTCTTGCTTTCAAACCCCAGGCGGTACTTTTCATAACCCGGCCCCATTGTGTAGGGGATAATGTAGCACGATCGGGTAACCAGGTAGCTGCATAATCAAGATCTTCATATATCGCTTTCATTACTTCGGCTCTTGGGTTGCGTCCCATCAGCAACTCGGGCGCATCTTTATCAAGCGTATGTAGTATCAGGGGAACATCGCCATATTTTTGCACCAGCAAAAAATAAGCATAGGCCCTGAAGAACCTGGCTTCGGCAAAATACCTGTTTTTTACAATGTCGGTAGCTTTTGCTTTACCACCTTTTTCCAGAATGTTATTGGCTGTACGAATATCTCTATATCGAAAATTCCATTCATCGCTTGTATTGGGTATCGTCCAGGCGCCGGTACTTGTGAGGTTAGCAGTCTGGTTAACGTTATCGTCGGCACGGCTATCGAGCCAGTTGGCCTGCAGGGTTTCGTACAACCGGTTACATGCAGTAATGAGGTCAGCTTCAGAATTCCAGTATTGGTCGTCGGGAAGATCTGATTCTGGTTTTATGTCAAGTTTATTACAGCAGGTTAATAATATGCTTGCTGCGAGTATAGCTATTGATAGATTGAATTTTTTCATTGTCTTCTTTTTTTAGAAACCGGCATTAACGCCAAAGGATACTGTTCTGTAAAAAGGATACGAGGTAGCATCTACGTTATTGCCAACTTCAGGATCAAACACACTCAGTACTTTGGTGCTTTCCCACAGATCCTGGCCCGAGATGTATACCTGAAGGTTGCGAATGAATTTTTTATTTACGGGAACTGTATAGCCGAGTTGAATATTTTTCAAACGCAGGTAGCTGCCATCCTGTGCCCAGCGGTCACTTGGTTTAAAGTTATGCGCATCGGTCTGGTACATTCTGGGGAAGAAGGCATTGGGGTTATCGGGTGTCCATCTATCCATATGAATGGTCCATGGCATATCGGCTGTTCCAAACATAGGCGACAGGGTTTCTTCTTTAATAAGGAATTTTCTTTTTGCAGCACCCTGAAAGAAGGCTGAGAAATCGAAGCCTTTCCAGCTAAAGCCAAAATCAAATCCGTAAGAATATCGGGCGTTGGTGGTACCCAGGTAAACCAGGTCGCCCGGGCTCTGGGGGGTGCCGCCGCCGATACCAATTTCGCGGTTACCATCCTTGTCAACATATTTCATATCGCCGGGTGCGAGTTTGTCAAAATATTGCGTGGTGAATCCCGACTTGTAATTATCAAGGTCTTCTTTGCTTTGAATTAAACCGGCTGTTTGGTAACCCCACACGGTATTGAGTGCATAGCCCTGCATATATTTTACCACACCACCGTTACCTATGGAATTTTTACCATCGTATTTCAACACCTTATTTTGGTTATCAGAAATATTGAAGCCTAACCTGTATTCCACATCTCCTATATGATCTTTCCATTTAACTTCAAGCTCAGTACCCCAGCTTTTCATTTCACCTACATTATAAGCGGGTGTGCCTATACCTATAATGTTTGGCAGGTTAAGGTAAGCTAGCATGTCCTTGTTCTTCTTTACATAGTAGTCTGCTGTAATGGTCAATCTGTTATCCAAAAGCCCCAGGTCAATACCAATATTCGATTGCTGTACAGTTTCCCAGGTCACATCTGGCGATTCCAGTGTATCCTGATAAATATATTGTGAACGCACATCGTTCAACACAAGCGCAGGTGTTGTGACGTTATTGGTATTTGTTAATCCGCTTACTAACAGTGGCATATAGGGGTACAAACCAAGCGGTGAACCGTTACCTAACTGTCCCCACGAACCGCGGACCTTAAAATTCTGAACGAAAGGTACATTGTCTTTAAAGAAATCTTCTTCGCTTACGCGCCAGGCGGCAGAGAAAGATGGGAATACCTGCCAGCGGTGTTTAGGCGCAAGTCTTGAACTTCCATCATAGCGGTAAGAAGCTTCGAGCAAATATTTACCGGCAAAATTGTAATTGAACCGGCCGAATAAGGATGCAAGGGCCCATTTCTCTATTTTTTGCGAACTTCTTACAGTTAACGGGTCGGCATAGCTGAGGCTAAAGAAATCATTGTTGGCCATGTTCTGACCAATTGAATTCATTTCGTCTTTTCTAAACTCTTCGTAAGAGCCACCCTGCATGATGGTGAACTCGTGTTTATTGAGTTTTAACTTGTAAGTAAGAAAGCTTTGCAGATTGTTCTGGAAAGATTTATTCTTTGTAACAGAGATTGAATTGGGCACGTTTACCTGGGCCCGGGTTAAAGTGGGGGTACGGCCATACCAGGTAATGCTTCTGCTATCTTTTTCTGCATTGTAGTCGCCCTGGTTTCGCCAGCCAATTACATCGAGGGTTAAACCGGGCACCACATTTTTTACCTGCAAACCAAGGCGGGTGGTGAAGGCGCCATAGATCCTTTTATCGAGACCGCCATTTTTTTCAATATCAACCGGGTTTATCTGCAGGTCGCCATTGTAAGGCTGACCGGTGGTATCTTCTACCGGTGTATACAAACTCTGGCGGGTGCGGCTGCGGTACAGGCGGTTGATGATCTGCTCGGTACCATAGGCATTTTCGCGGATCTTCGTGCTAATATAGCCGGTGGTCAGTTTCAATGAAATATATTTACTCAGCTCGGCATTAACATTCAGCTTCAGGTTTATTCTGGTATTGTCATCGGGTCCAAAACGCAATACACCATCGCGTTTGTAATAAGCGCCGGTAAACAGGTAATTCAATTTTGATTCGCCACCACCTACAGAAAGCGAATGATTCTGTTGGTGGTTGTATTTATCCATCCCTTCTTTTATCCAGTTATTGTTATCGAAATATTCCCAACGGTCGGCATTCGGGTTAGGGCGAACATTCATGTTGGGGTTCATTAACCATTCAAAATTCTCTGGAGTATATTCGCCTGAACCGGTAGCATTGATCCTGCTTTCTTCGATCAGCGTTTGTTCGTCCCATGAATTAAGGCGTTGGGGTTGACGTGCTGTTATATTAACACCATAATTACTGCTGAATGTTACACTTGTTTTTCCGGCTTTTGCCTGTTTGGTGGTAACCAAAATAACACCGGCAGCAGCGCGGGCGCCGTAAATAGCTGAAGCGCTGGCATCTTTCAACACCGAAATAGATTCCACATCACTGGGGTCAATCAGGTTCAGGTCCTGCTCCATACCATCAACCAGCACAAGGGCGTTGGCGTCGTTGGCCGAAGTAAACCCGCGAATTCGGATGCTGTAGCCTTCGCTACCAGGTTTACCCGAACCCCTTACCACGCCAACGCCAGGCATTATACCCTGCAGGGCGCCTGTTACGTTTGCAACGGGTCTGTTGGCGAGGTCTTTACCGGTAACCTGGGCTACCGAACCGCTCAGGTTCACTTTCTTTTGGGTGCCGTAACCAACCACCACCACGTTGTCGAGCATGGCATTGGTTTCCTGCATCGAAACATTGATCACAGTGCGGTCGCCCACTTTTTCTTCAACGTTTTGAAAGCTGGTGTAAGAAAATACCAGGGTGGCGCCCGGGTCGGCTACCAGGGCATATTTGCCCTCCTTGTTGCTGATAGTACCAAAACCGGCGCCTTTGATCTGGACGTTTACGCCAGCCAGCGGCGCCCCTTTAGGATCGGTTATAGTTCCTTCAATATGTTTTGATTGTGCCTGGGCAGTCGCCGCCAGGAACAGCCATCCAAGAAGGAATGTTAATGACAGCACATTTTTGGCCGGCCATTTTATATGACCAGCGATCGTTTGAATTCTCATAAACAACAATCTTTTTTTTGTGAAGTGACGCAGGGCATTGCGCAGCCCTTTTTTGGAAACAACAGGATTGATTGATCAGGAAATGAGGCCTTACCATAGAAATAATACTGCAGAAAACGAATAGCAGGAAGCCTGCGCTTACCGGTTTGGAATAGGTAAGGGCGGTAAAGTGGTAGTCCCGGATATGGCAGTTGCTTGGTCGTAGTCATGGCAGCTTTCTTGAAATTTCCTGTAACAAAGTTGGTCAGTAATAGTGGCCAGATCAAGAAAAGGACTACGTCAAAACTGCTACATCAGTAAATATGGTAATTGAAATTCAATTTGTTGTGTTGTAATTGTTAATATGTACCTACTCAAAGCCCTGAAAGTACAGGATGGTTGGAGAGAGAAGCGGTTTGGGGTGAGGAGAGGGGCGTGGTTCGTGACTTTTAAATGCGCCTCAAACGTTTGCAATCGATAATAAACGCTTACATACCGGTTAAAACAAAACTATGTAGGAATTTTGGGTCGGGCAAAATGGGAGCTTGTGAAAACGCGATTAATAATACTATTATGGCCAATAGAATTAAAAAAACGTTTAAACTTAATGTGCTCGGATTATTTAAATGGGAAAGTGAAAACTGGACAGTAAAAGAAGTGGCTTTCATTCTGGCCATGATCATGGCATTTATACTGTTGGTGATCGGTTTGCTAAAGCTTTTGCAATCCCAAATTTAACTGGAGCCTCCGCTATTAGAAAGAGCTTAAATACTCTTTTTCCGGGTTCTCCAACGCAAGTTTTGCTTTCCATAATTCATTATCTGAATTCACCAGAGCAATATGTGAGTTGCCCAACTCTTTTTCCGGGTCCACCAACGCAAGTTCAGCTTCCCATAACTCATTTTCTGAATGTCCCGGAGCAATAGTTGAGTTGTCCAACTCTTTTTCCGGGTCCGCCAACGCAAGTTTTGATTCCCATAACTCTTTTTCTGAATGTACCAGAGCATATGCCTATGCCAGCAACTTTGGTTTTGACTACTTTTTTCAAGTTGATGCTTCATGAATCAATTTGATGCATTGCATAAATGGTTTTGCCCGTTCATAATTTTGTTTTGGGTGCTCACTACTCTTTTTCGTACGTCCCCAACACAATATTATGCCTCACTAAGTTTGTTTTGCACTTCCATGAATCAATTGATGCTTTAGGTAATCAGGTTCATGCTTCCACAAATCAGGTTCATGCCTCCATTAATTAGTTTTGTGGCTCCGAAAGTTATTTTCTTGCATCAGCAACTTGTTTTTGACCGTCCCCGAACAATTGAAGGCCATCATCAATCGATTTAAAGCTATCACTAATCAATTTTAGGTGACCATTGATCAAAATAGGGTGTGCATGAATCAAGTTTAGAGGTCCACAACTCAAGTTTACCCTTGCATGAAGTTAGTATTGAGGTAAACTTGCTCTGTGAACGCCGAAAGTAAGTTAGTGAAGGTAAAAAATGAGTTATGGTCACTTAATAATAACCTTGGCAAGGCAAAACAAACTTTGTGGAGGTAAAAACTAAGTTGGCGGCGTGAAAAAATAACTTATGAAGTCAAACATTTGGCAAAAGCTTTCATTCACTGAGTTAGTGAAGGCTATAAGTTGAACAAAGCTTTCAAGCAATGAGTTGGTGCAGGGTGTATCACACGCAGACCTCTCAAAAACAGGGTTGGGTAAGGTGAACGAAGTGTTCTAAGCGCCCGGCCTGTAGCGCTGCACCAGTTTCATGTCCTAGTCACTGGGATTTTGCTGTAACATTCTGTCAATAGCCTGTTCTCTTATTTCGGGTACATACCTGATCAGGAATTCCAGGTCATCAGTCCCAACGCCATGCATGTGATTGTAGATAATTAGTTTGTGCAAAGGATGCTAATAAGCAATTTAATGAGTTATTAAAGACGCTAATAATAAATACAAGAAGTAAATTAGTGTACAGATCTCTGATATAGTAGTCTGAGGTTGCTGCAGCTGCGGAGCCCGAAAGTTAAAAAGAAAGAGTTTTGATTTAAAACAAATTGAAAGATGACAAATAATAAAACCTTTTTTGCTCCGCAACTTTTTATCCCGAGCGGTGTTTCAGATATTTCATTTTATTTAAATGCATTTGGAGCAGTTGAAATTAAACAGTGGAGAAACGATGATGGTAGCGTTCATGTTGCTGAACTTTCTATTGACGGAACAATTTTTCATTTGCACGAGGAACGGCCGGCGAAGGGACAACTTGAACCACATAAAATAAAAGGTGTAACAACCCTTATAGGTCTTTTTGTTGACGATGTGGATGCAGTAATGAATAAGGCATTGGAAGCCGGAGCAACACTTTTAAGTCCTGCTCAGGACTACGATTATGGTTACCGGCAAGGAAATATTCAAGACCCATTCGGACATCAATGGATGATTGAAATGAAAATATAAAAATAGTTATTCAATCTTCACTTGATAGTCTTGAGAAAATGAAATAAAACGAAAAGTTAGCGGCATCCTAAATAACCAGAGAATGATACGCTTTGGTCGAAGACCCTGTACATTTGTTCCCTGAAATTATTCTTCCTATGGGACAATTCAAGCAGTTCGACTTAAAGAAATTCGGGGTGGCTGAACTTAACGGGGCTACCGATGGTTATGACCCGGAGCTGTACAAGGAATATGTAAAGGTATTCTTTATTAAAAGAGGCGGTAATATACAAGTCGATTTCAACAAATATCAGCTGGAGCAGGATGCCCTGTTCTTCATAAGCTCAAACCAGTGGTACCAACTGCAGGAATCTACAGGGCTATTGCTCTATTATAACCGCGATTTTTACTGCGTGGAATTGCATGACAGCGAAGTGTCGTGCGACGGTATCCTTTTTCATAACGCCTTTGACGTTCCTGTCGTGTACCTCGATGCCGCCCAGTCGCTCGAGATCCAGCGCATTCTGAACGATATCAGGTCTGAACTCTCCGGTCATGAAAATACAATGGAAGAAATGATCCGTGTACTGCTAAAACAGATCATTATCAAATCTACCCGTATCTGGAAACAAGCAAATCATGCCGAAGCGGAAAGTACCGGCGACCTGGAGTTCGCCCGCAGATTCAGCCAACTGGTGGAATGGAATTATACAACCAAACATGCCGTTGCCGATTATGCCGAGCTGTTAAATATGACCCCCAAGGCCCTTAGTAAACGGCTCGCCAAACACAGTTCCATTACGCCAAACGACATCATCAAGAACCGTATTATGCTGGAAGCCAAGCGTCTATTGGCGCATACTACCTTAAGTGTCAAAGAAATAGGATACAAGTTAGGGTATGAGGACCCTAACTATTTTATTCGCCTGTTCACCAACCTTGCCGGACTTGCACCGCAACAATTCCGTAAATCGTACCAGCATTCGGGGGAGTAAGCGGGGAAAAAAGTGCAGTGATTGGAGGAAATCGTGCATTGTCCTGCCTCTGCAACCTGGGTACATTTGTAATAGCAAATTGAATTAAAAATCTAAAAGATACAATTATGGCATTTGCATTTACAGACGCGAATTTTAAACGGGAAGTATTGGAGCATGATCAGTTAACAGTAGTGGATTTTTGGGCTGAATGGTGCGGGCCCTGTCGCGCTATAAAGCCTGTAGTGGATGAACTGGCGAAAGAGTTCGAAGGAAAGGTAAAGGTTGGTAAACTGGATGTAGATAACAACCCCGAAGTGAGCGTAAACTATGGCATCACTTCTATTCCTGCCATCCTGTTCATCAAAGGTGGCCAGGTAGTTGACAAGCATGTAGGCGCCGCTCCAAAATCAGTGCTGCTTAAAAAGATTCAGGCTCATATGTAAGCGTTACAGTTAGCAGGAGAAATATTTGCAGAAAGCCGCATCAATGTATTGAGGCGGCTTTTTCGTGTTATGTACTTTATGTGCTTTCCCCGAAATGCAAAATATACATCCTGGCTGAAGTCTCAAATACATATTCTTCTCCCATTAAGTCGCCCCAATGCCAGATCCCGTATTCTGGTAACAATTTGTAAAGTATGACCTCACTTTCAAATTGGTTGAAAAAATCTTTCAATAAAAAATTTACCAGGTATTCGGAAAGCGGATATCCATTTCTTCCATGAATTGAAGTTAATACAGCATCACAGGTCCACACACTTATTAGCTTTGGTAATGTGGTTATCCAGTTAGCAATTGGAGATAATTGAATGTCATCTAACATTTTTTCAAATCGTTCCGCTTCAATAAAGTATTTGTCATAATATGGTTTGTTACTTATTATGTAGTTTTTAAGGTTCGACAATACATCCAGGTTATTATTTTTATCAATAGAAATAAACTGGTTAAACCCACCTAAATTATGTGTTAGTATATCTTTTACTCTGGATGTGGCTTCTAAAAATCCATTGATATATTCAATTCGTTGTTCTCTTTTGATGGTTGACATGCCGGATGTTATTTGTATGTTTTGACAAAGAAAATACGATAGTGCGCATCTTAACTGCGCAGTAAAACGATGCAGCAAGAAATAGATACCACCTATCGGTTATTGTAACCGACATGCTTGTTTACTACCTTTACGTCTCTAATCTGATCCGGTCCGGTAAACCCGGGTGATATGTGGGGGCAGCAGGATGCAGAATGGATAAGTGCACCTGACGGACCAGATATTTATGTAGGTGTAGTATCATATTTGTGGCTATTTGGACAAAATGTTAATTCCCAAAAACACAAAAGCCCCGTAGCTACGGGGCTTTTGTGTTTAGCGCTCTGCATAAAACCTGGAATATTATTGTTTCAAAAATTGCTGGATCTTTTGCGTGTTTTTTCCTTTTATGATCAAATAGTAATTGCCGGCCGGCAGGGTTTGAATGTTCACAGAAAAGTTGGTATTACCATACATGGTTTTGTTTTGTTGGTACAGGATATGACCGGTGACATCGGATATTTGCAGGGTAATCGTTTCATGCGCGTCTAACTCTATATTCAAAATGTTTTTTGCCGGGTTGGGATATACCTGTAAGCCCTGTGTACTATTTTCTCTTCTTAACGCAATGATACGGCTATAGGTAAATTGTCCGTCCTGGTCTTTTATTTTCAAACGATAATAACTTTTTACAGTTAGCGGATGTAAATCAGTGAATGAATAATTGTTTATCAGGTTGTATCCGTTGTTTACAGCTATTGAACCAATGGTTTCGAATTTTTTTCCATTTGTGCTTCTTTCTATTTCAAAACCCGCCATGCTTTGTTCTCTGGTGGTTTGCCATTGCAGCAGCACTGAAGAACTGTTATCAACGGCATCGAAATGCAGCAGTGAAAGTGGCAGGGTAATATCGGGACTGAGATGTAAAATATAAGTATCCTCACTGGTAGCCGAAGTAAGGTCCTGTGTTCCTGTGCCGGGGTCAAAATCAACGGTGCCATCAAAAGTACCTAAAAGATATATGTTGTTGGCGTTTGCTACTGTTATAGCATTTGCTGCATCATAGGATGTGCTTCCTATATTGGCCGACCATGCATAGCTGCCTGCAGTAGTTAATTTTACAACAAAAATATCGGCATCGCCTGCAGATACGAGATCGTGTGTGGCGCCGCCGGGATCAACATCCATGGTTCCCTCAAAAACGCCAGTAGTATAAACATTACCAGCAGCATCTATTGATATACCACTGGCATAATCGTCGTTACTTTCGCCCATTCTGGTAGCCCATACGTAGTTTCCGGAAGCATCTAATTTTGAAATGTAAATATCTTCCTGGCCTGTTGAAGTGAGGTCCTGTGTTCCTGTGCCAGGGTCAAAATCAACTGTTCCTTCAAAAGAACCCGTTGAATAAACAGCACCAGAAGCATCTACAGCTATGCCTGTAGGAAATACATCGGCAGTGCCGCCCAAACTTTTGGCCCATTCAAAGTCGCCCGAAGAATTCAGTTTTAAGATATAGGCATCGGTACTGCCTGAGAGTGTTAACATATTTGTGCCCGGGCCCGGGTCAAAATCTGCATCACCCCTGAATCCACCTGTTGTATATACATTGCCAATAGCATCTACCGCAATACTTACTCCCCGGTTACCATTGGTATTGCTGCTGGTTATACTTTTTGCCCATACATAATTACCGTTTGCATCTATTTTCGAAATAAAAATATCACGGCCGAATGCCGTTAGGTTTTGCACACCTGCGCCAGGGTCAAAATCAACGGTACCTGAAAAATCACCGGTCGTATACGCATTGCCCGCGGCATCAACTGCCATGGCCCAGGCCGTAGCGTTATTATTGCCCACCATACTTTTAGCCCATACGAAGTTGCCCGATGCATCCAGTTTTAAAATAAAAATACCGTACCGGTTAAGCGTAGCGCTCATGGGCTGGGTAGCCGGTCCTGGATCAAAATCAACCGTACCGCTAAAATATCCCGATACATACACATTACCCGAAGCATCCAGGCCAATTTCCGTACCCCCATCAGTGCGGGTATCGCCTATTCTTTTTGCCCACAGCAGATCGCCGGTAAGGCTCCGTTTGGTAATAAAGATATCGGCAGAACCTGCTGAAGTGAGGATCTGCGTTCCTGTACCCGGATCGAAATCTGCATCGGTGACAAAAGAACCTGTAGTATATACGTTGCCGGAAGCATCCACGACTACGTCTGAAGGAGCCAGTTGACCAGTACTGGTTGAACTTTTTACCCAGCTAAACATTGATTGGGCATTGGAAATGGAAAAAGTAATAAGTAAAAAAAACAGGAATGTAAAATTTTTCATGGGAAGGATTAGACTGAATAGGTGTTTAAATAATGATATTCCTTTACGGATCTATTGAAAAAGGAGTAGTAACGTTAATGCCCCATGTTTATTGCACTGTTTTTACCGTTTCCACCGTTTGTGGGTCCATAGCCAGCCGTATGGTTCTTCTTTGATATTTTCTGTGAGTAGATCAGCATAGATCTTTGTTAT
The DNA here is from genome assembly GCA_024809215.1 of Niastella sp. OAS944. Taxonomy (GTDB): domain Bacteria; phylum Bacteroidota; class Bacteroidia; order Chitinophagales; family Chitinophagaceae; genus Niastella. The sequence goes on along the minus strand of JANUBW010000001.1, from coordinate 434,757 downwards.
TTCGCCTACATGCATAGAAGATGCTTCGGAGCAAACAGGTACGCAGGTGATCTTGTAATTTCCTTTCGAGAGCATTGTAATATGCAGGTAAACAACAGCCGATTGGCTTATTTGTGCCAGCTTCTCCATACCTGAAAAAATGTATGACTTTTGGTTTAGCAACTCAAATTTGTATTTCTCGTCTTGTATACGTGGGCATTGATCTGCCAGGAACAGGTATACTGCAGGTATTGATCTTTTATTCAGCATATGACGCACTACCGATGTGTCTGGTATCAGCTGCATGCCAAAACGCGATCGAAGTTTTATCATCAGCCTGTTCATTACTCCCCACCGCAAGGGCTTATATATGGCATACATGCGGTGGGGAAGTTTGTAAGGCATAAAATTCAACATCTCCCAATTGCCGCAATGCCCCAGGCAGGCAATAACATTTCGTCCGGCACTCACATGCCTGTCAACCAGTTCCAGGTTTTCGAATATGATCTTTTTTTCGAGAACTGCTGCCGGCAACGAGATGCTTTTTGTGATCTCGGCAAAATAGTCGGCAAAGCAGCCGTAGAACTTCTTCACCATACAATGAATTTCTGCATATCGCTTATCGGGAAAGGAACGTGCCATGTTTTGTATGACAACAGTTTTCCTGTATCCAAAAATATAATAGGTAAAGAAAAATGCACAGGACGCTATTACATAAAGCAACGACATCGGGATCATACTTGCTGCATAAGCAAGCGCATACAAGACCCTGTATGCAATGGTTTGTGTCATCTTTTTCATGGTCACCAATTAAAAGCTGATCTTTAAACCCACCGATGCATAAAGTGATGCCTGGAAATAATATTCTTTATCCTGGAACATGCTTTTAAGCTTTCTGTCTGTTATTCCTGCAGGTCGCCAGGCGTTAATTCCCACGGTAACGGGGATAGATAATTTATTCCCAAGTTTTAATTCCGGACGCAATCCTGCTACTAAATAAGCATGGGAGAAGATCTTTTTCTTTCCATGCTGCTCCAGCAATGCGGTTTGCCCATTCATTTCGGCAATGAGATGTAAACCCAGGTTTTTATTGACATCATATCCTGCAGAGACTTCCAGTCCTTTGATCATGGATACCTTAACGGTGTATTTACTTTGTGTTTTCCAGTTGAGATAAACTGCAGGAAACAACATTGGGAAACCAAAGGAATTATTTATTGCAAGTCCACCACCGAGGTCAAGATTGGGTCTTAAGTGCCGGATAAATATAACACCAGCACTACCTAATATATTTTCAATACCCATTTTGGAAAAGTTGGTACCCGGCATGTAAATTCCTCCTCCAATAGTGGCCATCATTGACCATTTATCATTTAATGGTTTCAGGTGATTCAGGCTTACGCCCAAATTCAATATTTCATCAATCACCAAAGACTCAGTAAAATCTTTATTGTTGAGCTTTACATAAGCGCCACCCACATTTAATGACCATTTTGTTGGGCGATCATTATCATTAAACTTTACAGACAACGGAATATTTACAGCACCCTGGTAAACCATTGCCGAACCTTTACTGTTTCCCACTCTTTCGTTTGTTTCACCATCCGACATACGATAGCCTGATCGTCCAAAATATTCAGTTTTAAAAACAAACTGGGCGTTTGCACGTAAGCCGGCAGCAATCAGAAATGCGGAAAAGAATAGTTTCTTATTGGTTTTACAAAAATTCATTTTCTTTTTTATTGTTTGTACAAAGGAAATATGAACAGTGTAAAACTGAAAGTCATAAACTACCGGCTTAAGGATCGGCTGGATAAAATGCAGTATAAAGGGAATGAAAATTATTCCGGAATTCCGTCCATCCATTTCAGGAAGTCGGGTACACGTATGCGGCTTACCACCACTTCATGAGGGCATTCTGGTGAAAAAGAAAGCTTCAGCCGGCTGTTAAAGTATTTAGCTACATTTTCGATGGCTTTTACATTTCCGATACAATTACGCGATACGCGGAAAAACAAATGATTATCCAATTGTTGTTCCAGCTGGTCTAATGTATAATTGATGATGTACCTTTTGTTATTGAAGGTATGCAGGAACACTACTTTTTCTTCGCTATAAAAGTGAGCTATATCACCTGTTTCTATATAATGATAATTTTCCCCTTTTGATATCAGAAACCGGTTTTTCGTTTTCACGGGTACTATCTGCGCAAGAAGCATAGCATTTGATTTATGGGCGTTGCTGTGAAAGAAGTTCTCATATTTACTTAATGCTTTTTCCAATTCCTTTTCATCGAAGGGTTTTAATAAATAATCAATACTGTTTAGCTTAAATGCTTTGATGGCATGTTCATCGTAAGCAGTAGTAAATATAACAGGTGTAGTAACCTGCACGTGGTTGAAGATCTCGAAGCAGGTGCCATCGGCAAGACGGATATCCATAAGGATCAAATCAACTTCAGCTGTTTTCAGAAACCCGATTGTATCAATAACGGTATTAGTTCGTTTCACCAGCGAATAACCGGGACGTAAGTCCGTCATCATACGTTTTAACTCCTCGTATGCAAACCGCTCATCTTCTACTATCAGATACTTCATGATTCAATATATGGTACTTTCACAATAAAAAGGTGATCACTATGTTCAACAATAAGATGTTTGGCATATAATGTATACTGCTTCGCGAGATATTTCAAACCGATGCCACCTTTTTCCACATCGTTCGATAGCTGGATATTGTTTTCTACTGTCAAAAATTCTTTATCAATCGTAATTACTATTTCCAATAACCTGTTCTCCGTTGCAATATTGTGTTTGAAGGCGTTCTCCAATAACAATTGCAGGGTCAGCGGAATAATGCTGCTCTTTTCGGGATCAGCTATTTTGTTTACCGTAAAAGTAAAAGAGTTTTCAAATCGCATCTTCATCAAAAATATATATGAGTTCAATGCTTCCAGTTCTTCTGCAACGGAAACTACCGGTTGCCGGTTAAGCGAAAGTACATACCGGTAGGTTTTTGAGAGTGCTTTCGTGAACTTATTAGCATTCTCCGGATTTATATAAATTAAGGAAGACAATACATTCAATGAATTAAACAGAAAATGTGGGTTGATCTGCGATCTTAATGTTTCATGCTGGAATAATAATGCTTCACGTTTTGCTTTTTCTGAATCGGCTATGGCCTTTTGTTCAGACCGGAAATAATAGATCAATTCAAAGATCAGGAGAATGGGTAAATTGGTTACCATTCCTAATGCAAATTTAACAGGGAAAGATGGCAGCCCTTCTTCGGGAATAAGAAGTATTTTGTAGATGAAATAATTGAATAATGCCAGTAGGATAATGCAAATTACAATCTGCCCCAAGACACCGGCAAGGATACGGTAGAATATACTTTTAGAATAGGGCAAATATCTGTTCAGAAAAAGTAATAACGCATAATCTGCTATACACATAGTAAGCACTACCAGGTAATGCGCAGAAAACTGGATATGAAAACGACTCCACAATTCTTCCTTCATCAGCATGTTACTGAAAAGCATTTGGCATAAAGCATAAACCAATGAGGAGAAGAAAAAAATAAGAATATGTTTTACATAGTATCTTTTAGTGAGAACCATGTTTCAAAAGTAGCCCTTACATAGAAATGTATAACAGATCGCATGGTATTTTTCCGATGAACTTCATTGTTTGAGGGATGAATTTAAGGTTTATACCAACGGCTGGCTCTTTTCCAGGCCGCTTCAATTTTCTTCTTTATAGCCTGTGCTTTTTTATCATCGTCTTGCACCAGGCCAACCAATATGAGATTATCGGGGCCCGAGTATTCCCAATCCTGCCGGCCTTTTCGCTGGGCGTATACTTTAGCTCCATCGTCACCGGCATACAACACCAGGTTCAGGTCGTGCCCCACTGAGATCTGATTGAGCCCAACCATATAACGATAGCGGCTAACAGATGAATCGATAAATGTATTGATCTGTGTAATAGTAAGCGAATCGCCCAGGATATGGAACAAGCTATCCAGTATAAATTGGGGGCTATCATCAGTACCCATCGAGGGCTTTTTATAGGCTACCAGTTCATTCAGTGCATTCACGAAACGTTTCTCGTCTTTGGCACGTGTTTGTGCATTCAATGTAATGCTATGCATGATAAAAAGAGCTACAAGCAATAGTATTCCTTTGGTTTGGGTTGCAGGGTTGATCAAACTACAGGTTTTAGTAGTATGGAAAATAATAATTATGTTTTATAAACATCGATTATAAGGCATAATTTTTTCTGTTAAAATTATTTAGTAGTTACACTACCAGGATTTATAGCGTCATACATACTTAATCTCCGCTCAGGAAAGCAGGAACTTTAATAATCGCTGTCATTTATTTTAAATAATAATAACCGCATGTTCGTATTGAACAATGCAACTGAACCCTATTACTATGGCTATACAGGAGTATTATATTGGAAAGCCTTATCCATTAGGCGCCACATGGGACGGTAACGGAGTGAATTTTGCCCTTTACACAGAGAATGCTGAGGGAGTTGATCTTTGTCTGTTTAATTCCCTTGAAGATGATGTAGAAACAATAAAAATACGTTTTAAAGAACGCACCCATCATGTCTGGCATATGTATGTAACCGGTATTGCGCCGGGGCAGTTATATGGATACCGGGTGGCGGGGCCGTATAAACCGGAAGAAGGGCATCGGTTCAATGCCTATAAATTATTAATTGATCCATATGCAAAAGCAATTGCAGGCCCCCTTCAATGGCACAATGCCCTGTTTGGATATGAGATCGGGCATGAAAATGAGGACCTGAGCTTTAATACTACCGATAGTGCTCCATATATTCCCAAATCGGTAGTTGTAGATGATCGTTTCGATTGGGGCAACGATAAACCCCTTAGTATACCATACCACGAAACCATCATTTATGAAGCTCATGTTAAAAGCCTTACCAACCTGCATCCCGGGTTGCCCGAAGATATAAGGGGCACCTACAAGGCAATTGGCCATCCGGTGGTCATCGATTACCTTAAAAACCTTGGCATAACAACAATCGAGCTGATGCCGATCCACCATTTTATTGAAGACAGGCATTTGAAAGAAAAAGGCCTTACCAACTATTGGGGTTACAATACCATTGGTTTTTTCGCGCCTGATTCACGGTATGCTGCCTCTGGTATTCTGGGGCAGCAGGTGAATGAATTCAAAGAAATGGTAAGGGCATTGCATGATGCCGGAATAGAGGTCATTCTCGATGTAGTATATAATCATACAGCAGAAGGAAATCATTTCGGCCCTACTTTGTGTTTCCGGGGAATAGACAACGCTTCATATTATCGCTTAACGGAAGACAAGCGGTATTATATGGATTATACAGGCACAGGTAATACACTGAATACCCGTTTACCTTATGTATTACAGTTGATCATGGACAGTCTGCGCTATTGGATACAGGAAATGCATGTAGATGGTTTTCGGTTCGATCTGGCAGCTACTCTTGCCCGCGAACTACATGAAGTGAGCAAGCTGGGCGCTTTCTTTGATATCATTCATCAGGACCCGGTGATCTCGCGTGTTAAATTGATTGCAGAACCCTGGGATCTTGGCGAAGGAGGTTACCAGGTGGGGAAATTCCCTGTTGGATGGGCCGAATGGAATGGATTGTACCGCGATTGCATAAGAGATTACTGGCGGGGTGCAGAAAGCAGACTGGCTGAATTTGCCAAACGAATAACCGGCAGTGCCGACTTGTATAAGAACGATTACAGAAATCCCGGAGCCAGTATCAATTTTATAACAGCACACGACGGTTTTACAATGGAAGACCTGGTAAGCTTTAATGAAAAACATAATGAGGCAAATAAAGAGAATAATAATGATGGTGAGAACGAGAACCATTCCTGTAATTATGGAATTGAAGGACCTACAAAAGATCTTGGGATACTTGAGACCAGAAGCCGGCAAAAACGTAACCTTTTCACCACGCTGTTATTATCCCAGGGAGTGCCCATGTTGCTCAGCGGCGATGAAATGGGTAACTCGCAGTTCGGCAATAATAATGCGTATTGCCAGGATAACGAGATTAGCTGGATAAAGTGGAATGAGAAAGATGAGGAACTGGTCTCATTTGTGAGACAGTTGATTTGGTTCCGCAAATCACACCCGGCCTTTAGCCGCCGGCGGTGGTTTCAGGAACAACCCATTCGTGGTATTGGCGTCGAAGACATTGCCTGGTTCACTCCCGATGGCAATGAAATGAAAGATCAACAATGGAATGAAGGATACGCCAAATCGTTAGGTTTATACCTAAATGGTCTTGGTTTGCGTTGCCTCGATGAAAAGGGTCGAAAGCTTACTGATAAAGATTTTTACCTTTTGTTTAATGCTCACAATGAAGTGATCGAATTTACGCTGCCATCCGAAAAATTTGGCAGTAAGTGGTTTAAGGTCCTCGATACAGCTACTGACAAAGAAATGTGTGAACCCGAAAATGAACTTATGCCCTGCGGCAAATACCTGGTTCAGGGAAGAAGTTTGGTTTTATTACAAGGTGAGCATATTTCTTCTGAAACCAATCCGCCAGATACGTTGCCCGAAATAAGTAATCCCTAATAAGACCGATCATGGCCATAAGATCTGATACGTTTAACCACCAAATTATGATTGCATGGCATACCCTTTGAACATTTATTTTAACAAGGCAACTCTAAAAACGCAGGAGGCAGCTACTTCTTAAAGATCAATGCAGGCTATTGGGGAACATATTACACAAACAAAACGATATCAAAATGTTTTCAATTAGCACATTCCCAGTAACAAAGAGCCCTTGTGGCGCTATGTTTCAAAATCAATAATCATTAAAACCCGAATATATGTTGCCAATAATAGGAATAATAGTGATCATAGGTGTAATTGTTTTTGTCATCGTGGCTGGCAATAAGAAAAGGAAAGGGCAAAATTTAGGGGAAAACAAACCACGATAACAAGCTTAAAAATTTAGGCATGGCGTTAACCCAAATTTCTTATGAATTCTTCCAGGTCATCTTCTTTTCCCAATCCTAATTTCTGTTTCAATCTGTATTTATTCATTCTGACACTTTTGGGTTCTATACTTAGTAACCTTGCTATGTCCGAGTTGTTTCGTTTAAGGAGTATGTAAGAACAATATTTTAAGTCGAGATCAGTAAGTTTATTACCTGCCTTCTGCTGTAGCTTTCTATAAAAGTCAGGATGGATCTCCTTAAGGTCAACTACTACTTCTTCAAAATCATTGTCGAGGTGGTTTTCCTCTCTCAGCAGCCTGTTTATTTCTACATCTTTATTAGCCCCGTTTTTGTTCAGGTTTAAGTGTTCTCTAAAACCTTTCAAAATTTTATTCTTTTGTTCTACATGCAATCTTCCTGCTATTACTTCCTTATGTAGAATTTCTTTTTGAGCAAGTATGGCCTGCTGTTCGGTGTGAAGGTGGGCAGCCTCTTCGGCTTTGAGTTTTAACTGCTCTTCCTGAAGCTTTGCACGTAGCTCCACATTGCGCTTTTCGGCTTCGAGAACCAGGTTTTCTTCAATTTTGAACTGGGCCAGTAAACTCGATTCTTCTTTTTCCTTTTTAAGAAGTAGTTCCCGTTGCAACGAGTAACGCAGCCTGAAGTGGTACGAACGGAACATAAATACCAGTACCACCAACAGCGCAATTCCAACCCCTGCGTACAGGTATTTTTGAAGACGTTGCAAGCCTTCTTTCTCTTTCAAAAAAAGTATTTCCTGCTCCTTTTCCTTAGCCTGATACTGTGCTTCCAGCTTCTTGCCTGTATTATTCTGTTCTTCATCAAACACCTTTTTATAGTCGGCCAGGTATGCTTTATAATATTCGAGCGCCTGGTTATAGTCTTTACGACGCTCTGCCAGTTCGGCCAGATCGCGGTACACATTAGAACGAACATAATAGTCGGGAACAGGATCGCCTGCAAACAGGGTTAGCGCCTGCAGCAGATAGGTTTCCGCCTGGTTGAAATTGCCGTTGCGTTTGGCATCTTCATTCATGAGTCCGAAGGCTGCTGCCTGTAGTCGTTTGTCATTATCTTTTACAGCGTAGTTAAATGCAAGCGTAGCATAGTGGCGAAGCGAATCTGTAGTTTGGCTGGATACAGGGAAATGCCGGTTATAGGCGTCGGCGAGGTTAATGCATGGTATGGTAACCAGTTGTACCATGTGCATATACGGCTCGTGTTGCATGTATACCAAAACCGATCGGCGGTAGGCATTTATGGTTGAGTCTAACAGTGTCTTGTCTTTTTCGCCGGTTTTAAGATACCGGTCGTGAACGGCAGAACCTATTGCCTGCCATGATTCACAAATGTTATTAGGGTTGCTGCTTTTTTGTGCCGCATCTAAGGCCAGCAGTGCGTATTGCCCTTCTTTATCAATATCTTTCCATGTGGCGAATGCACCGTATATTCCATAATAAATGGAGGCCTTTAATTCCCAGTCATTTTCACTTTTAATATATTCCAGGGCTTTCAACATTGCATTCAGTTTCTCTTTCTCCCTGCCTTCGAGGCTAAGGGTGCGACCTTTTTGGAACCATGCCCATGCTTTGGCTTTAGCATCTTTGGTTTTTTCGGCATACCACAGGCTGCTGTCCAGGTCCCGGCCTGCCTTTTCCATTTCACGCACCTTGAGATAAACGTTCTCCCTTCCTAAATAAGCATATACTTTATAACGCGCATCGTTTTCGCCGCGGGCAAGGTCTACCGCTTTTTGTGAAAGTCTTAATGCTTCTTTTTGATCGTAATGCCGCACAACAATGGCCAGTTTGCTTAAAGCAACGATCCTTTCACCATCGCCCGATTGGGGATTGGTTATTATACTGTATAAACTATCGGTATACCGGTTTTGAGCCGTGGTGCGGGCAAATGTTGACAGAAATATAATGATGATGGTGAGAATACGGAATACCCGAAGTTCACCACTCCATACAAATTTTTTAACCCGGTGTCCATTGGGGAATGGATTGGCTTTAAAATAGATCCGGTTATTCTGATTGGTCATAGTTATAAAATATATTAAACATCACCAGGTTTGCGGTAAAATACCCAATCGCCCTGTTTTTGTTGCAACACTTCATAAGTGACTACAAACATATATTTTTTTAAGAACGATCTTACTCTTTGTAGACACATTGTAGACGCTTTTAACGGCGGCCTGTAGACGGTTTGTACGCGCAATTATTTGGCGTGGCCTCAGGCTGTTTTCACCTTTGTTGGGTTCTTTTTTTATAAAAATCAATAAAACAACAATGGACAAAAAAACACAATCGATCGTCGCTTACATCACAATTATTGGCTTTATCATTGCGCTGTTGCAATACAATAAAGAAAAAGACCCCGCCGTTCGTTTCCATCTTAAACAGTCCCTCGGGGTTATGATCCTCGGTGTACTGCTCACTGTTGCTATAACTATTGTAGTTATGGTGGTACCTGCACTGGGTTTTTTAAGTTTTGTAAATCTGGCTGTTTTGTTACTTTGGATACTGGGAATTATTAACGCCTCCAACAACGCCCAAAAACAATTACCGGTTATTGGCGCTTTGGCCGAGGCTAAACTGAACTTTATATAGAAATACCCGGCTGCTGCCCTTTACCCGTAAGTAATGGCAAAGCAGCCGGAAAAATTGAAAAGGAATGAAAGATATTAATAAGCACATTTACAAGCTGAGCGAACACGACCAAAAATATTACCGTGAAAACGGCCTGCACGAAGATTTTATGGAGTTTGATAAAGAGATCAAATAATTATTCCGTAACCCATGAACCTATTACAGCAACTCGAACAGCAGTTCCAATTTCATTATCCAACACTTTATCATCAACTATATGCCGATGGCATGCTTAATTGGGGAACGGCCGGCCCGAACTGGATCACACAACAATATCCGGAACTGCGCAAGAACCCACCGCTGCTGCTTTTTGCCAACGAGTTTGAACTAATGAGTTTTGATGATATAGAAAGTCAACTCAGTGAATTTGCCGATCCCGATTACTGGATGGATATCAGGGCGGATCTTCACTTTATTCCATTTGCAAAAAATGGCGCCGGCGATATGTATTGCTTTTTACCGCAAGAAGAGGGAAGCAACGAGATCCCTGTAGTGTTTCTCTGGCACGATGCCAATAGGGCAGTGTACAAAGCCAAAAACTTAACCGATTTTATTTTTCGTAGTATGCTGGAGGCCGTTGCCGACGTGGAGGAAGCGGAAGATGGTTTGTTGCAGCAGGAAAATTTCGCAGATAACCTTCACCATTTTCTGAAAACCCATGGACAGTATTTAAGCCGGCAGCAACAAGAGATCATAACGGATATCTATACCAGGGGGCATGCAGAATGGCCGTTGATCAGCGAAGATGAGCTATCGTCATTGTTGCAAAAAGAAATAAGCTGGGAGCGCCTGGATGACGAATTTCACTATCAAAACGGATAACATGATGAACATACCTCCGCTTATTCTGCAGTTTATGCAAAACGAAACGATCGCCGGCTCTATGCTGTTGCCTTTTCATTATCCCAAGCCGGAGAATTGGCAGGGTTACCAGAGCTGCTTCCGCTATCACGGCATCACTGGTGAAGACCTTACCTCAACGGAAGCGGGCAAATGGCAACCCGGCTGGTACGTGATTGCGCTCAACGGTCTTGACGATCCTTTTTTTGTAGACCTGAACGAAGAGGAGGCCGGCTTTCCGGTGTACTATGCACAACTAGGAGCTGGTGTTTGGGCGCCACTGACCGCAGCGGAAGATATTACCACGTTCGGCGTGCTGCTCACAGGCCTTGCAACATTGACGAATGATAGTGAAGCCAGCAGGCAGTATATACAGGAGTTCGCAAGTAACGCCGATAACGCTTTCTGGAAGGAAGTATGTGAAGCCCTGATTGAAGAACCAGGGGTAGTCCCTGCATTCAGCCCATGTGCAGCCATTAATGTTTTAATTGCCTGCCAATGGTATGTCTTTTGCAAAAGTTAATGTAATTCGTCTTCCTTCAACGTACCATGAAACTTCAATTAAACCGCTTTATAAACCGACGTACATGGCAACCAGGCAAAAGGCAAACGCAAGTGATGACCTACAGTTGGTTATAGACAGTGCTTTAGATGTAGTACAGGTTTTTCGGGCAGTAAGAGATGAAAAGAACAACATCATTGACTTTATTTGGATCGCCAATAACAAACAAGCTGTTGAACTGGTTGGCGAGGTGATCGGAAAAAGCTTAATGGAACAAAATCCCGGTGTTGTCCGCGCCGGCATCTTTGATCGCATGGTGCAGGTAACACAAACCGGCGTTCCCCAACGGTATGAACAAAACTATTCTTTCGAGCAGTTCAGATCTCAATGGTTTTATCAGTCCATTGTAAAATATGGCGACGGTGTATTATCAACCACCCGGGACATAACCGCCTTAAAAATGGCCGAACAGCAGATCATAAGAAGCAACAATCTGTTGCAATCAGTCTTTAACTCATCCCTGAACGCAATAACAGTTTTGGATGCTGTGAGAAATGAAAAGGGGGACATCATTGATTTTAAATACGTGTTGACCAACACCCTGGCAAAGAGAACGGAAAATGGCGATCCATTTGGTGAACTCTACCTTCAACGGCATCCGGGCATGGCCAATTCTGACGATTTTAAAAATTTGATAATTGTTACCGAAACCAGTGAGCCAATAGAATGGATCAATTACTATGGCGATAAAGGGCATAATCACTGGTATCATATTAAAGCGGTTAAAATTGGTGATGGCGTTGCAGTAACGGCAGATGATATCACCGAACAAAAAATGACGGAGCAGGAAATGCTGCGCATAAAAGACGCTTTGGCCCAACGCGCAACTGATAAATACCATCGGATCATTGAATCCATGGATGAAGGGTTTTGCATTATTGAAGTCATATTTAATGAGAGAAAAAAAGCGGTTGATTATCGTTTTCTGGAAGTAAACCCTGTTTTCGAACAGCATACCGGAATAGTTGATGTTGTTGGCAAAACCATGAGAGAAGTGGCAACTGACATTGAGGAGGATTGGTTTGAAATATTTGGGAATGTTGCTACAACCGGTAATCCATCCCGGTTTCAACACGATGCCAAACCATTGAACCGACGGTATGATGTGTATGCTTTTCGCATCGATGACCCTGAGGAACATCACGTTGCTGTTTTATTTAATGACGTGTCTGTGCGGAAATATGAGGTTGGTAATTAATGAATGTGTAGGTGTGTTTTTTGTCTTAAATTTATATACTCCTTAGTACCTGAAGCGAACTGTTAAATTATATTTTATGCGCTCAATGTGGAAAGGGTCGGTAGGGTTCGGATTGGTGAACATACCGGTTAAAATGTATGTTGCCGCCGAAGAAAGCAACATCTCTTTTGTACAACTCGACAAAAAAACTCGCAGCCGGGTGAAATATAAAAAAGTAAGCGAGTTAACGGGGAAGGAATTACAAACGGAAGATATTGTAAAAGCCTATGAGATAGGTGGAGATTATGTAATTGTAGAAGATGCTGATTTTCAAAAAGCGGCGCCTGAAAAGATCGATCATTTGGAAATTGCCCAGTTTGTAAATGAAAAAGAGATCGATGCTGTTTTCTTCGAAAGACCATATTACCTCGAACCTGATAAAAACGGCGCAAAGGCTTACGCGCTGTTACGGGATGCGTTATTGAAAGAACATAAGGCGGCGTTAGGGCAACTCGTATATCATAATAAAGAATGGGTATGTTTACTAAAGCCACTAAGCAAAGTATTGGTTTTGCACAGATTACGTTTCTCTGATGAAATTCGGAGTACAGCCGGGCTCGACATCCCGGATACGGCTATAAAGCCGGAAGAGCTCAAAATGGCCAGTATGTTAATAGCCCAACTTACCAGGCCCTTCAAGCCGGAGGATTATACCGACACCTATTCTCAAAAACTTTTGCAGGTGATTGAAGCCAAAGCGCGGGGAAAGAGTACTGGTAAGCCACTCAAGGTAGTGCACAATGCAACAACCAGCGATTTAATGGAGAAATTAAAAGCAAGTCTGAAAACAAAATCTGCAAACCGAAAGGCATCTTAGTTGCTTTACAAAGACCTAATTATTCTATTGTTTGTCGTCAGGTTGCCAATCCCATTTCGGCACTTCCCTTAACGGGTGCAATTCGGGATCTGAGTTAGCGTTTGAGTTTTGTTTTGCTACATGTGAGCCAAAGTCAACATGCGATTTAAGTGCGTCGCGAAATGGTTTGTCTGCAGGAAGTTCTGCTTTATCGGCGGCTTCCATGTATAAATCTACAAAACGTTGCCGTTGTTCCTCTGTAATTTTAAATCCCCTGTGTACATCTATCAAATGCATGAAGCCTCCCATTTCTCTTGTAAATCTGTTTGGGCCGCCGAATGTTTCAGCAGTGAAAGCTGTAAATTTTTCTATATGTCCCGGTTGCTCTTCATGTCCAAATAATGGTTGCAGTATTGGGTCTGCAAGGCATGAAAGATAGAATATCTCAACGTGTTTATATATTGCATTCCAGCCACCTGCATGTTCGTAAAGTGTTTCGTTGTTTTTTTCTTCGTTGCTCATAAGTTTGAAAGTTTCATCTAACAACGATAATACGTTAATTCCTTCTTTTTCGAAAAAGAATTACCGCCCAAACTATCATGCGGGGGTATACTAAACTATCTCAAAAAAAGCTTAAATTTATCAGAATGCTTCCAAATGAAAAACATAAGTAAACTATGACTAATAAGATCAGCCGCAAAAAGTTTGTGACCGATACAGTAAAAGCAACTTTTGGCACCGCCATCTCTTTAAGCCTTCCCTCCATCGTTCCATCCTCGGTTTTTGGAAAAAATGCACCCAGCAATCGTATCAACGTTGCTTCCATCGGTTGCGGAAGAATTTCTGTTATCCACGACATGACTTCCATTGCCCGCTATAGCGGCGCACGCATTATTGCCGTTTGTGATTTAGACAAGAACCGCGCCGACGCCGGTGTACAGGCGGTAAAGAATAATTATAAAAGAGCAGAAAAAGAAAATGGCGGGCTCACCGGCGATTGGGAAATAAAAGTATATTACGATTACCGTGAGTTATTGTTGAACAAAGACATCGATGCCGTACATATTAGTTTGCCCGATCACCAGCATGCACTGGTAGGCGTTCATGCCGTACGCGCAGGTAAAGATGTGTATTTGCAAAAGCCGGCTTCGTTAACCGTTGAAGAAGGCCGCATTTTATGCGATGAAGTAAAAAAGAGCGGGCGCATTTTACAAATGGGCAGTCAGCAAAAATCAATTGATCCCTGGCCGCAGTTTAAAAAAGCCTGCGAGCTTGTTCGCAATGGGCGTATTGGCCAATTGAAAACAGTTGAAGTTGGTTTGCCCGGCGACCCTGGTGGCGGTAATGCAACCCAAATGGTTGTTCCTGCAACCCTCAATTACGATGCCTGGCTGGGCCCAACACCCGATGTATATTATACCGAAGACCGCGTGCATGCGCTTGATGCAAGTTTTAAAGGTATTGTAAGCCGCCCGGGCTGGCTGCGTTGCGAACAATTTGGAGCAGGAATGATAACAGGGTGGGGCGCTCATCACATCGATACGGCGCATTGGGCTATGGGTATGGAACACAGCGGACCAATTGAGGTATGGGGCACGGGAAAATTCCCCACTGATGATCCCGGTTATAAAGGACTGTGGGATGTGCATGGCATTTTTCGCACCGAAGCCATGTATGCCAATGGCGTACATATGATCGTCTCCAATGAATTGCCCAACGGGGTAAAGTTTATTGGTACCGATGGATGGATCTGGGTAACACGTGGTAGTTACCGGGTAACCGACAGTGATCCCATTGCCGATAAAGATGGCGTTAAACCCATTGATGCAAGCAACCCGAAAATACTACAATCGGTGATTGGCAATAGTGAAATTCATTTGTACCACAGCGCACAACAGCATGCTAACTGGTTAGATTGTGTGAAGAGCCGCAAAGAACCGGTGGCGCCGGCCGAAGTGGGGCATAGGTCGTGCACAACTTGTTTATTGCATCACATAGCCATGAAGCTGAAGCGAAAGATCTATTGGGACCCACAGAAAGAAGCTTTTACAAATAACGATAAAGAGGCCACCGCCATGCTGTCGAAACCCCGAAGAAAGGGATATGATTTTAATGGGTGAGCGGCACAGGTAGGTACGTGACGGACTTTTCATGATGCAGGTTTAATCTTTATTATAGTTAACTTTAAGTATGATCACCATAGACGCCTGCCAGCCTTTTTTTGACTACATGCGTAAGTCTGTTGAACTGGATGCTGAAACCATGCAGTTAATAGCTGATCATTCATACGAGATAACACATCCACAAAAACACTTCATTCTGCAGGAAGGCAGCGCCTGCGATAAGGTTTATTTCGTTGTATCGGGAACGGCAAGATCTTACTACACTGATTTTTCCGGCAAAACAATAACCTGGTCATTTCATTTTAATAATGCGGCAAGCATTAGTAAAAATCTGTTTGCCGTTGATTACCGCGCTTTTTTAACCAGTGAGCCATCTTCTGTTGCTATAGAAACATTGAGTGAAATGAAGGCGCTGGTATTTCCTAAAGCACAAGTGAATTATCTGATAGAGAGATCATTTCTTTATGAAAGATGGATGCGCAAATTAAACGAGAACGCATTTCTTCATATGTACGAAAGGGCATTTACCCTGCTTACGTTGGCTGCTGCAGAAAGATATAACAAATTGCTAAAAGAAGAGTCACACCTATTGCAAATGTTCTCAAGCCATTACATTGCTTCCTACCTTGGCATTGCGCCCCAGTCTTTAAGCCGCATCAGAGGTCAACATTAACATTCCATTTATTGGTTTTATTCACAAATGTGAATGCTATTGCTGTTTAACAAGCTGAATTTTGACATCAAATCAAAGTCAGAATGAAAAAGGCAATTATTATCACGGCAATTATTACCGCTTACCGCAACCTGATCTACTTTAATGAAGTACCAAAAGGCGGACACTTTGCAGCCTGGGAACAACCACAATTATTTACCCGGGAAATGCGCGCCGCATTTAAATCACTCAGATAAAATATTTTTTTGACCAATAATATACCGATCGGTATAAAATAGCGACAAGCATAATATTTAAAATTTTAAAAAGTAAAACAATGTCAATCACAACAACAACAACACAATCAGACAAAGTGTATTACACCGGTAAAACACACACAACAGGCGGACGTAATGGTAAGTCTCAAAGTTCAGATGGTAACCTCGATATCAAACTGGCCAAACCCGGTAGCAATGGCACAGGTACAAACCCCGAACAATTATTTGCAGCAGGCTGGTCGGCATGTTTTGAAGGCGCCATGGAAAAAGCAGCGCAAAGAATTGGTTTAAAGCTGCCAGAAGATACGTTCATAGATGCAGAAGTGGACCTTTGTGTTGATGCAGGAGAATTTTGGTTACAGGCCCGTTTGAATATTGGTTTGCCCGGAATACACAAAGCTATTGCCCAGCAGGTTGTAGAAACAGCCCATACCATTTGTCCTTATTCAAAAGCCATCACCGGCAATGTGCATGTTGAGTTCAATATTCTTTAATTGATGCAACAGCAGAACTGACGGCAGGTGTTAAAAAGAATTAATACCTTTAAGTAACACACTGCTGCAGTTCATACATATCTACGTACTTCTCACATACAATCCGATCTCAACTTACCCGCTTGGCATTTAACTATTAAAAAATTAAAAACATGGAAAAGTTTAAGAACAATCCCCGCCATACCATCAGGGCTGCTGCTGTACAAATAAGCCCTGTACTATATAGCCGCGAGGGAACAACACAAAAAGTGGTAAACAAGATCCGTGAGCTGGGCAAACAAGGTGTTCAGTTTGCCACCTTCCCCGAAACCATTATCCCTTACTATCCTTATTTTTCGTTTGTGCAAACACCCTATCAACTGGTTGCAGGGAATGAGCATCTGAAACTACTCGACCAGGCGGTGACTGTTCCTTCAGCTACTACCGATGCAATTGCCGAGGCCTGTAGAGAAGCCGGCGTGGTAGTATCTATTGGGGTTAATGAACGTGATGGAGGAACTATATACAATACCCAGTTATTATTTGATGCAGATGGTACCCTTTTACAACACCGGCGTAAAACAACACCTACTTATCATGAACGGATGGTTTGGGGCCAGGGCGATGGTTCAGGATTACAGGCTGTTGACAGCCAGGTTGGGCGTATTGGGCAACTTGCGTGCTGGGAGCATTATAACCCGCTGGCAAGGTATGCTATGATGGCCGATGGTGAGCAGATACATTCTGCTATGTATCCCGGTTCTATTTTTGGCGATCTGTTCAGTCAGCAAACAGAAGTAAATGTTCGGCAGCATGCATTGGAGTCGGCCTGTTTTGTGGTATGTGCCACTGCGTGGCTCGATGCCGATCAGCAGGCCCAGATCATGAATGATACCGGCAGCCCATTAGGACCTATTTCAGGAGGTTGTTTTACCGCCATCATTGCACCTGACGGATCGATCATAGGCCAGCCACTTAAAAGCGGTGAAGGCATTGTTATTGCCGATCTTGATTTTAAACTAATTGATAAACGCAAACAATTGATGGACTCACGTGGTCACTACAGCCGGCCCGAATTGTTGAGTTTGTTAATTGACAAAACACCTACAGCACAGGTCCATGAACGCAGCGTACAACAACCTGTTCAACCTGTAGCCAAACCTGCTGAAGAATTTATCACTTCACTTGTAAACTCCTGATAAATGCAAGTAAACCAGCAAGCCATAGAAATTCGGGTGCGAAGGATAAGTATCGTATCACACAGACCTTTTAATGAAGTTGTACAAAGGCTTTCTAACGCAGTAGGCCATCCTGATATGAAGGCATTTCATAAAGGAATTATGGAGGCAGATAATGAAGCAGAGTTGGAGCAGTTGGTGCAAAACGCAACAGGCGCCGGTGAACTGATGGAGTTCTATCGTTTCGATTCAGGTGAAGTGCTTAGTAAAGGACAAGGTGAGCAAAAAACAAAACTGATGCGCTTTCTTATCGGCAATCCGGTAATCATGAGCAAAATGGCCAGAACGGTTCCCGAAGCAGCGGCCTATGCACCGGTGACCATTCTGGTGCATGAACGCGAAGATGGCGTTTATTTATCATACGACTTAATGGAAAGCCTGTTGGCAACATATGGTGGCTCATCGGCGCTGGAGGTGGCAAAACAACTGGACCTAAAGATAGAGCAGTTGCTGGAGACGGCGGCGGGGTAATTCAACATTTCATCAGAATCGGCCAGCACTTTCGTAGATTGAATAAACCAGATCTATGGAGATTAGTAAGAAATTGATAGAAATAGAAAAAATCGTGGAAGAGCTGTTCCTGGTAAATGATAAACCTTATCTCTTATATCATAACATAAACCATACACGCAATGTAGTAAAGCGGGTGCAGGAAATTGCGGGCGTTTATTCATTGAATGAAGAAGAACTTTTTATATTACAGGCGGCCGCCTGGTTTCACGATACGGGCCATTTATTTAGCAATATGGCGCAGCATGAAGAAATGAGTGTACAGATCATGCGCATTTATTTAGGCGATAAACTGGAGGAGCAAATGCTGAATAATATTGCTAACTGTATAATGGTTACGAACATTGCCGTAAAACCTGTTTCGCTTATTGAAATGATCATTTGTGATGCCGATACGTATCATTTTGGTACCACGGAGTTTCATCAAACAGATCCCGTGGTTTGGCAGGAAATGGAGAAAAGACTGGGAAAGACCATTGAACGGAAAGTTGAAAAATCTTTACACCTTTTGCAAATACATTCATTTTATACCCATCACTGCCAAACCCTGTTGCATAAGGGAAAGCAGGAAAATATTGAATGGTTGAAACAAAAGATAGCTACAGCGTAGTGATAAAATAGAATAAAAGGTTTTGCCAACAGAATGGCAAAACCTTTTTTAAATTTAAAGAAACCTAACCTACTATCTTACTATCGTAAACGTTATGGTTTGCGAAGTGCCGGCGCTTCCTGATGCATAATCGGAAGTGTAGGGCGTTGCTTTCAATGTATAAGTGCCCGTTTCGGGTGGGTACCAGTTGCCATAGTAAAAGTTGCCATACCCATTGTCGCCATGTAAGGCAAAAGGCGCCCTGCTATCGGTATATGTTTTTGATTGTTCACCGCTTAGTTCAAATTTAACACTGCCAGGTTCGGTAGATGATGTAATTGCCCGAATGTTTACTTTAGTCAGATCAAGCGCTGAGAGGCTTATGGTTTGTCCGTTTGTGATCGTCATTACATCTTTTTCAGTGGCAGCGTCAACCAGCTTAAAGCCAGTAATGCTTACACCAGTGGTTGATGAAGTGCCGCCGGAAGCAGGTGGAGGATTATTGGGTACGGGCACCATATCTTCATATGTAGCGTATTCATTACCAATTTTAATGTCATCATAATAAATTACTCTGGTAGAGGTTTCTGTGGTACTGCTGCCATTCCATGCCGATTTGTAAATGCCCAGTTTCAGGCTTGGGTTATGGTCGCCATAGTCCTCCAGTTTATACATATTTGCACCTGAGCGGTCCATTAGCTTAACGCCGTTACGCCACAGCTCAATTAAACCTGTTGAACCCGTAGAGTGTTTAACGTGTAGTACATAAGACGTCCATTTGTCTTTTTCAAAAGCGCCGAGGTCATTCCATACACCCAGTATTCTTATATAAATACGATCTTCTCTTACCCGCAGGCAAAGGGCCGGCGTTTCGCCATTCCCCTGGTGAAACTGTATTAAACAATCATCCTCGTCATCCCATTTGAACTGGGCCGACGGGGCAAACAGGGCAAATGAATACCAGCGGTTTAAATTGGTGGCCGGCTGAAAGCTTATTTCTGCTCTTGTGCCGCCGTTAGTTTCACTATCACCTGACCTTAACTCAAACCGGGCCGATTTTGTGCCCTCGAAAACATTGCTGGTCGTTCTTGTAATTCCATAGGAGGTAGAGGTTTGTACACTAACATTCAGGAACCACAGGAGGCCTTCAAGGTCATCGGCCCAAAGAAGATTACTTAATAACCTTGTTGAAACGGTGGCATTCAATGCGTTTTCATCTGTAACGGATTCTGTGGATTGATTACTGATCTCCTTGTTGCAGGATACAAGTAAAGCTACTACTAAGCAGGCTACCAGCGAGCGCTGGTTGTACCGAAAGAAAGTGTTTGTCATTAGTTTTTCATTTGAGGTTATTAATCGATAGAGTATTTTCATGTCGCATCACAAGTGTTGTGACACGTTACGATCATTTGAAATAAATGTCATTTAGTGACCAGATAGACCGTTGTAAAATGACCTATTTGGCCCGGTGAATTATGTATAAAGTTTTGCCGTACCGGGGAAACTCAGTAATGAAGGAACGAAGGCTTGCCGGTCGTTTAATGTGTGTAACCGTTATTGTGTAACAATAACAGCTATGGGGATCGATCAATATTGACGTCCCGGGTTTATTTCTTACGTTAGGTAGGGGGAGTTTGGTTAGGTTGCTAAGGATAATATTGTTCAAATATAAAGAAGAGGAATCCATATGGAAAAGAAAAAAGCGTATACAGGTATGAAAACACCCGTTTTGATGTAACGGGTAAATACTACCGATTTGCAGGCATTCCCGCAAAACCCGGCAAAATGCTTTTTTACAAATAGAGTATTTCGTTAATGCCTACGGTTATGCCCCCCGGGGATGCCGGGGGCGATTTTATTTCCAGCTTGATCAGGATCATGTTTCTGAAAGCCTGGCCGGCATTTGATTTTTAAAAGCGCATATGCATCCAGGAGAAATGTAATAACTTTAGTAAAAGGCGTTTTCTTCATTCCGGAATTATTCCATCCTATTTGATCCGGCCTTATTTCAGTTACACAATATCGTTATCATTAAATCTTTTTTTATTATGAACCGATTAAACCTTACAATAATAGTCCTTGGACTACTAACGCTTGCTGCCTGTAAAAAAGGTATTAAAACAGAAGATGCATCATTACCTGCCGGTACTACCGCTAAAGCGGTAGAAGAATGTGTGCCAAATATGTACAGTCTTACAGTTGATTCTGTTACCGGCGCTTCTTATATTTTTAAAGTATCGGGGTCGCCCAGCGCCGGCCCTATTACCGTTGCGCCTTATGCGGTAGGCGGTGGTACCAATCAATTGCTCATAGGAGGAACAACCCCAATTTTGCGGGCCAGTGGTTTATCGTATGATCCAACCACCGGTATTTTTTATGGTACCACCGGTATTACAGGGTCTATACCCAATGCCATATTTAAATTTACCAACCCTAATTTTGTAAGTATAATACCTACCGTAAATACCTGTGGTCTTGTGCTCGACTTAAGCGATGTGGAAAGAGACCAGACAACCGGCGTTTATTATGCTATCAATAGGGGTACGGTAGCTCCCAATAATACGATCGTTAAATTGGGACTGCCTGTTAATGGAAACATTACCTGTTTGCCCAATCCATTGCCGGTATCGTTGAAGGCACGTGGGTTAACGTTTAACTGTAACGGCATGTTATATGTAATGCACACCAATTGGGCCAACGGAACCATTGTTTTCGTTGATAAAATAACAGGGGCAACAGGAGCCGCTTACGCTTATCCGGGCCCCATTACATCGGCGCCGGCAGTTCCCATTCCCGATCTGGGTTTGCATTTTGATTGCGCCTGCATTGGCCGGTTTATCACTGCCAGTTTTAACAGAATTACCGCGCCCCTTGTTACCGATGGACTGCCGGGTGGACTGGGTGGACCCGTTTACAATGGGGTAGTAGGGTTCCTGAAGCCTACGGTAGATTTCGCCCGTCCATAATATGGCCATAGAGAATTTTCCGGAATGAGGGCGCCTTTTAATTGAACAATGCCGTGGTTTGATTGGTTTCTTTCAAAAAGATCAATACATCGAATAACCGGGTAAGTGAGATGTCGTAATAGTCGCTTGCTTTATCATCTTCTTTGCCATAACCCAATAGCTTCAACGGACGTTGCTTATTGAAATCATCTTTTTCTGCCGGGGTTAACCGCGAAAAATCAAGATAGAAGTTGCCTGTTGTATTAGTCATTAATAGTTCATTCCACGAGCCGGTTTTACTTGTGTGCAGTATACCTCTGAACAGCGAATCGGTAAAATTATGATCGTCGTTGATAAAGCGGTTTTTCATAAAGGAATAACTGCCTTGCCCACCGCTCATTCCTATGGCCAGATAATCGGCAGGAAACTTTTTCTGCACCGTTGCGCCCATTAGTCCAAGCTCGTTATCCAACCAGGCGTATTTGGCAATATGCCCGCTGTGCGCCCATACAACGATCTTTGCATTGGGGTCGGCTGCATAATAGTTGATCCGGTTGCCCATGATCTCATCACGCGATACGGTTTCCTTTTTTATGACCCGGTCGTAATAAACATAATTGGTTTTCGCATGAAAAAGCAGTTCGCTTAATAATGGGTCCTGCATCTTTTGTGCTGCGCATAAAGAATCGATGCGGTTCAGCAGGCACCAGGTGGCGTGGCCAAACTTCATTTGTTTCGGCAGGGTATCGGGTTTTAATTTCGGAAAGCGGGTGTAGAACTCTTTGATCGAAAGCGTTTGCCTGTACAGGAACTCTTCACACATATTGTTCAGGTTTTCATTACCGTACCTGGCAACCGTTTTTATAAGCGCCTGAGGAAGAAGTTCGAATTGGCTATCATCGCACCCGGCCAGCCGCACTGATTTATTCTTATAGGAATACTTCCTGAGCCATTGTAAGAACGACCGCATTTGTTTTGACTGGTAAATGCTGAAAAGGTGGCGCCGCATCAGCGTATCTATGGGTTCGGTATATAATGCCGCCTGCATGGCCATCATATCTTCATGTGGGTTTTCAAGGATCACCATATTGAACCCTTTCTCTTTTATCAATCGTTGGGTAATGGCGGCCCTTAATGCATAAAATTCAGCGGTGCCGTGGGTGTCTTCGCCCAGGGCCACAATACGTTTATTACCAATAACAGCCATCAGGCTATCGAGGTAGCAGCCATTTTTAAAATTGATGGCTGTTTTGCATTTTTCAATGGGCAACAATGGCTGGCTGTTTGCGTATAGGGCAATCAGTATGAACAGAATAATGAAGAGTGGTCGCATATGTTATGTTTTTGATAGGTCAAAGAACACGCCTTTGAGTAGCCGGGGCAATGGTTGGTCCATGAAGCCGGGCGGTTTTTCGACCTATTGAACGGCCCATTATTTTGTCGATAAAAAAGCGGTTTCGTCGAAACCATTTTCGATATTTAGGAAGTTAACTGACCTTGTACCTGGTAAATTTTGCGCATGAAGGAAACCGCCATACAAACGGAAAAAAGCAGCTTCCCCCTTATTTATGAGGTAATGGTATGGGTGTTATACACGGCCCTGTATAAATACGCCTATTACCTGGGCATGTTTAATGCACCCCGCACGTATGATAATTTTCCGCATATACAAATAATGTTATATGCTTTGGCTATGACGCTGTATGTAATTCCTTTTTACCGGTGGCTGGCGCCGGCCTTACTGAATAAGAAGAAGTATGGCTGGTTCAT
Organism: Niastella sp. OAS944; assembly: GCA_024809215.1. Taxonomy (GTDB): domain Bacteria; phylum Bacteroidota; class Bacteroidia; order Chitinophagales; family Chitinophagaceae; genus Niastella. Next base: position 411,103 of record JANUBW010000001.1, on the reverse strand, counting down.
TGTGCTTACCATGCTCTGGTTCCTTTTCATTCCGAAGATTGGGAATGTTTGTGTAAGTTATATTTTCATGAACAGTAATGGCCCCGGTTATTACAAGACATTTTATATAGGCTGGCATAAGCTTCATAAAATACATGTTGTGCAATTATTGCGGGGGTGGGATTTTCAGGTACTCTTAACCGATCTCATTGCGTTTACATCTGTGGCCATAACACGTTATGCATTTGATAATGAAAGAAAGAAACGGCTGCTTGAGAAAGATGTTTTTCGCCTGCAACTCGATGCGTTAAATGCACAGCTAAATCCGCATTTCCTGTTCAATACATTGAACAGTATTTATGGAATGAGCCTCACCGGCAGTAAGGACACGCCGCAATATGTTTTACGCCTGGCCGAGATGATGCGATACACTTTATACGATTGCCGGCAAGATAAAGTTGACCTTGAAAAGGACCTTGCATTCACCGAAAATTATGTGGCCATTGAAAAGAAAAGGTATCCTTTGTCTGATATTAGTTTTACTGTTTCAAATAGCAATACGGGTGTATTGATAGCTCCCTTGTTGGTGACACCTTTTATTGAGAATAGTTTTAAACATGGCGCTCACCGGCTCAATGACCGGGGTTTTATACATGCTCATTTAACGGTTGATGAGAATAAATTGCATTTCGTGGTGGAGAACGATATTATGATCGCCGCAGCGCCGGCTGCGGACAGCGGGGGCGTTGGTCTTGAAAATGTAAAAAGGCGACTGCAAATGTATTATCCTGAAAAACACCACCTTGAAATTGCAAATAACGGCACTACCTTTAAGGTAGATCTTACTATTTTACTCAAATAGCACACCATGATCAAATGCCTTATCGTTGATGATGAACAAATAGCGCAGCAGATCGTTGAACAATACATAATGCAAACACCAGAGCTAACGCTTGTAGCCAAATGCCGTAATGCATTGGAAGCTTTTGCCAAACTGGAGCAGCATTCCATTGATCTTATTTTTCTGGATATAGAAATGCCATTGGTAAATGGCCTTAGTTTTTTGCAAACCCTCACAAAGGCGCCCAAAGTGATCTTTACCACTGCGTATCCAAATTATGCGGTACAGGCTTTTGATTTGGATGTAGTTGATTACCTGTTGAAACCTTTTTCGTATGAGCGATTTTTGAAAGCAGTAAATAAAGTTAAAGAACCAGCTGTTATAGCTACAGAGAATAATGACGATGGCCATTTATTGGTGAAAGAGAAAGGTGGGTTGATAAAGGTGCCTTATAACCAGATCATTTTTATAAAAGCTTCAAAAGACTATGTAAAGATAGTAACCAACAACCAGCAGTACCTGGCCAGTTATACCATGAAGAACCTGGAAACCCTATTGCCGCCCCATAAATTTGTGCGGATCCACAAATCTTACATTGCAGGTCTGCGACATGTAAAAATGATAAAGACTGATGAGGTGGTAATGGAAGGCAGCCATGTTTTGCCTTTAAGTATTAATTATAAAGAAGATCTGTTGGCATTGTTCAGGTCGTAGCCGGCGTAACCTATTAACAACTCACTGGCAACACTTATTATCACGGTCACTGTTTATACCTGTTAATACATAACCTTTATCTGTTTCTACAAAATCAAGTGTGAATGATATGGCAGGAATATATTTGGGTGTTTTTCCCAATGTCATTGAATAAACTATATGCTTTTTTTTCTTAGCGATGGTATGACCGTTAAGTATTGTTGTTGCAATAGGATTGTTGGTGGATTCGTAAGAAGAAAATGAAGTCACGTCGCCGGGATCCAGTGTTAAGATATATTCCCTCCTAAATATTTTCTGAAAACATGCCTCATCAAACGCTTCAATTGGGCGAACGAAATCGCAAAGAGTTATCCTTGTGAGCGACCAGTTTTTAAATTGTTGCAGGTCGCCGCTTTTTATAATGGGAAGGAAGGTTTTTTCCCAAAAGGTCATGAACTTTTTTTCTTCTTCAGCGGGAGTGAACCTGCCAAGCACAACATCCTTAACATCAATGGGCCCAGCAGGCTGTGTTGGCACGAACAGATCACTTAAAGGCCCTTCTTTTTTTATCCTGAAAAGGTCTTCAATGTAGTTTCCATAGATGGCAATGGCTTTATCTCCCTCTATTTTATAGTATGGTTCGGGATAATAGATCTCCTCTGTTGTACCGTTGTCGTAAACTTTTTTAGTTGGGTAGGAAACCTCGTTTTTAAAATCAATTATTTCAGGTTTTACCTTGGGAGTGTTATGGTACGTATAATCATGAGTAGCATAACTGCCCGCCCAGCGGCCGCTTTTTGTTTTGTATACATCGTACGACATGTATTTTTCGAGGTAATACTTTCCACTGTCTTCCGATACGAACAAAAGCGCATGTTGGTATTTTGCGAACGGCGGCCAGCCATAATGATCGTACACCTTGAATTCTATATAATTGTTGTCGTATTTGCCATAAACTCTTTGCAACACTTTATACCAGGCGGTAAATTTGTTATCTAAAGAATAACGGCCTGTATCGGGTTCGTGTTTTACTTCAATTTTTTCACCAACAAAAACAAAGAGTTTATTATTTCTTTCAATTTCGTTGGTACTATCTTTTGCTATAAGAGGTTCCTTGTTAGCGGGAGCGGCGCAGCTTGAAATATAAATTACAAAGTAAATGAGTATGGCAGGCTTCACAAATGGGGAGTTTGGTTACCAATGAGACAGGTTTTCCAGCTTTTTCCATAACAGGAAAAACAATAGTCCTGCAGGGAGCAGGACTATTGGCAATAAACACTGTTGTATAACACGTAAATGAACTGGAATTAAATATATAAATATTCTGGCAGGCATTGGGGCCAATTTGATATTCGCGTTGATTTGGCGAATAACCGTGCAGTTTTGGCAATAGGCGTGTAAGGGGAAGGGAAATATTGCCTGCAACGAAGGCTTGCTTGCCTGTAAATGACTTTTGAATGCCGAAAAAAGAACGTTTCAGGCTGGCAAAGGACCATGTTTTACCTGGAATGGGGTTTTGCTTTGTCTGCAATGGACCTTATTTTACCTGCAATGACCGTTGTTTGTTGAAATTTGATCATTGCAACTGTACAATGGATCGTTGCAGGATGAAAATGGGCTTATTGCAAGTGAATTATATGCCGTTGCAAGAGGGCATTGGTCATCTTGCACCTGGCAATGATCATAATGTAACTGAATTTTTACCATTGCAGGCTGCATTCGGATCATTGCAATTGCGCAATGGTCATTGCAGGCCATACAATGACCGTTGTTTGCCTGCAATGAATCATTGCTGGTTGTATTCTGGTCGTTGCAAGCGGCAGTGAGACGTTGAGCCAACTGCAATGATGATGTAGCAGCCTGCAAATATTGAAAGAGCAACCAACAACGAACCAATTTTAGCTTGCAATAATGCCGTTGCAAGTGAGATATGACGAAAAAACATCTTGCAACGATTCTGTTGCAACTAGCAACGGTCATGTTGCAACGAGCAACGGTCCTGTTGCAACAAACAACGATGAAATTGCAAACAGAGCCCTTTAGCAAAACGATTTGGCTATTTGTTTTTATCCCGCGAAATAAAATACCGGCTCATAGCGCCGGCCGCTTCTGCCAGCGTATAATGACGCGCTACCAGCATTTCAAGCGAGCTACTTCTCCATTTCCTGTTTTAATAGTTTTTCAATTTCTTTTCCGCTGCTTGGCCGGGGCGCATCGGGGTTTACGATGTTTCCTTGTTTGTCAATCAATATAAACTTTGGAATTGCGTTCGCATAATAGGCTTGTTGTATAGTATTCCCTTTGTCAAAGAGTTGGGTCCAGGTTGGTTTGTCGTCTTCCACCGCTTTTTCCCATTTCTCTATTTCATCAGATACTGCTATACTTAGGAATACAATGCGGTCATCGTTCTTATATTTTTCGTACAGGGCTTTAAGTTTTGGTGTTTCGGCACGGCAGGGGCTGCACCAGCTTGCCCAAACATCGAGATATACCACTTTGCCTTTATAATCGGCCAAACTATGCATGTTACCTGTAATACTTTGCAGGGTAAAAGATGGGGCCGGCATACCCGGCTTAATAGTAGACAGGGAGATCTCCTGTTCACTAAGGCGGTTGTAAAGCGATCTTTTGAGATCTGCACTAATCAAACCCGCAATAAAAGGCCGCAGTTGTTTTCTTTTTACTTCAAGTTCGTTAGGTGAAGCACAGGCGCCGATCATGTTCCTGAGTTTCCTATGCAGCGCATATTCTTTGATTAACCCTTTAAACTCTTTATTTATTTTTTCCAGCACATAAAATTCATTATTGCAAAGCCCGGGGTCCTTTTTACAATCGACGTCAACGAGGTAATTGCAGTAGTCGATGCACATAAAGGTCCTATAGTGGCTCGATAGCATATAGTCATTTCTGAAAATATTATTAATGACCTGATAGTCGAAATTGTCTTTTAAAAATCTGGTCGTTTTTTCATTATCATAACTAAACCAGTCGATAATGAAAAGGAGCTTTGATAATTTTGTGAACATCAATTCGTAACCGGTCACCTGTCTGAAAAAATCAAAATTCCTATCCCCAATTGTTTTTTTGCTGAATATCGCGCTGGCTACAGAGGCGTATAACCGGGTTTCTTCGATAAATGTGGTCAGCATAACACTGTCACTCATGCTTTTTATATCCGCATTCCGCATCTTTTCAATGGATGTACAAAATATGGAGTCTGCCGCAAAACGGTATGCATTGCATTCAGCGCCTATGCCGGCTATCTTTTTTGTTTTTTGAAAGGCAAGCATGCCGCATTCGTTGGCCGTAAGCGTGAGGTTGAAACCCGGAGCCACATTCAAGCCGGTTGTATGGTTTTTGGCAAATTCAACAGCTGCCTCAACCGGCGCTTTTACTTTCCAGGTTTTTAAATAGAAATTACCGTTCGTGTCGAGGGGAATGGTATCGGTATAGCGCTTGCTATTCAGGTCTTCAAAAGACATTACGATAAATTTGTTCTTGCAATCGGAGCATTGTCCTTTGAGGATAAAGGGCTGCGTTTTTCTTTTTTGTTGGGCTGCTGCTGATATGAATATCAGCAGCAGTAATGGCGTTAGTGCAATCTTCATGGTTACAATTTATGATCTATAACTCTTTCTCAAGTTCTCCTTTTTTCGCAGCATCCGAAAGTTGCATTAAGGTTTTGGTCATTTTTATTTTATTCTTTTCATTTTCACAATAGGTAAGCAATAGTTTTAACGCATTCAGTTCAACGGCTTTTACATCTTTTGCCGAGCTCTGGTTTTCAGTGCAATATTTTGCCATACAGGCCATAAATATTACCAGCAATTCGCTGTTCTCATGTATTAGCTTACTTGCCAGTTTATCGAGATTGAAATTATAATCGGGAGTGCCCGACATCCATTTAAACAGGAACTTTACCGACGCAACACGATCGTCGTTCTTTTTATCGTAGGGTACCGATAAAATGTAGTTTGCCGCCTGGGTAGCAGTAGGTTCTGCTACTTTGTAATCAGCCATTTCTTCAAGCGTAATAGATTCATAATCGGGTAATGATTGGGAAAAACTTTTGTTTAAACAGACTACCAATAATGACAGCAGGAACAGATTTTTCATTTTTATGGTTTATGGCGCTAAAAATAGATAGTTCAATTGCGAAAGATTGCTAAAATTGGTAAGCGTGCTGTTTTGGCGGATATCTGTGCAGTTTAGCCAATCGGCGTGAAAAAAGCCCTTACTGGTTGGGTTTGATAAATGAAAAGTACTATATGATGCACCAATATTTTGTTCGCCGGCGTTTTTGACGCAATTTTGCACCCGAATGGTGCAGATAGGTAATATACAACTCCCTGATTTCCCGTTGCTGCTGGCGCCCATGGAAGACGTGAGCGACCCGCCTTTTCGCGTGGTATGCAAAGCCAACGGGGCCGACCTGGTATTTACAGAATTCATTTCCAGCGAAGGACTTATTCGCGACGCCATCAGGTGCCGCAGAAAGCTTGATATTTTTGATGAGGAACGCCCCACCGGTATACAGCTGTTTGGCGGCGATGAAGCACGTTTGGCCCTGGCTGCCAAAATAGTTGATGTTACCCAGCCCGAATTGCTCGATATTAATTTTGGTTGCCCCGTTAAAGGCATTGTGGCGCAAGGAGCCGGTTCTGGCGTTTTACGCGACATTAATTTAATGGTACGCCTTACCGAAGCCTGTGTAAAATCGACCAGTTTACCAGTAACTGTAAAGACCCGGCTTGGGTGGGACGATGACTCCAAAAATATTGAAGAGGTGGCCGAGCGGCTGCAGGATGTTGGTATTAAAGCGCTCACCATTCATGGCCGCACCCGCTGCCAATTATATAAAGGCGAGGCCGACTGGAGCCTGATAGCCAAAGTAAAGAACAACCCGCGTATACATATTCCCATTTTTGGTAACGGTGATATCAACAGCGCACAAAAAGCGCTGGAGTATAAGAATCGTTATGGTGTTGATGGCATTATGGTTGGCCGTGCCGCCATTGGCTATCCCTGGATCTTCCGCGAAATACGTCATTACCTGCAAACCGGTGAGCAATTGCCTGCACCAACTGTTGGCGAGCGCGTAGCTGTTTGTAAAGAACAACTACGTAAGAGCCTGCAATGGAAAGGTCCTGTTGCCGGTGTTTACTCCATGCGCAAACAATACTTTCAATACCTGAAAGGATTGCCAGGCATCAAAGACTTCCGCACACAACTGGTAACTTCAACCGAACCTGAAGTTATATATGCGGTGCTCGATGAAATACTGGTGCGGTATAACGGTTTTGAAATGGAAAGAACGCCTATTGAGTTGGTGAACTATCATGAGAACTGCCCGTTGTAGGGTAAGTACAACCTTTCAACTCCTCGTTAACTCGTCAACTTGTTAACTCGTTAACCAATTTGACTTGCGTGACTAAATAAGAAAGACCTAACTGTACCACAATAACAAACTTATTTCCATTTAACCTACCTTTGATTCCGGTTATTGGTTACTGTATGACGTGTTCATATAGTATTAAAAGGGAATCCGGTGTGAATCCGGAACTGTTCCCGCAGCTGTAAAAGGCTTCACATAAGTGAAACAGTTTATACTACTACAATACCACTGTTGCGATAACATCGCAATGGGAAGGTGAGTAAACTGGGCCTTGAGTCAGAAGACCTGCCATAGCCATTTTTTTCGCAGCTTTCGTGGAAAAAGCCTGTGAGAACAGTTGCTGCGCTTTGGCGTAAGAGTCTTCCTGTTTTTACATTTCTTTTCCCCGCTATTTTATTAGTAACGCTGCGTTATTGATCAAATACCATTTTTAACCATTTAAATTTTATTTGTATGAAGAAACAAGTTCTACAATTTGTTTGTCTGCTGGTGCTATTGTCTGGCGCATTAAGTGTTAAAGCGCAACGGCCCGAAGCTGCCTATGTTCGCGCTGGTGTGGCCGGGCAACCGAAAAAAAGAGCTGAGGTTGGCCCTTTAGTGAACAGAAGGTTTGTATCACTGTCAAATGCACGGGTGGCAGCTGATTGCCCAACCTGTCAGCAGATCACCTTTGGTGCTTTCACCCCTAATGGCACATACATCAGTGCGTATGGCTCAGATTCTATTTGGTATAACACCTACAGGTATGTGATCCAGGACCCGGTATGGTCTGGTGGTTATGTTGATTTTACAGCAGGCTGTTTGAACTTTACGCATTATGCCGATACCTCCTTTGGCGCCATGACCTATTGGGATGGTTTTACTGTAAGTAAAACAAATAACTTTCCTTGCGATACTGCCTGTGGCGATGCCTGTAATGGATTGCAAAGCCAGTTCTCTTCCATAACAGGTGGTGGTATAAGCGGTGTTAATGATCCGTATTCAGTGGCGTATTATGGTTATAATGCCATGTTCTTTCCTGAGAACCATACAACGCTTACGTTGAACAGCCCTTCAGCTATTTGTGGTTTGTATGTTACCAACAATGCCTATGCGTACAAATCGATGAAGTGCGGTGATCTGTTTGCGCATAAGTTTGCTGCCGGCGACTGGTTCAAATTAACCATTGAAGGTTTCTCGAGTGGTTCATCAACCGGAACGGTTGATTATTACCTCGCCAATTTTACCGGTTCCAATGCATACATTGTCGATAGCTGGAAATGGGTGAACCTTACTTCACTTGGTACGGTAGACTCACTGGCGTTTTATTTAAATACCAGCGACATGGGCGAGTGGGGGCCCAATACACCTATGTATTTCTGCATAGATGGTGTTAAAGTAGGATCCGATCCGTCATGCGGTACCTGCGCGGCAACCGATAATACCCATGGTTTGGTAAATGCCAGGGTGAATACGCAAAAAATTACTGTTGACGCTTCTGTCGCTACCCTGAGCGTTACGCCTAACCCGGCTTCTACCCAAATAACTGTACAGGCAAAGGTCGGCAGCCAGTTGGAGATCTTCGATGCATCGGGCAACAGGAAGTATGGCGTGAAAATGACAGCCGATAAGCAAACCCTTGCTATTTCTGATTACGCTGCAGGTATGTATATATTACGGGTTAATTATAAGGGAAGCGTACAAAAGCAATCGTTTATAAAGAAATAGTTCTCAGTTTACAGTTCACTGTTCACTGTTCAAAGTGGCTGCCGGTAGGTGGCCACTTTTTTTGGGTGATGGAATATTTATTAGACCGATATTAACATTAAAAGAACGTAACCCTAAAATAACTACCTTGCGCCCGTTATCGGTTCCGGTTGGCCTACAGGCTAACCAGGATTAAAAGGGAACCCGGTGCAAATCCGGGGCTGTCCCGCAGCTGTAAAAGGCTTCACGTAAGTGAAACAGCTTATTCTACACGCCACTGTCCCGACAAAGTTGGGGTGGGAAGGCAATAAGTTGGGCCTTAAGCCAGAAGACCTGCCATAACAATTATTTCGCGGCTTTCGTGGAAAAAAGCTGGTGAAAACAATTGATTCTTTGCAGGCGCAAATTCTCCTCTTGTTTTTACTTTTTTTCCCTTTTTCGTTTTTCCCAATGTGCATGGCCATTCAACCTGTGTCCTATTATGTACCCTATGCATAAATGGGTTGAAAATTATAGCATATGAATAAATTATACATACGGCTACGATGCTGTTTTGTATTGCTATTGCCTGCAGCATTGTGTAAGGCGCAGAACCTGGTGCCTAATCCCAGTTTCGAGAATGGAACCTGTGTGGTTAATTATAACAGTACACCGCAGAAGATACCTACTACTATAAATGACTGGTATAGCTGTACAGGTGCCAGTCCCGACCCGTTTGATGTATGTGGCAATGCTTTGCCTGCTGCATATGATGTATTTGTGCCCGATGTGTTGTTTGGTTACCAATATGCGCGTACGGGTAACCGCTTTATGGGTTTAGGTTTTTACAATGCCCCATGGTACGAATATATTGGAACAAAACTTACTGCGCCACTGGAAGCAGGGGAAACATACCATGTTGAATACTGGGTATCATGTGCCGATCTGATGTCATGGGCAACCGACCAATTGGGTATTTATTTTTCAACCAGTGACATTAGTTACCCTACCACCTCAACCTATGGTGGCTTGTTGAACTACACACCGCAGATCGTAAATACGGTTGGTAATTTTCTTATCGATACCACATGGCAAAAAGTGAGCGGTGATTTTGTAGCGGCCGGTGGCGAACAATACATTGTTATCGGTTACTTCAAACCAGCTATTGCCAGTGAGTTTTATCAATTCCCGGTAACAACTGCCGGACAAAATCCCAAAGCAAATCCTAATTATAAACCAGCTACAAACGGTACCGGTGGAACCGCGCGTGCTTATTACTATATAGATGATGTTTCAGTTGAAAAGCAATCGGCCCTGCCCATTCGGTTAATGAAGTTTACTGCTAAAGGGGTAGAAGGGAAGGTGCTGCTCGATTGGCAAACAGGTACTGAAAATAATAACTGTCGCTTTGAAGTGGAGCGTAGCGAAGATGGCAGCGCTTATCAAATGATAGGTACTGTTGCTGGCGCCATCAATAGTTCTGCAACCCGTTATTATCAATTCACCGATGCGCATCCTTTAGCTGGTAAATCGTACTATAGAATACGGCAGGTAGACTGTGATGGTAAAAGTACATTGAGCAATACGATCTCATTGAATAATGAAGTGACTACTGTGGCGGTATATCCCAACCCGGTAGTGAACAAACTGATCATCGATCGTACTACTTCCATTGCTGCCAGTGCAGCTATTTATGACCTTGCCGGCCGTATGATGTCAATTCATGAACTAAAAACACCCAGGGAAACGCTGAATGTACAAAGCCTGTTGCCCGGGACTTATATAATTAAAGTAATCAGTGAAACTGAGCATTACGCGCACAAGTTTATAAAGAAATGAGAAGGTAGTTGACGAGTTGATGGGTTGACGAGTTAACAAGGTAAAGGAATGGCGAATGGAAATCGAAATATAATAAATTGGGCAGGAAAGCAAATAGCACAGTTGTATTTGCTTTTGGCTTTTAGCTTTCGGCTTTCAGCTGCATTTGCCTGCAGCTTGTTTTTCATGCCTTCTGCATTTTGTCAATGCGGGGGGCTTGATATTTTTATTGCCAACGACCAGAGCGGCTCGGTTGATGCCCGGGAGAATTTGAAAAGCCGGGAGTTCATTACAAAGCTGGCACAGGGACTACCTCTTGTTTATTCACCCGGTGGTTTTCGTATTGCCATTGCCGATTGGGATTATAACCGCAACTGGCAACAGTTCACTTTCCCACAAGCGGGAAAACAATTCACTACAAACATTTCTGATATTATTGCTTATGCTAATTCGCCGCGTATATTTTATGAAGGCACTGATCTCATACTGTCTTTGTCAAGATCTTTTCAAGCCATACAAAACGATGCCGATCAGCACCGGCCTAAGGTAATATTGTTGCTTACCGATGCACAACCGGGTAATACCACTCAACCCGGACTGGTTGAGCTGGCTGCGCAAATAAAAAATAGTGGTGTTTTTATTGCCGTAATGGCTATTGAAAGCGCTAAGTATTATACTGAGTTAATTGAAGTGGCTTCAACCGGTGGTTATTTTTTTGCCGATAGTTATGATGAACTGGCCGGTGACGCTGCCACATACGCGCAATCTATTGCCTATGCAGCTTGTAAGGGCAATGAGCCCACCTTTGATTTGGCTATTGAATTAAAAGCATTCAATGCATTGGGTTGCTATCCCGGCCCCGGTACTTATTCGTTGGAATATGCTATAAAGAATACGGGCAGGAAAGCATGGAATGATGACATCGTTATTTCATTTTATGATAATGACCCGGCGCAGTATGGAAGCAAACCCATTGCAGTTATCAATACGGGTAAAGTGTTTATCGATGCGGGTGGGGTTTATCAAAATGTATTTAGTAGTGATGTGTTGAGTGGCTACCAGTTGGTGAATGCAGTTGTAAATTTTGATGGCAAAGTATCGGGAGTAGAAATGCCGGTTTACCCCTCGCAGGTGATGCCGCTGCTGGTAGTGGCGGGGGAGCGATCGTCTGATAATAATTTCAGTAATCTTATCAGTCGCGTTAATGGCAATGGTTGTATACCGCGGGCGGCTATTTATGTGGCCGTTGAACCAGATGGTGTGGGTTGTGGTAATACGACGGCATATACCGTTCGTATTTGCAATACCGGTAACCTCGATACCCGTATAAACAGTTATGCACCTGTGCCTGATGCCGGTTTTGCATTGGTACATGCAGAAACAAATATCGATAGTGCAAGGACCAGTTTCTACAATACTTATTTCGGTGGCTCCCGCGACGATTATGCTTATGGCGCCGCTGCCGATGCATTTGGTTTTATCTATATCACGGGTCAAACCAATAGCACTAATAATATAGCAACACCAGGCGCTTATCGCACCAATAATGGTAATACGCAGGATGCTTTTCTTGCCAAATTCAATGCAAAGGGCAACAGGATATGGGCTACTTATTTTGGTGGCGTAGGTTCTGAGAATGGTTATAGTGTGGCTACCGATAAAGAAGGTAATGTATATGTGACCGGTGAAACAAGTAATTCGTTGGGTATAGCTACCGGCGGAGCTGCGCAGGTTTCCAGCGGCGGCGGTTACGACGCCTGGCTGGCGAAGTTCGACGCTAATGGCGTTTTACAATGGGCTACTTATTATGGCGGCGCCGGCGCCGATTATGGAAGAAGCATAGCAATCGATAGTCGCGGTAATGTATACCTGGCCGGTATTACTGCAAGCGCCAATAATATAGCTACTGCCGGTGCTCATCAGCCTGCACTCGGGGGCGGTAATGATGCATTCCTGGTAAAGTTCAATAAGAACGGCGTACGGCAATGGGGAACTTATTATGGCGGTATAGCTACCGAAAGTGGTTTTGGCATTGCCATCGATGCAAATGATTATGTTTATTTAACCGGGTTAACAGGCAGCGCCAATAATATTGCTACTGCCGCAAGTTTTCAATCTGTAAAAAGCGTGGGCAACGATGCCTACCTGGTGAAATTCGATAGTGATGGCATTCGCCAATGGGGAACCTATTTTGGCGGTAACAACAGCGATAATGCTACAGGTATTACTGTTGATAAAAACAACGGTGTATATATAACAGGTAATACTACCAGTACGAATTTTGCTACAGCACTAAGCCATCAGGCTGTAAACAATGGTAGTACCGATGCCTTCTTAACAAAGTTCGATAGCGATGGTAAATTAAAATGGTGTACCTATTATGGTGGGGCCGGAACCGAGAACGGACGGCAGGTAAGTGCCGATAGGAATGGGTTTGTTTATTTAAGTGGTAATACAACAAGTGCCACTGAAATTGCCACAGCCAATAGTCTACAACCTGCGTACGGGGGAAATACCGATGCATATTTGGTGAAGTTTGATAGCGATGGCGTTCGTCAATGGGGCACTTATTTTGGCGGAACGCAAATGGATATCGCCAGCGCTTCTGTAACCGATCCATTAGGTAAGGTTTATGCTACAGGCGCTACGCAGTCGTTACAAATCTCAACCCCCAACGCTTTTCAGTTGCAATATGGTGGTGGCGGAAATGACGCTTTTTTACTAAAGATAGATGAGCAGGCCGATTTTGTGATAAAGGCCGGCGCCTGTGTTACCATGCGCTATTTTTATGATGTTACCACTGCTGCTGCCGGCAACCACGATTACAGTTTTACCGTAACAACCGATGGATTGCAGCCTGCTGATCCGGTTGCGGTTATTACACCAGATAATACCGGTTTTAATGGAACGCAACATACTTCAGATAATGTAGCTGTATTAAACCAAACGGCTGCCTGTACACCTGGCGATAAAGTACATGTGCAGTTAGATATACCTCCTGTACAATCGTGCGGAATAGCCAGTTATGCAACTGCTACCATTACTATAAATAATACGAGCGGATTATTGATCCATGATGCCGTGCTGGAATTAAACCTTTCTGGTACGGGCGCGTTTTTCCCGAGTGAGTTGTATGGCCGTTCAAAAGGATTGGTGCTGGCGCAGCCCAATATGGCAGACCGCGCTTACCCGGCTGTTCAAAACGCTTTGCTCGATAAAAGTGGTGCCATCTCTATTCCTGTATACCAATTACCGGCCGGGACAAGCCAGGCAAAAGTTGATCTTTCTGTTGGTAGTGGTTCTGTTTCGTTTGCTGCCCGTGTTGCAGCGCTCACGCCATTCTTTAATGAATCAGGTGTGTCGAATGTTGCGCTGAATAATAGCGCTGTTACCCCAACGCCATTACCTGGTATCAATGGATGGAATTATCCCGCTACAGTTAATGAGGGCGATACGGTGCATATTACCGGTATCAATACTGCCAATGCACAATCGCTGCAATGGGTAAGTGCCACTGCGGGCAATTTATTGAATGATGGTACTACCAGTGAACCGGCATTAAGCTATCGGCCTACTGAAACCGATATTGCCAATGGTTACGCCATGCTATCGTTAACCGTTTTAACGAATGCTGGTTGCGATGCTTCGGCCCAGGCTTATATTTCTATAAAACATGTTCCCTCAGTAAATATAGAATGCGGTCCTTTTGTTCCCAATGCATTTACGCCCAATAACGATGGTCGTAACGATGGGTTCCGGTTGACCTGGAATTGTGGCGTGAGCCAATATAAATTATGGATATACAACCGGTGGGGACAAAAAGTATTTGAATCAACAGATGCAACGATGGTGTGGGATGGGCGTGTGAATGGTTACGAACAACCCATGGACAGTTTTATCTGGTATTGCCAATACCAGTTGAATGGTATTAATCAAACAAAGAAAGGCATAGTAACGCTAATACGATAAAGAATGCGCAGAATTGTTATTGCATATTGTTTCCTGTTTTTGATACCGGTATGTATTTACCGGGCGTCAGCACAATCCGGCGACAGTGCGAAGGTGTTGAATAAAGTAACGGTATCGGGGCTGAAGAAGAAAAGCACGTTTATCGCGGCAACGCCTTTGCAAACGTTGAACAGTGAAACACTGCAACAAATAAATGCGCCTTCTGTAGGTGATGCCGCCCGTTATTTTAGCGGGGTACAGGTAAAAGATTATGGGGGCGTGGGTGGTTTAAAAACTGTTTCGGTACGCAGCCTGGGCGCTGCTCATACCGGCATCCTGTACGATGGTATTCCCGCTTCAGATGTACAGAGTGGCCAGATTGACCTTAGCAGGTACTCTACTACGTTTGTTCAATCGATAGATTTGCAACAGGCGCAACTACAACAATTGTTGCAACCAGCCAGGGCCTACAGCTATGGCGCTGTAATGGCTATTAATACGCCCGTGATGTATGCCAACACCATTGGTGTAAAGCAATGGCGGGCAGGACTGAAAGCAGGCTCTTTTGGCCTTTGGCAACCTTATGGTGGTATTCAGATTCCTGTAGCAAAACAGATGAGTATAAACATCAGTTCCGAAGCTGTGTTCTCAAAAGGTGATTATCCGTTTACGATAAAGAATGGCAATTATTCAGAAAAGAGTACCCGGAAAAATGGGGATATGCGTTCCCTGCAGGGAGAGATCAACCTGGCAAAATTATTCAATGACAGTTCATCTTTACAGGTGAAATTATCTGCGTATAACTCCAACCGGGGGCTGCCCGGTGCGGTAATACTCTATAATGACCGGTCGGTACAACATCTCTGGAATAAGGACCTGTATTTTCAAACCAGGTACCGGAGGTCAATCGGTGCCAATACCGGATTTCTGGCAACAGGGCGGTACAGCCGCAATTATACGCGATATACAGATCCTGATTTTCTGAACAACGCCGGCGGGCTCGATAACCGGTACACCCAACAGGAGGCTTATGCCGCCGCTGCCATCGATCGCAGGATAGGTGAACGAATAGCTATCGCCGCTTCTTCTGATGTTTCTTACGCCTGGCTTGCATCTAACGTGCCGGCGTTTGTACAACCCACACGGTGGAGCTGCTGGAACAATGTGGCGCTTCAATATAATGCTAACCTGTTTCAATTGACCGGTTCGTTATTATTATCAACAGTTAATGATGATGTAAAAACGGGACCGGCTGCGGCCACTATCAATAAAGTAACACCTTCCATTGCAGGTAATTTGCGGTTGGGGCAGAACAGTCCGTTTATGGTGCGGCTGTTCTATAAACATATTTTCCGCATGCCCACCTTCAACGATCTGTACTATAATCGCATTGGAAATTCTGCATTACTCCCCGAATATGCCCGTCAATACAATGCCGGATTTGTTTTTTCGAGATCTTATAACAGAGCAGTTAAACAAATTACTATCGGTATCGATGGTTATTACAACCTGGTTGATGATAAGATCATTGCCATTCCAAATAAAAATCTGTTTGGCTGGTCAATGTTGAACCTGGGCAAGGTAGACATAAAAGGCGTTGATGTGACTGCGGAATTGAGCGGCAAAGTAACCAGTTCGGTAACCTGGTTCAGCCGCATAGCTTATACTTTTCAACGGGCAATCGATATCACCAACCCGGCAGCAGTAGATTATAAAAACACTATTCCATATACGCCCGATCATTCCGGTTCGGGATTATTCACTTTACAATATGGTGCATGGAATGTTGGATATAGCCTGTTGTTTTCTTCAACACGTTATGTACTGGGTGAGAACAATCCATATAACCAGCTTGACGGCTGGGGTACGCAGGATGCGTTTTTGTCGTGGGCGAAAAAGATGAAAGCATTTCGGGTACAAATCAAAGCTTCTGCCGATAACCTGTTGAATAAGCAGTATGATGTGGTGAAGAATTTTCCCATGCCTGGACGTTCCTATAAGATCAGTTTACAACTTAACAATCTATAATCAACTAAAATGAAAAAGTTTCGGATTCTTTTACCCCTGGTAGTGATGATGGCCGGTATGGCTTCCTGTAAAAAAGACGATGTAAAAACAGAGACCCCCTTAGTAACTACGGGCGTTTATGTGCTTAATGAAGGACTTCTTAATGATGGCAATACAACGTTAACCTATTATGATTTTGGAACAGGCAAGCCTGTTACCGATTATTTTGCCAATGTGAATGGTAAGGGTTTAGGCGACACCGGTAACGATCTGCTGATATACGGTGGTAAAATGTATATTGTTATGAACGTTACAAGCCATGTAAGAGTAGCAGAGGTGTTAACCGCAAAGAGTATAAAAACAATAGATTTTACAAATGGCAATGGCCCCGACCGTCAACCCAGAAATATTGTAGCATATAAGAATAAGGTGATCGTATCGAGCTGGGATAACTCGGTGTCCATTATTGATACCACTACTTTGGAAGTGGAGAAGGTGATCACTGTAGGTTCCAATCCCGAACAGATGGTAGTTTCAGGTGATAAATTGTTTGTAGCCAATGGCGGTGGTTTATCCGGTCTCGATTCAACTATTTCAGTAGTAAGCCTCACAACATATACTGAGCAGCAAAAAATAAAAGTGGGCCTGAACCCTTATTGTATGGCTGCCGATAGCGCAAATAATATTTATATTGGCTGTAATGGCGATTATGGAGCTGTAGGACCGAAGCTGGTGAAAGTAAACGCTATAACTAATAGTGTGGTAAAATCTGTTGATACTGCGGTGGGCAAGATCCGTTATTTCGATGGCTATTTATATGCCACCGGTGGTTGGCTGGGCTCCAAGTATGTGAGGAAACTGAACACTTCCGATTTTTCTCAAACCAGTGCCAGCTTTACTACTGGTGATGTTGAAATACAATATGCTTATGGCATTGATATAGATGTAAAAACGGGTGATGTATGGATAACTGATGCCAAGAATTTCCGTAATACAGGTGAGGTTTTCTGCTTCGATAAAAACGGTGCGAAGAAACGTAACTTCTCAGTAACACCGGGCTTGAACCCAAATACAGTTGCATTCATCAGGCAATAACATAATTCAGAAATAAAATATTATTTCCTGAAAAGCCAAAAAAGGGAAGTCCCTCTTTAAGGGGGCTTCCCTTCATCTTTTTTATGCTTCTAAATTAATATTCACTCTTAACGCTTTCAATCCACTTACGCCTTGCAATTCTTCCAGCTCAAGGTATTCCATACCGGGCAGCAATAAGTTTTTGCTTTGCAGGAACAAAATATATTCCTGGTATTCCTGTGCTTCTTTGGGATTGCTGTATACCATGGCTATTTTGCCCGGCTGGGTAAGCCGTTCATTGGTGCCACGGATATTCACTTTGTCGAGCCGTTTCTTCATGATCTCGTAACGAATGTTATACGAACCTTCTACATCAAAACGCCGTTCGTCTTTTCTAAAGCTGATGCTAATGGGCTGGCTATGGATCAAGATCAATTGTGTGGTTTGTAAGGGCACCTGTAAATTGGGAATTAACGCGTGTGTAATTCGTGCGATCTCTGCCATGGAGCTCAACTGCCATAACCTGATATTTTTCAGATAAAGCATGTTAAAGAGATTATTAGGCGCTATAGACTGCCCTATATAAATAGTGTACTCAACACCGTCGGTCTTGTATTTTTCAAAATAGTGCGGGTACGACTGCTGCATGATCTCCTCTTGTTTTTCGAAACTTTGCAGCACCGTGTTATTGATCGTATTGAGGGTGTTTTCGTATTCGTTGCGGTTGCGGTATAAATAGCTGCGTTCATCGTTCACCAGGTTGAAATAGTTATTTACAATTTCCTGCGCCTGGGAATTGCTTGTTTGCAAATGCGATAATACAGGATCGGCTTCCTTTTCAAAAAACTCATTGATGCGTATTTCATCTTCTGCGGCCATGCCGTTTTCAAGGCTTTGTCTGAAGGTAAAGTTCTTAAACTTCAATCCTTCCAGTAAAGGCAACTTTAGCAGCGTTTGCAATTTATCGAGCACTTCATCAACCAGGTCAATATGTTCTTTCAGGTCTTTTTGAATGGCGCGGCTTCTTTCAACGGAAGAGTTGCGAATATCAATGGCGCCATACAATGGGTATACATTATCGAACACTACATTTCCCGTAACAGTGGCCTCTTCATTATTTTCATTATGCAAATATTCCCACGCCACTTCGGCAAACTTCCATTCTACCGCTGGTTGTAAAGGCGTAAATTTTTCTTTGATGATCTTTTCAATACGATTGTTGAAGTTATCTCTGTTCTTTAGCAACGCCAGCGATAACAGCGGTATGGCCGATTCAATTCTGTTCATCACATCCTGGTTCAGTTGACCCGAAATAGTGGAGCCAAGTTCCAGGGCACCAAGTAAACCATCATTATTCTGTATGGGGTAAATAATATAACTTTTAAATCCCTGGTCTAACAGCGCCTGTGTAAATGGCGCTACCGCCAGCATTTTTTCATCAAGTACCGATAGGGGTATTGGTTCAGGATGTTCACTAAAGAACCCGACACACATTTGATAAGTGGCTACATCTTCCGGATTGCTGGCTTTCCAGTTCTTACCAAGAATGCCATGCCGCGTACAGTTCTCATCCATTACAAACCGGCCATTGAGTTGTATAAATGGCGTAAAGCCTACTTCAACTTCATTAAGGCCTATTAATGAATGTATGCTGTTCTTAAGGCTTTGAATTACGTTCAGGTTGCAATCGTGGTGCTGTAATAATATTTTCTTTATAGCATCCAGCGATTCCTGAATGGTAAAGTCCTCGGCAATCCAAACCCCAAAGCCTTCCACTTCAAAAAGATCGAGCGGCATTTTTTCCAATTGCCGGTCGAGGTCAAGTATTCGCAGGGAGTTGAGGCAAACTGCACAATCCTGTATTTGGGGCAATGTGCCTTTCAGGTTTATATCAATAAACCGGCGGTCGTACCGCAGTTTATAGTAACGTTTCAAACCGGTTTTTTTATCTGTTACCGGGTATACCAGGTGCGGGTCTTCATTCAGTTTTATGTTATAGAATTTTGCCAGCACATGCTCGTACATCAGCGAGCATTGGGCTTGCCGCAGCGTTTCATGCGATATATTCTCGGGCAATAAGAACTGTGCCGAGTCATCATCGATGAACAGTTTCCTGAAAGGTGATGAATAATTGAATACCGAAAATTCATACGGTATACCCATGGTGAACATGTTCTTGCTTTCTTCACTTACCACGGGGAACAGTGTAGTGCCCAGCATTTCGAGCAGGTCGTGGTTGTCTTCCAGTACATGTTCATCTGTTACCGGTTCCAGCAAAGCAGGCGTTTCCTCAAATTTCTCTATGAGGTAATTGTATATGCCCGATCGGGAATCGGAGCTTTCGTGTAGTTTGTCTTTTAAATAATTTACAAACGGACGAAAAGAGATCTTGCTATCAATTGATAGATTATTGTCAGGGCCATTTATATTGGCTGCAAGTATTTTTAAATTATCAGTGTGCCTTAAGGCAGGTGCAATCATTTCCGACATGGCGCAGCATTTTGGGGTGAGTAAAATAAATTGAGGCGGTCTATAAAGTTAATAATAAACCTAGTTTTATCCTCAATGTATTTTACTGCTTACTGGCCAAACGTTGAATCAATTGGCTACACCACTCTTCCCATGAAGGGATCGGTCTTGCTTGGTTTGCCCGTTTCAACCCGGCCGGCATACCGGCGCTCAAATTGCTGATTGCCTTTAAGTTTGACGGAAAAGTCGTACCAACCGTAGCTTTTGGCGGTATTGACGCGTATCTGCTGATTTATTTTAGCTTTTCCAGGTTTTACGTTTACGGTTTGTACAGGTGTTTTATACGCATTGTCAATTATTTCAAACACCAGCGATTGCGTACCGGTATTTGTAAAGCGGAGTAATATATTACCGCTGAGCAGGTCGTTCCTAAGCTGATCAGTCTCATAATCACATACAATGCGAATAGCTGCATCGTCTTTTGAGCCGCTCAGTTCTCTAAAGAAGCCATTAGGGCCATACACCTGCAAATGATAACTGCTGTTCTCAAAATCGCTCAGCTTCCAGTTGGCTATTACATCTTTTCCGGCTTCTACAGCGTAAGCCCAGTTTTGATGAACCTGTTGCTGGTATTTGCCCGGGGCGTAAATATGAAAAGGTGAACCTGCTGCCCGCTGTTTAAAAACAACGTTCGAGGCCATTAATGTTATCTCAACGCCAGACTTATCTGCAGTTAAACCGCCATCTGCAAACAACTCATAAGGCAATGCACAGGCATTGCGTATGCCTTTTTCCTGTTGCGGCATGTTAGGCGATGACCATGGCGCTTTATTGATAGCAGCAATTTCTTCCGCCGTGAGCTTTTTAAAGTTTGAAGGCAGTTGTTTGAACTGTGCTTTATGAATACTTTCAATAAAAGCGTCTCTTTCCAAAAATTCGGGCAGGGTGATCTTTTCGCCATTATAGGGTCTGAACACAGAAGTGAGATCACCGCAAACTGTACGGCGCCATTTTGAAATATTGGGCTCTTGTATTTTCTTTCCGGTCTTGTGCGATAGAAATTCTTCAAGGAACCTTATAGATGAAGTATGGTCAAACACTTCTGAATTAACCCAGCCGCCGCGGCTCCAGGGCGATGCTACAACCATAGGTACCCGGTAGCCCAGGCCAATGGAACTTTCGCGCGCCAGTTCTTTTATCGACTGCTGATCTTTATTGGCAACATAATCAACACCGGTATCGATGCCTTTTGAGGTTAAACCGGTTGACGCATTATGCGGATGTGGCGCTACGAATGGCGGCACATGGTCGTAGTACCCGTCGTTTTCATCATAGGTCAATACAAAGACGGTTTTCTTCCATACCTCGGGGTTTTGGGTAAGAATATCCAACACCTCGCTGATGTACCATACGCCAAACCAGGCCGCTGATGGATGGTCGCTAAAGTTTTCGGGCGCAACGAGCCACGATACGGTGGGCAGCTTGCCATTTTTTACATCCTCCCTGAACTGGTGCAGCACATCGCCTTTTGGCGCTTTTGTCTGGCGCTCTGTATCACCATCTTTATAAGTAAGGGTAGTGAGTTTGTGATAGTCGGGGTCTTTTTTATTGGTATCGAAAGCTTTTTCATGCAGGTTCTTTTCCCGGGCCGAAAGTTGTTCATAACTGGCCGCATTATATTTCTTTACATCGGCTTCCAAAACGGCCAGGTTGGCTTTCATTCCTTCAATGCGCTTCTTTACTTTTTCACTTTCCGGTGATCCGTTCGCCAGTTGCGCTTCCTGCTTTTTGATCTGTTCAGCCAGTTGTTCAATAGCTTTTGGCAGGTTTTTCCAATATGGTGGATGAAATTTTACATTGTATTGGGTGAAGTACTCCAGCGGGTTATCGCCAAAGTTGGCCAGCCAGCTGTCTTCTTCGCCTTCAAAGCCAACACCAACACTCAATTCATTCTGGTACACTTTCCAGGGAATGCCGGCGTCCTCAAGCCGCTCGGGGAAGGTTGCCCAGCTTACCATAGTATTATAATCGGCATCCTCGTTCCAAACGCAGGCCAGCGCATTTTCATCTGCTTTATCGCGAATGGTGCCGCTCCAGAAAAATAAACGGTTGGGCGTGGTGCCGGTAAGCGATGAACAAAAGTTTTGATCGCAAACGGTAAAGGCATCGGCCAGTGCATAATAAAAAGGAATGTCTTCGCGGTTATGAAAACCCAGGGTCAATGGCATGGCCCGGTAATCTTTGTTGCCCGAATGTTTGGCATCGAGCCATTTATCATAGTGGCCATTGTTGCGGGCATCAACCTGGTTGCTCCAGCTGTGGGGGAGGGAACTCATCCAGGTGGCCTTTGTATTGTGAATGTCAAGGCGGAAGGGCACGTAGGTTTCACCTTCTTTATTTGTTTGTAACCAAACGAGGTTGTTGTTGGGTTGCCTGATGGCCCGCGGATCGTTAAAACCCCGTACGCCCTGCAAACTGCCATAGGCATGATCGAAGGAGCGGTTCTCCTGCATAAGAAATACAATATGTTCAGCGTCTTTCCAGGTGGTGCCGGCCTCGGGGTTAATGGCCAACGCCCGGGCAATTGATGGCGGTAACAATTGCATTAAACCGGCGCCGCCCGATAGTACGGTAGCTTTTTTTAGAAATTCTCTGCGGGTATCCATGTGTTGTTTTAGTTATAAGACCTGATAAAAATAATAGTATTTGCCTTTCCGGGTTTTGAAAGTATGAAAAATTAAACAGATGTTAATAAAGGAAAATGATCTCAGTAAATAATTGCACAGTATTTGTAAAAGATAAAAGCATTCCCCTCCCCACCGCCCCAATACCCTCTTAATCCATTAATTCGTTAGCCTATGAAGAGGAAATTTACCTTATTCGTATTAGGATCCTTATTGTCGTTACACCAGGCAAGAGCTCAAAAGCAATGTCCTGCTAATATTGATTTTGAAGCAGGCTCTTTAAATAACTGGAAATGTTATGTTGGTTCCACCAGCGTACAGAATGGCGATAATGCCATATCTGTAAGTCCTTCACCACCAGCCACAGGCAGGCATACCCTATATGCCAAAGGCGGCGCTACCGATCTCGATCCATATGGTTTGTTCCCGGTGAACCCGCCCGATGGCAGTGGGTTTGCCGTTCGCCTGGGTAATAACATAAATGGTGGCGAAGCAGAACGCATCACCTATCAATTTACCGTTCCCGCCAATGCAACAGATGCGTCAATTAATTATCGTTATGCAGTAGTGTTCCAGGACCCCGGTCACGACCAGAACGAACAGCCTCGCTTTATTGCCCGGATGCTGGATGTACAAACGAATAAATACCTGCAATGCGCCAGCAACGAATATATTGCTACAGCTGCTCTGCCCGGGTTTAAAATATCTCCGGTTGATGGTTCGGTTAAGTACAAGACCTGGTCATCGGTATTTATTAACCTGGCGCCTTATGCGGGTAAAACACTTCAGTTGGAGTTCACAACGGCCGACTGTACCCGCGGCGCCCATTGGGGGTACGCTTATGTTGATGTGGGCGACTGTAATGTAACAGCTTCGGCGCATTATGAATGTAACCCCAATATTGCCAGCTTTACCGGGCCACCGGGTTTTCAGGAATATAAATGGTACGATAATAATTTCAGTACGCTGCTGGGTATGGGTGAAACTCTGGTACTTAACCCCGCGCCGAAGATCAATAATATTAATGTGATCGTAGTTCCCTATAGCGGTTTTGGTTGCAGCGATACGTTACAGGCCTCCATTTACCCCATACTGCCACTGGCAAATGCCGGTCCCGATACTATAATTTGTCCCAACCGGTCCATAACGATTGGTACGCCCGCTGTAAATGCATTTACCTATAAATGGTATCCTGAAAGCTTTTTGTCAGATCCGCTGGTGGCGCAACCAAACAGTACGCTGCCAACGCCGGCTACTTATATTCTAACGGTTACCAGTACCGAAAGCGGGTGTATTGATAAAGATACGTTGAATGTGGCGGTTTTTCAACCTATAGAAGTAGCAGTATCGCCCGATCAAACTATTTGTGAAGGCCAAAGCGTGAACCTGCTGGCAAGCGGTTCTGCGGTGCAGTATATGTGGTCGCCGGCAACAGCATTAAGCCGCGCTAATGCGGCTAACCCAATAGCAGCACCGAATACCACTACTGCTTACCAGGTGGTGGGCTTCGACGGACATGAATGTTTTACCGATACGGGACAAATTAAAGTGATCGTAAATCCCAATCCAAAGGTTGATGTAGGGCCCGATATAACCATGGCCACCGGCAGCACGTACAATTTTGCACCGGTTACACAAAATGGACCTATAACCACCTGGCGTTGGTTGCCAGGCAATGACCTTAGCTGTACTTCCTGCGCAACACCTGTTGCTTCCATTACAAGAAACAGGACCTATTACGCTACAGTGACCAATGAATTTGGTTGCGTAGCCGCCGATTCAATGAATATAAAAACATTTTGTACAAGTACGCAGGTATTTATTCCAAATGCATTTTCTCCCGATGGCGATGGTGTGAATGATGTACTGATGGTGCGTGGCAAAGGCATTTCGCAGGTGCGGGTATTCAGGATCTTCAGCCGTTGGGGTGAACTGGTGTTTGAGCGAACAAATTTTCAACCCAATGATCCTGCCGCTGGTTGGGATGGAAGAGTGCGGGGAAAGGTAATGCCATCGGAAGTATATGTTTATATAGCCGATGTGGTTTGTGAGAATGATTTAATAAACACTTACAAAGGAAACGTTACACTTCTAAAGTGAAGTTGACGAACTGAATAACTGAACAATTCTAAGTATTTATATGCATTCTTTTTTACGCTATTGTGTATTAATATACCTGGTGTTTCATACATTGAATGTGAAAGGTCAGGATATCCATTTCTCACAATTCTATGAGTTCCCGCTCTTAAGAAATCCTGCATTGGCCGGCATCTTTAATGGTAATATGCGGTTTACGGGTGCTTACCGTAATCAATGGCAAAGTGTAACAGTGCCGTACAGGACCATGGGCATTAGTGCTGAATGTAAAATGTTACGCGGTTTTTCAACAGGCGACTTTATTACTACCGGTTTGCAGCTTACCAATGATGTGGCAGGTGATTCAAAATTGCAACGTACACAGGTATTTCCGCTTATCAATTACCATAAATTATTGAATGAAGATAAAACCACTTTGTTTTCACTTGCTTTTATGGGTGGCCCGGTGAACGAACATTTCGATGCTTCTAAGTTACAATTCGATGATCAGTATATAAATGGAGCTTATAGTGTTTCAAACCCTACACGACAGCAGTTTGGCAGTACTGCGTTTACTTATTGGGATGCATCTGTTGGCCTGAGCTTTAAAACCAGCTTAACCAATAATATCAGTATGTATGTTGGTGGTGGATTGTTTCATATTGCTGAACCACAGGTAGCTTTTACAAAAGAATATGACGTGCGATTAAATCGCAAATGGGGATTGAACGGTGGACTATCTGCCTGGATCAACAATATGGATAAGATCGTTTTTTATGCCGATTATTTTATGCAGGGCGGCAACAGATTGCTGCAGGGTGGTGGCCTGTATACGCATTGTTTTGATGAAGCAGGTGAAGAGGGCGGCTTATCAATAGCTGTTGGCGGCGCCTTGCGTTGGAAAGATGCCTTTATTCCTATTATAAAAATTCATACACATCAATTGGGCATAGGGCTTAGTTATGATGTAAATATCAGTAAGCTCACTACTGCCTCCCAATTCAGGGGCGGCTTTGAATTGTCGTTATCGTACACGGGGTTATGGAAAAGGCTGGCAGAGAGTTTGGAGAAAGTGGAGTGCCCTCTTAAGGTGTGGTGAGTAGTTATTCCATTCCCCGCTCAAATAATTTTTCTAACAAGCTTATGTAATCTCAAAAACAACCGCATCCAGTTACAAATAACTGTACGTGAAACGACTGCTGTTGTTACTGCTATTGCCTGCTTTTACCTATTCGCAGGAGGTAACCCCCATTTTGTCGAATGATTATCTAAAGCTGATCCACAAGGACAGCATGCGGGTAAATCACTTCTGGCCCGATACTACAAACAGTATAAGGAATTCTCCTTTATCAGTCAATCAGATATATAATGGTTTTAGGGTGGGAAGAATAAGGATCAGGCGGGGTGTTTTAAATATTGACCCATTTATTGAAAAAACGTTTACACTAAGTGGTGAATATAGCGGCAGGGTTGAAGTAAAGCGTATTAATAAAATACCGGCCCTGCAATCAGCATATGTTCAGGGCCGCTCACAAAATGGCAACCTGGCCTGGAGGGGTGCTGAAACAGGTGAAATGTTCAGTTATGGGCCCGCGTTATCTTCATTGGAATATGATGGAAGTAATTATGCGTATGATGAAAATGGTAAGCTGGTAGCCGCTGGTACAGGTAACGGCCGTGCTGCAAATGGATATAACAATAGTATTTTCAGAGCAGCTTCACTACTATCACAGTTCCTGCGGGTGCAGGCCCAATATAGAACAAACCATAACCTGTTATTGAGTGGCACCGTGAAGCTGGGAAACTCCAGAGAGAATACATTTATCAGGTATAATAACAATACTTCTAATAGTTTGTCGGGCATACTGGAAGCAAAATGGAAGAAATTAAGCATAATTGGTAATTACAATTTCTTACGCGATGAATTTTCCAATTCAAACCGGTATGGTTTTCTGCATCGCGTTTACCAGAATGCACTGTTAAGTCCGGTAAGTTTTGATGTTAAGCACAATTCCCGTTCGGTAAATCAACAAGCATATGGTAGCCAGGCCGATAACCCGGTATACCTGGTTACTGGTAATGGAAACCCCTTTGGACAAACAAATGAAACGGGTAGTATTATTATTGAAAGAAAATGGCGGCCTTTTAGTTATAAGGTCACCCAATCAATTGAGCGACTGAATCAACATACCCGCGAAGGGTATAGGCCCGGAAGCGCTTTTTTCCCTATGGGTATTGCTATTGACCGTATCCGTAAAGACGTAAACTATTTGCTAACAGGTAATGCTACCTATGAGTATTTTTTTGATAAATACCGTGGTACCGGCAGGCTTGGTTTCAATTATACCTATACCAGTAATCTTTCAACTATTGATTACAGTATACCGGCTGCATACCGATACCAGCGTTCGGCGCATGATGCTTCCTTGTCTTATACAGTATCGCACCGTTGGTATGATGTTCAGGCCGGCGCAAATGTTGCCAATAAAATATATGCTTCAAACACTACGGCAAACAATAGTTTTTTACTTCCCAAAGCCGGCGCTTTTATAAAATGGGATAATCCATTTTATTTATCTGATATCTATGCAAAGCTAAGCGGCGCATACAACCGGTTCAATAGTGAATTACCCATTGGCCGCTCTTTTGCTCAAAACAACTTACTATCATATTCTACCCAACAGGCCTTTCAGTATTTCCCCGTTACGGAAGTGCGCAGCTTTAATGAACTGGATGCTATTAAGAATAATGAATTTACAGGCCGGTTGGAGATTGGGTATAGTTATAAGGTAACCCTCTATGGCGAACTCTTTAACAGGAAAATAACCAATGATGTTTTCCCTGTTATGGATAATGGTTCATTGGTGCTTCGCAATATCGCCAGCCATCGTAACCGCGGGCTTGAACTGGGGCTTGTTGTTTCGCCTTATATACGTAATGTAATTACCGCGCATACATTTTCTTTTTTTACCAACAAAAGCAAGGTGCTCGATGTAAAAGCAGGTTACAATGAAACGCCATTGGCCGGCTTCAGCAACATCTATACGGCCATTGTAAAAGGCGCACCTCTGGGTAGTATTGTTGGCACCAGGTACCTGCGTAATGAAAATAATCAAATACTTATTGGCGCCGACGGTTTTCCGCAAGTGAATAACAACCCGGGTATAATTGGTAACCCCCTGCCAGATTTTATTATTAAAACAACCAATAGCATTAACTACAAACGCTGGAGTTTCGATATGTATTGGGAGTGGAAGAAAGGCGGCCGCATGTGGAATGGTACCCAGGCAGTGCTTGATTATTATGGACGTTCTGCCGCTTCTGCTTCGGCAAGAAATACCACCGGCTTCATCTTCAATGGCGTGTTAGAAGATAAACAACCCAATAATATTCCAGTAGCTTTTTATGATGTAAATGCCCCGGTTGAACAAAACCGTTGGGTACGGTATGGCCATAGCGGGGTGGGAGAGGAATATATTCAACGGGCCGATGTATTGAAGTTGAATAACATCAGTATTAAGTATAAACATTGGATCAATAAGTATATACAGCAACTGACCGTATCGTTGTATGCCAATAATATTATAGTGTATACACCTTATAAAGGCACCGACCCCGGCCAGTTACTGTACGATTATGCCAATACCGCCGGTCTCGATTTTTTCAACCTGCCTTCGCTTAAATCATTTGGTTGTAATGTCTCTATTCAATTTTAAAGTTATGCGTAAATCTATCCGCTATTGTTTGCTGTTGCTTGTTTGCTTTTGTTCACTATTAACAAAAGCACAAAGTCTTGATTATGCAGATAACAAAGAGAAAGTATATGTGCAAACCAGCCATGTATTCTTCAAACCTGGTGAAACCATGTTCTTTAAGTTGTATGTAGTAAATGCCAATACACAAACCCCTTCGTTCCTTAGCAGTGCTGTGTATGCAGAGATCATTGGCCCATCGGGTAATGTGGTGCAAAAAATTAATTATGGGGTTGAGAACGGCTATGCCGAAGGGTCCTTTGAATTTTCGGAACAGACTGCCGGCGGCGTATATAAATTAAGGGCTTATACCACCTGGATGCGCAACGAAACGGAGCAAACCTTTTTTGAAAAGGAAGTTACCCTTATGAAGGTAATAGCGCCCCGTTTGTTAATGAAACTCGATTTTCCCGAAAAAGGGTATGGCCCCGGTGATGAAGTAAAAGCCGATTTTTCTATTCGTAACCTCAACGACTTACCAATAAGGAATTACCCGGCTGTTTATAAGGTATCTATTGCCGGTAAAGTTGAATACACCAATAGCTTTCAAACCGATGAAGAGGGAAAAGCGCAGCTCCGTTTTAACCTGCCGGGCACATTGACCAGCACCGATGGTTTATTGAACATAACTATACAGTATGATTCTTATACCGAGGCCATCTCAAGAAGTATTCCCATAGTGCTCAATAACCTCGATGTACAGTTTATGCCCGAAGGCGGTACATTGGTGCAGGGTATAACTTCGCATGTTGCATTCAGGGCCATTAATGAACATGGTAAACCGGTAGATATAAAAGGCGCGGTGCAGGACAGTAAAGGAAATAAGGTGACTGATTTTGAAAGTCTGCGCTTTGGCATGGGTAAATTTCTTTTTACACCACAAAAGAATGAGACCTATACCGCAACCATCACCACGCCGGCACGTATTGCGCAAACCTTTCCGCTGCCAATGGCATCTGCACAAGGGGTGGTAATGAGCATAGAGAATACAGCGAATGATCAGCTTTTTGTGAAGTTGAGTGCAACCAGCAGCTGCGAGGTAAACCTGGTGGGGCAAACAAAGAATACAAACTATTTAACACAGAAAGTAAAACTGCATGCCGGTGAAAATAAGTTAACGGTAGATAAGAATAAATTCCCTGCCGGTATCGCGCGGTTCACCTTGTATACAAATAACGATCTGCCGGTTGCAGAACGATTGGTATTTTTGAACGAGAACAAGAACCTGCATGTTAGCATCAGCACCAGCAAGCCGCGCTATTTGCCGCGCGAAAAGGTTATCCTCACTGTAAACACAAAGGATGATAAAGGCAATCCTGTACCATCTAATTTATCATTGGCGGTGCTGGATGATAAACTTTGGACGTTTGCCGATGACAAACAGGATAATATACTTTCCTGGTTATTGATGAGCTCCGAGTTAAAGGGTAAAATAGAGGAACCAAATTTCTATTTTAAAAAAGACGAGCCCAGTGCACCGGCTGCCTTAGACCTGGTAATGCTTACGCATGGTTACCGGTATTTCGATTATTCGGCCGGGGTAGAAGAGCAGGGTAAATTACCGTTTCAGCCCGATCAGCCCTATATGTTAAGCGGTAGAATTATAAATAGTAAGTACGATCCTGTAAAATCTACGGTTTATCTGGTGCAGGATATAACAAAAGGTAAAGCCATTGAATATCATACAGGCGCAGATGGGGTATTCTATTTTTCACAGCTTTCACCTAAAAGCAATTATTATTTAGTTGCCCATGCCATTGGTAAAAATGAAAAGGTAACCATTTTAATAACACAGAATGGTGTAGGTTTTAATCCCTTAAGGTATCTAAATGCCAATCAGCAGCCATTGGTGAAATTTAAAACGCAGGAAGCAGGGCCTGCGCTTACCAATGACGTTAAGCCTGTAACGGTGCAGGAATTAATACAACAGCAACCCGAAAAAGGCGTGGTTGATTTTGATTTTTTAAAAGCTAATAATCTTGAGGATGTAGTGGTTGTTGGTTATGGCACTCAAAAGAAGATGGATGTAACAGGCAGTGTGGCAATTATAAGGGCCGATGAAATTCCAAAACAAAACCTTCAAGCCGCTTTGCAGGGCCGGATACCCGGTATCATTGCTACACCCAATGCAGCCAATCCGCTCGATGCACCAAAAGTGGCTATCCGGGGCATCAGGACTGTTACCAATGCCATGGAGCCGTTGCTTGTGATCGACGGCGTTCCTATGGAAAATTTCAGGTTAAATGCAATTGATCGTGATGATATTGCTTCGGTAAACGTAGTGAAAGATGCCGAGGGTACAGCCGTCTATGGAAGCCGCGCTGCCAATGGGGCCATTCTTATAGAAACCAAAAGATCAAAGCCAGGTAAATTTCAGTTTAAAATACCTGACAATAATTATTACGATTCTAAAATGATTATTACCAGTGATGGCCCAAAGTATGCATTAGCCAGACGGTTCTATGCTCCCAGGTACCTTACAACGGAGCCGCGTGAACGCACCGATTACAGGGAAACCATTTACTGGAACCCGGTTGTTCAAACAGATAAGACAGGAACGGCACAGGTTGAGTATTATAACTCCGATGCCACCACCACCTTTAGGGCCATTGCCGAAGGTATCGGTTATAATGGGAAAGCAGGCCGGGCCGAACATACTTATATTACAATGAATGCGCTGCAGGTTGACGCTAAAATACCACCTTACTTAACGGTGGATGACCGGGCATTGATACCGCTGGTTATAAAAAATAACAATATTGTAGATGCTTCTGTACGGGTGAAAGTGTCGTTGCCTGCTACAATGGAAGCGGTTTATTTTCCTGATACTTTTCAGTTACCTGCCGATAGTTCGCGTCAGTTGCTGATACCGGTAAAAGCATTTGCTGCTACAACAGGTGTCATTCAGTTCACTGTTGAAACCGATCAAAGAACAGAAACAGTGAAACTGCCCATAACCGCAGTGGAGAAAGGATTCCCGGTAATAGAGACCTTCTCGGGTAATAAGGCCGGTAAACATGAATTTGCAGTGTCGAAAATGATACCGGGAAGTTTGCATACACAGTTGAAATTATTTAAATCGCTTGAAGGTACCTTGCTCGATGGTATAGAATCTATGTTGCGCGAACCGCATGGTTGTTTTGAACAAACGTCATCAACCACCTATCCCAATATTTATGTGTTGAAATACCTGAAAGAATCGGGCAGGGCGAATGCAGAAGTGGAAAAGAAAGCGCTTGCGTATATAGTAGCGGGTTATAAACGGCTTCTTGGTTTTGAAACAAAGAAGAATGGGTTTGAATGGTTTGGCAACACACCCCCGCATGAAGCGTTGACCGCTTACGGGTTAATGGAGTTTACCGATATGCAGGAGTTTATAAAGGTAGATCAGCAAATGATGCAACGGACCAAACAATTCCTGTTAAGCCGTCGCGATGGGCAGGGTGGGTTCAGTTTATCGTCCGGTGGGTACGATCGTTTTGCTTCTGTACCCAATAAGATCGCCAACATTTATATTGTATATGCACTGAGTGAGGCTGGTATGGGCAGTGAAATAGTGCCTGAATATGAAAATGCCTTTACGAAAGCAATTGAAAGTAAAGACGGTTACCAGATGGCCATGATGGCACTGGCTGCTTCAAATATGAAACGTAATGGCCATTACCTTTTGTTGATGGATGCCCTGCGAACCGCTTATCAAAAGAATGGCCTTGTTTCCGAGACCAGCGTGGTGAATTCGCGCGATGCTTCATTACGGGTTGAAACTGCTTCGCTTTATGCACTGGCATTGATGCGCGAACAAACCTCTGACATAGGCCTTATAGCCCAGCTGATAACACGGGTGCTTGACAATAAATCGTATTATGGTTATGGGTCAACACAGGCTACTGTACTGGCGTTAAAAGCCATTGTTGAATATTCAAAGCTCATAGGTAAAATAAGCGAGAACCCGCGGATCACATTTACCATGAACAATACCAACGTGGGTGCCGACAGCACTTTGACAGTCGCTGTTCAGGAAGGAAAGAATGTATTTAGCGTACAATATGGCGATAAAGCATCGGCCATTCCTTATACCATGCAGGTATCGTATAATACCTATACACCACCCAACAGCGCTAAAGCTGAACTTACTTTAACTACTAAGTTGGCAGCATCGCAAACAAGGGTTGGGGAAACCATGCGTATGGATATTGGAGTTACCAATACAAAGTCACTGCTGCAACCAATGACCATAGCTAAAATAGGTATACCTGCGGGCTTATCGGTTCAACCCTGGCAATTGAAAGAATTGAAAGAGAAAGGCCATATGGCTTATTACGAGCTGTTCGATAATTACCTGGTGTTATATTTTATGGGTTTTGCAGCCGGTGAAACAAAGACCATCAGTCTCGATCTTAAAGCAGATATAGCCGGCACCTATAAAGGAAAGGCCAGTAATACATACCTCTACTACACACCTGAATATAAGAACTGGAACGATGGGGTAGAGGTAACAATAGATGCGCAGTAATATGGATATAAAAGAAGAGATCCTCCGGCGTTAGGAGGATCTCTTATAATAATTTTATCAGTTTTATCAGGGCTTATAATAATTTGGTACTGAACTTCCACTCTTCTTCAGTGTATCCACTTATCAAAACAAGGTTGGTGGGGCTTATTGCTTTGATATTCCAAATGCGTTGCTGGTTTTCGATGGTAACGATAATTGATTTGTTGTCGGGGCCAAAAACCCATTTACCGCTTTCTGTAACCTTTAATGATTGGGCTTCATATTCGCCGTTCTGTTTAAAATGGGCATAAGCGCCTTTAATGAGCTTACTGGCCATTTTAAGCTGCGCTTCTGTACGGCCTGGCACTTCACGACGGGTTAAGTACCATTTTTTGGTTATCTGGCTTTTAGAAACTCTAACGGTTTTTATGTTAGGAAGCGGTTGCTCAATATTGTCTGAGTCGTTTATAACAGTTCTGGTTAAAATAAAAGCGCCTTCGCCCATGCCAAGGATCAGTTGATCACCTTGCAGGCCAAAGATCTTTGATTCGTTTGAATGACCCTTGTAAGAAGTCATCCTCACTTTTCTGCAGCTATCACTTGTGCTCCAAATACCTTCATCGATATTGTTCATCACAAAAGCCTTGTAGTGATTATTGGGTTTGAAGTAAAGGGTCATGGCGCCAAAGTACTCTTTAGCAATCTTCAGGGTGTTAGTATCGTATCTTTGTTTATTGTAAACGTCGTAATATTTCCATTTACCAACCAGCGAGTCAGTTTTCTGGGCTTGTACGGACACGGATAAACCTATAGGAATTAGGAATAGGAATCTAAGTTTTGTCATGTTTGTGGTTTGTACGGCGACACATACCATAACGCCAGGTATGGGTAGGTAATTGCACTTTTAGGGTAAATTTTGCAAGCGGAAGATAATAACTTTGCGTCACGCGAACAAGGGAATGATATAACCTTTTGTAATTCTACTAACGTACCACCCATTAAATTTGATATTCAACAAGAAATAGCCCCGGGAATAATTTTTTTTAGACGTTTACACAATAAATTGAACGATGTTTCTTTATAGTGGGTCGCACATTTTTCTGCTACCTGATGAGTACAGTGGTGCCTCGTTGAAATACCTTCTCGCCAGTGTCAGCCTGTGTGTACTTAAGGAACCACACAAACACGCCGGTCGATTGAAGTTGTCCGTTTATTCGCCCATCCCATTTATTCGTCCAGTTGTTTGTACGAAACACTATCTGACCATACCGGTTATAAATGTAAAACTCAAGGTTCGTGGCCTTCCAGGCATTAAGCGGGTATAAATAGTCGTTCTTACCATCGCCATTAGGGGTAAACCCATTGGGTACAGTGATAAAACAACTATTCACCACCT
Organism: Niastella sp. OAS944; assembly: GCA_024809215.1. Lineage (GTDB taxonomy): Bacteria > Bacteroidota > Bacteroidia > Chitinophagales > Chitinophagaceae > Niastella. The sequence continues at coordinate 376,814 of JANUBW010000001.1, read as the reverse complement.
TCATTTGGTGTGCAACCGTATCAAAACAATGCAAATTGTTCTCGACAATTAATCGTATAGTATACATTTTTGATTTTCCACTGGTAACAAGTGGATAGGGTTCCGGCAATGGATGTTGAAACGAACTGCCATTCCCGTTCCCAAAGTCCCAGTTCCACGCTATCACTTTTCCAATACTACTGTCGGTAAATACCGCTTTTTCTTCAGGGCATAAGATCTCCGGGAATTTAAAATCTGCAATAAGGTCATTGTCGAGCAGAATTGTTCTTGCTACGCTGTCTGTACAAACACCGTTCGACACTTTTAATGTGATAAGCTTCGGACCAAATTTGGTGAAAATAAAACTGGGCTTTTGTAATGTACTGCTCCCTATGCCATCGAAATTCCATTGCCACTGGTTGGTATTATTGTTGGCATCATGAACAAAGTCTAAGGTATCTGCTGTACAGCCATAAAAAAGTTTGTAAGTAAAATCGGCATTCACGGTATCAACGGTAGTAAAAGGTACGGCAGCGCCGGCGGGCGTATGCTGGCCGCACTCATCAATGATCGTATTGCCATCGGTACCTGGTTGTAAAATTATCTGATAGCTGCCGGCTGTTTGTATGGGGGCCGATAACTGAACGAAGATAGAAGTGGTTACGCCATTTACGCATTTTCCGCTTGCACCGGTTACGGTTATAGGGGTAGAACCCGTAACCCTGAAATCACTGCCATTGGCCGCAATGGAATTACAGTTCATAGGCCGGCGAAAAACAAGTTCTAATGTTGAGGGTGCACAGCCTACGGGTTTCATATTGTCCATTGGGGTAGGCTGTACGGGGGTAACTACCAAGGAGATATTATCACCAACCGGCGCCCTGTTATTACAGTTGTCTAGCAGGGTATTGCCATCTGATCCATTTTTTATGCTGATGGTATATGTACCCGGGGGTAATGCATTGCTCATGGTGAGCACAATAGTATCCATATCGAAACTATTGCTACAACCAATACCGGTAGCTGAAACAATTGTGGCAGCTGCCGGTGATAAAGTAAAATCGCTGCCATTGGTGGCAAGGCTGCTGCATTTAATTTTTTTATTCATGATGAGGGTGGCAGTAACACCACCGCACCCCATCCACCCGTTTTTGATGCCAGGTGTAAGCGGGTCTACAATAACACCTGTACCACCATCGAACCATAATTTATAACCGCTTTGTGAGTTTGAAAAATGACTTACCAGCAACAGGTAGGTATGCCCCTGCACAATAGTGGGCATGGTGCTGAATGAATTTCGACGATCTTCCGGACGGGATGCGCATTGAATAAAATTTACCCCGGCGGCAGAAGCGCCTGTAACGCCAAAAGTGCCGGCCCAGTTGCCGGTAACAATAAGCGATCTGTCGGTAAAAACGTCATTGGGGTTGCGATTGGTAATATCGTACAACATCCAGTCGTAATCGTCGCCCAAATTGTTGGGTGTTATTAAAAATCCTAAAGTGCCGGTTTTGTAACAGGTAAAGCGATACCAGAAGGGATTTTTATCAGCATAATCGGCCCCATCGTTTTCACAACCGGGAACTACAATGTAATGGCTAAAACACTCGGGAACGATGGCTTGGGAAAAGGTATCGAGGCCGCAAACGGGGAATGCCGATGAGGGAGTTTGTCCCAGGGTATTACAGTTTTGTGCCCAAAGGTTATTACACAACAACAAAATCAAAGCCAACCCAAGAAATCTCATTTGCATATGTCAATTGACCCTTAAAGAGAGGGTAACGTTGCAATTACGATAAATATTGAATGATGGTTGGGATATTACCAAAGTGGTGGCGTTTTAAAAAAATCGAGCGGTGTTTGTCCCGTGAATGCTCTAAAATCTTTTATAAAGTGTGCCTGATCGAAATAACCGGCCGAATAGGCCACCTGGGTTAAGCTGGAATTGTCTTTATAATTTTCTATTAGGTTTTTTAAACGAATGATAGCTGCAAAATGTTTAGGAGAAGTGCCGGTTATTTTTCTAAACCTTTTCTCAAATGGGTCGCGGCTGATTGGCAGCCTCGTAAGCAGATCTTTTATTTTAATATCTCCCTTCAGTAGTTTGATCTGGTGAATAGCCTCATGAACCAGATGATCGGGTTGGGCCTTCTTCAACTCGGCTAATAAAAAACGTTCTATTATCAGTATGCGCTGATTGTCGTTTTTGGCGGCTGCCAGTTCTTCTTCAATTGCGCTCACTTTTGAGGGATGAATAAGATCATGGAGTGATGTACTGAGGCTACCCAGCTCATGCATTGGTTCTTTAAAAAAAGCAGCGGCCCCGCCCTCGTTAAAGATCACCAGCAGGTTGCTGGCGCCCTTCTCATAATCTACAAGCCGGCTGGTTTCCCTGATGCCTGAAATAACTGTTTGGGGCAAGGTATGCGTCTCGCCATTATCTGTATAACTCACTTTTCCCTTCAGCCTGAATGCTATTACAATGGAAGTATCTGGCAAAATTCGGTTTACCATTCTCTGCTCGCTTTCAATAAGCAGGAAATGTTTGATGTATGGTTGCAGAACAGGAGAAGGGAGGAACCGGGCCATAATTGAGCTGATTTCGGTATCAAAGCTACAAATAGGAAGGGATTAAAAATACATGTTGCACCAGTGATCCACCTCTAAAGGCAGTCTGAGAAATGTCTTATTTTACATCATTTCTACATTTATTATCCATTCATCTTCCATTCATCCTCCATTATATAATGGAAGATGAATGGAAAAAGCATGTACTTATAACATAGTTTAAAAGGAGTTAATAACTATTACAGACCTGGAAAAGACATGGTTTAGAGAGGTCAAATACTTTGAAAATAATTTTGAGTAACCACTGGGTTACACATATATTTGCAACCAGATGGTTACGTAACCGGAACGTAAATCATACTGGCACTGCGCGCGGTGCTGGCAAACAAATTGAAGGGAAATCAATTGTAAACGCACATCAAAAAAATAGTCAATGAAACATGAACCATTGATCGTTGAGCGCACATACAACGCGCCTGCCGACAAGGTGTGGAAAGCCATTACTGATATAAACCAAATTCGCCAGTGGTATTTTAACCTGGCCGATTTTAAGGCAGAGCCTGGTTTTGAATTTCAGTTTGAAGGAGGAAAAGATGACAATGTATATTTACATAAATGCCGCATAACCGAAGTAATACCCAATAAAAAATTGCAGTATACCTGGCAATATGAAGGGTATGAAGGCAATTCTTACGTTACGTTTGAACTGTTTGCTGAAGGCAGTAAAACCCGGCTTAAATTAACGCACGAAGGGCTGGAAACATTCCCAATGAGCAATCCTGACTTCGATAAGAAGAACTTTATGGAAGGCTGGACGGCTATAATCGGCACATCGCTTAAGGATCACGTGGAGAAGGATTTATGATTTTGAGATTTAGAGATTTCGGGATTTCTTCTGGTGCAGCATAAAAACAAATTGCATAAGTTCTGAATCTTTAAATGATTTCTGAGTTTGGAAGTGCGGAATTTTGAGACTTCTTTTGAATTTCGCAAATAAACAAATCTCCAAAAATCTCGAAATCAGAAATTCTTTATTTCGCCTTTTAATCTAAAGCCACAGGGGCGTAAGCCGGCTTTTATTAAAGTGGCTTTTGATGCATTGTTACTGATGCCGCACCGGGCTGCGGGCACGCGGCCTATGCGATAAATTTCTTTTTTAAGTTCCTGAACAATTAAACTGCCGAGCCCTTGTTGCCGGCAGTTTTCTTTTACATCCATATAAATGTCGGCATAGGGAAAATTATAATTGATAAGAAAGCCTCCGTTGGCAACTATTTCGCCGTGTTGCATAAGATAGTAGCCGCCAAAATGCGCAGGGTTATCGTCATCACTGGCTTTACGGCCAAATTGTATACCGGCCATTGGCAGGGTGGTTTCAATAAATTCTTCAAACAAAATAGCTTCTGCATTTATGTTCTTTGCAAATTCATACATCATACTGCATAATTGCAGGTCGTTGCTTTGGCATTCGATAAGGTGAGTGCCGGATGCTGAAATGAATTGATGAAAAATAGACGTATTGTATTTTCTGAAAGGCGGTAATACGTAGTATTCAAAGATGGTATCGCGGTCTTCTCTTTTATCGGTACCCCACACCGCCCCGTAACCGATCTTCATACCATTTGAAAAGAAGATGTAAGCATCGGCCCAGCCATAATAATGACATTTATCGCATACAAACTGAAAGTTGTTCTCCTGCAGAAATAGCTTGCGAAAATCCTTAATATCTTCTGATTGGGCTTTAATGATCTGTATTTGCATAGGCGAATAGTTAGTATAAGTTAACTATTTTCATGCAACTGCGATCTCATTTTCTTATTACGTTGCTGTCTTATAAGCCATTCTGCAAATATTAAATTAGGTACAAAACCCAGCCAGGCTACTATCATGTAGGCATTCAGCGGGCGTAAATGAAAAAGGGCTATCAGCAGCCACTTCCAGGCCCGCAGGGTAAGGGCCGATAATGTTAACGCATAACTGCGGATCATCCATTCTTTGTGTGCTGTAATTTGCCCGCCCATTGCCGATCGCCATGCTTTGATGGTAGTCGCCATCCATAAAATGGAAAGGCTTGTAAATGCAATTCTTGACGGTATACCCGCCATGGTTATTCATTTAAATTACGCGAGGTGCGCGCTATGTTCGATGGCGCAGATTGGTATATACCGGTATCAACCGATGTTCGTAGTAAACTATCTGCTATTGAGGTAAAAAATGAGAAGCTGATCAAAAATTTTGAACAGTATGCCGAGGAGTCGTATGACGATTATGGAAGATAGTTATGGCACATAAAAAAAGCTACCCGAAGGTAGCCTTTCATAAACAGGGGAGGGATAAAAACCATTACAATGAACACTTGGGAATGGTTACTTTCAGGTAGCAACCATTACCAGGTGAGGAGTGCAATTCTACCTTGCCATTGTATAATAACGTTCTATCGTAAATATTACATAAACCAATGCCTTTTGTTTTCTTCAGCGGATCAAAGCCTACGCCATCATCCTGAATAATAAGTTCAACGGAATGCGGGTGATATAAAAGCTGTAACGAAACGTTAGCCGCCTTGCTGTACTGAATGGTATTCTTTAATTGTTCCTGAACTATTCTGTACAGGGCTATCTTTTTGCCTTCGGAAATATCTTCGCTGGCCTGTTTATCGTACAGGAATTTGATCTTGAACTTGCAGGTCATTTTCACATCCTTAACCAATTCGTTGATGCTTTCGGCCAGTGTTTTCTCTTTTAATTTAGGCAACACCATTTCTCTTGAAATGGCTTGTATATCGGCAATGGCCATATCAAGCGATTCAACTACTTTTTTGGCTATTACTTTATTGGCTGGTTCAGCTGGCTTTAAAAGACCCATATACAGTTTGGCAACCAGCAGCAGTTGATTGATGTTATCGTGCAGTTCCTGTCCAATACGGGTACGTTCTTTTTCCTGGGTATCTATTATTGATTTTGCAATTTCTTTCTGGTGTTTGATCTTCTCCTGCATCAGTTGGTTTTCCAGCACCTTCACTTCGGTAAGGTCGAGGATGGAACCAATGAATTTTACGGGTTTGCCATCTTCATAAACCACCACGCCCCGGTCGCGCAGGTTTCGGTAAGTGCCATCAATATGTTTAAACCGGTATTCGTATTGCCAGCTCGATTGTTTGCTATGCCGCAGATTGTTTATAAATAACTCAACCCGGTCCTTGTCATCGGGGTGTATGCGACTGCGATAGTAAGCAAAGGTCAGGTTTTCAGGTTCAAAAGAGCCAATAAGATCAAGCAATGCCTTGCTACGGAAAAACTGATCGGTTTTCAGGTCCCATTCCCAAATAGCTTCTGTAGTAACCTGGGTTAAACGAATAAGACGTTCATTGGCATTGGCAATTTCTTTATGCTCGTTGTATCCGAAAGTAATATCGGTTGCCTCACCTCCTAATAACTTTTTATTTGAATTATTGGGCACCGGAAAAATATGTACCAGGAAATAGGTAGTGGTGCCATTTGCTAATGCATGTTTATGGATCTTTTTACGGGCAGTACCGGTTGCCAGTACATTGCGATGTTCTTTTTCGAATATCTCTACAAAGTAAGGTGGTATTGCCTCCATCGCTTTTTTATTCAGGTCTTTTTCGGTTATACCTAAAAAGCGTTGAAAGGCGGGGTTGGCAAAAATGAGATTTTCCTGTTCATCTATCAGCCAGGTCATGGCTGATGTCATATTCAGAAATTCATTTTGAAACAGTTGTTTGTCGAAACTTATCTGTTCTTTTTTCCAGGGTAGTTCTTTTATAAGCGCAATAAAAGAAAAGGGTACGGAACGCGTGTCATCAAAGAGAGGATGGAAAGTAAAATGTAACCATTTGCTTTCAGGGCTGCCGGCATGCATTTCAATTACCTGCTCGTAGGCCTTGCCCGAAAGCAGGGCTTTCATAGGCGGTGTACTTTCATAGGATATTGGATCTGAAAATATTTTTAAGGGACTGCAAAAGTCTGCCAGTTGTGCATTCAACAGGCTTTCGGGATTGGTGTTTAAGAATGATGCGGCCTGATCGTTGGCATCTAGTACATTTCCCTGGGCATCTGTTACGAGAAGGCCAGTGACAGGTGTATTGGTTGGTTTTTCAATATTCGTTTTACTTCCTATGCAAATGAACACCTCGGGCCGTTGGGTTGCAGTCTTCAATTTGGCAATATGCCAGTTTGCCTTGTGCACCGAACTATTAAAAAGGTCCATTCTTAAATAAAATGGATTGGCTGCATAGCCTGCGTGCTGCAGGGCGTTTTTTAACTGCTTTGTGCCAATGGAAGAAATATAATTGAAGAAAAGGTTGGTTGTACCCCTGCTTTCAATATGAATGCAATTGGCCAACGGGTCGTTGGCATAAATAATTACACCGTGTTCGTTAATAACGGCGAAATAATTGTCTTCATAGGTACCTGCAATCGTTACTTGATCTTCTTTAGTCATACGGGCGACGGGTTTAAGTTTTCACCTAATAACCAATGAAGGGTTATTGATTAATTCTGGTTTTGTATTTCATTTATGATCATGGTTGTCTTGTTTCCGATCTCTTCGAAATCAAATGATTTATCGAAAAAGTGATCTGCCCCGGTTGAAAGGCAAATTTGTTTATAGTGCTCGTCGGCATGATTGCTAACCATCCAAACTTTTGTACCGGGGTACCTGCTTCTTATCAACTTCAGCAATTCGATACCATTTTTGCCAGGCATATTGATATCGAGCATTGCTAAATGCACTTCCGTTTTCAGAAGCAGGTCAACGGCTTCTTCATAATTGCAGGCTTGTAATACCGGATCAAGGTTACGATCGTTGAGTAAGCAAATAACACGTTGTCGGAACATGACAGAATCGTCAACTACCAGTACCGTGAATCTACTACCAGACATAGTAAGAAACTTTCTATCAAATTTAACATATTAGCTTCCCCCTAATAAATAGTAGGTCTTATGTTTATTTTGTAGTATAAATTCGACAACGATGTAACCAGGTGAGGTTCACTGCTTTTCATTCAATAAGCTTTTTCTCAAGTGCATACCGTATAAGATCGGCGTTTGTTTTAAAGCTCATTTTACCAAGTATACGGGCCCGGTAAGTGCTGATGGTTGTAGCACTGAGTGAAAGTGTTTCGGCTATTTCTGAAACCGATTTGCCTCTGGCCAGTAATCTGAATACATCAAATTCCCTGTCTGAAAGACGCTTATAGGGTTCCGGCTGACTCTCATCTTCCAGTTGGGTGGCCAGGGTTTCGGCAAGTGTGGGAGTAATATATTTTTTGCCGGTCAATACTCTTCTTACTGCGTTTACCAGTTCTTCATGGGCCAGGTCTTTGCTGCAGTAACCAGAAGCGCCGGCTTTTAATGCGCGAATAGCATATTGTTCTTCGGGGTGCATGCTTAAAATAAGCACAGGAAGGCGGGGGTGCTGAATACGGATCTGGTGCAACGCTTCCAAACCGCTTCGGCCAGGCATTGAAATATCGCTGATTATAACATCCCATTGGTCGTCATTGGCTTTTTGCACCAACTCTTCGGCATTGGAGCATTCCTCTATTACGCCAAAGGGATATTCATCCAATAAGATCTGTTTTAGTCCTTTTCGCACTATGGCATGATCATCTGCAACTAGAACTTTCATGGTTGGGGGTTATTTATCAATCTTTTTGTTGCCCATATTACCTTTGGGGCGGGCGGGCGGTTTAAAATATATTTCAAAATATCCTTTGATTAATGGTATTTATATAGCATAAACGGATTATCTCATTATTTATTGACCTGGTTGCAATTTTGGCGGCTGTTCTTCCGGTTGTACAGAAGTGGTAACTACAATCGTTGTTCCTTCTCCCGGTTTGCTTTGTATTTCAAAATGCCCGCCTATCATTAATGTGCGTTCTTTCATTCCTAACAGCCCTAATGTTCTTTTCAGGCCCAACGTCTGCATATCGAAGCCAATACCATCATCTTTTATTGTTAGAATTACCTGGTTGTTATTAAGCTTTAGCGTGCTAAAGATGTTTTTAGCATTGGCATGACGTGCAATATTGGTCAATGCTTCCTGGTATATTCTGAACAGGGAGGTGGCTACTGCGCTGGATACAGGTAATGGCGTTGTGCCAGATTTAAATGAGATATGAATACCCGATCTTTTTTCAAATTCCTTGCTTTGCCATTCAATAGCTTCAATAAGACCCAGGTCGTCGAGCATACTGGGCCGCAGCTCTGTAGCTATACGCCGTACGGTTTTAATAGTTTCATTTAGCAGCTTCAGGGTGTCTGCTGTTTTTTGCAGCAGGGGGCCGTCTTCATGCCTTTGTAGCTTTTGATGTATCCAGCTAACATCCATTTTTAAAATGGTAAGCTGTTGCCCCAGTTCATCGTGAATTTCGCGGGCTATGTTGGTACGTTCTGCTTCCCTGATGTTCAACAGGTGATCACTCAGTTCGCGTAACTGGGTAGTGTTTTTGCGAAACTCCCTGGTGGCTTCCAACTTTTCGGTAATATCGATGGCCAGCACCAGGCGTGCTAATTTTTCATTGTAAAGAAAATCGTGCGAATACATTTCAACATCCATTATAGCACCGTCTTTCTTTTTGTGCCTGAACAAACCCATGCTTACCAGTCCCGAACTTATAGTAGGCGTTTGGGAATAGAATTTTTCAAAGTCTTCAACCGGCCTAATGTCAAGCGCCCGTAATAAAAGGAATTCTTTTTTAGAATAGCCGTAAGAAATAAGGGCTGCTTCGTTTACATCGAGGAAGTGAAATGTTTCAAGATCAATTATATACATGGGCAACGGGCTTTCCTGAAAAAGCAGCCGGTGCCTTTCTTCGCTTTGCTTTAAAGCCTGTTCTGTTTTTTTATGTTTGGTAATATCGCTTACAAGTGCAAGAATTTGATTGTTAGGTATTGCCTGCAGTGTAAAGGCCGCATACCAGGTTGCACCATTCTTTGCCCGCATTTTTCTTTCCCATACCAATTTACCACCGGCCTTTAAAGTATTGATATCTGGTATTGGCTGTTGTAACTCATCTATATGCAGTAAGTCGGATAAATGTAAGGTCAGCAATTCATTTTTGCTATAGCCTGTTAACTGGCAGGCATTTATATTAGCTTCAATACAAAGAAGATCGGTGTTGAAAAGAAGAATGGCATCGCCATACTGATTGGGCGTGCTAAAGCTTTTTGCTACAGCTTCACTAATGTGCTGTATAAGCAGCTGGGTGGTTGTATGGTTGGGGTAATCGTTTTCCATATGAATACACGAATTCATAAGCACTTAATTCATTACACTTTTCATAGAAAACGATTCAGCGCAGCAAGATTACCTTAAAAATTTTAATTAACAATAACGTAATGTTGAATTGTGGGTAACTAACAGGGCTTTGTTAATTATTAAAAAAGTGTCACAACGACAATACTCGCATTGATAAATAGAAACCCGTATTTTTCTAAAGTAGTAACATTGGTTTGTTGGTTATAAACGCCTGCATTTATTTGATAGCTCTATAACTAAATTACTTTTGTGTCAGAAAGTATTCTTGCCATTTAACCGTCTATTTTATCCTCACCTTCAATTATCCGGTTAAACCTGTAAAGACCTGAACCTGTAAAGGAATTTGTACTTTTTGAATTCTCTATTGCAATTAATAGGATTTTAATCCGTAAACCGGCAAGGAGATCATTTAATTTTTGTAGTTATGAATAGTAATGGGATTAAGGTAGCCTTGGTTGACGATTCTTCTGTTATAAGGAACAGTATTCAGGAGATCATTTCACTGTGGGGATATGATGTTATACTCACAGCCATTCATGGAAGAGATCTTTTAAGACAATTGTCAATTGGTAAAATACCTGATATCTGTATTACCGACCTCAATATGCCGGTGATGAATGGTTATGAAACCATTGCTGCGCTTAAAGAACAGTGGCCCGATATAAAGATCATTGCATTTTCAATTACCAATACAAGAAGAGAAGAAGAGCGGGCGCTTGAAGCCGGTGCTCATGCTTTTGTTTCTAAATTAAGCTCCATTGTAGAACTGCAAAAAGTTTTGCACGATATGCAGGAACCTGCGGGTAGTGATTGCTGACCTCATTAAACTTTTACAAAAACAAACCTTCTATTACGTTAGTACCTGTTTGAATCTGTTGTGGGTTCGGGCAGGTTATTGCCGTTGCAGAAAAAGAGCGGCTTCCAGGGGCTACCCTTGGATTATGTTAAAAGTCACTTGCTGGTAAAAGTTGTACACCCCCTTGGCCGCTCACACTGAAGGTATGTGGTATGAATTACATTGGTGCCAACAAATAGATGAAACGGACTATTGTGTCGAAGAATGGGTTGTTTTGCACAAAAAAATCATAATTTCTGTGGGGGTGCAAATAAATCATAGAACAGCACGTTTCATAAAAAAGGCATAGTATTTGAAATTATTACAAGTTAACCTGTACCAAAAGATTAAAAAGTTGCTGATCTGTTTGTCCCTTTCTAATATCCTTAGCCGTTAAAGGCTGTTGTTTGTTCCCAAAATATTAATTCTTTTATACTATATATACCAATATATGTTACAAGCGCTTCCATACCACCTGAAAGTTCGGGATCATTTTGCTCAGCAGGCAACAACCTGGAATTTCTTTGCTGCGGTAAAAACAAAAGAAGAACAGCTGGCCCAATATAAAACCGAATTGTTAAAAAATACTTACAAATTCGACGAGCAGGCCGATGCGGGCATTTATGAGAAAGTTAATAAAGCAAAAGAAAAATTAGGGCTTCAGCAATTACCTGTTACTGTTTATCAGGCCCAGTATACCGATGAAATAAATGCAAGCATTGTTTTCCTCAACAATGAAGCGCATATTGTTTTTAGTGGCCGTATTACGCAGTTGTTAGATGAAGATGAACTGTTGGCCATACTGGCGCATGAACTTACTCATATAAAGCTGTATGGCATGCTGCAGGGCGAACTGGAAACAGCCGAACGCATCATAATGGCCATTGCGGGTAATTATAACAGTGATGCGGCCTATTATGAAACAGCCCGTTTATACAGGTTGTATACCGAAATATTCTGCGATCGTGGAGCATACACCGTGGTGGGTGATACAAAACCGGTAATTACTTCACTGGTTAAAATTGCCACCGGGTTAGATAAAGTAAGTGCTGAAAGCTATGTGAAGCAGGCTGAAGAGATCTTCTCTAATGATAACGGTGTAAAAGCAGCTACTGTTTCGCACCCCGAGAATTTCATAAGAGCCAGAGCTATACAGCTGTGGCACGAAAAACAGGAGGCAGCCGAGCCAGAGATCATTAGTATGATAGAAGGCATGACGGATCTCGATCAGCTCGATGTATTTAAACAGAAAGACCTGTTGGTGCTTACCCGAAAGTTCATGCAGTTACTATTAAAGCCAACCTGGTTCAGGAGCGCCCTGGTTACCGGCCTGGCAAAACAATACTTTGACGATTTCTCTTACGATGATTCTATTACATTGGAAGAGGATTTAGTTGAAATGATAAGTGCATCGCATGCCAGCATAAAAGATTACCTGGGTTATATTATGCTCGATTTTGCGTTGGTTGATGGCGAACTGGAACAAATGCCTTTTGGCTGGGCTTTTCAATTTGCCGAAAACCTGCAATTGAATGAGGTGTTTGACGCCATTGTTAAAAAAGAGTTACAACTCACCGATAAAAAGCTGCAAACACATAAGCAAAAAACAATGGCCGCCTGGTACAAAATAAAAGAAGGGGAAAAAGAACAGGTGTACGAAGAAAAAGCGCCCGTTCAATAGCCGCTTGCCACAGAAAATATAATTGATATACTATACTGATCTTAATCCATTGAAATATGTCGATACAGGTTCAATCATTCAGGCAATTTCTGAAAACAGCATTCGATAATGGAGACTATGCCACCGATGATGTAATAGCATTTGTGCTGCCTTTGTGTAAAGAAGTAATTAGCTTTCACGAGGCCGGCCTTGTAGCTCCGTTTGAAAACGAGAGTGCATTGTTCATTACCGATAACCGGCTCGATGTTGATGAACGGGCAGCCCACAAGCCCATGAATGCTATTGGTAAAGTGGTAGCCTTATTTGAAAGACATAAGTCGCGGCATTATGATCCGTTGGGCAATACAAAGCCCGGACTGGAGATCGACGATAGTGCCGTATCGGTAGAGAATGTACAAATTCACCTGAATGGTAACGAAACGCTTACCCATCCCGCCTTTATTCCCGGGTACCGTTGTTTTGAAATGAACCTGGGGCACCACGATGAACTTACCGATATTTTTTGCCTGGGTTGCGTGTTAGGCAGTATGGCGCTGGGTTTGAATTTAAATGAAGAAAAAGACCTGGCGTTGTTTGCAAAATACCGCAGCAACCCCATCTTATACAATCATCGTATTCACCCCACAATTAGCTCATTAATTGCTGAAATGACGGAGCTAAGCAGGCAAAAGCGTATACAGGACCTGTATGATATCGTAAACCGCCTGCAGCATTACCGCGATTATGATCCCGAAAAGCAAACCGACCTTAGTAATATAGCCGGCTGGATCAATAAATCGTTGACCAACCGCAACCAGCTTATTTTAAATAAACTTCGCAACCGCTTATTCGATACCAGCCGGCGTAACCGTTTATTGTATTACAAACCTAATATGCGGTTTGTAAACCTAACGGTGAGCAGTGTACCTATGGTGCTGCATTATCAAAGCATTCGCCCCGAATTATTATTTACCTGGAACAAAGAGATCAGCGAACGCGTAATAGGAATGAAGGAGATCATTCTAAATAAATACCTGCGTTTTGAAGATCATTTGTACCTGCCTTCTTCGCTCGATAAAATACGAATAGAAGCGCAACGCGATATTCAGGAGTATGGCTTTAGCCAGCTGAAGCTGGTGATCGTATACCTTAACTGGCATAACCTGAAAGAAGATCCTGAAGAAAGGATACAAAGCCCGTTGTTGCTGGTGCCGGCCGAATTAAAGAAGAACAAAAAGCTGAAAGAAGACCATTATATTTTAAAGATCACCGATAATGTGGCTGAGGTGAACCCCGTACTGGCCAGCTACCTGAAAGAGCTGTACGGTATTGAGCTGCCCGATTTTGTTGATCTTGATGAAATGACACCCGAACAGTTCTATCAGTTGCTGAAAAGCCAGATAGATGCGGCCAACCAGGGTATTGTTTTAAACTATATTCAAAAGCCGCGGATAAGGCTGGTGCACAATGAAGCCAAACAAACCGTTACCAATTTTAAAAAGCGGTTACAGCGTTCGGGTAAACAATTGAGCAATTATAAAGATGTTGGTTATAGTTACCAGCAGCAGCAATACAAACCGCTGGGGCTCGAAATATTCAAACAACGGGTAGAACCTAAACGTGGCTTTCTGGAGTCATTAGGGCAGGAAGATGCCCGTATTGTACCTTCTCAACTAACGGAAAGTATAGCCGATAAAAGAAGGCCGCTGTTTGAGCTTTCAGAAAGCGAAGGCAATCCGTATAGCTGGGATTTTGACATGTGTAATATTGTGTTGGGCAATTTCAATTATAAGAAAATGAGCCTGGTGCGCGATTACAATTTTGTAATTGACAACCAGGTGCCCAATGAGGTATTTGAACAACTGTTCAGCAACAAGCCAAAACCTTCCAGTGAGGCAACGCAGGAGATGAACAATACCGATGACTGGTATCATGTTATTACTGCCGACCCAACACAAACGCGCGCTATTTTAAAAAGCCGTGAAAAGGAAAGTTATATTATTCAGGGCCCACCGGGAACAGGTAAAAGTCAAACCATTACCAACCTGATTGCCGATTTTGCAGCCCGAGGCCATAGCATCTTATTCGTGTGCGAAAAACGGGCAGCGCTCGATGTGGTTTATCACCGCCTGAAGCAACAGGGGCTCGATGAATTGTGTTGTTATATTCACGATAGCCTGGGTGATAAAAAAGAGTTTATCCGGAACCTGAAAGAAACCTACGAAGATTTCACCAAAAATAAAATGGACCTGGAAAGGATCCAGAGTAGCCGGGGCGCCTTGTTAAAACAAACCAATGAACAATTGGAATTGTTAAAACAGTTTCATGCTACGCATACCGCCATTCCCGAACAAGCCGGCATTGAATTCAGAAAATTGCTCGAAAGGGTGGTTGAATTAAAAGAACACCTTGTTACCCGTTCGGTAAAAGAAACCGATGCATTGCCGCATTATAAAGAATGGCTCGAGTTTGGAAATGTTATTCAGCAACTGAGCAATGCGCTGGAAGAAACCGGTGCCGAACCTACGTTTGCCGAACACCCGTTCAGCAAAATAAATGAAAGCATTTTCAGCAATGAAAACCCGCAAACGGTTTTAGAGAACCTGTTGTTGCATAGCCGCAATTTGCTTACAGATATTACTTCTGTTGTGCGGGAAAACAATATTCCGCCCGAACATACCAACCGGTTAGAGCAAATAAAGAACCTGGTACAGGTTGCCATTGTTTTGAACCCATTGGCCGAAACCGATAACCTGGCATTGGTTGATGAAGGCAATGAAGCGGCCAGAAAATTCGATAAAGGCGTTCATTTATACAAACAGCAACAACAGCTTTATGAACAAATAAAAGATCGTAATAAGAACTGGAAGTTCAAGCTGAGTGAACAGGATATGCTGGCTGCCATTCCATTGGCTGCCAAACATGAGGATACATTCTTTAAATTCCTTAACAGCAAATGGAACAGGCTGAAGAATAAGATCGACGAATGCTACGACTTTTCACAACATGCCGTGCACCCCGGTTATACAACTGTTTTACAACAGCTAAAAGAAGAATACGATGCGGCTAACATGGTAGCCATGGAACGGCACTACCTGCAACAGCAATATAAAGTAGATAATGTTGACCTTACTCACTTAAGCATAGAGCGCATAAGGACCAGAAAAGGCGATAAGGAAATTGATTATTTACTGCATCATACCGAAGCAAATCAACTGGTAACGAAGCTGAGCAAGTTGAACCAGAACATGCAAAAGCTGCAGGTTCAGTTGCAACAATGTTTGAATGAGTATGATACCAAACCGGTAAGCGAAATTTACGACGAGCTGGAAAGCATTAGTATGAATGCCGAAAGCCTGAGCGATCTGTTACCTGCTTTGCGTGAGTATTCAGAATTGCCCGAATCGGTAAAAGAGGTATTAAGAAAAGTGCCGGTTACGCCTTTGCAGGCCGAAGCGGGCATGGCCAATAAAACACTGGCGCACGTTTACCAGAACAATAAACCGTTTGCCAATACCGATATGCACGCCATTGAAAAGGCGGTGCGGCAAATACAGCATTGTTATAAACAGTTATTGAAGGTAAATGCCGATTATATCAGGGCGGCCGTACGTCAACGGTTTTTGAACAATGTGGAATTGAGCAATATCGCAAGCAGCCAGCTGTCGCCCGAGCAACGGGAGTTTAAAAAGAACTACACCGAAGGCCGCAAGATCCTGGAGAATGAATTCAATAAAAGCATTCGTTTTAAAAGTATTCGCGAACTGTCGGCCAAAGAAAGTGGTTTGGTGTTGAAGGACCTGAAATCGGTATGGTTAATGAGCCCGTTAAGTGTTAGTGACAGCTTACCGGTTGATATTGATTTCTTTGATGTGGTGATCTTTGACGAAGCCAGCCAGATAACGCTGGAAGAGGGCATACCTGCATTGTACCGCGCCAAACAAACCATTATTGTTGGTGATGATAAACAAATGCCGCCTACCAATTTCTTTGCTGTACGCACCGAAGATCCCGATGACCTGGAAGTATACAATGACGATAATGATGATGAGCTGTTAAGCAATGATGCCGACAGCCTGCTGATACAGGGCGCCAGAAAGCTGAACAACGTAATGCTTGGCTGGCACTATCGCAGCCGTTTTGAAACACTCATTAGCTTTAGCAACCACGCCTTTTATGAGGCCAACCTGCTTACTATTCCCGATAAGACCATTCATCATACCGAAAAGAAATCAATTGAGGTAACAAAGCCGCAGGAGGCAACCAAACATGTGGACGCCCTGTTCGATCGCAGTATCAGCTTCCACTTTTTGCCCAATAGTGTATATGAAAAGCGCATCAATACCGATGAGGCCGATTATATAGCCTTTATGGTAAAAACCCTGTTGCAACGGAAAGTAAAGGAAAGTATAGGTATTGTGGCCTTTAGCCAGGAGCAGCAGGAAGCCATTGAAAACGCATTGACGCAATTGGCGTCGAAAGATAAAGCGTTTGAACAGGCTTTGGAAGATGCCTGGAGCCGTACCGAGGAAGACCAGTTCACCGGTTTATTTGTAAAGAACCTGGAGAATGTGCAGGGCGATGAACGCGATATTATCATCATGAGCGTTTGTTATGGATTTGACTCCCGTAAAAAAATGATCATGAATTTTGGCCCTATCAATAAGAAGGGTGGTGAAAAACGCCTGAACGTAATTTTCAGCCGCGCTAAAAAGCATATGGCGGTAGTAAGCAGCATAAGACACAATCATATTACAAATGAGTACAACGAAGGCGCTAATTACTTTAAACGCTTTTTACAGTATAGCGAACTGGTAAGCTGTGGCGATATGCGTTCGGCCCGTACCATTTTAGACAGCCTGGTGCTGCATAAAAAAGACAGATCAAAATCAAAAGCAGACAGCATTATTCTGCAACAGATAAAAGAACAGTTGGAAAAGAAAGGGTATGAGGTGGCTGAACAGGTAGGGCAAAGCGATTTTAAATGTTCGCTGGCTGTAAAAGCAAAACCAACCGATACTACCTATAGCCTTAGTATTTTGATTGACGATGACCGGCACTATAAAAATGAGAACCTGCTGGAGCAGTATTACCAGCGCCCGGCCATTTTGCAAACTTTCAACTGGCGAACCATTAACGTATTTGCAAAAGACTGGTTAAGCCAACCCGAGCGGGTACTGGAGCAAATAATAAAACGACTTCATCAGGAAGTGGAGCCCGAAGAGGAGAAAATTGTTGAAGCAGAAGGCGCGGAAGCGCAAGCTATTGCCGCCGGGGAATTAACTGAAACGGCAGGGGTTGAACCTGAAGTAAAGGCTGAGCCACCAAAACCCGAAGGACCGGCAACACCCTATGATCATTTAACATTTCACCGGCTTGTTAATGCAGAAGGGGAAACCAGCCGCTTTTGGGAAGCAGCGCTCGATGGTTGCAAACTCATTGTTCGGTATGGAAGGGTAGGAACAAAAGGGCAGGTGCATGTTAAAACCTTTGCTAAGGAAACAACAGCCCAGCTTGAAAAAGATAAACTGATCAAAGAGAAAGCCAACAAGGGGTATAAAGCAACCTGGCTATAAAACGCATAAGGCAGAACGCTAAACGCTTAACGCTTGCTCGCGAAGTTCAGCGTTCAGCCTTTGGCGTTTAGCGGTATTGAAACATCTAACCGGCATCCTTTACCAGGTGAAGATGATATGCATGCCGAGCCGTTATAGATCTCAACCCGGTTCAGTATATTGGTAATGCCTACTCCTTTGCGCAATTGGCTGGTGTTAAAACCAACCCCATCGTCCTCAATAGAAAGGAATAAGCTTGTGTCGGTATTATACAATTTTATCACTGCTTTTTTTGAGCGGGCATGCCTTATGATATTGGCAAGCTGCTCCTGAATAATGCGGTAAATGGTTTCTTTTATATTATCGGTTAGCAGTGCTTCATTCAATCCATGCGCATTGAGATAAACAGGTTGCTGCTGCGCAATGTTATCTATTGTTTTTTGAATTTCTGCTATCAGGCTGGTCTCTGCAAAACGGGGTAGTACCAACCGGTGCGAAAGGTTGCGTATTTCCCTGATCACTTCTTCAATATTGTTCTTGCATTTTTCAACAGTGCATTTTTCTTCATCGTAGTTCTCAAGACTAAATTCCAGTTGCAGTTTTACCGCGGCCAGTATCTGGTTTATGTTATCGTGTAGTTCACGGCCCAGTTCATTTCGTTCGTTTTCCTGGGTCTTTATCATTAAGCGGTTGATCTCTTTCTGTTGCTCCAGTTTGTTTTTGCGGGCGGCTTCATTGCTGAGTTCCTGGGCGGTAATGTCTTTCAGGGTGGCTATCAGCCCAACGCGTTTCTTTTTTTCGTTATGGGCAAAAGTAACAGTAGCCAAAAGTTGAAATACCTGTTTGTCGTCCCTGGTGTAAACAACCTTGCCCTGCCAACGGCCGGTTTGTTGTAGTATTTGCAGCGCCTGCTCGCGCGTATCGTCCATGTAGTCGTATTGTATCACCTCTCTGAACGGCTGGCCGGTTACCGCTTTCGATTTTATGCCATACACCTGTTCAGCTTTTTTGTTGATGTAAATGATACGCAGGTCCATGTCGGTAAATACAACGGCATCACTGATGTGATCTATAAGAAAGTTCTTTTGAATAAGTAATGTGTTGGTATTGCTTCTGCTGTGAAGTTTGACCTCGCGGAATTGAACAGCCGTATCGGGTCCATAGAAGTTAAGGGTTGAGCGGTTTGTTTGTAGCATAGGGGATGCATTAGATTTTAAATAAAAATACTTCTAGGAACAGGTAAGAGTCAGTGTGTACATGTAAAGTAAACGCAGAAATGCGTTATATCATATGATTATTATCACCTGATGGTATGTTTCTGTAAAGAAGTTGTCGCCGATCAACAGACTGATAAGTAAGTGTATTACCGGGTAATAACCGAAGTGTTAGTAATGAGGGTTAGTATGTTGTAGCAGATAAATGCAAACTCTTAGTTAAGAGAAATGAAAAGGGTTGCTGTGTACCTGCAACCCTTTAAGAACATAATTTATTTTTTGTCGGTAACGTAACCGTTGAATGAAATTGGCTGTCTGTTATAACTGGTTACAACCACTGAGGCTGTACCGTTATCAAAAATGCTCATGGTAAGCTGTCGTGGGTCCTGTACATCTTTGGGTGTAATGGTTACATTCCAGCCACCTTTTTTTCTGTTGGACACAGCGTATTGAAAATCGGTTGAGGTAAAACGCAAAGGCCCTTCAGATGGGTTCAGCGGTGCTGTAAATGCCCGCCCAAAGTAAGGCAGATCGCTAAGGATAGTATCTTTTGAAATGCGCAGGTCAAAGTCGCCGGTGAGCTGCCTGGTAGCCCCACCTGTTGGGAGGGCGCTTTGTGCTTTGAATACATAGTTCTGAGCCTCTACAATGGGCTTCGGTAGTTAGGGGAAACAGCGCAAAAGCGATCACCGCAAGCCACAGTAAGTTGCTGTATTTTATGATCTTATTTTTCATATAACCCCGGTTTGTTTCTATAAACAAAACGGCAGGGGCTACAAATTGTTTGTTAAAGTGCCGGCCTAAGGGAACAGGTGAGGAACAACGGGGGCTGCCGGCGCCGGGATAACACTTCTTACAACAAGTCCTATCAATATAGATAGCGAAAAGCTCATTAACGTTCCTATAAGAATGTATTCGGCCTCTTTGCGTGCTTCGGTACCTTTTATATCATTAAAGCGCAGGATCGATTTGGCGGCTATTAAAAAGCCTATGCCTTCAAAGTGGCTGGTGATCACAAAGGTGAATACGAGTATGCGTTCAAATATACCGATCCATTTACCAGCTTCATTCAGGCTTACCGATGAACGCATGGTTTGTTCCTCGGCCTCGCGTCGCCAGCGCTGTGTGGCGCTTGCCAGTAATAGTGATAGAGGAAAGGTAACTGTGAGGTAGCCGGCTGCTATGGCCCAGGTTGCTTCATTATGCATAACCGATACCCATTGTTGAGGCGCCCAGCCTTTAGGGGCCACAAACACACACCATATACCAAACAGGGTAAGCAAATGCGCCACCTGGTCAATTATAAAGTATACTACTTTGTCGCTCTGGTACAGTTTCCAAAGATCAATTATAAAATGGGTAAGCATTACCAACAGGGGCGCTATCCATAAATTCCAACCGGGTGCAAACAGGTAAACAAGCAGTCCGTGTATGGCGCAATGC
This sequence comes from Niastella sp. OAS944, assembly GCA_024809215.1. Lineage (GTDB taxonomy): Bacteria > Bacteroidota > Bacteroidia > Chitinophagales > Chitinophagaceae > Niastella. The sequence goes on along the minus strand of JANUBW010000001.1, from coordinate 356,273 downwards.
GCATAAAGCATCCAGGAGCGGGCTTTCAATCGTTGTTTGTGGCGCACCATGGCGCGCGATTGCAATAAAAAATCGCCTACGAGGTGAGCGAATATCCATTGAAATAAGGTTACCATAATTTTATGCTTAAGGCTAAACGCCAAACGCTTAACGCAAAGACAATGCCTATTGTGGCTTTAGTGTTGGGCGTTCTGCATTATGCGTTCAGCGTTTAAATATAAATTAAAGGGTTGGTATAACCGATTCGAAGCGGGTGAGAATTTTATTAACAACTGCCCAGCCGGCGCCCTGCAGCCGGTAATATACTGCAGGCTGTTTTATTTTTAATTTTTGTGCAATAGCCTCCTGGGTAAGGCTGCCCAATTGCAAATGCATTGCTTCTGATTGTTGAATTGACCAGTGCTGAATAAAGTAATTAAGTGATGCGCTGTGTACCTGCCATTCGGCGGTAAAATGTTCATCGCCGGCAATGCTTATAAGCTCGCCGCTTTTCACCAGTTCATCGAGGGCAGGGCCTGAGGCCTGAAAGGCGGTACCGTCACTGGTGATAATATCTTTGCCTTTGAATTTTATATCACCTACTCCAATGGCCAGCCGCATTTTAAATGCATATTGTATTAAATAACTATGCAACATTAACGATACACGTAAGGCCTGTGTACGGTTACGGGTAAGTATTGCCTGTATGCTGTCACCGCGGTATTGCTGTACCTGAAGATCGGGAAGGCTTTCTTTCATTTGTTCAAAAAAGAAATCGAGGAGGCCTTGCAGCTTCCTTCGGCTTCCGGGCTTTAAAAATGACGAACCAACAATATCGCCGCTTATTACTATTGCTTTTTCTGCAGCCATATACTATTTCCTCTTATCACAAATATAAGCCTATAGGCTTATAATGCCAAATTATAAGTCTATAGGCTTATAAATAGTAATTATAAGCCCATGGACTTATATAATACAAAAACCCCCCGGCCTGGTGGCAGAGGGGTTTGTATATATTGTACCGTAGATATTAATATCTGTAATGCTCTGGTTTGAAAGGCCCTTCCTTGGGTATACCCAGGTAAGCAGCCTGTTCGTCGGTAAGTACATCCAGCTCAACACCGATCTTTTTCAGGTGCAGGCGGGCAACTTTTTCATCGAGGTGTTTAGGCAGAACGTATACTTTGTTCTCGTAGTTCTTGCTGTTAGTCCACAGTTCCAGCTGAGCCAGTGTTTGGTTTGTAAATGAGTTACTCATTACAAAGCTTGGATGGCCTGTAGCGCAACCGAGGTTCACTAAGCGGCCTTCAGCCAGCAGAATGATCTCTTTGCCGTCGATGTTGTATAGGTCAACCTGAGGTTTAATGGTGTCTTTGGTATGTCCGTAGTTATTGTTCAACCATGCTACGTCGATCTCGATATCGAAGTGGCCAATGTTACAAACAATGGCTTTATCTTTCATTGCTTTAAAGTGCGCGGCGGTGATGAGGTCGCGGCAACCAGAAGCGGTTACGATGATATCGGCTTCTTTAACGGCGTCGATCATCTTTTTAACTTCAAAACCATCCATAGCGGCTTGTAAAGCGCAAATAGGATCAATTTCGGTAACGATAACGCGGCAACCGGCTCCTGCCAGGGAAGCGGCAGAACCTTTACCTACGTCGCCATAACTACCAACCACAGCTACTTTACCAGCCAGCATAACGTCGGTAGCGCGGCGGATGGCGTCAACCAGTGATTCTTTACAGCCGTATTTGTTATCGAATTTTGATTTGGTTACAGAATCGTTTACGTTGAAGGCAGGGATAGGTAAAGTACCTTTTGCCATTCTTTCGTACAAACGGTGAACACCGGTAGTGGTTTCTTCACTTAAACCTTTGATGTGTTGAACCAGCTCGGGGTATTTATCGAATACGATGTTGGTAAGGTCGCCACCATCGTCGAGGATCATATTCAGCGGACGGTCGGCACTGCCAAAGAACAAGGTTTGTTCAATACACCAGTCGGCTTCTTCAATTGTTTGGCCTTTCCAGGCATAAACACCTATACCGGCAGCGGCAATAGCAGCAGCAGCGTGGTCTTGCGTAGAGAAGATGTTGCAAGAGCTCCATTTTACTTCGGCACCTAAAGCGATAAGGGTTTCAATAAGCACAGCAGTTTGAATGGTCATGTGCAAACAGCCGGCAATACGGGCGCCTTTCAACGGTTTCGATGAACCATATTCAGCACGTAACGCCATCAAACCCGGCATTTCAGCTTCGGCAAGGCGTATCTCTTTACGACCCCATTCTGCAAGGCTGATATCTTTTACCTTATAGGGAAGTGAAAAATCAATGTTTTTGGTGAGTGTAGACATATCTTTTTGAATGTTTATTTCGGGCGCAAAGCTACAATTTAAGTATGAAACTCTACGCAATTATGATGTAAGGCATGGGGGATGCCTTACAAATAGGTGGTGATTGACAAAATGTTGATTTATACCATCTTTTTGGTAAGGTCGGCAACGGTTTTCTTCTCCAAAATCCGCAGGTTGGCATCCCGTACCAGCACCATCATATCGTGCAGGCCGCATTGCTTTTCATCGCAGTTCTTACACCGTTCATAAAAGTAAAGGCTTACACAGGGTAGCATGGCAATAGGACCGTCTATCAACCGCACAATTTTAGCCAGGGGAACCTCTTTGGGCGATACTTTGAAGAAATATCCACCACCTTTTCCTTTCTTACTCTCAAGTATGCCGGCTTTCTTTAGCTCAAGCAATATGTTTTCCAGGAACTTCAGAGGGATGCGTTTCTTTTTAGAGATCTCCGCTATAAGAATGGGTTCATTGTCTTTCTTATCAGCCATATACATCAAGGCCTTAAAGGCATACTGGGCTTTCTTAGATAGCATGTATTTTCTTTTTAAACACGTAATTGCTCCCACCCCTTCTGCCAGCCTTGCAGCCGGCGGCCGGGGTGGGAACTATAAGGGCGTAAGATAAAATAATTTATTTATCATCCGATATCCAAATTGGATGGATGTAAAAGCCCGCCGGTTACCGGTTGTAAACCAGGCTACCGGAAGGGTAGGGTAATGCCCGATGATGTATTTTTAACTTTACCTGATAGAAACCAGCTTGTTTACGTAGGCGTATTTGATAAGCCCTATTACGCTGGTGGTTTTAGTTTTGCGGAAAATGTTCTTACGGTGTGTTTCAACGGTGCGCTCGCTGATAAATAACCTTTCGGCGATCTGTTTGTTGCTGTACTCCTGTTCTATCAGGCGAATTACTTCAAGCTCCCGGCCGGTAAGATGAGTTGTTTCGGGAGTTACTTTTCTGAGGCGGACAGTAGGACTAGGCATTTCTTTCAAGGTTTTGTCGTTAGTGTAAATATGCTCAATCATGTTTTCCAGTGCTTTGGTTATGGTATGTTTGTCAGTGCTTTTTAAAACAAATCCCAACACAGATCCCTCCTCTATCATGGTGTTCACAATGTTATTCTGTTCTTTTTCAAACAGGGCCACCATTTTTACCCGTGGAAACAGATCTTTCACTTTGTGAGCCAGTTCGTGCCCATTCCTGTACAACATGGTTACATCGGCAAATAAAATATCAACGGGTGTGCAGGCCATCTGGCGAAGCAGCTCCTGGGGGTTGGTGGTTATGATCACTGCTTTGAAATATTCATGTTTGTGAAGCAACGATAGTAAGCCATCGATAACCGTTTGGTGATCTTCTGCAACAGCCATTCGAATCTTTTTTCGTTTCATGTTTGGCAGGTTAAAGATTCAGCCGATAAAGGTTATGGGTTAGATGGCTTTTAGCTTTACACGAAGACTTAACTGCAACAGGCTTCAACATGTTATAGTATCAAATCTTCTGCCACTGCCCGTAAAACGTTAAAAGAGGGAAAATGAAGGTAATGCGGAGGGTATAATTGGCGGACCAGCTGAGGTGCCGTATTCCATGTGTAGCGAAACAGGAAAGGTATAAGCATGGCAAGGATGATCCGGTTTTTGACAGTTCATGTAGGCAGTAGTTTGGTAAATCGCACTATAATTTACTTAAATCCTAAACAAGAAACTTCAATTGAAATAAATATTGAGATATGTCAAACTTTAAATAAGCCACTGTGCTGGTCTGGTCTAATTGCGGTATTAAAATTTGAAGCCGGTTTGTCTATAATTTTTAGAGAAAGTGCTTTTATTACTAAGATCCCATTTATAAAACGCAGGTGCTGTAAGGTATAAAACAAATAATCCCGCATTTGCGGGATCATTTGACAATATATTCCTTTTACTTATTTGTATGGCTTATACTACAACCCTAACACATCGCTCATGCCGTACACGCCTTTTTTATTTTGGATGAATTCGGCTGCCAGTACTGCGCCGGTGGCAAATCCTTTGCGGTTATGGGCTGTATGTTTAATTTCTATATCATCTATGTCTGAAGTATAGGTAATAACGTGGGTGCCGGGGGCTGGGTCAACCCGCTCGCTTATTATTTGCAGGTCAGCTTTATTGGAAGAAGCTTCGTTTACCCATTGTTTCTTTTGGTCTACCGCTTGCAAAATACCTTCAGCAAGGGTTATGGCCGTACCGCTGGGTGCGTCTTTCTTTTGGGTATGGTGTATTTCGGTCATTTTAACATCATACTCCTTGTGCGGGGCCATAAGCTCAGCCAGTCTTTTATTAATGGCGAAGAAAATGTTTACACCAACGCTATAGTTACTTGCGTACAACAGGGCGCCGTTGGTTTTGGTACAATGTGCTTTTGCTTCTTCAAAACGTTGCAACCAACCGGTTGAACCGCTTACTACCGGAACGCCTGCATCGAGCACCCTGATAACGTTATCGAATGCTACTTCGGGACCGGTAAATTCAATGGCCACATCGGCCTTCTTAATATTTTCGATGGTATTGTCCTCAATATTCTCAATGCCTACTTTTAAAACTATTTCATGGCCACGTTGCAATGCAATTTCTTCAATGGCATGACCCATTTTGCCGTAGCCTATCAGTGCAATTTTCATCTATATTAGTTCTTAGTTTTTAGTTCTTAGTTCTCTGTTGAGTTGGCAGGTTCATTAGTTCAGCTATTAGTTATTAGTACAGCACATTGGCAATGAACAATAAACTAAAAACTTAAAACTAAGAACTGGCAGCGCTAAGGTATTAATTTTTCGGCCCATTCTTGTCAAACTTAAACACAAGGCTAACCCCCACAGTTGAATTGGAAAGAAGGGCCGGCTTTATTTGCATACTCAGGTTTTCGTTTACATTAAAGCCTTTTAGGTGGGCGTCAACAGTGGCGTCTACAACATTTAAACCCCAAAAAAGCAGGGTGAATAAAATGGAGTAGTCCATATCTCTGCGGTATTCGTTGCGGTAGTTCAATAAACTCGAGCTTCTTCCACCCACTACAAATCTTTGCAGTTTTTCATGTACCTTTTCAAGTGACTCAGCATAGGCCGGGTCTGCGGGGTCCATACCGCCAACTTCCAACGCATATCTGATACGGTTATACCAGGTACGGTTATAGAAAAAGGTGTAAATAGGTATGCCTACAGCTGCCCATGCAATTGGAGCTTTCCAGTATTTTTTATTGTAGATCTGGCCCAGGCCGGGCATAATAGCAGAATATATAGCCGCCTTGCGTGGTTCGAAAGTGCGGTTACCGGCAGAATCTCTCCACAAGCCCTTCTTCACCTTTGAGCTGGCCACTACCTTACCAGTGGAATCTTTTACAATAAGGGTGTCTTTATGCTGTGACACTGCCAGCGTTGGTATTGTAAGGATAATTGCAATAACAAAGATAACATGCTTCATGCAGGCGAACTTATGCCGAGACACCGATCTGATCCAATATCTTATTCAGTTCCTGAATTGAATAGTATTCAATTGAAATAGCTCCGTGCCCGTTTTTGTTATGATTTAATCGAACCTTGGTACTAAAATGCGTTGCTAAGTTATCTTCAATTTTTTTATAAGCGGGTGGAAGAGAGCTTTTTACCGATTCCTTAACACCGGCAGCCGTGCCGCTCTTGTACATTTTACGAACCAGGTCTTCCGTTTGCCGAACACTCAGGCTGCGGCTTTTGATCTCGTTGAAAATGAACAATTGCTTATCAACCGTATCAACGTTAATAAGCGCACGGGCATGGCCCATGCTGATCACGTTGGTACGAACGGCCACCTGAATATCGGGCGGAAGTTTCAGCAGGCGTATATAGTTGGCCACTGTGCTTCGTTCCTTGCCCATACGTTCGGCCACCTGTTCCTGCGTATAGTTCAGTTCTTCCATCATGCGTTTATAGCTCAGGGCTATTTCCACCGCATTCAGGTCTTCACGTTGCAGGTTTTCGAGCAGGGCCAGCTCAAGCAGCTCCTGGTCGTTTGCCTGGCGAATGTATGCCGGAACATCTGTTAATCCCGCCAGTTTAGATGCGCGCCAGCGGCGTTCACCCGAAATAAGGCGGTACTTACCGGTTGTGGTTAATTGTGAAACGGTAATAGGTTGCACAATGTCGTGCAACTTTATAGAAGCGGCCAGTTCCTCCAGCGCCTGCTGATCGAAATCGTGACGGGGCTGACGGGGGTTTGGCTCAATTTGATCAATGGGGATCCGCAATATGGCAGTAACCGTTTGGGCAACCTCCTGTTTCAGGTTACCAGCTGCGTTTTTCAAGTCAGAATCAATATTCTGCAACAGGGAACGAATTCCCTTACCCAGCGCATCTTTATTTTGTTTGGGGGTGGTCATTGATTGTATATGATGGTTTGTTATTCTAATATACGCTCTTCCTGCTTGATCTTCGTCATGTCGTTCTTTTGCAGAATCTCTTTGGCCAGGTTCAAATAGTTGACAGCCCCTTTACTTTGACCATCATACAAGATCACCGGTTTACCAACGCTAGGCGCCTCGCTGATGCGGGCATTGCGGTGGATAATAGTATCAAACACCATTTCGTCAAAATGTTTGCGCACCTCATTTACCACCTGGTTACACAGACGCAAACGGCCGTCGTACATGGTCATCAATATACCTTCAATGACCAGGTCAGGATTTAAACGGCTTTGCACAATCTTAATTGTGTTCAATAATTTGCCAAGACCTTCCAATGCAAAAAATTCTGCCTGTACCGGAACCATTACCGAATCTGCGGCAGTAAGGGCGTTCACGGTTATTAAACCAAGTGAAGGTGAACAGTCGATAATGATAAAATCGTACAGTTCTTTCACCGGTTCCAGTAAACTTTTTAATACACTTTCCCGGTTAGGATAGTTGATCATTTCAATTTCAGCACCTACCAGGTCAATGTGCGAGGGTATGATATCCAAATTAGGGATCTCCGATTTTAAGATCACATCTTTCATCGGGGTACTGCTTACCATACAGTCGTACAAACTGGTTTGAACATTGTGCAGATCAAAACCTACACCGCTGGTACTGTTGGCCTGCGGATCGGCATCTACCAATAATGTTCTGAACTCCAGAACGGCCAGGCTGGCCGCCAGGTTGATGGCTGAAGTGGTTTTTCCAACTCCGCCTTTTTGATTGGCTACTCCAATTACTCGGGCCATAGTCATTAATTACATTCCTGCCTGCCAGGCAGGCCGTTGGATTTTTTAATTGGTTTCACTTGCTTCGGCTTCCATGCCTTCGTAAAAACACGAAAAATCAGCACATTCAATTCGTTCTTTCCGGTGCCTAAACCGTAGAAAGGGCAAATTTAGGTGACAATATACTCATTTACCGCATTCAATACAGAGCATATGGCCGAAGGTGAATAAAATTGTATCAAACTCAACAATAAAAAGCATCCCCCAAAAAAGGAGGATGCTCCATACTGGAACGCAAAATTATTACATTAGGCTTATTATCAGCATTTAATGTTTTAATATTTTACAAGCCGTTATTTTCCCGCTACTTATGACGGTACGGCTCGGAAAATTACTTTCATCCCCTTAGTTATTGTCCTATTCGCAATTCATATTCAACCACTTCTCCAATCTCTAACAAATGAAGGGTGCAGCCGGCATCGGCAAAGGCTTTTTTAGCCTCTTCGTGGTTAATTTTAATAAAACCAAACGTGTCGTAATGTACGCCAATCACCTGCTTTACTTTAACCATTTGGGCTGCTACTACGGCGTCGGCCACATCCATGGTAAAGTTGTCGCCAATGGGCAGCACGGCAAAGTTCAGGTCGGCCCAGGCGGGTATCAGCTGCATATCGAGCGTAAGGGCGGTGTCGCCACTATAGTAAAAATTGGCATCTTCAGTGTAAACAATAAAACCAAACGGGTTGCCGCCATAGCTTCCATCGGGCAAACCCGATGAGTGCTGCGCCACTACTACCTTTACGGTAAAATCGCCAAAATTCCATTTACCACCGGTATTCATGGGATGCACGTTCGAAATGCCCTGTTTGCCCAGCCATTCGTAAATTTCCCAGCTGCATATTACCTTGGCGCCGGTACGGCCGGCAATACGAACGCAGTCGGCAATATGATCGGCATGGCCATGCGAAACCAGAATGTAATCGGCAGCAACAGTATCTACATCAATTACTTTACTGGCCAGTTCGTTAGGAGTTATAAATGGATCGAATAACAGTTTTGTACCTTTGATGTCGACTGAGAAGCAGGAATGACCGTAATAAGTTAAATTCATGTAGTTTGATTTGTGTGCTAAGAAAACTAAAAATTCAAAACCAAGAACACAGTACTTCGTTATTTTAATATACAATGAGTGAAATTTATACCATCGTTTCCGGTACCAACCGGCCGGGAAGCAATACTGAAAAAGTAGCCCGGCATTATCAACAGGTTTTTAAATCAAAAAATATTACCCCGAATTTCATTTCGCTGGAAGGCTGGAAATACATTGATAAAACCCCTGAGTTTGTACAACTGGAAAATGAAATACTGGTGCCCACTACCAAATTCATCTTTATTTCTCCCGAATATAATGGAAGCATCCCCGGCGTATTAAAGCTGATGTTCGATATTTCTGACTACAAAAAAACATGGTGGGGTAAGAAGGCCCTGCTTACCGGTGTGGCTACCGGCCGCGGCGGCAATTTGCGCGGCCTTGAGCATTTAACAAGTATTTTACATTATCTGCGGGTGGTGGTACATCCCAATAAACTGCCTATTTCGTTGGTTCATAACGTTATGCATGGCACCGGCGATTTTCACGACGCCGGTACAATGAAGGCTATTGAAACGCAAATTGAAGAATTCATACAATTTTAGGGATTATGATTCGTCTACCTCATTTAAAGAGGCAGAAGTAAGATGTAAGAAGTAGGAAGTAAGAAATACAGTTTGGATCTTCATACTTCTTACATCGTACGTCCTCCTTCGGAAACCTATACTCAACAAGGCTTCCGGTAGGTACAAGGTCTCTGGCAAACGAACATATTCAACACAAGAAACAATGCGTAATTCAGGTTTTTTCTTTTTTCTACTGGGCCTTATGGCCCTGCTCGACTTTTATATTTTCCAGGCCCTGCAGGTAGTGTTACCCGCCTCTTCAAAAGCCCGCATGGCCATCATAATTGGCTATTGGGTCATTTCCATCTCGGGTTTAGTGTACTTTATATTAATGCCCTATATGAACACCGACGCGTGGCCGCGCTGGCTGGTATCCTATTCAAGGGCTATCGTGATCGGTCTCTTCGTTTCAAAATTAATAGCGGCGCTCTTTTTTGCCGTTGATGATCTTCGCCGGGGTGGAACCTGGATCTTTAGCAAATTCGCTCAAAAACCGGCTGCTGTTGTTGCCCAGGATGGGGCGGGAATTTCCCGTTCTGTTTTTATGAGCTGGTTGGGATTGGCCGTGGGCGGAACCCTGTTCAGCACACTGGTTTATGGCTTTGGTAATAAATACCGCTACCAGGTGAACCGGCTTAAAATGAACTTTAAGAACCTGCCCGCATCCTTTAAAGGAATGCGCATTGTTCACATCTCCGATATTCACTCAGGCAGTTTTACCGATAAAGAAGCTGTTGAAAAAGGCATTAAGAAAATACTGAAAGAAAAGCCCGATATGATATTGTTCACCGGCGATCTGGTAAACGACCGCGCCACCGAAATGACAGATTATATCGACGTGTTCAGTAAACTGAACGCCCCACTGGGTGTTTACTCAACTCTTGGTAACCACGACTATGGCGATTATGTAAAATGGGAAAGCCATGCAGCCAAAAAAGAGAACCTGGAGCAATTGAAGCAGGTGCACAAACAAATGGGCTGGCGTTTGCTTATGAACGAACACGTGGTGCTGGAAAAAGGCAACGACCGTATTGCCCTATTGGGTATTGAGAACTGGAGCGCCAAAGGCAATTTTGGCAAATATGGTAAAATGGAAGAGGCCTATCCCGGTTCTGAACAATATCCTTTTAAAATATTGATGAGCCACGACCCCAGCCATTGGGATGCCGAAGTAACTCAAAAATATGGCGACATCGATCTAACGTTGGCCGGTCATACGCACGGTATGCAATTTGGGGTTGAACTGCCCGGTTTTCGCTGGAGCCCCGTTCAATATATGTATAAACGATGGGCCGGTTTGTACGAAGCAGGCGATCAAAAATTGTATGTAAACCGGGGATATGGTTTTATTGGCTATCCGGGACGGGTAGGTATATTACCTGAAATTACTGTGATAGAACTTTCATAAGTTACTTGGTTTATAGTTCACAGTTGGAGGGGGCCTGATTCAACCAATAAAAAAGGACTGCTAACATACATTAACAGTCCTTTTAAGTTAGTTTTCTTAAGGGTGGTTTCAGAAGCAGATAACAGGTTACGGATCTGAAATGTGTTTCCCGATGAAATCGGGGACGACAGGTTCTTAAGGTCTACCGAAACGGTATACACAAGGGTTGTTGCAAAACAAGGGGTCGTTAGAGGTTAGGGGTAAGCGTTCGGCATAAAATTAAGGCGGACCAGCTAAAATGCTATTTGCTACTTACGGTTCGGGTTGTTATAGATGAAAAGTTCGTTTATGCGCTACGGACCTACATAAACCCATCTTAACCAGTCCACCCTTTTTCAAAAACTAAATCAAGCCTTAACCATTAACTCGTTTTGGGTTATTTATGCCGGGGCATTTTCTACGCTAAAGGGACAAGGAATTTCTACGGTGTTAGGGATTAGGGGAAAACTATATAAAATAATTTATTACTAATTTATTTTATGGGTTTTTTCAGCGGGTATTTCCTCGTATTGACCACACAAAAATACGTTAGGAAAACCCCTTGTGTAAATAGTTTCGGCGAACTAGGTAAATGTATAGCCGAATGGCGGAAATTACCCGGTGAGGTCAATCGGCAATCGGCAATCGGCAATCGGCAATCGGCAATCGGCAATCGGCAATCGGCAATCGGCTTGAATTTCGGCGGCGCAAGGTCGTAAAGTTTGCTGAACCATTGCGAGCAAATTTCACGTTTCACGTTTGCCGTTTCACGCTAGAATACTTTAGAAGTTAAAAGCTGGTTCACCTCCAGTAATAACTGGTGTTTGTAATCGTGTAGTTTATCATATTCCTTGGAGAGCACCGGGGCGGCCGTATTTTTCTTGGCCAGCTTCTCCAATTTTTCAAGCTGCTGAAAAAAGGGCGTATTCTTACCCAGTATAGAAACGGTGGATTGTATGTGATGGGAAAGCGTGGCTACCTGGCGGGCGTCTTTTTGATCCACTGCATGTTTAAGGGTTTCCATTTCGCCGGGGAATTGTTTCAGGAATTGTTTTATAATGGTGCGCAAAAATTCACCATTGCTCATCACCATATCTTCTAAAAAGTTAAGATCAATATAGTGCAGGTCGTTCTTCAGCGCTTCTATATTGTTGTTACGGTCGTTCGACAAGTATCTTACCAGCAAACCATACAACTCTTTTTCGTGAATGGGTTTTGAAATATAGTCGTTCATGCCAAAGCTTAAACATTTTTCACGTTCACCTGCCAGCGCATGGGCCGTCATAGCGATAATAGGAATATCGCTTTTAAGATCTTTACGTATAGCCTGCGAAGTGGCATAGCCATCCATCAATGGCATTTGAATATCTAACAGTACTAAATGAAATTTCTCCCTTTGTAACCATTCAATGGCTTTGGCACCATTATCGGCCAATTCATAATTCACCTTCCAGCTTTGGAAAGTAAATTTTATCAGCAACTGGTTCATGGCATTGTCTTCTACAACCAGTATGCGTGCATCGGGAAACGCACCGGCGCTGATCTCTGTTTTATCTGTTACCGGGGCCAGCATAGCTTCGCCCACCGGCATCAGCGAATAGTTTATTTCAAAAATAAATTCAGTGCCTTTGCCGGGGCCGCTTTCAACGGTAATATGGCCACCCTGTAATTGCACCAGGTTCCTTACTATTGAAAGACCCAAACCTGTGCCGCCGTATTTACGGGTAGTATCGGTTTCACCCTGTTCAAAGCGTTCAAAAACAGTATCGAGTTTATCGGCAGGTATACCAATACCACTGTCTTTTACCGAGAACCGTAATCTTACTTCATCGTTGTTTTGCGTAAGGGTGGAGATGTTTATAAATATGCCGCCTTTTTGCGTGAACTTAATGGCATTGCTAATAAGGTTAACCAGTATTTGAGTGAGGCGAACAGCATCGCCTGTTAAGGTGTCGGGTATATTGTCCTGAATGTATAATGAAAAGCTAAGGTTCTTTTCGCGGGCCTTATGATAGAACATGGTTTCTATAGAACTGCAAAGGCCCCGCAGGCTGAACGGATTTTTTTCTATCCGCAGCATACCTGCTTCTATTTTTGAAATATCAAGAATATCATTGATAATGGTAAGCAGGTTTTCACTGGCCGATTGAATAAGGTTTACAAACTGTTTCTGCTCATCGGTCATACCTGTTTTTTGCAACAGGTTGGTAAAACCAATAACAGAGTTGATAGGCGTGCGTATTTCGTGGCTCATATTGGCCAGGAACTGTTCTTTTACGCTGGCCGATTCAATGGCCTGTTGCCTGGCCTCTTTTAAAGCGGTCTCTGTTTTTTGTTGCTCAGTAATATCATAAATGGTTGAACGGCTCGAAACATAGTTGCCATTGTTATCATAAACGGCTACAGAGTTCAGCACAACCGGAAATGTGTTCCCGGTTTTTGTACGCATGGTCAATCGCCGTTCCCTTACAGCGCCCACTTTTTTAAAATTGGCAAAATTATCGCGTACGCTTTTGGCGGTTTCTTCATCAAGTATATCGTATATAAATAACTTGCCGATCACTTCATCGCGGGTATACCCAAGCCATTTCAGCTCGGTATCATTAATGGCTATTATGCGTGCATTTTCATCGATAGAATGATAACCGCAAGGCGCGTTATTATAAAGGTCCTGAATTTCGGCAGAGATCTTTTCTATGTTATGGCGGGCTTCTGTTTCGTTATCATTCGATTGTTTCAGGTCTTTTATTAACTGGTGTTGCCGCAATAAGTGGCGTATTACCAGTATGCTCAAAACAATAATGCCTACCAGGCCAAGAATGGTAAGTACGCGGCTAAGCCACAATACATACAGGGTGCGTCTTCTGTTTTCTTTAATACCTGCCTGCAGTTCATCGTATAATTCTTTTTCAAGCTGCATCGACAGGTCGGTGATGCTGTCGCGCAAAATAATGCCGGCCTTGCTTGAAATGCGTTGTTCAGCATATGTTTTGCCTAAGCGGGTATATACGTCGATGATCTCGTTATTGAGTGATATTCTTTTTTCAATAAGTGAGGCAAGGCGCGAAAACGAGGCCTGGTTGTATTGGTTTTGAGAAGCCTTTTGTAAACCGGCCAGTTCGTATTTTAATAAATTAAGTGTATCCTCAACACCGATAATGAAATTGCTATCACCGGTAATTACAAAACCGCGTACCTGGCTTTCGGTAAGAATAACATTTTTAACAATGTTCTGGAGTTTATTGTGCAGGTGGAATGATTCGATGGCTTCACGGCTGGCTATACGGGATTTATTAATTATTCGCTCGGTATTGAGTTGAAGAACAATACCCGCGACTAAAAAAGCCACCGAGAAGGCAACGCTATAACGAATAACTTTGTTAGGTTTTATTTGTCTCTTCATGGTACAGGTGCTACCTAATTACCTAACCTTAACCGTATGCCAATAGGCAATTGGCATGTGCAATAGACAATTGGCAAGGGTTCACGAATTTCGGAGTACCCGATGACAGGCGACCTGATGCAAATGGGAATGATTTGCCAATTGCAAATTGCCTATTGCCAATTGATTCACCTGCAATTTAAAGTAAAACTTATAATAACTTAATCTTCTGGATTAATTTACTGCGATAACTTTCGGCTACCGGTATGGGGGTATTGGTGATATTTACGGCGCCATCTTCAATGGAGTCAATTTTATCGAGAGAGATGATATAACTACGATGTACACGCATCAATTTTGTTGAGTTTATCTTTTCTTCAACGGCTTTAAGCGTAGAGTGTACAATATGCCATTGCGTTGTGGTACGAATTTTCACATAATCGCCCATGGCCTCTATCCATAATATTTCTTCCAGTCGTAATTTTTTCAATATGTTATTATCCCTTATAAAAAGATAGTCATCGGCGGCGGCGGTAACCTCCGATTCGCTGCGCATCATAATTTCCCGCACTTTATCGAGGGCCTGCATAAGGCGGGGCATGCTTACCGGTTTAACAAGATAATCAACCACATTCAGGTCAAAAGCTTCTACCGCGTATTGCTTTTGGGAGGTGGTAAGAATGGCCAGGGTTTGTTTGGGCAATATTTTCAACAGATCGAGCCCGGTCATTCCGGGCATTTCTACGTCTAAAAGAACCAAATCAGGCGGATTGGCCGTAATATTGCGGTGTGCCTCAATGGCATCTTTACATTCGCCGGTTATCTGAAGCCTTCCGGTTTGCAGCGCCAGTTGATGTAAGGTAAGTCTCGACAAATCGTTATCATCTACTATCAAACAGGTTATCATAGCGTAATGGTCGTGATGGTTAAGGTAATATAAGTTAGCAAAAAATTAGTAATGATTAAACCGGCTACAATTTTTTTTATCTCATCTTCGTTGTTCTGTGCACTATGCACCCGGTGCACCGCTATGCGGATATTTAGCAAACGTATGAAGAAAATACTCGTTCTTCTTGTTTTCACGGTTGCTATGCAACCAGGTTTTTCCCAAAAAGGGGGAAAACTTGATTCGTTATTTATAAAAGGTGATACCACAGCCATACTCGATTCATTACTAAAAGATTTTGACCTGTACCTCGATAGCCTGGTTGGCCGTAAAAGTTTTTTTACCATCAACACTGCTATTGGTACCGGTTTCTTTAGTTTTAACGATAAGAACACGGTTACCGTAAATACCGAAAAAAAGCTCATTTTTTCACCCTCTGTTGGATATTATCATAAATCGGGACTGGGCCTTTCAGCTGCAGGTTATGCACTGTTGAATAACGGCCTGAAGTTTTACCAGGCTTCTATCAGCCCTTCTTTTGATTTGATAAAAAAGAAGTTTTCAACAGGTATCGCATATACCCGGTACATAACCAAAGACTCGCTCGACTTTTATACAACGCCCATACAAAATGAACTGTTTGCCTATTTCTCCTATAAGAAGTGGTGGGTGCGGCCTACGCTTAGTTTAAGTTATGGCTGGGGTAGTAAGGAAGAGTCTGAACTAAGGGAAGCACCGCGGCGGTTACGATTGTTAAGAAACCAATATTATGTAAAGAACGTAACCTCCGTACGCGACTTCTCTGCAACTATATCTGTTCGTAAAGACCTTGACTGGTATAGTGTATTACAAAAGGCCGACAACATAACGTTAACACCTATTGCAATGTTAAACGCCGGTACGCAAACCTTTGGTTTCAATACTTCCTATTCATATAACTTTTCGCCGGTACGCGCCAACTCATTACCCAGTAACAAAGAGATCTCCGATAACACACAATTTGCCTTACAAAGCGCCTGCTTTGCGCTTAGAGGCAGTTATTTAAAAGGCAGATTCCTGCTGCAGTCGCAGGTGTTGTTCGATTACTTTCTACAGGATCTCGATGATGCCTCAAAACTTAGTACCGTTTATTCCATTACCGCAGGAATTAGTTTCTAACAATTGATTTTTAGGCATTTCTTCACGCAGCTGTTAAGGTAAATTAACAGCCATGGTTGAACCTTGGCATATAAGTTGAAATTCTATAGGTGAACCATAAAAAACAGAATATGAA
The DNA here is from genome assembly GCA_024809215.1 of Niastella sp. OAS944. Classification (GTDB taxonomy): domain Bacteria; phylum Bacteroidota; class Bacteroidia; order Chitinophagales; family Chitinophagaceae; genus Niastella. The sequence continues at coordinate 340,063 of JANUBW010000001.1, read as the reverse complement.
ACTTAGATCCCTGGTATTACTAACAATTGCTTCAGCGCTGACAACAACGTCATTTGCACAGAAGGGTGGCGGTTCTTTTCATGTTGGTGTTAAAGCTGGTGCAAATATTTTTAAGATTGATGGTACAGCTCTTAAAGATGAATTTAAATTCGGATATAACCTGGGTGCATTTGCAGAAATAAAGTTCGATGATCAATGGGGGCTTCAACCCGAGGTTATGTGGAACCAGACCAACTATCGTACGGCAAATAACTTCAATGAAATTTATCCAGGTGGTAAAAGTGATTTGGAAGGCAAACTGAATTATTTAAGCATTCCGTTGCTTTTAACATACAGCCCTGCCAAAATAATTTCGTTTCAGGCAGGCCCGCAGTTCGGTGTTTTGTTGAATAAAGATGAAAGCCTTTTTGAAAATGGAAAACAGGCTTTCAAGACCGGCGACTTTGCTATGTTGGGCGGTTTGCAGCTGAACCTCGGCTCGCTTAAGGTTGGTGGCCGTTATGTAATTGGCCTGGCCAATATCAATGATATCGATAATAAAGACAAATGGAAAAACCAGGGATTTCAGGTGTATCTCGGAACGAGAATTCTATAATCCACTATATATACATGAAGAAGCCCTTCTGTTGAACAGGAGGGCTTCTTCATGAAATTAATGGAAGTAGGAGGTAAGAAGTAAGATGTAAGAAGAGATTTAATTTTGGACCTCAATACTTTCCAAAACCTCAAAATCTTCGTACTTCGTACTTCCTACTACGTATTCTTATTGCCTATAAGCTATTTATCTAATTTGAATTTCCTTACAACAAACTAAGCATCTTTCATCTTCTTCCATGCATTGATCAATCCATTGGTCGAAGAGTCGTGTTTAGAAACCGGTTGATCATCCTGCAGTTCGGGCAGAATATTATTGGCCAGTTGTTTACCAAGTTCAACACCCCATTGATCAAAGCTGAAGATATTCCAAATAACACCCTGTACAAAGATCTTATGTTCGTATAAGGCTATGAGCTGACCCAACGTGTAAGGCGTGATCTTCTTAACCAGGAAAGAATTGGTAGGCCGGTTGCCGGTAAATACTTTAAACGGCAGCAGGGCTTTTACTTCATCGGGCGATTTACCTGCCTTTATTAATTCGGCCTCTGCTTCCACTTCTGTTTTACCGTTCATCAATGCTTCGGTTTGCGCAAAGAAATTCGATAACAGTTTGGCATGATGGTCGCCAATTGGGTTATGGCTATTGGCCGGTGCAATAAAATCGCAGGGGATCAGAATGGTTCCCTGGTGTATAAGCTGATAAAACGCGTGTTGGCCATTGGTGCCTGGTTCGCCCCAAATAACCGGACCGGTATTGTACCGAACGGTTTTACCTCTGCGGTCAACACTTTTACCATTGCTTTCCATGTTGCCCTGTTGAAAATAGGCGGCAAAGCGGTGCAGGTATTGATCGTAGGGGAGAATGGCCTCGGTTTGGCTATCGAAGAAGTTGGTATACCAAAGCCCTATAAGCGCCATGATAACCGGAATATTTTCTTCGAAGGGTTTAGTGCGGAAGTGATTATCGGCAGAATTGGCGCCTTTTAACAGCGATTCAAAGTTATCGTACCCGATGGTAAGGGCAATTGATAAACCAATAGCGCTCCACAGTGAATATCGACCGCCAACCCAGTCCCAGAATTCGAACATATTGGCTTTGTCGATCCCAAATTTCACCACTTCTTTTTCGTTGGTGCTAAGCGCCACGAAATGTTTGGCTATATAGTTTTCATCACCGGCTGCCTCCAGAAACCAGTTACGGGCCGTATGGGCATTGGTCATGGTTTCCTGGGTGGTGAATGTTTTGCTCGCAATGAGGAACAGCGTTTCCTGTGGTGTTACTTTTCGTAATGTTTCGGCAATATGCGTGGCGTCTACATTCGAAACATAATATACCTGAATGTCTTTCTTCCAGTATGGCTTCAGGGCTTCGGTAACCATATAGGGGCCCAGGTCGCTGCCGCCGATACCAATGTTAACGATGTACTTTATTTTATTACCGGTATAGCCCGTCCATTCACCACTGTGAATACGGTTACAGAATTGTTTCATTTGTTGTAATACCTGGTGAACCTGGGGCATTACATTCTTTCCATCGGCATAAATGGGGTCATTGCCAAAATTGCGCAAGGCGGTATGCAATACAGCCCGGCCTTCGGTTTCATTGATGGCATCACCGGTGAACATGGCCTCTATTGCTTCGGGCAATTTGCATTCATTGGCCAGGTCTTGCAGTAACGACAATGTTTTGGGAGTGATGCGGTTCTTTGAGTAATCGAACAAAATGTCTTCGTACGAAATAGAAAAGTTCCTGAACCTTTCAGGGTCGTCGGCAAACAATTCGCGCAAATGGGTATCGGCAATTTTTTTATAATGGCGTTCGAGCTTATCCCATGCTTCGGTATGATGAGGTTTGATCTTAGGTAACATACTACAATGAATTAGGGCCCAAAAATAAATGATTCTTGTTACTAAGTTGAAAGTTCCTGCTGCTAAGTTGCAGTTGCCGGTTACCTGTTTCCGGTTACCAGGCAAAACCAGGCATATTGTATTCCTGGCAACTGGCACCCGGTAACTGGTAACGAACGGCCTATTAAAACCGAAGAGACTAATTTTACAGGATTATTTTACTATAACCACATTAGCCACCTTGCGTTCTCCGCCGTGGTCCCATTTCTTATTATCGGTAGGGTAATTAACCACGCCGTTATCGGGTTGGTTATTGATGTACATGGTGGTAGAGCCGCCACCGTCCATATTAACGCCATCGTGGGCTTTTAACCATTTAATAATGCTGGCCAGTTCGTACAACGACATGCCGGCTGCCTGCTCATTACGGCCATCTACGGTAATGAATAAAACCCGTTTTTTACCCAGGCATGCAATGGCCGTACGGGGGTGGCGGGCATGGTTAAATTCACCTGTATCGAGCGGTTGGCGGTTGCCCTGCCAAAGCAATAACGGACCGGTGTTCATTACATTGGCTGCATTCAGTGTTAACTCCCAGTTGGCCGAGCTGTCCCATTTAGCAATACGTAGTTTGCCTTTTTTGATCACCAGGGCTGCCTGCTGATGGCGGGCCCTTATATTGTTTGGCCAAAGACGGTTATTGCTAATCACCGAATCGTTTTGTTTTATATAGTAAACCGAACCGCCGTTCTTTATATCAAAGAAATTACCATTAATGGCAACAATAGCGCCGGTCTGTTTACCAAACTCACTGGTAGGTTTTAGTGTTTTGGCTTCACAGGCCAGGGCAATGGCCCTTTTCTTTTTGAGTTTTATTTCAACAATATTGATGTTTTGATTTGAGTTGAACAGGTCCTTGATAAAGTGATGGTGTTTCCAAACAATACCCGGGGCTATGGTTTGGGTTTGCCATTTTGTATTTGAAAATACAATGGAGTCTTGTTGAGAAAATGATGATAACGCGAATATGAAGAGAATGAACGTTAAAAATAAATATTTCATGGTTGTTTTTAGTTCTGAGTTCTTAGTTCTCAGTTCTCAGTTCGGCAGCTGTATTTTGTATTTGCTTTAGGCTTTTGACTTTCGGCTTTAAGCTGTATTCTGTATTTGCTTACAGCTTATAGCTTAAAGCTTACAGCTGTTTTACACTTGCAGATTAAGTATCGTATCTATCACATAAGCTACCATCTCTGAAGTTATTCCCAAATGAAGCACCATTCTGACATGAGTAGGAGAGATGGGAATGGCCAGAATATTTTTTTCTTTCAATGCTGCTGCTATTTGTGCAGCCTGGTAGGGTTGTGCAATTTCAAAGATGATGATATTGGTTTCTACCGGTAATATACCTTCTGTGAAAGTAGTTTTAATAAGATTGCTGGCTATTTCTTTTGCATTTTCATGGTCTTGCTGCAAACCAATGATATTGTTCTTAAGCGCATACACCCCGCACGCAGCCATATAACCGGCCTGGCGCATACCGCCGCCGAACACTTTACGTATGCGGCGCGCTTTTTTTATGAATGCCTGATTGCCTATAAGAATACTTCCTATTGGGCATCCCAATCCTTTATTTAGGCAAACCGAAATACTATGAAATAAAGCGCCGTATTGTTTGGGGCTTTCGTTGCGGGCAACAATGGCATTGAACAAACGTGCGCCATCGAGGTGCAGCGAAAGGTTGTTGTTATCGCATACCGTTCTTATATGCTGTATGTCCTGAATATCGTAGCAACTGCCACCGCCGCGGTTCGATGTATTTTCAAGACATACCAATGAGGTATGCGCTTTGTGTACATCATCGGGATTAATGGCCAATGCTACCTGTTCGGCAGTAATGCGGCCCCGGTTGCCTGCTAATAATCTTGGTTGAACCCCTGCATTAAATGCCATACCACCGCCTTCGTATTGGTATACGTGGGCTGTTTGATCGCATATTACTTCATCGCCGGGTTGTGTATGTACCTTAATGGCAATCTGGTTGCTCATGGTGCCGGTTGGGCAATATAAGGCGGCTTCCATTCCAAACAGATCGGCCGTCATAGATTCAAGCATGTTAACCGTGGCATCTTCGCCAAACACATCATCACCTACGTGCGCACTTAACATGGCATCGAGCATGCCTGAGGTTGGTTGGGTCACTGTATCTGATCGTAAATCAACTATCATAGTTATGTAGAATAATGAGTTTTAAAATTAAACCTCAATACTGAATTTGCAAAAAATGTGCTGAAGGTCGGCAATCGGCAATCGGCAATCGGCAATCGGCAATCGGCAATCGGCAATCGGCAATCGGCAATCGGCAATCGGCAATCGGCAATCGGCAATCGGCAATAAATTTTTGGCGGCGCAAGATAGTGTATAAGCCCTAACATTCGCGAGCCCACTCACCACTCACCACTCACCATTCACCACTCACCCTCAATATATTTTTTTTAACATGTAATTAAACTTCCATTAAAAGCAACCATCAAAAACCCGCACTTACCAATAACAAAATTTATACACTTTAAAAGAATACACATGAAATGTAGAATTTCAGCAGCTATTGCTATGCTTTTTTTGATCTCTTTATCAGTTGTTTCCTGTAAAAAAGATAACAATTCTTCCCAAGCTCCCGTAAGTGATTCCGAAGCCCAAACTATTAGTCAGGAAGATGCAGCCGCCGAAAGCGATTATGATGATATAACAGAAATGGGGCTTGCTACCGGCGCCGATATGGAAAGTGGCGCAATTGATAATGGCCGTATAGCTACCGATGGCAACACTGCACGTATTCGCCTCGACCTGTTTGTAAATCTTTCCCTGAAATTAGGTACTGGTGTTGTAATTACTGCCGAACCTAACGATGCCACATTCCCGAAAACCGTTACTATCAATTATGGAGACGGCGTACTTTGTAAAGATGGTAAAACAAGAAAAGGTAAAGTTGTATTATACTTCTCTGCCCGCCCTATACAATCAGGCGCTACATTAAAAATAACCTTGCAGGATTATTATGTTAACCGTGTACATGTAGAAGGTGTAAAAACCATTACCAACCTCAGCGCCAATGGCTCGGTTAAGTATTCGGTAAAAATTGAAGGTGGTAAAGTAAGCCGCCCCAATGGCAGAGGATTTACCTATGTAGGTACCAAAACCGTTACCCAAATTGAAGGTGGTTCAACGCTTATTTGTGCCGATGATGTATACTCAATTGATGCAAGCACTACTATCAAATATGCCAATGGCGTTACTGTAACAAAAACAACTGAGTCGCCGCTTATAAAAGCTGTTAGTTGCAATTACATTGTAAAAGGTGTGCTGAAAATAACCATCAACGACCGCGTATTGCACCTTGACTTTGGCACCGGCGGCAGCTGCGATGATAAGGCATTGCTTACCTGGGCAAATGGAAGCGTGGAGATCAGTTTATAAGTTGACGGGTTAACGAGTTCACGAGTTAACAAGTATAGAACCACAAAAACAACGGGCTTCCCGATCTATCGGGAGGCTTTTTTTATTGAAATAGTTACCAAAATCGTTTTGCTAAACGGGGCTGTTTGCAATTTGACCGTTGTTTGTTGCAACGTGACCATTGCTAAATGAAATTTGATCGTTGCTAGACGAAATTTGATCGTTGCAAGTTGTTATTTTGCCAATCGCAGCTTGTTATTTGATAATTGTTGGCTGCTATTTCTCACATCGCAGCTGTATTTGCGTCGCTTTAGGTTGTTTTTATATCATTGCAGCTGGCTCAACGCATAAAAGCAACCTGCAATGACTCGAATTCACGCTACAATGGTCCGTTGCTGGCAGGCAATGACCGTTGCTTGGGATGCAATGACCATTGCAAGGTTGCAATGATGCAAAAGCGGCCTGCAATGACATAAATTCAGTTGTACTGTGGGCTATTACAGGTGCAACATGACTGATGTCAGCTTGCAACCATATAAATTCCACTTGCAATGAACACGATCTCAGCTTGCAACGATCTAATGCCAGCCTGCAATGATCAAATTTCAACAAACAACGGTCATTGCAGGTATACTGAGGTTCATTGCACGCTTAACCTGCTTCGTTTGCTGCTTGAAATGACCAAATTTCAGGTAAATAGGGCTCATTGCAGATCAACAAGCTTTTATTGCAGGTAATAAGTTTTGCATTGCAGGTGAGCAATGACTTGGAGTAAGCTGCATTTGATCAATTGCAGCCAAACAATTACCCTGTTTCAACAAACAATGGTTCATTGCAGCAAATAAACAGTCCATTTGTGACAAGATCTTGTCTTTTGCCCATTGCCCATTGCCAATTGTCTATTGTTTATTGCATCTCCATCCATGTATGATCGGCCAGCAGTTTCACCATTGCCACAAAACGCTTATAGGGGCCCGCGCCGCCGCCCCATTCTTTGGGGCTTACTAAAGATAATAAATGGCTGCCATCGGCCTTTTCATACACATAATAGGTTTGTCCAATTACCGGGGTGAAATTCAGCTTGGCGCCGTATATAAGCAGGGATAATTCTTTTCGTTTTTGTATTTCCTGCGCCTGCAGGGCCAGCAGCTCTATCTGTTTCCTTATTTGTTCAAGCTGCATGTTGGTTTGTTCTTCCATAGCCGTTAGCGCCTTATGTCTTATAACGCCTTCTTCGGTTGGTTTTATAACAGCGCCCGACACCGATGCGGAGTAGGGAAGTACGCTCATTTGTTTATGATAGAACTCAATATTTGTATATGGCTTTAACTGGGGGGTAATACCTTGTTGGGTAACGCGCAAATAACCATTGGGCATTATTTCATGCAGTATATACAATACCTGCTGGTGATCACGATAGAATACCGTTTCAAAAGTAATTCCATCAATAAATGTCGCTTTTATCGTTTCTGCCACTTCGGGGTTATCGAAGTGATGTTCCTGCGCATCGGGCAAAATGGTGTAATGGCTTTCAAAAGCATGGTTTTCGAGGGTTACCCAGTTCATACTTATGGCCAGCAGCCGCTCATTTTCTATGGCTTCTATTTTATAAATGCCGCTTCGGGGACGGTCGCCCAGTTCATAGGTGCCTTTTTCGGGAAACAATTGCCAGCTTGCTAAAAAATTATATGCCTGTACCATTACCTGTATAATTCTATTACTGCAAACATACGATACAATAAAAAAGGGTGGGCCATCTTTTACCGATAGCCCACCCTCGTTATGATAAAAGTGAAAAATTATAGTACGTCGAATACTACTAATAATGCATACAATACTGGAATTAACCACAAAGCAAAAGTGAAAATTGCCAGCAAACACAGTACCAATGCCAATACGGTCTTATAGTTGAACTCTTCTTCTTTCAGGAAAACAGCTAATGGTGGTAACAGAATAGCCAGGATAACCAGCAAAATAAGTTTTGCATCGTCATCGCTCATGCCTTCTTTTTTCGCTTTTTTATACTCTTTCAACGCTTTCTTTACATCTTTCAAACGGCTTTTCTTTTCCTGTTTTGACAGGTTCTTGAATTCCTCAGTAGCCGATTTTATAGTTTCGGGTGATGGTTCGGCTTTGGTAGTAGCAGCAGGTACACTTGCCGGTTCAGTTGCTGCTACAGGTTCAGAAGCAGGAAGAGAAGCGGAAGTTAAAGAAGTAACCGAAATAGTGCCCATTAACAATAAAAGTAGGAATCGGGTAGCGATCTTTTTCATATTAGATATTTTGGTCAACAAAGATAATGCGTAAATATTCAGAATCATAACACTTATGCACGAAAAGGCCACAAAATGTTCACACGACAGTTATACTTTGCGTATGACCGTACGATATAATCGTATATAAACAAAAAAATCCCGACGCCCGCGCGTCGGGATTTTTTAATAACGTATAACGGGGTTTATATTGCATCAAAAACTATCAACAGCGCAAATATTACTCCTGGTATCCAGAAGAGTAAAGTAAGGATCAGGCTTATCCAGAACCTTGAATTAATTTCTTCTTCTTTCAAATAAACAGCCAATGGCGGTAACAAAATAGCCAGAATAACCAATAATACCATACTGGTATCTGTATCACGGCCAGCCCGCTTGTCGGCCCTATACTCTTTCAATACTTTCTTTGCTTCTTTGATACGCGATTTGCGTTCATGTTTTGACAGGCTTTTGAACTCATCAACGGCGGAGGTCACTGCCGCCGGAGCTGGTTCGGTTTTAGCAGTATTGTCGGAAGGTAAAGACGCAGCCAGTACTGGGGATGAACAAACAAAGACCATAACCAGTAAGGCCATAATTGGAGTAGTAATCTTTTTCATATTAACTATTTTGTAAACAAATGAGGAATTTTTTCGGGATCATGCATAACATGCAATTAAGAGACCAGGCAAAATGTTCACATAGTGGCTACCACGTAAATGGCAGTCACCAGGAATAAATGTTTATTATTGCAAATACAATTTGTAGAAAAATATTACCATGGCTGGCATAAGCAAATACTATAGAAAGGAAGGGGAAATGCAACAGGCTGCAACGGCATTTTGGCAATGGTTTGGTGAAAATGAGTATAGGTTTAAGAAGCTTGAAAAGAATGATTCTGATCAGGCTTTGTCGTTTTTGGAAGAACTGATACAGCAAATGCAGCCTTTCAACCCATATTTAAAGGCATTGGCCGGGCCGGATAATAATGGAAATTTCGAACTCATTATAACCTCCGATGGCGATATTGCCCTTTTCAATAAAGTGGAAGAACTGGTAAATGCCGCGCCCCCGGTGCCTAACTGGATCTTCACTGCGCATAAACCCGCATTGGGCTTTGAGGGTATAAGTATTGACCTGTACGGGCTACAATTCAGCACGGAGACCACCAGCTTTTATCCGGTTGCGCTTAACGAGTATCCCGATGAAGTGAACATTGTGATCACCCATAATGGGTATACTAAAGAGATGGACGATCATTTTCAGGCCGGGGGTATGATATACCTTGAGAACGGTTTGGGTGAAGTGAACACAGCCACCAAGATCGACAACTATGAAACCGGTCCGGTACCCGATGCTGGTGCGGGCATCGAGATCATACCAATTTCCAAGCTACACGAATACCTGAACTGGCGCGAAAAGGAGTTTGTTGAGAAATATGAATCGGTTCCCGATGAACGCCCCGATACCTACCACCTGCTGGAAGCCGAAGACCGCGATGGCAGAAAGATGCTGCTAACGGTGAATATGGATTGCAGGTATTGGGACAAAAAGCCCGCCTATTCGTGGTTATTACAGGTTAATATAAATTATACCGGCGATGATACCGGCTTCCCTTCCGAAGAGCAACTGATAGCTTTACAAACCCTGGAAGAGGAAATTTTCTCACTGCTGCCCGAAGACCGCACCATTCTTGCCGGCAACAAAACCTACGACAATTGCCGCAATATTTATTTTTACGTTAGCGACTATAAGACCACGGCCGTTTTATTGAACCAGTATATAGAAAGGAAGGCTACCACTTATGAGATCCTTTTCTTTATACGAAGGGACAAATACTGGCGTGTAATGGAGCAATATTTCAATTTACCCATCGAAGATTGACCGTTATAACATACCACTTAACGAAAAAATAGAATTGGTTGGTGCAAACCGGCTATATTTGAGGCGTAATGCAGTAACCATTTGGGTAATTCCCTAAATGGGAGGCTGTAATAAAAGAGACGTTTTTTGCGTTTTCACTATATTCAATTTCCTTAGAAACAACACGATAGTAGCTGTATGCACGCCTTGCGCCTGGACTTATTGCGATATTGGGTACTCATAAAATCCATTGGGGTAACCCCCGAGATGGAGGAGTATGAAAAAAGGAAAATGAGCATCTTCAATCAGCTTAATTTCCTGGGAATAGTTACCGGGATACTGGTACCCATCATCGGCATCTTTTTTAACGACCACCTACCACCGTTGGCCTGGTTCATAGCCGGCTCTCCTTTAGCCATCAGCGTTATTGTGCTTTGGCTGAATTCGGAAAAATATTACGAACATGCACGCCTGGTATACTTCAGCCTGTATCCCATTGCTACCTGCCTGGTATACCTGGGCAAGGTTGATGTGGGGGTAGAACTGTTCTTTGTGCTGTATGGCGTATTGTCGGTTTTCTTTTTGCAACAGGTGGTGCACATTGTTTTTGCTTTTACATTATCGGTAGCCTGTTACTTCGTTGCCTGCATTGTTCAGCACGATTTTTATTTTAAGCTGGTGACTGCCAATTATTATTTCTATGTTTTTAATCATATAACGGCCATCTCTTTTATTTTTTACGCCATCTATTTTATAAAACAGGAAAATACCGGTTATCATTTCAGCTTATTGAACAAAAGTGATGAGCTGCACCGGCGGAATATTGAAATAGAATTGCAAAGGGAAGAGATCCATCAAAAGGCCATCTTGCTGGAAGAACAGACCGCCAAGCTTACCGAACTGAACCAGTTAAAGAATAAATTATTTTCCATCATTGCGCACGATCTTAAAACGCCCATGTATGCCTTGCGGAACCTGTTCAACAATATGCACCTGAACGAAATTCCGCTTAAGGAAATGAAGGCATTACTGCCCGGTATAGTAAATGAAATGAACTATACCACCAACCTTATGGAGAACCTGTTGCAATGGGCCAAATCGCAAATGGAGAACTCATCGCTGCAGCCCGAGGTGCTCGATATTGAGATCATGATCAGCCGGGTGCTGCAGTTGTTACACTGGCAGGCCAGCAATAAAGGCATTCATCTGGAAGCGCAGATAGAAGAACCGCTGTTCTGTTATGCCGATAAAGAAATGGTGAACCTGGTATTACGCAACTTATTATCGAATGCCATTAAGTTCACACGCCAGGACGGGCATGTAAGGGTAGGGGCTAAAGAATATTCATCGTGTATTGAAATATTTGTACAGGATGACGGTATTGGTATTTCGGCCGAACGCCAGAATCAATTGTTTGGCGATATGTTTTATACCACCAAGGGCACTAATTCAGAGACCGGCACCGGACTGGGACTTAAATTATGTAAAGACTTTCTGGAGAAGAACGGCGGTCGCATAGCTGTACAAAGCCAGCTGGGTAAAGGAAGCACCTTTACCGTTACATTGCCAAGGTTTGGCGGGCAGGAAAGCCCGAAGCGGAATATGCTAATGTGATAATGTGCTAATGTGATAATGAGATAATGTGCTAATAAAAAAGGGTGGGTCGCTCTTCGTGAGCGGCTCACCCTTCTTGCATAATTGCAGTATTGTTTACTTAAATATTCTATCAAAGAAAGCCTGCATGTCTTTCCAGCTTGCGCTATCGGCAGCGGCATTATAAGCAATGGGAATATTCCATTTTTTACCAACTTCTGTTGCTTTAGGATTGGTAAACGCATGTACCGCGCCGGGGTATGCTTTGAAAGTAAGATCGGCTTTAATGGAGTCCATTTGTTTTTGGAATTTCTCTACTTCGGCTTTAGGCACAAAAGGATCATCGGCGCCGTGGCATACCAATATCTTTGCTTTAAGCAGGTCTTTATTGGCAGGGGCGCCAATTAAACTGCCATGAAAGCTAACTACGCCTTTCAGGGGTTCGCCCAGGCGGGCTGCATTCAATACCATACCACCGCCAAAGCAATAACCAATAGCAGCCATTTTACCGGTATCGGTTTCACTGTAATTTTTCAAACTTGCCAATGCAGCCTGAATACGGGCCAGTGCTTTTTGTGGATTGGTATAAAACGGGGTGGCCATTTTACCGGCTACCGAAGGTGAATCGGTTGTTACGCCTTCGCCATACATATCCATGGCCATGGCTATATAACCCAGTTTAGCCAGTTCACGGGCGCGCATTTTGGGATAATCGTTCAAACCCCACCATTCAGGAATGATCAATATGGCCGGGCGTTTAACATCGCTGCTGCTATCGAAGGCAATATACCCTTTCATGGTAGTGCCATCGCCGCTGTAGCTGATGTTCTCTTCTTTAATACCGGGTTGTTTTGTTGCCGTTTCGGTTGGTTGCGTGGTTTGAGCCTGCTGCTGATCGTTACAGGCAAAAATAGCTGCTGTAAGAACGAACAGTAGTGCTAAGCGTGATGTGTATTTCATAATCATTTTAGTTGGATGTTGGCTGCGAAGTTACAAATATTCCACTCTCCAATACGCATGCCCCATCAATAAGGTTGCTATGCAGATTACGCATCTTATCTAAACCAACAAGCATATGCAACCCCAATGGCGGCAACCCTTTTTGTTCAATCCGGTTAAACAAATTATTAAAGAAGGCGATGCCTTTGGCGGTTTCATTTGTTATTTGAATGTTATTAAACCCGGCATCACGTAGTAAGGTATGTAGTTGCTGAGGTGTAATTAAAAAACTGATACTGTCATCGGGCGCCCACGGAACGGGATATTTCACCGGCATTTGCCCGTTGCTTAAAATGTCGTAATAAACAAAACGGCCGCCTGTTTTTAATACCCTTGCTATTTCGGCGTAAAATGTTTTTTTATCGGCAATGTTCATTTGAACATGTTCTGTAAATACTACGTCGAAGCTATTGTTCTCAAAGGGCAGGGAAAGTACGCTGCCATGCACAAACCGGGTTTTATGTTGTAAGCCCGTCAATTCCGAAAGCCTGGCAGCGGTGCGTATATAGTCTTCGGTTATATCAATGCCGGTAACATCACAGTCAAATTCATCGGCCAGTAAACGGCAGGTGCCACCCAGGCCACAACCGGCATCGAGAATATGCATACCGGGTTGCAAACCGGCGGCTGCTGCCAGTTCAAGCGATACCTGCTGTCCGCGTACATGAAACTCATCAATGGCGGTAATATCCTTTCTGGTGACTTTGTTGGCCGGCACCCCTGCATTGCTCAATGCATTCAGTATTGCCTCGTATAAGTTGTTATATGCGTAATGAGAAGGTATGGTCATGGGTTAACAAGTTACTGGTGTTTGCCCGGAATAAAAATTGCATTTTCACCATAAACAATCTTATGGGTGAACAAATTCATCTTCTTGGAATATCAGGCAGTCTTAGAAAAGGATCTTACAATACATACCTGTTACAAACCGCAATACAATTGGTGCCTGAAGGCGTTTCCATGGAAACCTTTAATATTGGTGAATTACCGCTATACAATGCCGACAAAGATATCCCGGCCGCTACAGAGCGCCCCGCCATTGTGCAACAATTCAGGGAGCTGGTGGCCAAAGCTGATGGATTGGTGATCTGTTCGCCCGAATATAATTATGGTATTCCCGGTGGGTTGAAGAACGCCATAGACTGGGCATCGCGGGGAAAGGATGCTCCGCTTATAAAAAAGCCCGTGGCCATTATGGGCGCCACCATTGGGTTATGGGGTACTGTGCGTATGCAGTTAGACTTTCATCATATTTTTCTCTACCTCGATATGCGGCCCGTGTATAAACCGGAAGTATTGATAGCTCAGGCGCAAAATAAGTTCAACGACAAAGGCGAGCTTACCGATGCAACTTCGCGCGACCTGGTAAAACAAAAACTGGAAGCGCTTGTCAGAAGCCTGAAGTCAGAAGCCTGAAGTCAGAAGAGTCTGTATTTTCCGACCTCCGACCTCATCGGCAGCTTTCACAATACAAAGGTCTTAACGCATCATACCTGAGCAATTGAAAACTGGCGCCGCCTTTATCTGTTGCGTTAAAGAAGCGGCAAAACCTAGGGCCATTGATATTTATGGCGTTTAAAGCCGCTTTTCTTACGGGGTCTGTAGCAAAAGATCCGGCATCAAACAATTTCAGGTTCAGGTAATAAAATAACAGGTCTTCATCTACATCGAGCTGATGCACCCTTGTTTCAATTAATTTTTCCGCCGCCAGCGAATGAGAATAATAACACAGGTACTTGGCAAGGGCCAGCATATCGGCATCGGTTAACTGTAATGACACATAGTTGCGATAGATATATTCAATCGTATTGTCTTTTGCCTGGTAATCGAGCTGGTCCATATACATGCCGCACATTACAATGTTGTAATTGATGAGCATGCGCTTTACCAGTGAAGGATCGATGCCGTATTGGGGAAGGTCATTTATGTATTTTAAAAAAACAGGTGCCTGTAGGTGGGTTGAATCGTATTGCCAGAAGCGGAAGTTTAGCACACAAATATTGTATTTTACTTTTCCATTCTCTGGCGCCAGCGCTTCAATTTCTTTCAGATCTTCCAGGGCCTCATATTCATATGTTATATTCAGTGATAGTTTATAAGAGACCTGGTTATTCATAAGATCGCTGAATATTTTTTCATTGGGTATTTCAAGCTGGTTAATGTATTGCTGTGGCAGTTTGCCGTTGGCCACCCGCTCAAAGATGGCATCCCGAATAATGGATGCCTGGGCCGGTTTTTTATTGGCAATGGCCTGTTTAAACCGGGTAAGCAAAGTATCGGCATTTGTTTTTTCGAGCCCTGTTCTTTTATTTAGGTAAATAGTGATAATTGCTTTGCGGTGGTTGCTGAGATAAGTTTCTACCTTCTCAAGTAATACTTTATCAAGTAGCTTTTTTTTGATCTCGATCTTACCTAAAGAGGCCAGTTCTTTAAACGGCGATTTGGCTATGTCATCGTAAAATTCGATCCAGTTCTCACCGGAAGTAATAGTTGTTTTTATTTCGGGCGATTGAAATTGTTGCAGGGCTTTAATAATGGATTGCGACCGTTGTTTTTGCAACTGGTTGTTTAACTGTGTGGCACCTTCCACAGAGGAATATGCCCGAATGGAAATTGATTTAATACTGTAATCTTTTAGTTGCAGCGAATCGTACAGCGGTTGCAGATCGCTGGTATTGTACGTGGTTTTTCCTTTTGAGAAGGGAATATTGAATTGTAGTTTTTTTGTATAGAAGTGTTGTGCTCTTTTCGTGATGTCGTCACTTAAGTCAACATTCAGCAATGTATCGGTATACAAACCCATTGGCAACAGGGCCCATTGAATACGATCAATGTCAACAAAGGAGGTGTAATCACAAACTACCCCGTTTTTGACAATTATGAGGTTACCTTCCAGTTCTTTTTTTGCCAGGCTGGGAGGAATATGGCCGATCTTTACCGTTACATGGCCCGGCGACATTTCCTTCATATTACTCTTAAGGTCGGCTGTATACACCGGGGGCAGCACAAAGCCCTTATTGACCGAATAGTTGTCGGGAAGGGTGGCCTGGCATCCAAACTGGTCTTTTGATACCAGGTCGGCCGTAACGCCGTCGTGGGCGCCTGTAAAGAGCTTGTTGAACCAGGTCTTGTCAGACATTGTAAAATATACATCACCGTTGGGGTACAGGTGAATTCCAAATAATACTTCCTTCGGCATATCATTGAGCATTTGCTCACAGACGGTGCAGGCCGCAGTTTGCCGGCCATCGTGTATGAATACCCTCGACTGGGCCATTGACGTTATAGACAGCGAAGTGCAAAAGAGTAGGGGTAGGAGGCGCATAGGGGCTGTTTGAACACTGTTGGTCGGAATTTGCCGGGAAAAGTTACAGGATGAGTTGATAAGTTGATAGAGGTAATAAAGGAAATGGTTTATCGATTTCCGGGCTGCACTTTTATGAGTCTGGAAATGAAAGGGAAGTCCGAAATACGGATAACCTTTATCAACCCTATCAACTTTTTAACTTTTCAACTTATATTTGCCCCATGACAATCGAAAAAATAAACGATATGAGGTCCCGCCTTGGTGGACTGAGGAGGTTTCTTTGACGTCGATAACCGACACTACAAAGTAAACGAAGAAAAAACACTTTCCTTTTCGCCCGGTTTTTGGGATGATAACAAACGGGCCACTGAAATTCTCAAAAGCATTAAGCTAAACGAATTCTGGATCAAACTATACGACCAGTCAAAGGCGTCGGTAGAGGATTTTGTTGTGCTGTTTGATTTCTGGAAAGCAGGTGAAGCCAGCGAAGAAGAAACCAAGGAGGCCTATGAACGGGCCTTGCAACAGCTCGATGAAGCCGAATTCAAAAGCACCCTTAACCAGCCGGAAGACGAACTGCCGGGCGTACTACAGATCAACAGCGGCGCCGGGGGTACCGAAAGTCAGGACTGGGCCGAAATGCTGGCACGTATGTACCGCATGTATGGTGAAAAACAGGGCTGGCAGGTTACTGAGCTCGACTGGCAGGAAGGCGATGGCGCAGGTATTAAAAGCGCTACGCTGCAGTTTGACGGACCGTTTGCTTATGGCTTTTTAAAGGCCGAGAGCGGCGTACACCGCCTGGTGCGTATTTCACCATTCGATAGCAATGCCCGCCGGCATACGTCGTTTGCCTCCATTTTTGTGTATCCGTTAGTTGATGACAGTATTGCTGTTGAAGTAAACCCCGCCGACCTGGAATGGGAGTTTTACCGAAGCGGTGGTAAAGGCGGACAGAACGTAAACAAGGTGGAAACGGCTGTGCGTTTAAAGCACCATCCAAGTGGTATTGTGGTAGAATGCCAGAAAGCCCGTACACAGGGCGAGAACCGCGAAATGGCGCTGCAAATGCTTAAGAGCCGTTTGTATGAAGAGGAGTTACGCCGTCGCGAGGCTTTAAAGAATGCTACCAATGCATCAAAAAAGAAGATAGAGTGGGGCAGCCAGATCCGCAGTTATGTATTCCATCCGTATAAAATGATCAAGGACCACCGTACCGATTTTGAAGTAGGTAATGTGCAGCCGGTTATGGATGGCGAGTTGGATGGGTTTATAAAGGCATACTTAATGATGGAAAAGGAAGCTGAAGCTGGCGGTTCATAAGTTGTTCAGTTATTCAGTTTGTAAGTTGAAAAGTTGATAAAGTTAATATAGTTGATAATGGTTTAAAACAAACAGGCCTTCCGGCTAACCGGAAGGCCTGTTTGTATAAGGTTGACAAGTTAACATGTTGACAGGTTAACAAGGTAAATACAATACAAAGCCTTCCGATTTATTGGAAGGCTTTGTTTGTAAGTAAGTTATTGTGGTATTTGCATAACGTAAGCGACGCAAAAAAACTGCTGCCTGGTTTATGAGTTACGAAAACAGTTATACCGCTGCACTGTAGGACCTCTATCAACTTCATCACCTCTATCAACTTTTCAACTTCACCCCTATTGAAACACTCCCTTTCCACCCCTTGTCAACTTGTTAACCTGTTAACTCGTCAACTGTATTCCCTCTATCAACTTCATCAACTATATCAACTTTTCAACCTCAACCCTACATACTAATAACACTCCCTATTCAACCTTGTCAACTCGTCAACCCGTCAACTACAAAATAAAACGGCCCGCGATGCATCGCGGGCCGTTTTATTTTGCGTATTCTCAGTACTGAGAACCCAGAAACTCATTACTGAGAACTCAGAAGTAATTTGCCTGCAGTTTCATAGATCAACTATGGTCTGCAGGCAAAATAATGAATACACCAATTAATATTTCCAAGAGTAATTTTTTAAACCAATCCGGCATTACTCATGTATATACTTCATTGATTACCTCATTGCAGTTTCGTTGCTGAGGCCTTGTGCATATAAAGAACCTGGTAATACGTTCCAGATCAAAGACACCATACGACGACGTTTGTCATCAGCTTTGTAATCTTTTACTCTGTCTGGGTAAGGTAACTCTTCACCTTTACCCATCCACTTAATGTCGTAGTTGATGAGTTTGGGGTTAGGAATCAAACCTTCGTTTATTTTGATAAGGTCAACCAGAAGGTTGGCAATAGATTTTGCTCTAAGTTCTGATAATTTTACGTTCAACTCCTGACGGGTTGGGTTGTTTGTTTTCATCTTTGCGAGCAGCGGAGAGTACAAAGGAGATTCCTTTGCGATCGGCGTTTCGTCAGAGAAACCATAACATACAATTACCGCCACGAACCTTTGTCTTGGGTGGTCACCAAAGAACTTGATGATACGTTGTACAATTGGCTCGATTGATTTTTTGGCCTCATCCTGTTTTTCAGGAGGAATACCAAAGCCACCGGCAGGGAAGAAGGTAGCTGTTTCAAATGATGAGAATGTTGAGATGTCATAAAGGTCGTTCAACGACTTCAGGTCAGTCAACGCACTCTGAATGATTACGTTTGTGCGTTCAGCGAACTGAAGGATCTCTTCTTTGGTACCGTTTTTTTCCAGTTGAGCCGCAACAGCAAGTTGAGTGTCGATTTTACGCTCAGACTCTTTCAGGTTGCGGATGATCTCCTTACCAATGTCAGGATCCACTTCATAATTCTTAACTTTTTCAACGGTCAACGCGATGGCGCGCTGAGCTTCTTTCTTGACTAACTCAAGAGTTTCTTGTGTGGTTTTCGTCAGGCTTTGGACTTGTTTGCTTGGGCCGCATGATATAGCCATGCCCAGCGTAAGTCCAGTTACAACCATGATTAATAGGCTACGAAGCATAAGAGTAAAGGTTTTTAATAAGCAGGACCAAACGTGACCTGCTCCTTTGGTTTACTAATTGGCTTTTTCGGATTGGTTCTTAAATGGATACTGGAAGTATCTATCTGACCTTTAACGCCAGACACGCGAATATATTCTCTTTCTTTAACATTTTCTTTCTTTTTTTGAGGCGCTGCCGGCTCAGAATATGCGTAAGAACTGTACGAATTGTAAGAATTACTATTCTCTTTTTTAGGCGTAATTTCTTTAACTGTTTCAATAACTGGTGAAGGATCAGTAGCTTGTGCGGTCACGTTTGTTTTGTTCTTCGCAGCCTTCGTAATTTCCGGATCCGATTCGGTTACCGGTGTCCATGAAACGGACGTAATATTCGCAGATGAAGGTAATTTTACTTTTAGTAGTTTTTCTATACTCTCATTTATCTCATTAATGTTGTCGTCTTTGATAAATGCGTACGACTTTATACCCATTTCATTGAACCATTTACTCCAGATGGTAGTAAGCAAATTGTATTCACCGGTCCAGTCGTCTTTTGGGTTTAATTCCAGCACTACAACCTTTAAGTTGGGGAATCTTTTGTTTACCGGCAGCAAACCATAGTCGCCTTCTTTAAAACGGGTGTTCCAGTCGGGTGCTTTTTTCAGGTTGTTGATGATCTGCGCGCAGGAAGTGTAACGGTTATTGCGTGAAGCGCGTCCGTTAAGGCTTTCAAAATCCATATATCCATCGGTGATGATGAATAGTGTATTTTGTGCATCTTTCTCCAGGTCATCCTGCAGGTCTTCGTTAAAGTACTTCCATATGTCGGCGCCCGCATAAGAGGTACTGTTATTGCTGATCACTGCTTTTTTGTAGATCTGGGGCAGATAAGTGTTGAAGTTCTTTTCCGTTTCTTCCAGCAGTTTGGCTTTTTGTTCGGGCTGGGCCGATGCCAGCTGAAGTCGAAGATTCCCGGCCATATTGTACACTTCGCTGGCGGTTGTGCGTTGCGGAGCTACCATTAACTTCAACTTATCGTTTACGGTAAAGTATAACCTGGTGGGATCTTTGGCATTCAGTTTTGATTTGAATGCTGCGTAGATCGATTGAATGACCTGTATGTCTTTGGGAACCTGTTGCTGGTCGTTATACAGGATTCGATCGCTAAGATCGAGCAACACAATGTAATTGTCTTTTGGCGGTGCGGATCCATCTTTTTTAGCATCCTTCACAGCCTCTTCGATTTCATTGCAGCCTGCCAGAGCCCAGGCGCACATGATGATTGCGGTGATGAGGTAACGTGCCATAACTCAAGGATAAAAGAAACCTATTATAAAATTATTTGAAATAAGACTCCTGAAATTCTTTCAGCTCTTTAATATAGGCGTCTGTTCGTTCATTGATCAGTTTGATCTGTTCTTCGCCTTTCTCGCGCCCATATAAAGTAGCCAGGTAACCGTTCCAACCGTCTCTGAAAAAATTGATGTTCTTTTCAATTGCATCAACCGGTAGAACCAGTCTGTCTTTTTCCTTGCTAAGGTCTTCCGCCCGTTGGGTGATTTGTTGTAACTCGGTTTCGTAGTACATCCGTTTTTCCTCCAGCTGCAGGATCTCATCTTGTAAACGGTTAATACGTTTGTAGCGTAGTTTCAGCTGGTTACGTTTGCTCCATTCCATCTGCATCAGGTAGTATACAGAGCTCCAGATGGCAAATACGCCAAAACCAAGGAATAGAACCAGATAAAATCGCGAATCGGCGAATACTGGAACTATCAGGGGCTTAAATTCATCACGGTTGAGTTTGATCAGGATCTCATTCACACCGGTATGAACTTGAAGGGCTAACAAAATGTCGCCAACAAAAACCAGGCTTAGCAATCCCCAAACAACTTTCTTGTATTTCATGCCTCTTTCCGAGAACAAGTGAATGGATGTTCCCAGGGCAAAGAAAATAGTGGGGAATACGATCAGGGGGGGGTAGTTAATTATAAGAGAGACCAGTCTTCGAAGGCTGGGTAACAACTGTATGTTTAGCCTTCCTTCCTGGAAAAGGGTCATTGGATTTACACCATTCAACGCAAAATCAGCTACACTCATGTAAAAGTATAACAAGTAAAATGAAAGTGCAACTAAAAGAAATAATAAAAATAAAAAAGTACCCCAACTAAAGCTGTTATATATCAAATTTTGACCAGGCGTTCGATGGGTATTTATTTCATCTAATTGATTCTTAAGCAAATTGATCTCAGTCTGTTTCATGGGCACCAGCCCCTTGGTAATATCGCGGCTGTTGTGAATTTCATCGGCCCTGCTCTTTACCTCATAATATTTTTCCAGTAATGTGTCAATCTGCTTTTGAATGCGGGTCTTTATTTCTTCGGTCTTGGGCAGCAATCGCATGGCATCCTGCTCAGATAGGATAGAACCGCTGCGAACTTTGTTTAACAGCCCTTTATAGGCTTCAATGCCGCCTTTATAAGTACCGGCCTGTTCAACGCCATAGGCGCGCATGTCTTTAACGACGATGTTCGACAGATCAGGCATATGATACCTGTTGCTATCGGTTAGTTTTGATTTTCCGGAGATGATCACTGATTAACGGTTGCGTTTTGAGGGTAAATGTTTCCAAATTTAATTTATTGCCCCATACAAAAACCGGTATGTGCGCACCCTGTGGATAAAAGCACAGCCTGGTTTTTATCCTACTTTATAATATTTTGTTTGTCAGTATTTTGATTGTTAGTGGGGCAATTTAGGTTACAAGTTGCAGGTTACAGGTTGCAGGGCGATTATTGCGGATTGCCGAAATAATTGCGGGCGTTCCGATTTTCAAGCCCCGAAACCTGGAACCTGAAACCTGCAACTATTCCTCATATCGGGATTGATACCCTTTTTGTTATTTATATAAATGAGCTAAATACTACCTTCGCAACCTCAAAAACACATGCATTATGGAATTCGGCTATTTTCACTATCCGCTGCCGGCAAACGAACCTGTTTTATCATACGCTCCCGGTTCACCCGAAAAAAAGCGGCTTAAGGAAGTACTGGCTCTTTTAAAAAGCGAAAAGGCTGATGTGCCTATGTACATTGGCGGGCTCGAAGTACGTACCAATAAAAAGGGAACCATGCACCCGCCGCATGAAATAAAACACGTGCTGGGGCATTATCATATCGGTGAAGAAAAACATGTAAAGCAGGCTATTGAAGCAGCCCTGGCCGCTCGCGAAAGCTGGGCTGCCATGAGTTGGGAAAGCCGCGCTCACATCTTTTTAAAAGCAGCTGATCTTATTGCTACCAAGTACCGCCCGTATATGAACGGTACTACTATGTTAGGCCAAAGTAAGAACGCTTACCAGGCTGAAATAGACAGCGCCTGCGAGCTTATTGATTTCCTGCGTTTCAATGTTCACTTCCTTAGCGAAATATACCGTCAGCAACCAATAAGCGGTGCCGGTATGCATAACAGATTGGAGTACCGCCCGCTCGAAGGTTTTGTGCTGGCTGTTACCCCTTTCAACTTTACTGCTATTGGCGGTAACCTGCCTACATCGGCGGCTATGTGTGGTAATGTAGTGGTTTGGAAACCGGCGCATACGCAGGTATACTCTGCGCAAATGTTCATGCGCATTTTAAAAGAAGCGGGTTTACCCGATGGTGTTATAAATCTTATTTACGTTGATGGACCCACGTTAGGTGAAGTATGTTTCAGTCATCCCGATTTTGCAGGTGTGCACTTTACGGGCTCAACCGGTGTGTTCAATAAAATGTGGGAAACCATTGGTAAGAACACAAATACATACAAATCGTATCCACGTATAGTAGGGGAAACGGGTGGTAAAGATTTTGTGCTGGCGCATAAAAGTGCCGACCCCGATCTGCTGGTAACAGCATTATTACGCGGCGCTTTTGAATTTCAGGGACAGAAATGTTCTGCTGCATCACGCGCTTATATTCCATCTAACATGGCAGAAGAAGTGAAGAAGAAGCTGATTGCCGGTATTGAAAGCTTTTCAATGGGCACTGTTGAGAACTTCAAAAACTTCATTAATGCCGTTATTGATGAAAAGAGCTTCGATAAAATTGAATCGTATATTGAAAATGCCCGCAACGATCACAAAGCAGTTCTTTGGGCAGGTGGCAAATGCGATAAAAAAGAAGGTTACTTTATTCAACCTACAGTAATCGAAGCAAAAGATCCCATGTATGTTACCATGTGCGAAGAGATCTTTGGGCCTGTATTAACGGTGTATGTATACAATGCCGATAAGTTTGAAGATACATTGGAGCTGGTGAATAAAACATCGCCTTATGCGCTTACAGGATCAATTATAGCGCAGGATAGAAGTGCGGTTGAACTGGCAACGGTAAAACTGCGTCATGCTGCCGGTAACTTTTATATCAATGATAAACCAACCGGTGCAGTTGTTGGGCAACAACCTTTTGGCGGCGCTCGTGCAAGTGGTACCAATGATAAAGCAGGTTCAATTTTAAACCTGTATCGCTGGTTGAGTGCAAGAACTGTAAAGGAAACGTTCAACGCTCCTGTTGATTATCGTTATCCATTCATGGGTGAAGAGTAGTTTTCAGTTATTAGTTTTTGGTTCACAGTTATAATAAACTAAAAAGCCCCGACTAATAGTCAGGGCTTTTTTATTGAAGATTGAAATAAGCTTATTTCTTTCCGCCGCCACCGAGGTGGATTTGGAAACCAATGTTAAGGCCGAAAGTGTTCCGTCTGTCACCAGCAATATTTTCATGCAAATCGCCGCCTTTAGAGTTGTAAAACAAAGCAAATTCCAGTGCTGTGTTTGGAGAAAGAAATATTGCAGGGCCTGCCGAAATTGTATACTGGTTACCGCTTTCTTTTTTATCTCCGCCTTCTTTGTCGAAGCCGTAAGAAGCGTCAGCAAAAACGTTTACTTTTTGAGCCGCATCCAGGAAATAGTAACGTACGAAAGGAGCTATGCCAAATGAAGTGTAAGCATCTTCAGCGCCTTTTGCTTTGTCGCTGGTGAAATTTAAACGTAAACCGCCAGCCAGTTTGTCGATAAAGAAATAACCGGCATTAGGGCTTACCCAAAATGAAGTAAGCTTTTCATCTCCTCTCTTGGAAGAATTGAATCCAGCATTACCACCAACCAAAAATTGGCCTTTGTTAACTTGAGCAAAAATTGCGTTGGAGCTAACAAGTAAGAAAGCAGCAAATAAAACCTTTTTCATTGTTTTAGTTTTTTACCAGGTGTTATAGTGATTTTTAACGGGCGTAAAAGTAGTGTCAAAAAGTTAAAAAAAAAGTAATGTGCAGTAAAATATTATTGTGTAGATAAGTATCATTTTTTTTGTTGATCATTCTCAACAATACTTCAAGCTAAGCGTTATGCGTACATAATAACTCATGATAGTTATAACAGCAACTTTATGACTACATGCATATACAAGTATATGTATGATGCATTACTTATACACTAAGAGTACACAATCGTGCTGTATAGTTATGATGGTATTTGGGTAAAAATATCGTGCAGTTATATTATCTCTTCTATCTGTTTTGTCACTTCAGTCGGCAAAAAGCGCAATTCATAACGCTTGCCATCTTCTATGATCTGCATCAGGATTTACTTTGTTGAAAACTCAGTTAATCATGAAGAAATGTTTAAAAACATTCACAGTACTTGCTGTGCTCGCAATTTCCTTTGTACTATTTTCTGCTGCCATTCCCGCTGGTAACACGTCTGAAGCGCCAACAAAAATGCAACAGGCTACGCAGGCATATAATAATGCTGCTGCTGATGGTAAAGTATCATACAAGGAATTAAAAGTTATTGCAGAAGATCTTAAAGGAAGCAAACTAACCTTTAAAGAAAAGGTTGCTTTAAAATTATTCGGTAAAAAGATTGCTTCAAAAACTATTGCCAACCCTGCTGCTGGTGAGAAGTCTCAAATTATTGCCGCTATTCTTTGTTTCTTTTTAGGTGGTATTGGTATTCATCGTTTTTATTTGGGGTATACCTGGCAGGGCATTGTTCAGATCTTTACTTTAGGTGGTTGTGGTGTTTGGGCCCTTATCGATTTTGTTCGCATTCTGTTGGGCGATCTTAAACCTAAAGATGCCGAGTACGATGTTACATTCTAGATCATTAAATGATTCACGAGGTTTCGATGCTGGCATCGGAACCTTTTAAATTTATTAGCCATGAACTTCAGATATTATTATACAGTTGGTAAACTGATATTGATCATAGCCACACCCATCTTATTATTGTTATTACCGGCCGGGTTTTTCGATGGGGGCGAATCGGTTTGTTTGTCGAAATTATTGTTGGATCGCGATTGCCCGGCCTGTGGGTTAACCCGGGGCTGTATGCATCTTATTCACTTCGACTGGGAAGAGGCTTATGCTTATAATATGATGTCGTTTTTAGCGTTGCCCATGGTTGGCATTGTTTGGGCGCAGTGGGGTTTAAAGGAATTCAGGATCTTTAAAGCGTTACAAAAAAGGAGGGTAGCCATGGCTGAGTGCTAGGAGGCTAGGGGAAAATCCCCTAATTTGCGTTTTTATTATCAAACTATTTTCCTTGAAGACGATTTTAAATGAACAGCAACTGGCAATTATAATCCGGCGGCTTAGTCACCAGGTTCTGGAGAATAATATTGATCTCGAAAACACGGTTTTTATTGGCATTCAGCCAAGGGGCATTTTTGTAAGCGACCAAATGATACAGGTAATACGCCAGCTGGTTTCGCCCGAAAAGGTGCAATATGGCAAGCTGGATATTACTTTTTATCGCGATGATGTGCGCAACCAGATCCATGTGCCCAACCATACCGATATACCCTTTAGTGTTGAAAATAAAAATGTGGTCCTGATAGATGACGTATTGTACACCGGCCGCACCATTCGTGCTGCGTTAGACGCCCTGTTAGATTTTGGGCGCCCCGCCAAGGTCGAACTTTGCGTGTTGATCGACCGCCGTTTTAGCCGGCAATTGCCTATTCAACCCGATTATACCGGCCGTTCCATCGATTCCATTGTGTCTCAAAAAGTAAAAGTTTTCTGGAAGGAACGTGATGGAAAGGAAGAAGTAGTTCTACTATAAAAAAGGACTGATTTGGACCTGTAAACCAGAAACAAGCAACTAATTTATTTTTCCCTTAATTTCGCTGCTTGAAATGCAACTTTCAGTTAAACATCTGCTCGGTATACGGGATCTTACCCGTCAGGACATTCAGATCATATTAGATACTGCGACCCAATTCAAGGAAGTTTTACAACGTCCTATTAAGAAGGTTCCTTCCTTACGGGATGTGACGATCGTGAATTTGTTTTTTGAGAATTCAACCCGTACAAGGATCTCTTTTGAGCTTGCTGAAAAGCGGCTGAGCGCAGATTCCATCAATTTTACGGCCAGTGCCTCCTCTGTTTCAAAGGGTGAAACCCTGCTGGATACCGTGAATAATATTTTGTCAATGAAGGTAGATATGGTGGTTATGCGGCACAGTGCCAGCGGCGCCCCACACTTTCTGGCAAAACATATTCCGGCAGCCATCGTAAACGCGGGCGACGGCATAAATGAGCACCCCACCCAGGGTTTGCTCGATGCTTTTTCTATGCGCGAGAAGCTGGGACGCCTCGAAGGCCTCAAAGTGGCCATCATTGGCGATGTTATGCACTCGCGGGTGGCCATGAGCAATATTTACCTGCTCAAAAAAATGGGTGCAGAGGTAACAGTGGCCGGTCCGCCAACACTTATTCCCAAGTACATGCAGGAGGCTTTCGATATCAGGGTTGAATACAACCTGAAAAAGGCCCTGGAGTGGTGCGATGTAGCCAATGTTCTGCGCATTCAGCTGGAGCGTCAGAACCAGGTATTGTTCTCTTCCCTGCGCGAATACAGCCTGGCTTACGGCATAAACAAGCGGTTACTCGATAGCCTGAACAAAAAGATAGTGATCATGCACCCCGGCCCCATCAATAGAGGTGTGGAACTGGATAGTGATGCTGCCGACAGCAACCAGAGTATCATTTTGAACCAGGTAGAAAATGGAGTAGCTGTACGTATGGCCGCATTGTACCTGCTGTCTGGTGGACGGGAAATGAATTAGTTTCCGGTTCCCTGTTACCAGGCCTTGAACGTCGAACAGTTTGCTAGTAATCGGACTCTCGAAATTTTTTGCCCGGCAACTGGAGGCCCGGTAACTGGTACCTGTAACATGTAACTTGAAACAGTTTCTTGAAACCGAATACTGTCCTCTTTATTCATATTAATCTTTACTCATGCAACGTATCGCCCTATTCCCCGGTACCTTCGATCCTATTACTATAGGTCATCTCGATATCATTCATCGAGCGCTTCCTGTATTTGATAAACTGGTTATTGGTATCGGCCGCAATGCAAACAAATTGGCTATGTTCTCTGAAGAACAGCGAATGAAATGGATACGGGAAATATTCGGCGATAACCCAAAGGTTAGCGTAGTGGTATATGAAGGGCTTACCGTGGAATGCTGCCGTAAGGTAGGCGCTAATTTTATAGTGCGGGGTATTCGATATGTAAATGATTTTGAATACGAAAAGGCCATTGCCGATATGAACCGCAGCCTGGATAAGGATATTGAGACTGTATTTCTTACCTGTTTACCCCAATACACTTCAGTGGCATCAACCCTGGTAAGAGATGTGATACGCAATGGCGGTAATGCCCGGCAGTTCTTACCCGATGCGGTAGCAAAAGATATCTAATACCAATTAGCCAATTATCACATTAACCATATGATCTGGCATAAAAAAGACCTGCTTTTGCAGGAAATTATTCACCTGGGAAAGGAAACCATGGGTGAACATATTGGTATTGCTTTCACCGAAGTGGGGGCCGATTTTATTAAAGCAAGCATGCCGGTCGATGCCCGCACCCGCCAGCCCTATGGCCTGTTACATGGCGGCGCCTCCTGTGTACTGGCCGAAACCCTGGGCAGTGTAGCTTCTGCACTGGTAATTGACCCCGAAAAATTCATTTGTGTTGGGCTTGAGATCAATGCCAACCATGTTCGCGGGGTACGCGAGGGGCATGTTACAGGCATAGCCACCCCCTTACACCTCGGCGCATCTACCCATGTTTGGGACATAAAGATCCACGACGAGCGCGATAAGCTGGTGTGTGTCAGTCGTTTAACTGTAGCTATTCTGAAAAAGCTTAGTTAATAACCTGCTGCCTTTAATACATCATGGATGGCACCAAAAGTGTTAGAAGTATACTTTTCAATATTATCTGGCGAACCCCATTCAATTTTTGTGATCTGCTCAACGGTTTGGGGCGTTAAAGCCTGGTTTTTAGATGCGGAAAGCAGGTACCAGGCCGTTTCTTTTAGTATATGATGCCCGCTATCATCGTACGTATGCCAGGTGGTAACCAGGTGTTTTTTTAGTTCAACTTGCTGTAAACCAGTTTCTTCCTGAATTTCCCGCACCGCGCATTCTTCAATGGTCTCTCCATCGTCGAGTTTTCCTTTTGGCAGGTCCCATTTACCCCGTCTGAAGATAAACAACAGCTCATTCGCTTCGTTTTTTACCAGGCCACCACCTGCTTTTATCAAAATAAACTTTTTCCAGAATGCTTTTTGGAGTTCTTCCACATTATTATGCAGGTAAATACCGGCATGTACTTTCTCCTGTCGCATTTCATGTATCATGGAATTGATGCCGCCATGCGAAAATTCATCTATCAAAACCGCATCATCGTGATGGGCGAAAGGTTCAATTTCGGGAGTAATTGAGTCGGTAAGGAACAATGGTTTCTCGTTAAAGTATATCTTTATGTGCATAACTTATTTTCAGTTTTCAGGTATCAAAGGTCAATTTCGCCGCAAATAACTTAATCAATAATATGTCTTCGAACGAAAAGGCTGTAGCCGAAAAGTTATTACAAAGTAATGCTATTAAATTAAATCCATCGCAACCCTTTACCTGGGCATCGGGATGGAAGAGCCCCATCTATTGCGATAACCGCCGGGTGTTGTCATTTCCCTTTATTCGCGATTTCATAAAGTCGGAAATGTGTAATGTGATCTTCCAGGATTTTCCCGAAGCGGAACTGCTTGCCGGCGTGGCAACTGCAGGAATTCCCTGGGGAGCCATGGCCGCCGACCAGCTGAAACTACCTTATATATATGTGCGCCCAAAACCAAAAGAGCACGGTTTGGGCAATCAAATTGAAGGGTATTATGAGGCCAAACAAAAAGTGGTGATCATCGAAGATCTGATCTCAACCGGAAAAAGTAGTCTGCAAGTGGTGGATGTTGTGAAGGCTGCCGGACTGGAAGTGCTGGGAATGGTGTCGATTTTTACCTACGGTTTTTCGGTGGCAACCGAGAATTTTGCCAAGGCCGGGGTGCCATTTATTTCACTTACCAACTACGGAAGTCTTATTGAACTGGCTGTTGAAAAAGGAATAGTTTCTGCCGATCAACAGGAAATTTTAATGGAATGGCGTAAGGATCCTTCTAATTGGACCGGGTTAAAAAGCTAAAAAATGACCACTTAACTAGTTAACTCGTCAACTCGTTAACCTGAATCATATTTATAAAAAAATCCCGCTTTTGGCGGGATTTTTTTATATGCAATTATTAATAATAAGAACTAATTTCCGCCACCATCTTCTGTCTTTTTGCAGCACTTGGGCAGTTTTTTATATGCCTCATCATCTGCCTTTACATCGTCAGCATCATACCCCGCGTTGGCGATTGCTGTCTTAATATTTTCCACGTTTGTACGCTCGGCAACATAGGTAACTTTAGTAACATGCTTCTTAAAATCTACGTTCGATTTTTGAACTCCATCTTCGCGCTTCAGGTACTCTTCAATGCGTTTTTTGCAACTTTCGCATTGTACGGTTGGGGTTTGAATGGTAACGGTTTTAACCCCTTTTTGAGCCTGTGCAGAGGCGAAGGTGGTAATTCCAATAACCGCAAATAACAGGAAAAGTAATTTCTTCATACCACTTGTTTTCTCAAATGTAATTATTCTGAGGCATCATTTTCGTTAATTTTTTATCGCCAACTCCAGTCAAAAATTGATCAGCCTTCACCCGAAAAATACGATCAGATAGAAAGTAATTTCTGCTCGTAAGTACACTGTGTAACAAAATTGCAAACACCTGTTTTTGCCGTTTTTTGAAAATGGTGATGGAAAACTTCGACCGACAATGTGACACCAAAATTCAAAAATTGCATATTCCATTTTGGCGATCACTTGTAATTCGGATGATCGAAAATGAAAGAAAATAGATGATCCCGGCAATGCTTTTTAGACCAACTGCTGAAAATTGGACCAGCCATTTTTGACCCAACCGGCAAAATATATTGAACGAAAATGGAGGTTTGGTGGCCGGCGGGCCGGAGAGTAGTGTGGTGCTTTTTTTCAAAATTGGATGGTCGATTTTCAAAAAATTGGTGGTTTGCCAGTCACCGGATCTTGGAGCTCCGGTTGTACTTTTTTTAAAAATGGTCAATTGGTGGGGTGGAGTAGTGACCTGTTATTTGAGCTCATAACATCGAAATTTTTAATGTTACGACCAGGCGATTTTTGCCGGCTAACCAAAATAATATAGTCCATCCTTAAGATGGACTGCCTTTTTTTAAAAATTTTTTGAGAAAATTTTTCGTCCGGCTGCCGGCTCCAAATCCTGGAAAATTGGTTTTGGGATTTTCGTGTGAAGTGAAAAATTCCAAAATATGGAATTTCGATTTTACATAAAAAGAGTCGCTTTGGCGACCCCTAAAATTTGATCTTTTGCATTCCGTCGTACCTGATGGGATAATTTATAAACATACCGCCGCGACCAATTTTTGCACTTCCATCCAGTTTTATATGTACACTATCTGTACCTCCTGCCAGGGTTTGGATCAACCCGATTGCGGTATTATTCATGTCCACTTTTAAGATCACCGGCAACAAAAAAGTATCCTTTTTGGGAATTTGAATGGTTGAATCAATAGTCGTTTTTCCAAAATAATTATGGTTGGCATACACGTCAACCGACCCTCTTTTTATGGTCACCGGGAACTTGTTAGGATTGTAAAATTCCACATCTGCTCCAACCGTCGATTCCTTCAACCCAAACTTGAGCACCTTAAAATTTTTCACACCCAGGTAATCAAAACCGGTTGGCTTGGCGCACCCAATCGCCAGCAGGGGTAGGAGCACCCACCAGGTTACTTTTCGCATGTCAATGATTTTTAGGCCACAATGTACCGGATAAATTTTATGGACCAAAAAAGGGATTGTACTTTAGGTTTTTCTTTGCTAAGAACTTTAGGTTTAGATGCCTCAAAATTGAAAAAAATGACGAAAAATTGGTACCAGTATTTTTAGTAGTCATTAATTGAAATAAAACTTTAATTATTAGATAAATATATGTTTTAACTACAATTAAAATGGCAAATTTTTAGACCATAAAATGGTTGTTTTTCACCCATTTTTGGCCAATCTTAAACAAAAAATGGGAAAAGTTTAGTTTTATGAAATTAATAGTTGAAAGTCAGTATTTTCCGAGTGTTACCTTACTAAAAAAGTCAATTGAATTGTTAAATATCAATTTTGATATATATGAACCCTGGCGTAAAATGAGCTTTCGAAACCGGTGTGTGGTAGTTGGTTCGCACGGTGCTATCAATTTGAGCATTCCGGTGCTTGAAGGCCGGGAGCAGAAAAAGCCGATGAAGGAAGTTTTGATCGATAACCGGAAACCCTGGCAATCGCAACATTGGAAAACCATTACCTCCTGTTACAAGCGGTCGCCCTGGTTCGACTTTTTTGAACCGGAGTTGGACCAGCTTTTTCGGCAGCCGGTTGAGGTGTTGCATGACTGGAACCGGACCTGTTTTGAATGGGTGGTTAGGAAATTAGGGTTGCCGATCTATGTAGATAATTCGCAATATGTTCCGGGTGAAAATGAAGGTTTGGGCGAGGTGGATTGGCGGAACAAACTGACCCCAAAAACACTTCAAACCGACTTTCCAAATCCGGTTAAGTACCACCAGGTTTTTGAAGATCGCATAGGGTTTATTCCTCATGTGTCGATTTTAGACCTGCTGTTTTGCGAAGGAAAAAATGCCAAAAGAATACTGACCCTGAACGCTTAATAGGGTGCTTTTAAGGGAAAAATTCCAAAAATTGGAATTGGGAAAAATGGTCGTTTATAGTGTAGTGATCCCATCTCGATTTTGATGAATGGCGCTGGCAGCGATATTTTTTTAAATTTTGTTTTAATCTTTTAGGGATTTGTTGCAGCAACTTTAGATGTTTCGATGTCTAGGAAATATCAGTTAGTCACGTACTTGGGTGTGAGAATTTTGGAATAAAGGAAATGGAGAGAGCGGTTGTACATTGATCTAAAATTCGCCAAAAGTAACCGACGGACAAGCCACCGGTTTTTGACAATGATTGAATGATTTGTTTGATATGTTTTCCGCCCGAAAGGGAGGATCCTAATAAAAAAATTTGAGGGTTTTTAACCCCGATCTATTTTGGTAATGTCTGCGTAACCAATACCAACTGCGAACAACAAATCCCGCCAAAAGCGGGATTTTGTTTTTTATAAATATGCCTCAAGAGTCCTCTTAATACAGCTTCCGGAACCATTAATTATCAGTTGAATAGTTCTGCCATAAAGTCACTAAATCATCAACTCACCCACTTTTACGGCCAACCCTGCTTCGTAGTTTTATTGCTATATATTCTTTCCAAACTTTTTAAAAAGTATGAATAAGTATTTGTCTTTAAGGCTTGCTTAGTAGTTTTCCGTTCGTAGCTTTAGCACGTGATTTTGTTGTCTTTAATCCGGCCCAAATGGAAACTGGTAGGTGATTTTCCAGCCAGTTACCGCCCAGCCAACTTTATCCATTGCACATGATTCAGTCCCACATTTCCTGCCTTATATAAGGCCGGCGCTTTTGTCGGCCTTGCAGGATACTCTTCCTGGTTTCCCGTTTTTTGCAATTTTACTGTTTTATTTTTGCAATACTTGCAAGATGAATAGCCGCCAACTTTCATTAGATCCTGAAACTTGAACCGCTTTTTGCATGATTTTTTTGTCCCCAAAAGGAGGGGGATAAGATGATCACAACCAGCCCAGCAACAAGGTTAATGATGACCTTTGAAGACGTTTGGATGGTGGAATTTGCGGGAAGATATTGTTGACCGGACGAGGAAATGGAGGGCTGTTTAGAGAGGTATTATTCGAACTTAGTAAAATGAAATCCAGAGATCAAAAAGATGTATTTGATATTTATATATATAAATTTTAGATAAGGTTATGGTGAGGTAGGGACAAAAAAAATCCACCCGCCAGCTGGCGGGTGGAGGTCTGATATTTTAGATTTGAACGATCTTCTTTTTTCTGACGGTGGTACCGGTACCTGTCTTTTTCTTTTCCTCTTCCAGTTTTTTAAGCTCCTCATGTTGCTGCAACCGGTCGATCAAAATTTGCTGTTGGGCCTGTTTTAATCTTTCCTGTTTTATGGCGCGGTCGCGTTGATAGTTGCTTAACTGCACCGTGTACGCATTGCGAATTGTTTGAATTTGGTTGTTGGCTTCGGCGAGGGCGCTCTCAGTTTCTTCCTCCATTTTCTTCCAGTCAATTTGCGCCATGGCCTTTTCTATTTCAAGTTGAACCTGTGCAATATTTACTTTCATGCCCTGGGCTTTCAGCTTTTCTTCCAGCTTTTTCCAGTCCATTTGCTGTAACGCCTGCATTGAGCGGTCCATGCTTTGTTTGGCTTTTAGGTCGCTTTTAGACAATATATATTTCTTGGGCAGGGTAGTGTCTTCAACTGCCTGAAAGTAAAAACTGCTGCCAGGAACGTAGGGATAAACGTCCTGCGCCAGGGGCTGCTGAGGGGCCGGTTCGCTGGCCTGGGGTAGTGAGTAATCAACAGCCGCAACATTACTTACAAAGGCCATTTCCTCTGGCAATTCTTCCAGGCGTTTGGTGAGCGCTGCCAGCCTTGCGTCGGTGGTAAGTTCAATGATCTGCTCCAGTTTTTTGAGCGGGTCTTTGATCTCGGTTGAATCTTTTTTGCAGGTTGACCGTACTGTTTTTTCAGCCAGGGCTGTTACCGCCTCGGCCACCGGTTCGGCAATGGATGCCTGAATATCGGGGGTAGCAAAAGCCTGGAAGGCTTCAGTACTTACAGGCTGTTCACGAACCAGGTCGAGCCTTTTTATGATCACATTGCCCGGGTTGTACCAGCCTATAAAGGCAATAAGCAGGGTCGAAAGCAGGTAGGCTATCAACCTTTGGCTAAATGGGTTGCCAACCTGTTCATTGCCCAAAATGCGTTTTACCCGGTTCAATAAAAAGTGTTTGTCTTTTCCTGTAGCTGCCAGTGCTAATGCATTGGTATTGATTCGGTTCTGCTCTAAAGAAAGTAATGCGCGGGCATAGGTTGCGGGTTCGTAACAGAACTGCAAAACCATGTCGTCGCAGCAATTTTCCCGCTCTTTGCGAATGATGTTGGTGAGCAGGCGCGAGAACGGGTTAAAGAACAGGATCACATCAATACAGGCTATGAGGAGGTTCACCAGGTAATCGTTCCGGCGAATATGGTTCAGCTCATGTAATATGATAGCTTCTGCCTGTTTTAGCGACAAGTGGTTTACCGCTGCCACAGGTAATAAGATCACCGGTTTAATTATACCCAGGGTTACCGGGGTGTCAACCAGCGATGAAAGCCAGATATAAACTTTCTTTTTAATGCCCATGTGTTGTACAGCCTGCTGCAAAAAGATCCTCCACTCGGGATCGGCTTTTTGCAAACCGGTGGTAAACAGGCGTTGCGTATGGCGGTATTGAAAATAAAATCGAACGAAGAGGAAGGCGGCCGCCAGTAAATAGGTGAGCGACAAAAAGGGCAGCGCCGGTTCAAACCATTGGCTTATTACACCTGGCCAGAAGCCGGTTGTAAGGGCCGGGTCGTTCTCAAAATAAACCGTTATTATCTGTGGACCGTTGGCGGCTTTGTACAGGTTAATGGCCAGGGTGGCCAGAAACCAAAGTGAACCGCCGGTAAGAGATAAAAGGGCAATCGCGTGCCGTTGACGGGATAGCAACTTTTTTCCGCCCATGGTTAATGCCAGGTACACAAGCCACAACAACGCCATTTGCCATAAGCTGTTCAGTAATGCCCATCCCAATGCTTTAAGGAAAGCAGATTGGTACAACAAGTTCATGGATTACTTTATTGTTTTTTCAGGTTGTCGAGAATTTTTTGGATCTCCTCCAACTCTTCGGCGGATGCTTTATGGTTACCCAGGGCCTGCATAACCAGTTCGCCGGGTGAACCACCAAAGACAGTATCGATCATCTTATTCAAAAGATGCTTTTGGGTTTTTTCTTTGCTTACCGAAGCCTGGTAAATATGCGTTTTGATAGAATCATCGCGTTTAACCAGTCCTTTTTCGTGCATGATCTGCATAAGTTTCAGGGTTGTTGTGTAGCCAGCTTCCTTGGTTTGCAGCAATTCTTCATGTACTTCACGAACGCTGGCATTACCCTTTTTCCATAGGATCTGCAGTATTTCCAACTCACTTTCTGTGGGTTTTATAGTTTTTGTAGTAGCCATAGTGGGACAACATTTGACACAAATTACGATAAATTTCGTAAGGTTTTGTTAATACAATTTAATTAACACGAAGAATTTCGTGGATGGTAATATTATGGGCGGTTGCCGGGAGGGATGAATTCTTCATTCCTCATTTCCTTCGTCGTTTTACTACTTCCATCATGGCTCCAGCCGGGCGGGCGGAAAATATAATTGATACCGTTTCGAATGGAGTGCGACCGCAAGGCCTGGCTAAACATATCGCCCCATTCTTTAAACGCTATTCGTACAGGGTTATAGCTTTCAATGTTTTTCGTGAGCCCATAAACGGGCCGTTCTTCTTCGGGCTGAAAGGTGCCAAACAGCCGGTCCCAGATAATAAGTATTCCGCCATGGTTCTTATCAAGATACTTCAAATTGCTGCCATGGTGCACCCGGTGATGCGAAGGCGTATTGAATATAAATTCAATAGGGTGGGGCAAAAGATGAATGGCCTCGGTATGGATCCAAAACTGGTATATAAGGCTGATCTGTTGCATCAGCATTACCACAATGGGATGAAAACCCAGGAAGGGCATCCACATCCAAAAAACAAAACTGCCGGTGAGGTTGCCCGTCCAGGTTTGCCGCAGGGCGGTAGACAGGTTATACCGTTGTGATGAATGATGCACCACATGCGAAGCCCAAAACCAGCGCATATTATGAGAAACGTAATGGAACCAGTAGTAAGAGAAGTCATCGGCGAAGAAGGCCAGCAGCCACATCCACCAGGTAAAAGGAAGCGTGAATAACCGAAACTTATATACCAGCACAAAGGCGCCAAAAACCACCAGCTTCGACACAAAGCCCGATATTACGTTGCCTATTCCCATTGCCAGGCTGCTAAAAGTATCTTTCACTTCATAGAATTCCTTTTGTTCCTTCCACGAATACCATGCTTCAAGCAGCAACAATAGTACAAAACCGGGTATTGCAAAATATAGGATCTCAGGGGCCATAGGCAAGCAGTTTAACGGAGCACAATACTTGACAAAAGTAGATTTTTTTCTACATCCGCTTTTACTCAGCATCTTGTGTTACAAATTTTAACATGGTATAATAGATGTAATTAGTCGATTGGCACATATAAAACGTTAATTTTCACCATTCTTTAACCCCATGCACGCATTGCTACGATATTTAATTTGTTTCACCTGCTTTACCCCTCTTATTTCCGGGGTGTATGGGCAGGATAGTACCAAAAAGAAAGGGCGTGTAGGCTCGCTGATAAAGGATGTGTACCATAGTTTTCTGGCAAGGGAAGCAAAAGGGGCCGACAGTACCTTCTTTCAACGAAGTGAGGAAAGCTACCAACCATTTGCCGGTAAGGTGATCAGGCGGGTTGTTGTACGCAACCTGTCGTTTGGTGAAAACGTAAATGATACAGCTAGTAACATCATAAGTGCATTAACAAGAACGGCCGACCGGTTACAGACCAATACCAAAGACTGGGTGATAAAGAATATGCTGTTTGTGAAAAAAGGGCAATTGCTCGATCCCTACCGCCTGGCGGATAACGAACGTTTTTTACGTGATCAGAATTTTATAAAAGATGCCCGTATTGTTGTGCGGCTGGTAACAGAAGATTCGGTTGATGTATATGTGCGATTGCGCGATGTGTTTAGCTGGGGTGCGGAAGTAAATGCCTCGGGTATCAAAGATTTTACCTTGTCGGTATATGATGCCAATTTCATGGGTATGGGGCAACGCCTGGAGCTTACTGCTTTGTACGACCGCACTAGAAGTCCGGCAGTAGGGCCGCAGGTCAAGTATCGAAAAGCAAGTATTGGCGGATCGTTCATTAATATAGAGGCTGCATATACTACCATCGACAAAGGCGTATCGTTAGGTACCGAAAACGAAAGGGCCTATTACCTAAAGCTCGACCGGCCGCTGTATACGCCCAATGCACATTTCGCAGGCGGGCTTGAAGCCAGCTGGAACCAAAGCACCAATGTATTCAATAAAGACACTTTGTTTAACAATTACAAATACCAGTTAGGTGATGTTTGGTTGGGTTACAACATTGGCGTATATAAACAAAAGCGCGAGGGTGGGCTCGATAACCGCAGCCGCTGTTTTATTGCGTTGCGTTATTTTGATCAGCATTTTATTCAACCCCCAAAGCTCGATACGTTCGATGTACGGTATGTGAACAAGCGATATGTATTGGGGCAGTTCACCTGGTATAAAATAAACTTTTATCGTACCAACTATATTTATGGTTTTGGTAGAACGGAAGATATTCCGGTTGGTATGGTAAGAAAGATAACCATTGGCCCGGCGCAAACAGATAGCGCCCGCAGATTATATGCAGGGTGGGAGTATACGCACTACCTGATTGACAGTCGTAAAAATTACTGGAATTATACATTTGCTCTTGGTACCAATTACTATCGTAAAGAATGGCAGGATAACAGTGCTTTCCTGAACATCTCCTGGTTTAGCCGCTTATTTGAATTTACCAGGTTTAAGATAAGGCAGTCTGCAAGTTTTAACTATGCCGGCATTTACAATCACAGGCTGTATGAGCCGCTGTATATAAACAATGAATTTGGTCTTGAACGTTTCAATACTGATAGTGTAAGGGCTTTACACCGGTATTCGGCCGGTTTTGAAAGTACTCTTTATACCAGGTGGAGCATACTTGGTTTCAAGATCGGTTTTTTTACTTTTGGCCGCACTACCTGGATGACGCCTGAGAATACCGGTGCCTGGCGCGGAGGCTTTTTTCCTGCCCTTGGCGGTGGTATACGAACCCGAAATGAGAACCTGATCTTTGGTACTATTGAAGCCCGTTTTACGTGGTTCCCGCGCACGTTGTATGATGTAAACAACATTACGCTCAGGGTTAGTAGTAATTTAAGGTTGAAGTTTTCGGGCTCATTCATTCAGCCGCCATCGTTTGCTGCAATACGGTAATAAGAAATATATAAGTGTAAACTTGTAGGTAGGTCCTATAAAAAAAGGGTCCCCGATGTAGAAACATGGGGACGTTGGTATTTGGTATGATATAGTGCCTTAAGTTGTTACTCCAAAGATAATGTCGTTGTTTGAATATTTTAAGAATTTTTTTTGCTATTCTTAATTAAGCTTTTTTTCTACTGTATAAGTATTTGTCACATCACGGTTATGATCAGGTATATAAGTTTTCTTTTCTGTGTTCACAGTATGCGTATTACCGTTACTATACAGCTGAGCCAGCGTTGGTGCTATTACAAGCGATACGATCGACATTAATTTGATAAGAATGTTCATAGAAGGACCAGAGGTATCTTTGAACGGATCACCTACGGTATCTCCGGTTACAGATGCTTTATGTGGTTCGCTTTTTTTGTAATAGATCTCACCATTTATTTCTACACCCTTTTCAAAACTCTTCTTGGCATTGTCCCAGGCGCCACCGGCGTTGTTCTGGAACATACCCATCAATACACCACTAACAGTAGCGCCAGCCAGGAAGCCGCCTAATGCTTCGGGGCCCATAAGGAAACCAATGATCAGCGGCGAGGCGATGGCAATAGCACCAGGCAGCATCATCTTTTTAATAGATGCATCGGTAGAAATGGCAACGCATTTATCATATTCGGGTTTGCCTTTTCCTTCCATAATGCCTGGAATGGTTTTGAACTGGCGACGCACTTCTTCAACCATCGCCATGGCTGCCTGCCCTACGGCGCGTATAGCCAGCGAAGAGAAAATGAAGGGTATCATACCACCCACAAACAGGGCAGCCAGTACATCGGCCTTGTAAATGTTTATACCAGGTATTTTTGCAACACCTACAAACGCGGCAAACAGGGCCAGTGCTGTAAGGGCGGCAGAAGCGATGGCGAAGCCTTTACCGGTAGCAGCTGTAGTGTTACCTACAGCATCCAGTACATCAGTCTTTTCGCGCACCTCTTTTGGTAATTCGCTCATTTCGGCAATACCACCGGCGTTATCGGCAATAGGACCAAACGCATCGATGGCAAGTTGCATGGCTGTAGTGGCCATCATACCGGCAGCGGCAATACCCACACCGTACAAACCGGCACATTGGTAAGAGCCCCAAATACCACCGGCCAGAACCAGAATGGGCAGCAGGGTACTTTCCATACCTACAGCCAAACCACCAATTACGTTGGTAGCATGACCGGTACCAGACTGGCGTACGATGCTTAACACCGGACGTTTACCCATAGCAGTGTAATATTCGGTAATGATGCTCATTAACGTACCTACTACCAAACCAACTACAATAGCGCCCAAAATACCTTCGCGGGTAAAGGTCTTTGCACCTTCAACCAGCGAACCGTTTACGGTATCGCGTACGAGGTGAAACTCACCGGTAGGCAAAATCCAAAACACCAGAGCAACGGAAGCAATAGCGGTAAGGATGATAGAGCCCCAGTTACCCATGTTCAGCGCCTTTTGCACAGTGTTGGTATTAACACCTGCGTTTTCGCTGATGCGCACAAAGAAGGTTGCTATTATAGAAAACAAAATACCTACGCCGGCAATAAGCATAGGCAATAATATCAGTGAATAACCACCAAACTGGTCCTGAACAACTGCTTCCTGCCCAAGTACCATGGTAGCTAATACCGTGGCTACATAAGAACCGAAAAGGTCGGCGCCCATACCGGCCACGTCGCCCACGTTGTCGCCAACGTTATCGGCAATGGTAGCGGGGTTGCGTGGATCATCTTCAGGAATGCCGGCTTCTACTTTACCTACGAGGTCGGCACCAACATCGGCGGCTTTGGTATAAATACCACCGCCAACACGGGCAAACAGGGCAATGGATTCAGCACCCAGTGAAAAGCCGGTAAGCACTTCAATGGTCCTGATCATTTCCTCTGAATTCACTGCTGCTTCGGGAGCAAAAAGCGTTTTAAGGATGATGAATAAACCGCTTAAACCAAGTACGGCCAAACCCGCAACACCCAAACCCATTACAGAGCCGCCGGTAAAAGATACCGCAAGGGCTTTGCTTAAGCTGGTACGGGCCGCATGAGCTGTACGTACGTTGGCTTTGGTAGCTACACGCATACCAATGTAACCGGCAGTTGCACTAAATACCGCACCTATGACAAACGCGAGAGCTATTGCCCAGTGTGAGTTTGAGTTAGCGCTGGCCATTACACCAAGCAACAAGGCTACTATAACAACGAAGTAGCCTAAAATTTTCCATTCTGCGCGTAAAAAGGCCATTGCACCTTGCGCTATGTATGTGCTGATCTCTTTCATGCGGTCAGTGCCCGCTTCTTGTTTTGAAACCCAACTAAATTTAATGAAAGTATACAGCAAGCCGACGATACCCATAATGGGCACTAGATAGAACAGTTTGTCCATAGTTTTGATTTCGTAATCGCTAGATTTTTAAGGTTAACAAATATAGGGGAAACGGCTTGAATTTGAACAGTTCTGCGTTTCAGCGGATTGAAAAGCTGAGATCGGGTCGGAGGAGCCCCAATAACGCAAAGAGGCTGCATCTTAAGACGCAGCCTCTTTGTATTTCATTATCACATTATCAAATTATCACATTAGCTAATTTTTCTTATTAAACAAGCCTTTAATTATGCTCTTGCCCTTATCTACAGCTTCCTGTTTCACATCCCTTTTAACACTGTCTTTCGTAGATGTAGTGTCCTTCTGACCGAATATCTGTTTAGCGATC
This sequence comes from Niastella sp. OAS944, assembly GCA_024809215.1. GTDB lineage: Bacteria > Bacteroidota > Bacteroidia > Chitinophagales > Chitinophagaceae > Niastella. The sequence goes on along the minus strand of JANUBW010000001.1, from coordinate 298,922 downwards.
TGATTCTTTAACTCCTGTTTTGCTTCTTCCTTTACCTGGTTTTTTACCGCCAGCAGGGAATCTTTTGCTGCCTGTTTTTTAGCTTCTACCAGTTCTTTGGCCTGGTCTTTCATGTCATCGGCCAGGCTGCTGCCCGCACCACTCAGATCGGTTTTTACCGAAGGGTTGGTGATGGTTCCGCCCATATTCACTTTAAAGCTAATAACATCGCTTACTTTAACGGGTACGCCTTTGCTGTTGGCCTGGGTAACCAGGTTATTCACTAACGAATTGGCTTTGCTGCCCAGCTTTTCGCGTGGCACCTGCATGTTTATTACATAGTCTAACGACTGATCGAGCCCATGTTTACCACCAATTTCCATATTAACATCCTGCACCTTCACATTAAAGGGTTTAATGAACACTTTTCCATCGGCCACATCAAAATGGCTTTTTACATCTTTCAATGTTATTTGTTTCAGGCTTGAGATATCGAGTGCACTGGCCAGTTTTTCTAATGGAGCAAATTTGTTCAGTACACCTTCCAGTAATAACATTGATCCGCTACCTGTAAGAGTGCTCAGGTCGGGCATCATGGTTTCGCCCAGCTTACCGGTGAGGGTGAGCTTTGAAGTGAGCTTACCGGCAATGAACTGGCCAACAGGCATCAGCTTTTGAACGGTGTTGAATGCCATGAAGGTTTTTTGAATATCCAGGTTCTGCACGTCATAGGTAAGCGCAATATCGGGTTTCTTTTTGCTTGCTTTGGTAGAGTAGGAGCCGCCCAGCGCAATGGTACCATCGAGCGCCTGCATTTTTACATCTTTCAGTCCAACGGTTTCATCTTTCACCTGCAGGGTACCGGTGATGTTATTGTAATCAACTTTATCGTATTTAACGCTGCCTGCTTTGGCATTGAGCGTAAGGTTTATGTTTTTGGGAACCGCAAATGGTTCGCTGGCTGGCGCGTTACCGCTAACCGCTACAGTATCTTTTGTTGCCGGCGCCGGTGTGCTGCCGGTAGTGGCTGAAGTAGTGCCCATTAATTTGTTCAGGTCTACTTTATCGGCCGACACATTCAACGTACCTGCCAGGGTTTCATCTTTCAATGCATAACCTATGAGGTTATCGAATGTACCATTGGCGTTAAAGTTCATACCCTGGAAGTTACCGGTAATGTCATTAACCGTTACGTTCTTAGGGTTAAAAGTGAGCTGAGTATTTTTCACGTTAACACCATCGGGATAATCTTTCGACTTATAGCTTACGTTAGTAGCCTGTACGGTACCGGCAGTTTGAATGGCATCGTACTGGCTTTTATCGATCGATGATTTTTTACCTTTTACCGATACATTGGCTGCCAGATTACCGGCCAGTGAAGTACCGGGTTCAAATTTATAGAACTGTGCTACGTTGCCTAAGTTGAAGCTGCCTTTGGCCGTACCATCAAAGTATGGGTCCGAAGCCAGGGTTTTAAGCAACAGGGTAAGGTCAACCACATCTTTCCCAATTTCGGCGTGTGCTGCGGGAATATTGATCACAGCGTGATCGGCCAGGCCATCAGGACTTTCAAAATTTATTCTTGCACTGGTGTTTTGAATAGGTGCAGGAAAGTCTTTTGACGAGTAATACAATTTATTGATGTCGATATAACCTTTGGCAGTGAAGTCGCCGGGTTGTTGTTTTTGTACAACGGCCAGGCTTCCTTTTGCCTGCACATCGGCATCAACGGTGCCTGCCAGCTTGGTATCGGGCAGTTTTACAAACTGGGTAATGCCGGCCAGATCGAGCCTGCCTTTAAGGGCGGCATTGATGTACTGCGTGGTCATTGGATTTTGGAACTGCACATTAAAATCGAACGGATCGTTGCCAAACTCAATATGACCTTTGAGAATGTTTATAGCGAGGTTATCGGGTGCTCCATCGGGATTATCTACCGTCATCTGTATGTTTACGTTCTTCACAGGCTTTGGAAGATCGGGATATTGAAAGAACCCATTTTCAATTTCCAGCGCAATATTGTAAGCGGGCATTTTCGTATTGGTCATGGTGCCTTTTGCCATACCCTTGAGATGTGCTTTGCCGCTCGTTTTTATTTTTTCAAAGTCCTGTGCGTATACCGCAGGTATTAGCGACAGAATGCTTTTAAAGTCAGATGAGGGCGCATTAAAGGCGATATCCATATTGTAGGTGCTGTCGTTCACCAGTTGAAAAAAGCCCGATGTTGCGAGTTTTAGATCGTTCAGCGCTATTTCATCGGTCTTCCAGGTGTATTTGCTATTCTTAGCATCTACTTCCACATCCAGGTCGATGCTGGTTTTGGTTTTATTGAGGTAGGGGATGCCGCCATAATTGAATGTAATGGCATCGGCAGTGGTATTTGTTTTAAGCGTGAACAGGTCTGAGGTGAAATCACCACTGCCTTCGTGCGTAAAGTTTACCAGTTCGGTGCTCATGCCCATGGTAGCATCGTCGTAGGAAATGTACGCATTGTTGATGGCATAATGCTGCAGGTTCATTTGAAAGGGCGATGCCGCTGCGGTATCGGCGGGTGTTGCAGCAGCAGTATCGGGTTTGGCAATATCATAGTTTGCTTTTCCATCTTTGTTAACTATGACATGAATACGCGGTTCATTGATATTAACCGAATAAATTTTCATATTCTTGCCGCCGATTACGCTGAACAGGTTCACCGCCACATCAATTTCTTTGGCGCTGATAAGGGTATCTTTGGCAAATACATCGGTACCTACTACCTGTAACTCTTCAAGCGCCACAGATACTCTGGGGAAATGCCTGAAGAAGGAGAGGCTGAGGTCTTTAAAGTCGACCCGTGCGTTTATGTTCTTGTTGATCTGTTCTTTGGCAATAGAAATGATCTTGCCTTTGAAAATGAAGGGGGCCACAAACAGTATTAGAAGTATGACGGCCAGGGAAATGCCAGTGATCTTGGCGATTTTTTTGAGCATAGGTAATTGGTTTACTTGCAATTATCTGCGGTGTGAAGATAGTTTAAGTAATTTAATTCTCTAAATACAGTTTTTGTTAATAATTACACTGGTTAAGTTTACGGTTAAATATATTAATTTATTTGAAAATGACCCCAGAAAGACGTGCCCGCCTGCTGGCTGTATTAAATAAGCGGCAAAGTGATTTAACGGTAGTGCTGGAGAATGTTTTTGACCCGCATAATATTTCAGCAGTCATGCGCACGTGTGATGCTGTTGGTGTACAGGAAGTGTATGTTTTGAACACAAAGATACCCAGGCATAAGAAATTTGGCGCCAGAAGCAGCAGCAGCGCTGCCAAATGGCTGTCGGTTTACCAGTTTACCGATGCCGAGGCCTGTTTTAGCGCCTTACGGCAGAAATATGACAGGATTTTAACTACCCACCTTAGCAGCGATGCCGTTAATTTATACGATATTGATTTTACCAGCCGCATAGCCCTGGTATTTGGTAACGAACACTCAGGAGTGAGTGAAGAGATACGCGCCATGGCCGATGGTAATTTTATTATTCCCCAGGTAGGTATAATAAAATCGCTGAACATTTCCGTTGCCTGTGCAGTTACCCTGTATGAAGCACAGCGTCAAAAGAAACTGGCGGGGCATTATGATGCCTGTCATTTACCCGATCATCAGTTGAATGAGTTGTTGGGTAAGTGGGGGTTTGAGGAAGAGGAAGCCAGTTCGTAAGTTATTCAGTTATTCAGTTGTTCAGTTCTTAGTTCGCAGTTCACAGTTCATAGTTCTGTGGCTCGCAATTAAATTTGGCCTTAGGCTTTTGGGAAGGGGATTGGGTTTAATGCTTAGGGGTTGCAGCTTGCAGCCGTATTTCACGTTTCAGGTTTGCCGTTTCACGATTAAACAAAGTTTAAATGAAGTATATACTTTTTATAGGATACTTATTGTCTACATCAACTACATTCAGTCAACCCATCAGGAAAGTAAAAATTACCGAAGTAGAAGAGTATGTAAAGAACAGCGATCATCCCATTGTGTTGAATTGCTGGGCAACCTGGTGCGCGCCCTGTATTGAAGAAATTCCTTACTTTATGGAAACGGTGAAGAAGTACAGCGATCAAAAAGTGGAGTTGCTGTTGGTGAGCCTCGACTTTGCTTCGAGCTATCCTAATAAAATACAGGAGCAAATAAAGAAGAAGAAATTTAATGCTACGTTCTTTTGGCTGAACGAAACCAATGCCGATTATTTTTGTCCCAAAATAGATCCCAAGTGGGATGGCACCCTGCCATCTACTTTGTTTATAAATCCCAAAACAGGTTACAGGAAGTTCTTTGGCCGCCCGTTAACGGATAGACAGATTGAATTAGAAGTGAAAAAGCTTGTAGGATTACTAAAGTAAGTTAACAGGCTAACTTGTAAACTTGTTAACCTGTTAACTCGTTAACTTATTTCAACGCTTTATTGATCGCTTTTGCTGAATCAAGATGCATTCTTAATGTAGGCAGTTTTTGCGCTGCAAATGTTTTCACATCGGGGTCGGTACCATTCTGTGAACATTTTTCAAATTCTTTTACCACATCTTCATGTCCATTTACCATTGCTTTCATGTAAGCTTTATCAAACTCGGCTCCATTCTTCTTACTCAGGTCTTCTAAATGTTCCTGATGTTTACCTAAAGTAGAAGGTAATGTTACATTCTTTCCGCGGGCAACGGTCATAAGATCGTTATTGGCAGCAGTATGATCTTTGATCATCATTTCTGCAAAGTTCTTTACCCGTGGGTTCAATGCCCTGTCTTTTGCCAGCTTGGCTATTTCAACTTCAGCCATACCAGCCTCTGCCGCATCGTTCATAAAGGTGTGGGTTTTATCATCAACCATTCCCTGTGCACCGCGGGCCGAATCAGCTGTGTTCATATTATTATCGCGATCCATACGGGTATCGGGCTCTTGTCTGATAGCTCCTGTTGAATCGGCAGTGGTATCTGTTGATGAAGGGCTTTGACAGGCAAACATTGAAAACATTGCGCATACTGCAATTGATGAAAAAATTGTTGTTGCTTTCATGAGAAATTTATTTTTGGTGTTTTTATAAGCTCTCATATAGCAGCATTAATTATGCCCTTACTGTATCACCAATTATTTTTGTATGTGTGGGGAGTAATGTCAACATGCATGGTGTTGTATATAGTTGGCAACATTAAAATGAAAATCCCCCATACCGGCTCAGCCGGAACAGGGGATTGTACAGATTTTAAAAACGGGACTTATTGGTGTTATGAAATCCGCTTAATACTACAACCAACCGATTTTGATTGTTTAACTGAAACTTCTTTTCCGGCTACTGCTTCATTGATTGCTTCTTTTAAATGAATACGTTTTACACTTGCAGCATCGGAAGGGCTATCATCAATAGCGCCATGATAAATGAGTTTTCCATTTTTATCGAACAGAAAACATTCAGGCGTACGGGAGGCGCCAAATGCATCGGCCAGCTCATTGTTCTTATCCACTGCATAAAACCATTTGTAACCTTGTCCCTGGCCATAATCCTGCATGTTACTTAACGATTCGGAGCTTTTACGGTTAGCTTCATTTGAATTCAATAAAACTACACCAATGTTTTGTTGTGCCGCATACTGACAGATCTCTTTAGTGCGGGCCTGATTGTTAATGACCACAGGGCAGGTATTACAACTAAACATTACCAGCAAACCGTTCTCTTTCATTGCCTCCTTTAGGGTTACTTCTTTGCCGGAAATATCTTTTAACTTATTGTCTGCTTTCGGTACACTTGCTCCCAATGGTAATGGGTCTTCCATAGCAAAAGAGAAAAGAACCACTGCGGGCAACAGCAATAAGCTGAACATAGTTTTTTTCATCTGACATTTTTTATTTGTTGTTATAAACAGGGTCGGGGGAATTGTTACGCTTCACGAGTTCAAAATCGCAGCTTTCATTGTAGCAGATCGGTAAGATAAACAGCTATGCAAAGTTTACTAAAAAATGCTGGTTTTACCTAGCACTTTTATGTCAGGTGGTTTTAAAATTTCATTAAAAAGGAAATTATTATAATATGTGCGGGTTTGTTACATTAAACGCGGTCATGAAAAATTAGATCATCGCTTGTATTACCATGCACCTGTTTCTGCCGTTCTTCGGCCATGGCCTTAATGGAATGTATGCTTACATTCAGCTCGTACCCAATAAGCAATACAAGAGAATTGATGTATATAATGATCATCAATACGATAATGGTACCAATAGAGCCATATAAGGCGTTGTACTTGCCAAAGTTGTTTACAAAGATAGAAAAGCCCAATGTGGTAAGAATGCTCAGGAATGTGGCTAGAATGGAGCCCGGCGATGCAAGCTTCCATCTTTTTTGTATGGCCGGTGCATATTTATAAATAAAAGCGATGGCGTAAAATATAAGGCTTACAAGAAAGACCCATCTGAACACACCAATAACATTCAATACAAACACACTTTTAATACCCAACAGTTTCAATACAGCGCTTTGTAACATCAGTAATATCAAACAACCCAGTATTAAACTCATATTGATGATTGTGAGCTTAATGGCCACCAGGCGGGTTTTTAACCCGGTTCTTTTTTCAAAGCCTATATAGTTCTTATTAAAAGAGCGCATAAGCCCCATCATGCCATTGGATGCGAAAAAGATAAGTAATAAAAAGCCGAATGAAAGCAGCGCGGTATGATTGTCTTTAAAAAAGCTGTCTACAAAACTGATGATCCCTTTGTTATAAGTATCTGCGGGGATCATATCGCGTATCAATGTATGCAATTGCAGTTTCACCTGCCGGCGGCGAACGAACGGCAATTGCGGTATCAATGTAAAAAGAAATAAACAGGAGGGGGGAATGGACATGATAAAGTTATACGAAATGGCCGAAGCCCTTTCGGTAAGTCCTACACGCCTAACCTGTTCTTTAAAGAACATAATTACATCAAACAAGGGTACACCCTCGAAACCGGGCAGTACTATCTTCTTGCTTTTTTCCGATAAAAAGCGAACAGGGGGGGAGTTTGATATTATGCGTTCTACGTTCATTTAAGGTTTGCTGCGCTGTCTAATGCCGCTCTTTTCTGTTGTTCAATATCCAATGCCTGCTGAAATTCCTTGGCAACCTTCAGGTGCTGGTCATACGTTTCGGTATAAACATGCCGGCCCGAAAAATCGCTTTTCGCTACAAAATAAAGATAATTCGTTTGTGGTTGTTGTAAAACTGCATCTAATGTTTGCAGTGAAGGTGTGCAAATAGGGCCGGGGGGCAAACCTTTGTTCATGTACGTATTGTAAGGCGATTCTACCTGCAGGTATTTCAGGTAAATACGTTTGAGGGTAAAATCCTTCATCGCAAATTTTATGGTAGGGTCGGCCTGTAATCGCATACCCTTGTTCAGGCGGTTGAGGTAAACGCTGGCAATGGTATCTTTTTCTTCGAGGTTTTGTGTTTCTTCTTCAACAATAGAGGCCAGCGTATAGGCCTGTATGGGTGTAAGTCCCAGTTTACGCGCCTGGTTGCGCCGCTCGTCGGTCCATACCCTTTTATATTCTGTTCGGAATTTTTCAAAAACATCGCCTACAGAAGCGTTCCAGAAGTATGAATAGGTGTTGGGATATAACATGGCCATTACCGTGTTCGAATCGAAACCGTAAGGCTGTAATGAATCGGTGTAATAAGCCACTACATCGGCAGAATCAATTTCCATTTTACGGCCCAGGAAACCCGCCAGCTGCTCTTTTGTACGAAACTTGGTGATGATGAGTTTCACCGGTGCCTGCCGGCCGTTGCGTAACATGCGGGCAATATCCATGAGGCTCATGCCTTTTTTCAATTCATACCGCCCTGCTTTCAGCTTTTGGGGGACCTCGAGTTTGGTGGCTAACAGGTCGAACGCGGCCGGACTGTTTATAAGATTACTATCGCGCAAGGTTTTCATTACCTCGGGCCAGGTGGCATGGCCGGTTCGTATATATAAATATTTCGATTTTTCGGAGAATGCGGTGTTGGAAGTAAAGAACTGCCAGCCGGCTATTGTGCCTGCCAGCACTGCTATAATCAGAACGCTTATTACCAGTTTTCTGAACATTGGATATAGATTATTTTTTAATCATCTGTTGGTTGCTATTCCTTTGATACTGTGCAAGAACTATGCTAGTGTCGTGAATCGTGAAACGGCAAACGTGAAACGTGAAAGTTTTATTGCAGCTCTCCGATTGTTGGCATCAGACCTTTAATCGTGAATCGTGAACGGTGAGTTGTTAGAGCCCGCTACTGTTGAAAAGCCCTTAATTAGCGAACCCCGCGATTGTTTGGAAATTTTAAAATGAGCGAACCCACTCACCACTGACCATTCACCAAAATAAAAAACCCTGCCGGTTTAAAGCAGGGTTGAGCTTTATTTTTTTGGAATAAATTATTTCGCAGGTGCTGGCTGTAAAGGTGAACCACTTGCAGGAGCAGGGGCTGTAGCTGCAGGGCGCACATTTTCGCGGCCGTTAGTGCCAGAAGCTTTAGTTTTTGGAATAAAGAAGGCTGATGTTAAACACAACAGGGCAATAGCGATTGCCATAACCCAGGTACCTTTTTCCAGTACATCGGTTGTTTGTTTTACGCCCATGAACTGGGTATTGAAACCGGCAATGCTGCCAGCTAAACCACCACCTTTAGGGTTTTGGATCAGGATAAACAAGCCGATCGCTACACTAGCTATTATTATCAGTGCCAGGAACAAAATGATCATTTCACTATGCTTTTAATTGTTCAATTCTTGTCGCAAAATAAGTGCTTTTGGCGGGATTAAGCAAACTTAATTTCTCGTATATCCGTATTGCCTTTTTCGCATTGCCCTGTTTGGCCCAAACTTCGGCCATGGCCTCAGTAACCACTTCCTTTTCCTCAACCGAATGTTCGGCTATACGTTGTATGCTTTGATGGGTAACCTCGTCAATTGAAGTGCTCGACTCAATGTGGCCGCTCACGCGTTTCATGCTCCGCAGCCAGTCGGTAAAGCTTTTTAACTGCTTACCCATTTTGTCTTTCATATCTTCAGCCATCAGCTTTATGCCCTGTGAGGCGAAATAGTCGATGGTGTGGTACGATTCAAAAATGGGCTCGCCCAGATCCACAGAGATCTTAAGCTCTTTGCTGGCAGGGGTGAGGCCAAACGGATTGGGTTGCTCTGCCACCGGTTCGGGCTCCGCCACTTCCGGTTCTTCTGGAATGGCCGATACAGCTGCCTCCACTACTGGTTCCTGTGCCGCCACAAAGGCCACTGGCTCTTCAGCAGGGATTGGCTCAGCAATTGATTCCGGCTGTTCTTCAATAGCTATTTCGGGTGGAGCTGTTTGTTCGGGTGCTGTAACTTCCGCGGTTACTTCAATAGCCGGTACAACATCATCAGTATCAGCTTCTTCTATTTCTATTGCCGGTACAATATCGTCCACCGGGTCGGTCGTTTCGGCGGGCACTTCTATGGCCGGTATCACATCATCAATATCTGCTTCACCAACAATGGGTTCCACCGCCGGAATAATATCATCTGCCTCTATATTTTCCGCAACTGCAGCAACAGGTATCAAAGCTTCTTCGGTAATACTTACTGCATTCAGAGGCGCTTCGGTGGCGCTGCTTTCACCACCCAGCTGGCTAATTTCTGCAATGGCAACGGCTGAAGCGGTTTCTGTCACCGGTGTTGTATCCGGTACTGCTGCCTGTTCAACCAGGGAACCTTTTTCGTTTACCTGCAGGGTTTTCTCGTGTTCAACTTCTATCACCTCTTCCTGTACAGGTTCTACAAAATGTTCTGCAGCGGGTGGCCTCCCCCCGGCCCCCTCCAGTGGAGGGGGAGTTTGGGTCGTAGGATCTTCTTCTTTATGTTCTTCCGTTTCTGTTTCAGACTGGTAAACGCCGCCACCGTGCCTGGGCATTTGCACCACAATGCGGAAACCTGGTTGCGCTGGTTCTTCTGCTTTTGCGGGCAGGGCAGGAGCTTCTTCTTTTTGATCTAACTGCCAGCGCAGCCACAATGCATTATGAAAATAGAGCGAAGCCTGTTCGCCCTGTTCATAGTTATTATAGGCGCCGCTGTCTTTCAGCTTTTTGGCATACAGGAACTGACCCACAGCTGCATATGGGTAATCGTCGGTGAACTGTTTTAGTTCATCTACGCTCACCTGCTCAAAAGAGTCCTTATCAAAAAGATGTTTTACCAGCGTTTGAATATGATATTGCATGTAACCAGCTTACCAGTTTGAAAATATACGGTTGAAAATTTCATCCACCATGTTTTTGATGATGGTTTCATTTAATTGCTGTTCGGCCTGCGTTATGGTCAGCTGGGCCGAATAGTCGAAGTTACGGGAAACATCGGCTTCAAAATTCTTTGAAGGGTCTAAGTTGTTTTTAAAGTTGAGATGCACCGTAACTGTAAGGCGTTGGCCAGCTGCCTGCTGCTGGTTGCTTGAATTATTTGATGAAATGGCCGATGTAATAACATTATAGCCTGTAACCGTGCCACTGATATCGTAGTGGGCATCTTCGGTTTGCACCCCGGCCAACCGGGTTTGCCCCATGATCTTCTGCCTTAATTTATCTGTTAACTGCGGGCTCAACTGCGGGTTTATATACCGGGCCTTGTTCTCAATATAATTAACCCTGAAAGTTTTTACCTCCTTGGGAATTGAGCCTATATCTTTAAATGAATAGCATCCTGAAGTCAATAGGGCAATGGGCAATAAGCAATAAGCAATAAGCAATTTTATTCGTTGCCAATTGCCTTTTGTCAATTGTCTATTGGTTTTATCATTCTTTAATATCATACTCCTTTAATTTTCGGTACAGCGTTCTTTCACTGATTCCCAGGTCAAGGGCCGCATCTTTACGTTTGCCTTTATGTTTTTTAAGTGCCTTTTCTATCAGTTCTTTTTCCTTGTCCATAATGTTCAGCGACTCATCCACCTCTTCGTGATGATGAATATCATCGTGATTATCATGATGCACCATTATGGGCTGCTGTGTGCTGGTGACCACCGGCTGAACGTAGGTTGAAGGCAACAATTCCTTTGTCTTCAGCTCGTTCAATAACGATTGATTTTGCACGCTGGTACCGGGGTTCTGCAAAATATCTACAAACATCTTTTTCAGTTCGGTAACATCCTTTTTCATATCGAAAAAGAGCTTGTACAGGATCTCGCGCTCATTGGCAAACTCGTGGCCATTGGCCACAGGGTTACCGCTTCCATGGGCCAGCACCGGCAACCGGTTCATATCGCGATTAGGCAAAAATCGTTTTAGTTCGTTGGCCGTAACCAGTTTATCTGAAGCCAGCACAGAGATCTGTTCTGCAATATTCTTCAATTCACGCACATTACCGGGCCAGGGATAATTAATTAACACATCTTTTGCCTCATCGTCAAGCTGTACCGGGGTGGTTTTATAGCGTTCTGCAAAATCAACACTAAACCTTCTGAACAGGAGGGGAATATCTTCCTGCCGGTCGCGCAGGGAAGGCACCCGAATGGGCACTGTGCTTAAGCGGTAATACAGGTCTTCCCTGAATTTACCGTTCTGTGTGAAGGTGAGCAGGTCTTTATTGGTAGCGGCAATTACGCGCACATCGGTTTTTTGAACTTTGCTTGAACCTACGCGAATAAATTCGCCTGTTTCAAGCACCCGCAGCAGGCGGGCCTGGGTGCCGAGGGGCATTTCGCCAATTTCATCGAGGAAGATGGTACCGCCGTTCACAGTTTCAAAATAGCCTTTGCGGGCGTCAACCGCGCCGGTAAAAGAACCTTTCTCATGGCCAAACAGCTCCGAGTCGATGGTGCCTTCGGGAATGGCGCCACAGTTTACAGCGATAAATGGATTGTGTTTACGTGCAGATAAGGCGTGAATGATCACTGAAAATGCTTCTTTACCAACCCCACTTTCTCCGGCTATCAATACGGTCAAGTCGGTATTGCTCACCTGTGCAGCAACCTGCAGGGCAAAGTTCAACCCTTGCGAGTTGCCAATAATGCCGAACCTGTTTTTGATACTTTGAATATCCACTTTGATACTAATTTTTTCAGATACCCCCAGCGGTGATCAGTAATGATGTTGCATGAAGGTGATCCGGATTATTTTAATCAGGGCAGCGCCCTGTTTATATTGTCGGTCTCTTTTTGGCATGCCCAATTGAGTTATGGGCTGGCCCGGTATTTTACCGGGCTTACAGTTTCACGCCGATACAATCAGGCGATGGTTGAAACTATTTAGGGAGCGCTTATAGTAATAAGCAGCTCTATTTATATTTACAGTTCTATAATTTAACTCGTCTCCTTTTGCTTTTGGTGAATGCCTGTCTTATGGTTCAATTTTTCCTATCAACGTTGCGCCAGTACAATCATGTACTTTAACCATTACGTAGCTGCCTTTGTTCAGCGGGTATTGTTCTTTTGGAAAAACAACCACTTTATTCTGGCTGGTACGTCCCATCCAATCCTGGTCGCTGCGTTTACTGTTTCCTTCAATCAATACTTTAAATGTTTTGCCCAGGTCTTGCTGGTTACTTTCACGGCTGAGCGCATTTTGCAGTTTAACGATCTCGTCGAGCCGCTTTTTCTTCACGTCCTCAGGAATGTCGTCTTTATAGCGGCGGGCGGCCAGGGTTCCCGGGCGCTCGCTGTAAAAGAACATATAGCTCATATCGTATTTACTGTGCCGCATAATACTGAGCGTATCCTGATGGTCTTCTTCTGTTTCGGTACAAAAACCGGCAATGATATCTGAGCTGATGCCGCAATCGGGCAGTATTTCACGTATACGATCTACCTTGGCCATATACCATTCGCGGGTATACGTTCTGTTCATCAGTTGCAATACACGGGTTGAACCGCTTTGCACCGGCAGGTGAATGTATTTACAAATGTTCTCATACTTTGCCATGGTGAGCAACACATCGTCGGTAATATCTTTCGGGTGCGAAGTAGAGAAACGAACGCGTAAGGAAGGATCAATGAGAGCCACCTTTTCGAGCAGGTTGGCGAAGGTTACAGGAACGCCTGTTGCCTCGTTTTCGGGCACCCAGTAGTAGCTGTCAACATTTTGACCTAATAAGGTCACTTCTTTGTAACCGTTATTGAATAAATCGGTGCATTCTTTAATGATAGAATGAACATCACGGCTGCGTTCGCGGCCCCGGGTAAAGGGTACTACGCAGAACGAGCACATATTATTACAACCCCGCATAATGCTTACAAAGCCCGATACGCCATTGCTATCGAGCCTGACTGGGGAGATGTCGGCATAGGTTTCTTCACGGCTTAGCAGCACATTCACCGCTTTTTGGCCGGTTTCGGCTTCCATGATAAGGCCAGGCAGGCTTCGGTAGGCATCGGGGCCAACTACCATATCAACCAGCTTTTCCTCCTCAAGGAACTTGGCTTTTAAGCGTTCGGCCATACAACCCAATACGCCAATAAGGGCGCCGGGATTGTTCTTTTTAACCACCCGCAGGTCGCTCAGGCGCTTGCGAACGGTTTGTTCGGCCTTTTCACGAATAGAACAGGTATTGATGAGAATGAGGTCGGCTTCCTCGAAATTGCGGGTGGCGCCGAATCCGTTCTCATTTAAAATAGAGGCAACGATCTCGCTATCAGAGAAATTCATCTGACAGCCATAGCTTTCAATGTAAAATTTTTTATTATATGCATTAGGGTCATTTACAAAGGGAGAGTAGGCTTCTCCCTGCCGGCTTTCCTCGTGCATCGTATGGTTCATCCGCTCTAACATCAACAATTCAGTTTTTGGGATGGCAAAGATAGCCAAAAAAGGGTAACAATGACAGGTTGGCACTCCGACGCCCAAAGGGCGTTGGAGTAGTTAACAAAGTTGATAAGTTGACAAGTTGACGAGGAGGCGTCCCGCTGACTAAATGGAGGAGGTAATAGGTTATAGTTCATAGCCCATTAGACTGTATTTTAATTCATCCGCCAGCTGGCGGACCGTTTCACGTTTTACGGCAGGCGAGGCACTGAGTTTCGGAAATATTGCCGATTGCCGATTCACGATTGCCGCTGCTCCCTCATTTCCCAAACAACACATACCCATAGGTCTTATTCCCAATGTCGCGGGCTTTTTTAGGAAAGAGTTTGATAAAGAGACTCAGCGGGAACCTGAAGGGTGGAAGCTTGCGGCCGATGCGGTCGCCTTCATCGAGCAGGTAAATATTGTCATGCACCTTCCAGCCATGGCTGGTAAAATAACGAATAGGGTCTGCTACATTAAACTGCAATGGTGCTTTGGTGAGGATCTTTTTTAGATCGGTAGCCCTGCGGTGGCGGCGCAACCCACCATGGTAATCCATTATCCAGTAATGGAAGGTAGGTACTGCAAAGATCGCTTTTGATAACTGGGCGGCCTGTTCATTGGAAAGATAGCCAACAACCCCTTCGGTTATGAGCAGCGCCCGTTTGGCCTCATTGCCCAATTGGGTAAACAGGGCCTTCCGCTCTGTATCGTTCGAAAGATCGGCCGATAAACGTTGCAGGTGACAAGCCGGTTTATCGTTCTCGAGCAGTTTCGATTTATAATCTATCATTTGCGGAAAATCAACTTCTACCCAACGCAGATTAACCGGCAGTGGCATACGATAGGGACGGGTATCGAGACCGGCGCCTAAATTTATAACTGTATCTATACCGCGTTCAATGGCCCTGTTTATCAACCTGTCGATACCGGTTGTGCGGGTAACCATGGCAAAAGCCATATGATCTTTAATGGGTGTAGCTTCCACCATTTGAAAACCGCGGTCGGTAGCCAGTTTGCGGGCAAGCGGGTCTTTGAACACTGCATCGGGGCGTTCTGATTCCAATGCTCTGTATGCGGCGATCCAAAGCGCTGTATCGGAAACGTTATTGATGAGTTGTTCAGACATATTGGGACCAGGTTTGTGTATATAAATTTAACTATTTTCCGCAACAGCAATTATCAAGCGAATGGGTATTAAGATTGTCTTTTGGTGCTTTAATTTTTTAATTAACTTAGAGGGAGTGATGATTGGTTTTGTGTTTGTTGAACGCGGAGTTATTGGTGCTTATGGTAATATAAGCGGAAGTAGCTCAGTTGGTAGAGTATTAGCTTCCCAAGCTAAGAGTCGCGAGTTCGAGTCTCGTCTTCCGCTCTGAAAAAGACAATCTTATATGGTTGTCTTTTTCTTTTTTTATAACAGTAGCTTCTTTCAAATGATTGATTACACTCAAATAAATCAAATTCTATCCATTTTTCTGCGTGCGCGGACACCGTGCTCCCAGATTTTGACTGTTTTCTGTTAGCGCGAATACCGCGCTGGCAAATTCTCTCCTTTGGTGCAAAATAGGTGTTGTAAATTCTTTACCACAACGGTTTTCCCTGGTAGTAATCCAGGATCTTAGTACGAAGAATGTAATCATACCGGGCGATAATGAGATTTACATTGGCCCGGTCGAGGTTATTTTTGGCAATAAGATAATCAATTGAGGTAGTAGCGCCGGCATTGAAGCGGGCTTCAGCGGCACGGAACGATTCGGTATAAGCCGCCACCTGTTCAAGCAATGCCTGGTAACGATTTTTAGCGGCCGTCATATTAAAATGGTCCTGCTCTATGTTTTGCTTTAATTGTATTTGTTTGGTTTGTGCCGTATAACTGGCGCTTTTAAGATCAATTTTTGCCAACGCTATCTGATTGCGGTAGCGAAGGTTATTAAAGATGGGAATGCTAATACCTACACCTACATAAGTACGATAGTTATTGCTAAGCTGATCGTAGTATTCAATTTTTCGATTGCTCGAATCGCGGGCGGTGCTGGAGTAGGGGGTATAGAACCCGGC
Source organism: Niastella sp. OAS944 (assembly GCA_024809215.1). Taxonomy (GTDB): domain Bacteria; phylum Bacteroidota; class Bacteroidia; order Chitinophagales; family Chitinophagaceae; genus Niastella. Next base: position 283,100 of record JANUBW010000001.1, on the reverse strand, counting down.
GCCCAAACCAACCGATGGGAACAGGCTACCGCGTGCTGCCTGTACCGCTTTTTCTGCACTCTTTGTACGAAGATCGGCGGCTTTTATAATGGCCAGTTGTTGTAATGCAATACTGAAAATGCTATCGGGCAGGGTTGTATAATTCATTTCAACCTGGTCGGCCCGTAACCTTTCCACCTGTAGTTCCCTGTTATATTGCACATTCATTAATTGCGACAGGGCCAAACGGGCGGCATCGAGATTGTTCTGGCTGTTTATTATGGTCACTTTGTTATCGGCCAGCTGTCCCTTCATATCCGAAAGGTCCGATGGTTTTATAGCGCCTTCCTGGTTCATCACCTCTAGTCGCTCAACCTGTTTCTGCGTAACATCAACCTGCTTTTGCGCCTGCTGTAACAGATCGGTGCTGCTTAATATTTGCAGGTAAGCCAGTATTACGTTCAGCATCAACTGATCTTTGCTGGTTTGCAATTCCATTTTACTGGCTTCATAAGCGTATTGCGAACTCTTTAATGTATTTAACAACCGCAGTCCATTGAATAATGTAACATTACCCGATAATGAATAGCTGCCCGATGTTTGTTGCTGGTTCACATAACTGTTGGTGCTAAGATCGATGCTACGGCCCTGGTTCAGCGTATGATTTATTTCACCCCCTATATTGGGTAATAAATTGGCTTTCGACTGACGCATGGTTACACCGGCCCGCTCCATACTAAGATCGCTTTGCTTAACATCGAGGTTGTTTTCAATAGCCGTTTGCACACACTCCTGCAACGATAATGGACGACCGGTAATACTTTGCGACCGGCCATCCATATACACTATCATGGCTATACTACTTATTATGAATAATTTTCTTAACATTATTGCTTTTGTTCTTGTTGTTTGTTTTCGTGAATGGGCGTAATCGGCAATGGCTCGCGTATGTGCAGGCTCTCTTTCGTGAAACGGCAAACGTGAAACGTGAAAGGGTTGCCTGATTTCAGGGCTCGCGCTTTTATCGGCAATCGCCAATCGTCAATAAAACCCATACTCGCATTACCTAATTAACTCATCAATCCGTCAGCTATTAGTGCAAAGCGCTGCACATAAGCCCTCTATCACCTCTATCACCTTTTCAACTCCTCGTCAACTCGTCAACTTGTTAACTCGTCCACTCAATTTGCCTCAATCCGCCCATCCAATAAATTAATTATATGAGAACCATAACCCGCATTCTTCTCCGAGTGCGTTACCTGTATAATGGTTACGCCTTCTTTGTTCAGTTGTTTGAACAGGTCCATGATCTCTTCACCCTGTTTTGAATTGAGGTTACCAGTGGGTTCATCGGCCAGTAATAATTTGGGTTTGGCTATTAGTGCCCGGGCAATACCTACCAGTTGTTGCTGACCGCCCGATAGCTGGGTAGGAAAGAGGTCTTTTTTGCCAACGATATTAAACCTGTCTATCATATCTGCCACCATGGCCTTACGCTCGGCGGTTTTTACGTTTTGATAAATGAGCGGCGTTTCAATATTCTCGTACACGGTTAACTCATCAATAAGATGATAGGCCTGAAACACAAATCCAATATGTTGTTTATATAACTGCGAGCGTTGTTTTTCCTTTAGCGTATGCACCGGCTGGCCAATAAAATGGTATTCACCTTCATTGGCATCGTCGAGCATGCCGAGAATATTAAGCAGGGATGATTTGCCCGAACCTGATGGGCCCATAATAGAAACGAATTCCCCTTCTTTGATCGTTAGATTAATATCTTTTAATATAAACGTTGGTTTACCGCCAACCTGTACCCATTTTGAAATGTGCTTCAGCTCGATCATAGTTCTAAGTTCTTGGTTTTTAGTTCTGGCGTTAATCTTTCCCAATACATGCCAGTTTATAGTTGGGTGATTTGCAATATACTATAAGCTAATTGCAAAATCATAAGTTCGTTTCCGATACAAGAAGTGTTCGGTTTTGATACAGGTATTTAGTTGACAGGTTAATCCCGATGCAATCGGGAACGAGTTGACGAGGGGGGTGAAAAGTTGATAATGGTGATAGAGTTGATAAAGGAAAGGCAGTTTTTAAGTTTTTAGTTCTTAGTTTTCGCGTTTGCCGTTTCACCATTCGCGAGGCCACTCACCACCCACCACTCACCATTCACGACTGCATTATTCCGATCTTAATGATTTGACCGGGTTGGCCAGCGCTGCCTTTATCGCTTTATATCCTACAGTTAGCCATGCAATCAATACCGACCCCACAATGGCGCTGATAAAGAACCAGGCATTTAGCGGAACCTTGTATACGAAATTATTAAGCCAGCTACTCATCATGTACCAAGATACCGGTATGGCTATAAAGAACGAAATGATGATAAGAATGGTAAACTCTTTTGAGAACAATTGCAACAGGCTTGCTACAGATGCGCCCAATACTTTGCGAATGCCTACTTCTTTTGTTTTTTGTACGGTCATAAAAGAAACCAGACCATATAAACCCAGGCAGGAGATAAAAATGGCGAGGCCCGCAAAGATCTTATATAACAATGACAACTGTTCTTCCTGTTTATAAAATTCTGCAATGTCTTCGTCAAAGTACGATGAAGTGTAAGCATATTCAGGATAGAACTGGTCCCAGGTTTTTTGAATAGCCGCCTGTGTTTGCGATAACTGGTGGGTGCGTAATTTTATAGCCGTAAGTGAGTAAAAGTTTTTACGGGTTGAGATCAAAAGCGGTTTGATATCTTCACGCAGCGAATTTGTTTTAAAGTCTTTCATCACGGCTACAATGGGGTACGACTGGCCCTGGCCAAGCCGTATGGTTTTACCAATGACTTCGTTGGCGTTTTTAATACCCAGCTTTTTTACCAGCGTTTCATTGATCATGGCTTCCCTTATGGTATCGCTTTCAGCCAGGTTACGGCCTGCCAGTAATTGCAGTGAAAACGTTTTACAATAATCAACATCTGCGAACTTCAGGGTTACCTGAAATTTTTCATCGGGTTGGTTGTTATAGGCAAAATTTGTGGCCCAGGTATTGCCCGATGAAGGCGCATCGCTGTTAAAACTTACCGATTGTACACCGGGCGCCTGTAGTAGCTGTTGTTTAAATGCTACCAGTTTCGATTGAAAAGTACTGTCGCCATTTCCTCTTAAAACCAGTACGCCTTCTTTATTGAAACCCAATTCGGCTTTACTTATGAAATTCATTTGGCTTACTGCCACGGTGGTGGCAATGATCAATATTTGTGAAATGGTGAATTGCATAATAACCAATCCTCTTCGTAACGATACACCTTTTACATTGGCCGATACCATTTTATTCTTCAACGCATTAATAGGATTGTATTTCGACATTACAAACGATGGGTACAAACCAGCCAACAGGGTAACTGCCAAACCTATAACCGCTATTGTACCCAGTATTTTTGCATTAAGCATGTTGAGCGGTTCTTCTATAGATGCAATATGTTTTACATAGGGCAGGGTAAGGTAGCCAATGCCCAATGCTACTATCACTGAAATACCTACGATAACAGCAGTTTCGCTCATGATCTGTGTAAACAACTGCTTACGGTTGCTACCCAGTACTTTTCTTATGCCAATTTCACGGGAGCGGTTAACTGAAAGGGCCGTTGACAGGTTAATAAAATTCACACAGGCCATCAATATAATGAACAGCCCGATAAGCGATAAGGTTACCAGGGTTGATTTACTGGTTATATGGTCGCCAAAAGATTCGAACCGGCGATCGAAGTGTACAGTGCTTAATGGTTGAAGAAAATTGGTCTTTATGGAATTTTTTCCTAACGACTGGTAATGTTTGTTACTGAACTGTAATAAGGCCCCATCTATACTGGCTGCTTTTGCTCCCTGTGGCAATAAAGCAAAAATGTTGAAGTTGCTTGACGTGTGGTTATAGCTATCTTCGTGGTAATATGCCTTGCCATGTTGTTTCAGCGTTTTATAGGATACCAGTACTTCCAGTGGAAAATCGGTATTGGCGGGTACATTTTTTAATATACCGTTCACCTTTAATGGAATGGCATTATCGAGCGTTATGGTTTTACCCATGGCCTGCTGCCAGTTGCCAAAATATTTTGTAGCTGTTTTTTCATCGAGCACCACATTGTTGGGCGCATCTAATGACGAAGGGTCGCCAGCCAGCCAATCGTAATGAAATACATTGAACAATTGTGGGTCATAAAAGAAGATGCCTGTTTCCTGAATGAATTTTTTACCGGTTGCATTTTCTGCAGCAGGAACTGTTACCTGGCTGCCATATGTTGAACGCATGGCGCCAAATTGTATGTTGGGAAAATCGGCGCGTAATGCTTCCAGCGCGGCAACAGGAATGCCTGCATTGTAAGTAAGGTCTTTGTCGAATTTATCCTGCGTTACAACCCGGTGTATACGATTGTAATTGGGTTGAAAGGTGTCGTAACTCAATTCATACCTCACTACAACGAACAACAGTATGCTTGCTGCAATACCTATTGATAAGCCCGTAATATTTATAAGCGAAAATGCCTTGTTGCGTACAATACTTCGCCAGGCGGTCTTTAAATAATTTTTAAACATTGTATAAATAAGGTTATTTTATTTATTAATTGATCATTGTCTTTCTAGTTAGCTTATCGTGAAACGTGAAACGTGAAACGTGAAACGGCAATCGGCAATCGGCAATCGGCTTGAATTTTTGGCGGTACAAGGTAGTATATTAGCTTTAACATTCGCGAGTCCACTCACCACTCACCACTCACCACTCACCATTCACCACTCACCACTCACTCTGTTCTAAGGCTCTTCACCGGATTGGCCATCGCTGCACGAAATGCCTGAACGCTGATGGTGATAACAGCAATCAATATGGCCAGCACTCCGGCCATAACAAAGATCCACCAGCTGATACTTGTTCGGTATGCAAAATCGGCCAGCCATTTATTCATAAAATACCAGGCAACCGGTGCTGCAATAAAGAATGAGATGATAACCAGTTTCAGAAAATCTCTTGATAGCAGGTTAATAATATTCGATACCGAAGCGCCCATCACTTTACGAATACCTATTTCGCGGGTACGTTGCATGGTGCTGTAAGAGGCCAGTCCCAATAAGCCCAGGCAGGAAATAAAAATAGCCAGTACCGAAAAGTTCATAAACAACCGGCCAAACCGTTCTTCGTTTCTGTATTGGCGATCGAAAAACTCATCGAGAAAATAATAACTGAACGGCCGGTTGGGTATAAGGGCTTTGAATTCTTTTTCAATTGATGCTATGGTTTTCTTTACATTGGCCGCATTTACTTTTACCGAGATCAATGAAAAGCCCGACCAATCCATACGAATTGATAAGGGCTTAATAGGCGTTTGCAAAGATTTGTAGTGGAAGTCTTTTATAACCCCAATGATCTTGCCTTCGTGGCCCCATTGTTTAAACCGTTTGCCAACGGCCTGGTCGGGTGAATGATAGCCCAGCAGTCGGGTAGTGGCTTCATTTACTATCATGGCTTCATTGCTATCGGTTTTAAACTCCCTGTTGAATGCACGCCCCGCCACCATTTTAATATTATAAAGTGGTATGTAGTCGAAGTCAACATAATACAGATCGAGATTGGTGATCTGCAGATCGCCTTTAATATTCTCTACTTCCGAATAGGCGCCGGGGTTGCCGCTACCCGGTACGCTGCCCGAAAGAGAAGTTACTTTTACATTTGGTAAACGTGAAATTGCCTGTAACAGGGCATCGCGCTTTTTTTCCCGTTGCGTTTCTATAACCAATACCTGGTCTTTATTAAAGCCCAGATCACGATTACGCATATAATTCATTTGCGTATATACTATAATGGTACCAATGATAAGGGCTGTGGATATGGCGAATTGTGCAATAACAAGTCCTTTGCGCAAAAAGGTGCCTTTATTACCGGTTGCAAACCTGCCCTTTAAAACTTCTATGGGTTTAAAGGATGATAATATAAATGCAGGGTAAACACCTGCCAGCAGCCCTATTATAATGCCTGCGCCCAATAACAACACTATTAAACCGCCATCATAAAAAATTCCTCTGCTAATGATCTTGCCGGCCAGCTGGTTAAATGAAGGAAGCAGTAATGCAGAAAGACCCACGGTTAACACGAAAGCAATAAAGCAAATTATTACAGATTCGCCAATGAACTGGCTTGCCAGTTGCGGTCTTACTGCACCGGCTACTTTACGTATACCCACTTCTTTTGCCCGCTCCGATGCACGTGCAGTAGTTAGATTTATAAAGTTTATACAGGCTATAATAAGAATGAATAAGGCAATAATTGAAAAAATATAAACATTTCTGATGCTACCCAATGAATCGCCGCGGGTTGAATACAGGTAAACCGATTTCAACTGTTCCAGTTTCAGAGTAACAAACATTTGCAGTTCTTTCATTTCCTTACCGCTCCATTTTTCAAGGAAGGCCGGCAGTTTCTTTTCTATCGACTGTGGGGTTATGCCTGGTTTTAACAGTATATATGCCCATGGAGAATAGTTGCTCCACTGATCGTCGATGCCTTTCGCGAATTTTGTTGTAATGGTACTCATCGATACCAGCAGATCGCCTTTTACCTGGGTATTTTCAGGCATATCCTGCATAATGCCTGTTACGGTGGCTGGTGAACTTTCGCTTGTGATAAGGATGGTTTGCCCAAGCGGATCGGCCTTGCCAAAATATTTTTTGGCGGTTGATTCGGTCAGTACAACGCTGTATGGTTCTTTAAGTGCGGTACGTGGGTCGCCTTTCAGTAGTTTAAAACTGAAGATCTGGAAGAACATAGAGTCGGCCCAGATTGACTTTGGCTCGTTGAATTTTATATCGCCTTTCCTTAATAGTAAATTATCAGGCATTACCCGGGTAACGGCTTCTATTTCGGAAAAATCAAATTTAAGATGTCCGGGTACGGCCCATGCCGGCCCGCTTGACGGAATAGTTTCGGTGGGCGTTTTTATATCGGCCACTATGCGGTATATACGATCGGCTTTCGTGTGAAACCGGTCATAACTTATTTCAAAACGCACATACAGAAAGATCAGCAAACAGGCTGTCATGCCAACGGTTAACCCCATTATATTTATAAAGGAAAACACCCGGTGGCGCCATAGGTTCCTAAAGGCTATTTTGAAATAGTTCTTTAACATATGATTTCTTTATTGCTTAAATCTAATTTGATCTTATGTTAATTTAAGAGGCTGTTACCGGTTACCAGTTTCCGGTTACGAGGCCTCGACGCGGACGGATTTCAGGTCCGGATTTGTATTTCCCGGTAACTGGCAACCGGTACCCGGTAACTGCTATTCATTCCTCAAACTATTCACCGGGTTGGCCATGGCCGCTTTCACCGCCTGTATACTGATGGTGGTAACGGCCACGAGCATGGCAAAAAGGCCCGAAAGACCAAATACATACCATGCAATATCTATACGCCAGGCATACGTTTGCAACCAGTTGTTCATAAAATACCAGGCAAGGGGAGAAGCGATGAGTAATGCCACCATTATCAGCTTTAAAAAGTCTTTTGATAATAAACCTACCACCTGCGTTACCGAAGCACCCATTACTTTGCGAATACCTATTTCTTTAGTTCGGTTCACAGCTGCCAATGCTGCCAGTCCAAACAAACCTAAACATGCCAGAAAAATGGAGATGCCGCCGGCCCAGCCTGCTATAGAGCTCCAGCGTTCTTCGCTTTTATAAAAATTGTCAAACTTCTCATCAACAAAACTGTATTCAAAAGGTGCATCTGTTACCAGCTTTTTCCAGGTAGTTTCAAGCAGCGCCAGTTTTGATGCCGGGTCACCGGCTTCAAGCCGCACAAAGATACGAGATGGTTCAAGGTTGGCAGGCCGGCTAAACAATTGTGGCCGTACCTTATGAGTTAAGTCTTCAAAATTGAAATTGCGCGATACGCCAATGATTATTTTGGGTGGGTTATTTCCTCTGGCAGTATGTAGCTCTTTGCCTATTGCTTCTGTGGCCGGAATACCAAGTACGGTATGCACCAGTTCTTCATTCACAATAACGGCGTTCATGGTATCGCTTGTTAATGCTGCATCAAAATTGCGGCCGGCAATTAATTGCATACCCAATGCTTGCAGAAAATTATAATCGCCGGGGTATTCAATAACACCCGTTTTTTCGCCCAAATAAGTTTTGTAGCCGCGGCCCATTTGCCCTTCGCCAGAACCCAGTCCCATTTCACCGGCTGTTACATCCACAATACCGGTGCTTGATTGAATGGCCTGTTTGTACAGGGGATATATCTTTCTGGAATCGATGCCCTGCGTATTGATCATTACAATGTTCTCTTTATTGAACCCGATATTTTTAGAACGCATATACCTGATCTGCTGTAGAATGATGATGGTTGAGATGATCAATCCAATTGAAAGTATAAACTGTAATGTTACCAATGAACGGGTGAACAGGTTGGAACCGCCTACACGGAATTTTCTTTTCAGCACCTCAACAGGTTTAAATGATGATAACACCAGGGCCGGGTAACAGCCCGCCAATAAACCTACCAGTACGGTGAGTGTGGCCAGTAACCAAATGAGTTCAGGGAACTGCCTGAATGAAAAACTAAGTTGCCGGTCGGCCAGTTGATTGAAAAGCGGTAACAATAAATAGGCGAGAAGCAACCCAATAACGGCCGAGAGCACGCTAAGCAGAAATGATTCTGCCAGAAATTGACCAATAAGTTGTTTGCGCTGGCTGCCCATTACTTTTCGTACCCCAATTTCTTTTGCCCTGCCGGCAGAGCGGCCAATGGTCAGGGTGGTGAAGTTGATACAGGCGATCAATAACACAGCGGCAGCGATGGTGATGAGGATCCAGATATTTTTAGGATCACTACCGCCTTCTACCTGCGGGTTTATATGAACATCGCGTAACGGTTGTAACCGAACGCTTGAAATTACTTCGGGTTCTTTCTTCTTGTCTTCTTTGTCTTTTCCTTTTTTCTTCTTCGCTTCAGGATAATATTTTTTGCGGAACGATGCCAGTTTTTTGTATTCTGTGGCCAGGTGACTGCCTTCTTTTAAAAGTACATACCCATCAATGCCAACGGTCATATACCAGTTATTGTTGCTTTCCTGCATCGCGGGTGTATTGGCTAAGTAGGCAAAATTGCCCAGTATTTGAAATTTTACCGATGAATTTACAGGGATGTTTTCGGCAACGCCACTGATTGTAAAAGGTTCGTAGGTAGAATCGATCTTTAGTTGAACTGTTTTACCTACCACGTCGGCTGCGCCAAACAGCATCAATGCTTTTTCTTTGGTTACAACTATATGGCGAGGGTCATTCAATGCGGTACGTGCATCGCCGTACAACAGCGGAAATGAAAAGATCTTAAAGAAATCGCCATCGGCAAAGGTGATGGAAGAATGGAATACGTTTTCGTTTACCCGGGCCAGGCAGCTTCTGCCCGTAGTACGTGCGGCATATTCCACATCGGGAAAATCTTTTTTAAGGGCAGGGGTTAGGGGCGTTGGTATTGAACCTGAACCGCCCGGTTCGCGGCCTTCGCCTTCCCACCATTCAATAACGCGGTGAATGCGGTTTGCGTTGGTGTGAAACCGGTCGTAACTGAATTCATGAACTGCGTATAATAGAAATAGACTAAAGCAGGCTATACCTATCGACAGGCCAAGGATATTTATACCTGTCAGCACTTTTTGTTGTGCCAGATTGCGGAAAGCGATTTTTATATAATGTTTTAGCATGGCCTGGTTGTTTGTTTCCGTTGATACATCCCCGGTAAAGGATGTGTGAACCTTGTGTGATCCTTGTGTGATCCATGTGTCAAACGGGGTACTTTACCAATGGTACACACATGTTTGACACATGGTTGACACATGCTTTATGCTATTCGTCCCTGGATTAGCGCATTTCGTCCCACTTTTGTATATGTTTTACGTATACAAAATGCTATTCGTCCCTGGTTTCACACATGCTCGTCCCAGGCTGACACATGCTTCGTCCCATTTTTCAAAACCATGTGTATTTGCTGGCTATATTTGTGGTTCGTACGAATAGATCTTTGACATGTTTATTCACTTCTTATAGCCTTCACGGGGTTGGCAAGCGCTGCTTTTATAGCCTGAACGCTAACCGTGCACAATGCTATAAGGATGGCAATAACACCTGCCCCTGCAAACATCCAAACATTCAGGTGTATGCGATAGGCAAAATCGAGCAACCATTGGTTCATTACCCAGTATGATAATGGGAACGCAATAATGCAGGCGATGATCACCAGTTTTATAAATTGTTTCGATAGCATGCTGGTTACCTGTGTTACACTGGCACCCAGCACTTTTCGGATACCGATCTCTTTCGCCCGCTGTTCTGCTGTATAGGTAGTGAGCCCGAATAAACCCATACAGGCAACCAGTATGGTGAGTATGGTAAATATGTTCAGGATGCGGCCGGTCTTTTGTTCGGCTGTATAGGTTTTGTTATACAGTTCATCCATAAACGACCAGGAAAAAGCATCCACTGTATTGAATGTTTGCCATTGCTTTTTCATGGAAGCCAGCAAACCTTGTACATCTTTCGTTTTTACTTTTATTATTAAACCGGTTTCTGGTTGTAATACCATCAATAGGGGGGTAATGGCTTCGTGTAATGAACGGAAATGAAAATCTTTTACTACGCCAATAATGGTATAACCCAGGTGTTGCCCCTGGTCGCCATGTTCCCTGAAGATCTTTTTTCCAATGGCATTGTTGCCAAAGCCAAAGGCCTTTGCAGCCGTTTCATTTATGATCATGGCCAGTGAATCGGTTGGCATTGAGGGTGAGAAATTTCTGCCCATAGCCATTTGAATACCCAGTGTTGGAATATACCTTTCATCAATTCTATATTCCAATGTATTCATAAACTCGTTTTGCCTGCCTTCGGGATAAGCCAGCGCATTGTTAAAGAAACTTGGGCCAGCAGGTCTGTAACCAGACACTGTTACGTTCTCTACACGCGGGTCGTTCAGCAACAGATCGCGAAAGGTGCGTTCTTTATTACCCAACGCCCAGGAATTGTCGATCACCAGCAACTGGTCTTTGTTATAGCCGAGTTTAATGTTTTGAATGAATTGCATTTGCTTATATACCACTATAGTGCCGGTGATAAGACAAATGGCAATGAAGAACTGAAATACAATAAGGCCGCTGCGTATATTATAGGTGCTGTTGTGTGTGGTAAATTTTCCTTTAAGTGTGGCTATGGGTTTAAAGGACGACAGAAAAAAAGCGGGGTACATACCGGCCAGTATGCTTACCAGCAAGCCTAGCAGGGTGAGCGCTGCCAGTGGTTTTAACTGAAAGCCAAAAACAAGCGTTTTACCCGATAGTTCATTGAATAACGGCAGCGCCAGTTGTACAAGTATGGCTGCAATGAACAATGCAATTACCGTAATAAGTAATGATTCAAGCAGGAATTGTTTTACCAGCTCCTGTTTGCGTGAACCCATTACTTTTCTTATACCAACCTCCTTGGCACGTTTTACTGCACCGGCTGTTGACAGGTTTATGAAGTTTATGCAGGCTATCAACAGCATGAATATGGCCACTGCGCTGAAAATGTATATATAACGAATATCGCCCCTGGCTTCCAGTTCGGTGTTTGAATCGCCATGCAGGTGAATGGCAGTTAGTGGTTGCAACTTAAAACCAATGCTATTACCCTTCGTGCGAAACTGTTCAAGGGTAAGGCCCATATGCTGTTTTATTTGCGGGCCCATATATTTCTCCACCATGCCCGGCAATTTGGCTTCCAGTTTTTTATGGTTATACCCCTTCTGCAATACCGCATAGGTATAGTAGCTGGAAGTGAGCCATGAATCGCTGACCGCATCCGGATCGGTTATCATTGAACCGAAAATGTCGAAATGAAAATGGGAATTGGATGGTATTTTGTCAAATACACCGGTAACTGTAAAGGGCGGTATATCGTTTTTCTTAGAGAATTTGATCAGTTTGCCAATGGGGTCTTCCCTGCCAAAAAAACTTTGTGCCAGTTCTTTTGAAATAACAAGCGAGTGGGGGTGCAGCAAGGCAGTTTTGGCATTACCCTGTATCAGCGGAATGGTAAAAACATTAAAGAAATTAGAATCAACATATACCAGGGACGAGCCATCGAATTGTTTTTCATTTATCCATATGTGCGGCTTGCCTAATGTGCGAAGGCGGGTCACCTCTTTAACCTCGGGGTAGTCTTTTTGCAATGCCTGTGCAACCGGTGGCATTACATTGCTTTCATTTATTTTACCGCCATTGATATTGGCATTGAACTCTATTCGATAGATATCGTTTGCCCTGGTATTAAAGCGGTCGTAACTAAGCTCTTCCTGTACAAAAAGCGAAATGATGAAACACACTGCAATGCCAATAGACAATCCCAATATGTTGATGGCTGAAAAAACTTTATTCTTCAGTAAACAACGGATGGCTATTTTGAAGTAGGTTTTAAACATACCGGGATTGTATTCTGTATTTAATTAGCACAATTGGCATATCAGCACATTAGCATATTAGCACATAGCCTATTACGCTTATACCATTATATTTTCAAGAACGGTTTGTCCGTCGAGCATGCGAATGATGCGATGGCTGTAACGGGCATCGTGTTCGCTGTGTGTAACCATTATAATAGTGGTACCCTGTTCGTTTAAATCGGTAAGCAGTGTCATTACCTCGTTACCATTACTTGAATCGAGGTTACCGGTAGGCTCATCTGCCAAAATCAATTTGGGGTTATTGACAACCGCCCGTGCTACGGCCACACGTTGTTGCTGGCCACCGCTCAATTGCTGCGGATAGTGATTGCGGCGGTGCATGATCTGCATTTTATCGAGCACTTCTTCCACCCGTTTTTTTCGGTCGCCCGATTTTACACCGGTATATATTAATGGAAGTTCAACATTTTCGAAAACTGTAAGTTCGTCGATAAGGTTAAAACTTTGGAAAACGAAACCAATGTTATGTTTACGCAGGTCGGCCCGTTTGCGTTCATTAAAATGAGCTACCTCAATATTGTTAAACAGGAAGCTGCCGTTATCGGGATCGTCGAGAAGCCCTAATATGTTTAACAAAGTTGATTTGCCGCAACCTGAAGGGCCCATGATCGCCACGAATTCGCCTTCTTTAACATCTATTGATATTTTGTTCAATGCTACAGTTTCAACCTCTTCCGTGCGATAGATTTTTTCGAGATCCCGGATCTTTATCATGTGTTGTATGGTTTGAAGTAAATAGTTGTTTTAAAAATTGCGCAGGAAATAATGCAGTGGCATTAGTTCTGCTTCGTCTATCATCATTATTACTGTTTTTGCAGGTGAAATTTTTGGGTGTTTCCCATTGCAACTCCTGTTTGGAGAGGCGGAGATGGCGCCCGTGAGCAAGATACCCAGTAGAATGATGAATTTAAATTTCATGTTGGTTGGTTGTTAGGTTATTCTTTTTTCAAAACTAACTCCTGCATATTGCCATAGTTTTCATACGAAGAAGTAACTACTTTATCACCAGGCTTCAATCCTTCCATTACTTCGTAGTAATCGGGGTTCTGGCGGTTAAGCTGAATGTCTACCTTATACGCTGTTTTACCATCTTCGCTCACTTTAAAGATCCAGTTGCCGCCGGTGGTTTGGTAAAAGCCGCCTTTAGGCACCAGTATGGCTTCCGTTTCATCACTTAATGCCAGCAATATTTGCAGCGTTTGTCCCCGGCGGATGCCCTGGGGCACTTCGCCCACCAGTTCCATATCAACCTGAAAACGGCCGCTTACCACCTGGGTATACACTTTTTTTATCTTGAGTTTGTACTCTTTATTTACAAGTGTAAACTTACCAGTTAAACCGGTAAAAACATTGGAGATATAATGTTCATCAATGTCGGCCCTTATTTTAAATCCGCTGGCCGCATCAATTTGTCCCAGCCGGGTGCCGGCGCTGATGTTTTGACCGATCTCTGCATCGAAAGAAGTGAGTTGTCCGCTGATAGGCGCTTTAACTACCAGGTCGCCTACTTTTTTCTTCATCAGCTCAAGTGCTTTTTTCATATTCATATATGATTGCTCATCCTGCCGCATTTGTATTCTATTGGTAGAAGAGTCCTGCCGCATAATGTCCTCCGTTAATTCTTTGCGGCGTTTTTGATAATCATAAGTGTTTTCGGCTTGTTGAAATTCCTGCGAACCGATTGCTTTTTGGGCAAGCAGTTTTTTATTCAGGTTATAGAGGCGTTCGGCTTCTTTCAATGCATTGTCAACCTCGGCCATTTGGTTCCTCCGGCTTACGGTATTTTGCTGAGCGTTATTGCGGGCAATCTGCATTTGGGTCAATACATTGAACACGCTGGTTTCCTGGTTGGCGAGGCTTAGTTCCAGGTCGGGATTGCTCAATCGCAAAATGGGCTGGCCTTCCTGCATCATGGCGCCGTCTTCCACAAATTTTTGTTCAACACGACCGCCTTCCTGTGCATCGAGATAAATAGAAGTTTGTGGTAATACGATACCGTTAATGGGTATGGTTACCTGGAAGGGGCCTTTCTTAACTTCACTGATGGTAATACGCTCTGTATCTACATTCAACCGGCTTTTGCCTGAGGTGAAATAATAACTGGCACAGATCAGGAGGGCAATCCCAACGATTCCCGCAAGGGTTATGATCCGTTTAGAGGTCCATTTCTTTTTAGCGATGACTCTATCCACTGTGTAATTTTTTAATTTTATCCTGCAGGGTATGCCAATAACAATATGCCAGAATACAAGCTATGTGATTACCAGTAAATTAGACTGCAAATTTGGTTTCGCCTGTTCGCAACCAATACAACGGGTGTACGGTTTTGATACAATGCCCTAAAACGACATTTCCGTCATAAAAAATTGTTTGCCACGCCTTTGTATTTATGGTATAATTGTAGTTGCGAATGTTGCATCTAAACAGAAATTTATACAAAACTTATGTTACTGAAGAATGCTACCATACTGGTGATAGATGATGATGTTGACGTGTTAACGGCAGTGCGGCTACTGTTGAAGACGGAAGCTAAAGAAGTAGTAACAGAAAAGAACCCCGAGAACCTGCGGTGGCTGCTTTCGAAGCAGCAGTTTGATGTGATATTACTCGATATGAATTTTAACAGCTCCATCAATACCGGTAATGAGGGTTTGTTCTGGCTAAAGAAAGTGAAGGAGTTTAAGTCGGAGGCTGCGGTGATCATGATAACGGCTTATGGCGATATCGATCTGGCAGTACGCTCGCTGAAAGAAGGGGCTGCCGATTTTGTTGTAAAACCCTGGCACAATGAAAAACTCATCATTACAATAAAAGATGCGTTAAAAAGAAAAGAAGGCAAAAGCGCATTATCCTCAGTACGCAGCAGCGATTCTATAATTGGTACCGAGTTGCTGGGCGAATCGGATGTTATGGCCGATATTTTTTATAAAATAGAAAAGATTGCGCCTACCGATGCCAATATATTGATATTGGGTGAGAACGGAACGGGTAAAGACCTTATAGCAAAAGCCATTCACCAGCAATCGTTGCGCGCAAAGAAAGCATATGTAAAAGTTGATGTAGGAGCGCTTACCGAAACCCTGTTTGAAAGCGAATTGTTTGGTCATAAAAAAGGTGCGTTTACTGATGCACGGGAAGACAGGGTAGGGCGGTTTGAAGCAGCCAATGGCGGTACGCTTTTCCTAGATGAAATAGGAAATATCAGTTTACATCAACAGGCCAAATTGCTAAGCGTACTACAAAACCGCCAGGTGATCCGTTTGGGCACCAACGACCCGGTACCGGTTGACATCAGGCTTATTTGCGCTACCAATGTGCCGCTGGCCGAACTGGCCAATGAAAGCCGTTTTCGTAAAGACCTTATCTATCGCATTAACACGGTGGAGATCATGGTGCCACCATTACGTAAACGGGGCAACGATATTATTTTGCTGGCAAAATATTTTAGTACACTGTACAGCAATAAATACCTGAAACCGGTTATGGAATTTGATGAGAAGGCGATAGAGAAACTATTGACCTATCATTTTCCGGGTAACATCAGGGAATTGCAATATACCATTGAGCGGGCGGTGATCATGTCTGACGGGCATGTGCTGCAGGCGGCTGATCTTATTTTCTCACCCATTGAATCGGGTTCGGCCCGTGAAAAAGAACCCGATGAGCTGAACCTTAGCGCTGTTGAGAAAAATACCATTTTGCATGTTATTGAAAAGCATAATGGGAATATTACGAGAGCGGCGAAGGAGTTGGGGCTCACTCGCACCGCTTTGTATCGTAGGCTGAGTAAGTACGATATTTGAGTGGAATGAACACCGAATATCGAATGTTGAATATTGAATGTAGAAGGAAATGGGAAATGAAAAATGAAGAATGTGAAATGAAAAAGTTAATACAGTTCCGATTGGCATATTTGTATTTGCTTTAGGCTTTAAGCTTGCGGCCTGCAGCTGTATTTCACGTTTTCCGTTTCACGTTTTACGATAGCGAGGCCAGCTGATGAGCGACTCATTGCCGATTGCCGATTCATGATTGCCGATAGCTGGTAAAAAGAAATAGTATAAACTTTAAATTATAAGCTTGTTCTATAAAAGATTTGAATGGCGCATCATCTTCCAGGTATTATTTCTGTTTATAATCCTGGTTATATCTTCATTCCTGCTGGTTAAGGGATATTACGTGTACCTGGTGGTAATGGTGCCGCTGATCATATACGCTATTGCTGAAATGTACCGCTTTCAACGAAAGGCGCATGCCGAACTGGACCAGTTTGTTGAATCGGTACATTACCGCGATTTCTCCCGCTATTTCGATGTAAAGCATGCCCCGCTTGAATTACAACCCTTGCGAAAAGGGTTTAATGAGATCAACTCCACCTTTAAGGTGATCAGTAAAGAAAAGGAAACCCAGTTTCAATACCTGCAAAAAATATTGGAGCTGGTTGATACGGGCATACTTTCATACCGCGAGCACAATGGGGAAGTGGTATGGATGAATGAATCGCTGAAGCGTATGCTGCATTTACCCTACCTTAAAACCATTCACTCTTTGGCCCGCCGCGACAATGAATTGTACCGCCAGGTAACCTTGTTAAAACCAGGCGATACAACGATTGCCACTGCGCATAGTGAAAAAACATCGTATAAATTATTTCTGTCGGCTACCGCCTTTCAAACCGACGGCAATAAATTCAAGTTGATCGCTTTTCAAAATGTGAGCGAGGCATTGGATGAAACGGAATCAAAAGCCTGGCAAAAACTGTTGAGTGTAATGACGCATGAAATCATGAATTCCATTGCACCCATCTCATCACTGGCCGAAACCCTGAAATACCGCCTGCAGCAATTTGCCGAAAGACCCGACCTGGAATCGGGCTCTATGGACGACCTGGAGTTGGGCATCGATACTATTAAAAGAAGAAGCGAAGGCCTGTTGAAGTTTGCAGAGACCTATAGGAATCTAAATAAGATCACCACACTGAATTTAAAGAATGTGTATGTGCGTGATCTGTTCGAGAACCTGCATCATCTGATGCAGCCTACGCTCGATCAAAAGAACATTGAACTGGAAATTGTTTTAAAAGATCCCGATCTGCAATTAGAAGCCGATACTAACCTGCTTGAGCAGGTGCTTATTAATTTGGTGGTGAATGCCATGGAGGCGGTGAAAGAGCGCGAAGAGCCACGTATTGTGTTATCGGCTTATTATGCCAATAACCATAGAACTGTTATAAAAGTGGCCGATAACGGCACTGGTATGCCCGAAGAGGTGCTTGATAAGATCTTTATTCCATTCTTCAGTACTAAGAAAAGCGGTAGTGGTATTGGACTAAGTCTTTGCAAACAAATTATGATGCTGCATAAAGGTAACATACAGGTGCAGTCGATAGAAGGGGAGGGAACTGCGTTTATGATGCAGTTTTAGAATAATGTGATAATGTGATAATTTGCTAATGTGATAATGAAATACAGGCGTCGCGATATTTGAAATGAACTACAATTCGCAGCATTATTGTCGATATTAATACAATTACGAAATAGCTTAGCAGATACGTGTAGCCGTTTTGCTAAAATTTATATGTATAAATAAAAAGAGTTAAACTTGTAGTGTGGTTGTATTACCACGGTTTAGTATATACTTCACAAGGAAAAGCCTTGCATTAATCAGCTATTACTAAACACGTATTTATGGAAACTACACAGCTCAGGTTATACGCATTAATCCGCGATCAAAAAGATGGTAACGAATATGAATTGTGTGTGCGTATTCAGGAAGAAAAAGTGGATGTGAAAAATGAGCCTTCTATAAAAGATGAAATTTCTTTTTTAAGAAGGGAAATAATGGATACCAAATCGGCATTAAAAAGCGCCATTTACTTTACAGCAATGGCGCAGTTACTTATGATCGTAGTCTGTTTGTTTTTCTGATAATTGTCTTAATTAGCAGATAATCTTTGGCTAATTACTTAAACTTACTCTTTTAGCCAGCCAGCTGTCTTTAACCGGAACAAGCCATTTATTTTCCAATTCTTCTTTTGTTTGCACCAGATTATTGAAATAGATAGTATCGGGGGTAATGAAACTATTGTTGACGGCGTATTGTAGTTGCGCCAGGGGAAGCATTTGCACCTTATCCTTTACCAAAAAGGCCAAGGTAGTGCGGTCGAACATATTTACTTTGAAGAGTTCCTCTATTTGCTTTATAAGGCGAACTGAGCTGTCGGTGCTGCAACCGCTTACACCAGTAGCACGTTCATCGGCCATCAATACTACAAACTGACCAAAGAACAGGTTGGCGAAACCTTTTACCGGGGCTCCATGCGAATTCCAGTTGGCAATGAAATTATTCAGCAGGTCTTCTATATGTAAAGCCTCGCTCATCATAAACAGGCGGCTGCTCTGATAAACCCAAACTCTCGAATCTGACGCAAAACCGGCTGGTATTAGATCTTTGTAATTCTCTGTCATGGTGCAAAAATAATACAAAACTGTTACTTCATTGTATTACAATATGGAGCAGAGAATGTTCGATTAGTAGGAGAGATAATTCAGTAAAAGGACTGAGGAATAGAACTAGCGTTTAAAGTAAATCCCGAGGAGCGTAATTACAAGAGTTATAAATATGGCTAACATCCAGCGTTGTATTGAAAGGGTATTATCTTTCATTTCGTTATGTAAGCCATGTATTTCTTCACTAACGAATGGACTTCTTCTTTAATCAAGGCTTTGGTTGCAAATATTTCTTCTTTGACCAAAATCTTAGTTGCTAATAAATACAAGATTGCGTTTTTGTTAAAAAAATTAGCAAACTGTTGCATCATATTGTACAACAAAAAACGGCCCCAGCTTAACCGGGACCGTTATAAGATACTCTATTATTAAAAGTTTCTAACTATACATTGAACCTAAAGTGCATTACATCGCCATCCTTCACAATATACTCTTTACCCTCTATGCGCAGCTTACCGGCATCGCGGCAGGCGGCTTCTGACCCGTACGAGATATAATCATTGTATGCAATCACTTCCGCTTTGATAAAGCCTTTTTCAAAATCGGTATGAATAACGCTGGCGGCCTGAGGAGCTTTCCAACCTTCGTGGATCGTCCAGGCGCGCACTTCCTGTACACCGGCAGTGAAATAGGTTTGCAGGTTCAGTAATTTATATGCTGAGTGAATGAGGCGGTCAAGGGCAGGTTCGGTCATTTTGTATTCTTCCATGAACATTTGCTTGTCGCCAGGATCTTCCATTTCGCTGATCTGCGCTTCAATGCTGTTGTTCATGATGATCACCTGTGCATTTTCATTCTTAACAGCTTCCTGCAAGGCAGCTGAGAACTTGTTGCCGGTATGCATGCTGGCCTCGTCTACGTTTGCTACATACAACACCGGTTTTTCGGTGAGCAGGAACAGGTCGGCAATGGCCGGACGTTCTTCTTTGGTAAAAGAAAGCTCGCGAATGCTTTTTCCTTTCTCCAGGTGTTCTTTACAACGCAGGAGTACCTCGTATTCAACTTTCAGTTTGGGATCGAGGCGGGCCTGTTTTTCAATGCGGCTCAGTTTTTTATCAACACTTTCAAGGTCTTTCAACTGCAGCTCGATATCGATGATCTCTTTATCGCCAACGGGGTTAATAGCGCCCTCATCGCGTAAGATGTTCTCGTCTTCAAAACAACGGATAACGTGAATGATGGCGTCTACTTCGCGAATGTTACCCAGGAATTTATTTCCCAAACCTTCGCCTTTGCTTGCGCCGCGTACAAGGCCGGCAATATCCACAATTTCAATCTGAGTAGGAACAATACGGTCGGGGCGAACCAGTTCAGCCAGTTTTTTCAAACGGGCATCGGGCACGTCAACCAGTCCAACATTCGGATCAATGGTACAGAAACGATAGTTGCTGGCCTGCGCCTTGGCGCTGTTGCTCACTGCGTTAAATAAGGTTGATTTCCCAACGTTTGGTAATCCTACTATTCCTGCTTGTAAAGCCATTTTTTTAGTTTTTAGTTCTGAGTTCTAAGTTCTTAGTTCGGGTTCATTAGTTTTTTGCCAAAACTGTGAACTAAAAACTAAGAACTTATAACTGGTTTTCGGGCCGCAAAGATAGGGTATTACCGGGTGATAATATATGGCGGGATTCCTTTATCTTCAGCGCTTAATCTTATTTCCCTTATGGCATTAAGTCGTATCTGGAGTGCCTTTATTATAGTTTCTATTTTAGTTGCTGGTATTCAATTCCTCGCAGGTGGTCAAAAACAGATCTTCAGCTCAATGGTGGTGGGTAAACGGGGCGATTCGGTGCAGGTGAAAGAAATGCCCGTTTCTGCGGCTGAGCCTTCGCTGGCGGCGGCCCTTGATACCGTTGGCCGGGTAAAACAGGGTGAACTGATCTTCCGGAAAGAGGATGGCATGGTAAAGGCCGTAAAAGTGCAGGCGGCCAATGGCATTATAGATACCTGCTGGGATGCAGTGGAGCTATGCCTTAAACTTATTGGGGTGCTGGCCTTATTTATCGGCTTTATGAGCATTGCCGAAAGGGCGGGGGGCATCAATCTGCTGTCGCGCATCATTGCTCCCTTCTTTACAAGGCTTTTTCCCGATGTGCCCAAGGGCCACCCATCCCTGGGGCATATGATCATGAACTTTTCGGCCAATTTGCTGGGGCTCGATAATGCGGCTACGCCTTTTGGACTAAAGGCCATGCAAAGCCTGCAGGAGCTCAATCCCAATAAAGAAGTAGCCAGCAATGCACAGATCATGTTCCTGTGTTTGCATGCGGCTGGTTTTAATATTATTCCGGTGAGCGTTATTGCCATCAGGGCTACGCAACATGCCAGCGACCCTACCGATGTGTTTCTCCCCTGTATGATAGTGACCTTTGTGGGCACTATGGTAGCCTTGTTCATTGTATCGTTGCGGCAAAAGATCAACCTGCTGCAACCGGTTATTCTGATGTGGATCGCCGGCATTTCAGCAGTGGTTGGTTTGCTGGTTTGGTATATTACTACGCTGAGCACAGCAGGTGTTCAATCGTTTTCGGGCGTGCTGAGCAATGGGTTAATATTGCTGGTGTTCCTGTTGATAGTGCTGGGAGGCATTTATAAAAAGATAGATCTGTTTGATGCGTTTATAGAAGGGGCAAAAAATGGTTTTGATACCGCCATCCGCATAGTTCCCTACCTGGTAGGTATAATGGTAGCGGTTAGCATGTTGCGCATTAGTGGAACGTTCGATGTGATCATGGATGGCATCAGAAGTTTTTTTGCCATGCTGGGTACCGACACCCGTTTTGTGGAGGGGTTGCCTACCGCGTTAATTCGTCCGTTAAGCGGGGGCGCAGCCCGGGGTATGATGGTGAGCACCATGATGGCAAACGGCCCCGATTCGTTCGCCAGTAAGCTCTCGGGTATATTTCAGGGTGCTGCCGATACTACTTTCTATGTTGTTGCTGTTTACTTTGGGTCGGTAGGAATAAAAAATACCCGCTATGCCATAGGCACTATGTTGCTGGCCGATTTAGCGGGAATCATTACAGCTATAATACTTGCTTATCTATTCTTTGGAGGCACTGCGTAAAAGCATGCCGGGCAAAAAGAAAAGGTGAGTTTTCCAGTCAGGGAAACTCACCTTTTTTATGCAAACCGGTTTAATTACTTATGTACAATAGTTGCAAGGCTTCTGGCCCTGGGATTGGTTGTTGTGCTAATAGTACCATCACCTTTAAAGTAAAGGGTATAGGTTCGCTGGTTAGCGGGTTTCCAATTTAATGTAGCCAGATTAACATTGCTCCTTACCCGTCGTACATAAACAGTATCTTCTAATGCCGCATCGTAAGAAAATTGTGAAAAAGTAGTTATAGTACCGGGCGTGATCTTAGTGTAAATATTCCTGTTATAACGGGAAGAGAATAGGTCAATGGTATCTACCAGCCTGTTTGCTGGAATAGCTGCGTCCTGCATTACTGCGTGAATAAAACGCAGGCCATAGTACCCCGTGGTAGGGGTTGTAAGCGAATCCCGCACAAACATCTGGGCTATATCTCTATTGCTATTAATAGAATCGGTGATCATAAAAGTATAATAGGTATCGGGCGCCAACACTTTTGTAAATCGCTTAATAGTAAGCGAATCAGTGTTCAGTACTCCTGCTGATAATTTAATTTCCTGTTCTCCCGCCGGTACCGAAATATATCCGTTTAATGTTGATACGTTAGGAAAAATGCTATTATACGTCATGTACGGGTTACTGCCGGTTATGGATGCAGTAACCTTGGTACCGCCTACCAGTACATTAAACGAATCGCTCACATTGAAGATATTCCTGAAATAGGGCGCTGCATGAACAATACGCAGGTATGCTGTGCCGGTTGGCGTTTCATATGAAGCGCTGGGCTCAAGCTCCCGTTTACACGATATTGCAAACCAGGTGATAGCTATACCTATTGCAAAAAAAAGCAGACTGTTCTTTCTCATTTGAATATTTTTATAGTTGCTGTAAGCTCCGGCTACATCGGGCATGGGCGCTTACAGGTTAAAGTTACTTTTGCGAGAACCAGCATTCTTTAGTGATATAATCTGTTTCAAATGCTCCGATCCTTGTTAATTCAGGAACATTATACAGGTATTCTGAATTATACCTGGGTTTGCAACGGTATACCAATTTGCCATTGTTAGTCGCCACCGCATATTGGCCCGATGGCGGTGTAAAATCAGCATATACCTGTTTGCCGGTAGCTTCATCGATATCTGTGTAATGGAACTTGCGCATATCAACCCAGGTTTGGTGAATACCCCATGCGTATAAGGCAATATACTTTTGCAGCATAATATGGGTTAATGTAAGATTATCTGGCAATGCCGGTACAACAGCCGGATCGGCTAAATAGGCGGCTTTAACTGCCGGGGTAATTACATTGGCTGCAGGTATGTGTTGCGGATAAACGGTGGTAAGCATATCGAAATTAAGGCCGATGGCATTGGTATAAGCTGCAAGCGCTTCGGCTTTTTTGCCTTTTCTGTACAAGGCTTCGGCTTTTACAAACTGCATTTCCGATGCCGTCATCATAGGCCAGGGGCTGGTGTTCTGCCAAATGTACCGGCTGCTATCAACGGTTGGCGCTACAGTTGAATTGGGAGTAGCAAAATTTCCCCAGAAATTATGAGGATACACAGCAGTGGTGATACCCGGGGTATTACCGCCTCTCCATGGAATGAACCCCTGGAAATTACCTGAGTTGTTTTCACGCAACATATACCAGGCCCTGGGGTCGCTTACACCTTTGAATGCTGAGCTGTTGCGGCCCGACATAAGATCGGCTATATAAGCGCATTGCCTGTATGCGCCCATGTTGCCTCTTAAAGGACCAAAATAATTATTGGTATGAGACTGCAGGCCACCGGCATATTTTACATATGCATTGTCATCATTGGAAGTCATGGCCAGGTCGGCATATTTGATGGCCGAATCGGCAAAGGCATAATTATTTGCAGCGAACAGGTTCTTGGCGCTCAGGTTAATGTAAGTCTTTGCCAGAATACCGTACACAAATTTTTTCCATTTGTTTACATCGCCGCCATTAAAAAAGGCATCACCCTTGGCAAAGTTTTCTGTGTTTACACTGCCGTCTTTTCTGTTAAAAAAGCTAAGCGCTCTGAAGCAGGTAGCCCGACAGCTATCGTAAAATTCGGGTTGTGTATCGTACGGGAACTGGGATAAACTAGCATTCCATGCCTCTTTTAAAACGCCTTCATTGTATTGATTTGTCAATTCAAGCCAGCCCCAGGCCCTGATGGCCCAGCCCGCCCCAACATAATCCCATTTTTCTTCTTCAGTACCCCACTCAATGATCTTGTTTACATTTTTTCCATGTCCGTAATATACGGCTGCCCAAATGCCACCGGTAATATCGCTGGCGCCGGTTACACCGCCCATGCGAGCATAATTCTCATTGTCGGTTTGGGTGGTAAAATATTGCACATAACGCCCTATATAAGTGGCATCCTGTTGAACGCCATACAAGGTACCATTGGCTGATTGAAAACTGGTCAATCCGCCGATAACGCCGGGAAGTATTGTTTCAATTGGCACTCTGACCGGTGCATTGGGGTTAAGGTAGGCCTCATCAATTTTTTTACTGCAACCCTGCATACATAAAGCGCCGGTGGCGAGGGTGAATATAGTAGTTAAGAATTTATTTCGCATAAATGATGTCAAATTTTACATTGGAAAATAACAGATTAAAAACGAGCGCGTAATCCAAAGCTCAGGCTTAACGGCGTTGCCGGGCTGCCGTAATCAAAACCATAAGAACCAATTCCTACTGAACCGGGGTTGTTGGCGATCACTGCCGGATCGGCGCCACGGTAGTTGGTGATCATGATCAAATCGTTCCCTGTTACAAAAAGGCTTAATGATTTCATGTATTTTATCAGATGTGTAACTTTTTCGGGCAGTATATAGCTCAACGTTACATCCCTTAATTTCAGCCAGTTTACATCATGTTGTATATATTCCTCATTCGGCATGGTGTAGTAGTTTGAGCCGGTACTGGGAGTTAAATAATAAGGAACCACTACTATGCTATTAGGTGTTGGATTATCGGTATTTTGTAAACCATCGTCCAGCACACCTTGTACAACCCGCGGTGTTTTTCTGTCGGATGTTCTTATTGATTTACCCAAACCGGTGAGCACCTGCTCGGTCAAATTATAAATATCGCCACCCACTTTCAGGTCCCACAGGATGTTCAGCGACCAGTTCTTATATCTGAAGCTGTTGATGGTTCCCAGCGTAAAATCGGGGGTACGGTCGCCAATTATCTTGAAGTTTGCATCTATTTGCGGTAAGCCTGTGGTAGGGCTTATCACGATCTGTCCGGCCTTATTTCTTACATAGGTGCTGCCTGTTATGGTACCTGTTTGATGGCCGCGTACCAGACCGCCTCTTGCGCTGAACAGGTTGTCTGACTGGTAAAAGTCATTCTCAGGGCCGATAGCATCCGGAAGCGTCAATACTTTACTCCACATATGGTTGAAGTTGAAGCTGATGTTCCAGTTGAAATCGCTCTTCCTGATGGCATTTACGTTCAGTGACAACTCTATGCCCTGGTTGCGCAATGAACCAACATTGCCTGTGTTTAAAATAGCGCCGGTGGCATAGCTTGCCCTGTATTGCTGAACGATCTGATCGGTACAAAGGGTATTGTAGTAAGCTGCCTCCAGCGTGATGGCATTATTTAAAAATCTAAGCTCAGTACCAATTTCATACGTTTTTTGCCTTTCCGGTTGCAGATCGGGATTGGGATTTGTGTAGCTGTATGTATAGCTTTCCGGAAGTATAGTGCTGCTAAAGTTATTTACAAAGTACGCCTGGTTCGAGTAAGGATCGTTTAACCGGGCAGTGCTGGCCAGCGATGCTCTCAACTTGGCATAATCCAAAATTTTTCCTTTTATCTTTGGAAAGATATCTGACAGGATCATACTTAAGCTGGCGCCAGGATAGTTGTACTTGTTGTTTTTATTAGGAAGCGGCGAAGCGTTCTCAAAACGATGTGAATAGGTAAGATATACCAGGTCTTTCCAGCCTATTGAAGCTTCCCCAAAATAAGCCATCATTCTTAAAATATTCAGGTTGGGCAGGCCATATTTGTTCCTGAGTAACCGTAGCCTGGTGCTTTCGAGTGTATTGCTGCTGTCGGTGCTGGTTGAATCTTTCAACCGTGAGCCGTTGATGCCAAACTGACGGGTCTCAAAGTCTTCCCACATGTTGCCCACCATTACTCTTGTGCTGAAGTCGCCGAATTTTTTCTTTGCCGTGGCGGTAAGGGTGTGGTTGTATCCTATATACGTTCTGTAATAATTATCGAGAGTACCTCCTGTTTGATTGGTTAGCAGAAAAGACTGAGGATGGGTGAACATATAGCCATCCTGTTTATACGTGTCGTAACCAAACCTGCCTGCTAACGATAGCCACGAAAATGGATTGATGTCTACACCCAGTGTGCCCACCCAGCGGCTGTTCTTGTCACCGCTTTTATTGTTTTTTGCACTCCATAACGGGTTATCATAGTCAGCATTGTAATTGTTGCTGAACATCAACAGTTTGTTGCCCTGTTTATCCTCATAGTTTCTGATGTCGTCCCACACCGGCCATGCATAAAGGTCTATCAGGTATCCGCTTGCCCCTTTGATCGGCTTTAAGTTATCTGAATTTATGTAGGCAATAGAAGGGGAGATGGTAAGCCATTTACCGATCTTAGTATTGTTGGAGAGTTTTAAATTATATTTTTTATAGGTATTGAAAGGCACTGTTCCATCATTGTCTAAGTAAGTGCCTGAAAACCTGAAACCCGAATTCTTTACCCCAAACTCCAAACCCAGGTTATGGGTTTGTGTAAACCCTGTATTAAAGAAGTGATGGGTATTATCGTAAAATTTGGTATCTGCGGGCAATGCCGGACCGAAGCTGGTAAACTGTCCTGTTGTGGGGGGCGCTGGTGGAACACCGTCTGCTCCGGGACCGTACCTGTTCTCCAGATCAATAAACCGGGTTACTTTTTGAATGCGGAAATTGTTGTCATAATTAACGATCAGCTTTCCTGCCGTGTTTGCTTTTTTAGTAGTAATTACAATGGCACCCGAGCTTGCCTGGCTGCCATATAAGGCAGTGGCTTCGGGGCCTTTTAAAATAGTAACCGATTCAATGTCGTTAGGGTTAATATCGGCTATACGGTTGGTATAGTCGTTATTTCTGTTTGGCAGATCAGATGAAAGACCCACACCGGAACCACCGTAGGAGTTTTGGTTAAGCGTTTGGTTATCTAAAAGCACCCCATCAACAATAAACAACGGCTGGTTATTTCCCGAAAGCGTATTGAAGCCACGTAGTACTATGCTCGATGAAGCACCTGCAGCACCGCCGGTAGGGGTTACCGTTAACCCGGCTACTCTTCCCTGCAAACTGTTAAGGAAATTTTCCCTTTGTGTTTGTTGAATATCAGATCCTTTAACTGTTTGGACTGAATATCCCAATTCACGCGGGTTTCTTTTTTGGTCCATGGCGGTTACCACCACTTCACTCATTTGTTTTTGTGCGCTTTTTATTTTTACCGAAACGATATCGGCATCGCCTACCTTAATCTGGTTAACTTCATATCCTACAGAAGATATAACCAGTATTTCTCCTTTCTGGGCTTTAAGTGAAAATGATCCGCGCATATCGGTAGTTGTACCGCGGTTTGTGCCCTTGATGGTGACAGATACATTCGGCATTGGCGAATTGTCGTCTGCATCTTTTACCGTACCGGAAATTGTTTTTTCCTGTGCGGTTAGGCATAGGCTCTGAAAAAGACATACAACTGCCAGGAGCAGTTTGAGGGGAGTTCTCATAACAGTTTTTTTGGGTCAATTAATCTGTGATTCATTCATTATTGAAATAACATTTCCTATTCAACCCTGGTCGGGGGTGAAATAGTTAAGGTTTACCTGTTTCATAAGGGCATTGAAAAATGGCGTTACAGTACCTGGATGCCTGCGTCGATATAGGGTTTTAATTTCGGATCGTCCGGTGGCAATTCAGTGATCAGTACATCTATATGTTGTAAATCGCAAATGTGGATAGGTTGTAAGGTGTTGATCTTTTCAGAAATGGTAAGACAAACGATCTTCTGGGCCGATTGGATCATCGCTTTTTTCAGTTGCACAACTTCCCAATCGTTATCGGTGGTGCCATGTTTGAGGTCGATGGCGTTGATGCCCAGCAGGCAGAGGTCGGCATTGATCTGCTTTATTTTTGAAATGGCTTCGGCGCCAATCGTTATTTTGGAGCTTTTCGAAATGCGGTCGCCGATCATAATTACGTCAATGTTTGGGTGTTGCATATATTCCAGTATGGCTGGTATGCTGCCCGACATAAAAGTGGCTTTTAGCTGACGTGGCAGGGCACGTGCCATTTCTATGATGGTAGTACCGCCACTGGTAAGCACAAACATGCCGTTTTGAATGAGGGCTGCTGCTTTGTTTGCTATGATCTTTTTATGATCCTGTGAGTATACATTATCGGTTGGATAATAAACTTCGTTGAAGGAATGGCTAAGGGCACCACCGTGAACCTTTATAATCTTGCCTTCATCGGCAAGTTCCTGCAAATCTCTGCGGATTGTATCTTCAGAAACCCGAATTTCCTGGCTTAGCAGCGAGGAAAGAACCTTATTATGGAGGTTCACCTGATGCAAAATATAGGCTTGACGCTCTTTTTTAAGCATATACAGTTAGCGGTTATGCTTTCAAATATAAAGTATTTACCGCATGAAAGTGCAGAAAGCAGGAGGAAATAACGCAGAATATGCAGAAAATAACCTAAATACAGCGCTGTTTGCGGTATTATGCGGAGAGTTGGAGTATTAAAGCCGCATTTCGAATTAATGCAGGCGAAAAGTGGAGATATTAATTTGAATTATCATTAATATTCGACTCGCCGTTTAGAGCGGCAAACAAGGCTACAATGTCTTTATCAAGGTCAACGATCCTGTTTTGTAATTTTATATGTGCGTCGAGGAAGGTATTACGAATATCTATGAGTTTATCGGCCATATCGGTCATATCGCAAAATGCGCCTCTGAAATCGTCGAAGTTCTCATCGAGGCTGCAAATATCTATCTCCATTATCTTCCAGTCTTTGATGATAGGGTTGAAATAATTGTCATTGAAATCATCAAACTGTAATTCCAGCTTCTCCTGTTGCTGTTCTGTGGCGGCATATTCCTTTTCGGCGGCCATGAGGCCATCGGCGTATGCATCGAAGGTATGATTGAAGATATGTAATTGCGATAGTAAGGGCTGTGTGTCGTAACAAACGCGTTCGCTTTCATCAATTGATTCTATTTCAGTATCAGAAAGCGGACCGCCTTCCTGCAGGTAATGTAACATTGGTGTAAGCAAAATGTATTCGTTCTGCAGATTGTCGAATATAGCCTCGCATTTTTGTAATGTTTTACTGGCCGAGGTATAGTAGGTGGTCAATCTTTCAAGTACCTGTTTGTACTCCTGCGATTTGTTATGCAGTTCTACGTATTTTTCAATTCCTTCCTCCTCCAGCGTGCTTAGGGGCGCCTCACTCATATAGGTAAGGTTAATAACGTGGAATGGGTGGTTAATGATAGTGGGTTTCATAAGCAACCATATTTATATAAAGCTACCAAATTATTAGGGCAATAAATAATGTGTGGGGGAGAAATTAACGGCAAAGCATTGAAATGTTCCTGTTAAAACAATGAAATAGCCCTGAAAGTGTATTGGGTACGCCTGTGTTAAATGCTTTTTTATTGTTGGGTTGCCTTTTTAGTATTGGTCTTTGATACATGCAATTTCAGTAAAACGTATAAGCAATTAAGTTAGTAACGATGTTGAATATGTGTCACAATAATGAGAAGGTATGCTACCTTTTGAAAAGGTAAAAGCCGTCATTAGATGATCTAACGGCGGCTTTTCTATTTAAAAGACTTTGTATGAATTATATTACCTGAATACCGGCATCAACATATGGTCTTAATATTGGTGCATCGGGTGGTAGCTCGGTAATAAGTACATCTATATCGGGAATGTTGCAAATGTGAATGGGTTGCAGGGTATTGATCTTTTCGGAAATGGTGCAGCATACTACTTTCTGCGATGAGTCGATCATTACCTTTTTAAGCTGTGCTATTTCCCAGTCGTTTTCGGTAGTGCCGCGTTTTATGTCAATGGCGTTAATGCCAAGGAAACAGATGTCGGCATTAATGTTCTTGATCTTGTTGATGGCTTCGGCGCCAATAGTGATCTTGGCGTTCTTCGATACCCGGTCGCCGATCATAACCACTTCAATATTGGGGTGCTGCATGTATTCGAGAATGGCAGGTATGCTTCCCGAAATAAACGTAGCCCTTAATGCAGGGGGAAGTGCCCGCGCCATTTCAATAATGGTTGTGCCGCCGCTGGTCAATACAAACATGCCGTCTTTTATAAGGGCTGCTGCTTTTTCGCCAATGACCTTCTTCTGGTCCTGGCTGTATACACTTAAACTGTTGGAATAAGTTACCTCATGAAAGGAGTGCGAAAGGGCGCCGCCATGAACTTTTATGAGTTTGCCTTCGCCCGAAAGTTCCTGCAGGTCGCGACGAATGGTATCTTCCGATACCCGTATTTCGTGGCTCAGCAGGGAAGAAAGTACTTTGTTGTGCAGGTTTACCTGGTGCAGGATATATGCCTGACGTTCTTTTTTCAGCATATTGTTAGGTTGGTTTCAATTCAAATATAAATGGAAATGTGGCATAAATACGCATAAAATTGATTTTTTGTTGGTAAATCGTGCAAAATATCACGCATAAAGACCGAAATGAATTGCTTGTTGCGGTTTATTGCGTCAAGTAATTATGTGGGACGTATAATTGGGCGTTTGATAAGAAAGAAGCCGCAAGGAATAATTAGCTAATGCGATAATGAGATAATGTGCTAATGAAATACACGGGAGAGCTGAAGCTATAATAGAAGCTGTGGTTAAAACAAATGGAAAAATGAATTCATGATAGGGATAATGAAAATTAAGATGGCTATAATGAATTCATTATTTCAAATTTTAAATTCATGATGACTATAATGAATTTAAAGATAGCGACAATGAAAATCATTATAGCTATAATGAAAACAAAGACGACTATAATGAATTTAAAATAGCCGGTAATTGAAATAATGATAGCTAAAATGAATTCATTATTTCAAATTTTAAAATCATGATGGCTATAATGAATTTAAAGATGGCGACAATGAAAATCATTACTTCCATAATGAAAACAAAGACTGCTATAATGAATTCATTATTTCAAATTTTAAATTCATGATGACCATAATGATTTCAAAAAAATGTGTAATTGAAACCATTTCTGCCTACTTCAACGCAAACCGGATGGTAAGTGCAAATGCATCGGGAACAAAGTTGATCTCGGGAAGAATATCGAGCTCGGGTTTCCAGTCGAGCGAAAGATTTACAGGCGCATTGGGGAATTTGTAATCGAGCCCAACAATACCGGTAGGCCCAAAATAAGTATCGCTATCCTGAAAGCCTACATACACACCGCCGCCATAAAACCAGCTAAGACCGGGCGTGCTGAACTTGTTGTGTATTTCAACCAGGGCGCCAATACCAAAACGGTTACCCCAGCTTATCAGGCCTTCAACAGCGGTTTTATTGGTTACAAAAAATTTACCCGAAACAGCGCTGCTTAGGGTAGGTGAGGAGTTACTTAGCCGCACACCCGCTGCAAACCGGTAATCGGGACTTTGAGCCTGGTCCTGGGCAGCTGCATGCTGGCAAAAGAAAATAGTTAATAATATAACGGGCAGGGTTATGGAGATCCTTTTCATGAAAAACAATTTTGATTTTACATGAGTAAAACAATCTCTACAATCAGCTTCGCTATCAGCTGGTGTATTGATCAATGGTATTAAGAAGGGAACGAAAATAGTGCCAAAGGTATTGATTAACTGTTCGTTAAAACAGTTGAGCGGTTTTTTAACTTAACATTATTCGCTATCGTTTACCACCTCAAGGTTTTTAAGAAAAATTTTAAAGTGTGTATTCACTTTAGCGGCCGACCAGGTTTCATCCCAATAAATGCCGTTGAGATAAGTTGCCGTTTCAAGTGTAGTGCTATTGGGTTTATAGCCACCTGCTATACCCAGGTAGCCTGCGGGTTGATCGTCATCAATAACCACCCGGTATAAATAAAACGTATATGATTTACCTTTGTAGCGGGCCGTTCTTTTTTCAAGGAAAGTGATCTTCTTTACATCGTAATCTTCTACGGCCAGTTCATACATGGCCGACCGGCCAAATGCCTGTTGTGTTGCATATTGGGTTGGGAAAAGCGCCGTTTTTTTCAACTCCTTCAACTCATGATACAATTGTGTTCTTATATTATCATCTGCAGCCAGCTTTAATAAAACATCTGCCGGAACGGTCTGTTTGTTTTTTATCAATTGCAGGGCAGCTTCCTTTTTTATATACAGGTCTTTGGCTGGTAAATAGCTTCTTAACACATTGTAGCAGGTGGTTGTATTAAAACGGCCTATCAATGTAAGCAGGTCGTCGATAATGAACCATTCAACCTGTTGCTTTTTAGCGGCGGGCAGTAATTTTTTGGCGGTATATATAAAATCATTCTGCAAAGGAGCCAGTTGCTCTTTTTTAATAAAACCACTGTCTAACAAGGCCAGGGTAACATCGGCTATATAAGCGCCCTGTGTACTGTCTTTTATCAGTTTCTGTAACGTATTGAAGATTGTGGCCGTTAAGGCCAGACTGTCTTTTAACGAAGCTACAGACTGAAGGTCTATCGCTTCTTTGGGTGGGCCATATTGTTCAATAAGACTGGCCAGGGTGGCATAGCTTTCTTTGGTATACAGGTTTATAAGTGTAGCAAGCGCTGCGTTCCTGAACACCTCGTTCTCCCCGATGAGTAGGGGATATTTTTCCTTAATAAATGAAATGGTGCTCGAATCTTCCAACTGGCCAAGGATCATAGCCAGGCGCATGTTGGTATAGGTATCTTCCTCATTGCTGTAAAGAGATAGGTAGCGTTTAAATAACGCTTCGTGTAAAAGCGGAACGTCTTGTTTGCGAAAGGCCGAGCTGAAAAGGGCGGTACCCGTTTCTCCTCTTACGGTGGAATCTTTACTGGCAATGTTTTGCAGCAGCAGGGGCGTTTTTGATTGGGTGATGAAATGCGGGTTCTGCTGTGGTTTGTTAATGCGAAAACTGTTTAGGTATTCGGTAGCGTTTGTGTCATATACAAAATTGCTGTCGCCTATAACCATTACCTGCATCACTTTATCATCGTGCAATATGAGGCGCATTCTTTTATAGGCCGCATCTTCTTTTACCAATAGCTCCAAAGCCGGCTGGCCGTTATATACGATGTTTGTTTTCTTTATAAGCTTATTTCTTTCTGAATACCGGTTAACCGTATTATCCCAAAAAAGGCTATCGTTTTCGAACCACACATATTTGCCCAGGGTATCGGGCATTATAAAATAGGTGCTGGCAGTTGTGGTGTCAAATGAATAGGTATAGTGATTGCCATCTGTATTCCAGGTTCTGAATGGCCCGGGAACACGGGCCGAGAACAGGGAATCGGCGGTTGTATATACCTGCCAGGGTACTGAAGCCGGTGTAATAAGCTGTAACGAATTGAAAATTTTTTGCGTTTCGGGGCTTTGCATTTGGGCCGAATCGCTAACCACTACCAATACAATGTTG
This sequence comes from Niastella sp. OAS944, assembly GCA_024809215.1. Taxonomy (GTDB): domain Bacteria; phylum Bacteroidota; class Bacteroidia; order Chitinophagales; family Chitinophagaceae; genus Niastella. Next base: position 249,284 of record JANUBW010000001.1, on the reverse strand, counting down.
CGGTTGTTTTTGATAAGCGACATGGCCTGCATATAAAAGCCTTTTTGTTCGGCATTGGCGCCTTTCAAAACAATACCATTATAGCCCTGTAGTTGTATACTGTCAACCTTTAATTGCGGATATTGCGAGGCCATGCTTTGCACCAAACCTTGTTGAATGGTGGTATCGTTGCTAAGGTAAAGACCCGGTGAAATATCTTTTGAAAAGAGCATTACATATCTGCCGCCCGAAATGTCGGCGCCGGCATAAGCGCTGATGTGCCAGCCATCGCTATCGTTGCTTAATTTTTTATTATAGGCGAGTTCGGCAGGGGATACCAGGCTAATGCCCATTACCGAATCGATGAACGGATGATCACCGGCAGCCGCCAATTGTTTTTTGGAAATGAGGAACGACTTAAAAAAACGCTCGGCGTCTTCTGATGTGAGCATTTCCTTTTTAACCGCATTCATATACGCTACATAGGCCACGTTGTCGTGTATAAATGCCTGCATACGTATTCGCTGGCCCATAAGGGTATGAATATATTCTTTCCCTTCAATGCCGCTATTGATCACTTTTTTTGCGGTTATTTTTTCTGTTGTTTGAAACATCCTTTGCGCCAGTTGCTGCAGCATACTGTCTTTATTAATAGTAGAGCGGGGGCTCACTACCGACATGGTGCAGTAATTGGATAAAGTGAAAATATCGAACAGGTATTTTAGATCTATGACGCCAAACAGTTTAATGTCGATGGCATTGCCGGGCATGGCCACTTTGTACAATCCCTGTTTGTCTTCGGTTTCTGCCCAGGGCAGTTTTACTTCCTGAAAGGTATAATTACTGGCGTCTATTTTTTTTGAGGAGAACACCGGTTCTACCGTAAAACCTTTTGATTGTAAAAGGTGTATTACACCACTATCGCCAGGTAAGTGCGCTGCGCCAACGGCAATGAACATGGTACGCAGGGCCGTAAGGCTATCAATGCGCCGCGCCATTTTTACATTGCGTTTTATCATCAACAGGTCGTGGAACTGGGCCGAACCGGTCATAGTGATGGCTTCAATGCCCTGCAGGTCCTGGTTTATATACATTTCAGCCATATGCTCCATCATATTGTCGGCGGCCTTTTTTATATATACCGTATCGCTGGCCAGCAGCATGTCGATATCACTTTTATCTACCAGGTCGTCTAAGATGCCGGTTTGGTCGGCAATGTCTTCAACACCGCCCACCCATTTGCCCTGCCGACGGGCAATATTATACAGGTATGCATCGAGGAAGGTGGCCATTTCACCTTTTTCGAGGTAATCGGCCATCCATTTATTTTTTGCGGTAACAATATCGCCGGTAGTTATTTCTGAAGCTGGTTTTTTAAATTTTTTGGCGAGTGCCGCGCTGTATTTTTTAAAATCCCTTTCGCTTAACAGTTCGTGTAGTTTGGCGCCTTCGGCTTCGTTTATTGCTTTATTTATATAATAGGCGCCCATTTCATCGGGATTCACCTCAATGGCCAGTCCATCGGTTTTTTCAATAGCATTATAAACCGAGTCGCCCAGCCTGAATAATCGTTTATCGGTAAGGTGTATGGTACCAAACAGATAGGAGGGTTGTTTAAGTCCATTGCCGGTAATACGCCATAACAAACTTTTTGGATAGGTACGTTGTTGGCCGTAGGTACAAGATGCGATAATGCATAATGCCAATAGGCAACATGCGTATCGGATGGGGAACATGTAATAGGGTTTAAAAAAGTTTTGGTTTAATTTTTCGTAGCTGGTTGTTCCTGCTGCTTTTGTTCTTGCTGGCCTTTTGTTTCGTTTTGCTCGTCAGTTTTTATTACCGGTTTTACGTCTTCGAACAGTTCGAATTTTGTTTTGGGTCGTTTTTCCTCGAGCCATTTAAAACCGCGGAGAAATTTATTTTGTTCCGTGGCCTGGTTTACCGGGTACAAAGTACCCGATACGTCGCTTATGAAGACCACTTTGTTCAGTTCTTTATTTTTAAAACGCAGGTCAATAATATCGCCGGTTGCATTATTAATGCCTTTCAGTTTTCCATTTTCTTCTTTAAGATAATAAATGCTTTCGGCATTTCCCTGCGAACGCATATAATCTATTTGCCCATCTTTGAAATAACCATGTATGCGGTTGCCCTTTATTTGGTTATACATGTTCTTATCGCTGAGGTTAATGGCCAGGCCATTCTCAAATACGTATAAACGATCGGGGTTTTTGTTCTTTGTGTACACGTAAATAGTGTCGCCGGTGATCTGGCTGTTGCTGGCCCACATAACGGGGTCGGTGTATAATCTGAAAGTTGAATCTTTACCTGAGTACCAAAGGCTGTCTGACATGGCCTGCATACTGTCGGAGAAAATGCGCACATGGTGCCAGCCCTTAAAATACCGGTCGCTGCTATCGTTCTTATTTTCGGTAGTTGTTTTTTCGGGTTTGTTGTTGGCAGCAACCACTGATTTGACTGCGTTCTTTTTGGCCGGGGGCTGGTTTCGTAATGTGGGTTTCGGCGCTATGTCTTTGGTAATATTTTTTTTCTGTATTGTATCGCGCTTTACTACACTGGTATCTTTTTGCAGGCTGATGGTGCTGTCTGCCCGCGCAATATTTGTTTGCAGTTTGCTGCTATCTGTGGCCAGCAGGGCCGAATCTTTTGGTAAACCGAGCGAGTCGCGAACGGGGCTGATTGAAATTTTTGCCAGGTTAAGGCTATCGTGTTTTAAAAAGCTGGTATCGCGCACCAGGCGGTTGGTATCAGGCGGCAATGTGCTGTCTGTTTGAGCACGCAATTTGCTCAACCGGCCCGATTCAAGTGTATCGGCTGTGATATAAATAGAATCTTTATCCTGTTTTATGATCAGCAGGGGATGCTGGGTTGCCAAAAATGAACCGTCAATACGGTTGGCATTGATCTTATTGGCCAGCACCGAAATACCCTGGGCCGTATCAATATATACGGCTCTTCCTGTCAAAATACTAATGCCGGTACTGTCGTCACTGTCAATGTTATCGGCTATAATGGTTGTGGCCCCATCTTTCAATATGGGCCGTTGGCCAAAAAAAGCTTTCCTGTTACGGGTATCGTAAAACCCATCCTTGGTATTGATGGTGCGTTTTGCGCTGTCAACAATTTTGGTAGGGGCAATGAAGGTTGCAATCTGTGTAGATGTATTATATAAAAGCGAATCGGTTTTAAGGGTGTACTTGGGATCTTTGAGGTCAACGTTCTTTTTAAAATATACATCCTTCAGCTCTTCATAATAAGTTCCTTCCTTACTGGTTAAAACAGAGGTTTGGTTAACAAGCCTGCCACCATTGTGGTATTCCCCAACTTTGGTGTTGAGGTCATATTGCAGATCGTTGGTGTACAGGGTGCTTTTGCTATCGGTTAATGTTACGTTGTTCTTGAGAAAAGCCAGTTTGGTTTCGGTAAAATATTGCAGGTATTGCGAGCGTATGTTTACCGTATCATTATCTACGATATGTACATTGCCGAATGCTTCCAGGTACTTGGTCCTTTTATTCAAAATTGCGCTATCGCATTTGAATAAAGTATTCCCCTGCTTCAATTGAACATTGCCCGACAGCATTTGCAGTTCGGTGGTGTCGTTGGTTTTAGCATAGCTAAGCCGGTCGGCATTTATCAGGTTCACTACTTTCATAGTGTCTGCGCCGGGCCGGTTCATTATTACCTGGGAATGTACTTTGTCGGCAGAAAATAACGCTGCCAGCGTCACTATCAGCGACAAAACCACATATCGTATCATTGATTAAGCTTGACTTATTGTTTCAGTGTATCGAGCGGCGCTTTTAACGGTCCCTTTTTGTCTTTTCCACCAAACAGGGAAATGTTAATATAACGTTTTGGATTAACCCGCAGGTCGTCGAGCAAGATAGTCAAACTGCGATTAGTGAGGCGAACCTCATCGTACAATTTGCGATCATTTAACAGCAGCCCAATAGAGCCTTCCTTGCTATCGATCTTGGCAATGCCTGCCTCCAGCCTTGCCATAGTGCGGTTCATGCTTTCAATGGCCTCCTGAATTTTAGCTTTCGATATTTTGTCGGTAGCGGTTTGCAGGTTGCTGAATGTGCTATCGATCTTTGGACCATTACGTGCAAAGCCACTGGTAATGGTTTCCAGGTTATTGATCGATTTTGCCAGCATACCGGTTTCGGTATTGAGCAATAGCTCCAGGGATTTCGATGACTGGGCCAGGTTGCCAATAATGCCCTGTAAGTTATTGCGGGTATTGGGGTCCAGAATGGTGTTCAGTTTTTGCAGCACATCGTCCAGCGAAAGCAGGGTCTTATTAATATTATTAATAGCCGGATCTAAAGATTTCTGAAACTTATCGGTAAGACCCAGGGTACGCTCGGTACGAATGGTGTCCCCTTCCTGCAGGTAGCTGGGGCCATTGCCTAAATGAATATTTACGCCAGTGGTACCCAGCAGTTCTGAATTAAGAGTGGCTACCGAGTTTTTGGGAATGTTGATGTCTTTGGTAAGGGTAAGGGTAACTATAATACCACTCATGTTCTTGTCCTTCTCATGTATGTCAGTTACTTTACCTACCTGTAATCCATTAATAATAACCGGGTTAGAGGTTACCAGTTTTTCAACATTAGGAAATTCGGCAAATACTTCTGTACCGCGGGCACTTTTTCCTTTCAAAAAATTAAAGCCAAGAATAAGCACAGTGATCGCAATTGCGGTTAAAGCGCCTACTTTAGTTTCATTAGAGATTTTCATCTTATTAGCTATGATGTTTTCAATGGCCAGACAAATCCTTGCGGGCAATTGTTCACATTGGTGAAAATATAAGCGCAGGTGGTTTCATCTGAACGGGTTATGTTTTAAAGGTTACCCCCTAAAACGGCCAATTGCTAGCAAAAGTATAAAAAATTGAAATACAGGGCGGTTGAAAGGTTAAGTATAGTTGACGAGTTGACGAGTTAACAAGGAGTAGGGGCTGGTTGTTAATAGTCGGCTTTTAGTTAAAAAGTTGATGGAGGTGATAATGTTGATAGAGGAAAACCACTTTCTTGGGGCGCCTTCGGCTCCCCGACCTGATAATTCGAAGCTCACTATTAAATGCCTGGCTTCGAATTTTGCAAGAGTTGTATTTGCTTTCGGCTTTTAGCTTGCAGCAGTTTTTTACCCTTTGCCAGCCTATCCCGACTCTCGGGATTTCACTTTTTACGATAGCGAGGCTACCCAAAGGCGAGTCATTGCCGATTGCCGATTCACGATTGCCGTTGCGGCTTTCTTACGACTTTCCCCCCTGCGAACGGCTTTTTTCATTGATGGTAATTGGCTGCGAAGTGGTAGTATTGTTGCTGGTAGTGGCGGCACGGTATCTTTTAACCGCATTTACAATGGCTTTGGCCATTTCGGTTTGTCCCTTTTTGCTGTTGAGGTACGCTTCATCGGAACTATGGGTAATAAAACCGGTTTCTACCAGAATGCTGGGCATGGCGGTAGCCTGTAATACCCAAATGCCTTTTTCGTTCCGTTGCCTAACGCCCCGGTTGAGCATGCGCGTGTTTTTGGCAATTTCTTTTTGAACCAGGGTTGCCAGTAACAGGCTTTTATTAAAATAGCGTTTGGTCCACAGTAACGATTTGGCTTTAAATGCCGGGTCGTTAAGGTTAGGCATGTATTCGCCATCATCTAATTCTTCGGCCATGCGGTTCGATACATATTCGCTTTTGGCTTTTGCCCTGTCGGCAGCCCATATATAGGTTTCGGTACCGCGCAGGGGATTATCGGTATAGGTGATCTTGTAGTTCTTAACCTTACGTGTTTTTTTTATGCGCTTTTTACCCTTTTTTACATAGTAAGTTTCCGTTTTGTAGCCAATGAATTTTTTGTTTTTGATTTTGGCGGCGGCATTGGCGTGAATGGAAATGAACAGATCGCCTTTGTGGGAATTGGCGAAATCGGCCCGGGCCTTTATTTCAGGGTAATTATCTTTTGTGCGGGTAAAATAAATTTTGGTTTGCGGAAATGCTGCTTTTAGTTGCTGACCCAGGTTTAAGGCAATGGCTAAACACACCTTTTTTTCGGTGGAATAGTTGCCATGGGCACCGGGGTCACGACCGCCGTGGCCGGCGTCGATGATGATAGTATTTATGCCTTGTTTTACGGGCTTAGGGATTGCAGGTGCGGTCCTATATGACGAAAGAACCATGCACAAGCCGGTGCCCAACAGGCAAAGGATCATTTTTTGCAGCATGTATTCCGGGGCAATTTTATAAATTCAATCAATACCGGTATAACGCAAAGATAATGCTGCAATTGGCTTATTTATAGTTATTATTAAAAACCAATGTACTATTATTATAATTTGCTAATCTGCTAATTAGCATTTTTATCAATATGTTGAATGGAGACGAGGCTAGGGGTTTGCCGGACCAGCCTGTTGAGCCTGCTGAGCTTGTGCCGGGGCTGGCGAACCGCCTTCCAGCACCGCTTTATATCTTTTTATAGCATTTATAATTTGGGTAACTATTTCATCCTGTCCTTTCTCACTATTGAGATATTGTTCTTCTTCAGTATTAGTAATAAATCCGGTTTCAACCAGAATGCTGGGCATACCGGTAGCCTGTAATACCCAAATACCTTTTTCATTCCGTTGTTTAACGCCTTCGCTTAACCGGCCCCCATTTTCAAATTCTTCTTCTACAAACGTGGCCAGGGTAAGGCTTTTGGCAAAATATTTCTTTTCATACAGCTGGGCGCGAATGATGGCTTCGGGCGAGTTCAGGTCGAGCACGTTGGTGCTGTCGTCAACATTTTCACCGGTTTGCTCTTCGGGCGAATTAGTTGAATTAATAAAACCTGTTTTACTACCAGAGCGGTCGGCAGCCCAAATATAGGTTTCGGTGCCACGCCTGTTATTTTTTACCCAATAGCTTTCGTAAATGGGAACACGAACGGTTTTTTTACGTCTTTTAGAACCTTTACCTACGTAAGTGACCTTGCTTTTATGACCAACTACCCTTTTGGCATACCAGCCGCCGGCTCTGGCACCGGTAGCGTTACAGTGAATGGCAATAAACAGGTCGCCCTTGGCCTGGTTGGCCATATCGGCACGATATCGTAATGATTCATGAACACTGTTGGGATTCCCGGGCAGCTCATCGGTAGTGCGGGTAAATATTAACTTACTGTTTGGGAGTTCCTGGGCCAATGCCTTACCCAGTTTGAGCGAAATAGAAAGCGCTACGGCGGCCTCGGTAGAGAACTGGCCATGCGCGCCGGGATCGATACCACCATGACCGGGGTCAATAATAATAGTACCTAGTACCTGTTTCTGTTGCGCCCATGCGCTGATTCCGGCAAACATGAAAATTCCTGCAACAAAAAAGCTTTTAAAGCTGCGATATAATTTTTTTTTATTCATTTATTGTTCAAGAATTTAGGAGACTTTAATCTTCACATATTCTTAATCCATTAATACCTATTTTTGCCCACCACCTGCATATGATGAACGGACGCAAAAATAATTTAAAAGATGGTTCGGCCCTGATTTTATCGTTATGGCTTTTGCTATTAACGTCTGATATCTGGGCTAATTATTTCTCGAAACCTTATTTTGACAATTCCTTAACCAGAATTGAGCAGGATACGACCAAGCCTGTACGTGCTTTAGATACCATACCAAAGAAACTGGACTCGGCTTCCCGAAAGCTTAACGATACCATTCCCGGGAAAGATACATTAATAAACAAAATTGATACCGTTAATGTTCCGGTTTCGGAAGATACGCTCGATGCACCGGTATCTTATAAAGCATCCGACAGTATGGTGCTGGATGTACCCGGAAAAACGATCACGTTGTTTGGTAAAGGGAACGTAAAGCAAAAGGATATGGACCTTTCGGCAGATAGCATTAGCCTTAATCAGGCTACGCAAATGGTAACTGCCGTTGGCCGTAAAGATACGGCAGGTAATGTTATCGGAAAGCCGGTAATGGTACAGGCCGACAGTAAAATATCGGCGGATATCATGCGGTACAATTTTAAAACGCAAAAGGGGATCACCGAAGGAAGTATTACACAACAGGGTGAAATGTATGTGCAGGGTGAAAAGGTAAAGAAAATAAACGAGCACGATTTTTTTGCATATCGTTCACAATTCACTACCTGTAACCTCGATACGCCGCACTTTGCATTCCGCGCCAATAAAATGAAAATGGTAAGCCAGAAGCTGGCAGTATCAGGGCCCATTCACCCCGAGTTTGAGGGCGTGCCGGTACCAATATATATTCCCTTTGGGTTCTTTCCATTATCGCAAGGGCGCCATTCCGGTTTATTACCACCGCAGTTTTCGCAAAGCGAGCAGTTTGGTTTGGGGTTGGAAGGCCTGGGTTATTATAAAGTGCTGAGCGAGTATTTTGATGTTACCCTTCGTTCAAACCTGTATTCTTATGGCGGTTACGAACTTACGTTAACACCTACGTATCGCAAACGCTACCGGTATAATGGACAGATGAACCTGAGGTACCAGTCGGTGAAAATATTGTCGAGCAGCGGAAAAGGGGAGTTCGACGTAACAAAAAACTATGCTATTAGCTGGAGCCATACGGTTGACAGCCGCGCCCGGCCGGGTACTACTTTTTCGGCGAATGTGAATGTTGCCTCTACCAAACTTAACAGGTTTATTCAGAGCGACCCCACAGCTAACTTTCAAAATACACTGAATTCTTCAATTGCTTACTCCAAAACCTGGGGTACTAAATATAATTTAACAGCAACGGCCAACCATACCCAAAACAACCTTACTCGGGAAATAAACCTGACCCTGCCGAACCTGTCGTTCACGGTAAATACATTGTACCCATTGCAGCCAAAAGAATTTGTTGGTACACAAAAATGGTATCAAAAACTGGGTATCGGGTTGAACAGTACCTTAGCCAACGATATAAGATTCCTGGAACAGGATTTCAGCTTTAGTAAAATACTCGATACCATGAACTGGGGCGCCCAGCATTCAATACCCATTCAGCTATCCCTGCCACAAATGGGGCCATTTCAAATTTCACCAGGTATTAGCTACCAGGAAAAATGGTATTCACGAAAACTTAAACGTACCTGGAACGATTCTACCTTGAAACTTGATACCTCGGTTACAAAAGGGTTATATCGCGCCAGTGATGTATCGTTCAGTTTGGGTGTAAACACCGCCATGTACGGGACGTTCGCCGGTTTTGGGAAGAATAGCCCAATTGCGGCTATTCGCCACACCGTAAGGCCTACCATTTCCTTTAGCTATAAACCCGATCTGGGCTCAAAGCATTACTATGATGAGTTTATAGATTCTGCCCATTCCCGTACACAACGCTTCTCCTATTTTGATGGAAGTTTATACGGTCCGCCCAGTGAAGGCATATTTGGTGGTATTAGTTTTGGGATAGATAATAATATAGAAGCCAAGGTAAGATCGAAAAAAGATACAGCGAATGGTGGATTGAAGAAGATACGGCTGATTGATGGTTTTGGTTTTAACAGCAGCTATAACTTCATTGCCGATTCATTTAAATTGTCGCCATTTAGTTTGTATGTACGTAGCACCCTGTTCGAAAAGATCAATATAACTATGGGCGCTACACTCGATCCTTATAAGACAGATTCCATGGGCTTCCGTAAAAACCAGTATATGTGGGAACACGAAAAATTCTCATTAAAAAATCTTGGTCGAATTACAAACGGTAACATTGCGGTATCTACCTCATTCCAAAGCCAGGCAAAGGATAAAAAAGCGGCACAGCAAAAAGAAGAGGCCTTACGCGAGCAGGGAATGTTAACGCAGGAAGAGCAGCAGGCGCAATTGGCGTTTGCCCGGGCCAACCCGGCCGAGTTTGCCGACTTCAATGTGCCCTGGTCGCTGAGTTTATCGTACTCGATGAACTTTACTAAACAGATCAAAAGCGATTATTCAGGCTGGGAAACCAATTCGTATTCGAACCTGAGCTGGAACGGTGATTTCAACCTTACACCCAAATGGAAATTTGGTTTGCAAGGATTTTACGACATCAAGGAAGCTGCAATACAACAGTTCTCCATGTATATTTCGCGCGAAATGCACTGCTGGCAATTAAGCATTAACGTAACACCGGTTGGTTTGTGGCGTACATTCAATTTTACCATCAGTCCGAAGTCGGGAATTTTGCGTGACTTGAGGATCAATAGGACCAGATACTTTACCAATTAGTTGAAAAGTTAACGAGGTAACTGGTTAACGGGGAAGAAATGAAAAGTTTTTAGATAAAGAACAGGGCCATCGCCTAGGGCGATGGCCCTGTTCTTTTACTCGTCACCTTTACTTAGCATTTTGAGTATAGTAATCATGCATGATCTGATAAACTCTTTCCTTCAACGCCACCGATGTTTCGCCGGGTTGCGGCTTAATGGGTGGTAAAAAATGCATTTCCATTTTATGCGGCATCAAAAAGAAAGCCTTGCTGGCTGGTAACACCTTCTTTGTATTGAAAATAATGCCGGGAATAATAGCCTTGCCACTGTCGATAGCCAGGCGGAAAGCGCCATCGTGAAAACTTTTCAGCGGTTGATCGGTAAGGTTACGGGTGCCTTCGGGATAAAGGCACATATGCAAACCCATATCGAGCACCTTACGCATTTTATGATAACTCTCTTTACGGCTGGCTTCACTTTTACGGTCAACCAACACAGAGCCGGTGGTATAAATCAAACCAAAGATGGGGATCCTGGCCATTTCAATTTTGGCAATGGTCTTGTTACCACCTGGTATGGCGGGGTAGGAGATAGGCACATCCATAAATGAATTATGGTTGCTTACTACAACATAGGTTTCGCCGGGAGCAAAATTCTTTCTGCCACGAACAATGAGGGGGCAGCCAATGAGCGGCAGGTAAATACCCATCCACACCCGGGAAATGGCGGCAAACCGCCTTGTTTTTTTGGGCTCGCTGCATGGATAACTGAAAATCATAAACGGGATCAATACTATCAGCAGGGTGATAGTAAATATCAACGCGGCCCAGGCTGCACAAATGCGACCGATTATCTCTTTTAGGATATTCATTTTTTATTTATACTTCCGTAATAAATCTATGTTACAGGTTGCAAGTTACAAGGTTGCCGGTTACCAGTTTCCGGTTGCCAGGCTTTAATTCGAAACTTGCTATCAGGTGCCTGGTAACTGGCATCCGGTAACTCAAAGCTATGTTCACTGCAGCTTCTTGATTACTACAATGCCCAGTTAACAGGATCTTTCCCATTCTTCATCAGGTATTCATTGGCCTTTGAAAAATGGCGGCAGCCAAAAAAACCTGCGTAAGCGCTCAGGGGCGATGGGTGGGCGGCTTTCAGTACCAGGTGTTTTGTTTCATCGATCAACACCTGTTTTGCACCCGCAAATTTGCCCCACAGAATGAACACTACATTTTCCTTCTCTTCAGAGATCTTTTTAATTACATTATCGGTGAACTCGGCCCAGCCTATTTGCGAATGGCTCATGGGCTCCGCTGCGCGAACGGTTAACGATGCATTGAGCAGCAATACCCCCTGCTCGGCCCATTTGGTAAGGTTGCCATGATCGGGGATGGCAACGCCAACATCAGTTTGCAATTCTTTAAATATGTTTACCAGTGATGGTGGCGGCGGTACTCCATTCGAAACAGAAAAACAAAGTCCGTGCGCCTGTCCGGGCCCGTGATACGGGTCCTGTCCTAAAATGACCACCTTTACATTATCGAATGGGGTTGTATTGAATGCATTAAAGATGAGGGCGCCGGGCGGATAAATGGTCCTGTTGGCCATCCTTTCCGTTTTTAAAAAAGTGACGATATTCTGAAAGTACGTTTTTGCAAATTCGGGTTTCAATGCTGTTTTCCAGCTTTCCTCAATTTGTACGTCCATGAGTAGTAATAATATTTGCGATAAAAATAAGGAAAGGGAATTTATTTGATATATTAAATTCCATGTTATGTAAGTCGTACGATTACTATGTGCTAATATTTTTTTTGCATCGAATTGTTCTGATGCCTTAATATTGATGCGCGAAATGCCAAAAACGCAGAACGCTTTTAAGTAACCTATCCTCACTGCTGATGTTGAATAATGATTCACAGTTAGAAGCCACATGGCTTCAACGATTGCAACAAAATGACGAGCAGGCGCTGGCTGCCATCATGAGAAAATATTATACTGCCTTGTATAATTACGGGTCGCGTTTTACCACAGACGAAGGCCTCATAAAAGATTGTATACAGGAGGTGTTTATTAGTTTATGGCAACGCCGCGAAAATGCCGCTTCTATTTTATCTCCCCGTTATTATCTCCTGCGTGCTCTAAAAAATAAAGTACTGAAATCACTGCATCAACACAACATTCGCCTGGGTACTGTTGCATTGGAAGAGGAATATGATTTTTTGCAGGAATTCTCTGTAGAAAAACTGATCATCGATAAACAGATGTCGGAAGAACAGGCTACCATATTACGTAAAACCATGGCGCAATTGTCGAAACGCCAGCATGAACTTATTTACCTCAAATTCTATCAGCACCTCGATCACGCACAAATAGCAGGTTTAATGAACCTTAGCCGGCAGTCGGTGTATAATCTTTTGCATGAAACTATTCAGAAGTTAAGAAGCCTTTGGCAGGCTGAGTTATTCCCACCAGCATAATCGGCAATCGGTCGGCAAACGTGAAACGGCAAACGCCCTATTTCGAGGCTTGCGTTTTGTCGGCAATTGACTTGAATTTCGGGTGCTGCAAGGTCGTAAACAAATCTGAATGCTCGCGAGGCCATTCACCATTCACCACTCACGCCCACATACTGATACTTTTATGACCTAACCTGGTGTTTTTTTAACAATTACTCATTTTTACCAGTAGAATTTACCGGCCGAAGGAACTTATTGGTATAACCGAGAAGTATGAAGGATTTCCGGCTTTATGATATATCAGATTTTGTAATAGATGAAGACTTTATCCGCTGGGTGCATGAACAGCGCGAGGAAGATAACCTGTTTTGGAGCACCTGGCTGCAACAGCATCCTGATAAACACCTGGTTATCGCCTCGGCGCGGCGCATTGTTGAATCAATACAATTTCAGCAAAGCAATATCAGCGGGCAGGAAGTTGAGCGCGAGGTAGGCCGGTTACTGCAAACCATTTCTACCCAGCATATAAAACCCGAACCCCGTACCGGTAAAGTAATTGCTTTTAAATGGTGGTATGCAGCCGCCGTATTACTGTTTTGTATAACCAGCGCCTGGTATTTTTATTTCCGTAATACCCATGCGCGTCCGTTTGCTTATGCCGTTATGGTGTCGTCGAAGCAATTGATTGAGCACGTTAATACTTCACAGCAGCCGTTGCTGCTTACATTACCCGATGGCAGCCATATTACCCTGGCATCAAAAAGCCGTGTAAGCTATGCACATACTTTCGGAAGCGGCGATACCGCCAAAAACGGCGCAACCCGCGATGTGTACCTGTTGGGTGAAGCGTTTTTTGAAGTTACCAGAAATCCCCACCGGCCATTCAGGGTATTTGCCAATGAAATTGTTACAAAAGTATTGGGCACCAGTTTTACCGTACGCTCGTTTGAAAAGGATACTACCATACAGGTTACAGTTAGAACCGGTAAAGTGAGTGTTTATAAACAGGCCGAAACCAAAGCCAGCAGTAAAACAAGTGAAATAATTCTTACCCCAAATCAACAACTGGTTTACGAAAGAATGGGGCAAACGTTCCAGAAAGTACTACTCAGCAATCCCGCTACAATTACATCTACAGGTACCGACAGAACATTGGTGTACGACGAAGCGCCGATAGACAGGATCCTGAGTGACCTCAGCAACATGTATGGCATTAGTATCGTATTCGACAGCGATCTGCTGAAGAAATGCACCGTAACCGCCGACCTTACGAATGAACCTTTTTACCGCAAACTCGATCTTATTTGCAGCGCCATCGATGCGCATTATGAAGTGATAGATGGTCAGGTGGTGATTGAATCGAGCGGATGTAAATAAGCGGTAAGAACGACAAATAAAATGACTGTTTTAATTTATTTATAAACTAAATAATATGATCAAGTTACCACCATAACTACCAGGCAAAAAAGAACCCCAGCATTGTTCGCAGCAATACCGGGGCTACTTATGATTTTGTCCTGCAGCCTTTAAGTAGCGGGACAAACAGTGATTAAAACTGATTGCTTTAACCAACTAATAGTACAAAACTATGAAAAAAGTACTCGTTAACCAGTTAATCTACCGGTTTATGAGAATAGGATTGCTGCCATTACTACTGATCACTGGATTTACCAGTATCATGTATGCCCGCCCGGTACACGGGCAGGAGGTTCTGAATCAGCGTATTAACCTGATTGCAGATAACAAGGAAATGAAGACGGTGCTGAATGAGATCAGCCGGCTTGCCGAAATAAAATTTGTGTACAGCTCCCAACGCATTCCGGTGCGGCAGAAGATCTCTGTGGCCGCCCGCAACCAGCGTTTGGGCGAATTATTAGAGATTGTTCTAACGCCATTAAATGTCTTGTATTTCGTATCGGGCAACCAGATAGTGTTGATGAAAAAAGGAGAGGCCTATAACCTGGCCATGTTCCTTACCGATGACCCCCGTAAATATTTACTCGACGAAGAAGCGACCGCCAAGAACATTACCGGAAAAATAACTAACGAAAGCGGGGAACCGCTGAACGGTGTTTCGGTATTGGTGCGGGGTACCAACAGGGGCACCAGCACCAATGAAAAAGGTGTTTTCGTTATTTCAGCCGATGTGGGCGAAACGCTGGAGTTCTCGATGGTTGGCTATAAAGAACATGCTGTTAAAATAGGTGATGAAACCAATATCACTATAAGGCTGGTAGCCGAACAAACCAACATGAACGAAGTGATCATTGTTGGTTACGGTACCCAAAAACGGAGTTCTCTTACAGGCGCCATCACTTCGGTAAATACCAAGGCCATCAACGAACTGCCGGTAGCCAGTGTTGAACAAGCCCTGCAGGGCAGGGTAGCCGGTTTAACGGTTACCAACAATGGCGAACCCGGTTCATCGCCAATTGTGCGTATCCGCGGGGTTAGCTCCATCAATTTTGCCAGTGATCCCTTATATGTGATCGATGGATTTCCTACTGGCAACCTCATCAATTTCGATAGCCGTGATATTGAATCGGTAGAAGTATTGAAAGATGCCAGTGCAGCCGCAATTTACGGGTCAAGGGCTACCAATGGCGTTGTACTGATCTCTACTAAAAAAGGAAAACGAGACAGGAAATTACAGGTTCGGCTCGATAGTTATGTGGGTACGCAAAAGCCCTGGAAAAAAATTGACCTGCTGAATACCGAACAATACCTCAAGTATGAATTTGCATTGAATGAAGCCGGTGGAGTAGGGCATCCGCCCCGTTTACAACCAGCCAATTTCAATCAACCTATATATGCCGGCGCTACCCAAACCTATGCACAAACGAATACCGACTGGCAGGATGCCTACTTTAAAAGCGGCGTGCTTACCCAACATAATTTGTCGGTAAGCGGTGGCAATGATATCAGCCGCTTCTTTACATCGGCCGGTTATTTTAAACAGGATGGTATTTCACAGGGTGTGTATTATGAAAGAGGCAATTATCGCATCAATTCTGACCATAAGATCAGTAATGTATTCAATATAGGTGAAAACCTGATGCTGTCATATTCAAAACAACGTTATGATAATACACCAGACAACAGGACCAGGCTGGTGAATGTTATTCGTAATCTGCCATATTTACCGGTGTATGACCCTACAACATTAGGTGGGTTCAGAGGCGCCGAGAACAGCGTAGACGGCGCTGACCCTACGAACCCGGTGGAAGATGCGTTACTCCAGAATGCCATTCGCAAAACATTAAAAGTGCTTGGTACTGCGTATGCTGAAGTGAATTTTACCCCCTGGTTAAAGTTCCGCTCTACCTTTGGTGTTGACCATGTAAATCTGTTCCAGCACCAGTTCAAACCCATTTTTAACGATAAAGGACGCAGTGATCCCCTGGCTTCTATAGACGATGTGCGCACCACGCTCACTACCTTGTTATATACCCAGCAGCTTACGTTCGATAAAACGTTCGGTAATCATCACCTCACCGCTACCGGTGTGTATGAAACCCAAAGCAACAAGGCATACGGCGAACAAATGACCGGCAACCAGGCTACCAATGATATTGAGACCATGTTTGGCGCCACGAATGTGAGTGCCTTCAGCACAAAAAGCGAAAACCTGCTGATCTCTTATGTGGCCCGGTTAAATTATGAATTTGGTGGTAAATACATGCTGAGTGCAGCTATTCGCCGTGATGGATTATCAGTTTGGGCGCCCGGCAATAAATTCGCCAACTTCCCTTCTGCCTCAGTTGGCTGGCGGGTTGACCAGGAACCATTTATGCGTGATCTGAAACAGGTGTCGGAATTAAAACTGCGTGGGGGGTATGGAGTTACCGGCCTGAATGGCATTGGCATTTTTGGTAGACTTCCCAATTCACAACTGCCAAATGATTATCCCTGGCAGGCCATCGTAGCATTGAATGGCGCCACCTATCCCTTTAATAATTCCATGCCATCGGGCGGTAATGCATCTTTCTATAATGCTATTTCAAATAGCGACCTTGAATGGGAGAAAACAAAGCAGTTGAACATTGGCTTTGATCTGGGTTTGTTCAATAACCGCGTTACATTGTCGGCCGATTATTACCGGCGCAAAACAGATAACCTGATGCTGAATGTACCAACACCCGGTTCATTCGGGTTTGGACGCACCGGTGTATTGGCTAATATAGGCGCCATGGAGAACAATGGGTTCGACCTGCAACTGGGCTATAAAGAAAGCGTGGGTGATTTTAAATGGGATGTTACCGGCAATATTAGTTTTATTACCAACAAAGTGATCAGTCTGAATACGCCGAATGCAACCATCGACAATGGCGGCGATCAGGACTTTGGCGGTGGGGCGCCCATTACCAGGACCAAAGCCGGAGAAACGATCCAGTCTTTTTACGGGTATGTTGTAGAGGGCATTTTCCAGAGTGATGCCGAAGTAACAAGCAGTCCATTCCAGACCGATAAAACCAGAGCCGGTGATTTGAAGTTCAAAGATCTCAGCGGGCCCGATGGTAAACCCGATGGAGCTATTACTGCCGATGACAGAACTTTCCTTGGAAATTATTTACCCGATTATACCTATTCTTTGAATTTAGGCGGTAACTATAAAAACTTCGATGTTTCTATCTTTTTTCAGGGCGTACAGGGCAATAAGATCTTTAATGCAGCCCGTATCATCAGGGAAGGTATGCCGCGATTATTTGGTGCGGGTACAGCCGTGTTAAATGCATGGACGCCTACGAACACAAACACCAACGTGCCAAGGGCCGTTGCACAGGATCCTAATCAAAATGTACGCCCCTCTACCCGCTGGATCGAAAATGGTTCTTACCTGCGGTTAAAGAATATCATGATAGGGTATACGATCCCCGGCAGCTTTTTGCAATCATTTACGAAAGGAACGGTTAGCAGTTTCAGGGTATACGTTTCATCCCAAAACCTGTTCACCATTACTAATTACACAGGCTGGGACCCTGAAGTTGGATCGAAAGATATCAAGAAGCCCAACGGAACGCTCACCAATGGTATCGATTTTGGGCAGTACCCTGCCGCCCGTTCGTTCCAGTTTGGTGTACAGGTAGGTTTTTAACCGGCTATTTCATTTAATACAATTTACTATTATGAAACCTAAACATATTAAGTATAGTATTGGGGCTGCTTTGATAATTGTAGTAACGATCATTGCCTGTGAAAAGCAACTCGATAAAACCAATCCCAGCTATCCAACGCTGGAAACTTATTTCCGCAATAATGATGAACTATTGAAAGGGACCAACGCCATTTATTCCATTTTTCACGCCGGATCATTGGTAGGCCGCGAGTGGTTTTTTGTGCATGACCTGCGAAGTGATGATGTAAGTGCGGGTGGAAGCCAGCTTGAAGTGCCCCGGGCGCAGATCCTGAATGGCAATGCTTCGCCAGATAATAAAGTATTGGGTGACGTATGGAATGGCCTTTACACGGTCATTCACCGGGCCAATACCGTTATAAAGTATGCACCCAATGTAACAGGTAATGTGCCCCTGCGCGACCGCAATGTCGGCGAAGCCAAGTTCTTTAGAGGATGGGCCTTGTTTGAGGCGGTATCGTTGTGGGGACCGGTGCCTATGTACCTGGAACCCGTAACCGCACCCAATCAGTTTCAGCCCCGTGCACCGGAAGCCAGTATTTACGAGCAGATCATTAAAGATCTTACAGACGCAGCAGCGATTTTGCCTCCCAGTTATGGCGAAGCAGATCGTGGCCGGGTAACCAAAGGGGCGGCCAATGCCATGCTAGGCCGTGTGCAATTGCAAAAAGGCGATTACGCGGCTGCCAAAACTGCTTTACTGGCTGTAAAGAATTCCGGAGAGTATAACCTCAATGTTCCATATGCCAACAACTTCCTCGAAGAAACGGAATTCAATAAAGAGTCTATTTGGGAAGCGGTGTTTTTCGAGAATAAACCCAACACTTTTAACTGGGGTGGTGAAGGCGGAGGAACCGGCGATGATCCCAGCCAGGCGCAGGGAACAGTACGTAACCAGGAATATTCGCCTATAGCCTGGCGTAACCTCATTCCTTCAAACAGGTTCCTGAATGAATTTGAGAACACGGCCACAGGAGCTGCGAAAACAGATCCACGGTTTGCGATGTCGGTTTACCAGAGTGGCGACACATATAACAACGGAGCGTCTGTGCTTACAGATGATGACCAGAATGGAAACTCCTCCATTCTAAATGGTGTTACCAAAAAAATAAGCTGGCGCAAGTTTATGATCATTTATAAACATGGCAAGGGTGGCGACCGTGCCGGCGGCGGAAACAACCAACGAATTATACGATATGCAGAAGTGTTGCTGATGCTGGCTGAGTGTGAAAATGAATTGAATAATACAGCAGCAGCGGTAGGTTATTTGAATGAAATACGCGACCGGCCAGGGGTGGATATGCCGCATTATCCAACCGCTCAATTTCCAACCGGCAGCAAAGCGGATATAACAAAAGCTATTATTCATGAGAAAACAGTAGAGATGGGCTGCGAAGAAATTCGCAACCGCGACATTTTGCGTTGGCGCAAAAAAGGATATTATACTTCTGTCAACGAACCCTTGTCATACTTTAAAACAGGCCGCGATGAATTGTTACCCATTCCGCAACAGGAAATAGATAATAATCCGCAACTGGGTTCAGGCAGTATAAATAAACAAAATGGTGGCTACTAAAGTGCTTCAAAACTAACAAAAGGCTATGGTCTCATCGTCAGCGTGCTGTCATCTTCGTTTACTGGTAACATCCGTATTCTTATTGCTGGTTTCTTGTACTACGGATAAAAAGGAAACGCTGTTCAGCTCATTGCCCTCAAAGGTTACTAATATACATTTCAGGAACCAGGTAAACGAGACTGACAGCACGCATTCCTTTATCAACGAATTTGGCTACATGGGTGGCGGCGTTGGCATAGGTGATTTTAATAACGATGGATTGAAAGATATTTATTTTACCGGTAACCAGGTAAGTTCGGCCTTGTATATAAACAAAGGCGAAAACCACTTCGACGACATTACCGCCAAAGCCGGCTGCGGCACCAGTGGCTGGGCCACCGGAGTAAGCATTGTAGACATAAATAATGATGGTTACGACGATATTTATGTTTGTGTATTTGGCAAGAACCTGCTCGAACGTGCAGCCAATCTGTTATTTATAAATCAACATGATCTTACTTTTAAAGAGTCTGCTGCAGAGTATGGATTGGCTGACACCAGTTATTCAACCCAGGCTGTGTTCTTTGATTATGATAAAGATGGCGACCTGGATATGTACCTTGCCAATTATTTACTCAGCGCCGGAAATGCCAATACTATTTACCCGCGCGACCAAACAGGCGGTTCCCTGGCAAATGATAAATTATACCGAAATGAAGGTGTAGCAGGAGCGGCCGGGCATCCCGTGTTTACCGATGTTACGCTGGCAGCTAATATCAAAGAAGATGGTTATGGCTTAGGTGTAGTGGTAAGCGATCTCAATAACGATGGGTGGCCCGATATATATGTGGCCAATGATTTTTTAACGAACGATGTAATGTGGTTGAACAACCGAAATGGGACCTTCACCAATAGCATAGCAAACGCCATACAACATCAGAGTTATTCAAGTATGGGCGCCGATGCGGCCGATATAAATAATGATGGCTGGCCCGATGTGGCCACGCTCGATATGATGCCCGAGCATAATGAACGACGGAAGCTAACCTGGTCGGTAATGAATTATGAACGGTACCAGGCCGAACGCTCATACGGTTATGAGCCAGAGTATATGCGGAATATGTTGCAATTGAACAATGGAAATTGGAAAGGCCGGGAAAATGCAAATAGTAGCGAGGTTACCAACTCCCCCTCCACCGGAAGGGGCCGGGGGGAGGCCGGACGGCGGAGGGAGGTTTCGACCCCTTTTTTCAGCGAGATAGGCCAGCTCGCCGGCATCGCCACTACCGATTGGAGCTGGAGTGTATTGATGGCCGATTTTGATAATGATGGCTGGAAAGACATGCATGTTACCAATGGAATCGGCCGCGATTTTATCAATGCCGATTTTCTTGAATTTAGTTCAACCGTAATGGGGCGGGTAAGCGATATAAAGCAACAACGAAAACTGATCAATGATAAACTGGCATCATTGAACCATGTGGAGTTAGGTAATTATCTGTATAGAAATAATGGCAATTACACATTTACCGATGTATCGGAACAGGCAGGGGTGAACGAAAAGTCGATGTCGAACGGCGCCGCCTGGGCCGACCTCGATAACGATGGCGACCTGGACCTTGTAGTGAACAATATCAATAAAGATGCATTTGTATTGATCAATAATACCAATGTAAAAGGTAAACCTGTAACGCATCATTCCATAAGTATTCAGTTAAAAGGGAAGGGGGCAAACCCCGCCGCCTTTGGTACCAAAGTAAAAGTGTATACCGGTTTACAGGTACAAACGCAGGAACAAAACCCGGTACGCGGCTATTTTTCAACGGTAGATACGAAGTTAGTCTTTGGTTTAGGACAGCATATGCATATCGATTCCATTGTTACCATTTGGCCCGATAATACTTTTCAGGTGTTAAGGCAGGTGGCAGTGGATTCGCTATTGGTTATAGATCAACAGCCGGCTGGAACGTGGCCGGGGTATACCACGCAAAACCAGCTGGCTGTTTTTTTAGATGTTACCAATGCAACACATATAGCATACCGCCATGTAGAAAGTAATTATAATGACTTTGCGGTACAACGATTGCTACCGCAAAAATTTTCGCAGTTGGGTCCATATATAACCACCGCCGACATTAACAACGATGGGCTCAATGACCTCTTCGTCGGCGGTGCTTTTAATTTCAGTGGCCGGTTTTTTGTGCAACAAAAGAACGGACAGTTCACCAGCGTTGCCCTCACAGACAGTATAAAAATGGAAGAAGACCAGGATTGCATATTCTTTGATGCAAATGGCGATAGCTTTCCCGATCTGCTGGTAACCAGTGGTAATATTCAATTTGAAGACAGTTCGGCGTATAATGCGCCCCGATTGTACACAAACGACGGAAAAGGACATTTCCGGCTACAGACGAACGCCATTCCCGCCAACATCCGCATTATTGCAGGTTGTGTACAGGCGGGCGATTACGATGGAGATGGGCGGCCCGACCTGTTTATTGGCAGCCGCGTTACGCGCCAATATCCTAAGCCTGGCCGAAGCTACATTTTACACAACGACAAAGGCGTATTTACCGACGTTACAGCTACTGTATGTAAAGAATTGGTTCACCCCGGTATGGTAACGGCAGCAGTTTGGACGGACCTCGATAACGACCATCAACCCGACCTGTTGATAACAGGGGAGTGGATGCCTATAAGGTTCTTTAAGAACGATCACGGACGATTACGCGAAGTAACTCAGGGTACCGGTATTGCCACTATGACCGGTATGTGGCGGAGCCTGGCGGCGGCCGATATCGATCATGATGGCGATATAGATCTTGTTGCCGGTAATTTAGGTTCCAATTGTGATTACCAGGTACGCGATTCAACGCCTATGGAATTGTATGCGGCCGATCTTGATGGGAATGGCAGCATTGATCCCATTCCGTTTTATTATATCAAAGACCAAACTGGAGTTAAGCGGCTATATCCCGGCATCAACCGGCGGCAGTTTGCCGACCAGGTGCCGGCCATCAAAAAGCAGTTCCTGCACCATACAGATTATGCTAAAGCCACTGTTACCGATATCTTCAAAGGCCGTCCGAAGGACAGTTTGGCCCGGTACACGTGTACCGAAACCCGCAGTTGCTGGTTCGAAAACCTCGGCGGTGGCCAATTCAGACGCCATATTTTACCGCAGGAAGCCCAATTCGCTCCTGTAAACGCCATTATTTGCGATGACCTTGACGGTGACGGAGCTATCGACCTGCTGCTGGCTGGAAATGAATATCAGACCGATGTAATGACCGGCCGCTATGATGCCTCCTACGGATGCTTTTTAAAGGGAATTGCCGGCAAGAACTTTCTGGCCATTCCGCCCGTACGAAGTGGGTTTATAGTGCACGGCGATGTGAAGGATCTGGCATTGATAAAGGGGGCGAAGGGCCAAAAAATGGTGGTAATTGCTGTAAATAATGATTCCCTGAAGGTTATGGGCATCAATTCAATGAAATAGTTTGCTTCGAAGTATCAATTTTATCGATAAAAAACATATTTTTGCGTCCCCGATGAAAGTCGGGGCAGACTGTTTTGGATTTTAGCACTTCCGAAAGGGGCAAAAGGTTCAAAATGGAGGGTCCGGTAGCTCAGTTGGATAGAGCAACTGCCTTCTAAGCAGTAGGTCATTGGTTCGAATCCAATCCGGATCACTACAAGTTAATTGTTCAACTAAAACCCGCTCTGACAGCGGGTTTTTTAGTACCGTAATATTACTTACTCTTAAACTTCTATATGGAATTGGCTTAATTTCAATGGTATTTGGTTTGAATCCAGTTTGGTTGCTGTCTTGTGTATTTTAAACCAATTCAATCTGTTGGGATCATGTTGACGCATGGTTAACACATGGATGTTGCAAGGTGCAAACCTCGGGGTCTACATTTAAAAGATGAAAATTGATCCTTGTGTCTTCTCCCCTAAACAACCTTTGTATAATCGAGGCCTTGAAATTTCTTAATGGAAGTTTTTCGTAATAGGTAACAATATTTTAAAATAGACATTGTCCATATTATAAATCTTTATTTCATCTCTTCCTTGACATCTGCGAAGAGCTCTTCCTTTTGCCAAACATAAAAGAAATTTTCTCGGGTAAATTTCACGATATGCCCACCCATTGTGTTTTTTAGGATTATTCCAGTACGTGCTTCTATCAATTGGAACATAAACCGTATCCTGATCAGCTTTATATAACTGTGTTTGCAACTTTGTATAAAAAGGAGAATCTTTTAAAGCTGGATAATAATAAAGTAAATTATTAAAAAAGCAGGAAAATTCAGCTGCCTGAAATAATAAATATCCACTTCCAGCACATAAAAAATTTAAATAACTGGTATCATCCTTACGCACAGAATCAAGACGTTCCTTTGATACCAGAACAGACTGAACATATTTATTTTCTACAAACCTAATCAGGATGGGGTCTTTTATTTCTATTGTATCAACAATATATAATTCTTTTTCGACGCTCACTGTTTGAGCAACGCTTCTAAAATTAAATATACAATAACACGACATTAATAATATTCTAATTTTCATTTTGTATCTTTTTTTACCTCTTTGGCTTGGGCACCTCTTCGACTTTACCTGTTTTGAAATTTTCGGGAGCTGTTCCTTCTTCATGCACTTTTACCGTTGCTATGTCATCTGTTTCTTTTTGATCCCATTCCTGGTCAGGATACTTTTTAATTAATGTGCCAAGCCCGGAAAAGTTTAAGATCCTAGATACATTACCAATAGTGATCTGATTATTATTTTCTCCTTCGTCCCTATCTGATCCATTTTTCATAAGACCCGTATACCAATGTTCTAAACCTAAAGTATGTCCAACTTCATGAGCTGGTGTGAATCTTGCTTTCGCAGCAGCTGAATTTTCAACTGTTATAGAGTTAACACCACCACCATTTTCAGGTATAGTTCTACCCCATGTATCAAAATTTTCAGGTCCTGTAGCAAATTTATTTCCTTCACCAGATTTATCTGCATTAAACGCTTTATCTCTTGCAGCATCATTTTCATATGGCTTCACAGTAAGTTCAAACCGGATTTTATAAGTTTCTGTTTTGTCTCCTTCCTTAACAACATATTGGTATTTCCCGTTTTGAGCTTTCCAGCGGCTAACAGCTGCCTGAGCATTTTCAACACCGGCACCCTTTGTAGCATAGTAGGTGGCTTTAATGATGATTGTATGGGAACTATGGTCAACATAAACCCCAAAATCCTTGCCATCCCCATCAGTATATAAAAGGGGATTGTTGGCTGTGAAATTATAGGGACTCATGCCTGGGTACTTCGCCATCAAAGGGTCTAAGGAAAGCCAGCGCCCCAACCTTGGATCATAGATCCTGTCTCCAAAATCAATACTATTTCCTCTTCCTTTTTCGTCATCGTCATTTTCTTTTCCATTAAAACCATATCTATAATTGTTTCCGGTAGCAGAAAGATAAAAGCGGCCCGGCTGTAACATTCCAAATGGATAATAATCCTGCGCACTTATAACATCCGGTTCATAGTGATCGATCAAAGAACTATTGTAAACAGACGATACGCCAATTTTCTTGTCACTTACCGTGACCAGTACGTTGCCTAAATGATTGGTCAGTTCATATTCTTTCGCTCCTCTTGGTTGAATCAAACTGTATCCTATACCTAACAGGGGTATATAACCTATTTCAGTCGTCTCATTTTTATAGGCGTCATAAACAGCCTGCTCTATGCTCTTTGCCTCGGGCGAATTCAATTGATTGATCTTTGCCCTAATAGCATTTAGTTGGTTGTAGAGTTCTTTAACTTCTTTTTCATTTTGAAGATTCACCTGATCGTACAACCCGGCACTTTGCCGTCTAATTGCGGACAAGGTTCCCTGCCATTGCATCTCTAACCAACCGCGATATAACAGAAAAACATCTGTCTTTTCTTTCTGTAAAAGATCATACTTTTCCGGTTGTATGGCAACGCTGTCAATTATTTCGGAAGATCTGTTCTGGATGTAAAACTGCCATGGCGCCTTTTTATACAGAGTTATTTTAGCAACAGCACTCGTGGGGTCAATATTATAATATACCGTGCTATCGGTTGTTTTTACCATTATGCCCGCCTGCTCTTTGTTGGTTGCATAAAGCGGGTCATGGGACAGCGTCGATGGATTAACACAATTCAAATAAGCCAGTTGGGTGAGGATCTTTTTTCCGGCATTCTCTATTGCTATTAATTTTTGTAATGAAGTTTTAGCGGATTGAACCGTTTCCATTGCAAACAGTGCACGATAACGGGAATTCAACCTGTCGAATGATTGTTTATCGCCATAAATCCGGTAAAGGTCCCTGCCGGTGGCCATCTCTGCCAGGTAGCTATCGCAAATATTCTGGTATAATGTAAATGGGTCAAGTTGTTTGGATGTTACCTGATCAAATTCCCGGGTAGTGAGTTTAGTGGAATCAAATAATCTTCCATGGCAGGTAAACCAGCACAATGTATGTGATGCCTGATTTAATACGGCTATATTAATAAACCTGGAGACAGAGGTTCTGCCATAAATGTAATAACCGCTTTTCGAGGCAAGGGCACTTTTTAAGATCTGGTTTACCCTTTGGTCTTGCTGTACATTAATTTGAGTGAAAGAAAAAAGGTACAAAAGGGAAAAAGTAATATGCAGTAATAGCTTTTTCAAAGTTGGGGTCATAAATAAAGCAAATTAACAACAATTACTTTGCTTAGCCCCTATTGCCGACGTTTAGTAATTCACAGGAATAAAATCCGGTTGAAAAATTGCGAAATAACGTACGCATTTTCATTGGAAATGCTCCAGCTTGAGATGTCGTCAATCAAAAATCTCCAATGACAAACTAAACCCTGCGTAAATTATTAGGTATCAGCGATTTGATCTTATACAGTTGGCTCGTTGAGAATCAGCGACCTATTTTTTTTACTCTATCTTTTACTCTATAAAGAACGTCGTAGTCGGTTGTGCTTTATACTTCTTTACTCAGCACTAACTATCGTTACAAATTTAGTTGTTTTTATTGCCGCTACTTGAGTTTGAAAACGAACCGGTGTTCAATTGAATAACAAAAATAATGCTTAAGTCAGAGAATTGTTAATGCTATGCCGATCAAACATATGGTAAATGCGGATTTCTTGGTACTCCGAATTAACGGTTCAATATATACGAGTTAAAAACATAACATAGGAGTGAGTCCTGCATGGCAGGAAATGTATAACCTGTTAACCGATGTTTTCAACAACTGATAATTTTACAAAAGCAGTACCATGAAAGATGCGTGTCAAACTCGTATCTTTTGACGACAGATACTGTTTTATATTCGATTCAATGATAATACGCCAGAAGTTTTTACCTTTCAGGTGATCATAGTCTTCGGCTTTAACAAACATCCCAATAAATGCATCTCTTGTTTTGAAGTTTATTTTAATTGATCTTTTATCAGACTTATTCTTACGAAGAAATGTATCGATTTGTTCAACGGTCATTCTACTGATTTTATTTAATAAATAGGTGTGATATAGAGGCTTATGATCTTGCCTAACTAAGTGTTGTGAAGGTTCAGAACAGGTGCAGGAGGATGATAAGACGTTAAAGGTACCAATAATAAATTAGATTATCATTAATAATAAGTGTAGCTTTAATGAATGGCTACTTATTGTGTAGTACCTTCTTGAATTATACTTTCTCATACACTATACCTGGTCAATCTTCTAATCTGTAAATTGTACTTTTATGCGCCTATTCATCAGCAACCTGAACAGGTTTACTACTGCTGCTCATATTGTAGCTTTATTACTTCCCTTTGGCCTGGTTAAATCAGCCAAACTCATTAATAATAATAAGTTAGGTTATTCTGAGGGAACAGCTCTGGTAGAGATGGAACTTACTGCAGGTCAGTCGGCCATTAAAGAACTTAATAACCGGCGGTTTATGAATTGCTTTATTAAAGTGGAAGAAACTCTTTCGGCTATTGTTTTAAGATAAATTATTCGTATATACATTTTGGTTTTCCTTCTTTTATTTCAACCATCCAAACACTGCATCTGTAGTTTAAGCATATCTGTTCATAAGTTATTCAAGGTTTGTAACAGGTTCTAAAAAAAATTGGACCTGAATAATTACAACTTTTTTGCATTCATTTGAGCCTCGCATCAGTAAACGTCATCAATCTGCCATTTACCTGCATATTTATTGCCTTCCTTCTTGCCTTCCTTCTTGCCTTCCTTCTTGCCTTCCTTCTTGCCTTCCTCAGATAGCGTTATAGACGTAGAAAAGAATTCAAAGCACCCTTTTAAATAATAAAATTTACATGCTGGAACAAACATAATTGTTATTGGGGGCTCAAGTGGTGCTTTGGCCCCTCTGAAAGTGTTTTTTGATAACTCTATGTTGAGAAATGCGTCATACTCCGAACCATAACCTTTTATTATCGAATGGTATTTTGTTTCTGGCTGAAAGATCCGGTGGCTCAAATCGTCCGATCGATATGTTCATGAAATCGCTGGCTTCCCATCACAATAAAGCCAAATCTATAGCTATCATTCTTTCGGGAAAGGGAGATGATGGTGTACAAGGAGCGGCTGCGATTGTCAATTCGGGTGGATTTGTTATAGTGCAAACGCCTGAAAGTGCGCATATTCTGCACTACCTGAGGCTGTTATCAAAAGCGGAAACGCAGATTTTGTGGTTCCACCTAAAGACATGCCTTTTATTTTGCACGAATATGTTAACCAGAGTGGCTTTATCAGCAATTTTGGGAAAGACCAGGGGCATTAATATCATAAACGAGTTCACTGCTTCAATAAAACTTATATTCTACTGCTATTTAAGCATACAAATAATCATTTTCATCCAAAAGCATACAATTATAATAGTAACATTACGTTGTATTAAAATAATAAGAATGCCATACTAATTCTCAAAGCCTTTATATTTGTAAATCTCTATTGTATTTGTCGATTATGCCTTCTTTATGACATTATATATGTCTCAAGTTACTTATGGGGCATTCTTTTATAGTCTTTCCGCTCTAATTGAACATTGATAGGTAGTTCATGTATTTTTTTGTTCTCGTTTGTCAGTTTCATTAAAAGTTTTAGCGAGCCTTTAATTAGTTAACTTATTAAAATTAACGTTATGAAGCTTTCTGAATTTATTTTACTAAATGAGGAGGATAAAAAAACTGCCGTAATGAATAATGCAGTTGCATTGGCTCAAAGAACTTATCCAAACGTTATTATTTTTTTATTTCAGATGGAATACTATTACATAGAAGCATATTGTAACATAACCACCAGGGCCATTGACGAATACCGGGTATTACTTAACACTAATGCAATAGAACATTACCTGGATGCCATTCGAATTGATGACTTATTAAACTGATTTGCACAAGGTAATACTGGCCTGCTATGGACTTTAGATCGTGGCGGGTCAGTTAATAACAATTATTTAAATGTAAAAAATAAGTGTTACCTTCACATAGTTAATTTGAGCCTCGCATTAGTATTCATTAATTACATTGCCTAGTTTTCTGCATTATAGTTAGTCTCTTACTTCTTGCCTTCCTCGAAATTTTTCATCACTTAATTTTTCGCAAATGAACATTTATGTTTCTAATTTAAGCTTCGACGTACAGGATGAAGACTTAAAAGATTTTTTTACTCCTTATGGAGAAGTTGCTTCAGCTAAGGTTATTACAGACAGAGAAACCGGCAGGTCGAGAGGTTTCGGATTTGTTGAAATGACTGATGAGGTTGCATCAAAAAAAGCAATCGCTGAACTTGATGGTGCTACTGTAGAGAACAGAACTATCAGCGTATCTGTTGCAAAGCCAAAAGGAGACAGACCTCGCGGTAGTGAAAGAAGTTTCAATAACTCGAATAGTTATAATAAAAATAGATACTAAAGTTATTCCGACTAAGTAAAAAGCCCCGGAAGGGGCTTTTTACTTACTTTAGTATATAATAACCTTTCCCGCGTATATCAACTGTATTACTCATGTCTTTTATTGATAATTTACCACAAGCGCCCACTTATGGCTGGAAAGAGGAAAACGGGAAACTAGGCATTGTCAGTACTCAAACAGATATTTAAGGCATTGCTACTCAAACGACGTTTAACATTGCCAACCGTTAGGTCACACATTTGTTTCCTGATTCCCCTCCACTGTAGCTGATACCATTATTCCTGAATGTAAATGGTATATCTTTTACAAGCTCAACATTCGATAAAGTATCATTGGGTTTTTGATGATTGAATTTGATACTATCGATATATCCGTATCCCGGTTTGTTAAAAGTCAATATAACATTTCCCATCATTACTTTTTCAAACTTATATTTACCTGTAGCATCAACAGTGCCTGTAGACACCTGGTTTTGCGCATCGATCAATTTGATGCTGATGTCATCATACTTCGGGTTTTCATTCCCTGAATTATCATATACTTTTATGCTTCCCTGTATAATGCTGGATTGATCTTGTGTTTCGGATTTTTTAGAGCAGGAACATATTAAAGCAATCGCGATAAAATACAAATATTTCATAAAGGAGTAAGCGTGGTTAATGGTTAAATATAGAAAAAATTAACACATGCTACAAGCCTTGAATGTTGCAAAACATATGCAATCGTACGCCGGTTGTATCGAAAGCGGACAATTATAGTTTACTCTTTAAGAGTAT
This sequence comes from Niastella sp. OAS944, assembly GCA_024809215.1. Classification (GTDB taxonomy): domain Bacteria; phylum Bacteroidota; class Bacteroidia; order Chitinophagales; family Chitinophagaceae; genus Niastella. Next base: position 219,220 of record JANUBW010000001.1, on the reverse strand, counting down.
GTGTTTGATTACCATTTTATAAATAGTTGGGCATTGCATTTGGTAAAATTAATCAACCTGAATACCTGTCTATGTTTATAAACGTATGTAAGATCGCCTGGCGGAATATGACGCGTAATAAAGCCTTTTCTGTGGTTAATATCCTGGGACTTACCCTTGGTATGGCTGCCGGCATCATTATCATTCTTTGGGTACGGGATGAATGGAGCATAGGTAAACAATATGCGAATAGTTCTTTCCTTTACCGCATCATGGAGCGGGAGTTTACTTCCGGAAAAGTAGTGGCCGATGAAGATACGCCCGGCTTATTAGCCGAAGAACTAAAAAAACAATTTCCCGAAGTAGTGCATGCGGCCGGCTTTACCTGGGGCGAAGGGCACGTACTCACTGTAAATGATAAAATGCTGAGGCAGACGGGGCGGTATGCGGGGGCTGATTGGTTTGCCATGTACAATATTCCTTTACTGGCTGGTACGCCTGCTACAGCGCTTAGCTCACCATCCGGTATCGCTATCTCCCGTAAGCTGGCAGAAACCTATTTCAATAGTGCGCAAAATGCCGTTGGTAAATCCATTCGTTTTGATAATACTGTCGATTACCAGGTAACGGCTGTTTTTGAAAACCTGCCGGCAAATGATCCTGAAAAATATGATTTCCTGCTTACCTGGTCTGTATTCCTGAACAAGGAATCCTGGGCCAAAGACTGGACAAATGGCGGCCCGCGAACGCGAATTCAGCTTAGAGCCGATGTAGATCGAAAACAATTTGAAGCTAAACTGGAATGGTTTCTCAAAGGACGCAATACCGATTTTAACTCCAGTTTCTACATTCAGCTTTTTTTGCAACCCGAAACGGAAGCATACCTGCATGCCAGCTTTAAAAATGGATACCGGCAAGGTGGCCGCATAGTATATGTACGCCTGCTGACCGTTGTAGCTATATTCTTGTTGTTGATTGCAGGGATTAACTTTACCAACCTGGCTACAGCGCGTTCTGTAAAACGGGCGCGGGAAGTGGGCGTGCGTAAGGTAGCGGGCGCGGGGCGTATTTCCCTGGTATGGCAGTTTATGGGGGAAGCTATATTGCTGGCGGCAATAGCATTGATCATCGCTATCATCATTGTAGTGTCTTTATTACCGGCCTTCAATCAGCTAACGGGTAAGCACCTGGCATTTTCTCTGGCCAACGCCCCGGCATGGGCGGCCTTGCTATTGGGGTTATTGATCGTGACGGGTTTCCTGGCAGGAAGCTATCCGGCCTTTTTCCTTTCCTCATTAAACCCTGCACGTGTATTAAAAGGTCAGCTACGTTTTGGAGCACGTGCGCAATTCTTCCGCCAGGGTCTGGTCGTATTCCAGTTTCTCATGAGTATGCTGCTCATTACCGGCACCCTGATCGTATACCGGCAATTGAACTATATAGAAACGAAAGATATAGGGTACGACAGAAAGAATCTTATCACTATTCCGGGTCATGGAATATCAAAACAATATGCAGCATTCAGGAATGAGTTGTTGCAGTTACCCGGTATACAGGCGGTTACGCATGCTGCCTTAAATCCCTTAGGCAATGGTAATACCACGGAAGCTGTTTCATGGCCAGGTAAGGACCCTCACGATATGACCTCATTTAACCAAACCAGTGTATGGTACGATTTTGCCAAAGTACTAAAGGTAAACATCCTGCAGGGCCGGGATTTTTCTCCCGCCTTTGCCGATTCCAATAACTACCTGGTCAATCAAATGGCGGCGGCGCGTATGGGATACAAAGACCCGGTAGGCAAACCGCTTACCTTTTGGCGTAGGCCGGGAAAGATCATTGGCGTTATAGAAGATTTTCACTTCAATTCGCTGTATCAGCCTATTACGCCGATGATCATTCGTCTTGATCCCAGGAATAGTTTCGATAACATTCTGGTTCGTATTGAACCTGGCAAAACCAAAGAAGCGCTGACTGGCATTGAAACGGTGTACCGTAGCATGAACCCTGATGAGCCCTTTACTTATGCGTTCGTTGACGAAGGGTATCAACAGCAGTACAAAAGTGAAACCATTGTGGGTACACTGGCTACTATTTTTACCTTTCTGGCCGTCTTCATTGCCTGCCTGGGCCTGTTTGGGTTAGCCGCCTTTACCGCTGAACAGCGTACCAAAGAAATAGGAGTGCGAAAGGTGTTGGGTGCCAGTGTAGCCAACATTGTGCGGTTACTTTCCAAAGATTTTCTGAAACTGGTATTGATCGCCATAGTCATTGCCACTCCTGTTGCCTGGTGGGTCATGCACCAATGGTTACAAGGCTTTGCTTACCGGGTGCAGATCAGTTGGTGGATCTTTGTGCTGGCAGGCCTGTTGGCTGTGGTCATTGCCTTAATAACCATCAGCTATCAAAGCATCAAAGCAGCCTTAATGAGCCCTGCAAAGAGTCTCAAAACAGAATAGTCATCAGGTTCTCCCAATTCACACCAGATCACTTCCAATTCACATTAGTTAGTATAAAGCAGTTCCTTTTAGGGAAGTTTACACCTGTAAACAATAAAAATAACCCCAATGGTAAAAGGAATTTTAGCTACACTACTTTTGTTTTGTACATGTAACCTGCAGGCACAGGTAAATAATACCGGTTCATTTAATGAATTCGCAAACCAATACGACAGTCTTTTTAAAAACGCGTATGATAATTTAGATACTACCCGTTATCAACAATTACTCAATACGTTTACTTTACGCTATAATAGCCTCGACAGCGCATCAAAAAAAGCCAATGCCCGCCGCCTTGCATCGGCCTTGTATAACCTATGCTGCATCTACAGCCTGCAAAACAAACAGATGCAGTCGCTAAAGTTTCTTGAAAAGTCTATTGCGGCAGGTTATTATAATTATGCAAACATAGCGGCAGACAAAGACCTGAATAACATAAGGCCGCTGAAGAAATTTACGCAACTCGTTGCACCGCTACGCAGGATAGGCGATTATCCTTATATACTGCGTGGGGCAGCGTTATATAATTTAACCGATACCAGGCCATTACCGCGCTTTACTTACCAGTCTAAAAATGATTCCAACCTTGTAGCATTGCGTAAAGCGTTCAACCTCGATTCCATTGCCGGCACAGGAAACGATGTTTCGCAGATGCTTAACGTAATGCATTGGTTGCACAACCTCGTTCCGCACGATGGCCAGCATGAAAACCCTGCGGTAAAAAACGCAATCAGTATGATCACCGTTTGTAAGAAAGATAACCGCGGGCTCAATTGCCGCGGACTGGCCACAACGTTAAATGAATGCTATCTCGCTCTCGGTTTTAAATCAAGGTTTGTGACCTGTTTGCCAAAAGATAGTCTCGGCATAGATAACGATTGCCATGTGATCAATATGGTTTATGCCCCTTCGCTTAAAAAATGGTTGTGGATCGACCCTACATTTGATACTTATGTTATGAACGAAAAAGGCGATTTGTTAAGTATTGAAGAAGTGCGGCAAAGGATCATTGGTAATCGTCCACTTATTATAAGCCCCGATGCCAACTGGAACCATAAATTAAGTGAAACAAAAGAACACTATCTCTTTTATTACATGGCCAAAAATTTGTACCGTATCGAATGCGCTGTAAATAGTGCTTTCAATATGGAAACATCTGCTGTTGGAAAGAATATTGAATACATTCAATTATTACCGCTCGACTACTTTAAACAGCCGGTAAAAACATCATGGACCAATAAAAACACCCAAACTGTGTATACTTATTATTATACCAATAACCCTGCTTATTTTTGGCAGATTCCCGAAAACAACTAAGAATGGTAAAAAACATTGTACTGTGTTTGTTGTTGCCTTTTTGGGCCATGCAGGGTGTGGCGCAAATAAAATGGAGTAAAAGTACAACGCCACTTACAAACAAAGACTGGCAAAATTATTCAACCACATATCAGCCGCCGGAAGATGAAAATACAAAACCGGTGCTGGTTACGGCCATTCCTTATAACGGTATATATTCCCACGAAGATGAATATGGTCTGCCTTTTTCTATGTCGCCGGGCAATTCTTTGTTTGGTTTTGTATCCCGGCTTTCTGCCAAAACACAGCAGTTGTTTACGTACGATTCCTCGAATGTATATTTCATTACACCGGGCATACACCCTTCCAACGCTGCTTTGTATGAATACCGCGTGTTGCTGAACGGAGAAAAGGTAATGGTGCCGTGGACAACAGTAAAACAATTTACCGATGACAAATTTCAGCTGAATAACTTTAAAAAACATCTCGGCTTTCTGGGCGGCTTTAAAACAACCTGGGGCAATGCTATTGTTGTGGAATTGAGAAAAACAGGTAGCGATCTGCTGGTGGCATCTTCAGCGGTTTGCTGGGTGGAAACCAAACCCCGGTTGTTGCAGATCTATACACCGGGCGACCTTGAAGATTTGTTAAGCATGCTGAAAACCTCTTATAATCCCTATTCACCCGAAGTGCCTTCCGGGGAGTTGCTTAAATGGAAAACAAGATATGCCAGCAACCAGCTTGATCCCGAAACCGGCCTGCCTAAAAAGCTGGTCCTTCAGCCAGGTGAAAGCAGCGTGATATTTTATCTGCGTTCAGGCATATTTAAACGAAATGCAATAGAGTACCAGTTGCTAAAGAATAATAAAGTGGAAGTAAACTGGCAGCCTAATGATAACGACAACAGCTTTATAAGGGTTAAACAGCTTACGTATGGCGATTATCAGTTATTTATCCGCTACAGCGCACAACGGCATAACGTAACACAGTATTCTTTCGAAGTAAAACCGGCCTGGTATCAAACAGGGCTTTTTAAACTGGTTGCCGGTTTTTTGCTGGTTGCTTTTATAGCGGCCATTTATTTACTCTACCGGCTAATACAACAACAACGCAGGACCAGGGCAGAAGAGGCAAAAAAGCAACAGCTCGCCCTTGAGCTAAAAGCCATACATACCCAGCTAAACCCGCATTTCATCTTTAATTCGCTCAGTTCAATACAGGGGCTTATAAATACAAATGATATTAAAGCTGCCAACCAGTACCTTTCTGAATTTGGCAGCCTCATGCGCAATACGCTAACGGGGGCCGACAAGAACTTTACCACACTTGCCAATGATATAAGCACCATTGACAATTACCTGAAACTTGAGCAATTAAGGTTTGGGTTCACCTATACCATCTGCACAGATCCAGGTATTGATGTTCGTGAAACAGACGTTCCTTTTTTACTTTTACAGCCTATTGTAGAAAATGCAGTGAAGCATGGTGTTGCCGGAATGCAGGAGAGAGGGGCGATCACTGTGACATTTAAACGCCACGACAACAATATCATTGCTTCCGTTGGGGATAATGGTAATGGCTTTCCCGATAAGGCTGCAGCAGGTTACGGCCTGAAACTGACGCGGGACAGGATAACATTGCTCAACCAGACGATGAGCGACAGATCGCTTCATCTTACTATTGAGGACAACATGCCTGGCACTGTTGTGAAAATTAACTTTATTAACTGGCTCATATGACTGTAAGCGCTGTTATTATTGATGATGAACGAAAGAACGTTGACAACGTAAGGGCATTACTCTCCACCTATTGCCCGCAGGTAAATATTGTTGGTACCGCATTTGATGCGCCCACCGGTAAACAGGTGATATTACAAATGCAACCGCAGCTCGTTTTTCTGGATATACAAATGCCGGGCGAAAGCGGGTTCGATATGTTGCGTGCACTGAACCGGTATAACTTTGAAGTGATCTTTATTACTGCTTACGACGAGTATGGCATTCAGGCGGTAAAGTTTGCTGCATTAGACTATTTGTTAAAACCGGTGAACATTGCTGAACTTCAACTGGCTGTTGAAAAAGTCATCACAAGGCTTCAGGTCAAAAATCAGGAACTGCAACTGGAAAACCTGGTTAAAATTCTACAACAACAGCATCATAAGGAGGAGCACCGGATTGCCTTACCCGTACTAAAAGAAACAAGGTTCGTTTACACAAGGGAGATCATACGCTGCGAATCATCCAACAACTATAGCAGATTTTTCCTGACCGACGGCGAGGTATTGTTAGTTTCCAGACCCATATTTGAATACGAGGAAATTCTTAAAGATTATGGCTTTGTACGTTGTCATCAATCCCATTTGGTAAATAAAAAGTTCATAAAAAGCTGGGTGAAAGACAACGGACAGTTCCTGCTTCTTCAAAACGGAACACAGGTGCCAATATCCCGTAACAAAAAAGACATGCTTACCAGGGAACTGAGATCAGATAGTTGAATAACACACTGCCGGCTATAGTTTAATGAACTTCCCTATATTTACCCTATGAAGAAAATGAATGTATTGCTTGCCCTTGGGCTGTTTGCTTTTGCACCGGCAATTTTTAGCCAAAAAAATATTGATCCCAAAGACATTCGTGAAAAGATGCAGTGGTTTGCCGATGCAAAGCTGGGCATCTTTATTCATAGCGGCATTTATGCGGTTAATGGCGTTGATGAATCGTGGAGCTTTTATAACAAAAAGCTCAGCTATGCAGATTATATGAAGCAATTAAATGGCTTCACACTAAAAAAATATGATCCCGCTTATTGGGCAGGCCTCATCAAAGAAAGTGGCGCCCGTTATGCTGTTGTTACTACCAAACATCACGATGGGGTAGCTATGTACGATACCCGCATGAATGGCCTCAGCATTGTAAAAAAAGCACCGGCAAAACAGGATCTGATCAAACCCTTATTTGAAGAGTTAAGAAAACAAAATATTAAATGCGGCGCATACTATTCGCTTATCGACTGGAGCGATAATAATTACCCCGCTTTTCTGAAAGACAGTAACCGGTACGTAGTGTCAAAAGATTATGATCGCTGGAACCGCTTTCGTAATTTTTTTCAGGGGCAGATAAAAGAGATCAATACCATGTTCAGGCCCGATCTCTGGTGGTTTGATGGAGACTGGGAGCACAGTGCCGAGGAATGGGAGTCGCAGAAAGTAAGGTCCATCATCCTGTCGGGTAATCCCAAAGCTATTATCAACGGACGGCTTCAGGGCTATGGCGATTATGAAACGCCCGAACAGAACTTTCCGGTTACAAGACCTAACTATCACTGGTGGGAGCTTTGCATGACCAGTAACGATAACTGGGGTTTTCACAACGACAACAACTGGAAAACGCCTTATGAGATCATCACCATCTTTGTAGACGCCGTTGCAAACGGTGGCAATTTACTGCTCGATATAGGACCTAAAGAAGATGGCACCCTTCCTGAGGAACAGGTTAATATATTGAAGGAATTGGGCGCATGGAATAATAAACATGGAGAGGCCATTTTCAATACGGTTGGCGGATTGCCTCAGGGACATTTTTACGGCCCTTCAACGCTTTCAAAAGACTCTACCACATTATACATGTTCCTGCACGGAAAAATGAATGGTCCGGTAATGATCAAAGGACTTAAAAATAAAGTGGAAGAAGTTACGGTATTGGGTAATGGAACAAAATTACAACCGAAAATAGTGGGAAAGATCTCATGGAGCCCTATCCCGGGACTGGTTTATATTGATGTACCCGCATCGGTTGCAGATAACTATGTAACTGTATTAAGGATAAAACTCGATAAACCGCTAAATTTGTACAAGGGAAGCGGCGGTTTAAATTAAAAAAATCCCCCAAGTAACATGAAAACAAAAGCCGGAGCACCACCCGCAGGGAAAAAGTTAAATGCGCTTGTTTTGGGCTATAAAAAGCTGGTCACGCTTTTAAGTTTTTTTACCATTAGCGCCAGCTTGTTGGGGTTGCTAATCCCAAAGATCGTTGCCAGAGCTATAGATTCATATGCACAGGCTCATACGATACATGAACGGCTATTGTGGCAGTTTGCTATTGTAACTGTGTTAGTGTTTATTTTCACATACCTGCAGTCGGTAGTACAATCCTATGCCTCTGAAGTTGTGGCCAGAGACCTGCGGCAGAAACTGGCAGAAAAGATCGCATTGCAGAATTATTCATATGTAACGGAAGTGTCGCCGGCACGTTTGCTCACCAATCTTACCTCCGATGTTGATGCTGTAAAATTGTTTGTTGGCATGGCGGTTGGCAATCTCATTTCATCTTACTGTTTGCTCATTGGCGCCAGTATTTTATTATTAATAACCAACTGGAAGCTGGCATTGGTAGTACTGTTGCTTACTTCCGTTATCTGGATAGCCCGTACGGTGATCATGAAAAAGATAAGGAAGTTTTTCAGGGAAGTACAGGGCATCGTTGATTGGTTGAACAAAGTGATCAACGAAAGTATTTTGGGCGCGGCGCTCATACGGGTGTTGAATACCCAGCAGCAGGAAAATAATAAATTTATCGAAGCCAATACAAAGGCCCGCAGCATCCGGTTGGCAATAATCAGGTATTTATCGATCCTTATTCCGGTAATTACTTTTGTTGCCAGTCTTTGCTCCATGGCCATTCTTTTAGTGGGTGGGCATTTTGTGATCGGCGACAGTATGTCGCTCGGTGATCTTTCTGCGTTTTATAGTTATATAGGCATTATGATATTCCCGATCATCATGATCGGTTTTATGGCCAACATCATTGCTCAGTCTTCGGCTTCGTATGAACGTGTTGCTGCACTGCTAACTGCAGAAGGCCCTAAAAACGTAGGCGTTCAATCTGTTCAATTAAACGGTACGTTACAGCTTTCGGATCTCACCCTCCGCTTTGGTGAAAAGAAAGTGCTGAATGATATTTCACTATTAATACAACCTGGTACCAGAACGGCCATCATTGGACCAACTGCTGCGGGAAAAACACAATTGTTGTATGTGTTGAGCGGGCTGGCGCAACCGCAACAGGGTAAAGTATTATATAATGGTGTACCGCTGCAGGAGATCGATAAACAAATGTTTCACCGGCAAATGGGTTTTGTGTTTCAGGATAGTGTGATATTTAATATGACCATTAGGGAAAATATTGCTTTTGCTGAATCTGTTACCCAAGAAAACATGCAGAAAGCTATTCGTGCAGCAGAGTTGACTGATTTTATTGAATCGCTGCCCGATAAGCTAGAAACGGTTATTGCTGAGCGTGGACTGAATTTGTCGGGTGGGCAAAAACAACGCATCATGCTGGCACGTGCATTAGCGCTGGACCCTTCCATTTTATTGCTCGATGACTTTACGGCGCGGGTAGATGCTCAAACTGAAAAAAGGATCCTCGAAAATGTAAGGAGTCTGTATCCGGGCATTACACTGATCTCGGTTACGCAGAAAATTTCTTCTGTTACCGATTACGATCAGTGTGTATTGCTGATGGAAGGTGAAATTATTGCTACCGGAACACATGCGCAATTATTGAAAAGCTCACCTGAGTATAATCAACTGTTCGAATCACAAAAGAGTACCAGTCAGTATGAATTACCAGCTTAATACAAAAGCAAATAAACCTTTTACAGCGTTAAGAAAGTTAATGCCTATTATAAAAGGGGAGCAGAAGATCATGTCTTTGGCTTTTGTGGCATTGATGGTCAATACCCTTACGTTGCTGGTAGTGCCCATCATTATTGCCCATACCATTAATACCTCCATTATTTCCAAAGATTATAGTGGTGTTGTTAGAGCTTCGCTATGGGTGTTTATGTTATACCTGGTTGGTTTTATTGCCAGTTATTTTCAAACGAGGTGGATGGGGGCTGTGGGGCAGCATGTACTGTTTTCGCTTCGTAACCAGTTGTTCTCGAAATTGCAATCGCTGCCTGTTGCCTTCTTTAGCCAGAACAAGGCCGGTGACCTGATCTCGCGCATCAATAATGATACAGATAAACTGAACCAGTTCTTTTCACAGGGTTTGCTGCAATTTGTGGGTAACCTGTTTATGATGATCGGCGCTGCTGTTTTTATCTTAATAGTGAATATTAAACTGGGTTTGGCCGCATTGGCACCTGCTGTTATCGTTCTGCTTATAACAAAATTCCTTTCGCCCTGGATCAAAAAAAGAAATGCTGCCAGCCTGCAAACTGTAGGCGGAATGAGTGCTGAGATCCAGGAAAGCCTGGATAATTTTAAAGTGGTGGAGGCATTTAACCGGCGCGATTATTTTACTAAACGGTTTGCCATTATCAATAATCAAAATTACCGTCGTGCAGTATCCGCAGGTATTGCTAATAATATCTTTATTCCATTATATGGGCTTGCCGGTAACGTGGCGCAGATCATAGTGTTGTTCCTGGGCATTTATCTGCTGCAACAGGGGCAATTCACTATTGGATTTATGATCAGTTATTTTGTTTACCTGTCGCGTTTTTATGATCCCATGCGACAGATCGCCGGCATATGGCCGGTATTCCAGGTGGCTATGGCGGGGTGGGACCGCATTGCCGCTGTGCTGGCCATGGAATCGGATATGCCGGTGATGGAAGTGGAACCCGCTAATGGAAAAGGTTTGTTGGAATTTCGCGGTGTTTCGTTTAAGTATGGTGATAAGGAAGTGCTGCATAAAGTGAATTTTACATTGGAGCGGGGAAAAACCTACGCCTTTGTAGGACCTACCGGAGGCGGAAAAACTACCACCGCTTCGCTGATAGCGCGTTTGTACGACCCGGTAAGCGGACATGTTTTACTGGATGGGAAAGATATTCGCACTTACAAAATGGAAGATAGAACGCAGAAGATCGGGTTTATTTTACAGGAACCCTTTTTGTTTACCGGTACCGTTTACGAAAATATCCTGTATGGTAATGATGCCTATCAGCAATATAGCCCCGAGCAATTGAATGAAGTGTTGCAACGTAAGGGGCTATTGCATATACTTGAACGATTTGATAAAGGATTGCAAACACCTGTAACAAGCAAGGGGGAATCAATGAGTTTGGGTCAACGGCAATTGATCGCGTTTGTACGTGCTTTGCTGCGTGAGCCGGAACTGCTGATCCTCGATGAAGCTACCGCCAATATTGATACGGTAACCGAGCAGTTGTTGGGTGAAATACTGGATAAGCTTCCTGCTCAAACCACCCAGATAATAATAGCCCACCGGTTAAACACCATTGAAAAATCGGACGAAATATTTTTTGTGAATGCCGGTCAAATCATTCAGGCCGGCTCTTTCGACCATGCCATTAGTTTGTTGATGGAAGGGAAAAGGGTTAGCTAAGCTTACTCGCTCCTCAAACTCTTTATCGGGTTAACCAGCGCCGCCTTTATTGCCTGAACACTTACTGTGATCAATGCAATGAGTACCGCAATCATAGCGGCTGCCCCAAATAGCCACCAGTGAATTGTAGTACGATATGCAAAGTTTTGCAGCCAGTTCTGCATAACAAAATAACCGGCAGGTATTGCGATAATAGTACCCAGCAGTACAGGCTTTAAAAGGTCTTTCGATAACAACAGTACTATATTTTCTATTGAGGAACCGAGCACCTTTCTTACGCCTATTTCTTTGGTCCTTTTAATGGCAGTATATGATGCCAGTCCGAATAACCCCAGGCAGGCTATGCCAATAGCAATGATCGAAAATACACTTAATAAAGTTTCCTGCTTTATTTCAGCCTTATACAGCTTGTTGAACCTTTCGTCGAGGAAGTCGAATGCAAACGGGTAATCGGGCGCCGCGGTGGTATACGCCTTTTTAATGCGTTCGATGGTTGCCGGCAGATCGTTGGTATGTAACCTGATCAACATCAGCCGCCGGTCGTCTTTTTGGGTAGAAATGACCAGTGGGGCAATGGCGTTTTTCAAAGAGGTAAAATGATAATCTTCAACCACGCCTACAATGATCCTGCGTTCTTTAACGCCTGTAATGTTTATCCATTTGCCAACTGCCTGCTGCGGTGAATATCCCAATTGCCTGGCTGCTGTGTGGTTAATGAGTACTGCGCCGGTTGAATCGGTAATGAATGCCGGTGAAAAATCGCGACCGGCAATTATTTTCAACCCGAGTGTTTTTACATATTCAAAATCGGCATACTGTGTATTGAACATGAGTTTTTCACCGGGGTGGCCTTCTGCTTCAAAACTATAATTGTCATGGAAGCCTCCGGGTTCACCGGTCATGGCTGCAACGGCTGCTACTGCAGGGTCGGCTTGTACCTGGTTTTTAAACTGGGTCTTTTCTTCCCATATCCTTCCATTATCGAGGCGCACGATCATGGTTTGTTCTTTACTAAATCCCATATCGGCATTGCGCACATAATTCATTTGCTTCATTACAACCGCAACACAAACGGTTAATAGTACCGATATGCCAAATTGAAATACCACCAGAGCCTTTCTGAAAAAAGCACCATTTTTCCCCGACCTTAATTTTCCTTTTAATGATTCAGTAGGGGAGAAAGAAGAAAGCAACAGGGCAGGGTAGCTGCCGGCAAGCAAGCCAATCACCAATATAACTCCGAGAGTGAATGCGTATACCCAGGGGTTGGTCCAGTAGGTAGGTAGTTGGTAACCCAGGAAGCTGCTATAGGCCGGCATTATGAGTTGAAGTATCAGCAAGGCGCTGATGGCTGCCACCGAAGCAAACAGCAGCGATTCGAAAATGAACTGCCAGGTAAGTTGTGAACGTACGGCACCCATTACTTTTCGTACGCCTATTTCTTTCGAGCGGTCTGCTGCTCTTGCGGTTGACAGGTTCACAAAATTGATGCAGGCGATCAGTAAAATGAGAATGGCTATACTCATAAAAATATAGACCATCTTTTTGCTTCCATGTTTTACATCTCTGTCGAAGGTGCTTTCTGTTTCAAAATAAATGCCGTGAAGAGGTTGTATAATGAGGTCATTTTTAAATCCCATTTCCCGGTAGTACTTACCCAGGTATTTTTCCATAAAGGCCGGGAACATTTTCATAAGGTGTGCCGGTTGTACAGCCGGGTTCAATTGTACATACACATACACGCCATTATTGGTCCATTGATTGAAGAACGCTGACTGCTCCCAGTTAGCCGTGGGAACTATAATGTCAAATTCTATATGCGAATTGGCAGGGACATCTTTTGCAATGCCGGTCACCTTCATTTGCATTTTTTTATTGAACGATATCACTTTTCCCATCGGGTCTTCATTGCCAAAATACTTTTTGGCGGTAGATGCTGTCATTACAATACTATTGGGGTCGGCCAGTACTGTAGCAGGGTTGCCTTGCAACAGGGGAAAGCTGAAGAACTGGAAAAACGTACTATCGGCAAGGAATACCTTTTTCTCATTAAACGATACATCTTTATAAGTGATAAGGTCGTTATCGGGAAATATTCTGATCGCTTTTTTTATAGCATCGGGATAATTGCTTAACAGGGCTTTGGAGTATGGCGGGGCAAGGTACGGGATGTCACGGGTGGCGCCATCTATATGGCTTCTGCGCATTACGCGGTATATATGTTCCCCGTTTTTATGAAACCTGTCGTAACTGAACTCATTCATGATAAAAAGGAAGATCATAAGGCAACAAACGATGCCTACCGTTAACCCCAATACATTGATCAGGGAAAACATCTTTTGTTTCCTGCAGTTCTTAATTGCCAGCAACAGGTAGTTTTTTAACATGGGACCAAATTTAATCACTGTATAGATCAATGGATATGCCAGTAATAAAATGATTTGCCAATCAGCAAGTTAAAAAAATATCTATAATAAGAACTGTACGAAACCGGACAATCAATGTATCAAAAAGCCACAAATGCCCCCATAAGTGTTTAACTACCGGGGGCATTGCGTATCGTAACATACACAATCTACGACCAAAACAGGTTTTCCGCCTCAATATCAGCTGAAAAGACTTTTGCACTTACAATTTCACCGTTCTCAACTGTATAAACGTCTATGTTTTCCACGTTGAGTTTTGTACCATCGGGTTTTAATGCCTGCCACTGCAGCAAACAGGCTACTTCTTTTCCATTGACCGTAACTGATTTAATATCGGTTAGCCGCAGACTGTTTTCGGATAGCTCGAACATTTTGCCAACCATACCGAATACCTCGGCCGCTGAGTTTTTCTTTCCTGATACTAAATTATTCCCCGGTTGATCCCATTGAATGTTTTGACTTAACAGTGCAGCAAGTTGTGCGTTATTACCGGTTTGAACAGCATTTAAAAAATCGGTTACAATTGCTTTAGCCTGAGTTTCCATATTAATTAACGTTTTTTATAAATAAATATGTTTTGTTGATTCAAAGGTGAGAAGAAAACGACGGTCAGCTGTTATCAATTCACGACCATGACTTATCATTTTCCGCCAATCTTATATTATCTCCTGGTAAGCACTTATCTTAGTGCTGTTATTATTTGTATATGGAAACACCTGCAACCAGCTTTATACTTGGCCTTTTGGCTTATGCCGCACAACGTGATATTTCACCGGAGCAACTCTGCAAACTGGCTAATATTCATTCAGGCTGGTCCACTGCGGCCAATAAGCGTCCTTTATCAGAAAAACAGGTGTACGATCTTTGGTCAAATGCGCTTCGCATTAGTAATGATGCCCGGTTTGGTTTGCACCTGGGCGAATCGCTGCAGTTGAATGCACTGGGTATAGTAGGAGAGATCATCAAAAGCAGTAAAACAGTTGGCGAGGCAATAACAAATGCAGCGGCAATGGTTGAACATGTGACTGACTGGTTCAGCATGACAGTAAGCCGGAAAGCCAATTCGTTCACCATTCATATTAATCCATTAAGGGCCGACTGGAAATCGTACTTGCCCGCTTTACAAATGCTCGATGTATTAATGGTGTTGGTCATTCATGAATTAGATGGCCTGTTGTTGCATAAGACAGTGCCGCTATCGGTAAACTATATACCTGAAATTACCAACATAAATGAGTTTGAGCGCGTGTTCCGTTGTAAGCCTGTTGCTAAAAGCAGAAAGAATGCTATTAGTTTTGACATTTCCTTTTGGAACGAGCCGATCATCACAGCGAACTATGAGTTGCAGAATTTTTTAAAGGAGAAAATGAGCGCGGCATTGAATAAGATCAGGAAAAAGGAGCGGCTTTCTGATAAGATCAATCATTACCTTATCAGCAACTCATACCTCGGTGTATTATCGCTGGAGGAAACGGCAGCTAACTTTCATATGAGTACCCGTACATTGCAACGCAGGCTGAAAGAAGAAGATGCTAATTTTCATCAGCTGGCTGATAGTATTCGTCAACATCTCTCTGTTCAGGCGCTTAAACAAACCAGGTACACGGTTAAAGAAATTGCCTTTATGATGGGGTATAACGAGTTAAGCGCTTTTTCAAGAGCGTTCAAACGGTGGACGGGAAGTAGCCCTGAAACCTACAGATCGAACAATCAACGAGCGCTGACTAAATAATAACAGGCGTTCGTATGTTTATATTATTTAAGCCTTGGGCATCATGGTGCCTTTTTTATAGAACCCGCTGCTGTAGCGGGTTTTAACATTTTGTACACGCTTTAACCATCCTAAAAACCACCCTATGTTGATTTTTGGCGCGGCAAAACGCGCTGTATGTTTGCATCATCAAACAACGAAACAAATTTTAAAACATACAATTATGAAAATCGATTCGGGTAACTTTGGAAAACTGGCTATCGCTGCTCTTGCTTTATCATTAGCATTTACAACTCCTACAATGGCAAAGGACGGCGGCAAAGACAATCCAAAGACAGAATTGAAGTTCATCGGTAACATGGAAAATCAACCAGTGTTCGAGCTGAACCTGGCTAACAAAGTAGAAGATGAGTATACTGTAACCTTCCGCGATGAATATGGTAACGTGCTGTTTACCGATAAATTTAAAGGTGCTGGTCTTACAAAGAAGTTTATGTTGAAATCAGAAGACTTCGGTGATGCAGCCCTGAACGTAACCGTGAAATCTAAAAATACAAATACAACTGACGTATATTCTATCAACAAAAGCCACAGTTATGTTGAAGAAACACAGGTAAACAAGGTTAAATAACAACGTATTTCAGTCAATAATCTATAGTGTTTTAAGGCGTCCCGGCTTAGCCGGGACGTTTTTTTATGTGCAATGCTTAAATAAGCGTGTTACAAAGATTTGTAGTTTAAAAAAACGGTGTTTTTCACGTTTTCTATTATTCTATTTATAAGTAACTATACGTAATTCAGAAACACCCCGGCTTCGTGTGTTGAATACGCGAGTGACGTTTGGTAAATGATATGGCTAGTTAACTATAAATCACACTGATGAGAGAAACACTCCTTTTGTTTTTTGTAACGCTTATTGTTATTGCATGTAATGAAGAACCTTTTAACAGTGGGAATTATATGGACGAAAAATGGGTACAGTCCATTGATACCACATTTACACAACCTTCCGACTTCAAAGATACATCCTTACTTAGTGTAAGAATTTCTTCTAAAAAGATCATGCAGGGCTTTCTAAGGCCTACTAATTTCGATTCAACCGGCGCATTTGGGAAACTGATCAATATGTTCAGCCGTTTTTATGCTACTCCTCATAATCCACTTACTAAAAAAGAATATCTTTTTGTTGATGGCGACCATCAGGGAGCAATTACCGATACGGTATATGCTGACAGCAGTTTGTTTAACGGGAGATATTATTCAGCTAATACAAATAATCTTCATTTTCAATTTCTGTCAATTGCCAAAGAAATTAAAACGAAACCCGATAAGCGTAAATTTTACGTGATCCTGAGCGATGGTGAAACAACTATCAGGAAATATCAAAACGATAATGCTGCAGAACTTACTGAAATAAAAGAAGCGCTTAAAGACATTCTGAATAAACAACCCAATATGTGTATTGGCTCCATCAGTTTGTTGTCGAAGTTCACGGGCGATTATACGTATGATCCCAAACAATCGAAGTATATAGATTGCATGCGGTATCTGTATGCGTTCTGTTTCTTTGATAAGAGTTTTATGCCCGAATTTCAGCGGTTTGCCGATGATGCCACCAGGGCAGGAGGGCATGCTTTTGTGTTCAATCCGCAGGTGCCCCATGTATCAGTTTCTACCAGCACTGCTATTTATCCGCAACGTATTGGGGCAAAAAACAGGGCTGAGTCTGATAAATATTCGGCTTACTCATTTAGAGAAAATGTGCCCGATAGCATTGTTTTAGATAGCAGGATCAGCAACTTCAAATACATGCAACTGCCTTCATTAAACTATAAAGTATATTATTATTCACCTAAAAGTATATACAAACTGAATGCACCAAAGGAGATCGGTGCAGGAGCGTATCCGGCTAAAACAAATGGTTCCGGTTTTACCGTTTCATTAAAGTTAAAGCCCGAAAATGCACCTGGAATGTATGGTATTGAATTGGTTCCGGTGTATAAAGATGTAGACGTCAGCCAAATTGCAGGATACAATATTCAGGAAGTAAATATTGATGATAATACGCTTACTGAGGTCACCAATATACGCCCTGGGGAAACTTTAAAAACAGAGGGGCTAAAGGATCTGTACCAAAAATTCATTGAAGCGCTTATTGATATTCAACAACCCATTTTTTACCGAACCTATATTTCCATTTCTAAAAACTAAATGTTATGTATAAAATATTTTATCGCTTGATCTCTTTTTCGGGTGACGACGATCTGTGGATCAAGTTTTTAGATCCTTTGATCTTTGTTGCACTCGGTTTTGGGGTGCTGTTAGCCTGTTTGTTTGTATTTACAAGAACCGGTACTTCGAATGCCAGGGTTCAGAACAGGTATTGGTTTGTATTATACCTTATAGGTATCGTATTAACAACAATTACGCTGGTAATGATCAAAGGCAGTACAGAAGACAGCGATCCTGAGGGAAAATTCAGTATCGATTTAGGTAGCTTTATAATGACGGTTGTGCTAACTGTTTTATATGTAGGCGTTATATACTATATACTTACCAATATTTTAAGACGTGCTCCAAGGCACAATCCTAAAAGGTATTTTCCAACATTTGTTTTACCTCACGCATCAAAATTAAATCCAAAATAACAATATGAGGCCTTTAGTATTATTTCTGATAGGAGGTAGTGGTGCCCGTTTCCTGCGTTCTTTACTGTATCAGTTAGCAGCCGGGCTCGAACTGCATAATATAACAGTAATAAAGTTGGTTATTATCGATACAGATGAAGCGAACGGTAATTATGAGCAGGCGCTTAATTTACTGGGTCAATACCAGCAGATACGGGAGCGGGTTGAACAAGATAGTTCTAATTTTCGCGATAAAGATGGTTCAAAATTATTCTTTCACGAAGTGCAGTTGTTTGATGATAACCGAAAATTCATTACACCATTAAATGCCTCGCAACGATCCTTACGCAGTATTGTAGATTATACCAATCTCGATCACGACCAGGCCGATTTTGTGAACCTGATGTTAACCAATGAAGAACTGAATGAGGACCTGTCTATTGGTTTTCAGGGGCGGCCCAATATGGGTACAATTGGCCTGGAGGCAATTGATAAATGCATTGAGGCATCGGGCAGGCTCAATAATTTGCTGGGCGATAGTCCCGATCTGAAATCAGAAGGGGTGAGCGGTGCTGTTTTCTTTACCGTATCCTCGATGTTTGGCGGAATGGGCGCCAGCGGTATGCCATTATTAATAAACAAATTCAGCAGAAGCGCTTACAACGACGTTCCGCTTGCTTCGTTGTGTTTTATGCCTTACTTCAAAATAAAAGAAGGAAAAGGAAATAACAACAGCAGATATTTTCCCCAAAGAACAGTATTGGCCTTTGATCATTATAAAAGAGATTTTACCAGTAAGCTCGATAACCTTTATTTCATAGGTAAATCGTTCGATGATGAGAACGGTGTGAGTTATGCTCCCGGCAGTAAAAAACAGGCCAATGAGGCGCATTATGTAGAGTTTTTGTCGGTCACTTCTTTGATCCATTTTTGCCGGCATACGCCGGCTAAAAGGCGCAACATGCATTCATATGCCCTTCATGTAGATGAATATGAAGGGGACGGGCTATATGCTAACTGTGCCGGGCCCGAGTATGTGAACAGTTATGAGAAATATATTCGTTTCGTATTCATGGCCCGGTATTTTATCGACAGGTTTGAGCAAAACTATTCCAGCGAGGAAATGAAAAATATAAACTGGGTACAGTATGCCGGTTTTGCCGATTTTACAAATGAAGACAAACTGCTGCTACACCAATTCTTTACCGAGCTGCTGGCATATGACTGGGACGAGCTCTATACGTATTCGGGGTTCAGGGTACTTCAATCGAAAGGCTTTCCTGCGAATATTGAATCTGCTGTTCCGCATAAATTGTATTCGCCGTACCGGCCCAAATTTTCATTTACAGTAAGGCGATATAATACCTACCAGGAACTGGATATGTACGGCCTTACAGATAAAGGCATTTCTTCCCGGGAAAATATTCCCCGGTTGTTATCCATATTCGACAGATCATTTACGACCATCTTCAATAATATATACAAGTAAATATTGAGCATATGCCAGAAGCGCAAAAAAAATGTTTGCTGCCTAAAGAGTACTTAACTACGATCAATAACACACATACAGGTTGGCATACCTTTACCATGACCAACATGACCATTGAGTTGAATGAACAGGATAAAATTGATGAAGTAAGCGCGTTGCCAACGCCGTGGGCCCGAATGGAGTTTGTGAATATGGTTTTTTCGAAATGGGCGGGTAATACAGCAAATGAAGCTTTGCTAACGTTAGAAGAGAAACATATCATCAATCATACTTTCGATTTACTGGAGTTGATCTTCTACAGTAATTTTTATGCTGTTGATCTGGAATTCCAATCAATTGCCGATTTCAGGGAAGGAAACTATTTTGGTAAGGCCACCGACACATTCTTTCAATTTCCCAAACCTGTTTTGATAAAAGCCAGGCGGAGCGGCACCCCGGTTTTGTTGGGCTCTACTTCGCCCTACACGCTTGTATACCCGGCTATGCACCTGATACAGGAAAGTTATCCATTAGGTAAAGGACGTAAGTTGTTTAACAGGGATACAACAGACATAACCCCGCTCAACAGGCGCCCAAAAATGTTTGCTTCTTTTCTTGCTTTCATCGCTAACAAACTTTCCGATGACAAAACACATTCTACCCAGGTATTAAAAACAGCGCTCAATGCTTGGGTGGGTAAAACTGAAAAACTCAATAGCCATCAGGCCGAAGAAGCCGTACAGGTGGCGTTTTCATCAGATAGTTATTTTTCGATAGTTAAACTGAAAGAAGAAGAAAAGCTGCAGTCGCCCTATTTTTATACCGGCCATGTAATAGTCATTGGAGAGCATCATCGGGAAGGGGTAAATTATCTAACCGATTTTCCTCTCACAATTGAAACCTCTTACGAAGCTATAGGCAATGTGCCCAATAAAACAGTATTGCCGGGTACTATTATTAAGCAAAACTGGATGCATGAAAGCGGCTTCTTTGCATCCAGGCTGGTTTATATGCCTTATGACCTGAACGGAGATGCGTTTTATATTGGTAAAACAGAAAATACAGATAATAAAAGATATGCTCCCCCGCTAACCCCGGCTTATTATAGTAACGCAGCGCATTGGGATAGTGACGAGCCAATGTCAGAAACCAGCTTAAGCATAAAGGTGGTACATGCAAAAACAAAGGCAGAGGTTGATATTCTGTTACTCAACCAAAACAAGATAAGGGTTTCCAGAACATATGAAGCTTCGCAGTTAAATGAAAGCCTGAAACAATCTGCATTTGCATTGAAAGTATTTCCCAATTATTACATTGATGAATTTGAGAAACATAAAAAGGCCATAGGACCATTGTCTTATTTTGTAAGTCTGTATGATGATGCGGGAATAGCCAGCTTTCCAATATTGACTGCTGTGCATTTATATGGAACAGATGGTCAAAATCTGGCACCCCAAAGCACCCGAAGCCGAAAGAAAAAGACCAATGTTATAGGTGAAAGCGCACTCGTTAATTACCAGGTCGACAAGCTGCCCCGCCGTATAGAGTTAACTGTAAAAATGGGGGCTGAAAAGGAAATATTTATTTTCAGCTTTTTACCAAAGTATGAGAAAAAAGAATATAATCATACTGGTGAAAGCGGGGTTGCCATTGGGTTCGATTTTGGTACAACCAATAGCACCATTGCCTATAAATACCTTGGCATTAATGAAGAACCCATTATTGCTGAATTTAGTAAACTGAAGGAGTGTGCTACTTATTTCCCTAAAACTAAAATGCCATCCGGTGAAACTTACGAAAATGAGTTTGAACGCTTTTTTATAGAACCTGGCTCTTACAGGAAAATTTTTCGGAGTGTGATCAATTATTCTTCGGGCGTAAGTGAGTTTAACGACTGGATCACATTTAATGTGTTTTTTGATAAGGTGAGCAAACCCGATGAATTTGCCGGTAATGAAGTAAGGCCTGAGTTTAAGTGGGATATCAACAAAAAACAATACTCGGGGCAGGCGACCCATTGGGTGAAGCATTATATTTCATGCAACCTTTTATTGTTAAAATACCTGTTGCTACAGGATGGCAGGAATATTGACCTGAACAATGTGAAACTGGTGTGGTTCTATCCGCTGGCATTCGATGAAAATCAAAGAGATCAGATAAGGGAGATATGGCATTCACAAGAAGTATTTCCCGCTTTGAAGGAAGTGCGTGAGCTCGACGAATCTATTGCCCCTTTTACAAACTCCCCTTATTATAGCGCAACCAATGCAACAAAAGCATTGAATGTTGATGTAGGTGGCGGTACTACAGACATCTGTATGCTCGAGGGAACCAACGTATTACTAAAGCTGTCGTTACCGGTTGCCGGTAGAAACATTCTGGGCGACATGTATTCAAAAAGTGATGCGCCCTTGTTGCACAATCCCTTGCCCTGGTCGAATGTTTCACCTTTGCAGGGAGTAGAAAAAAAGCCAAGATCTTCGCACGAGCATTTTATTAACCAAACAGATAATGATAAGGTAGAGATCCTCATACGGGCTTCCCCTGTGATCATATTCTTTGCCTATTCCATATTGAAATATGTAAAGCTGGCCATCGATGTAAACAAAAAGGGCCAGAGTGTAGGGGTTAATGATTATCCCGACACTATTCGCTTTTCGGGCAATGGCGCCAAGATATTTGCTTCCATACTTAGCAATGAGCATGGCATCAAATACCTGGAGTCTTTGAACGATCGAACACACTCGCTCAATGAGCTGATAGCCCTGATCTTTGGAAAAAAGATCTCCGTTGAATTTTCAGAGAACCTGAAAGAGGATACCGTTATCGGTGGTATAAAATCAATTTTGAACGGAAATGCAGGCAAAGGCAAGGGCCCGTCGAGCGACGAATATGAAATAGTTGGTGAAAACGTAAACGGCATACCGTTTAATGATACCCTAACAACTGTGCAAAAGTTAGGGACCAATATCAGGATCTCTTCCCAAACCGGCAGTTATTTACTGGATACTTTTATTAAGGAGTTTTTAGATCTGCTGCGTCAGGAAGAAAGATTGTTTGAGCAATTGTTCCGCAAAGATGGTGAAGAGAAGCGGAGGGCGTTGATAAACTATCTTGAGAAGTTAATTGAGGCCAAAGACCTGGTAAAGCTGCAAAACTATATTTCAGGCGGCATCGAATCTTCAGGGGTTTCGCTCGAAAAACTTAAGTCATCGTTGCTGATGTTCG
The DNA here is from genome assembly GCA_024809215.1 of Niastella sp. OAS944. Taxonomy (GTDB): domain Bacteria; phylum Bacteroidota; class Bacteroidia; order Chitinophagales; family Chitinophagaceae; genus Niastella. The sequence continues at coordinate 196,629 of JANUBW010000001.1, read as the reverse complement.
AATTGCAAGGGGTGATCCTTGAAATGGTACGTGCCCTTATAAAAGAGAAATAACATGCATTTTATCATTCTGATTTGTATTATTTTAGTTCAGGTATGGGTGCTTCTCCGTATTGTAAATATTGGCGGCAAAATAAAATATTTATTCCCAGACCTTGGCAAAAAGATCTCTGTTAAAAAGGATAGTATAAATGGCTTGTCAATAAACATTGAAAGTGACGTGCTCGATATGCAAATACTTAAAAATGAGATCAACGATTGTTTAAAAGCGCATCATATAAATGAAAGGCCGCCAGATATAACCCAATTGTTGACAATGGCCAGAGACAGAAGCCGCATCTATGATGGCAAAGCCGGCGTGCTGGTTACAGTGCCGATCTTATTAGGGCTTGCCGGTACCATTATAGGATTGGGATGGGCATTTTACAATATAGATGTTGGTGGAAAATCTGAAGAACTGGATTTTCTTTCTGCGATCACCCATAGTGCGGCCATAGCATTTGTTGGTACCCTCGGAGGTATATTAGTCACCATTGGCTCAGCTACGTATATAAGTGCCTGTAAGCGGGAACGCGACAAGCGGTTAAACTGGTTTTGCACCAATATGAATACTTATTTGGCTGTAGTTATACCAACTATAAAGGATCAAACGGCAGCCCTTATTGCCAGTTCAATGTTCAAGTTCAGCGAAGAGTATTTTAAGGAATTCGCCCGGTATACCCAACAGTTCAGGGACATAAATAAAGAGTTGGCTGCCCTGTTCGATAATGAACTGAAAGAAACCATTAAACAAAACAATACCTGTATTCACAAACTCAATGAATATATTGACAGGCTCGATAACCTGTATACAGTTACAAAAGGAATTACTTTTAAGCCGGCGATGGTAAATGAGTTTGCTAAAGCTGCAGGGGACCTGGTAACGTCATTGCAGTCGGCCACTACTAACCATAACGAGAATACAGCTTATTTGAGCGGCATACTTGAGGCGTATAAAAACCTTGAGAACCGCGTAAGTGCCAACCTTATTGACCTGGTAAAACAAAAAGCAGTTTTCGGAAATTTTGAAGAGGCCGTAAATACATTTGTTACTGATGGGAAAAATTGGATGGCAGATTTTTCAGAAGTAAGCAAAGGTATCGGTGGTCAATTAAAAGATCTTTCAGCTACCTATATTAATACCATGGGAAGGATCAGGGATAAATTGATATTACAGGTAGAAAGTAATTTTAGTTCTGAAGGATATAAAGATTTTGCGCAACAGATAATTTCGTTGCAAAGCTCTGTGAAAAAAGAATTGGATAATATTAAACTGCTTTCCTACTCTATAAAGCAGGAGTTCTCCAATATTAAACAACTTACTGGCTCCCTTGATAATTTGACCAACGCTCTTTCCGATTCCCTGGTGCCATCCATACAAATTACCTCTAAAAATCTTGTACATACCACCGACACATTAAATACGGTACTCCCGAATGCCATTGAGCGATCGGTAGAAAAACACCGGGATACCATTATTGAAACCAGTGAACGCTTAATGAACAAACCAAGATCATGGGGAACATGGACCTTCAAAATTGCCACTTATTTAATACCCAAACGCTTTAAACGAAATGGAAGACGAACATCAAAATAGCTATTTCTGGGCAGCATATGTAGACTTTATGATGATAGTTGTTTTTATTGCTTTTGGGCTTGGCGCCGCTGCGTTGGCGAAGTACCGTAATGAAAAGAAAAAGGTTGAAATACTTAAAGGTAAATTTTATACAACTAAAGAGCAAAATGACTCCCTGGCATTAAACTTAGAAAAATATGTATCCCTTGTTCAGGAAGCCGACCATATTACCGCAGTCATCGAAAAAGAATTCGATAATAAAAATCTTAGGGTCGATTTTACCAACAGCAAAAAAATAAAACTGGAAGGCGATTTTCTTTTTAAATCGGGCGGTGCCACACTTAGGCCCGAGGCTATTGATTCAATTGTATTAATAGGCAAAAGCCTTGTAGCGGCTTTAAAAAAAGATTCAAATTTTGCCAAATGTGCTATTATGGTGGAAGGTCATGCAGATAGTACTGACACAGAATTCAATAATTATATCTTAAGTTTTAACAGATCGCTGGCCATAGTTCAAATTTGGGCAGACTCCTGTAACCTTAAAATGCCTGAATACGATATTTTACCGGTTGGTTTTGGCGAGTTGTATCCCTATAATGGCAATCAAAATTCAACCTCGGAAGAAAGAAGGTTAAATAGACGAATTGAAATAGCTATTATGCCAAAGCTGAATGAATTTTTTAATATTGTACGTGCAGCCCAGAAAAAAGGCCCTCCTGTACAGGCGAGATACCTTGATGAGGAGAAGCGCCCCAGAAAAAAATAACAGGCTTTATGGCTTCCAACCCGAAAGAATATTCTCGATCGTATAATCCTTCGCTTCCTCTGCACTCAATACATGTGACCATGGTACACGGCCACTTGTTACCGCACCTTTGCCGCGATTGTTATACTCTGCATAGTAGGTAGTTTTTTCGTTTTCTGCTTTATCCCAATTATGCCAGCCTTCCGGTTTTACCATGTTGCTTAATTCGCTTTCTATAAAAACCACTTTAGCATAAGGGCGCCAGGGCCGGCCTAAATAAAAGGAACTGGCAGGGGCATTGCCGGTTATGTTGCAATGACGAAAAACATAGCCAAACTTTTTATCGGCCGGGGTAGAGGCGGCTGTGTAAAAACCATTGGTCTTTCCATAAATAACACAGCTGTCGAACAAACAGGTGGAGGCGCCGAAAATAAAATCTACAGTACCTTCTATGTAGCACTTTAAATAATATTGCCGGCTATTATCGCCATGAGTGTACAACGTATCCTGAAAACCCAGAAAGCGGCAGTTGATAAATTTTATTCTGTCGCCGGTAACTCTAACGGCAACGGCCTGTCCCACCGGGCCCGCAGCATTTTCGAAGGTGATATTCTCTGCGCTGATATCGGAGCCGTAAATGTAAAAACTGGCAGAACCTGAAGTACCAATATTTTTTCCCGATGCGTCTTTTTTAGAAGCATAATCGTCAAACGTGAGAACAGTCTTTTCTACACTTTCTCCTATGAAATGTATATTTCGTTTTGATGCAGGCAGGTTAAGCTTTTCTTTATATATGCCGTTCTTAATATAAATAGTGGTAACAAATGTATTGGAATCCTTTACTGCATCGATGGCTTGTTGTACCGTTTTAAAATCTCCGCTGCCATCGCTGGCTACCACTATTTTCCGTGCCTGTGCTGTGGTAGTAAAAATCTTTGATAAAAAATTATGCATGTAGTCAACAGTTGTATCAACCCAGGGATGAAACAACCAGAAGGGATGCACCTTTATATCAAAGCCATGCACTTCGTAATATTTTTTCCAGTCTTTCATCATGCCTGTCAATTCATCACGCCCGGCATGAAACCAGTTGTACCCGCTGTTCACAAATAGCACAGGTACCATTGATTCTGTTGCCCAAAAGATAGGGGAGGCTTCTTTCCATATCAATGGCTTTTCCTCAAATGATCCACCCAGCCATTCGCTGTCGGGCGAATTGGGTTTTCGTTTAAGGTTGAGTGATAAAGGCGCCATAAAATCTATTACGCCATCGATATCTATTACGGCATGTACCTTACTGCTGGCGCCCTTGTTGCCCAGGTCACCTTCAAATTGTGCCACGCCATTTGTTAAACCAATGAAGGCTGCAAGCTGTCCGCCGGCAGAACAGCCTGAAACAGCGATCCGCGAAGTGTCTATGCCATATTTATCGGCATTCAACTTGATCCATCTGATGGCCGATTTTATATTATATACTGCAGCAGGGTACTTTGCTTCCTGTGATAACTGGTATTCTACAGGTATGGTTACAAATCCTTTGACGGCCAGCATTTGGGCCATTGGTACCTGCATTTGCCGGGTACCGGAGCGCCAGCCACCACCGTGCACCATCACTATGGCGGGGTGTTTTCCTGCCTTTTCGGGTCTGAAGATATCAAGGTGCAGTTCTCTTTTCCCATAGGGCGTATTCTCAAGCGTTGTATAAACAACATTTCTATCGGCTTTTACGCCTTTAGGTACAGCATCCTTTGCGGCTACAGCCATTGGATAATCCTTGTGGATCTGATTGTAAACTGTATTTACATTGTAGGTGGTATCGCGTGGGATCTCTTTTGTTTGTGCGTTAGCGATCGTAAAACCAATGATAATAGGAATTAGAAAACCCAACCGTTTTAAAACCATAGCTGTTTTTTTACAAATTTATAATGTGAGTGGTGAATAGTGAGTGGTGAGTGGAAGCTCGCTAAAGCTCAGAATTCATTAAAATTCCTGAGCCTCACAATTGTTCTGAATTCTGGAAATTCGGAAACTCACTCACCACTGACCACTCACAACTCACATTTATTTAGGATATCCGGGGTTTTGTTCCAGTTTCGGATTGTTCGTCAATTGCTCCTGTGGTATGGGATACAGTGCCCGGTACTTTTCCGTTACTGTTGTTTTGAATGCATATGTTCCGGTAAAGTAAGTGCCAAAACGTATCATATCGGTTCTTCTGCATCCTTCCCATAAAAACTCCCGCATTCTTTCATCTTCCAGGTCTTGCAGGGTTAATGCGTTTAATGCGGTGGCGCCACTTCTTTGCCGTACCTGGTTCACCAGCGGTAATGCGGCGCCGGCGCTGCCTAACCTGAACAACGCTTCTGCTTTTATCAATAACACATTGGAGTATCTTTCCAGTACCAGGTCATTATCGGCATTGAAGCCCGACCATGCAGCGCCCACCGGGGTATACTTAAGTACTTTATAACCTTCATTATCCTGTGCAGCCAGCAGGTCCTGTACCGGTACCAACACCAGTTGAGTGCCATTGGTATAAGTGAGCGGCCGGCCATCGAGGTAGTATTGCGGCCCGTATTCTATCAATGTTTTACGGGCGTCGTTATTTGCATATTTATCTAATGATACCTGTGTGGTGCTATAACCATTGGCCGGCACAAAAGGCAAATTATACTTCAATGCATCCAGGCCATTTTGGGTATATAAAATAAATTGATTGTTACCAGCTGTTTTAGTAGGGTCTTTGGTAAAGGCCGAAATGATCTCTGTAGAGGTACTTTGTTTGGGCGATGAAAAATTATCAAGCACGGCCGGCATTAAACTGTATGCGCCGGTATTGATCACTTTATCGCACATGTCAATTGCTTTTTGCCATTGTTGTGTGCCCGTATATACTTCTGCATTCAGATACATATAAGCCAGTGCGGTGTAAATACTCTCTTTTGTAAAGCGTGGGTAATAAGCTTTGCGATCTACATTTTTTACAGAAGGAAGGTCCTCGATCGCTGCGAGCATTTCCGTTTCAATAAACTTAAAAATATCGGCTCTTGGCGTGGTGCCGGGCAGGTTATTGGGGTCAATTCTTGCAACGGTAACCAATGGCACATTGCCCCAGTTATCCATAGCATAATAATATCCATAGGCGCGCAACGCTTTTGCTTCGGCTATCAGGGCTTTCAGGTTGTCTTTATTGGGCGATGCGTTGAGGCTTTCAATAACGGCATTGGCTGTGCCAATTTCCTGAAAGATCTGACTCCATGCCCGTGCAATGGTAGCATTGGTCTTATCTTCTTTATGCTGTAGCAGATCAATATTGTTTTGATCGTACCAGCCGCCGCTTGCTCTGCCCGGTGTAATAAACTCATCTGTGCTGTATTCTTTCATACGCCAGGGATCGCCAATGTCAACATTATAAGAAAGCAAATTATAAATACCTACTACCGATGACAAGGCCTCTGCTTCGCCTTTATAATAAGTGTCGGGAGCAAGGCTGCCGAATTTTTCTTCATCCAGTTTTGTACAACCTGAGGCCAGCATGATAATGAATAAAGCCGATACCAGTATTTTAAGATATGTTAGCATACAAGTAATTTGAATTAGTGATTAAAAACTAAAGTTGGCGCCAATACTAATGTTGCGTGCTCTTGGATAGCTTAAGTAATCGATGCCCAATGGCGCAGTGCCCACTCCCGATACTTCTGCATTTACTTCGGGGTCGATGCCCGAATAGCCTGAAATAAAGAATAGATTGGTGCCGGTTACATACAAACGGGCAGAAGAAATGAATGTGCGTTTAATGGGAACATCGTAACTCAGGGTCAGGTTATCGAGCCGTACAAAGCTTCCATCCTCTATCCAACGCGATGAGTATGCTTTGGGTTGCGACCTTTTAAGACCACTTGTGAGGGCGCTGGTCAATACGTTCTTACCAGGTAAATTATTCAAATAAGCCATGTTGGCGGCTGTAAGATTGAACACATCATTGCCAACCGAACCTCTGAAAAGAAAGTTCAGGGTAAATCTTTTATAGCTGAATGTATTGGTGAAGCCAAAAATAAATTTTGGCTGGGCACAACCTATGATGGTATCATTGCCGGGCACATAAGTTTCAAGGCTATCCTTTACACCTGCATATCGCGGTCCCCAGAAGGTACCCAAAGGCTGGCCGGGTACAATAAGCTGTGCATATTTCCCCAATGAAACGGTGCCTTGCAACGGGGCAATTTGTATGTTGTTGCCTTTGTAGGTGTCGTTGGAAAGACTCAATACTTTGTTCCTGTTAAAGCTGATGTTGAAGCCCGGTTCCCATTTGAAATCTTTTTGGTCAAAAACCGTTCCGCTCAATGAAATTTCAACACCTTTGTTTTGAACACTGCCCACATTCGCCAGCTGTGTGCTTACGGCTGTTGGTGATGGAACAGGAATGCGCAGCAACAGGTCGGTTGTTTTCTTTATATAATAATCAACGGTACCGCGTAGTCTTCCATCAAATAAAGCGAAGTCAACACCCGCATCAAATTGCGCGGTTTGTTCCCATTTCAAACTCGGGTTGGCGTACTGTTGCGGCAATACGGTGGTTACCCGCTGGTCGCCAACAATATACCCTGTTGCAGTGGCGCCAAGTGTTGTTAAAGAGTTCAGGTTACCTATTTCCTGGTTACCGGTTACGCCATAGCTTACCCGTAGTTTTAGGTCAGAAAGGGCTTTTACATTATCCAGGAATTTCTCGCGCGATAATCGCCAGGCTATAGAACCGGAGGGGAATACGCCCCATTTATTACCCGAACCAAACCGGCTGCTGCCATCGCGCCGTACGGTGGCTGTTACCAATATGCGGTCGTCGAAATTATAGTTCGCTCTTCCGTAAAATGAAATGAGTGTATTGCTGGCCTGAAAGGTATTGACAAGACTTACCGTACTTGCCGCCTGCAGGCTATACCATTTAAATTCATCCGATAAAAAGCCCTGTGCAGTAGTTCTGTCGCCCGTGTTCACAAAGTATTGCCAGCTGTAACCTGCAAGGGCTTCTATTGTGTGTTTGTTAAAATGTTGGTTATACCTTACAATGGTTTCCAGCAACCGGCTGTAGTCTTCCAGCTTTTGCACGCTGGCATAACCCTTTAAGCCTTCACCCAGCAGGTTCACTTTACTTATGTAGGAATTACGATTAATATTTTGATTGGTATAACCAAGGTTTACGTTAACGCTTAACGGTTTTGTTATTTTCAGTGTGGTTGATAAGCTGCCAATAAACCTGTTGTTGGTAACCTGGTCAAGTACCTGATCTTTAAATGAAACCGGGTTTACTCTGTAAGGACGTACGAAATAATAATTTCCGGAAGGATCGTAAACGGGGTAGGTAGGGTTGAACACCAATGCTTCATAGTTCATGCTGGTGCCAAATTCACTGCCTACGGTATTTGAAACGGGAGATTGGGTTGAAAATGTTTGTCCGTAATTTACCCGCAGATCAAAATTCAATCTGTCGTTCAACATGGAATGATTGATATTTATGCGGGCATTGGCTCTTTTAAGCGCAGACGTTAACATAATACCTTGCTGATCGCCATAGCCAAACGAAGCGCGATACGTGGTTTTATCGCCACCGCCGGAAAGGGAAAGATGATGGTCCTGCGAAAGGGCGGTCCTGTAAATTTCATCCTGCCAGTTGGTGTTGGCGCCTTTATCATCGATGGTAATACCAAAGTCTTTTAACGTTTTACGATATTGATCGGCCGAAAGAACATCCAGGGTGCCTTCTACTTTTGAAAAGCCAACTGAGGTGCCAAGTGTAACTTTTCCTTTACCTGCCGAACCTTTTTTGGTAGTGATAACAATAACGCCATTAGCGCCTCTTGATCCATAAATGGCGGTAGCCGAAGCATCTTTCAATACGGTTATCGATTCAATATCATCGGGGTTTAAGGTCATTAACGGGTTGGTAGGTTCCTGGTCAAATACATCGGTGCCGTTACCACGAATGTTAGCTTGCGCCACACCGGCGCTATTGGAAATAGGAATACCATCAATTACATACAGGGGATCGTTTGAACCGGTTAACGAAGTACCGCCTCTTATTCGAACGGTATTGCTGCCGCCCGGTTTACCACTGTTTTGTGAAATATTTACCCCGGTTACTTTTCCCTGAATGGCTTGTTGCGGGCTTAACACCGCGCCCTGGTTAAAGTCTTTATTGCCTACGGCCGAAACAGATCCCGTTAGGTCTTTGTTGCGGGAGGTGCCATAACCGATCACTACAATATCCATTTCCAGCGAAGCGGGTGACAGAACGATATTCAGTTGTTCCGATGCTGCTTTTATTTCTTTGGTGGTATAGCCCACAAAGGAGATCACCAGTGTGGTATTGCTGCTGGCCACGGTGATGGAAAAGCTGCCATCTTCATGGGCCTTTACAATATTTGTTGCAGAGCCTTTTTCGGCAATGGTAGCCCCGGCCAGGGCCTCCCCCTTGTCGTTGGATATTTTACCCGTAATAACTATTTCAGGGGCAGGCGCAGCAACCGCAGGCGGTGGTGGCAGCGGTTCGGGCTGCTTTTCCTTTTTGAGGCTAATTACAACTGTGTTGTCTACAATTGTATACGTGAGCGGTTGATCTTTAAGCAGCAAATTCATAGCCTGTTCCAATCCGGCGTTGGAGATGTTTACAGTTACAGGCTGGGCTTTTTGAATAACCAGCTTTGAGTAGGCAAATGTGTAGCCGGTTTGCCGTTTAAGCTCCTTAATGACTTTTACAAGTGGTTCCTGCTTTGCGTTTAAACTAATGTGCTGGCCCACGCCATGGGCGCTTACATTGAGAAATACAACCAACAGAAAGAAAGTTGACAGTTTCATCATTAATAGTTTCTTGCATACTTCTTTTGAGGGAAGAAGTTTGCGACAAGCAATCAATTGCATAAATTTGATTGGTTTTAGGTTAAATAATGAGCATCGCGTTCATATGAATAACCTGACCATTGCCGGATTCAGCCTGCCCGCTGTCTCCGGTTTTTTCTTGGCTGGTACTCTATATGTTAATTATGATCGGTGAAAAGCTTACCCTTTCTTTAGGATACAATTAGTTTGTGGCCTTCAATTTCAAAATGAATATTGCCTGTTAGTTCCAATACTTTTAAGATGGATGATAGTTTTGAGTTTCTTGGCATTTCTACATAGTATAGATTATCGTCTGGCGGTTTGCTGTACTCTACCTCCAGGTTATACCACCGCGCCAGTTGGCGAATGATGGTTTGTATATCTGCGTTGTTGAATTGGAACAGGCCATTCTTCCACGACATTACCTGCTCTATGTTAGCCTCGGCAATCGTGAATCGTGAATCGGCAATAGGTCCCGCCAGTTCAGCCTGCTCACCTGGCTTAAGGATAACTGCACGTTCAGCATTTTTTGCCGATTGCCGATTGCCGATTGCCGATTGGCTCACCTTCACCTTCCCTTCAAGCAATGTAGTTTTCACTGCGCTCTCATCTGAATAAGCATTCACATTAAAATGGGTACCCAACACTTCAACATCCTGCGTAGGAGTGATCACATGAAAGGGTTTATGGGCATCCTTCTTAACTTCAAAATAAGCCTCGCCGGTAATTTCTACCCGTCGCTCCTTGTCGTTAAAGCGGGTAGGGAAGTGAATAGAAGATGCGGCATTTAACCAAACCAATGTACCATCGGGCAATACAACCTGGTACTGGCCACCCCTGGGAGTTGCAATGGTATTATATAGTGTTTGTCCCGCTTTTGCGTTCTCGTAATTAATGGTGCCATCCATTTTTATGATCTTTGTGCCGCCCTGGCTTGCCAGCGTGCCATTTTGGGCGTTGTCGAGCTCTATTACTGTGCCATCGCCCAGGGTAAGCAGGGCTTTTTGTGTGCCCGGTAATACATCATTTTTATACGTTTTGTTTTGTTGTTTGGCGGTAACCTTCTTTTCAGTGGAGCGAACTACCCATATATAGGCGAGCGACAAAAACGCAATAAGCACCGCTGCTGCTGCCGCATATTTCATCCACACAATACGTTTTTTCGGAACTTCCTGCCATTCGCCTTGCTCATTGGCCGCCGACATAATTTTCTGAAACACAGCCTGGCCCTGTATTTCATTCGACAGTCCGGCAATGGAACGGTTATGTAATAAGTTGCCGATGTAGGTTTCCAGCTTTTCTTTATACGCCGGTTGTTGCACCAGCGCCATAAAGCAGGCGGTTTCTTCATCGGTCAACTGGTTGTTGACATACCCGTTCATTAATTCTTCAAATGATCTTTCTGGCATAAGCTAGTGCGGCTTTATATATATAAAGACACGGGTATTTTGGCCAGGGTGTAGTTAGAAATAAAAAATTTTAAAAAAAATCATAGAACGAAGAGAAGGAGGCAAAGGAACAGCAAGAACATAATATTATGACGCGATAAATACCCTCTTATTGAGTGTAAGGCTTTATTCATGTGGGTTTTAACCGTAAGGCGCGATAACTTCAGGCGGTTGGCAATAGCGGCATGGTCGAGCCCTTCATTGCGGCTAAGCTCAAAAATAACCCGTTGTTGTTTGGGCAGGCGTTTTACTGCTTCTGTTATTATTTGTACCGTTTCTTTCAGGTACAGCTGTTTTTCGGGCGTTTCAGAAACTTCAACATCTGTTTCAGAAAACTGAACGGCTTTGGCTCTTAATTGATTGTAGATATGATTGCGGGCAATTATAAACAGGTAATTGTCGAAGTTCTTTACTTCGGCAAGTTGTTCGCGTTTCAACCAAACCTTAAGAAAAACATCCTGAACGATCTCTTCTGCAACAACTTTAGATCTTGTAATGGAGAATGCGATTGAATAAATATTATCCCAATAAAGCCGGAAAAGCTCGTTGAAGGCATTTACATCACCCGCGGCCACCAATGTAACTAAATAGGCCTTGTCATATGAGGAATATGCAAGCAATATAAGCAGTTTTGTAATTTAACAATCGTCTTGTTAAAAGTACAAATATTAATTAAACCCATAAAAAGGAATTTACTGCTTATGTTTTTCTTGTTCCATTCTTTTTCAAAAACTCAGCCAGTGCTTTTATACTATCGGTATTAATATAATCAACGCCCAGCTCAATGAGTTTGCTCCAGCCTTCAATAAAATCGGGTGTGTTCCAGAATCTAACTTTTTTACCCAGGGCATGGCCTTTGTCAACCGCTTTTTTCAATTTCTCCCAATCGTTTGGCGGTATTTGTTCATGACCATCCCATTTTGAATAGTTTATGAAATTGTCGCCAAGTACGGCAATACGTGAAAGTGCTTCTTTGCTATAGTTGGAGCTTAACAAACCATCGAACCAAAGGAATGATGGATAAGAGCCATACGTACTATGATGGGGTTTGCTGCCGGTTACCATAATAGTGAGTGAAGAACATTTGGTAATGGCCGGATATTTCATGAACAGATCGATGAGCTTATTGATAGAGGTAATGGCGTCGGTTTTTACATCGAGCATCAATATCAGTTTGAGGGTGGAATCCTCATAAACATTTCCATTGTTCTTTTGGATCATTTCCGACAATGGTTTCAGATACACTTCTTCAAACTTGCGGTTTTGCGCTACATCCCTTAAGGTATGGGCCACGTACAGTTCATTGTCGCTTTGGCTTAAATATACGTCCACCTCAATGGAACCGTATTGCAGGTTATATGCAGAATAGAATGGCGCCGATTGTTGGTAGTCATTATGTGAATGCGCATCGGCCGTAGTATAAACAGCAGGTTGGGCAAGCACATGCATGCAGGGAAGCATCAGCAAAAGCAGCAGGGTTTTCATGCGAAAAGATATCTTAAGGGTTTAGATGGTGCTTTTTTCCGGAAATTGAAAAATAGGAGGAATAATGGTTTGGCGAATCGTGAAAACAAATAAAGAAAAATTAAATGATACTTGCAACCTTTTTTAAGATTGTACCACTTAATTATAAATAAATCAATGCGCAGCAGCCTTTTGGCGCCGCATTTTGAGAATATCCATTTTTTAGGTGTAATAATTACAGTACATATTTTACAATATGATGCAGATGAAAAAGTTGATCATGGCCGGTGTGTTTTTGATGTTGTTGGCCGGTAATGCCTTCGCCCAGGAAAAAGTTGAAAAATGGGGCATATTTGAGCTCACCCTGAAAGGACCTTCAACCGGTAACCCGTTTATGGGCGTTGAATTGCTGGGCCGGTTTACCAATGGCGACAAAGTAGTTGAACAGGAAGGGTATTACGACGGCAACGGCATTTACAAAATAAGGTTCATGCCCGAAAAGGAAGGCACCTGGAATTATACCATCACCAGTAATAAAAAAGAACTGGATAATAGCAAGGGAACATTTGAATGTACAAGCCCTTCGAAAAGTAATCACGGCCCGGTAAGAGTAAAAGAAACGTATCATTTTCAATATGAAGATGGAACGCCCTATTATCCGTTTGGGACAACCATTTACGAATGGCCTTTTCAGGATACAGCAACAAAAAAACAAACGGTTGAAACCCTTACCGCCAGCGCATTTAACAAGGCCCGCTTTCTGGCGGTGCCGCCTTATAAAGACCGATATATAGATGGTCCACTCAGGATCTCCGTTTTTCCATTTGAAGGCACCAGCAGTGCCGATTGGGATTTTTCGCGTTTCAACCCCGCGTATTTCAAGAACATCGATGCGTGTGTGCAGCAATTGCAGCAAATAGGTGTAGAAGCTGATATGATCCTTTTTCGTCCGTACGATAAAGGCAAATGGGGTTTCGATATGATGGGGCAGGAAGTGAATAAACGTTTTGCCCGTTACATGGTGGCCCGCTATGCAGCTTATCGCAATATCTGGTGGAGCCTTGCCAATGAAAATGGGTTTATGAAATACGTGACCACTGAAAATTGGGACGAACTGTTTCAACTGGTGCAGCAAAAAGATCCTTATCATCACCTGCGCTCCATTCACAATGCCGATAATATTTACGACTATGCAAAACCATGGGTAACGCATGTAAGTCTGCAATATTACAATGTGGTTAAAACGCCCTTCTGTACACCATTGCTGCGCGAACTGTATAAAAAGCCGATTGTAAATGATGAGATCAATTATGAAGGCGATATAGAAAGCCGGTGGGGACAGCTTAGCGGTGAAGAAATGACGTTCCGTTTTTGGAATGCGTTAATTGGCGGCGGCTATGCCACCCATGGCGAAACGTATAAGACTAGTCCGTGGATCTCATACGGCGGCCGGCTTACCGGTTCAAGCCCATCGCGTATTGCATTTTTAAGAAAGATCGTTGAAAGCGGCCCGGGTGCTTTGGAACCCATTGACCAGTATTGGGAGATCAATATGGCGGGCAAAGCAGGGGAGTACTACCTCATTTATTTTGGAAATGATAAATTGAACAAATGGGAATTTGTGCTTCCTAAAAAAGGGCTTACCAATGGCGCCAGGTTCAAGGCCGATCTTATTGATACATGGAATATGACCATTACGCCTATTGACAAATTGTTTGAAGTAATGCCCATGCCCGGTAACCGGTACAAGTTTGTAGAGAAGAACAATGCTTCAATAAAACTACCGGCAAAACAATATTTAGCATTACGCATTTACAAAGTGGCCGATGGAGCTAAGGTAAAAGACGATGGCCGTCACGAGCTGGAGTAATCGAAATGGGTAGAATAGCAATCGTTAATGCATTGCCTGCTTACGCAAGCAATGCATTTGCTTTTTCAGTGATGAAGGAAGCGATCTGTCCTTTAAAAAGCGCAACGGCAAAAGGCAGGTCCGAATCGAGCTGAACTTCATTTTCCTTTACCTGAATGGTGCCGGCGATATTAAAGCCTTTGGCAGAAAAGCTAAAATCGCCATTGGGACCATCCCAGTTTTCCTGAACGTTGGTCACCGTGCCTTTTTGCTCTTCCTGTAAACGGCCCAGCAATTGTTTAATGCGGTTCAGCGCTTCTTCCTGGGTTTGCGAATGCGGAATGTTTAAAGTTAATTTCGACATATTAATGTTGTTTTGTAATTATTGCTGGCTTCCTGGTAAATAGATAACAGTGGCAAATGTACTTTGTTTTGACCGGCTAACCTTTTAAGTTTCATTTTTTTATAACTTCATTCAGAATATTTGGGAAGGCAACCCGTCTTTTGTTTTTTAGCTATATTTGAGCCTCAATTTACTTATACCACAAGATGACAAAGTCTTCGCTGCGCCGGAAATTACTCTACTTCCTCTATCTCTTTATTGTGGTATTTATTCTTCTCGAAATTGTGTTGCGTATATATAACCCGTTTCAATTCAGGATTCGGGGAAACCAGATCCTGCTGCCCATTAACCAAAAGCAGATCATAAAGAATTCGATCAATCCAAAACTCGACTCAGTTATTATAAATACCAGGAACGGACTGGGTTTCAGAGGACCGGAAAAGCCTGCTAACTGGGATAGTTGCCTCACCATTATAACCGTTGGTGGCAGTACTACTGAATGTCATTTTTTGTCGGATAATAAAACCTGGTCGTTTCAGTTGGAGCAACAATTGAAACCTGCATTTAAAAATTTGTGGCTTAATAATGCGGGGTTCGATGGGCATTCATCTTTTGGCCACCAGGTATTGTTGAACGATCATTTGATAAAGATCAGGCCTAAAGTGATTTTGTTTTATGCTGGTATTAATGACGTTGAAAACGAACAGCCCACTTTCCATGATGAATTGAACAGGCGGGGCGGCTATTCGGACCTGAAACATTATATCTTCAATAACAGCGAAGTATTGAATGTTGGTTTGAACCTGGTGCGCGGCTATAGAGCGCAGCGATTGAATAATACCACCGATGAAATGCTCGATCTGCAAAAGGCTATTCCCAAAGTAATGACCGGGCAACAGATCGTTGAGCGGAAGGCACAGCAGGAAAAATATCTTACCGCCTACAAACAACGACTTGGGCAACTAATAGATACCTGCAAAAAGTATAACATACAACCCGTGTTTATGACACAGGCCATGTTGCTGGGATGCGGTATCGATCCTGTTACAGGCGTAAACCTCGAAACCATCGATTATGGCACAGGTATGAACGGACGATGCTTATTTGAGGTATTAGAGCTATACAATGATGTTATGAGAAAAGCATGCGGTGAAAAGAATGTGCCGGTGATAGACTTTGAGAAGCAGATGCCGAAGAACAGCCTGTATTTTTATGATGCCGTGCATTTTACCAATGAAGGCGCCCTGAAGGCGGCAGAGATCATAGCGCCGGAGTTGAAGGGTATTCTTGGTAGTAAGTTCTGATTTTTACGTTTCACATTTGGAATTTAATCATCTATCCCTTAGATTTACCCGGTTCACATGTTGAAAAGGGTTTATCATTATATAGCAGGCGATAATACTACGTACCGTTTTGAGCACCGCGTGTTCAACCTCACCAGTTTTGTCATTACCCTTTTTTGCCTGCAGGGAACATTGATCAATTATTTATTGGGATTGCATTGGGCCACCGTTTGGCTGGCAATAATAGGCACCGTCATTTCTGCCACCCTGTTTTATTTAAGCCGCGTGCGCAAATGGTTTACGCCGGCTACCATTTTCATTTACATAACAGGTACCATTCTGTTACTTGGTTTCATGCACTTTTATAATGGCGCCTCCTATGGTACTATAATCTACCTCATCATTATGCTCTTGAACATCTTCCTGCTTATTGCGCAACGAAGACATCAATTGCTGATCTATAGCCTGCTGGCAGGCACGGCCCTGTTGTTAATAGTGGTGGAATATTTTTTTCCGCAACTGGTGGTGCCGTATGCTTCTGTTGACCAACGATTGACCGATCATGTAACGGTGCTTGTATATTCTCTTTTTTTCACCATGCTTATCATTGTGCTGTTTCGCCGCAGTTACGACCGCGAGCAAAAAATGGTGCTTGACCAAAAACGGGAGTTGGAAGAAGCCTACCGGCTTACAACGGAAAAGAATGAATACATTGAGTCGCTGGTTCGAGAGCTGCATCACCGGGTAAAGAATAACCTTCAGATAGTGTCCAGTTTGTTGTCGTTACAAAGTAACCGCCTGGAAGATGATAAAGCCCGGATGGCGTTGGAAGAGGGCAGGACGCGCGTAGACGCCATGGCGATGATCCATCAGCAGCTTTATATGGAGAACGACCTGGCAGCAGTAAATATCGAAGATTATCTGGGCACCCTTACTTTGTCACTGGCGGGTAGTTTTGGTTATAATAGCGGAAACATTCGCACTGCAGTGCAATTGAAAAACCGGTCGGTAGATATCGATATGGCCATACCTATTGGGTTAATTGTAAATGAACTGGTGACCAATTCTTTTAAACATGCATTCCACGGAGTTGCCGATCCCAAAATAATCATAAGCCTGCAACAACAGTCAGACGACCGCCTTATTTTAACCATAGCCGACAATGGGAACGGACTAAAAAGTTCCGAAGCATTGAACAAAGCAACATCGTTTGGTATAAAGCTGGTGAATATGTTGGTAGACCAGTTAAACGGCGTAATGACCATTCGTGAAAATCCGGGCATAACCTTTACCATTGAAATACGAGCATAACGCATGAAAGATAGAGCTACCGTACTGGTTGTAGAAGATGAACTGATAACGGCAGAAAGTATTGCCGAATTACTTACTGATGAAGAATACAAAATAGCCGGTATTGCAAAAGATGCGGCCGGTGCTTTTAGAATATGTACAGAGGCCAGTGAAATACCGCAGGTCGTTATCTGCGATATCAATATTAAAGGTGAAATGAAAGGAACGGCCCTTGCAAAAGAATTGAAGGAAACATATGGCTGTGAAATTATTTTTATTACAGCCTATTCCGACGCCAAAACATTACTCGCGGCTTTTGAAGCAGACCCTGCCATGTATGTAATGAAACCTTACAGCGATACGCAGCTGCTGGTGGCGGTGCAATTAGCATTTCATAAAGTATTTAAAAAGCAAAATGTACAGGTAAGTAACAAATTAATGCTTACCGAAAGGGAAAAGGAAATTGCACAACTTGTTGCCAATGGTTTTTCTTCCAAACAAATAGCCCGCAAATTGACTATCAGTATTGAAACGGTAAAAACACACCGCCGGCGTATGCTTCAGAAAAATAATGTAAGCAACTTTCCACAGCTGGTATTTTTAATGAACCAGGATGCCTGATCTTTTTACCGTTCACTGTTTTACTATTATTTGTACCCCTTTGGGGGTATTGCCCACCTTTTTTGAATTGGCGTAATTTGTTTCTTTAATAATCTTATTGCAACCCCTTATTGGTAACCCAACCCCTGTAGAAATGAAGTCTTTTCTTCTGGCATGTTGCCTGTGCGCCACTTCGTTGTTAACTTCTTCCCAAAACATAAAACTTGAGAAAAAGGGTGATGTTGATGTAGCATTTGTTTACAAAGACCCCTTTGGCTATTTTGATTATCCCAAAGAGCGAACATTTGTAATGGACCTCGATCAGCAATACGATCGTGAGATAAGGCCGGGTTTGCTTAATGTTTCTTCTCTTGCTTTGCGGGTAAGGGTGTGGGCAATACTGGAGAATATTGCCACCAATCCCGTGTTTGTATACAGGTTGAATATGGAAGGCCTTACCGGACAAAAGCATTACGTTTCTTTTCAGCAAATATCTAAATACCCCGACCTTGTAAGAAGGTACAAGGCTATTAGACCTACATCGGTTAATGCCGTGGTGGGTATGGGGCTTAATCCTGAGGACAAGTTTCAATATGGCGCGTACTATTGGTTCAATATAACTGAAAAAGATCTATTGATCAGCAGTTCTGAAAGTACACCATTCGGTACGGTGCCTTTATCGGGTACCTGGGGGTTGAAGGCCGATATCGTTTATTCTGATGTAAAAACCGAATACTGGTGCCGGCATCCGAAAGATTTTAAGCCAAGCAATGCCAGGCAGGAGGTGATGATGAAATTCCTTAGCAAAGCCACCCGCGCAAATGCGTCTGCCTGGACAAAAGTTCAAACCGGTACCGTACGCGAAAATTATCCGCCATCCAATACGTACATCCGCATCACCTGGCCCGAGGAGGCCATTGATGCCATACAGGAACTATATCTTAAATATGAAAGGGGAGAAGAAAAACCACCAAGCAAAGAGGTGGAAGAAGCGATGGCCAAAAAAGAATTGGACCGTTACAATGGCAATGATGAATGGGGAACTGCATTTGAAGATGATCTGAAAGATGTGGAAACGGTTAATGATTATCAAAAAAAGATCATAGCACTAAAAAGCAAAAACAGAACTATTACCACTTTTGATTCAGACAAGTATTCCCGCATAGATGCTTTAAGCGGCACACCATATTTTATGCTCACTGCTAAGGACAATACAAAATATATAGTAGATAAAAGAGGAAATAAACAGTCTGTTAATGGTTATCAGAATTTCGATCGCGTTTCCGTAAATCAAAAAGGCGAAATAACCGCAGATATAAATCTTACCAAAGAACAATTTATAGCGGAGGAAGGTAGCCTGGGATTGGTCAATGATAACAAGTTTTACAGTACTTCTTCAGATGCCTCGCAGGCCGTGCAAGCAGCTATAGCACGCAAAAGACAGGCGGAACGGGATGAATGGGCGCGGTTAAGCGAAGCGGAAAAAAAGCGACAGATGAATACGTTAAGCTTTGTTGCTTCGCACAGGTACTACTCCATAAAAATAAAACGGTTTGTGACCAGCAGTCAGCTGCAAACCATTTCCACAAATGAAGGCTACCAGATTCGGTAACATTTGACAATTACTCCTTAACGCCCTACCATGAGATACGTAGTATTTATTTTGTTTACTATACTTTCCGCTGCTGCACATGCCCAATCACCCTCGGAGATTTTTCAATCGGCACGCGAAGCCTATGAAAAAGGCGACAATACCGGCGCCATCAGCAAGTTACGCAATTGCGAGGCGGCATTGGGCAAAACCAACCCGCGCATAGAATCGCTGAGATCATTGAGCTATTATAACCTGGGCGATTGGGTGAACGCTTCTATATCGCTCAATACGTACTTTAAAATAGCCCCACCATCTAATGCAGGCACCAACGCGCACAACGACCTGGTGGCACTAAAAGAAAAAGTGGATGCGAAAATAAAGGACGCCGACTCTAATTTCAAAAATGAACTGGATAGAAAAAGAATGGAGGAAGCTACCGTGTATGAGCAGCGGCAGATCAGTGAAGAAAATACCCGTACCAGTGCGTTGAGATCGGCCAGTGCGGCAGAAATGTACGAATTGTATAAAAACAGTACTGACCCCGAAGAGCTCAACACATTTCTTACCATGTTTCCCAACTCGCCGCGGGCAAATGACATAAAGTTCAAAAAGTTTGTAGCCAATGGCGACCTGGATATAAATGCCAAACGCTGGACAGCCGCCGTGGAAAACTATACCAGGGCCCTGGAATTAAAAAGTGATGCAATGGTAAGAAGTAAATTAACGCGGGCGCGTGATGAACAAACGTACGAACTTACCGTATATACGAATAGTCTGGAGGGATATGAAAACTATCTTTCACTTTTCCCTGCAGGCATACACAAACAGGAGGCAGACAAAGTGCTGCAGAAAAACTATCTAAGGCTTGCCCGCGACTATGTTACAGCCAACAATTATGATAAGGCTGTTTATTACTATCAGGCTTACCAGAACCGTTATCCGCAGGGACCAGAAATACAGACAGTAAATACGGAGCTTTGCAACTATTATGTGGCAGAAGCAAAAAAAGCGGAAAAGATAAGAAAGGTAAACAATGTTAAATGGGCGCTGCAATTATATAACAATGCGGCGCAATGTGGAATGCCTGCCAGCAAGAGTCACATAAAGGCGCTAAACCAAAAGGTAAAACGATGGTCGCGTAGCGATGTGATCTTTTATGGATGGCATGCCGATGAAGAGAACCTGGCCGGCATTATGGCGGGAAGCCTCAATAACCGGAAGATTGGTATGTATATTTCGGCACGCACAGGAGGGGGATTCTTTAAATCGGTGGCAGACTGGGAAACAGATAATAAAAACAGTTTAACCGAATCTATAGACAAGGATAAGAAATTTACCGGCGATATTGTGCCGAAAGTAATACACGTCAATTTCGGTTTAACGCAAAAACTTATACATCCTTTCTGGCTGTATGCCGGTGGTGGTGTTACTTTCAATGCCGAATTAAGAAAGTTTGTAAAAACCTCGGGCAGCAGCGAAGAATACGTGGCGAATAAAGATGAAAAATACACGGCGTTCAATCCCGAAGGAGGTTTGTTTCTTTGGCTGGGCCCCTTTGTGTTTCGTTATGGCATCAACAAGCCATTGGGTAAATATACCGGACCGGTGATACAGCATTTTGGCGTGGCTTTTAAAATGTAATAGAATGTTGTTAAAAAGATTCCGACTAACAGCCATCTTCTTTTTTGTGCTCTGATAGATCTGTTACCATATGCCTTTACAAAAGGTTACCAGCGATTAATGCTGCCTGTAGCAAAGGAGTGGGAGCTGGACCTGAATTACATCGATGCAACCAATAGCACCGTATTAGATCATCTCGATGATGCAATAGCCACTACACAAAAAGCTTCCACAGCCAATATGCTGAAAGAGTACCGGGAAATTTATATCAGTTACGGCGCGCGGCGGCATGCCGATCTTTCATCAATTATCAAAAGCCTGGAACCACGTTTCGATTCGGTAAAAAGTTATGCATATGGCATGTTCCCTGTTTGCAAAAATGACAAGTGGGGCTGGGTGAACGAAAAAGGAGAGGTGGTGATACCGCTGCAATACATGGCCATACGATACTTTGTAAAAGATCGGTTTGAAGTGAGTGATGATGGGGTGGGGTTTTATTGGGTTGACCGGAGCAATCATTTATTTCCGAGTTCTTCTGCCAAACCGATAAGAAGTCCTTCTACGCCGCGAATGTAACAAAGCTTATACATGTTTTCATACTTAACCACTTCGCCAACAAGCTGGGCGCCATGCTTGCTTAGCCTGGTTACCATTTCGTCATGCCTACATTGTCCATTCTGACTAAATTGTTTTGTGCCATATTTTAAATCTTTTTATAAAGTCTTTGTACCTTTTGGTACTTTAAAACGATGCTTATGAACGGGTATATAATCATCACCGTTTTATGTCTGGCAGCGTGTAAGCCAGCGCAACATGAAGATAGTGTATTCTCCTCAGGCAAATGGATCGATCTTACTTATAGCTTCAGCGAACAAACCTTGTACTGGCCCAATAATGCTACAGGGTTTAAACTCGATACGCAGGCGAATGGTATTACACCCGCGGGTTTTTATTATTCCTCCAATGCATTTAGTGCGCCCGAGCATGGCGGTACTCACCTCGATGCCCCGGTGCATTTTGCACAGGGGCATCAAACAGCCGACCAGATACCACTTGAGCATCTTACCGGTGAAGCTGTAGTGATAGATGTGAGTGAACAGGCATTGAAGAATGCAGATTATCTTATAACGGTAAAGGACATAGAAGCCTGGGAAAAAGCAAACGGTACAATACCCGATAATGCCATCGTTTTATTTAGAACGGGCTATGGAAAGTTTTACCCAGATGCCAAAAAGTATTTCGGTACTGCCGAAAAAGGAGCCGGCGCCATACCGCATTTGCATTTCCCCGGCATTGACCCCACCACTGCCGAATGGCTAAGCACCCAGCGAAAAATAAAAGCAGTAGGATTAGATACCCCCAGCATCGATTACGGCCAGTCGAAAGATTTTAAAACCCACCAGGTATTGATGGGGAAAAATATTCCTGCATTTGAGAACGTAGCCAACCTTGATCAATTACCATTAACCGGCACGTACATAGTGGCCTTGCCCATGAAAATAAAGAATGGGAGTGGCGGACCGTTAAGGATTGTGGGGTGGGTGAGGGGGTAAAAGAGAGAAACAGTAGAACAGGTTAAAGGAACCATGTTTGGTAAAAAGGAAAGGGGCCTGGATTGCTGTACGGCACTTCACCTTTTAATTAAGATTTCTGTACTCACTTGGCGACTTCCCCGTCTTTGCCTTGAAGATCTTGGTAAAATGTGATGGATGCTCGAAACCCAGTTCATAAGCTATCTCGCTTATCGATCCTTCCGATCCCCACAACAGTGACTTGGCCTTCTCTATAAGCTCCAGATGAATATGCTCAACCGTGCTTTTACCGGTCGACTTCTGCAGCAGGTCTGAAAGATAATTGGGTGACAAATTCAGCTTCGAGGAGAAATAGGTAACAGGAGGCAGTCCGGCTTCTATCAGGGTACCTTGGCCGAAGTAGTCCTTCAATAACGTTTCGAAACGCTGTACAACATCAGAGTTTACCTTTGCTCTTGTATAAAATTGCCGGTCATAAAAGCGGTTGCAATAATTCAGCAGCAGTTCTATATTACTTACAATAAGAGCCTGTGTATGTTTGTCTATGGTCTGCGTATATTCCCGGGCGATCTTATCTACACAATCTTTGACGATCTTATCTTCCTCCTCCGAAATATGCAGCGCCTCATTTACCTCATATTGGAAAAAGGAATACTGGTGCATCTTTTTGCCCAAAGCAGTCCCATGCAACAGGTCCGGATGAATGAACAAAGCCCAACCCTCGTACACCTTGCAACTGGGTCCTCCGCCAAGCACTTGTCCCGGTGCGGTGAACATCAACGATCCTTCCCTGAAGTCATAATGACTCTTGCCATAATGCAAAAGTCCTTCAAACTTCTTGCAGGAAATGGCATAGAACCCGAACCGGTATAAACCATCTTCTTCAGGTCGTTCGGTATAAAATTCGGTATGGTTTACCACGCTGATCAACGGATGCCGCGGACGCGGGCGCTTCACCAGGTCGTGCAGCTCGCTGATTGATTCAATGTTGATTATGGGCTGGGCTGTTCTTTTCATACTGTTATAATTTAGATCATACCGGTTTGACTGATCATCATCTTTTTAAATTCCACATCGTCCATTTGCCGCCGGGCTTCCAGCATGGGCACGGCATCCTGGCCTATAGGATAACGCAGTTTTTCTGTGCCATCGGTAACCGACTCATAAATAACAGCTGCTACCTCGCCAATGTTCTCCGACATGGGCCATGTTTCCATCACCCGCAAAATTTGGTCAAACCCTTTCTGGTAGCTATCCAGTCCGTTCGTTCCAAACTGGTCCAGGGAGCGACCGGCAAAGTTGGTCTTATAGCCGCCCGGTTCTACTATCTTCAACCGGATGCCTAATGGATTCAATTCGTACTGAAGGGACTCGGTAAGTCCCTCTACGGCAAACTTTGTAGCATGGTACAGAGTGCCAAATGGGAAAGTAAGCCTGCCGCCGACCGAAGAAACATTGACAATGACACCGCTTTTGCGTGCCCGCATGCCGGGCAGAACGGCCTTGGTAACTTCTATAAGCCCAAATAAATTGACCTCGAACTGCTGCCTTATCACATCCTCCGAGGCCGCCTCCAGGGCCCCAAACGCTCCATAGCCCGCATTGTTCACCAGTACGTCAATGGCGCCAAATTTACTGATCCCAGCTTCAACGGCTTTTTGGATGCTGCCCTTATCGGTAACATCGAGGCGGGTTACCAGTACGCCATCAATAACCGAAAGCTCCGTTTCCTTTTCAGGCGAACGCATGGATGCAATAACATTCCAACCCTTTTCAACAAAAAGTTTGACGGTCTCTCTGCCGAAACCAGAAGAGGCCCCTGTTATTAAAACTGTCTTTTTCATACAAATTTTGTGTTATTGTTTTATAACACAAAACTCGTAAGCGCAATAATGGAGTACTTATACGATTCTTCGAAACCCTTGAACATTTCTTAGATCAGGGGGGCAAGAGGCAGTGTAGATATCCTGATATGTTTTATGGCATCAATCTGTTTTCTTTCATCTCTTTCAACAGGAAAAGTGGTTCCTGCTTAAAGCGCGTCCAATCCTGAAGGCATTTTTCATGAATTTCTTTCAACGTCTTTTTCGTTGTATTATCCAGTTCGTCGTATCCATTGCCTGGTGTATACATTAGCGATTCAATATAATCGAGCATGTTATAACACATAGTAAACTGACCTGTTGCTATTAGTTTACCCAACATATCATCCAGCTGCTCTTTCTCGGTAAACCATAAGGTAGTACCGAAATCGGCAACTTCCTCTGCTATTATTTTTATTTTATCTCCAATCACTGCCTTGTAGGGGCCAGTCAACGTTTTCTTTACAGCTGTGCTTTGCGTTATTTCTTCAGAGAGATTGTTATCTGTTGGTTTATTAGGCTGTTTGACAGGCTTTGTAAAATCCTCTTCGGTGAGTTCGTGAATTAAATTACTTATGCGGCGATACTGCCATTTGTCGTTTTCGTATACCATCTTATAATTTAACCGGCGTACCACCTTTAAGAATACATTAAGCAGTAAAGAAAGGAGAGAATTAAACCGGTCGGCCAGTAGCGGTTCTATTCTGTGTATAGAGAGTTCTTCTATTTTCAATAAGGATAGTCGTTCATAATAAAAATCCAGCTTTTTGTTTTTTATCCAGGCCTCCAGATTTTCCAGTTGTTGACGGATAGTTTTCCTTACAGCAGCAAATGCCCATAGTTTTATGCTCCAGCAGGCTAGCAGGGTAAGGGATATGCCGAGTGATAAACCCGTAAGCCAGTGGTTGGTATATCCCTTGAGTAAGGGTAACAAAGCAAACAGAGTTATTAGTGCAATTATTACCCGGTTAACAAGCCGGTTGTAATGCATAATTTTTTGGCCAAACTCCCGAACGGTCATAGTGCGCCAACCTGTTTTAGGTTTCTCGGTTGCAGGTTTAAATCCATCCATATAGGGAGATGTGACGTCCGAAATGATGATAAGATCAAAATATGGCTGGTCGCTTTTCTTATACAACAAAATGCTGTCAATGCCCTGGTTATCATAAATGCCACCATCCATAAGACCAGCGGGTTTTAACGTATCCCGATTTTTCTTAAGTGTGTTGGCCTTATCGTGAACAAAATCTGCCGGCCACATAATTGGCTCAAAACCTCCAGGAAAGCAGGAAGAAGCGGCAATTGCATCAGCTAACTTAATTTCACCGGCCACGTCGGCAGGAACCCGGTTAAAATTATTGCCGATAATACCTGTGTTCTTGTTACGAAATCTGAAATTTATTGCATTGTTAAATTCTGTACTATTGAATGCCACTGCTTCGAGGTGGCTGTTCATGGAATCAAAAACAGCAAGGGTTTCACCTTCGGTAAAGTGCTCATCGTATAGCTCAGCAAACGCATTGATCAGGTTTTTTCTTTTATGAGTATTATGCCATTTACCGTTTGGGTTCAGTTTTTCAATCCCTAATTTCACGAGATCGAGTTTACTAAGCTGATCAAGCATGAAATGATATATCTCTTCAAAACTCTTTTTCCGTTGTTTGTGTAAAGCATAAACAACACCGGTAAAAGTACCTCCTGAAACGGTGGAGATCATTTTTACGTTTTCAAGCAGGGGCCTACCGTTGTATTGCAACCGATTCAGGTACGACATAGCGCCCAAATGAAAGCTGGCGGCCCGGTAGCCGCCGCCGGAACAACTTAATGCAATTTTTTCAAGCGGGCGTTCAGGTATTTTGGACATATTGTTTTTAATGGGCTTGGGATTAGGTTCCCTTGTGCTCTTTAAAACGCTGTCATTTTCCTGAGTATCCATAACACGGTATAATAGGTTAAAATATGATTGAAAGGAAAAGATAATAAGAATTAATAATGCCGGTAGCAGGTATTTTAACGGTATTTATTAAGTGGCTTTTTTGATTAATCGTCAAGGTGCTTAAATGCAAATTACAATAATGCCCAAAAGCATAGTAAACTTTGTTTTTTTGCAATTTTTTGGTATGGCGATGTGAGAATTGTGGGAGGGAGGGATCGCTTACGGTTATAAAACTGGCAACTTTGCTAAATGTCAAAGCTGCCAGTTGAGTTGTATGTCGCGACTTCTTTTTAATAGACTATCTGACGAGTTACTCGAAACTATCTTTGATTTTAACAATTGGATTTAATTGTGGACACATTTTTTTGAACTCATCTTTATAGATGGCTTCAATTTTGTTTTTTGATTCATCAAAATTAAATTGTTTTAATTGATAAACTGTGCCATCATGCATAGGAATTAAAAGCTGTGCAGTTTTGACTTCCTGATCCACTTTTATTAGAGCTGATTTGTAGATGTATGAAGCTGTAGATTGAATTACATGGCTAAGTGCCCAGGAAATGTCATTATCAAATGAACGCCTGTAATTACCATTAACGGTACCTACTTTATTATTCAATAATACTTTATTTTCAATAGACATTTTAAAATTTTGCAAGCCTTTGAACCTATGAAAATAATCAATTGCGTTTTTAGGTAGAGTTGTATCTCCATATATAAATCTATAAAAAATTATCTTTGCTTCATTCCTATCCTCTTTATTGTTTAAGACTTTTTCAGCTATATCGGAATATATATCCGAGTCATATAGCTTAATTAAATGTTTGTCATTGCTGAGCGAGGCAAGTATCCCTGCCTCAAATTGTCCATAGTCAATATAAATCAACTTTGTTCCAATATCCGGTATAATAAGGTCTCGATTTGACTTGCGTAAGTTTTGTAAAGATGGCTGCCGTAAAATAATTCTTGACGTAATTGTGCCAAACCCTAAATAAGTAGGGTGAGTACGGGTTTGTCCCCATCTAGATAGCATAAGTAATAAACTATCTAGGTCTCTTTGATTGCTCAATAGGTCATAAAATAAATTACATACAATGTCGCTCTTCCTTCTAATCTTAAAAGAATAAAGAAGTGATTCAACAATTGAATACGCTTTCTTTCTTAGGTAGTTTTTTTGTGTTTCGATGCAATCAGGAGTGAAAATTTCATGCTCCACCTGTAAGGTGTTTTTTATTTCGTATATATATGACTCAAGTTCTTCGCATCTTTTTTTAACAGTTTCAAGATCTACAGCAATTCCTAACTTTTGGGCTTTATATATAATGCTATTAATTTTAATTTCTATTTCTAGAAATCTTTTTACTTCGATTTCATCCCTGTCTATTAATTATAGTATAAAATAGCAATGTGTTCTAAGAATAATTTTATGTTTTCTTTTTTTAATTGAAATCCGGAATCAATTATTTTATGATGTTTAAGTCGATTGAGTAATTTCCAAAACTGGTAATTTCTTAAATCTTTGCCCTCTTGGGACATTTGTATATCTAGGGATTCCAGGTCGATAATTATAGGTAATACTTTCTCTTTTGAGTTTAAGTCTCTAATTAAATCGCTTGTTTGAAACGTAATTACAGTATCCTTAGATTGATATTCAATAGATGTAGCAAAGTTGTTCATGTCATCAATGTCGAGTGAATACCAAACGAGCTCAATGAATACTACTACAAATTTTTTCATTATTTATAAAGAATATAGTTGTTCAAAGTCAAAATCTTCTGTTTCTTCGTTATCCTCTTCGGAACCATAGATATACACTAGGTCTTTGTTTTTATATTTGTTTGTAAACTCTGGAGCGGTACTTAAAGATTCTACAATATTGTTGGTCGGGATTAGATTTGTATTAAAAGATCTTAATGCAATAAGGGCAATCCTGTTTTGAAAATATCTATTAGTAAATCCCTGTCCAAATTTTCTTAAAATCACTCTTTTGTAATCTTCATCGACAGAACAAACATAAATTATCATCGCTCCTATTACTGTCCTATTGGTTTCATCATTTCTTTCAATATTATCTACCGCAAACTTGATCAAGTCTTCGGATTTGTGTTTGTGTTTAGCAATCAATAACCAAATCTGATAAGTTTGATAAGAATAAGAGTTGAATTTTTCGTCTAACACAATTTCTTTAAGAATATTTGCAAATTCTGAATTAAACGTTTCTCTACTGAGTAAATTTAAAACTTTGCATATTTGGGCTGTGAGCCAGGGTTTATCTTTTAGGCTTTCCGTTGCAGTTAATAGAGTCGTAATAAATTGTTGGTTGTCATTGTAAAAACGAAGGTTTTTTTTCCAAGCAATTCTATAGTATTTAATGCGTAGTTTAGTTTTTGAGAAACAATATCTGTACTTTCAATGTCTTCTTGAATGTTTGCATCTAATAACTCAATACTTAAATGGAATGCTTGATTTAAATACGCATAGTTTTCTGACTTTCTTAATCTGGAGATTTTATTCAATTCTATGTCAAACAAATTATCATTAAAACTATTTCTAGTTACCTCGTCTTCGTTTTCTGTCTCATGATCAACGATGGTTCTTATTTTTGTTTTTTGAGAGTTTACTGAAAGGTCGCATCTTCTTAGTTCGAATTCAAATAATTGAAGAATCTTTCTTCCCTCGTATTTGTTTTTGCACAGAATTTTAATATCATCCATAAATCGGTAGTAACCGAATGTTCTATTGTACATATAGGTATCGACCTGATTTAGATAAAAAGATGCTAACAGTGAAGATGCATCACTATTTTGCGGAATTCCTAGGGCTTTTTCTGATAAACCCTGTAATATATTATTTAATAAGTCACAAGCATTTATTTCATTTTCAGTTGTGCATATCCTTTTAATTTTTTCTATGAGTAAAGTCTTGTTTATATTGTCATAGAAATTTAATAAATCAATTTCGATAATACATCCATACTGGTAAATGTCATTTGAATCTTTCAAATGTACTTTTTTGGCTAAAAAATATTTCATTTTCTTCCATTGTTCTACCCCATTAAGAATAAGTTGATTTTTTGAGAATCTATTATATCTTGCTGAATATACGGTAGGAATCATAGCACAGTCCATTTTATCTGCGAGCACACCTACAGCTGCCATATACATTATTCTATCAATGAATGGAGAGACTAACGCTTGTCTTAGGCTTAGTTTCTTTTTGGGTACATAAAATTGCTCTGCTATTTCCGTTTTGTATTTGTTTTCATTGAACAGTTCTTCAAATTGTTTGAATAAAAATTCTTGATTTAGAAGGTCAATGTACTTTAGTGGGTCATGAAACCAGTCATCTACAATATCCGTTTTGAGTCTTCGTCGTGACATTTCTAAGTTCAGACAAACATTGTTTATTGTGGCTTGGTGGATGTCAACAACAATGTTTTTTATTTCTCTTTTGTGTTTGTTAAATGTTGTATCTAGTGGTACTCTTTTAAGTGCGAGTAATCGCTTATTAATTGAATCAAAAGTAATGAGCGTACAATCAATTGTATCATTTTCTAGATTATCATTGGGGTACCTGCATATAATCCCATATAATACAAGTCTATTTTTAATAAAAACTCCTCCGCCTGAAATGCCTTGTATTGCGTCAGGTGAAGGGGGGGTAATTAGTTTAATTCTTTTGTTTTCAGAATCATTTCTTTTGAATTCGAAAAAGTGAAGTTCATTTTCATTTGCGCTAAATACTGCCCATGAGAAAAATTCTAAGTCATGTTCTTCTATTTTATCAGTCACAATTATCGGCTCAAAGCTAATTAATTCACTTTTTTCAATAATTACTATTGCAAAGTCATCGTCAAAGGTTATTAGCCGGTCTTTTATTTCTGCCTTTTTAATGCTTTGTAGTTTTTTTAATTTACCTTTTTCGGAGTAAAAAACATCGATACTTATAACATGTTCTATGACTAGCGGAATTTGAGTATCTTCTTGAAATAGATGTTTTGCAGTTAAAATATAATTGTAATCGTAATTGTTAGAGGTTTCATATACAATTCCAGAACCTGTAGATGGTACTCCACAAACAGATGTTACAATTTTGACAGCACATTTTTTAAGAGTATCTGAAATGTATGCCATAATTTTCATTGTTGGGTGTTACAATAAAGTTGTAATCGATTTTTTCTTTGGTATGGATCTCGATGTTGTTTAAAGTTTCTTCATAATTAAAAAAGAAATTTGCAGCCCCGCCGTTGATTCTCTTAGAATATTTTGCGACCTTTAGTAACGCTCTCTTGTTTGGTAAGAAGTATTTTTTGCCATTTGTTGAAATAATAAATGTATTGCACTTCAATTTTTCTAAAATTGATTTATTTAAACTTCTATAACTTCCATGATGTGGAAGTTTAACTATATCGTATTGCACTGGAAGTCCTCCATTCTCTGCTGATAGTTGATCTAGAATGGTCTGTAATCGTCCTGGTGTTACGTCTCCAGTAAGTAGTAGCTTTTTGTTATCACAACTGATTTGAAAAACAATGCTACTTTTGTTAGAAATTGATTTGTCTTGGCTCTTATCAGTAATGTAGGGTTCTAATCTCCACATTGGAATCTTCCAATCACACTTCCAATCGCTTGTTAGGTATGCTCCTTTTTGAAGGCTATACTCCTTTAGGTCTTCAACGGCTGGGGACAAAATGTTTATTATTAAGTCCTCGAAAACTATTGGTTTACTTTGATCTGTATATTGAGTCCAGTTCGTGTTTATCTTCTGGAGAAGTTCTTCTACTATGTGCGCTTGGCGGTAGGATAGTAGATTATTATCGTCTTTGGGTAATTTTCCTAATATTAGCCTAGGGGAATTAAATATGACTTTCTCGATAAAGGGCCTATTAATATCATATTTAGATTCAGAAACGTGGTTTAATAAGTCAATTATTCCCTTGATATGATCATCGTCGTGGTGAGTAATTACTAATAAGTTAATTACTTCATTATTTTTATAAATATTATCAATTTCAGAAAGCAAATACTTACTATCATTTCCTCCATCAATAACTATATTATAAATTTTATGGTGAATTATAATTGAATCACCGGATCCTGCTTTTAAAAATTTTACTTCCATTTTTGTAGGGGCTTAAGATTATAGTATAGGGGTTAGCAAAAAGCCAATATGCCTGAAATCTTCTAGGTATAAATGCTATATGAAATCAATTATTTAAGTAGTAAAGTGATATAAGAAAGCGGATAATTGCAGTGAACATATAAAGTGGGGAATCGGCACTTGGTGTATATGCCGGAAGGGGGAGAGGGAAAAAGAGTTATCGTCAATTTAAAAATATTTTCTACGGTTATGGTTATATATAGTTAGCGTTAGGCTGGTCAAAATACAAAAAAAATCAATAAGCTAATAATTTAATTATATATTGATCTTGATCAATGGGTTTAATGATATTTAATATTCTAACTATGCAAAAGAGTCATTTAGCCCCTTTAAATATCCTCCATAAAAAAAGCCCCATCCACCTCTCAGCGAACAGGGCTCCTGTTAATAATAATTGTTTACTGTATCACCTTCGACACAACAGCCGAGTAAATACGCTGGCCGTTTTTGCCGATGGCTACCACACGGAACCAATAGCGTTTGTCGGAACTTAAGCCTGCGAACTTGTAATGGTTCTCAGATGTTCCTTCGCTTACCCAGGTGGTATTGGCGTTAGGTGCCTCCATGGCGTACTCATGTACAAAGGCTATAGCAGCCGTTGCTTTTGTAATACGCGTTGTTGCTTCGCCATGCTCACCCAGTTCAACCACCAACTTTTCGATGGCCAGTTCTGGTGTCTCGGTAACGATGGTGCCGTTAACATCAAACCCGCTGCTTAGCAATATGGTTTTGTCGCCCTTGGCAATTAAGGTTACATAATCGGCTAATGCTATCAGCAATCGTAACGCATTAGCTTTCTGATCATCTTTGATAGACACCTTGAACTTGTCCCTGCCAATGGCATTGGCAAGAGAGGTATCGTACTCAGGCACTGCTTTTTTAAGTTCGTCATATTCTGGTGGCAGTGTTGGGAAATATGGATTGTTTTCCATGTTTTCTAATACCCGTTTACAAAGCACACTTATTTGACTTTGGCGGGTTCTCTTGATTGATTTGATTTTGATCTTCATAAAATTATTTTTTAAAAAAGTTAATAATGAGTTTTAAATACACGCTACTTATCAGGCAAAACCTTCCCATCCAGCTGCGCCACCGCGCTTCGGTAAATAACTTTGGCATAACTGCCTAAAGCATGTTTTGACGTATGTCAGTTAAGTTTAGTGGAAACAGGAACGGATAGAATGGGGATTGGCCAATGTAAGTGAAACACAAAGCGCTTGTTGGCAGACTTTCTTCCCTGGCAGATCTTCCAAATTAAATCAGTCAAATTGAGTATACCGGTATTGCAATTGAACTTATTTGACCAGTTTAATCTTGCTACGTAGGGGCCAGTGAATTCGTTTGTTCTTCTGAGCGCCTTTGTTAAATCGAAGATACGGTGGCCGGCAAGCGAAATCCAAATTTTGGCAACTTGACAACATTTGACAACAATTTATAGGGTTAACACTTAGCGGCACTGACCATCGTCATCGTTTTATAACGCAGTTCGCTATCCTAAAATTGATTGTAAAACCGCTTCACTCGTATCGTTCGAATTAACAACTCGAAGATAGGAAGGTCGAATACAGTTTCAATCGGGGGCCTTTCAAAATTGAACATTCTTGAACAATATTGTACATAATTGTACATTTTTTGCGTCATAAAACTGATCGTCGTCAGCGAATTTGATGCGAATTTTGGGATGTTTTTGCTTTGAGAAGAGTATGTTTGATGAAATAGCAGATGGGTTTAATCCTGAAATGGCTATACTGACCATAATTAATCCTGAAATTACTTTACAGGTATTATGAGACCGCTTTCATCATTACTATTGCAAGCCGTCCATTATCATTTCACACAGGCAAAGAACTTAATTCCCAGGGCAGCAATGCAATGCTTTGAGGCGGTGATCAATTGCGCCTGAACAATTTTCCAATTCCCTGGGGCTGCGTATTATTGTCATAAGGCAATTGTCATCTGTAAATGGGCAAAGAGCTTTTGCAGTTAGGAAATAGATAATTGCCCGCGGACAATGGTTCTTTGCCCGCGGGCAATTTTATTTTTGCCCTTGCAATTGGATAATTGCCGCGGACAATTATTCAGTTGCCAGTGGCAATTATATATTTGCCACAGACAATTTTATAATTGCCCCGGACAAATATGTTTTTGCCCTGGACAGGAACATAATTGCCCCGGGCAATTTTATATTTGCCAGGGGCAAAGCATCTTTGCCCGCGGGCAAAATATCGCTGCCCACGGGCAATTCTGACTTACCCATTGATTATGAATACACATCCAATCTAGGCTCTTGCATTCACCAACTTTTTTTACTACTTTTTACCCATGCCCCGGCCCCTCAAAACATATACTGTTTTGTTATTCTTACTTCTATTCTCCCTTTTGGCGAATAGCCAATCCATTTATAAAACACCATACGGTAAAAAGTATCACCTCGGTAATTGCCGTTCAGTAAAAAATGTATCGGAGAAAATAACGCCCGCGCAGGCGATAGAGTCGGGGCTTGAACCTTGTAAAATATGTAAACCGAATATAAACCAGTTGAGGCTGTCTTCCGAAAACAAGGCAGTAGGGGAGAGCAGGTCTGTTCAATGCAAAGGTCTTACTAAAAAAGGCACCCGCTGTAAACATACCACTCATATTGCCAATGGTTATTGTTTCCAGCATCAGCCGCGTTAATCATACTTACGCATCCATCAACTTTATCCAGCCCTTTACCACTTTTTGAAGATTTGCCTTGTGCTTTTTCACATCATCCATTGAGCGGAATTTAGCATAGGCTTTACCTTTAGGCCCCGGTTCAAGCAACCCGGTTTTGTCGTTTAGCAGCTCGCCTTTATGAAAGATAAGCGCCACATATTCAGTTAGCCGTGGGTTGAACGTTGCCATTGGTTCTTTGTAGTCGAAACTGGGGCCGCCCCATTTTATATCTTCTTCCAGTTTATTACTGCTTTCACGGATGATCTGTATTACCGATTGCATTTCCTTTTTTAAAGGATGTTTAAGTTTGCTTACAAACTCATCTATTTTATTGCTCATGGTTAATTGTTTAGTCTTGTTTTGGTAATTGTGATTCGTCCATATAAACAAATTCCCATTGGTGTCCATCTAGGTCGGCAAAGCTATGCTGGTACATCCAGCCATGGTCCTGTGGTTCGGCATACACCTGCGCGCCATTGGCTTGCGCTTTGCTTATGGTTTGTATTACTTCTTCTCTTGAGTTGCAATCAAGCGCTATCAACACTTCGGTCGACTGCATAGAGTCACATAACTTTTTGCGGGTGAATGTTTGGAAATAATTTTCAGTGAGCAGCATCACATAAATGGTTTCGCTCACTACCATACAGGCGGCTTTGTCGTCGGTGAATTGTGGATTGAAATGAAAGCCAAGGTTTTTAAAGAAGTCCATCGACTTGCCAAGGTCCTTCACCGGAAGGTTAATGAAAACTTTTGTTGCCATCGTTATTTGTTTTAATTGTTATTGATGACACAAAGATGGGCCGTTGGGTTTTCAAAAACCTTTACATATGTTGAGAAACGAAAAAATTATTTATTGGCGAAGAATATTCTGCTCAGCTGGGTGGGCGTAATGCCAAGGTAGGCGGCTATATGATGTTTTTTTAACCGATTTACAAGTTGCGGGTATTTTTTAAGGAACTCATCGTAACGCGTTTTGGCCGAGTCGTTCCGGAGCGAGATCTCATAGGGCTCTTTATCTATGACCCAATGTTTTTCCATATACCTGATATAAAATTCTGCAATGTCTCTGTAGCTTGACACCAGTTGTTTAAACTCATGAAAATTATATTCGATCACAGTAGTGTCTTCCAGCGCCGTAATGGTAAAAACACTTTCTGTTTTTGTTAAGGTAGCGGGTATCGATCCTGCAATGGCGCCCTCGGCAAAGAAATATTTTATAACCATATCGCCACTATCGGTGATATAGTATTGTGAAAAAAGTCCTTTGGTAACAAAGGCAGCATTCCTGGGCACTGTACCTGTACTGATAAAGTTTTCGCCCCGGCGATAGGTCTTTTCTTTTAACAATGCCAGCCAGGCCTGCTCAGCTGCTGAACTAAGCGGGGTATAACTTCTGATCTTTTGAAAGAATTGTTCCGTATCCATTGGTTCAAAAATAAAAAGTCGCTTTCATATAAAAAAACGTCTAATTAAGGCTCAACTTCAATATGCCCTGGCGCTGAAGATCATTTGATGAATTTCGGTAAATTTGCATGGTAAAACTTTTATCATGAAAGAGAGTTTGCACACTTTACTGAACGACAGTACACCGGTGTTGGTTGATTTTTTTGCCGAATGGTGTGGCCCCTGCAAAGTACAGGCGCCTGTACTTAAAGAAGTGAAATCTGATATTGGCGACTCTGTTCGAATTATAAAGATAGATGTAGATAAATCGCCCGCCATTGCGCAACAATACCAGGTGAGCGGCGTACCTACGCTCATTCTGTTCAGAAATGGCCAGCCTATATGGCGGCAGAGTGGTGTGGCTTCCAAAAAGCAACTGGTTGATGTTTTAAGGCAACATATCTAACGCACCTCACTATTCGAGCTGCTTGTGAATATTTTGTGGTGGTAAAAGCGCTGTCTGGAACGATTTTTTATCATGTAGGCATAACTCTAATTTATCCACCACAAAAAGGAAATTACATGAAATGTGTTCGCTGGTCTATCACCCTTGCAGTTGCGTTGATAGTGCTGAATGGCTGCAAAAAGGATGATAAAGACGAAAAACCTGACTCGCCCTCTACAGGTAAGCCTGTGGAGACCAAACCTGCCAATACGAATTACCCACCCGCATTTACGGGCCAAACCCGTATCAATGGTGTTCGTACTTCGGCCGCTATTCAAAGTACTGTACTAACCTCTTCACTTACTGCACCCTGGGGTATTACCAGTTTGCCCGATGGGCGTTTGCTGATAACGGAAAAGGCAGGCCGTATGCGTATTGTTACGAGTACCGGCGCTGTGGGCAACGCCATCACCGGCATTCCGGCTGTAAATGCTTCGGGTCAGGGTGGCTTGTTAGGCATTACTATTGACCCGCAATTCAGCTCAAACAGAATGTTATATTGGGTTTTTTCTGAATCTGCATCGGGCGGCACAGTAACTGCTGTTGCCAAGGGCAGGCTGGCCGATAGTGAGACAAGTATCGAGAATGCCACTGTAATTTATCGCGCCAATCCCGCCATTGCCAGCGACCTGCATTACGGCGGCCGCATATTATTCGATAAAACGGGTAATTTGCTAGTAAGCACTGGCGAGCGCTCTATATTGGCTTCAAGGCCATTGGCGCAATCGGTAACGGCTGCATTGGGAAAAATTGTCCGCATTACTACCAGCGGATCGGCAGCACCGGGTAACCCAACCTTTAGCCAGTCTGGCGCATTGCCCGAAATGTATAGCATGGGTCATAGAAATCCGCAGGGCATTGCTATACATCCAAAGACCGGTGATCTGTGGCAAAGCGAACATGGCCCTCGTGGCGGAGATGAGATCAACCGGGTACAGCCAGGCGCTAATTATGGCTGGCCAACTATTACTTACGGTATCGAATATAGCGGAGCGGCCATAGGTAATCCACCCATTCAACAGAAAGACGGCCTGGAACAACCGGTGTATTACTGGGACCCTGTTATCTCGCCCAGTGGAATGACGTTTTACAAAGGCAATCGTATTGCTGAATGGGAGAACGATCTGTTTATTGGTGCGTTAAGCGGTACCCATATTGCACGCCTGGTTATAAAAGATAACAAAGTAGTAGGGGAGGAAAGATTGTTGGAAAGCGAAGGCCAGCGGTTCAGGGATATTACGCAAGGTAAAGATGAAGCCCTGTATGCCATCACAGATGGCGGCAGGTTGTATAGGATAGATAAACAATAATAATTGATAATAAAAAAACGTAAGGGGCTGTCAATGGAAAGTGACAGCCCCTTACGTTTTTGTTATGGTGGTATACTACTTTACTACTTGGAAGAAGGCGCTTGCAGCAACTTAAACAACTCATCTAACTTGGGCGATAAGATGATATCTGTTCTTCTGTTTTGTGCTCTTCCTTCTGCTGTGCTGTTCGATTGAATGGGTTCAAACTGGCTGTGGCCGGAAGCAACAACTCTTTCAGGCGTTACTTTGTAATCGATCGTAAGTATTCTTACAATAGATGCAGCGCGTGCCAGGCTCAGGTCCCAGTTATCCTGGTATTTACCACGAATGGGAATTGAATCGGTATGGCCTTCAATATCTACAGTGATGTCGGTATTTACATTCAGCACTTCAGCCAGTTTAGCCAGGGCTTCTTTTCCTTTAGGGTTCACTACCGCGCTACCTGAAGGGAACAGTAAGTTTTCCTGCAGGCTCACATATACTTTACCATTTTTAGTTGATACGGTAAGTTCGTTCGACTTAAAGCCATTGAGGGCGTCGGCCATTTTTTTCCTGATCTCTTCGATGGCGGCTTTCTGTTGGTCCATCAGTGCTTGTAACTGTTCCAGCTTTTTCTTTTGACTAAGCAATTCCTGACCACTCTTAGTAAGTTGCGATTGTTTGCTGGAAGCATCATTGATCAATTTTACCTTTTCCTTGTTCAGGTCAGATATTTCTCTGGAAAGTTTGTCAATTTGCTCTTCCTGCTCGCTAATGCTTTTTGATTTTGAATCGATCGTTTTGAGGTGATCGGCTATCTGTTGGTTCAGTTGTTTAATGTCACCTTCCAGTTTGCTCACTTTTTGAGCAAGTGAAGCGCTGTCGTTTCTGGCGCTTTGTAATGCCGACTGGGATGCTTTAAATTTTTTAGTGGGAACACAACTACTTAACAGGGCCAGGGTACCAATAAATACCGTTGTTACAGGAATAATTCTCTTCATAAAATAGTGGGTATACGATTTTTTTTCGCAGGGAGTACAAGAATTGTACCGTTTGACGTTAAAAATATGGGCAAAGATATAAATATGCGCTTATGTTAAATTAAAAAATGGTTAGAACTGATATAAAACGGGCAATACCCTGAAAAGGTTCAGCAGCTGCTAAAATTTTTGCTCACCTGTGATGATCTATGAACCTGAGGTTTTGGGGCCCGGCTGTTGTTTGCTTCCACCCAATACACTTATAATAAGTGGCGCCAACGTGCTTATGCCGCCGGCCAGTATCAACAGCTTATCGAAGATATACTGCTGGGTGAAAAAGATAATAACGGCAATGCCTATTAATAATATCATCAGCGGCATGCGGATCAATTGCCACGAAGAGTTTTCAAGATACTTTTTCTGAATGCGCACCATATCGGCATTATCTTCAGTACATACGCTGAGAATATAAGCGCGAAATCCCCGACTGAATGGCTTTATTCTTTCTTTATCAATAATAAGTAAGTCCATTTTTATAAGCGAAATGATCTCCATGGTGTTTTTATAATTGATCAGTCCGTCACGGGCCATATTGTACAATAAGAACTTTTCTTTTTCAGTACAGTTTTTCCAGATCTCATCGTATTTATCCTCCTTGTTATTAATGTCGTCTACAATTTCTTCTTCCATTTGATACAGTTTCTGCTGGTTGGGGTAAATGGTATCGTTGGTAAATGCACTAAATGAAAGCGGGGGATCTTTTTTACCATAAATGTGTTTGATCAAAAAGATCTGGTGCAGGTTTATTCGCAACCAGGCAAACAGTGCGTATATTAACAGGCCAACCATCACCAACAAAGGAATAAGGCTTTCGGGGGAGTTAAGGAATATAAATCGTGGTGGCAGTTTCGATCTAATAGTTAATATTTTCTTTTCCGGCGTATTTGTTTGCCTTTTCAATGCAGGTAAAGTAGTGTAATAATTGAAATATATATTGGAACCCTGCCGTTGCCAATACCAGCTACTATCATCAGCAACATTAGTAAGGGCGGCATAGGGCTGCTGTTTATAATAGGGGTTACTCACTTTTTCTGCAATGGAAAAATAAAAGCTATCATATTTATTTTCTTCTTTTTGATTTGTTACAATGCTGTCTTTGTATTCCACGCTATCGGTATAAATGGTATAAATGCCATTCTGTAATTGTAAAGAGTCGAGGTAATGAGGGGGCATGGGTATAGAAGTGCTTTTTACACCTTTCATTTCCTGTAATACATAGCTTCGGTCGCTAACGGCATGGGCAAGATGCAATTGCTGCCGTTTTACCGATTGTATTATTTCCTGGTTATGTGCGTACCAGGTAAACATGGCGCTGGGTAACACGGCCAGCACAAGCACCATAATAGTGGCCAAACGATCGTACCAGTTTAAGAAAGATCTTCCTGAGCCAATTTCAAATAAACGCGAACTGCTTTTAGTAAGGGCGTACATCCAAAGCAAAGCATTAATGGCGAACTGATACAGCAGAAATCCAATAGTAATGGGAAATTTTTTGTATGTGGCATAATAAATAAAGAGACTTATTATAAGGTGTATGCCAACGTTGATGAATACCGGTATTCTTTCTTTTAGATTATTGTCTTTTAACGGCTTTATAAAACTGGTGCGCATTGTACTTAAACTGATGGCAATGTTCACCGGGGTTAATATAAGGAACATCAGAATGCTAAAATTGCTTATGTCGTAATGATTGTGATAAAACACATAGCCCATCAGTACAACCAGGTACATTAATACAAACCAGAACGCATGAAAATAAAAGCTTCCTTCGGCCGGCCGTGGAATTAGCCAGGAAATAGTATCCAGTTTGCAGAATACAAGCTGATGCATGGCTCTGTATTTGGGGGTCATTATCCACCATAGCGCCATACAGGTAAGGGACGATAAAAAACAAAACGCAAGCGCAAATATCAGAATGCGCATATTTACCGGTACAATAAATCCTTTATCATAGAAAGTGATCAAATAGAAAGGCATGTTTTCGAGTGGTAATACCAGCATCTGGTGCGTTTTTCCATATGCTACCACATCGTTTATTTCTTTTTCCTGGCGCGTTATCACGGCGCTTGATATATCCGAGGCCGGTTCTATCTTCTCAAAAAAATTCTCATTCAGGTTGCGGTTCTTATCGGAATGCACCTGTACATTTCCCTGTTCATCAATGATACAAAAACCATAGCCGGCGGGCAGTATCGAATTTATAACGGAGTTAGGTTGTATGGCCAGGGCTACAATATAACCGCCGGGCATCGTGTCTTTTTTGCTTATAGTAATATTGAAATCGGCATTCGTGATGCTGTAAATAGGTTCCATGCCTATTTTCTTTTCACGGTCGCCGGGTAAGGAGTAAGGGGCGCCTTTTTTAAAGACGTCGAAATATTTTCTTTTTGAAACGTTGGTGAAAACAGGTTTTGAATAGAGGTCTGCTTTTATTTTTTGATCGCCTGAACTATCGACCCAACTAATGCGGTCGAAGTAAAAATAACTCGCAGGGGCGCTGACGCGAACAAAGTTCCTGATCGTATTGGAGTAATCGGACTGTTTTTTAGTTTTGAGGCGAAGATCGATCTTATATTTATCAAGGATGGTAAGCTGTTCATATGATCGTTTGATCTCGTCGGTAAAACTTTTTGCAATTTGCTTTGATAGTGTGCACAGGTTTTGCCTTACCCGGTATTCTTCTCCTTTCCAAAGATAGTAATGGATGATTGTTAGGGTAATGAGCGCTGCGCCTGTAAACACCGACATGCCAAAAAGAACGACGTCATTAACGCGTACCTGCTCATTGGGGTCCATTACGTAAAATTTGATAATGGGTAACAAAACCAGCAGTAAAAGAAAGGTGATCACCAGTGGGTAAAGAAAGTAAAAAGGTACTTTACGTAATGCAGTATTGTATTCTTTTGTATCAACAAAACCGCAGATCATCAGCTGGGTTTGGTAAAGTCGGAATGGATAAAAAAATACCTTTTGACTTACATCATGCAGGTTTAATTCGCGTATTCCTGTTAAGTAGGCTTCCTCGCCTTTAGGTAACAGACTATCTATGCCTTTGTCTGAACGAACAGCCAGATCTTTATCGTAATAAAGTAATTCCGTTATGGAGTCGTTCATTTTTCCCAACAGGTACGATTTAAAGAGCTCTGACCTTTTCGTTGACAAAATTGATTCCAGCAGGGGTGTTATATCTTCCGAAAACTCAGCTTTTTCTTTTAACCTATCATCGATGATGGATACCAGCAGCTTTCCATCTTCAACGCGGATGTCATCGGCGGCTTTATCAACCACCTTCATTTTGCGAACCTTTACCTTTGCATTTAGTAGCTTATTATCTTTCAGCAACGAGTCTATAATAGATTCCCTTTTTGTTGTCAATTGCGGGTTTCTGTTTGTTTTTGAAAGCGCGTTCTCGTAAAAGTTGCTAAAAAGTGACTTGCGGATAGATGACAGATCATTGATATTGCCGGCAATGGTTTGCAGTATCAGGAACCCGTTCTTATGAATTGTTTTTCTGTTACTGGGAATGAAGTAATACCAGTAGGTTAATATAAAAATGCTTATTACAAGCAGTATTACAGCCGAATAGGTGAAACTTCTTTTTGTTTTAGCAGTTTTAAAACCCATCATAACCTGAAGTTTTCTAGATCATTCCATTCAAGTTACGACAGCAATCATGGCAAAAACAGGGTAAAAAAACGGTATTTTGCTTTGTGCTGACCGCCATCAGCATCTGGCTGAAAAAATATTTTTATTACCGTGTGTAATTGGGCGACCGCGTGCATCGTGTTAAAAAATCACGTTATGCGGAACCCATTTATTTGGCTGGTGGTATTATTTATAATGGCGACAATAACGACTTCTGCGCAGCTTCGGCAACCCTTTGTAAGGGTCATAAAGCCGGAATCAGATTCAACCGCCCGTAAACTTTCAATTATCAATGCTTTAAATAATAGAAAATGGTATTATGCAGGCAAGCTGGTTGACTCTGTTGCCATGGGTAAAGTATACCAGATGCCGTTCGACAATATGTTATGTATTGTGCCAGATGAAACCAAGAATGCGCGAATGCCGGTACAGCGAAACAGGAGAATGCCTGAAAAGATGCCGAATGCGTATAGGGGACCTGGAATGAACAGATAGCTATCTGAAAAATTTTCAGGCTGCCTGCTATTTAAACAGGAAGAATTTTCAGCAGCATACTTTCATACCTGACCCGGCCCATTCTTTGCAAGGGCCAATCTATAAAGTTGGATATTATAAAAATACGGTATGCTGTTAGATAATAGATTTCCAATGGCCTACATGATCAAAAAAGTATGGTTTGATCTTGTAGTGGTATTACTGGTAGGACTTTTTGCTCAGTATTTTAGTGAGCGTTATGATAACCTGTTACCTAAAATTCCGCTTAACATTCCAATATTTTTGGGTACTGCCATATCTGTATTATTATCTTTTAAAATGAACCAGTCGTACGACCGCTGGTGGGAAGCCAGGAAGGTGTGGGGTTCTATAGTCAACGATTCGCGGAATCTGGTTATTCAATTACAAACCTTCCTTAGCGGGGAGCATCATGAATTTATACGCACTATAGCCTACAGGCAAATAGCGTGGTGTTATTGCCTGGGGCGGTCTTTAAGGGGGCTGGCGCCTTTGGAAAACCTTGCTGAATATTTAAGCAAAGAAGATATTGAGGTATTAAAAAAGCATAATAATAAACCACTGGCTATTGTTCAGCTGAGTGCAAAAGACCTGCAGCAATTAAAAGAAGCAGGTAAGCTGGATTCGTATATGTATGTTGAATTGAATGGTACCTTA
This sequence comes from Niastella sp. OAS944, assembly GCA_024809215.1. GTDB lineage: Bacteria > Bacteroidota > Bacteroidia > Chitinophagales > Chitinophagaceae > Niastella. The sequence goes on along the minus strand of JANUBW010000001.1, from coordinate 153,687 downwards.
TGTGCGCTTGTAGATTATATGGGTATGGCTGAGCGCATCAATACTACCGTGTTTCCTGTTACTTACAGGTATTACCTGCATTTAATCATCTATATTTTTGTGGTCACTTTATCCATAGCATTGGATAATGTGAACGCCCTGTTTGAAATACCAATGCTGGTGGTTATTTCTGCCTGTTTTTTCCTTATTGAAAAAAGTGCGTTTCATTTACAAGACCCGTTCCGCAATCGCCCAAGCGACACACCGGTTACCACCATTGCGCGTAATATTGAAATAAACATCAGGCAATTGCTGGGAGAAAGCAGTGTACCGGGGCCAATAGCCGCGGAAAGATTTTATACCATGTGAAGAAGGCTAAACGCGAAACGCTTAAGGCTGGCTTCTCGAAAGGCATGCTCGCGTCAAGTATTCATCCTACAGAATATACAGCGTTTTTAGACCGGCCTTTGCTGAACTTTCACGAGGCATCGGAAAGTAAGGATGGCCGGAAATTCGGGTTCAGGCGTTCAGCCTTAAGCGTTCAGCGTTCAGCTTTTATTCTTATTTCCCTTCATAAGCCGCCTTCAGCTTTGCAATGTCAAACTTCTTCATTTGCAAAAATGCCTGCGTTACCCGTTTTATTTGTTCCGGTGACCCTTTACTCATCATTTCCTGCATTTGAACAGGGGTGATCTGCCACGATACGCCATACTTGTCTTTTAACCAGCCGCATTGTTCTGACTGTGGAATTGCTGATAGTTTTTCCCAGTAATAATCTATTTCAGCCTGATTGCTACAGCTTACGAGAAATGACACAGCTTCATTGAAGTCGAACTTGTGTTCACGGGCGCTGTCCATAGCGGCAAACCATTTATTCTCCAGCATAAAATCGGCAAACATAAGGGTGCCTTCTTTATCTGGCGCCATGCCGGCGGGATAACGATGCAGGTTGCCTGCTTTTGCATCTTTAAAAACCGATAAATAAAAATTGATCGCTTCTTCTGCTTTGCCGGCTTTCTCTTTTACAAACATCAGCGAAGGAATAATGGGTGGCCGTTTTTCGCCTTCAGGATTGGTGAGCATCAGCTGCCACGACAGGCCGTATTTGTCCATCACCCAGCCATACCGTTTGCTGAAAGGGTATTCACCAATTTGCATAAGTACCGTTCCGCCATCGGCCAGCTGGTTCCATACTGCATCAATTTTTTCCCGGGCTGCATCGGCCGATGAACCAAAGAACAAGGGATCGAAGTTTACGATAAATGAAGTAGCTGGTGTGAACTTAAAATATGGCCCGGCGCTGATGGCCATAAATTGTTGGTTCCACAACTCAAAGCTTATGATATCGCAATCGCCCGAGGGCGTATTCTTAATTACGCTGGCATGCGTGATCTTTGATTCGGGAAACACGGTTGTATAAAACTGTGTAGCTTCTTTTGCTTCTTTATCGAACCATAAATGGGGAATTATTTTTGGCATAAGATCGTTTTTAAGTGGATGAAATAGTTGGTACAAATGTCGCCAACAATATTATACAAGATGCGGGGTATTTGTGACAATCAGGGGGGTAAAAGCGACTCATATAACGGTTGCCTCAGGCAAACGCGGATCACCGGCCGATATAGCCGGCAACCAAAGCCCCAGTTTCTCACGTATCCACCACGCACCCTGTGCATTGCCGGGTTTGGCAAACCGGTAGCGATATAATACAGCTCTAATGTAGCGGGGTGGGGTTGCGGTAAATGGATTGTGGGCAAACAAACCGGTAGCCAACGCATCATTGTGCAACAATTTATTCACGAGCGTCAACGTCCATGGATAGTCATCGGGTGTGCCCATGGCGGCAAACCACATTTGCCAGTCGAGCCGTAACTGATATGGCGCAATTTGCGCCGGGCGCCGGTTGGTTAATACCGGTAGTCCTTTATAGATGTAGGGTTGCCAATGTGCGTTGTCGGTTGAATCGTTATCTGTTGTTCCTTCAAATACTACATTTAGCCGTTCAAGCCCTACACTGCCGAAAGCGCCATAGGTATTAACCAGGTCAAATGGATCGAAGGAGGTGTTCATGATCTGCCTCGGCGACAAAAGATTAATTGCCGGTTGAAAGCTGAGAAACCCGATGATCATAGTTACTACAAAGGCCGTCATTTGCATAGGCTTTGAATATTCAGCGGCTTCGCGGGCTTCATTGGCTTTGCGCACAAGCTGTTGGGGAAGCACATGCGCCCAAAAGCCATCGTCGAAGCAGGCCAGTGCCGGAATGATGGATAGCCAGTTGAGAAAAGAAAGATTGCCACTGATAATAAGCGTAAACTGAAATAAGATGATCACAACACCCGCCATATGCCGTGCCGGCCGGGGCCAGAAAACAAAAAGCGGGGCAACCAATTCTGCCAGCCAGTTGAACCATACACCCATCTTCAGAAAAGCATGTGGCAGAAAATGGAACCAGCGGCTGAATGGGCCGGGAATGGGTTGTGTTTCGAAATGATAATACAGCGCGGTGCCGTTGCGCCATATTTCATCACCGCGAAGCTTTATAAGTCCTGCGCCCAGCATAAGCCGGCAAACCAGCCATCGGAACAAAACAATAATGAGAAATGGGGGCGCCCGGCGGGGAAAGGGGCGCATGTTGAGCAACGGGCAAAGGAATATAGCCAGAAAACCGGTTTCAATTAATTGAATTTCCCAGCCGTACCCATACCATTCCTGCCCTATATGCACCAGCGACATATACAGCACCCACAAAAGTACCATGATAATGGCATTTGCATAACCTGCCGCCACCAGGCACGATAAAATAAAGCCTGCCCACGCAACTGTTAAAAACGCTGTATCAGAATGCCAGAACCAGAACAAGGAGGGTAGTCGCATAAAAGCGCCGGTTGAACCAAGCCATTGGTTCACGTTCTTAATGTATACTTCTGCCGGAAGTAAACCATGTGAGCCAATGAGCGGAAGCACCTGGTTTATGGCCACCAGAAAAGCAACGGCATATATAACACCCAGCAAACGAAGTATCACAAAACGGGTAAGCCAGTAATTAGGGGCAACCTGTTCCCCGGCGGATGGTTGTTGCCACGCATTGTCTGTTTCGTTGTTCATATACTAAGCTTGGGCATAACAAGGTACTTACTTCAATGCAAACGAGGTGCCGCTGAGGGGGAATGAGTTCCGCTTAGTTGGTCACATGGTGCACTTTATTGCAATACCTGTATATATCTTTGGAAAGTATATTGGTAAGATCTATAGTGTAAATAGATCCCTGCTATGGTAAAACCTTATTGTATGCATCAATCAAAACAATGGGGCAGCATTTATGTGCCCGTACCTCTCGTGTTTTTCTTTTTTCTTTTTGTTTCTCAACAGGTAAAAGCGGTAGATTCCATTCCTTCCCATACCGTTCATTTTACATTTACTTTACCCGCCGCTGCCAAAACAAGCGCAGGCGTGTATACGTCAGACAGTATCCTTATTAAAACCTTATGGAGCGGCGTTACTTATACTGCCGGTACGCATACCGGTAGCTGGAATGGGACTACCGACGACAGCGTGCTGGCCGCAAATGGTACGTATTATATCAAGGTATTAAGCAACAATGTTAGCGCCGTTTGGGAGGGAACCATCGGCAACAATTCCGATTCTGTAACCGGTGGCACCATACAGCGTGGTTTCGACCGCATATCGGGTATGGCCATTGCCGGACAGTATGCCTATTATTCAAAGAATTATTCCGAAGGCAACCCCAGCCAGTTAAAGTTCAACCTAAATACACCGCGCCAGCGTATTCAAATAATGCCGGCAGGGCAGGGCATGGGACAGGCCACCCGCTTTGTGGCTACCGATGGTACTAATGTGTATTGGGCAGGGTACGACGCCCGTACCAACTATTACTTTATTTTCGCTACCAGCACCGGTAATGATTCGGAGGTGCTGTTCAGCGCGGGGCGTTCGTACAAATGTTATGCAGGCAGAACGTACCCCAGTGTAATAGATACCATCAACAATGCCAGTGGGGTGGTGGCCGGTTTGGCGGTGCAATACAACGGTAATTTTTTATTTGCATCGCATTCCACGCTCAATGAGCTGCATGTATTGAACAAGACCACAGGCGCCGTTGTGCAAGTTCTTTCGCATACCAATGCCGGTGCGCTGGCAGTTGATTCAAGTGGTAATTTATGGATGGCTTATACTTCGGGCGGCGCGCGGCGGGTTGAAAAATTTTCGGTTGATATCAATGGTATGCTTACCCCAACGGGTGTTGTGTTGCCGGCAATTGTTGAACCGGTAGCTATTTCCTGTGCCCCCGATAATGAAACCGTAGTAGTAGCCGATGCCGGTACCAGCCAACAGTTAAAGGCTTACAATAGCATTACAGGCATTGCTGTATGGACCTTTGGCCAGGCAGGCGGTTATTTAACCGGGCCCAACCTCAGCAACGACAAGTTTTATTTCAGCGATATGCGGGCCGTACTGGGCAGCTTCATTGCTTATCAGCCCAATGGCAGCTTTTGGGTAGGCGACCTTGGCAATGCACGTGCGCAACACTATACCCCATCGAGGTCATTCCTCGATCGTATTCAATACATTCCGCATTTCTATAGTTGTTTTGTTGATCCCAATAACCCTGAGCGCGTGTTCGCCGACTATATGGAATACAAGGTTGATTATACAAAACCACTGGGGCGTAATAACGGTTCATGGACGATGGTGCGTAATTGGGGCTATAATATCACCACTGCACATGAAGATCATAATAACCGGCTGCGTTGCGTAACCACTCTTAGCAACGGGAGAACCTATGCGCTGGCCTACGACAGCATTACGGCCGTTACCGATAAATGGCAGGTGGTGGAATTGCCGGGCGCCGGTAACCTGCGTTATACCGGTGTATACATTGCTATTAATACTGGTGACCTCACTCAGTTGTATCCCGATGGTTCGCTGCGTAAATTAACAAGAACGTTGACCCTGGGACAGGTAAGTACCTGGAGTAAAAAGAACCTTACCGGTTTCGATGCAAACAACAATCCCATATGGGGCGTAGATTCAATACAGGCTACCACCCCGCCTGCCACCAGCAAGGACCCCGGCTGGTTTGGCAATCAGCTTAAAGTAAGAACAGGCGAAGTGAGCAGTACCGGTGTGGTGGTTGCTTTTGATGGCGGCAATGTACATCCGGGTTGGGATAATTACCATTTGGGCGGTATTAAAAAGGGTACAAACAAATGGTTATGGCGTACGGCCATGAGCACGTTGCGTGATTATACCGGCCCTTTTCCACCGGAAGGCACATACGATATTGGGAATAATGTACAATACTCGGGCGTTTCCGCCATGGCCAGCGGCCGTACTATTTTCTGGGGTTATCATGGTGAATTCTGGAAGAACAGCCAAACCAACAAGTGGAATATTGTATACGACAATGGTTTGTTTGTAAACCAGTTTGGCGTAACAGGTGCCGATGTAGCAGGGCAGGAGGCGCCCTATGGTATGGCGGGTAATGCCTATAGCGCCAATATAATCAGAATGGGTGATACTGCTTTCCTGTATCATAACGATGAAGGCCATCATGGCGGCATTCACCGCTGGCGCATTACCGGGCTCAATAATATTCAGCTGCAAACCATACCCGTAAGTTTTTCCGATACCGGCAGGGGATTGGCCACTACATATTACAATAGTGCCGACATGAACAACATGAACAGTGTGGCAAGCCGCATCGACAGCATGGTATTTATAGACCACAGCGGTGTAAGCCTTGCCGATACCAATAATTTTTCAGTGAGCTATACTGGTTTTATTCAACCGGTATACAGCGAGAACTACCGCATTTATACCACCACCAATAAAGGCGTACGGCTTTGGGTGGGCGGCAAACTGCTGGTTGATCAACGAAATGCGGCCACGGCTGCAGAGTACAGCGATACCATTCGCATGACAGCCGGTTTACGATATCCGGTGCGGTTGGAAGTATACCATACTGGTGGCGCATCATCGGCGGGTTTATCATGGAGCAGCGCCAGTCAGACAAAGACGACAATTCCGGCATCGCAGTTGAACCCTGCAGAACTGCCCGATTACAGGAATGGCTACGATCTGCTTGAAAAATTAAACCATCATACCATACTGGAGAATAACATGTATGGTTGGAGCCGAGATCCTGTTAATGAAATAGATTCGAACCAATACACCCGCTGGTGGAATGTTGAAACCGGAACGAAAGGGTACAACCGGTTGCAACCCGATCTTGTTATTAAATACGTAAACAAAACTGCAGCCACTGCTAACGTCAGCAGGGACCTGGGTGTTGCTGCCAATGGCGTACCTGGCTGGCAAATAAGCGGTGTTGTAAATTATGAAGGCAATTCGCCCAATGAAGATGGTGAAAACCTGGGAACCAATACCGCGGGCGGCAGCTTTTTGGAAGTGCTCGACGACCAGGGCAAAATACTGGTGCGCTTTTTCTGGAGCTCCGACTATGGTAGCGGCATTACAAAACTGTACGCCAATAACCAGGTGATTGCTACCGGCGCCAACGCCGCCATGAAAGCCATCTATACCATTAGCCAGCCTCTACAGATCAGTATGACGGGCGATAGCGCTATTGTACAATATGGCCCGTTCACCGCATTGAAAGTAGCCCGTTTAGATAATACCGCGCATTGGAACAAACCTAAAACCATGCGGTTCTATAGCTGGACGGTGAACTGGAACAGCGGCCGGGTACTGGATATTGAAAAAATGAAATTTATGACCCTTGCATCGGGCAGCCGCCGGCAAACCGTGCCCCACAATAACGCCGGTAACGTCATTGCTAACAATACCGGCAGGGCGAAGATCTATCCCAACCCGGTAAACGGCTCCCGTTTCTATATTCAGTACAATGGCGCTTCTGCCAACGCTATGACTGTAACCGTTACCGACCTGAAGGGGCGGGTACTGTTCAGTAAGAAATATGGTGCAACCGAACAGGGATTATACTCCGTTAATTTTAATGTTCGTCCTAAACCGGGAATATATTTGGTGATCATGAATGGCAGGCATGCAGAAATGCTGACCGTGTATTAAAACGGGTCTTATAATACATAGAAATGCAACCGTTGTACACTACCAAGTGCACAGCGGTTGTTGTTTTTATACCCATCAGTTTCCATTGATCACACTCACCGCCTTCTCTACCAACTCATCTTTTCCTCCCTGCACACCTTTGATGGTTGGCTTGCAAACGATGTCGATCTTTACGCCGGTCTTTTGCGCCACGGTGCCATCGGAATAATATACACCGAGGCCCGAAAATCTGGTTAAAATTCCACCCGGTAAGTTTATAAAATCGGTTAAGGAGCCATCGGCGCCTGCTGTTGTGCTGCCAATGGTAATTGTTTTTGCGGCCTCCTGTAAGCCCATGGCGCTGTATTCTGAATGGCTTTTACTGAATACATTTACAAGCAGTATCACTTTGCCCTTATAAGGATTGGTATTGGGCTCACCAAATATGTCGGGATGGTATTTGTAAAGGCCGGGATAACTTGAGTCGGGATAGGCTAAGCGGGGCATTATAAATTTCTTTGAAGTTAACCGGGCCGCAATGATATGCCAGGTATTGTTAGGATAATTACGTAAATCGATAATAATTCCCTTTGTGGCAAAAAGCGAATCCATTACAGCTTTGGCATCTTTTTGCAGTAACAATCCCATATCAATGTAACCTATATTATCGGGCAGTATCTTCCATGTTGGCGTAAAAGGCGGCGCATAAGGCGTTTCTTTCGTATACCTGTTAATGGTAAGTTTTTCTATTTTGCCATTTGGTGTAAGCCTGGTGATATCACAATTGCCGGTATGCCCTGAAAATAAATATGAATTACAAATAGACTGCAGGCGGGCATCATCGTTACTCGCATTATAAACATACGGTAAATATCTTTTTACTCTTTTTTCAACTGTTTCACCATCAACGCTTACAATAACATCGTTTAGTGCAATGCCCTGCTGTTTGCACAATGAATCATTGGTAATTAATGTAACTACGGCTTTCCCTTCTACAATGGAGCACCTGAACGGTAAATGATTAAAATCGCCCGATAGCTGTTGCAACTGGGTCGACCAGCTATTTGTTGCGCAATGGCCGTCGCCCAGGGCTGCTATCAATTTAATTATGCTTACATGATATTGCAAGGTGTCTTTCGCTTCATAAAAGTCAGGAATGAACCGGGTTAGTACATGGTCCCATTTTGTGGTTGTGATGTACTTATAGGGCGAAAAATAATTAACGATATTCCAGTACCTGAACAGGGTTAATAAACGGTAGGCTGGTGAGGGAAATTTAAACTCCTGCGTGTAGTATAAGTCTTCATGGACAACTTTGATCTGTTTAAATTTGCCATAACCCGCATAATAGTTTTCGCCTTGGCTTCTGTTGGCCAGTATAAATTGTAGTTTACTTATTACTTCGGGTGTAAACCCGCTGTTTGTTATCCATGCAGTATCGAGGTTATAACTTAAGCGGCCGGTTAGTGTATTATCGCAGGTAGGGCAGGCATCTACCGGGCCCAGGTCATTCAGCCAGTTCAGTAGACGATCACTTACTTCCTGCTGGCTGCTGGCAGAAAGAAATACAGGTATCTTGTCTATAAGTACCTGGTCCCAGTTATACTTTCCCTTTGCTACCTTTGGGTGGTAATATTTTAAAAATCCCCATGTTTTGCCCAACAGCGCCAGCGACGTTACCTGCTTTGTGGTCAACGGTTTTTGGGGCGCCGCAAAGATTCGGTTACTATTTAAGGTAATGATCAACAAAAAGAAGAAGCAGAGGCGAACAAAGGATTTGTTCATACGTTTTCGTTATGGGTATTGTAAAAGATAGCGTTCAATTTAAATAATTTCCTGTAAAGTTCTAAAGTATCTTGCATCAACTAACCATGAGCACTCAATATCATATTCAACCTGCCACGCTTCCGGATCTTCCTGGTATTATAAAGATCGTGAACAGCGCCTATCACGGCCAGCCAGGCAGTAAAAGCTGGACCTCGGAAGGCCACCTGGTGGCGGGTCCCAGGATCACGGAAGAGAATCTGCAGAGCTATCTTCAACAACCTGCCGTTACCATTCTCAGGTGTGCAGATGAACAGGGAAATATTGTTGGCTGTGTACTGCTTGAAAAAAAGACGGATACTTTATATCTTGGTATGCTGTCGGTTGACCCGCAAATTCAGGCATCGGGCATTGGTAAACTGTTAATGCAGCACGCGGAAACGTTTGCCCGGCACCATCAATATGCTACTATCACCATCTCCGTTATAGATCAACGGCATGAATTGATTGAATGGTACAAACGGAAAGGATATAAGCCTACGGGAAAGCTGATCCCTTTTTCCAATCCATCTTCAAAGGCATTGGGCGAGTTTTCGTTTGTAGAGTTGCAAAAGGAGATATAGATGTATTATGGCGCTTTCAGGATTCTAATTGTTTTTACTGAACTTCCTTTTTTCAGCATTACCATATAAATGCCTGGCGCCAGGTTGTTAACATAAATAGTATTGGTGCCTTGTTGCAACGTTTGTGATTGAATACGTTTACCAACGACGTCTGTGATCACCATACTGATGTTGTTATTACCCCCTGCTGGTTGATCTACCTGTATTTTCAACTCGTTAATAACCGGATTGGGATTTAATTGTATGGTATAACCCTGAAGAACAACTTCATTGATGCCGGTAGCTACATAAGTATAATTATCGGAAGTGTCTTTGCAGCCGTTTATATCGCCAACGATCACTTTGTATACGCCATTTTGCGGGGTATTATATTGGTTGGTGGCGGCCCCTGGTATCAGCACATTATCGCGATACCATTCATAAGATGCAAAACCGGCAGTGGTGCTTAAAGTGGTGCCGTTGGAAGTAATAACGGGTTTTGGTTTGGGCGCACAGGGCGCCGGCACCGTATTTATGTTTAGCTGGTTTTTGAAGATGGATAGTGCGCTGCTTTGAAGTTTGCCGATGGTTATATCGGTAAGGCCGTCATTGTTAAGATCGGCCAGGGCTACCGAACCCAGGCCAGGGTTGGGGCCGTATTTAACAAAAGTTGCAAACGCAATGGCGCCGGGTGTGCTTATGTTCTTTAGTATACTAATAGCAGAATCGGAACCGGAGTGGGAGATTACAATATCCGGTTTGCCGTCTGAATTCAGATCGCTCAGTTCAAGGCCGCGCGGATCGGTAGCTGTCAACAGGTTGATCTTAGTATCAAAGGTCAGGGGATTTGATCCATTAGTTCTGTAGATCGTAATATTATTACTTGTTGTATTAGTAGAGATCATATCGGCCCTGCCATCGCCATCAACATCAGCAATGGCTACTTCATAAGGAGCGCCGTCAGTAAAAAAATGTACCCTTGGGTTAAATGAGATGGTACCGGGTGTACTTGTGTTCTCAAGCAATGATATGCCCCCGGCGCCACCGATGGCGGTTATTATTTCGGGTTTCCCATCCTGGGTCAAATCACCTATTGCAATACCTTCAGCAGAACCGGTAGTGGTAAAGTCTAATTTGGCTGCAAAACTGATATTGGCCCCGGTAGACGTATTTTTAAATACCCCTATACCGTTTACAGAGGCGAGGGAACAGGCTATGTCTGCTTTGCCATCGTTGTCGAGGTCACCAATAGCAATTTTCCTGGGCCCGGTAACGGTGTTCAGGGCGAGGCCGCTGCTAAATGAAATATTGCCCGGCGTGCTGGTGTTCTTTAAGATATATAACCTGAACTGAGAAGGGCAGCTTACTACCAGGTCTAATAAACCATCGCCGTTTACATCGCCGGTTTTTATACAGGTGGGAGTTGTATACCCGTTGATGTCCGTGGGAGAGAACGACAGGGTGCTGCCGGTGGTAGTATTTCTATAGATGGTGATCTTATTGGTTACCGAACCGGCATATATAAGATCTGTACGATTGTCGCCATCGATATCAGCAGCGGTTACATAAGAATCGCCTGTTAAATTGGTAGCAGGGGCAAATGAAGTGGCGGTAAAGTTCATGCCACCGCCTGTGTACGTTACAATAAACGGGCGGGGCGCATAAGCGATCAAATTATTCACCGCAACTGATGTCCTTTGGAAGGTTGCGCCGTAAGGAACGGTAACTGTTAACGAGATGGCGCTGGCCAATTGGACCGTTGCTTTCACCGCGCCAAAATACACGCTATTATTAGCAGCTGTAGGGCTAAAATTTAGGCCGCTAATGGTAACCTGGGTGCCAATGGGGCCCGATGCAGGGGTAAAAGATGAAATAACGGGAACTTGCGCATATGCAAAATGGCACGTAGCAGCCAGGGCCGCCAGCAGTATATACGTTCTCATGGCAATCGTTATAAGTAAAGGGGTTGTTCTACTGAATTTACGAAAAAAACGTATATGTTGTGTGGGATTTTACCGGTATAACCATACCCGCATAAGCGAGATCAACTGGGTCAAGTTTACCGGTTTAGAAATGTAATCAGAAAAGCCGGCCTCGAGACATTTTTCCCGGTCGCCCTTCATGGCTTTTGCGGTAAGTGCAATTACCGGCAGCTTTGCATATTTATCTATTTTCCTGATCTGTTGCATTGTTTCAAAGCCATCCATATCGGGCATCATAAGGTCCATAAGTACAATATCGATGTCTGTATTTTCTTCCAGCTTTTGCAACGCTTCTATTCCGTTACCGGCATTCAGGCATACCAGTTCTTCTTCTTCCAGGGCGTTTGTCAATGAGTAAATATTTCTCATGTCATCATCAACCAGCAGCACCTTCCGCTTTTTTAACACCTCGTCTGACCGATGTACCTTCCGTATCATCTGCTGCTTTTCCTTCGGCAATTTAGATTCGGCATAATGTAAAAAAAGAACAGTTTCGTCTAATAAGCGTTCAATTGAGTTGGCTGTTTTTAATACCACGGTATCGGCCAACTGGTTCAAGCGGGCAATTTCTACTTTGCTCAGGTCTTTGCCGGTATACACAATGATGGGGATCTTTGCAAGTTCGGTATCGCTTTTGATCTTTTCCATCAGGTCTATTCCGCTCATATCGGGCAGGCCCAGGTCAATAATGATGCAGTCAAATTTTTCTATCCGCATTTTTTCATAGGCTTCGGCGCCGCTGTAGGCCGAAAATAGTTTTATATCGCCGTTACCTATCAGTTCTTTTATGGTTTGGCTTTGTTCTTTGTTGTCTTCAATGATCAGGAGTTTCTTTAATTTTTTCAGGGTGAATTCTTTCATGCGGTCAAGGGCCGTTTCTATATCGGTTTGGGTAACCGGTTTTCTGATGAAGTCGAACACCCCAAGTTCCATGGTCTCTTTTTTGCGGTCGTGGCCCGAAAAAATTTGTATGGGAATATGTCTTAGCTCGGGGTCGGCCTTTAGTTTTTTTATTACCTCCGAGCCATCCATTTCAGGCAGGTTCATGTCAAGTATAATACTGTCGGGTTTGTAGTGCCGGGCAAAGCTTAAACCTGCATTACCCTGCTGGGTAATAATGCCTTTATAATTTTTCTTTTTTACAAAATTCAGGAGTATTTGTGCAAAGTCCTCATCGTCTTCAATGATCAGAATTACCCTGTCATGGGCCGTAATAGTATACCTGTCGTCAGTAACATTGGCGGGAATATCAATTATACCTTCAGTGACAGAGCGTTTAATTTCACCGGTTTCAGGCTTTTTTATTTCTATTTTATCATTCGGTAACGTCGAATCCGATTCATCGAATTTCAGCGGAAGATCAAGCGTGAACGTGCTTCCTTTTCCTTCTTCGCTTTGCAGGTAAATTTCACCACCAAGCGCCTGGGCCAGCTTTTTACTGATCGATAGCCCTAAACCGGTGCCGCCATATTTTCTTTTTGTTGAACCGTCGGCCTGCTGAAAAGCTTCAAAAACGAGGGCCTGTTTATTTTTAGCGATGCCAATGCCGGTATCGGTGACGGTAAAGCTAATACGCTGGTGCTGTTTATAAGTTTTTATCCCAATCTCCAGTTGCACCTTTCCGCTTTGGCTGGTGAATTTAAAGGCATTTGAAAGAAGATTGCGCAGGATCTGTTCCACCCGTTGTTCATCGGTCAATAAAATTAAATTTTCCAGGCCGGTTCTATCGTTAATGGAGAATTCAACATATTTGTTCTTTGCCATTTCATTGAACATGCTATGCATGTTGTTCACTATATCGCTGATCCTCACTTCGGTAATATCCAGTTCTATTTTTCCTGCTTCTACTTTCGAAAGATCGAGCACTTCGTTTATCAGGCTAAGCAGTTCTTTACCTGAACTATAGATGCTCTGCGCGTGTTTTTGTTCTTTTTCACCAAGTACTTTTTGTTTATTCTCTGCCAGCAATTGCGACAATATTAAAATGCTGTTAAGTGGCGTTCTTAATTCGTGCGACATATTAGCAAGGAACTCCGATTTATATTTGCCGCTTTGTTGAAGTTCCTGTGCTTTTGCTTCCACTTCAAGTTTGGCCGCCTTAAGGTTGTTTTTTTGCGTTTCAAGCAAGGTGGCTTTTTCCTCCAACGACTCATTGGTTTGTTGCAGTTCTTCCTGTTGTGCTTTCAATTCCATTTCCGATCTTTCAAGCTGTTCTGTCTTTGTATGTAATTCATCATTTGTTTGCCGCAATTCCTCCTGTTGGGCTACCAGTTCCTCCGACTGGCGTTGTGTTTCTTCCAGCAGTTCTTTTGTTTGTTCCCGCGCCTGTGACGACGTAAAGGCTACGGCTATACTATCGCCCACTATTGACAGAAATTGTAAATGAATGGGTGTGAATTCTGTTAGTGTGCCCAGTTCAATAACGCACGTTACACTGTTCTCATAAATAACAGGAAAAGCAATAACACTTTTGGGCGTTACATTGCCAAAGCTGGTTTTTATATCAAAATTACCAGGGGGAATACTGCTTACATGGATCGTACTTTTTTCTGCAGCTGCCTGTCCGGCCAGGCCTTCACCAAAACGAATCAACGGCCAGCCTTCAGGTGATTTGGCGGCAGCATAAGCGCTTATCATTTTAAGGGTGTCTTCGCCGGCAATATACAGGGCGCCTACACTGGCATTTGTATAAACGGCCAGGTAATTGATCACCTTTTGTGCCAGGTGGCTTACCTGTATGTTACCCTGTATTTCTTTTGCCAAACCGCTGGTGCCTTCAAGGATCGTGTTCTTGTTAATTGCTTCTGTTTGCGCCTGCCTGAGTGCTTTAAAGTTTGAGATGATGATAAGGTATACGGAAAGAAGAACGATAGCGATGGTAATTACAAGTATAATGGAGATATTGTTGAAGTTACGGGCATCTGTTTCACTATCCTGTTTTCGTTTAAAAAGTAACCCTTCTTCTATTACCCGGGCATCGCGAATTTCTTTGCGAATATTATCTAAAATATTTTTCGAACTGTCTGTTGCTTCTGCCAGCAGTGCCTTTTCAAATCCGGCTGTCTTTCTTATAGCGATATTTGCTGAAAGGCGTTCTGTTAGCCGGGTAATGAGTTGATGAATGTCCTGTACATTCTTTTGCTGCCGGGGGTTATCTTTTGTCAGCTCTTTAACATTGGCGAGATGTTCATTTATCTGTGTACTGGCATTGCTATAAGGCTCCAGGTATTTTTCATTACCGGTTATAATGAAACCCCTTTCGCCGGTTTCGGCATCAACACAATGAATTAGTATTTGTTGAAACTCATACAATACCTCGTGGGTATGAGTTACCCATTGATTTGTTTCTCTGAATTTCTCACTGTTATAAAAGGAAATAAATGCTATGGAGAATAAAATAACGGAGCAAAAAACAACCCCGCCCAATATTTTTCTGTCTACGGTTATTCTCATATAGGGACATATTAATGGAGATACATTGTTATAGTAAGCAGCTACTAAAACAAATGAGCTTAACCGAGGCGTTCACCCTAAATTACTCTTTTTTATGGAGGTGGTAAAATATAATCGGTATTTGTAATGGGTTATTGTTTAATCAATTAGCGGCTTAAAGGGTTTTAAATACCAGGGAATTTATGTTTTGTGTATTGTTGATGATATGTGCGCCCAGGTTAAACCAGGCGGTGCATTCATTAAGCACCCAGCCATCGGAGCTGCATACAAGGCCTTTGTTGTCTATCAGGTATTTGTCGGGGTGATTATCAAGTATGATCTCCCAGGGAAAGCCATGTTTTTCGGCAATCTCATAACAGGTGCCCTTTAATTTTCCACTGTTCGAGATTGGTGCATCAAATACCCACATCACTTTTTGCAGTTGCAGTTGTTGTAAGGTGTTGCCAACGGTGATCAATGCCTGTTCGGTATGTTGTGCTTTTTTATAAGTGCCGTGTACAGAAGCTATGTCGCGGTAGCAGCCATCGAGGCCTTCAAAAATATAACCGCCGGAGAGTGCTGTTTCAAGTATGATGAGCACATTAAAGCCATCGAGAAGAATGGTTTGGTCTTTAAGGGCAGTGGGCAATAATTCTTTTTGTTTTCGCTTACTCATCTCTTCTGCCGAGCACGACATGCCCTGTAAAGCCTGTAGCTGGCGTTGTACCAGCTGATACCTGTTGCCTGCCAATGCCAGGGTGGCTTTGGGGGGGTAGTTCCTGCTCAACAGGTAATGCATGTCTTCCAGGGCTTGTAGTAAATTGTTCCGTGCTTCGGGTGTGCCGAATAAAGAGTGATCGCTAACCATCGGTCAAATATAAAACATTCCCAGAGACCTTCAGGTTTGGCCTCGAAACGCATAATGTTGAATCCAAAACTCACTATGAGTCATCAGTAGCTCACTTTGTGTGTCAGTACGGTAGTTTAATCTTTCGGTGTTTAAGATAGGGTCGTATGTTGGGAAAAATAGATCAAAAGTCAACAACTGGCGACTTAAAGTTTCAAACTGATATGCA
Source organism: Niastella sp. OAS944 (assembly GCA_024809215.1). Lineage (GTDB taxonomy): Bacteria > Bacteroidota > Bacteroidia > Chitinophagales > Chitinophagaceae > Niastella. Next base: position 137,799 of record JANUBW010000001.1, on the reverse strand, counting down.
TAGCTGCGCAGTGATGCCTTATAGTAGGTAACCAACGCAAATTGAAAAGTCTGGATGCCTTATCATAGCGTACTGATACTTATCAGTAAGTTACTATGACTCATCGGTAGGTTATTATGACTCATCAGTAGCTAACTATAACCCATCAGTAGGTAACATTTGTTCAATTGGTTCGCCTACAATAATTCTCTTTGTGTTTTCCGTTCCAAACGAACAAATTACATTCTTATACACCTGGCCATTTGCTGAATATTCCTGAATGTAAACGCTATCGGAATATTGCGTGAAGATTGTTTTGATGTAATCGGCTGTTTTGTTGAGCTGGTCAATGTTTTTATAGGTGCGGAATTGCCCCGTTTTAGTGATAGCTGTGAGGTGCGTTTTAATAATTGAGGTGTCGGAATGGTCCGTTGCATAACACTGTCCTGTCGTAAGAAGAAAGAGTAGGGGTAACAGTCGCTTTATGGTTTTCATTAAAAGCTAATATATCTGTTTTTAGGGAATATTTGTTTATGACGGTTGTAGGTTATGGATAGTTACTAAAATACTTTTTTTTAAACCTAATAGAACAATAAACGAACCCCGTCACCCACCTGTTTAAATAGCTTTGCTTCAGCCGTTAAAACGATTCCGGCTACATTTTCACACCATTAAAACAAGCCATATGAGAATGATTCTACATTTTTCCCCAACGGGGAAGACCCTTCTGTTTTTTCTAATGTATACCTTGCTGATCTCGCTTTCTGCCGGCTATGCCCAATACGATATTGTGGTGGCCAAGGACGGTTCTGGCAATTACACCACGGTTCAGGCAGCGGTAAATGCCGCGCCTTCAAACAGTAGTACCCGTACAACCATCTATATCAAGAACGGTTCGTACTATGAAGTGATCACGGTGCCTACCAACAAAACCAACCTTACTTTTATTGGTCAAAGCAATACCGGTACGGTGTTAACGTACGACAATTACGCCAGTAAGATCAACCCGGCAACAGGCCAGGCATATGGAACATCCGGCTCGGCCAGTACTTTTATTAATGGGGCTGGTTTTTATGCGTTGAATATTGCCTTTGCCAATTCGGCTGGTCCCGTGGGGCAGGCGGTGGCGGTTCGCTCCACAGCCGATAAGGCCATCTTTAAAAATTGCCGTTTCCTGGGTTACCAGGATACCTATTATGCGCACAGTGGCAGAAGTTACCACGAAGGCTGTTATTTTGAAGGCAGTACCGATTTCATTTTCGGTGGCGCCATTGCCTTTTTCGAAAATTGCGATATCTATAGCAAGGGCGGCTCTTCACTTACTGCCGCCAATACAGCCCAGCATATAGCTTATGGTTATGTGTTCAATAACTGCCGTATTACCGGCGCAGGATCGAACATTACAGACTTGGGCCGGCCCTGGGGACCATACGCTTCGGTTACTTTCAGAAATACCAGTATGACGAATGCCATAAAAGCTGCCGGTTGGAACGACTGGGGCAATGCTGCCAACCAGGCAACGGCCCGGTTCAATGAGTACAGTAATTCGGGAAGCGGGTATGTACCATCTTCAAGGCCATCGTGGGTACATATTCTAACTTCATCACAGGCGGCATCATACGTTATGCTGAATGTTTTAAAAGCCAACAGTGCCAATCCGCAGGTTACCGATAACTGGAACCCACTCACCACTATAAACGCAACACCGGGAAGTGGTGGTACAACGGTAAGCGCCTTCTCAACTATACAGGCAGAAAGCTACAGTGCTATGCAGGGCGTGCAAAATGAAACGTGTAGCGAAGGTGGGCAGGATGTAGGTTTTATTCATAATAACGACTGGATAAAATTTAGTGTAAACTTTGGTTCGGGTGTAACTGGTTTTTCTGCCCGTGTTGCGTCTAACACAACCGGGGGAACCATCAAGCTTCGCCTTGGTTCTGCCGGCGGAACACAAATTGGTACCTGCAATGTTACCAATACCGGTGGCTGGCAAAGCTGGGCAACCGTTACAGGATCAGCCAGCGGCGCCAGCGGGGTGCAGGACCTTTACCTGGTGTTTGCGGGCACTACTACCGACTACCTGTTCAATATAAATCATTTTGTATTTACGGGCAGCGGCAGCCGGTTACAGACCATAACGCCACCGGCCACCATCAACGAAAATGAAAACCTGGTGAGGTTATATCCTTCGCCTGCCGGTGAGGAAATGACCATTGATATAAATGGGTTACTGGATAAGAATGCCCGGTATTTAATTTATGATAACCTGGGCCGCCAGGTACAGGCTTCAACCATTACAGGCAATAAAAGCAGCATAGGCGTAGCCAGCCTGGCCTCCGGTGTTTATACCATGCGATTGTTCAATGGTAAAGACCTCATCATTAGAAAGTTCCTGAAGAAATAGTATTGCGGTTAAGCATACAGTTGGGCAAGTTATCCGCCAGATGGCGGATGGCTTGTCCAATTTTTTTTGGTGGGTTGTAATACAAATAGTAATATAGAAGTGTATGAAAAAAAATATTATAACCATCCTGCTTTGCTTGTTACACATTGGCGCATTTTGTCAAAGCGCCGAGGTTACAAAATTTATAACCGAAATAACCACCATCATCAAAAAGAACAGTCTTGTAACCGGGCAAATTAACTGGACAGAATATGAAAAAGAAATAGGGGAAATTTCCCGGAACATTAACAGCATTGACAGTTGCAAACCGGTATTGAACTATATTATAAATACATTGCGAAAAAGCGGAGACCGCCATTCATTCTTTATAGATAAACGAGGTGTAGATAAGTTAAACAGCAGCGCACCGCCTATGAAATATGCAGAGGGCCGGTTGTTGAACGCTCGTACAGGTTATATTAAAATACCTTCAATGGGTTCTTTTAATGAACAGGTGAAACAATCATTCACCGACAGCATTCAGCAATTGATAAAAAAGATGGATACTGAAAATGAGATCACAGCCTGGGTGGTAGACCTGAGAGGTAATACCGGCGGTAGTATGTGGCCGATGGTAGCCGGTTTGAATGCATTGATAAAAGATGGTATAGCCGGTTATTTTATAGATGTAAGAAATAAAAGATCGAAATGGTATTCATACGGTCGTGCCTTTCTGGGAACAGGAAAGTTTTATAAAGTAAAAAGAATGACGTCACCTATAGCAGTTCTCATCGATTCTTTTACTGCCAGCAGCGGTGAAACAACTGCCATCTCATTGATAGGGTTACGGAATGTTAAAACCTTTGGTTTGCCGTCGGCAGGTTTTACCACCTCCAACGGTATTTATCAGCTTTCCAATGGTACTATGTTGGCATTGGCCAATGCTTATGCCGCAGACAGAAAGAAGAATATATATAAGGAAAGAATTTATCCCAATGTTTACATCAGGGAAAATACGAAAACCGCCGACGATACCATAGACGCTGCCCTTCAATGGGTACTAAAAGAAGGGAGTTAACGGTTTGCTGCATTTTTAACACAGAATATTTTATTCAGGCAGGGGAGAAGTTTACCTTTATGTGGGATTTTATTCCTTTCAGCCAAATTATACTGTTATGAAAAGAACTTTTACACTCTTCATCAGTTGTTTATCTTTTTTTATCGCCCAAAGCCAGCCATTTAAAGTAGCCCTCGATTATGGGCTGGGTCTCCCTCAAAGTGCAATGGGAAGTAATATTCAGGCTATACATAGTTTTCACGCCGGCGGGCTTTACCAGTTGCCGGGCCAGTTCAGTAAACTATCGGTAGGGGTTGAACTGGGAGTTGGTGTTTATTCTCATAAAAAGATCGACCAGACCTTTAATTTTGATGCCAATACCTCAACGGTTGTGCCTGTTAATTACAATAGCAATGTATTTAATACCAACCTGCAGGCAAGGTATCAATTGTTAGACGAATCACGAAATTTCATCGTTCCTTATGTTACTGCAAAAGCAGGCTTGTATAAATTTTACAGTAATGTAGTTATCGAAGATCCCGAAGATCCTGATGGTTGTCATGCTCTCGACAGAAAAAATCTGATTAACGATAATACAATGTACTGGAGTGCAGGCGCCGGTTTTGAGATCAACCCACTGATGTTTTCAAAGCGCAAGCATAAAGATGGCCCGGTTAGGATCGATCTTAGTGTAAGCACCATCCGCGGGGGCAACCTCGATTATATAAATACAAAACACCTGAAAGACGAGCAGGATATGCCGCAAACAGGTGGTAAACCGCTTTATGTGAGGTTTATTAATGTGAGTACCCAGGATATTCATGAACATAAGGTTGCCCAGGTATATAATTCGGCCCTGCGGGCGCTTGAGGTTAGAGCGGGGGTTATTCTCAATCTTGGTAAATGGTAATTTGAAGACGTAGGAGGTAAGAAGTAGGAGGTACGAATTTTGCGAGCCTCATACCTCATACTTCCTACTTCTTACTTCAACCTTATCGCCACCGCACACCACCATCCGCAGCTTCAGTCCTTGTTTCACCTTTTGTAATGAATGGGATTACCCGTTTGTCGGCTTTTTCCTCTACATTGTATTTACCAAAATCAGCAGGAATAATGGCCATATGCCAGTACCGGCCATACTGGCCGGTGATCGTGTAATCATAGCCGATGAGGAGGTATTTTGAATCGGGTGAGAACACGGGATATACCTCTTTGTCATTGCTTTCTGTTATCTGGGTAAGATTGCTGCCATCGGCATTCATCATCCACAAATGATTGCCGCCACGGAATGCAATCTTTGTTCCATCGGGACTCGCCGAAAGATCGGCCCATTCGTCGAATTTGAGCGTTGTTACCAACGTGGCTTTTGTAAACTCTTTATTGGTGCGGTAAATGCTTTTATCCAGGGTGAACAGGAAAGTATTGTCGGGCATCCATTCCACATCGCTGTACTTCAGGTCGTTTCCCTGGTACGAGGTGAAATTAAAAAGAATATTTCCCTGCAGGTCCATTATCATAATGCCGTCATCATAGGTAGGCGGCACCAGGATAAGTTTTTTATCGTATGAGAATATGGGAAATGTAGAATTGGCGTAGCCAGATAGTTTTTTGAATTTCGATACAACGGTATTGTCCTTCACATTGGTGATTGTGTATACCTCTGCATCATAGTCATCCGGATCGTCTTTTGCTTCGAGTATGAGGGTATTGTCGCGGCTGATATCCCAGCCACTGCGGCTGGTATTATAGGCCAGCGCCAGTGATTTTACCCCTGTTTTCAGATCTACTTTACTTACACCTTCTGTAGCCCAATTGAAATAAACAAGGCCACTACCCAGTTGCCCGATACCATTGCCATTGCCTGTGCCGGGCGTTGTTCCGGTATCATCATCACCGCCCTGACTTTTTGAGCAGGCAGAAAATAACAGGATCAGGGCCAACCAGTATACATGCTTTTTCATGATGTTAATTGATTAATGGTGGAAATTGGTGAGAATTGCTTTCACAAATTTCAGCTGGCGGGCCTTGCAAGGCAATACTCCCAAAGGTGTATTTTTCAGGTTGTATTTATCCCTAATTTTAAAGCTCCGTTCAAATACCTGTCAATTGAAGAAAATTTTTTATTGCATCCTGTTATGTATTTGCGTGAATGCCTCTGCGCAACATGTGGTTGACGATCGCAGATTCCCCGACAGTCTGCAACAGGTGCTGGAAAGATCTGCCAAATTAAAAGATAAACTCGATGCGCTGTTCCTGCTCTCCGATTATTACAGTAACCGCGATACTGCCAGGGCGCTGGGATATGCCCGGCAAAGCATTGAATTAAGCAAACAGGATGAATATCTTTCTGCCATTGCTCATTTCTATTTGGCCGGTGTATATTTTGAGTTTGATACCGACCGCAGCCAGCAGGAATATTTATTGGCTGAAAAGTTATTGAGCAAATTTCCGCAGCAGGAAGCGTTGATCTACCGGTCGAGGGCATGGAACAATTATGGCGCCATTGAACAACGGCGCGATAACTCACGCGAATACCTCAATATTCTTATCAATAAAGCATTGCCGCTTGCCCAACGGGCCGGCGATAGTACACGGGTGGCGTTGAATTATCACAACATTGGGCTGGTGCTGCTGAATATGGGTGAGTATGAACGGTCGCTTCAATATTTTCCCCGCGCCATTGCTGTTATGGAAGCAGGTAATACTGTATATGCCGATCTGGCCGATGCCTATGTATTATCTGCCCGTGCATATATCCTAAGCGGCAGACCAGAACAGGCGCTTCCTTTTTTAAAGAAAGCAAAAAAGATACTGGAACCCAATCCTGATTCTTACTATTGGCCCTTGTATTATTCTGTTGAAGGCGCTTATTACAGAAATACCAATGCTTATGCGCTGGCGCATCAAAGCCTGGAACGCGGGCTCACACTGGCAGAACAAATGAACGATATCTTCGAGAAACGTTCCCTGTTGTATGAACAGTTCAATGTATATAAAGCTGAAAAGAATTTTGCAGCAGCCAAAAAGTTTTTACTGCAGGGGCTGGAAATGGAAGCCAGTTTTCCGCTTTCCAAAAACAAAAAACAATTGCTGTTCGATTTGGCCGAAACTGAAAAGCAGAGCGGCAATACAGAAGCTGCTTACCGGTGGTTGATGCAGTATACTCAGCTATCAGACTCAGTTTATACCAAACAAACCCAAACCGAAATTGCGGCCATGGAAGCCCGTTTTAGAACGGCCGAAAAAGAAAAACAGATATTGAATCTGGAACGTGAGAAAATGATCAGTGCCCGGGAGAAGAAATTCCAATTGCTGTTGTTGCTGGCTGTAATTGCCATTTTGTGCCTGGTGGCCGTACTTGCCATTATGCAATTACAATACAGAAAGAAAATGGCTGCGAAGCGCGAGGCTGAGCATAAGGCCGAACTGGAAAGTATAGAAAAGGAAAAACAGCTATCGAATTACACGGCGTTGATGGAAGGGCAGGAGCAGGAGCGCCGGCGACTGGCGCGCGACCTGCACGATGGATTAGGTTGCCACCTGAGCGCCCTTAAATTAAATCTTTCACGTGTGCCAGCCGAAAACGCACTACAGGAACAGCAGTTGCTACAGGTTACAGATCAGTTGGATACTTCTATTCGTGAGCTGCGTTGGATCTCACGAAATATGATGCCGGAAGCCCTGCTTACCCTGGGTTTGCAGGATGCGCTTAAAGACCTGTGCAGTTCGGTTATGAGCCCGCAATTGCGATTGGTGTACAATGCCTATAATATCGATGCGGCATTGCCGCTTTCAACGCAAACCACTATTTATAGAATGATACAGGAGATCATTAATAATGCGGTGAAACATGCCAACGCTTCTATGATCATGCTGCAATGCAGCCAGGAAGAAGATCGCTTTTTCATTACCGTTGAAGATAATGGGAAAGGCTTTGATGTAAGCAGCCGGCAATCAGATGGCATCGGACTTAAGAATATCCGTAACCGGGTTGATTATTTTCACGGCGATCTGCATATTGAATCATCACCCGAAGGAACCATTATAAATATAGAGTTACATGTTGCCCAACAATCATAAGATCAGTATTGCTATTGTAGACGATCATCCCATTGTGTTGCAGGGGTTCAGGTCATTGCTTGAGAATAACCCGCTGTATGAGATAGCAGGTTGTTTTACCACCGGTAACGAGTTTATGAATTTTCTGCAAGAAAATTCTGTAGATATCGTGCTGCTCGATATTACCCTGCCCGATGGCAATGGGGTTCATTTTTGTAAAGAAGTAAGTGAGCGGTACCCTAAAACCATTGTTGTTGCGCTTAGCAACCTGAGTGAGCGAAGCATTATCTCACAAATGTTCAGGAACGGCGCCAAAGGCTACCTCCTTAAAAATACATCAGCCAAAGAATTGCTCGATGCATTAAATACCGTACTGGATGGAAAAACAGCCATGAGCCTTGAGGTGAAGGAGATCATGCAACAGCCCGACCTGAATACATTGCAACCTGTGCCCGAACTTACCAAAAGAGAAAAACAGATACTGCAATTACTGGCCGATGGACGAAAATCAGCAGCCATTGCGGAAGAATTGTTTATTAGTCCGCTTACTGTTAAAACACATCGCTCAACCCTGCTGGCGAAATTCCAGGTAAACAATATAGTATCGTTGATCAACCGCGCAAAGGAAACGGGGTTGATCTAAACTAAATAAAACTACAGGTATGACATATTTTCAAAAGATCAGGCATTTGTATAATGTACCGGAAAATGAAAATTTTGGTTTTGAGGAAAGCGGGATCGCGGCATTGGAAGAACAGTTGAATATTGCTTTGCCCGCTACACTACGTGCGTACTATCTTACATTGGGCAGGCATGAGGCCATTAATTATTCGCACAACCGGTTATTACAGCCGGGTAGTAAAATAGGTTTTTCGCCCGATGAATATTGGGTCTTTTATGAAGAGAACCAGGGCGTGGTACATTGGGGAATAAAGAAGGAAGATCTGTCAAATGCCAACCCGCCTGTATATGGCAATTATTCTTCTGCCGAAAACCCCAACTGGTACCTTGAATTACCAACAACCGACGCCTGTATGTTGATGCTGGCGGTATACAACGGGGTATTAGGCGGTTTGAAATACAATGGCAATTCTCTTGAAGCGGTGAATGCCGAAGTGGTTGATCATATTAAGCGAAACTGGCAGGAGCTGGAAGATATTTCCAGCACAACGCAACGCATTTTTACCCGCGATTATGCTGAAATGATCAGTTTGTCATTCGACAATGAACAAAACTGTTCCGGTATTTTTATTGGCACCAACGACAAAGACAGGTTTGATAATATGTTAGATAACCTCGAAGTAGACTGGTTTTATTTGAGTACCGAGGATATGGATGATGATGAGGAGGAGGATTAAAGCTTCAGCGGAAACTCTTGTCGTTTCCGGCAGTATCCAAAATCATTCGTCCACATGAGCGCGGTCAGCCTAAACCGGCTTTATTAATTGTAATTTCAACAAACAATATGAAAAAGCCGTGAAAATTAGAAAGTACAGTCAACAATTTCGATCCTCTCATGTTTTAAATGGGAAACAATCCCTTCCTTATATGAAGAAAATAATTGTAGCTACCGATTATTCAGCTGAAGCTGAAAATGCAGCCGAATTTGCTGCAGCGGTAGCAGCCGAGCAAGGCCACGAACTGATCCTTTTTAACTACAGCGAAATTTCCATTCATGTTTTAAATGCCCGGGTTAACGGCAATGCCATTGACGAAATACTGGAAATTTACCATGCCAACCTCAATAAGGCGGCGCAGGCGCTTAGTAAAAAGTACAACGTAAAAGTGACCCCCCATTTGGCCTTCGGCAATTTTTACGAGAGCCTGGTAGGCTGTATCAATCAGTTTGAGGCCAATGCTGTGGTTATGGGCATGGCCAACAGATCGGTTGAACAGGATCTGTTGGGTAATACCACCACTTCTACCATTCACAAGCTGCAATTCCCTATACTTGCTATACCCATTACTACTAAATACCATGGCATTCACAAAATACTCTTCGCCTGCGATATGGAAAAAGGGGTAGAGGAGAAGGTGCTGGAGAACGTACATGAAATAGCCGCCACCTTTGGTGCAACGGTTGAAGTGTTGTACGTAAAAGATAAAATAGAAGAATTACAGGGAGCTGAAGAAGCAGAACATGCGGTTATCGATAAATCCTTTGCGGGTATTAACTACTATTATAAGAATGTACAAAGCCGCAGGATCATCGATGCCATTCAGGATGAAATAAAAGAGATCAATGCCGACCTGCTTATTATGGCGCCGTATAAATATGGGTTCTGGGATAGTATGGTGCACCGCAGCAAAACAAGGATGATGGCCTCTGGCAACAACGTACCGTTGCTGTCGTTGCCTTCATAAATAAGAGTGTTCTTCGTTTTTTATATGTTTGTTTATAGAATAGAGTTAAGGCCCTGGCTGTTTAGTTGGGGCCTTTTTATTTGTGCAATACCAATAAACTGATAGATGTATTATCTGCAGTCATTTCATACTGTTGTTTGCAAATGGGCAGTAGCTTTTCAATAAAAGGTTTGGCCATGAGCCGTTGCGGCGTGGTTAGTATAATAAACGTACCCTGTTGTATAAACCGTTGCAATACCTGGCATAACTTATCAAATTGTTCGGGGTCGTAATTGATATCGCTAAGCAATAATACATCAGAAGTAAGATCAGATGGCAGATGGTTCCAGTCTAATAATTCACAGGAAACATTGGTAAGTTGTAAATGCTGAACTGTCTTATTCATTGCATCAACCGCTTCTTCCAAATAATCGCTGCAACAAACCCTGTTTGCGAATCGTGCGGCTACAAAAGAAGGAAGACCAAGGCCAGCCGCCAGTTCCAACACTTTTTTATCTTTCACCACCTCAGGGTGATTAAATATAAAATCACTCATAGCCAGCGCTGCAGGCCAAAGTTTGGTCCAGTGCGGAAAAGGCACGTGCGCCTGTACCTGCCTTTGTTGAAAGTAAATGTTTTGCACTTCCTGTGCATTAGGTATATACAGGTCAATAGTATAACCTGGTCGTTGAAGGTGTTGTAGTTGTAGTGAGGCTGACATGATTATTATACTGCAAAAGTAAACTATTCTATACGGGCAATTGACGCTATCGGTTATTGGCTTGCTTTCAGCCTGCTTTAGTGGTAGGGTTGCCTGATAAAAAAGCCAGGAATGCGAAGAAGAATATTGGGTGTAGCATTTAGGGCATTTTAGTTTATAGATAATCGCACCGCAACGTCTTTGCGCAGAGTGTATTTGCCTGTTAAATTATTTAATAGGCACCGACTTCGTTTTTGTGACAAGATCATCATCTGCCATGTCGCTATACCTGATCAATACATTGCCATTTTTATTAGGGTCTATTTCTATTGGTATAACGCCTTCTTCCCATTGGTTGCAATGCGTTGAAAAAGGTTCAACAGCATATATCCATTTGTTTGTTTTAAGCGTGTAAACCTTGTATCCCCGCCAGCAGCTTGTACACCAGTCGGGCAATAAACCAATCTCGTCAGTTCCGTTTTTGTTAAGATCGCCTAAATTAGTTGGATTACCGCCGATACACGATTCTACTTTTATAGCAGGAATAGCAGCATTGGAAAACCTTATATAGCTTGTACAATTACCAGAACAATCGCCGCATTCAGATTCTTTTGGTGGAACCAGCCATGCGTAATCAGCAACTCCGTCGCCATTAAAATCTCCTTTTATTGCATCTTTAGGAATTTTGATGTCTTTGGCCTTTGCTAAATTTTTGTCGGTAACCAGGTCGCCTTCTGTTGTAATTTTCCAGGCATCCTGTTCTTTTGTAAAGACTAAATAGGAGGGATAATCGTTTGTTTTTTTATTAAAATTGACCCGTTTTATAAATGAACATTTGAATTCAGTTTCACTTATTTTTTCGAGTTGGATATTGCCAAATATCTGTTGATAGTAGTCGGGGTACTTTTTGAATAGTTCAAGCTTGCTTTCTACGCAATAGTTCTTGTCTTTCTGTTTTCCATAATATAATATGGTCTTACTATAGAGATTCGAAAAAATTCCCACGTCTTTTGATGCATGCGCTTTGTTCCATTTATTTACAAGAGCGGAAACATATGCACTGTCTGATGATTGCCGGTGTGATTGAATGGTGCCATGGTTTTTAAAGCTTGTCAGAAATGCAGTAAAGGATACGAGGGCAAGTATGCCTAACTTCATATGATTGGTTTTCTCAGGCAAATATTAGTTTTATTTATTGATTCACAAGTATTTTAAGGAGTTAACAGACCAAACATAGCACCCCAATTCAGTATTTGAAAGGTTTTGCGAAATACAGCCCTTTCCAACTCAGTTTTTGAAGTGTTTTTTTCAATATGTTACCTTTGCCAGCTCAGTTTCGGAGCATGTTTGTCAGGTATTGGGCTTTCCTTGTCAGGAATTAGGGCTTACCCGACCAGGTATTTGATTTCACTAATTACGTATTGACCTCACCCAGGTAGTTCTCTTGCGCTCTTTAATAAGAAATCCTCAAAATCCGTTGAGAAAAAGTGCTTTCCCAATAAGGTGTAGGCTATTACTCGACAGGTGTTCACGATGACTTTCTTGGCGAAGGCTTTTACCAGATTGACGATGGACATTACCTGATGGGTATAGGGTTTAACCTGATTGGTTTAAGGGTGTAACCTGATTAGTGAAAGCTATTACCCGACTGCCGAAAGCCATAACCCGACTGGCGAAGGCAATGATCCGATTGGGAAAGATCATTACCCGACTGGGAAACACCATTTCCTGATTGGCGAAGGTTATAATCCGACTGGGAAAGACTACAACCCGATTGGCAAGGCAATAACCTAATTAATGTAGGCTGTAATCTGATTGGTGTAGACAATAACCTGATTGGTAAATACCTAAACCTGCCTGGTGAAGTGAAAAACTTAATTGGCGGAAGCTTAAACCTGAGTGGTGAACGCCTGATTTTTGAAAAAACGGTCAAAACGGATTGGTTACCTCAAATAAAGCCACACCCAGTTCATACTTTTAAAACCATTTACTAAAATTAACGTTCTGCTCTCCATGTTTTCGGTATCTTTTTGCCAAAATAACTACAATGCCCAAATACTACCTGCTTTTAGCCTTGCCTATAGCTCTCAGTTATAACTGTCTGGCCCAAACTAATCCAACTTATTCAAAAGAGATAGAACAAAAAATAAAGCAGGTAGAAACGCACCTGGCCGGCTGGGTGCAAATACAGAATAGTAGTTTATGGCATCTGCAGGATCGTATGGCCTATTACCGTGTACCGGGAGTAAGCATCGCAGTTATTAAAGATAATAAAGTAGAATGGGCCCGTGGCTATGGCCTGGCCGATTCGGCAGACAAACGAAAAGTGACCACCACTACCAGGTTTCAGGCCGCCTCTATTAGCAAATCGTTGAATGCAATGGGCGTGTTGCGATTGGCCGTAGATAAAAATTTAGATCTTAATCGCGATGTCAACGATTACCTTACCAGCTGGAAATTACCGGCCGATTCGTTTACAAAGGACCAGAAAGTAACCATAGCGCGACTGCTGAGCCATACCGCCGGTTTGAGTGTACACGGTTTTAGAGGGTATAATAAGAGCGATTCAATACCCACCGATAACGAGATCCTCGATGGAAAACGACCATCTAACTCAGCGGCTGTTCGCTCCATTTTTGTGCCGGGTACAAAATACCAATATTCGGGCGGTGGCACCATGATCACCAAAAAGCTGATAACAGATAATACCGGATTACCATATGATAAATATATTGATCAGTTCGTACTGAAACCACTGGGTATGGCGCATAGCAGTTTTGCCCAACCCCCATCTGACAAAATTTTACCAGAACTTGCCTCTGCTTATAATATGACGGCGCCGGTGCCGGGTAAATTCAATATTTATCCCGAACAGGCGCCTGATGGTTTATGGACAACACCCGAAGATATTAGCCGGTTTATAATCGAAACTCAAAACGCGCTTGCAGGAAGATCGAACAAGGTTTTGTCAAAAGAAATGACTACTACTATGCTTACACCTGTTCTTGAAAAAAATAGCGCAGCACTGGGGGTATTTGTTGAAGAACGGGGCGGACAAAAATACTTCCGCCACGGCGGTTCAAACAATGGGTTTAAGTGTGAGTATGTTGCCGGTATGCAAAATGGCAATGGGGTAGTGGTAATGACCAATAGCGATGAATACAGTATTGTTCCTGAGATCATCAATAGTGTGGCCACCGTATATCAGTGGAAAGATTTTTATAAACCGGTTGTAAAAAAAGTGGTGCATCCGGATACCAGCAAACTAAAAGATTATGTAGGTGAATATAAACTGATGAATATGATCATCCGGTTCAAACTGGAAGACGGCCATTTATATATCAATCAAATGAACAGTCCGTACAGCCGGGTGTATTTTGAATCTGATGATACTTTTTTCATTTATATGGCGCCCAATTCTACCGTACGCTTTGTGCGGAATGAGCAGGGTAACATTACGCATATATCTATAAAAGAAGGAGAAGGCAAGGAAGTAAAGGCAGAAAAGAAGATAACCGGCTCTTAACAAACGTCTAACAGTTGTCTTTTATGCACTTTTCCGGGAAGATGGAAGTAAAAGCCAGGCCGGAATAGGGGCAGCGAAATTTTTTTAAGATTTTTTCTTCCCGGTTGTCACAAAACAGGCAATGCCGGATCATAGGTAAGAACAAATCTTAAATTTATGGACACTTCGTTTCTTACTCCTATTGAAAAACCCAAAGGCCTGTTATGGAAATTGCTTTATTTCTACGCCAAAAAGAAGTTTGGCAAAGTAATGACCCCCATAAAAGTAATGGCTGCAAGAATGCCCTTTGGCTTTGCTGCATTCAGTGGAAAGATCAACCAGCTGGATGGTAAACTGCAGCTGCCGGCAGAAACTGTAATGCTGGTTCGTCAGAAGGTAGCTGAAATTAACGTATGTCTTTTTTGTATAGATATCGGGCGGGCAAAAACAATTGCGGGTTCTATGGACCAGGGAAAATTTGATGAACTGGCCGAATACCAAACAAGCAGCCGTTTTTCTGAAAAGGAAAAAGTGTTACTGGACTTTGTTACCCGGCTTGCACGTGACCGGAAGATGGAACAGGAATTGTTCGACAAGCTGGCAAAACATTATGATGAACGTTCTATCTGCGAGATCGTTTGGGTCACGGCTACTGAGTTTGTTTATAACATCAGTAATATAGGGTTAAATATTCATTCCGATATGTTCTGTGATATTACTAAAATGCGAAAACTAAAAACCGCATGACCGTATCAGTTTGCTCTGAGCTGTAATTTATCGGGATTGCGCACAAGCAGCAAACGGGTAATTACAGTGTCGTCACATTCAAAATATTGAATTGAATCCAATGTTTGATCAGCCTTACGGAGTATCAGCGCTGCTGGTACTCCGTTCACAAAGGCGGGTTTAAATTCAAACTCCTCACCCTGGTTTTCGGTAAGCTGCATTACACCAAAGAAGAACTTGTGTACTTTTTCAAATCCAAAGAGTGGTTTGAGCGCCGCATTGCGTTTACCACCGCCATCGCTAAAGAGTTCTATATCGTTGCGAAGGATCTGTTCTAATGAAGTGCGGTCCCGTTGAATAACTGATACCAGGAACGCTTCTATCAGTGCATTATGTTTTAATGTATCAACCGCACGATTAGGCTTACGGTCTAATTTGTCATAGGAACGATGCAGGGTTTGGCGGCAATTATCTGGGGTAAGCCCGGTAAGTTCTGCAATATAATTGTAGTCTTCATTAAAGCTTTCGCGTAAAATAAATACCGCGCGCTCAATGGGGTTAAGCCGTTCAAGTAAAAAAAGCAGACCGTACTCTATAGTTGGTGAATCAGTTGCTTCAAGCGTAATAATAGGTTCAGGCAGCCAGGGGCCGGTATAGGTTTCACGTAATGTTTTCAGTTCGTTGAGCCGTTTTATACTTTGGTTTACAACCATGCGAGCCAGATAGGCTTTGGGCTCTCTTACATTTTCAGCCGCTATCCATTTTTCATAAACATCCTGCACCATATCTTCTGCTTCGGCAATTTCACCAAGCATGCTATAAGCTATTTTGAACAGGTAAGGACGCAGTTGTAAAACTTCTGTGGTTGTTTCCATTTTGTATAAATGCTAAGGCAAAACTATAGAAAAACTGCTAAGAATTTGTTATCACTAAATAAATAGTTGTATAACTAGTTATTTAGTGATAGCTTTGTTTCATGCAAATATCCTTCAGATGCGCATTGGTTTGCGGCATCCTGTTCGTTGTATGCAGTAACGCGTACAGCCAGGAACGCAAAACCCGCAAAGACGCCGTATCCGACTCCGTTAAAGTGTTAAAAGCAGTGGCGGTAACCGCTCAAAAAAGCAATTATATTGAATACCATTTAGATAAGGTAGTGGTGAACGTTAGCGGCCTTATTGGAATGGCGGGCAGTAATGCGGTGGATATTTTAAATAACGCACCCGGCGTGTTTGTTGATGAAAGCGGCAGTATTAATTTAAAGGGCAGGGGTGGGGTATTGGTATATGTTGATGATAAACCTACGCAACTTGCGGGAACAGACCTGGTAAACTATCTGAAGTCGCTTCCCACAGCTATGATAGATAAAATTGAGCTCATGAGCAATCCATCGGCCAAATACAATGCCGATGGAACGGCTATCATAAATATCAGAACAAAGAAAAATAAAATTGCCGGTTTTAATGGGAGCGTATCGCTGAGCGCAGGTTCTGGCAGATATTTTAAATCAGCCAACAGCATACTGCTCAATTACAAGACCAACAAGCTAAACTTTTTTTTGAATGCCGGGTTTACCGCTTCCAATGTCTACTTCGATTCGCACCGGCAACGGCAATATAATTATCCCAACGCAATGAAGTCCTATACATTATGGCAGCAGGTAAATGAAACCAGTCACGAACGATCTGCCAATTATAAAATAGGGGTGGATTATGAACTAACTAGCCATACCACATTAGGCATCATGTACAACGGTAATGTATCGCCATATAAAGAAATGGGAAAATATAATAACCATTTTTTTAATACTTCAGGCAAGCTTGATTCTTTTACCTTATCAAATAGCAGGTATACCCTTAGCTCCGTTAGGAATGCGGTGAATGTAAATGTACGGCATCTGTTCCTTGGTAAAGAAATAACGGCCAATTTAGATTATTTAAAATTTGTAACGCAACCTGTACAAACACTTGAAAGTAATTTTTTCCTTCCTGCCGATTCTTTGGTAAAACAAAGTACGTTTGTAACCAGGCTGCCATTCACTGCACTTATATATAGCGCCAGGGCCGATTATAGTGATACCATCTTCAACCGGATCAAGGTGGAGGCCGGTATTCAAACCATTAACTCGCAAAGAAGCAATAGCGGTGATTATTTTACCACATCGGCTGGTGGTTTATTGCCCGATGCGGTTCTTACAAACAAATTCAGGTACCGTGAAAATATTCAGTCGGCTTATCTAAATCTGCAGGGGAGTTATAAACGATTGTCGGCCCAGGCGGGGCTGCGGGTAGAACACACCCAAGGCAATGCGTTACAATATGCGATGCAGGGTAAGGCCGATACGGCATTTAGTGTTGACTATACCAATTTGTTCCCCACGGTATACTTTATGTATAAAGCCGATAGTAGTGGGAATAATCTTATTTCATTTTCAGCGGGGAAAAGAATTGAACGCCCTGGCTATTACGACCTGAATCCATCATCATTTTATTTCGACCGAAATACATCCAATACCGGCAACAGTATGTTGCAACCGGCTTTTACAAACAACTTTGAGCTGCAGTATATCTATAAAGGCAAATTCATTACTGGATTAAATTATAGTAATACCAAAGGATATATAACCCGCGGTTATAAACAGGTAGGCGATGCTTTTATTGGCATACCGGTGAACATACAGCGATATACTAACGTTGGTCTCAATATTACCTGGCAGCCCAATATTACCCGCTGGTGGAATTTAAACCTGTACCAGGAGCTGACCGGTAACGGATTTAAGGGAAGTATCGATGGGAATGAATATGAAGCTGCTATTGAAAAACGGATCACTTATAATGTGCGGGCATATAACCGGTTTAACTTTAATAAAGGATGGGCGGCCGATGTTACCAATACCTACCGCACCAAAATATATTTCTGGCAGGCCTCGTTGCGGCCAATATGGCAAATGCATACAGGTGTTCTAAAAAAGCTCAATGAAAAAACAACCGTTACTTTTGCTGTGAAAGATATATTCCACTCCTGGAAACTACAAAGGGATATTGTGATACCATATGGACAGGTATACTATCACCTGGAGTTTGATACACAACGAATTAATTTCACTTTCACCTACCGTTTTGGCAAGTATACGAATAGTAAAGAAAGAAGAACGGGCATTGATGAAGAAGCGGGGAGGGTGAATTGAATCGGCAATCGGCAATCGGCAATCGGCAATCGGCAATCGGCAATCGGCAATCGGCAATCGGCAATCGGCAATCGGCAATCGGCAATCGGCAATCGGCTTGAGTTTTGGCGCCGCAAGGTAATTATTAATCTTAAAGTTCGCGAGCCATTCACGATTGCCGATTGCCGATTCACGGGTCGCGAGACGATTCACGTTTCACGATTTTGAATTCTCACCAGTTTGTGTATCTTTGCAATCATCAGATGATATGACGACGAACTTAATTCCCCGCCGCTCGCTGGCAGATGAAGTGGCTGCTCAATTGCAACAGCAAATTGCCCTTGGTAAATATAAGACCGGGGACCAGTTGCCTATTGAGCCTGAATTGATGCGCACCTTTGGGGTGGGGCGTTCTACCATTCGTGAGGCTATTAAAATATTAGTGAACTCGGGATTGCTGCGTGTGCAGCAGGGGCTGGGAACGTTTGTAGAAGGCGGCGAAGGAATAAAAGAACCATTAACGCAGCGGCTGAAACGCGCCGATTTTGGCGACCTGGAAGAAGTTCGACAACTGATTGAAATAAAGATCGCCGAAAAAGCAGCCAATAACCGCACCGAAAAAGACCTTAAAGAAATACGCCAGTGGCTTGCTGCGCGTAAAACAGCAGCCACCGGTAATAAGCTGGAAGAATGTATAGATGCAGACATCAGGTTTCATACTGCCATTGCTGTTGCCTCAAAAAACGAAATACTTGCCGACCTGTATAAAACCTTCTCAGTACAAATAAGGAACGTTTTTTTGACCACTCATAAAGACACTACTGATTTTAAGGTAACACAAAATCTACATGAACAATTGCTTAAAAGCATCGAGGCAAAAGATGCTAAAAAAGCCTGGAACACAGCTGCAAAAATTATAGGACATACTGCTCAGTAAAAATTTTTGCGAACAAACATCAGATGATCTGATTAATTATGATGAAAACAACCAATTCCCCCGCAGTGGCCGATGCGAAAGTTTTGACGCAAACGACCGTGTATTCAATTTTGTTCACTATTAGTTTTACCCACCTGTTGAACGATATGTTGCAGTCGGTGATCCCGGCAATGTATCCGCTTATGAAGGATAGCTTTCATTTATCGTTTACCGAAATTGGGTTGATCACTTTTACCTTTCAACTTACTGCCTCCCTGCTACAACCTTTTGTGGGGCATTATACCGATAAAACACCCCAGCCGTATTCGCTTGCCATTGGTATGGGCTTTACACTGGCAGGACTTATCTCTTTATCACTGGCCACCAACTTTATAGCCATTCTTATTTCTGTTAGTTTGATTGGTATGGGGTCTTCGGTATTTCATCCTGAAAGCTCGCGCGTGGCGCACCTGGCTTCGGGTGGTAAAAAAGGCCTGGCGCAATCAATTTTCCAACTAGGTGGTAATGCCGGCAGTGCTATTGGGCCTTTGCTGGCTGCGCTGATCATTGTACCGCACGGACAATTTTATGTTATTTGGTTTACCCTCATCGCTGTTCTGGGCATTATAGTGCTGGTAAAAGTGGGTAATTGGTACAAAGGTCATTTAGAACTGAGAAGTAAGAACAAAGCGGCTGTAGCTGCGCCACAACGCACCTTGTCAAAAGGCCGGGTTACTGCGTCGTTGATCATACTGCTGGTGCTTATTTTCTCAAAGTATTTTTACATGGCCAGTATGAGCAGCTATTTTACTTTTTATTTGATCGATAAATTTCATGTAACAAAACAACAGTCGGTGTTTTACCTGTTCCTGTTTTTGGCATCGGTAGCTGCCGGTACCTTATTAGGCGGTGGACTGGGCGATCGTTTTGGAAGAAAATACATTATCTGGATCTCCATTCTCGGTGCAGCGCCATTTACCCTGCTATTACCATATGCTAATTTGTTTTGGAGTGGCGTGCTTTCGGTGATCATTGGCCTTATCATTTCATCGGCGTTCTCTGCGATCTTAGTATATGCTACTGAGTTGGTGCCTGGCAAAGTGGGCATGATCGCCGGGTTGTTCTTTGGTTTTGCCTTTGGTATGGGTGGCCTTGGTTCTGCCTTATTAGGAAAACTGGCCGATGAAACCAGTTTAACGTTTGTATTCAGGATATGTGCGTTTTTGCCATTGCTTGGTATTATCACCGGCTTTTTACCAAACATCGAGCAGCCAAAGAGAACGAAAGGTTAGGGTTTATTTACCTGGTTTCTGGCAGCCCGCCATATGCCGATGCGTTGAAATAATTTGGGAAGGTTTTTACTGTTGCCGGCCAGGTCGGCTTTGGAATCTTCTTTAACGTTCGACCAGCAATGGCTACAGGCCCTTCTTTCATAAATGTAGGCGGCTGTATTTTCATCGGTATAAGCAATACCGGCCCTGGTGTTTCCCATGCCGGTACAATTAGGTGAACTATGATAAGTAGCGGCGTTTGATGCCAGACAGATGTATACTATTTGATTGGTGCTGCTAAGAAGAATTTCCGGCCCCATAAATGCATTTTTAGTGTAAACAAGGTCTTGCGATCTTGAATAATAGGAGCTACATAGGAATAACAGTGCTAAGAGTAAAATTCTTGGCATAGGGTACGTTTGAGTGGATTATACAGGTAAAGAACGTTTTTAGAAGGGAATTATTTCACTTTTTTGCGATGCTGGTATATTTACTAAGCAGAACCACTCATCAAAAAAATAAGGTAACCTGTAAGGTATTTCGTAACTTATGAGAATTAAATCAAAAGGTTATGAAAAGAATTTTGGTTGTCATTATTCTCATTGCCTTTATAGGGGCGGTTGCATTTGCCAGTTTAAGAACAAACAAAAATCAAAAGGAAAAAGCCCCTGCAAAACAGGAGCAAAAAACAGAGAAGAAACATCACCACTGCATCTTCTCTTAAGCCCAATGAAAATATTTATACTTTAATTCCCCTTCCGGAAATTCCGGAAGGGGTTTTTTTTTGACTAGTTCGTCCCCCTGATTTGATCAATATCTCCCTTAATTTAGTTGTAGCTTTCAATACATTTGCCAGCTATAACATTTCCCCATTTTTTATTAACGAAACTTAGCCAGGGCATCAGCCCGATGTGTATGAAAAAAATATTGATTGCATTACTCGTAATTCTGACATTTAAACATGGTCAGACACAGACATACCCCAAAGCTATCCTGAGTGGCGATTATCCCGACCCATCTATTATTCGCGATGGGGAAGATTATTACATGACCCACTCTCCATTTTATTACGCTCCCGGTTTTTTGATCTGGCACTCCAAAGACCTGATGAATTGGGAACCGGTTTGCAGGGCCATCACAGACTATAAGGGCTCTGGTTATGCCCCCGACCTGGTAAAGTATAAGGGTAAGTATTACATCTATTATCCGGCCGACAAAACAAACTGGGTTGTTTGGGCCGATAATATCCGCGGGCCGTGGAGTAAACCCATTGACCTGAAAGTAAGTGGCATTGACCCTGGTCATATTGCCGATGAACAAGGCAACCGCTACCTGTACGTTGATAATGGAAAGGTTATTCAACTTACCGAAGACGGGTTGGCTACCATTGATACATTGAAAAAAGTATATGATGGCTGGGAGTATCCCAAGCCATGGGTAACGGAATGTATGTGTCTTGAATCGCCCAAGCTGAATTACCATAATGGCTATTATTACCTTACTTCAGCAGAAGGTGGTACCGCCGGACCCGCCACCAGTCATATGGTTGTAACAGCCCGTTCAAAAAGCCTGCTGGGGCCCTGGGAAAATTCCCCCTACAACCCCATAGTGCATACCTACAGCGCCAATGATCCCTGGTGGTCGAAAGGGCATGGTACCCTTATTGACGATGTAAATGGCAACTGGTGGATCGTATATCATGCCTATGCTAATGGATATCATACCCTGGGCCGGCAAACGCTTATTGAACCTATTGAGTGGACGAGCGACGGCTGGTACCGTATCAAAGCCGCTAATGCGCCAGTTACAACAAACCCGGGCGCAACGATAAAACATGGGCTTGCACTTTCCGATGATTTTAAAAGCGATTCGCTGGGCCTGCAATGGACGTTTTGGAAAGAATATGCACCGCAGTCGATTGCCATTAAACAGCAAAGCCTTTTTGTGGAAGCAAAAGGAAGAACCCCCGCCGATGCCCGGCTGTTGCTTGCAACGGCTACCGATAAAAATTATGAAACACGGGTTGAGGTAACAACAGAGCCGGGCAATACCGCCGGCCTGATGTTGTTTTACAATGAGAAAGCATATGCCGGTCTGGTATCTGATGGAAGCCGGTTCACTATTTATAAAAATGCCAATGATTCAATAACTATCCCCAATAAAATTGGGAAGCATTTTTTTGTAAAGCTTCATAACAAAGGCAACAACCTGAACCTGTTTGTAAGCAAAGACGGAAAGGTGTGGACCCCGCTTATTGAAAATGCAGATGTATCGGGTTTGAATCATAACAACTACAAGGGATTTTATGCATTGCGTATAGGGTTGTTATCGGCCGGTAAAGCAAAGGCAAGGTTCAATCAGTTCCGTTATAAAAATGCAGTGCCGCAAGAGAAGGACATGGGCGCCTACCTGATGCTTTTTCATAAAGATGAAACCCATGGAATACATATGGCATTGAGCCCCGATGGTTATAGTTTCACCGCATTGAACAATGGTAAACCGGTAATGGCCGGCGATACCATTGCCAAACAAAAAGGCATTCGCGATCCGCATATTTTCCGCGGGCCCGATGGCGCTTTTTATGCAGCCATGACCGATCTGCATGTATTTGCAAAACGTGATGGCTTACGTACTACCGAATGGGAGCGTGATGGCGCAGCATACGGCTGGGGTAATAACCGTGGCCTGGTTCTGATAAAATCGTGGGACCTTATTAACTGGAAACGTACCAATATCAGCTTTGATACCCTTTCTGCCGGGTTGAGCGAAGTTGGTTGCGTGTGGGCGCCTGAAATAACCTATGATGAGGTGAAAGGCAAACTGATGATCTATTTTACCATGCGGTTCAAAAATGAGGCTAACAAACTGTACTATGTATACGTAAACGATGCCTTTGATAAAATTGAAACATTACCGCAACTGCTTTTTCAATACCCCGATCCAAAAGTATCGGCCATTGATGCCGATATAACAAAGGTGGGCAATAAGTATCGCATGTTTTATGTAGCGCACGATGGACAGCCCGGTATAAAACAGGCTGTTTCGGACAGAATAAATGGTGATTTTGAATTTGACGCCCGTTGGTACGATCCTGAAAAAGTGGCCTGCGAAGCGCCCAATGTGTGGAAGCGGATCGGTGAAAATAAATGGGTGCTGATGTATGATGTATATGGTTTAAAGACGCACAACTTTGGTTTCAGCGAAACCAGTGATTTTGTAAACTTTACCGATCTGGGCCATTTCAATGAAGGGTTAATGAAGACCACTAATTTTACTACACCAAAACACGGCGCTGTTATTCATCTTACAAAGGAAGAAGCCGAAACACTGGCGCAGCATTGGGGGCTTTCTTTTGATTCGCTTACAGAACCGAACAAGAACAATCCTGTGCTTGCCGGCAGTTATGCCGACCCCGAAATATTATATGCTGAAAAAACGAAGAAGTATTATATATACCCAACCAGCGATGGGTTCGATAACTGGAGTGGTACCTTTTTCAAAACGTTTTCTTCAAAAGACCTGAAGACCTGGAAAGACGAAGGCGTGGTCCTTGACCTGGAAAAAGATGTTACCTGGACGAAACGAAATGCCTGGGCGCCCTGTATTATAGAGAAGAAAGATAAAAGCGGGAAATACAAATACTATTATTTTTTCACGGCCGGTCAAAAAATAGGCGTAGCAGTTGCCGATAACCCAACCGGACCGTTTAAAGATTCGGGCAAACCATTGATTGATAAATTTCCTGAGGGCGTTCGCGGGCAAAACATAGATCCCGATGTATTTACCGATCCCAAAACCGGTACAACCTATTTGTATTGGGGAAATAATTTTATGGCGGTTTGTGAATTGAATGAGGATATGGTTTCAATAAAACCCAATACAATACAGGTATTGGTAAAAGGCAATCAGTATTTTACCGAAGGCACTTATGTGTTCTATCGCAACGGTTTTTATTATTTTATGTGGTCTAAGAACGATACCCGCAGTCCCGAATACCAGGTGCGGTATGTGAAAACAACTTCGCCCACAGGCCCGGTTGATTTTTCGAAGTATGAGACCATTTTAAGCAAGGATATAAGCAAAGGTATTTATGCTACGGGGCATCACTCCATTTTGCAGGTGCCGGGTAAAGATGAATGGTACATCGTGTATCATCGCTTTAAACGCCCCGGTGGTATATATATGGGCCCACCGGCAGGCTATAACCGCGAAGTGTGTATTGATAGACTGGAGTTCAATGAAGATGGAAGTATAAAGAAAGTTATTCCTACGCTTTAAAATCAAAAGAGCCCCGAACATCATCGGGGCTCTTCACTTGTATGTGAATTACAATTAATCCAAATCAAATCTATCTAAATTCATCACTTTATTCCACGCTGCTACAAAGTCGTTTACAAATTTATCTTTCGAATCGGAGCTGCCGTACACTTCTGCAATGGCGCGCAGTTCTGAGTTGGAACCAAATACCAGGTCGGCCCGGGTAGCTGTCCACTTTGGTTGACCGCTGTTACGATCGGTACCAATGTACAATTCTTTGTCTTCTGAAACTGCTTTCCATGCGGTGTTCATATCGAGCAGGTTCACAAAGAAATCGTTGGTCAATACACCGGGGCGCGTGGTGAATACCCCGTTTTTAGAACCATCATAATTCGCGTTCAGTGCACGTAAGCCGCCTACCAGTACCGTTAGTTCGGGCGCTGTAAGTGTTAGCAGGTTTGCTTTATCTATCAGCATCGCTTCTGTAGATACATGCAACCTGTTGCTGCGGTAGTTACGGAAGCCATCGGCAACCGGTTCCAAATAGCCAATTGATTCAACATCGGTTTGTGCCTGCGAAGCATCCATACGGCCGCTTGCAAATGGAACGGTGATGTTATGTCCGGCATCTTTTGCTGCTTTTTCAACAGCAGCGGCGCCGGCCAGCACAATCAAATCGGCCAGTGATATTTTTTTGCCGCCTTTTTGCGCGTCGTTAAATTCTTTTTGAATGCTTTCAAGTTTGCTCAATACTTTCTTTAATTGCGCCGGGTTATTTGCTTCCCAGTCTTTTTGCGGGGCCAGGCGAATGCGTGCGCCATTAGCGCCACCACGTTTGTCGCTTCCACGGAAAGTAGAAGCGGAAGCCCATGCAGTAGAAACCAGTTCGCCAATGTTAAGGCCCGATGCCAGTACTTTTGCTTTCAAAGATTCCACATCATTATCGTCAACCAGTTTATGATCAACTGCAGGGATGGGGTCCTGCCAAATCAATTCTTCAGCCGGCACATCGGGTCCCAGGTAACGGGCGCGGGGGCCCATATCGCGATGGGTTAATTTAAACCATGCGCGGGCAAACGCATCGGCAAATGCATCGGGGTTCTCTAAAAAGTGTCTTGATATTTTTTCGTAAACAGGATCAAAACGTAAAGAAAGGTCGGTGGTAAGCATGGTGGGCAATTGCTTTTTAGAACCATCAAATGCATGGGGAATAATGGCCTCTGCATTCTTGGCTACCCATTGGTGCGCACCGGCGGGACTCTTTGTTAATTCCCATTCAAAAGCAAACAGGTTCTCAAAGA
Source organism: Niastella sp. OAS944 (assembly GCA_024809215.1). Classification (GTDB taxonomy): domain Bacteria; phylum Bacteroidota; class Bacteroidia; order Chitinophagales; family Chitinophagaceae; genus Niastella. Next base: position 112,136 of record JANUBW010000001.1, on the reverse strand, counting down.
AGTTATTGCTCCATTTGGTAGGCGTGGTTGTCCAGGTTACTTCAAGACCGCTGGTGATAGTATCGGCGCCTTTACCTGTACCATAACTGTTGTGCCAGCCCAGGCCCTGCTGCTCGATGTCTGCTGCTTCAGGTTCATTGCCATTGTGCGACGAAGGCGCGGCGCCATGGGTTTTACCAAAGCTATGTCCGCCTGCAATTAAAGCAACTGTTTCTTCATCGTTCATTGCCATGCGGCCAAACGTATCGCGAATATCTTTAGCGGCAGCAATGGGGTCGGGGTTGCCATCGGGCCCTTCCGGGTTGACATATATCAAACCCATTTGTACGGCTGCAAGCGGTTTTTCAAGATTGCGGCTATGAATTTTACCGTCTGCATCGTCGTCGGATGAAACAACACCATGTTCTTTGGGCACCCCTGGCGAACCATGCGCATAACGGATGTCGCCACCCAGCCAGGTATTTTCTGCACCCCAATATACATCTTCATCTGGTTCCCAAACATCGGGGCGGCCACCGGCAAAACCAAATGTTTTAAAACCCATTGATTCCAATGCGATGTTGCCGGTAAGGATCAACAGATCGGCCCAGCTGAGCTTGTTACCATATTTTTGTTTAATGGGCCAAAGTAATCTGCGGGCTTTATCGAGGCTCACGTTATCGGGCCAGCTGTTGAGCGGCGCAAAACGTTGCTGACCTGCGCCACCACCGCCACGGCCATCAAATACACGATAAGTACCGGCGCTGTGCCAGGCCATACGAATAAACAGGGGACCATAATGACCAAAATCGGCCGGCCACCAGTCCTGCGAATCGGTCATCAATGCATGCAGGTCTTTCTTTACTGCTTCCAAATCAAGGGTTTTGAAAGCTTCGGCGTAATTGAAATCTTTCCCCATGGGGTTAGATTTTTCGGAGTGCGTACGCAGGATGCTTACCTTTAACTGGTTAGGCCACCAATCGCGGTTCTTTGTACCACCACCGCCAACGTTTTGATGTAAGCTGCCATTATGAAATGGGCATTTGCTAATGTCTTTTACGTCTTTTTCCATTTTATAAGTTGTTTATGGTATTACGTGATTCATTATTGCACAGCTAATTGTGCAGGTGGGTAAAATTAGGCTTTTGAAGATATAACAATAATCAATTGATTCTATTATGAGATAGGTAAAATCTATATTAACTCAACCGAAATACGATTTAACAAAGAAAAATGGTAATATTATGCACTTCGATAAACAGTAAATTTATTATTATGGACAGTGGTACCAGAGAAACATTACCTGCCAAAGGCAGTTTTTATGAAATCGTAATGAAGCTCTTTCAGGAAAAACAACATGCCGCCATGTTGTATGAAGATGGCGGCGTAACCCGCGCCAATGGTTTTATTACAAATGTGTTTGAGAAGGATGGAAAACAGTGGCTGCGGCTTGATGATAAGTTGGAGATAGAAATAAGTAAGATCTACGCCATCAATGGTCTTTTTTCTTCAGATTATTCGGAATGCTAAAGTTGCCTCGTTTAAAAATGTCAATAATAGAAAACCTCCATCTAAAATGGAGGTTTTTAAAAAGCTGGGCGCGTTTATAACAGTTACAGCTGTTTGCTTTGTTTGAACTTATGTTCTTTGTACTCCGCCAGCCGGTTATCGATGATCGACTTTACTATGGCGTAGTTTTCTGTATTGTAATCGATCGCATTCAATTGCTCCGTAGCTTCTTTGCCGAAATAATTTTCTTTTAATTGGCCCTCTTTTAAAAATGTATGCGCTACATCGCGTGTAAACAGTGTATCGTAGCTGCCTACATTATGAATGTATGAATAAATGAACCGCTGTTCGGCCGAAAAATCCTCTTCGAGCATATACCCTCTGTTGAGCGCCTTTATATATTCTGTAATGGGCAATTTACCTTCTTTAATGTCTTTGGCAACAGCTGCGGTATTTTCATTTATAGTTACCATGTTGTTGTCAATGGTCCATTGCAAAAACATCAGGTGAGCAGTTTCACGCCAATCTTTACGTTTAATGAAGGACTCAAAATTTTCGTTATTCCATTCGTAATAAAACTCAAAAACAGGATTGTGGTAGGGGAGCCCAACCATAAAATCGTTGATGGTGAGGTCGTCGCCAAATTCAAGTCCCCACTCAAGCGATCTTTCATTGTCGAGCGGCAACCTCCAGCGGTACCAGCTTTCAGAGCCATCGTCATTTAACCAGGTGTGCGATACATCGCTGCTCTTTTGTGTTGGCTCGCCTAGTTTTGCTTTCAGCGTTTCAAAGTCATGCCCGAAATCTATGTTCAACGGAAATTCTGTCTTTGATTTGTTGTTATACCACCTTGCTCTGTTTAGCACGGGTACCCAAACACCTTTTTTTTCACCCTGTACCAATGGATATTTTTCATTATAGTTCCGTGCATTGAATAACAGATCGATGCCGAGTTTTTTATTTTGTACCCAATAAGAAGTGTCGGTTGAGCGGTTGGAAATAAAAGGTTTTTTAGGATATTTAAAACCATTCTTCTCTAAAAATTCTTTAATTCTTTCGTCATCGATGCGTAAACCTGCCAGGCTGGTGAGTGTTGTGAACATGCTATGATATTTATTTTCACTTAGAATAAGTTGCGGGCACAAAATATAAAAAAAAGCCTCACTTCAAAACTGAAATGAGGCATTAGTTTGAGGTGTGCCGGCTTAGGCATTCTCTAACTTTTTTATATCGAATTTTTTCATTTGCATATATGCCTGCAAAACTTTTTGCGCTTTAGCGGGATCGCTCAACAGTTTGGGTAAAATTGTTGGAACAATTTGCCAGCTAACGCCAAACTGATCTTTTAACCAGCCGCATTGTCCTTCATTACCGCCGTTGGCCGTTAATTTCTCCCAATAATAATCGATCTCTTCCTGGGTTTCGCAATCAACTACAAAGGATACGGCTTCGTTAAATTGAAACTGTGGACCGGCGTTCAAGCCCATAAATTTCTTTCCATTCAGTTCAAAGGTTACCACCATTTGATTGTCGGCAGTGATCTTTGAGTTTTTAAATACTGAGCAATAAAAGTTAGCTGCGGCCTGAGCTTGTCCGTTAAACCATAAACAGGGATAAATTTGATTGGTCATTGTTCTTTGTTTTATGTTTTATTGATAACACAAAGAAACGGCGGCGCAGAATTTTAAAATAGAACAAACCCGACATTATTCGGATTGGCCGAATTTGAGGTAGTCTTTTGGCGTAATGCCGGTAAATTCCTTAAAAGCACGAATATAGTGGCTTTGGTCGGCATAGCCATTGGCGAAGGCGATATCGGAGAGTTTTACAAACTGGCGGTTATTGAGCTGCTGAAAGGCATTGTTGAACTGCCAGATGCGCCGGTACAGGTTTGGCGCAATACCAATGTTCTTTTCGAACATCCGTTGAAAGGTGCGTTCGGTTACATGCAGCTCCTTTTGCACTTTTAACAGGGCGTCTTTGCCGGCATTTTGAGCAATGGTAAGGGTGGCAAAGCGAATGATCTGGCTATCGACGGTGGTTTTGGTAATAAGGCTGAATATATAATCATTCAGCAGGCCGATCATTTCCTCTGTGGTAGCTGCATTTAATAATTGTTCCTGCAATTGCTGTGTTTTGGAAGGGGCCAGCAGGTTCAGGTCGATGGGGTTATTGGTGAGTTCCTGGGCCGAAACGCCAAAAAGGGCAAATAACGCAAAGGGTTTGAAGAAATAGGCGATAAGGGTGAAATTATCGCGAATGGTTAGGGTTTCGGGAAAAACCGTTTGGCCAAACAGCGTTAGGTTATTGCTGTTGTTCTTTATAATTCCTTTGGCTGTTTGAAACAACAGGGTAGGTGCGCCATTGGCATATAATGGCAATGTGAATGGGTTGGTGACCAGCACATCTTCAATGACCAGCACCCTGTCAACATAGTGGCTGATCTTTTCACATGGTGTTAGATTACTGACTTTCATTGATAGGCGTTACTCAGGAAGTTCAAATATACTGCAATTGTCCTTAAGATGTTCTGGCTACTTTTACCTGTGTGCCTTTGCCGGGTGTTGATTGTATAATGGCGGTATAGCCAATTTGCCCGGCCCTGAAGTTAATATTGCCGAGGCCATTGCCATCGGTATGGGAGGTGATAATAAACCCCTCGCCATCGTCGTCGATGGTCATACATAATGCGCCTTTTTTCAGTTCTATGTTAATAGTGATGTTTTTACACTGCGCATATTTAAGACTGTTGTTGATGGTTTCTTTTGCAATTAACAGCAGGTTTCGTTTTTCGTTTTTGGAAAGCACCAGGTGCCTGCATTTATCATCGTTAGTGCATTGCAGGTGCACGCCATTGGCAACAGTTACGGGAACGGCAAATTTCTTTACCCTTTCCAGCAGATCGTATACCGTATCGCCCGAGTCGTCGAGGATCCAGATCATATCCCTTAAACCGGTTGAGGCTTCTGTTAAAGCCATCTCTATCTGATTTAGGTTATTAAAGTCATTCACATCTTTTTTGGCAAGGTGGGTGAATATTTTAACTGTGTTAAGCGTACTGCCAATATCATCGTGCAGGTCGCTGGCAATATTTTTTCTAATAAGGTGTTGCTTATACAACTGGTAAAGGCGGTAACGGTATAGTGCATATATTAAACCGGCGGCCAGTAAACACACCAGTAACTTGAACCCAATGGTTTGAAACCATTTGGGTTTTATGATGAGGTTTAATTTTTTTACTGCGCTCCAATACCCATCTTCATTGGCCGACTTTATTTCTAATGTATAAGCGCCGGGACGCAAACCCATTAGTGTAATAAAGTGTTGGGGACCGTTGGCTATCCAGTTAGTATCCTGCTGCCTGATGCGGTAAGCATAGGTGACCTTATCGGGATTGGCAAAATGAATACCGGCAAACGAAATATTGGCCTGCACCCAACTACTCGGAATTACCAGTTCTTCCAGCTCCGCATTCATTGTGTCGGTTGCAGAACTAATTGCTTTAACCGTTTTATGAATTCGAATATTGGTGAAGTATGTGACCGGTGGGCCTGTGTTAATATTAAACTTGTTAATGTCGATCCTGGTAAACCCATTGGTGCCACCCATGAACATAAAACCATTTTGGCTTGCCCCGCTGGTTTCTTCAAAGCTGCTCGATTGAAGCCCATCCTGTTCAAAATAATTTTTGTACAAACCTGTTCGGGTATCCAGCACGCTCAGCCCATTGTTTGTTGATACCAGTAACGACAAATTGCCAAGTGGGAATAGTTTATATACTCCTGTATTATTAAGACCTTCCCTTATTGAAAAGATCCGGCGTATGGTAAGGTTGGCATTGAGTTGTACAATGCCAATGCCATATACAGTTAACCAATAACTGCCGGCCAGTTCGCACATATCCATAATAATGCTGAGTTCTTTTTTCGATTGAGGCACTTGCGGTTTTATTGTACGAATGGTGGCGGCCAGTGGATCGATAATAGAAATGTAATTATCACCCAATACCCACAGTTTATTGCCGGCATCGGTGTACAGCCTGTTTATAATAGTGCCTGTTAATTGTATGGGTCGGGTACCTGTATCAATTACTGTAACCTGTTTTAACCGGATGTTCCATTTGTACAATCCTTTTTCATTTTGGCTTGCCAGAAAATACAACGAGTCGTTAAACCTGGTGGCGCTAATTAAAACATCTTTTTGTATAGGTAACAGCTCGGGAAAAACTTTTTTGAGCGAAACGGGGCGCCCGTTTTCATCGGCTATATGTAAACCGCTGGTAACGCCACTGGCAATAATATAATTACCGGGCGCCTTAAAGACGCTATAAAAAACATCATCTGAAAAAATGCGTTGAAATTTTCCTGTTGTATGGTTTACAAGATAGGTGCCATCGTCGGCGCACACTATAATGGTAGAGTCGTTGTTGGTGGCAAGCATATTGCTGTGACGGATATTTAATCCCGACCCATCCATTGAGGTGTTGAAGCCAACAAAGGGTGTATGTAGATCCCTGATGCAGCCTGCGCCGTATTGGGTGCCCAGCCAAATGCTGCGTCCGGTTTTTACAATACTGCTGGTTAATAATATCCAGTCTTTATCTTCATAATTACGGCTGCAAATGATACGGGTATATTGCCTGCGGGTAAGGTCAATTGACCAGCAGCCTTTAATACCTGTTGCCAGCAGGGTATCATTTGCATAGTGAAGGGCCTGCCAGTTGTGGCCTTTTGTTAACTGGTACAAATACCGGCCCCATGAGCTGGTTGAATCTATAGCCCCGGTGTTTAGGGAGAATGATAAAATACCATTTGAGCTGGCGGCAAAAAGCAACCCATTGCCAGCCGAAACATCATAAAATGTAAGGCTGGGCAGGGGTGTAGTGCTTATATGTTTATTACCTGCAGGGTCGAGTAACACAATGCCTGTTCCTGAAATAAACAACCAAATGTTGTTGTTGCTGGCATAAATTCTATCAATAGACCCGCTGGCATGAAAGCTGGCTGTACATAAGGTGATCTGGTCTATTTGTGCGTTTGCCGTATTAAAACGAATATAATAACCCTCATTGGTGCCTATAAAAATATGCGACCCTTTTATAAACATACATTTTAACCAAAGTCCTTTGGGGGCTGGTAATGATAATTGAATGGGGTGTGTGCTTACAACGCGGCACGTTCGTAATTCTATTTTACTTAAACCGTTATAGGCGGTTAATACCCATAAGTATTCACCGCTGGCATCAATGGCAATATCATAAACGTCTGTACCGGTAATAATATGATTTTGGTCAACACTGCCTGAGTTGAAGATCACGTACTGAGTACCGTCGAACCGGTTTAGCCCATCTTGTGTAGCAAGCCACATAAAGCCATATTTGTCCTGAACTATCTTTCGTACATGCGGGCTCGACAGGCCGGTTTGCAGCGTTTGTTTGGTGAGGGGAAAAAACACGTTCTGCTGCGGGAAAACTACCTGTACAGTACAAACGGTGATAAGCAGAAGTTTCGCTAAATTAGTGATACCACTAAACACTAACTGTATGGCCCCAATACACAAATGGCGCATAGTTATTATTATGGCGCATGATGGCGAAACATATTTTGAGTATAATGATCTGGAGCAATCCATTTTAGATCAAAAGCAGTTTGAGAATTTAAGGTATTACATTTTGTATTACAATCAGAAGTATGATAAGATCTCCATTAAAAGACCGGTTACAGAAGGTAAAATAAGATACCTGGCAGATATTCCTGAAACTAATAGATATTGTTGTAGAGATTTTTATGATAAAACTACTCTTGTCAGCTTTCTTCAGTTGGTACAAAGCATGGACGTTGAGGAGGGTGTTACCTATCATAACTTCGTGATCACCTGGGGGCATGGGGGTGGATTGTTTTATTTCCCCTTAGGGAAATTTGAGGACCTTTTAAGGGAGTTTGGCCTCACTCTCAATCAAAATGAAAAAACCATTTCAACAATTAAAAGTGAGATACGGAAGAACTTGTGTTCATATATGCAAGCCTCCGGAAGTTTCTCCAACAAAGAGAAAAATAGTTTTAACAAACAACAATTTGCATTTTTTAATAAGGATTTGTTTACACAGGCCAAGGGTTTTACGAATATTATTGAAGAAAATGCATTAAATTTTAAGCTGTCTGCTCTTGATGAATGTATTGCCCATGCATCAAAGTTATATACTGCAACAGACCTGAACGAGATCTTTAAAGAAGGCCTTGGGTATGTGGACGTTTATTTTGCGTTGAATTGTTATACCCAAATGATAGATACGGGTTATGAATTAAGGCATTCTGTAAACATGATGGTAGCTTCACAAACAACCATGCCGTTACCAGGTATAAATTACAGAATGGTATTTGCTATGCTGGAAGAAAATCCCAATATGAAATTGCCGGAATTAGCAAACGCGTTCGTAAATAGTTTTGATATAAAATATTCGGATAAATTCCTGCATGAATTTCTTACCCATTATCCCGACTTTGATTTAACTATTGTGTCTTTTGCCTGTAACTTTTTAACTGATTATGACTTGTTGGTTAAATGCCTTAATGATCTTACCCTTTTCCTGAAGAATATATATAACGATCCTGCTTTGATCGGGTATAAAACAAATGTAATTAAAGCCAGAAAACTTTGTGGTGATCTTACGCCTGATGATGATTATGGAATTATTGACCTATACAATTTTGTGGTGCAGTTGAATACGCAGTTTCAGGTATGTGTACCTGGTGCATTAACAAAAGAGATTTCTGCTATAAAAGAAAAGCTTGAATGCGTCAAAAAAAATGTACTGGCTGCTATGAGAAAACCAGAACCGGATACTGAGGATTCAGCATCCGGTTTGGAAGAAAATCATCCGTCTTTTCTTTCATTTTTTGCACCTGCATTTTTTCAGGGGAAACATGGCATATGGAGAAGACTGCTTGATGTTTATCCCCATATAAAAAATGAGTTCACCGATAAATCTGATTGGGATGGCTTCGTTACTGAGTTTTTTGATAAAACTAAGTAACTATTATGAACGGTCTTTCTCTTTTTCAATTTCCCGGGGAGCTCTCAGCGCGCCGGCACCACCTATTTTCCCGTCGGGCCAGTCAACTTTTATTTGGAAGCTTGCAGGCTTATCATTTCCTTTCTGTGTTAGTACCGTTTCTGGATTTTTAAGTTCCATTTCAAAATTTCCATCTAAAGGCCAAAATGCCTGTTTGGTAAGAGTGCCGGGTTTATTTACAATTGAAGCATTGTCGAGTATTAAAGTAAATGAAAGCTCAATAACGCCGCCGTTTACTTTTGCCGAGCCTTTTATTTTGTTTAATACTGAATCATCGATTTGGGTAAGAGTCCCGTTTGTTTCAGTTTCAAAAAGAACACCTTTTGGCATGGTAATAAATTTTAAAGGTTAAATAATACTCTGTTATTGATTAATGAATGAAACCAACATTGTTCAAATACTAATGACACCTCTGCGTAAGCCTTCCAGCACCATGCCAACCCGCGTATGTACATTTAATTTACTAAACAGGTTTTCGCGATACCCATCGATGGTGCGTTCAGATAAATTCATTTTATCGGCTACCTGTTTATAGGCCAGGTCGCTGCAGGCCAGTTGAAGAAATTCTCTTTCTCTATCGGTTATTTTCAGGTCTTCGTCCCGCATGGTTTTCGTTAGTAATCGCCGGTGATTTATATTAATGGCATCGGCATTATAATAACCCTGGGCATTTATTTCAAGGATCGCATTTTCGAGTTGATCAAAATCCATGGAGTTCTTTATGAGGTAAGCGCAACAGCCTGCACGTATCATTTTAATGATGGTATAATCATCTTCCCGTTGCGAAAGCGCGGCCATTTTTACGGTGGGGTAACGTTCCTGTATGGTTGTTGCTACTGTTATGCCGTTCATTGTTTTCATCTCTACATCGATCAAGGCAATGTCTGGTGGCTGGGGCAATAACGACAACTGTTGTAAAAAGCCTTCACCATTGAGCGCTGCTGCTACAACTTCTATTTTACCCGATTCTGTTATTAAACGTTTTACCGCATCTATGTGCATTTTGTGGTCGTCTACTATAGCTACTGTAATTTTCATGAGAATGAATTGAATGGAATCTCTTTTTTATTTTATCCTCACACAAAACTATTGTGGGTAACCGGGTAAAGTAAGGTGGGATTTACATGTATCATACCGGGTTTTTTCCCGGTATGCTGAAATATGAATTTTTTATAAAGCTTCGCCTCCTCAGTTACAATGGTAGCTGATCAAAATATCTACACTAAATGATCGCACTTTCCAGTATTCGAGATTAATTAATATTGAGGGAATAAAAACAGGTATTTTTCACATATTTTATGTGCGCGGTTTTCATTATTGGAGGTGAGCTATTTTTTGATCTCTTTAACTTCGGTGTTTTTATGCTTATCGGTTTCTACTTCAATTTTTGTAAGCGATACCGCGTAGTCGTTGGGTTGTATAGATGTGCCTTTGTGAACACTCCAGGCTTTGGCAAATTCGGCGCCAATGTATAAAATGATGGCTGAATAGTAAACCCACAATAATAACACTACCAAAGAGCCTGCGGCCCCATATGTAGAACCTACATTGCTTGTACCTATATAGAAGGAGATGCCGAATTTACCTATCATAAAGAGAATGCCACTGGCAATGGCGCCGGGCATAATGTCTTTAAATTTTGTTTTTGCATCGGGCAGCACTTTAAAGATCAGGGCAAACAGGGTTGTTATTACTGTGAATGAAATAACCAGGTTTATAATATAAAATACAGCAACGGTAATATCGGGAAAATGCGCCATTAACCGTTTGCTTAATCCTTCAATAACACTTGTTACGGCCAGCGAAACAAGTAATAAGAACCCGAGGCTAACAATAATGGAAAAGGATAAGAACCGCGTTCTTATAAATTGCCAAAAGCCTTTTTGGGGCTTTGCTTTAAACCCCCAGATGGTGTTTATGGAATCCTGTATTTCGGCAAACACTGCCGTTGCACTGAATAATAAAGTTACAATACCGATCACCGCGGCTGTTGTATTTTTTCCGCTCAGCGATGCATTTTTTATAATGGTTTGAAGTTGCAGCGCTGTATCGGCACCTACAAACGATTTCATCTGGTTGTATATTTGTCCGGTTACGGCCTCTTCGCCCAGGAAGATGCTGCATAGGAAAATAATGACAACCAGTAACGGACCAAACGAAAAAGTGGTGGTATAGGCAAGGGCGGCGCTAAATTTCAGGATCTTATCTTCCATAAAATTTTTAAAAGTTTGCACCAGCACTTTACCTATGGTCTTCAGGCGTTTCATCAGTGTTATGTATCACTGTTGAATTCGCTTAAATAATCATACCAGCAAAAAATCTCAAAAACCAAATTCCAAGAACCAAAAAATAAAACCCAAAACCAAATCTTAATTACAATTGGTTTTTGGGTTTTTTGTATTTATTATTTGGTCCTTGGAATTTGTGATTTGGTCCTTTTATTATTTCGCTACCTCTATCTTCACCTTCTTGTTCTTGATCTTTTCTGTTTTAATCAGGTTTAACGTGTGGCTGGCGTGGTTTTTACGTATGGCCACAAAAGAGAAGAAATCTTTTACCTCAATGAGCCCGATATCGTCTTTTTTCAATTGGCCTTTATTGGTGAGAAAGCCAACGATATCAACTTTATTCACCTTGTCTTTTTTACCGGCTGAAATATACAGGGTGGCCCATACCGGTTTTTGAGGCAGCACGGCCTCGTTAGGCAGGGTAATAAGTTCAGGCTCAGGCGTAATATAGGCAGGAACATATTCCTTTGGTCCCAGTATTAAAATGGCGGTTCCGCTACGGTCCATGCGGGCGGTACGACCATTGCGGTGTGTGTACGATTCCTGGGTAGTAGGCAGTTGAAAATGTAAAATATAGCGAATGTTGGGAATGTCTAAACCGCGTGCAGCGAGGTCGGTAGTCACAAGTACATTCGAGCTGCCATTGCGGAACTTACACAAAGCGCTGTCGCGTTCCTGTTGTTCCATGGCGCCATGATAAAATACAGCTACAATGCCTTTTTCTTTCAGGAACGCACATGCTTCTTCTACAAACTCGCGCTGGTTACAAAATACAATGGTTGAGCGGTTGCCCAGGGCGCAGATCAGTCTGAACAGTGTTTCTGATTTATCCTTATCCTCGCTCTTAACCATTTTAACGGCCAGGGCAGGGGATGTTTCGCCTGTTAAGAAGTTGATCTTTACAGGTTCTTTCAACCCAACAAATGCCGGCGCTTCCACGGCTTCGGTGGCCGAAGTGAGGATCCTTTTCTTTAGGCCGGGCAGGCTTTGTATTACAAACGACATTTCTTCTTCAAACCCCTGTTCAAGCGATTTGTCAAATTCATCGAGCACCAGGGTCTCAATATGAGTAGTAGTAATGTTACCACGGCGAATATGATCGCCAAGGCGGCCTGGTGTGCCCACTATGACTTCGGGGGCCTGCTGCAGGTTATTTTCTTCAATTTCGCGTTTATGGCCGCCATAGCAGCAGGTGATCTTAAAGCCTGTTCCCATTTTTTTGAAAACACTCTCAATTTGCATGGCCAGTTCGCGCGAGGGCACAACAATGAGGGCCTGGGTTACCGACTTCTTATGAAGCAATTGGGTTACAGGCAGCAGAAAAGCGAGCGTTTTGCCCGAGCCGGTATCTGCCAGCAATATTACTTCGTTCGACGTTTTATTAGCCTCCAGGGATGCCTGTTGCATCTCGTTCAAAGCCTCTATCTGCAAATTCGAAAGCGTGTTCTCAATTGAAAAGGAAGTTTTCTGCATCCGGCAAAAGTACGGGAATTAGCGGGCATCAGCTTACCTGTATTTTTAATTGCCTGCGGTATTCTTTAGGGCTTACGCCAGCCTGGTTCTTAAAGAATTTATTCAAATGGCTTTCGTCGGTAAAGCTGAATTCTTCTGCTATTTCGGTAATGCGTTTATCGCTGTATTGTAGGCGGTGTTGAATAAGCCGGGTTTTATAACCGGATATATATTGCTGCATGGTTTCGCCGGTATGTTGTTTAAAATACCTGCTCAGGTAAGCGGGGGCAATATTAAATTCCTGGCTAATGTGCCCGGCGCGTAGTTTGGCTGGTTCGTATATATGCCGTTGTAAATAATGAAGGATATCCAGCGCTTTATCTTCTGTTTGCTCACTGATATCGAGCTGATGGTACTTGGCAATGTTACGGGCAACAACGATGATGAGGGTGTTTACCAGTTGTTTTATTAGTTCATGATTGTAAATATCGCGGTTTACATATTCGCGAATTATTGCTTCAACCATCGGCCGTACCAGCAATTTATCGGTTTGGTTCCTTAAAATACAACCGGGGCGATGGTTGGCATTTTGCAGAATAAATTCAAGGCGTTGAATATTGTCGTGAGGCAGGCCGCCTTCTTTGAGGTAAATGTTATTGAAGCGTAAAAAGAAAAAAGTGGTGGCGGTATTCACTTCCAGGGAATGACAATCTTCGGGCGTAATAAGGAACATATGATTGGGGTTGTAATTATGCCTGCTGTCATTGATGCACTGGGTGCCTGTGCCAGCAATTATAAATACCAGCTCGAAGAAATTGTGCTGGTGGCCCTGTATGCCACCTTCTTCCTGGGTGGTGTAGGCAATAGAAAAAGGTTCGTGCAGGTTTTCTTTGATCATGTCATGAATTTACCGGGAAATGTAATAATTGTACCAAAATTATGTGTTTTAACCGGTATAATTTTACACTACAAAACAGAAAAATATGAAAGCAATAGTATTGGCAAAAACGGGTGGTATTGAAGAATTAAAGGTGGTTGATATAGAAAAGCCCAGTATTAAAGAAGGAGAAGTGCTGGTTCAGGTAAAAGCCATCGGCATTAACCCGGTTGATGTTAAAACCCGTACAGGCAGCGGCGTTTATGGCAGAATTAATACGGAAAGTCCCCTCATTATTGGCTGGGACATTGCCGGTGTAGTGACAGAAGCGAATAATGCGACATTTTCACCGGGCGATGAAGTATTTGGGATGGTAAATTTTCCCGGTCATGGCAAAGCGTATGCGCAGTTTGTAGCGGTGCCGGCCAATCAGCTGGCATTAAAGCCGGCGAACATTTCATTTGAAGAAGCTGCGGCGGCTACCCTGGCGGCGCTAACAGCTTACCAGGCCCTGGTTAAGAATGCAAACATTACAGCTGGTAAACGCGTGTTGATACATGCGGCGGCTGGTGGCGTGGGGCATTTTGCGGTACAAATAGCCAAGCACCTGGGTGCGCATGTAACCGGCACTTCATCTGCCGCTAACCGCAATTTTGTATTGTCGCTTGGCGCCGATGAACACATCGATTATAAAAACCACAACTGGCAACAAAGTGAGAACAGTTTCGATCTTACGCTCGATGCCGTTGGTGGCGATAATCTCAACCTGTCGATAAACGTTACAAAACCCGGCGGTTCATTTATTAGTATTTTGGGGCTGAACGACGAGCGTAAAGCAAAAGCAACAGACAAGGGTGTGAATGGCAACGCTATATTGGTGTATTCAAGCGGAGAAGATATGAATGTGATTGCCGGCTGGTTACAAAAAGGAATTTTAAAAGCGCATGTGGCGGCTATATTCCCTTTCGAAAAAATGGGCGAGGCGCATTTGGCGGTTGAAACGGGGAGGACTGTAGGGAAGGTTGTTGTTGTTGTTTAATGTTCATAGTTCATTGTTCATAGTTCATAGTTCTTAGTTCTTAGTTGCCGTTGTAAGTTATTGAGTTATTCAGTTGTTCAGTTCAGGTTTCGGGTTTTAAGGGTTAATTCGCAACCCGCGATAAATTGTTGTCGGTTTCCTAATGAGCTTTGTATTCTTTTGCCTATTGCTAATTGCTCATTGCCAATTGATTAGGGTGGCACAATTTTTCCATAACTAGTGGAAATGCTTTGATTATGGAAAACAAGGACAATAAGTTAATCGACAAGAAAAAGAAAGAAGAGGTAAAGCATGATAACCCGGTTTCGCAACCCGACCCGGAAACATTGCATAAAACAGACCCGCAGGATAATATGAAGGGCCCTGTAAGTTCTTTTATGAACAAAACTGCTGATATAGCAGAAGAGAACGCCAAGAAGGACAAAGTGGATGAGAAGAAGTTTGAGGAGAAAGAGCTGAAGAATGAACAGGATTTTCAGCAGGAACAGCGGGACAAAAACTATGAGTAACGCATAATAGCTTAAATGGTTAATGATAAATGGGCCATTTGCCGGTTGGTGAATGGCCCATTTATTATATTACAGTGCACCCTGCGTAGTAGCAACACCGGCCGGCAGAGCGAAGAACGACTCTTCCAGTTTTACTTCCTGCACATCTGAGGCAATGCTTTCCCAGGTGAACTGCGCATTATCAACAATAGCTTTTAATGGTAATGCATTTGATCTTGAAATGTATTCATACCAGTTCATGAATTTATGGTTGGCAAACAGTTTTGGATCAACTGCAATTTTTTTGCTGAAGTAATATTTTTGTACACCGCTTACACAGGTAAAAATAAGCTCATCGCATTTATAACCTAATATTTCAGTTACCCCTTCGTTCAATTCTAATTTTAATATTGAGTCTTTATTTACTGCGCCATCATACCAGGTAAGGGTTTCGGTGCTGGCCATTTTGTTATACAGTTTGTTTTCTTTATTTACGTATAGCTGCCACTGTAACATAAGGCCATTGGTAGTTGATTTGTAGTTGCCGTTCTTTATGTAATATTCATATTTTCCGCCCATCATAGAGGTAAGCTGTGCATCGGTTACATTGGGCATTTTGCTTTTGTACTTGTTCTTGTACGTTATTTTTCCTTCAAAAGTTTGTGCAAAGGAGGTTGCCATACATAAAATGGTCAATAAAAACAATAGTGCCTTAGCTTTCATGTTATTGATTTTAAGGGTGTTAACTAACAATCAAGGAACAAGATAGGTAAATTTTAATCAATATCATAGTTGGTAAGGGGAAGCAGGTATTGGGGCTATAGCTCATATAAATACTTCCTTATCCGCCACGGTTGCCCAGCATCTTAAATAGGTCAACTTCTTTTTAGCTGTGAACCGGTATGGGTAGAAGTAGATCCATCGTTTTTTTTCCTGGGTGCTTTCGTAATAAATGGCAACAGCATCAATGGTTTTGTTCGTAAATAAATTTACTACCTTATCAGTATATACAATCACACAACCAACATATTGGTTGGTGATTGTGCCTGCCTTTACAATATTCTTCAAATTGTTTATTACCTCATTCCTTGACAGGTCTTCCTGGGTTTCATTCGTGAGGTTAAGTATTGCGCCGTCTTCTGTAATAACTGCAGCAAAAGGTGAAAATGTTCCTTGTTTTGTAAGCAATGTATTGGCTATTGGGAAGGCGGCATCTGCCAGTGCATCCTTAAAAACTGCTTCTTCGGCCCACCATCTCTGTAAATTGGGGGGCTGTATTGGGCTTACGTCAAAACCCATTTCTGTAAGGTAATCAAGCCCGTTTTGATTATCAATTTTATTAATGCCGGTCCAGCCATTTTTAATTGCCAGTAAAATAAACTCCCTGATGTATTTAGGCTCATGTATGTTAACCTGTACAGGTTCATTTGTTTTTACATTCAATAATTGTACGCCAACGTTTAAGGGTTGACCTAAATGATAATCATCAAGCGTTAAAAAGTCCAGCACCAGGGGCGTTCGCTTATGACCGTTTAAAAAGATGGTAAGGGTTAATTGGTTAGCGCCAATTGAATAATAATCGAACCTTATTAAGTACAGGTATTCGTTATTGTCGACTGTTATTTTTCGTAATTTATTCTTCATTCTATTCTCCAATGGAAAGTAAATATAGAAATAGTTATCGATGTCCCCATCCCGAATGCCTAACCGGCAGTTGAATATGTCCACTTCACGGGATAATGCTTAACCAGGCTCCCATTAACTCCCATCTTTGAGTCATCAAATCACTTAAAACAAAGATCATGAGCCCAAAATCAACAAAAGCAATTTACTGGACAGGTGTTATTTTAACTTCTTTATGGTTTGGAACCAGCGGTGTTTGTGAGCTGACAAAGAATCCGCTGGTATGGGGTATTACCCAGCAATTAGGCTATCCGGCGCACTTTATATACATTCTTGGCGTAGCAAAAGTTCTGGGGGTATTGGTACTGTTAACGCCTAACCGCTTACTTAGATTAAAAGAGTGGGTTTTTGCCGGCGTATTTTTCGATATTCTTTTTGCATTTTTTTCAAAACTGGCGGTGCTTGGTTTTGCTGCAACGGTAGATGCCATCGTTGCCTTTGTAATGGTATCGGTAACGTATGTTATGTTCAGGAAGTTATACCCCGTAACGCAAGGGGTGGGAGTTGTGAGTTAAGGTAGGATAATAGCTAAAAAAATAACCCCGTCTGGAAAGTCCGGAACGGGGTTATTCTTTTTTGCGATTTATTTCAACCTGCTTTTTTCTTCGGAATTGCTTATGCTTCTTTGTTTGGTATTGAACTTCTTTCCTGCGCTGAAATTGTAAACCAGCGAAAGCGACAATATACGGCTTTGCTCCTTTTTCTTAAGATTAATGATCGATGCATTATAATAACTGGTAGCGCTAAAGTTATTGGTATAAAACATATCGCTAATGGCCGCTTTGGCAGTGAGCTTATTGTGCCACAGTTTCTTTTGCAGGCCGATATCAACATTCGCAATACGCCCCGTAACAATATTGCCCTCCACTACATGCGGTGTATAAAAAGCGTTCACGTTTACACTGATGTTGTTGGGCAAACTGATCTCCTGCTCGGTTTGTAGTACGAAAGTTGCCTTTTTAATGTTGAATTCCGGTCCTACAGATTGTGTATGGGTCAGCAACAGGTTATTGCTGGTATTCCACCAGCTTGCAATGGTAACAGGTATGGCAATGGTGCCGGTGTATACGGTATTGCTACCGGTATTCTTGTGCAGGATCGTCATCTGGTTCAGGTTAGCACTGCTTTCGATCACCAGGTTGATCACATCTTTTGTATGCGCATAGCTTAATCCGAAATAATATTGTTTTTTTAAGGTATACCCCAGCTCTACCGAATTGGTGAATTGCGGGGTCAAAAACGGGTTACCGGTATTCACGCTGTAATTATCAATAAAGTATTTGTAAGGGTTCAGTTCAAAGTAGGAGGGACGTTTAATGCGTTTGTTGTATGACAGGCTTAGTGAATGCTGCTGTTTCTTGTCAAGGTCCTTCTTTATAAATGTGGAAGGGAACAGGTTAAAGTAATGTTTGCTGATGGTTGTATCCTGTGACCCGGTTAACTCACCGGAAATATTACTCTGTTCGCCGCGTAAACCCAGTTTGTATTCTACGCCTGCGGCGCTGCCACTGATGTTTACAAAGCCAGCAAATATTTTTTCATTATACCGGTAGTTGAACCCGGGAACGGCATTGTTGTTCCACACGCCGTTTTTGTAAACCTCGTAAGCATTTTTGTTGCTGATATTGGTGATGGTGGTTTTTGCGCCAACGGTTATGGCTGGGCCATGTTTTATTACTTTATTGAATTTGGCATCGGCAGTGAATATGCGCGCGATACTTGGGTATAGAAAATTAAAAGCCGTATCAGCCAGCAAGGTATTGTTGGCATTTGATGTTTGACTAAAAGTGCCGCTGCTGCTTTTGCGGTCGTTATAGGTATAGTCAGATGTAAGCGTGAATTTAGAACCCACTGTGTCGGTAGCGGCACTATAGTTCAATCCTATATTGCTAAAATTGGTTTTACTATAAGTTGGGAATATCCCCGATGAATAAGTGTTTTTGGGATTAGATGAATAGGTGATGTTGGTGAGGGAGCTGGTGCTATCGCGGTTCCACCCAAACTGACCGGTATAATCAATAGCCAGGTATTGTTTTGGGCTAATGTCGTAGTTGGCGCCGAACCGAACCGTATGAGAGTTAAATATGGTGGTTGCATAAGTGGTGGACTGGTATACACCACCGTCGGTGAAAGTTCTGTCCTGTATAACTTCTTCATACAGCTTGTGCCTGTCATAAGTATAGCCTGCACTCAGCCCTATTTTATTTTTCCGGTAGTTGAGGCTCAGATAGGGCACATAGCCAGGGTATTTTCCCAGTCCGATCGAATAATCGGCACCGGCATAACCGCTCAGGCCACTGTTGCTGTTCTTTTTCATAACTATATTAATGATACCGCCACTGCCTTCTGCATCATACTCTGCAGGCGGATGCGCAATGATCTCTATAGATCTTATATCGCTGGATTTTAAGTTTGAAAGATAGTTTTTAAGATCATCACCCTGCAGATTAAGCATTCTGCCATTCACCATTACGCGTGCGCCCCATACGCCATTGATGGAAATGTTACCGCTATTGACAAATACACCAGGCGCCATCCGAAACAGGTCTAACGATGATTTTCCGGTGGCGATGGCATTGTCCTGCACATTCATCACTACACGATCTATTTTACGGGTGATGAATGGTTTTTTGGCAGTTACTGTTATTGTATTTAATGTATTGCCGGCGGTTTTGAGCGTAAGTATGATTGGCTCCATGGGAATGTTGACCCCAATGGTTTGCAGCAATTCTTTGTAAGCGGCATGGGTGATTTTGAAGGTATAAGTGCCGGCGTTTTCAAGCTGTAATAAGAAAGAGCCGTTTTCGTCGGCAATTTTGCCGGCTATAGTTATCGTGTCTTTTAATATAACTACTGAGGCGAATGGTACAGGCTGTCCGCTTTCTGAGGTCACTTTTCCTGTAACCGTTATTGATTGAGCATTTGCCTGGAGGGTAATAGAGACCAGGGTCAAGCAAAGAATAAGATATTTCATGCGAAAAATCTACAACATTCCTGGTAATAAAAAAATACCCCGCTGAGTACAGACAATTTATCGACAGATCAGGGCGCCTGATCGACAAACAATAAAAACGAAGTTCAAAAACGTATGCCGGATAACCGTTATGTATAGAAGAAGCCGCCTCTAAAATCAGAGGCGGCTCTTTTTAAATCCTGCGTGCAGTGGAAGGATTATTGAATAACCCTTGAAACCAGCACGGATATTACCGATTGTTTGCCGCGGCCGTATGCGATAACCCGGAACCAGTATTTAACGATCGAGTTCAGGTTAGTGAACGTGTTTTCGCGATCGGTAGTGGTTTCGGTTGTCCACACACTTTCGGGCGTTATAGGATCGGGTGTACATTGGAAAGCGTACATTTTTGCGCCGGGCACCTTTTTAATACTTACAATGGCCTGGCCTATGGGACCGATCTCAACGTCGAGTTTTTCAATAGGCGTTAGGGCCTGCGATGTGCTTTTGATGCCGGCGATATCGAACCCGCTGCTAAGCAGCATGGTTTTATCGCCATTACTAATTGTGGTTACATAATCGTCCCATTTTTCGAGCATTGCTATTACTTCAGCTTTTCTGTCGTTTTTAGCTGAAGAAAGCGTTCGATCGCTCCTCCCGGCCATATTTAATGCTACCTGGAAGTCGGCATATTTCTTTTCCGCCTCCGGTACTGTTGGTATTGGGTTTGGAAACGATGCATTATTTCTCATATTTTCCAGAACGCGACCACATAACATTAAAATAAAATTATCGCTTGGGTTCTTGTACGATTTTTTGATCTTGAGTTTCATATACAAATGATTTAGAAAATTTAAAAAATGGTGTTTAATACGCGCTACATATCACGATCTTAACTTTTGAACATACCTGTACCTGTTACATCACCCTGTTCCGGTAATATAGCTTTAGCACAACTGCTAAAGTGAGTAACACAAGTGTCATTGAACGTTAGTGAATAAAGGCTCGGAATGAAGACGTATTGGCCAATACGATTTGATAGGGAAGACCTGTTTGATTTACTTCTTTCACCGTTGGATTCCGTTTACTAGTGTCAGTGATTTCGGTTCATCGTTCAGGCGTCTTTGTTAAAACAAAAGTAGGGTGGTTGGTTGATGTTTCAATCAGACACCGCAAAAAGTGTCGTCTTTTGTCGTCTTTTGTCGTGAATTGTCGCCAAAAAACTGACGGTGGTCAGCGAATTTGAAGAGAATTTTGGACTGTTTTTACCAGGAGAAAGGGCAGAAATGATAAAATAGGAGAGATATAAAACAATCATACCTGCCTCTAACCGTTAGAAGCAGGTATGATTTATTCAATTGCCGATGGAATTATTGTGTTATGGATATCCATCTGGCCATCTGTCAGGTATCAGGTACATGGCCCTGAGCACAGTTTCTTTGGGGACATTACTTTCTCTAATGAATTCTCAACGGAAATATATTCCCCATTCGTTTTATTGCACTTTATACGAACCTCTCTCATAACACGCTGGGCTGTTCTTTCTGTTCTGTTAATCATTCGCATGATGTCGTCTATCTCTACTATGTACCTTGGTGCTGGCATGCGGCAGGGGAGCAGGCCCTTTTTTTGTAGCCGGTATACGAGTGCTACTTTGTCCGCAACGTATTTTACTATCTCTGCAATTCTTCTTGGGCTGAAGATAGGGCGGTTTGGATCTTTTGGCATATTGGTCAGTTTGTTTACAGGTTGGTAATAATAACGGGCTACCAATCAGAACGCCTTGTATGTAACGCAGCCATGTAAGTTAATTGCTATTTCAGCTATAGGGTACGTGAAAAACACCTTTTTTGAATATAAGTAATATGTACGGCTAACAATAAGCGTGGAGCATATTATTCATTTTCCGGGTGCACCAACGCCAAGTTTGTTTTCCATAACTCATTTTCTGAATTGCCCAGAGCAATATGTAAGCTGCCTAACTCTTTTTCTAAGTTGCCCAACGCAAGTTTTTCTTTCCATAACTCATTTTCTGAATGTCCCAGCGCATTATGTGAATTGCCCAACTCATTTTCCGACTTCTCCAGCGCGATATATGAGCTGCCAACTCTTTTTCCGGATTCACCAACGCAAGTTTTGCATTCCATAACTCATTTTCTGATGCCCAGAGTAATATGTGGTTTACCCAACTCATTTTCTGCTTTGCCCAACGCAAGTTTTGACTTCCATAAGTCTTTTTCTGGGTTCACCAACGCAATATGTGAGTTGCCCAACTCATTTACACGGTTCCCTAACTCAATTAATACCTCACCAGGTTTGTTTTTGCTTCCAGAACTCAGGTTCATGCCTTCCTTAATTAGTTTTGTGGCGCCAAAAGTTATTTTCTGGCGTCAGCAACTTGTTTTTGATCGTCCCCGAACAATTGAAGGCCCTCTTCAATCGATTTAAAGCTATCATCAATCAATTTTGGCAGTCCCCTGATCAAAATAGGGCGTGCATGAATCAGGTTTAGTGGTCCATAACTCAAGTTTACCCATGCATGAAGTTAGTATTGAGGTAAAGTTGCTCTGGGAACGCTGAAAGTAAGTTATTGAGGGTAAAAAATGAGTTATTGTAAGTTGAAAATAACCTGGGAAGGTGAAAACAAACTTTGTGGAGGTCAAAACTGAATTGGTGGCGTGAAAAAATAACTTATGAAGTCAAGCATTTCGCAAAACCTTTCAAATAATGAGTTGGGGTAGGGTGCTAATTGAAAAAAGTTTTCAAATACTTAGTAGGGGAAGGCTATAATTTGAATTGGTATTTCAATTTAAAATCCTCCACGAACTGCTCGAAGATGCCCGAACACATGGAGCTCAGGTAATAGAAGTTGGTATCCGTCCAGGTGATGCATCAAAACGTCCTCATACAATGGCTCCAACTATTGTGTTGGAAGTAACAGACGAAATGCGTATTGCAAAAGAAGAAATTTTCGGACCCATATTACCAATATTGTCTTATCAATCTATTGACGATGCAATTAATTATGTGAATGCTAGACCAAGACCATTAGCACTTTATTTTTTCACGCATGATGATGAAGATAAAAGAAATGTTTTGAACAGAACTACCTCTGGCAATGTAACGATCAATGGAACATTTTCACACATCGCACAAGATGATCTTTCTTTTGGCGGAGTTGGCGAAAGCGGTATGGGCGCCTATCATGGCAAAGAGGGTTTCCGAACACTCAGTCATGCCAAAGGAATTTACGAACAGGGAAGCTGGAATGGCATGGATCTTCTGCATGCTCCTTTCACTAAAAATACGGATAGACTTATTAACCTCTTTATTCGTTAATTTGTAACTTTAAGACCAATTTGATGAAACATTTTAAATCAATCAGTGAAATGGCTGTTGCCAACAATCTGCCATTGCCGGAACATCCCATGTTGGGTCTGTTGCGCATCAATCAGCAGATTAAAATAAATAATGAAGCATATACCAGCGATTTTTACATGATTGGATTAAAAAAAGTAAAAGCCGGTTATGTGTTGTATGGGCGAACGAAATTTGATCATGAGACGGGTTCTATGATATTTACGAAGCCACGCCAGGTGATCGAAATGCGGAATTTAGAATTTGAAGAAGATGGATATATTTTAGTTTTTCATGAAGATTTCCTGGTCGGACATTCATTGAATGAAGACATTCAACTTTATTCTTTTTTTGATTACGAAACAAATGAAGCGCTTCACCTGGCACCAAAGGAAGAAAAAATTATTTGGAATATCTTTTACACAATAGAACAGGAATACAATAACAGTGAAGATGAATTCAGCAAAGAAATTATTCTCGCGGGCATCAATTCGATGCTCAAATATGCTGAACGGTTTTATAAAAGACAATTCATCAACCGAAAACAACTTTCCGGGAAAACGGTAACTGAGTTTAATAAAATCTTACAGAAATATATTAAAGATGGCTCACTTGATGACAAGGAACTGCCTTCGGTCGGAGATCTGGCAAACAGGTTGAATATTTCTTCGCGATACCTTACTGATTTGTTGAAAGTAGAAACCGGTAAAACTGCTATTGAACTTATTCATATTGCACTCATCAACGAAGCAAAAAACAGACTGAGAAAGAAAGGTAAAACTGTTTCTGAGATAGCATACGATTTAGGATTTGAAAACATGTCTTACTTCTCCCGCCTTTTTAAAAAAGAAACGGGAATGCTGCCCACATCCTATAAGAAACAATTTTTTGAATAAAGTAATAATTGAAAATAGATAGGTCACCGTCATTTTAAAGAGTGCATGACAAAATGTTAAGTAATTCTACAACCCTGAAGTATGCATAAACGTTAAAAGTTTAACTTATCTAATCTGCCTAACCGGTTCGCCATTGTCATGCATAATTATCTATTGCAGTTAATCTTCATTAAACTTATTAATTCACTTAATGTATTTAAATCCTGTATTAATAGGTTCGAAATCTGTCCCGTTGTCCCGACTTATAAAAAGCGATCTCGTAAGAGGTCGCTTTTTTGTATTACACTCTATACTATTTACTTACACTTTACTTATTGCTTTATAAAATGTTCTATTTCGTAAATGGTTTCACCTTTTATTATTAATTGATATGCTCCTGCGGTAAGCTCTTTTGTTTGAATGCTGAAACTGTTGCTACCGGGTAAAATATTTTTTACTTCCTGTTTCATTAATCTGCCGCTGTTATCAATAATTTCAATTTTCAATTGTCCAATTTGTGTCGTTTTCACTGTTAGGTTCAGTATATCTCTTACCGGGTTAGGATAAATTAACATTCCGGGTTTTCCTTTTAGCGGCAACATTACCGTTTTGGAATAAATAAACCTTGCATCTTTATCTACCTGTTTAAGCCGGTAATGAACCCTGTTTACGGAAAGGTTGGTAACCGCTGGGTCTGTAAAGTTGTATTGATGCCAGCCGGATGTATTGTAAGCCATTACTTCTCCAACAGGTTTAAAATTCCTTCCATCCACACTTCTTTCAATAATAAACTTATTAGCATTCTCTTCGTTTTCAGTTTTCCAGGTGAGCGAGGCATCATCGTTTATCACCCGGCCGTTGAATTCCAAAAAATGAAGCGGAAGGATGCTTGCAATATCAGCTGCATACAATTCAGTGCTGTATTCCTCAGTAGTTGCCACAGCAAATATTTTTGTTCCGGCCACCACAAAGCTTCCAATTCCGCTGCCACCGGGATTTACTATATCCTGTAATAACGAGGTACCCGCCTCCGTGCCATTGCTACTCCATACTTCCATACCATGAATGCCGTCATTTGCCTGGAAAACAAGCTTGTCGCCTACGGCTGTTAAATAACTGGGAGAAGAACCGTTGCTACCGGGCAAAATTTCTTTCACCAGCACCGTTCCTGCATCAGTTCCATCGGTTTTCCATAATTCCCAGTTAACATTGCCATCATCGACGCCCATAAAAAATACAGTTCCGTTTACTTCCGCAAAATTTTGCGGATAGCTGCTTCCTCCTCCTGGAACGATGTCTTTTACCAACACGGTGCCTGTTCCAGTGCCATCACTTTTCCAAAGTTCATAGCCGATAGCTGTAAGCGCCGTAAAATAAAGTGTACCATTAATATTCGTTAGATATGAACAATTAGCACCGGGCGAACCGGGATAAATATCCTTTACCATAACGGTACCAGCTGCTGTGCCATCGCTTTTCCATAATTCGGGTCCATAGGTTGGGTCCATAGCCTGGAAAAATAAAGTTCCATTTAAATTGGTTAAATATTGTGGCGAACTGCCATTAGCTCCCGGATAAATATCTTTCACCAACACTGTACCGGCTGCAGTGCCATCACTTTTCCAAAGCTCTACACCATTTGTTCCATCAGTAGCCGTGAAATACAAAACACCATTTACATTGATTAAGCTTCCCGGGCTGCTGCCTGCTGGTCCGGGACAGATATCTTTTACCAACACAGTGCCTGCGGTAGTGCCATCCGTTTTCCATAGTTCACTGCCATTAGCTGCATCAGTTGCCCAGAAAAACACGGTCCCATTTATATATGTAAAAAACCGGGGACTTCCGCTGCTTCCTCCTGCATAAATATCTTTTATCATAACGGTACCGGCTGTTGAGCCATCGCTCTTCCACAGCTCGTACCCATTTGTGCCATCAAAAGCGGTGAAGTATAGAGTTCCATTCATATTAGCGAGATAAGCAACATCAGAGTTGCCTGCACCCGGGTTAATGTCTTTTACCATAACTGTTCCCCCAGCAGTTCCATCACTCTTCCATAACTCTATGCCGTTAACTTCATCTGTTGCTTTGAAGAATAAAGTGCTATTAACTACTGTTAAAGCCTGCGGGGAACTGCTTTTGGTTCCTGCATAAATATCTTTCACCAATAACGTACCCGCTGCAGTACCATCACTTTTCCACAATTCATTGCCCGTGCTTCCATCAGAGGCGCGGCAAAACAATGCCCCATTTACATCAGTTAAGTAATTCAGGTTTGATTGAGTGCTTCCCGTAAAGATATCTTTTACCAATACCGTACCGGCAGTAGTGCCGTCGCTTTTCCAAAGCTCTATGCCATTCGTTCCATTATTAGGAGTAAAAAACAGTGCGCTGTTTACTTTGGTTAAATTTAGGGGTATGCTGCTGTTTGTGCCCGGATAAATATCTTTTACCAATACTGTACCAACAGCAGCGCCATCACTTTTCCAAAGTTCTACGCCATTTGTTCCATCAGTAGCAGTAAAAAACAATGTACCGTTTACATTGGTTAAATTTGCCGGTGCGCTGCTGCTTGCCCCCGTAAAGATATCTTTTACCAATACCGTACCGGCAGTAGTGCCGTCGCTTTTCCAAAGCTCTATGCCATTCGTTCCATTACTAGCAGTGAAAAACAGTGCGCTGTTTACTTTGGTTAAATTTAGGGGTGAGCTGCTGTTTGTGCCCGGATAAATATCTTTTACCAATACTGTACCAACAGCAGCGCCATCACTTTTCCAAAGTTCTACGCCATTTGTTCCATCAGTAGCAGTAAAAAACAATGTACCGTTTACATTGGTTAAATTTGTCGGTGCGCTGCTGCTTGTCCCCGGGTAAATATCTTTTACCACTACGGTACCGGCAGCAGTGCCGTCGCTTTTCCAAAGTTCGGCGCCATTGACCCCATTATTTGCCACGAAGTATAAAACACCATTTACATTGGCTAAACTTTGCGGCGAGCTATTGGCTGAACCAGGATTAACATCTTTTACCATTACTGTGCCTGCCGCAGTGCCATCGCTTTTCCAGAGCTCAGCACCATTTACTCCGTCATTAGCATTGAAAAATAAAGTACCATTTATATTGGTTAAAACACTTACGCCGCCGTTATTTGCGCCGGGATAAATATCTTTTACCAATACTGTACCTGCTTCAGTGCCATCACTTTTCCAGAGCTCTGTGCCACTCATTCCATCGCTGGCTATAAAATACAATATGCCGTTTACATTGGTTAAATTTTGCGGTGCGCTGCCGTTTGCCCCTGGGTAAATATCTTTTACCAATACGGTACCTGCCGCTGTCCCATCGCTTTTCCATAATTCGATGCCGGTAGTGGGGACATTGGCTGAAAAATATGCCGTGCCGTTCACATTGGTAATGTACGTGGGCCCAGAGCCAGTGGTATTGATCGTGGTATTAATATCTTTAACCAATGAGAATTGCTGGGCAAAGGAACAAATACTTAAGAACAACATCGTTGCCAGCAGGGTACAGGGCTTTTTTCTCATCACCGGATTTGTTTTGGGATTTGATTGTCAAATAGTGTAGTGAGCAAAATTAAAATGCCGAATGAGAAAAGACAATCCCCCAAAAGAGGTACAATAATCGGCTCTTATGCTTTATTCATCAAAAAAACCAAATGCGGGAAGTTGCTGATATTGTTTTTTTGCAACATGCGACGGCGGTGTGTTTTTACGGTTTCAACGCCGATGGAAAGTTTGCGGGCAACCTGCTTGGAAGTAAGGCCGTTTGCAATTAATTGCGCAATTTCCCTTTCCCTGTCTGTTAGTTCGAGCGACACAGCAGGCGTTGATTTTCGTTTTAACAATTTATCAAAAGCCATTTGCCGTTTGCCCAGTGGCGTTAATAAAAATTCCAAAAGGTAATAGAAGCTACAAAGCCTTGCCCTATGGGGAAAGGTCGGATGGTTCTTTTTTGGTTTGCATTGTTCGCGAGAATAAATAAAGCACTTTTAACTTAAATAACCAGATGACTTGCCTATATATAGTGAAAAGTGCATTGTAGGGCGAGAGATAGATCGGTCAGGCTTTATGTAGTTGATCTATGTCAGTTTATTTTTTGCCTTATATCAATTTTCTTGTTTTAAACAGTCTATAGGTTTGCCGGATAACAAAATAAGTGTAATGGCAAACAATCAATCAAACGAACAGATCATCCGGCATCTTTATGAGGTGGCGGAAAGACAAGACTCAAAAGCATTCGCATCGCTATTCGCTGATGACGGCTATTTTTGGGACGTTTCTGCAGACAAAAAATATTATGGGAAAGATACGGGTACCGTTGTAGATATTTATGCAACCGCTTTCCCTGATATGCATCGTGAATTGCTGCGCGTGTATCCGGCAGATGCACAGAATATGGTAATTGTGGAGCTCTCGTTGAATGGCACCCATAATGGCCCTCTTGTACTTCCATCAGGAACCATCCCTGCAACCGGAAAACGCATGGTAACCCCTTGCGCTGATTTCTTTTTGCTGGAAAATGGTAAGGTTAAGTTTTTTCATTGTTACACTGCCGCAACGGTCTTGCTGAAGCAGCTTGGCGTTTTTTAAATAGTATGAAATGATCGCCGGAGTTTCCAGCTCCGGCGATCTCTTTTAATATCATTTATCATTTACAAAAACATACAGCTTCTTTACCAGGTTATTGTCGAGTACGAACAGGTCCATCCCGGTAACCATATCCGGTTTATCCGCCGTACCGAATTGCCAGAACAGGCGGCCCAGGTTGGTGTGTGCATCGATGGCTTTCTGATGAGTGAAACGCGCAGCAGGATTTTTCTGTTGGAGATCTCGGATAAAAGAGTCGATCTTTTCGGCACCGATAGCTGTAAAATGCCGGTCTACCATTTCTATATCCGGAGCATAGATCTTTTCCGCGATCTCAGCACGCTTTTGCGCATCGTGTTCGTTCCATAAAGCGATATGCTGTTCTACTATTGCAATGATTGCTGCGATTGTCATTTCTTTTGTTTTTTGTGGTTCAAGTTCATAATTTTTGGGCGACCATAATAAAACCTTCGGGTTATTTTTTTCATAAGCCTTCCCATCGGGATAAGATGTTAGTTCCATTTTTGAGCCCCAGGGTGTTTCAAAATAAACCCAGGTTTCGCCTTTTGTATCGCCAAAAGGAGTTAAGAAGGGCTCGCCGATGATCTTCACGGCCTTTGACCTTAAATAGGCAACTGCGGTGCGGATATCATCGGTATAAAAAGCGATGTGCGTAGTACCAGGACCATCACCACCCGGTTGTTGAGTGCGCTGGAGCTTCGGCTTATATTCAAACAATTCAATATTAGCCCCCGTGCCGGCGCGCACCATTTTTATGGTAACAGATTTTGTGGAAGCGCTTAATCGGTTTGACGTTTTCCATCCTTCATTGAGGTCTATAGGGCCGATCTGAGTTACAGGCGTAAAGCCTAAAACCTCAGTAAAAAAATCAACACCCTGTTTTAGATCCGGCACATTGATGCCAATATGGTCTACACCCAGAATACCCGCCTTTTGCTGAGCCTTCAGGGGCTGGATGGTGAAATAGAAGAATGTAACAAACAAGATTGATCTACCCGGAAATGGGAGACCTGTAAGTTTTTCGAAAATGGTGTTTATACTGCTAATGAAAATTCCCTTAAACATGGTTGTTATTTTTGAAGATGTCTGTTTGTTTGACATCACAAAAATGGATCAACCGTTTGCCCTGGAAATTGAGGCAGGATAAAAAAAACTTGACATAGATCAAACGTATAAGGCGGTGCGCACTTCCTGCTGATCACTTTCTGCCCACAGTTTTCCTGATCCTGCTGAGCGTTTCAGGAGTGATCCCCAGATAGGAAGCGATCATACTCAAGGGAAGCCGGTTTACAAAGGCGGAATACTTTTCTATGAATGCCAGGTACTTTTCCTCCGCTGTATTACTGAGCGCCGCCTGGATGCGGTTTTGCGAGGCAATGAAGCTTCTTTGGAGTATCTGGTTGATCATGTGGCCAAAAACGGGAATGGACGCACAGAGTTCCTCAAATTTGGTGTGCGTGAACAGAATGACCTCGCTATCTTCCACTGCATCGATATTGAATCTGGAGGGTTGGCCCGAAAGCAGGCTTTCCCGGTCTCCGATCCACCAGTTCTCAATACCAAACCCAATAACATGTTCAACACCGTTCTCGTCAATGGAGTAAGAACGGATGCATCCCCTGGCTATAAACGCATCATATCTCCACACATCGCCTTCCTGTAAAAGATATTGGCGCTTTCTGATCTTTTTGAAAAGCGCACATTGCCTGATTTGGAAGGCTTCTTCATCGGTCAGCGTAATCTTGTTGTTGAGATATTGCTGAAAAACATCATACATGTTCGCAAAGTAGCGAAATCAAACGGCAACAGAAAGTAAAAAAGACGCATTAATTCTCCTAGTAACGGTTACAGGAAGTTCGAATCCACTTAAGTTCGGAAAATATTATTTAGCGTTAGCATACTGCTTTAACCCATCAATTCTTTTGACTTCGCTTTAATAAATCCTGCCTTATCCTTTTTTACTTCTTTCAACATCGCCTTTCTGTCTTCTGGTATAGGAAAATATTTTTCCGCCCATAGATGTATTTCAATCAGTACAGGCATTAGGTCAATTCCTTTTTTGGTTAGCCTGTATAACACTTTTACTTTACTATCCGGATGGTCTAATTTTTCAATCATCTTATTTTCTTCCAGAGCTTGTAGCCTTGAAGCCAAAATATTTGTGGCAATTCGTTCGTCAGCTTTTAGAAAGTCGCCATAGGTACACTCTTTTGCAAACATTAAATCCCTGATGATCAACAGCGACCACTTATCTCCCCATATGTCAAGGGAGTTGCTGATAGGGCAATCTGATCTTTTTTTCGTTTTGTTCATAACATATATTTCAAATAATTACTTGCATATTGCAAGTAATGTTTACATTTGCACTTGCAATATGCAAGTAAAATTACAAAACGTTGAGACATGAAACAAGCAATATTAATAACAGGAGCTTCTTCAGGTTTTGGATTGCTGACTGCCCAAAAGCTCCATGAAAGTGGCTTCCAGGTAATTGGAACAAGTCGTAACCCCGAAAAATACAAGGCTAAACTGCCGTTTAAATTATTGGCATTGGATATTGCCGATTACAACTCAATCGCGTCTTTTAGTAAGAAACTCTTCAGGGAGATCAATAAATTGGATGTGCTTATAAACAATGCAGGATACTTAGTGACAGGGCTTGCAGAAGAAACCACAATTGAAATAGGCAAACAGCAGTTTGAAACCAATTTTTGGGGCACTGTTAAACTTACAAACGAGTTGTTGCCTCATTTCAGAAAACAGAAGCAAGGCAAGATAATTACCGTAGGTTCTATTCTTGGATTGATTAGTCTTCCCAATGTTGCTTATTACGCAGCTTCAAAACATGCGTTGGAAGGATATTTCAAAGCCTTGCGACTTGAATTAAATCAATTTAACATACAGGTAAGCATGGTTGAACCTTCGAGCTTCAAGACAAATATTGGTAATAGTTCAACTGCCGCAACAGGTGACATCAAAGATTATGATGTATTTCGAAAAAAGATTTCAGCTTATTCTAAAAATCAATTTGAGAATGCACCAGGGCCAGAACCTGTTATAAATACGGTTTTGAAAATCATAAATGAAAAAGCGCCAAAATACAGTTATCCTGTTGGCAAAGGAACTTCTATGCTTCTTACCATGCAACGTTTTGCATATAACGTACTTGAAAGTACTGTTTTGAAAAGGGTGAATGCTGCGAAATAATTTAAAAAAGCTCTGGCAAAAAATGAAAAAAAACATTCCTGATAATATTACTAATCATGGCAAAGACAAACGCATCCCCCACAAGATCTATCAGTGATCAAGCAGCCTGTATTAGTAGCAAATGGCGATAATGACAGAATGGTGCCGAGCAGTAATACTTATGATTTAAGCAAGCGTATTCCCAATTCCGAATTAATCATATATAAAGATGCCGGCCATGGTGGTATGTATCAATATCATGAGGCGTTCGTAAAAAGTGCATTAGCGTTTTTAGCGAAGTAAGCTATTTATGAATAACAATTAACAAAAATGAAAGCATTTATAATAAACCGATACGGCAAAAAAGAAAATTTGCAATCTGCCGAGATCGCAGAACCGGTTTTAAGGGCAAATGATGTATTAGTGCAGGTTCACGCTGCCAGTGTAAATGTTCTGGATTCCAAAATAAAAAACGGTGACTTTAAGTTAATTCTACCTTATAAACCTCCTATTACGCTGGGACACGACGTAGCTGGAATCGTAATAAAAGTAGGCTTAGGTGTAACACAATTCAAAACCGGCGATGAAGTGTATGCCCGTCCGGCAGATCATAGGATTGGCACTTTTGCAGAACTTATTGCCATCAATGAAAACAATGTTGCGTTAAAACCTAGAAATCTTTCAATGGAAGAAGCTGCTTCTATTCCATTGGTTGGTTTAACTGCATGGCAGGCGCTGGTTGAAAAGGCAAATGTGAAGAAAGGGCAAAGGGTTTTCGTCCAGGCAGGTTCTGGTGGCGTGGGCACATTTGCCATTCAGTTAGCGAAACATTTGGGCGCTACTGTAGCTACCACAACAAGTGCCGGTAATATTGATTTAGTCAAAAGTCTCGGTGCAGATATTGTAATTGATTATAGGAATGAGGATTTTGAAACAATATTGAAAGATTACGATATCGTATTGAATAGTCAGGATACAAAGACTCTTGAAAAATCTCTGCGAATATTAAAACCTGGGGGAAAACTTATTTCTATCTCTGGTCCGCCTGATCCTAGTTTTGCAGAAGAAATCAAAACGCCCTGGTTCATGAAATTCATAGTGCAACTGCTGAGCGCCGGAGTGAGAAAAAAAGCAAAGCGACTCAATGTAAGCTATTCATTCCTTTTTATGAGGGCAGAAGGAACTCAATTAGGCCAAATTACTTCACTTATTGATGCCGGTATCATAAAACCAGTTATTGACAAGGTATTTCCATTTGAGCAAACCAATGAAGCTATGGGGTATGTGGAAACAGGGCGTGCAAAAGGTAAAGTTGTTATCAAAATAAAATAAAACTATTGCTGAAGAAAATCAGCTACTTCGATAAGAACTAACCATTGTCCTAAGAAAATCACAGTCCATCGGTAAAACAGTACTTATTGTCTGATTGGTTGTTTCGCCATTTTGTCATAGTTAATTATATACTGTTGCTATTCCCTATTAAGCCTTACAAAGTCACTTAAAATCTTTAAATCCTGTATCAACAGGTTAGAAATTTGTCCAGCTGTCCCGACTAAATTGAACAGGACGATTTTTATACCGTCCTGTTTTTCTTTATCACCACTGTAATGCTGTTCAGTGGCGCAATTAGCTCAAAGAGCATATTTACTTTGCAGATTAAGAATGCCTTTTTCTCTCGATTATAGGTCACTCCTCCTTCTACATCGAGATTTGAGAGACTTTCGAATTACCCGCCAGCCGGGTCATTAACCTCCTTTAGACTTTTATTTGTGTGTCAATTGTTGCCATAAGGCACTGTTATCACGAATGCTCCAGTGTTCAATGGCCTGTTCGTTTTGTAAGCGAATGATATCAATGGTTGAAAAGCTAACGCTTCTATTGGTAGGATCAATGCCCATATAAGTTCCTTTATGCGTGCCTTGAAATGTTTTATAGGTCATTACTAGGTCGCCTTCAGCAAGCTGCATGTTAATAGTAACTTTTAGATCGGGAAACACCTGCCACATGAGTTGCAGAAATTGTATTACACCATCCTTACCTGCATTAGCGGTGCCTGCCGGAACACTGTGGTTAACAAACTGTGCATGCACAATTTCATGAAAAGCCTGCTCGTTTTTGCCCTGTATAACTTCATAGTTGAACCGTTTTACAATTTCCTTGTTCTTTTCTAAAGTAGCTTCCATAATTTTTTAGGGCAAATCTATGGTTGGCGCTTCTTAATGGCTGGCACATTTACCGGGTTCATTTGTACATTTCGCGGATAACCTTCCTGAAGGCAGCCGGCGTTTGTTGAGCCAGTCTTTTAAAGAAACGGGTGAAGTAGGCCACATCTTCAAAGCCCAGGTCGTAGGCGATCTCCTTAATGGAAAATTCAGTATGTAATAATTTTCGTTTTGCTTCCAGCAGAATGCGTTCATGGATATGTTCAATAGCCGTTTTGCCGCTTTGTTGTTTCACTACTTCATTTAAATAACCGGCAGTCTTATTCAGTAAAGGCGCATATTCTGCCACCTGATGCAATGTTGAAAACTGTTCATTGATCAGCTTTTTGAAATCATTTAACAGCTTTCGCTCATTTGTTCCGGCGCTTTTCAAAATTTGTTCAATATATAAACGGCTGCTGTATATACTCAATACCCGCAAGTACGATAACAGCATTGGGTTTCGCCATTCACTGACCTTTTGGTATTCGATCCACATTTTTTGAAGTAGGTCTTCGATAAACGAGAAATCCTGCGGCTGCAATGATAATTCATGGGCATTAAAACGGTTTTGGATCACGGGTAGTTGCCGAAGGGTATTATCATCATCGATGTTCAGGAATTCTTCGGTGAAAGAAAGCAGAATGCCTTCCAGGGGTTCTGATTGTTCTTTTACCTGCACCTGCCACGGCGAGGAAATGTATAAGGTATTTTTCTTTAGAGTATAAGGCGTCGTATCTATCCAATGCCGGCTGCTGCCATTGCGCACCAGCACAAACATGTAATAATCCTTTCGGTGTGGCACCAGGTGATTGACTTTACGCTTTTGAAATGCGGTGCCATCGCTGACGATCATTTCAATTAAATGATTGCCCTTTGCATAGCTTCTGCAAGGAATATTTAGGGATGTTGTTTTCTTTCATTAAGGTCAGTGCCTTTAAAAATACTATATTTCCCGCTCATGTTTTGAGCGGCTTCCAGAGGTATCGAAGGTACCCAAATTCCTTCTTTTATGCGTTTTGGGGTCTTTCTTTCTGGAGTAAAGCTATTATGAACAGTCCCTGAAACTGGATCCTCAAAACAAGAATGCAGACCAACATATAAAAAAGCTTAGATCAGGTAAATAAGGAAAAGCCCCATGTTGATAATATTATAAAATGTTGCTATTTAAGTCGTTGAATTTGAATAAGGGCGTCTAAATATTGGTTCGCCATTTGTCCAGCCGGCCCGACCATAAATTAAGAGGGCCTTCAAGTCGTTCGATTTGAAGGCCCTTTTTGTTTCGAATTATTCTTGTTTAGCCCGAGGACTTTATTCTTCCTTTACTGCCGATGAACGGTCGAGCGAACTTACAGTAACTTTGCCTCTTTGCTTAAAAAAATCTACCAGCCTTTGCCGCCCATTCGCATTCATTTGTTTGATCACTCTCACTTCTGCAGGGCGTAATAACTTGACATTAACCGGGGGAAACCCAAGCCGAATATTTCTATGCTGAAATTCTTCATGTTCTATTCCCAGCAGCAAACCTATATTATCATGTTCGGTCAGGCTCCATTCCTCAGGAGCGCCATCCATTGCTACCTGAACTGATATATATATACTTACAGGTCCCATGGTGAAAATTCGGTCGATTCTTCCGCAAAAATTCGTACAATTTATTATAAACCAGATCTATGTTCATGTTGCTAATTTAAACGAACCACTTAAAACAAAGACCACTTTCCACCTGCAGCTGTTTTCTTTGCACCTGCAGGCCTTAGATTATAAGTAAATGTTGACAAAAAATACTGCGCCAGCACATCTCCCTTGGAAAAGAATGCTGTATTTTGATTAGGCGACATGTACACATTTTTCCCCCGGTTCAATATATCATTTGCGCTTATCCTCAATACTGCTCTTTCATCTTTAAAGAAAGTAAAATTTACTGCTGCATTCCATAAATATATCTTTTTTAATGTCGGATCGTCAAACATGTTGTTGGTAATTAACCGCAATCTTGTATCAAAAATTACATGTTTTATATAACGGACTATTACTTCTGTACCGATTGTTTGGCTAAATGTATTGATATCTTCAAAACCAGCATTACTATTCCTTACAAACCGGTAACTAAAGGAGTATTCCTGGTTAAGTTCCAACTTATCATCCCAATTAAATCCTATGCCACTCCAGAAATTACAATTCAATCTGTTTTGTAGGCTTCGAACTCCATTATAATAAAAATAATTTCTAACATATTCGGTCCAGGTACCAAAATTCCAGGGAATCATAAAATTCTTCGAATTCCTTTTATTCTGGTGCAAACCAAAATTAGTCGCAACACGTGTATACCCATTTGCATTTACGGGGTATATTGTTTGTATGCCACTCTGATCTAACGCAATGCTATCTACTATCACATTTTTCGATTGCGAAGCTTCAAACCATGACCATACACCCAAAGTACTTTTAGGGCTATAAGTGTTCAATGTAATACGTGCCCTATCCTGCAACGCCGGTTGAAGATTAGGATTACCCAACCTTGTCATATAAGGGTTGCTATTGTTCAATACCGGTATCAGGTTGCTGTAATAAGGTAACACAACATCCCGGTTATACGAAAGCGATAATTTTTTATATACAAAATCAAACTGTGGAAGAACATTATGCTGCTCCTGCGTAATTGATTGATTTAATGAATAAATATTGTTATCAAATCTTTGCGATTGATAACGTATGCCTGGCCGGAATGTAAAATCTTTATACCTGTATTCAATTCCTCCGGAAACGCTATACTTATTGCTTTCCCTGCTAAACCTGCTGCTCAGATCTTTGATAGGGCCACTTGTGTTATTTGCAAACGTGCCTACTTTGTCATCCATTTTTTCGTAATCGTAGCGTGCACCTAGCCTAAAGAAAAAGTTTTTGATCAGAGGTTCGCTGTAATTTCCGGCCACGTTAGCCGTCCACGTTGGTACCCATTCATTACGCAATTGACGGTAGACGGTATCTTTGCCAACAGGTTGCTGGTATGAAATGAGAGCATTAGTATAGTCATCTCTGTCTCTTTCGCTCCATCCCATGTATTGCGTAATATTCAATCGCCGCCCTTTTTTACTTTTGGATAGTTTGGTGAACATTATGTTATGACTATACATGTTGGTTTTCAGATCACCTATACTATTTACAATACCGTTGTTTAAGTTTCCAAGAAAATTATTGACGCCACTTCTTGCATCATTTTTTTCGGATTTGGTTCCGGATATTACATAGTTTAAGCCAATGATGAGGTTTATTGTAGAGTCGGGCTTTAAATTTGCTCCGGCCCCAAACACATGCGAATTACCGATCTCGGAATAGTACTGTTTTGAAAAATTATTTATTACAGTGTCTTCTTTATAGATCTCGGTTCTGTTCTCATTTTGCACATCTGTATGAACACGACCATAAAAATATTGACCGTAGATAGATTGTTTATTGCTGGGCGAATGGTTGATGTTAATGCCCACGCCATCACTTTTTGTTATACCACCATTCCGTGATTCTCCTCCAAAATTGATATCATTAATACTGAAGGAGGAACCAAAATTACTGGTATTGTTGTTATTGTTAGAGTTTCCTCCCATCGTCTCTATTGAACGGCTGATACCCATTGTTTGCCGCATATCAGTTACGCTAAACCCGGGGCGGTTAAGGTTATTGGAATAGCCCATTACACTTACCTGCAGTGTATCCCTAAAAATATTTGCTATAGCTCCCATTTCATACCGGCCACCCTGCGGCCCGCCACCGCCACCGGCATAGGCTTTACCGAACATGCTTTTCTTTATCCCCTTTTTTAAAGTAAGATTGATCACCTTGCCTACGTTGTTCGCATTATCATCTCCATTACGCAACATCTCTTCTTTATCATCCGTTACCTGCACTTTATCGATCACCTGCGACGGCAAATTACGGCTAGCCATCTTTGGGTCATCACCAAAAAATGTTTTGCCATCAACCAATATCCTGTTAACAGGTTTCCCATTAACCATGATATTTCCATCTTTATCTACCTGTA
Organism: Niastella sp. OAS944; assembly: GCA_024809215.1. GTDB lineage: Bacteria > Bacteroidota > Bacteroidia > Chitinophagales > Chitinophagaceae > Niastella. Next base: position 74,510 of record JANUBW010000001.1, on the reverse strand, counting down.
CCCCAGGTAATTTTTTTAAAAGATCTTCTACCAACGCATTGGGTAATGTTTTAAAAGCAGATGCATTAAATTCAACTGTATCCTTTTTAATTACAACCGGTGGCCGTTCTGCATATACAACCACTTCCTGCATTGCTACGGAAGCGGGCGACATGTAAACAGTACCGAGGTCTAAAACAGGCTGATCGCTTCTAACAGTAAATTCTTTCCTGTACCCAATGTAGCCACTATACGAAACTACCACTCTGCATTTCACATCAAAGGGTAGCCCGGGAATTTTGAAATCACCTTCAGGGTTACTTAACCTGTAAGTGATAATGGCTGTATCAGATGCTTTAAAAACAGTTACGGTAGCTAAACCCAGAGGTATTTTTGCTATACTGTCTATCAATTTTCCCTTAAGTGTTGCTTGCGAAAAGGATGTTGTGCATATGGCTACGCACATAAAAAGCAATAAAATGATTTTCATTTTTTAATTCAGTTGTTTAACGGCTATAGTATCTCTTCACGCCGCGGTAACTGCAAATAACGAATACAGTTATAGAGACAAGGCGATATGATATATGTTGCATTATAATTGATGGTATACGACATACATTTGAAAAAAATGACCCTGTAAGCCTTTTCAGGATAACCTTATAAACGGGAAAATAAAATGCCTGGCAATTGCCGGGCATTTTGCATTACAGCAATAGTTGACTTTATTATATAATATATGTTATTTAAGTCGTTGAATTTGAATTAAAGCGCCTAGGAATTGATTCGACATTACATCTCTCCGGTTTACGCGGAATTAAAGACCTTAACTGCTGCACCTATAAATATACTAGATACTTAAAGTATCTTGCGCTAAGAAGAATACTTCATAGATATGAACAAGAATTCCGAATATGAGAAAATGCCCAAAAACCTGAAAGGGCTTCACTTATCAGAGAAGGAGCAGCATGATCTAAATAAACTAAAGTGGGTAGTAACTGAGAAGATACATGGGGCAAACTTCAGCTTTGTGTATGAGGATCATAAGCTGCTCTACGCTAAACGGAAAAATTATCTTACATGGAGTGACGATTTTTTCGGATTCCAGGCGGTAGCAACCGAAATGGAAGACAGGCTGATTGGTTTGTTTGAGCAATTAAAACAGGATATCCCTGCACACAGGTACATTATCTATGGAGAATTATTCGGGGGCAAATACCCGCATCCGGAAGTAGCTCCGGATGAGCATGTTCAGGCAATTCAAACGGGTGTGTATTATTGTCCTTCGGTGCGGTTCTGTGCTTTCGATATTGCCATAGAGACAGCGGAAAATGGTTCGAAGGCGTATCTCGACTACGCGCTTTCCATGGCCTATTTCCAACGATTCGGGATCTTTTATGCAAACGTATTGTTCAGCGGCAAGTTTAATGAGGCGTTGGATTTTGATACGAGGATCGATTCCCGGATCCCCGATCAGCTAAAATTGCCTGCGCTTTCTCCAAATCTTATTGAAGGGATTGTTATCAAACCCTTATACCATGCAGGGCTCACGGATCTTGAGGTGCGCCCGATCGTTAAGCTTAAGAACCCGGAATTTGATGAAGAAAATAAATTCCATGAAGCAGAAAAATGGTCTTTTATTCCAAACGTTACAAGCAAGTCGGATGAACTTTCTTTCTTAGTGGATGAAATGGCTAATTATATAACAAAGAACAGACTGGATAGTGCCTTGTCGAAAATTGGAGGGCTTGATTTAGCCAACCAAGAGAGATTATATGAGATAAAGAAGGAGTTCCTGGAAGATATCTGCTACGATTTTAATGAAGATAATGCCAGTATTCTGGCAGACCTGGATGAACCCAAAATTCAGTGGCTTCGGGCCCGGGTAGAGGTTCGTATTGCTGAATTTATTACCAGTTTAAATCGCTTAACTTAACAGGTTAGAATATGCATCTCCGTATTTTAATAGGACAACTAACAATGTGAAATGTTAAATTTTATTAAACAAAAGATTTCTACCGGGTTAAATATTATTTTCAAAAAATGAAAATTATGCAACCCTTATCACTGCTTTTTGCATTAACCCTTGCCACCCTCTTTAACCTTAACGCTCAGGTGATAAATAATCCTTCCGAAGGATTTAAAGGTAGAAACCCCAATTTAAAAGTAACACGGATTGTACTTTCTGATACTTCGACGGTTTTGTATTTTAAAACAAAATATACTCCTGGCAACTGGATACGGATACCCAGGGAAACTTATATCCAGCCGGTAGGAGATACAACAAAATATTTTGTAAAAAGCACCGAAGGAATTCCCTTTAACAAACAATACTTCATGCCCGATTCGGGTATTGTTCACTACGCTGTAATTTTTCCTGCCATTCAAAAAAAGTATCTGTTCCTGGATTATGGAGAAAATGTATCCAATGGCTGGAAAATTTATGATATCGCATTGACCGCTGATAAGAAGTCATCCTCATATGCTTTTTTAAATAACGAATGGTTCAATAGCAATACCGGAAAAATGGAATTTGCATTTTTCAGTGGTGTGGCCATATGGCACGAAAAAGTATGGAAATGTAGCAATGTTAAGAATGCCGGAGATAAGTATCAAATTGAGCTTAAAAGGGGCAAACAAAAACATGCGATTATGGTGGCACGCATTTCGGATAGCGAAATTAAAATCTCCGTAAAAGATATTAGTACCACCTGTTTCACCAATCGGGATTTGTGTAAGCAAGTTGCCGATCCTTCTGTTTATACAGCTCCGATAGTTAAAATGGATTCGGCCACTTACAGCGGATATGTAAGAGGTTTTTCACCAAGATATGGCTTTAAAACGATTGCCCTCCATGTAGATAATCTTCTTTCACAAAACCAGGATACTTATTTGGCTGACATCAATGATGACGGATATTTTAGTGTTCGAATACCTTTGTATCATCCGCAATATGTATATGTTAGTTCAGACGTATACAATGGTGCTCCTTATCTTGAGCCTGGAAAGGAACTGTTTACAATTCTGGGAGAAGATGGAGTGCAGTTTGCCGGCGAACTGGCAGCATTAAATTATGATTTGAATTTATTAAATAGTTATCATGGTATAAATTGGGATGAACTGGAGAAGCGGATTGTGAATATGAGCCCTGATGATTACAAAGCTTATTTACTGGCACTGCAAAAGACGGAATATACACGCCTGGATTCTTTGCGCAATCTTAATAAGGTTTCTGCCAGAGCCTGCCAGGTGAAAAAGTTTGATATTGACTATCGCTATATCAATCAAATAATGGAGTATCGTTGGCAATACGAATCGGCATACCGCGATGCAAAAAAAATGGAAAGAAAAGACACCGTAAACATACAGCCATATCCTGCAAACTATTTCAATTTCATTTCGCATGATATAGCTAATAATAAGGAAGCGCTCATTTCGAACAACTATAATACTTTTATAAACAGAATTAAATATCTGGAAGCTGTGCGGCCCGACAGATATGTATGGAATTTTAAAAAGATCTACGAAGAATTGAAAAAGTCGGCTGATACGCTTTCTGAAAATGATAAGAAATTTGCAGACCTTATTTTGCCTGATGGGAGTATACGCTTTGATTCGGCTCTCAGTGAAGTTCCTAACAGGTTTAATAAGGAGCATAGTGCTTTTATCAACAAGGTAGTTCAAAAGGAAATGAGGGATTTATATTTCACTAACATTGATTCTGCATTCGGTATTTCGAAAAACGACTGGGTAGCCGATATTATGAACAGCCAGGATATTTTGCGGCCTATATCTCAGGAATTCACACCATGCACCCAGGCGGAATTGGCCGACAAACTTTCTGAAATAAATGATCCGTTTATCAGAAATTACATTACAGTACAAAACGACAAAACCCTCAAACAAATAGAGGCCAATAAAAATGCCGGTGGTTATTTTGTGAACCAAACACCTAATGCCGCGGGCGACAAGTTATTTGATGCAATAATGTCTAAGTATAAAGGGAAATTGGTGTATGTGGATTTTTGGGCCACCTGGTGCGGCCCATGTCGTTCGGGCATAAAGGAAATTAAGCCACTCAAGGAAGAGCTTCAAAATAAAAATATAGCCTTTGTTTATATTACAGATGAGAGCTCTCCTGAGCAGACGTACCACAATATGATACCTACTATCAAAGGCGAGCATTACCGCTTAACAAATGATGAATACAGGTACCTGGCAGCAAAGTTCAATATTTCAGGTATACCACATTATGTGTTGGTTGATAAAAATGGAAAGGTAATCAGTCCTGAACTTGGCCATAAATCAAACGAAGAATTGAAGAACCTGTTTCAGAAATATTATTAAGGTATATAACCCATGTATCCCACAGCGAAAGCTATAAGGTTGAACCATCTTCTCAAGGTGGTCCAACCTTTTTAATTCCGGCTATATTGACCCGTTAATTGGCGTATATCGTATTACAAGTGCTGTTAAATGTTACTTCATTCACCCTCCGGAAGGCAGCCTATTTTGTAGTAGCTCCATTCGTTATCATAAGCTGGATCCTTCCATACCTCATTCTTTTTATTGCTACAAAAGTACAGGTTCCGGTAATCCCATTTGATACCGGCCTTCCCAATCAGTAATATGGGTAAGAAACCCCGTAATCTATATACAAAACGGCTCGCTCTTTCTCCACAATTTTGCAGCAGAAAACATAGGTATAAAGTGATGAACATAACATTAAATAACGGTATAAAAATGCCGCTGCTTGGTTTTGGCACTTACTTGCTTCAAGATGGCTCAGCGTGTGAGCAATCTGTGCTGGATGCTTTACATATTGGTTACAGATTGATCGACACAGCTGCGGCATACTATAATGAGGAATCGGTGGGCAGAGCGATCAAAAAAAGTAATGTCAAACGGGAAGAGATCTTTGTGACCACAAAATTTTTGCCAGCAGCCCCCGGGTATGAAAAAGCAAAGCGCGCCTTTGAAGCATCGCTTAAAAAATTGGGTCTCGACTATATTGATCTATACCTGATTCACATCCCGCAGGGAGACGTAAATTCCTCGTGGAAAGCAATGGAAGAATTATATAAAGAAGGTAAAGTAAGGGCTATTGGTGTAAGTAATTTCAATATGGACCAGATTCAGAATTTACTCAAGCAGCATAGTGTGATACCAGCAGTAAATCAGGTGGAGACACATCCATTTTCCCAAAAAACAGAAATGCAGAAAGCTTTGAGATCTCAAGGCATCCAATTGCAGTCATGGGCACCCTTGGCTCAGGGTAAAAACAATCTTTTTAATAATGAACTTTTACAAGCGCTTGCAAGCAAATATAATAAAAGCATTGCCCAGGTGGTTCTACGATGGTTAATTCAAAAAGAAGTGGTGGTTATTCCGAAATCAGCAAATAGGAAAAGGATAAATGAAAATTTCAATGTATTTGACTTTGAGTTGTCTTCCGATGATATGACAACTATCAAATCGCTGGATAAGGGTAGGGGGCTAATTTATCATGTTTAATCAGCAGGTCATTTTATACCCGATACCGCGAATGTTCAGAATTGCTACGCCGGGATCGCGCCGAAGGTGCTTGCGTAACTTTGTGATAAACACATCCATTGTCCGCGTAAGAAAAAAGCTGTCATCACCCCAGAGTGTAATTAGTGCCGTCTTGCGTTCCAGAACCGCGTTACGGTATGTAGTTTTTCAGCTCTTTCAGAAAACCAGCCATATAAGCTCCAGAGTTCCTCGGTTGATAGCAGTTCAATGTTTTCATCTATCTTGTTTATTACATTATTGAACTGCACATACTCTTCGCCTTTGCTGAAATTTTCGAAGAGATATTGTTTGTAAGAAAAACTATCATCCTTATTAAGCAAAGTAGATAGTTTAGTTCTTGCAATTTCCTTATTGAATTTAAAAAAGTATAATTGTTCTGACATTATTTATTTATAATTAGCACCACAAGTTTATGCGACAATATACAGATTTATTTTTTCGATTGTTTGGCAGACCACTCAATGGCTTGCCGTATCAATTTCCGGTAATTCGGATTGGAATAACCCGACGGACCGTGGCCTAACTGTATATATAGAACATCTGATTTCCCGTAATGATTGATCCAGGCGAGATAGCGCATGCTTTTGGGATGCGTAGTACTCAGCAAAGGTTTTACCTGCGGTAGAATTTCAACCCCACCGTACACTTCATCAACTATGTCAAAATCAGAAATACCCCGGGTCACGGGGTGCTTTTTGTTTTCTATTTTCACGGGAATGTTCACATCGTGTTCGTAGCTGGTTTTTAATGTATCACCATTTACCACTACCGGTTGGGTGTGGTATTGTCCGCCTACAATTTGTATAAATTCAGGCCAGTTTTGGTAACTCACCAACGAATGATGCAGGAAGATCATGGATGTGCCTTTTTTTAGCAGGCTAACATAGGCCTCCTGCTGTGCGGGAGCAATGGAATCGAACATATCATAAAACACCAGCACATCATATTTTTTTACCCCGGGTGAAGCGATGAGCGCATTGGCTTGTGGCTGAACAAGGGTATCGTATGTAATGGAAGGGATGGAGTTGAAAACGTCATAAAATGGTTCGTGTTTAAAGCCATGCCCACCGCTGATGACAAGCACCCTGATCTTTTGTTGCTGCGCGAAAGAAAAGTGAGTACATCCTGCGGTCAAAACGAGGAGCATGAAGGCGGCGGCCAGACAAGGGGAAAATTTTTTCATCCGGTTAAACTACAAAAAATCTCATATGACTATATTAGCCCAATTGGGAAAAAGCTAAGGCAAAATAGCTTTCTGCCGGGCCAGCATTAAATTTTTCTTACTATTAGTATAAATGCGCGTTTCAATCGTTTTAATTAATAGTACGTCTTATTGCCTCTCATTGATCCAACCTCAAAAAAGTTTTATCCCCCTTTTGGGAGAGTGAACGTCTTATCCCTTTAGATAATAACAAATCATTTTGCATTTGCTTATAGGAATGCACCTGTGAAAGCCCCCATGGTGATCTGTGCCCCATGAAAATGGCTTTGTTCCGCCTGCTTTTCTATTACTTATTTGAAAAACTATTGTATGACAAACCAACTAAGCTTAAAACAACAATGTGGCCGAGTGTACAAAAAAGTATTGCTTCAATTGGCGTATTATGAGGCTACTGCCTCCGACGAAAAGAAATGGGTTGAATGGAGCTTTGGTTTCACGATAAAAGCCTGGTTAAGCATTCAGGAAAGGGTAGAAGGCGTTGCTTTTGCCGACCCACAGGAAGAGATCATTTTTTATAAAACACTGAAACCGAAGTTTGTGGGTCTGATTGATTTTTTTACGTTATTATACAGATCGATCTTGTTTCAACCGGAAGATGTAAAAGGGCAAAGGGAATACTGGAAACGGGAACTTGCCACCTGTAAGAACTTTTTATCAAAACACAAATCGTTTTGCCGGTATTATGAACTGGGTGAAACCCGGATGGACCCTGTTTATTTTGTACAACAGAATAACAGGCAGCCGTTGATCTTTGGTATCAATGAAAACATTTGGCACGTCATCACTTCTTACAGCTACCTCCTCGCCCGTGTTATTTCTATTAAAAAATATCAGCGCTATGTGTCGCAGAAAATAAAGGATGGTATCGGCTGCAATTGTGAATGCCCGCTATTTACAACTTTGTTTCTTCAAGCCAACAGTAATTAACCGGGGTTATTCTGATGCAGCTATTTCTTCTTATAAATTACACGTTTACAGTGTTCTAATCCCCATTCTAACATTACGTCCAGAACTTTCCGAAAGGCATGTCCAGACTTTGTTAACTCATATTCAACTGTAACAGGGATGGTGTCGCCTGAGCAATCCTCGTTATTTCGTATTTTGTACAAAATTCATATTATTAATGATTGAATAATTTGCTTATGCTACAACCTGGAATGATCGCTCCTGATTTTACATTATCCGCTTCGCTGGGCGAATCTTTTACGCTGTCACAAAACCGGGGTAAGCGACTGGTCCTTGCCTTTTATCCTGCGGATTGGAGTCCCGTATGCAGTGATCAAATGACCTTTTACAATGAGATGCTGGATTATTTTACTGATCAAAGGGCTACACTTGTTGGAATTTCTGTAGATGGGAAATGGTGCCACGCAGCCTTCAGTAATGATCGAAAACTGGATTTTCCACTATTGGCAGATTTCGAACCAAAGGGTGCCGTTTCCAGAACATATGAGGTTTATGACGAGGAGGCCGGTGAATCTAAGCGGGCTTTATATGTAATTGATGAAAACGGTATTATCCGGTGGAGCTATCTGTCACCTGTAGATGTCAATCCGGGTGCAGCAGGTATTTTACAGGCCCTGGACGATATGAACAACGTTACTCAATAAAAAAATAATGCAAGATGCCTGATCTAAGAATACCTGTATCTGACAGGGACCATATTTTGGGAAGTCCCGATGCGACCATTGAATTGGTTGAGTATGGAGATTATCAGTGTCCCTATTGCGGAGCGGCATATCCTATTGTTAAACGTATTCAGGATGAACTGGGAAGCAGATTGAAATTCGTATTTCGAAATTTTCCGTTACGAAAAATTCACCCACAGGCATTAATGGCGGCAGTTGCTTCTGAAGCTGCCAGTTTGCAGGGGAAATATTGGGAAATGCACGACATGCTCTTTGAGAATCAAAAACGATTAAACTACTCTTCTATTATAAATTATGCAGAACACCTTGGGTTAGATATCATACGATTTAAACTCGACGTGGCCGACATAAATCTTGAAAAGAAAGCTTTGTCAGATTTTGAAAGTGGATTGCGAAGCGGCGTAAACGCAACGCCTACCTTTTTTGTCAATGGAAATAAATATCTGCAAGACTGGAAAGCGCCGGAATTTATACAGTTTCTTGAACAGGCGAAATAAAACTGTGCAATAAATATTACTTATTTACATATCTCACTTTCCTTTTTTTATTATATGCGTTCCTGCCGGGAAAAACCCTATAAAAAGTTGGGGAAAATAACATAGGCCAAGTTATCACTGACTGCAATATAAAATTATTCATTAGCGCCAGCTTCGGGGATCTTGCTTTTTGAAAGCTATTTATTTGTTAGCTAAAAGATAAGTTTCGCTCCATTCCGATAACAAGGTTAGGGCGGGGCGTAAGGATGCGCCCTTTTCCGTTAGTGAATATTCTACCCGTGGAGGCACTTCAGGGTAGGCTTTCCTGGTAATAATACCATCCGCTTCTAATTCCTTTAATTGTTTGGAAAGTACTTTTAATGCGATATCCGGCATTGTCTTACTAAGTTCTCCGAAACGCATTGAGCCTTTAAGCAAGAGCCATATAATAGGCGGTTTCCATTTTCCTCCAATAACATCTATAGTGGCGGTAATAGGGCACTCGTTTGCTCCGTGCTTTTTTATTTCATTTTTTTTCTTTTCCATAATGTAAACCAGGCTTCAATTACAACCTCAGGGTAACTACTGTACAAAAAGGTAACTACTTGACAAAGGTACAGTATTGGTATAGGTTTGCATTTTAAATTAATCATTGCATGAAAATTATTGTTATTGGTGCCAGCGGCACTATTGGTTCTTCTATTGTTAGTGCGTTGGACAAAGATCACCAGATCATTAAAGTGGGTTCTAAAAGTGGCGATATTCAGGCTAATATCAATGACCCCGCATCTATTGAAGAAATGTATAAAAAGATTGGCGCATTTGATGCATTAATATGTGCTGCCGGCGATGGGTACTTTGGCCCACTTTCAGGTATGACAGACGCCAATTTCCGGGTTAGTATTGATGGGAAATTGATGTCGCAGGTAAACCTGGTTTTAATTGGTCAGAAATATATCACACCAAAAGGCTCTTTCACCCTTACATCGGGAAGTTTAGCCAATGATCCGGTTCCATTTGCAACGTCTTTAAGTGCGGTTAATGCAGCTATCGATGGTTTTGTTCGTGGCGCAGCTATTGAATTGGAAAATGGTATTCGTATTAATTCCGTAGCACCAGGAGTGGTGGAAGCATCACCCGCTTATTTCCCTTATTTCCCGGGCCATATTCCTGCTACTATGCACCAGGTTGCACAAGCTTATGTAAGAAGTGCGTTAGGCGCACAAACGGGTCAAACTTATACAGTAAAAGGATAGGAGGCTGGCTGTAAAAAAAACAGGTAGCGAACTGATCGCTACCTGTTTGCTTAAACCGAAATATTCTTATTTCATCATTGTTGCTGATAGGCACCCATATCAACCGCTCCATTCACTACTCTGGGCTTACCATCGAGATCTTTTTCTGTAGCATCTGTTATCCATGCTGCATTGCCTGTACGTAAACCAGGACTTCCTGTTTTCAGATGCAGGTCGGGGGTTGTTCCAATATTAACGAAAAGCGGGTCTTTGAAGGAAGAATGCGCATCCTGCCCCGTTTTGGTTTTATAGTTAGTGAACGATTCATAACTTGTATTACGCCAGTTGATATTGATGTCGGAAGCGTTCCCGGTTTGTGTATACCAGGTATTGTAGTCAATGATATTACCCGTTTGCGGACTGATATTTTCCAGTGAGAACAGGGTATTCTGGCTATTGGTATAAAAAACATTATTCCCAATGGTACAATTAGAGGCCTTTGTCATATAAAATTCGCCAGACCCATCATTGTTTGTATTGTTTTTAAGAAAGCTGTTATTTCTAACAATACAGTTAACCACTTGTCCGGTAGTACTATTGTCATATCCGCCAATGGCAAGCCCCGTAACCTGGTTCAGGTAAATCAGGTTATTGGTGACAGTAATATTACTGGCGGTGCCATTTTCTTCATGGCCTATTTCAATTCCATAACCATTTTGATAGGTTATATTCCTGTCAATTTTAATATCCTTTCCTCCATCCACATATATACCGCCGCTTGTAGCATAGTCAGATACGTTATTGAAACAGATATTTCCCCTGATCAAACCATTGCGTGACTGGTCTAATTGCGAATTGCTGCTTACTCCATAATGGCCTATGGCTGCAATACCAATGTTTGTATTGTCGTGTACTTTGTTATTGGTAATAGTGAATCCGTCTATGTTGCCATCTAAAGATAATGATTCGCTAAAGCCGGTGATATTATTACTGAATTCACAACTATCGATCACCAGGTTGGTAATGGCATTTGCCTGAGCAGAACCATATCCGAATGCGATAAATGGTTGTGAATTTTGGTTTGAATTCGGAATAGTTGATGCATTGCTGGTCCAGTTAATTTTTTTGATTGCCACATTGCGGAAGGTCAGGTCATTTACCCCGCCGGTTTTATTTGCCGATACCAGAATACCTACCGCGTTGTTCTTTGTAATATTTTGAACAGTGAGATTGCGGAAAATAAGGTAGCTCTTGTCAGTAATAGTAAGAATAGTGCTGCCTGTTATTTTTGACCCGTCTATGATCACCTGTTCATTATTGTAATTCGTAAATGTGATCGGGTTTCCCGTAATACCACTAACATGCACTGCCAGTTGTTCATAATAAGTACCGCCTTTGATCATTACCGTACTTCCGGCCACGGCGGCATCGAAGGATTTCTGGATCGTTTTCCAGGCTGTGGCAAGGGTGAGACCGTCATTCTGGTTGTTGCCCTGCACTCCATCTACATAATAAATCTGAGTTGAGGTACGGGCCCCACTGTTAGGTGTATCCGGGGTATCCTCTGCATTTACATGGTCCTCTTTCTTACAGGAAAAGCACAAAAACAAAACGGATAGGAATAAAAGATTACGCATTAACATAAGGTTTGATTATTAAAGCGAGCATACAGAAAAAATGATGCCGTTTTTTACTTTCTGTTCGTAGGGGAATTTCTTGTAATGTGAAAAAAGGTTCTGACAAAAATCAGAACCTTTTTATTATTCATTTGTAGCCTTCTTTGTCTGTTTCGGAGCGTAATACTTAGTGGTTGTCTAACGTTTAATTATAAATGAAATGGCCTGGTTCTTCTGCTGATTGCTGCTCAAATTTAATTCATGGCGGTTTTTACCTTCAATAATTACAACCAACGCTGTATTGGGTGGTATACTTCCCAGGTTTTCAGCATACATAACCAGTTCATTACTTTGCCGGTTGGGGTTGATCTTTAAGGAAAGTTTGATGGGCTTGTCTGACAAAAGCTGGTGGGTGAGAATGATCTCATCGTTATAGATCAATGTAATGCTATCCCCATCAATAATGCCATTGTCATATAACGAAATGTTCACAGAATCAGTTTCAACACTGATCGTTTTTATTATTTCCTTTTCCCTGCTTACCAGCTGTGGTTTAGCTACAACGGGGGGAATAGCCTGGGTATCGACTGGTTTTGTAACAGGGGTAACCTGTGGTTCAGGCAGCGCAACGTTAATTGATTTTTTTACGGTGTCCCTGCAGCCCGTACTGCTTTGCGCAAACAACTGAATAGTATAAAGTCCGGTTTTAGTGTATGAATGTGTTACGTTGGCATCGTTAAGCATTTCGGTGTTATCACCCATGTCCCATGAGTAAGTAACATTTTTATCTATTGTCTTAAAACGGAAACTACCCGGACTGTTCTGTTCATTAAAAGTAAAGTCTGTATTTAATTTTTTTATTTCTATTTGTCGTACAGCGGTGTCTGCGCAACCAGATCTTCCGGTAACGATTGTTTTAATGGTATAGGTGCCGGGTTTTTTGTATAAATGAGATGCAGACAATTTGCCCGAAGTGCTTCCATCCCCAAAGGACCACAATATTTTACTGATTTGTTTTGTATTGGCTGTAGACAGTTTAAATGATACAGAGGTACATTGGGATATGGTATAGTCAAATTTTGCAGAAACAGCATTTTCTCCAGTGCAAATTATGGGCTTACTGGCTGTTTCGGGGATCTTATTACAAAGAGCCGAAATTTCATTTTTATTTAAAGGCCTGTTATAAATTCTCAACTCGTCTAACAAACCATTATACCAATACGGGTATTGAGCGTTGTTCATTTTACCCAGGAAGAGATCCTCATTATTGGAAAAATGCTGATCTTTCGCATTTCCCTTTGAATGCAAATTGCAATCTACATAAAGCGAGGCATAGGAGCCATCGAAGACATACGTTAACAAATACCATTTATTGGGAATCACATACTCATTGCTAATAATAGCATCGTATATTCCATAAAAACTTTGATGCGCCCTATCGGGATTTTTTGTGGAACAGTTTGCGCCCCTGGTATAATGGTTGTCATCGAATCCGAGCATGTAGTTTCCGCTGTAGGGGAGGTCTAAAGACCCTTTCATTAGTATCCTGTTCCCGTGGCACGGCCCACCATAAAATCCCTTTATCATAACCCAGGCAGAAATAGAAAATCCACTGGTGAAATGAAATGCTTTATTGTCTGGTATCCGAATAAAATTGCTTGTTCCATTGAACTCGCTGGCAGAATTTGTTTTGCCAAATCTGTCTGATGTAAATGTCGCTTTTACAACCGAAGGGTTATGATTATTACCGCTTTCATCGTTTGCATTCCCATTGAATGGATAATAAGCGATGAGGCCCTGTTTAAGATCGGTTTGCGCTTGCAAAAAGTTTACTAAAAGAAGTAGGGTAGGAAGAAAAACAATTTTCATGTTGCACGTTTGCGCCAAAAATATGGCAAATTATCCTTATCCAATAGTATGTGCTCCCTCGAATACACTTTGCGGGAAAAATAGCATAAAAAGCGGTGAAAAATAACATCAACTAACTTATCAGTGAATGCAATATTTGAAGATCACCACCATTCCTGCATCCATGCTGCCGAAACCTGTATTGCTTTTTCATGATCATCAACCACTACTATCAATTGATTGGCATGATCGCTATATTGAGTAAGGATATTGACGCCGGCATTTGCCAGTCTTCTGCAAAACAAGCCCAATTGTCCCGGTACATCCTGTCTGAGCTTCTGGATCACGACATCATTAATATTCACAACCCTGATAGGTACCTGCTCCAACACTTCTTTCGCCCGTTCAGCCTCTTCTACCAGGAAATGTGCAATGCAGATATCTCCATGTTGAAAAACACCGCCGCCCTCAAGGCTGATCTTGTTTTTTCCTAAAGTTTCTCCTAAAAGCGCCAATGTGCCCGGTTGATTGTCGAGTATTATTTCAAGATCTTTCATGTTTTTTTGTTTTGTTCAAAATTAGGTGAGCGGTTACTTTTATACTTCAGCCAATAATGAACAATGGAAGCTTACCGCCAAAGGAAAAAAGAACTATATTCACTTTTCTAACCTTAATGATATGAAAAATTGGCTTTTATTATCTATAACCATTTCTCTTGTTGCCTGCCAAACAAGAACAACCGAAAAACCGTTTATAGCTATTGAAGGAATAGACTCGACCCGCAAGCCGGGCGATAATTTTTTTAATTATGTAAATGCCCGGTGGTACGATACCGTACAAATACCAGCGAGCCAGTCGGGTGTGGGCGCTTACAGGTTCATGAACTTTCAGCAGCGCCTAAGGTTGCAGGACATCCTGGATAGTATATCAAAAAGTAAGAATGTGTCGGGTAGCCTGGAACAAAAGATCGGTGATTTCTTTGCTTCCGGAATGGATACCAATATGATCAACCAACGCGGTTTTGAACCTCTTAAGGCCGGTTTGAACCGGATAAATGGTATCGCAAGTATTTCTGATATGATCTCATTTATGGCCGAAGAGGGCAAATTGAGCAACATTTCTCTTATTGCTTTTGAGGTGTTGCCCGATCAGGAAAACAGCAGCATGAATATGGGGCATATTTATCAGGCGGGTATAGGCATGCCCGACAGAGACTATTATTTCAAAACCGACTCCGCTTCCGTTTCTATTCAACAAGCCTATAAAAAATACCTCGCTGCTCTTTTTACATTAACAGAAACCGACTCCGTATCGGCGCAAAAGAACGCAACGATTGTTTACAATATTGAAAAACAATTGGCCGCTTCTCATAAAACCAATATTGAATTGCGGGATATAAAAGGTAATTTTCATAAGATCGCTCTGGCCGATCTAAATAAAAAACAAGGTAATATAGGTTGGACGGCCTTCTTCAAAGCGCTGGGCGCCACCATGGATTCGCTGAATGTAGCACAGCCATCTTATTATGATAAAGTGAACACGCTTCTGAAATCGATTCCGCTTGGGGATTGGAAAATATATCTGAAAGCGAATTACATTAGTGGTTATGCAGATTATTTGAGCAAGCCTTTTGTGGATGCATACTTTGCATATAATAAGGCCCTGACGGGACAGGCTGTACAAAAATCACGCGGCGAGATCATGGCCAGCGCGGTAGACAACTATCTGGGACAAGCGTTGGGACAATTATATGTGAAACTATATTTCCCTGAGTCGGCAAAAGCGCGCATGCTCGAGCTTGTGAATAATCTGCAAAAAGCCTTTTCCAGTAGAGTTGACCAGTTGAACTGGATGAGCGACAGCACCAAACAAAAAGCGAAGGAGAAATTATTCGCCATTACTAAAAAGATCGGCTACCCCGATAAGTGGCGCGATTACAGCCATGTTACTATTGTAAGAAATAAATATTTTGAAAATGTGGTGTCGGCGGCTTCAAACAACTTCCAATATAAACTGGCTAAACTTGGGAAACCTGTTGATAAGACTGAGTGGTATACGACCCCTTCTACAGTTACTGCTTATAATAATCCTTCTGCCAACGAAATTGTGTTCCCTGCCGGAATTCTGCAGCCTCCTTATTTTGACAATAATGCCGATGACGCGCTTAACTATGGGGGTATAGGTATGGTTATCGGGCATGAAATGACACACACGTTTGATGACCAGGGAGCCCAGTTTGATAAAGACGGGAATGTAAAAAACTGGTGGACGCCGAAAGACTATGAAAAGTTTAAGGCTATAACAAAGCAGGTCATTGACCTATACGGTACATTCACTGTGTTGGACAGTATTCATATAAAAGGTGCGCTTACAGTAGGTGAAAATACAGCGGATATAAGCGGCGTTGCCGTAGCGCTTGACGCTTTTAAACTAACCAAGCAGGGCCAGGATACTACGAGGATCGGCGGGTTTACACCCATGCAGCGCTTTTTCATTTCGGTAGCCAGGATCTGGCGGGTAAAAATGAAAGACGAATACATGCGCTACTGGATAAATAACGATCCGCATTCGCCTCCCATGTGGCGGGTGAATGGTCCGCTGATGAACACGCCGGATTTTTACTCAGCTTTTAATGTGAAGCCTGGCGACATGATGTTCCTCGAAAATGATAAACGAATCAGGATCTGGTAAATTGAAATGGGCCATCGGCTCAAAGAAGCACCCTTCACTAAGGGCGCATTTGGTCGTTGGCCCATTCATGTATATAGCGTAGCAATACAGTTAATACACTTTATTTTGCCGCCACTACACTTATTTCAACATTTGCCTTTCTTACCAGGTCGCTTACCGCAATGCATGTTCTGGCGGGGTAGGGAGGCTGAAAGTAAGTGCGGTAAATGCTATTGAACTCATCGATCTGCTGAATATTCCGTAGGTAAACGGTAACATTCAGCACTTTTTTCATCGATGTTCCGGCCTGTTTCAACATGGCGCTTACGTTCTGTAAAGCCTGGTGAATTTCTTCACTGAAACCTGCATCGGTATTGCCGATCTGGCCCGATACAAAAACCAAACCTTTGTATTCGGTATAATTACTAAATGGTTTGGATACTACATTGTTTGTTTGTGCAGATACAGTTGTTATAAACAACAGCATTGCTGCAATAGTTATTATTTTTTTCATTTTATAATCCATATTTACTGATCAATGCAACCATAGCGGCCATTGCAGCTGCGCCCATAGCAACTTCCCTTGGATTAATTTTATCGTAGGTATCCAGGGCACTATGATGAATATAAAACAACCGGCTATCGTCACAGTCGAGGCTGATGAGCGCTGTTGCCTGTGTTTTCATAGGCACCAGGTCAACACCGCGCTGCTGCAACTGTATGTCGCCTGCTTTATAAGGTATGAATAACTCTTTCCATTGTTGAAACAGGGCCATTGCTTCGGGTGTTGTTTCAATTCTGAATCCACGTGGCGCAAAGCCGCCTGCATCGGACTCAATAACGGCGATGTGTTTTTCATTGCGGAGCATGGCCTGTTTTGCATATAGGATCGCTCCATGTGCGCCGGCCTCTTCATTCATATACAGAATGATCCGCACAGTACGTTCAGGTTGTAGTGCAATTGCCCTGAATAGTCTTAGTACTTCAATGGCCTGTACTAAACCAGCGCCGTCGTCACTGGCGCCTTCGCTGAGGTCCCATGTATCGAGGTGTGCGCCTACCGTTACATACTCATCAGGATATTTTGCTCCCCTGATCTCGGCAATAACATTGTATGACTGCACATCGGGTAGTTGAACGCAATTCATGCGTAAAGAATATTGCAGGCCGGGATCTTTCTTCAATGCATCACTTAACAGATCGGCACTGTTGGTGCTGAGCGCCGCTGCCGGAATTTTTTTGACAGTGGGATCATAACTCATGGCGCCTGTATGCGGATAATCATCTTTTGCCAATGTTAATGACCTGACCAGTGCGCCAACGGCGCCCCGGCGTGAGGCTGCAATAGCACCCTGTGTGCGTTGATCTACCGCATTCAGATAGGCTTTGAAAGTTTCGATCTCACCCGCATCCATAGCCCGGTTAAAGAAAACAAACTTACCTTTTACTGCCTGGTCGGGTAACGAGGCTAATTCGGCCCATGACCTTACTTCAACAACGCCGGCAGTTAAGAATCCATCAGTACCGATGGACCCTCCCAGTGCGCATACGTTCATGTTTATCCGCCGGCCTTTGACTGTGTAATAAGAAAGCTCCTTTGCGCCTCTTACCCAATGAGGTACGGTTACAGGCTGAAGATAAACGCTATCGGGCTTGTATTGTGCCAATACCTTTTTTGACCACTCAACTGTTTGCTGTGCCTGTAACGATCCGCTTATACGGGCGCCAATATGGGAAGTAAGATAACGCAGATTGATATCCGTTTGTCCATTCTTTAATGCCTCATTGTAGAGTTTACGAAATAAACCCGAATCGGATGAATTTGATACCTGGGCAAATACTGGCAAACCGATGGATAACATGCCAGTTACCATAAAGCTCAATATTTTCATACGATTATTATTGACCGATGCCGGTGGTTGTATAATTAATGGGCACCCAGTTGTAACCATTTCCTGTTTTGCGAATGTGGCCTATGCCCGGAAACGACAGGTGATCGCCGGCTATCCAGTACCGGCCTTTGGCCGCATCCTCATATGCTTTTTTGCGCGCTGCTGCGGCTGCTATAGGATCTACGTCATACACAATGGTTATATCGGGCTTAGCAAACTGCAACGCGGCAACATGCATTATATCTCCCCAGAACATTATTTTTTCATCTTTGCTCATCACCTGGTAAAAGCTATGGCCAGGAGTATGCCCGGGGCTGGCTACGGGCTGTATGCCCGGGAAAAGTTCTGAACCATAATCAAATGTTTTCATTTTCCCCGCCTTTACATAAGGCAGCATTTTTAATCGCGCCTGGTCAAAGTAAGGCTTCAGTTTGGCTGGTGCATGGGCATAGCTTTCGTCGCTTAGCCAAAAGTCTGCTTCTT
Source organism: Niastella sp. OAS944 (assembly GCA_024809215.1). Classification (GTDB taxonomy): domain Bacteria; phylum Bacteroidota; class Bacteroidia; order Chitinophagales; family Chitinophagaceae; genus Niastella. Next base: position 55,890 of record JANUBW010000001.1, on the reverse strand, counting down.
TTTTGCTTACATAAATAGTTGCATTGGGAAACACCATCTTATCGCCATCCATCAATCCTCCGGTATGATCGGTATGAATATGGGTGATCAGCACTGCATCGATCTGCTTCGGATCGTATCCGGCGCTTATCATACTGGCTGGCAGGTGTCCGAGCGAAGGGCCGTACAACTCGGAAGTACCGGCATCTATCAGAATGAGTTTCCCACCTGTTTTAACGAGGTAAGCATTTACAGAAGCTTCCACTACCGGCGTTTGAAAGTTCGCGTGGGTCAGTTTTTCAATTTCAGCCTGCGTTGTATTTGTCATCAGTTTATTAAGCTCCTGGGGAATGCTGCCATCCGAAAATGCAATGATCTCAATATCGCCAATTAGCATATGATAACTACAAGGTTGTGGTAACGACTTTGTTTTCTCCTGTGCCGAAACGGTTGATGTGAAAAATAAAGCAACTACTATCAATATATATAACAGGATCACTGATACCCATTTGTCTTTTTTCATTGTGTAAATAATTTATGTTGATGTTTATTAAAAAGCGATCCATCTCTTCAGCGGGCCCACTTTCAAAATGGCTTTTTAATTCGTATGCAAAGCTATGTAGCTTGCCTGCTTCAGGCAAGTACGTACTTCATTATAGCATAGGGCTAAAATTAGCCCTATACCCACATGTGGTTTTATTGTTTAATTTTACCATACAAATCAGAATATGAAGAATATGAGAGAAAGAAAGATCCCTAAGGACCTTGATTGCGGTATGGGCATGATCATGGAAATTATTGGCGGGAAATGGAAGCCCTGCCTTATTCATAATATCTGGAAAGGGCATAAAAGGCCCAGTGAATTACAACGGATGAATCCTAAAGCTACCCGAAGAGTTTTGTATCAGCAACTTCAGGAGCTGGAAGAACATGGAATTATTCGAAGAGAGGTATATCCGGTGCTGCCGCCCAAAGTAGAATACTTCTTAACAGACCTGGGCCTGTCACTAATTCCGGTGATTAACGTTATGGATGAATGGGGCACTCAATATCTGGAAAATCCGCGTTTGACCCCGAAGCTGAAAATAGCATAATCAATTACCAGGTTATAAGCCTGCACGGCATGATAAATGCATTAATTGCTGTTAAATTATAAATTATGCATATTATCACTGGAGGAACAGGGCATGTAGGTTCGGCATTAGCTGAAGCGTTACTGCGGGCAGGGGAGAAGGTAACCATCATTTCAAGAAGTTCAAAGAACGCCAAAGAATGGACGAACAAAGGCGCCCAAATTGCGGTTGCTGATATTTATGATACGGTTGCATTGCACGAAATTTTTAAAAAGGGCAGATCAATATTTATACTAAACCCGCCTGCCGACCCCATGACCGATACACCGCTGCAGGAAAGGAAAACAGCTGCCTCGTTAGTAGAAGCATTGAAAAATACAAATGTTAAAAAAGTAGTTGTTGAATCAACACTGGGAGCACAACCAGGATATGATATTGGTGATTTTGGTGTTTTGTATGAGTTAGAACAAAATGTTGCAACGTTGTCATATCCTTATAGCATTATAAGACCAGGTTATTATATGAGTAACTGGGATGAACAACTGCCGGCCATAAAAGAGATTGGAGAATTGTTGTCCTTTTTCCCCGCCGATTTAAAATTCCCAATGGTAGCGCCGGCAGACATTGGTGAATTAGCAGCACAGTTGATGATGAATAATGATACGGCGAAATTAAATTCTATTCACGGTCCTGAACTTTATTCAGCCCGGGACGTAGCAGCAGCTTTTTCAAAAGCGCTCAGTAAAAAAGTAGAGGTGAAGGTGGTGCCAAAAGATCAATGGAAAGCCACCTTTATGTCTATAGGTTTTTCAGAACAAGGCGCAGCGTCATATACAAATATGACTGAAATTAGTTTGAGGGAATTTGAAAAAACAACTGACACAAAAGGTTATATAAAAGGGAAAATTACGCTGCAGGAACATATAAACAGTTTGGTTGAGTCGCATTGAAATTACTAATTTGCATCTTTCCAATAATTTCACAGGCTTTCGAATGAACGAAAATTCTATACCTAACGATGGCGGTGTTTCCCTCTTTCGCTATCGGTCAGCAAAACCAGCGCCAAGAGCTATGATAACGCTGCCACGGAATATGATCACTTTTTTGCTCAACGGCGAAAAAACAGTTCATTTTGCAGGTGTGCAGGTCAATGTAAAGCCTCACCAGTTTGTAATGCTGGCCGCCGGGAATTGCCTGATGAGTGAAAAGATGGCAGCCGCCGGTGCTGAATACCACAGTATCCTTATCTTATTCGACAGTTCAGTCATCGCCAACTTCTTTGAACGGCATCCTATGCTAATTGATAGACCGGTAAGAACAGCTGATCCGCTTCCTTTCCTGCTATTTGAAAAAGATGAATTCCTGGTAAATTTTACCCGTTCGCTCGACAGCTTACTTGTTGGCGATAAACCCGTACATCAGCAATTGCAAAAGGTTAAGCTGGAAGAATTGCTTGTATATCTTGCCGTGCATTATCCAAACCAAATTCAACAGATCGGGAACATGCACTATGAAACCAACGACGACCTGTTGATCCGTAAGGCAGTGACATCGCATATTACCAGTAATATCACCGTTGAAGAGCTGGCCTTTTTATGCAATATGAGCCTGTCTACTTTCAAGCGGCGTTTTGCACGGCTTTATGAAAAAAGTCCTAACAAATGGCTGCTGGAAAAAAGAATGGAAAAGGCGGCAGAAATGTTGCGTACAAACAATTATAAGGCGAGTGAGATCTTTTCTGAACTTGGCTATGAGAATCTCTCCAGTTTTATTCAGGCCTTTAAGCAAATTCATGGCGTAACGCCCAAGCAATATCAGTTATCCATTTGAACGTGTAGCCACAGTTTCTGAACGTTTGCCTATCGGCCCACTTGCTTCCATGAAACTACTTTTGCTTCATCAACAAAAGAAAGTTTATGAACAAGGATTATCTGCAACAGATCGCAAATTACAATTATTGGGCCGATAGCAAGGTAATAGAATGGTTACAGCTGATAAATGATCAGCAATGGGATAAGGTGATTGCCAGTAGTTTCAGCAGCATCAGGGAAACGGCGATCCATATTGTTAGTGCAGAAAAATATTGGGTGGACCATTGGACCCATAAGCCTGATCCGAAATTTTTTTCAATGGAATTTAAAGGAACAAAAAATGAATTGATTGACATCTGGAAAAGGTCGTCAGCAGATTTCAGCAACTGCGTTGAAAGCTATCCGGTAGCCAGTCATTCGCAGGCTGTCAGCTTCAAATATCCCAAAAGTGGTGGCATGGGTCAAATGGCTTTTTGGCAAACTGTAGTACATGCAATAAACCATTCAACCTACCATCGTGGTCAATTGGTGACGCTTTTTCGACAGGCTGGTTTTGTAAACATGTCTTCCCTTGATATGGCAACTTATTTCCAGTTGAAGTAAAAACTTATATGTATCTTGAGTAGTATTGTACTCCTCACATGCAAAACAAACTTCAACAAACATACGGGAATATTGATATCTATCTGTTCGATCAACTGCTGAAAGGCCGTTATGATAACTGTAAAAAAGTGTTGGATGTGGGTTGCGGCGGTGGACGTAACCTGTTTTACTTTTTACGTAATGGTTACGAGGTATTTGGTATTGACCCCAACCCCCAGGCTGTTGACGCAGTTAAGGAATTATCAACCATGCTTGCTCCCGATAATTCACTGGAGAATTTCATGGTTTGCCCGGCGGAAAATTTGCCATACAGCAATGGTGTATTTGACCTGGTTGTTTGCAGCGCAGTATTACATTTTGCAAAGGATGCACATCATTTTGATGCGATGCTTCAATCTATGTTCAGGGTACTAAAACCGGGTGGTTACTTTTTTGCGAGGTTAGCATCAGATATCGGGATAGAGAACCTGGTAAAACCATTAGGAAACGAGCGCTATTTACTACCCGATGGTTCAGAACGTTTTTTAGTTAATGAACAAACGTTGTTAAAATATACCAACGAGTTTGGTAAATTATATGAGCCCATAAAAACCACCAATGTGCAAAATATGCGATGCATGACTACCTGGTGTGTGCAGAAACGCTGATCTTATACATTAACTTTGAACCTGTTGTAAATTTCACTTTGTCCCTTTGAGGTAATTATAATAGCTCTTGAGTTTTTCTTTCTTCTTAACCAGTCTGAATGAAGCATTTTGTTAAGCAAAGCTGCGCCCAGCGACCCTGAAATGTGATACTTACGTTCACTCCAGTCCAGGCACGGCTTTGCTAAAACCCGTCTCTTACTTTGCAACTCGTTCATATCTATTCCAAAGTCTTTAAAGAATTTATTTCCTTTGGCTGTAAGGGTATAGGTTTTATTTTGTAACTCGATCATTTTTTGCAAAACGAGTTTTTCTGTGATCAATACGCCTACTTTACCAGCTAAGTGGTCATAACATGTTCTGCAATATTTTATGTCTGAAATGTCAGTAGTATTTACTTTCACGTCGTCTTTATGGGATACAAGGTTGGCCAATGCTTCAATAGCATAAGCAACCTCTTGTCTTGAAAACCGGTAATATCTATGCCTGCCCTGGCTTTCAACTGTCAATAGATCGGCCTGCACTAACTTACTTAAATGCATACTTATGTTTTGAGCAGAAGTGTCTGCGCAAATTGCCAGTTCTGTTGCGGTGTAAGCCCTGCCATCGAGCAGCGTCCAAAGTACAGTGGAGCGTATAGGGTCGCCAATAAGAGAAGTTATGTTACCAAATTGAATATCCATGTTACAACCATTGTTAAGTATTAACTGAAGTATTAAAGATACAGTGGATTTAGATTTGCAAGATAGAAAATTGAAAATTATGAATTTTAGGACGGAAGTTTTGAAAACGGAAAGCCGGATCCCCGGTTTAAAGATCGCTATTACTCACAAAGAACCAAATGTTTTATCAAACGATTATCCGGTACTTTTTATTCATGGAAGTTCTTTTCCTACTGCCCTTGCTTTTGATTTTAAAATGGACAATTATTCATGGATGGATAATTTAGCTGAGAACGGGTATGATGTTTATGCCCTTGATTTTTTAGGATATGGAAACGCTGACCGTTATCCGGAGATGCAAAATATTTCAGCGTCCGGAAAGCCAATTGGAAGGGCAGGAGAGATCTACAAAGATGTTGACAATGCTGTAAATTTTATTATCCAAAAAACCGGGAAAAATAAAGTATACCTCATCGCTCACTCCTGGGGTGCATCTGTTGCTGCGTTATACGCCACAAAATTTTCGGATAGGATTGCAAAACTGGTTTTGTTTGCGCCTATTACCGAAAGACAGAATGATGCTGCTGCAGAGACCATTGAGGGTTCATACGAAACTATGACACCTGCCCGGCGAATAGATGCCATGAAAAGGCTTACCCCTGCAGGCCAGGAATGTTTGTTAAAGAAAGAGGTTTTAGAAACCTGGAAAAGTGAATGGTTAAGGTCAGATCCATTGGCTGCTAAGTTTAATTCAGATAGTGTTCGCTTTCCATCGGGCTTTGCACAGGATATAGAAGATCTGCTTCATGGAAGATCTTATTACAAACCTGCTGATATAAAATCGCCAACATTGATCATTCGGGGTGAGTGGGACAGCTATCCTGATAATAATGACGCTGAAACTCTTTTCAGATCATTAGAAAATGCAGTTGAAAAAAAGTATGTTGTAATTGCAGACGGTACCCATGTAATGCATTTAGAAAAGAATCGTATTCAGCTATATGATGAGGTATTATATTTTTTACAATATAGAAGAAATGTTAAGGCAACCAACGACCATGCCATTGCCGTGATCTTTGAAGTTATTCCTGCTGATGCTTCCCGTAAACAGGAATACCTGAATATAGCTGCAAGTCTGAAACCGGAACTGGAAAAGATCAGGGGTTTCTTATCCATTGAGCGGTTTCAAAGTATTTATCATCCCGAAAAGATATTGTCTTTATCATTCTGGTCAGATGAAACGGCTATTCAGGAGTGGCGAAATATTGAGTTACATCGAAATGCGCAATTAAAAGGCAGGGATTATATTTTTAAGGATTATCATCTTAGAATAGCACAGGTCGTTAGGGATTATGGAAAATTTGATAGAAAGGAGGCTCCTGCTGACAGCAAATACTTTTATGGGCAACAAAAGCCTTAAATTAGCCATATGAGAAAAGGAATGGACCTTACATCGTTCGATATTTTCAAATATTTAAAGTATAATTATTTTAAGGCGAGAGATATACAATTTATGTTGCTCGATGATGCCACTTTTAAAGTAGCAAACATAAGCTTCCCGATACGTAATTTCTTTTACGGTATAGGCATAACCTATGGCGGTAAAGACACCGTTCGTATTGCAAACAGTGAATATGTAATAAGTAAGGGCAGTTGTATTGCCATTGGCCCGGGCACAATTTCACAATGGCTGAATGAATCTACTGCACTTACAGATACAGTGTTATTTTCGCGCGATCTTTATAAGAATCCCCTGTATGCCGGTTTCCCTGATTCACTTCCTTTTTTTCTACCCGGTGGTAATCATGTAATTCAATTAAATGGTACGCAATTAAAGCAAATGAGGTTGTTGTTCAATACACTTAAATTTTTCAGGGATGACGAGGCTGTTGCAACTGGTATTATATACTCCATTCTGATGCTTGCAAAAAGAATGTATGACATTGACCTTACGTATAAGTTGAATGGCCTTACTCATAAGCAAAAACTTGTTCGACAGTTTCAGGGTCTTGTTGTTGAAAATTTCTTAACAGAACGATCGGTTGATTTTTATGCCCGGAAAATGAACATAACTTCCAAATACCTGAGTGAAATACTATTAGCCGAAATTGGAAAACCTGCCAAAACATTGATCGATGAAACGGTTTTTCTGGAAGCAAAAACACTATTGAGGCAAACAACCATGTCGGTTCAGGAAATAGCCAACTGGCTTAATTTCCCCGAAACCTCAAACTTTATTAAGGCATTTAAAAACAGGGAAAAAATAACGCCTGCGGCCTACCGAAAGCAATAATAATAGCTTACCGAAAAAAGTACCATTATTGCCGACAAATGGATAATTGGGTTGTTAGTTTTTGGAGCAATTTTACTGCAACAAAACTTAATAACATGCCAAACACAATTAGCCCGTTTACCATTAACGTCCCTCAGCAAGAAATTGATGATCTGAATAACAGGTTAGCCTTGTCGCGCTTTCCGGCAGCGAAGACAAATGACTGGAAAACCGGAACACCGGTTACTTATCTGCAAAAAATTACAAACTATTGGCAAACACAATTTAACTGGAAGAAACAGGAAGCCTGGTTGAATAAATATCCGCAGTATATGGCGAACATAAGCGGTCAGCCTGTACATTTCCTGCATATCAGATCTGAAGATCCCAACGCCATACCCCTGATGCTTATACATGGATATCCCAGTTCCTTTGTTGAGTTCATAAATATAATTGACCTGCTTGCAAATCCTTCAGCAAATGGAATACGATCAAAAGTCTCTTTTCATTTAATAGTTCCTTCTATTCCGGGCTTTGGCTATTCTACGCCTGCTAATGATCAAAACTGGGATTTGATAAAAATAGCTGGCCTTTTTGGCGAATTGATGACCGTATTAGGCTACGATAAATTTGCCGTGCATGGTACCGATATGGGCGCCGGTATTACCGGCATGTTATCGGCCATTGCAGGTCATCGTTTATTAGGAACACATGTAAATACCGATTATACCGCAGTAACAGGTATGGGAATGTTGCCAACGGATTTACAATCTTTTTCTGAAGATGAAAAGGAACAAATTGCCAGGTTCAGGGATTATGAAAAATATGAAACCGCCTATTTGAAAATATTATCCACAAAACCACAAACACTGGCATTTGCATTAACCGATAGTCCTGTAGGGTTATTGAGCTGGATCATGGAGAAATTTAAAACATGGACGAATGCGGGAAAACATTTACCTGAAGAGGCTATTGAGTTGGATCTTTTGCTTACCAATATTTCAATTTATTGGTTCAATAAACTTGGCGCATCTACTGCTTATACATTGTACGACGGAATGAATATGTCGTTCGACTGGAGTGCACAAAGCAACGAAGGCAATACGCAGGGATCTACGGAGCAATCATGGGCTCAGCCAAAAGTTCCGTCGGCTATGGCCGCGTTTGGTGGCCATGGTAACCTGCTAAAAAAATTATTGGCGCCAATGGGTAATCCCAGCAGATGGAGCTCTTTCGACGAAGGCCTGCATTTTCCGGCTATGGAATGTCCTGAGGTATTGGCTAAAGATATACATGCCTTTTTTGAAGGGGTTGTATAAATAACTTCGCATAGGGCACTTAAACCGCTCACCGATGGAATGGCTGCCTGGGGTAAACAGCACAGGGAGAAGGTCGTTAAAGAAATGACTGCAAAGTAGCCCCCATCTATAAGCCACCCACAAACGCTCGCGCTCTGGATGTTATTTAATAAACAAGGTGCGGACGTTCGTTCGGACCTTATTTTAGTGACGGAATAATATATTTCAGCAGTATTTCAAAAGGAAGTTTGCCCCGCCAGTTGCCATAATTACTGCCAGTGAATACCACTGTTGCATTATAGGCCGGAAGGAACATCATGTATTGCCCGCCATTGCCCGAGGCAAAAAGAACTTCTGTATTTATCTCCTTATAGTGCAAATTCTCGCGGTACCAAAAGAAGCCGTAGCGGGCGCTTTCATATTTGGCATCGGGAATTTTGGAAAAGCTCGTAAACGAAAAGGCAATATCTATGTTGCAGGTGGTGGACTTTTTTATCCAGTCTTCGCTAACGATCTGGCTTCCTTTCCAATTGCCCTTATGTTTTACCAGTTCAATGATCTTGAGCATATCTGCAGGTTTCATGTAAAACGAACCAGCCGTCATACCCGTTCCTTTTGGCGAAACGGTCCATCTGTAATTATCAATGCCCAAAGGTTGAAAAAGGTTTCTTTTGGCAAATTCCATAACACTCATTCCACTTGCTCTTGTTATTATTTCGCCCACAAGCATGGGTTCGTTGCTATTGTACGACCATTTTACTCCAGGTTCTCTTATGAGATCAACTCCCAAACAGAACGCTATCCAGTCGTTCGATCTGCTCATTTCTGTTTCACATTCAGGCCCAATATCGTAAAACTCTTCGCAGTTTAGTCCCGACCGCATTTCCAGCAGGTTCTGAACACTAATATTGCGCTTGCCTTCGTGCTTAAGTTCGGGAAAGAAACGACCCAGTTTATCTTCAAGACTGATCAGTTTTTTATCGATGGCAATGCCTGCCAAAAGACTTGTTATGGATTTGAACGAGGAGCGCAGATCGTGCAGGCTGTCTTTTGTAAACCCATTGAAATATTCTTCAAGGACAATTTTATTGTTTTGTTCAACCACAATGGCATCGATCTTAGGATAAGTTTTATCACCTACTTTTTCATTCAGTTCTTCAAAAAGTGATTGGTTGGAATGCTGGGACCGGCAGTTTGTAAATAACAATACCGACACAGTGAAGAGTATGATTTTCATACTTAATGAATATTATTTATGTAACGATCAGTAACCGGGGATACCGTTGCAATAATAATTGACGAAATTGATATTATGTCGAAAAAAGAATTGTAATTTTTTGCTTCAATGGCAACGTTTAACCAATCGCGTACTAATATTATCATGTATATCATGGCCAGTGTATTTATTATTATACTGGTACAATTATTTAACCTGCAGGTCCTTTCAGGTAAGTATCTTGAAAAGGCTATCAGTAACGCTACATTTCCAAAAGTAAAATACCCAAGCAGGGGCATTATTTTCGATCGCAGGGGCAAAGCCATATTAAATAATGCGATCATGTATGACCTGGTAGTTATTCCAAAGGAAGTAAAAGCGGTTGATACTGTTGAGCTTTGCGCATTACTGGGTATCGATAGTAAAGAATTCAGCAAACGTGTTCGCGATGCCCGTATCAGGAATGGCGGCTATCGTCCTTCCATATTTGAGCCGTTATTGTCTGAGCGTGTACATGCCCGTTTAGAGGAAAATATATGGCGGTATCCCGGTTTCACGTTGGTTGAACGGCCGGTGCGCGTTTATCCATATAATGCCGGCGCCCATATGTTGGGTTTTATCGGTGAAGCTGATTCAGCAATCATCAGACGATCGGGCGGCTTTTATAGAATGGGCGATTACGTAGGCCGCAGTGGTTTGGAGAATACATATGAACGGGTTCTCATGGGACAGCGGGGCGTGGAGTATTTACTAAAAGATAACCTGAACAGGGTAGTGGGTAGTTATGATAACGGTAAACATGATACAGTAGCCATTGCCGGGCGTAATTTGTATACGCATCTTGACATAGAGCTACAATTGCTGGCCGAAAAACTTTTGCGGGGGAAGGTGGGCGCCATTGTTGCGCTCGACCCTGCAACCGGCGGGGTGCTGGCTATGGCATCCAGTCCCAATTTTAATCCCAATGACCTGAGTGGTCCATTCAAACAAAAGAATTACTCCCGCCTCGTGCTCGATGTGAAAAGCCCTATGTTAAACAGGGCCATTAAAGGGCAATACCCGCCGGGCTCAGCTTATAAACCGCTGGGGGCATTAATTGCTCTTGAAGAAAACCTCATAACACCTGCGAGTAGTTTTGACTGTCACGGTACTTATTATGGTTGCAACCGGTCATCAAATTGTACTGAAAAGTGGGCCGGGCATGCGGCCAATCTAAGGCTGGCAATTGCCTGGTCGTGCAACTCTTTCTTCTCTGATGTAATTAAAAAGACAATCGATAACCCGGTTTATCATGACTCACGTAAAGGATTAACTGCATGGAAAGCGTATATGTCGGCCTTTGGTATGGGGCATCGGGTAGGCATTGATTTGCCGAGCGAAGACGGCGGCAATGTGCCGGATACCAGTCAATATGATAAAGAGTACCGCGGTTCATGGAACTCATGTACAATGACTGGCGGCGGATTGGGAATAGGACAGGATAAAATGCTGGCCACTCCCTTGCAAATGGCGAATTCGATGTGTCTTATTGCCAACAAAGGTTATTATTATGTTCCGCACCTGGTAGAAAGAATAGAATCAGAAAATGCCAGTGATACCCTGCTGAAAAAATACCGGGTAAAACATAACGTGCTTACCCACATTCCCAGTGATGTATATGATGTGGTAACTGCAGGTATGCAGGATGTTGTTGACGTGGGAACCGGAAAACCGGCCCGTATTCCCGGTATTACCATGTGCGCCAAAACTGGTACTGCTCAAAATATGATCGTACTCGATGGCACGCGTCACGAGTTACTTGAGAACGCCGCATTTGTTTGTTTTGCGCCAAGGGAAAACCCGAAGATCGCTATAGCTGTTATTGTGGAGAATGCAGGCGCAGGCGGTTCTCACGCTGGCCCCATTGCATCGCTGTTAGTAGAAAAGTATCTTCGTGATACATTATCCCAGGTACGGTTGAAACAGGTGGAAGAGATCGCAAATGCCAATTGGATGCCCACTTATTTTGAAAGAATACAATACAAGGCTGATTCAATACGTGCATTTCAATGGTTTAAACTCACTACCGACAGCAGCTATATTCGAAACTATTTAAAGCCCGGCAAACCATTCGTTCCACCGGTGTTGCGAAAAAAACGTTGAGGGGGAAATTTCTTAAACTGGTTTAAGAAATGTTCGTGAGTGCTGTTTTATTTTAGCGCTTTACACAACCAATTTGAAAATATGAATGGTTTTGCACCGTTAGCTCAGTTATTCACTCGCATAGCATTGGGTCTAGGCTTTCTGCTTCCTGTATTTGACCGTTTGGGATTTATGGGCGCTCCTGGTTCTGCTCAGGCTTCATGGGGCGATTGGTCGCATTTTTTGACGTATACCCATAAACTAATGCCTTTTACCAGTTTGCATATTGCACATATCGCCGGCCTGGTAGCTACCATTGCCGAATGTATAATTGGGATAGGCCTCATCGTAGGCTGCAAAACGAAATGGATGGGGTTGGGCGCCGCCCTCATTACGATAACCTTTGCCGTTTTTATGATTGCCTCATTGGGTATAGGAGCACCATTCAAATATCCCGTATTTGTATTTACCGGGGCTGGTTTGCTCTTGTTTACGCAGCATTCGTATGCCTGGAGTGTAGATGACCTTCTCTTAAAACGTGTAAAGTCAAAATAGCTTACCACGCAGACGGCGTTTTCCCGAATTTCTTTTTAAATGAATGCGAGAAATGGGAGAGACTTTCGAATCCTAAGTCGAGGTAGATGTTCGAAGGTTTCTTCTTTTTTTCTATAAGGTGGCGTGCCTCCGTCAATCGCCTTTCCATTAACCATTGCCGGGGTGAAGTGCCGAATGTTTTTTGGAAGTCGCGTTTAAAACCGGCAAGACTTCTGCCGGTGAGTTGCGCAAACCTTTCAACCGGAACATTAAAATGAAAATTGCTATGCATGAATTTTTCCAGATCGATCTTATATGGCTCAGAAAAGTCGAACAGAAATCCACTGAGTTCAGGCATGGCGTGTAAAACCAGTTTTACCGCTTCCTTTACTTTCAATATACCCAGCGTGTTAAGCATCTCTTTTTGCGGATTGCGCACATAAGGCACTATTGATTGAAAGTAACCCTGAAGAAAATCGTTTCCCGGAATATGAATGTTGTGCGGCCCCGTGTATTTCTGTTGTATAACTATTTGTTCCTCCAGTACCACTTTTCTGAGCAGATCTTCCTGTAACGTAATAACGATGGTTTCATAAAGGCCCTTAGGAGGCAGCGGGGTTTTGGTGATGTGTCCCAGTTGGTTTTTACCAATCAGCAACATTTCACCACTTTGCATGGAAATTGTCTGGTTCGCTGTTTCCAATGTAAACTGCCCGCTAACCTGCAACACAAGGGTATTGTGCTCGAAAAAACAGGCTTTCTCCTTTCGCATTTCGGAATAATAACCGTAAAAGATCATTCCGGGCAATATTTCTGCTGGGTTCGTCACTGCGTAAAGGTATAAAAAGATCAGTTTTTTGAGAAGGTTCTGCTAACGATGAAGATACGTGCCGCCCAGGATCGCGCCTGGTGAAAAATGCGTGTTCAATGTGTTCATTTCTTCGGGAGTGAACACTATTTCCATAGCGCTCATATTTTCCGGTAGCCTCGATCTGCGGCTCATGCTTACTAATGGCATTATATGTTCACCTTGTGCATTTACCCAGGCAATAGCCAGTTGGGTTGGACTGTATCCTTTCTCTTTAGCCATTTTTTTCAATACTTCCACTTTCTCCAGGTTCTTTACCAGGTTTTCGCCCTGAAAACGCGAAAAGTGATTATGATATGAGTTGGCCGGCAGCGGTGCTTTCATTTCCCCTGTAAGCAATCCTTCGGCTGTATTGGCAAAAGCTACAACACCTATACCCAGTTCTTCAGCCGTAGGAAGCAGGTTGCTTTCTATTTGTCGGTCGGCCAGTGAATAACCTATTTCCAATGCGGTAACGGGGTGTATGGAATGCGCTTTACGAAGTTGTTCAGCGGTTATTTCACTTACACCCAGGTAACGTACTTTTCCTTCTTTGATGAGGTCAGCAACAGTTCCTATAACATCTTCCAGCGGAACGCTATTATCAAGCCGGCATGGCTGATAAAGATCGATGGTATCTATCCCCAGTCGCACCAATGAGTAATTGATAAAATTTTTGATGGCAATTGGACGCAGGTCCAACCCAATAAACTGCCCGTTGTAAACGATGCCGCCAAATTTTACGCTTATAAATGCATCGTTGCGTCTGTTTTTGATGGCTTTGCCTACAAGCAGTTCATTATGGCCGCTGCCGTAAAAATCACCGGTATTCAAAAAGTTGATGCCATTGTCGAGTGCCATTTGGATGGTAGCTATACTTTCGGTTTCGTCATTTGCCGGGTTACCCCAAACTGATGACATGCGCATACAGCCTAAGCCGAGTTTGGAAACCATTGGGCCATTTTTGCCCAGGGCGATCTTTGCTATTGTTGTCATTTCTGTCGTTTTTGTCATTTATAACAATGCAAAGATCAGCCGTTGTCCGCCTGGGCCGATTTCCCTTATGGCTCAATTTACTTGCCTGGGCGGCTCAATAAAAAGTAAAGGGGTGTTCACCTTCATCATGGTGAACACCCCTTAATTCGAATTATGTCATAATCTCAATAGAAGAACTGTTCTTTGATAATTTTACCGTTCTTCACATGAAAGATCCCAATTTCTTCGAGTGTAATGCGTGGTTTGTCTTTGAACGTGACATCCTGTTTTAAAACGACACTGAAAAATTCACCAGCCACTATTGGTTCGCTGCAGGTATAACTATGCATAGTTTCAATGGTAGCCCGCCGGCCGTTTCCTTTTGCTTTCACTGCTTCCAGGCCATTAGTGATGACGGCGAATCCCATTGCCGCTGCTTTTTCGGGCTCCTGGCAAACGACGTTCTCATCATAGAGAGTGTCCTGTATTTCGCCTGGTTTCCATTGAGAGGCCAATTCCTTATAACGAGCTGCTACTTCCTGAGTTGTCATAGATTTAATTGTTTGTTGACCCGGTAAAGATCGAAGGGGTTAGTGACAACCCTATGTCAGTAGTGTTATTGAATATTACTAAAAGGCACGATCGCCCCCTCAAATTGTCGTTTTAACCCCCGGCTGGTTCCATAAAGACGGGATACATTTGAATAAACAACTCTTATGGCACATATCAGTCCTTACATTCATTTCAATGGTAATGCCGAAGAAGCATTTACATTTTATAGATCAGTATTTGGCGGAGCGTTCACAAAAATTATGCGTTATAAAGACATTTCAAGCCCTGAATATCCAATAGCTGAGAATGATGCAAACAGGCTTATGCATATTGCTTTGCCAATTGGGAAAAATAGTGTGTTACTGGGAAGCGATGTTTTACAAATTATGGGACAGGTAACGGAAAACGATAACAGAAATACTATCTCGATCAGTGCAGAAAGCAGGGAAGAGGCCGACAAATTATTCAATGGACTTTCAGCAGGTGGAACTATTGAAATGCCAATAGCCGACGGTCCACTGGGTTCGTATTTTGGAATGTTTGCAGATAAATACGGTGTTCAATGGATGGTGGCCTTTAACTGAACATCAATTTGCTGAAACAATATTAGCACCTGTGAATAAGGAATATAATGGTACTTTAGTTTTTACTATAAATATTGCCATTATTATGCGATCCCTTATTGCCATTATATTGCTTACTGCGCATTGCACATTAATTGCCCAGGTAAAAACCTCGCTAAAGAATTTCAGCAATAAAAACGGTACATCGGCTATAGTAAAAGGTAATATATTGTCGGTATCATGGCCGGCTGGTAATAACAAAACCGGCAGGCTGTCCATTGACCTTTCTTCTCAACAGCCGCTCTTTAAAAGCCTGGAATTGCGCGAAGGCAACAGGGACCATCTGATTGCATCAGGTCTCGATCCGGTATTTCTATTAACCGTTGGCAAACGCGACCTGGTATCGCAAAACGGCTGGAACATTTTCTTCGATAAAGTTCCCAACAAAACATTTACTGCTAATCGCATCGGGCTTAGCAAACAAGCTGCCGCTGTTGCCAGCATAGGCGCAAGGACCGTCATCAGCATCGATTCTTTAACAGCGCCCGGTTTTACCGGTACTTTGGAAATAACTTTATATAATGGCAGCCCGCTCCTGAACATTGCCGCGGTTATGTTAACCAATATTGATTCTACTGCTATTCTATACGATGCCGGCCTGGTTTCAAAAAACAAACTATGGGAAAAAATAGGGTGGAGCAACGTGCAGGAACAAATGCAATCGATGAAGCCGGCAGGTAACGATACTGCTGCCACATTGGAGGTAAAATATAGAAGCATAATTGGCGTAAGCAGCCAGGGGAGCCTGGCCATATTTCCAGCGCCGCACCAGTATTTTTATCCGTTAGATGAAGCATTTAATTTGAAATTCGTATGGGCGGGTAATCAATACCGGAACATGGTAAATGGCTATGGGATAGGCATCAGGCAGGATCTCTATGGCGATCGCCGGTTTGTGCCCTGGTTCAATGCGCCTCCCGGCACCAGGCAACGGTTGAATTATTTTGTTTTACTAAACAGCGGTAATGAAGCGAAGGCACTGGCAGCCGTAAAACAATTTACCAATAACGATCGTTATCCGTCACTCGCCGGTTATAAAACAATGGCAAGCCATTTTCATAATGAGTTTATCATGAAAGTGGTAAGGGGCAATAAACCTGTTCCTGATACGCCTTCTTTCATGCGTGTTTTTAACAGGACCGGTATCGATATTGTTCACCTCGGTGAGTTTCATTATACCGCGCACCCCAAAGGGCCCGATAGCCTTCGGTTACAGGAGTTGCATGCGTTGTTTCAACAGTGTGAAAGATTATCATCGAACAAATTCCTGTTGCTTCCGGGTGAAGAACCTAATGAATTCTTTGGCGGTCACTGGTTGCAGCTGTTTCCGAAACCTGTTTACTGGATAATGTCCAGGAAAGAAGGGCAGCCGTTTATGACCAATGATGCTACTTACGGCAAAGTGTACCACATATCGAATGAAAATGACATGCTCGATCTGTTGAAGAATGAAAATGGCCTTGCCTGGACGGCACATCCCCGTACAAAAGGCTCAACAGGGTACCCCGATAAATACCGGCTGGCGCCTTTTTTCAAAGATGACCATTTCCTGGGCGCCGCCTGGAAAGCTATGCCGGCCGATCTTTCGCAACCCTTTCTTGGTAAACGGGTGCTCGACCTCATGGATGATATGAACAACTGGGGTGACCGAAAAAAAGTACTTGCAGAATCGGACCTGTTTACCATAGAGCCGGAAAATGAAATGTATGCGCACCTGAACATCAACTATTTGAAAATTGACAAACTGCCTGATTTTAAAAAAGGCTGGCAAACTATTGTAGAAGCATTGCAACAGGGAAAATTCTTTTCTTCTTCCGGCGAAGTGCTTATACCTGCATTCGCTGTAAATTCTCCCAATAGCAAACAGGCGACTGTTTCGTTCAAACTAAAATGGACTTTCCCCATGAACTATGCCGAGATCATTTCGGGTGATGGCAAAGATGTGTACCGTGAGCGAATTACGCTCCAAAATACCCACTCTTTTGGCGAACAGGCCTATAATATACCGCTTGATGTTACCGGCAGAAAATGGGTGCGCCTCGAAGCCTGGGATGTGGCTGCAAATGGGGCATTTACCCAAACCGTGTGGTTAAAGTGACTTCCAGCAAATCCCTGATTTATTTATGAATTGCTTTATGTAATTCCCTTTTTCATTGCATCTGCTTCTAAAACAGCCAATGAAAACTTTATTATCACTGCTTTTGCTGTGTACTGCCACGCTATTGCTTAATGCTCAGTCAACGGTTACCGGAAAAGTTACTGATGAAAAGGGGGCCGCGTTACAAGGCGCCAGCATCAGGGTTAAGGGTACAAATAAAGGTACCGCCAGCGATGTAAATGGTTTTTATTCATTACAGGTGCAAAATAACAATGCAACCCTCATTTTTGCTTTTGTTGGTTTTGAATCGCAGGAGATTAAGGTACAAGGAAAAACAGTGATCAATGTAACCCTTAAACCAGTTACTGCAAGTCTTAATGAAGTGGTGGTTATTGGCTATGGAACGGTAAGTAAAAGGGCTCTGACAGGTTCTGTGGCTGCAGGTTCAACATTTTCCGGGCTGCGAAATGATGCTGACAGAGAGGGATACGATAATATTAAGGAGAACGAATTTCAAAAAGTTACCGATCATCCGCTTTCTACTTTTTCCATAGATGTTGATGCCGCGTCCTACAGCAATGTTCGCCGGTTGATCAATGAAGGCAAACTTCCCACGCCCGGCGCTGTTCGCATTGAAGAAATGATCAACTACTTTTCATACAATTATCCGCAGCCTGCTAACGACAAACCTTTCTCAATAACTACCGAATCCTCACCTTGCCCATGGAACAAAGATCATCAGTTAGTAATGATTGGCATGCAGGGCAAAAAAATAGATTTCGATCAACTGCCGCCTTCCAATCTTGTTTTCCTTATAGATGTAAGTGGCAGTATGTGGGCCAAAGATAAGTTGCCCCTGGTTAAATCATCGTTGAGTTTATTAGCAGATCAGTTGCGCCCGCAGGATAAAATTGCCATCGTTGTTTATGCTGGAAGCGCAGGGCTTGTTTTGCCTTCTACCAACGATAAATATAAGATCAAGGAGGCCATCAATGCGCTTGAGGCCGGAGGATCAACTGCAGGCGGCGCAGGTATAAAACTTGCTTATGAAACTGCACTGCAGAATTTTATGGAGGATGGTAATAATCGTGTGGTGCTTTGTACCGATGGCGATTTTAATGTAGGCGCCAGCAGCGATGATGAGCTGGAAAATCTTATTGAAAAGAAACGTGCATCCGGGGTATACCTTACCGTACTTGGCTTTGGAACCGGCAATTACCAGGATGCCAAAATGCAAAAACTGGCCGATAAAGGCAATGGTAATCATGCTTACATCGATAATATAAATGAAGCCAAAAAGGTATTGATCAGCGAATATGGCGGAACACTTTCCGCTATTGCGAAAGATGTAAAACTGCAGGTTGAGTTCAACCCGGCCAAAGTAAAAGGGTACAGGCTTATTGGGTACGAAAACAGGATGCTGGCTAAAGAAGATTTTAACAATGATAAAAAAGATGCGGGCGATATGGGCAGCAATCATACGGTTACAGCCTTGTATGAGATCATTCCATTCGGTGCAGACGATGGTGACGAGCTTGGAACAGTTGATCCCTTACGCTATCAAAGTAAAAAAACTAAAAAGCGGTCTGCATCCTTTGCCAGTGAATTGATGTTTGTGAAAATTCGTTATAAAGAACCAGATGAAGATATCAGTAACTTAATGGAGGTATCTGTAAAGGCTAACTCCCGGGTGGCCAGTAATAACATGCGTTTTGCCTCGGCTGTGGCTGCGTTTGGAATGATGTTAAGAAATTCGGCATTCAAAGGTGACAGTAACTATAAACTGGTGACATCACTTGCAACAGGAAGTATCGATAACAGCAGCGATGCCTACAAAAAAGAATTCCTTGAATTGGTAAAAAAAGCGGAGCATCTTGATGCTACTGCAAAGGTTGATGTAGAGGAATAAGGTAAATATTTTGGTAAAGGCGCATAGACTACACAGTTTATGCGCTTTTTAATAAGTTTGCGGGCCTGCCCGGGCTATAGCCAAACCGTTTTTTAAATTCTGTACAAAAACTGCTCACGTTATTATAACCAATAAAAAACGCAGCTTCTGTTACATTCATGGCTTTGTTTTGTAAAAGTGCCTGCGCTTTTTTCATACGTAATTGATGCACATGACCAAAAACAGTTGTTTCAAACAATTGTTTGTAGCCTTTCTTTAGCTTGAACTCGTTTAAGTTGAATTTGTAAGTGAGGTCTTTCAGACTAAAAACTTCGAGATAGGCGTTTTCAATATAATCTTTTACTGCATACAATTTTTCCCGGTCAGCAATAGACCAATGGCTATCTGTTTTACAGTCAGCCGCCAATTGCGCCTGCTCCATTTGTAAAACAAACAATTCCATCATCTTACTTTCCAGAAACAGATAACGTATCATTCCTGTAAACCGGCATTCTCTTATTGCCCCAATCACACCCGCTATACGAGCGGTACATTGTAATGCATCATGCGAAGCCAGATAGGTTTTAGCGCCGTGAAGGCAGTCGGCAAGTCGTTCGGTGCCGGGATCATCACTTTGTAATAAACCTTTCAAAAAGTTTGGATCATATGAAATGGTGAGTGCATGAAAACATGAAGTACTGATAATATGGTTACCGGTAAATTCACGATTGTATTGAAGGTTGTGTTGGCCTTTAGTGAACGATAAGGATGACGAATGGTTGTGAAACTGCGATTGGGCACTTCCATTTAGTACAAACACCGATTCTGCTGCTTCCTTTGGATTGTCATCGATCAATTGAAATGGTTGGCCAGCATTCATATAGAATTCCGTGAGCTGCATGCCCGGTGTTGTAACTGAGTGTATAGACCCGGTGGCTAATTCCGGTTCTTCAAAATGAAATTGTAAATCAGTATAACGGTCCGATGCAAAGACCATGTGTTGCTCGGCCTTACTAAAAACCTGGTCCCAGTTAGCCAGATTGATTTTATCCATTTTTCAAAAGTTTAAATCCATTTAACTAAACAGCAGCGGTGGCTTTTCGTCGAAGCTTTGCATAAAAATGGAATTATTATGGAATCAATTTTAACCAATAGAGTACGTATTGAGAAAACAGCTGTACCAATTGTCAAAAAATGGAAATGGACCGCAGGCCTGTGGCTTATATTTTATCCCGTAGGATTGTTTCGGGTTTGGAAAAGTAAATGGCGCCTATGGCTAAAGCTCACCTATACCATATTGGGTCTGCCCGTATTTCTGTTGGTATTTACTTATGCATTCATTGTAGTGTTTGCAGCCTTTCTGCCTGCTTTGGACCGTAGTGTGGGCCAACGGGCAGATAGAACTGTGGTTAATGGTGAAGGGAATTATTCTGCCACATTCGTAAAAACCGGGGCAGAAACCAACGGCGCCTATGAACTGGTGCAGGTAGAGCTGGAACCTTATGGAGGTAACGACTGGCATTACCATTCCAATTTCAAAGAATCCTTTACTGTGCTGGATGGCGTTGTTCGCATTGGCGAAAATGGAAAGGATACTTTGTTGTATAAAGGCGATTCAACTTCTGTAACCAGGAATCACCTTCATTTCTTTAAAAATGCAAGAGGCGAGAAGTCGGTTTTACTTGTGAAAATTGCACCTGCAGGCGCGCTTGAAAAAACATTACGTGTAGCCTATGGCCTTATTAACGATGGTTTGCTTCGCAATGATATGACGGAAAATCCCTGGCACATGGTGTTGTTGCTGGCATACTCCGAATCGTATTTGCCGGCAATGCCCTCGTGGTTTCAGGAGCCGCTCATTAATTCATTGGCAAAAATTGCCCAGTGGAGAGGGGAGGACAGGGAGCTTTATAAATATTTCAGATAATCTTTTAAAACAACGATCATGATCATCAAAGAACTATTATTATATATTCTGGTTATTACAACTGCTACTTCCGCTTGTTCGAAGAAGGATAGTAATAACAATGCGCCAGACGACCCTGGTAATCCAACCAACGGCACTGGTGACTTTAAAGCTACAACAACCCTTATTGCCGGGTCGGTTACTGAATTCGGCTCCACAACCAATACAACGCCTCTTAACGCAAGGTTTTCGGGAATTACAAAACTGGTACTCGACAACCGTGATAATAAAACGGCGCTTTATGTTATTGACCAAAGCGATGCCGATCTGCGCATCATAGATGATAAAGGGGTACGGACCGTTTCCAATGTCGTTGGTGTATATGGCTTAGCGCAGGGTATATGTCTGGCGCCGGGTGGTGCAGGTAAAGTATACATTACCTCGGGGTACGGACAATTGGTTGAGTTTGATGTAAACCGTTCTTACGATTGGGGAACCAATCCCAGGGTTATTATCGACAGAAATGCGCCCAATGGTAATATTACAGGCGTAGGCGGTACGCGCGGTTTGGTGGCTGATGCCAATGGGAATATTTACTTAGGTAATTCGTATTATAATACAGTTACTCAATACAACCCGGCCACCAAAACAATTGTACCATTTGCAGGAAAACCGCTTAAGGAGATGACTGAGGAAGTGCCGCCTTTTGCAGATGGCAATGCAACAACAAAAGCTGTTTTTGGAAATGTTGCCGACGTTGCTATAACCCTAGGTGGAAAAATGTATGTGGCAGACAGGCTGTACCGTACCATACGCGAGGTAGAGAACGGCAATGTACGGGCGCTTTTTAGTCCTTCGCCGTATCCTTATGAAAACTATATTCAACCCTCGGTAGATGGAACGTTGGATAAGGCAAAATCAGGTATGATACGTTATGTAGCAGTACCTGCAGGTGATAAGAACCGCGTGTTCTTTACTACCTCAGGAACGCTGCGCCTTATTCTTTTAAATGAAAAACAGGTGATCAGTCTCGCCACATTTTCAGAAGGTATTTATGGAATTGCACCCACTGCCGATGGTAAAACAGTATATGTGGTAAAGGGCCACGGTATTATTAAGGTTGAGTTGGGAAAGTAGCGCTTTGGGAAAGCGGGCGGTAATAAGTTTTTCTAAATACAAATTTATTTGGACGGTTATAATAATTGTATCTTTTTCATTTATTTTACCGCACAATTTACATTTTTAGAAAAATAATATGATTCGATCCCTTATAATAGCAGCTTCCTTATTCCTGGGTTTGCGGTCTGTTGCCCAAACGCTCACTATTCCCGCTGAAATACAAAAGGCCTACACCAACGGCACCCGGTCGCTCAATGGCAAACCGGGTAAAAAGTACTGGCAAAATCATGGTCGTTACATTATTAACTTAACGGTAATGCCACCCGACAGTACCATAAAAGGAGTGGAGCAAATTGTGTATTTTAATGAAAGTCCCGATACGTTGAAGAGCCTGAATATGAAATTGATAGTAAATGCTCAACGTAATGGTGGGGTAATGAAGATTGACGAGATACTGATCAGTGAAAAGAAAGTTGACTGGGACAACAGTAAAGCGAGCAAAACAAACCACATGGTAGATCTGGCTAAGCCCTTGCTGCCGCATGATTCGGTAAAGCTCATTATTACCTGGCATTTTGATCTTTCGAGAGACCCCGATCGATATGGAATAATTGATCCAGGTACTTTTTACCTGGCTTATTTTTATCCGCGGGTAGCGGTTTATGATGATTATAAAGGATGGGATACCCAACCGCATCTGGGACACCTGGAGTTTTATAACGACTTCAATGACTATACGGTGAACGTAACAGTTCCCGCGAATTTTATGGTATGGGCTACCGGCACATTGCAAAACCCAACAGAAGTATTACAACCTGCCATTGCTGAACGCCTGCAGCAGTCAATGACAAGCGATTCCACTATACATGTGGCTGCCAAAGAGGACTGGAGCAATAAAAAAGTAACTGCTCAAAATGCTACGAATACGTGGAAATGGGTGGCTGGTAATATAAGCGATGTTGCCATTGGCATCAGCGACCATTACGATTGGGATGCTGGCAGCGTTGTTGTTGACAATAAAACCAAACGGCGGGTAAGCATGCAGGCTGCCTATGCCGATTCAGCAGCAGATTTTCATCATTCAGTACAATTCGGTAGAAATTCATTGGCCTGGTTTTCGAACAACTGGCCGGGAATTCCCTATCCTTATTCAAAGTCAAACGCGTTCCAGGGATTTGCAGATATGGAATACCCGATGATGATGAATGATTCGCACATGCCAGACCTTGGTTTTGCTCAATTGGTACAGGACCATGAGCAGGCACATACGTATTTCCCTTTTTACATGGGCACTAACGAAAGTTATTATGCTTTTATGGATGAAGGCTGGGCTACTACTTTTGAATACCTGATAGGCATTGCTGAGAAAGGTCAGAAGGCTGCCGATGAATTTTACAAATCATTCCGCGTTGTCCGTTGGACCCGTGGGCCCCATGCAAAGGAGAACCCTATAATAACACCAAGTCCCGATGTAACTTTTGGCGGTGGTAATAATGCTTATGGAAAACCATCGCTCAGTTATCTTGCCTTAAAGGATCTGCTGGGAGATAAGGTATTTAAGAAAGCACTACACAATTACATGAATAACTGGAATGGGAAACATCCTATCCCCTGGGATTATTTCTATTCGATGCAGAAGGGCGCAAAAAGGAATTTAGATTGGTTCTTTTATAACTGGTTCTATACGCCAGGCTATATTGATCTTGCGCTGACCAATGTTGAAAAAAACACGAAAGGCTATACGCTGAACATTAAAAATATTGGCGGGTTTGCTGTTCCTTTTGAAGTACTTGCAACTTATGACGACGGATCAACGGAAAGTTTTCATCAAACGCCCATAGTTTGGGAAAATAATCAAAAAGAGATAGCAATAAATATTAAAACAGGAAAAACGGTAAAGTCGGTGAAACTGGAAGGTGGAATATTTATGGACGCTATTGAAAAAGACAATAAGTGGACAGCGAATTAGTTTAATTCGCTTGCATTGCGCCGGTACTAAGCTGAACGACAGATTTATTGACAGGATGTACTATCGAATATATTTATGACAATTCATGAGATCATTAGCCTGATGGGGTTATAAAAGCCGCAGGGAAATGGGACCAGCACCAGGAGATCTACAATAATCAAACGATGGATGATGTGGAGGCTTTTGAACGCAGTATTCATTTAGATGAAGCACAAAGTAAAGTGTTCCTTCAAACCCTCACTGATAAGTTTGCGCTTTTTAGATAGGGGTGAGCCCCTCAGCTTTGTGATCTTTATCACGGGTGCATACGCGCTGTAATTATCAAATTTGTGTTTTATTAAAGCACAAATGAAATGCACATGAATAGAAAGAAGGTTCTTTACCGGGTGGCTAAAATATTTATTAGTTTGTTTATGTTTTTTAGTGCGTACTTTTCTTTTTCTCACCCCGCAGATCTTCGGGCACTGGGCTTCCCCGATTATTTCAGAATTGAATTGGTTATTGCCAAATGTATCGGTGGCATATTGCTGCTGATACCTCAAACGGGCAGATATCTTAAAGAATGGGTGTACGCAGGCTTTTGTATTTGTATGGTATCGGCTTTTATTGCTCACTTTTGCAGCCATGACCCTGTTTCCAAATTGATATTTGTTGGGGTTGATTTCATCCTGATCTTATTAAGCATCTGGTATGTACGGAAATACGAAAAGAACAGCCATGCCGATGGTTTAAATGCCTGAAAATCAATTTGTTTCTATTGAAGGAGCGTTTATTCAATTGAAAAAAATGTAAATTCTTTTTAATTGAAAGAACATTTGATTGAAAAAATTCCTCATTCTTTTTAATTGAAAGCGCATTTGATTGAAAAAACTGCACATTCTTTTTAATTGGATGTGCACGCAATTGAAAAAACTGTACAATCTTTTTAATTGAAAGCTTATCCAATTGAATCAACTGTTCTTTTTTTTCAATTGAAAGAACCTCCAATTGAACAAACAGTTCCTTTTTTTCAATTCAAAAGACTTGTAATTGAATTATTCCAGCTTTTTTCAATGAAACCCCGCAATAAATTCCAACAGAGGGGCAATAAAAATGACCGTCGCCAGCTTACGGAGCGGGCGGCGGTGCAGCTTAATTAAAGGCTTTTAAAAAATTGAAGAATTTCAGGAAGAACTTCACTGCTTTTCCCTTTTAACCAATAACCATTCTTCTTCTTCAATGCAAGTTCAGAAAAGTAATTTTCATTGGGATTTATGTCTATTATAATGCCCTGTCTGCTCAATACACTTTCCACGATCCGCTGTGGTAATGTTGTGGCGCCAGATGTTCCAACGATCAATAATAAACCTGTTTCTTTGGCTACCCGCATGGAGCTATCTAACTTGAAATATTTTTCGTTATATCGCTCATCAAACCAAAGCACATGTGGCCTTAAATAATTCCCGCATTTGGGGCATTTTAATAATTCAATTTGTGCAGCAGTTAATTGCTGGTCTTTTTCAAGCGGAATTTGAGGATAAGGATAAAGTTCACTGCTGCATTCACTTCCACAACGGGATCTTTCCAGCGTACCGTGAATTAAAAATGTTCTTTCCCGTGAGGAATGCGCTTTGAAATGTAACCCATCTACATTTTGAGTAATTAATCTGAACCTGTCGGAAAAAATATCTTCCAATTCCTTTATTGCAAAATGACCGGTATTAGGAAGCGCTTTTAAACAAATATTGAACCTGTACAGGAACCACCTCCATACTTCCAGCGGTTTTTGGGTAAACATTTTCAGGGTACCCATTTCTTCTGGCATATAATTTACCGAACCAACTGTCCAGAAACCGTCTTTGTCGCGAAACGTAGGAATACCACTGTCGGTCGATAAACCCGCGCCGGTAAGGATAGTTAGTTTTCGTGATCTTGTATAAAATTCTGTAAGCCGTTCTTTTAAGGTGTTATCGAGGTATGTCATCTGGTAGTTGAATTCTTATCAATGCGGTATTATACGCAACTTTTAGCGGAAAACGAAGAAATATGATAATTTCGCGCATTAAACGAAAAATAAGCACTTGAGAGAGAATAGTCAGGGTAAGATTTCCTATTTTTTGGATGAATCAATTAATGAAATTGCATTACCGGAGCGTTTTACTTTTCCCTTTTATTATGAGCCACATCCTTTAACAAAGATAGCCGCTGCCGAACTGCAGCATTACCTCGAAACGCAGACCCATCTTGATCATAATTTTGGACTAAGTGCTGATACTGAGGGACTTGTTATAGGTAAAATGTTTGGTGTACTGGTGGTACAGGATACAGAGGGGAAACTGGGCTATCTATCGGCTTTTTCGGGAAAACTGGCAGGTACCAACGATCATCCCAAATTTGTTCCGCCGGTGTTCGATATGTTGGTTGAAAACAGCTTTTTTCTAAAAGAAATAGAGATCATTAATGCTATCAATAGCCGCCTTGAGGAAATAGAGTCGAACAAAACCTACCTGCAATTAAAAGTAGATCTTGAAAATTTATCAGCTCAATCTTTACAGGAAATAGCAGCTTTCAGGGAACAATTAAAAAATAATAAAGAGCAAAGAAAGCAGGTACGTGAAATACAAAAAGGCAAACTGAGTAAGCAGGAATATGATGCGGTTGAAGCCGATCTCATAAAGCTTAGTTTACACGATAAGCATCAGCTTAATGTTCTTACAAACAAATGGACGCACATTATTGCCGAAGTACAAACAAGAGTTGATCAATTTGAAAGTGATATTGAATTCTTAAAAAATGAACGTAAGGAAAAATCGGCGGCCTTGCAATTACAGCTTTTTGAACAATATGTTTTTTTAAACAAAGACGGTAAAAGCAAAAGCTTACAGGAGATCTTCAGCCACACTGCCTTTGGTAAACCGCCCGGGGGCGCAGGTGAATGTGCAACTCCCAAGCTTTTACAGTTTGCATTTGCGAACGGTTACAAACCAATTGCTATGGCCGAATTTTGGTGGGGCGCTGCACCAAAGTCGGAGATCAGAAAGCATAAACAGTTTTACCCGGCCTGTACAGGTAAGTGCAAACCCATTCTTGCACATATGCTTGAAGGAATACCTGTTGATGAAAATCCTTTTTTACGTATTCCCGACGACAAACGTGGACTTGAAATTGTATATGAAGATGAAAGCCTGGTTGTGGTGAACAAACCTGCCGGTTTACTTTCCGTGCCGGGAAAAGAGATCAGTGAATCTGTATATACCCGGTTAAAGGATGTATTAGGCGATACGGAGCCGCTTATTATTCACCGACTCGATATGGATACTTCAGGGCTTTTAGTTGTAGCCAAAACGCAGGAGGCGCACAAGCACATACAAAAACAATTTATGCAGGGTAGGGTAAGAAAACGCTATAGGGCATTACTATCTAAAGAAACTGATCAGTTAGAAGGGGAGATCAGCTTGCCCCTGACGGCCGACATATACAACCGGCCAAGACAACTGGTTTGTTTTGCCACCGGCAAAAAAAGCGTTACGAGGTACAAGGTGATAAAAACATATGACGCCATGACCAAAGTTGATTTTTGGCCGCTTACCGGTAGAACACATCAGTTACGTATGCACTCGGCACATGAACTGGGGCTTAATGCGCCTATTGTTGGTGACGACCTGTATGGTACCGTAGCAAAAAGAATGTACCTCCATGCCGCTCATCTCGAATTTACACACCCAACAACCAAAGAGAAAGTAAGCTTTGAGGCAGAAGAAGGTTTTTAATTAACTATACCAAATGCGAGCAAATGAAAATTGAAAGATTACATCATATAGCCATAATTTGTTCTGACTACGATAGGTCGAAGCATTTTTACACTGAGATCTTAGGTTTCAAAATTGACAAAGAAGTTTATCGCAAGGAAAGAGGATCTTATAAACTCGATCTGTCATTAAATGGTCAATACTTAATTGAACTTTTCTCATTCCCCAATCCACCACAAAGGCCATCGAGGCCCGAAGCAACAGGACTAAGGCATATTGCCTTTGGCGTTAAAGACATTGAGAAATCTGTTGAATATCTGGTGTCAAAAAATATTACAGTAGAGCCTGTTCGAATTGATGAGTTTACCGGTAAAAAATTTACGTTTTTTAGCGATCCCGATAATTTGCCTGTTGAGATCTATGAAGTGTGATCTTATTTGATCTTCCAGGGCGGGTACCGATATGGTAATTTGGTTTAGATCTAATTTCATTGTTGTAAAAGATTAAGCAACTGTTTGTAAACAGCACCGGGCCGGCCTGCCTTTTTATTAATAATGTTACCATTCCTGTCAATGATGGCATAATGTGGTATACCTACGACCCCAAACAAACTGTCAGCCTCCCTGATCAGTGCTTCATTCAATAAGTAATGTTCCCCTTCTACACCTAATTGCTCACGGGCATTTAACCATGCTTTTTCCTGGTCTTTATAACCTAAGTATATAAATACAATATCCTTTCCTTTTAAATTCTTTTTTAATTCGGCCGAATTGGGCATTTCGTTCCGGCAGGGAACACACCAGCTTGCCCAAAAATCAACATAAATAACTTTGCCTTTATATTTCCCAAATATTTCACCAAGTGAAGCCGCACTGCTAAGCACCGAGGTCTGTGCTGGACTGGTATAATCATATCGGCGACTGATCACAGATTGTTTCAATTGCTTATTATGAACTATTTTATCGTACTTACTAAATAGTGGATTATAAATGCTATCAGGCACTTTGATCATCGATGCAAGCAACCTGGTTAAATAAACATCTCTTGTATTTCCTTTCAGTAGGTTGCCATCTGCTGCCACCGAAAACCGGTCGTTCAGCGTTATTGGACCTTTGCTATTTTTTTTAAGATAAACTCTTATATAAAAACCGATGAGGTCATTATACTCAACTGTATGCAATGCTGCGTATTCATCATTGAAGCCTTTTTCCATAATTTTCGAAACAGTAGCTTCATCTATGGAGTCAGTTTTTATATTTTCAACTACCATTCTTTCAAAGGGCTCGTATGTATATTTAGCGCTCAGCCATCTGTAGTAATCATTAGACATGTGGTGATCACGCCTGTATTCTGCTAATAATGTCATTTTAAAATTCAAAAACGCTTTCCTGCGGGCCAGCACAGAATCGAAATTTTCCGGTTTGCTTTTTTGCTGGTGGTTTTCTTCCTGATTATATTGGTTAACCTTTTCATTGATAAATAAAGAATAATTAAAATCAGCTGCGTTTTTTCCAATAGCCTGTAAAGGCTTTTCTTTTGAAAAATCTGCTGTCAGCTCCAGTGTATGACCTTTTACCAGGTCAAATGACTGTGATGAATTCTTTCCTGTTTTAATGGACCATTGTCCAATGGCCTCTTCAGGAACAGATGCTTTAAAATTACCGTTTTTATCAATTGTAACTTTTACCCTGTTGTCGCGCCATGCCATAGTTAAATTATGGAAGCCGCCGTTTTCGGTTATATAAAATACGGAGTCTTTGTAGTTCTTTGCCGTTCCGTGTACCTCAACCTGAGCGTTAGCATGTAGTACTATAGAAAACAGCAATAGCATAAAGCTTATTCGCATAGCAGAAAATAGTTATTTATTACAGGTGATAACGAGCCTGTTTATTCGATGTAATTTAGACACTTCATATTACAGATCACGGTATGGGCTGAGAATTAATTATATCAGGAAAAGTAGCCTCGCTTAAGTGTGAACCTTGCAATTATTTTTGAGTGAGCCGCGCGGATAATTGCCAATTGCTTATTGCCAATTGGCTTTATTAATTCTTCTTCTTCTTGTATTTGATCTGCACATTGGCCACCCCGGTTTGGGTAATGCCCAGTTTTTCTGCCGCTTTTCTTGAAACGTCTATAATACGGCCGGCTACAAACGGGCCCCGGTCATTGATGGTAACTTTTACCGAACGGCCATTGGCCAGGTTCACCACTTTTACCTGAGTACCAAAAGGAAGTGTTTTGTGCGCGGCTGTCATTTTATGCTGGTCGAATTTGGCGCCGCTGGCGGTGGGCCGGCCCTGAAATTTATCGGCATAATAAGAGCCTTTGCCGCTTTCGGTTATTTTACGTGCGCAGGAAGAAAAACAAACGATTGCACTTATTGCAATAATAGAATGGCGGATATCCATTTTCAGAGGTTTTAAATAGAATAAGCTGCAAATATACCGTATGTCACCTTAAGATGGCTTTTATTACCATTAGGTTAATAAAAACAGTAACATGGCTATTTATTTTATATTTGTTGCAGATGCACGCCTATCAAAGTTATACCGACCAAACTTTGCTCACCCTGCTTAAACAGGGCGATAAGGAAGCATACACTGTTATTTATGACCGGTATAAAAACCTGTTGTATGATCACGCCTATAAGAAACTGGGCGATGCTGAGGAAGTGAAAGATGTTCTGCAGGAATTGTTTACCCACCTTTGGAACAAACGTACAGAGATCAATGTAGCCACCAACTTATCGGGTTATTTATATACCGGTATCAGGAATCGCATCCTGAACCTGCTTTCTCACAAAGAAGTGGAGCATAGGTACATTGCTTCAATTCAACAATATATACAGGAAGGCGACTACACCACCGAGCTCGCCATCAGGGAAAAAGAATTTTCGGCCCTTATTCAAAAAGAAATAGATGCGCTGCCACCCAAAATGCGCGAAGTTTTTTTATTGAGCAGAAAAGAACATCTCTCGCACCAACAGATCGCCGAACAGCTTTCCATTTCAGAACAAACGGTTGCGAAACAGGTAACCAATGCGCTGAGGATATTGCGCGTGCGCCTGGGCTCTTTTATTTTCCTGCTTTTTATACTGCGGTAAATTATTTTTTTATAACCTCTACCTGTTTACCTCTTCACTGCCTGTCTTAGCATATATAAGGAAATCATTAAACCAATATATGCACCCTAACAACATACAGGAACTATTAAAAAAATACCGGGAAGGCACCTGCACCGATGAAGAAAAGGCGTTGCTCGAAAGCTGGTACCTTACCTATGAAGCCAACGACCGGACCGAAATTCCTCCCCATGTTCGCGAAGAACACCTGGCGAAGGTATGGCAGTCATTACCCGTGCACCGCCAACAACGCCGCATTCCCTGGTTGCGCATGACGGCCGCTGCTGCACTGTTGTTAACCCTGGGCGCATCTTTATATTATTACTTCCAAAAAACGGCTCCGGCAAAGGCTGGTGAGCAACTGGCTACAAATACCACAATCGTACCCGGCAGCAATAAGGCAATACTTACGCTGGGCAATGGTCAAAAGATAAGTTTAACCGATGCCGGTAACGGCCAAATTGCCAAACAAGCCGGTATAACTATTACCAAACAGGCCGATGGACAACTATTATATACCATCGACGAAGCCGGGCCCGGCGATGAAATTTCCTTCAATACTATTGAAACACCCAGGGGCGGACAATACCAGGTAGCATTGCCCGACGGTTCAAAGGTGTGGCTGAATGCCGCTACTGCACTGCGTTTTCCCACCCGGTTCTCAGCAACAGAGCGTACAGTTTATCTCGATGGCGAAGCGTACTTCGAAATAGCTCATAATAGCAAAAGTCCATTCAGGGTATCGGTTAATGGTCAACAGGTAGAAGTATTGGGTACCCACTTTAATATAATGGCTTATAAAGATGAACAAACAGTAAGAACAACTTTACTCGAAGGCGCGGTAAAACTTACGGCGCCGGTAGGATCAATATTGTTGAAGCCCGGTCAACAGGGCTATATAGCCAAAGAGAAAAATGTATATAACAGTGCATATGTAGATGTGACAATGGTAACCGCCTGGAAAGACGGCCTGTTCAAATTCGATAGCATCGATATGCGTACCCTTATGCGGCAGATCAGTCGCTGGTACGATGTTGAAGTTATATATGAACCAGGGGTAAAAGACGATGTGGTGTTTGGTTCCATCAGCCGCAGATCTGATCTCACCCGGCTGTTGCGTATTCTGGAACTGGGCGGGGTGCATTTCAGGGTTGAAGGCCGCAAGCTCATCGTATTGCCTTAATGAATGACAACTGCCATATTATTAACCAAAACAAGGAGGAGCATACATGGTAACATGATGATACTTTATACCAAATAAAAACCGGAAGTGCTCGAACACTCCCGGCAAAATAGGTAATTAGAAAAAATACGCGATTAACGAAAATTATCTCTCATCACCTAAACTTCGCAAAAGTATGTATTTAAGCCAAGGAATGAAAATGCCCTTTCTACGGCGGTTTTGCACTGTTAAGCTCCTGTTGTTATTGACAGGTATGCTGGCCATAGCCGGCGCTAATGCCCAGGCGATCACCTTCTCTGAAAAGAACGCACCTATAAAAAAGGTTTTCAATATTATAAAACAACAAAGCGGGTTCGATTTTTTTTACAAAGGGAACGCTATCAATAATATCAAAGTAACGGCCTCTGTAAATAAAGCATCTATCGATCACGTGCTTTCGCTGATCCTGAAAGATCAGCCGTATTCATATGTAGTGACCGATAAAACGGTTATCATAAGAGAAAAGGAAAAACAACCCGATACCAAAAAAGAAACGCCGGTTACCATGCCACCGGTTGCCGATAGTACTATTAAAGGCGTAGTAACAGATAGTAGGGGCGAACCCCTGGTTGGGGTAACCGTTCGTTTAAAAGGCTCGCCGCTGGCAACTGCAACAGCAGGCGATGGTTCCTACCTCATAAAGGTGCCTGAAGGTAAAGGTATGCTGGAGTTTTCTTATATAGGTTATACAACACAGGTATTACCACTCGGCCGCCAGCTGATAGTAAATGTACAACTGGTGAATGAAGATAAATCAATGGGCGAGGTGGTTATTGTTGGTTATGGCGAAGTGGCCCGCAAAGACCTCACCGGTTCCGTTTCCTCCATTAAGTCAGATGCGTTGGAGAATGTACCCATTGTAACCATTGATCAAATGTTGCAGGGTAAGGCCCCGGGTTTACAGGTAAGCAGCATCAGCGGTCAGCCCGGCGATGGTACTACCATTCGCATCAGAGGTGGTAATTCACTCAGCGCCAGCAACGAGCCTTTGTATGTAATTGATGGTATCATTGCCGGTGACGATTTCAATGCCAACCTGCTTAACCCCGATGATGTACAGTCGATCGACATCCTTAAGGACGCTTCTTCAACCGCTATATATGGTGCGCGCGGGTCTAATGGCGTTATACTCATCACAACTAAAAGGGGTAAAACCGGTAAAGATAAAATTGCACTGAACGCTTATACCGGCTTTCAGGAATTGCCAAAGTTCATTGACATGATGAATGGGCGTGAATATGCCGAACTGGTGAATGAGCAATTACAGTCTGAAGGTAAACCTGTTTTTTATACCAATTTAGATACGGTGGCCAATACCGACTGGCAAAAGGAAATTACCCGTAACAAGGCCCGTCAGTCGAATATCTCAGCACAGATCTCAGGCGGCGATCAGAAATCGAATTACCTGCTATCGGCTAACGTCACCGACCAGGAAGGTATTATAATGAATTCCGGTTTTAAAAGATACCAGTTTCGCGCCAACCTCACGCGCCAGGTAAACAAAATGCTGGAAGTGAGTTCTACCATGAATATTGCCACTTCACGAACTGATAATAACCCGGTATCATTGGGGGGGCTCGATTATTATTCTTCAGCTTTAGGGGTTGCGCCTTCTATGCCGGTATATAAACCAGATGGCACCTTTGCTTTGAAAAGGGAATATAGCTCAGGTAACCTTAACCATCCGTTGGCGCAGGCCACGTATGTTACCAACCCAATTAGAAGGAACAACCTGTTAGGTAATCTTACCCTTAATTTTAAACCGGTTGCCGGGTTGAGTATCAAATCATCCTTTGGCAGTCAGTTGAACTTTATAAAGAACAATCGCTACGAATCGGGCCAGCTGCCTGTTGCCAAAGCCAATAACGGTGGGGGCGTTGCCAGGGTATCATCGAGTCAGGAGATCATGTACCTGATTGAAAATACGGTTTCCTATAACAAACAGTGGAAAGCGCATAACCTTAATGCACTGGCTGGTATGACCTATCAATATGCGTACACTGAATCGGTGAATGCCAGCGGGTCGAAGTACCCCACCGATGTTATGGAATACAATAATCTGAACGGAACCGATCAAACTACCTTTGCCATTGGTTCCGACCTTACCGATTACGCCATTGTATCGTACCTGGGCCGTATGAATTATGGGTATAAAAGCAAATACCTGGTTACCTTAACCGGCCGTGTAGATGGTTCTTCAAGATTTGCCGCCAATAACAAGTATGCCTTTTTTCCGGCAGTAGCTTTTGCCTGGCGCGCTATAGAAGAACCGTTTATGAAGAACATCACATTTATTTCAAATCTTAAATTAAGGGCCAGTTATGGCCGGGTTGGTAACCAGGCCATTCCATCCTATGGTTCATTAACCACACTTGCCCAATCGCGTTATATTTTTGGCGCTAATAGCAATACCCTGGGTTATATTCACAGCAACTATGGTAACCCCGACCTTAAATGGGAAACCACCGGCCAGTACGATGTGGGCATTGAAGTGGGCCTCTTCAGGAACCGCCTTAACTTTGAAGTTGACATTTATACTAAACGTACCGACAACCTGCTGAACAATAAACAACTGGCAGAACAAACCGGTTATTCTTCACTCAGAACAAATATTGGTTCTATCCGTAACTCGGGTGTTGAGTTGCTGATCAACTCAGTGAACATAAAGAATAAAAAATTCTCCTGGACCTCCTCCTTCAATATTGCGGCCAATAAGAACAAGGTGCTCGACCTGGGTGGGGTAGATTATATTCTTACAAAAAACATCAGCTATGCGGGTAACGTAAGCCGGTTAACCGTGGGCGATCCTGTGGGCACCTTTTGGGGCGCTACTTATTATGGCACCCGTAAAACGCTAGCCCCGGTAAAAGGCGCGGTAGGCGTTAATGCAACGCCACGGCTGGGTGAAGCACTGTATGTAGACAGTAAAGAAGACGGCGTTTTAAGCGTTGATGATTACGGAGTGATCGGTAATTCAAACCCCGATTTCTTTGGCGGTTTTTCCAACTCATTGTCATATGCCAGGTTTAGTCTTGATCTTTATGTATCCTTTTCTTCGGGCAACCAGATCATGAACATTGCCGATGCATTTTATAATTCAGGCGATCTGTTGTCGAACCAATACAAGACCATGGTAAATCGCTGGTCGCCTAAAAATCCCGATTCGGAGATCCCTACGTTTTCGCGTAACGGATATGTGCCCAATACCCGGTGGGTATATGATGGTTCACACCTGCGGTTAAAATCGTTAACCCTTGCATATAACCTGCCGGGCCGTGTAATAAAAGCCAGGTGGATCCAGAATATTAACCTGTATGTATCGGCCTCGAACCTGTTTGTGATAACCAGTTATCCTTATTACGATCCGGAAAGCAATGCGTATGGAAGAGATAATGTGGTGCGTGGGTTCGATGCAACCAACTATCCACAGAACCGTGCATATGTTGGCGGGGTAAAGTTTAATTTATAAATATTAATAACAGCCTGTAATGAAAAATATACAGATGAAAAAGATATGTTTCTTTTTGTTACTGCTTCCGTTATTTACTGCATGTGATAAGCAGTTACAGGAAGACCCGAAGAATAAGATCACAGCCGATAATTTTTATAGCAATGATAATGAAGCCATCCTGGGTGTGAACGGTGTGTATTCCTGGTTAAATACATCCGGTGGTTTTAAAAGCAGTTTGTGGCGCGCCCTCGATGAAGGCACCGATGTTTTCCGTGCGCGTAAAAGGGCCAGCGATCCCGAGCAGAATTATACACTTACCTCTTTCAGTCCGGGTTATACGCAAGCCATTTGGACCAACCTGTACAAAGGAATAAGTAATGCCAACCTGGTCATCGATAAAGTAGGCGCTTCAACCGGCGTTGGTGAAACAATAAAGAAACGGGTGGTAGCCGAAGCTAAATTCTTACGATCGCTCTATTATTATTACCTCACCGGTTTGTTTGGCAATGCGGTGTATTACGACGAAACCAATTACAGTATTGAGGCTACGCAAATGCTTGGCCGCATGCCGGCAGAAGAGATCAGGAAAAATATACTGGAAAGTTTAAAAGAAGCCGAAGCTGTATTACCCGCTAAGTTTACCGGCGCCGATGTAGGTCGCGCTACTAAAGGAGCGGTGCAAACGTTGATGGTGAAAACCATGTTGTGGTTAAAGCAATGGGACCAGGCGCAGAAAAAAGCCCAGGAAATAATCAGTTCAAAAACCTATACTTTACAAACCAACTATGCTGATATTTTTACCGAGGCCAATGAAATGACCGGTACTGAAATAATATTTGAGGTTGACTTTGAGCCTGTATTAAATGGCCAGGACCATCATTGCTGGTACCAGCCCGAAAAGCAGGTGGGTGTGTCGCCGTTTAGCGCACGCTCATGGTATGGTACATATATTCCTTACACTACTTTTCTTAATTATATTGAACCCAATGATAAACGCAGGGCTTCTATTGTTGCTACCGGTTATAACAACCAAACCTTTCAGGTTGATCCGGTAGAAAAGATCACTACCTGGTCGGGCCCCAAATTCTGGCGCCTTGCAACGACAGCCGATGCAGATGGTGGGTTGGATATGTATGTGTTCCGTTATGCCGATGTTTGGTTGATGCTGGCAGAAGCGGCTAACGAGAACGATGATGCTGTTACGGCATTGTTGGCAGTAAATGAAATACGTAAACGTTCCTTTGGTGCAAGCGGCGTATTGGGTGCCAGCCTTTCTAAAGCCGATATGAAGGAGTATTTATTCAAAGAGCGTGCTATTGAATTTTATGGTGAAGGGCAGCGCCGGCTCGATCTAATACGGTGGGGCAGGCTGGTGTCTTCGGTAAAAACGGCAGCAGCTACCGACGATCCATATGTAGCAGGCAATATTCAGCCTTTTCATGATCTGTATCCTATAGCCGCGGTTGAAATACAAAAGAACCCGAACCTTGAACCTAACAATACCGGGTACTAAAATATATTAGCAGTTATAAGCACAAGGTGGGTCGCGAGGCCCACCTTTTTTATTTATGAAAATAAAATAATATATCCAAGGGTGTTAGACCAAATTGAAACCATTTGAATCAAGTTTGATACACAATGAATAAACGCTAAATAAACGTAGGTGTAATTTTATTTCAATTGTCTAACTGCTTATAACGATTGCATATGTTTCCAAAACTTTTTGCTTATGAATGCAAGCGAGGCCTGGCATGGCTTTCCCTTGTATTACTAACGGTTTGTGCCTGTAAAAAAAGCACAACTACCGAACAAAAAATTGCCTACGATCCTTCATCACCAGTAACCATTAGCCGCATAACACCCGATAGCGGCGGCGTTAGCACCCAGCTAATGATCTATGGTTCCAACTTTGGCGAAGATACTTCCATTATTAAAGTGTACATTAATGGTAAGCCGGCCCCGGTTGTGGGTACCAACGGTTCTTCCATATATGTATTGGTGCCTTCCAAAGCCGGAACTGGTGAAGTGAAAGTGATTATTGGCGATCATTCTACAAAACAGGAAGTTATTGCACCTGTTGGCTTCAGGTACATTTATTATCCTCGTGTAAGTACGCTTGCCGGCTTTACCGACAAAGACGGCAAAACCGCCATTGTTGATGGGCCAATCAACAAGGCGCAGTTTCAGGAACCTTACTGGTTGTGCTTCGACGAAAAAAAGAATATCTACCTGCTCGAAGATCGCCTCGGCATGCGGTTCATCAATGCCGAAAAAACAGAAGTGACCACCAAGTTCCTGAAGGGTAACGGTATGGACCGGCCCAGAACACTTGCGTTTAATCCTACCTGGGATACCCTTTACATTACTAACGACCAATGGGACTGGACGGGTCTCAGCACAGGCATTGCCACCAGGGCCGATAATTTCAGCCGCTGGCAATCACTCGTCTACAGCCAAACCACAAATGGCGGCGCCGTACAACCCCAAACCGGCGAGTATTTCTTCAACGCTTATTCAACCGGCGCTGTTTTTAAATGGGACAGGGGCGCAAAGGTTTCGCGCGAATTGTTTCGAATTGGCGATGTAAACTGGGAGTTCAATGTACAGTTTGCACCCAGTGGCGATTTTGCCTACATAGTTGTGGTGAACCAGGCTTACATACTTAAGTCGCGCTATAACCGGGAAACGGGCGTACTTGAAACCCCGGTGCATTTTGTAGGCGGCAGAAGAAGCCCCGGTCATAAAGACGGCGTAGGGGTTGACGCCCGCTTCGATAATCCGCACCAGGGCGCCTTCGACGAGTTCGATAATTTTTATGTATGCGATGTGTATAATCATTGCATCCGTAAAATTACACCCGAAGGTGTGGTAAGCACTTTTGCCGGCCGGCCTCAAAAAGCCGGTTATACGGATGGCACCTTACGCGATGCGCAGTTCCACGATCCAAGGGGAATTATTTATGATCAGACAACGGGCACCTTTTATGTTGCTGATCAGTTGAACCGCCGCATCAGGACCATCTCTACTGAATGAAAATCTCAAATCACAAATCATAAGATCCAAATAAATAAATCACAAATCACAAGATCCAAATAAAAAAATCCAAATCACAAATTCCAAGATCCAAAGAAATTCCAAAGAGTACAATTGGTTCTTTTTGATTTTTTGATTTGTGGTTTTCATTTTTTGGTTCTTGGAGCTTGGTTCTTGGATTTTCAATAGTAACCTAACCCACATACAATGAAACTTTATATAACCACATTACTGCTTATGTTGGGCAGTAGCCTGGCTGCACATGCCCAGGATTATATACAGGTGACGGGCACCGTTACCGATGGTATCAATAACACGCTTACCGGTGTAAGTGTAACAATAAAAAACCAGGTGGGTGGCGGAGCCATGACAAATGATAAAGGCCGCTATACTGTGCGCACCGAGCCTTACAGTACGCTCATCTTCTCACATATTGGTTTTGCCACCCAGGAAATAAAGCTTGGTAACAAAGGTCTGTTGAATGTGACTTTAAAGTCGCTCGACTCAAGCGCCCTGTCGCAGGTGATCGTTACCGCTGCGGGGCCTCAGAAAAAACTTACGGTTACCGGAGCTGTTTCTGCTATCAACGTTGATGACCTGCGAACGCCTACATCGAACATCACCAATGGCCTTGCCGGCAATGTGCCAGGTATTATTGCCATGCAAAATTCGGGTGAGCCAGGCAGAAACCAGTCGGAGTTCTGGATCCGTGGTATTTCAACCTTTGGCGCCAATCAAAGCGCGTTGGTACTGGTAGATGGCTTTGAACGGCCTTTTAATGAGATCAATATTGAAGACATACAATCCTTTTCCGTTTTAAAAGATGCATCGGC
This sequence comes from Niastella sp. OAS944, assembly GCA_024809215.1. Lineage (GTDB taxonomy): Bacteria > Bacteroidota > Bacteroidia > Chitinophagales > Chitinophagaceae > Niastella. The sequence goes on along the minus strand of JANUBW010000001.1, from coordinate 16,309 downwards.
TACGGCCATCTACGGTTCAAGAGGAGCCAATGGGGTAGTGCTTATTACTACCAAAAGAGGAAAGGCCGGTAAAGTGAACATCGATGGTAAAATGGAATACGGTTACTTAACCCGTACGCGCACTCCAAAATTTGTTGATGGGTATACCTATGCACTACTGGCGAACGAAGCAAAAATTACCCGCAACCAGGAACCGATGTATACCGACAATGAATTGAATATTATAAAAGAGAAACTCGATCCCGATCTGTATCCCAATGTTGACTGGCAGGATAAGATGCTAAAAGACGGCGCCAATATTTACCGCGCGGCCATCAACCTGTCGGGCGGCGCTACCATTGCGCGGTATTTTGTATCGGCCAGTTATGTTGATGAAGGCGGTATGTACAAAGCCGATCAGGCATTGAAAGATTACAAGACCAATGCGCATTTGTCGCGATGGAATTACCGCATAAATTATGACCTCGATGTAACCCGTACAACCACACTGGCCCTGGGCGTTTCGGGTTTTCTGGAGAAACAAAACTTTCCCGGACTGAACAACCTCAACATCTGGTATTCGCTTATTGGTCAGTCGCCGGTTTCCATTCCCTTTAAATATTCAAACGGGTTAATGCCTGCTTATGGTACCGGTAACCAAACCAATCCGTGGGTACTGGCCACACAAACCGGTTTTCGCGAACATTGGGAGAACAAGACCGAATCAAACGTTACGCTTAATCAGCGGTTAGATATGCTTACACGCGGTCTTCGTTTTACAGCCCGCCTGGCTTTTGATGCCAACAGCATGAACGACATCAACCGTATTAAATGGCCTGAACAATATAATGTAGAACGCCGCCGCGACCGGAATGGTAATTTGATCATGCACCGCGTATCTGGCGAGCAATTGATGCAACAGGAATCGAGTAGTTGGGGTGAGCGGGTATACCAGGCCGATGCGGAGTTAGGCTATGGCCGCAATTTCGCTGGCAACCACAATGTAGAAGGGTTGTTGAAATATTTTGTACGCGAGCAACGCCAAACGCAGAACCTGGGCACTGATATAAAGAACGGATTGCCCCGCAGGAATATGTCTGTAGCGGGCCGCGCTATGTATGGTTTTAAAAGCCGTTACCTGGTTGAATTTAATTTTGGTTATACCGGCTCTGAGAATTTCAAAAAAGGACATCAGTTTGGTTTCTTCCCTGCTTTGGCTGTTGGCTGGAATGTGGCCGAGGAAAGCTTTATAAAAGAAAAGCTCAGCTGGCTCGATATGTTCAAGTTGCGGTATTCAATAGGTGAAGTGGGTAATGATAATTTTGGTGATCTGCGTTTTGCTTACCTAAGCACCATTGCAAACGGTGGTACCTACAATTTTGGTGAACCGGTTAGTCCGAACAGTTATACCGGTTTAGCTTATACTCAGGTTTCATCCGATGCGCTTACCTGGGAAGTGGGCCGCAAACAGAATCTTGGTCTCGATATCAATATCCTGAAGAATCTATTTTCTATCACGATAGATGTATTCCAGGAAACCCGGCGGAATATTTACATGCAACGGAACCAGTTGCCCGGTATTGTAGGTATCAGCAGTCAACCCTGGGCCAACGTAGGTAAAATGGATAACCGTGGTATTGATGGAAATTTCGGTTTAAGGAAAAAACTCGGTAATATAAATTTCACCCTGCGCGGAAATTTAACCTGGTATAAGAACAAAGTGCTCGAACGCGATGAGCAACAGAACAGCTACTCTTATCTGATGCAAAAGGGATTTCGTGCCGAACAAACGCGCGGTTTAATAGCTATGGGTTTGTTTTCCGATTATGAAGAAATAAGGAACAGTCCGCGCCAAACGTTTGGCCCTTATATGCCTGGTGATATAAAATACAAAGACATTAATGGCGATGGTATTATCGATGGCGAAGACGTTGTACCAATTGGCGCCAGCTGGCGGCCGGCGGTTGAATATGGTATGGGCCTTTCAGCCTCATGGAAGCAATTGGATGTAAATGTGCATTTTCAGGGGGCGGGCCGCAATTCCTATATCTTAAACGGCCCCACGGCGCATCCTTTTATCAATGGGGCCTGGGGAAATATACTTACAGAAGCGATAGAGCCGGGTAACAGATGGATCTCAGCAGATATAGCACCTAAAGACGTGCAGGCCGAAAATCCCAATGCAAAATACCCGCGCTTAAGTTATGGCGGCAATGCCAATAACTACCGTAATTCCACCTTCTGGTTACGCGACGGCGCTTACCTGCGTTTTAAAACACTCGATATCGGGTATACGGTTCCGGGTAAGATTGCTTCGCGCCTGCGACTGAGCAATATGCGTATGTACCTGCTGGCACAAAACCTGTATGTGTGGGACAATGTAAAAGTGTGGGACCCCGAAATGGCCAGCACTGACGGTACACGTTACCCTTTGCCCAAAACAGTAACCCTTGGTATTACTTTCAAATTTTAACGAGCCAATACAATTGGTATGAAAACAATTTACATCATCGCAATAGCAATTATAGCCGGTACTTTCCATAGCTGCAAAAAGTATATGGATATGGAGCACTACTTTAAAGACCGGATGAATATAGATACTTTATTTGTTAAAAAAGATTATGCCGACCGCTGGCTTGCAGATGTGTATACGCATTTGAAAGAGGAGAATATAGATGTGGCCAGTAAAGATTATGCGCCGTTCAACCTCATCTCAGACGATATGTTCTTTGGCGATCGCGGCGATGAGCTGGATAACCGCAGTTATAAGAATTACAAGAATGGTGAATATAACGAAGGCTGGATACAACGGTCATGGAGCAGCTGTTACCAGGGCATTCGCAAGGCAACCATTTATATTTACAATATCGATCGCAACCGGCAAATGAGCGCGCAGGAAATAGCAGAAGGAAAGGCCGAAGCGCGTTTTTTACGGGCTTATTATTACTGGTTGTTGCTTCGAAAATATGGGCCGGTGCCATTGGTGCCCGATGAAGGGATCGATTATACCAAACCTTATGAGGAATTGGCTATACCAAGAAGTAGTTATGACGACTGTGTTGATCTTATTACAAGAGAATTAGCCACTGCCGCTTTGGACTTACCATTAACACACACTAACCGCGACCGCGCACGCGCAACAAAAGGCGCCGCCCTGGCTGCCCGGGCAAAAGTGTATTTGTATGCGGCCAGCCCCGAGTTTAACGGTAATACCGAAATGGCCGACCTTATAGATAATGAAGGCAATCAGCTTATTTCACAAACCTATAATGAAGAGAAATGGGCAAGGGCGGCCGCTGCGGCTAAAGATGTGATCGATTTAAATGTTTATCGTTTGTTTACCGTACCCTTTAATGCTGCCGATCAGGGACCTGCACAACCAAAGACCATTGTACCGCCGTTCCACGTAAAATATTCAAATGCATCGTTCCCTAATGGCTGGAAAGATATAGATCCATTTGAATCGTACCGTCAAATGTTCAATGGTGCATTAACCGCATCGGCAAATCCTGAATTGATATTTTCACGCGTAACCGAATTGAGTGGTGTTGGGCCCGAAGCATTGGCAAAACACCAAACGCCCTATTCTATGGGTGGGTGGAATGCGCATGGCATTACCCAAAAACAATGCGATGCCTATTATATGAGCGATGGGTCCGATGTGCCGTTAAATCCGCGGGTTGCTGGTTTTACAACCAACGATAAAGATTATTTGCCATTACCCACAGGCGTATCGTTACAGTATGCCAATCGTGAACCGCGCTTTTATGCATCTGTTTCTTATAATGGCAGCATCTGGTACCGGTTAAGCGCACTTGATCCGGCATTAAGGAATAAACAGATCTTTTATTACCGGGGCGATCCCGATGGCAAACAACCCGCTTCGCCCCAGTTTCATGTAAGAACAGGTTTAGGTATCAAAAAATTTGTAAACCCTATTGATTCGCACGATGGAAAAGTAACAGGCTCCTTTGTAGTGCCGAAGTATGAACCGGCCATTCGTTATGCCGAAGTATTGTTGATCTATGCAGAAGCGCTGAATGAACTGGGCGGATCGTACAGTATACCCGATTATACCGGAACAAAAACGCACAGCATTACGCGCAATGTTCCTGAAATGAGCAACGCCATTAGCCAGGTTCGAATAAGAGGCGGTGTGCCCGATTATGATGGCAATGTATATGGCTCAAAAGAGCTTTTCAGAAAAGCGTTAAAAAGAGAAAGACAAATAGAATTGCTGGGCGAGAACCACCGTTATTATGACCTGCGTCGCTGGAAAGATGCGCCTGTTGAAGAAGCCACGCCGGTAATGGGTTGTAATATGGATATGACCGTTGCTCAACGCGAGCTGTTTCATACACCCGTTGTTATTCCTTCTTTCCCAACCATCTTCGTAAGGAAAATGTACCTGTGGCCCATTTCACATGAAGAGTTAAGAAGAAATAAGAAACTTACGCAAAACCCGGGATGGACAACGCCTTATTAGGTTACAGGTTTCATGTTACAGGTTTCATGGGTTTTCCCTGCAACTTGCAACCTGTAACCTGCAACAGCTTCCTATAATTTGTAAATATTACAACATGAAAAGACTTTATTTATATATAATATTATCCCTTTTTGCAGGCTCCTCCTGCAATAAAGAATGGAACAACGAACTCTATGTAAAAGAGGTATCGTTTGTAAAAAGTGGCGTGGTAAAAGTGAATGCGAAGTATAAAAGCCAGGGTGGAGTAGTGACTATAAAAGTTCCGGTGATCTTAAGTGGTTCAACTGGCAATCCCGATGATATTGAAGTGACCATCGAGTTGGATAAAGACACACTGGCTGATCTCAACTTCGACCGGTTCCGTTTGCGGAAAGATCTTTACTTTCAGGAATTGCCGCAGGTCAATTACTCGTTTAAGTCAATGACCACCGTTATTCCCAAAGGGTCGTTGCAAGGCTATTTCGATCTTGACCTGAAGATGGAAGGGCTTGACCTTATCAATAAATATGTATTGCCTATAAAGATAGTAGCTACATCTAAAGACAATGTAGCTAAGCGAAGATGGTTTAGTAAAAGTATTATGCAGATCATTCCTTTTAATGATTATTCAAACAAGTATTCCAATGCGGGAATTATCTGGAACCGCGATGTGCCGCAGAATAACCAAACGGCGCTCACTATACCGTCTCGAAATGCTTTTGTTGTAAATGAGAACACCGTATTCTTTTTTGCCGGTAATATAGATGAAGAAGCATATGACCGGGCGAAGTATAAAATAATTGCAAAGTTCAATGCAGATAGTACGGTAACACTTACGGCGCCCGATGCAAGCATCAAATTCCAACAGAAAGCCGGTACGTATTCCATTACCAAAAAAATGGATGAGGTGCAGCCTTATCTTGAAAAGACGTATATCACAATGAACCTCGAGTATTGGTACAGCGACATTACCAACCTTGCGTTTCCCATTAACTACAGGTTTGTTGGCCCTCTTACCCTGGAGAAGGTTAGGAACATCCAGGTGCCCGAGGAAGATCAGCAGGTGCAGTTTGAATGAAAAGCCTAAGGCTAAAAGCCCAAAGCTGAAAGCGGAAATACAAAACCGAAAGTTGTAGGCAGCGTTGAGTGCGGCTCCTCTCAAAGGATCCGCACTTTTTTTTATTTGGTATTAATCCTTCCTTTTTTATACATTTGATGAATAGTATAGGATAGGACAGATAAACGAAGTGCTGGAATGCTTGCCGCATGCTGAACACGAGTTCAGGATTTGAGCGGTTTGCTTTTGGCCTTAGGCTTTCAGCTTTAAGCTTGCTTTATGAACGATGTATTTAAGCAAATCTACGAAATGGAGGGTGTGAGTGGGTTGTCGAAACACGATCAGCTCGTAAACGGCATTCTCAACGCCATTCAAAACAAGGCCCTGCAACAGGGCGATCTATTACCTTCTGTAAATAACCTTATAAATGAATTCGGGTTTGCCCGCGAAACCATTGCAAAGGCCTATAAAGACCTTGTAACGCGCGGTATAGTAGAGTCGAAGAACCGCGTAGGGTTTTATGTTTCCAATTGTGATATCAGCCAGCACCTGAAGGTAGCCCTCGTATTATTCGCTTTTGACGCTTTTCAGGAAACATTTTACAAAGTGTTCCGCGCAGAGGTGGGCCAGGGCGTACACATCGATGTATTCTTTCACCATAATAATATCGATGTGCTGGAAAGTACCATCCAAAACATCAGGGGTCGGTATGGATTGTTTGTGGTGGCGCCCATTCCGCATAAACGCACCGCTGAAATTTTGGGCAACCTGCCTATGGACAGGTTCCTGATGATCGATCGCTATGAGAAGATCTCCGGCGACTTTAGCTATGTAGCACAGGAATTCGATAAATCATCGTACCGGGTATTTGAGGAATTGAAGGATACTATTAAGCAGTACGATAAAATGATCTATTATCACCGGCCGGCTGCAGATACCCCTATAGAAATTTTACATGCCTTTAAGTCATTTGTAAAGACGCATAAAATTAAACATGAAATACTGACCGAATATATTCCCGGCACGCTGGAAAAGGGAAACGTGTATTTCACCATTAACAATACCGAGTTGTGGAATATGTTAAAAGATTGTAAGGTGAAGAAGCTGAAGCCGGGAAAAGATGTAGGTATTCTTTCGCACAATGATGAGGTAGTGAAGGAATTGATCTTTGATGGCATTACCACTTATTCGGCCGATTTTAAAGTAATGGCCGAAAAGGCGGCGGAGTTTGTGCTTACACGAAAAAAGATCCAGGAAATAATACCAACAGTGCTTATCCGGCGCAAATCGCTGTGATGAGGTGAACCAATGAACATCACAGGATTTTGTTGCTTTCTGCTTTTCCTTGGCCTGGTTGCGGTAATTGCCATTTACAACACCAGGAAGATGCGCCTGAATACCACCACTGCCTATTTTATGGGCAATCGCACGCTGGGATTCTGGATGGTAGGCTTTTCCCTTTTTCTTACCAATATGAGCTGTAATACGCTTATAGGTGAAAACGAGTTTGTGTATACAAACGATATGTCGGTTATGTGCTGGGGTATGAGCTCGGTGCTGGCCATGTTGATCGTTGCTGAATTTTTTCTGCCTGTATATATGAAGATGGGTGCGGTTACTACGCCCGACTTCCTGGGACAGCGGTTTGGCCCCCGGTTAAAAAAGATTGTGTCGTTGTTCTTCCTGGCCAGTTATGTCGTTAGTCTTATTCCAACTGTATTATATGGAAGCGCCGTTGCGCTGAATGGTATTTTTCATGTTGATGAGGTATTAGGCATCAGTTATTTTTCGGCCATCTGGCTGTTGGTAATAGGTGTTGGCATTATCGGTTGTTGTTATACAATACTCGGTGGCTTTAGGGCCATCACGGTTTCTGATCTGGTACAGGGTGCAGCCTTGCTGGTGGGTGGTATACTGTTGCTGGTGTTTGGATTGCGATACCTGGGGCAGGGAAGTGTGGTGCAGGGGGTACAAACTATACTGGCCTCAAAAAAAGAACACCTCAATTCTGTTGGCGGCGCCCATGACCCCATCCCATTCAGTACGTTGTTCACGGGCATGTTCCTTATCAATCTGTACTACTGGGGCATGGAGCAATATATTATGCAACAGGCGCTGGCGGCAAAAAGTTTATCACAGGGGCAGAAAGGCATTTCACTGGCTGCCCTGGGAAAAATAATTGCGCCATTGTTATTGAATGTACCGGGTTTGATCGCTGTTCACCTATATCCTAAACTTGCTAATACCGCCACTGTTTTTCCAAAACTGATAGGCGATGTATTGCCACCCGTAATAACCGGTTTTATTGCCGCCGTTGTTTTTGGTTCGGCCATCAGCACATTCAATGCGGGGCTTAACAGTTCGGGCGCTTTGTTCATTATGAACCTGTATAAACAATGGCGTTCGCGTGCGGGCGATAGGGAACTGGTAAAGGCAGCGCGTATCTTCCAACTATCCATTACAGTGGTGGCTATGTGTTTTTCGCCATTCATCAGCAAATTCGATGGTGGTTTCTATTATTATATACAGAAGATGTCGAGCTTCTTTAGCGTGCCGGTATTTACGGTAATGATAGTAGGGTTTATGACGAAGAAAGTATCGGAGGCTGCTGCTACTACCGGGTTGATCTTTTTCATTGTTGCCTATATGATAAGTCAGTTGGTGTTTGATCTGCCCATCCATTACCTGCATGTATTAGGAATATTGTTTGTTGCTACGGTGGCGGTAATGTTGATAGTAGCGCGATGGAAACCTATGGCAACGCCATATGTGCAAAATAATACGGCGGTTGTTGATCTGAAACCCTGGCGCAGCCGGCACTTTTTCTTTTTGCTGCTGCTTGTTTTAATGGCAGCGGCATTTATCCTGTTCTCAAAAGCAGGTATCGCCCAATAAAGCTAACATACAAACTATAAAACACCCAACCATGCAGATCCGTCCACTGCTAACCACCCGTGGTTCAATCATTTTGTTTACATTATTTTTTTTGAAATTAGCAGCAGGTGCTACGCCTGTAAATGATTCCGTGCTCACAATACCTTTTGGGCAAAATAATAAGATCATATATTCATTAACAACCGGTACATACGATGTGGTATTCGATGGTAAAAAAACAATTGCCGGCGCCTACGCCGAATGTAAAGGTAAAACAGCAATGATCAGCACCGGTGCTGCCGTTCGTACCTATTCCTTTTGGACCAGAACGCATCATGACCGTGTTTCCCAATATACCATAGTAACTGTACGTGACGGGGTACGGATGAAACAGGAGTTTACCGTTTTTGGTACACGTGATTTTTTTATTACCACTGTATCTGTAATTGGGAAAGGAGTAGCTGCATCATATATGTCGCCACTCACAACAGACAATGTAGCGTTTAGCGAAAACGGCGATAACCGCGCCTTATATGTTCCCTTCGATAACGATATGTGGGCGCGCTTCAATGCACAGCCCTTGCAACAGGCAAATTTTACAAGTAGCGAAGTAACGGCAATTTATAACAACGGATCATATAATGGATTGGTAATTGGCTCGCTTGAACATACGGTGTGGAAAACGGGCATTCATGTGAAAGCCAATAGCAATAACTCAATATCGGTTAGCGCTTTTGGCGGTTTTGCCGATAGTAATATCACACACGATAAAATTCCGCACGGGCTGGTAACTACCACCGATACTTCCTGCGTATCACCAAGATTGTTGGTAGGTAAATTTTCTGACTGGCGAAAAGGGATGGAAGATTACGCTGCACACAATAGCGATAAATATTACTATGGTATTCGTTCCTGGAAAAAATCCACACCCGTGGGCTGGAACAGCTGGGGTGCCATACAAAACAAAATAACGTTAGATAAGGCCAAAAGGGTTATCGATTTCTTTGCCGATAGCTGCAAAGGTTATCGCAGTAACGATGGTGCCTTATATATTGATCTTGATTCGTTCTGGGACAATATGATCAAAGGCGGGTTAGATGGCGATGTAAGCGAGCTCAAACAGTTTGTGGCGTATTGCAAAAGCAAAGGGTTCAAACCAGGGATCTATTGGGCGCCCTTTACCGATTGGGGTAAGTATGATCGCAAGATAGAAGGCTCAAATTATACCTATGCACAGGCCTGGTTAAAACAAAATGGCAAGCCGGTTGAAGTAGATGGCGCCTATGCTATGGATGCCACCCATCCCGGAACAAAAGCCCGCATTAACTGGTATCTTACCCGTTTGAAGGACCTTGGCTTTAAAATGATCAAGATCGATTTCCTGGGTCATGGTGCGCTGGAATGCGATCGATTTTATGATTCAACGGTAACAACCGGTATGCAGGCATATAAAGCAGGTATGAAATGCGTAACCAAAGCACTTGATAATAAAATGCTGGTGTATGCCGCTATTTCACCTACCATGGCCACAGCTCCTTATGTTCATATGCGGCGTATTGCCTGTGACGCTTTTAGCGCAATTGACAATTCAGAATATACTTTGAACAGCACCGGCTATGGCTGGTGGCAAAGTCACTTATATAATTTTGTAGATGCCGACCATGTTGTGTTTAACCGCGAAAGCGAAGGCGCCAACCGCGCCCGGCTGGCATCGGCATTGGTTACAGGCACGCTTATCGCCGGTGATGATTTTTCTTCAAATGGCCCCTGGTCAGATGCAGCTAAACGTTTATTGCAAAATAAAGACCTGCTAAAAGTTATTAAAGACGGTCGCAGCTTTAAACCCATTGAAGCCAATACAGGCAATAAAGGCGTTGAGTTGTTTGTAAAGAGCGGTTACGATAAAACCAGCTATGCATACCTGGCTGCATTCAACTTCAGTAATGCTCCGCGCACTTATACATTATCGCTATTCCGTCTTGAAGCTGAATTAGGGTCGGCAGTAAACGCAACTGAGCTCTTCACCAAAGCAAATGAAAAATGGACCGATACCATTCAGATCACAATTCCTCCCTCAGATGCAAGGGTTTACCTGATTCGCCCGGTGGCGCCAAATAATTAATTCCCCAAATATTTTGCCCAGTAAAAAATAACTTTATATTTGTAGTGGTATAGGATAGTATAGTACAGGTAGTATAGCCTGGTATTATACGGTCAATTTCCTGTTTATCCCAATCAAACGCTGCTAAAATGAAAAAACGATTTGCCTGCTGTATGGGGAGGTGCATAGCCTTTTGCCATAAGCCCCGCTTATTCATTCTGTTTGTTTTTACCATTTGTTCACTATTGTATTCAACCGGTTCCTTTGCTCAACAAGGGGAAGGAAGGTTATCGGGTATGGTGCTCGATAGCGCCCATGGAACGCCAATGGGTAGTGTAACCGTGTTAATAAAAGGCACCCTGCAGGGTACCAGCACCGATGAAAAGGGCCGCTTTACAATGGATATTCCCAATGAAAGCGCCTTGCTTACATTTTCGTTTGTAGGTTATAAATCGAAAGATGTTCGGGTGCACAAAGGAAAACCGGTTACTGTGATGTTGCCACTGGCCGATGATTCAACGGCCGATGTAGTAGTGGTGGCCTATGGTAAACAAAAAAAGCAGAGTATGGTGGCGGCCATTACATCCATTAATGTAAAAGAATTGCGCGGCCCAACCAGTAACCTTACCACCATGTTGGCCGGCCGTATTTCGGGCGTCATTGCATATCAGCAAAGTGGTGAGCCCGGAGCCGATAATGCTTCTTTCTTTATCAGAGGTGTTGGCACCTTTGGCGCCGGTAAAAGAGATCCGCTTATTCTTATCGATGGTATGGAATCTTCATCCAACGATCTGGCGCGTTTACAGCCCGATGATATCTCGGGTTTCTCCGTGTTGAAAGATGCAGCAGCTTCGTCATTATACGGCGCCCGTGGCGCTAATGGCGTTATTCTGGTTACAACTAAAATGGGGGCAGAAGGTAAAGCGAAGTTCAACATACGTGCAGAAGCGCCCATTTCAACCAATACCCGCAACTTCAAGTTTGCCGATAATATCACATATATGAAACTGGCCAATGAGGCCGTGCTTACCAGAGACCCATTAGGGGTTCTTCCATATTCGCAAAACAAGATCGATCATACCGAAGCAGGTGATGATCCCCTAAAATATCCCAGCAATAACTGGATCAACTCGCTTATAAAAGACTATACCGTTAACCAGAAGTTCGATATGAACGTAAGCGGTGGTAGTAAAACAGCACAATATTATATCTCCGGTACATACAATATCGATCGTGGTATCTTAAAGACCGTGCCCGGTAGCACGTTCAACAGCAATATTAAATTAGGTAACTATAGTGTTCGCTCAAACGTAAACATCAATATTACGCCTACTACAAGAGCAGTTGTAAGAACATCGGCACAGTTTGATGATTATAATGGTCCGCAAGGTTATCGCGATGGTGATGGCAACTGGGTAAACGGCGGCCGCGCCGTATTTAACAGCGCCATCTGGAGCAACCCGGTGATGTTCCCTGCATATTATCCATCCAGTTTTGCGCCTTTCTTAAAACACCCATTATTTGGTAACGCTTATATAGGCAATACCACCAATTTATACAACAATCCATTTGCTAGCATGGTATCGGGTTTTCAGCAGTACCAGTCGTCACTTATGAATGCGCAAATAGAGTTGAACCAGAACTTCAGTTTTGTAACCCCTGGTTTGGCTGCACGGTTCATGGCTTATACGCAACGGTATTCATTCTTTGATCTCAACCGCCGTTACAATCCGTTCTATTATACCTTAATGCCCGATGCCAATGGCAAACTAAACATACTAACGCCATTGAACCCCAATGGCGGTACTGAATACCTGAACTTTAACCAGGGCGAAAAACAAATCAATACAGTAGCCTATGCTGAATTTGCAACCAATTATAGTCGCACGTTTGGCGATAAACATGCGGTAAGCGGAATGCTCATTGGCATCTTACGTAATTTTCTCAATGCCAATGCCGGCGATCTGCAGGCATCATTACCTGCCCGCAACCTGGGGCTTTCGGGCCGCTTTACTTATGGGTACGATAACCGTTACCTGGCCGAGTTGAATTTCGGTTACAACGGTTCAGAACGTTTTGCCGCCAATCACCGGTTTGGCTTTTTCCCTTCTGCAGGTTTGGGCTGGATAGTGTCGAACGAAAAATTCTTTGAGTCCATACAGAAAGTAATATCGAACCTGAAACTACGCGCCACTTTTGGTTTGGTGGGTAATGACCAGATAGGTAAATCGTACGACCGCTTCTTTTATTTATCAAATGTAAATCCCAATAACGATGGCAATGGGTACCACTTTGGTGTAGACCAGGCCCATTATGTAACCGGTTACTCCATTAGCCGTTACGCCAATACCGACATTACCTGGGAAAAAGCAACCACTACCAATTTGGGTATGGACCTTTCTTTCCGCAATGGGATAAATATTGTGGTAGATGCCTTCCGCGCTGTTCGTTCAAACATCCTGATGCCTCGCAGCACCATTCCTTCTACCATGGGGCTTGAGGCAAATGTGCAGGCGAATATGGGCGAGGCCTCAAGCAGAGGCGTTGATGTAGCTATAGATTATTCAAAGAATTTAAAAAAGGATATGTGGTTGCAGGCTCGGGCCAACATGACCTATGCCACCAGTAAGTTCAGGATAAATGAAGAACCGGTTTATCCCGATGAATTGAAGTATCTCTCAAAAATTGGTCAGTCGTTGGAACAGGTGTATGGACTTGTTGCCGAAAGATTGTTTGTAGATGATATTGAAGCACGCAAATCGCCGGTACAAAGTTTTGGTGGCAACCCACCCATGGGCGGTGATATCAAATACCGCGATATCAATGGCGATGGTAAAATAACCAATCTCGACATTGTGCCGCTCGGTCACCCAAAAACACCGGAGATCACTTATGGTTTTGGTGTTTCATTTGGCTATAAACAATTTGATATAAGCACATTCTTCCAGGGTAATGCACGGGTTTCATTCTTTATAAACCCCTTTAATATTTCACCTTTTGTGCTGAACGGCGGTTCGCAAAACGGATTATTAACTGCCATTGCCGACAGTCATTGGAGTGAAGATAACCAGGACCTGCATGCGTTTTGGCCCCGCTTTGATGCGCAGTTCAATAATAACAACTCACAAACCTCAAACTGGTGGTTACGCGATGGCACTTTTATGCGGTTGAAAACAGTGGAATTAGGATACACATTCTCCCGGAAAGCATTGAAGCGTATGCGTTTCTCCAATTTCAGGATCTACGCCAATGGGCAGAACCTGTTTGCCGTAAGCAAATTCAATTTATGGGACCCCGAAATGGGTGGTAACGGACTGGGCTATCCGGTACAGGCCGTGTACAACATGGGTATCAACTTTGGATTTTAATCACTTTTAGAAACATGCAAACAATGAAAACAAGATATTATATAGCAGCCTTATACCTGGTATGTACGGTTGCCGGCTGTAAAAAGAGTTTTCTCGATGTGGTACCCGATAATGTGGCTACGCTCGACAATGCTTTCACCATGCGAAGGGAGGCAGAAAAATACCTGGCCACCTGTTATTCGTACCTGCCCAATGATGGCGACCCTGTAAGTAATATTGCTTACCTGGGTGGTGATGAATTTTGGCTGGCTTACCCCGCCGCAAGTTTAACGGCCACCAACTGGAATGTGGCCCGTGGTAACCAAAACGTGGTGCGGCCCTATGCCAACATCTGGGACGGTGATTATTTCGAAAATGTTGGTTTCAGAAATATGTTCACCGGTATACGCACCTGTAATACGTTCATCGAAAATGTATCGGACCTGAGCAAGATCCCCGATCTTACCCTGGATGAAAGAACGCGCTGGATTGGCGAGGTGATGTTCCTTAAGGCGTATTTTCATTTCCTGCTGATGCGTCAGTATGGGCCTATTCCTATAATGGATAAGAACATTCCGATAAATGCGCCACTGGAACAAACAAAAGTAAAACGCCAGCCGGTTGACTCGGTGGTGAATTATATTGCTGGTGTGCTGGATTCAGCCGCGGCCCGTTTACCAGTGGCCTTATATGCGCCTGCTACCGAACTGGGCCGTATAACCGTGGCCATTGCAAAAAGCATAAAAGCCCGTGTATTGGTGTATGGCGCCAGCCCTTTATTCAACGGTAATTCCGATTATGCCAACTTTAAAGATAAGGACGGGGTACAACTCATCTCTTCTACTTACAATGCAGAAAAATGGCAACGTGCTGCCAATGCTGCTGCAGAGGCTATTGCTGCATGTACCGAAGCGGGCATCTATTTGTATCAGTTTATCAATACAACAGGTTTCCCACTTACCGCCGGCACCATAACCCAAATGAGCGTACGCAATGCGGTATGTGAAAAATGGAATCAGGAATGGATCTGGGCCAACGCCAATTCTTCAACCTGGCAATTGCAGTATTCTTCCATGGCGCATATTGATCCCGCGGCCTCGGGCAACTCAAGTATTTATGGAACACTTGGGCCCACCATGCAGGTGGTGCGGCAGTTCTATACAAAGAACGGCGTTCCCATTACAGAAGATAAAACACTTGATTTCAATACACCGCATCAGTTAAGAACAGCCGTGCACGACGAACGCTTTAATATAGTGGAAGGGTATAAAACAGCCCGGTTGAATTTCGACCGAGAGCCGCGTTATTATGCCGACCTCGGTTTTGATGGCGGCACCTGGTATATGCAAAACAGTCCGAGCCATACCGATGAGAATACCTGGAGCGCGCAATTAAAGCTGGGCCAGTATGGCAGCGGGGTAGCGGTTACCATTACCACGTACTATCCTAAAAAACTGGTGAACTGGAAATTCACTTACGAAAGCAATAACAGCAGTAAGATCCAGGATTATCCGTTTCCAACCATGCGCCTCGCCGATCTGTACCTGTTATATGCTGAAGCGTTGAATGAAGCAAACGGCCCATCGGCTGATGTATATAAATACCTGAACCTGATACGTGCAAGAGCGGGTTTACCCTCGGTACAGGATAGCTGGACCAACTTTTCAAACAACCCTGGTGCATACCAGAATAAAGAAGGGCTGCGCAACATCATTCGCAATGAGCGCAATATTGAAATGGCGTTTGAGGGAAGCCGTTTCTGGGACCTGCGTCGCTGGAAACTGGCCGGTCAGCTGCTCAATGGAAATATAATGGGCTACGACCGTTCGGGTACTGTTGATCATCCGGAACTGTTTTATATTCCCACCACTTATTATACCATGCGGTTTGTTGTGCCCCGCGATTACCTGTGGCCTATAAGAGAAGGGAACCTGCCGGTAAATGAAAACCTGGTACAAAACCCGGGCTGGTGAGTGTCACGAACAGATAATAAATTGTCGAATTAGTTCTTTGAAAATTTGATGCTATGTAAATGATGATGGTCGGCCCATCGGAAGCGACTTACAGGAGTAGCTTTCAAACCACCTTTAGCTGCTGCAATTAAAAGTTGTGGTAGTGAGCATCAAAGGAGTAAGGCATCGATAAAGATGTCAGGTGCGTGTTAAGAAGACGAACAAATGTGAACTGTCAACAGAGGCGTCGAAAGGATCAGTTGATGTCAAAACCAGAGCCCACCAGCGCCTTTGGGACAAGCAGCAAGGGCACCTGTTTACCGATGTTGCGGCATCCGGCGTATAGACAGCGTGAGCTTAACACAGGCATTTACATGGAACGTGAGAACCTGTCGTCGTGATGTAAAGAGAAAACTTCAAGCAAGAGACACTGCAAGAAGGAAAGTATCGATGCACGGCACGGGGGCGGAAACTTTCGTAGTAGCGATGATATTCCGTGAAAACGGGAAGGAGCGAAGGGAAGTTGTTATCAGG